>NZ_JAUTAX010000001.1:0-5243061 GCF_030818825.1 Flavobacterium sp. SORGH_AS_0622
GTTGCTCCATCTGCTCCAGTTGCTCCAGTCGCACCAGTTGCACCATCTGCTCCAGTTGCACCAGTCGCTCCAGTTGCACCATCTGCTCCAGTTGCACCAGTCGCTCCCGTTGCTCCAGTCGCACCAGTTGCACCATCTGCTCCAGTCGCACCCGTAGCTCCAGTTGCACCCGTAGCTCCAGTTGCTCCAGTTGCACCAGTTGCTCCAGTTGCACCAGTTGCACCAGTTGCTCCAGTCGCACCAGTCGCACCAGTTGCACCAGTTGCACCAGTTGCTCCAGTCGCACCAGTTGCTCCAGTCGCACCAGTTGCACCCGTCGCACCAGTCAATCCTGTTGGACCAGTTGCTCCCGTCGCTCCATTATGACCATTAATAGGAGTCCAAGTACCATCTGAATTTTGTACATAAACTGTATTAGTTATTTTATCAGTATAAATATTAATATTTTTACCTGGATAACCTGGATCGCCTTTTTTACCTGGGATACCATTGCCTTCTGCTGTTCCTATACCGGTTCCTTCTCCAGAAACTGCAATTCTATACCATTTATCGACATACCAGTAATAATAGCCTGGAGTTATATCTGAAATTGTTTCAGTATTAAAAACCAGTAAACTATTAACATTTCCATTTTTAATTGTTGTGGCATCTGTAGATCCTGTTAAAGGAACTCGAGGAATTAAAATCCCTTTATCTGAAGCAACAACTTCTAGCTGTGTTGATGCATTTGGCTTCAGTGTTCCAATACCTACCTGAGAGTAGGCACCGTAACTGGCTAGCACAAAAAGCAAAGGAAGAAATTTGTTTTTCATAGCGTATTCTTTTAATTATCGGGGATTTAGATATTTAGTTTGACCCCTTTTTTGAATGTGCAAATTTCTTTTTATGTTCAACGAGATTTTACCCCAAGATGTTTTTTTTTTAATAGATTAAGGTTTTTTAAAAAATTATTTTGTATAGATTTATTTGGATTTTTAGATTTAATACTAGAGAAAATTATTATTGCAAAGGATTTAATTTCCCAATTAAGTTTATTTTTGCAACATGATAAAATGGATAATAAAACTGTTTTCATCAGCACCAAAAGAAGAGAACATAGATAATATGAAAAAATATTTAATCGTAGGATTAGGAAATATCGGAGCCGAATATGTAAACACCAGACATAATATCGGATTTAAAGTGCTTGATTTTTTAGCTAAAAAAGAAGGTCTATCATTTGAAACTGTAAAACTCGGTTCAATGGCAGAACATAAGTTTAAGGGAAGAACTTTTTTTCTTTTAAAACCAAACACTTATATGAACTTAAGTGGTAAAGCCGTAAAATATTGGATGGACAAAGAAAATATTCCATTAGAAAATATTCTTGTGATTACAGACGATCTAAATCTGTCTTTTGGAACCATTAGAATCAAACCAAAAGGAAGCGACGGCGGGCATAACGGACTTAAAAATATTAATTTAGTTCTTAATACACAGCAATACACTCGTTTTAGATTTGGTATAAGTGATCAATTTAAAAAAGGGCAGCAAATAGATTATGTTTTAGGAGAGTGGAATGAAGAAGAAGAGTCAAAATTACCAGAACGTTTAGAGACTTCGGCAGAAATTATCAAAACTTTTGGGACAGCAGGATTAGAAAATACCATGACTACTTTCAATGGAAAATAAAGATTTACAAGTGTTTATCTTCTAAAAAAGCAATTTATCGATTAATTAAATTGAATTATAACGAAATAGTATTTTCTATTCCAAAGTTAAATGTCTAAATTTGGGATAAATTATTATAAACCATAAAAATCCTAATATCATGGCTTTTGAATTACCACAATTACCTTATGCATATGACGCATTAGAACCACATATTGATGCTCGTACAATGGAAATCCACCATACTAAACATCACAATGCATATACGACAAATCTTAATGCGGCTATCGCTGGAACAGATTTAGAAGGAAAAACAATCGAGAATATCTTGATTAACTTAGATAAATCTAATGCGGCAGTTCGTAATAATGGTGGAGGTTTTTACAACCACAATTTATTCTGGACAGTAATGTCACCAAACGGAGGTGGATTACCAACAGGAGATTTATTGGAAGCAATTGAAGCTTCTTTTGGATCATTTGAAGAATTTAAAGCAAAATTTGCTAAAGCTGGTGCTACGCAATTCGGTTCAGGATGGGCTTGGTTAACAGTTCAAAAAGGAGGAAAATTAGAAGTTGTAGGTACTCCAAATCAAGATAATCCATTAATGCCAGAAGTTGCTGGAAACGGTGGAACTCCAATCTTAGGAATGGATGTTTGGGAACATGCTTACTACTTAAACTACCAAAACAGAAGACCAGATTATATTGAAGCTTTCTTTAGTGTAATTAACTGGACAGAAGTAGCTAGAAGATTTGCTTTAGACAAATAGTCATTTAAAGAAAATAGAATATAGAAAAAAGACGGATGATCGAAAGATTATCCGTCTTTTTTTGTCTATATTTTTTTATTTCTCTTTAGTCTATTTTCTGTAATCTATATTCTCATATTTTTTTTTCTCTTCTAAAAAAAAATAAAAAAGGTGGAATTTCTTCCACCCTTTTTGCCCCAAATCTACCATATACTTAACCTACTAATGTTATGGTGTAGTAAATATATAGAAGGTAGTTTTGTAAAAAAAACTTTTTAGATGAAAGGTAAGTAAATCCGATAAATGGAATGTAATTAATTGATTTTGTTAGATTTATTACAATAAAAAAGGTGGAATCTCTTCCACCTTTTTTGCCCCAAATCTACCATAAACTTAACCTACTAATGTTATGGTTTAGTAAATGTATGGAAGGTAATTTTGCAAAAAAAACTTTTTAGATAAAAGGTAAGTAAATCCGATAAATGGAATAATCTGTTGTGATGTAAATACTTAAGTGTATTAACGAATAAAAAATCGGATTTTAATAAGCTTTTTTTTGCCCCAATTTATTATAAACTAAATGTGCTAATGTCTTTGAATATATGTATGGAAAGTGTTCTCTGAAAAAACTTTGTAGTTAAAGGGAATAATTCGATCAAGATAAAGGTAATCTCTTGTTTTAGAAATATTTGAGTTTATTCCAATAAAAAAGGTGGAATTTCTTCCACCCTTTTTGCCCCAAATCTACCATAAACTTAACCTACTAATGTTATGGTCTCTCAAAAGTATTGTAGCTTTTCAATTTCACCAAACAAACAGGATGAACGGCAAAAAAAACCGATGAAATGCACTATTTAACCTTTTGTTAATACTTTTTTAATAAGCTCGAGCGTCTTTTCCTTCGTAAAAATTCATAAAGGCACGATTTACAACTCTATTTCCGCCAGGAGTTGGGTAGTCTCCAGTGAAGTACCAGTCACCTAAATTTTTAGGACAAGCTTTGTGAAGATCTTCTACAGTTTGGAAAATAATTTTCACTTCAGCATTGATTTCTGGAGAGCTTAACATTTCTGCAATTTTATCTGAAATCTCCTCATCTGTAAATTGATCGTAAATTTCTGTTACATAATTTACAACATCAGAATCTGAGAAATTTTCTTGTGCTTTACATTTAGTATAAACTTCATCTACAATATGGTATAAGTTTCTTTCTTTTAATAAAGCAAGTGCTGCTCTAAAGGCAACTAAACCTTCTAGTTTTGCCATATCAATTCCGTAACAATCTGGGTAACGAATTTGAGGTGCAGATGAAACAATAACAATACGTTTTGGTTTTAAGCGATCCATCATTTTAATGATGCTCATTTTTAATGTAGTACCACGAACAATACTGTCGTCGATAATAACTAAGTTATCTTCTGGTTTAATTACGCCATATGTAACATCGTAAACGTGAGCTACTAAATCATCACGGCTGCTGTCTTCTGTAATAAAGGTTCTAAGTTTAGCATCTTTAATAGCAACTTTCTCTGTACGTATTTTAACAGCTAAAAGCTCCTGAAGTGTTTCGGCAGTCAGTGTATTTCTGTTTTCTAAAATATAATTGTTTTTTCTCTGATTCAAGAAATCCTGTGCAGCTTCAACTAAACCATAAAATGAAGTTTCAGCAGTATTTGGAATATAAGAGAAAACAGTATTGTCTGTATCGCTGTCAATTGCTTTAAGAACTGCAGGTAAAATTAATTTTCCTAAGTTTTTACGTTCTTGATAAATTTCAGCATCACTTCCTCTAGAAAAATAAATTCTTTCAAATGAACAAGCTTTTTTAACGGTTGGTTCCAAGATTTGATTCATAGAAACTTTACCGCTTTTCTTAATGATTAAAGCATTTCCTGGTTCAATTTCCTGAACGCTTTCAAAAGGTACATTAAATACAGTTTGAATAACTGGTCTTTCAGAAGCTACAACAACTACTTCGTCGTCTTGGTAAAAATAAGCTGGACGAATTCCTGCTGGATCTCTAAAAACAAATGCATCACCATGACCTAATAAACCGGCCATTGCGTAACCTCCATCTAAATTTTTAGCTGAACGAGCTAATATTTTAGCAATATCCAAACGCTCAGCAATTACTGGAGAAGCTTCTCTTTTTGAGTAACCTTCTGTTTTACAGTCTTGATACAATTGCATTACTTCTTTGTCTAAGAAATGACCAATTTTTTCCATTACCGTAACAGTATCTGCCATTTCTTTTGGATGTTGTCCAAGTTCAACTAGATTTTCGAAAAGTTCTTTAACATTGGTCATGTTGAAGTTTCCAGCCAAAATCAAATTGCGGTGCATCCAATTGCTTTGACGTAAAAATGGATGAACGCTTTCGATGCTGTTTTTCCCAAAAGTTCCGTAACGAACGTGTCCTAAAAACAATTCGCCAACATAAGGAATCTGTGATTTTATTTTATTGATATCGTCACCAATTTCAGGCTGTGCTTTTAATTCTTCGCTGATTCGCTCATTTATTTGTTTAAAAACATCTTGTATCGGCTGTGCATGATTCGAACGAACTCTGCTGATGTAGCGTTGTCCAGGTTCTACATCCAATTTAATGCTTGCAAAACCAGCACCGTCTTGTCCACGGTTGTGCTGTTTTTCCATCATTAAATACATTTTCTGAATTCCGTAGAAAGCAGTTCCGTATTTTTCTTTATAATATTCAAGCGGTTTAAGAAGTCTAACTAAGGCTATACCACATTCGTGTTTTAAAGCGTCGCTCATTGTTTCTTGTATTTGTGTTGTTGTAAGTTGTGTGTATTAACGTAATAAAAAAGCCCCGGTTTATCGAGGCTTTTGCGCATTATATTTCTATGTCAAACTGAGTTAACGACTTAAATTGCTGTAATCGAATCGCTACTTCTGCTTTACTTAATGTTTCCATCCTTTCAGTTCCAAATTTCTCTACGCAGAACGAAGCTAAATTTGAACCGTAAATAATTGCATTTTTCATGTTGCCAAACGAAATGTTTTCGCTTTGCGCAATAAATCCTGAGAAACCACCTGCAAAAGTGTCTCCAGCTCCAGTTGGATCGAAAACTTCTTCTAATGGTAAAGCAGGCGCAAAGAATACTTCTCTATTGTGGAATAAAAGTGCTCCGTGTTCTCCTTTTTTGATCACCACATATTTTGGTCCCATATCTTGGATTTTGGCAGCCGCTTTTACTAATGAATATTCACCAGAAAGTTGTCTTGCTTCTTCGTCATTGATTGTAATAACATCTACACGTTTAATAACGTCTAATAATTCAGGAAGAGCGCAGTCCATCCAAAAGTTCATTGTGTCTAAAACAACTAATTTTGGTTTTTTCTCCATTTGATCTAAAACACTGCTTTGTACCAACGGATGTAAGTTTCCTAACATCACAACATCAGCATCTTTATAGTTTTGAGGAACTTTTGGCTGAAAATCAGCTAAAACGTTTAACTCAGTAACCAATGTATCTCTAGAGTTTAAATCGTTATGATACAATCCGCTCCAAAAAAACGTTTTACCGCCTTTTACAATTTCGATACCAGAGATATCAATATTTTTTGAAGTTAATAAATCTAAATGTTCTTGAGGAAAATCGTCGCCAACTACAGAAACTATGGCCGATTGCAAGTTAAAAAATGAAGCTGATAAACCAATATACGTTGCAGCACCACCTAATATTTTATCTGTTTTTCCGAAAGGAGTTTCGATCGCGTCGAAAGCAACTGTTCCAACAATCAATAATTTATTCATTTTATGAATTTCGAATTAGGGTGCAAAGATACTCTATAAGTTACAATATTGCAACGGTTTAGGTTCTCAAAATTTTCTTAAAAAAATAATATCGATTTCGGATGTAATTATATTGTAAATGAGTGAATTATATTTGATTTAATAGAGTGCTTAAAATATGATTTCCAGATTTAAATTGCAAGTTTTATTTTTGAAATATATCTAATTTTATCTGAGCTTTTAAAACAAGTAGTTTTTCTTTTTCAGATTAAAACGGGAATATTTTTTTGAGTACGATTGGCCTTATTTATTTTATGCTTTTAATCCATTTGATGGCATCTTTCATAGGTTCTTCAGAGTCTGAAAATGCGGTATTGTGACCCAAGTTTGGAAATAATTTATAGTCATAATGTTTTCCTTTAGATTTTAATACATCAAGATATTCGATTGATAGCTTTACCGGGACTTGAATATCTTTACCGCCAAAAATCCAGATTCCTGGAATCGATAATTTAGCTAGAATATCTTTGGGGTCTGTATCAATAAACTCATATTTATCAGGGTCATTGAATACATGTTTTCTTGCCTCTTCTTCCGAGTGTGTATTCCAGAAATTTTGATCTCCATTGGTGAAAAATTGAAATCTCAATTGTTCTTTAACCGTTATAAGAGCGCCGCTAAATATTGTCATAAATTTAACTTTGTTATTTTTCTCTGCGGTCAATGGAATTATCCATCCAGCTTGACTGCCTCCTATTAAACCTATTGGTATTTTATCATTTGATAAATATTTAGACAAACTATTTACGGCAGCACTGGCATCTAAAGACAAAAGATTTAGATTGGAGAAATCAACATTATTAGTTCCTACTTCAGGTCCGGCATATACACCGCCTGATTCTCCGACTCCGCGTTTGTCATACGTTAAAACTGCAATTCCATTATTAGCTAGAGTTGCAGCGAAGTTTATCATTCTTTTTTCTTGTCCAGATCCATGAATAATCACAACGGCTCCCTGTATATTTTTCGGTGTAAAAATAGTACCAGCGAGTGAAGTTCCTTCACTAACAAATTTTATTTCCTTAGTAGTAAAGTCTGGCTGGATTGCTGATGCATAACTAGTGACAAAAAACAACAACATTAAAAGAGAATATGTGCATGTTTTTTTTGCTCTTAAAATGTGTTTAAGAATTAACTTTTTATTTTTCATTTTTATAGTTGATATTTCTTGTCAAAATAATTCTTCAAAACTCCAATCTGAATCAAAATCATGAAAGGAACAATTAAAACAGCATACATGATATTTTTAGAGAAGTGAATTCCCGAAAAAGCAGTTGTAATTTTTTGTCTGTATATGCTTTTCCGATTTCCAGATTGTTTTCTGAAACTGAAAAGAAAGATAAATAAATTACCAACGCAACTATAGCAGTTCCAATGAAAATCCAAACGGGTTTAGAAATTAAAGGTTTGTATGCTTTAAGTTTTCTTTCTTCTAAAACCAGAACTTCACTCATTATTTTTGAAGTAAAATCTATTGATGGTGACTGCAGTTTGTCTTCAGCCATCATTTTATCAATAAGGTGTTCTATGTTTTTATCGCTCTCTTTCATAACATTCTATTATTTCTGGTTCTAACTGCTGTCTCAAAATTACGGCTAATTTTTGTCTGCTTCTAAATAATTTTACTTTCGCATTGTTTGCCGATATATTCATGATTTTTCCGATTTCTTCCAAATTCTGATCATCAAAATAAAATAAAGTCAAAAGGAAATTTTCGTCACTTGGTAATAAATTTAAACATTTTTGAATCGTCTGCTTTCGTTCTTTTTCTTCCAAAGCGCTCAAAGCATTGTCCATCGTTTTAATTAAATGGGAAGAAAAATCATCTATAGAAATATTTAAATCGTCTTTTTTACTTTTCTTCAATCTGTCGAGGCAGGTATTATAAGCAATTTTATAAATCCATGTTGAAAATTTAGAATCGCCTTTAAATTTAGAAAGAGAACTATAGATCTTGATGAAAGTATCTTGTGCAACTTCTTCTGCCTCCTCTCGGTTTTTAACCATTTTGAGTGCCAAAGTAAAGATCATATCTTTATAACGATCTACAAGAACGGCAAACGAATTGTTGTCGCCTTGCAGAACTTTGTCGATATAATGTTGATCATTTATTGTACTCATATTATATAGGACGACAGTTTGTATGTTTAGGTTACAAGAATTTTAAAAAATAAATTTCAATTTTTAAACTCCAAATTCCAATTGGCTTTCTGAACTTGGCCAAAGTTTAAAAACTTTGACCAAGTTTGTACCGTGAAAATACATTCAAAATTAACTGATTATCAGTGTATTTTGGGATTTGGGATTTAAAAATTAAAATTTTTCACTAAAACTTGTAACCTGAATTTGGAAAGCTTCGTCATATGGAGTATCAATCAATTAAAAACGTAAATATTATGGACAAAATTTTTATTCCAATCAGCTTTTTTTTAATGATCTTCGGGATCGTTTATTTAATTTATTCAACTAGAAACAGAGAACGTTTGGCGCTTATCGAGAAAGGTGTTGATGCCAGTATTTTTATGCAGGGAAAAGGAAGCGGAGTTCCAGCTTGGAAAATCTTCGTTGTAAATCTCGCATTCTTATTAATAGGAAGCGGAGTAGGGATCTTTATTGCCTTATTGATTACCACCTATACATCTTTGAATGATGGAGCAGTTTATCCTTCAATAATTTTCATAATGGCAGGTATCGGACTTTTAATTGGATTTAAAACAGCAAAAGACTTAGATAAAGAATAAGTAAAGTAAAAGTTTAAGTTAGTACAAAAAAACGCATCAAATATTTGATGCGTTTTTTTTATTCTTTAGATCCTATAGTTTCGTAGTAAACGTCTACAGAAAGTTTGGGCTGCATAGATGCCATAACGGCAAGTTCATCACAGCGTTCGTTTTGTGGATGATTGTTGTGGCCTTTTATCCATTTAAAATCGACCTGGTGTTTTCGGTAGGCAACTAAAAAGCGTTTCCATAAATCTGGGTTTTTTCTCCCGGCAAATTTCTTTTTTTCCCAGCCTAATACCCATTTCTTTTCAACAGAATCAACGACATATTTAGAATCAGAAATTACAAGAACTTTCATATTTGGCTTTTTCAGTTTTTCTAAACCAACAATTACAGCCAAAAGTTCCATTCTATTATTAGTAGTAAGCCGAAAACCTTCGTAAAATTCTTTTTTGTGAGGTGTTCCAACCAATTCCATGACTACGCCGTAACCTCCATTTCCAGGATTTCCTTTTGCTGCGCCATCTGTATAGATATGTACTTCGTGAGTCATTTATTTAGAGTGTAGATTTTAGATTTTAGATTGCAGATTTCTGCGACCTAAAAATTGGAATTTGGAATTTAAATTTTGGAATTTGAATCTTCCAGAATTTTATGGATAATTTCAGGAAAATGTGTTTGTTCCAGCTCATGAATCTTTTCTGCAACAGTTTCTGGCGTGTCTTCGTCTGTTAAGGATACATTTGCTTGAAAAATAATACCGCCCTCATCATAATTTTCATTTACATAATGAATAGAAATTCCAGTTTCTTTTTCTTTATTATTAACTATGGCCCTGTGGATGTGCATGCCGTACATACCTTTACCTCCATATTTAGGTAAAAGTGCCGGATGAATATTTATTATTTTGTTGGGATATTGTTCAATTATGTTTTCAGGAAATTTCAATAAAAAACCTGCAAGTACGATCAAATCTGGGTCGATTTTTTGTATTTTTTGTAATAAATTTCGTTCTAAAAGTTCGTTTTTTGAGAAGATTTCGACAGGAATTTGATGATTTTTTGCTCTGTCAATAACTTTTGCTGAAGCATTATTTGTAAAAACCGAAACCACCTTTGCAATTTCAATGTTCGAAAAATATTTTATAATGTTCTCTGCGTTAGTTCCTGATCCTGAGGCAAAAACGATAATTTTTTTCATAATAGAATTTATTTTGAGAATGCAAAAAACGGAATAAAAAACGAAAATAAATAGCTTTAAAAGACCTTTCTTGAAATTAATTTTATAAATTAGTGTCACATTTATAAACTAAATAGTTGTTTTAAAATAAAGTTTTTTATTTTTGCCAACAAATTAAATTCTAAAATTAAAGATTATGTCAGACATTGCATCAAGAGTAAAAGCGATTATCGTAGACAAATTAGGTGTTGACGAAAACGAAGTTGTAACAGAAGCAAGCTTCACTAATGATTTAGGAGCTGACTCATTAGACACTGTTGAGCTTATTATGGAATTCGAAAAAGAATTTGATATTCAAATTCCAGACGATCAAGCAGAAAACATTGCTACTGTTGGTCAAGCTATTTCTTATATCGAGGAAGCTAAAAAATAATAATACCACACCCGAATTTTAAAAATTCCAGATTTGAATATTTAAATTCCAAAAATTGGAGTTTGTTTTTAAAAAATTGAAATTTTTAAAAGTCGGGTGTTATTATTTTTTTAAATTTAAATTTCGATTGATTTTCAATCAAAAAGATATATTTATATTGTAATTCCCATGGCTCTTAAGTAACAATAAGTTAAGAAAGCGTGGGTTTTATTTGTTTAAAGTACAAAATACATATTTATGGCATTAAGGCGAGTTGTTGTAACAGGATTAGGTGCACTTACTCCTATCGGGAATAATATCCAGGATTATTGGAATGCACTTGTGAATGGGGTTAGCGGAGCGGCTCCTATAACATATTATGATACAGAAAAGCATAAAACGAAATTTGCCTGCGAAGTAAAAAACTTCAACATTGAAGATTACATGGATCGTAAGGAATCTCGTAGATTAGATAAATTTGCGCAATATGCAATTGCTGCCAGTGATGAAGCTATTAAAGATGCTGGAATTACTAATGATAATGTAAACAAACAAAGAGTTGGTGTTATCTGGGGAGCAGGAATTGGAGGTTTAGAAACTTTCCAAGACGAAGTTATGTATTATGCTAAAGGCGATGGAACTCCAAAGTTCAATCCGTTTTTTATCCCTAAAATGATTGCCGATATCGCTCCTGCGCATATTTCTATGCGTAATGGTTATATGGGACCAAATTATACTACGGTTTCTGCATGCGCATCTTCTGCAAATGCATTAATCGACGCTTTCAACTACATTCGTTTAGGAATGTGCGATGTTATTGTTTCTGGAGGTTCTGAAGCTGCAGTTACAATTGCAGGTATGGGAGGATTTAGTTCAATGCACGCTTTATCTACAAGAAATGAAAGCCCGGAAACGGCTTCAAGACCTTTTGATGCAACCAGAGATGGTTTCGTTTTAGGAGAAGGAGCAGGAGCTTTGGTTCTTGAAGATTACGAACATGCTAAAGCCAGAGGTGCTAAAATTTATTGTGAAATTGGCGGTGGCGGAATGTCGTCTGATGCTTATCACTTAACTGCACCACATCCAGAAGGAATTGGAGTAATTGCCGTAATGGAAAATACTTTGAGAGATGCTGGAATGAACCCAGAAGATGTAGATCACATTAATACTCACGGAACTTCTACTCCATTAGGAGACGTTGCTGAGTTAAAAGCGATCAGTAAAGTTTTTGGAGAACATGCTAAAAACATCAACATCAACTCAACAAAATCAATGACAGGACATTTACTTGGTGCTGCTGGAGCTATTGAAGCAATTGCTTCTATCTTAGCAATGCAACACGGAATTGTTCCTCCAACGATTAACCATACTGTTGTTGACGAAAATATTGATCCATCATTGAATCTTACTTTAAACAAACCTCAAAAACGTGAGGTAAATGTTGCTATGAGTAACACATTTGGTTTTGGTGGACACAATGCTTGTGTATTGTTTAAAAAACTAGTTGACTAATTTCTGTATATGAATATTATCAAAAAAATATTTTCTAAATCCCGTTCTCTAGAAGACGGGATTTTTTTTGACACTATTCAGAAAATTCTTGGTTTTCAGCCTTCTAGCATCGATTTTTATAAGAGAGCTTTTACGCATCGCTCTTCTAATAAACTGGATCCAAATGGGCATCCTATTAATTACGAACGCTTGGAATTTTTAGGAGATGCGATGTTAAGTGCCGTAATTGCTGCACATTTATTTAATAAAGCCCCAAATGGAGATGAAGGTTATTTAACCAAAATGCGCTCAAAAATTGTGAGCCGCGAACATTTGAATGAATTAGGTAAAGATTTAAATTTAGTACAGTTTGTAGAAAGTAAAGTGCCTATTCAGCACTTTGGTGAAAACATCCATGGTAATATTTTTGAATCTCTTATTGGTGCAATTTATTTAGATAAAGGCTATTCTTTTTGTGAAAAATTCATACAGAAAAGAGTAGTAACTCCTTATGTCGATATTGCTCGACTAGAAGGAAAAGTTATAAGTTATAAAAGTCTTGTTATTGAATGGTGTCAAAAAGAAAAAAGAGTTTTTCATTATGATATTTTTGAAGATAACGGTATAGACGGACAGCGTTTATTTGGTGTTAAACTTAGTATTGACGACAAAGTAGTTGCGAGAGCGAGAGCAACTTCAAAAAAGAAAGCCGAAGAGAAAGCATCTCAAAGAGCTTACTTTGCGTTTCAAGAAAAAATTGACAAGAAATAGCTGCAAAAATGTTGTAAGTATCACAATGCTACAACGTTTTCGTTTATAATTTAACAAAACAACCATGTTATAACCGTTGAAGCTCCGTTTAGAAATAGTATATTTACAACTTGATTTTTCAAGACATGGCTATTCATAGATTGGATTTAGACGAATTTGACGAAATTGATTATTATTTAATGGCAATTCATACTTCATTAGAAGATTATCGATTAGCCTATTTTATAAATAAAATCCTTCCGATAAACTTAAGTAAGAGCAAAAACGAGATCCATGCTCAGACTAAGGAAGGAGAAGCAAATTTTTCGAGATTCTATTATTATGATTCTGAAAAAGCTGTTTCCTGGAATTTAATTCAGAATAAAAATGAAATCATTTCTGTGAGTACGAATGATTTTCAGAATTTGTTTTCTAATGAAACAAGTGAGGTTTCGACAACAATTCATTTACTTCCTGAATTTAAAAAAGTCGATTTTTTCCTGAAAATAGACAATAGCGAAGAGGCGCTTAATTTTTCAGAAATTCAACAAAAACTAAATACCATAGAAAGTATTGCAGCTATTTATGCTGTAGATACAGATAAAATAAAATCAAAAAACAATCTAATTTTTTAAAAAAAATGTTAACAAACAAGAAAACCAAAATTGTTGCTACACTTGGCCCGGCTTGTAGTACAAGAGAGATCATCAAAGATATGATCGATGCAGGGGTTAATGTGTTTAGAATCAATTTTTCGCATGCAGATTACGAAGGAGTAAAAGAAAAGATTAATATTATTAGAAGCCTTAACGATGAGTTTGGTTACACTACAGCAATCTTAGGAGATTTGCAAGGACCAAAACTTAGAGTAGGTGTAATGGAAGAAGGTACTGTAGTACATGATGGTGATGAAATCACTTTTACAACTGCAGAAGATATTATTGGAACATCGAAAAAAGCCTTCATGAAATATCAAAATTTTCCAAATGATGTTAACGTTGGAGAGCGTATCTTGCTTGACGATGGTAAACTTATTTTCGAAATTGTTTCTACAGATAAAAAAAGTGAAGTTGTTGCTAGAGTTATCCAAGGTGGAGAATTAAAATCTAAAAAAGGAGTTAATCTTCCAAACACAAAGATTTCTTTACCAGCTTTAACTGAAAAAGATATTGCCGATGCAATTTTTGCAATTGAGCAAAGAGTGGACTGGATTGCGCTTTCGTTTGTAAAAACACCACGCGATTTACAAGACTTACAAGAATTAATCGCAAAGCATTCTGACGTTAAAATTCCAATTATTGCTAAAATTGAAATGCCGGAAGCTCTTGAGAACATGGATAAAATTGTAGCGTATTGCGACGGTTTAATGGTTGCTCGTGGAGATTTAGGTGTTGAACTTCCTGCTCACGAAGTACCATTGGTTCAAAAAGATTTGATCCGCAGAGCAAAAACAGCTAGAATTCCTGTTATTGTTGCAACTCAAATGATGGAGACAATGATTACAAGTTTAACTCCAACAAGAGCAGAAGTTAATGACGTTGCTAACTCAGTAATGGACGGAGCAGATGCTGTAATGTTATCTGGAGAAACTGCTACAGGAAATTATCCAGTACAAGTAATTCAAAAAATGGCACAAATTTGTGAGGCTGTGGAGAATTCACCACTAATCCAAGTTCCACAAAATACTCCGCAAATTAAAACAAAACGTTTTGTTACTAAAACAGTTTGCCACCAAGCAGCTTTATTAGCAAATGAAATCGAAGCTAAAGCAATATGTACTTTAACAAACAGCGGTTATACAGCTTTCCAAATTTCAGCTTGGAGACCAGCTTCTGCTCATATTTTAGTATTTACTTCAAACAGAAGAATCTTAACACAATTGAATTTATTATGGGGAGTTAAATCTTTCTACTATGATAATGAAGAGAGTACAGATGATACTGTAACAGATGTAAATCAAATTGCAGTTGAAAAAGGTTATGCACAAAAAGGAGATTATTTAATTAATCTTGCTGCAATGCCAATCAAAGAAAAAGGAATGGTTAACACTATGAGAGTTTCTGAAATAGAGTAAATTATTCTATACATATATTTTAAAAGCCGCTTGATTCAAGCGGCTTTTTTTGTTTTAAATCTTTTACTTACACATTTTTCACCTCTGGCTACAAATATTTCTGTCTAATAGAATTATTAATAGTCATTTTTACTATATGTAAAAAAAGCGTTTTCTTCTATTTTTCATTTATCATTTTTATAAAAATGATGCTTTTTGTTGCAAATTCCTCATTTATGTTGTTTCATTTTATAAAATGAAACAAGCTCACGCTAAATAAATACAATTATTCGCTCATTTATTAGCTAATTTTGAGAAGCTTAAAAAAAAGTTAAAAAAATATCTCAAGTTTCTGGAATAAATCTTCCAAGCCATATCAAAAAAATATACTCCATTAATAAGTTTTTGAAAGCAGCATTTTACCCATTTTTCTTTCGGATTTACAAACTCATATAAATAACAAGATCATTAACGAATTTTTTTTATCATGAAACAGAGTAAACTTAAAAATGCCATAATGCTTTTTGCATTTGTGTGCTTCACGATTCTTCAGGTGAAAGCTCAAGACAATAAAAAACCAAATATTCTGATTCTTTGGGGAGATGATATTGGAACATCTAATATTAGTGCTTATAGTGACGGATTGATGGGGTATACAACGCCTAATATTGACCGTATAGCTAATGAAGGAATTCGATTTCTTCACTATTATGGAGAACAAAGTTGTACAGCAGGTCGTGCGGCTTTTATTACGGGACAACATGGAATACGGTCTGGATTGACTAAGGTTGGTATTCCAGGTGCTCCAATGGGAATGAATCAACTAGATCCTTCTATTGCTGTTGCATTAAAACAGCTTGGTTATGCAACAGGGCAATTTGGAAAAAATCACTTAGGAGATCGTAATGAAAGTCTTCCAACTGTTAATGGTTTTGATGAGTTTTTAGGAAACCTATATCACTTAAATGCAGAAGAAGAACCAGAATTGCCTGATTATCCGAAAGATCCAAAATTTCTTTCAGGATTTGGACCAAGAGGAGTTTTAAAATGTTTTGCTTCAGATAAAGATGATCCCACAGTTGATCCTCGTTTTGGTAAAGTTGGAAAACAAAGAATAGAAGACACTGGACCTCTTACTAAAAAAAGAATGGAAACTATCGATGAAGAAACAGTTGCTGCTACCATCGATTTTATGAAAAGACAAAAAGATGCCGGTAAACCATTTTTTATTTGGTGGAATGCTACGCGTATGCACTTACGTACTCACGTTAAAGCAGAACATAGAGGTAAATTTAAATATGGGGATAGTGAGTATATTGATGGTATGATTGAGCACGACGGTCAAGTTGGACAAATACTTGATGCTCTGAAAGAAATGGGATTAGAAGAAAACACTATCGTTGTATATTCTACAGATAATGGACCGCATAGTAATACTTGGCCTGATGGTGGTACAACTGCATTTCGTTCAGAAAAAAACACCAATTGGGAGGGTGCATTTAGAGTTCCTTGTGTTGTGCGCTGGCCAGGCGTAATCAAGCCAGGCCAGGTAACAAACGAATTAATGAGCCATAACGACTGGTTTCCCACTCTTGTTTCTGCTGCAGGTGAGCCAGACATTGTAAACAAAATGCAAAAAGGCTACACAGCAAATGGCAAAAATTACAAAGTTCATTTAGATGGATATGATCAAACGCCATTTTTACGTGGTACAACAGAAAAAAGCGCCAGAAATGAATTCTATTATTCTGATGATGATGGATTATTGGTTGCTGTTAGAATTGGCCCATGGAAATCTGTGATGGCTGAGCAGCGTATGCAGGGAACATTGGGTTTATGGGCTGAACCATTTACAGAATTACGTTTGCAGAAGATTTACAATCTGTATATGGATCCTTATGAAAAATCCGATATAACTTCAAATACTTTCTGGGATTATCAAATGAATCACGTATTCTTAGGATACTATGTAATATCTGAGGTAGCTAAATTTGCGCAAGGCCTTAGAGATTGGCCTCCACGTTCTGTACCTCCAAGTTTTAATCCGATAAATTTTGTTCGTGATGCAGTACATGATGCTGAGGTAAAGGAAAAAGCAGCAAAAGCAGCAGCTTCTAAGAAAAAATAGAAATATCATAAGTAGAGCTTGAATCTATCCAATGTTTCAAGCTCTATCAATTTAAAAATCAATATCATGATGTATAAGAAAATATATATATTGCCCTTATTTCTATTGTTGTTGGTTTCTTGCAAAAAAGCTGATACAGTTTCAACAACGACTTCTACTGCTTCTGACACTACAAAAATTGCCAAAAGTTCTGATCCGCTGCCAAGCTGGAACGACACACCGTTGAAGAAAGAAATTATCGATTATGTTACCAAAGTAACCAAAGAAGGAAGTGCCGATTTTATTCCTGTAGAAAACAGAATTGCCACTTTTGATAACGACGGAACGCTATGGGCTGAAAAACCTTATGTTCAAGAACTATTTGCTTTTTACCGTGTAAAAAAAATGGTGGAAGCCAATCCTTCTTTAGCACAAAAACAGCCATTTAAAGCCGTTGTAGAAAAAGACAAATCTTTTTTTGAAAAAGGAGGAGACAAAGCACTTATCGAATTAGTTGCTGCAACCCATACCGGTATGACCGAAGATGAGTTTGAAGCTTCTACCAAAGAATTCTTCACCGGAGCTAAATATCCAGGCAAAAACGTTTCTCTAAAGCAAATTAGATACCAGCCTCAGTTAGAACTGCTAAATTATCTCCGTGCAAACGGTTTTAAAACTTTTATCGTAACGGGAGGAACGATAGAATTAGTCCGTGCTATTTCACAAGATTTTTATGGAATTCCAAAAGAACAAGTAGTTGGAACTTCTTTTAAATACAAATTTGATGATGCAAAGAATAGTATTGTTAGAGAACCTGCTTTAAATCAATTTAATGATAAAGAAGGAAAACCAGTTGGTATACAATTGCATATTGGTCAAAGACCTGTTTTTGCCTGCGGAAACGAAGGCGGCGCTGGTGATCTTGCCATGCTTAGATATTCTCAAGGAAGTAAATATCCTTCATTCCAAATGATTGTAAATCACAATGATTCTATCAGGGAATATAACTATCAGGAAAAAGATAATTTATCACTAAATACGGCTGCTAAATATAAGTATCACGTAATAAGTATGAAAGACGACTGGAAAAAGATATTTCCAGACCAATAATTTGAATTAGTGAAAAGTAAAATGAAACAACTTTTAAAGGTTGAAAGTTGTTTCATTTGATTTTCTGAGAATGATTACGAAATCCTTTTAAAGTCTCTGATTATGAAATATGTATTAGCAAATAATAGCATCAAATTATTCTCTACGGCGGTATTTTTTCTTTTAAATTTCGCTGCATTCGCACAAGAAGAACCTGCAAAACCAGGCTCAAGTGCTCAAGAATTAGCAGATAAATTAGCCAATCCGGTTGCTAGTTTAATTAGCGTTCCATTACAAAACAATCTTAGTTATGGTATTGGACCATTTAACGGATCAAAATATACTATAAATATACAACCCGTAATTCCTTTTAAATTAAGTGATAATTTAAACTTAATTACGCGTTACATTCTTCCAGTTGTTGATCAACGCGATATAACTGGTGAAAACACGCACGAATTTGGATTAAGTGATGCAACTGTAACAGCCTTTTTCGCACCTAAAACGAAAGGACTTATTTTCGGAATTGGACCAGCGTTTTTAGTACCAACTGCAACAGAGAAATTCTTAGGAACAGAAAAATTTGGTGTTGGACCAAGTGTTTTGGTAATGCATCAAGGCAAAGGACTTTCGGTTGGTTTTATAGCCAATCAAATATGGTCTGTTGCGGGCAATGAAGACCGTGCTGATTTTAATAGTTTTTATACACAAATCTTTCTTTCACACAGTTACAAAAGTGGAGCGAGTTTAGGCGTAAATGCTGAAATCACTCAAAACTGGGAAGCCAATACAACCTTAATTTCCTTAAATCCATCCATTGGAGCCGTTACTAAATTAGGAGATCAAGTCGTTCAGTTTGCTGTTATGCCTCTGATACCAATTGTAGGGCCTCATGAAATTAAACCCGATTGGGGATTAAGAGCTGTTGTCGCTTTTGTATTTCCAGGCTCTTAAAAGGCTTCTTCATTTAAGATCATTCCTCATTTAAAAAGTTATTCCATGAAAAAAGTACTTCTAATTTTAGTTGCAGCAATTCTGTTTGTCAGCTGCAAAAAAGAAACATCAACTTCAGAAAAATCAACTTCTAATGTAGAAGCAACAAATGCAGTTCCTTCAGATCAGGATATTGTAGATGCTTATACTTATTTATATGCAAGATATTTAGTACTGCAACAAGAAAATTATGATATCAATGTCGAGAAAATAGGATACAATAAAATCAAATACAATCCGCTTGGGTCGGCTCAATTTGTGAATCCAAATTTAGATGTCGCTTATTTAGAAGCTTGGATTGCTGTAGATAAAGATCATGCAGTTATTTTAAATGTTCCTAAAATTGAAGGACGTTATTATACCGCACAATTATTAGACGGCTGGGCCAATGTAATTGTCAATATCAATAACCGTAACTTTCCTAAAACTCCTTATGGGAAATTTGCTTTGGTTTTAAAAGGATCAAATCCAACCATTCCTGCAGATGCTGTAAAAATAGAACTGCCGGCAGAAAAAGCAAAAATTCTGGCTCGTGTAGAATTAAAAGGAACTCCAGATATTGCACAAAAACTGCAAAAACAATTTACGCTGACAGTTCCTGAAGGAATTAAAATTGCGCCTCCAGTTGCTATTCCAGATTTTACACCCAAAAAACCAATTGGCGGTGAAATATTTGACAAAGTCGAAGAAGTCCTAAATTCTTATCCTGACGTAATGCCAAAAGGAAAAGAGTATCAGGCCAAAGCAATCTCAATTGGAGAATATCGCAAAAAAGATGACAAAGCCAAAGCCCGTATCGATGAAATTGTTGAAACAAAAGCAATTCCAGGATTTTTAGCTGGAGCAAAAGGCTTTGGAACTCAAAAAGGAGGCTGGTCAGTATCATACGCGACAGGTAATTTTGGTGATGATATTTTGGCACGTGATATTATTAATTATGGAGGTTTATGGGCTAATAAAATTGATGAAGCCATTTATTTCATTGGATTAATTGACAGCAATAAACAGCCATTAAGCGGAGATAAAGTTTATGAAATCAGATTTCCAAAAGATGGACTTCCAGACAAAGTGGTTAATGCATTTTGGTCAGCAACGGTTTACAGCGTACCTGATTATCGAGTAGTACCTAATAAATTAAAACGCTATAACCTTAATAATGTTTCGGGTTTAAAGAAAAATCCTGATGGTTCTTTAAGCATTTGGTTAGCTTCTTCATTGCCAAAAGATGCAATCGAAAGCAACTGGCTGCCAACTCCTGCAGGAAAAGGTTTTTCTATCAACTTTAGAACGTATGTTCCTAAGAAAGAAGTTCAGGATGGTAAATGGTTTCCTGCTCCTATTGAAGAGAAAAAATAGCACTTTTTAATACTCAAAAAACAAAAGTTATGAAAAACAAAAGCCTTATAATCCTTGTAGTTTCTATGCTGATTTTAGCTGTTGGATGTGAAAAAAAGACAGTAATAAATGAAACGTCACCATCTGACACAACAACAGTTGTGGCTTCTGAGTTTGGAACTCCAGTAAAAATGGATGGCGAACTGCCTTCAAAAGAATCGATTCCGGTTTTGTTTGATGAAATGGATTTTCAGCAGGCAACCCAGTGTTATTTATGGGGATTGCCAATTGTGGCTTTCGCCGAATGGCAGCAAATTCATTACAAAACATTTAATGCTACAAGTAATGACCTTGTTTTTTATAATACTTATAATGACCGTTTAGGAATTCTAACAGGAAATGCTACAACGCCTTATATTATGTCATTTATTGACCTTGCTGCAAACGGACCAACGGTTATTGAAATGCCCGCAGGACACACAGCAGGCGGGCTTGGAGATTTTTGGCAGCGTGAGCAAGCCGTAATTGGTGAAATGGGACCGGATAAAGGGAAAGGGGGAAAATACATTTTAGTGCCGCCAACGATGAAAGATTTCAAACCAGCAGGATATTTTATAGTGCCGTGTACGACAGTAAATATGTTTTTCGGATTCAGAGCATTAGATCCAGATCCAAAAGCGACTGAAACATTAGTAAAACAAGTAAAAATTTATCCATACGCACAACGCGCCAATCCAACACCTACAAAAGTGGTAAGTCCGCCGGCAGGAAAAAAATGGTACGGAATTCAGCCAACGGGAATCGCTTATTGGGAACGCCTTCATGCTATTTTACAAAACGAACCAGTTGAAGAACGCGATCGTTTTTTCATGGCTTGGCTTAGAAATCTCGGAATCGAAAAAGGAAAACCTTTTACGCCAGACGAACGTCAGAAGAAAATTTTAATTGCCGCTGCTGCAAAAGGACAACAAATGGCCATGGCAAATTCTTTCAACAAAAGATTCAAAGATGTGAAACACTGGCCGGATAAAAAATGGGATTATGTAATGATCATCAAAGATCCCTCGCAGCATGCTGATAATTACGACGAATTCTTCGAAAGAACTTCTTATTTCTATGAAGCCGTTACATATTCAAAAGCTATGATTACCAAAATTCCAAATGTCGGTCAGGCGTATTTAGGCTCTTATTACGACAGTGAAGGGAACTGGTTAGACGGCGGTAAAAATTACACGCTGAAAGTTCCGGCAAATCCACCTGCAGTCAATTTCTGGTCGATTACGATTTATGATACAGCAACACGATGTTTGATTGATAATCCGCAGAGAAATGCTGATTTATCTTCCCGTAAGGATCTGATAAAAAATGCCGATGGCTCTGTTGATTTATATTTTGGACCAAAAGCTCCAGCAGGAAAAGAGAAAAACTGGGTGCAGACTTTACCGGGAAAACACTGGTTTACTTATATGCGTTTTTATGGACCTACAGAAGCTTATTTCGATAAGAGTTGGAAAATGGATGACATTAAAGAAATAAAGTAATTTTTATAATAAAAAAATTAAAAATGAAAAAAACGTATCTATTATTACTTACAGTTTCATTACTATTTATAAACTGTAAAAAAGAAACTACAATTAAAGAAACAGAAGGGGATAATGTAACTGTCGCAGATTCTTCAGCAGTTAAAAAAAATATCCCTGCCGGTCCAGTCGCAAATACTATTTTGACAGATGAATATGTAAAACATGTTGGGGCAATTGCTTATTTATGGGGATGGCCAATGGTTAATATCCATAACAGAAAAGTAACTTTTGAGAAACTTCCTCAGCCAATGTACAAAGGCGGAATTGTTCCTTTAAGTCCTCCAAACCAATTGTGTATGCTTACGGATTACATTAAACCAGGAGAAAGAGAAGTGGCATGTCCTAATCAGGATGTGGTTTATGGATTTGGAATTACTGATTTTACAAAAGATGCAATTGTAGTTCAGGTTCCTGATTTTGGAGATCGTTTTTGGGTCTACCAAATCTGCAACCAGCGAATAGACGGATACGCCCCAATAGGAAAAATGTACGGGACAAAACCTGGTTTTTATCTGCTGACTGGTCCAAAATGGAAGGGAAAAGTGCCAGATGGAATTTCGGGAGTTTATAAATGTGATACAGATTTAGGAGTTGTAATTCCTCGTGTTTTTCAATCAGATGATCCAGCAGATAAAAAAGCGATTCAACCCGTTCTGACCAAAATAATGATATACACTTTAAGTCAGTTCGACGGAAAAATGAAAACAAAAGAATGGGCTAAAACACCAATTCTTCCAGCAGATCCAAAAACCGGAAACGAAGAAACTAAATGGGTAAAACCTGAGGTATTTTTTGATGAGCTGCCTGCTATTTTACAAGAAGTTCCTGCGTTGCCAGGAGAAGAAGCCATTTATGGACAAATTCAATCTGTTTTAGCCGCCGCTACAAAAGATCCAAAGATCAAAAATCTGCTCAAACAAACTGCCATCGAAGCAGATCAAAAGCTGATTCAGCCTTTATTTCAGTTTTCGAATGTGGGTTATCCAGTAAAAGATTATTGGACAACGCAATCAAATGGAGCGCAATTTGGTTTAGATTATCTAACCAGAACGTCTTGTGCCAAAGCAAATATTTTCGTGAATAAACCTTTTGAAACAAAATATTTCTATCAAGACCGAGATGTTTCAGGTGTACGATTAAGCGGAAAGAATAATTATACGGTAACTTTTGCAAAAGGTGAAGTGCCTCCTGTAAAAGGTTTTTGGTCACTTACATTGTATAATGAATACCATTTCTTCTCTCCAAATTCTGTTGATCGATTTTCTCTGGGAACTAAGAATAAAGGCTTGAAATACAATGCCGATGGATCACTGACTTTATATGTTCAAAATGCACCGCCATCTGCTGACAAAATGAGCAATTGGCTGCCAGCACCAAAAGAAGTTTTTTCACTTTACATAAGATGTTACTGGCCAGAAGAAAAAGTACTGAAAGATATTTGGACGCCGCCAGCTGTAATTAAAGTGTAATAGATTAAAAATAGTTTTATGGCTGAAGAATTTGAAAATAGAACTGACACTTCATTTGATGCTGCAGCTTCAAAAGCGGAACGTTTTGAGAAAGGCGCTGCGATTAGAAAAGCTACGCCCCGTTCGGTTCATCGGCAATTGAATCTCACAGAGGATCGCGAAGATCCTGTAGAGATTCTCATTAAAACAAGTATTGGAAGAATCGAAAATCTATTGCCTATTCGATACAGCCGAATGATGGAGTCGCCTTTTGCATTTTTTAGAGGAGCCGCCGCAATTATGGCTGCCGATTTGGCTCACACGCCCAATACTGGAATTCATTTGCAGCTTTGCGGTGATTGTCATTTGATGAATTTTGGCGGATTTGCAACTCCAGAACGTAAACTGGTCTTTGATATTAATGATTTTGACGAAACATATCCAGGTCCGTGGGAATGGGATTTGAAAAGACTGGCTGCCAGTTTTGCCATTGCTGGAAGATGGAAAAAATTTTCGAACAAAACCTGTAAGGAATTTGCATGGAATGTTGCTGATAGTTACAAAAGGCATATGCTGGAATACAGTAAATTATCGGCACTTCAAATTTGGTACGCCCATATTGATCTGGCAGAATTAATAGAAAAAGGAGAAGACGAAGAAATAAAATCCTTTCAGCAAAAGCGGATTAAAAAAGCAGCTGAATATACCGCACACGAAAAAGAGTTTGCAAAAATGACTTATCACGAAGGTTCGCGCGCAAGAATAAAAGACGATCCACCTTTAATTTATCATCCAACGGGAGAAGAAGGAAAACGAATTTTGAAAGAAGCCGAAATTGTGCACAAACGTTATATCGATTCTCTGCCAGATGATAAAAAGGTGCTTTTAAACCGTTACACGTTACACGATCTAGCTGTAAAAGTGGTAGGTGTAGGAAGTGTCGGCACAAGCTGCGGCATTAGTTTACTGATGTCGGCAACTGGTGAACCTATTTTTTTACAATTTAAAGAAGCCCGAAAAAGTGTACTCGAAGAAAATGTAAAAATTAAAAACAAGTATCCGCACGAAGGAGAACGAATTGTAATGGGACAAAAGCTGATGCAGTCTGCCTCGGATATGTTTTTAGGATGGACAAACGACAGCCAGAACAAGTTTTTTTACATCCGCCAGCTTCGTGATGCCAAAGTAAAACCAGTTCTTGAAATAATGAAAGAACAAAATATGAATGATTATGCCAAAGCCTGCGGATGGGCACTTGCAAGAGCACACGCAAGAACAGGAGATCCGTCGTTGCTGTCGGGATATATGGGTAAAAATGACGACTTCGCCGACGCAATTGCCAAGTTTTCCATTTTATATGCAGATCAAAATGAGTCAGATTACAATAAAATGGTCGAAGCTGTAAAAGCAGGAAGACTCCCAATTTCGCCAGAGATATAATTTTTAAATAACTGCATAGAGTAAAATAAATTTGAAATTTATGAATTTAACAAGGAGGTAAAAAAACAAGTAAGATTTTATTTATTTAATTGAATTATTAAATAAAATGATTTATCTTTGAGAGTAAGCTAAGTAATTGTTTAGTAGATACTTGTGTGTATTTAGGTCGTATTTAGCCATTCTAAGCCCTTCTATTCAAGATTTTAAGTTTTTAATACATTCTAGTTAAAAATAATTTAATTAACAATTTAAATACTACAACAATGATTAAAAGAACAAATCTTCGTATACTCCCAGTATTGTTTTTGGGATTAATTTACAGCTGTTCTCCAACTGTAAAAGTCACATCAGATTATGATCATTCTGCCAACTTTGGCGAATATAAAACCTTTGCGGTTTATGATTTAAAAGCACAGCAAGGCCAAGTTAATCAACTAAATGTTGATCGTGTAACAAAAGCTATTCGAAACGAAATGCTTGCTAAAGGCTTTACAGAATCTAGTAATCCTGATTTAAAAGTAAATGCAGTTTCGATATTAAAAAATAAAACTTCTGTAAGTGCAAACACAGATTTTTATGGATACGGCGGTATGTATCGTCCGTACGGATATTGGGGCGGCGGCGCTATGATGGGAGGAGCCAATACAACATTCAATACCTACGATTATGTCGATGGTTCATTGGTAATTGATATTGTCTCTACTAAAAGTCAAAAACTGCTTTGGCAGGGAATTGGAAATGCTGAAATTGACAGTAAACCAGATAATCCCGAAGAATTTATAAATGGTGCTATCAAAAAAATACTTGCTGATTTTCCTCCGGGATCAGCTAAAAAGTAAATAATCAATAAACAGCTTTGTGCCTGTCAGCTTAGACAGGCCCGAAGCTTCTATTTGAATGCTCCCTTTCGCATTTTTAAGAGAAATAATGCTAATTAACCTTAAAAAAAATGATCGATATATTACTTTCACTCTTCTTTTTTATAGCCACAATTGCAGGTCTGGCTACCTCAATTATGGTGCTTTTTTCCAAAAAAACCTATTCAAAAAGTTTCTTTTTAGGAATGTTTTTGCTGAGTCTTGCAGTGGTAAGTATTTACAATTTTTATCTGTCTGCCAATACCATTAAAAACTTTCCAGAACTATTCACTATTACAAAATCGTTTATTTTTTTAGCAGCCCCTTGTTCTTATTTGTATGTTAGAAACATTTTATCTCTCAATAAAAGAATCAGGAAATACGATTGGCTTCATTTTCTGCCTTTTGTTATTTATTTTGTATTGACACTTTTTGCATACGTTGGAAGTTTTACCAATCTAAAAGCGGCACATTATATTGCAATCAAAATCAAAAATCCATTTTCTATTTTAGCCTTGACGATTTGGCTGTCCTATGTCTTTTTTCAAACCATGTTGATTTTAAACTATGATCTGAAAAAATTTAAAGGAGATCAATTTCATCGAATTAAAGTAATCAACTGGATCAAGATTTACAATCTTATGATTTTGTTTTTATTTTCTGCGCTTTTTGTTCATCACTTTCTGTTAAGAAAAATTGATGTCGTAGACATTTCCTGCTATTTCTTAATTTCATCAGTTTTGTTTTTTACTGTGGGATGGCTTTATTTCAAACCTCAAATTTTTCATGATGAAGAAGAAACATTCGATTTTATAAGCGATAATACGGTTGCTGTAAAATCAAAAGAAATCAAGAATAATCTTCTCATAACATATGAGTTAACACCCGAGAAAAAAGAAGATTATTTATTAAAACTAGATTATGTTTTAAATGCTAAAAAGCTTTTTTTAAAGAAAGACTTTGTCATTAGAGATTTGTCAGATGAAACAGGAATATCGGTTCACCATTTGTCCAATTTGATTAATTCTGAATTTGGGCTTCATTTTCAAGATTATGTCAACCTCAAAAGGATAGAATATTTTAAAGACAAAATAAACGATCCAGAATGGAAAGATTTGTCTCTAGAAGGAATGGCTTGGGATTCTGGTTTTAAATCCCGTACAACCTGTTTTAGAGCATTTATAAAGCATACTGGGAAATCACCATCAGAATATTTTAAAACCATTAGAATAAATACTGATCGTACAAGTGCTTACTATTTTAAATAAGAAATAGCTGTTGTATAAAATCAGTTATGATTAGCGCTCGTAAAGTCTTAATTAATTTTAAAACATTTCGATATGAAAGCAAAAATTAATAATTCGAAAAAAGCATTACAATCAATTTTCACCATTATATCATTCGCCATTTCCTTTCACAGCACGGCACAATTAAAAGGAGGACATATTCTTGGCGCCATGGGACTTCAATCAGGAACTCAAGCTCCAGAAAATACTTTAGGAGTATACATTCCAGGTTATATTTATACGGCATCTTCGTTAAGGAATGGTGACGGGGACAAAATTGGCAATCCAGATTTGACTATGTTTATAACTGGGGCAGGAGCCTCTTATGTAAGCGACTTTAAAATTCTGGGGGCCAATTATGGTGCAACTATTTTATTAGCAGGTGCTTCTAATACTATTCAAGGAAGTTATATCGATTCAAAAAGTGATTTTGCCTTTACAGATATGTATATACAGCCCATTCAGTTAGGCTGGCATAATAAAAGAGCCGATTTTATTTTTACTTACCAAATGTATCTTCCAACAGGAAAATATGAGCTTGGCGGAAGTAATAACAGCGGGTTAGGAATGTTTATGAATGAGTTTTCAGCAGGAACAACTTTGTTCTTTAATGATAAAAAAACATTTCATTTTTCAGCATTAGCCTCTTATGAAATTAATGGAAAGAAAAAAGATACCGATATCAAAACAGGTGATATCCTTAGTGTTGAAGGAGGTCTTGGGAAAACTTTTTATTGTATGAATGCTGAGAAAACAGCTCCAAAAGGAATATTAAATGCAGGGTTAATTTATTATTTCCAATACAAAGTTTCGGATGATAAAATTCCAGTAGGAAGCTTATTGCTTGAGCCAGATAAAGATCATGTCGGCGGACTTGGTGCCGAAATTAATTACCTTCATATTGGCTGTATGACTTCTGCAGGATTGAGATGGATTGGAGAAGTTAACGCTGTAAATAGATTTCAAGGAAATACCTTCTTCATTACGCTGGCACATGTTTTCGAGTTCAAGAAAAAGTAATTAAGAGATTTCGGAACTTTAAGAATACGGTAATTTTTAAATGTAAAACGATTCAGCTTCTTTATATGAAAAACAAAAAAACACCACCAAAAATTATCCTATTCTTGCTTGGATTTCTGTTGTCATTTAATGTTATAAATGCACAAAAACAGCATATAAGTGTAAAAGATTCTCTAGACGGAGCGTTTGATTTAAGTGATTATATTATTTACGCACACGGATTTCTGGTCGTTCCAACCGTAATTACAGAACCAGCTTTAGGAGGAATTGGAGGTGCAATCGTGCCTGTTTTCTTAAAAAAACATGCACCAGTTGTAGACGAAAATGGTAAAAAGCGTTTTATAAATCCAGATATCACGGGCGGAATTGGGATGTATACAGGAAATAAAAGCTGGATGGTTGGAGCTTTTCGTTCAGGAACGCTTATTAAACCCAAAATATTATACAGAGTTATGGCTGGCTATGGCGATATGAATTTATCATTTTATGCCAACAACAGACCAAATCTGCCAGATCAGGAATTTAAACTCAATTTTAAATCTACTATTTTTTATACACAATGGCTCAAGCAGTTTAATAATCCAAAATGGAGTGCAGGACCACAATATCTTTTTTTAAATTCTAAAATAAACCTGCCCGACGTTAATCTTCCCCCGCCATTTGTAGATCCAAAAGATATTAAAAGTACCATAAGCCAGCTCGGATTAGCAGTGCAATTCGACGGACGTGATAATATTTTTACACCAGATAAAGGAATTAGGCTTCAATCAGATTTCTTCTGGTCAGATAATATTTTAGGAAGTGATTATGATGCCTGGCGCGTCAATTTATCTGCAATTGGATTTTATCCCTTAACTAAAAAATTAATCGGCGGGCTGAGGATTGAAGGGGAACAGGCGTTTGGTAACCCGCCTTTTTATCTTTTGCCGGGAATTAATTTAAGAGGAATTCCAGCCGCACGATACCAAGGAAAAACAAGTATTGTAACAGAAGCCGAATTAAGATGGGATTTTTACCGACGATGGAGTATAATGGGTTATGGAGGTCTAGCAAGTGCTTTTAACGATTGGGACGATGCTTTTGCAAAACCAGTTGTTTATAGTTACGGAACAGGTTTCAGATATTTACTGGCCAGAAAGTTTAAACTCAGAATGGGTGTTGACGTTGCAAAAGGACCAGAAGATTGGGCTTACTATATCGTTTTTGGAAGTAATTGGTTGCGATAAATTAAAAGCAAAAAACTTGTAAGAAGTTGATTTATAAAAAAAATAATTTTGAAAAGCCTCAATATTGCATTATTGAGGCTTTTTGTCGTAAATAACCTAATAATTATATTCATTAAGAAAATATTAACAATTAAACATTACACAAATTCTATAATATTTAATTGTTTTGTAACAAATTAGAAACATTAGAGACTAATTTTATTAAACTTTAAACATAAATTATGAATACATTTTCATTCAAATCAGTGTTTGCAGCTTCAGTATTTTTAGCTGGAACAGCAGGCTGTTTTGCGCAAGACGTGTTAGTAAATTCACTTAAACTAAACGCTAGCGACAAAAGTAAAGAGAACTTTAAATTTACAGAAGTAATTAACTTAGGTACAACCTCAGTAAAAACTCAAGGTTCATCTGGAACTTGCTGGAGTTATTCAACAAACTCATTCTTAGAGTCGGAAATGATTCGTTTAGGAAAACAGCCAGTAGAATTATCTCAAATTTACTCTGCAAGAAATGTATATGTTGACAAAGGTGTAAATTATGTTCGTATGCACGGAGCAATTACGCTTGGAGATGGAGGAGCTTTGCACGATGTAATTAATATGTACAAAAAATACGGAACTGTTCCTAGAGAAGTTTACACAGGATTAAACTACGGAACAGATAAAAATAAATTTGGAGAAATGGCTGCTCTAATCGAAGGAGTTTTGGCAGCTGTTGTTAAAAACCCGAATGGAGAATTGACACCAAACTGGCAAAAAGCTTACACAGCAGTTATTGACTCTTATTTAGGAAAAGTGCCTGATAACTTCAATTACAAAGGAAAAAACTATACGCCGCAATCTTTTGCAAAAGAAGTGGTTGGAATTAACCCAGATGATTATGTAGAAATGTCATCTTTCACAACATCTCCGTACTATCAAAAAACTACAATGATGGTGCCAGACAACTGGTCATTGGATCAAGTTTACAACGTAAAAGTAAACGATATGACAGATGTTATCGACAATGCTTTGAAAAAAGGATATACTGTGGCTTGGGCAACAGATGTGAGTGAGAAAAGTTTCAGCTGGAAAAATGGAGTAGCTTATGTTCCAACTAAAAAATTCGACGATATGACGGCTGAAGAAAAAGCAGACATGTTTAACGGACCAAAAGCAGAACCAGAAATTACTCCAGAAATGCGTCAGGCTGCGTTTGATAACTACGCAACAACAGACGACCACGGAATGCACATTATTGGTTTAGCAAAAGATCAAACTGGAAAAGAATACTATATCGTAAAAAATTCTTGGGGAGAAACAAACGACTACAAAGGTTTCTTGTTTGTAACTAAGAACTTCGTAAAATATAAAACTACAGCATTATTAGTAAACAAAGGAGGAATTCCAACTGAGATTGCTAAGAAATTAGGGGTTTAATTATCCTGAGAGTTTTTAAGAAATAGAGAAAGCGCCACAATGGAAATTGTGGCGCTTTTTTTATTGATTAATTATATATTTTTCATTAAGCCATTTTTCCTATAAACAATTTAAGGAACCTTTTTCCCTAATCAGGAACACTTAAAAGAAAAGAAGCGCTTCAACGTTTTTTCTAGTTATTTGCGGAGAATATTAATCGTAACGGCTTGAATGGCATATATTTAATAAAATTTTAAGGCGATCCATTAATTTTATTGAATATTTATGAAAAAGCTCGAAGCGTTTTTAAGCGCATTTTTAATAATAGTATCTCTTAATTGCTTTGCACAACAAACTGCAAATGCCCAGGGATCTTCCGCTAACGGAAAAACTATAATTTTAACCGACAATCTTGCTTCAAACAGTGATTATGTTATAAAATCATATTATGTAGAAGAGAGAATCAATAAACTTTTTGGAGGCAGAATTACAACTTATGAGGTAACTAAATTGGATATGGTTTATACCAACGATTTAGGACCAAATAATACTAGAACTATTATTCCGAGATATGTCAAGCGAAAACAAAAAGGAGCAAGTATGACACAGCCTGAAGTTTCTATTGAAAGTATAACAGCCTATTCAGAGCCAGTTGTGGTTAAAGTTCCAGCTGAGCCTGAAAAATATGTCAAAGTAGATGTAACGAGAACTTATGAAAGAGTGCTGGAAAAAGGATATAAATCTCCAGAAATGCTTCAAAAGGTTGCGGATCGACTTTACTTCGAAGGAAACTTTAATACAGCGGCAGGATATTATGAGCAATTGTTTAATCTCGTTAAAGATCCAGATGTTATTTATTATTACAGATACGCCCAGTCTTTAAAATCAGTCAACCAAATCGAAAAAGCTGATTTGTTGATGAAACGATTTAAAAGCGAGACCTTGGTAGTTAAGTAGATTTTGTTAGCCGCAGATTTTAACCGCAAAGACACTAAGAAAAAGCGCAAAGGTTAATTAGATCTAATTTTATAGATTTTGAAAATCAATATTAAAAAAAAGGTGAACAGTTGAAACCAAAGGCTATGTTAATTTGATAATTTAAACAAAATGGTTTACATAAATCAAAAAATCAAGCATGTTATTAGATATCTTGTTTGTCATCTCGAGGGGCCAGAGATCAATGGTTTGTCGACATAGATTGGCAATTTAAATTGTGTAGTTTCTTGCGTGATTTCTTCCTTTGGTCGAAATGACAAAATTGGCGCTTTTTGCGTAAAACCCTGCGCCTTTACTATTAAAATAATCAGTCCTAAAGTATTGGAATTTGGAATTTTTTAAACTTTGGAATTTGACAAAAAAAAAGACGATCAAATTGATCGTCTTTTTTTTAAGCTCCCCCTCTTGGGCTCGAACCAAGGACCCTCTGATTAACAGTCAGATGCTCTAACCAACTGAGCTAAGGAGGAATCACCTTAAAGGTAAATATGTTTGCTAAAAAAAGTTGCTCCCCCTCTTGGGCTCGAACCAAGGACCCTCTGATTAACAGTCAGATGCTCTAACCAACTGAGCTAAGGAGGAAGTTGTTGCTCTTTTTAGCGAGTGCAAATATAAAACTATTTTTAGTTTCTCAAAAACATTTTCACTCTTTTTATTAAATATTTTTACTTGCCTACAATTGCTTTGTAAATGTCGTTTCCGTTAGCAAATAGTAATAGTGAAATAAGTAAAACAAAACCAACCATTTGCGCATTCTCTAGGAATTTATCACTTGGTTTTTTACCGCTGATCATTTCATACAATAAAAACATTACGTGACCACCGTCAAGTGCTGGAATTGGCAATAAATTCATAACTCCAAGCATAATTGACAATAAAGCCGTGATTGACCAAAATACTTCCCAGCTCCAAGAAGTAGGGAAAATATTGAAAATTGCTGCAAAACCGCCAACTTGTTTGTAAGCTTTAGTTTCTGGATTAAAAATCATTTTCAATTGTTTTCCGTAACCTACTAATTGGTCTTTACCTTTTTCAAGACCAACCGGAATAGATTCGAAGAAACCGTATTCTTTAGTACTGATTTTATAGTAACCAAGCTTTTCTAAAGATTTCATGTCTAAACCACCTGCAACCACACCTAGTTTTCCTTCGTTATTAACTTTTAAGGTAATTGGAGTTTCTTTTAAATCACGTAAAACAACAGCTGGAATTGATTTGCCTTTATTAGCTTCCAAAACTGTTTTAGCTTCATCAAAGTATTTAATCTTTTGTCCATTCAAAGAAAGAACCAAGTCTTTTGGTTTTAAGTTTTGATTAGGAGATTCTTCCGCAACTTTACCAATTGCAAAAGGAGTACGAATACCAATAAGAAGTCCTTTTTCTGTTTTAGAAAGTTGGTCTACAAAATCAGTTGGCATTGTAATAGTCTGCTGTTTTCCGTCTCTTTCAATCAAAACATGTTTTGCCATGATAACATTCATGTTCATATCACTGTCGTAATTTTCTACAGCTTTTCCGTCAATAGAAATAATTTTATCGCCAGTTTTAAAACCAGCTTTAATCATAGCAGGATTTTCAATTGCAACACCATCCTTTAAATCGGCATTAGCAATATAAGTATCTCCGTAGGCAAAAGCCATTCCGATATAAATAATAAAAGCCAGAATAAAGTTTACAGTAACACCGCCAAGCATAATAATTAAACGCTGCCAAGCTGGTTTAGTACGAAATTCCCAAGGCTGTGGAGGCAGAGCCATTTGCTCTTTGTCCATACTTTCATCAATCATTCCAGAAATTTTCACATAACCTCCAAGCGGAAGCCAACCGATACCATATTCTGTTTCTCCTATTTTCTTTTTGAAAAGTGAATATTTAACATCAAAAAACAAATAAAATTTTTCGACTCTTGTTTTAAACAATTTTGCAGGGATAAAATGCCCTAATTCATGAAGAATAATAAGTAAAGATAAACTCAATAGAAATTGAGAGAGTTTGATAACTATATCCATTTTTTATTTTTAGTTCGTATTTAACGCACAAAAGTAGCGTTTTCTTATTTAATTTAAGACCGCAAGATAATGTTTAAGGTTTTAAATGTTTGTTAATTAATAAACATTTCAATTTCTCGTTTTCGCAAGATGCCGTAACTTTACTTTTTAAACTGCTGTCATTTTCAATTGGTAGCATAAAATCTTCAAAAGTTACAATTATGGCTTCACAATTATTTACTCCATTAACTATAAAAAAAATTACATTAAAGAATAGAATTGCAATTTCTCCAATGTGTCAATATTCTGCAGAAGACGGTTTTGCAAACGATTGGCATTTGGTTCATCTAGGAAGTCGAGCGACTGGAGGTGCAGGATTAATTATTCAAGAAGCTACGGCAGTTTCTCCAGAAGCAAGGATTTCTCCTTCAGATCTTGGAATTTGGAAAGACGAACATGTCGAAAAACTAAAACAGATCAACCAATTTATTATTTCTCAAAATTCAATTCCGGGAATTCAATTGGCGCATGCGGGACGAAAAGCAAGTGTTTCTGCCCCGTGGCTTGGCAATAAAAAATTAGATTTCGCTCAAGGCGGATGGCAGACGGTTTCTGCAAGTGCGATTCCGTATCATGATGGCGAACCTTTTCTTCCAGAAGCTTTGGATAAAAACGGAATCCAAAAAGTGATTTCAGATTTTAAAGCAGCAACAAAACGAGTGGTAGAAGCTGGATATCAGGTTTTAGAAATTCACGGCGCGCACGGATATTTGCTGCATCAGTTTTTATCTCCATTAACAAATGTAAGAACAGACGAGTATGGAGGAAGTTTTGAAAATAGAATTCGTTTTACACTCGAAATTGTAGAAGCAGTTCAAACCGAATGGCCGTCTGATCTACCAATATTTGTTAGAATATCGGCAACTGACTGGGCAGAAAACGGATGGAATCCTGAAGAATCGGTACAGCTTTCAAAAATATTAAAGGAAAAAGAAGTAGATTTAATTGACGTTTCATCAGGCGGATTGGTTTCGCATCAAAAGATTACACTTGGTCCGGGTTATCAAGTTCCTTTTGCAGAAAAAGTAAAAAAAGAAGCTGATATTTCAACTGGAGCAGTTGGTTTAATTACAGAAGCCAGACAAGCTGAAGAAATACTAAATAGCGGTCAAGCCGATTTAATTTTATTCGCCAGAGAATCTTTGAGAAATCCCAATTTGCCTTTAGATTTCGCTAAAGAATTAGACAGCGAAATTCAATGGCCAAAACAATACGAAAGAGCTAAGATTTAAATTTTATTAGCCACAGATTTCACAGATTAAAATGATTTCTTTTTAATGTTTTTCGATACGAATTTCAGGAATTATTTTAAACTTGTAAAGTAACGATTTGTGTAAATTCGTGAAATTCGTGGCAAAACAAAAATCCTTTTTAATCACATTAATCTGTGGCAAAAAACTAAAAATAACATGCAAAAAATAAAAACAGCACTTTTATCATACGGAATGTCGGGAAAAGTTTTTCACGCTCCGTTTTTAGATATTCACGAAGGATTTGAATTATTAGGTTCTTGGGAAAGAAGCAAAAAGTTAATTCAAGAAGATTATCCATACGTTAAAAGTTACGCTTCGATAGACGAATTATTAAACGACGATGTAGATTTAGTAATTGTAAATACACCCGTAGGAACACATTATGAATATGCTAAAAAAGTACTTTTGGCAGGCAAACATGCTGTAGTAGAAAAGGCTTTTACAACAACAGTTGCTGAGGCAAAAGAACTTTCATCAATCGCTAAAGAAAAAGGACTGAAATTAGCCGTATTTCAAAACAGAAGATGGGACAGTGACTTTAAAACAATCAAGAAAATTATTGATGAAGGAGTTTTAGGTGATTTGATAGAAGCAGAATTTCATTTTGACCGCTATAATCCTTTATTGAGTCCGAAGGCACATAAAGAAACGGCAAATGACGGCGCTGGAGTTTTAAAAGATTTAGGTCCGCATTTAATAGATCAAGCGGTGAGTTTATTTGGCTGTCCGAAATCAGTATTTGGAGATATTCGAGTAACCAGAGAAAATTCTGTTGTAGACGACTGGATCGATTTGACATTGTTTTATTCTAATTTCAGAGTAAGATTAAAAGCAGGTTTTTTTGTGAGAGAAGCCAATCCAGCTTATACCATTCACGGTAAAAAAGGTTCTTTCTTAAAACCTCGAGGAGATGTTCAGGAAGACGATTTGAAAGTCGGAAAAAAGCCAAATCTAGAATCTTGGGGAACAGAAGATGAAAATCTCCAAGGACTTTTACACACAGAAATTGATGGTAAAATAGTAAGGGAAAAAATCCCGACACTTCAAGGTAATTATTTCAGTTTTTTTGATGGAGTTTATGATTCAATCGTAAACGATAAAAAGGAACCTGTTACTGCAGAAGACGGTGTAAAAGTGATGCAGGTTATAGAAGCTGCAATTGCAAGTAATGCCCAGCAAAAGGTAATAAGTATATAATAAGTATGTAATTAAGTAGGATTATCATTCCGTAGGAATGTTTCGTCGGTAAAAAATATAATGTTCAGTCACATTTACGTTCCATAGGAACGTTTGATTTTGTTGTCATTTTTATAATCTAAATGTATCAAACGTTCCTACGGAACGTAAAATATCGCAACGATATAATTTTTTCTACCGACGAAATGTTCCTATGGAACAGAGAAATATAAATAAAAAGGGGTTTTTCTCGAAAGTTGAGATTGCTCCTTTTTTTGTTTTTAATAAAAAAATGACGCAGATTATAATTCTACTAAACCTGAAAAGTTGTAATTTTAATAAGAAGATTTCAATTGAAAACCTTCGAATTTATAAACAATAACGTTGTATATTGTGCATAACATTAGGTTTTATGCACTTTAACAAGCGTTTTTAGTATTTTTGAAAATATCATTCATTAAAAATTAAATATGCTGATAAATTTTAATCCATTAGCGCTTTTTCAGACCAAAGGTAAAATCAAGAAAGTATTTAGAGAAGCAAAGGCTTCTTATTTAAATCGGATTCGTTTTGCCGTTGGAATGTTTTATTTCGGAATGGGTTTGAGTTTTGCAACATGGGCGAGCAGGATTCCAGATATTAAAACGGCTTTGCATTTAACAGAAGGCGATTTGGGTTCTATACTTTTTGCGCTTCCAGTTGGGCAATTAATGATTATGCCTTTTTCTGGAAAAATGGTTACCAAATTTGGCAGTCACCGCATTTTGATTTTTTCTTTAATAATGTACGTCTTCTGCTTAATTAATTTAGGTTTAGCAACAACTGCATTACAATTATCTTTAGGATTATTTTTGTTTGGCCTGTTTGGAAATCTAGCCAATATTGCCGTAAACACGCAAGGAGTTTATACGGAAGTTTTGTTCAAAAAAACAATCATGTCAGCATTTCACGGAATGTGGAGTTTTGCAGGATTTACAGGAGCATTAGTCGGCTTAGGCATGCTTGCTTTAAAATTAAGTCCATTACATCATTTTCTAATTGTAGCCGGAATAGTTTTGCTTATGGTTGCTTTTAATTTTAAATTTTTGGTGCGTGCCAAAGAAAAAGTAAAAGTAAAACAAGAAGGCAAAAAACTATTTGTAAAACCAGACACAGCTTTACTTTGGCTTGGTGTAATCGGATTCTGCAGTATGGCAAGCGAAGGAGTTATGTTCGATTGGAGCGGTGTTTACTTTAAAGATATTGTACAAGCGCCTGGAGCATTAGTAGTTTTAGGCTACACTTCTTTTATGATTATGATGGCTGGCGGAAGATTTTTGGGTGACGGATTAATCAATAAATTTGGTCGTGAACGTGTTATGCAGATTAGCGGCGTTATGATTTCTGCCGGACTTTTTACGGCTGTTTTTCTTCCTTATATTATTCCGTGCACCATTGCTTTTATGTTCGTTGGTTTGGGCGTTGCTACTATAGTTCCAACCGTATATAGTATTGCTGGGAAAAATCCAACCGTGCCTGCCGGCGAAGCTTTAACGATTGTTTCGAGTGTAAGTTTCTTAGGGTTCTTGATGGGACCTCCTGTAATTGGGCATATTGCACAAAGTTTTGGTCTTCAATTCTCTTTTGCTTTTATCGGAATATTTGGAGTTTTGATCGCCTTTATGGTTTCTAAAATTCGCACTACAGCTTAAACTATCGCTTATGAGTACTTAATTAGCTTTTCATTAATTAAAATAAATTTGAAAGAATTTACCTATATTTAAATATTTTACCTATTTTTGAATGTAGAGCCTCACAGCTAAAACTTAGAATTTCTTTTCCAAAAACCAATTTTATCTTTTGAATAAGGATTGCGATCCTAAAAAATTTTCAAAAATAAATTGGAATTTTTAATGGTAAAAAAATACTTAACGGCTTTAATTTTAATGTTTTGTACTTTTGCATCGGCACAGCAGCAAGAAATAACTGTTACTGGAATCGTTATTGATGCGCGAACGCAAAATCCGCTGGAAAATGTAGTCGTGACGATACAGAATACAGCAGTTATGCAGCTCACGTCAAAAGATGGAAAATTTGAACTTCATATATTTCCGCAAAAAGAGCAATTACTTTTGCTGAGAAACCAAGGATACAAAGATTATATTTTAAAAATCCAATCTTCAAAACAAAACATTAATCTAGGAACTTTACAGATCGAAGATACTTATTCGGATGAAGTTCCAGCTGCATTGATTACTTTGTCTGATAATGATTTTTCTGAAGATAACAGCTCCTCAGAAATGACATCTGGACTTTTACAATCTTCAAAAGATGCCTTTATGCAGGCATCTGCGTTTAATTGGGGTCAAGCTCGCTTTAGAATTCGCGGTTTAGACAGTGAAAACGGAACAATGATGCTCAACGGAATGACAATGAACAAAATCTACGACGGAAGACCGCAGTGGAACAATTGGGGAGGCTTAAATAATGTATTGCGCAATCAAGAATTTTCTGTTGGAACGGCTGCATCAAATTATACTTTCGGTGGAATTTTAGGTACACAGCAAATAACAACTCGAGCTTCCTTATACCGAAAGGGAACATCACTTACATTTTCTGGAAGCAATACAACATACACTTGGCGTGCAATTGGAACATATGCATCTGGAATGAATTCTTCTGGTTGGGCTTATGCGGTTGCAGCTGGAAAAAGATGGGCGGATGAAGGTTACTTTCAAGGAACAAATTTCAATGCAGATTCTTTTTTCATTAGTGTCGAAAAGAAATTAACCAACAGAAATTCTCTCAATTTTACAGGCTTTTATACTCCGAATTCGCGCGGAAAAAATTCAGCAAATACAAGTGAAGTGACCAGTTTAATGGGCGAAAAGTACAATTCGTACTGGGGATTTCAGAATGGTGAAAAACGAAACGCAAGAGTTAAAAATGTTGAAGAACCATTATTAATGCTGAATCATTATTTTAAAATTGATGCTAAAACAAACCTGAATTCGAGCGTTATGTATCAATTTGGGAAAGTCGGAAACAGCAGTATAGATTATCAAAATGCAGATAATCCAGATCCCGTTTATTATAAAAAAATGCCAAGTTATTTTAGTTCGCTTTATGCGAAAGATCAAGGACAATTTTCAGGTGAGTTTACTCCAGATTATGAAAATGCAGCAAAAAATACAATTGCACTTCTAGAAAATCCTCAGATTGATTGGGAGTCAATGTATCTTGCTAATCAAAATCCAACGGAAAATGGTTATGAACCTGCAAAAAGTAAATATGTTCTTTATGAAGACCGAACAGACGATAAGACTTTTGCAGTAAATTCAAACTTAAACACGCAGATTACTCCAAATATTTCATTTGATGGCGGATTCACTTTCCGAAAATTAAAATCACATAATTTTCAGTATTTGCTGGATCTTTTAGGCGGAGAATATTTTGAAGATATTGATCCATTTTACAAAGGAAATCTTTCACAATCAGATTTACAGCATCCAGATCGAAAAGTTAAGAAAGGAGATATTTATGGGTATAATTATAATTTGCTTGCTAATACTTTAGATCTTTTCACGCAGTTTAAATTTACTTATAATAAAACAGAATTTTATCTGGCACAATCATACGCAATGTCCGATTATCAAAGAGAAGGATTGTATCAAAACGGACTTTATCCAACGTCTTCACTGGGAAAAAGTGATAAGGTAAACTTTGAAAATTTTGGTTTCAAAGGCGGATTTACGTATAAAATCTCTGGAAAGCAGCTGTTGTTTTTTAATGTAGCGCATTTGACAAGAGCTCCTTCTCTTAGAAATACATTTTCAAATTCACGATTAAATAATTCGATAGTTAATGGAATTGAAAGTGAAAATATTAGCAGTGCTGAAGCTAATTATGTTTATCGTTCACCAAAACTTAAAATGCGTTTTACGGCTTATTATACTTTAATAAAAAACACTTCAAAAATTTCTTTTTTCTATGCCGAAGGAATTTTTGATAACGGAGCAGGTTATGATGCTACAGATGCTTTTGTAAGTCAGACTTTAACGCATTTAGACAAGAAAAATACTGGAGCAGAATTAAGTTTAGAATATCAATTTTCATCGACAGTAAAAGCGACCTTGTCTGCAGCGTACGGAAATTATGTTTACAGCAGTAATCCAAACGTATCAATTACAAATGATGCAAACGCAGCAAAAGATGGTGCGCAGACTACCTTTGATTTTGGTCAAGCCTATCTTAAAAATTACAAACAGCCAGGAACTCCGCAGCAGGCTTATTCGTTTGGAATGGAATATCGCGATCCAAAATTTTGGTGGCTGGCTGCTAATATTAATTATTTGGCAGAAAGTTATATCGATGTTTCGCCAATTTCAAGAACTTCCCAATTTTACATTAATCCAGCCAATAATTTTCCTTTCCCAGAAGCAACTTCAGAAAGAGGAAATGAATTATTAAAACAAGAAAAGTTTGATCCAGTATCATTATTAAATATAAGTGGAGGAAAGTCATGGCGCATTCGTAAAAAATATATAGGTCTTTTTGCCAGCGTTAATAACGTTTTCAATTCAATATATAAAACTGGAGGTTTTGAACAGGCGCGGAATGCAAACTTCAGAGCTTTAAATCAAGATATTTCCAGCGGAACTCCATCCTTTGGTCCTAAATATTATTATGGTTACGGAAGAACTTATTTTTTAAATCTCACCATTGGATTGTAAATCAAAATCTCATGAAAAACATATTTTTAAATTCATTTTTTGGAATATCATTATTTATCATCACGAGTTGCAGTACCGAAGTCGAAATGCCGAAATTGGTTTGCACACAGCCAGATTTCACAGTAAATAAGACTGTAGAAAAAGTATATGAACTTTCCAATAATACGGCCAAACAATATTTATACGATGATATTATTGAAGCGTATGTAGTTTCTAGTGACGAAGGCGGTAATTTTTTTAAGACGATTTCATTGCAAACAATTGCTGCTGCAAAAACTCCAGCAATTGGTTTTAGCGTTCCCATAGACGCATCAAATACTTATATTGATTATCGCGTTGGAAATAAAGTATATGTAAAACTTAAAAACCAATTTACAGATTTATATTATGGCGGATTAAGAATTGGAAGTTTATATGTAAGTAATGCCGGCGATCCAACAATTGGCAGGATTTCTCAAAATGATTATAAAAATGTTCTGAATGCTTCCTGTACAATAATTGATGAAAATACTTTGGTTGAATCACTTTCTATAGAAGAGGCGCTTAAGGATATTAAGTTAAACACATTAATAGAATTAAATGATGTCGAATTTACAGAGGCGGCATTAGGACGTCATTATTTTGAAGAATCAAATAATGTGGGCGGATCTACAAATTGGAATCTGCGAGATAAAACAGGAAACCAAATTATTTTTAGAACCAGCAGTTATGCAAAATTTGCAGATCATTTTGTGCCAGAAGGGAGTGGAAAAGTAAGAGGGATTTTGACCAAATTTGGCACTGATTATCAATTGATGCTAAGATACGAAAGTGACATTGATATGAATGGAAAAAGGAATGTCCCGTTTTTTGCAGAAGATTTTCAGTCCGTTAAAAACAATGTAAATTTTGTTTTGCCTGGCTGGAGCAATATTGTAGAAAAAGCCACTAAACTTTGGAAGAGTATGGTATATTCCGGAAATGGGTATGCAGAGTTTAATACTACAAGCACGACGGCAGCCGAAAATATTGCATGGCTGGTTTCTCCTAAAATTAATTTAGCAGGATATAAAAATGCGGTATTTTCGTTTAGAAGTGCACAGCATGATTTAAAAATGGATTCGCCTTTAAATACGTTAGAAGTTTATGTTTCAACCAATTTTGATGGTTCGAATGTTACCAAAGCAAAATGGACAAAATTAGAAGCTAAAGTTCCTTCATTAGCAACACCAACACGCGAATTTATAAGCTCTGGAGGAATTGATCTCTCGGCGTATTCTGGAAATATTCATATTGCATTTAAATACATCGGTTCTGGAAAAGATAAAACTTTAAACGGCGCTTTTATGGTTGATGATATTAAGATTTTTGGAGAAAAATAGGACGTAATTTTTAAATTCAAAATTAAATAGTTGATTTTTAGAGCTTTATTTAAAAGTTTGTAGTTTTCGTATTTCAAATTCCTGAAATTTAATTGAATTTTGTATTTTGGTCATCCCAAATCAATACAAATACCTCATGAAAACCTACTTTCTTGCCATCTTGATGATGGTTTTTCCATGTTTACTGCATAGTCAGGACGCTCCTGTTAAATTGAAGCAGATCAATATTGTTAAAACAAATTACCAAAACTCTAAAGACGGTGAAATTGTAAATAAAACAATGGTCTTTAAAGATGGTAAACTTCAAACCGTAACAACTTCAGACGTTGTACAGCATTTCTTTTACAACAAAAATGGTTTGCTTGATATGACTGTTAAGGATAAGGTTGGAAGCGACTGGAAAGAAGTCGTAAATTATACTTATGATGCTGACAACAATATTACAAAGTTTGTCAAAAAATATCAAGAAGGACCAAATTATATTACTAAAGTGGTTTCATTTGTTTATGAAGGTGCAAGGATTAAAGTTACTACAAAAAAGAGCACGAATCACCAGAATTTAGTAGATGATATCGAATATCTTGTTGAAAACGGAATCATTGTAAGACGTACTTCACGCGATAGAAATAAACAAATTATTGGAAAACTTGAATACGTTTATGTAAACGATAATGTATCTAAACACAAAGGATTGGTTGGAGATAAAATTTCTAAAACCTACACTTACGATGATAAAAAATCGGTGGATCAATTGATTGTTCAAAGCTTGTTTGGTGATAATTACAAAGTAATTGTACCAATGATTTCTTACCATGAAGACGAATTTGCCTTTGAATCAATTTCATACAATAATGAAATGAATTTTAGTCCTTCGTCTACAGCTTTAGTAGCGGTAAGCAGAAAATACAAATACAACAAACTAAACTTTCCGATTTCTTGTTCGCAAATTGAAGAAAACGGAATTGTAAAAACAGAAAAAACGTTTATTTACGAGTAAATATTTCAAATTTAGAAATTATTCAAAATGGAATTTTGTTGAGGTAAGCTTAACAGAATTCCATTTTTTTATAATTTGCTGTAAAAGCAGTTGTAGATATAAATTTAAAAACGAAATTGTATAATTGATTGTAGCTTACAAATGATTAAATTTGCAACTTATTCAAGACTATGTTAGAAAAAGAAGTTATAAATTTTGAGAGAACAGTAATTGTTGGAATTGTTACTCAAAATCAAAGTGAAGAAAAACTAAATGAATATTTGGACGAATTAGAGTTTTTGACATTTACCGCAGGAGGTGAAGTTATTAAACGCTTTTCGCAGAAAATGGAACGTCCGAATCCCAAGACTTTTGTGGGTACGGGAAAAATTGATGACATCAATCTTTTTGTAAAAGAAAACAAAATATCGACAGTAATTTTTGATGATGAATTAACGCCTTCACAGCAAAAAAATATTTCGAGAATTATTGATTGTAAAATTCTGGATAGAACCAATTTGATTCTGGATATTTTTGCGCAGCGAGCTGAAACTTCATATGCAAGAACTCAGGTAGAATTGGCTCAATGTCAGTACTTACTTCCAAGACTTTCTGGTTTATGGACACACCTTGAGCGTCAAAAAGGGGGTATTGGTATGCGTGGACCTGGAGAAACAGAGATCGAAACCGACAGACGTATTGTGCGTGACAGAATTTCGTTGTTGAAAGATAAAATCAAAACCATTGACAAGCAAATGAGCATTCAGCGTAGTAATCGCGGTGCGATGGTTCGTGTGGCTTTGGTTGGTTACACAAACGTTGGGAAATCGACTTTGATGAATGCAATTGGTAAAAGTGATGTTTTTGTTGAGAACAAATTGTTTGCAACTTTGGATACTACAGTTCGAAAAGTGGTGATTAAAAACTTACCATTTTTGCTTTCAGATACTGTTGGTTTTATTCGAAAACTGCCAACCCAATTGGTTGATTCTTTTAAAAGTACACTAGATGAGGTTCGTGAAGCAGATTTGCTTTTGCATGTTGTAGATATTTCACATCCTGATTTTGAGGATCATATAGAATCTGTAAACAAAACGTTGCAGGAAATTAAAAGTAATGATAAGCCAACGATCATGGTTTTCAATAAAATTGATGCTTACCGTCATCTCACTATTGAAGAAGATGATTTAATTACCGAAAGAACCCGCAAACATTATACACTCGAAGAATGGAAACAAACTTGGATGAATGATGTAGGAGAAGGCAAAGCTTTATTTATCTCAGCAAGAGAAAAAGAAAACTTTGAAGAATTTAGAGAAACGGTTTATGAAGCTGTTCGACAAATTCATATTACTCGTTTTCCTTATAATAAATTTTTGTATCCAGATTATAAGGATGCGATTGAGAAGGAAGAAGAAAATGAAGAATAATAAATTTTTTACCGCAAAGAGCGTTAAGATTTTTATATTATAGTATCATAAAAAACAAAGTTCGCAAAGCTAAATAACATCCAGCTTTGCGAATTTTTATTTTTATAAAATTGAGCTTTGAAAAAACTTTGCCCTCTTTGCGGTAAAATATAATAAGACTTTATAGATTAAAATCCGAAGTTAACTCCTAAACCAAATACTTCTCGAGTTTGGAGACCTTCAAAAGCGTTATCATCGTAAATTGCTTGGAATGCTAAGTTAGCAGATAAGAATTTGTTTATTTTCATTATGATATTCAAAGAATAATTGATATCAACATTTTGAGGATCTTCTAAATAATTAGAGTATAAATTCAATGTGTTTTCTGCAGTTACATTGGTCATAATAGCCAATTTGTAATAAAGTGAAGCATAAAAACCTAGTTCATAGCGCATCGTTTTGCCTTCGTCAACTCCAAAATAATCGCCATCTACATAAGGCAGACCTGTAAATCTATCAATTCCGCTTGTATAAGCATTGTCTACAAAAGTGAATTTTGAAGTAAGCGGTGCAAAATTTATTTTCAGATTTTCATCTTTAGACCAATAAATACCAGGTCCAGTAGTTAGATATCCAGGTGACATGAATTTAGTCTGCTCAGTTCTAATTTCTTTTCCGTTAGCATCCTGACCATAAATATAACCCGTTGTAAATTGCGTTCTAAAGTTTAAAAAGAAAGAGTAGTACCACTCGCCAAAAGCTCTTTTCCCTACAATTGAATTAAACTCTAATCGGTCATCGGTTTTTTTTCCGAAGTCGGTATTTTTAGTTTGTAAAAGTCCGTAAGAAGCAAGGATTTTATTATCCCAGGTTACATCGTCTTTTTTATAATTAAAGTCATAGTTTATTCCTAAAGTTCCAGAAAAACTATCTTCACCACCAGCGATCCAGTTGTTGAAGCTTGATTGGTTTAACAAAAGAGATACTGTTCCTTTTGCTTTCCAGCCTTCTCCTTCAATAGTATCATTAATTTTTTTTACTGCTTTTTCGGTATTCTGAATTAATTCTTTTTCTGAATTTTGTGCCTGAACAATAGCAAAGTTCGCTAAAATGCATAGTAATAACGCCAGCTTTCTCATGGTTGTTTAGTTTAAGTGTATTATCAAATATACTAAAAACCAATTGAAACTAGATAATTATCGCTTGTAATTGCAGGTTATTTCTTAGATTCTTTGTATAAAGGTACTGCAGAGCATGCTTCGCCATACATTATGCTGCGAGCAAATGGCTGTAAATAATTTGCAGCTAAAATATAAGCACGCATAGGAACGGGTTTTCTAGAACATCCTTTTACAATTACGGGTTTGCTTTTGTAAACAGAATAATCAATTTTACTTAAAATCTCTTCGTAAAGACTTGCATCTAGATCTTCGATTGTTCCGTTAACTACTTTTTTGGCATACGGAGCTAAATGAACACTCACTAAAATTAATGCCCAAGCTGGAATAATAGCATCTGTACTGCAATGTACAGCAACATATTGATCCTGATATTGCGACCAATCATGATTTTTTAGGTGCTCTCTAAAGTCTTTTTCTTTCAATAAAAATCCTTCCAAAAGCCATTGCGAAATGTCAATTTGCACACGCATTCCTTTTGGATAATAATCCTCTAAATCAAAAACTTCTAAAGCACTATTGGCAACTTTATTGATAATTTCTTCCATGTGAAAAGTTAGTTTCAAGTTTGAGGTTTCAAGTTCCAAGTTGAGTAACCTGAAACTTTAAACCTGAAACCTGAAACAAATATTTTTAAAGCATTCCTAATTCTAATTTCGCTTCTTCGCTCATTAAATCTTTACTCCAAGGTGGATCAAAAGTAATTTCTACTTCAACATCTTTAATGTGCTCGATTGTTTTTACTTTCTCTTCAACTTCGCGTGGTAAGCTTTCTGCAACTGGGCAGTTTGGAGATGTAAGTGTCATTAGGATTTTTACTTCGTAATCTGTATTTACCATTACGTCATAAATTAATCCTAACTCGTAAATATCAACAGGGATCTCAGGATCGTAAATTCCTTTTAAAATTTTTACGATTGATTCTCCTAATTCGTTTGTGTCTATTTCTTGTTCCATTGTTTTTGTTTTTTTGCCACGAATTTCACAAATTTCCCGAATTAAAATTTGTGTTAATTCGTGAAATTCGTGGCAGAAGAATTTAATTTTTATTTTTTGAATCAAATGCCAAAGCGTACATTTTGATGTTTTTAATCATCGAAACTAATCCGTTTGCGCGTGTTGCTGATAAATGCTCTTTTAAGCCGATTTCATCAATAAAATCGACATCAGCTTCAAGAATATCTTTTGCTTTTTGATTAGAGAAAGCACGAATTAAAATTGCAATTATTCCTTTAGTCAAAATAGCATCACTGTCTGCCGTGAAAACAATTTTATCGTCTTGTTCTTCACCTTGTAACCAAACTTTTGACTGGCATCCTTTAATTAAATTCTCATCGGTTTTATATTCTTCTTTAATCAGCGGAAGCGTTTTTCCGAGCTCGATGATGTATTCATAACGCTGCATCCAGTCGTCGAACATTGAGAATTCATCTATTATTTCGTTTTGTATTTCTTTTATTGTCATAATTATTCTTTAACAAAATCAACTAATAAATTTACTAGTTTTTCGATTTCTTTAGGAGGAAAACCATTGTCGAAACCTTGTGTTTCATAGATTTTTCCATCTTTTGTAATTTTTAAATTTCCTATTGCAGCGCCATCGTATGTGCGTTTGTCAGTTGGTGCTTTTAAAGAGGAAAGATTGTCTAAATTAACTTTAGAAAATGCAGTAACAATTTCGTTCCATTTTGCATCATCAATATTAATTTGCACAGGTTCAGCATTACGTGCTGTAGTAACCAAAACCGATTTGTTTTGTGCTACGATAGTTTTGTAATAACCTCTTGAGTGCGCAGAATATTCAATTTGTGTTGAAGTCATATCTGTTTTTTTTTGACTGCAGCATCCAGTTGCAATAAAAAGCGTTAAAAGCAATAAAGACAATATTCTCATAAAAATAGTTTTTTTTTAGCTTAGCATTGTTTGTGCTTTTTTAACGGCATCAACCATTAAATCAATTTCTTCTTTAGTATTATAAAAAGAGAAAGAAGCACGAATTGTTCCAGGAATACAGAAGAAACTCATAATTGGCTGTGCACAATGATGTCCGGTTCTAACAGCAATTCCTAATTTGTCTATAATTGAACCAATATCATACGGATGAATTCCATCAATATTAAACGAAACTACAGATGCTTTATTTTTCCCCGTTCCGTAGATTCTCAAACCTTCTATTTCAGATAAACGTTTTGTGGCGTATTCCAAAAGTTCGTGTTCGTACTCTTGAATATTTTCTAAACCAATAGTATTCAAATAATCAATTGCAGTTCCAAGAACAATTCCGCCGGCAATGTTTGGCGTACCTGCTTCAAATTTATGAGGCAAATCTGCGTAAGTAGTTTTCTCGAAAGTAACTTCTTTGATCATTTCGCCGCCGCCTTGATAAGGAGGAAGTTTGTTTAACCATTCTTCTTTTCCGTATAAAATTCCAGTTCCGGTTGGACCGCACATTTTATGCCCTGAAAAAGCATAGAAATCGCAATCCAATTCTTGAACATCTGGTTTTAAATGCGGAACTGCCTGAGCACCGTCAATTAAAACAGCGGCACCAACAGAGTGCGCTTTATCAATTATATATTTTATCGGATTAATGATTCCAAGTGCATTTGAAATATGGTTAAGTGTAACCACCTTTGTTTTTTCCGAAAGCAAAGCATCAAACTCTTCTAGAATTAATTCTCCGTTTTCATTAATTGGAATTACTTTTAAAACCGCCCCTGTTTTTTCACACAACATCTGCCAAGGCACAATATTACTGTGATGTTCCAATGACGAAACAATTACTTCGTCACCTGGTTTTAAAATTGAAGCAAAACCATTGGTTACTAAATTAATACCATGAGTTGTTCCCGAAGTAAAAAGTACTTCATGAGCATGTTTTGCGTTTATATGTTCTTTTACTTTGCCACGAGAAATCTCGTAAGCGTCAGTAGCTAACTGGCTTAAAGTGTGAACGCCACGGTGAATATTGGCGTTAATTTCTTGATAATATTTTACTTCCGCATCGATCACAACTTGTGGTTTTTGCGAAGTAGCTCCGTTGTCGAAATATACTAAAGGTTTTCCGTTAACTTTTTGGTTAAGAATTGGAAAATCAGCTCTTATTTTTTGAATATCTAGCATGTCTTATTTAGAAAAAATCTATTTACAAAAGTACTAAAACTAAATTTGTTTATACAGGAATTCTATAATTTCCTTTTATGGCATCATTGTTACAAGGCGTAAATGCTGATTCTGTAAAAATCTGTTGACTTTTCTGAATTATCTGAATCAGATTTATAATTTGACTCCTAAAAACGTGAACATAAATTATTTATATTGCAATAAAAATAACGTATCAATGAAAAAATTTCTCAAAGTACTTCTGCTTGTAGTTGTTCTGGCTTTTTTATATTTCGGATTTACAACTTATCCAAAATTAGATTTGATTTCGGGTTTTTCTGCCAAGAGTATTGCATCAGGACATTTTATAGATAATCGTTCGAAAGAATTAATTGAAAAAACCGACAATGATATCGACATGATTGATTTGGCAACGAATGCAATTGATGATGCAGGAAAATTTGCAACTTCAAATGTTTATGGTTTAAAAGAAAGAAAAGCGATTTACAGAGAAGGTTTAGGTGCTGTTTTGATTAATGATGATTTTGATGTTTCGAAACCGTATCTGCTGCCAAAGAGAACCAAATTGGTTAATAATCTTCCTTTTCCTTACGGTAATAAGGAGCCAAAAGATACCGCATTTTCGAATATTGATTATTCCAAATTAAAAAAAGCGGTTGATAATGCTTTTGATAAACCTAGTGGCGGAACAAAAAGAACCCGCGCCGTTGTAGTTTTATATAAAGACAAATTAATTGCCGAGAAATACGATAAAGGTTTTAATAAAGACAGCAAAATTTTAGGTTGGTCGATGACAAAAAGTATCACAAGTTCGGCTTTTGGTGTTTTGGCAAAACAAGGAAAAATCGATATTTACAAACCGGCACCAGTTAAAGAATGGCAAAATGACGAACGCAAAAATATTACGCTTAACGATTTGCTTCACATGAATTCTGGTTTAGAATGGGAGGAGAACTATAGCACCATTTGTGATGCTACAAAGATGCTTTTTCAGGCGGAAGATATGGGAAAAGTGCAATTGGAAAAACCGTCGCAGTTTAAACCCAATACACATTGGAATTATTCTTCTGGAACAACCAATTTATTATCCCTGATTTTAAGAAGACAATTTAAAACGCAGCAAGAATATCTTGATTTTTGGTACAGCGCTGTAATCGACAAAATCGGAATGAACTCGATGATTGTCGAGCAGGATATGTCTGGAACTTTCGTTGGTTCTTCGTACGGATGGGCAACGCCACGCGACTGGTCTAAATTTGGATTGTTATATCTAAGAAAAGGAAACTGGAACGGCGAACAAATCCTTGACGAAAGCTGGGTAAAATATACTGCAACTCCAACGAATACTTCTGAGGGAAAATACGGTGCGCAATTTTGGCTGAACGCGGGAGGGAAATTTCCAGATGTGCCTCGTGATATGTTTTATTGCAGCGGTTATCAAGGACAAATGGTGGCAATTATTCCGTCTCTGGATATGGTTGTGGTGAGAATGGGAGTAAGAGAAGGTGATAAAAGTTTCGACTTTAATGGGTTTTTGAAGGAGGTAATTGAGAGTGTGAAGAAGTAAACAATAGTTATGATAAAAAACAAAGTTTTACAATCGGTTTTAATGATAATTGGAGGTTGGTTCTCAATCGGCTTAGGTTATTCTACTAATCTAGGTTATTCGATAATAAATACATTTTGTTTTTTAGGAGGTATTGTATTGTTTTTTATTGGAATTATAATGTTTGTTTTAGCAGTAAGAGATTAAAAAAATTTAATCGCAAACGCCAAGTAAAAAGCGCAAAGTTCGCAAATTTTATATAAAAAACTTTGCGAACTTTGCATAACCTTTGTGTCTTTGCGGTAAAACCTGACTACAAATCAAATCCTAAATTCACGCCCAATTTCATGGCAATGATTTTAGTAATTCTTTGTTTTAATTCAGGTATTTTGATGCTTTCGATAACGGCATTTGAGAATGCGTACATCAATAAAGCTTTTGCTTCTTTTTTCGGTATTCCGCGAGACTGCATGTAGAACATTGCTGTTTCATCCAATTGTCCAACAGTACATCCGTGAGAACATTTTACGTCATCCGCAAAAATCTCTAATTGTGGTTTTGCATTGATAGTTGCTTTATCACTCAATAAAATGTTGTTGCTTTTTTGGAAAGCGTTTGTTTTTTGAGCTTCTTTTTCTACCAAAACTTTTCCGTTGAAAACTCCTGTTGAGCGATCAGAAAAAATTCCTTTATAATCTTGGAAACTTTCGCAGTTTGGAGTTGCGTGGTTTACCAAAGTATAATGGTCAACGTGCTGCTTATCATTTAAGATAGAAATTCCGTTAAGCGTACTTGTCAATCTTTCTCCAAAATGGTAAAAATTTAAGTTGTTACGAGTTAGATTTCCTCCAAACGAAAATGTATGAACAGAAGCGTGACTTTCTTGTTGCTGAGAAACATAAGTGTTGTCAACTAAGTTAGCTTCGCTATTATCATTTTGAATTTTGTAATAGTCAACAATCGCACGTTTTTGAGCAAAAATCTCAGTAACAGAATTTGTTAAAACTGGATTTTCATTCAAACTTTGGTGGCGCTCGATAATTTGAACATGTGAATTTTCACCCACAATAACCAAGTTTCTTGGCTGAACCATTAACGCAGCTTCATTTCCTGTTGAGAAATACATAATTTCAATTGGTTTGTCAGCTACTTTTTTCTGTGGGATATTGATAAAAGCACCTTCAATTGCAAAAGCTGTATTCAATGAAGTCAAGCTGTCATCTTTACTTGCTATTTTATTGAAGTAAGTATCAATAACCATTTTGTATTTTGGTTTGGTCAATGCCGATGACATCAAACAAACATCGATTCCGTCGTGAGTTGTAGAAGATAAATGTGAACTAAAAACACCATCAATAAACACTAATTTATAAGTGTCAATTTCGTGTAAAAAGTATTTTTTTACCTGATTAAATTCGATTGCATTTTCCTGCTTAGGAAAAACCGTAAAGTCATTTTTTAAGATGGCATTTAGCGATGTATATTTCCAAGCTTCTTCTTTTTTGGTTGGGAAACCTTTATTTTCGAAGTTTTTTAAAGCATTTGTGCGTATGTCGTGTAAATCTGAATGTACATCGACACGCTCTTCAAAAGCCATAAAAGACGATACTAATTTTTCTTTTAAATCCATTGTTCTTTTGTTTCCTTCGGTGTTTCAGGTTTCAAGTTTCAGGTTGCCTATTGAAACTTATTCCCCTTGAAATCTTTTTTATTTAGGTAAGTGATAAAGTTTTTTATTTTACCGCTTAAATTTTCATAATCCTTTTTTAAAGCTTCGAATTTTTCTTCTGAAATATATTCAAAATCAAAAACCCGATATAACTGAGATCTTGTTTCTCCCGCCGAGCCTTTTGCAATTGATAAAAATTGTCGAAATTCTAAATTTCCATCTCTTTCAAATCCTTCAGCAATATTATCCATTACTGAGCCAGAAGAACTTTTGATTTGATTTTTAAACCTAAGATCAGATCTTAACTCTGTTTCAACTGAAATAAAATGTATTTCTTTTGCTAATCGGCGAGCCTCTTTCCAAATTTCTAAATCCTCAAATCTATTAATTGTGGCCATTTCTGTTTTTATTGTTTTAAGTTAAAACTTACAAATATAGTTTGTAACTTGAAACTAAAAAAACATGAAACCTGAAACAAATTAGTTTTCTGCTTTAATCCAGTCGTATCCTTTTTCTTCCAATTCGTAAGCCAATTCTTTTCCTCCAGATTTTACAATTCTTCCGTTGTAAAGAACGTGAACGAAATCTGGAACGATATAGTCTAACAAACGTTGGTAGTGAGTAATAACGATAATTGCGTTTTTGTCGCTTTTCAATTTGTTAACTCCGTTTGCAACGATTCTTAAAGCATCGATATCAAGACCAGAATCGGTTTCGTCAAGGATGGCTAATTTTGGCTCTAACATTGCCATTTGAAAAATTTCGTTTCTTTTTTTCTCTCCTCCAGAAAAACCTTCGTTTAAAGAACGAGATAAGAATTTACGGTCGATTTCTAATAATTCAGATTTCTCACGAATTACTTTCAACATTTCATTTGCAGGCATTTCTTCCTGACCGTTTGCTTTACGAGTTTCGTTGATAGCAGTTTTCATAAAGTTAGTTACACTAACTCCTGGAATTTCTACCGGATATTGGAAAGAAAGAAAAACTCCTTTGTGCGCTCTTTCTTCTGGAGCTAAATCACCAAGATCTTCTCCGTCAAGAATTACCTCTCCGTCTGTAACTTCGTAGTTTTCGTTTCCTGCAATAACAGCAGAAAGTGTACTTTTTCCAGAACCGTTTGGTCCCATAATAGCGTGAACTTCTCCAGCTTTAACTTCTATATTAATTCCTTTAAGGATTTCTTTATCACCAATTGAGGCGTGAAGGTTTTTTATACTTAACATGTTATTTTTATTTAAAGTTTAAAGTTTCAAATTCTTAGTTTTAAGAAATGCTACTTTAAAATCTTTTTTTGTTTAAACTATTTATTTTTCAATTTAGGTTTTGTGAAAAGTTTCTATTTTAAGGATCAAAGCATTTGTAAAACTTGAAACCTGAAACTTTAAACTTTTATCCCACAGATCCTTCTAAAGAAATCTCTAATAATTTTTGAGCTTCTACAGCAAATTCCATTGGAAGCTTATTCAATACATCTTTACTGAAACCGTTTACAATTAAGGCAATCGCTTTTTCAGTTGGAATACCTCTTTGGTTGCAGTAAAAAACTTGATCTTCTCCAATTTTACTTGTAGTTGCTTCGTGCTCGATTTTTGCTGATGGATTTTTACTTTCGATATAAGGGAAAGTATGCGCACCGCAATTGTTACCCATTAACAATGAGTCACACTGCGAAAAGTTTCTTGCATTCTCTGCTCTTGGAGAGATTTGCACTAAACCACGGTAACTGTTTTGTGATTTTCCAGCAGAAATACCTTTAGAAATAATAGTCGATTTAGTATTTTTCCCTAAATGGATCATTTTAGTTCCAGTATCTGCTTGTTGGTAATTATTCGTAACGGCGATTGAATAAAATTCTCCTACTGAGTTATCTCCTTTAAGTACACAAGAAGGATATTTCCAAGTTACAGCAGAACCAGTTTCAACTTGTGTCCAAGAAATTTTAGCGTTTGTTTCGCATAAACCTCTTTTGGTTACGAAGTTGTAAACCCCGCCTTTTCCTTCTTTGTTTCCAGGGAACCAGTTTTGAACAGTAGAATATTTAATTTCAGCATCATCCAAAGCAATTAATTCAACTACAGCAGCGTGCAATTGGTTTTCATCACGGCTTGGAGCTGTACATCCTTCAAGATATGAAACATAACTTCCTTCATCTGCAATGACAAGAGTTCTTTCGAATTGTCCTGTTCCTGCTTGATTGATTCTGAAGTAAGTAGAAAGTTCCATTGGACAACGAACGCCTTTTGGAATATAGCAGAAACTTCCATCAGAGAAAACCGCTGAGTTTAATGCTGCATAGAAGTTGTCTTTTTGAGGTACAACAGTCCCTAAATATTTTTTTACTAATTCAGGATGTTCTTTAATAGCTTCAGAAATCGGACAGAAAATAATTCCTTTTTCAGCCAAAGTTTTCTTGAAAGTTGTTGCTACAGAAACAGAATCGACCACAATATCCATTGCGACATTGTTCATCATTTTTTGTTCATCAACAGAAATTCCTAACTTTTTGTACATCTCTAAAAGTTCTGGATCAACATCATCCAAAGTTTTATTAGGATCTACTTGTTTTGGAGCTGAATAATAAGAAATTGCCTGAAAGTCTGGTTTTTCGTAATTTACGTTTGCCCATTCTGGCTCGATCATTTCTTTCCAAGCACGGAAAGCCTCGATGCGCCATTCGGTCATCCATTCAGGTTCTTCTTTTTTAAGCGAAATAGCTCTAACAATCTCTTCGTTTAAGCCAATAGGGAAAGTCTCAGATTCTATATTGGTATAAAATCCGTACTCATATTCTTTTGTTTCCAGTTCGATTTTTAAATCGTCTTCGGTGTATTTGCTCATTATTTTTTTATTGTCTAAATAGTTTTAAAGTCTAAAGTTCGAAAGTCATTTTAAGTCCTTACGACTTGCGACTTTCAGCTTTGACTAAAGAGAGAATGATTCTCCGCAGCCACAAGTTCTGCTTGCATTTGGATTATTGAAAACAAATCCTTTTCCGTTTAATCCGCCAGAAAATTCTAAAATTGTTCCAGCTAAATATAGAAATGATTTTTTTTCAACAGCAATTTGGATATCATTGTCTACGAATATTTTGTCATCTTCTCCTTTGGTTTTGTCAAATTTTAAATCATAAGACAAGCCAGAGCATCCACCGCTTTTTACGCCTACTCTTACGTAGTCGCTTGCGGCGTCAAAACCATCGTCAGTCATCAAGTCGATGATTTTCTTTTTGGCAGTATCAGAAACTTTTATCATTGTTCTTAGATGTTTGTTTTTAATAAGCATTTCTTGTCTGTAATTAATTTAGTACAGATTTAAAGCGCTAATTTTCAATGTTAAATAGAAATTATCTGCAAAGATACGACTTAAAAACCTTTTTCCATAACGGTTCACATTATTATAACAAATGTGAAAATAGATATTAGTTATTTTGATAAAATCAACCTGAAAAAAAGGCACTAGAATCCGAATAATTCAATTTTATGATTTTAAATTGAATTTATCACCTGTAAATGTTAAAAAACAAGTATTTATACTCAATTCCAACCCACGCTTTATTGGTACTTTTGCAATAAATTGTGAGTAATTATGAAAAAACAACAGAAGAATAATTGGGTAAAAATCTTTTTTGCAGTATTTTTTGTTTTTGGAGTAGGTGCTGCAGTACTAGTTTTTAGCAATGAGTCTGATAAAAATGAAAATAAGGTTAAAAAAGAAAGTACTTCCAAAATTCCATTTGTTAATACAGAAAACACGGAACAAAAAAATATTTTAGATTCTCTAAATACACTCAAGGCTGCGTACGATATTGCAATTTTAGAAAAAACGGCGCTATCTCAAGAGTTGGAGCTAGAGCGTAAGAATGTTGAGAATTTAATGGAAATCATTAAGGCTTCTCAAAATCCATCTGCTGCTCAAATTAAAATATTTAGAAATCAACTTTCAGATTTGAATTCTTCTTTAGAAGGAAAAGTGTTAGAAATTAAGAAATTGAAATCTCAGAATAAAAATTTATTGACAGAAATTGAAAGTCAGAATGTTGTAATGTACAACCAAAAAGCAGAAAATGACACACTTATTTCTAAACAAAAGAAATTAGAGTCTACCTTAAAAGATGCATCAAAACTTTCTCTAAGTAATTTTAAAGTAATTGCTCTGCGCGAAAAAAGCTCGGGAGCAGAACTGGAAACTACAAAGGCAAAAAGCACAAAAAAACTTAAAGCTATTTTTACTGTTAATGGAAATGCTGTTGCAAAAACAGGAAAAAGAATCTTTTACATTCAAGTACTCGACCAGAAGAATAATGTTTTGGGTGATAATAAATTGATTGAATTTGGAAATGATAAAGCTTTGGTATATAGTTTTATTGTGAGCACAGATTTTCAGGGTAAATCGGTAAATGTGTATGGAATTCTAAATGACCAGTTTAAAAAAGGAACCTATTTTGTCAATTTCTTCGACAAGCAGGAAATAATGGGAAGCGCTTCGATTACCTTAGAATAAGCGTTTTTTAAAAATAAATTGTAGTAAAAGGATTTTGTATTTGCTAGCTTTGTTCTTTTACAAAATCAAACTCATGAAACTTTACCCAATCGAATCTGGAAATTTTAAATTAGATGGCGGTGCTATGTTTGGTGTTGTTCCAAAGACAATATGGAACAAAACAAATCCTGCTGACCCTAATAATCTCATTGATATTGCCGCACGCTGTTTATTGATCGAAGACGGAAATCGTTTGATTTTAATTGATACAGGAATGGGCGATAAGCAGTCTGAAAAGTTTTTTGGGTATTATTCGCTTTGGGGATCTCATTCTATAGATAAATCTCTAGCCAAATATGGTTTTAACCGAGATGATATTACAGATGTTTTTATGACACATCTTCATTTTGATCATTGCGGCGGAAGCGTTCAGTGGAATTCGGATAAAACAGGATATGAACCAGCTTTTAAAAATGCAAAATTCTGGACAAATGAAAATCATTGGGAGTGGGCTACAAAACCAAATCCAAGAGAAAAAGCGTCTTTTTTATCTGAAAATATTCTACCAATGCAGGAGAGCGGACAATTGAATTTCATCGAAAGACGAGAAACCGATTTTGGATTTTCAAAAGAAATGGGCTTTGAAATTTTCTACGTAGACGGCCACACCGAAAAACAAATGATTCCTTATATCAAATACCAAGATAAAACAATCGTTTTTTGTGCCGATTTATTAGCGACTGCCGGACACATTCCACTTCCTTATGTTATGGGCTACGATACAAGACCTTTGCTAACAATGCCTGAAAAATCAAAATTCTTGAATTTGGCAGCAGACCAAAATCATTATTTGTTTTTAGAGCACGATGCTCATAATCAAATTATAACGGTCGAACATACCGAAAAAGGAGTTCGATTAAAAGAGGTTTTTACCTGCGAGGAGATTTTTTAAGATAGAAATTAAACTATAAAAAATCCCATTTTCAACTGAATGAAAATGGGATTTTTAATTTTTACGAATAGTGATTATTCTACAATTACTTTTTTCGCAGAAGCGGCATCTCCATTGATTAAATAAACATAATAAACTCCTTTAGGTAAACCAGATAAATCGATCGTATTATTTGTATTGGCATTATTTAAAGTAAAAGATTTTACCAATTGGCCCAATGAATTGTAAACTGTTGCTTTGTCTAATGAAGTATTATCAATAGTTATTTCTCCTTTTGTTGGGTTTGGATGAACTACTACTTTGTCGAAAACAGAATCTTCAACACCTAAAGTAGTACAGTTTGTTGAATAAACGGTTGTTGGGTCTTTTCTTTCTGCCCAGTTTGTATTTGAATAATTTTCATCATCGACCTGAATGCATTTTAATTCTGGGTTGTCTAAAATTGAGATATCGGCCAATAAAGTGTTGTTTCCATTTTTTATATTTAATGAAGTCAATTGATTACTATTGATATTTAACCAATATAATTTTGCATTTAAAGGAAGGTCTAATGTTGTTAATTCGTTTTCATTAAGTATTAAATATTGGAGTAAAGTTTGCGATTTTAGATCTATATTTTGTAATTTATTTTTAGAAGCTAATATTCCAATCAATTTTGTATTTGAAGAAATATCCAATGTTGCTAATTCGTTGTCACTAAGTGATAAATGTTGTAATAAAGTATTTGTATTAATATTTATATTTTTTAATTTATTTCCAGAAGCATGCAATCCAGTCAATTTTGAATTGGAAGAAACATCTAGTGTTGTTAATTGGTTTTTATTAAGTAATAAAAATTCTAATAAAGTGTTTGCTCTAAGATCTATATTTTTTAACTGACATTCTTCTGCACTTAATGACAGCAGCTTTGTATTTGAGGAAAGGTTTAATGACAGCAATTGATTATCGTCCACATTTAAGTTGACTAATTCTTTAAATGCTTCAATTCCTGTTAAATCGGTAATTTCAGATCCTTTTACATCTAATTCTTTAATAGGTGCAATATTGATAGTTAGCACTTTTCCATCGGGAATTCCAGAATCTAGGCCTAAACTAATTAATTTAGTTTCAAAATTGATATCTGGAATTAATGTAACAGCGTTACAGTCTTTAGTGAGACTCGCTGTGGCATCTTTTGTAATGCTCCAGTTTTTGAAGGCATAAGCTACATCATCAACCAGAATACAGTTCAGATTATTAGAGGCACAGTTTAACGATGTTAATGTAGTGTTATTGGTAAGATCTAAACTAGTTAATAGATTTCGATCACAATTTAATGAAGTTAAATTTAAATTAGAGTATAAATCTAAATTTGTCAATTTATTTGAAGAAATCCATAATGTATTTAATGCTAAATTTTTAGATAAATCAATTGATGTTATTTGATTTTCATTACAATATAAGTTTTTCAACGCCAAATTATTCGATATATCTAGACTCGTGAGGTTATTGTTGTAAAGTCCTAACGTATTTAGTGCTAAATTCTTAGAAACATCAATTGTAATCAATTTATTGGAAGACAAAGACAAATCTTGTAATTCTATATTCCTTGATATATCGATAGTCGTTAATTTATTCTGAGTACATCTCAAATTAATTAATTGTATATTTTTTGAAAGATCTAAAGTGGTAATTTGATTATTAGAACAATCTAGGGTTGTCAAACTGGTAAAATCCTGAATTCCTGTCAAGTCAGCAATTGAATTCCCATAAATATTTAATGTAGTTATTGAAGCAACATTTGAAGTCAAAACTTTTCCGTTAACACCATCTCGGTCAATTCCAAGTGTAATGAGTTTGTTCTCAAAATTGACATCTGGAATTAATGTGTACGCTCCGCAGTCTGTGCTGAAGCTTGTCATGGGATCTTTTACTTGAGACCAGATTTTATTAGCATCTTCTACGTTATCCACCTGAATGCATTCCAGGCGATTACCATAAAATGTTGCATAAGAAGCATTAGGATTGAATAAATAATTGGCTCCGTTTTTTATATTTAAATAAGTTAACAAATTTGAGTGCGCTGTCATCACACTCAGTTTATTATTTTTACTCAGATCGAGACTTTTTAGTAAATTATTATTACACCATAAGCGATCAAGTTTCAAATTAGTGGAGACGTCGAGAATTTTGATGTTATTATATCTACAATCTAAGCCTTCCAGCAATAACTGTTGAGAAACATCTATGCTTGTAAGCTGATTGTGGTTACAGTCAATAATTTTTATTGCTGTATTGTTAGAAAAATCAAGCGATGCTAAGTTATTATTTGCACATTGCAGGCTACTTAAGAGAGGATTATTAGTAAGATTTAATGTTGTTAACAGATTATTACCACACTCTAAATTGGTTAATGCGGTGTTTTGAGATAAGTTTAATTGAGTCAATCTATTATTATTACAATTGAAGTATCTTAACGCAGTAAAATCTTCAATTCCTGTAATGTCAGTAATAGAACTGTTGCTAACATTCAAAAAAGTCAAAGTAGCTACATTGGAAGTCAAAACCTGACCGTCTGGAGCACCTGAATCAATACCCAAGCTGATTAATTTGTTTTCAAAATTAACATCTGAGATAGTAGTATACTGTCCATAAATACAAAAATTTGCCAATAGCAATAATAAGAGTAATTTTATTTTCATAAAAATTTGTTTACAATAATCAGATTTATAAATAAAATAATATTTTATCTGCAAAAATAAATAAAAACGACCATAATTATAAGTTTTTACATGTTAAAATTTAGAATAATTTATTATCTTAAACTGATTAAGTTTTAAAAAAGAATTGATGTTTCAATCTAAAGATACTACGGTCCATTCAATAAGTATCTGATTCAAATTCCATTATATCAACTCATATCATATTATTTGTTTCTTGAACATGATGCACACAACCAAATAATAACAGTTGAACATACGGATAAAGGAGTTCGATTAAAAGAGGTTTTTACCTGCGAGGAGATTTTTTAAGCGGAGGTTTATTTACTAATAGATTAAGTTTTATATTCATTCATTTTTTTAAATATGATTCTCTAAATCATTTAATATAGTTGTAAGCTTTTTTGATAAGTGGACAATTATTCACGTTATTCTTTTTTTAATATAGAGTTTTTAATATGTAGATGCTTTACAATGATTTGAATTTTAATTGTTTATGCTAATTTTCATGATGGTAAATTTTAATTAAAATTTCATAACACATTGTTAACAGTTAGTTTTTTGTAACAAAAAAGCATAATTTAGACCCATCTTTTAACTTTACTTATATAATAGATACATGAGTCATATAAAACCTCTTAAATTATCTGCTTTTGCATTACTTGTTTTAGCAGGATGCAGTGCAAGTTTGCAAGCGCAAAAATCAGTGCCAAAACAACCAATTGTTGCTCCTTTAGCAGTTGTTAAAAAAGCACCAGTTAGTGAAAACGAACTAAAAAGATGGAGTCATCTTGATTTAGTAAAAGATTCTATCCCAGGAATGAGTGTTGATAGAGCTTTAACTGAATTGCTTCAAGGTAAAAAAGGCAATAAAGTTATTGTTGGTATTGTAGACTCTGGTGTAGATATCGAACATGAAGATCTGCAGGGAATGATCTGGACTAATGCAAAAGAAATTCCTGGAAACGGAATCGATGATGATAAAAACGGATTTATTGATGATGTTCACGGATGGAATTTCCTTGGAAATGCTGTTAATGAAAATCTTGAAATGACACGTATTGTCAAAAAAGGAGACGATGGTTCTGCTCAATACAAAGAAGCTTTAGCCCAATACAACGAGAAATACGAAAAAGCTCTAAAAGATAAAGAACAAGTTGATTTTTTATTAGATATTCATAATACTATCAAAAAAGAACTAAATAAAACAGATTATAAAGTTGAGGATTTAGCATCTATTACGTCAACAGATTCAAAAATTGCTAGAGCAAAAGCAATAATGACTCAAATTTTTACAAATGCTGGTCCAACTTTTAACCCAGAAGCTGATTTTGGAGAATATAAAGAGCAAGTTTACGATCAATTGAATTATAATTTAAATAAAGAATTTGACGGAAGAAAAGTCGTAGGCGATAATCCAGAAGATATTAAAGACAATCATTATGGAAATAATGTTGTTTTTGGTCCAGATAAAGAAAAAGCACTTCACGGAACTCACGTTGCTGGAATCATTGCACAAATCCGTGGAAACAATTTAGGAGGAGACGGAGTTGCTTCGCCAAACGTTGAGATTTTAACTGTGAGAGCTGTGCCAGACGGTGATGAGTATGATAAAGATATCGCTTTAGCAATTCGTTATGCAGTAGATAATGGTGCAAAAGTAATTAACGGAAGTTTCGGAAAAAGCTTTTCTCCACACAAACAATGGGTTTACGATGCTATTAAATATGCAGCTAAAAAAGACGTTTTAATTGTACATGCTGCTGGAAACGACGGATATAATATTGATGAGACAAAAAACATCAATTATCCAAATGATTCTGAAGACAACGTAAAAGAATTTGCTGATAATGTAATCACAATTGGAGCAATTAATAAAGAATACGGAGAAACGGTTGTTGCACCATTTTCTAACTTCGGAAAAATTAATGTTGACGTTTTTGCTCCAGGTGAAGAAATCTACGCAACAGTTCCAAACAATAAATACAAATATTTACAAGGAACTTCGATGGCATCTCCAAATGCAGCGGGTGTTGCGGCTTTAATTCGTTCTTACTACCCAAAATTAAAAGCTGCCCAAGTTAAGAAGATTTTGATGGACTCTGGAGTTGCACTTCCTTCTAAAGTTATTTTGGGAGAAAATCCAAATCCAAATGAAAAACCAGTAGCGGTTTCTTCTGCAGAATCATCAAAAACTGCAAAAATGGTAAATGCTTACAACGCTTTATTAATGGCAGAGAAGATGTCTAAAAAATAAAGAATAATACACTATTAATCTAATGGAAGAGTTCGCGCTCTTCCATTTTCTATTACATATAAACATGCGAAAAATTATTTTACTTTCTTTCCTGAGCTTTGGATTAAACACAGCTTTTGCTCAAAACACCTCATATTGGCAGCAACACGCCGATTACAAAATGGAGGTTTCAATGGATGTAAAAAACTATCAGTATAAAGGAAAACAAGAATTGGTTTACACCAATAATTCTCCTGATACTTTAAGAAAAGTATTCTATCATTTGTTTCCAAATGCTTTTCAGCCAGGAAGTGAAATGGATGCGCGTCTTCATTTTATCAAAGATCCAGACGGAAGAATGGTAAATAAAGTAAAAGGTGCAGACGGAAAAGATGTAAAACAAAGCCGAATTGAAACTTTAAAACCAAATGAAATTGGATTTTTAAAAATCACAAATTTTAAGCAGGATGGTACTGCAGCTCAAACAAGAGTTTCAGGAACTATTCTAGAAGTTACTTTGGCTAAACCAATTTTACCAAATTCAAAAACTACTTTCACATTAGATTTTGACGGACAAGTTCCAGTGCAAATTCGTCGTTCGGGAAGAAATAATTCGGAGGGAATTGAACTTTCGATGTCACAATGGTATCCAAAATTAGCTGAATTTGATTTCGAAGGCTGGCACGCAGATCCGTATATTGCGAGAGAATTTCACGGTGTTTGGGGAAATTTTGATGTAAAAATTACAATCGATAAAGAATACACAATTGGAGGTTCTGGATATTTACAAGACAAAAATTCAATTGGACACGGTTACGAAGATGCTGGTGTGACGGTTACTTATCCTAAAAAAGCAAAAACGTTGACATGGCATTTTATTGCTCCAAATGTTCACGATTTTACATGGGCAGCAGACAAAGAATATGCACATGATATTGTAAAAGGACCAAATGATGTTGATTTGCATTTCTTCTATAAAAACACTCCAAAAGTGGCAGAAAACTGGAAACAATTAGAGCCATTAATGGTAAAAGTAATGGATTATTACAACCAAAGAGTTGGAGCTTACCCGTACAAACAATATTCATTTATTCAAGGTGGAGACGGTGGAATGGAGTATGCAATGTGTACTTTAATGCTAGGAAACGGAAAACTGGAAGGAATTCTTGGAACTGCAACACACGAATTAGGACACTCTTGGTTTCAGCATATTTTGGCATCAAACGAGTCCAAACATCCTTGGATGGATGAAGGTTTTACAACTTACATCGAAGACAGCGCTTTGAACGAATTAAAGGGAGATAAAAAAGAAGTAAATCCATTTAAGGGCAATTATGCTGCTTATTACAGTTTAGTAAATTCTGGAAAAGAACAGCCGCAAAGTACACACGGAGATCGCTATGACGAAAACCGTCCTTACAGTATTTCTTCTTACGTAAAAGGAAGTATTTTTCTTTCTCAATTAGAATATGTAATTGGAAAAGAAAATGTTGATGCTACTTTAAAAAGATATTTCAACGATTTTAAATTCAAACATCCAACTCCAAATGACATCAAAAGAACAGCAGAAAGAGTTTCTGGAGCTGAGCTAGATTGGTATTTAACAGATTGGACGCAAACATTAAATACGATTGATTACGGAATTAAAGACGTTGCTGATAATGCAGGAAAAACAACTGTAACTTTGGAGAGAATTGGAAGAATGCCAATGCCAATCGACTTAAAAGTAGATTATACTGACGGAACCTCTGAGAACTTCTACATTCCGTTAAGAATGATGAATTTTATTAAACCGAATCCAAATCCAAATCAAAAAAGAACTGTTTTAGAAGACTGGGCTTGGGCACAGCAAAACTATAGTTTTACAATCGATAAAAACAAAACTGCAATCAAAAAAATCACTATTGACCCAAGCGGATTAATGGCTGATGTAAAAGCTGCAAACAATGTTTTTGACGTGAAATAATCTTCATTTAAAGAATAAAAAAAGTCCCGTTTAATTTAATAAACGGGACTTTTTATTTTTAGATCATTAAGGTTTAACTCAAATGCTCGATCATATCTTTTGTCATAGATTCCAGATCAAATTTATGATTCCAGTTCCAGTCTTCTCTGGCAGAACTGTCGTCAATACTTGCCGGCCAGCTGTCAGCAATTTTTTGACGGAAATCGGGGTTATAAGTGATTTCAAAATCAGGAATATGTTTCTTAATTTCATTTGCAATTTCTGTCGGAGTAAAACTCATTGCAGCCAAATTATAAGAAGAATGTATTTTAATCTGCTCAGCAGGAGCTTTCATAATATTAATCGTTGCATCAATAGCGTCATCCATATACATCATCGGCATTTTGGTTTCAGATGATAAAAAGCATTCGTATTTTTTATCAGCAATCGCTTTGTAAAAGATATCAACAGCATAATCTGTAGTTCCGCCGCCTGGAGGAGTAGACCAGCTGATTAAACCAGGATAACGAATACTTCGAACATCAACACCATAAATATTATGATAATACTCGCACCATCTTTCTCCAGCTTGCTTGCTGATTCCGTAAACTGTTGAAGGTTCCATTACAGTATACTGAGGCGTGTTTTCTTTTGGAGTCGTTGGTCCGAAAACTGCAATACTCGAAGGCCAGAAAATTTTCTGAATCTTTTTTGCTTTCGCTAAATTTAAAACATGAAAAAGAGAATTCATATTTAAATCCCAGGCAAACGCTGGATTTTTTTCAGCAGTAGCAGATAAAAGTGCCGCCATTAAATAGATATCAGTTATTTGATGAACTTCTACTAAATGTTCAATTTGATTAAAATCTAAAGCATTGACCACTTCAAAAGGTCCCGAATTTACAACATCAGTATTTAATTTTCGAATATCAGAAGCGATTACATTTTCGGTTCCGTATAATTTGCGCAGTTTTTGCGTCAGCTCTGTTCCAATCTGACCGCAGGCACCAATGATCAATATTTTAGGATTCATTTTTCGATGATTTTTAGAGATACAAATATAACGTTTTCGCAATTACTTGCGCTTTTTTGAAGAATAAATTATAAATTCAACAATTAAAAAGTTTGTTTGTTGGATAATTCTCTTTTACAAGGGTGTGTCTTTGTGCCTTTCAAAAATCTATGTAAAAGATCATTTTTATTGATAATAAAACCAAAGAAAATTATTTTAAATCTGCATAATCTGTCGTAAAAAAAAGATAGTAATTTATGTGAATCAAAGGCAAAAATCAGAATTCGTAATTGTAAATTTACTTTGTAACTTTGTAGCTTAATGTTTTACCAAATGAAATATAAGATATCTCTTTTTCTGCTTTTTGTTTTTGTGTTGAATTCATGTCAAAATCAAGATGAAAAACGTCTTGCTGAAAATGAAAAAGAAGCAAAAAAGAAAGAAGCTATTTTTAATAATATAAATAAAGGCTGGATGTTTATTGATGAACCGATCAATGAAATCTCAGAACAAAAATTAAATTCTTGGACAGAATGGCGAGAGTTTATGAAAGAGATTGGAGATAAGCCAAGAAAAACAATTGGAGCATTTCAGAAAAAATCGGCTGCTATTTCTAAAAAAGCGATGGCTTTAAATAACAATATTCCGCCAGAATTTAATGTGCCTCAAATAAAAAGCCGTATTTCTATTTTAATTACCAAAATAAAAATGATGGATTTATTTATTCATTTAAATAAAGTTCCAGATGATAAAGTGGTTTTTTTGATACAAGAAATCAACAAAGAATTAATTTCGCTGGAAAGACAAATGGATAAAATTGTCGAAAAAGCCAAAATTCCGAAAGAAGAAGGAGAAGCAGATTTCCTTAGAATGTTAGACACCACGCGTGCGATACCGAGTTCTACGCCGCCATTAGATCAAAATAAACCTAGAATTGAGTAAAAACGCACTATATACGATATACGACAATCTGCCAAAAGCACAACAGATTGCATCAAATTTACTGGAAGGAAATCAGATAAAAATGCATCTCAGCGGATTGCTGGGATCTGCAGTTTCATTTGTTGTCCGCTCTGTTTTTAAAAAAACCGAACTGCCTTTTTTAATTGTTTTAGACAATAAAGAAGAGGCTGCGTATTACCTAAACGATTTAGAGCAGATGATTGGCGAGCAGGATGTATTGTTTTATCCCGCTTCATTCCGTCGTCCCTATCAAGTTGATGAAACAGACAATGCAAATGTTTTGCTTCGCGCTGAGGTTTTAAACCGAATAAATTCCCGAAAAAAACCGGCCATAATTGTTACGTATCCAGAAGCACTTTTTGAAAAAGTAGTTACGCGCCAGCAATTGGATAAAAACACTTTAAAAGTTTCTTTAAACGATAAAATTTCAATTGATTTCATTAATGAAGTTTTGTTTGAATATGAATTCAAAAGAGTCGATTTTATTACAGAACCCGGAGAATTTTCGGTTCGTGGAGGTATTGTCGATGTATTTTCTTTTTCAAACGATCATCCGTATCGAATTGAATTTTTCGGAAATGAAGTAGACAGTATCAGAAGTTTTGATGTAGAAACACAATTGTCTGTTGAAACGCATAAAAAAATCACCATTATTCCGAATGTCGAAAACAAGATATTTCAGGAAAACCGTGAAAGCTTTTTAGATTATATTGCTGAGAAAACAGTACTTTTTATTCAAAATACTGATGGACTTTTTAGTCAGTTAGACAAACAATTTGCGAGGGCAGAAGAAGCTTTTTCAAAACTTTCAGGAGAAATAAAACACGCCGAACCAGAACAATTATTTTTAAATCAGGCTTCGTTTATCAAACGAGCTTTAGATTTTTCGATAGTAGAATTGGCTTCAAAACCAATTTTCAAAACCACTAAAAAATTCGAATTTCATATTCAACCTCAGCCCTCGTTCAATAAACAATTTGATTTGCTGCTGAATAATCTGAGCGATAATCATTTTAACGGATACAAAAATTATTTGTTCTGTTCGAATGAAACGCAGGCCAAACGTTTTCATGATATTTTTGAATCGCTGGACGAAGCGAATTCTGAGAATATCAGAAAACAATACAACACTATTGTACTGCCTTTATACCAAGGTTTTATTGATGAAGAAAATCAGATAACGGCTTATACCGATCACCAGATTTTTGAACGTTATCATAAATTCAACATCAAAAACGGTTATTCTAAAAAGCAGAATATTACGCTTAAGGAATTAACAGCACTTTCTGTTGGTGATTATGTAACGCACATCGATCACGGAATTGGGAAGTTTGGCGGCTTGCAGAAAATTCAAGTAGAAGGCAAAACGCAAGAAGCCATAAAATTGGTTTATGCGGATAATGACATTGTGTATGTGAGCATTCACTCGCTTCATAAAATTTCCAAATACAACGGAAAAGACGGAACGCCGCCGAAAATATACAAATTAGGGTCTAACGCCTGGAAAGTTTTAAAACAAAAAACCAAAGCGCGTGTCAAACATATTGCATTCAATTTGATTCAGCTGTATGCAAAACGTCGTTTAGAAAAAGGTTTTCAGTTTGCGCCGGACAGTTATCTTCAGAACGAATTAGAAAGTTCGTTTATTTATGAAGATACGCCAGATCAAACTAAATCGACACAAGAAGTAAAAGCCGACATGGAAAGCGATCGCCCAATGGATCGTTTGGTTTGCGGTGATGTAGGTTTCGGAAAAACAGAGGTTGCTATTCGCGCTGCTTTTAAAGCGGTTGACAATAGCAAACAAGTTGCCGTTTTGGTTCCGACGACTATTTTGGCTTATCAGCATTATAGAACTTTTTCGGAACGATTGAAAGATATGCCAGTTTCTATTGGTTATTTAAACCGATTTAGAACGGCAAAACAAAAAGCACAAACTTTAAAAGATTTAGCCGAAGGTAAATTGGATATTGTAATTGGAACGCATCAATTGGTCAACAAAAATGTAGTTTTTAAAGACTTAGGTTTGTTGATTGTTGATGAGGAACAAAAGTTTGGAGTTAACGTAAAAGATAAATTAAAAACTATTGCAGCAAATGTTGATACGTTGACATTAACAGCAACGCCAATTCCAAGAACTTTACAATTCTCTTTAATGGCGGCGAGAGATTTGTCTGTAATTACAACGCCTCCGCCAAATCGTTATCCTATTGAAACAAATGTTGTTGGTTTTAATGAAGAGATCATTCGTGATGCGATTTCGTATGAAATCCAGCGAAACGGACAGGTTTTCTTTATCAATAATAGAATCGAAAATATAAAAGAAGTGGCTGGAATGATTCAGCGTTTGGTTCCAAATGCAAGAGTGGGAATTGGTCACGGACAAATGGACGGAGCAAAACTTGAGGAATTGATGTTAGGTTTCATGAACGGAGATTTCGACGTTTTGGTGGCGACAACAATTATCGAAAGTGGTTTGGACGTTCCAAATGCGAACACAATTTTCATTAATAACGCCAATAATTTCGGATTATCAGATTTGCATCAAATGCGCGGTCGAGTAGGGCGAAGCAACAAAAAAGCATTCTGTTATTTCATTTGTCCGCCATATTCATCTATGACAGAAGATGCAAGAAAACGTATTCAGGCTTTGGAACAATTCAGCGAACTGGGAAGCGGTTTCAATATTGCAATGAAAGATCTGGAAATTCGTGGAGCAGGAGATTTATTAGGTGGAGAACAAAGCGGCTTCATCAATGAAATTGGTTTTGATACGTACCAAAAAATCATGAATGAAGCGATTGAAGAATTGAAAGAAAACGAGTTCAAAGATTTATATCCGGAAGAAAATAATATTGATACTAAGGAATATGTAAAAGATATTCAAATCGATGCCGATTTTGAGTTATTATTTCCAGATGAATATATAAATAACGTTTCGGAACGTTTGGTTTTATACAACGAATTAGGCGCTATAAAAGACGAAGCTGGCTTACAGGAATTCGAAAGAAAGCTAATTGACCGTTTCGGACCTTTGCCAAAACAAGCAACTGCCTTACTAAACAGCATCCGCATAAAATGGATTGCAACGCGTGTTGGAATCGAGAAATTAGTTTTGAAACAAGGCAAAATGATAGGCTATTTCGTTTCAGACCAGCAATCTGATTATTATCAGTCGGTGAAGTTTAGAAATGTTTTAAATTTTGTTCAGAAGCATAGTAATCTTTGCAAAATGAAAGAAAAACAAACCGTAAACGGATTACGTTTATTATTGACTTTCGAAAATGTGAAGTCGATAAAACGGGCGCTGGAATTGATGGAATTGTTTGAGGAGTAAAGTGATATTAATAAATAAAAAAACCGATATAGAAATATGTCGGTTTTTTTATTGCTAGAACTAGCTATGGTTTTGCTCCATTTAAAACATTGCTGATATTATTAAAAGCTTCTGTTATAGTTTTAAAATTCGTATTTTCTGTATGAAACATTAAAGAGGTATAAAGTTTAATAGTTTCTGTATCAGAATCAAATTCAATAATATTATCAAGCTTTGTGATATAATTGGTCATGGAACTTTTTTTGTACCATCTATCAAAAACAGAAAATCTTTGAAATGCCTTTTTATCATTATCATCACAAATATAAATTAATGCATCATGAATATTTTCAAAAAATGTGGCAATAATGTTTTTGATTGTTTTTGAAATCAATACATCAAATTGTTCAGGCCTAGAGCTAATTTTGTCTATAGTAATTTGATAAACATTTCCAAGTTCTATATCGTTCCCAACGCAAGATGCTAACGTGAAATCTTCGTAGAAAGCAACTCTGTATTCAATTTGTCTTTTTGTAAAGAAACAATAATAACCAGAATCAGAATTAAAAGTATAATTATATTGTTTTAACAAGTTTTATACCTTTTGAAGTTAAGGTTTCTGCAGAAGTTTTTCCTTGTAAAAAAGAGCGTACAGCAACCTTATCATCTCTCATCTTGATAATGGCTTGTTTAATCGCTTCCTTATTTACTGTTGTAGTTTTCATGTTGCAAAGTAACAGTTTTAAGTTGAATATAGCAAAACTTGTAGTATTGTTTTTACTTTTTAAATATATGTCTCTGATTATCAATTGATTTAAAAATTAAGTTTTCTTTATCTTTTATTTAAGAAAAATCTTAGAACTAAAAAGTTTTCTTTGATCAAATTTTTCAAATATAACTTTATATGCAGAATCAATTCATTCTCCTATTTTTATTTTTTGGATTAACTTCTCTTTTTGCTCAGGAAAAAACTAAAATTGTTTTAAATGACACTCTTAGATCTGAAACAATTGATCCGCTTCGTCCAGCTAAAGCAGCATTTTATTCAGCTATTTTACCAGGTTTAGGTCAGATTTACAATAAGAAATACTGGAAAGTTCCTTTAGTTTATGGAGCAATCGGCACAAGCACTTATCTATATATTGACAATCAAAAAAAGTACAATATCTACAGAGATGAATATAAAAGCAGATTGGAAGGAAATACGAGTAACTCAGATTATTTAGCTGGATTAAGCGAAAGTCAATTGATTTCTGCTCAAAAACAATTTCAAAGAAACAGAGATTTATCCGCCCTGTTTATGGTTGGTTTTTACGTCTTGAATATTATTGATGCTAATATCGATGCGGCATTATCGCAGTTTAATGTAAGCGAGAGATTAGTATTTAAACCTTCCGTAATCAATAATGATATTACATTAAATAATAATTTTGGGTTTGCTTTAAATTATTCTTTTTAAAAATATTCGCCACGAATTCACAAATTAGGTTAAATTAAATTCGTGAATTCGCGGCGAAAAAAATTATTTAACAATTAGTTTTTTAATCACATTAAAATCTTTAGAAATAATGTTTACAATGTAAATGCCTGAAGATAAATGATGATTAACTTGTCCTGAAGAAGAAAGTTTTTCGGTTAAAAGACTTCTTCCATTCAAATCAGAAACGAAAATTTCGGCAGTATCGCCATTTGCTAATTCTGGCATTAGAATATGAAATTCATTGTTTATTGCAGGATTTGGATAAATACCAATTACAGGTTCTGCTGTTGAAACTTCTTCAACATTTAGTGCCATTTTTGATGTACCAACAGTAGTTGGTTCCAACTGCCATTGTGCGCTGAACCAGCCGTCTTGTGAATTTCCATATTGAGCAGATCCTGTTTGATTTTCAACATGAATAATATTTCCTGTCTGCCATCTATTTCTTAATCTTACCCAGGTTCCGTCAATATAATCGCTTGACCATTGTGCACTCCAGAAAGTAGTATCTGTTATATTACATTGAACAGTTCCTGTTTGACCTTCAATATTAATTAACTCTCCAGTTGCTGCATTTTTAAGAACGAAGTAAGTGGCATCAATAGCGATTTTCTGCCATTTGTAGTTGTTTCCAGAAACCGTTGTTCCGTAGCCAACATTTGTCCCGGCATCAGATAAATAAGCTCCTGTCCATCTGTTTTTAATTGTATAATATGTTCCTCCCGTAGAAGTTGTAGAAACTGTTACGACACAAGTACTCGTTTTATTTCCGTCAACAGTTGTAACGGTAATTGTAGCTGTTCCATTTGCTACAGCAGTTACTAATCCGGAAGTATTTACTGTTGCCACAGCAGTATTGTTTGAACTGTAAGTTACGGCTTTGTTTGTCGCTGTTGATGGCGAAACTGTTGGCGTTAATTGCTGTGTTGCACCAACCGATAAAGCCGCAGTGGTTGGAGATAAAGTTACACCTGTAACGGCAACGCCCGTTCCTGGATTAGAATCGTACCAAGTGTTGTTCATATACCAGCCGGTTTTGTTTCTGCTTAAATCGGCAGTTTGATTGGTTCCGTCGTTGAAAATTAAATTTGTTGAGGTTACATTGGTAAATGTATAACTGTACCATCCGCTTCCCGCATCGCTCATGTTTACGCCCGGCCAGGTTGCATTTGCTAAAACTCCTGTTGGTAAAGCACTCCAATAATAGATTTTAATCCCAGTTCCCCAGTTTGATGGTTTATAGAAATAAACCGTAAAATTCGTATTCGGATTTACTGTAATTGTTGCCGACGCTGTTTTATTTCCGTCTTGTGTTGTTGCTGTAATCGTTGCTGTTCCTGCAGCAACTGCCGTTACAAGTCCGCTTGAGTTTACCGTTGCAATTGCGTTGTTGCTTGAACTCCATGTTACATTTTTGTTCGTGGCATTTGCTGGAGCAATTGTTGGAGAAAGCTGTTGTGTATTTCCTGCATATAAACTTGCCGTTGTTGGTGAAACACTTACAGATGCAACTGGAATTGCCGCTACTGTTATAGCTGAGGTTGCTGTTTTATTGCCATCAACGGTTTTTACTGTAATCGTTGTTGTTCCTGCTGCAACGGCTGTAACCAATCCAGATGCATTTACAGTAGCAACTGCGGTATTGCTGGATGTCCAGGTTACATTTTGGTTTGTGGCATTTGCAGGAGCTATCGTTGCGTTAAGCTGCTGTGTAGATCCTAAACCGACAGTTGCCGTTGCTGGATTTACAGAAACATTTGTTACGGCTACAACTGGAGCATTGGTATTCGTTAAAACCAAATATTCAAAAGCAGCAAATGTTCTTGTAGCGCCTGTTGTTAAAATTACCGAGGCATTGTTATTATATGGATTTACATAAGTTCCTGCTAAAGCCGCTGGGATTACATACGATTTTGAAGCATTTCTTAAATTCGACATTACGATTACTTTTTCTGTACCTAATGTCTTAGTAAAAATACTGATATCATCATTTGCATACGTGGTTAAATCACCACGTCTGATGGCAGTACTAGTAGTTCTGAAATTTAAGATTTTGGCGAAATCTGCAGCAGCTGTCGGGTTTTGAGACCAGTTGAATTTGAAGTTTGTCCACGGCCAATCAGTTTTGGGTTCGTAGTCGATTTCCTGTCCGCTCATTAAGAAGGGAACACCTCTCATATAAGCTGAAACTAAAAAGTTGGCAACAATTCCGTTATGATTTTTGAAGGCTACGAACGGTCTTCTTACGCCATCATCATTGGTGTACGTATCATGATTACCAGTATATCGAACGATTTGCTGATTTCCAGTTGCTTTAGCATATTCATAAGTAGATTGGTCTTGAAGTCTTTGAGAAACTGGTCCTCCATTAGCAATATCATATAAACCGCTGTGAAACCATCTGTCGCCATAATTCATGTCGAAACCAACCTGAAAATTTTCTTGTCTGTCTCCTTCGGCTAACATTAATAAATTATGAGAAGAAATACCTCGAAGGTTTGAGTTGACTTCAGACCAGAAATCTAAAGGAGGATTATTGGCATAATCGCAGCGATAACCATCAATGTTAGCAGCGAAAATCCAGTAACGCATTGCATCTTTGATGGCTGCTCGTGTAGCCGAACTATTAAGGTCAAGCGCAGCAATATCGGAGAAGTTTCCTAATTGCTGAATAGTTGTTCCAGTTCGCTTATAATATTCTGGATGAGAAGTTGTCCATCCATGATCCCATGAAGTTCCATTGATAGCAATATCTAGAATTACGGCCATTCCGCGGCTGTGAGCGCCATCGACTAAAGTTCTTAAATCTGCAAGAGAACCATATTCTGATCCTACAGCTTTAAAATCTTTAATGCAATAAGGCGAAGCCGAACTTCGGGAATCGGTGCCATGAGGAAAAATCGGCATTAAATAAATAACATTTGTGCCGAGTGCTTTTATATTGTCTAATCGGGCGGTTACTCCTGCTAAATTTCCGTTAGCACTAAACGGACGTATATGCACTTGATACATATTGACATCTCTCGGATCGGGCACACCGGCAAAAGGTGTTCCGTATTGCGGAGGATCCTGCGCATAAACGGAGCTTGCAAATAATAATAGAAAGCAAACTAATGCTTTGGTAATATGAAATAATCTAGTGGTAATTTTGATTTTCATAATAATAGTTTTTTGAATGCTTGTCGGCATTTCTAACTAAAATTCATTCTCACTCGCATTGTTTTTAAATTCGACAAACATTTTGTGGTTAATAGTTTTCAAGTAGTAAAATTTTTAATTTTTTGCTCATTAATGAGCATAAGTTTCTGCCACGAATTTCACGAGTTAGCACAAATTTAATCTGCAGCTAATTCTCGTGTCAATTCGTGAAATTTGTGGCAAAAAACTTAGAACCTTAGTTTCTTAAATTATAACTTTTTCAATCCTTTTAATTCTGTAGAATTTCCTTCTTTGATGCTAATAGCTGTACCTCCGCCTGGAGCTAAATATTGCTTCAGTTTGCTTTTTGAGTTTACGATAACTTTAGTAACGGTATATTTCTGAGGATTTACATTCCAGTTGGCTTCTTTGGCATCAGCATAAATTGTGGCGATGAAATTTTTTCCAGCGGGTAAATAGTCAAATGAAATGCTGGCAGTTCTTGCATTTTCATCTGTAATACCACCAATAAACCACTCGTTTTTGCCTTTTGCTTTACGTGCAATTGTAATGTAATCTCCAGGTTCAGCTTCTAGAATATAACTATTGTCCCAATCTACAGCAACATCCTTGATGAACTGAAAAGCATCTGGAAAACGCTCATAATTCCCCGGAATATCTGCTGCCATTTGCAACGGACTGTACATAGTTACATAGTATGCCAATTGTTTTACCAAAGTGGTATTAACACGCTGTGAACTTCCTGTTCCGTAATAAGAAAGATCGGTTTGAAAAATCCCAGGTGTATAATCCATTGGACCTCCCATTAATCTTGTAAATGGTAAAATCGTAGTATGATCAGGTGCTAAACCTCCCATAGATTCAAACTCCGTTCCGCGAGCAGATTCTTGAGCAATCCAGTTTGGAAAAGTTCGGTGTAAACCTGTTGGACGAACGGCTTCGTGACTGTCAATCATAATTTTATAATCAGCAGCACGTTTGGCTACATTGATGTAATGATTGACCATCCATTGTCCGTCATGGTGTTCGCCACGCGGAATAATTTTTCCAACATAACCGGTTTTTACAGCATCATAACCGTTGTCATTCATAAATTGAAAAGCACGATCTAAACGTCTTTCGTAATTGGTTGCTGATCCTGAAGTTTCGTGGTGCATGATAATTTTTACTCCTTTTGAAGCTGCATATTCATGAACTGCTTTTACATCAAAATCTGGATATGCCGTTACGTAATCAAAAACTTCTTCTTTCCAGTTGCCAATCCAGTCTTCCCAGCCAATGTTCCAGCCTTCGATAAGGATCGCATCAAAACCATTTTTAGAAGCAAAATCAATATATTCTTTGGCGCGTTCTGTTGTAGCACCGTGTTTTCCGTTTGGAGTAAGTTTCGTAAAATCATCTGTTAATTTCACATTGTTTTCTTTTCCAAAAGCCCACGTACTTTTTCCAGCTACGAAATATTCCCACCAAATTCCGATGTATTTTACGGGTTTAATCCACGAAACATCTTTATAACTTGTTGGTTCGTTCAAATTCAGAATTAATTTTGAAGCTAAAATATCTGTTGCTTTATCGCTTACTACAATAGTTCTCCAAGGCGATTGTGCATCTGTCTGCATATAACCTTTTGCGCCAACTGCATCTGGTGCTAAATGACTGATCATTTTGTTGTTTACTGCATCAACTTCAAGGTACATTGCCGGATAATTGATTAATCCAGCTTCGTGAATGTTGATGTACAAACCATCATCAGATTTCATCATTGACGGCGTTTGAACAGAAAGTTCTTTTATGGGCCACTGCGAATTGATTTCGATCGTCGCCTTTTTCATCAACGAAGGAATCTCTGAAATTTTTGAGGTTGTATACGCATATTCGTTGGTATCATAATCTCCTGGAATCCAGAAAATTTTATGATTTCCAGCCAAATTAAATTGAGAACGTTCTTCTTTTATTACAAAATAACTTAGATCATTTTGTTTCGGAAATTCATATCTAAATCCCAATCCGTCGTTAAATAAACGAAAACGGATGCGAATAAATCTATTGTTGTTTTTTGCCTGAGCTAAAGTGACAACCAATTCGTTGTAATGATTGCGAATTGTTTTTTCTTCGCCTAAAACTGGATTCCAATTTTCATCAACAGAAGATTGTGCTGTATTTGTAATGGTAAAACCATCCAAAAACGAAGGCAGGTTTTGCAGTTCTAAGCCCAAAGAACTTGGTTTTATAACTGCTTTTTGTTTATATGATAATTGGTAAGACGGAACACCGCCTTCTTTTAATTCAAATTTTAAAGAAAGATTTTTGTCTGGCGAAGTTATTTCTTGTGCGTGAATCCATATTGTGTGGACAAGTAGAAAAAATAAAAACGCTGTTTTTTTGCTCAAACAAATTTGAAGCAATGATTTTTGGGATTGAAAATTCATGTTATTAAGTTTTTTGCAAATTTAGGTTTTAAAGCTGCATAAGAATATTAATTTTTCAATACTAAATATTGAAAGGGTTGAAGTGTTATTTCAGAACCTACAGTTACGGCAGCTCCAGTAAAAGCGTCTTTCCAGTTTCCTTTTAAAGTATTTGGAATAAGATGTTTTACTGTTGAATTGGTTAAGTTAGAAAGTACAAAAACTTTTTCTGCATCTTTTTCCATCGTAAATGCACTTACGGCATCACTGCTATAACCTGTAAAAGTTCCTTTTTTAATGGCATTACTTGTATTTCTAAAGGCAATGATTTTTTTGTATTCTGCCAGCATTTCAGTATCAGCAGTACTCCAGTCGATTGGTGTTTTGGCAAAGTAATTTAATCTTTTATCGTAACCAATTTCCTGACCATTGTAAATCATTGGAACAGATTTTAAATAAGCAGCTACGACAAAAGTTGCAATTGATCCTTTTTTACCTCCAAAAAGTTCTAATGGAGTTCCGTCTGAAAGATTTACGTCATGGTTGCTTGTGTAACGAACAACTCTATTTTCTGAATTGTAATTATTTGCATATTCAGTTGCATTCGAATCCTGAATAGTTGTAGCAGGTTTGTTGTTTTTGAAAAGCTGTTCTAACGTTCTGAAGAAATTGAATCCAAACGTATAATCAAAACCTGATGCGAAATGATTTACTTTAGAACCTTCGGCAAGCATTAAAATGGTTTGATTTTTCTTGATTTTTCTCAATTTTAAAATAGCATCAGACCAGAAATTTTGAGGAACAAAATCAGCATAATCGCATCTGAAACCATCAATATTTGCGTTGTAAACCCAGTATGACATGGCGTCGATCATCGCATCTTTCATTTCAGTACTATTAAAATTTAATTGAGCTACATCATTGTAATTTGTTCCTGGCGGAATAATAATGTTTCCGCTTGCATCTTTTTGGTACCAGTCTGGATGTTGTGTAATCCAAGTATTATCCCAAGCAGTATGATTGGCAACCCAGTCTAAAACAACTGCCATGTTTTTTTTATGCGCTTCTTCGACTAAAGTCTGTAAATCTTGTAACGTTCCGAAATCTGGATTTACGGCTTTATAATCTTTTACCGCGTAAGGAGATCCTAATTCGCCTGAAGCTCTTTCTTTTCCAACAGGATAAATGGGCATTAAATAAATAACATTTGCTCCCAGTTCCTGAATTTGTGTTAATCTCTCCTGAACGCCTTTTAACGTTCCTGCCTGACTAAAGGCACGAATATTTACCTGATAGATTATAGCATCTTCTTTCTTTGGCATTTTTTCAAAAGGAGCTCCATATTGTGTATACGGAGATTCTGGTGTTTTTGTATCGTCGTCAGATGAACTGCACGAAACAAATGCCAATGTAAGCAGTAATGCGTACACGATTTTTATGTTAAATTTCATGATTTTACTTTTTATATTTTAAATGGTTGAGAAGTAACCTGCCTTTCGAAGTAAAAAGACAGGTAAACTCAAACCAAACTAAACTTAATTTTTATCTATTTTTTTGTGATTGTATAAGTTGCTGTTGGAGGATATCCAGTAGTTGCAGGATCAACATCATTTATTTTGAATGTGATTTCATACGTACCGCCTTCGCCAACATAATGAGCGCCTGGATCATCTAAATACACAATTCCATCTGTTGTATTCTTAGGTCCGTAATTGATTGTCCAGTTATTATTTAATCTGAATTTTACATTTCCTGGAACCAAAACTGCGGTTATTTTCCATGTTTTTGTCTGGTAATCATAATTCATTGGTGTACTGTTATCCCAGCCTCCAGAAGTTCCATCACCAACAATACCCCAAGAATAAGGTGTAGCTGTCCATTTTAAAGTATTTAGATTTACTTTAACCTGATACGAACCTTCGCCCGGAAGCGCAAAATCTTTCGTACTCATGTTTTGTAGGTCGCTGTTAGTAGCACCTGCACCATAGTACTGTTCCCAATTTCTTCCCTGATTTAATTTAAATACAGGGCCATAACCTGGTTGTACCGTAACATAACCTTGATAAACACCTTTTGCGATAGCCGTTAAAGCAAGAGCAGTGTCTACATTCCATTCTCCCTGATAGGCTCCAGGCATATAAATTTCGCCGAAAACAACACTTTTTTCATAAGGAGTAACAGTCAAAGTAACTGGATCTGAATAGACTTTGCGATCCATTGTTGCTTCTACGCGAACGACTAATTTTCCTTGAGTATCAATTGGAAGTCCTAAATCGACAGCAATTTTATTTAGATCCTGACCAATTAAAGTTTTGCTTAAAACATCGGTGCCAACTTCAATTCGTTTTGCTTTTAACCAAGCGTTAGAGCCGCTTGTATCTCCAACTAAATCAAATTGAAGGGCGTAAGTTACTGGAGCTTCAATAGGAAAAGAAACGGATGGCCAAGAAACTAGTAATGCCTGATCTTCTGCAGTGTCTTCTGTTAATACTATTGTATTGGATGAAACGCTGATTTCTGATGGAAAACTAACAGATTTTAATGTTGTTAATTCGGCGTCGCTTTCGCAGGATGAACCCAAGAAAAGCAAGCTGCCTAATATGAATATTTTATTGATATATTTTTTCATGATAGTCTTTGTTTTTAATAACCTGGGTTTTGTTTTAATCCACGATTGGCATCTAGAGCTGAGGTTGGAATTGGGAACAATTTTCTGAAAGCAGGAGATGCAGGTCTAAATTCATTTGCCAATAAAAATTTGTCAAAACGAATCATGTCTTGTCTTCTGTGTCCTTCCCAGTTTAGTTCGAATCCTCTTTCATTATAAATATCATCAAGAGTTGGGTCGTGATCTAAAGCATTTAACCCGGCACGCTGTCTGATTTGGTCTATGAAAGGTTTTGCAGCGCTTGGATTTCCTAAGCGTGCATTACATTCAGCCATCATTAAAATAACATCTGCATATCTGAAAATAGGGAAGTCGTTAGAAGCTCCTCCGCCCGTTCTTGGCGCTACAGGATAAAATTTCACGTTTCTAACTCCGGCTTGCGGATCTGCTCCTGGATTGTCTAATGAAGCAACATCAAGTGTGTAATTGAAACCGCCTGGCTGTTCTCCAAATAAAAACTGTTTTCTGCGAATATCATTTACATCGTACTTTAAGAAAAATTCTTTAGGAACAATTGTACCGTTCCATCCGCTGAAACCAAATAGAGCTTGTGCGTGCGGACCATATAAACTGCGAACCGCATAAACGTTACGAGATACAACATCTAAGGTTGCGTAAATTGGTAAAATGGTTTCATCTTCAGGAAGTACATCTCCAAATAATTCATAATATTTACTTCCTAAAGGATTTGTAACATCTGCCGCTCCTGAGTGAAGTGAAAATCCGCCTTCAGCAACTTTGTTACAAGCGGCTAAACATTCGCTCCATTTTGGAGTTCCTGTGTATACTTGAGCGTTCAGATATACTTTTGCCAGTAAAGTATAACCCGCCCATTTATTGAATCTTCCATAATAATTGCCGCCTCTTGTTCCAGAAAGCAGTTCTACATTTTCGGTTAATTCTTTTACGATAAAATCATAAACTTCTTTACGGCTTGACTGCGGAATTTTATCAACAGTAATATTATTATCAGTAAAGAAGGGAACATCGCCATAGTCATCAATTAATAAATAGTAAAAGAAAGCTCTCAATGTTTTAGCTTCAGCAATTTTAGAAGCTTCGGCATTTGATTTTTCTAATAAACTAACCGCTAAATTGGCATTGAAAATAGATTTATAAAGCCAGTTCCAAGTATTGTTGATAATGAAATCTGTTGGCAGCCATTCGTGTTTGTGCAGACGGGCGAAATCCTGCTGCCAGTCACCTGTATTTCTGTGTGGAATAACCTGCTCATCAGAAGACATACAGTTCATATCATACCATCCGTTGTCTGCACCTGCATAACCAACGCCAGAGGCATTATCTCTTACGAAATCACCAGGAACTTGGGCGTAAACGCTTGCAAGCGCTATATCAGCCCCTTCTGGAGTTCCGTAAAAATCTTCTGCAGGGTATTTATCGTACACATTTTCGTCTATATCTGTACAACTAAAAAGTGTCAGGAAACACAAGCTTCCTGTTATCAATATATTTTTAATTTTCATGTCTTTTACTATTTAAATTTTACAGTCAAACCAAACGCCACGCTTCTGGTACGAGGATAAATTCCTCTATCGCCTCCAAAGTTATCTTCAGGTCTGCCACTTCCGCTTACGTTCAATTCTGGATCAATACCTGAATAATCCGTGATCAGGAATAAGTTGTTTCCTGTAAGTGAAAGTCTAATAGTATCAATGTATTTATCTGTGAAACGGAAAGTATATCCCGCTGTAAGATTTTCTAAACGAATGAAAGAACCATCTTCTAACCATAAATCTGAACCATAAGGAGAAGTATAAATTCCTTGATCTACGGCACTTGCCAAGACATTCGATTTACCAATGTTTTCTAATCTGCTTAAGTTAGAACGTAATCCGTTATAGATTTTATTTCCTCCAGAACCTCTTAATAAAAGAGAAGCGTCAAAGTTTTTATATCTGTAAGATGGATTAAATGCAAAAGTATAAGTTGGTAAAGCAGAACCAGCGTAGTAACGATCCGGACTTTTTACACCTTGATCAATTATACCATTTCCGTCGCGGTCTAAAACAGTTTCAACATTGTTTTCGTTTTTGCCGGTATGTTCTAGAATATAAAATGCTCCAATTGGTTTTCCTTTTACTAGATAAGAGTTTGCGGCTCCCCAACCCACATAATCAGTGTTTAAAGGAACGCCATTAATGCTTCCATCTAAATTTAGGACTTCATTTTTCATAAATGAAGCGTTTCCTGCCAAAGTCAGTGTGCTGTTTTGTGTTTTAATAACGTCGTAAGCAAGAGAAACCTCAATACCTTTGTTTGAAATACTTCCCACGTTTGCCTTAATAGTAGGATAAGGATAAGGAGGTTGAGGTACTGTATAATCAAATAATAAATTTTCTGTTTTAGAATCATAGACATCGACAGTTCCCCTTAATCTGTTATTTAAGAGTGCGAAATCAAGACCTAAATTGGTTTGTTTTTTGGTTTCCCACTTCAAATCGGCATTTGCATTTTGGGTGATTATGTAGTTTGTAATTGGCGAACCTCCAAAATAAGTCGTTCCGCTGCTGCCTACTAATGAAATTGAGTTTTGCGGATAAAGTCCTTGCTGGTTACCCGTTTCTCCATATCCTACTCGAAGTTTTAATTCGTCAAACAAACGTTGGTTACGCATAAATGGTTCTTTTTCAATTTGCCATGCAACAGATGCAGAAGGGAAATTTCCCCATTTATTATTAACACCAAACACTGAAGAACCATCACGACGGATACTGGCTGTAACTAAATATCGATCTAATAACGAATAGTTTACTCTCGCCAAAAATGAAGCTAAAGTTCTGTCGTTTTTATAGGTTTCAATATCGCCAGGACGAATTTTTGTCAAATCTCCTAGCTGAAGTGCATTATAAGTGGCTTTATCATTAATAAAACCTCTTACTTGGGCAAAACTTCCCTGATACATCTGATTTTGCCATTCGTATAAACCTAATACGTTTATATTGTGTACGCCAAATGTTCTCTTGTAATTCAAACTAAAGTTCGTAAGTTTCTCATTTTGTCTGCGGTTTCTAACATTTCCATAACCATTTTGATCAATGGCATAAGCACTTGTTGAAACTACAGGAAGATAATAACCTTCGGTTGTATTTGTTTTTCTCCAGCTTCCAAACCAGCTAGCCTTTAGACCTCTAGCCAAATCTAAATCAGCTTTTAAACTTGCAAATAAGTTGTCATTTTCTGCATTATTTGAAACAGATTGAGCCGTTGCATAAGGATTTAAATATTGAAATACATTAGGATCTGTAAAATAAGTTCCATCAGTATTGAAAACTGGATCTGTTGGTCTCACCAAATATGCGTTAGTAATTAAGTTTGAAGTATACGCTGCAGTTCCAATACTTTGAATAATGCTGGTTGTATTATTAATTCCCGTGTTTAAGTTAAAAGTTAAACTTAATTTATCATCAAGTGCCAGTTGAGTTGCTTGAATACGCCCAATGTATTTTTGATTACTTGAATTAATTACAACTCCATCTTGCAAAATCGCGGTTAAAGAAGCTCTATAATTAAATTTGTCCGTTCCTCCACCAAAAGAAAGTGTATGAGTTTGTGTTAAACCAGTTTGTGTCAAAAGGCCGTACCAATCTGTATTAGAACCATGATTTGCAGATGCAGGTACGCCAACACTTTGTGCAGCAGCCCACCACTCGTCAGCATTTAACATGTCTAATTTTTTTGGAATAAAATCTAAAGATGTAGAACCAGTATATTCCATAGTAGTTTTACCTGCTTTATTCTTTTTAGTGGTAATTATAAGTACACCAGGCGCACCGCGAGAACCATAAATGGCAGTTGCAGAAGCATCTTTTAGAATATCATAACTTTCAATTTCGCTAGGGGGAACTTGGCTCAGCAAATCCATATTTCCCTGAATTCCATCAACAACTACCAAAGGATCACTTCCGCCAATTAAAGAAGAAATTCCACGAATACGAACACTTGGACCAGAACCTGGCTCGCTTCCTAACTGTGTAATATTAACACCTGCAGCTTTTCCCGCAATTAATTGTAACGGATTTACAATCGCACCTTGATTCATATCTTTAGCACCAATAGACGAAACGGCACCAGTTACATCTCTTTTGGATGTTGTACCATAACCCACAACTACAATTTCTTGCAAATCAGTTGCATCTGGAAGAAGCTGAATATTGATAACGCTTTGGCTGGCAACTACTTTTTTCTCTTTATATCCAACAAAAGACACAATAATTACCGATTGGCTACTTTCAACCGTAAGCTTGTATTTTCCGTCAAAATCAGTTACCATTCCGTTTTTTGTTCCCTCTTCAATAACAGAAGCGCCTGGTAAAGGCAGGCCATTTTCATCGGTAATTATACCTGAAACGGTTTGCTTTTGAAATTCAATTACCTGTGTTTTAAGTTCTGGCTTCTTAAGTATAATTTGCGTATCACGAATTTTAAATTCGGTTGGAGTTCCTTTAAAAAGTTTGTCTAAAACCACATATATAGATTGATCTTTTACAGAAATTGAAACGGTTCGATCTAAGTCGATGTCGCTCAATTTGTAAATAAATCTAAAATCTGTTTTTTGTTCAATGGTCTCAATAACCTTTTCGATTGTTGAATTGTTTAATTCAAGGGTAACTTTTGTCTTTTGGGCATAAGTATTCCCTCTAATATTAAACATGGCGACCAAAATAAGTAGTGTAGTTAGTTTCAATTTTAGGTCATTTTGGAACAATGAGTATAGAAACCCATTATTCTTAGATTTTTTTTTCATAATTTTGTTAATTGATTGTAGTTAATTCGTTATATTCAATCACTTAGTAAATCGGAAATTGTTCGCAGCTCTTTCCGATTTTTTTATTCTAGTATGTTTTTTTCCTCATAAATTTTCATTGGTTTAGTGGTTATTTAATTAGTATTTGATTGTTTTTTATGGTGTAATTAATGCCATGAATTTCATTAAAATAACTCATTACATTTTCTATAGATTCTTCTTTAAAACTTGCATTAAATTTCTCGTTCGCCAGTTTTTCATTTTTATTAATGATTGTTACGTTATAGCGTCTTTCCAGTTTCGTAATAATGTTTTTGAAAGTCATGTTTCTAAAAGTCAATCCGCCCTCTATCCAAGAAGTATAAATTTCTGTTATAACGGGTTTTGTGAAAATTGAAGCGTTTTGTTTATTGAAACTTCCTTTGAATCCTGGTTTTAGAATAGTGTTTTTACTCGCATCAAAATCTTCATTAGAACGATACATTCCAACAGAACCTTCTACTAGGACAACATCGGTAAGAGCATCTTCAGGGTAATTAGAGACATTAAAGTGAGTTCCTAAAACGCGCACGTTTAGTTCGTCGGCATTTACAATAAAAGGATGTTTTTTGTCTTTTGCTACATCAAAAAATGCCTCACCGTCAAGATATACCTGACGATTTTGACCGGCAATAAATTTTACTGGATATCTCAAAGTTGTTCCAGAATTTAAATGTATCAAAGTTCCGTCTGATAATTCTAAACGGAATTTTTTACCAAATGGAATTTTAAGAGTATTGTAGGTTAACTTCTCAGAATCTGTTTCTTTTTCATAAACCAGTTTGTCTCCGTCTTGATTTCCAACAATATTTCCATTTTTATCATGAACCTGCACTTTTCCATTTTCTGAAATAATCTGAACACTTCCGTCTTCCATTTGCAAAACGATATCTGTGCTTTTAAAATCGAAAGGAACTTCAGCAACTTTATTAGAAAAAATTTGTTTGTAGGCAAAACCAATTCCAAGCAATACCAAAAGAGATGCAGCAATAGAAATATATATTCTACGATTTGATTTTTTAGAATGAAGTTCTATTACGTTTTCTTCTTCTTTTCCTGCAGCTAAAATATTGTTGAAGATAGAGTCTGCTTTTTCAGCCTTCATTTTTGGCATTTCGTTTAAGAGCTTTTGTACATCTTCAACTGTCGGGAAATCTTCTGTAAGTTTGTTATTACGGCAATAGGCAATTACTTGTTCTGTTTCTTCGGCAGTACATTGATTGAGAATAAACTTTTGTAAAAGCGTTTTTATTTCAGAATTTGAATTCATTAAGAATGTTTTTAGGTTCTGTGTTTATATAATACAGTTGAAGAGAAGGCGAGTACTACTCAAACGTTGTAAATTTTTAAATTTTAACATTTGAAACAGTTTTTAATTTTTTATGTAGTTGATTTTTAGTCTTTTGATTTTTTTTTTAAAATAATTAATGATTAACCAGTTTGTCATCTACAAGAATTTCCACAAAGAATAAAATTTATAGCCAAGCTTAGAAATGCTAAAGTTTGTTCAATTGCCTCCAGTTTTAACTGGAGGTCATAAAATGCTTCATGATACTAGGCTTTAGCCATAATAAATAGTTTGGCTAAAGCCTTTCGTACGGTTTCATTATAAACCTCCAGCTAAAGCAGGAGGCAATTGAATTTTAGCCACAGTTTTAAAATATTAAAAAGGGATTTTAATCAGTGGAAATCCTTTAATCTGTGGCTAAAAAAAGATCAAAAAAAATCACTCCGAAGAGTGATTTAATGGCATTATTGTGGTTTTGGTTAGATAATTTCATCGTGAAGTTGAAAAAAACCGCGCATCGATTCGAGCGCTTTACTCATTTGGTTCCGGACCGTGTTTATCGAGATTCCGAGTTCCTGACTTATTTCTTCATAGCTCATTCCTTTTTTCCGAGACATTTTAAAAATCTGCCGTCGTTTGGGTGGAAGCTGCTTTATGGCTTGTTTTCGGAGTTTTTTGCAATCGGCTTCGCGAACTGCATAGTCACCGTATTCATGTGTTTTCTGACTTTCGTAGAAAACGGCTTCTTTCAATATAATTTCATTCGCAGCTTTATTCAAAACATTAAAAGCCTGATTTCTTGCGATTGTAAAAATGTAAGATTTAAAAGACTGTTCAATATCTAAATTCTCACGGTTGAGCCAAACCTTTAAAAAAACATCCTGCACATTTTCCTCCGCTGCCTCTTTTGATTTTAGAAGACTGATGCTGTATCCATAAATATCTTGGTGGAATAAATCAAAAAGTTGGCGAAAAGCTTTTTCGTTCCCGTTTTTGAGTTCACTTACCAATAATTTTTCACTATGGTTGGCAGCTTCTAACAATTTAATTCGCTTTTATTTAATTCTAATGGTATTAAACTATCAAAATAAGAGGTCGGAGATCTGACTTCATGGCAAATATATAAAAATATTATTCGCAACAAATTATATATAAAAAAACTTAATTCTTATTTTCAAGTAGTTTTTTAAATAAAACAGGCAAAAAGTACTGGCAAGTCGCTTTCACGCAAGTAAGTGTCAGATTAACGCTTTTGTAAAATAAAATTTAATTTAGAATTTGACTTTTGAGAATATTCTTATTTGCGAAAAATGAAATTTAGTCGAAAATGATAATTTCATTTCAAAAAAAATCCTTTTATCTTTAAATAAAAAGACAAAAGGATTATGAGTAAGAGAATCAAAAATGATTCTTAAATATTATAAATTGGATTAGTTTTTCAAATCTTTAATTACTTTAAAAGCAACATCAACCTGATCTTCTCCAACTAAAATTGTAAATTCATTTGAAGTAGAAATTACCTCATTAATAATAATTCCTTCCCAAGCTAAACGCTGGAAAATGAAGTAATAAATACCAGGAACTACAATATTTTCTTTGGGTAATTTTACAGTAATTGAAGCTAAATTATCTAATTTTTGAATTAATTTTTCTCTCATAAAGTGTTTTTCAACTAAGTGATTTACACTGCTGCTGACAACGATATTGGTTTCGTTTACACCACGAGATGAGGTATAGAAAATATCAGATAACGCATTAATATCAGAAATTAAATCGGCTTGTTTGTTTAGAACAGTTTCAGAAGCTGCAAAAGTGTAATCTGTAAGTTCAGAACGAACCGTAATTTCACCTATGTTTTTAATTACTTTATTGATTTTGTGGTTTAGTTTAAAATCTAGTTCTTCCGTAAGTCGTTTTAAAGACATTACAACAGCGCCTTGTTTTACTTCTTTTCCAAACTCACTTTCTAATTCGGTCATAATATTTCGCGAAAGTGAAGTTAGGTTAATAATTCCGAGCGATAGGGCATTTAATAAAAATGGTTTTGTTTTAATGTAGTTTTCTACAATAGAAGAAACAGTTTTCATAATTCTTTTTTTTTTTTTTGTATTCGGTTGGTTGTTAATTTAACATTGCGATGTTATAAATCTTTGCAAATATAAATAAAAAAACAAATTGTTACAATTATAACAATAAAAAATTATGTTAAAAATGATAAAATGCGTCGGTAAGATGTTCAATTGCAAATGATTCGCCGTTTTTATGGATGGCAACGATGTCAAAACGGATTTCAATATCTTCACCAAAATCCTTTTCCCTATCGTTTATGTAGGCATTTACTGCTTTAATGAGTAATTGAATCTTTTTTGGCTTGACAAAATCCTGCGGCGATCCAAAATCTAAACTTGAGCGCGTCTTTACTTCGATAATTGCTAAAATGGAATCTTTTTGAGCAATTATATCTATTTCGGCTTTTTGAAAAACATAATTTCGCTCTATAATTTTATAACCATTTTCCTCGAGATGTGCAGCTGCGAGATCTTCTCCTAATTTTCCTAAATCATTATGTTCTGCCATGTTTTTTTTTGTTTCAAGTTTCAGGTTTCAGGTTATTTGCATGCAAAGACGCGAAGTCGCTAAGAGTATTTAACTTGGCGGCTTCGCGTCTTTGCGAGATGTTTTATGTGGTATTCTTGAGTTTCCTTAGTAGGATGCGGTGGTATTATTTTTTAAAAGTAACACTACTTCCAGAAGCAGTAACTTCCATAGAAACGGTATTTCCCATAATTAAAGCTCTGTTGTCTCTAATGTGACCGGCTGGGAAATTGAAAATTACTGGAATATTATATTTCTTTGTGACGTCGTCAATAATCTCTAATGCATTTTTCCCCCACGGAACTTCATTGTCTTTCATACTTGTCATGCCTCCAATGATTATTCCTTTTAGATTTTCGATACATCCGTTTCGCTTCAAGTTCATCATCATACGATCGATATGATAAAGATATTCATCTAGATCTTCGATAAATAAAATTTTATCCCTGCAGTCAATCGCAGACGGAGAACCTGATAAACTATATAAAATAGAAAGATTACCGCCAACTAATTCTCCGGTAGCACTTCCTAGACGATTCATTGGAGTTGGACTGATAGAATATGAAATTGGTTCGCCAAACAAGCTTGCTTTTAATGAACTCACCGCGTCTGGAGTTGCTCTAGGAACAGTTACGGGCATAATACCATGAATAGATTTATAGCCCATTGTATTTAAATGATTGTGCAAAACAGTAACGTCACTAAAACCAATAACCCATTTTGGATGTTGTTTGAATTTGGTAAAATCTAATAAATCTAACATCCTAACAGTTCCGTAGCCACCGCGAACACACCAAATAGCTTTAATATTCGGATTATCTAATTGTTTTTGAAAATCGGCTGCTCTCTGCTCATCCGTTCCTGCCAATTGATGATAGTCTAATCCGATTGTGCTTCCAACTACGGCTTCTAAGCCCCAGCTGTGGAGTAAATCTATAGTGGGTTTTAAATTGTCGTCGATATTTTTTCTGGCTGTCGCCAAAAGAGCTACAGTATCTCCTTTTTGTAAATAAGGTGGTGTTATCATGTTTTGTTGAGATTGACAAGTGAATGATTGAAAAGCAAAAGTAAGAAATGCGATTTTATAAAGAACAAAGTGTTTTTTGAGGTATTGTAAGCTTTTCATCTTCATATTTCTTTTTGCTTAAAATTATAAATTATTTTAATTCTAGTTCTAATTAAACGGTTGTACTCCATATTTTATTTCTAGTTCTTTTAAAATTAAAATTAATCCTTTATCAGCTTCTTCAGATTGAACATTCGCAAATAGAATAAAAGCTTTATCGATTGTTTTACAAATATACACTTTGGTTAAAAATGTTCCTGGATTTCCGTTATGAAATGAATACTGAATTTCATCATTTTTGTTAATTTCAGAATTCCATCCAAAAGAAAATTCAGGTAAGCCAAAATGCATATAATCAAACTCTTCTGCAGTAAAAAGTTTTGATTTTCCTTGTAAACCCTGAAGATGTATTTGAATGAACTTACAATAATCAGGTAAATTTACATTTATATTTCCTGCTGATGAAAGCCAGTTTAACTTGTAATTCAAGGCTGGTTTTTCGGGATTCATATTTTCGTCATGTCCCCAAGTTTGATTTTCATCTTTTAAATTTGGCTGGCCAAATTGAAAATCAATATTGAGATTTTTTCCTAATTCTGCTATTAAAGCTTCATAGCTTTTTCCAGTTGCTTTTTCGAGCATTAGTCCTGCGGCAACGTAACTCGGATTAGACCAATAAACATCTTGTTTTTCAGAAATAGTTTTATTTTGTTTAAAAAACCAAGAAATAAATTCATAACGTTGTTCTTGTGCATTTCCTTTAATTTCTTTTTGAGTTGGTCTTTTATTTCCATACGACCAAATAGGAAGATGCGCTCTTAATGTTATAAAATCTTTTAAAGTAAAGTTGTAAGTGGCTGGATTGCTTTTGGCTTTTAATTCTGGATACAAATCAAAAAAATTAGTTTCCCATTTTATTTTACCCTCTTTAACTAATGCTGCCGCTAAATAACTTGTAATGGTTTTGGTAAGAGAACCTAAGCGAAATCTATCTGATAAATCTGCTTTAAGATTGCTGTTGATTTTTTTATATCCTAAAACATTTATTTCTAAAACTGAATCAGAAGAAACTACGGCATAAGCAATTTCTGGAATATTATATTTTATCCTTACACTATCAATAAATTGATGGTTCTGTTGTGTATAACATAAACTGCTGCATAAAAACAAAATAAAGAATACCAGAATTTTTTTCATTTTAAAGAATACCAAATTGAATTAGCAAGTTACACGAGAATTTGAATATAAAAAAAGCAAATAAAAAAAATAATTTTTAGAAATTTCTTACAAATAATTTATTTTTCTAATTTGGACTTTTTAAATTATTCAACTTATGCGTCTTATTGTTTTCAATTTTTGTTTCCTATTTTTCTTTTGTAATATTTCAAATTCTCAATCCAAAAAATATAAAATACACACTATAGCATTTTACAATTTTGAGAATTTTTACGACACAATAGACGATGCATTTACAAATGATGATGAATGGACACCAAATGGAGCACAGCATTGGACAACAGAAAAGTATCAGCAAAAATTAAAAAATCTGGCGAGAGTTTTATCGGAAATTGGTACACCAGAAAATTCAAATGCTCCGATTATAATTGGAGGCTCTGAAATCGAAAATCGTGGTGTTTTAGAAGATTTAATTAAGGAGCCAAAACTACAGCAGTTCGATTTGGGAATTGTTCATTTCGATTCGCCAGATAAGCGAGGTATTGACGTTGCCTTACTTTATCAGAAAAAATATTTTCGGCCAGTTTCTTTTTCAAACATTCCTTTAATTATTTATAAAAAGAATATCGCAAAGAAAGAAGAACTCTCGGAAGATTTGGATGATGAAGTAGAAGTAAAAAAAGAAAACAATAATCGTGTTTTTACTAGAGACCAGCTTTTGGTTTCAGGTTTTTTAGAAGATGAAGAAATACATATTATAGTGAACCACTGGCCGTCACGCTCTGGCGGTGAAAAAGCTACTAGTTTATTTCGGGAAGCAGCAGGAAAATTAAACCGAAAAATTATCGATTCCTTACAGCGTATTAATCCGAGAGCAAAAGTTTTGACAATGGGAGATCTTAATGATGGACCATTGAATAATAGTGTAAAAACTGGTTTAGGAGCAAAAGGAAAAAAAGCTGATGTTCCAGAATTTGGCGTTTTTAATCCGTTTGAAGAAATGGTAAATAAAGGAATGGGAACAATTGCTTTTAGAGATTCTTGGAATATATTCGACCAGATTATCATGACGGAATCTTTTCTCAAAAATGATTTTTCAACATTTAATTTTTGGAAAGCGGGAATTTTTAAAGCACCGTATCTTATTCAGACTTCAGGACAATATAAAGGTTATCCGCTTCGAAATACATTGGCAGAAGCAGGTTTTAGTGATCATTTTCCAGTATATATTTATTTGATAAAAGAGGTTCAATAATTTTCAGTCGTAGTCGCAGTTTTCAGTCACAGTTTTAACTGAAAACCGAGACTGTGACTGAATACTAACTAACGACTGAAAACTTTTCACTAACTTAGCTTTTCATAATTTAGTATTTAAAAAATGGCTATAGCAAAACCTTTTAACCTGACACAATGGATTGACGAAAACCGTCATTTATTAAAACCGCCTGTTGGAAATAAAAATTTATATGTTGATTCTGGAGATTATATTGTAATGATTGTTGCGGGGCCAAATGCTCGAAAAGATTATCATTATAATGAAACAGAAGAACTTTTTTATCAGTTAGAAGGCAATATAAAAGTCGTTATTCAAGAAGATGGTGAACGCAAAGAAATGGAATTAAATGCCGGTGATATGTATTTGCATCCTGCTAAAGTGCCGCATTCTCCAGTGCGCTCAGAAGGCTCTATAGGATTAGTTATTGAACGTAAACGTGCTGGAAAAGGGTATACAGATGGGTTGCTGTGGCATTGCGATAAATGCAACCACAAACTTTACGAAGTATATTTTGAATTGCACAATATCGAGAAGGATTTCCTTCCTCATTTTGAGCATTTCTACAATTCAGAAGAATTAAGAACATGCGATAAATGTGGAACAGTAATGGAAACTGATCCTAGGTTTACGGCGAAGAAATAATAATGAAAAACCACAGAAATCATATATTTATGTGGTTTTTTTGTATGTTTGTATTAAAAATGAGATAAAAAAGGATCAATTATGATACAAGAAGTAATCGCATATAAGAATATAATAGACAATATTGAAGATTTAATGGATAAATCTCCGTATAAGAAAAATTATATTATTGAAAAAGTTGGTATTCCTAGCCCCACATTTTACAGAAAATTAAAAAGCCGGACTTTTACTGCTGATGAAGTATTATCTATTGCTAAAATACTTTCTCCAGAAGAGAATTTCAGATTACAATTAAAGGCTGAAATCGAAAATGCTAAACGCGAATATGATGAAGGGAATTTTATGACTCATGAGCAAATGCTAATTGAGTTAAAAAGAAAAAATATAATTTAATAATTTAAAGTGATTAAGGGTTTTTGACGATTATCATGGAATTCTATTAAATGAATAAAATCCCGATTTAAAATGTAATAAAGAGAAATGTTTCTTGTAATTACTATTTCATTACATTCTAAATCTTGTCTAAATTTACCTAAATAGGGATTTATTTTAATCAAATTAATAAGGTGTAGAACCTCATTCACAAATCTTTGTGCAATTTTATCATTCTGAAATTGCGATAGATAATTTCTTGTTGCATAAAACGTGCAAGTAGCTCTTGAAGACCAAACAATTTCCATTTAATAAAAATTTATTTGGCTAAATTATAAAAAATAACTTACAAATTTATCGCTTTTACAACTCAAATCTTTTTCCTTGTTCGGGATAGATTATCTTCAATCCCAAATCATTTGGATTCTTTAACTGCTGTTTAATCTTGGTAATATTTTTAGCAGGCGGTTTTAAATGTGTAATAATGATCTTTAAATTTTTTAAGGAATCTTTTCCAGCTAATTCTTCCAAAATGTGAAGTTCTTTCATTAAATAATTGGGAGTCAAATGACCAAATAAAAATCTATCAGGCTGTTCGTTCGGAAAAGAAACTTCAATAAAAATTCCCTTTAATTGTTTGGCTTTTAGCAAAGGCGCAACTGCTGTCCATAAATCACGGAGATTATTGCTTTTTTCAACTTCATCTGGTCCGGTATCTCCTAAATAAAGCACATAATTATTTTCATTTTTAACTAAAAAAGCAGTGCTTTCAAAAGGATTAACATGACTTAAAGAAAATGCTTTAACCGTCATTTTTGTATTGGTTAGAGCAGTTTCTTCATTCAAATTTAAAGTTTGAAAATGGTATTTTTTTAAAGGAAATCCAGGACCTGCATCTCCAAAATTGGCCCAAGTTTGATCATTGAAATAATGATTTTCCATCATTTCCATACATTTATTAGTTGCGTAAACTGTTTTAGAAGAATCAGCAGGAGAGTTAATAATTAATCCCGAAACGTGATCTAAATGCGCGTGCGAAATTAGATAACCTTTAATGTATTTTCGTAAGACTTCATTAGTTGAAACTTTGAATGATTTCTTTTCAATCGCTTTTTCAATTCCTGCGTTTATAGTTCCTGCATCTAAACAAATAAAATCTTTTGTGTTGGATGGTGCTACTAAATAAGCCGAAAGATTTTTTTCATCGATACCACCTTTCACGCCTAAAGGCACAATTTGAAAAGAAGATTTTTGTTCTTTCTGAGAAAATATATTGGTTGAAATTAAAAGAAAGCAAACTAAAAGCCGACTGAAAACATTCATGTTTTTTTATTTTATTTAATGCAAATTTCATTAAATAAATTCAATTAATGCTGTTTCATTTCTGTTAATACTATTAAATAACCTTAAATTTACTTCTCTTTATAAATTAACTACAACTAGAAATTAATTCTAAAACGATATCTTTACATAAAAAATATAACAATTTTAACTAAAAAAGTTACAATGACAACAATAGCATCACAATTTGGCATGAATGAAGCTTTGGAAAAGCTGGGAATAAAACTAGTGAACGAAGGGACTTCAACAGGAACAGAAAATTTTGCATCGGGCGAAGTTTTGGATAGTTTTTCTCCAGTAGATGGAAAATTAATTGCTTCGGTTAAAACTTCAACTCTTGAAGATTATGAAAAAGTAATGCGTTCCGCTACAGAAGCTTTTAAAACTTTTCGGTTGATTCCTGCGCCGCAGCGTGGTGAAATTGTGCGTAAATTTGGGGAAAAATTGAGACAAAATAAAGAAGCACTTGGAAAATTGGTTTCGTATGAAATGGGAAAATCATTGCAGGAAGGTTTTGGTGAGGTTCAGGAAATGATCGATATATGCGATTTTGCAGTTGGTTTGTCCCGTCAGTTGCACGGATTAACGATGCATTCTGAAAGACCAGGACATCGTATGTACGAGCAATATCATCCTTTAGGTATTGTTGGAATTATTTCTGCATTTAACTTTCCCGTTGCAGTTTGGTCTTGGAATACTGCTTTAGCTTGGATTTCTGGTGATGTATGTGTTTGGAAACCTTCTGAAAAAACTCCACTTTGTGGAATTGCCTGCCAAAATATTATTGCTCAAGTTATTAAAGAAAATAATCTTCCAGAAGGAATTTCATGTTTACTAACGGGAGATTACACTATAGGGGAGTTATTGACAAAAGACACTCGTATTCCATTAATTTCTGCTACTGGTTCTACAAGAATGGGTAAAATTGTTGCACAAGCTGTGGCAGGAAGATTAGGTAAATCATTGTTAGAATTAGGCGGAAATAATGCTATTATAGTTACTCCAGATGCAGATATAAAAATGACCGTTATTGGAGCTGTTTTTGGAGCTGTGGGAACTGCTGGACAGCGTTGTACTTCAACTCGAAGATTGATTATTCACGAAAGTATTTATGATAAAGTAAAAGACGCATTAGTAGCTGCTTATAAACAATTACGAATCGGAAATCCGCTTGACGAAAACAATCATGTTGGACCTTTAATTGATATGCACGCTGTGGAATTATACGCAGCAGCTTTAAATAGAGTAGTGGCCGAAGGTGGAAAAATTATAGTTGAAGGCGGAGTGCTTTCTGGAGAAGGTTACGAAAGTGGCTGCTATGTAAAACCTGCGATTGCAGAAGCAGAAAATTCATTTGAAATTGTACAGCACGAAACTTTTGCTCCTGTTTTATATTTAATTAAATATTCTGGAGAAGTAGAGAATGCCATTGAAATTCAAAATGGAGTTGCTCAAGGATTATCATCAGCGATTATGACCAATAATTTGCGTGAAGCCGAAAGATTTTTGTCTGTTACAGGTTCTGACTGTGGGATTGCAAATGTGAATATCGGAACTTCAGGAGCAGAGATTGGCGGTGCTTTTGGCGGTGAAAAAGAAACTGGAGGCGGGCGCGAATCGGGTTCTGATGCTTGGAAAATCTACATGAGACGCCAGACGAATACAATTAATTACACCACAAATCTTCCTTTGGCACAGGGGATTAAATTTGACTTGTAATATTTTAATTAAAAAATAAAAAAGGCTTCCAGATTTGGAAGCCTTTTTGTTTAGTTTTATTTTTTTAATAGTGTTTGATTAAATGAACCGTCGGTTGTGTAAATTTTGGCTAGATAAGTTCCAGGAATTAAACTGCTTGTATCAATACTTTCAGTTTGTTTTCCAGAGGTAATAACTAAATTTCCAGAAATATTATAAATAATAACTTTCTCGACTTTTTGATTTGGATCTGACAAATATAAAGTACTTGAAACTGGATTTGGATATAATATTATTTTCGAATTAGTGCTTTCAGCTACTAAAGCATCGCTTGCTGGTGCAACTTTTAATGTACTGCCTCCATAAACTGTACTGATGTAAAACAAATTTGCAACAGAACCTTTTGTTATAGTATGTGAACCTGCAGCGATTGATGCTGTTACAATACCTGCAGATGCAGTATAAGAAACATTATCTACTTTAATTGTTCCCGTAAAATTGGAGTCAAAAACCAAAGTTAATGTCGACGTACTTGTAGTTGTATAGGTAATAGTAGTACTAGATTCTATTTTTAAACGTTCTGTTAATGTTAAACCGTTGTAGGTTACAGATCCAGGCGTAGAATTCATATTTCCTGTAATTGTATAAAATGAACTCGTTTTTCCAGATGTAGTAAAGTTATGAATTTCACTTCCAGAAGAACCTGTCGAAACAGTAATCGTTCCAGATGCTGTTACTGGAGATCCTGCTGTTCCAGAAGTAGTTACAGAATACGATACATTTGCTGTTGGTGTTCCTGTAATAGTTATTGTTTTTGCGGTTGTGTTTTTTACAAAGATTAATCCAGAAGCTGGTATTCCAGTAACGGCAGCGTCTGTGGCATTTCCACCCCAAGTAAATACGATTGCGCTAATTGCGATTCCAGAAGCGACAGTTTGACTATTGTTTCCAGAAGAAGTTAAAGTTTGGTTTCCTGCCGCAGTCACGGTTATAGTTCCAGATCCAGTTGCTGGCGAGCCGCTAGTTCCAGAAGTTGCAATTGAGTAAGAAACAGTTGCAGTTGGTGTACCAGTAATAGTTATTGTTCTTGCAGTTGTATTTTTTACAAAAGTTAATCCAGAAGCTGGTAGTCCTGTTACAGTCGCATCTGTTGCATCACCGCCCCAAGTAAATACGATCGAACTTATAGCTGTTCCACTTGCAACAGTTTGATTATTATTTGCAGATGAAGTTAATGTTAAAGTCTGAGTTCCTGCAGGCGGATTACCTTCTCCTTGTACCGAAACTAAAGTCCCTGTATAATTTGTCAGTGCCGTTTTTAATGCAGTAATTACTAATGATGAAGTATCGTCAGTTGCATTATTAAATACCCACTGTAAATCACCTCCTGAAACACGTCCGGCATATTGCGTTGTTTTCGTTTTTGCTGTTGATGGCTGATCGATTACAAGGTTTTTCACGTATAAAGCAGCATCAGTATCAAAATTATTATAGGTATTCGCTCCCGATTTAGATTTCACAGAACTGCTTACAACTTCACCTCTTGTTGTAGCTACGTAAGCATCAAAATCTGTTGTAGAGCTGATTTTTCCTGCTATATTGTATAAAGGATTTGGATCATTGTAAGCTACGAAACGCATATTGTTTGTTCCATTTGAAGCATCAAAAGTATTGTTGAAAGCTTTGATGCTTCCTCCAGCTTCGCCAGAAAATGTTCCCATTGTACCAGCATTGTTCACTTGATTGGCCTCGTCCCAAATATCAGTTCCTTGAAGAGAAGTCAACATTGGATGTTTACTATTTCTAAAATAATTTCCTTCTACAAATAAGGAAGATCCCAATGTAGATCCTGAGCCATATTTTGCAACCCCATCAAAATAATTGTTATAAATGTGAGCAGAATAATAACGTACTCTTGGATGACGAGAATCAGAATGATCGAACCAGTTGTGATGATATGTTATGTACAAACCAGATGTTGTTCCTTCACTTAATCCTAAAAGACTGGCTTTTCCATTATCCCAAAAGTGATTGTAAGACAATGTAATATAAGTTGAAGTTTTATTGTCTAATGCGCCATCTCCTTTTATTTGATCGGCATCACTTCCTGCATTTCCATAAAATAAATCACAATTGTGAACCCAGACATGATCATTATCTTGCTGCATTCCAACATTATCTCCAGCTGTACTGTTGCAATTCATGAAACCAAGATTATTCACTTCAATGTTGGATGCCGATTTTAAACGAACTCCCCATCCATTAGCTACAGCATCATTACCAATTCCTTCAAAAGTTACATAACTTGAAGCATTGTTAGCATTTTCAATTACAACATCGCCACCTTCCATAACAGTCATATCAGTAATATTTCCGATCAAACGAATGATAAACGGACGAGTGTCTTTTCCTTTCTTAATCGCATAAAGAATATTTTGTAAACCAATGCAAGGATTTGTACTTGCTCCGGTAATATTCATTGAAATCGTGTTTTTGGTATTTTGTGTAATGTAAAGAATAACGGCATTATCCTTCGGAGTACCGTCTGCTTTATAACCACCGGGAACACGGCCGCCTTCAAAAGCAAATCCATTTCTATCGTGAGCAGTAACAGTTAAATTACCTGTAGTAGCTCCAGTTCCTTCTGTGCCATTCACGACAGGTTTTACTTTTACAGTATAAGTCCCGGCTTTCAAGCCTGGAATGTCAGCACGAAAATAAGATCCATAACTTCTAATAAGCTGATCGTCTATTTTTTTGTCTGTAAATCCGTTTCCAGTGTAATAAACATTGTAAGACTGCGCACCACTAACAGGCTGCCATTTAACAAATGCTGTTTCTAACCAGCCTGAAGCTTCGGTAATTGTTAGTGATTGAGCCCATAACTGAGCTGTCATGAGAAAGACAACCAATAAGAGTAGGTTTTTTTTCATAATTGTGTGGTTTAAGAATGTTAATAATAGTAAGTGGTTTTACTACCGTTACAAGTGGTTAATTGTAATCGATTACACAAAAATATATATTAATTCTTAAATCAATAATTGTTTTATCGAAAAAAAGATAATTACAAAAAATATTAGCGTTAAAAATATTAAAAATGTAATAAATTGCATTGATTGTAATTTATTACATATTTTGAATATTGGCAAAATGCTTAATTTTATTAGTATTTTGTGAATTTCATTTTCTAATATGTGATTTAATAATAAAAATGCATTTTTTTTAATTACATTTATTACATTATAAAATTTTGTAAGAATACACTTTGTTTGTCTTTTAAAATATCAGAAATAGTTTTAAAAATGAAGAAGTTAATTCCGTTTTAGAAATAGGGAAAAATAGATTTGAATTGATTGCAACAAAAAAGCCTTTCTGATTTTACTCAAAAAGGCTCTTAATAATATTAAAATAGATTATTAGTCTTTGCTTGATAGTTTAGCTAGAAGTCTTAAGAATTCAATATACAACCAAACTAATGTGATCATTAGCCCCATTGCACCATACCATTCCATAAACTTTGGCATTCTTTCTTGAACACCTTTTTCAATTAAATCAAAATCTAAGAATAGATTAAGAGCGGCTACAATAATCACAAAAACGCTGATACCAATGCTCATCATTGAATTTTCATAATGAACAGGAGTAAAGCTTGTAAACATTGATATAAGCCAAGAAATTAAATAATAAGTTGCAATGGCCAACGTAGCTGCAATCACAACAGATTTAAATTGTTCGGTAACTTTAACAATTTTGAATTTGTATAAACCTAAACAAACTAAGAAAGTTACTAGAGTTGCTCCAACTGCATTAATTACAATTCCAGGAAATTTCAATTCAAATATGGCAGAAATCCCTCCAATAAATAAACCTTCAAACAATGCATATCCTGAAGCTAAATAAGGTGAAGCCTGAGGTTTAAAAGCAGAAACAAGTACCAGAATAAAAGCAACTATTGCTCCTCCAATTGTTGGCAGCATCGGGTTCATTCCATTAAAAGCCATCCACCATGTTACCATAGCGGCACCACATAAAATTAGAAATAAGATTGCCGTTTTATTAATTGTTCCAGACAAAGTCATTTCTTGATTGTAATCAATAATTTGAGCTTGGTGTACTTCTTCAGCTTTTGAAGTTGCACTAGAAAAACGCTTACTGTTTAAAAACGGATTTTTTGAATTAAAGTTCATAATTTAATACATTTAATTGAACTCAAATATATGGAGATTTTTTGAAGTGCAATTGAATGAGAGAAATTTTTAACATGAATTTCTCTTCCTTATTTACCGTATAAAAAAAATCCACCAAAACTAAATTGATGGATTCTTTTTATATTTTAATTTAAGAAGAAATCTTATTTAATTCAAAAGATCTAAAACTAATGAAGGGAATAAACCTAATGCAATATTTAATACAATAGACACTACTGCAACGGCATAAATAAGAAATGGTTTTCCAGTTCTTTCTTGATTTGGTTCTTTAGAATACATTGCTATAATTAGTTTGAAATAATATCCAACACTTATAATAGAATTGATTACGGCAACAATTACTAGACCAATATATCCTGCTTGGATAGTTTGATTGAATAAGAACAGCTTCGCAAAGAATCCTGAGAAAATAGGAATTCCAGCCATTGATAATAATGAAGCTGTAAGAATAGCAGCCAATAACGGATTTGTTTTTCCTAAACCATGAAAATTTGTAATGTCTTCATTGTCATGATCTCTGCATACGTATAAGATAACACTGAACGCAGCGATCCCAGCCAAAGCATAAGCAGCAGTGTAATATAATAAAACACCAGCAGAAGCAGAAACAGTTAATAACGTCATTAACATAAAACCAGCATGAGAAATTCCAGAAAAAGCAAGCATACGTTTAACGTTCACTTGTCTCAGTGCCATAATGTTACCAACAGACATTGAAGCGATTGAAATGATAACCACTATAACTTCAAACGTATGTAAAAGATCTTGGTTTTCTAATGAAGAAATGAAATTCATACCAGCAATTAATTTGAATAAGGTTGCAATTGCGACCACTTTTGCCAATGTACTCATCAAAGCTGTTGTTAAAGCTGGAGAACCTTCGTAAACATCTGGAGCCCAGAAATGGAAAGGAACTGCAGCAACCTTAAACAACATTCCAACTACCATTAAAATCATTCCGATAGGAAACCAGATTGGTAATTCTGCAGACAATGCACTTTCGTGTATTTCACTGATGTCAAAACTTCCCATTGCTCCATAAATCAAACAAATTCCAAATAAAATAATACCTGAAGCAAATGATCCCATTAAGAAATATTTCATTCCCGCTTCGTTACTTTTTAAATTTAAACGTTCGCTGGCCGCTAAAACATATAAAGCGATTGATAAGATTTCAATACCTAGAAAGAACATTGCTAAGTTTCCAAAAGAAACCATTGCAACAGCTCCAGCAAGTAAGAATACTTTAATTGCCACGAAATCTGAAATTTTTGATGGATGCTTGTGATAAAAATTATGGCTTAATGCTACAAGGAAAATCGTCAAAACGATGAACAACGATGAAAAAGCTGTAGAAAACTTTGACACTGCTATCATATTGTTGTAATAACTTTGTTCAGTTCCAAATTCGTAGAAATTAAGAGCCAATACACCTAATAAACCAACAATGGTAATAGGAACGATGGCTTTTCTTAAATTAAGAATTTCAAACAATAGGCAGAAAATACCCAATCCTGTTATAGCTATTAATGTATTCATTTTTGTCTTTTTGAGTTAGGATTTCAAATTATGATTGTAATCCTAATTTATTTTTTGTTTAAAATATTAGTTCTTATTGATAACTTGTAAAATCGTTTCCAAGCTTGGTGTAATCAAATCTGTAATTGGTTTTGGATAAAATCCGAAGAACAATAAAACAGCAATTATTACTGCAAATGAAATTCCTTCGTTCAAAGAAACATCTGCAAAAGTTTTAGAATTGGTTTCGCCTAACATTACATGCTGGAACATTCTCAACATATAGTAAGCTCCCAAAATAATTGTAGTTCCGCCCAGAATTGCAAACCAAATATTGATTTGAGATAAACTGTATAAAACTGTAAATTCTCCAACAAAGTTAAAAGTACTCGGCAATGCAACAGAAGCTAATACTAAGATTAAAAACATTGAAGTAAATTTTGGAGACTGCGTGCGGATACCGCCCATTTCTCCAATTTCTCTAGTTTCAAATCTTCTGTAGATTACTTCAGCAGCAAAGAATAATCCAACTACCACAAAACCGTGAGCGATCATTTGCAAAACAGCACCTCTTAAACCATCAAGAGTTAAAGTGTAAGATCCTGCAGCAATTAGTCCAACGTGAGCAAGAGAAGAATAAGCTAATAATTTCTTCAAATCTTTTTGTCTCAATGCAACGATCGAACCGTAGATTACACCTGCAATTCCTAAACCAATAAAGATATACATGTATTCTTTAGCAACAATCGGCGCAAGAGGCAATTGCCAGCGAATTACACTGTACAATCCCATTTTTAGCATGATACCAGATAAAAGCATTGTTCCAGCAGTTGGTGCTTTTTGGTAAACATTTGCCTGCCAAGTGTGGAAAGGAATAATTGGAATTTTAATAGCATAAGCTAAGAAGAAAGCCAAGAAAATCCAGAACTGTTCGCAAGCAGATAACTCTACTTTATATAAATCTTCAATTAAGAAAGAACCAGCTTTTTGATATAAATAAATGAAGGCAGTTAACATGAATAATGAACCAGCAAGCGTGTAAATAAAGAATTTAACCACAGCTTTTCTGCGTTCCTCAGCATCGCCATTACCCCAAATTAAAGCAATAAAGTAGATTGGAATAAGTGCTAACTCCCAGAAAATATAATATAAAAGACCATCAGCAGCTAAGAAAGTTCCAGTCATTGCAAAAGCCATAAATAAGATCAATGCATAAAAACCTTTAGCATTTTTATATTCATTTCCGAAAGAAGAAAATATGATAATCGGAGTTAAAGCTGCAGTTAGTAAAACCATTGCAAGCCCAAGTCCGTCAGCATTTAAAGCAAATGAAATTTTTGGCTGTGTAATCCAGCTGTTGATTACGCTGATATTTTCACCAGCAGAAAAATTATTCAATAATACAATTGAACATCCTAAAGCGGCTAAACTAAAAAGTAAAGCAACTTTCGAAGCTAGTTTGTCACCAGAAAAATAAGTGGCAAATGCACCAATTAAAAGTATAATTAATATAGTAGAAACGTTCATAGTAATAATATTATTGAGCTAAAAATATATAGGAAACAATTGCACAAAGTCCTAAAACAAAAACAAATAGATATAATCCTATACTTCCGGTTTGTAATTTTTTTCCTTGAAAAGCAATTTCGTTTGCTATTTTGCCTAATCCAAAAACAAGAGCAGATAATACTGTTTCGATGTAATCTCTAAAGAATTTAGATAAACTATTAACAGGTGCTACAAATACAGCATCGTAAATTTCGTCTACATAATATTTGTTGTATAACACTTTACTTAAACCAGTAATATTTTCATCAGATTCTGGAACATTATCTTGTTTAAAGTATTTTACGTAAGCAATTAAAATTCCAAGTACTCCGCCTAAAACAGCGACACCCATTAGAGTATATTCTGTTGTGCCTAAATGATGTTCTTCACCAGCCACTTTTGTGAAAAGAGGAGCAAGATATTCATTCAACCAGCTGTTTCCAGGTAAACTGATTAATCCGCCAAAAGTTGCTAGAATAGCTAAGATGATAAGTGGAATTGTAATTAATGAACCACTTTCGTGTAAATGATGTTTTTGCTCTTCAGTTCCTCTAAATTCTTTGAAGAAAGTCAAGAACATTAATCTAAACATATAGAAAGCTGTCATAATTGAAGCAATAGAGCCAACAACGTATAATGGAATACTGTGGTGGAAAGCTGTCAATAAAATTTCGTCTTTAGAAAAGAATCCTGAGAAAAATGGAACTCCTGAGATTGCTAAAGAAGAAATTAACATGGTCCAGAAAGTAATTGGCATTGCTTTACGCAGTCCCCCCATTTTACGCATATCTTGCTCTCCGTGTAATCCGTGAATTACAGATCCAGAACCTAAGAATAAACAAGCTTTAAAGAAAGCGTGCGTGATTACGTGAAATACTGCTACTTCGTAAGCTCCAAATCCTAATGCTAAAAACATTAATCCTAATTGTGAAACTGTAGAGTAAGCTAGTACTTTTTTAATATCAGTTTGAACTAATCCTATTGTAGCCGCAACTAATGATGTGATAGCTCCAATAATTGCAATTACACTTTGAACGTCTGTTGCAAGGTTAAAAACAAAGTTTAATCTCGTTACCATAAAGATACCCGCAGTAACCATTGTAGCAGCGTGGATTAATGCAGAAACTGGAGTTGGTCCAGCCATCGCATCAGGTAACCAAGTGTATAACGGAATTTGAGCAGATTTACCACAAGCTCCAATAAACAAGCATAAAGCTGCTAGAGAAAGTAATGGTAAATTTAAATTAGAAGCTCCAGCAATTGCCGTTTTTAAAGTTGCATAATCTAATGTAGAGAACATCGAACCAATGATGAACATACCGATTAAAAGACCTAAATCTCCAATTCTGTTCATGATGAAAGCTTTTTTAGCAGCATCATTGTAATCTTGGTTTTTATGCCAGAATCCAATTAATAGGTAAGAACAAAGTCCAACACCTTCCCATCCGATGAAAAGAACTAATAAGTTGCTTCCAATTACAAGTGTAATCATGAAGAAAACGAACAAGTTTAAGTAAGCAAAAAACTTGTGCATGTTTTCGTCATCATGCATGTAACTAATAGAGTATAAATGAATCAAAGATCCGATTCCAGTTACGAAAAGTAACCAAAGAACAGATAATTGATCTAATAAAAATCCAAGATTGATTTTTAAGTTGCTAATTTGAATCCAATCAAATAAAGTAACCTGAATTCCTTTTCCAGTTGCTGTTATTTGATTAAAAAGTAAAAGAGAAACTACAAAAGAAATTGCTACGGCAATAGTTCCGATTGCACCAGAAACTGTTTTGCCTAAGCTTTTTCCAAAAAAGACATTTACTAGAAAACCTAGTAAAGGAGTTAAAACTAAAATTAAAGCTAAATTGGTATCCATTTCTGATTATCCTTTTAAATTTTTTAAATTATCGATACTAATTGAGCCGATATTTCTAAAAATAGAAACTAAAATGGCCAATCCTACCGCAACTTCGGCTGCAGCAACTGCCATCGAGAAGAACACAAACACTTGTCCTTGTGCGTCTTGATGATAAGTTGAAAAAGCAACAAATAAAAGGTTTACCGCATTCAACATAATTTCGATAGACATGAAAACGATAATAGCATTTCGTCTGTACAATACACCAAAAATACCAATACAGAAAAGTACAACACTTAAAAAGATGTAGTTTTCAATACCTATTTGATTTAATATATTACCCATTATTTATTATTTAATTTTTCTTTTTTAGACAATAAAACTGTTCCAATCATTGCGACTAAAAGTAAGATCGAAGCAAATTCGAACGGAACCATATACTCGTTCAATAATATTTTACCTAAAACTTTAATCGATTGGAAATCTTCTCCAGTAGAATCGTATTCACCAACAATTGGTTTAGAATTGATGAAAAGCGTAATCAAAACGATTAATATTAAACAGAAAGATACAATTGCACCTAAACGTGTAATTCTAGGACGGTGTACTTCTCGCTGTTCGTTCAGGTTCATCAACATAATGGTAAACAGGAACAGAATCATAATAGCTCCGGAGTAGACTATTATATGTACAACTGCTAAGAACTGAGAATTTAATAATAAATAATGACCAGCAATTGAAAAGAAACAGATCACTAAATAAATAGCGGAGTGAATTGGATTTCTGCTGAAAATTGTCAAGAAAGCAGTAATAACGGTAATAAACGCTAAAAAGCAAAAGATAACTTGAACAGTAGTTGCGTGTGCAAAATCAGGAATATGTATCATTTTTAGTTCGCGTTTTTAAGTTGAGCATTTTTCATAGCCATTTCTAAAGGCATCACTAATTTGTCTTTTCCGAAAATGAAATCTTCTCTTTCGTAACTTGCAGGAACTAAAACTTTAGAAGTAGTTAAGTAAATAGCGTCTTTTGGACAAGCTTCTTCACACAAACCACAAAAAATACAACGAAGCATATTTATCTCATAAATCTCAGCATATTTTTCTTCTCTATACAAATGTTTTTCATCCGGTTTACGCTCAGCAGCTTTCATTGTAATGGCTTCTGCAGGACATGACAAGGCACATAATCCGCAGGCAGTACAGTTTTCACGACCTTGCTCATCGCGTTTCAACATATGCTGACCACGATAAACTGGACTCATTGTACGCACTTGCTCAGGATAGTGAATAGTCACTTTTTTTCTGAATAAGTGTTTCAACGTGATAAACAATCCTTTTACAATCGCCACAAGATACATTCGCTCTAAAAAAGTCATCTCTTTATTAGAGACCATCTTTTTTCTACCCGATAATGATATAGTTTCTATTGACATTTTACTATTATATTTTGTGATTTTATAATTTGAGGTAATCAAATTCAAAATCTATTTTGTTTTTATTTGAAGCTTAATCCTACTGTCCGCTGTATCTTTTATTATTCACATAAAAGGATATTGCTTATAGAAGGTCTCGAGCATTACGGTTCTTAGAATCCTAAAGCAGCTGCGATATCGTGTCTTAAGATAACAGCGCCCGTAATCATAATATTAATAATCGAAAGCGGAATTAAAATTCTCCAGCCTAAGTTCATTAATTGGTCATATCTAAATCTTGGAATTGTCCAACGAACCCACATGTAGAAAAATATGAAGAAACATATTTTAGCAAACAATACCGCGATTCCTAATAAGTTACCAGCATTAACGCCAACATTTTCTACCATCCACTCCATTCCTGGGTAATTATATCCTCCAAAGAATAATACAGAGATAATAGTTGCAGAAGTAAACATACTCGCATATTCAGCAAATAAATAGAATCCCATTTTCATTGATGAATATTCTGTATGGTAACCTCCAATTAACTCTGATTCGCATTCTGCTAAGTCAAAAGGTGTTCTGTTAGTTTCTGCAAATGAACAAATTAAGAAAATCAAAAAAGACAAAGGCTGGTAGAAAACATTCCAGTTCATACCTTGCTGTTGTAGTGACATTTCTTTTAAGCTCATTGTTCCAGTCATCATCAATAATGCAATCATCGATAATCCCATCGCAATCTCGTAAGAAACCATTTGAGATGCCGCACGAACAGCCCCCATTAATGAGAATTTATTGTTAGAAGCCCATCCACCAATCATGATACCGTAAACTCCAACAGAAAGAACTCCAAATATGTATAACAAAGCAATATTAACATCTGTTGCCTGAAGGATAACTTCTCTTCCAAAAACATGAAGTCTGTCTCCCCACGGAATAACAGCACTTGTCATTAAGGCTGTACTCATTGCAATTGCAGGACCTACAACAAATAAAAATCTATTTGGGGTATTTGGAAAAAATTCTTCTTTAGAGAATAATTTCATACCATCGGCAAGCGGCTGTAATAAACCTCCCCAACCTGCGCGGTTTGGACCAACACGGTCTTGTAAGAAAGCTGCAACTTTACGCTCAGCCCAAGTAGAATACATCGCCATAATCATTGTTACGGCAAAAACCACAACAATTACAACACTCTTTTCTATAATAAACGCACCATCTACCATCGTTAAGAATTTTTGTTGTTAGTGTTTAATGGAATTTCAGCCATACTAATTTTTTTACGGTCAACATCTCTACCCATAAGAATATTCTTTTCAGTATCGATTTGTACTTTTTCTAATTTTTGAGTGTAGTTATTTTGATTGATAACAGAATCTTTTTCAAACTCTCTTGGTCCTTCAATAACCCAGTCGTTTACATCCTTGTGATCAAAACGACAGCTATTGCAAATGAATTCCTCAACTTCATGGTACTCATCTTTACGACCAGTTACACGTTGAATTTCTCCACCAAACATCCAAACAGTAGTTTTACCACAACATCCTGGAGTAGTACATTCTCTATGTGCATTGTAAGGTTTGTTAAACCAAACTCTTGATTTAAAACGGAATGTTTTATCTGTTAAAGCTCCAACCGGACAAACATCGATCATGTTTCCAGAGAACTCATTTGTAATGGCTTTAGAAATACAAGTCGAAATATTAGCATGATCACCACGATCTAATACTCCGTGAACTCTATTGTCTGTCAATTGATCTGCAACTTGCACACATCTTTGGCATAGAATACAACGGTTCATATGAAGTTGAATATTTGGACCAATATCTTCTGGTTCAAATGTTCTTTTTTCTTCAATATAACGTGATTTTGGATTCCCGTGCTCAAAACTTAAGTTTTGAAGATCACATTCTCCAGCCTGATCACAGATAGGGCAGTCTAACGGGTGGTTGATCAATAAAAATTCTGTCACAGATTTACGCGCTTCGGTAACTCTTGCAGAAGATTTACTGTTTACTTCCATTCCGTCCATACATCCTGTTACACAAGATGCCATCAATTTTGGCATTGGTCTTGGGTCAGCCTCACTACCTTTAGAAACTTCAACTAAACAACAACGACATTTTCCACCGCTGCCTTTTAATTTTGAGTAATAGCACATGGCTGGCGGTACCAAATCTCCACCAATCATACGTGCAGCCTGCAGGATCGTTGTTCCTGGCTCTACGTCTATACTTTGACCGTCTATGGTTACTTTCATCTCTATATTTTGTTTTTTTAGTTTCCCGTTTAAAGTTTCAGGTTGAACTTGAAACTAAAAAAACTTGAAACTTGAAACTATTTTAAACTGTTTGTTTGCCTACTAAATGCTTCACTTGTGAAAAAGGTTCAGCAACAAAGTGATCTCTATTTTTGATTTTTTCAGGGAAACGAACATGATATTCAAATTCATCTCTAAAGTGACGAATTGCAGCTGCTACTGGCCAAGAAGCCGCGTCTCCTAAAGGACAAATTGTGTTTCCTTCGATTTTACTTTGAATACTCCACAATAATTCGATATCTTCTTCACGGCCTTGACCGTTTTCGATTCTCCATAAAATTTTCTCCAGCCATCCTGTTCCTTCACGACAAGGTGTACATTGTCCGCAAGATTCGTGGTGGTAAAAACGTGCAAAGTTCCAAGTGTTTCTAACCACACATGCAGTATCGTTATATACAATGAATCCTCCAGAACCTAACATAGATCCAGTTGCAAAGCCACCATCACTTAAAGATTCGTAAGTCATTAAACGATCTTCACCGTTTGCTGTTTTGAAAATCAAATCTGCTGGTAAAATTGGTACAGATGAACCTCCAGGTACAAATGCTTTTAATGGACGGCTAGAAGACATTCCTCCTAAATATTCATCAGAATTCATGAATTCGTCTACACTTAAACCTAATTCAATTTCGTAAACTCCAGGATTTTTGATGTGTCCAGAAGCAGAAATTAATTTAGTTCCTGTAGAACGACCGATTCCAATTTTAGCATAATCATCACCAGAATTGTTTACAATCCATGGCACAGTTGCAATAGTTTCAACATTGTTTACCACTGTTGGATTTGCCCAAAGTCCTGAAACTGCTGGGAAAGGCGGTTTAATACGAGGATTTCCTCTTTTACCTTCTAAAGACTCAATAAGTGCAGTTTCTTCTCCGCAGATATAAGCTCCAGCTCCACAGTGAACGTGAAGTTCAAGATCGTAACCTGAACCTAATATATTTTTTCCTAACCAGCCTGCAGCTTTAGCCTCGGCGATTGCTCTTTCTAAAATTTTGAAAACCCACATATATTCTCCACGAATGTAGATATAGGAAAGGTTAGCTCCCAATGCGTAGCTTGAAGTAATCATTCCCTCGATCAATAAGTGAGGAATATATTCCATCAAAAAGCGATCTTTAAAAGTTCCAGGTTCAGATTCGTCAGCATTACAAACTAAATGTCTTGGTCTTCCTGATTTTTTATCAATAAAGCTCCATTTCATTCCAGCTGGGAAACCCGCACCACCGCGGCCGCGAAGACCCGATTTTTTTACTTCTTCAGTAACTTCGTCTGGTGTTAACGTTTTTAAAGCTTTTTCTACAGAAGCATAACCACCATTTTGGCGATATACTTCGTAGGTTTTAATTCCAGGAATATTGATTTTATCTAATAATATTTTTTGTGACATCTTATTTATCGTGTAATATTATTTTATCATCTCTACAATCAGCAATAATCTGATCGATTTTTTCTTCTGTCAATTTCTCTTTGTAGAAATCACCTAACTGCATCATTGGAGCATATCCGCAGGCACCTAAACATTCTACACCAGCAATGGTAAACATTCCGTCTGGAGTTGTTTCTCCCATTTTAATGCCTAATTTTTCAGAAGTATAATCCATTAAATCTTCGGCACCACGCAGGCAGCAGCAAGAAGTCTGGCAAAACTCAAACATATACTTACCAATTGGCTTTTGGTTGAACATGGTGTAAAAAGTAACCACTTCATAAACTTCAATCGGTTTTATCTGAAGAATTTCAGCAACCTTATCTTGAAGTTCAATACTAAGCCAGTTGTTGTGTGCATCCTGAACTTCGTGCAAAACAGGCAGTAAAGCCGATTTTTGTTTGCCCTCAGGATAATGACTGATCAATTCATTGATGCGGTTCATCAATGCTTCGGTCATGTTTATTTCTTGTTTGTAATGTTTACGTTCCATTTTTAATTTTAGATTTCAGATTTTAGATTTTAGATTTTTTCAATCTTTCTCTACAATCCATGATTCTTCAATCATTGTTTAAGTTTTAGATTCTTCAATCTGAATTTTTCAATTCCTAATTATAATTTTAAATCTAAATTCTAAATGCATTCTCAATCAGCAATCTAAAATCTAAATTCTACAATTTTTAGGCATCTAATTCACCTGCAATTACATTTAAACTTGATAAAATAACAATTGCATCAGAAAGTAAAGCACCTTTGATCATTTCTGGATATGCTTGGTAATAAATAAAGCATGGTCTTCTGAAATGTAATCTATATGGAGTTCTACTTCCGTCTGTAACTAAATAAAATCCGATTTCTCCGTTTCCTCCTTCAACTGGGTGGTAAATTTCTGCAACTGGTACAGGAACTTCTCCCATTACAATCTTAAAGTGATAAATTAAAGATTCCATAGAAGTGTAAACATCTTCTTTTGGAGGAAGGTAGTAATCTGGAACTTCAGCATGATATTCGTTTCCTGGAGGCATTTTTTCTAACGCCTGACGAATAATGCTTAAACTTTCCCAAACTTCAGCATTACGCACACAGAAACGATCATAAGTATCTCCTGATTTTCCAACAGGAACAATAAAATCGAAATCTTCGTAAGATGAGTAAGGCTGTGCAACACGAACATCATAATCAACACCCGCAGCACGCAAGTTTGGACCTGTAAATCCGTAAGCCATTGCTTGTTCAGCAGAAATTGCGCCTACATTTACAGTTCTATCAAGGAAAATTCTATTTCTTTCAAATAAGTTTTCGAATTCTTTCCAAGCAATTGGAAATTCTTCAAGGAAAGTATCTAGTTTTTTGAAAGCTTCTGGAGACCAGTCTCTTTCAAAACCACCAATTCTTCCCATATTTGTAGTTAAACGAGCTCCACAAATTTCTTCGTAGATTTCGTAGATTTTTTCTCTAAATTGAAAAACGTATAAGAAACCAGTATACGCACCAGTATCTACACCCAAAATCGAGTTACAGATTAAGTGGTCTGTAATACGAGCCAATTCCATTACGATAACTCTTAAGTACTGTGCTCTTTTAGGAACTTCAATACCTAATAATTTTTCTAAAGTCATCCACCATCCCATATTGTTAATAGGAGAGGAGCAATAGTTCATACGGTCTGTAAGAGGTGTAATTTGATAAAAAGGACGATTTTCGGCGATTTTTTCGAAAGCTCTGTGGATGTAACCAATAGTTGGTTCAGCCTCAAGAATTCTTTCCCCATCCATCAACAGTATATTTTGAAAAATACCGTGTGTTGCAGGGTGTGTCGGACCTAAATTCAGAACTGAAAGTTCACTTCCGTCTTCATTTAGTTTCTCCTTAATTATTTTAGCATAACGATGCTCTGGTGGTAATAATAGTTCTGACATTTTATAATGTTGAATTATTTATTTTTTAGCAATTTGTTGTTGTTCTTCCAAAGAATCTGTCGTCTTTATCAGTTCTTCCGCTGTCTTCCATTGGGAATTCTTTTCTCATTGGGAAAGACACCATTTCGTCCATATTCAAAATACGTTTCAATTGCGGGTGACCAATAAAATTGATACCAAAGAAATCGTATGTTTCTCTTTCCATCCAGTTTGAACTTAAAAAGATATTTGAAATTGATTTGATTTCTGGTTTTTCACCATTTAGAAAAACTTTGATCTTTAATCTTTTGTTTTCGTACCAATTGTGCAGGTGATATACAACTGCAAATTGACGTTCTGCTTCATTGTCTGGGTAATGAATACCACATAAATCAGTTAAGAAATGAAAACGTAATTCTGGATCGTTTTTAAGGAATAAAATCAACGCTGTAATTTTATCAGCCGAAGCTTCTAAAGAAAAAATATCTCTTTCTTGTTGAAAGTTAAAAACATCGTTATTAAATGTTTCTGTAAGTTTATCTTGAATCTGGGTATTTTCTAAAGCCATCTTATGAGATATTATATGAAGCTAATAATTCTTGGTATTCTGGTGAGCTTCTGCGTCTCACAGATTCGCTTTTTACCAATTCTTGAAGTCTCATTACTCCATCTACGATTTGTTCTGGTCTTGGTGGGCATCCTGGTACATAAACATCAACAGGGATTACTTTGTCAATTCCTTGAAGAACAGAATAAGTATCAAATATTCCTCCTGATGAAGCACATGCTCCAACTGCAATTACCCAGCGAGGTTCTGACATCTGCTCGTATACTTGTCTTAAGATAGGTGCCATTTTTTTTGAAATAGTCCCCATTACTAATAACATATCTGCTTGACGTGGAGAAAAACTCACACGCTCAGATCCAAATCGTGCCAAATCGTAATGTGAAGCCATTGTTGCCATAAACTCAATTCCGCAGCAAGATGTTGCAAAAGGTAAAGGCCAAAGAGAATTCGCGCGTGCCAAACCAACAACATCATTAAGTTTTGTAGCGAAGAAACCTTCTCCTACAACTCCTTCCGGTGGCGCAACCATATTTACTTTTGAATCGCTCATTTTATTTTAGATTTTAGATTTTAGATTTTAGATTTTTTCAAATCTTAGTCTATGATCTATATTTTTAAAATCATTATTGTATTTTGAGAAATTAAGCTTTCAAATCTAAAATTCTAAATCAAAACAATCTAAAATCAAAAATCTGAAATCTAAATTTTCTTATTCCCACTCTAGTGCTTTCTTTTTGATGATATAAAAGAAACCAACTAAAAGTAATGACATGAAAACTAACATTTTCAGCATTCCTTCAATTCCTAAATCTTTGAAGTTTACCGCCCAAGGATAAAGGAAAATTACCTCTACGTCGAACAATACAAATAAAATGGCAACTAGGAAATATTTAACAGAAAACGGAATACGGGCATTACCAACAGATTCGACACCGCATTCGAAGTTTTTATCTTTAACTTCAGAGGTTCTTCTTGGTCCTAATTTTCCAGAAATAATGATTGTTCCTACTACAAAACCAACAGCTAGAATAAACTGCATTAAAATAGGAATGTAACTGTATTGATCAGATTGCATAAACTTCGATTTTTTACTTAAAAAATGAGCCACAAAGATAACTTTCAACTCTGTAAAACACAAGCTAAAAAAGGTTTTAAGTGAGGTGCGAAATAGCGTTTATGCCTAATTTTTATTGATTATAAATAACAGGGCGTTATTTTAATATTATTTTAAGAAAAGAGCAAAAAAAAACGTCTCGATATTAATCGAAACGTTTTCTAGACCATTCAGAGGCAAAAAAAATAAATTGCTATATTTTTCTTAGATTACTGCTACTTTAGCAGCAACTTTCCCTTTTCTTCCTTCTTCTTCTTCATAGCTTACACGGTCTCCTTCGCGTAATTCTTCCGCGTTAATTCCTGAAGCGTGAACGAAGATATCCTTTCCTGTTTCTTCGTCTGTAATGAATCCATAACCTTTAGATTCATTGAAAAATTTTACTGTACCTGTACGCATTGTAATTGTAATAATAATTTATAATAAAGCAAATGTAACATATAAATTCATACAAAAGACACTAAGGTGTTAATTTTTTGTAAAAATTATTGATTTCCAGTGTTTTTACGTAGTTTATTGCATCAAATTTTATATGAAATACCATAATTTGAGAATCATTTATTGTAGGAATATAAAAACAAGCCATTTGTAAGAATTTCATATTTCGAAAAATGATTATTTTAAGATTATTTTGATGTTTTCATATAAAAAAAGCGCCTGAAAATTTTTCAGGCGCTTTTAGGTATTTAATTTCTATAATTTAGATAGAATCGATTTTAATATGTAATTCTTTCAATTGTGCATCGTCAATTGCTGCAGGTGCATCAATCATAACATCACGTCCAGAATTGTTTTTAGGGAAAGCAATAAAATCTCTAATAGTTTCCTGACCTCCTAAAATAGCAACTAATCTATCCAATCCAAAAGCTAAACCACCGTGAGGAGGTGCTCCGAATTGGAAAGCGTCCATTAAGAAACCAAATTGCGCTTTTGCTTCTTCTTCGGTAAACCCTAAATATTTAAACATTAACTGCTGCGTAGCTTTATCGTGAATACGAATAGATCCTCCGCCAATTTCGTTTCCGTTTAAAACCATATCATAAGCATTTGCACGAACTTTTCCTGGTTCTGTTTCCAGTAAAGCCATATCTTCTGGTTTAGGAGAAGTAAATGGATGGTGCATAGCATGATAACGTCCGCTTTCTTCGTCTAATTCTAATAATGGAAAATCTACAACCCATAGTGGTGCAAATTCTTCTGGTTTACGCAATCCCAAACGAGTTGCTAATTCCATACGAAGTGCAGAAAGCTGTGCACGTGTTTTGTTTGCAGGACCAGAAAGTACAAAAATCATATCTCCAGGGTTTGCTTCTGTAGCTTTTGCCCAGTTTGTCAAATCATCTTGGTCGTAGAATTTGTCTACAGATGATTTAAACGTTCCGTCTTCGTTGCATTTTACATACACCATTCCTGATGCTCCAACTTGCGGACGCTTTACCCAGTCAATTAATCCGTCAATTTCTTTACGAGTATAATTTCCTGCTCCAGGAACTGCAATTCCGACAACTAATTCGGCACTATTAAAAACTGGAAATTCTTTATGCTGTGCAAATTCGTTTAATTCGCCAAACTTCATTCCGAAACGGATGTCTGGTTTATCATTTCCGTATGTTTTCATGGCATAGTCGTAAGTAATTCTAGGGAATTTATCTACTTCAATACCTTTAATTTCTTTTAATAAATGTCTTGTCAAGCCTTCAAAAACATTCAAAATGTCTTCTTGTTCTACAAATGCCATTTCGCAGTCGATTTGCGTAAATTCCGGCTGACGGTCTGCGCGTAAATCTTCATCACGGAAACATTTCACGATTTGGAAATATTTATCCATTCCTCCAACCATCAAAAGTTGTTTGAAAGTTTGTGGCGATTGAGGCAAAGCATAAAACTGACCTTCGTTCATACGGCTTGGTACAACGAAATCTCTTGCTCCTTCTGGAGTAGATTTAATTAAATAAGGAGTCTCTACTTCGCAGAAATCTAAATCTGATAAGTATTTACGAACTTCCATTGCCACTTTGTGACGGAATAATAAACTGTTTTTTACAGGATTTCTTCTGATATCTAAATAGCGATACTTCATTCTAATATCTTCTCCACCGTCAGTTTCATCTTCAATTGTAAATGGAGGAGTTAAAGCAGTATTTAAAATCGTTAGTTCAGAAACTAAAATTTCGATTTCACCAGTTGGAATGTTTTTGTTTTTAGCTTCACGCTCAATTACAGTTCCTTTTACTTGAATAACAAATTCTCTTCCTAGAGTTTTAGCCAATTCAAAAACTGTTTTATCGGTACGGCTTTCATCAAAAATAAGTTGTGTAATTCCGTAACGGTCACGTAAGTCAACCCAATTCATAAATCCTTTATCGCGTGACTTTTGTACCCAGCCCGCTAGAGTAACTTCCGTATTAATATTTGAGGCATTTAGTTCGCCGCAATTATGACTTCTATACATGATGCAAATTTTAGACTGCAAAAGTAAACACAAAATTCAAATTAATATAGTAAAGTGATAAGTTGATGTAGAATAATTTTAAATATTTTGTTAATTCTTAAATCACGAAGCTTTAAATTCTTTAGTTTTGAATCATTAAAAACAAATTTAAATACCTATGAAAAAACTTTTTGTTGCAGGGTTGGTAATTTTTAATGCTTTGAATGTTATTGGTCAAAGTAAAAATTCGATTAAGTTCACGGCTAAAATATCAAATAGAAACAGTGACACTTTAGTTATTAAAGGAAAAGATAATTTTAAGCAAGTAATTCCAATCAATAAAAAAGAGGTTTTTACTGCAGCTTTTGATGCTCCAAAAGGATTTTATATGTTTTCTGATGGAACAGAATCTTCAAATTTATATTTAAAACCAAATTCTGAAGTTAATCTGACCATGAACGCTAAAGAATTTGATGAGACTATTGTATATAAAGGTAAAGGTGTAGATGAAAGTAACTTTTTGGCGCAGCAAGCTTTAAAAGATGAAAACTTTCAGAAAGATGCTTTTTCTAAAGAATCAGGGGAATTTACAGCATTACTTGATGCTAAATTAAAAGCAGATACAGAAAGTCTTGAAAAAGGAAATTTTGACCCAGAATTTAAAACAGCACTAAAACGTAGTTTTGACGGTTTCCACCAATATGCTGCTGAAGAATATGAAAGAGCTGCAAAAGCTAATAAAATGGTTGGAAAAGCTTCTCCAGATTTTAATTACGACAACTTTAAAGGCGGAAAAACAAAACTGTCTGACTTAAAAGGGAAATATGTTTACATCGACCTTTGGGCAACTTGGTGCGCGCCTTGTAGAGCTGAAATTCCGTATCTTCAAAGGATTGAGGAAAAATATCACGGGAAAAACATTGAATTTGTAAGTATCTCTATTGATAAATTGAAAGACAACGAAAAATGGAAAAAATTTGTAACAGATAAACATCTGGGAGGAACACAGCTTTTTGCAGATAAAGACTGGGAATCTGAGTTTGTCGTTAATTATGGTGTAACTGGAATTCCGAGATTTATCTTAATTGATCCACAAGGAAATGTTGTGAAGTCTGAAGCGCCTAGACCATCTGATCCTGAACTTGATAAACAGCTAAGTGCATTATTGAACTAAATTATTTACGAAATTTATAACGTTATCGTAAATTAGAGTTTTTTCTAAAATACCAGTAAAACCAGTGCTTGAGCGCTGGTTTTTTTATTGTTAATACTTTTCCAATGTTAAGTTTTTATTCAATGTTACCAAATTGTTAAGCAAAAGTTTGTTTAATGTAAAGTATTAACTATATTTGATAACAATTTGATAACATTCAATAACATTTAATACCTAAAGATATGAAAAAGTGTGTGATTTTAGCGGCTGTGTTATTCTCTGGAATTCTAACAGCACAAGAAACAAAACCTGAATTGGAAGCTGTTGGAAATAAAGTAAAAGCTACTTACTATTATGACAATGGAAAAATACAGCAGGAAGGCTTTTTTAAAGATGGAAAATTGGACGGTGTTTGGGTATCTTATGATGAAAACGGAAATAAAACTGTAGTAGGTGAATATGCAGATGGATTAAAAACTGGAAAATGGATGTTTTTCAATGAAAAAAATCTTTCTGAAGTAGCTTATGTAGATAGTAAAGTTAGTTCTGTTAAGAATTTACAGAAAAACCCTGTAGCCAATAGAAATTAATTAAAAAGATTTATTGAGATAAATAAAACCGTTCTTTTCAGAGCGGTTTTTTTATGCCTTAGATTTTTTTCTTTTGTATTTTCTTCCATACCAAATTACAAATCCACTTACAGGAAGTGCAGCTGCAAATAAACTTGCTATAAAAGCAATAATTTTTCCAGGTAAATCTAAAATTTGGCCTGTGTGAATTCCGTAATTCATTTCGACAATCTGTAAGCCCAGAGTTTTGTTTTCAAAAGGTTGTTTTTCAATTAATTTCCCATCATTTGGATGAAAGTAATAATTGCTTTGATGATCGTATCTTAACGTGTGCGGATAAGCGCCTGTACTAATAATATCTCCTTTTTGCTGCGGGATTAATACAAAAAACATTTCGGCATCTGGCTGTAGTTTTGTGGTTTGAAGATATGCACGGTCTATTGCTGTAATTGAATTGGTTTTTAATTGAGTTGTGTCAATTACAGGAAGTTTTGTTTCGAGTATTTTGTCGCCGCCAAAATTAAATGTTTTGTAAATTCCGTCGCCAACCCATTCATAAGTAAAGGTAAGTCCGGTAATGGCTAAAATTAATGCTATAATCAAAATGTAAAAACCAGAAGTATTATGCCAGTCGTAATTTACCCGACGCCATTTTGCAGACCATTTTACCGTAAGACTTCTTTTAAGGTCAGACCTCTTTTTAGGCCACCATTGGATAAGTCCAGAAATTAATAACAGAATAAAAATAATGGTCGCGCCGCCAATAATATGTTTTCCAATATAATCGGGAAGGAGTAAATACAAATGAATGTATTCAACAATAATAAAAAAATCTGTTTCTGGATTTTCGGTTTTTAAATATTTACCTGTGTAAGGATTGAAATAGAGGTATAAATTTTCAGTTTCAGAATAAGTATAAACAATCGCTGAACGGTTTTTGCCGTAATAAGAAACCATGCTCGTTTTATTCTTCGGAACAATCTCTTTTGCTTTTTTTTCTAAAACAGAAGGCAGTATAAATGGTTTGTTTTGAGGTTCAACCAATCGCCATTCTTTTCTTGTAACATCTTTTATTTCATCATGAAAGCAAAAAATACAGCCTGTAATACTGATTATAAAAACAATAAGCCCAGAAATTAATCCGAGCCATTTATGCAGAAAACGTATTTTGGTTTTGAATCCCATTTTTGATTAAAAGCGTAAAAGTAGGCTCAAAACTTATATGGGACAAATTATTGTAGATTATTTTATTTGTTATGGATGTTTATGCAAAAGATTTAGATAGCGCAAAGACGCTAAGGCACAAAGTTTTTTTGCGCGGATTCTACAGATCTAAGCAGATTTTTGTTTTGTTCACTTTAATTAAAAAAAAACTATAATTCTTATAATCTGTGGCAAAAAAAAAATAATTAAGCAACCGCTTTTTTAGATTTTAAATGGTAGGCAACGTATAATGAAATCGAAGCCAGGAAAATCCAGAAAACATCAATAAAGAAAATTTGAATTTTGTTGTTTAAGAAAGATGTCCAAAACCAATCTCCTGAAACAATTCCGTTTGTAATTGGAATTAAAAATCCTAAAACACTTCCTGAAATTAAACAGAATTTATTGGTAAAAGCATCGTTCTTTTTAATGATAAAGAAGATTGCAAGCAACAACCACCCGCCAAAATAAAGTGTAAACAGGTTGGATTGGCTTAAAGGATAGAAAATTTTACTTCCGATAAAAGCCAAAGCAGTAATTGGATACATGCTCAAACAAATTGCCAGATAAATGCGAACAACAGCTGCGTTGAAACGTCTTTTCTTTTCAGGCATATTATTTTTCTGTCTTGCAACCAGCCAAATCATAACTCCAGAGATAATTACAAAACAGGTAATGATTCCTAAAATAAAGCTCACGATTTTTAAAGCATATCCGCCATAATCACCAAAGTGAATGCGGTATAAAACATTTTTTACAACATCTAAGTAACTCGTTTGAGAGATCGGATCTTTTTTAGCAATTTCTTTTTCATCAGCAATTCGGTAAATGACCTTTCCAATTCCAGTAAATTTTTTGTGACTTAAAAGTTCTCCTTCAACTAAAACATGCATGTTCGCATCGCCGTAATTTTGGATAAAAACGCGTGTGATTTCAAAATCAGACCAATTCTTTTTTGTTTTTGCAACCAGTTCATCAATGTTAAAAGGAGTTGCTAGTTTCTTATTTTCAAATTTATAATCAGGATCTTTATATTCTAATTCTTTATACAATTTATCTTGATCGCCATTATATAGAGCCATTACTGCGGGAGCTACGATCAAAAGTTTGATCATAAAAAAAGCACCTGTAACTGCATATACGAATTGAAATGGTAAACCAATCATTCCAAGCGCCGTGTGAGCATCTGTCCAAAGTGTTTTTAATTTTTCTTTTGGGCGGAAAATATAAAAGTTAGATACAATTTTTTTCCAATGAAGCAATACTCCTGTCACAATCGCAAATAAGAAAAATAAAGCCGTAAAACCAGATAAATAATACCCAATAGGGTACGGAATTTGGGCAAAGAAATGCAGGCGATATAAAAGTTCTCCTAAAGAATATGATTCTTCGTAAGTGAAAGATTTAAAATTTTTAGGATTGAGATAGAAAAACTGTCCTTCTTTTTGTTTCGCTGGAGCCAAAGTATCTTTGGTTCCTTCCATATAAATAGCTACTCTCTCCTCTGTAGAAGGCTTAGAGATCGTAATATTTCTGCCATGCAAAATATATTTTTTATCAAGATGCTGCAGGGCTTTATTGTAGTCTAGCTGAATTTCTTTTGTAATTGCTGTAGATTCACTTCTTTCCCAATTGATGATGTCATCTCTAAAAAAAGAAAAAGATCCAGCAAAGAAAATAACAAAAAGCACTACACTGATAACGATTCCGCTGACAGTATGTGTATGAAAATAGATATTGTAATGACGGTTGTTCATAAATATTATTTTGCCGTATGGTTATAAGTTTGACCCAGATAAATAAAAAGACAAAAAAGTAAAGTCAGCAGGATGTAAATTCCCCAGATTTTCCAGCCGCTTTTGGCTAAAAATGCAATTACCATTAAAGCAACCCAAAGAATAAAACCAGTAAAAGCCATTGTTATTAAAACATCTGCACGACTAAACCAAGCAGCAAGAGCTAAATGAAACGTAACAGAAACAAAGTATCCTCCTAAAATAGCAGCAGTAATTTTGGTAAAACGAGGCCAAAAAGAAGGGTTTAGATATTTTGGATTTGCTGGCATATTTTAATTTAATGAGGTTTCTAATTATAATAAAGTTCTAGTAATGCAACTATAATCAAGATTGCTAGAAGTGCTTTACTGTTTACTTTTTTTAATGGTGTAAGTATGATGATTAAACTTCCAACTGTCATTAGCTGAACAAAAAACATCAAAGTACCACAGCCTAAAGACTGAGTAAAAAGCCACATCAAATAAGCAGATAATAAAAGAGCTAGGCCGATGATTTTTGTCTGTTTTGGATTTTTCTGCATCCATTTTTCAAAACCTAAATCATAAGACAAAACCGCTCTTTTTGAAGTATAATAAAGCGTATAAAAAGCTAGAAAAACGATAAGGCTGGCAATTGTTATCATAATCTTAGAAATTTAAAAACCACCTTTCTCTTGCAAGAAAGGTGGTTGAATGTTTTTATTAAAATCTGTATGAGAAGTTTGCTGCAACAGTTCTCATATTTCTTGGATGAATTGTAGACCAACCATCGTAAGTGTCAACATTAGTAATATTGTCTAATTTTAATGTCAAGGTATATTTTTCAGTTCCGTAGAATACTGATGAATTTAAAACTGTATAAGAAGGTAATGCAAACTGACCTATAACATTTCTGTTCATGATTAAGTTTTTATCAGCATAGTTTCCTCCAAAACCTAAACCAAAACCTTGTAAATCTCCTTGAGGGAATTTATAACTTGCCCAAAAATTTGCTAAATTTCTTGGTCCAGAACTTTCTGGTCTTTGTCCTACAAATGATGGATCTCCAGCGTTTAAGATAGCATCAACATAACTGTAACCAGCAACGATGTTTAAACCAGCAACTGGATTTGCCACGAATTCTGCTTCAAAACCTTTGTTTCTTTGTGCTCCATCTTGGAAAGCTGTTTGAGTTGTTGCACCGTAAATTACGTAAACTTGATCTTTTACTTGAATGTCATAGTAGCTGAATGTTGCGTAAAGTTTATCTTGAAACACGTTTAATTTTGTTCCAATTTCGAATTGGTTAGCATGCTCTGGTTTAAAAGTTCTTGGACGTGTAGATCCGTCAGCTAAAATTTCTGTTACTGGAGCAGAATTAGCGAAACCATCCATATAGTTTGCAAAAATCGAAACTTTATCAAGAATTGGCTGGTACACTAAACCAAATTTAGGAGAAAAAGAAGTTTGATTAAAATCATCATCTTTTGTAGCCACATTTCCAGCAGTAATAAAACGGTCCACGCGTAAACTTGCCATTGCAGACAAAGCAGGAGTAAAGTTAAATACATCAGAAACATAAGCACTGTAAACTTCTTGCTTTGTTCTATTCATGCTAATTCCTGCATTAGCGATAAGAGCGTCAGTTCCTGCTTTAGTTAGATTTCCATTATCTCCATTTGTAATATATTTAGCGGGGTCTGTAATTTGGTATAAATACTGATTTACAGTTGCTACATCTAGATTACCAATGTAAATATTACCATTTGTTACATAATTTGAACTATTGTCAATTAATCCTCTATTAAAGTAATCCAAACCAGCAACGATTCTGTTTCTCATGTTTCCAATTTTGAAATCGCCAATGAAGTTTTGCTGAATGTCAGTCGTAAGTGTTGTTGAATTTTGGTAATTCATATAACGTGATAAAACAATTCCTTCACTTATCTCATCAGGAGCATATTGCGTGCCTTCGTAGATGTAAGAATAGTATCCTTCAGATGACGATGAACCTCTTGAAACTACAGTCTGCGAAGTCCATTGATCATTAAATTTGTACATCATTTGACCTTGTAAGTTGTATGATGGTGTTTCAATTGCAAGTTCATTACTAGTGTAAGAACGTTTATTATCATAACCTAATTCATCCATATTATGAACTCTCAATACAGCACCTCTATCTAAAAATAACATAGTAGGGTTAGTCTGTTTGTTGTTCATAAATTCTGTATTGATGAAAAACGAAAGTTTGTCACTAACTTGGTATGATAATGATGGTGCAAAAAAGAATGATTTTTTGAATCCTGCATCTTGAAAACTATTTTCTGTGTGGTAAGCTGTATTTACACGGAAATTAATTTTGTGCTCGTCGTCTACTGGGAGTATTAACATCTGCAGTAACTCTGTTTAAACCATTACTTCCAGCAGTATAACTAACCTCTCCACCAAAATGATCGTAAGGTTTTTTTGTAGTTAAGTTAATTAAACCTCCGTAAGAGATTAAACTGCTTCCAAATAAAGTTCCAGATGGTCCTTTGATTACTTCAATTTTATCAATGTTTGCAGGATCTAAACCTCCGTTTGATAATCCTGGTAATCCATTAATCATAGTTGGCTGTACAGCAAATCCTCTTAACGAAAAATATCCTGCACCGTCACCTCCACGACCCGTAGAGGCCCAAAGCGGTGTTAATCCTGGAGCATTTTTTAAAGCGTCATCAATATTTGTAACAACTTGCTCTTTTAAAAGTTCGCTTGTAATTGTAGTATATACTTGTGGGTTTTCAAGATTTTTAAGAGGTAATCTTGAAACTTGTTGTGTTTCTTTACGAGCAAATGTGTTTTTTTTAGCATTTCCATTTAAAACAATTTCATCTAATTGTTCTGAATTTGAGCTAATAATAAAATCCTCAACTAAATCATCACCGTTATTTAAGGTAATACTTTTTTCTTTTGATGAGTACCCGACAGCAGAAACTCTAATTACGTAGTTTCCTGGTTTAAGATTTTTAATTTCATAAAAACCATTGCTATCTGTATTGGTTCCTATTTTGGTTCCTTTTAATGATACCGAAACATTATCAGCAGCTTCATCATTGGATAAACTAATTTGACCTTTAATAGTTGCTTTTTCCTGTGCAGAAGCTATTGTGCCCGCTAATAAGAAAAAACAAAAACTCAAAAAAGAAATTGTAAATTTAGATTTCATTTTTATTTAGAATTGATTTTAATAGCGCAAATTTACATGTTGAATATAAATCATGCAAGTTTGTTTTTATTTATTCTAAATAAAATATTTTTAAAGGGTAAAATTTACATTTGTTTAAAAAATTAACAAATTAAGGAGATTTTAAGCTAATATTAAGCAAAAAAAACCTGTTCGTATTAATGAACAGGTTTTTTGTATAGCAGAAAATTATTATAATTACAATTCTAAAGCACGTTTAGCATCGCCATTCATTAATAATTCTACTGGATTTTCTAAAGCCTCTTTTACAGCAACCAGGAAACCAACAGACTCACGTCCGTCGATAATTCTGTGATCGTAAGAAAGTGCTACGTACATCATTGGGTGAATTTCAACTTTACCGTTTACAGCGATTGGACGCTCGATGATGTTGTGCATTCCTAAAATTCCTGATTGAGGAGGGTTGATGATTGGAGTACTTAACATACTTCCGAAAACACCACCGTTAGTGATTGTGAAAGTTCCTCCAGTCATATCGTCAACTGTAATTTGACCATCACGAGCTCTTAAAGCTAATCTTTTGATTTCAGCTTCGATACCACGGAAAGTCAATAATTCAGCATTACGAACCACAGGAACCATTAATCCTTTTGGTCCAGAAACTGCGATTGAGATATCAGCAAAATCATAAGCGATTTTGTAATCACCGTCCATCATTGAGTTCACATCTGGGTATAATTGTAAAGCTCTTGTAACTGCTTTTGTAAAGAATGACATAAAGCCTAAACCTAAACCACCATGTTTCGCTTTGAAAGCATCTTTGTATTCATTACGAATTTGGTTGATTGGCGTCATGTTTACTTCGTTGAAAGTAGTAAGCATAGCAGTTTCATTTTTAGCTGAAACTAATCTTTCTGCTACTTTACGACGTAACATTGATAATTTTGTACGCTCAGTTCCACGGCTTCCACCAGTTGGAGTTCCCATAGAAGGCACTGCATTTACAGCGTCATCTTTAGTGATTCTTCCGCCTTTACCAGTTCCAGAAACTGTTGCTGGAGCAATATTTTTTTCGTCTAATATTTTTCTTGCCGCAGGAGATGGAGTTCCGGCTGCATAACTTGTTGCTGCTGGAGCTGCTTTCGGTGCTTCAGCTTTTGGCGCTTCAGCCTTTGGAGCTTCAGCTTTTGGTGCCTCAGCTTTTGGAGCTTCAGCCGCTGGAGCTGTTGCATCACCTGCTGGTTTTGCAGCATCTGTATCAATTAAACAAACTACAGCACCTACTGCAACTGTATCACCTTCTTCAGCTTTTAGTGTAATTACACCGCTCATTTCAGCAGGCAATTCAAGAGTAGCTTTATCTGAATCTACTTCAGCAATAGCCTGATCTTTCTCTACATAATCTCCGTCTTTTACTAACCAAGTTGCAATTTCAACTTCTTTTATTGACTCCCCTGGTGATGGGACTTTCATTTCTAAAATCATCTTTGTTTTTGTTTAAGGTTTTTATGGTTTTAATCCCGATAGCTATTGGGACCGAAACTTGAAACATTTTTTTTATCTAAATAAATTTTTATCGAATACCATTCTAATTGCATCTGCATGACGACGTTTTGCACGTGTATAACTTCCAGATGCTGGCGCAGCGTAAGCTTTTAACGAAGCTAATCTCCATTTTACTAGATCAAAGTTCATTAACATAAAACTGTAAGCTCCCATGTTTTTAGGTTCTTCCTGAGCCCAAACATAATCATCAGCATTTGGATATTTTGCAATGATTTCTTTAATCTGCTCAACAGGGAAAGGGAACAATTGCTCGATACGAACAACTGCAACATCATTTCTACCATTGTTTTCTCTTTCTGCAGTAATGTCATAGTAAAATTTACCAGTAACAAAAACTAAAGTTTTTACTGCTTTTTTATCTACTGTATTGTCGTCAATTGTTTCTTGGAAGCTTCCGCTTGCCAATTCTTCAACTGTAGAGACACATCTTGGATCTCTTAGTAAACTTTTTGGAGAGAAAACTACCAAAGGTTTACGGAAATTAGTTTTCATTTGTCTTCTTAACAAGTGGAAGAAGTTAGCTGGCGTTGTACAATCTGCAACATACATATTTTGTCTTGCACAAAGCTGTAAGTAACGTTCCATTCTTGCAGAAGAGTGTTCTGCACCTTGTCCTTCGTATCCGTGAGGCAATAATAAAACAATACCGTTTTGGTTGTTCCATTTGTCTTCACCACATGAAATATATTGGTCAATCATAATTTGGGCTCCGTTAGAGAAATCTCCAAATTGTGCTTCCCAAATAGTTAATGCTTTTGGATTAGCCAATGCATATCCATAATCAAAACCAAGAACTCCATATTCAGATAAAAGAGAATTGAAAACGCCAAATTTTCCTTTTTTGTTTTCAATAGCGTCTAAAAGAATTACTTCTTCTTCAGAATCTTCAACTTTAACTACAGCATGACGGTGAGAGAATGTACCACGCTCTACGTCCTGACCAGAAATACGAACGTCAAATCCTTCTGTTAAAAGTGAACCGTAAGCTAGAGCTTCTGCAGTTCCCCAATCGATAGTGTTGTTGTCGTATCCTGCTTTTCTATCCGTAACAATTTTAGTTATCTTGTTAATGAATTTCTTGTCTTCTGGTAATGTTGAGATTGTATTGATGATAGAATCTAATCCTTCTTTACTAAAGGTAGTATCTACTTTTTGAAGCATTTGTGTATCAGTTACCTGAACAAATCCATCCCATTCGTTTTTCATGAATGGAGTTATGATTGTTAAATCTTTTTTACGAGAAGCTTCTAAATTTTCTTCTAAAGCAGATTTGTATTCTTTTTCTAAAGCATTTACATAAGATGCATCGATTACGCCGTCAGACAATAATTTTTCAGCATAGATATCTCTTGGATTCTTATGTTTAGCGATGATTTTATATAAAACCGGCTGCGTGAAACGAGGTTCGTCACCTTCGTTATGACCGTATTTTCTGTATCCTAATAAGTCGATAAAGACGTCACGTCCAAACTGCATTCTGTAATCTAATGCAAAAGATACTGCATGTACAACAGCTTCAGCATCATCAGCATTTACGTGTAAAACTGGTGAAAGTGTAACTTTAGCAACGTCTGTACAATAAGTAGAAGAACGAGCATCTAAATAGTTAGTCGTAAAACCAACTTGGTTGTTAATTACAATATGAATTGTTCCTCCAGTTTTATAACCGTCAAGCTGGGCCATTTGGATGATTTCATACAAAATACCCTGACCTGCAATTGCAGCATCTCCGTGAACGGCGATTGGCAGTACTTTTGAAAAATCTTCTGGGAAATATTTATCTTGTTTTGCTCTTGTAATTCCTTCAATTACAGCTCCAACAGTTTCTAAGTGAGAAGGGTTTGGTGCTAAATTGATATTGATGCTTTTTCCAGATCTTGTTTTTTTGTCGGCAGTAAGACCTAAGTGGTATTTTACGTCACCATCAAAGTATTCTTGATCGTAATCTTTTCCGTCAAACTCACCAAAGATATCTTGAGTAGATTTTCCGAAGATGTTTGCCAAAACGTTCAAACGGCCACGGTGAGCCATTCCCATTACGAATTGTTCAACACCTTTTTCTGCAGCCTGCTCAATTAAAGCATCTAAAGCTGGAATAATAGATTCTCCACCTTCTAGTGAAAAACGTTTTTGTCCAACATATTTAGTATGAAGGAAGTTCTCGAAAGAAACAGCTTCGTTTAATTTATTTAAGATCGTTTTCTTTTCTTCTGTAGAAAAATTAGGCTGATTATTATCAACTGCTAATTTATCCTGAATCCATTTTACAACACCAGGATTTCTAATGTACATGTATTCAATACCAATATGCTGGCAGTAAATAGCCTTAAGGCGATTTACGATATCTTGTAAAGAAGATGGTGCCATTCCAATTGTTTGTGCAGCATCAAAAACAGTCGAAAGATCTGCTGTAGATAATCCGAAGTTTTCGATATCCAAAGTTGGAGATGAAGTTCTACGGTCACGAACTGGATTTGTTTTTGTGAATAAATGCCCACGCGTACGGTATCCGTCAATTAATTTAAGAACGTTGAATTCTTTCTTTAGTTTTTCAGAAATCTGACTGTAATCTGTGTTGTCGCTAGTCACGTACTCAACTATAGTCTGCACTGGATTTTCGTCGTTATAAGTAGTCATTCCAAAGTCAAAACCTTGAAAGAAACTTCTCCAGCTAGGCTCAACGCTGTCTGGGTTTACTAGATATTGATCGTATAATTGTGCAAAAAACTCGGTATGCGCTGCGTTTAAAAATGAAAACCTATCCATAATATGAGTGAATATACTTTTTGTTATATAGAAAGGCAAAAGTACAACAATCACATTTATTTAAATCTTTTTTTTACGTACTTTTACGTAAAAATTTGTTAAAATAAACGTTAACTATGAATAAAATTCAATTTTCAATCGATTGCAGATATTTATTTGTGATTTTGACAGCCTTATTCTCAAGTTATTCTATTGCACAACAAAAATATGTTATTGATAACAGTAATCATTTCTGGGAAAAAGTACAGTTTGGCGGCGGATTAGGTTTAGGAATTGGTTCTGGTTATACTGATATTTCTGTAATGCCAAGTGCCATTTATAATGTTAACGAAATTGTTGCCGTTGGTCTTGGTTTACAATTTGGTTACTTAAACTCAAGAAATTACTATGAATCTTATGTTTATGGCGGAAGCGTAATCACGCTTGTAAACCCGATTCCTGAACTTCAATTATCCGCAGAGTTAGAGCAGGTTCGTGTTAACACAGATTATGATTCTACACCATACAGGCCAAGTTATTCTGATAATTTTTGGAACACCGCTCTTTATCTAGGTGCAGGTTACAGAACTGGAAATGTAACTATTGGTGCGCGATACGATGTTTTGTACGATCCAGACAGAAGTCTTTACGGATCTGGATTTATGCCTTTTGTGAGAGTTTATTTTTAAGTTGCTATCCCGAAGTCTCGGGACTGAGATGCTAAGATTCTAAGGTTATTATTGGCTTGTAACATTATTACAGTTTAAAATAAAATAAGTTTTTTCTTTCTTTTGGTTGCTCTTATAATTAACTTTGTAATTGAAAAAAAATTAAAACCACTAATAGATTGGAGGGTTTTAATTATAAATATAAAAGAATCAACTTAAAGATGGGACAGTTGCCAAAAGAAATTGAATTATTTCAAAAAACGCTTGAAAGTTTAAAAGGAATAGAAAATGTTTGTAGTGGAATTGATAATTTAGAAGGAATTAAAGGCTCTGAATTAGGAAGTTTATCATTTTCACATCTTCCTATAGCAACACTTTTAAGGACTGATGGAGGTTTAAAGGATGAAGTAATGTTGCAATTTGAATTTACATTAGATCGATCTGTTGAAAGTTTAATTTCGTTGGAGTTTCTTTCTTGGTTTATTCGCGATAAGGCAAGAGGTGGGAATCTCATACAATTAAGAACATTTGCACTGCCACCAAAAGTTTCTGATCATTTTCAACTAGGAAATACATTAAAGTTTCATATAGATTATTTTATTGAAAATGCTCCAGAAACATTGCAGCCTATCCTTAATGATATTTCTGAGTTAAACACCTCTTTAGAGCTATTTATTAAGCTTTATGAAATACCATTAAAAGGCTAATTAATTATAGTCTTTATTTGTAATAATTTCGAAACCAAACTTTCTGCCATTCTCTTTTTAAAATTAAGAAAGCAACTTGTTCAGCAAGAATGACTAAATCTGAACCGTCAAGTTTTTTGATTTCGATTTCAGAAACATCAATTATATAAAGCAGATTTAAGTATTCAGCAAATTTATACTGAATCATTCTGTAGATTTTTTCGTGAAGCTGAATCTTTAATTCATCTGGCGAAATACTTAACGGAAAGTCAATTCCTTCATTTGCCAAATTAAAATCTTTATTAATCTGCTCAATCAAGTTTAAATATAAAGTCTCTGCCTGAGCTTGCTCTAAAAGTGCTTCTGTACTAGTTGGTGCTACAAACATGAGATTTTAGATATTAGATTGTTGATTTTAGATTTATTGAAAACTGATTACTAAACCTTACGGCCCATTAAATTTTCGCCGAAAGTTCTTAAAACATTTTTCTTTTCAGAATTAATTTCCATTTTTTCTAAAGTTTCAAAAGCTTTAAACGTATACATTTCGATTGCTTCTTGTGTCGCTTTTGAAGCTCCAGATTCATTAAAAATGGCTTTTGCAGTTTCTATTTTTTCTGAATTATCTTCTAATTGTAAACTGAATAATTTTTCTAATTCTTGAGCTTTTTCTGTAGAAGAAAACTCTAAAGCTTTTAGATATAAATAGGTTTTTTTGTTTTCAATAATATCGCCTCCAACTTGTTTTCCAAAAGTTTCAGGGTCACCAAAAGCATCTAAATAATCATCCTGTAATTGGAAAGCCAATCCTAAATTAAGCCCAAAATCATAGATTAAATCAGCTTCTTTTTCAGAAGTTTTGGCAACAATTGCACCCATTTTCATGGCAGCGGCAACCAAAACAGCTGTTTTGTATTCAATCATTTTTAAATATTCGGGAATCGTAACATCTTTACGAGTTTCGAAATCAACATCCCATTGTTGTCCTTCGCAAACCTCAAGAGCAGTTTTACTAAATAATTTTGCCAGGTTTCTAAAAACTATCGGTTCGTATTGTTCAAAATATTGATAAGCTAAAATAAGCATGGCATCTCCTGAAAGTATTCCAGTATTTAAATCCCATTTTTCATGAACTGTAACTTGTCCTCTTCGCAAAGGCGCATCATCCATAATATCATCATGAACCAGTGAAAAATTATGGAAAACTTCGACGGCCATTGCAGCTGGAAGTGCAGCATCGTACTCGGTATCAAAAACTTCAGCAGCCATTAAAGTTAAAACAGGACGTATGCGTTTTCCGCCAAGTCCTAAAATATATTCAATAGGTTCGTAAAGGTTTTTAGGTTCTTTATGTATGTCTTGTTTTTTAAGATAACTAATAAAAAAATCCTGGTACTGGCTAATATCGTGCATAATGAAATTCTGATTTACGAGCCTCAAAGATACAATTCAATTATGAATTTTCGCTTTCTAAATTTCATTTGCTGAGAAAACATTAAAATTTAAAATAAAAAGGACTAAGAATGAATTTGTTAAAATATTTTTTAAAAAACTTGGAAACTTTTTTGGTATTTACAGTTTCCTGTCTATATTTGCAGCATCAAAATGGAAACTCGAAACACTGTGAAAGTTTCCATAAGAGTTTGGATAATTTATAAACTCATTAAAATCAGTTATTTATGAAAACAACATGGACTTTAGATTCTACTCAATCAGATGTTTTAATTAAAATGAGACATTCGATAATTGCCTATTTAGGAGGAACTACGAACAAATTTGGTGGTTATGTGAGCTTAGAAGACAATGAAATTGAAGATGCATCGGTTGAATTTTCACTTGATATTAATAATAAAACTGAAAGCTTTCAGCAAATTGACACCAATTTACAGCTTCAGGATTTTTTTGATGTAGATGAGCATCCAATCATTAGTTTCAAATCGACTTCATTCCAAAAAGTAAATAACAATATCAATTTCTTTAAGGGAGATTTAACGATAAAAGATGTTACGAGAGTTGTAGAACTTGATGCAGAATTTATAGGAGTGAATACTTATAATGGAGAAAAAAAAGTAGCCTTTGAAATTAAAGGTGAAATTAAGCGTCAGGACTTTGGCTTAGATTATAACTCTTTTCATCATAATGGGGGCTTAGCTCTTGGAAAAGACATTAAGCTAATAGCTAATCTTGAATTTAGCATATAAATCTTACATGCAGGAATAATTTAATGTAAAATTATTACAAATATTACGGAAACTATTTTTTAAATTTTAGTTTCCTAATTATATTTGTATGGCAATTGGGAAAATTAAAATGAAAGAGAAAATCATAGCAAAAGCCAGTGAGCTTTTTTTAAAGCTCGGCTTTAAAAGTGTTACAATGGATGATATTGCAGGAGAAATGTGTATTTCGAAGAAAACGATTTACAAATATTTCTGTAATAAAGAGGTTTTGATTGAAGAGAGCACTTCAATGGTACACAGACAGGTTCATGAAATTATGGATACCATTGTTGCTAAAAATTATAATGCGATTCACGAGAATTTTGAAATTAGAGAAATGTTTCGTGATATGTTTAAAAACAATACGGATACTTCGCCTATCTATCAGTTAAAAAAACATTATCCAGAGATTTATCAAAATATTTTATCTCACGAAATTGAGCAATGCACACAATGTTTTAGAGATAATATTGAAAAGGGAATACGAGAAGAGCTTTACAGACCAGATTTAAATGTAGAAATCTATGTGAGATTTTATTACACGTTAATCTTTCATATTAATGAAAATACAGTTTCTGAAAGTGAAGCACAAAGAATAGAGTTAGAGGCATTAGAATATCACACTCGTGCAATGGCAACAGAAAAAGGAGTGCAAGAATTAGAAAAACAGCTTAAAAAAATTATCAATTAATTATTATTCAAAACTATTTGTCATTATTGTTAGAGAGCGGGAAGATAATAATGGCGATACTATCTCAAAATTTAAAAATAAATATTTAACTACATATGAAACGAATAGTTCTTATAGTTTTGTGCACAATTGGCTTATCGGCCAACGCACAAGTAACCACTTTAACCTTAAAAGACGCTGTTAGCTACGCGCTTGTAAATAAAGCCGATGCTAAAAAAGCAAAACTTCAGGTTGAAAACAGTGAATACCAAATTCAAGAAGTACGTTCTAGAGCGTTACCTCAAATTAGCGCAAATGGAAACCTAACTTATAATCCGGTAATTCAAACAACTGTTATTGACGGAGCAGGTTTTGGTGCACCGGGAACTACAATCCAAGCAGCATTTGGACAAACTTGGACTTCTACTGCGGGGCTTTCTTTAACTCAGGCAATATTTGATCAATCTGTTTTTACAGGATTAAAAGCAGCAAGAACTACACGTGAGTTTTATCAAATAAACGATCAGTTAACAGAAGAACAAGTTATAGAAAGAGTTGCAAATAATTACTATTCTGTTTATGTACAAAAAGAAAGATTGGTTTTGTTAGACAGCAATTACGTAAACACAACTAAAGTTCGTGATATCGTAAAAGGGCAATTTGATAACGGTTTGGCTAAGAAAATTGACTTAGATCGTATTATTGTAAAAATGTCAAATATCGATACAGAACGTCAGCAGATTAAAAACCAAATTGCTTTACAGGAAAATGCTTTGAAGTTTTATATGGGAATGCCTATTGAAACTCAAATCGCGATGCCAAAAGAAGAATTTGAAGTTGTTCCTGCTGCATTAACAGAAGAACCAAATATCGAAAACAGAACAGAATATCTGCTTTTGAAAAAACAAGAAGAGCTTTTAGTCTATAATAAAAAAGCTGTTGAAGCTGGATATTATCCAACACTTTCATTAACTGCTGGGTACAACTATATCGGTCAAGGTCCGGAATTTCCTTGGTTTGCAAAACCAGATAAAGGAGTTTACTGGTCAGATTTCTCAGCAATTGGATTAAATCTGCATGTGCCAATCTTTACAGGTTTTGGAACTCGTGCTAAAGTAAGACAAGCTGATGTTCAAATTAGAGAACTTCAGGAAGATATTAAAGACACCAAACTTTCACTTGATTTAGATTATAGAAACGCCATTACACAAATCAATAATAATTTGGTAACAATCGAAAATCAAAAAGAAAACATGCGTTTGGCATCTGAGATCCTTAGCAATACTAAAAACAATTACCTTCAAGGTTTAGCATCTTTAACCGATTTGTTAGACGCTGAAAATGCATCACTTGAAGCTCAAAACAATTATACAAGAGCAGTTTTAAATTATAAAATTGCCGAAATATCTCTAATCAAATCGAAAGGCGAACTTAAATCTCTTATTAAATAACTAATTACAATGAAGAAAATAATTATAACAATCGTAATCATAGCCGTAGCATTTTTCGGGATTAGCTACATATTAAATAAAAATAAGAAAGAAAACGAAGGTAAAACTGCAATCGTAGCAGAGAAAAATGCTGCTGTTTCTGTAAAAGTTGCAACAGTTAAAACAGAAGATGTTAATCTTGGTTTTACTGCAAACGGAAACTTTGCACCAATTCAGGAATTAACTTTCTCTGCAGAAAAATCTGGAAAAGTAATTAGTGTTTTAGCAAAAGAAGGTGACTACGTAAGAGTAGGACAAACACTTTTAACAGTAAGAGGTGATGTTATTAATGTAAACGCGCAACAAGCTCAGGCAGTTTATCAAAATGCAAAATCTGATTATGCGAGATACGAAAATGCTTTTAAAACAGGTGGTGTTACAAAACAACAATTAGATCAGGCAAAATTGGCTTTGACAAATGCTCAGTCTAATTTGACACAAGCAAATATTAATGTTGGAGATACTAAAGTAAAAGCACCAATTAATGGTTACATCAATAAAAAATATATTGAGCCAGGTTCTATTTTAGCTGGAATGCCTGCAACTGCTTTGTTTGATATCGTAAACGTTTCTAAATTAAAATTGGCAGTTACAGTAAACGAAAGCCAAGTAGCAAGTTTAAAATTAGGAAATACAGTAAACATTACAGCAAGTGTTTATCCTGATAAAACATTCTCTGGAAAAATCACTTTCATTGCTTCAAAAGCAGATGCTTCTTTAAACTTCCCAGTTGAAATTGAAATCACAAACAATGCTAATAACGACTTAAAAGCAGGTATGTATGGAACTGCAAACTTTGGTTCAAACAACCAAAAACAAAACTTGAAAGTGGTTCCTAGAAATGCATTTGTTGGAAGTGTAAGCAGCAACGAAATTTTCGTAGTTGAAAATAACGTGGCAAAATTGAAAAAAGTGGTTGCTGGAAGAATCTTAGGAGACAAGGTTGAAATCATCAATGGTTTGAATGACGGAGATACTGTAATTGTTACAGGTCAAATCAATTTACAAGACGGAAATACAGTAGAAATTATTAAGTAATTGTACGCTTTAAGCCGTAAGCAATAAGCTTTAAGCCTTTAATAAAAGCCTAAAGCCTACAGCGTATAGCCTACAGCAAAAAACAACATATATGAAATTAGCCGAAATATCCATAAAACGTCCGTCGTTAGTAATTGTATTGTTTACAATTCTGATTCTTGGTGGATTGTTCAGTTACAGCCAATTAGGCTACGAGCTGATCCCAAAATTCGAAACCAATGTTATTACGGTTTCAACTGTTTATCCGGGTGCTTCTCCAAGTGAGGTTGAAAATACCGTAACAAAGAAAATTGAGGACGCGATTGCATCTTTGGAAAATATCAAAAAAATTGACTCGAAATCTTATGAGAGTTTATCTGTAGTGTCAATTACATTGCTTTCTACTGCAAATGTTGATATTTCGATGAATGATGCGCAGCGAAAAATTAATGCGATTTTGAGTGATTTACCAGATGATGCTGATCCGCCGTCGTTAACCAAATTCTCTTTGAGTGATTTACCAATTATGACGCTTGGTGCGAATGGTAAAATGGACGAAGCTGCTTTTTATGATTTGATTGATAAAAAGATTGCTCCAGTTTTATCTCGTGTGCAAGGTGTTGCCCAGGTAAACATTATTGGTGGGCAGGAACGTGAGATTCAGGTAAATCTTGATGCTGTTAAAATGCAGGGTTACGGACTTTCTGTTCCTCAAGTACAGCAGACAATTTTAACTTCGAATCTGGATTTCCCTACAGGTAACATCCAAACTCGTAACCAAAAAATATTAATTCGTTTAGCGGGTAAATATAAAAATGTTGATGAATTAAGAAATTTAGTAGTTTCTTCACAAAACGGAATTCAAGTTCGTTTAGGAGATATTGCTGATGTTCAGGATACACAAAAAATCGCGGAAAAAATTGCGCGTGTTGATCAAAAAAGTGCAATTGTACTTCAAATTGTAAAACAATCAGATGCAAATGCCGTTGCGGTAAGTGAGCAGTTGGTTAAAACAATCAAAACCTTAGAGAGCGATTACAAATCAGCTCAATTGAAGTTAGATGTCGCAAAAGACAGTACTATATTTACACTTGAAGCAGCAGATTCTGTTGTACACGATTTATTAATTGCGGTTATTCTGGTAGCATTTGTAATGTTGTTCTTCTTGCACAGTATTAGAAACTCATTGATTGTAATGGTATCTATTCCTGCCTCTTTGATCGCTACATTTATTGGAATCTATTTATTAGGTTATACCCTTAACTTAATGAGTTTACTTGGTTTATCTCTTGTTGTTGGTATTCTTGTGGATGACGCCATCGTGGTATTGGAGAATATTTACCGACACATGGAGATGGGTAAAAGCCGAATTCGTGCGTCTTACGACGGAACTGCCGAAATTGGCGGTACAGTAACCTCGATTACATTAGTAATTGTGGTGGTGTTCTTGCCAATCGCAATGAGTACAGGATTGGTATCAAACATTATTACGCAATTCTGTGTTACGGTAATTATATCTACAATGTTCTCATTGTTGGCTTCATTTACTATTATTCCGTGGTTATCTTCACGTTTTGGAAAATTAGAGCATATTGAAGGTAAAAATCTTTTCGGTAAAGTTATCCTTGGATTTGAAAGCTACTTAACTCGTTTTACTAACTGGGTATCAAACTTACTAAACTGGTGTTTAGATCATTATGTTAAAACAATTGTAATTGTATTAGTAATGTTCTTTGGTTCTATCTTCTGGTTAATGGGAGGTGGATATATTGGAGGAGAGTTCTTCGCATCATCTGATAGTGGTGAATTCTTAGTACAAATCGAGATGCCAAAAGATGCTTCGTTAGAGCAGACTAACTTTATGACGCAAAAAGCAGAAGCTTTCTTAAAAGGAGAGAAGTATGTTTTTAGTCAAATTACAACTGTAGGACAAACCAGTGAAGGTTTAGGAGCTGCTCAGGCAACTGCTTACAAAGCTGAGATCGATGTTAAAATGATCGAGCAAAAAGATCGTACAGATGATGCAAACGTTTATGCTGCTAAAACAAAACGTAAGCTGGAGAAAATCTTAGTTGGAGCTAAAGTAAAAACAGTTCCTGTAGGTATCTTAGGTACTGCTGAGGATGCAACTTTAGGTTTGATCGTTACAGGTCCAAACGTAGAAAGTGCCATGAAATTTGCAAAATTAGCTGAAGCTGAATTACGTACAATTCCTGGAACAACTGAGATCAAATTAACAGTTGAAGACGGAAACCCAGAGATTAACGTTCAGGTTGATAGAGATAAAATGGCTGCTTTAGGACTTACACTTCAAACGGTAGGTTTAACAATGCAGACAGCTTACAGCGGTAATACTGACGGTAAATTTAGAGCAGGTGAATACGAATACGACATCAATATCAAATACAACGAATTTGATAGAAAAAACATTACCGATGTTAGTAATTTGATTTTTATAAACAACGCAGGTCAGCAAATAAAATTAAATCAGTTTGCTACAATTACAGAAGGCTCTGGACCAAGTAAATTAGAGCGTAGAGATAAAACAGCTTCTGTAACCGTACAAGGTCAGAACGTTGGGGTGCCAGCCGGAACAATTGTAACACAATGGCAGGAAAAATTAGATAAATTACAAAAACCAACAGGTGTTAACTACATCTGGGGTGGTGACCAAGAAAACCAATCAGAAGGTTTTGGTACATTAGGAATCGCATTATTAGCGGCTATTATTTTGGTTTACCTTGTAATGGTTGGTTTATATGATAGTTTCGTTCACCCGTTTGTTGTATTGTTTGCAATTCCGCTTTCATTTATTGGAGTATTATTTGCACTGGCATTAACAAACAACACATTAAATATCTTTACAATCTTAGGGGTCATCATGTTGATTGGTCTGGTGTGTAAGAATGCGATCATGCTTGTCGATTATACCAATCAGCGAAGAGCTGCTGGAGAATCGATCAGAACAGCATTAATCCAAGCAAACCACGCACGTTTACGTCCGATCTTGATGACAACAATTGCGATGGTATTTGGTATGTTCCCAATTGCATTAGCCTCTGGAGCTGGAGCAGAATGGAAAAACGGATTAGCTTGGGTAATTATTGGAGGTTTGATTTCTTCATTATTCCTAACGTTAATTGTAGTTCCTGTAATCTATGATATCATGGAGAAAATCATTAGAAAATTCTCTAAAGGAGAAAAAATCGATTACGAAGCTGAAATGGTTGCCGATTACGAGCATACAGAATTAAGCGAAGACGGTTTTAATCCGAAACATACTCATTAATAGTTTTGATTTTCAATAGAAATTCCAAAGTCCGAAATTGGAATTTCCCCATTAAAATCCCAAGTTCCTTCAATTAGGAATTTGGGATTTTTTTGATTCTTGAAAAATATAGAGATAATTTTAAATCATTCAATAATGAAATTCAAGTTCATTCAAATTGGAATTTGGAATTTTAGTATTGGAATTTTAACCTTGAGATTTGGAATTTTTCTATTGTTAATTTAAAAATATGTTTATTTGCATCACCTTACTAAACTTACTATGCTACAAAAAGATAAATCTGCAGCAATTGGTTTTATTTTCATAACCATGTTAATTGATATTACAGGATGGGGAATTATAATTCCTGTAATTCCAAAATTGATTGAAGAATTGATTCATGGAGATATCAGCGAAGCCGCAAAAATTGGCGGCTGGTTAACTTTCGCGTATGCGATCACACAATTTGTTTTTGCTCCAGTAATTGGAAACTTAAGTGATAAATTCGGAAGAAGACCAATTATATTAATTTCACTTTTCGGATTTTCTTTAGATTATATTTTACTGGCTTTTTCGCCTACAATTATCTGGCTTTTTATAGGAAGAATTATTGCAGGAATTACGGGCGCCAGTATTACAACTGCTTCCGCATATATTGCAGATGTCAGTACGGCAGAAAACAGAGCTAAAAACTTTGGATTGATTGGTGCCGCTTTTGGACTAGGATTTATTATTGGTCCCGTTATTGGCGGATTATTAGGACAATACGGATCAAGAGTTCCTTTCTACGCAGCAGCAGTTTTGTGTATGGTCAATTTTCTTTACGGATTTTTCATTTTACCAGAATCACTTAAAAAAGAAAACCGCAGACCTTTTGACTGGAAACGTGCTAATCCTGTTGGAGCTATTTTAGGTTTAAGAAAACATCCAACTTTAATTGGCTTAATAGCAGCTATATTTTTATTATACGTTGGTTCTCATGCCGTACAAAGTAATTGGAGTTTTTTCACCATTTATCAGTTCAATTGGGATGAACGAATGATCGGAATTTCATTAGGAATAATTGGTCTTTTAGTTGGAGTTGTGCAAGGTGGATTGGTTCGTTTTATCAACCCGAGAATAGGAAACGAAAAAAGTATTTACATTGGTTTGGCGTTATATACAATTGGAATGCTGTTGTTTGCTTTTGCAACAGAAAGCTGGATGATGTTCGTATTTTTAATTCCATATTGTCTTGGCGGAATTGCTGGTCCAGCTCTACAATCTGTTGTGGCGAGTAAAGTTGCGCCAAGCGAACAAGGAGGAATTCAAGGAACTTTGACCAGTTTAATGAGCGCGTCTTCAATCATTGGTCCCCCTATGATGGCGAATACCTTTTATTTTTTTACACATAGTGATGCACCTTTTAAATTTGCCGGAGCGCCATTTATTTTGGGTGGAGCTTTAATGCTACTAAGTACAGTTGTAGCTTATTTTTCGTTGAAAAAACATGCTGTTCCCAAAATAGAAATTGATAATCAAGAAACAATATAAAACTAAAAAAGTCTTCATTCTAATGGAGACTTTTTTATTTGGAATTTGGAATTTGGAATTTGGAATTTGGAATTTGGAATTTTTCTATTTAAGGTACAAATAATGGTTAAAATAATCAATTATAGCTTTTCCTTCCAATAAAACATCGGCACCAATAATACCATGAACAGGTTTAGCTTTAAAAGATTCTAGAGCTTCGTTTACATGAGAAAGATCAAAAATAACAATACTGAAATCCTTGTTTTTCCAAGATCCTAACTGCAATTTATTTTGAGACGAAATCTGCGTTTTCATGCCGCTTCCGCCTGCTCCAGATGCTTTTGTTTTTGAATTTTTTGCAGCCAATTCAAAAAGTTCAATACTTTCAAAACCCACGCAGGTATTAGATGCGCCGGTATCTAAAATGAAATTGCCAGAAACACCATTAATTTTGGCTTTTATCTGTAAATGCTGCGTTTTAGTTATCTTGAATTTTATTTTTTTGTAATTCTCTGTTTTGAGAATTTCGTGAAGATTTTCCATTTCTGTAATGATTGAAAACCAAAAATAAGCCAATTACAGCCAAAAAACTAATGATATAGAAGATATAATTTGTTGGTTTTTCTGCTTCTTCAATAGTTCCATAATACACGAAAGCGCTCCAGTAATAAGGCGATTTTTTCGCATTTGGAATTGATTTATTATTTAAATAATCCAGTTTTGCATTGGTATTCGCTTCAAAATAAGGAACATCTTTTTGAATGTTTTTATAAAAATCCGACATAAAAACCGAAGTCGTAAAATCATTTACTTTCCATAAAGAAAATAATAAATTTTGTGCTCCTGCAAATTGAAAACCTCTAGCAATACTCATTGCGCCCTCTGCTTTATACAATTTACCAATACCGGTTTCGCAGGCACTTAAAACCACTAAATCTGGATTGATATGAAGATTATACAATTCAGAATACAGAATTTCCTGATCGGAAAATTTAATACTTGCAGGAGTTTCAATATCGCCAGAAGATGCATGTGTGCTCAAATGAAGCATGGAATAATGAGAGGCATTGTTTTTAAAATTAGTGAAACTTGCATTTGAATTTTCTAAATATTTTCCGCTAAAATTACTTCGAATGGATTCCATTTCTTTCTTGGAGTAACGAAGTTCAAAAGCCGATTTCTCAAAAACAGGAAAAATTCCTAAAACCATTTTTTTCGAGTTAGAAATTGGTTTTGAGTTGAGGTAAATATTTGCCGACGTATTGTAAGCGATCTTGAAATCGTTCAATAAATAATTCATTTTGCTAAAATTCGTCGTATTTGATTCTCGAGTAATTAAAGCTTCAAAAGGAAGAAAATTTAAGATTCCGTCAGGAACAATAATAAGGTTTTGATTAACATGATTCGTAGGCAATTTCAATACATCATAAGCTATTTTAGCATAATGATTATAACCTGAAATATCATTTGTAATTGCTTCAGGACTATTAAAATAGTTTATGAATTGAACAATTTTTGGAATTGCAATATCAGTAATATTAATATGGTTTAAAGCAATTCGGTTGTTTTGTAAAATGAAGAAATAGAGATTTTCGGATCCCATAAGATAATAAACCATCATCGCTTTATCATTTTCCAATTTCTTAAATAATGCTTTCAAATCACATTTTTCAGGAATGTAATCTGGGTTTTCAGATTGGATTTTTTTTAGTGAAATCATCAATTCATTTTGCTTTTTTATAAATTGATTGATCTTCAAAATATCAGCAGAATCTCCTTTTTGCTGTTCTTTTATAATATTATTATTTAGATTTTGAAGTTTGTATAAAAGTTGTTTTTCTTCTGTCGAAGCATTTTTAATAGTAGAGTGATAACTTTTTAAAATTCCAGCTTTTGTATTTTCAGCCAATTGAAAAGCCTTTTCCAAATATGAAGTTTTGCCTTCTTTTTTAAACAATTCATTACAAATAGAAATGCATTTTTCGGTACGATTTCGAGATCGCAGCTGCATCAGGATTTTAGAATTTTCATAAATCAAACTATTCATCATTAAATCTTCGATATAAAAAGACATATCAAAAGCTATAAGTGCCTTTTTGGGCTGATTTATCCTTAAAATTTCGGCCTGAAGATCGAGCGCATCAACCAAGACTGTTTCTGCATACAATTGATTTTTCGCTGGAAGAACATTTTTTGAATTGTAATTTGGAATCAATGTTTTAAAAACGACAGCAATTTGCTTTGTACTTTCTTCATATTTTTCTTCATCAAAAAGCAGTAAAGCTTTTTCATAATAAAGTTTAGCTAGTTTTCTAGGCTGCTGATTTGCTGTCTGCAAAAATAATTTTTCAGCTTTTTCTAAATAAGATTTTGCAGCATCAAAATTTTGTCTTTGACGATTAAGAGCAGCAAGATTTCGATAAGAATTCGATAAGGTTTCCGATTGATTTTTTTCGGTTTGAAGATATTTTATCGAAGATTCAAATGCTTTCGTAGCGTTTCGATGAGTTTCTGGTCTCATTAAATCTCCTGTAGAATTTAGCAGATAATTATTCCCCAGATTATTCCATAAAATTCCCTTTTGCAAATTGGATAATTTCTCCGTTTTTAAAGTCTTTTCTAAAAGTTCAATAGCCAAAGAAATTTTGCCTGAACTCTGATAAACATTTGATAAATTAAGAATTGCGGCAAACTTTTGTTTTTGTGCTTCAGGATAATTTTTAGAAGAATTTACGATAAAAAAGTATTGTTTTATGGTATTTTCTGCACTGTCATAGTCGCCTAAAACGGTATATAAATTTCCCAAAGGTTTTAAGCAGAACTCAATAATGTCGTAATCGCTTAGTTTATATTTTTGATAGATTTGCCACGCTTTTTCATAACTCGAAATCGCATTTTGAGTCTGCCCAAACTGATTTTCATAATATGCTTTATTGCAGTTTAAAATCACTATGGCCAGTAATTCATCTTTGGTTTTAGGTTTAGCGCTTTTCCAAAAATCACTTTCAATATTTCTTAAATTTTGTAACGCTTCCGCGGATGGATGAGCCGTAAAACCATCAATCGCATTATAAATTTTCTCAGCCTGATTTTGTCCAAAAACATTTAGACTCAGGAAAAGGAAAATAAAACCATATAAGCGATATAAGTTCATATTAAGCTTTTTTTTTATTTCACAGAGATTCGCAAATAGAACTCAGAGAGGCACAAAATACGTTTATTTACTTTGTAAATCTTTGCGAAAAAACTTTGCGTATCTCTGCGGCACAATCTCTAAAACTTCCAAATTCCATAAAACTGAAAATAATTGAAATTCTGTTCAAAATTAATCACATATCGCGCGCCCAAACTCGGACCAATTCTGGCAAAACCAGCTGTAAGATCAAGCAGTAATCCAGTTTTAAAATTGGTAAAAGATTCTTTAGACGAACTCGATTCTGAACGGGTATTAATAATATATTTATCACTGTCGCCTTCAAAAAGATCTATTGTTCGATTGTAATTTTGTTGGGATGAAACATCAAAATTAGCCTGAATTCCAGCCCCGACTCCAAAGTAATTATTAATGTTGTAACGAATTAAAACAGGAACTTCCCAATTGACATTTTTGTTTTCTGTTGAGGTCGTAACACGCTGCAATTGTTTTTGTCCGTTAGGATTCAATACAGTTTCAGTTAGTACAGAAATGTCGCTGTCGTATTTATTTAATGCATTTTCCCACTCAACCTGCCAATAAAAGCGATACGATTTAAAAGGCGAAATTGTAGCGCCAACAAAATAACTGGTCGAATTTTCTAAATCTGGATATAAATTGTAACCCGCTTTGGCACCAATCGAAATTCCAGGCAAAAATCGAGTAGTGGCATAATTGGTAATTATCGGTTCATTCTTGTCAAAAATAATGGCGGTTCTGCTTTTGGTTTTTACTTTATGAAAATCTTCTCCAAACTTCATCGAATATTTTACAAAACCTTTTGTAGAATCTTTTTCGTGCACATTTTTCTGTTCGCTTCCTGGAAGATAAATGTTTTTGAAGGTAAAAATGATTTGTTTCTGTTTGATAATCGTGTCTAGACAGCTTATAGTTGGTTCTTCGCCTTTAGGGCAAATTGGACATTCGGGATACATACTTTCAATCTGAAAAGTTTTCTTGTCAAACATATCAGGAATATCAGTTTCCAAGCGAATTTTTCGAGCGGGACCTTCTCCGTTATTCTGAAAACGGGTTTTAAAATTTACCCTTTTAAAACGCACCAATCTATAATTCATAAACCTTCCGTTAGATCCCATTTTGTTTGGATCGTGAGAAGTTACGATTTCCATTTCCAGATTTTTTACTTTATGGTTTTTATAACTTCGATTCGGAACAAAAATACCTCGCATCGTAACCGTTGCACTCGTGTCCTTAATCATTTCAGGAGTAGTTTTGAAAGTATAAAAAACATTTCGCGTTTCTCCTGGATTAGCATCATCAAATTCTAAAATAGAAACATTATGATATGTTTTATTGGCGTCTAATAACGAGGCATCCAAATCTTCTTCTGTAGTTGTATTTCGGTATTTTTTGGTTTTGAAATTTCCTTCGGCGGAAGCCATAAAATTATTCGAATCGTTAAGATCATCAACCGCAGCAACTAAGTTTTCTTTTATTTCACGTTCGCCTGCATAAGTTCTAAAGTCGCTTAATTCGAAATTGTTGTGTTTGAATTGCTTTTCATTATAAAATAAATAAAGCTTTCCGTTAGAAACATAATTTTCCAGATTTTGATAACTTACTACGACTACCATTTCCTGATCTGGAATAGGATCACAATTCTTAATAATCGCAAACCCATTCTGATCGGCAATCGAAGCGATATCGTTAAAATTCGTATCCGTAATATCATTTACTGCGACTTTTTTCGGGCGGGTTGCAGGAGGTTTCCCGTTGTCATAATTGTTTGTTACAGCAAGTCTTGTGGTGTAATTTCCTTTCTTTTTGTACACATGTTTGGGTTCTGCTTCTTTACTGTAATGTCCGTCGCCAAGTTCCCATAAATAAGAATAACTTGGTTTTGGTGCACCAGCAATCGGAATCAAAGGCGGTGTTTCAGGTTTAAAAATAACCTGATTTCCGTTTTGTGTAAAACCAATATTGGCTCTTCGGGTTATGGTGTCTTTAACTTTTGTTTGTCCAATAGAATAAATGCTGAATAGAATAAAGAAAATAGACAGTTGTGGTTTCATAACTAGACAGTTTTGGGTCTTAAAATCATCAGAATCAATCTTAAAACAGGATTAAATGTAAAAAAAAGTGATGAGCAAATCACCACTTTTTCTTAAAAAAGCATTTGTAAGTTACTGAATGGCATTAATTGCAGCAACCAGCTGAGCTTCGGTACCGACTGTTGTTTCGGCAATGGTAAAAGTGTAAACGTCATTGGCAGCAACGGTTACGGGTTTTATCGCATATCTCCATTGGCCATTGTCTTCAGTCACAAAAATCACATGACAAGCTAATCCAATAGGAATTTGTCCATAATGTTCGCTAAATAAACCTGCAGGAGTAAAAGTATCAAGTTTGGCAAGTGCATTTGTTCCTTCGCCGTCGTAAGAAAGGTAAATGGCACTGTTATTATTATCATAACCATCTGGCGCTTGGGCTAAAATTGTTGTTTTTGGTCTGGGATCGCTGTAAAAACGGTCAACGTTTGTCCATCCAAAGTTTCCGAATGTTACATAATAATTGTTTCCTTCGCCTTGTACGCCGCCTTTTCCTCCAGTTCCGTCAGCGTTTGGTTTAGCTTCTCTCCAAGCCAATTCTCCAGCTTCATCAATAACACCAGTCCACAAAGTCATTAAATTGTCAAAACCGTCAGTTAAAGCTGTTGGAACAATCATATTTAATGAACAAGAAGTTTGAAGTTCTACACCGCCCTGCGTTGCTTTAATAAAGAATTCACCGCCAGAGATTAATAAATTTTTCTTTCCATCAGAAGTAATTCCCATTGTTGGTTTATTGGTAACCAGCATATTTCCTTTGTCAAAGAGTTCGATATATTCAATATCTACTTGTCCAGTTACGGGATTTCCGTTTTTGGTCAAACAATCTCCGTTAATGTAAAGCTTCACACCCTTTGCGGAAGTTAAAGTTACCACTCCATTTCCCGCGGTCATGGTAAAATTTTGAGTATTTCTTTTTACACCTTTTTCATTAATGCTTTTAAACGCTGCCGAAGTTGGAGGTGAAAGTTTAATATCATCTCCGTCGCTGTTATCGCAGCTGGCGAAAGTTGTCATTGCTATTATTAAAAGACCGATTTTTTTAAAATTTGTTTTCATAATTTCTAGTTTTATAAATCTGGCTTGATTGTTTCAAGTGGTTTTCAGATTCTGGTTATTAATTTTATAGTTAAATCAATTCGGGTTTAATTTTGTTACCCTCAGTTTTGAATTATTTTTTAAGCTTATATGGTTATATCAATTGGCTTTAAAATTTGTTACCCATTTATTTGTTTTTTTATTTAGGCAGAAAGGCATTTATCTTCAAATAGATTTCCGTCTTCGTCAACAGCTACGAGAATATCTTTCTTTTGAGAGAAATTTAATATGAGATAAATCCAGACAATTATCCAGAAACCTAAAGTCATACAACTGATAAATAAATGAAGGGAATGATTTATGGCTTTTTTTTCTTTAGATAAAACCACATAAGGCAGTTTCTCATTATGTTCTGTAATTACAAAACCGCTGCGAGTTTTGGCTGCGATTATCTCGTAGAATCGATCTGTGTTTTTTTCGTTTACAAATTGGTAACTTTCCATTTCTTTTAATTTTTTAAAGGTTTTTAAAAGACTTTTGTTTTCATAAATACAATTCATTGCATTATTGTTACCCTTTGTTTTGAAGTTTTATGAGATTCTTTTTTTACATTAGTATTAAAATAGCTTTCTATGGATCAAAATAAAATTCATCCTGACCAAAAATATATCGATGGACTTGCCGCAAATGATTCGGTGGTTATTGAAATGATATATAAAAAGTTCGCTCCAAAAGTAGTTTTGTTTATAACCAACAATTCTGGAGATAAGGATCAGGCGCAGGATGTGATTCAGGAAATTATGATACTGCTTTTTAATCAGGCGAAAGCCAATGCGCTTCAATTGACTTGTCCGTTTGATGCTTACTTTTTCTTATTATGCAAAAGACGCTGGCTCAACGAGCTGAAAAAATCATCGAATAAAGGGGTAACAATTCTAGAAGATGTTTTATCTATCAATGAATCTGCGCATGACTTGATTGCACAAACGGAAGAATTTGACGAAAAACAAAAGCTTTTTGACACCATGTTTCAGAAATTGGGAGAAAAATGCCAAGAAGTTTTAAAACTCAGTTTTACTTTAAAATCAATGGAAGAAGTGGCCGAAAAACTCAATGTAACTTACGGCTATGTTCGGAAAAAGAAATCGTTATGTGTTGGGCAGTTAACGCAATGGATTCAGGAAGCGAAAAATTTTAACTCTTTAAAAAACAAGTAATCATGAACGAAGAACGCTATATCTTATTTGATCAATATCTTCAAGGCGAACTGACCGTTGATGAAAGAGCTAATTTTGAGAAACAATTGACTGAAGATCCAGAATTGGCATCGGCATTGGAGAGTTTCAAAGAAATGCATTTTCAATTGGAAAATAAATTCGGACAAGAGCAGGATCGAGAAATTTTTAAAGAAAACCTAAGCCGAATTTCAGATAAATATTTTAATAAAAATAAAGGAAAAGTAGCTTCCCTTAAACCTTGGTATTACGTCGCGGCAGCGTCGGCAGTTATTTTATTCGGATTGTTTTTCTTTGATTATAACGAGAATCCTTCGTTTGATGATTATAATCATCCAGAAAGCGCTTATTTTACAGAAAGAGGTGTCTCTGAAGAAACTTTAAAACAAGCAGAAGATAATTTTAATGGAAAAAGATATGCAAAAGCAATTCCGCTTTTTGAAGCAATTTTAAAAGAAAATACATCTCCGGAAATTCAATATTTTTATGGTATTTCTTTGGTTGAAGAAAGTCAGTACGATAAAGCAGATACTATTTTTAAAGAATTGCAAGCAGGGAACTCTGCTTACAAAGAAAAAGCAAAATGGAATCTGGCATTATCCAAATTAAAACAAAAAGACTATAAAGCCTGCAAAGAGATTCTTCAGACTATTTCTCAGGATTATGAAGATTATGATGAAGTAGAACAGCTTTTAGATGAGTTGAATTAATTTAAAATAAAAAGCAAATTTGAAAATAAATTAAAAATTTTCCTGCTTTTACGTGAAACCTCAATCGAATTTAGATTTTTAGTTCTAAATTCGATTTTGTTTTTATAAGAATTGCCACCAAAACAACCAAAAACTAACCAACCCAATTCGATGAAAAAAATCACATTGTTTCTTTTTATCATTTTTTCTCAAACCATTTTTAGTGCTGCTAAAATTACAGAAGCCGAAAAGCTTTTTGCCACTTGCAAAGTTTGGGGATTTTTAAAGTATTATCATCCAAAAATTGCTGGAGGAGAAGTTAATTGGGACAATCAATTATTAGAAAAACTGCCAAAAATAGAAAACGCGAAAACAAAAGAAGAGTTTTCATTAATATTGGAAAACTGGATCGACGATCTCGGACCAATAAAAGAAATAGCGCCCATTGCAGTGCCAAAAGATGTAGATTATTTTGATAAAAACTTTGATTTATCTTGGATAAATAGCAATAAGTTACTATCGAAAAAGCTTTCGAAGAAATTGAGATTTATAGAGCAAAATAGATTTCAAGGCGAGCAATTTTACATATACGGAGTAGAAAATGCTGGGAATGTTGGTTTGAGAAATGAAAATCTTAAGCATCCAGATTTTACATATAAGAATTCAAAACTTCGAATGGTATTTATGTATTGGAATTTAGTAGAATATTTTTTTCCTGATAAATATTTAATGGATCAGAAATGGGATATTACTTTAGAAAAAATCATACCAATTGTAATTAAAGCAGATAATCAGGATGATTTTTATGAAGTAATGAGAAAATTGGTATCAAAAATTAATGACAGTCATACGGAGTTTTATGCTTATCTAAATGCAGCAACGCCAAAAATAAGAAACTACTTTCCAGGCAACGGTAAGATCATTGATGATAAACTTATAGTTATAGAAATTTTGGCTGATAGTCTGGCTCAGGCAGATGATATAAAAGTTGGTACCGTAATTACAAAAATAAACGATAAAACAATAAAGGAGCTTATTGCAGAGAATAGAGATTTGATTTGTGCTTCAAATGAACCTAAATATTTAGATAAACTGGCAGAGAAAATTTTAAGAAGTTATACTGATGAGAAAATAAAAATAGAGTTTTTTAAAAACGATAATTATGAGACAAAAACAATGGTTTGGTATAATTATCATGATTCGCACAGAAATGAATTTAAAAAGGGAGCACGAAAAAAGAAGGAAAAATTTAAGCTCTTAGATCATAATATCGGTTATGTTGATATGGGGGTTATTGGCGTTAAAAATATTCCAGATATGATTGAAGCACTAAAAAACACTAAAGCAATTGTTTTTGATATGAGAAATTATCCTAAAGGAACTTTTGAAGCAATAGGAAATTTTTTAAATCCACAAGAAAAGAAATTTGCAATTTACACACATCCAGATTTAAGCTATCCAGGACGATATAAATGGAGCGAAGGAACTTCAATAGGTTTTGATAATAAGGATTATTATAAAGGTAAAGTGGTTCTGTTACTGAATGAAAAAGCACAAAGTCAGGCAGAATGGACTGCGATGTGTTTTCAAACGGCCGTAAATACAACAATTGTTGGAAGTCAGACTTCTGGTGCAGACGGAAATGTTTCAATATTTGATTTCGAAGGATTTAATACACAGTTCTCAGGAATTGGAGTTTATTATCCTGATGGCCGCGAAACCCAAAGAATTGGCATCATTCCTGATATTGAAGTAAAACCAACCATAAAAGGAATTCAGGAAGGAAAAGATGAGGTTTTAGATCGTGCTTTGCTTTTTATTGAAACAGGAAAATAATTAAAATAAATGTCATCTTGAGAGAAGTCGAAGGCTCAATAAGCATTTCGAAAAGAATTGGGGGCTTTTCTTTGCTTACTTCGACTTCGCTCAGTATGACAAAATAAAAGATTAAAATCAGCAGACCTTTGTCAAAGCTCACAACTTGACAAAGGTCTTCGTGTTTCTATACAAATTCTACAAAATTGCTATTCTTTTAATATTGTCGTAATTTTGACAGCTTTAAAATTATACCCTTGAATTTGAAACCTATAATTACAGATACACACACGCATTTATATTCTGAAGAATTTGATCAGGATCGCGACGAAATGATTCAGCGCGCTATTGATGCCGGCATTACTCGTTTTTTTATTCCGGCAATCGATGCGGCTGCGACGCAGTCTATGTACGATTTAGAGAAAAATTATCCTGAAAATATATTCCTGATGATGGGGCTGCATCCTACTTACGTGAAAGATAATTATCTGGACGAATTAGCACATGTAGAAACTGAATTAGCTAAAAGAAAGTTCTATGCAATTGGTGAAATTGGGATCGATTTGTACTGGGACAACACACATCTTAAAGAACAGCAAATCGCTTTTAAGACGCAAATTCAACTGGCAAAACAATACAAACTTCCAATCGTAATTCATTGTCGAGAAGCTTTTGACGAGATCTTCGAAATCTTAGAAGAAGAAAAATCTGAAGATTTGTTTGGGATTTTTCATTGTTTTTCCGGAACTTTAGTACAAGCACAGCAGGCAATTTCCTATAATATGAAATTAGGAATTGGTGGTGTGGTAACATTCAAGAACGGAAAAATTGATCAGTTTTTAAATCAAATTGATTTAAAACATATTGTTTTGGAGACAGATTCGCCTTATTTAGCGCCAATTCCTTACAGAGGAAAAAGAAATGAAAGCAGCTATTTAGTCAATGTAATTTCTAAACTGGCAGCGTTATATGATGTTTCTGAAGAAGAGATTGCAGCAGTCACAACTCAAAACTCCAAAGACGTTTTTGGGATTTAATATAATCGTTACTTTAATCTAATTTTTTTTTTGTTCTTTTGCCCACTTAAAATCGATAAAAATAATGCAGAAATTTGACGCCATTCGACCGTTTTATGATTCCGAAATAAATGAAGCACTTCATGATGTGGTAAACCATCCGATGATGAAAACCATGATGAACTTTACTTTTCCGGAAGTAGAAGATGAGGTTTGGAAGGATCAATTGAAGAAGACACATTCGATTCGTGATTTTCAATGCAACTTTATTTATAATACGATACAAAAGGTTTTAGAAAAAAGTTCTGAAGGACTTACAACTTCGGGTTTTGAGAAACTGGAAAAAAACACTTCTTATTTGTTTATCTCAAATCACAGAGATATTCTTTTAGATACAACATTATTAAATGTCTGCCTTTTCGAACATGGTTTGGTCATGACGGCATCGGCAATTGGAGATAATCTGGTTAAAAAAGCTTTCTTAGCTACTTTGGCAAAACTGAATAGAAACTTTTTAGTTTTAAGAGGATTAACACCTCGTGAAATGCTTCAAAGTTCAAAATTATTAGCCGAATATATCGGACAATTGCTGCTTCGCGAAAATCGTTCGGTTTGGATTGCCCAAAGAGAAGGAAGAACTAAAGATGGAAACGACGAAACCAATCCAGGAGTTTTAAAAATGATCGGAATGGGTTCTGATGAAGAAAACTTGATGGATTATTTTAAGAAATTAAAAATCGTTCCAGTTTCGATCTCTTATGAATACGACCCAACAGATGTTTTGAAAATGCCGCAATTAATGGCAGAAGCAAATAACGAAGTTTACGTTAAAGATAAAAACGAAGATTTCATGACCATTTTAAGCGGTATCATGGGAACTAAAAAGAGAATCCATATTTCTGTTGGAGATGTTTTAGACAAAGAAATCGATCAGATTGTGGCTGAAAATGACAATGTTAACAAGCAAGTTCAGGCTTTGGCACAAACTATTGATGATGTTGTTTTGAAAAACTACCAATTATGGCCGACCAATTTTATTGCATACGATATTTTAAACGAAACCGATAAATTTGCTCACAAGTACAAAGAGAGCGAAAAATCGCTTTTTGAGCGTCGTTTAGAAATGCGTATCGGAAGCGATAATCCTGTTACCAGACAAGGATTTTTGGCAATGTATGCCAATCCTGTTGTCAATAAATTAAAATACCAAGATGTCATCTAAAGCAAAAATATTATTGATTTATACCGGAGGAACAATCGGTATGAGCAAAGACTTTGAAACAGGGGCACTTAAAGCCTTCAATTTTGGTAAATTAATACAAAAGATTCCAGAAATTAAGCAGTTGGACTGTGAAATCGAATCTATTTCATTCGAACACCCAATTGATTCTTCTAATATGAATCCCGAAATGTGGACAAAAATTGCCACAATTATCGAGGAAAATTACGCTGCTTATGACGGATTCGTGGTGCTTCACGGATCAGATACAATGTCATATTCGGCTTCTGCATTGAGTTTTATGCTCGAGAATTTAACTAAACCGGTTGTGTTTACAGGTTCTCAGCTTCCTATTGGAGATTTACGTACTGATGCAAAAGAAAACCTGATTACAGCGATTCAGATTGCTTCACTTCAAGAAAACGGAAAACCAGTTATTACCGAAGTCTGCTTGTATTTTGAATACAAATTGTACCGCGGCAACCGAACTTCTAAAGTAAATGCAGAACATTTTAGAGCTTTTACAGCACCAAATTATCCTGAATTAGTAGAATCTGGTGTTCACTTAAAACTAAACAGACATTTATTTCTTCCTATAAATAAAAACGCCGATTTGATCGTTCACAAAAATCTGAATAATCATGTAGCGATAATCAAAATGTTTCCAGGAATGAGCGAAGTAGTTTTGGCTTCAATTCTTGCTATTCCAGATTTAAGAGGAATTGTTTTAGAAACCTACGGCTCAGGAAATGCTCCGACAGAAGATTGGTTTTTAAATTTAATTGAGAAAGCAATTCAATCAGGATTGCATATTGTAAATGTTACGCAATGCTCTGGCGGAAGCGTAAACATGGGACAATACGAAACCAGTACAGCCTTAAAATCTCTTGGAGTTATTTCAGGAAAAGACATTACTACCGAAGCAGCAATTACAAAATTAATGTATCTGCTTGGTCATAATATTCCACAAAACGAATTTAAAGATATTTTTGAAACTGCTTTGCGCGGGGAAATATCGTAAAATTAAATTACAATATTTAAAATCCCAAATTCCAAAATCTAAAGTTGGAATTTGGGATTTTTTTTATTTAAAATTTCGTTTAACCGCGCAGTTTGTCATTTCGATCCCGAGGCTTCGGGAGAGAAAACTTCTCAAGTAACTCCGTTCCAATATATACCAAACTTTGTCGAGCTTCTCGCGAAGATTTCTCTTCCGAAGCCTCGGGATCGAAATGACAACATTATAGAATATTGGACTCTAGCGACAGCGAACAGACGAAGCAATTTAAAACTTGGAATTTTTATAAGGAACCGGACAAGTTTCCAAATCTTCGATAGCTCTATGTTTTTTGTAATACAAATAAACAATTACAGAAATAATACAGATAATTCCCTGAATAGCCACTGTTGCTCTAACACCTAAAAAGTGGGAAACATAGCCAATAATTAAACTTCCAACAGGAATCATCCCTTGATAAGCCATCATGTAGTAGCTAATGCTTCTTGAGCGCATATTGATAGTACTATGAGTCTGAATGTAGATGTTGATAGAAGAAGTTTGTCCCATCATTCCTATTCCGCTTAAAGTCATACAGATAAGAGCAATTGTAATACTGCTTGAAAGGGCTAGAATAATGACGCTGAAACCAAGAAGTAAACTTGCAGAGATCATTAATTTGCTCATATTTTCAGCAGATTTTAAATTGGCCAAATAGATGGCAGATAATACAGAACCAATTCCGGCAGCACTTTCAAACCAGCTGAAAGTTTGTGCATTTCCGCTAAAAATATCTTTAGCAAAAACTGGCATCAAAGTATTAAAAGAAATAACAAACAAACTGCTGCAGGTAAGCATAAGAAGCATTCTCGCCATTTCGGTTTCTTTTTTTACATAATCTAAACCTTCAATAAGATCTTCGAGCATATTTAACTTATTTTCGGCTTTAATGTGCGGAGTAATTTTCATCATCAGCAATGAAATCAAAACCGGAACATAACTAATGAAGTTCCCGATAAAACAAATATCCTCTCCGTATTGGTGCAGAATAATTCCCGCAAGTGCAGGTCCTGCGATACGAGCAAAATTGTTCATTGTTGAATTAAGCGCTACTGCGTTTGGTAGATCTTCTCTTTTATCAACAATATCGATCATCATCGTTTGACGGCAGGTCATATCAAAAGCATTGATTATTCCCTGAATAAGACTCAAAGCCAGAATAAAGTTGATATTGTAAATTTTCAGGTAAATAAGCAAAGCTAAAGTTCCAGCCTGAAGCATTGCAAGAGACTGTAAAACAATCATGGCGCGGTGTTTATCGTAACGTCCGATCATGCTTCCTGCCAAAGGAGCTAAAAAGAGTGACGGAATCATGCTTAAAAAAGTCGCTAATCCCAATAGAAAAACAGATCCTGTTATACTGTAAACCATCCAGCTTACGGCGGTTTTTTGCAGCCAGGTTCCAATTACAGAAACAGATTGACCATAAAAGAATAACTTGAAATTTTTTGATTTTAACGCTTTAAACATAACCTTGAAATATTTGATACAAAGGTCGGTATTATGATTTCATTAGAAAAATTAATAATTTTACTTATAATAAGTAGTAAAACTTATCAATATGGAAATTTATCAACTGCAGTATTTTATCAAAACAGCTGAGGTTTTGCATTTTACCAAAGCTGCCGAATTGTGTTTTGTAACCCAATCGGGACTTTCGCAGCAAATTAAAAAGCTGGAAGAAGAGCTCGGAATGCCTTTGTTTAAGCGAATTGGGAAAAAAGTACAATTGACAGAAGCTGGTTCGGTTTTTTTAATTCATGCTAAAAAAGTAGTTGAAAATGTAGAAAACGGAAAACAGGCAATTGAGGATTTAAACGAAATGATTGGCGGCGAACTTCGAATTGGCGTAACCTATATTTTTGGTCTTTTAATATTGCCCGTTGTAAATGCATTTGCCAAGAAATACCAAAATCTCAAAATTATTGTCGAGTATGGAACTACCGAGGTTTTAGAACAGAAATTACTTGATAACGAATTAGATTTAGTATTCGTTATTTCGTCACACGAAATTGAAATGCCGATTCAGAAAGTACCATTATTTACTTCAAATATGGTTATGGTGGTTTCTAAAAATCATGCTTTAGCCAATTTGGATAAGATCGCTTTTAAGAAAATAGAAGAGATTCCGCTGATATTGCCAGGGAAAGGATCCAATTCGCGAGAATATGTCGAAGAACTATTTAAAAAGTTTAATATGAAACCTAAAATTTCAATAGAGCTCCAGTCTATTCACGCATTATTGCAAATGGTAGAAAATAGCGATTGGGCAACAATTGTTGCCGAGATGGCTCTAAAAGATTGGGACGATCTCAAAGCTATTCAAATTACAGGAGTTGTCACTAAACGAGATTCGTATATGCTTACGCTTGGAAGTTACCAAAAGAAAGCTGTAAAACTATTTATGGAAGAATTTAGAAAAAGCATTTAAAGTAAACTTGCATTTTGTTTTTGTAACTCAGATTTTTTTGTGTTCTTTGCAGACGAATAATAGAAAGGTGTCCGAGTGGTTTAAGGAGCTAGCCTGGAAAGCTAGTATATGGGTAACTGTATCGAGGGTTCGAATCCCTTCCTTTCTGCGAAAAGTTAAGGTCCGTAGTTTCATAAAATGAAATTGCGGATTTTTTTGTGTCTTACAGAACAAAACTTCACCTTTCAAAAAAAAAACAAAAAAAAGAAACATGTAGTCCTGAAAAGTTGTGTTTAAAATGCTTTTCTTTAGATTATTTTATTACAGAAATTATTATATATTTGGCCCCTGTGTAATATAAATAACTTAATGGATTTACCTCCTTATTCGCCAGGATTGCATAAACTGGTTACTTTACATGTCGACGAAATTTCTAAGCTTACCAATAGCAAAGGCTTTGTTGGAGTTACCAATTCCATTTTAGAAAAATATGAACTTGAGAAAGTTGGCGTTGTGGTGCATGATTTCGATAATGAGAGTTTTACAATCTCGTACTGCCTTAAAGAATCGCATATTTGTATACACACTTGGCCAGAATACAATCAGTTAACTTTGGATGTTTATTTGTGCAATTATCTTCAGGATAATTCGCAAAAAGTACGCGCTATCATGACCGACTATATTGCCTATTTTGATGCAGAAATTATTAAGGATTTTGAAATTAACCGATAAGATATGAAGATTCCTTGTTACGATTGTAATACAGAAACCGAATTAGAGGTTGGTTTTGAAGTAATCAATTTTGTCTGTCCGAAATGTCAGAGTTTATATGCTATTGACAAAGAGGGAAAGTTTCGAAGAAGATCCAAATATAGAAACGTTCTCAGAGATTATCCGCTAGAAATTGGCGATGTAGGATTTCTGAAAGGGAGTGAATACAAAGTTACAGGCTTATTAAGGAAAAATGTACATCCTAATTATACATGGACAGAGTTTATTCTACAGAATGACGCTAAAGAATTTCTATATCTTTCTGTTTCTAATGGACATTGGATGATGCTTACCGAAATGGAAAGTATTAAAGAACTAAAAAAAGGTATTAAAGTTCTAAAGCATGATGATGTAGATTATGATCTGTTTGAACATTCGGATGCTGAGATTATAGATGCACAAGGTTTTTTTGATTTTGAACTTCCTCAAAACAAATTAATTCATCTTGCTGAATTTATAAATCCGCCTAACATCATTTCTGTTGAAAAGATGAATAACGTACAAACGGCATATTATGGTGAATATGTAAGCAAAAGTGTCATTCAGAAAGCTTTTCCAAAAAGAACAATGCCATATCAGTCTGGTGTTAATATGATTCAGCCATCTCGATTTGACCTTAGAAATACAGCCATTATTTTCTGTCTTTTCGCCTTATTGATTATAATGGCAAACTGGTATATTTATAAAGATCAGGTGGAGCAAAACGTTTTCAATAGTGCTATTAAATTTAGCGAATTTGATAATAAAGAAATTACCAGTCCATCGTTTGTGCTCAATGGCGCTTCTGCTCCTATGACGATTAAGGTTTCAACAGGGGTTAATAATTCATGGGCAAATTTGAATGTTGCTTTAATTAATGAAGATAATGGCGACGAGATTTATGCCAACAAAGATATAGAATACTATTACGGTTATTCTGATGGAGAATCTTGGACAGAAGGGAGTCAGTCTGAGAAGTTTAATATCTGTGGCGTAAAAGCAGGTAAATACCATCTTCTAATAACACCAATGAAAGCTCCTGAAGATGCTAATAATAGTGAAATGAATGTTAATGTGGTTTGGAATCAGCCTTCGAATAGAAATCTATGGCTGGTTATCATCGGTATGGTTGTGATTTATTTCGTAATACGATATTTTAAAAATCAATTTGAAAAACAGAGATGGTCAGACAGTTCCTACTCGACTTACGAATAATAATATGAAAAGAATTTCAGATTTCTTTGTCAATAATTGGGCGCCATTAGCAATTGGATTCTTTTGCTTTGGAGTTTATATTTATTTTGCTCTAGCAGGAAACAGAATCTGCGATTGTGAAACCACAGAAAATTACAAACCGACCAGGAAGCCGTTCCTCTTATAATCATTTTTACCACAAATAAAAACTCAAACAATATGGAATTAATTCACGCGCAGCCAATAGTAAATTCAATTATTTATTCTTTTTTAGGCATTATCATTTTATTAATCGGTTATTATATTATTGAGAAACTTACTCCAGAAAATACTTGGAAAGAAGTTGTAGAAAAGAATAATATTGCTGTTGCCATTGTTTTAGCAGCATTTATCATTGGAATTTCAATGATTATTAGCGCCGCAATTCATGGGTAAAAAGTTTCTTAGGTTTGAATTTCTTTTACTCTTTGCCGTATTTATAATTGCCACTTGCGGACTTATTTATGAGTTGGTTGCAGGAACTCTGGCGAGTTATTTATTAGGCGATTCGGTAAAACAGTTTTCATTTATTATTGGCGTGTACCTGTTTTCTATGGGTATAGGTTCTTTTTTTTCAAAGTTTTTTCACAAGAATCTGCTTAACACTTTTGTAGAAATAGAAATACTGGTTGGACTTATTGGAGGTCTGAGTTCGGTAGTTTTGTTTTTACTGTTTGAAAGTGTGGGCTCTTTTCAATTCATCTTATATTTATTTGTTTTCGTAACCGGTTTTTTGGTTGGTTTAGAAATTCCACTTTTAATGAATATTTTAAAAGACAGAGTTGAGTTTAAAGATCTGGTTTCGAATGTTTTTACATTTGATTATATCGGAGCATTATTGGCTTCAATTTTATTTCCGTTGGTTTTAGTGCCAAAATTGGGAATTATGGGAACCTCTCTTTTCTTCGGAATGATTAATGTAAGTATTGCTATTGCTTTATGTTTTTTATTGAAAAGAGAACTAAAGAAACCCGCTTTACTGCGTGCAAAAGCCGTTTTTTCATTTTTATTATTGCTGACTGTTTTTGTTTTTTCGAATGATATTCTAGCTTATTCAGAAGGGAAATTGTACGGAGAAAATATTATTTATACCAATTCGACACCTTATCAGCGTATTGTTTTAACGCACAATAAAAGCGATTATAGGCTTTATTTAAATAATAACCTGCAATTCAGTTCGGCAGACGAATATCGTTATCACGAAGCTTTGGTTCATCCGGTTATGTCGATGGCAAAAAGTGTAAAAAACGTTTTGGTTTTGGGGGGCGGAGACGGTTTGGCAGTTCGCGAGATATTGAAATACAAAGAAGTGCAAAAAGTGACTTTGGTTGATTTAGATGAGGGAATGACAAAACTGTTTAAAACCAATACGGTATTGACCAATTTCAATAAAAATTCGCTTAATAACCCTAAAGTTACCGTTATTAATACCGATGCTTATATTTGGGCGAAAAGCTGTAAAGAGAAATTCGATGCTGTGATAATCGATTTTCCAGATCCGTCCAATTATAGTTTAGGGAAATTGTACTCGGTTAATTTCTATCAAACCATAAAAACCATTTTGCAGCCAGACGCTGCGGTTGTTATACAAACTACTTCGCCTTATTTTGCGCCAAAATCTTTTTGGTGTATCAATAAAACGGTAATGCAGGTTTTTCCGCAAGTCGATGCGTATCATGCCTATGTTCCGTCGTTTGGAGAGTGGGGTTATACCATCGCTATAAATGGTTTTGGAACAACTTTTAATACCGTAAACCGAAAAGCTGACGGACTAAAATTTTACAATTACCAGTTTGACCGTTTTAATTATTTTACCAACGATATGATTTCAAATCAAATCGAAATCAATCGTTTAGATAACCAGATTTTAGTACGCTATTTTGATGAAGAGTGGGGAAGACTGCAATAAATCCAGAAGGAATTTTATAAAAGGTGTCGGCGCCTCGTTGCTGCTGATTCCGTTTCTGCAGTTTTGTTCTGATAAAATTGCGGTACTAATGATTCGTTTATCCGGCACCAAACATTTGCTCGGACATCGTTTGTGGATCAAAGATTTTCCTAAACCAACCAAACAAATTGAGATTCCGTATCTAATTGTCGGAGGAGGTATTGCTGGCTTAAGTGCAGCACGACAATTTCAAAAAAGAGGAATAACAGATTTTTTAATCGTAGAATTAGATAATCATTTGGGAGGAAATTCTTCAAACGGAGAAAACAAATATTCCAAATATCCTTTGGGTGCGCATTATCTGCCGCTCCCTAATTTTCAAGATAAAGAATTGCTTGGTTTTCTCGAAGAAGAAAAAATAATTCTGGGTTACGATCCAAAAGGTTTTCCTGTTTTCGACGAATTACAATTGACTTTTGCACCAGATGAGCGTTTGTTTTATAAAAATAATTGGCAGGAAGGCGTTGTTCCAAAAGAGGGAAACATGGTTTATGATGACTTGGAGTTTCAGAAATTCTTCAAAGAAATGGATATTTTTAGAACAGCAAAAGGACAAGATCAGAAATACTTATTTGATATTCCGCTTTATCTTTCATCGTCAGATGAAAAGACGAGAGCTTTAGATAAAATTACAATGAAGAAATGGTTTAGAGATAATCATTTTACCTCTGAACCTTTATTCAATTATATCGATTACTGCTGTAAAGATGACTTTGGTTTAGGAATTGAATTTGTTTCGGCTTGGGCAGGAATTCATTATTTTGCAGGTAGAAAACAAGACAGCACAGCCGAAAAACACGACAGCGTTTTAACTTGGCCCGAAGGAAATTCACGTCTTGCCAATCATTTAAAAAAGTATACAAAAGACAAAGCTTTAAAAAATCATTTGGTTTATGAAATCAAAATCGAGAATAATAAAGTAATCGCAAAAGCTTTTGATGATGTCAGCAAAACAGCTGTTGAAATCATTGCAGATAAAGTGATATTAGCTTCTCCGCAATTTGTAAATCAGTATTTGATCAAAGACAGAAAAACGTTTACCCAAGATTTTCATTATACACCTTGGCTTTTGGCAACTTTGGTTGTAGAGGATTTGCCTGATAATTTCAGTTTTCCACTGGCTTGGGACAATGTAATTTACGGTTCCAAAGGTTTGGGTTATGTTTACGATCAGCATCAGAATTTAAATCAGGTTCAGGAGAAAAAAGTAATTACGTATTACTTTAGTTTTTCTTCTGCAGATTTAAGAAAAACGAGAAAAGAGCTGTATAAAAAAGACAAAGAATATTGGAAACAGTTTGTTTTGAATGATTTAAAAATTGCACATCCTGATATTGAAGAATATACAGAAGACATTGAAGTTTTTCTATTAGGGCACGGCATGATTTCGCCTGCGCCGGGGTTTATTTTTGGAGAATCGAAGAAACTAGCCAAACAGAATATTCAGAATGCTGTTTATTTTGCACATAGCGATTTATCAGGAATTTCGATTTTTGAAGAAGCTTTTCACCAAGGAATTAATGTTGTAAATGAGATTTTAGATGGAACAACCGTGGATTCATAAGGCAAAAACAGATTTAGCATTCATTATAGGTCCGTCATTTTTTGTGCTGGCCATAATTTTTATTTTTCAAGGTTATATTACGAGAATTGAAGAAAATTATTCTTTTTATAGTTGGCTTTTTTTAATTGTTTTTATTGATGTAGCACACGTTTATGCAACATTATTCAAAACCTATTTTGTTGCCGATGAATTCAAGAAACAAAAACAAAGATTGATTCTTTTACCGATTATTTGTTTTTTGACAGGAATTGTACTTTTTTCTTTTGGCAGTTTAGTTTTCTGGTCGTTTTTGGCTTATGTTGCTGTCTTTCATTTTATCAGACAGCAGTATGGTTTTATGAGATTGTACGCCAGAAAAGAAACCAAAACTAAAATATCGGTTTGGATTGATAATCTGGCAATTTATGCTTCAACTGGATATCCAATGTTGTATTGGTTTTTTTCGTCTAAGCGAAAGTTCAACTGGTTTGTAGAAAATGAATTTTTTAGGTTTGAAAGCCAAACAATCTTAGAAATCCTATTTTGGATTTATATCGGAATTTTGATTTTGTATGTCTTTTATACTGCCATAAAATCAATTCGAAATCACTTTTTTAATATTCCGAAAAACAGCATTATTCTAGGAACAGCACTTTCTTGGTATTTCGGAATAGTGTATTTTAATGACGATTTGATTTTTACTTTATTAAACGTCGTTTCGCACGGAATTCCATATATGGCTTTGATTTATTTTAAAGAAATTGACGGTAAATCGAAATCAGAATTGGGTCGTCTGTCTTTTTTAAAACAATATAAAGGCATTCTTGTTTACGTTGGTATCTTAGTTTTAATTGCCTTTTCAGAAGAATTTCTTTGGGAACTTTTTATTTGGAATGAAAACATAAGTATAACCAATTTTGATTTTTCGAGCTGGCAGATTTTATTAGTTCCTTTGTTGAGTGTTCCACAGTTTACACATTATCTGCTGGATGGCTTTATCTGGAAATCTAAAAAATAAATCTAAAGCTTAATCTCAAACAAACTAAAAGAACCTTCTTTATAATGCTCTGGCAATTCATTGGTCCATTCTATGGTGCTGATTCCTTTGTAAGTAAAACCACAGCTGGTGTAATATTTATTAATTCTTTCGTTACCGCTGTGGGTGTCAAGCCGAATGTAGTCTTTACCATTTTCTTTGGCATATTCTTTAGTCCATTGTATGATTTTTTTGACGTAAGAATGCCCTCTGAATTTTGGATTCGTAGCAATACGATGCAAATATACCGCAGGATCTTTGCTGGCTTCTTTCCAAATAATTTCATCATTAAAAGTAATTACAAATGTACAAGCAACTTCATCTCCTTCTTTGATTATAAAATGACGATTCTCAGCAATTTCTTTTTCTATTAATGCTCTTTCAAAACCTCTCCAGCTTTTATTATTGACTGTTTTTTGATACGATGTAGCTTGATTGTAAATATCGAAAACAGCGTCGATATCTTGAGTTGTAGTTTTAAAAAATTCCATTATTGGGCTAATTCTGTAAATTAATGAATCTTCAAAGATAAATCTTTCAACAGCTTTACACGGGTGAAATGTTTAATTTATGCTTTTTTTATCAGAGCTTAACCAAACGACGTTTTGTTCAGAATTGTGATCTTGTCCAATAATATCTTTGTACAATTCTGGTCTTCTAGCTTTTATATAACGATTTCCTCCTGCTTGAATGCATTTTTCGGGAGTAATTATAGCAGTTGCAAAAGAATCATCAAAAGTTCTGCATTCTGCCAATATATCTCCAAACGGATCAATAATCATAGAACAGCCATTTTTGAGCTGGTCATCATCCATACCAATCGGGTTTGAAAATATGGTATAAACCGCATTGTCATAAGCTCTTGCCGGAAGCCATTTCATAAGCCAGTCAAGGCCTTTCATCCCATCAAATTCTAATCGTAACGATGTTGGATCAGCTTCTCGGTTTTCCCAAAGCTGCGGAGCAACAAAACCAGCGCCCGGTCGGGTAGAAGGTGTGCACATTGTTACATGAGGCATAAAAATAATATCGGCTCCTAGAAGCTTTGTGGCGCGGACATTTTCTATAATATTATTGTCGTAACAAATTAAGATACCGCATTTCCATCCTGCAATTTCAAAAACACAATAACGATCTCCAGCGGTTAAATATGGATTTATAAAAGGATGTAATTTTCGATATTTGGCAACTAGACCATTTTTATCAACACATGCATAGGCTTTGAATAAATTATCATTTTCATCTTTCTCAAAAAGCCCTGCCAATATTACAATGTTGTTGTTTTTAGCAATTTGAGTCAATTTTAAAATGCTTTTTCCACTCGGAATTAATTCTGCCAAGTCTAGCATTTGCTCTTTGGATAGATTTCTTGCGAATGTATATCCTGTTATTGAACATTCGTGAAACGAAATTACATCGCAACCTTCTTCAGATGCCTTTTTCGAAAGCTTTTCAATTACAGATAAATTATAGTTTTTATTGCCGCTTTTGTTTTCAAATTGAGCTGTAGCTATTTTTAGATTTTTCATATTGGTCACTATTAATTAGGGTCAAAATTAGTGTGAGCAATACGTTATAAATTGTATAAAACCGACATTTTAGAATGTTGATGCGGGAAATCTTTTTATAAGATTATTGGTTAGTTTTCCCGTGGTGCAGACATATTCCGTTGGAGTAATTCCAGTATGTTTTCTAAATTCTTTTATTAAATGCGACTGATCTGAAAATCCAGCATCATAACAAATTGTGGTTAGATTGGTGTCGTCAGGTTTGTTTTTTAATAATTTCAAAAAATGATGGATTCGTATAACATTCCCAAATTTCTTCGGATTTAATCCAATGCATTCTTTGAATTTTCTTTCCAAATGTCTTTCGGTATACCCAGTATATTCAACCAATTGTTTTATAGAAAAGATACCTTTTTTGTCAATGATAAAATTTAGGGAATCATTTATTAGGAACTGATTTGAAGACGGTTTAGAAGCAATGATTGATCTGAAGAAATGATTTAAAAGATTAACACGAGCCTGATTATTTTGTTCTAATAATTTTTCTTGGAGCTCAATAATTTTTTGGTCAAACACATCTTCTACCGGAATAATAGAATCGTGAAATTCATGGGCAGGAATTCCTAATAATTGATGAATTCCGTTGGGTTGGAAAACGACAATTATTAATGTTATTTTATTCTCAGAATATAGATCTTTAAAACCGTTAAGCTGTCCATACAAAAATGAAGCTGGTAAATAATCTTTTACTTCGCCGATTTCAGAAATGAGTTTACTTTTTACAGAAAATACAATACCAGTATTACCATCAGAAAACAAACGAAACTTTTGGACAGCAGTTTCTGCATTATCTAAAAACAGATAATGTTTGATATAAGGTGATAATTCTTTTGATGGCGAAATCTGCATAACTCTAATTGATTTGAATGCAAATTGAAATGTCATTTTGCAAGTAATTATGAGTTTAGCAAAATTAGGGATATTTTTCTTGAAAAACTTTTAGTATCTAATCTAGCCCCGATAGAAACGATATCCTTTTGCGGCGGGGTTCGCCGCAAAAGATATAGTGAATAGCGGGACTAAAGGTGTAATGAAAATGAATTTTCTGCTTCTGGAAATAAAAATATTAATTCTGCAAAGCTTTTTTTACCTCCGGCATCATTTTGTCCACAAATAATTTATAGGCTGATTCTGAAGGGTGTAAACCATCTGAAGCAACAAGATTGGGACTGTTGAGTCCTTGTCGTGTAATGTCTGTAATGGAAACAAAAGCCACTTGATTATTGGCACAATATTTCTCGGCAAAAGAATTGTATTGGTCAATTTCGGCAGAAATCGTTGAGGTTTGATCACCGGCGAGACTTTTTCCGTAAGGTGTATATGCATAATCTGGAATAGAAATGACTACAACATTTTTTCGGTCACCTTTGGCAAGCATGATTGCTTTGGTTACCAATTCTGGAAATTCTTTTTCGTAAACCGAAAAATTTCTGTGTTGATATTGATTGTTTACACCAATTAAAAGCGTCACCAAATCGTAATTGGCTTCTGGATTTTGTGTGTTTATTGCTGAAAGTAAATTGGATGTTGTCCAGCCTGTTGTAGCAATTATTTTTAGCGAAATTGTACTGGAATACATCGCGTTTAAACTGGTCTTTAATTGTTCTGGAAAACGACATGTAGCACAAACACTCTGCCCGATTGTGTAACTGTCGCCTAATGCTAAATAATTGATCGAACTCGCAATTGGTGGCTCTGGGGTTTTGGGAGGGGTTACAACTGGCGGTGTAGTTGTGATAGGAGCAGATTCTTCTGATGAGCTGCAGCTTAGAAGAAATACTGAAAGTATAATGGTAACTATTTGTTTAAAATGTGGTTTCATAATTTGTTTAAATTTAAATCTTGAGGTCGTTTTAAACAAATAGTTACGTTAAATATGCGGGTTTGGATTTATTAAACCATTTCGGTTTTCATCACAATATCTTCTTCGATTGCATTCCAAAGTCCGATACGTCTTTCTAAGGCTAGAATAGAAACTTCTTCTACTTCTTTCCATTTTTGAGCATCATCTTCGCATAATTCTGTAATCATCTGCATGGCCATTGGTCCGTGTTCGTCGGCATCCAATTCGATATGTCTTTCAAAATAGTAAAGCAATTTAGTCAAATCAACTTCGGGAAGATTCTTTTGGAAATTTTTTAGGATTTCGGTAAACATACTCGGAATTAAATCTTCTCTTCCAAAAGTAAATGCAGCAGCAATTTCATGCGGTTTTCCTTCTTCGATTACTCTGAAAGTAAAATCTAAGAAAGCTTTCACATTCGGCTGCAGCTGACTTTGTTTAATAGCAACAAATATATTGTGAAGCGAACTTACTTCTGATAGGAAATTTAAAATACCAGTTGTGTCAGCGCCACAAGCTTCCATTGCTTCCAAATACATTTCGTAGTGACTTTGTCTTCTTCCGTCAAGCGTTAAATCTGTTTCTTCGGCAAGAACAATTTCATTGATTAAATAACGAGCTTCTGGATTTTTAGTAGCAAACCAAGGCGTTGTTGTGCAGGTAAGTTTGGCTTGTAAAGCTTTCAATAACGACATAAAATCCCAAACAGCAAAAACATGACTTTCTAAAAAACTATGTAAGTCATCTATGTTCTGAATCTTATTATATAAAGAATGTTTTAACAGTTGGTCTTTTTGTGGTTGTATGCTTTTGTTTATTGCTTCAATATTCATTTTTGGAAAAAATTTTGGTGCAAAGATAAAAAGCTTCTTTGTTAGAAGAAGCTTTTTAGATCGATTTTGTATATATTTTAATAGTTGTCTACTATTTAAATGCTGGAATTCCAGTCACATCCATTCCAGTTATTAGTAAATGGATGTCATGAGTTCCTTCATAAGTAATTACACTTTCAAGATTCATCATGTGACGCATAATAGAGTATTCACCAGTGATTCCCATACCTCCAAGCATTTGTCTAGCTTCTCTTGCAATGGTAATTGCCATGTTAACATTATTACGTTTTGCCATCGAAATTTGTGCTGTAGTAGCTTTTCCTTCATTTCTTAAAACACCTAAACGCCAGGTTAATAATTGCGCTTTTGTGATTTCAGTAATCATTTCGGCTAATTTCTTTTGCTGTAATTGAGTACCTCCAATTGGTTTTCCAAACTGAATTCTTTCTTTAGAATATCTTAATGCCGTATCGTAACAGTCCATCGCTGCTCCGATTGCTCCCCAGGCAATTCCGTAACGAGCTGAATCTAAACAGCCAAGCGGAGCTCCTAAACCAGATTTATTAGGTAAAAGATTTTCTTTAGGAACTTTTACGTTATCAAAAATCAACTCTCCAGTTGCAGATGCACGAAGCGACCATTTATTATGCGTTTCTGGAGTTGTAAAACCTTCCATTCCTCGTTCTACAATTAAACCATGAATTCTTCCTTCTTCATTTTTTGCCCAAACAATAGCAATATCAGCAAAAGGAGCATTTGAAATCCACATTTTGGCACCATTTAAAAGATAATGATCTCCCATGTCTTTAAAATTGGTAATCATACTTCCAGGATCAGAACCGTGATCTGGTTCGGTCAAACCAAAACATCCTATAAATTCACCAGTTGCTAGCTTCGGAAGATATTTCATTCGCTGTTCTTCATTACCATATTTCCAAATAGGATACATTACTAAAGAAGATTGAACAGATGAGGTAGATCTTACGCCAGAATCGCCTCTTTCAATTTCCTGCATGATTAAGCCGTAAGAGATTTGATCTAATCCCGCTCCGCCATATTCTACAGGAATATAAGGTCCGAAACCGCCAATTTCTCCAAGTCCTTTAATAATTTGTTTAGGAAATTCTGCTTTTTGAGCATATTCTTCTATTATAGGAGAAACTTCCTTTTTTACCCATGCACGAGCAGATTCTCGAACTAATTTATGTTCGTCGGTTAGTAAATCATCTAGGTTATAATAATCTGGAGATTGAAATAAGTCTGGTTTCATGTTTTTTAATTTTACTTAAACAAATTTACGTAATAAAAATATAACAAATAACGCTTAAATTGTTATATTTTTTTAAGGCAAAAATAAAATTAATAGGAATTTGGCAAATTAATTGTAGTTTATTGATAATTTATAGACTATTTTTGAATACCAAAAACTAATTAAATGAGGCTGATCATCTCTTTTTTATTTTTATTGATACTTAATACTACTGTGGCTCAACCTAAAAAAGAGCTTACTGAACAAGAGTATTTAGAATTGCAGGATAAAATTCGTTTCAGCATGAACGGTAATTTTGATGAGGGACTTAAGTATGCTGCTGAATTACAAAAATCTAATAATAATGAACATTTAGCTTTTGCTTATGGATCAGGATCTTATTTATATCAACTAAAGAACAATAGAGCTAAGTGTGATGAATGGTATAAAAAAGCACTAGAATATTATAATAGAATTCCCGAATCTGTTCAAAAAATAAATCTTCGCGCCTACTTATATAATTATAGAGGATTAACGGAATGGAAAAGAAAAAATTTCAGTAATGCTTTAAGTAATTACCAGGAAGGAATAAAACTTTCTACCAAAACATTAGATGTTATACAGATCGTTAAGTTTAAAAGCAATATAGCTTTAGTTAATGAAGAAGTAGGGAATTATGAACTTGCTATTAGAAATCTAAGGCAGAATAGTATTTTTTTAGATAAAAATGAAAGTCTATACGAAAAAGATCAATTTCAAAATAGTAAAAGTAATATTTATACCAATTTAGGAAATGTCTATGAAGGCTATTTCATGAAAGCTCGAGGTAAATTATTTTTATTAGATTCTGCCGAATACTTTTATAAAAGAGCAATCAATTATTCGCAAAATTATTTAGACAATAAAATTACTTCTACTCTTAGTTTAGGAAATATTTATCTATACAAAAAAGATTTTAAAAATGCAGAAAGAACCTACTTCGATATTTCGATGTATGCTAAGCAAAATAATGATGATTATTATTATAGGATTGCAAATTATAATTTAGGAGACCTTTATCATTCATTAAAAAATTATGATAAAGCTTTGGTATTTTTAAAGAAGGTTGATTCTATGTCTGTTAAAGAAAAAAAAACAGATAGAATTTCTTTTCAGTCCAATTATCTTCAGGCTAAAATTTATAGTGCAAAAAATGAACCCGAATTAGCTTTCAAATATTCTAAAATGTATTTAGATTCTTATGAAAAGTACGAAGGAGAATTAAGAGAAGAAGCTTTAGAAGTCAATTACAAATTAGGTACGGCGAATCTTAGCGATGAGATGATAAGCATTCAAGAAAAGTATAAGTACGAGGTTTTATGGAATAAAGCCCTTAAAGTTTTATATGTTATTTTAGTTGTTGGAATTGTGTTTTTCCTAATTAAAAATATTCGGGACAAAAATAAAGCACAGAAAAAAATGAATGCTTTAATTGAAGAATTTAAAGCTAATCTGGAGAAAAAAGAAATTGAAAAAGCTGAAATCGAAAAAGCAGCTGCAGAACAAAATATACTTGTTGAAACTCCAGAACTAGAAGATACATTACTTAAAAAGGAAAATGCAAACCTTAGTATTGATGAAGCTAAAGAAAATAAAATTGTAGAAAAATTATTAGCATTAGAAGAAAAATTAGAATACCTAAATCCTGATTTTACATTGTCTTATGTTGCCAAAAAAATCAAAACTAATACAACTTATTTGTCTTATGTTGTAAATAAACGATTTGGTAAATCTTTTGGAGAATATTCTAATGAGTTAAAAATTAATTATGTTATTAATCAAATGATTACAAACCACTTATATCGTAAATATTCAACACAGGCAATTGCAGAAAGTGTTGGGTTTAAGAATGCGGTTTCATTTGCAAAATCGTTTCGCAAAAGAACTGGAGTATCTCCAGCTCAATTTGCGAACAATATTTAAAGCTGTACTATTAACCATTTCCGTTTCCTCCAGTACCTTTAGCAGGATTGTTTTTTGGATCAACATCTTCTCCATCACCGCCTCGGATAACTTTTTGAGCTTCTTTATTTATTTTTTCTAATTGAAAGTCTTCAAATGTCAATTTTATATTTTTCATGTCGTATGTTTTTTAATTATTATTTACACTATTATAAATGAGGTTAACCATTTCCGTTTCCTCCAGTACCTTTAGCTGGATTGTTCTGCGGATCGACATCTTCTCCATCACCGCCTTTTATAACTTTTTGAGCTTCTTTATTTATTTTTTCTAATTGAAAATCTTTAATTGCCAATTTTATATTTTTCATGTCGTATGTTTTTTAATTATTATTTACACTATTATAAATGAGAGTTAACCATTTCCGTTTCCTCCAGTACCTTTAGCTGGATTGTTCTGCGGATCCACAGATTCTCCATCACCGCCTTTTATAACTTTTTGTGCTTCTGTGCTTATTTTTTCTATTTCAAAATCTTTGATTTTCAGTGAATTATTTTTCATGTTTCTTTTTTTTTGGATTGCTTTTTATACTATTTACTATGTATTTTAATTTTGTAGAAAGAATTAACCATTTCCGTTTCCTCCAGTACCTTTTACAGGATTGTTTGTGTCAGTAGGTGGTGGTGTTTGGCTGTCATTACCTCCGCCTTTAATAGCTTGCTGTTGTTGTTTAGAAATTGTTTCTGTTTCAAAATTTTCTAATGTGAATGCTGAATTTTTCATGTCTTTTAATTTTTTTTGGATTTAAATTTAATACGATTAATCTTTCATAAAATTTTTAAGCAATTTTTGTCATATTGCGATGAAAAAGCGCTAAAAATTGGTTTACGTTAAGAATTTTGGGTTGTTATTTTACTTAAAAAAAGCAATAAAATTGAACTTTATTTATAAGTTAAATCTTGTCAAATTATTTTTAAGCATTGCTTTTTTGGGGGGATTTTTGCTGCGAATTTGAGGTTGATTTTAGACTTTTTTTGAGTCATTTTAATCTCTTCTATTTTGTTTTTTCTTCTTCAAAACCATTCGATTTTGATACCATGTTTTTCATGTTTTTCGGTATTTAGATTATTGCTTTTCCAAAACTAGGCAAAAAGTAAAGCCGTTAATCGAAAATAGCCTTTCTGAGCTTTTTATACTAGATAATCAATCATAATATATTGTTTTACAGTAATTTATGTTGTGTACTATACTTGGTATAATTTATAAATTGTATGTGGTATAATTAATAAATTGTATATATGCATGCGATTTTTATCAATAAAAACTACAATATTTGCAGTGTAATTATGATTTAAAAACGATCAAAAGCGATGTTGAAACTGGTCCAAAAATTTCTACAAATTAATCGATACTCAGATATAAAAAATGAGTTCAAGGATCTGTTTTTGTCTCATCCCAATTATCCGAGTTTATTTGCGATTACAGATTCATTTGATTTGCTTTCTGTAGAGAATGCAGCAGTAAGAGTTTCGAAAGAGCAAATTGTAGATTTACCGTCTAATTTTTTGGCGTATTTTAAAGATGAATTGATATTGGTTGAAAAGACTAAAAGTGGTGTTCGAATTACGACTAACAAAAAAGGAACTCAAAAGTTATCTTATGATAAATTTCTTTTGGACTGGAATGGAGTAATTGTTGCTATTGAGCCAAATAATGTAGTTTCGAGAGATAATTTAAAAGTAGAATATAATTGGTTAAAATATTTTCTGCCTCTTGCCCTTCTTACAGGATTATCTTTTTTCTATAACGGCTTTGATTTATTTAGTACTATTTTTTTAGTAACATCAATTTTGGGTTTAATCGTGAGCATATTTATTGTTCAGGAGAAATGGGGTGTTAAAAACACTGTAATTTCAAAATTTTGTAATTTAAGTTCTAACTCTTCTTGTCACTCAGTAATTAGTTTTAATGACGATATAGCAAATAGATGGTTAAGCTTTTCAGATTTACCATTGCTTTTCTTTAGTTCAAGCATTATTGCAATTTTGGTACAGCCATTGAGTTCAGCAGTTTTTGTTGGGTTTTTAAGTCTGTTGGCAATTCCAGTAGTAGTTTGTTCTATTTGGATTCAGAAATTTGAAATTCAAAAATGGTGTGTTATGTGTTTAGCAGTATCATTTTTAATTGTAGTTCAAAGTGTTTTATGGTTTTCATCAGACCTATTTACATTGAGCTTTAGTTTAAGTGCTATTTTTCCTTATGTATTTTCTTTATTGCTTTTAATCCCGATTTGGGCAGCAGTTAAAGTGATGATTAGAAAAATGCTTGATAATGAAAGTTCATTAAAAGAACTTAAAAAGTTCAAAAGAAATTATTCTTTATTAAACTTCTTGTCTAAGAAAGTAAAATACACAAAAGGATTTGAAGATTTAAGAGGGTTGAACTTTGGAAATAAAAATGCAGCCGTAAAGCTTTCTATTATACTAAGCCCAAGCTGCGGACACTGTTATAAAACTTTTCAAGAAGCTTTTGATTTAGTATTGAAGTTTCCAGATAAAATATATTTGAACGTTCTTTTTAATATTAATCCAGAAAACAACGACAATCCTTATAAGGCAGTTGTTGAAAGACTTTTAACTATTAATAGAACAACGCCTGGAAAAACAGTAGAGGCAATTTCTGATTGGTACATTAAGAGAATGGTTCATAAAAAATGGCTTAAAAAATGGCCTGTTGAGTCAGTGAGTATGATGATTAGTCAGGAAATTCAAAAACAATATGATTGGTGTTCAATGAATAATTTTAATTACACACCAGTTAAAATTGTAAACGAAAGGTTATTTCCAAATGAATATGAGCTGAATGAGTTAAAATACTTCTTGAACGATTTTGTCGATGAAGTTCAAATTTTAGAAAAAACAGCATAAAGTGAAAACAGAATTTAAACTGTTTAAATAGAAATAATAACCCCTAAAACCTGCAGTTATGTTAAAGAATATTTTGAAGTTGAAAGGTGCAGTAGAATTATCTGCTAATGAGCAAAAAACAATAAACGGAAGTAACGCTCCTATTTGTGATGACGGATTTAAAGCTAAAAGATGTACAGAATTTGGAACAGTATCATCATATTGGGATTGTGTGCCAAATAATTATGTCGGAAGTTGTTAAGGAAATTTTTAAGCATCAAGTTTTTTACAGATTTGAGGCTTATACCCAGAAAACGTAAATAACCAATTATGTTAGAAAAAATTTTAAAAAGTAAAGAAACTAAAAAGCTGACAAAAAAAGAGCAGAAAAACATTTTGGCAGGTGAATATGCACTAGAACCAAATTGTAATAATCCTGCTGACGAAAAATATTATGCTTGCTAATTTGAATATTTAAATAGTAACAGAGACCAAAAAACTCTGTTACTATTAAAAATGAGATTAAAGATGTTAAAGAAAATTTTAAATCTGAACGGTGCTCAAAGTATTAATAAAAATGAGCAGAAAACCATGAGAGGAGGAATTCCTGAGTGCTGGATTTATGCCTTAGAAGCTGGATGCATTTTAATTTCATCAGACGAAACTTGTCCTTTAAATACCACATCAGGTATTTGCGATACAAGTCGTCTTTGTTGTTGATTTTTTTAACTTTTTTAGAAGTAATACGATATAGCCTTATTTAGAATTTAGTCATGTTTTTTTTGAATGTATAGGCGCTCGATCGTGGAACATTGAGCAAATTCTCAGTATTGATGATTGGTACTGGGATTCTTAGGAGTTGGCCGCTGTGTTAATTTTAATTGGTTAGGGTAAACCGCGGCCATGTCCTAAAGAAATTGTGTTACTGGTAATTTTGTTTTTAAATACCCAAACAGAGAAGATTTATATCTTCTCTGTTTTTTTATGGATTAACAAGAATTTTTTTTCTTAAATTGGCCTTGAATAAATCAAATTGAAATTGAAAAAATTCACTCATTACAGACAAGCCGATCATAAAGATTGCGGGCCGACATGTTTAAAGATAATAGCTAAATATTACGGTAAGACAATCAATATTCAGGAGTTGAGAGATTTTAGCGAAACAACTCGTGAAGGAAGTAATTTGCTTTTTTTGAGTGATGCTGCCGAGAAAATCGGTTTTAGGACTTTAGGGGTTAAATTGTCTGTAAAGAGAATAGAGGAAGCTCCGCTGCCATGTATTCTGCATTGGAATAAAGATCATTATGTTGTTCTTTACAAAATAAAAAAAGGTAAATACTATATATCCGATCCCGCTTTTGGACTTTTAGAATATAACAAAGAAGATTTTGTTAAGTTCTGGATTGGTAATAATGCAGGCGATGAGACAAAGGAAGGAATTGCATTACTGATCGAAGCGACACCAAACTTTTTTCAATCTGATTTTGACAAAGAAGAAAATTCTGGTTTAGGATTTAAATTTCTTTTTAAATATTTATTTCAATACAAATCATTTCTTATACAGCTTGCAATTGGACTTGTAGCCAGCAGTCTGCTGCAGCTTATTTTTCCATTTTTAACCCAGAGTATAGTCGACGTCGGGATTCAGAATCAGAACATTCATTTTATCTATTTAATTCTTTTTGCAATGCTTTTTATTTTTGCAGGAAGAACTGGTTTGGAGTTAATTAGAAGCTGGATTTTACTTCATTTATCAACGAGAATCAATATTTCGTTAATTTCAGATTTCTTTATTAAATTAATGAATCTGCCTATTTCCTATTTTGATGTCCGCATGACAGGAGATATTATGCAGCGAATAAACGATCACCGCCGTATCGAGAGAATACTTACCACATCCTCTCTTAATGTGCTGTTTTCTGTAATAAATATGTTTATAATGGGAGCGGTTTTAGCCTATTTCAATCTGCAGATATTCCTAGTTTTCTTTTTAGGAAGCGTACTCTATTTTGCATGGATAACAATGTTCCTAAAAAGAAGAGAAGTTTTAGATTATAAACGTTTTGCAGAAGTTTCAAACGAACAGAGTAAAGTAATGGAGCTGATAAACGGCATGCAGGAAATAAAGCTTCATAATGCCGAAAAACAAAAACGCTGGGGCTGGGAGTATGTGCAGGCAAGACTTTTTAGGGTTTCAATAAAAGGCTTGGTTTTAGAACAGGCACAAACGATCGGTTCGTCGGTTATCAATGAGCTTAAAAACATTTTTATAATTCTTCTTTCTGCAAAACTTGTAATTGATGGATCCATTACATTAGGGATGATGCTCGCGATAAGCGCAATTGTTGGAAATTTAAATGGCCCAATTACTCAGTTAATAGAATTTGTTAGAGAATTGCAGGATGCTAAAATTTCACTTGCCAGATTATCCGAGATTCATCAAAAAGAAGATGAACTGCAGCAGGAAGTGCACCAGACAACTGAAGTGCCGAATGATGTTGATATTGAGATTAAAAATCTTTCGTATCGTTATTTAGGGTCGGATATTCCAGTATTGGATAATTTAAGTTTAATCATCCCGGCCAATAAAGTAACTGCAATTGTGGGTGTCAGCGGAAGCGGTAAAACAACCCTGATGAAACTGCTTTTGAAATTTTACGAACCCGAAAAAGGAGAGGTTTTAATTGGAAATGCACAGCTTAAAAATATATCTCAAAAAGCCTGGAGGTCAAATATTGGTGCTGTAATGCAGGAAGGCTTTATTTTTAGTGATACAATTGCTAATAATATTGCTTTTGGAGTAGACAGGATTGATAAAGAAAGATTAATCTACGCTTCAGATGTGGCAAATATTAAAGAATACATCAGCAGTCTGCCGTTGGGTTTTAATACTAAAATAGGAGCGGAAGGTATTGGAATGAGCACAGGCCAGAAGCAGCGACTTCTTATTGCCAGAGCTGTTTATAAAAACCCAGAAATACTTTTCTTTGATGAGGCTACTTCTGCATTAGATGCCAATAATGAGAAAGAAATAATGAAAAAATTAGATATTTTTTTCAAAGATAAAACGGTAATCGTAATTGCGCATCGATTGAGTACTGTTATGAATGCAGATCAGATTGTGGTTTTAGATAAAGGAAAAATTATCGAAATCGGAAGTCATTCAGCATTAGTAGAACAGAAGGGAAATTATTTTGAACTGGTTAGAAATCAACTGCAATTAGGAAATTAATCATGGCTGAAGATACATTTGAATTAAGAAGCGAAGAAGTTCAGGATATCCTGACCAAAGTACCGCATTGGATGATCCGATGGGGAACAGTGCTGATATTTGCCATAATTGTAATGCTGTTTTTTGTTTCCTGGTTTGTCAAATATCCAGATGTTGTGCATACCGAAATCGTAATTACCACTAATATTCCTCCTGAGAGAATTGTTTCGAAATCTTCTGGTCGTATTGAGGCAATTTTGGTAAAAAACAAAACTTTGGTTCCTAAAAACAGCACGCTAGCCATCATTGAAAATACCGCTGACTACAAGGATGTTTTTTTATTAAAAAGCATTGTAGATAGCTATGATATTAATGCTAAAAAAGTATTTCCGTTTGCGATGCTGAAAAATAAACAGCTAGGTGAAATAGAAAGTGCCTTTGCTGTTTTTCAGAAAGATTATCAGGCTCAGGAATTAAACGAAAATCTGCATCCTTTTGAAATTGAAAGCAGGGCGCAGAGCTCAGAGAAAATCCAGATCAAAGAAAGACTGGATATTCTCCAGCAGCAAAAGGTAATTAATGAAAGTGAACTGGAACTGCAGAAAAATGAAATAGCGCGTTTTGAAGTTTTATTCAATAAAGGAATTATTTCTGCTCAGGAAATGGAATTGAAGAAACTGGGCTATCTTCAGGCAATGAAGAGTTATAAAAGCCTTTTAACCTCGATTTCCCAATTAAGGTCCTCTTTGATCGACAATACAAAATCGAGCCAAAATTCGCACATAAATAGCACAAAAGAGGAGGTTAATCTTGGAAGGAGTATGGCGCAGTCATTTTATCAGCTGAAAAAAGTGATAAAAGACTGGGAACTTGCTTATACATTAAAATCTTCTGTAAGCGGGGTTGTTACTTTTCTGCAGGTTTGGAACGAAAATCAGACTATAAATGTGGGGGATAATGTGTTCTCTATAATTCCAGATGCTAAAAACAGTTTTGTTGGAAAAGTAAAAGCTCCTGCTCTGAATTCAGGAAAAATAAAAGTAGGGCAGAGAGTCAATATCCGGCTGGCCAATTATCCTGATAGAGAGTTTGGTGTATTGAAAGGTGAAATCAAAAATATTTCGTTAGTGCCCGATAAAGATGGAAACTTATTGCTGGACGTCGCACTTCCAAACGGCTTAAAAACATCCTATAATAAACAAATTATTTTCCAGCAGGAAATGAAAGGAAGTGCCGAAATTGTGACAGAAGATTTACGATTAATTGAAAGAATCTTGTATCAATTTAAAAGTATATTTGAACAAGTTTAGAATTTCAAATAAAAATCCTTAGTTAGTTCGATATATTCTGGAGTATAAACATGTCTGTCGATTTCGATAACTAATTCATCGATTTCAATTGTGGAAACTTCATTGCGGCTAAAAGCCAGTAAACTTCGCTTAATTTCTGATTTTGGAGTGCCTTTTACCCTTGTGATTTTTATTGGGTACAATTCAGTTTCTTTTGCTAAAGCGATGAATTTTTCTTCTTCTTTAAAAGGAATAATTATAGCAAGTATTCCGTTTTCTGAAAGCAATAAATCTGCAGCTTCGACGATTTCTTCGAAAGGCATTGCATCTTGAAACCGTGCTAAATCTCTCTGTTCATTCTCTGTTTTGTAATTTTCAGCATAAAAAGGAGGATTCGAAACAATCAAATCATATTCGTCTTCAGGTTCTTCGATAAATTCGTCTAAACCAGCATGAAAGCAAAATAAACGATCTCCCCAAGGAGAACTTTCAAAATTTTCAACGGCTTGTTCATAAGCATCTTCATCAATTTCAAGAGCATCGATTTGTTCAGCATGAGTTCGCTGAGCCAGCATCAAAGCTATAATTCCTGTTCCTGCACCAATATCCAAAATACTAAACGGATTGTGATTTATTGGAGCCCAAGCACCCAATAAAACGCCGTCTGTACCAACTTTCATTGCACAACGATCTTGATTAATGGTAAATTGCTTAAATGAAAACATAAGTGAAAAATTCCAATTTTTTTTAAATTCCAAATTCCAACCAAATAGTGTAAATTCCAAAAACGAAATTCTCAAACCAAATGAAAGCAGTAAATCAGTATGATTTATTGTTGGCAAAAGTAAGATTAAAATCTTAATAATTATTTTGAAGTTTTCGTGATTATTGCTGATAAAATTTTACGCAATTCTTCTACTTCAAATAATAAAGAATCAGAAATCATTCTTTGATCAGGGTTTAGTTCGTGTAATAAGCGCAGCCAGAATTTAGATTCTTTGGCTTCTTTTCGGGATATTTTAAGTCTAAATATTAAATCTTTATCACCTAATTTTTCATTCGCTTCAATGTAGTTTGCTCCCACAGAACCAGACGATCTTATTAATTGTTTGCCGTCTTCAATATTGGATGTTGTTTTCGATAAAGTTCTAATATATGTTCGACATTCTTTTGCAAACAAGAAAGTCCTCTCTTCTAAATCATAGGGTTTATTCATAAAGAAAATAATTTTCAAATTTTTTAAATTCCAATATTTGAAGTTCAAAAATAAGAATTTATATTTATGTAGGTTTTTTCTTTAATAGAAATATAGAGCCATAAAACTTCGATACCAAATTAGAATTTGGAATTTCATTCTAGTTTGGAATTTGAAATTTTAAAAAATTGGAATTTAAACCTAAAGGTACATCTCCACAAGACCTTCTGGAAGATCCATGATTACTTTTTTGTTGTCGCGGTCAATCTTTACCAAGAAATGGTCGATCATTGGAACTAAGATTTCCACTTCACCATTTAAAACTTCAAAAAGTGGTTGAGCAGTTGAGTCATTAATAGAAGTTATTTTTCCGAAAACACCTAAACGTTTGTCTTCGATTTCAAAACCAATAACTTCGTGGAAATAGAATTTGTTACCTGTAAGTTTTGGTAACATGGTTAAAGGAAGATAAATCGCGTTACCAACTAGGGCATCTGCTTCTTCCTCTGTATTTACATCTTCAAAACGAACTCTTAGAAAGTCGTTTTTATGTAAAGAACTTGTTTCAAATAAAAAAAGGAACCAAGTGTTTGTTGTGTTCAACAAACACTGATTCCAGATTTTCGTATAACTCAGGTTCATCCGTATCTAAATAGATTAGGACTTCACCTTTGAAACTAAATTTTTTAGCGATTTTACCTAAATAAAAACATTCTTCTTTACGCATTCTCGCTAAGTAAAATTATGCTTCAGTTGTTTCGTTATTCTCTTCAGCAGCAGGAGCTTCTTCAGTTGCAGCTTCAACTTCAGCAACTTCTTCTTCTTCAACTGCAGGAGTTGCAGCAGCGATAGCATCAGCTTCAGCCTGAGCTGCAGCAGCTAAACGTTTAGCATTAACTTCTTGTTCAGCTTTTAAAGCTTTAGCTTTAACATCAGCTTGTGCTTTTGATAAACCATCTTTTTTAGCATCAACTTTTCCAGCTTTAGCCTCTAACCAAGCAGCTAATTTAGCGTCAGCTTGCTCTTGAGTTAAAGCTCCTTTACGGATACCTCCATCAAGGTGGTGTTTCAATAAAGCACCTTTGTAAGAAAGGATTGCTCTAGCAGTATCAGTTGGTTGAGCACCATTGTGTAACCATTTAACTGCGCTGTCAAGGTCTAACTCAACAGTTGCTGGGTTTGTGTTTGGATTGTAAGTACCGATTTTCTCTAAGTATTTACCATCTCTTTTTGAGCGTGCATCTGCAGCTACAACCCAGTAAAAAGGTTTTCCTTTTTTACCGTGTCTTTGTAATCTAATTTTTACTGACATAATCTTGTGATTAAATTTTGAGGTACTCGACCTCTGTTAATTAAGGGCGCAAAGATATAATTTTTTTATCAATAATGCGTTTCAAAAAGTATTAAATATCTTTAAGATAAATTTTTACCATTTTTTTGGCTGTTTTTGCTTTTCCTTTCAAACGTTTATTAATTGTAATGCGGTATTTTTGTGCCAAATTCATCCTAAGAATATGAAAAAATACTTTTACTTTTTACCACTTATATTTTTACTAACATCATGCACAGAGGATATTAGGTTTAATAATCCTGCTTTTCAAACTTTAAAAGATAATGTTTTTTGGAGGGCTCAGAGCTATAAGTCGGGAACAGAAACAACTGGAATTTTTGTTGTTGAAGGTTCTTTGGGTTATGAAAAAATAAGTTTTCAGCTCCCTGCACCATCTCAAAAAACATATATTTTGGGTGTAGATGATGTTACAAAAGCGACATTTAAAAATACTTATCCAGGACAAGAAGAAGAATTTACTACTGGAGAAGGCAAAGGCAGTGGGCAAATTATAGTTACAGAATACAATACTATTGATAAGACAATTTCGGGTACATTTAAATTTACAGCCATTAATGTAAATAATGGTGCTGAAAAAAAAGAAATACATTTTACAGAAGGTGTTTTCTATAAAATCCCCGTTGAACTAGATCCTAAATTTACCATAGATTAAGGTTTTTGAGGCTTTTTAGGTTTTAAAATCAAAATAAAAACATAAATAAACTAATATATAGTAGATTACAGAATAATAAGAGTACATTTGCTTATTATTATAAATAAATATCTATGAATATTTTTGTTGGAAGCCTTCCATTCAGTATTGAGGAAGCAGATTTAAGAGAGTCTTTTGAGGCTTATGGAACAGTTGACTCTGTTAAAATTATTACTGATAAATTTACTGGAAGAAGTAAAGGCTTTGGTTTTGTTGAAATGCCAAATGATAGCGAAGCTCAGAAAGCTATCGACGAATTGAACGGTGCTGTTGTTTCAGGACGTACAATCGTTGTTAATAAGTCTGAGCCAAAACCAGAAGGCGAAAGAAGAAGTTTTAATAACAACCGTGGAGGAGACTCTCGTGGAAGTTATGGAAACAACCGTGGAGGAAATGACCGCGGAAACAGAGGAGGATATTAATATTTTTTTTCTACAATATAAAAGGGATCAACGCAAGTTGATCCCTTTTTTTGTTTAAAGTTTCAGGTTTCAAGTTCGAGCAACTTGGAACTTTAAACCTGAAACAAAAATTAACTAATTATACATTCGCAGCTAACCAGTCACCAACTTCTTTAGTTCCGTATGCTTTGCCTCCATTAGCTAAATCTTCGGTAACTACTCCAGCTTCTAGAGCCTTGTTTACTGCATCTCTCATTGCTTTTCCTTCTTCCATCAATCCGAAATTTTCGAACATCATAGCAGCAGATAAAATAGTAGCCATTGGGTTTGCTATGTTTAATCCTGTAGCTTGCGGGTAAGAACCGTGAATAGGTTCAAACAAAGATACTTCAGCTCCCATAGAAGCAGAAGGCATTAATCCCATTGAGCCAGAAATTACAGAAGCTTCATCTGTTAAAATATCTCCAAATAAGTTTTCAGTAATCAATACATCATAAGAGTTTGGCCATTGTACTAAACGCATAGCAACCGCATCAACAAATTCGTAGCTCACTTCAACTTCTGGATAATCTTTTTCCATTGCCTGAACTGTTTCTCTCCATAAACGTGAAGTTTCTAGAACGTTAGCTTTGTCAACGCAGCATAATTTTTTAGAACGTGTCATTGCTAATTCGAAACCTTTTTTAGCCAAACGCTGTACTTCAGCTCTTGTGTAAACACAGTTGTCAAATGCAGTATCGCCATTGTCTCTTCTTCCTTTTTCACCAAAGTAAATACCGCCAGTTAATTCTCTTAAGAAAACTAAGTCAGTTCCTTCGATTCTTTCTCTTTTTAATGGAGATTTATCTAATAACGAAGGGAATGTAAAAGTTGGTCTAACGTTTGCGAACAAACCTAACGCTTTACGCATTTTTAACAAACCTTGTTCTGGTCTTACAGGTGCAGAAGGATCGTTATCGTATTTAGGGTGGCCGATTGCTCCAAAAAGAACTGCATCAGCATTTTTGCAAATTTCGTGTGTTGCATCTGGATAAGGTTCGCCTACTGCATCAATTGCAGCAGCTCCAGTTAAAGCTGGTTTCCAAGTGATTTCATGTCCGAATTTTTTTGCAATAGCATCAGATACTTTTACAGCTTCATTTATTACTTCTGGTCCGATTCCGTCTCCAGCTAAAAGGGCTATGTTTAATTTCATTCTATGTGTTATTTAAGATTCTAAGGTTCTGAGTTGCTAAGATTCTAAGGTTTTTATTCTTAGTGACTTAATTTTTTTTAAAAGGTTCCAAGGTTCTGAGTTGCTAAGATTCTAAGGTCAAAGAAAAAATCTTAGTAACTTAGAATCTTAGTCTCTTAGCACCTTAGGCTATTACGTTAAGCATTTTCTGCGTTGCAATAATCGCTGCAACGGTTTGATCAGAGTCTAATCCGCGGGTTTTGAATTCTTTTCCGTTGTTGACCCATGTAATGATGGTTTCGCACAACGCATCAGAACTACTTCCTGGCGGGATTCTTACTGCATAATCAATTAATTTTGGGAGCGTTAATTTTTTGCTTTTATAGATTTTGGATAAAGCATTCATAAAAGCATCAAACTGACCGTCTCCCTGTGCATTTTCTTCGATGATTTCCTCGCCAAATTTTAAACACAAAGTGGTCGATGGACGCATTCCCTTTGAGTGTACTAATATATAGGACTCAATTTTTATTTTTTCTTCGTAAGTATGACTGTCCAAAACATCTGAAATAATGTATGGAAGGTCTTCCTTAGTTACAGTTTCTTTTTTGTCGCCCAATTCGATAATTCTTTGGGTAACCAATTTTAGATCTTCATTGTTTAGTTTTAAACCTAATTCCTGAAGATTTTTTTCGATATTGGCTTTTCCAGAAGTTTTTCCGAGAGCATATTTTCTTTTTCTTCCAAAACGTTCTGGAAGTAAATCATTAAAATATAAATTGTTTTTATTGTCTCCATCGGCGTGTATTCCAGCTGTTTGTGTAAAAACATTATCGCCGACAATTGGCTTATTGGCAGGAATTCTATAACCTGTAAAAGTTTCCACTAATTTACTGACCGTATATAAAGATGTCTCTTTAATATTAATGCTTACTTCTGGCAGATAATCGTTTATAACAGCAACAGTACTTTCAAGGGGTGCGTTTCCAGCACGTTCTCCCATTCCGTTTACCGTAACGTGAAGTCCGTTTACTCCAGCTTTTATGGCTTCCATAACATTAGCGATACTTAAATCGTAGTCGTTATGAGCATGAAAATCAAAATGAATTTGAGGATATTTTGCTCTAATTTTCGAAATAAATTCAAAAGTCAAAGACGGAATTAAAACTCCTAAAGTATCGGGAAGTAAAATTCTTTTTACGGGCTGCGTTGCTAGAAAATCCAGAAATTGAAAAACATATTCAGGAGAATTTCGCATTCCGTTGCTCCAGTCTTCCAGATAAACATTCGTTTCAATATTATTTTCTTTAGCTAAAGCTATTATTTGAGCGATTTCAGAAAAATGCTGTTCTGGTGTCTTTTTTAATTGATGTGTTAAGTGGTTCATTGAACCTTTTGTTAACAAATTTTGCACTTTAGCACCAGCTTTTTTCATCCAATCAATTGAAACACCTCCGTCAACAAATGAAAGCACTTCGATTCTGTCAATATAACCGCGTTCTTCAGCCCACGAAGTAATGCCTTTTACAGCTTGAAATTCTCCTTCGCTTACGCGTGCTGAAGCAATTTCGATTCTATCAATATTTAATTCTTCCAGCAATAATTGCGCAATGGTTAGTTTTTCTGCAGCAGAAAAAGATACTCCTGAGGTTTGTTCACCATCACGAAGCGTCGTATCCATTATTTCAATTTTTCTTTTTTCCATATTGATGTTTCTAACGGGTCGAATATTATTAATATCCTATTTAATTTTGATGCTGATTTTACGGATTCGCTTTACGAAGACGCTGATAAAACGGATTTTTTTATATTGAATAGAATAAAATCCGTGGCAATCCGCGCTTTTGCGAAAGGAAATCAGTTTCATCCGCGTCCTATTATTCTAGAAAGACCCGACTGGTCTTTGAAACCTGTCGGGTCTAATATCCTGAATGAGATTTCTATTTAGTAAGGAAGTTTATCAGCGAAAGCTTTAATATCTTCTTTCATATCTTGTAAATAATCAATATCATCAAAGCCATTAATCATATTGTTCTTTTTGTAACCGTTAATAGCAAAAGATTCTTGCTGACCAGTTGACAATAAAGTAATAGTCTGTTCTGGTAGATTGATTTCTAATTCTGTTTTAGGATCAGCTTCAATCGCTTTGAAGATATTTTCCAAAAACTCTGGGCTAATTTGTACTGGTAAAACTCCAATATTCAAACAGTTTCCTTTAAAGATATCAGCAAAGAAACTAGAAACTACAGCTCTAAATCCGTAATCGTAAACTGCCCAAGCAGCATGCTCTCTAGAAGATCCTGAACCGAAGTTTTTTCCTCCCACAAGGATTTTTCCAGAGTAAGTTGAATCATTTAAAACGAAATCTGCTTTTGGAGTATCGTCTCCGTTGTATCTCCAGTCTCTAAAAAGATTGTCTCCAAAACCTTCACGTTTTGTAGCTTTTAAGAAACGAGCTGGAATAATTTGATCTGTATCAACGTTCTCAATTGGCAGTGGCACTGCACTGCTGGTAAGTATATTAAATTTATCGTATGCCATTTGATTTTTGATTTTAGATTAACGATTTCTGATTTTAGATTTATTGCTAGAACGTAAAATTGTAATCGTTAAATTTTTTTGTAAAATGTAAATTGAAATTTTAGAAGATTTTTTAATGAAGTGTGCCGAAATCTTAAATCAGAAATCGTTAATCTTCATTCATAAATCTTTAAAAAAGCTCTCTTGGATCTGTTAGTTTTCCTGTAACCGCAGCTGCAGCAGCCATAATTGGACTTGCAAGAAGCGTTCTTGAACCAGGACCTTGACGGCCTTCAAAGTTTCTGTTTGAAGTACTCACTGCATATTTTCCAGCAGGAACTTTGTCATCGTTCATTGCTAGACAAGCAGAACAACCCGGCTGGCGTAATACGAAACCAGCTTCTGTCAAAATATCTAAAATACCTTCTTCTTTAATCTGAGCTTCAACAACGTGAGAACCCGGAACTAACCAAGCGGTAACATTCTCTGCTTTTTTTCTTCCTTTTACAATTTCTGCGAAAGCTCTAAAATCTTCAATACGTCCGTTTGTACAACTTCCTAAGAAAACATAATCAATTGGTTTTCCAATCATCACATCATCTTCGTGGAAGCCCATGTAGGCTAAAGATTTTTTATACGTTTCCTCACCGCCTTCAACTTGGTTGGCATTCGGAATATGTTTTGTAATACCAATTCCCATTCCTGGGTTTGTACCGTAAGTAATCATTGGTTCGATATCTTCCGCTTTAATGTTTAATTCAGCATCAAACACAGCATCAGCATCCGTTTTAAGAGTTTTCCAATATTCAACAGCTTTTGTCCAAGCTTCACCTTTAGGGGCATATAATCTTCCTTCAAGGAAATCGAAAGTAGTTTGGTCAGGAGCGATCATTCCGCCGCGAGCACCCATCTCGATACTTAAATTACAAACTGTCATACGGCCTTCCATAGTCATGTTTTCAAAAACATCACCAGCATATTCAACAAAATATCCTGTTCCTCCGGAAGTAGTTAATTGAGCGATAATATAAAGTGCAACGTCTTTTGGACCAACACCTTTGCTTAATTGACCGTTTACGTTAATACGCATTTTCTTTGGTTTAGGCTGCATAATACATTGAGTAGAAAGCACCATTTCAACCTCAGAAGTTCCGATACCAAAAGCAATAGCTCCAAAAGCACCGTGAGTAGATGTATGCGAATCCCCGCATACAATAGTAGCACCTGGCAAAGTAATTCCGTTTTCAGGACCAACTACGTGTACAATTCCATTTTTTTGATGACCTAATCCCCAGTGAGAAATTCCGTATTCGATTGCATTGTCTTCAAGAGCTTTAAGCTGATTAGCAGAAAGCGGATCCTGAACTGGTAAATGTTGGTTTATGGTTGGTGTATTGTGATCTGCAGTTGCAAAAGTACGTTCTGGATATAGTACGTTAACGCCTCTTGATTTTAATCCTAAAAAAGCAACAGGACTCGTAACTTCGTGAATGAAATGGCGGTCAATAAAAAACACATCTGGTCCATCTTCAATTTTACGCACTACATGTGAATCCCATACTTTGTCAAATAATGTCTTACTCATTTTTATTTTTTTTAATTGTAATTTCTATAACCACAGCAATCTCCTGTTCATTATAATAGCAAAACAAAAGTAAAAAAAGATAGAAAAGCGTCAATTTCAATATTTCATTATATACGATACCCAAATTAAATTACAAATTGCGAAACTGCTTTTATGCATTAAAATTTGAAAGAAAAATGATAAAGAAATTGATTTTGATTTTCTTTTTCGGCTTTAATTTTCCTTGTTTGTTTTTTGTTTTAATAGTTTGCAAATTTATCTCAAAATCGCTATAAAATATAAGGATTTAATTAAAAAAATCTAACAAAATGAATAAAAATAGTAATAATTGTTAGTTTTGATTTCTGTGTGCAAACTATGCTTTTGCGGTTTTTTAAAGCTTTTAAAGGAGTTTTATGGACATTATTTAGATTCAATAAAGTATCAAAATACTACGACATCCAAGAAGTATATTTTTATAAAATTTTATGTTTTTTTTAGTCAAAAAGGGAATTTTTGCTGCTAATAATTTTGAAAATTAGTTCAATGAATTTTTAAATTCGAGAGGAGTAAGGTTTGTTTTCTTTTTAAATAATTTACTAAACGACTGTGGATATTCAAAACCCAGTTGATACGCAATTTCTGCGACTGAAAGATCGGTAGTAATTAGGAAATCCTTTGATTTTTCAATCAGTTTTGAATGAATGTGCTGCTGTGTATTCTGTCCGGTTAAATTGCGGAGCATGTCACTTAGATAGTGAGTAGACACGTTAATTTTGGAGGCAAGAAAATCTACTGTTGGTAAACCGTCTTTTAGGGTTTCGGCATTATTTATATAATTATCCAGTGTTTCTTCAACTTTGACTAATAAGTCGTGACTGATTGTTTTTCTGGTAATAAATTGACGTTTATAAAAACGATTACTGTAATTCAGCAAAACATCAATATAGGAAACAATTACATCCTGGCTCATTTCGTCTATAGCGTTCCGAAGTTCAGTGTCAATACTGTTTAATAAACCTATAATAATTGTTTTTTCGCTGTCAGAAAGATGCAGTGCTTCGTTGGTGTCATAAGAAAAGAAACCATATTTCTTGATGTTTTTCCCTAAAGGATAATTTCGAATAAAATCTGGATGAAAAAGCAGCGTATAGCCGCCATATTCAGCACCTTCTTCATTTTCGGTAAAGATTAGCTGATTGGGAGAAGAAAATAGTAATCCGCCTTCATTAAAATCATAAAAACCTTGTCCATAACCCATTTTTCCATTGGTAGAAAATTTATAAGATATTTTGTACAGATCAAGTAAAAAGGCATAGTTTGCCAAATCTTCGTTTATAACCAATTGTGTATTGTCTATTAAACTCACCATCGGATGAAGAGGTTTTTGCAGTTTAAGCAGGTCATGAAACTGCGATATAGAGGAAATCTTTGCAGGGTTATTTTTTTTCTTTTCCATAATATAAAAATATAAAATATGACATTAAAAGACTAATGAGGCTTTCCGAAAAGTATTAAACAAGCTCTTTGATTTATGAAACATCAGCTTCGGAGAAGCGAAATATTTTTAATACTGTTGTATTTCGCTCCGCTGGAGCTTAATAAAAAGAACGTAAAATACTTTTTGGATTGCCTCATCAGGAATTATTATGCTTCAAAAAACTGTTTTCCAAATGCAGTACGAAAAGCTTCGTCGCCTTGTTCCAATCTTTGCTGGTACAGTGCTTTAGCATCTTCTCCGGCTACATATCTTAATTTAGTTTTTCCGTCTGTAGCGGCTTCGTAAACTACATCTGCAATTTGTTCTGCAGTTGATGCCATTTCAAACATTGCATCTACATTTTTAAACATTTTGTCTGCCATTGCCTGATATTCAGGTTTAACTCCGGTGTCAAGAGAACCATGAAGAAATTCTGTTTTGATCCCTCCTGGAGAAACTGTTTTAATATTTATTCCAAATGGATTTAATTCATAAGCCATGCTTTCGCTCCAGCCTTCTAACCCCCATTTTGTTGCGTGATAAATTGATCCTAAAGGAAAAGAAATCAATCCGCCAATTGAAGTTGTCGAAATAAATAATCCGCTTTTTCTTTCTCTGAAATACGGGATAAAAGCATTTGTAACACGAATTACTCCCAATAAATTAGTATTCAATTGTTTTGTGATCTGATCATCTGAAAAGCTTTCTAGAGGGCCAATTAACCCATAACCAGCATTGTTAAAGACAATATCGATGTCACTAATTTCAAGTGCTTTTTGAACTGTATTTTGTATTTGATCGTAATCTGTAACGTCTAACGGTAATAGCGTTACGTTCTTTAAATTAGAAAGTTCTGTTTCTTTTTCTGGAGTTCTCATAGTTGCAATTACATTCCATCCTTTTTCGTGGAATAATTTTGCTGTTGCTTTTCCTAAACCTGATGATGCACCTGTGATAAAAATTGTTTTCATGATTATTATTTTTTAATTGTTATAATTTGATGAAGCAAAGTTCAGGATACATCACAGTTTAAAAGTGTTCATTTTGGTGTAATGAGTGTTCAAAATGAATAATCGATGATTTAACGTAAAATTATAACGCGGATGACACGGATTTGCTTTGCAAAAATGCTGATTAAAACGGATTTTGTATTTTATCTGAAAAACCCGTTTTAATCAGCGTCTTTCGTGATAACGAATCTGTGTCATCCGCGTTGAAATCCATATTTTGAGTTTTTTAAGAATTACATTTTACAAGGTGTTAAAAGTGCTTTTGTTAACAACTTTCGCTTCGTTATTTCTCTAAAAAAAGCGTAAATTTGAAATTCTTCCATTTTTCATTTCGCATTTTGTTATGTTTCATGTTGTCAATGTTTTGCAATGTGTAGGATTTGAAATTTTGGAGCTTTAAAATTTGATTTTTACAACTCTATGTATTTAATATTCGATACCGAAACAACCGGATTACCAAAACGATGGGATGCCCCGATAACCGATTCTGATAACTGGCCCCGCTGTATACAGATCGCTTGGCAGCTTCATGACGAAATGGGACAGCTTATTGAGCATCAGGATTATTTGGTAAAACCAGAAGGATTTAATATTCCGTATGATGCCGAACGTATTCACGGAATCTCGACTGAATTGGCTGAAGCCGATGGAATCTCTTTGGCCGAAGTTTTAGAAAAATTCAACATCGCTTTAAGCAAAACCAAATTTATCGTTGGTCAGAATTTAGGTTTCGACGTTAATATTATGGGAGCTGAATTTCATAGAATGGGCGTGGATTCTCCTATGGGTACAATGCCGGTTTTAGATACTTGTACAGAAGTTACGGCTTCGTTATTGCAGCTTCCTGGAGGTCGTGGAGGAAAATTCAAACTTCCAACCTTAACAGAATTACACAGTTATCTTTTCAATCAGCCATTCGCGGAAGCGCACAACGCAACTGCCGACGTTGAGGCAACTACGCGTTGTTTCTTGGAATTGGTAAGAAGAGAAGTTTTTACCAAAGAAGAATTAGACGTTCCGAAGGAATATTTTAAAGAATTTCAAGATAGAAATCCGCAGGAATTTAAACTGATTGGTTTAAAGCATATCAATTTAAAAGCGGCTTCTGAAAAAGTTAGGGAACAAATCAAAGCTTTACAAGTTGATGATACTCCAACTGTAGTTTCAGAATCTGATAAAGCAGATTTTAAAGCAGCAAAATTTGCTCATTTACACAATCATACACAGTTTTCGGTTCTGCAGTCCACTATCGGAATCGGAAATATTGTTGCGGCTGCAGCCAAAAACGGAATGCCTGCAGTTGCCATGACGGATACCGGAAACATGATGGGAGCTTTTCACTTTGTGAGTGCCGTTATGAACCATAACAAAGCAGCATCTGGAAAAAACAAAGCTCTGGTTGAAGCGGGAGAAGAGCCAACAGAAACTGAGGTAAAACCAATTGTTGGCTGTGAATTTAATATCTGTGAAAATCATTTAGATAAAAGCAAAAAAGACAACGGTTATCAGGTTGTTTTACTGGCGAAAAATAAAGCTGGTTACCATAATCTGGCGAAAATGGCTTCGATTGCTTACACGGAGGGATTTTATTATGTTCCGAGAATTGACCGAAAAATTGTGGAGCAATATAAAGCAGATATCATGGTCTTGTCTGGGAATTTATACGGAGAAATTCCGAGTAAAATCTTGAATATTGGTGAAAATCAAGCAGAAGAAGCTTTAATTTGGTGGAAAGAACAATTTGGCGAAGATTTCTATTTAGAGGTAATGCGCCACAATCAGGAAGATGAAAATCGCGTAAACAAAACCCTGATTGAGTTTTCACAAAAGCATAATGTCAAATTAATTGCGACCAACAATACTTATTATTTAAACAAAAGAAGATGCCAATGCCCACGATATTTTACTTTGTGTAAAAGACGGTGAAAAGCAGGCAACACCTATTGGACGCGGTCGAGGATATCGCTACGGACTTCCAAATCAGGAATATTATTTCAAGTCGGAAGAAGAGATGAAAAAACTCTTTGCCGATTTGCCAGAAGCGATTATCAATATTCAGGAAATTATAGATAAGGTTGAAGGATATTCTCTTTATCGAGATGTATTGCTTCCGAAATTTGATATTCCAGAAGAATTTATGGTTCCCGAAGATGAAGCAGACGGCGGTGTTAGAGGGGAAAATAAATACCTGCGACACCTTACTATGGAAGGTGCCAAAAGAAGATATGGCGAAATTACAGAATCGATTCAGGAACGTTTGGATTTTGAATTATTAACGATTTCGAATTCTGGATATCCAGGTTACTTTTTGATCGTACAGGATTTCATCGCCGAAGCCAGAAAAATGGACGTATCGGTAGGTCCCGGACGTGGATCTGCGGCAGGTTCTGCCGTTGCGTACTGCCTCGGAATTACCAACATTGACCCTATTAAATACGACTTACTTTTTGAGCGTTTCCTTAATCCTGACCGTGTATCGATGCCCGATATTGATATCGATTTTGATGACGAGGGTCGTGGACGTGTAATGGATTACGTAATCAATAAATATGGTCAAAAACAGGTAGCTCAGATTATCACTTATGGTAAAATGGCAACCAAATCGGCAATTCGTGATACCGCTCGTGTATTGGATTTACCTTTGTTCGAAGCCGACAGAATTGCCAAACTGATTCCGGGAATGATGCCGTCAAAATGGAATTTGGCACGTTTTATTTCTGAAAGTGAAGAAGAGGTAAAAAAAGCACTTCGTTCTGACGAATTTGATAATGTAAAAGAATTAATCGCGATTGCCAATGAAGATGATTTGGCAGGAGAAACCATTCAGCAGGCAAAAATCCTGGAAGGATCAATGCGTAATACTGGAATTCACGCCTGCGGGGTAATCATTACGCCGTCGGATATTACGAATTATGTTCCCGTTACAACCGCAAAAGATTCTGATTTATATGTAACCCAATTTGATAACTCGGTTGCAGAAAGTGCGGGACTGCTTAAAATGGACTTCTTGGGTCTGAAGACCCTTACGCTGATAAAAGATACCGTTAAACTGGTAAAATATAGAACAGGAATTGATTTAGATCCAGATAATTTCCCGATTGATGATGAAGAAACGTATGCGCTTTTCCAAAGAGGTGAAACGGTAGGTATTTTCCAATACGAGTCACCTGGAATGCAGAAATACATGAAAGATCTGAAACCAACAGTTTTTGGAGATTTAATTGCCATGAATGCACTTTATCGTCCGGGACCTTTGGAGTATATTCCGTCTTTCGTTCGAAGAAAAAATGGTGACGAAGAAATTAAATACGACTTAGATGCCTGTGCCGAATATTTGTCTGAAACCTACGGAATTACGGTTTATCAAGAGCAGGTAATGCTTTTGTCTCAGTCTTTGGCAGGATTTACAAAGGGTGAGGCCGACGTTTTGCGTAAAGCGATGGGTAAGAAACAAAAAGACGTACTAGATAAAATGAAGCCGAAGTTTGTCGAACAAGCTGCTGCTAAAGGTCACGATGCTAAAATTCTAGAGAAAATCTGGAAAGACTGGGAAGCTTTTGCGAGTTACGCTTTCAACAAATCGCACTCGACTTGTTATGCTTGGATTGCGTATCAAACGGCTTATTTGAAAGCGCATTATCCTGCAGAATATATGGCAGCGGTACTTTCGAATAATATGAATGATATTAAACAAGTGTCATTTTTCATGGAAGAATGTAAGCGTATGGGATTACAGGTTTTGGGTCCCTGTGTAAATGAATCGTATTATAAATTTACGGTAAATGATGAATATGCTGTTCGTTTCGGAATGGGAGCGATTAAAGGTGTTGGTTCTGGAGCCGTTGAAACTATTGTAGCCAACAGAAAAGACGGAAGATATAAATCGATTTTTGATTTGGCGAAGCGAATTGATTTGCGTGCTGCCAATAAAAAAGCGATTGAGAATTTAGCTCTTGCCGGTGGTTTTGATTCATTTGAAGGAACAACCAGAGCGCAGTATTTTCATGATGATGGCGACGGAATTACATTTTATGAAAAAGCAATGCGTTATGGATCGAAGTTTCAGGAAAATGAAAATTCCTCTCAGGTAAGTTTATTTGGGGAAACCAGCGAAGTACAAATTGCAGAACCAGTTGTGCCTCCATGCGAGGACTGGAGTACAATGGAAAAACTGGCCAAAGAAAAAGAAGTTGTCGGAATTTATATTTCTGGACATCCTCTGGACGATTTTAGATTTGAAATGAAATACTTCTGTAATGCCCGATTAGAAGCATTAAAAAGTATGAATGAATATGTGGGTAAAAATTTAAACTTCGCCGGAATCATTAATAACGTACAGCACCGTGTAGCTAAAAATGGAAAAGGCTGGGCTGTATTTAATTTAGAAGGATATGACGAAAGTTATGAGTTTAAAATTTTTGGTGAAGAATATTTAAAATTCCGTCATTTCCTGATTCAGAATAATTTTGCCTACATAAAGATATTGATAAAAGACGGTTGGGTAAATCATGACACAGGTAAAAAATCTGAACCGAGGATGCAGTTTGTAGAGATACGACAACTGCAGGATATTTTAGAAGCTTTTGCTAAGAAACTAATTGTCCTATTAAATATTAAAGATATTCAGGCAGAATTTATTCATAAGCTGAGTCATTTGTTTAACGAGAACAAGGGAGATAATTCTGTGACTTTTGAAATCATGGAATTAGAAAAGATAAAACGATTAGTTGAGGTAGAAACACCAACAGATTTTGAAGCCGATGATGCCGTTTTTGAAGATGAAAATGAAAACGAAGATGAAGTACTTGAAAGTACAAAAGTGCAAGAGGTAAATGAGGTTGAAGAAATAAAAGTCGTGACGAAATTAACTATGCCAAGTCGTCGTTTAAAAGTGAGAATTTCAACTGAATTATTGCAGGAATTGGAGAAAATGCAGATCAATTTTAAATTGAACTAAAAAATTAACAGTTAAAATTTAACCAGATGTTAATTTTTTTAGTTAAAAATATGCATGCATAATACTTTTTTAGTAATATTGCCCAAAATTACAACGTTTTCGTGCCAAGTCTAACTTTACAAACTACAAGAATATGTTAAAATACTCTAAGTTTGTATTAATCAATTAAATCAGAATTATGAAAAAGAACCTATTTTTATTAGGATTATTAGTTTGCTCTATGGCCACAATGGCGCAAACAGAAAAAGCAGATAAACCAGAAAGCTGGTATTTTAAATTGGGGGGATCTTATTTCAACCAAACTGCTTCAACTGAATTTCCAACTGTTGGAGGAAATGCTGCATTAGATAGAACTTATGTAGGAGGAAAATTGGTTTCTGAAAAAAGTATTACAGGTTCTTTTGGACAAGGTTTTAGAACTGGTATAACTGCAGGTTACCGTTTTTCAACACGTATAGGAGTTGAATTAGGAGTTAATTACTATACTAGTAATGATAAAACTATGGCACAGACTACTTCAGATCAGCCATATATCCCTACATCTGCAACTACAGGAATTTACAACTTTAAATCAGTTGGTCAAATTACAGCATTTGATGTAGCTCCTGCAATTGTTATGTTTTTAGGAGAATCTAAAGGATTTGAGCCTTATACTAAAGTTGGAGTTTTAGTTCCAATTCACGGAGATTTAGAAATCAAAACTGATGCTGTTGCTCCAGTTGGAGTTAATCCAGGTACTGGTGCTCCAGTTTTTGGAAATGTTCATAGTGTTGACAAAGTAAAACCAAATCCAACTATCGGATTTACAGCTGCTGTAGGTACAACTTATAAACTTACTTCGCATCTTTCAGCTTTTGCAGAATTAGAATACCGTAACTTTACAGTTCATGGTAAAACAAAAGAAACAACTGATTTTACTGTAAATGGAAATGATGCTTTAGCTTCTAGAACTACAGCTCAAATCCATACTAATTACAGAGATGGTTTAGATGTAAATTCAAACAATGCTTTAACAAATCCAAATGGAGTTAATAAGGATAAACCAATGGACGAATTAAGTTCTTATGTTGGAATTTCTGGATTAGGATTAACATTAGGGATCAAATACAGCCTATAATTTTATAGCTTTTTATAGCTTACAAAAAGAGGATATTCATAACGAATATCCTCTTTTTATTTCTAGAATTTTCTTCTATTTATTTTCGTTTGATTTGTCAGGCTGAGCGGAATCGAATCCACCAAAGAGATTCTACAAAGATTGGCATTTTTGATCGCAGAGTATTCCTTTGTTAGGATGAGAAAATTATAAAAAGTACTCGCTCTTCGACTTCGCTCAGAGTGACAAATTAGGATTTTGTGTTCCTAAACTCTTTCAAAACTTCATCAATAACCCAAGTCGTTCTTGAACCAGAAATTCCTTTTGATGGAGAAGCGCCATCTCCTAATAGTTCAGCAATAACAGTTTCTATAAATGGCTGTTGAATATGTAATGGATTTTCTATCGTAATACTTTCTTTTTCTCCATCTGCATATTGAATATGCAAAGGATCATTGCCAAAAGTTGAGAAAGAAATTTTTCCTTTATCACCCACAATTTCAGTATTATCATAACGTTCAAAACTGGCAAAATTCCATAGACCAGATCCGTGAATTCCGTTTTCGAATAAAAACGACATCGAAACAGCATCTTCAGCAGGATAAGCTTGTAATTGAGAAGTTGCATGACCGCGAACTGATTTTATCGGACCTAAGGCGAAATCTAGAAAATCTAGAGTATGACACGCTAAATCAACAAAAATTCCACCCCCGGAAATGTGAGGCAGAACAGTCCACGGAAGATTGATTTCATCATCATAGCGCTGTTCAAAAGGATGATATAAAACACAGTTTACATGTCTTATTGTTCCTAATTTTCCTTGGTCGATAATTTCTTTTATTTTTAAGAAACGCGGTAAAGCTCTTCTATAATAAGCAACAAACAACGGAACATTATGTTCTTTGCAAACGCTGATCATTTCATTACATTCTTCAAAAGTCAGCGCCATTGGTTTTTCAACATAAACTGGTTTTCCGGCTTTGGCACATAAAATAGTATATTCTTTATGAGATGAGGGAGGAGTTGCGATATAAACAGCATCGACTTCTGGATCGTTTATTAAATCTGCGGCGTTTGAGTACCATTTCGGAACATTATGGCGTTTTGCATAATCTTCAGCAAGTGCGGCATCTCTTCGCATTACAGCAACTAAAGCAGAGTTTGGAGCCTTCTGAAAAGCTGGTCCGCTTTTTACTTCGGTTACATTTCCACAGCCTATAATTCCCCATTTTATAATTTTCATCGTTTGGTTTTTTAGTTTCTCAAATTTAAAAAAGGTTTGCCACGAATTACGCGAATTGCCACGAATTTATTTTTTGAATTTTTGCCACAGATAAAAGGATTTTCACAGATTAAATTAAAAGCACGCGAATAAATCATTTTAATCCTTTTATATGTGGCAAAAAAGAAAGCCACAAATTCACAAAATATATTCGTGAATTCGTGGCTTAAAAAAGTCCAGTTTAAAGTTTTACTTTTTCGGTAAAGCTTTAAAACCCATATTGTAAAGTGTGAAAGCTTGAATGTCTACATTTTCTTGTATCGAAGCAGCAACAGATTTTCCTGCACCGTGACCAGCTTTAACATCAATTCTAATTAAGACTGGATTTTCTCCTGTCTGTTTTTCCTGTAATTCAGAAGCAAATTTGAAACTATGCGCTGGAACCACACGATCATCATGATCACCTGTAGTAACCATTGTTGCAGGATAATGAGTTCCTTTTTTAACATTATGAACAGGAGAATATCCTTTTAAGTATTCAAACATTTCTTTGTTGTCTTGAGCAGTTCCATAATCAAAAGCCCATCCTGCACCAGCTGTAAAAGCATTGTAACGAAGCATATCCATAACCCCAACCGCTGGTAAAGCCACTTTCATTAAATCAGGACGCTGCGTCATAGTTGCTCCAACTAATAAACCTCCGTTCGATCCTCCGCGAATAGCTAGATAATCTGATGAAGTATATTTTTGAGCAATTAAGTATTCTGCCGCAGCAATAAAATCATCAAATACATTTTGTTTTTGCAATTTTGTTCCTGCATCATGCCATTTTTTACCGTACTCGCCGCCGCCTCTTAAATTGGCAACTGCATAAATACCTCCGTTTTCCATCCAAACAGCATTTGCAATACTGAAACTTGGAGTTAAACTAATATTGAATCCACCGTAACCGTAAAGGATAGTTGGGTTTTTACCGTCTAATTTTGTTCCTTTTTTATAAGTAATAATCATTGGAACTTTTGTACCGTCTTTTGAATTGTAGAATACTTGTTTAGACTCGTAATCTTCACTTTTAAAATCAACTTTTGGTTTTTGATATACTTCTGATTTACCAGATTTTGGTTCAAAAGAATAAATACTTCCTGGAGTTGTGTAATTTGTAAAGCTGTAGTACAAAATCTTTTCTTCTTTTTTGCCGCCAAATCCGCCTGCAGTTCCAACAGCAGGAAGTTTGATTTCGCGAACCAATTTTCCGTTGTAATCATATTGCTGTACAAACGAAACAGCATCTTTTGTATAATTAGCAAAGAAGTATCCTGCTCCAGTTGAAGGAGATAAAACATTTTCAGTTTCTTTGATAAAATCTTTCCAGTTTTCCACCTTCGGATTTGCAGCATCTACAGTAACTACGCGTACGTTTGGGGCATTTAAGTCAGTTTCTATAAATAACTTAGTTCCCTCATTTTCAATAATTGAGCTTGAACTATTGAAATTGTCTACAATCGTAACAATTGGACTATTAGGTTTCGTCAAATCTTTGATGTACAATTCATTTCCATAAGTAGAATTGGCTGCAGAAATAATTAAAAAATGATCATCTTCGGTAACGTAACCGCTTACATATCTTCTTTTTTGATCTGCACCAAAAATTACTTTATCCTCTTTTTGAGAAGTTCCCAGTTTATGAAAATACAATTTATGCTGATCTGTTTTGGCAGATAATTCACTTCCTTTAGGTTTGTCATAACTAGAATAGTAGAAACCTTCATTTCCGTGCCAAGAAACCCCGCTGAATTTTACATCAACCAAAGTATCTTCTAAAACTTTTTTAGAAAGAGCATCAATTATAATTACTTTTCTCCAGTCGCTTCCTCCTTCAGAAATAGAATAAGCGGCTTTGTTTCCGTCTTTAGAGAAATCTAAACCTCCAAGAGAAGTTGTTCCGTCTTTAGAAAATGTATTCGGATCTAAGAAAACTTCTTCTTTTCCATTTGCATCTTTTCTATAAACAACAGATTGATTTTGAAGGCCATTATTTTTAGAATAATAAGTAAACTTTCCTTCTTTAAAAGGAGCACCTATTTTTTCATAGTTCCATAGTTTTTCCATTCGTTTTTTAAGTTCTTCACGAAACGGAATTTTATCTAAATATCCATAAGTAACTTCATTTTCTGCTTTTACCCAAGCTCCAGTTTCTGCAGATTTGTCGTCTTCAAGCCAGCGGTACGGATCGCTTACTTTGGTATCAAAATATACATCAACAGTTTCTCCTTTTTTTGTTTCAGGGTATTTTAGCTGCCCGAATGAAATTCCTGCGGTTGTAAGTGTCATTAATAAAAATGTTTTTTTCATAGTTAGTTTTTATCTGTTGTAACAAAAATAGCACTTTTTGTTGTGAAAATTGAATGAAAAAATTAAACCATATAAGACATATAAATTCACTTAAACGCTTTGCTTAATTTTACTTATATGACTTATATGGTTTAAAAATGTTACAAATTAAAATTAACTCCCAGAACGATATTTCTTCCAATGTTCGGAATTCCGTCTGTTTTTAATCTAGAAAGGTGTGCAATATATTTTTTATCAAATAAATTGTTTCCGTTTAAGTTAATGTCAAATGCTGTTTTTCCTAGTTTTACAGTTCCTCCAAAACCTAAATTTACTAAAGTATAACCTTTAGAAGCAGTTTCAAATCCGCTTACATTATCTTGGCTGAAAGTAGACGAAACATTTAATGAAGCAAAACCTTCGCTTAACCAATCTTTGATATTAAATTCAGTTCTAAGCGTGTTGTTCCAATTGTTAGCAGGAATTAAAGGCAGATAATCATCATTGTCTTTTTTACCTGTTACAGTTTCAAAACTAGTTTCAAAATGTAACCAATCTAAAGGATGCGGATGAAAGTGTAAACCAACTTCGCCTCCAAACAATTTTGCATTATCTTGAACATAAGCAAAAACATCATTATCATCTAAAACGTCTCCAGTTGGAGAGGTATAAATATAATTGTTTACGTGATTGTAAAATCCGTTAACGAAGAATTCGAAATGTGTGTTTTTGTATTCTAAGTTCAAATCAGTCTGAACGTTTTGTTCTGTTTATCAAATTAGCATTTCCAATTTCATAACGATTTGTTCCTTCGTGAACACCGTTTGAAGTTAATTCGGCTAAGTTTGGTGCTCTAAAACCAGTTGCCAAATTTAAACGAAGCGTCAACGGTTCCGCCAGTTTTGTTTTATATCCCAAAGAAGCATTAAAACTGTCAAACGATCTATCTAAAGCTTGAAAATAGCCTTCTTCGCCTTCAGTTCCGTGAGCAATTGAAGTAATATTTCTGTTATCAAAACGCAATCCGGCTTGAATAACACTATTGTCCCATTCGTAATTCGCAGTTCCAAAAACGCCAAAATCATTTGTTGTAGCATCTGGAATTAAATATTCTTCACCAGAATTTTTATTGGTTTGATGCATTCCCTGAACTCCAAAAATAGTTTCGATTTTTCCGAATTTAGGTAAATGATATTTTGCATTATAGTTGAAAGTATTCAATTTCATATGAAGAGAAGCCTCGTTACTGTCTTCAAATTCGCTTCTATCATTTGCGATATAACCTAAGTCAACGTCTAATTTTGAGTTTTCAAAAAAGATAACATTATTCAAACTCAATAAATGATTAAAAATTCCTTGTCTCGGAAATTGAGTGTCTTTGCTTGAAGATTGTTCTGCAATTCCATCTTCTGGAATTCCGATATCTAGTTTGTTGTAATTGTATCTTAAAACACTTGAAAAGCTTGAATTGCTGTATCCAATTCCAGTTTTAAAATCAGTTTCATTGTAGCGTGAATTGGTTACGCGATCGCCATCGGCAATTTTATAATCAGAATGTGTGTTGTAACTTCCACGAGCTAAGAATTTCCAATTATCTGTCGAAGTTTTTAATCCGATAGAAGAATTACTTCCTTGCGTATTAGTGAAATACTTTTGACTGAAATTAGCTTTAAAATCTCCAGCATCAGCAAATTTTTCAGGGTTAAAATATAAAACACCTCCCAAAGCATCAGAACCATATAATAAGGAAGCTGGTCCTTTTATAACCTCGACACTTTCGATTCCGGCATCATTTAAACCTAAACCATGTTCGTCTCCAAACTGCTGATTTTCGATACGAACGCCTTGAGAATATACTAAAACACGATTACCGCTAAGTCCGCGAATTACGGGTTTTCCGATAGAAGTTCCAGTCGAAATCTGAGAAACTCCAGGAATTGTTGCTAAACCTTCAATTAAGGTTGAGGTACCTTTTTGCTGTAATGTTTTGATGCTTTCGTGCTCAATTTTCATTACGTTTTGCGATTGCAATTTATTAAAAGGCGTAGAAACAACCACTTCATCCATTTCTAAAACAGATTCTAAAAGAATAATATCAAGGGTGTTTTCCTTTACTAATTTCGCAATAGTTTGATTCTGATTAGCATATCCAACATAAGAAAAAGCAATGCGAAGACTCCCGTTTGGAAGATTTTTTAATTCGTATTTTCCGTTCACATCTGTTGTTGTTCCTTTATGTAATTCAGGTGCGTAAACTGAAACTCCTGGTAATGGCTGATTTTGAGCATCGGTTACAATACCTGAAACCGAATTTTGAGCAGTAAGAATGCTCGAGAACCCTAAAATAAGGGCAATTATAATTTTTTTCATTTGAAAATGATGCTATAGTTAAATTGATTTTTCCTTTTTGAATGAAAACCAAAAGAAGCAGCAAAGCATTCTGATCCTAATTAAAAATAAGTTAGGATTAGGAAACTCAACGCAGTTTCAATTTAAAATAAAAAGAAAATGTAATTTTTTTAGAAACCGAAAAATTTAAGAAACTACAGCAAAAGGAGGTCCGCGCAATAAATAGGCACTTGGGGAAACAGAAAAAATCTTTTCTGACAGCGGAAAGAAATAAGGAATATCGCTGTTGAAATAATAAAACTGAAAAGAGAAATCTTGCGGAACCACAAATGATTCAAACGCAAAATTACAAACAAAACAAACTTCATAATTATGATGCTGGTGCGTTATTTCGCCGCTGGGATCATTATAATTATGATGACACTGCTTTTCTAAAAGCTGTTTTGCAATATGCTCATAACTGTGTATCGACTGAAACAATATCGAGAACAATATTGTTACAGCAAAAGATAAACTTAATATGAGCTGTTTTTTCTTCATTTCCAGCAAAGGTATAAAAGATAAAAAGAAAATTCATTTATTTTTTGCTTATCCCTATTGATTTATTGCAAAAAACGCAGCAATTAATTTTAATCTCCAACAAAAAGAGAATATTTATATTTCTTATCGTTACTAGAAAAAGCAATATGTTATATTTGTATATGAAATAAATAGACGCAGAAGAGCGTTTATTTTTAAAACCTCTTTAAAACCAAACCACGATATGCGAATTATTTTTAGCTGCTTGTTTTTACTCACTTTTTTTAACTCTTTTGCACAGGAAGAAGTTAAACCTGAAGTAAAACCAGTAATCAAAATTGATTCTTTATATCGAGAAGATCAGTTTTTCTTTTCGGTTACCTATAACATGTTTACTGATATTCCTGATAAGTTTAAACAGAATAAATTTTCTTTGGGACTTTCTGGAGGTTTTCTGCGCGATATGCCGGTTAACAAATCAAGAACAGTATCAATTGCTGCCGGTTTAGGATTAAGCTATCAAAATTATTATCAAAATCTAACCATTTTTCAAGATGGATCAGGTGCAATTGCTTATGGGGTAAATGATTACGGAGAATTTGTTTCAAATCGTTATAAACAATATTCTGTAGATCTTCCGATAGAATTTAGATGGAGAAATTCAACTTATGAAAGCACTAAGTTCTGGCGTATTTATGGCGGGGTGAAATTGAGTTATGTTTTTTCGAGTGCATCAATTTTGGATGATGGAGAGAAAACCTATAAAATCAATAATAATCCCGATATCAACAAATTTCAATACGGACCTTATCTTGCCGCGGGATATAATACATGGAACATATATATTTACTACGGTTTAAATCCGTTGTTTAATTCTGCCACTACTGGGGCTGGCGAAAAAATCAATTTGAAAACTTTAAATGCTGGATTGATCTTTTATATTTTATAACCACAGGTATAAAAATAAAAGCTGGGGCATAATTCCAATAAATAATCCAATTAATATTTCTCTTGAAGTATGTGCATTCATCTCTAAACGGGATGAAGCCACAACTCCAGATAATAAAATAAGCAAAGCCGGCCAATATGGATTATGCATTTGCAGGTGAATGTTTAAGCCAATTACAAAAATGGCAAAACCACAAATAGCAACCATATGTAAACTTGCCTTTACTTTAAATAGTGTACTTACTAAAGCCAAAATTGTACTAAACAAGGCTCCCAGAAAAAAGAAATGAAGTTCAGGATAACGAATAATAACTATACTTCGTTTTACCAGTAAAATATACAAAAAGCACTGTAAAATTAACGGAATGGTGCGTTCTGAAGTCTGGCTCAGCATGATCGATTTTACATGTCCAGTGGATCGCAGCAATAAATAAAATAAAACAGGAACAACCACATTAATCACCAAAATCTGGATTAAAACAAAATATTTTTCCTGTGTGCTAAAAATGTCTCCTTTATAGAATAAATAAAACAATGTTGCATACAACGATATAAAAATGGGGTGTAATATATAGGAGAAAATAGGAAGTAACTTTTTCAAAACGCTCAAATTTGTGGTAATAAACAAATATACAGAAATATAAATAGCGAAGCTAAAACGCTTTATTTTTTAAGAAAATCACAACTCTTTTCTATCTTTAATATCTTAATTTTGAAAAAAAGATTTTCCTAAATGAGCCTAAATTTAAAAAGCCTAGTTTCAGTTCTTAATGCCAAATGGGTTGGCTCTGATGAGTCTATTTCTATAGATCATATTTCGATTGACAGCCGTTCACTCCAAAACGGACCTCAGACATTATTTTTTGCCTTGGCCGGCATAAACAATGATGCTCATTTATTTATTCCCGATTTAATAGAAAAAGGAGTGCAGAACTTTGTTGTGCAATATATTCCCGATAATTATTCTGGAAAAGCTAATTTTTTGGTTGTTGAAAATACGCTGGAAGCATTGCAGAAATTTGCTGCATATTATAGAAATCTTTTTCATTTTCCAGTTATTGGATTAACGGGAAGTAACGGAAAAACGATAGTAAAAGAATGGCTTAACTTTTTACTAAGCCCAGAATGCAATATTATCAGAAGTCCAAAAAGTTACAATTCGCAGGTTGGCGTGCCGCTTTCGGTAATTGCCATTAACGAAAAACACAATCTCGGAATTTTTGAAGCTGGAATTTCTACGGTTAACGAAATGGTTAATCTCGAAAAAATCATTAAACCTACAATTGGCGTGCTCACAAATATTGGAAGCGCACACGATGAAGGCTTTTTAAATTTAGTGCAGAAGATTGATGAGAAATTGCTTTTATTTAAAGACTGCCCAGTTATTATTTATCAAAAAAATGAAGTTGTAGATTCTTGTTTGACACAATTTGCAGCCGAATATATGCTTCATCCTCGAAAACTTTTTTCATGGAGTTTTACGGATAAAAGGGCTGATGTTTTTATTCTGAAAAAAGAAAGTAAAAACGATCACACCCAAATTCAATATCAATATCAAAATGAAATTTTTGATTTAGAAATTCCGTTCAGTGATTCGGCTTCTGTAGAAAACAGTATTTCTTGTTTATTGGTTTTATTGCATTTCAACTATGATCAGGCAGCGATTCAAAATCGAATCCAGATGCTTTATCCCGTTCGAATGCGCCTTGAAGTTAAGAATGGAATTAACAATTGCAGTATAATAGATGATAGTTACAGCTCCGATTTTCAATCGTTAAAAATCGCTTTAGATTTCTTGGAAAGCCAAAAAAAGAATGCTGCTAAAACAGTTATTTTGTCGGATATTTTTCAAAGCGGATTTTCCAATGAAGAACTATACTCAAAAGTTGCTGACTTAATTGCTTCTAATAAAATAAACCGTATAATTGGAATTGGAGAAACGATTAGCGCTTTCGCCTCTAAATTTTCAAACATTACTATTTTTCCAACTAAAAATGACTTTATCGAGGCCATTGAAAGTTTAAATTTTGCCAATGAAACCATTTTAATAAAAGGAGCAAGGTCGTTTCATTTTGAAGAAATTGTTTCAATGCTTGAAGAGAAAACACACGAAACAGTTCTTGAAATTAATCTCGATGCAATCAGTCATAACTTTAATTACTACAAATCGAAACTGGCACCAAATGTGAAAATGATGGTAATGGTTAAGGCTTTTGGTTATGGAAACGGAGGTTTGGAAATCGCTAAATTATTAGAACATCATAAAGTAGATTATTTAGGTGTGGCTTTCGCCGATGAAGGGATTTTGTTGAAAAACGGTGGTATCAAACTGCCTATTATGGTTTTAAATCCAGAATCGACAAGTTTTCCATCTATTATACAATATCAGTTAGAACCTGAAATTTACAGCATAAAAGGGCTGAATGCCTTTTTGAAAATTGCCCGCGAAAAGAATCTAAAAGATTTTCCGATTCATATTAAAATTGATACTGGAATGCATCGTTTAGGTTTTGAAGACAATACGATCGACGAATTGATCGCTACTTTAAAAGGAAATTCAACAGTTCGTGTTCAAAGTGTTCTATCGCATTTGGCAACAAGCGATGAACCAAAACATTATGCATTTGTAAACCAACAAATCAACTTATTTGATAGACTGTCGTCAAAATTAATAAGCGAATTAAATATCAATCCGATTCGTCATATTTTAAACACTTCTGGAATTAGTAATTTCCCGAATGCGCAATACAATATGGTACGTTTAGGAATTGGTTTGTATGGAGTTTCCAACGATCCATTAGAACAAAAATATTTGGAAAATGTTGGAACCTTAAAATCGATTATTTCACAGGTTCGAACTATTCCCGCTGGAGACAGCGTGGGGTACGGACGCCGTTTTATGGCCGAAAAAGAAACTAAAATTGCTACAATTCCAATTGGTTATGCGGACGGAATTGCCAGATTGTGGGGAAATGAAGTTGGTTTTGTTGTCATAAAAAATCAAAAAGCACCAATTGTTGGAAGTATCTGTATGGATATGCTGATGGTAAACGTAACCGAAATAGATTGCAAAGAAGGCGATTCTGTAATTATTTTCGGCGAAAGCCCAACCGTTATTGAAATGGCAGCAGCTTTAAAAACAATTCCGTACGAGATTATGACGAGTATTTCGCAGCGCGTAAAACGGGTATTTTTCCGATAATCTTAAAAACTTTCAATAAAATTCCGTATTTTCGATATTTACTTATTATAAACACAAACACGTTAGATATGGGATTTTTTTCAGAATTTAAGGCATTTGCAATGAAAGGCAACGTAGTTGATCTTGCTGTTGCAGTAATTATTGGAGCGGCTTTTGGTAAAATTGTAAGTTCATTTATCGAAGATGTAATTACTCCTTTGGTATTAAAACCTGCTTTAGATGCAGCTCATTTGTCAAAAATAGAAGATTTAACAGCTTTTGGTGGCGTTAAGTATGGTTTGTTTCTTTCGGCAGTAATTAACTTTATTATTGTGGCTTTTGTTTTATTTCTGATAATTAAAGGATTAAACAGTCTTAAAAAGAAAGAAGAACCAGCTCCAAATCAACCTGCAGCACCAACTCAGGAAGAATTACTTACTCAAATTAGAGATTTGTTGAAAAACAAACAATAAGATATAATACCGCTACACTAAGTCTAACTTAACCGCCTTCTAAAGAGGCGGTTTTTTTACAAAATGTTTATTTTGTAACATTTTGTTATTTTTTGTGAATCACCTTGTTTAGACTTTTATTATACTTATTTTTGTCCTATAAAATTTGATTATTGAATTATTTAAAAATATAAAAATGAGAATTGCAGTTGTAGGTGCTACCGGAATGGTTGGCGAAGTAATGCTTAAAGTTTTAGCGGAAAGAAATTTTCCAGTTACAGAATTAATTCCTGTTGCTTCTGAAAGATCAGTAGGAAAAGAAATTGAATACAAAGGAACAAAATATAAAGTAGTAGGCTTACAAACAGCTGTCGATATGAAAGCGGATATTGCTGTTTTTTCTGCAGGTGGAGATACTTCATTAGAATGGGCTCCTAAATTTGCTGCAGCAGGAACAACTGTTATCGACAACTCATCTGCTTGGAGAATGGATCCTACTAAAAAATTGGTAGTTCCAGAAATCAATGCTTCTGTATTGACAAAAGAAGATAAAATTATTGCAAACCCAAACTGCTCTACTATTCAAATGGTATTGGCTTTGGCTCCATTGCACAAAAAATACAACATTAAAAGAATCATTGTTTCTACTTACCAATCGATCACTGGAACTGGTGTAAAAGCGGTAAAACAATTAGAAAATGAGTACGCAGGAATTCAAGGTGATATGGCTTACAAATATCCAATTCACAGAAACGCGATTCCACACTGCGATAGTTTTGAAGAAAACGGATACACTAAAGAAGAAATGAAATTAGTTCGTGAAACTCAAAAAATTCTTGGTGATAACACGATTAGAGTTACAGCTACTGCAGTTCGTGTGCCAGTTGTAGGTGGACATAGCGAAGCGGTAAACGTTGAGTTTACAAATGATTTTGATGTAAATGAAGTTCGCGAAATCCTTCATCATACTGATGGAGTAGTGGTTCAGGATAATTTAGATACCTTTACTTACCCAATGCCATTATACGCAGAAGGTAAAAATGATGTTTTTGTTGGAAGAATTCGTCGTGACGAAAGCCAGCCAAATACATTAAACATGTGGATCGTTGCTGACAACTTAAGAAAAGGCGCTGCAACAAACACGATTCAAATCGCTGAATATTTAATTCAAGCAGGTTTGGTATAATCTGAGAGATTAAAGAAAATTGTTATAAAGAAAAAGCCGTAATTGCAAGATTGTAATTACGGCTTTTTTGAATTCTATAGGATTGTTTTTTTGTTATCTAGTGTTTAAAAATTACTTTTGTAAATAGAGTTAAATTAAGTTTTATGGCATTTCCAGTCGATCTAAAATATATAATTGAAACGGAAGAAGAATTAGGAGTAAGCTTTCCTACTTTATTCAAAGAAAAAATGACAGCAGAAAATGGAGGTGAAGCTATAACCGAAAACGATAATTGGAATCTTTACCCGTTTTTTGATAAGAGCGATAAGAAGAGAATAAGCAGAACTTGCAATCATATTGTTTTAGAAACCAAACAAGCTAGAGAATGGGATAATTTTCCGTTAAATGCAATTGCTATTGCAGGAAACGGCTGTGGTGATTACTTAATTCTTATTTCTTTAGATAACAATAAAAAATTAAGTGAACATATTTATCTGTGGCATCATGAAACTGGAGATTATGAACAAGTTGCAGAAGATATAAAAGGATTAATTGAATCGTAGTCAGCTATTTAAATTTGTTTAATAAAAAATATTATAAAGAAAAAGCCGTAATTACATTCTTGTAATTACGGCTTTTCTGATTTTAATTAAAGTTGAAAATTATTTCTTTCTCATTAATTCTTCACCACAAGCTTTACCAATTTTTTGAACCAAATCACCATTTTTTGAATCTTGTAAATCTGCAGGGCCTATATTTTGTTCTTTCAATTTAGAAATGGCACAATCTGCAATAAAAGAAGCTTTTTCGCTGCTTAGACCAGTACGAACAAAACCATCTTTTAAAATTGTTTTGTATTTTTCTTCAGTATTTGAATCCCAGCTATTTTTTACTTCAGATTTGGATAGCGTTTTGCGTTTTACGAATGATTCTTGTGCACATTCTTTTCCCATATTCATAACAATTAGAGAAGTTTCTGGTGTTTGCGCGTCATTCGGTTTTAAATTTTTACTCTTCATTTTCTCAAGAACACAATCAGAAACGTAAATTATCTGATCTTCAGAGAATATACCTTTTCCTGCGCTCTGTAAACTGTCTTTGAATGCCTTTTTGAATTCGGTTTCTTTTTCTGGTGTCCATTCATTTTTGTTGCAAGAGAATAATGTCAAAGCAATCAGGGCAATACCAATGTAATTTAGAAATTTGTTCATTTTAGTTGTTCATTTTAGTTGTTTTTTGTAATTGTTCCGAGCAGTACGTTCCGGTTTTTAGAATGACATCCTTATAATTAGGATCATTTAAATCTGCCAGACTTACATTTTGCATCATTAAATAATAAGCGGTACAATCAGCAATGACTGATGCTTGTTCGCTTTTTAAACCGTTTTCAAGAAAAATATTTTTTAAAGTAGCCTTATATAATTTGTTGATTTCTGGATTCCAAACTTTGGCTACATCAGCGTTAGTCAATGTATTTATAAACGAGTTTTTAGCACACTCAGCTTCCATCTTTTTTATCATTTCTACATTTTCAGGTTTCCTAGTATCATCTTGGTTTAAATTTTTGCTCTTAATTTGCTCAAAAATGCAATCAGCGATATAATTGATCTGCTTATCTGAAAGGATACTTTTTTCTTTGGTTTGTATATTCTGTTTTATATCCTTTTTGAAGATGGCTTCTTTCTCTGGTGTCCATTCGTTTTTGTTGCAAGAGAATAAAGTAACTGTCAATAATGTAATGCCGATAAAGCTTAAAATTCCTTTCATTTTGGTCATTGTTGTTAATTATAAATAATTTAAAAAGAGCTTAAGAAGATTTTTGTTGCTCTAATTTTTCGCAAAAGTAATTTTTAAGAAAGGACTGTTTGGTCTTTAAAAGACATAATAGTGTTATAAAAAGACAAATATATTTCGAAATAAAACCTTATAATATTATAATTATGTCTTTAGGGGTCACTGCAAAGGTGTTTATAGTATTTGTTTTGCAGAAAGTATAAGTTTTGAAACTAAAACTATCAAATTACGGATGTAGCATTATTATAAAAATATGGAAATAAATTTTACCCTAACAGAAAACGACTTTTTACAACAACAACTCTATCTAGCATCAAAAAGTAAACTAATTAAAAAACAAAAAAAATTAGCTAGAGTATTTGTGACACTAATACTGTTGCTAATAGGATTTTTGTTTTATTTGAATAAATGTTTAGTTGAGGCTTGTTACTTTACGAGTGCTGGAATTGTTTGTTTTTTTATTTTTCCAATATATTTAAAACATTATTATCAAAGACTTTTTAAAAAATATGTAAATGAAAATCTTAAAGAGAGAGTTGGTATTGTGTCAAGTATAATTTTTAAAGAAGATTTATTTGAAACTACTAGTGAGAATATTGGAAAAGCAGAATTGAATTTTTCTTCATTTGAGAATATAATTGAAATTGCAGATTATTTTTTTATTACTTTTAAAGCATCTGGAAACTTGATGATTCCTAAAGATAAAATTGAGAATGTTGAAAATCTAAGAAATAAATTAAAAACAATTACTGAAAAACAACAAATCGATTTCCTTTCAGAACTAGATTGGAAGTGGAAATAAAACCTTGATTTTATCAAACAGAAAATTTAAATTCATTTTTTTAACTCATAATGATGGGATTAGATTTACATCTTTTTTCAATTCCAGGAAAAGCTGATTTTGTTATTGAGAAAGCAAAATCAAACTTGTTTTATGCTATAGATTTTGATAAAATTTTAGATGTTAAAACTTTAAGGCTTCATTTAAAAATGATCCAGAGAAATTTAGATGTAAATACTGAAAATAGATTAGAAGAGTTAATAGAGGACTCGATTAAGGTTGTCCATTTTTATCCAAATCAAAATATTGAAAATTATAACTTTTATAGTCGGACACGAGGCTACGATACCATTAATTATCTCTTAAAACATTATTTAAAGGATAAAAACAAAATTAAGGTCTCAGAGATTTTCTATTCAGGAATTATGATTGAAAATGATTCGCAATTTTTAAGATTTGAGTATATAAATCAGGAAAAAGTGAACGAAATTTATAATCTTCTAAAATGTGTTGAATTTGATGAGCTTATTAAATATTATAATCTAGAAGAAATGCAGAATATAGTTTATAAACTAATACATCCTGATAAATTTGTTTATTTGAAAGAAGAATTCAACGAACTTAAAAGATTTTACGAAGAAGCAGAAAAGCTTAATGCTTTTGTTGTTGTAAAAATTTCATAAAAAAAGCGAAAACTTTTAAATTCTCGCTTTTTCTTATTTTTAATATTCCGGAGCCAGTTCTAATTCCAGCCCTTCTAATTCTGTAGTAATTGGAATCTGACAGCCTAAACGACTATTAGATTTAACATAAAATGCTTCCGAAAGCATGGCTTCTTCTTCATCTCCCATTTCTGGTAATGCAACATCATTAAGAACATAACACTGGCAGGAAGCGCACATGGCCATTCCGCCACAGGTTCCTTCAACAGGAAGTTCGTATGCTTTGCATAACTCCATTATATTCATTGCCATATCAGTTGGAGCCTGTAATTCGTGTATAACTCCCTCTCGATCCTTAATCTTTATTAATACATCCATTTTTAATTATTGGAATTTTATTGTAGAATTTGAAAACGTGTTCAAATTCCTTATTAATTTTAACTTTTTTCTTTTAAGCTAAAAGCATATTCTTTTCGATTACTGTCTTTAAGGCGCATTTTTACACCAATAATATTGCCTCCTTTTTCTAATATCGTGACAACTGAAATAACAGAATAATAATCTTTATCTGATTGAAATATTAATGTTCCCTCGTAAGTAGAATTTAATATTCCTTGTTTGTCTGTCTGTGCACTAAGTTTTCTTGGGTGTGCGAATTCGGCAGAGCTGTAAGTTGCTTTATTTGAAAATTTAGCTTTTCCTTCGCAAAGGTCATATAAAAAATCATAATTGCCAATTCTCAAGGTACCTTCTTCATTTGTTCCTTTGGTCGAAAAAATAATCTGTCCCGAATATTGAAAGTCAGACCATTCTTCAGATTCATTTACCCATGCTTTGTCGGCAAAAAGCGTTTGACTCTGTTGAGCATAATTTACAGCGCTTGTAAACAATAATATAAAAAGAGCGTAGTATTTTCTCATAAGTTTAGATTTTAGGGTTATGTTTACAAATTTAAATTAAAATGTAACAAATCTCTAACTAAAACTCTTAAAACTTTGAGTTGTTTTTTGTGAATGTCGCAAAAACCATTGCTTTTTGAAGGTATTTTTAGTATTTTTTTAAACAAATCATAATAAGGCTTATTATTCTTGTTAATTATAAAACTTTACTTTCAAAAAAAATGAATTTTTTATTACATAATATTTACCACCGTTTCTATTTGTGGTGCATATTTTTTTATCGTTGTTTCAACACCTGCTTTCAACGTCATTTGATTTACGCTGCAGCTAATACAAGCTCCTTCCAGGCGAACTTTTACATGTTTATCGTCTTCAATAGAAATTAATGAAATGTCTCCTCCATCAGATTTCAAGAATGGCCTAATCTCATCTAAAGCCAATAAAACATTATTTGTTAATTCTTCTGTTGTCATAATATTTAATGTGTCAATTAAATAATGTGCCAATGAGATAATGTGTTAATTAGATAATTTTAAAATTATCCTAAATTACTTTAAATCATTATCTCATTGCCTCATTGTCTAAATTATCTAATTCTTTTTTACTGCTGAGCAGCCAGCCATAGTTGTAATCTTGATAGCTTCTGTTGCTGGTAAACTTTCGTTTCTGTTTACTGTTTGCTGTACAACGTTACGTGTAATTTCTTCAAATACTTTTTCTATAGGAGAAGCTGTCTGCAATGCTGCTGGGCGACCGTAATCTCCCGCTTCACGAATAGATTGTACAATAGGAACTTCTCCTAAAAATGGCACATCTAAATCTGCAGCAAGGTTTTTAGCACCTTCTTGTCCAAAGATGTAATATTTATTGTCAGGTAATTCTTCTGGTGTAAAGTACGCCATATTTTCAATAATTCCCAAAACAGGAACATTAATATTATCCTGCATAAACATTGCAACTCCTTTTTTAGCATCTGCTAAAGCTACAGCTTGTGGAGTACTTACTACAACAGCTCCAGTAATTGGTAAAGACTGCATGATAGATAAGTGAATGTCTCCAGTTCCTGGAGGTAAATCAAGAAGCATAAAATCTAATTCTCCCCAGTCTGCATCAAAAATCATTTGATTTAATGCTTTTGCTGCCATTGGACCTCTCCAAATTACAGCCTGACTTGGAGCCGTAAAAAATCCGATTGAAAGCATTTTGATTTCATAACTTTCAATAGGTTTCATTTTTGATTTTCCGTCAACGGTAATAGAAACTGGTTTTTCGTTTTCAACGTCGAACATAATCGGCATCGAAGGACCGTAAATGTCGGCATCGAGAACACCAACCTTAAATCCCATTTTTGCAAGTGTAACAGCAAGATTTGCAGTTACAGTAGATTTTCCTACTCCTCCTTTACCAGAAGCAACTGCAATGATATTTTTGATTCCAGGAATAGCACGGCCTTTGATTTCAGGCTTCTCTGGAGATTCTACTTTAATATTTACTTTTACTTTAGCATCAGGCGATATTAACTCGTGAATTGTCTTTTTAATATCATCTTCAGCTCTTTTTTTAATGTGCATCGCGGGAGTGTGCAGCACTAAGTCTACCACAGCTTCATCACCAAGAGTAATAACATTGGTTACAGCGCCGCTTTCAACCATATTTTTTCCTTCTCCAGCAATAGTAATTGTTTCTAAAGCCTTAAGAATTTCTTTTCTATCTAATTTCATTGTAATGGGCTATTTTTCTATTGTTTGAAGTCGGTTTAAATATTATGTTTATTTAAACTGATTTCAGGGTGCAAAGATAACAGATTAAGTTCGGAATTAAGCGATTTTGAATTGTAATTATTGATAGAGAGATTATTCAAAATTATTCAATAGCCTCTAAAAGCTTTTTTTGTATTGAATAAATAAGAGTAAAAGATCAAATATCAAAATTATTACAGCTTTCAAATTAAGCCGAAATTGTAATTTTTGTATAAATATTCTGCTTTTTCAAATTAGAATCTCATAAATCTTCGCTATATTTGATTGCCCAAATCGATAATTTCCAGTTAATAAAAAAGTATGTGAAAACTAGTTTTTTAAGTAGTGTCTATTGGGTTTTCGATATTTTTTGCAAAAGTTATTCTATCATTCTAAACTTTAAAAATATGCGAAATTTTACTTTTTCAACAATCGTTCTTGCGATTAGCTTTTTTGCATTTTCATTTAAGCCATTTTCAGACCAAAAAAGCAAAGAAGCTGCAGTAAATTATAAATATGCTTCGATCATAACTATAGATGCGGCATCTATAAATGCTTTTTTTAAAAAATATCCTAAGCTCAAAAAGTATCAAAAAGATGTAGAGGATATCTACAAAAACAAACAATACAAATCTATTTGGTATGATGATAAAAGCATAACCGAATTTGGGGCATTACTGTATCAAAAAGTAAATGTGCTTAAAGACCAGGGCATAGATAATGAAATGCCTTATAAAGAAGTAATCGATCAAGCATTTAATGAAAGTGATAATATCACCCCTCCGCAAATAGATACAGAATTACTCCTCACAAGTATGTATATTTTTTATGCCAGTAATGTTTACTCTGGTGTAGATCCTGCGACTTTAAAGAAAATTGGCTGGTACTTACCGGCTAAAACTATTTCGTATTCCAGAATTCTAGATTCGCTGATTGTCGATACAAATCGATTAAATGAAGACGATTATTTATTGTTTAGCCAATATTATAAGCTGAAAGATGCCTTAAAAAAATACAGAAAAATAGAAACTGATAATCTTTGGCAGAAGATAACAATTGATAGTGTAAACTTTAAGGAATTGAGACCAGATGATAAGGGTATTGCTATTCAGCAAATTAGAAATCGCTTATTTGTTGTGGGAGATTTAAAGCAGGATTCTAAAAGTGATGTTTATGATGAAGAGCTGATGGCCGGCATACTGAACTATAAAAAGCGGTACAATTTAAAATTAAACTACGTTATAACGAGAGATCATATCAACCAAATGAATGAACCGATCAGCAAAAGAATTAAAACTATAATGCTGAATATGGAAAGATGCAGATGGATTCCGACTAAATTGGCCAGAGCGAATGAATATGTAATGGTTAATATTCCGTCATTTAGAATGTTTTATGTAAAAGATGGAAAATACGAACTCGTCTCTGATATTTTCGTTGGTAACAGATTGAGCGAAACTGTAATTTTTAGCGGTACTATGGACCGAATCGTATTTAGTCCCTACTGGTATGTTCCAAACAGCATTATTCAAAACGAATTAAAACTCCAGATGGCGAATGATAAAAATTATTTGGCAGATCATAATATGGAATGGAATGGCGGGAAAGTGAGACAAAAACCTGGACCTAAAAACTCTTTAGGACTGGTAAAATTTATGTTTCCCAATCCGAATGATATTTACATGCATGATACACCTGCAAAAAGTTTGTTCGAATTTGAAAATCGTACGTTTAGTCACGGCTGTATTAATGTAAAAGAAGCAAAAGCATTAGCATTGGCAATTTTAAAAGATGATCCAGACTGGCCGGTAGATAAAATTGATAAAGCAATGAGCGGTGAAAAAGAAACAACCTGCATGCTTAAAAATAAAATTCCAGTTTATATTGGATATTTTACAGCTTGGGTTCAGGATGATGGCGAAATAAATTTTTTCCCAGATGTGTACAGCAGAGATGAAAATTTAGACAAACTGCTTTACTCTGATTCGGTAAGTATGAAGTAATTGAAATAAAAACCCGGCAGATTTCTTGGGAATCTGCCGGGTTCTAAAAAAAATGGGTCTACAAGCTTATTCGTATTTTAAATATTTTAAAACATCTATTTTAGTTACTTGGAAAGCTTTTGTTAAAACAATTAATAAAGTTAAAAACAAAAGAGAAATCAGTGCAATGCCAAAAGGAACAGTTGATATTCCGATTCTAAAAGCAAAATCTTCAAGCCATTTTTGCAATAAAACATAGGCAGGAACAATTCCGATTCCAAATCCTATTAGACAAAAAACAATATATTGTTTTGACAATTCTTTTAAAAGAGCATCTGTTTCTGCTCCTAAAGTTTTTCTAATAGCGATTTCTTTCAATCTTCTCTCCATCGAAAATGATGCCAAAGCAAACAATCCGAAGATCGCAATGATGATTACTACTAAATTTAAGATAAAAAAGAGGTTTTTTTGTTTTACTTGTTCTTCATAAGTTTTCGCGAATCCTTTATTAACGAATTCATAATCAAACGGATAGTCAGGGTTAATATTAGCTTCCCAATATGTTTTTAATTTTGATAATGTTTCACTCAAATTATTTGGAGAAACTTTTACATAAACATTTTGAAAATTATTCCATTTTAGAGTTTTCATGTTGATAAAAACCATTGGCGGCACCTTATTTTGTAAACCTGTAATATGGAAATCTTTTACAACACCTACAATCTTAAATTTTAAAGTTCCTTTTTCGGTGCCCCATCCCGAAGTGATAACGCTATTTATAGGGTTTTTAAGCATTAATTCTTTTGCTAAGGTTTCATTTATTAGCCAGTTGTCTATAGTATCTGAAGCAAATTTTGGCGATAAATTACGGCCTTCTACAATTTTAATTTTCATCATTTCCAAAAAGCCAAAATCCATTTCGACATTTCTTGGCTGTACAAAAATGCCATTATGAGTAAAACCAGAACTAGAATTCGTACTGTTTCCAAAAGTTCCTGCAAAAGTAGAGACTTCTTGAACGCCAGGCATTTTAAGAATTTCTTGTTTTGTGGTTTCGTATTTTTGACCTTTTTTGCTGTAATCCTGATAATTAAACGGAATACGAATTACTTGATTACCGCTAAAACCAAGATCTTTATTCATCATGTAATCAACCTGAGAATTTACAATTAAAGCACCGATAATGAAAAATGCTGCAATTCCGAATTGAAAAATAAGCATCGAATTTCGAATCCAGATGCCGCTTTTACTTCTAGAAAAATTACCTTTTAAAACTTTTAGGGTTTCGAAATTTGAGATATAAATGGCAGGGAAAATACCCGCAAGAATGATTACTAATCCAAATATTAAAATGAGCTGCAGGTAAAATTCACTGCCATTCATAGTCAAAGTTTTTCTTAAAAAAGTATTGTAATACGGTAGAGAAAGTTCTACGATTGCCAGCGCAAACAAAATCGCCAGTGTTACAATTATTGCTGTTTCGAATATAAACTGTGCAACAATCTGGTTTTTTGAAGCTCCCACAATTTTGCGGACACCAACTTCTTTAGCACGTTTTATAGCAGATGCAGTCGCTAGATTAATGTAATTTACCAATGATAAAACTAAAATTAAAAGAGATAAACCTGCCATAATATACAAAAGCTGCAAATTTCCTTTCCCTTCTGGAGATGCTGAACCTGAAGATTTTGTGCCATGCAAGTAGCGTGTTTTCAGCTGGTCAAGTATAACTTTGACTTCGCCATTCTCTTTTATGTACTGCTCAACAGTTTGGCCGCTTGCTTTAGCATCTTTTAAAGTTCTGTTTACAAAATTTACGTTTTGCATTTTCTTTAAAACCGTTGCAACGTCAACACCTTTTTTGGTTTTAATCATCAAACCATAACTAAAATTCCCCCATTGATTAAGATCGTTTTCACGCAAAATCCCTCCAAAAACATAATTAGGTTCAACAGATGAAGGTTTTACAATGCGATAAACAGATTTTACAGTATAAGACTTATCGTCATAAGTAATAGATTTTCCTATCGGATCTTCATCTCCAAAAAGCAGTTTCGCCTGTTCTTCCGAAATAGCCGCGCTGTTTTTTTCTTTCAGAATGTCTTTTTTGGCACCTTTGATTATTGGGAAAGGATAAAAATCAAAAAAGTTATTATCGGTTACGGTTATCTTTTTATCAATTACTTTCTTATTCTGATATTTGATTACAGCTTCGCTGTACCAATCGTTTAAGAAACAAATTTGCTCAATCTCAGGAATTGTAGTTTTGCAAGTTTGTCCAAAAGGAATTGAACTTGTGGTCCAAGTGTCTCCAGTTGCGCCTATTTTATTAAGTACCTGATAGACATTTTCTTTTTCAGGATTCCATTGATCGTATGCGTGTTCATTGTTCCAATATAAAATGGCGAAAATGACACCAGAAATTCCGATACTTAATCCTAAAACATTTAAGAACGAAAACAATTTGCTTTGTCTTAAATGATAAACAAATATTTTAAACCAGTTGAAAATCATTTTGATGTATATTTTTATAGTTGATATGGCAGTTTATAAAACTGTTTGGTTCTAAAGAAGAGTAAATATTTTGCAGGCCAGCTCTACCAGAGCTACGAGTGCAGTAACAATAATTTTAATCATCATTTAATTATTTAGCATCCATAAAAACATCAACATTACGTTGGTTTAATTTCTCAGAAAATATAACTCCGTCTTTCATGTGAATCGTTCTTTGCGAAAAAGAAGCATCATAATCAGAGTGGGTAACCATCAAAATTGTAGCGCCTTTAGCATGTAAATCGGTTAAAAGTTCCATCACTTCATTACCATTTTTACTATCTAAATTTCCAGTTGGCTCATCGGCCAAAATAATTTTCGGATCATTCACCAAAGCTCTTGCTACGGCAACTCTTTGCTGTTGTCCGCCCGAAAGTTGCTGCGGGAAATGTTTCAAACGATGAGAAATATTCAGTTTCTCGGCAATAGCTTCAATTTTTTGTTTTCTTTCAGAAGCTTTTACGTTGTTGTAAAGCAACGGTAATTCGATATTATCATAAACAGAAAGTTCATCGATTAAGTTGAAGTTTTGAAAAATAAAACCGATATTTTCTTTTCTCACCTTAGCTCTTCCTTTTTCCTTTAGACCAATCATTTCCTGATCTAATAATTTATAGCTTCCGTCGCTCGCGCTATCCAAAAGTCCGATGATATTCAATAGAGTTGATTTTCCGCAGCCCGAAGGCCCCATAATTGTTAGAAAATCTCCTTTTTTTATTTCTAAATTAATTCCGCTTAAAGCAGCAGTTTCGATTTCTTCTGTTCTAAAAACTTTGGTTAAATTCTGAATTGTGATCATAATTTTTTAGGTTTTGAAATGTTATTAAATACGTTTTTTGATTGATGATTGAAACGATGATTTTTTTGTTTTTTTGTTGTTTCAAGTTTCAAGTTTCAGGTTTCAGGTTGGTTGGCGGCGTGAAACCTGAAACTTGAAACAAAAATTACTTCTCAAGCGAAAGTTCCTCGATATCTTTATAATCAGAATAAGAAGAAGTAATTACAGATTCGCCTTCTTTTATACCTTCTAAAACTTCATAGTAAGCAGGATTTTCGCGTCCTAGTTTTATATTTCTTCTTTCGGCTTTATTTCCTTTTACTACAAAAATCCATTTTCCTGCTGTTTCCTGATTAAAACTTCCTTTTGGAATTACAAGGGTTTTGTTCTTTTCAGATAAAATTAGTTTCACGCCAAAGCTAAGTCCGTCTTGCAGTGCAATATCTTCTTTTGAAGTAAAAACCAATTCAACTGTAAAGTGGCCGCTTTTTACTTCTGGGATAACTTTGGTAACCAAAACCTCAAGATTTTTTCCTTTGTATTCAACCTGGCCTTTTAAGCCTTCTCTAATTTTTTCTAAATAAAACTCATCAACATCGGCAGAAAGTTTGTAACCGCGTTTTGAATCGATTTTTCCAATGCTTTCCCCAGCTTGAAAAGTTTTTCCTAAAACAGGTTCAAAAGAAGTTAATCTTCCAGATTCTGGCGCTGTGATTAAAAAATTCTTTTTGTTGTTTCTAAGGATTTCCAAACTTTTCTCCATAGTTTGAATCGAACGATTAATTTGAGAAATCTGAATTTGATTGGTTTGTTTCTCTTTTTGAATACTCTGCTGAATCGTTCTTTTGCGTTCTTCCTGAAAACGAAGACTTTCCTTAAAAGTATTCCAATCGTTTTTCGAGATTACATCTTTGGCAAACAATTTAGCGTTTACATCATATAATCTTTTGGCGTCATTGTAATCATGTTCGATTAAAACAAAATCTTTGGTTAAATTTAGTTCTTGATTTCGGATATTTAATTTCCCTGTATTTAAGTTGTTGATTTGTTCGATAATAGCCGTTTCCTGAGTCAAATAATTCAATTCTGTATTCGGATTGTATAAACGAGCAAGCGATTGCCCTTTGGTCACCATTGCACCATTTTCTACAAAAATTTCTTTTACAGAACCACCTTCCGTAACGTTTACAAGCATTACATTTAAAGGTTCAACTTTTGCCTGAAAAACAACAAAGTCTTCAAAAAAAGCTTTTTCAGCTTTTTGAATGACCAATTCTTCAGTTTTTACATTTAAAGTTCTTTTGGTGTTAAAAGCAAAAATGATGATTACCGCCAAAGCTAAAAAAACAGCAATTGCTATTGCGAGATATCTAAATTTTTTACTTTTACGAGGAATTATCTTGTCCATTTTTTTAATATTTTACTGATAATCAATAGGTAAATACTGTGCCATAAAATTTATTATTTGTAAAGTCTTGATTTTAAAGAAGCTTTTAAAACCGCTTAGAAAAACTAGTGTTCGATAATGAACAGTTGACCGTTCGGAAGCGGACAGAAAAAATACCACATGAGAAAGAAACAAGCCCAAATATTAGTTGTAGACGATCAGGAAGAAATTCTTTTTTCGGCAAAAATGATTCTTAAAAAGCATTTTGAGACGATTTTTACAACAAATAGTCCCAAAAAAATCATTTCAATTTTAAGCGAAAATGAAATAAATGTGGTTTTGCTTGACATGAATTACCGAATTGGTTTTGAAGATGGGAGGGAAGGAATTCATTGGCTGAAAGAAATTAAAACACTTTCCCCGCAGACTATTGTGATTTTAATGACAGCTTTTGGTAAAATTGAAACGGCTGTAGAGGGAATAAAAATTGGAGCTTTTGATTATGTTCTAAAACCTTGGAACAATGAAAAACTCTTAGAGACGATTGATAAAGCTGTAGTTGAAAGCAGAAAGAACAGCAAGAAAACATCTTTGGATAAAAATGAAAAAACCGAAAAGAAATACTTTGTAGGAACTTCAGTCAAAATAAAACAAGCCTATTCCATAGCTGAAAAAGTAGCTAAGACGGATGCCAATGTTTTGATTTTAGGTGAAAATGGAACTGGTAAATATGTTTTTGCCGAATTTATTCATCAGCATTCTGAAAGAAAAAATCAGCCTTTTGTACATGTCGATTTAGGTTCGTTAAGTGATAATTTATTCGAAAGCGAGCTTTTTGGTTATGCAAAAGGAGCTTTTACAGATGCAAAAATTGACACTCCTGGACGTTTTGAAAACGCTTCAAACGGAACGATTTTTTTAGATGAAATAGGAAATATTCCGCTTCATCTTCAGGCTAAATTACTTCATGTTTTACAAACTAAAACCGTTACGCGTTTAGGCGAAAGCAAACCCAGACCTTTAAATGTACGTGTTATTGCCGCGACCAACAGCGATATTAAAGCCGAAGTAAAGAACAAAACTTTTCGCGAAGATTTATTGTATAGAATAAATACTATGGAAATAAATCTGCCATCCCTGCGCGAAAGAAAAGACGATATTGTGCCAATGGCAAATTTTATCCTGCAGCAGATTGCAGAAAAATACAATCAAGGTCCCGACGCTTCTGAATGGCATTTTGATGACAATGCGGCTCCATATTTAGAGCGATATCCTTGGAAAGGAAACGTTCGTGAAATGGAAAATAAGATCGAACGAGCTTTAATTTTATCTGAAAACAATACAATTTCTGTAATCGATTTGGATATTCTAGATTTTGAAGAAATTCAGGAAAACGATGAAAATCCGTTGTCTGAAATGGAGAAAAGCGCAATCGAAAAAGCATTATTTAAACATAACGGAAATATTTCTAAAACAGCCGAAGAACTAGGTTTGTCACGCGCCGCCCTGTATCGAAGAATCGAAAAATACGATTTAAAGAATTAGACTTAAATTAAGTTTTGCCACAGATTTAGACGATTAAAAATGATTATTATATGCTGCGCGGTTTAGATTTAATTTAGGTTGATGATTAAGATCAATCTTTTTAATTCTTAAAATCTATGGCAAGAAAAAATAAAACATGAAGAATTGGAAATTTTATAACGCTTTGTTTGTAAGGGTTTTGTTTGTCATGATTCTTTTTTTATGCAGTGTTTTGCTGCTTTACAAAGGATTTCGATTCAATGCCATTTTAGTTGGTTTTTTTGTATTGATTTTTCTGTTCGAAATGTACTTTTTTGTCAAGAACCAATTATTGTTTTATGACAAAACGATAAACTCCATTTTGCACAATGACTTTTCTACGCATTTTCAAGAAGAACATAAAAAAGACAATTTCAAGAGTTTATATCTTTTGTACGATACTTTAAAAGTTCAAAAACAGGAGCAGACTTCAAAAGAATTGATTTATCGTTCGATATTAAACAGTATCGATACTGCAGCTTTAATTTTAGAAAAAGACAATGATACTTGGTCGATTTTTATAATGAATGACTGCTTTTCGAACTTATTCAAAGTGCCGAAAGTGAGTCATTGGAAATATCTAAAAAATTATATTCCTGCGCTTTGCAGTGAAATCGAAAATGTTGGTTTTACAGAACTAAAAACCGCTATTTCGATAAAAATTGAAGATCAAGATCTGCAGACTTTTATGCTGCAGACTTCGCATACATCAACGTATGATAAAGAATATTTTATTATTCTATTAGACAGCATTCAGCGTGTTATTGAGAAAAAAGAAAAAGAAGCATGGATTAATTTAATGAAAATCATTTCGCATGAATTAATGAATTCCTTGACTCCGATTCGGGCGCTTTCACAGAATTTACTTCACATTGTAGATCAGGAAAAGCTCGAAGAAGATGATTTTGAAGACATTAAAAGCAGTATTTCGACCATTATAAACCGGAGCGATCATTTACAGGTTTTTGTTGAAAATTATAGAAAACTAGCAATGCTTCCGACACCAAATAAACAGATGACGCCTATTAATGCATTGTTTGAAGATTGTCTGCGAATCATGAGTCCGATTTTGAAAGCAGAAGGCATAGAATTGGTTAATGAAATCAATAGTTCCCGTTCTATTTTGATAGATAAAAATCAAATGGAGCAGGTGATTATTAATTTGATTACCAATAGTATTCATGCCTTAAAAGAAAAAACAGAAAAGAAATTAATACTTTCCAGCTATACCGAAAACAATCGCTTCTTTATTGTAATTTCTGATAATGGTAGAGGAGTAGATCCCGAAATTAGAGATAAAGTTTTTCTTCCATTTTTCACAACCAGAAAAGATGGGGCAGGAATTGGTTTAACGCTTTCTAAAAATATCATCGAAGCACACGGCGGTTATTTAAGCTACCAAACCGATGAAGAGAAAACAGATTTTGTTATTTGCTTGATTTGATTTTTTTGAACCATATAAGATATAAGTTCATTTAAACGTTGCGTATAAATTTTACGCATTTATTGGTATTTAATCGCGCAAAGACGCAGAGTCGCAAAGGAAAACTTAAAAAGGAAAACTTAGCGACTCTGCGTCTTTGCGCGATTAATTGATAAAGTAAAGCAAGCTTAAAAAGAACTTATATGGTTCAAAAAACTTAAAGTTCGACTTCTGGTTTCCAAAAGTGTTTTTCTAAATCTACAATTTGGTTATTGACAACTTTAATTCCTTCGTTCTCTAAAAGCTGCTGCATTAAATTCGTTCCGTCAAAGTGATGCTTTCCTGTTAAAAGTCCTTTTTGGTTTACAACTCTGTGAGCTGGAACATCGTCCATATTATGGCAGGCATTCATTGCCCAGCCAACCATTCTGGCAGAACGGGCGGCTCCCAAGGCTTTTGCAATTGCACCATAAGAGGTTACTTTTCCGTACGGAATCTGTCTTGCGATTGTATAAACTCTTTCGAAAAAATTTTCCTCAGCCATGATTTTATCATTTTTACCACATATTAAACTACAAGTTTCACGCAGATTTTAAAGATTTAAGCAGATTAAAATTGAAACAAAACTTAATTAATCTGCAGTATAAATATCTGTTTGAATCTGCAAAATCTCCGTGAAAAATTATTCACCACAAAATAGAAAATCATTTTAATCCTTTCAATCTGTGGCTATAAAATTAACCGAAATAATAATTTAAAATATTAAAAAGTGTTACAATTGCAACCAAGCCCGTAATGCTTCCAATGATAGTATTCATATTTCGCATCAGGTAATCGGTTTTCTTTTCAATTCTGCCGAAGAAGGCAATATAGCTGTATAAAACGGCAAATGAACCTATTACCGAACCGAGCACAAAGGTAAAAATGATATTGTTTTCGAATACAAAAAGATGGTACGAAGCCAAAGTGACACTTACCACAACATAATAAGGAATTGGAAAAAAGTTTAAGCTCGAAAGCAGCATCCCGAGGAAGAATCGGCTTTTTTTACTACTCTTCTTTATTTTTGATTTTTTCTTGGTTATCGGATCTTTTGCAATAAACAAAAAGTAAATTGTAAGTATAGAAAATATAACAAAACCTACTTCGCGCAAAAGCGTTACCACATCTGGGCGGTTGTCAATTACACGAGCAAATAAAACAGCTACATAAACTTGGAAAAAAATCACCAAAACCGCACCAATAACAAACCAAAAAGCATTCTTTTTTCCTTCTTTCAAGTTTATTTTGGCTGCTGTCATGTTGATTAATCCTGGTGGAATAATCCCAATAGCGGCGGCAATAAAACCTGAAAGTAATGGAGTAAGATATACCATTCAGTTGTTTAAGTGGTTAAAAGATAGTTTTCAGAACTAAAATTAGTCTTTAATTTTGAAACGAATATACGTAATTGCCTTGTTAATTTCTAAATATTGTTTCTCATAAAATGTCTGGATTGAAGTTACAACTTCTGGGCTTCCTTCATTTTTGTAAACATTATGATTAGCATATAAAACTTCGTGGCCTTCACCATGAAGCAATCCAAGCGTATATCCGTGCATAAATTCGCTGTCGGTTTTAAGGTTTACGACACCGTCTTTTTTCAGGATCTTTTTGTATAATTTCAGGAACTCAGAATTCGTCATTCTGTGTTTGGTTCTTTTGTATTTGATCTGCGGATCTGGGAAAGTAATCCAGATTTCGTCTACTTCATTTTCAGCAAAAATATGATCGATCAATTCGATTTGAGTACGTACAAAAGCAACATTATGCAAACCGTTTTCAACAGCTGTTTTAGCACCACGCCAGAAACGCGCGCCTTTAATGTCAATTCCGATAAAATTTTTGTCTGGGTATTTTTCAGCTAATCCAACAGAATATTCTCCTTTACCGCATCCTAATTCTAAAACTAAAGGATTATCGTTTTTAAAGAAATCAGAATTCCATTTTCCTCTTAAAGGTATTAAATCGCCAACAACTTCTTCTCTGGTTGGTTGAAAAACGTTTTGAAATGTTTCGTTTTCTCTGAATCTCTTAAGTTTATTTTTACTTCCCACTTTTACAAAAATTTTCCGCAAAATTAAGGAATATAAACGAATGGATAAGATGTAATTGCGGTTTAAATTTTATCAGCAACGAATTTCTATGAAGTATATTTTGTTTTGCCACGAATTTCACAAATTTTAACGAATCAATTTTAACTGAGTGCGAAAAGAAATTAGTGAATATTAGTGAAATTCGTGGCAACAAATATTAACCGTAATGAGGCTCTGTAATTGGTTTAGATTTTGGATCTAAAGTTTCGTCGTGTTGTGATAAATCCAGTCCGATGTGTTCTGACTCCTCAGAAACCCTTAACGGAATAATGAAATTGGTTACTTTAAACAAGAAATAAGCTCCGAAGAAAGTAAAGATTGAAACCAATACCAATGCCATCATGTGATGTCCAAAAACATTCCAGCCTCCGTGAAGTAAACTAGCATTTTCTCCGTGAGCAAAAATAGCCGTTAAAATCATTCCCATAATTCCACCAACACCGTGACAGGCAAAAACGTCAAGCGTATCGTCAAATCTTTTTGAATATTTACAATTTACAGCCGTGTTAGAAACCAAAGCCGTTACAAATCCGAAGAACATACTTTCTGGTACAGAGATATATCCCGCAGCAGGGGTAATCGCCACAAGACCAACAACAGCCCCGATACAGGCACCTAATGCAGAAACTTTTCTTCCGTTCATTCTGTCAAAGAAGATCCACGTTAACATTGCGGCTGCAGATGAGGTTGTAGTAGTTGCAAAAGCCATAGCGGCTGTTCCGTTGGCAGCAAGAGCAGATCCAGCGTTGAAACCGAACCATCCAAACCAAAGCATTCCAGTTCCTAATAATACAAATGGAATATTGGTTGGAATATGCTGGCTGTTTTTTCTTTTTCCTAAAACAATAACACCAGCCAAAGCTGCAAAACCAGAACTCATGTGAACTACAGTTCCTCCAGCGAAATCTTTTACCCCAAAATAGCTTCCTAAAACACCTGTCGGATACCAAACGGCGTGACATAAAGGAGCGTATATAAAAATGGTAAATAAACTAATGAAAACTAAATAAGAAATAAAACGAACACGTTCTGCAAATGAACCCGTGATAATCGCAGGACAAATGATGGCAAATTTCATTTGAAACAAAGCAAAAAGCATAAACGGAATCGTATTTGCCAATTGTTTATGAGGCAGAACCCCAACATAATCCATAAAAGCAAAAGTTGTTGGATTTCCGAAAAAGCTGTAAAAATGATCTCCAGAACCAAAACCAACCGGCTCTCCAAAAGCAAGACTAAAAGCTACCACAACCCATAAAAGCGTTACAACTCCTAGGCAAATAAAACTTTGAAGCATAGTTGAAATTACATTCTTTTTACCAACCATTCCGCCATAAAAGAAAGATAATCCAGGAGTCATGATGAGTACCAGACAGCTTGAAGTAAGCATCCAGGCAACATCGGCAGGAACAATATGATCTGTAGTTCCAAATTCTGATAGGACATAACTATTTTCTGTTACTGTTGGCCAAAATGCACCTATCGTACATACGACACTGATCATGATAAAGGAAATAATCCAGCGTTTTTCTATTTTCATTTTTAAAATACTTTGTTAACCCTATTTTTTTTGGGGTCAAAGTTAAAAAAAAATAAAGATTCTTGTTTTGAAGGCTGTTAAAATAGAGGTGCGGGCTTTATTTTGGTTGATTTTTTAAAATAAGGGGTCTTTTTTTGACAGTCTCCTATTTTAAAGTTACAAAAAAGTATCGTTTTTGCCGAATTTATTAAAATTAATTTCTCAATACGTTTCGTAAAGTGCTATAAAAGTTATGTTTATAATAAGAAAAGCCTAAAATGTTTTATTTCTTTTGAAGCTTTGCTATTAAAGCATCTTCAATTGGAGATTTGATTTTGGTTACAGCATCAACTTCGTCATTCGGAATAGTCATGGATAAAACATAATGCTGGATTTTCCATTCTTTACCCACTTTTACCAAAACTCCAGAGCCACGACAGATTTTCATTTGAGTGTCCAATAATTCGTCAAACCAAGCTAATTTTCCAGTTTTGTCAAAAAAGATATGACGTTCTAATGCTTTAAAATTCCATGTTGTTCCTTTATCGAAATATGGTTTTGCCCAAGTTTTAAAATCCTTTTTCTGCCAATTTTCGGTTGCATCAGTTCCGATATAAATAGCATCTTCTGCCAAAGTATTGAAATAAGCATCAAATTTTACGTCGGCAGCGGCTTTGTGCCAATCATCTAAAGTTTGATTTATTTTGTCTTTCTCAATTTGAGCATTTGCAAAAGAAGCAACGAATAAAAGAAATAAAAATGTTTTTTTCATGAGATGTATTATTTGAGTTTAAAGGTATTAATTTTTTTGAACCATATAATTGATATAAGAAAGTGGAAGTTTTTATAATTCTGGTTTCACGCAGATTTTAAAAGAGTCTAAAAAAATCTCTTTAAATCTGCTGAATCTGCGTGAAACAAAAAATCATTACAATAAATTATGTTACATTTCTTATATGGCGTAATCACGAAAAAACGATTATATTTGAGAGATTTTTAAATACCGCCCCAATGAATCCAAAAATACTTATAAGTTCACTCGCTATAGCTTCTCTATTATTTGTTTCTTGTAAAAAAGAATTAGAGCCTCAAGAAAGTACAGCAACCTCTGAATTGGTAAGGTTAGGACTTGCAAAAGATACTACAAAAGCTGCAGCACCGGTTGTACAAACTCCAGCAGCAAACCCTAATACAGTTTTGAGCGATACAAAAGGACTGAACCCAGCACACGGACAGCCAGGACACCGCTGTGATATTGCTGTTGGAGCACCTTTAAATTCTGCGCCAACACAACAAGTACAAGCGACTCAAGGACAAACTGTTCAAGTAAATCCGACTCAACAAAAGGTAGTTACAACAACAGCTACGCCAGTTAAAGTTGCCAAAGGAATGAATCCGCCGCACGGACAGCCAGGACATAGATGTGATATTCCAGTTGGAGCGCCGTTAAATTCGCCTACAGCAAAAACTACTGCAGCAACTCCAAATACAGCACAAAGCGGATCGGTTTCTCAAAGTTTTACCGTAACACCTCCGCCATCAAATGCAGTTCCGGCATTGTTAAGTACAGAAAGTACCGATAACGCAGTAGCAGACGGACTAAACCCAGCACACGGAAAACCTGGACATCGCTGCGATATTGCAGTTGGAGCTCCGCTGCCAAAGTCATAAATCAGTAATCGAATTGATATAAAACAAAAAGGACGTTTCATTTGAAACGTCCTTTTTTATAGAAATAAGCGCAAATATTAATGTGCTTTTATTTTTTCGAAAGTTGTAGTTAACGATTTTTTGACTTTTGCCAAAGCGCCGCTGAATGCTTTTTCCAGTGTATCAGCGTGTTCTGTAACAGTGATTGGCTGTAATTTTACAGGACGAACTTCGATTACGCATTTTTTGTCTTGCAGACTGAATTTTTCTCCATTTTCATCTCCAAAATGAACTTCTATTCGGGTAATTTTATCTTCAAAACGAGCTAAACCTTTTTCTAATTCTGCAGAAAAGTAACTTTCTAATCTTGCATGTCCATCAATGTTCTTGTCGGTGTTGATTTGTACTTTCATAACGGATTATATTTAATGATTGTTTCTCAAATCTATCCATTTTAGAAGGAAAAGCCAAGTGAGTTAAGGAAATATTATGAATTTTCGGGAGATTTATTTTTCAATTTTGTAATTTAGATTGCGACTTAGAATCAACAAGTTTTAATAAAGAAAAAACCTACAATTTATTTTTTGTTTTCGTATGTTTGTAGTCCTCAAACTTTCAGACTATGAAAACAATTAAACTTTTGCCCGCGTGGTATGCTGGCGGTCTTGGAAACAACCGCAGCGCTCTGAAAGGCGTAGGACAGCTAACCCTTGCGGGTTTTATATTCTCTAAACTTTCAGACTATGAGTACAAACACCCTTTCAAAAGAAACAGAATTAAGGTTAACTGAATTCTTCAACAATTCTATTGATGCCAAAAGTATGGCAAAAAGCATTCGACAAGTAAATTATATTCTTGCCTTAAATGTAATGCACGAAACTGAATTTTTACAGCAAGAAAATATCAGCCTGGATGAAAGCTTTTACTGGCTGAATAAATTGGCGGAGATTTTAGATCCTTATTTAGATGTTGAATAGAAATTAAAAAAGCCACTGGGAAGTGGCTTTTTAATTATATACTATTACTAGTTTTCTGGGTAAATAGTATTGAAGTAGTTTTCGAAAGCTTTACATAATAACTCTTTATCAATTTCTAATAATTCTTTTCTAACATTCGACCCTTTGATATACTTCTTATCATTTTCGGAAATTTCTTCACCATCAAGTTTTTTTGTTAAAATGTTGCTAAGTAAAACACTATTGCATTGATAGTATCTTGGATAAAATTTCTCAATAAATGACCAGTAATCAAATTTATCTTCTTCTTTTTCTTTTACAACTTTATGATTATTCTCTTCAAATTCTTTTATTACTTCAAATTCTAACCAGCCAACTGCTTCAGCCATTCCTCTATAAAAGGCATTCCTTTCTGATTGAGTTTCAAAAGTGTATTTTTTTACATTAATCACCTTTTCGAAATCATCAAAGGATTGATTGTTATAATATTTTGTTATTTGCTCTTTGCCAAAAATTATTTCTGTTATAAATTTCATTTTTTAAAAATTGTTGTTTGATGAAAATCTAAATATTCTTTGGAGGGAAGGAATCTGTCAGGTAAAAGGATTGATTTATTTTGATACTTTAAAAAGAAATCTTCTACAGCATTATCAAATTTATAATCGCTGAAGTACTTGGAGACTTTTATTTTATAATCGGTTGTAATAGTTATGAAGCCTTTATCGAAAGCTTTATCATGAATTGAATTTATACAAACTCCATTATGAGGATTTAATCTAATTTTGTCATCTTTAGCCCAGGGAATTATATGGCTTGCAACAAGGAAATCTGGAATTGATAATCCTGTTATGCAACATTTAGAATTGTATGATGAAAGAATTGTTGAGCGAAAGAAATTCTGATTGACTCTTGCTTTTATAATTGCTTCTCTCTCTTTGCCTAATGGTAAATTATCGAGATCAATTTTTGAAGTTTTTTCAATAGGTTTATTTGCAAAATTAGAAATAATTAATTCACTTTCGTAGCCGAGATTTTCCCAATTGCTACTAAATTCATCCCAAACGATTTTATCAAGTTTACTTGCGTTCGCTAATCCAACAATTCCTTTTGCTTTTAATTCTAAATCGAAACTTCCAAAGTTTCCGATTTTCATTTTTAAGGAATTAGCGCTTCTGCCTATGATCTTAGAGATCCGGATTATCTCAGGATGATTTGATGAAACTCTATTAAATGGAATTTTGCAATACGTATTTAAGGCTACTACTGTTTGTTCTCGAGTCCAATTTTCTACTGCCATGAATTATTACTTGTATTATTTATCTCACGTAAAAATATAAAAATATTTAAGTGCTCTTTGAAATCTATAAAAAGACTTTTTTCAAGAAAAAAAATTACCCCTTATCCTTCTTCCCCCACTTAATCTTCATTTTCCCATCATTATCATAGGCAATCAAATGGAGTACAATTCCGCGTTCGCGAACGGCTTTTCGTTCTTCTTTAGTAGAAAGACTGGCGTCGTTTTTGGAATTTCGAAGCGGAATCGTAAGCGCTAGATTTGTGCCTCGGCCGAAAGAGTAAATTCCGTCTATGTCAAAGTTTAAGACGCTCGAGCTTATGGTTAATTTATTAATGTCGATTTGCTCTCCGCGAAGATTAAGCGAACCCGATAAGTCGCTGAAAGTAATATTCTCAACATCACGTCGCGGAAAAGCAAACTTGCCAATTTTTACAATAGGATCAAAGTTGAGCAGCGCACCTTGATTGACATTAAAATCTAATTTCCCTTTCATGGAGTTGACAATCAAATCGCCTTTGCTGTTCATTAAACCCATAACATTAGCATTGCTCGTTAGGCGGCCGCGAATATTTTTTGGACTAAAAGATTTGATTCCGAAGTTGTTGAAAGACCTTAAAAAACTCGCAATATCTACACGACTTACTTGAGCTGTCGAACTAAAAATATATTGGTTTCCACTTGGCTGAATGGCCCCATTAAAGGTAATACTGCCGCCAGAAGTCTGTAAAGTTCCATTTTTAAGAAGCAATTTAGAATTCAGCATTTGCAATGTTGCTTTTGTGTTGGTTGCGGTAAGTGAACCGTAAGTAATTTTATCGGCTTTTAGATTAATCACCGCAGTACATTTCTCGATAACCGATTTTAGCTGATTCGTAAAATTGACATTTTTCTTTTTTACTTGTTTTTTCTGAGCCATTTTTTGAGATGGAGAATTTTTCAAAATGCCTAAAAACTGTTTGACATCAATATTCGGGCAGTAAATATTCCAGTTTACGACCATTTTTTCTGGCGCGTCATAGTACAGATTCAGAAAATTATCGATTCTTCCGTCAATGCGGATGATGTTGTTTTTATGTTTGTAAGCTATTTTCTTGATATAAAGTGCTTGTTCTGTAAACGATAACTGCACAGCCGTTTTTTCGGCATGAATATTTTTCGGAATATAATCAAATGTGGCGTTATCGATAGCTACTTCGCCCGTAAAACGCGGTTTGTTAATGTACAAATCGACAATATCAAATTGAAAATTTAAATTAGCTTTTGCATGTCCGCTTTCAAAATGCAGTATTTTTTCATTCGTCATTCCGTTAAGTTTTGAAATGTCAAAATCAGAATTTACAAATCCAGTTGCAATTGGTTTTTCCAGATTATTGATAACTGCCTGAGGAATCTGTAGTGGAATATTTTCATAATCGGCTTTAAAATGGGTTAAAATAATCGCCGAGTTCGGATCGCTAAAACCTTTTTCGGGTTTGAAATTATTCGTAAATATTCCTTTGAAACTGCAATTGGTAAACAAGCCATCGGGAATTGTAAGTTCGTTATTTCTAATATCTGCCTGAACCACAATTTTGGGATCTCCTTCAACATTCAGATCTCCTTTAATATCACAGTTAACTTCGATCGGTTTTTTTAAATCAAACTGATTGAGTTTGGAACTGATATTTCCCGACAATAAATTAGAAGCATTTTTCCATAAAATATTAGTTTCAATATTGATTCCGAAAAGCGAATTTTGTTTTCCGATATTAAAAAAAGCCACAATATCAAAAGCATCAGAACCAATTTTAAGTTTCTGGGTTTTAATATCTATTTTTTGATGTTCTTCAGAATAGGAAATATCAAAATTACCTTCGAGCATTTTTTCTTTGGCAAAACTTCCATGAACTGTATTAAAAGCAAGACTATTAATTTTTGTTTTTAAAAATAAATTAGTGTGCCAGTTTTCATCGTCATACTCGACTTTTGAATCTAAGTCTGCTACATGAAAATCAAATAATTTATGACCCAAATGATTATCAATAATGACATGAACATTGTTGAGGTTTACTTCATCAATCGTTGTTTCGGGTTTTTCTTTATTGGTTTCTGTTTTTTTCTTTTTCGGCTTAAAGATGTTTACGTTGGAATAACCATTTTCGGCTTTGTAAATATAAATTTGAGCATCGTTAATTAGAATTTTATGAATGTTGATTTCGTTGTGCAGTAAACTCCAAATATTTAAACGAGCTTCTATTTCGTTGGCTTTTAGTAAAGTATGTTTATGACTTTGCCATTGATTGTCTTTTATTTCTACTTCTTTTAAAGCCAAAGTAAAATTCGGAAAACCAGTTAAGAACTTATAATGGAAATCGGTAACGTGAAATTTTCCATTAATATTTTCATTGATTTTATGATTGACTTTAGCAATAATTTCGGCTTTATTTTGATTGAAATAAAGAGACAAGCAGCCGCAGGCAATTAAAAGTATTGCGACTAACCCCAGAATAAAAAATCCAAACCGTTTGGCATATTTTTTAAAAGGATCAGACTGAAGAAATGTTTTTATTTGAAGTAAAATTTGCTGCATTTAGATTAAATCTTTTGGAGTATTAAAGATACTACAAAAAATATTAACATTTTATTAGTTTGGTTTTCAGTTTAATATGTCGTAAATTGAGATATCAAAAAACATTCTAGAGTTGATAATAAATGACAATACATTTATAATGAAAACTAATTTAGTAATCGTGTTTGATTTGTTTTAAATTTTTAAATTTGTACTGTAGTTTGAAAGTTAATCATTCAAACATAATTTTAATCTTAATATATTATGGCATTAGCAATAACAGATGCTACTTTTGATGAAGTAGTTTTGAAATCAGATAAACCAGTAATGGTAGATTTTTGGGCAGCATGGTGTGGTCCTTGTAGAATGGTTGGTCCAATCATTGACCAATTAAGCGATGAGTACGCTGGTAAAGTAGTTGTTGGTAAAGTAGATGTAGATGCTAACCAAGAATTTGCTGCAAAATATGGTGTGCGTAACATACCAACCGTTTTGGTTTTTCATAACGGTGAAGTAGTAGGAAAACAAGTAGGAGTTGCTCCTAAACAAACCTACGCAGATAGTTTAGACGCTTTATTGTAATCTTTAAAAGGTTACGATTGATATAAAAAAGGTTTGACGAAAGTCAGACCTTTTTTATTGGATTTTTTTGGCAGAATTTTTCAAAAATAAAACTATGTATCTATGTGTTTAAAAACAATAGTAAAAGTAGTTCCAGCATCTGGTTTAGAATTCACTTCTATTTTACAATGAATAGCCGTTGCTAAATCGCGAATTAAATGCAGACCCAAACCAGATTTGATTCCGATAACTTCAGATTCGTCGTATAGCGCTTTAAATTTTTCCTGCGTTTCACCCGGTCCATTATCAGTAATTGAAAGATAAGTTTTTTGATTTTCCTGCCATGCTTTCCAGATGATTTTTGCATTCGGAGTTTTGTCTAAAGCTTTAATGGCATTTCCAGTAAGATTTCGAATAATGGTTTTTAAATAATTTTCGTCTGTTTCTAAAATGATATTTTCTGGATTTTCAAATACCAGTTCAATATTTTCTATACTCGAAAAATGTTTTTTAGTTTCTTCAAATAAAACATTGATTTCGGTTTTTCTAAATTGAGGTTTAAAGTTTTCCATCTGTCCTTTGCTCCAAAGCAGAATATCTTCCATCGATGATAATAAATTTTCGGCGCCGGTTGTAATTTTATGCTGCATTCTGATTGCAGTTTCTTCGTCGATTAACTCGGGATTTTCTTTTTGAAGATGCAGAAAATGAATCAAGTTGGAAACTGGACTTCTCAAATCATGATTTAAAATACTAAAAAATCTCGCTTTGATTTTGTTCGCTTCATCCAATTCTTGGTTTAAAGCCTGAAGTTTTAAATTGGTTTTCTTTCTGTTTTGATTTTGTTTGAATAATAATAACCCGATAATACAGACCAAAGTAATTCCAGAAATTAAGAAAATGCGCTGTATTTTGGCATCTTCAATTTGAATATTTTTGATTGTATTCTCCGTAGAAAGATATTTGATTTTCTGCTGTTTTGTTTTGTTCTGATAACGAGCTTCGGCATTTGCAATATTCTGTTTAGCAGACTGTGCCATCATTTCGTCATTGTTTTTGCTGTAGATTTCGTTATAAAAATAAGCTTCTTTCCATTGCCCCAGCGCGGCATAACTTTGAGATAGCTTTTTATTAATCATTACAAAAGACTCTTTGTCGTATTTCAAAGCCTTTTCAGATGCTTTTTTCAATACTTCAATGGCCTTTTTATATTCTCCTTTTTCGTTTAAAACCTTTCCGAAATTGGTATTTGCTTCCATTATAATATCCGGATCATTCGATTTTTGAGCGTAGAAAACAGATTTTTTTGCAAAATTATAAGCTTGATTTATTTTGCCTTCGTCTGCAAAATGCTCCGACATGCTTCGATTAGCAAAACTCAAATTGATAAAAAGAGAATCTTTTGCTGTTGGATAAGTATATACTAAATTGTAATATTTTCGAATGCTGTCTTTTTGCTTTAAAGCAACATAGCTGTGCAGGTAATAGTTGCATAAAAAAGCACTTACATACGGAGAGTTTTTTACATACGGTTTGGCTTCGTTAAAATATTCGATAGCCTTTTTAAACTGCTTCATTTTAGTATAAGCGCTCCCAATTTGAAGATAGGATATTCCTATGTTTTCAGTACTCGCTATGTCTCTTTTAAGCAGTTTTTTGTATGAAATCGCCTTTAATTGATAATCAATAAAAGTTTCATATTCCGAGTTATTCTGGTAGTATTCGGCTATACTCCCGTTTAAAACAGATTTTGTGTAGTCGCTTTTTGTGGTATCCACAACTCGTTTAATATATTGTATCAAAGATTTGCCCTTCACAGTATCCTGAACGGAATAATAAACATAATTAAGACGCATCAAAGCAGTGGTCTCGGTTTTTAGATGTCTGGCTTTGCGGGCGTACTTCCAGGCAATTTCATAATTTTCTAAAGCTTTCTGATATTGATTGTTGGTAAATTCATATCCGAGTCCTCTTTGAATATAAAACCGGCTTAAATAAGCATTATGATTTTTAGCGAGCGAAATTCCTTTTTCTGCCGCAGTTATGAGTTTAGGATAATCTTCTGCATCAAAGATTTTTCTAGTGTATGCAAGCCAAATTTTAAGTTTCTCATTTGTCGTGCTGTAACGTGCCAAATTAGGTTCCTGCTGTGCAAAAGCATTCCAACTTATAAATAAGAGCAGCAAGAACTTGAGATTTCTCATGCAATTAAATTTAAGTTTTCTTTGTAACTTCTTCCAATTGGTATTACGGCATTATTATTCAAGATAATTTCGGTTGAATTTATCTTTTGAACATATTGTTTCTGGACGGCATAACTTCTGTGGATACGCACAAAAGATTGAAAATGATCTTCTTTCAAAAGATTTCCAATGCTCGAAAGCACACAATGTCTTTTTCGTTCTGTAACTACCAAAGTGTAATCTTTTAAAGCTTCGAGATACAAAATCTCATGCAGCTTAACTTTGGTCTGTTCGTGGCCTTCTTTTATATAAATGGTATCACCGCCAATGCTGGCTTCAAACAAAGAAGCTTTGAGTTTAATTTCCATAAACTCTTCAATACGATTTACAGTTTGTGTAAAACGATCAAGTTTTAAAGGTTTTACGATAAAATCAAGAGTTTCAATCTGGAAACTTTCTACGGCATGTTCAGGATGCGCCGTAATAAAAACACAAACTGGAATTTCGAGAGCTTGTTTTCTAAACTCAATTCCGTTTAAACCCGGCATATCAATATCCAAAAACAAGATATCGATTTTCTCTTTCTCTAAAAATGGAACAGCATCTTCAGCCGATTCAAAAACGCCTAAAATATCCAGAACAGGGAACTTCTTAGCATAAGAAACTGCTGTAAGTCTATCAATTTCGTCATCATCAACAATAATACAAGTGTATTTTTTCATCATTCAAACTTAATTTATGTTGTCTGTCTATTTAAAATGTTGTTCGTCTATTGGCTGTTTTTAGCTTGAACTTATTGGCGCAAATTTGTCCTGTAATTAAATCACAAGGAAAAAAAAGTTCCTGTTGATTGTTGCAAAAATAAAGCTATTGAATTAAAAAAGAAGTATTTAATTAATTTTTTAAAACCAAATTGTTATGAAATTTTCAAAAACCATTTTTACAATTTTCTTACTAGCCATTTCTACAATTTCATGCAGCGGCGATGACGGAACTGATGGTGTTAATGGAGCTGACGGAGCGCCAGGAGCAGCCGGGACAGCAAATGTTATTTACAGCGCATGGCTAACAGCACCAGCAGCAGCTGCAGAAACTATAGACGGTACTGCAGGAATGTCTACTACTATTAATGCACCAGAACTATCAACAGACATTCTTTCTAAAGGAACCATATTAGTGTATGTGTCTTTTGGATCAGGTACTTACACATTGCCATACACATCTACCGCAGGAGGATTTGCAAATACAATTACTGCAATTTCTAATCCTCAGAAAATCAAATTATTTAGATTTAGACATGATGGAGGCGGAACGGTAAACCTGCCAACAACGCTTAGCTGGCGATATATTTTAATTCCTGGCGGAGTAACGGCAACAGCGAAAACTGCAAAGTTGGATTATTCTAAAATGAGTTACGAAGAAGTTTGCGCGCATTTTAACATCAAACCTTAATTCTGAAATCAAATAAAATCAATTAATTAAAATATATATTATGAAAGCTCTAAAAACTATTTTGACCCTTTTATTAATTGCCGTTTCTACGGTTTCATGCAGCAGCGATGACGATAAAGATGCTGTTAAATATAATGAAGAAAATCCTCTAGACGCTTATATGGCAGGATCTGGATTTAGCCAGAAAGCTGTTGATGTAAAAAATTCAGGAATTTATGAATATGGTTTTAGTTTTAAACCAACTGTAACGGGAAAAATAAACTCTTTAATTGTAAAAATTCCAGATGTAAATCCAACTTTAAGAGTTACTTTATGGGATGCTGCAACCAAAACAGTTATAAAATCTGAAACTATAAATGTTGCTACAGCTAATGTTACAGTCGAAAAAGCAATTTCGCCAATCGCACTAACTAAAGATAAAGAGTACTTTTTTACAGTAAATAGTGACGGCTGGATCAACAGAACAAAAACAGATGGATCGGCAGTGACTTATCCAATTGTGGCTGGAAATATCACTATTACAGGATATGCGTATATCTCAAGTACGGCTGCAGAAACTATTTTCCCAACAAATGCACGTAATACCTATTATGCAGGTGACGTTACATTTAAATTTCAACAAACAGAATAATTCTTTTTTTTGGATAGCTTTGAATTAGTAAAGGAAAAGGTTTGGCGGTAGTCAAGCCTTTTTCGTTAAAAATACATTTTGTTTTTTTTAGACTTGACGGGTTTTTAAAACCTGTTAGGTCTTTTTTTTGGAACTTATTTTCTATTTTTAGCAAATCTTATATTCCTTTAAAAATGAAAATTCTATACACCTTTCTTTGTTTTTTTATGTTGATTTCTAATGGTTTTTCCCAATCAAAAGAAAAAGAAAGTGTGCTGTTAGAAAATGGGGTTTCAGAACAATTGGCGCAGTTTCGTAAAAAGCAGATTTCAGAAGTTCAGTATAATTTGTCATTCGAGATTCCCAATCAGAAAGAAGAAAATATAAATGCCCATTTGACGGTAAATTTGAATATATCTGATTTAAGTCAGCCTTTACTTTTTGATTTTAAAGAGAAAACTTCAAACATAAAAACAGTTGCCATAAACGGAAAAAGTCTTCCCATTGTTTACCAAAACGGGCATATTGTAATTCCTTCCTCGGGTTTAATTTTAGGAAAAAATGCAATTTCAATTTCCTTTATCGCGGGTAATTTATCGTTAAATAGAAATGACGATTTTCTATATACACTTTTAGTTCCAGATCGCGCAAGTACCTTATTTCCATGTTTCGATCAGCCGGATATTAAGAAGCTGCTTACAAATTGAGTCTTTCTGTACCAAAAGATTGGTCGGTTTTGGCTGGAGCCGATGTAAAAGAGAAAATCGATAAAGGTAATTTTATCACATATATTTTTGGAGAATCAGATAAAATGAGCACCTATTTATTCTCTTTTGTAGCAGGGAAATTCAAAAGCACGACGCAAAAACCAGGTTTAGAAATGACGATGCTGTATCGTGAAAACAGTCCAGAAAAATTCCGCGTAAGCGCAGATACTATTTTCAATCTGCATCAGCAATCCTTAGATTTTTTAGAAAAATATACCAATTATAAGTTTCCGTTTCAAAAGTTGGATTTTGCTTCGATTCCCGTTTTTCAATATGGCGGAATGGAACATGTTGGCGCGATTCAGTACCGAGAATCAACTTTGTTTTTGGACAACAGTGCAACGGATAGTGAAAAATTAAACCGAGCAAAACTCATCGCGCACGAAACGTCACACATGTGGTTTGGTGATTTGGTCACAATGAAATGGTTTGATGATGTTTGGATGAAAGAGGTTTTTGCCAATTTCATGTCCGATAAAATAATGAACCCGATTTTTCCGAAAGTCAATCATAATCTGCAGTTTTTTACCGCGCATTATCCTAGCGCTTACGCGGAAGATCGTTCTTTAGGAACACATCCAATCAAACAGCATCTGGCGAATTTAAAAGACGCTGGTTCGCTGTACGGAGCCATTATTTACAATAAAGCGCCAATTATGATGCGTCAGTTAGAAGCTTCGATGGGAAAGGAAGCTTTTCAGAAAGGAATTCAAAACTACATTCAAAAATACGCCAATGACAATGCCGATTGGAATAATTTGGTAGAAATTCTGGATGCAGAAACGCCGCTCGATATGAAAAAATGGAGTGACGTTTGGGTAAACAAATCTGGAAGAGCGATTTTTACGGATAAGATTGAATACGATTCTAAAAACCGAATTAAAACTTTTGACATTCAGCAAAAAGCAGAAGACAACTCCAATAATATCTGGCTTCAGGTTTTTCAGATTGGTTTGGTTTATGCCAATGATGTAAAAGTTCTGACGATAAATATTAATGATAAAAACACCGTTTTAAAAGAAGCCGTCGGACTTGAAAAACCAATTGCCGTTGTTTACAATTACAATGGTTTTGGGTATGGAGTTTTTCCGCTTGACGGGAATAATTTGGATTATATTTCTACATTGAAAGATGAGGTTGCAAGAGCGTCGAGCTACAGCAATCTTTATGAAAATACACTGCTAGAAAATGTTTCACCAGATAAAGCGTTTAATTGTTTTCTGAAAGCAATTCAAAAAGAAGAAAACGAATTGGTTTTGAGAATTGCATCTAATAATTTAAATACAATTTATTGGAGATTTTTTACAGAAAAACAACAAAGTAAAGTTCAGAAACAGCTTGAAGGTATTTTGTACGAACGTTTACAAGCTAATTTATCAGCCAATATCAAAAAGACATTGTTCGGATTATTCAGTTCGATTGCCTATTCTAATTCGGCAAAAGCCAGTTTATATAAAGTTTGGAACAGAGAAATCTCGATTCCGAATTTAAAATTAAACGAAGATGATTATACCAACATGGCAATGAATCTCGCAATTTTCAAACATCCAAAAGCAGATGAAATTTTGGAAAAAACCAGAACAACATTTACAAATCCTGATAAACAAAAGCGTTTTGAGTTTCTGCTTCCATCATTATCCAAAGACGAATCGATTCGAGATGCTTTTATGGAATCTTTAAAAGAGGATAAAAACCGTGAAAAAGAATCGTGGGTTTCTGTTGGATTAGCGAATATTCATCATCCGCTTCGTCAGGAAAATGCACAAAAATATATCAGATTTTCATTAGATTTGGTTGATGAAATTCAGCGTACGGGAGATATTTTCTTCCCGAAAGACTGGCTGGATAATACAGTTGGAAAATATTCTTCGAAATTTGCCTTTGATGAAGTACAGCGATTCTTAAAAGAAAACCCTAATTTTAGTCCTATTTTAAAAAGGAAATTATTTCAATCGACAGATTTGCTTTATAAAGCACAAAATATTAAAAAAGAAACCGAATGAAAATCGAATCGGAAATAGAGAAAGTCTCCAGTTTTCAGCATCTTGAAATGCTGGCCAATCAGGTTGTGGAAGGTTTTATATCGGGAATGCACAAGAGTCCGTTTCATGGATTTTCGGCTGAATTTGCTGAACATAAAGTGTATAATGCAGGCGAAAGCACTAAACATATCGATTGGAAATTATTTGCCAAAACCGATCGTTTGTATACGAAACGTTTTGAGGAAGAAACCAATTTACGCTGTCATTTAATTGTTGACAATTCCTCTTCCATGCATTATCCTGAACTCAAATCAAATCAGCCATTCTATGAAAAGAAAATCGGATTTGCAGTTTTGGCTTCGGCGGTTTTAATGAATATCTTAAAGAAACAACGCGATGCAGTTGGTTTAAGCGTTTTCTCCGATAAATATGAATATTACGCACCAGAAAAAGGAAGCGATCGCCATCATAGAATGCTGTTGAATAAACTGGAAGAATTATTAGTGCAGCCAAAAGTCAAAAAAACAACCGATACCATTACGTATCTGCATCAAATAGCAGAGAAAATGCATCGCCGTTCGATGATTATTTTGTTTACGGATATGTTTCAGACTGAAGATGATGAAAAGCTTTTTAACGCTTTGCAGCATTTAAAGCACAATAAACATAAAGTAGTTTTGTTTCATGTGGTTGATAATGAAACCGAATTGAAATTTGATTTTGACAATACGCCAAGAAAGTTCATTGACTTAGAATCAGGAGAAGAGGTTTCTATTTTTGCAGATAACGTTAAAGCAGAATACGAAAAAAGGGTAGAAACCTATTTTAAAAACCTAGCTTTAACCTGTGCTAAGAACCAAATTAAGTACGTTCCGGTAAATGTTGGTGACAATTTTGAAAAAATATTGACTACATATTTGGTTGAAAAACAAAACTTTGGATAAATATTTGAAAATTTATTTCATTTTTTTTACAAAAACACTTGCAGAAATGAAATTCTGTACTATCTTTGCAACCGCAATAACGCAGAGGTTTGGTAGTTCAGTTGGTTAGAATACATGCCTGTCACGCATGGGGTCGCGGGTTCGAGTCCCGTCCAGACCGCAATATTGGGAAAAGCCTTTCTTTTAAGAAAGGCTTTTTTGCCCAAAAACGGTATCTAAGATTAGTTGTGTTGTTTTGCTACGACTTTGTAACTCGTAGCTGGTTTAGTAGTTAGACCAATGAAAAGCTTTCCACTTTTGTGGATGGCTTTTTTGATTTATAGCCTTTATGATAAAAGGCAAATTCCAAAGATTTTGAAGCCTCAAAATTAAATTCCAAATTCCAATTCCACAACGTTTGTCATTTCGACGAAGGAGACTCGAGCGACAGCGAACTGGCGTAGCAAATCTCCGCAAGCAATTCTATAAAGATTTTCTACTCATATATTGAAAATAGCGCTTGGTTTCAACCAAGGCAAGCACAATGGATATAAATCGTTGCCGATGGCTGAAACCGTGGGCTGTGTTTAGAAAAATGATAAATATTTCTATGTGAAAACCTTCTCGGTTAAGAAAAAGAAAGAAAGTTCTTCTTTTTTTAATTTGCGGGCAATTTTTAAAATATTGGAATTTAAGCAATTAAAAATTTCTCAATTTTTATTCCTAAAAACCCTTGCAGAATCCAACTTCTGTTGTATTTTTGCACTCGCAATAACGCAGGGTTTGGTAGTTCAGTTGGTTAGAATACATGCCTGTCACGCATGGGGTCGCGGGTTCGAGTCCCGTCCAGACCGCCTAAGTTGTTAAAAATGCCTATCATTACGATAGGCATTTTTTTTTTATAACAATTTGGATTCAACCGCAAAGTACGCTAAGATTTTAAAGTATGCTTTTTTAGAAAGCACAAAGTTCGCAAAGCTTTGTATTGATCCAGCTTTGCGAACTTTGTGTTTTCTATGCGTACAGTAAAATTAAATCTTAGCGTACTTTGCGGTTAAATCACTACTGTTTTACACTCCAAACTATTTATTTCTTCTTATATTTATATGTCATTATACTTCAATGGAACATTCCGGTCAAAAGCTAGATAAATATTACATCAAAAAAGTAGATGCTGATAAAAAAAGCATTTACTGCCACCACGATTTGATGGGAGAATTGTTTATTCCTACACACAAACATGATAAAGCCCAATTACTTTATGCAGAAGGCGATGTCGTTTTTGTAACAACGGAGACCAAAACCTATTTTCTGCCCGCAAGACATTTTATATGGATTCCGAGTGGAGTGGAACACAGTATTCAGCCGAAATCTGAAAATGTGATGATGCGAAATTTATATTTTCCGGTTGAAAAAGGAGAAGATGAATTTTATCAGGTCGAAGGTATTTATCCCGTCAATAATTTATTGTTGCAAATGATGCTTTTTACCAATCGTTGGAATGGTGATCTTAAAAAAGGAACGCCAAACTTTACCATTGCAAAAGCAATAAAAGCAATTCTTCCTCAAATCTGCACTAATAATCTTCCGTTAGAATTGCCTCAGCCCAAAGACAAACGGCTTAGTAAAATTTTGCGTTACATAGAAAACAATCTAGGCGAAACGATTCTGTTTGCAGATGTTGCTCACGAATTCGGTTACAGCGAACGCTCTTTGTATCGCTTGTTTCAAAAAGATCTCAAAATGTCTTTTATTCAATATTATACCATTAGAAGAATCTTAAAAGCAATCGAACTTTTATTAGAAAGAAAACTTTCTGTAAAAGAGGTAGCTCTAGAAGTAGGTTACAATAGCGTTCCGACTTTCAGCAACACATTTTTTAAGATTTTAGGACAAAGACCTTCCGATTATTTAAATGGGGAGGATATTTTGTAGTTTTTTAAATCTGCGTGAATATCATAAACCAAATCCATTTTGTAATAAATTGTTTTTCAATGTTTTAATATAACGTTTTCGGAAAATAAGATTTTAACATTTGTCCGAAATGAATATGTTATTGACTTTTTAGAATTATCAGTCATCGTAAAAATGAAGGAACTTTGCAGTATAAAATATTTATGTATTCATGTTCCTTAAAATAACAAATTCTACAGACGATTGTTTTCTCAAAAAATTGTTGCTATTGCTAATTTTATTGGCATTAAATAGTTTACAAGCACAGGAAATTCATACGGTTTCATTAAAAGAAGCGATGAAACTGGCTAAAGAAAACAACAAAAAAATCCTTCGATCTCAATTGGAGATCACGCTCTCAGAGCAAAACATAAAAGAAAGTAAAGAACTCCGCCTGCCGGATATCGAATTAAACGGCGAGTATTCCAGAATTACTAATATTACCGAATTCAAAGGAAATGGTTTCTTGAATGGAAAAGAAGTAACAAAAGCGATTCCTGAAATTTATCAGGTGAATTCAACTTTTAAAGTGCCAATTTATGCTGGAAATAAAATCAACAACGCCATCAAAATTGCGAATCAGGAAAGCGAAATTGCGAAAATAAAAACAGAAAAAACCGAAAATGATATTGAGCTCGAAGTCGTAGCCAATTATCTTTCGATTTATAAAATGATGGAACTTCAGAAGATTTTTGAAGAAAACATCAAAGAAGAAAAAAGCCGATTGAAAGAAGTACAGTCGCTTCAAAAACATGGAACGGTTACGAAAAACGAGGTTATTCGTGCCGAATTGCAGCTTTCGGATCGTGAACTAAATGCGCTTACAAACTCCAAAAACATTAAAATTGCGCTTCACGATCTGAAAACACTGCTTCAGATTCCGGAAAACGAAGAAATTGCGATCGATACAACAGCTAATCTTGACGAATTGAATGGTTTAGATCCCTACGATTTTTATATGAATAAAGCTTTGCAAAACGAAGAAATGCGCATTGCCAGTCAAGAATTAAACATCAAAAAAACGGAACTGCAATTGGTTAAAGGAAATTATCTGCCTACGGTAAATTTCTTCGGGAATTATGGTTTTTATTATCCTAACTACAAATTTTTTCCGCCAAATCCGTATTTGTACACTTTAGGGCAGGTGGGTATTGAAGCACATTTTGATATTTCGGCTTTGTATAAAAACAAAACCAAAGTAGAACAGGCGAATAAAAAAATCGAATGGCAGCAAATGCAGTCTGAAATTATAAAAGATGAAATTCAGGATCAACTGTATAAAGAGCATACGCAATATCAGGAAATCCTTGAAAAATTTGTGGTGGTCGACAAAGCTTTGGATTTAGCCAATGAAAATTACCGAATTGTAAAGCTGAAATACTTAAATCAATTGGTTTTAATAACGGAAATGGTCGATGCCGATAATGCTTTGCTTCAGGCGAAATACAACAAAATTTCTACGCGATTGGATGCAGTTCTGAAACATTACGAATTGCTTCATACGGCGGGGATTCTTCCTCAGAGTTAGATGTTAGATGTGAAAAGTTAGAAGAAAGAGGCAAGAGGCAAGATTTAGAAGTAGATAATAGAAAATAGACAAGAAAAGATATAGAGTTTATGGTTAAGATAAAAAATGAAACTAGAAGAAACAAAACGTTTCATATACTAATAACGGTTATTGCGTGTGCGCTTGTGGCGAGCGGGGTTATTTTGGGAATTTGGTTTTACGTTTTCAACAGAAATCACGAAGAAACCAATGACGCACAAGTAGAACAATATGTAACGCCAATTATGTCGAGAATTACAGGTTATGTACAGGAAGTTCGTTTTAATGAAAACCAATTTGTGCATAAAGGCGATACTTTGGTGGTGATTGACAACAGAGAATATCAATCAAAATTGAATGTGGCTTTGGCCGATGTTCAAAACGCCAAACAAAACAGCGTTGTAGCACAAAAAAATGCGATAAATACGGCCAGCGCAACTGCAATTAACGAAGCGCAATTAGATGCTGCAAAATCGAATCTTTGGAAAACAAAATTAGAATACGAAAGATATCAGGCTTTGGTGAAGGATGAAGCCGCAACTTCTCAGCAATTAGAGAAAGTAAAGGCAGATTATGAATCGGCGCAGGCACATTTTCAGGAAATGAAAAATAGAATTCATTCGGCAGATTTAAGTACTTCTGTGGCCGAGGCTAATGTTCCGACAACACAAACGAATATCGCATCCAAACAAGCTATGGCAGATAATGCCGCATTATTTCTTTCATACACTATAATTACAGCGCCTTACGACGGCTGGGTTGGAAAACGAACTTTACAGCCTGGACAATTGGTAAAAGAAGGACAATCACTGCTTTCAATCGTGAGCAAAGAAAAATGGATTACCGCCAATTTTAAAGAAACGCAATTGCAATATTTAACCGTTGGGCAGGAAGTTGAAATTAAAGCCGATGCTTTGAGCGACAAAACTTTCGTTGGTACAATTGCTTCTTTATCGCCTGCGAGCGGGGCAAGATTTTCATTGCTTCCTCCAGATAATGCAACAGGAAACTTCGTTAAAATCGAACAAAGAATTCCAGTTCGAATTCAGTTAAAAGACACTGACAAAAAAACCGATTTTTTAAGAGCGGGAATGAATATCACCGTGATCGCGGCACACTAAAATGGAAGATAAAAGTATTTTTAAATCCTGGGTTCCAAAATGGGCAATCATTATTATTTTGTTTGTCTGCCTTTTGCATTCCATGATTTTATTGGGAGTTTATACTTCAAACGTAACTTACGCAGCGAGTTTTCTGGACATCGAGCCAGAAGATTTGCAATTTGCGATGTGCGTTACGTACGGAACTTTACTCGCCACAATTTTAATCGAAAGCAGATTTTCGAGTTTTTTTCCTGCAAAAAATTACCTGATGGCGGTGTATTCCTTAATCGGGATTACGATTGTTTCATCGGCTTATATTACCAATTTCTATCTTTTTTTAATGTTGAGAATTGTAGAAGGAATCTTAATGGCGCTTCCGGTAATTACGATCAGACAATTATTAATTGAGCAGTTTAATTCTAAAAATGCCATTATAATAGGTTTTTCGTTTTACTACGGTTCGCTGTTATTGTCAACGCCATTTATTATGAATATTGCGGTTTGGTTTCTGGATCATTACGATTGGAAATACATGCTGTACGTTTCGGGCGGCTTGCAGGTTTTGAATGTCTTTTTAATCTTAGTTACTTTTCGTGGGCACCGAATCACAAAGAAAATTCCGTTGTATCAAATCGACTGGATGAGTTATTTTTTGGTTTTAACTGCCATTCTTTGCGGTGCTTACTTTTTTGTTTATGCCGAAAAAAAATATTGGTTCGAGTCTTCGCACATGGTTGTAATGCTGATGATTGCACTCATCACAGGAGGTTTATTTATCTTTAAAGAACGCTTGGTAAAAAGACCGACTTTTGATTTTGAAGTCTTTAAATATGCCAACCTGCGAATTGGGTTTTTATTGTTTTTTCTTTTCTATATCAGCAGAGCAACGCTGAGTCTTTGTCATTCGGCGATGTTTTCTATTTGGAATTGGGATCCGTCACGAGTTGCGGGCGTGCAATACATAAACGGGCTAGGAAATGTAATCGGACTTATTTTAGCGGCCTATTTTCTGATGAAATCTGTTTCGACCAAAGTTATTTTCATTATTGGATTTTCGCTAATTGCATTGTTTCATTTTTGGTTTACGTTTCTTTTTGTGCCCGATGTGGCTTTATCAGATATTATCGTTCCGTATATTTTGCAAGGAATCGGTGTTGGGTTTTTATTTGTTCCGCTCATCTTATTTACCACATCATCGGTTCCGGCAAAAATGGCGGTTTCTTCGGGAATTGTTGGAGTTTCGGGTCGTTTTTGGGGAAGTACAATTGGTTTTTGCGTGATGCAGAATGCCGTTGTATTTTTAAACAAAAAGCACTTTTTAAAATTAAGTCAATTCGTAACAGGCGATAATCCCGAAGCACAGCAAACTATTGCTTCAGCAACACAGAGTTTTATGGCAAAAGGATATTCTGCAGATAACGCAAATACTTTGGCACTTAAAAAAGTCTTCGGAACAGTTGCGAAACAAGCGACTTTATTAGCCGATATGGAAATTTATACGATTGTTGGTTATGGTTTGGTGGTTTTGATTATTCTAATAGCATGTAATCAGCATTTGAGACAGACAATGACTTTGGTTAAAAGTAAGATTTGGATTGGATAGTTTTTTTGTTTCAAGTTTCAGGTTTCAGGTTTTTTCTCAGTTTATTTTGTCATCCTGAGGAACGAAGGATCACACTAGAAGCTCCGCACAGAAATTCGCCAATCTTTGTGGAGCTTCTAGTGTGATCCTTCGTTCCTCAGGATGACAAACAATACGCGAAAAAAAATAAAATCTCAGCGAATCTCTGCGAAAAACCTCCGAGAATCTCTGTGAAATAACCCTTTATTACCCTATCTTGCAAACGTTAAAAAATAAAAAATATAAAATGAAACAGCAATGTGTAATTTTTGATATGGATGGCGTGATTTCGCACACCAATCCGCATCATGTGAAGGCTTTTGAGGCGTTTTTCGATAAATATAATGTTCCTTATACAAATGAAGAATTCGAAGAACATATGTACGGAAAACATAACAGTTACATCATGACGCATTTTTTCAAGCGCCCAATTGCGGGAGAAGAACTGCTGAAACTCGAAGACGAAAAAGAAGGAATGTTTCGCGAGATTTATAAAGACAAAGTAGATACGATTCCGCATTATTTGGATTTTTTAAACGAATTAAAAGCTCGCGGATTTAAAACGGCTGTTGCAACGTCGGCGCCGCGTGCGAATCTGGATTTGATTGCAAACGCTTTAAAAATCTCAGACAAAATGGATTCGATGATGTCCAGCGAAGATGTAACACTTCATAAACCAAACCCAGAAGTATATCTAAAATCGGCAGAGCGTGTGGGAGTTTCTCCGTCTGATTGTGTGGTTTTCGAAGATTCTTTTTCGGGCGTTACAGCGGGATTAAATGCAGGAATGAAAGTTGTTGGCGTTTTGAGTACACATACGAAAGAACAGCTTCCTGTATGTGATTTTTATATTAATGATTATAGTGAAATTAATGTGGATAAGATTATTGAAATATTAAATTCCAATAAATAAATTCCAAATTCCAAACTGTACGAGATGCCTTTGTCAAAGTTTTAAACTTTGACAAAGGTTTTTTCTTGACAAAACTTTTAAGACTATTTCTCTCCAGCAATTACAAGTGCATTTCCATCAATAATAACATTTCCGTCAGGGAATTTTTCATTTACTAAAGTAAAAACTTCTTGTCTGATTTTTTCTCTCATTGCATCATCGGCATTGCTGAGTGCGGCGACAAAAGGCGCGGCAATTTCTGTGATCAGATTCCAATAGACATCTGCAGTACCACAATTTAATTTGCCAGTCAGTTCTGTTTCGGTAGTATTTTTAAACCCAGCCTGTTGGAAAATATCGCTTATTAAACCGCTTTTTGAACAGCGAAACATTCCCGGAGCTTCGGGAGGCGGAGGGGTGAGCTGCATGTTTCTGTTAATCGTTCCGCCAACAGCGGTGACCCAGAAATTTTTCTCAGGTCCGCTCCAGACCGCAGTTGCGATTTTGCCGCCAGGTTTCAGAACCCGATACATTTCTTTTGCTGCTAAAAGCATATCAGGAAAAAACATAAAACCCATTCGACAGCTTATCGCATCAAAGGTATTGTCATAAAAAGGAAGCTCGGTGACATCGCAAGCTTTAAATTCGACATTTGTAATTCCTTTTCTAAAAGCATTTTCGCGGGCAATGGTAAGCATATCGTCAGCGAGATCGGTAATAATGACTTTTCCATCAGAAAGCATCGCAGCAATGCTCAAACCTGGTTCGCCAGTTCCAGCTGCGACATCTAGAATTACGTCTGATCCTTTTGGGTTTATCGAACGAATGATTTCATCGGCAAAAGGCCTCATAAAATCCAGAATTTCATGATCCCATTTTTTCCAGCCTGGAGAAAATTTGTTCCAAGATGCTTTTTGCTGTTCCCGAATTTCTTGTAGTTGTGGTTCCATTTTGTTTATTGTTAGGTTGTTGAAAACGAATTTTATAACCGAAACAAAATTTGGGGAATTTGTTCTGCAAATAGGCAAAGAGAAGAGTTTTTGGCAGATTTTTTTGGATTAGCAAAGTTACGGAATAAATCTTTTTGGTGAACTGGTTTTAGTGTTAATTTATTGATTAATAGTGTTTTGTGTTTTTGTTTCTCATCACAAATTACCACCAAGTATTGTTATTCGATCCCGAAGTCTCGGGATCAAAATGGCAAATTAGACTCTAAAAAAACAATAAGATAAATGAATTGCCTCCCTGCTTTAGCTGGAGGTTTCGTGTTTTGAAAAAGAAAAAGGCTTTAGCCGAATCAATAGTTTTCCTCCAAAAAAGCAATCCAGCCTTTTTCAAATTCCTCGGGTTTTATGTTAAGTGCTTTTTCGATGCTGCCAAATGAAGCAATTAGTTTGGGCAGGCTGTCTTTTCCCCATTTTTGGGTCATATATTCGATGATTGTGTAGCCGATATTATAAATCTGATTGCTTTTATTAAGCTCTTCTAAAGTCAGGTTTTTGCTTTTGGCGTATTTTACGCTTAGCGAATTTACTTCTCCAGCCTCAAAAATACTGATCGATTCCCAAAGCCAGCGCGGATATTCGGCTTTAAACTTTTTATCAAATTCCTTTTCAAAAGTAAGTCGGTCTTGGGTGATGATTGTTTCTTTTGCCCTGTCGATTAATATATTGAGTTGAACGCAGTGCGTAAATTCGTGAAGAGCAGTTTTGAGCGGATCGTCTGGAAAAATAGAATTAAACCAATTCGTCCACACAAAATGAAATTCATTTGGACCACGGCTCGTGCCTTTTGTATTTTCTTTTAAACCAGTAGCGCTATTAAATTTGTATTGCGAACCATAAACAAAAACCTTTATCAAGTCGTGTTGTACATCTTTTAGATTTTCTCTTATTTTCGCATAATTGTTCTCGAGATGAGTGCTGACTTTTTCAGCCTCACTTTTATAAATTCCGCTGTAGGAAATAATAAAATGTTCCGATTTAAGAGTTCGGATTTCCTGTTTAACGGTAAAGCTTCGAACTGTTCTTGCAAAGTAAAAAACCGCAATAATTCCTAAAAGAATAATTAATAATCTGTATTTTCTCATGTGTTCTAAATGGTTTTAGAGATTTAAAAACAAAATAAAATATGCAGATTTAGGTTTTTGGTTTTTTAAAAATAAGAATATTTAGAGATTAAAACATAAAATAATTTGAGAAATTTCTGAATTGCTAAGCTTTGGAGGATTTTACTCCCGCAATTCCGATATCGGAGCAGAGACGTAAAGCTTTTCCGCATTTTTTGTCATTTCGATCCCGAGACTTCGGGAGAGAAATCTTCGCAAGTAACTCCGCAACGAAAAGTCAATCTTTGTAGAATTTCTTGTTAAGATTTCTCTCCCGAAGTCTCGGGATCGAAATGACAAACTAGACTTAAAAAAAATAAATAAATCAGATGAATTGCCTCCTGCTTTAGCTGGAGGTTTTTTTATGTTTGAAAGGGAAAAGGCTTTAGCCGAATTATTATTTCAAAGGGAAATCAAGTAATTCTTTAAGGTCAATATCTAAAGCATTTGATATTCTTATTAAAGTTTTTATACCAGTATTTATTTCAGCTCTCTCAATTCTCCCAATTTGATTTCTTGTAATGTCGCAATCATCAGCTAAAGCTTGTTGTGATAAGCCTTTCTTTTCACGTAGCTGTCTTATGTGAGTTCCAAGATTTGAGATAAAAGTTTCTTCTGAAATATTCATATTTCAAAAGTCATAACAATTATTTTTTGTTTTGACACAAATTTGTGTCAATAATTATTATATTTGAACAAAATATAAGATAATGACTACAGTAATTGTTTCAAATGAACTTGAAAATAGACTAAAAGCCTTTTTTACTGATGTTATCGATCCAAAAGACATGGCGAAAACAATACGAGAGGTAAATTATATTCTTTCGTTATGTTCCATGCGCGGATGCGAAACTGTAGAAACTGAATTCAACAATCTCGAAGATAATTTTTATTGGCTCAATAGATTAGCAGAAGCTCTGGATCCTTATTTGGATGTTGATTAAGTAGAAGAATCATTTCATTTCGACGAAAGGAGAAACGAAAACAGCAAATCGACAAAATGATATTGTTTCTTAATTTTTTTCATGTTGTACACCCGTCATTTTGCTGTAATCTCCTTTCGTCAAGGTGAATTATAATGCAGGTTGCCATATAGTTTGTCATTTCGATCCCGAGGCTTCGGGAGAGAAATCTTCGCAAGTAACTCTTCAAAGCGAATCGCCAATCTTTGTGGAGCTACGAGTGGGATTTCTCGTTCCTCGTAATGATAGGATTTGGTGTTTTTTATGCGAAGAGCCGTCTAGGAAATATTGCTTTTATTGGATTTTCTTTCTGTAGAAATGTTTGTAAAAGCCATTTTCTTTTAGCGAGTTTAGGGAATCAATTAGAGGAACATTGCCATAGTCTTCATTATTCAAACTTCTTAAGCTAATAATTGTTGGCATTGAAGCAGTGTTTAAGCGAACATTTTTTGGTATTTTATTTGTGTTTTTTGTAAGATGAATATTTATTGCTTGTTGTAAGTAATCACTACTATTTTGATTTAATTCTTTAAGAGTGTTTTGAATAAAAGATAACACATACTGACCATAATCTATTGCCTCTTGTGATGAGGGCGTATATCCCTTATGTATAACATCATTTCTAAATTCTATTTTTTTTGATACTATTCTATTAGTTATTCCTTCCTGTAAACAAAGTGCTAAAAAAGCTCCAAGTTGACGTTCTGATTGCTTTGCCATTAAATTCCACATTCCGTCATAATCTCCACTTTTAACTGAATTTTTTAATGAAAAAACTAAAATGCAATATTCAAAGAATCTTTCAAGAGAACTTGAGTAAGTAGAAACAGCTTCTTTAGTATATCCATCTAATAAAGCTAATGACGCGATGTCAAATAATATTTCGAATTTTTGCTCTTGAAGTTGTGTTAATGATCGATGTTTTTTTGGGCAAATGAATTCATACAAGTTTTTATCATTAAGTTCTACCTCAAAATCAATATCAGAATTTAATTCATGTTTTAATCGTTGATAGTCCTCTGGTGTTTGTTCTGTTTCATTGAAACACTCCCAGCAAAATGATGAGATTCCTATTATCATAATTTCTTTATAATGATGTTATTTAATCAAATATAGAAAAGATATGCTTAATAAATATAAATATCCCAAAAACAAAAAAGCTTCTGAAAAATCTTCAGAAGCTTTTTTTAGTGCGGATAATAGGACTCGAACCTACACGCCTTGCGGCACCAGATCCTAAGTCTGGCATGTCTACCAATTTCACCATATCCGCTCAATTGTGGGTGCAAAGATAAACATAACTTCTAAATTTCAAAGCATTTTTTTAAAAAAATTATTAATTCTCTTTTTTGTATTTTTGAGTTTCTATAAAAATAATTTAAATGGAAAATATTAAGTCCTACGTTCAACAACATAAAGATCGGTTTATCAATGAATTGATCGAATTATTAAAGATTCCGTCGGTTAGTGCCGACACTGCATATTCTCAAGATGTTATTGACACAGCAGAGGCTGTAAAAGAAAGTTTAACAAAAGCAGGCTGCGATTATGTCGAAACTTGCGACACTCCAGGTTACCCAATTATCTACGGAGAGAAAATTATAGATCCAAATCTTCCAACGGTTTTAGTTTACGGACACTACGATGTTCAGCCGCCAGATCCGTTAGAATTATGGACTTCGCCACCATTTGAACCCGTTATTAAAAAAACAGATATTCACCCAGAAGGCGCAATCTTCGCGCGTGGCGCTTGTGACGACAAAGGTCAGATGTACATGCACGTAAAAGCGCTTGAGTTAATGGTACAAAGCAATACGTTGCCGTGTAATGTAAAATTCATGATCGAAGGTGAGGAAGAAGTGGGTTCTGCAAGTTTGGCTTGGTTCGTAGAACGCAATCAGGAAAAACTGAAAAATGACGTTATCCTGATTTCAGATACAGGAATGATTTCTAACCAACAACCATCAATTACAACTGGTTTAAGAGGTTTGAGTTATGTTGAGGTAGAAGTTACAGGTCCAAACCGCGATTTGCATTCAGGTTTATACGGCGGGGCAGTAGCGAACCCAATTAATATTTTAGCAAAAATGATTGCTTCTCTTCACGACGAAAACAATCATATTACAATTCCAGGATTCTACGATAAAGTTCAGGAATTATCTGCAGAAGAAAGAGCTGAAATGGCAAAAGCGCCTTTTAGTTTAGAAAAATATAAAAATGCTTTGAACATTGCTGATGTTTACGGCGAAAAAGGATATGTAACCAACGAAAGAAACTCAATTCGTCCGACATTAGACGTAAACGGAATCTGGGGCGGTTATACTGGCGAAGGTGCTAAAACGGTTATCGCAAGTAAAGCTTTTGCTAAAATCTCGATGCGTTTGGTTCCAAACCAAGAGTGGGAAGAAATTACAGAATTGTTTACAAAACATTTCACAAGCATTGCTCCAGCTGGAGTTACGGTAAAAGTAACGCCTCACCACGGTGGACAAGGTTATGTAACGCCAATTGACAGCATTGGTTATCAGGCAGCAAACAAAGCTTATACAGAAACGTTTGGAGTTCCTGCAATTCCTGTTCGTTCTGGAGGAAGTATTCCGATTGTGGCTTTGTTTGAGAAAGAATTAAAAAGCAAAACAATCCTAATGGGATTTGGTTTGGATTCTGATGCGATTCACTCTCCAAACGAACATTTCGGAATCTTTAATTACTTGAAAGGAATTGAGACTATTCCGTTGTTTTACAAGTATTTTGTGGAGCTTTCTTCTAAGTAGATTTTAACCGCAAAGAGCACTAAGGTTTATCGCAAAGTTCGCTAAGATTTTTTAGGTAAGAATTTATAAAAGTTCGCAAAGCTTCATTATGTAGCTTTGCGAACTTTTCGTTTATAAACGTACTTAAAAAATGCTTTGCGCTCTTTGCGTTAAAAAAAAAGGAAAAGAGTATCAAATCCTTTAAGATATAAATCCGTTTAGAAATGAGCGGATTTTTTTTGTTCTTATAAATACGGGGTTTAAACTTTCAACATTAAAATTTTTAATTTTCTCTTTGTTTTTTATTGAATAAATTAACTTAATTTAGTTATTTTTATCATTCATTTTGTTTGTATTATGAAAATAATTCCATGTTTTAAAAATTTATAATTTTATTTTAATGTTGCTTTAATATTGAAGAATGGGCTTAATAGAAAAAAAGGTTAGATTTTCGCCCATTGGGTACACGAGATATCTGAAAGGTTTGAAAAAACCTCATTCGATGTTTCGGGAAGGAAAAATTTTGGAAAGTCTCGCATCAAAATCATGGGAAATTGCTCCTGGAAATACCACCGTTTCGCCAAAAGCTTATTTTCTCGACGGCCAGTTAGAACGCATTACAGGCACAGCTTATACCGATGATCCTTATGCTGCAATGCATGGCGGTTTTAGTGTCGAACATGCCCCAACACGCGCTTATAAGCTAAAAGATGCTTGGATGATGAATGGGTTTATTTATAAAGGACTTCATAATTTCCGACTTCATCCTTCTTTTCAACTTTCTAAAAAGATGAATTATTTTCCGCCCGCTATTATAGAAGCAGAAATTAATGATGCTACAATTTATAGCACATCAGAAGGCAATCAATATTTTGGACTTTGGCTGACCGATGATTGTGCTAATTATGCCTTGGCTGCAGCTGAAGGAGTTCCAGTAACTTCGAATATTATTCCTTATTCGCACATGCTTGAATATGAATCATTTTTAGAAATGAATCCAATTCGAACAAATGCGGCTTACTTAAAAAATGCTATTTTCTTTGATGATAATTGGGGAAATAATCAAAATAAACATACCCGATTCGCTGCTAATAGAAACAAATTATTGTCTTTGTTTCCCGCAGCTTCACATCATGGAGTTTTCATCCTGCGTCGAAATTCCGGAATTTCCCGGGTTATGTTGAATGAAATCGAAATCGCCGAACAACTCCGAGAAAAATACGGATTTAAAATTGTCGATGTTACCAAGAATAGTGTTTCAGAAATACTTTCGGCGTGTTCTGGTGCCAAAATTCTTATAGGCATTGAAGGCAGTCATTTATTTCACGGACTCATGACTCTTGAGTCAGGAGCTTCGGTTTTGGTCCTTCAACCTCCAAATCGTTTTAGTGCTGTCATTAAAAATACTACAGATATGGAGAATATCAATTACAGCTTTGTTGTTGGAATTCAAAAAGAGGAGAATTTTTATATTGATTTGGAAGAAGTGGAGAGAACGCTTTCTTTATTAAGGTTCTAAGTTGCTAAGATTCTAAGATACTAAGTTCTTCGTCAAAGTTTTAAACTTTGCCAAAGATTAGTCTACCAGAAAACTCTGTCCCTCTGAACCTCTGCTTCTTTGTCCCTTAAAAAACAAAAAAAATCCGCTTCAATTTCTGGAAGCGGATAAAATTACAAACTAAAAAATCTAAAAATTAACATGCAGATCCAGATTAAAATAAATCTGGATTATATCCAAAATAAGGTACCTTTTGTTCGTTAAAAATTACCCCATATTCTTCTAACTCTTTTAAAATAGGTTCATAAACTTCTTTTTTAATCGGAAGCTGTACTCCGGGAGTTGTTATTTTTCCATTTAGAATCAATAATGTTGCAATGGCAACCGGAAGCCCGACTGTTTTTGCCATAGCAGTATAAGTCTGGTCTTCTCCAGTACAAACCATTTTAGAATCAATTTGTTTCTTTTCTCCGTTTAATTCATATCCGAACTTATGATACATTACAATCATATCTTTGTCATCTGGTTCAAGAGCCCAGCTGTCGGTTAAGATTTTTTCTAAAATTTGGGCAGGTGTAGCGTTAGGCAGATTCACTTTTTTGTGTGGGTTAAATAAATCCAGTTCCAAAAGTTTATCCCACATAATATCGTCTTGATCAATTTTTAAAATCAAGCGTGTTTTGATTTCAACAGAATCTGTCGGGTGATATGGAAGAAAGGAATTCACAAACTGACGATAACTCATATTTTCAGAATCCTCAATAATATAACTGTCATCTGTCATTCCGAGTTGTACAAACATATTCCAAGCTCTAGAATATCCCACTCTTCGAATAGTTCCTCTATATAAAGTGAGAATATCGTCTAAACCGTAAATAGATCTGTATTTAAGAGAATCCCGATTTGAATAAGCTTCAAATTTCCCGTAGCCCTCAACTTCTAGGAATTCAGTTCTCCTAAATAAAGCACTGTACGGAATATATTTATAAGTTCCTTCTTGAATAAATTTGGCTGCGCCGCCTTGCCCCGCCAAAACGACATTTCGAGGCGCCCAGGTAAATTTATAATTCCATAAATTATTATCAGATTCAGGAGCTACAAGTCCGCCGCAGAAAGATTCAAACAATAGCATTTTGCCGCCTTTTGATCGAATTTCATCAATAACCTTCATGGCGCTCATATGATCGATTCCTGGATCAAGACCAATTTCGTTCATGAAAATTAAATTGTTTTTTTGAGCTTCTTCGTTCAAAGCCTGCATGGCATCACTTATATAAGAAGCCGTAACTAAATGTTTTTTAAACTCAAGACAGTCTTTTGCAATTTCTATATGAAGATGTGCAGGCAGCATCGAAATCACAATCGAAGCATTGGCAATAGCTTTTTTTCTTTCTTCGGCATTAAAAATATCTAAGGCAAGCGGAGTAGCATTCGGATGATTTTGTGTCTTTGCTTTCGCTAAATTCAATGAAAGGTCTGCTACAGTTAAATGCAGTTTTTCTTCGTTAGATTTTGACAACAAATATCGAATCAAAGAAGATGCAGATCTTCCTGCTCCAATTATTAAAACGTTTCTCATGCTTTAAATATTTAACACAAATATATTAAAATGTTACAATTATAACAATTTTAATTGAATAAAGTTAATTTTTATTTTTTGTTTTGAGTAAAAAAATAATGTTATTCTATTCTAAATAATCGAGAAACTAAAGCGGTTTTTTGGTTTGTTTGAAGTATTTTTGTTTCAAATTTCAAAAGATATAAATCATGAAACGAAGAATTGTTCTTACTGGAGCTTTTATAGGTATGTTAGCTATTATTTTGGGTGCTTTTGGAGCTCATTTATTAAAAAAATATCTTTCGGTTGATCAATTAAATACTTTTGAAGTTGGTGTTCGTTACCAAATGTACCACGCTCTTTTTCTGTTGTTTTTATCTACGCAAAAAGATATTGCAGAAAAAACATTAAAAGCTATCTATAATTTAGTAGTTGCCGGAGTCGTTCTTTTTAGCGGTTCGATTTATTTATTGGCAACAAAAGACTACACTTTGTTTGATTTTAAAATTATAGTATTCGCAACTCCTGTGGGTGGTTTTCTATTAATTATCGCTTGGACGCTATTATTCTTTACGATTTTGAAGAGAAAATCATAAAATCCCGAAAAAAAAATTCTGTCTAAGAATTAATCTTTAATTTTGTCTCATAAATAACATATAACTTTAGTTATGTGAATTTTTTCTATTTTAGGTTCTAAAACTAAAATAATATAACAAATTCGCTTATAAGGTTGTAAATAAACAAATTAGAAGCAGTTATTTTTTTCTTTTTGTAATTTTTAAAGTGAAATTTCTCTTTTTTCGTATAAATCAAAGTGAAATTTAATTATTTTAAAACGAATAAGAATTAATCTGTAATTTTGCTTCTGAAATAAATATCACACACAACTTAAAATTTATGGACACTAACACAGTTTTCGCGCAATCGATTTCGTTAAAAGAATTAGGAATTGAAAATGCAAAAGTTCGTTATCAACTATCTGCAGATGAATTACATGCGATTACTTTGCAGTCAGGACAAGGTGTTGAGAATTCTACCGGAGCGTTGGCAATTAATACAGGTGAATTTACAGGTCGTTCTCCACAAGATCGTTTCATTGTAAAAGATGATATTACAAAGGATCAAGTTTGGTGGGGAAATGTAAATATCCCGTTTGAACCTCAAGCTTTTGAAAAGCTATATAATAAAGTAACAGCATTTTTATCAGACAAAGAAGTTTTTGTTCGCGATTCTTATGTTTGCTCTGATCCAAATTATAGATTAAATGTTCGTGTTGTAACCGAAACAGCTTGGTCAAATTTGTTCTGTTACAATATGTTTTTACGTCCAGAAGAATCGGAACTGGCTAATTTTACTCCAGAATGGACAGTAGTTTGTGCACCAAGTTTTATGGCAGATCCTGCTGTAGACGGAACACGACAGTCTAATTTCGCAATTTTGGATTTTACTAAAAAAATCGCTTTAATTGGAGGAACAGGTTATACTGGAGAAATGAAAAAAGGAATTTTCTCTGCATTAAACTTTATACTTCCAGTTTTCAAAAATACACTTCCTATGCACTGTAGTGCGAATGTTGGAGAAGACGGAGATACAGCAATTTTCTTCGGATTATCTGGAACAGGGAAAACAACTTTATCTGCAGATCCAGAACGTAAATTGATCGGAGACGACGAGCACGGCTGGACAAATGAAAATACTGTTTTTAACTTTGAAGGTGGTTGTTATGCTAAAGTAATCAACTTAACAGAAGAGAACGAACCAGACATTTTTAGAGCAATCAAAAAAGGAGCGCTTTTAGAAAATGTGGTTTTTAAAGCAGGAACAAACGAAGTAGATTTTGACGATGTTTCGATCACGCAAAATACTCGTGTAAGTTACCCAATAACTCATATTGATAATGTACAGCCAGGTTTGGTGGGACATAATCCAAAAAATATATTTTTCTTAACGGCTGATTCTTTCGGAATTCTGCCTCCAATTTCAAGATTAAACCCAGGTCAGGCGGCTTACCACTTTATTTCTGGTTATACTGCAAAAGTTGCTGGAACAGAAGCTGGTGTAACTGAGCCTCAGCCTAATTTCTCAGCTTGTTTTGGTGCACCGTTTATGCCTTTACATCCAACTCGTTATGCTGAAATGTTGAGCAAAAAAATGAAAGATGCCGGCGTAAAAGTTTGGTTAATCAATACAGGATGGACTGGCGGACCTTACGGAATTGGAAGCCGTATGAAATTGAAATATACTCGTGCCATGATTACAGCTGCTTTAAAAGGAGAATTGGATAATGTAGAGTATGCAGATCATAAAGTATTTGGAATTGCAAAACCACAATCTTGCCCGAATGTTCCGGAAGAGATTTTAAATCCGAGAAATACTTGGGAAGACAAAGATTTATACGATCAAAAAGCATTAGAATTAGCACAAAAATTCAAAGCTAATTTTGCCAAATTTGAAGAGTTTGCAAACGCTGAAATCTTAGCGGGAGCACCGATTACAGAATAAAAGGAATTAGTTAATTCAAATTAAAAAAAGCTGTTCAGTGATGAACAGCTTTTTTTGTTTTTTGTGTATGTCTGATACTGCTTATTTGTCTCCCTGAGCGAAGTCGAAAGGCGCTTCAATTGGAAACTGGGCTTCGACTTCGCTCAGCCCGACAATGAGTAATTTTTAAAGACATTGAAACGCAGTTTTCAGCACAGTTTAAAGGAAAGTACTGAAAAACTGCAATTTCAAATCAACACTGAATCTTTATTTTTTAGCCTCGTCTATGCGTTTTTGGATCAAATCCCAAGCATAATAATGGAAAGTCATGCCGTTGCTCATCGCTACGAAAAGTCCGTTTTTGTATTTTGGACCTAAGTTTACACTTGTAACATCAGCACCATCGCATTCAATTGTTGAAGTTGGAACTTCTGCCAATAAAGGATGGCTGTTAGGATTTCCTTTTGCTCCTTCTCTCGGATAAACCATAAAAGAATTTGCCTGTTGATTGGATACTAAAATGTAACCTGTAGAATCTGTTTTTTTGTAAATCGCAATTCCTTCGTGATCTGCCTTGAAATCTTTTTGACCAAAGAAAGCCAGTTCTTTATTATCATTTAAAGCTGGGTCTGCTTTGTATTTTCTAATTCCAGCTTGTTCGTCGCAATAGTAAACAAATCCTAATTCGTTATCAACTGCTATAGCTTCGATTTCTTTTTTACCGCTGTAAGTCCCGAATTTACGAACCACTTTTGCAGCAGCAAATTTTCCGTTTCCAGAAAGTTCGTACTGCCATAAATAACTTCCAGAAGCTCCCGTTTTTCTTCCTACAATAGCAAAAATTTTCTGATCACTTGGACGTGTGTATAATGCAACTCCCATTGGATCTCTTTCTGCATCTCCTTCAAAAACAGGAATTCCGCCATTGTCAATCGGTTCTAAATTTGGCAGACTGAAAATTCTAATCTTGTTGCTTTCGCGCTCTGTTGTAACGGCAATATCTACTTTTTTTCCGTCAATGATCATTCCGTAAGCGATGTCAACATTGTTTGGGCGTTTTAACGGAATTGATTTTTTAAGGATTTTTCCATTCAAATCAAAAGCATACAAACCACCGTCGGTATCTTTATCAGTTCCAACAATAATACTTTTTGACGCATCGTTTGGGTTAATCCAAATCGAGGGATCATCTGTATCATGAGGCAATGCTTGGGTAACAGTTGTTGGTTTTACAGCATTTGGTTGAATAGGAGCTAATTTATCGTCTTTACAAGCTGTAAAAGCAAGGCTTAAAAGTAAAAAAGCAAGTATCGATTTATTTTTCATTTTGGTATTTTATTTTAAATGAATTAGACAGAACCGCTAAGTCCTGTCTAATTTAGTAGTTTTTAGGATTGATTTTACAAGTCTAATTTCAATCCGAAATTGTAACGAGCTTGATAGTATTCTGCTTGTTTCGTATGAGCAGCAACTCCTTGATAATAACGCAACGGCTGATTGGTTAAGTTATTAGCTTCTGCAAAAAAGCGAAGTTTTGGAGTAATTTTATAAGAAGCGTTTGCATCTAAGAAAAACTGTTTGTCATAGTAACTGTCTTTGTAAGACTCAGAACCTAATTCATCTAAATAATCAGATGTAAAGTTTGTTGAGATTCTTGCTGAGAAACGTTTGTTTTCCCAAGACAAAGATCCGTTAAACATATGAGGAGTTGTTCCTGGAAGACTAATGTCGTTTCTTTCATTTCCATCCTCATCTGCAATTCCTTTAGCTTTAGATTTTGTGTAAGTATAGTTTAAATAGATACCAAAACCTTTTAAGAATTTACCAGGAAGGAAATCTAACTGACGCTGGAAAGCAACTTCGAATCCGTAAACGTCAACAGTGTCTCCGTTTCTTGATTGTAAAAATGACCAGTTTTCTCCCGCTGGAATTGGATTTACTTGATTAGGAAAATCTGCCGCAAATTTAGCATCAGTATATTGATTGTCGCTGTAGTTGTAAATGAAATCATTTAATCTTTTGTAGAAAACACCTCCAGAAATCAAACCAACAGATTTGAAATAGTTCTCTGCCATGAAATCATAATTGTATGAATAAGTAGCATCAAGATCTGGATTTCCAGCTGTGATTTCTTTGTCTGCAGCAATGTTGTTTACATAAGGAGCTAATGCATAATAGTTTGGTCTAGCTAAAGCTGTTGTTGCTGCAGCTCTTAAAATCAAATCTTTTGTTGCATTGTATTGGAATGAGATGCTTGGTAAAAGATTGGTATAAGAGTTTGTATTGTTGATTTTGCTCTCTAATTCTTCTTCGTCCAATACACGGTTTCCTGTATAATCAATGTGAGTATTCTCCACACGGAAACCTAAAACCATAGAAAGTTTGTCGTTAAAATCCTGATCCCATCTTACATAAGCAGCAGTAATTCTTTCTTTAGCATTATAGTTTACTGCTAAATATTCTGCTGGATCTGCTTCTTTTTCAAATAGAGAAGCATTGTTTAAGTCTAAACTTCCTAAATAAGAAGCCGAAGCAAAAGTTCCCGGAACATATTTACTTCCTGGATTAAAATCTTTTCCATCAAAATAACTTGTTGGAACTTGCGATAATAATTCCATGTCATCATTTAAAGGCGTATAAGAATAGAACATATTGTTTCTTTCTTTCTCTTTTAAACGAAGTCTAAGACCTGTTCTCAATCTTCCTTTTTCACCTGCAATTACAGAAAAAGGAAAACGGATATTTACTTTTGCACCAAATTCGCTTTCACTTGTTTCATCTGTATTTTCAGTAACAGAATCAAATTTAAATTCATCTGTTGATTCGCCAACAGTTGTCATTAATGGAAATTTTGGATTAGATAAATCTTCAAACATTTCTAAACCTTTTTGACGGTACTCGATATAACGCTCACCCGGACGGTATTCTCTAGCTTTTGCGTAGTTTGCAGACCAGTCTAAATCTAATGTAGAATTGATTAAGTGTTCTCCACGAAGAGAATAATTTTGAACTCTTTGATCTTCTAATCTTCTGTTTTTGTTTCTGTTGTTATCCAAACCACCTTTTGTCTGACGTTTTACACGACCTTCAAATCCTGTAATTGTTTCGCCATCGTAAATAGGTTCAATATCATCATAAGTTGTTCTGAAACGGTTTTCTCTATCGTCTCTCCAGTTGTAAATTGCATTAGCAAAAATGGTGTTGTTTTCGTCAAATTTGTAATCTAAAGCAATAGATCCGCTGCGGCGAATACGCTGTACATCATATTTTCTAATTTCTGAAGCTTGTAGGTATTCATTTCCAAAATCATCTTTTACCCATTCGTTTTCGATGTTATCAGATCCGTAATCAACATTGTTGTAAGAACCGCTGAAAACTGCGCCTAATTTATTATCAAAAAAGCGATTACCATATACAAAACCAGCAGTGTAAGAAGCGTGGTCACGAATTGGCAGATATCCTCCGGCAAGTGTTGCAGAAATTCTTTCTCCATTTGGAGTTGCTCTTGTAATTAAGTTTACAGAACCTCCAATCGCGTCAGCATCCATATCAGATGTAAGAGTTTTGTTTACTTCAATCGTAGAAATCATATCAGACGGAATTAAGTCCATTTGAACATTTCTGTTATCTCCTTCTGCTGAAGGAATTCTGTCACCATTTAAAGTAACCGAGTTCAAAGATGGCGCCAAACCTCTAATAATAATATTACGAGCTTCACCTTGGTCATTCTGCATTGTAATACCAGGAACACGTTTTAAAGCGTCTCCTACATTGGCATCTGGAAAACGTCCCATTTGGTCAGATGAAATTACGTTTCCAATATTTTTATTGTTTTTTTGCTGATTTAATGCTTTCGCCTGACCTTTTAAGATGTCTCCAACAATAACTTCATTCAGCTCAGTTCCAGAGGTTTTAAGAGCAAAATCGATTACATTGTTTTTTCCTTGTTCAACTTTTATTTCCTGAGTTAAAGAAGTATATCCGATATATTTTACTTCAACTTTATAAGTTCCTTCATTAATATTCAATAACTCAAAACGACCGTTATAGTCAGAAACGGTATATTTTTTTTCGCCAACTATTTGAATCATAGCTCCAGGAAGAGGCAGTTTGTCATCAGCGTCTAATATCTTTCCAGATATAATCGCCTTTTGGGCAAAACCCGTTAGAGATAATAAAAAGAGTGTTAATACTAAAAATTTTTTCATTGTGTGTGTTTAGTTTGATTTTGGTTGCGAAGCTAAAGCCCTTGTATTACTAAACCCTTGAAAAAAAATTAACATAGTGTTATGATTCCCACCCAACATTAGAAATAGATTAATGTTAAAATAACATTCAATAAAAAAAGGAATTTTGTAGCGGTAAGTGAAAACAAATCAACTATTTGTCTGAGAATTAAATTTTTGGCGCTAAATTTGCCATATCAATCACAATCAAAAATCATCAATCATGTTAAAACAATTTTTTATCTTATGTTCAGGAGTCGACCGAGACCTCTTGAAAGATTGCTCAGAAGGCGAACAAACTAAATATGTTGGTATTGGCGCCACTGTATTTTTTACGGCAGTTATGGCTTTCTTAGCCAGTGCTTATGCGCTTTTTACCGTTTTCGATTCTATTTATCCCGCTTTAATTTTCGGATTTGTATGGAGTTTATTGATTTTTAATTTGGACCGATTTATCGTTTCTACCATTAAAAAGAGAGATCGTTTTATGGACGAATTCCTGCAGGCAACTCCACGTATATTATTAGCGATTATTATTGCAATCGTAATTTCTAAACCTTTGGAAATTAAAATATTCGAAAAAGAAATCAATACCGTTTTATTGAAAGAGAAAAACGAAATGGAGTTGGCCAATAAAAAACAAATTGGAACGTATTTCAAAACAGATTTAGATAAAAATAAGGCTGAGATTGCAGCTTTAAAAGCAGATATTGTAAAGAAAGAGAAAGAAGTTAACGATTTATATTCTACTTATATTACAGAAGCAGAAGGAACTGCTGGAACTAAAAAATTAGGAAAAGGTCCTGTTTATAAAGAAAAACGCGAGAAACACGATGCATCTTTAAAAGAATTTGAAACTTTAAAAACAGCAAACGAAGCTAAAATCGCTGAAAAAGAAAAAGCAGGTGTAAAACTTCAAGCCGATTTAGATAAAAAAGTCTCTCAGACTCAGCCTATAATTGAAGGTTTCGATGGCTTAATGGCGCGTATTAATGCATTAAATAAGCTACCTTGGCTTCCGTCATTTTTTATAATGCTGTTGTTTCTAGCAATCGAAACATCTCCAATTATTGCCAAATTATTAGCTCCAAAAGGTGAATTCGATTTCAAACAAGAAGAAGCCGAAACAGCAATGAAAGCTACTTTGGCACAAAATAAATACCAACGTGATTTATTGGTAAAAACCAGCGCAGAAATGCACGATAAAGTTTATGCAGATATTGCCGAAGATAAAAATCTTTACGATTTGCAACGTAAAAATGCAAAAGAGTTACTAGAACTGCAGTCGCATAAATTTGTAGAAAAGCAGAAAGCGACTTTGTAAAAGGTAATATGTAATTTGTAAAATGTAATCTGTAAAATGTAAAAAGTCTTAAGCTCTAATGAACTTAAGACTTTTTTATTTTCAGTAAGAAGTCATTTCACTTCTCACAAAGTACATTTTACATATAACTTAAAATCTCTTTTTTATAAGCATCGTACTCTCCCTGCATGATCAATCCGTTGTCAAGGAGTTTTTTGTAATTCTGTAATTTATCAAAAAGTTCCTCTTTAGATAAGTCACTTAATTTACGTTCTCCAGCTGGCTGTGTTGGAAGCGGCTCATAAGTTGTTTCTGTAAAAGCTGGTGCAGAAGGCAAAATTTCAGCAAAACTAGTTACTTCTTCAGTTTCTACTTCTTCAACTTCTTCAGCTTCGTCTTCGTATTCTGGTTCAACAGTTTCTTGAATTGGTGCAGCAGCAGAAACAGGATTTTTCAATAAATCCAATTGCTCTTTAGCGTAAGTATAAATTTTTCTAGCCTGAATTTTTGGAATATAATCAATAGAAACAGCCAAATCTGTTTTGGTACCAAATGAAAATTCAGAACCTAAAATGTTTTCTTTTACAAAAGTACTCGCAATATCATCCCAAGTGTAATCTGTAAAATCCATAGAAAGACCTAAATTTTTAGGCTTACAGATAATGATACGCTTGTTTGTTAATACAATGCTGTCTGGAAAAACAGTAATAGCAGGCTTTTTTTGCACTGCAATATATCCAACTTCTTCGCCTTTCATTAATAAATCTGTAAGTTTCGAAGTGATTTTTTCAATCGCTTTTGGATCTTGTTCTTCGTTCAGAAATTTTTTAAATTGTTCTTTCATTTTTTTAAGTTGCTAAGTTACTGAGCTTTTAAGTTGCTGAGTTTTTTTACTGACGTTACAAATGTAATGCCTAATTTTCTAATTCGATAATTTCATTCTGAATTTTCTTTGTCAAACTTTTGAAAACCAATTCATAGGAATGATCGATCAATTCTTTGACAAATTTGTCTGGAAGATTTCCGTTTAAAGCAATCGTATTCCAATGTACTTTACTCATATGAAATCCAGGTTGTATTTCATCATATTCAGCTCTGAGTTCCTGTGCGCGGTCTGGATCACATTTTAAATTGACCGATTGCTCGTTCTTTTCCCATTGCGATAAAGAAGATAGAGCAAACATTTTGCCTCCAACTTTAAAAACTAAAGTGTCTTCATCAAATGGAAAATGTTCGCTGACACCTTTTTTCGAAAGACAATATTCGTAAAACGTTTCTAAATTCATATTATAAAAAAGTTATGATTCAACACGAATTACACCAATTTCACAAATTAAAGTGTTTCTTGGCAATTAGTAAAATTAGTGTTTATTAGACTATTTTTTCCATCATCTTTTCAGGATGATTGAGTTTTGTAAACCCGAATTTCTCGTATAAAAAGTGAGCGTCAGTTGTGGCTAATCTCCAAATTTTGACATTTTGAAGTTGAGGTTCCTTCATCATCGTTTCAATTAAGATCGACGAATATCCTTTTCCACGATGTTCTTCGGTTATAAAAACGTCCATTAAATAAGCAAATACCGCGTAATCGGTAATTACTCTTGCAAAACCAATTTGTTTGTCATCTAAATAAATTCCAAAACAAACCGAAGCATCAATTGTAGTCTGCACTTCTTCAATAGTTCGTCCTGCAGCCCAATAAATGTCTTTTAAAAAGTTTTGTATAAACGGAACGTCGAGTTTGGTTTTATCAGTAGATACGCTAATCATAGTTTATTGTTTTTCTTGCCACGAATTTCACGAATTTTCACGAATTAATTTTTTCACTTCAAGCATGTAAAAATTAGTGGGAATTAGTGTAATTGCTTCGCCAATTCGCTTTCGCTCGGGTCGTGGCAAACTTTTTAAATCTTATATAAAATTGGTTTTGATGGACTTGCGTCATTTTCAAACGAAGCGATTTGAAGATTTAGTATATAATTTCCATCTTCAATTTCGTCTGGAACATAAATCATTTCGGTAATTGTCGCATTTAGTCGTGCATCAGAATTAAGATTATGAGTGTCTTTTACATTCCAAAATGCTTTGTGAGCCAATAATTTGCCTTCGTCATGTTCTTTGTCAACGCTTGGTAAATCAATCAATAAATGTTGAATTTCGCTTTCGCGGATGAAAGTGGCAGCTTCTTCAGACAAATAAGGCGGATTTGTATTTGAATATTTTCTTGATTTTTTTTCTTTTTGATTGGGAAGTGTTCTAATAATCAAAGCCTCGAACGATGTCACATTGAGGGAAGTCGAGATGCTTTCTTTCGTAATAACGAGATCATCCCCAATTTTCTCAGGCTCAATGGTAATCAATTTAGCAGAAAAGAAAAATTGCTTAAGTGATTGATTAATGCTATAAAAATCATTCGTAATATGTCCCAAACATTCCGTGTGTGTCCCATGACCATGCGGATTGAAGAAAATATTGTTAAAATTCGTTGATGATTTTCCTTCCGAAACTTTTCCGATCCAATCGCCAAAAACTACAGGTTCAATAACTGGTTTTTCGATATACCAGGCAATTGGGTTTTCGTCTGTATTGGTTAATGGAATAGAGATATCAATGGGTTTTGATAAGTCGATTTCGAAGTTGTTGATTTTTGCTATCATGTTGATTTAACCGCAAGGGTCGCTAAGGTTTACGCAAAGGGCGCCAAGGATTATTAAAGATTGTTTGCGACTCTTTTAATTCCATTTTTTATTAATGATTATCAAAAACAGAACACCATTCGTCATAATATTTGCCCGCCCAATTTCTCATATTTTTGAAGTACCATTTTGCAGCATTGTCAGCAAGGTTGAAACCATTTTCATCATCAATTATAGACTCATCTTCAAAATTGCTTAAGGCGTGATGAAGCGCGGCGCTGCAAAGTAAAAACTGTCCTAAGGTATCTGCAGCTGTTGTACCAGTTTCCCAATTTCCTGCGCCATGCATAAGTTTTTGAATGCCATTTTCCAGATCCTCAAAATCTACAATAACAGGATCAGCACCTTCATCAGCAAAAATAAAAAAGTTCTTGTTCCAATCGCCAATTTCAGTATTTTTTATTGAATTATAGTTGTAACCATCTTGCTTATATTTTAGATTTTCAACTCCATAAATACACATTGGATTACCAACCGTAGAAAAATAAAAATCTTTTAGAGGTGCAAAATTGCTTATGTAATCTTTTAAATTGTGAGGTAATGTAATTTTAAATTCATTTTCTAAACGATGAATATGACTTTTATTCTGTGATTCTCCAAAAGGAAAATCATCATCATTATTCCAGAATTTTTTTATTTCTAATATTGCAGTTTCTAAATTCATTTCATTTAAGATTTATATTACAAATCTAAATAAAACAGATCACTTGCAATTCCATCCGTTAAAAATTTTCCTTTTGAAGTTGGTTTTAGAATGTTGTTTTCAATTGAAAGCAAATCGTCGTTTAAGAATTTTTGAGATTGTTTTTTCAGATAATTCAAATATTCCAAACCGAATTCATTTTCAATTCTTTCTAAAGAAACGCCCCAAATCGTTCTTAAGCCAGTCATAATATATTCATTATAGCGATCTGAAATAGTCAGAATTTCTGTTTCGATCGGAAGTTCGTTATTTTGAATCGCTTTCAAATACAATGAATTATTCGCAATATTCCAGCCTCTTTTTTCGCCGTCATAACTATGCGCCGAAGGCCCGATTCCAATATATTTTTTTCCTAACCAATAAGCCGAATTGTTTTTGGAGAAATAATTCTCTTTCCCAAAATTCGATAATTCGTAATGAATAAATCCATTTTTTTGGAGCGTTTCAACCAAAATCATAAAATGATTTGAAGCGGCTTCATCTTGCGGTTCAGCGATTTTTCCAGTCTGAATTAATTTGCTCAAGGCTGTTTTCGGTTCAACTGTCAGAGCATAACTCGAAATATGCGGAATGCCAAAACTCAAAGCCGTTTCGATATTCTGTTTCCACATTTCGTCTGTCAATCCAGGAATTCCGTAAATTAAATCGAGTGAAATATTATCAAAATATTTTGTCGCTTCTTGTAAACATTTTATGGCTTCCACCGAATTATGAGCGCGGTTCATCATCTTCAAATCTTCTTCATAAAAAGACTGAATACCAATGCTTAATCGGTTTATCGGACTTTTAGATAATTCAAAAATTCGCTCCGCAGACAAATCATCGGGATTAGCTTCAAGTGTAATTTCTGGATTATCTGAGACTTTATAGTTTTTATAAACTTCTGAAATTAAAAAATTGATTTCGTCATTGGTCAAAACAGAAGGAGTTCCACCTCCGAAATATATTGTCTCTACTCCCGAGAATTCGGGATCGTTCTCAAACTCATTTTTACGCATGCCAATTTCTTTGGACAAAGCCAAAACCATTTCATCTTTCTTTTTCATTGAAGTCGAAAAATGAAAGTCACAATAATGACAAGCCTGTTTGCAAAAAGGAATATGGATGTAGATACCGCTCATTTTTTTTAATTAGATAATGTGTCAATTTGATAATTAGATAATGAAAATTAGTTCGGAGAAATTATCTAATTATCTCATTTTCTAATTTTGTCCTCATTTTGTTTCACAAAAGCATCCCAGCCCGAATAACTTTTTCCTGCTACGACTTTTCCTGAATTAAAGTGATGACAAACTGCCGCTGCCAAACCGTCGGTTGAATCGAGATTTTTGGGTAATTCTTTTAATCCTAAAAGCTGTTGGAGCATTTTCGCAACCTGTTCTTTGCTGGCATTTCCGTTTCCGGTAATCGCCATCTTTATCTTTTTAGGTTCGTATTCCGTGATTGGAATATCTCTTGAAAGGCCTGCTGCCATGGCAACGCCTTGTGCGCGTCCAAGTTTTAACATCGATTGTACATTTTTACCAAAAAAAGGCGCTTCAATCGCAATTTCGTCAGGATGATGCGTTTCGATTAATTCGATGGTTCTTTCAAAAATGATTTTTAGTTTTTGGTAATGATTGTCATATTTGGACAATTGCAATTCGTTTAACTGCAAAAATTCCATTTTTTTATTGATGACTTTTATCAATCCAAAACCCATAATTGTAGTTCCGGGGTCAATACCTAATATGATGCGTTCTTTTGTCAAGAGAGTTTTTGTTTCAAGTTTGATGTTTCAAGTTTCAGGTTTAGAAAATTGTCACATTTTCTAATTGTCACATTGCCTAATTTCCAAATTGATTACTTTTGCGGCATGATTTCAATTCCTCACAAAGCTAAGCAATTCCTAGTTCTTCTAATCAAACTTTTGATTGTTGGCGGTGCATTTTATTTTATTTACAATCAGCTGGCCAACAACGACAAATTGGACTGGAATAAGTTCATTGTTTTATTTCGAAAAAATCAGTCGGTTTTAGGCATTTCGTTTATATTACTTTTGAGTGTTTTGAATCGCTATTTTGAGATTCTAAAATGGCAGAATCTCGCCAAAGCAATTTATCAAATCTCGGTTTACGAAGCCACTAAGCAGGTTTTAGCCGCTTTAACGGCAGGAATCTTTACACCAAACGGAGTGGGAGAGTACGCTGGAAAAGCTTTGTATTATCCAAAATCGGAAGCTAAAAAAGTTGTTTTTCTAAACTTAATCTGCAACGGAATCCAAATGATTTTAACGATCATTTTTGGAATTTTTGGCTTACTTTATTTCAATGCACAGTTTAATGTTATTACAACCAAAACAGTCTTAATCTTGTTCGGAGGATTTCTGCTAATTCTGATTATTTTATTTTCAATCAAAAAAATAAAAGTCAAAGGATATTCAATTGAAAAACTAATTCATAAAATCAACGAAATTCCGAAGCCTATTCATAGAAAAAACATTTTTTTAGGCATTTTAAGATATTTGGTTTTTTCGCACCAATATTACTTTTTGTTTTTAGCTTTTGATGTCGATCTGCCTTATTTAACTTTAATGGCAGCAATTACATCAGTATACTTTTTAGCTTCATCATTTCCGACATTTCAGTTTCTAGATTTTGCAGTTAAAGGAAGCGTCGCTATTTATTTTTTCGGAATTCTTGGCGTTAACGAATGGATTGTCATTTTTATAAGCACTTTGATGTGGTTTTTAAATGTTGTATTACCAGTATTTTTAGGGAGTTATTTTGTGCTGAATTTTAAAACGAAAACAGCAGCATGATTTTTGCTTTGTTTGCCATATTAGCTATTTACATTGTAAACATTAGTTTGCTAATTTATGGTTTTTTCAAAGTCAAAAAATATCAAAAAAAAGATTTAAAGCCACAGACAAGTTTTACCATAATAGTTCCGTTTCGAAATGAAGAAGAAAACCTGCCAAAGCTTTTAAATAGCTTTTCGACACTAAATTATCCAACAGATTTATTTGAAGTAATTTTAGTCGATGATAATTCGAGAGAGAAATTTCAAGTCTCACATTTCACATTTCACATTTCACAAATAGACAATATTCGAGTTTCAAAATCGCCCAAAAAAGATGCTATTACGACTGCAATGCAATACGTAAAAAACAATTGGGTAATTACCACAGATGCTGATTGTCTTGTTCCAGAAAACTGGCTTTTAACTTTTGATAATTATATTCAGGAAAATAAAGTTTCGATGCTGGCGGGAGCAGTAACGTATGAATGTGGAGATTCATTTCTGCATCATTTTCAGCAATTAGATTTGACAAGTTTACAAGGCGCAACAATTGGAAGTTTTGGTTTGAACAAAGGTTTTATGTGTAACGGAGCTAATTTTGCGTACACCAAATCATTGTTTGAAAGTTTAAATGGTTTTACTGGAAATGAGACTATTGCAAGTGGAGATGATGTCTTTTTACTGCAAAAAGCAATTGAAAAATTTCCAAATGAAGTTCATTATTTAAAAGCTCAAGAAGCCATAGTAACTACAAAATCAACAGAAAGCTGGAAAGCATTATTTCATCAAAGAGTGCGCTGGGCGGCCAAGACGAGTTCGTATAAAAGTAGCTACGGGAAATTTATGGGATTCGTTGTTTTCTTTGGAAATTTGAGTTTTGTAATTGCTTTTTTGTTATTTCTCTTCCAAATTTTAAATTATCCGTTTTTTGTTTTATTTGCTTTTTTAAAGTTTATGGTTGATTTTGTTTTGCTTTCAAAAACAAATCAGTTTTTAAAGAATACAAGGCTTAAAAGCTTTTTATTGAGTAGTTTGTTTTATCCTTTTTTTAGTACAAGTGTAGCTTTGTATAGCTTATTTGGTTCGTACGAATGGAAAGACAGGCGCTTTATGAAATAACTTTACATAAAAGGGTAAAACTATTCCTTTGCTTTCAAAATTACAGGCAGAATAAATTGTGTTTTTACGGGAATGCCTCGTTTTATAGCTGGATTTACTTTTGGAAAATCAACAAGACGCGCATGCAGAATACTGTCAATTTTTATAGTATCATAGGCAACAGAATCTTTAGGAAACTGAGGCTCAAACTTCATAGTTGCATTTGGAAAAATTGTTACTTTTACTTCAATAGTGTCCAATTCTGGGTACATAATCGATAAAGTATCAACATTAAGTTTTTCTTCAATAAGATCAGACATTACATCAAAAAAGCACTGCTGGCGAAGTTTTTTATCGGCTATTTTTTCGCAGTTTGAGACAGATGGGTATTCGTCTACTTCTTTCCAGTTGATCGATTTCAATTCTTTTTGAAGTAATTCTTTTTCAGACGGAACCTGCTTCTCAAAATATTGACAAGAATTAAAGATAATACAGATGAAAAAAAGTGAAAACGGCCTCAAGATTTTAATGTTGAATGAATAAACAAAAATACAATTATTTTTTTTAGAGATTCTTTCAATTACGCGGAATCTTCATGTTTTAAAGGTACAATTTTAAAGTTTGTATAGCAAAAAATAAAGTAGTAATTTGTAAGAACAAATTTATCAAAACTATATGGATTTACTTTTAGTTACACTAGGTTTTATATGCATGATTGTTGGCATTTTTGGCAGTTTTCTTCCTGTTTTGCCTGGGTTGTCAAGCTGCTGGGTGGGTTTGCTTTTGCTATATCTAACCAAAGCAGTAGAAAATAATTATTGGGTTTTAGGAATAACTTTTGTTTTAATGGTAATCATAACAATATTAGATTACGTAATCCCATCGCAGGGGACAAAAAAGTTCGGCGGAAGTTCGTATGGAATATGGGGGACAAATATTGGTTTAATTATCGGAATTTTGGCACCAATTCCTTTTGGAGTTATCATCGGACCTTTTTTGGGAGCACTTGTCGGAGAATTGTTATACGACTCACAAAATCATAAACGGGCACTAAAAGCGGCAACAGGTTCCTTGCTTGGGTTTCTTGCTTCGAGCTTTATTAATTTTATGTTTTGTGTAGTCTATTTGGGCATTTTTTTAAGCGTAATGTGGAAATATCGAAACATTTTGTTTTAATTATATAACATTTTTCTAGCTTCTGCGTTACCTTTTATAAAAACATCAAAATTTTCTTAACTTTTTTATCTTTTGTGTTTGAGTTCTAAAGGGTTGTGTTTACAGGTGTTTACGCATTTTTTATGTTAACATGAGGTTATTATCTATGTAAATTTTTAACTTATTTTTTGGAAATGTTAATTTATTTTATATTTTTATCACAATAAACGATAAAAAGCCTCACTTTATCGGTTATTTTGAACAAATTTAAATAATGTTTCTTTAATAAGTTAACGCGTATGACCCCAAACCTACAAATTGAACTTAGACGTTTTATTTCATCTAATGTTGTCTCCAAGTTGAACAAGTTTTATTTTGAAAATGATGCCCTTTTAATAAAAGGAATTGATGTCTCGATCGGTACAATTTTAATGGGACTCTACAACAAAGCCGAAGAATCTGATTTTTATTCTGAAATAGCCTCGATGATAAAAGAAGATTCAACTTTTTACCAAGAAATTGACTTTAACGCAGGTAGAATTTTATCAGTTGATGATTGTTACCGTTTAGAAGGAAATTCATTACTTAAGGAATTGTTCTCGAATAAAAAGGGAAGAATTTCAGAAATGGTTTCAAACGAAGTCGGTATTAAAAGCGAAACAGCCAGAGAAATACTTAACTTTTCAGCACTGCTTGTAGTTTCCTACTTAAGAAATAATCTTCAATTACTAGAAAGTTTAAAATTACTTCTCGAAGACCAAAAAAGAGACATTTTAAACAGTATTCCTCCTGGAATCAAAATCATCCTCGGTTTTTCATCTTACGAAACAGTAGAAGATAAAAACCAATCTATCGGAAGATCAATTTTTACCCTTTTCGGACATAATTTCTTTAGTTTCTAAAATAAAAAAATCCCATTTTCAAAGAAAACAGGATTCATTATAACAAAATTTGAAAAACTATTTAGCGTTTTTCAAATTGATGATCTCTTGGTCAGTCAAAAAGCGCCAGTTTCCCCTAGGAAGATTCTTTTTGGTCAAACCAGCAAATGCAACACGATCAATTCGTAAAACATTATATTCAAAAGACTCAAAAATAGAACGCACCACTTTTACATTCGAAGTACGAAGTTTAAGTCCGATTTCGCTTTTGGGCTCATTATCAATATAGCTAATTTCCTCAACAAAAACGCGGTGTCCGTCAAGAACCAAACCTTTGCTGATTTTTTCAAGATCCTCAAACTTTAAGTTTTTGTCTAAAGAAACCTGATAAATTTTAGACGATTTTTGATTTGGTAAAGTAAACTTACGGATCATATCTGTATCGTTTGTAAATACCAATAAACCAGTCGTATTTTTATCCATTCTTCCAATTGGAGCAATTTTTGCATTTGTAGAACCACGAACAAGTTCTAGAACGTTACGATATTCTTGACCTTCATCCAGAGCTGTCGTAAAGTTTTTAGGCTTATTTAATAAAATATATTCTTTCTTTTCAGGAGTCAAAGTAACACCGTCAAAGTTTACTACATCATTCAATTTTACCAAATATCCCATTTCAGTTACTGGAACACCGTTTACTTTAACGTTTCCAGACTGAATATAAATGTCAGCATCACGACGCGAACAAATACCAGAGTTCGAGATGTATTTGTTTAAACGAATTTCATCTGAAGCCTTTTGTCTTTTCGGAGCCTGATTTTGTTTTTTTACTTTTTCTTCCGCAGCAGCATTAGCGGCTTTAACCTCCGGTTTCACTTTTTTCGGCCCTTGCGCACGTTTCGCCATAGGAGGTTTTGGCTTACTAGAGTTTGATCTTGAGCTGTTTGGTCTAGATCCGCCTCTTTTATTATTGCCTTCCTTGTTGTTCATAAAATCATTAATTTGTGCAAAGATAGTTTTTTCCTGCTAATAAATCTTAAGTTCAATGTTCTTAGATTAATAGCAATAAATTTTAAGAAGTAAGGAGCATCACAATTGGCTTTTTTTCAGGCATTATTTCCCGCTTTCCATTCCAATTTTTTATTTTTTAAAGAAAAAAATAAAAAGATTTCCACTTCAATCGGGGCTAGATTTCAAACAATTGGCTTCTTTTAAATATTTTGGAATAAGTTATTGCACAAAGGTTCACAAAGTTTACACAAAGCAACCCCAGAAAATCTTCGTGAATCTCTGCGAAACTCTTGGTGTATCTCAGTGGAATAAAAAAATTAATAATTAGAAATCAATTCACGCCCATGCCATAAAACGCTTGGATTGATCAAAACAATGCAGAAAACACCCGAAACGATTAAGAATTTCAAAACATTATGAAGCATTAAAAACTGCTCTTTAGAATTCGATTTCCATAAATAAATCAAGAAAAAAAGCAAAACCCCAAAGCAGGCATAAAAGTAAATATCCATATAACCCACATCGTAAATATTTATTAAAACATAAACAGGTAAAATGGTTAAAATCGTTAAAGCAGTAATAACTTGCTTAGAGATTTTTTCACCATACAAAACAGGAATTGTTCTATAATCCGTTACCAAATCACCTTTCAAGTTTTCCAAATCTTTAATCATTTCTCGAATCAGCAAAAGTAAAAACAAGAAAACTGCATGTGCCGAAATTACCACAAAATGACTCATATGATTTTCAATTTCTTCAAATGAAATTTTATTGTAGAAATAGAGTAAAATCGCAAAAAACGGAGTAACAGCCAGCAGTGCAGACATTAAATTCCCGATAATTGGATATTTTTTTATTTTATGAGAATAAAACCAAATCAGGAAAATATAACCCGAGAAGAACAAAAATGCTCTCCAAGAAACAATAAAAGCCATTAAAACAGCAAGAAAATTCAAAGAAAAATAAACCGATAATTTAGTTTTTTGACTCACTAATCTGTCCAGCATTGATTTGTTGGGACGATTAATTAAATCTTTCTGGCTGTCGTAAAAATTATTGATAATATAACCCGAAGCAATCGTAATCGCCGAAGCAAAAACAATTAGAAATAAATGGAAATCAAGAAGAATATCCAGCGCCCTAATTTCTGGTGCCAAAATAAAAATAGCCGATAAATATTGCGCTAAAACTATAATTGGAATATTGTAACCCCTTACTACAGAAAACAGACTAACAATTTTCATTACTAAAAGTTTGTGCTGTCTGCTTAACATATAAAATAGTTTGTAAAGGTTTAGATAAGGGAAGTTAAAGGATATTTTTGATTATAAAAATTTACAGTTTGTTTTTTAACAATTCTTTAGAGCCATAGCCTAATTTTCTGATGCATGCCAGTGCTTCTTTTTGCGAAATCTCAACGTTTTTGATGTCTTTTTTCTCAACAAAAACAACAGAGCCACTCCACGGATTTGGAGCATCGGGTATAAAAACAGTAAAACTATTTTCGTCTATTTGTTCTATCAAAAATGCAAATTGCCAGCCGGCATCTGTAGGAACGAGAATTACTTTTAAATCTTGGTTAGACTCAATTCCCATAATGTTTTCATTCATATTTTTCATAAATGAATATCCGGGAACAAAACTTAAAATTCCGTTTTCTAATTTCTGAATCAGTTTTTTAGCTTTTGCAGTTCTTGACAATAAACCTGCAGCGAAACAAAAAACGATTATAATTATTATTCCAACAAGTTCTTGCAGTGCAATTCCTAAAACATGTACTCTCGGTAGATTTTTTACAAGCGGAAGAGTGACTTTTTGAATAATGCCATATCCTTTTTCAAGAATAATAAGCAGTACGACTAAAGGTGCTAAAAACAGAATTCCTCCTAAAAAAGTTGCTTTGAATATTTTTAAAATACTTTTCATAATAAATAACTTTTTAGGATGAAAACTTATGAAAATCTACTCAAATAACTTTTGCTTTTAGAGAATTAAAACTGATAAACGACTTCTAATTTATAGTCTTTTAGGGATGCTTTTGCACGTTCCAAATCTTCTGTAAAACCAAGAATGTAACCGCCGCCGCCAGAACCACAAAGTTTTAGGTAATAATCGTTTGTGTCAATTCCGTGCTGCCAGATTCCATGAAACTGTTCTGGAATCATTGGTTTAAAGTGATTTAAAACAACTTTAGAAAGTTTTTTAGTATTCGTAAACAAAGACTTCATATCGCCATGCAGGAAGTTTTCTACACAGGCATCAGTATATTTAACAAATTGATTTTTTAGCATTGCACGGAAACCTTTGTCTTTTAGGTTTTCCATGAAAATGTTAACCATAGGAGCTGTTTCGCCTACTATTCCAGAGTCTAATAAAAAGACAGCACCTTTCCCGTCAAAACTTTGAGTCGGAATGCCGGTTGCTTCAATATTATCTTTAGAATTAATTAAAATCGGAATGCTCAAATAGCTGTTTAACGGATCTAAACCAGAACTTTTTCCGTGGAAAAAACTTTCCATTTGAGAGAAGACATTTTTTAGATGTAATAGTTTTTCTCGTGTTAAGTTTTCTAAAACTGTGATTTTGTTGGTAGCATATTTATCATAAATAGCAGCAACAAGTGCACCGCTGCTTCCAACCCCGTATCCCTGCGGAATGCTAGAATCGAAATACATACCAGTTTCAACATCATTTTTTAAAGTTTCCAGATCAAAAGTAACCAATTCTGGCTGTTGTGTCTGTAAAACTTCCAGATAAGCAGTAAAGCTTTGTAAGCTTTTGTTTGATGCCATAGCTTCTGCAGAAGGCTCTTCAGACTTCTTTAATGCACCATTGTAAAAATTATAAGGAATAGAAAGTCCCTTAGAGTCGCGGATGATTCCGTATTCTCCAAAGAGTAATATTTTTGAGTAAAATAATGGTCCTTTCATGATTTATTTTATGTCTTTTTTTATTTTATTTGGGTCCTGTCGTGTGTCGAAAATATTGTGAATCCTGATTTCATTTGAGACAAAACTATACAAGAGACTTGATTGTTTTGTTATGACACATTTTCGATATTTTTTATTTACTGATGATTTAGGAAAAATTTCAGGATTCATACTTATTATTGAAATTGCTTTTTGAAGTTTCAACAAAAATATCTCTTTCGATTTCTTAGACCATTTATTTTCAATAAAATTTAAAACAGCATCTAAATTCTTTTCAGCTGTTTTTGAAATATTTACTTTAAGATTCACTACCTGTATTTTTTCATCACCTCTTCAAAACTAGTAAATTCTCCTTTTTCAAATTCTAATTCACTTTGAGCTACATCTGCTTTTTGTTCATCTGTCAACTCATTCCACCAGTCTTTTTTCTCTTTTCTTAGCAATTTTGCAACAGCCATAATGATTGAAGGATCATTAGTTTCTTTCAACATATTCATCGCTTCAAGTTTTTCTAATTGAATGTCCATAATCAAAATTTTAATTAAAGATACGCAAAATTATAATGCGATTGCGCCTTCGCCAATTTTGTCGCAAATGTACTGACGATTCTGACAAAATACAACTAATTCGTCTTGAATAAATTGTAATACTTTTTCAGTAACGTTTTCGGGATAAAGGACATGCACGTTTGCACCAGCATCCAGCGTAAAACAAACCGGAGTTTTAGTTTCGTTTCTAAATTTCCAAATTGCATTTATAATTTGCAGCGTATTTGGTTTCATCAAAATAAAATACGGCATCGATGTCATCATCATAGCATGTAAAGTCAAAGCTTCACTTTCTACAACTTTGATAAATTCATCTAAATTACCGTTTTCAAAAATCCTGATTAACTGATCTAAGTTTTCATGTGCCTGAGCAAAACGTCTTTCTGCATACGGATGATTGTGCATTAAATCATGTCCTACAGTACTCGAAACTTGTTTTTCGCCTTTATCAACCAATAAAATTGTATCTTGATAATTCTTGAAGTTTTCATGAACAGTATATGGAAATTCAACTCCAAATAAATCAGTACTTCCTTCAATATTGGCCTGATTCCCCCAAACTACAACATTTCCTTTTACGCTTCTGCAAGCACTTCCAGAACCTAAACGAGCGAGAAAAGATGCTTTTTGATAGAAATAATCTTCTGTCATTTCTGGGTTCAGTAATTTCTCTAAACTCATAAAATTCATTGCCAGAGCTGCCATCCCAGACGCTGAAGAAGCAATTCCGGAACTATGTGGAAATGTATTCTGAGTGTCAATCGTAAAATGATAGTCTTTTAAAAACGGCAGATAAACTTCAACTCTTTCTAAAAACTTCTGAATCTTTGGTTTAAAATCTTCTTTTGGTTTTCCTTCAAAAAGTAAATCAAAAGAAAAATTTCCGTGGTTGTCTTTTTTTGAAAAGCCCAATTTCGTAATTGTTTTACAATTGTTAAGCGTAAAACTTACCGAAGGGTTTGCTGGAATTTGATTGTCTTTTTTTCCCCAATATTTAACTAAGGCAATATTGCTTGGAGCGCTCCATTCAAAGTTTCCGTTTTCGATTGTTGAAGTATATGAATTTGGTATAAAATCAGCTGCTGTTAACATGAATTGTAAAATTTTGGCAAAGATAGTTTTTAAATTTTTTCACCATATAAGTTATTTAAGAAATATAAGTTGGGTTTTCTAAAATGAACTTATATTTCTTATATGGTTTAAAAATTTCTTTTGACTATTTTTGAATACAAAATTTAATGCAATGAATAAAATAGTTAAGATCGTAATCGCTGTAACCATTTGTTTAGCAGTAGGATATTCTGCCAGTTTGGTAACAAGACCAAGTGTAGAAAGCTGGTATCCGACTATTGAAAAACCAATTTTTAATCCGCCGAACTGGATTTTCATGCCGGTTTGGACAATTCTTTACATTTTTATGGCAGTTGCTGCGGGATTAGTCTGGGATAAAATAAAAGAGCAGACAGAAGAAGTTAAAAAAGCACTTCTTTTCTTTATAATTCAACTTATTCTTAATGCAATTTGGTCGTATTTATTCTTCGGATTTAAAAATCCGATGCTTGCGTTAGTTGAAATTGCACTTTTATGGCTTATGATTTACGAAACTTATTTAAAGTTTATCAAAATCAACAAAACAGCTGGTTACTTATTGATTCCGTATTTGGCATGGGTTGGGTTTGCGACCATTTTGAATGCCAGTATTTGGTGGCTGAATAAATAGTTTTATTGACGGGATTCTGTTTTGAACTTCTTAAAAACGTCGCTTTTTGCATACAAAAAATCTATTGTAGTTAATACGTTATTGTTTTCTAAAAGTTTTTTAGATTGTGGATCTGCATCGCAAAAATCAATAAATAAATCAACTTCATCTACGTTTAATTTTAAATCTTTGGTAAAAAAAGAGGAAGGAATTGATGCAGCTACAAGTTTTTTGAAATTTATTTCAGGAACTTTCTTTTTAGGTGCTTCATTTTCTTTTTTGAATAAATCAGCAATGAAACCTCCTATGGCAATAAAATTCATACCATTGACAATGGTTCCGTCGTTAACTCCAGTATATTTTTGCAAAGAGGAAGAAGGGATTACATTCGAATAGGCATTAGCCGTACCTACATGAGGAAATTTGATGTTGGTTACTACAACTTCATTTAATTCTTCTGCTTTCACAACCATGTTGACAATAATATTGTTTTGATCCATATTTGCCTGAGAAATTTTTAATCTGGTAAAAAAGTAATCTTTAACAAAAAATAGTAAACTGTCTTTTTCTTTCACCATAATTGAGAAGTCTCCCAATTCATTGGTTCTGGTGCTGGTTTTTGCTGTTTTATTAATAACCTCAACCTTATTAATTGGATTATTATTAGAAATAACTTTTCCGTGAAGTAATTTTTCTGTTTGAGAAATAGAAAACTGGTACGTAAAAAAGGAAATTGTGGTGAGTAATTTTACTTTCATCTAGTGGTATTTAGTTGAAAGTAAAATTATTAGAATTGTCTTAATGAAAACCTACAGAATCTGTAAATTCTTGTTAAAACGAATTCTGAAAGTTTTCAATTTGTAAGACTTTGAATAAAAAATGTGACTGATGTTCTTTATAATAGTTGAATTAAATCGGAAGGATTATGAATAACTACTTTTGCGCCGCTCGCTATCAATTCATCTTCTATTCGATATCCCCATGAAACTCCAACCGGAAACATAGTAGCATTTACTGCAGTCTGCATATCAATATCAGAATCACCTACGAAAAGAATTTCTTCTGGTTTTAAATTCCAATTCTTGCTAATTTCCAACGCCTCAAACGGATTTGGTTTTTTTAATTCTTCGGTACTTAAACCAACTGCAGCATCAAAATAATCTGGAAATATTTCTGCAGCTATTTTTTTGGTAAGCTCATCGGCTTTATTAGAGAAAACCGCTAATTTGATATTTTGAGAAGCCAGATTATCTAATAATTCAACAATGCCTTCGTACGGTTTTGTTTTAATCGTACAAACTTCACGATAGGTGTCGATCATACAATCAAAACAATTTTCAATTTGTTCTTCTGAATTGTTGGATGCCGGTAAAGCTTTGCTCACTAAATTTCGCAAACCGCTTCCTATAAAATATTGATACGTGTCGTAAGTATGAGTTGGGTAATTTAGACCTGTAAGTACGGTATTCATTGCGTCTGAAATATCTTCTAATGAGTTTACTAATGTTCCGTCTAAATCAAAAATAATTCCTTTAAATTTCATTCTATTAAATATTTTGAGCCAAAATAAACCCGCTTGTCCAGGCATTCTGAAAATTAAAACCTCCCGTAATAGCGTCGATATTTACAATTTCGCCTGCAAAATAAAGGTTTTGATGAATTTTACTTTCCATGGTTTTAAAGTTAATTTCTTTTAAATCAATGCCGCCTGCGGTTACAAATTCTTCTTTAAAAGTGCTTTTTCCGTTTACTTTAAATTCGGCTTTTGTGAGTTGAGAAGTTAAATTTTGCAATTGATTTTTAGATAAATCAGCCCATTTGGTTTCTGTTTCAATTCCTGAAGCTAAAACCAGACTTTCCCATAATCGATTTGGGAAATCAAAAGGAGATTTTTTAGAAACGGCTTTTTTCGCGTGTTCTTGTTTTAGATTTTTCAGGATTTTTTCAGCATCTTCAAAATCAACATCATTTAGCCAATTCACATAAATCGTAAACTGATAATTTTTATCGTGTAAAATGCGCGCTCCCCAAGCCGAAAGTTTTAGAATTGCAGGACCGCTCATTCCCCAATGTGTGATTAATAAAGGTCCAGTTGACTCTAGCTTGGTATCTTTTACATGTACGGTAACTTGTGCTGCAACGCCAGGTAATTCTTTGATTCGGGAATCTTTGATGTTGAAAGTAAATAGGGAAGGAACGGGACTTACAATTGCATGTCCGTGTTCCTGAAGCATTTCCCAAATTTTAGGATTGCTTCCTGTTGCCATTACTAATTTTTCTGTTGCGAAATTATCACTTTGTGTATCAATTTTCCAGTGATTTTCTTTTTTGAAAATAGACTGAACGCTTTGCCCTGTCAGCACTTTTATGCCTAATTTTTCAGTTGCTTTTAAAAAACAATCAATTATGGTTTGGGACGAATTAGAAACGGGAAACATTCTGCCGTCTTCTTCGATTTTTAATTCTACGCCATGTTTTTCAAACCATTCGATTGTATCGCCCGAACAAAATTGATGGAAAGGTCCACGAAGTTCTTTTTCGCCTCGAGGATAAAATTTAACCAATTCGTTGGGTTCAAAACAAGCGTGTGTAACGTTGCAGCGCCCACCACCAGAAACGCGGACTTTAGAAAGGACTTCTTTTCCTCTTTCTAAAATGGCAATTTTAAGTTTCGGATTTTTCTCTGCAATATTAATAGCCGAAAAAAAACCTGCAGCGCCTCCGCCAACAATTATTATGTCGAAATTTTTAATCATATTTTTTGAGTTGCCACGAATTTGCTTCGCCTGTTTACTATCGCTCGGGTCACAAATTGGTACTAATTTTTTTCTGCCACAGATTACACAGATTTAAAGGATTTTTCCTTTGCCACGAACTACGCAAATTTTCACGAATTAAATTTATTGTATTAAAATTTGTGTAATTCGTGGCAGACAAATCTGGGTTAATCTTTTTAATCTGTGGCTAAAATTTTAAACTTTATATTTTGTCTGGATTATCAGAGATAATTCCGTCTACTTTATAACTTTTTACTTTTTGAATGTCTTCTTCAGAGTTTACTGTCCAAGGTAAAACTAAGAATTCTTTTTCTTGAATTTTCTTTACATTTTCGATATTCAATAACTGAAAATCAGGATGAATGGCTTTTGCTTTAATTTTTTCAGCGAAGGCCAGAGCGGTATCGAGATTTTCTTCTATTAAAACACCAATCGGAATATTCGGATTTAGGTTTGAAGTTTCTTCCAGCATATTCCAATCGAAACTCGAAACTATAAAATGATTATAACTCCAGTTTTTTTCTGAAATATATTGTTCAATTAACCGTACCACTTTATTTGGAGTTCCTAGACCTTTCAATTCGATATTGATGAGACATTTTTTTTCAACTAAATCAAAGACTTCATTTAAAGTTGGAATTTGATATTTTCCATCAATCAAAAACGATTTTAATTCAGAAAGAGAAAAAGTGTTTACTAAACCTTTTCCGTTAGTGGTTCTGTCTATTGTTTCGTCGTGGATTACGATGATTTGTTGGTCAGCGCTTAAATGAACATCAAGTTCAATTCCGTTTGAATTTAATTCTAATGCTTTTTGAAAAGCTTTTAAAGTGTTTTCAGGTTCGTAGGCTTTTGCGCCTCGATGTGCAATCTTTAAAATATTCATTTTATAAAGGTTCAGAGTGCAAAGGTACAAAGGAGCAAAGGAAAAATAATAGCCACAGATTAAAGGAATAAAAATGATTTTCAAAATCTGTGCTAATCCTTTAATCTGTGGCTAAAAAAACTTTGCGAATCTTTGCGAATCTTTGCGAAAATCTTCGTGCTTCTTTGTGGAAAAATCTTTAAATTTTTTCCAGTAAAACAATATCAAAATCATTTTCAATAATGACTTTGCCGTCAATCACTTCAACTTGTTTATTAGAATAAGTGTCTTTTAATTTAGTTCCGTTTGGGAAAACATCACCAACAGGAAGTTCTTTTTTTCCTTTTGGTAAATCTAACCCCATAACTACTTTATCTGTAAAAGTGCCTTGTGTAAATGTTCTGGAAAAAGTATAAGGATACGGATTAATTAATTTATGAACACCAGCTCCAACGGCAGGATGATTTCTTCTAAACTGACCTATTTTTTGCCAGTGTAAAAGTGTTTTCTGTGTTTCAGGATTATTTTGAATATCCTCCCAATTCATGTTTGAACGTAAAGTTGCATCTCCTTGAGTACCTTCAATCACTAAAGATCTTGCCGATTCGTCTCCATAATAAACCTGCGACATTCCTGGGGAAAGTAATAATTTGTTAGCTGTTTCTATGCTTTTAACTCGATTTGCATCAAAAGGCTGGCCGTCGTCATGTGATGACATATAATTAAGTACAGAATATCCTTTTAAGTCATTGTTCAACGCATTTGAATATTTAAAAAATAAACCTTCATAATCGCTTTGCGCAGCATTCCATTTAAATTCAAAATTGATTAAGCTGTTAAAACCATTTTCAAAATAATTGACTTTTCGATCTCCAAAATCATAATCCTGACCACCGCTTATTCCATAACCATAAACTTCAGCGATCGTGTAAAACGGGTTCTGATCTAAAACTTGTAGAGGATGATGTTTTTTCCAAGTTTCAAATGCATATTCACATTCTTTTTTAAAATCGGCCCAAACACCTTCTTCGGTATGTTTTACAGTATCGGCGCGGTAACCATCAATTCCGAATTCGAGAATATAATCGGTAAGCCATTTTATAATATAATATTTCGGACTTCTCGGATAGCCTGTTCTTTTGAAAAATTCGTCCAACGAAGCAATTTCTTTTTCGTAACGGCCTTCTTTTTTCCATTTTTCAATTAAAAAAGGAGGCAGTTCCACATTTTGAGTACTTTCCGTTTTTACGTCTGGAAGATTTTCTACCAAAGTACACATTGTAGTATTTTCAAAAGATTTGTAGTCGCATACAACGCCTGTTCTTACCCAGTCCGAAGGCCAAACAGGATCTTCTGGAGTTACTGGACCAGTATGATTGATAACTCCGTCCAGAATTATTCGAATGCCTTTTGCGTGTGCTTTTTTTACTAAATTGGCTAGGTCTTCTTTCGTTCCGAAATTTGGATCTAAAGCAGTCCAGTCTTTTGACCAATAACCATGAAAACCGTAACTAAGTCCAGTTCCTTCGTCAACGCCATCATGAATTTGTTCAACAATCGGCGTAAGCCAAATCGCATTTATTCCTAATTGCTCAAAATATCCTTCGTCGATTTTTTTGATGATTCCGATGATATCGCCGCCTTCAAATCCGCGAAGTTTTCCTGGAGTTTTGGTTCGGTTAAAATTGATGTCGTTGGAAGTGTCTCCATTGTAAAAACGATCTGTAAGTAAAAAATAAACATTTGCTCCTTCCCAGACGAAAGGTGTTTTCGAAGTATTTTCGTTATTCATTGTAACTGATTTTGAGCCAGAACAACTCATTGTTAAGTATACTAAAGATAAAAAAAGGAAAGTGTATTTTTTCATTTATTCTAAATTTAACGAAGATTTATAATAAAAAGATTCCGCCACGAATTCACAAATTTTTATTCTCAAGATTGTCAAAAATAATTCGTGAATTCGTGGCGGAATGACTTTGTTTAGAAGCACTGCAGTGCGTCTCTACGATAATCTGTAACAGAAAATATTGCGAACCTTTGCGGTTAAAGCTTATTCCAATTCTAAAATCAAAGCTGATTTTGGTTCTAAAGTAATTTCAGAACTTAAATCAAATGTTTTTCCAGTAATAACATCTTTTCCTGATTTAAAGTTTTTGATGCTTTCTTTGAAACGATTTGTTTTCACAACTTGCTCTTTTGCATTGTTATTGAAAATTACCATAACAGTTTTAGCATCAGTATATCTAAAATATACATAAGTATTATTTTCTGGAATATAATGCTTCATTTTTCCGAAATGAACTGCTTCGTTTGTTTTTCTCCAGTTGAATAATTTTGAAGAGAAATCAAAGTAAGCCGCTTGTTCAGCCGTTCTTCCTTCTTTGATGAAAGCGTTGTTTTTGTCCCCAGCCCATCCGCCTGGGAAATCCTTACGAATATCAGCATCTCCGCCTTTTCCTTTATCACCGCCCATTCCAATCTCTGAACCGTAATAGATTTGCGGAATTCCACGAACGGTTGCCAATAAAGTCATTGCCAGTTTGTATTTTGGAAGATCGTATTTGAATTTTTCATTCATACGATCCGTGTCATGATTTTCAGCAAAAACTAAGATATTATTGGTGTTTGGATATAAAAAATCCATTGCAAAATTGTTGTAGAATTTAATCAATCCGCTATCCCAGTTTGGTTCATCTTCACTGAAGGCAGAAGTAATCTGACTTTGAAGCGTAAAATCCATTACACTTGGAAGATTTGAATTGTAGTTTTCAATCGCACCAATTTTGCTGTCTTTCTGCCAAAAAGCTAAATTCGCCTGATTGTGCATCCAGATTTCACCTACAATATTAAAATTTGGATATTCATCTGTAATAGATTTTGCCCAATTTGCCATAGCAGTTTTATCGGAGTAATTATAAGTATCTACTCTGAAACCGTCAAGATTCGCAAATTCAATCCACCAGATTGCGTTTTGAGTTAAGTATTTTGCAACTAACGGATTTCTTAAATTTAAGTCTGGCATAGAAGGTACAAACCAGCCGTCAACACAAACTTCCTGATCTATTTTTGAAGCATGAATATCTGTAATTACTTCACGTCTGTGGTGTGTTTGCGTGTAGTTTTCAAATTGATTGATCCAAGATTTTGTTGGTAAATCTTTGATCATCCAATGTGTAATTCCCCAGTGATTGGTTACATAATCCATCACCAGTTTCATATTTTTTTTGTGCATTTCTGCTGATAAGCGAGCGTAATCATCATTCGTTCCGTAACGTGGATCAATTTTGTAAACATCAGACTGCCCGTAAGTGTGGTATGAATGCTGTTTGTCATTGTCCTCGCATAAAGGCGTGCTCCAGATTGTAGTTGCACCAAGAGACGAAATATAATCTAAATTTTTAATGATTCCTTCGATATCACCACCGTGACGTCCGCTTGGGTCTTGACGATTTCCTTTTTCTGTTAAATTGGCGTCGCTGTCGTTTTTAGGATTTCCATTAGCAAAACGATCCGGCATGATTAAATAAATCATGTCTGATGCGTCGTAACTTTTTCTGTCAGCAGAATTGGCTCTCCTTTCTTTAAGCGAATATTTTTGAGTAAATGCGACTTTGTTTTTGTTTTTGAAAGAGAAAACCAATTCAGAAGCTTTTACATCTTTTGTATCAATTGTTACGAAAAGGTAATTTGGATTTTCTGTTTTTTCTACATTTTTAATCACAACATTATTTGAAACCGAAGCTTCGTATTGTGCAATATTTTTTCCGTAGAACATAATCTGCAGTTCCGAATTTTTCATTCCTGCGTACCAAAATGGCGGTTCTACTTTTTGGATTTGCGCTTTCGCGGAAGCGGAAAACAACAAAACCAATAGTATTAATCTAAAGATATGATGGTTTATTTTTAGGCTGTTCATAGTGAGTAGAATTTAAACCATATAAGAAATGTAAGAACATTTAAGACAAAAACTGGGGAGATCTCTATTTAAATGGACTTACATTTCTTATATGGTTAATTAAATTATTTGTTTTCAATAATACTAATCGCATATCCTCCTCCAGGAGCAGAAAACTGCGATAATTTTGATTTGTTTGTTACAGCAATTTTCTTGATAGTATAAGCCTGCGGATTTGTTTTATAATGCGCATCTTTTGCATCAGCATAAATTGTTGCGGTGTATTTTTTACCTTTTTCAAGGAAACTGAAATCGATGTTTGATGTACGAGGAGTTTCTCCGTTTACATTACCAACAAACCAGTTGTTTGTTCCTTTTGCTTTACGGGCAACGGTGATAAAATCTCCAGGCTCAGCCTCGATATATTTACTTTCAGACCAGTCTACCGCTACATCTTTAATGAATTGGAATGCATCTGGAAAACGATTGTAGTTCTCCGGAGTGTCAGCTGCCATTTGTAATGGGCTGTACATGGTAACATATAATGCCAATTGGTTTGCAATTGTACTGTTTACATGAGATGTGTTTTCAGGATTCATTTTGCTGATATCCATTTCGAAGATTCCAGGCGTGTAATCCATTGGACCTCCAATTAAACGTGTAAAAGGTAAAACTGTAACGTGATTTGGTTTAGAACCTCCAAAAGCTTGATATTCTGTTCCTCTTGCAGCTTCGTTTCCAATTAAGTTTGGATACGTTCTTGCAATTCCTGTCGGGCGAACTGCTTCGTGAGCGTTCACCATAATTTTATAATCAGCTGCTTTTTCGATTGCATATTGATAATGGTTTACAATCCATTGGCTGTAGTGGTTTTCACCGCGAGGTAAAATATCTCCAACGTAACCGCTTTTTACAGCATCGTATCCGTTATCGTTCATGAATTTGTAAGCCGCATCCATATGGCGCTCGTAGTTACGAACAGACCCAGAAGTTTCATGGTGCATGATAATTTTTACACCTTTAGATTTTGCATATTCGTGTAAACCTTTTACATCAAAATCTGGGTAAGGTGTTAAGAAATCAAAAACATAATCTTTAGAGTGACCAAACCAGTCTTCCCAGCCTTCGTTCCAACCTTCAACCAAAACAGCATCGAAACCATTTGCAGCAGCAAAATCAATGTATTTTTTTACGTTAGCGTTGTTTGCCCCGTGTGTTCCGTTTGGTTTTGCTTTTGCAAAATCAGTAACGCCCAATTGTACTGTTGGATAATCATTTGTGTATGACCAAGAACTTTTTCCTGTAATCATTTCCCACCAAACACCGATATATTTTACGGGTTTGATCCAAGAAGTATTCTCAATTTTTGATGGATCGTTTAAGTTATACGTCATTTTTGAAGCTAAGATTTCTCTAGCGTCATCGCTTACGATAATCGTTCTCCATGGTGAATGATTTGGCGCTTGCATATGACCTTTATCGCCTTTTGCATCTGGAGTTAACCAAGATGTGAAAGTCATGTTTTTATCATCTAAATTCAAGTGCATACAAGAATAGTCAATCAAAGCCGCTTCGTGCAAGTTGATGTAAATTCCGTCATTCGTTTTTAACATCAAAGAAGTCTGAACTCCAGTTGGAGAAAAGTTCTTTTGAGAAACGTTTGCTGTATATGCTTTTTGAGATAAACCTCTAATTTCAGATAATTTCGATTTTGTATAATCGTATTCCTGAGTATCGTAATCTCCTGGAATCCAGAAAGCAGTATGATCTCCAGTCATGGCAAATTGAGATCTTTCTTCTTTAATTACGAAATAAGTAAGATTCTTTTGCGCTGGGAATTCATATCTAAATCCTAAACCGTCATCGAATAAACGGAAACGAATTACGATTTGTCTGTCTGTTCCTTTTTGATTTAAAGTAACAGCCAATTCGTTATAATGATTTCTGATGTGATCTACTTCTCCCCAAACTGGTTTCCAAGTCTCATCAAAAGTTGCAGTTTTAGTATCAACTACAGTAAAATCGTTTAATAAAGATTTTTTATCATCTTTAAGTTCAAGACCCAATTTACTGGTTTTTACAACTTCTTTGTTTTTGTATTTTAAATTGTACGTTGGAGTTCCGTCGTTTTGAAGAGAAAATTCCATTACGAACTTGCCTTCGGGTGATTTTAACTGCTGCGCTTTTGCAATTGAGCTAAACGCAAACAAAATTAAACTTGCGAAAAATAAGTTTTTCATGTTTTTTAGTTTTATGTAATTTAATTTATTTGTACAAATTTACTTGCAATTATAGGATTTCCGTTAACCACAATTGTTAAATCTTGATCGCCATCTACAGTAAATGTTGTTTCGTTATGATTTACAGCTACTTTTAAAATTTGATTTCTGAAATTAATTTTAAAAGAATACCCTTTCCATTCTTTTGGAATTTTTGGAGAGAAATGCAATTGATCGTTTTTCACTCTCATGCCGCCAAAACCTTCCACGATGCTCATCCATGTTCCAGCCATCGACGTGATGTGACAGCCTTCTTCGACTTCTTTATTATAATCATCCAAATCCAAACGAGAAGTTCTTAAATAAAACGTATATGCCATATCCATTTTATCTAAAGCTGCAGCCTGAATCGAGTGAACACAAGGGGAAAGCGAACTTTCGTGAACCGTAAATGATTCGTAGAATTCGAAGTTGCGTTTTAATTCTTCTTTAGAGAAATGATCTTCGAAGAAATAGAAACCTTGTAAAACATCGGCTTGTTTAATATATGGTGAACGTAAAACACGATCCCAAGACCATTTTTGGTTAATAGGTCGTTGTGAACGATCTAAATCTTTTACAGGAACTAAATCTTTGTCTAAGAAACCGTCTTGCTGTAAATAAATTCCAAGTTCTTGTGAAATTGGGAAATACATATCATCGGCCACTTTTTTCCATTCCTGAATTTCTTCTGCCGAAAGGCTTACTTTTTCAATAATTCGTTTGTGATCTGCAGGATATTCAGAACCCACTTTTTGAATTTGTTCTGCAGCAAAATCAATACACCATTTTGCAATATAATTGGTGTAGAAATTATTGTTGATGTTGTTTTCGTATTCGTTTGGTCCGGTAACTCCCAAAATCACATATTGATTTTTCTCTTTTGAGAAAGAAGCTCTCTGGTGCCAGAAACGCGCAATCCCGATTAAAACTTCTAAACCTTTTTCTGGAATATAAGAGTAATCTCCGGTATAACGATAATAGTTGTAAATCGCAAAAGCAATCGCACCATTTCTATGGATTTCCTCGTGTGTGATTTCCCATTCGTTGTGGCATTCTTCACCATTCATGGTAACCATTGGGTACAATGCAGCACCGTTTTTGAAACCTAAATTATCCTTAGCATTTTCAATTGCTTTGTCTAGTTGGTTGTAACGGTACGTCAATAAGTTTCTTGCCACCTGCTGATCTTTTGTAGCCATGTAAAACGGAATACAATAAGCTTCAGTGTCCCAATAAGTTGATCCACCGTATTTTTCTCCGGTGAAACCTTTTGGACCAATATTCAATCGAGAATCTTTTCCTGAATAAGTTTGGTTTAATTGAAAGATATTGAAACGAATTCCCTGCTGTGCTTTTACATCGCCTTCAATCGTAATATCTGACATTTCCCAGATTTTTGCCCAAGCCTCAATTTGATTTTGAAGTAAAGCATCGTATCCTGAATTAACAGCAGTTTTTATTATTTTTTCGGCTGCAGCCAAAGTATTTTCGTGGTTCAAAGAAACGGTATAACCTCCGATTTTTTGAATTGCTGAGGTTTGTCCTTTTGCAATAATGGTTCCGTAAGTATATTGAACTTTGTCTGCAGTTGAATCGATTGTAGAAGGCGAAACGTGAATATCTTCATTATTTGCCAAAATCGTATTGTGCATGAAAGTTGTTACTTTAAAATGCGTTTTGAAAGTCTGAGCCGTTACAAAAGCTTCGTTTGTGCCTTTTTTAACTTCAAGCGGTTCCCAGAATTTTTCTTCCCAGTTGGCATCTTCATTTGTTACACCAGCATCAACGTAAGGTTTGTAAACAATTTTTGCATCTTTGTTTAAAGGCGTGATTTCATATTTTATAATTCCCGCTTCATCTAAATCTAATGAAAGAAAACGACGAACATTTACGGCAATTTCAGTTCCGTTTTTTAGAACAGCTTCAAAAGAACGATTGTACCATCCTTCTTTCATATTCAATTCTCTGCGGAAGTTTCTAACTTCAGTACAATTATTTAAATCTAGATTTTCTTCGTTGATTTCAACGTCAATTCCAATCCAGTTTGGAGCGTTTAGTACTTTGGCAAAATATTTCGGGTAACCGTTTTTCCACCAGCCCACTTTTGTTTTATCCGGATAATAAATTCCTGCAATATAACTTCCCTGAAAAGTTTCAGCAGAATATGTTTCTTCAAAATTGGCACGCTGCCCCATAGCACCGTTTCCGATACTAAAAAGACTTTCAGACGATTTTACTCTTTCGGCATCAAATCCTTCTTCTATAATTGACCAATTATCTGGTTTTATATAATCTTGGTTCATTTTTTCTTAATTTGATAATTCGTTAATTAGACAATTAGATAATTCATTTTGTAGAAATTATCTAACTATCAAATTGGCACATTTTCTAATTGATTAATTTTTCTATAAAGCTTGTTTCGATTTGGGTAAAATCTTTAAAAATATAGTCAGCTTCATGTAAAATTGTTTCCTCACCAATTCCCACGCTTACCATTTCGCCTATGTTTGCTGCCTGAATTCCGGCAACAGAATCTTCAAATACAATTGAATCTTTTGGATCAATATTTAACAATTGAGCCGCTTTTAAGAAAACTTCCGGATCTGGTTTTGCATTGGTAACATCGTTACCGTCAACAATAACATCGAAATACGAAAGAATTCCAGTTTTTTCAAGAATTGGTCGGGCATTTTTACTCGCAGAACCCAATGCAATTCCTTGGTTTTTATCTTTTAATAGTTTTAGAATTTTAGCAACTCCTGGAAGAATCTCGCTTTCGTCCATGTCAACTAAATAAGATAAATAATCTTCGTTTTTTTGAATTAACCATTTGTCTTTGTCTTCCTGAGAAGCCTGAACATTACCTAATCCAAGTATAATGTCTAACGAACGAACGCGGCTCACGCCTTTTAAAAGTTCGTTGTCTTCATGTGTAAAATTTATATTTAATGATTGGGCAATTTTCTGCCATGCTAAAAAATGGTATTTAGCGGTATCAACGATCACTCCGTCAAGATCGAATATGAAGGCTTTTTTATTATTATTCATGAATTTCAATTTTAGTTCTGCTATTTACTCTAAGTGTAAGTAATCCGGCAAAAATCATAGATACACCTCCAATTATTAAGGCGTAAATAGGTTCGTTATGAAAGAATTGTTTGATTACAAATCCTAATATGGTAGCGGCTACAATTTGCGGTATTACTACAAAAAAGTTAAAAACTCCCATGTAATAACCCATTTTTGCTGCTGGTAAAGCACCAGATAACATTGCATAAGGCATTGATAAAATACTTGCCCATGCAATTCCAACTCCTAACATGGGTAGGATCAGCATTTGCTTATCACCAATAAAATAAATTGAAATTAAACCAACACCTCCTGCGCATAATGCCAATAAATGTGTTGCTCTAACGCCTACTTTTTTTGCAATGATTGGTAATAAGAAAGCTACTGCAGCAGCAATACCGTTATAAACTGTAAATAAAACAGAAACCCAGTCAGCAGCATCGTTGTAAACTTTTGAAGTCGTGTCTGTCGTACCAAAAATGTGTTGTGTAACAGCTTGTGTTGTGTAAATCCACATAGAGAAAAGCGCAAACCAAGAGAAAAATTGTACCCAGGCTAATTTTTGCATTGTTTTTGGCATATTCAGTAAATCGGTCATGATTATGGTAAAGCCATTTTGAACTTTTTTAGTTCGTAATTGTGATGCAATTACAAATAAAACCCCCATAAAAATTAGTCCGATAAATAAAATATACAATTCTTTTGCCAGGCTGTTTTCAAAAATTAGAAATGAAATTAATCCGCCAATACCGGCAAATAATAATCCTAGTAGTAATTGTTTTTTGGTAGTAACACCTAATTCTGCTTCTGGATTAGAAAGATTTTGAGAATCTTTTTTACTATTAGCTTCAAATGCATGAAGTTCTTCAGGCGTGTATTCAGTTGTTTTAAAAACAGTCCATAGAACAGAAAGCAGAAAAACAATTCCGCCAATGTAGAAAGACCATTTTACAGCATCTGGGATAATTCCTTTAGGGGCAACATTGCTGACATCAAAAACATTTGTAAAAAGATAGGGTAAAACAGAACCTACAACAGCACCTGTTCCAATAAAAAAACTCTGCATTACAAAACCTAATGCACGTTGATGGTCTGGTAAATTATCGCCGACAAAAGCGCGAAAAGGTTCCATTGAAACATTTATCGAAGCATCCATTATCCATAAAGTTCCCGCTGCGATCCATAAAGTAGGAGAGTTGGGCATAATGAATAATGCGATTGAAGACAAAATGGCTCCAATTAAAAAATAGGGGCGGCGTCTTCCTAAACGAGTCCAGGTTCTATCACTGAAATAACCAATAACGGGCTGAATAATTAAACCTGAAACAGGCGCAGCAATCCACAAAATTGGGATTTCATCTATTTTAGCACCAAGGGTTTCAAAAATTCTAGAAGTATTTGCGTTTTGCAGTGCAAAACCAAACTGTATTCCCAAGAAACCGAAACTCATGTTCCAAATTTCCCAGAAACTTAATTTACGCTTTTCCATTATCGTAATTTGTGAAAAATTATACGATAAGCGCTTTGCTTATCAAAACTTACTGTTTTTTTCGAAGTAAAAGTAAAAGCCTTGACGGGCGTAAAAGTATTAATTATTTTTTAATTTACGCTAATAAAAAAGCCATAAATATTTTTTATGGCTTTAGAATATGTTGATTTTAAGAAAATTAGTCAGTAGATTCTCTTTTTATTAAATGTGTTTCTATAACTTCTGTTGTATAGTTTTCGTTTTCTTCTTCGTCATCATCATGTTCAGCTTCAAGTCTTTCAATAAGCATTTTTGCGGCTTTATTTCCCATTTTTTCCCCACTCTGACTTACGGTTGTAATGCTTGGAGTGGAATATTTGGAGATAATTCCGTCAGTAAAAGCAATTACAGCTAAATCTTCCGGAACTTTTAATCCCATTTTTGATGCAGTTTTGATAATCGTTACTGCAAAAAGTTCATTTACAGCAAAAACAGCATCAAAAGCTCTATCGTGCAAAAGCTGGCTAATCGTAATTTCGCAAGTATCTACATCTTCAATTTTTATAATTAGATCTTCGTTAAAAGGAATTCCATTATCTAAAAGTGCTTTTTCGTAACCATCAGTTCTTAGTTTTCCGACACTTACATAGTCAACAGTTGTTACTAAGGCTATTTTTTTTCGTCCGTTATCAATTAAACTCTGAACAGCTTCATAAGCCGCCGCTTTATCATCAATAATTACTTTATCGCATAAAATATCATTAGTAACGCGGTCGAACATTACAACCGGCATTCCTTGGTTAATGACTTCTGTAATGTGATGAAAATCACCTTTATATTGTGTTTCTTTAGAAAGAGACATGATGAAACCGTCGATACTTCCGTTGGCTAACATTTCCATATTTAAAACCTCCTTATCAAAAGAATCATCAGATAAACAAATAACAACACTATAACCATTTTCGTTCGCAACCTGCTCAATTCCATTAATCACAGTAGAGAAAAAGTAGTGTACAATTTCGGGTATAATGATGCCAATACTTTTGGTTTTTCGGTTCTTCAAACTAAGAGCAATATTGTTGGGTTTATAGTTGTAAAACTTTGCAAAAGCCTGCACTTTTAAGCGCGTTTCTTCACCAATTTCAAGACTGTTTCTAAGTGATTTTGAGACAGTTGAAATGGATACGTCAAGTTCCTTTGCAATCTGTTTTAGGGTTATTTTGCGTTTCATGGCGTAAAGTGAAAAAAATCTAATTAATAATAAAGGTATCTGAAAATTTTATAATTGACAATTTTTGACTGAAAAGATTACAAAATATAGAAAGTTTTCAACACTACCACGTTTTCGTAACTCAATAAAAGTTGTCTCTAGTTGAGCATGTTAATAAATTCATAATTTTGAAATTCGAAGTAAAATTAAAAACTTAACTAACAGTCAAAAACTCAAAACTAATTTAAACAAAAAGTATGAAAACAATTTACAAAAAGTTGTTATTTTTATTCCTTCTGCTTCCGTTTACTGTGTTAGCTCAAAGCACATTAACAGGAACAGTAACTGATCTTGCCACGGGTCAGCCAATACCAGGAGTAAATGTGAATGTACAAGGTGCCGCAGGAGGTACTTCTACAGATTTTGATGGTAAATTTCAATTACCGAATCTAAAAAATGGGGACAAAATTATAGTTTCATTTATTGGATACAAAACATCGACTATTGTGTTTAATGGTCAAAAAAACTTAGCTGTATCTCTAGAAGAAGATACAAATCAACTTAAAGAAGTTGTAGTACAGGTAGGTTACGGAACTGTTAAGAAAAAAGATGCAACAGGTTCTGTTTCTCAAATTGCTGCAAAAGATTTTAATAAAGGAATTAACGTAACTCCTGAAAGCTTAATTAGCGGTCGTATTTCGGGTGTAAATGTCACAGGAGGAGGGGCGCCAGGTGCAAAAGCAGATATTAGAATTCGTGGAGGATCTTCTTTAAATGCATCAAATGAACCATTAATCGTTTTAGATGGACTTCCGTTAAGCAATGCAGTTCCAAGTGGAGCAACAAGTATTTTATCTACAATTGATCCAAATGATATTGAATCATTTACAGTGTTGAAAGATGCTTCTGCTGCTGCAATTTACGGTTCTCGTGCTGCAAATGGTGTAATTGTTATTACTACCAAAAAAGGATCAAAAGGAGCTGTTAAAGTAAATTTCAGTTCTCAAGTTGGTATTAATACAGTAGCGAATACTGTTGATGTAATGAGTGCAGATCAATTCCGCGAATTAGTAAATACAAAAGGAACTCCTGCTCAACAAGCTTTATTAGGAAATGCTAATACAAATTGGCAAAATGAAATTTTTCATACAGCACTTACAACAAACAACAATATCTCTGTAAGCGGGTCTTTATTTAATAAATTGCCTGTACGTTTATCTGTTGGAAATGTTGATAATCCTGGAATCCTAAGAAACACTTCTTTTGAAAGAACTACGACATCGATATCGTTAAATCCAGTTTTATTTGATAATCATTTAAAAATTGATATTAGCGGAAACTTATCTTTCGGGAAAAATCAATTTCAAGACGAAGGAGCTGTTATTGGAAGTGCAATCGGATTTGATCCAACGCAGCCAGTATACCAAGCTGGATCTCGTTATGGAGGTTATTTCGAATGGTTAGAGCCAACTGGAAACTTACCATTATTACCAGCAAGAAACCCTGTTGCTAGATTAAATCAAGATGATAGAAGAGCAACTTCTACAAGAAAATGGGGAAATGTTAGATTAGACTACAAATTCCATTTCTTCGAAGATTTAAGAGCTGTTGTTGAAGCAGGTATCGATAGATTTGATAGCAGCGGATATACAGAAGTAAGTACTCAAAGTGCTTTAGGATATCAGCCAAAACCTTTTAATGGTCCAGATTATGTGAATCTAGGAAACTACAGCAGTTATACTGATGCACTTCAAAATAAAAACTTAAATGCTTATTTTAATTATACTAAAGATTTAGGGAAATTTAAAATTGATGCAACTGCGGGTTATAACTATCAGTTGTTTCAAAAAGAAAAATACCAATCAGGAGAAACTAGACAGCCAAATCCAAATGAGGATGTAATTACTGATCCAGATATCAATCTTCAGTCTTATTTCGGTCGTTTGAATTTAGGTTATGACAGTAGATATTTGCTAACTCTTAACTACAGAAGAGACGGAACATCTCGTTTTTCAGAAGCTAATAGATGGGGTAATTTTGGAGGAGCTGCTTTTGCTTGGAATTTATCTGAGGAAGCTTTCTTAAAAGATAATGCTACTGTTTCTACTTTAAAATTAAGAGTTGGTTACGGTACAACTGGTCAACAAGATATATCTGCACAGTATGATTATTTAAGAAGAGTAACTCTTGGAACAATCAACTCTCAGTATATTTTTGGTAACACAATTTATGCAACTGCAAGACCAGAAGGATATAATGAAAATATTAAATGGGAAGAATTAGCTGAGACTAATATTGGTATTGATTACGGATTCTTCAACGACAGAATTACTGGATCGATAAATTATTTCAATAAAAAATCAACAGATTTATTAGCTGAAATTGCAGTTCCAGATGGAGCAAACATTAGAAATCAAGGTTTCTTTAATATTGGAAGCGTTGATACAAAAGGTATCGAGTTCAGTATTGCTTCTGACATTATTAAAACAGATAATTTGACTTGGAATGTAGCTTTCAATACTACTTATATTCATCAAGAAATTGCTAACTTAGGAATTACAGTTCCAGGTTTCCAAGGTTACTTAACTGGAGATAATATCGCTGGCGGTAATGGAAACAAAATTCAAATAAATTCTGTTGGATATGCTCCAAACTCATTCTTTGTTTACGAACAATTATACGATGCAAATAAACGACCAATTGCTGGTGCGTATGTAGATAGAAATGGAGATGGGAAAATTGATACTGGAGATCGTTATAGATTTCATAAAACAGCACCAGATTATACTTTCGGATTGTTTTCTACTTTAAACTACAAAAAGTTTGATTTTACAATGAACTGGAGAGCGAGTTTAGGGAACCGTATTTTTGATAACGTAAGTTCTAACTTAGGATATTCTGATGCTGGTTTAAGAAGACAAACAGATTTATCGAATGTAAGTTCAGATTACTATAACACTGGTTTTACATTTGAAGATAATGGTACACAACGTTATTTATCAGACTATTTTATAAAAGACGCTTCTTTTATTAAACTTGATAATGTTACGCTTGGATATACTTTTGATAAAACAATTATAAAAGCAGCTTCATTAAGATTCACTGCTGGTGTGCAGAATGTTTTTATCCTTACAAAGTATAATGGTTTAGATCCTGAGAAATTCAATGGAATTGATAATAATGTTTATCCGAGAGCAAGAACATTCTTGTTTGGTGTGAATGCAAGCTTCTAATAGGAAAATCATAATTTAAAAAATTAATAAAATGAAAATATCATTTAAATATATATCTTATTTTTTCCTACTTATGTTAGGATTAAGTATGACGCTTACCTCATGTACTGACGACTTAAATGTTACGCCAGGAGATGATGATGAATTTTTATCAGAGACATTTTTTCAAGATCCAGCATCATACAAACAAGTATTAGCAAAATTATATGCTGGATTATATGTAGGAGGTAATGATGGAGATGGTTCTGCAGATATTGCTGGACTTGGTGGAGATTTTAGTAGTTACTTAAGGTTACTTTTTGTAACTCAGGAATTTACGACAGATGAGGCAATTATTGCTTGGGCAGATGGAACGTTACCAACATTAAACTCTCAAACATGGTCTCCGTCTAACGAGTTTTTAGAAGGAACTTTTTCAAGAGCTTTCTATCATATTAGTGTAGCAAATGAGTTTTTAAGACAAACTACTGATGAGAAATTAACAGCTAGAGGTGTTGACGCTGGGTTAAAAGCTGAAATCGCTACTTTTAGAGCAGAAGCTCGTTTTTTAAGAGCGTTCTCTTATTACAACTTAATGGATTTATTCGGAAATGTGCCAATCACTACAGAAAATGATCCTGTTGGATTCTTTTATCCAGTACAAAAAACGAGAGCAGAAGTTTTTGCATTTGTTGAGTCAGAGTTGAAAGATTTAGATAGCAGTTTAGCAGCTTCTAAAACAAATGAATACGGAAGAGTTGATAAAACTGCAGCTAAATTTTTATTGGCTCAAATTTATTTAAATGCTAAAGTATACACAGGAACTGCTAGAAATGATGAAGCTGCTACATTATGCAACGAAATCATTACTAGTTCTGGTTACACATTTGCAAATATTCCTTACGGATATTTGTTTTCTGCAGATAACAACACAAATGGTGCTCAAAACGAAGTTATTTTCCCAATTGTAGGTGATGGTAATGCAATTAGAGCTACTGGAGGTGGAATGAGTTTTATCATGCACGCTTCAATTGGAGGTAGTATGGATGCTGCTTCTAGAGGTATGGATGGAGGATGGCAAGGTATCAGAACTCGTAGAGAGTTTGTGAACCTTTTCCCAGACGAAACTGCAACTGGAGATAAAAGAGGAACATTCTACACGAATGGACAATCAAAAGACATTAAAAATGTTGGAACTTTTACAGATGGTTATGCTGTAACGAAGTATATCAACAAAAAAGCTGATGGATCTGCAGCACAAAGAAATGATATTCCAGATATTGATTTTCCAATGTTCAGATTGACTGACGCTTATTTAATGTATGCTGAAGCAACTTTAAGAGGAGCTACAACAGGAAATGCTGCGACTGCTTTAGTATATATCAATCAAATTAGAAGTAGAGCTGGGGCTCAAGCTATAACAGCACCTCAATTAACTCTTGATTTTATTTTAGATGAAAGAGGAAGAGAGTTGTTCTGGGAATGTCACAGAAGAACAGACTTAATTCGTTTTGGAAAATTTACTGGAGGTTCTAAAATCTGGCAATGGAAAGGTGGTTCTATTAATGGAAGTGCAACTGATTCATACAGAGATTTAATGCCTATTCCTGCAAGAAACATTCAGGCAAATCCAACATTAAAACAAAATCCAGGATACTAAATTAACCTTATAACTAAAAATAAACAAAATGAAAAATCTATATAAAGTATTAATCGCATTCGTTGGTGTATTAGCAGTTTCTTGTAACGCAGACGACGTAGAAAACAGACCAGTAATTGAAGCATCAACAGCTCCAGTTTTATTAACACCAAAATCTGATTTTAGTATTGTTCTTTCTAAAGACACAGAAAATCAAGTGGCTACAACAGTAGTTTGGAATGATGCACAATATAACGGGTCTCAAACGGTTGTAAATTATACCATTGAAGTTGCAAAAGCAGGAACAAGTTTTGCTACTCCTGTAGTAGTTTCTAATACGACTGAAAGGTTTAAAACACTTACAGTTTCGGAGTTAAATTCAGCATTAGTAAATGGAGGATTTGTTGAGAAAGAAGAAAACAAAATTGATATTCGTATTAAATCTGTTGTAGGTGCTTCAGGTATTCCACAATATTCAAATTTTTACACTATTACAGCTACTCCATACCACGTGCCATTAGCTAGTTCTCACTGGTTAGTTGGAGCTGCAACTCCAGGAGGATGGACATGGGCAGGTGATGCTGAAACAGAATTCCCATTAGTAGTAGGTACAACAAATGTTTACAAAGTAACTATCGTTCTTAAAAGCGGAGAAGCTTTTAGAGAATTCTTAGGAAACAACTTTACAAGTGATGGAAACTGGGATGCAAGTCATAACTATACTTACTATTCAGGTTTAGGTTATACTATTGATGATGAATTAGTAAATGCAGGAGATGGTGACAGTAACTTTAAATATACTGGACCAACTGGATCAAGAGTTTTAACTATTGACAATGGTGCGAAAAAAATAACATTAGACTAGTTTTTAATGTGATTCACAAAAAGGGCTATCTCGAGATAGCCCTTTTTTAATCAAACTATCTAACCGGCAAACCAATATAATTATGAAAAGAATTCTACTATTATTTTTTTTATTGCTGACTGCATTTTCATTTGCACAGATACAGACAGCAACTTACTCTATAACTCCTTCAACTTTTGAAGATACTACACCTATTACGATTACAATTAACGGGAGCAGTATTAATGAATCTACTTGGGCAGTTACAGGAAATGCGCTTTACCTTTGGTCATGGTCGTATGATGTGAACGATACCAACCAAATGGATTCTCCGTCTAACGGATCTTGGACATCTTCGAATGAAGCAGCTAAATTTACGTATAATGCAGGAACCGATACTTATACCAAAACATTTACCCCATCTGTATATTTTAATAGAAACGGAATCGGAAGAATTGGTTTTTTAATTAAAGCAAAAGATGGAAGCGGCACGAAACAGTCTCAAGATATTGTTGTCGAGGTTGGCTCTTTTCAAGTTTCTCTGTCTTCACCAATAGAAAATAGTACTACAATTATTAATTCGGGATCTAACTTTACTATTACCGCAACAAACACAAACGGGAATGCAAGTTATACTTTGAAATCAAACGGAGTAACGATCAATACCAATACAAGTACATCGAGTTATTCTTATTCGCACACCAATATTACAAGTAATCAAAGCTACGAATTGATTGCTGTTCAAGGGACTACTACAATTTCAAAGAAATTCTCAGTAGTTGTCAATCCAAATACTGTTTCGCAAGCTATGCCTGCTGGGTTAGTAGACGGAATCAATTATAATGTTTTTGATGCAACAAAAGCCACTTTAGTTTTAGATGCACCATTGAAGGACTTTGTTTACGTCGCTGGAAGTTTCAACAATTGGCAGCCAACATCAGCTTATGCAATGAAAAAAGATCCAAGTTCAGGTAAATTTTGGCTTGAATTAACTGGATTAGTTTCTGGTGTAAATAATACCTATCAATATTGGGTTGTAGATGCAACGCCGCTTGCAAATTCGCCAGCAATGGTTAAAACGGCAGACCCTTATTCTACTTTGGTTTTGTCACCTTATGATGATCCATCAATTCCTGTGGCAAAATACCCAAATATGCCAGTTTATCCTGCGGGACAAAATTTTGAGGTTACAGTTTTAAAAACGGGTCAGACTCCTTATAATTGGCAGGTTACTAATTTTGTAAAACCAGAAAAAGAAAAATTAGTGGTTTATGAAGTTTTAGTGCGTGATTTTGATGCGAACAGAAGTTATCAGAGTTTAATAGATCGAATAGATTATTTTAAAAATCTAAAAGTTAATGCTATTGAATTAATGCCGGTAATGGAATTTGAAGGCAACGAAAGCTGGGGTTATAATACTTCATTTCACATGGCTTTAGATAAATTCTATGGAACATCAGACAAATTAAAAGAGTTTATCGATTTATGCCATCAAAACGGAATTGCTGTAATTTTAGATGTGGCGCTAAACCACGCTTTTGGAAGAAATCCGATGGTAAGAATGTGGATGAATGACCCAGACGGGGATGGTTTTGGTTCGCCAACTGCCGAAAATCCATATTTTAATACTGTTGCAAAGCATAGCTATAGTGTGGGAGAAGATTTTAATCATCAATCTCTTAAAACCCAAAATTATGTCAATCGTGTTATTAAACAATGGATTGAAGAATACAAAATTGACGGTTTCCGCTGGGACTTAACTAAAGGATTTACCCAAGCTTGTACGGCAGCAGATGAAAGTTGTACAAACGCTTATCAACAGGATAGAGTAGATATTCTAAAAAAATATGCAGATTATTCATGGAGTTTAGATCCAACACATTATACCATTTTTGAACATTTAGGAAGTGATATTGAAGAAAGAGAATGGGCAAATTATAAAATTACTGAAACGCCAAGCAAAGGAGTTATGATGTGGGGAAAAATGACTAATCCTTATAATCAATTGTCAATGGGTTACGCTTCAGATAGTAATATTTCAAGAATGACTAGCGCGAGCCGTGGTTTTAATTCGAATCGTTTAATGGGTTATGCTGAAAGTCATGATGAAGAACGTCTAATGTATAAAAATGTACAATATGGAGCTGTTAATGGAACTTATAACGTAAAAACATTAAATACAGCATTGTCAAGAATGTCTGCGATTGGAGCAGTTTCATTATTAGTTCCAGGGCCAAAAATGATTTGGCATTTTGGAGAATTAGGAATGGATGATTCTATTTTCAGCTGCAATAACGGAACCGTAAATGATGATTCAGGAGCAATTCCCGGTGATTGTAAATTAGATACAAAACCACAGCCTCAATGGACAGAAAATTGGATCGGAGATTCTAATCGTAATAAAATTTATAACGATTGGGCTAAAATGATTACGCTTAAAACCGTAGAACCTGTTTTTTTAGGTACTCCCACAATGACAAATGCGAACTCTTTGTTGATTAATATCAAAATTGAAAATTCAGCTTTGACTGCAGCGCAATTAAAAAATGTTTTGATTTTGGCCAATTTCGATACCACGGCACAAAATGTTGCAACAGGTTTTCCGTATCCGGGAACTTGGTATAATTTAATGGATAATACAACTATTAATGTAACCGATGTAAATGCGCCAATCAATCTGCCTCCAGGAGACTATCGAATTTATGGTAACAAAACAGCAAACTTAGCGATTGATGATTTTGAAAAAGGAAATATGGTGAGTCTATATCCTAATCCAGTTTCAGATTATTTCACTTTAAATAGTGCTTTTAAAAAAGTTCAGGTTTATTCCGTTTCAGGACAATTAGTTAAAAGCTTTACTTCAAATAATAATGCTGATTTTCAATTTAGCGTAAGCGAATTACAAACAGGATTATATCTCGTAAAAGCTTCTGATGAAAATCATAAAACTAAAGTAATGAAGTTTATTAAAAAATAAACGTTGAAAATATATTTTACAGATTAAAACTTTGGTTAGGTTAGTGAGGAAAAAGGGCTGTTCTACATAATGTAGACAGCCCTTTTCTATTTTTGATGTGTATGTTTATTTCTTCTTATTATATTCTCCGATCAGAGAATAATAACCAAATGTACCCAAGCCCATGACAATCAGCGGTGTCAATATAAATAAGATAATTACACCAAATACTAAATCGTCTTGCTGGTCTGAAAGCAGTTTAGGTAAACCAAATTCAAAAACACAGAAATAAGCTGCTGCAGCTGCTAAAGCAATCCATAAAGCCCCTAAAACTTGTTTAATCGCATTCATTTTTTTTAAATTTTAAAGGTGAGTAGTTTTGTTTTTGTTGTCAATATATATCATTCCAATTACAAAGCAGATTCCTGCAATTACAATAGGATACCATAATCCGTCTAGATAATAATCTGGTTTTCCGGCCGATTTGGCGTGAGTTACAAAATAAGTAGAAATAGCAGGGAGTAATCCTCCAAATATTCCGTTTCCAACATGGTAAGGAAGCGACATAGATGTATATCTGATTTTAGTTGGAAACATTTCGACTAAAAATGCGGCAATTGGACCATAAACCATTGTTACAAATAATACTTGAATAAAAACCAAGAAAATTAAAGTCCATTTATCGCTTGAATTAATTGTTATTGAAACACTAGTTTGTACATCTTTTTTCTCCATGTACGTTTTTTTCTCCAATACGGTTGTGCCATCTGTGTATTTTTTTTCTATTGTGACAATAGAACTTCCGTTATCTTTTGTTTCAGTAGTTTCTGTCGGGTTTTCTACAATTTCGGTTTTTTGGTTTATATCTGTTGTATCGTACATCATCTTATAAATAGGTCTATAAGACAATATGGCAATCAGCATTCCGAACATCATAATATATTTACGCCCAATCTTATCGCTCAGCCATCCAAAAATAATAAAAAAAGGAGTTCCAATTAAGAGTGCAATACCTAATAATTCATCTACTTGCGAAGAGTCAACATTCATAACCGTTTTCATAAAACTCATGGCATAAAATTGTCCTGTGTACCAAACAACGCCTTGTCCCATTGTTGCTCCAAACAAAGCCAGTAAAACGAACTTCATATTATATCTGTTTCCAAAACTTTCTTTTAACGGATTTGTACTAGTCGTTCCTTCTTTTTTAGCTTTCGCAAAAACAGGCGATTCATCCATATTTTTTCTGATGAGATACGAAACGCCAACCATAGCAATAGAAACCCAGAAAGGAACACGCCATCCCCATAAATCGAAATCTTCTGGAGAAAGAATACTCTTGGTTGCTAAAATAACCATTAAAGAAATAAATAAACCGACAGTCGCAGTGGTCTGAATCCAAGAAGTCCAATAACCTTTTTGACCAGCTGGAGCATGTTCTGCTACATAAGTTGCTGCTCCGCCATATTCACCTCCAAGAGCTAATCCTTGTAATAATCTCAGAATTAGAACTAATAATGGTGCGAAAAAACCAATAGTTTCGTAACTCGGAATACATCCTATTAAAAAAGTAGATCCGCCCATTAATAATAAGGTCGCCATAAAAGTATATTTCCGACCAATAATATCTCCCAGTCTTCCAAAAAATAAAGCACCAAAAGGACGGACTACAAATCCGGCTGCAAAAGTGGCTAAAGTAGATAAAAATGCTGCGGTCGGATTATCACTGGGAAAGAACTTGGTTGAAATAACAACGGCTAAACTACCGAAAATATAGAAGTCATACCATTCAATCATGGTGCCCATAGAAGAGGCTGAAATTACTTTCCAAATGCCCTTAGTAGAAGTTTCGCTCATAAAACTGCTTTGAGATCTTATTAGTAAATGAATGTTAAAAATATAGCTTTACGAATATAGAAGTTATTTTTTTATTCAGTCAATACTTTTTTAACAAAAACTATTAATTTGTTGACTTATTGGATTAACCGTAAGTTTAGAAAGAAAAAACGCAAAGGTTCGCAAAGTTTTTAAAATTAAACTTTGCGAACCTTTGCGTTCTTTGCGGAAAAAAAAACAGAAAAGTGTAGAAAAACAAAAAACCCGAATATTTCTATTCGGGTTTTGTGGTACCTCCAGTCCCGAGGCTTCGGGAGAACCAGGGACACATATTTAGTTTCTTTTGGATAAAATATCTTTTAAAATTGACGGATCATTAATTATTTTATCATTAAAGGTTTTGCTTTTCATTCTTTTAATAAAGCGTTCCAAGTAAAGAGCTTCGTCTCTGTCAGTACAATTAAAAGTCAAAACGATTTCCCAGTCATTGGCAATCTTGGTAAAGGAATTTGAATAAGAGTGATTATTGTGTTTTATTACTCTTTCGTTTATGTTATTGGTTTCGCCGATGTAAAATTTTTGAGATGATTTTGAATAGAGAATATAGAGATAATGCATTTGAATGAGTATTAAAAAACACAAAACCCGAATATTGCTATTCGGGTTTTGTGGTACCTCCAGTCCCGAGGCTTCGGGAGAACCAGGGACACATATTTAGTTTCTTTTGGATAAAATATCTTTTAAAATTGACGGATCATTAATTATTTTATCATTAAAGGTTTTGCTTTTCATTCTTTTAATAAAGCGTTCCAAGTAAAGAGCTTCGTCTCTGTCATTACAATTAAAAGTCAAAACGATTTCCCAGTCATTGGCAATCTTGGTAAAGGAATTTGAATAAGAGTGATTATTGTGTTTTATTACTCTTTCGTTTATGTTATTGGTTTCGCCGATGTAAAATTTTTGAGATGATTTTGAATAGAGAATATAGAGATAATGCATTTGAATGAGTATTAAAAAACAAAAAACCCGAATATTTCTATTCGGGTTTTGTGGTACCTCCAGTCCCGAGGCTTCGGGAGAACCAGGGACACATATTTAGTTTCTTTTGGATAAAATATCTTTTAATATTGACGGATCATTAATTATTTTATCATTAAAGGTTTTGCTTTTCATTCTTTTAATAAAGCGTTCCAAGTAAAGAGCTTCGTCTCTGTCATTACAATTAAAAGTCAAAACGATTTCCCAGTCATTGGCAATCTTGGTAAAGGAATTTGAATAAGAGTGATTATTGTGTTTTATTACTCTTTCGTTTATGTTATTGGTTTCGCCGATGTAAAATTTTTGAGATGATTTTGAATAGAGAATATAGAGATAATGCATTTGAATGAGTATTAAAAAACAAAAAACCCGAATATTTCTATTCGGGTTTTGTGGTACCTCCAGTCCCGAGGCTTCGGGAGAACCAGGGACACATATTTAGTTTCTTTTGGATAAAATATCTTTTAATATTGACGGATCATTAATTATTTTATCATTAAAGGTTTTGCTTTTCATTCTTTTAATAAAGCGTTCCAAGTAAAGAGCTTCGTCTCTGTCATTACAATTAAAAGTCAAAACGATTTCCCAGTCATTGGCAATCTTGGTAAAGGAATTTGAATAAGAGTGATTATTGTGTTTTATTACTCTTTCGTTTATGTTATTGGTTTCGCCGATGTAAAATTTTTGAGATGATTTTGAATAGAGAATATAGAGATAATGCATTTGAATGAGTATTAAAAAACAAAAACCCGAATATTTCTATTCGGGTTTTGTGGTACCTCCAGGGATCGAACCAGGGACACATGGATTTTCAGTCCATTGCTCTACCATCTGAGCTAAGGTACCGTTGTGCGGTTAATGCGGGTGCAAAGATAGAATCATTTTCCGTTTATCCAAAACATTTTAAAAAAAAAATCAATTCGTATCTTCGCAGAAACAAAAAGTAAAAATGATTTTAACTGTTGATGTCGGAAACACCAGAATTAAAGCATCTGTATTTGAGGGAAATACTGCTCTGGAGAATTTTATTTTTGAGAAAAATGAACTGGAAGAAAAAATTGAAAAAATTTTAAAAAAATTTCCAAACTGCTCCGATTTGGTTGTTGCATCAGTAGGAAGTATCAAAAAACAATCCTTTTTAACTTTCGAAAATCAATTAAAAGTTCATTTTTTTACACACGAAGATGTATTTCCTTTTCATAATAAATACGCAACACCAAAAACATTAGGAATAGATCGAATGATTTTGGCTGCGGGAGCAACTTTAAAATTCCCCAAACAAAATAGATTGGTTATTGATGCGGGAACATGCATAACCTACGATTTTATCGACGAAAATGATAATTATTTAGGAGGAGCCATTTCTCCGGGTCTTCGCCTGCGTTATGAATCACTGCATAATTTTACGGCCAGACTGCCGTTACTTACATTAGAAAACCCTGAATCATATATAGGAAACTCAACGGCACAAGCCATACATTCTGGTGTTGTTAATGGTTTCGTCTATGAGATTGACGGTTTTATCGATGATTATCGCAGAGAGTTTTCAAATTTTATCATAATTTTAACGGGAGGTGATGCAGATTTTTTGGCTAAACGATTAAAAAATACCATATTTGCCAATTCAAATTTCCTTCTGGAGAGTTTGAACCAAACATATCAATATAAAATCGACAATGATTAAAAAAGTATTAATAAGCGCTTGTTTGCTTATATCGTTCGTTTCATTTGCTCAACAAGGTACTGCTTCACCTTATTCTTTTTTCGGAATAGGAGATGTAAGATTCAAGGGAACTCTTGAGAATAGATCTATGGCTGGAGTTGCAGTGGAGCAAGATACGATTCACTTAAATTTAGATAATCCTGCAAGTTATGCCAGTTTAATACAAACTACGTTTACCGTTGGGGGAACTTTTGCGACTTCTAATTTAAAAACAAGTACGCAATCTGAAAAAGCACAACGTAGTACTTTTGATTATTTAGCATTAGGAATTCCTATGGGAAAATTTGGTGCTTCTTTTGGTTTGATCCCAGTAACTTCGGTAGGATATAAAATTTTGAATAGTTCTGCGACAGAAGGAGATGTTAATTCACAGCTTGACGGAAAAGGCGGGGTAAACAAAGTTTATTTCGGATTAGGATATAAAATTATCCAAAATTGGAATATTGGTATAGATGCCCAATACAATTTTGGAAAAATTACAACAACAAGTGTAGAAGGTATTTCTGGTGTGCAAAATGGAACAGCAGAAGTAAATACATCTGAGTTATCAGGTATGGCTTTTAGCTTAGGAACGATGTATCAAAGAAAAGTGTACAAAAAGGTTAGTATATTTTCTAGTTTGAGTTATTCATTTGCCAGTAATCTAAGCTCAGATAATACAAGAGTAATTTCAGTACAAGGTGACCCTGATCCTTATATATATCCTGCAACTTCAACAAAATTAAAACTTCCAAATAAATTAAGCATTGGTTTAGGAATTGGTGAAGCAAGAAAATGGCTTGTAGGTGCAAATATGACTTTTCAAGGAGATGGACAGTTAGCAAATTATTACAATTCAGCTCAAAATGTGAGCTATGAAAGTTATTCTAAATATGCTCTAGGAGGATATTATCTTCCTAATTATAATTCGTTTACAAGTTATATGAGTAGAATTACCTATAGAGCTGGTTTGAAATATGAAAAAATTGGTTTGATTGTAAATAACGAATCAATTAAAGATGTCGGAATGACATTAGGAGCTGGAATTCCGATTCCAGGATCTTATTCAAATTTGAATTTCGGAATTGAATTTGGTAAAAGAGGTACAGTTTCTTCTAATTTAGTTCAAGAAAATTACGTGAATTTTAGTTTAAGTTTCTCTTTCAACGACAAATGGTTCGTGAAGAGTAAATTCCAATAAACATAATATTTTATCTTTTCTAAGCTCATTACAATTTATTACATTTGGCGAATGAATTTACCAAAGAGATATAGTCTGCTAGTTGTCACAGTTTTTGCTGTGACACTATTTTTTGGGTGCGAAAGTAATTTTAAAGATGTTCAGAAAATTAACTTCTCAGAGTTTGTTCCGGCAAGTGATGCAGATACAGTTAATATAAAATATACAGATTCTGGACGTATTTCAGGTATTTTAATAAGTCCTAAAATGCTGGATTATTCAAATCTTGATTTTCCTTTCACAGAATTTCCTAAAGGATTAGATGTTACTTTATACGACAAAAAGCAAAAGCGTACCTTTATAAGAGGAAATTATGCGGTTTCGTATAAAAATACAGGGATTATTGATTTAATTGGAAAAGTAAAAATCACCTCTGAAGCTGGACAGGTTTTGGAAACTGAGCAATTGTACTTTGATCAGAAAAATGAATGGTTTTATACCGAAAGAAAATTTAAACTTACCGATAAAAAAGGAGTTTCTCACGGTCAGGGAATAGATTTTAGTAAAGATTTTAAAGTGATTAATTCGCAGCGAATAAGCGGCGAAATTGAATCTGAAGAATAAAAATATATCATGGGTTATTTAAAATATACACAATTTATCTATATCGTATTTGCACTTTTTTTTGCTTATGATGGTATAGTGAAACTAAACGAAGGAGATGAAAGTTATCCCTTCTACTTTGTAATCGCAGGAATGGCTGTTTTTATGTTTTTCTTTAGAAGAAGGTTTCTTAATAAATACGATAACCGTAACAAAAAACAATAAAAATGGAAATTAGTATTATAATAATATGTTTAATACTAGCAGCCTTTTTCTCTGGAATGGAAATCGCGTTTATTTCCTCCAACAAAATTTACCTCGAAATAGAAAAGAAACAAGACGATTTCTTGTCTCGAATCTTAACTAAACTTACTGAAAATCCATCCAAATTTATTGCGGCCATGCTTATTGGCAACAATGTCGCTTTGGTTGTTTATGGCTTTTTTATGGGCGATCTGATTTTGAATTGGATGGCACATTTTGGTCTTGTTTTTTCGGATTGGTGGAATGTACTTGTTCAAACTCTGCTTGCCACATTTGTGGTTCTGTTAACTTCAGAATTTTTTCCTAAAGTATTTTTTCAGATTTATGCGAATTCTTTAATTAAGATTCTCGCTCTTCCGGCCTATTTATTTTACCGATTATTTTATTACATTTCAACTTTCTTTATTTGGATTGCAGATTTTGTGCTGAGTAAATTTTTTAAAACAGAAGGAAATCAGATTCAATTATTTAGCAGGATTGAACTTGGAAATTATATTACAGAACAAATGAGCACGGTTGAAGAGGATGAAGAAGTAGATTCTGAAATTCAGATTTTTCAAAATGCGTTGGAGTTTTCAGGAGTAAAGGCACGTGATATAATGACGCCTCGAACGGAAATTGTAGATATAGATTTGTTTGATACAGTTGATGACCTTAAAGCGTTATTTATCGAAACAGGATATTCTAAAATTATCATTAGCCAGAATTCTTTAGACGACATAGTGGGTTATGTGCATTCGTTTGATTTATTCAAGAAACCAGCGACAATAAAATCGGTTTTGATGACAGTTGAGTTTGTTCCTGAAACAATTTTAATAAAAGATGTCTTGACTTTATTGATTAAAAAGCGTAAAAATGTCGCAGTTGTTTTAGATGAATATGGCGGAACTTCTGGAATAATTACAATTGAAGATATTGTCGAAGAACTTTTTGGTGAAATTGAAGATGAACATGATTTAGATGAGGAATTAATCGAAGAAGAAATAGGAGAAGGCAAGTATTTGTTTTCGACAAGATTAGATGTTGAATATTTAAATGAAACCTATAAATTGATGATTCCTGAGGAAGATTCTTATGGAACTTTAGGAGGTTTTATTGTAAATCATACAAAAGAAATCCCGCAAAAAGGAGATAAAATTGTAATAGATAAGTACCATTTTTTTATAAAAGAGGCGTCAAATAAGAAAATAGAACTAGTCAAATTGACAATTAAAGATTGATTTTTTAAATTATTAAAAAAAAATGTGTAAAATAAAACGCTAGTTGTATTGTTATTAACTAGATAATTGTATTTTCGCAAACTGAATATAAAATTAACGATAATAAAATGGCAGTTTTAGCAAAAATTAGACAGCGTTCCGCTTTATTGATAGGAGTTATTGCACTTGCATTATTTGCATTTATAATACAAGATCTATTTACAAGAGGAACATTTGGTCAAAGTTCAAAAGATGTAGGAAGCATCGACGGAAAAGATATTTCATTTGAAGACTTTAGAGTTAAAGTTAGTAATGTTGAAAAAAGTGGGCAAGGTATTACTTCCACTGAAGCTGCAAACAGAGTTTGGGATCAAGAAGTTTCAATCGCTTTATTGTCATCACAATTTGATAAATTAGGATTGAGAGTAGGTGAAAAACACTTATTAGAAGTTTTAAAATCAGATCCAAACATTGGTAAAAACCCAATGTTCTTAAATGCAGCAGGAATTTTTGATGTAGTTAAATTTAAAGATTACTTCAAATCAAATCCAGAAGCAGCACAATACATCGCTCAAAAAGAGAAAGATGCAGAATTGAACGCAAAGTTTCAAATCTATAATACTTTAGTTAAATCAGGACTTTACACAACTGCTAGTGAAGGAAAGTTAAAGTATGAAATGGAAGCGAATAAAGTAAGCTTTGCTTACGCTGCAGCTCCTTACTCTTCTATTAAAGATAGTGAAGTAAAAATTTCTGATTCAGAAATTGTAGATTATATGAAGAAAAACGAGAAGAAATTCAAAGCGGATGCAACTCGTGAAATTCAATATGTTTTAGTAGAGGATAAAGCTTCTAAAGAAGATGAAGCTGAAATTAAATCAAAATTAAATGCATTATTGTCAGGAAGTGTAGTTTACAACGCTAAAACAGGTAAAAATGATACATTGCCAGGTTTTAGAACTGCAACAAATATCGCTGAATTTGTAAACGCAAATTCTGATGTTCCTTACGATTCTACGTATGTTCCTAAAAATGCTTTACCAGCTGTAGATGCTGATAAATTATTCAGCTTACCAGCTGGAGCAATTTACGGACCTTATGTTTACGGAAGATACTATGCAATTTCTAAATCTCAAGGATTTAAAGCTGGAGTTAACGCAAAAGCTAGTCATATTTTAATTGCATACGAAGGTTCTCAAACACCATCACCAAAAGAAAAAAGAACTAAAGAAGAAGCAAAAGCTAAAGCTGAAGAAATTTTAGCTCAAGTTCAAGCTAATCCAGATAGTTTTATGATGTTGGCTTTTACAAGTTCTGATGATTCATCTGCACAACAAGGTGGTGATTTAGGATATTTTGGTCAAAACCAAATGGTAAAACCGTTCAATGATTTTGTATTCAATAACGGAATTGGTAAAGTTGGTTTAGTAGAAACTCCTTTCGGATTTCACATTATCAAAATTACAGACAAACAAGACGGAATTCGTTTAGCTACAATTGCTCAAAAAATTGAGCCTTCTGAAGCTACATCTGATAAAGTATTTACTTTGGCAACTAAATTCGAAATGGATGCTGCTGACAAAGATTTCAATGCTGCAGCAAAAGAATTAGGTTTAAAAGTTGCTCAGCCTGTAAATGCTAAAGCTATGGATGAAGCGTTTGGACCATTAGGAAACCAACGTAACATTGTAAGATGGGCTTTTGATAAAGAAACAAGCAAAGGAGACGTAAAACGTTTTGAAATTGCAAATATCGGACACGTTATCGCTCAATATAAAGGTGAAAACAAATCAGGTTTAGTTTCAGTTACAATGGCAAGACCTTACGTAGAGCCAATCTTGAAAAACAAGAAAAAAGCTGAATTATTAAAAGCAAAAATGACAGGTTCAAGTATTGAAGCTATCGCTAAAGCAGCTGGAGTTGCTGTTCAACAAGCAACTGATGTAACTTTAGATAATCCAGTATTACCTGGTGGAGTTGGACAAGAGCCAAGAGTTGTTGGAAATGCATTTGCTTTAACTGCAAATAAAATTTCTGCTCCAATTGAAGGAAACACTGGAGTATATGTTGTAAAAAATATCAAAACAGTAAAAGCTCCTGCAATTGCTAATCACGCTGCGTATGTAGAGAAAGTAAAAGCTCAAAGCGCAAATGATGCAAGCAGAGTATTACCAGCGTTGAAAAACAATGCAAAAATTGAAGATAACAGATTACAATTCAATTACTAGTAAATAGTAACTAATACCATAAAAACCCGAAATGTCATTAAGATGTTTCGGGTTTTCTTTTTTTTTATTGAAAACTAAATAATTCTATTTTGTAATATTTTTTTGTTAATTATCTTATAGTATATAGGAATAATCGAAATTTAATTTAAAAAATTTGTGATATTCAAATTATTACAGTTAATTTGTCCAGAATTTAAAATTTAACATATTTTTAGCGTTTAAATTACTGTTAGAAAGACAATTAAAACAAAAATCAAATATTTTACTAAATAAACATTTAATGTTTTTTACTTTAAAAATTTTTAAAAAGAAGCCAAGAGTATATACCAAAATTGAGAGTCATATCTTTGGGATTATTACCGAGCTTTTAAAAGTTAGCAGTACCGACATCAATGTTGATGAATTGGGTGGAAAGTATTATTTGAGTAACGAAGAACAGCATTTTAAAGTTACAATCTTGAGTAACGATTATGTAATAAGATTGACTAATACACATGATTCTGTAGCCGAAAAATATGATAAGATCTTTGTTGAAGATGTTTTAAAGGCAGTAAAAGAAGAAAAACACCGCAGAATGGAACTTGTTTATGATTCTATTACAAACAGTATCGAAAAAATGGCTGAGCGTTTGCACAACAGACTTATTGAATCAAACGAACAAGAAAGCCAGTCAGTTCGTCGTTTAGAGACAAAAGACGTTAAAAACAAGAAAGTTAACTATTGATGACTTTGTAGAAAAACATTCTACAAAATCATTTCTTCGTAAGTTAAAATAGTTTCGTATCCTTTATTGGAGAAGTATTCTTTAGGGTTCTCTTTTGAAACTACCATAACAAAATCACCACCCCAAGCTCCAAGACTCTTTATTACACCCTTAAAATCTGGAAAAAGAGCTTCTTTTATAGTCTGCATCTCTAAAATATTACTTAGGTGAATCTCATGTTTTTGAACTGCTGAAGCAAATTCTTTTAGTGTTTTAGCATTCAGAATAGCGTGCGTGATTTTATTGTTTTCGGCAACACTTTGCGCTAAATGATGATTCTTATTATTGTTGTATGCATATATTGCAGACTTACTATTTTGTTTTTTATTCAAATAAACAAAAAAGATATTTTCTTTATAGTCAGGGTTAAACTCAACTTGTTCAACAAAGTTATCTTTTACACGATATATAACAGGTGTATTATTCTGAGCGCAGGCAATATCATAGCCACTTCCGCCAAAACTATTATTTAATAATGTAAATGCATTAATATTTGCCCATTGCGCAATATTATTTATGAGAGTTGAAGAAGTTCCTAATCCCCAGTTTCTGGGAAACGATAGATGAGTACTCACTTTGAAACCTTCCGCTGAATCTATAAATTTTGGATTTAAAGCATAAGCTTCGTGAAGAATATCAATCAAAGTAGATTTTACAGTTTCGATTTTTGCTTCTGGGCGATTTATGATTTCGTCAAATGAAATTGTTTCTTCAAACCATAAATGTTCATCATAGTCATAACTTTTCCATTCAATTTCTTTATTTTCGCCGCTTTCAATTACCAGATTTTGACCGAATTTTGCAGGCAGCGCAAAAGCTTCCGCTCCGTCTAATACTAGATATTCTCCAGCAATTAAAAGTTTTCCGTTACTGTAAAATGTTTTTTTCATTCTATATTTTTTAGCTGTCATATCTCACTTCGCATTTTGAGCAAAGGCGAAGAGAAATTGACAGCTTTTGAATTATTTTCTCAAGTTTTCAATAAAATCTACCACAGCGCTATGAGTAACGGCTGTTTTTTTAAAATGCGCCTTAATTAGACGGCGTTCTTCATCGGTAGCTTCAAATTGATTTATAATATTATTTAAGTGCATTTTCATGTGACCCTCTTGAATTCCAGTAGTTGTTAAAGACCGAAGAGCTGCGAAATTTTGTGCCAAACCAGCAACAGCAACAATTTCCATTAATTCCTGAGCAGAAGGATTTTCTAATATCTCTAAACATAACTTTACTAAAGGATGTAAAGAAGTTAATCCGCCAACTGTACCTACTGCAAGTGGAATTTCGAGCCAGAAAGTAAAAATTCCGTTTTCGATTTTTGCATGAGATAAACTAGCATATTGTCCATTTTTAGAGGCATAAGCGTGTACGCCGGCTTCTACAGCTCTAAAATCATTTCCAGTTGCTAGAATTACCGCATCGACACCATTCATTATACCTTTATTATGAGTCACTGCTCTAAAAGGTTCAACTTCTGCAATTTGAACAGCTTGCACAAAACGCTTAGCAAATTCTTTTGGGTTTGTAATATGCTTTTCTGCTAATTCTTCAATCGGACAAGCAACTTCAGCCCTAACCAAGCAGTTTGGAACATAATTAGACAAGATACTCATAATGACTTCTAATATTTCGCCATTTTCGCATAAGTCGCTATTTTGTGCTTCTTCTTTTAAAGTTGATGCAAATTGTTCTAAACAAGAATTGATAAAATTCGCGCCCATGCTGTCTTTGGTTTCAAAAGTAGCGTGAAGCTGATAGTAGTTTTCTAGGAGACTTCTTTTATCTTTTAGTTTAATATCTAAAATACCGCCGCCACGTTGCTGCATATTCTTAGTAATGGCTTGGGTTTCTGAGAAGAATTTCGGTTTTATTTGGTCAAAAAAGCTATTTAGTTTTTCTGCATCACCATTAAAAGTAAAATGAACCTGGCCAATTTTTTCTGTATTAATTATAGTTGCTTTGAAGCCGCCTCTTGTAGACCAATATTTTGCTGCTTTAGAGGCTGCTGCAACAACGGAACTCTCTTCAATAGCCATTGGGATGGTTTTGTATTTTCCGTTGATTAAAAAGTTTGGAGCAACTCCAAGTGGGATATAAAGGTTTGTAATGGTGTTTTCGATAAATTCATCATGAAGCTGCTGAAGCTTTTCGTCTGAATTCCAGTAATTTCTTATAATATTTTGCACCTCTTCAGGGTTCGAAAAATATTCATTTGCAATCCAGTCAATTTTTTCTTTTTTGGATAATTTAGAAAATCCAGCAACCGCGTTGTTCATTCTCAGTATATTAAATAATAATGTTGCGGCAAATATACCATTTTAAGAGATTTGTTTAAAATGTATTTTAAAAATGGAAAGTACGCAATCGTTATTTTTTTTAACATTTAACACTTAAAATGTGTATTATGTTTATTTTTTTTACTAAAATTGGGCTCTTTTTTATATTTAAATTAATTGTAATGAGTACAAGTAAAATTACTGTAATACTTTTATTTCTAGTTGCGACTGTTTTTGGCCAACAAAAAATCACTATCGAAAATATTTACGGCGGAGCATTTCGAGCAAAAGGAATGGCTGAATTGCAATCGCTAAAAAATACAGATCAATATACTGTTTTAGATGTAGATCAAGGAAGCAGAAGTATGCAGATTGGTCTTTATGATTTTGGAACTTTGAAAAAAGTATCGAATTTAATTGATACTAAAGATCATAAAGAATTGGCAAACGGAATTGACAGCTATACTTTTGATGCTTCAGAAAAAAAGATTTTAATTGCGTCTAATACCAATCAAATCTTTCGCCACTCGTTTACAGCTGATTTCTACTTATATGATATAGCTTCAAAAACATTGACAAAACTTTTTGATCAAGTACAAGAACCAACTTTTTCTCCAGACGGAACTAAAATCGCTTATGCAAAAGAAAATAACTTATATGTATACGATGTTAATTCTAAAAAATCGACTCCAATTACAACAGACGGTAAAAAGAATGCTGTAATTAATGGTATTACGGATTGGGTTTATGAAGAAGAATTTGCTTTTGTCCGTGCTTTTGACTGGAGCAAAGACAGTAAAAAAGTAGCTTATATTCGTTTTGACGAAAGCCAGGTTCCTGAGTTTTCAATGTCAATGTTTCACAAAGATTTATATCCTACAATTGAAACATTTAAATATCCAAAAGCTGGAGAGAAAAACTCAGAAGTTTCATTACATATATACGATGTAGCTGCTGGAGCAACTAAAAAGGTGGATTTAGGAAATTACAATGATTTTTACATTGCAAGATTACAATGGACAAACGATGCAAATGTACTTTCTGCTCAAGTTTTAAATCGTCACCAAGACAATCTTGATTTGTTATTTGTTGACGGAACTACCGCTGCTGCAAAAGTTGTCTTGAATGAAAAAGATAAAGCTTATGTAGATGTAACAGATAATTTGACTTTCTTAAAAGATAATAGTTTTATCTGGACAAGCGAAAAAGACGGTTTTAACCATATTTATTTATATGATAAAACAGGAAAACTTAAAAATCAAGTTACAAAAGGAAACTGGGAAGTAACTTCTTACTACGGTTTTGATGAAAAAACAAAAACTATTTTCTACCAATCTACAGAAAATGGCTCAATTAATAGAGATCTTTACAGAATTGGATTAGACGGAAAAAATAAATTGCGTTTATCTAAAAAAACTGGAACAAGCGCAGCAACTTTCAGTCCAAACTTCCAATATTTTATTACTACTTTCTCTAGTAATTTACAACCTACGACTTATACTTTGAATGAGTCAAAAACTGGAAAAGAAATTCAGGTTATCGAAAACAACCAAGCTCTTTCAGATAAATTAAAATCTTATAATCTGCCTGCGAAAGAATTCTTCGTTTTAAAAACAGCTAAAGGAAATGAATTGAACGCTTGGATTTTAAAACCAAAAGATTTTGATCCTTCAAAAAAATATCCTGTTTTTATGTACCAATATTCTGGTCCAGGATCACAACAAGTAAATAATGACTGGAATAATTCTGATGATTATTGGTTTTTATCATTAACACAGCAAGGTTATATCGTAGCTTGTGTTGACGGAAGAGGGACAGGTTTTAAAGGAGCTGATTTCAAAAAAGTTACTCAGAAAGAATTAGGAAAATATGAAGTAGAAGATCAAATCGATGCAGCTAAAGTAATCGGTTCTTATCCTTATGTTGATCCTGCTAGAATTGGAATTTTCGGATGGAGTTACGGAGGCTTTATGGCTTCTAACTGTATTTTCCAAGGAAATGATGTTTTCAAAATGGCAATCGCTGTTGCTCCTGTAACAAACTGGAGATTTTATGACAGTGTTTACACAGAAAGATATATGCAGACTCCTCAGGAAAATGCAAGCGGATACGATCAAAACTCGCCAATTAATCACGTTGACAAATTAAAAGGTAAATTTTTATTGATTCACGGTTCTGGAGATGATAATGTTCATGTTCAGAATTCAATGCAAATGATGGAAGCTTTAATTCAAGCTAACAAACAATTTGATTCTCAAATCTATCCAGATAAAAATCATGGTATTTACGGCGGAAAAACTAGAGTTCAGCTTTATAATAAAATGACTAATTTTATCAAAGAAAATTTATAATCTAAATCTTTTAAACTTAATTAAATAAGCGAATATAATATGGGAGAAAATCAAGTAAAAACTGCGCATCCAAAAGGACTTTGGGTATTGTTTGGAACGGAGATGTGGGAGCGGTTCAATTTTTATGGAATGCGGGCTTTATTGACTTTATTTCTTGTAAATTCATTATTAATGAAAGAAGAAGAAGCCTCATTAATTTATGGAGGTTTTCTTGGACTTTGTTATTTAACACCAATGCTTGGTGGTTTCGTAGCCGATCGTTTTTTAGGAAACAGAAACTGTATCCTATTAGGAGGATTGCTGATGGCAATTGGACAAATGCTTTTATTTACAAGTGGAAGTATTTTTGAATCTAATTTGAGCTTAGCAAAAATTGTAATGTATTCTGCACTTGGAGTTATCGTATTTGGTAATGGATTCTTCAAACCAAATATTTCAAGTATGGTGGGAAGTTTATACCCTAAGCAGGAAAAAACAAAATTAGATAGTGCTTTTACTATTTTCTATATGGGAATTAACATTGGTGCTTTTTTAGGCCAGTCCATTTGTCCTTTATTAGGAGATGTTAAAGATGCAGGAGGAATTAGAGATATTCACGCTTTTAGATGGGGATTCATGGCAGCTTCTGTTGCGATGTTGTTAGGAACAATTCTTTTTTACTTCTTAAAAAATAAATATGTAGTTTCTCCAGAAGGAAAACCATTAGGAGGATTACCTTCTAAAAATGATGCTTCAGATTTTGAAGAAGGAGAGGCACAAAAAGCTAATTTTTCGAATAAAGCTTTATTGATGGCTGGAGTTGCATTTGTTGCTTTAGGATTCTTTTTCCATTATGCTGTAGGTCAAAATTTAATTTACACTTTGATTTATTCAAGTGGATTGGCATTGGCGGGATTAATTATATCTGATACTTCTTTGACTAAAGTAGAGAGAGATAGAATTATTGTAATTTATATCGTATCATTTTTTATTATTTTCTTCTGGGCAGCTTTTGAGCAGGCAGGTTCATCTCTGACTTTTATCGCTGATAACCAAACAGACAGACATTTCTTTGGCTGGTTAATGCCGCCTTCGATGGTTCAGATTTTTAACGGATTGTTCGTTGTAGTTTTAGCAGTTCCATTTAGTATTTTGTGGGATACTTTAAGAGCTAAAGGCAAAGAACCAATTTCTCCAGTAAAATTAGCTGTTGGTTTAGTGGTAATTTCTATCAGTTTCTTAATGATTGCAACTCAAGTTTCTTATATCGGAACTTCTGGATTATTATTGGTTAAATGGTTGATTTTATTATATTTCTTAAATACTTGTGCAGAGTTATGTCTATCTCCAATTGGATTATCATTGGTAGGTAAATTGTCTCCAAAACGTTTTGCTTCTTTGCTTTACGGAGTATTTTTCTTGTCTAATGCATCAGGTTATGCATTAGGAGGAACTTTAGGTTCTATTTTACCTGCAACTGGAGATAAATTTGCAAAAGCAAAAGAATTAGGAATCGATCTTCAAGCAGTTTTAGATAAAAAATTAATTCCAACAGCAGATCAGTTAGCATTGTTAGATCAGCACCAAATTAGTGCTTATAATCCAGTTTTTGCAGGATTTGAAATTCATAACTTATATGAATTCTTTATGGTTTTTGTGGTTCTAACAGGAATTGCAGCGATTTTATTATTTGCTTTAACGCCATTATTGAAAAAATTAATGCACGGTGTTAGATAAAATGGAAAAAAACATTACACTAGAAGAAATTCAAAATTTTGAAGGCAAGTACCCAAAGCAATTGTGGTACTTGTTTTTTGTTGAAATGTGGGAGCGTTTCTGTTTTTACGGAATGCGGGGCGTACTTACAATTTTTATGGTTGATCAGCTTTTCTTAAAAGAAGATCATGCCAGTTTACAATACGGAGCCATTCAGGCTTTTGTTTATGCTTTTACATTTGTCGGAGGTATTTTTGCCGATAAAATATTAGGATTTAAAAAATCGCTTTTCTTTGGTGCAATCGTAATGATTCTAGGGAATCTTTTAATTGCGGTGTCGCCTCACGATTTATTCTATTACGGAATTGCTTTCTCAATTATTGGAACAGGTTTTTTTAAGCCAAATGTTTCGTCAATGGTTGGTGAATTGTACAAAGAAGATGACGGCAGAAGAGATGCAGGTTACGGAATGTTTTATGCTGGGATAAATGTTGGAGGTCTTTTTGGAGGTGCTCTTTGTGTTTATTTAGGAAAATATTATTCTTGGCAGTTGTGTTTTTTATCGGCGGCTTTAGTAATGTTTTTAGGGTTGATGACATTTTTATTCACTAAAAAATATTTAGGTCCAATTGGAGATTCTCCATTATTGAATTTAAAACCATCTGCAAGGAGAATTCGTGAAATTGCAGTTTACGTACTATCGCTTTTAAGTATTCCATTTATTTTTATAATGGTAAAGAATACTGATTATACAGATTATTTCATGTATACAATTGGAATAATTGCCGTATTGTATTTTGCTTACGAATTAATGAAATTGGGAGATATTAAACTGCAGAAAAAGCTGTTTGCAGCATTTTTGTTTGTGTTTTTCTATCTTTTATTTAATGCGATTTACGAACAGAGCGGAGGATCATTGTCGCTTTTTGCTAAAGATAATCTAGATGACAAACTTTTGTTTTTCAGCATTGATCCGAATATTATAAACAACAGTTCTAATACTTTCTTTGTGGTTGTTTTAAGCCCGCTGATTGGTTTGTTGTGGATCTGGATGGGTAAAAGAAAAATTGAGCCTAATACATTGATTAAATTCGGAATTGGATTCTTGTTTTTAGCAGCTTCATTTTATATTTTTTATTTGACTAGATTTTTTGCTAATGCTAAAGGAATTGCATCTTTAAATGTTTTTACTTTTGCTTATTTGGTAACAACAATAGGGGAGCTATGTTTAGGACCAATCGGAATGTCTATTATTACAAAATTGTCTCCAAAAAGATTATTTGGAATGATGATGGGATTATGGTTTTTGGCAAGTGCATTTGGGCAATTGGCAGCAGGAAAGTTAGGAGCAGAAATATCAAGATCTAATACTGGAGATACATTACTTTCTAAACTACAATCGTATACAGAAGGTTATTATCAATTAGCTATTTATTCTCTTGTGGCAGGAGTTGTTTTAATTGCAATTTCGCCATTGATTAAAAAATTGATGCAGGAAGTAAAATAGATTTTATTGCAATCTGTTTTTGTGTAAATTTGTGAAAAATTTCTCATTATGAAAAAAATAGTACTTATTGCTTTATTTTTAATTGGTGCTGCGAATGTTCAAGCACAGGAATTAAAATGGTATACAGACGTTAGAGAAGCGATTACTGTAAGTAATAAAGAACAAAAGCCTTTATTAATGTTTTTTACAGGCAGTGATTGGTGTGGGTGGTGCATTCGTTTACAGAATGAAGTTTTAAAAACAGACGAATTTAAAAAATGGGCATTAAGTAATGTAGTTCTGGTAGAATTAGATTATCCAAGAGGTGTTCCTCAAACTCCAGAGCTTAAGAATCAAAATAATGAATTGCAGCAAGCCTTCGGGATTCAGGGTTTTCCAACAATTTTCTTCACCAGTGCAGAATCTAAAGATGGAAAAGTAAATTTTAAAGGTCTTGGTAAAACAGGATATGTTGCCGGCGGACCATCGGCTTGGCTGACTGTTGCAGAAGGAATTGTTCATCCAAAGAAATCATAAGTTTAAAACTAAAATAAATATAAAGCCCCTTACATTGTAAGGGGCTTTTTTTTGTTTAGTAAGAAAAATTTTTCAATCGCCTTTCGTTATTTTGAGTATTTGTTATTTTATTATAGATAAAAAAACATATAATGTATTTTTTGTGCTAATAAAAATTGGAAAATTAAAATATTATGTTAATTTCGTCATGCTAATCTAACCAAAACCAATTAATATGACTAAAAAACTACTTATCCTACTGTTTTTTTTAGGTTCATTTATGATGCAAGCGCAAAATCTAGCATGGAGAACTAACATGACCGATGCTATTGCAATAAGTAATGACCAGAAAAAACCAATGCTGATTTTATTCACTGCCTCAGGTGTACCAGAAAATCTTCAAAATGAAATCTTTAAAACTCCTGATTTTGCCGTTTGGTCACGTGATAATGTGATTCTGGTAAAATTAGATTTATCAGACATGAATGCTTCGGATAGTGATCGTGAACAAAATGTAAAATTGAAAAATGCATTTGGTGTTGAAGATCTTCCAGAAGTATGTTTCGCAATGGCATCAATAAGAAAAAACAAAACTACATTTAGCGCTCTAGGCAAAATTGCCTATAAACCTGGAGGAGCAAAAGCTTGGATTGCAGAATCGAATTCGATTTTACATCCAGCTGAATAATACGATTACATTTAACTTTTATTTTAATTTTTTAATCCCTTTTTGTTTTACAGGAAGGGATTTTTTTCAATTTCAAAAAACGTTGTAACGATTTAATTTTTTTTGATAGTGTTTTTTTAACATTTATTAAAAAAATATCGGTTTATTATCAATTTGATTTTTATGCTTAAAACTTGGTTTTTAATTCATTAAATAATTCTTTTGATTCTGTTTTTGTATTATTTTAGTTTTAAATACATAACCAAAACCAAATTTTATGCTTCAAAAACTACTTATTCTACTACTCTTTTTGGGTTCATTTTTTGCCAATGCGCAAAGTATAATTTGGAAAACAGACATTAACGATGCTGTTGCCACAAGTGCAGAAAAAAGAAAACCTTTATTGATTTTCTTTACAGGTCAAGGAGTAAATCCTCAACTTCAAAATGAAATTTTTGCTACTCGCGATTTTGAAGATTGGTCTCGTAAAAACGTTATTTTAGTAAAACTAGATCTTTCAGATCCTTCGGTTCCTGATGCAGCTAAAGAACAAAACCTTAGATTAAAAAATGCTTTTGGTATTGAAGAAATTCCGCAAGTTTGTTTTACAGAAGTTAACGTTAGAAAAGGCAAAACTAACTTCAACAAACTCGGTCTCATTTCATATATGTCGTCAGGCGTTAAGGCTTGGATTTCTGAGTCTAATTTGATTTTAAACCCAGAATAAAAAGATTTATAATTTGTAATATCCCTTTTCGTTCGTTGGATGGAAAGGGATATTTTTTTTCAGACAGCTGTTTTTCCACGATTTCTGGATAGTATTTGAATTCGAGCCATCGGCAATTATCAGTTTTGGACGAATGTTTTTCAGTACTCTGTCTAGATTTATTTTAGGGCTCTGAGTAAGAATCAAAATGTCTGGCGCTGCATTAGAAGGAAGAATTCCAGTGCTGTCAATGATTAGAATTTTAGTGTCTTTAAAGTAGAGTAAATTTTTAATCTTTTCTGTTTTGGTTAAAGCAATCGAATTACCAACGAGATACATATTTACACTTCTGCTGTTTTTATTTTTTTCGAAAGTTGTATCTCTGGTAAAAAGAACAGTGTTTTTTCCAATTCGTTCTGATATGAGTGTATTATTTTTTTCATGATAAACTATCAATTCCTTTTCGCTTTCGGTTCTGAATTTAGTGAGAATAAAAGCAAGCTGAATTAAAATTGTAGAACTAAAAACAAGTACGAGTTTAGTGTAATCTGGTTTCTTTAACCATAGAATTACATAAATAATGAAAAGGTAAAAGGTGAATAAATAATAAGAGTTAAAACTAATATCTCTTATAACAAACGAGTCAATAGAGGCAACGGCATGAATCATTAGATTTAAGAGATAAATGCTTTTTTCAAAAATGATTGTTACAAAGTAAGGCGGACTCGTAAAAATTGCAATTATCATTACCACAATTCCTGCAATCATTATAAATGACAGAACAGGAAGAATTATAATATTAGTGACAAAAAATAAACCTGGAAATTGGTGAAAATAATACAAGCACAAAGGTAAAGTACCAATTTGTGCAGCAAAGGAAACGGTTAAAGCTTCCCAGATATAAACCATCAATTTATTCTTTGGTTTGTAAATGTTTTTTAATAGTGGTTGCAGCCAAAGAATAAAAAACAAAGCCAAATAACTTAACTGAAAACCGACATCAAATAAAAAATACGGTTCAAAAAGTAATATCAATAAAATTGACACTAGTAAAGTGTGGTAAATATTACCTGTTCTTCGCAAATGATTGGCAATTGCTACAAATGAAAACATTACAACAGATCTTAAAACCGATGGAGATAAACCTGATATTATTGCAAATCCAGCTAGTGAAACTAAAATAGAAGTAAGTTTAATAAAAGAACCCTTTTTTGTGTTTGGAATTGGTTTTAAAATAAAGGTTATAAAAAGCATTATAAAACCTACGTGTAGACCTGAAACAGATAAAATGTGCGTTGCTCCAGAATATTGATAATCCTGAATAATGTCTTGTGAAATTTCTTGCTGCTGCCCTAAAATCAATGCAAGAGCGACACTCATTTCGGCTTTATTAAATTTTGCTTTTTCGAGGTTTAAAACTATTCTGGAGTGCAGTTTGGCACAATAATACCAAATGTCTTTTGTAATAGTTTTGCTGACTAGTATTTCTTTTTTTTGACAATAAATCTGTGCATAAATTTGTTTGTCGGCTAAGTATCTGCCGTAGTCAAATTGATTCGGATTTTTATTTGATTTATTTGCCTGTAAAGCCGTTTGAACCTTAATAGTATTCCCGATTATCAATCGATTTTCAGTACTGTCCTTTTGAATGTTAATTATAATTTTTCCAGAATAAATTTTATTTGAAATACTTTTAATATGACCAACATAACGATCGCTGTAATCGTTACTTTTGAGTTTTTCTCTAAGAATTATAGTTATTGACTGCGGTTTTTCGAATGCTGATTTGCAATGTGTATAATTATTTTTTTGAAGTTTCTCGGTATGACTTAAAAGTGTTACAGCCCCAATAACGAAAGAGAAGATATACACAGAAACACCAAATATGATATATTTCTTGTTGTGTTTTAGATTCCAGAAATAGCTGAAACAAAATAGTATCAAAGACAATGAAAGTGGAATCATCAGCTTTGAAACAGAAAAATGAGAATAATAGGAAGCAATAACTCCCAAAATAAAGGCAATTGTTATTTTAACTAACGGAAAATCTAATACTTTCATGCTTTAAAAGTATTAAATATTTGTAAGAAAAATAATAAAAAAATGTTTTTTTTAAGGGAGTACTCTATTAACCTGTTCGAAAGAATTTTTATAATAAGGTTCTTTGGTAGAAGAAATAATTACACCTTTTGAAGTAGAAGAATGAACAAATTTAACTTCATCTGAATTCGCTTCTGTAATTAATCCCACATGATTAATCTGTCTGCTTTTATTAGTTTTAAAGAAGATTAAATCACCTTTTTTGGCGTCATTCAGCGGAATTACTTTTCCAATTTTAGCTTGGTCGTACGAGCTTCTTGGTAGTTTTATATTTTCACTTTCGAATGTCGTGTAAACTAATCCAGAGCAGTCAAAACCGCTTTTTGTAGTTCCTCCAGCTTTGTAACGAACGCCAATATTATCAGTTGCTTTTTCAATTAAATTGTTAACCAGAGTTCTATTTTCTCTTTTAGATTCATTTTTGCTCACGGCAGTAGAAGTCGATTTACAAGAAGTAAAAGCAACACTCAAAAACAGAAAAATTATAATTCTCTTCAAAACGTGGTAATTAATTATTTTTTAAATCGGCAACTATAAGTTTGGCAGTTTTTTTACTCGCGCCAACTCCTCCAAGTTTTTGCTCTAAAATATCATAGTTTTGAAGCAGCTTAGAGCGATATTCAGGCTCTAGTAATTTTTGTAATTCTTCTTTAATTCGCTTTTTGTTGCAGTCAGCTTGAATCAATTCGGTTACAACTTCTTGATCCATAATTAAATTAACCAGCGAAATGTACTTTAAGGTAATAATACGTTTCGCGATTTGATAGGAAACTTCACTTCCTTTATAACAAACAACTTCGGGAACTTTAAAAAGTGCTGTTTCAAGAGTTGCTGTCCCAGAAGTTACCAAAGCAGCTGTTGAAGAACGCAGTAAATCGTATGTCTTGTTTGAAACAAACGCAATGTTTTTGTTCTTTAGAAACTGCTGATAGAATTCGAATTCCTGACTCGGAGCGCCCGCAATTACAAATTCGTAATCTTGAAAATCATCAACAACACTTAACATTACGCTCAGCATTTTGGTAATTTCCTGTTTACGGCTTCCAGGTAAAACAGCAATAATTGGTTTTTCACCCAAATTATTTTCTTTCCTAAACAGAGCTTCATCAAATGCAGGCTGATTCTGAATAGCATCGATTAAAGGATGTCCGACAAAATCGACTGGAAACTGATGTTTATCTTCGTAAAAACTTTTTTCAAAAGGCAAAATAACAAACATCTTATCGACATCTTGTTTGATTGCTTTAATACGGTTTTCTTTCCAAGCCCAAATTTGAGGCGAAATATAATAGTGAGTTTTATAACCTAGCTCTTTTGCCCATTTAGCAATTCGCATATTAAAACCAGGATAATCTATAAAAATAATGACATCTGGTTTAAACTCAGTAATGTCTTTTTTACAGATTTTTATATTGTTTAAAATGGTTTTTAAGTTGAAAACCACTTCTATAAAGCCCATAAAAGCTAGATCGCGGTAATGTTTTACAAGAGTTCCGCCTGCTTTCTGCATTAAGTCACCTCCCCAAAATCTAATGTCTGCTTGAGAATCTTCAGCATACAAAGCTTTCATTAAATTAGATCCGTGTAAATCTCCAGAGGCTTCACCTGCTATTATGTAATACTTCATGATGGTTTTTTTGAAAAATGCTCAAATTATAATTCAGCAATTATTGTAACAAAGCAAAGATAAGATTTAAATAACTAATGTAGAAATGGCCAATACAATCACGGCTAAAATTACGCCTCGAGCCAATAATTCTTTGTTTCTTTTTAAAAGAATTGCAAAAACGCCTAGGTCTAAAAGTGTTCCTAAAGTGATAATTTTTCCAAGATATCCCTGTTGTTTAATGATATGAATACCAGAAGAAATATCAAAATTTGTAAAGAATGTGATGAACAAATAACTTCCTAAAAGAGCGGTAAAAATTCCGATTATAAAACCGACAAGTATTTCTTTAATCATTTAATTTCCATGTATTAAGTTGTTGAATAGAGTGGTGGGCAGTCAAGTCAAATTGTACGGGAACTACAGAAATATATCCGTTTTCCAACGCCCATTCATCTGTATCTTCGCCTTGATCTTCGTTTACAAATTTGCCGGCAAGCCAGTAATAATCTTTACCAAAAGGAGTTTGTCTTTTATCAAATTTTTGGGCGTAGTATGCTTTCGCTTGACGACAAACCTTAATTCCTTTAATTTCTGTTTCTTTCAATTTCGGAAAATTGACATTTAAAACTACGCCCGGTGGCAGCTTATTAGCTAGTGTTTCTAAGGCAATTTTTTTGACAAAAGACTTAATAGGTTCAAAATCGGCATTCCAATCAAAGTCTAAGAGTGAGAAACCAATGGCTTGAATTCCTTCTATTCCAGCTTCAACCGCAGCACTCATAGTTCCCGAATAAATTACATTTATGGAAGAATTTGAACCATGGTTAATTCCCGAAACGCATAAATCTGGTTTGCGTTTTAAGATTTCATTAACTGCCAGTTTTACACAATCTACAGGGGTTCCAGAGCAGCTGTATTCTGCAATTGTGTCATCATCTTTAGAAATTTTATCGAGAAACAAAGTGTTGTTAATCGTTATAGCGTGCCCCATTGCACTTTGGGGTTTGTCTGGAGCAACGACGATTACTTCGCCGATTGTTTCCATAACACTTATAAGAGTGCGTATTCCAGGAGCTAAGATGCCGTCATCATTAGTGACCAATATTAAAGGTTTTTCGGCTTTCATTTTATGAATATTATGTGTAATTTTAACAATTGTAAGATTTTAAAAACAAATGTAACCACAGATTTATCGGGATAAGTCACAAATAATGTAAAATTTGTCAACTAAGTTAAAGAACTTTTTTGCGAATTAAACATTTTTATATCTTTAACAAAAAATTATCGTGACGTTAGCTCTCGTGGCATAGTTTTTAACGTAACTTAGATAAAAAAATTGATGAATGCTATTATAAAGTTTATGAAAAGAAATTATAAGATACTCATAGCCGTATTGTGCTTATCGCTTACATTATTTGCATTTAAGATGAATGCCGATAGAACAATCGACCCTGATCCGAATAGAGATAAAACACTTTTAGAGTTATTAGCATTTGTTATTGAGAAAGGACATTATAGTCCAGCAGAAATAAATGATGAATTCTCAAAAGGGATTTTTAAAGACTATATTGAAGCGTTAGACCCTTCAAAAAGATTTTTCCTGCAGTCGGATATTGATGAATTTAAGCAGTATGAATTAATGCTTGACGATCAGTTTTTGAATAAGGATATTACTTTTTTCAACCTAACTTACACAAGGTTGATGAAACGTATGGAAGAAAGTAAAAAACGTTACAAAACGATTTTAGCTCAGCCATTTAACTATAATGTTGATGAAACTTTTAATGCCGATTATGAGCACATTCCGTATGCGAAAAACTTAACTGAGATTAACGAAAGATGGAGAAAACAAATTAAATTATCAACTCTTTCTTCTCTTGTTACTAAACAAAAAATTGAAGAAGAAAAGAAGAAAAAAGATCCAGCTTATAAAGAAAAATCTTTTGAAACTTTAGAAAAAGAAACACGAGAAAGTTCTTTAAAATCTCTGGATGATAATTTTAGTGTTATTAAAGATTTGAATAGAGAGTACTGGTTTTCAGTTTATTTGAATTCTATTATGACTCGCTTTGATCCACATACAAGTTATTTTGCACCTGAAGAAAAAGACCGTTTTGATGTAAACATCAGTGGTAAATTAGAAGGTATTGGAGCGCGTTTGACTAAGAAAAATGATTTCACTCAAATTGATGAATTAATTTCTGGCGGACCTGCTTGGAAAGGAAAACAACTAGAAGCTGGTGATTTGATTTTAAAAGTTGCTCAAGGAAATGAGGAGCCTGTAGATGTTGTCGGAATGCGTTTGGATGATGTTGTGAAGAAAATTAAAGGCCACAAAGGAACTGAAGTTAAGCTTACAGTTAAAAAAGTGGACGGAAGTATCAAAGTAATTTCGATTATCAGAGATGTGGTTGAAATTGAAGAAACTTATGCTAAGTCTAGTATTGTAGAGAAAAATGGTTTAAAATATGGAGTAATTTACCTGCCTAAGTTTTATATCGATTTTGAAAACAAAGACGGACGTGATGCTGGAAAAGATATCGCTCTTGAAGTAGAGAGATTGAAAAAAGAAAACGTCAACGGAATTGTTTTAGACGTACGTGATGACGGTGGTGGATCTCTTTCGACAGTAGTTGATATTGCTGGTTTATTTATCGAAGAAGGACCAATTGTTCAAGTTAAATCTGCTGGTAAAAAGAAAGAAGTTTTATACGATAAAGATAAAAAAATCGAATGGGATGGTCCGTTAGTAATCATGGTGAACAGTTTTTCTGCTTCGGCTTCTGAGATTTTAGCAGCAGCGATTCAGGATTACAAACGTGGTGTAATTATCGGAAGTAAACAAACTTACGGTAAAGGAACGGTACAAAACGTATTAGATTTGAATCAATTTGTTCGTAATGCAAATTATGGAGATCTTGGAGCTTTGAAAATTACAGGACAAAAATTCTATAGAATCAATGGTGGATCTACTCAACTAGAAGGTGTTCATAGTGATGTTGTTATGCCAGATCGTTATGCTTACCTAAAAATGGGAGAGAGAGATATTGACAATGCAATGCCATGGGATAAAATTGATCCAGCTGATTACAGTACTTGGACTTCTAATGAGAATTTTAATAAAGCTATTATTAATAGTAAAAATAGAATCGCTCAAAATGCTCAATTCAAATTAATTGATGACAATGCAAAATGGATTGACGTTAAGAATAAAGAGAATACTTATAGCTTAAACATTAACAGCTTTAAAGCAACTCAAGAACAGGTAGAAAATGAAGGTAAGAAATACAAACCAATTTTAGATTACAAAAATGATTTGGTTTTTAAATCACTGCCTTACGAAGAAGTTGAAATGAATGCTGATGCTACTTTAAAAGAAAAAAGAGATGCATGGCACCAAGCTTTAGCAAAAGATGTTTATGTAGAAGAAGCATTAAATGTTTTGGATGATTTACAAGGAAAAGGTTTAGTAAAAAATAATGTTTCTCCGAAAATGAAAAAGGATAAACTAGTGAAGTCTTAAATTCGGAAGAATTTAATTTGTTTAAAAACGCTCTATAAATGTTGAATTTATGGAGCGTTTTTTTTGTAAGTTTAGCCCTTAAAAAAAAAATGTTTTTATGAAAAGTTGTATAGTTTTAGTTTTGATGAGTTTTGCATTATTATCTTGTAAAAAAAACAATATAGAGATTAATGAAAGCAAGAATGATAATGAAATAGTTTCTTTTTCAGGAAACTCAAATAGTACAGATTCTTTATACACGTTTGCTTATCTGCCCACATCAACAACAAAACAAATTGTAAAACATCAATATTATACGCTTTCGTACAATGAAAAGTTTGAACAGGCTGAATGGGTGGCGTACGAACTAAAGAAAGAATACTTAAAAAACCACGACTATAAAAGACCTTATTTTATAGAAGATCCAAAAGTAACTACTGGTTCTGCAGATTGGAGGAATTATAAAAAATCAGGTTATGATAAAGGGCATCTTTGTCCTGCGGGAGATATGGAGTTTAATAAGGATGCTTATAATGATACTTTTTACACTTCGAATATTTCTCCTCAGAAAAAAGAATTTAATGCTGGAATCTGGAATAGGCTGGAGCAGAAGACACGTTATTGGGCAGGAAAATACAATGATATTTATGTAGTAACGGGCGGAATCCTTAAAGATTCAGACAAAAAAATAGGAACAGAAAAAGTCGCTGTTCCTAAATATTTTTATAAAATTATCTTAGCCAAATCTGGAAAAGAACATAAAGCAATTGCCTTTCTAGTTCCAAACGAAGAAAGTGATAAATCTATCTATGATTTTATGGTTCCAATCGAGACAATAGAAAAAATGACTGAAATTGATTTTTTTCCGAATTTAAAAAACTTAAAAAGTAGTAAGGACTTTTAACTCGGCAATTGTTTCAATTTGATTTTCAGCTTTAAAAACAAAACTTCCAGCGACCAATACATCGGCTCCGGCTTCTACTAATTGTTTTGCATTTTTGTTGGTAACACCGCCATCAATTTCAATAAGAGTTGAAGCATTTTTACGCGTAATTAATGCTTTTAACTTTTTGACTTTGTCATAAGTGTTCTCTATAAATGATTGTCCTCCAAAACCAGGATTCACACTCATAATACAAACTACGTCAATATCGTTAATAACGTCTTCTAAGAGATCAATATTAGTATGAGGATTCATCGCTACTCCAGCTTTAATTCCTTCTGCTTTAATCGCCTGAAGCGTTCTGTGCAAGTGTGTGCAGGCTTCGTAGTGTACTGTTAATCCGTTAGCGCCTAAGTCTGCAAAAGTTTTAATGTATCGATCAGGATCGATAATCATTAAATGCACATCGATATATTTTTTAGCATGTTTTGAAATAGCTTCTAAAACTGGCATTCCGAAAGAAATATTCGGAACAAAAACTCCATCCATAATATCAATATGAAACCAATCAGCCTGACTGTTGTTTATCATTTCAATATCACGCTGTAAATTAGCAAAATCTGCCGCAAGAACTGAAGGAGCAATAAATGTATTTTTCATTTTGTTGTAGTGTGTTGTTTTTTTTACAAAGATAAAATTTTTATGCTGTGCGTGGTAATTTAACCGCAGAGTGCGCGAAGAATTTACGCAAAGTCCGCGAAGAATTATAAAGTAATTTACTAACAGTTCAAAGTTTGCAAAGCTTAGCGGACTTTGCGTTAAAAAAAGGAATAAAAAACTCCGGTAATCAGCCGGAGTTTCAATCATCAATCAAAAAACGAACAGTCAATCAAACTGTTGTTTGTGGTAAAATTCCAATTTAAAATAACCAAATTCCAAGCCAATTGTAATTTGGGATTTAAAAATATTGAAATTTAATATTGTTTTATCCTAAATAAGTTTTAAGGATTTTACTTCTTGAAGTGTGTTTCAATCTGCGGATTGCTTTTTCTTTAATTTGACGAACACGCTCACGAGTTAAGTCGAAAGTTTCTCCAATTTCTTCTAAAGTCATTGGGTGCTGGTCGCCAAGTCCAAAATACAAACGAACAACATCAGCTTCTCTTGGAGTTAATGTTTCTAATGAACGTTCGATTTCAGTACGAAGAGATTCGTGAATTAATTCTCTATCTGGATTTGGAGATTCGCCAGAACGTAATACGTCATAAAGGTTAGAATCTTCTCCTTCGACAAGAGGAGCATCCATTGATAGGTGACGTCCAGAGTTTTTCATAGACTCTTTTACGTCATTTACAGTCATGTCAAGTTCTTTAGCAATTTCCTCAGCAGAAGGCGGACGCTCGTTAGATTGCTCTAATAAAGCGTACATTTTGTTGATTTTATTGATAGAACCAATTTTGTTTAATGGCAAACGTACAATACGAGATTGTTCAGCCAAAGCTTGAAGAATCGATTGACGAATCCACCATACGGCATAAGAAATGAATTTAAAACCACGAGTTTCATCAAAACGTTGAGCCGCTTTAATTAGACCTAAGTTTCCTTCATTAATTAAATCTGGAAGAGTTAATCCTTGATTTTGATATTGTTTAGCCACCGATACTACGAAACGTAAGTTGGCTTTTGTAAGTTTTTCTAAAGCTCTTTGATCACCAGCCTTTATTCTTTGTGCTAATTCTACCTCTTCATCAGCGGTAATTAGGTCAACTTTTCCAATTTCTTGTAGATATTTATCTAACGACGCAGTTTCACGATTAGTTACCTGCTTGGTGATTTTAAGTTGTCTCATGTTGTTGTCTCCCTATTTTTTAAAGTGTACAAATGGTTATACGTAATGAGATACAAAAAAGTTACAAAATTTATATTTTTTTTTAAAATTTATAAGTTACGCCAGATTGAATAGACAAACTATATGGTTTAGGTTCTTTGTCATTTTTAAACGTCGTCAGGTAATATTTGAAAATTGGATTAAAATCTAATTGGAATTTTTCGGTTAATTTATAATTGAAACCAAGTCCTAAATTAAAAGATAAATTCATCTTATTCAAGTTTTTAGTAGAACCAATTTCTTCGTTTTTTAAATTGTTAGAAGAAAGAAATAACTGATTAGCATCTGAAAACAAGACACTAAATCCTGTAAAAGCCTCGACACCGTATGGAGTTTCATCTTTTTTGATAGCATAATTAAATTCTAAAGGAATTTCATAATATGATATTTTTTGTACCAATCGAATGTCTTCATCGTTTCCCATTACACTATAAATATCAGTATTTCTCAAAGTCATATTGTCATAATTTACTGTAGACTGGGAATTTAAATGGTTTGCTATTTTTAGATTGATTTTAGAAATACCTGCCTTAAAACCATATTTTCCATACATAGATTTAAAGTAAAATCCGTAATGAGATGTTATCGGATGGCTTTTTGAAACATCATTTAAAGACTCGTTTATTGTGGAGTTATTTGATAACGAACCAAAAATAGCTGGGCCATAGTAAATAGAAACAGAATATTCTGGTTCATTTTCCGATACTTGTTCTGGATATTCTTTTCTAATATATTCTCTTTTAGCAGTATTTTTTTTCTCTTGGTTTTGAGGAATACTGTCTTTTTTAATTGTGTTGAGACTATCTATACTTTTTGAATTTTCACTGCTTTTAGGTACATTTTTTTTACTGTTGATTTCGTCTAATTCTCCTTTTTCTATCAGTTTCTTTGATTCATAAACATTAGAAGGAATTTGTTTTTTTGAATTATTTGCCTTTCCTTTTTTGGTTTTCTTACTCTTATTTTTTGAAATCTTTTTTGGAGATGTACTATTTGATTTTTTTAAAACAGAGCCAGGTCTTTTAGAATTTGTTGTTACCATTTTATTCTTTCTTATTATGACTTTATACTTTTTCACCACTTCATATTCTTCATATTCATCTGTAGTAGCAACAAGTTTTGAGGATTGTTTTATAAGTTTTTCGTTTCGAGTTTTCTTGATTGTTGTTTTAGTTTCACTTGAATTCCCTGTTGTTTTTTGTGGATTTGGCTGACTCAACAAAATAGAATTATTAATTACATTTTTTGATTGTTTGTTTTTAAAATCTGAAGACTGTTGTTTTGCTGATTTAGCAGGTTTTATTTCAGTCTTGCTTTGTTGTGTACTTACTGGTTTTGTTTGATCTGGATTTAGTTTTGTAAATAATATAGAGCCTGCAACTCCAACCATTATTAAACTTGGAATCAGCCAGAATAAAATTCTTCTTTTTCTTTTTTTGTTTAAATCACTTTCAATTGAAGCCCATAAATTATCACTTGGACTTTTGTCCAAATATTCCAATTTATCTTTAAATAATTTACCTATTTCTCTTTTATTTTCCATGGTTTGCTTGATAATTATGGAATGACGTTTTTGAAATGATTTTTTCTTTTAGAATTAATTTTGCCCGATGTAAGTTTGATTTAGAAGTACTTTCACTTATCGATAACATTGCAGCAATTTCTTTGTGTGTATACTCATCGAGTTCATATAAATTGAAGACTAATCGATATTGATGAGGCAGTTCTTGTATTAATGATAAAAGGAAGTCGATTGGGAAATCAATTTCCTTATCATTAATAATTACTTCCTCTAGATTATCATCTTTGATGGGAGTTAGGAAAAAGGAATTTTTAAATCTGCTTATTGCTTTATTTATAAGTATCCTTTTCATCCAGCCTTCAAAACTTCCAGTTGCTTTAAAATTTTTGATGTTAGTAAATATTTCAATAAAAGCATCATGAAGCGTGTCCTCTGCTTCAGAATCATTCTGGCAATACTTTAGGCTTACCGCAAAAAGAGTTTTATAATATAAATTATAAAGTTCTTCTTGTGATTTCCTGTTTTGCTTGATGCAGCCTTTTATGATTTGGTCTAAATTCAAAAATGAAACTTGTTATATCGTTTTAATATATGAAATTGATGAGCCGCTTATTCAGAATTCTAAAAGTATCTTACAGCTCTGGCTTTGGTACTATTTTTTTCTGGAATTTTAGGAGTTGTAATTTTTTCTCCTGTTTTAAAGCTGATTGTAAATGCCGAATTTTGATCGGCTTCTGTTGAACTCCAATAATTTGAATCTGTAAAATTGCCTAAATTATTTAAATATAAGTTTTTATAGATTAATTCTAGTTCGCCATAAGATGGTAAGAACCAATCGTCATAAATGTCTTGATTAAATAATATCACATCTTTGGCGAGGAGGCTTCCGTTATTAATACTATTGCAGACCGCTGGATTTGTGTAATAATTGGCTAGAAGATCATGATAATTTATAATTTGTGCAGTATTAAAATAGCCGCTCCCTATTTCAGGATTTCTCGCTGTCGATATTGCTGAACCCGCACATCCCCATTCTGAATCTTTTAAATCATTTTTTGAAACTTCAATATAGCGCCATCCAAAACTGTATTTACCTTTGTCGTAAAAAATAATTCCTTTTGCAGGTCCTGTATCTCCTATTTTATAGTTGTTTTTTGTTTCGTATATGAGTTGTAATTTTATGTTTTTGTCTGCTATTTTAATTGTAATATTAGTGCCGTTCATTTCTACTGCTCCATCAATACTCCAATATTTTGCCGTTTCTGATTGGCCGTCTAATTTTATGTTGATATGCAGCTTATCATCTACAAATAAAAAGAACCAGTTTCCGTTGTATTCTTGATTATTGAAGTAAAAAACTAAAGTACCATCTGAATTTATCAAAAATCTACCGCTTAAATAAGTGTTTTCTATAGTTTGAGAATAAGTTACTTTCCAGTAATAATCTAATGGTCGGTCTAGTGGAGGAGAAATTAATCCGTTACAATAAGCTATAATATCTTCTCTAGTACAGTTTTTAAGTGCAATGCTTAATTCTGTATTATTGTTTACAGAATAAACCGTGTTGTCTGCTAAAGTAGTTGAGATAGGATAACTAATGCTTAAAGACTGATCTGTAGAAAGATTATCCAAAATTTTACTAAATTCTATATCGCTTAAAATATATTTTATGCCAATCGGATTTTGATTGCTATCGTAAACTTTTAAACTTAACGGGTAAATAAATTCTACACATGGAGGTGTTTCTCCTTCTTGAAGCGTTTTTTTTGATGTTGTTTTCTGCAAAGTGTTATACAATTCAGAATCTTTTTCTATCAATTTTCCAAATTCTCCAGAATCTAAATTAATGGCTTCGTGCGGATTATCTTGAAATTCAGAACATCCAAAAATAAAAAAAAGAGAAAATATAATTACCGCTGTTTTTTCCTTAAAGTTTTTCATTGTAGTGACTTTTAGCTTGGTTTTATACTATAGTCTCAATAAGTAAAAAAGGTTGCGTGAGAATTAATAAAAAAAAAACCTTGATCAAAACTAGTTTGATTAAGGTTTTTATAGGTTTATATAAAAAGAGAAATATTATTTTACTGTAATGTTTTTTGAAACATATATCGGCTGTCCGCTTTCGGTAAAGCCTTCTAAAACGACTTCAAAATCTCCTTTTATATCAGAAGTGTAAAATGATAAATTGTCTTCTTTGGTTTCTAATTTAATATTTGGTTTCCATAACAATTGATATCTGTAATCTGGAATTCTTTGTAATTTATGTCCAGCCGAATAATCGGGATTATTGTAAACTTTTTCAGGATTTGGACGCTGAATTTCCATTGTCTTTAAATATTTCTTCGCATAGTTAACGGAGAATTCGTTGTCTTTGGTTTCAAAACTAACCAAACCACCATACAAATTCGGACCATAAACGTAAGGTTCTGTAATTAAGCTTACTTTATTTACATTAGCCATATTGTAATCAAAAAGATCACTCGGATCTTGAATCAATAATCCATCAACAAGAACCAATGGCGGGCCATAAATTTCTAAATCTTTTTGTAGATTTCTAACGTGAAGCTGATATTTGCCATTATTTCTTCTGTAATAAAGTTCTATAATAACTTCAACTATATTTTCTTTTAAAGTTGGAAATCTAGTATAATCATCTAATACATATGTTTTTTCAACTGTACTAAAGAAAGGATTCATAACGGCTTCTGTAACTAAGCTGTCTTTTTTAATTTGATAATAAGCATTTTGAATTTGGCTTGCAGTAGATCTTTCTTCGATATCTTTTTTCAGGTCTGGAGACAAATTAAGCTTAGATGTGAATTGCAAAGAAGAAGTATCAAACTTTGGAAATGCATCTAAATTGATTACGAAATCATTTTGTTTATCATCCAATACCTGCAATATTGCATTTGGGAAATTCGGAAATTGATCTAATAAGAAAGCAAATTTTCCTTGAGCATTTGTTCTAACAATTTTTAATACATATTCTTTTCCAGGTAGAGATAAAGCAATCGATTTGTTGCTTACATCGCGATTTGTATTTGATGTAATGCTTCCAGTAATTAGCTCAGACCTAATTTCTGGAATATAATTAAAAGTGTTTGGCGTATTAACGTAGCTTTCGGCTGATTTTTTAGCAAATTCTGAAGCTGTAAGCTGTTTTATGGCCGGAATTTGGTCTATTTTTCGAATTGAAACAGAATAGTTGCCTTTTTCAGTTGCTTCAGTTAAAGTTTTTAATTTTAAATTGACTTTATCTCTTGTGTAATAACTTTCTTTATCAAACTCAAAATCAATTCTTTTGTCATTTCCTAAATTAGAATTTATGGTCTGAATTGCAGTAGTTTTTTTCGTTGGATCAGGAATATCAAATGTGATATTATCATTTGGTTCTTGAGTTTGAAAAGGATTTATGATGAAAATATCTATTTCATGTTTCTGAGAATTTACATTATTCAACATCCATTTGGTGTAAGCGATAACTTTATAATTTCCAGTTTTTAAGGTTGTAGGGATGAAATATTCGCCATTTCCGATTCCGTTGTCCAGATATATTTTATTTTTTTGAAGTGACTTTTTCTCGCTGTCAATAAGTTCAACATAAGCAATTTTACTTATTTGGCTCGTTTTATTATTCAACGGATTCAGACAGTATAATTTGAAGAAAAGTGTTTCTCCAGTCAAAAATGTTGTAGTGTTTGAGTGCAGAAAAATAGTTTCCTGATCTGAGATACTAGGTACGGCATTTTTGTTTTGCGAATTCTGAGAAAATACAAATGTGCCTTGAATTAACAAAGAGATCAAAAGTGTCAATTGTTTAATTCTGTCAAGAATATTAGTTTTATTATGTATAGAAAGATGTTTCATGAAATTTAAAAAGTATTAATCTATCCAAAATGGAGGAACAATATTAGATGAAAACGTTGTACAGTCACCACATGGTGGTTTTACCATTCCGTATGATGATACATAATCAGTTGAAACAAGAACTAATTCTCGAGTTCTAATTATGGAACGTAGTGCTACACCGCTACAAGGAGGATCGCCCTCACAATCTACAAAATTTCTTATATCACAGTCACTTTCATAATAAGGAGGAAGACGTTCGTTAGGAAATAAATCAACATAATTAAAGAAGATTCTATCTGATGAAACGGCTGATACTTCAAAGAAACCAATTACTTTTTCAGTAGGATTTTCTACACATTTAATATTTCCATAGAAAAAGCCTGGTTGTTTGGGTGAAAGAACACTTCCTGATGTCGATAAATCTTTTAAAGTTTTATAGTAGGTATAAGCAGCTAAATTTTGAACATATTGTTTTACAAAAATGCTATAGCGATGTGAAATGATATAGTTTTGATCGCTGATAAAGCGTACAGGGAAATGTACTCTGTCATCACTAAGGTTATTAGTACTGTTTAATATTATATCGTTTGAGTTTTTGGTAGAAAAACAAGTTTTTGTTTCACGATTTCTAGGTCTTACAACAATGTTCTCACCTGCAGGTATTTCTGGTGTGCCTTCTTCAAGATTAGGCGGAGTTGCTGGAAAAGGAACCATAACCGCTTCTCTAGAATCCCACATTGGAGCTATAATTTTATAAGTCTCGGTATATTCATAGCGATAATATTTTGAAGTATTCGTTGGGTCGTAACTGTTTACATTGATTTGTACACCTCTTTCTCCTTTAACATTCTCGACAGTTGCAGTTAAATTATCAATTTTGGTTTCAGTTGTTAAAACTTGTTCGTCAGAAGTATAATTTTTTCCAGCACTTGTTCTAATTTTCAATTGATATTTTCTTCCTGGCTCTGCTTTAAAAGGAGTAATAGATGCATATAATGTATCTTTTTCTTCAAATTGATACTCATTTCCTTGATCGTCAGAAACAGAAACATTGGCACCTTTTTCTAGTTTTGGACCAGTTTCTTCAAGCTCATATACTTGAGAAAGTCTTATAGTTTGATTTTTTAGTTCATTAGTAATTGTTCCTTCTACGACAAGAGCACTTTCAAAATCATTATTCTGAAAAACATATTGTTCAGTACAACTGCTGGCAGCAACCGCCAGAATTAAGAAAAGAGAGATTTTATATATGAAATTTTTCATGATTTTAGAACTTGAAATTGTATGTAATACTTGGAATTGGAATAGAGAAAATAGATGTTTTATAAGCTTTAATTTGTCCTTCTTTTGTAACAAAGAATACTGAATAAGGATTGTTGCGTCCCAATACATTATAAACAGATATATTCCAAAAGCTATGTGCTAACTTTTTGATTTTGTGATTTCCTTCGATGTTCAAACCAATGTCAAGTCTGAAATAATCTGGAATTCTAAATTTATTACGATCACTATATACAGTGTATTGTTCATTACCATAATCATATCTTCCAATAGGATATGTAATTGGTCTTCCTGTTTGATAGATAAAGTTACTAGAAAAACTGTAACGTTTTGTAATTCTGTAGTTTAAAACAGCGCTAAAGTCATGCGGTTTATCAAAATTAGAAGCAAAATATTTTCCGTTATTTACTTTTTCTGACTGAAACTGACTGTCTAGTTTTATTAAAGATCTCGAATAAGTATATCCAAGCCATCCGTTTAATTTGCCTACTTGTTTCTTTACTAAAACTTCTATGCCATAAGCTTTCCCTTCTCCTTGTAAAAGTTCAGTTTCAATGTTTTCATTAAGTAACAATTCGGCACCAACTTTATAATCTAAGATGTTTTTAGATTTTTTGTAATATCCTTCTAAACTAAGTTCAACATCACCATCTTTTAAATTTTTATATAAACCTAAAGAAACTTGCTGTGCACTTTCGGGCTTAACATTCAAGTCAGATAGTTTCCAAATATCGGTTGGAGACTGAGTTGTGTTATTAGACAGTAAATGAATATATTGATATATTTTATCATAACTTGCTCTCACAGAAAAGTCATCCGTCAAGAAATATCTTGCTGCAATTCTAGGCTCAAGTCCGCCGTATCTTTTAATTACCTCATTGTTGCCGTATGTTTTGGTTTCAATTACTGTAGCATCGTTAATAGGTGCATTCGGTTCGTAAATTCTTTGAGTAGATTTTCCTAAGGCAGCAAAAGTCGAGTAACGTAAACCAAAATCAAGCAAAAACTTATCACTTATTTTAAAGTTGTCAGCAATATATGCTGCAGATTCTAAACCTCGTTCTGTTTCAACATCAATTGGAATTAAAGTCGACTGCGGATTTGTTGGATTTAAATATCCTGGGTCAACAGAGTATAATTTTGTTGAAAGACCGTAACTAAATTTGTGCTTATCATTAAATAAATAAGTCATTTTTAGCATTGCCTGAGTTTCATCAATTTTATACCCAAAATCAAAATTATCTACTCCTTCAGATTGATAATCAATGTTGAATTTGTATTCACTATTAGTTACGATTAATGAACCTTTATTTTTCTCGTTAAAAGTATGATTCCATTTTAATGTAGCTAATCTGTTGCTGTATTTGTATAATGAATCTGAAGATACGCTAAATTTATCATGGCTGTAATAAAGTGTAGATTCGATATCGTTGTTAGTATTTATTTTATGATTGTATTTTAAGATGAAATCATAGAATGATGCCTGGCTGTTTTTTAACTTCTCGTCATCTAAGCTTTTTAAAATCCAATCAGAATAGGTAGCTCTTCCTCCGGCAACTAAACTTGATTTTCCTTTTACAATAGGTGTAGAAATCATTAAATTGCTGGTTACAGGACCAATACCGCCTTCTCCCTGAAATTTGTCTACATTACCGCTTTTTGAAGTAATGTCAAAAACAGATGATAATCTTCCTCCGAATTCAGCAGGAATGCTTCCTTTATAAATATCTACTTTTTTGGTTGTGTATGGATTTAGCGCTGTAAAAAAGCCAAAGAAATGTGAGGGATTATAAAGAGTTGCATGATCCAGTAAGAATAAATTCTGATCTTCTTTACCACCTCTAACATTAAAACCAGAAGATCCTTCTCCAGCCGTTTTTATTCCAGGCATTGTTAAAGCAACTTTCAAAATATCGCGTTCACCAAGAACCAAAGGTACATTTTTAATTCCTTCAGAATCAATTGTTGTTACACCAGTAATGGCAGATTTTGCGGCCTTACTTTTATTTGTTTTAATAAGGACTTCATCCAATTGGTTTACATTGTCTGTCAACGAAAAGTTTAAAGATCCGTCATTATAAACCATTATATTTTTAGTGACTTTGTTATATGAAAAACTATCGGTTTCAAGAACATTTAAACCTCCTGGAACTTGAAGGCTGTAATACCCTTTTTTATCGGTAGTAGCAGAAAATTCCGAATTAGGAACTTTTACCATAACGTTTGCAAGACCAGAATTGTTTTTTCCACCTTTTACAAATCCAGTAATAGTGTAAGTTGCTTTCTTTTTCTGATTTTTTACCTCTTTACCAATCAGAATAAGGTCTCTAACGTTTTTGTTAGGGTTTCTTGAATTTGTTTTCTTTATAGAATCATATTGCTGATAGAATATTGGGGTCGTCATCTGGCCATTTTCATCTCTTTCAAGAGGAATTCCAAAATAATCGTCAGGTAATTGACTATAAATGATACTGTTATTGGTTACGATAATTTTATTTTCAGCAATATAAAAGTTAAAGCTTGTATTCTGAAAAACATCTTCCAGAACTTCACCAACTCGAACTTCTTTATATTGCTTTGTTATTGAAACACTATCGTTTTCAAACCATTTTTCATCAAAATAGAATTTGTAATATGATACTTTCTCGATATCTTGTATAGCAGTTTTTATATTGGCATTCTTAAATTCAACGGTTATTTTGTCACTAATTACTTGAGAATAAATTATTTGTTGAAAGGCTATTAAAAATAATATAAGAGTAATTTTTTTCATTTAATTAGAACTTTTTTTTAAAAGACCATTGATTTGTTTCGTTAGATTTTCCATAAATTGATTTTTATTGGAATCTTCTAATTTCTTGTCTGTTTTATAAATACCATTTATTTCCTTTTTATAATCTGGGAAGATTTTCTTAAAATCTTTTTCGGATTCTACCTTATAGAAATAGTTTTTGTATTTAATAAAATAGTTGATTTTATAAATGTAATTGTAGTAAACAACATCGGCCTGAAGCGACTTTACCTTTTCTTTGAAATGTTTGGTATAAAGAGAAACATTATCGCCAACATATGTTTCTTCGTAAATGCCTTTTATAAGTGAAGGGAATTTAACTGATTCTTCTTTTAAGTTGACAAATTTTTTATTTTTAATAAAGAAATAATCAACCTTTTGCGTGATCAAATTTATAGGTAAATTTTCTGAAGAACCATTCTGCTTGTAAATAACTTGATCCAGCAGAATATCATATTTTAAGTTAACATTTGAGTAAATCTGACCTTCATAACTAATATCGCCAAGGTTAAACTCTTCTGTATAATATCTGTTTTTCCCAGCTAATGGGCGAAAGGGCTCACTATGAACAATTCCGTTATTAATATTTAAGTTGTCTTTTCCGACTGCTTCATCGAAATAATCGTATAATGATGATTTTTCAACAGATTGTGAATGTAAATACGAAATGTTTAAGAAGGTGCCAAATATCAAAAGATAAATAGCTTTTTTTTGATAATTTTTCAAAGGAAATGTGGTTTATTGTTTTTTGGATGATTGGCTTCAAAAGTATTAAAAAAAATGTTATAAAAATCACGCAAAAGTGTTAAAATGTAATAAAAACATTATATTATTAAATCGAAAAACCCCAATTCAGTTAATGAATTGGGGTTTTCTATGAATAAACCTTTAGTAAACTAAGATCTGATTACTCTTTTTTGTCCTCGCGTGGAGGTCTAGGAACAAGTGCTTTTTTAGACACTTTTTCTTTTTTAGTTTTTGGATCAACTCCTAAGTATTTTACTTGGAAAACATCTCCCATTTTAACTACGTCAGCAACGTTTTCAGTGCGTTCCCAAGCAAGTTCAGATACGTGAAGTAATACTTCGTTTCCTGGTGCAGCAGTATATTCTACTACAGCTCCAAAGTCAAGCATTTTGATAACTTTTACTTCGTAAGCTTCTCCTAATTGTGGTTTGAAAGTAATAGAAGCAATTTTTGCTAATACGGTTTCAATACCAGCAGGATCTGTACCTAAGATTTCGATAACACCTTGCTCATCAACCTCATTAATAACGATAGTTGTTCCAGTAGCTTTTTGTAATTCTTGAATTACTTTTCCACCAGGTCCAATTAATGCTCCAATAAAGTTTCCAGGAATAGTTCTTGTGATGATTTTTGGCGCATGTGCTTTAACGTCAGCTCTTGGAGCTGCAATAGTTTCAGTTAATTTACCTAAAATGTGCATACGTCCGTCACGAGCTTGGTTAAGAGCTTGTTCCATAATGTCATAACGTAATCCATCAATTTTGATGTCCATTTGACAAGCTGTAATACCATCAGCAGTTCCAGTTACTTTAAAGTCCATATCTCCTAAGTGATCTTCATCACCTAAAATATCAGACAAAACAGCAAATTTCTCACCATCAGTAATCAATCCCATAGCAATTCCAGAAACTGGTTTTACCATTTGAACTCCAGCATCCATAAGAGCCATTGTTCCAGCACAAACTGTTGCCATAGAAGAAGAACCATTAGATTCTAAAACTTCAGAAACAATACGAATTGTATAAGGACAATCTGCAGGAATCATGTTTTTTAATGCTCTTTGAGCTAAATTACCGTGACCAACTTCTCTTCTTGAAGTTCCTCTTAATGGTTTTGCTTCACCAGTAGAGAAAGGAGGGAAGTTATAGTGTAAGTAGAATTTCTCTTCACCTTGTTCAGATGGAGAATCGATTTGGTTTGCTTCTCTAGAAGTTCCTAAAGTTACAGTTGCCAAAGCTTGAGTTTCTCCACGTGTAAATAAAGAAGATCCGTGAACTCTTGGTAAATAATCAGTTTCACACCAGATTGGTCTGATTTCTGTAGTTTTTCTTCCGTCTAAACGAATTCCTTTTTCAAGGATAACATTACGAACAGCTTCTTTGTTTGTTTTGTAGAAATATTTCCCTACTAAACCAGCTAAATCTGGATTTTCAGCATATTCTTCTTCTGTAAACAAAGCTTTAGCCTCTTCTTTTACAGCTGCAAATTTCTCACCTCTTTCACTTTTTCCAGAAGCTTCTTGTGCAATTGTATAGCATTTATCGTAAGCAGCAGCTTTTACTTTTGCGTAAACAGCTTCGTCTTCGATTTCACCTTCGTAAGTTCTGTATTCTGGAGAACCAATTGCAGCTCTTAATTTTTGTTGAGCAACAATTTGAACTTTAATAGCTTCGTGAGCAAATTTGATAGCTTCTACCATTTCTGCTTCTGAGATTTCTTTCATCTCACCTTCAACCATTGCAACAGAGTCCATAGAAGCTCCAATCATCATATCGATGTCAGATTTTTCTAATTCTTCTCTACTAGGGTTGATAACGAATTTCCCGTCAATACGTGCAACACGTACTTCAGAAATTAAGTTATAAAAAGGAATATCTGAAACTGCTAATGCTGCAGATGCTGCTAAACCAGCTAATGCATCTGGCATAACTTCTTCGTCATGAGACATTAATTGAATCATAACTTGTGTTTCAGCGTGGTAGTCATCTGGGAAAAGCGGACGTAAAACACGGTCAACTAATCTCATTGTTAATACTTCGCTGTCGCTTGGACGTGCTTCTCTTTTGAAGAAACCTCCTGGGAAACGACCTGCTGCAGCAAATTTTTCGCGGTAATCTACCGTTAATGGTAAAAAGTCAACGCCTGGGTTAGAAGTGCGAGCTGAAACTGCTGTTGCAAGAATCATTGTGTCGCCCATTCTTACTACTACAGAACCATCAGCTTGTTTAGCTAAACGTCCTGTCTCGATTGTGATGCTTCTGCCATCACCTAAATCGATTTTTTCTACAAATAATTGTGGAATCATAAATTTTTTCCTTTTGATTATACAATGGGTTTTAGTTGTGTTGTAGTGTTGTTGTGTGTAGTTGTTGTTATCTAAAACCCAATGAAAAACCAAACTTTTTTTCTTGTAATATGCTTGTAAGCAGTTGTAATTGTAAAAACAAAAAGAGGCACTTTCGCACCTCTTTTATATATTGATTATTTTCTGATATTCAATACTTTGATAATCTCACGATATCTGTTGATCTCTTTCTTTTTCAAGTAATCCAACAAAGCTCTTCTTTTACCTACTAATAGTACAAGAGAACGCTCAGTGTTGTAATCGTGACGATTTTTTTTCAAGTGTTCAGTTAAGTGAGCAATTCTGTAAGTGAACAATGCAATTTGACCTTCTGCGCTTCCAGTGTTTGTTGCACCACCGTGTTGTGCGAAAATCTCTTCTTTCTTTTCTTTAGTTAAATACATTCCAATATTATTTAATGATTTTTATGTATGTCATACATCTTTTGTAAGACGGTGCAAAATTAGATTAAAAAAACAGAAAAATCAAAAAAAAATACAAGAATCTAAAAATAGAATATTGATTTTTGTTTTTTGAGTAATTTGCTACCTTGTCATTTTACTAATTTGTTACTGTTATAGGTATCGAATACTGCACTCTAACGGGTACGCCTCTTTGTTGTCCTGAATTCCAGTTTTCATAGCTGGTAATAACTCTGATTAATTCTTCATCCAGTCCGTATCCTAATGATTTTAAGATTTTTGGCTCAACAATTTTTCCGTCTTTTGCAATTATAAATTGTACGATTATTTTCCCAGCTACTTTATTATTTACAGCTTCTTTTGTTTTTACAAAATTATCCCCAATGAATTTATAAAAATCGTTGACTCCTTTTTTGGGTAATGGTCTTACCTCTAAAACATCGTATTTACGTTCAACTCCTAAAGAATCGGTGCTTTTACCAGAGATAAACCTTCCTTTCTTGTAAATATCGATATAACTATAATTTAGTTTTTTATTAGTTCCGGTCCAGATTTCATCTTTGTAGCCGTTTTTTATTTTTCCTTTGACAATAAGCTCTTTGTCATTTTCATCATAATTCCCATTTCCATTAACAACTAAATGCTCGTTTTTAGAATTCCAATAATTATCCATTCTAAAATCAGAGCTTAGTGTTTTTTCATCTTGAAAATATTCTCCTTCTAACTTTGGATTTCCATTTTCGTACCATTCTTTGAAGCTGCCTTTTAGTCTTCCTTTAAAGTAATTTTCTTCTCTTTTTCTATTTCCATTATCATAGTAGTAGACAAATTTACCTTCTTTGGAAAATCCATCTTTTGTCTTAGATATTCCCTTCCATTTTTAATATACCAGATTTATAATAATCTTTAATTTGATATAAATCTTTTTCTGTATGATAGTCTTTTATAATTCTGTAAGAACTGTGATTTTCTTTTGAAGCGTCTTTTCCAATCGAATCAAAATAGATGATTTTATCTGATGTGTTTTGCGAAAAAATAAGCATTGGAAGCAATCCTAGAAGATAAAAAATTTTTCTCATAAATATTTTTTGTAGTAAAAATAGTGTTTTGAGAATTACTCTATCAAGAAAATTATTTTGATTTAAGATTTTTTTTCGGATTTTGTTTTTCAGTTAAAGATGAATAAGATGTTTTTACATTGTTTTCATCAACACTTATTCCCGAAATTAAAATTCCCCGATCATAATTGTCGACAAAAGTCGTTTTGTGCAATAGGTCGTTTCCTTGCCAAGAACCTTGTTTTAGTCCATCTTTAATAGTTCCTTTTTGTGATACAAACTTATCTGTTTCTTCATATTCTCCATTTCCATCAGTCACAGTTTGACTTTTATCTTCTTCCCAGCAATTAAGAATTAAAGTTTGAGATTTCTTTGTTTTCGGATCCCAGATATTTTGTTTCTCAGATTTTTTACTTTGGTTTTCGTACCAATTAATTTCCTTGCCATTTTTGTGGTCGTCAGTATAATTAACAACAGCTTCCTTGGCTCCGTTTTTGTAATAGTAAATAAACTCTCCGTCTTTTTTTAGAACATCACGGTCTAAAGTAGCGCCAGTCATCTTCTTTCGTCCATTTTTATAGAAATCAGTTACGACATATCGCATGCTTTTTTGCGAATAATTGGTAATTACTCTCGTATAGCTGTAATTGTCGGGTGTGCATTCCTGATTTAACGAGTCTAAAAAGATTTTTTTTGAGACCATGCTAATTTGTGCAGACAGACTAACTGAAATTATCAGAAGCAAAAAAAGGAATATGTTTCTTTTCATTCAGTTCTATTTTTTATACTAAAAATAGTCCTTCTAGAATAGTTTAGCAACTTCCTGATTAACAAATTCTAAAAATCTTTCGTCAGCCTCTGTAAACGGATCAATAACATGACTGTCAATATCAATTTGACCAATATTTACTCCATTCACAAATAACGGAACTACTATTTCAGATTTCACTGTAAAACTGCATGCAATATAATTATCCTGTGCTTTAACGTCTGGCACTACAAAATTAGCATTACTTTCTGCTACTTGTCCGCAAATTCCTTTTCCAAAAGGTATAACAGTATGGTCTGTTTCTGCTCCAACATACGGACCTAGATGCAAAGTTTTCACTTCGTGATTGGCAAAATAAAAACCAACCCAGTTGTAATATTCTATATTTTCATTTAAAAGCTTGCAGATTGCTAATAATTTCTCGTCTCTATTTGCTTCATTGCCAGTAACAATGGCGGTTATTTGTGGTTCTAATTCTTGAAATGTCATGATGTAAAATTTTATACAAAAGTATTTAAAGCTGAACTCAAAAAATACATAAATTTGAAAAAAAAATCTCTTGAAAAAATATTTAGTTCAGTTTAAGCCTTTCTTGATTTTTGTAAGCATCTTTTTCTTGACCTATATTGTCTTGACTTTGCTTTATAAATTTTATTTAAATAGTTATGAAGCAGACGATTTAGATAGTATTACTATAGTTACAGGTAAAAATGCAGAGTTGTTGTTAAAGCTTTTTAATTATGATGTAATAATTCAAAAAAGCTCTCAAAATCCTTGGCAGGAGATTATAATGAATGGTGCTTATTTAGCTCGTATAACCGAAGGCTGCAACGCGGTAAGTGTAATGATTCTTTTTGTTTCATTTGTCGCAGCTTTTTCTGGAAAGTTTAAAAAAACATTCTTATTTATAATCTTAGGACTTATCTCTATTTATATTTTGAACGTAATTAGAATTGCTCTTTTAACGGTGCTGTTATTCTATTTCCCAAAACAAAACGCATTTCTTCATGGAGTTTTGTTTCCGTTAATTATTTACGGATATGTTTTTATTTTATGGATTTTTTGGATTAATAGATTTTCAAAATATGCTAAATAATTTAAAAGAAAATAAGTTTAAAATCTTCATAGCAATAGTTATTGTAGTATGCTTTGCATTAATAAGAGCATTTGAAACAAAATTGTTTTACGATCCGTTTTTGAACTATTTTAAAAATGACTTTCATAGTCAGCCTTATCCTCAAGTTGAAACTCCAAAGCTCTTTTTAGGACTTTTTTTTCGTTATTTATTAAATTCCATATTGTCTTTGATCTTGATTTACGCATTATTTAAAGATCGTGATATTTTAAAATTTAGTTTATTAATATATACCTTGTTTCTAGTCGTACTATTGGGAATGTTTTATGTAATTCTAGAATATTTTCCAGATGCAAGCTGGCTTCTTTTCTATGTAAGAAGATTCATAATCCAGCCTATTTTAGTGTTATTGTTTATTCCGGGATTCTATTATCAGCTTCAGAATTCAAAAAAATAACATTTCTTTTTGTTTTTTATCGATTGTTTTTTGAATAGCTTTGCAGTATGAATTTGAAAAAGTGTACAGGTCTATTTTTGGCGTTCCTTTTATTGGTTTCCAATATTGGGTTTGCTTTTGACGTGCACTATTGCGGAGGAAAAATTGCTTCCGTTTCATTAAATACAACAGTAGAGCCTGTTGTAGAAAAAAAATGCTGTGGTTCAAAAGAGAAAAAGAATTCTTGTTGTAAGGATAAACTAGTTCATTTTGAAAAAAAGTCAGACAATGCAACTTTTAAATTTTTCTTTTTCCAATTTGCATTTCCAGCTGTTATTCAAGACTACAAACCATTAGCTTTTTTAGCGCTTCCAAATTTTAAAAAGAAAGAAGTTCTTTCGTATTATTCTGATGCGAATGCGCCCCCCTTATTCAAATTATACCATCAGTATATTTTCTATTCCTGATTTTAATGTTAAGATGCACTGCAGGTCTTGATTAAGACTTTGCATTTACATTTTGATGGTTTTTGTTTTGAGCAAACATCAAACATGTAATTCTTTTCAACATTAAAATCATTTTTTATGCAAAAAAATATAATGCTTTTTATGGCGTTTTTGCTTTCTGTTGCTGCTTTTTCGCAAGAAGATTTAGAGGAAGTAAAAATTAATAAAAAGCAAAAAGGAATAAAAAAATCCTTCACAGTAACAGCCAATACATCTTTAATTACAAGTAAAGAGCTGCTTAAAGCCGCTTGTTGTAATCTGGCCGAAAGTTTCGAAACAAATCCATCCATAGATGTCAATTTTTCGGATGCCTTAACAGGAACCAAGCAAATTAAAATGCTCGGTTTAACAAGTCCTTATTTAATGATTACCGAAGAAAATATACCTTCTGTTAGGGGAGCTTCACAAGCATACGGTTTATCATTTACTCCAGGAACGTGGATCGAAAGCGTGCAAATCACTAAAGGAGCGGGGAGTGTTATTAATGGCTACGAAAGTATTTCAGGTCAAATTAATACTGAGCTTTTAAAACCTTTAAGCGATATTCCTTTTTTCCTGAATGCTTATGGTTCAACCGATTCTCGTTTTGAATTAAATACCCATTTCAACAAAAAACTTTCTGATAAATGGGCAACAAGTTTATTCGTTCACGGAAACACGCGTGTAGCCAAAAACGACATGAACAATGACGGATTTTTAGACAACCCGTTAGGAAAACAAATCAATGTTTTAAACCGTTATCAATATTACAATCCAGAAAGCGGTTTGGTTAGTTTTATCAATTTCAGATATATGAATGATAAAAAACAAACGGGAGAAGTTGATTTTGATAAAGACCGCGACAGAGCAACAACCAATCATTGGGGATCTGAAATTAATACAGAGCGTTTTGATGTTTCAACAAAAATAGGATATGTTTTTAAAGATATGCCTTATCAAAGTATTGGTTTTCAAAATGCATTCAACAGTCACAAACAAGATTCTTATTTTGGATTAAATCAATACGATATCAAACAGAATAGTTTTTATTCTAATTTGATTTTCAATTCCATCATAAACAATACAATGCACAAGTTTACGACTGGTTTGAATTTTACATACGATCAATATCAGGAATTTGTAAATGTTACCGATTACAGCCGAATTGATAACTCGGTTGGAGCATTCTTCGAATATACTTATGACAATACAGATAATTTTAGTTTGATTTTAGGAGGACGAGTAGATAATCATAATCGATTGGGATTTTTTGTTACTCCGAGATTACACATGCGATATAATCCTTGGAAAAATGGTGTTATTCGTTTTTCTGCAGGCAGAGGAAAACGTACAGCGAATATTTTTGCCGAAAACCAGCAGCTTTTTGCCAGCTCAAGAAATTTTTCGATCTTGGATTCAAGCGGAAAAGTATATGGACTAAACCCTGAAATTGCATGGAATTATGGTGTGAGTTTTTCACAGAAATTCCGTCTTTTCAATAAAAATGCAGATGCCGGTTTTGACTTTTATAGAACCGATTTTCAAAATCAAGCTGTGGTAGATTTAATGCAAAGTCCGCAGCAAGTGTTGTTTTATGATTTGAAAGGAAGCTCATTTGCCAATAGTTTGCAAGTGGAATTTAATTATGAGCTCATTCATAATTTAAATTTAAGAACAGCCTATAAATATTATGACATCCAAACCGATTATTTAAGGGGAACATTTCAGCGTCCGTTACAGGCAAAACATCGCTTCTTAGGAAATTTAGAGTATGAAACAACAATGGATGAAGACAAACAATGGAGGTTTGATTTTACCTATAATTGGTCTGGAAAGCAGCAATTGCCTTATACGGCTTCCAATCCTGAGGCAGATCAATTTCCAGATTTTTCGCCTTCATATGCTGTAATGAATGCCCAAGTAACTCGTGTTTTTTCTTCTGTTTTTGAAGTATACATTGGAGGAGAAAATATTGGAAACTATAGACAAGAAAAAGCAATTCTAGGTGCAGAGAATCCTTTTGGACCAAATTTTGATGCCTCTGTAGCATATGCTCCAATTTTTGGGCAAATGTATTACGCGGGTTTAAGATTTAAGATTAAATAAAATTTTAATCGCAATAACAATTTTAAAAATCAATATAACAATAATAAATAGTAAACAAAATGAATAAATTAGTTTTAATAGTAATGATATCTTTTTTAGGGTTTTCTGCGCAGGCACAAACTAAAAAGAATAAGAATTTAAAATACACCACAGAAGTAAACGGAAACTGTGAACAATGTAAGAAGAGAATAGAAAAAGCTGCTTATAGTGTTCCTGGAGTAAAAACTGCTAGCTGGGACATAAGTTCGCATCAGCTTTCAGTTATCTTAAACGAAGAAAAATCTTCTCCTTTAGATTTAAACAAGGCAGTCGCAAAAGCAGGTCATGATACTAAGGACGTTAAAGCTGAAACAGCAGATTATGACAATTTACACACTTGCTGCAAGTACGTAAGAGAATAATTATTTTTAAAGCCCAAGCGTTAGTTTGGGCTTTTTTTAATAGTTAATTTATGTTTAAAATACCGCATTTTATTGCGGTTACAGTAAATTATTGTTACTTTCACACACTTATAAAGATAACCAACTTCGTTTTATGAATAATTTTGATTGGACCCAGTTAATTAACCCTGAATTTTATATTACTTTAAGTGTCGGAGGTTTTCAGATTGGGTTGTTTATTGTGCTGTTTATAGTGTTTGCTGAAACAGGGCTTTTTGCAGGTTTTTTTCTGCCTGGAGATAGTTTGCTTTTTTTAGCAGGTATTTATAGCCGTGACTTGATTGAAAATGTTATGTTTATTCCTAACGATTTTTTAAACGTACTACTACTTGCGACTTTAGTGGGAATAATGGGAGTTTTAGGAAATATGACAGGTTATTGGTTTGGGGCCAAAAGTGGTTATTATTTATTTAAAAAAGAAGATTCATTCTGGTTTAAGAAAAAATATCTGCTTCAATCAAAAGATTTCTTCGAAAAGTATGGAGGAAAAGCCATTATCTACGCTAGATTTCTTCCTATTTTTAGAACGTTTGCGCCAATAGTTGCAGGAATTGTTTCGATGGATAAAAAGAAGTTTATGTTTTATAATATTTTGAGTTCTTTCCTTTGGTCTTTCATATTAATTTTTGCTGGACATTATTTGTACGGCATCTTTTTAAAACAAGGAATAGATTTGAAAAAACATATAGAATATATTATTATAATTATTGTAATCATATCAACATTCCCAGTGTTAATGAAGCTTTTGAAAAAGAGACCAGCAGAAAAGATATAATAAGAAATAAAAATAAAAAAGTCCGAAGCTTCAAAACTTCGGACTTTTTTATTTTCATATTTAATTTAGAAATAATTTCTATTTATATAAATGAATTCTATCTAGTATTTACTATAGTGCGGTTTCAACCGGATATAAGAAAACAACAAACACTTTTGATTATTAGAACGAACTTGTAAGTGTGGTTCTGTAAATGTTAGTGTTTCTTAAGAAGTTTTAAAATTTGTAGTTAACAATTAACAATTAACAATTAACAATTAACAATTAACAATTTTAAAACCTACCATTCATTTACTTTGTTAGCGTCCATTTTAAGAAAAATAAACAACAAAATGGTAAAACCCCAGAGTCCAGAACCTCCGTATGAAAAGAAGGGCAGAGGAACCCCAATTGTAGGGAATATTCCAATTACCATCGCAATATTTACAAAAAAATGTATAAAGAGAATACCTGCGACACAATATCCGTAGACTCGGCTGAATTTTGTTTTTTGTCTTTCAGCTAAATAAATTACTCTAAGCAATAATCCAACGAAAAGTGCAATTACGGTTAAAGAGCCTGCAAATCCCCATTCTTCACCAACTGTTGTAAAGATATAATCGGTATGTTGTTCGGGTACAAATCCGCCTTTGGTTTGTGTTCCTTCCAAGAAACCTTTTCCAATCCATCCCCCAGATCCGATTGCAATTTCAGACTGATTGGTATTATATCCAATACCTTTCATATCGACGCTTTTACCTAATAAAATATTGAAACGGTCTCTATGGTGTTGTTTAAAAACGTTATCAAAAACGTAATCAACAGAAAAGACAAAACCAGAGATTAAAGCTAATAATATAGCGCTCAAAATTATATTGCGGTCAACAGCCCTGCCTTTGAAATGGATAATAGCTAATACAACAAACGCAATTATGACAACTACATAAGGTTCTAATACTAATGTAAGAACAAAGAGAACAATAGTAATAAAAGCGGTCCAGACATACCAAGAAGGTAGACCTTCTCTATATAACACAAGGATAAAAACACTGTAAATTAAAGCACTTCCAGGATCTGGCTGTGGTAAAATAAGTATTACAGGTAATAACATAATAGCTAATGCCTGAATCTGTCTGTTGGTTTCTTTTAAATTAATTTGAGTGTCACTCAGGTATTTAGCCAGCGCCAATGAAGTTGCGGCTTTTGCAAATTCTGAAGGCTGTAAAGTAAAACTTCCTATGGCATACCAGCATCGCTGACCTGCAATCGTTTTTCCGAAAAGAAATAGGCCCGCAAGAGATAAGAGAGAAACTCCAAAGATAATACTGGCATATTTTTCATAAAACTTACCATCAACAAAAAGAACTATAAATATCAAAGGAATAGTACAGCAGATAAAAATAAGCTGTTTTTGATAAGTTCCGTCAGTTGACAATAATGAAGACGAATAAATATTCAGCCAACCTAAAGTTACCAGCGCAATGTAGATAAAGACACTTATCCAATCGATATTATTTTTTACACTTTGATTTTTCATTTGAAATAATCTTTCTTAGTTTTTCTTAGTAGTGTCTACTGCTGTTTTCTTAACTTCAGTGGTTGGTGCTGTTGCGACTGGTGCTTTTGGTTTTACAATTTTGGCTTGTAAAACAGAATCTTTTGGTACAGATTCTATTTTAAGAGCCTCTCCTAATCCGCCCAATTTAGCATATTCAGAAAGCAAACTTTTGTTTAATACTCTTACTTCCAAATCAGTTCTCGTAATTTTTTTTCTAAGATATTTTTCAATCATTAAACTCGCGATAGGTCCAGCTACAGTTGCTCCAAAACCTCCGTTTTCAATCATAACTGCAATTGCAATTTTCGGATTGTCTTTTGGTGCAAAAGCCACAAAAATAGAGTGATCTTTAAGCTTTTCTCTTTTACCGTTTATTTTTGCATAATTCTCAGCTGTTCCAGTTTTTCCGCAAATATCAATTCCTTCTACTCTAAGAGCATATGCGGTACCTTTATTGTAAACATCAAATAATCCGCTGATAACTGGCGGAAAATATTTCTGATCAATAGTTGTAACATGCTTTGTGGTAAACTTTTCGTCAATTTTTTCTCCTTCAATCTTTTTAATGATATGAGGAGTATAATAATAACCCTGATTTGCAACAGTTGCCATCATATTGGCTAATTGAATCGGAGTCATCAAAACTTCACCCTGACCAATTGCATTAGATACAATGGTGGAACTTCTCCATCCTCCGTTAGGGTAAATTCGTTTATATGTTTTAGAGGTCGGAATATTTCCTTTTTTGCCAGTTGGTAAATCATAACCCATAAATTGTCCTAAACCAAAACTTCTTACGTGATCACTCCAAACATCTACAGCCTTGCCAGGATCAGAATACTTGTTAATTGTTAACATGTATGCCTGACCAAAATAAGTATTACAAGAATTGTAAATTCCATTATGCAGTTGATGAGGTCCAAAACCGTGACATTTCATGAATCGGCCTCCTCCATAACTAAATCCGTGATGACACATAAAAGTGGTTTGCTCATTAACTACACCTTCTTGAAGTGCAACTAATCCAGTAAGAATTTTAAATGGAGAACCTGGCGGATACTCTGCTAAAAGTCCTCTGTCGTATAACGGTTTCGCGATAGAATCACGATATAAAAGCGTATAATTTTTAGATCTCTGACGTCCTACTAAAATACCTGGATCGTAAGAAGGAGCGGTGACAAGCGCTAAGATTTCACCAGATTTGGGCTCAAGGGCAACAATTCCTCCTCGCTTATTGATCATTAATTCTTCACCATATTTTTGAAGTTCAGCATCAATAGTCAAGTTGATATCTTCTCCGGCAACGGCAATCGTATCGTACTTTCCTTCTTTATAAGGACCAATTTCTCGGTTGTATTTATCTTTTTGAATGTATTTTACACCTTTTATACCACGTAAAATTTCTTCGTAACTTTCTTCTACACCTTGTTTTCCAATTAAATCACCACTGTTATAGTACGGATTCTTGGCAATTAATTTCTCATTAACTTGTGTGATAAAACCAAAAATATTTGCACCATAATCTACTTCATAATCACGTAAAGATCTTTTTTGGAAATAAAAGCCTTCATACTTTCTGATTTTTTCTTGAAAAGCAGCAAATTCAGTTTTATTTAATTGTGATAGAAAAACAGAAGGAAGTCTAGGACTGTATACTTTTGCCTTTTCAATACGTTTATGATATTCTTCTTGAGTAATATTTAGAAGGTTACAAAATTCAGCAATATTAAGGTCTTTCTTTACTTCTCTAGGAATTACCATAATATCATACGAAGCCTGATTAGCCACAAGAAGTTTTCCATTTCGATCGTAAATGTAACCTCGCTCAGGGTAATCATAAACTTTTTTTATCGCATTATTTTCTGATTTCAATTTAAAAGAATCGTCAATAATCTGCAGATAAAATATCCTAATCACTAGCAAAGATGCTGCAATAATAATTATAGTGGGCAGCAGAACTTTTCTCATCGTTTATTGGGCTTAATAAGATAAATTATTATTATTGAGGTGATTATAGTAAAGATAGAGCTAAATAAGGTTCGGAGTAAAATGTCCCAGATAAATTTAAACTGAAATGCTTCGAGAACAAATAATACAATGTGGTGTATTAAAACCGAAACCAAAATAAATGAAAAACGCTCTGGAGTTAGAGATTCATTTAGTTTTATAGTTTGATATTCATAACTAAGTCCGAATGAAAATTTGAAGATATAAGGCCTGTAGTAGGCTAGAATTACACAAGCAGTTGCATGTATTCCACCAGAATTACAAAACATATCCATTGTTATTCCTAGTAAGAAACTAGAAAGAATTAAACCAGCTTTATTGCTGTTTACAGGATACAAAATAATGTACAAGATATACGGAAAAGGACTTATGTATCCTAAGAAATTCATATTGTTGAATATAACAATCTGAATTGCCAGCAGCATAATAAATCGAAAAATATTTACCAACAAAGCGCTATTCATCTTTTTCTTTGCTTTTGTTTTCTAAATTAATAAGTTCTTCTCTGTCCTTACTCTTGATAATATAAACGTGTCCAAGATTTGTCATATCATTAAATAGCTTAACATTTATGACATAATAACTTGTATTCTTTTTGATGTATATTTTATCTACCGTACCAATATTGATTCCTTCTGGGAAAATCACAGATTGACCTCCAGTTACAATAGTATCGCCTTTTCTAATAGAAGCTAGTCTAGGAACATCTTCTAATTGCACAAATCCTGTACTTTTTCCATCCCAAGTTAATGAACCAAAATGATTTGATTTTTTGATTTTAGCATTAATCTGCGATTTCATGTTTAAAATACTCACAACAGTAGAATACCTTGGCGAAGTATTATCAACAACCCCAATAATTCCTAAGCTGTTAATAACACCCATATCTTGTTTAATCCCTTCATTGCTTCCAGCATTTAAGGTGATGTAATTTTCATGTGTATTATAAGAGTTGTGAATTACTTTTGATACGATTATGTCAGCAGGTTTTACGCCTTTGATACTGTCAGGTAAAGGTAATTTTGTAGTGTCTTCCTTGTTGAATAAAAGACTTTTTAATCTTGCGTTCTCAAGTACAAGTTCGTCGTTTTCAGCTCTTAAATTCAAATATTCATTTACACGATTTATTTTTTCATAAACACCGCCGCTTAAAAAATTAGCAGAACTGATTACCTTGCTTCTGTGATAAGAATGAGATTGAATTGTGAGTCCTAACGAAATACCTAAAAGCAGCAAAAACAGCAATCGATTACTGTTTCTTATAATGAAATTAAAAATTTGCTGCATTTCTTGTTTGGTTATTTTGTTTCAGGATATGCTTTATGGTTTCAGATTTTATAAGGATCAAATATTAAAAATTTGACCCTTATAAAAGTAAATTGATTGTTATTTTGAATCTTATTTGATTAAGATACTTTTAAATTTTGCAATATTTTTAAGTGCCATTCCTGTACCGCGAACAACAGCTCTTAAAGGATCTTCTGCAATGTAAACAGGTAAATCTGTTTTTTGAGAAATACGTTTGTCAAGACCTCTCAACATAGATCCACCACCCGCTAAATAGATACCAGTATTATAAATATCGGCAGCTAACTCAGGAGGAGTTTGAGATAATGTTTCCATTACTGCATCCTCGATACGTTGAATAGATTTGTCTAAAGCTTTTGCAATTTCACGGTAAGAAACATCTACTTGTTTCGGTTTACCAGTAAGTAAATCTCTACCTTGAACAGACATGTCTTCTGGCGGACCATCTAAATCTTCGATTGCAGCTCCAATTTGAATTTTTATTTTTTCAGCAGTACTTTCTCCAACAAAAAGGTTATGTTGTGTACGCATGTAATAAACAATATCATTTGTGAAAACGTCACCTGCAATTTTTACAGATTTATCACATACAATACCACCTAAAGCAATTACAGCGATTTCTGTTGTACCGCCCCCAATATCAACAATCATGTTTCCTTTTGGCTGCATGATGTCAATTCCAATACCGATTGCAGCGGCCATTGGTTCGTGAATCAAGTAAACTTCTTTTCCGTTTACGCGCTCACAAGATTCTTTTACTGCACGCATTTCAACCTCAGTAATTCCAGAAGGAATACAAACTACCATTCTTAATGCTGGTGTAAACATTCGCTTTTTTAACGCAGGAATACTTTTAATGAACATATTGATCATTTTTTCTGACGCGTCAAAATCTGCAATTACACCATCTTTTAAAGGCCTTATGGTCTTGATGTTTTCATGCGTTTTACCTTGCATCATGTTGGCTTCTTTACCAACAGCGATGATTTTGCCTGATACTCTATCACGTGCTACGATAGAGGGGCTGTCAATAACAACTTTATCATTATGAATGATTAAAGTGTTTGCGGTACCAAGGTCTATTGCAATATCCTCAGTCATGAAATCAAAAAATCCCATAAGTTTTTTAGGGGTTTAAAATGTTATAAATTATTTTGAACAAAGTTAAACAAATTAATGTTTAAAATGACGAGTTCCTGTAAATACCATTGCAAGATTATTTTCGTTGCAATAATTTATGCTTAATTCGTCTTTTATCGAACCTCCTGGCTGAATTACTGCTGTAATTCCTGCTTTTTTGGCTAATTCTACACAATCCGGAAATGGGAAAAATGCATCACTCGCCATCGAAGCTCCATTTAAATCAAATCCAAAAACTTTTGCTTTATCAACAGCTTGTATTAAGGCATCAACTCTTGAAGTCTGACCTGTACCTGATGAAATCAATGTTCCATTCTTAGCAAAAACAATTGTGTTTGATTTTGTATTCTTGCAGATTTTAGAAGCAAAGATCAAATCTTCGATCTCCTGAGCAGTAGGTTCTGTTATAGTAACGGTTTTTAAATGCTCTTTATTATCCGTAATATTATTTCTATCCTGAATTAACAATCCATTAAGACAAGTTCTTACTTGGCGAGATGGTAATTCAACATCATTTTGAACTAATATAATTCTGTTTTTCTTTTCTTGTAAAACAGCAACAGCTTCATCATCATACGCTGGAGCAATAACTACCTCGCAGAATAATTTGTTGATTTCCTGAGCTGTAGCTAAGTCAATTTTAGTATTTGAGATTAATACACCTCCAAAAGCAGATGTAGGATCGCAAGCTAAAGCTGCCAAATAAGCTTCGCTGATTGTTTTTCTTGACGCTAAACCGCAAGCATTGTTATGTTTTAAAATTGCGAACGTTGGTCCGTCAGTTTTAAATTCAGCAATTAAATTTACTGCAGCATCAACATCAAGTAAGTTGTTGTATGATAATTCTTTTCCGTGAAGTTTGCTGAACATTGCGTCAAAATCTCCAAAGAAAAATCCTTTTTGGTGAGGGTTTTCACCATATCTTAAAACTTGACCGTTTGCAATACTTTCTTTGTAAATAGTCTCGTCTGTGTTGAAATAATTGAAAATAGCTCCGTCATAATGAGAAGAAACATGGAACGCTTTAGTGGCAAACAATCTTCTGTTTTCAAGAGTTGTTGCTCCGTCTTGTTCTGTAATTAAATCTAAAAGCAAACTGTATTCATTCACAGAAGCTACAATTACAGTGTCTTTGAAATTTTTTGCACCAGCACGAATTAATGAAATTCCGCCAATATCAATTTTTTCAATAATATCTTGTTCGCTTGCACCAGAAGCAACTGTTTTTTCAAAAGGATACAAATCAACGATAACTAAATCGATTTGAGGAATATCAAATTCCTTCATTTGTTGTACATCACTTTCATTATCCTGACGATTCAAGATACCACCGAAAATTTTTGGATGTAAAGTTTTAACTCTTCCTCCAAGAATTTCAGGAAAAGATGTAATGTCTTCAACAGGAACTACAGGAATTCCAAGGTTTTTGATAAAATCTTCAGTTCCTCCAGTAGAATAAAGTGTAACATTTTGTTCGTGTAATTTTCTAACGATTGGTTCTAATCCATCTTTCGAAAAAACAGAAATTAATGCCGATTGTATTTTTTTAGTTGTGCTCATTTTGTAGTTATGATTTTGAGACTGCAAAAGTAGTTTTTTTATATATTATATTAAAAAAAATTAGTGTAACAAAATGCTAAAAAAATCTACTGATGAGTAAGTTAACTTTTATTAGGTTTTTGATTTTAAATTATTGAATTTTACTTTATTGAAAAATACTAAAATATGCTTGTTTATTTAAGATTATTAAAAGAAAGTCTGAGCTTTGCTATTAACGCTTTGCGAAATAATAAATTACGTACTTTGTTGTCGCTCTTAGGTGTTACAATTGGTATTTTTTCAATTATTGCTGTTTTGGCTGCCGTTGACTCTTTAGATAAAAAAATCTCTAAAGATTTGAGCAGCTTAGATAAAAATACGATTTATTTAATGAAATTCTGCTTTGGGCCATCTGAAATTCCACAATGGAAAAGAGAACAGTTTCCAAATGTAAAGTATGATGAGTATATTGGGTTGAAAAATTCTATGAACGATACTGATCAAGTAGGATATCAGCTTTTTGTCAATAGAGAAAGTTTAAAATACGATTCTAAAACGGTTAGTGATGTAAATATTGTTCCATCGTCAAGCGAAATGGTTAACATTGATGGATTAAGTTTCGATAAAGGTAGATTTTATAACGAATCTGAATCTAATTCTGGAACAGCAGTTATTGTTCTTGGATATGATATTGCTGAAGGACTTTTTGGTTCAAGTGATCCAATCGGGAAAAATATCCGTTTGTACGGACAGCGATTTACCGTCATTGGTGTAATGGCAAAACAAGGTGCAGGTTTTTTTGGAGATAGTAATGATACTTCGGTTTATCTTCCAGCCAATTTTTTACGCAGAATGTACGGGGACACTGATGCCATGACACCAGTAATTATTTTAAAACCAGTTAAAGGAGTAGACATGGAAGCTTATAAAGCTCAAATAGCTCAAAAACTCCGAGCTATTCGTGGAATGAAAGCGGGAGAAATGGATAATTTCTTTATTAATGTACTTTCTGGATTTACTGATTTTATTGATGGGATTCTAGGACAAATGAATGTTGTTGGATGGATAATCAGTGGATTTTCGCTTTTGGTTGGTGGTTTCGGAATTGCTAATATTATGTTTGTTTCTGTTAAAGAAAGGACAAACCTTATCGGAATTCAGAAATCATTAGGAGCAAAAAATAAATTTATCTTATTCCAGTTTTTATTTGAAGCTGTAATTTTATCAGTTATAGGCGGAATCATTGGACTTCTTATGGTTTGGGGAATTGCTTTAGTCTTAACTAAATTACTTGACTTTGAATTTGTTTTGAGTTTAGGAAATATTCTTTTAGGAACTGGTTTAGCGGCATTTATCGGTTTAATTTCGGGAATTTTACCTGCTATTTCTGCAGCAAATCTAGATCCGGTAGAAGCTATTCGAACTGGAATGTAGTTATTGTGTGTATTTGCTTCTTAAATTTTAAAACTAGAATAATTGTTGTGGTGGTGTAGATAATTTAAATCGGAAAACAATGAGCTTTATCCTAAAAAATGTTGATACAGTTGAATCTATTTCTAGAGAAGATTTTAAAAAGAATTATCTAGATAAAAGAAAGCCTCTTATAATAAAAGGATTAACCAAAGATTGGCCTGCACGAGAAAAATGGTCTACGGATTATTTTAAAGAAATTGCAGGAGATATTGAAGTAAAGCTAGTTGATAATTCTAAGGCAGATCCTGCAAAAGTAATTAATGCTTCTATTGCCAGTATGAAATTTGGTGAATATCTCGATTTAATAAAAAGGGAGCCGACTCAATTACGTATTTTTTTCTTCAATCTTTTTAAACACAGGCCTGAATTAATTAATGATGTAAAAATTCCCAAAGAATTAATGGGTGGTTTTATAGAAAGTATGCCTGCCATGTTTTTTGGAGGATCGAAGGCGATTACTTTCCTGCATTACGATATTGATCTACCACATCTCTTTCACACACATTTTGGTGGCAGAAAACATATAATCTTGTTCGATAATAAATGGAAAAAGAGGCTCTATTGTGTGCCAAATACTACTTATGCTTTAGAAGATTATGATGTTGCCAATCCAGATTTTGAAAAATTTCCGGCACTAAAAGGAGTAGAAGGCTATGAGGTTTTCCTGGAACATGGAGATACTTTATTTATGCCAACCGGAATGTGGCACTGGATGCGCTACATAGACGGCTCTTTCTCGCTAAGTCTTCGTGCGTGGGATAGATCAATAACTCGAAAAATGGGAAGCGTTTGGAGCTTATTTATGCATGGTGCAGTCGATAGCGCCATAAAAGTAGTTTTTAGAGAACGCTATGCAATTTGGCGTGAGAAACTAGCTTTTAAAATTGCTGATAGGGAATTGAAAAAGGATTTGAAAAAAGCGGGATGATTTAATTTTTTTGTTTTTTCAAAGAAGAAGGATTTTAGGATTGCTATTCAATGTCATGTTTATGGTGAATTTATTCAGTAAAAAAGTTCTGTAGGAACGACACATCGGTAGATATAAAAAAATCCCAAGAAGCAATTTCTTGGGATTTTTCTATTTTGAATAGTTCAAAAACTATCTAATATCATTGTTTTGAATCAAATCGATATATAAGTTGATCTTATCTTTCAATTCTTTTCTTGGCGTGATAAAGTCTAAGAAACCGTGCTCTAAAAGAAACTCAGCAGTTTGGAAACCTTCTGGTAAATCTTTTCCAGTAGTATCACGAACAACACGTGGGCCAGCAAAGCCAATCAAAGCGCCTGGTTCAGAGATATTAATGTCTCCTAACATAGCGTAAGATGCAGTTGTTCCTCCAGTTGTTGGATCTGTACAAAGAGAGATATAAGGTAATTTAGCTTCAGCTAATTGAGCTAGTTTTACAGAAGTTTTAGCTAATTGCATTAAAGAATAAGCAGCTTCCATCATACGAGCTCCACCAGATTTAGAAATCATTACAAAAGGCAGTTTGTTTTTGATCGCGTGATCAATACCTCTTGCGATTTTTTCACCTACAACTGCTCCCATAGATCCGCCAATAAAGGCAAAATCCATACAGCAAATTACAAGTTCTCTTCCTTTAGATTTTCCTACTCCCGTACGTACAGCGTCTTTAAGATGAGTTTTTTCCATTACATCTTTTAATCTCTCTGCATATTTTTTTGTATCCACAAAATGCAAAGGATCTTTTGATGTCATGTTTTTATCTAACTCAACAAATTCGTTGTTGTCGAATAAAATTTCAAAATAGGTTGCGCTTCCAATTCGAACGTGAAAATCATCTTCAGGGCTTACGAATAAGTTACGAGCTAATTCGTCAGCATCAATAATTTTTCCAGTAGGAGATTTGTACCACAATCCTTTCGGAACGTCCATCTTATCTTCTGTAGCGGTCGTAATCCCTTTTTCTTGTCTTTTAAACCAAGCCATATTGAATGTTTTTTTTGTTTCAGGTTTAAAGTTTAAAGTTGCTAAACCTGAAACCTGAAACTTTAAACTTTTTTATTATAGTGTATTCACATTATTTAAATCAGCAAAAGCTTGTTCAAGTCTTGCGTTGAATGTTACTTCGCTTTCACGAACCCATCTTCTTGGGTCATAATATTTTTTGTTAGGAGCATCAGCACCTTCTGGGTTTCCAATTTGAGATTTTAAATAGTCAAGATTTTTAACCATATAATCACGGATTCCTTCAGTGTATGCAAACTGTAAATCTGTATCGATGTTCATTTTGATAACTCCGTAGCTAATTCCTTCTCTAATTTCTTCAAGTGTAGAACCTGAACCTCCGTGGAAAACGAAATCTACTGGGTTGTGTCCAGTATTGAATTTGTTTTGTACGAAATCTTGAGAATTTTTTAAGATTTTTGGAGTTAATTTTACGTTTCCTGGTTTGTAAACACCGTGAACGTTTCCAAAAGCAGCAGCAATTGTAAATTTAGGACTTACTTTAGATAATTCTTCGTAAGCATAAGCTACTTCTTCTGGTTGTGTATATAATTTTGAGCTGTCAACATCAGAGTTGTCTACACCATCTTCTTCTCCACCTGTAATACCAAGTTCGATTTCCAATGTCATGCCCATTTTGCTCATTCTAGCTAAATATTCTTTACAGATCTCAATATTTTCTTCGATTGGCTCCTCAGACAAATCGATCATATGAGAACTGAATAATGGTTTTCCTGTTTCTGCAAAGTGTTTTTCAGAAGCATCTAATAAACCATCGATCCAAGGCAATAATTTTTTTGCACAGTGGTCAGTATGTAAAATTACAGTTGCACCATAAGCTTCTGCTAAAGTGTGAATGTGTTTTGCTCCAGCGATACCACCAGCGATTGCTGCTTTTTCGCCTGCATTTGATAATCCTTTTCCAGCGTTGAATTGTGCTCCTCCGTTAGAAAATTGAATGATAACCGGTGCATTTAATTTTGCTGCAGTTTCTAGAACTCCATTAATTGTACTAGATCCTGTAACGTTTACTGCAGGTAAAGCAAATCCTTTTTCTTTCGCATAATTAAAAATCTCCTGAACTTGATCTCCTGTAGCTACTCCGGGTTTAATATTGTGTGCCATTGTAATTTTTTTTATAGTTGTTTTTAGTTTTTAGGTTGCAAAAATAAGAATTAATTAGCATTAGAACGGATAATTTATACCAAAATTTAAAACCGAGTGTCCAAAATTATATTCTTTAAACCATCGATCTCCCTTCTCATGTGCCGGATTATAAGTCTTAAAGCCTAAATCTAAACGAATAACAAAAAAGCTTAAATCGTATCTTAAACCAAATCCTGTACCTAAAGCAATTTCTTCTAAATCGTTTAAGTTGTCAAATTTTGCTTTCTCATCAGTAACATTATCGAGCACATTCCAGATATTTCCAGCATCTGCAAAGATCGCTCCCTTTACATCTCCGGCAATTTTGAAACGAAATTCTGCACTCATTGCAATTTTCATATTCGCCTCATTAAAGTCGTTTACAGCATTTGTGCTTCCAGGTCCTAAAGCATAAGGCTGCCATGCACGGTTGTCATTTGAACCTCCGCCATAATAACTTCGTGAAAATGGAATATAATTTGAATTTCCAAACGGAATGGCAATTCCGAAAAAGCTTCTTACGGCAAGCACTTTTTCTTTTCCGAAATCCCAGTGTTTAATGTAGTCAAATTCGGTTTTGATATACTCTGAGTATTCTAAGTTGAATATCTCATAATTACCTCTCGTGTTTTTAGGAAGATTTCCAAGGCTTGAAATCGCAGATAATAATGTTCCTGCCGATTCTATTTTTGTTCTAAATTGATAGAAGTTATTATCTGCTAAATCTTTTTTGGTTGTTTTAGTGAAAGAATAACTTGTAGCCAAAATAAAATCATTTTCTGTTAGCCTAATGCGGCGCTCTTCAATACTTTGTACCTCTTTATATTCCGGATTTCCAGGCAGCAAAGCTGTTTGATTGGTTAAAACGTCATTGGTAAAACCTGTAGTTCCATTAGGTATCGTTAGGTCTTTTCTATTTTGCTCTTCTGTTGTTTCTCCCCAGTTAAGCGGATTAATATTGTAATCTTTTCCAATATTATTCAAATCATTATAAGAAGATGTATAGACATTAAAATAATTGCCAGGATTTAAATTACGAACAAACTGTGCATTCAATAATTCTAATTTTGCAGTGTTATGACGTTTTGGCGACCAATTATAAGCAATACCTCCAGTAAAATTCTCTTTATCTAAACCAATATTCCGCTGTTTTGAAAAACCAGAAGTAATAGAGGTCGACGGAATCATACTTTTAGGAATGATTTTTTCAGTTCCAAAAGGCAGTAATATTCTCGGAAAGTTTAATTTCAGGTCCAAACCATATTCGGAAACATTGAAGAAATTGTTATTCGGATTTGCCATATCTCTTGAAGAACCAATATTTAAACGGGCAGAAATTTCTAAGGTTTCGGCACGATTAAATACATTTCGGATGGTTTCAGAAACACTTGCTCCAATTCCAAAATCTTGAATGTTAGAATGCGTTACGTCGAAAGTTGCTCCAAAACTATATTTTTTTCTAGGCGTTAAATAAACATTAGCTATAAGAGATTGAGCAGTAGAATCTCTTTTGTCTACTTCATATTGTATAGAAGGATAATTAAAGATCTTTAAATTGTTTAAATAACGAGAAGAAAGGGTAGTTCTAAAATCTGCAAAAGTACTTCCTTTGGTTATAAAAATAGCATCAGTTATGGCACGAGGCTTGTACTTAAGTTTGTTGTAACTGTAAAGATTGAAATTATTGTATGTTGTGCTGTCGGTTGGTTTTTTCTTTGAATTTGCGGCAGAATAATCGGTGTAAATATTAACGTCGCTAATAGTGTATAGTTTGAAAGGTTCAGTACGGCTTGAATCTCTTCCTTGAATAACATTATTAGTAATATTTAAAGTAACATCAGCTTTATTCTTTTTGCCAATGGTATCAATATCAAAAGTTACGTAAGTGGGCTGAAAGTAATATGCACCATGATTCCTGAAATATGTTGTAATACGATTTTTTTCATCTTCAAAATCTGTAGTTTTGTATTGATTGCCAGATTTTAACAAAGAAGGTTCATTATTTGTTTTGTATAATGAATCTAGCGCAGGTGTCAATATATTACTTTTGATTGTATCCAGCTTATAAGCAGGACCAGTAGTGATGTTATAATTAATTGCGGCTCTTTTTCGTCCAACTGTATCAATAGTATAATCAGTCTTCACATTAAAATAACCATTATTGAAATAATAGAATTTCAAACGAAGCAATGATTTTTTAGTTTTAGAAGTATCAATAATTACAGGAGGTTCGCCAGTATTTTTTAAAAACTCATGAATTCCTTTGTAATAAAAAGACTGTCCCAGACGATCTACTTGTTTTGCAGATAATATTTTAGACATACGCTCATATTTGCCAGGATTGTTTTTGAATTTTGCCTGGTAAGTTGAGTCTGGATTTAAATTGGCTAAATTGTATAAATTCAATCGAAGTTTGTAACCCAATAGTTTACCATTAGGCTTTTGATACATTTGATTTGTGGCAATTTCGTCGTTTGAAGATTTGCCATTTACTATAATATTGTTTTTTACAAGAAGGTTTTTTCCATCGGGAACTCTTTTTACGGCATTACAAGCGCAAATAAGTATTGCAATTAGAAGAAATGCTATTATTTTTGTGGAATTATTTTTCAAGTGTTTTTTAATATTTAATTCAAAAGTACATTATTTTATGGTTAGTAAAAACCAAATAAAGCTTATCTCAAGTTTACATCAAAAAAAGCAGCGTTTTGCTAATCAATTATTTTTTGCTGAAGGAGTAAAAGTAATTCAAGAATTGCTGCAATCCAATTTTGAATTAGAACATTTATACACAACATTAAATGATTTTGAAGAGGTTCAATCTTCTAAACGAACTCTTATTAATGAACAAGAACTAAAAAAAATAAGTGCTTTAGCAACTCCAAATTCTTGTCTGGCTGTTTTTAAAATTCCTGCCGAAAAGAAAATAATCGATTCGGGTTTAATTTTGGCCTTAGACGACATTAGAGATCCTGGAAATTTAGGAACTATTTTACGTCTCTGCGATTGGTTTGGTATTAAACAAGTAATCTGTTCTAAAGAAACGGTAGATATTTATAATCCAAAAGTAGTGCAAGCAACAATGGGCTCCATTACTAGGGTAAATATAAATTACGTTGATTTAAAATCTTTCCTTGCTCAAACTAAACTGCCCGTTTTTGGAACTTTTATGGACGGCGCAAATATCTATCAATCAGAATTACCTCAAGACGGCATCATTATTATGGGTAACGAAGCTAACGGTATTTCAGAAGAGATTGAGAAAGTAGTTACAACTCGTCTAACAATTCCTAGATTTGGAGAGCTGCAAAAAACCGAAAGTTTAAATGTAGCTACAGCAACAGCAATTATTCTTAGTGAATTTAAACGAAATAGTTAGATTTTTGTTTTAATGAAAAGTGAAATTTATTAAAATCGCTCTAGATTTCATTGAATCAATATTTCCAGTCCACGGACTATCTGCAGTATTATCTCTGATAAGTTCGTCGGTTATACCAAACATTCCTCTTACAGAAGGCGAGAAAATAAAGTATTCAGTAAAAATATCAATTCCTACACCTAATTCATAAGCAGCGGTCCATTGTTTAACTCTAAATTTCTGCTGAAAGTTATCGTCTTTAGATTTAGAATTGCTCGATAAATTTAAAGTTGTAGACATACCGCCAACTAAGTAAGGACGAATGTTTCCTGTACGCAAAGCAGAGAATTTTAATAATAAAGGAAAGTGAATATAAGTACTATTTACTTCTCTCAAATAATCATTTTCTGAAGTTCCTACGCCAGGAAAATATAAATCACGTTTTGTATAATACAATCCTGGTTCAAAACGCAGATTAATATATTCCTGTAATCTTAAATCGGCAACAACACCCACATTAAAACCAGTAGTTTTTTTTACCTGAATATCAGCTTGTACAGGAGTTTTGTAATCAAATTTAAAGTCAAAACTATTAAAACCTAAATAATAGCCAAAGTAGACACGCTGCTTTTGCCAGTTTTCAAGATTAATAATAGGGTCTTTGCTAAACATGTTTTTAGCAAATTGAGAATACCCATTTGTCGCGAAGACCAATAAAAATAAGATTACAGCTTTTTTCATACTATTTTTTAGATGCAGAATAAATCGTTGCGACACCAAAAGTTTGAGGCATTGCCACAACATCTATAAACCCAGTTTTTCTCAAAATATTGTTTAACGCCTCTCCATAAGGAAAAGCAGCAGCAGATTCAGATAAATAACCATAGGCATCATTGTCTTTAGAAAATAATTTCCCGATCAAAGGAAGTATATTTTTACTATAAAAATTATAACCTTGTTTATAAGGGAACTTATCTGGAACAGAAGTTTCTAATATAACAAAAACACCATTTGGTTTTAGAACTCTTAAGATTTCTCCAAAACCTTTTTCAAGGTTTTCAAAATTTCTAACACCAAAACTTACCGTAATAGCGTCAAAATAATTATCCTCAAAAGGCATGTTTTCAGAATCTCCTAAAACTAATTCTATAATATTAGAAAGATTTTTTTCTGCAACTTTCTTTTTTCCAACTTCCAGCATTCCTTCAGAAATGTCTAAACCAATAATTTTATCAGCATTAGTCTGTGCAAGTAAAATAGCCAAATCGCCAGTTCCTGTTGCAATGTCCAGAATAACTTTTGGTTTTTTGTCTGAGACTATTTTCAATACTTTTTTACGCCATTTTACATCAATTCCAAATGAAATGACACGGTTTAAATTGTCGTAATTCCCAGAAATGGTGTCAAACATTTGGGTTACTTGCTCTTTTTTACCTAAAGAAGAGTCTTTATACGGAGTTATTTTTTCAGACATTTTTTTTATTTAGGCAAATATAAACAATCTAGTTTAACTGTAATTGAGTTTTTTAATTTGTAAAATAAATGTTTTGAATGATTTATTTTAAAGTTAATTCCAGTTGTATTCTCGTCATCCCTAAATTTAGGGATTTTGATAAAATCACCAAATCACGGTATTGTCCAATCGCTCCATTATGAGCAACTTTGTAGAAGTAAAAATGATTAAAGTTTTAATGATTGGTAGTACCGCAAAGACTTAAGCAGATGGTTACTTTTTTTGCACTTGTAATTTCATTTGTTCTTGAAAAAGTTTTGTAAGTATTGTTCTTGGGGGGAAATACTATTTTATAGTGCAAAATACGTTCTTAGGATTAAATTTGTTTTTGGAAATTTTAATTTTCTGCCTTTAATATCTTAGTGGTATTTGTTATTAAAGGCGTTTTTGAGATTTATATCTCAAATAACATTAAATGTTATTCAGTTATTTCAAATGCTTTTTGAGTATTTGTGATTTTAAACAAAACTATTCTTGAGTAAGTCAGGTCTAAAAAATCAATCGTTTTAAAAACATCCTCCCAAAAGAGGATGTTTTTTTATTTATTTTCTAATGTAAGTTTCATAAGTATAATCATAAAGATGCTTTTCATCTTTGTAATTTTCTTCAGATTCTACCAAAATCCATTCACTTCTGCTAATTTTTGGAAAAAAAGCATCTGCTTCAAAAGTATGGTGAACTCTAGTAAGTTCTATTATATCGGTAAATGGAAGTGCCAGATTGTAAATTTCACCGCCTCCTATAATATAACTGTCATCATTTTCAGGACAAACAGCAATTGCTTTTTCAATACTGTCTACAACAATACATCCTTCTGGCTGGTAATTTTCCTGACGTGTAATTACAACATGAACTCGGTCTGGTAATGGTTTTGGGAAACTTTCAAAAGTTTTTCTTCCCATAATAATATGATGCCCTGTAGTAAGCGATTTAAAACGTTTAAAATCATTTGGCAGATGCCATACTAATTCATTGTTTTTTCCAAGCGCGTTGTTTTCGGCTGCTGCCGCTATCATTATAATCATGGTATGCTGAAACTAAATTTTATTTTCATTCTCTTCATTAATAGAAGATTCAAGCTGCGTGATTCTTTTTTGTTGTAAAGCCACTAATCTGTCAATTTGCTCTCTTTCCCATTTTTTATTCATAAAGCGGTCGGTAATGTAAACTTTTATAAAATGTAAAATAAAAATAAAAAGCCAGATCGTAATACCCCAAATACACCAGTTTTGAGTTGTCCCTTCTCCAAAACCAAAAAATCTATTAGCAATAAATAAAAATAAACTTCCTAAAAGGAAAAGAACAAAATGAAAATATAGTATTTTTTTTTGTCTTAATCGTCGTCTAGCGTATTCGTATTGTTCGTGCACTTCTTTTTCCATAAGATAAATATGAGATTATAAAGTTAAAATTTATTTTTGAAAGTCAATATTTTGGAGATACAATATTTGTTTTAAATCGATATAAGAATTTGAAAAACAAAATTTTATGTCTTTAAAATTATAGATAAATCTAAAATGACATCCTGTTTTTAGCATTATCATAAATCGATTGCCGTAGTGGTGAGTGTTTGGTTGATTTTAATTAATTTTAGATGTATAAAACTAAAAACTAAATAGTTATGTCTTTAAAAAAACAATTTATCAAAACGAAGCCAGTTTGTAAAGTAACATTTTCTATAGATGCCAAAGACGCTGATTCGGCAGCGGTCGTAGGGGATTTTAACAACTGGAATGTTGAAGAAGGAACTTTAAGTAAGTTGAAAAATGGAACTTTTAAAGCGACTTATGATTTGGTGAAAGATGCGATTTACGAATTTAAGTATGTAATCGACGGGATTTATGTAAATGATCCAGAAGCAGATTTCTACAAATGGAATGATTATGCTGGAAGTGAAAATAGTGTTTTAGTTGTATAAAAAAATCCGCTTAAAATTCAAGCGGATTTTTTTATAATTATACTGCAACACTTCCTTTTATAGCAGGATGCGGATCGTAATCTACTAGTGTAAAATCATTAAAATCAAAATCAAAAATGTTTTTAATCTCTGGATTTAAAATCATTTTTGGTAATGGTTTTGGTTCGCGAGTCAATTGTAATTCCAATTGCTCAAAATGATTGTTGTAAATATGTGCGTCACCAAAAGTGTGAATAAAATCGCCTGGTTCTAAATCGCAAACCTGAGCAATCATCATGGTCAATAATGCGTAAGAAGCAATATTAAAAGGAACTCCCAGAAATATATCTGCGCTTCTTTGGTATAACTGACAAGATAATTTTCCTTTAGTTTCTCCTTTTTCTAAATCTGGTGTTGCCACATAAAATTGAAAAAATGCATGACATGGAGGCAAAGCCGCTTTATTGTTAGCTACATTTTCTTCAAATGATTTTTTAGTGTCTGGCAAAACCGAAGGATTCCAAGCAGAAACCAGCATTCTGCGACTGTTCGGATTTGTTTTTAATTCAGTAATTAATTCAGTAATCTGATCAATTTCTTCACTGTTCCAGTTTCTCCATTGATGTCCGTAAACAGGTCCTAAATCACCATTAGAATCTGCCCATTCATCCCAGATTTTTACTCCGTTTTCCTGAAGATATTTTACGTTTGTATCGCCTTTTAAAAACCAAAGCAATTCGTAAATGATCGATTTTAAATGTAATTTTTTGGTCGTAACCATTGGGAAACCTTCACTTAAATCAAAACGCATTTGGTAACCAAAAACACTTTTTGTTCCAGTTCCAGTTCGGTCTCCTTTTTGACAGCCGTTTTCTAAAACGTGTTTTACTAAATCTAAGTATTGCTTCATAGATGCTTTAAGCTTTATGCTATAGGCTTTAGGCTTTTTCCTAAAATCTTGTAGCTTGGATTTTTTTATGTTTTTAGCTTAAGCTTACAGCCTAAGGCCTATGGCTTACAGCCATAAAATTATCTTTTCGAGATTTCGTCTCTAATTTTGGCTGCTTTTTCGTAATCTTCCTGAGAAACGGCTTGATCCAAAAGTTCATTCAGTTCTTGCAGGGTATGTTTTGCGTAAACTTCTCCCGATTGATTTGTTTCTTCCTCGTGTCCAAAAGTTTCTGGATTCGAAAGAACATCATCAATTTCCTGAGAACCTTGATCTGTATCTGCAGTATTTGATTTTAAATAAATTCCTGCTTTATCTAAGATGTTTTTATAAGTAAAAATCGGTGCATTAAAGCGTAAAGCTAAAGCGATTGCGTCAGAAGTTCTGGCATCGATAATTTCTTCAATTTTATCTCTTTCGCAGATTAAACTAGAATAAAAAACACCGTCAACCAGTTTGTGAATAATAACTTGTTTTACTACAATATCAAATCTTTCAGCGAAGTTTTTGAATAAATCGTGTGTTAACGGACGAGGTGGTTTTATTTCTTTTTCTAAGGCAATAGCTATCGACTGGGCTTCAAAAGCGCCAATAACGATAGGTAATTTTCGTTCGCCATCAACTTCGTTCAAAATTAGGGCATAAGCTCCATTTTGAGTTTGACTGTATGAAATTCCTTTTATAGATAATTTTACTAGACTCATATATGTTTGTAAAAAAGGCACTTAGAGCCTTGTTTTATTGCTTTTTTTGTTTGAAAAATAAAGCTGCAATTTTAATCAAAAAATATGGAACAAAAAAGCTGCCTATAAACAAAGATACAATATCTTGTTTTTAGGCAGCAAATATATTGAAGAGAATTCTTGAATTAAGAGTGCTGAGCTTTAAAAGCTTTTAATTTCTCTGTTAATTGCGGTACAATTTCAAAAGCATCACCAACAATTCCGTAATCAGCAACTTTAAAGAAAGGAGCTTCAGGATCGTTATTGATAACCACTTTTACCTTTGATGAGTTAATACCAGCAATATGTTGAATAGCTCCAGAAATACCTACAGCAATATATAAATTAGTTGCAACTGGTTTTCCTGTTTGTCCAACGTGCTCGCTGTGAGGTCTCCATCCTAAGTCTGAAACGGGTTTAGAACATGCAGTTGCAGCGCCTAAAACAGCAGCAAGATCTTCGATTAATCCCCAGTTTTCTGGACCTTTCAATCCGCGTCCGCCAGAAACTACGATATCAGCATCAGCAATAGAAACTTTTCCAGAAACTTTTTCAACAGATTCTACTTTTACACTAAAGTCATTATCACCAATAGTTGGATTAAAATCTTCTTCAGCAGCAGATCCTGCACTTTCAAAAATTCCGTAAGAGTTTTTAGCTAAACCAAGAACTTTTACATCTGTATCGATTTGAGTAATGTTGAAAGCTTTGTTTGAGAACGCATTTCTTTTTACTTGGAAAGGAGAAGTGCTAACTGGCAATCCAACAACATTTGATGCAAAACCAGCATTTAAAGCTACTGCAACCAATGATGAAAGATAAATACTATCTGTTGTAGAAGAAAGTAAAACTACTTTTGTTCCTTCTTTTTCAGCAGCTTGTTTAATTACATCGGCATAAGCTTTAGCAGTAAAACCAGCTAATTTATCGTTATTTACTTTTAAAACTTTATCAACTCCGTATTTGCCTAATTCGCTTACGTCGCTAATGTTTACAGTTAAAGCCGTAACAGTTGTTCCTAAACTTTCGGCTACTTTTTTTGCATAAGAAGCTAATTCGAATGCTACTTTTTTAAATTTTCCTTCTGCAGATTCTGCATATATTAATATTGACATAACAATTTTAGATTTTAGATTTGTGATTAACGATTTTAGATTTGTGATTAACGATTTTAGATTAACTAATTTTTTGATTTTAAATCTGCAATCAAAAATCGTTAATCTTAATTCATCAATAAATATCTTAAATCACCTTAGCCTCGTTGTGTAATAAATTGATTAACTCATCTAAATTATCAGGAGAAATTAATTTTACTGCTGATTTTGGAGCTGGTTTTTCAAATTTCACTGCTTTTGTATTTACTGGAGCATCAACTGGTTCCAAAATAGTTAAAGCTTTAGTTCTTGCTGTCATAATTCCTCTCATGTTCGGAATACGTAAATCTTTTTCTTCAACAAGACCTTTTTGACCTCCAATAATTAAAGGTAGAGTAGTGCTTACTGTTTCTTTACCACCATCGATTTCACGAACCGCTTTTACATTGTTTCCATCAACAGTTAAAGCTGTACAAGAATTTAAAAAGTTAGAACCTAAAATTCCAGCGATCATTCCAGGAACCATTCCGCCATTATAATCAAGAGATTCTTTTCCTGCAATTACAAGATCGTAACCGCCGTTTTTAATTACTTCTGCTAATTGTTTAGCAACAAAAAAACCATCAGTAGGATTCGCGTTAACACGAATTGCTTCGTTTGCACCAATTGCCAAAGCTTTACGTAATGTTGGTTCAGTATCAGGACCTCCGACATTTACTACAGTTACATTTGCACCTTGTTGTTCTTGAAACCAAATTGCACGTGTAAGTCCAAATTCGTCGTTAGGATTAATTACATATTGTACGCCGGCTGTATCAAATTCTGAATCGCCGTTAGTAAAGTTAATTTTTGAAGTAGTATCAGGCACATGGCTGATGCAAACTAGTATTTTCATAAGTATATATTTTGAATTTATAATATGCTTTTACAAATTTAGAATTTAATTTGGAATAATTATACTATGCATGCATAATATTTTTTAAAACTATTACGATTTCGCAGATTCTATAGTTTGAGATGATTTTTATCGGAATCTAAAAATAAAAAATCAATCATTTTGCCTGATTATTAGTAATTTTATAATATCGTACAGATTTGCGATGTAAAAAAAATTGTGTTAAAAATACTAAACTTCGAATATTTACGTTTTGATGAATGAATTTCAGAAAAACAAGAATTAAACAAATAGATTAAAGTTTGTCTAAAAAATATTTTCAGTAAATTAAGTGTGAATTTTACGTTATTATACCGATTTCGTAAATATCACAATTAACTTTAAAAAGTTAAAAGCTAAAGAGAGAAAGAACTTCATGCGATTTTAAATTCAATTTATGCTTTTAAGTTATTTAAAATATTTATTTTTGCTCTTCAGAAAATTCAACATACAATATAAATATGAGAACAATACAATTTAGAGAGGCCATTTGCGAAGCGATGAGTGAAGAAATGCGTCACGATGAATCCATATATTTAATGGGCGAAGAAGTTGCAGAATACAACGGAGCATATAAAGCTTCAAAAGGAATGCTTGCGGAGTTTGGCGAAAAAAGAGTTATTGATACTCCAATTGCTGAGCTTGGTTTTACAGGAATTGCAGTAGGTTCTGCAATGAACGGAAATCGTCCTATTGTAGAATATATGACATTCAACTTCTGTTTAGTTGGTATTGATCAAATCATAAATAATGCTGCTAAAATGCGTCAAATGACTGGGGGACAATTTAATGTGCCAATCGTTTTCCGCGGACCAACAGCTTCTGCTGGTCAATTAGGAGCTACACACTCGCAAGCTTTAGAAAACTGGTTTGCTAACACTCCAGGTCTTAAAGTTGTTGTTCCTTCAACTCCTTACGATGCGAAAGGACTTTTAAAATCTGCAATTCGCGATAATGATCCCGTAATTTTCATGGAATCTGAGCAAATGTATGGTGACAAAGGTGAAGTGCCAGACGGAGAATACACAATTCCATTAGGAGTTGCTGATATTAAGCGTGAAGGAACAGATGTAACTATTGTTTCTTTCGGAAAAATTATCAAAGAAGCTTTTATTGCTGCTGATGAATTAGCTAAAGAAGGAATCTCTTGTGAGATTATCGATTTAAGAACAGTTCGTCCTATGGATAAAGATGCAATCCTTAAATCTGTAAAAAAAACAAATCGTTTAGTAATTCTTGAAGAAGCTTGGCCATTTGCAAGTATTTCTTCTGAAATTACATATATTGTTCAAGAACAAGCATTCGACTTCCTTGATGCGCCAATTCAACGTATTACAACAGCAGACACTCCTGCACCTTACTCTCCAGTACTGTTAAAAGACTGGTTGCCAAACGCAGGTGATGTAGTAAAAGCAGTTAAAAAAGTATTATACAAATAATACATATTTAAAATACTCACAAAACTTCATCATTCATAGTTAATTGATGAAGTTTTTTTTTGCCCAGATTATGAAAAGAATAATTTTACTCAGCCTATTTTTTGTAATCGCATTTGCGACTATTGCTACTGCACAAACGAAAGTGAGTGGAATTGTTTTGGACAAATCTAATCAGCCGATACCTTTTGCAAATGTTGTTTTTAAAGGTTCAAATACTGGAATCGTTTCTAATGAAGACGGTCGTTTTTATTTAGAATCTCCAAATACTTATACAGCTTTATTAGTTACCTCGGCAGGATTTTCAGATAAAGAAGTTCCACTAGAAAAAGCAGTTAATTATAATTTTAAAATTGTTTTAGGCGAAGCCGAAGCACTTAATGAAGTTGTAATTTATACTGGTAAAACCTCCAAAAAGAATAATCCAGCGCTTGATATTTTGAGAAAAATATGGGAAAGAAAACGTAAAAACGGACTTTACCAATTTAATCAATATCAAATGCAGAAGTATGAAAAAGTAGAGTTTGATATGAATACTATTGATAGCGCATTCATGAAAAACAAACTTTTCAAGGGAATGGAGTTTATCTTTAATCATGTTGATACTTCAGATGTTACTGGAAAAACTTATCTGCCAATTTTCATCAACGAATCAGTTTATGATGTTTACGGAGATAATAAATTAAAGAAAGTAAAAGAAAACCTAACTGGAAATAAAATGTCTGGTTTTAATGGAAATCAGCAGATTTTATCTTTTGTAAAAGACCTTTATTCCGATTATAATATTTACGATAATCACCTTAAATTTTTTGATAAAAGCTTCACAAGTCCGCTTTCGCGAACAGGAATTGATGTTTACAATTATGTCTTAAAAGACAGTGCGTATATTGATAAAAAATGGTGTTACAACATTGTTTTCTATCCAAGACGTAAAAACGAATTGACTTTTAAAGGTGATTTTTGGGTAAATGATACCACTTTTGCGATCAAAAAAATTAATATGGGTGTAACAAAAAGCGCCAATATTAACTGGGTAAAAGATATTTATATCGAACAGGAGTTTGAAGTACAAAACGATTCTGTTTTCCTTTTAACCCGTGATTATATGATGTCTGATTTTGCTTTAAATAAAAAAGAAAAATCAAAAGGAGTTTATGGAAAACGAACGACATTGTATCGTAATCATAAATTTAATATTCAAAAACCAGAGAAATTCTATAAAGAAGAAGTCAATTTTATTGACAATGCAGTCTATGAACGACCGCCTGAATTCTGGGAAGAAAATCGTTTTGAAAAATTAAATAAAGACGAAGCAGGTGTATATAAAATGCTTGATACACTACAAACCGTCAAGCGATTTAAACAGTTGTATAATCTCGTCTCCATCTTGGGAAGCGGTTACGTCGAATTTAAGAATTTCGATTACGGACCTATTTATTCAACCTTTGGTTATAATGAAGTTGAAGGTTTAAGATTAAGAGTAGGAGGAAGAACTTATTTTGGTCCAAATGACCCTTGGCGTATACAAGCTTATACAGCATACGGATTTGATGATAATAAATTCAAATACGGACTTTCAGGAAAATGGATGGTTGATAAGAAAAACCGAGTTATTATTTCTGGAGGGAACAGGCGGGACATCGAACAAATTGGAGCCAGTTTAACTACTACGAATGATGTTTTAGGGCGAAGTTTTGCATCTTCTGCTTTATTTACAACAGGAAGTAACGGAAAGCTGACCAATATCAACCTGAGCAATGTTTCTGTTGAAATGGAGGCCAAGAAGAACTTTATTGTTTCGGCGGGATTTTCGTATCGAACATTGGAATCGGCTTCGAAAACTTTTAGTTTAGATTATTACACGACATTGCCAACTGCAGCAAATCCGTTGGGAGTTGTTAAAAGTGATGTAAAACAATCAGAAGCTAATATTCAGTTTGAGTATATGCCGAACCGAAAAACGATTGGTTACGGAGTAGAAAGAGATTTAGTTGACAGTCCTTTTAGTCATTTCTTTGTAAACTTTAGTTACGGTCTTAAAGGAGTTATGGATAGTGATTTTGCGTATGAAAAAATTCAGATTTTCTATAAACAGCCTATTATTATCGGACCATTAGGAAGATCAAATATTATAGTAGAAACGGGAAAAACCTTTGGAACAATTCCGTTAGGATTGATGAGTGTAATTCCGGGTAACCAAACTTATTTTACGATCGAAAATACGTTTAGTAATTTGAATTTCTACGAATTTGTTACAGATCAATACACAACCTTACAATGGAATCATGATTTTGGAGGAAGATTATTTGCTAGAATTCCATTCATGAGAAAATTAAATTGGAGAGAATTTATAGGGGTTAGAGCCGTTCATGGAACGATTTCTGATGCTAATCGCGCCATTAATGCTTCTGGATTGCCATACAACGCGCCTGAAAAAGTTTATTGGGAATACAACGCCGGAATTGGAAATATCTTTAAAGTTTTCAGACTTGATTTTTCATGGAGAGGAAATTATTTAGATATGCCAGATGCTCACAAATTTGCTATAAAAGGATCTTTCGGATTCTATTTTTAAGTTTTTAGATGAGGTTCACAGGTACAAAGTTACAAAGTCGCAAAGGTTTAAATCTTTGCGGCTTTTTTGTTTGACACTGATTTTGCAGATTTGTAATTTCTGCTAAATTTAAAAATCTGTTTAAATCTGCAAATTCTGCGTGAAAAAACTTTATGCCTGCGAAAGTCTTTTTTCTTTAATTTTGAATAGACTTAAATCAAAACCATGCAGGAAGCCATCGATTTTCTAATCAATAAAAATCCAATATTTCGAGAGATAATCGAGAAGTATGGATTTCCGGCAATTCCGAAACGACCTCAGGGATTTGAGACTTTGGTTTTATTAATACTCGAACAGCAGGTTTCCATAGATTCGGCGAAAGCCACATTCTTAAAAATTAAAGCATATACTACTTGTAATCCAGAAACTATGGCTGTCCTTTCTGATGAAGAATATAGAAATCTTGGTGTCAGCCGTCAGAAAACAAAATACATTAAGATTTTAGCGGAAGCAATTTTAAATAAAGAATTAGATGTTGAAAGTTTGGCTTCAAAATCGGCAAAGCAAGTTCGCGAAGAGCTTATAAAACTAAAAGGCATCGGAAACTGGACAATAGATATCTATTTAATGTTCTGCCTTCAAGAGCTAGATTTGATTCCGTTAGGAGATATTGCAGTCGTAAATACCATTAAAGAATTGTTGAATATACACGATAAACAAGAAATGGAAATTCATGCCGAACAATGGAGCCCGTATCGATCGTATGCAACCTATTTGCTCTGGCATTACTATCTAAATAAGCGAAACAGAAAAATTACCTATTAAATGCTTGTTTTTTAAACTCTAATGAGGATAATTTAACCTTGTTTTTTATTGTAAAACTGGATTCTTTAGTTATTTTTGCAACCGAAATTATAGAAACAATAAAAAACGAAAATGACCGCAGACAAATTAACGACTTTCGATGTATTAATCGAAATACCAAGAGGAAGCAGAAATAAATACGAGTACGATTTTGAAATTAAAAGAATGCGTTTCGACAGAATGTTATTCTCTTCAATGATGTATCCAGCAGATTACGGATTTATTCCGGAAACTTTAGCTTTAGACGGTGATCCTCTTGATGTATTAGTTTTGGTAAACGAACCAACTTTTCCTGGATGTGTTATGGAAGTTAAGCCAATTGGTGTTTTCCATATGGCAGATGATAAAGGACCAGATGAAAAAATTATTTGTGTACCAGTTTCAGATCCAATCTGGAATTCATTAACAGATTTATCAGACATCAACCCTCACTTAGTAAAAGAAATTGAGCATTTCTTCCAAGTTTACAAAGATCTTGAAAACAAGAAAGTAGATGTTGAAGGATGGGGAGACGTGAACGAAGCATTTGAAATTATTGCTGAGTGTACAAAACGTTTTAACGATATTGAAAATAAACCAGAGGGATTATTTAGTATTAAATAATTTAAGGTTCTATATTTTATAAAAAAAGCAATACTCCGTCAGGAGTATTGCTTTTTTGTTTAAATTCGTTTCAGTTAGATTGTTGACTATTAACCAAAACCATTAAAAATTATGAATGCATTTATGATTTACCTGCCAATTATTATGGCAGTTTTAGGATTACTTTTCATGGGAATAAAAAGGACTTGGGTTTTAAAACAAGATGCTGGAGATGGCAAGATGAAAGAGATTTCAGATTACATCTACGAAGGAGCCTTAGCCTTCCTAAAAGCCGAATATAAACTATTAACCATATTTGTAATTATTGCCAGTTTAGCCTTGGCAGGAATTACTTTTATTCCGGGTGTAAAAACACATTTATTAATCGTAATTGCATTTATTTTTGGAGCATTATTTTCGGCTTATGCAGGAAATATTGGAATGAAAATAGCAACTAAAACAAATGTTAGAACTACTCAAGCTGCGCGTACAAGTCTTCCACAAGCCTTAAAGGTTTCTTTTGGAGGCGGAACCGTAATGGGTTTAGGCGTTGCAGGTTTAGCCGTTTTAGGTTTAACAGCTTTTTTTATCATTTTCTTTAATCTTTTTTCTGACGGAGTTTGGAAAGACACCGAAACAATGACAGTTGTTTTAGAAACATTAGCTGGATTTTCACTTGGTGCAGAATCAATCGCTTTGTTTGCCAGAGTTGGAGGCGGAATCTATACCAAAGCAGCAGATGTTGGTGCCGATTTAGTTGGTAAGGTTGAAGCGGGAATTCCAGAAGACGATCCACGTAATCCTGCAACAATTGCTGATAACGTGGGAGATAATGTTGGAGACGTTGCCGGAATGGGAGCCGATTTATTTGGTTCGTATGTAGCAACTGTTTTAGCAGCAATGGTGCTAGGGAATTATGTGATCAAAGATATGGGCGGAAGTATCAATGATGCTTTTGGGGGAATTGGTCCAATTTTGCTTCCAATGGCAATTGCTGGTTTCGGAATTATATTCTCAATTATTGGGACACTTTTAGTAAAAATTTCAGATGACAATGCAAAAGAAGCACAAGTGCAGAAAGCATTAAATATAGGAAACTGGGTTTCGATTGCTTTAACGGCTGTTGCGTGTTTCTTTTTAGTACAATATATGCTTCCGGAAACGATGCAGATGAGTTTTTTTGGTGAAGGATCAAAAGCGATTTCATCATTGCGAGTTTTCTATGCTACTTTGGTAGGATTAGTTGTTGGAGGTGCAATTTCATCTGTAACAGAATATTATACAGGATTAGGAACAAAACCAGTTTTGGCTATTGTTCAAAAATCATCAACAGGAGCGGGAACAAACGTAATTGCTGGTTTGGCAACTGGAATGATTTCGACTTTTCCAACCGTATTATTGTTCGCTGGAGCAATCTGGATTTCGTATGCTTTGGCGGGATTTTATGGAGTGGCATTGGCAGCATCAGCTATGATGGCAACTACAGCAATGCAATTAGCAATTGATGCTTTCGGACCAATTTCTGATAATGCTGGAGGAATTGCAGAAATGAGCGAATTACCAAAAGAAGTTCGTACGAGAACTGATATTTTAGATTCTGTTGGAAATACAACAGCAGCAACTGGAAAAGGTTTTGCAATTGCTTCTGCAGCTTTAACTTCACTAGCATTATTCGCAGCTTATGTAACTTTTACAGGAATTGACGGAATTAATATTTTTAAAGCACCAGTTTTAGCGATGTTATTTGTCGGAGGCATGATTCCAGTGGTTTTCTCCGCTTTAGCGATGAATTCTGTTGGAAAAGCTGCGATGGATATGGTATACGAAGTGCGCCGCCAGTTCAAAGAAATTCCTGGAATTATGGAAGGAACTGGAAAACCAGAGTATGGGAAATGCGTTGAGATTTCTACAAAAGCAGCTTTACGCGAAATGATGCTTCCTGGGATTTTGACAATTGGTTTTCCGATTCTAATTGTCTTGATTGGAAAATTAGTTTACGGAGATAACAACCAGCTAATTGCAGAAATGTTAGGTGGGTATATGGCCGGAGTTACCGTTTCTGGAGTTCTTTGGGCAGTTTTTCAAAACAATGCTGGAGGAGCTTGGGATAATGCTAAAAAATCTTTTGAAGCAGGAGTTATGATTAATGGCGAAATGACGTATAAAGGCTCTGATGCACATAAAGCAGCAGTTACTGGAGATACAGTTGGAGATCCATTTAAAGATACTTCTGGACCCTCAATGAATATTTTAATCAAATTAACCTGTTTGATTGGATTGGTAATTGCACCAATTTTGGGAGAAGGACATTCTCCATCAGATATAGCAGCTTCAGCTTCTTGCTGTGCAAAAACTGAAATGCATCGAGGAGTTTCTAAATGTGGAGACATGTCTGAAATGACAAAAGAAGAATGTATTAAAATGTGCAAAGAAAAAGGCTGTTCTCCAGAAGAAACGGCTAAATGTTTAGCGCATTTTGATGCAAGCGGAAAATACTCTGATGCTGGTTATGAGAGAAAATCGGTTCGCGTTGAGGTTAAAAATATAAACGGAAAAACGACTGGAACTGTTACTAAAAAAGAAAATGGTAAAACAACTACAGAAGTTTACGAAGGAACAGAAGAAGAAGTGCAGGCAAAAATTAACGCTGCACAATAAAAAATGATACTCACTATCCTAACAGGTTTCCAAAACCTGTTAGGTATCTATCTAGTTAAATGCTGAGAATAAAAAATACCTAACAGGTTTTGGAAACCTGTTAGGATCATAATTAACAGAAAAGCCTCTAAAAAATATTATTTAGAGGCTTTTTTTATTTCGTGTAAATCTGTGTAATTCGTGTTTAAAACAACCCGTTCAATTCAGCATCAATTCGATTAATGATGTTTCCTAAGTCTTCCGGATTGTCAACAAAATTAATATTATCAACATCAATAATTAATAATTTTCCTTTGGTGTAAGTCTGAATCCAGGCTTCGTATCTTTCGTTCAAACGGCTTAAATAATCAATAGAAATTGAATTTTCGTACTCACGTCCGCGTTTATGGATCTGCCCAACCAAATTCGGAATAGAACTTCTTAAATAAATCAACAAATCTGGAGCTTTAACCAAAGATTCCATTAATTCAAACAAAGAAGTGTAATTTTCAAAATCACGGCTTGTCATCAAACCCATTGCATATAAGTTCGGAGCAAAAATATGTGCATCTTCATAAATCGTTCTGTCTTGAATGATTTTTTTCCCGCTTTCGCGAATTTGCTGCACTTGACGAAAACGGCTGTTCAAGAAATAAATCTGAAGATTAAATGACCAGCGTTCCATCTGATGATAGAAATCATCTAAATACGGATTATCAACTACATCTTCATAATGAGGTTCCCATTTAAAATGTTTCGCTAATAATTTGGTCAAAGTAGTTTTTCCTGCGCCTATGTTTCCTGCTATTGCTATGTGCATTACGGTGTTACGATTTTATAATTTGATATATCTGTAGATGTAAAAATAGATAAAATTTGGTCTTTGTAATAAAAATTGGTAAAGGTTTTTTCTAAAATTTTAATCTCAGAAATTACATCAGGATTTGCTTTATTAATCCCTTTAAAATAAAGTAAGCTATCTCTGCTGAAGATATATTGTGAAGGATTTATTATTTCAATTTTATCAAAGTCTTCTATTTTGGCCAACGAAGTAATTTTTCCCAAAAATGTCACAAGAAAACCAGTTGTTATTTTTGTCGATCCAATAGAAAGTATTGAAATCAGTCTGATAATATTTAATAGGCTCTGTTAACGGAATTGAAACGGTTTTATATTCATTTTTTAAATAATCAAAAAGACCAATCTGCTGATTTAAAGTGTTGTAAATCCATAATTGATTTTGAGTAGACATCCCGATTCCGGCAACTACAATAGGCGTTGAATTTTGCGAAAAATTAATTTCTGTCATTTTATTCAATTGATTATCCAATAAAACGACGCTATTAAAGTCTTCATAAAACAAAACTATTTTCAGCGGATTTTGTAAATCGACTTTTGTAATTTTTCCAAGAGAAACATTTTTATATTCAAATATCTCTTTCCCTTTAATTTTACTAAAAACATTATTTGTTATCTGATAAGAATAACCAAAAGAATCGTATCCTAAAAATTGTTCAGCTTCATTTTTATAATGAGAAATTAATTTCGGATTTATGCTGGCTTCCTGAGCAGTCAATGCATTAAAAGTGCAGAAAAGAAATAAAAAATATACAAGTTTTTGCACAGTTTCACGCATTAGAAATAAATTTACAAGAGTGCAAATTACAAAAATCCCTCATTAGAAGTTCAATTTTAGCATTTAAACCTTTTTTAATTCTAATAGTCTAAAAAATAAGGGCTTCTGTCTATGCCGTGCGGCTATTAATATATTTAATTTTTAGTACTTTTAAATTAATAATACATTTGATTGTAAGTTTCTCGGATTTACTCACTTTTAAAGAAAATGAAATGAAGAAAATATTTTTTTATATGACATTGATGCTTGTTGGTACACAAATTCAAGCTCAAAAAGATTTTCAGGGAATGGCAGTTTATGAGTCAAAAACTCAAGCGCCAAAGTTTGAAGGAATGCGCGGAAACAGAGACATTACACCAGAGATGCAAAAGAATATGGAAGAGCGTATGAAAAAAATGCTGGAGAAAACATTTATTCTAAACTTCGATAAATCGGCATCAATTTATAAAGAGGAGGAAAAATTAGAAGCTCCTGGACAGCAAGGCGGTATGCGTATTATGATGAACTCTTTCATGGGAGGCGGAGGCACTTTCTATAAAGACGTGAAAACAAAATCGTATACCGTTGATAAAGAATTTATGGGAAAAGAATTTTTAGTTGTCGATTCGCTGCCGAAATTAAACTGGAAGCTAGAGCAGGAAACCAAACAAATTGGCGGTTACAATTGTTTTAAAGCAACAGCAGTAAAAGAAGCAAGTAAAACCGATTTTAGAAACTTCCGACCTAAAAATAATGATGATAAAAAAGAAGAACCAAAGAAGACTTCTGGAGACACAAAAACCAATTTTGAGGATAACTTTGAGATGCCAAAAGAAATTGTTGTAACGGCTTGGTATACACCAGAGATTCCTGTAAATCAGGGACCAGAGAATTATTGGGGACTTCCGGGTTTGATTTTGGAAGTAAATGATGGAAGAACAACTATTTTATGTTCTAAAATTGTTTTGAATGCAAAGGATAAAGTAGAAATAAAACCTTCTAAAAAAGGGAAAGTAATTTCTCAAAAAGATTACGACGAAACAGTAATTAAAAAAATGGAAGAATTTAGAGAAATGAACCGTGGTCGCGCCGGCGGGCCACCTCCAATGGGAAGATAAATTTCTGGCATTTATTATTTATTCTAAGTATTCTTTTAATGAGCAAATTATATCTTTTCTTAGCTTTTTTAATTACTTCTGTTTCTTTTTCACAAAGTATTCGTTTTGATGGATTTATTCAAGACGAACAAAAAAATCCGTTGGAGATGGCCAATATTATGGCTGTAAATACAGCTACAAAAGCAATGGACTCTTACGGAATTACCAATGATAAAGGAAAATTCCAGCTGACTTTAAAACCGAATACTGCTTATACAATCAAAGTTAGTTACCTCGGAATGAAATCGAAAGAAATCGCCGTAACAACTAAAGCTGAAAACATGAACCAGAATATTGTGTTGGATGGAGCAGGAATTGAATTGGAAGGTGTTGAAATTGTACGCGAAATGCCCGTTTCAATAAAAGGAGATACGATTGTTTATAACGCAGATTCTTTTAAATCAGGAACTGAAAAAAAATTGGAAGATGTCTTGAAAAAACTACCTGGCGTTGAGGTAAATGCCGACGGAGAAATTGAAGTGGAAGGAAAAAAAGTCAGTAAATTGATGGTTGAAGGAAAAGACTTCTTTGATGGAGATACCAAATTAGGCGTAAAAAATATTCCTGCCGATGCCATTGATAAAATCCAAGTTCTAAGAAATTATAACGAAGTGAGCGCATTAAAAGGTCTGGAAAACGATCAAGACAATGTGGCGATGAATATTAAACTAAAAGATGGAAAGAAGAACTTTTGGTTTGGAGATGTTACCGCAGGAATTGGCGTTGGAGAATTAGACAGCCGTTATATAATTAACCCAAAATTATTTTATTACAGTCCGAAATACAGCATCAATTTAATTACCAATTTTAATAATATTGGAGAATTACCTTTAACGGCACAGGATTATTTTAAGTTCACCGGAGGATTCAAAAATCTAATGAAAAAGGGGGGAAGCAGTTTTAATGTTTCGTCAAACGATTTAGGAATTTCATTGCTTCGAAATAACCGCGCTAAAGAAATTGAAACAAAATTTGGTGCAACAAACTTTGCTTATTCAGTTAGTAAATCTTGGAATATTAGTGGTTTCGGAATTCTTTCTACTTCAAAAACAGAATTAGAAACCAAATCTCAGACTACATTTTTAAATTCTGGAAATCAGGAAAAAAGAGATGAAAATACAAGTCAAAAGAATAACTTGGGACTTTTCAAATTAAGTTCGACTTACAAACCAAACGATAAATTTCAGTTTGATTATGATATCTTAACCAAGTTGACCAAACAAGAAGAATTTTCAGATTTATTTAGAGAACAGATTGTACAGAACCAATCTACTCCAGAAACTATTTTTACAACAAAAAAACAAGATCCAACTTCGATTAATCAGAACTTGAGTTTGTATTACACACAAAGCGACAAAAATATTTTTGCTTTTGAAATGCAGCATTTGTACCAAGACGAGAATCCTTTTTATAATGCCAATCTGGCGACGCTTCCTTTTAGTTTGTCAGGATTTGTTACACAAGATCGAAATGATTACAATCAAAATCGTTTTGTAAAAACCAATAAACTAGATGCAAAACTGGATTACTATTATATGGTAACGCCAAAAAGCAATATCAATATTACTTTAGGAAATACTTATTCGTACCAAAATTTCAATTCTCATATTTTCCAAATATTGGATAACGGAACACGAAATGATTTGAACGATCCGGCGAATAATAATGATGTAGATTATAGATTTAATGATGCTTTTTTAGGTTTTCATTACAAAATCTTAACTGGAAAATTTACTTTGACACCAGGAGTCAGTCTGCATTCCTACCAAATGACAAACGGACAATTAGGAAGCGATTATTCTCAAAGTTTTACCAAATTACTGCCAGATTTCTTTGCTTTATATCAAATTAAAAAGGCAGAAACATTGACTTATAATTTCTCTTTAACCAATGATTTTACAGATGTTAATCAGTTGGCAGCAGGTTATGTTTTGTCCAATTACAGCAATTTGTTTCATGGAAATCGATTTTTAGAAAATGCCACTTCGCAAGTGCATTCGCTTCGTTATTTCAAGTATAATATGTTCAATTTTGAAAATATTTTTGCCAATGCAACTTACACGAGAAAAGTAGATGCTATTAAAACGAAAGCAGATTTTGATGGAATTAACCAATCGTCAGTTCCATACAATTCAAATTTAGCCGATGAAACTTTTTCTGGAATGGGATCTTATGGACGTTCGTTTTTAAAAAATTACAAAGCGTCGGCAAGTGCGAGTATCAACTGGTCAAAGTTCAATAATATTCAAGATAACGAATTGAGAACAACCGAAAGTTTTGTGCAGAGTTACACCGTAAGAGCATCAACAAATTATAAAAAACTCCCGAATATCGAATTTGGTTACAATCTTTTGGTGAATAAATATAGCGGCTCTACCTTTTATACCGATAAACCATTTGCTCGATTAGATTACTATTTCTTAGATAGTTTTTCTTTTGTTTCGGAGTATGAATTTTACCATTATTACAACGGAGATAAAACGGTCGATAATGAATATGATTTCTTAAGTGCCAGTTTAATTTATCAAAAGAAAAACAGTAAATGGGAGTATAAAATTTCGGCAACCAACTTGTTAAATACAAGATATTTGAACGATGATAATTTTACGCAATTCTCTACAAGAGTTTCTCAATATACCGTACAGCCCCGATACATCATCTTTTCGATGAAATATAATTTATAGTAATAGAATTGGTTTAATTTTATAAATAAGGTGTTTATTTAAATAAGAATGGAATATCTTTACATGAATATTAACAGCCAAATTTTTATATTATGCGCAATTTTATTTGGAGTTTATTGCTATTTACTTCGGCAATTTCTATGTCTTTTTCTCAAGAAAATAATGAAAAAGGAACCTATTTATCTACAAACAAAGGCCAAAAAATCAAATTAAATTTATTGGATGGTAATAAATATGAACTAGTATTTTATTCGGGTGATTATCAGGTAAAAGGAGACTCATTGATATTTGCTAAAAATGTAGAAGCACAAACTAATTTTGATCTTTCTTTTAAAGTAGATAAAAAAGCTAAAAGCATAAAAGTAAAATTCTTAGATCCTTCGTACTATTCCTTTTATATAGGAACTCAAAAAGGTAAAGAAGAAATTAAATACCAAAGAATTTCAGATATTAAAACTAAGATAGATCCAGAATGGAAGGAAACTGATCTTACTTTTGAAATTGAAAAAGCAGACTTTTTATATTTAGTATTTGAAGATAACTACAACCCAACGACGGTTAATAAATACGCATTGCCAAAAGATGTTTCTGAAATAACAATTGGTTATGAATTGGCAGTTTTGGGAGATTTGAAAATTTCAGGATTTTTTGATAGAAAAACAAACCAATTGATAATCTCTGAGAAATCAGGATTAAATCCTTTAGTTTTTACTAATGAAAAAGATCCTCAGCCAGCAGCCAAAACTTCAAAAGTTGTTCCTCTAGAAAGTTTGGCTATTGCAAACTGGACTTATCCAGGTAAAGAAAATGTTTTGGTGAACGAAGATTTTGGGACCGGACTTGTTGCAAAAGATAGTGTTGTTGTTGCCGTTGAAGATGTAGCAACTCCAGCTTATACACAATATGATTTTAAATTAAAAATTGAAAATAATCTGAACAAAGCCATTTCGGCGACTAAAGAATCAAAAAATAATAAGTTTTTAGGAGTTTATGTCAATAGTAAAAAAGAAGCAAAAGAGAGTTTTGATTTATTTATAAAAGATCAAGAAACTCAAGCAGGATATAGTATGTACGATGCTTATAATCCTGTTTACGATGTTTTTAATTATTATTTGGCTGGAGCCGATGATAAAAAATGGCTCAAAAACAATAAAATAACAAATGATCCAAGCGTATTGGTATTGAACGGTCAAGGCGATATACTAGCAGTTGCAAAATCTGATTTAGAAGCTCAGAAATATCAATTTAGTTATTATGGCGATTTTTATCGCAAACTTCTGCGAACAGATGCTTTTTTAGCAATGAATACTGTTTTAAAGAATAAAAAAGCAGGTGACGCTAATATAATTAAGGCTTTTAATAAAGCAGCAATGCTCGAAGCTTCTTATGACTACGATTCAGAAGATGTAGTAACAGATCCTAATTCAACAGAATTTGTATTCACAAAAACACCTTTAGACAAAAAAGAAGTTGCCGCAAGTTGGAAAAAATTAATTGAAGCACATCAAAAAGATACTAAATCAGATATGTATTTGGTTGAAACAATTGTAAAGGAAATCAAAAACCAAGGATTTACAAAACAGCTTTTTAATGAAGATAAAATTTTAAACGACACCGATTTCTTGGCGATAGACTATTTGCTTAAACATTCTGATGATATAGAAAACAAACGTGCAGAGTTCAATAGTATAGTAGGACAACTTCATAATGTTGGAAGTCCAGTTACTGAAATTTCAAATGCGTTACAGTTAAACCTTTATGCGTCTCAAGATGGAGTTACAGGAAATATCAATAAAGAAAAAGTCAATTCTATTTATAAAAAGATAATTGCATCTGGTAAAGGTAATTTTGATGCTTACCGCAATTATTTTGATTATTTAGGTCAGGTTGAAGACAAAGATGGTTCTAACACAACTTTCTTAAAAGAGTTCAATACCTATTTTGATAATACTTTGGCAGGAACAAGTCCAATTGAAAAATTAGACGCCATTTTTGCAGGATTAGATTCTAGTTCAAGTTATTCTTATGACGGCTGGAATATGTTTAAAGAATATCATTCTAACCTTGCAAATACAGCAGCTTGGAGTGTGGTATTAAAACCTCAGAATTCTAACTTTATAAAAGATGCGATTAAATGGTCTGAATATAGTTTGGTTGTTACTAAAAACAATCCGTATTATTTAGATACTTTGGCGCAGTTATATTATAAAGACGGACAAAAGCAAAAAGCAATCGAAACTCAGACTTTAGCAGTGAAATATTTATCTGGTGTGACTGAAGAAGAAACTGCGACTGAAATTAAAGACACGTTAGCAAAAATGCAAAACGGAACATATTAATAAGACTAAGTTCTAAAAGCAAAAAGCCGATTTCTAATTTAAGAAATCGGCTTTTTTATGTTCAGGCTAACTAAGATGTCTAAGGATCTAAGCGAGTCTATAAGTCTAGATTTACAATCCAAATGCAGCTTTTACTTGATCAACAAAATCAAGTTTTTCCCATGTAAATAATTCAACAGTAACTGTTTTTTCGTTTCCGCCAGGAGCAGAGAAAGTTTTAGTTACAGTTTCTGGTTTACGTCCCATGTGTCCGTAAGCAGCAGTTTCGCTGTAGATTGGGTTTCTTAATTTTAAACGCTGCTCGATAAAGTAAGGACGCATATCGAAGATAGCTTCTACTTTTTTAGCGATTTCACCGTTTGTTAAGTTTACTTTAGATGTTCCGTAAGTTTCAATGAAAATTCCCATTGGCTCAGCAACTCCAATTGCATAAGAAACCTGAACTAAGATTTCATCAGCAACACCAGCTGCAACTAAGTTTTTAGCGATATGACGTGTCGCATAAGCGGCACTTCTATCTACCTTACTTGGATCTTTTCCAGAGAATGCACCACCACCGTGGGCACCTTTTCCACCGTAAGTGTCTACGATGATTTTTCTTCCTGTTAAACCAGTATCTCCGTGAGGACCTCCAATAACGAATTTTCCTGTTGGGTTAATATGGTAGTTGATTTTATCGTTGAATAAATGAGCGTGCTCTGGGTTTTTAGCGATAATTCTTGGAATCAAGATTTCGATAATATCTTTTTTGATTTTAGCAAGCATTGCAGCTTCTTCATCAAAATCGTCATGTTGTGTTGAGATAACAATTGCATCAATACGAGTCGGTTTGTTATCGTCGCTGTATTCTAAAGTTACTTGAGATTTAGCATCTGGACGTAAATAAGTGATTTCTTTGTTTTCACGTCTTAAAATAGCTAACTCTTGTAATAATTTATGAGATAAATCAAGTGCCAATGGCATGAAGTTTTCAGTTTCGTTTGTAGCGTAACCAAACATCATTCCTTGGTCTCCAGCACCTTGCTCTTCTGGCTTCGCTCTGTCAACCCCTTGATTAATGTCTGCAGACTGCTCGTGAATTGCAGAAAGAATTCCACAAGAATTCGCTTCAAACATATATTCACTTTTAGTATATCCAATTTTACGGATTACCTCACGTGCAATTTGTTGTACATCAAGATAAGTATTCGATTTTACTTCACCTGCTAAAATTACCTGACCTGTAGTAACTAATGTTTCACAAGCTACTTTTGAATCAGCATCAAATGCCAGAAAGTTATCAATTAAAGCATCCGAAATTTGATCTGCAACTTTGTCTGGATGCCCTTCACTAACAGATTCTGACGTAAATAAATAAGCCATAATAATTTATTAAATTAACATTAAGCGAGGAAAAAGTAATTGCTGAAAGTGCTAAAGGAGAGTTCCTGCTTTAGCATTTTTTACTACTGAAATCTATCTTTCAGTATTCATAACGAACCATTTCATTATGAAGAGGTTGCAATCAGTTCAAATTTTTCCTCTGTATTCGCGTGCAAAAGTACAAAACCATTTTGATTTGCAAATTAAAGTTCAACTTTTTTTATTTTTTACAACAGAAATTTAACAAAAACATACTAGATTGATAGGGTAATAGAAATTATTTTGGTTTTTGTTTGGTCGATTAAAAAATAGTTCGCACATTTGCTTCGTTAAAATAACAGAAAGAAATGAAATTTACAATTTGCAATATGATGTCTTGTAAGATGCCGGAGTTATCCGCAGAGACTCTATTGTAGTTTTTTTTCAACAACATATATAGAACCTCTGCAGCCCGCAGAGGTTTTTTTTGTTCAAAAAAGAAAGCTATAAGATTTTTTTTAAGCCAAAAACAACTAATTAATCAGTTAAAAAAATGAAAAAAAATGTACTAATCGTTTTAGGTCTTTTTACATTTTCAGGTATTTATGCTCAGGACAATAAAAAAGAGCAGGATACTTTAAAGAGTAATGAATTAACAGAAGTAACAGTTATTGGATCTAGAAGTAAAAACAGAGTAAAAACAGATGTGCCGGTTCCGGTTGATGTTTTTAACGTGGGCGAAATAACAAAAGGTGCGCCGCAAACCAGCGTAACTCAAATATTAAACTATGTTGCGCCTTCGTTTACAAGTAACGCAACATCAACAGCAGATGCAACAGATCACGTTGATCCAGCGCAATTAAGAGGATTAGGACCAGATCAGGTTTTAATTTTAGTAAACGGAAAAAGAAGACACACAAGTGCTTTAGTTAATATAAACGGATCGCCTGGAAGAGGTTCTGTTGGAACAGATTTAAATGCGATTCCATCTTTTGCAATAGAAAGAATTGAAGTTTTAAGAGATGGAGCTGCGGCCCAATACGGTTCTGACGCCATTGCCGGAGTAATTAATATTGTATTAAAAAAGAACGCTGACTTTCTTACTGGAGGGATTCAATACGGAACTAATTTATCATCTGGATCTAATAATTTCGAAGGAGGAGCAGACGGGCAAACTGTGCAAGTCGATTTAAATTACGGAACTTCGTTAGGTAAACCTGGAAGTTTCTTCAATATTACAGGAACTGCCGTTACAAGACAAGCAACAAGCAGAGCAGGAATTAGAAGCAATAATATTTTTAATGCCTATAATGCTGTTGAAAATCGAGCAGCACAAAATGGAGTTGAAATAAATTCATTATTCACCAACATTAATACCACTGGAAACTCGGCACAAATTATTAGTTCATTACAACAATATGCGCCTCAAGTGAGCTATTTTACAGCAGCACAGCAAACTGCAATCGCATCTGCAACAACAATTGCGCAAATGCAGACAGCTTTGAATTTTGATGTTACTAATAATGAATTAGCCTACAGAGGACAGCAAAGAAGTGACTATAATATGAGTGTTGGCCAGTCAGAACTTGCTTCTGGTCAGGTATATTATAATGCGAAATATCCCTTAACAGAAAGTACTTCTTTGTACTCTTTTGGTGGAGTGTCGTATAGAAATGGAAAATCGTATGCGTTTAACAGGCTTCCAAACGGTTCTGGAACTTTCACGCAAGTATATCAAAATGGATTTCTACCAGAAATAGAATCAGATATATTAGATGCTTCTGCAGCGGTTGGTGTAAACACAGAATTATTTGGTTTTGATACCGATTTAAGTACAAACCTTGGAACAAACTCATTCAAATATGATGTAAACAATACTATTAATGCAACTCTTGGAACAAATTCTCCTTTTAGTTTTGATGCCGGTAAAGTTTCGTTTTTACAAAGTACAACCAATTTAGACTTTAGTAAAAAATACGATTTTCTTTCAGGATTAAACGTTGCTTTTGGCGGGGAATTCAGATATGAAAATTACCAAATTAAACAAGGAGATGAAGCTTCTTACGGCTTATATGATGTAAACGGAAATTTAGTAACGGGAATTTTGCCAAGCACTTCTCCTTTAATAGTTACAGATTTCTTTGGAAACAAACGTGGAGCAGGAGCACAGGGATTTTCAGGTTTCCAGCCTTCAGATGCTAAAGAAAGAGATAGAAAAAGTGGTGCGGGATATATTGATTTAGAATTGAATGCAACAGAAAAATGGCTGGTAAATGGAGCTGCGCGTTATGAAAATTATTCAGATTTTGGAAGTACAGTTACTTTTAAACTAGCCTCTCTTTTAAAATTGACAGATAATATTAATTGGAGAATTTCTGGACAAACAGGTTTTAGAGCGCCTTCATTACAGCAAAAATATTTTGAAGCAAGTTCAACACAATTCATCAATGGTTCGCCATATCAAGTAGGTTATTTTACAAACGATTCGCAGGCAGCCAAAAGTATTGGTGTAGAAAACCTAAAGCCAGAGAAATCAAAAAGCATCAGTACAGGATTTACATTTAAAATTCCTGAAGCTAACATAACCATTGCTACTGATGCTTATTTTACAAGAATCAACGATCGCGTTGTATTATCAGGACAATATGCAAGACCAACAGATGCGCAAATTGCTGCCGCTACATCTCCAACGCAGGCAGAAGCATTGACATTGTTCCAACAAGCATTTGATTTGAAAGGTGTAGAAAGAGCTTCGTTTTGGACTAACGGAATCGACTCTGAAACTAAAGGAATTGATTTGGTAATATCTCAAAAATATGATGTCATTCAAGATTTCGTAATCAGAAATGATTTTGCTTTGAGTTACAATGAAACCAAAAGAGTTGGAGATTTACACATTCCGCAATCAATAATTGATGCAGGAGGAGATCCATATATTTATTCTTTCTTTCCAGAATCAAGCCGAATTTATTTAGAAGAAGCTATTCCGAAATTAAAAGCAAACTTGATGACAACTTTCAGCATCAAAAAACTAGATATTTATTTAAGAAACAGCTATTTCGGAAAAGTTACAGATCCAGGAGCAACAGATGTTAATCTTGACGGATCAGCTTCTGTATACGAGCATCCAGAATACAGTGCAAAATTAGTAACAGATTTATCTTTCGGATATCAGATTAACGAACATTTTAGAGCGACTGTTGGATTTAATAATATAGGAGACGTTTATCCAGATCGAAACAATCCGGCAACTCCAGCTTTTACAAATACAACTCCAACTTTATCTCCAGCACCAAGTACAGACTTGACCAATGCAAATCAGTTTGCTTATTCAAGAGCAGTTTCTCAATTTGGATTGAACGGAAGATTTGGTTTTGCACGTTTAAGCTTTAAATTTTAAGAGCTCAGAATTGATGCCGCAGATTACTCAAATTAAAAGGTTTATTTAATCATTTTAATTCTTTAATCTGTGGCTAATACTGCATGCTTCTAGAATAATTGTATATATAATAAGTGATTATAAAAATTTAATAATAAAAATCGAATTTTAATTTGGTAGTTAAAAAAATATTACTACATTTACTCTATCGAATTAGTCGAATTAAAAAAAAACAAACCAATTTAAAAAAATGAAAGCAATAGCAAGAAGAAATATGATGTGTTGTGGAATGATGCAAATGTGCATCCCGACTTGCTGTTGCCAAAAGTGAAAGATAAAATCTTTGTTATAGTTAAAACTATAAGCCCTTTTGGTAGCCATCCGAAAGGGCTTTTTTCATTTCAACATTTTAAATTTTAAATCATGAATACACTAGATATAAATACAATTGCATTTCAATACTTATTGAGAACAGATTCACAAAAAAATAATACTAAAGTTGAAGAATCAACGAGTGAAACTTTAAAATATAACCCGGAACAATATTTAAAAACTCACAAATCAGTACTGTTTCATATGTATGCACTTGAAGAAGAAGGAGAAGATTTTTTTATTTAAGTCATTTTAGCTGAATTACAATTTCAAAACTGAATTACAATATAAACGTATAACAATACCTAAAAAAAACTAAGAAATCATGAGTACACAAAAATTTGCAACAAACGCATTACACGCAGGACACGATGTTACTAAAAACGGAAGCACAAGAGCAGTGCCAATTTACCAAACATCATCGTATGTATTTAACAATTCAGATCACGCTGCCAATTTATTTGGTCTTGCCGAAGCTGGATTTATTTATACAAGATTAAATAATCCGACAAACGACGTTTTAGAACAGCGTCTGGCAGCACTTGAAGGCGGAATCGGAGCGGTAGTAACAGCATCTGGAGCATCGGCAATTTCTACAACATTATTGACTTTGCTAAAAGCTGGAGATCATATAGTAGCATCAAACAGTTTATATGGAGGAACTTATAATCTGCTGAAAGTTACATTACCAAGATTAGGAATTACAACAACATTTGTAGATCCTTCAAAACCAGAAAATTTTACCAAAGCGGCAAAAGAAAATACAAGAGCTTTTTTTGTTGAATCTCTCGGAAATCCAAAATTAGATGTTTTAGATTTAAAAGGAATTTCGGCAGAAGCCAAAGCATTTAAAGTGCCATTTATAGTAGACAATACAGTTGCGACACCTTACTTATTGAACCCAATTAAATATGGTGCCGATATTGTTATTCACTCCTTAACTAAATATATCGCTGGAAACGGAACTTCTTTAGGAGGCGTTGTCATTGATGCTGGAAATTTTGACTGGGCAAACGGAAAATTCCCTGAATTTACCGAACCGTCTGCAGGTTACCACGGATTAGTATATCACGAAGCTTTAGGAAATGCGGCTTTTATTGCAAAAGCGCGAATTGAAGGACTGCGTGATTTTGGTTCTGCTTTGAGTCCATTTAATGCTTTTCAGATTATTCAAGGATTAGAAACACTTCCAATCCGAATCAAGAAACATAGTGAGAATGCTTTGGCTTTGGCCGAATGGTTAGAGAAACAAGATGAGGTCGTGTGGGTAAATTATCCAGGTTTAAAATCGAATAAATATTATGATTTAGCCCAAGAATATTTGCCACAAGGCCAAAGCGGAATCATTACTTTTGGATTAAAAGGTGGTTTTGATGCTGCTAAAAAAGTTGTAGATAATACAAAATTATTCTCTTTACTAGCCAATATTGGCGACACTAAATCGCTGATTATTCACCCGGCAAGTACCACACATCAGCAGTTAACAGATGAAGAACAAATCGAAACAGGAGTTTCAAAAGATTTGGTTCGTCTGTCTGTGGGAATTGAAGATATTGAAGATTTAATTGCAGATCTGCAAACTGTTTTTGAGAGTGTTTCGCTATCACAATACAGTATTAATAAAAATTAGGTTTTTTTGTTTTTTGTTTGAAAGATTGCCTTTAGTGATTGGTTATTGCTAAAGGTAATTTTTTATGAAAAGCATCATTATAAAAATTCAACCATATAAGTGATATAATTTCATTTTAGTAAAATGCGCCACAGTGCGTCTAGCAATTTAACGCAAAGAAAATTAAATGAACTTATATCACATATATGGCTAAAAACAAAATAGTAGAAATTATGTCAAAGCTTAAAATAAACATTATCCTTTTTGGAATTGGAAATATCGGAAGTACTTTGATTAATCAGATTATTGAAAGTCAGGACTTTTTTCTTGAAAGTAAAAACGTAGATTTTCATTTTCCTATTATAACCAATTCTACAGTGGCCTTTTTCGAGAAAGAAGGTGTTGGTTATGCTTGGGAAACCAATTTTAGACAATTGGCTGTTCCTTTTAAAGTAGAAGATATTATTGAATTTGCTAAAGAAAATGAATTCGAAAACTTGATTGCTGTAGATGCAACAGCCAGTGATGAATTGGTGAAACATTATAATACGCTCATCAAAAACGGATTTAATATTGTGGCTGTCAATAAAAAAGCAAACACACTGCCGATAGACTTGTACAAAGAGCTGCGATCAAATCTTAAAAAGTATGACAAAGAGTTTTTGTATGAAACATCTGTCGATACAGGGATTCCGGTTTTGCAGACTTTAAGAGATTTGTATTATTCGGGAGAAAAAATCACCAAGATTCGAGGAGTATTTTCAGATAATTTGAGTTACGTGTTTAATAGATTTTCTTCTGAAGATGTTTCGTTTTCATCCGTTTTAAAAGATGCAAGTCTTTTGGGATTAATGAAATCAACATTCAAGGAAGATTTATCTGGAAACGACACGGCAAGAAAACTTCTAATATTGGCCAGAGAAGTTGGCAAAGATTTCAATTTCTCAGATATTCAAATACATCCTTTTATTACAGAAAATCATCTGGAACAAAATGGAGTGCTTAATAAAGAAGCAGTTGACAAATCATTTAAAATAGCAAAAATAACACAGTCTGATAATCATGTACTTCGTTATGTGGGCGAATTTGATTTTGAGAAAAATAAGCTGGAAGTCAAATTGATTTCAGAACCTGCACATTCTGCAATTGGACAATTAAAGGGCTCGGATACCATTTTTGAAATCTATACACAATCTTACGCACAGGTTCCAATTGTAATCCAAAGTGCACCGCCGTGCAAACAGGCAATTTCGAGAGGAATTATAACCGATATTTTGAAAGTAGCGGAAAGAATTAGAAATAAAGAGGCCGTTTGGTCTTAAAAACTTCGTAGAAAATAAAAAATATAACTAATGTTCTTTGATAAACTGATTCGTTAAGGAAGTTTAGAAAGCTTTAAAACTGCTTATTGATCAATTTTTTATAGTCTTTTTCTGTAAATTATTTTTGTAAGATGTTTTTCAACGTAAAAAAATCACTTTTTAACGTATTTTGTAATTAAATTCTTGAATTTTATTTGTTTAATAAAAATAATAGTTGCATATTTGTTATACCCAAAAACTACTACAATCAAATGAACTTAAAAGTCAACAAAATGTTTTGCGCCATTTCGGTTATAACCGAGGCTGGGTTGTCTATTGCTTAAAAAATTGTAAGAATACAATATATAGTAAAGCCTCCCAAAACATATTGGGAGGCTTTTTAATTTTACACAAAAATGCAGAATTTAAATAAAATACAATATAAATCACAGATGAATAAATCCTTACAGATGAACAAGATGTTTGCTGTCGCGCTTATTTGCGTGAACGTCTGTTGATACTAAAAGAATAAATGAGTTTAAAAAACTTAACCCTTTTGGTATCTGAAATTCCAAAAGGGTTTTTTTATTCCTGAAAGCGATTTAACATAAACATAAAAAAGAAATAAAGATTATAAAACGCAACTAAACTAAAACTTAATATCATGAGCACATTGAACTACTTAGCAAAAACGATTTCTACTTTGAAAAACAAAAGAACGAAAAGAAATAATCCGCCGCCGCCAGCAAACGAATTGGCTCACCCCAAGGTTCGGAATTACTGAAACGGATAAAAATACCGAAAAAATAACACCAAATTCTTTGTTGTTTTTGATGTATTCAAAAGAAAATGAAACGCTTTTTATCTAAATTAAAAAGCACCGCAAAATAGGTTTCGGCCTGCTTAATTTTACTGGGCATTTCTGTTCGGTAAATTTTTGCGTATAATAGTTTTTGCTGCAATATGTTTATGAAATTTAGCAAACAGTTTCGATAAAATTTGTTTGTTAAAGAAATTAGTAGTTAATTTGCACTCGTTAAGTTCAAAAAAGTATTGAAATGTTATAAAGAAAGGACGAGGGATTAGACCCGATGAATCCTTAGCAACCCTTCGTTAATTCGAAGAAGGTGCTGCATTCTACCACGCCCAACGTGGAAAGATAACAACAAGAATTTTTCTAGTTTATACTAGTTTTTTCTTTCTAATATTTCCAGATACAAATCAGATAATACAACAGATTTGAAATTGGAAAATATACCAAACCCTATTAGCATACAAAATTTCACCACAGAAAATGGTGCGCTTTATCATACACTGCCTTTAAGTTTTACTATTGCTGGTCAGCCTTTGCATAGTGCGCCTATTGTTTTGGTAAATCATGCCTTGACAGGAAACGCCCAAGTTACTGGCGAGAATGGCTGGTGGAATAACTTAATTGGCGAAGGTAAAACCATTGATACTGCTGTCTATACCATTTTAGCTTTTGATATTCCAGGAAATGGAAGCAATTCTTTCCTAATCGAAAATTATCTAGATTTTACTGCCAGAGACATTGCCCGAATTTTTATTGAAGGACTAAAAGTTTTAAATATTGAAAAGCTTTATGCTATAATTGGAGGCTCAGTTGGAGGCGGAATTGCTTGGGAAATCTTAGCTTTAGAACCAAATATCACAGAACATCTTATCCCAATTGCAAGCGATTGGAAATCGACAGACTGGCTTATTGCCAATTGCTTCCTGCAAGAACAAATTCTCAATAATTCTTCAAAGCCAATCGAAGATGCGAGAATACACGCCATGTTGTGTTATCGTTCGCCAGAATCATTCAAAGAAAAATTTCAGCGTACCATCAATCAAGATCTTTTGATTTTTAATATCGAAAGCTGGCTGGCGCATCACGGCAAAAAATTGCAGCAAAGATTTCAATTAGCTTCTTATAAATTAATGAATCAGCTGCTTAAAACAATTGATATTACAAGAAATAGTGAAAGTTTTGAAAACTTATTGTCACAATCAAATGCATCAATTCATATAGTAGGAATTAATTCGGATTTGTTTTTTACAGCAAAAGAAAACATAGAAACCTACGAAGAATTGAAGAAATTTAAAGACAATGTTTTCTACAGCGAAATTGATTCGGTTCACGGACATGACGCTTTTTTAATCGAGTACAAACAATTAGATCATTTACTTGCCGACATTTTTAAGGCAGAAACAATAAAAAAATAAAATGAAAGTATTAAAATTTGGAGGTAAATCATTAGCAAACGGAGAAGGACTTAACAAAGTTGTTTCAATCATTTCGGATAAAGTAAATCAAGGTGAAAAAATTACAGTTGTAGTTTCTGCACGCGGAAACGCAACAGATGAATTAGAATTTATTTTAAGCATTGCTGCTAAAAATGGCAGTTATAAAGAATTATTAGAGAATTTTAAAAAATATCAAATATCAGATTATCCGCATGTAGATTTATCTGAGGAATTTAATGTTTTAGACAAACTTTTTGAAGGTGTAAGTCTAATAGGCGATTACAGTAAAAAAATCAAAGATCAGATTCTATCAAAAGGAGAATTGCTTTCGGCTAAATTATTGACTGCTATTTTAGTGGAAAAAGGAATTCCAGCCAATTTTGTAGATTCAAGAGAACTGCTAAAAACCGATTCTAAATTTGGTGATGCACAACCTCTAGAACAGCTTTCAAAGAAAAACGTAGTAAATTATTTTAAAGAACATAACGGCGAAACGGTTAATATAGTTACAGGCTTCATTGGTTCCAACAACAACAACGACACAACTACTTTAGGTAGAAACGGCAGTAACTATACCGCTTCGTTAATCGCTAATTATTTAAATGCCGAAGAACTGCAAAACTTTACACACGTAGACGGAATCTACACGGCAAATCCAGATTTAGTTGCAGATGCTAAAAAAATCGAATATTTGTCTTTTAACGAAGCAAATGAGCTGGCTAATTTTGGAGCAACAATTCTGCACGCCAAAACGATAATTCCGTTATTAGAAAAAAATATTCCGCTTCGTATTTTAAATACTTTCAATCACGAAAACCGCGGAACATTAATTACATCCGATTCTGCTAAAGAAGGAATTAAAACACTTTCTGTTTTGGAAAATGTTTCTCTTGTTAACCTTGAAGGACGCGGATTACTTGGAAAGGCAGGAGTAGATGCCCGTATTTTTAAGGTAATGGGCGATCATAATATTAGTGTGAGTATTATTTCGCAAGGATCTTCAGAAAGAGGAATTGGGTTGGTTGTAGCAACAGATAAAGCGACAACTGCAGTTGTAGAATTAGAAAAAGAGTTCGAAAATGACTTTTATTCGAAAGACGTAAACCAAATTACAGTTACAGACAATGTATCGGTAATTTCGATTATCGGACAGGATTTAAGTACATTCCACAAACCATATACAGCCTTAATCAAAAATAAAATTGTTCCGATTTTGTTTAACAACACCGTAACGGGTAAAAACGTGAGTTTGGTTGTTAAAAAAGAAGAATTAAACAAAGCCTTAAACGTAATTCACGGAGAAATTTTTGGTGTTTCTAAGAAAATAAACATCGCGATTTTTGGCCACGGATTAGTAGGAGGGACTTTAATTAACCAAATCTTAGAATCGGCTGCAGCAATTGAAAAACGTAAAGATGTTAAGCTGAATGTTTTTGCTATTGCAAACTCAAAAAAGCTGCTTTTAAATAAATATGGTGTAACTGCAAACTGGAAAAATGAAATTGAAACCAAAGGCGAGGCATATACTATAAAAGATATTATTGCTTACGCAAATGAACATCATTTAGAAAACTTAATTGCGATCGATAACACGGCAAGTGCGCCTTTCGTAGAAAACTATATTCCGCTTGTAGAAAGCAGTTTCGATTTGATTTCTTCGAATAAAGTAGCGAATACATTAAGCTATGGTTTTTATAAAGAATTGAGAAAATCTTTGGCAGAAAACCAAAAGAATTATTTATACGAAACCAATGTGGGTGCAGGTTTACCGTTAATTGATACCATTAAATTACTGCATCTTTCGGGAGAAAATATCACAAAAATTAAAGGTGTTTTCTCAGGAACATTGAGTTATTTATTCAATAATTTCTCTGCAAAAGATGTTCCTTTCAGCGAAATCTTGCAGGAAGCAATTGATAACGGATACACAGAACCAGATCCGCGTGAGGATTTATGCGGCAATGACGTTGGAAGAAAATTATTGATTTTGGCTAGAGAATTAGATTTACAAAACGAATTTGAAGAAATTTCTATTCAGAATCTTATTCCAGAGCATTTACGTGAAGGAAGTGCAGCTGATTTCTTGACGAAATTAAAAGAATTTGATCCGATTTACGCTAAAATAAAAGCAGACCAACAGCCAAATCATGTACTAAGATATATCGGCGAATTGTCTGGTGATTTACAAAATGACAAAGGAAATCTTGAAGTAAAATTAGTTTCAGTGCCAAAAGATACTGCATTAGGCGGATTAAAAGGTTCTGATTCTTTCTTCGAAATTTACACAGAATCTTACGGAGATCGTCCAATTGTTATCCAAGGAGCTGGTGCAGGTTCTGCGGTAACGGCAAGAGGAGTTTTCGGAGATATTTTGAGATTGTCGGATAAAGGATAATACGATTTTAGATTGCAGATTTTAGACTTGAGATTTTAGATTTACAAGGCTATAACAAAACAAAAAAAAATAACAACACAATGAAAGTAACCTTAAACAGAGTAAATGACGCATTTCATTTTAAACTAAAAAATGAACGCGGACATATAGTTGACGTTGACAGCAGAGCCGAATTTGGCGGAAGCGATTTAGGTGCAAGTCCAATGGAGTTAGTGCTAATGGGCGTTGCAGGATGCAGTGCAATTGATATGATTTCAATTTTAAAGAAGCAGCGTCAGGAAATCACTTCTTTTAATGCTGAGGTTGAAGGAACAAGAGTTCAAATCGAAGAAGCAAAACCTTTTAAAGAAATCGATGTGGTTTTTTATTTAGAAGGAGAAATCAATCCTGAAAAAGCAAAAAAGGCAGCACAGCTTTCTTTCGAGAAATACTGTTCGGTTGCCAAAACAGTTGAGCCAACAGCAGCTATTAAATATAAAGTCGTTTTAAACAACGAAGAATTACGTTAATTAAATTAGTCAATTTGAGAATTAGATAATTCTCAGTTAGCTGAAAAGGAAAAATATTTTGCGAAACTTAGTGTTCACTTTGTGAATCTTTGCGAAATAGTTTTTCAAAAAAAAACAAAAAACAACACAATGAATAAAGAAGAATTTGGTTTTGAAACACAAGCCATAAGAACACAATTAGAAAGATCACAGTATTTAGAGCATTCGGTGCCATTGTATTTATCGTCAAGTTTCGTATTTGAAGATGCAGAGGATATGCGCGCTTCTTTTACAGAAGAAAAAGAAAGAAATATTTACAGCCGTTTCAGTAATCCAAACACATCAGAATTTGTGGATAAGATCTGCAAAATGGAAGGTGCAGATTCTGGTTATGCTTTTGCAACGGGAATGGCAGCAGTATATTCTACTTTTGCTGCATTATTAAACTCTGGAGATCATATTGTTTCTGCAAGCAGTGTTTTTGGTTCTACTCACGCTTTGTTTATGACTTATTTTCCAAAATGGAATATCGAAACTTCATATTTTGAGATCAATAAGCCAGAAACAATCGAGAGTTTTATTAAACCAAACACCAAAATATTATACGCCGAATCACCAACAAATCCTGGTGTTGATGTTATTGATTTACAATTATTAGGAGATATTGCAAAAAAACACAACTTGATTTTAATTATAGACAACTGTTTTGCAACACCTTATTTACAGCAGCCAATTAAATTTGGAGCACATTTGGTTATCCATTCAGCGACAAAATTAATTGACGGACAAGGACGAGTTTTAGGCGGAGTAACTGTTGGAGATGCAGAATTAATCAGACAGATATATTTGTTCTCTAGAAATACAGGTCCAGCTTTATCGCCATTTAATGCTTGGGTTTTATCAAAAAGTTTAGAAACATTGGCAGTTCGTGTGGACAGACACTGCGAAAATGCTTTAAAAGTAGCTGAGTTTTTAGAAAGTCATCCAAATGTAAACAGCGTAAAATATCCGTTTTTGAAATCGCATCCGCAATATGAAATTGCAAAAAAGCAAATGAAAGCTGGCGGGAACATCATCGCATTTGAAATTAAAGGTGGAATTGAAGCAGGAAGAAAATTCTTGAATTCGATACAACTTTGTTCATTGTCTGCAAATATTGGAGATACCAGAACAATTGTAACGCATCCAGCTTCTACAACACACAGTAAATTATCCGAAGAAGATCAATTAGCGGTTGGAATCACGCAAGGTCTTGTTCGTGTTTCCGTAGGTTTAGAAACTGTAGAAGATGTAATTGCAGATTTGAAACAAGCATTAGCTTAATTATATATTTCAATTTCAAATAGTAAAGACGATTTTTAGCTGTAAATTTAATACAGTTGAAATCGTCTTTTTTGATTATGTTTTCTTAAAATCATATTTTTGTCATTCAAAGAAATAAATTAACGAAGTAATTTGATAGAATTAGTAGAATTTAACTTTATTCTTTTGTGATAGTTCAAACAAAAAGCATATTTTTGTTGTTTAATAATTTGTAAGAGTTTGATCTGAATATCCCAAATCTAAATTCTACAATCTAAAATTATACATTAGTGCTTTCAAAGAAAACAAAATACGGAATTAAAGCTCTTACATATTTAGCCAGGAGAGAAAATAACGAACCTGTACAAATTGCTGAAATTGCGAAAAGTGAACATATTTCGATTAAATTTTTAGAAAGTATTTTGTTGCTTTTAAGAAACTCTGGTTTTCTTGGAGCTAAAAAAGGAAAGGGCGGCGGTTATTACCTGATCAAAGACCCTAAAGATATCAGCATGGCAAAAGTCTACCGAATTCTAGAAGGGCCAATTGCATTATTACCATGCGCGAGTCATAATTTCTACGAAAGATGTGATGATTGCGATGATGAGTCTACCTGCGCCGCACGTCGTTTAATGACAGAAGTTAGAGATAATACACTTAAAATATTAGAAAGTAATTCTTTAGCAGATATTGCTTTTTAGTAGCTTATTTGAGAGAAAAATCTTTATTTTTACAGAGAGGCTTAAGCGATGCAATTATGGACATTTACCAAAAAAATTTACTCATAGATATTGATTTTCCTAGGATAAAAGGTTTTCCTTCTGTTTTTATTGATAAAATAACGCTTGGAAAATCAGAATTAGAGACTTTGAATAGTTCAACTTTTAGAGAACTATATATTTTTGGAGCAATTGTTAAAACTGATGAAATAAGGCTTAATAAGCCTGTGCAAATAAAGAGATTGGAATTTATCGTTATTGAAAAGAAAGTAGAAACGAATGAATTTATCCAACATCATCTTGCTCAATATAATTCTGTAATGTATAAGAGGGAAAAAGATGTAACAACATCTTCTTGTGCAGATATGATAAAGAAAAAAGATATTCTATATCTTAAACATTTTCCAAAATGGAAAATATCAGAAGCTTCTATTCCAGAATTTAATAATAAACTTTTCTATTTCTGTTCACAAATATTTCTTCCCGAGAATGATACAACCAAACAATATATGAGTTGGGGACAGACTATTTTTATTTTTCTACATGTCAAAGAAGACGATGAGCTTTTAGTGCAGATTTTTACACAAGATACCTCTCTGCAAACAGCTGAAGATCATTATAAGCTCGAGGAACAAATGTCTCAGTTTGATAAAAATTATGGAAAAATAGAAGTTGTAAAAAAAATGATTAAAAAAGGAGACAAGTTTCTTCACGAATATATTCTAAATCATAAAAAGATAAGTAAAGAAATATTAGAGATTTTACTAGAATATGGAACATCAAAACAATTCAAAAGTGAAGTTTTAAAGAAGCTTAAAAATTAATTTGCTTTAAAAAATCAATTTATATCCAGCAAGAAAAAGCATTACAGCAATAGCATTTCTCAAAAATAGATCAGGAACTTTTCCGCTTAAACTGCTTCCAATATAAATACCTGGAAGAGATCCCATTAATAATTGGCCCAAAAGCGCTAAATCTAAATTTCCCATAGAAGCATGTCCGATTCCAGCAACTAAAGTCAATGGAACAGCATGAGCAATTTCAGTTCCTACCAATCGAGGAGTTGGTAAAAGCGGATAAAGGAAAAACAAAGTTACAGTTCCTAAAGCGCCAGCTCCAATAGAAGTTAAAGTTACAGTCGCTCCCAATAATACTCCAATGCCTACAGTCAGCATATTTTGAGTATGGCTTTCGCTATGAAATTTATCTCCAGCATGTTTTTGCGAAAACTTTAAAATTCTGTTTTTAAATATAATAGCAACAGAAGTAAACAATAATGCCCAGCCTAAACTGTACTTAATTACACGATTTATCGTTTCAATATCTGTTTTAATACTGTTGAGTATCCACAACGTTACTAAAGCAGCGGGAACACTTCCTAATGTCAGCCATCCTGTAATTTTCCAGTTTATATTTCCTTTTTTATTGTGTACAAATATTCCGCCAGCTTTGGTAAAGGCAGCATATAGCAGGTCTGTTCCTACAGCTGTTGTGGGAGGAATATTGAAATATAATAAAATTGGGGTCATTAAAGAGCCCCCTCCAACACCTGTTAATCCAACAATAAAACCAACTACTAAACCTGCGATTACAAGACCAATCTGAAAATCCATAGAAAAAATTTGGCGCTAAAATACGACATTTTTATAATTATCCTATAGATATTGTAGAGATTGGAAAACGTATTTAATACACAAGTTTTTTTGATGCTTATATTGTTTGAATATCTTGGAAAATGGTATTATTTGTGAAATTATTCAAGCAAAGTTCTAAATACCTCTTTTAGAATGCAATGAATTAGTAATTAAGGCTTAAAAAAATAAAAATATTACTTTGTATTTTAGAAATAAGTATTATTTTTGCAAAGTAATCTATTAACCCGATAGGGTAATAGGTTTTGAAAACAAAAAGAATTATTTTTAATATGGAAAAAGAACTGAAAATAAATACGGCCGATTCTTTAAAAGAAAAGCTTTGGATTGGAATTCCTGTTGTTTTGTTAGTAGGTTTATTAACCGTGTTAATATACAATCATCATGCTGAGTTTTCGTGGAATGGATTTGTTGAAGGATTTAATGAAGAATTTTTAGTGTTTTTTGCCATTGGAGTTTTTGCTCAATTGGTAGACGGAACTTTAGGAATGGGTTACGGAGCAACTTCAACATCATTTTTATTGGCTTATGGAGTTCCGCCAGTGGTGAGCAGTACTGCGGTACACGTTTCAGAAATGTTTACAACGGGAGCATCGGCACTTTCACACCACCGATTTGGGAATATCAATAAAAAACTGGTAAAACATTTATTGATTCCAGGTGTTTTAGGTTCAATTACAGGAGCTTACTTATTGTCGGACATAATTAACGGTGATATTATTAAGCCATTTATTGCAGTTTACATGATTGTTTTAGCGATTGTAATCATTAGAAAAGCATTGAAAAAAACAATTGTAAAGAAGAAAACTAAAAAATTAAGTGCTTTGGCCGCTTTTGGTGGTTTCATGGATTCAGTAGGAGGCGGAGGCTGGGGGCCAATCGTTACTTCAACATTATTAGGAAGAGGAAGAAATCCGAGATATACAATTGGTTCGGTTAATGCAGCTGAGTTTGCAATTTCATTTGCAAGCGGCATTACGTTCATGCTTTTTGGAGGCATCCACGGATGGCAGGTAATCATCGGATTGATTTTAGGAGGAGTTATTGCAGCGCCGTTAGCAGCATATTTGGTAAACAAAATTAAAAGAAAACCAATGATGATTGCGGTTGGAGTTCTAATTATATTATTGAGTTTAAAAACATTATCTAAATTATTATAATTCTTTAGATAGGGAGATAGAGATTATGAGTGCGATTATTGTACAAGAATTATTAGAAAAAACTAAAGATTTTTCGCTAAATGAAACGTTAGTTTTTTTAGCAGAAAAATTTCCAGGAAAAGTAATTTTCTCAACTTCTTTCGGTCAGGAAGATCAGGTAATTACAGATTTTATTGCAAAAAGCAATACTGATATTACTGTTTTTACTTTAGACACCGGAAGATTGTTTCAAGAAACTTACGACGTTTTTCACAAAACTTTAAAAAAGTATAAAAGACCAATCGAGGTTTTTTTTCCACAAGCTGCTTCAGTAGAAAATCTTCTGAAAACAAAAGGACCAAACAGCTTTTACGATTCAGTTGAAAACAGAAAAGAATGCTGTTTTATTCGAAAAGTGGTTCCGCTTCGAAAAGCTTTGGCAGGAAATTCAGTTTGGATTACAGGTTTAAGAGCTGAGCAGTCAGAAAACAGACAAGATTTAAACTTGTTTGAGTACGATGGAAACTTCGAAATCATAAAATTCAATCCGCTTTTAAAATGGACTTTAGAAGAAGTTGAAATTTATCTTCAGGAAAACAATGTACCTCAAAATGCTTTACACAAACAAGGTTTCGTAAGTATTGGATGTGCACCTTGTACAAGAGCAATTTTCCCAGGTGAAGATATCAGAGCCGGAAGATGGTGGTGGGAATCTAGCCATAAGGAGTGCGGGCTTCATAGTGCTAAGAAAGAGTAGAGTTTTAGAAGAAAGAAGCAAGAGGCAAGACTTTTTTTAGAGAATAGAAAATAGATTATAGAGTAAAGAGTGAAGATTTTAGATCAGGTTAAAAACTTGAAACTTTAAACCTGAAACAAAATTTTCACAACAAAATATCAAACAAAAAAACAATGAGTTCAGTATTAAAAACAAACGCTTTAGAGAGTGAAGCAATATACATTTTCAGAGAAGTAATTTCACAGTTTGACAAACCGGTTTTGCTTTTCTCAGGAGGAAAAGATTCTATCACGTTGGTGCGTTTAGCGCAAAAAGCATTTTTTCCTGCAAAAATTCCGTTTCCTCTATTGCACGTAGATACGGGGCACAATTTTCCTGAGACAATTGCTTTCAGAGATAAATTGGTTGAAGAATTAGGTTTAGAGTTGATCGTTCGTAATGTTCAGGATGCTATTGATGAAGGAAAAGTGGTTGAGGAAACTGGGAAATATTCAAGCCGTAACAGCCTACAGACTACAACACTTTTAGATGCAATTGAAGAATTTAAGTTTGATGCTTGTATTGGTGGAGCTCGCCGTGATGAAGAAAAAGCAAGAGCTAAAGAACGTATTTTTTCTGTTCGTGATGATTTCGGACAATGGGACGAAAAAAATCAAAGACCTGAGTTGTTTGATATTTTAAATGGAAAAATCGAAAATGGACAAAATGTTCGTGTTTTCCCAATTTCAAACTGGACAGAATTAGATGTTTGGAGTTATATCGAAAAAGAACAAATCGAGATTCCATCAATCTATTTTTCACATAAAAGAAAAGTTTTTTTGAGAGACGGTTTAATCTGGTCGCATTCTCCTTTTGTTTATCAGGAAGAAGACGAACAAATCGAAGAACGAATTGTTCGTTTCAGAACCGTTGGAGATATGAGTTGTACAGCGGCTGTTGAATCTTACGCTGCAACAATTGAAGAAGTTGTTGGGGAAATTAGATCATCAACCATTTCTGAAAGAGGAGCCAGAATAGATGACAAACGTTCTGAAGCTGCAATGGAAAAGAGAAAACAACAAGGATACTTTTAATAATTGTTAATTATGAATTGTTAATTGTAAATGCAATTCTGAACGAAATTTTAAAAGTAGAATCAAAAAAAACAAAAACATACAGATTTAAGTTTCGAGAGAACATGAAACCTGAAACTTTAAACCTGAAACAAAAATATTAGAATGGACGTTTTAAAAATAGCAACAGCAGGAAGTGTAGATGATGGAAAAAGTACTTTGATCGGAAGATTATTGTACGATACAAAGTCATTGACAACTGATAAAATAGAAGCAATCGAAAAAAGCAGCAGACAAAAAGGATACGATTACCTTGATTTTTCTTTGGCAACTGATGGCTTGGTAGCAGAGAGAGAACAAGGAATCACAATTGATGTTGCGCATATTTATTTTTCGACTGCAAAGAAAAGTTACATTATTGCCGATACTCCAGGTCACGTAGAATATACAAGAAACATGGTTACAGGAGCGTCGACTTCTCAGGTTTCGATCATTTTAATTGATGCCAGAAAAGGTGTTATTGAGCAAACATACCGCCACTTTTTTATCAATAATTTATTAAGAGTAAAAGAGGTAATTGTTGCCATCAACAAAATGGATTTAGTGGATTACTCAGAAGAAGTTTTCAATAAAATAAAAGCTGATTTTCAGGCATTAAATGCAAAAAGTACTTTTAAGGAACAAAACGTAAGTTATATTCCGTTAAGCGCCATCAACGGCGGAAACGTGGTTGACAAATCAGAAAATATGCCTTGGTACGATGGGCAAACCGTTTTAGAACATTTAGAAGGATTGCATGCTTCTGATGTTTTTGAAGCTGGAAAAGCACGTTTCCCAGTTCAAACCGTTATTCGTCCAAAAACAGAAGAATATCATGATTTTAGAGGTTATGCAGGGAAATTATACGGAAACTCAATTAAAGTTGGAGATGCCGTTACGGTTCTTCCTTCTTTAACAGAATCAAAAGTGTCTAAAATTCACTTTTTCGATAAAACATTTGATGAAGCCGTTGCAGGATCTTCGATTACAATCGAATTAGAAAATGATATCAATGTAACCAGAGGAGATATGATTGTAAAATCAGATGAACTTCCAAAAATTGAAAAAGATATTACGACGACAGTTTGCTGGATGGATAGTAAAAAACTGGTTCCAGGAACAAAGTATTTAGTACAGCATAATACGAATAGAGTTTTGGCAAAAGTAGAAAGTATTAAAAATACAATTGCAACTGATTATTCAGGAACGACAGAAGCTTCACAATTAGCCATTAACGAAATTGGAGAAGTAAGCATTAAATTAAGCAAACCGTTATATTTTGATTCTTATAATGAAAACAAATCAAACGGAGCTTTTATCTTAATTGATACAGCGACAAACACAACAGCAGGAGTAGGATTTATCATGTAAACCTGCTGTAAGCTATAAGCTTTAGGCAATAAGCTTTTAGCAAAAGATGTATAAAAAGGTATGCAAGAGCCTAAAGCTTATTGCTTAATGCCTAAAGCAAAAAAAACACAAAGTTAAATAAAGCTTAAAGCGTATAGCCTAAAGCCTAAAGCGTAAAAGAAATGGAAAGTTTTAGAACAGAAATAGAAAATCCGATAGTTCAAAGAGAGATTATCGAATTAGAAAAAAAGATTCATTTATTCCGTGGAGGAAAAATTGATGATGAGCGTTTTCGCAGTCTTCGTTTAGCGCGCGGAATCTACGGACAGCGTCAGGAAGGCGTTCAGATGATCCGTATCAAATTGCCTTATGGAAAAGTTACCAGCGAGCAATTAGTGCGTATTACACAAGTTTCTGATGAATATTCTACAGGACGTTTGCATATTACAACACGTCAGGATATCCAGATTCACTACGTAAGTCTAGACAGAACACCAGAACTTTGGGCAGATTTGGCTAAAGATGATATCACACTTCGTGAAGCTTGTGGAAACACGGTTAGAAATATTACAGGAAGTGAATTGGCAGGTGTAGATGTAAACGAACCATTTGATGTTTCGCCTTACGCACACGGACTTTTTCAATATCTGTTAAGAAACCCAATCTGTCAGGAAATGGGACGTAAATTCAAAATTTCGTTCTCTTCTTCAGACGAAGATACGGCTTTGAGTTATTTACACGATTTAGGATTTATTCCGAAAATTAAAGACGGACAAAAAGGTTTTAAAATCATGTTTGGAGGAGGTTTAGGATCTCAGCCAGCACATGCAGAATTGCTTTCGGAATTTGTTCCAGTAAACGAAATCATTCCAACAGCAGAAGGAATCATCCGTATTTTTGACAGATATGGTGAGCGTGCCAAAAGAATGAAAGCGCGTATGAAATTCTTAATCAAAGAAATAGGAAAAGATGTTTTCCTTGATTTGGTTGAAAAAGAGAAAAAAGCAATCGCTTTTGAAACTTACGAAATTGATACGACTGCTTTTGAAGGTCCAATTGCTGAACCATTATTAGAAGTTCCGCAAGTTACAATCGAAGATACTGCAGCTTATGAAGCATGGAAAAAATCGAATGTAATTAAGCAGAAACAAGAAGGTTATTATGCCATCGGAATCAAAGTTTTACTAGGAGATTTTTATACAGATAAAGCCAGATTATTAGCCGCTTTAATTAAAAATTACGCAGCAAATGAATTACGTTTTTCATTGCGTCAAAATATTGTAATACGTCACGTAAAAGAAGAGAATCTTCCTTTCTTTTATCAGGAATTAGCCAAGCTTGACTTTGTTCAATTAGGATATAATTCTACAGGAGATATTACGGCATGTCCGGGTACTGATACTTGTAATTTGGGGATTGCAAGCAGTACCGGTATTGCAGAAGAATTAGAAAGAGTTTTAAATGCCGAATATCCTCAGTATTTAAACAACCGCGAAATCGAAATTAAAATCTCAGGTTGTATGAATGCCTGCGGGCAGCACAATATGTCTGCAATTGGGTTCCAAGGAATGTCAATCAATTCAGGAAAATTAGTTGCTCCGGCTTTGCAAGTTTTGTTAGGTGGAGGAAGATTAGGAAATGGCGCTGGACGTTTTGCTGATAAAGTAATCAAAGTGCCTAGTCGTAGAGGTCCTGATACGTTACGTACCATTTTAAATGATTTTGATGCTAACGGAAGCGGACAAAAATTCCTTGATTATTATGATACAAAAGGAGAAAAATATTTCTACGAAATCTTAAAACCTTTCGCAGATGTAACCAATTTAACAGAAGCTGATTTTGTAGATTGGGGTAACGCAGACAACTATGTAAAAGCAGTTGGAGTTGGAGAATGTGCGGGAGTTGTGATCGATTTAGTAGCGACTTTATTGTTTGAAGCTAAAGAGAAATTGATTTTGGCTCAAGAATCTTTCGACGAGAAAAAATGGTCAGACGCAATCTATCATGCTTATGCAGGATTTGTAAATGGAGCAAAAGCTTTATTGTTGGCAGAAAACCAAAAAACAAACCATCATGCAGGAATTGTCGATTTGTTTGACACTGTTTTTATTGATACCAATAAAATCGAATTGAATTCAACTTTTAAAGATTTGGTTTACCAGATCAATAAAAATGAACCTTCTGAAGCTTTCGCTAAAGATTACATTGCTCAGGCAGTAGTTTTCTTTGATAAAATTGAAACTTTCAGAGCTCAAGAATTAGCAAATGCTTAATATAAAACCAAAAATAACTTTAGTCGGTGCAGGTCCGGGTGATCCTGATCTACTTACGCTGAAAGCTGTAAAAGCATTGGCTGAAGCCAACGTGGTTTTATATGACGCTTTGGCCAATGAAGAAATTCTGGATTATGCACCTAAAAATGCAATCAAGATTTTTGTTGGCAAAAGAATCGGAAATCATGCTTACACGCAAGATCAAATTAATCAATTAATTGTTGATAATGCTTTGACTTACGGAAACGTAGTTCGATTAAAAGGCGGAGATCCTTTTATTTTTGGAAGAGGCGGCGAAGAAATTGATTTTGCAGAAAGTTTCGGAATTGAAACAATCGTTGTTCCAGGGATTTCATCGGTAGTTGCAGTTCCTGCAAGTCAAGGAATTTCGATTACAAAACGCGGCGTTTCAGAAAGCTTTTGGGCTATTACAGGAACAACTTCAGATAGAAAATTATCTGCAGATGTTGCTTTGGCAGCACAATCTTCAGCAACAGTTGTAATCTTGATGGGAATGCACAAATTACCTCAAATTATCGATTTGTTTCAAAAAGAAAACAAAGGAAATTTACCAGTTGCAATCATCCAAAACGGAACAACAGCAGAAGAAAAAGTTGGCGTAGGAACAGTTGATTCGATTTTAGAAGTTGTAAAACAAAAAGAATTAGGTTCACCAGCAATTATTGTTCTTGGAGAAGTTGTCCGCGAAAGCAACAAATTAAAAGGATTTTACGAAGAATTTCTATCAAAAGAAATCACAAGGTAAAATTTCGCAGGAATCAACATTGGAGCATCCGTTTTTAACCGAATGTACGTGAAGAGATTGTTCCGTTAGGAACATTTCATCGGTAGAATAAAAAATGTTCCCAATAAAATGTGCCGTTAGGAACATTTGATGGGTAAATCATCTAATTTTGAATAGATGAAAAATGATTAACATGGAACAAAACGAATTATATCCAATATTTCTAAAACTTCACAATTTAAATGTATTGATTGTGGGAGGCGGAAATGTAGGTCTGGAAAAACTTTCTTTTTTGTTAAAATCGAGTCCAAATGCAAATGTTGAGGTTGTAGCGCCCGATTTTCATTTAGAAATTAAAATTTTAGCAGAAAGGCATCCATCAATTAAATTGACGGAAGCAAAGTTCAAAAAGAAAATGCTCAAAAAACGTCACATGGTAATTGCCTGTACAGACGATTTAAAAGTCAATAAAAGAATATACGATTTATCTAGAAAGCGTTATTTGATTTGCAATATCGCCGATACGCCGGACTTATGTGATTATTATTTAGGTGGCATCGTAACGAAAGGAAATGTAAAAATCGCCATTTCGACCAATGGAAAATCGCCGACAACTGCCAAAAGGCTAAGAGAATTTTTCGAAGAAATAATTCCCGACGATATTAATCAAATGGTAGAAAACCTAAATGAATACAGGAGAACCTTAAAAGGCAATTTTGAAGAAAAAGTGAAGAAGATGAATGAAATCACCGCTTCACTCAAAAATAGAGAGTAAAAATATCGCTTAGAAATGAATGATAAAAATCATTGTCAGTAGAATAAATTATTCGTTTCTTTGCACTATTAAGAATGATTATAAACAACAACATAATGATTAAAACAGATATACTTATAATTGGAGCAGGCCCAACAGGTTTATTTGCCGTATTCGAGGCAGGATTATTAAAATTAAAATGCCATATATTAGATGCTCTGCCTCAACCAGGAGGACAGCTTTCAGAATTATATCCAAAGAAACCAATTTATGATATCCCAGGATTTCCAGAAGTTTTAGCTGGAGATTTAGTGGATGGATTAATGGAGCAGATTAAACAATTTGAGCCAGGTTTTACATTAGGTGAGCGTGCAGAAACAATCGAAAAACAAGAAGACGGAAGTTTTATCGTAACGTCAAACAAAGGAACTAAATTTCACGCGCCAGTTATTGCAATCGCGGGAGGTTTAGGAAGTTTTGAGCCTCGTAAACCACTTATTGAAGATATCGAGTTTTATGAAGATAAAGGAGTTAAATACTTCATCAAAAATCCGGAGAAATTCAGAGATAAAAGAGTTGTAATTGCAGGAGGAGGAGATTCAGCACTAGACTGGAGTATTTTCTTGGCAAATGTAGCTTCAGAAGTAACTTTAATTCACAGAAGAAACGAATTTAGAGGAGCTTTAGATTCTGTAGAAAAAGTACAGGAACTAAAATCCGCTGGAAAAATTAAATTAATCACTCCGGCAGAAGTTATCGGAATCAACGGTGCTGAGCATGTTGAGTCATTAGATATCGAAGAAAACGGAGCACACCGTAAAATCGAGTGTGATTATTTCATTCCACTTTTCGGATTAACTCCAAAATTAGGTCCAATTGGCGACTGGGGATTAGAAATCGAAAAAAATGCAATCAAAGTAAACAATGCACTAGATTACCAGACAAATATCCCGGGAATCTTCGCCATTGGAGACGTAAATACATATCCAGGAAAATTAAAATTAATCCTTTGCGGATTCCACGAAGCAACTTTAATGTGTCAAGCTGCTTACGGAATCATCAATCCAGGTAAAAAATATGTATTGAAATATACAACAGTTTCTGGTGTAGACGGTTTCGACGGAACTCGTAAGGAAGCTCCAAAAGCAGTTGTGAAAGCGATAGTTTAATCTTAGATGCTAATCCCGTCCCAAAATTTCGGGATCGGGACTAAGGTTCTAAGGGACTAAGATTTTTTATATAGAAAAGCTCAAACTTTTAGTTTGGGCTTTTTTTATTTTAGCACCTTTCTTAAAAACAAGGATATTTCTTACTTTTACGGAATAATTTAGAGTTAAAGAATAATGAAACATATTATAATTTTTTTGATTCTTTTGAGCTTTTTGGTTTCGTGTAATAAATCTAGAGGCAAAATAATATTAAAATCGAATAGTAACATTGGGAATCAATGTCTACCTCATTTTTCTGATGATCTGAACCTAGAAAAGCAAAGAATAATCATCTTTGGAGAAAAAGATAACTATTATAGAGATTTTTCTAAAAATGAACTGAACAAAATTGAAATGCTTTTTCCTGTCTTTAAGGAAAAATACCCTTCTAGTCCTTTTGCAGCGTACAATGCAAATCGTTTACCTAAGAAATTTATTAATCAAAATGGGGTTGAAGAGGTTTTAGATTTCGGCGATCCGCTTGGCGGCGACGATTTTTACTTATTATATTCTTATTATCTTAAACAAAAAAATGGAGATATAAAGTATAAAGATGAGAGAGCAAAGCTAATTCAATTATATGAAACAATAAATAATATTTATTTGTCTTGGTCTCCATCATTAATGTATTACGGACATCAGGCTATTAGATTGAATGCTTGTGCTGAATACTCCATCTATCTTTTAGACTCAGATGAGGATTATTATAATTATAAATTTGACTTTGAAAAACAGAAGGAGCTATATCTTAGATCTTTAAGTCAATTTGTCGCAGACGAATTTAATCGAAAATCTGGTATTCCTTATAATAATGAAAAAGAAGTCAGAAAAACTAAAGAAATTGTTCTACTAGAAAAACTAATTACAAACTATTACTATTTAGAGCAAGTAAGAACGTTTGAGATGGAATATTATAGAATTAAAACAATAAACTTATAAGGAGCTCTAAACTTAGAACCTTAGCATCTCAGTACCTCAGAACCTTAGAAAAAAAACATTTGCAAATCGAAAGCCTATTTCATACCTTTGCACTGTTCTTAAAATTACTGTTAGTTATCACGAAAGGCGGAGGGATAGACCCAATGAAACCTTAGCAACCCTTTATCATAAAGAAGGTGCTAAATTCTACTTTATACGACATTTTCCAGTATTAAAGATAGATAACACAAATACATAACTCGTATTTCTCAAACTTTTCCTGACAACTTACAATAATTACTGAAACAGATTCTGTATCAGGAGCGAATCATTGGTGCATTTTTGCAGTCAATAGTTCCCGCTGTACACAAATATCTTTTATTCTGAACCCCAGAATAAAAGGATATTTGCTTCCATCGGGGCTAATTAGCATGCAATATTGCACTTTTGGAATTAGTGTAAAAAAAATATCGAAGGTTAAACTTCACAATCATAATAAAAAAACTTAGCATCTTAGAACCTCAGTATCTTAGAAGCTAAAGAAAAAAAGATATGGCAATTACGATACAAGAAGCAATAAAGAAAAATATCCTAATCCTTGACGGAGCAATGGGAACAATGTTGCAGCGCTATAATTTCTCCGAAGAAGATTTTAGAGGAGAGCGTTTCAAAGATTTTCCACATCCATTAAAAGGAAACAACGATTTATTATCCTTAACACAACCACAGGCGATCCGCGATGTGCACGCTGCTTATTACGAAGCTGGTGCAGATATCGTAGAAACCAATACCTTTTCAGGAACGACAATCGGTATGGCCGATTATCACATGGAAGATTTGGTTTACGAGCTAAACTATGAATCAGCAAAAATTGCAAGACAAGTAGCCGATGAGTTTACCGCAAAAAATCCAGAAAAACCACGTTTCGTTGCTGGTTCAATTGGCCCAACAAACCGTACGGCAAGTATGTCTCCAGACGTAAACGATCCGGGTTACAGAGCCGTAACGTTTGACGATTTGCGAATTGCATACAAAGAACAGGCAGAAGCGTTAATGGATGGGGGATGCGATTTACTTTTAGTAGAAACGATTTTTGATACCTTAAATGCTAAAGCAGCACTTTTTGCAATCGAAGAAGTAAAAGAAGAACGTAATCTAGATATTCCAATCATGGTTTCAGGAACAATTACGGATGCTTCAGGAAGAACACTTTCTGGACAGACAGTTGAAGCTTTCTTGATTTCAGTTTCACATATTCCATTATTAAGTGTAGGTTTCAATTGTGCTCTTGGAGCCGATTTGTTGAAACCGTATTTGAAAACATTAGCACATAATACAAGTTTTAATGTTTCGGCACATCCAAATGCAGGATTGCCAAATGCTTTCGGACAATACGATGAAACGCCAGAACAAACGCAAGCTTTTATAAAAGAATATTTAGAGGACAATTTGATTAATATCATTGGAGGCTGTTGCGGAACAACTCCAGATCATATTCGATTAATGGCTGAGGTTGCGAAGGATTATAAACCGAGAGTAGCGCCGGTTATTGCCTAAAGTTTCGCTCCTGCAAGGTTTTCAAAACCTTGTAGGTATGAATATACTTGATAAATATATTAAATGGATGGAGAGCATATTGTTTATTCAGAAGATGGGGAAGTATTTAAAGCTTTTTTAAATTCAAATTGGTATGATACGATGAATCCATATTTATATTGTGTATCTGAATTAAAAAGTATTAAAAGTAAGATTGATAATAACGAAAAATTCAAAATAGAAAGTAATGGTAAAATATATCATATTACGACAAATTTAGAATTTAGGGTATGGATCGAAAAGGTGTTTAATGGAGGATTTGAGAAACATATTTTTAGTGATTAAAAGTCAATAACAAACCTACAAGGTTTTAAAAACCTTGCAGGTTGAATTGAGAATAAAATGTTCCGTAGGAAATCATCGGTAGAAAAAAATGACAATTGAAATCGTGGAAAATAGATTATTTGTTTCAACCGAGTTTGCGTGAGGGATAGAAGTGAAAAGCCCACAGCCTGACGAAGGAAGAGCGAGGACTTGTAACGGATAGCCCGACCCGGAGGGACACGCCCAAATTAAAATATTGAAAACGAATATACCTACAAGGTTTTAAAAACCTTGCAGGAAAGAAAATAGAATAAAAAACTTAGAACCTTAGAATCTTAGGGACTTAGTAACTTAAAGAAAATGACAGAAAAAAGAAGAGACCTTGTATTATCAGGATTAGAACCATTGATTATTACGCCCGAAAGTGTTTTTGTAAACGTTGGTGAGCGTACGAATGTAACAGGTTCAAGAAAATTCTTGAGATTAATCAAGGAAGAGAAATATGACGAGGCGCTTGATATTGCAAGACAGCAGGTAGAAGGAGGAGCACAAATCATCGATATTAATATGGATGAAGGAATGCTTGACGGTGTTACAGCAATGACTAAATTTTTGAATTTAATTGCTGCAGAACCAGATATTTCGAGAGTGCCGATTATGATCGACAGTTCGAAATGGGAAATCATCGAAGCAGGTCTTAAAGTAGTACAAGGAAAAAGCGTTGTAAACTCGATTTCGTTAAAAGAAGGAGAAGAAGCTTTTATTCACCACGCGAGATTAATCAAACGTTACGGAGCGGCGGCGATTATCATGGCTTTTGACGAAGTAGGTCAGGCGGATAATTACGATCGTAGAGTAGAGATTTGCCAGCGTTCGTATGATATTTTGGTGAACAAAGTAGGGTTTCCTCCGCAGGACATTATTTTCGATTTGAATATTTTCCCAGTTGCAACGGGAATGGAAGAACATCGCTTAAATGCTTTGGATTTCTTTAGAGGAACAAAATGGGTTCGCGAGAATCTGCCTCATGCACATATTAGTGGTGGTGTAAGTAACGTTTCGTTTTCTTTTAGAGGAAATGATACGGTTCGTGAAGCGATGCACTCGGTATTTTTATACCACGCCATTAAAAACGGAATGACGATGGGAATCGTAAATCCCGAAATGTTGACGATTTATGATGATATTCCGAAAGACTTATTAGAACACGTTGAAGACGTAATTTTAGATAGACGTGACGATGCGACAGAAAGACTTCTGGACTTTGCAGAAAATGTAAAAGGTGAAGCAAAGAGCGATGAAAAAGTAGTTCAGGAATGGCGTTTTGGAACGGTTCAGGAGCGTATTACACATTCATTGGTAAAAGGAATTGATGCTTTTATTGAAGAAGACGTTGAAGAAGCCCGTTTGGCAGCAACAAAACCAATCGAAGTTATCGAAATCAATTTGATGACGGGAATGAACGTGGTTGGAGATTTATTTGGAAGCGGAAAAATGTTTCTCCCTCAGGTGGTAAAATCGGCTCGTGTAATGAAAAAAGCAGTTGCTTATTTACTGCCATTTATTGAAGCAAGCAAACAAGCTGGAGATAAACAAGGAAACGGAAAAATCCTAATGGCAACTGTAAAAGGTGACGTTCACGATATTGGGAAAAACATCGTTTCGGTAGTTTTGGCTTGTAACAATTACGAGATTGTAGATCTTGGAGTTATGGTTCCTCCAGAAAAAATTATTGCAGCGGCGATTGAGCATAACGTAGATATTATCGGATTAAGCGGACTGATCACACCTTCGCTTGACGAAATGGTGTATCTAGCCAAAGAATTAGACAAACAAGATATTAAAATCCCGATTATGATTGGCGGGGCAACAACTTCGCGCGCACATACAGCCGTGAAAATTGCACCGCAATACAGAGAAACGGTAATTCACGTAAACGATGCTTCGCGTGCTGTTACGGTTGCAGGAAACCTGTTAGATCATAACCGAAAAATATATGCGGCAGATATTCGTGCAGAGTACGATTCTTTTAGAGAAACATTTTTAAATCGTTCAAGAGATAAAAATTTCCTCACGATTGAAGATGCCCGTAAAAACAAATTACAATTGGATTGGTCTGAATACACACCGACTAAACCAAAAGTAATTGGAGCACAAACCATTGAAATAGAACTTGATGTTTTGGTTCCGTATATCGACTGGACACCATTTTTTCAAACTTGGGAATTGTACGGAAAATATCCTGCGATTTTAACCGATGAGGTTGTGGGCGAACAAGCAACATCTGTGTTTAACGATGCTCAGGCGATGTTGAAGGTAATTTTAGAAGAGAAAAAACTAAAAGCAAAAGGTATTTACGGAATTTTCCCTGCGAATCAGGTTGATGATGACGATATCGAATTACGTGACGAAAACGGAAAAGTACTGGAAAAATTCTTAACGCTTCGCCAGCAGTCACAAAAAACAAAAGGCGCTCCAAATATTGCTCTAGCCGATTTTATTCTGCCAAAAGACAGCGGAATAGAGGATTACATGGGAGCTTTTTGCGTAACAACAGGTTTTGGTGTAGATGAATGGGCAGCGGAATATGAAAAGAATTTAGACGATTACAATTCGATTATGGTAAAAGCACTTGCCGATCGTTTTGCTGAGGCTTTCGCCGAATATCTTCACGAAAAAATACGTAAAGAAATTTGGGGCTACGATAGAGAAGAATCGCTAACAAACGAAGAATTAATTAAAGAAAATTATAAAGGAATTCGTCCAGCTCCAGGTTATCCAGCTTGTCCCGATCACTTGGAAAAACCAACGATTTGGAAGCTTTTGAATGTAGCTGAAGAAATTGGAGTGACGCTTACAGAAAGCATGGCGATGTGGCCGGCTTCATCGGTTTCGGGATACTATTTTGGAAACCCAAAAAGCAGGTATTTCGGACTAGGGAAAATAAAAGAAGATCAGGTAGTAGATTACGCCAAACGACGAAACGTTCCAACAGATTACGCCATGAAATGGTTAAATCCTAATATAGCAGATTAATGAAAGTTATTTTTGTTTCAGGTTTCAGGTTTCAAGTTGCTATAGAGAACTTGAAACCTGAAACCTGAAACATGAAACAAATAAAAGATTGATTTAAGTTTTTGATTTCAGATTTTTTACACGAACTAAAAACTCAAAACACTTAACTCATAACCCATAACTTAAAAAATGAAAGTAACAGAGCATATAGAAAACGCCAAAGGAAAAACATTATTCTCATTTGAAATTATTCCGCCTCAAAAGGGGAAAAGCATTCAGGAATTGTATGATAATATCGATCCTTTAATGGAGTTTAAACCGCCGTTTATTGATGTAACAACTTCTCGCGAAGAGTATATTTACATTGATCGTGGTAACGGACTTTTGGATAAAAAACTAACTCGTATGCGTCCAGGTACGCTTGGGATTTGCGCTTCTATAAAGCATAAATACAATGTAGATACTGTTCCGCATTTGCTCTGCGGCGGATTTACACAGGAAGAAACAGAATATATGCTGGTAGATTGTCATTATTTGGGAATCAATAATGTAATGGCACTTCGCGGAGATGCAATGAAAGATGAGCAGTCTTTTACACCAAAAGCGGGAGGAAATCATTATGCAATCGATTTGGTTCGACAAATTAATGATTTGAATTGCGGAAAATATCTTCATGAAGTAATGGATGTTGATAATAAAGCCGATTTTTGTATTGGAGTTGCAGGTTATCCTGAAAAGCATTTAGAATCACCATCATTACAATCAGATTTAAAGAGATTAAAAGAAAAAGTTGACGCAGGAGCAGATTACGTAGTAACGCAAATGTTTTTTGACAACTCAAAATATTTTGCCTTTGTAGAAAAAGCAAGAGAAATGGGCATCACAATTCCGATTATTCCTGGAATTAAGCCTATTGCTGTTCAAAGACATTTACAGGTTTTACCGCAGATTTTCAGAATTGATCTTCCAGAAGATTTGATCGATGCTGTAGATAAATGCAAGAATAATGCTGAAATCAAACAAGTCGGAATCGAGTGGGCAATTCAGCAGTCATTAGAATTAAAAGCAGCGGGAGTTCCGTTTTTGCATTATTATTCAATGGGGAAATCTGAGAATATCCGCCAGATAGCGAGTCAGGTTTTTTAAGGTTTTTGCGAGGAACGAAGCAATCTCAAGTGTTTAGCTTTTGTGCTTTTTTACTGTGGTTGCTTCGTTCCTCGCAATGACAAACAAGGCTTGGAATTTGGATTTTTTTTAATTGAAATTTAAAAAGTTATGAAACAAGAAGAATTACAAGCAATAGCCTCTCAATTAAAAAATCCATCGGGAGAAAAAGGAATCGAAATGGCAAATATGATGAACGAAACAAACATCAATATGACGCGCCATTCGATTCAAAATTTAAATATATCCAAAGAAAATAAAATTCTGGAATTAGGCCACGGAAACGCTGGTCATGTTGAATTTTTGTTTGAACAGGCGGAAAAACTAAAATATTATGGATTAGAAATGTCCGAGCTGATGTTTCAGGAAGCGCGCCAGATTAACAGAAATTTTGTGTCTCAAAAACAAGCTTTCTTTTCACTTTATGACGGAAATATAATTCCGTTTGAAGACGAATCTTTCGATAAAATATTTACGGTAAATACCATTTATTTTTGGAAGGAGCCACAAAAATTACTTTTAGAAATTTACAGGGTTTTAAAATCAAATGGAAATTTCTGCTTAACATTTGCAGAGGAAGATTTTATGAAGAAACTTCCATTTACTCAATTCGAATTTGAATTGTACAGCACAGAAAAAGCGCAGAAACTAATTGAAAAATCACCTTTTAAGATTGTGTATATAGAAACACAGACAGAAAAAGTAAAAAGCAAAACAGGAGAATTGGTTGACAGAGCTTTTACGACTATTGTTCTAGAGAAATAATTTCTTGCCAGATTAATAAAGATTCACAGAGATTAAAAAATCATTTTAATCCTACTAATCTGTGGCAAAAAAAATGACTAGTCAATTTTCGCAATCTTTTTTTAAGTACTTTCATTCTTTATTAATCATTCTGAATTATAATCGTTTAAAATTATGGAAGTTAAGAAAATCAATTTTTTACAGAGTTACAACAGTATTTTAATGCTTCTTGGAGGTATCATAATAGGAAGTATTTTTGGATTGGTTTTCGGAGAAAAAGTTTTGATCATAAAACCGATTGGGGATATATTTCTGAACTTACTTTTCACGGCTATTATCCCGCTTATCTTTTTTACAATTGGTTCGTCGATTGCTAATTTGGAGAGAACAGAGAAATTAGGAAAACTATTTATCATTATGATATTGGTTTTTCTGGCGACAATTTTTATTTCGGCAATTGTAATGATTTGCGCCGTTTATCTTTTTCCTATTCATGAGGATATCGCTATTGCCAAAGTTCCGTTTGAGGAAATTCAATCAGGATCTGCAGGAGATCAAATTGCAAAACTGCTTACGGCAAATGATTTCTTCGAATTATTGTCGCGAAAAAGTATGCTGGCATTGATTATTTTTTCTTTTCTAATTGGTTTTGCAACATTGCAGTCCGGCGAAAAAGGAAATGCTTTCAAGAGTTTTCTCGATTCTGGAAACGAGGTCATGAAACAACTTTTAAACATCATCATGAAATTGGCGCCAATTGGTTTGGGAGCTTATTTTGCCTATCAGGTTGGCGTTTTCGGGCCGCAATTGTTGGGAGTTTATGCAAAACCTATGGCAGTTTATTATGCGGCCTGTGTCTTTTACTTTTTTGTGTTTTTTAGTTTATACGCACTTGTGGCAGGCGGAAAAAGAGCTTTTAAAGTTTTTTGGAGTAATAACATAACGCCATCTTTAACCGCAGTAGGAACTTGCAGCAGTATTGCCACAATTCCTGCCAATCTTGAAGCAGCAGAAAAAATGAGAATTCCGGCACATGTTCGTAATTTGGTGATTCCGCTAGGAGCGCCTTTGCATAAAGACGGTTCGAGTATGTCTTCTATTTTAAAAATCACTTTTTTGTTTGCCATGTTTGGGAAGGATTTTACAGATCCGATGACGATTCTTTTAGCACTTGGAATTACTGTAATTGTTTCTATTGTTGAGGGAGGAATTCCAAACGGAGGTTATATTGGCGAAATCTTAGCCATAACCGTTTATGGTTTTCCGATGGAACAAGCGCTTCCAGTTGCTATGATTTTAGGAACTTTGGTTGACCCAATTGCTACTTTGTTAAATGCAAATGGTGATGTAATTTGTTCGATGATGGTTTCGAGATTCTCTGAAAAAACGAAATGGTAACGTTATTATAAGTTCCACATTTTTACCGTAAATATATTATTTCAACTAAAGGCTTAGGCTTCGCTCAGCCTGTCAATTAGTTTGAGATCAAAAATTATATAAATATGAATTCAATACTACAACACGATCTAAATGATTTTGAAAATATCTTAGAAAAAGCCAAACAACAAGGCGTTGATTTCTTGAATAATTTGGAGAATATTCCAACTTCAAATAAAAATAGAATCGATCCCAAACGAGACTTAAATGAATTAGGTTTAGGCTCTTCAGAAGCCTTACAAGAGTTTAATGAAAGATTAGCACCTTTATTGGTTTCGTCTCCAGGACCACGTTATTGGGGATTTGTAACCGGCGGATCCACACCTGCTTCTATTGTTGGTGATTGGCTGGCATCGGTTTACGATCAAAATACACAATCGATAACATCTCAAGGCGGAAATTCGGCATTGATAGAATTTGAAACTATTAATTTGCTGCTTCAATTATTAGAACTTCCAGATGCTTTTTTGGGCGGATTTGTAACAGGCGCAACCATGTCAAACTTTACTTGTTTAGGTGTTGCCAGACAATGGTTTGGAAAACAGTTTGGAAAGGATTTTGCTAAAAACGGAATTTCAGAACCCATTAATATTTTAACTGCAACTCCTCATTCTTCTTCCATAAAATCATTATCGATGTTGGGAATTGGAAGTCAAAATTACACAGTTGTGAAAACAATTGAAGGGAATCGTGAGGCAATAGACATTATCGATTTAGAAGAAAAAATAAAAGAATTAAACGGAAAAACTTTTATTCTAATTTCAAGTGCTGGAACGGTAAACACCGCTGATTTTGATGATTTTGAAGCTATTTCAGATTTAAAGAAAAGATACAATTTTTGGTGGCATATTGATGCTGCTTTTGGTGGTTTTGCTGCAGTTTCAGATAAATACAAACATCTGGTTGAAGGCTGGGAAGGCGCAGACAGTATCACAATTGATTGTCATAAATGGCTGAATGTGCCTTATGAAAGCGCTTTTTATTTAGTAAAAAAAGAACACTTAAACCTGCAGATTGAAACATTTCAGAACTCAAATGCTCCTTATTTAGGTAATGCTTTGGAGAATTTTAATTATTTAAATGTTCTTCCAGAAAATTCACGTCGTTTAAGAGCTTTACCAGTCTGGTTTTCATTGGTTGCTTATGGAAAAGAAGGCTTTTGTGATATTGTTGAAAAAAGTACTTTGCTGGCACTTCATTTTGGAAATGCACTTATTGAAAATGGCGATTTTGAACTTATGGCTCCAATTCGATTAAATAATGTTTGTTTTACTTTGAAAGGAGATGAAAATCAGGATAAAGTTGCTGAATTTTTAACGAAACTAAATGATACAGGCACAGTTTTTATGACGCCTACATTGTATGAAAATAGAAAAGGAATTAGAGCTTCATTTGTAAATTGGCGAACAACTGAAAATGATATTAAAATTGTAATGAAAGAAATGGTCGAAATAGTTTCACAAATATAATCGTCAATTTAAATATAGAAGAGCCTGTTTGAAGGAAACGGGTTCTTGCCTAAAATTAATTTGAGTTTTAAAATGTAATTTGTTGATTTTAAGATTTAAGTAAATTAAAAAAGCGGATAGTTTTTATTAAGCTATCCGCTTTTCTCTGAAAAACTGTCCCGATAGCTATCGGGGAGAGACTGAAAACTTACTTCGTAATCTCTCTAAAAACAGCTTCTAGGTTTTTATTTTTTTGATTCAATTGTAGAGTTTTTAAACCATTTTCGTTGGCGAAATCAAAAATAGCGGGACGCATATCTTTATCAGTAACAAAAGTCAGTTCCCATGTCATGTCATGGGTATTAACGTAAGAACTTATGTTAGGCAGTTTAGCTAAAAGCTGTTCTTCTACTTTATAATCAAACTCTACTTCAATTACTTGCTCTTTATTTGCAGTAACTAAATGGTCTAATTTATTATCTGCCACAATTTGCCCTTTGTCAATAATTATGACACGATCGCAAATCGCTTCTACTTCCTGCATAATGTGTGTCGATAAAAAAACAGTTTTATTTTTTCCTGCATTTTTGATGACATTACGAATTTCCATTAACTGGTTAGGATCCAGTCCAGTAGTTGGTTCATCTAAAATTAAAACATCTGGATTATGGAGTAAAGCATTTGCAAGTCCAACACGCTGACGGTATCCTTTAGAAAGCTGACCAATTTTTTTATGGCTTTCTGGTGTCAGTCCTGTCAGTTCGATTACTTCTTCAATTCTAGATTTTGGCACGTTATAAACATCGGCATTAAAAGCCAAATACTCACGAACATACAAATCCAAATATAGCGGATTATGCTCTGGAAGATACCCAATAGAACGCTGCACTGCTTTAGTGTCTGACATGACATCATGACCATTTACAAGGGCTGAGCCACTATCGGCAAGTAAATACGTGGTCAAAATTTTCATTAAAGTAGATTTTCCAGCTCCGTTGGGTCCAAGAAATCCTACGATTTCTCCCTTCTCAATTTTAAAAGAAATTCCATTTAAAGCTTTTTGCTCTCCGTAACTTTTTGATATGCTGTTTACTTCTATCGACATAGACTTTTTTATTTGTTGCAAAAGTAAACAGAAATAGTTTCGATTGCTACATTTTATCTTTTAAAGTAAATATAAAAAAATCGAACAGCCCTTTATTCACGGCATCGTTATTGTTAAGGGAATGCTAAAATAAATTTAAACCCAAAAACATGAAAAAAATTCTAGTGATGGCTGCATTGGCTATCTGTAGTTTTGCAAATGCGCAAAAAGGAACAATCTTAGTAGGTGGTAACATTGGATACACTTCTGAAAAAACTGAATTTGCAAACAGCGAAAGAACAGTAAACGAATTTAGCTTTTCTCCAAAAGTTGGTTACCAATTTCACGAAAACTGGACAGTTGGAGGTGAATTTACTGTAAGTTCTTCTAATGATGATGATGGTGTAACTGAAGAAAAAAATAACGGATTCAAATTAGGTGCATTTGTTCGTTATACAATGCCATTAAGCCAAACTTTCTCTGTTTTTGCAGATATGGGAGCAGGTTTCCAAAATGCAAAATATAAAGAATACGGTCCAGGAAATGCTTTTGCAAAATCTAAAGCAGATGGAATGTATGTTGGTGTAACTCCAGCTCTTTTCATTAATATGCAAAAAGGTTTCGGTTTAAACTTCAGCATTGGTGGTTTAGGATACGAGACATTAAGTTATGATAATAACGGTCCAGATGTTAACAAATTCTACTTTAACTTCGGTCAAACATTCAACATCGGAATCTCTAAAAACTTCTAATCTAAGTTTTATATATTCAATTTCAGAAAGCATCCGCCATCGCGGATGCTTTTTTTTTTTGTTTGAGATTTTTAAATTTTTGAAAATAAAAAGTTCTGGTTTAGCCCCGATAGAAGCGGTATCCTTTTATGGCGGGGTTCGCCATAAAAGATATAGCGTATAGCGGGACTAAAGGTGTTATGGAAACAAAAATCTTCTGCTTCTAAAAAACAATGCCAGTAAAAACGAAGTCGAAACCAAATCATAACTACAAGATTTTCGACTTCGCCTACTGGCATTGAAACAAAAATATAATCTAAATAAAAAGTATTAACTCACAGGGTTTTCAACTGTTGCTCTCATTTCCTGAGCCGCCGCAACCATTTCGATTAAAGCTTTTTTGGTTTCGTCCCAATGGCGTGTTTTTAAACCACAATCGGGATTTACCCAAAGCTGATCTACAGGAATTACGGCAGAAGCTTTTTCTAGTAATTTCACCATTTCTGTACTCGAAGGCACACGCGGAGAGTGAATATCGTAAACTCCAGGTCCAATTTCGTTTGGATATTTAAAGTTGGCAAAAGCATCTAGAAGTTCCATTTGCGAACGTGAACATTCGATTGTAATAACATCGGCATCCATGTCGGCAATGTTTTGAATAATGTCATTGAACTCACTATAACACATGTGAGTGTGAATCTGCGTATCGTCGTTAACTCCAGATGCAGAAATTCTAAACGCTTTTACAGCCCAGTCTAAATAGTTTGCCCATTCTTCTTTTCTTAACGGCAAACCTTCGCGAATGGCTGGCTCATCAATTTGAATGATTTTAATTCCGGCTTTTTCTAAGTCTACAACTTCATCACGAATGGCCAAAGCGATTTGCGTACAAGTTTCAGAACGTGGCTGATCGTTACGAACAAACGACCATTGCAAAATAGTTACAGGACCTGTAAGCATTCCTTTTACCCATTTTGGAGTCAAAGACTGTGCATATTTCGACCATTTTACTGTCATTGGGTTTGGTCTTGAAACATCACCGTAAATAACTGGAGGTTTCACGCAGCGGCTTCCGTAACTCTGAACCCAGCCGTTTTTGGTAAACGTAAAACCAGATAATTGTTCTCCGAAATATTCCACCATATCGTTACGCTCGAATTCGCCATGAACCAAAACATCGATTCCGGTTTCTTCCTGAAAACGAATCGTAGCTTCGGTTTCTTTTTCGATTAAATCGTTGTATTCTTGACTTGTTAATTCACCTTTTTTGAATTTCGCTCTCCAGCTTCTCACTTCAGCTGTCTGCGGAAAAGATCCAATAGTTGTAGTTGGGAATAACGGTAAATTTAAAGCTTCGATTTGGCTTTTTCTTCTGGTGGCAAAAGTGCTTTTACGTTGGTCATCAGAAGCTGTAATTCCGGCAACACGCGCTTTAACTTCGTTATTATGAATTAATTTTGAAGTTTTACGATTGTCATTTGCAATTACGTTTCTTTCATAATCAACAGAATTTTTAACGTCAACTTCGTTTGTAGCGAATTGTTTTAAAAGTACAATTTCGTTGATTTTTTGCTTCGCGAAAGCCAGCCATTGTTTGATTTCTGGAGTTAAAGTTGCATCGTTAGTTTCTAAATCCAAATCGCACGGACTGTGGATTAAAGAACAAGACGGAGCAACCAGAATTCTGTTTTCGCCCAAAGCATCGGTAGCTTTTTTGATTAATTCTAATGATTTTTTGAAATCGTTTTTCCAGATATTTCTTCCGTCAACAACTCCCAAAGAAAGATTTACGTTTGAAGCCAATTTCCCAGATTCTAAAATATCATCTAATTGAAGCGGGCATCGAACTAAATCTAAATGAAAAGTATCAACTGGTAAAGCCAAAGCTGTTTCCAGATTCTCGCCGAAGCAGTCAAAATAATTCGCTAAAATGATTTTAATATTCGGGAAACGTTTGTTGATTTCGTTGTACACTTTCGTGAAAGTATTTCTTTCTTTATCCGTTAAATTCAAAGCTAAGAAAGGCTCGTCAAGCTGAATATATTCAGCATTTTCGGCTTGTAATTTTTCAAATATTTCGAAATAAACAGGAAGTAAAGCGTCAATAAGATCAATTCGGCTGAAGCCTTCTTCTTTTTCTTTTCCTAAAAGCAAATATGAAATTGGTCCAATCAAAACGGGTTTTGTCGCAATTCCTAAGTCCTTCGCTTCCTTAAATTCATTGATTATTTTTTCTGAAAACAATTCAAACTTTTGGTTTTTTGTAAATTCAGGAACAATGTAATGATAGTTGGTATCGAACCATTTTGTCATTTCCATTGCTACAACATCTTGTCCGTCTTTTTGTGTGCCTCTTGCCATTGCAAAATACAAGTCAAGTGATGAATTTGTTTTAGCCAGTTCGTGATAACGCTGTGGAATTGCGCCAACTGTCAAAGTCAAATCTAAAACCTGATCGTAAAAAGAAAAATCGTTAGATGGAATTAAATCTACTCCAGCTTCTGACTGTAAATGCCAGTTTCTAATACGAATTTCTTTTCCCGCATCAATAAGTTCATCTGCAGAAATTTTTCCCGCCCAGTACAATTCAGATGCTTTTTTGAGTTCTCTGTTGCTGCCAATTCTTGGGTAACCTAAGTTGTTTGTTTTCATTTTTTGATTCAGTATTTTTTACTGTACAAATGTATTTCATTGGGTTTTAATACTTAAATTTGAGCTTATTTTAAGTAAAATGTATTTTTTAATTTATATTTTGAAGATTATTTTACTGTGAAATTGTCTTTAATGAACCTTTAGCCGTAAAAAAAACTATGGAAAACCTTGATAAAACCGATTTACTGATACTCAAACACCTTCAGGAAAACTCCAATATCAATACAAAAGACCTTGCGAGTAAACTATTTCTGACGGTTACTCCAGTTTACGAACGAATAAAAAGACTGGAAAGAGACGGATATATTACTAAATATGTAGCGCTTTTAGACAAGAAAAAAATGAATCGCGGTATGACCGTTTTTTGTAATGTACGCTTAAAAGAACATGCCAAAAATGTGGGAAGTAATTTTGTAAAAGATATTGTGGCACTTCCAGAAATTATAGAATGTTACAATATTGCCGGCGATTACGATTTTATGCTTAAAATTTTGGTACAAGATATGGCTAGTTATCAGGATTTTGTGATGAATAAATTATCGACAATCGAAAACATCGGGAACACGAACAGTATTTTTGTTATGGGAGAAATTAAGCACAGTACGGCTTTAGAGTTTTGATTTTTTTTTGCCACAGATCATATAGATTAAAATGATTTTATAAATTCTATTTGAATTTTTTTGCCACGAATTTCGCTAATTTTCACGAATTAATTTAAGCACAATGATTTGTGGGAATTAGCGAAATTGGTGGCAGACAAAAACAATTAATCTTTTAAACCAATTTAATCCGTGGCATATTTTTATCCTAAAATAAAACGTATTTTTGACGTTTAGATTCTCAATCTAAAATCTAAAATCAGCAATCTAAAATTAAAAAATGAACTGGGAACAACTTTTATCATTAAAACGTCAAGGAGACACAAGCAAAAGATTACGTGTAGAACAAGATGATACTCGTTTAGGTTTTGAGGTAGATTATGACCGAATTATATTTTCTGCTGCTTTTAGAAGTTTACAAGATAAAACACAAGTTATTCCACTTTCTAAAACCGACTTTGTACATACTCGTTTAACACACAGTTTAGAAGTTTCGGTTGTCGGACGTTCGCTTGGGCGTTTGGTTGGAAAAAAGATCATCGAAAAATATCCTTATTTAAAAGAAATTCACGGTTATCATATGAATGATTTTGGAGCTATTGTGGCTGCAGCTTCATTAGCGCATGATATTGGGAATCCGCCTTTTGGACATTCTGGAGAAAAAGCGATTGGAGAATATTTTTCTATTGGAAACGGACAGAAATTCAGAAATCAGCTTACAGATAAACAATGGCAGGATTTAATTGATTTTGAAGGAAATGCAAATGGCTTTTCGGTTCTTACGGCAAGCCGTCCTGGAATTGAAGGCGGACTTCGTATTTCATATGCTACTTTAGGAGCTTTTATGAAATATCCAAAAGAAAGTCTTCCAAAGAAACCAACCAACGATATCGCCGATAAAAAGTATGGTTTCTTTCAAACAGATAAATTATTTTTTGAAGAAGTTGCCAAAGATATGGGAATGATTGCCAATAAATCTGGAGAAGATATTGGTTTTGAAAGACATCCGCTGGCGTATTTAGTTGAAGCTGCAGATGATATTTGTTACACAATAATTGACTTTGAAGACGGAATAAATCTTGGTTTAGTTTCTGAAGATTTTGCCTTAGAATATTTAATTAAACTCGTAAAAGATAATATCGGAGTTTCTAAATACAAGTCATTAACCACAAAAGAAGATCGTATAAGTTATTTGAGAGCTTTGGCAATTGGAACTTTGATAAACGACGCGGTTGATGTTTTTATCGAAAATGAAGAAGCAATTCTACAAGGAAAATTCCCTTATGCTTTAACAGACAAAAGCAAGTACAAAGCGCAGATGAATGATATTATCAAACTAAGCGTTGATAAAATCTATCAAAGCCGCGAAGTGATCGAAAAAGAAATTGTAGGATATCAGATTATCCAGACCTTATTGGATAAATTTATTACAGCTTTCAATAATAAATTTGAAGGAAATGCTTCAAATTACGATAAATTACTTTTAAAGATGCTGCCAGAAAAACATGATTTAGACAAAGGTAATTTGTACGAACGTCTGCTTCATATTTGTCATTATGTTTCTCTATTGACAGACGGAAATGCATTAGAATTATTTGAAACTATTAACGGAAGAAAAAACAATTAATGGTTTAAAAAAAATATCCTCTAAATAATTTTAGAGGATATTTTTTTTTTGCTTTAGGGCTATTTATTATTTAAAAGCATAAACAAGTCCTACACCAAGAACCTGTCTTAACTGCATCTTAGGACCTTCGTTTACTTGGCTTTTTGTTCCTGTAGCTGGGTCAACAACATCTTTTTTCGTTTTAATATCATCATCATAAATTAAATGCACACCAATATTTGCTTTCACATATGCATTAACGACAAGGTCTAAACGAGTGTCGTAATCTATATCGACGTTACCAAATTTATTCAAATAATCGGTATATAAACTTAGTCTGTTTTCATAAAAAACGTTTTTATAAATTTCACTTTTCATGTATGCCGTAAAAAGTATACCAAATTCTGCTTTTACTTTTTGTCCTTCCTCGATTAATATCTGATTTTCGGGATCAAGTGGATCTGTTGCATAAACCGCCTTTTTAACCCCGAAAGAACCTTGATTAGCAAGATATTGATCAAGTACTAAAGTAGTTTTTAACGTAATAGGAGAGAAGTAAAAAACTCTATTTTTTTCCTTGTTTGAATTCTCAGCTCCAGCTCCCAAAAATATATAAGCTGGTGCAAAAGGCTTAGAGATTGCAATATCTCTGTTGGGATAGTTATAACCGTTTGTAAATTGCGTATTGAAGTTTAATTTAGAAGAATAATACCAGTTTGAGGCAGTGTCCTTTCTAAAACCGTAAGTAGAGTTAAATTGAAATGCGTCGTCGGTTTTTCTTAATTCAGTTCCATCTTGTTTATTTAAACCATATTTTACGATAAGTTCGTTTACCCATTTATGATTTTTCTTTGCGTATGTTCTTCCAAATTCACCTTTAAATAAACCTGAGATAGAACTTGTTCCCCCGGCACTCCAGTTGACAAAAGCAATTTCGGAAATATCAAAACCAAGTTGATTTTTTTTGGTCCAGTTCGAAGGCGGTTTAGGTGCTTGATTCGGACTCAAGGTAGTTTGTATAATCTGGGCAAAGTTATGAGAGGTACTCAAAAGCAATAATAGCAAAAGGGTAGAACGCAATAATTTCATTAGGTAATTTTTTTTTTTTTGGTATCGCAAAATAATTATTTTGAACCGTTAGAAAAAAGATTTATTAAACTTTTAACGTCAACTTTACACAATTGTTGCAGTTGAGCAACTGTTCCGTGCTCAATAAATTCATCTGGAACACCCAAAATTTCAATATCATTTTTGAAATTATTAGATGCAGCAAACTCTAAAATTGCACTTCCAAAACCACCTTTTTTAACGCCGTCTTCTATTGTAATTATAGTCTTGAAATTTGAAAATATGGTATTTAATGTATTGATGTCTAATGGTTTAATAAAACTAAAATTATAGTGGGCAATGGTTTCAGAATTAGGGCATTCTTTCAAGGCTTCTATAACATTATTTCCAATTGTTCCGGCCGAAAGCACCGCAACTTCCGTACCATCTTTTAGGCATTCTGCCTTTCCGAAATTTATTTTTTTATAATGTCCGAAATTTTCTACTTCCCAATTTGGTATTACGCCGCGGCCTCGCGGATAACGAATAGCAATAGGATGGTTTAATCCTAATTGAGCGGTATATAGAATATTTTGAAGTTCAATTTCGTTAAGAGGTGCGTAAATAATCATATTCGGAATAGAACGCAGATAAGCAATATCAAAAATGCCATGATGCGTAGCGCCGTCTTCGCCAACCAATCCTGCACGGTCCAAACAAAAAATTACGGGTAAGTTCTGCAAAGCGACATCATGAATTACCTGATCGTAAGCACGTTGTAAAAATGTAGAATAAATATTGCAATATACAACCATTCCCTGAGTAGCCATTCCTGCAGCCAGCGTTACGGCATGCTGTTCGGCAATTCCGACATCAAAAGCACGTTCGGGCAATTCATCCATCATAAATTTCAAAGAACTTCCAGATGGCATTGCAGGCGTAATTCCTATTATTTTTTCGTTTTTTCGGGCTAAATCTAAAATGGTTAAACCAAAAACATCCTGAAATTTTGGAGGAAGATTTTCTTCATTTTTTAAATGAATTTCTCCAGTCGAAGCATCAAATTTTCCGGGCGCATGATATTTAACCTGATTTTCTTCTGCCTGCTGTAAACCTTTTCCTTTAGTAGTAACAATATGAAGGAATTTTGGTCCTTTTATATCTTTTAATCTCTTTAGCTCTTTAATCAAAGTAGGGAAATCATGACCGTCAATTGGACCCGAATAATCAAAATTCAAAGACTTAATCATGTTATTTTTCTTCGGATTTTTTCCTTCTTTAACCGCGGTAAGATATTGTTTAAGCGCACCAACACTTGGGTCAATTCCAATTGCATTATCATTTAAAATCACTAATAAATTAGCATCGGTAACTCCAGCATGATTTAGACCTTCAAACGCCATTCCGCTGGCAATAGAAGCATCTCCAATAATAGCAACATGCTGTTTGTCTAGATCACCTTTTAGTTTAGAGGCAATTGCCATTCCGAGCGCTGCAGAAATAGAAGTTGAAGAATGTCCAACGCCAAAAGTGTCATAAATACTTTCACTTCTTTTAGGAAAACCAGAAATTCCGTCGATTTGTCTATTGGTATGAAAAATTTCCCTTCTTTCGGTTAAGATTTTATGTCCGTAAGCTTGATGTCCAACATCCCAAACCAACAAATCTTCGGGAGTATTAAAAACATAATGCAGTGCAATTGTCAATTCAATTACGCCCAAACTCGCGCCCAAATGACCTTCTTTTACAGAAACGACATCAATAATAAATTGACGCAGTTCTTGCGCAACCTCAGTAAGCTGCTCTTCTTTTAAAAGACGTAAATCGGCAGGATTGTATATGTTTGAAAGTAAATTGCTTTTCATTGTAAGGTAAAAAGCAAATTTACGGTTTTAAATTTATTTTTTTACTGAATGTTTATTTAACCTCCAAAATCAAAAAAGATTGTTTACTTACATCTAGACCGTTAGATTTTCCTGGCTGCCATTTGGGTGATAGTTTTAAGACCCTGATAATTTCTTCTTCTATGGTTTGTCAATAATCAGATATGATTTAACTTAAATTACATACCCATTTTTTATTTACTATTACAGAAATTATTCACTACACCAGTTGTCATATCGTTTGATTCTTGCTTATTTTTTAAACGTGTAGAAGGTTGAAACAATATTTTTTTATTTTCAGGCAAAAAATACGTTTTATAGTCAAAAGAAAGAAATGAATTACTGTTAAGAGGCATTAAATCGATTTTATAGTCAGTATTCTTTTGAAAGTATAGATTATCATATATTATTGATTTTCTTTTAGATGTACTAGTAGCCAAAGAAAATTTATATTCATCAACTACTTCAACTTTTTCAATTTTTTGCTTATCTCCATTTACAGTGGCACAGCTAAATAAAGAAGTTCCCATAACAACAAATAAAGCCAGCAAAAACATTTTGTGATACTGTGTTTGAGAGAATAAAACCCGACTTGGAATTTGAATTTTTACAGAATCTAATTGTGAGTTTTTAAATCGTCCGCAAATTTCTTTATCTTGATTTTTGAGGAAAAAATGCTTAATTTCTTCTGGCATTTTGTTTGTAAAATCTATTACAGATTTATTACATGCAAGACAGAATCTTCCTGTTGCATCTGGAGTCATTTTATTCCAATCCTCACTGCAAGGCTCAGAGATAATTATTTTGAAATTTGGGTTCATGTTAATTTGATTCGTTTTGGGATTCTGAATTTATTTTTTCTTTCCCAAATCGAGGCACGCCCCTATAACAACATCCCATTGTCTGTTGCCTATATTTAGGCTCAATTTTAAGAGTATCATTTTGTGTCATTTTTAAAAACTCTTCATCAGTAATTGGTATCGCGTTATTGTTGTCTTTTTTATCATACTCTACAACTTCAACTTTTTCAATTTTTTGCTTATCTCCATTTACAGTTGCACAGCTAAATAAAGAAGTTCCCATAACAACAAATAAAACCAGCAAAAACATTTTGTGATACTGTGTTTGAGAGAATAAAACCCTACTTGGAATTTGAATTTTTACAGTATCTAATTGTGAGTTTTTAAATCGCCCACAAATTTCTTTATTTTCATTTTTGAGGAAAAAATGCTGAATTTCTTCTGGCGGTTTGTTTGTAAAATCTATTACAGATTTATTGCAGGCAAGGCAGAATCTTCCTGTTGCATCTGGAGTCATTTTATCCCAATCCTCATTGCAGGGTTTTGGGATAACTATTTTAAAATGTGGGTTCATAAATTATTATTTGCAATAAGAACGCAAATAATAAAATATAAGTATATTCTTATTTTTAATTTATGAAATTGATGTTTTTATTGAAGTGCTATAGGCAAAGAATACTGCATTTTAATTTTTTTTCCGTTTGATTCTCCCGGCTGCCATTTAGGACATAAACTTAAAACTCTGATAATTTCCTTCTCTAATGCTTCTTCAACTATAGGTGAACATTGAAGATAAGATACAGAACCATTTTTTTCTACCGCAAATGCAAGTCTGGTGTTTGTAACATTCGAGTCTTCAGGTTTTTTAAATTCTTTCGCAAAAAAAGTATAGAATTGATCAATGCCGCCTGGGAATTCTGCATTTTTTTGCATTACAGCTCCAGTAACAAATTGCGAATCATCTTCTTTGATTGTATTGGAAGATTTTACTTTGGTTTTAGTTGTTTTACTACAATCAGTAGAAACTGGTTTTACAAATTTAACCTGATTTGCTTTTGGTGGAGGGGGCGGCGGAACATGCGAATGAATAGAATCATTTGGGTCAAGTGGAACTTCTCCAACAAGAGTTACTAATTCGGTTGTAGTATCTTTTACAACTTCCACATTTTGAATTTTTTGTTTCTTTCCGTCTTTATTTTGACAGCTAAATAAAGTAGTTCCCATAGCAATAAACAAAGCCAATAAAAATATTTTATGATAGCGTGTTTGAGAATGTAGAACCCGATTTGGAATTTGAATTGTAATCGAATCTAATTGCGATTTCTTAAATCTCCCGCAGACATTTTTGTTTTGATTTCGAATAAAAAAGGACTGAATTTCATCAGGAAGCATCGACGTAAAATCTACAACGGTTTTAGAACAGCTTATGCAGAAACGACCATTTTCACTAGGACTCATAGTGTTCCAGTTTTCGTGACAAGGTTTAGGAACAGTTATTTTGTGTTTGCTTTCCATATTTGAATATCAGGAAATAAATGTAATAAAAAATAAATACTAAAACCTTATTTTTGCAATTATGATAAATCCTTTCACCGACGAATATTTCATGAAAAAAGCTTTACAGGAAGCTGAAATGGCTTTTGATAAAGGCGAAATTCCTGTTGGAGCTGTAATTGTTGTGGCCGATAAAGTAATTGCAAGCAGCCACAACTTGACAGAACTGCTAAATGACGTTACAGCGCATGCCGAAATGCAGTCGATAACCGCAGCCGCAAATTTTCTTGGCGGAAAATATTTAAAAGATTGCACACTTTACGTTACACTTGAGCCATGTCAAATGTGTGCAGGAGCTTTGTATTGGAGCCAGATTTCTAAAATTGTTTTTGGCGCTCGCGACGAACAACGCGGTTTTCTGAATATGGGAACAAAACTGCATCCTAAAACGACTGTTGTTTCTGGAGTTATGGCAAATGAAGCTGCCGATTTAATGAAGCGGTTTTTTTTGGAAAGAAGAAAGTAATTAGTAAAATAGTATGACTGATTTCTCAACAATCAAAAAGCTTTTTCACATTAGCGAACCAAATGGTTTTACTAGTGATGAAATTCAAATTATAAAAGATATTTTTGGAAATCTTCCCCAAGTTTTTGTTGATTATTATTCGGAATTAGGTAAAATCCAAAACTTAAATCAAACACAAGATTCCTTAATAATTCCGGAAAGATTTCAATTCTATAATCACAATGATTATCTGATATTTTATACCGAAAACCAGCACGCTTGTGTTTGGGGAATTCATAAAGATAATTTATCAAATCTTAATCCGCCCGTTTACATGAGTTATGATGAAAAGGAATGGAATTTGGAAACAGAAAAATTATCGGATTTTTTTAATGCTATGGCTTATCTGCAAGCCAGTTTTGCGTTAAAATTTACCTCAGACTGTTTTTATGAATTAGAAGAGAAAGAATTAAACTGGATTGCTGTTAATTATAAAAATAAAGGCGTCTCTTTTAAAAATTGGGCTGATGGAATAAATTTCTATGGAAATTATGATGATGATGTTATTGTTGTAATGAGTAATAATCAACTTTTCTATTCCTCAAATACCGAAGATCATTTTCTTGAAATGGATAAAGTTTTATCTGAACTGGGGACGGAACTTTAAATAGTCTTATGAAAATAAATGCCCTAGCCCAGATGGGAGCGGCATCCTTTTTCTTGCTCCTTTAGCAAGAAAAAGATATAGCGGACAGCTGGATTTAGCTCCTTATTAAAGCAATATGAGCGTTTAAACTTCAACAAAAGTTAAATAATCATTACTAGGGAATTTTCTTCTTAAATAAAATAAAAAATAGTTTACTTTTATCTTAAATTAATTCTGGCTTTGCTTTGTAAATCTTACTAAAAGTAAAAAGAATTAATTCTTCATTTGTTAACCATTAACTGTAGATAAAAGTGAAAGTAAAAGGTTTCAGTCTCGTATTTTTTGTATTTTTTATTTTTCAATCTTGCAGCAGAAAATCGGCTGCCGATTTCAATTCAGATTTTTCACTATTCAAAGATTACATAACCAGTTTTACAGGAGGAATCGTTTCTTCTGATTCTGATATTAGAGTGGTCTTGGCTTTTGATAAAAACGATTGGAAGCCCAATCAGGAACTAGATGACGATTTGTTTGATATTTCGCCAAGTGTGAGCGGAAAAGTCGTGGCACTTTCTACCAACACAATTGCTTTTATTCCAGAGAAAAAATTAAAAGCAGGAACAGAATATCAAGTTACTTTAAACTTAGATAAGCTGACTGCGATTCCGAAAGAAAAAGAGGCAGAACTTTCTAAATTTAACTTTACAGTTAAAACCGTTAAACAGGATTTTACCATAAATACTGGCGATATACAATCGTACAGTAAAGAATATCAATATTTAAACTGTGTTTTAAAAACAGCAGATAATATTGATTTGGAAACGGCTCAAAAATTGGTAGAAGCCAAACAAAAAGGGAATAATCTTAAAATTAAATTTGAGAAAACAACTGGTCCAGCAAAAGAATTTCGTTTTATAATTGATAGTATTCAGCGTTTTTCTGAAGCATCAAATCTGGAAATTATTTATGATGGAAGCGATTTTGATATTGAACAGAAAGGACAAATCGATTTCCCGATCACCAGCATCAACGAATTTAAGGTTGTAAAGGTTGAGGTTCCTGATGGAAATAATCAACAGGTTTTAATTAATTTTTCTGAACCTTTAGAAAAAGGACAGGATTTTGCTGGTTTAGTTTCCATTCAAAACACGAATAATTTAAAATTTTCGACACAGGGAAATTTACTAAAAGTATATTTTACCAATCAAAATGCGCCTAAAAAAGAAGAACCTGCTGCAGTTGCAGCAGAAGAGCCAGCTTCTGCTGCGGTTGATTCGGCATCAGTTGTAGTTGACTCTGCAGCGGTTGCGATCGATACAGCTTCGACGGATAATGTTGTGGAAGTTGTTGAAGATGAAGAACCAGAACAAGTTATTACAGGTGAATTGCTTTTGGAGGTTTTTCAGGGAATTGAGAGCCAATACGGCAAAAAGATGGAAGCAAATTACTCTGAGAAAATTTCTTTTGACCAGATCAAACCAAGCATTCGTTTCATTAAAAACGGTACAATTCTGCCGAGTTCGAATAATTTAAAACTGAATTTCGAAGCCGTAAATTTAAGTGCTGTTGATGTAAAGATATATAAGATTTACAAAAATAATATTCTGCAGTTTTTGCAGTATAATGAATTAAACGGCGGACAAAATCTCAAAAAAGTTGCGCAGCCAATTGCCAAAACTACGCTCAATCTTAAAGAAAGCACACTTGTAAACCTTTCCAAATGGAATACGTATGCTTTAGATTTATCTAAAATTATAAAACCAGAACCGGGAGCAATTTACAGGGTGGAGTTTGAGTATAAAAAGAAATATTCTCTTTATAAATGTGAAACTTCAGACGGTGATCAGGATGAAACAGAGGAAGAAGAAGTTGATGAAAATGATGTAAACTACAGTGGCAACTCTTACGACGATTATTATTATGATGATTATGAGTGGCGAGAAAGCCAAGATCCTTGTTCGGGTTCGTATTATTACAATGCTAAAATTGCGACCAATATTCTGGCTTCAGATCTAGGGGTAATTGCAAAAAGAGGCGAAAACAAATCGTACTTATTTGCCGTAAATAATATTGTAACAACAGAACCAGTATCAAATGCAAGAGTTGATTTATACAATTTCCAACAGCAAAAAATAAGCACGCAAGCTACAAGCAGTGAAGGAATTGCATCATTCCAACTGGACAAATTCGCTTATTTTGCTATCGTTACTTTAGGCGATCAATCTACTTATGTAAAACTTGATGACGGACTTTCATTATCTGTCAGTAATTTTGATGTTGCTGGTGAGACTTTACAAAAAGGGCTAAAAGGATTTATTTACGGAGAAAGAGGTGTTTGGCGCCCGGGAGATAATTTGTATTTGTCTTTTATTTTGAATGACGCAGCAAATAAACTTCCAAAATCACATCCAATTAAATTTAGATTAAACGATCCGAATGGAAAAACGGTTTATCAAACTGTTCAAAAAACAAACGATTTAAACCATTATGCATTTATAGTTCCAACCAGTCAAGATGCGCCAACAGGAAATTGGGAAGCGATGGTTAGTGTTGGAGGTGCTAAATTTTATAAAAGTATCAAAATCGAAACCATTAAACCTAATCGTTTAAAAATTAAAAATACATTTACCAGAAAAACACTTTCGTCATCTTATCCAAATACAGATAATCTAGAAGTAACGTGGCTTCACGGTGCAATTGCAAAGAATTTAAATGTAGAAATGCAGGCAAAATTCTCTCAGCAAACCACTACTTTTAAAGGGTATGAAAAATATACTTTTGATGATTTGGTTCGTCAATTCAGCACAGAAGAAATTAATGTTTTCTCTGGAAAATTAAACGAAAACGGAAAAGCTTCTGTAAATATTCAGCCAAGGTTACAGGGTCAGGCGCCGGGAATGTTACGCGCTTCGTTCATTACAAAGGTATACGAAGAAGGCGGTGATTTTAGTACAGATGTTATTTCAACAACTTATTCGCCATACAAAACTTATGTCGGAATAAAGTCGCCTGAACTAAACAAATACAATATGCTCGAAACCAGAGCCTCCAATCGTTTTGATGTGATTACGGTTGACGAAAACGGAAGACCAAAATCGGTTCGAAATCTAGAAGTGAGGATTTACAAAGTAGACTGGCGCTGGTGGTGGGATTCTTCCAGCGATAACTTGTCTAATTATAATTCTTCCAATGCCACGACTTCGTACAAAACCAAAATGATTAGTACAGATTCAAATGGGCGAGGAAGTTTCGAATTTACTTTGACAGATGAAGAGTGGGGACGCTATTTGATTCGTGTAGAAGATACAAACGAAGGACATGCAACAGCTTTAACCGTAAATATCGACTGGCCAATTTGGTCTGGAAAAACTCGTAACAGAGATGCTTCAACAGCAAATATGCTGGTTTTTTCTACAGATAAAAAGAATTACGCAGTTGGAGAAAAAGCACAGATTTCTTTCCCTTCAAGTGAAGGCGGACGTGCTTTAATATCTATCGAAAACGGATCTCGAGTTGTAAAGACAATTTGGGCTGAAACTAAAAACGGAGAAACAAAAGTTGAAGTTCCGATAACTGGAGAAATGGCTCCAAATGTCTATTTTAATATTACGTTGTTACAGCCGCACGCTTCGACCAAAAATGATTCGCCGATTCGTATGTACGGAATTGTTCCCATTGAAGTTGTGGATAAAAACACCATTTTGGCACCGACAATTAATATGCCCGATGTCTTAAAACCAGAACAGCCTTTTACGGTTAAAGTAGGAGAAAAGTCAGGTAAAGAAATGACATATACAATTGCCGTTGTCGATGAAGGACTTCTGGATTTAACACGTTTTAAAACGCCAAATGCTTGGGATAGTTTTTATGTTCGTGAAGCGCTTGGAGTAAAAACCTGGGATATTTACGATGATGTAATTGGTGCTTACGGCGGAAAAATAAATCAGATTTTCAGTATTGGTGGAGATCAGGATTTAGGCGGCGGAAAAGCTAAAAAAGCCAACCGATTTAAACCAGTAGTATTGTATTATGGTCCATTTAAATTGGAAAAAGGCCAGACTAAATCTCATCAATTAAAACTACCGAAATACATTGGTTCTGTTAGAACAATGGTTGTTGCGGGAGATGCGAATACTAGTGCATACGGAAGTGTAGAAAAAGCAACTCCAGTTAAGAGTCCGTTAATGGTTTTGGCTTCGTTGCCTAGAAAAATTTCTCCATCAGAAAAAGTGACTCTTCCAGTAACGGTTTTTGCTACAGAAAATAAAATAAAAAATGTTTCCATTCAGATCAAAACAAGTAACGGATTGAAGGTTATGGGAAGTGCAGTTCAGAGATTGAACTTCTCTCAGCCAGATGAGAAAATGGCATACTTTAATTTGGTTGTAGGCTCGGCTACTGGAATTGCAAAAGTACAGGTAATCGCAACATCTGGAAGTGAAAAGTCAACTTATGATGTTGAAATTGATATGACAAATCCAAATCCGTTGACTAGTACTTATACCGATGTTATTTTGACTCCAAACAGTTCTAAAACACTTTCGTGGAAAACATTTGGCGTAGCGGGAAGTAATAAAGCAAGATTAGAAGTCTCGTCAATGCCTTCAATGAATTTGAATGGAAGACTGCAGTTTTTAATTCAATACCCGCACGGTTGCGTAGAGCAGACAACATCATCTGTTTTCCCACAATTATTTTTAAGCGATGTTGCTGATATAGATGCCAAACGTAAAGAAATTATTCAAAAAAATATTGCGGCCGGAATAGCAAGATTAGGAAATTTCCAATTATCAAACGGTGGATTGCCGTACTGGCAGGGAAATACAATTGCAGATGATTGGGGAACTTCTTACGCAGGTCATTTCTTGATTGAAGCAGAGAAAAAAGGATATGTGCTGCCAATTAATTTCAAATCAAAATGGCTTTCGTATCAGCAAAAAGAAGCAAAACAATGGCGTTTTGAACCAAAATATGGTAACGATTTAGCGCAGTCGTATCGTTTATACACTTTAGCTTTAGCAGGAAATGCCGATTTATCTTCAATGAACAGATTGCGAGAAACAAAAGGTATTTCGAATGAAAGTATGCTTCGCTTGGCTGCAGCGTATGTTTTAGCGGGACAAAAATCGGCTGGACAAAGTTTGTTTTTGAAAACAAGCATTGATGGTGATTCAGACGGTTACAATTATTTCTATTACGGTTCAAGTGAAAGAAATAGAGCCATGGCTTTAGAGACGATGCTGCTTTTAGGACAAAAACAAAAAGCATTTGTAATGGCTTCTAAATTGGCCAAAGAAATGTCAGCCAATCAATGGATGAGTACGCAGACAACGGCTTATTGCTTATATTCAATGTCTAAATTTGCGATAAGCAACGGTCCAAAAGGAATTAATATCCAATTCAGTAAAAATGGTAAAGGAGAAAATATAAATACACAAAAAACAATTGCAGATCGTAGTATTTCTGTTTCAACTGGAGCTAATAGTATTACGCTGAAAAACAATAAAAATAACACGGTTTATGTTCGTGTACTGAATTCAGGAATATTACCAATCGGACAGGAAAATGTAATACAAAATGATGTCTCGGCTTCTATAGTTTTCAAAAACAGAAAAGGAAGTGTAATCAATGTTTCGAAAATTAATCAAGGAACAGAATTTGTTGCTGAGGTTACCATTAAAAACCAGAGAAACGAAAGTATTCAAAACGTAGCGCTATCACAAATTCTGCCTTCAGGATTCGAGATTGTAAATACACGTTTCACCGATTACGGAGACGCAGTAAACAATATTGCCGACTATATTGATATTCGCGATGATAGAACAAATTTCTATTTCGGAATGAAATCTAGAGAAACAAAAGTTTTTAGAATTCTGCTAAACGCATCTTATTTAGGAAATTATTATTTACCTGGATTGCAATGTGAAGCAATGTATGATAATACATTCCTAGCAAGAACAAAAGGATTCTGGGTTGAGGTTGTAAAATAAAGTTTTAATAAGAACTACGTATCCTAACAGGTTTCCAAAACCTGTTAGGTATCTATATGGCAACCAAAATAGTAGAATAGTAAATACCTAACAGGTTTCCAAAACCTGTTAGGATAATAATAAAAAGATTAGCAGTTTGGAGAAGGATATTTTTGAGGCAGGACAATATTATCATGTTTATAACAGAGGAAATAATAAAGAGAATATTTTTATTGAAGAGAAGAATTATCAATATTTTCTAGAAAAGATTAAAAAATATATTTTGCCAATTGCCGATATTTATGCTTATTGTTTGCTTAAAAATCATTTCCATATTGTTCTTCGAATAAAAGATAAAAACGATTTGCCAGAAAAATTTAGAGAAAAGATTTATCTGCCATTTTCGAATTTGTTCAACTCTTATTCTAAAAGTATAAATAAGGCTTATAATAGAACAGGGAGTTTGTTTCAGGAACACTTACAAAGAAATAGAATTGAAAACGAAGAGTATTTGAAACAGTTAATCCTATATGTTCATTTAAATCCTTTAAAGCACAATTTTTCTAAAGAATTTCAAACCTATAATCATTCATCTTATCGTTCTTATTTATCAGACAAGCGAAGTAGTATTAATCGAGAGTTTATTATAGAATTATTCGAAGATTTAGAAAATTTTATATTTTGTCATGATGAAAGAAAGTTAATTTACGAAGGTGTACTTAATGATGTAAATTTACTTGATCAATAGAGAATTACATTTGAGTGTCCTAACAGGTTTTAAAAACCTGTTAGATATTATAAGTATTCGGTTTTTCTTTTAGGAATCTAAATAAATTGATACCTAACAGGTTTTTAAAACCTGTTAGGATAAGAACAATATAATTGTGAAAAACAAATTAAAAGCGTTTTTCCAACGCATTCTAAATTGGATAAAAAGAAATAAAATAAAATCAGCAATTGCATTTGTGCTCTTGCTGATTTACTATTTTTCGATACCCCGAACTTTATTTAAAGAACCTTACTCAACTGTCATTGAAAGTAAAGAAGGAGAATTACTAGGCGCGAAAATTGCCCGCGACGGACAATGGCGTTTTCCTGCGCAAGACAGCGTGCCGGATAAATTCAAAAAGTGTATTGTTTATTTTGAAGATGAATACTTCTACAAACATCCAGGCTTTAATCCGGGTGCAATGATAAATGCTTTCAAACAAAACAGAAAAGCGGGGAAAGTTGTTCGTGGCGGAAGTACTTTAACACAGCAGGTTATCCGACTATCGAGAAAAGGAAAAAACAGAACCTATTTTGAAAAGTTAATAGAAATTGTTCTCGCTACCCGATTAGAATTGGGTTATTCTAAAAATGAAATTCTTGACATGTATGCTGCTCATGCGCCATTTGGAGGAAATGTAGTCGGATTAGAAATGGCATCGTGGCGTTATTTTGGTGTGCATTCGAATCAATTATCATGGGCAGAAAATGCTGTTTTAGCTGTTTTACCTAATGCGCCAAGTTTAATTTATCCAGGAAAAAATCAGATTAAATTACTAAATAAGCGAAACCGGCTTTTACTAAAATTACATCAAGAAGGCATAATTGACAAGCAGACCTATGAACTTGCAATAGAAGAGCCTCTGCCTCAAAAACCCTATGATCTGCCTCAAATAGCACCTCATTTATTGCAGAGAGTGGCTAAAAATGAAGAGGGAACCCGGGTAAAAACAACTTTAGATTATGCGCTGCAAAACAGGGTAAATCAAATTGCGAGATATTATTACAATCAGTACAAACAGAATGAAGTTCATAATCTGGCAATTTTAGTAATTGATGTAAAGAATAGGAATGTAATGAGTTATGTTGGAAATTCTCCAGCAGACATTGACCATCAAAAAGATGTTGATATTATTGATGCGCCTAGAAGCACAGGAAGTATTTTAAAACCGCTTCTATACGGTGCAATGCTCGATGATGGCGAATTATTGCCCAATACATTAATTGCCGATATTCCTACGCAGATTTCAGGTTACACACCGCAAAATTTTAATCTCACGTTTGATGGAGCTGTGCCGGCGCATCGTGCTTTATCACGCTCATTAAACATTCCAGCTGTTTTAATGCTTCAAGATTTTGGGGTAAATAAGTTTTATGAAGAACTTCAAAAGTTTAAATTAAAAAACATTAACAAAACGCCCGACCATTATGGTTTGTCGCTTATTCTGGGAGGTGCCGAAAGTAATTTATGGGATTTATGTAGAACCTATGCGAACTTATCATCAACATTAAATTATTATACTAAAAATCAAGGAAAATATAGAACCAACGAGTTTTCAGAATTAAATTATAAAAATGATTTTGAACCTGATTTTGGTTCAGAAACGAATCAGAAAAACATTTTAGGTGCGGGTTCAATTTGGCTTACATACAATGCAATGGAAGAAGTCAACAGACCCGAAGGAGATGAAGCTTGGAAGTTTTATGACAGTTCTTTAAAAATTGCATGGAAAACGGGAACAAGTTTCGGAAATAGAGATGCCTGGGCAATTGGAACCAATTCCAGATATGTAGTGGGAGTTTGGGTTGGAAATGCAACGGGAGAGGGGAGGCCAACTTTAACGGGAGTGACAAGTGCGGCACCGATTTTATTTGACGTGTTTAATTTACTGCCAAGGCAACGTTGGTTTGATACACCGTATAAAGATCTAGAAGAAGTTGAAGTTTGCCGTTTAAGCGGTTATTTGGCAAAAGAAAACTGTCCGAAAATTAAACAATGGGTTTCAAAAAAAGGGAAATCAACAAAAGTTTGTCCTTATCATAAAACCATTCATTTAGATAAAACAGAGCAATTTCAGGTAAACAGCAGCTGTGAAAGTGTCGAAAATATTGTGACTAAAAACTGGTTTGTCCTGCCGCCCGTAATGGCATGGTATATAAAAGCCAGCACATTGAATATTTACCTTTGCCACCATTTAAGGAAGGATGCGAAGGAACACAAACCACAACAATGGATTTTATTTACCCAAAAGCCAACAGCAAAATCTATTTAACGAAAGATTTTAATAGTAATATACAGCCCGTAATTTTAAAAGTAGCTTATTCTGAAAGGGATAAAGAATTGTTTTGGTATGTTGATGATGTTTACAAAGCAACAACAAAAACATTTCATGAACTGCCAATTACGCCAACAACGGGAATTCATTATATTACGGTTGTAGATGCTTCTGGAAATGAAATTAGAAGGAAAATAGAGATTGTTAGGGAATAAAATTTAAAAAGAAATTCCAATTTTTTGAAATCCCAAATTCCAAATTTTGCTTCTTTATAAAAGATGAAAGCTTATTGTATGTCAGGCTGAGCGAAGTCGAAGCCCACATGCCAATTGGAGCACCTTTCTCCCGAAGCCTCGGGATCGCTCAGGATGACATTCTAGGTATAATGACTAAGTGAGATTGCTTCGTTCCTCGCAATGACGCATAAAAAAACCGCCCCGATGCATCGGGGCGGTTTTGATTTTTATTCTGAAATAACATTTCCTTTTTTATCATAGAAATGGTATTCTAAGTACGTGTAAGCGTCACGAGGTATGATTTTCACCCATTTCTTATGTTCAAAAAACCATTTTGAACGTAATGATGGAAAACCTTTGCTGAGGTATGCAGCCACAAACGGATGTGTGTTTAGTACAACTTTATTGTGGGTTTTTAGAAGTCTTTCTAAATCAGATGTGATCTTGTCAATTATTAATATTGGTGCTTCAATTTCACCATTTACTTTATTTGGATCTTCTTCTCTAGTTTTTATATTGACTTCTGGTCTTACTCGCTGTCTTGTAATCTGGACTAAACCAAATTTACTCGGCGGTAATATTTTATGCTTTGCTTTATCGTCGCTCATTTCTTCTCGCAAGAAGTCGAACAAAACTTTCCTATTTTCAGGATTAGACATATCGATAAAATCAACTACGATTATTCCGCCCATATCACGCAGACGAAGTTGTCTTGCGATTTCTGCTGCGGCAATCATATTTACCTCCATGGCCGTGTCTTCTTGGTTGGTTGCTTTGTTTGAACGGTTTCCGCTGTTTACGTCTATAACGTGAAGAGCTTCAGTGTGTTCGATAATAAGGTAAGCACCTTTACTCATGGAAACAGTTCTGCCAAAAGAAGTTTTGATTTGTCTCTCTATATTGTATTTCTCGAAAATTGGAGTATCATTTGATTGATAAAACTTTACAATCGATTGTTTTGAAGGTGCAATTTCTTGCAGATATTCCTTCGTTTGATGGTACAACTCTTCGTCATCTATTTGAATACCGCTGAAGGTATCATTAAATACATCTCTTAATATTGAAGAAGCTCTGTTAAGTTCTCCTAATACTTTTGATGGATGATGAGCAGTTGGTAATTTTTTACACATTGCAGACCATCTGCCAAGCAGGTTCTGCAAATCTTTTTCTAATTCGGCTACGTTTTTGCCTTCGGCTACTGTACGAACAATAACACCAAATCCTTTAGGTTTGATCGATAGAACAAGTTTTTTTAGACGATCCTTTTCTTTTTTGTCTTCTATTTTTTGAGAAATAGAAACTCTATCAGAAAAAGGAACTAGAACGATAAATCTTCCAGCCAATGAAAGCTCAGCACTTATTCTTGGGCCTTTGGTAGATATAGGTTCTTTAACTACTTGAACTAAAACAGATTGATTGGCACTTAAAATATCAGTAATGATGCCATCTTTGTCAATCTCTTTTTCAAACTGAAAGGTTTTTAGGGAGAAATCTTTTATTTTACCTGCGCTTACAAGTTTTATGAATTTCAGTTGGGAAGCTAAGTTTGGACCTAAATCGTGATAATGTAAAAAGGCATCTTTTTCGAAACCGACATTTACAAAAGCAGCATTAAGTCCAGCAACTGGTTTTCTGATTTTGGCAATAAAAATATCACCAACCTGAAAGTTGCTTTTTTCTTCTTCTTTGTGTAATTCAATTAGTTTTCCATCTTTTAATAAGGCAAAATCTACGGCTTCAGAACTAGATCTAATGATTAATTCTTTATTCACACTGTAAATTTTTATCTGTTTTTTCAGAAAATAGAATATAGAGAGAAGAGTATAGACTTGCGTCTAAAATCTAAAATCTAAGATCTAAAATCTTATCTACAGATGGATTAAACAATATTTTAACAGGTATTGAACCCGGGAGGGAAAGTTTAAATTTCAATTTTTAGATTCCAAATTCCAATTTGAATCAATATTGATTTCTTAATTTTTGGATTTTGGATTTTATTTTTTGGAATTTTTGAAATTTCCCAAATTTCAATGAACGTTTAAAAAGAAAAAAGTAGTTTAAAACTACTTTTTCTTTTTGTGGCGGTTAGCTCTCGCTCTTTTCTTACGTTTGTGAGTAGCTACCTTATGTCTCTTTCTTTTTTTACCACTTGGCATATCGTGTCTGATTTATGTTAATTAATATTATTTTGCTTCGTTGTTTGTTTTAACTCCTTCTACAAATACTTTTGCAGGTTTAAACGCAGGAATGTTGTGTGCTGGAATTTTAATTGTTGTGTTTTTAGAAATGTTTCTTCCAGTCTTTTCAGCTCTAGTTTTTACAATAAAACTACCAAAACCTCTTAGGTAAACATTGTCTCCAGTTTCTAAAGAAGTTTTAACTTCTTCCATAAAAGTTTCTACTGTTGCTTGAACATCTCCTTTTTCAAGACCTAGTTTCTCTGAAATCTTCGCTACGATATCTGCTTTCGTCATTTTCTTTCCTATTTTATTTTATAAATGGTGTACTATTTTTTTGAGTTTGCAAATATAGGAATTAAAAAAATAATTAATCAAGCTAATTCGTTAAATTTTAATTACATAAACATTTACTTTTGTAATCTAAGTATTTTGCAATGGATTTTTCTAACATATTGATAAAATGGTATTTACAAAACAAGCGTGATTTACCATGGCGAAAAACGGTCGATCCGTACCAAATTTGGCTCTCAGAAATTATGCTTCAGCAGACAAGAGTTGCTCAAGGAACGCCTTATTTTTTTGCTTTTACCAAGGAATTTCCTACTGTAAAAGATTTGGCAGATGCCTCAGAAGAAAAAGTTTTAAAGCTTTGGCAGGGTTTAGGGTATTATTCTAGAGCTCGTAATCTTCATAAAACTGCTCAATATGTGTCTAATGATCTAAAAGGAGTTTTTCCGGATTCTTATAAAGAGCTTTTAAAACTTAAAGGTGTTGGTGAATATACAGCGGCGGCAATTGCATCTTTCTCTTATAATGAATCAGTTCCTGTAGTAGACGGAAATGTGTTCCGTGTTTTTTCGCGCTATTTTGATATTGAAACCGATATTGCCAATCCCGGTGCCAAAAAAGAGTTTGCTGCTTTGGCGCAAGAATTAATGCCTAAAGATAATCCAGCCATATTCAATCAGGCGATTATGGAATTTGGTGCGCTTCAATGTGTGCCGAAAAGTCCAAATTGCTCGATTTGTGTTTTTAATGATAGCTGTCTGGCTTTGCAAAAGGGAAAAGTAAATCAGCTTCCTGTAAAATCAAAAAAAATAAAAGTGTCAAATCGTTATTTTAATTATTTGATATTGGAAGATGCTATAGGGAATACACTTATTCAAAAAAGAACTGATAAGGGTATTTGGCATAATTTATACGAGTTTCCACTCTTAGAGACTGAGTCTATAATAGATTTTGATGTAGTTTCAAAAATCGCAAAAGAAGAAATGTTTCCTTCTTATACCATTATAGGTATAGAAGATTGTGCAGAATCAACATTAATACATAAACTTTCGCATCAGCATCTTCATATACAGTTTTGGAAAATTAAGGTAAAAGAGAAAATAGAAAATGGAGTTGATCCTGAAAAATTAAAAACTTTTCCTTTTCCAATTGTGATTTATAAATTTATAGAAAAGCAGGAAATAATTTGCTAAAAAAATGTATCTTTGGTAGAAATACCACCAAAAACTATGAACGGAACATTAAATAAAGTGATGCTCATTGGCCATTTAGGCGATGATGTGAAGATGCATTATTTTGATGGCGGAAATTGCATCGGACGTTTTCAGCTGGCTACCAATGAAGTTTATATCAATAAAACAACCAACGAAAAGATCACTTCTACAGAGTGGCATAACTTGGTTGTACGTAATAAAGCCGCAGAAATTTGCGAAAAATATCTTTCTAAAGGAGATAAGATATATGTTGAAGGAAGAATAAAATCTCGTCAGTGGCAGGCGGAAGATGGAACTACCAAATACACCACAGAGATTCAAGTGACGGAATTTACTTTTCTGACTACCAAAAAAGAAACTGCGCATACAAAACAAAATCAAGATGCAGAATCAACAAAAAATACTAACTTTGATGCTGCTAATGAAGGGCTTCCGATTAACGATCTGCCTTTCTAAAGGATGTTTAACTAATTTTTTGCAATTTGGACCCGGAGCCCAGTTTATTTTTTACAACAAATCTAGACGCTAATTTAATTATTGGTTTCGTCGGAATATTTATTTTGTTGTTTCTTTCAGCAATAGTTTCAGGTGCTGAAGTAGCTCTCTTTTCTCTATCACAGCAAGAAATCGATGATACCCTAAATGATAATCAGGCAAAAGGTAAAATTATCTCAAACCTATTAGATAAGCCGAAAAAACTCCTGGCTACATTACTTGTTGCCAATAACTTTTTCAATATAGGTGTTGTTATCTTATTTGCATATATCGGACAGAATATCTTTTCTACAATAAGTTCACCTGCTTTTAAATTTACGCTTGAAGTAGTTTTAGTTACCTTTTTTATCTTATTATTTGGCGAAGTACTTCCTAAAGTTTATGCGAGCAGAAATAGTGTGCGTTTTGCTAAACGAGTGGCATATCCGCTGGCTTTTTTAGATAAGATACTATCTCCTATAAGTTTGCCAATGCGTGCTCTTACTATATATTTGCAGAATAAATTGGGAAAACAAAAGAATAGTTTTTCGATTAATCAGCTTTCACAGGCTTTGGAACTGACAGATTCTGAAGGAACTTCAACCGAAGAACAAAAAATTTTAGAAGGAATTGTTTCTTTCGGAAATACTGATACAAAACAGGTAATGAGTCCGAGAATTGATATTTTTGCATTAGAAATATCAGAATCTTTTGCGTCTATTTATCCTAAAATAATTGAAAAAGGATTTTCGAGAATTCCAATTTATCGTGATAATATTGATCAGATAGAAGGAGTGCTTTTCGTAAAAGATTTGCTTCCTCATATTGATAAAGAAGAATTTGACTGGAATTCGTTAATTCGAGAAGCATTTTTTGTTCCAGAGAATAAAAAGCTTGATAATCTTTTAAAAGATTTTCAGAGTTTGAAAAGTCATTTAGCAATTGTGGTCGACGAATATGGAGGAACTTCAGGATTAGTTTCTCTAGAAGATGTAATCGAGGAAATAGTTGGAGATATCAGCGACGAGTTTGATGATGAAAATCTGAACTTCTCACAGATTGATGAAAATAACTTTCTTTTTGAAGGAAAAATAAATCTGAAAGATTTCTATAGAATTGTAAATGTTGACGAAGATATTTTTGAATCTCATAAAGGAGAAGCAGAGACATTGGCTGGATTTATCTTAGAGATCTTAGGTAATTTTCCGAAAAAAGATCAAAAAGTACCTTTTGAAAACTGTATTTTCACAATAGAAACAGTTGATAAAAAGCGTGTAAAACAAATTAAAGTAACAATAAATTAAAATGCCTAATAGAATACTTTCAATAACTGCAATTTTGCTTGCGCTAACGGTTTTAAGCTGTAAAAAAGATGTTTTGCCAAAACCAGCTAGTTTTTTGCGATTAGATTATCCAGAAGCAAAATATGTGAATTTTGAGAACAACTGCCCATTTGCTTTTCAAATGAATGAAGACGCCGTTATAAAAGGTGAAAAAGATTGCGGTTTTGGGATTACTTATCCAAAAATGAAAGCGACTATCTATTTGACATATAAGCCTGTAAATGGCAATATTGATAAGTTATTACGTGACGCCCAAAAACTGACATACGAACACGTAATTAAAGCCGACGATATTTTAGAACAGCCTTATATAAATCCGCAAAAGAAGGTTTACGGAATGTTTTATCAAGTTGATGGAAATGCAGCGACTAATTCGCAATTCTACGTTACAGACAGCACGAAACACTTTTTAATAGGTTCGGTTTATTTTTACGCAAAACCAAATTTTGATTCGATTATGCCTGCTGCGAGTTATGTTAAAAACGACATGCAGCGTTTGATGGAAACGTTGAAGTGGAAATAACAAAAAAGGAATCCAATTTGGATTCCTTTTTTATTCCTCTCTATAACTAATTTAATATTCCGTAGGAATATCTCATCGGTAGAAAAAAAATAATTTCGTTTTACATTGTGTCCTGTAAGGACAATTGTTTTTGCGGAAATAACATTTATAAATGAACGCTCAAACGGTTCCTACGGAACGTTTAATTGTAATTCCAACTTTATTCTACCAACCAAACATTCCAATGAAATGAATATTTCTTAGAATTTAAGACTTAAAATTCGAAACTTTATATGTTTTACCATCTCCAGTATCTTGAACAACTTTAGTTAAAGATTCAGGATTTTGAATGGTTTTATCAAAACTTACTGTTGCTGTTTTTTTATCGAAATCTACAGAAGCTTTATCAACTCCATCCAGATTTGCTAATTCTTCTTCTATTGTTTTAGCGCATCCAACAGCACACGTCATTCCTTCTATTGTAAAACTTGCTGTTTGTAAATTTTCAGGAGCAATTGCTTTATGTTCTTTTGGAGCGCTTTTTTCTGCGTTTACAACTTGAAGGCTTTTATCTTCTTCTTTTTTACAGCTGACTAATGCTAAACCAGCAATTGTTGCGGCGATTAAAATTTTTGAAATTTTCATTATATATAAATTTAAATTGCGATTTCTTTCTTGCAAAATTAATAAAAAGACAAAGGTTAGTTCGCAAAATTATTACAAATTTGCAGTAAAATGCGATTTATGGATACAAAGCAGTTAAAGTGGATATATTTATTGATTCTTTCTCTTATTTGGGGAAGCTCCTTTATTTTAATAAAAAGAGGACTAGTTGGTTTGACTGCAATTCAAGTCGGATCATTCCGAATTATTTTTGCTGCTTTATTTTTACTGATTATAGGTTTTAACAGTCTGAAAAAAATCTCTCGCCGTCAATGGAAGTTTGTTGCAGTAACTTCGCTTTTCGGAACTTTTATGCCGGCTTATCTTTTTGCTATTGCAGAAACTAAAGTCGATAGTTCAATAGTTGCTATTTTAAATTCGCTTACTCCTTTAAATACTTTAGTTTTAGGAATAATTGCTTTCGGAATTCAGTTTCAGAAAAGGCAAGTTTTAGGAGTCTTTGTTGGGCTTGTAGGATGTTTGCTTTTGGTTTTAACTGGAGATTCTGCGCACTCAGGCCAGAATTATGTGTGTGTTTTATTGGTGGTTATTGCAACTTTGAGTTATGCAATCAATGTGAATTTGATTAAAAAATATTTACACGATTTGAATTCCATAAGCATTACAACTGGGAATTTTGCGGTTCTGTTTCTGCCAGCATTAATTATTTTAAGCACAACTGATATCAGCCAAAAAATACATTTGGCAGAGACCCAGCACTCGATATTTTTTATAATGATTCTGGGTGTTTTAGGAACTGGAATTGCGAATATCCTTTTCTTTAAATTGATTCAAATGTCATCGCCGGTTTTTGCAACATCGGTAACTTATTTAATTCCGATAGTCGCTTTTTTCTGGGGATTATTAGATAACGAAATGCTGACTCCGATTCAGTTTTTTGGTGCATTTATTATTTTGATTGGCGTTTATTTGTCGGCTAAAAAGTGATTTTTGAGTTATGAGTGAAAAGTTATTTGTAAAATGTAAAATGTATTGAAGTTTAGTCTGTCGCTCTCAGCGAAGTCGAAGAGCGTAAATGGCTTCAACTCCGCTCAGCTTGACAAACGTGATGAATAAAAAAAAGCTTTGTCAAAGTTTCTAACTTTGACAAAGCCCTTAAAAAATCTTATAACCTAAGTGACTTAGTAGCTCAAAACCTTTGTTCCTTTGAGCCTTTGTAGCTTTCAACCTCTACTACAAAAAATCTGCTTCAGAAACTCCTTCGTTAATTTTGATATCAGACATTTTAATGTCTAATTCAAAGCCAACATTTTGGACTAAATTATAAGGAACTTTAACTCCTTTTACTTCTCTGTAATCGTTAAAATTAGTGATTTGCGCTGCTGATTTACCGCCTTGTTCACGAATTTTAGATTCTGCCGTTTTTAAACCTGATTTAACATCATAGTAATAAGTTGTTTGCCCGTCTTTAATTACATAAGCATCACTTCCGTTGATTGGTTCAATTCCTTCTACTTTTAAATCAGTTCTTTTTACGAGCTGTAATTCTTCAAAAGGAGCTGCATTAGCTTTCATGTCGGCTAAATCTTTGCCTTCCAGATTTTTTCTTTGTCCTTGTTGTTCAACATAAGCGCCTTTTTCGTTTACAACTTGTTTCATTAAATTCATGGTTCCCATTGAAAGCGAAACCATCATTTTTCCTTTTGAATCTAATTTTGAAATAAAAGTCAATGGAGTAGGAGCTTGCGGAATAGTTGTAGAACCATTCATAAAAAGTGTTTTTACAGAAGTAACAGCTTTTTCTCCTCCAATTGCTTTAATGTAATTTTCAAAAACTGTTTTTGCTGTTATGTCTTTTGGAGCTTCTTTTTTTACAGAAGGTTTTTCGATTGGAGTTCCAAATCTATCATAATAGAAAATCGGAATTTGTAATTTTTCTAAACTAGAAATTACATCAGAACCTTTTCCAACAATTATAATACGCATATTGTCTAGTAGGAAATATTTGTTTGCAACGCGATAAATATCGTCGGCCGTAACATTGTTAATTGTTTGGATATATTTTTCATAGAAATCAGCTGGAAGTTTTTCTGTTTCAATGTTTAAAGCATAACGGGCAACAGCCTGCGGTTTTTCAACCTGCATTACAAATCTTCCTATATATCCTGCTTTTACATTTCTTAATACTTCTGGATCAACTCTTTCAGAACGTATTCTTTTTATTTCTTTAATAAATTGAACAACAGCGCTGTCTGTAACGGTGTTTCTAACTGCAGACGATGCTTTGAATTTAGTTACATATTTTCCGCTTCCAATACTTGAGTTTGCTCCGTATGTCCAAGCGTGCTGCTCGCGTAAATTCATGTTCAAATAACTGTTGAAATCACCTCCTAAAATTTGATTTGCAATAACAGCAGGGAAAAAATCTGGATCGCTCATTCTTAAATTAAGAGTGTTAACTAATGAGATTTCAGATTGAACAGCATTTGGAACATCTACAAAATCAATTTGTAGTTTTGAAGGATTTACAGGATCAGGGTAATTGTTTTTTGGAGCGTTTTGTTTTTTCCATCCGCTAAACAATTTTTCTACCGCTGCTTTTGTTTCTTTGAATTTGACATCTCCAATAACAACTAAATAAGCATTTTCTGGAACAAAATATGTACTATAGTTATTTTGAACATCTGCAAGAGTTACATTTTTTACAGTTTCTTCAGAAAGATATTCTCCTGTAGGATGATTTTTTCCAAAGGCTAAAACATCAACAACTCGGTTAGAAATTGCAGGAACACTTTTTTCGTCTGCTTTAAGGCCTTCAAGTAGTTTTGCTTTTTCTTTATCGAATTCTGTTTGTGTAAAATTGGGTTGTAATGCACCTTCGGCCAAAAGCTCTAAAACGCGTCCAGAATATTTTGATAATGAGCTTGCATAAGCACCTTGCGAAGTAAAGTTTATACTTGCTCCGTAAAAGTCAATTTCTTCATTAAAAGCTTCTTTTGTTGTTTTTTTAGTCCCGTTTCCGATTAAACTGCTTGTTAATTCATCAACTCCTTTTTTATTGCCTTCAGTAAATGGCGCATTATCTAGAGTAAGCGTAAAACTCACCCGAGGTAATTTATGGTTTTCAACTATCAAAACTTTCATGCCATTTGCTAAAACAAAGGTTTGCGGTTTTTTGATATTGACTACTGGCGCATTGCCTGGTTTGGGTTGTGGACGATCTTGTGCTTGCATAATTCCAGTTAGGAATAAAAGGATTAAAAAAGTATATATTTTTTTCATGATTCGATATTCTTAGTTTTGAGATTTAGGGGTAGGAATATAATCTAGAATTAAGCGTTGATTTGGATTTAAATATTTCTTGGCAACCTCTCTAATTTCTTCTCTCGTAATAGAATGGTAAATGTCGATTTCAGTATTAATTAAATTCACATCGCCATAAAGCAAATAATAAGAAGCAAGATTTTCTGCAATTCCTTCTACGCTAGAATTTGCATTTACATAGTTATTATCGAATTTGTTTTGTAATTTTTCATAATCTTTTTCAGAAATAAGATCGGTTTGAATTTTTACAATTTCCTCGTCCATTTCTTTTAAGATATCTGCAGTTGTATTTGGAGCCATTGGTAAACCGTACAAAATATACATTCCATAATCTTCCTGACTAAATCCTACAGCGCCAATCTGTAAAGCCATCTTTTTGTCATCAACAATCTTCTTGTACAATTTAGAGCTTTTTCCGTCACTTAGATAAGAAGAAATTAAGTCTAAAACTCGAGCATCTCTAGTTTTCATCGAAGGCGTTCTGTAAGAAGCAACAATCATCGGAATCTGAATGTTCGGGTCTTCATAAGTAGCTTTAATTGGCTGTGTAATTGGGTCTTCGTTATAAGTTTGCTTTTTAACTTCTTCTCCTCTTGGAATTGGTCCAAAATATTTCTGAATCCATTCTTTTGTTTTTGTTTTATCAAAATCTCCAGCAACAACCAAAACAGCATTGTTTGGAGTGTAGAATTTTTTATTAAAAGCTTGAAATTCCTCTAGAGTTGCAGCATCTAGATCTTGCATAGACCCAATAGTTGTCCATCTGTAAGGATGTTTTTTGAACATGTTCTTTTTAACCTCAGGCAGAATGTTCCCATACGGCTGATTGTCGTAACGCATTCTTTTTTCTTCTTTTACAACTTCGTTCTGAGTTTCAACACCAATCTTATTAATAATAGGATGCATTAATCTTTCAGATTCCATCCATAAACCAAGTTCTAAACTGTTAGAAGGAAAAACTTCATAATAATACGTTCTGTCATCAGATGTGTTGGCATTATTAACGCCGCCATTTGCGGTAACAATTTTCATCCATTCACCGCGTTTAATATTTTGAGTTCCTTCAAATAATAAATGCTCAAAAAAGTGTGCAAATCCCGTTCTGTCCGGACGTTCATCTTTTGACCCCACATGATACATTACCGATGTGATAACAACTGGAGCAGAAGGATCGTTGTGTAAAATAACATGCAGCCCATTATCTAGATTGTATTCTTCAAAAGCTACTTTTTGAGCATGAGCCACTCCGCCGAGCATTAATGCAGCACTTAACATCATTATTGATTTTTTCATAAAGATTAATAATTTTATATATCAAACAAGAGTAGGTAGACCAGAGTTGATTTTAGTTACATCAAAAATAGTTTTTTTTAATTATCAATTAAAGATTTGTTTTTAATTTACGGCTATTTTAACAATCTTTTACTTTAAATAAAATCTATTTTTTGATTTAAAGTGCTTGAAATACAGTGCTTTTTGGGTTGAAAATATTTTTGCTTTTAGAGATTGCACAATAAATTATTAATTGTATATTTGCAACCTTAAAAATCAATAAATCAATTTGGTATGTATGCAATCGTAGAGATAGCAGGGCAACAATTTAAAGTAAGCAAAGACTTAAAGGTTTATGTTCACCGTTTGTCTAACGAAGAAGGTTCAAGTGTTTCATTTGACAAAGTTCTTTTATTAGACGATAACGGAAGCGTAACTTTAGGCGCCCCAGCTATAGAAGGTGCTTCAGTAGAAGCTAAAGTGTTACAACACTTAAAAGGTGATAAAGTTATCGTTTTCAAAAAGAAAAGAAGAAAAGGATACAAAAAGAGAAATGGTCACAGACAATATCTTACACAAATTGTAATTGAAGGTATTACTGCAGCAGGTGGAACTAAAAAAGCAGCAGCTAAAAAAGCAGTTGTAGCAGAAGATGCACCAGCAACTGAAGTTGAAGCAGCTCCAAAAGCAAAAAAAGCAGCAGCTCCAAAAGCAAAAAAAGAAGCTACTAAAGAATAATAACAATATTTAAACTCATACGTCATGGCTCACAAGAAAGGTGTCGGTAGTTCGAAGAATGGTAGAGAATCAGAATCAAAACGTCTAGGCGTTAAGATTTATGGTGGTCAAGCTGCTATTGCTGGAAACATCATCGTTAGACAAAGAGGTTCAAAACACAATCCAGGTGAAAACGTTTACATTAGTAAAGATCACACTCTTCACGCAAGAGTTGCTGGAGTTGTTAAGTTCCAAAAGAAAAGAGATAACAAATCTTATGTATCTATTATTCCTTTCGAGGCATAATAATCAAAGATTACTTTTTACAAAACCCGTTCGTCTTGGCGAACGGGTTTTTTGTTTTAAAGATGTTTTCGTTGTCTTATAACTAAAAATTTTAGGATCTGATAAAAAGGTAACATCACACGACAAAGATTGGTCTTTGCGAGGAACGAAGCAATCTCACTAGCAAGATCGTTAACTGGGATTTAGCACATGAGATTGCTTCGTTCCTCGCAATGACAATGCAGCGAAAAAAACCTTTGTCAAAGTTTAAACTTTAACAAAGGCTGTAGAGTATTTTTTGGAACTGGAATTTGGAATTTTTAAATTGAAATTTATTATTCAGTATCCTTAGTTTCTTCTAGATCTTCAGTTTTTCTTCCCACTTTTACTTTAGGATTATCTTGCGTTCCTGTTACAGTAAGCGGAATTCCGAATATGCCAAACGGAGGCAGTCCTAAACGCATTTTTAAGTTTAGTTTTCCATCTAAACTTGTTGTGCCTTCGATTCTTGGTCTAAAGCCTGCAAACTTAAATTTAAAGCGTTCTACGGTTATGATATTGTTTTTAACGGTAGTTTTAATGTCAACTTTTGAAACATCTGGATTCTTCATAGACTCCGAGTTCGTTTGTTTGCTTACCGCATTAAACATTTTTAATCCTCTCACTTTTACATCTTTTACAGAAAGTGTTCCGCCACCAACAAGTGAAGGATAAACAGGCGCCATATTTCCGTTTAAACGGCCTTTTAGCTGATAATCTAAAGAAACAATTCCTTGTGCTTTTTCTGCTGCGCTGGCCATTTTTCTAAAAACTTCTACTTCATTATAAGCTCTTTTAATATCAAAATCAGCAGCTTTAATAGAATAGTCAAAATTTGCTTTTTGAGGCGTTACCGCTTGATAATTGGCATTCATAGAAACATTGCATCCAATTAAGTTGAAACCAGTATTCTGCATGGTTAATTTACCATTTTTCATGCTTAAATTTCCAGCTGCATTTTGAAGATTCAACTTGTCAAAATTTACCTTTTCGGCACTTGCGAATAATTGTAAGTTTAGATTTGTTGGAATAATGATTACGCCAGTCTGTTTATTTGCTGCTGGTTTTGTTTCTGTTTTAGGTGCAGGATTTTGCGCTACAGAAGTATTTGGATCTGTAGCAGACATAAATTCATCAACATTGATGTATCGTGCTGTAACTTTAAAAGAACCTCTTAAGATGCCTGTATTTGTTGTAGCGTAATTGAAAACGTTCTGAAGATACCCATTCATTTTAAAATCAGACTGTCCGTAAGCAGCTAAGAAATTATTAAATGACATTTTATCTTGATTGATTTTGAAAATGCCTTCTTTGATAATAAATTTCTTTGGAAGATATTCTGAAGCAATTCCGATATTTCTTAATTCAAGAGTTCCTTTATTGTGTAATTTGCTGTAATTTCCTTTTTCAGCGTCGCTTTGTTTTCCTTTCAAAACCAAATCGGCTTTTACAAAACCATCTAGGTCAAGTCCTTTCTGCGAGAAGACTTTATAGATGCGATTTACGTCCAATTCACCTTTTGCTTTTACATCATAAGTCAAATCATCAAAATTACTTAAGTCAGCCTGAACGAAAACAGGTTTGCCTTCAAACGTAAATTGAACTGGTTTTAAATTCACTTTTAAATCTTGAAAAGTACCTTTTTGATTTTCAATTTTAGAGTTAATCGTAATATTAGTAATTGGATTTGGATAATATGACGTTTTTAAATATCCATTGTTCAAATCTATTTTACCGTTTGTAATCGGAAAGCGTTTGTTTTTTTGATCAAAGACCCCGTTAACTTTTACATCGCTTACTAAAGCTCCTTTTAGTTGAATGTTAGGAATTCCAAGCGCTCTGGTTAATTTTTCTAAATCGATTTTAGCATTAAATTGCCCGTTAATATCTGGTGTGTTCACGCCTTTAACCAAAAACTTTGATTTTAAATAATCTTGATTGATGTTTAAAGAAAGGTTTTTAGCATCAACAATTACTAAATCGGGATTGAGAGACGGAATTTTTGTTTTAATGTCCAAATTTAAGTTTGAAACAGGAAATTCACTTTTGTTGTAATTCACAAATCCATCATTTATTTTTACGTCTAAATTAAGATCTGGAGCAATGTTTTGTGAGGTTATGTATTTACCTTTCAAAGTAAAAAGAAGATTTGCTTTTCCTTTTATTTCAGTCTGCGAAAGCCATGTTATGTATTTTGGAGGAAAGGCTGTGAATACGTCATATAAATTACTGTTGTCGGATTTAATGACAAAATCCATATTATAACCATCTTTCAAAATGTCAAATTTTCCTTTAAGATCGACCAAAAGCTGGTTGATTTTAAGGTTGTTTTGCTGGAAAAAGAAAGAAAGAGAGTTGATGTTTATTTTGGTAATTAAATCGGCATCAATTTTTTTATTCATTAAATAAGGTTCGTCTTCATAAACTATATTTAATTTTTCAATTTTAGCTTTTGAGTATAAATCGAAAACGGCTTTGTTTAAATCGCCTTTTCCTAAATAATTAAAGCCAAGAGCGTCAAAATGTACTTTTGTAGATTTATCGTCGTAAATAATTTTACTGTTTAAGATCTCAATTCTTTCCAGTTTTAAAGCGACTTCAGAGCTGTCTTTTGGTTGAGTAGATTGTTTTTGTGACTTATAAACGTTGTAATTCGCTTCTCCGTTTGGGTTCACTTTTACATTGATGAAAGAATCTGATAAATAAATCTGATCGATTTTTACAGACTTACTAAAAATCAAACTGGCAACATTTATTCCAAAAGAAACCTCTTTTGCGGTAATGAATTTTTCGTTTTTGTATGGTGCTGATCCATTAAGACTTAAATCGTCTAAAGTTAGTGTTAGTGATGGGAAATGACGAAAAAATGAAACCGAAACATCAGAATAATTAAGTTCTGCGCTTAATCTTTCGTTAGCCGTTTTTTTGATCTGTTCTTTAATCTGATCCTCAAAGACGATAGGCGTTAAAAATAATAATCCTAAAATAACGACGAAAGTTATTCCGAAATACTTCGCAATTTTAAATACGATTGATCTGGATTTACTTTTTTGCATAGCGAATTTATGGTATTTAGATATAAAAAAATGGGGTCAAAAAAAGAGCGTGATTTATCCGTGTACAGTTTCTTTTTTACCATAATTGGTAATAATAGAACCTTCGTATTCAATCCATTCTTTCCATCGTTTATCGATGTCGATATTGTCTTGATATTTTCTGGCAAAACCTAGAAAAGTAGTGTAATGTCCGGCTTCAGAAATCATTAAGTCGCGATAGAATTTAGCTAATTCTTCATCTTTAATATTTTCAGAAAGTACTTTAAAACGCTCACAGCTTCTAGCTTCAATCATTGCAGAAAACAACAATCGATCGCAAAGAGCATCTCTTCTGCTGCCGTCTTTTTTCATGAATTTAAAAAGTTCATTCACATAATGGTCTTTCCTTTCACGTCCCAAAGTAAGTCCGCGTTTCTTTATCACATCATGAACCATTTGTAAATGTTCTAGTTCTTCTCTGGCAATCAATAGCATTTCGGTTACTAATTCCTCTAATTCAGAGTTATAGGTAACAATGCTGATTGCGTTTGAAGCCGCTTTTTGTTCGCACCAAGCATGATCCGTTAAAATTTCTTCGATGTTCGACTCGACGATATTTACCCAGCGAGGGTCTGTAGCTAATTTTAATCCCAACATAATTTCCCGGCATTTAGTTCCGTGCAAAATTAGTGTTTTTTATCACTAATAATCACTAAATATCGTGCTATTGCGCTGAAAAAAGCATTATTTTGTAAGTTGAAATAAATTACAATGAATCAGTTAAAAAAACTTTTAATTATTGGGTTTGTGTGGCCTGAGCCAAATTCTTCTGCGGCAGGCGGGAGAATGATGCAGTTGATTTCAATTTTCGCAGCAAACAGATTTGAAATAACATTTGCCAGCGCAGCGCAGGATAGTGATTTTATGGTTGATTTATCTGAGTTTGGAATAATCAAAAAGAGTATAGAACTTAATTCAGCTACTTTTGATTCGTTTTTGTTGGAATTAAATCCTGATGTTGTGTTGTTTGATCGATTTATGATTGAAGAACAATTTGGATGGAGAGTAATCGAAAACTGCCCAAAAGCCATCAGAATTTTAGATACTGAAGATCTGCATTGTTTGAGAACAGCAAGGCAAAAAGCTTTTAAGGAAAAACGAACTTTTGAAATGACTGATTTGTTTTCTGAAGAAGTTGCTAAACGTGAAATTGCTAGTATTTTACGGTCTGATTTATCTTTAATTATTTCTGAATTCGAAATGAAAATTCTCAAAGAAAATTTTAGAATTAGTTCTGACTTGCTTTTTTATCTTCCTTTTTTAGTGGATAAAATGACTGAAGATGATCTATTACAATTGCCTGTATTTGATGATCGTCAGCATTATGTTTTTATTGGAAATTTTCTTCACGAACCGAATTGGAATACCGTGCAATATTTAAAAGAAGCGATTTGGCCGTCTATTAAAAAGGATTTCCCAGAAGCTGTTTTGGAAGTTTATGGTGCTTATCCCTCACAAAAAGTGCTGCAATTGCATCAGCCTAAAAATGGTTTTTTTATAATGGGAAGGGCAGCAGATGCTGATGAAGTGGTGAAAAAGGCGCGGGTTGTATTGGCTCCAATTCGTTTTGGAGCAGGTTTGAAAGGGAAGTTGTTAGAGGCAATGCAATGCGGAACGCCGAGTGTAACAACAACAATTGGTTCTGAATCTATGCATGGTAATTTATCATGGAATGGTTTTGTTGAAGATGATCCACAGGAATTTGCAAAAAAAGCAATTGCACTTTATAAAGATGAAAATCTGTGGAAAGAGTCTCAGAAAAATGCTGTTGCGATTATTAAGCAATGTTATCAAAAAAGTAATTATTCAGATGAATTGACTGATTTGGTAAATAGATTATTGATTGATTCCACAAATCATCGGCTTCATAATTTTATGGGCAGTTTACTACAGCATCACGCGTATAAAAGCACCATGTATATGTCAAAATGGATTGAAGCCAAAAATAAAAATTAAGCCTCCATTTTTCCAAACCCTACAGTTTCACGATAAATCTGAGGCGAAACATCGGCATTAGTTTTAAAGAAACGGCTGAAATAATGTTCGTCATCATAACCTAGTTCGTAAGCTATTTCTTTTACGGTTTTATTGGTTAAGTACAATTCTCGTTTAGCTTCAATAATTATTCTTTCCGAAATTAAGTCCGTTAGTGTTTTATTGAAGTAATTCTTAGAGAGTTTTGCTAATGCTTTTGGTGAAATATTTAGCAGATCTGCATAATTTCCAGCCGAATGTTTGGTTTTGAAATTAAGTTCAATGGCATCTATTAGATTTTGAAGAATAGCAGGTTCTTTTGAATCTGGAACCGATTTTAGCTCTTCTAATTGCTCTGTTTTTAGTCTTGAAGCTGTAATTAAAAATATCTTTAAGTACGAAATAAGCAGTTCATATTGTGCCAGTTCAGCATTTTGAATTTCAGCTTTCATTTGCTCAATAACCATTTTGAAAGTTAGCAGCGCTTGTTCTGTAACACGAACATAAGGTGGCTGATAAATGTTATTGAATAAAACGCCGTTACATGAAACTTCTTTTTGATGCATGTGAATGCAGTAAAAATCTGGGTGAAAATGAATCGCAATTCCTTCAATTGTTTCGTTTACGCAAAGCATAAAAGGCTGATATGGTGAAAAGGCTATAAGAGAGTTTTCTTCAAATTGATGTTCTGCAAAATCAGCTTTTACTTTGCCTTTTCCTTTGGTTACCCAAATTAAAGAGTAGTAGTTGTTTCGTTGCAAATGGTCGAAATGGCTGTTGTCATCAAAAGCAAGAATTTTAAATGCTAAATTGCCATTTTGCGGATTTATCAAAGTTGAAACATTTGAAGAACTCATATGTAATAGTATTTTTGAAAATATAAAGATAGCTATGAAATGAATTCACAACTATCCTTATAAATTGTTTTTTGTTATAGTGTGCTTGTGTTTTAATTATACTGCTGGAAAATCAATTTCAGTATTAGCAACGTTATTGAAATAGTTCGTTAAAACATTTAAAGCGACATGAGCAATAGTTTCAGCGATTTCTGCATCAGAAACTTCTGCATTTTTAGCTTTATTGACATCTTCATCGTTTACTAAACCATTTTTACTGATTAAAGTTTTAGCTAATTGTAAAATTGCTTCTGTTTTAGCGTCTGTTGAATTTCCTGTTCTTGCTGCTTTTAAAACCGCTGGATCTGCCTTAACTAATTTTTCTCCAATAAAGGTGTGAGCTGCTAAACAATAATCACAAGAATTGCTTTCTGAAACTGCTAATGCAATTAATTCGCCGGTTTTTGCGCTTAGTTTTCCGTGGCTCAATGCACCGCTCAAATTCAAATATCCTTCTAAAACTGCTGGTGAATTTCCCATTGTTCTCATCATGTTCGGAACTACACCTAATTTTGCTTGTACAGCGTTGAATAAATCTTTAGTTTTTCCTGTTACTTCTTCTGGGTTTAATGCTGTTAATCGTGTCATTTTATTTAAATTTTAAATGTTATTATTTGTTGTTGTCTTTTGACATTACAAAGGTGCGACGATTACAGATTTTGGAACATGGAGAATCTACGCTATGTGATGGACAATTTTCCCTGACAATTATTTTAAACGAAAAAATCATAATCTTGTCATTTCTCCTCCGTTGAAATGACAAATAGTGCATATAAAAAAAGAGGCTGTCCGTAAAGTGACAGCCTCTTTTAAAATGATAGTTTAAAAAATTTATTTCAAAACACCTTCAACAGCTTGAATTGTAGTAGCATGATATCCAGCTTTTGCTTTTTCAAAAATCTGCTTAGCCCAAATTTTTCCTTCTGGGGTTTTAACCATTTCTTTATAAAGCATGATGACAGATCCAGTTCTGCTTATGCCAATTAAAAATTGTTCAATTGCAGGATATGCTGGTTTGTATTGGTGGATTAATGCCTGAACAAACCATTGGCGTTTGATAATGAAATTGCCTCCTTTTGTAAAGTTGAATTCATTGTCAATTGCTTCCATTTCTTTTACTGTAATATCTGCTGGAAGATGATCTATAAAATGCTGTTTTTCTGCAGTTGTTGTTATTTTTTTGCTTAATCCCTTTACGCCGGTTTCTCTCCAGCTTTTTTGAATTTTATCAATTGCGTCAAAATCGGCAGAACTTACAGGAGTAATGTTTGACGGAATTCCAGGTTTGTAAATCCAATCTTCCAGTTTGATTTTGTCTGCTAAAGTTTTGTCTCCTTTTATCAGGTTTTCATTTAGATATTTTACAAAATCTTCTGTTGTAATTGATTTAAACGCATGTGCATCGAAATAGTTTTTAATGAAAACATCAAATTTTTCACGTCCAACAGCATTTTCTATAACTCTTAAAAATGCATAACCTTTTACATAAGGAATCATACTGATTCCGTCATCTGGATTTCTTCCTGTTAAAGATACTTTTAATCTTGTGTCAGGACTTGTTTCTCCATATTCTGCTACATTGTCAACTAGTTCCTTACGGGTGATAACATTTTGCATTTCAAATTCTTTCTTCCCAAAAATAGCTTCTCCTATTCGGTGTTCTACATAAGTTGTAAAACCTTCGTTTAACCAAATATCATCCCAAGTTGCGTTTGTAACTAAATTTCCGCTCCAGCTGTGGCCTAATTCGTGTGCTAATAAACTAGTTAACGAACGATCTCCTGCAATAACTCCTGGAGTTAAAAAGGTTAGGTTTGGATTTTCCATTCCGCCATAAGGAAAACTTGGAGGTAAAACCAAAACATCATAACGTCCCCAGCGATAAGGTCCATATAGCTTTTCGGCAGCGACAACCATTTTTCCTAGTTCAGCAAATTCCCAAGCCGATTTTTTTAGCATTGAAGGCTCTGCATAAACTCCAGTTCTGTTGTCTATAGATTGAAATTCAATATCTCCCACGGCAATCGCCATTAAATAAGACGGAATTGCTTTGTCTTGCTTGAAAGTATATACCCCTGTATCATTTTTCTTCTGCGGATTTACTGCGCTCATTACGGCTAATAAATCTTTAGGAACCGTAACTTTTGCATTGTAAGTAAAACGAATTCCCGGAGAATCCTGGCATGGAATCCAAGTTCTTGACCAAACGCTTTCTCCTTGCGAAAATAAAAATGGTTTCTTTTTGTCTGCAGTTTGTTCAGGCTTCAGCCATTGTAAAGCAACAGCGTCTTTTGTTGTGCTGTAATAGATGTTTACTTTGGTAGTATTTGGTTCAATTGTAATATGAAGCGGTTTTCCGTGAAATTCAGTATCCTTTCCAAGTTCAAATTTGGTTTCTTTTTCTTCGTCGCCTAGGGTTACTTTTGTAATATTTAAAGTGTTTTCGTCGAAAATAATTTCGTTTCCTTTGCTGATATTGTCAATTAGCCAAGAAGCTTTTCCTGAAATAGTCTGTGTGTCAAAGTCGACTTTAATATCTAGATCAAGATGTTTTACAACAGCAAGTTCTGGTTTAGAATAGCTGTGTTCGTCTGTAACAGCGGCTGCTTTTTCCGTTTGGTCTTTTTTCTGGCAGGCAATTACTGTCAGGAATAAAGCTGCGAGGATTAGTTTTTTCATTTTATGAAGTATTGAATTTGAGGATGAAATTTAAACAAAAAATCCCGTTTTGAATAAACAAAACGGGATTTTATTAAATATAATCTTCGACTTAGCTCGGGCTGGCATGTGTATATTATGCCAACATTGTAACCGGGCTTTCGATGTATTGTTTTAATGTTTGTAAGAATTGAGCGCCAGTTGCACCGTCAATTGTTCTGTGGTCACATGCTAATGATAACATCATTGTGTTTCCAACTACGATTTGGCCGTTTTTAACTACTGGTTTCTCAACAATTGCACCTACAGAAAGGATTGCAGAGTTTGGCTGGTTGATAATTGAATTGAATTCAGTAATACCAAACATTCCAAGGTTAGATACTGTAAAAGTACTTCCTTCCATTTCTTGTGGTCCTAATTTTTTGTTTTTAGCTCTTCCTGCAAGATCTCTTACAGAAGCACCAATTTGAGATAAACTCATAGCATCTGTAAATTTCAATACAGGAACTACTAATCCGTCTTCAACAGCTACAGCAACACCAATATTTACGTGGTGGTTGATGATGATAGCATCTTCTTTCCACTGAGAGTTGATTTTTGGATGTTTTTTCAATGCTAAAGCACAAGCTTTAATTACCATATCGTTGAAAGATACTTTTGTATCAGGAACAGTGTTGATAGTTGCTCTTGCACCCATTGCTTCGTCCATACTTACTTCGATCACTAAGTTGTAGTGAGGTGCAGTAAATAAAGATTCTGCAAGACGTTTAGCGATAATTTTACGCATTTGAGAGTTTTTGATCTCTTCTGTGTAAACTTCTCCAGCAGGAACAAATACTTTTGGTGCAGCAGGAGCAGAAGCTTCTTGTTTTGCATCAGCAGCTTTAGCAGCAGGTTGTCCTTGAGCAGATGGAGTAAAGTTTTCGATATCGCTTTTTACGATACGTCCGTTTTCTCCAGAACCTTTAACTTGGCTTAATTGAATTCCTTTGTCAGAAGCGATTTTCTTAGCTAAAGGTGAAGCTAAAATTCTTCCTCCATTTGATGAAGTATCAGCAGTTGCTTCTGTTTCTTTTTCAGCAGCAGGAGCAGCTTTTGTTTCTTCTGCAGCAGGTGCACTTGCAGTTGAAGCGCCTCCAGCAGTATAATTTTCAGCAATTCCAGAAATGTCAGTTCCTGCAGGTCCGATGATAGCTAATAAACTGTCAACTGGAGCAGTGTTTCCTTCTTGAATTCCGATGTATAATAATGTTCCAGCATTGAATGACTCAAACTCCATTGTAGCTTTGTCTGTTTCAATTTCTGCTAAAATATCTCCTTCAGCCACAGCATCGCCAACTTTTTTCAACCAAGTTGCTACTGTACCTTCTGTCATTGTATCACTCAAACGTGGCATAGTTACAACTACAACACCTTTTGGTAATTCAGTAGCTGCTTTTGCAGGAGCAGCAGTTTCAGTTTTTGCTTCTGCAGTAGGAGCTTCTTCTTTAGCTTCCGCTTTTGGTCCCGAAGCTTCGGGATCAGCAGGAGCGTCACCACCAGCTAAAAGAGCAGAAATATCTTCTCCTTCTTTACCAATGATTGCAAGTAATGAATCAACTGGAGCAGTTTCTCCAGCTTGAATTCCGATATGTAAAAGAGTTCCTTCGTTAAAAGATTCGAACTCCATTGTTGCTTTGTCTGTTTCAATTTCAGCAAGGATATCTCCTTCGCTAATTTTGTCGCCTACTTTTTTTAACCAAGTCGCTACCGTTCCTTCCGTCATAGTATCGCTCAAACGAGGCATTGTTACTTTAATAGCCATAATTAATTATAGTTTATGAGGTGTAAATGGATAGTCTTCTTGTGCGTATACTACATCGTATAATTGTTGTAAGTCTGGATATGGAGATTCTTCAGCGAATTTCGCACACTCTTCAACTAAGTCTTTAACTCTTTGGTCAATTACTTCAATTTCTTCGTCAGTAGCATATTTTTGATCCTTAATTACATCAAGAACTTGAGTAATTGGGTCGATTTTTTTGTATTCTTCAACCTCTTCTTTCGAACGGTACAATTGTGCATCAGACATAGAGTGTCCTCTGTAACGGTATGTTTTCATTTCAAGGAAAGTTGGTCCATCGCCGCGACGCGCTCTTTCGATAGCTTCATGCATAGCTTCAGCAACTTTTACTGGATTCATTCCATCAACCGGTCCGCAAGGCATTTCATAACCTAAACCTAGTTTCCAGATGTCAGTGTGGTTTGCAGTTCTTTCTACAGAAGTTCCCATTGCATATCCGTTGTTTTCAACGATAAATACAACTGGAAGTTTCCATAACATAGCCATGTTGAAAGCTTCGTGTAAAGAACCTTGTCTTGCAGCTCCATCACCAAAGTAAGTCATAGTAACACCGCCAGTGTTGAAATATTTATCAGCAAAAGCTAAACCTGCTCCTACTGGAATTTGTCCACCAACGATTCCGTGACCACCATAAAAACGGTGTTCTTTAGAGAAAATGTGCATAGAACCTCCCATACCTTTAGAAGTTCCTGTTACTTTTCCTAAAAGTTCTGCCATTACATTTCTAGGATCAACTCCCATACCAATTGGCTGAACGTGGTTTCTGTAAGCAGTAATCATTTTATCTTTGGTCAAATCCATAGCGTGCAATGCACCAGCTAATACAGCTTCTTGACCATTATATAGGTGTAGAAAACCTCTAACTTTTTGTTGAATGTATAATGCTGCAAGTTTGTCTTCAAACTTTCTCCAAAGCAGCATGTCCTCATACCACTTTAAATATACCTCTTTTGTAACTTCTTTCATCTGAATTCTTTCTTTTGCTAAAGTTGTTTGTGTTATCGATTATTGTGCCTGTAACGCAAAATAGTTTCCTCCCACAAATTTGCGCCCGAAAGGTCGGGATGCAAAAATAAGACATTACATTTAAGAACTAAAATTAAATAGCTACTTTTTGGCTTTTTTTTACAAGAACTTTTTGTCGAACATTAAAGGGAGTAAATTTTTTAGTGATGAAGATTTATAAACTTCGCCAATTTCGCCCATAAAATAGATTTCAATTGGGGTGTCTTGTTTTATTTCGTATTCAGCAATTGATTGTCGGCATGAGCCGCAAGGTGGAATAGGAGCAGTGGTCTGGTTTGTGTCTGAAGCTGCTGTAATAGCCATTTTTGTTATTTTGGCTTCAGGATAAATGCTTCCTGCATGAAAAATTGCAACTCTTTCTGCGCAAAGTCCAGAGGGATAAGCGGCGTTTTCTTGGTTGGAACCTAAAACAATTTTGCCGTTATCTAAAAGTAAAGCGGCTCCAACTCTAAAGTTTGAATAGGGCGCGTAAGCCTTCTTTCTAATTTCGACTGCTTGATTCATTAAATATTGAATTTCTTCTGGAAGTTCTTTTAAACTATCAAATATTGTAAATGAAGTTGTTATATTGATCTCTTTCATCTGTTTTTAAGGGAAAAAAAATCCAAATTCCTAAAATGCCGGAATTTGGATTGAGTTATTTTTATTTTAATGCAGCTCTTTAATAAGTTTCGTATTTGTCACCAAAGTTAAACGTTAAAGAGAAACGGAGTGTGTTTTCTAATGGATTTTTTATTTTCGAAGCCGAGAATAGATAAGATACATCAATTTTCATAATGTTGTATTTAAATCCTGCTCCTAAAGAGAAAAATTGTTTAGCTCCTTTTTCTGGACTTTCGTGATAGTATCCTAAACGCATTGCAAATGAATCTTGGTACATATATTCTGCAGCTACGCTATAGGTAACTTCTTTTACTTCTTCTTTAAATCCGCCTGGAGCATCACCAAATGATTTGAATACTCCTTGAAACCATCCAATATCATTATAGTCTCTATATCCAGCATCTGTAGCTTCTTGTTGTGTGATGTCTTCTGGATCATCAAAATCTCCATCTCCATTTGCGTCTACGGCAGTTCCTATCCCTGGAGGAGTCGGAACTAAAAGTTTGGTAAGTTCGGCGCTTAAAGTAAGTTTGTTGTAGTCATCAAAAATAAAATCAAATCCTCCACCTAATCTTAAATTAGCTGGCAGAAAGTTTGAACTTACATCATCATTGTCATAACTTATTTTTGGACCTAGATTCTGAAAGTTAATTCCGGCTCTCCATCTTCCGTTGAAATCCTGGTAAGCAATTTCTTCTGATTGATAAAAAGCGGCTACATCGACAGCAAAAGAACTGGCAGATGTTGCATCAACTTCTTCTGAAGCGACTTTTAGGTTAGAGTTTATGAAACGTCCTGCAACTGCCATCGAGAATTTTTCACTTAATTTTAGTGAATAAGATCCGTCTAAGGCAAATTCGTTTGGATTTACTTCTCGTACAGCTTCGTTAGGATCTCCAGTGTATCTTAGTTCAATTCCTCCAAAACCAAAATAACGAAAACTTGCAGCAAAAGCACTTTTTTCGTTGATTTTGTTGTAGTAAGTCAATTGACCTAATGAAATGTCGTTGGCAAGATCCGTCAAATACGGTGTGTAACTAATAGAAAGACCCTGAGCATCTTCTGCAAATGCGTATTTAGCGGGATTCCATTGTTGTGAGAAAACGTCGGACGAAGTAGCGACACCTTGGTCGGCTAAACCGGCTGCTCTAGCATCTGCGGCTACTAATAGAAAAGGTACTCCAGTTACTATAGGTCTTGATTCCTGGGCCTTTGAACTGCAGAAAATAAAAAAACAAATTAATAAAAGTGATATTTTTTTCATTTATGGGACTAATGTTTTGGTGATGCAAATATATATAATATTATAGGATGACAAGCTTTTCGTATTTTTCTGCTTTTTTATTTGTTAAATTTGATTTTACCGTGAGTTTGTAAATATATACTCCTTTTCCGATTCTGTCTCCAAAATCATCCTTTCCGTCCCATGTTATTTCTCTTGATAAAAATCCTTCTGTTGTTATCGTTTGATTTTTAGTCCAAACCACTTTTCCTGTAATAGTCATAACTTGAACCTGTACTTCCAGCGGTTCGTATGGTCTGTTATGCGAAAACCAGAATTGTGTATAAGTTGAAAAAGGGTTTGGGTAATTAAGAACGTGTGATAATGTCAATGATTCATCTCCAACAACTGTAAATTGAATTTCGCTGGTAACAGGATTATTATAAACATCCCAAGCAGTGAATCTTATGGTGTGTAATCCTGGGGCTAAATTTCTAAAAGGGAAGCGTAAGTTCCCGTTTGTGTAATCGTCTAATTTTGTTTGATAATAATCATTCAAAATATAAGGATTGCTTACATCTCCATCTAAAATTGCTACAATATCATGCCCGATTCCACTTGCTGTATTAATTCCGTTTTCGTCTTCTAAAAAGGCTAAAAGGAAAGGAGACTCATTTGTAATGCCTCCAGACACAAAAGTTTCGTCGTTCATATATAACTTAACTTTTGGACTTATATTGTCCTGAGGTGCATTTTCGTTAATTCCTCCAATTTTAATGCTATTATTGTAGCCCGTTTGGTTTTCTAGAGCCTCATTTTTTTTAGAATAAAAACTAATTCGACCATTATCAACAGGAATTCTAATGTCTCTCGGAACAACAAAACTAAATTCAAATTGTCCATTTGTGACAGATGCATTTCCTCTAAAAATCGTTTCTCCTAAGGTTTTAAATTGTATTGGAGGGCTGAAACCATCATTGTTTAAAGTCGAATTTGTAATCATTTTATCGAAAATGGCGGTAGCTAATTCTCCATTATAATTGCTTAAAAGAGTATTGTTTTCATCTGTAATTTCTCCTGATATTTTGATTTTTGACAGTGATTTTAAATCAGGTATAGCTTGAGAAATCACAATATCATTTACTTTTGTTAAATTAATTCTAGGTTTTGGAATTGCTAACATCAAAGCAGGATCGCCTATATATACAACAACATTACTGGCAGAACTTGGTCTTTCGTTTTTTGAAATTCTTAAAGATTCTGCAATGCTATTGTATTGATTTGAGCCGTACGAAAGAAGGTTTTTGCTTAATATGTCATTGAAATCTTCTGCATTTGGCTGGCCGATTTCACGAATTGTTGTCAGCATAGAAATTGCACCTCCTTTTGGGTTCCAAAATACATATTCTCCAGCTGTAGGTCTTGTTGGATCGTCAAATCTTGAAAATTCACAGGTAATTGTAACAAATAAAGGATATTTGTATTGATTGTTTAAATTCTGCCCATCTGATTTTTCCCAAATTCGTTCACTTGCTAATCCGTCTTCGCCGCCATGTCCCAAATAATTAAAAACTAACGCACCTTTTTCAAAAGCATTAAAAAAATCGGTTCTTGCTTTAGGATATCGCGCTCCACCGGCAGAAGCTTCTTGTGTGTAAGAATCTAAAAGTATTTTTTCGATATTAAAAAAAGGTTTTTCTGTGGCTATCACATCGGCCAATCCGTTTTGGCGGGACTGTAATGTTTCGTCTCCAGATTTATCAGAATCATCGCTTATTAAAACAAAATTGTTTCTCCAGTTTCCGTACGATTTTGCATCATGATATTCTAAAACTTTGTTGACCATTTCCTGTGCTTGCGAATTGTCTGAAACAAGCATTCTTCCCACTGCAATATCAATTCCTCCAAAAGGGTAAGCTATAATTCCTTCATCGGCATCCATAAAGCCAAAAAAATCATCAGAAGCAAATCCAGCTTCTCCAACCGTATTGCTTATTAACGATTGATATATAGGTACAATATTGGTGTTGTTAGAAATTCGGTCCTTGTAATCATACGAAGCATCACCAAATAGATTTAAATACTTTATTCTTTTTTCCGAAGAAGAAGCATTCTCGTAAATATATTTAACACAATTTCGAATAGCTGCAATATCTTGTTTTCCGGAAGAGAACTCCTGATAAATATTGTCTAGTGAAATAACTTTTACATTTAAGCTCGAATTGATGCGATGAAAACTAGCCAGTCTTTCTGCTTGAGACATCAAAGATTTTGGAGATACAATTACATAATCGATGTCCTGAAAAGCATTTTGGCTATTTCTAAAAATTGTGCCTTTTAAGTTTTGATTTGCGATTTTTGATTGGTTGTCTTTTAAAGGAGTGTAATAATCCGCAGCATCAACTGTTACATATTTTCTAACTTCTCCTAAATTGGCTTTAAAGCTAAAAGTTGATTGATTTGCATTTTCAATTTTTGATACATTATATAGGTCTGTAATATCCCAAATCTGACTTATTCCCGCCGCATTTCCAATCGTGTAATTAACAACTCCGCTTATAGATCCCGCATTGTTGTATTGAAACAAAAATTGCTTTCCAGTTCCTAAAAGTTTTCGTTTTGCTGTCAAATTGATGTAATCTAAGTAGCCTTTTGACCCTGGAACTCCATTATTATTATAGGTAAGTTTTATTTTTATATTATCGGTTCCTGTAAAAGTTGTGTTTGTGGGTAATTTTCCAGTGTAGTATTTAGTGTCAGAATTTGTTATTAGTGACGAAAAATTTATAGTCCCAACATTTTGTCCGTTGGCAGAAACAATAAATGAAGTAGGGGTAAAAGCCGCTGAAGCAGCATTTACTTCAATTTTTATTGGTGTAGAAGTGTCGAGATTTGGAAAACTGAATGAAAATTCCTGTTCCTGATTAATATCAAAAGATTCTCCAAGCCATTGACGGCCCAAATGAACAATGTTAGTTTGGTCGATTTCATGAAATTGATAGTCATCAAACGTGTTCAGTTCTAAAGTGGTGTTCGCCGTTGGCTGATTTAAATTAGGAATTCTCTTTCCTTCAGTCCCAGACGCAGTTACATAGTAATAAGACTTAGTGTCGTACAAATTTAGGTTGGTTTGACTTTCAGAGTTCCAGTTTTCAACTCCTTCGGCATAAAAAAGAATATAATCTTCATTGTTGAAAGTGCCGTCATCTTCACCAATAATCTGAATTGCATTTTCAGTTAAATCATCTGGATAATAGATGTTGTTGGCCAGAGGAAGCATTTTGCCACCGTTTCCGTAAATTTTTATTCTTCTCGGATCAACTCTCGAAGGATCAAATCCTAAGCTTTGTAAAAAGGACTTGCTTATTTTATATACACCAGATTTTTGAACATAAAACCGATACCAATCTCCAGATGCTAAAACAGAATTTGAAATTGCAGCAGTTTTTTGAAAGGATGAAGAATTGTTTGTTCTTGCTGTTGAATTGTTTATAGTGTAAGAAAATGACCTAATACGTTTAAAACCACTTCCATCCTTTATTATTGGATACAATGAAAGAAAAGATTGTTTTAGATCACGCGAATTTGTAATTAATAAAGATTCGGTCGGTTTTTCAGGTATGTTTGCAGTTGTTAAATCTCCTAATTCTGCTCTTGAAACCGACTCGTAAATAATATTGTTAATTTGTATCGAGCTGCCGTTTGAGACGTTGGATTGGTTGAGATTTTGGAGGAACGTTATGCTTTTTTTTGTAATATCGAAGCGAAAACTGCTTCCGGTAAAGGTTGGAATAATAATTTTATTTTCGCCGTAATTGATCTCCTTTTTGTTCTGCCAATTGATCGTGACGTCCCCATTTAACTGAGAAAATGAGAGAATTGGAATCAAAAAAATAAAGATGAATATTACTTGTTTCATTGGTTTGAAAAGCGAAATTTAATTAAAAAATAATTATTAAGTAAAAATATAGTATTTCATGTTACAGTAATAATAAAAAGTATATTTTTGCGTTCGTAACTAAAGGTTATTTTCTGGTAAAAAAACAGCTAAATAAAATTATTAGAACAGATGTTGCTAATTAAATGTTAATTATTATATTGCAGCACCTAAATTTATCACCTAAGAATGAGTATGAAAGTAAACAAAATTGTAGCCTTGCAATTAATGATGTCAATGGTATTGATGTTGGGCATGGCTAGTTGTAGCAAAAAATCTAGTTCCTCTCACGCTTCTAGAGCAACTGGCTGGGATGTAGATAGTCAGAATGGAACTGCTGCTAGAAATGCAGGGAAAAAACAACAGGCTGGTCCTGGTTTGGTTTTTGTTGAAGGAGGTACGTTTACTATGGGTAAAGTACAGGATGATGTTATGCATGATTGGAATAACACACCAACTCAACAACACGTTCAGTCATTCTACATGGACGAAACCGAAGTTACGAATGGTATGTACTTAGAATACCTAGAATGGTTAAAGAAAGTTTTCCCGCCAACGGAAGAAAATTACAAAAATATTTACGAAGGAGCATCGCCAGATACTCTTGTTTGGAGAAATCGTTTAGGATATAACGAAACGATGACAAACAACTATTTAAGACACCCATCTTATGCTAACTATCCTGTAGTTGGTGTTAACTGGATTCAAGCAGTTGAATTTAGTAAATGGAGAACAGACCGTGTAAACGAAGCTGTTTTAGAGAAAAACGGGTATCTTAAAAAAGGTGCTAAAACGAATGAAGTTAGTGCTGATAATGCATTTAACACTGAAGGTTACTTAATGTCTCCAAGTACATCACGTGGTGGTAGCGAAGAGATTGTGTTAAAGAAAAATCCTGGAGGGAAAAGACCTAAAGCTGGTAAAGACGGTGTAGTTCCTGAAGAGAAAAATGTTTACGCTCAACGTTCTTCTGGAATCATTTTGCCAGAATACAGACTTCCTACTGAAGCAGAATGGGAATATGCTGCTGCAGCTGATGTTGGACAAAGAGAATACAATATCTACAAAGGTCAAAAGAAATATCCATGGTCTGGAGATTACACACGTTCTAGCAAACGTAAAAACAGAGGTGATCAATTGGCTAACTTTAAACAAGGAAACGGTGACTACGGTGGAATTGCAGGTTGGTCAGATGACGGAGCAGATATTACAAATGCTGTGAAAAGCTATGCTCCAAACGATTTCGGTCTTTATGATATGGCTGGAAACGTTGCAGAATGGGTTGCCGATGTTTACAGACCTATTATTGATAATGAAGCAAATGATTTTAACTACTATAGAGGAAATCAATATGCTAAAAACAAAATTGGTAAAGACGGTAAAGTTGAAATCGTTTCAACTTCTAACATTAAATATGATACTTTAAGCAACGGTAAAGTTATAGCAAGAAATCTTCCAGGAGAAATTGCTCAAGTTCCAGTTGACGAACAAGAAACATATTTAAGAACGAATTTCAGTACAAGTAATAATATCAATTACAGAGATGGTGATAAACAATCTTCTAGATATTTTGACTTTGGAGATTCAGAGTCTGGCGCTAAAGCTGATCAAGCAATGTACAATTCTCCTAAACATAATGTAACAACAGACAGTTTAGGTAAGATGATTAGAAAATATGATAACTCTAGTAAACGTACTACTTTAATCGATGATAAAGTAAGAGTTTACAAAGGAGGTTCTTGGAGAGATAGAGCTTATTGGTTAGATCCAGCTCAAAGAAGATATTTCCCTCAAGATATGGCAACTGATTATATTGGATTTAGATGTGCAATGTCTAGAGTTGGTTCAAAATCTGAAAAGAGAAAATCTCCTAGAAACTAAGATTTAGAAATTCAAGTATAAAAAATTCCAAATTCCAAAAGCTGAATATTCAGTCTGGAATTTGGAATTTTTTTATTGTTTTTTTTCTACTTTTATGACCTATTAAAAAATTTATAAATGAATATTCAAGACATTCATAACCTGTTTTTACAATGCAGTTCTCTTTCTATAGATACAAGAAAGATTGAAAAGAATTCAATATTTTTTGCCATTAAAGGAGAGAATTTTGATGCTAATACATTTGCTAAAGAAGCTTTAGATTTAGGAGCTTTATTTGTAGTAATTGATAATGAATCTTACTTTATTGATGATAGAACTATTTTGGTTAAGAATAGTTTAGAAACACTTCAAGAATTAGCGAAGTTTCATCGTACTCATCTAGGGCTTCCAATTGTTGCATTAACCGGCAGTAATGGAAAAACGACAACAAAAGAATTGATTAATGTTGTGTTATCCAAAAAGTTCAAAACAAAAGCTACAATAGGGAACTTAAACAATCATATTGGAGTGCCATTAACTTTGCTTTCATTTACAAAAGAAACAGAGATCGGAATTGTCGAAATGGGGGCTAACCACCAAAAAGAAATTGAATTTTTGTGCCAAATTGCGCAGCCAGATTTTGGTTATATCACAAATTTTGGGAAAGCCCATTTAGAAGGTTTTGGTGGGGTTGAAGGAGTAATTGCTGGTAAAAGCGAAATGTATCAATATCTCGCAGCAAATCAAAAGACTGTTTTTGTCAATCTTGAAGATCCTATTCAGATAGAGAAATCAAAAGGTATTAAAGCATTTACATTTGGTGTCAAAAAAGGAAATGCAGATCTAAATATTCAAGAAATAACAGCAAATCCATTTGTAGCCATAAGCTATAATAATTTCGCAGTAGAATCGCATTTAATAGGGCTTTATAACGCAAATAACATCAATGCAGCTGTAGCTATTGGGAAATATTTTGAAGTAAATGAGAGCGATATAAAGAGTGCAATTGAGAATTATGTTCCAGCGAATAACAGATCTCAAATGATGGAGAGAGGCAAAAATGAAATCATTTTAGATGCTTACAATGCAAATCCAAGCAGTATGGCAGTTGCGATTGCTAACTTTCTTCAATTAGATAAAAATAATAAAATGATGATTCTTGGAGACATGTTTGAACTCGGGGATGAGAGTTTGTATGAGCATAAAGTTATAGTTGATTCTTTAGCGGATCAAGATCAAGCATTATGTTTTTTAATAGGAAAATCGTTTTATGCTAATCAAGTTTCAAAAGAAAACATACAGTTTTTTGAAACATTTGATGCTTTTGCGGCTTTTATAAAATCATTTAAGTTTGATTCAAATACCATTTTAATTAAAGGTTCCAGAGGAATGGCGTTAGAACGGACTTTAGAATATATTTCATAAAAAAGAAGCCATCCAATTCGGATGGCTTTCTTTTTAAATACTCATTAAAAAACCAATTAGGTTTTCTTTTTTATTTAATCCTAATTTTTTTCTCAGACGATAACGAGCTAATTCAACTCCCCCGGTTGAAATGTTCATAATTTCGGCTATTTCTTTGGTTGACATATTCATTAGTAAATAAGTCGACAAATCTAATTCTCTTGGCGAAATAGTAGGGTATTGGCCTTTAAGGCGCTTTAAGAACTCAAAATGAACGTTTTTAATGTGTTTTTCTAAGTCTTTCCAGCTTTTATCTGTATTAACTTCTTTTACAATACTTTTGTGTAATTTGCTAAACTCAGATTTAGTATTGTCGTCTAATATGCTGGTATCAATGTCTTTAAGTTTATGAATAATTCCATTTAATACTTTGTTCTTTTTTACGACTTGTAATGAGTTGTTTACTAGTTCTTTATCTTTTGCTAAGATTTTAATTTGAAGTTTATCATTTTTTAATTTTTCAATTTCTTTCTCCAAATCATGTTGCTCATGTCTTATTTTAGATTCTCTTTCAAGATATAATCTTCGTTGTTCAATTGTTTCGTAGTATCTATTTTTTCTGATCTTTAGTTTAATTCTGATAGATATTAAGTAAGCACCCAGTAAAATGAGAATTAGATAAAATAGATAAGCAAGGAAATGTCTGTACCATGGCGGAGAAACAGTAAATTCAACTTCAGCAATATTAGACTCTATGCCGTAGCTGTTTCTGGCTTTTAATTTCATTACATAATTTCCTTCTCTCAAATTGGTATATTCTTTTATGGCGGTAGACGACCATCCTCTCCAGTTTTCTTCAAAAGGCTCCAACCTGTAAGAATACATTACATTTTCTTGATTTTCGTATATTGGCGATGCAAAAGTAAATTTTACTCGATTGGATTTATATGGTATACTGTACGATTCTGCCTGGTTTGTTAGATTACCTGTCAAAATAGTATCGCCAGGAAAAGAAAAACTTTCAATGAATGCTTTCGGTTTTGTCATGAATGCATTTGAAATGGTAGAATTGTAATGGGCTAAACGATCCGTTAAGCCTATAAAAATATTTTGAGGATCAATAGCATTTACAGATACGTAATTGTTCACTAAATTTCCTGTCAAGTTTGAAAATATAGCTTGTTTTTTAGCGTACGTTCCATTGTGGTTTTTAACCAAGACTCCTAGAGATTCATTAAATGCATACCATAAATTTCCTGAAGGATCTTCAATCAATGTATTAATAGTTGGAATTCCTTTAAATAAATTACTAATCTTCTTATCTTCAAAAAAAGCCTCCTGCTCAACTGAATATCTGTAAAAATGATTGCGGACTTGAAAATAAACTTTACCATTAATATTTTGCAGGCTGTTGATTCCTTTATGATTTTCAGAAATATTAGTATGTTTTTTCATAAAATCAAACCTCTTCAAGTCGTCTGATAATTTTACTTGGTAGAGGAAAGGGTTTTTCTTAAGCCATAAATAGTTTTCATCTATTTCTACAGAAAAGTTATTTGTAGTTTCATCAAATCCTTTTACTTGATGTAAATAATCATAACCTGTTGCAGATTTTTTGAAAACAGAAAATCCGCTATAGCTTTCTCCAATAATATAATTTTCATGGTTTGGAATTTTTTTGAATCCAAAATATCCTTTATTATCTAATATTTTTGATACTCTGTTCTTTTCAATTACCAATGCGCCGCTGTTACTGGCGCAGATAAGGACATTGTTTAAAACTTGAATATTCCAAACTTGAGAAATTGTTCCTTCGACTCTTGTAAATGGGCTGTCCTTAAACGATTTCCCCCACGGATGATAAAATAAACCTTGATTGGTGGCAACATATAAATTATCTTCAAATGTTGTTGAGGCATAAACTGTTCCTATATTATAACTGTAATCAAAATAAGAAAAAGGAGAATTCTCATTAATAAATGTAATACCATTGTCAAGACCAAGCCAGATGTTGTTTTTATTATCTATAAATGATGCTAAGATGGTATTGTTTTGAATGCCTTTTTGTCTATTTAAATGCTGAAGTATCTTTCCGTTTAAATCACAAATAATGGCGCCGTCTAATACAGAATTTAGCACTATAAATTTGTTTTTAATTATAGATCCGCCAAGAGAAGTATTTTTCTTGATGAAATCATTTGCTTCTGTTGCCCAAGGTTTTATTGTACCATTTTCTGAAACAAAAAGCCCTTTTTCTAAAGTTGCATATAATAATCGATTATTTGGTAAAGGAAAAAGAGACCAAATCTCTTTATCATTAAAAAGAGTTGTGCCTTCTACTGCTGTCAGTCTCCTGTTTTTGTATTCGAGCATTCCCAATGTTTTGTCTTGGAAATAAAGACGATTGTTTACTAAAAATGAAAACTGGAATTTGTGAGGTGCGCTTAAAGTGGTTATTTTTTCGTTTTTCAAGAAAAATACTTTTGAAAAAGATTGAAATATAACCTCTCCTCTAAAGAGATGAATTCTCCAAATCAGATTAATGTTTTCTTTATCAATAGGACTTAATAGATTGTAGAGGGAATGATATTTTAATATTCCTTTTTCATCAATTTTAAAATAACCAAATTCATTGTTTCCTCCAACAAAAATTCTTCCTGAAGGATCAATTTTTAAGCTTCGTATTTCAGATTTATTAGGTAATGAATATTTATGCCAGTTAGATCCATCAAATTGGATCAAACCACTGTTGTTTGCAAAATAGATATTTCCGTTTTTATCCTGGTCTATACTCCAGTTTTGAGTTCCTCCTTTGTATTCTGATCTTTTATAATTTTTAATATCTGGAATTCCAATATTTTTTACCTGAGAAAAACTTATGTTTTGTATGAAAAATAGTAATGTAAGTACAAAAGGTCTAACTATGAATTTCATAAAATTTTAAATGTATTTTTATTAGAAATGCTTTATAATGTCATTTGATTGTTTATTTTTCAATCTCAATGACTCTACTTTTTTAAATTATTTTTAATTTATAACGTTATAGTTGTTGTTAAACTAATGTAATATACGTTTTTTTTAATTAACATTTTTATAACAATTTTTTGTTAAAGCTAAAACACAGTAAATTAATATATTAAAAAAAAAATGTTGTGTTTTTGTAGTGTAACATTATTTAGTTTGAAGTGTTTTTGTAAAGAATTTTAATTCAAGTTTATTAAAATTTAACATTATAATTGCATTAAATTACTAATTAATTAACCAAAATTTTTAGAAAAATGAAATTGACAAAATTACTTATTTTTTGTGTTTCGTCTTTGCTGTTTTCGGCTGTCGCATTTGCTCAGGATGTGACGGTAAATGGAACCATAAATGATGAAAGTGGATTACCCGTCCCAGGAGCGACGGTTTTAGTAAAAGGAACGAATAAAGCTACTGCATCTGACTTTGATGGAAAATTTCAGATTAGTGCTCCTTCAAATGGGGTCTTAGTTATTAGTTTCGTTGGATTTCAGACACTAAATGAGACTATTAATGGAAGGACAAAGATTAATGCGATTCTTACTGCAACATCTCAAAATTTAAATGAAGTTGTCGTAGTAGGTTATGGTACTCAGAAAAAAGGCCTCATTACCGGTGCTTCTACAAATCTTAAAGGAGAAACGATTAAGGAACTAAATACAGGATCTGCTATGGAGGCGCTTCAAGGTATTGCTCCTGGTATTAGTATTACAAGAACAAATGGTTCGCCTGGGGCTGGTACTAAGGTAACTATCCGTGGATTGGGTACGAATGGAAACTCTAATCCATTGTATATCGTTGATGGTATTTCTGTTGGTAATATCGATTATTTGAGCCCTTCAGATATTGAATCTATTGACATATTAAAAGATGCGGCTTCTGCTGCTATTTATGGATCTAGAGCAGCTAATGGAGTTGTATTAGTTACGACAGTAAAAGGTAAAAAAGGAAGAGCTGCAAGAATTAGTTATGACAGTTACTTCGGTATTCAAAATATCTATAAAAATTTAGATCCTTTGAATGCGCAAGAGTATATGTACATTATTGATGAAGGAAGAGTAAACGATGGATTGCCTCGTCAAGATTGGCAAAAACTTTTGACTAATAATTCATGGTTAAATACTCAATTTCCTGGCGCTGGTACTCAATTAGGAAATGAGATATGGGAGAAATTACAAAATGGATGGACAGGGACAAACTGGATTAATGAAATGAGTAAAAAAGATGCTCCGATCATGAATCATTCTCTTAACATTACTGGAGGCAGTGAAGATATAACTTATGCTTTCGGAGTTTCTTATTTTCAACAAGATGGTATTATTGGTGGAGATTTAGTTGATGCAGGTTTTAAAAGACTTACAACTAGATTAAATACTCAAATGGTATTGAAAAAGAATGATAGTCATAGCATCATTACTGTAGGAGAAAATGTTACTTACACTAATTCTCAAAATAGAGGAGTTTCTAATGGTAATATTTATGGGAATGATTTGCATAATGCATTAACTGCAAACCCATTACAGCCAGCTTATTGGCAGACTTCTATTGATAGAAATATCGATAAATTTGGATTTACACCAACTTTAGATGGCATTTCTACGGGACAAACAAATCCTTTAGCAGTAATGTTTTACAGAAGTAATTATAATTATCCAAAAGATAATAGAATTACAGGAAATGCTTTCTTAGAAATTGAACCAATTAAAGATTTGAAATTTAGAACGGTTTATGGTATTGATTCTTGGTTTGGATATGGAAGATCTATGAATCCAACATATAATTTGGGTGTACTCTATCAAGATTATATCAATGGTGCATCTCAGTATTCTTACATTGGGGCTAACTCAACTTGGACAAATACTGTTTCTTATAAAAAACAATTTGGAAACCATAATATTTCTGCCGTTGCAGGAACTGAGTTGATTCAATATTTGGTGAACAATAATGTTAGTGGTTCAAGGAATAATTTGACATTTGGTGAAGATCCGCGATACGCATATTTAAACAATACAGCTCCAAAAACAATTAATGATATTGGAACTAACGGAATGGATACTTCAGCTGGTGGAGGTGGTATTATGTCTTATTTTGCTAGAGCACAATATGATTATAAAGAAAAATACCTTCTTTCAGCTACAATACGTGCTGATGGTTCTTCTAACTTCGCAGAAGGAAAAAGATGGGGATATTTCCCTTCTGTTTCTGCAGGTTGGGTAATTACAAAAGAAGATTTTATGGAAAGTTCTTCTAAATGGCTTAATTCATTAAAAGTAAGAGGAAGCTGGGGACAAAATGGTAACCAAGATATTCCTAACTTTTATTATTCTTCAAATATTGCTTACGTTTTTCCTGGATACTTTTTTGGAGATACAAAACCAGTTTCTGGAACCACAGCTTATCCAGCTAGAGTTACCAATCCAGATTTAACTTGGGAAACATCGGAGCAATTAGATTTCGGTCTTGATGCAAGTTTATTTGATTCTAGATTAAACGTGACTTTAGATTGGTACAACAAAACTACTAAAGACTGGTTAGTTCTAGCAGCAGGAAGAGGAACGGATGGAGCTGCACCACCTTATTTTAATGGTGGAGATATTGAAAATAAAGGTTTTGAGTTTTCTGTAAATTGGAGTGATAAAATTGGGGGCTTTAAATACGGAGCTACTGTAAGTGGAGCATTCAATAAAAATAAAGTTACAAGAATTGCAAATGCTGACGGAATATTGCACGGACCTTCTAACGTATTATCACAAGGAACAGGAGAAATCTCAAGAGGTCAGGTAGGTTTCCCATTAGGTTATTTCTACGGTTTTAAAACAGCAGGAATTTTACAGAATCAACAAGAAGTTAATGAGTATGTTGGTCCAGACGGGCAGCCATATTTTAGCGATCAACGTCCTGGAGATGTTCGTTTTGTAGACCAGAACAATGATGGTATTATTGACGAAAGTGATAAAGTTTATTTAGGAAATCCAAAATCCAGATTTTGAATTAGGGATTCAGTTAATTTTTGAATACAAAAATGTTTACTTGAACACTACTATGGCTGGTAAATTTGGTATGCAAGTTATGCAGTCATATAGATCTTTTGCAGATAGTCCTGCTCAAAATTATACTTCTGATGTTTTTGATCGCTGGCATGGAGAAGGTACATCTACTAAAATGCCTAGATTAAGTGCTACTTCAAATAGAAATAGCAATTATGTGTCAGATATTTATATGCAAAATGCAGATTATTTGAGAATAAATAACTTAACGTTAGGTTATAATTTCAACGAAGTATTTAAAGATTTTAAGTTTATCTCAAATCTTAAATTTTATGTTGCAGTAAATAACCTATATACATTTACTAAATATGATGGTATGGATCCAGAAGTTCGTTGGTCAGGAGATAATACAAATGCTCCATGGGCTTCAGGAATTGATTTAGGTTTGTATCCACAAGCTAGAACGGTGATGTTTGGTTTAAGTGCTGATTTTTAATATAAATACAATTACAATGAAAAAAATAAAATATTTAGTAGCGATTTCGGCTGTATTTATTGTAGCAAGCTGTGATGATTATCTTGATACTGATAATTTAACAGAAAAGAGTTTAGAGAATTTTTACAAGACACCTCAAGATATTGAAGAAGCAACTGCTGGAGTTTACAACGCTATTTATACAAATAACGTGCATAGCGAAGAGCAGATTGCAGCCAATCTTATGGATAATATGATGTTAGGAGGAGGAGGTCCTGATGATAAAACAGCCAAATGGGTTGATAATTTTGAAGATCCTGTAGATGATACATATTTAGATATGTGGGTTCAATCTTACAGAGGTATTGCTAGAACAAATGCAATTATAGAGAAAACTCCTCTTGCAGATTTTAGTACTTATTTCAATACTGCTGCTGAAGCTGATCAATTTAAGCAACAAGCAATTGGCGAGGCTTATTTTATGAGAGCGTTCTTCTACTTTAGATTGGCTAAGTTTTTTGGAGGAGTTCCATTAATCATAACTATTGATGGAAAAAAAGACGGCCCAAGAAATACTTACACTGAAACATTTGCACAGATTGCTTCAGATCTAAAAAAGGCAATCGAAACGATGCCGGCAACTCCTTTTACAAGTATTCCAACATCAAGATATGGTCATGCTAATAAATGGGTTGCAGAAGCTTATTTAGGACGTGTATTTTTATTTTACACAGGCTATATGACAAATATGGAGAAACAAGCCACTGAAGAATTACCTTTAGCAGAAGGAGGTTCTTTAAATGCAACACAAGTAGCAAGTTATTTAACTGACTGTATGACTAATAGTGGTCATGCTCTTGTTCCAGATTTTAGAAACCTTTGGCCTTACTCTTATGTTAATAAAGCTTCTGGAAATAATGTTTTGCCATGGGCTGCAACTGAAGGTTTATCTTGGGTAGGACAAGATGGTATCAGCCCGACGTTTGGAACCGGAAATTATGAGACAATGTTCGTTCAAAGATTCTCTTTTGGAGATTGGAGCTGGACAAATGGTAATATTTATACTAATAGATTATGTCTGTTCTCTGCATTACGCGGTAATTCATTGGTGCCATTTGGAGAAGGATGGGGCTGGTGTACAGTAAATCCAAGTTTATATAGTAACTGGGAGGAACGTGATACAAGAAAAAGAGGTTCTATACTTGAAGTAGGTAAGGCCGATCAAGGAACGGCTGCTTATGCGCAAGATAAAGGAGACCATGAGACAGGATATTTCAATAAAAAATATATTTCGTTACAATATCCTAATGCAGGTGGAACTACTGTCGGAATGTTTGTTCAATTGTACAACTGGTCAAATACTGATATGCAATTAATGCATGCACAAGATTTTATCTTCATGCGTTACGCAGATGTATTATTGATGCATTCAGAAATTACTAAAACTGCTGCAGGTTTAAATGCAGTTAGAGCAAGAGCAAAGCTTGATCCAGTTGGGTATTCGCTTGAAAATATTAAAGCAGAGCGTTTGCATGAATTTGCGTTTGAAGGATTACACTGGTTTGATTTAATTCGTTGGGGAGATGTTGATAACGCATATAATAGCACAATTCCAGTTAGAAATTCAGGTACTTCAGCAGTTTACAGCGTAAAATATAGACCAGAGACTAAGGGTTTGGTTTCTATGCCTGAAACAGAACTTAGACTATCAAATGGAGTTTATTCACAAAATCCAGGGTGGTAAAATTTAACAATATTAATATAGATAAATATGAAAATCAATAAAATATTATATCTTCTTTTGGCTCTTTTTACGTTGACTTTTTCAGCATGTGATCCAATAGTAGATGAACAGCATTTAACGAATTCTACTGACGTTGCTGGAGTTGAATTAGTAGCTACTCAAAGCACGCCAGGAGGGAATAAGATCACCCTTAATATGACAACTCCAGGCGTGACTGGATATTGGGATTACGGTTTAGATAAAGCACTAACAAATGAAGTGACGTTTGTTTATCCTATCCCGGGAAAAGCAACATTTACCTTTGTTGGAACTCTAGGCGCTGAATTTTTTACTAAAACAATTGATGTTCAAATTAATCAGTTAGATACCCCTTTAGACCAAGACTGGTATGATTTAGTAGGAACTAATACGGCTGCTGGTAAAACTTGGGTTTTTGATGGTACGCAAGGTTCTGGAAGATTCTGGTGGTTTATGTCTCCAAACGGAAGTGCCGAAAGCGCTATGACCGCGTGGTGGAATGCTGGAGATTGTTGTGCTCCAAGCGATGCGCTTGGGAAAATGCATTTTGATTTAAATGGAGCAGCAAATTACAACCATTATGAAACAACAAGTGCTGCACCAACAAAAGGAAGCTTTAAATTGGATATCAAAAATAAGCAGTTAACTATCATAAATTCGAAAATGTTAGGTTCGGCTGCAGGAAATGCTGATGGTGTTTACACTATCGTAAGTCTTGAACAAGATAAAATGATTCTTTACTTAAATAATAGTGAAACATATGGAACAGGTTGGACATTTGTTTTCAAACCTCAATAATAATATTTCATGTTAGTTATTTTCGAAAAATGAAGATTAAAAAATTCCTTTTTCGATTTTTCAAACATTTATATTTCATTCTTTAAAATGAAATATTTAGAAGATTTAAACTATGGTTAGTTTAAGTTAAGTTTATTGCCTGGGTAGCCCATAATTTCGATTATGGGCTATTTTTTTTACTTCAAATTTCGGGTGCTAATTAAATTTTGGTGCTAATTAAATTTTAAAGTATTCAAAGAGAACTACTTCAATAATAGGCCGATTTTAGTATCATTTATCGATTGAATACTTTGTAATTTACTAATTAACTAAAACGATTCTATCTTCATGTAAAGTCTTAAAACAAACGTTTAAGACTTTTTTTTCTAAATAAGAATGTAATATCTGTCGAATATCGATAGCTAGACCAGTTAAACTTCTAATATTAGAGCAACATCCATTCTATGCCTGTTTTTGTTAGCTATAACGTACTTTAAATGGTCAAAGCAAACCAATGGCCAATTATTATATTTCTTCATAAAATCAATGTTTTTATAGCATTTATAGATCAATTTGAGTTAGATCAAATCAACTTGAATTTAATTCACTTTTTAAAAAAGCTCAAAATAGTATAACTCCTTAAAGTGAATTTTACAGTCAAAATTATCTACTTACTTCCATAATCCCATCATTTTTAAAACTTATTTCCTATAAAATATATAAAAATAAGAATTTACCTATTTAAAAAATCATTGCTAATAATGTAAAAAAAGTATTGTAAAAATATCATATTCTCGGTTTGCTACTCTTCTCAAATTTTGTTTGTTAAGTTATTGTAAATATTTAGAAAATAATAAGTTATGGTGATATTAACAGTACTATCTCGTTGTAGTTTATGGTACTTTTTAGTAAGTTTTGGTCATTTTAACTATATGTAGTGTTTATTGATAATATTAACTTTTATTTAGTACTATTTTTTGTTTTTTTAAATATTTATAAATCAAATGTTTATGATTTTTTTGATGTGTTTTTATAATATTAAAATCTTTAATTTGATGTGTTTTTGTAATGATTTTTAAATGTGAAAAGTGAAAATTAAGTTTTAGTATTGCATCAAATTACTAATTAATTAACCAAAATTTTTAGAAAAATGAAATTAACAAAATTACTTGTTTTTTGTATTTCATCTTTATTATTCTCGGTTATAGCTGTGGCTCAAGATGTCACAGTAAGTGGAATAATAAATGATGAAAGTGGTATGCCTGTTCCAGGTGCAACAATTTTATTAAAAGGTACAACCAAATCTACTGCATCTGACTTTGATGGAAAGTTTCAAATGCAAGTACCTTCAAACGGAACTTTAACAATTACATTTATAGGTTATACTACAGTAACTGAAGCTGTAAATGGAAGAACTAAAATTTCAATTCAATTAAAACCAGAATCACAATCTTTAAATGAAGTTGTTGTTGTAGGATATGGTACTCAAAAGAAATCTGTTGTAACTGGTGCAATTTCTAGTGTAAAAGCATCAGATTTGGAAGATTTACCAATTACAAGAGTTGAACAATCTCTTCAAGGTAGAGTTTCTGGGGTTACCATTGCAGCAAACGCAGGACAACCAGGATCTTCTTCTACAATACGAGTAAGGGGTATTACTTCTTTTGGAAATAATGAGCCTTTATGGGTTGTTGATGGTGTAATTGTTGATTCGGGCGGTATTGGTTATTTGAATCAATCTGATATTGCTTCTATGGAGGTTCTTAAAGATGCGGCATCTCAAGCTATTTATGGTGCTAGAGCAGCAGCGGGTGTTATCCTTATCACAACTAAAAAAGGTAAATCTGGTAAAATGAGTGTAAATTATAATGGTTACACTGGATTTTCTGCTGCTGCAAGAAAACTGGATTTATTGAATGCTACTGAGTATGCGACTATAATGAATGAAAGATATGCTAATGGGTATACAGATACTAGTAAACCTTATGATCTTCCATATAAAAACGTTTCTTCTTACGGAGCAGGAACTGATTGGCAAAAACAAATTTTTAATGATAATGCCCAAAGAACTGGTCATGAATTAAGTTTATCAGGAGGAAATGATGTTTCTACTTTCTACGTTTCTTTTGGTTTATTAGATCAAGAAGGTATTGTAGCTACTCCAATTTCTAACTACAATAGAAAAAACATCCGTTTAAACTCAACACACAAAATTGTAAAAGGATTAACTTTTGGGCAAACTTTAGGTTATTCACATGAAAAAAATGTTGGAATAGGAAACACAAATAATGAATATGGTGGACCATTAAGTTCTGCAATCAATTTAGATCCAACTACTCCTGCCATTGTTACAGATCCAACTGTTGCAGCTGGATATCCGTACAATCAAAATTATGTTTTAAGAGATCCAAACGGAAATCCTTATGGAATTTCTCAAGTAGTAACTCAAGAGATGAGTAACCCTTTGGCATATATCCAAACAAAATTGGGTAATTATGGATGGTCTGATAATTTTGTTGGAAATGCTTACTTAGAATTAGAAGCTATTAAAGGCTTAAAAATTAGAAGTACCTTAGGAGGTAAATTAGCATATTGGGGTTCAGAAAGTTTTACTCCAGTATATTACTTTAACTCATCTACAATTAATGCGAAAAATAATTTAAGCAGAAATTCAAACAGAGGTTTTGGATGGAATATTGAAAATACTATTTCGTATGCAAAACAAATCGAAGATCATAACTTTTCAGTTTTAGTAGGACAAGGTGCTTATGTCGATAATATTACATCTGGATCTACGGTGACTTATTTTAATATTCCGTACACTAATTTTGATGATGCAACTTTCCCGAACGATCATCCACAAGACAATATTACTGCTTCAGCTTACAATGGTTATGAGCATAAAGTAACTTCATTATTTGCAAGAGCGAATTATGATTACAAGGAAAAATACCTATTTACAGGTATTGTACGTCGTGATGGTTCTTCTCGTTTTGGTCAAAATTACAAATATGGAACTTTCCCTTCATTCTCATTAGGATGGGTGCCAACTAAAGAAAATTTCTGGCCACAAAATAAGGTAGTAACTCAGTTAAAGTTTAGAGGAGGATATGGTATTACAGGTAGTGATGCTATTGGAGATTTCAAATACTTAGCAACTATTGGTTCAGGAAGAAATTATACTATAGGAGATCAAGGTTCAGTAGTTGTTGGTAATAGTCCAAATGCACCTGCGAATCCAGATTTGAAATGGGAAGAAACTAGTCAGGCAAACGTTGCTTTTGATATCACTTTCTTCAATGACTTATCATTAACAACAGATTTTTATGTTAAAAAATCTACAGGTATTTTACAAGATATTGACTTACCTGGTCACGTTGGTAGTACTGGTAGACCGTCTGCAAACATTGCTGACATGGAGAACAAGGGGGTTGACTTAGAACTTTCTTACCGTAAAAAAATTGGTAAAGTTGGTTTAAGTTTAAGTGGAAATATTTCTTATTTAGAGAATGAAGTAACTAATTTAGGAAAAGATATCCAGTTCATTTCTGGAGATGCCTCTTTCCAAAATATGGGTGCTGTAACAAGAACACAAGTAGGACAATCTTACAACTCTTTTTACGGATATAAAACCCAAGGAATTTTTCAAAATCAAGCAGAAATTAATGCTTACACAAATGCTACAGGCGGTTTAATTCAACCAGGTGCAAGACCAGGAGATTTTAGATGGCAGGATCTTAATGGTGATGGAAAAATTTCAGATGATGATAAAACTTTCCTTGGAAGCCCACTTCCAAAATACACATACGGTTTCACAGTTAATTTGGATTATAAAAACTTTGATTTGTTAATCTTTACTCAAGGAGCAATTGGAAACAAAATTTTCCAAGGACTTCGTCGTCTAGATATCACCGATGCTAACTACCCAGCTTCTGCTTTAGGTCGTTGGACAGGCGAAGGATCAACTAATACATATCCAATTTTATCAACGGTTGATAACAATAAAAACTTCTCAAACCCATCAGATTTCTATTTAGAAAACGGAGATTACTGGAGAGTTAAAACAGTTCAAATTGGTTATAATCTACCAAGTGATGTAGTTGCAAAGGCAGGTCTTTCAAAAACAAGACTTTATTTGACTGGAGAAAATTTATTAACATTTACAAAATACTCAGGATATGATCCAGAGATTGGTGGAGGAGTTTTTGGTATTGATAAAGGATATTATCCACAAGCAAGAACTGTAATGTTAGGTGTTAATTTACAATTTTAAAATTAAGAATCATGAAAATTAAAAATATAAGATATTCATTCATCGCCGCTGGATTATTACTTCTAGGCTCTTCTTGTGGTGAAGATTTTTTAACAGTTGAGCCAAAAGGGCTTCCGTTAGTAGACAATTATTATAAAGATGAGTCAGAAGCATTTTCTGCGCTGGTTGCTGTTTATGATATAATGGGTAAACAATCTAAAGGTTTTGAAAACATGATAACTATGCTAAATGCTGGTTCAGATGATTTTTATGCTGGAGGTGGTGGACCTGGTGATGGTGCTGGTATACATGCTTTTGATAATTATAAACTGGACAAAATAAATATGCCAAGAAGTTATTGGGGTGATTTTTTTCAGGGAATTGCTAGAGCAAATATTTTATTGGCAAAATTGCCAGGAGTAGATATGTCTGATGCTAAAAAAACACGTTTTGCAGCAGAAGCAAAAGCATTGAGAGGCTATTTCTATTTTGAATTAGTAAGAACATTTAAAAATTTACCTTTAATACTGACCCCAATTTCGCCTGCTGAGGGATATAACGTTACTCAAGTTAGTCCAGAAGAAATTTATGCGCAAATAGAAAAAGATTTAATGGAAGCAAAAGCTGTACTTCCTAATAAAGTTGATGTTCCAACAGAGGGAGGTCGCCTTTCAAAAGGAGCAGTACAGGCATTATTAGGTAAAGTTTATTTGTATGAGGGTAAAAATTCATTAGCAGCTGCCGAATTTGCAGACGTAAATGGTACACCTGGAGGAACTAGCATGTACGGTTACAAATTGTTAACTAAATTCTCTGATTTATGGGTAATCAGTAACAAATTTAACTCAGAAGCTATTATCGAAATCATGCATACAGATAAAAGTAATGCAGACTGGGGATTCTGGGGAGGCGGAGCTGACGAAGGAAACTCTGTAAATATCATGGTTGGCCCAAGAGGATATGGTAGATCTGACTTAACATTACCAGATTATATTTCAGGATGGAGTTTTAATCCAGTAACTCAAAGTTTATATGACGCTTTAAAAGGAGATCCACGTTTTAATTCTACAATTTTTGATTTACGTGCTCTTAAAGCATCAGGAGCAGCAGATTATGCGCCTGGTGATCAAGATACAGGATATTTCTTAAAGAAATTTATGCCTTTAAATTCAGACACATCTACAGGCGGGGGAGCAACAGCTTTAAATTACAAACAAGATACTTATGCAATTCGTTTAGCAGATACTTACTTAATGGAAGCAGAAGCATTAGGAGGAACTGGAGCTAGAGCACAAGCTTTATTAGATGCAGTAAGAGCTAGAGTTGGATTGGCTTCAGTGCCAGTATCATTAGATGCAATTGCTAACGAGCGAAGATTAGAATTGGCTGGTGAAGGACACCGTTGGTTCGACTTAGTTAGAACTGGAAAAGCAGCTACTGTTCTTGCTGGTGACGGATTTGTTGCTGGTAAAAATGAAGTTTGGCCTATTCCACAAAAGGATTTAGAAAATACTAAGTTGGTTCAAAATCCTAATTATTAATTAGTTAATACAATATCATATGAAAATAAATTTAATAAAAAAACAAGGTTTTTTAGCATTGTTTTTTATGGCAGTAGTATTAAGTTTAACTAGCTGTCAGCCTGAAGATTCTGTTACTAATAATGGATTAACTGATGATAATGTTGATGCATCTTTTACGATTACACCTGTTGAAGGAAAAGTAAATACTTATAAGTTGGTGGCTCAGCCAAAAGGAGTTTTAAAATCATTATGGGATACAGGAGCAGGAGCTTATGTAGGTAAAATGGAAGAAGAAATTTCTTTGCCAGATGCTGGAACTTACACTATTGTACATACTGCGATAGGTAGAGGAGGTGCTGAGGCTACAGCTTCAAAAGAAGTAGTAGTTGCAACATCAGATCCTTTAAAAGGAAATTTAGTGCAAGGTGGTTCTTTTGCCACTGCTGAAGATCAAGCAAAATGGACTGTACTAAAACTTAGTGCTACAGGTGCAGCATTTTGGTCATTTGCTAATAACAGTGCAACCATTCACTCTCCAGGAGGATGGGCACAAGAAGGAATCTACCAAGCAATTGATGTTGTAAAAGACAAAGAGTATACGATAGACATGAAAGTTTCTTCTACTAGTGGTTCTGATGAAACTTGGTTTGAAGTTTACGCTGGTAAATCAGCTCCACAACCTGGAGTTGAATATAAAGACAATAAAGTGATGGGATTAAGTACTTGGGATGGTTGTGCAAAATCAGGTTTTTCAGGAATGCTTTCTGTAGTTGGGTGTGTGAAAAACGACAAAACAGGAACAGTTTCAAACGTAGTTAAATTCACCGAAACAGGAAAAATCTATTTACTAATCCGTTCTGGTGGTAATACTTTTACAAAAGATGGAATCACAGTATCAAAAGTTGAATTCCGAGGAAAATAAAGAGTTAAGTTAAGTTTAAGTTTAAGTTTGGTTGTAAGTAGCCCATAATCATTATGAGTATGGGCTATTTTTTAAATTCTTTAAAAGAGATTAAAAAAATCAGTTTTAGATTTCTCCAAAACTTCAATTAAAAAACAATAATAATTGGGAGCGAATGAAAAAAAATAGTCTAAAAATTTTATGCCTTTTGTTTACAGCTGCATGTTTTGCACAACAACCAAAAACAAAAAAAGAATTTACAACCAATGGTAAAAAAATAACCGTTTACACAACTGCAGAAAATTCGAAGTTACGATTAACATCTACAGATAACTTAACTTTTTCGGCTGCAAAACAGCCCTTAGAAACAGAATTTTCGGTTTTTGTAGAACCTGCAAAAAAGTTTCAGACTTTTATGGGAATCGGCGGCGCTATTACAGATGCAAGTGCCGAAATTTTTGCTAAACTTTCAAAAGAAAAACAAGCAGAATTCTTAGATGCTTATTACGATAAACAAAAAGGTATTGGCTATTCTTTGCTAAGAACAACAATTCAAAGTTCTGATTTTAGCAGTGGAAGCTATTCTTATATCGAAGAAGGAGATAAAGACCTGAAAACTTTTTCTATTGATCATGATAAGCAATATCGTATTCCTCTAATAAAACAAGCTATTCAAAAAGCAGGTGGAAAGTTAACAACTTATGCTGCGCCTTGGTCACCAAATGCTTTTATGAAAAGTAATAAAAATGTACTAAAAGGCGGAACACTGCTTCCAGAATACTATCAGACATGGGCAAATTTCTATGCGAAGTTTATTAAGGCATACGAAAAAGAAGGAATTCCGATTTGGGGAACTTCTACACAAAACGAACCAATGGCTGTTCAGACTTGGGAATCTTGTATTTATACAGCAGAAGCTGAAAGAGATTTTATCAAAAACTATCTTGGGCCAACTTTGAAAAAAGAAAATCTAGGGGATAAAAAAATTATCATTTGGGATCATAACCGCGATTTGATGAATTACCGTGCTAATGTAATTTACTCTGATCCAGAAGCATCAAAATACGTTTGGGGAATGGGGTTTCACTGGTACGAAACATGGTCTGGCGGTGCGCCGCTGTTTGATAATGTTGCTAAAGTAAATCAAGCATATCCAGACAAAAAACTAATGTTTACAGAAGGATGTATAGAAAAATTTGATGCATCAAAATATCAATTTTGGGGTAATGCAGAACGTTACGGAATCAATATGATTAATGATTTTAATAACGGAACAGTTGCTTGGACAGATTGGAATATTTTATTAGATCAAAATGGAGGACCTAATCACGTTGGAAATTTCTGTTTTGCACCAATTCATGCAGACACCACAACAGGGGAGTTAATTTACACACCATCGTATTATTACATCGGACACTTTTCTAAATTTATTCGTCTAAATGCGGTTCGTGTAAGTACTGCAGTAAGCAGAAGCGCATTATTAAGTACATCATTTTTAAATGCAGATGGAACTATGGCAACTATTGTTATGAACCAGTCGGCAAATGAACTTACATATAATTTGATTATTGGAGCTGAAAAAGCGGTAGTTAAAATTCCGCCACGAGCTATACAAACGCTTGTTTATTAATATTTTGTAGTAAAGTAAAGAAGAAGGCTAATCTGAATCATCCTTATTAGTCTTCTCTTACTTTTAATTTGAAAAACTATTTTTTTAAACAACATGAAAACAACAACAAAAATATGTTTATCTGCCTTTATCTTAGTACAGCTAAGCTTTTTTACTTCAACAGTAACAGCTCAAAAGACTAATGCTTCAGCACAAAAAAAAAATAAAATAAAGGTTTTTACTACTGCCGAAAATACCAATTGGAGATTATCATTATCAAATGATTTAATTTCGAATAACAACAACACACAACAAAAAACTTCAACAGTATCTATAATTGTAAATACTGAAAAAACAGATCAGACTTTCCTCGGAATTGGAGGAGCAATTACAGATGCAAGCGCGGAAGTTTTTGCTAAATTATCTCCAAAAAAACAAAGGGAATTTTTAAATGCTTACTACGACAAAACCAATGGCATTGGTTATTCTTTAGCCAGAACCAATATTCATAGCTGTGATTTTAGCAGCGATAGTTATACCTATATTGCTGAAGGAGACAAAGATCTGAAAACCTTCAATATCGATCACGATCGAAAATATAGAATTCCATTAATCAAAAAAGCAATTGAAACAGCCGGCGGAAAACTAACATTATTTGCAAGTCCATGGAGTCCCCCAGCTTTCATGAAAGACAATAATGATATTTTGCACGGCGGCGTTTTATTGCCTGAGTTTGCTCCATCTTGGGCATTGTATTATACCAAATTTATAAAAGCATACGAAAAAGAAGGAATTCCGATTTGGGGTTTAACAGTTCAAAATGAACCAATGGCCAAACAAAGCTGGGAATCTTGTATTTATACTCCAGAAGCAGAAAGAGATTTTCTTAAAAACCATCTTGGCCCAACTTTAGAAAAAGAAGGTCTTGGCTCCAAAAAGGTTATTATTTGGGATCATAATAGGGGAGACATGCTGGAAAAACGTGCCAATCTTGTTTTTTCAGATCCTGAAGTTTCTAAGTATGCTTGGGGAATTGGATTTCACTGGTATGAAACTTGGAACGGAGGTCCGCCTCAATTCGAATCTGTAGCAAAGGTTCATGAAGAATTTCCAAACAAAAGTTTAATATTTACAGAAGGCTGTATCGAAAAATTTGACGCCAAAAAATATCAGTTTTGGGGAAATGCCGAGCGTTACGGAATCAATATGATTAATGATTTTAATAACGGAACATTAGCATGGACAGATTGGAATATTCTTTTAGACCAAAATGGAGGGCCAAATCATGTTGGTAATTTTTGCTTTGCACCAATCCATGCCGATACCACAAAAGACGAATTAATTTATACGCCAATGTATTATTATATCGGCCATTTCTCAAAATTTATTAGACCAAATGCCAAAAGAGTAATAGAAACAATAAGCGATAAATCTTTATTGAGCACTTCTTTTAAAAATTCTGACGGACAATTGATTACTATCGTTATGAACCAATCTGAAAAAGAGATTGTTTATGCTATCGAAAATCAAACTACAAAAAATACTATTATAATTCCAGCACATGCTATACAAACTGTAGTGTTTTAATTGTGCACGCTAACTAAATAACCAATAATATGAAATTGAATATCAAAAATACTATAAAAGCATTTTTCTTTATGGCAGCCGTATTGGCACAAGTAAAATGCTCTACTTCAAATGATACGGTCGAAAATCCTCCAGTAGATCCACCTGTGGTAAATCCTCCAGTAGTGGTTACAAACGACGTCGATTTTTGGCTGACAAAATCAGATCAAACTGCTTTGCTGGCAAAACAGTCTGGAACATTAGGTTTTGGCACAACGTCTAATTCATTTACAAATATTGAAGTAATCGATTCTCAAAAATATCAAACAATAGACGGTTTCGGTTATACTTTAACAGGCGGAAGTGCTGATGTGATTAACAATTTAACCCCAGTTAAAAAAAGCGATCTTCTGAAGGAATTATTCGGAACTGGTGAAAATTCTATTGGAATAAGTTACCTAAGAATCAGTATCGGAGCTTCAGATTTAAATGCTTCACCTTTTACATACGATGATCTTGCAACAGGAGAGATAGATTTAGATTTGGCAAAATTCAGTTTAGAAAAAGATAAGAACGGAGTAATTGCACTTCTGAAAGAAATCTTGGCAATCAACCCTAAAATACCAATTTTGGCCACTCCGTGGACAGCGCCGCTTTGGATGAAAGATAAAGACAGTTTTATAGGCGGTAAATTACAGCCTAAATATTATGATGTTTACGCAAAGTATTTTGTAAAATACATCCAGGCAATGAAGGCAGAAGGAATTACAATTGATGCTGTAACTCCACAAAACGAGCCATTGCACGACGGAAATAATCCAAGTATGTATATGTCTGCGGCAGAACAGACCGTTTTTATAAAAGCTAATTTAGGACCAGCGCTAAAAGCAGCAAATCTTACGACAAAAATTATAGCTTACGATCATAATTGTGATAATCCAAATTATCCAAAAGCAATTTTGGCAGATGCCGATGCATTTCCGTTTGTCGATGGTTCTGCATTTCATTTATATGCGGGCGATATCAGCGCGCTTTTAAATGTTTACAATGCTTATCCGACTAAAAATATTTATTTTACAGAGCAATGGACTTCGTCGACCGGAGATTTTGGAGGAGATTTAAAATGGCATGTTCGAAACGTAATTATTGGTTCTATGAGAAATTATAGTAAAAATGCCTTAGAGTGGAATTTAGCCAATGATGGAGCATTTAAACCTCATACAGATGGAGGATGTTCAATGTGTAAAGGAGCTTTAACGATTACATCTAGTGAAAATTTTCAGAGAAATGTCGCGTATTATATTATTGCTCATGCTTCAAAATTTGTTCCGATGGGGTCTGTTAGAATTCAAAGTAATTCAAGTGGAGATTTACAAAATGTTGCATTCATTACACCGTCTGGTTCTAAAGTTTTGATTGTTGAAAATGATGGATCTGCAAACCAGACTTTCAATATAAAATATAATGGAAAATGGGTTACAACTTCGTTAGACGGAGGATCTGTAGGAACTTACATTTGGAAATAAAGGCTTTAGTTTGAAATATTTTGATTTTATAGTAACAAAAGCAAAAAATAAACAAATTATATCTATCTTGATATTCAATTTATTAACTACAAACCAATCTTAAATAAACCATGAAAACAATCAATCTTGTAAATAAGGCAGGTGTGTTTACACTAATCTTATTGTTTATATTTCAATCTTGCAGCAGTAACAATGATGCAGGCGATGATTCTTCGGTAAACGCTGCTCCTTCTAATCTTTCTGTACAAGTAGAACCTGTTGGTAAAACTGCAGAAAACCCAAATGGAGATGGTAGCGGGAAAGTACAATTGACTATCAGTGCCACTAATGCACAACTTTATAAAGTATTGATAAATAATGAACTTAAAGAGATTACCACAGGCAGTTTAACTTATGAATTTACAGCATCGGGAACTAAAAGTTATCCTATAATTGTTTCGGCTTACAACGGATCAAAGTTTGTGAGCAGTTCAACTTCAGTAAATGTTTTTGTAGCCCGTAAAGTAATCTGGTCTGATGAATTTAATGTAGACGGATCTCCAGATTCTTCAAAATGGGGATATAATACAGGAACAGGTGACGGTTGGGGAAACAACGAATTAGAATATTACACCAATCGATCTGAGAATGTAAAAATTGAAAATGGAACCTTAAAGATTACAGCAATTAAAGAAAATTATTTAGGAAGCCAATATACGTCAACGAGAATGCTTACAAAAGGTAAATTTTCATTCAAATATGGAAGAGCCGAAGTTCGTGCGAAACTTCCAGTTGGCGGCGGAACCTGGCCTGCATTCTGGTTACTTGGAGATAATATTGATACTGTTGGATGGCCTGCCTGCGGAGAAATTGATATTTTAGAATCAGTTGGAAACAACCCAAATGTAATTCACTCATCATTACATTCTCCAGGGCGTTCAGGAAATACCCCAGACACAAAAACAACAACTGCCGCAAACTCAACTACAGAATTTCATATTTATGCTGCCGAATGGAGTGCAGAAAACATCAAATTTTATGTAGATGATAATTTATTCTATACTTACAAAAATTCAAGTACAACTCCTTTTAACCAAAAGTTCTTCATCATTCTTAATTTAGCAATGGGAGGAAATTTTGGAGGAGCTGTAGATCCCAATTTTACAAGTGCGACCTTCGAAGTTGATTACGTAAGAGTGTATAATTAACATAACTTTTAAATAGATTTTTTTCTGTAAAGCTTGGGAAAAACTAGCTTTACAGATTAAAATTTTTTTAACATGAAAAAGATAAACAAACTTGTTTTAGCAGCGCTGTTTTTGGCAGTAAACTCATTTTATGGTCAAAACCTAAAAATCATGACCTATAATATCCGCTTAGATGTTGCTTCAGATGGAGAAAACGCATGGCCAAACCGAAAAGATTATTTTACTTCTCAAATTGGTTTTTACAGCCCGGATATTTTTGGAGTGCAGGAAGCAACACCCAATCAAGTTATTGATATAGCATTGGCTTTGCCAAAATACAACAAATTTGGAATCGGCAGAGAAGAAGGAGGTTTAGGAGAAGCATCTTCAATTTACTATAAAAAAGATCGTTTTAAAGTAGAACAATCTAATACTTTTTGGTTATCAGAAACGCCAAACGTGGTTTCAAGAGGATGGGATGCAGCTTGTAATAGAGTTTGCACTTATGGACTCTTTAAAGATTTAAAAACGAAAAAAACATTTTGGGTTTTTAATCTTCACTTAGATCACATGGGAGAAGTTGCCAGAGTAAAAGGTGTACAGCTCGTTCTTTCTAAAATAAAAGAAATAAATACTAAAAACTATCCCGTTTTTTTAATGGGTGATTTTAACTCAGAGCCTAATACGCCGCAAATTGCCGAAATCAAAAAAGTAATGGATGATACTAAAGATGTTTCAAAAGAAAAGCCTTTTGGTCCATCTGGAACTTTTAATGATTTTAAACATAATGAACCCGTAACATTATTATTAGATTACATCTTTATATCAAAAAATAGCGGACTTACAATTCAGAAACATGCAGTGTTAAGTGATTCTAAAGATTTAAAATATCCGTCGGATCATTTACCTGTTTTAATAGAAATAGATTAATGAAAAACAGCATCAAAAAACTTCAAATCCTAGCTTTACTGCCATTAATTGCAATGCAGTTCAATTGCGGATCTTCAAAAAATGGTACAACTACTAATTCTGTAAAAGTAGCATCTTGGATTACTACTTCAGATGAAACTTCAAAACTCAAAAAACAGCCTGATTTAGTTTTTAGTGCAGAGACAAATTCAAATCAGACAATTGAGGTAAATCCTTCGGAGAAATTTCAAACCGTAGAAGGTTTCGGGTTTTCACTAACCGGCGGAAGTGCTCAGGCAATTATAAAACTAGATAAACCAAAGAGAGAAGCTTTGCTTCAGGAATTGTTTTCTAGAAAAAATGATGCTATTGGTTTGAGTTATCTGCGAGTTAGTATTGGAGCATCAGATTTGAATGAGAAAGTTTTTTCGTATGATGATATGCCGGAAGGCGAGACAGATTTAAAATTGGAAAAATTTAATTTAGGACCAGATTTAGAAGATGTAATTCCGGTTTTAAAAGAAATTTTAGCCATAAATCCTAAAATTAAAATAATGGGTTCTCCGTGGTCGCCTCCAGTTTGGATGAAAGATAACGGAAGCTCAAAAGGAGGAAGTTTACAGCCAAAATATTATCAAGTGTATGCTGAATATTTTGTAAAATACATTCAGGCAATGAAATCACACGGAATTATTATTGATGCTATTACACCTCAAAATGAGCCTTTGCATCCTGGAAACAATCCAAGTTTATTGATGCTGGCAGAACAGCAGGCAGATTTTATAGGCAATCATTTAGGTCCCGCTTTCGCGAAAGCTAAAATCAAAACCAAAATTATTGTTTACGATCACAATTGCAACAAACCCGAATATCCTTTGACGATTTTAAAAGATCCAAAAGCAAATCCGTTTGTTACAGGCTCTGCTTTTCACTTATATGAAGGAGATATTAGTGCTCTAACAACAGTTCATAATGCTTTTCCAGATAAAGATTTGTATTTTACCGAACAATATACGGGAACAGGAACAAATTTTGAAACTGACTTGAAATGGAGTGTCAAAAATGTAGTAATTGGTTCTATGCGTAACTGGAGTAAAAATGCACTTTCGTGGGGATTAGCAAATGATGAGTTTTACAAACCTTTCACCCCAGGAGGATGTTCTACTTGTAAAGGCGCATTGATGATTGATCAAAATCAAAATATCAAAAGAGAAGTGGGATATTATATAATAGGACATGCTTCGAAATTTGTACCAGAAGGTTCAGTAAGAATTGGAAGTAATATAGTAGGAAATTTACACAATGTTTCTTTCAAAACTCCGTTAGGACAAATCGTTCTGATTGTAGAAAATGACGGAGCTTCAGCAGAAACTTTTAATATTAAATACAACCAAAAACAAACCTCAACAACACTAAACGCTGGTGCTGTAGCTACTTACGTTTGGTAAACAACTTAAACTTATGAAGAAAGTAACCACAATTACGTTGTTGCTGTTTTCGCTTTTTGCGTCGGCACAACAGCAGACAATAGATCAGAAAGTCAACGATCTATTGAAGAAAATGACAATTGAAGAAAAAATTGGACAGTTAAATCAGTACACAGGAGATAATCAGGCAACTGGACCAATAACAATAAATCCAAACAAACAATCCGAAATCAAACAAGGGTTAATAGGCTCTATGTTAAATGTTGTTGGAACAAAATATACCAGACAATATCAGGAATTAGCCATGCAGTCAAGACTTAAAATTCCGTTGTTATTTGGTCAGGACGTTATTCACGGTTACAAAACTACATTCCCAATTCCGCTTGCAGAAGCAGCGAGCTGGGATTTAGAAGCAATCGAGTTAGCGGCAAGAGTTGCAGCTACAGAAGCAGCGGCGAGTGGTATTCACTGGACATTTGCACCAATGGTAGATATTGGCCGTGATCCGCGTTGGGGACGTGTAATGGAAGGAGCTGGAGAAGATACTTATCTAGGTTCTAAAATTGCTTATGCAAGAGTTAAAGGTTTTCAAGGAAATAAACTGGGCGATTTAAATTCGGTTATGGCTTGCGTAAAACACTTTGCAGCTTACGGCGCAGGTGTGGGTGGAAGAGATTATAACTCTGTAGACATGAGCGAAAGAATGTTGTTTGAAACTTATTTACCTCCTTTTAAAGCTGCTTTAGATGCAGGTGCAGCAACATTTATGAATTCATTCAATGATATTAATGGAATTCCGGCAACAGGAAATGCTCATTTACAAAGAGATATTTTAAAAGGAAAATGGAATTTCCAAGGTTTCGTGGTTTCAGACTGGGGATCAATTGGCGAAATGGTAGCGCATGGCTATTCTAAAGATCTGAAAGAAGCCGCTTATGCTGCCATTACTGCAGGAAGCGATATGGATATGGAAAGTAATGCCTATCGTCAGAATCTAGCTCAATTAATAAAAGAGGGAAGAGTTTCTATTGATTTAGTGGATGATGCCGTAAAACGTATTCTTCGCAAAAAATTTGAATTAGGATTATTTGATGATCCTTACAGATATTCGGATGAAAAGCGTGCTGAAAAAGCCTTGTCAGATCCGGCAAATAGAAAAGCAGCACTTGAAGTGGCGCAGAAAAGTATTGTTCTATTAAAGAATGAAAACCAGACTTTACCAATTTCAAAAAATGTAAAAACTATTGCTTTCATTGGACCAATGGTAAAAGAATACAAAGAAAATATGGGATTCTGGTCTGTAGAACTTCCTGAGGTTGATTATAATAAATGGATTGTTTCACAATGGGACGGTCTTCAAAATAAAGTGGGTAAAAATACAAAGCTGCTTTACGCTAAAGGCTGTGAAATTGAGGGAACAAACAAAGATGGTTTTGCAGAAGCTGTTGCAACTGCAAAACAAGCTGACGTTGTTATTTTGAGTATTGGGGAAAGACGCGACATGAGCGGTGAAGCAAAAAGTAGAAGTGACCTTCATTTGCCTGGTGTTCAGGAAGATTTGGTAAAAGCAATTCAAGCAACAGGAAAACCAGTTGTCGTTTTAATTAATGCAGGAAGACCTCTTGTTTTCAATTGGACAGCAGAGAATGTTCCTGCAATTGTTTATACTTGGTGGCTGGGTACAGAAGCTGGAAATGCAATTGCAAATGTTTTATTTGGAGACTACAATCCGTCAGGAAAACTGCCAATGACTTTCCCAAGAGAAGTAGGGCAGGTGCCAATTTATTACAATCATTTTAGTACAGGAAGACCAGCTAAAACAGAAAGCGAAACCAATTATGTTTCGGCTTATATCGACTTGAAAAACTCTCCTAAATACCCTTTTGGATACGGATTAAGTTATACAAAATTTGATTATTCTGGTTTGAAATTATCGGCATCAAAAATAAAAAGTAACGAAACGATTAAAGTTTCTTTCCAATTATCAAATGTTGGAAAAGCAGCTGGAGAAGAAGTAGTTCAGTTGTATTTGAAAGATAAATTTGGATCTGTTGTGAGGCCAGTTTTAGAGTTGAAAGACTTTAAAAAAGTTAAATTAAATGCGGGAGAATCTAAAACAATTGAATTTACAATTGATAAAGAAAAACTCTCTTTCTACAATGATAAATTAGAGTGGACAGCTGAGCCAGGTGATTTTGAAGTGATGATTGGAGCTTCCTCTGCAGACATTAAATTAAGATCTGATTTTGAATTGCTGGCTAAGTAATAATTTACTTTTAATAAATAAAAATGGGGCCGTTAAGCCCCATTTTTTATACGAATTATTTAAGACGTTTTTTAAAGTTGAATTTTATAAGATTAAGTAAGCCTTGCTCTATAATATCAATTCCTATTCCAAAATTGCTGTCGGCAATAGTATGATGGTCTGTTCTGAACTTTTCAAAATCAGCTGCAGGAATTTCTAAATTAACCAGCGGTTTAAAATCTACAAAAATAGAGGCACTGTTTTTAGTTACTTTTTTACGGCTTGTATAATCAAAATAAGGATTATTTATGTTGCTTTCCTGGCGCGTAAATTTCTCTTCGGTATCTATTTTCTGATCTGTATGGAGGTTGATTTCATATTTTTCGTTATCAAAATTATGCCAGAACGGAACATCGGTATGCATAAAATCGCGCGCATTATTCTTCACCACATTTCGATCAAAATACATTAAAAAACGATTCTTTTGATCATCTGTAAAATAAGGATTTTCAATAGATGAATTGTACTGAATTGTAAACTCATTCAGCATTTTATCATCACTGACAATTTCAATTGCAGCGTCTTTAAATATCGTTCTAATATCAGTTCCGTTTCGGTCACTAGAATAATTTAAAGTATAAAATAAGAAATTGTTCCAACTGTCAATTATTTCCCTTTTATTCGTGTTCTTAAAATATTTACGCATGTAGTTCGCGCGGTTTCCTTTGTATGTAGTAGTCAATTTTAACTGCCCTTGATCGTTTTGCGCACTAAAATCTACTTTTTCATTAATACCATAATAAGAGAATCTATGTGGTTTTCTAATTTGTAACTGCTGGTTTGGTTTTACTTCCAAATAATGCATAAAGTAAATAAAACAGCGATTTTCAATCAGTCCAAATTCATCTCTGGCTGTAGCATCAATAAAATAAGTTTCATCCTTATAATTGATTTTTACAATCACATGATTAAAAGTAAGAAGAGAAGGCAGATAATGTTTGATATAATGATCTGAATTGAAGTTAACCAATACAACAGACGAATCTATATTGATATAATCTAAAACCACTTTTAGTAAAACAGATTTAGCCTTGCAATCTCCCTGTTTGTTTTCATACGTAATAGCAGGTTCTTGCGGCTTATGCCCATTCATTTCATCAGCATTAAAAATATAATTTACATGGTTTTGTACATATTCTATAGCAAATCGAAGCTGCTCATCCTTATCTGAAATTGCATCTAGCTTTTCTACCAGCTTAGGAGCAAATTCTTTTAAAGAAGCGTTAGAGTAAATTTCGTCGTATAAAGGTGAAATATAATTAGATAAATCAGTCCAATTACTATCTGTCGCAAAATCAATATAAGGAGCAATTTCTCTGTTTATATCAAAAGAGTTGATGTAATTTTCTTTTTCAATTACAAATCTTTCTCCCTTTTTTAGATAATTAATTTCCGGTTCCAAAACATTTCCAGCGTCATCTCTATAGAATGTTTTCTTGTATGCGATTGGAGCTTTTCGGTCATTAATAAAAGTAAATTTATAATTTCCGTAAGCCCAGTAAGTACTTGGAGTTACGTAAACATATTTTAAATATTCTTTTCTAAGAAAATCACGATCAGTAAAAACTTTTACTCTTGAATCTTCAGCAATTAGAATATCATAAAGACGTAAATCTTTAATCGTAATATTTATTTTTTTAGTACTGCTCAATACACCGCCTTCACTTTGATTTTCATTGTCCAGAACTTTAATCTTTGTATCTGGGATTTTATCAATCAAAACGCCGTCTCTAAGAACACTAATTCTGTGTATAATGAAGGTTTCATTTTCTTCGACAACAACATCTTTTACAGAAGCACTTTCTAGATTTGAAGGTTCATTAAGTGTATAAGCTACGCATGCATATTCGCTGTTTTCTGTATCACTTGTATAGTAAATTTTATCTAAGAAATAACAGAAGTCTCTTCCTTCGTCAACCTGTTTATTTGAAAAGTCAGATTCTTTTATGTATCCAATTAGTTGATCATCATTTATTATTGAAGCCCAGTTTTCTGGTTTTTGAATTTTGTAACTTTCTGTTTCAATGGTATTTTCCATGTTATTTTTTATATGTGTATTCTTACTTAAAGCGAAAATAAGTAATAATGCGCTATTTTGCCTTATAATAATATGAAATTTATGGAAATAAAAAACCTCACGTGAGAGCGAGGTTCTATAAATGATTAGGTTGAAGGAAAATTATCTCAAGACAGTATTTATAAAATCCATAGCGCCAATTCCTTTATAAGAAGCATATAAAGCTTTTTCATAAGCTTCTTGTTTTGCTTTTTTATTTTTGACATCAGTTTCGGTAATCATTTCATTGAAAATTCTTTCTTGTTCTTCACTATATTTTAAAGAAGCTTCCAGAAGATATGTTTTTGAAACAAAGCCGAATGAACTCCAGATTTTTGTTCTAATTTTTTGATTAATATTTTTTAACGGATTGGCAATCATAACTCCTGTATTTTTAAACTTTCAATTTTTATCTTTGAGAAGAAACAAACTGATTTTTAGTAGATTTCTATAAATTAAGATTAGAATTTAACAATTCAGATCTTTAATGTGTTATTATGACGCAATGTAATTATTTTTTTTAAATTTGAACTTTAAATTTTAGTTAAAATTGTGATTCATACACTTCTCTATTTTATTAAGAAATGCAACTCTGTTTCGCAAAAGTAATTCGGTTTTATAAAAATGAAGTAAATTGCACTATTATTGAAAGAAAGATTTACCCTTAAATATTCGAATGTTAAAAGACATTATAGACAATAATGAAAATTACCAGCCTGGACTTTCTATCGATTGTGTAATTTTTGGTTTTCACGACAATCAGCTTAAAGTTTTATTGTTAAAAGTAGAACGAGCAGATAAATGGTCTCTTCCCGGCGGATTCATTCCAGTGGATCAGGATATAGATACTGCAGCCAATACGGTCTTAAGCAGTCGAACTGGAGTAGAAGGTGTTTTCTTGAGACAATTTGCGACTTTTGGAAAAGTAAAACGTAATGAGCAGCATTTTGACAAAAAGATTTTAGAGTATTTACAAATAGAGGAAGAAAAAGGAAAATGGCTTACGCGCCGTTTTGTTACAATTGGATATTATGCATTGGTTGATTTTTCAAAAATTCTTCCAAATCCGATGAACAGATATGAAGTTGTAGAATGGATCGACCATAAAGAAGTTCCAGAACTTATTTTAGACCACCGTGAGATTCTCGATAAGGCGCTGGATACCTTAAGGGTTGAGTTGAATTTAATGCCAATTGGATATAATTTACTGCCAGAGAAATTTACCATTCCAGAGCTGCAGAAATTGTACGAAACTATTTTAGACAAAAAGCTGGACCGCAGGAATTTTTTACGCAAAATAACGAATATCGGAATTCTAACGAAGCTAGACGAAAAGAAAAGCAACGTTGCACACAAAGCACCAAACTTGTATTCTTTTGATAAAGAAAAATATGATGAGGTTTTAAAAAATGGACTGAATCAGGGATGGTAAAATTAATTTAACCGAGACATAAATGGTTTTTAAGACTTGTTATGTCTGATAAATAATTTACGATTATGATCTCAATTGAAACATTTAGAAAATTAGCATTATCGTTTCCAGATGCATCCGAAGAGCCTCATTTTGAGAAAACCTCTTTTCGTGTCAAAAAGAAAATTTTTGCCACTTTTGATGAAAAGAATAATCACGCTGTTTTAAAATTAAACGAAATCGATCAATCGGTTTTTTGTGCTTCAAGCGAAATGATTTTTTATCCCGTTCCAAATAAATGGGGTAAACAAGGCTGGACTACTGTGGAACTTTCAAAAGTACGACCAGAAATGTTCGAAGATGCGTTAATACGTTCGTACCAAAATGTTATAGGTAAAAAGTAATACTATTCGAAATTCTATTTGACAATTGTTCTAAAAGTCAAATTTACCCTTGGTTTTTGAGTGGTTTTAGTTGGCGGTAATCGATGCAGCCAATGGGTCTGCGTTTCATCTTTCATGACCAATAAACTTCCATGTTCTAAAATCAGTGAAACTGTTTCTTTGGTTTCTTTATGTTTGAAAGCGAATTTACGTTCAGCGCCAAAACTTACCGAACCAATAGCGCCATTCTTTTTCAAATCTTTTTCCGCATCACTGTGCCAAGCCATTCCTTCTTCGCCAGAATGATATAAATTCAGCAGACAGGAATTAAAAGTTTCTCCTGTTTTTTCTTCTATAGAAGTTTTTAGTTTTAATAATTCGGGTGTCCACGGAAGTGCTTTTTTCGTAGTGTTGGAATAGGTATATTCAAATTCCTTATCGCCGTACCACGCTACTTTTCGTTTCGTTAAAATTAGTTTTCCAAAGATAATGGCTTCATCATTTTTCCATTCAATTGTATTGAGCAAAATATCGCGATAGAAATCTGCTTCTTCTCGTGAAAACAATTTTCCGTAATAATTTACAGTTCCATCCTTAGGAAGCAAATTCGTAGTTTCGTCTATTTGGGGATTAAATAAGTCCATTTTTCCATTTTAAATATTCGGATTTCATGCAATGTCCGCAAGGCCTGAATCCATTATTTCGAGCTTGATTTTCAGAAGAAAAGAAAACCCGATTTTCGCGTTTCATTCTTTTTCCCGAAGAGCATTTCAGCGTTCCGTATATTTTTAGTTTTCGATTGCCGCCAAAGCAAATTTCCGCATTTTTAATTTTACGGAGCAATTCAGAATCGGTTATTTTTTGATGATTAATCATGAAGTGGTAAGTTTTGTATTGTAGAGACGCACAGCAGTGCGTCTAACGTCACGTATCTCCACAAAGATTCTTTGTCGACAATCTTTGCGGAGACGCACAGCAGTGCGTCTCTACAAACATATTGGGTGTCTATGACAACGCATCATGAAAAATAATTCCCAACGTATAACGTTCACCAGAATGAACTTCACTGACACCATGTTTCATGTTAGCTCGATAATATCCTTTTGTTCCTTTTACAGGTCTGAAGTTAGTAGTAAAAACCAAAATATCTCCTTTTTTTGGTTTTAAAACAATTGCTTTCGATTGCGCTCTTGGCGTTTGCTGCGTTAATATAAATTCTCCGCCTGTAAAATCTTCATCAGGTTCTGAAAGAAAAAGTACAATTTGAATGGGGAAATAAATATCACCATATAGATCTTGATGCAAAGTATTAAATCCACTTTTTCTATATTTTAAAATCAAAACCGTCGCCTTCAATTGATAATTGTCATGGCATTGTTTCAATAATTCTTCATGTTTTTCAGGAAAAAAAGTATTGATGTTTAGAGCTTTCATCCAGGCATTTGCAATTGGTGCCAATTTCGGATAAATAGATGTACGTATGTTTTGAATCAAATCGGGAAGAGGATAATTGAAATATTTATATTCACCTAAACCAAATCGATAACGCTCCATTACGACAGTTTTTCGATATGAATTTGGGTTATCATAGTCGAATTTTAAATCTTCGCATTCTTCGTTTGTGAGAAGATTTGGGATGATAGAGAAACCACTTTGGTGCATAGATTCGGTGATGCTTTCCCAGTTTTGAGAAGCAATTCTAGATTGTATAGTTTGCATAGCAATTGGATTTTATGAAATTTTCAATGAAGGTTAATCATTGAAATTTGGAATTTGGAATTTGGAATTCGAAATTTGGAATTCGAAATTTGGAGTTTTATTTTTATGGATTTACCTGCGCGCCTTCCCAGCCAATTATTGCCGTTTTTCGGGTATTTCCCCACATATATCCGCCAAAAATTCCAGAAGACTGAATCACGCGGTGACACGGAATTAAAAACGCAACAGGATTACTGCCAATTGCAGTTCCTACCGCGCGAGAAGCATTTGGTTTTTCAATTTGCTGTGCAATGGAACCATAAGTAGAAAGCTGTCCCATTGGAATTTTTAATAAAGTTTCCCAGACTTTCAATTGAAAATCGGTGCCTTTTAAATGCAGTTTGATTTCAGATAATTTGCTCCAGTCGTTTTGAAAAATAAATAGCGCATTTTGTTGTGCTAAATCTAATTTTCTTGTGAAAGACGCATTTGGGAATTTGTTTTTTAAATCCACAAATCCTATTGTTTCATCTTCGGCGAAAGCCATAAAACAAACGCCTTTTTGAGTTGACGCAACAATTATATTTCCAAACGGACTTTCGGCAAAACTGTAATTTATGGCGAGATTTTTTCCTCCGTTTTTATATTCCGCTGGAGTCATTCCTTCGATATTTACAAACAAATCATGGAGTCGACTTGTGCCGGATAAACCAGTTTCATAAGCTGTTTCTGAAATTGTTGCCTGATTTTCTTTGAGTAGTTTTTTGGCGTGTTCGAGACTTGTATACTGCAAAAATTTCTTCGGACTTGTTCCTGCCCAATCGCTAAAAAGCCTTTGAAAGTGAAACGGACTCAAATGCACTTTCTCGGCAACCTCATCAAGATTGGGCTGCTCTTTAAAATTAGCTTTGATATAATCTATAGCTTCGGCGATACGATTATAATTGATGGTTTCCTGTGTGTTCATCTTCATTCAATTTTATAAGGCAAAGATCGATTGGTTTTTGCGGGTATAAAATCCGAAACTTGCTTATTTTTTTGTTTCAAGTTTTAGGTTTCAGGTTTCAAGTTATGCCGGAACGTGAAACCTGAAACAAACTTTAAATCGAATGTATTTAATGCGCTGTAGTTTTAGAAAAAACATTAATTACCACAACACCAATTACAATTAAACTCAACCCAATTATTGCGGGTAAATCTGGGATTTCTTTGAAGAAAATTGCACCAATGATGGTAATTAATACAATTCCGACTCCAGACCAAATGGCATAAGCGAAACCAACAGGAATTGTTCTAATTGCAAAACTTAAACAGTAAAATGCGCCGCAATATCCAATTATTGTAATAATGCTTGGAATTAATTTAGTGAATTCTTCGGATTTCTTTAATGCTGAAGTAGCAATGATTTCGAAAACAATGGCAATAAATAGGAATAAAAAATTCTTCATGTTTTATTTAAGATTATGTTGTCTTGTGGAAACACTTATTAATTTATAGCCATTTTCAGTTCTTAAAAACTCGAAATGATCTTGTCCTCGATCTGTTTTGTTTTTTGGATTGATGACAATGTCCATAGTAGGATACAGCCAATCTTTTGCTTCATTGCAATTGTTGAAATAGATTTCGTACTCACTTGACTCAAAAATAAACTGATTAAGTCCGTCAGAACTAACAAAATAATCGGTTTTTGGATTTTTGAGTTCCTGTAATTTTAATTTTAAATAGGTATAATTTTGATTGATGAATTTAGTTTTCGACGAATTTATCCAGCCGTCTGGTTCTTTCCAATAGGTTATTTTGTCAAAAGAATGTTTTTCTAAATTGCCTTTGGATAAATCTTTAAGTAAATTGTTCTCTAACCAGAATTTAAATTCTTTTTCAAAATTTATGAAAGAATAATATTGTCCATCAACTCCCTTAAAATTTTCTCTTATTGGGTCTTTATTAGGTTCTTTTGATTTTTCTAAAGAATAAAAATTTAAATTGTCATTATAAGCAAAATTTTCAATTAAAACTTTGTTGTTGATGTCGATAAGAAATTCTTTTCCGCCAGACCAGAAAAAATGTTCGTCGCCTGGTTCTCTTTCTTTTTTCGCATCTTTAAGAACGGTAAGCACTCCGTTTTTAACATTTGATAAAGCACTATAATCAGCTGGAATGACGATTTTTCCTTTGCTGTTGAAGATTCCCATTTTATCAGTTTTCGAATCTCGAAATCTTATAAAACCCTCACTTTCGCAATCTGTACTGTTATCAAAAGTATATAAACTGTCACGCCCCACTATTTTTCCTTCCTTAGTTAAGTAATAGCTTTTCCACTTATTATTTTCCTCTTCTGTAACAGCAATAATATTTTCAAATTTACGTGCAATCGTAAACCCAGTAAATTTAGGTTCAATTTTAATTACACCTTTTTTATCTTGAAAACCAATTTTTGTAGTGTCTTTGTTCCAAAAAGCAGTCCATGTATCGCTGGTTTGTGCAAGTGCAGTGCAGCTAACGAGAAACGTATAAAGAATTACAACCTTTTTCATGGAAATTTATTTATCGCAGATGAATTTCTGTTTCGTTATTTTTTGCTTCATCAAAGCAATCGGCGCATAGCATTTTAAAATCGGCTTTGGCTTGAAAAACTTCAGTCCATTCCTCACCATTATCGAGCAGCCACTGTTCGCATTCACCGCACCAAGCAATTTGCGGAAGATCTTCTTCAGCTTCAGAATAGAAAAATCCGACTTTATCTTTCGTGTCTATTGCAATTGCAATATGAATACATCCAAAAGTCATTTCTTTTGAGCCATGTACTTCACATAAAACATTTTCAATCATAATTTTATTTTGGCGAGTTCTTTAATTTCAAATTTAAACTTAAAATTTCGAATTTAAAACAGAAAACCCGACAGGTTTTTTAAAACCTGTCGGGTTTGAATGTATAGAATTTCAAAATCTAAGATCTACAATCTTAAATCTAAAATCAATTTAGTATCTGTAGTATTCAGGTTTGAATGGACCTTCAACTGGAACACCAATATAGGCAGCTTGATCGTCACGTAAAGTTTCTAACTCAACGCCTAACTTAGCTAAGTGTAAAGCAGCAACTTTTTCATCTAAATGTTTTGGTAACATGTAAACTTCGTTTTTGTAAGCTGCGCTGTTATTCCATAATTCGATTTGAGCCAAAGTCTGGTTTGTAAATGAGTTACTCATTACAAAACTTGGGTGACCTGTAGCACAACCAAGGTTTACTAAACGACCTTCAGCCAAGATAATGATATCTTTTCCGTTGATGTTGTATTTGTCAACCTGAGGTTTGATTTCGATTTTAGACGCACCGTGGTTTTTGTTTAACCAAGCCATGTCGATTTCGTTATCGAAGTGACCAATGTTACAAACAACAGTTTTGTCTTTCATTTGCTCGAAGTGCTCTCCAAGAACGATATCTTTATTTCCTGTAGTTGTAATGATAATATCAGCATTAGCAATTACAGTGTTTAATTTTTTAACTTCATAACCGTCCATTGCAGCTTGTAAAGCACAAATTGGGTCAATTTCAGTAACTGTTACGATAGAACCTGCACCTCTAAAAGAAGCAGCAGTTCCTTTTCCAACGTCACCGTATCCACAAACGATTACTCTTTTTCCAGCCAACATTAAGTCAGTTGCACGACGTACAGCATCTACAGCAGATTCTTTACAACCGTATTTGTTATCAAATTTAGATTTAGTAACAGAGTCGTTGATGTTGATTGCAGGCATTGGCAACGTTCCAGCTTTTACTCTTTCGTAAAGTCTGTGAACACCAGTTGTAGTTTCTTCAGAAAGACCTTTAATTCCAGGAACCAATTCTGGGTAACGATCAATAACCATGTTAGTTAAATCTCCACCATCATCAAGAATCATGTTCAATGGTTTTCTGTCTTCACCAAAGAATAAAGTCTGCTCAATACACCAGTCAAATGATTCTTCGTCAAGACCTTTCCAAGCATAAACTTGAATTCCAGCAGCAGCAATAGCAGCAGCAGCTTGATCTTGCGTAGAGAAAATGTTACAAGAAGACCAAGTAACCTCAGCACCAAGAGCGATTAAAGTTTCGATTAAAACAGCAGTTTGAATCGTCATGTGTAAACATCCAGCGATACGAGCACCTTTAAGAGGTTGTTCGTCTTTATATTCAGCACGAAGCGCCATTAAACCTGGCATTTCAGCTTCAGCTAATTCAATTTCTTTTCTTCCCCAAGCCGCTAGAGAAATGTCTTTTACTTTGAAAGCCACATAAGGCGTAGTTGTAGTACTCATTTATAGTGTATATTTGTATATTGTAAAATTTTTGCAAATTTACATAATAGGTTTTTATTTTTACTACTTTCTGCCAGATTTGTGAAATCTTTAATTTCTTAATCTCTAGAATGTTACTCTAAAAATCATTTTTTGCCATATAAGTGATAGGAGTTCATTTAAAAAAGATTCTTAAACTATGACCTTTGCAGTGAATTGCTTATATTTACTAATACATTTTTTGAGCCAGCGGTTATATTTTCTGATATTACTTATATGGTTTAAAATTAACCATTCATAATTTACAATTAAAAAAGAAATGCCTCTATTTCAGACCATACAATTCAATGAAACTACTAAAATTTTAATTTGGGAAATAACCGAATCTTTAGAAGAGTTATTAAGCAAAGTTGTGTTGAAAGAAAAGACACAAAAAAGATTGAACGGAATGAAGTCTCAAATGCATCAACGTGCTTTTTTGAGTGTTCGAATGCTGATTCAGGAAATGGGTTTTACAGATAAAGATTTGCATTATGACGAATTCGGAAAACCGTATTTTGATTGTCATAATTATATCTCAATTACACATTCATATCATTTTGCGGCAATAATTATAAGTCATGAGACCGTAGGAATTGATATGGAATTGCAGCGCGAAAAAATTCAGAAAATTGCAGATAAATTTACTGATTATGAATGCAATTATTTAGAGCCAAAATTTACAGAAGAATATATTAAAAAGCTTACCGTTATTTGGGGCGCTAAAGAGGCAATCTTTAAAATCAGAAATGAAAAAGGAATCAGCTTTAAAGATCATATTAGAGTTGAAGATTTTTCTTTAGAAAAAAAACAAACAGAGTCCAGTCTCCATTTTGATGATTTAGTAAAAGATTTTGATGTGCATTACGAAGAAATCAAATCAGATAATTTTGAAGGAACCTTTACTTTGGTTTATGCTTTTGAGAAGTAGTTTTTAGTCGCAGTTTTCAGTGACAGTTTTCAGCTTAGTCATTGCGAGGAACGAAGCAATCTCATTTGTTAAATCCATCATAGTAAGGTTGAACGAGGATTAAGCCTCACTTTCTTTTTTTCTGTGCTGAAACATACTCACATAAAGAAAAGTACTCATTTTTCGGGCGCGTCTTTTTAAGGTTTCGACATTTTCACCTTCAAAGTGTTCATCTAATGTCAGCGCCCAGTGATTCAGCCAGATTCCGAATTCGTTTGCTGTAATGTTTTCATCAAAATGAGCGTCAACCTCATTGTGTACCGCATGCGGATTTCCTTTGTATTTGCGTACAGCAAATAAGTTCGTTTCCCAGAAATCGGTTAGCTTTTCAAGATGTGCATCCCAATCGGTAATCATTTTATTAAAATAAAAGCCGATTTCTTGATCGGCTCTTATTTTATCGTAGAACTGATGGACTAGAAATTCAATGTCAGCTCTATTTTCTATTTGTTTTTTCACAGAATAAAAGTGTTTAAAAGAATAAATGCTACACTTAAAAATGCACTCAGAATTAAAAGGTTAAAAACCACTTTATGTTTCATTTGTGCCAAAATTGAAGTGTTTACAAAGATACAGGCTAAAACTATAATAGCTAGCTGGATCATTTGAAAAACAGAAGTTCCATTAGCTAAAACGTACATAGCCGCAGCGCCTCCTAAACAGCTTTGACCAATTACAGCCATTGCAGCAGAACCCATATAACTTTTATTGAAATTTTCGAAGGTTGTTTGATATAGTGTCATGATATTGAGATTTTTATACCACAAAGGTACGGTCACAATACCGCTGCATTTTATGATTTAAATCATAAAACAAGAACTTTTTTATCTGTATACTTTTCTGTTTATAATCTTCAATTCGCCTTTTTTTTCAAGCGCTTTTATGGCTCTGATAACGGTTTCTACACGCAAACCCGTTAAATCTCCGATCTGCTGTCTCGTAAAATTAATCAGATAACCATTTTTATCTTTTTGAAAATTAAAGTAAGCAATTCCGTGATCGATTAGTTTTAAAACCCTATGTTCTGGTTCATGTGTCGATATTTCCGCAGCCATAACTGATTTATAGTACAATCGCTGCGCAAGGTTTTTGATTATTTTAATGCTGACAGCAGGATTCTCTTCCAGCAGTTTCATGAAATTAGATTTGGGAAGAAGCAAAATCTGGCTGTCTTCTACAGCAATGGAATTGGCAGGATATTTTTGGTTTAAAAATAATGGAGGTTCGCCAAAAGACTGTTCTTTATAAAATATTCCCTGAATAAATTCTCGTCCGTCATCATTATAATTACACATTTTAATTTCGCCAGAAACTATCTGATAGTAATACACAGGCAGATTTCCTTCTTCAAAGATAATTTTACCCTTTGCAAAAGACTTTTTTACTGCACCATATTTCTCTAATAATTCAGCTGCGATCATAAATTGTTTCTTAACAAAGACATTACAAATATAATTCATTCATAATAGTTCTTCTACGTTAAAAACTTTTTACTTTTACAGCCATTATGGAACAAAAATTACTTATCACGATCCATCAACAAATTTTAGAAGCCAAGAAAAATGGTCAAAAATTATTGGCTATACTTCTGGATCCCGATAAAATTGTGTGGGAGAACTTAGATCATTTATTGCTTAAAATAAATCAATCTCCTGCAACCCATATTTTTGTTGGAGGGAGCATAGTTCAAAGCACTATTTTAGAAGATTTAATTGCGCAGTTAAAACAAAAAGCAAATTTACCGGTTGTAATATTTCCTGGAGATCCTTCGCAGATTTCGCCACAGGCAGATGCTATTTTGTTTCTATCTTTATTATCTGGTAGAAATCCTGATTATTTAATAGAATATCAAGTTCAGGCAGCACCGATCCTAAAAAAGACAAATCTTGAGGTTATTTCGACAGGTTATATTTTAATAGAAAGTGGCAATGAAACAGCTGTTGCGCGCGTTAGTAAAACAGAACCTATGAACCGTGAAAATTTTGATTTGGCTCTTGCCACGGCACAAGCCGGTGAAATGCTCGGGAACAAATTAATTTATTTAGAAGCAGGAAGCGGGGCAAAAAAGCCTGTTCCTTTGGAAATGATTTCGCTGATTGCTCAAAACATAGAAATTCCTGTTATTGTTGGTGGAGGAATTGTAGATTTGCAGGGAATTAAACAAGCTTATAATGCTGGAGCAGATTTAGTAGTTATAGGAACTGCTTTTGAAAATGACAGTCATTTTTTTGATTCATAAAAAAAAATTAACCGCCTTTAAATACCACAAAAATGATTGACTTTTTTCTTGATAGTTATAAAAATGCGCCGTTGTGGCATATTGCTCTTGAGTTTTTAGTATTTGTTTTTGGTATTTTAAGTGTTTGGTTGGCAAAAAAAGAAAATATTTGGGTTTACCCAACAGGATTAATTGCAACGGTAATTTCAGTTTACCTTTTGTATGTCGCAGGTTATATTGGAGATATGATTATTAATGCATATTTTTCAATAATGAGTATTTACGGGTGGTATGTTTGGGCAAAAGGAGGAACTGTTGAAGACAATCTGCCGATTACTCGTACAACTTTTAATGAAAAAATAATTGGAATCTTCCTGTTTATTGTTACCGTTTTTGTAGTTTTCGGAATTTATAAATATTTTGATTACGAAATTAAACCAGACAATTATGTCGACATGATTTCGTCTGGAATATTTTTTGCGGGAATGTGGTACATGGCCAGAAAAAAAATAGAAAACTGGACACTTTGGATTATTGGTGATATTATTGTTGTACCTCTCTATGCTTATCGCGGCTTAGGAATGTTGTCACTTCAATATATAATTTTTACAATTTTGGCTATTTCAGCTTATTTAGAATGGAGAAAGATCTTAGACAGCAAAAAACAACTATAATAAAAATTGCTTTATTTGGACCTGAAAGTACAGGTAAAACCACATTGGCAAAACAGCTTGCAGAATATTACGAAACCGAATGGGTTCCAGAATTTGCACGTGATTATCTACAAGAAAAGTGGGAAGAAAATAAGCATATCTGTGTTGCAGATGATATGATGCCAATTGCTTATGGTCAGACTGCATTAGAAAATCAAAAACTAGCTTCAGCAAATAAATACCTGTTTTGTGATACCAATTTGATGGTAACAAAAGTTTTTTCTGAAATGTATTATGGTTTTTGTGATCCGCTTCTAAATGAAGCCGCTTTGAAACACGAATACGATTTATTCTTTTTAACAGATATTGATGTTCCTTGGGAGAAAGATGATATTCGAGATACCCCAGAAGGAAGAGAAACAGTTTTTTCTGTTTTCAAACAAACTTTGATTGATACTAAAAAGCCGTTTATTACATTATCTGGAGATAAAGAGAGCCGTTTAAAAAAAGCGATTTCAATTATTGATAATTTAGCATTAGCTAAAGATAAAGGATTATCATCTGAGGATTTTGTTGAGATATATAATCATGGTATTCCTTTTGAAAATATTCTAAAACAATTAGATATATTCAAAAATGGAATAGCAAAAAGTAGTTTAATAAGTCCTGCAACAATCAACAACGGTATTTTAAGTTTATCTCAAACTGAGTTTGAAGAAAAAGCAGCTTTTTTTGACAATCATAAAGAAAATCTAAAAATTAAAAAGTTTGTTCCTGCTTCTGGTGCAGCTACTAGGATGTTTAAATTTTTAACAGCTTTTTTAAATGATTTCGACATTCAGAAAGAAACAATAAATGCTTATATCAACAGAAAAAAAGATAAAGAACTTGCTATTTTTATTGTTGGCATGGAGAAATTTCCTTTCTTCAAAACTATTGATAAAAAATTACGAGAGCTTTATCCAGATTTCGAGACTTTAGAAAGAGATTATAAAAACTATTACTTTATACAAGTATTATTATCTTCAGATTATCTTAATGCAGCAAATAAGCCTAAAGCTGTTTTGCCTTTTCATTTATATAAAACACATATTGCGAATCCAATAGAAGAACATTTGAACGAGTGTGTGCATTATGCAACTGCAAACAATGTCTCCAATTTACATTTTACGGTTTCAGAAATGCATCAAGATCTGTTTGAAACAGCAATTGATCAGGTTAAAGAAAAAATTGAAAAGGAATCTGGCACTACTATTAATATTGCATATTCTTATCAAAATAAAAGTACAGACTCTATTAATGTAGACATACAAAACAAAATTGTTCATAATAGTAATGGAAGTTTGGTTTTTAGACCTGGAGGGCATGGTGCCTTAATTGAAAATCTGAATAATCTGGATTCTGATATCATTTTTATTAAAAATATAGACAACGTAATTCAAAATCATATCGATAAAATTACATTGTATAAAAAGGCTTTAGGTGGTATTTTGATCGAGGTCCAACAGAAAGTGTTTGATTATTTAAGAAAAATTGAAAAAGGAGAAGTGACAGAAAATGATCTGGTTGAAATTGTGGATGTTTTAATCCAAAAGTTAAATATTCAAATGACTAGCGATTTTAATAAATTTACTTTTGAAAATAAACTTGCTAAAATCAAAGAACTATTAGACCGTCCGATCAGAGTTTGCGGAATGGTTAGAAACGAAGGTGAACCTGGCGGCGGACCATTTTGGGTGATGAATGAAAAAGGTGAAGTTTCATTGCAAATTGTAGAAACATCACAGGTCGATTTAGCAAACAAAAGGCAGCTCCAAATTTTAGAAGATGCAACACATTTTAATCCTGTAGATTTGGTTTGCGGAATTAAAAATTATAAGGGAGAAAAATTTGATCTAAAACAATTTGTTGATCAAAAATCTGGTTTTATTGTTGAAAAAAGTGTTGAAGGAAAACCAGTAAAAAGTTATGAACTTCCAGGATTATGGAACGGATCGATGGCAAATTGGTTAACTATTTTTGTTGCAGTTCCTTTAATTACTTTTAATCCTGTAAAAACAGTAAATGATTTATTGAAAGCAGCGCATCAGCCACAATAAAATGGATACAGAAAAAATCATATCAGAGTTGGGCTTTAAAGCCGTTCGGAGCAGTGGCGCCGGCGGACAAAACGTAAATAAAGTTTCGTCAAAGGTAGTTTTGAGTTTTGATTTAGATAATTCTCAAGCTTTGTCTGATGAAGAAAAAATACTTTTAAAAGACAATTTATCAACTCGTTTAACTTCTGAAAATATCTTGATTTTAAATTGTGATGAAGATAGAAGTCAGTTAAAAAACAAAGAAATTGTTATAAAGAGATTTCTAGAGTTAATAAAAAAAGGACTTTATGTTCCTAAGGTCAGAAAAGCTACAAAAGTTCCGAAATCAGTAATTAAAAAGAGAATTAAAGATAAAAAGAACGTTTCGGATCTTAAACAATCAAGAAGAAAACCTGATTTTTAGTATTAAGATTGGAGAATTAAGTACTAAGAAATAGATCTCAAACTAAATCTTGATACTTTATACATTTGTCTTAATACTTTTCTATATTTGCACTGTCTCAAAGGGGTGCTCCAAATAACGAGCTGAGATCATACCCAAAGAACCTGAGCGAGTAATGTTGCTAAGGGAAAAAACGACAATTCTAAGCGTGCACACTTTATATTGTCGTGAAACACATTTATTAATTTAACAAAAGAATAATTCCCCCTTTTATTTGTAATTTTTTTACAGATGAAAACTATCTTTAAAGGTACTGAGGTACTAAGTTGCAAAGGTTCCAAGGTTCAAAAAATGAGCAGAACCAAATCTATTTTATTTCTTCTATTCTCTTTTTTCTATTCTCTTTTTTCTTTTGCGCAACAGCAAGATTCTACCAAAGTAAATTCTCTTGATGAGGTTCTGGTTTCTGCAGTTCGCGTTACTACAAAAACTCCAGTAAGTTTTAGTAATATGGATAAAAAAGAAATTAAATATAGAAACTTAGGACAAGATATTCCTGTTTTAATGAATTATCTTCCATCAGTTGTAACAACTTCTGATGCTGGAAACGGAGTAGGTTATACAGGAATACGAGTGCGTGGAAGCGATGCTACACGTGTAAACGTAACTATAAACGGAATTCCATACAATGATGCTGAAAGTCAAGGAACTTTTTGGGTAAACATGCCCGATTTTGCTTCTTCTGTTGAAAGTCTTCAATTACAGCGTGGAGTTGGAACATCTACAAATGGAGCAGGTGCTTTTGGTGCTAGTTTAAACATGCTGACAGATAGTTATGCAAGAAAAGCAACAGGTGAAATTTCAAGCTCTGCTGGTTCATTCAATACCATAAAAAATACGGTAAAATTTAGTACTGGGTTATTAAATGACCATTTCGAAATCGCAGGACGTTTATCTGCCATAAAATCACAAGGATATATTGATCGTGCAAGTTCTGATTTAAAATCGTATTTCCTGCAGGGAACTTATGTTGGTAAAACAACTTTAATTAAAGCTTTGGTTTTTGGAGGAACTGAAAAAACGTATCAATCTTGGAACGGTATTGATGCCGAAACTTTAAATACAGATCGTACTTATAACTCAGCAGGTAAATATACAGACGAAGCCGGAAATATTCGTTTTTATGATAATGAAACAGACAATTATAAACAAGACCATTATCAACTGCATTGGAGCGAATCAATTTCTGATAAATGGAGTACGAATTTTGCATTACATTACACAAAAGGGAAAGGTTATTACGAAAATTATAAGGAAGATGCAGATATGTCTGATTATAATCTGAATCCAGTTGGAGCTGTAACAACAACAGATTTAGTGCGTCAGAAATGGTTGGATAATGATTTTTACGGGACAACTTTTTCGGCAAAATATAAAGAAGAAAAATTAGATGTAATTATTGGCGGAGGCTGGAATAAATATGAAGGAGACCACTACGGAAAAGTAATCTGGGCGAGATACGCTTCGCAATCTGAATTAGGAGATCATTATTATGATGATTTTTCTACTAAGACTGATGGAAATATTTTTGCTAAAGCAAATTATCAATTTACAGAAGAATTGAGTTTCTACGGAGATTTACAATACAGAAATGTGAAGTATAAAGCGAATAGTGCAGAAACAGGTTTGGTAGATGATAACTTCAACTTTTTTAATCCAAAAGCGGGTTTGAATTATGCTTTCAATGAAAAAAACACTTTGTACTTTTCTTATGCCAGAGGTAATCGTGAGCCAAACAGAACCGATTATGAAGGTGGAAATGTAAAACCAGAGAAACTTAATGATTTTGAGCTGGGATGGAGATTTAATTCAGAAAAATTTCAATTGAATTCTAATCTGTATTATATGGGATATAGAGATCAATTGATTTTAACGGGAAGACTTGATGATGTTGGTGCGCCAATTCGTGCCAATACAGAAAAAAGTTATCGTTTAGGTTTCGAATTTGATGCAACAATTGCGATTACTGATAGATTTACTTTAAGACCAAACTTTACTTTGAGCAGCAATAAAAATGTTGATTTAGCTGTTGAAGGGGAATACTACGGAACAACTAAAATTGCATATTCTCCAGAAGTTATTGCAGGAAATGTAATTGTGTATAAACCTATTGAAGGATTATATCTTTCACTATTGCAAAAATACGTTGGAGAGCAGTACATGAACAATATTGAACTTCCTGCAGCTAAGTTGGCAGATTATTTTGTAAATGACTTTAATGCTTCCTACGAAATAAAACCAAATTCTATTTTTAAATCAATTACGATTACAGCATTGGTTAATAATATTTTCGACAAAAAATATGTTTCAAACGGAGCTATGTGGGATATTTATCCATACTATTATCCGCAGGCAGGAACCAATTTCTTAATTGGGTTAAATCTGAAATTCTAATTGAGTTAAATGCAAAAAAAAGCCTGAAAATAATTTCAGGCTTTTTTTTAATTGTATACGTGAACTACACTTCCAGAAGACTCTACACGATATTGCTTCATCGGATATTCTTTTCCTCCCAGTCCTGTAAATAAATTATATTGAGTCTTATCGCACGAACAAACGGCATAAATTCCATCAATAGTCATGGCGGTACATGATGTAAGCGCCTGGTTTGGGCATGCAGCATCAAAAGCGGTGTAAGTTCCTTCACCAGTTTTCATTACAATAATTCCTTTTGCGCCGTAGTTAGCAACATAAACAGGATTGCTCGGATAGATCAATTTATTGTAAGTTGGAAGATTGGTATCCAAATACGCATTTATAGAATAATTAGGAATGTAAGGATTGTTATTGCTCCTGTTGTTGTCGCTGCATGAGAATAATACAGCAGATAGTGCGATAAAGAACCAGATTTTTTTCATTATTTTAATAAGAATTAGTGAAACAAAAATAATTTATTTAGATTTGAAATCTATATGATTAACATATAATTATGTACTATTAAAAATTATAGTATATTTGTGGTAAGAAAATCCCGTCGCGATGGGATTTTTTGTATTTATATAAACGATGAAGTTATGAGTAAAGTATCTTATTATACAGCAGAAGGACTAAAAAAGTTAAAAGATGAATTGGAGCATTTAAAAAGTGTAATGCGTCCTAAGGCATCTCAAGATATTGCAGACGCAAGAGATAAAGGTGATTTGTCTGAAAACGCGGAATATGATGCAGCAAAAGAAGCACAAGGTTTATTAGAAATGAGAATTTCTAAATTGGAAGAAGTATATGCAAATGCAAGATTAATAGATGAATCTCAATTAGATGTTTCTAAGGTTTTGGTTTTGTCTAATGTAAAAATCAAAAATCAAAGTAACGGAATGGAGATGAAATATACTCTAGTTGCCGAAAGTGAAGCAGATCTTAAAACAGGAAAAATCTCTGTAACATCTCCTATCGGAAAAGGGTTATTAGGAAAGTCTGTTGGAGAAGTAGCAGAAATTACAGTTCCAAACGGAATTTTGAAATTTGAAATTCTTGAAATCTCAAGAGACTAATTTTTTTAAAAGTGTAATCGTTAAATCGGTTAAACGAATAAACAGTTAAACGATTAACCCAAAAAACCATGAGTTCAATATTCACTAAAATAGTAAACGGAGAAATTCCTGCATACAAAATTGCTGAAGATGATAAATATTTGGCTTTTTTAGATGTAAATCCAAATGCTAAGGGACATACGCTTTGCATTCCGAAACAAGAAATCGATAAGATTTTTGATATGGAAGAAGAAGATTATTTAGGCTTAATGAAATTTTCTAAAAAAATAGCAGCAGCCTTAGAAAAAACAGTTCCATGCAAGAGAATCGGAATAGCAGTTGTTGGACTTGAAGTGCCTCATGCACACGTACATTTAATTCCGTTAAACGAAATGGATGAAATGCGTTTTCAAAATAAAGTTTCTCTTTCTAAAGAAGAATTTGAAGCATTAGCAAAAGATATTCAATCGAATTTATAATGTTTTCACGAATGTCTGGCAAAGAAGTATAAGTTCGTTTTAAGAGCGAGCCGCAGACTTCGACTTCGCTTAGTCTGACAAAACAGATAATAAAAAGTGCAGTAAATTATTTTTACTGCACTTTTTTATTTAATAAGATTTGAAAAGTAGTTCCTTTTCCTATTTCAGACTGTAATACCTTTATGTTCCCATTATGGTATTCTTCAACAATTCTTTTCGTTAAAGAAAGACCAAGTCCCCAGCCGCGCTTTTTGGTTGTGAAACCTGGTTCAAAAATGGTTTTAAATTGTTTTTTAGAAATTCCTGTTCCAGAATCTTTCACATTAATTTTTACATTAAAAGCATCTTGTTCAATTTTAAGATCTAAAGTTCCTTTTCCTTTCATGGCATCAATAGCATTTTTGACCAAATTTTCAATTGTCCAGCTGTGTAATGTTGGATTTATCATAGCAAAAATTGGTTCTTTTGGAGCTTCAAAAGAAAAAGCAACCTGTTTCGAAAATCGAGATTGAAGATACTCATATGCATTTTTTGTCTGTTCTACAATATTGTGATTTTCTAGAACTGGCACAGATCCAATTTTAGAAAAACGATCGGTGATAGTCTGCAGACGTTCTATGTCTTTTTCTATTTCAATACTGATAGAAGGATCAATCTCTTCGGTTTTTAATATTTCGACCCAACCAATTAATGAAGACAATGGTGTGCCAATCTGGTGTGCAGTTTCTTTAGCCATTCCAGCCCAAAGTTTGTTTTGGGTCGCCATTTTAGTGCTTTTGTAAAAATTATAAATTAAAGCAACACATAAAACAATAATAAGAAATAAAGCAATTGGATAATATTTGAGTTTATTAAGTAATCCTGAATTTCCATAGTACAACGTCTGGTATTTCCCGGGAGCATATTCAAAAGTTATAGGCTCATTTTCATTTCTTAATTTATTCAAATAGGCTGCTCTTTTTTTCTTGTTACTAAGAATTTCATCGGGAACATTTGTCGCACTTACCACTTTGTCGTACAAAATAACTATAGCCGGAATAGAAGTATTGTTGTTGATGATTTGAAGCGGAAGTTCTACATCAGTATTTTCGTTTGCATTCACAATTGTAATTTGCGCATTTACAAAAAGTTTCATTTTTAAACGCTCCTCATTTTTAAATATTTGGAAGAAAGTATAAGTATTCCAAAGGATTAGAGAAATGATGATAAAGCAGAAGGAAATGATAATCCAGCGAGTTGTATTTGTTCTTTCAGAAAAAGACATATCAATTATTTTGTGGTATAAATATAACGAAATATACACATTTTATATTTTGCGACTGGCGAAAGTTTTTTTGTTTTATCTGCAAAACAATTTCTCATAATTAAACCATTTCAATACTTTTGCAGGTACCAAAATGAGATTTGGTTTTAAATCAAAAAGTATGATCAGTATTAATCCAAAAGAGATTCCAACGGCAAAGCTGCAGGGCTATCTGCAGAGTGCGATTGGTCCCAGACCAATTGCTTTTGCAAGTACAATCAGTGAAAAAGGAATTCCGAACCTCTCACCGTTTAGTTTCTTTAACGTTTTTAGTGCTAATCCGCCAATATTGGTTTTCTCACCGTCACGCCGCGTTCGTGATAATACCATCAAACATACTTTAATTAATGCCGAAGCAACTCGAGAAGTTGTTATAAATGTTGTAAATTACAACTTAGTACAACAGACGTCTTTAGCAAGCACAGAATATGGAGACGGAGTAAACGAATTCATAAAAGCCGGTCTAACGCAGATTCCTTCAGATTTAGTAAAACCATATCGTGTAAAAGAATCTCCAGTTCAATTTGAATGCAAGGTAACTCAGATTATTCCGTTAGGAGAAGAAGGCGGGGCAGGAAATTTAATTTTGTGTGAAGTCGTAAAAATTCACATTCATGAATCAATTTTAGACGAGAACGGCGCAATAGATCAGCATAAAATTGATTTGGTATCGAGGTTAGGAAATAACTGGTATTCAAGATCAAATCAAGGACTTTTTGAAGTCGCAAAACCATTGACAACACTGGGAGTAGGAGTAGATGCTATACCAGATTTTGTAAAAGCAAGTCCTGTTTTTGATGGAAATGATTTAGGTAAATTAGGCAACATTGAAGCCTTGCCTACAAAAGAAGAAGTTAGTATATTTGTGAAAGAAAATTTTTCTGTCAAAGGAGTTTTAAGTTCAGATGACCAGAAAAAAATACACTTAGAAGCCAAAAAATATCTCGACAATGGTGACGTTGAGTCGGCTTGGAAAGTACTTTTAGCAAAAAAATAAAAGAAAGAAACAATAATTAATATAGACGAAGATGGAAGTTACAGGAAAAGTAAAAGTGGTTAACCCAGAGCAGCAAGTTAGTGCCTCATTCAAAAAAAGAGAATTAGTTGTTACTACTGAGGAACAGTATCCACAACATATTTTAATCGAATTTACACAAGATAAATGCGATTTGTTGAGTAGCTATAAACAAGGAGAGGCAGTAAAAGTTTCTATCAATTTAAGAGGAAGAGAATGGGTTAATCCACAAGGAGAAACTAGATATTTCAATAGTATTCAAGGTTGGAGAATCGAAAGATTAGCAGATGCTGCACCTACGCAAGCGCCGCCAATGCCAACAGCAGAAACTTTTGCTCCAGCAGCAAACTTAAACGAAGACGAACCAGACGATTTACCGTTCTAAGAACGTTTAAATTTAAATATTTGAAATTCCAAATTCCAATTCATCGCTATGTTTTGGAATTTGGAATTTTAATTTTTGAGCTCTTTTGTTATTTATTCTTAAGTGAAAATGACAATGCTGCAGAAGTTTGGAATTTAGAATTTTTTCAAAATTGATTATTTAAAAAAATGTACTATTTATTCAAAGATTTATTTTTTCCGCCAGTTACAGAAGCAGATGAAGAAGGTGTTTTGGCTATTGGAGGCGATCTCAGTCCAGAACGTTTACAATTGGCTTATAAAAGTGGTATTTTCCCGTGGTTTAATGAAGGAGAACCCATTCTTTGGTGGGCACCAGATCCGAGAATGGTATTATTTTTTGATGAATTGATAATATCCAAAAGCATGCGGAATATCTTAAATCGGAAAATGTTTAAGGTTACTTTTAATAAAAATTTCAAAGAAGTAATTTTAAATTGCCAGCAGATAAAACGTGACGGTCAAAACGGAACTTGGATATCAAACGATATGATCGATGCTTATTGCAAATTAAATGAAGACGGAATTGCGAAATCTGTTGAGGTTTGGCAGGATGATATTTTAGTTGGAGGTTTGTACGGAATTGATCTGGGACATGTTTTTTGTGGAGAAAGCATGTTTTCTAAAGTTTCAAATGCCTCAAAAACAGCTTTTATTACTTTAGCTTTATATTTGCAAAAAGAAAATTATAAATTACTCGATTGTCAAGTTTATAATCCACATTTAGAGAGTTTAGGCTGTCGCGAAATTGATCGTGAAGAATTTATGTCCATTTTAAAAAGTAAGTAAAAATGAGTGTCGTTTATAGTGTAAAAGAAATTTATATCTATCCGATAAAAAGTCTGGCTGGAATAAGCTGTAAATCTGCTTTTGCAGAAGAAATGGGATTTGAAAATGACCGCCGATGGATGCTAATCGATGCCGAAAATCAAATGCTAACGCAAAGAGAGCATCGCATTATGAGCCAGTTTTACCCGCAAATTTCAGATGGCAAAATCAGTATAACTTTTCAAGATCAAAAACATGAATTTTCTATCGATGAGCATTTGGAAAATTTGTTGGAAGTAAATGTTTGGGATGATAAAAGCGAAGTTGTTGAAGTAAATTATGAAACTTCAAAATGGTTCAGCCAACATTTGGGATTTGAATGTAAATTGGTAAAAATTATAAAAAACGGAGGCCGCAAACATGAAAGCTCCAGACTAAAAGAAACCTTCAATGTAAGTCTTGCCGATGGGTATCCATATTTGTTAATTGGGACAAAGAGTTTAGATTTTTTAAATGAAAAATTAGAAGATAAAATTACTGTTTTGAGATTTCGTCCCAATATTGTAATAAGTAGTGAAAATCCTCATGAAGAAGATGATTTTAAGACTTTTACCATTGGAGAAGTTCAGTTTAAAAACATAAAACCTTGCGGCAGATGTATTATGGTTAACAATGATCCTCAAAATGGACGTTTGAAAAAAGAGCCTCTCAAGACTTTAAGCAAATACAGAAATGTAGACAATTCAGTTTTATTTGGAACTAATATTGTGAGTTTAAATAACGGAATTATTAGTGTTGGCGATGAGGTTGTATTTTAGAAATTCAGCTTTGTAAAATTCCAGTTTAAAGTATTAAAAATTATCAATTCATTTTTTAAAGTTGGTAATTCTAGAATCAATTTTAAGGTTTCATGAGCCATCATATTACCAATAATTCCAGGCAATGTTCCTAAAACGCCATTCAAATTGCAATTAGGAACATCTTCTGGATCTGGCATTTCTGGAAATAAATCACGAAGATTTTTACTTTCTTTATGATTGAAAATCGCAATTTGTCCTTCAAACCTTAAAATGCTTCCATAAACTAATGGCTTTTTAAGCTGAACACAAGTATCATTGATCAAATAACGAGTCGAAAAATTATCAGAACCATCTACAATAATATCAAATTGTTCGATAATTTTTGAGGCATTTTCAGCAGTTAATTTTTCATTAATAGCAACAGCTTCAATCAACGGATTTAATTTAGAAACTACATCTTTTGCCACAGCTGCTTTGTGCTGGCCAATTTCATTTTCGGTATATAAAATCTGTCTGTGCAGATTATGAATTTCAATGGTGTCAAAATCCATGATTCCAATAAAACCAACTCCTGCAGTTGCAATGTATTGTAAAATCGGGCAACCCAAACCGCCTGCGCCAATTACTAAAACTTTAGCTTTTTTTAATTTTTCTTGTCCCTCATCACCAATTTCAGGCAGAATAGTTTGCCTGTTGTAACGAAGAAATTCTTGTATTATACTCATTTTTTTTAATTTTAGATTGATGAATAGTAGTGCAAAAAAATCTGAAATCTAAACTCTAAAATCTGAAATATAACTTCTATCCCAATCTTTCCAAACGGGTTCGTAACCTTTCATTTTTATGATTTTTGAAATTTCTTCTGCAGAACGTTCATCACTGATTTCGAATTGTTCCAAAGACTGCGGATCAACAACATAACCACCCGGATTTGTTTTAGAACCAGCACTCATGCTCGTAACGCCAATTGGAATTATATTGTTTCTGAATTTCTCGTTCTCACGAGTTGAAATAGAAATTTCTAAATCCTCATTCCATAAACGATAGGCGCAGATTAACTGCGTCAGATCTTTATCATCCATGATAAAATTAGGTTCAATAATTCCTTCTGCAGGGCGGAGACGTGGAAACGAAACCGAATATTTAGTCTGCCAATATTTTTTTTGAAGATAATCTAAATGTAAAGCATTAAAGAAGCTGTCCGTTCGCCAATCTTCTAAACCTAATAAAACACCCAAGCCAATTTTATGAATTCCTGCAGAACCTATTCTATCTGGAGTTTCTAATCTGTAATCGAAATTTGATTTTTTTCCCTTTCGTATGATATTTTTTGTAAACTTCCTGATGATAAGTTTCCTGATAAACCAAAACCGAATAAACTCCAGCTTTATGCAGACGTTCATAATCTTCTGTTGAAAGCGGCTGGACTTCAACAGAAATAATCGAAAAATCTTTTCGAATCAAGTCAATTGCATTTAGAAAGTAGTTAATGTTTACGGTATAATTAGCTTCGCCTGTCACCAGTAAAACATGGTCAAAGCCAGTGTTTTTTAAGGCTTCAACTTCTAGTTCTATCTCAGCATCAGTCAGCGTTTTTCTTTTGATTTTATTGTCTAGACTAAATCCACAATAGGTACAAATGTTCTGGCATTCGTTGCTCAAATACAACGGTGCATACATTTGAATCGTTTTCCCGAAGCGTTTTTTGGTGATTTCATGGCATTTTTGTGCCATTTGCTCTAAATAATTTTGAGCAATTGGAGAAATCAAAATCAAAAAATCCTCGAGATTGTATTTGGTTTTAGCCAAAGTGCGTTCAACATCTTTTGACGTGGTTTTATATATCTTGGATTGGATTTCATCCCAATTATATTGCTCAAAAATAGATTTAAAAGTATTCATGTGAGTTTAGTTTTACTGCAAAAGTTTTTTAACGCAAAGCGCGCTAAGAATACGCAAAGATCGCTAAGCTTTGAGTTCTTGTCTTTGACAAAAAGTCCGCAAAGCTTAGCGAACTTTGCGAAAGCACCTTGCAGACTTTGCGTTAGAAAAAAATTACTCATAAAGAAAAGAAGTCAAAGGACTAGAAGCCGCGGCATAATTTTGCTGATTAGCAATCTTAGCTTCAAAAGCTTTCCTTCCGGCTATAACAGCTGCTGCAAAAGCCTCAGCCATTAGTTTTGGATTTCCAGCCACGGCTATTGCAGTGTTAACCAAAACAGCATCAGCACCAATTTCCATTGCTTTTGCAGCGTCAGACGGAGCGCCGATTCCAGCATCTATAATAACTGGAACATTACTTTGTTCAATTATAATCTCTAAAAAATCAATTGTTTTTAAACCTTTGTTACTTCCAATTGGAGAACCTAACGGCATTACGGCAGCTGTTCCTGCACTTTCTAAATGTTTACATAAAACAGGATCAGCATGAATGTAAGGCAAAACAAAAAAGCCAAGTTTCGCCAATTCTTCTGTTGCTTTCAAAGTTTCTATAGGATCAGGCATTAAGTATTTGGGATCAGGATGAATTTCGAGTTTTACCCAATTGGTTTCCAAAGCCTCGCGCGCCAATTGCGCAGCAAAAACGGCTTCTTTTGCATTTCGTGCTCCAGATGTATTGGGTAACAAATTAATATTTGGATGTTTTAAATGAGATAAGATAGCGTCGGTATCCGTTTCTAAATCAATGCGTTTGAGAGCGACAGTAACCAATTCACTTTCTGAAGCTAAAATGGCTTGCTCCATCTCTTCATTCGAACCAAATTTTCCTGTTCCTAAAAACAAACGGGATTTAAAGCTTTTATCTCCAATATTGAACAATGACGTTTGCATATAATTTTTCGTTTAGTTGTTGAATTAATTTTTCCTTTTCATCGCTTTCTGTAATGATTCCAGAAACCGCAATTCCGTTAATTCCAGTTTCCATTAACGGATTTATATCTCGCAGTGTGATGCCTCCAATTGCATAAACAGGAACATCAATTTTATCTTTCTTCAGTCTTTGAAGAATGTCAAAATAACCTGATAACCCTAAAATTGGACTTAGTTTTTCTTTCGTTGCAGTAAAACGAAAAGGCCCTAAACCAATATAATCACAGCCGTTTTTGACATGATTCTGAATATCTTCAAAAGTATTAGCAGTTCCGCCAATTATTTTTTCAGAGCCTAAAATTGCTCTCGCTTCATCAATTTTTGTGTCTGTTAATCCCAGATGAACTCCATCTGCTTCAATTTGCTGGGCGAGATGTAAATCATCATTTACAATAAATTTGACCTGATATTCGTCGCATAGAAGTTTTACAGCTTCTCCCAAAGTGAGCCTATTTTGAGTTGTTTGATTTTTAAATCGCATTTGTATCCACTCACATCCAGCATCAAGAGCTTGATGTATATTGCGTAATTGTTCTTCGATTGTTTCGCCTTGCGAAATGTATTGCAGTTTATTATACATAATGATATCCGATTAAAGTTGAAGTTGAGCTCAAATAATTTTCGATATATATTTTGGCATTTTTACAGGCTTCTATCATAGTTTGGTTTAATGCTAAGTTGGATGCAATTGCAGAAGAAAGTACACAGCCAGAGCCATGTTTTTCAAAGCATTTCTGGTTTGAAGGAAGCAATTCTAAAATTTCATCTTCTAGAAATAAAGTATCTGTTCCTAAAGCCTTTTTGTTATGTCCGCCTTTCAATAAAATGCTCGTTGAGAATTTATCTTGTTTAGAACTAAAATCAGGAAACAGAATTTTGGCTTCATGATAATTCGGTGTAATCAAATCGATTTTGGGAAGTATTTTATTTAATCTTTCATGATCTTCAATATTCATAAATACAAATTTTGTGGTCGATTTTAAAACTGGATCCCAAACGATTTTTGTTGAAGGAGAAAGTAGTTTTATAGTCGAAATAATTTGATTTAAGTCGTATAGAGAGGCTACAATTCCAATTTTGACAACAGCAATTTTATAATTAGAAAACAGCGTTTCGATAGACCGAATAACAAAATTCAAATTCGTCCATTCAATTTCATAAAACTGATTTTCCGTCTGAATTGTATTCGCTGTCGAAATGGCAAAACCAGTTACTTTGTGCTGTTCAAAGGTTTTGATATCAGCCAAAATCCCAGCGCCACCAGACGGATCTAAACCTGCAATTGTAAGTACGAAAGGGCGATTTGCTGACATAATTTAAATTGTTTTACAGGATTCTCATTGTTCCAAATACTTCCCAAAAGTGCAACATCATCAAAACCATTTTGAAGCACTTTTTGAATATTTTGCGAATCAATTCCGCCTAAAGCGATGACTTTTGTTTTATAGTTTGTTCGTGATTTTATCTCTTCAAAAAGATCTGTTTCTGGATGATAATTTTCTTTGGAAATACTTTTAAAAACTGGACTTAAAAAAGCGTAATCAAAATCACTCTCTAATAAATTGAAATCTTTAATAGAATGTGTTGATGTTGAATACCTACAAGGTTCTGAAAACCTTTCAGGAGAGTCATGAGTTTGCTTTCTTTCTTTTTCAGAAAAATGAAATCGGTTAATTCCAAAATCTTCTGCCAATAGATGATGATTGTGCAAAACAATTCGATCTCTAAATTCTAGTTTTATTTGATGAATGAACTGCGCCATTTCCAATTCTGAAAAATCAGGTTTTCTAATATGAAGCAAAGACAATCCTTCGGCAAATAAAGATTGAATCATATTTGTTTCATTTTCAACAGAAAAAGGATTTGTAACTACAATCATATCATTCCTCTTTATTCTTGATTCTATTTTCTAGATATAAATCTCTTTCCCCTGTTCAATAAATTCTTCTGATTTCTCCTGCATTCCTTTTTCTGCGGCAGCGACATCTCTAATTTCCTGAGATATTTTCATAGAGCAGAATTTCGGTCCGCACATCGAACAAAAATGAGCCACTTTTGCACCGTCTGCAGGAAGGGTTTCGTCGTGAAATTCTCTAGCGGTATCAGGATCTAAAGCCAAATTAAACTGGTCTTCCCAGCGGAATTCGAAACGAGCTTTACTTAATGCATTATCACGATATTGTGCACCCGGATGTCCTTTTGCTAAATCTGCAGCGTGTGCTGAAATTTTATACGTGATTACACCATCTTTAACGTCTTTTTTATTGGGTAAACCAAGATGCTCTTTTGGTGTCACATAACACAACATGGCACAGCCGTACCAGCCAATCATAGCGGCACCAATTGCCGATGTGATATGATCGTAACCAGGTGCAATATCGGTTGTTAAAGGTCCTAAAGTGTAAAACGGAGCTTCATGGCAATGTTCTAATTGTTTGTCCATGTTTTCTTTAATCATATGCATTGGTACGTGACCTGGACCTTCAATAAAAACTTGAACATCATGTTTCCATGCGATTTTGGTCAATTCGCCTAAAGTTTCCAATTCAGCAAACTGCGCAGCGTCGTTCGCATCAGCAATGGAACCTGGACGTAAACCATCGCCTAAAGAAAAAGCAACATCATATTGTTTCATGATTTCGCAGATTTCCTCAAAATGTGTGTACAAGAAGTTTTCTTTATGATGAAATAAACACCATTTTGCCATAATCGAACCACCACGTGAAACGATTCCGGTAACTCGATTGGCGGTTAAATGAATGTAACGAAGCAATACTCCGGCGTGAATGGTAAAATAGGAAACGCCTTGTTCTGCCTGTTCTATTAAAGTATCGCGGAAAATTTCCCAAGTTAAATCTTCGGCAACTCCTTTTACTTTTTCTAATGCCTGATAAATAGGAACAGTACCAATTGGAACTGGAGAATTACGAATAATCCATTCTCTGGTTTCGTGAATGTTTTTTCCTGTAGATAAATCCATAATCGTGTCTGCTCCCCATCGACAAGCCCAAACGGCTTTTTCAACTTCTTCTTCAATACTCGAAGTCACGGCGCTATTCCCGATATTGGCATTTATTTTGACCAAAAAATTTCGTCCCACAATCATTGGTTCGCTTTCTGGATGATTGATATTGTTTGGAATAATAGCTCTGCCGCAGGCAACTTCAGATCGCACAAATTCTGGAGTAATTTTGCTTTTTGGCGTGTTGGCTCCAAAACTGTGACCGCTGTGCTGGCATTGCATAGCTTTTGTTTGCTCATTTATAAGCTCGATACGCTGGTTTTCACGAATCGCGATGTATTCCATTTCCGGAGTAATAATTCCTTGTTTAGCATAATACAATTGCGTTACGTTTGCGCCTTTTTTAGCTCTTTTTGGCTGATGCAAATACTCAAAACGAAGATGATTTAGCGTTTCATCTTTTAATCGGCTTTGACCATAATCTGATGTGATTTCATCTAAAATCTCGACATCATTACGATCTAGGATCCAACTTTCGCGTAAGCGTGGCAATCCTTTTCTAATATCAATTTCAATATTAGGATCGGTGTAAGGACCAGAAGTATCATAAACTGTCACGGGAGGATTTTTTTCAATTCCGCCATTTGAAAGTTTGGTGTCACTCAAAGCAATTTCGCGCATTGCTACTTTTATGGGATGAATTTCTCCGTTTATATAAACTTTTGTAGAATTTGGAAACGGGGTTCTAGATATTTGTTCTTCTGTAGTCATGAGTTTTTTTGTTTCAGGTTTCAAGTTTCAGGTTGATGTAGATTGTGTGTGTAGAGGCGCACTGCAGTGCGTCTACGTCCAGTATTACTTGGAATTTGGGTTTTTAAAATTGAAATTTATTTCTAACCTCCCTGCGTGGCAGAAATAATTAAGATTTCGTCAGTTTCTTGTACGAGGAATTCTTTCCATTTAATTTTTGGAACAACGGTGTTGTTAATAGCAACGGCAATTCCGTTTTGTTTGTGCGGAATTTCGAGATCGAGCAATGATTGAACGCTTAGCGATTCAGCATTGAAATGTTTAATTTGTTGGTTGATTTTTAGTTCCATTCCCTTTGAATTTAGTATATAGTTATACTTTAGGAATGGCTACAAGAACGCATAAAAAATGCGTGCAGAAGTCATCTTACTTTTCCCTACGCTAGTATGAACTAGATCAGGTTCAGAGGGTAAAATCTCAGCCTACAAGTTGTAGACACCCCTAAAGTGTGAAGCAAATATAGGTAATTTTTGTTTACAAGTTTCAGGTTTCAAGTTTCAGGTTTAAAAAAAAACTGAAAACTGCGACTGATTACTGAGTTCTTTTCCAGCAATCTTCGGCGTGATCATTGACCATTCCGGTGGCTTGCATGTGTGCGTAAATTACGGTTGAACCGACAAATTTAAAACCTCTTTTTTTTAAATCTTTACTTATTTCGTCAGAAAGAGGCGTAGTAGCCGGAACATCTTTTGAAGTTTTGGGATGGTTTATTATAGGTTTTCCATTTGTGAATTTCCAAATATAATCCGAAAAGCTTCCAAATTCTTCCTGAACTTTCATAAATGCCTGAGCATTTGAAACTGCTGATTTTATTTTAAGTTTATTGCGGATGATTCCGGTATTCTGCAATAATTCTTCGATTTTATCTTCAGAATAATTGGCGATTTTTTGATAATCAAAATGATCAAATGCATTTCTGAAATTTTCTCTTTTATTTAAAATCGTGATCCAGCTAAGTCCAGCTTGAAAGGTTTCTAAAATTAAAAATTCAAATAGAGTAGAATCATCATAAACTGGAACGCCCCATTCTTCATCATGATATTTTTTATATAAATCGCTGGCAGAACACCAGCCGCATCTTATAAGATTTTCTTGTTCCATTACTTCCCAATTTGCCAGCTGTATCCTTTTACTGTTGGAATATAGGCTGATCTGCCAATTATGATTAAGTTGTTATAGATTTTTTTCTCATATTTTATTCCAATTGCCGTACCTGAAGTATACAATTTATTGGATTTGAAAGCAATTTTCATACTGCCATCTTTGAATTTTGCATCAGAAACTTTTTCTAAGAGCCATGTAGATTTCCATTTTACGGCTATTTCGTCTTCCGCAATTTTTGTAATGCTTTTAACTATTTTGACAGCTTCTTTCGGGATTTGAAAATTTTGTGTCAGCTCTTTTTGAGTAAAGGTTTCACCTATTTCACTATTAGAAAGTATTTTTTTTAAATTAGCGAAAGTCATTAAATTATCGCTGCTTTCATTTTTTTCTGCTGTGCTTTGCAGATTTTGTATTTCAGGTTTGACCAGTGTATCTTTTTTTAATGCAGAATTATTTTTTGCATTACTGTTCTGTTTCCTTGTAAAATCTTTTATGGCCGATTTTTCTAAGGAGCTTTTTTTGAATTTTTTTTCTGAAACTGGGGTTAATTTATTTACAGAAGTAATCATTTCCTTTTTTGGCTGTTTTTTGGAATCGTTGCCACAGCTTGTAAAGAAATAAGTTAACGAAAGTAATATAATGAGACCCGTTTTTTTCATGATATTAAATTACACTTAATTTTTGAGAGAAGGGTCCTCATCTAAATATTTTTTAATCAAATGATGTCCTAAGTAAATTGCTGGTGTTAGTAAAATTGCAATTGCTAGTTTAAAAGTGTATCCAATTAATCCTGAAGAAATAAAAGTATCAAAATCAATTTTCCCTGGAAGCCAGAAAGCAATTCCAAGCACTATAAATGAATCGAACAATTGTGAAATTACAGTTGATCCTGTAGTTCTCAGCCATATTTTTTTATGTCCCGTTCGGTTTCTAAAGAACCAAAAAACGCTGACATCAATTAACTGTGAAACCATAAAGGCAATAATACTTCCCACAATAATCCACATACTTTGCCCGAATACAGCTTGAAATTGTTCATCATTTACTGGGCTGATTCCTTTTGCGGCAGGAATTACAATCGCCATAAACAAAATCAGAAAAGCATAAGCGATTAGGCATGCGGTTATAAAGGAAAGTTTTTTTACTCCTTTTTCACCAAAATATTCATTAATTAAATCTGTGGTTAAAAATACAATTGGCCAAGGTAGAATTCCTATACTCATTACAAACGGACCAACTTGAATTAATTTACCTCCAATAAGTTCTGCAACAACTGCATTCGTGATAAATATTCCTGCTAGAATTACAAAAACGATTTCTTTTCTGGTTTTAAACATGTTGTTTTGGGTGTTGATGTTTCAAAATTAAACTATTTCTTTTAAATCTTAGAATCCATCAATTTTTATAATTCATTATAACACTAAAGTTTGCTTTCGATTGGTTAATTTTGAGAATCTGTTGTTTTCTATTCGTTAGAAAATTTATACAGAAATTAATTAATGTTATTTATTATGAAAGCACAAATTGAGTTAGATAATCCTTTATTACAAGATTGGTCTGGTCCTTACGGAGGAGTTCCAGATTTTACCAAATATAAAGTCTCAGATTTTAAGCCCGCAATAGAATTTGCTATTCAGGAAAAGTTGAATGAAATAGATGCAATTGCCAATAATACCGAAAAGCCAACATTTCAAAATACAATTACAGCTTTAGAGCTTTCGGGTGAAAAATTAGAACGAATTCATGCTGTTTATGGAATTTACAGATCGAATTTAAGTACTCCCGAATTCAATATTGTTGATACAGAAATGTCTCCAAAATTGGCAGCCATAAATGATAAACTCTATCAAAATGAAAAACTTTTTTTAAGAATTGAATCTTTATACAAATCTGAGGATAGTAAGAAATTGACAGATGAGCAGCAGCGACTGCTTTGGCTTTATTATACTGATTTTGTTCGAGAAGGAGCAGAGCTGCATAAAGAAGATAAAGATAAAGTGGCCAAGATTAATCAAGAACTGGCAAGTCTTTTTACTTTATTCAGTCAGAAATTATTAGCAGAAGAAAACAATCAATATATCGAATTAAAAACAGAATCTGATTTTGATGGACTTCCTGAGGAATTTAAAAATGCAGCGATAGCAGAAGCTAGAGAAAGAAATCTGAATGTTTTAGGATGTATTGGGAATACAAGATCCTCCATTGAACCATTTTTAACCTTTTCAAGCCAAAGAAATTTAAGAGAAAAGGCATTTGATATTTTCGTTAAACGAGGTGATAACGGTAATGAAAATGATACTAATAGTACTTTGGTTTCTATTTTAAAATTAAGGGCAGAAAAGGCAAAAATATTGGGTTTTGAGAATTTTGCAGAGTGGAGTTTGTCTAATAAAATGGCGAAAGATCCGCAAAAGACTTTAGATTTAATGGATTCTGTTTGGAAACCAGCTGTTGAAAAAGTAAAAAATGATGTTGCTGCCATGCAGGAAATGGTGAGCCAAGAAGGAGGAAACTTTAAAATTCAGCCTTGGGATTACCGCTATTATGCGGAGAAAGTTCGAAAAGCAAAATATGATTTAGATCAAAATGAAATAAAACAATATCTTCAATTGGAAAATCTCCGTGAAGGAATGTTTTGGACAGCAGGTGAATTATTTGATTTAGGTTTTAAACAATTATTTGATGTTCCTGTCTATCACCCAGATGTTCGCGTTTGGGAAGTAAATAATAAAAATACAGGAGAACCAATCGGGTTGTGGTATTTCGATCCATACGCGCGCGTAGGAAAGCGTTCTGGGGCTTGGATGAATTCACATCGCGATCAGCAGAAAATAAATGGAAAAGTACTTCCAATCGTATCTAACAATTGCAATTTTATAAAAGGAAATGCAGATGAACCAGTTTTAATTTCCTGGGATGATGCAACAACTTTATTTCATGAATTTGGTCATGCTTTGCATGGTTTGTGTTCCAATGTTACCTATCCAAGTTTGTCTGGAACTTCTGTCGCTAGAGATTATGTGGAATTTCCATCGCAGCTATTAGAACATTGGCTTTCAACTCCAGAGGTATTAAATAAGTTTGCTCTCCATTATAAAACGAATGAACCTCTATCGCAGTCTTTAGTAGAAAGAATTGCACAAGCGGCCAATTTTAATGAAGGTTTTGCAACTGTTGAAACGATCTCGAGTTCTTTTGTGGATATGAAACTGCATTTAACAACAGAAACTATTGATCCGCATAAATTTGAGAAACAAGTTTTAGAGGAAATCAATATGCCGTCTGAAATTGTTATGCGTCACAGAATTCCACAGTTTGCCCATATTTTTTCAAGTGACGGATATGCTGCAGGATATTATAGTTATTTATGGGCCGATGTGATAAATGCAGATGCGTATGAGGCATTTTTAGAAGGAAACGGACCTTTTGATAAAAAGGTTTCTAAACGTCTTTATGATACTGTTTTAAGTGTTGGAAATACGATAGACAATGAAAAAATGTATGAAAATTTTAGGGGACATGCTCCAAAGTCAGATGCTTTAATGCGAGCGAGAAATTTTCCAATCGAGAATTAAAAGCTGAAATAAAAAAAGCCCGAATAACTAGTATTCGGGCTTTTCTTTATTGAAAAAATAATATATTAACCTAAAGTAACTCTTTTGAAACCTGTAATTTCAACATTGAATCCTTTAACATAATCACCAACTTTTTTACTATCATCCTTGATGAAGTTTTGATCTAATAAAGCTTTTTCTTGATCTAAAGTAGTGTTGTCAGAGATGAAACGTTGTACTTTTCCTGGAACAATTTTATCCCAAATTTGTTCTGGTTTACCTTCAGCTTTTAATTCAGCTTTAGCATCTTCCTCAGCTTGTTTTAAAACTTCTTCAGTTAATTGAGAGTAAGAAATGTATTTAGGAACATTTTTTAAAGTTTTTCCTAAACGTGCAGCTTCTTCATTTTCTTTTTCGATTACCGCAATACGAGCAGCAAGTTCAGAAGCAACGAAAGCAGGATCAAAATCTTTGTAAGATAATGTATCAGCTCCCATAGAAGCAACTTGCATAGAAACATCCTTTGTTAAAGTCTCAGCATTAGCGATTGGAGAAGAAATAGCTGTTAAAGCAGCAATTTTGTTTACGTGAACATAAGATCCAACGTAAGCACCTTCTAAAATTTCAAAACCACCGATTTCGATTTTTTCACCGATAACACCAGTTTGCTCGATTAATTTTTCAGCAACAGTAATTCCATTGAAATCTGAAGCTAAGAATTCTTCTTTAGAAGAGAAGTTAATAGCTCTTTCAACTAAATCTTTAGCTAAAGTTACGAAAGCCTCATTTTTACCTACGAAATCTGTTTCACAGTTCAAAGTTAAAATAGCTCCTTTAGTGTGGTCAGCATTAACAAAAGAAACAGCAGCTCCTTCAGAAGACTCACGGTCAGAACGGTTAGCAGCAACTTTTTGTCCTTTTTCTCTAAGGACTTGTATAGCTTTATCGAAATCTCCATCAGCTTCAACTAAAGCTTTTTTACAGTCCATCATTCCGGCACCTGTAGATTGTCTTAATTTATTTACGTCTGCAGCAGTAATTGTTGCCATAATATTTTGAATTTTAATGTTAAAAGTAAAAATTCCAGCTTTTAAATCCCAAACTCCAATTTTAATAAATTATCAACATAACGTTTTTAATTTTTTTTCTTGGATTTTGGAATTTAAAATTTGGAATTTAAAATTTGATTTATTCTTCAGTTGCAGGAGCAGCAGCTTCAGCTTCAACAGCAGGAGCAGCTTCTTCAGCAGTTTCAACTTCTTTTTCAGAACCTCTGTCAGAAAGACCTTCGATTACTGCAGTAGTTACTAAAGATAAAATTTTGTCAATTGATTTAGAAGCGTCATCATTTGCTGGAATCACGTAATCAACCTCTCTTGGGTCAGAATTCGTATCAACCATTGCGAAAACTGGAATGTTTAATTTTTGAGCTTCTTTTATTGCGATGTGTTCAGCTTTGATATCTACTACGAACAATGCTGCAGGTAGTCTAGACATATCAGCAATTGAACCTAAGTTTTTCTCTAATTTAGCACGTAGACGATCAACTTGCAAACGCTCTTTTTTAGATAGAGTGTTGAAAGTACCATCTTTCTTCATTTTATCAATAGAAGACATTTTTTTAACTGCCTTTCTGATAGTTACGAAGTTAGTTAGCATTCCACCTGGCCATCTTTCAGTGATGTAAGGCATGTTTGCAGCTTTTGCTTTATCAGCAACGATGTCTTTTGCTTGTTTTTTGGTAGCTACGAATAAAATTTTTCTACCTGATGCAGCGATTTTTTTCAAAGCTTCATTAGCTTCTTCAATTTTAGCTGCAGTTTTATATAGATTGATAATGTGAATACCATTACGCTCCATATAAATGTAAGGAGCCATGTTTGGATCCCATTTTCTAGTCATGTGTCCGAAGTGAACACCTGCTTCTAGTAATTCTTTTACTTCTATTTTGTTTGCCATTTTTGTACTAGTTTACGTTCTGTTGATTAGCAATGTGTTTTGGCTTTAGGCGCTAAGCTGTAAGCTTTAGGCTTCGAGCATTGACTTTAAGACTTTCGACTTTAAGACTCAACCCATTTAGATGCTAAACTATATCCTACCTCGATAGGAGAGCAACAATAACTGTGTTTTTTAATTTCAATAAATAATTGATAATGTCTTGTCCCATTTGAACAAGACAGGTAATATTAACGTTTAGAGAATTGGAATCTCTTACGAGCTTTCTTCTGACCGAATTTCTTACGTTCAACCATTCTTGGGTCTCTTGTTAATAAACCTTCTGGTTTAAGGATTCCTCTGTTTTCAGCGTTAACTTCACACATTACGCGTGCTAATGCCATTCTTACAGCTTCTGCCTGACCAGTTGTACCACCTCCGTAAACGTTTACTTTAACATCAAAGTTGTTTACATTTTCTGTCATAGACAATGGTTGTAAAACTTTGTATTGTAAAGTTGCAGTTGGAAAGTAAGTTGCGAATTCTTTTTTGTTTACAGTGATATTTCCTGTTCCTTCAGAAACGTATACACGTGCAACAGCGGTTTTTCTTCTACCGATTTTGTGAATAACTCCCATTACTTAAGATCATTTAGGTTAACAGTTCTAGGTTTTTGAGCTCCGTGTTTGTGCTCAGATCCTACAACAACATTTAGATTTCTAAAAAGTTCTGCTCCTAATTTGTTTTTAGGTAACATACCTTTTACAGCTTTTTCTACTAATAATGCAGGGTTTTTAGCTTGCAATACTTTAGCAGTTAAAGTTCTTTGTCCTCCTGGGTAACCTGTATGACGCATGTAAATTTTGTCATTCAATTTTGTACCTGTAAGGTTAATTTTTTCTGAGTTGATAACAATTACGTTATCTCCACAGTCAACGTGCGGTGTGTAACTTGGCTTGTACTTACCTCTTAAGATCATTGCAACTTTAGAAGCAAGACGTCCTAAGTTATGACCTTCAGCGTCAACAACAATCCACTCTTTAGTTACAGTGGCTTTGCTAGCTGAAACTGTTTTGTAGCTTAATGCGTCCATAATATTATTTTAATTAAACATTCCATCCCCAATAAAGGGGATGCAAAAGTACAATTAATTATTTTAAAACCAAATACCTGAAAAGAATATTTTATGTACTGAAAATCAGGGCTTCAGTTTTTTAATAAATCAAGTCATAAAAAAAACCGTCTCACATTAAAGTAAGACGGTTCAGCATTTTTAGAAAAAAAATATTAGACAATAAAAATATTGGCAATATCGACTACTTGTTGTGTAGTTAATGGTTCGTCATAAGCTTCTGAGCCAGCTGCTGCACCAAATGCTGTTGCAGTATTGAAGCCAGCCTGCATCGTTACGCCCTCACCATCATAAACAGCTTGTGTGGCTGCCGGCATGCCAGCGCCTCGGTCAGAATTGGATATCCATCCTTTTAAACCTCGCAATCTTCTGACTTCAGAAGCATGACGAGCTTCAACAGAATGAATCTGAAGTGCTGCTGTTAATAAATCTGGTGTAGTAATAAGATTTGCGGCTTGTCCTTTATAGGCTCGTACGCCTGTATCTTCAAAAGCTTGTGCCAAAGCTAAAAAGGTTGGATAATCATTAAAAGGATCAAAAGCACCGCCAACTGTAAAGTCAAATGTAGGTTTTGGTACAAAATTAGCACTTGCTGTACCGCCAAGTCCTGCGATCAAAAATTTCACATGATCAGATTCGTGAGCTGCGATCTGCTGAAATACTTTTAAATCACGTCCGCCATTTTCAGATGCCGGAATTACTCCAGAATCTAATGCCATAGCATAAAATTCATTTTCAAGATATTCTAATGTTAATGCAAATTGCAAAGCCCCAATAGGAGTGGCAGGTGTTGCTGTAATATCTTTTGCAAATGCTTTATTAGTAAGAGCCGATAATCCGAATGGGATTGATGCTAAGGCTAAATTTTTTCCGATATTCCCAAACTGCGAAAAACTGTCTCTTCTTGAGCCTGTGCTTTTCATTAAATTGTCGTCAGTAAAGGTTTCTATAAATTTTAAAATGTTCATAATTTCTAAGTTTTACTGGTTAAGATTAAGGAAGGTATTTAGCTGTAAATTTTGTAGTAATAAAATTGGCTGCAATCGGCAGGATTTTAGATGGATCTTTAGCATCATCTAAACCTGTTGACATATTTACAATATCATCTCCGGCAAAATCTTTTGAATTCGGATTAATTAAACTTCTAATTGCTGAAGCATGTCTGGCCTCAACAGAAACAATTTTTCCAGCTAATAATAAGTAGTCAGCCGTTTTGATCAATTTTCCTGCTCCATTATAAGCAGCAACTCCAGTATCTTCAAGTGCTTTTGCAGTTGCTAAAACTTCGGTACGGTTATTAAAATTTAAAGAACCATAAGTAAAAGCCAAAGAAGGAAGTAATTGAGAATTTGGATCAGGTAGTGCTCCAGTCAAAGCAGCTTTGAAAAAATCTCTATGAACTACTTCATGATGATATAAATCTGTTAGAACTTGACGTTCTATATCATTAAATACAGTGTTGAAACTGCTCGCGTTTACAACTTTAGTATAAAAATCTGCTTCTAACTGCTCTAAAGCGTAAGCGTAGGTTAGGACTCCAAAATCACCAGAGCCTAAATCAAAAACACCATTTCTTACTCCAGGTAAAGAAGTGTCTTCCATTGGGTTATCGTTATCATTGTCGCTGCAGCCAGCTAAAACTAAACCTGTGGTCACTAATGTTAATCCACTGAGCTTAAGAAAGCTCCTTCTGCTATTCAGTGAAGGATCAACTTCATGAATTTTAACTTCGTTTTTCATAATCTAGGTTTTTATTAAGGTTAATAACATTGTATTAAGCTTATTAACGAAATTTTTGTAGGTACGGTTTCAGAAAAATCCTCTTTTTTTATTTTATTTCGAATTGAGCATATAATTTCAAATACTGGTAGTTGTTTTTTGTTTTATTTTCGGTAATTCTACTATATTTGTATTAATTACATAAACTTTTATTAGATGAAAGCTAAAGCAACTCTAAAACAAATTGCGAAGGAACTAGGAGTTTCTGTGTCTACAGTGTCAAAAGCGCTTAACGACAGTCCGGAAATAAGTGAGCAGACGAAGGTGAAGATTAAGGAGTATGCCAAACTCAAAAATTATAAGCCGAATGTTATTGGTCTGAATTTAAAGAATCGTAAAACCAAAACTATTGGAGTTATTATTCCTAATATTCTAAATTCTTTCTTTGCAAAAGTTTTTAGCGGTATTGAGAAAGTTGCCGATAAAAAAGGATATAATGTAATTACTTGTATTTCTAATGAATCTCTTGAAAAAGAAGTTCATACTTTAGAGATGTTGAGCAACGGGACTATCGACGGATTTATTTTGTCTGTTTCTCAAGAAGCTCAAAAATTGCAGGACTACAATCATTTCTCTGAAATAATTAATGATGGAACTCCAATAGTAATGTTCGATCGTATTGCTGACGAAGTGGACTGTGATAAAGTTGTGGTAGATGATTTCGATTCAGCTTTAAACTCTACACAGCATTTAATTAATTTAGGTTGTAAAAATATAGCACTGATTTCTTCTGTAGATAATTTGAGTGTTGGGAAACTGAGAGCAGACGGGTATTTGAAAGCTTTAAAAGACAATAATATTCCGGTAAACGAAAAAATTATTCTTCGTACAGATTCTGAAGAGGATATGAAAGCTAAAATAGATTCGCTTTTTGATCATAAAATCGACGGAATTTTTGCTTTGGATGAAAATGATTCAGTTGCAGCTTTAAGAGTAAGTTTGAAAAAAGGATATAGAGTTCCAGAAGATATATCAATAATAGGTTTCGCAGACGGAATTTTAGCTTCGAGACGTTTGTCGCCAAGTTTGACTACTATAAGCCAGCATGGTGTTGAAATTGGAGAAACTGCTGCAAAAAGATTAATCGAAAGATTAGAAGAACCAGAAGGAACAATTTCAGAATATGAAACAATCGTGATTAAGACGAAATTGAAAGAACGAGAGTCGACTAGAAAAGTTTAGTCATTAAAATATTATAGATAAAAAAGGACCATTCGAAAGAATAGTCCTTTTTTTTTGTGTATAATTTGTGTCCTTGAGAGGAACGAAGCAGTCTCAATAATAATGAGGCAAAAAGTTACTTCATCAAATGAGATTGCTTCGTTCCTTGCAAGGACAAGATTGCGTAGATTTATAAATCTAAAATCAACAATCTGAAATCTAAAATTAGATTAATGCGCTTCTAACCAGTCTTTACCCATTCCAATTTCAACCTCCAACGGAACTATCATTTTAAATGCATTTTCCATTTCGTGTTTAATCATTGGCTGGATTTTTTCGAGTTCATCATTGTGAACATCGAACACAAGCTCATCATGCACTTGAAGCAGCATTCTCGATTTCCAGTTTTCGTCTTGTAATTTTTTATGAATATTGATCATTGCAATTTTGATAACATCTGCCGCACTTCCTTGAATTGGTGCATTTACAGCATTTCGCTCGGCGGCACTTCTAACAACAGCATTTGCAGAGTTGATATCTTTAAGGTAACGACGGCGTCCTAAGATTGTCTGTACGTAACCATTTTCACGAGCAAATTCAACCTGATCTTGGATGTATGATTTTAATCTCGGATATGTTTTGTAGTATGCATCGATCAAAGCGGCACTTTCACCGCGGGATAATGAAGTTTGATTGCTTAAACCGAAAGCAGAAACACCATATATAATTCCGAAGTTTACCGTTTTAGCATTGCTTCTTTGTTCACGCGAAACTTCTTCTAAGGCCACATCAAAAACCTTTGCCGCCGTAGCTCTGTGAATATCTTCTCCATTTTGGAAAGCAGCAATCATATTTTCTTCTCCGCTTAAAGCGGCAATAATTCTTAATTCGATTTGCGAGTAATCGGCAGAAATTAGAGTATGATTTTCATCGCGAGCAACAAATGCTTTACGAATCTGACGGCCTCTTTCGGTACGAATCGGAATGTTTTGCAGGTTCGGATTATTAGAACTTAAACGTCCTGTTGCGGCAACAGTCTGCATATAATCCGTATGAACGCGTAAAGTCTTTTTGTCAACTTGTTCCGGCAAAGCCATGATGTAAGTACTTTGCAGTTTCACCATTTGACGCCAGTCCAAAATTTGTTTTACAATTGGATTGTCATTCGCTAAGTAAGTTAAAACTTCCTCCCCAGTTGCGTATTGACCGGTTTTGGTTTTCTTCTGTTTTGCGCCCCCGATCTTAAGTTTATCAAATAAAATATCTCCTAATTGTTTTGGAGAAGCCAAATTGAATTTCTCGCCGGCAGTTTCGTATATTTTTTCTTCTAAAGATTTGATTTCAACATCCATCTCTGTAGACATTTGTTTTAAGAAATCAACATCAAGACGAATTCCTTCTGTTTCCATCGCAGCTAAAACGCTTACTAATGGAATTTCGATTTCATCAAATAACTTTTTAGTTTCTGTTTTGTCTAGTTCAGCGGTAAAGATTTCTTTCAACTGTAAAGTAATATCTGCATCTTCTGCAGCATATTCTTTAATATCTTCTAAAGGAACATCACGCATGTTAAGCTGATTTTTTCCTTTTTTTCCAATTAAAGTTTCAATAGATTTAGGAGAATATTTTAAATACGTTTCTGCTAAAATATCCATATTATGACGCATATCTGGATTAATCAGATAATGCGCAATCATGGTGTCAAAAAGTTTACCTTTTACGGTAACGCCGTAATTAGCCAGAATTTTTAAATCGTATTTTAAGTTTTGCCCGATTTTCTCAATATTTTCATTTTCAAAAAACGGAACAAATTTGTCAACTAAAGCTTGTGCTTCTTCCTGGCTTTCTGGAAACGGAACATAAAAAGCTTTTCCTTTTTCGTATGAGAAAGACATTCCAACAAGTTCTGCATGCAAAGCATCGATTCCTGTGGTTTCTGTATCAAAACAAACAGAAGTCTGTTTTTGTAAATTCTGTAGAAGCAATTTAATTCCTAAATCACCTTGAATAGTTTGATAAGAATGTTCAGTATTTTCTAAAGTATTGTAAAATGAATTTCTAGCAGCTTCAGCGCTTTCGTCTAAAGTGGTTCCGCCTCCGCCAAAAAGGTCAAATTGATCTTCGTTTTTAGGCTGTGGCTTTTTGTATAATTTGGCATCAGATGCTGGAGTAGAACTTGCTAATTCATTTCCGCCTCCAACTTTAAATAAATTATCAAACTGCTCTGCCATTCTTCTAAATTCCAATTCCTGAAAAATAGCATCTGTTTTTTCGATATCAGGACGTGAAAGTTCATAGTCGTCTTCATTAAAAACAACATCACAGTCACATATAATAGTGGCTAGTTTTTTAGAAAGAATACCTTTGTCTTTATTAGCTTCGATATTTTCTTTCATTTTTCCTTTTAGTAAATGTGTATTTTCTAAAAGGTTTTCCATTGTGCCAAATTCTTTCAAGAACTTTTTAGCCGTCACTTCACCAACACCAGGCAATCCAGGGATGTTATCCACAGCGTCACCCATCATTCCAAGAAAATCGATTACTTGTTCTGGTCTTTCCACTTCAAATTTTGCTAAAACCTCAGGAATTCCCCAAATTTCTATTCCGTTACCCATTCGTGCAGGTTTGTACATAAATATATTTTCAGAAACCAATTGTGCAAAATCCTTATCAGGCGTTACCATGTAAACCTTATAATTTTGTTTTTCGGCTTGTTTGGCAATTGTTCCAATTAAGTCATCAGCTTCACATCCTGCGATTTCAATAATCGGAATGTGCATGGCTTTTAATAATTCTTGAATATAAGGAATGGCAATTTTAATAGCCTCTGGCGTTGCATCACGATTGGCTTTATATTCAGCAAACATTTCGGTTCTTACCTGACTTCCCTCTTTGTCAAAAGCAACAGCTAAATGATCTGGTTTTTCTCTTTTAATAACATCTAAAAGGGAATTCATAAATCCCATAATTGCAGATGTATCCATTCCTTTTGAGTTGATTCTCGGGTTTTTTATAAAGGCATAATAACCACGAAAAATTAATGCGTAAGCATCTAGAAGAAAAAGACGTTTTTGAGTTGACATATAAAAAATATTAGTCTGTAAAAATAAACAATTGGGTTTTTAAAAATTAGACTAATAAGATTTTTTTTCATCACATAAGTTATATAAGGGTATTTAACTTTGTAGATATTCATAAACTTTAAATACACCACGCTAAAATGAGCTTCTATATTATATGATAGAAAAAATGCAAAGAGTTAATATCAAGTTAAATTTTTTTATTCGGCGATTTCTTCATGATCTCTTCATTTTACGAAGGTAATTTTGATCTGTAAAATAAAAAGTTATTAATTTAAATACTTAGAAATCATGAGAAATTTATTAATGTTATTAGTAGCAGTTTTAGGAACAAGTGCAATGGTTCAAGCTTTTCCAGCAAAAAATGGAAAAGAAGCTCCAGCTAAAGAGGTGAAAGCAACAAAACATCCTAAACACAAATCTGATAAAAAAGCAAAATCAGAAAAAACAGAAGCTTCAAAAACTGAAGCCCCAAAAACAGAAACTGCAAAAGTGAAAAAATAATGTTGCTTTTTGTTTTGTTTTCGAAGATTGTAAGGAAGCAAAACAGGAAGGATAATTATGAAGAATGAAGGTGGTAAAAGCTGATGAAGAAATTTGTCAGCTTTTTTCGTTAATGTTTTAATAATGCAGATTTTTCTTCTTTTAAATGATTAATTTTAATTTCGCTTAAGCACATTTTTTATGAATATTTTGATTGTTGAAGATAATCGTGAACTTGCGGTAGAGGTTTATGATTTTTTGTGTAATGCAGGATATATATGTAAAATCACGCATACCTGCAGCGATGCTTTAGAAGAGTTTAGCAGTAATGATTATGATGCGATGCTGTTAGATTTAGGACTTCCTGACGGAGATGGTTTTGAGGTATTGCAGACTGTTAGAAAAACAAAATCAAAAATGGCGGTTATTGTGTTAACGGCAAGAGGGGAGCTTGATGATAGAATTAATGGTCTGCATTTAGGTGCCGATGATTACTTAACAAAACCTTTTGCGTTGACAGAACTTGGCGCAAGATTATTTGCTGTTATCCGAAGAATACACGGCTTTACTTTAAATACACTTTCTATTAATGGCTTTGTATTACAGCTGCAAGATTACAAAGTAAGTTTCAATGATAATCCAATCAATCTTACGAAAAAGGAATTTGATATTTTTCAATATTTGGTTTTAAATAAAAATCGGGTAATTACTCGTTTGCAGCTTACGGAGCATATTTGGGGAGATATTTTAGAAGTAAATTCAGATTCTAATTTTATTGATGTCCATGTTCGAAATCTCAGAAAAAAACTTGACAAACACGCACCTATAGATTGGTTCGAAACCGTTCGAAACGTTGGATATCGTATAAACGAATAAATCAATTTTTGTGAAGATAAAACATCAATTAGCTATTTTTAATGCACTGACAAGATTGTTGGTGATTTTGATTTTATGGCTGATGCTGCCTATTTTGGTAGAAAATGTAGTTTATCATCATATTAATAATAGTCTGCTGGAGAAAAAGAAGAAATTTATTGAACATTTGAACCAAGAAGAAATCAATGATTTTATAGAAAATCCAAATGATTCCACGGAGACTTTTTCAGAGTTTTCGACTCTTCATAGTGAGTTTTTAGTATTGTCCCGCGTGCCCATAAAACCACATCAGAAAAAAACAACTTTTAGCAATGATTATCGTGAAATTGAAGGTGAAGAAAATGAATACCGAATTTTGCAGCATCATTTTACTTATGAGGGCCAAGATTATCAACTGGAAATTGGGAGCAGCCTTAGTGAAGTAAATGATTTAACTTTTGTTATTCGATTCTTTATTATTGTGGTTTTTGTTGTGATACTCTTTATTACTTTTTTGGCTGATACGTTTTATATTGAATATCTTCTCAAACCTTTTTATAAAATCATTGATACAAAAATCAGACGGGTAAACGAACCAGATGCATTTGATCATACTCCGATAAAAGCCGGTTCAAGAGATTTCCGCGAACTTGATTTTGTTTTAAATCAAATGATGGATCGTATTTCAGAAGTTTTTAAAAAAGAAAAACAATTCATTTCTAATGTTTCGCACGAACTTCTAACGCCAATTGCACTGCTTAAAAACAAACTTGAAAACTTATTGCAGAACGAATCTTTAAATGACAACGCAGTCGATAAAATTGCAGGCTCATTAAAGACATTAGATATGCTAAAAAAAATCATCAATAATTTATTGCTTATTTCTAGAATAGATAACAATCAATATGAAGCAAATGAAGAAATTAATCTGCGTGAGGTAGTTCTGGATTTGCAAGAAGATTTAGAAGACCGTATTGATGACAAAGAAATTCAGTTTGTAAATCGAATGCAAAACGATTTTGTTTTTACAGGCAACAAAACCTTAATTCATATTCTTATTTATAATTTGGTTATAAATGCCATAAAATACAATAAGCCCAAAGGCAGTATTTTTATAGAAGACGGATTTGTTGACGAATATTATTTTATTTCGGTCAAAGATTCTGGAATTGGAATGGAAGAATCACAGCTGGAAAAAATATTCAGCAGATTTGCACGAATCAGCTCAGATCAAGAAGGACAAGGGTTAGGACTTCCAATTGCTCAAAGTATTGCTTCTTTTCACCGTGTTCAAATCAAGGTTGAATCTATTTTAAACCAAGGAACTGTTTTTACGTTATTATTTGAAAAAGCTAATTAAAAGTTAAAATTTGTTGTAAGACTTTATCTTCATTTTGTCTTCATTTTACGATTATATCTTTGACTTATAAATAATGAAATAATAATCAAAAAAAATCAGATCATGAAAAAATTAGCAATTTTAGCAGTAGCAGTATTAGGAACATTTTCAATGGTAAACGCTCAAACAACTCCAGCGCCAGCAACTCAAACAAAAGAAGCAAAAGCTCCTAAACAAGATAAAAAAGCACACAAAAAAGCAAAAGGTGAGAAAAAAGCTGAAACTACAAAAGCAGAAGCACCAAAAGCAAAATAAAACGGCACTAATTGTCGTAGACTAAAATAGTTTTAAAAGGTTGGTAGATTAAAGCTGAAAGAGCCATCTTTCAGCTTTTTTATTTTTTAATAGCGTTAAATTTTTTATAATAAAAAGCTATAAAATTTCCATTCTTTGTTACTTTGCTTAAAACTATAACAAATGATTTTTCGTTTTGTAATTCTATGCGCTCTTTTCTTATTTATTGAGTTTTATTCGTATCAGGCTTTTCGAACTTTAATTAAAGTTAGATGGGCTTTAGTAAGTTACCAAGTTATAAGCTTACTGCTTTTAATTTTTATCATTTATTCTTTCACACAGTTTGATCGATCTGTTGGGCAAACCAAGCAGACCATGTTTACTATGGGTTTAATGCTCTTGGTTTATGTGCCAAAGATTGTGCTGACATTGGTAATGTTTGGAGAGGATATTTTTAGAATAGGAGCAAGTATATTGAATTACTTCATTTACAATACTCCAAGAAAAGAGATGATGCCGGATCGTAGAAAATTTGTGAGTCAAATTGCTTTAGGTCTTGCGGCAGTTCCTTTTTTGTCTTTGATTTATGGAATTTTTGAAGGTAAATATAATTTCAAAGTTTTTAAACAAACAATATTTTTTCCAGATCTTCCAGATGCTTTTGATGGTTTTAAAATCACTCAGATTTCAGATGTTCACAGCGGAAGCTTCGATAATCCAGAAAAAATAAATTATGCTATTGATTTGATCAATGCGCAGGAATCAGATATGATTTTATTTACGGGAGATATTGTAAATACACATGCAAAAGAAATGCATCCTTGGCTGGAGACTTTTAACCGTATTAAAGATTATAAATATGGAAAGTTTTCGGTATTAGGAAATCATGATTACGGTGAATATGTGACATGGCCTTCTGAAAAAGAAAAAGACGAAAATTTTCAGCAGATTAAAAAATTATACGATCAAATCGGTTTTAAACTTTTACTAAACGAACATACTTATATTCAAAAAGGAGAGGATAAAATTGCTCTTATTGGTGTAGAAAACTGGGGCGTAAATTTTAAAAAAGCTGGAGATCTTAATAAAGCTTCGGATGGTGTCAATCAAGATGATTTTAAAGTTTTAATGAGCCATGATCCAAGTCATTGGGAGGCTGAAATTAAAAATCATCCAAAGAACTTTCACCTGACTCTTGCTGGACATACACATGGTATGCAGTTCGGAATTGAAATTCCAGGATATTTTAAATGGAGTCTGGCACAATATATTTATAAACAATGGGCAGGCTTGTACGAAAATGTTGGAAGATACGTTTATGTTAACCGTGGATTTGGTTTTCATGCCTATCCAGGACGAGTTGGTATTATGCCCGAAATAACGGTTATTGAACTAAAAAAAGGCCGTAATGTCGCTTAATTCGTTAAAAATGCTAAATTTGTATTATATTTATTTCTTTTTATAGATTTAAAAAACTTAAAATTTTTGGTTTTATGTCAAAATTTGGAGAACTAATAAATGCTCAAGTTCCAGTGTTAATTGATTTTTACACCGATTGGAATGAATCTTCTGTTTCTATGCATCCTGTGATTAAGGATGTTGCTGCAGCGCTTGGTGATAAAGCTAAAGTGATTAAAATTGATGTAGATAAAAATCAGGAATTAGCAGAAGCACTTCGTATTAAAGGACTTCCAACCTTAATGATTTATAAGGAGGGGCAAATGATTTGGAGACAGTCTGGAGAGCTTGATGCGAATACTATAATCGGAATTGTTCAAGAACAATTTAACGTCTAAAACTTCTTTTATTTGATGTTGTCTTAGTGAATAATGTCAAATTTATATCCGTTTTCTTTTAAAAAATGAAGTGTTCGTGGCAAAGCAAATCTTAAATTTGGAGAAGCTTTAATACTGTCATGGAAAACAATCACACTGCCAGATTTTACGTTTTTTGTTACGTTTTCAAGGCATTTTTCAGGAGTGATGCTTTGATCAAAGTCAGCGCTCAAAACATCCCACATTACTATTTTATAGCCTAATTTTCTTAGCACTTTCGATTGCGCTTTTTTGATTTTTCCGTAAGGAGGACGAAACAGCAAACGATTAGGAGTTTTTTCTTGTTCGTCTAAAACCTCTGCGCAGTTTTTTACATTTTCAATATATTCATTGGTATGAATTTTCCATCCATTTACATGATTCATGGTGTGGTTTCCAATAGAATGACCATCTGTAATTAGCTTTTCAAATAAAGCTAGATTGGCTTTAATGTTTTTTCCAATGCAGAAAAAAGTAGCTTTTGCATCAAATTTTTTTAATTCAGATAAAACCCAGTCAGTAATTTCTGGAGTAGGGCCATCATCAAAAGTTAGGTATATTTTCTTTTCATTGTTAGGAATGTCCCAGCAATATTTAGAAAATACCCTTTTTATAAATGAATTTGTTTTTACCCAATAAAAGCTCATCTTGAATTGAATTTACATTGTACGTAAAATTAAAAAATGCAGCGCTATTTATCAAACAGCGCTGCATTTTTTTAATTGTTAAGATTTTCGTATATTATCTATTCTTTTTCGCGTCCAAAACGTTCAAAAACATTTACATAAGTATTAAATGTAGTTTTGTGTTTGTTGTAAAAAGCATTGTCTTTATTGTCCTGCATTACATGTAGCAAACTTCTGTAACGTTCAATATCTGTAATAATATCTACTGCTAAATCAGTTTGGTCAGAAGGGGTTAAAGTACTGTAATAGTTTAAATCCTCTTTGTATTTTTGAACCAATTTGTTTAAAAGATCTTGTGCTTTTGCAGTTTCGCCAACTTTATAATAACCATCGGCAAAAGGTTCAACTAAAGAATAATAGCCAAATTTGTCTAAAGGCATTTTGGTTATAGCTAAATTAATCACTTTTTTAGCTTTGTCAATTTTACCTTCTTCAATAAGTTGGTTCATCAATCTTGAAAGATTCGTGCGATAAGTAATGCTGTTTCTTCTTGTTTCAGGGTCGTGGTAAATTTTTTCGCTTTCGCTGTTACCCCAATCCCATTTCATTACAATATCATACATTTTATCTGCATCTATTTGTCCCATATCTAATGGACCTCCGTCTTTAGAAGGAGTATTTTTTACAGGAACCAATTTGTAAACCATTCCGTCTAACTGCAGATAATCTTTTAACCATAAATAATCTTCATCATCAAAAGCACCTCCGCTAAAATAAATCGGTCTTTTCCAATTGTTATTAGCTAAGATATCAAGCATCATTAATCGGTTTTTGTACAATGCACCTCCTTTAATATTAATGTCTAAATAAGGAACAATGGAATCATTGTATTTAGGATTAACCACTTTGTTTTTGATGATGGTATTTTTATCAACGTTCACTCTAATTTTGTTAGTTGGGTAGAAATGAATTGTTTGTCCATTTTGTAAACCAACAGTTGATTTAGGATTTTTGATAAAATCTATAAAATCATTAATATTCCAGCGAGTGTCAATTTTTTGAATATAAGCAACATAATCCAGTTTATCTCCTACATATTGATCATGTGTAAAAGAAATAGGAAGCGCATTAGATTCATACGATTTGGCTTTCATTTGATCGATGTACCAATCAGTCATAAATAAACTTGTATTTACGATTTTGACGTCTGTCCTGAAATGCTCAATCTCCTGCGCATACCAAAGCGGGAATGTGTCGTTGTCTCCAATAGTAAATAAAATAGCGTCTTTATCGCAAGAACTTAAATAAGCCTTTGCCATTGCTAAAGCTGTATATCTGTTAGATCTGTCATGATCGTCCCAGTTTTGAGCAGCCATTAAAATAGGAGCAGCCAGTAAGCTTCCTGCAATAATAACTGGTCCTGCAATTTTGGGAGCCAGGTATTTTTGAATACTTTCATAGAGCGAATAAACACCAAAACCAATCCAGATTGCAAAGACATAGAAGGAGCCAACAAGAGCATAATCTCTTTCGCGAGGTTCAAAAGGTCTTTCGTTCAAATATATTTTTAATGCAATTCCTGTAAATAAGAATAAAGCCAAAAGAACATAAAAGCTTTTTAGATCTTTATTTGCGTGGTACATTAAACCAATTAAACCTAAGATAAATGGAAGGAAATAATATACATTACGTCCTTTATTGTTTAATACGTCTGAAGGTAAATTGTCCTGTGATCCTAAATGAATAGAATCTAAAGGTTTAATACCGCTGATCCAGTTTCCATCTAAATTATCATATTTACCTTGAACATCATTTTGACGTCCAACAAAATTCCACATCAAATATCTCCAGTACATATATCCAAATTGGTATTCGAACATAAAACCAAAATTGTCTGCTGTAGTTGGCTTTTCAATAATTAAGTAGTCTTTATAGCTTTGCAGGAATTTAACATAACCTTCGTTATCAATTTGTTTTTGAGCGTAAGCATGTCTAAATTCAGAAACAGTTTTTTTCAACTTCATTACGTAATTGAGCAGTAGCTTTATTGTATTCATCTTCGCTCAACTGGCTTGCATCAATTCCGTATTTAGCTAAATCTTCTTCATAATCATAATTAGGATTGATTTTGAATTTAGGAGGATTTGTAAAGTTGATATAATTTTGAATATGAGGAGTATCTGTACTCCACATTCTAGGCAGAATTGTTTTCTGATTGTCATCAGAATTTTGTTCTGCATTTTTATAGTTATTGGTAATAATATATTTACCAGTTTTATAATCTCTTTCGTAGTTAGGTTTTTTATCTAAATAAGGTGTTTTAGCATCAAGTCCAGAAAAAACTTCAGTATACTGAGGTCCATAAAACAAAGGATTTACACCATATTGTTCACGATTATAATACGCTAAAACCTCAATAGCATCTGAAGGTTTGTTTTCATTGATAACCGTATTAGCATTCGCACGAACAGGTAGCATCATCCAAGTAGAGAAACCAATCAAGATGAATAAAATGCATAATATTATAGTGTTGTAAAATATTAAGCCTTTTTGTTTAGTAAATTTTAATCCAAAATAAAAGAAAGCAATAAATAATAATGCTACGAATATAGTTCCTGAATTAAAAGGAAGTCCCATGCTGTTTACCATAAAGATTTCGGTTTTTCCGAAAAAAGCCATGGTTAATGGAAGAAGTAATTTGAAAATAAATAATAAGATTCCAATAACAACAACATTAGCAATTAGAAAGTTCTTAATAGTAACTTTTTCATAGTGTTTGAAATAGTATAAAAATCCGATAGAAGGAATAGTTAGAAGAGCCATAAAGTGAACTCCAAACGAAAGTCCGACAACTAAAGAAATAATTAAAAGCCATTTATTTCCTTTTGGTTTGTCCATATCTTGTTCCCAGCGTAAGCCAAGCCAAAAAAGCAATGCAATTAATAAAGATGCCATAGCATAAACCTCGGCTTCTACTGCATTAAACCAAAAACTGTCAGAAAAAGTATAAGCTAAAGCTCCAACAAAAGAGCTTCCCAAAATAACAATCGAATTATTTTGATCAATCTCGGCAAAACGAGCTACAATCTTTTTTAAGATCATAGATGAAGACCAAAACATAAATAATATAGTGAAAGCGCTAGAAAAAACAGACATCATGTTAACCATTAGAGCTACATGCTGGGCATCAATCGCAAACATTGCAAAAAATGCACCCATCATTTGAAAAAGAGGAGCTCCCGGTGGGTGGCCTACTTCAAGTTTGGCAGCGGTAGCGATATATTCTCCGCAATCCCAAAAGCTCATTGTAGGTTCAACTGTTAAAGTGTAAGTAATTAAAGCGATTGCAAATGCAAACCAACCAATAATTGTATTCCATTTATTGAAATTGAATTGTGCCATATTTAGGTGTTAAAAATTTGAATGTTTTCTATCCTACAAAGAAAATGTTTTTTTGTGTAAAGAAACGAGCATTAACAAAAAATTCTACAAAACTATCTCCAAAAAGTAATGCATTGTATATTAAGTGTTTCTGTAGTTATAGGGGATTTTTAAATTAAAAAAAGCAAAAAAAATGATTTTTTTTGCTCGAAAAGTTTGCACAAACTAAATAAAGCCTTAAATTTGCACTCGCTTAACAGCACTGCTGGTCTATGGTGTAATGGTAACACAACTGTTTTTGGTGCAGTCTTTCTAGGTTCGAGTCCTAGTAGACCAACATAAAGCCTCTCAGAAATGAGAGGCTTTTTTTATGCAAAAAAAAATACCTTAAAAATTTGCATAAACTAAATAAAGTTCTAATTTTGCACCCGCTTAACAGCACTGCTGGTCTATGGTGTAATGGTAACACAACTGTTTTTGGTGCAGTCTTTCTAGGTTCGAGTCCTAGTAGACCAACATAAAGCCTCTCGGAAATGAGAGGCTTTTTTTATGCTGTAAATTTTAGTCCACGATTGTACTTGTAAAATCGGGGTTTTGATCAGGTTAAATGTCATTTTTTGATTAATAAATTATTTTTATATGTCTGTATATTAGTATTTTACATATATTTGATGTCACAAAAAAAATACTGCAGTGTTTTTTGTTCTTAACTGATTTAATAATTTAATTGATTGAAATTATGGACAATTTAAAAAAATTGAATTTTACAGAGTTAAATCCTTCTGAGATGAAATTAGTGCAAGGGGGAGGCTGGGTTGATGATGTGGTAAAAATAGTAGACTTTTTAGGTGGTAATCTCGATGCGGCTGCGGCGTATCTTGGTATTACTGTAGAAGAGATACGTAGGTTGTTAGGGTTGTAATATGTATTGAAGAGTATGTTACAAGTCTTTAATTCTTAATTTGTTGTAAAAAAAAAGCTTCTCATTTGAGAAGCTTTTTAAGTTGTGATTATTATATCTTTAAGGTAATTACAGGTTTCACAGCGTGATTGACTAACCCTTCGCTTATGCTTCCGTTAAAGAAGTGTGCAAAACCAGTTCTTCCATGTGTGCACATTCCTATTATGTCAGCGTTTATTTTGTTAGAGAAATTAATAATTCCTTTTTCAATATTGGTGTCATTGTAGGTTTGAGCTGTGTAATTGGTGATGCTAAACTGATCTACAAATTCATTAATGGCTTTCTCGGCAACGTGTGTAGGTTTAAAGCTGTTAGGAGTGCATATGTTTACAAGGTGTATTTTTGAGTCAAAGAATTTTGCAAAATTTAAAAGTTTTTCAAAAGGTTTTTTTGCTTCTTCTGAAAAATCAGAAGCGAAAACAATGTTAGTAGCATTAAAATTCGAAATATTTTCCTTGATAACTAGAACGGGTATTTCTGAATTTCGAACAACTTTTTCAGTATTAGATCCAATTAATAATTCTTCGACACCAGAAGAACCGTGTGAGCCCATTACGATTAAATCTACATCATGATCTTTGCTGATTTGAATGATACCGTGTATTGGTTTGTCCATTTTTACGATTTCGGTAACCTCTAATCCGTCCAGATAAGGCTTTGCAGAAACTTCGTCCAGCATTTCGTTGGCTTTTTTCATAAAAAGCATGCTTTCGGGAATGCTGATTCCACCCAGAATGGCATCGTTTGCTTGATGTGGTAATTCGAGCATATGTAAAATAATGATCTCGGAATTGTTTCTTTTAGCAATTTGCGCGGCGACTTTTAAAGCGTCTTCTGCATGTTCTGAAAAATCGGTAGGTACTAAAATTCGTTTCATAGTTTTGAGGATTAATTGTATGAATAATTCAGTATTTTAATGCTTATATAAAGATAAGAAATATTTTTAGAGCAATCAATTTATTTGATTTATAAAAAAATCACTATATTTGCACTGTTATTTATTAAAATCTAAATAATGAGGGGACTAAATGTCCCCTCTTTTTATAAAATTATGACATTTAAAGAAAAAGTAAACGGATTAATTACGGAAGCTCTTCTGGAAAAACCATCTATCTTTTTGATTGATTTGGCAGTTTCGGATTCTTTTAAAATTAGTGTTGGTTTAGACGGTGATAATGGAGTGGCACTGCAGGATTGCATCGATATTAGTCGTGCAATAGAGAATAATCTGGATCGTGAAGAGCAGGATTTTTCGCTTGAAGTAGCATCAGTTGGAGTAGGGTCGCCTTTAAAATTAATAAGACAATACAAGAAAAATATTGGTAGAACGCTGATTGTTACTACAAATACTGAAAAAATCGAGGCAGAATTGATAGAAGCTAATGATGTTTTTATAATTTTGTCTTGGAAAGCAAGAGAACCGAAAAAAGTAGGAAAAGGAAAAGAAACAGTTCAAAAAGAGCAACAAATACCTTATACAGAAATTAAAGAGGCAGTTGTTACGGTAACATTTTAATTTTAATTAAAAAATTCGCATGGAAAATTTAGCATTAATCGATTCATTCTCAGAGTTTAAAGATAATAAACTTATTGATCGTGTAACGCTTATGGCAATTTTAGAGGACGTATTTAGAAATGCATTAAAGAAAAAATACGGTTCAGATGAAAATTTCGATATCATTATAAATCCTGATAAAGGGGATATGGAAATTTGGAGAAGAAGAGTAATTGTTGCCGATGAGGATCTTGATTTTGAAAATGAGGAGATTACATTGACTGAAGCAAGAAAAATTGAAGCGGATTTTGAAATTGGAGAAGAGGTTTCTGAAGAAGTAAAATTAATTGATTTAGGAAGAAGAGCTATCTTAGCGCTTCGCCAAAATCTAATATCTAAAATTCATGAGCACGATAATACAAATCTTTACAAACAATTTAAAGATATTATCGGTGATATTTATACAGCAGAAGTGCATCACGTACGTCCTAGAGTAGTTATTTTGGTTGATGACGAAGGAAATGAAATTGTTCTTCCAAAAGAAAAACAAATTCCATCTGACTTTTTCCGTAAAGGAGATAATGTTCGCGGTATTATTGAAAGCGTTGAATTAAAAGGAAATAAACCTCAAATTATTATGTCTAGAACTTCAGAAAAGTTCTTAGAAAAATTATTTGAACAAGAAATTCCAGAAGTTTTCGACGGTTTAATTACAGTTAAAAATGTAGTTCGTATTCCTGGAGAAAAAGCAAAAGTAGCTGTTGATTCTTATGATGATAGAATTGATCCAGTAGGTGCTTGTGTGGGAATGAAAGGTTCTCGTATTCATGGGATTGTTCGTGAATTAGGAAATGAAAATATTGATGTAATCAATTATACAAACAACATTCAATTGTTTATTACAAGAGCATTAAGCCCTGCAAAAGTTTCTTCTATCAAAATTGATGAAGATAACAAAAGAGCTGAAGTATTCTTGAAATTAGAAGAGGTTTCTAAAGCAATTGGTAGAGGTGGTCACAATATCAAATTAGCTGGTCAATTAACTGGTTATGAATTAGATGTTATTCGTGAAGGAGATGTTGCCGGTACTGTTGCAGATGAGGATGATGTTGAATTAACAGAATTTTCAGATGAAATCGAAGAATGGGTAATTGAAGAGTTTGCTAAAATAGGTTTAGATACTGCAAAAAGTATCTTGAAACATGAAGTAGAAGATTTAGTAAGAAGAACAGATTTAGAAGAGGAAACAATTCTAGATGTTATGAAAATACTAAAAGAAGAGTTTGACAGCTAAGAGATAGCTGATTCTGCTCTAACAACACAACGAAAAAGGTAATAATAAAAAGGTTATATGTCTGAAGAGAGAGTAATAAGAATAAATAAGGTTTTAAGGGAATTAAATATTTCGTTAGAAAGAGCTGTAGATTATCTAAAAGATAAGGGAATTGCTATTGATGCAAATCCTAATGCAAAAATTTCTGATAGTGAATTTAATATCCTTCAAAGTCAATTTGCGGGCGATAAGGGGAATAAGGAGGCTTCAAAAGAGGTTGGAGAAGAGAAAAGAAAAGAAAAAGAAGCATTGCGTGTAGAACGTGAAAAAGAAATTGAAGACAAACGCAGACAAGAAGAAGAGCGTCAAAAACAGCAAGAAATAATAAAAGCTAGAGCTGTTGTTTCAGGACCTGTACAAGTTGGTAAAATCGACTTGAATCCAAAAAAACCTGCAATTACTCCTTCTGAAGAAACAACTAAGGTTGAAGAACCAAAAGCAGTTGTTACACCTGTGCAGTCAGAAAAACCAGTTCAAAATGAAACTGTAAAATCTGAACCAGTAGTATCACAGCCGGTTTCGGAAACAAAAAAGGTTGAAAAACCTATTATTACTGAGAAAAAAGAAGTGAAATCAGAATCTAAAGCTGCGCAGGAGCCAATCGTATCGACTGATCCAGCAACTTCAGAGGAAACGATCACTACTCAATATCAAAAGCTTTCAGGAACAACTCTTACAGGGCAGACAATTGACTTGTCTCAATTTAATAAGCCTAAGAAAAAGAAAGAAGATCCTAAAGCGGCTCAGAATAAACCAGGTACTCCTGGGGCTGGTGGTAATAACGCAAATAAAAATAAGCGTAAAAGAATTGCTCCTAAACCTGGAACTCCTGGAGCGCCAAAACCTGCAACGGGTAATAACGCGCCTGGCACTCCAAATCCAAATAAAATTACGCCAAATAATAATGGTGGAGGTTTTAATGCTAACAGAAGTGCTAGACCTGGTTTCGTAAAAGGAAATCGTCCTGCGATTGTAGCTAAAGTTGAGCCAACAGAAGAAGAAGTAAAAAACCAAATTAGAGAAACTCTTGAAAAACTTCAAGGTAAAGGAGGGAAATCTAAAGCGGCAAAATACAGAAGAGATAAAAGAGAAACGCACCGTCAGAAATCTGATGATGAGCAGAGAGCACTTGACGAAGGAAGTAAAACTATTAAGGTTACGGAATTTGTTACTGTAGGTGAAATTGCAATCATGATGGATGTGCCGATTACAAAAGTAATTGGAACTTGTATGTCTCTTGGAATCATGGTAACCATGAATCAGCGTTTAGATGCTGAAACATTAACTATCGTTGCAGATGAGTTTGGTTACGATGTAGAATTTATTACAGTAGATATCGAAGAAGCGATTGAAGTTGTAGAAGATAAAGAAGAAGATTTAGTAACAAGAGCGCCAATTGTTACAGTAATGGGTCACGTTGACCACGGTAAAACATCTTTACTGGATTATATTCGTAAAGAAAATGTTATCGCGGGTGAATCTGGAGGTATTACACAGCACATTGGAGCATATGGAGTTACTTTAGATAATGGACAAAAAATAGCTTTCTTAGATACTCCTGGTCACGAGGCGTTTACCGCAATGCGTGCACGTGGAGCTCAAGTTACAGATATTGCTATTATTGTAATTGCTGCGGATGATGATATCATGCCGCAAACTAAAGAGGCAATCAGTCACGCTCAAGCGGCTAATGTGCCAATTATATTTGCGATCAACAAAGTGGATAAGCCAAATGCTAACCCTGATAAAATTAAAGAAAGATTGGCAGGTATGAATTTACTTGTTGAAGACTGGGGAGGAAAAATCCAATCTCATGATATTTCTGCAAAAACAGGATTAGGAGTAAAAGAATTACTTGAAAAAGTTTTATTAGAAGCTGAAATCTTAGATTTAAAATCGAATCCAAATAAAGCGGCTCAGGGAACTGTAGTTGAAGCTTTCTTAGATAAAGGAAAAGGATATGTTTCTACAATTTTAGTTCAACACGGAACTTTGAAAATTGGAGATTACATGTTGGCTGGAAAACATCATGGTAAAGTTAAAGCGATGCATGATGAAAGAGGGCATACTGTTTTACAAGCAGGACCTTCAACACCAGTTTCTGTTTTAGGTTTGGATGGAGCTGCTACTGCAGGAGATAAGTTCAATGTATTTGAAGATGAAAAAGAAGCAAAACAAATTGCATCTAAACGTTCTCAATTAATGCGTGAACAATCTGTACGTACACAAAGACATATTACACTTGATGAAATTGGTCGTCGTATTGCTCTTGGTCAGTTTAAAGAATTAAATGTTATCCTTAAAGGAGACGTTGATGGATCTGTTGAAGCATTATCAGATTCGTCTCTCTAAACTTTCTACAGAAGAAGTTCAAATTAATATCATTCATAAAGGTGTTGGTGCAATTACAGAAACTGACGTTAACTTAGCTTCTGCATCTGATGCAATTATTATTGGATTTAACGTTCGTCCTGCAGGAAATGCTAGACAGCTTGCTGATAAGGAAGAAATCGATATCCGTTATTATTCTATTATTTATGCTGCTATCGATGACTTGAAAGATGCAATGGAAGGAATGTTAGCACCAGAGATGAAAGAAGAAGTTTTAGGAACTGCGGAAATCCGTGAGATTTTCAAAATTTCTAAAGTAGGTTCAATTGCAGGTTGTATGGTAACAGATGGTAAAATCTTGAGAAGCTCTAAAATTAGAGTTATTAGAGATGGAGTTGTAGTTCATACAGGTGAATTAGTTGCTTTAAAACGATTCAAAGATGATGTTAAAGAAGTAAGTAAAGGTTATGATTGTGGTATTCAAATAAAAGGATTTAATGACATTGAAATCAACGATGTAATTGAAGCTTACCATGAAGTAGCTATTAAAAAGAAATTGAAATAATATTCAATAAATTATATGTAAAGTCCCAATGCAAATTGGGACTTTTTTTTATGGTTATGTTTAATTGCTGGCTTATTTTTTTATGAATTAAATGTGTAATTTAGTTGAATCAATTTTATAAAACTTATTGAATATGAAACTAAGAATATGTACAATTTTTTTGTTAATTAGTTTTTCTTCTTTATGCTTTTCACAGGAAGCTGTAGAGAAAGTTGCGCCTCCTGCTGGTAATGCATTAGTTGGAGATTACTATGGATCAGATGTTTCAAATGGCTCAGTTAATAAGGCGATTTCGGTTGAGAAATTAGAGAAAGATTTAAAGATTACTAACAAAATAGAAAATGTAGCTGTAAAAGGCGAAGTGACGGATGTTTGTCCAAAGAAAGGATGTTGGTTGAGTCTTAAGGCTGAAGATGGATCTGTTTTCTTTGTTAAAATGAAAGATTATGCTTTTTTTGTTCCTACAGCACTAAAAGGTAAAAATGTAGTTTTAGAAGGTGTTGCTGAGAAAAAAGTTACTTCTGTGGAAGAATTGAAACATTATGCAAAGGATGCTAAAAAGACAAAAGATGAAATAGATGCGATCAAGTCACCAAAAGAGGAAATAAGATTTTTAGCGAATGGAATTAAAGTAGTAAATTAATTGTTGCTGCGATTCAAGTATTAAAATTTTGATATAAAACTGATTTAATGAAAGTTTGGACAATGTTGCTTCAGTCTATAATTAAAAAGAAGGTTTTGTTTTAAAATGATTGTTTTTACTTGTGTTTAATGAATTGTAGTCACTATCGAGAATATAAAAAAAGCGAGATATTTATCTCGCTTTTTTAGTGTCTTATTTTCCAGGTTTGAGTAAAAAAACGCTTTTATATCTTTTTTTAATTTCGGCTAAATTTCTTTCAGCTTCTATTCTGGTTTTAAAGTTTCCTACAATTACTTTATAATTTGGAGTGCTAAATATAATTGTTCCGTCAATGTTTGAATTTTCTCTTTTAAAATCCGACAGTGTTTTTTTTGCTTCATCGCTTTTCCCGCTGAAGATTTGGATTCGATAAGTATCGTTTGTATTTATTGACGTGTTAATTTTACGTTTGTCATTTAACAATTGCTCAAATTTAGGATCTTGATTCAATGTTAAATTTTGGTCTTGTGCGTTAATGTTATGCGCAAAAGCAATCGTTGTAATTGTTAATAAAAGGCTTTTTGAAGGACTTAAAATTCTCATAATGTGATGGTTTTTATGCAAAAATACTATTTAAAGTTTGAGTGTAAAATTTTAATATTATTTAGAATTGATATAAATTGATATTTAAGGGTATTTTAAGGTTTTGAGAATAGTTCATAAGTCGTATTTTTGTGCAAGTTTTAAAAGAGGGTGTGTGTTTTTACTGAATCTAATACAGAAAAAATCATACCAAAAATTAGTAGACAATTATTTATACTATATGAAAAAGGTGGGTAACCATAATTCGATCTCAAGAAAATTGCTGTTTGGCTTATCGCTGACGTTAATTTTCTCCCTAACTTCATTTGCTCAAGATGCTGCTGCTCCGGCGGCGCCTGAAGCTGCGGCTGCTGCTCCTGCTGCAGGTGGCGGTGATCCAGTAAAAGGGAAGGAACTTTTTAATGCAAATTGCGCTGCATGTCACAAATTAGATGCTAAATCAACTGGTCCTGCTTTAAGAGGGGTAGCGGCTAAGCATGATATGGCTTGGATTTACAAGTGGGTGCATAACAGTTCTGACATGATTAAGTCAGGTGATCCTGTTGCTGTTAAACTTTTTGAGGAAAATAACAAAGCTGTTATGACTTCGTTTCCTCAATTGTCTGAAGGAGATATTGATAATATTATAGCCTATACTTCTGAAGTAAAAGCTGAGCCTGCAAAGGCTCCTGGGGCTGCAACGCCTCCTGGTACTGATGTTCAAGGCGGTGGAATTTCAAATAACATTATTTTAGGAGCTCTTGCTCTTGTAATGGCTATTTTAGTTGTGATGTTGTTCATGGTGAACAAGGTTTTAACTAAAGTTGCAAATAAAAATGGTATTGAAGTTGCTCCAAAAGAAGCTAGAACTCCAATCTGGAAAGCTTTCGTTAAAAATCAATTCTTGGTTTTAGTGACTTCTATCTTTTTGCTTTTGGCAAGTGGTTATTTTGTATACGGATACTTGATGCAAGTAGGTGTAGATCAGAATTATGAGCCAATTCAGCCAATTCACTATTCTCACAAAATTCACGCTGGTGATAACGAAATCAATTGTAAATATTGCCACTCTGCTTCTCGTGTAAGTAAAACAGCTGGAATTCCTTCATTGAATGTTTGTATGAACTGTCATAAAAATATTTCTGAGGTTGCTGAAACAACTGCTACTCCTGAGTACAGTAAAGCTTTCTATGATGCGCAGATTCAAAAATTATATGATGCTGTTGGATGGGATAAGACTAAACAGGCTTATACTGGAAAAACTCAACCTGTAAAATGGGTTCGTATTCATAATCTTCCTGATTTTGTTTACTTCAATCACTCACAACACGTTTCTGTTGCTGGAATTGAATGTCAAACTTGTCACGGACCAGTTCAAGAATTTGAAATCATGAAGCAATACTCTAAATTAACAATGGGATGGTGTGTGGATTGCCACAGAAAAACTGATGTTAAGATGGAAGGTAACGCTTACTATGATAAGATTCATGCTGAACTTTCTAAAAAATACGGTGTAGAGAAATTAACTGCAGCGCAAATGGGAGGTTTAGAATGCGGTAAATGCCACTATTAATCGATTTATTAAGATTTTAATATATATATACAATGTCATCAAACAAAAAATACTGGAAAAGTGTTGAAGAGCTAGAAAATAGCTCTATTGTTGAGGCGCTTAGAAATAACGAGTTTGTTGAAGAAATTCCTACTGATGAGTTTTTGGGTAACGCTGATGCTTTATCTACATCAGGGACTTCACGTCGTGACTTTTTAAAGTACGTAGGGTTTAGTACTGCAGCTGTTACATTAGCTGCCTGCGAAGGTCCTGTTCACAAGTCTATCCCTTATGTATTACAACCAGAGCAAATCATTCCTGGTGTTGCGGATTATTATGCAACTACAGTTTTTGATGGTTTTGATTTTGCTAATCTTTTGGTGAAAACTCGCGAGGGTCGTCCAATTAAAATTGAAAACAATAAAATTGCAGGAGCTAAATTTTCTGCGAATGCTAGAATTCATGCTTCTATATTAGGGTTGTATGATAGCGGTCGTTTGAAAGAGCCTAAAGTAGATGGAAAAGATTCTACTTGGTCTGCTGCTGATCTAAGAATCAAATCTAGCTTAGCTGATGCAAAAGCTAAAGGTGGTCAAGTTGTATTGTTAACTAATACTTTAGCAAGTCCATCTACAGAAAAATTAATTGCTGAGTTTATTGCTAAAAATCCTAATGCGAAGCATGTTGTCTATGATGCAGTTTCTTCATCTGAAGCTTTAGATGCTTTTGAATCTGTATTTGGTGAGAGAGCTTTAGTAGATTACGATTTTTCAAAATCTTCTTTAATTGTATCTGTTGGTGCTGATTTCTTAGGAGACTGGCAAGGTGGTGGATATGACACTGGATATGCACAAGGACGTATTCCTCAAAACGGAAAAATGTCTCGTCACTTTCAGTTTGAATCAAATATGACATTATCTGGAGCTGCTGCAGATAAGCGTGTTCCAATGACTACAGCTGTTCAAAAACAAGCTTTAGTTCAAATTTATAATATTATTGCAGGTGCTTCTGTTCCTGTGGCTTTAGATGAAAAAGTTAAAGCTGAAGTAGTAAAAGCTGCTCAGCAACTTAAAGCTGCTGGACCAAAAGGAGTTTTAGTATCTGGAATTGAAGATAAAAATGCTCAATTATTAGTATTAGCTATTAATCAAGCATTGGCTAGTGAAGCTTTCACTACAGCTGGAGCAAGACAAATTAGAAAAGGTTCTAATGCAGTTGTTGCACAGTTAATTAAAGATTTGAACGCTGGAAGTGTTCATACTTTAATTATGAGCGGAGTTAATCCAGTTTATACATTAGCTGATTCTGCTGCTTTCGTATCTGGATTGAAAAAAGTTAAAACTTCTGTTGCTTTTGCATTAAAAGAAGATGAAACTGCATCAATTGTTACAGTTGCTGCACCGGCTCCTCATTATTTAGAGTCTTGGGGTGATGTTGAATTGACAAAAGGAACTTATAGTTTGACTCAACCTACTATTCGTCCTATCTTTAATACAAAACAATTTCAAGACGTTTTATTATCATTAAATGGTACTCCGGGTACTTTTTATGATTATATAAAAGCAAATTCAGGAGTGTTTACTGCTGGGTCATCTTGGAATAAAGTCTTGCATGATGGTGTTTATGTAGTTGGTGCTACTGCTTTGGCTGGTGGCGCAATTGATGCTACTGCTGCTGCAAGTGCTGTTGCAAGATCTAAATCAGCTGGAGACTTTGAGTTAGTATTGTATACTAAAACGGGTATGGGTGATGGACAACATGCAAATAACCCTTGGTTGCAAGAATTTCCAGATCCAATCACAAGAGTTTCTTGGGATAACTATGTTACTGTTTCAAATGCTGATGCTAAGAAAATCGGTTTGTCAAATGAAATTGTTGCAAACGGAGGTTTAAATGGTAGTTATGCTACTATTACGACAGCTGACGGAGTTAAATTGGAAAATGTTCCAGTTATCGTTCAGCCGGGTCAAGCAGTTGGAACTATTGGTTTAGCTGTTGGTTACGGACGTAAAGCATCTCTAAAAGAAGAAATGCAAGTAGGTATTAATGCTTACGCTTTATATAAAGGATTTAATGGAGTTCAATCTGTATCTATCGTTAAAGCTGGTGGAGAACATGAGTTTGCTTGTGTTCAAGGTCAAAAAACTTTAATGGGTAGAGGAGATATTATTAAAGAAACTTCTTTAGAAGTATTTAATACTAAAGATGCAGAACATTGGAATGAAAAACCAATGGTATCTTTAGATCACCAAGAAGTAGAGGCTACAACAGTAGACCTTTGGGAATCATTTGACCGTACAACTGGTCACCATTTTAATCTTTCAATTGACTTAAACGCTTGTACTGGATGTGGTGCTTGTGTTATTGCTTGTCACGCTGAGAACAACGTTCCTGTTGTAGGAAAAGCGGAAGTTAGAAGAAGTCGTGATATGCACTGGCTGCGTATCGATAGATATTATTCTTCTGAAAGCACTTTTGAAGGCGATAACGAAAGAAAAGAAGGAATTGCTGGTTTATCTAGTTCATTATCTACATTTAATGAGATGGAAAAACCTGGAGATAATCCTCAAGTAGCATTCCAGCCAGTAATGTGTCAGCATTGTAACCACGCACCGTGTGAGACAGTTTGTCCTGTGGCTGCTACATCTCATGGTCGTCAAGGTCAAAATCATATGGCTTACAACAGATGTGTTGGTACTCGTTATTGTGCAAACAACTGTCCTTATAAAGTACGTCGTTTCAACTGGTTCTTATATAACAAGAATAGTGAATTCGATTATCATATGAATGACGATTTAGGTCGTATGGTATTAAATCCAGACGTAAACGTTCGTTCTCGTGGTGTTATGGAAAAATGTTCTTTCTGTATCCAAAGTACTCAAGCTGTAATTCTTCAAGCAAAACGCGAAGGAAGAGTAGTTGCAAAAGATGAGTTTAACAATGCTGTTGCTTGTTCTGCTGCTTGTTCTTCTGGAGCTATGATTTTTGGAGACGTTAATGATAAAGAAAGTGAAGTTGCTAAACTTGCTGAAAGCGAAAGAGCATATCACTTATTAGAGCATGTGGGTACAAAACCAAATGTTTTCTATCATGTTAAAGTTAGAAATACTTAGAAAAATTATTAATTAAGAAACAATATAAAGGATTATGTCGTCTCATTACGAAGCACCCATTAGAAAACCTTTAGTTATAGGTGATAAATCATATCACGATGTAACTGTAGATGTGGCAGCGCCTGTTGAAGGACCTGCAAATAAACAATGGTGGATTGTATTTACAATCGCATTAGTAGCCTTCCTTTGGGGGTTAGGTTGTATAATTTACACCGTATCTACCGGTATCGGAACATGGGGATTAAATAAAACAGTTGGTTGGGCTTGGGATATCACTAACTTCGTTTGGTGGGTAGGTATTGGTCACGCCGGAACATTAATTTCTGCGGTATTATTACTTTTCCGTCAACGTTGGAGAATGGCTATTAACCGTTCTGCAGAAGCGATGACTATCTTCTCGGTAGTACAAGCAGGTCTATTTCCAATTATTCACATGGGACGTCCATGGTTAGCATACTGGGTTTTACCTATTCCAAATCAATTTGGATCTCTATGGGTAAACTTTAACTCACCATTACTTTGGGACGTATTTGCGATTTCAACGTATCTTTCAGTATCATTAGTTTTCTGGTGGACTGGTTTGTTACCTGACTTTGCAATGCTTCGTGATAGAGCTATAACTCCATTTAATAAAAGAGTTTATTCTATCTTAAGTTTTGGATGGAGTGGTAGAGCAAAAGATTGGCAGCGTTTTGAAGAAGTATCTTTAGTATTAGCTGGTTTGGCTACTCCTCTTGTACTTTCTGTACACACGATTGTATCTATGGACTTTGCTACTTCTGTAATTCCTGGATGGCATACAACAATTTTCCCTCCTTACTTCGTTGCGGGAGCGGTATTCTCAGGATTCGCAATGGTTAATACATTGTTGATCGTTATGAGAAAAGTATCTAATCTTGAAGCATACATTACATTACAACATATTGAATTGATGAATATCATTATTATGATTACTGGTTCTATTGTTGGGGTTGCTTATATTACTGAGTTATTTGTAGCTTGGTATTCAGGAGTAGAGTATGAGCAATATGCATTCTTAAATAGAGCTACTGGACCTTACTGGTGGGCATATTGGTCGATGATGACTTGTAACGTGTTCTCTCCTCAGTTCATGTGGTTTAAAAAATTAAGAACTAGTATCATGTTCTCATTCATTATTTCGATTGTAGTAAATATCGGAATGTGGTTCGAAAGATTCGTAATTATTGTTACTTCTTTACATAGAGATTACCTTCCATCTTCTTGGACAATGTTCTCACCAACATTTGTTGATATTGGAATTTTCATTGGAACAATTGGTTTCTTCTTCGTATTGTTTTTATTGTATTCAAGAACTTTCCCTGTAATTGCTCAGGCAGAGGTTAAAACAATTTTGAAAGGAACAGGAGATAATTACATTAGAGAAAGAGCAAATAAAGATTCACATCATGAGTAATAAAGTTATATACGCCATTTATAATGACGATGACATTTTGATGGATGCAGTAAAGAAAACTAGAGCTGCTCATCATCATATTGAAGAGGTTTTTACTCCATTCCCAGTTCACGGATTGGATAAAGCTATGGGATTAGCACCAACAAGATTAGCAATATGTGCTTTTTTATATGGATGTGTTGGTATTTCTGTTGCAACAACTATGATGAGCTACATCATGATTCATGACTGGCCACAAGATATTGGAGGTAAACCAAGTTTTAGTTTTATACAAAACATGCCTTCTTTTGTGCCAATTATGTTTGAGATGACTGTATTCTTCGCAGCTCACTTAATGGTAATTACTTTTTATATGAGAAGTAGATTATGGCCTTTTAAAGAAGCTGAAAATCCAGATGTTAGAACAACAGATGACCATTTCTTAATGGAAGTTGCTGTAAATAATAACGAAGCTGAATTGGTTTCTTTCTTTGAAGGAACGGGTGCGGTTGAAGTTAAAGTAATAGAAAAGAATTAATTGTAGCTATGAAAAGGATATATAAAATAACACTTTTAGTTGGTATAACTATTTTAGTTTCATCTTGCCACAATAATTCGGCACCGAACTATCAGTATTTCCCTAATATGTATGAATCTGTAGCTTATGAGCCATATACAGAAGCAAAAATATTTAAAGGAGGAAAAGAAGGACAGCTTCCTGTTGCAGGAACTATTAATAGAGGTTTTGAGCCTTATGAATATGAAAATTCAACTGCTGGTTACGAATTGGCAAAAGCTAATTTAAAATCTCCTTTGGATTCTATTGAAAGAAATTCTGGAAAAGGTAAAGAGCTTTTCGAGATTTACTGTATCAGCTGCCATGGCGCTACTGGTAATGGTAAAGGTAAATTGGTTGAGAGAGAAAAATTTCTTGGAGTACCTAGCTATAAAGACAGAGAAATCACTGAAGGAAGTATCTTTCATGTTGAGACTTATGGTTTAAATGCAATGGGTTCACATGCAAATCAATTAAGTGCTCACGAACGTTGGTTAGTTGCTGACTATGTTCTGAAACTAAAAAGCCAATTATAATTGTTGAACAAACTGATCGTAATAGATATGTATACATTTTCAAGTAAATTAAAAACTTTTTCTATCATCTTAATGGCCGTTGGTTTATTAGGAATTGGGTATGGTTTTTTAAGTGCGCCAAAAGATATTCAAGAAGTTGAAAAAATACTAGCTGCAGAAGAACATGGTTCTCATGGTGCTGCACATGAAGAAAAAGCGGAGGCATCTCATAAAGAAGAAGGTCATCATGCTGCTGCTGAAGCTGCACATGACACTCACAAAGGTGCTGAGCACGCTGAAGTTTCTGGTGCTAATGAACACGAGAAACATTTAGAGCACGTATTGCACCAATTACAAAACAAACCTTGGTCTGCAGTATATGTAGCTTGTATTTTCTTTTTACTACTTTCTATGGGAGTTTTAGCTTTTTATGCTATTCAACAAGTTGCTCAGGCAGGTTGGTCTCCAGTTTTATTTAGAGTAATGCAAGGTATAACAGCTTATTTACCAGCTGGTTCAATTATCTTTTTTATAATTTTAGTTTTATGTGGATTACATTTCAACCATATTTTTGTATGGTTAGGTGAAGGTGTAACAGATCCTAATAGTCCAAATTATGATGCTATTATTGCAGGTAAGTCAGGATATTTAAACTTTCCTTTCTGGATTGCAAGAGCTTTCATCTTTTTATTAGGGTGGAACATCTACCGTCATTTTTCTAGAAAAAACTGTTTAGCACAAGATGAGGCAAACGATGATCTTTACTACAAAAAGAATTTCAAAGCTTCTGCTGGATTCTTAGTATTCTTTATTGTTTCTGAGTCTATTATGTCTTGGGATTGGATTATGTCTTTCGATCCACACTGGTTTAGTACTTTGTTTGGATGGTACGTATTTGCTTCGTTCTTCGTAAGTGGAATTACTTCGATTGCTTTAGTGACTATATACTTAAAATCTAAAGGATACTTAGAGTATGTAAATACTAGTCATATTCACGATTTAGCTAAATTTATGTTTGGTATTAGTGTATTCTGGACTTATTTATGGTTCTCTCAATTCATGTTAATTTGGTATGCTAATATTCCAGAAGAGGTAACTTATTTCGTAACACGAATTCAATTATATAACCTTCCATTCTTTGGGGCGGTTGTTATGAACTTTGTTTTCCCATTATTAATATTAATTAATACTGATTTTAAACGCCTTAACTGGGTTGTTGTTATGGCTGGTGTTGTAATATTATTAGGTCATTATGTTGATTTCTTTAATATGATTATGCCTGGTACAGTAGGAGACAAATGGTTTATTGGAGTTCCTGAAATTGCATCTATTCTTTTCTTCTTAGGTTTATTTATATTTGTTGTATTTACTGCATTAACTAAATCTCCTTTGCTTGCAAAAAGAAATCCTTTCATTGAAGAAAGTAAACATTTTCATTATTAATATTTAAAGAAGTAAACAGATGACAAGTTTGTTGGTAATTATAGTTTTAGTTTTATTAGCAGTTGCATTATGGCAATTGACCAAGATATTTGATCTTACTCAAGTAGGAGCATCTTCGGACGATTCTCAAGTTGCATCAGATAATGATAATAACATTCAGGGATATATTTTGTTTGGCTTTTTAGCGTTCATCTATATATTTACTATTTATGGTTTACTAAAATGGGGTAATTTAGCACTTCATACTCCTGCATCAGAGCATGGACTTTTAGTAGATAATTTAATGAATATTACTTGGGTTTTAATTTTTACTGTTCAAGTTATTACTCAAGGTTTATTATATTGGTTTTCTTTCAAATACAAAGGGAATAAAGATAAAAAAGCATTGTTTTTTGCTGATAGTAATAAATTAGAGGCAATTTGGAGTATTATTCCTTCTGTTGTTTTAGCTTGTTTAATTCTTTATGGATTGTATGCTTGGAACAATATCATGTTTGTTGATAAAGATGAAGATGTTATAGAGATTGAATTATATGCTCAACAGTTTAAATGGACTGCAAGATATGCAGGTGCTGATAATACTTTAGGAAAAGCTAACGTGAGATTAATCGAAGGTGTAAATACTTTAGGAGTAGATATGTCTGATAAAAATTCTCAAGATGATATTGTAGTTTCTGAATTACATATCCCAAAAGGAAAAAAAGTGCATTTTAAAATGCGTTCTCAAGACGTTTTACACTCAGCTTACTTTCCTCACTTTAGAGCACAAATGAACTGTGTTCCTGGTATGGTTACTGAATTTGCTTTTGTTCCAACTTATACTACTGCTGAATACAGAGAGTTGCCATTTATGGTTGAAAAAGTTGCGCATATCAACAAGCTAAGAGCTGAAAAAAGTGTTGATTTAGTTGCAAAAGGAGGTACAGCATTAGATCCTTATACATTTGATTATTTATTATTATGTAATAAAATTTGTGGAGCTTCACATTATAACATGCAAATGAAAGTTGTTGTAGATACTCCAGAAGACTACAAGAAATGGTTAAGTGAGAAAACTACTTTAGCTCAGGATATCAAAGCGGCTGCGGCTGCTGAGAAACCAGCTGCTGAAGGAGCTGCACCAACTACAGACACTGCTGCAAAAGTAATCGATACTGTTAAAGCAGTTGTTGATACAGTTAAAGCGGCTGTAGCTAAAGTTGCGATGAAATAATATTATTAAGAAAATTTAAAGTACACATATATGTCAGCAGAAGCGCACGATCACGATCACGGACACGATCACGAGCACGAACATCATCATAAAGACACGTTCATTACTAAATATATTTTTAGTATTGATCACAAAATGATTGCTAAGCAATACTTGATTACTGGTATTGTTATGGGAGTAATTGGTATTGCAATGTCCCTGCTTTTCAGAATGCAATTGGCATGGCCAGAGGAGTCTTTTAAGATATTTAATGTTTTATTAGGAGATAAATTTGCACCTGATGGTGTAATGGCAAATGATATTTATTTAGCTTTAGTTACAATCCACGGTACCATCATGGTATTCTTTGTACTGACGGCTGGTTTAAGTGGAACTTTTAGTAATTTACTTATTCCACTTCAAATTGGTGCAAGAGATATGGCTTCTGGGTTCATGAATATGATTTCATACTGGTTGTTTTTCATCTCTGCTGTAGTAATGTTATGTTCTTTATTTGTTGAGGCTGGACCAGCTTCTGCAGGTTGGACGATTTACCCTCCATTAAGTGCTCTACCACAAGCAATTCCAGGATCTGGTACAGGTATGACTTTATGGTTAGTTTCAATGGCTATCTTTATTGCATCTTCATTAATGGGATCATTAAACTACATTGTAACAGTTATCAATTTAAGAACAAAAGGAATGTCTATGACTAGACTTCCACTTACAATCTGGACATTTTTCGTAACAGCTATTATTGGTGTTATTTCTTTCCCAGTATTGTTATCTGCAGCTTTATTATTGATTTTTGATAGAAGTTTTGGTACTTCATTCTTCTTATCAGATATCTATATTGCAGGAGAGGTTTTACATTATCAAGGAGGTTCTCCAGTATTGTTTGAACACTTATTCTGGTTCTTAGGTCACCCTGAGGTTTATATTGTAATTTTACCTGCAATGGGTCTTGTTTCTGAAATTATGGCTACGAACTCTCGTAAACCAATCTTCGGATATAGAGCGATGATTATGTCAGTTCTTGCTATTGCATTCTTATCTACTATCGTTTGGGGTCACCATATGTTTATTTCAGGTATGAATCCTTTCTTAGGATCTGTATTTACTTTTACAACTTTATTGATTGCAATTCCATCCGCTGTAAAAGCATTTAACTGGATTACAACTTTATGGAAAGGTAATTTACAATTCAACCCTGCTATGTTATTCTCAATTGGAATGGTTTCTACTTTCATCACTGGAGGTTTAACTGGAATCATTTTAGGAGATAGTACTTTAGACATTAACGTTCACGATACTTACTTTGTAATTGCTCACTTTCACTTAGTAATGGGTATCTCTGCACTTTATGGAATGTTTGCTGGTATTTACCACTGGTTCCCTAAAATGTACGGAAGAATGCTAAATAAAAATTTAGGTTATATTCACTTCTGGGTAACTGCGGTTTGTGCTTATGGAGTTTTCTTCCCAATGCACTTTATTGGATTAGCTGGTTTACCAAGACGTTATTATACAAACACAAACTTCCCATTATTTGATGATTTACAAAATGTAAATGTTTTGATTACAACATTTGCTCTTGTAGGAGGTGCGTTCCAATTAGTATTCTTATACAACTTCTTTAGTAGTATTTTCTACGGTAAGAAAGCAGTTCAAAACCCTTGGAGATCTACAACTTTAGAGTGGACAACTCCAGTTGAGCATATCCACGGAAACTGGCCAGGAGAAATTCCTCACGTATACCGTTGGCCGTATGACTACAGTAACCCAAATCATGATGTAGATTTTGTACCTCAAAATGTACCAATGAAAGAAGGTGAAGAAGTTTTACACCACTAGAAATAAAATAATTAAAGGCTGTCAGAGATGACAGCCTTTTTTGTTTAGTTAAAGTTTTGAACGTTCAGTTTTACTATTTTACAAAACTAATTAGTTTCTATATCTTTGTAGGATGAATGAAAATCTAGATCCTACTACGAAAGGATATAACCCAGAAGAATTAGATCTTGAAAAAAGATTGCGTCCGCTGTCATTTGATGATTTTGCAGGACAAGATCAAGTTTTGGAAAATTTGAAAGTATTTGTTGCTGCAGCAAATCAAAGAGGTGAAGCTCTTGATCATGCTTTATTTCATGGGCCTCCAGGTTTAGGAAAAACAACACTTGCCAATATCCTAGCCAATGAGTTAGAAGTTGGCATTAAAATTACTTCAGGACCTGTTCTCGATAAGCCTGGTGATTTAGCTGGTTTGTTGACAAATCTCGACGAAAGAGATGTTTTATTTATTGATGAGATTCATCGTCTAAGTCCAGTTGTTGAAGAATACTTATATTCGGCAATGGAGGATTTTAAAATTGATATCATGATTGAATCAGGTCCGAATGCGAGAACTGTTCAAATCAATTTGAATCCTTTCACACTTATTGGAGCTACCACAAGATCAGGTTTGTTAACGGCCCCAATGCGTGCTCGTTTTGGAATTTCTTCACGTTTACAATATTATACTACAGAACTTTTAACGACAATTGTTGAAAGAAGTGCTTCTATATTAAAAATGCCAATTGCCCTTGATGCTGCGATTGAAATAGCTGGTCGTAGTAGAGGAACTCCTCGTATTGCAAATGCTTTACTTAGAAGAGTTCGTGATTTCGCACAAATAAAAGGTAACGGTACTATAGATTTAGAGATCGCTCGCTATGCTTTAAAAGCATTGAATGTTGATGCTCATGGTTTGGATGAAATGGATAATAAAATCTTGCTTACAATTATTAATAAATTTAAAGGAGGACCAGTAGGACTTTCAACTTTAGCAACGGCGGTTAGTGAAAGCAGCGAAACTATTGAAGAAGTTTATGAACCTTTTTTGATTCAAGAAGGATTTATTATGCGAACACCTCGTGGTAGAGAAGTTACAGATAAGGCCTATAAACATTTAGGAAAGATAAATACAAACATTCAAGGTGGATTGTTTTAATTCATATAGACATGTCTATCAGTAAAAAATACAATTATCCGCCTAAGCTTTCTATTTTTAGATTTTTCTTGGATGCAGAAAGAGTTCGAAGAAATCCTATACCGTATCATGAAAAATACTTTAGAAATTTTGGTGATTCTTTTTCTATAAAAATTGGAAGTTCACGTCATATTATCTTATCAAGGGATAATGAGGTAGCGCAATACATATTACAGAAGAATCAAAAAAACTATCATAAGTCTAAGTTTCAATCTGTTTATCTTTCTAAATATTTAGGAAAGGGGCTTTTGACTGTTGATGGCGATTTTTGGTTAAAACAAAGAAGACTTATCCAGCCTGCTTTTCATAAACAAAAAATGAATCAGCTGGTTGAAAATATGAGATTTACTATTATTTCGGAGTTAGATGGACTTGTTGAAAACAAAAAGGTTGATCTTTTTCCAATAATGAGTGAATTGGCATTTAATGTTGTTGCTAAATCATTATTTCAGTTTTCGATACAAGAAGAAAAATTAAATCGTATTAAATTTATTATTGAAGAAGTTCAGAATTTTTTAATTAAAGAAATTAGGCTTCCTCATAAAGCTTGGTGGTTTTCTGTCAGCGGTCAAGTTAAAAAACATCTTGCACTAGCCGAAGAGAATAATAGCATAATTCAAGAGATTATTGAGGAGAGGACCAACTCAAGAACTGAGGTAAATGATTTACTTAATATGCTTCTTGAAACCCGTTATGAAGATACTGGTGAGGGAATGTCTGTAAAGCAATTAATAGATGAAATAAAAATTTTATTTATAGCTGGACATGAGACAACTGCAAATGCTTTAACTTTTACATTACACTTATTAGGAAATAATCAGGAAGTACAGCAAAAAGTATTCGATGAAATCACGAAAATTGAATCTGAGACGGATGATGTTGTGGAGCAGCTTCAAAGAATGACCTACACTAATGCGGTTTTAAATGAGTCTATGAGATTGTATCCACCTGCATGGATAACAGATCGCCAAAATGTAGAAGACGATACATTAGCAGGGTTTAATATTAAAAAAAACACTTTGATTGGTGTTTCTTTTTATGAATTACATAGAAATCCAAAATATTGGGAAAATCCACATGCTTTTAATCCAGATCGATTTTTAGGAGAACAAAGAAAGCAATCTATGCAATATTTCTATCCTTTTGGTGCTGGACCAAGAATGTGTATTGGAGCTGGTTTTGCCATTTATGAAATGTGTCTTGCTATTTCTTATATAGTTAAAAAGTACAAGGTTATTTCTGCTGGAAGTACTGTGAACTTTAATCCGTTAATTACATTAAAACCTGTTGGAATAGAAGTTACTTTTTCTAAAAGATAATGATTAATTCTAAAGAGAAATATTCGAATTTTATAAAAGCCGAAGCTAAAAGACTCGGCTTTCTTTCTTGCGGAATATCGAAAGCAGGATTTTTAGAAGAAGAAGCACCTCGGCTTGAAAAATGGCTTAATAATAACCATAACGGGAAAATGGCTTATATGGAAAACCATTTTGATAAACGTTTGGATCCAACTTTACTGGTCGAGGATGGAAAAAGTGTTGTTTCCCTTTTACTTAATTACTATCCAGAATCTTTGCAGAATGATGAAAGTTTTAAGATTTCAAAATATGCGTATGGACAGGATTATCATTTTGTAATTAAAGATAAATTAAAAGAATTTCTACACTCTATCCAAGAAAATATTGGAGAAGTATCTGGACGTGCTTTTGTTGACTCCGCACCAGTTTTGGATAAAGCCTGGGCAGCAAAAAGCGGCTTAGGATGGATTGGAAAAAACAGTAATTTAATTACTCAAAAAGTCGGTTCTTTTTATTTTATAGCGGAATTAATTATAGATTTAGAATTGGAATATGACCATGCAGTAACAGATCACTGTGGATCTTGTACAGCCTGCATAGACGCCTGCCCGACTCAGGCAATTGTTGCACCTTATGTTGTAGATGGAAGTAAATGTATTTCTTATTACACCATCGAATTGAAAGAAAATATTCCTTATGAAATGAAAGGAAAATTTGATGAATGGATGTTTGGCTGTGATACCTGCCAAGATGTTTGTCCATGGAATCGTTTTTCTAAACCTCACTCTGAACCTTTGTTCAATCCAAATCCAGATCTAATTTCTTTTACCAAAAAAGATTGGATTGAAATAACAGAAGAAACATTTAAACTTGTTTTTAAAAACTCTCCGATTAAAAGAACAAAATTTGACGGATTAAAACGTAATATTAAATTTTTAGAATAAACTTGTTTTGACTAATATATTGATATTCAGTGTATTTAAATCTCCTGAATCTACCTTGCTTTCATTTTGTTTCTTACGAAAATATGTGTTTTTGTCAATAAATTCTGTAGGAATTTAATTTAATCATAATTCTTTAAGAAATTTTGATCTGTTCATTATCAAATCTTTACATTTTTGCTCTAAAATAGACTTCAACAATTGTTAAATATTGTTGTTTGACGACTTTACCTGCACTTTGTCGACAATTGTCGTTGCAATCTCTTCCTTATATATACTTTCGTCGCTCCAAAACTACTTTACAAACTAAAAAAACAATTTTGTATTGAACCTATCATGACTATGGTCCAAACGCTACATTATTTATTTATAGGTCTTTATGAGACTTTTATTGCATTTGCAAAATCCATTTATTCCTTTTTTTCGTATTTCACATACACACTAAAATCAATCATCAATTTTTTAGTGCTTAATATTTCTGTTCCACAAACTCAAGTTGTCTATGCGTAACTTTACTTTTAACTTGTCTAGATTTTCTAGGCACATCTTTCTTATTGTTTTTTTATTAATCTGCACTTACAATGCTTCGGCTCAGTTTTACACTAAGCATTACATTGCACCGGCTCCTTGGCAATACTTTAGTAAAGCTAATGAAATTGTTATTGCAACAAATTCTACAACTCCGGTTACAATTGAAATATTAAAAAGTGACGGTACTTTAATCACAAATTCTTTAACTGCTAGTAAAGGGTCTCCAGCAGTTTATAGATTTGCAGGTTTACCTAAAGATGCACCTGCATTAAAATTAAATACAGTTATAAATGCTGCTGGTTTAATAGTAACGGGAAGTAAACCGATATCTATAAATTTAAGAAATATTGCTTCTGATGCTTTAGGCGGTGAAGGAAGCGATAAAGATATCAAGGGAAACGCCGCATTAACAAGTTTTGGAGATGCAGGAATAGGTATTCGATATAGAATTGGATATTATCGAGATGGATCTCTTGGGAATTTTGGTGGTTATGGCGATCAACGCCCTATTTATAGTATTATGGCTATTACCAATGGTACGTCAGTAAAATTCAATAGTACGTTGATTACTTTAAATGCTGGTCAAAGTTATTTATTTACGGCACCAATAGGAACTTTAGTTGAATCTTCAAATCCTACTGTTATGAATACTTCTGCTGCTATTGACACGCCAGATGGTTGTGGTGATGGGGCTTATAACCAAATTCCTCCAGAAGCAGTTCTGGGTACAGAGTATTTTATTCAAAGAGGTAAAGGAAATGATACAGCAGAACAAACAACTGTTGTTGCAACAAAAGCAAATACAAAAGTAACAGTTGATACATTTTCTGCAACAGGAGTATTGACAGGGACGATTGAAAAAACTTTGTTGAATGCGGGTGATTTTTTTACATTCGGAAATGGTATTTCTAAAACTAATTTTTCTGCATCTAGAGTTTTCGCAACAAATACTGTTGCCGTATACTCGGGTACGGCAAGAGATTGTGAGGTAGATGTTTACACGATTGCTCCAGTATCTCAATGTGGAGGATCTAATTTTATTGAGACGGCAAAATTTAGAAATTATGGAGTAGGTTCTTTACCATACTTTGGATATGTCCTTTTAAAGGATGCTTCTTCAAAAGTATATGTAAACGGACAAGATATAGAAACAAAATCTGGAATTTCGGCTCGCCGTCAATTAGGAAATACTGGCTGGTACTTAATTAACTTTGAAGATACTCAAATAGGAAGCCCAGATGTTCTTTCTTTATCAAGTGACGCAAAATTAACAGTTTCAATAGTGCAGCAAGGAGGAGGATTTACAATGGCAGGTTTTTTCTCAAATTTTGCAGTTCAGCCTGAAGATCCAACTTTTAATTATATTTCTGGTGGTGGTTGTACAAATAATTCAGCATTATTAAAAACACAAACAGGATTATCTCCTTATCAGTGGTACTTAAATGGAGTAGCGATTGCAGGTGCAAATTCAGATACCTATACAGCTACTAAAACAGGTTCATATTCAGTTGCTTCGACTTTAACCTGTGGAGCTCAAACACAATCTAAACCTGTTTCAGTTACTTTATGTACGGATTTAGGTATTACCAAAACCGTTGATAATGCAACACCATGTGTAGGTTCTAATGTAGAATTTACTGTGAAGTTGAGTAATTTAGGAGGGAATAATTCTACCGGAGTTTCAGTAAATGATCTATTGCCAACAGGTTATACATTCGTAAGTTCAACTCAAACAACAGGAAATTATAACGCTACAACTGGTGTTTGGAGCATAGGAGATGTAAATGGAGGTGCTACAGAAACATTAAAAATAATTGCAAAAGTTAATGCCTCTGGCGTTTATACAAATACAGCATCATTACCATCTACAACAACAGATAGTAATGCTGCAAATAACTCAGCAAGTGTTTCAACTACGCCAAATCCATTGCCAACACTTACAATTAATAATCCAGCATCTGTCTGTTCTCCTTCAACAGTAGATTTAACTTCATCAACTGTTACAGCGGGAAGTTCATCAAATTTGACTTTTACTTATTGGACTAATTCGGCAGCAACAGCTGCTTATGCAACTCCAACTGCAGCGACAGCAGGTACTTATTATATAAAAGCTACGAATTCTTTTGGATGTTCTGTTATAAAGTCAGTAGTAGTAACCGTTGCAACTCCTCCAAATTCAGGAGTTTTGTCTGGGGTACAGAATATTTGTACAGCTGGAACATCAAACTTTACATCAAATGGCAATACAGGAGGAGTATGGACAAGTAATAATACTTCAATTGCTACAGTAAACTCATCAACAGGATTGGTAACTGGAGTTTCCTCAGGTACAGCAACAATAACATACAAAGTAACTGGAACAGGAGGTTGTTCAGATGCAGTTTCTATAAGAACAATTACGGTAACGACAGCACCAAATGCTGGAACTTTATCAGGAACACAAAATATCTGTATTGGCGGAACATCAACTTTTTCATCAAGTGGTGATACAGGAGGAGCATGGACAAGTGATAATACTTCAATTGCTACAGTAAACTCATCAACAGGGGTGGTAACAGGAGTTTCTTCAGGTACAGCAACAATAACATACAAAGTAATAGGAACAGGAGGTTGTTCTGACGTTACCTCTACGAGAACTATTACGGTAAATCCAACACCGATTGCTCCAACAGCTTCAGCACAATCATTTTGTTCAGCTGATAATAAAACAGTAAATGATTTAACGGTTACTACTGGAAGTAATTTAAAATGGTATACTCAATTAACAGGAGGTAATGCATTAGCTTCAACAGACATTTTAACAACCAGAACTTATTATGTAAGCCAGACTTCTGCAAGTGGATGTGAGAGTTCAAGAACCTCGGTAGATGTCACAATAAATCCAACACCAGTTGCTCCAACAGCTTCAGCACAATTATTTTGTTCAGCTGATAATAAAACAATAAACGATTTAACAGTTACTACTGGAAGTAATTTAAAATGGTATACTCAATTAACAGGGGGTAGTTCATTAGCTTCAACAGATATTTTAACAACAAGAACTTATTATGTAAGCCAAGCAACTAACACATGTGAAAGTGCACGAACTTCTGTAAGTGTAATTGTAACTACAACACCATCTACGCCAATATTGAGCAATATCACTCAACCGACATGTTCGACTTTTACAGGAAGTTTTACTATTAACAATTATGATTCAACTTATAATTATATAATAACCCCATCAACAGGAGTTATCAATAACGCAGGTACAATTACAGCACCTACAGGAAGCTATACAATTTCTGCATCAATTAACGGATGTTCTTCTGGAAATGTAAGTTTTGTTATTAATTCAATCTTATGTGCCAATGCAGATTCATTCGGAACAAAAACATCTGGATCATCTGCAGTAAATATTGGAAATGTAAAAACCAACGATACATTAAACGGTTTAGCGGTTACAGCAGCAAATACATCAGTAACACCAAAAACTGACGGAGTATTGAGTGTTGATGCAGACGGAGAAGTTACTCTTTCGGCAGATGCACCAAGCGGGTCATACAGCATTACTTATGAAATCTGTGAAAAAAATACCGCGAACTGTAAAACAGCAACAGCTACGGTTGATGTTGTAAATGGTTTAGTCGCCAATGCAGATTCATTCGGAACAAAAACATCTGGATCATCTGCAGTAAATATTGGAAATGTAAAAACCAACGATACATTAAACGGTTTAGCGGTTACAGCAGCAAATACATCAGTAACACCAAAAACTGACGGAGTATTGAGTGTTGATGCAGACGGAGAAGTTACTCTTTCGGCAGATACACCAAGCGGGTCATACAGCATTACTTATGAAATCTGCGAAAAAAATACAGCGAACTGTAAAACAGCAACAGCTACGGTTGTAGTAGACAATAAAATAAAAGCAGTTGTAGATACAATTATACCAATTAATGGAAATATTGGAGGAACAACGGTTGTATTAACAGCAAATGATACCTTAAATGGCAATCCAGTTGTAATTGGAACTAATTCTGGTGAAGTTAGTATAAATATTGTTGGCACTTTACCAACAGGATTAACGTTAAATTCAAACGGAACTATTACAGTAAGTCCATCGACTCCAAAAGGAGATTACAATGTAGAATATGTAATATGTGAAGTTGGCGCTGTACCTGCAAACTGTGATTCTGTGACTATAGTTGTACCAGTTACATCAGGCGATCTTGTAGCCAATCCAGACACTGTACCGTCGGTTATTGGGTCAAATGCAAATCAGACATTGAATGTAAATGTTTTAGATAATGATACTAAAAACGGACGGAAATTAGATCCTTCAGATGTAAATCTTACTGTTTCAAAACCAGATCCAAAAGGATATTTAATATTGAATCCAGACGGGACATTGACTTTAGGAGCTAATGCACCAGCAGGAAATTATGAATTAGAGTATACAATCTGCGAGAAATTAAATCCTTCAAATTGTAAATCAAACACAGTAACGGTAACAGTAACTGCACCAAAAATTGAAGCAGTTGCAGATCCAGTAACTTCAATTAATGGAAATATCGGAGGAACAACAATTTCATTAACTGCTAATGATAAACTAAACGGAAATCCGGCAGTTGTAGGAACAGCTTCAGGAGAAGTTAGTTTTGAAATTATTGGAACACTTCCGTCAGGATTTACATTAAATCCAGATCATACAATTACTGTGGCGCCAAACACGCCGGCAGGAGATTATAATGTAGAATACCGTATCTGTGAAAATACAAATCCGACAAACTGTGATTCAGTAATTTCAATTGTAACAGTTACATCAGGTGATCTTGTTGCAAATCCAGACACAGTACCGTCGGTTATTGGGTCAAATGCAAATCAGACATTGAATGTAAATGTTTTAGATAATGATACTAAAAACGGACAAAAATTAGATCCTTCAGATGTAAATCTGACTGTTTCAAAACCAGATCCAAAAGGATATTTAGTATTGAATCCAGACGGAACATTGACTTTAGGAGCTAATGCACCAGCAGGAAATTATGAATTAGAGTATACAATCTGCGAGAAATTAAATCCTTCAAATTGTAAATCAAACACAGTAACGGTAACAGTAACTGCACCAAAAATTGAAGCAGTTGCAGATCCAGTAACTTCAATTAATGGAAATATCGGAGGAACAACAATTTCATTAACTGCTAATGATAAACTAAACGGAAATCCAGCAGTTGTTGGAACTTCTTCAGGAGAAGTAAGTTTTGAAATTATTGGAACACTTCCGTCAGGATTTACATTAAATCCAGATCATACAATTACTGTGGCGCCAAACACGCCGGCAGGAGATTATAATGTAGAATACCGTATCTGCGAAAATACTAATCCGACAAACTGTGATTCAGTAATTTCAATTGTAACAGTTACATCAGGTGATCTTGTTGCAAATCCAGATACAGTACCGTCGGTTATCGGGTCAAATGCAAATCAGACATTGAATGTAAATGTTTTAGAAAATGATACTAAAAACGGACAAAAATTAGATCCTTCAGATGTAAATCTGACTGTTTCAAAACCAGATCCAAAAGGATATTTAGTATTGAATCCAGACGGGACATTGACTTTAGGAGCTAATGCACCAGCAGGAAATTATGAATTAGAGTATACAATCTGCGAGAAATTAAATCCTTCAAATTGTAAATCAAACACAGTAACGGTAACAGTAACTGCACCAAAAATTGAAGCAGTTGCAGATCCAGTAACTTCAATTAATGGAAATACTGGAGGAACAACAATTTCATTAACTGCTAATGATAAACTAAACGGAAATCCGGCAGTTGTAGGAACAGCTTCAGGAGAAGTTAGTTTTGAAATTATTGGAACACTTCCGTCAGGATTTACATTAAATCCAGATCATACAATTACTGTGGCGCCAAACACGCCGGCAGGAGATTATAATGTAGAATACCGTATCTGTGAAAATACTAATCCGACAAACTGTGATTCAGTAATTTCAATTGTAACAGTTACATCAGGTGATCTTGTTGCAAATCCAGACACAGTACCGTCGGTTATCGGGTCAAATGCAAATCAGACATTGAATGTAAATGTTTTAGATAATGATACTAAAAACGGACAAAAATTAGATCCTTCAGATGTAAATCTGACCGTTTCAAAACCAGATCCAAAAGGATATTTAGTATTGAATCCAGACGGGACATTGACTTTAGGAGCTAATGCACCAGCAGGAAATTATGAATTAGAATATACAATCTGCGAGAAATTAAATCCTTCAAATTGTAAATCAAACACAGTAACGGTAACAGTAACTGCACCAAAAATTGAAGCAGTTGCAGATCCAGTAACTTCAATTAATGGAAATATCGGAGGAACAACAATTTCATTAACTGCTAATGATAAACTAAACGGAAATCCAGCAGTTGTTGGAACTTCTTCAGGAGAAGTAAGTTTTGAAATTATTGGAACACTTCCGTCAGGATTTACATTAAATCCAGATCATACAATTACTGTGGCGCCAAACACTCCGGCAGGAGATTATAATGTAGAATACCGTATCTGCGAAAATACTAATCCGACAAACTGTGATTCAGTAATTTCAATTGTAACAGTTACATCAGGTGATCTTGTTGCAAATCCAGATACAGTACCGTCGGTTATCGGGTCAAATGCAAATCAGACATTGAATGTAAATGTTTTAGAAAATGATACTAAAAACGGACAAAAATTAGATCCTTCAGATGTAAATCTGACTGTTTCAAAACCAGATCCAAAAGGATATTTAGTATTGAATCCAGACGGGACATTGACTTTAGGAGCTAATGCACCAGCAGGAAATTATGAATTAGAGTATACAATCTGCGAGAAATTAAATCCTTCAAATTGTAAATCAAACACAGTAACGGTAACAGTAACTGCACCAAAAATTGAAGCAGTTGCAGATCCAGTAACTTCAATTAATGGAAATACTGGAGGAACAACAATTTCATTAACTGCTAATGATAAACTAAACGGAAATCCGGCAGTTGTAGGAACAGCTTCAGGAGAAGTTAGTTTTGAAATTATTGGAACACTTCCGTCAGGATTTACATTAAATCCAGATCATACAATTACTGTGGCGCCAAACACGCCGGCAGGAGATTATAATGTAGAATACCGTATCTGTGAAAATACTAATCCGACAAACTGTGATTCAGTAATTTCAATTGTAACAGTTACATCAGGTGATCTTGTTGCAAATCCAGACACAGTACCGTCGGTTATCGGGTCAAATGCAAATCAGACATTGAATGTAAATGTTTTAGATAATGATACTAAAAACGGACAAAAATTAGATCCTTCAGATGTAAATCTGACCGTTTCAAAACCAGATCCAAAAGGATATTTAGTATTGAATCCAGACGGGACATTGACTTTAGGAGCTAATGCACCAGCAGGAAATTATGAATTAGAATATACAATCTGCGAGAAATTAAATCCTTCAAATTGTAAATCAAACACAGTAACGGTAACAGTAACTGCACCAAAAATTGAAGCAGTTGCAGATCCAGTAACTTCAATTAATGGAAATATCGGAGGAACAACAATTTCATTAACTGCTAATGATAAACTAAACGGAAATCCAGCAGTTGTTGGAACTTCTTCAGGAGAAGTAAGTTTTGAAATTATTGGAACACTTCCGTCAGGATTTACATTAAATCCAGATCATACTATTACTGTGGCGCCAAACACGCCGGCAGGAAATTATAATGTAGAATACCGTATCTGCGAAAATACAAATCCGACAAATTGTGATTCAGTAATTTCGGTTGTAACGGTTACCGGAGGAGATCTTGTAGCAAATGAAGATCTTGTGCCATCGGCGGTTGGAGTAAATGTTTCACAAACAGTAATAAATGTCTTTACAAACGATACTAAAAACGGAAATGCTTTAGTACCATCAGATGTAAATCTTACCCTAGGAACAGATCCAAAAGGATATTTAACAATAGATGCAAACGGAAATGTTATCCTTGCGCCTAATGCGCCAGTAGGAGATTATGAATTGCCATATACTATTTGTGAGAAATTAAATCCGTCAAATTGTAGTTCAAATGTTGTAAAAGTAACTGTAACAGAACCAAAAATGACAGTATCTGCAAACAGCTACTGTTCAAACAATGTTCCTTATGTAAATTATACAGTTACGCCAGATAATTTTACAACAGCGAATCTATTGACAGTTAAATGGATCGACAGCGCAAATAATGTTGTAGCTACTCAAACAAACTTACCATTAAGCGGAAATATTATTTGGCCCGGCGCTATAGTGGACGGTAGTGGAAATGGAGTAGATTGGCCGGGATGGATTCTAAACAACGGACAATGGACAGAAGGTGCAGATGGTTTTGAACTTACGAGAAATGGAGTGAAAATGGAATTTTCATTAAACCCAACCGTAACGGTTTCTGTAGCTTATCCAGCAGCAACTTCTGGTTGTAACGCTCGTCCGACATTCTCAATCAAAGCAAATAATGATGAGGCAGGACCAATTGATGTGAAAAAAGGAATGAATGCATCACTTAATATTTTTGCAAATGATCTTGTAAATGGAGTGAATCCAAATCCTTCAGATGTTATTTTATCAACTGTTGTTGCAAATCCAAATCTAACACTAAATACAGATGGATCAATCAACATTGCTGCAAACACACCAAATGGAGTTTACGAATTGACTTATCAAATCTGTGAAGCTGCAAATACATCAAATTGTAGTCAGGCAACAATTAAAATTACAGTATTGAATACGCTTGATCCTGCTTCTCCAGCATCAAACGAAATTACTTTAGGGAATGATAATAATATTAGTGTAGACGGAATTAATGGTTCTCTAGAATTTGTAAATGTTTTAGATAATGATTTAATAAACGGACAACCGATCAATCCTGCAGATGTTGTGGTAAAACCTTTAACAACGAATGCCTATTTTGAATGGAATGCTGACGGAACTGTAAATGTTAAACCAAATACACCAGGAGGAAATTATCCATTGACGTATCAGGTTTGCGAAAAAGCAGATCCTTTAAATTGTTCAACAGCAGTAATGAATGTTTTTGTTGAAGTTCCAGCAATAGCAGTTATTAAAACCGCAGTATTTAATGATGAAGATAAGAGCGGTTATGCTAATGCAGGCGAAACAATCACGTACAAGTTTACAGTAACCAATACAGGAAACGTACCGCTTATTGGTATTACAATAACAGATCCATTAACTGGAGTAGTAGTTTCTGGCCAGCCAATTGATCTAAATGTAAACGAATCTAATGAAACTAATTTCACTGCAGTTTACAAAATAACTCAAGAAGATATTAATCTGGGCAGTGTTAGTAATCAGGCAATTGCACAAGGTAAAAGTAGTAGAGGTGTAGTTGTTGAAGACAAATCAGATGATTCTAGCAACAATGGCGACAATCCTACGGTATTAGATTTAAATGGATGTGCAATTAAAGTATTTAAAGCTTTCTCTCCAAATGGAGACGAAAAGAATGCAAGATTCTTTATTAGAGGCATAGAATGTTATCCAGATAATACTGTTGAAATTTACAACCGTTGGGGAGTATTGGTTTTCAGTATAGATCAATATAATAATACAGACAGAGTCTTTTTAGGATATTCTAACGGACGTTCTACGATTAAACAAACAGACGGTCTGCCAGTAGGAACCTATTTCTATATTTTGAAATACAAAGACAGTGCTAAAAACCCGCACGAAGAATCAGGTTACTTATACATTAACAAATAAAAATAGATGACGGCTTAGTTCTAGCTGAGCTGTTTTAAAACTTAATAAATGAAAAAATTAATTTTAATTTTTATGTTTTTTTCGATTGTGTCTAATGCGCAGCAAGATGCGCAGTATACTCAATACATGTATAATACAATCGAAGTCAATCCAGCTTACGCAGGTTCAAGAGGAGCTTTAAGCGTTTTTGGATTGTATCGTACGCAATGGGTTGGTTTAGATGGCGCGCCGGAAACAAGTACATTTTCTGTCAATACACCTTTAAGTAACAGCGATTTAGGGCTTGGAGTTTCTTTAGTAAATGATAAAATCGGACCAACTGTAGAAAACACCTTATCAGCAGATTTGTCTTATACAATACCAACTTCAGAAAGTTGGAACTTGTCTTTCGGGATAAAAGGAACAGCAAATCTTTTTAATCTTGATGTCAATAAATTAAGTATGGAAGATCAGGATGATCCACAATTTCAAAACTTAAAAAACAGATTTAGTCCAAATGTAGGAGCTGGAATTTACTATCATTCAGATCGAGCATATATTGGATTATCTGTTCCTAATTTTATAGAAACAAATCGCTATAATTCTGACGACACCGCTATTTTCAAAGAAAAAATCAATTATTATTTAATAGCCGGTTATGTATTTAATCTGGATCGTTTAGAGTATATTAAATTCAAACCAGCTTTAATGACCAAAATGGTAGAAGGAGCACCTTTGCAGGTAGATGTTTCTGGGAATTTTATGTTTAATGATAAATTCGTTCTTGGGCTTGCATACCGCTGGAGTGCTTCAGTTAGTGCGATGGCTGGATTTCAAGTTACCAAAGGAATGTACGTAGGTTATGGTTACGATCATGAAACTACAAGACTTAGAAAATACAATTCTGGATCTCATGAGATTTTCCTAAGATTCGAATTCTTCAATAATTATAATAAAATGATATCTCCAAGATTCTTTTAATGATACCTATGAAAGTAAACAAATTAATTTTGATCTTTTTGCTGTCAGGCTTTTTCTTAAATGTGAATGCACAACATCCATTCACAAATATGAATGTAAAATATGCAGATAAAAAGTACAGTGAATATGCTTACGCAGATGCAATAAAAGTATACGAAAACTTAGTAACCACAGAAACTAATAACGAAGGCTTGATTCAGCGTCTGGCAAACTCATATTATTTTAATGGAGAATTAAAAAGTGCCTTAAAATGGTATGAACAATTATTTATGATAAACCCAGACCAAGAATCTGAATATTTATACCGTTACGCCCAATCTTTAAAATCAGCTGGAAACTATCGTAAATCGTATGAAATTCTACAGAAATTTAATGAAAAAGCGGTTTTAGAAAAGAGAGCCGATTTAATTCGAAATGATAAAACATTATTTAGAGGAAATAAAAGAAAATTCAGGTCGATTTGAAATTGGAGATGCGGGAGTTAATTCTCATTTTTCAGATTACGGAAGCACTACTTATAATAACAAAATAATCTTTACTTCGGCGCGCGATACAGGCGGAGTGGTTAAGACTAATTTTCAATGGACAAATAGATCTTTCTCTAGATTATATTCAGCTGTTTTAATGCCTGACGGAAGTGTTGGAAAACCTGAACTTTTAATAAAAAGAAAAAAAGACAAATTCAATGAGTCAAGTCCGATTTTCACAAAAGATGGTCGTACAATGTATTTTACCCGAAATAACTTTACTGATGGCAAGAGAAGAAGCAACGATAAAAATGTAACGCTTTTAAAATTGTACAAAGCAGAATGGATTGACGAAGAATGGAAAAACATAAAAGAACTTCCGTTTAACAGCGACCAATACAGTACTGCACATCCAGCGTTAAGTGTAGACGAAAAAATATTGTATTTCGCGTCTGATATGCCAGGAACGTTTGGCCAGTCAGATATTTATAAAGTAACTATTAATGAAGACGGTACATTTGGGACACCAGAAAATTTAGGACCTTCAATTAATACCGAAGGAAGAGAAACCTTTCCTTTTATTTCTGGAGACAATGAATTGTATTTTGCATCTGACGGACGCCCAGGTTTAGGCGGACTTGATATTTTTGCTGTTAGAATAAAAGCAAACGGAACTTTTGATGAAGTTTTAAATGTTGGGGAACCTGTAAACAGTAAACAAGACGATTTCGCTTTTAGCATTGACAGTAAAATTAGAAACGGATTTTTCTCTTCCAATAGAGATAGCGGTCAAGGGTTAGATGATATTTATCGATTTACAGAAACTAGAAGATTAATCTGTGAGCAAAACTTAACAGGAACAGTTACAGATGCTGAATCTAATGAACTGCTGGCCAATACTTCTCTTACTTTATTTAATGACAAGTTTGATCCAGTTGGAACAATCGTTACAGATGAAAAAGGAAATTACATTTTTCCTGCTGTAAAATGCGGCAGAAAATATACCATTAGAACAGCCAAAACAGATTACAACGCAAAAGAAGTTGCTGTAAATATTCAAAAAGACGGAGAAACAACATTAATGATTGCATTAAACAAAGTGTTTGTTCCTCTTGCTGCGAAAAAAATAGAAATCAAAAAAGTTGCAATAAGTCCAGTAAAATTAGGATCGATAAAAGTGGGGGCAGATTTGGCAAAACTATTAAATCTGCCAATGAACTTTTTTGATTTGGGTAAAGCAACAATCAAAAAGACATCAGAACCACAGTTAATGAAAGTGGTAAATCTTTTAAATGAATATCCAAAAATGAAACTAGATATTCGTTCACACACAGACAGCCGTTCGTCATCAGAAAGCAATCAGATCCTTTCTGAAAAAAGAGCACAATCGACAAAAAACTGGCTGGTACAAAAAGGAATAAGCGAAGAACGTTTATCTGCCAAAGGTTATGGAGAAACACAATTAGTAAACAAATGTGCAGACGGAGTTAAGTGCACCGAAAAACAACACATGCAAAATAGAAGAAGTGAGTTTATTATTGTAGCAATGTAAAAAAAAAGGAAATTTTCAATTTTTTAAATTCCAAATCCAATCATAGAACCCTTTTCTAAATTTTAGAAAAGGGTTTTTTGTAAAAAAATGCTCTGAATTTTGGCATGGTTATACTTTTAATGTTTTTCCAGATATCCCTACGGGATAATATTGATATTATCATCATTATTTTTCTACCAACCCGTAACTCCTAGCGGAGTTGTTCTTCTATATTTTTAATGGTACTGATATAACACCTGAGGAATAATATTTTGATGGTTACAATTTTTTTTTTTCTACCAATCCATAGGTTCTAGCGGATTCTCTGATTTATTTTTAATGTGCTTTCATATATCCCTAAAAGATAATATTGGGATGATTATCATTATTTTTTCTACCAATCCATAGGTTCTAGCGGAGTCTCTGATTTGTTTTTAATGTGCTTTCATATATCCCTAAAAGATAATATTGTGATGATTATCATTATTTTTTCTACCAACCCATAACTCCTAACGGAGTTGCTGTTCAATATTTTTAATGGTATTGATTTAATCCCTGAGGAATAAATATTCTTTTAAACATCCAGATATAATATTACGATGATTATAATCACTCTTGTATCATGCCATAACTTCTAATGAGTTGCTAATTCATAATATTTAATTCTGCAAAATAACTCCGTTAGGAGTTAATGATTGGTAGAATCCCAAAATATCGCCATGCATTTTGTCCCATCGGGACATTTGATTATTATTTACACAATGTGAATCCTAAACGTTAAAAAATCAAATTTTCTTCAAAAAAGAATTGTAAAAAGTTTCTTTCTTTAGTGGATAATTTTGAAAATCTAAATTTTGATGTATTATGTTTAAAATGAATTGCTTATGTTTTTAAAAAATCGATTTCGTTGCAAATCGTGTTTGTTTTTGTTTTAACTTTATAAACCTAAAAATTTTTCATTATGACTGTAGATCAAATACTTAAAGCAAAAGGAAGAAATGTCTATTCCGTTATTTCGAATTTAACGGTTTATGAAGCCTTAAAAGTAATGGGAGAAAAAAATATCGGAGCAATTTTAATTATTGACGATAATAATTTAAAAGGAATCTTATCTGAAAGAGATTATGCCCGTAAAATTGTTCTAAAAGATAAATCTTCTAAAGAAACTTTTGTTCATGAGATTATGGAAAGTAATGTTTTTACAGTTAAACTTTCAGATAATCTTGAAGATTGTATGGAACTTATGAGCGAAAAAAGAATCCGACACCTGCCTGTTTTAGAAGATGGGGTAGTAGTCGGAATAATCTCAATAAGCGATGTTGTTAAGGCAATTATAGAAATTCAAAAAGACACCATTAATCATTTGAATTCTTATATTTCTCAATAAAGCACACTTAAAAACAATAAAAATTTAAAAGGAGTCCAATTTCTATTGGACTTTTTTTATTTATCAAAATGGATTTTAAGAAAAGAAAATGCTAAAAATACGCCATTTTAAAACAAGACTTATATCTTTGTAAGCTAGAATAAAAGCTAAAAATAATGAACAAAGAGAGTAAAAGAAGAGAAGCGTTACTGTACCATTCAGAGCCGACTCCAGGAAAAATTCAGGTAGTTCCAACAAAAAAATATGCAACCCAAAGAGACTTATCACTGGCTTATTCGCCGGGAGTTGCAGAACCATGTTTAGCAATTGCAGAAAACATTGATGACGTTTATAAATATACAGCAAAAGGAAATTTAGTAGCCGTAATCTCAAACGGTACAGCTGTTTTAGGACTAGGAAATATAGGCCCTGAAGCAGGAAAACCTGTAATGGAAGGGAAAGGTTTATTATTCAAAATATTCTCTGATATTGATGTTTTTGATATCGAAATCGGCACCGAAAATGTTGAAGAATTTATTCAAACCGTAAAAAATATTGCTCCAACTTTTGGAGGTATTAATCTTGAAGATATTAAAGCGCCAGAATCTTTTGAAATCGAAAGAAGACTGGTAGAAGAATTAAATATTCCGGTAATGCACGATGACCAGCACGGAACAGCTATTATATCTTCAGCAGCTTTAATCAATGCACTTGAATTAGCAGGTAAAAAAGCAGAAGATGTAAAAGTAGTAGTTTCTGGAGCAGGATCTGCAGCAATCGCTTGTACTGATTTATATGTTTTATTGGGCGTGAAAGTAGAGAATGTTTTAATGTTCAACAGTAAAGGACTTTTAACAAAAGACAATCCTGCACTTTCAGATTTACAATTAAAATATGCTGTCGACGGACCAAAAATTTCTTTGGCAGATGCAGTAAAAGATGCTGATGTTTTCATCGGATTATCTTCTGGAGATATTCTTTCGCCAGAAATGTTACTAACAATGGCAAAAAGCCCGATCGTTTTTGCAATGGCAAATCCGAATCCGGAAATCGATTATAATTTAGCTGTAGAAACGCGTAAAGACGTTATTATGGCGACAGGACGTTCAGATTTTCCTAATCAGGTAAATAATGTTTTAGGTTTCCCTTACATTTTTAGAGGAGCATTAGACGTAAGAGCGACAAAAATTAACGAAGACATGAAAATGGCTGCCGTAAAAGCGTTGGCTATTTTAGCAAAAGAACCAGTTCCAGAGCAGGTTAACGTAGCGTACGGTGCAACCAAATTAGGTTTCGGACAAGAATATATCATTCCAAAACCATTTGATCCAAGATTGATTACAGTTGTTGCGCCTGCAGTAGCAAAAGCAGCAATGGAATCTGGTGTAGCAAAAAATCCTATCACAGACTGGGCAGCTTATGAAGATAATCTTCGTGAGCGTATGGGTAATGATAATAAAATGGTGCGATTGATTACAAATCGTGCAAAATTAGATCCTAAAAGAATTGTTTTTGCTGAAGCAGATCAGTTAAATGTATTAAAAGCAGCACAAATTGTTTACGAAGACGGAATTGGATTCCCAATTTTATTAGGAAACAAAGAAGTGATTTTAGAATTGAAAGCAGAATTAGGTTTTGATGCTGATCTAGAAATCATTGATCCTAAGACAGATGAAGAAGAAGTAAGACGTAATAAATTTGCAAATTCGTTTTGGGAAACAAGAGGGCGCAGAGGTGTTTCAAAATTAGATGCTGAGAAATTCATGCGCGAAAGAAACTATTTTGCAGCCATGATGGTTAATGAAGGTGAAGCAGATGCTTTAGTTACTGGATATTCTAGAAGCTATCCTTCTGTTGTAAAACCAATGATGCAATTAATAGAAAAAGCACATAATGCCTCTCTAATTGCAACAGCAAACATGATGCTTACTTCTCGCGGGCCAATGTTTTTATCAGACACTGCAATCAACATTAATCCATCTGCACAAGATTTGATTAACATTGCAATTATGACTTCTAAAACAGCAAAAATGTTTGGTATTGAGCCTGTTATTGCAATGGTTTCATTCTCAAACTTTGGTTCTTCATCTAGCGCAAGCGCGTCAAAAGTTAGAGAAGCTGTTGCTTACTTACATAAAAATCATCCTGAAATGATCGTTGATGGAGAAATTCAGGCAGATTTTGCTTTAAATCCAGAAATGTTGCAGGAGAAATTCCCATTCTCTAAATTAGCTGGTAAAAAAGTAAATACATTGATTTTCCCTAATCTAGAGTCAGCAAATATCACTTATAAACTGTTGAAAGAATTGTATAAAGTGAATTCAATCGGACCAATTATGATGGGTATGGGTAAACCAGTTCACATTTTCCAATTAGGGGCAAGCGTAGAAGAAATGGTAAACATGGCTGCAATCGCTGTGATTGATGCACAGGAAAAAGAAAACAAAAAAAATAAAATCTCACAATAAACGTTCTAACAAGGATTGAATAACTTTGTCGTAATTTTATGGCATTTTTATTATATTTGATACTAATAAAGTATATTTATGATAGCACATTTGCAGGGAAGATTAGTAGAAAAAAATCCTACAGAAGTTGTAATTGATTGTGGAGGAGTTGGTTATCAGGTGAATATATCACTGCATACCTTTTCTTTAATACCAAATTCTGAAAATATAAAATTGTATACGCATCTTCAAATAAAAGAAGATGCGCATACTTTATATGGTTTTGCAGAGAAATCGGAACGCGAAATTTTTAGAATGCTGCTTTCTGTTTCAGGAATCGGTGCAGGAATTGCGAGAACGATGCTTTCGTCAATAGAACCAAAACAAATTATAAATGCGATCGCATCAGGAGATGTAGGCGTAATTCAATCTATAAAAGGGATTGGGAACAAAACAGCACAAAGGGTTATACTTGATTTAAAGGAAAAAGTGTTAAAGTTGTACGATTTGGATGAAGTTTCAGTAGTTCAAAACAATACAAATAGAGATGAAGCGTTATCTGCTTTGGAAGTTTTAGGTTTTGTTCGTAAAGCGTCTGAAAAAGTAGTAGAAAAGATCGTTAAAGAAGATCCAGAAGCTACAGTAGAAACAATCATCAAAAAAGCTTTAAAAAGCTTATAAATTCATTTTATATAAAAGAATTCTATGCGTAAAATTTGTATTTTGTTGCTGGTCTTACTCTGCGGTAATGTTTTGCGTGCGCAGGTCACCCCGGCAACTCAAGATACAACTAAAACTCAGTTTTCAGTTGGTAAAATTGAAATTGCAGATCCACCAAGTATACTATCAGCTTATAGATACGATCCAATTACAGATCGTTATATTTATACCAATTCTGTTGATGGTTTCTCAATCAATTACCCTTTAATTTTAACTCCAAAAGAATACGAAGATTTAGTTCTAAAAGAATCTAGAAGAGATTACTTTAGAAAAAAATCAGATGCAATTGATGGTAAAAAAACAGGAAGCGAAGCCGCAAAAAAAGATTTACTTCCAAGATATTATATCAATTCCAGTTTGTTCGAAAGTATTTTTGGAAGTAATACCATTGATGTAAAGCCCACAGGATCAGTCGAAATGGATCTAGGTTTGCGTTATACCAAACAAGACAATCCTTCATTTTCTCCAAGAAACAGATCCAGCCTGACTTTTGATTTTGATCAAAGAATCAGTATGAGTTTAATGGGTAAAATAGGAACTCGTCTTGAGGTAAATGCCAATTACGATACGCAGTCAACTTTTGCCTTTCAAAACTTATTTAAACTCGCGTATACTCCATCAGAAGATGATATAATACAAAGTGTAGAAGTTGGTAACGTCAGCATGCCTCTTAATAGTACACTTATTCGAGGTGCACAGAGTTTATTTGGAGCAAAAGTAAAAGCACAATTTGGTAAAACAACTATTACCGGAGTTTTCTCAGAACAGAAGTCTCAAACCAAAAGTATAGTCGCAGAAGGTGGAGGAACAGTTCAAAACTTTGATTTGTTCGCATTAGATTACGATAATGACCGACATTTCTTCTTGTCACAATACTTTAGAAATAAATACGATTCATCCCTAAGAAATTATCCATTTATTGACAGCCGTGTTCAAATTACAAGACTAGAAGTATGGGTTACCAATAAACAGAATAGAGTAACGACAAACAATAATAACTTAAGAAATATTATTGCGCTTCAAGATTTAGGTGAAGGTCAAGTTAGCGGCGTGCCAGACAATGAAGTTGTAGTGATTACCAATTCGGCAGGATTTTTTAATAATCCTATAGATTCTCCAACAGATAATACGAATAATAAATACAATCCTGCAACAATCGGGCAAGTAGGAAGTTATTTAAATTCTAATATTAGGGAGATTGTTACTGCTGGTTCTGGATTTAACAATGCAAATGTAAGCGAAGGTACCGATTATTCTGTTTTAGAAAATGCTAGAAAGTTAACAACAAACGAATATACTTTTAATCCACAATTAGGTTATATCTCTTTGCAGCAGCGTCTGGCCAATGACGAAATTTTGGCAGTTGCCTTTGAATACACTGTTGGAGGAAAAGTATATCAAGTTGGAGAATTCGGAAGCGATGGTGTAGATGCAACTGTAGTTACAGGAAACAATAACGCTAATCAAGCCATTGTAACGCAGAGTTTGGTTTTAAAAATGCTGAAAAGCAGTTTGACTAATGTTAATAATCCAGTTTGGAACTTGATGATGAAAAATGTTTATCAAATTCCACAGGCGTATCAAATCAAGCAAGAAGATTTCAGGCTAAACATTCTTTACACAGATCCATCACCAATAAATTATATAACACCAGTAGCAGGGAGTTCTTTTCCTGCAAATCCTGCGCCAGACGATAAAGTAGATCAGACACCTTTGTTAAATGTTTTCAATCTAGATCGTTTAAATTCTACCAATGATCCGCAGACAGGAGGGGACGGTTTTTTTGATTATGTTCCAGGAGTAACTGTCGATGTACAAAATGCTCGAATTATTTTTACAACCAAAGAGCCTTTTGGAGAACTTTTGTTTAGAAAATTACAAAATACAGGATCTGGAGAAAATTATAATGATCCAACTACCTATAACCCAAATCAGCAAAAATATGTATTCAGAAATATCTACAGAAGTACACAAGCTGGTGCGTTACAGGATAGTGATAAAAACAAATTTTTATTAAGAGGAAAATACAAATCTTCGGGAAGTAATGGTATTCCAATTGGAGCATTCAACGTTCCGCAAGGTTCTGTTGTAGTAACTGCGGCAGGAAGGGTTTTGGTTGAAGGTATCGATTATAGTGTTGATTATCAATTAGGAAGAGTGCAGATTTTAGATCCTTCTCTTCAAGCTTCCAATACACCAATTGAAGTTTCCTTAGAAAATAATTCAATTTTTGGACAGCAGACTAGAAGATTTATGGGATTTAATATTGAACGTAAAATGTCTGAAAATTTTGTTTTAGGGGCAACCTTTTTAAAGATGACAGAGCGTCCTTTTACTCAAAAATCAAGCTACGGACAGGAATCTGTAAACAATACTATTTTTGGTTTTAACGGAAATTACTCTACAGAAGTTCCATTTTTAACTAGATTAGCCAATAAGCTTCCAAACGTTGATACCGATGTTCCTTCTAATCTTTCCATTCGTGGAGAAGTTGCATTTTTAAAACCAGATGCACCAAAAGCCAGTGATTTTGAAGGTGAGGCAACTATTTACATAGATGATTTTGAAGGTTCTCAGACAACTATTGATATGAGATCTGCATATGCATGGAGTTTATCTTCGACTCCATATATTGGTTCAATAAATGATAATACATTTAATGCAAGTTCTAATACGTTAGATTATGGTTTCAAACGTGCAAAGCTAGCATGGTATACCATCGATCCAGTCTTTTATGCATCAAAACCTTCTGGAATTTCCAATGACGATTTGTCTTTAAATTCAACAAGAAGAATCTATAGTAGAGAGCTTTATCCGAATACAGATATTGCTCAAGGACAAATTCAAGTAGTTAATACTTTAGATTTAACGTATTATCCATCAGATAGAGGACCTTACAATAACAATCCAAATTTTGGGGCAAGTAGTCCTTCGACCAATTTTGGAGGAATTATGCGTGCGCTGAATTCAACCAATTTTGAGCAGGGAAATGTAGAATATATTCAGTTTTGGGTACTGGATCCATATGTTGGAACAGGAGAATCACAGCCGACCAATACAGGTAAAATTTATTTCAACTTAGGAGAAGTTTCAGAAGACGTTTTAAAAGACGGCAGAAAACAATATGAAAACGGATTAGGACCAGATCAGGTAATGGTAAATCCGCAGCCACTTTGGGGAGATGTGCCTGCATCACAATCGTTAATTTATGCTTTTGACACCAATCCGGATAATCGTAGAAATCAAGATGTTGGTTTAGATGGACTTCCGAATTCAAAAGAAGCTTCTATTTATAATAATTACGCTGGTGAAAGTGATCCAGCAGCAGATGATTACACCTATTATTTAAATACAGATGGCGGCGTTTTAAATCGCTATAAAAAATATAATGGAACTGAGGGGAACTCTGCAGTAAGTGTAGATGATCCGAATCGTGGTTCTACAACTCTTCCAGACGTTGAAGATATCAACCGTGATAATACAATGAGTACAATCAATGCGTATTATGAATACAGTATTGATTTAAGACCAGGAATGCAGATTGGACAAAATTATATTACAGACATTAGAGAAGTAAACAATGTCGAACTTCCAAACGGAAGCACAACAAATGCAAGATGGATTCAATTTAAAATCCCAGTTTCGCAGCCACAAAATACTATTGGAAATATTACAGATTTTAGATCGATTCGTTTCATGCGTATGTTTATGACTGGATTTAATGATCAAATGACAGTTCGTTTTGGAGCGTTAGATTTAGTTAGAGGAGAATGGAGAAGATATACAGGAACGTTAGATGCTAATGATACAAATCCAGAAAACGACGGAACTGAGTTTGATGTTGCGGCAGTTAATATTCAGGAAAATGGGACTAAATGCCCAGTAAATTATGTTATTCCGCCAGGAGTTCAAAGAGAACAGGCATATAACAACAATACAATCATTAACCAAAATGAGCAGTCTTTAGCATTAAGAATTGGAGGTTCAGGATTAGAATATCAAGATTCTAGAGCAGTTTTCAAAAATGTAAGTGTTGATATGCGTCAATACAAAAAGTTGAAAATGTTCATTCATGCGGAATCACTTCCAAATGATAGCCAGCTTTTAGATAATGAAATGATTGGATTTATTCGTTTTGGTAATGACTTTACGCAAAACTTTTATCAGATTGAAATTCCATTAAAAGTAACAAATACTGGAGGATCATGTGAGATAAGTCCAGATTTGGTTTGGCTGGAAGAAAATAATATTGACGTGGCTTTGTCTTTGCTGACCAGAATGAAAATATTGGCAATGAAGATTGATCCTAATGACCCAAGAAGAGATGTAAATGGTATTTACTATCCAGATAGAGATCCATCTATAGAAGGAGGTGACCAAGACGGTAAATTGACTTTAGGTATAAAAGGAAATCCGAATTTTGGTTTAGTGCGAAATTTAATGGTTGGAGTAAAAAGTGCTGCAGATCATAAAAACATTAATGGAGAAGTTTGGTTTAACGAGCTTCGTATGTCTGATTTGGAAAACAAAGGCGGTATGGCAGCCTTGTTAAATGTCGATACCAATATGGCCGATTTGATGACATTATCAGCATCAGGTAAAAAGAGTACCATTGGTTTTGGTTCTCTTGAAGAGGGGGCTAATGAAAGAGATCGTGAAGATATTCAACAATATAACATAGTAACAAACTTAAATTTAGGAAAATTACTGCCTAAGAAATGGGGAATTAATCTTCCGTTCAATTATGCAATTGGAGAAGAAGTTATTACACCAGAATACGATCCGTTTAATCAGGATATTAAACTGAAACAGTTAATTGCAGAAACAACAGATCCAGCAGAAAAAGATAATATTAGAACACGTGCAGTAGATTATACTAAGCGTAAGAGTATTAACTTTATTGGAGTACGAAAAGACAGAGCCCAAGAGCAGAAACCTCATGTTTATGATGTAGAAAACTTTACATTCTCCCAATCTTATAATCAAGTAGAAAGACATGATTATGAAGTAGAAGATTATGAAGATGAGCAATCGAACACAGCCGTGAATTATGCGTATACATTCCAGCCGAAAGAAGTGGTTCCGTTCAAGCAGACCAAATTCATGAAAACAAGTGAATATTGGAAACTATTGAGTGATTTCAATTTTAATTATCTTCCTTCAAATATCTCTTTTAATACAAATATTATTAGACAAAGTAATCGCCAGCAATATCGACAAGTTGATGTAGAAGGTATTGGTCTTGATCCGCTTTACAGAAGAAATTTTGCATTCAATTATCAATATGGTTTTGGATTCAATCTGACAAAATCATTAAAATTAAATTATACTGCAGCATCGAATAATATTGTTAGGAACTTTTTGAATGACGATAATTCGCCAAAAGAAGACTTTAATATTTGGGACGATTATTTTGATATCGGTACACCAAATCAGCATTTGCAGCAATTGGTTTTAAATTATGATATACCAATTAATAAAATTCCAATTTTCAGTTTCGTAAAAGCAACTTATTCTTATACTGCCGATTATAATTGGCAAAGAGCTTCAACAGCATTTTCGCAATATGAAGAAGAAAATCCAGATGGATCGACAACTCTGTGGGATTTAGGAAATACAATCCAAAATGCTAATTCAAATACTTTAACTACAACATTAAATATGAACACGTTGTATAAGTATTTAGGTCTAACGCCAGGTTCTAAAACAGCGGCGAAAACAAAACCAACAGCACCACCTAAGCCAGGTGAAAAAATTGTAAACACTGCGAAGCCAACAGTAAGTAGAAGTCCTTTTTACGACGGTTTAATTGGAGTTTTGACAAGTGTTAAGAACATTCAAATTAATTATACTAAAAACAGCGGTACTGTTTTGCCAGGATATATACCAGGAGTAGGTTTCTTTGGTACATCAAAACCATCATTAGGATTCGTATTTGGTAGTCAGGATGACATACGTTACGAAGCGGCCAAAAATGGATGGTTGACCAATTATCAAAATTTTAATCAAAATTATACTCAGGTAAGTAATAAACTTTTGAAAATTACAGCAAATGTTGATTTGTTTCCTGATTTGAAAATTGATTTAAATATGGATCGTGCGTATTCTGAAAATTCATCTGAGCAATATAGCGTAGATCCTGCAACAAATCAGTATGTGCCTTTATCTCCATATACATACGGAATGTTTTCTATTTCAACAGTATTGATCAAAACTGCTTTTTCAACAAGTAATGAAACGCAGTCTGCGGCATTTGATGATTTTAGAAATAATCGTTTAATAATTGCAAATCGTTTAGCGGAAGATCATTATGGAGCAGTTATTCCTAGATATGATGCGTCTACTCTTCCAACTGAAGATCCGAATGCTCCATTGGATAATCTTGCAAATCCAAATAATAGTCAAAGAAAGTTAATCCAGTCAAATGATGGGTATCCAATAGGATTTAGTAAAAGTAATCAGGCAGTCTTGCTTCCTTCGTTTTTAGCAGCTTATACAGGAAGTGATGCCTCAAATGCTTCGACAAGTATTTTTAGAAGTTTCCCTATCCCGAACTGGACTGTGAAGTATAATGGTTTGATGCGTTATAAATATTTTAAAGATCATTTTAAACGTTTCTCTTTACAGCATAATTACAGGGCTTCATATACAATCAGCCAGTTTAGATCGAACTTTGATTATTTAGAAAATCCTAACGGGCAGGATGTCAATTCGAATTTCTTTAATAAAACAATTATGTCGAATGTTAACTTGGTAGAGCAGTTTAGTCCGCTTATTCGAGTTGATTTTGAGCTGAAGAGTTCACTTCGTTTACTAACGGAAATTAAAAAAGACCGAGCCTTATCGATGAGTTTTGACAACAATTTGTTGACAGAAGTTAAAGGAGTAGAGTATGTTGTTGGGTTAGGATATCGTTTTAAAGATGTAATTTTCTCTTCAAGATTGGCAGATAATCCAACTGGAATTATTAAAAGTGATATTAATATCAAAGCTGATTTTTCATATAGAAACAATGAAACTTTAGTTAGGTATTTAGATTACGATAATAATCAGCTGGCTGCGGGACAAAATATTTGGACCTTAAAGTTGACTGCTGATTATGCTTTCAGTAAAAACTTGACAGCAATATTTTATTATGATCATTCGTTCTCGAAAGCAGTTATTTCGACTTCATTTCCTTTAACTAACATCAGATCAGGTTTCACACTTCGTTATAATTTTGGAAATTAATTTTTAGTTTCTAAACTAAATTTCATTAGAAGATTATTACATTTGTGGCTTAAATTTTAAATTATCAATTTTCAAACATACTATTATGAGCATACCAGCAAATTTAAAGTACACAAAAGATCACGAATGGGTTAGCATCGAAGGAGATGTTGCGACTGTAGGAATTACTCATTTTGCACAAAAAGAGTTAGGGGATATCGTGTATGTTGAGGTAGAAACTTTAGATCAGACACTTTCAAAAGATGAAGTTTTTGGAACTGTTGAAGCTGTAAAAACAGTTTCAGATTTATTTTTACCATTAACAGGTGAAATCATTGCTTTTAATGAAGACTTAGAAAGTGCTCCTGAAACTGTAAATTCTGATCCTTATGGAGCAGGATGGATGATTAAAATTAAAATTGCTGATGCATCAGAGATCGATTCTTTATTATCTGATGAAGCTTATAAAACATTAATCGGTGCCTAAACAGTTATTATTACTTTGGGCGATTGTCTGTTCTGGAATTATTGCTTATTTCTGTTTGACAGATTCGGGTAATTTACCAGCAGTTAATATTCCAAGTCTTGATAAAATTGTACATTTCTGTTTCCACTTTGGATTTACAATTTCATGGATTTTGTTTTTCAAAAAAGAATTAAAAGGAAAAGAAGCAGACGATTATAAAGCTTATTTGATTTCGTTTATTTTTTCTGTTTTTTTTGGAATTACAATCGAAATCCTGCAAGCTGCTCTTACAGTTACCAGAGCTTCGGATGTTGCAGATGTTTTAGCAAATGCGCTTGGGGCGTTCACGGCAGTTTTTTCTGCTATAGCCTTTAAAAAGCAAATCAATAAAATATAATATTAGAAACCCACTTCGGTGGGTTTTTTTCTACAAGAAAATCAAACTTTTAAAACGCTGTTTTTTATCAATATAAAATGTACTTTTGTGCTGGTTTTCTGCAACTTCGATCATGATAAATGTAAAGCAATATTTAGACTCCACATATTTAAAAACTGCATCGCAAGCTGGTCTTTCTGAAGCAGAAAATACAATTGTGGTTAAAAAGGCCATTCAAGAAGCTATTCAAGAAGGATTTAAATTAATTATGATTCGGCCAGAATATGTTTCTCTTGCTAAAGAAATGATTTCAGAAGCCAATTCTGTTTTGTTAGTAGGAACTGTAATTGATTTTCCAGAAGGGAAGTCAAGTCTTGAAACTAAGATTAAAGAAGCAAACGAAGCAATTGCAAATGGAGCCGACGATCTGGATTTTGTTTGTAATTATGAAGCTTTTAAAAATGGGGAAATAGATTTAATAAAACAAGAAATCTTATTTGGAACCCAGATTGGTCTAGCGAATAACAAAACTGTAAAATGGATTATAGAAGTTGCGGCTTTAACAGATAAAGAAATTATTCAACTATCGGCTTTGATAAAAAATGTTGTAGTTTCAAATTTTCAAGAAGAAGACTTTGCTTCAGTTTTTGTAAAATCTTCAACAGGATTTTATAGAACAGATAACAATGCTCCTAATGGAGCGACAATTCCAACTATAATTATAATGCTTGAAAATGCTTCACCTTTATCGGTAAAAGCAGCTGGAGGTGTGCGATCTTATAAAGAAGCATCAGAAATGATCAATTTAGGAGTTAAGCGCATAGGAACTTCAGCGGCAAAAGCAATTTCAAACGGAGAAAATTCCCCAAATCAATATTAAATAAATACCTATATTTTAAGTGAATAAGTTTTTTTTATCCCTTGTTTTAATTTTTTCATTTTTCATTGTTTCTTCACAGCAAAATGGAGCTTCAGTTCAACCGGGTTTTACGGCAGAAATGTTTCCTGTTTTTCCTAACTGCGAAAACTTAGAAGGTAAAAAACTAGAAAATTGTTTTTATAAAGAAGTTCAGGATTTTGTATTTAATAATTTTCAAGTTCCAGAAAACTTAAAGCAAAATAATTATAAAGGTGCAGTAAAAGTACTTTTTGAAGTGAATGCAGAAGGAGAATTTAAAGTAATTTATGTATCAGCAGCAAATGATGAATTGTCTCAAGAAGCAAAACGAGTATTTGAAAAATTTCCAAAAATAAAGCCGTCAACCTACAACGGAAAAGCTACTTATTCTAAATATACAATTTCTATCGATTTGCCGCTTAAAAGTTCAGAGCAGCTTGCTGCTGAAGCTTTGGCAGCATCTGAAATTTTAAAGCCAATTGAAAAACCAATGACAGAGCTGGATAGCATTGTATATAAAAAATACAATAATCCAGAATTTGAAAGTCATTTAAATATTCCTTTTTCTCACAGTTATTATGCTCAGTTCGATGCGGCAATGAACCAAGTGGGAAGCAATAATCATACGGCTTCTAAACCTTATACGTATGCTGAGGTTTCTAAGTATTATAACTTAAAAGCTGTTAATGAGTCTTTGCAGAAAAATGTTTCAACCTGGCTGGGAAGAAAATGGTGGAACGAAAATCTAGTACAGATTCAAGGAGAAGATTACTGGTTTTCTTTGAACCCTATTGTCGATTTGCAAATGGGTAAAGCTTCAGATCTTGATGCATCATATACTTATGTAAATACAAGAGCATTGAATTTTAGAGGAGGTTTAGGAAAACAGATCAATTTTACAACTACATTTTTTGAAAGTCAAGGGAGATTTGCAGGTTATTTTAATGATTATGCAGAGTCAATCAAGCCATCTGGTGGAAATCCTGCGATAATTCCAGGAGTTGGGATTGCAAAAAGATTCAAAACAGATGCTTATGATTTTCCTTTGGCTGATGCCAATATCACGTTTACACCAAACAAAATTTTTGATCTGCAATTGGGGTATGGCCGAAATTTTATAGGAGATGGTTATCGTTCACTTTTAGAAAGCGATGGAGCAAGTCCTTATCCTTATTTTAAAATTAATACCAATTTCTGGAAAATTAAGTATACCAATACTTATATGTGGATGAAAGATGTTCGCCCAGAGGTAACGGTAGATAGAACATATGCGACAAAATTCATGGCAAACCATTATTTGAGCTGGAATGTTTCAAATAGATTAAATTTAGGTTTCTTTGAATCTGTAGTCTGGACAAATACCAACAACAGAGGTTTTGATATTAATTTTGTGAACCCTATAATTTTTTATCGTGCAGTAGAATTTGGATCTTCATCTAGAAGCGGAAATGCGCTTTTAGGGATAACAGGTAAGTACAAATGGAATAATAACATCAATTTATATTCTCAATTTTTGATTGATGAATTTTCTGTTTCGGATGTTGGAGCAGGGAATCAAAGCTGGAAAAATAAATTTGGATTCCAGCTTGGAGCAAAATATTTCAATGCATTTAATGTAAAAGATTTATTGTTTCAGGTAGAATTTAACCATGTACGTCCTTATGTGTACTCTCATAGCGCTGTTATTACAAATTACGGACACAATAATCAAAGCGTTGGGCACCAATGGGGAGGAAACTTTAAAGAGTTAATTGTGATTGGCCGCTACCATAAAGGACGTTTGTTTGGAGATGCTAAATTTACAATGGGAACAAGAGGTTTAGATTTTGACACAGCTGAAGACTCGTATAACTATGGCGGTAATATTTATAAAAGCTATGATGAAAACCGTCCTTATAATACAGGTGTAAAAGTAGGGCAGGGAAATAAAACAAGTATTTTCATCGCGGATATTCAAGGCGGATATTTGATTAATCCGATGACAAATTTGAAATTATTTGGAAGTTTAATTTATCGAAATTTCGACCCAACGCAGGAAACTGCTGCAACATTTAAGCAAAGTACAACTTGGTTTAGTATAGGTTTGCGTTCAGATATTTTCAATTGGTATTTTGATTACTAGTTTTTAATAAGATTTTTCGAAATAATAGTGTTAAAGTATGGCGAGTTCTTAATTTGTAAAGGTTTTATTGAAAAAAATCTATTTTTATAGGTCTAAATTCTACAATCTAATTTGTACATTTGCAGCACTCAAAAAAATACACAAACAACAACGGTATTGAACGCTGCAAAAAATACATTATCAATCAAATCAATATTTCTAGATTTTAAAGAGATTACTAAGGCTGGATTGGCTATTAGTGTTTTATTTTCTTCTATTGCAGGATATTTGTTAGGAGTTGATTCTGAACATCCATTTAAATGGAGTACTTTGGCTGTTTTAGCAGTTGGAGGATATTGCATGGTTGGGGCATCAAATGCTTTTAACCAAGTAATAGAAAAAGATATCGATTCGTTGATGGATCGAACTAAAAATCGTCCAGTTCCTTCAGGCAGAATGTCGCCAAGAGTAGCTTTGCTAGTAGCAAGCCTGCTTACGATTCTAGGAATTGCGCTTCTTTATACGATAAATGCAAAGTCGGCAATGTTTGCTGCAATATCTATATTTTTGTATACAAGTATCTATACGCCATTAAAAACGGTTACTTCTTTGTCTGTTTTTGTTGGAGCTTTCCCAGGAGCAATTCCATTTATGCTGGGCTGGGTAGCGGCGACAGGAGAATTTGGCATCGAAGCAGGAACTTTGTTTCTAATTCAGTTTTTCTGGCAGTTTCCGCATTTTTGGTCTATCGGATGGTTTTTATATGAAGATTATGAGAAAGCAGGGATTTTTATGCTGCCAACAGGTAAAAAAGACAAAGGAACAGCATTACAAATTATTTTATATACAATTTGGCTTATAATAGCATCATTGCTGCCGGTTTTAGGTTTTACAGGACAATTATTTATTTCTCCAATCGCAGCAATTTTAGTTTTTCTGTTAGGTATTTGGATGCTTTTTTATGCAGTTCGTTTGTACAAGTTAAGAACTGCCAAAGCAGCTAGAACATTAATGCTGGTAAGTGTTTCTTATATTTCGCTTTTACAAATTGTATATATAGTAGATAAATTTTTAAGATAGTTATGGAAATGACAATGACAACAAATGAAGAACAAGTAAGAAAGTCGAAATCAGCAAAACTGATTCTTCTTTTTGCGATGGTTAGTATGACCATGATGTTTGCTGGATTAACAAGTGCATTTGTAGTAAGTAAATCAAGAGCAGACTGGTTGAAGAATTTTGAGCTGCCTTCTGCGTTTTATTGGAGTACAGCTGTAATTATTGCTTGTAGTGTTACTTTTTATCTGGCTAAAAAAGCCATCCAAAAGGACAACAGAAGCGCTGTTACGGGATTGCTTTTGGGAACTTTAGCGTTAGGGATTTTATTTGTAGTGTTACAATTTCAAGGATTTGGACAAATCGTTGAACAAGGATATTATTTTACAGGAGAAGGTAGTTCAATTACTACAACTTTCTTGTATGTTGTAACGGTTACGCACTTGTTACACTTGGCTGGCGGATTAATTTCACTTTTAATTATAATTTATAATCATTTTAAACAAAAATACAATTCGACTCAAACTCTTGGTATAGAACTAGGTGCGATGTATTGGCACTTTTTGGATTTATTATGGGTATATTTATTTTTATTTTTATTTTTCTTTAAATAAGAAAAAAACGTAAATTTGGGAACTTTTTAACGAATATCTTTTATGGGAGCGACAGTTACTACTGCAAACAACGACGAAAAAACTTGGGGAGGCGGTCATGAGATCCAGCCACTAGGATCAAGTTATGGAAAAATGATGATGTGGTTTTTTATCGTATCAGATGCCTTAACATTCTCTGGATTTCTAGGAGCTTACGGTTTTTCTAGATTTAAATTTATTGAAACTTGGCCTTTGGCTGATGAAGTGTTTACTCACTTTCCATTTATGCATGGTGTTGCGGCTCCAATGTATTATGTAGCTTTAATGACTTTTATTTTGATCTTTTCATCTGTAACAATGGTATTAGCTGTTGATGCAGGTCACCAATTGAAAAAGACAAAAGTTGCAATTTATATGTTCTTAACTATTATTGGAGGTTTAATTTTCGTTGGTTCTCAAGCTTGGGAATGGAAAAACTTCATTAAAGGTGAATATGGTGCAGTTGAAACAGTTGGAGGTAGTTTACTTCAATTTGTGGATAAAGATGGTAAAAGAGTAGCTTTGGCTGACTTTGCTGTTAAATTGCCAGAACAAAGAGAAGCTTTAACAAGAAGTCATTCAACTTGGTTTATGGAAGATGCACAATCTCTTCCAACTTACACAGTTGCTGAAGTTCAAGCAGGATTTAAAGCTCATCCAGAAATTTTAATTAGAACAGAAAAACTTACTGATAAAAAGAAAAAGACTGTTTTATCAAGAGAAGAATCTGAAGCTCATTTAGCAAATGCTAAATATGTTGTAGAAGGTGCTAACTTGATTAGAAACGAATATGGTAATAAATTATTCGCTGATTTCTTCTTCTTTATTACAGGTTTCCACGGATTCCACGTATTCTCAGGAGTTATTATTAATATCATCATTTTCTTTAATGTATTATTAGGTACTTACGAGAAGAGAAGAAGCTACGAAATGGTAGAGAAAGTTGGTTTATACTGGCACTTCGTAGATTTAGTTTGGGTATTTGTATTTACAGTTTTCTACCTAGTTTAATTTTTAGAATTTAATCATTATGTCACACGAGCACGTATCAAATACAAAAAGAATCTGGTTTGTTTTCGCATTACTTTCTGTAGTAACTACAGTAGAAGTTATATTAGGTATCTACAAACCTGCATCATTAGAATTCACTCATTTTGTTGGATTGAATTTATTAAACTGGATTTTCTATATCCTTACAGTTTTTAAAGCATATTATATTGTATGGGCATTTATGCACATGGAAGGTGAAAAAAGCAGCCTTAGATGGTCTGTTGTTTCTCCTGTTATCTTCCTAGTTTTATATTTATTGTTTATTCTATTGACAGAAGGACATTATATTTATGGGGTTTTTAAAGATTCTACTATTAAATGGAATTTTTAACATGATATTAATTCGAAAAGAGTCCCGATAACATCGGGATTTTTTTATTTTTGTACCTCAATAATTTCCGTTAATACAATGAAAAAAAATATAGTTCTCTTTGTACTTTTTGTCCTGCCAATTGTAGCTTATTTATTTTTTGCTTCTGGGGTAAATAGTTTTACAACACTTCCTGTAATAACACCAAAAGTTGCTGATTTCGGAAATTGGAAATCATTAAACGGAAAAAAAGTTTCTCTTGATAAAAAGATAACTGTACTTGGTTTTTCAGGTTCAAATATATTAGACAATAGAGGGAATTATTTTAACTTAAATGAAAAAATCTATAAACGTTATAATGGTTTTGAAGATCTTCAGTTTGTAGTTTTATGTCCGCTTGGTACCGAAAAAGAAGCTCAGAAAATTATTGACGCTTTATCTCCTTTTACAGATGTTAAAAACTGGAATTTCGTATTTGCTTCAGATGATGAAATTCAAAAATTCTATGATCAGCTTCATTTAAAACAGAAACTAAATCAGAATCTTGGAACTTCAAATGTTTATATCATTGATAAAGAACGCAATTTAAGAGGAAGAAAAGATAAAGACGAGTATAAGGAAGGGTATGATACTTTTCATCCGTCAGAGCTAAGCAATGAAATGCTGGATGATTTTAAAATTATCTTATACGAATACCGCGCCGCTTTAAAGAAGAATCATAACGCCACAAAGCAACTTTAAAATTCATTTATAATGTTCAAAAATAAATCATATATAGGAATCTCCTTTATCATTTTGATTTTTGGGATTTATGCAGTTCCTAAAATTGTAGATCGAGTAAAAAATGGTGAAGTCGTAAAAGGAAACCGCTTAGATAATGTTGGTTCTAAATCTTCAAAAGAAGCAAAGCTTTTGACAATTGGGCCAGCTCCAAAATTTGAATTGACGAATCAAGATAATGTCAAAATTTCAAATGATACTTATAAAGGAAAAGTATACGTTTTAGAATTCTTCTTTACAACATGTCCTTCTATTTGTCCAAAAATGAATATGAGTATGCTGGAAATTGAAAAAGCTTTTTTTGGAAATCCTAATTTTGGAATTGTTTCTATTACAATTGATCCAAAACATGATACACCGCAGGTTTTAAAAGATCATGCTAAGCTGCTTGGTGTAAAATCTTCAAATTGGAATTTCTTGACAGGAGATAGAAATGTAATTATGGATTTATCAAACAAAGGTTTTAATCTTTATGCTGGTGAAAATGATAAAGTTAGCGGCGGATTTGAGCATTCTGGTTTATTTGCCTTGATTGATAAAGATGGTAATATTCGTTGCAGAAAAGATAACTACGGAAATCCAACTATTTATTATGATGGTCTGGATAAAAAAGGAGTTCGTGATATTCAACAAGACATTAAAATTTTATTAGAAGAATAAAAATGGAAGATAATAATCTAGAGAAAAAATATAGTAAATTAATTATTGCTGTTTCAATTGTAATTCCCGTTGTTGTTGCAATTTTGTTTGGAGTAAAACTAAAAGATTTTGGTTTTAATGTAGAGCCATTGTCTGTACTGCCTCCCATCTATGCAACAATTAATGGAGTTACAGCTATTGTTTTGGTTTGGGCCGTTTTAGCAATAAAAAAGGGAAACCAGAAATTACACGAGCGATTAATGACTTTTGCAATTGCCTTATCTGTAGCGTTTTTGGTTATGTATGTGGCTTATCACATGACAGCAGATTCCACTAAATTTGGTGATTTAAATCATGATGGAGTTCTTGATTTGGCTGAGAGTGCAAAAGTGGGCTCAATTCGATACTTGTATTTTATTATTTTGATCACTCATATTTTACTGTCAATAGCAATTATTCCGCTTGTCCTAATTACTTATGTAAGAGCACTGGCGCAGAGATTTGACAGACATAGAAAAATAGCTAAGATTACTTTTCCAATTTGGTTGTATGTTGCTGTGACTGGAGTAATAGTTTTTTTAATGATTTCACCATATTATGCTAACTAAAGATAAAATACAGAAAGGAAAATTCAAGTTTCAAACTTTTCTGTTTGTAATTTGTCTTTTCTTTATAGGAATTACAGCAAATGCTCAGTGTGCAATGTGCCGCGCCGCTTTGTCTGGTGATTCTAATACCAAGAAAGCAGAAGCAGTTAATGACGGAATTGTTTATTTAATGGCCATTCCGTATTTACTGGTAATGATAATAGGATATTTGATTTATCGAATGTATCAATCTAAAAAACAAAAAGCAGTGTAAAATTTTACACTGCTTTTTTTATTTAAGTCCGTTAACGGAAACATTTACAGTTCCGTTTATTTTTATAAAAGCAATAATGGCTTGATTGGTAAGCTGAATTTTATCGAACTGTATATCTTCCATTTTTCCATTTACAAATACACCAGGCATCGGAGAGTAGTTTTTTAAATAGCCTGCCATACTTTTTTTACCTTCTTCCAAATTAGGCTGAATAGAATATCTGCAGCTTTCTTCCATTTTTCGTAAAACGTATCCTTGTGCAAGCCAATTGGCAGTTCTCATCAATCTGCTTTTGGTGTCTAATACATAGTCTAGTTTTTCGAAATAAATTTCCTTGGTTTGTGGATTATATTGTGGAAATCCATTTAAATAAAGCGTTCCATTTATAGAGCCTAAAACATCCAATGCAATTACCATTTTGCCGTCCTTATGCCAGATTGTAACATTTTTAACCGTTACTTTTTTGCTGCCAGAACCAAATTCCTGACCAGCGAAATTCTTGGTCATAATTTTTGAAGCATCAACATAACTTGAAATAGCAGCAATATTAGCAGAAATCTGATTTGGAATTTTAGTAACAGGCTTTAGAACAATTTTACTGGCGTTAAATTTAGAGTCAGGCTGTTTACCGACAATACTTTCCATATTACATTTCATACCCATATCGAGTAAGAAAGAATCATTTTTGAGTTTGGCATTTGTCGAATAAATTTCGATGGGAACAATTCGCAGCCAGCTTTCGTAAGTGTCACTCATCTCAAAAGGCGTGCAGATTTTTTCTACTGCCTGAAGTACATTTGGTTTAAAATCCATTGATTTTTCAATAGCTTCATCTATTTTCTTTTCTAATTTATCTTTAAAAATAGAAATTGCGGGATTTATTAAATACGTAATCGGCATATTTTTACCAAAAATGCTCATTGTTGGACTCTCGCTCCAGTCAAGAGATTTGAATTCGGTTTTGGTGGTAAGTTTCCAATTAGTTAGAGCCGTTTCGCTGGACAATGTTATAATCCCATTTAGATTAAATTCCCTAACATCATATAATTCTACTCCTAACTTTTTGGTGCCAATACGATACTTGATGGTAGCTTTAAGCGGTAAGATTGTTTTTATTCTCTTATCTGTATTCGATGGGTCATTTTGAATTTTAATTGGAGCTTGTTTCCAAATCTTCATTTCAATATCATCATCTTCGATAGTATTGTCTTCATAAATTAATCCGTTTAAGAGAGCATTTGTCTGATTTTCAATATCACTAAGTTTAATCGTAATGGGTAAATTGATAAACGAAGGACTGCTGTCGTAGACTAACGGACTTGCGTCGTCTGGTTCTGGTTTTAATGTTTCTAATTTTTGAGTAGAAGAACAGCTTGTTAGTACTGCAAGTACTATAAACATTGGAATAATTGAAGAAAGCTTCATTAATGTGAATTTTTAAATCAAAACAAAATTACGAAAACAATCATATTTTATTAAAAAAGTGTAACAATTACTACAGATTGAAGTCTTATACAAAAAGGTAACGAAATTATTAACTTTTTATTATCATAATTTACTTAATAAAAACGTTATTATTGTCTCAAAAATTTAACAATACCATGATCGAAATTAAAGATTTACACAAATCCTATAAAATGGGAAGTTCAGAATTACATGTGTTAAAAGGGATTAATTTTAATATTGAAGAAGGAGAATTAGTTGCGATCATGGGATCATCTGGTTCGGGTAAATCTACTCTTCTTAATATTTTAGGGATTCTGGATGAAGCCGATTCTGGAAGTTATATTTTAGACAAAACTCCGATAAAAAAATTAAACGAAACGATTGCTTCAAAATATCGTAATAAATTTTTAGGATTTGTTTTTCAATCTTTTAACTTAATTAATTACAAATCTGCGCTAGATAATGTCGCTATGCCATTGTATTATCAGGGAGTTAAAAGAAAAGAGCGTTATGAAATTGCAATGAAATATTTAGAGAAAGTTGGTTTAGGATCACATTCTCACCACTTACCAAATGAACTTTCTGGGGGTCAGAAACAACGTGTGGCTATCGCAAGAGCATTAGCTTCAAATCCGAAAGTTTTATTGGCGGATGAACCAACAGGAGCTCTTGATACTAAAACTTCTTATGAAGTTATGGAACTGATTCAGGGAATTAATGACGAAGGAAAAACGATTTTAATTGTTACACACGAACCTGATATTGCCGCAATGTGCAAAAGAAATGTAGTCCTAAAAGACGGATTAATTATCGATGATAAAAAAGTAGAACAAGTTAGAGCTTCGTCTTATGTTTAATATTGAACGCTGGCAGGAAATATTTGAAGCCATTTCTAAAAACCGATTAAGAACATTCTTAACCGGAATTTCTGTGGCTTCCGGGATATTTATTTTGGTTATTCTGCTTGGTGCAGGAAAAGGTCTTCAAAATGGAATTGAAAAACAATTTGAGCGTGACGCCGCAGGAATTATAGAAGTTTGGTCGGGAACAACAACCAAAGAATACAAAGGGTTGAATCCAGGCAGACAAGTTCAATTTCGTAATAGCGATTATAATCAGTCGGTTCAGAAATTTGAAGATAAATTAGATTTAAGAGCTTCAACCAATAATTATTGGGGACAGTCTTTTAGCTATGGAAAAGAATCTGGAAGTTACCAATTTAGAGGTGTTGATCCAGATTATGGCGGAATAGAAAACCTAACGATAGTTCAAGGACGATATATAAATAGCAAAGACCTTCAGAATAATGAAAAGGTTGCTGTTATTGGAATGAAAGTAAAAACGGACTTGTTTAAAGATAAAGAAGCACTTGGGGAAGAAATATTAATCAATAATATTAATTTCAAAGTAGTTGGAATTTTTACAGATCCAGGTGGAGAACGTGAAGAAACTAGAGCTTATTTGCCATTATCAACAGTACAGAGAACCTTTGGCGGTGGAGATAAAATCAGTAATTTGTTTTTTACATTGAAAAAGACAAATAATTATGATGAAGCTTTGGCTCAGTCTGAAAAATTTACACAAGATTTAAAAGACTTATTGAAAAGTAAAAACATGGTGGCTCCTGAGGACGACAGCGGAGTTGGGGTTTATAATTCGGTTAAAGATGCAAAACAATTTTACGACTTGAATTTATATATCAGATTGTTTTTTTGGTGGGTTGGTATTTGTACAATAATAGCTGGTGTTGTGGGAGTTAGTAATATCATGCTGATTATTGTAAAAGAAAGAACTAAAGAAATTGGAATTAGAAAAGCATTAGGAGCGTCTCCATTTTCTATTATCACAATGATACTTCACGAATCAATTTTTATTACAACAATCGCTGGATTTGTTGGACTTTTAGCAAGTTTATTATTGCTTGAATTTGTTGGGCCAATGGTTCAGAGTGAGTATTTTAGAAATCCAGAAGTTGATTTTAATGTAGCTTTGACAACACTGTTTTTATTAGTGTTTGCTGGCGCAGTTGCCGGATTTTTTCCTGCATACAGAGCCGCTAAAATTAAGCCTATTGTAGCACTTAGAGACGAATAGATATGTTTAAAAAAGATAATTGGGACGAGATTTTACAGGCTTTAACTGCCAACCCTTTCAGAACTATTCTGACAGCTTTTGGTGTTTTTTGGGGAATATTTATTTTGGTAATTTTACTTGCTGCCGGTAATGGTCTGGAAAATGGTATTAAAAAAGGATTTGATGGAATTGCCACAAATACCATGTTTATGTGGAGCCAGACAACCTCTAAGGCCTATAAAGGTTTGCCAAAAACACGAAGATACGATTTTAGAAACAGCGATGTTACTGCTTTAAAAGCGGCTTTGCCAGATTTATTATATGTTTCGCCTCGTAATCAATTGGGAGATTTTAACGGAACAAACAATGTGGTGAGAGGAACAAAAACTTCATCATTTACAATATATGGAGATTATCCTGAGCTGATCAAACAACAGCCAATGGATATTATTAAAGGACGTTTTGTCAATCAGCAGGATATTCAGGAGAAAAGAAAAATTGCCGTTATTGGTAAAGGTGTTATCAGCGAACTTTACGGAAAAGAAGAAGAAGCTGTTGGGACTTATATTAAGATTAACGGGATTAATTTTATGGTTGTTGGAGTTTACAAATCTAAACAGCAAGGAGGAAACGCAGAGCAGGAGCAAAAGAATATTTTTATTCCTTTTACAACTTTTCAGCAGGCTTTTAATTACGGAGACAAAGTGGGATGGATGGCGCTTACAGCAAAAGACGAAACTTCTATAACCGATTTAAAACCTAAAATTTTAGAAATTATAAAATCTTTGCATTCTATAAATCCAACAGATGATAGAGCAGTTGGAAATTTCGATTTATACGAACAATTTAATAAGGTGCAAAGTTTGTTTAATATTTTAAAAGTAATTGCATATTTTGTAGGAACATTAGTTTTGATTTCTGGTGTAATCGGAATTTCAAATATTATGCTTATTGTAGTTAAAGAACGTACAAAAGAAATAGGAATAAGAAGGGCTTTGGGTGCAACACCTGGCGCCATTCGTTCACAAATATTATCAGAATCTATTTTTCTAACTATAATTTCTGGAATGCTAGGAATTGCCGTCGCAACCGGAATTATAGCACTGTTAAATTTAGCACTGGATTCGATGCCTCCAAGCGATAATACTATGTTTGCCAATCCAAGTGTTGACTTAGGAGTTGTATTTGTTGCCTTATTAATATTAGTTGGATCAGGTTTGCTTGCAGGATTTATTCCAGCGCAGACGGCGATCAATGTTAAACCTGTAGATGCTTTAAGAACAGAATAAATTATCAATCAAAATAAATCGATTAAACCAAGAACAAATGAAAAAAGGAGTAACTATAACCATTTTAATATTTATTGCGATCGTTTTTTTTGGCGCACTTTACTATTTGTATGCTAAAAATCAAGAGTCGCCAATTGTGTTTAAAACGGAGAAACCAGAAATTAAAACGATTGTAAAAAATACAATTGCAACTGGTAATATTCAACCTGATGAAGAGGTGTTAATCAAGCCAAATATCTCGGGTATTATTGAGCAGGTGTATATCAAAGCGGGTGAGAAAATCAAAGCTGGAGATATGATTGCAAAAATTAGAGTTGTGGCAAACGTTTCTAATGTAAGCAGTACACAAAATCAAGTGCAGACTGCTAAAATTGCTTTGGATAATCAAGAACGACTTTATAAAAGACAAAAAACATTATTTGAAAAAGATGTAATTTCTGCAAATGATTTTGATGCCGCTCAAGTTGCTTACAATCAGGCAAAACAAACTTATCTGGCAGCAAAACAAAGCCTAGATATTGTTAAAACAGGAACAACGTCTTCTTTAGGAAGTTATGCCAATACTTTAATTCGCTCTACAGTTAACGGAATGGTTTTAGACGTTCCTGTAAAAGTTGGAAATCAAGTTATTGAAAGTAATAATTTTAATGAAGGAACTACAATTGCCAGCGTTGCAGATGTTGGAAGAATGATTTTTATTGGAAAAATTGACGAATCTGAAGTAGGTAAGATCAAAGAAAAAATGCCTATTGAGATTACAATTGGTGCCATTGAAAATAAAAAATTTGATGCAGTTCTAAATTATATTGCGCCAAAAGGTGTTACAGAAAATGGAGCAATTCAGTTTGAAATAAAAGCTCAAATGGTTAATAGAGATGATACTTTTATTAGAGCAGGTTTGAGTGCAAATGCTTCCATTATTTTAGAGAAAGCAGATAAAATTCTGGCAATAAAAGAATCACTAGTTCAATTTGACAAAAAAACACAAAAACCTTATGTTGAGATCGAAACTGCACCACAGAAATTTCAAAGAAGAGATTTGGTTCTTGGGGTGAGCGATGGTATCTACGTTCAAGTTAAAAGCGGTGTAAAGAGTACAGATAAAATAAAAATCTGGAATCAAGGACTGATTAATGAGGCAGAAAAAAAATAATTTAATTTGAAGTTTTAAGGATCTTTTTGGTTTTAAAAAATGTTAAATTTGCGTAGTTTCATTTACTGCGCTTTCATTTAAAATATATGAAAATAAATAAAATTAATAGTCTGGTTTTTGCAATGTTATTCGGTTTTGGATTAGCTGGACACGCGCAATCAAAACAATGGACACTGGAAGAATGTGTGAGATACGCATTAGAAAATAATATTACGATAAAATTATCTGAATTAGACGTAAAAAATGCTGATATCGATAAAAAAGGTGCGTTAGGAAATTATCTTCCATCTGTTAATGGTAATGCATCTCACTCATGGAATATTGGTCTGAATCAGGATGTTACAACTGGTATCTTACGTAATCAAACTACTCAGTATTCTTCAGTTGGTCTAAATGCTGGAGTTGATATCTACAAAGGTCTCCAAAATCAAAATACTTATAGAAGAGCGAAGTTATCTATTATCGCATCAAAATATCAATTGTTGAAGATGCAGGAAGATATTTCTCTGAATGTAGCTAGTGCTTTCTTACAGATTTTATCAAATAAAGAAGATTTAAAAGTTAAAAAAGAACAATTATCAATTGACGAAAAGCGTTTTGCTCGTTCTGAGGAAATGGTAAATGCAGGAACAATTCCTCGCGGTGATTTGTTTGATTTAAAAGCAACTGTAGCCACAGATAAACAAAATATTGCTATTTCAGAAAATAATTTATTGATTTCAAAATTAAGCTTAGCTCAGCTTTTACAATTGAAAGAATTTGCCGATTTTGACGTAATAGATAATACAAATCTACAAGATGAGAATAATATTCTTGGTCAAACTCCAGTTGAAATTTATAACAAAGCAAAGGATATAAGAACAGAAGTTAAGCTGGCACAAACAAATCTTGAGATTGCTGAAAAAAATGTTGCTATAGCAAAGGGAGCTTATCAGCCAACACTTAGTGGTTTTTATGGTTTTAATACAAGAGCAAGTTACAGCGATCAAGTTAAATTTGACGCAAACGACCAGCCCTATACAGTAGGACCAGATCCGATATTCCAACAGTTTAGTGATAATAAGGGACATAATTTTGGATTACAATTAAATGTTCCAATTTTTAATGGATGGTCAGTTAAGAACAATGTAGAAAGAAACAAAGTAAGTTTAGAAAAATCTAAAATAGATTTAGAACAAAAAAGTTTAGATTTGCAACGTAACGTTTATACTGCTTTTACAGATGCAAAAGCAGCCCTAAATACTTACGAAGCGTCTACTGTAACTTTAGAAGCAAGACAGCAGGCGTACAATTATGCAAAAGAAAAATACGATGTAGGTTTGATGAATTCATTTGATTTTACTCAAGCTCAAACATTGTTGACAAATGCACAGTCTGATGTTATCAGAACAAAATATGATTACATGTTCAAAATTAAAATACTTGAATTTTATTTCGGAATTCCAATCGTTCCCATTATTACAAAATAATTTATTATGTCAAAAAAAACAATTTATTTCTTAGTAGGTGGTGCAGTAGTACTTATTGCAATTTTAATCGGTCTTTCGAAATCGGGAGTTATAGGAAATAAGGATGAAGGAAAAGAAGTAGAAATATCAAAAGTAACAGCTTCAACAATTGTTGAAACAGTTTCGGCAACAGGAAAAATTCAACCAGAAATTGAAGTGAAGATTTCTCCAGAAGTATCTGGGGAAATTATTTTGCTTAATGTAAAAGAAGGTCAGGTTGTTAAAAAAGGAGATTTGCTGGTTAAAATTAACCCAGATTTATATACCTCTAGTTACAACCGTTCGGTATCTAACTTGTCAGGTTCTAAAGCTGGTTTAACACAATCTGAGGCTAGTTTTAAAGAAGCGAAAGCTAATTATGAACGTAATAAAACCTTGTACGACAAAGGTGTAATCTCAAGATCTGATTGGGATAAAGCTATAGCTTCATTTGAAGTGGCGAAAGCGACAAAGCAAAATTCATATTACAGTGTTCAAAGTGCTTCGGCTTCTGTAAGTGAAGCGAGAGACAATTTAGGACGTACAACTATCTACTCTCCTGCAGACGGAACAATTTCTGTTCTAAATGTAGAATTAGGAGAAAGAGTTTTAGGAACGCAGCAAATGGCTGGAACCGAACTTTTACGTGTTGCTAACCTTAATAACATGGAGGTTGAAGTTGACGTAAACGAAAATGATATTGTAAAAATTAAAATTGGAGACGAAGCAAACGTTGAAGTTGATGCTTATTTGAAAAAGAAATTTAAAGGAATTGTAACTAGCATTTCTAATTCTGCAAGTACAACTCTAACTTCTGATCAGGTAACTAATTTTAAGGTTAAAGTTCGTATTTTAAAAGAATCGTATCAAGATTTATTAGAAGGGAAACCAAGTACTTATTCTCCTTTTAGACCAGGAATGACAGCTACTGTTGATATCATTACAACCACAAAAACAAACGTTTTGGCAGTGCCAATTAGTTCTGTTGTAGTAAAATCGGATACTGCGGCTGTAAAAGATTTTACGGTTGAAGATCCTAATGCTGATAAAAAAGCAGCTCCCAAAAGCGATAAAAAATTTGAATGTGTTTTTGTAAAAGTTGGCGATAAAGCTAAAATTAGAATCATCAAAACTGGAATTCAAGATGACACTAATATTGAAGTAATGTCTGGCTTAAAACCAGGTGATGTTGTAATTACGGGACCGTATACAACAGTCTCTAAAGATCTTAATTCTGGAGATAAGGTAAAACTTAAGAAAGCTGAAGGTTCTAAGAAATAACAATACAATTCAATACTAATTTTAAAATATAATACTTTGTCTTTTATTCTCAACATCGAAACGGCTACTAAAAATTGTTCTGTATCTGTTGCTAAAGATGGGAAAACCATTGTTTGCAGCGAGCTTGCAGATGAGGGATATTCGCATGCCGAAAAACTTCATGTTTTTATTGAAGAAGTAATTAAAAAAGCAGGTATTTCTGTTCAAGATTTAAATGCAATTGCAGTTAGTCAGGGACCAGGATCTTATACAGGTTTAAGAATTGGTGTTTCTGCCGCAAAGGGTTTATGTTATGCATTAAATATCCCGTTAATCGCTGTTGACACACTTAAAACTTTGGCATCTCAGGCAGAAGTTACAGATGGAAAAATTATTCCGATGTTAGATGCACGCCGTATGGAAGTTTACAGTGCCGTATTCAATACAGATTTGAGTATCGAAAGAGCTATTAAAGCCGAAATAATTGAAGAAAATTCATTTCAAGAATATACAGATAAACTTTACTTTGTAGGCGATTGTGCCGATAAATGTAAAGCTGTTTTGACCAAAGAAAATTTTGTGTTTTTAGAAAACATTAAATATCCTTCGGCACAAGCTATGAGTAAAATCAGTTTTGATAAATATCAAAAAAGCGACACTGTAGATGTCGCTTATTTTGAACCTTATTATTTAAAAGATTTTATGATTACTGCCCCGTCAAAAAAGCAATAATAATTATTTTTGAATCGTAAAGGGCTGAACAGATATTCCTGCTTCATCCAATGCAATTTTGCAATTCTCTAATGTATCTGAAACTACCGAGCCAAAGTCTGCCTTTGCGGCCCAAGGGCGAACTGCAAAATCAACAGAACTGGCAGATAGGTTTTTTACAAAAACTTCTGGCGCAGGATTTTTAAGAACCTTCGGATTTGATAGTAAAACCTCTAAAAGAATATCTTTCGCTTTTTTGATATCCGAGTCATAAGAAACTGAAAATGTCAAGTCCGCTTTTCTTTCAGCCTGCATTGAATAATTAATGATCGTTCCGTTTGATAATGCACCATTTGGTACAAAAACGGTCTGATTAGTTCCAGTAATCATTTTTGTTACAAAAATTTGAATTTCTTCAACAGTAGCAATAACACCTTGTGCCTCAATTGTATCGCCAACTTTAAAAGGTTTAAAAACAATAATAAGCATTCCTCCTGCAAAATTCGAAAGCGATCCTTGTAAAGACAAACCAACAGCAAGTCCCATTGCTCCTAAAATCGCAACAAAAGAAGAAGTTTCGATTCCAAGTTTTGAAATAAAAGTGACAAATAAAAGAATTCTAAGTGCCCATAATAAAATATCTGCTAGAAATTTTGTTAAAGTTGGGTCAAGATTTCTCTTCACCATTATTTTTCTAATCAATCTGTTTATTAGTCTGATGGCATATAAACCGACAAATAGAATTAGAAATGCAGAGATTAATTTAGGAGAATAATCAACTAAGATGTTAATAAATCTCGTGATGTAGGTACTAACTTGGTCTGAAGTAACTTCGTTCATGATTTTAATATAAAAAAAACCTTCTCAAAAGTAGAGAAGGTAGGTTTGTGCTGCAAATATAATTGAAATTCTTATATAAGAAAAAAGGCATTAAGCATTAACAGCTTCAACCTTTATAGCTTCATCGTTCAACATGCTTTTCAGCATATTTTCGATACCGCTTTTTAAGGTAAATGTTGATGATGGACAACCGCTGCAAGCACCTTGTAAAAGCACTTTTACCGTTTTATCATCTTCATTATAAGATTCAAAAGCAATATTTCCACCGTCAGCAGCCACTGCAGGTTTTACATATTCTTCTAGAATATTAATAATTTGTTGAGAAGTAACGTCTAATTTATCAAACGCTTCATCTTTTGTTACTTCATTTTTTGTTGTAGTTTGAATTAAACTTTCGTCTAAAACAGTTCCGCCATTTTCGATAAACTGTTTAATGAAAGTTCTAAGTTCTAAAGTAATTTCAGACCAGTCGTTAATCTCGTATTTTGTAACAGAAATATAATTCTCATCAATAAAGATTTCTTTTACATAAGGAAATTTAAACAATTCCTGAGCTAATGGAGAAGAAGCAGTTTGATCGATATTTTTATATTCTACAGCATTACGAGTCAGCATTCTGCTTACTACGAATTTTAGTGCAGAAGGATTTGGAGTAGTTTCTCCGTAAACCGTTATGGGTTGTTTTTTTGTTTTAGTTTCATCAACTTTAATGATAACTCCTCCATTCTCAACAAAAGAACTAATTTGTTCAGCAACAGCATCTTTAACGTCATCCCAATCTACAATACTATATCTTTCGATAGCAATAAAATTTCCAGAAATATATACTGTCTTTACGAATGGTAAATAGAATAACTGCTGAGCAAGTGGAGAAGCCTGAGCCTCGTCGATGTTTTTAAACTCAAAGTTTTGATTTTGAGTAATGAAATCTTCAAATTCAAACTTTAATATAGTAGGATTTTGAGTTTCTTTTATGGTGATTTTTGTCATGGTATTATATTTTTTGCAAATTTACTAAAGTTATTTTCTACTAATAGCTATATTTGATTTTTTAATAAAATAATTAAGACTCTTTTCAAAGAAATCGTATTAAATTGCAGGAGTGAAAATTATATAGATACAAAATTGCCTTTATGAAATTAAAAATCAAGGTTTTATTAGTTTTTCTTATTACTTCATTTTATTCTTTTTCTCAGGAAGGAATACCTGTTTATTCTGACTATTTGTCTGATAATTATTATTTAATTCACCCGTCAATGGCTGGTGCCGCTAATTGTGCAAAAATTAGATTAACTGCTAGAAAACAATGGTTTGGGCAAGAAGATGCGCCATCTTTACAAACATTAAGTTTTAACGGAAGAGTAGGCGAGCGCTCTGGGGCTGGTATTATTGTTTTTAATGATAAAAACGGATATCATTCACAGAAAGGTGTAAAATTAACTTATGCACATCATATTATGTTTTCAAGAGATGAAATTGATCTAAATCAGTTGTCTTTTGGAATTAGCGGAGGTTTGATACAGAATCAATTAGATGAAACGAAATTTGGAGGAACTTTTGATCCGATCGTTTTTGGTTCGATTCAAAAAGACTCTTATTTTAATCTTGATATTGGAGCTTCCTATAATTTTATGGACTTTTATGCACATGCAACCGTGCAGGGTTTACTAGAAACAAGACGAGAATTATATACTGACTATGAAAGTGATAACCTTAGAAAGTTTTTATTGAGTGTAGGATATGTTTTTGGTAAAAATGATAATATTACCTGGGAACCGTCTATTCTTTTTCAATTTTTTGACCAAACCAAAGAGAAAACACTAGACATAAACCTTAAAGCTTACAAAAATATGGATTTTGGAAGTCTTTGGGCGGCTCTTTCTTATAGAAGAGGTTTTGATGGAGCTCAATATCTTTCAGGAAGCGGAGTTTCTTCTCAAAAATTACAATTTATAACACCAATTGTAGGTGTAAATTTTAAGAATTTTATGTTTGCGTACACTTATTCTCAAGTGATGGGAGATGTAAAATTTGATACTGGTGGTTATCATCAAATTACTTTAGGAATTAATTTATTTTGTAAAAAAGCACGTTACGATTGTAACTGTCCTGCAATTAACTAAATTTTATTTTTTATGCTGATTAAATCTGTAAACGGAAAATCACCTTTGATTCCAGAGGATTGTTATGTTGCTGAAAATGCGACTATTGTAGGCGATGTTACTTTTGGCGATTCTTGCAGTGTCTGGTTTAATGCTGTTGTTCGAGGAGATGTTCATTTTATTAAAATTGGCAATAAAGTAAACATTCAAGATGGCGCAATTATTCACTGCACCTATCAAAAACATCCAACAGTAATTGGAAATAATGTTTCGATAGGGCATAATGCTATCGTACACGGCTGTACTATTCATGATAATGTTTTGATCGGAATGGGCGCTATTGTAATGGATAATTGTGTTATAGAAAGTAACTCAATCATTGCTGCTGGAGCCGTGGTTACACAAAATACGGTTGTAACTTCTGGAAGTATTTATGCAGGCGTTCCCGCCAAAAAAGTAAAAGACATAGATCAGTCTAATTTTGCAGGGGAAATCGAACGCATTTCAAATAATTATGTCATGTATTCAAGCTGGTTTAAAAACGAAGATTAGGCTTAAAAAAAAATCAATATAAAATTCCAAATTCCAAAAGAATCAAACCTTGGAATTTGGAATTTTCTTTTTTGGGATTTAAAAAACTTAGAGGTTGATTTTTTCGAAGAAAGTATTTTTATAGCTTTCGCTGATAGGAATACGTTTATCGCTTATTAAAACCTTATTTTTTTGAATAGATTTCACATGTTTTATATTGATAATATACGATCGGTGAATTCGTGCAAAACCCTTATTAGAAAGTAAATTTTCTAATTTAATCAGGCTGATTAAAGTCAAAATGAATTTATTATCTGTAGTGTAAATTTTGACATAATCTTTCAAACCTTCAATAAAAAGAATATCAGCAAAATTTAGTTTTACATTTTCGTACTCCGCGCGTACAAACATAAAATCTTGTTCGATTTCTGGAGCAGTTGTATTTTCCGAAATTGCTTGAATTGTTGTTGCCGGCTGTAAAACCTGCTGTGCTCTTACTACCGCTTTTAAAAATCGATGAAAAGGGATTGGTTTTACCAAATAATCGACCGCACCAAGATTAAATCCTTCTACAGCATAATCTGAGTATGCAGTTGTAAAAATAACCAAAGGCTTTTTTTCGATTGTATTTAAAAAGTCAATTCCAGAAAAATGCGGCATCTGAATATCCAAAAATACCAAATCAACATTATTTTGATTAATAAATGAAACGGCATCAATCGCATTGTTGAACGAATTTACTAATTCAAGTGAGTCCACTTTTTTAACAAAATCCTGCAGTAGTTCTACAGCTAAAGGTTCGTCATCAATAATTACACATTTCATTTGTTCTGGATTAAATTTTTACAATTTGTTTTGGCATTCAAAAGTAATTTGAAACCAGTAGATTAAGTTTTAAAGTTTTCATAAAATACTGGTTAAGAGATCACAATTAAGCGTTAACAGTTATCGTTTTAGTAAGAGTGTAACCGTCTGTTAAATTGCCGGTTATAGTTGCCAACTCATTAGATAAACTATCAGCAAAAACATTATCTTTTGTATTTGCGGTATCGGCCTGTCCGTGTGCAGCATAATTACTGCTAGAATATACCTGACTTGAAACGTTTTCTGGAAAAGCAATTTGAGTTACTAATAAAGAACTGCCAGTGCTCGATAAAACTTCAACATGTACATGCGGCGCCCTTCCTTGATACCAGCCAGGATAAATCGAAATAAAAGAAACATTTCCGTTGGTATCAGAAGTTTGTCTTCCTCTTAAAAAATGTACAGAAGTATAATCTGTCTGCTGCATAGATGTTCCTCCATATTCAGAATAATTTCCGTCTTTATCACAATGCCAGACATCTACTAAAACTCCCGACAGAGGTTGGCAATTGTTCTTTTGGTTTTCAATCTTTAAATTAATTAGCAGAGCAACTCCAACACGATCAGATTTAATATTTTCTAAAACAAGCTGGCTTGGCGTTTTGATGGGAAAAGGGCCTTTTGTCTCTGAAGGTGAAACAGTACAGCTTCCATCTCCAGAATTACCCGAGTTGGTTTCATCATTGTCACTTTTGGAGCATGATTCTAATAATTTTGAAGCTGTTGCTAATGAAGCAATGCCTAAAATACCATTTCGAATGAATTTTTTTCTGTCCATAATCAGTTTGTTTAATCTATTGCGGTTTTAATTTCATCTAATTTTAGATTCAAATGAACTCGGTAATATTCATTATCCTGAGTAATGGTTAGTTCGTGCGCATTAGGGTACAATAAATCGAGACGGTTTTGAATGTTCACCAATCCAATTCCTGAATTTTCAGGATCTTTTACATAATTTTCGATAGTATTTTCGATCCAAAAATCAAGATTATTATCAGTAATCAAAATTTTAATTTTTACGTGAGCTGCACCTTTATAATCGGTTCCGTATTTAAAAGCATTTTCGACAAAAGAAATCAATAACAATGGCTCAATAAATTTATTCCTAGTATTGCCATGAACATTAATTACAATGTCTTCAATGTTGTTTAATCTGAGTTTTTGCAGTTCAATGTAATTCTGAATATAGTTAACCTCTTTTTCTAAAGCCACCGTTTTATTGTCTGTCTCATACAGCATATAGCGCATAAGTTCAGACAAGGTCACGATGGCATCAGGGACCAAATCAGATTTTTTGTGTGCCAAAGAATAAATACTATTTAACGAATTGAATAAAAAGTGCGGATTAGTTTGTTTGCGCAGATATATTAATTCTGTATTTGTTCTATGTGTTTCTGCAATAAGTTTATTTTGCTGATTATTATAGAATTCGGTTAATGTTCTAATAATCGCGCTGATCGTTATAATTAAAATATAGAAAAATGATGGGCCAATTTTAAAAAAAAGCGGCTGTCTCATTTCAATTCTATGTGTCATTCTGCCTTTCGGGAAAAAATGCGGACCTTCAGGAATCATTCTGGCAGGCATTACATTTTCGGGCCTTAAATGTCTAAATTCAGGAATAAAATAATTTATCCTAATAATCATAAAAGCGGCGATAAGGCCAAAAGCAACTATAAAATAAAACCAATATTTTTTTTGTAAAAGATAAATTGGAACCAAGTAAAAATAGTTCAGATAAAACAATACAATCCCGGTTATCCATTGCACATAAAAGTCATTATTGATCTTAAACGGACTTTCATAAAACTGTATTAAGGAAGTTAAAATAAAGAAAATCCATATTACACAATGAAACAAGATTTTGTTATAGCCTGTATTTTTAATGGTATCTAGCTGCATTTTACAATTTTATTTTTAATAAAATTAAATCTTTTTTGGTTACCGTTGGGGATAAGTTTTCTTTGAGTTTTTGTTTTACAAGATCAGCAACTTTCAAAGCATCATCTTCTGTTTTAAAACTTTTATTCTCACTAATTACAGGAATAATTGACTGCTTAATCAAAATCTTTTCTTTGTATGAAATGGTATAGCCCCATCCCGAATTTGTTTTAAAAGCATTAGCTGTTAGAACTTCTTTTTTAATACAGGCAGTAAAAAATAAAAGAAATGCAATAAATAGTAAATTCTTCTGGATGGTATTCCAGAAGAATTTTTTGGTATTAATTATCGTCATCATTTTGTTCTTCCAATGGTCTAAACTCCCAAGCATCATCAAAATAAGTAGAACCAATTCTTCCTAACATATAAAACCCGCGATTGTTAATGGCAAAACCAACAGCATCAGTTCTTGTAGCGCCTTCCATTGGAGTTCTTTCTACCCATAAGTCGGTTGTTGGGTTGTATTCCCAAATTGTTTTTACGTTTTCACCACCTACAACATATCCTAATCCATTCATAGAGAAACTTGATGCATTAGAACGTACAATTGCATAATCGTCGTTGTAGCTGTCATCATCATCTGTATCTTTATCGATATCTCGTTTTCTAGTCCAAACATCTGTTGAAGGATCAAACTCCCAAAAATCTTCTTGGTAAACTCCGTTATTGACACCAGTTGCTAAGTACGCTTTATCTGCAATTACAAAAACTGTGGCATTACGTCTTTTGTTTCCGCTAAAGCCATTTACAAGTGTCCAAGTATTGGCTTGATCATCATATTGATAAAAATCTTTTAAATAATTTCCATCATAACCAGTACCAAAATAAGCTTTACCGCCGGCCTGAAAACCTACTGCTGCATAACGAGCCGTTCCTGCAAAATCTGTTTTTTGTGTCCAGCTGTTGCTAGAAGGATCATATTGATAAAAATCTTTCAGTTTATTTGTTCCATCATAACCAAGACCAACATATCCTTTTTCGTTTAATGCAAAACTAGATGCAGAGCTTCTGCCTACGCCTGCAAAGTCAGCCTTCTGCTCCCAATAATCTCCAGTTGAGTTATAAGCCCATAAATCTTTTAAATAAACATCGCCAGTATAACCTCCGGCTACGTAAGCAAAATCTCCAATAACAAAACTTGTTGCACTAGATCTTGCAGGGCCGTCGAAGGCTGATTTTTTAATCCAGTTTCCCATTAAATCGTCATCATCATTGTCATTGCTGCAACTTATAAAAAAGAGGCCTGAGAAAAGCGCTGTGAATAAAATTCCTTTTTTTAGATTAATCATAGTGTATTTAATTATTTATTGTTTGTATTTGATCCCGACTCCTAAAACGTAACCATTTCCAGTATTATAGTCATAAACTTTATGATCGTTATTGTTTAATAAGTTGTATTTTTTATTAAAATCATAACCCGCTTTAAAATTTAAAAACCAATTTTTGGTGACATTCCTTTCGTACTCAAAAGCCGATGTCATTTGTGATAAAACTGCTTTTTCGGCATTACTATCTTTATCAGCAGAAACATCCAAATGATAGAAGTTTCCATTAAAACTGTTCGTCAGACTAAACTTGTTTCGTTCATTATTTGAATAGGAAAACTTTGAATCTGGAAACCCAATTCGAAAGTTGGTTTTCTCATTCATTTTATAATCAAAAGCAATAATTGGAGTAAATTTTGGTGCACCAAATATTGATGTCCGACCAGCTCCCATTATTACATTTAGTCTTGAACTGATTTTTTGGTTAATTTCCAGATTTCCTAAAACAGTAAGATCTGAGAAATCTAAATTTCCCTGAAAATTTGCTGTCGGAATTATAGAAATCTGCCATTTTGTTTTTTCTGACATCTCATAAGAATATTCAAATTTGTTTTGAATTTGATTAAGTTTATCCTGATCAGCATTGAAATTATAAGGATTGAATTCGTAATTCACTTTCAAATTCGAGTATTCTAATGTGTTGGTAATAGTGTTTTGAGTTCCAATTTTTTTTTGATAAAAAACTGCAATATCTGTTTCATTAAAATTTATCTTTTTTGTGGGCTCCGTTTTGATATTCATAGAAACACCAAAATGTTCTTGGGCTTTCATTCCTAAAAAAGAAATCAAAAAAAGAGAACACATTAAAAACCGTACTTTCATTATTTATTTTATTGGCTCAAAATTAGGTGGATGACGGTCTTAAAAAAAAGAAGATATATGTACGCCGTGTTTTGATAGACAAAATCGTTCTTTTTAAGGTCGAATTAAATTTTGAGAGTGCAATTGGTATTGTAGATCGTTTTGAGTGATTTGTAGCTTAAAAATGCACAGTAGTATATGTTATAGTGTATCACCAAACCCTGCATTTTATATTTGTTCAAAAAATATATTATGCACAAGTTTATATTGATACTGCTTTTTGTACTAACCATATTTTCATGTGGTACAGATACTGACACGGGGGAGTTTACGGTTGGATCAGATTATTTGGCTTTAAGTAATAAAGTAATTATGATTGATACGGTTACAGTCGACATGTCAACTATAAATTTCGACTCTCTTGCAACTTCAAACCGCTCTAGAATTCTGATAGGAAACTATGACGATCCAATTTTTGGAAAAGTGAAATCAGATAGTTATTTTCAGCTTTCAACAAGTGTTTATGCTTTATCCAGTGTAGGATCAGATACAGAATCTGTAAATTATGTTTTCGATTCAATTTCGATGATTCTTAAATATGATCGTTATTATTATGGAGATACCACCAGAGTACAGACTTTTAATATTCATCGATTAACTCAAAAAGTTAAACCTAATACAGAAGACAACAATTTCTATAATAATTCGACTTTAACTTACAGTCCCGAAAGTTTAGGGACAATATCTTTTAAGCCAAGACCAAAAGAAAAAGATTCTATAAATATTCAAATGAGTAAAGAGTTTGGAGAAGCTCTTTTTCAAAAAATAAAGAAAAGGGAGGTTACAGATTTTGATAGTTTTACAGAATATTTGAAAGGACTTGTTTTAGTCCCAGAAAATTCTACCTCTTCAAATGTAATCGGATTTAGTGTTTCGTCCAGTAAAGTCCGATTGTACTATTCTAAATACCAAACAGATAGTGAGACGCCTTTTATAATTGATTTTACAATTCTGGATGCTACGAAACAATTTAACTCTATTTCGCTCAATAAAACGGGAACTATACTGCAAAATCTCCCCATTTCCAGTAGTAAGTTATCTAGCACGCTCACTAGTAATCAAGGATTTATTCAATCTGGAACAGGTGTAGCCTGCCGAGTCGATTTTCCAAATATAAAGCAGTTTAAAAATATTGCTGTAAATGGAGCAATTGTAGATGCAGAATTAATTTTGAAACCAGTAAACAATTCTTATTCTGAAAAATATCCTCTGGCAGATTCGTTGACTGTTTATGTTGGCGATAATTTAAATAGAATAAGCGGCACATTGGTCAACTCAGCCGGAACTTCTGTTTATGGAAAATTGAATAAGAAGAGTGACGAGTTTAACGAAAATGTTGGGTATTCAATTTCAGTTGGAAATTTTCTCCAGAAAGAAATGCTCAAGCAATCAGATTCGAGATCCTCTCTCATATTGACTTTACCTGGAATTGCCCAGTCTGTTAATAGAATAGTTCTAGGCGATCAAAAGCATTTAAACAATAAAATTCAGCTGAAAATTTATTATATCTCATACTAAATGAAAAATAAAATTGTTTTATGGAGCTGCTTCATTTTGATGTCGCTGAGTTCGTTTTCACAAAGCATTTCAAGTTCGCCATACTCATTATATGGTGTTGGAAGTTTATATGATTCAGATTTTGGTTATCTGCCTTCAATTGGTTCTTCTGGAATTGCTTTGCCTTCAGATACTTTTATCAATAATCTAAATCCGGCTTCACTTGGATTTATGTATCAAAATCATTTTTTATTTGATATTGGAGGAAAAGCTATTGCAACAACATATCAAAGCGGTTCACGCTCAGAGAAACGAAATAACTTTCAGTTTTCTCATTTGGCTTTTGCTTTTCCAGTTACAAAAAATTCTGGATTTAGTGTATCAATGCGTCCGTATTCCAGCTCGGTATTTAAAATTTCAAATTTGAAACTGCCAATAGCCGACAGCCAAGAATATTACTATGTAACAGCACAGGGATCGGGCGGTTTAAATAATTTGGATTTTTCATACGGATATAAATTTGGAAAAAAATTGACATTAGGAGCAACTGCAACAGTACTTTTTGGTAATACAGTTGATGAGCGGTCTTTTTTAATTTCAAATTCAATTACAACAATAAATAAAAAGACAAATTATAGCGGCGTTCGGGCTACACTTGGGGCACAATATAAAATAGATTCGACTTTTACAATTGGTTCAACATTTAAAGTTCCGACAAGAGTAAAAGCTTCTAAAATACAGTCTGTAACAAGTATTGCAGATGAAGTTCAATCTTCTATAGAAACTGACCAAGCTTCAGATACAGATGATTATTATATGCCTTTAGAAATAGGCTTTGGAGTGAGTAAACGATTTAAGAATAATTTGAATCTGACGTTAGATTACGAAAAAAGTTTATGGGGCGATACAAAGCAATCTGACTTATATGGCGACTTTGTAAACCAAGATCGTTTTGCACTTGGTTTTACCTATAGTTCTAAAAAGAATGCCCGAAAATATTGGGATAGAGTAGGATATGCTGCCGGAATAAATTATGACACGGGTTATCTTGAAGTTGATTCACAACGTGTAAAGAATGCATCATTTTCTGTAGGACTTAATCTTCCAATAGATAATACTTTTTCATCTTTGAATGTGTCATATTCGTATGGGCAAAAAGGAAGAATAGCAGATGATCTCATAAAAGAAAATTACCATAAAATATCACTTAATTTATCGCTGGACGGAATTTGGTTCGTCAAGCGAAAAATTGAATAATAGATTAAAAGTCTTTTCTTATTACCGGATATTTATATTCTAAAATTGACTCAAGAACTTTAGGATCAGAATTGACATAAAATACAGGATCATTTTGTGTCATGTCTGAAAAGCCTACTTTATCTCGAAGTAAATTTTTAGTTTGTCTGGCAACAGCTTCTCCCGAGTCAATAATTTTAATATGGTCTGGGAGAATTTTTTTGATCTGAGGAATCAAATAAGGATAATGACTGCACCCTAAAACCAGATAATCAATATTAGCTTCGATCATAGGTTTTAAGTATGATTCCAGCAATTGTGTCATTTCTGGCGAGTATAAATTTCCATCTTCAATAAGTTGAACAAGGCCATAACCAACTTGTTCAATTATTTTGGTATTTTGAAACATTTCGGCAGTTTTATTAAACAGCTCACTGTTTAAAGTTCCTTTAGTGGCTAGAATTCCAATTACCTGGGTCTGCGAATTGTTTGCTGCAGGCTTAATTGCAGGTTCAATTCCAACAAATGGAACATCGTAGTCTGCGCGGAGTTCAAATATGGCATTTGTCGTAGCGGTATTGCAGGCAACAACAATTAGTTTACAATTATTCTCTAGTAAAAACTCTACATTTTTTTTACTTAAATCAACAATTTCATCTTTGCTTTTTTGACCGTAAGGTGCGTTTTTGCTGTCAGCCAGATATATCGTTTTTTCGTTTGGAAGCAGATCATGAATGGCGCTCCAAATGGAAGTTCCGCCAATGCCAGAATCAAAAACGCCTATAGGATTGTTGTTTATCATAAAGCAAATTTAATATTTTTTGATAAAATTTATTACTCTAAGTTAATTCAAATCTAGAAATAATGACAAAGATTAGTTTTAATTTTTTGTAAAAAAAAACTGCTCAAATTATACATTGAGCAGTTTGATTATACGAGTTCGAATTTCTTAGAATCCTAAATCTTTTTTAACGTCAGCAGTGATGTTTGGACCATCAGCTAATAATAAAGTAGAACCGTCTAAAACGTATTGGAAACCTTTAGCTTTTCCAACTTTTTGGATAGAAGCTCTAACTTTTTCCATTAAAGGTTTTACGATATCAGTTTCTTTTTGTTGTAGTTCTTTTTGTGCATTGTCTCTGTAATCAACAATTCTTTTTTGCATATCTTGAACTTCTTTAGAACGCTCACCGTTAACAGCATCAGTTACTGTAGCAGCTTCTGCCTCATACTTTTTGATTTTTACTTGATATTCATCAACCATCTTTTTGTATTCAGCATCATATGTTCCACTTAATTTTTGCAGTTGATTTTGAGCGTCTAGCATAGCAGGCATTTTCGACATGATCTCGCTTACATCAACATGAGCTACCTTCGCTTGTGCGTTCATTGTGTTACTTGCTCCTAAAATAAGAATTGCAGCAATTAGTAAAGTTTTGATTTGTTTCATCATTTTTAAAAATATTAATTAATTATTGGTCGTATTTGTTTTTTGTGTTTCGGCTTCTTTTGCTTTTTTAGCCGCTTCTCTTTCCTCTAAAATTTTCTTTCTTTTCTCTTCTAATTCTTTTTTACGCTGTTCGTAAAGCATCTGTCTTTCTTCTGCTTTAGTCATCGTTGGTTCAGCGGTTGGTGTTTGCTCGGTACCATTTGTACCAGGTGCACCACTCGTAGCGGCAGGTTTAGCTGTTGTGTTTGTTTTTGCTGCCTCTGTTGCTGTTGTTGTTTTAGCTGTTCCAGAAACCGTGCCATTTTTTTTAGCTTCTCTCTCAGCAGCTATGGCATTTCTTCTGTCTTCGTATTCTTTTTTCTTAGCTTCTTGTTCTAATTTTCTATCTTGAATTAATTTTTCTCTTGCTGCTTTTTTCTCGTCAAGAGCTTTTTGACGATCGGCCATTGCTGGATTTTCATCTATTGCATTTTCAAGATTCTCTTTAGCTTCCTGCTCTTTCAATTGTTTTTTCGTCAGCTGCTCGCGTTTTTCAGTACGATTTAAAACCCTTAAAACTTGATCACTGATGTCAAATCTTTTATTACTGAAAAGCATTGTAAGATCTGATGATTTGTCAAAAATAAAATCATAATTTTTAGCTTCCGCAATATCTTGAACAGCAGTAAAAACTTGATCCTGAATTGGCTTTGCCAAAGCAGCTTTCTGACGCATTAAATTACCATCAGCTCCAAACTGTTTCTGCTGATAATCCATCATCTCTTGTTCCTGAAACTTTATTTCAGTTTCTCTTTCTTCTATTAATTCTTTAGTAAGTAAAGCTTTTTCTGCTTTTAAACTTTCCTTTAGGGTATTAATATTTAATTTTTTAGCCTCAACTTCCTGTTTCCACTTTTGAGCTTTTAACTCTAATTGTGATTTGGCTTCTTTGTAATCGGAAACATTTTCTAAAATATATTCCATGTCGATGTAGCCTATCCTAGTCGTCTTACCTTGTGCCTGACTTGTATTTGCTACAATCAAGGCTAAAAATATAAATAAAAATTGTTTTCTCATAACATAACTTTATTTGATGATTTTTAACCAAACGTTATTTCTCTAAAATTGTTGTCCAATGATAAAGTGAGTTTCCCATCCATTAGCTTTTGTTTGTCCAGGAAGAGCATCAAATCCGTAACCAAAGTCAATACCTAATAATCCAAATGCAGGCATGAATACACGTAAACCAGCACCAGCAGAACGATTTAAATCAAATGGGTTGTAATCTTTGAACGTTGGATATGATGAACCTGCCTCTAAAAATGTTAAAGCATAAATAGAAGCTGATGCTTTTAATGTAATAGGGTAACGTAACTCCATAGAGAACTTGTTATAAATAGTTGCTCCAATTGCATCTCCGCTAGCATTTACTGGAGTTAAAGAGTTGTTTGGATAACCTCTCAACTGAATAGTCTCTCTACCATCCATTGAGTAGTTGGCCATACCATCTCCTCCTAAGTAAAAACGCTCAAAAGGAATTACACCTCTTTCTTGATTATAAGCTCCTAAGAAACCAAATTCTGTTAAGGTTCTTAATACTAACTTTCCATATACTTTAGTATACCAGTCTCCTTTAAATTTAACTTTATAGTATTCTAACCAATTGTATTTTCTCTGATCGACTTTTGCAACATCAGTATCAGCACTTCCAAAGTCTGAACCAACACTTACATAACCAGTTTGTCCGTTTACAGTTTCTGTTTTAACATAATCACCATTGTTAAGTGGTTTTCCGTCTACACCACTTCCAGATGTTCCAGTATACTGTGTTTTATATTCTTTTTCATTTTTTAAATTTCCATAATCAATTCCATTAAATAATGAATATGGAGGTGTTACTTTCGCCGAAATGCTAAACTCTGAACCATAAGTAGGGAATATTGGGTTCACACCTTTATTACTTCTTGAAAGTCCAATCGTATATGCTAAGTTTCTTGATGCACCGTTACCAAAAGTAAATAATCCTGTATTATAATTGTTCAAATCATAATGCTGATAACTTACAGACTGTGATAATACAAAGTAGTCATCTGGCACAGTTAATCGTTTAGCTAAACCAACTTGGAGTGTAAAAATATTAAAACTTTTGCCACGATCAACAGTTCGGGTAATATAATTGTTAAGAAATTGCTTACTATAAGAGATAGAAGAACTAAATTGTACTGGTTTCTTTCCTCCAAACCAAGGTTCTGAGAACGATAAACTGTACGTTTGGAAATAAGTACTTCCTTGTAAACGAAGCGCTACTTTTTGTCCATCTCCCATTGGCAAAGGCTTATAAGCTTCTTTGTCAAATAATTTTCTAGCAGAGAAGTTATTAAACGAAAGTCCCAATGTTCCGATGAAACCTCCACCGCCGTAACCTCCTTGAAGTTCAACCTGGCTAGATCCTTTTTCTACAACATGATATTCAATGTCAACAGTTCCAGCTCCGGCATCTACGTTTTTAAATTTAGGATCAATTGCCTCAGGATCAAAGAAACCTAATTGTCCGATCTCACGAATAGTTCTTACAAGTTGTTCTTTGCTATATTTTTCACCTGGTTTTGTTCTTAACTCACGGTAAATTACGTGGTCATTTGTTTTGTCGTTTCCAACAACCGTAATTTTATTGAAATAAGCAATTGGACCTTCTGTAACTCTAATTTCAAAATCGATTGTATCGTTAACTGTTTTTACCTCAACAGCATTGATATTTGAAAATAAGTAACCATTGTTTTGATATAAATTGGTAATATCTTCTGCATCTGGTTTTGTCTTATCGGCAATTCTTTTTTCTAATAAAACTCCGTTGTAAGTTTCTCCTTTTTTAATTCCTAAATAGCGGTTTAAAAGCTGATCTGAATAAACAGTATTACCCAAGAATTTAATATTTCCGAAGTAGTATTTATTTCCTTCTTCTACATTAATCTTAATAGCAAGTGTATTTTTTTGTTTGTTGTATTTAACAGAATCGTAAATGATACGTGCATCACGGTATCCTTTCTCCTTATAAGAAGCAATTACTTTTTCTAAGTCAGTTTTGTATTTTTCTGGAATAAATTTAGAAGCTTTAAAAACGCGAATAAAGTTTTTCTGTTTCGTATCTTTCATTGCAGCACGCAATTGACTGCTTGTAAGCTGTTTGTTTCCAATGAAATCAATACTGCTGATTTTTACTTTATCTCCTTTATCTATCCTGACAAGCATATTAACCTGATGTCCGTTAATAGTGTCTGGAGTATTTGTTATAGTAACTTTTGTATTATAATAACCTTCTTTTTTGTATTTGTTTTCAATATAGTTTTTAGTTGTAGTAATTAAGTTTTCGTTGACAATTTTGTTTTTTGTCAAGTTATTGTCCTTAATTAAACCTTCTACTTTACTTTTCTTAACTCCAACGAATTTAACTTCGTTTAATTTAGGAAGTTCAATAATATTTAAATCTAGATAAATACTATCATTTTCTACTTTATTGACGTAGAAAGCAATTTCATCAAAAAGGCCTAGTTTACCTAATTTTTTAATTGCACTACTAATTTCTTCTCCAGGTACAGTAATTTCCTGTCCTTTTTGAAGGCCTGAAAATGTTACTACAGTCTGTTCATTGAAGCTTATTTTACCAACAACGGAAACTTTGGCCAGAATATATTTTTTTCCTTGATCAAAAGGAACTCTTTCTTGTGCTTTAATTTGTGAAAAACTACCCAAAAGTAATAGGGTAAGGACTATTTGTATTTTTTTTTGCAACACTAAAAAATTATTTAATTTGTTCACTGGTCTTTCCAAATCTACGTTCTCTTTTTTGATAACTAATAATAGCCTCATATAAATCTTGGTCTTTAAAGTCTGGCCACAAGACATTAGTAAAATACAATTCTGCGTAAGCGATCTGCCACAGCAAAAAATTACTTATTCTATGTTCTCCACTTGTTCGTATTAATAAATCTACGTCTGGTAAATTTTGCGTGTAAAGATGCTCATTTATAATTGAATCGTCAATAGTGTCTATTGAAATTATATTATTTTTAACTTTATCACTAATTGCCTTTACAGCATTTACAAGCTCCTCTCTAGATCCGTAGCTTAAGGCAAGAGTAAGTGTTAATCGAGAATTGTTTTTTGTCTTTTCTATAACATCCAAAAGTTCTTTTTGGGCTGTTTTTGGCAATTTGTCAAGATTTCCAATTGCATTGAGTCTAATATTGTTTTCTTGAAGCGTAACGAGCTCTTTTTTTAATGAATTGATCAATATTTTCATCAAAGCTTTAACCTCAAGTTTTGGTCGGTTCCAGTTTTCAGTTGAGAAGGCGTATAGAGTTAAATATTCAATTCCCAGCTTAGCTGAGGTCTTGATTATTTCTTTTACTGATTTTGTACCATTTTCATGTCCAAACGCGCGCATGAAACCTTGTTGTTTTGCCCAGCGTCCGTTACCGTCCATAATAATGGCAAGGTGTTTAGGTAAGTTTGTGTGATCTATTGATTCTATTAAATTCATTTTATTATTCTGCGCAATAGCAAGGTTTTTGTCCAAAGGTATACGTTAAGGTGATACCTGAAAAAACATACCAGTCATTATTATTTAAATTTCCAAACTTTAAAATATTTGGATTGTTTGTTTTAGGATTGCTTCCGTCAATGTTATCTGTAAAAGTATAACGTGCTCCAGCTTCAACTCCTAAAACAAGATGCGGCGTTATGTTCGATTTTACACCTAATATAATAGGTATAGCAAAAGAGTTTGAATTATCAGAATAAATTGTGTTTGGGCTTGTATTATATCGATATAAGTTGTCGAAGATAAAGAAATTTAGACCTGTAAATACATAAGGAGTAATCTTTGTATGATAATCATGAAGATTAAAATCGAAAAAATTAAACTCAAGTCCTGCAGAAAGTTCTTTAATATTGTTTTCAAAACGATATCCTCTTTGATTTCTACCTGTTTCTTCAGATTTGAAGTCATTTCCAATTACACTTGATTGTGTATATGAAAATCTCCAGGAATGCCTTGGGCTTCTGTTCCATTTATAAAGAACACCAAAAGCTGGTTTTTCTGGGGCGATATAAGTTGTTTTTCCAACGTCACCTACAAAGTTACTTCCGCCAAAAAAAACACCTATCTCATTGATTTGAGCATTAAGTGTAATAAAGGGGAAAAAACATAACAATAAATTAAAAATTTTCTTCATTTAATTCAAAATTGCGTGCAAATATAATAATTATCAATACGAATCAAAGTTCCTTTGGTTAAATGTGCTCCTTTTTCAATTTACATTATGATTTTGAGTCATTTAATGATGATTCACTACATGCAGAACGAGAAAATGTGGTATTATCGTATAGTGAAGAATCAGAAAAGAGTTTAATTTCTTTTATCTTCTCCCCAGAGCAATTTATTTCTTAAGGTTTTTAAGAACGTTTCACCTGGAATTTCAACCATTTTTATTTTATAATCTGTTTTTTTTATTTTTAAAATTGATTCATTTTTCACTGAAGAAATTCTCGAATCTAAAGAAACCAAATATTGGTCTTCTCTTCCTGTTACCCGCAGTGTGATTTCTGTGTCATCTGGAATAACAAGTGGTCTGGCAGTTAAATTATGAGGCGCAATAGGTGTAATTACCAAGCTTTTTACATCTGGTGTTAAGATGGGGCCGCCACAGCTTAAAGAATATCCAGTAGAGCCGGTAGGAGTAGAGATGATTAATCCATCTGCCCAATAAGAATTTAAATATTCGTTATTCAAATAAGTTTCAACAGTTATCATCGAAGTAGTATCTTTTCTACTCACTGTAACTTCATTCATTGCAAAATTAAGTTCTTCGAAGGCATCATTCTTTGGCTCAGAAGTTAATCCTAATAGAGTTCTTTCAGAAGTGGTGTAATTTTGATCAATAACAAACTGTAACAAACTATCAATATTTTCTTTTTGAACTTTAGCAAGAAATCCTAATCTTCCTGCATTTATACCTAACAAAGGAACGCCTGAATTTCGAACAAAAGCAGCTGCTCTCAAAATTGTTCCATCGCCTCCAATACTAATCAGCATTTCAAAACTATTATCTAAAGCAGTGCTTGGCGAAAAAGTTTTATATTCTTTTTTTATCAGCTGCTTTTCATAAAGCATTTTCAGAAAATTTTCTTCAATTACCATTTCAACATTGTTGGAATTGAAAAAAGAGAAAATGTCTTTTATAATAGGTTCAGTACTATTTTGATAATATTGTCCGTAAATGGCTATTTTCATTCGAGTTAAATTAGGTAATTTGTCAATGTGTCAATCAGATAATTTGCAGCTGTGAAAATTATCTAATTAACTAATTTTCTCATTGCCACATTAATAATTTATATATTAAGGTATTTGTCTAAATAATCAGAACGTTCTTTCAAGCTATTAATATAGGTGTCTTCCTGATGTTCTGAAATAATCTCATAGCCATATCTTCTATAGGTCTGAATAATTTCATTTATCGCTCCTAAACCAATTTTTACTGTAATTTGAACATTTTCCAGATCAGCTTCAGATACAAAAGAACCTAAAACCTTACCATTATTGCTTTCTACAATCTGCATTACTTCGCTCATAGAATAGTCTAAAAGACCTTTTTGAACAATAATAATCGCTCCTGGCTCTTTTAAAAATGGAGTTTCCTGAAAAAACTTCATTATATCTTCCATTTCATAATAACCTATATAAGCATTATTTTCATCAAGAATTGGAAGAATATTGGTATGGTTTTTAGCAAAAACTTCCAGAACATCTAGCCAGATCATCGATTTTCTGGCAAAAAAACGTTCTAAAGTATATTTGTAGTCAATTGCTTTTTTATCGGTGTCAAATGTTTCTACATCCTCAGAAGAGATGCTTCCAATAAAAACCCCATCTTCTAAAATGGGAAAATGAGAAAAATTTACATCGATAAAAAAGTCCTGGATCGAAGCTATCGTTTCCTGACTATCAATCGCTCTGAAATCATTTGTGATATAGTTTGTAATTTCTGTCATAAATCATTGAAGATATTTGATGCAAAATAATCAAAAAATACCGAAAACTGCTGCGTTTTACTTTGTATTTTTGTCGTAACAAATATAGTGTTACTAGAATTAATTATCTATTTATATGACAAAGTTAAGTGTAAATATCAATAAAATTGCAACGCTTCGAAATGCAAGAGGCGGAAATGTTCCTGATTTATTAAAAGTAGCTGTCGATATTCAGCGATTTGGAGGGCAGGGAATCACGATTCATCCACGTCCAGATGAGCGTCATATTCGTTATCAGGATGCACGCGATTTGAAAGCAATTGTTACTACAGAATATAATATTGAAGGAAATCCACAGCATAATTTCATTGATTTGGTTTTAGAATGCAAACCCGATCAAGTAACATTGGTTCCAGATGCAATTGGAGCAATTACTTCTTCCGCAGGTTGGGACACGATTAAAAACCAAGAATATTTAACAGAAGTTATTCAGGAATTTCAGAGAAACGGAATTAGAACTTCGATTTTTGTTGATCCAGTTTTAGAAATTATCGAAGGAGCAAAAAAAACCGGAACGGACAGGATTGAATTATATACAGAAGCATTCGCACATCAATATGATTTGGGAAATAAAAACGGAATTGATCCTTATGTAAAAGCTGCAGAATTGGCAAACGAATTAGGTTTAGGAATTAACGCTGGACACGATTTAAGTTTGGATAACATTCAGTTTTTCAAACAAAATATTCCAGGTTTATTAGAAGTTTCTATTGGTCACGCCTTAATTTCTGAGTCACTTTATCTTGGTTTGGATAATGTTGTGAATATGTATTTGAATAAATTGAAATAAGAATTAAAATTAAACAATTGTAACCTGATGTAATTGGGTTATAATTGTTTATTTTCGCACTTTTCTTATTAAAATTACGTGTCGAAATCTGTCATTCTCTTTTTTTTATTCTGTTTTTCTAACATTTTTGCGCAGTCAAATGTAAGAATAACAGGAAATATAACATCTTCTAATAACCAAAAGCTCGCCGGAGCAAATATCTCTCTCGAGATAAATAAGAAACTGGTTTCTACTGTTTCAGATACTTTGGGTAATTTTTCAGAAATTATTCCAGCTGGGAATTTGATCATCAGGATTAATCATTTAGATTTTATACCCAGAACGATTTATTGCGAAGTTCTAAAGGACACCATGTTGTCAATTGTTTTAGAAAAAGATATTTCTCAATTAAAAGAAGTAATTATTTCCAATGATAAAAAAAGCGGAATTAAAACTTTATCAGGTGGTAAGCTTTCATTTAATCTAAAAGATTTATCTTCAGTTCCAACCGTTTTAGGAACTACAGATATTATAAAACTTTTGCAGCTAATGCCTGGCGTACAAAATTCTGGAGACGCAAACGGGTATTTGTATGTGCGAGGAGGCGACCCAGGGCATAATGCAATTTTATATAATGAAGCTCCAATTTATGGAATGTCTCATTTGTTGGGGATTTTTCCTTTTTATAATACAGATCATATTAAAGATGTAGAATTTGATAAATCAAGTTCAAATCCGAAATATGGAGGACGATTAAGTTCGACAACACTTTTGAGTACTAATAGAAAAATACCGTCCGAATTTTCAATTCAAGGAAATGTAGGAGTTTTGGCTTCGCAATTAACATTGGCAGCTCCTCTTGGCGATAAAACTGGATTCTATATTTCTGGAAGAAAAACTTACATCGACGAAGTTGTTGGGCCAATATTGAAATCTGGTCCAAAAAATAAAGATGTCCAAAATATGAAATATGGTTTTTCTGATGCGAATTTTACTTTTTTATCTCAAATTTCTAAAAAAAATCTATTTTCATTTGATGCTTTTTTTAGTGGAGACGAATTGAAAATCAAAGACAAAAATCTCGCACTTCGAACTAGTATGAAATGGAGTAATTTTACAGTGTCGCCATCGTTAACCACGATTTTTTCTTCAAAAGTAAACATGTCTAATTCGGTTTATTTTAGTCAGTATTCTAATGATTTAAGCATGGAGCAGGCGACCATTCAATTTGATGTTTCATCTTATGTTAAAGATTTTGGATATATAAATGCAGTACGATTTTCTATTGGAAACATTCCATTTGAATCAGGATTGCAATACGTTTATCACAATTTACAACCTCAAAAAGTAAATGTCGAAAATCTGACAACTTTAGACAATTACTCCCAAAAGACAATAAATGCTAATGAAGCTGCAATTTTTGTAGGTGCCAAACCTAAGTTGTTTGAAAACGTAACGGCCGATTTAGGACTTCGAATTAATTATTATATTTCGGGTCCTAATTCTTATTTGCATTTTCAGCCAAGAGCTGTATTGAATTATTATCCAAACGAGAAATATTCGTTTTATGCTTCTTATAACAGGCAATATCAGTATTTAAGTTTAATAACAACTTCAAGTGTTGGTATTCCAACTGATTTTTGGATTGCAAGTTCTGATGGGATAAAACCGCAATCTTCCAATGAATTTGCTATCGGTTCCAATCAAAATATTACCAGAAATTTTTCTTCTTCTTTTGGCGGATTTTATCGTTCGATGAAAAATCTGCTCGAGTACCCATACGGAATAACTCAGTTTAATGAAATTACAACACTCAAAAATGATTTGTATGTGGGCGAAGGAAAAGCCTACGGATTTGAAATGATGTTGAAAAAAAGCAACGGAAAATTTACTGGCTGGCTGAGCTACACATTGAGTTGGTCTGATCGAAATTTTGATGAATTGAATGACGGAAAGACATATTTTGCAAAATATGACAGACGCCACAACCTTTCTATAGTTGGAATGTATGATTTAAATTCGAAATGGAATTTTGGTGTAACTCAAATATTTGGTTCAGGAAATCGATTTACAATGCCCACTTCTTGGTATTTCATTAATAACAATCCTGTAAAAGAATATTCAGGATACAATAATGCACAAATGCCAAATTATTTGAGAACTGATATTGCTGCAAATTATTATTTTATAAAAACTTCCAAAAAAGAAAGTGCTTTAAATTTTTCTATTTATAACACCTTTAATATTGAGAATCCTATTTATGTTGTTTTAGATGTAGAAGTAAATGAAAATAAAGATAAGGTTGTGGTAAAGCAGGAAAAGAAAGTTTTGTATCGAATTCTTCCTTCCATTAGTTGGAGATTTAAATTTTAAAATATGAAAAAGTATTTGTTTATTCTTTTTTCGTTATTAATTATTAGTTGTTCTAATGATAATTTCAATGAACAAAAAAATCTGGAATCAAAGATAGTTGTTGAAGGCTGGATTGAAGAAGGCGATTTTGCAAATGTTTTATTATCGAGTAGTATTCCGGTTACAGATGTTATTGATTCTACGAATGTTTTAAATCACGTTATTAGATCGGCAAAAATTACAGTTTCTGACGGTCAGAATTCAGAAGTTTTAAGGGTAAAAAATGATAAAAACAGAATTCCCCCTTTTGTATATTTTGGTTCAACATTAAAAGGAGAGGCTGGAAAAGAATATTCTATTAAAATTGAATATTTAAATCGTATTGTTGAAGCTGTAACGTCAATTCCTAAATCGGTAGCATTAAAAAGTGCAGAATATATAAAGAAGAATGCGGCAGATACTACTGGGTATATTTTTGTCAAATTTGATGATCCTGTAACTGAGAAAAATTATTATCAAATTGCTACAAAAATTGATGGAGAAGAACCTATTTTTGTGCCTTCATTTTATGGTAATCTAGATGATAAAAATTTAGAAAGTTCTTCTGTTTCAGTACAAATAAATAGAGGAGTTATATTGTTTCCTAAAACAAAATTCACGCCTTATTTTGCAGATGGAGATTTGATTCATGTAAAATTACGAACTCAAACAAAAGAATCATTAGATTTCTGGAATAGCTGGCAGAACGAAATCGTAAACAGCAAAAATCCTATTTATCCATCAAATACAAGTTTGAAATCAAATATAAAGGGTGGAATTGGTATTTGGGCAGGATATGGTCAAAGCACTATTATTGTCAAAACACCTCCAAAAAAATAAAGCCGATTTGAAATATTCAAATCGGCTTTAAGTAAAATTTTAAAAGCTATTATTTTTCAAAAGCTTTAATAAAGTCTTCAAATTTAGTTTCAAATTTCTCAAATCCTTCAGAGAAATAAGCGCTCATTTCAACCTCAGTATTGTCACTAAATTTTAAATAAATTACTTCTTCTAGGTATGGCTGAGAAAATAACTCTCCGTTGCTGTTCCATGTATTCCAGTATTTATTTTGAGCGTCCCAAACAGGTAAATTAAATGTGTATTCGCCATCTTTTTCTGAGTGCTTAACAAGGTCTGCAATTTTAGTTCCGTCCTTTTTAGAAACCAAAATTAATTTCATGTTTTTGTTGAAATTTGCAACTTCACCCTCAGAGATTTTTTTCTCATATGCATTCAAAGCAGTATAATATGCCTTGTAATCATTTTTTGGATTATCGTAGTCAAGATATGCAGGACGAGTATTGTTTTTATATAAAGCTTCTTTATCAGCAGCTTCAGCAGCTAAATCCATATCTGCAATAATAACAAAGTTATCCATTAATTTAAACAATCCATTTGCTTTTCCTCTATATTGGATAAGTTCTTGATTGTCTAATAATTTGTCAATTTCAGAATTGCTTCCGCCATTAAAATCAATTAAAGTTTTTCCGTTATAAGTAAGAGATGCTTTTGCAGTATTTGCAGTATTTTTTGTGCTGCTCATTTCCCAAGAATAGCCATCATTTAAAGTCATCTTATAAGCAAATTCATTTGGAATTTCTTTACCATTAGAATATTTTGCAGTTTGAGTAAAAGTAGCTGCTTGTGCATTGTCAATCGTTAAAATTGCATCTGCAGAAGTTGGTAAAAAGATCCAGTCATTTACTTCTACATCTGTCTGCCAATTGTAACTGTCATCGATTTTAACTTTTACATCTGAAGCAACGCCTTTTGAAGAAAGTGAAGCGTTGTTAGTAGTTTGAGATTTTTTAGCAGGAAAAACAAATTTTAATTCAGTTGTTGAAACTGTTTTTGTCCAAGTTTTTTCAGTATTATTCCATGTGTAAACACCATAAACACCTGCAGTATTGATTATATCTTCAATTTCATTACCATTTTTACCATTAAAAATATCAACAGAACTAAGGTCTAATAATCTAGAAAGATTTTCTAAAGCTTCAATTGCTCCTGAAGTTTTTGACTTATCTAATTGAACAAGCATTTCATTAGCTTCAGCTTCTAACTTTGTTTTTTGTTGACCAGGAGTAAGGCTTGAATAAGGTTGTTTTAATAAAGCAGCAACTTGTTCTTCTAAAGTTAGCTCTGTTTCTGGTTTAGTTTCGTCAGTGTTATCATCGCTAGAGCATGAGACCATAAGCTGAGAAGCAACTAATGATAATAAAAAGAATTTTTTAATCATGATTTGTGTTAAATTATAAGAATTAATCGGTTAAATTTTCAAGTGCGCAAGATAGTTTCTTTATTTGAAAGAACTTTACGGGAATCCGTAAAATTGTAAACTTTTTTCTGTTAATTTTTTTGTAGCGAAAATCTGTACAGAATATATTCTCTTTCAGTTTAATAGATAACTTTTCTTAAGTTTGCAATACATTAAAAAACAAAAAAGAATGCTTTACTCAAAAATAGAAGGCGAAGGAAAACCATTTATTATCATGCACGGGTTTCTGGGAATGTCTGATAATTGGAAAACTTTGGCGGGACAATATGTAGAAGCTGGATTTCAAGTTCATATTTTGGATTTAAGAAACCACGGACGCAGTTTTCATTCAGATGAATGGAGTTACGACGCAATGGTTCAAGATGTACATGAATATTGTCAAGCCAATAATTTAAGCAGAATTGATATTCTCGGACATTCAATGGGTGGGAAGGTAGCGATGCTTTTTGCGACTATACATCCCGAAATTGTAGACAAATTAATTGTAGCAGATATAGGTCCGAAATTTTATAAACAGCATCATCAGGATATTTTAGCAGGACTAAATGCAATAGATTTTTCTGTAAAACCTAGTCGAAATGATGTTGAAGAAACTTTATCAGAATATGTTACTGATTTGGGAACAAGACAGTTTCTACTAAAAAATTTATATTGGAAAGAACCTGGACAATTGGCTTTCCGATTTAATTTGGAAGCCTTTAATAATAACCTAGATGCAATTGGAAAACCACTTCCAGATAATTTGGTTTTTGATAAACCGACATTGTTTATTCGCGGAGGAAATTCGGGTTATATTCAAGATACTGATATGGATTCGATTCGTTTGCATTTTCCAAATTTAAAATTAGAAACTATTCCAAACGCAGGACATTGGCTTCATGCTGAAAATCCGAAAATGTTTTTTGAACTGACAACGGAGTTCTTGAAAGAGTAAATTTTTTAGATTTTTTGTTTTCAGTTAAATATGTAAATAGTTATCACACTGCCTTAATTAAAAAATAAGAATTAACTTACACTTAAACATTAAAATTCATAAATTTGCTTTATGGATTTTAATGTTTATAATTAATGGATTTTAATTTTTATAGTTTATTTGATGAAAATGGTTTGGGGTTAATTTATTTATACTCCTCTCCATTCTTAGCACTTTTGATATTTGTCGAAATGTTTTTTAGTCATTTTGGCAAAAAAAACTTGTATTCTAAGAATGACATTTTTGTAAATGTCACATTTGCGGTGCTAAATTTTGCATTAGATTTTATAATGAAATCATTTGCTTTTGGGGTTATGTTTTTCTTTTTCGAACACCGCATTTTTTCTTGGAATACACAAATATGGTATTATTGGGTTGCAGTTTTTTTATTACAAGATTTCGCTTATTATGTATTGCATGTTGTAGATCATAAATCACGTTTTTTTTGGTCTGTACATATTACGCATCACAGTTCTGAATATTATAATATTTCTACAGGATTCAGATCGCCTGTTTTTCAGCCGCTTTACCGCTATTTGTATTTTTCCCCTTTGGCTTTTTTAGGTTTTGATCCCTGGCATATTATGGCGGCTTATGCATTGTTTCAAGTTTATGGAACTTTGGTACATACACAAAGCGTAAAAAGTATGGGCATTCTAGAATGGATTTTAGTTACGCCATCACATCACCGTGTGCATCATGCCAGAAATATCAAATATTTAGACAAAAATATGGGAATGGCTTTGATAATTTGGGATAGAATGTTTGGAACTTTTCAGAAAGAAGAATCAGAAATTCCTGTGAAATTCGGTATCTATCCAAGGCCAAAAGATGATAGTGCTTTTGAAATGTTGTTTTACGAATGGAAGAAAATGTGGAAAGATGTTAAACAACCTAACATTGGCTGGCAGAATAGATTAAAGTATGTGTTTTTTGCTCCTGGTTGGAAACCAGACGGACAAGGAAAAACAGTAAAAGATTATCAGAGAGAATACGAGTCAAAGCAAAATAATATCCTACAGTAATCTGAAATCTTCAAGCTAAAGAAACCATTTTTGAATAATATATGGTTAGTAAAAAATCATTACTTTTATTAAAATTTTAAAAGAAAAAAACTATGAAATTATTACTTAGACTCCTTGTTACTGCTGCCTTAGTTTTATTGTTGTCTAATCTTTTGACTGGCGTACACGTTGCAAGTTTTGGGACAGCTGTAATTGTTGCAGTAGTCTTGGGATTACTGAATGTTTTTATAAAACCAATTTTAGTCATTTTGACTTTACCTGTTACATTTGTGACTTTAGGTTTGTTTTTGCTGGTAATCAATGCTATAATTATTTTGTTATGCACTAATATTGTTGGCGGTTTTGCAGTCGATTCCTTCTGGACAGCATTGATTTTTAGTGTTATTTTGTCTATTCTGCAATCTATTACCTATAAAATATTAGGAGACGATAAATAAAAACAAATCGAGCAGATTAAAACTGCTTCAAATACAATAGATTAAAAACTTGGTTGGGTTGCAAAAATTTTATAATTTTGCGACCCAATTTTATTATGTAAATTAAAGAAGAAGATGGATATTAAAAGAGTAGCAATAGACGCTGTTAACGAGACAATTGTAATGAACGTGGTTCATATGGATTATAAAGGTCAAGTGGCAAAAAGAATCAACGAAAAATTGCCTTTGGCGCAAGTAAAAGGATTTAGAAAAGGACAAGTTCCTAAAGATCTTGTTGAAAAACAATACGGAAAAGGTATTAAACAAGAAGAAGTTAAAAAAGTAGTTGATTTAGCTTTAGAGCGTTATATTCAATCTGAAAGATTAAATCTTTTAGGAACTCCTCTTCCAAAAGTAAACGAAAACCTTGACTGGGATGCTGAAGAATTAACTTTTGAATTCGAAATTGGTTTAGTGCCTAACTTCGAAATTGATTTAGAAGCTAAAAATAATATCGTAAAATATATTGTTACTGCTGACGATAAATTAATCGACGGACAAGTAGAGCGTATCCAAAAACAATTTGGAAAAGCAATTCCTCAAGATAAAGTTGAAGCTGATTCAGATTTAACTGGAACTTTCACAAACGAAGAAAAAGGAATCAACAATACAACTACAATTTCTGTATCTACTTTCAACAAAGAGGCTGGAGATAAATTCATCGGTAAAAAAGTTGGAGATGTTGTTACAGTAAGCACAAAAGGTTTATTTGAAGACGATCACCAATTAATGGATTACTTAAAAGTATCTCATGATGATGTTCACGGTTTAGATATCGAAGTAAACTTTACAATCGAAGCTATCAACGGATCAGAATTGGCAGAATTAAACCAAGAATTATTTGATAAACTTTTTGGTGAAGGAAAAGTAGCTTCTTTAGAAGATTTAAAAGCTAAAATTAAAGAAGATGCTGAAGCTCAATTCGCGCAGCAAGCAGATCAAAAATTATTGTTAGACGTTCAAGATTTCTTGATCGAAAACACAAAATTTGATTTACCAGCAGAATTCCTTAAAAAATGGTTGCAAACTGTTGGAGAGAAAAAACTTTCTGCAGAAGAGGCAGAAGTTGAATACGCAAGATCTGAAAAAGGTTTACGTTTCCAATTAATCGAAGGAAAAGCAATGGCTCAAAGTAATATCCAAATTACATTTGAAGATTTGAAAGAGTTTACATCAAACGCAATCAGACAACAAATGGCTCAATTTGGACAAACTAACCCAACTGAAGAAGAAGTTCAAGGAATCGTGGCTAGAGTTTTATCTAACCAAGAAGAAGTGAAAAGACTTTCTGAGCAAGTTGTAGCTGCTAAATTGTTAGATTTATTCAAAGAGAAAGCAAATCCAACAACAAAAGAAGTTACTTACGAAGAATTTATTGCTGCTTCTTACGGAGAATAATTTCTGAAAAATAATTATATTTGAGCGTCAAGAGATTTTTCTTTTGACGCTTTTTTTGTTTCGGCTGTATGTGATATTCCAGATTTTAAAAAAAACTTAGTCCCGAAGCTTCGGGATAGCATCTCATACCATTTGAAACTTAAAAAAAGAAGACATAATGACATTCTTTATAAAAGGGTATGACCTTTGCAGGGAATAAAAATGTATACACCAAATAAACGTAAAACTTAGAACAAAATACATATGAACTACGGTAAAGAATTCAAAAAATTTGCTACAAAGCACCAAGGAGTAAATGCAATGTATTACGATAAAATCGTTGCGGCGATGACTCCAACTAATATGACTCCATATATTATTGAAGAACGTCAGTTGAATGTTTCTCAATTAGATGTATTTTCAAGATTAATGATGGACAGAATTATTTTTTTAGGAACTGGTATCGATGACCAGATTGCTAACATTGTTCAGGCTCAATTATTATTTTTAGAAAGTGCCGATGCTTCAAAAGATATTCAAATTTACTTAAACTCTCCTGGAGGAAGTGTTTATGCAGGTCTTGGAATCTATGACACAATGCAGTACATTAAACCAGATGTAGCTACAATTTGTACAGGAATGGCAGCTTCTATGGGAGCAGTTTTATTATGTGCAGGAGCTGCAGGAAAACGTTCGGCTCTGCCACATTCACGCGTTATGATTCACCAGCCGTCTGGAGGAGCACAAGGTGTTGCGACAGATATGGAAATCAACTTACGTGAGATGTTGAAATTAAAAGATGAATTATATCATATTATTTCACAACATTCAGGACAAACTTTTGATAAAGTGCATAAAGACAGTGAGCGTGATTACTGGATGAAAGCTGACGAAGCAAAAGAGTACGGAATGATTGATGAAGTTTTGAGAAGAGGATAAAACTTAGTTTCAAGTTTCTGGTTTCAAGCTGCTATGGTTAACTTGAAACTTGAAACAAAATAAAACTTGAAACAAAAAATAAAAGTTAAGAAGTTACTAAGTTTTTGAGGTTTTCGTTGAAAGTCTCAGAAACTTAGTAACTTTGCAGCTTAGTAACTAAAAAAGAATGGCTAAAGTAGTATTAGAATGTTCGTTTTGTGGAAGAAAGAAGCCAGAAACTAATTTATTGATTGCTGGAATCAATGCACATATTTGTGATAAGTGTATTGAGCAGGCACACGGAATTGTATTAGAAGAATTAAAGTCTAGTGGAAGCGCAAAACTTGTTGGAGATTTAATTTTAAAGAAGCCAAAAGAAATTAGGGCTTTCTTAGATCAATATGTTATTGGTCAGGATCAAACTAAAAAAGTAATGTCAGTTGCGGTTTACAATCACTACAAGCGTTTAATGCAGCAGCAATTAGACGACGAAGTAGAGATTGAAAAAAGTAACATCATTATGGTGGGTCAAACCGGAACTGGAAAAACATTAGTTGCAAAAACAATTGCAAAAATGTTAGATGTTCCTTTGGCTATTGTTGATGCAACAGTATTAACAGAAGCTGGTTATGTTGGAGAAGATGTTGAAAGTATCTTAACCCGTTTACTTCAAGCTGCTGATTATGATGTAGCTAAAGCAGAAAGAGGAATTGTTTTTATTGATGAAATTGATAAAATTGCCCGTAAGAGCGATAATCCATCAATAACACGTGACGTTTCTGGTGAGGGAGTTCAACAAGCATTATTAAAATTATTAGAAGGAACTGTTGTAAACGTACCGCCAAAAGGAGGTCGTAAACACCCAGACCAAAAATTTGTTGAGGTAAATACTCAAAATATATTGTTTATTGCAGGAGGAGCTTTTGATGGAGTAGAACGTATTATTTCTAAACGTTTAAACCGTCAGGCAGTTGGTTATTCCACTTCTAAAAATGTAGACAATATTGATAAAGACAATTTACTGCAATACATTATTCCAAAAGACATTAAAGATTTTGGATTAATTCCAGAGATTATTGGTCGTCTGCCAGTTTTAACACATATGGATCCTTTGGATAAAGAAACACTTCGTGCTATTTTGACACAGCCTAAAAATGCATTAATAAAACAATATCAAAAATTATTCTTGATGGATGATGTTGAGTTTACTATTACAAACGAGGCTTTAGATTTTATTGTGGATAAAGCATTAGAATATAAATTAGGTGCACGTGGGCTTCGTTCTTTATGTGAAGCTATCCTAACTGATGCTATGTACGAATTGCCAACTTCAGATGACACTAGTCTGACAATTGACAAAGAATATGCAGAACATACATTAAGTAAAAATTTATTGAAGCGTATGGAAATTGCTTCTTAAATCTTAAATATCACTTTGTCAAAGTTTTAAATTTTGACAAAGTTTTTTTTTTTAACCTGCTCACTGAGCAGGTTTTTTTTATGCTTTTCAAAAACTTTTTGTTTGTTGTATGGAATAAATTTTAAAGATTTTTTTCTTCTGAAAACAAAAAGTTGAATTTTAGCCCTGATCGAAACGGCATCCTTTTGCTCTGGGGTTCAGAGCAAAAGATATAGTGTAGAGCAGGACCGAAAGTTCTTTTGAAAACAAAATTTTTCTGCTGCTAAAAAAAAACTACTGCACCCTAAATTTCTCTCTATATTCAATTGGTTTCATACCGACCATTTTATAGAACACTTTTCTAAAAGCTTTTGGGTCATTGTAACCTGTTTTTTCGATGATTTCTGAAATGGAAAGCTGAGTTTGCTCTAAGTATTTTTTTGAACTTTCGACTCTTATATTCTGAAGATATTCTATTGGCGGAATTCCGGTTACCTGCTTAAAGCGACGTGTCATGTTTCTGGCACTTGTTGGAATGTCTTTGGTAATTTCTTCCAGTTTTTCTATTGTATGATATTGGCTTTCAATTTTTTGCTGCAACATCGCCACCAAAGTATCATTGTGCAAATGATTGGGTCTAAAAGTGCTGAAATAACTTTGTTTATATCTGTTTAAATCGATAGAAAAGATTTTAGCAATATTGACAGCCATTTCGTTGCCGCAGAATTTTTGAACTAAAAGAATTAATAAATGAAAAGTTGAGGTAGATCCGCCGCTGGTATACAAACTTCCATCAGCAGTTAGAGTTTCTTCGGGTTTTAATTTTACCATCGGAAATGCTTTTGTAAAAGCACTGCAGGCGTCAACATGTGTGGTAGCCAGTTTTTCGTTTAACAAACCAGAAGCGGCAAACAAAAATGCTCCAGTACAAAAACTGGCCAATTCGGCTCCAGCTTGATGTTGTTTTTGAAGCCAAGGAATGAAATTTTTATTCTTCTTAATCATTTCACTCATATTGTCAGTTGTAAAAGCGGGAATTAAAATCAGATCCAAAATAATATTAGACGTTTCAATTACGTTAGATACATATCCAAACAAATTTCCCTCATCATTTTGTTCTTTCGATTGAAAAATCATGATTTCAAATGGTTTTTCGTTTCCTGAACTGAGTTTGTTAGTAGTTTCAAATACTTCTAATATCGCTGCAATACTTAATAATTTGTAGTCGTGAGGTACGATTAATCCTAATTTCTTGCTCATGGTTTTTATTGTTTTTGAAATGTAACTTCAAACAAAAATAATCATTTTGTCTTAAATGCCCCTAAAAATGACTTTTATTGGCATTTTTAACTAATCTTAAAATTTTACATTTGTTTTAATTAATTCGTAATTTTATAAAGATGAAAACAAAGATATTCTTAAATCTTGCTGTAAAAGATTTAAATCGTTCAGTATCCTTTTTTAAGGATTTAGGCTTTTCATTCGATTCTAGGTTTACAAATGAAAAGGGAACTTGTTTAATTGTTGGTGAAAATATAAATGTGATGCTTTTGGTTGAGGACTTTTATAAAACATTTACCAATAAGCAAATTTGTGATACTGCTACAACCAGCGAAGTCCTTATTTCTATTTCTGTTGAAACACGCGAAAGAGTGAATGAAATAATGGAAAAAGCAGTTAAAGCCGGCGGAACTGATTACAATAAAGAGCATGATTATGAATGGATGTACCAAAGAACTTTTCTGGATCTAGATGGGCATCATTGGGAAGTTTTCTATATGGATGAAAGCCAGATACCAAATAATTAACTATGATTTCGGTAGAAGCTATAATTAATGCACCTATAGAAAAAGTTTGGGAGCTGTGGACATTGCCTGAGCATATTATAAATTGGAATAATGCTTCTCCAGATTGGCATACGCCTTTTGTAGAAAATAATGTAACAGAAGGAAGTAAATTTAAATTTACCATGGCTCTAAAGGATGGAAGCGATGGTTTTGATTTTGAAGGCATATACACGAAAATTGACAAATATTCATTAATAGAATATAAGCTTTATGATAATAGAACGGCAAGTGTTCATTTTGAAATTCAAGACAATCAAGTAAAAATTACTGAAACATTTGAGCCGACAGCAATCGAATCTGCAGATATGGAAGAAAAATTTTGTACGGCTATTATCCAAAATTTTAAAAGCTACGTGGAGAATTTTAAACGATAAATCAATTTATAAATTATAAAATAAAAATCATGATAACAATCAAAAATACCGTTAATGCATCTTTAGACAAAGTTTGGGATTTATGGAATACGCCAGAACATGTTAAGAATTGGAGTTTTGCATCTCCAGACTGGCACACACCGTATGCAGAATCTGATTTAAGAGAAGGAGGAAAATTTAAATCGACTATGGCAGCAAAAGATGGAAGCATGAGTTTCGATTTTGAAGGTGAATTTACTTTGGTTAAACCAAAAAGTGCACTCGAATATGTTATTGCAGATGGAAGAAAGGTTGAAATTAAGTTTACAGAAACGGCAGACGGAGTCGAAATTGTTGAAAGTTTTGATCCAGAAACGCAAAATCCAGAAGAAATGCAGCGCGCAGGCTGGCAGGCAATCTTGGATAATTTTAAAAATTACGTAGAAAAAAAATAATTTTTTTCTTTAGGTTCAAAGGCTCAAAGGCTCAAAGGCTCAAAGATTCAAAGATTCAAAGATTCAAAGATTCAAAGGCTAAAAGGTTCAAAGGTTCAGAGGCTTACACATTACTTACTATCACAATATCTAACCAAAAAAACAAAAAGATGACAAAACAAATATGGTTGAATCTTCCTGTAAAGGATGTAGCAAAAGCGAAAGATTTTTTCTGGAAAATTGGTTTTTCGTTTAATGAACAGCATGATACGCCAAGTTCGACGTGCATGGTTGTAGGTGAAGGACATTTTGTTGTAATGCTTTTTGAAGAAATGCTTTTTTCCAGCTTTTCTCAAAACAGTATTACCGATACTAAATCGAGCTCGGAAGTATTGATTTCGATTGATGCTGAAAGCAGAGAAGAAGTTGATGAATTAGCAGAAAAAGTAAAAGAAGCTGGCGGAACTGTTTTTGCTCCTCCTGCAGAAAGTCAAGGTTGGATGTACGGCTGTGGTTTTGCCGATTTAGATGGTCATCGTTGGAATGTTTTATTTATGGACTTTAGTAAATTACCAAATTAAGATGGAAAAATTAAAATTTAATATCAGTATCAAGGCTTCTAAAGAAAAGATTTGGAAAGTCTTATGGGAAGACGAAACTTACAGAAAATGGACCGGAGTTTTTTATGAAGGGTCCTATGCAGTAAGTGATTGGAACGAAGGTGGAAAAATACACTTTCTTGGGCCTGACGGTGGAGGAATGAATAGTATAATCGAGAAAAAAATCCCAAATGAATATATGGCTTTTAAGCATTTGGGAGAACTGAAAGATTTTAAGGAATTACCCCTCAATGAAGAAACAAATGAATGGAGCGGTTCAATGGAAACCTATAGATTAACTCAAAACGGAGATGCAGTTGATCTTGAGGTAGAAGTTGATGTAACCGAAAAGCATATAGACTATTTTAAAGGTACTTTTCCAAAAGCATTGGATCGAATTAAAGAATTGTCTGAGGAATAAGTAAGAGAGTAAAGAGTAAAGAGTAAAGAGTAAAGAGTAAAGAGTAAAGAGTAAAGAGTGTATCTATAACTAAAAGATTAGTAAAAAAGACATTAACAATTTATAATTAACAATCAACAATTAATAAAAAAACATCATGGCAGCAATAAATCCTTATTTAATGTTTAATGGAACTTGCGAAGAAGCATTTCTATTCTATAAATCAGTTTTCGGCGGCGAATTTCCGTACATCGGAAAATACAAAGACGCACCAGCAGAAGAAGGTGAGCAACTCTCTGAGGAAGCTCTAAATAGAATTATGCACGTTTCACTCCCAATTGGGAATACGATTTTAATGGGAAGTGACAGTCATCCAAGATATGGGGATGTTGGTTTTGGTGATAATTTTTCCATTTCGATTAATGTAGAAAGCACAGATGAAGCAGATAGAATTTTTAACGGACTTTCGGCAGGAGGAAAAGTAGAAATGCCTATGAACAAAACCTTCTGGGGTGCATATTTTGGAATGTTCAAAGATAAATTCGGTGTGAACTGGATGGTAAATTTTGATGAAAATCAGCCGAATAAATAATTAAAAAGTTATGTTATTTTAATAGCGGAACATAATTGTTAAATTACTCCAAAAAGCACATGAAAATGTGCTTTTTCTTTTCAAAAAAACAAAGATTATTCTTTTTTATAAAGCATAGATTGTCGATTTTTGTCGCTTCAAAATCAATAATAGGAAAAATGGCGATAGAAGATAAAGAGATAATTTTATTAAAAGTTTCAGGACACGATAAAATTGGAGTTACAGCAGGTTTAACAGCTGTATTGGCTGCGTACGATGCTAATATTTTAGATATTGGACAAGCTGATATTCATGATACGCTGTCACTTGGAATTTTATTCGAGATTGAAGCAGGGTCTTCTTCTGCGCCAGTTTTAAAAGATCTTTTGTTTAAAGCCTATGAACTAGAAATCAAAGTAAAATTTATTCCGATTTCTATTGAAGATTACGAAAAGTGGGTAAAATCACAATCTAAACAGCGCTATATCATCAATATTTTGGGAGAAAAACTGGCCGCTTCACAATTAGCAGCAGTGACCAAAATAATGTCAGATCAAAACCTGAATATCGATTCTATCATTCGATTAACAGGAAGAACTTCTATTGTCGAAAAAGAAGAGTATCCGCGTTCTTGTATTCAATTGTCTGTAACAGGCGAAATTGTAAACAAGATCATTATGACGGCAAGTTTCATGGAAATTTCTAGAACACTTAATGTCGACATTTCTTTCCAAGAAGATAACATTTATAGAAGAAACCGCCGATTAGTATGTTTCGATATGGACTCAACTCTTATTCAAACAGAAGTAATCGACGAGCTTGCAGAACTTAATGGAGTAGGAGATCAAGTAAGAGCTATTACAGAATCGGCTATGAATGGAGAGATTGATTTCAACGAAAGTTTCAAGCAGCGTATGGCTTTACTTGAAGGTTTAAGCGAAGAAGTACTGCAAAATGTTGCAGTCAATTTACCAATAACACAAGGAGCACATCGTTTAATGAAAGCTCTAAAATATTACGGTTATAAAACGGCAATACTTTCTGGAGGGTTTACGTATTTTGGAGAATACCTTCAAAAAGAATTAGGAATAGATTATGTTCACGCCAATCAGTTAGAAATAAAAGACGGAAAACTTACAGGTAAATATATTGGTGATATTGTAGACGGTCAGAAAAAAGCAGAATTCTTAAAAGCAATTGCTGAGAAAGAAGGAATTCACATTAATCAAACCATTGCAGTTGGAGACGGAGCAAACGATTTACCAATGCTAAATTTAGCGGGTCTAGGAATCGCTTTCCATGCCAAACCAAAAGTAAAAGAAAGCGCTTCAACTTCAATTTCAAGTTTAGGTCTTGACGGAGTTTTATATCTTTTAGGTTACCACGACAGATATATTGATATGATGTAATTCGAATTGTTACTCTGAGCGAAGTTGCAAGATTTTATATAGAAAATGGCTTCGACTCCGCTCAGCCTGACAATAGAGAAAAATTACTTTCGAGCTTCTAACTCCTTTTTAATTTCTTTTAAAGTATTCATATTCAAAATAAAAATAGGAAGCAATGCAATCGGAATAACGTTTGAAGCGCTAAAACCTTTATTCGCTACAAGAAAAATGTTAAGTCCAAACAAAAAAAGTAATACCACACCAAATAGGTAAGTTACTGTTTTTAAAGATTTTTGTGTTTTGACTAATTCTTCACTAGTCATTTCGTTAAAATTCTTTTTCATTTTAGTTGAAGATTTATTTTGGATTTAAACTTTAATAGACTGCATCTCCTTCAACTGCTCCAAATAATCTCTTTGGTTCGAAAGTCTTGGAATTTTATGCTGTCCGCCTAATTTGTCTCTTTCCTTCAGCCAATCATAAAATAGATTTTCACGAGCTACATTAATTACTAAAGGGTTTAAAGTCATATTATTGTAGCGTTTAGCTTCGTAATCTGAATTTAAAGTCTGTAAAGTTTCGTCTAGGACTTTTTGGAAAAGGCCAACATCAGCAGGTCTTTTCTTAAATTCAATCATCCATTCGTGTGCGCCTTTTTCTTTGTCCTGCATAAAAATAGGAGCAACAGTATAATCAATCACTTCAGTTTGTGTAATCTGGCAGGCTTTTGCAATCGCTTGATCGGTATTTTCAACCATTAATTCTTCACCAAAAACATTAATATGATGTTTCGTTCTTCCAGTAACTCTTATACGATATGGATTTAATGATGTAAAACGAACTGTATCGCCAATTAAATAACGCCACAAACCAGAATTTGTAGTAATTACAATAGCATAGTTTTTATTCAATTCGACATCGACCAAACGAATTACTTTTTGATTCGAAGTTCCAAAAGTGTCCATCGGAATAAATTCATAGAAAATCCCGTAATCAAGCATCAATAATAAATCACTCGAATTGTTCAAATCCTGAATCGCAAAAAAGCCTTCAGAGGCATTGTAAATTTCGTAATATCTAAAATCTTTGCTAGGTAGCAATTTTTTGTATTGTTCTTTATAAGGAGAGAAACTCACTCCGCCGTGAAAATAAACTTCAAGATTTGGCCAGAGCTCTAATAAACTTTGTTTACCAGTATTTTCTAAAACCTTATTCATTAAAACCAACATCCAGGAAGGAACTCCCGCAAAACTGGTAACATTTTCATTTTTGGTTTCATTAATAATTGCAGCGATTTTAGTTTCCCATTCACTCATTAACGAAGTTTTACTGCTTGGTGTACTGCTGAATTCAGCCCAAATTGGCATGTTCTCAATTAAAATTGCAGACAAATCGCCAAAGAAGGTGTTGTTATTTTCGTAAATCTGAGAACTCCCGCCTAAGCGAAGACTTTTTCCTAAAAACAGCTCAGAATCTTCATTGTTATTCAAATACAGGCATAAAAGATCTTTACTGCCTTTGTAGTGGCAATCTTCCAGTGCTTCATTACTTACAGGAATAAATTTACTTTTTGCGTTTGTAGTACCGCTCGATTTGGCAAACCATTTAATTGGAGTTTCCCAGAAAACGCCTTGTTCACCCTGACGTGTACGTTCAATTAAAGGCTGTAATTCCTCATAACTTGCAATAGGAACTCTTTCTGCAAAAGTTTGATAAGATTTTATTGTCGAAAATTCATATTGTTTTCCAATAACAGTATTTTCAGATGCCGTCAATAAGTTGTGCAATAGTTCTTCTTGAACTTCATTTGGGTATTTTAAAAAAAGTTCTATTTGGTGAATCCGTTGTTTAAGGACCCATGATGCAAACGAATTGATTATAGATAGAGGCATGAATTTGTTTTTTAGATTACTGATTTTAGGTTTTAAATTTTACAGGTGATGTAAAAACAAAAAACTTAAAATTTGAATATCGAGAGACAAATAGTAACTTTGTCTTCATATCAAAAATAGTATTTTTTTGTAAAAAACAACCCGATTTCTAGCAAAGATTCTAATTAGTAGGTCGAATTTTAACACTAAAATGTCTAATTCTTTTGATAATTCCAAAATAGCAATATAAATAAAAATACGAATGCAATATCAAGGTGTCCTGACAAAAATGCAAACCGAACTTGGAAGTCCAATTCAATATTATTTGGTCTTTGAAGACAGTTTTCTAAATGTTAATCAATTATTGGATAAAGAAATCGAAATTAGCTTTTTGGGCTGCCAGTGTTTAAATTGCAGTAAAAAGAAGAAAATTTACCGCCAAGGTTTTTGTTACGACTGTTTTTATTCAAGTCCGGCAGTTGGTGACTGGATTATGAGACCAGAATTAAGTACAGCACATTTAGGAATTGCAGATCGTGATTTAGATTATGAATCAAAAGCACAATTACAGCCGCATATCGTTTATTTAGCCACTGCTTGCGAAATAAAGGTAGGAGTAACTCGTAAAACTCAAGTCCCAACTCGTTGGATCGATCAAGGTGCATCTCAGGCAATTGCAGTTGTTGAGGTTCCAAATAGATATCTGGCAGGAATTACAGAGGTTGCTTTAAAAAACCATTACACGGACAAAACCAATTGGAGAAAAATGCTTCAAAATTCTACCGAAACTTTTGATTTAATTGCAGAAAAAGTGAAAATTGAAAGTTTAATTCCGGCTGAGGTTAAAGATTATTTTTATTCTCAAAAAGATGATTTGTACGATTTACAATATCCTGTTTTGAGTTATCCTGCAAAAGTAAATAGCTTAAATCTGGATAAAATGCCTTCGTTTCAAGGAAAATTAGTTGGGATAAAAGGACAATATTTAATTTTTGAAAACGGAACTGTTTTTAATGTTCGTGGTTCCGAAGGCTATGTTGTAAGTATAGACGTCTAGCATTATTTCCTGTTTGTCTATCCTTATTCAGCACCCGTATAATAATTTTCATCAATTATCATAATCATTGTATTTTTAGAATTTTTAAGAATAGGTGATGTGAATTTTGATAAATTTGATTACAATTTTGTAATAATTACTTATTCAAAGAAATTAATTTTAGAAACAAAAAAAAGCCTAGATTTGAAGTTTGTTCTATCTAAGGCTTTTTTTTAAAATTAAATCGAAATTATTTAATTCTTTAATTATAAATAATAAATGAGTACTTTAAGCAAAATAAACAATTTTAGAAGAGGCGTGATGCGTGGTCTGACTAAAAACATTGGAAAACCAAAAACGGAACGTGATATTGTTTTGGTTGATAAAACTGAAATTAAACGCGTTTTAATTTGCAGACCAAATGGCAGACTGGGCAATCTTTTATTAATTACGCCGCTGGTTCAAGAAGTAGCAGAAACTTTCCCGAATTGTAAAATTGATTTGTTTGTAAAAGGTACATTAGCACCAATTGTTTTTGAAAATTATCAGGCAGTTAACAAAACAATTCATTTACCCAAAAAACCTTTTAAAAGTTTAGTTGAGTATATGAAGGTTTGGATTTCTATTAAGAGCGAACCTTATGATATGGCTATAAATGTCGATCAAAATTCTTCTTCTGGCAGATTGGCTGTACGATTTTCAAGAGCAAAGTATAAATTCTACGGAGATTTGGATGGTGAGCTAACAGAATCAAAAACGGATTATGACCATATTGCTAAATACCCGGTTTATAATTTCAGGACTTATTTAACAAAATTAGGATTGCCTAAAAGCAATAAAATAGTAGCATCTTTGGATCTTAAACTTACTGATGCAGAGCTCGATAACGGAAAGAAAATTTTAGATCTTATAACTCCAGATCCATCAAAACGAACAATCTGTATCTTTACTTATGCAACGGGAGCTAAATGCTATTCAGGAGAATGGTGGGAAAACTTTTATTCTAAACTTAAAGAAGAATACAGCAATTATAATATTATTGAAATATTGCCAGTTGAAAACGTTTCGCAAATTGGGTTCCAAGCGCCAACCTATTACAGTAAAGATATTCGCGAAATGGGATCTGTATTGGCAAATGTAGATTTGTTTATTGGTGCAGACAGCGGTATTATGCATTTAGCAAGTGCTGCTCAAACTCCAACTGTTGGATTGTTCTCAGTTTCAGAATTAAAAAAATACGCCCCTTATGATAGTGGAAGTGTAGGAGTGGATACTAGAAAATGTATGCCTTTAGAATATTTCCAAATTATCAATTCAATTTTAGATAACGGGAAATTAAAAACATATCCTAAAGCAGTATAAAAAAAGGCCAATCATTTGATTGGCCTTTTTATTAGTATACTGAGATTAGTTTTTCTTTTTGAAAAGACCATTCAGCAAATCACTTGCTTTTTTGGTAACTTCTTGTGTTTTCTGTTCTTTTTCTGTTTTTGCAGCCTGCGTTGTATCTTTAGCTTTTGTGTTTTTGTTGATTAAATCAGTAAGAGCCGAAGTTCCTTTTTGAGTCAATTTATCTTTCTGCTGATTAACCAGTTGTGTAGTCAAACTACTTACGGCAGTTTTCATATCTGTACTGATTTTAGGATTCGAAAAGTTTCCAGTCAAAGAAGCATTTATTGGAATATTATCCAGTTTTGCGGCATCTGCAGGAGACAATTTTGCAATTAAATTGTTGGCTTCTGTTCCTAAATATTTAGCAGGAACATCAAACTTAATGGTATAATTCATAGTTTGGTCAAAACCGTGAGTTCCTCCAACTGTAGCTTTAATATCTTGATATCTAATATCAAATGGTTTTACGTTTACTCTTCCGTTTTCAAAAGTCAGAGCTGCTTTAATATCATTTAAATTAACTTTGTTTAAATCGATAAACTTAACATTTGAACTTAAGGCATTAAGTAAAGTTGAGTTTTTAGCATTTACGGTAGTCGAAAGCAATTGACCGATTAAGTCTCCTGAAATCGATTTTAAATCTGGCGTTAATTCTTTAGCATCTAAATTTCCATTCAGTTTAATAGTCGAATTTAATTTTCCATTAATAATTCCAGCTATTGGGGCAATTTTTTTCATCATGTCCAATTGCGTAAAAGTCTGTGCAATATCAACTTGATTAAATCCTAAATTCATATCAAAAGTTGGAACCTTTTCTTTTGTAGAAACAGCACCATTAAGACCAATTGTTCCGCCAAAAATAGAAGTTTTAAAGTTTTCTAAAGTTGCTTTTTCATCTTTGATAAGTAACTTTCCAGAAACATCTTTTAGTTTTAAATTGTCGTATAAAACAGTTGTAGCTTTTGCATTTAAAGTACAATTTAAAAAAGCAGGAATCTTCATTGCTTCAGCTGGTTTTGCCGGAGTTTTAGTCTCTGTTTTTGCAGGTTCACCAGAAGTCATAAAATCATCAACAGCCAATTGATTCGAGCTCATGTTGAAGTTTCCTCTAAGTTCTTGTTTTTTAAACATAAAACCGTAGAAATTCTCCAACACTCCGTTGATAGCAATATCACTTTTTCCAGTTGTCGCATTAAACTGTTTTAAGTTAATTTTGCTCGGATTGAATTCTACCAATGCCGTACTGATGTTCATAGATTTATTGTTTTCATCTGTATATTTAAATCCAGATAAACTCATTGTTCCAGCATTTTTTATGTTTTGATACTGGCTTTTTTCAACAGAAGCCATGTCAAAATTAGTTGTAACATCAGCTTTTAAAATTCCAGCCAAAGGTTTATCCATTTTAATTGGATATGCTTTCGAAAGGTTCGCCAAGTTAATTGTTCCTTTTAAAGCCGCATCAACAATCGGATTTACGGTTATATTTTTAATATTCGCTTTAGCGTTAAAAACATCCTGATCAATTCTAAACGAAAGTTTATCTAAGTTTACATAAGTATCGTTTAGAATTCCAGTTTCGTTAATGATTTTAGTATCAATTACAATATTCTGAACAGATTTTGGAAGGTTTGGATATTGGAAAGAAGCATTATTAGATGCGATTTCAATATTAAATTTAGGAACAGTTGTTTCTGTTAATTCACCTTTAGCAAAACCATTTACGGTAAAATCTCCAGTAGTTTTTACGCCGTCTAAACTCGAAGCATAAGCTGAAGGGATTAACCCTAAGAAGTTGGTAAATGATGAAGTAGGTGTTTTAAATTTCAAATCGTAAATCTGTTTATTTTCAGCCATTTGAATGAATCCGTCAAATTCCAAAGGTAATTGATTGATTAAAGCTTTATTCTCTTTAAAAGTATATTTGCTTTTTTCTAAATCAATTCCAAGAACTGCGTCTAAAGTAAGTTTGACATTTTTCATGTAATTCATTTTATCCATGTCCAATGAAACTTTTGCAGTAGTTTTTGTATCCAAATCTAATTTTGAATTGGTAAAATCTCCAGTTCCTTCATGATTCAAACTGTCAATAACCATCTTGATTTTTGAACCTTGATCGATATATCTAAAAGTGAAATTCTCGATTTTATAATTTTGAATTTTTAAAGAAAGCGGTTTGCTTTCCTCACTTTTTTTGTCATCTTTTTTATCTTTTAATGCAATATCAAAGTTTCCAACACCATCTTTATTAAAAATGATATTCACTAATCCGTTTGTAGAACTAATTCCCTGAATGCTTAACGGTTCTTCTTTTCCTTTGAAAAGTTCTTTGATACTCATTTTTAAATTTAACTCGCCTAAAGAAACTAATGTATCGCCTTCAAAAGGAGCTTTGTTAATAATCACAAGTTTCTCAATTCCGACTGTTGCGTTTGGGAAATTTTTGAATAAACTTAAATCAGCATCTTTAAAACTTACTTTGGCATCAACACTTTCGTTAATGGCCTCGGCAATTTTGGCTTTAATTTGATCTTTAAAGAAATACGGAATGGCAAATAATGCGGCAACAAATACCACAATGACTATGGCACTTATTTTTAAAACTTTCTTTAGCATATAAATAGATTTGAGGGTTTAACATCTTAAAAATGACTCCTGCAAAAATAGTTTTTTTTAGCAGAGTACGGAGATAAAGTTTTCTTAAAAATGTAAGAATTTTACTTTTATTTGTTAAATAAAAAAAATCCGATTGAAATTAGTTCAAACGGATTTTTAATATTCTTTATTTCATTATTTCTGAATAAATGAAACAATCTTATCGACCAGCGTTTCAGATATAGGAAGTGTTTCATTATTATAACTCGCTAAATTGGCGTCTTTATCACCGTCAATGATTTTTAAAACGTGATTCATTTTGTCAATTATAACCATTTCAGAATTCTTATTGGCTTCAGATAAATTTTCGGCATCTTTCACAGTAACTTGGATATCATTGTTTCCTTGCAGAATTAAAATTGGAATAGTAACTTTCTTTATTTCTGTCTGAGGATTGTATTTGAACCAAGAAATGAGATAAGGCTGAATACTTGGTCGGAAAAGTGAAACCACCATCGGATCAACTTTTTTTACTGTAAATCCGTTTTTTAAACTGTCGATTATAGGAAAAGTCATATCGTTAAGCTGTTTCATAGATCTTGAACCAATCTGCGTTTTGATAATTTTATCTGCAGAATCACCTGCACCTGCAATCGAAACAAACTTATCTGCTTTGGCGCACGCAATCATTCCTATTAATGATCCTTCGCTATGCCCAATTACTACTATTTTAGAGAAACGTTTATCTTGTTTTAAATAATTAATCCAGCTTTTAGTATCGTCTATATAATTTTCGAAAACCAAGCTGCTTTCAGATAATCCGCCGGCTGCTTTGCTTTCGCCAATTCCTCTTTTATCAAATCTTAAAGATGCAATTCCGTTTTTAGCCAGGGCTTCTGCCAGCATTTTTAAAGAATTGTTTTTCATCATTGCATTGTTGCCATTTCTATCTGTTGGTCCAGAGCCCGCAATAATCAAAGCGACTGGATATTTTTTTGTTAGATCTGGCGTAGTCAGCGTACCAAAAATTTGATTGGTATTTATTTTTAAGACTGCTGGAGTTTCTTTAAAAGTAATTTCTTTTTTGTTCTGCGCATTTAAAACGCTCCAAAACAAAACCGTTAAAAAAAGGATTATCTTATTCATTTTAATAAATATTGATTCCGTAAGGCATTAATGCTTGTATTCCTTTTTGTTTTTGAAATTTCTTTACTTGTTCGATAAGAAGATAATTTTCTTCTCCAATTTCTTCTTTAATAAAAGCTTCTTTCGATTTTGCAAAAGGCATGCTAGAAAGTAAATCGTTAAAAGTCTTTTCGTATTCAGGATAATTCTGAGTGCTGTATTTTTTTATTTTGGCAATCTTAGCAGCTTCGGCAATTGCAGCATTCAATCCTCCAATTTTATCTACTAAACCTAATTTTAAAGCTTCTGTTCCTGACCACACTCGGCCTTGCGCAATAGCATCAACTTGATCAAAAGACATTTTACGTCCGTTTGCTACACGCGTTACAAAAGTGTTGTAAATTTTTTCGACTCCTTCTAATGTAAAAGCTTTGAACTTCTCATCAACTGGCAAAAACGGACTGTAATTTGCTGCATTTTCATGAGTTTTTACTTGTTCTGAATTGATTCCTAATTTATTAGCCAAAGGACTGAAGTTTGGAAGTACTCCAAAAACACCAATTGATCCTGTAATTGTATTGTTTTCTGCAAATATTTTATTGGCGTTGCAGGCAATGTAATAGCCGCCAGAAGCAGCATAATTCCCCATAGAAACCACGACTGGTTTTACTTTTTTAGTAACCTCAATTTCTCTCCAGATTAAATCAGAAGTCAGGGCGCTTCCTCCTGGGCTGTCAATTCTAAGAACGATCGCTTTTACATCGTCATTTTTTCTTGCTTCCTGCAAAGAACGACGCATCGAACCTTCTCCAATAGTATTTACATCTCCTTCGCCGCTTCCAATTTCACCTTGAGCATAAATAATTGCAATTTGATCAGTTGCAGTATTAGCTAGGGCAGTTGTAGCATTATTTTGAGTATAATCTAAAATCGAAATTTTATTGTAATCTTCATCTTTATCTACTTTCAATGCTTTTCTAATGGCATCGTGATATACGTCTTCATAAGCAATTACATCTACCAAATGCTGCTGCTTTGCCATTTCAGGAGTTCTGGCTAAAAGTCCGTTGGCAATTTCATTTAATTTTGGCAGCGGAATATTTCTACTTTTTGAAATATCAGTAGAAACAGTAGCCCAAATTGAGTTTAAAAGCGCAGTAATCTGTTCTCTGTTAGCATCACTCATGCTGTTTTGTAAAAAAGGCTCAACGGCACTTTTATATTTTCCATGACGGATCACTTCCATATGAATTCCTGATTTTTCTTGAAAATCTTTGAAAAACATTACTTCAGAAGAAAGTCCTTTAAAATCTAAATCACCAACTGGATTTATATATATTGTATTAGCTACAGAAGTTAAATAATATTCTTTCTGCGAATATGTATTGGCATAAGCCCAAACAAATTTTCCTGATTTTTTAAAACTTTCAAGAGCATTTCTTAAATCTTTGTATTGAGCAAGACCCAACGAAGATTCATCATTTAAAATAGAGATTCCTTTAATATTATCATCTGTTTTCGCTGCTTCAATTGCATTAATCACATCAGTTAAACCAATACCTTTTTTATCAGAAAAAGCAGTTACCCAAGGATCTTTATACTTCCCAGCATAATCATCTTTGATTTCCTTTAAATTAAATTCAATAACCGAATCAGATTTAACAGAAACCTTGTCGTCTCCGCCAAAAAGTGTGACAATAAAAATTACTCCAAAAAAGAAGAGCATAATAAATACAAAAATACCAATTACGGTAGCAATTACATTTCCTAAAAACTTCATATGTATATTTTTTTAATAAGTAGAGAAAAAGGGCAAAATGTTACAAATTAGACATCTAAAATTATGATAAAATCTAAGACGTCGTTTCACAAATATATTGGTTAATTCTAAAATAGTTTTAGTTAATTTGCATTAATTATGAAATTACAGCATCAAGTCGTTTTATCGATAGGCAGCAACCAAGGCAGCAGACTAGAAAACATCCAAAAATGTATTGATTTAATCCATCAAAAAGTAGGTACTGTCATTCAGGTTTCAAAACTTTACGAAACTCCTGCATGGGGTTTTGAGAGTGATGCATTTTATAATTGTGCACTTCTTTTGCATACCAATTCTTCTGCTCAAAAAATACTAAATCAAGTTTTGAAGGTCGAAAAAGAGCTGGGAAGAATTCGCTTGAATCAAAAAGGTTATCAATCCAGAATTATTGATGTTGATTTAATTGTTTATGATAATGAAATTATTGATTCAGAGAAACTAAAAATTCCGCATCCGCTGATGCAAAATAGGAATTTTGTTTTGCTTCCGATGCAGGATTTGAAGCTAAATTGGAAACATCCTATTTTGCAGAAAACTATAACAGAACTAATTGCTGTTACTCCAGACGAAAGTGTTTGTACTATTGTTCAGGATTTGAAAAACCCGCTCGATGAAATTCCTTTAAATCAATTTAATTATATTTCTTTTGAAGGAAATATTGGTGCAGGAAAAACAACTTTGGTGCATAAGATTGCAGAAGATTTTAATGCTAAAACCGTTTTAGAAAGATTCGCAGATAATCCGTTTCTTCCAAAGTTTTACAAAGATCAAAATAGATATGCTTTTCCTTTAGAAATGTCTTTTTTGGCTGATCGTTATCAACAGTTATCAGATGATTTGGCGCAGTTTGATTTGTTCAAAGATTTTATTGTAGCTGATTATCATATTTTTAAATCGCTGATATTTGCTAAAATTACGCTTGCAGAAGATGAATATCGTTTGTACAGAAATTTGTTCGATATCATTTACAAAGAAATGCCGAAACCAGATCTGTACGTTTATTTATATCAGAATACAGAACGTCTGCTTCAAAATATCAAGAAACGCGGCCGTAATTACGAACAGAACATCGAAGCATCCTATTTAGATAAAATCAACAACGGATACTTAGAATACATAAAATCGCAAACCGACTTGAATGTTTTAATAATCGACGTTTCAGATCGTGATTTTGTAAAAAAACACGAAGACTACGTTTTTATCTTAGATGAAATCAAGAAGAAGTTACGCTAATGTGGTAATTAGATAATTAGTCAATTAGATAATTCTTTTGTGTTTTTAAATTATCTAATTTTCAAATTGGCACATTTTCTAATTCTCAAATTGACACATTATCTAATTAAATCATCTTTTTAAAGTAAAATGACCTCTTAAAATCGGCTTAGTATCATCAATTTTTAAAGCGTACCAATAATCAGAAGCAGGAAGCGGAATTTGGTTTAAATTGCCGTCCCAGCCCATTTTTGATCTGCTTAATTGTGCAACTAGTTTTCCGTATCGGTCAAAAATAGTGACTTCCGCCTGGGGATAATTTTCCATTCCAGTTACCTCCCAAACATCATTGAAAGTGTCGTTGTTTGGAGTGAAAAATGGAGGAAAAACAAGAACTACAAATTGTTTGGTAACTTGTCCGCATCCGCTTTTTTCTCGTGCATAAGCCGTTTGAAGTCCGCCAGGGACATTATAAAAAATGGTAGAATTTTGATAATTGATTCCGTCAACAGAATATTCAAAGTAATCTTCAGCTTTAACAGGATAAATAATGGCTCTCGTTCCTTCAACATCAATACGATCAATTTGTGGAACTTTATGCTCTTCAACCACTATAGTTTTTCTGCTTGTGCAATTCTCAGGAGTAGGACTTGTAACATCAACAGTATAAGTTCCTCCAGAATTAACGGTAGTAGTTTGAGTTGTTGCTCCATTTGACCATTGATAATTCATTCCAGAAATCCCCGCGTCTAGTGTTATAGTTTGAAACTGGCATAACGGTAAAGTTTCATCAGTTACTGCAGGGGGTGTATAAATTACAATGTCTACAGGAATTCGAGTCGAGTTAATACAGCCGTTATTAGAAGATTCAGCATAATAAGTCGTGTTGGAAGAAATTACAGGAGTTAAGAAATTATTTCCCGAAAAAACACTATTTCCTCCTGTAGAAGCTGTAAACCAGTTGATGCTTCCAATATTTGAAGTTGCTTTAATAGTTACAGATCCAGGTCCGCAATTAGTATATGTATTTTGTTCGGCAATTGGGGTTGCTGGAGTGGCATTTACTGTAGCGGTTACAGATTTTCTATTCGATTCGCAGCCCGCATCAACATAATAAGTTGTGGTTGTACTTATTGATGGAGTGGTGTAAGAAGTTCCGGTTCCTAATAAATTTCCTCCCGTAGCGGCATCATACCATCCAATAGTCGCTCCACTTGATGCCGTTGCAGTAAATGTAAAAGTTCCCGAATCACAAACTGGACTCGGATTAGCTGCTGGCGTTGCAACGGGAATTGTAATTTTTGTACTTGCTGCAATTTCCAGTGGAGCTTCGCCTGGCATTCCGCCGTATTCTACAACATATCCTTTTGGCTGATAATTATCGCCGGGAGTCAATGATCCTGTGTTTGATAAATCGTTCCAGGAGCCTCTTATTCCAACTCCTGGCTGTGTAATATGTGCATAATCTTCATCTCCCTGCTGATTAGGTTCTCTCGTATTCCAGAAAGCAAAATTTGGAGTCGAACCGTTTGCATTTCCGTTCCAAAAAATAGTTCCAGCTTCAGGGCCGGTAACCCATTTCCAGACACCTTCTGTTTCCGCATCGCTTCCGCCAATCCATCCAGTTCCAGAAGCCTGTTCACCAATTAATTTAGCCTCATCGGCAGATAAAACTGTAGCTAAATATCCTTGAAGACCGTAATATGTACTGGCAGTGGCTAAATCTCTTGCGTTTGTCCATGTAACGCCTACATTTGGAATAAATAAATAATAATGTCCTGTAGAAGGAAGATAATTAGCTTGACCGATTGTAATAGAAAAAGTTCTTGTTCCAGATGCCGTTGCAGACGAATTGGTGAATACAACATCTTTTACTGCAGCAACAAAATCAGCATACGGAATTATAGTGGAAGAGGTTGATCCAGATAATTGTAATTTTCCTGAAGCTGCATCCCAGCTCGTTATAATATTTGGATGTGATGCAGGATTAGCTAATTCTAAGCGATCAAGTCCGCTTGAGTATCCTGATGAAATCTGTATATAAAGTACCTGTGTTCCGTTTTCTGCAGGATCATGATTGATGGTAAAATCAGTAACAATATTAATTGTAGTTTGTGGACAGTATAATTGATCTCCTTCTGCAATAAGTTTAGGAGGATCAATTACGAAATTGTCTTTCTTATGCTTCTTTATTTTGGGATTTATAGAATGTTTTGAAGTAAGTGTATTCTTTTTGTTAAAAGTTTTTGTGTTTTCATTTGCAATGGAAAAATTAAAACTTAAAACGGAAAATAAAACAAGAATGGTTAGTAATTTGATATTTTTCATTTGCTAAAAATATCAATTAATTAATAACAAAAAAAATAATTTCTATTTCGGCCAATTTATTTTTTGAAACAAATCCCAAACTACTATTCCAGCGCTAACTGCTATATTTAGTGAGTGTTTGGTGCCAAGCTGAGGGATTTCAATACATCCATCGCATATTGCAACAGCTTCCTGTGCAACACCATAAACTTCGTTACCAAATACCAGTGCATATTTTTGATCTTTTTCAATTGTAAAATCTTGAAGAAAAATCGCACTTTCAACCTGTTCAATGGCCATTGTAAGCACATTTTCTTTCTTTAAATTTTCAATAACTTCAAGAACATTTTCATGATGTTCCCATGCTACAGTTTCAGTCGCGCCAAGAGCAGTTTTATGAATTTCTTTGTTTGGAGGAGTGGCAGTAATACCGCATAAAATAATCTTTTCAATCAAAAATGCATCTGCCGTTCTAAAAACAGAACCAATATTGTGAAGGCTTCGGATATCATCTAAAACTAATATTAAAGGTGTTTTTTCAGATTTCTTAAAATCTTCTATAGATTTACGGTCTAGTTCGCTGTTTTCGAGTTTTCTCATTGGTGTTGAATTGTAGTCATAAAAAAAGCTTCCAAAGATAAGGAAGCTTTTTCGATTATTTATATGTTTTTCAGATTAGCTTTTTACTGGATCTGGTAAAACAGTACCTTTAATAGTAAGGATTTTTGTAGGTTGTCCTTCAGCATTAGAAGTAACAGTTACAGTTTTTGTAAAAGCACCAACTCTGTCAGTAGCATATTTTACACCAATAACACCTTTAGCTCCTGGAGCAATTGGTTCTTTTGGAGTAGTTGGAACAGTACATCCGCAAGATCCTGTAGTGTTAGTAATGATTAATGGCTTAGTTCCGTTGTTTACAAAAACAAACTCACGTTTACCATCAGCATTGTGAGCGATAGTTCCGTAATCAATAGTTTCTGTTTCGAAAAGCATTCCTGCTCCTTCAACTTTTGCAACTTTAGCAGCTTTAGCTTTTTTAGTTGTTTGTGCATTAGTAGCTGTAATACCAGCTACAGCTAACATAGCGAATAAAATTATTTTTTTCATCTTTTTAGGGTCTTTTTTTAAATGATAAACAAAGCTATGTAAAATTCTGAAACCACAACCTAAAAATATCTTAAAATATTTTAATTTTTGAAGTTTTCGAATTGCCGTTAAAAAATCATAAATTCGCTGTCTTAATTTTTTCATTTAAAACATAATAATTTGGCAGCTAAAGATAAAGTGGTGAAAGAAACACCTTTGATGAAACAGTACAACGAAATCAAGGCTAAATATCCTGATGCATGTCTGCTTTTCAGAGTAGGGGATTTTTATGAAACCTTTGGAGAAGACGCCATTAGAGCTTCAAAAATTTTAGGAATAACATTAACTAAAAGAGGAGCAGGGTCTGATACAGAAACGGCTCTGGCTGGTTTTCCGCATCATTCTGTAAATACCTATCTGCCAAAATTAGTTAAAGCCGGACTTCGTGTAGCGATTTGTGATCAGTTGGAAGATCCAAAAATGACTAAAACCATTGTCAAAAGAGGTGTTACAGAATTGGTAACTCCGGGAGTTTCTTTAAATGATGAAGTACTGCATTCAAAATCAAATAACTTTTTGGCCTCGGTTTATTTTGCCAATAAAAATATCGGAATTTCTTTCCTGGATGTTTCTACTGGAGAGTTTTTAACAGCTCAGGGAAATGCAGAGTATATAGATAAATTATTGCAGAACTTTAACCCAAGCGAAGTTTTAGTTCCAAAAAATAACAAGAACGATTTTAAAAACGCTTTTGGTGAAGATTTTCATAGTTTTTATTTAGAAGATTGGATTTATAAAGAAGATTATGCTTTAGAAACCCTCACTAAACATTTTCAAACTGTTTCTTTAAAAGGGTTTGGTGTTGAAGAATTAAAAGAAGGAATTATTGCGTCGGGTGCGATTCTATATTATTTATCAGAAACACAGCATAATCGTGTGCAGCATATCACGGCGATTCAGCGTATTGCAGAAGATGCCTATGTTTGGATGGATCGCTTTACGATTCGAAACTTAGAATTATATCACAGTTATAATCCAAATGCAGTTACGCTTTTAGATGTTATCGATAAAACACTTTCTCCAATGGGAGGACGTTTATTGAAACGCTGGCTTGCTCTGCCCTTAAAAGACAGTAATAAAGTAAAAAGCCGACATGAAGTTGTCGCTTATTTAAAGTCGAATCCAGAAATTCTGCATAACATTCAATATCAAATTAAACAGATTTCAGATTTAGAGCGTTTAATTTCTAAGATCGCTGCAGGAAAAGTATCTCCAAGAGAAATTATTTATTTAAAAGAATCTCTAGATGCTATTATTCCGATAAAAACCCTTGCGCTTGAAAGTCCACAGGAAGCTGTAAAAGTAATTGGAGACAGTCTTCATGCTTGTGAGCTGCTTCGCGAAAAAATTAAAACGACATTAAATCAAGATGCGCCTGTTGCAATTTCAAAAGGAAATGCAATTGCAAGCGGTATTAATGAAGAATTGGATGAGCTTCGTGCGATTTCAACTTCTGGAAAAGAATTTTTAGAAGGAATTGAAAGAAGAGAATCAGAAAGAACGGGAATTTCATCGCTGAAAATTTCTTTTAATAATGTTTTTGGATATTACATTGAAGTTCGAAATACGCATAAAGATAAAGTTCCAGAAGAATGGATTCGTAAACAGACTCTTGTAAATGCTGAGCGATATATTACAGAGGAATTAAAAGAATATGAAACCAAGATTTTAGGTGCCGAAGAAAAAATATACAAAATAGAAAGTGAGCTTTTTGAACAATTGGTGGCTTGGATAAGTACATATATTAAGCCGGTTCAAATGAATGCTTATTTGGTTGCCCAGTTAGATTGCTTGTGTTCGTTTACTCAGATGGCAGTAGAAAACCAATATGTACAGCCGGAAATCGATGATACTTTTGAATTAGATATTAAAAACGGAAGACATCCTGTAATTGAAAAACAATTGCCGGTAGGAACGCCGTATATTGCCAATGATGTTTTTCTGGATAGAGAAACACAGCAGCTTATTATGATTACCGGGCCAAACATGTCTGGTAAGTCTGCTATTTTGAGACAAACTGCTTTGATTGTGCTTTTAGCTCAAATGGGAAGTTTTGTTCCTGCAGACAGCGTTAGAATGGGAATTGTAGATAAAATTTTTACAAGAGTAGGAGCTTCGGATAATATTTCGATGGGTGAATCTACATTTATGGTTGAAATGAATGAAACCGCTTCTATTTTGAATAATATTTCAGATAGAAGTTTGGTGTTGCTGGATGAAATTGGAAGAGGAACTAGTACGTATGATGGAATCTCGATTGCTTGGGCAATTGCTGAATTCCTTCACGAGCATCCAGGAAGAGCAAAAACTTTATTTGCGACGCATTATCATGAATTGAATGAAATGACAGAATCGATGCCGAGAATCCAGAATTTTAATGTGGCGGTAAAGGAATTAAAGGATACTGTTTTATTCGTTAGAAAGCTGGTAAAAGGAGGAAGTGCTCATAGTTTTGGAATTCACGTTGCAAAGATGGCGGGAATGCCGCAGCTTGTTATTTCTAGAGCACAAAAACTTTTGAAGAAATTAGAGAAGAATCATTCCAGTGATGCTTTGCAAGGAATAAAAGCGGCTAATGACGAAATGCAGATGAGTTTCTTTAATTTGGATGATCCTTTATTGGAAGAAATAAAAGAAGAGATTTTGAGCCTCGATATTAATGCAATCACACCAGTAGAAGCCCTGATGAAGCTGAATGAGATTAAAAGAATGTTGGTCAAAAAATAAATTTAAAAAATTTTCAAGTTTAAAGTTTAGGTTATCAGAAAGTTATAAAATAAGTAAAATATTTTTAAAAAAAATGCTTGTGTAATTGAATAAATGTCCTAAATTTGCACTCGCAATACGAAACAAGTCAAGTATTGCAGAGTTCTTAAATAGAATTTGAAACGCGAAAATAGCTCAGTTGGTAGAGCGCGACCTTGCCAAGGTCGAGGTCGCGGGTTCGAGCCCCGTTTTTCGCTCAAAATCATATAATGCTCGGATGGTGAAATTGGTAGACACGCTGGACTTAAAATCCAGTGAACAGCAATGTTCGTGCGGGTTCAAGTCCCGCTCTGAGTACTAAAGCCTCTTCTTTTGAAGAGGCTTTTTTTATTGTGTAAACTTGTAAAAAATAAATTTACGAAGTAAATTTATTTTTAAGAATCTAAGAATCTAAGAATCTAAGAATCTAAGAATCTAAGAATCTAAGAATCTAAGAATCTAAGAATCTAAGAATCTAAGAATCTAAGAATCTAAGAATCTAAGAATCTAAGAATCTAAGAATCTAAGAATCTAAGAATCTAAGAATCTGAAATCTCCAATCTAAAATCTAAAATTATAAATGGGTGCTTTTGTAATCAGTAGGCGTTTTAACGATGAATATAAATTTACATTTACTTCGCGAAAAGGGAAGGTTATTTTTACAAGTCTGAGTTATGAATTGAGGTTTGAGTGTGAGGAAGATATTGAGAAATTTAAAGCGAATATTGAACTTGCAAAGTTTTTGAAATTTAAAGGCTCTGGCGGGAAGTATTTTTTTAAATTGATGCTTGGTGATGCTCAATTTGCGACAAGCCGTAAATACAGTACAGAATTGCTTTTGCAGAAAGGAATTAAGGAAATTGTAACTTATGCTTCCAGATCGGAAATTTTGGATTTCTCTTCAAATGAATTGATCTTTGATGATGAGGAGACTGAGGAAGAATTGGAAGAAGTAATAGAATAAAAAAAAAGCGTTCACAATAGTGAGCGCTTTTTTTTTATGAAGCTAATCAATTCTGTGAAAATTGATCATAAAAAAAACCATCTGAAAAGATGGTTTTAAAATCGTTAGAAACTAGGTTCTAATTATTTTTTTACTTCTTCTACTTTAGCAGCAGCTGAATCAACTTTAGCAGCAGCAGAATCAACAGTTGCAGCAGCTGAATCAACAACAGCAGCAGCTGAATCAACAGTAACAGCAGTAGAATCTACAGCAGCTTCTGAAGCAGCAGCGTCAGCTTTTTTACAAGATACAACAGTTAAAACAGCAACAACAGCTAAACTTAAAAATACTTTTTTCATCTTACTTTATTATAAAAGGTTAATTATTAATTCGTGGCAAAGATATAAATTTTTTAATATGTAAAATATTTTTTCACTTTTTTTTTAAAATATTTTCCTTACTCACGATTATCTTAGTTATCAAATAATATGCCAAATTAACAAAAATAAATTATATTATTGTATGTTTTGTCTAATTTATTTTTTGTTGAAAATTCTATCGCTCTTTTGGCTCTTTTAATTCCGTTTGTTATGGTTTATTTTGTTTTTTAAGGATTATTCTGTTTGGTTAATTAAACTTAAAATATGTTTTTATGGGTTTAATTATCATAAAAAAGATATAATCGCGACCAATTTTGGAATAAAAACAATTACGAAATGGTTTTTATGATAGTTTCTGTGGCTCCTTTATTATCTTGAATAAATGATTTGCAAATGCTGCTCTTTTTTGTAAATAATTCATTATCAGATAGTAATTGGTCGAAAGTCTTTTTTAATTCAACTGTATTAGAAATTACCATGCATCCTTGCAATTCCACAAGCGAAACGGCTTCTGCAAAATTAGAATAGTTAGGGCCTATAACAATTGGAATTCCAAAAGCAGCAGGTTCTAAAATATTATGAATTCCAGGATTACCAAATCCGCCGCCCAACATAAGCAATTGTACCGTAGCTGTATATTTTAGTTAAAAGCCCAATGGTGTCGATTATAAACACATCGTATTTTGATAAATCCTTATTTTCTTTTTCAGAAAATAAAATCGTTGATTTTGTAATTTGTGCTTTAAGCTCAGCGATTTGATCTGCTTTTATATTGTGAGGAGCAATGATGAATTTTACATTTTCTGGTGCTTGATTGATATATTCGGCAATTAAAACTTCATCTTTTGGCCAAGAACTTCCAAAAACAATTACTGGCTGATTATTTTTGAAATTTTCAATATAACCAAGTTTGTTATCTCTTTCTAAAATTGCAGCAACACGGTCAAAACGAGTATCGCCGGAAACAATAACATTAGTAAATCCGATTGATTCTATTTTTTGTTTGGAACTTTCATTCTGAACAAAAAAGAAAGTAAAAGCTTTTAATGCTTTTCTATAAAATCCGCCATACCATTTAAAGAACATTTGATTGTCTCTGAAAATTCCAGAAATCAAATAAGTTGGAGTTTTGCTTTTTTCTAATTCTTTTAAATAGTTGAGCCAAAACTCATATTTAATAAAGAACGCCAATTCGGGATGAACTAATTTTAAAAACTTTTTAGCGTTGCTTTTTGTGTCCAAAGGCAGATAGATAGTGACATCGGCAACGGTATTGTTTTTGCGTACTTCATATCCTGAAGGTGAAAAAAAAGTAACAATAATTTTGTGTGAAGGATATTTTTCTTTGATTTTCTCTATTACAGGAAGTCCCTGTTCGTATTCGCCTAATGAAGCTGAATGAAACCAGATGGTCTTGTCATCTGCTTTGATTTTTTCTTCTAAAATAGAAAACACATTTTTCCGGCCTTCAACAAAAAGTTTAATTTTCGGACTAAAAAGTGCAATTATTTTAAGAAAAAACGCTGCTAAAGAAACGGCTAAATTATATAAAAAAAGCATGTAGTAATTTTTGCAGCTAAATTACATTTCTTTCGTTTATTTTCATTGGTTTGAAGGTATTAATAACTATTTTTGTTCCTTCTTTCTGGCATTCTGGTTTAATAGAAAGGCTTTTTAAATAAAATATCGAAAATGAAAAAAATACAAATGGTTGACTTAAAAAGTCAATACGAAAAAATAAAATCTACTGTAGACGCTTCAATTCAAGAGGTTTTAGATACAAATACTTATATTAACGGACCTTTGGTTCATCAGTTTCAAAAAAATCTTGAAGACTATTTAGGAGCTAAACATGTAATTCCATGTGCAAATGGAACAGATGCTCTTCAGATTGCGATGATGGGATTAGATTTGAAACCAGGCGATGAAGTTATTACTGCCGATTTTACTTTTGCCGCAACTGTTGAGGTTATTGCTTTGCTGCAATTAACTCCGGTTTTAGTTGATGTTGATTTGCATAATATGAACATCGATATCGAAGCAGTTAAAAAAGCGATTACTCCAAAAACTAAAGCAATTGTTCCAGTACATTTATTTGGACGCGCTGCCAACATGGATGCTATCATGGAAATTGCAGCCGAACATAATTTATATGTAATTGAAGATAATGCGCAGGCTATTGGTGCTGATTATGTTTCTAAATCTGGAACAAAATCAAAAGTGGGAACAATTGGTCATGTTGCTGCGACTTCATTCTTTCCTTCTAAAAACTTAGGTTGTTATGGAGATGGTGGAGCAATTTTTACCAACGATGATAAATTAGCGCACATCATCCGAGGAATTGTAAATCACGGAATGTACGAACGTTACCATCACGATGTTGTGGGTGTAAATTCACGTTTAGATAGTATTCAGGCCGGAGTTTTAAATGCAAAACTACCTTTGTTAGACGAGTACAATAAAGCACGTCGTTTAGCGGCTTCAAAATATAATGCAGCTTTCGCTGGAAATGCACATATCATTACGCCAGATTTTGATGCAAACGAAAATGATCACGTTTTTCATCAATATGTATTAAGAATTTTAGATGCAGATAGAAATGCTCTAATGCAGCATTTATTAGATAAAGGAATTCCATGTGCAATTTATTATCCAATTCCATTGCATTCGCAAAAAGCATATGTAGATCCTCGTTATAAAGAAGATCAATTTCCAGTTACAAACCAATTAGTGCAGGAAGTAATTGCTTTGCCAATGCATACAGAACTTGATGACGAGCAGATTAAATTTATAACCGATTCTGTTTTAGAATTTCTGAATAAATAAATTATGAAGAAATTAAGCCTTTTAATTTTGATGATTCTTGTTCAGTATTCGGTTTTTGCTCAAAAAACAAATGCTAAAGAAGAAAATGCTGTTAGTACTCAAGTTGAAATTTTGCGTCAGGCAATGATTGATGCTGATGGTGCGAAATTGAAGGCATTAACTTCAGATAAGTTAAATTATGTCCACTCAAATGGTAATTTTCAAAATCAAGCTGAATTTATTGAGGGAATAGTTAGTGGGAAATCTGATTTTGTATCTATCGATTTTCAGAATCAGACTATAACTATTCAAGGTGATGTTGCTATAGTTCGACATGTCCTGGCGGCTCATATCAAAGATGATGGCATTGATAGAGATATTAAAATAGGAATAATGCTTGTTTGGCAAAAGCAAAAAAATAAATGGATCCTTATTGCAAGGCAGGCTCATAAATTAACTACATAAAAACAACCACAAAATGAAAGTATTAGTAACAGGAGGATTAGGGTTTATTGGTTCTCACACGGTAGTCGAATTGCAAAATGAAGGCTTCGAAGTTGTGATAATCGATAATCTTTCGAATTCTTCAGAAGATGTTTTAAAAGGAATTACCGCGATAACAGGAAAAACGCCTTTATTCGAAAAAATTGATTTAAGAGAAAAAAGTGCCGTTCGGGATTTCTTTAAAAAACATAACGATGTTACTGGGGTTATTCATTTTGCGGCTTCAAAAGCAGTTGGTGAAAGTGTTGAGCAGCCTTTGTTGTATTATGAAAACAACATTAGCAGTTTAGTATATCTTTTACAAGAATTACAGCAAAAACCAGAGGCGAGTTTTATATTCAGCTCATCTTGTACGGTTTATGGTCAAGCCGAAAAAATGCCAATTACAGAAGATGCTCCTGTGCAGACAGCAATGTCTCCTTATGGAAACACTAAACAAATTGGAGAAGAGATTATTACAGATACTGCGAAAGTAACTAATATAAGCGCTATTTTATTGCGTTATTTTAACCCTGTTGGAGCACATTCTTCAACTGAAATTGGGGAATTGCCATTAGGAGTTCCTCAAAACCTGGTTCCTTTTATTACACAGACAGGAGTAGGATTGCGTCAGGAATTATCGGTTTTTGGAAATGATTATCCAACTCCAGATGGAACAGCTGTTCGTGATTACATTCACGTTGTAGACTTGGCAAAAGCACACGTTATTGCGTTAAAGCGTTTGTTCGACAAAAAGAATTTGGCGAAAGTTGAAACTTTTAATTTAGGAACAGGAAAAGGAAGTTCAGTTCTAGAAGTAATTCACAGCTTCGAAAAAGTAAGCGATAAAAAATTGCCATACGTAATTAAACCGCGCCGCGAAGGTGATATCACTGAAGCTTACGCAAACACAGATAAAGCAAACAATGTTTTAGGCTGGAAAGCAGAATTAAGCTTAGACGAAGCAATGGCTAGCGCTTGGAAATGGGAGCAAAAAGTTCGTTCGTAGTTTTCGGTCTCAGTCTCAGTTTTCAGTTTCTGACGATATAATAAAAACCCAAATTTTACAAATATATTCTGTAGAGACGCACTGCAGTGCGTCTAACAATAAGTGAAAAATCCCAAATAATCAATTTAGATTATTTGGGATTTTTATTTTGTTCCGATTTATTTTGTAAATTTGTAAGATTAAAAATGTAGGAATTATGGACTCGGAAGAAGAAAATAAAAAAAACAATAAGGTTGAAGAACCCAGAGTTGAATACGAAGTTCAGAAGCCTAAGTTTAAAGGAATAGATCGAGAGACTTTTGATTTTGATGCCGAGTTTGCAAAAGGATTTACACCGGAAGAGGCAAAAGCGGAATCAATTAGAAGAATCAGAGAATGGTGGGGAAAATAGAAGTTATTTATACTTCAAGTGTCATTCATTATCTTGATGATTTAGTTGTCACTATGTATAAAAAAGAATATTTTGGTTTTATTCAATCTGCTGAAGAGTATGTTTCACATATTTATGATGCGATTCCTGAACGAATAAAAAAAATTTCACATAAGAAAACTCCAAAATCACTTCAGTATTTAGGTTTAAATTATATTTTTTATAAACCCAATGCCAGAACAACTTGGTACGTGTTTTTTGAAAAAAGAGATCAAAGTTATTTAATAACAGCAATTATAAATAATAATAGTTTAGAAGTTAGTGAGCTATAGAAAAAATAAAATCCTCATAAATTAATATTTATGAGGATTTTTTATAAGTATAGTTTCAAACTGAAAACTGCGACTGAAAACTGAATACTTAAAAATTAAGCATTCGTAGTAACAGCTTCTTTATCAATTTTGTTAATCAAACCAGCTAATACTTTTCCTGGGCCAACTTCAGTAAACAAAGTAGCGCCGTCAGCAATCATTTGCTGAACCGATTGAGTCCATTTTACAGGAGCAGTCAATTGTATAATTAAGTTCTTTTTAATTTCATTTGCATCCGAAACAGCATTTGCAGTTACGTTTTGGTAAACCGGACAAATTGGAGTAGAGAAAGTAGTTGCTTCAATTGCAGCTGCTAATTCTTCTCTTGCCGGTTCCATCATTGGCGAGTGAAAAGCTCCTCCAACAGGTAAGATTAAAGCACGTTTTGCTCCCGCAGCTTTCATGGCTTCACAAGCTTTTTCAACCGCTGCAGTTTCTCCAGAAATTACTAATTGTCCTGGGCAGTTATAATTTGCTGCAACTACAACGCCGTCGATAGAAGCACAAACTTCTTCTACAACATTATCAGCTAATCCTAAAACTGCTGCCATTGTAGATGGGGTAATTTCGCAGGCTTTTTGCATAGCAAGAGCACGTTGAGAAACTAATTTTAAACCATCTTCAAAAGATAAAGTTCCGTTGGCAACCAAAGCTGAAAATTCTCCTAAAGAATGTCCTGCAACCATTTCTGGTTTAAAATCTTCGCCTAAAGTTTTAGCTAAAATAACAGAGTGTAAAAATACAGCAGGCTGTGTAACTTTAGTTTCTTTTAGTTGTTCGGCAGTGCCTTCGAACATGATATCAGTAATTCTAAAGCCTAAAATTTCGTTAGCTTTTTCGAATAATTCTTTGGCTAAAGCCGAGTTTTCATATAAGTCTTTGCCCATTCCTGTAAACTGTGCGCCCTGACCTGGAAATACGTATGCTTTCATTTGTCTAATTTAATTTTTACTTTTTTTAAAATTGAAAATTAGTTTCAATTGGAAGGCAAAAATAGTATTTTTTTAGCTCGTATAGTCCTTAAACATATAAATCCATGCTAATCTTGAAAATCGCAGGTTGAAAGAAGTAAGCAAAGTAATAACAATTGCAATAATCGGAATGATTCTTAAATCGAAATTTGTTTCAAAGAAAAACTGTGCAACACAATAGGTTGCAATACCCTGAGCGACTGTTAATCCGTAGTTTACATACATAGCGCCAAAGAAATAGCCAGGTTCTTTTTGGAATTTATAATGGCAGTGACTGCAGTATTCATTCATTTTTGGAAGTCCAAAAGTCAAAAATATATTTTTGTCTGTAAACACTTTTCCTTTATGACAAACAGGACATTCGTTACTTAAAATATGAGTTAATGCATTTGACATGATCTTGTTATTTTTTATTTATACAAAGGTAATATAGAGCAGGATAAAAGTCTTTTTTATATCTTCGCTACTTATAGCACAATAAAGACATTTTGTTTGAGTTTTCAAATTCCAAATTCCAAATTCCAAAATCTGCAATCTACAATCTAAAATTTAATAGCGCATGAAGAAATATCCAATTTATAGTGTTCAGAATTTTAGCTGTAATGATGTTCACCGAGATTTTTATGTGAATACTTTTAAAGAGCATCTAAAAAGTCACAGTTTTGTCGAAGAACCACACCGTCACGATTCCTATTTAATGGTATTTTTTACGAAAGGTTCAGGATTGCACGAGATAGATTTTGATCAATTTGAAATCAAAAGAGGAAGTCTTTTTGTGCTGCAGCCAGGACAAATGCATCATTGGAGTTTATCTGAAGATATTGAAGGTTTTGTGATTATCTTTTCGCAGGAATTGTACAATTTATACTTCAGACAGAAAAATATAAACGAATATAATTTTTATCATTCTATTCATAATCGACCAGAAATAGTTTTTGAAGAAAATGAAATTCCGAAAATCCAGCCTTATTTTGATCTGCTTATACAGGAAAATAATGAGAATTTAAAGTATCAGCTCGACAAAATGTTGAATTTGTTGGATTCGATTCATATCGAAATTGCTCGCAAATACGGTGAAACCTATTCGCACCAGACTCATTCTTACAATATCAAAATCAATAAATTTGAATCGCTTTTAGAGAAATATTTCAGAACGGAAAAACTGCCATCTTTTTATGCAGAAAAACTAAATATCACCCTGAAACATTTAAACAGAATCTGTAATGAAATCCTCCAAAAAACCGCCACAGAAGTGATTACAGACCGCGTAATTTTGGAAATAAAAAGAATGTTGATCGATAAACAATTAGCTGTAAACGAAGTAGCTTTTAAAGTAGGTTATGAAGATTACTCGTATTTCTCCAGATTTTTTAAAAAACAAACTGGAATGTCCCCAACAGAATTTAGAAATACAGTGCGCTGATTTTTTTTCGCCACGAATTGCACAAATTTCCACGGATTTGTTCTCTCTAAAGGTGAAATATTTTTGCCACAGATTAAAAAGATTTTCACAGATTTATAATCCTAATAATCCTTTTAATCTGTGGCAAACCTAAAAAAAAGCCTGCACTCCCGAGAAAAGGTGCAGGCTTCTTAACCAACCAAATTAAAACCTATTATAAAGTATTAAGCTTGTTTTACAAATTGTAATTCAATGTTCAAACGAACTTCTTCGCCTACTAAAACACCACCAGTTTCAAGAGCTGAGTTCCAGTTTAAACCCCAATCTTTACGATTAATTTTTCCTTCTATGCTTAAACCTACTTTTGTATTTCCCCAAGGATCAGTCAAGATTCCGCTGTATTCTACAGGAAAAGTTACGCTTTTAGAAACGCCTTTAATGTTTAAATCTCCAGTAATTTCATAGCTTCCTTCATTGATTTTTTTGAAAGATGTTGCCTTGAAAGTTAATTTTGGATGATTTTCAGCATCAAAGAAATCGCCGCTTCTTAAATGCCCGTCTCTGTCTGCATTTGCAGTATCGACAGAAGCGATATCAGCAGAAAATTCAATTGCTGCATTTTCGAAGTTGTCTCCTTCTGTAGTAATTGTAGCGTCGTATGTTCCAAATTTTCCTGAAACATTTGTAAACATCATGTGTTTAACTTTAAAACCAATTTCTGAGTGAGTTGGGTCAATTGACCATTTTGTAGTTGCCATAATTTTATTTTTTAAATAATTAATTTCATTTTGATAGGACAAAGTTACGGTGAGAGTATTCTTTGAGCACTTAACCTAGATTAAGAAATAAAAAATGAGGTAATTTCTTTTACGAAAATCTAGGTTGAGATATAAGTTTTTCTCACAGATAAAATCTGCAAAATCTGCGGGAGACTTTTTTCTTTATTTATTGAAATTACAAAAAAAAGAAACGATAACAATCTGATTTATAGATTTATTATCGTTTCCAAGTACAGGTATTAATTGTTTTTTGTTTGAATTAATAGTTCATCGGAATATCCATCAATAAAAATTCAGCATCTGTATTGGCTTGAATTTTTAAAATGTCAGTTCCTGAAATTCCAACTGCATCACGAGTGTTTAATTCCTGACCGTTGATGGTAACGTTTCCTTTTAAAACAAAAGCATAAACGCCATTTCCTTCTTTTTTGATTGTGTATTCAGTAGATACACCTGAGTCAAAATTACCCATATTGAACCAAGCGTCTTGGTGAATCCAAACTCCGTCATCATCTGCATTTGGAGATAAAATCTGAGAAAGTTTATTATGTCTGTCCGCAACATCCAAAGTAATTTGTTGGTAACGCGGCGCAACGTTTCTTTTATTTGGAAACAACCAGATTTGCAACAATTTAGTCTGTTGATCTGCGTTCGGATTAAACTCGCTGTGCTGTACCCCAGTTCCGGCACTCATTACCTGAATATCACCATTTTTAATGATTTCAGTATTTCCCATACTGTCTTTGTGCGCCAAATCGCCCTCTAATGGAATCGTAATGATTTCCATATTATCGTGAGGATGTGTTCCAAAACCCATTCCGCCCGCAATTGTATCGTCATTCAAAACACGAAGTGCTCCAAACTGAATTCTATCCGGATTGTACCAGCTTGCAAAACTAAAACTATGATAAGCATTAAGCCATCCGTGATTTGCGTTTCCTCTTGTTTCTGCTTTATGTAATACTATATTTTCCATGACCTATGTGTTTTGTTATTTTTATAGTACAAAGATACCGCCAAGGCCAAGGAAAAGCACTTAATCTAGATTAAGAAAGATTTTTGGGGTTTTGAGGTTTTTAGATTTTAGGTGCAAAGGCTCAAAGTTGCAGAGGTTCAAAGGTTTTAAGGTAGAGGCGCACAGTAGTGCGTCTAACACACAGTTTGTCATCACGACGAAGGAGAGATCACACAAGTGGCTCGACAAAGATTGAAGATTATAGGATAGGAGTTTCTAGTGAGATCTCTCCTTCGTCGAGATGACAAGATTGTGAGAAGATATGTTTAGGTAATTATATTCAAAGTGAAATAAAACTTTGCGACTTCGCGTCTTTGCGAGATTTTTTAAAAAAACTCCTATTACTTAATTTTAATCAATTTCCCTTTCCCAACCACTTCATCCAGATAATTCGCAGCTGAACTTTTCTTATCATGCATGAAAAATTCAATAGTATCTTTTTTAATTTGATCTTTTGTGATACTTATAATTAAATCAGTATTGATGAAATTGTCTAACAATATTACATTGCCATAAGAAATTTTTCCTTTTGGCATAAACTTGTTATCAAAGACAAAAACACTATCCTTAAAAGTAATTTTATCTTTTTGGATATAGACATTTTCGTCTTCAATTAAATAATTATAACGTCCGGTAAGTTTGTCTGTCTCCTGATTGAAGCTAATAAGAAACAGCGTTATTGTCAAAGCAAAATATTTCATAACGTTCTAACTATATTGATTAATAAACTGCTGTACAACAAAATCTGTGTTGTCATGGCGTTTTTTCATTTCCAGGGCAATCGGCGGTGCAGCTCTTTCGAGACAGTTTTTGACATCACAAGTTTCACAAGTGACACCAACAATTCGCTTAATAAGTGGCTTTCCTTCAATGAATTTAAATTTCTTTTTCATCGTCGGATTAATTAAAATTCCAACTGAAATGCTTCTAATATTATTTTCTACAAAAGGGTCTTTTGTTGCCGATGAAAAGACTAAATATTCATTCCCGCTATGTACATAACTCGAGATTTGAGCATCAAAAAAATGCGGTTTATTTTGTCTTATGGCTTCATTTATGGTTTTAACCGAAACCCATCTTCTGCAATAATGCTCATTGGTTTCGTTAGCGTGAGGTTCTTGCTGATTCGTAATATGTAATTCTTTTTTAATTTGATAAACATCCGAGCCAATAGGATGTGACATTCTTAAAAAGAATAAATTTTTCAACTGAAAATCTTTCGGTAATAAATTCGTTAAGCGCTGATAAAACGATTCTGGAGAAACTTCGAAACTTTCAATTAAAGAAACAAATTCTTCTGGATTTGGCTTTTCATTATTTAGGAAATTATTGATTTTGTCTACAACCAATTTTCTCGGCAATAACAAAGCGCCCGCGAAATACGAAGCATAAAAATTATTCAAAACCTGATCGAAATTTTCAAATTTAATCCAGCTGAATGTCAATAATCGATCTGAAATTTTTAAATAATTATAAGCAATTTCTTTAGCTAAAATAAAAGCTTTCTGCGGAGCGTCAAGTTCTGTTGAAAGTAGTAAAGTTCTGCTTTTCGGAACATAAATCGAACGCAAATCGCCCAAAGCTTCCTGATCTGTAAAAGCAATTTCTTTTATAGTGTATTCGTATTCTTCTTTTAAAATCGCTTCTAATTCTTCAATAGTAATTTTTGAATCGAGATTGATCTGAAACGACTTAGAAAACGCAATTACTCTCTCTTCTAAATCTTCAAAATAATTGCTATGCGCTTCCTGATACGATCGTAAAGCGGCTAAAAAGAAACTTTCACGGCTTAAATTATAATGCTGTGCAATTTCTATTATGGTACTAATAAACGCATTGACTTTGGCTGGAGCATTAGCAATAATATCTATTAAATCCGCTTCCTGAATTCCGAAAAGGTCAAGCGGAATCTCTTTTAGAATTCCAGATTTTAGAATTTCGCCAATAGGAGCCAGGTTATTATCTAGTTTTAAAGACACCATTTGGTCATAACTCACATCCAAATGTTTGCATAGAAGCAAAATTTTGTCTGCTTTTGGATATTTTTTTCCCTTTTCAATTTCGTTTAAATACGATTTTGAAAGATTCGTCAATTTGGCTAAGCCAAAAAGAGAAAGATTTTTTTGAGTTCTGACTTGCTTGAGTTTAAGCCCAAATATCAGCTTTATATAGTCTTTTTCGATATCCATAATATCAAATGTAACTGATTTACAAATAATCGCCAAAAAAATATTTTTAAATTTTAGCGAACGTTCGCTATTTTTATAAAAAACTTTTTGTAACATTGTAGTGTAAAACTTATTAGCTATGACATCGCTAATTAAAATATTGTCTTTTGGAAGGCAAAATAGACTAAGCGATTGCATAGCTGACCAATTAAAATAAAAATCAGCAGCTATGAAAAACCAATTAGAAATTACCGAAAAGGCGATGGAGTTTTTAGCCGAAAAAAAGCTTCGTTATCCAAAGATCTGGACAGAAGAAGCGATTGCTTTTATAACTGAACTGCATAGAAAATTCGAATCACAGCGAAAACTATTGCTTTTGCAGCGCGACCAAAAACAAGTCACTTTTGATCAGGGAATTATGCCGGTTTTTATTCCGGAAACCAAAAGCATCAGAGAAGGAAATTGGACAGCAGGTGAAATTCCGAAAGATTTGTTGGATCGAAGAGTAGAAATCACCGGACCTGTTGATCGCAAAATGATTATCAATGCTTTGAACTCGGGAGCAAAAACTTTTATGGCCGATTTTGAAGACAGCACTTCGCCAACCTGGCAAAATTTGATGGAAGGTCAGCTGAATTTAATTGACGCAGTAAGTAAAACAATCACGTTTACTGATTTGGTGAAACAGAAATCGTATCATTTAAATGAAAAAACGGCAACACTAATTGTGCGTCCAAGAGGTTTGCATCTGCCAGAAAAACATCTTTTAATTGAAGGGAAAGAAGTTTCAGGTTCTTTGGTTGATTTTGGTTTATATGTTTTTCATAATCATAAACGACTTTTAGAAAACAATTCGGGACCATATTTCTACATTCCGAAATTAGAACATTATCTAGAAGCACGCTGGTGGAACAATGTAATTGATTTTACCGAAGATTATTTGAAGCTGAAAAGAGGAACGATAAAAGTGACAGTTTTAATTGAAACGATTACGGCAAGTTTTCAGCTGGATGAAATTATTTACGAATTGAAGGAACATATTGTTGGCTTAAACTGTGGGCGCTGGGATTATATTTTTTCTTACATCAAAAAGTTTAGAAAAAATCCAAAATTCATTGTTCCAGACCGCGATCAGGTAAATATGACTTCGCCTTTTATGAATGCGTATTCCAATTTGGTTATCCAAAGATGTCATAAAAGAGGTATTCACGCCATCGGTGGAATGGCAGCGCAGATTCCGATTCGAAATAATGAAGAAGCTAATTCCATCGCTTTCGCGAAAGTGAAAACCGATAAAGAACGCGAAGTTCGAAATGGTCACGACGGAACCTGGGTAGCGCATCCGGATTTGGTTTCTCTGGCAAAAGAAATTTTTGATAAAGGAATGCCAACTCCCAACCAGATTCATATTAAAAGAGAACATCGTAAAATTACAGAAGCAGATTTGATTGAACCACCAATCGGAATAATCACTGAAAACGGCGTTCGCAAAAATATCAACGTAGGAGTTTTGTATCTGGCTTCATGGCTGAACGGTCAAGGCGCGGCAGCTTTGCATAATTTGATGGAAGATGCAGCAACTGCAGAAATTTCAAGATCGCAATTATGGCAATGGCTTCAAAATAAAGTGGTTTTAGATAATGGACGAAAATTAGATTTGGCTTACTATCATGAATTGGCTTTAGATGAATTCAGAAAAATCAAAGAGGAATTAGGAGAAGAAAATCACGAAAAACAACAATTTTCATTGGCTGAAAAAGTACTGGAAAGATTAGTTGTAAATGCTGATTTCGTTGATTTCTTGACTATTCCCTGCTACAAATATTTATAAAGAATTAAAAATTTAGAATTAAAAATTAAAAATGTTTCGCGCAGATTTAGCAGATAACACAGATTTTTAATTTTTAATTCAAAATTTTTAATTGAATAAAATGCTTTACTAACCACTTTAACTAAACTATTTATGAAAACAACAGAAGACAGAATTCAGGAATTGATTAACGATTGGATCACGAACCCGAGATGGAAAGGTGTTGAACGTCCTTATACTGCTGCAGAAGTAGTTACACTTCAAGGTTCGTATCAAATTGAGCATTCTATTGCCAAAATGGGAGCCCAAAAATTATGGAGAAAGTTAAAAAGTCAGGATTATGTTGCGGGATTGGGCGCGTTAACTGGGAATCAGGCGATTCAAGAAGTTGATGCGGGTTTAGAGGCGATTTATTTGAGTGGCTGGCAAGTTGCTGCTGATGCAAATCTGGCGGGAGAAATGTACCCAGACCAATCGCTTTATCCAGTAAACAGCGTTCCGATGGTACTAAAAAAGATTAATAACGCTTTATTGCGCGCAGATCAGATTCAAACTGTGAATGAAGTTGAAGATAAAAAAGATTATTTGGTTCCGATTGTGGCTGATGCCGAAGCAGGTTTTGGCGGAAACTTAAATGCTTTCGAATTAATGAAATCAATGATTGAAGCTGGGGCTTCTGGAGTGCATTTTGAAGATCAGTTGAGTTCTGCTAAAAAGTGCGGGCACTTGGGCGGAAAGGTTTTGGTGCCAACACAGGAAGCGATCAATAAATTAATTGCAGCACGTTTGGCTTCTGATGTTATGGGCGTTTCGACTTTAATTGTAGCAAGAACCGATGCTGATGCTGCCAATTTATTAACGAGCGATGCAGACCCAAGAGACAGAAAGTTTTTAACTGGCGAAAAAACAGCCGAAGGTTTCTTCTACGTTAAAAACGGAATTGATCAGGGAATTGCAAGAGGTTTGAGCTACGCACCCTACGCTGATTTAATTTGGATGGAAACCAGTAATCCAGATTTAGATTATGCGAGAAAGTTTGCGACGGCGATGAAAAAAGAATTTCCCGATAAAATGCTGGCTTACAATTGTTCTCCTTCTTTCAACTGGGCTGCAAAATTATCAGTTGCGGAAATGGAAACGTTCAGGGAAGATTTGGCTGCAATGGGTTATAAATTCCAATTTATTACTTTGGCAGGATTCCATGCTTTGAACACCAGTATGTTTGAATTGTCAAAAGCGTATAAGGAACGAGGAATGGCAGGATATTCTGAGTTACAGGAACGTGAATTTGCTTTACAGAAAAACGGATTCCGAGCGGTAAAACACCAAGCGTTTGTGGGAACGTCTTATTTTGATGCGGTTCAAAATACCGTAATGATAGGAAAATCAACCATAACAGCGATGAAACATTCTACAGAGGTTGAGCAATTTTAATTCAAAAGAAAAACCAGTTCAACATTGAACTGGTTTTTTGTTTTTCACTATTAAGATATTAAGGGAGTTAAGTGTTGGTATTATGAAGAAGATTAAGCCTTTCTCTTAATGAAACTTAATGTCTTAATGCAGAAATTATTTTTTATTTCTTCAAAAGCCTCGCTTTCATTTTACTGAAAAATTCTGGCGTCACTCCAATAAAAGACGCAATTTGTTTCTGAGGAACTTTGTGAATTAAGGTTCCGTATTTTTTACTGAATTTTTCGAAACGCTCTTCCGCAGGTAAACTTAAGTTGTCCATTAATCTTTGCTGATTCGCAACCAATGAATTTTCTATTAAAATTCTAAAAAAGCGTTCCAGTTTTGGAATCTCCAAATACAATTGTTCCTGATTTTCTTTAGATAAAGAAACCACTTCTGCGTCTTCTAAAACTTCAATAAAAAGCTGTCCCGGTTTTTGCGAAAAAAAACTGTACATATCGCTCATCCACCAGCCTTCGCAGGCAAAAGATAAAACGTGTTCAACGATATTGTCGTTAATATTAAAACTTCTTAAAATTCCGGAGTTAACAAAATAAGAGTGTTTGCAAACTTCTCCGGCACTTAATAAAATAGTTTTGGTTTTGTATGTGTTAGTTTCGAGTTTAGATAAAAAAAGCGCCTGCTCTTCAGGAGTTAGCGAAACATGTTTGGCTATGTTTTCAAGAATTAACTCCATTATTTTTGTTTTATCAAAGTGAATGAAGTAGCCTTAAAACGATTGTTTTCTATTTTTCCAGTAACCGAAGCTTTGCGGATTGCATTGCAAAAACCATCTTTTGCATGTGCGTCGCCATGTTCATCAATTGTTGTTCCGTCAACGAAATAAGGTTTTCCGTCAATGCGAACCGCTAAATCACAGCCATTTCCTTTCATTCCAAATTGGCATTCGCCACAAGCGGTTTCTACAATTTGCGTTTTTTCGGCTGTTTTTTTATCTTGAGCTTGTGTTGCGATTCCGATAAATAGGAATACTATAAATAGTGCTTTTTTCATTTTTAAGAATTTACGGTTATTAATTTGGAGGTTTCTTTGGCACGTTCTATCACTTCTTCAATTGGGGTTATTAATGAATCATTCGCTAAAACAACGCCCATTCGGCGGTAGGGTCTTGAAGTTGGTTTTCCAAAAATCCTGAAATCAGTTTTTGGTAAAGCGGCGACTTTTTCGATTCCGCTGAAAGTTGGATTTTTTGAATCTTCTGATGCTAAAATTACGGCACTTGCTCCGGCTTTTTCTAAGGTTATTTCAAAAATTGGAAGACTTAAAATTGCACGTAAATGCAATTCAAATTCGTTAAAATTCTGCGTTCCGGCCAAAGTTACCATTCCAGTATCATGTGGGCGAGGAGAAAGTTCAGAGAAATAAACACCTTCATTGGTTAAAAAGAATTCAACGCCAAAAAGCCCTGCGCCTCCAAGTGCTTCCGTGATTTTTTCGGCCATATCCTGTGCTTCGTACAAATCAGCTTCAGAAACTTGTGCCGGCTGCCAGCTTTCCTGATAATCGCCACGTTCTTGTCGGTGCCCAATTGGAGCACAAAACAAAGTTGGATTTCCATTTTGAGTAATCGTCAAAAGCGTAATCTCAGAATGAAAATCTACAAAAGCTTCTACAATAACTTCGATAACATCGCCACGCGAACCTGCAACGGCATATTGCCATGCTTTCTCAATATCACTTTCTGTTTTTATAGTCGATTGCCCTTTTCCTGATGAAGACATCAAAGGTTTTACCACACACGGAATTCCAACTTCCTGAACGGCTTTTTGTAATTCTTCTGCAGATGTTGCGTATTGATATTTGGCTGTTTTTAAACCTAATTCTTTTGAAGCTAAATCACGGATTGCTTTACGATTCATAGTGAAGTTTGCCGCTTTCGCTGAAGGAACAACTGTGATTCCTTGCTTTTCGTAATCGTAAAAACGTTCGGTGCGAATGGCTTCTATTTCTGGAACAATAAAATCGGGTTTGTGTTTGGCTACGATTCGGTCCAGTGCTTCGCCGTCAAGCATATTGATGACTTCAAATCCGTGAGCGACTTGCATTGCCGGAGCATTTTCGTAACTGTCAACAGCTATTATGGTTTGTCCGATTCGTTGTGCGGCAATGACAAATTCTTTGCCTAATTCGCCTGAACCCAGGAGTAGTATTTTCATTTTGGAGTGTTGTATTGTTTGAGTAGTAAAAGTACAGAAAAATGCTTTTAACCGCAAAGTTCGCAAAGAATTACGCGAAGAACGCAAAGTTTTTTTTAAGTGAAAGAAAGATTGCAAAGAGTTTCACGCAGATTTTGCAGATTGAAAAGATTTTATTTAATTATTATATTAATTAAGCAAACAGTTTGTCATTTCGATCCCGAGGCTTCGGGAGAGAAATCTCCACGAGTAGCTCTACAAAGATTGGCTTATTGGAACGGAGTTAATTGCGAAGATTTCTCTCCCGAAGCCTCGGGATCGAAATGACAAGATTCTGGTGATTATAAACGTAAAAGTTCTTCTGAAACCGTTTGCGTGAGGGATAGAAGTGGAAAGCCCACAGCCTGACGAAGGAAGTGCGAGGACTTGTAACGGATAGCCCGACCCGGAGGGGCACGCCCAAAATAAAAAACCGATACTTCTTTTAAAAAGTATCGGTTTGTATTTTAATGAAAATGATCTTCTTCAATCTCAAATTCTGCATCTTTTTCCCAGATTTCCATTTCGCAGGGTTTACAGTTGAATTTTAGTTTATATTCAAGTTCACCTTGTTTTAGTACCAATGGTTCCTTTACCTTAACACCCACTATATCTTTTTGATGTATCGGACATTTTTTTAATTCGTACTTGATGCAGTATTTGGTTGTCATTACACGAGATTTTCCTGGATCCCATTGTAATTCAAATGCTTTTTCGATTTCGGTAACACCGTGACGTTCGTAGAATTTACGAGCTGTTTTGTTTGAAACATTGTACATGAAATCTAATTTTGTTTCAGGATACGGATGTGACGTTTTTACCAATTGGTGTTCTTCGCGTTTGTAATTTGCCAAACGAATTTCGGTTAACTGATCGTAAACAGTTCTTCGCATTTCGTTGATTTTTGAAATAGGAAGGAACCAGTTTTGAGAAAACATAATATTGATTTCATTAGCAGTATAAGGTGTGAAACCTGTTTTTGCCAATTGTGTTTTTATATTTTCTTCGATTGATTCGCCTGTTTTAGTCTGTTCTTTTGGGTGTTCTAAAGTAACGGTGCTTACATTTCCGTCTTCATCGGTTGCGATTAATTCGAAACCAGTTTCTGTTTCAGTAAGTAATAAAGTGGTACTTAATTTACGAACCGCACTGTCTTCTCTTTCTACAATTTTGATGAAAGCGGCGTCGTTATTTCTATAGATGAAAGTTCCATCTTTAACTTCTTTTAAAACGTTTGGATATATTTTGCCGTTTTCGGCTTTGTTTACATAGATTCCGTCGGCTTCGTTGTTTTCATTGATGAAACAAAGCCCGTCACCGTTGTTTAGTAATTCGCCGTTTTCGATTTCGTATGCATTTCCAACAGTTCTGATCAATTTACCAATATACTGGCCTTTAGATTTTGGGCTTTCCCAAGAACCAATCGAGCTGTGTCTGTCGTTTACGAAATAATCAGTATAACCACGGTTGAAAGTTCTGCTTAGGGAAGAATCAAAAGTATACGTACAAGTTCCAGAAGAAGCTTTCATGTATTTTTCGCTTCCTGCTCCTTCTAAAAAGCTGTCTAGTTTTTGACGCAAGTAAGAAACGTTGTTTTTAACATAAACAACATCTTTTAATCTTCCTTCAATTTTAAAAGAAACAATTCCGGCTTCAATCAAATTCGGAATTTGTTCTGAAATATCTAAATCTTTTATCGAAAGTAAGTGACTGTTTCTAATTAAAGTTTCTCCGTTTCCGTCGATTAAGTTATACGGTAAACGACAGTTTTGCGCACAAGAACCACGGTTGGCGCTGCGTTCTCCGTTGGCTACACTCATATAACAATTCCCGCTGAATGAAACACATAAAGCTCCAGTTACGAAAAATTCTAACTCAACATCAGCATGATCGTAAATTGTTTTAATTTGGTGCAGGTTCAATTCACGTGCTAAAACCACACGTTTAATTCCAGCATCTTTAAGGAATTTAATTTTATCGGCATCACGATTATTGGCTTGTGTGCTGGCGTGAAGTACGATAGGAGGTAAGTCCATTTCCATAATCGCCATATCCTGAATAATCAGGGCATCGACACCAATATCGTATAATTCCCAAATCATGGAGCGACACGTTTCCAGTTCGTTATCGTACAATATGGTATTCATTACAACAAAAACCTGAGCATTAAATAAATGCGCATATTGTACCAAAGCCGCCACATCTTCAATAGAATTGTTGGCGTTAGAACGCGCACCAAACTGGGGTGCACCAATATAAACTGCATCGGCGCCACTGTTTATGGCGGCCATTCCTCCAATTAAATCTTTAGCAGGAGCTAATATTTCAATTTTCTTCTTCATTTTTAGAACTTTAGGCTTTTGTGGTATTCACGGAAAAAAGTTTGCAAAGTTCTTATAAATATTTCGAGTTTGCTAATGATGGAGGGATTTTTTTGAAATTGTTAGCATTTTAATAAAAACTAGGCATCAGACTTTTCAGTTTGACTTCCTAATATTTTTCCAAGTGCTAATAAGTAAATTATTATAATTATTAATGTAAAAATAAATCTAAAAATGTCAAAAATATAAAGATATGGAAGAGAAAGCAAAATTAGTATACAGAATATTTCTTTAATTTGGTTTTTATATTTCTTTCGATTTTCAATTAAAAGCTTCCTGTCAAAAATTGAAATCAAGAGTAAAATTAACAGAATTAATATCAAGGGAGATGTAATGCAAAAAGTTAGTCTTTTGTAGTAACTTGAAAAAGGGATAAACTTGAAATCCCAAATAGCATATGATATTGAGAAAATAGTTGCTGATAAAATAATAATTGAAAGTATTGTTTTAACTGTTTTTTGAAATTTCTCATAAAAATTTGAAATTTTAATATATGTTATAGAAATATTCTCTAAATCGTTATTAAAGATTGTAAATAAATCCCCTTTTATTCTTTTTCTATATATAAAGTTATTTGCAGTTTCAGAATGGAAAATTATGTGTGGATCGTTGTCAGATAGAGCTTGTTTTATTTCATTTATTTTTTCTAAGTCATTTACAATTGATAATCTGTAAAATTTGTAAGCTTCTTGCAATGTAATTGCTTCGATTTTACCTTCTTTATCATAAGAGATCACGTGTAGTTTTCCAGTAAATAGCTCTTCTGCTTTTGTTTTAATATCAACTTTTGTATAATAAATGTCTTTTATGGAATGACTAATATTATTTTGTTTATTTGAATTTGTCAAATAATGCCAATTATTTTGAAATTGTAAAACTGAAAAGCGTTTTTCTAATCCTAAATAAAAAATTATTCTATTTGAAAAAAAACCTAATAGAATTGAAAAAGAATAAATCGAAAATAACAAACTAATAGTTTGTATTATTCTGGTTTCAGAAATAAATAATGTTGGAAGCCTGTTTTCATAAATACAAGTAAATGTATCTGTTATGTCGGATGTCTTAAGATCGAATTCTATTTTAAAAGGAAGAAGAAGATTGCAAAAATGGATAGATAAACAAAAAGCGACTAACATTAATATGCTAGTTAGCATATTCCATAACAAACGTTCAAAAGTATTACCTGATTCGAAATGTTTGTTGAAATCACCTGAAAAAAAAGCTCTTCTAAATAATATTCCTGGAAATAAAAATACCATTATGTAAATAATGGTATTAAATGCAATGTTAATATTCACTTACGAATTAAATTGAAATAGTAATATTTTTTCCGTTTAATGTAATGTCTTTAGAGATAGAATCTTTCATTACCTCATCTATCGCCTTTTGAAATTTAACCTTATCTTCAGGTCTTTCAAGTAATTTCTCTAAATTTTCGTCATCACTTTTTATCATTAAATCATTGATAGTTTTAACTTGATCATAAAGCAACTTAAAAACGAAAAACATTTTAGTTGGTAAATCAAATAAATTATTCATAGTGTATCAATTATTTGTGTCAAATATATAATATCTATTTTATAAATGATGAAACTTAAAGTTAAATTTTTATTCATTATAAATAAGAATTTAAAAGTAAAAAAAAACTCTAATGAAAAACTACCCAGCCAGAAGACCGGATAGTTCTCAAAAAAAGCATGAATCAATCGATTAATTCGCTCTCATTTTAATTTGTGATAATGTGTTTTGAATACTGTTTAATTGTTTTGAAACAACTGAAACTTGGCTGTATTCAAGATGGTTTTCTTCGAGTGCCATTTTGTATTTTTCAATTGCAGCTTCTTCACCTGTAACGCAAGCATTAATGATAGCTTCTGTATCTCCTCCTGTAAATGATGATTTAATATCAATCCATGCACGATGTAAGGCTCCTAATGGTCCACCGCCAGAAGTATCTGTTGATTTTCCTAATTTATTGATCTCATCTTGTAATTCAACAATAAATAAAGCTCTTTCTCTAGCATATTCTAGAAAGTCAGTTTTCATTGCTGGATTTTCTACGTGCTCTGCAGCGTTGGTATATCCTAATTTTCCGTCTTCAAGAATTGAAATTAATCCTTCTAAAGTTTTAACTGCTTCTTTTGTGGTTTCATCTGTATGTATCATGACTAATAGTTTTTAAATTAATACATTACAAAGTTGGGAAAATATAAAGCGTCTGTTTTACAGGATTATAGCTGAGGTTTTACAATATTGTGGAATGGGAATTTTGAAAGTTATATTTTTTCGATTTTTACAAATTAGCAGATGTTGTAACCAAAAAATGACTTACGTCGTCAAAAGGTTATCAATCATTAATCAATAAAAAAATGAAATCATTATTACAATACGTTCTCGCTTTATTTTTAGTTTTCAGTTCGAGTGTTTTTTCTCAAAAACTAGAGGCTAAAATTGATAGTATTATAACTGCAAAATTTAAACCTGAAATTCCCGGAGCTGTTTTTTTGGCTGCAAAAAACGGAAAAGTGGTATACAGAAAAGCATTTGGAATGGCAGATTTGGAACTGAATGTTAAAATGAAACCAGAGTTTATTTTTGAAATAGGTTCAATTACTAAACAGTTTACAGCCATTTCTGTTTTAATGCTGGCGGAGCAAGGGAAACTCAATTTGAACGATGAAATCACAAAATTTATTCCAGATTATCCAACAAATGGAAATGTAATTAAAATACATCATTTGCTTACTCATACTTCTGGAATTAAAGATTTTACAAGTATGAAATCTGTAAAAAATATTGCCAGAGAAGATTTGTCCCCAAAAGAATTGGTAGACTTTTTTAAAGATGAACCAATTGATTTTAAGCCTGGAGAACAATATAAGTATTGCAATTCTGGATATGTCCTTTTAGGTTATATTATCGAAATTGTATCGGGACAAACATATCGTGATTTTATAAGTGAATGCATTTTCAGGAAAATAGGAATGAATAATACTTTATATGCTAGTCATGAGAGAATAATTAAAAACAGGGTTTCAGGTTACCGTGATAAACAAAGTTATGTAAATAAAAATTATATTAGTTTTTCTATTCCTTATGCAACGGGTGCAATAATGTCTAATGTAGATGATATGCTAAAATGGCAAAATGCTCTTAATAAGAATGTATTACTAAGTTCTGAATTTACTGAAAAAGCTTTTACTAATTATCAATTAAATAATGGGACAAAGATTGATTATGGATATGGCTGGCACTTAGAAAAAATAAAAGATAAAGTCGTGCGCGAACATGGAGGAAGTATTTTTGGTTTTAAATCGATGGGGATTTACGAACCTTCTGAACAAATTTATGTTATTGGTTTGAGTAATTGTGAATGTAATTCTCCAACTTTAATTACAACAGCTGTTGCTTCACTTTTAATAGATTAAAATTAAAAAGGGTATTTTAAAAAAATACCCTTTTTAATTTTTTACTTATGAGATAGTATATTAAGCAGTCAAAGCTTCTTTGATTCTGCGTAATGCTTCTTTTAAAATGTCGTCGCTTGTTGCGTAAGAGAAACGAATACAATTTGGATTTCCGAAAGCGTCTCCAGTAACAGTTGCCACGTTTGCTTCTGCTAAAAGATACATCGAAACATCGTTTGCATCTTTAATCTCAGTTCCTTTTAAAGTTTTTCCGAAGAAAGAAGAAACATCTGGGAAAACGTAAAATGCACCTTCTGGAACGTTGATTTTAATTCCTGGAATTTCTTTTAGTAATCCAACAACTAAATCTCTACGTGTGTGGAAAGCTTGAACCATGTGGTTTAATACACTTGGATCTGCGTCTACAGCTGTAATTGTAGCACGTTGAGCCACAGAATTTGCTCCTGATGTTACTTGCCCCTGAATTTTTGTACACGCTTTTGCAATGAATTCTGGGGCACCTATGTAACCAATTCTGTAACCTGTCATAGCAAATGCTTTTGCTACTCCGTTTACAGTAATTGTTCTGTCTAACATTCCTGGAATTGAACCGATACTGCAGAAAGTTCCCGAGAAATTGATGTGCTCATAAATCTCATCGGCAACTACATATATATTTGGGTGTTTTTCTAAAACTTTTGCTAGAGCTGTTAATTCTTCTCTGCTGTACACAGATCCTGAAGGGTTACAAGGAGAAGAGAACCACATCATTTTTGTTTTTGGTGTGATAGCAGCTTCTAATTGCTCTGGTGTAATTTTGAAATCTGTTTCTACAGATGTTGGAACTTCAACTGGAACTCCGCCAGAAAGTTTTACGATTTCGAAATAAGAAACCCAGTATGGTGCTGGTAAAATAACTTCGTCACCATCATTTAACATTACTTGTGCAATGTTGTATAAAGATTGTTTTGCTCCTGTAGAAACTACGATTTGAGTTGGTTTATAATCTAATCCGTTGTCTCTTTTGAATTTTCTGCAGATTGCTTCTCTCAATTCTAAATAACCTTCTACTGGAGAATATGTGCTGTAATTTTCGTCGACTGCCTTTTTTACTGCTTCTTTAATGAAGTCTGGTGTATTAAAGTCAGGTTCACCTAAACTTAAACTGATAATGTCTTTTCCCTGCGCTTTTAATTCGCGTGCCAAAGCAGCCATTGCTAAAGTTTGTGATGTCGCAAGGTTGTTAATTCTGTCTGAAAGAATATGGTTCATTATAAAAATTTTGAATGTCCTTAATTTCAACTTTAATTAAGGAAGGTTAATTATTAATAGATTTTTTAGTTTAAACAGATAATTCAGGCTTCATTCCTAATTCACGTAAATGCTTAAAGTGAGCTACAATAGCACTTCGCATTGTTTTGTACTCATAATATGGCAGGTTGCACTCTTTTGCAGTTTCCTTTACGATTTTTGCGATTTTACCATAGTGAATGTGACTGATATTCGGAAAAATATGATGTTCGATTTGGTGATTTAATCCACCTGTGTACCAGTTTACAATTGCATTTTTTGGTGCAAAATTAGTTGTAGTATACAATTGGTGAACAGCCCATGTATTGTCCATTTCTCCTAATTCATTTGGAGAGGGATTTGTTGTATGATCTACAACGTGTGCCAATTGAAATACAACACTAAGAATTAATCCAGCTGTATAATGCATTACAAAAAAGCCAATTAGCACTTTCCACCAAGTAATTCCAATTACCATTGGTAAAACAATCCAAATTGAAATATAAATAAGTTTAGTGATGATCAAAGTTGTCCAAAGAATTTTTGGGCTTTTTGGTTCTCCGTAAGATAATTTTCTTTTCAGATAATTTCTCATTTGCTTAAAATCGGTTGTGATTGCCCAATTGAAAGTCAATAAACCGTATAAGAAAACAGAATAATAATGTTGAAAACGGTGAAAACTATGCCATTCTGCATGTTCTGTAAAACGAATAATTCTTCCAGCGTCTAAATCTTCGTCGTGTCCAGGTATATTAGTATAAGTATGGTGAAGTACATTATGTTGTACCTGCCAGTTGTAAACATTTCCAGCAAGAACATAAATGGTTCCTCCCATAAATTTATTGATCCAGCTTTTATTCGAATAGGAACCGTGATTTCCATCGTGCATTACATTCATTCCAACTCCAGCCATTCCGATACCAATTACGATTGATAAAAGAAGCATTACCCAAAAAGGCATGTCTAATGTAAGGATTAAAAAATACGGAGTTAAAAAAACTGCGAATAGAATAACGGCTTTTAAGTGTAACTTCCAGTTTCCAGTTTTCTGAATGTTGTTTTCCTTAAAGTAATTGTTTACCCGTGAGTTAAGTGTCCTGAAAAATTTCAGATTGTCTTGCCTTGCAAATGTAGGTGCAGTGTTATTCATAATTATTTTAAATAGTTTTCAAAGGTAATTATTATAAATTCTCAATTTGCAAAATTGAGTTAAATATTTCAATCGTAAAGTAGTACTTTTGTTAAAAATTTACAGCAATGGATGAGATATTGAAATATTTTCCAAATTTGACCGATCTTCAAATCGAACAATTTCAAAAATTAGACTTTTTATACCACGATTGGAATGAGAAAATCAATGTGATTTCTCGTAAAGATATTGATTCATTATATACAAAACATATTTTGCATTCATTAGGAATTGCAAAAATTATGAAGTTTGAACCTGGGGCAACTGTTCTTGATGTTGGAACTGGCGGCGGTTTTCCTGGAATTCCGTTAGCGATACTTTTTCCGGAAACTCGTTTTTATTTAATTGATGTTATCGCTAAAAAAATAAAAGTAGTTCAAGGTGTTGTTGATGCATTAGAACTAAAAAATGTAAAAGCAGAACAAAAACGTGCAGAATTGGTAAAAGGAGATTTCGATTTTATAGTGAGCCGAGCGGTAACTAATATGCCTGATTTTGTATCTTGGATAAAAGACAAAATCAAAAAACAGCATAAACACACTTTGAAAAATGGAATTCTATATTTAAAAGGTGGTGATTTAGCCGAAGAATTAAAAGATTTCCCAAATGCAACTTTATACGATTTGGCTGCAATATTTGATGATGAATTTTTTGAAACCAAAAAGGTGGTGCATCTTCCTTTAAAATTCAAACCATAAATGAATAAAAACAATAACCCGCAAAGAATTCTTTACGGGTTATTTTTTGAATTAATAGTTGTTACTACTAAGATGCTTTTCTAGAAAAATCTAAAAAAGGATTTGCTTTAAGATCTAGGTTATCTATAAAATTATGAATTGCATTTTCTGATGCTTCATTGCTATATTTAAATTCTGAATCAAAGAAAAACTCACGAGAGATTACAGGCTCATTTGATGAATTGTATACAGCTTCATCTGTTTCATCCAAAGTTGTGTTTCTGTAAGTGCATGGATGGGTTTGTGCTAATGTTGTAATAGTTTGGCTTAACCAGTTGTCAAATTTTTTCTTCTTTGGAGTAATATGGCGGGCCAATAAAACTAGACCTACAAGTTCATTTTGTAAAAAATAAGAACCTTTTCTGTATCTCACATCAATCATTCTTACATTCATTAGTGCAATCCATAGAGCACCATTTACTGCACCTGTGGCTGAAATTTCCAAATCTGTATCAAACAATAAAGGATTAGTTTGCTCACGATTGCTTATAGAACACCAAAGAGCTTCAATACGCTTCTGTGTATCACACGTTGCTTGAGTGTAACCTGTAAAACGCCAATAAACCCATTCTAATAACGCAGCAGTTAATCCGATTGAACCTTTATGATTAATTTGCATTAAAGTATTTTCTAAATCTTCATTTCCTTCAATTGGATCTAATAACTGATCGATTTTCTTTTTTGTCCATTTAAAATCAATAGGGTGTCCAATACTTTTTGAGTCCATTATTACTTTAGGAACATTGTTTAAATTTCTCATATCTTTTTTTTCTTTTACTTAAACTTGAATTTATTGGGACAAATTTAAAGGGGTCGGTATTTAAAAAAAGGCACAAGAAGTTTTAAAAGTATTAAAATAAGCTTTTTGCAATCTCTACTTTGTTGAAAATCAACATTATAAAAAAAGTACTACAAAATGTAATTGTAAGTCAATTGTGAACATCCTAACTAAAAAAACAAAAGCTGAACATTTTTAAATGGTTCAGCTTTTGGTAATATTTAAATATAAGATTTATTATCCTAAGAATGGGTATCTGTAATCTTCTGGAGTTACAAAAGTTTCTTTGATAGTTCGTGGAGAAGCCCAACGTAATAAGTTCAATGCAGAACCTGCTTTATCGTTAGTTCCAGATGCTCTTGCACCTCCAAAAGGCTGCATTCCTACAACAGCTCCAGTTGGTTTATCATTAATGTAGAAGTTACCAGCAGCATTTTGCAATTTCGTTGTTGCTACTTCAATAGCATAACGATCTTGGCTAAATACAGCTCCAGTTAAAGCATATTCAGAAGTAGTATCAACTAATTCTAAAGTCTCTTCCCATTTTGCATCTTCGTAAACATAGATCGTAATTACTGGTCCGAATAATTCGGTTTCCATTGTAGTATATTTTGGATTTGTAGTTACAATAACAGTTGGTTCAATAAAGTATCCAACAGATTTATCGTAATTTCCACCAACAATGATTTCAGCGTCAGCATCTTTTTTAGCTTGGTCGATATAACTAGCTAATTTATCAAAAGAACCTTCGTGGATAACTGCTGTAATGAAGTTTCCAAAATCTTCTGGAGAACCCATTTTCATAGATTTTACGTCAGCAATTAATTGTTCTTTTACAGCTGGCCATAAACTTTGCGGAATATAAGCTCTTGAAGCTGCAGAACATTTTTGACCTTGGAATTCAAATGCACCACGAGTAATTCCTGTAGCAACTTGTTTTACGTTTGCGCTTGGGTGTGCAATGATGAAATCTTTACCACCTGTTTCACCAACGATTCTTGGGTAAGTTTTATAATTTTGGATGTTTGCACCAATTTTAGCCCAAATATCTTTAAATACATGAGTAGATCCTGTAAAGTGAACACCAGCAAAATCACGGCTAGCTAAAACAGTATCTGTAATCATTAAAGCATCTCCAAAAACTACGTTGATAACTCCGTCAGGAACACCAGCTTCTTTGAAAACATCGATGATGATTTTTGCAGAAAACACCTGGCTGTCACTTGGTTTCCAAACCACAACGTTACCCATCATTGCAGCACTTGCCGGAAGGTTTGCCGCAATAGCAGTAAAGTTAAATGGAGTAATTGCATAAATAAAACCTTCTAAAGGTCTGTATTCTACACGGTTCCAAACAGTAGAATCTGATTTTGGCTGATCGTTGTAGATTTGAGTCATAAACTCAACATTGTAACGTAAAAAGTCAATTAATTCGCAAGATGCGTCGATTTCTGCTTGGTGAATATTTTTAGATTGACCAATCATTGTAGCTGCGTTGATACGAGCTCTGTATGGTCCTGCGATAAGTTCTGCAGCTTTTAAGAAAATAGCAGCACGTTGTTCCCATGCCATGTTTGCCCAAGCATGTCTTGCTTCAAGTGCATTAGCAATCGCTTTTTCTATATGTTGTTTTTCAGCTAAATGATATTTTCCAACGATGTGTTTGTGATCATGTGGCGCTGTGATATTTTTTGTGTTTCCAGTTCTGATTTCTTCGCTTCCAATATATAAAGGAACGTCAATTTGAGAATTCCACAATGTGGTATACGCAGCTTGAACAGCTGCCTTTTCTGGCGAGTTCGGTGCGTATCCTTTTACAGGCTCGTTTACCGCTTTTGGTACATGAAAAAATCCTTTAAGCATGTTATTTAAAATTAGATTATTAGATAATTTAAGTTAGACGATTTGAGTTTTGTTACGAATAATCTAACGCTGCACAAAAGTACAAAGGATAAATTAATAAATTGATAATTTTATGATTAAGATAACGATAAAAAAGACAGAAGTAAAGTATGTCTTAATTTAGAGCAAAAGGAGCACACATTCTAAAAGTAGGAACTATTACTTTAAATGTTTTTGTTGTAGTAAAATTGATCATATTAAAATGACCTTTCATTGCACCGTAAGGAGATGATAATAAACAGCCTGAGCTATAAGTATGGTTTTCGCCTGGTTTTAAAACTGGTTTTTTGCCAATTACACCTTCACCATCTACAACTTCTAGATCGTTTAGAGAATCAAAAATTTCCCAGTGACGTGAAGTTAATTGTACCGAATCTTTACTATGATTTTCGATTGTAACTACATAACTAAAGGCAAAGTGAATCTTATAGTTTTTGAAGTAAGTACCTTCAAAACTAGTTAAAACCGATATTTTTATGCCTCGTGTTATTTGAGAAACCATACTAACCTAGTAAATCTGTGTGCGTTATAGGTACAAAGCTACGAAAAAAATCTATGAATCCTAAAACCTTAACAATGTTTTAATTAACGATGTTTATTGAGTTTGCGTTTCCTTTTCCAATAACTCGCTGGTAACGATCTGTTGCTTCTTTATAATAAACCAGAATTGTGTACTCGTTTTCAGTTTGATAAAAGTTTCCGTCTATAGCATTTTCATAATCGATAACACCCTTTTTATCAGCAACCGTATACTGAAAATTAGTAAATCCCTGCTTGATCATAACAGCTTTTTCAAAAACGCCTTTATCAGTATTATAATCCATTTTATATTCTGGAGAAAGACTATAATTATTAAACATTCCAGTAATATAGATGTCTTTGTTTAGTCGAAAGGCAGGTGCAGAAAGTGAGAAATAAACCCAGGCATAATCTGCTTCAATGTCATTATTAGAACCATTAATGTTCTTAACAACAAAATTTCCGTTTACATCTTCATAATTGGTGTAAATCTGGTTTCCTCGTGCTTGATTCGTATACAAATAGGCATTATAAATATCATTATTGGCACCTACACGGCCCACATTATTATTTGCGGCACGAATATCTTTGTTTTCAAAATATAAAAATTCATTCCCGCCCCAAAATTGAGTTTCCGCATCATATTTATAAACCAATTGATTTCCAATTGTGTATTGCGGAACGATATTTTTAATGGCTGTATTGAAATTACCATTCTGTAATAAAAGAACCTTTACATTTTGTGTTGGAGTTTGAAAAGTAATGTCATTTGAAGCAATAGAAAAATCGAGATTCTGTTTGTAATCAATGTTGCTAAGGTTTCTACTTCTTTTTACTTGAGCGGCAACAGTACAATGCGAATCGTATAAAATAAATTTTCTCGAAAAAACAACTTCTTTATCTTCATTTAAAATCTTCAAAATATAATTTCCCGACAAGCGTATTTGTGTGGTAAATTGATTAGGGAAGGGAAGACGGTAATGAGAATAAACCTGAAGCGTATTAAAAGAATTGGAATAATCTGTAATTCTTTGATTGTCAAAACCGCGAATATAATCTGTTTTAGGAATATCAGTTGGTTTCCAATTATAATCGCAATGCGTAACTTCAAAATAATAATTGGCTTCATTTCCAAACAAATCATCAAATTGAAATTCAAATGTCGATCCTAATTCAAAAATCGGAACTACATTACTGCCATTTTGGACAAAAGTAACCGTTTTAATATTATAAGGAGGAACGACTTCAGTTTGTGTTTCCTGTGCTTTCGCGAATGTAAAAATAAAAAGCGCAATTAAGCTTTGATATAAAAATTTTGGCATCTTATTACGTTGTAAGATTGTAAATATAAGAATTTTATTAAACGAAAGAAGATGCCATTTATTGGATTGAGAATTTTAAGAATTCAGAATGTAATCTAAATTAGCTTCAATCTCATCGTTAATGTAACTTTCTTCTAAAAGGGAATCAGACAGCAGTTTCTTGTTCTCCTGTAGTTTGATTATTTTTTCTTCAACTGTATTTTTCGAAATAAATCGAATTACATTTACTTTATTCAACTGCCCTATACGATGCGCTCTGCCGACTCCCTGCTTTTCAGCAAAAGGATTCCACCATGGATCTAAGAATAAAACATATGACGCTTTCGTAATATTCAAGCCAACACCGCCGGCTTTAAGCGAAATGAAAAACAACAAAGGATTTTCTTTTTCCTGAAATAAATTGACCTGCTGCTCTCTTTTACTCGCAGGAGTTTCGCCTGTAATTTCACAATAATCTATTTTGTTTTCTTTGCACCAATCGGTATAAAAACTCAAATTGGTAACAAACGAACTGAAAATGATTACTTTTTGTTTTGCTTTTACTAAATTCTCCAGATAATTGGTAGCCGCGATGTATTTTCCAGAATCAATTTCCGAGTCTTTATCTACCATTTTTGGGTGATTGCTCAGCTGTCTCAACTTCATCAATGTATTGATAATGCTAATTTTATCTGGACTTGATCCATCTGTTTTTAGTAAAAAGTTACGCGCTTTAGATTTTTCTTTTTCGTATAATTTTTCCTGTTCCGGATCCATGTCGCAGTAATAAATCTGTTCTGATAATTCTGGTAAATCCTTTAAAACTTGTTCTTTGGTTCGTCTCAAAATGTAAGGCTGAACGAGATTTTTCAATTCAGATAAAACTTCTTCATTTTGTTTTTTCTCAATCGGGATTTTAAAATTTTCTGCGAAAAAATTATAAGTTCCCAAAACATCTGGATTTATAAACTGCATCTGAGACCATAAATCGTCAAGCGAATTTTCGATAGGAGTACCGCTTAATGCAATTTTGTGAGCTGTGCTTATTTTGTTTATCGCTTTAAAAATTTTAGAGTTTTTGTTTTTAATGTATTGACTTTCGTCTAAAATTAAATAGCGGAAATCGTATTTCTCTAAAATTGCAATATCGCGATATATGATGCTGTAACTTGTAAAAATTAAATCGGTCGACGCTAATCTATGCGCTAATTGTTTTCTGTCATTACCCACATACTGCATTTTTGAAAAATGCGGTGTAAATTTTCCCGCTTCGTTGTACCAGTTAAAAACCAATGAAGAAGGTAAAACGATAAGAGTTTTTAGCGGTTCTCTTTCGATTGTCGTTTCATTGGCAAACAAATCAAAATTCGTAGTTTTTGTGGTAAATCCTAATTGCTCTTGCACAGCAACCAAAACGGCTAAAGTCTGTAAAGTCTTTCCAAGTCCCATATCATCGGCTAGGCAGGCGCCTAAATTCGAATTGAAATGCCCCAAAAGCCATTTTACCCCATCAATTTGATACGGTCTTAAAGTTGCCTTTAACAAATCTGAAGATTTATATTCGGCCTTGTAAGTCACATCGTCTTTAATTTCTGGAATTGCATCCAAAGCAGTAAAATTACTTTTACGCAAAAGAAGATTTCCATTTTCTGTTTTAGCCAATTTAGCCAGAGAACTGTATTTGCTGAACCATTCTAAAGGAATCAGAAAATAATTTCCGTCGGGTAGTAAAAAGAGTCTTTCTTTGCTTTTTATATTCGGAATAATTTCGCTGAAATTGATCTTATAATTCCCAATTGTAATGATTATTTTAATGTCAAACCAATCTCCATTGGTATCTTTAGATGCCGAAACAATATGGTTTTCTGTAATGATTTCTTTGCTTTCGACTTTTAAATTCTGAATTGTAAATCCGAGATTTTCAAGTTCTTCTTTATGATCGATAACAAATTGAATATTCAGAAAAGGATCAGGATTTTCGATTTCTGAATTCAATCCGTAGAATTCATTTTTAATTACACTTAAACCGAGTTCTTCTAATTTTTTGGTATAAAAAGTCTCTTCTGTACTTCTTTTAAATTGAATAATTTTAGGCTGATTGGCGATGCTAAAATCAACAAACGAATGTGTTTTTTTTGTTTTGGAAGCATCAAAGCAATAGCCGTCATAATCAAAATAAAGATTAAGATAATAACAGTTTTTAAAGAAGTCGTGAACGGGCTGGATCGTGCACGAAATAATTTTATCGCGATTTTCGACTTCAAAACCAGTTGCTTCAATATCTATTTTTTTAGCTATTTCTGGAATAAAACTTTTAAAGTAATCGTCAACTAATTTTGATGGAATTTCAATTGAATTTTTCTTTAAAAAAGGCATTAGTTTTTTAGCATTAAGCTCTTTTAACTGCCCCAGTTTTTTATTGACAACCAACCAGCCCGGCTCGTCCAAAAGAATATCAATATTGTTATTCATTGGTAAAAAAGCCGTTTCGTTTTCTTTTAAGGAAAGGGTGTAGGTAATGCCTTCAGGGTGTTTGTCGAATTGAATTTGAGGTTCGAAAATCAAAGGATTAACAGCAACTCTTGAGCGATAAAAATCCTTTTCAGGTCCGATGTTAAGAGACAGTGGAAATTGTTCTTGAACTATCAGATTATAAAATGAACTTAAATGGAATTTTAAATGCTGACGGATCGCAAAATCAATTTTAGAATCTTTTTGAAGATCAGCAATTGTCTTTGCCGATTTTATTTTAGCGCTAAATTTTTTAAAAATGAATTCAGGTTTTAAAGATTCGCAGGCTGTAAGTATCTTTTTGGTATTAGAATCTAAATCTTCAAAAGCAATTCCGAAACTTTCTATAACTCCAGTGGTCGCTTTCTTGTTTAAATATTTGATTTCATCGGTATCTTCAACGATATAAGCTGTTGGAAGAAATGTATTCAGATTTTTTTCAAAGCTGATGTCAAAGCAAAATTGAAATGATTTTGTAGGTTTCAAGATTTCAGGTTTGGTTGGGTTGTATTTTTGTAAAGGCTTATAAAAGTAAAAAGTTTTCAAATTATTGCTATTTTGAAAACTTTTTAAATGAACTTATGTCAGTTTTATGTTGAAAAACGGTTTAGTTTTCAGGTTTAAAACAAAGGGGAATAATTTCACCTTTTGCTAAACAATATTTTTCAACCAATTCTGGTGCAATTTTATTGGTGTAATCTTCTTCAATTACGATAAAGCCAATGCTTCTTAATTTGTCGAAATAATCGCGTCCGTAAATACGAACGTGATCGTATTGGCCAAATATTCTAGCGCGTTCTTTTTGATCTGTAATCGAATCATCTGCGAAAGTAACTTCACGGTTTAAATCTTGTGGAATTTGTAAAATCGCCATTCCGCCTGGTTTTAAAACGCGGAATAATTCCTGCATCGCTTTTGTATCATCTGGAATATGTTCTAAAACGTGGTTACATAAAATGACATCATATTCGTTGTCTTTAAAAGGAAGGTTACAAATATCTGCTTTTACATCTGCAAGAGGTGAAAACAAATCGGTTGTGGTATAATCCAGATTTTTCTGCTTGCGGAATAATTTATAAAAAGCCTGTTCTGGAGCAAAATGAAGCACTTTTTTTGGTGCTGTAAAAAAATCAGTCTGATCGTTTAAATACAACCACAGCAAACGATGTCTTTCTAACGAAAGTGTGCTTGGCGAAAGCACATTGTTACGTTGTTTCCCATATCCGTAAGGCAAAAAAGATTTAAAGCTTCTGCCGTCAATTGGATCTGTAAATTTATCTCCTCTTAAAGAGAAAGCTAAAATAGGACGCGCCACATAACTCAAACGAATTAATAATGGACGTGGAATGGTATTAAGTACTAATTTGAAAAGTTTTTTCATGGGGCTTTTTCGCAGAGTTACACAAAGTAGGCACAGAGCTTCACAAAGTGTTTATAAATCTTTTTATATTGTTTTTTAATATTTTTGAATCAAAATTAATAAGTAATCCTAATGGATAATTTCCGAGTTTCAAATATGTTAGTATTTGCGCAAAATGGACATCAGTAAAAGCTTCAACAGTTTTTAATTCAATTACTATTTTATTTTCTATCAGTAAATCAATTCTATATCCGTGGTCTAATTTTATGTCTTTATAGATTATAGGCAAAGCTTTTTGTTTTTCAACAATTAAGCCAGAATTCTTAATCTCATAATACAAACATTCCTGATAAGCAGATTCTAATAAACCAGGACCTAATTGTCTGTGAACCTCAATTGCTAAACCGATAATTTTATACGAAATAGCATCCAGTTCATCTTGAGAGACTAAATTTTGAGAATACATTTTAAAAGGCGTATAAATAATTTTTGTGAATCTCGGCGTATATCTTTGTGAATCTCTGTGGAATAGCTCTTACAATACTAATGGCACTTGTCTAAATTCATCTTCTTCATTACTCTCGATTCCTAGCGCTTTATAGATGTATTGAAAAGTCGATAATAATTCTGGTTTTCCATCAATTAAAGCTACGTCGTGCTCGAAATGCGCACTTGGTTTTCCGTCAGCAGTCAGGATTGTCCAGCCGTCTTTTAATTGTTTGATGTTTCTTGTTCCCATGTTGATCATCGGTTCAATGGCAACAACCATTCCTTCAACAAAAAGTTTTCCGCGTCCGCGTTTTCCGTAGTTTGGCATTTCTGGCTCTTCGTGCATTTTTTGACCTACACCATGGCCAACCAATTCGCGAACAACTCCGTAACCGTGAGCTTCTGTATATTTTTGAATCGCATTTCCAACATCTTCAACGCGATTTCCAGCTTTAAATTCTCTAATCCCAACGTAAAGAGATTCTTTAGTAACTCTTAAAAGTTTTTTTACTTCTGGAGCAACTTCACCAATCTCAAAACTGTATGCATGATCTCCGTGAAAACCGTTTTTAAAAGCACCGCAGTCAACCGAAATTACATCACCATTTTTTAGCGGAACATTATTAGGAATACCGTGAACAACCTGAGCATTTGGACTCATACAAAGAGAATTCGGGAAATCATACAGTCCCAAAAAGCTTGGAACAGCACCGTGATCGCGAATAAATTCTTCGGCTAATTTGTCAAGATATAATGTAGTAACTCCTTCTTTAATTTCAGAAGCAATCATTCCTAATGTTTTTGATACGATTAATGCACTTTCGCGCATTAATTCGATTTCCTCCCTTGTTTTTTGGATAATCATATTTTTCCCATTTTCAGTTCGCAAAAGTACAATTTTTAATATTATTTTTTAAGTAAAATTTTTCGCCGAAAATTAAGCTTTCTAGCAAGATTTATTTTTTTTTCGCCGCCAATTTCACCAATTTCTACTAATTGAATATTGTTCAATAATTCAGTCAAATTATAATTCGTGTTAATTCGTGCAATTCGCGGCAGACTTTTTTACTTTAATATCTCGCTAAAAAGCCCTAAATTAGTAGTAAAAACGTTTTGTAATCATGGAAACTACTATAGATCAAGATATATCCAAAGTAAAGGCTCTCAAAAGAATGAAGAAAAACGCTTTGTCGCTTTTAGGAGTCGCAGTTTTATTATTTATAATTGCGATTTACTTTAAAATTCCGATGCTGCAGGCTTTTAGTGAAGCAGCAATGGTAGGCGGAATCGCCGATTGGTTTGCTGTTGTAGCATTATTTCGTCATCCATTAGGAATTCCGATTTGGCATACGGCAATTATTCCGACTAAGAAAAACGAGATAGGGGAAAATCTAGGAAATTTTGTTTCAGAAGAATTTTTAAATCGTGAAAAGTTAGAAATCAAACTAGATGAATTCAATTTTGCGACAAAAGCATCAGACTGGCTTTCACAGCATGAAAATGCAGACAAAATTGCGAATGCGGTTGCAGTAAATATTATTCCTGGCATTTTAAGGACAATAAAAGACGAAGACGTCAGGAGATTTATTCAAGTTCAGTTTAGAGAAAAAATTGAAGGAATAAACTTTGGAAACTGGGTTGCTGTCGCATTAGAGCCTTTGCAGAAGGGAGATTTGAAAAATCAAATGCTTACCAATCTTCTTGAAGTAATGAGCAGCGAATTGACTAATAATAAAGACTTAATAAGACAGAAAGTAAAAGCTTCAACACCGCTTTTAAGTTTCGGATTGGCTGATAAAAGTATTACAGAAGGTGTTTTTAACGGTTTACAGGATTTTTTAAATGAAGCTAAGAAACCTGAAAGTGCAGTTCGCTTAAAGATTGATGAGTATATTTTTGACTTTTTAGAAAAGGTAAAAAACTCAGAAGAAATGAGAGTGAAAATAAACGATATGATTTTGGGTTTTGTTGGAAAAAAAGAAGTCCAAGACTATATCAATGGAATTTGGGATGAAATAAAACTATCCATAACAAACGATTTAAACAGAGGAGATGAATCTTCTATAAAAAACAGCATTTCAAGTTTAATTCAAACCTTCGGAAACGGAATCAAAGAAGATCCTGTAATGATTGATAAAATCAATAACTTCATTAAAAACGATTTGCTTTCAATTCTTTTAAACAATAAAAAGGTAATAGGAGATTTAATTTCGTCAACAGTAAAATCCTGGGACGGAAAAGAAGTTTCGGAAAAATTAGAACTAGAAATCGGTAAAGATCTACAATACATCAGAATCAACGGAACTTTAGTCGGTGGAATTATTGGATTAATAATTTATGGTGTGGAGCAAATTTATCATTATTTTATTGTCTAAGATTATCAAGAAGTGTGCACAGTTTTGTCAATTTCGATCCCGAAGCCTCGGGATCGAAATGACAAAAAATGCATAAAAATAAAATAGGCGAATTCTTTAGAATTCGCCTATTTTTATATAAAGAAAAATATTTTCTACAACAATGAATGACAAGTCATAGCATTTGGCTGCTGAATACCCATTAATTCTAAAATAGTAGGAGCGATGTCACCTAAAACACCATCTTGAATGCTTTTTAATTGTTTGTCAACCAAAATAATCGGCACTGGGTTTGTTGTGTGTGCTGTATTTGGAGATCCGTCAGGGTTAATCATAGTCTCACAGTTTCCGTGATCGGCAATTACAATTGTAGTGTAATCGTTAGCAAGCGCAGCTTCGATAACTTTTTTAGCACAAGCGTCTACAGCTTCACAAGCTTTAATAGCTGCCTCCATAATTCCGGTATGTCCAACCATGTCACCATTTGCAAAGTTCAAGCATACGAAATCAACTTCGCCTTTTTTTAATTCAGGAACAAGTGCATCTGCAAGTTCATAAGCACTCATTTCTGGCTGTAAATCGTAAGTGGCAACTTTTGGAGAATTTCTTAAAATTCTAGATTCACCTTCAAAAGGAGTTTCTCTACCACCAGAAAAGAAAAATGTTACGTGAGGATATTTTTCTGTTTCAGCAATTCTGATTTGTTTTTTACCTGCTTTTTCTAAAACTTCACCTAGCGTTTCGGTAATATTATCTTTATTGTAAACTACTTTTACGTTTTGGTACGTCTCGTCGTAGTTGGTCAATGTTACATAATACAAGTTTAGTTTGTGCATGTTTTGCTCGTGAAAATCTTGCTGCGAAAGAGCTTCTGTAAGTTCACGGCCTCTGTCTGTTCTAAAATTAAAGAAAATTACAACATCACCTTCAACAATTGTAGCTAGAGGTTTTTGCTCTTCATCAACAATTACAACAGGAGCGATAAATTCGTCTGTAACTTCATGTGCATAACTGTCAAGAACACTTGCTACAGCATTTGTAGACGGAATTCCTACTCCGTTAACTACTAAATCATAAGCTAGTTTTACACGCTCCCAACGTTTGTCGCGGTCCATTGCATAATAACGTCCAATAATAGAAGCAATTTTTACCGGAGTATCTTTTATATAATCTTCTAAATCGTGAATGTATTTTGCTCCAGATTTAGGATCAACATCACGTCCGTCAGTAAAAGCGTGAACGTACACTTGGTCTAAGCCATATTCTTGAGAAGCATCGATTAAGCCGCGAAGGTGTGAAGTATGTGAGTGAACACCACCATCTGAAACTAATCCTAAAAAGTGTACTTTTTTATTGTTGTTTTTAGCATAAGTAAAAGCGTCAATTAAAACTTGTTCTTTTGCTAATGTTTTATGTTCTACGGCTAAGTTTATTTTAGCTAAATCCTGATATACAATTCTTCCGGCACCAAGATTCATATGTCCAACCTCGCTGTTTCCCATTTGTCCATCAGGTAAACCAACATTTAAGCCGTCAGTTCTAAGTTGTGCACTTGGGTAATTTTTGTAAAGACTGTTTATAAAAGGAACATTTGCATTGTCTATTGCAGATACTTTAGGGTCAGGAGATTTTCCCCAACCATCTAAAATCATAAGGATAACTTTTTTGTTCATTACTTTTTTGTTTTCTACAAAGATAAGTCATTTCTAAAATTGGCAAGAAAGCTTTGTTACATTTATGTTTAATAAAATGAAGCTTCATAAAAAATATTAATTTAATTATAGAAGTCTTTATTTTTTAAAATTAATTCACACTAAGCTCTCATTCTAGCTTTATTTTTGACAGCATTGTGGTCAATAAATATTTTGTACTTATCTAAAAAGGTGTTTTTTAAAGTATTAATTGTTTAGAAAATCAATTAATCCTAAAAGTTAAACAAAATATTTTTAGAAGACTAAATCTTCATATTTCTCCAAATGTTATACTTAAATTTTATTAATTTATATAATTACAATTTTTATAAAGATGCTTTTTGATTATTTGTAGGTAAATACGCGATAAAAATGAATATTTTCTGAAATTCTCCTAATTATTTACTTATAAATTGTTAAAGTTTAAACAAAAAGCGCTTGATAACCTGTGTTTTATTTTGTCAGCAATATATTTTTAATACTTTTGCCTTACCCAAGTTTTTGTTTAACCTAAAGAAATTCAATGATTTACAAAATTTATCCTTTATTTGTGTTTTTGCTATTATCTTTTGGAAAAGATTCAAAAAGCACTGCCGATCTTAAAACGAACGCCGCTGTAAGAACGATTGCTAAAGTCGAAAAAGTTACAGTTGATTCTAAAATCGAAAGCGTTTATAACACTTTAAATTCTAATAACTTTAAAATGCCGGAACTTAAAACTTTCTCGGAAGCTTTAAAAGGATTTTATTTGTTGAAAGAAAAAGGAGTTATCAAGAAAAATATATTAACGCTTATCGATTTCAGTTTATCATCAAACACAAAACGTTTGTGGGTAATCGATTTGACGACTAATAAAATCTTGTTTAATTCACTTGTAGCTCACGGAAGAAATACGGGAGAAGAATTTGCTTCAGCATTTTCAAATCTTAATTCTTCATTCAAAAGCAGTTTAGGCTTTTATGCTACAGGCGAAATCTATCAAGGAAAACATGGTGCTTCTTTGCGTTTAGATGGTTTAGAAAATGGTGTAAATGATAATGCCCGCGAAAGAGGTGTTGTTATGCACGGAGCAGATTATGTTTCTGAATCATTTATTAGAGATCACAAAAGATTAGGCAGAAGCCAAGGTTGTCCTGCAGTTCCTGTTGAAATGACAAATGAAATAATTCAATTAATAAAAGACAAATCGTGTTTATATATTTATCATCCATCTAGAAGTTTCGCGATGGAAGAAAGGCTAATTTCTTAATTTAGCATATAAGTCCGAGTCCAAATCATAAATATCAGCTCTAAACAGGAGCTGATTTTTTTTGCTCCATGCTGTCCAATACCATTGATATAAAGCATATTTTTTTGTGATTTTGAAACTCATTGTTTTTTTAGAAGCAATTATAGTATCAATTCTATCTTGCGGCCAGTTTCCGTCTTCATCTAAAATATGTTTGGCCAGCTCTAACGGATTCTCCACACGGACACAGCCAGAACTCATAGAACGATTGTTTCGTCCGAAAATATTACGGTGATTGGTGTCGTGCAGATAAACGCTATGATGATTAGGAAACAAAATTTTCATTAATCCTAATGAATTAGAATATCCGGGGCTTTGAACATAACGATATCTATTAGGTTTGTTCTCATTCCACGCGATTGGATCCACAACATTTCCTGACGAATCATATATAGTAATATTTTTTTTAGCTAGATAATTTCGGTTTCGTTTCATCGCAGGAACAACATCTTCTTTTAAGATTGTAGGAGGTACAGTCCATGTCGGATTAAAAACAACTGTTTTTAAATACGAAGTAATAACAGGAGTTCGTCTTTTGCTGGTTCCAACAACAACATTTCTAACTAAAGTAGTGTCTTGATTTTCGACAACATTCAAACTGTAATCAGGAATATTAATGATAAAATAGTTTTCGGCTAATTCGTTTGGATACCATCTCCAGCGTTCCAAATTGGCAATGATTTGTTTTTTCCTTCTTTCTTTAGAATAATTTAAAGCACTAATGGTTCCTGCACCAATAACTCCGTCTGCAGCAAGACCGTGTCTTTCTTGGAATTTTTTAACTGCTTCGAAAGTCTTTTTGTTGTAAATGCTTGTAAGGCTGTCTTTACCAGTCATGTCATTCCAGTACAAAAGTCTTTTTTTAATGTTTATTAAAGCAGGATTAGTGTCATTTAAAGTGATTTTTTCAGCAGATTCAATATTTTTTATATCCTCATCTGGAAAAGTATTTATAATTTCAAGTGCTTTTAAAAGCTGTTTATAGGTTTGCGTTTTAGGCTGGATGTTTTCAACAATACTATCAAGTTTGTTTCTGTTGAAAGCCTTTATTAAAACAGAGTTTATATCAAATACCTTTTCATCCAAATCCCAATTGGTGTAAAGTTTTTTGGGATCTAGCTTTCCTTTGTGTAAATGATTCAGGTATTTTTCAAAATTATAAGTCAGTAAAATATCATAAGTAGCTAAATCAGTATCATTTAAAGAACTGATTTTGCTTTCAAATTTTTTTAATTGAGATGCTTTGTAATCTTCAGGCTCTAAGCCTAATTTATCTGATTTTTCTAATTGAGATAAAATGTAAGTTCTTTTTTCTAGATTTCCCCAAACCGTTTTATTTTCAGATGCGATATAAAATTGTTTCAGGGTTTCGCTTTTAAAAGTGCTTATTGTTGCAGTATCTATTTCAACTTTTCTCTCGTCGGTAAGTATGATTGCTGGCACCGTTTTTTTGATGACAGGATTGGGTTTTGGAGTATCTTTTTTACACCCCATAAAAATGCATATTACTACTAAAGAGTAAAATTTCTTCATATTATAATTTTTTAAACATCAAATAATGTTCGCCAACATCTTTAATATCAAATGGTTTACCTAGGGGGTGATAATTCATTTTTTGATAAAAACCAACAGCAGCTGTTCTGGCGTTAAACCAAATCAAATCAACTTTGTTTTCATTGCAGTAGGTTTCACAATGTCTAACCAAAGCTTCGCCAAATCCCATTTTTTGATGCGTTTCTAAAACGGCCATCCCTCGAATTTGTGCTTGATTTTGTTCGGCAAATATAGTGTTGATTTTTTTAAACAAGGAAATAATTCCTATTAAATTTTCATTATCAAATAGTCCGAAATGATGCGTAGTCTCCAGATCATCTCCTTCAAAGATGCAGCTTTCTATAGGTTTTCCTTTTCTTAAAACGGGTTGACGTACTGCATAAGTTTCTTTTGATGTAATTTCTTTAATTGTAATCATGATTTTTTTGAAAAATATTGGATTTATAACTTTTTAATTTTAAATCAGTTATAAATAATTGTTGATTTTTATTGATTTTTTTTGCGAAAAAGCTTGTTTTGAACTGAACTTTCTTTTTATATTTGCACCACCAATGCGAAAGTAGCTCAGTTGGTAGAGCTCCAGCCTTCCAAGCTGGTTGTCGCGAGTTCGAGCCTCGTCTTTCGCTCTAAAAAAACAGAATCTTTTAGATTTCGTTTTTTTTGTCAAAAGTAAATAATTTTTGATTTTAGTTTTTTTTAAAGATTAAATTATTTATATTTGCACCCTGTTAATGCGAAAGTAGCTCAGTTGGTAGAGCTCCAGCCTTCCAAGCTGGTTGTCGCGAGTTCGAGCCTCGTCTTTCGCTCTTCAAAAGCCTCAAACATTGTTTGAGGCTTTTTTGTTTTTAGGCAATTACGCAAATTACAATGTTTTAAATTCCAAATTCCAAGTTTAAAAAGAGACAAATGCTAAATATTTGGAATTTGAAATTTAAATATTGGAATTTTATTTTAAGTTGCTCAAATCACTTTCGGTTTCTAATTCCTGTGGTGTTTCGTTTTTCTTGAAAAGTCTCGCTTTCAAATCGCCTTTTAGGGTAATTTTTTCTCCCTTAACTTCCAGCCAGCTTCCTTCTCTTAATCCTAAAACCGGAATCGAATTGAACGCATGAAATTCTTTAATTCTTGTTTCGCGAGTTTCTCCCATGTGTTTAGATTGTAAATCGGCATCTAAATAATGCGGATTTAAATTGAAAGGAACTAATCCTAAAGTCTGGAAACTTGGCGGGTAAATAATAGGCATATCGTTTGTAGTCTGCATTGATAAACCGCAAATGTTACTTCCGGCGCTTGAGCCTAAATATGGAGTTCCGTTTTTTACAGTTTCAGAGAGTAACTGCATGATATTGTTTTTGTACAATTGGGTAACTAGTAAAAAAGTATTTCCTCCGCCAGTAAATATTCCTTCTGCGTTTTTTACAGCGTCTTGCGGATTTTCAAATTCATGAATTCCTTTAACCTCAATATTAATTGATGCAAATGCTTCGGCAGCTTTTTGCGTGTATTCTTCATGTGTAATGCCACCAGGTCGTGCGTAAGGAATAAATAAAATTGTTTTGCAGTCTTTAAAATGCTCTTTTAAAGCAGGTAAAAGATATTCTAAGTATTTGCCTCCGTGTAGAGTAGATGTGCTGGCAATAATAATGCTTTTCATGATTTTTTAAACTCAAATTTTGTTTGCTAAAGGTATTAAAAACTCTCTTTTCGTATAATTTTTTATGATTTTAATTAACATATATTTACCAAGTCGTTAATACTAAATTTGGAGGATATTAAGATATTTTTACCTTTTAAGAATATTTTTAATTTATTTCATTTTGTTTCAGAAAATTACTTGTTTTTTAATTGTTGTGATGATAGGGCAGGCGTGCTTGTCTCAAGTCCAAGATCGTTCTGTTTTTAATGGTAAAATAGCCTCTAATACCTCAGATTTAGAAGGCGTTCATGTGATTAATGCTCAGACAGAAGAAACAGTAACAACAGATGCCTCTGGATCTTTTTCGATTTTGGCAAAAGCCGATGATGTGTTGGTGTTTTCTTCCATAAGTTTTAAAGAAAAAAGAATTATGCTGAAACCTGAGGATTTTACCAATCTTAATTTTTCGGTTAAGCTTAGTATGGTAATGTATCAGCTACAAGAAGTTGTGATAAAACGATATGATAATATTAATGCAGAAAGTTTAGGAATAATTCCTGAAGGCCAAAAAAAATATACAGCAGCCGAGCGAAAACTAAAAACAGCAACCGCTTTGAATGCTACAGCAAATGCTGGAACAATGGCTGGCGGATCTATTTCTGCAGATCCGCTGTTAAATTTCTTCTCGGGAAGAACGGCAATGCTTAAAAAAGAAGTGGCAGTAGAGAAAAAAGAATTTTTTATGAAACTTCTGGAGAATATGTTTAGTTTGGATCATTTTATTGACCGCTTAAAAATTCCAGCAGAATATGTAAAAGGTTTTGAATATTATGCTGTGGAAAATGAAAAATTTACCGTCATTTTGAATTCTAAAAATAAAACTTCTACCGAATTTCTTTTAGGGGAATTAGCGGCAAAGTATAAAGAAATAATTGCGAGTGAAAATAAGTAAAAAAATAACTGTTATAATGCTTTTGATTTTTGTTCAGATTGGTTTTGGGCAAAAAAACAATTCTAAAGAGTTGTTAGGTAGAATAATGGAACAATCAACGCCGATTGAGGGAGTAAATATTATTAACAATACAACTCAGGTTGCAACAATTTCAGATTCTGATGGTAATTTTTCGATTGCAGTAAGAGAAGGAGATGTTTTGGTCTTTTCTGCTGTGAATTTAGATCCGCTTAAACGAAGGATTACAACAGAGGATTTGGCGTCTAATTTACTGGTTGTTAAAATGACCGCAAAAGAGGTGGAGCTGAGAGAGGTTGTTGTGAATGAAAATGCCAATATTACTGCCGAAAATTTAGGTATTATTCCGTATGGACAGAAAAAATATACGCCTGCAGAACGAAAAGTTTATACTGCAAATTCGACTTCTGTCGATAAGCTTTTAAATGCAATTTCCGGGCGGACTGCAATGTTGAAAAAAGAGGTAAATGTTGAGAAAAAAGAAGCCCTTTTTAGAAAATTAGAATACCTTTTTGACGAGAATTATTATACCGAAAGATTGAAAATACCTGTGGATTATATAAAAGGATTTCAATTATTTTGTGTGGAAGATGCTGAATTTGCTGTATCTTTGAATACTAAAAACAAAACAATGAGTATGTTTTTAATCACAGATCTAGCAAGAAAATATCTAACAATTCTCGAAAATGAAAAATAAATTAGGAGTACTCGTTGTCTGCTTATTTTGTCAAATTGTATTAGGGCAAAACGGTTCAAGAAAGCCATTACATGGTCAAGTAATAAATGATTTTCTAGCGATAGAAAGTGGCTATGTAATGAATATTAATGCAAATGTAAGAACATTTATCGGTGCAGGTGGTTTATTTGATATTATGGCTCGCCCAAAAGACACTTTGTTGTTTTCTGGTTTGGCATTTCAATCCAAAAAAATTGTTCTGACAGAAAAAGATTGTGCCGAGGTTCTTTTTAAAATAAAACTTGATTTGGTGAATAATCAGCTTAAAGAAGTTGTTGTTCACAAAGAATTAAAAGTAAAATCATTGCAAGGTGGTTCACAGGGAATAGTGGATATGCAGTTTGAAGATGACAAGCAATCGACAGCCAAAAACACAGCAATGCTCTCTGATCAAACCATTAAATATGGAATGGACTTTGTTCGAATTTTTAAAGATGTTAAAAAGCTTTTAAGCAAAAAAGAAGATGTAAAAGAAGAAGAGGTTACGGATATTGCTTTTGTAGAATATGCTAAAGATAATTTTACAAAAGATTTCTATACCAAAACTCTCGGACTTAAAGAAGATGAAATAGAATTGTTTTTAATGTATTGCTCTAATGATGCAGCTTCGAAACAATTTTTAGAGCCTGATGAAAAATTCCAGTTAATGGATTTTATGGTGAATAAGAATAAAGAATTTAAGAAAGCTGCTGCTGTTCAAAAATGAAAAATAAATTAGTTTACTGTCTTCTGGCAGTTTTGTTTGTATTATCATCTGCATTTACTTTTCATAAATTTTATGTTGGGGTTTTTCAAGTAAATTATGCTGCCGAAAAAAAAATGCTGCAGATTACTTCCCGCATTTTTATTGATGATTTGAACAATGCAATGGAAAAGAAGTATCACAAAAAAACATTTGTAGGCACAAGCAAAGAAACGCAGGCAGATATTGACTTATTAAAAAAATATCTCTCAGAAAATTTTTTGATCAAAGTAAATGGGCAGTCAAAAGCGATAACTTTTTTATCTAAAGAAGTTGAGGCAGATGATGTTTTAGTTTGTTACTCAAGGATTAAAGATGTGGAGAAGTTTAAAACATTAGAAATTTCAAACACTCTTTTAGTAGATTGGAATGCAGAACAACAAAACATTACACATATTTCAGCTTTTGATACTAAAAGAAGTGTTCTTTTTACAGAATCTTCAAGAAAAGAAGTGTTAAAGTATTAATGGATTTCTAGAATTATTATTTTAATTGCTATTTTCACAGCCTGATAAATTACCATTAGATTTTTATGAAAAAACTTTCATTATTATTACTTTTTCCTGCAATGTTAGTTGCACAGGAAAAAGCAACAACCACACCTGTTAGACAGCAGGGAAAATACGATACCAATAAATTTAGCCAGATGTACGATTTGCTGGCAACTCCAAATATGTTTCGTACAGCTTCTGGAGCTCCAGGACCAGCTTACTACCAACAGCAGGCCGATTATAAAATTGATGTTGAATTAGACGATAAAAATTCAAGATTAAGCGGATCTGAAACTATAACTTATTCTAATAATTCGCCAGATAGTTTAGAGTATTTATGGGTGCAGCTGGATCAAAATCAAGCAAGAGCGAATGGTCAGACTTCATTAGCAGAAGGTGAAAAAATAAATCAGGTTTTACCTCTTGACGGTTTCTCTTCTAAATATCTGAAAAAAGATTTAGAGCGCGGTTTTAATATTGAGCAAGTTAAAGATGCTAAAGGAAATGCATTGTCATATACCATCAACGAAACAATGATGCGTATTAATTTGTCTTCACCTTTAAAACCAGGAGAAAAAATCTCTTTCTCAATAAAATGGTGGTACAATATCAATAATTATAGAAAAGAAGGCGGTCGTTCTGGATATGAGCTATTCGAAAAAGACGGAAACAAGCTGTATGTAATTGCTCAATTCTATCCAAGAATGGCAGTTTATAATGATGTTGAAGGCTGGCAGAATATGCAGTTTTGGGGAAGCGGAGAGTTTGCTCTTCCTTTTGGGAACTTTGATGTAAATATTACGGTTCCTGCAGATCACGTAATAGATGCTACAGGAGAATTAATGAACAGAAGCGAAGTATTTACGGCAGAACAAGTAAAAAGATACGAGCAGGCTCAAAAATCATTTGATAAACCAGTTGTTATTGTAACGCAGGCAGAAGCGGAAGCTGCTGAAAAAGGTTTTTCTGAAAAGAAAAAAACTTGGAAATTTAGTGCTAAAAATGTTCGTGATTTTGGAATTGCTTCTTCAAGAAAATTCATTTATGATGCAATGGCTGTAAAAATTGGCAACAGAACTGTTATGGCAGAATCTGTTTATCCAAAAGAAGCAAATCCGCTTTGGGGAGAAACTTCTACAATGGTTGTAGCTCATACTTTAAAAAGTTATTCATCTCATACTTTTGATTATCCTTATCCAAAAGCAGTTTCAGTTTCTGCGGAAGATCAAGGAATGGAATATCCAATGATTTGCTGGAACTACGGTCGTCCTGACGAAAATGGCGTAACAAGCAGAGAAGTTAAAAACGGAATGATTGGTGTTATTATTCACGAAGTTGGACATACTTTCTTTCCAATGATTGTAAATTCTGATGAACGTCAATGGACATGGATGGATGAAGGTTTAAATTCATTTTTAGAGTATTTAGCAGAGCAGGAATTAGATCCGAATTTCCCTTCGAGAAGAGGACCAGCAAAAAATATTGTTCCTTACATGAGTGGAGATCAAAAGTTTTTGGAGCCAATTATGTCGAATTCAGAGACAATTCACCAATTTGGAAATAATGCTTACGGAAAACCAGCAACGGGTCTTAATATTTTAAGAGAAGTGGTTATGGGAAGAGAATTGTTTGATCATGCTTTTAAAACGTATGCAAACAGATGGAAATTCAAACACCCAACGCCTGAAGATTTCTTTAGAACTATGGAAGATGCTTCGGCAGTCGATCTTGACTGGTTTTTTAGAGGATGGTTTTATTCAACAGATTTTGTAGATATCGGAATTAAAGATGTAAAACAATATTATGTTTCAGATACTCCAACTGCAGATATTAAAGATGTCAAAGTAAGAAAAGGACGTTTTGGATATGAAAAAGGACCTTTTGTTTATTTAGTTTCTGGAGATAATGCAGAAGTTAATCAATCAAAGAAAAAAGCTTTAAAAATTGAAGATTTCAAGCCTTTGGCTGATTATGTTGATCAGACTTTTACTGCTGAAGAAAAAGCTAGTATTAAATCGCCTAAATATTTCTACGAAGTAGAATTCAATAAGCCAGGCGGAATGATTATGCCGATTTTAGTTGAGATTACTTATGAAGACGGTTCTAAAGATAGTTACCAATATCCAGCACAAATCTGGAGAAAAAGTAACGAAACGGCTAAAAAAGTGTATGCTACAACAAAAGCAATTAAGAGTATTCAAGTCGATCCAAAACTGTTAACCGCAGATATCGATGTTACTAATAATTCTTGGCCAAAAGTTGAGACAAAGTCAAAATTTGACTAAACTAATAAATGATAATTAAAAGTTCATCAGGTTTGTAAAAGCTTGATGAACTTTTTCTTTTTTATTAAAATACATTTTAAAGGACTTTTTAAGTTAATTTTAAAACTCTACGCTGCAAAATTTAATATCTTTGCGACAACAAAAATAAAAGTTATGTTTGGTATAGGAGGAGGAGAATTAGTTTTTATACTGTTTATTGTACTAATGCTTTTTGGTTCTGATAAAGTACCAGAAATTGCACGCACGATGGGTAAGGCTATGGCTCAATTAAAAAATGCGACTAATGATATTAAAAGTGAAATTCAAAAGGGAGCAGAGGCTAATGGTCTTGACTCTAAATCTTTGACGGATATTACTGGAAATATTAATGCAGAAATTAATAATGCAAAATCTAATATACTTGGAGAAAATGGAAGTCTCTTAGGAGATACAGCCAATGAAATCGACAAAGTAAAAGAAGATATTGATACCATTTCTGGACCTATTAAACGCCAAAGATAATGCTTGAAAAAATACAGGAATTAGATACAAATCTATTAATATATCTTAATGGATTAGGTTCTGAAACATACGATAAATTTTGGCTCTTCATTACCAATCAGTTGTATTGGACACCATTTTTCTTATTACTGTTTTTTCTTATTTATAAAAAAATAGGTGGCAAACAAACTTTGTATCTATTGCTGTTTGTAGCAATTTTGATTGCTTTTACAGATCAAACCTGTAATTTATTCAAACATACTTTTCAACGCTTACGTCCTTGTAATAATCCAGATTTAGCTTCGATTATTCGAATTGTACAGGTTAGACAATCCTATAGTTTTTTCTCTGGGCATGCGGCAAATACAATGGCGGTTGCAACTTTCTTGTTTTTAGTTTTAAAACGTCACTTCAAATATTTTGGATTCTTATTTTTATGGCCTCTAATTTTCGCTTACAGCCGTATTTATTTAGGATTGCATTATCCTGGTGATATTCTAGCAGGGTATTTCTTCGGAGCGCTTTTTGGATCTTTACTTTATTTAGTATATAGAAAATTAAAACCGCAATATTTCCCAAGATAGTTTTTTTAAGGTTCTCAAATTCTAAGGAACTATCCCGAGACTGAGTTTTTAAAATTATATGAATTCTATTCTTAGCTGAAGATAATTAGGTTTAAAAGAAAAAGGCTTTAGCCAAAATACAGTAAGTATTTGGCTAAAGCCTTTTTCTTTTTTTAATATATGAATTAATTTTTATAAATCATTTTTTCACTCCAATCTAATCCTTCGGGAAGTTGTTGTCTACTGAATTCTATGTGAATAACTCTTCTTCGTTCGTTATTTGTAGTTTTATTCGAAGCATGAAATAATAATGGTTTCATGATCATTATTCCGCCTTTTTCAACTTCGCAAATCGTTTCTTTTTCAGTCTCAAAATTTAGGTTTTCAATTCTCAGAATTCCTTTCGAATGCGAATTATTGATCACTCTTAAAGCTCCATTATTCTTTGTAGTTTTATCAATATGAATTCTGATCGTGAAATTATCTTCTAAAATTTCTTTCGGAGGCTGAACAGCAAATTGATTTTGTTTTAAAGTCCAATTCTCAAAATTTTCAACCTCAATTTTTTGGTCAACAGAAATGGTCAAATCTTGATGATATGCCACAAACCAATTTGATTTTTCAGGCTTGTCAAAATATATGGATTTGGTTATGAAATATCCTTTTCCAAAATTAGATTCAATAATTTTTTTTAAATTTTCATTAAAAATAAAGTCTAATATCTCAGGTATTTCTTTGTGAAACTGTCTAATAGCAAATAAATCTTGAGACTTTCTAAAAGTAGCATTGTCAGAATCATTTTTGGTTTTATTTTCAATTAATGAAATTAGTTTATCGATCTCTTTTTCAGCGTAAACATTATTTATTATTGTAAAACCTTCAGAATATATTTCTCTTGAATTATTCATTTTGAAAACTAATTTTAATGACAGATAAATAAACGAAAAAGCTTAGTCTCTTAGCATCTTAAAAATCTACAACACTCTCGAAACCGTCAATCCATCACGAATTGGCAGTAAAACTGTTTCGACTCTTGGATCATCTTTTAAGAGTTGATTATATTCCAAAAGAACTTTTGTACTTACATCATTTGGATGAACAGGTTCGAGGATTTTTCCGCTCCATAAAACGTTATCAGACAAAATAATGCCGCCTTTATTCATTTTTGGAACAATCATTTCCCAGTAGTTGAGGTAATTTTCCTTATCGGCATCAATAAAGACCAAATCAAATTTTACATCTAAATCTGGAATAATATTTACAGCTTCGCCTAAATGTTGAAAAATTTGTTTTCCCCACGGAGAAGCATCAAAGTATTTTCGTTGAAAATCAACCAATTCTTCTTTAATATCGATGGTATGTAATTGTCCGTTTTCCTGCATGCCTTCACATAAGCATAAGGCAGCGTAACCTGTGTAAGTTCCAATTTCAAGAATATTTACCGGACGAATCAATTTAGACAACATGCTTAAAACACGTCCTTGAAAATGACCGCTTAACATTCTCGGTAAAAGTATTTTTTGGTAAGTTTCTTTATTGAGTTTGGCTAACAATTCTGGTTCATTTTCAGAATGCTGTTCGATATAATCTTCTAATTCTTGTGATATGAAATGCATGTTGTAATATCTTGTAATTTTGAAGCAAAAGTACAAAAAATATCGGCGTAGTTTTTTGCATAAAAAACCATCCGCTTTGGCAGATGGTTTCAATTTAGATTTAGATGAAATTTATTTTTTCAAAGCTTCATTTACTTCTTTTGCTGTTTTTACAGTTCCGTCTTTCGCTGCTTTTGCTGCGTTTTCAACTTTCTCTGCACCTTTTCTAGTAGCGTCTTTTACATCAGTTGCTGTCTTTTTTGCAGCGTTCTCAACATCATTTGCAGCTTTTTTAGTTGCATCTTTTACGTCGCTTGCTGCATTTTCTGTTGCATCTTTCGCTTTTGCAGCAGCGCTTTCGGCTTTACTAACTGCAGTGTCTGTTACTTCTTTAATATCTGTTGTTAATGAGTCAACCTTGTTTCCAAGAGTTAATTCTTCATCTGCAGGTTTAGGCTCTTTCTTCTCGCATGATTGAACACCAAATGCTAATAAAGCAACAACAGCTAAACTTAAAATTTGTTTTTTCATAATTACATTTTTTTTTAGGTTGATAAAACTTAAAGGTTATATGGCTGAAAAATAAAAGTACAAATTTTAAAATGATTGAGCTCTTTGTAAGATTATTTTTCTTTTGAGAGCAAAACAATTCTTGTGCCAAATTTTGACTTTTTAGCTTAGCGTTCGATTTTTTTTATGACGAAAAAATTTTAGTCATTATAAATTTTATATTAAAGAATGAAGAGTTTAATTATACTTGAATTTGCCCTTATTTTCTTCACTGTTCTTGAGGTCTTGTTAAGAATGCACTAAAAAGCGGTAAAAAATGACAAAAGTGATTAACTTTGCAGCATGCAAATGGAGAAAAAAGACATACGAGCCTTATCAAAAGAGCAGCTTCGCGATTTTTTTGTTGAAAATGGAGATAAAGCTTTTCGCGGAAATCAGGTTTATGAATGGCTGTGGAGCAAAGGTGCTCACAGTTTTGAAGATATGACAAATGTAGCGAAGACTACAAGATCTATGCTTGAAAACAGTTTTGTGATCAATCATATCAAAGTGGATACGATGCAGAAAAGCAGTGACGGAACTGTAAAAAATGCTGTGCGCCTTCATGACGGACTTGTTGTTGAATCTGTTTTAATTCCAACAGACACGAGAACGACAGCTTGTGTTTCTAGTCAAGTAGGATGCAGTTTAGATTGTAATTTCTGTGCGACAGCAAGATTAAAAAGAATGCGAAATCTGGAACCAGGAGAAATCTACGACCAGGTTCTGGCTATTGATAAAGAAAGCCGTTTGTACTATAATCATCCACTTTCGAATATCGTTTTTATGGGAATGGGAGAGCCTTTAATGAATTACAATAATGTCATTAAAGCAATTGATATGATTACTTCTGAAGAAGGTTTAGGAATGTCTCCAAAACGAATTATGGTTTCGACTTCTGGAATTCCTAAAATGATCAAAAAAATGGCAGATGATGACGTGAAGTTTAAATTAGCAGTTTCACTACATTCTGCAATTGACGAAACTCGCGCGAGAATCATGCCATTCAGTAAAAATTTCCCTTTGAAAGATTTACGTGAAGCTTTAGAATATTGGTACAGAAAAACCAAAAGCAAAGTTTCGTATGAATATGTAGTGTGGAAAGGAATTAACGACGATAAAGCTTCAGTTGATGCATTAGTAAAATTCTGTAAATATGTGCCTTGCAAAGTTAATTTAATTGAATATAATCCAATTGATGACGGCGAATTTCAGCAAGCTTCAGAAGAATCTATTGCGGCTTATATTAAAGCATTAGAGAATATCGGAATAGTTGTAAAAGTAAGACGAAGCAGAGGTAAAGACATAGACGCCGCATGCGGCCAGCTAGCCAATAAAGAAGCAGAATAAATATTCGCCAGAATATATTACGTTAGAAATATCTGATTGGTAGAAAAAAGTATTAGAGTAAATATTCGCTGAAAATATTATTCCGTTAGGAATATTTCATTGCTCAAAAAACAGAAACCAATATACTCCGTAGGAGTATCTCATCGGTAGAAAAAAAATGATGACAATGAAAATATGTTCCGTAGGAACATTTGAAAAATAACACAAATAAAAAAAGCATTAAAAACAAGGATCAATCTTGTTCTTAATGCTTTTTTTTCGGGCAAAAAGGATTTTATTTTTTCAAATCTATTTCTTCTGTAACGCCATCTTTAGTTACTGTTGCAAGAGTATCACATTCTCCGCTTCCATAATCTATAGTTGCCGAAGCGCCGTTTTTAGTAATTGAAACAATTCCTTTTACAGCAAAAGATTTTCTGCACAAAGCATTAAATTCTAAAGGAGTAGTAATTTCTGCCGAGTAAGTATCTCCGTTAGGAAAAGTTGTTGTACCGCTTCCTGTAACCACAAACACGTTATCATCCCAATCAAACCAAGTATCGTAACCAGAAGTCATTTCTTTTATCAAAGTTCCTTTTCTGGTGTAAACGCCTCCGTCATCAAAAGTAATAGTCAAATCAATTGCAGCTGTAGAAACAGGATGAGCTGTCACTAGCAAATTAGTTTCTTTAATTGTTCTCACAATACTTTTACTTCCTTGAAGTTTTCGTCCGTTATGGTAAAATCCTTCAAAAGTGTAACTAATAGTTTGGGTAGACGAACTAAAATCATTAGAAAAAGAAACAATCATTTTTCCTTTAACCGTATTTCCGTTATTCAAAGTACAGCCTTCAACACCAAAATCTACTGTTTTTGTCCAAGTATTATTGGTTAAAACTGTTGTTATGGTAGCGCAGCTAGGCAGAAAGTTTTTAATCGGTCCGCCAGGTTTTGCGTTAATATTAATTTGTGAGCTAAATTGATCTTCGGCAATATTGGTAACATCATCTACAGAGGCATCGATTTTAGAATTTGTGATAATTTCTTCGTTCGTAATCGTTTTTGCAGATCCATCATTTGTTTTTTCATCAGAATTACAGCTGATGAAAAAAGACATTGTAATACAAGTGCTAAGTAATAAAAATTTTGTTTTCATAAATAAATAGTTTTGGGTTCTTCTTTTAAATTAATGAATTCAAATCAGTATTAGTTAGAGCTATTTTTGGTGGGAATTTTTAGATTAAGACATAAAATATTAAAATCCTAACCTAAAATACACAACGTATTTTTATTAAAAATAGTATATTTGAAGTCTAAATGAATATTACGTCTCAAATAAAGCAGCCTATTTTTAACGAGATGGAACTTTTCGAAAAAAAGTTCCATGAATCGATGACCTCGAAGGTTGCCTTGCTAAACAGAATCACTTATTATATCGTAAACCGTAAGGGAAAACAAATGCGTCCGATGTTTGTTTTTCTTACTGCAAAAATGGTTTCTGGCGGTATTGTAAACGAAAGAACGTATCGCGGAGCTTCAGTAATTGAGCTGATTCACACAGCAACTTTAGTACACGACGATGTTGTGGATGATAGTAATCGCCGTCGTGGATTTTTCTCTATCAATGCGCTTTGGAAAAATAAAATTGCCGTTTTGGTTGGTGATTATTTATTGTCTAAAGGACTGCTGCTTTCTATTGACAATGGTGATTTTGATTTGTTAAGAATTATTTCTGTCGCCGTTCGCGAAATGAGCGAAGGAGAATTACTTCAAATAGAAAAAGCCCGCAGACTTGATATTACGGAAGATGTTTACTACGAAATCATCCGAAAGAAAACCGCAACACTTATTGCAGCTTGTTGTGCGCTTGGCGCGAAAGCCGTAATTGAAGATGATGTTCAGGTAGAAAACATGCGCAAATTCGGTGAGCTGATTGGAATGGCTTTTCAAATTAAAGACGATTTATTCGATTACAGCGAAGAAGCCATCGGTAAACCAACCGGAATCGATATTAAAGAGCAAAAAATGACATTGCCTTTAATTCACGTTTTAAATACTTGTACTCCGCAGGAAAAAAAGTGGCTGATAAACTCCATCAAAAACCACAACAAAGACAAGAAACGTGTAAAAGAAGTTATTGCCTTTGTAAAAAACAACAATGGTTTGGCTTATGCCGAAGACAAAATGGTGCAATTCCAGCAGGAAGCACTTTCTCTGCTTCAAAACTTCGAAGATTCTGAGTATAAAGAGGCGCTAACTTTGATGGTGAATTATGTTATTGATAGGAAGAAGTAAATATTTATTTTCTTTTATTGACTAAATAATATTCTCCTTTTCCATTATTTTTATAACCAGATGGAGGCTCTATACCACTTCCATTAGGATAAAAATATACAAATTCTTCTTCTAACTCTTTCTTGTCAATTACCTTAATATTGTCCTTATCTACTAAAAAAATAATTTCTTCAGTACGAAAGCTCTCCCAAATGTCTCTGTTAAAACCTTTAATATTAAATTTGGCATAAATCGTATTTCCTTTTACTGTCAAATTGATTTTAGAAAAGTAATCATAGACAGATTGTCCAAAGAAAATTGCTGTTGAAGAATAATCATCATTTATTTTTTCTAATGAATTTGAGTCATTTCGGAACCAAAATCTCAGATAAGATTTAAATCTTTCAGGATATTTGTTATCTAAATTGATATTGTCCTCATTGTCTAAGTTTATAGCGCTTCTCATTGTAAATTCTTTATTGACTGCATTATTATAATAACAATAGTTTAAAGTACCGTGAAGAAGTGTTAAATATCCTAAAACTGCCCGCTCAGGCTCAGATATCATTTTACAGTAATTTTCATTTATTAAAGATTTATGATCTTTTCCCTCTTGCAAGAAAATTATCATTTTATCTTTTAAAGGAGGTGAGTTAATAAAGTCAGCTTTAAATATTTTAATTAATGAATCTTTTTCGATTATTTTTTTCCAGTACATTTCACTGGCAATAATTGTATCTGTTTTAAAAACTTTGAACCAATTTGCAGTAATAAATTTTTTAGAATCCACTTCAATATTTTCTACTGAAGCGTTATACTCTTTAGATGTAGAATCAATTTTCGTATTTTCTTTTTGTTCAAATTTCTTTTGTTGGCAGGAACAAAGTAGGGCAAGGGTTATGATGTAGATTTTTTTGATCATTATTTAAGTTCAAAGTAAATTATAAATAAAACTTACAAAATAAGATTGAAGTTGAAATATTAATTGCTTTAGATAAATCTCAATTTTATTTAAATCTTATTTATTGTCTATCTTTCTAAACTGCTCTTTAAAATTAGCTAGTGGAATCATTACTGATTTATGACTTCCATCTGGATAAGTAAAAAGTAAAAACAAGAAATTATATTTGAGAAAGTCATTAAAAATGTCTTCTTTTTGCCCATCCTCTCTATTGGCAAAACCATCAAGCAAACGGGCAGTACAATCTTCATTATTACAATCCTTGAATTCTACTTTAACTTTGATATTTTCTATTAACTTAACTTCTGGATTTTGGTCTTTATCTGAATATTGACCAAATGCAATAAGGATACCATTTGACCTCTCAATATTATTAGGAAGAATAATATTTATAAATTCAGGTCGTTGCTTTGTTTTATTTTTTGCAACTGTCAATGTTAAAAATTCTTCTTCTTGTGAGCTTTCGCCATGTTGATATCCAACATCTAAAAACATCAACGTTCCTTTATCTGTCTTTTGAATGTCCCAAGTATATGCGGTTTCTAATGCTTTCTTTACAGTATCATGGCTTGAGTCAATTTCTGTACTTTGAATTGGTTTATTTTTTTTAATGTCAGAACAAGATATGTTTAGAATAATGAGGCTTAATATAATTCTGCTAATTTTCATGCGGGTCTTATTTTTATTTTTATAAAATAAAACTTACAAATTATTAAAAAAGTATAAATGAAACAGAAAATATTTTTAAAAGATTTAAAATTAATAGTAAACGAAGCTATTGTTTTGATTTTCTTTGTTTTTATGTGAGCTTGACAATGCATGAAATAAAGAATACATCCAATTTTTCGAATTTGGAATTTAAAATTTTATTTTTTTTTACTCTCATGCAACCATTTCAAATCGACAATCGTCTATGCTAATAGAAGTCTGTTTCTAAAACCAAAAACAAACCAAAAACCAAAAGCTTATAAATGAAAATTATTCATTTACATCAAGAAGAAACCAAAATCATAAAGTTGGCTGTCGAAAACAATCGTCAGGCCCAACAGCAGATTTACAGTAAGTTTTCTTCAAAAATGTTAAGTGTATGTCGTCAATATATAAAAGACATTCAATTGGCAGAAGATGTAATGATAACAGCATTTATGAAAGTGTTTACGAATTTAAAAAACTTTGAACACAAAGGAAGTTTTGAAGGCTGGATCCGCCGAATTATGGTTAACGAATGCATTTCGTACTTAAGAGTCCAGAAAAAAGTAAAATTTGCCGAAGATGAGTTTTTTGTAGAAGAAAGTTTTAATGAAATCGACAGCCAGTTTACCGTAGAACAGATTCAGTATTTAATTGACGCTTTGCCAGATGGCTATAAAATGGTTTTCAATTTATACGCAATTGAAGGTTACAAACACAATGAAATTGCCAAGATGTTAGGAATTAATGAAGGAACATCGAAATCGCAATTATCGCACGCTAGAAAAATGCTGCAAACACAAATTAGTATTTTAAAAAAACAAGATAATGGAACCGAATAATTTTGAAAAGGATTTCCGTGATAAACTTAACGAGAGAAAAATTGAACCAAGCAATAAAGCCTGGGATCGATTGGATGCAATGTTGAGTGTAGCAGAAGAGAACAAACCAATTACGATTAACTCAAATAAAAAATCGAAAAGAAAATGGTTGTACATCGCAGCCAGCTTTATTGGATTTCTATTGGTGGGAACTCTGTTTTTCAATCAAAATAAAAACGCAGTTGAAGTTCCAAAAACTGTAGTGGTTGAAAAGGAAATCCAAAAAGAATCAGTTACAAAACCAGCTATAAATAATATAGATTCAATTAAAACTGAAAATGCAATTGCTGAAAAAACTTCAGAACAAGCTTCAGCAAAACAAGAAAAAGTGAACAATCAAATTTCAAATAAAACCAATAAAAATGAATCAAATCAAATAGCGGAGTCTTCAATCATCATCAAAAACAATCAAGAAAAACAATCAGCCAGCAATCAAGTTTTAATTACAGAAAATGCTAAAAATTCCAATGTAGATCAGTTATTAGAAACTGCAGAAAATAAAGTTTTAGCCGAAAGTTCTACTAAAAAGGCAAAAGTAAAAATCAATGCCAGCGATTTACTCAATCAGGTAGACGGCGAATTAGAACTTTCTTTTAGAGAAAAAATGATTACAAAAGTAAACAAGAACTTTCAAGATGTCAAAGTCGCTTTATCGAATAGAAATCAAAAAGAGTAGAGGCAATGACAATGAAAATGGCAATATCAATATCAAATTTCATATCAAAAAATTAACCATTAACACTCAACAATTAATAATTAAAAATCAATCATCAATCATTTTTAAAATCAATCAATCATGAAAAATATTACTATTTATTTCATTCTATTCTTTTTCTTACTGATAAGCAAAGTAATGGGGCAGGAAACTTTTGAATCTGAAGCGAAAAGAATCGCTAATAAAATTGAGAAAATTACCAAAGAAGAGAAAGAAGCTCTAAAAGAAGAAGTTGAAGCTGTAAATGTTCAATTGTCTGAAGGTAAAATTACTCAGGAACAGGCTGATAAACGCAAAAAAGAACTTGCAGAAGCTCGAGCTGTAATTATTGAAGAAAAAATTACTTTGGCACAAAATGAATTAAATGATTTGGTGCAGAAAAAAGTAGATGGAAAGATAAAAGAAGATTCTTCTAAAGTCTATATGATTCGCTGGAAATCTCATAAAGACACCAAAGATTCTATACACGGCGAAAAAAGAACCACTTCTCAATTTGTATTTGCAATGGGATTGAATAATATGATGGTCGATGGAAAGCTTCAGGATTCCAATTACAGTTTTATTGGTTCGCATTTTTACGAATGGGGGTTTACGTATAACTCAAGATTATTGAAAAATGATAATCTGCTTCATGCCAAATACGGACTTTCATTAGTGTACAATAATATTCGTCCTACAGATAACAGAAGTTTTGTTGTAAATGGAGAGCAGACTAATCTGGAAGTGAATTCGGTTAATTTAAATGAATCTCGTTTTAGAAATGTCTATTTGGTTGCGCCTGTACATTTAGAGTTTGATTTTTCAAGACCAGTAGAAAGCAACGGAAAAACTTATTTTAAAACACATAGAAGTTTCCGTTTTGGAATTGGAGGCTATGCGGGAATCAATGTAAAGTCAAAACAGATTTTAAAATTTGAAGACGAAGATTTAAAATATAAAACCACTATAAAAGGGGATTACAATGTAAATAATTTTATTTACGGTCTGAGTTCGTATATCGGTTATAGAGAATTGAGTTTATATTTTAAATACGATTTAAATCCATTATTTCAGAATAATTTAGTCAAAGAGAATAACATTTCGTTAGGACTTAGAGTAGATTTAAACTAAAAGAATTGGTCGTTTAGTTAGTAAAAAAAGCATCTCAAACGAGATGCTTTTTTGTTTTAAAAATGATTAAAATTCAAATAGGATTTGCGTATTTTTACAAGCTCTCAACTTTAAAAATATATTAGACTTTGATTTCACAAAATACCATAGATTCTGTTTTTGAAACTGCTCGAGTAGAGGAGGTTATCGGCGATTTTGTGAATTTAAAACGTGCAGGAAGTAACTTCAAAGGATTGAGTCCATTCTCAGATGAGCGCTCTCCTTCGTTTATGGTATCGCCGGCAAAAGGGATTTGGAAAGACTTTAGTACGGGAAAAGGCGGCAACTCTGTTAAATTTTTGATGGAACATTCGCAGTTTACGTATCCAGAAGCCATTCGTTATTTAGCCAGAAAGTATAATATCGAAATTGAAGAAACAGAACAATCAGAAGCAGAAAAAAGCAAATACAGACATCCGCGAAAGTATGTATTTGGTTTCTGAATTTGCGGCCAAATATTTTCAGGATGTTCTCCTCAATAGTGAAGAAGGAAAAGCAATTGGTTTGTCTTATTTTAAAGAAAGAGGTTTTACCAATGAAACGATTAAAAAGTTCAACTTAGGATACTCTCCAGAAACTTGGGATGCTTTGACGAAAGAAGCCCTTGGAAAAGGATATAAATTAGAATTTTTAGAAAGTACAGGATTAACAATTGCCCGAGAAGACCGTCCTTTTGATCGTTTTAAAGGACGTGTAATGTTTCCAATTCAAAGTATGTCGGGACGTGTTTTAGGTTTCGGAGGACGTATTTTGACTAATGATAAAAAGGCGGCAAAATACCTAAATTCGCCAGAAAGTGATATTTACCATAAAAGCAAAGTCCTTTACGGAATTTATCATGCCAAGCAATCTATAGCCAAACAAAACAATTGTTATTTAGTTGAAGGTTATACCGATGTAATTCAGTTTCATCAAGCAGGAATTGAAAACGTTGTGGCTTCTTCAGGAACAGCTTTAACGCCAGACCAGATTCGTTTGATAAATCGTCTGACTAGAAATATTACAGTACTTTTTGATGGAGATGCTGCAGGTTTAAGAGCGTCAATTCGAGGAATCGATTTGATTTTGGAAGAAGGAATGAATGTTAGGGTTTGTTCTTTTCCTGACGGAGAAGATCCAGACAGTTTTGCGCGTAAAAATTCGCATGATGCATTAGTTGCTTATTTAGAAGAAAACAGTAAAGACTTTATACAGTTTAAAGCTTCGATCTTGATGGGTGAAGCTAAAAACGATCCAATCAAAAAAGCCGACCTGATTCGTGATATGGTTACGAGTATTTCAAAAATACCAGACCGTATTCAGCGAGAAGTATATATTCAGGAATGTGCACGAATAATGGATATTTCGGAACAGGTTTTGGTAAGTACGCTGGCGCAGTTAATTCAAAAGGATATTGCAGAGGCGAACAAAAAACAAAAACAGGATCAAAAGCCTTTTGAAGTTCATAGAAATCAGCCTCCAAAAAATGCTACATTTTCAGGAGGTGATCCAGAAGACCCAAGAACCGGACCGCCAGATGATTATCCTGGAGAACCGGGTTATTATCCAGAAGCACCAGCAGAAAAGGTAAATATTTTATACGGCTTTGAAAGAAAAATTATTGAAATTCTTCTTTTGTACGGAAGTGTGGTCGAAAATTTCGAAGATGTTTTCTTAAAGACAGATGAAGAAGGAAACATAAAAGAGGTTTCTGAAAAAAGAGAATATAAAGTATTTGAAAAAGTGTATTTAAGTCTACAAGAAGATGAGGTAGAATTGTCGAATACATTATTTCAAAATATTTACAACAATATAATTGATTTCTACAATCAAAATGAGACTTTTAGTTTAGATAAATATTTGATGCATTTACAGCCCGAATTTGCTCAGGAAGTAACCAATATTTTAATGGAAGACGAAAGAGTTACCATTCATAATTGGGAAGGGCAGAATATTTATCCAAAACATAAAAGCGAAACCATAGAACAAAATGTTTCTGAAACTATTTTTTCAATGCGATGGTATTTGGTATCTGGAATTATTGCAGAATTGAAAAATTCTCTTTTGACAAATCCGCAGGAAGATAATTCTGAAGTTTTGAGTATGGTTGTGGATTATTCTAAATTATTAAATAATTTTTCTAAGAAATTAGGGCGAGTAGTAGTGCCATATCATTAAAAGAAAAAAACTCTATCTAATGATGAATCAAAAGATAGAGTTTTTATAAAGATTTCCGATTTACTTAAAAAATAAAAATTAAGATCTTCGATTTGTAATTAAATAATTTCTAAAGTCTTCGCTTTATTTACTAAGTCAACTAAATTAGTAACATTTAATTTAGTCAATAATCTCAGTTTGTAAGTACTGATCGTTTTTTCGTTCAGGTTTAAGATTTTAGAGATTTCATTGTTTTTCTTTCCATCACTTAAGTAACGCAAAACTTCGATCTCGCGATTTGAAAGTTTTCTGTACAGACGCTCGCTTTTGCTTTGTTTCGCAATAAGGGCCATGTTTTTGCGTACTGTTTCGTTGATGATAATTTTTCCTTCGTGTACTTTAATAATAGAATGTCCTAGTGTTTCTAGTTTTTCTGTTTTGTGTACATACCCGGAAACTCCTGCTTTAATTGCATTTGGAGCATACATTTGCTCAGCAAGATCACTGAAAATAACAATTTTTGTTTTTGGGAAATTTTTTAGGATAGATTTAATTTCAAAGATGCTTGAAAGACCTTCTAATTCTAAATCTAAAATTAAAATGTCGATCTCCTTCGTCTGAAGAATGTCTCTAACCATTGAAAAATTGCCTACGTTGGCAACAATTGAAATTTGATCGTGGTCTTTAAAATAAGACTTAACGCCAAAGTGCGTCACAGGATGATTGTCTGCTAGACATACTTTAATCATAATTTTTACCTTTTTTAGAATTGTTCATGTTTTTGGAACTGTAAAATTAATAAATAAATTCTGTAATTAATTGCAGACAAATGTTAAAAAAAATTATTTTAACGTTTTTGGTATAGTACACACCGGAATTGGGTCCATTTTATGCTTGTTGCTGGTGTTTAATCTTTTATAAATTTCAAAGACAGATTTTTCTCTCCCCTCGAAGTCATCCGCCGTTTTTCCTGACTCCGCGGCTAACATTGCCCATTCGAGTTCATCATAACTTGCTCCTAATTGGTCTTCATCGGTACGATTGTCACCAAATAATCCATCTGTAGGTGCTGCTGTTAAAATTGACTGCGGAATTTCTAAAAATTCTCCTAATGCATAAACATCAGATTTCATTAAATCGGCAATCGGACTTAAATCTACGCCGCCATCTCCATATTTAGTGTAAAAACCTACTCCAAAATCTTCTACTTTATTACCAGTTCCAGCAACTAGTAAACCGTGAAGACCAGCTAAGTAATACAAAGAAGTCATTCTGATACGAGCGCGTGTATTGGCCAATGCTAAGCTTACTTTTGCATCATCATCTGTTTTGGGAACAGCATTTTTAAAAGATTCAAAAGTTTCAGTCAAATCAGTTTGAACATCAGAAACATTTGGGAAACGCTTTTTTAGCTGTTCAATATGTTCTTTTGCTCTGCTTACTTGACTTTCTGCCTGATGAATAGGCATTTCTACACACAATACTTTCAGTCCTGTCTGCGCGCATAAAGTTGAAGTTACCGCAGAGTCTACACCGCCAGAGATTCCGATTACAAAACCGTTTACTTTTGCGTTATTGGCATAATTTTTTAACCACTCTACAATATGCGTATTTACTTTTTCTGTCTGAATTGTACTTTTTTTAGCCATAATAGTTTAAGTTTTAAAATGCAGGGATGTATATTTGCAGAATTATTTCAAAGTATACATTTACTTTAAATTCTGGTAACACAAATCTAATTAAAATAAAATGAAAATTTATCGCTTTGCAGTGGTTCTGTGCCTGTTTTTTTTGTCTTGCGATCAAAAATCTAAGGTTGAAAAAGAAGTAGAAGAAATTCCCGTTGATATAAAAGTAGAACGTTTTGATAAGGTATTTTTTGAGACCAAACCTCAAGATCTTGCAAAGGTGAAAAAACAATATCCTTTTTTCTTTCCTGCCGGCAACGATGACAATATTTGGCTGCAGAAAATGAACGATCCGATCTGGAAGGAAGTTTATGAAGAGGTACAAAAAAAATACAGCAATTTTGAACCAGTTCGTAAAGAGTTTGATGCTCTTTTTCAACACGTAAAATATTATTTCCCTAAAACTAAAATTCCAAAAGTCATTACAGTTATTGGTGAGATGGATTATAGTGCAAAAGCAATTTATGCAGATAGCCTTGTAATTGTAGCTTTAGAACTCTATCTGGGGAAAGATCATAAGTTTTATGAATTCCCAAACTATTTAAAACAGAATTTTGAGGAAAGACAGATTATGCCAGATGTAGTTTCGAGTTTTTCTTACCGAAATATCCCATATTTACCAGACAGGAGTTTAGTGGCTCAAATGGTTTTTGAAGGAAAACAGCTTTATGCAAAAGACCTGCTTCTTCCAGATTATACAGATGCAGAAAAAATGGGTTATACACCAGAGCAGATTAAATGGTGTGAAGAAAATGAAGCCTATATGTGGCGTTATTTTATAGAAAATGAAATGCTGTACAGCGATGATCCAAAATTGACAACGCGATTTATGACACCAGCTCCTTTTTCTAAATTTTATTTGGAAATAGACAACGATTCTCCAGGCCGTGTAGGTGCTTGGATTGGGTGGCAGATGGTGCGTTCTTATATGAAAAACAATAATGTTTCTTTAGCTGAATTATTTAAAGTTCAGCCCAAAGAGATTTTCGAAAAATCAAAATATAAACCTAAGAAATAATGGCAGACACAATAAATTCAGAGATTAAATTCAACGTAGAATTAGACGAAAACCGCGTTCCCGAAAAATTAACTTGGAGCGCTCAAGATGGCGGAGTTAACGCTGAAGAAGCAAAAGCTATAATGTTGTCTATTTGGGACAGTAAAGCAAAAGAAACAATGCGTATCGATTTATGGACAAAAGATATGCCGGTAGACGAAATGAAGATTTTCTTCCACCAGACTCTAGTAGCAATGTCAGATACTTTTAAACGTGCTACAGACGATGAAAAAATGTCTGACACCATGAAAGATTTCTGTGATTATTTCGCTGAAAAATTGGAGCTGACAAAACAATAAAAATTCTAATAAAAAAAAGAAATCCCAAATGCCAAGCTTTAAAAATTGGAATTTGGGATTTTTTATTTCCTCTTTAAGGGATCTTCTTTCGCTTTTAAAATAAAATTAATCAAAAATTTTAAGGAGGTTTATTTTTATAGATTACTTTAGTAAGGTAAAATTAGATTGTATGCTGTTCCCATTTCTAGTAAGTCTTGTCGGATTATTTTTTTTGTTGTTAAATAGCATTCTTTTTTATACGACGCGAAAAAACAAAGATGTCCAGTATTTCATAATTACGGTTTATCTGATGTTTTTATTTGTGCAGGAATTGTGCTGTAATATTATTGGGTTTTATAGACCGGGATCAAATTTTTTCCTTTCCCATTACTACTTTATTTTTCAATTTATTGCTTTAAGTATATTCTTCTGGAGTTTGTTTACAAATGTTAGGTTGAAAAATGCAGTACTTTTTTTTCTTGTACTGGTTTTAATTTTATTGGCGATACAATATTACAGAAAACCAGATCTTTACTGGAAGTTTAATTTGTTTGAAATTGGTGTTGCCTCAGTGTTACTGATTTTATATGCACTTACTTTTGTGATACAAAATATTCGAATTGCTAAACTAGATTATTTGTATTTCTCTAATGGATTGATAATTTACCTTATCAGCAGTTTAAGTATTTTTTTGAGTGGTAATACCGATTCAGTAATTTTTACAGAACCATTTGTACTTGATTTTTGGTTTTTTAATTCTTTGTTTTACATCTTGTATCAATTCTTAATATTTAAAGAATGGAAAGTTTTAAGATATAAAAGGAATGCTAATGAATTCAAGTTGAAAGATATTCTCTAATTTTATAAAACTGATGACTAATAATAAAAAAACTCCAAATTCCATTTTTAATACTTTGGAATTTGGAGTTTAAATATTTAGAATTGATGTTTTTAAATAGAATTTAAAAATCCGCTGTTGTTTTTAAAAACTTCTTGGTTTACTTCATCAATGTAAGACAAAAGTTCTTCTTTTCCGATTGATTCTGTAGATGAGGTTACGAAATATTGCGGCATTTCAGCCCAGTTGTTGGCGTACATTTGTTTTTTGTAAGCAGCAATATGAGAGTCTACTTTTACTTTACTGATTTTATCAGCTTTAGTGAAAATAATACAAAACGGAATTTCGCTTTCTCCCATATAAGACATAAATTCAATGTCTATTTTTTGGGCTTCGTGGCGAATATCAATCAAAACAAAAGCACAAACAAGTTGTTCTCTGTTTTCAAAATAATCAGTAATAAACTGCTGAAAAACAGATTTAGTTTTTTTTGAAACTTTAGCATAACCATAACCTGGTAAATCGACTAAAAACCAATTATTGTTGATTTTAAAGTGATTTATTAATTGAGTTTTTCCTGGTCTTCCAGATGTTTTTGCTAAATTTTTATGGTTGGTAATCATGTTTATCAACGATGATTTACCTACGTTTGATCGGCCTATAAATGCGTATTCCGGCAGAAACTCAGCTGGGCATTTTGAAGCATCAGAATTACTGATAATAAATTCGGCGCTATTAATTTTCATGTATTTTGTTTTTTAAAACCTTCTTAAAATCGAAAGTCAGAGGCTATAATTTCTGCTCAGTGAGCCATTTCTCTAGAATTTCATTAAATTCATCAGGATGTTCCATCATAGCGGCGTGTCCACATTTGTCAATCCAATATAAAGTTGAATTTGGCAATAATTTATCAAATTCTTCTGCAACATTTGGCGGCGTTACAGAGTCATTTTTACCCCAAATAATGCAGGTTTCTACATCCATTTTTGGTAAATCTTTAGCCATATTATGACGAATTGCACTTTTAGCAATCGTTAAAGTTTTAATTAATTTGATGCGGTCATTAGCGGTTGCGTAAACTTCATCAATAAGTTCAGGAGTTGCAATTTTTGGGTCATAAAATACATCTTCAGCTTTCTTTCTGATGTATTCGTAATCACCTCTTCTAGGGTAACTGTCTCCCATTGCACTCTCGTAAAGACCAGAACTTCCAGTGATTACAAGTCCGGCAACTTTTTCGGGATAAAGCTTTGTGTGGTACAATGCGATATGTCCTCCTAAAGAATTTCCCAGAAGAATTACTTTGTCAAATCCTTTAAAAGTAATAAAATCTTTTACGTACTTGGCAAAACTTTTTACGTTAGTTTTTAAAATACTTTGAGTATATATTGGCAAATCCGGGATAACAACTTTATATCCTTTTGTTGGGAAATATTGTGCTACACCATCAAAGTTACTAAGACCTCCCATTAACCCATGCAGAATAACGATAGGTGTACCTTCTCCAGCTTCAAAATAGCTGTATTTGCCTTCTTTTTTGTAGTGTTTGTCCATCTAATCTAATGCCAATTTCAATTTCGACAAATATAGGGTTAAATAAATAAAAATGAATTTTTGCTGCCATTTTTTAACTAGATAATTTCGGTAGAATTTCTAATCCGTTAAAAACCAGTAATTAATGCATGTTTTGTTAAAATCTTAAAATGTTAATAAATCTGCATTATAATCAATTTTTTAAGAAAATTAGCGCATTATTTTTTCGAATGAATAACGTATTTATTAATCTGTTAATTAATAGTTAATGTATTGATTGTTTGTTAATTATAGAAAGTGGTAGCAATGTGGTTAAACTTATTAACAAAGTGGTATAAAGTGGTAAAATGTGGTAATATTTTTTATATTTTTGCTGTATAACATGTTAACTAGTTTTTTTTGAACACAATTGTTGGAACATATGAATGTAAAGTCGATGCTAAAGGGAGGCTAATGATGCCTGCACCTTTGAAAAAGCAATTGACGGCTTCTCTTCAAAGCGGGTTTGTTTTGAAGCGTTCTGTTTTTCAGCCGTGTTTAGAATTGTATCCAATGGAAGAATGGGATGCGATGATGAAAAAAATAAACAAGCTTAATCGCTTTGTAAAAAAGAATAACGATTTCATTAGAAGGTTTACTGCTGGTGTTAAAGTGGTTGAGGTTGATGCATTAGGAAGACTGCTTGTTCCAAAAGATTTGGTAACGTTTGCAAGTATTTCTAAAGATGTGGTTTTTTCATCTGCGGTTAATATAGTGGAGATTTGGGATAAAGATTTATACGAAAAATCAATAAGCGGCGAAGATATGGATTTTGCAGATTTAGCCGAAGAAGTAATGGGAAATATTAATGACGACGACAATGGAATATCATAATCCGGTTTTGCTTCATCCAACAGTAGATGGTTTAAATATTAAACCAGATGGTGTGTATGTAGATGTTACGTTTGGAGGCGGTGGTCATTCAAAAGAGATTTTAAAAAGATTAGGGCCAAACGGAAGGCTGTTTGCATTTGATCAAGACGAAGATGCACTTGCAAATGCATTGCCAGACGAAAGGTTTACCTTGATAAATGAGAATTTTAGGTTTTTAAAAAGATTTTTACGTTTTCACGGAGTAAAATCGGTAGACGGAATCTTGGCAGATTTAGGAGTTTCGTCACATCAGTTCGATGTTCCAGAAAGAGGTTTTTCAACCAGATTTGATGCCGAACTAGATATGCGGATGAGTCAAAAAAATGATTTGAATGCTTATCGAGTGGTTAATGAATATGAAGAACAGGATTTACGTCGTGTTTTTTTTGATTATGGGGAGTTGAAGAATGCACCAGTTTTAGCAAGAACAATTGTAGAGGCAAGAAGAGATTATCCGATCAAAACGACAGACGAATTAAAAGATGTTTTAAAGAAATATTTACCAGAAAAAGTTCGAAATAAAATATTGGCCCAGATTTATCAGGCCATTCGAATCGAGGTAAATCAGGAAATGGATGTTTTGAAAGAATTCATCGAGCAGTCATTGGAGGTTTTAAAGCCAGGAGGAAGATTTTCTGTAATCTCTTATCATTCTTTAGAAGATCGTCTGGTAAAAAGATTTATCAAAAACGGAATGTTTGAAGGAGAACCGGAAAGAGATTTTTTTGGAAATTTTTCAGTTCCATTTAAAACAATAGGAAAATTGATTGTTCCAGATAATGAGGAAATCAAAATCAATAATAGAGCAAGAAGTGCCAAATTAAGAGTTGCTGAAAAGATATAATATATATTAAGGTAGGAAAAAATGAAAAGCGGCGTGTTTAGCATATTAAAAGCAAGATTTCTGATACATGATGATGCGGTAAAAAATTGGCGTTTTATTGTTTTTATAATCCTGCTGGCCATTTTGATGATTGCAAATACACAGCGATACGAGCAAAAGGTTTTTGAAATTGCAAAATTAAGCAATGAAGTAAAAGAATTGAGATCTGAATTTGTAGATCGACGTTCAGAATTAATGAAATTAAAAATGGAGTCAACGATTTCTGATAAAATGAAGGAAAAACAAATCTTTCCTTCTACAGTTCCTCCAGTTAAAATAGAAGTTACAAAAGAAGAAGAAAAAAATTTCTTTAAAAGAATATGGCAGTAGAAGATAAACATATATCCTACAGAATTTACCTCGTAGCAGTTTTCATCTTTTTGATGGCAATTGCTATTGTAGTTAAGTTAACCAATATTCAATGGGTTGAAGGAGATTATTATAGAAAACTGGCTAAACAGCGTACAGTTAGAAATTTTGTAATTCCGGCAAACAAAGGAAATATTTATTCTGCTGATGGAAGTTTATTGGCAACCTCAATTCCGAACTATGAAATTCGTTTTGATGCAAAAGCGCCAAAAAAAGAAACTTTTGAGAAGTATGTAAAGCAATTAGCAGATTCTTTAGAAACTGTTTTAGGCAGACCATCAGGTTATTACGAAAAAGAATTAAGAAAAGCGCGCGAAAATAAAAACCGTTATTATTTGATTGCCCGAAATTTAAGTTATACCGAATATGTGAAAATTAAAGGTTTTCCATTATTTAATTTAGGCGCTTTTAAAGGTGGGATTATAGTTGAACAAGAAACCGTTAGAAAACATCCAATTGGAAAAATTGCAGAAAGAACAATTGGTTACGATCGGGTTGATCCTGCAACTGGTGTAGAAGTTGGAAAAGGAATTGAGTGGGCTTTTAAAAGTTATTTGAACGGGAAAGACGGTAAAATTCTAAAACAAAAAATTGCAAAAGGGCAGTGGAAACCAATTCGTGATTTGAATGAAGTAGATCCAATTGATGGTTATGATGTTATTTCGACTATAGACGTTTTTATTCAGGATATTGCGCATCATGCTTTGCTGAAACAATTGCAAGATTATGAAGCAGATCACGGCTGTGTTGTAGTTATGGAAACACAAACAGGCCATGTGAAAGCAATTTCAAATTTAGGAAGAGCAGAGGACGGATCGTATTACGAAACAACAAATTACGCAATTGCCGAATCTCATGAACCGGGATCAACTTTCAAGTTGGTTGATTTAATGGCAATTTTGGATGATAAAGTAGCTGATACAAGTACAGTTTATGACAGCCATAACGGTGTAGTTAAATATTATGGAAGATCGGTTCGTGACTCGCACAACGGAGGTTATGGAAAGGTTTCATTAGCACGTGGATTTGAACTTTCATCAAATACTGTAATGGTTCAAGCGGTTTATGAAAATTACAAAAATAACCCATCGAAGTTTGTAAATCATGTCAATAGTTATGGCTTAAATAAGACGCTGGGATTGCATTTTAAAGGAGAAGGAAGACCATATATACCACAGCCAGGAGACAAACATTGGTCAGGAGTTTCGCTTCCTTGGATGGCATTTGGATATGGAGTTTCAGTTACACCAATGCAGACTTTGGCATTATACAATTCAGTTGCAAATGATGGTGTGATGGTAAAACCGCAGTTTGTGTCTGAAATTAAAGAGTGGAATAAAACTATCAAGAAATTTGATGTTGAAGTTATAAATCCAAAAGTTTGTTCTCCAGAAACATTAAAGAAAGTGAAAGCAGTACTGCTTAATGTAGTGAAGAAAGGGACAGGTTCTAAATTGTATTCGAAAGATTTTTCGATGGCAGGAAAAACAGGAACAGCTCAAATGAATTATGGAGGAAAAGAAGGAAAATCAGCGTTGTATTATGCTTCTTCTTTTGTGGGTTATTTTCCAGCAGATCACCCGAAATATTCTTGTATTGTAGTGGTTCATAAGCCAAATACGGCTAAGAATAACTATTACGGAGCAGATGTTGCAGGGCCAGTCTTTAAAAGAATCGCTCAAAAGATTTTTACTGATGCGCCTTCAACAAATAAGATTAAAAAATTAGATACTAGAATTCCAAAACAGGATGCTAGTTATGATAAATATATCGCAGAAGCCAATAAAAAGGTTAATCAGATTCCAAATTTAAAAGGAATGCCGGGAATGGATGCAATTGCTTTACTGGAGAATTTAGGTTTAAAAGTAAAAGTAAATGGAATGGGGAAAGTAAAGAATCAATCGATTCAAGCGGGAACCAATATTAGCAAAAACACAACAATTGTATTAGAATTATCGTGAAAATATTAAAAGATATATTATATAAAGTAGCTATTGAATCTGTAAAAGGTTCGACACAAACTGCTATTCAGAAAATTGAATTTGATTCACGTAAAGTCGAAGCAAATGATGTTTTCGTGGCAATTCGTGGTTCACTTTCAGACGGACATGATTATATTGAAAAAGCAATCCAGTTAGGAGCAAAAGCAATCATTTGCGATACGCTTCCAGAAAATATTACCAAAGATGTTACGTACATTCAGGTAAAAGATACCAATACAGCTTTGGCTTTTATGGCCGCTAATTATTTTGAAGATCCATCTGCAAAATTAAAATTAGTTGGTGTAACTGGAACAAACGGAAAAACAACAATTGCATCATTATTATTTCAATTGTTTCAAAAAGCAGGTTTTAAAGTTGGTTTATTATCAACTGTAAAAATCATGGTTGATGAAAAAGAATATCCAGCAACGCATACAACGCCAGATTCGCTAACAATTAATCATTATTTAAATGAAATGGTCGAAGCTGGAGTTACACATTGTTTTATGGAAGTGAGTTCGCATGGAATTCATCAAAAACGTACTGAAGCATTGCATTTTGTGGGTGGAATATTTACGAATCTATCACACGATCATTTAGATTATCATCCAACTTTTGCAGAATACAGAGATGTTAAAAAGTCGTTTTTTGATTCACTTCCAAAATCAGCTTTCGTTTTATCTAACATAGATGATAAAAACGGAACTGTAATGCTGCAAAATACAGCTGCTAAAAAACTGACGTACGCCTTAAAATCTTATGCTGATTATAGAGCTCAAATTTTAGAAAGTCAATTATCAGGATTATTATTAAAAGTTAATGATAATGAGGTTTGGGTAAAGCTAATTGGAACTTTTAATGCATACAATGTTTTAGCTATTTATGGAACAGCTGTAGAGCTTGGAATTGATAGTCTTGAAGCGTTGCGCTTACTATCTGATTTAGAAAGTGTTTCGGGTCGTTTTCAGTATATTGTATCAGACGGAGGAATTACGGCTGTTATAGATTACGCACATACGCCAGACGCTTTAGAAAATGTTTTGAAGACGATAAATGATATTCGTACCAAAAACGAACAGTTAATCACTGTTGTGGGTTGTGGCGGAAACAGAGATAAAACAAAACGTCCTATTATGGCGAAAATTGCTTCAGATTTGAGTGATAAAGCTATTTTGACTTCTGATAATCCAAGAAATGAAGATCCCGAAGTTATTTTGGATGAAATGGAGCAGGGAGTTGAGCCACAGAACTATAAAAAAATGCTGCGAATTACAGATAGAAAACAAGCTATTAAAACCGCTTGTCAATTGGCTCAGCCAAAAGATATTATTTTGATTGCAGGTAAAGGACATGAAACGTATCAAGAAATAAATGGTGTTCGTCATCATTTTGATGACATGGAAACAGTAAAGGAAATTTTAGAACAATTGAACAAATAACAAAATCAAAATTCCAAATTCCAAAATCCAATGCAGCATTGGAATTGGTCTCGAAGTTTCGGGATAAAAATTGGAATTTTAATTCAAAATTGGAATTTAAAATAAAAGATATATGCTATACTATTTATTTGAATATTTTGACAAAACATTAGATTTACCTGGAACAGGAGTGTTTCAGTACATCACATTTAGATCGGCTTTGGCATTTATGCTTTCATTGCTTTTATCAACAATTTATGGTAAAAGGGTAATTAATTTTCTTCGACGCCAGCAAGTTGGAGAAACTGTTCGTGAACTAGGTCTTGCAGGTCAAAATGAAAAAGCTGGTACACCAACAATGGGCGGATTGATTATCATTTTTGCCACATTAGTTCCAGTTTTGTTGTTTGCAAGACTGCATAATATTTATATCGTATTACTTATTGTAACTACTTTATGGATGGGAACAATTGGTTTTGTAGACGATTATATCAAAATATTCAAAAAAGATAAACAAGGGCTTAAAGGTATTTTTAAAGTTATTGGACAAGTAGGTTTAGGGATTATCGTTGGAGCTGTTCTTTATTTTAACCCTGCTGTTACAGTAAGAACAGATACAGGACGTACGGATGTTTTTAAAACAAGCACTGCAAATACAACTGTTGTATTACCTGCACCTGTAGAAGAGAAATCAACAGCAACAACAATTCCATTTGTGAAAAACAATGAATTTGACTATGCTGAAATCTTGTCGTTTATGGGAGATGGATATGAAAAATGGGCTTGGTTAATATTTATTCCAGTTGTAATTTTTATCATCACAGCGGTTTCAAACGGAGCTAATTTAACAGATGGAATCGATGGACTCGCCGCAGGAACTTCGGCCATTTCTGTCCTCGCCCTCGGTATCTTCACGTTTGTTTCTGGAAATATTATTTTCTCGAATTATCTAAATATTATGTATATCCCCAATTCGGGAGAAATGACTGTCTTTATTTCGGCATTTGTTGGAGCGCTGATTGGTTTTCTTTGGTATAATTCATATCCCGCATCTGTCTTTATGGGTGATACAGGAAGTTTAACAATTGGAGGAATTATCGCTGTTTTGGCAATTGCAGTCCGTAAAGAAATATTGATTGTTTTGTTCTGTGGTATTTTCTTAGCAGAAAGCGCTTCAGTAATTATTCAGGTATCTTATTTTAAATATACAAAAAAGAGGTTTGGTGAAGGTCGCAGAATTTTCTTGATGTCGCCGCTTCATCATCATTATCAGAAAAAAGGATATCATGAAAGTAAAATCGTGACCCGTTTCTGGATTGTTGCAGTGATGTTAGCCATATTGTCAATTATTACTTTAAAATTAAGATAAATGAGGCTAGTAGTACTTGGGGGAGGAGAAAGTGGAGTTGGAACCGCAATCCTTGGGAAAAAACAAGGATACGATGTTTTCGTGTCAGATTTTGGAAAGATAAAAGAGAGTTACAAAGAAGTTCTTATCATTAATAAAATTGCTTGGGAAGAAGAACAGCATACAGAAGATTTGATTTTGAATGCCGATGTCGTAATGAAAAGCCCTGGAATTCCAGAGAAATCACCAATAGTAAAAAAGCTGGTTGCAGCAGGGATTAAGGTGATTTCTGAAATTGAATTTGCAGCACCTTTTACAGAAGCAATGACAATAGGAATTACTGGAAGTAACGGTAAGACAACAACAACAATGCTGACTTATCATTTGCTGAAATCGGCAGGATTAAATGTCGGTTTAGGCGGTAACATCGGAAAGAGTTTTGCCTGGCAGGTAGCCGAAAATAAATTTGATGCATACGTTCTTGAATTAAGCAGTTTTCAGTTAGACGGAATAATAGATTATAGACCAGATATTGCCATAATAACCAATATTAGTCCAGACCATTTAGATCGATACGAATATAAATATCAAAATTATATTAGTTCGAAGTTCCGAATAACGATGAATCAAAACGAAAGTGACTATCTCATTTACGATGCAGATGATGAGGCAAGCACAGAATGGTTAAAGAGTAACAAAACAAAAGCAAAATTAATTCCTTTTTCATTAACGAAAACATTCGATGAAGGGGCTTCTATAAATAACAACAAAATGGAAATAAAGATCAACCAAGAAGAGTTTACAATGGAAACAGAATACATTGCGTTAGAAGGAAAACATAATATGAAAAATGCAATGGCAGCAAGCTCTGTGGCGAAATTGATGCAGATTAGAAATGCAACTATTCGTGAAAGTTTATCTAATTTTCAAGGTGTTGAGCACCGTTTAGAAAAAGTATTAAAAATACAAAACGTTCAATATATCAATGACTCAAAAGCGACCAATGTAAATGCTACATTCTTTGCTTTAGATAGTATGAATGTTCCAACCGTGTGGATTGTGGGTGGTGTTGACAAAGGAAATGATTATAATGAATTAATGTCATTAGTACGTGAAAAAGTAAAAGCGATTATTTGTTTAGGAGTAGACAACCGTAAAATTATAGATGCTTTTGGAAACGTTGTTGATATTATGGTTGAAGTGAACAATATGAACGATGCAGTAAAAACGGCTCAAAGATTAACAGAAAAAGGCGATGCAGTTTTGTTGTCTCCAGCCTGCGCAAGTTTCGATTTATTCGAAAACTACGAAGACAGAGGAAAACAATTTAAGCAAGCGGTACACAACTTGTAGAATAAAAGTTTCAAGTTTCAAGTTTCATGTTATGAGGAACTTGAAACCTGAGACAAAAGAAACCTGAAACTAAAAACAATGAAGCAATTAGTAAACAAACTAAAAGGAGATAGGGTAATATGGTCATTTGTGGCTTTATTGGCGTTATTTTCGTTTATGCCTGTTTTTAGTGCGAGTAGTAATCTGGCTTATATTGGTCATGGAACCGGTAATACATTGGGTTATTTGGTAAAACATTTGGCTCACGTTTGTATAGGTTTTCTAATTATATACTGGGTTCACAAAGTGCCGTATCATTATTTTAGAGCGATTTCTAAAATAGCGCTTCCAGTAGTTTGGATTCTATTATTGTACACATTATTAAAAGGAACCGTAATTGCGGGCGCAAATGCAAGTCGATGGATCCAAGTTCCGTTTATCGGAATTACGTTTCAGACTTCGACTTTAGCGGCAAGTGTGTTGTTTATTTATGTTGCGCGTTATTTGTCAAAAAAGAAAGAAGAAAATGAGCCGTTTCAAACCTCATTTATTCAACTTTGGATTCCGGTATTTATCACTTTGGCACTTATATTACCAGCCAACTTTTCGACCACAGCGTTGATTTTTTCGATGGTTATGATGCTAACGTTCATTGGTAAATATCCATTAAAATATATAGGATTTATTATAGGTTCAGGAATTGCAATGCTGGCATTTTTCCTTTTGGTAGCCAAAGCTTTTCCAGACTCTAGGTTTTTCAGCAGGGTTTCAACGTGGGAAAGTCGTATTATGAACTTTACAACCGATAAACCCGATGAAGATGATTATCAGATAGAAAAAGCAAAAATTGCGATTGCTTCAGGTAGATTAGGCGGATTAGGACCTGGAAAAAGTGTTCAAAAGAACTTTCTTCCACAATCATCTTCCGATTTTATTTACGCAATTGTAGTTGAAGAATATGGCTTAGTTGGAGGAGTTTCGATATTACTTCTGTATTTATTGCTGTTGTTCAGATTTGTGATTGCCTCTCATAAAGCAAACACCTTATTTGGAAAATTAGTCGTCGTCGGTCTCGGATTTCCGATGATATTCCAAGCGATGATTAATATGGCGGTAGCGGTTGAACTGCTACCCGTAACTGGACAGACACTGCCATTGATAAGTAGTGGAGGAAGTTCGATCTGGATGACTTGTTTCTCGCTGGGAATAATAATCAGTGTTACGAAAAAAGAGGAAGAAATTGCCGAAGAAAAAAAGGAAAAAGAAAAAAGAAAAGAAGCGTTACAGCGATTGATTGATAAAGAATTGGCAGAAGAAGATGTAGTTCCTCAAGAAATATATGAAGAAGAACAAATGTATTCTATAGAAGATAATTCAAGGAATCCGATGAATGCAGTTTTAAACAAATAAAATAAAAAAAATAGTTTTTAAAACGTTGTAATTTTTTAAATGATGACAAAGTATAAATTCATACTTAGCGGAGGAGGAACAGGAGGACATATTTATCCTGCGATTGCGATTGCAAATGAATTAAAATTACAATTTCCTGATGCAGAATTTCTTTTTGTTGGTGCCAGAGATAAAATGGAAATGCAGAAAGTGCCTCAGGCAGGTTACGAAATAAAAGGTCTTTGGATAGCTGGTTTACAACGAAAATTGACTTTACAAAATATGATGTTTCCTCTTAAACTAGCAAGCAGTTTATTGGAATCAAGAAGAATTATTAAAAAATTCAAACCAAATGTAGTAATAGGAACGGGTGGTTTTGCCAGCGGACCTTTACTTCAAGCGGCTGGTTCGGCAGGAATTCCGACAGTGGTTCAAGAGCAGAATTCATTTCCGGGAATCACTAATAAATTATTGAGTAAAAAAGCGAATAAAATTTGTGTAGCCTATCAAAATTTGGAACGTTTTTTTCCGAAAGAAAAAATTGTTTTAACTGGGAATCCAGTACGTCAGGATTTAATTGATATCGACAGTAAACGTGATGAAGCAATTTCGTTTTATGGTTTAGATACAAATAAAAAAACTTTGTTGGTTTTAGGAGGTAGTTTAGGAGCGAGAAGAATCAATCAGTTAATTGAAAAAGAATTGCAAGATTTTCTTTCGCAGGATGTTCAGGTAATCTGGCAATGTGGAAAACTATATTTTGAAGATTATAAAAAATACAATCAGCCCAATGTAAAAGTGGTTGATTTTATTGAAAGAATGGATTTTGTATATGCAGCATCAGATGTAATAATTTCACGAGCAGGAGCTTCGTCAGTATCAGAATTATGTATTGTTGGAAAACCTGTAATTTTTATTCCATCTCCAAATGTAGCTGAGGATCACCAGACTAAAAATGCGCAGGCAATTGTAGATGCAAAAGGTGCAATTTTATTGAAAGAATCTGAATTGGAAAGCCAGTTTAGCATTGTTTTTGAAGCGCTGCTGAAAGATCAGGGAAAACAGAAACAATTAAGTGATAATATCAAAAAATTAGCAATGCCAAATGCTACGAAAGTAATTGTAGAAGAAATAAAAAAGTTGTTATAATATAAATTTTGGCGAAAATTATACAACATCAAGAGAAAAGAAGAACGCTATTTTAGGGGACTTTCGATTCTTATAAGTATAAAAACATAATGGCTTAGTTTTTAGTTTTTTAGGAAAAACCAAGATGAAAGCTTAACACAATTATAAAGCATAAAGTTTATGGTTTAGCGCCTGAAACTTAATACTTAAAGAAGAAATTAAGATGAATTTAAATCAAATACAGAACGTTTATTTTATTGGTATCGGAGGAATCGGAATGAGTGCCTTGGCTCGTTATTTCAAATATATTGGAAAACAAGTTTCAGGTTATGATAAAACCCCTTCTATGCTGACAAGTGAATTGATTGAAAGTGGTATTGATATTCATTTTGAAGATAATATTAGTTTAATTCCAACCGATTATTATGTAGAGAATACACTGGTTATTTTTACACCGGCGGTTCCAAAAACACATTCTGAGTGGAATTATTTCATAGAAAGACATTATGAGGTTAAAAAACGTGCAGAAGTTCTTGGAATTATAAGTAAAGATACATTTTGTTTTGCAGTTGCTGGAACACACGGAAAAACAACAACATCTAGTATTCTGGGGCATATTTTATTTCAAAGCGGAGCTGATGTTACAGCTTTTATTGGAGGAATTGTTGAAAATTATAATTCAAATCTAATTGGAAGCGGAAAAACAGTAACTGTTGTTGAAGCCGATGAATTTGACAGATCATTTTTGCATTTACGTCCGGATATCGCGTGTGTAACGTCTATGGATGCAGATCATTTGGATATTTATGGAACTAGTGAGGCAATTGAGGATTCTTTTAGAGAATTTGCGGCAAAAGTAGAAGATAAAAACAATCTCTTCATAACAAAAGAATTACCTCTTGAGGGCGTTCAATGTGCTATAAATGAAGATGCTGTATATAAGGCTTTTAATGTTCGAATAGAAGATGGCGCTTATGTTTTTGATGTGCAGACACCGTCAGAAATTATGAAAGACCTACGTTTTGGGCTGCCTGGGAAACACAATTTAATGAATGGATTGATGGCTATTGCGATGGCTAATACTTTTGGCACCCCGACCGAGTCTATTGCAAAAGCCATTGCTTCATTCAACGGAATCAGAAGACGTTTTTCGTATCAAATTAAGAGTGAAAAATTAGTATATATTGATGATTATGCACATCATCCGACAGAAATAAATGCTGTTCATCAGGCAGTTAGGGAATTGTATCCAGGTCGTAAAGTGCTGGCCATTTTTCAGCCTCATTTATTTAGCAGAACAAAAGATTTTGCTGATGGATTTGCCGAAAGCTTATCAAAATTTGATGAAGTGTTTTTAATGGATATTTACCCAGCTAGAGAACTTCCGATGGAAGGAGTAACATCTGAATGGCTTTTGGGTAAAATGACAAATTCGAACAAAAAAATTGTTGCAAAAAACGATTTATTGCGTGAAATCAAAGCCAGCGATGCGCCAATAATTGTGACAATTGGAGCTGGTGATATAGGAGAAATGGTTCCGTCAATTAAAAAAATGCTAAATGAAAATATTTAATTGGACAAATATTCGATTAGTACTTATTTTAGGTCTTGTAGTTTTTTTATTTTCATTCGCACAACATCGAAATGGCGATCGAAAATTGAAAAAATCTATGGTCGTTTTTGTAGGAGAAAATACGCTTTTTGTGAAGCCTGAAACGGTTAATAAATTGTTGATAGAAAATAAAAGAGACGCTTCAAGTATTAGAAAAGATGAAGTAGATTTGAATAAGATAGAGAAAACCCTCGATACACAAGAGATGATTGAGAAGTCAAATGTTTTTGTAAGTATCGATGGAGTTCTAAAAGCAGTAGTAAAACAGAAGACGCCCATAGCAAGAGTTTATGACGGCGACGCTTCTTTTTATATTGATTACGAGGGTAATAAAATGCCTTTGTCTGACAATTTTACTGCAAGAGTTCCGCTTGTTTCAGGGGCAATTAATAAAAAAAATAACGAAGATTTAGCAGCTTTATTTCGCACAATTTATGACGATGCGTTTTTGAAAAAAAACATCATTGCAATAGAGATTATGCCGAATGGAAGCCTAAAAATGTTTAATCGTAACTATGATTACTTCATAGATTTCGGCAGAACAATGAATGTTGATAAGAAATTTAGAAACTATAAAGCCTTTTTTCAAAAAGCAGTTTTAGATAGTTCGTTATATAAATACAGTAAAATTGACCTTAGGTTTACGGAACAAGTAGTTTGCACTAAATAATAGAAAATGGAAAAAGATAACATTGCAGTAGGTCTAGATATTGGAACAACCAAAATCGTTGCCATGATTGGCAAGAAAAATGAATATGGTAAGTTGGAGATTTTGGGCATTGGTAAATCCAAAAGTTTGGGTGTTGCCAGAGGAGTAGTAAACAACATTACGCAGACGATTCAATCGATTCAACAAGCGATAATCGAAGCAGAAAATAATTCAGGTTACAAAATAAAAGATGTTGTTGTAGGGATCGCCGGGCAGCACATCAGAAGTATACAGCATACTGATTACATCAGCAGAAATAATCCAGAAGAGGTTATTGGTGAAAATGATATTCAGCTCCTAATCGATCAGGTAAATAAACTGGCGATGTTACCAGGAGAAGAAATTATTCATGTTTTACCGCAGGAATTTAAAATCGACGGGCAGTCTGAAATTAAAGAGCCAATCGGAATGTACGGCGGAAGATTAGAATCTAGTTTTCACGTTGTAGTTGGGCAGGCATCTTCAATTAGAAATGTTGGAAGATGTATTCAGAGTTCAGGAATTGAATTATCTGGTTTAACACTAGAGCCATTAGCTTCTGCCGATGCGGTTTTAAGTCAAGAAGAAAAAGAAGCTGGTGTTGCGCTTATCGATATTGGTGGCGGAACAACAGATTTGGCTATTTTCAAAGATGGTATCATTCGTCATACAGCGGTGATTCCTTTCGGTGGAAATGTAATTACAGATGATATTAAAGAAGGCTGTTCGATTATCGAAAAACAAGCAGAACTTTTAAAGATCAAATTCGGATCAGCATGGCCTGGAGAAAATAAAGATAATGAGATCGTTTCGATTCCAGGTTTAAGAGGAAGAGAACCAAAAGAAATTTCATTAAAAAACTTATCTAAAATTATTCACGCAAGAGTTGTGGAAATTGTAGAACAGGTTTTTGCAGAAATAAAAGCATACGGTCACGAAGATCCTCGTAAAAAACTAATTGCTGGTATTGTATTAACAGGGGGCGGTGCGCAATTAAAGCACATCAAACAATTGGTAGAATACATTACAGGAATGGATACTAGAATTGGTTATCCAAATGAGCATTTAGCAGGGAATTCTGGAGAAGAAATTTCTAGTCCATTATTTGCAACAGCGGTTGGATTAGTAATGAACAGTATTGAAAACAGTTCTCAAAGTGCTGTTAGAATGGAACTGGTTAATGAACAGCCAAAAGTGGTTTACAGAAATGCACCAACTCCAGTACAGCGATACGAAGTAGAAGAAAACTACGTTGAGAGAGTAGAAGCTATTGAAGAGACAAGAGAAGTTGTGAGTCATAAAGCAGCTAAAGACGAGTCTACTGAAAATAAAATAAGAAGATCATTTTTTGATCGATACGTTGATAAAATCAAAGAATTTTTAGACAACGCAGAATAATTAGAATAACAAGAGAAGGAAATTACTTTTTGCCCCAAGTCAAGAAGTAAAAAATGTACTAAATAAGAATTTCAAAAACCAAAAAGATGATGAGCAACTCAGAATTTGGAAGTATTTCATTTGATTTACCAAAAAATCAATCAAATGTAATCAAAGTAATAGGTGTAGGCGGAGGCGGAAGTAACGCAATCAACCACATGTTCAAGCAAGGTATTAAGGGCGTAGATTTTATCGTTTGTAATACCGATTCACAAGCGCTGCAAAATAGTTCAGTACCAAATAAAATTCAATTAGGAGTTAATTTAACTGAAGGATTAGGAGCAGGAGCAAACCCAGATGTTGGACAGCAGTCTGCTATCGAAAGTATTTCTGATATTGAAAAAATGTTAGATAGAAATACTAAGATGGTATTTATTACTGCTGGTATGGGTGGAGGAACAGGAACAGGTGCTGCTCCGGTAATCGCTCAATTAGCAAAAGAAAGAGAAATACTAACAGTTGGTATCGTGACCATTCCATTTCAATTTGAAGGGAAAGTACGTCAAGAGCAAGCAATTATTGGAATCGAAAAACTACGCAAGCAAGTCGATTCATTAATTGTAATCAACAACAACAAATTAAGAGAAGTATACGGAAATCTTGGTTTTAAAGCTGGATTCTCTAAAGCGGATGAAGTTTTGGCTACTGCCTCTAGAGGTATTGCCGAAGTAATTACGCACCACTATACTCAAAATATCGATTTACGTGATGCAAAAACTGTTTTGGCTAACAGTGGAACAGCTATCATGGGATCTTCTGTGGCAACAGGTGAAAACAGAGCAAAAGACGCTATTGTTTCGGCTTTGGATTCTCCTTTGTTAAATGACAATAAAATTACAGGTGCCAAAAACGTATTGTTGCTTATCGTTTCTGGAACTAATGAGATTACTCTTGATGAAATTGGAGAAATCAACGATCACATCCAAGCTGAGGCTGGTTACAATGCAAATATTATCATGGGAGTTGGTGAAGACGAAACTCTAGGTGAAGCTATTGCAGTAACTATTATTGCTACAGGTTTTGATGTAGAACAACAAAATGAAATTGTTAATACAGAACCTAAAAAAATCATTCATACGTTAGAAGATGAGCAGAGAAGTGTTCATAATTTAACTAGTAAACCACTTACTTCTTTCGACTTAACAGTTGATACACCTACAGCAAAAACTGAAGATAAAGTTGTTTTTGATTTAATGGATGATGACGAAACATTTACGCCAACTCCACAAGCTGTTGCTCCAGCAATCAATCAGGAAGAGTTAGTGGTAATGTCTGAATTTATTAAAAATTTGGATGTGACTTTCGAAATTGTTTCGCCAATTACAGATATCGATTTTACAATTTCTGCACCAGAAACACCAGTTGTTCAGCAAGTGCAGCAACAGCCTGTGCAGCAACAAAGAGTTTTTGAAAGAGAAGAGCAGACTACTTTTTCTTTTGATCTTCCTTTGTTTAAATCAGAGCCTGTAAAAAGAGAGCCAGTTATTGAAGATAATAAAGTTTTGTTTGAATTGACAAATGAAACCCGTGAGATAAAAGTAAATGATCCTGTACAGTTTGTGCCGGTAACAGAAGTTTCTGATAACGGAATCATCAAATATTCTCTAGAAGAATATATGGAAGTTGAAAACGACTTGATTACTTCTAAACCAGTTGAAAAAGTGGTTGAAGATGTTGTTCCAGAGGAATTAAACATTACTTTGAAACCAAGAACAGACTTTGCAAGTCAAGCCGATTTTACAACGACTTCTGAAGTTTCTCCAATGGAATTAACAATTGAAGAAACACTTCGTTTAAGAGCAGAAGAAAGAAGAAAGAAACTAAAAGAGTTTAACTATAAATTCCATAATAATGTTTCTAGAATTGACGAGTTGGAAAAAGAACCAGCTTACAAAAGATTAGGAATTGATTTATCGAATTCACAGTCAAATAATACTAATTCTAGAATCTCTGTTGGAACAGACAGTAACAATGATTTACAATTGCGTTCAAACAATTCATTTTTGCACGATAACGTAGATTAATTTTAGCATCATAATATTAGGATGACCCGAAAATTGGATTTAATTTTCGGGTTATTTTTTTTATCTTCGCACAGAATTTAAAAATTTGACTTCTCAAGTTGATTTTTAAAGTTAATTTTATTGTCAGTTCGAGCGAAGTCGAGAACAAACTTTCAATATAAAATATCAATTTATAAGCACTGCTTATTCAAATAAAAAGACAAAAGATGAGTTTACAAGCAAAGATCATGGACGAGATCAAAACGGCCATGAAAGCAAAAGATACTGTTGCATTAGAAGCATTGAGAGCTATTAAATCTGAATTGTTACTAGCAGCAACTTCTTCTGGATCAAAAGAAGAATTATCAGAAGATGAAGAGATTAAATTACTTCAAAAATTGGTAAAAACACGTAAAGAAAGCGCAAGAATCTTTACAGAACAAAATCGTCCTGATTTAGCTGAACCAGAATTGGCTCAGGTTGCAGTAATCGAGAAGTTTTTACCAGCTCAATTAAGCGAAGAAGAAGTAGAAGCTGTTATTGCTAAAATTATTGCAGAAACAGGTGCTTCTGGAATTGCATCAATGGGAAAAGTTATGGGATTAGCTTCTGCACAATTAGGCGGAACTGCTGAAGGAAAAACTATTTCTACAATTGTGAAAAAATTATTGTCATAATTAATTTTAGATTTTTAGAATGTAGATTTTAGATTCCAATCAGTAATCTAAAATCTATAATCTGAAATCATAAATAAACTGACCGCGTAGTTCAACTGGATAGAATATCAGATTTCGGCTCTGAGGGTTGGGGGTTCGAACCCCTCCGCGGTCACTTTAAAATAATGAAAGCCTGAGCATATACATGCTCAGGCTTTCATTATTTAAGTTGTTTTTTTATCATCATAAATCTTAACATGAAAGTTAATAAGGATGATAAAAGCTAGAAAATCAATTTATACTTTATTTTAGATAAATAATAATGTTATTTCTTGATTTTACATTAATGTTTTTGATTTTTGCAGGAATCCATGTTGTTCCTTCAATTAGAGAAAAAGCTATGTTTTTAAAATAATCCCAATATTTTTTATTATAATTTTCTTGTTTGGTTTTGCCGTTCCAAAAAACAAAATGATGGTCAATTATTTTTGCTTTTCCTTTTTCATCAATATCTAAATAAATTTGAAAATAAGACAGAGAATTTGCTTCTTTTGTATAAATATAGTCCTTTGGATATTTTACAATCCTTTCAAATACTTTTTGCAAACCAGAATGATTTGTTTGATCATAATGGGTATCGTTTGGAAATAATGCTGGTTTGTCCCAAGTTCCGCTTAGACTACCATTATAAAAGGTTTCATCTAAGTGCTTAAGAATATAAATACTATCAGCTTTAAATAATAATGAATCAATGAATTTTTCGCCATATTTTTCAACTATTTTTTCTTCCATATATTCGCAATAACAATGATAGTTTCTGTTATTTTCTATAACACAAGGCGAGCCTTCATTTTGGAATTTAACTTTAAATTTATGAAGTAAACTATCCATCTGCTTTTGTGCTCTTAATGGATGATAAACAATGTTTCCTGTATAATTACAATAAACTAATTTTGCATTTGAAATATCTTTTTTTGCGAGATGTAATTCTTCCATGCAACTTGTATCATCTGGATGAATTTTGTTCTCCATAGATTCTTTTTTATCTCGATTACAAGATAAATTAATTAAAAAAGATATTATAATTATGAGTTTTATTTTCAATTTCAAATGAGTAGTTTGAATTCTATAAAAAGTTAGTTGTATGAGGTGTTTTAAAGAAACACTTTTATTTCTCAGAACGCTTCTTTTTAAAGTTTTTAATTAAAACAATAACAGAAAACACAAAAACAATTATATACAAAACTGCTAGTGCAGGTTTCTCAAATTTAAAGGTTTCAAAGTCAAATTGCTTGTACAATGTTACGCCTAAAATAATGGCAATAACCAAAAAAATAAATGATATTGGTTTTTTATTTTCCATAGTTTATAGTTTTAATGTTAAGAGATTTTTTTACTCCAAATTTGGATTTAGAATTGTATTGACCGCGCCCTATAGAAATATGTAAACTATTTTTTTGGTATAAAAAAAGGGTAAAAAAATCTTTCTTGTCCTTTTATATATATCTGTTGGTATTTTGTTGAATAAACTCGAAGCGATTTTACTTGTCTAATACTGTTCTTTTTTTAATTCGGCGATTCCTTTGTAATCTTTAGGTTGTGAGTATAAGACAAAACCAACGAGTTGCCATTCGTTAACACCAGAAACGATATATTCACATTGATCTTTTTTGCCTATTTTTTTAATTTCAATATAAGAGGGTTTCCAAGTTGTTACCAATAGTATATCCTGTTTTGTATGTAGTAGCTGAAATTACTTTTTCTGTATCATATTTTATAGTGATATTAATTTTTGAGATTAAATCTTCGTCAATTATTATTGTTGACAAATAGGTGTTGAGAGATGGTTTATCTAGCTCTTTATTTTTTTGTTCTGTAGGCTCAAATCTTAAACTTTGATTTACAGTGTCTTTATCTTTTTTTGGATTTGTAATGAAAGATAATAAAACAAAAGAAAATACTACGGCACCAAATGTACCTATATTATCGCGGATCAGTTTAGTTGCTCTAAAACAGATAACAATAAAATAAAGTATAATCGCAATGTTTAAGATTCCCCAGATTAATTGTATCATAAGATTAGTTTTTGGTAAATCAAAAATATAAATAATATTTTTAAAATAAGATAATACTTATTTTTTACTAATCATATAAGTTACTTTCTAGAAAACAAGTTTTCTACCACCCAAGCCGGACCAATCAATAGAAACTGAAGATCTTTTAAGAAAGAAGGTTTTTTGCCTTCTATATTATGTCCGTAGAATTGTCCGATCCAGGCAATAACAAAAACGCCAATTGAGAATGCCCAAAGCGGAACAATTTGCCCGATGTAATAATTAATAACCAAACAAATTGCAGAAAAAACAGCAATTTTAATCGCCATTGTAACTGATAATCTGATGTAAAAAATAAGAACGAAAAGTAAAACTACAAATGCCCAATTTTCAATAATTGGCAAATTTAATTTTAAGGTATCAGCGATAATTCCACTCGGAATACTCATTAATAAACCTACAATAGAAAAGAAAATAGCAGGAACACAAATATAGTGTATCGCTTTGTTTGTTGGGTTTTGGTGGCTTACGGCATATTCGGCAAACCACTGCTCTAATGTTCTCATTTTTTTGGTTTTAAGGTTAGATGCGTAAATCTAATAAAATTTCTTTTAGCTTTTACCGTGCTGTATTTTCATAATTTCATCGACGATTGAAATGGCTTTTTCAAAGGTTATTCCATTTTCCTGATCAATGGTTAGAGGATGGTTTTCTTCGATCATTTTAATTTCTGGAATTAATCCTAATTCTTGTTCAATGGCAATTGATTTCAGTGAAATTGTTTTGCCATAAGTAGGCACATCGGTTTGCATCCAGCCAAAATAAGGTTCTTGATTAATTCTATTTGGATCTTCCCATAAATCCATTCGCAGGCAAAAATTTTCTTCGCTTATTGTGGTCCAGACATTAAAAACGAAATCTTCATGATAATCAATTATCGGTATAGTCAATCTTCCTCGATGGAAAAAATGTTCTTCATCTACATAACACCAGCTGCCGCCATATTCTATGCGCTGTTCTCTTTCTTCGGTCGGAATAGAAAAATAGTAAGCAGGATATTCGTTGCCAAAACATAAGGGAATTTCGTCGTAAATTTCTCCGCAGCAGGAGCATTTGTAAGTGTACATTTTTTATTTTTTTTGGGAATATAACGAATTATAAATGGTTTAAAAGTAGTAGAATTGAAATTGCCCAAAATAGACTTGGGCACAATCCTAAAGCAATCCAGATGAATTTATATTGTACTTTTAAGTTAAAATCTTTTTTTAAAACAAAAATTAAAAAGAGAAAAGATAAGATTAAAGAAATGAGATGGAAGATATAACATGAAATCCAGCCAACATGATAAAGCCATCTTAATTTGTCAATATACCTAAATTGTTGCGTGCTTTTAATCATAATAAAAGCCAAAATAAATAAGGTTATTGTAAAAATAGAAAATGACTTTAAGTTATTCATTTTTTTAAACTTATTTCTGATTATATTCAAAAACACTATCCCACAACTCATCGATTTTGATTAGTGCTTCGTTTAGAGGAATCACCTGCCATTTCCCGTTAGTTTCTATTCCTATTCCAATACTTTTTAATTTTAGTAATGCATCGTTTACATCAAAATCCAACTCGGTTTTTAAATGAGAAGAAAACCAAGATTCAATTTGTGAATCTAGCTCTTCGCCTGTTAATGGGGTTTGACTTCTATTTAGAAATGCGTATGCCAAGATTGTTTCTTTTAAGGCTTCTTCTTCTGATGAATTTAGTAGTGAATAGAAAGCACCGCTGTTGTTTCCGACATTCTTAAAATACAAACTATCCGAAAGTGTTTTAGAATATCTGATTTTCTTGTTTATGAAGTTATTGTATTGGCGAAAACAATAAGCAGCTAAAATTCCCAAAGCAATTAATCCTTGATTTAAGGAAGTTTTACTGTTTAATAAATCAATGGTTTCACCAGTTTGATATGCATCGTACATATTGATAAGCGCAGGAATTACTTTGGCACTTAAAAGCGAAATTCCACCAAAAACTCCAGGAACCCAAAGCAGCATTTTGTCTTTCAATGACATTTTCGGAATTGCATTCGGAAATATGGTTTCAAGATCGTTTTTAGGAACGCGTTTAAATATTTTCAAGGCAATTGAACCTGGATCAATGGGCATCTTTCCTAATTTGACTTTTTTTGCCGTTAGATAATCTGCGTCGCTGTAATTGAGGTAGATAAGAACACGATCGTAATATTCGATTTCCACTTCTTTTTTCCAGAAAAAATATTTCTTGACTTTTTCTTTTGCCTTATGATGGCCACGTGCGTATAGTTCGTAATCTTTGAAAGCATTAAAATCTATTGCCAGATTTAAACCAATTAAATCAGATTCTTGAAAGGCTTCTTTTAAAATTTCTTCGTTAATTCTGTAATAGTTGCCGCGTTCTAAAACTTTAAGTAAGGTTTTTTTAAAAACTCCAAAATCACTTTTACCAATAAAACCTTCACGTTCTTTTTCGCTCAAATCTGGATCGTAAAGCGCGTAATGCTGCTTTAAGTTTCGGTTAAGATTAAAAGATTCGTAATGATAATAATGCTCTATAATATCAAAAAACTTTTTAAAATCTGCAGCCTTTTGTTGATCTTCCGCGAAAGTTGCAATCTGCTGCTCGAGTAAAAATTCTTTATTAAACGGAATATAATGTTCTCGTGTCATTTGATTTTGGGCTTTAATTTCGTGGCGTTTACTAAACGCAAAAATACTTCTTTTTTTTGAGGGGCAAAGAGAAGAGAGGGGCAAAATGGCAGAGGTACAAAGGCACAAAGGTTTGAAAGGAAAAACATCTTGTGCTTTGCGGCTACTATCAAAACAAAAAAAGTGGGATTTCTAATCGTTACCAGCGATTTGAAATCCCACTTTGTGTTCCAAAAAAAAAAAGTGACAAAAAATTTAAAAAGCCTTCTCGAAGAAAACTTATATTCTAACTAAAAATTATTCTTAGCAATATTAGTACATAATAAAATTGTGACTATAGGTATTTATACGTGTTTTTTTTAAGTGCTAAGTTAATAGGATGCTGAGGTTTTGATTGTTTGGTTTTTCTGAATCAAATTGGTTTAATTTTGTCCGGATTTTTTTAATTCGATTACGCCTTGAATGTACTTGATTAATTCGTCTTTATTTACAGAAAAAAGAGCAGATTCTTCTTCTGTGCTTAAATACAAATTGGCTATGCTTTCTGCGTCCATATTTTGTGTTAAATAGTGGTGTTCTGCAAATTGTATAAGATGATCAACAAAAAGTTCGCGTTGTTTTCCTTTCTCTATTGTTTCTTGATCACCTTCTTTTATTTTTTCGATTACAGATTCTGGGAGATCTATAGTGAGATACATGCAGTCTACAGTAACTTTAGACAGCATTTCTTTAGGCACCCTTCCAACTGCATTGCAATAAGCGCAGGGTGCAGGAACCCATTTTAATTGTCTATTTAAACGAACAATGTCTTCCCATTCAACAAATCCTTTGCCGAGACACCTCGGGCATTCTATATCTGATCGTTTAAATAAATTGAATATGCTCATTGGTTATAAAATATTCTTAGTGGTTTTGTAGCATGCGAATTTAACCAATTAAGTAAGAAAAGTTATTCAGATAAAATGTTTTTTTTAAAGAAAAGAATAAACAACGAATGCTGAATTGCTTTATAATGTCTAAAACATCGGTTATGCAAAAGGTTTTTAATATGTTTCACTAGGTTTAAGACATAGATATTATGTAATGAAAAGATAAATTGCATGAAATGGAGTTTGTCGTTTAATATCTTAAATTTGATAGATAATTCTTTCAAATTTTAATTAATGATCTTTACTATGGAAAATATACACACAACTAAAACACAAAATTTCTTTAGAATTTTGCTGGGACTTTTTATGATAACCGCTGCTTTTGGGCATCTTACTTTTCAAAGAATAGATTTTCAGGCGCAGGTTCCTAACTGGGTTCCTATGGATAAAGATTTAGTAGTGATTCTTTCTGGAATCGTAGAGTTAATACTTGGGCTTGCTCTTATTTTTTTAACGAAATATAAAGTTCACATGGGAATTTTCCTTGCCGTATTTTATGTAATGGTTTTTCCGGGCAATATTGCCCAATATTTAAATAGAATTGATGCGCTGGGCATGAACACAGATCAAGCGCGTTTGATACGATTGTTTTTTCAGCCTGTTTTGATTTTTCTGGCTTTATGGTCTACTGGGGCGATTGAGTATCTAAGGAAAAAGAAGTAAATCCAAAATGGGTTTAAAATTAAAGCATGAAGTTCAACTTTTCCAAAAGTTATCTAATTATCAAAATTGACAAATTATCTAATTGAAATATTATCTAGCAAAATTTGATACTTCCTTCCCACAGGAATAATTTCGCCATTAGACATCGTAAGGTTTTTAAAAGTAACAGCCTTGATTTTAGCTGTGTTTACGATATAAGAACGGTGCACTTGCACGAAATCGGTACAGTCAATTTCTGAGCTTATGCTTGCAAGCGAACCGTAAATAATAATTGGCGATTTTAGTTTGCAGTTGTGCAGTTTCATGTAATTGCCCAGACTTTCTATATATAAAATATCAGCGAGCGGAGTTTCTAGTAATTGCCCATTAGAACGGTACGAAAGTACTTTTTCGTTACTATTGGTTTCTTTTTTAAGAGTATTTCCAGAATAATAAGTTTTGGCTTTTTCTATGGCTTTTGAAAATTTTTCTAACGAAATGGGTTTCATTAAATAATCAATTGCATCGTTTTGGTAAGCCGAAAGCGCAAAATCAGAATAAGCTGTTGTGACAATTGTAAGCGGTCGGTTGGGCTGCAATTCCATTAATTCGACACCCGAAATTACAGGCATATTAATGTCTAGAAAAATAATGTCATATTGGTTTTCGTTAAGTAGTTTTATGGCTTCCATACCATTAAAAGCGCTTCCGGAATGTTCCAGTTCGTCAAATTTCGAGATGTGCGAAATCAGCGCTTTGTGCGCCGGCGATTCGTCATCGATTATGAGACAGCGGTAGGTAAATGCCATATACTTAATTTTACTACAAACATGTTTTTTTCTTTTTTACAGCTTAAATCGTGTTTTAAGCCGTAAACTTCTAAACGTCTTTTTAGGTTTTCAATTCCGATTCCTGTGCTCGAAAGACGCGAACCCGAATCAAGATAATTGTTTTTTAAAGTAAAAGACAAATTTCGACATTTTACTTTTAAATCCAGATTAATAAAAGGTTCTGCAGTTTCGGCAGAAAACTTCACGGCATTTTCTACCAATGGTAAAAAAAATAAGGGTGGAATCTCGATTTCGTCAAATGCACCGTCTAGATTTTGGGTTACATTCAAACGTTCGTTTCTAAAGGTATAATATTCAATATATTTTTTTACGAAAGCAATTTCTTCTTCCACCAAAACAAAATCTTTTTTAGAAGCTTCAATCTGATAACGCAGCATATCCGAAAGATTCAGGATTCGATCTGGAACTTTATCGGGTTCGGCCAGTGCTTCGCCGTAAAGATTATTCATCGCATTGAGTAGAAAATGCGGATTTAACTGTTGTTTTAAAAACGAAAGTTCCGATTTGAAATTCATAATATCTTTATCGGCATCCATGATTTTTTTGGTGATAACGACATGAATGAAATAAAAAAATGTTCCGTTGATTATTAAAGATAATATTTGAAGTGTCTTAAAATTTCCTAATCCCACCAGAGGAAAAAACCAATTCATAAAAAAGTAAAAACAAGTCCAATACCCAACAAGAAGTGTGAAAAAGAGTTTGACTTTCTTTTTAAATAAAATAGGTTTGATGATGAAAACATTAAAAAATGTTATCCAGACAATGCAAGGGAAATATCCGACGGCAATTTTGCTCAAAATATATGCCCAGCTGTGTCCGTCGAGTCTTATTTCGTCGTAAACACAAGCAAGAATAACCAAATAAACAAGTGTATTTACAAAGAGATTTCGTAAAAAAAAGTTCTGATAAATTTTAGCGATTGTCATAACGGCAAAAATAATATAATCGTATAGTTTTAAGCCAATTGTAAGAGGGAAATTATACAAACGCCATTCGTATAAATCATACGCCACTGGTATAAAATTACTATTAGAATATGAGCTTGTAAATTACTTTTGAGCCGAATTTATAATTTATTCCAAAAACAATTTATACCAATTATGAAGTCTAAAATCATTTCAGTTTTCGTTGTGTTTATTTCCGTGCACGCTATTGCTCAGGAAAAAGAGCCAGGTATAAAAACACTAGGAAAAGCAATAGTAGACAAATTCCCTACAACTAGAACTTTTGATTTGCAATATGAACAGTTAGGACCTTCTAATTACGATTCTGAATTATTTGGGAATAAATTTGAAAGAGGAAGAGTTGAAAATCACAGTCGTTTTAAAGCAGCTTTTAATCTGCCATTTTATGCTTCAAAATCAAAGCGTTTTGTTTTGACAACTTCGCTTCGTTATAAATATGAAAGTTATCAGTTTGGAGACATTTATAGTTATGCCACAACCCAAACTTATAGAAGAGAAAATGAAGACATTCATTACTGGGCAGGTGCTGTGACGGCAACTTATATGGCATCTCTTTTTAATAAACCTGTTATTTACAGTGCTACGGCATCAGTTGATGGAAATGAAGATAATTTACAGCGTATAAAAGGATTTGCATCGTCAGTTTTGGTGCTTACGAGAACTCCTTCTACGACAATTACTGCTGGAGTTTTGGTATTGCTGGATCCGTCTTCTATTGTACCGCTAACGCCGCTTTTCTCGATGAATCATAAATTTAAAAACTCAAAATGGGATATGGATTTTATTCTCCCACAGCGATTATTATTTAGAAGAGAATTGTTAGAAAATGGAAGAATTTCCTTAGGAACGGAATTAAATACTGAAAGTTTTTATCTAAATTTAAACTCCTCAAATTTACATGGAGTTTACGAACTCAATCAATTAGAATTAAAATCCGGCATTACTTATGAATACAGCTTTACCCCAAAGCTGATTGCATTTGTAAAAGGCGGTTTTAATAATGTTGTCAGCGCTCGAATTACCGAGAAGGGAGAACGCACCAATCGCTATGTTTATGATCAAAATGAAGATACACAGGGCTATTTTAGATTCGGAGTATCTTATAATCTTTTTAATAGAAAGTAAGAATGTATATGTTTAAAGAATTAAAAGAGTCACCCATGGTTGTGGAAATTTTTAAAACGAATGTTCAGAAAGAATCTGATAAAAATTATGTCATCGCCATTATTCAAACTCAATTTCCAGATTATAAAATAAATTTTGATCTTGAAGACTGCGATAAAATTTTAAGGGTAGAAGGTATAGATCTGGAGTGCGATAATATAGTGGATTATATGCATTGCCTAGGTTATACCTGTGTAAGACTTGATTAATTTATATTGAAAAACAGGTGTAAGTACGCAGCTGTATTTGTTTCTTTTGTAAGTATTTTTGCTTAATAATTTTAATTTAATATAAATTATCAAGATGACAGGTTTTATTCTTTACATTTTAATTTTTCTCTTAGAACAATTACGTTAATATAGCTGTTCTGCTTATCGCATTAATTTCTTGCCGCTTTTTCACCACGAAAAGGTTTGTTCTTTTTTTGCATATATTATTTTTCTAATTTTGTGCCATGAAAAAAGCGTTCCAACTCTTCGATTTTACCCAAGAAGTCAATTATAAAAATGAAATTTTAGCTGGTTTAACAGTGGCAATGACCATGATTCCAGAATCTTTGTCGTTTGCTATTCTTGCAGGATTTCCGCCTTTGGTTGGGTTATATGCGGCCTTTATAGCGGGTTTAGTAACAGCTATTTTTGGAGGAAGACCCGGAATGATTTCTGGTGGAGCAGGGGCAACGGTAATTGTTTTGATCGCTTTAATGAAATCGCACGGAATAGAATATGTTTTTGCAGCCGTCGCACTTGGCGGAGTAGTCCAGATTTGTGTCGGACTTTTTAAACTTGGAAAATTTATTCGGCTCGTTCCGCAGCCTGTTATGTTTGGTTTCGTAAACGGACTCGCGGTTGTAATTTTCATGTCGCAGCTGGAGCAGTTTAAAACCGTTGTAAATGGTCAGGTTTCTTGGCTTCAGGGAACTCCACTGTATATTATGCTGGGTTTGGTCGCACTTACAGTTGCTATTGTTTTAATTTTTCCAAAAATCACAAAAGCAGTTCCCGCATCTCTGGTAGCAATTATGATTGTCTTTGCGTTGGTAATTGTATTTAATATCGAAACCAAAACGGTAGAAGATATTGCTTCTGTTCAAGGCGGATTTCCTCCGTTTCATATACCAAATATTCCGATTTCTTTTGACACTTTAAAAGTGATATTTCCATATTCTGTAATTGTCGCGGCCGTTGGTTTGACTGAAGGTTTGCTTACGCTGAATTTAGTCGACGAAATTACTGGAACTCGCGGAAACAGTAATCGCGAATGTATTGCGCAGGGAAGTTCAAACATATTAAACGGATTTTTCTACGGAATGGGCGGCTGCCCAATGATCGCACAGACTTTGGTAAATCTTGGTGCTGGTTCTAGAGCAAGACTTTCTGGAATTATTGCAGCTTTGACTATTTTGCTGATTATACTTTTTGGCGCGCCTGTAATTGGTAAATTGCCTATGGCAGCTTTAGTCGGCGTCATGATGATGGTTGCGATTACTACTTTTGAATGGGCAAGTTTCCGGATTATAAACAAAATGCCGAGACACGATATTTTTGTTGGAATTTTAGTAGCCGTAATTACGATTGTATTGCACAACTTAGCCTTGGCGGTTTTAATTGGTGTAATTATTTCGGCTCTAGTTTTTGCTTGGGAAAGTGCTAAAAGAATTCGTGCGAGACATTATATTGATGAAAATGGAGTAAAACATTATGAGATTTATGGTCCCTTATTTTTCGGATCCATAACTGCTTTTATGGAAAAGTTTGATGTAAAAAACGACCCCAAAAACGTTATAATTGATTTTAAAGAAAGCCGTGTTTCTGATATGTCTGCAATTGAAGCTTTAAACAATCTGACTAAAAAATACAATCAATTAGATAAAGTAATTGAATTGGAACATTTGAGTCCGGACTGCAGGCAATTACTTAAAAATGCGGATGCCGTTATTAAAGTGAATGTGATTGAAGATCCAACTTATAAAGTGGTTAGTTAATTTAGATAATGTATCAATTTGATAATTAGATAAATGATGATGGAAACGCGTATTTGTACAGATGTACTGTAGTGCATCTACACAATGCAAATAAACAACAAACCCGATAGGTTTTAGAACCTGTCGGGTTTGTTCTCTGTATGTTTTTGTTAGGCTGAGCGAAGTCGAAGCCTACGTGCTAATTCGAACGCCCTTCGACTTTGCTCAGGGTAACACTCCATTCATTATCTAATTTTCTAATTAACAAATTTTCTAATTAAAATAATTTGATTTTTGTAACTTTACAAAATGAAACTGACAGAAACACTAGAAGATTTTTATACAATTAAAATAAAAGGAATGCCCGAAAATCTTAAAAAAGAAATCGGACATTTTAATGTTTTTAAGTTGGATGATTATGTTGGAAGTACTTGTAATCCTTTGCCTTATACCCGCAAAGACTTTTATAAAATAAGTTTGATTATTGGGAGAAACAAAGTGCATTATGCAGATAAAACAGCAGTCATTGAAGATCAGGCTTTATTTTTTGCAAATCCGCAGATTCCATACAGCTGGGAACATATAGATGAGAATCAAACCGGATTTTTCTGCATTTTTACAGATGCTTTTTTTAGTCAATTTGGCAATTTAAAAGAGTATCCATTATTTCAGCCTGGCGGAAATCCCGTGGTTCCAATTTCAACAGAATTAGCAGAATCTCTTAAAGCCATTTATTTAAGAATGTTCGACGAAATTAATTCTGATTATGCTTTTAAATATGATATTCTTCGAAATCTAGTTTTTGAGATTATTCATTTAGCACTCAAAACACAGACTGTAACTACTTCATTATATAGTAAATCGAATGCCACTATCCGAATTTCGTCTTTGTTTTTAGAATTATTAGAGCGTCAGTTTCCAATTGAATCTATTACGCAGCAAATTAATTTCCGTTCGCCTTCTGAATTTGCGAATCAGTTAAATGTACATATTAATCATTTGAATAAATCTTTAAAGGAAACAACTGGAAAAACAACTTCTCAGATTATTTCAGAAAGAATTGTTCAGGAAGCAATGATTTTACTGAAACAAACCAACTGGAATATTAATGAAATTGCATGGTGTCTGGGATTCGATGAATCATCTCATTTTATTAATTTTTTCAAGAAAAATGTTCAGGTTTCACCAAAAAACTATCGACTGGTAGAAATTGTTTGATTTTTGTAACTTCTGGTTTGATTCTTTCAATATTTGAGAAGCACTTCGTTCATAACTTTGTCCTGTAATTAAAACGTAAAAATTAAGATCATGGGAAATAACAAAGTTTGGTTTATCACAGGTGCTTCAAAAGGACTTGGATTAGAATTAGCTAAAAAATTATTAGCAGAAGGTTTTAAAGTAGCTGCAACTTCGAGAAGTGAAGAAGCTTTAATAAAAGTTTTAGGAAATTCATCAGAGAGTTTTCTTCCTCTAGAAATGGATTTGGTAGATGAAAATAGCGTTAAAAATGCTATTGAAAAAACTATAAGTCATTTTAAAACAATCGATGTTTTAGTGAATAATGCGGGTTATGGTTTATTAGGAGCTTTGGAAGAATTAACAGATGCGGAATCTAGAAAAAATTTCGAGGTAAATGTTTTCGGATTATTGAATGTAATTAGAAATACAATGCCAATTCTTCGTGCTAACAAATCAGGACATATTTTTAATATTTCTTCTGTTGGAGGGTATGTTGGGAATTTTCCAGGCTGGGGAATTTACTGTTCTACAAAATTTGCCGTTGCAGGTTTAACAGAATCGTTATCTGCTGAGGTAAAAGAGTTCGGAGTTCATGCAACAATTGTTTATCCAGGTTATTTTAGAACAGATTTCTTAAAAGATAGTTCTCTGTTATTGCCAGAAAATCCGATTGCGGCTTACAAAGAAGTTAGACAATCTGAAAATGCTCACAAAGAGAGCATCAACGAAAATCAGCCAGGAGATCCAGAAAAATTAGCCGATGCATTAATTAAAGTGAGCCAAGATGAAAATCCGCCGTTGCATTTATTCTTAGGAGAAGATGCTTTTAATATGGCAAATCAGAAAATTGCAAGTGTCCAAGATGAATTGGGTAAATGGAAAGAGGTTTCAGTTGGGACTAATTTTTAATTAGATAATTTGTCAATTTGGATAATTAGAAAATGATTTTACTGTTGACGCTTACGTGAGTCTTCTCTGAATATAACAAACCCGACAGGTTTTTAAAACCTGTCGGGTTTGTTGTGTTTATAAACTGTCAGGCTGATCGTCCCGAAACTTCGGGAGAAGCCCCCGTGCCAATTGGAATGCCTTTCGACTTCGCTCAGGGTGACATTTAATTCATTTTCTAATTATTAAATTTTCTAATTGCCACATTATCTAATTAACGAAGCATCGATTTTACATCACTCAATTTTCCATCAATCTCTCCAATTTGTAAACCTAGAATATGGGCAATTAGCGGGTAAACAGAAACATTCGGGAAAGTTTTGACTGTTTTATCTATTTTAAAAGCAGGACCTTTTGCATAAAAAATAGCATGCATATCTTTTTCATTGTTATCATAACCATGCGTTCCGCCTTTTATATGCGTACTTTCTTTACTGACTAAGCTATATCCTTTTTCGGCTTCAATAACGAAATCATGTACACGCGCATTAGTGCCGTAATGAAGTCTCTTTGGAACTTCGGTTGATTTCCAGAATTTAATATGTGGAACTTTCTTTAAAGCATTATAAATCGAATCCTGAAATCCAGCTTTTGCCTGCAAACTCATAATTGGGTTAATAACATCTTTATAGCCAAGCCATTCTGGTTTTAAATAATCTAACACAGCCACTTTTTTATCATTGCTGATATTGGCCATTCCGTGGTCTGAAACAATAATTAAATTGATTTGTTTTCCAATTGGCAGTTGATCCAATTTTCGCGATAATTCTCCCATAATAGAATCCATTTTTGTAACTGCTTTTTTGGTTTCAGGCGAATTTGGGCCAAAATTATGTCCGCTATGGTCAGGCTCGTCAAAATACAAAGTTACAAGATGAGGTCTTTGGTTTTCTGGTAGTTGCAGCCATTTCATAACCGTATCAATTCTAGCTCCATACGGAATTTTACCATTGTAATTTTTAAAATAACTCGGATTTCTTTTATCGATATCAGAGCCCGGCCAGAAAAAAGAAGCCGTTTTTACGCCTTGCTGTTCAGCCAAATTCCAAATCGGATTGCCGCCATAAAATCGGGAATCATTTTTTGCATTGCTTGATAAAGAAAATGATTCGTTTAAAGAGGCATCATAAAAAACATTATTAATAATTCCGTGATGATCTGGATAAAGTCCTGTCACTATAGTATAATGATTAGGGAAAGTTTTTGTTGGATAAGAAGGTTTCATAGATTTTGCATGAACGCCTTCTTTTGAAATTTGTTTAAGATTCGGAAGACTGAATTGCTTACCATAATCCCACCGAAAACCATCCATAGAAACTAAAACAACATAAGCATCTTTATTGGTTTGGGAATGTGAAAGAGTAGTAAGAAATAAGAATGTGAAAGATAAAAGGTGAGTTGTAAATTTTCTCATTTTGCAATTTTAAATAGAACTGCAAAGGTAGAAATAACAGATTTTTTAAAGAAAAAGAGAATGTTAAACTAACGGAAATGTTTGCCACGAATTTTCAAAAATGCTTTGTTTAGAAGAAAGTTGCCACAGATTAAAATGATTTTCACAGATTATAATCTTTTTTAATACTTAATCTATGGCTAAAAAAAATGGCAAGATTTAGAAAAAATTATTCGTGTAATTCGTGGCAAATAAAAACAAAAAAAACGCCAGATTAATATCCGGCGTTTTAAGTTTTAAGAAAAGAATGATTACATCATTCCTGGCATTCCGCCTCCCATTGGCATTCCGCCTCCAGCATTTTCTTCTTTAATATCAATTAATGCACATTCTGTAGTAAGGATCATTCCAGAAACAGATGCAGCGTTTTCAAGAGCTACACGAGTTACTTTTTTAGGATCGATAATTCCAGCAGTAAGCATATCTACATATTCGTCAGTTTTTGCATTGTATCCAAAGTCGCCTGAACCTTCAGAAACTTTAGCCACAACAACAGAACCTTCAAGACCAGCGTTTTCAACGATAGTTCTTAATGGAGCTTCAACAGCACGAGAAACAATTTGGATTCCTGTAGCCTCATCAGCGTTATCAGCTTTTAAGTCAGCTAAAGCAAGTTTTGCTCTTAATAAAGCAACACCTCCACCAGCAACAATTCCTTCTTCTACAGCAGCACGAGTTGCGTGTAAAGCATCATCAACTCTGTCTTTTTTCTCTTTCATTTCTACTTCAGAAGCAGCACCAACGTAAAGAACAGCAACACCACCAGCTAATTTAGCCAAACGCTCTTGCAATTTTTCTTTATCATAATCAGATGTTGTAGTTTCCATCTGACCTTTAATTTGGTTTACTCTGTTTTTGATGATATCAGCTTCACCAGCACCGCTTACGATAGTAGTATTGTCTTTATCGATAGAAACTCTTTTTGCGTTTCCTAACATTTCGATAGTTGTATTTTCTAGAGTATAACCTCTTTCTTCAGAAATTACAGTTCCACCAGTTAAGATTGCGATGTCTTCTAACATTGCTTTTCTTCTGTCTCCAAAACCTGGCGCTTTTACAGCAGCAATTTTAAGAGCACCTCTTAATTTGTTTACTACTAATGTAGAAAGAGCTTCTCCGTCAACATCTTCAGCAATAATCAATAATGGTTTTCCTGATTGAGCAACTGGCTCTAAAACTGGAAGTAATTCTTTTAAAGAAGATACTTTTTTGTCGTATAATAAGATGTATGGAGAGTCTAATTCAACTTCCATTTTCTCTGGGTTTGTTACGAAATAAGGAGAAAGGTATCCTCTGTCAAACTGCATTCCTTCAACAACGTCAACGAAAGTATCAGTTCCTTTAGCTTCTTCAACAGTAATTACACCTTCTTTTCCAACTTTTGCAAAAGCAGTAGCGATTAACTCACCAATAACTTCGTCATTATTTGCAGAGATAGAAGCAATTTGTTTGATTTTATCAGAATCGCTTCCAACAACTTTAGCTTGTTTTGCTAAGTCGGCAACAATAGTTTCAACAGCTTTGTCGATACCACGTTTTAAATCCATTGGATTTGCACCTGCAGCAACGTTTTTAAGACCTTCTTTTACGATAGCCTGAGCTAAAACTGTAGCAGTTGTAGTTCCGTCTCCTGCTAAATCATTGGTTTTAGAAGCCACTTCTTTAACCATTTGAGCGCCCATGTTTTCTAATGGGTCTTTTAATTCGATTTCTTTTGCAACCGAAACACCATCTTTAGTAACTGTTGGTCCACCAAATGATTTTCCGATAATTACATTACGACCTTTAGGTCCAAGCGTTACTTTTACAGCATTTGCTAATGCATCAACACCACGTTTTAATCCGTCACGTGCTTCAATATCAAATTTTATATCTTTTGCCATTTTTTTTATTTTGTTTAAAGTTTGATTTGTTTCAAGTTTAATGAAGTTCTTAATTCTTAAATACTTCGTACTTAATACAATATTTTTAGATAATCGCTAAAATATCATCCTCGCGCATGATTAGATAATCAGTGCCTTCTAATTTTAATTCAGTTCCGGCATATTTGCCATAAAGAACAGTATCACCAACTTTTACGGTCATTGTATGATCTTTAGATCCGTTTCCTACTGCAACCACAGTTCCTTTTTGTGGTTTCTCTTTGGCAGTATCTGGAATAAAAATACCTGAGGCAGTTTTCGTTTCGGCTGCAACAGGCTCAATAAGTACGCGGTCTGAAAGCGGTTTAATGTTTAAAGCCATGATTTTTATATTATTATTAGTTATACATTTTTTAATGTTCAATAAACTTTCAGAAATTGTGCCATGGTGCTAAAACTGACATTATTTCTTAAAAAAAATGCCAGCTTTGACAGGCTGGCATTAGATTTTATATCGAGCTGAAATTATTTAGCTGCTGGTGCTGCTGGAGCAGGAGTAGTTCCTTGCGCTGGTGCAGCTGGTGTATTTACAGGAGCTTCGGTTTTATCAATGATTTTAGAATCAGTATCGCTTAAAGATCCAGAGAAACTTAAGCTAGAAAGTAAAATTAACACAATTAGAACGGTAGCTAAAGTCCAAGTACTTTTATCTAAAAAGTCAGTTGTTTTTTGTACTCCTCCTAACATCTGCGTTCCGCTGATAGTAGAAGACAATCCGCCTCCTTTAGGGTTTTGTACCATAATAACTACGATCAATAGAAAACAAACTATTGTGATTAAAACTAAAAAAATTGAAAATGTGCTCATTACTTAATTATTGTTATTGTTATTTTGTTGTAAAATCTTTATATCCGATATGCGGTCTGCAAAGAAAGTAATTTTTTCTGGATATTTCAAAATTAATATTTCATAAGCTTGAATTGCTTTTGTATATTTCTTTTGTTCCAGATAAACCCTAGCCAGAGTCTCAGTCATCAAATACGAATTATCCTCGGTATTGCTTTCAATTTGTACCACCGGCGCGCTGTTTCCAGGTTTAATTGGAGAGATTTTCGGATTGGTTTCGATAAATTTATCGATAATTTCAGCTTTTTTTAGTCTCTCTTCATTAATTGACGGCTCTTCTTTTTTGGTTTCAACAGTTGTGTTTTTAATTTCTTCATCTGCCGAAACTTCGTCTGAACGATCAATTGGTTCTGTTCTAGATAGTTGAAGCCATTCTTGAAAAGAGTGTTTTTCGTTAAGCGAAAAATCTAAAGGTTTTCCAATTTCTAAATGTTCTTCTACATTTCTTACAGCTTCGGTTCTCTCTTCTTGAACTTCTTCTTCAGTCGCTACTAGAATTTCTTCTTGAACTTGTTCTGTGATTTCCTCTTTAGTTTCTTTCAGAATTTCTTCTTTAGTTTCATCAGGAATTACAGTTTCAGCTTCCTTAATTGAAGAAAGAATTGATCGTTCAACGGGATTAATTTTAAATTCAGGAATTATCATTTCTTCGATGACACTATCATCTTCCTCTTCTTCAGCTGAATTTAAAACTGGCTCTTCAATAATATCAATTTTTGCTTCTTCAGTTTTCGGTTCTTGAGAAGTTGCAGCTTCAGCTTCTTTAATTGAATTTAAAATCGAACGCTCAATTGCGGGATCAATTTTAGGCTCTTCAACTTTTACAGATTCAGGTGTAGAAGCAGTTTCAGCTCCTCTTATTGAACTTAAAATAGAATCTTCAACACGATCAAATTTAGGAACTTCAATATTTGTTGGTTCTGTTATAGTCGGAGTTTTAGTTTCTTCTGTAATATCTAAAGTTGAATCTTCAATTGTATCAATCTTATTTTCTTCTTCAATTACTGGTTTTTCATAAGTAATTGACTGCGACTCTTTGATCGCACTAAAAATAGAAGGATCTATTTCTGGAAGAGCTTTTGGTGTTTCAATTTCTATTGGCTTTTCAAAAGTTACCGTTTGAGCTTCTTTGATTGCAGTAAAAATTGACGGATCTATTTCTGGAATATTTTTGGTTTCTTCAGATTTTATTGGTTCCTCTATTTTTAAAGGTTCTTCAACTTTTACAAATTGATCTATTGAAGGTGTTTCTGATTCTTTAATAGAATTCAAAATAGATTGTTCAAGAGTGTCTGTTTTTACCTCAAGTGCTTTCTGAATTTGCTCTGGCGAAATTATCTCACTGTCAAAAACAGTAATTTCAAGAAGATCTCTAAGTTTTTGTTCGTAGAAATCATTTTGAATAGAAGTAAAAGCTTCAGAAGTAATAAAATCAAACAAAACAGAACGATCGGAAGTATGAGCGGCCGTAACCTTTAATGCATAATTATACTTAAAGCTGTTTTGATTGTAAAGTCCTTTTAATCGCAATGCACGGGCACTTTGAAAATACGGAAATTCATTCAAAACACTTCCTAATGCGTCCGCCTGCTTTTCTGTAATAGCTTCCGGTTTGTTCATTAAGTAGGTATAATCAGTAACGTTCATTTTTTGTTTGTTTAATCGTTTTTTTAGTTTAACTGTTTATTGGTTTTAAAATCAATTAAATGATTTCAACAAATAAAGAATTACCATTTAGCTAATGACTCATTAAAGATATCCTGCGTAATTCTTTCAAAAATAACTCTGATTGCTTCATTTAAAACAGATCCAGTTGGAAGATCTCTTCCTGGGAAATCATAATAGAATTCAAAAGATTTTTCAAAATCATCTGTCTCTTTCTTTTTATTAGAAAATCTTACTTGTACACGAATCGATAAACGGTTTTGTGCAGCCTGCTGATCTGCAGTTGCTGTCATTGGAGTTATTCGGTAATCTGTAATTTCTCCCTCGTACTTCAAATCACCGCCATTACTAACCAAGTTTAAGTTGGTCTGATTCATAATTAAATCTTGTAAAGTCAATGTAAAAGTCCTGTCGATTCCAGGTTCAACCAAATCTGCATTATTTTGAAAGAAATTTACCTGAAAGGTTTTGGCATCGATTGGTCCAGCTCCTGTAAAGTTGTAAACAGAGCAACCGCTAAAAGTTGTTGCAACTAATAATAGTAAAAGATATTTTAAGTGTTTCATTTTAATCTGTAAGTATTTCTTCGCCATCCAGCTGACGCTCGGTCAAAGATATTCATTTCGTTTAAACAATTTCAAGTCTTAACTTCTTTGCAGAAATTAAAGATCAAATTGTTTGATTTTGCGGTACAATGTCCTTTCAGAAATTCCTAATTCATCTGCCGCTGCTTTACGTTTCCCTTTGTTTTTTTCTAATGATTTTTTGATCATTTCGATTTCCTTTTGTTCCAAACGCAAAATCTCTTCTTCTTCAATCGTCTCGGCAAACAAATAGTTATCATCTGGAATCTGATAATTTTCTTCTCTAACTGCAGGAGTAGTCATAACAGCTGTTCTTGGTTCTTCTTCAAAATCAATTTCGCTGTCGTTTTGCTGGTTCCCGTATATTTTCTGAATTAAATTCGGATTAATGTCTTGTACTTTAGAAGTACCATTTTTCATTAATTCTAAAGTCAGTTTTTTCAAGTCGTTTAAATCGCTTTTCATATCAAAAAGGACTTTGTATAAAATGTCTCGCTCGGTACTAAAGTCGCTTTCTTTTTTACTGTCATTAATAACAGAAGGTAAATTGCTTCCTTCTGCGGGCAGATACGATTTTAAAGTTGCCAGTGTAATGTCACGATTAGTTTCTAAAACAGAAATCTGTTCAGCGACATTTCGAAGCTGACGAATGTTACCGCTCCATCTGAATTTTTGTAATAATTGAACAGCATCATCGTCTAATTTTAAAGGCGGCATTTTGTACTTGTGAGCAAAATCGGCCACAAATTTTCTGAATAACAAATGAATATCGTCGTTTCTTTCTCGCAAAGGCGGTAAAGTAATTTCGACAGTACTCAAACGATAGTATAAATCTTCACGGAATTTACCCTTTTCAATAGCATTGAATAAATTCACATTTGTTGCTGCAACAATACGAACATTTGTTTTTTGAACCTGAGATGAACCCACTTTTATGAATTCACCATTTTCTAAAACACGCAGCAGTCTTACCTGTGTTGTCAGTGGTAATTCGCCAACTTCATCTAGAAATATAGTTCCGCCGTCGGCTACTTCAAAATAACCTTCACGCGTACTTGTAGCGCCTGTAAAAGCTCCTTTTTCGTGTCCGAAAAGTTCACTGTCAATTGTTCCTTCTGGAATAGCTCCACAGTTTACCGCAATATATTTTCCATGCTTTCTATGTGAAAGCGAATGAATAATTCTTGGAATATTTTCTTTACCAACACCACTTTCCCCAGTCACCATTACCGAAATATCAGTAGGAGCAACCTGAATGGCTTTTTCGATGGCGCGATTTAATTTTGGATCATTACCAATAATCTCAAATCGTTGTTTTATTGCTTGAACTGTTTCCATGTATTTTTTGTTTCAAGTTTTATTGAGCTGGCTTGTATTTTGTTTCAAGTTTCAAGTTACGCAAAGAACCTGAAACTTGAAACCTGAAACTAATTTTTTTAATTCATCTCACTTAATCCGACAGCTTCGCCTTTTAAAGTTCCAGAAGTACAACTTGTGATTTTTACGTTTACGAAATCTCCAATTTTGTAATTTTCTTTTGGGAAAACTACCGTTATACTTTGAGAATTTCTTCCAGAGAATTCATCTTTAGATTTTTTAGAAACTTTTTCTACTAAAACTTCAACCGTTTTACCCACAAATTCTTCACTTCTAAGCCAAGCGTGTTTTTGCTGTAAATCAACAATTTCCTGTAACCTTCTGGCTTTTGTTTCTTCTTCCACATCATCTTTCATTTTTCTTCCGGCCAAAGTTCCTGGGCGTTCAGAATATGAATACATATAACCAAAATTATATTTTACATATTCCATTAAACTCATTGTGTCTTGGTGATCCTCTTCTGTTTCCGTTGGGAAACCGGCAATCATATCCTGCGAAATTGAGGCATCTGGAACAATCGCTCTAATTTTGTCAATCAAAGCCATATATTCTTCACGCGTGTGCAGACGATTCATTTCTTTCAGAATTCTGTTACTTCCAGATTGAACTGGCAAGTGAATGTGTTTACAGATATTTGGATATTTCGCAATAACGTGCAAAATACTTTCGTGCATATCCTGCGGATTAGAAGTCGAAAATCTAATACGCATTTTAGGAAAACCAACAGCAACCATTTCTAATAATTGGTCAAAATCGACTGCAGTAGCTTTTTGCATTTCAGAAGCATTTACAAAATCTTTTTTCAAACCGCCGCCGTACCACAAATAACTGTCCACATTTTGACCTAAAAGCGTAATTTCTTTAAAACCTTTATTCCATAAATCCTGAATTTCAGACATAATACTTTGCGGCTCACGGCTGCGTTCACGACCGCGCGTAAAAGGTACAACACAGAAGGTACACATATTATCGCATCCGCGGGTGATCGAAACCAAAGCTGTGATTCCGTTACTCATTAAACGAACAGGCGAAATATCTCCGTAAGTTTCTTCTTTTGATAAAATTACATTAATAGCGTCACGTCCTTCTTCAACTTCAGCCAATAAATTTGGAAGATCTTTATAAGCATCAGGGCCAACAACAAGATCAACTATTTTTTCTTCTTCCAGAAACTGACTTTTTAAGCGCTCAGCCATACAGCCCAAAACGCCTACTTTCATTTTCGGATTCGTACGTTTTACAGCATTATATTTCTCTAAACGCTTACGAATAGTCTGCTCAGCCTTATCTCGAATAGAACAGGTGTTAACCAAAACCAAATCAGCTTCTTCTAAAACAGAAGTTGTGTTATATCCTCCGTCATACAAAATGGAAGCTACGACTTCACTGTCCGAAAAATTCATCGCACAGCCGTAACTTTCTATAAAAAGTTTTTTAGTATTCTCAGGTTTATTTTCTAAAACAAGACTTTCGCCCTGCTTGCTTTCTTCAATAATCTTTTCCATTGTAAAATTTCAAAGTGCAAAGATAGCGTAAATACGATCATATGACAAGATGGCAGAGGAGAAATTTTAGATTTTAGTTCCGAAGCCTCGGGATAGATTGCAGATTGAAAGAATCCCAGAAAAAAGCTTTAGCTTTTTTTTAAGTAAAATCTAAAATCTAAAATCTAAAATCTAAAATCTAAAATCTATCCCGAGGCTTCGGAACTAAAATCTAAAATCTAAAATCTAAAATCTAAAATCTAAAATCTAAAATCTAAAATCTATCCCGAGGCTTCGGGACTAAAATTTAAAAGCACATTTAATAGGTCATAATCAATTAAAAGTTATACCTATATATATTATCGAGTTTATTACAGATAAATCTGCAATTTTAAGTTTCATAATATCAAAATACTTCAAAAATTCATTAGCAAGGTTAATATTTAAAAAAAATAGATACTTTTGTTGCAGAAAAATAGAGCAATGGCAAAGAATTTAGTAATAGTGGAGTCACCTGCAAAGGCGAAAACGATCGAGAAATTTCTTGGGAGCGATTTTCAGGTGGAGTCAAGTTATGGTCACATAGCAGACTTACCATCCAAAGAAATAGGAGTAGATGTAGAGAATGGTTTTAGACCTAAATATGAAGTTTCTCCGGATAAAAAAGCTTTGGTAAGTAAACTTAAGACACTATCTAAAAATGCCGAAATGGTTTGGTTAGCAAGCGATGAGGACCGCGAGGGAGAGGCTATTTCTTGGCACTTGGCGGAAGAACTGAAATTAGATACTAAAAAAACCAAAAGAATTGTATTTCATGAGATTACAAAATCTGCGATTCTAAAAGCAATCGATAATCCAAGAGAAATTGATTATAACTTAGTAAATGCGCAGCAGGCGAGAAGAGTATTAGACCGTTTAGTAGGTTATGAATTATCTCCGGTTTTGTGGAGAAAAATTAAAGGCGGACTTTCTGCTGGTCGTGTACAATCTGTTTCTGTTCGTTTGATTGTAGAAAGAGAACGCGAAATTCAAAACTTTACTGCAGTTGCTTCTTATTCTATAGTTGCAGAGTTTGTAAATGAAGCAGGAAAAGTTTTCAAGGCAAAACTGCCAAAAAACTTCAATACAAAAAAAGAAGCCGAAGATTTCTTAAATCAAAACATCGGTTCTAAATATAAGGTAGCCGATTTAGAAACTAAACCTACCAAAAAATCTCCAACATCTCCTTTTACAACTTCTACGCTTCAACAAGAGGCAGCAAGAAAATTGTATTTGCCAGTTGGAATCACGATGCAGTTAGCGCAGCGTTTGTACGAAGCTGGACTTATTACTTATATGAGAACGGACTCGGTAAATCTTTCTAAAGAAGCAATGGATGCCGCAGAAGCTGAAATCATAAAATCGTACGGAAAAGAATATTCAAAACCTCGTGTTTTTGCTAATAAAAACAAAGGAGCTCAAGAAGCCCACGAAGCAATTCGTCCGACTGATATGTCTCGTCATACAGTAAATATCGATCGTGATCAGGCTCGTTTATACGATTTGATCTGGAAAAGAACTTTGGCTTCTCAGATGAGCGATGCACAGTTGGAAAGAACAAATGTGAAAATTGAAGCTGATAATCACAGCGAAATTTTTACAGCTTCTGGAGAAGTTTTACTTTTTGAAGGTTTCTTAAAAGTATATCTTGAAGGTCATGATGATGACGAAGAAGAACAAGAAGGAATGCTTCCTGCATTAAAAGTAAATGAAAAGTTAGTAAATAACTATATTACAGCTACAGAACGATATTCAAGACCGCCTGCACGTTACACTGAGGCTTCTTTGGTAAAAAAACTAGAGGAACTTGGAATTGGCCGTCCTTCTACTTATGCGCCTACAATTTCAACAATTATCAATAGAAATTATGTTGAAAAAGGAACACTTGAAGGTCAGGAGCGTAATTATACACAACTTACATTACAAAATAGTAAGGTAGGTGAAAAACTGCTGAAAGAAAACACAGGTTCAGATAAAGGAAAATTAGTTCCAACTGATATCGGAACTATTGTTACTGATTTCTTAGTGAAAAATTTCGGAAACATTCTAGATTATAATTTCACGGCAAAAGTAGAACAGGATTTTGACGAAATTGCTGAAGGAAATATTGACTGGGCTAAAATGATGCAGGAGTTCTACAACCAATTTCATCCAAATGTGAAAGAAGTTGAAGCAAATGCTGAACGTGAAAGCGGCGAGAGAATTTTAGGAAAAGATGCAGATGGAAGACAAGTATCTGTTCGTTTAGGAAAATTTGGACCAATGGCTCAAATTGGAGAAGCGGATGATGAGGATAAAAAGTTTGCCAGCTTAATGGCAGATCAAAATATTGGAAACATTACACTCGAAGAAGCTCTAAATTTATTTTTGCTTCCAAAGAGTTTAGGTGAATATAAAGGAGAAGAAGTAGAAGTAAGCAACGGTCGTTATGGACCTTACGTTCGTCACGGAAGCGTTTTTATTTCGTTGCCAAGAGGAGAAGATCCGTTAAGTGTTTCTAAAGAAAGAGCAAAAGAGTTAATCGACGAAAAAGCACTTGCAGATGCGCCGATTGCAGTTTATAAAGGAGAAGCAGTTCAAAAAGGAGTGGGGCGTTTTGGTCCATTCATCAAATGGAACGGTCTTTTTATTAATGTGAATAAGAAATACAATTTTGATAATTTATCACAATCAGATGTTGAAGAACTTATTGAAGAAAAACTTCAGAAAAACATCGATAAAGTTATTCATAATTGGGAAGATGAAGGAATTGTAGTAGAAAAAGCCCGTTGGGGACGTTCTGTAATTCTAAAAGGAAAAATCAAAATTGAGTTGAGTAAAGATGTTGATGCATCGCAATTGACATTAGCTCAAGTTCAAGAAATGATTGCTGCTAAAACACCTGCAAAGAAAACGGCAGCTAAAAAAACAACAACTGCTAAAAAAGCACCAGCTAAAAAAACAGCTGCTAAAAAGAAATAAGTATAGATGGAATTTGATTTTCTAGAACCAGTTAATGATGCGATTGTAAAATTCGTCAGCGCACTGTCTTCACAAGAGCTTGGGAGTAAAGTTGTCTTTCACACCCAAGATCAGTTTCCTGATATTGAAAAAATTAATATAGCCATAGTTGGTGTTTTAGAAGATCGTACCAACATTAATATGGTTAATGAAGTTAATCTTTCGGCGGTACGTAAAAAGTTATATGGAATGTTTCCAGGCAACTGGGATGCATCGATTGCCGATTTAGGAGATATACTTGCCGGAGATTCAGTAGAGGATACTTATTTTGCAGTGAAGAAAGTTACAGCGGCATTAATTAAGAATAAAGTCATTCCTATAGTCCTGGGAGGTTCTCAAGATTTGACTTATGCTTTGTACCGTGCTTATGACGATTTAGAGCAGATGGTTAACTTAGTTGCTGTTGATAATAGGTTTGATTTTGGAAAGGAAAACGAATCAGTATCAGCTAATTCGTATCTGACAAAAATTATTATTGATGAACCAAATAATCTTTTTAATTATTGTAATATAGGATATCAGACGTATTATAATTCTCAAGAAGAGATTGATTTGATTGAAAAGTTGTTTTTTGATGCATATCGTCTGGGAGAAATTTCAAATAAAATAACCTTAGCAGAACCGGTTTTTAGAGATGCAGATTTAGTTAGTATTGATTTGAACTCTGTAAAGTCTTCTGCTTCAGGGAATACTGTTACTTTTGAGCCTAACGGATTCAACGGTAAAGAAATCTGTTCATTGGCAAGATACGCTGGAATTAGTGATAAAGTATCCTCTTTTGGAATCTTTAATCACAATAGTACAATGGCAGAATCGGTAATAATTTCTCAAATTGTATGGTATTTTATTGAAGGTTATCATTATCGCTCAAAAGAATATCCATTTGGAAGCCGAGCTAACTATTTAAAATATATCGTGCCTCTTGAAGATGAAGAATTGATTTTCTATAAAAGTGATAAAACTGACCGTTGGTGGATAGAAATTCCTTTTGAATCAAATGGCAACAATAAATTAAAAAGAAATACGTTATTACCCTGTTCTTATGACGAATATTTGTCAGCTTGCAATCAAGAATTGCCAGAAAGATGGTGGAAAGCACAGCGAAAAAACGCTTTGTAGCGAGAAAATTTAAGCGGAATCTTAAATTTTTAAAATTAATTAAAAAAAGTTAAAATAAATTAGTAAGAATATTGTTATAAACCATAAAAATTAACGTTTTACATCGATTTTTTGACACAGTTTATCGATAAAATATTTTTTTTTTATTTTATTTAACATTATTTTTGAACGGTAAAATAAATTTCGCAAGTAGTATTGTTTTTTAGATAAATAATAAATACGTTTACGGACTTTTAATAATGAATAGATAATCCCAAATTTATATGAAGAAGTTTATTGCATTTGCAGCAATGTTAACACTAGTAATCGGCTGTGGTAAGTCAGGTGACAAAGGTGAATTAGTTGGTGTTACAGGAGGGAAATGGCATCCCGAGAAGCCTTATGGAATGACATTAGTTCCGGGTGGATCTTTTATTATGGGTAAATCAGATGCTGATTTAGCTAACGTAGAAGATGCTCCAACTAAAACTGTAACTGTTCGTTCATTTTATATGGATGAAACTGAGATTACAAATAGTGAGTACCGTCAATTCGTAGAGTGGGTAAAAGATTCTACAATGAGAGTTCGTTTAGCAATCTTGGCTGATGAGACAGGACAGAAAGCTACTGACGGAAAAGGAAAAAAAGGCGGAAGTATTTCTGACTATGCTTTCAACGATTCTGATCCAGAAAAAATGACAGCTTATGATAAATATATGTACGATAACTATTATAGTGTTGGTACAAAAGATGATCCATATGCTGGAAGAAAATTAAACAGAAAAGTTAAACTAATTAAAGATACAAAAGCGTATCCAGATGAGTATTATGCTGAAGTAATGGACTCTATGTATTTACCAATTGAAGAATCATACAATGGTTTAAGAACAATTGATGTAAATAAATTGAAATTCCGTTATTCTTGGATGGATATTCAAGCTGCTGCAAAAGCTAAAGTTGGAAAAAGAAGTGATTTCGTAAAAACAGAACAGGTAAATGTTTATCCTGATACTGCAGTTTGGATTAAAGATTTTGCTTACTCATATAATGAGCCAATGCATAATGATTATTTCTGGCACAAAGCTTATGGAGAATATCCTGTAGTAGGTGTGACTTGGAAACAAGCAAAAGCATTTTGTGCTTGGAGAACTTTAAATAAAAATAGTTATATCAAATCTAAGAAAAAAGGGCGTGACTTAGTTAATGCTTTCAGATTACCAACTGAAGCAGAATGGGAGTATGCTGCAAGAGGTGGTCTAGAATCTGCTACTTATCCTTGGGGAGGTCCTTACACTAAAAGCGATAGAGGTTGTTTCTTAGCAAACTTTAAGCCAAGCAGAGGAGATTATGCTGCTGATGAAGCTTTATATACTGTTGAAGCGAAATCATACGACGTAAATGGTTACGGATTATATAACATGGCAGGAAACGTTTCAGAATGGACTGATTCTGCTTATAATCCAAATGCTTACGAATATGTTTCAACAATGAATCCAAACGTAATTGATGGTAAAAATCAAAGAAAAGTGGTTCGTGGAGGTTCTTGGAAAGATGTTGCTTACTTCTTACAAGTTAGTACTCGTGACCACGAATATGCTGATTCAGCTAGAAGTTATATCGGATTTAGAACTGTACAAGATTACATGGGAACTCAAGTAACTGGAAGCTCTAACAAAAGAAAGTAATTTATAATTTTATCAATATCCAACAAATCTATTTAAATTAAAACCTAAAAAAAAGTATTATGGCATTATTAAGTAAAAAAGCAATGAATTTCGCTTATGGTATGGGAGCGGCAGTGGTAATCGTTGGAGCTTTATTCAAAATTACTCACTTTGAAATTGGACCATTAACAGGAACAGTTATGCTTTCAGTAGGATTGGTTACTGAGGCGTTAATCTTTGCACTTTCTGCTTTCGAACCTGTTGAAGACGAGTTAGATTGGACTCTTGTTTACCCTGAATTAGCTAACGGACAAGCTAGAAAAAAAGAGGTTAAAGTTGAAGCTCCAACTGAAGCTCAAGGATTATTATCTCAAAAATTAGACACATTATTAAAAGAAGCTAAAATTGACGGTGAATTAATGTCAAGTTTAGGAAACAGCATCAAAAACTTCGAATCTGCTGCTAAAGGAATTGCTCCAACTGTAGATTCAATCGCAGGTCAAAAGAAATATTCTGAAGAATTATCTGTTGCTGCTGCTCAAATGGAATCATTAAACAGTCTATATAAAGTACAGTTAGAAAGCGCTTCTAGAAACGCTGAAGCTAACAAAGAAATCGCTGAAAACGCTTCTAAATTAAAAGAGCAAATGCAATCTATGACTGCAAACATTGCTTCTTTAAACAGTGTTTACGGTGGTATGCTTTCTGCAATGAGTAACAAAGGATAATTAGTTTTTAACTAATATTAAATTTATTAATAAAGAACTAATTAGAAAAAAATGGCAGGAGGAAAATTAACCCCTAGACAGAAGATGATTAACCTGATGTATCTGGTTTTCATCGCAATGTTAGCAATGAACGTATCAAAAGAAGTTATTTCTGCTTTTGGTTTGATGAATGAAAAATTTGAAAGTGCAAATACAAGTTCAACAGAAACAAATGCAGGTTTATTAACATCTTTAGATCAAAAAGCTGCTGAAGCAAAAGGAGAATTCGCTATTGCTGCAGTTACAGCTCATAAAGTTGAAGCAATTACAAAAGATTTTTATGATTATATAGCTACTTTAAAAGCTCAGGCAGTTAAAGGTTTCGAAGTTGATAAAGAAACTGGAAAAATGCCTTATGAGTCAATGGATAGAGGAGATAATATCGACGACTGGTTTACAGGAGACGGTTACACTAAAAAAGGTAACGAAATTATTTCTAAAATCGAAAAATACAAAGCAGATATTAAAGGTGCTTTAGGAACAGACAAAAAATACGCGGCAATTATTGCTGAGGTTGAAAAGAAATTTGATGTTTCTGATGTAAAGAACAAAGAAGGAATTAAAGAAAAGTATTTAGCTTATCACTTCAAAGGTTTTCCTGCAATCGCATCTGCTGCAAAACTTTCAACTTGGCAGAATGATGTTAAAAAAGTTGAAACTGATGTTTATAACAGCGCATTAGGAAAAGCTGCAGTTGCTGCTGCTTCTTACAGTAATTATCAAGCAATTGTTGTTTTAGACAAAAATGCATATTTCCAAGGTGAAAAAGTTACAGGTAAAGTTGTTTTAGGTCGTTATGATGAAAACACTAAACCTACTTCATTCCAAGGTCCAGGACAAATCGTAAACGGACAAGCTGTTATCTCTTTAACTGCTGGTGGAGTTGGAGAACAAGATATCAATGGGCAATTTACTTTCTTAGAAGATGGAAAAAATATTCCATTAAAATTCTCTGGAAAATATGTTGTAGTTCCAAGACCAAACTCTGCTACAATTTCTGCAGATAAAATGAATGTTGTATATAGAGGAGTTGTTAACCCAATCTCTGTATCATTCGCTGGTGTTGACGCTAACAAAATCGTTGCTAGTGCTCCAGGATTATCTTCAGCTGGAAAACCAGGAAAATATAACATGAGCCCAGGTCAAGGTACTGAAGCTACAATTTCTGTAACTGGTACATTACCAAACGGTGATAAAGTAACAGACAAGAAAACATTCAGAATTAAAGGTATTCCTGGTCCAACAGGAACAATTAGAGGAGAAATGGGTGTTGTAAAAGGACCTAAATCTAACCTTGAGATTGCTACTATTGGAGCTAAACTTCTTGATTTTGATTTTGAGGTTGGTTTAGATGTTGTTGGATTCAATATGAAAATTGCTGGACAACCTACAGTTGTTGTTTCAGGAAACAAAATGAATGCACAATGTAAACAAGTACTTTCAAGAGCAGGTAAAGGAGACCAAGTTACTATTTCTGAAATTAAAACTAAACTGGTAGGTGCAGGTAGTTATTTATTGCCAAGAACTGCTCCAGTAATTTACGAAATACAATAATAAAGTAGTGTAAGCTACGTTCAATATCTTATAATGATACCACGATGAAAGTAAGAAATTTTTTAATAGCCGTTGTTTCTATCGCTGGAGGTTTTGCTTCTAATGCGCAATCTAATTTGCTTAACGCAAAAACGCCTGATCAGATTGGACTTAAAACTCCTGCTCAACTTATATCTGACAATGATAAGCCTTTGGCTTATGGTTATGTAGATGATAGAGATATTTTGATGGGAAAAACTACTTGGGAAATCATTGATTTAAATGAAAAAATCAACTTTCCATTATACTTTCCTGTAGATACAGCTAATATTGGTGCTAATAGACGTTCTCTTTATGACGTTTTGACTAAAGCTATTAAAGGTGGAAAAGTAACAGAAGTGTATACTGATAGTTATTTTAATACCAAAAAATCTATGAAAGATATCGAAGGATCATTATCTCGTATTGATACAACAGATGCAGGTAGAGAGTTAATTAACCAATATCCAGATGACTACAAATCACGTGTTGTGAAGAAAAAAGTAGTAACAGGTAAAGGTAAAAATAAAAGTGTTTCTTATGTTGAAGAAACGGTTGGACCAACAAGAACGGTTCCTGCTGAATACATTTTGAAACAAGATCTTACGGCTGCAGATGTTACTCAGTATAAAATTAAAGGATACTGGTATTTTGATAAACGTCAAAGTGAATTGAAGTATCGTTTACTTGGAATTTGTCCAGTAACTCCAGACGTTTATACAATGAATAGTGATGAAAAGGATTATATTGAATTATTTTGGGTATTCTTCCCAAATGCCAGAGAAGCTCTGCATGAAGCAAAAGCTTTCAATGATAACAATTCAGCTCTTCCAATCTCTTTTGATCAGATTTTAAATTCAAGACGTTTTAATGCTGTTGTTTACAAAGAAGAGAATCTTTATGGAGACAGAGCTATTAGCGATTACATGAAAGACAATGCTCAAAATCAATTGTTAGAATCTGAAAGAGTGAAAGAGAAAATTCGCAATTTCGAACAAGATATGTGGAACTACTAAGTTGATACATAACATAATAATTAAAAAACTCTTATTACATTTGTAGTAAGAGTTTTTTTTATGTAATAAATTAAAAAAGCTTTTAAGCTGAATTAAAAGCTTTCAAAATTATAATAATTTATTTATGTAAGAAAAATAACAATATTTATAATAAATTTTCGTTTAATGTCTTGTAATAAATATTATGATGAAAATAAGAAATTTTTTAATAGCTATTGTTTCCATCGCTGGAGGCTTAGCTTCTAATGCGCAGTCTAATTTACTTAATGCAAAAACTGCAGATCAGATAGGAATTAAAACACCTGCACAGATGGTATCTGATAACGATAAGCCCCTTGCTTATGGTTATGTAGATGATAGAGATATTTTGATGGGGAAAACTACTTGGGGAATCATTGACTTAAATGAAAAAATCAACTTTCCATTATATTTTCCTGTGGATACTGCTAACATTGGCCCCGATAGACGCTCACTTTACGATGTTTTGACGAAGGCTATAAAGAATGGTAGAATAACGGAAGTTTATGCAGACAGTTATTTTAATACAAAGAAATCTTTAAAAGACATTGAAGGGGCATTATCTCGTGTAGATACAACAGATGCAGGTAGAGAATTAATCAATCAATATCCAGATGACTACAAAACACGTGTGGTTAAGAAAAAGATTGTTACTGGTACGGGAAAGAACAAAAAAGTAACGTATGAAGATCGAACAGTTGGACCAACTAGAACTGTTCCTGCTGAATATATATTGAAGCAAGATCTTACTGCAGCAGATGTTAGTCAATATAAGATTAAAGGATTTTGGTATTTTGATAAACGTCAGAGTGAATTGAAATATCGTTTACTTGGCATTTGTCCGGTAACCCCAGATGTTTATACCATGAATAGTGACGAGAAGGATTACATTGAATTGTTTTGGGTATTTTTCCCGAATGCGAGGGAAGTTTTACACGAGGCTAAAGCCTTTAATGATCAAAATTCAGCACTTCCAATTTCATTTGATCAAATATTGAATTCGAGAAGATTTAATGCGGTTATTTATAAAGAAGAGAATATGTACGGAGATCGTGAGATCAAAGATTATATTCGTGACGATGCACAGAGTCAGTTATTAGAATCAGAAAGATTAAAAGAAAAGATACGTAATTTCGAGCAAGATATGTGGAATTACTAAGTACTCAAATCAAATTATAGAAAAACTCTTGCTACCTTTGTAGTAAGAGTTTTTTATTTATACACTTCGCAATGCTTGATTATTTAATCGTCGGATCTGGATTGGCTGGAATTTCTTTTGCCGAAACTGCACTTAAAAACAATAAAACTATTTTGGTTTTGGATAACAAATCGCAAAACTCATCTAGAGTAGCAGGAGGTTTGTACAATCCTGTTATTCTAAAGCGTTTTAGTGAAGTGTGGAAGGCACAAGAACAATTAGTTCTCATGAATGAATTCTATGACCAGGTAGAAGATAAATTAAAAGAGAAATTCAATTTTAAAATGCCGGTTTTAAGAAAGTTCTTTTCAATTGAAGAGCAGAACAACTGGTTTGCAGCTTCCGATAAAATTAATTTGGCACCTTTCCTATCTACCAAATTAATTACTAAGAAATATAATAGTATCGATTCTCCTTTTGATTATGGAGAGGTTTTGCATACTGGTTATGTTAAGACTGCTTTATTATTAGATAGTTATAGAGAATATTTGCTTGAAAATAATTTATTACTTGAGGATTCTTTTCACAGCAGTTTCCTAGAGATTTTAGATTCTGGGATTCAATATAAAAATATCAAAGCGCGTCATATTATTTTTGCAGAAGGTTTCGGAATGCATAAAAATCCGTATTTCAATTACCTGCCTCTGGATGGTACAAAAGGAGAATTATTTATTATAAAAGCACCAAAATTAAATATTGATGTAATTGTAAATACCAGTGTTTTCATTTTACCGCTGGGTGGAAATTTGTTCAAAGTAGGTGCGACGTACAATTGGCAGGATAAAACAGATACACCCACAGAAGAAGGTAAACAAGAACTTCTAGAGCGTATAAAAGAAATTATTACGTGTGATTTTGAAATTGTAAAGCACTTTGGAGGAGTACGACCTACCGTTTCGGATAGAAGACCTCTTTTGGGAACACATGAAGTTTATAAATCACTACACATCCTCAACGGACTTGGTACCCGCGGCGTAATGCTGGGTCCGGCAATGGCCAAAGCTTTATACGATCATATCGAAAACAATATTACTCTAGATCGAGAAGCAGATATTAAGCGATTTCATAAAAGATATTTAAAAAGTATTATTTCTGACCGGCCTTAGGATCATAAGAAACAAACATATTTATATATAAGTTTCTAGAAAGGCGCAGCACAAAAGGAAATAAAACAACTAAAGTCAGAATAATTGATACAAACGATTGTTCGATAGTAGCTCCAAAAAAGACAAAAGAAACAATAAATGCGGCAATTCCAACAGCGACATTTAGTCCGTAGCTTACATACATTGCGCCATAAAAAAACGAAGGTTCAATTTGATATTTAAATCCACAATGACTGCATTTTTCGTTCATTTTTAGAACTTTAGTCAAATGAAGCGGATTTTTGTCTTCATACATGCTTTCTTTTTGGCATTTTGGACAACTTCCTGTTAAAATACTATTTAGTTTGGATCCTTTTTTTAACATTTGCAAAAATTTTGATCAAAGGTACATTTTTACGCCTTTATTTCTTGTAACAACAGTCACAAATTATGCTTAACATACACAATCTTTCGGTTTCTTTTGGAGGAACATATTTATTTGAAGAAGTTACTTTTCGTTTAGGTGCAGGAGACCGAGTTGGTCTTGTGGGTAAAAACGGAGCAGGTAAATCTACAATGCTAAAAATGCTGGCAGGAGATTTTAAACCAGACTCAGGAGTTATTTCGCAAGAGAAAGATATCAGAATGGGTTTTCTACGTCAGGATATTGATTTTGAGCAGGGAAGAACTGTGCTGGAAGAAGCATATGAGGCTTTTACAGAGATCAAAATTGTAGAAAAGAAATTAGAAGAAATCAATCATCAATTGGTTACAAGAACCGATTATGAGAGTGAAGAATACAGTCAGATTATCGAAGACTTATCTGATTATACACATCGCTTTGAGCTTTTAGGCGGTTATAATTATGTTGGAGATACAGAGAAAATCCTTTTAGGTTTAGGTTTTAAAAGAGAAGTCTTTAATAATCAAACCGAAACATTTTCTGGAGGTTGGAGAATGCGTATCGAATTGGCAAAATTACTTTTGCAGTCAAATGACGTATTGCTTCTAGATGAGCCAACCAACCACTTAGATATCGAAAGTATTATTTGGTTAGAGAGTTTTCTTCGTAATTATCCTGGCGTTGTGGTGATTGTATCGCACGATAAAATGTTTTTGGATAATGTTACCAACCGAACAATCGAAATTTCTTTAGGAAAAGCATACGACTTTAATAAGCCCTATTCTCAATATTTAGAATTACGCCATGAAATTCGCGAAAAGCAATTAGCAACTCAAAAAAATCAGGCGAAAAAAATTGAAGAAACAGAAAAATTAATCGAGAAATTCCGTGCCAAAGCTTCAAAAGCATCGATGGCGCAGTCGTTGATTAAAAAATTAGATAAAGTAGAAAGAATCGAAGTTGATGAAGATGATAACTCTGTAATGAACATCTCTTTTCCAGTTTCAAAAGAACCGGGGAAAGTTGTAATCGAAGCAGAAAATGTTACCAAAAGCTACGGAGACAAAACGATTCTAAAAGATATTAGTTTATTAGTAGAAAGAGGCAGTAAAATTGCATTTGTTGGACAAAACGGACAAGGTAAATCTACTTTCATCAAAGCATTGGTAAACGAATTTGAGTACGAAGGAAACATCAAATTAGGGCATAATGTTCAATTGGGTTACTTCGCACAAAATCAGGCCGAATACTTAGATGGCGAAATCACTTTGCTGCAAACTATGGAAGATGCTGCGACTGATACAAATCGTATGAAAGTTCGCGATATGTTAGGTTCGTTTTTATTCCGTGGAGACGATGTCGAGAAAAAAGTAAAAGTACTTTCTGGAGGAGAACGTAACCGTTTGGCACTTTGTAAATTACTGTTACAGCCAATCAACGTATTACTGATGGATGAGCCGACAAACCACTTAGATATCAAATCTAAAAATGTTTTAAAAGCCGCACTTCAAAAATTTGGAGGAACACTGTTATTGGTTTCTCACGACAGGGATTTTCTTCAAGGAATGTCGAACATTGTTTATGAATTCAAAGATCAAAAAATCAGAGAATATTTGGGAGACATCAACTTTTTCTTAGAACAGCGTAATCTAGAAAACATGCGCGAAGTAGAGAAAAAAGATGTTGTAAAAACGACAGCTCCAAAAGAAAATAACAAAACATCATACGAAGACCAGAAAAAAGGAAAAGCACTTCAAAACAGATTAAGTAAAATCGAAAGCCAGATTCAGCAATTAGAAAAAGACATTCAGCACGACGATAAACTACTGGCTTCTAATTATGATAAACATATAGAAGACGCCTCATTTTTTACAGCTTACAACAAAAAGAAAAAAGATTTAGATCAGTTACTTTTAGATTGGGAAGTCGTTCAAGAAGAAATTGATAATTTTAGTGCATAATATAATTTTTCGGGAGCTGATCCAGCTTTCCGTTTCAAGTCCTCATAAAAAAAGCAAAGTTTCTAATGTTCTAAAAAGAGCTTCCGTTGGTCGCTTTTTTAGAACAAGAAACCTTTGCTTTTTTTATTCCGGGCTTTCCACTGCAATCTGGGCTAGAAAAAGTTTCAGGTTTCAGGTTTCAAGTTGGTAAAAAACCTAAAACCTAAAACAAACTACTTAATGATCCCAATAGACCTCGAATGCTCAATCGCTTTACTGCTGTCTTTAAAATAGCAAACTGAGACATTTAGGCTTTCAAGGTTTTTAAGAATTTTTTGAACTTCTTTTTTCTGATATTTACCAGTCTGCCTAATGTAAACAGCGATCACGGTAACGGGAAATATTTTGCAGATTCGTTCATACAATACAGGATCATGCTGGGAATCATCGCCCATTAAAATATATTTGAGAGTAGGGTAGAATTCTACAACGTGTTTTATTTTTTCAAATTTATGATCGTGATTCCCTCTTCCGCTCATAAAAAAATCCGTAATTCCTCTTTTGATATCTTTAAGCAGCACAACCGCCTTTGGCAGTTTATTAATTCGGGTAAATTTTGCAATAAATCGATATAAATTCCATTCACTGCTCGAAACATAGAAAAAAGCATTTGCCTCTTCTGGATTCTCTCTTCCTGACTGGCTCAACGCCTGATAATGCGAAACAACATCTTTAAAAACCTTTCTGTCGTTTACATTTCTAAAAAGTAAAATATAGATTTTTCTAAAGAAATTATTGGTGTGCGAGATCAAAAAAGTATCATCGATATCTGATATAATTCCGAGTTTGCCTTTATGGGGTCTTATAAAACTGCCTTTGCAGCTCGTTTTTATGTCATTGTATTTCAGGCTTACTTCATAAGGCATCCAGCCAAAATGCGTTTCCTTTTCAAGCGGAATACAAAATTTAAAATAACCATCATCTAAAGTTTTGGTGTGAATTATTTCCTCATTATAATGAAGATAAACATCAAAATTTTTAATGGTTTTTATTCGGAATAATTTGAGAATCGAGGTGGCATTTTTTAACTTCTTTTTTTCAAAATCGTAATTGTGTTCTCTTCTTAAAACATGCCCCATCACAATTAATTCTTGCTCATTTGCATAACCTCGATATAATTGTAGAATTGGTTTCATTAATTACGTATATTTAGGTAACTGTAAATTACTTAAATTAATTGGTTTTAAAAATAAAATTTTGAAAAAGAATATACTATTTATTGTAAATCCGATATCTGGAGATCTAGACAAATCGGATTTAATTGAATCTGTTGAAGAATTTGCGTCGACACATCATTTTAATCTGGAGGTTTATGAAACCACAGGAAAAAACGATTTAAAAGCAATACAAACTATATATAAGCAGCATAATCCTGAACGAATTGTTGTAGCAGGAGGCGATGGAACTATAAAAATGGTTGCAGAAGCAATGGAAGATCACGACGTCATAATCGGTATTCTGCCAGCTGGCTCTGCAAACGGACTTTCGGTAGATCTGGATCTTCCAGCCGGAATCGAAGAGAACCTTAAAATAGCCTTTTTAAACAACTATATCGAAATGGACATGATTTGCATCAATGGCAAAAAAAGTATTCATTTAAGCGATCTTGGTTTAAACGCAAACTTGGTAAAAAACTACGAAGAAAGTGATGTGAGGGGTTTTTGGGGATATGCATTACAAGCTTTTACAACTCTTAAAGAGGCAGAAGAACCATTTGTAGCAACTATTACGGCAAACAACAAAACAGTTCAGCACGTTGCAAGAATGATTGTAGTTGCCAACTCGCAGAAATATGGAACAGGAGTAATCATAAATCCTAATGGTTCTATGAATGACGGAAAGTTTGAATTGGTAATTTTAAAAAGCCTGGATTTACTTTTAATTGGAAAAATTATTACGGGAAATATGCCAATCGATTCTGATGATATTGTCATTATTTCAACAGACAAAGCCACTATAGAAACAGATTATCCAGTAAATTTTCAGATTGACGGAGAATATTGCGGGGCACAGAAATCTTTAGAAATTCATATTTTGCACAAGCAAATGAAATTGGCTGTTCCTTAGCGGTAAAGTGTATTATTTAAAAGGATTTCTTTCCTGCCATTCTGTTTTTGGTTCCAGATAATTAAAAAACCTAGAAATGTTATGGTTAATCAATGCATTGCTATGTGTAATTAAACCATACATTTTTACAGGTTTTGCTCCAACAGAACTTTTAATTTCAAGTGCCGTTCTAGCAAAAACAATTTCTCTGAAACCTTTTTTAATAGAATAGGCAATCATGTCGTACAGCATATTTAAGTACAGCATTTTTTCGCGCTGTACACTTTCATCATAGCCTAAAAAGTAGGTGTCCATTACATCGCCGTTTTTAATCAAAGTGTTGAAACCAATTAATTTTTCGTCTAAAAAATAACCATATAGCAAAAAGTTCTCACCCATTATTTCTTTAAAAAAGCTAAAATGATTTCGAGCTAGAAAAAAAGTATTGAAAGGAGCGTTTTTGGCAACGTGAAAATACAAGTCATAAATAACATCTTCATATTTTTTAATGTCATCTAAAAACATTTTTTGTTTCAAGATACCGTCAGATTTTTTTCGGGCGCGTTTGTATTGGTCACGGTATTTTTTAGATAAAGCATCAATATAATCTTGTTCTGTTTCCCAATTTTTAGGAATTTCAAAAATCATATTCGGCTGTGTCGAAAACGTATAGTTATTTTTGAATTCAGCTTGTAAAGGTTCTATTTCTTTCGCAGTAAAATCTTTTATACTCGTTATATGAACTTTTTTTCCGCTTTCCTTTAAATCTTTTTTAAGCTGATTGATAGCTTTATGAAGTGTTTTAATAGCTTTTGACTGCTTGATATTTTTATCAAAAACAAAAGCATTCTGACCAGTAAGCATATTATTGCCAATGAATAAAACATGCGATGCAAAATTCTTTAAAGCAAAATTTCGAACAGATGTTTTTAAGCATTTATCACGCTCCCCAAACGATTCTAGTTTTTCGGCAAATAAAAACTGCGTTAAAACAATTCCAATCAGTTTTTCTTCTTCAAAAATTCCGATAAAATGACAAGTCATATTAACTGGAGAAGAGTTTTCCAGAACTTCGAGATATTCTCGCGTTAAAAAAATATTATCAGCAGCAAGCAAATTCCATTCTACAGGCAGTAATGAAGCGCTTTTGTAAATCTGGAAAGAATAGGTTGTATTCAAGAGAGTGAACTAATTTCGTCAAAATTAGATAATATTTGCAATAACTCATTTTCTTTAAGTTATTATTAAGAAAAACCCGTTTGACTTTAGGTTTCAAACGGGTTATATATTTTTTTATTTATGCGAAACCGCAGATAATTCCGCCCATTAAAGTCAGCGTAACTATCCAATAACCAGCGTGAATAAATATGTATTTCCAAGATTTTCTTTCAAACAAACCATTAATTCCAATTAGGGGAAACGCAAAAAACAACCCAGACATAAATCCGTGAAGCGCGCCGTGTTTGAAAGTTCTGTACGCCATTCCGTAATCTGCCATAAAAGCAGCGAATGATGGTTTTGCACTGTCAATTAACGGTGGTCCGCCAACCATACCCACCGCGCCAGACTGATGAATTGTCAACGACATTAAAGTCATCGTAATCATTAAAGAAAAAATGTACGTTAATCCAAAGATTTTAATCATACTGCCTTTTCTTAATTCTTCTTGAGTAAGATTATTTTCTTTCATCCAGATCGTTCCGAATACTTTCGGATTATACCAAATAAATCCAACAACAAGAGTGACAATTGCTGCTAAAAGAAGTGCAACGAAGTTAATTTCCATAATATGAGGTTTTTAGAATTAGTTAGTCAAATGTAATCAAAAAAATAATTCACATCTATTATTTAATAAAGGAAGAATAAATCGTATTAATTATTTACTTATTAACAGTTTGTCGACATTATGTGCATTATATCTATGAAATGCATAATTTAGTCGAAGAATTAAAAACTAAAATCTATCATTAAACTTTAGCGTTTTTTACCAATCCGCTAGTTTTTGTTTTATTCAGTCGAAATCCATAAATCTTGAAAATAAATTACAATAGTTACCCAAAATTAATCGTGCTTATGAATGAATTTTACACTCGTTAAAAAAGTTGATTAAATATATTTAGTTAATTGCTGAAACCGTAATTCGTTACGGTTTTTTGTTTTTAGAATTTAAAGGGTATTAAAAAAAATAACATTTAATTTAGAAAGGATTTTTTATGTTTGTCCAAATTTTTTATAACTTTAATATAACTATTCCAAGAAGCAAAAACCGATTGATGGTCGGTATTATTAATCACTTAATAAACAGAAATTATGACACTACAATACCAAGGTGAACAATACGGAAAGTCAACAACTTTTACAATAAGAATTATTGGTAATAACTTATCAAAAAGCAGTTCAAATTATCAAATTGACCTTTTGGTTGGAGATAAAAAACTGCCAACTTTTACAAGTGAAATTCACCAAAGTCTTTCTAATTGTTTAAAAGAGATTTATTTGTTCAGAAAACATAACGGAATCAAATTTGATGAATCAACAGAAAAGATTGTTTCGCTTTATGTTCCGTATGATAAGGTTTTGTATAACTACAATAAATATGCTTTGTTTAGAGCATAATTTTTCTCAAAATATTAATATGAAAAAGGCCTTTTGAAAAAGGTCTTTTTTTGTTTTAAATAGAAACAAAAAAGCTCCAGATTTCTCTGAAGCTTTTATTATGACTAAGTAGTCCGTGGGGGAATCGAACCCCCCTTACCAGGATGAAAACCTGGCGTCCTAACCGATAGACGAACGGACCTGCTTTTGTAATGCGGGTGCAAAACTATAACTAATTTTCAAATATACAAGTGTCTTTTAGAAAAAAAATGTTTTGTCATTTTGATAACTTCAAATTTTGCAGTTGTAAATGGTAAATAAATGAGATTGATTTAAATGTATTTGTTTGATTAGTAGTTGATTGTTTTTTATCAAAAAAATGATATTTATTATATGACAATTTTTGTGAATATTAAAAAAATATTGGTTTAAATATGTTTTGAAAGAATATTCCTTTAAAAATTTAGGATTGTTTTTTTTAAGTCCTAATGAAAGAGTTCAACTAGGTCTAAAGGCAACAACAATATCCATAAAAAAAAGATCAAACATTTTTAAAGTTTGATCTTTTGTAATTTAATTTTATGTAGTCGCAGTACTATTTGCTGTCAAATTCCCTGCGGTTATAAAAAGTATCATCATCTGATAGAAAGCTGGAATCATTTTCAGGATAATAAGATTTCATTACACTTCTTTCGTAATTTCTGTCAAAATTATGCTGTCTGCTATATCTGCTTGTATGTCTAAATGTATCATATCCTATGGTATTGGCCATTACAGTTTTCGTGTCTTTATTAATGCTAACAGATCCAATAGGTACAATAATGTGACTGTCTCCATCCTGATAGATAAATTCCTTTCCATTGTCGTTTGCTATTGCATCGTGTACTTCATTTCGGCTATCGTCTATTAATGTTTTATCGATTTTTACGTCTAAGTAGACAACGCGCTGCATATCTTTATTAACCCACAGATTATCAATTGTACCTATAGTGCGGTTATCAGCATCTACAATTTTCCATCCTCTTACGTCTGAATAATTGGAAGCAATCTTATAATCAGAAAGTTCGTCGAGTCTGTATAAATTTCTATGTTTATTTTCCATAAATTCTTTTTTTAATATTATATATTCATATGTATGCTGCATATAACTGCAACAAACTTTTAGCAGATATGTAAAAAATGTCTTGTACAAAGCTTTAATAGATGTACAAAGCAATTAATTCCTGCTTTTTCTTAATAATGTTTATTGTCCACTTGTAGTGTTTTCAACTTCTACATTGTTTTCAGTTGTAGTTTCATGATCTTGTACAAATATGTAGTAAACAAGCGCTGCTATGATTAGCACTACTGCAATCCATGGCCATATCGGCTTCTTTTTCTCAATTTTAATCTCTGCCATAACGTATTTTTTTTGATTATAGAATAGTTTTTAATTACTATTAAAGGTACAAATGAGAAAAGATTCGAAAGTATTTAATTTCAGCAGGATGTTACACAATTCCCAGTAGAGTAATTGATTATCAGAAGGCAAGGTTTTATTTTAAGTAGTATTAGCTTTGAGGGAATGTTTTTTTTCGTAATTTAAAGTTTTATAATATCTGTAGAGATGATCATAAATAATAAGCTCATACATTCTTTGGTTAGAGGTATATTGGCGGTTAATCATCATATGTATATGACTTGCTAAAAAGTCATAAAGATCGATTTGAATTGCATTTTTTATTTCTAAGATTTTCCCTGCGGTTTGATTTTGTTTTTCTTCGATTAATTCGTAAAAATCAGGGATATTAGATCTATTTTGTCCTTTTATATAATACTTTACTTCGTTAGATAATTCTCTGTATTTTTTATCAAGTTCTTTTTTTAATATTTTATCTGCCTCAAATTCTTCCTTAAACAAGTGCTGTAAAGTTTGCATTAGACTGAACTTCTCTGACGCAGATAAATAAAAAGAATTTAAAAGAGAGTCGATCGAGCAAAAACTAAATAAAAGTGCCATTTCTTTTTTTTGAAATGTTTTCTTTAGCGAAATATATTTAATCATCATTTCACTATCCTTCCAAAATAAAAATTCGGAATCTTCAACAGTGGTTTCACCGTATCTTTCTATTTCTCTTTTATAAGTATCCGTTTGAATTTTCCACGCTAAATTTTTCTGAAGCAGATCATTCAGAATTGGATAAAGCATATTAATTAATTTTGATAGATCTTTTTTGTTTTCCAATAAAAATCGGATTCTAAAATGTGTGTCATTATCTTGGTATCGAATGAAGAACCATTTTTGAATGATTTTTTTCTTTTTTAATTGTAAAATAGCAGGATATAATTTTTCAAGTAAAATAAGATCTGTTGTTTTCGCTCCTGTGTAAATTTTATAGTAAAGCCATTCACTCCCTAAACAAAAATTTCTCTGCATTTATAATTGTTCTTTAAAAAATGATAATATAAATTGGTTGCTAAATCCTTCTTCCTTATTATTTTTTACAATAGGTTCTTCCGTAAATAGAAATTCTTCCAGAATAATTTTGTCTCTCTTTCCAGCTGACTTTAAAAACAATTGAATTCCAATTTCTGTTTGAAAATTTAAAAGAAGTGTATTGTCTGAATTGACCCAGTTTACGAGATATGGAATACCTCTGTTGCTTCTCCAAAGCGAGAATGCTTCCAATAGATCTTTACCAATTAATTTAAAAAATGGAGCCATTTCTTCTTTAGCAATATGCCATTTCGCTTTCGAAAGTATAATTTCTTTATATTTTACTCTCGGAAAATAATTGTAATGAGACTCTAAAATTCCCCAGCTAAAGCTAGATATTGGTCTTGTATTCTGCCCCTGCAAATCGCATAAAAAATGATAGACAGGCAGTGAATTAGTACTAAAGTTATGGGCGTTTGAAAGGCAGGGAATAACTTCTTTATTGAGTTTTTTAGAATAGAGTTTAATTTCATCGTTTCTCACAGAGACAAATAAATCATTTAACTCAATAGTGTTTTCTTTTTCAGTACCTGAATTCGCCAGATAGGCAATTTCATAATTTCTTAAAACAGGTCTTCGCAATATATTACCTGTTCTGGATTGTGGAATATGAACAATTTCAGCTAGAATTTTATCATGATGGTATTCTTGTTCTTTTTCTGTAATTTTTTTAGTAAGTTGGTGAATATCAGTGTTTCCGTTGCAAAATCTGCCCAAGAATTTTGCTGCGCTAATATCTCCTGAAGATTCAATTGCCAGCTTTTGATTACTGTATATCTCAATCATTGCAGAGAATGTAGCGGGAATCTTATCCAGATTAGTATCAAAATAAGGAAAATCACTTTCATGTAATTCTATTTTGTTCTTTTTTTTTGAAATACACTCTTGAAGTTTTTTTTCTAGAATAGAATCGTATGAAGTCCAGCTCTGAGTCTCATTTTTGCTCTTTTTACGTTTAAAAGTAAAAGCTTCGAGGATCTCATGCGAATCATTCATTTCATGATTTACAGGATAGCCTAATCCGCAATCTGTATCTAAAACAGCCATAAGAGGCATTTGCTGTGTTTCATATCTTTCAGAAAATGCTTTGATAAACATCTTGAGATTATGAGGTTTTTTTGCAGGATGTATACCGTTTAAAAAATAAAGGCCCTTGATAACCTTTTCTGAAATAGCAGTATTTAAACTATTTGTTATAGAAGTTATGTTTAAATCAGTTTGTAAAAGATATTTTTCATCATATTCAAACTTTTTTTTGAAAATATTTTCTTTAATTTCTTTGTACTGATTTTCTGTTGGAATCATAGAAAGATCCAAATCTAAAACTTGTTTATTCAGTTCCTTTAAAAATTGATATTCCTCTTCCAGATCTGGGATGTTTTTTAAAATGGACACAACGCGATCAAAATCGTTACAGCCAGTTACAGCGGCTTCTATTTCGCTTACTAAAAACTGGAAATCTATAAGATGTATAATGAAATCTAGAGCCTCTTCTTTTTGAGAATCATCATCTGCTAAAATAGAAACCATTTCGTCTACAGTTAATCCTGATTTTATTTGATTTATTATCTCATTTAAAGCTTCAGTTTTTCGTAAGGATGTAATAGTATGTTCGCGCTTTGTCTTTATGTATTTGTATTCTATATATCTATAAAAATCACCAAATTCATAAATAGAAGAATTTGGAAAATATTTTAAATTATAAATTGCTTTTTCTCGTTTGGTGATATTTTGCAGCAATGCTACCCAGAACTGCATGTCTAATTGAGTGAATCTTTTGTGGTTTTCAGGTAAATCTAATTTTATATTGCTTTCGACATCTATTTTCCCAACCGAGCATCCAGCAAAAAGGCCAAAAGGCGTACATCTTGAAGACATTCTTGCAATATATTTGAGTAATGTAAATTCTAAAGCTGATTTTTCATTAGAAGAATCAGCTTTAGAATTTTCCCATTTGTTAAGCTCATTTACCAGTTCTGGAGATGCTAGATTTAACGCTTCTTTTACTAGTGTATTTTTGTAAATAGAAATTGCCTTTTCACAATTATAATTTTTGAGAAGATGCAAATAAAAAGGAATGGGGAATAAAGGGGTTCTCAGTATATATTGTGAAAAAGAAGAAATTTTAAACTTTGGTTTCATTTCTTCTTTTTGCTAACTTTTTCGGCTAATAGCATAGCATTATAAACATTTAGAACTTTTCCTGATTTTGATAATTCTGAAAACGGGACTTTTTTGTCTTTTGTTCCTGGTAAAATAACCTCTATGTCATATGGAGTTCCAGAATCTATAATGATTTGTTTGACTTCTTTTGCGGTAAGTTTAGGATTATATAGCCATATTAATGCTGCCGTTCCTGACACCATTGGTCCAGCAAATGATGTACCGGAATCAAATATGTAACGATTATTGGTAATTGTAGAATATATTTCATCTCCGGGAGCAAATAGGTCTACATTATGTTTTCCGTAATTAGAAAAGTCAGAAACAAAAGTAATATCAAGTTTATGTGTAATAGATCCTACATTAAGAAAATTAGGATTCATTTCATTGAAATTTTCAAAATCAGTATCATTTGGGTAGAAAGGGTTTTTGTCTATGTCAAATCCATCGTTTCCTGCACAATGAATAAGAAGAACATTATGTTCTTCGGCATATTTAAATGCCTCTTCGACCCATTCTTTATGTAAAGAAAACTCTTTACCAAAAGACATATTAATTATTTTAGCACCATTATCGACAGCATAATGTATTGCCATAGCAACATCCTTGTCTTGTTCATCCCCTACAGGAATAATACTTAAGGGCATAATCTTTACATTTTGTGCAATTCCTTTAATTCCAATATTATTTTCTCTGTTGGCAGCAATTACTCCTGAGACTTTGGTAGAATGTTCCTGTACAGATTGATATTCTGTTTTATTATTTACATTATTATTACCATAACCTTTTTCCAAAACATTAGGATTATCGGCTATTAATAAACGATCGTTGTAATTTTTATTTATGTTTCTCTTTACAACAGAATCGAGATAAGCTTGCTGATCTTTCACATCTTTGAAAGTTTTTTGATCAACTTCCAGATTAACCATAATATAGCAAATTAATGCTCCTAGATCCTTATCATTATCATCGCGTCTCTGTCTATATGTTTTATCGTTTATCTTGTATTTTTTATATAAACTATCTAATTGATTGTATGTATAATCTTCTTTAGGGAAAAAATATTTTAAAGTATCTTTTACCAAAGGATAAATAGCAACGTCATGATCCAGAGATTTTAACCAGTTTTTATAATATTTATTTTCTTCTTCTAACTTTTTTAAAGCTCTATTATATTCTTTATATTTAGATAAATCTTTAGCCTCAATTTGAGCCTCTGTTTTATCTTTAAATGATGGTTCCCAATCTCTTACCAGACGTGTATACTCATAATTACCCCATACAAGATAACCTCCTTTTTTGGTTCCTTTAAAATTCCATCCGTTTATATCATCTATATAACCATTGTGGTCATCATCAACGCCATTGTTTGGGATTTCCTTATCGTTGATCCAAAGTTGTCCTTGTAAATCTTCATGATTTATATCAATTTGAGTGTCAAGTACAGCTACAATAATGTTTTTACTTTTTGGTTTCTTTTTATTAGATGCATACCATTTATCTAATGAAATACCAGGTATACCATCTAAAACCAGATCTTTCTGATACCAAGTTTGCATTTCTTTATTAGAGAGTTCTTTTTTAACAGAATTCCTTGTCGTTGAATTTAAATCTTTTTTGCTTTTGCATCCGACAAATAACAAAAGAAGCAAAATAAAAAATAGTATATGTTTCATTGCTGGCTTTGATTTTTTAAATGTGATGTATATCTATCTTTTATTTTTATCGGATTTTTTTGGCAAGTTGCATCGCATTATAGACATTTAGAACTTTTCCTGATTTAGATAATTCAGAAAAGGGAACTTTTTTATCTTTTGTTCCTGGTAATATAACTTCGAAATTATATGCAGTTCCAGAATCCATAATAATCTGTTTAACCTGAGCTGCTGTAAGATTCGGATAATAAGACCAAATTATTGCCGCAGTTCCAGATACCATAGGTGCTGAAAATGAAGTTCCAGAATCGGTTTTATAAATGTTCCCAGCTCCAGTAGTATAAATATCTTCTCCAGGAGCAAATAAATCCACATTTTCTTTGCCGTAATTAGAGTAATCAGAAACTAATTTTTCCCCTAGATTCTTAGTAGTCGAGCCAACACTAATAAAATTATTGCAGATTCCTCGAATGCCTTCATAATTTTGATCATTAGGATAGTGAAATACTTTGTCTAAATTTTCACTGTCGTTTCCTGCACTGTGTACTAAAAGAACATTATGCTCTTCTGCATATTTAAAAGCCTCTGATACCCAATCTTTATGCATGGAAAACTCTTTTCCAAATGACATATTAATTATTTTGGCTCCATTATCGACGGCATAACGAACTGCCATTGCAATATCCTTATCATGCTCATCTCCAGAAGGAGAAATATTTAAAGGCATGATTTTTATATCTGTTATGCCTTTTATACCAATATTATTATTTCTGTTAGCGGCAATAATTCCCGAAACCATGGTGTTGTGATCCTGAATAGTTCTTACACCTTCTATGGTATTGCTAATTTTATTATTACCATAGCCTTTTTCCAGAATATTAGGATTGTCTCCAATTGATAGGCGTTCGTTATAGTTTACGTTAAGGTTTTTGTGTACTATAGAATCAAGTTGAGTTTGCTGGTCTTGTATTTTTTCTAATGTATATTGTTGCATGTCTAAATTAGCTATCATAGAACCAATTAATGCTCCAAGATCTTTATCATCGTCATCACGCCTTTGCCAAAATTCTTTATCACTAGTTTTATATTTTTTGTATAAGCTATCCAGTTGTTTGTATGTATAATTTTCTTTAGGAAAAAAATATTTTAATGTGTCTTTTGCTATAGGATAAAGTTTGACTTTATAATTTAAGGACTTAAACCATCTTCGATAGTATTTGTTTTTTTCTTCAAAAGTTTTTAATGCTCTTTGATACTCTTTAAATTTCCACAAATCTTTAGAATCTATTTGAGATTCAGTTTTGTCTCTAAATAAATTATCCCATTCCTGTACTATTCGAACAAATTCATATCTGTTCCAGACAACATAACTGCCACTTTTAGTTCCTGTAAAACTCCAGCCGTTAGTATCATCTATGTAACCGTTTTGGTCATCATCGATACCATTATTTGGGATTTCTTTGTTGTTTGTCCAAAATTGTCCTTTTAAATCTTCGTGATTTTTATCAATTTGAGTATCAACTATAGCTACGATAATGTTTTTGTTTTTGGGTTTCTTTTTATTAGAAGCATACCATTTATCTAATGAAATACCAGGTATGCCATCTAAAACCTCATCTTTCTGGTACCATGTCTGTATTTCTTTGACAGAAAGTTCCTTTTTTGGAGAATGAATTATTGAAGTATTTAAATCTTTTTTGCTTTTGCATCCGACAGATAATAAAAGAAATAAAATAAAAAATAGGATATGCTTCATTGCTGGCTTTGATTTTTTAAATGTGATTTTAGATCTATCTTTTATTTTTACTGATTTTTTTTGCTAGCTGCATAGCATTGTAAACATTTAGAACTTTTCCTGACTTAGACAATTCAGAGAATGGGACTTTTTTGTCTTTTGTTCCTGGTAAAATAACTTCTATATCATATGCAGTTCCAGAATCCATTATAATCTGTTTGATTTGTGCAGCGGTAAGATTCGGATAATAAGACCACATTAATGCAGCTGTTCCAGACACCATTGGTACAGACATAGATGTGCCAGAGTCAAATGTATAGCCACCGTTAGCAGTGGTAGTGTATATTTGATCACCTGGTGCAAATAAATCAACATTCTGTTTGCCATAGTTGGAAAAATCAGAAACAAAAGTGTTGCTCAATTTATTAGTTACCGCTCCTACATTGATGAAATTTGAACACACTTCTTCAAAATTTTCAAAATTAGTATCATTTGGATAGAATGGCTCTTTATCGATGTCCACTCCGTCATTTCCTGCACAATGAACCAAAAGTACATTATGCTCTTCAGCATATTTAAATGCTTCTGTGACCCATTCTCTGCGTAAAGAAAACTCTTTGCCAAAGGACATATTAATAACTTTCGCTCCGTTATCTACTGCATAACGTATAGCCATTGCAACGTCTTTATCATTTACATCTCCTGGTGAAGAAATGCTTAATGGCATAATTTTAACATTCTGCAGAATTCCTTTGATGCCAATATTGTTTTCTCTATTGGCCCCAATAATTCCTGCCATTTTTGTACAATGGTATTGAAGTGATCTATGTCCTGCTTTATTATTGCTTACATTATTATTACCATAACCTTTTTCTAGGATATCAGGATTGTCTCCGATTAGAAGGCGTTCGTTATAATCTATCTTTAAGTTTTTATTTACAGTAGAATCCAATTGAGTCTGATGGTTCTGTATATCTTCTAAATCTTTTTGATCCAATTCTAGATTAAGCATCATGCATCCAATTAATGCTCCTAAATCTTTATCGACGCCGTCTCGCCTCTGCCAAAATTCTTTGTCATTAACTTTATGTTTTTTATAGAGGCTGTCAAGCATCTTATATGTGTAATCTTCTTGTGGAAAAAAATATTTTAAAGTGTCCGTTATAATGGGATAGAGTTCTATTCTATAATTTAGGGATTTGAGCCACTTTTTATAAGAGGGTCCTTTTTCCTCGTATTTTTTTAATGCTCTATGATATTCTCTATATTTATAAATATCTTTCGAATCGATTTGTGATTCTTTTTTATCCTTAAACAGCGGTCCCCATTTCTGTATAATACGGACATATTCATACCTGTTCCAGACTACGTAACCGCCGCTTTTGGTTCCGATAAAGTTCCATCCGTTTATATCATCTATGTAGCCATTTTGATCATCATCTATGCCATTATTTGGAATTTCCTTGTGATTTATCCATAGCTGTCCTTGTAAGTCCTCGTGATTTATATCGATTTGCGTGTCAATTACAGCTACAATAATTACGTTGCTTTTTGGCTTTTCTCTGTTTAATTGATACCATTTTTCAAGAGAAATTCCTGGAATAGTATCATTGATGTAATCTTTTTGATACCAATTTTTCAGTGAGGCAGGTAAAAGATTATTCTTAGATATGGTCAGAGTGGGATTATGTATCTCTTTTGAAGATTTGCAGCCAGCAAGAAGTAATAAAAAGAAAAAAAATATATTTATTAATTTCATTTTTTTGGAATTTTTATGCATTTGTTTGCACAAGATTTTCGGCAGGCAAGCCTTTCTTATTTGCATTGGCCGCCTGCTGAAGCTGGGTTTTTACTTTTAGTGTCGTCAATTGGTGGATCTTTCTCGTCATTTCCGCCACTAATTAAATGAAGGTTTTTTAATTTTGCTACTTCAAATTTTTCCAGACCAAATTTTTTAGTTTCTTTTTTTTCGTTTTTCGTTTTCATCTTTTTTTATTATTAAGTACTGCAAATATATAATCTCCTGAGTGCATAACTAAAAAATGGCACTATCTGCTTCTCGGAATTCCTGAATTCCGAGTTTTTGTGTATATTAATATGCTGTGAATTAGGATTTTATTTGTTTTTAAATATCAAGTCTTTTAATAAAGTATGTTGGTTTTATACCTGTTTTTTTGTAAAAAGCTATTGAAAAAGATTCGGCATTGTTAAATCCGAATTCTAAAGCAAGTGCCTGTATTGTATATTTTCTTAGTTTATTATTTTTTTGTAATTGGTTAATGGCATAGTCAATTCGTAAATCATTTATATATTGTATAAATGATTTCTCTTTGTATACATTTACTACTTTGGAGACATATTTACTGTTTGTCTCAAATGTCGTTGAAATCATTTGAACGGTTAAATTAGATTCCAAATATCCTCTGCTTTTTTCAAAATGATTTAATTTCTCTAAAATTTGGTCGGTTAATTCTTTGGCAATTCCAATATCGTCAATTTTCTTACTCTCATTTTTAATATCTTTTTCTTTGACGAACTGCTGATTGGCGATAACTGGTGTTTCTTTTATTATTTTTTCAAATCTTAATCGATATCGTTTTTTAGTATTATACTGTGATATTGCAAAAACTCCTAAAATGAAGGTCAGCAGAATTGAGCCCCCCAATCCCCAATATGTTTTAATCTTATCACTATTAAGAGAAGCAATGATGCGTTCCTTATTAGAGATTAAATGAGGAGTGTCATATTCTTTATTTACCAATTTATTTAATTCACGATAATTTCTTTGTATTGTGCTGTCAATAGACATATAAGCAGTTATAAATTTTAACTGATTTTCCTTGTCGCCTAAGTTTTCATAATAGGTAATTAAAAACGGATATCCATCTATAAATTCAGTAGTTATTTCCTTAGTGAGCTTCTGTATAGAATCTACTCGTATAAAATTTTCTGCAGCTTTCAATTTGTTGCCCTGACCTTTGTAGGCATGTCCTAAATAATAGTACGCTGCAAGTTCATTTCCAGTATCTTTATATTTGATAATCTTTGGTAATGCTTTCTTTATACTGTCTATTGCGGCGCCATAATTCTTTTTTAATACTTGATTTGCTCCTTCATTTAAAACAAAAAGATATTTCCACTCTTCATTTTTAGTTGCCTTTGATTCTAAATACCCTAATTTATTATAATAAGAAGTGGAGTCTGTATTTTTCAGTGACTTAAAACAATCTGCAATTCCAAAGAGAATGCTTTGAAAATATTCAGCATAGATTGGATTTCTTATGCTCTTGCTTTTGTAATATTTATAACATTCTTTATATATATCTAGGGCTTCGTTATATTCCTCTAGATCTTCAGATTTGGTAATGGCTATGGATTCTCTAGCAACGTAATAGTAATCAATGTTGGTGCGAAGTGCAGTTTTTTCTGCCATATTGTAATTGGACAATGCTTCTTTAAATTTAAACTGGCTTTTAAGAAGATCGCCTTTTTCACAGTAAGCAGCTGTTGGGAAAAACTTGTCATTACTTTTGGCGGAATATTTTATTACACTATCAAGATATCGGATAGCTTTATTTTTATCTGATTTATAATACAGTAAAGCAATTTGATAATTGGCTTTAGCAATTCTTATACTGCTTTTCTCTCTTATTGCTTTTGTCATGTACGCATTTGTATATGACAATTGAGTTTTTGGATTATCGGTATTTGTGAAATATAAATCATGCAATTCATCATAAGATAAATCTGTAAGTTTATTTTTTGCGGTCTGAGCAATCAATAGAAAGGGAAATATAAATAAAAGAAAGATTCTTTGGGTTTTATGTGAAAACATATTTTGGGGTTTCTTACAAAAATAGAGTATTTACGCAAAATTGTATCAGTATAATCGTATTTTTTTGCTTTTAGCAAGTGGTTGATATTTAGTTTTTTGGTTTTGGTTTTTTTATGGAATTCAGGAATAACGTATCGGAATTCCTGAATTCCGATAGCAGGTATTTGGCAAGACAGCGAAGTTTGTATAGTTTTGAAATCATAAAATATTAATACTTTTTAGTAGTAAGAAAAAATATAGAAGAGAATCTTTTGCAGGATATATCAAAACAAATTCAATTAAAAAAATAAAACTTTCTTAACAAACAATTTATTAGAGTAATGTTAAGTGTAAAAATATTCTGTAGCTACGAATTGCGGGAGTTTATCTTTTAAACCCAAAGAAAAAATAAAAGTTGTAGGAAGACTTTACCTGCCGAATTAGGTAAATAATATTTTTTAACCTTATTAAATTATTAAAAATGAAAAATTTTAAATCATTGATGTTTACAGCATTAGTTTGCACAATTACATTTGCTAGTTATGGTTCTTCAATTGGGGAAGGAGTTTCAACTAAAATTTCAGGTGGCAAAGTTTCAGAAGAGTTAAGCAATAAGGAGCCTGATAGCAAAACTACAACTACTACTACAACCACTACTACAACTACAACTAGTAAGCATACAAATTTAGTTTAGTTTTATATTGACAACCGCTCTAAGGAGTTGATTTAATCAACTCCTTAATTTTGTTAAAGCAAGAGTATAAATATTCTATTTCCCTTATATGCAAAGGATAAAATAATATATTATAACTATAATAATTTTACAAACTTAAAAAAGAACACTGGGGGTTCTTCAAATCTTTAAAACAAAATAGTATGGCACAAAAAAAAGGATTATGCATTTTATTAATAGTTTTTTTATCGATACACTTTGCTTTGGTTTTATTAACTCAGTGCAATCAACAAAATTGGACTGTATTTAAGTTAAAATTAATAGATAAGATTAACGAACATTATATTAATCCCTTTTTAGAGCAAAATTGGGGGATGTTTGCACCAAATCCACCACGGGGAAGTCAATATATTGCAGTTCAGTTTTATACAAAAAAAGATTCGACAGAGCCAATAAATATTCATCAGAAAGTAATGGAAAATAATTTCAAAAGTTTTTTTTCCTTAGACCAAAGAATATTAAAATACTTCAATTCTTGTTACAATGACATTTTAATCAAAAAAGCTGAAAACCCTTTAAATAAAGAGCTTTTGCAAAAATCTCACGGTTTGCAATCTATACTGAATTATTCCAAAATAGTTTTGCAAAAGCAAAATTTATTTGTAACAAAATTAACACCAAATGATTCGGTATATGTGAACTTGTATCTGGTTGATGACCCTTTGAACAACATTGAATTTTCTGAACTCAAAAATGAAAAAAGTTATCTTACCGTCAAAGGGATATTTTTAACTTCAAAACAAATTAAATATGATAATTAAACCTTATGACAAAAAAATCGGCACAACGATTTTAAGGGTAACGTTTGGTATAGTCCTTTTAAAAGATTTTATAAATTATTTTTTTAACAGAAAGTTTTTATTCGGAAACGAAGGTATAGTTTCATTCGAAACGTATTTAGATATAATTAAATTTTATAAGCTAAACTGGTTATATATAGATTTTACTATTGAAAGGAATGTGAAAATTTTCTGTGTAATGGGGATTGTTTTTAGTTTATTTTTTACTTTGGGAATTTTAAAAAAAATATCAACACTTTTGATTTTCTTTATTCTCTTTATCTTTAAAATATGTAATATTTATTTAATTGATAGCGGAGATGATGTTATTTCTGTTTTACTTCCTTTTTTGCTATTTGTAGATTCTTACAGTTTAGTTGATAGTTATGAGAAATTTTCTCAAAAAGTTAAAAGTAGATATAGGGACTTATTTGATTTAACTTCACGGATCTTTTCATTTGCAATTATGTTTCAAATTTGTATTATTTATTTCTTTGCTGCATTGCATAAAATATCAGCAGAGGTCTGGCAAAATGGTACAGCGATATATTATATTTTAAATTCAGAAGATTTTTCAGGAAGTTTTTTAAATTCTTACATAACAAAACCAGTGTGGCTGGTAATGTTTTTGACTTGGTTTACAATTTTTTTTCAGTTTATGTTTCCTTTTCTAGTCTGGACAAAAAGGACAAAGAAAATAATGCTTCTTTTAGGTGTTCTTTTTCATTTAGGAATATTTTTTCTAATGAGAATAGATAATTTTTCAATTATTATGATAGCGTGTTATGCTATATTCTTGACCGATGAAGAGTATAATTTCTTAAAATTAAAATTTAAGTTAAACTTTCTTCCGGCATGAATAAAATATTCAAAATATTATTTGTAATGCTTTTTCTAACAAATAGTTATTCTCAAAATATAACCTACAATGGAAACGTAGTTAATGACAATGCCTACGATAAAGGATATATTATTTTGTTAATAAATGAAAATGACAGTACAAAAGTGTATTCGGAGGCAACTATAAATAATAAGTTTAATTTTAGATATTTAGAAGCTGGTAACTATAGACGTTGTTTATTATTTGAAAACGAAAGGCAGTGCGATATTATCAATTTAAAAAGGGATTTAATCAATGACACAATAAAAATAAATAAAGTTAATAATTTACAGGAAGTTGTTTTAACTCTAAAAAAACCAATCATACAAAACAAATCTGGAGTGCTTGTTGTAAATGTAGAAAACAGCAGTATTATGTCAAGTGGCTCTGCATTCGAAATGTTAAGTAAAATGCCAGGTGTAACATATAATGTAGTGAGTAATGCATTCAAAATTAAGGGTAAAGAAAATATTCAAATTCAAATAGATGGTCAGATATCATATTTGTCAGGAAATGAGTTGTCTGAATATTTAAAAACAATTTCAGCTAGTGATATCAGTAACGTAGAGATTAATTCATCGCCTTCTTCAAAATATGATGCTGCGGGTAATGGGGGGATAATAAATATTAAAACAAAAAAAATAAAAAGAGAAGGATTTTATACGGGTGTTTTTTTTAATGCTACTCAAGGTAAATATTTTAAAGAAAATGATGGAATTAAATTACAGTATAATACAAAACAAAATAGATATTTAGTTCACTACACCCATTCAGACAACACAGATTTTGAGAAAGCTGCAACAGAAAGAATATTTACCGATAATAACACTAGTCAAAGAACCTATGCGAAAATTTCAGGCCGAACAAGTACATTTGATACTCAGTTTGAACATTATTTTAGAAAGTCAAACTTAATAGTGTTGTCTACAATATCATTGTATAGGGAAGACATTGGACAAAGTACAAGCTTAAGTTTTTACCCAAAATCAATCCAAACAGATTCCACTTTAGTTTCAAAACAACAAAGTAATAATTCCCTCAAGGATTTTACTATTGGGGTCAATTATAACATTACAGGAACTGTCTGGGAAACTACAGTAAAATCAAATTATATATCATATCACATTAATAATCAATCAAAATTAGCTGCTCATTCCAGTCCTTCAAATTACACTTATCCTGACCTAATAAATAAGTCTCCAAATAATATAAGTTTATTTTTATCACAAATAGATAATCAATATAAGATTGACTCAATTTCAAGGATTGAGTTAGGTGCCAAGTCAGTTTTTCAAAAAATAGATAATAGTAATAATTTTTACAATATAAAAAACAACATAAAAACTTCAGATACGGTAAAATCAAATGCCTATAAATTCAATGAATGGATATTAGGAGCCTATATACAATACTACAGAAAAATAAAAAAAATCGATTTTACATTTGGGTCAAGAATAGAGAAAAGCATTTCAAACGGTATGGATCAAAAAGAAGATTATGAGCTTAGTACTAACAGGATTAATTTTTTTCCTTTTATAAATGCTGAATATAATTACAGTACTATTAGCAATTTCAATTTGTCTTATAGTAAAAGAATTAATAGACCGAGTTTCAGAAATTTAATGCCATTTCAGTATTATGTTGACCCATACACAAAATTACTAGGAAACCCTAACCTTGTTCCGTACATTTCCCATCAGTTACAATTTCAGTATATTTTAAAAGAGAAGTTTATATTCGGTGCAGATTATTCATACAACCAAAACCAAATTTATCAAGCACCAATTCAAAATAATACTACTCTTATTACAGTTTTAAGTCCTATAAATATAAAAAAAGGACATTTTTTTTCTATTAACTCAAATTTATCTTTTGATTTTACAGACTGGTGGAATTTTAATTTTAATGGGCAGTTATTTTATGAAACTATTAAATCCGACAGTAATAGCTTTAACATAAATAGTTCAATCATATCCAATCAAATTACTACTATAAACCAATTTAAGCTGCCAAAAAAATACAAATTAGAAATCACGTCAGAATATATATCCCCATTTATTCAAGGACCTTATAAAACGGACAGGATTTTCACAGTTAATATAGGTATTAGCAATACTTTTTTTAAGGAAAGGCTCATTGCATCGATTGTGGGTAATGATGTGTTTAAAACTTACAAGGTAATAAACAACTCAATTGTAGAAGGAGTAACATCCAATATAAAACAAACTTTTGATACCAGATGGATAAGATTGAGTTTGGTTTACAAATTTTACAGCGGTATAAAAAAAGAGAACAGTCCAGAGGATGAATTAACTAACGAAATAAAGTCAAGACTAAGATGAAACTAATTATTTTCTATGACAATTGGTGCCCGCATTGTTCAAAATTTGCTAATATAATTAAGAAAGTAGATTGGCTGAAATTAATTGATTTCAGGGAGTTAAGAAATGAAAGCCATATTAATCAATTCAATGAAATTAATGTAAATTTGGCAAAACAGCAAATGGCATCTTATACAAAAGGATGGAATTATGGATACATTTCATTGTTCTTAATTTTTGTTAGAATACCTCTTCTGTGGTTTTTTTTACCTTTTTTTTGGGGATTAAAAATTTCAGGATTAGGGCAATATCTTTACACAGAATTGGCATTAAAACGAATGATTATTCCATTGCATTGCGATTCTGAAAGTTGTGAAATCTAAGGTGGTGTTTCAAAGTTAGTGATATAAGATTTTGGAATTCTAACCTTTTGAAATTGAACAAAAAAATAAAACAATATTTTTCGAATCATAAAAAAAGCCTGAGAAATCTAGATTTCTCAGGCTTTTACTTTTACCTTGTAGCGGGAAGCATTCAATTATCTAACCAGATTATGAAGGATTTTTATGAAGTTGCTTGTGCTAATAATGTGGCTTAACTTTGATTTTACTATTTGTTTTATGATTAGCTAAAATAAATAAATTACCTATTTTTGAAATTAACTAATTCAAATTTCAAAGCTAAAAATGAAAAACTTTTTTTTAATATCGATAATTATATTTCTTACTTCATTTAAATCTTTTGAGACAGATTCATATTTGAATTTCGATTATGAAGTAAAATATTTAATTAATAAAAGTGGATGTTCTGTTTTTATATGCAAATCAAATCCAAAAGATTTTTTTATAATTTACGATAAATCGTATTTGTTTGATCTTTTACGAAATGATAATTTATTTAAAATAAGTTTCACTAAAAATGAAATTGATTATGATTTATCTAAATATCATCCATCATCAAAAAATGTATTTACTGAAATAGTTGAAACTAAAGAAACAAAAAATGTTGGAGGCATAGCTTGTACTAAATTTATCGGGGAGATAAAATCTAGAGATTTTCAAACTGTAGAAGTTTTTATTGCAAAAAACAATAAAATCAACAACGTTAATTTTTTGACCATTCAGGGATTTAAAGTTAATTCTGAGGTCAAAGGTTTAGTAGTAGAAATAAATAAGGTAAATAATAAAACGAAAGAAATTAAATCGGATTTATCGCTAATAGATTTTAAGAAAAATGAGAAATCTTTAAAAATTAATGATGAGATCTTAAATAAAATGGTCTACAAAAACAAAGTAGATTCTGAATTGCTTAAAAGAGAGTGGGATAAAGAAATAAGTGGGGGTAATAATGGTGTTTCTATTTCTGTTGAAGATGCTATTGCTCTCAATGACGCTGATTCGGGTAATAAAAATCAATTAATATCTAGAAATAAAAGCGATGAAAATAAACAGAAGTACATAAATATTGCTGAACGAAATCATAAATATTTTAAGTTTAAAGACGGAAATTGGGATCAGTATGTTGCAACCAATTTTAAGTTTACAGGAAAACGACCTAGTGGATCTACTTATAATTTTAAAGCGTATTGTACAATTTCTAAAGATGGAATTATTACAAAAATAACTGATGTACAGCCAGAAGAATACAAGGAAGAATATATTAATTTTTTGAACTCTGTAAAGAATAAGTGGTTTCCTGATGAAGAGTATGGAGAAAAAGTTGAAAGTTCGTATTACATTTTAGCAAGAATTGTTAAATAAAATGATAGAGGTGCATTTTGAAATTTATTCTTAAAAAAAACAAATATAAACAAAAAAAGCTCCAGATTTCTCTGAAGCTTTTACCTTGTAGCGGGAACAGGACTCGAACCTGTGACCTTCGGGTTATGAGCCCGACGAGCTGCCTACTGCTCTATCCCGCGATGTTTCGGGTGCAAAGATACACACTAAATACGGTTATGCAAATAATTTTTGTACTTTATTTAGTATAATTTTTCAAAATCAGGGCTTTTGTTAGATTTTAAAATCTAATAATTCCTCGTAAACATTTCCTGTTAAGCCAAGTAGCAAGCCAAATGCAGGTTCGGTTTTTATTCCTTTTTCTTTTAGTTTAATGATTTCTAATCGGGAGTTTTCGCCTTTAGAACGAAGAATTTGGTCTTCAATAACTATATGTCTGTATCCGTTTTGAAGTTCTGTTGGAGTATTTTGCCCGAAAATTTCGATTTCAAAAGCGTCAATAAAGAAATTCGCAATAACAGATTCTTGCTCGTTAATGAGATTTTCTCGAATCGCAAAATTGCTTTCATTTTGGAACAAATCTTTAATTTTCTCCATAAATTCAGATTTGTTTTTCCAATAACAGAGAATATCTAAATCACTATTTTCAATATTGATATTTATTGGAATTGTGCCCACTAAAATAGGGTCAAAGTCAGCAAGATTTTCTAAAACTTTATGTTGATTTAAAATATGAAATGCGGCTTGCTGTTTTGGGTTTCCTGTTTTTAAATAAGATATGTCCTTGAAATCAATCATTTATAATATCGCTTTTTTCTTCGTTGATTTCCTGTTCCAGCCTCTTATTTATATTGATTTTTGCATTCATGAAAACAAAAATTGTAGTTCCGTATTCTCTCGCATATCGATTTGTTATTTGACCACCAATTGCAGCCGTTTCAAAATACGGACTCGTTTCTTTAAGTTCTTCATTATTTTCGTCATAATCCTTTACACGAATGAGGTTTTTGTACTGAATATCAAGATCAAACCAATTCAGATAATCAGCGTTGAAAGAAACGGCTTTAATTCCTTTTTTAGAATAAAAATTAATCGCTCCAGCTTGTCCGTAATTATCGCAAAGCACAATAGTTTCTTTTTTGTTGGGCATTAAATCGTAAATTGAATCAGTTTTTCTGGCCAATTCTTTCCAGCCCAGCATATCAGCAAAATCCTGAGGCAGATGATGGTCTTTTCCGTCTTCCCAGCGTAGCATTCCCAGCTTTTTGTACTTTTCTGGATGCTCCACTATATATTCTGGACTTTTGTTTGGAAAAGCAATATTATACATTGGAATAAAAAGTAATAATGGAATGAGAATAAAAACAGGTTTTAAAAAACGTTTCCATCCATTATTTAAAATTTCAGATAAAAAAACAGCACCAAAAGCAATATAAATTGGATATAAACCAATTGCATAATAAGCTTTTGCTTTGAAGTAGATAAAAATTAGAAGAGTAAAAATAAAAGCTCCAAAAAAGAGTTGGTATTTCTTAAAAGGTTTGTAAACCAATAATGCATAAAGTGCACCAAGAATGACAAACAAAGAGCCGATAAAAAATAGAATTTGTTCTTTCAAAAATCCGATACGATCAACATTTACCAATTGTGTTTCTGCCAATTCTTTCATGTGATGTACAATCGGAAAATGATTATTGTATTGCCAAAGAAGATTAGGCAGAATTAAAATTAAACCTAAAATCAAACTAAAATAAAGTTCTTTTTGCGCTACTATTTTTCGCTGATTTGATAGTAAAATGGCAGGAATTAATCCGAGTAAGAGAAATAAAATATTGTATTTGTTTAGAAAACCAAAAGCAAACACAACTGCTGCAAAATAAAGCCATTTTGGTTTTTCTGAAATTATGTATTGTATTAGAATGTAGTAAAACGCAGTCCAGCATAAAATGTCTAAGGAGTTTGGCTGATAAAGCGTATTGATGCGCAATAAACAAGAAAGCAAAATTCCGAGTGCTCCGAGAATTAATGCATAAAGATTTCCTTTTAAAAGTTCTATAGTTTTCCAGACAACAAGAAGTGTTAACGCACCAAATAGAGCAGGGAAGAACTTGATCCAAAAAAACGAATTCCCTAGAAGGAAAATAATATACGAAAACCATGAAGTTACCGGCGGAACCGATAAATATCCCCAAGCCAAATGATGTGCTTGATCCAGATGCAGATATTCGTCGCGCTGCAAATCATATTCGGGACTAATTAGAACATACTGCAAAACAAATTTTAGAATAATAAACCCAATTAAAATCAGTGTTTTTTTAGTCATGAAGTTTTTGGTTTTTAGTTGTAAGTGGTTTTCTGTCAGTACAAACGTAAAGCGAATATAATATTTATTTTGATTGTTATAAGGTTTGAGTTTTAATGTTTAGAAATAAAAAAAGCCCCAGATTTCTCTGAAGCTATTTTATAAAGATTAATTTCTTTTTGTGGAATTTGGAATTTCTTTTTTGAAAATTTAAAAAAATTATTCCTCTCCTGCTGTTTCAAATTCCATGTGATCTACAATTTCGGCTTCTGCTTTTTCAGGTTTAGAAGCTTTTAAGGTATTGAATCTTTCCAGCATTTCTGTTTCGCCTTCTTCACCACTGAAATAAGGGAAAACATCCATAATTGGTGTTTCTGAAATAGACGGAATAGAATATTCGCCCATTGTATTTTTCATTATATGAAGTGTGTTGTCAAAAGCCTCGCGAACATCATTTGCCTGAACCAGCATATACATGCTTGTTTTTCTTTCCTTACCGCTTTCTTCATCATAAGCAATTAAAGTGATTTTAGATTTAAACCATCTGTCCGCATTTTCAAAAGGATGAATTTCGGCATAGTTTGCCACTTTGATCGCTGTGATTTTAAATTCTTCACTAGTATAGGCGGCCATTTCTTCAGTCATTCTTTTTTCAGCTTCTGTATAAGACAAAGCATCAACCAAATAGGGCTCGGTTAAAACTTTTTGTCCTCCAGTTTCATCTGTTTTTCTATATTTTACTTTGCATTCGTACCAAACTGCGCTCATTTCTTTTTAAATTTTTAAGGATGTCAAAGATAAATTTTACATGAAAATAAATAGTTAAAACTTGAAATAGATATTCACAATTTTGGATGGTTTTTTATAATGTTTTGATGTTCTGATTGTTGTGTTTTTGCTTGGAAAAATACTTTGTAATCACATTCATTCTTTTGGATTTTAGAATTGCAAAAATATTTTTGATTCTAAATTATTGTAAGCCAATAAATTATTTGCCTTTAATTTTAAATTGATAAAAAAACTAGGTCATTCTCAAACCAAATGGTCAATTTGAACGTAAGTGTGAGAAGATAATGGCTAGGAGTGAGGTAAATTCGAATGGTATTAGTTTTTGGGGCATATTGAGTTTTGCCACATTTCTAGCTGTTATTTTTTAATAATTTAAGGAATACAATGACAGGAAAATTAAACGTTCAAAGATTAAACGAAACACTAAAATATCTCGAAAGTAAACATCGTGAATTAAAAAAAGCAAATCAAAACGATACTCGAAGTCTTGAATCGGTGATAAAATACATGAAAAAAGATATGATAGAACAATATAATTTATCAGATCATCATTCAACGATCAAACAAGAAATTAAAGATACAGAAGCTTTTATCGAGAACGTCAAAGAAATTATAGAAATCAATTCTTAAAACTATTTTATTGAAATAAACTTTACTTTTATTCCAGCTTAAATTTTTCGTTTTTGCAATCTAAAATTAAAGTATGATTAAGGAAAAGCTTATTTCCAATCATTCCCTGCATGCCTGATTGTTTCATTAAAAAGTTTTGTAGTTTTGATGTGCCTTCAATATAAGTAACTTCTGAAAGTGGTAAGGATGCATTTCCAAATTGTATTTTCTTATTGGCAGAAGCAGAGAACACAGCCAAAGTATTACCCCAAGAATTTCCTTTTTCAGTTTTTATTGCGCTTGTTTTGGACTTGTACTTTTCCCAAGCTTCTTTTGTGGTAATCAATTCGTAACCGCTTGTTCCAGAATCATACAATAATTTTAAATTTTCATTGTCGACCTTAGCAGGAATCAAGATTTTGCGTTTTTTAAATTCAAAATCTATAAAATTATTTTCTTGTATTTTTTCGATAAAAGAACATTTGTTATGCTTAAAATCTAAAACAGTTATTCTTTTTTCTAATAAATCTGTTCCAATTGTTCCAATTATATTTTCGGCATTTGCATTGTCAAAGTCAATTTTACTGCCATAATTTAAAACTTCAAAATCAGAAGAAATAACATTCAAATTTCCGATTTTAAAACCTGTTGAGATTTTATTTTTTTCATTATCGATTTTAATTCGATTAGGAAATTTTTCGGAAATTGATTCTAAAGAATTTTTGTAGAAAACAGTAATTGGCGAACCTGAATCTAACTGCATGTAAAATGTCTTATCAATTCCATTTAATTTAATCGGCAGAAGCAGAGCAGCATGTGAGTTTTCATTTGTAGAAATCCATCTTGTCGGAATATTTTCTGCTGTTCCAGAAACATTCAGGTAGTTTTCTGGTGGAGTAAATTTCTTTTGAAAGTAAAGATATCCTCCCAATAATGACAAAACAATAATTGTTACACTAATAATTGCAATTTTCTTAAATAATTTCATGGTTTGTTTTTTCTGCAACATTCGGATTTAGTTTCCGATTTTGGTGAAAAAACTAGGCGACATTTTTACGTCAGTTTTATGACTGTAACTATAAGAAGTTGTGTTTTAGTTTAATAGCTAATCTTTGTTTTTGGTTTAAACTAATTCCGTTTAATATAACAACAACTAATTTTAAGGAGAGAATTACAATTAACGGAACCAGAAAAAGAGGAAATTCTATAGAAAATGCTTTTTGAATGAACGGACTCAAGATCATTAAAAACGAAAGTATAAGACTCGGAAAGATTTGAATGGAGATGATTTGTTTTCCAAGTTCTCTGTTTTTAAAGTCTTTGGTTTTGTAAGTTAAAATTAAAGGGAAAATAATACTTCCGAATGGTATAATAAATCCGCTTAAAGCAGAAAGATTAATTAATTTGGCCCTTTCAATTTCTCTATTTTCTTTTGTAGCAATTAGATTTTCGGGTTCAGTTTCTAAAGACTGCGCAATTGTTTTTAAAGTAAATCCTTTAAGAATATTTCCTGCTTCAATTCTCTGAATAGTTCGCAATGAAAGTCCAGATTTTTCGGCAAGTTCATTTTGAGTCATGTTTTTTTCCTCTCTCAAAATTTTGACTTTATTCTTCATTCTTATAAATTGCTTTGGAAGTTTGCTGACGAAAATAGAAAAAAGTTTTGATCACCGACGATTTAATTCCTTATTTTCCTTTAACATTTTTAACGACGCATAACAGAAATAGAAAAGTTTAATAAAAATTTAATCGTTTTTCTTTAACAAAATTATTAACTTGTTATGTATTAAGAAAGATTTACTTTAACCAAAAATAAACTTATGCGAGTATCAGTAGTCCGAAAAAATATAAAATTTACACCAGATTCGAGAAGAGTTGTCGCCCGATATTTTATGAACGGGTACGAACGAACCCAACAGATGGTACTTCGGATAATGATGTTGGACGAAAAACAAGTTTTACAAACTTTAGAACAAACACTGCGAGAATTTGCGAGACGTCATAGAAACATCTCTGCAGTTTTCTTTAGACATTGCGAACGAATAAGACCTATTATTGAAGAAATGAAAATTGATTATGAGGCCATGTCTCTAGATCGAAAAATGCTTATTGGATCATATTGCACAATGGAATATGCAATTGAATCTGCGGCAATTTTCAATCCTTCAATTGTAGAAGATTTTGACCAAACAGGTTTGGAAGCAGGCGAAAAACGTGTCGTAATTTCTTTTCGTGCAACTGGTGAAGGTCATATTTCGTCTATTGTTTTTAGGAGAGGAATCTTAGACAGAGACAATAATCTCCATATTATGAAAATTGGAAACCATATTGATAAAGCCGAAATCGAACATAAGACTTTATTTAATAAGGAAAGATTTTTAACGAAATTGACAGAAATGCATACGACGGATAAATATATTACCCAGATTATGCAGGACCTCCCAGATGAATTTGAATTTGCGATTCTCAAAAATATGCTAAACACAGCTTTGAGTGATCCTATAATTCGTGAAGAAAGAAAAACCGCATTACAGGAAATACTGTGGCTGGCGAATTCGTTTTATGACATACAATTCAAGCACGATTCTGATATTACAGAACGAGTAATTTTTCCAATTTCTGATTCTGAAAGCCGAGGAATAGAAGATGCTCGTTTTGTACGTTTTGTAGACGATGATGATTCTGTTCGTGTAATGGCAACTTATACCGCTTATAACGGACATACAATATTGCCGAAACTTATTTCGACCGAAGATTTTTACAGTTTTAGAGTCATGCCTCTTCATGGTGTTGGCGCTCAGAATAAAAATCTAGCTTTGTTTCCGAGAAAAATTAAAGGTAAATATGCCATGCTTGCCAGAATAGACGGTGTAAATAATTATATCATGTATTCTGATCGTGCAACACAATGGAATACGCCAATTCTTTTGCAGGAACCTCGTTATACGTGGGAATTGACTCAGATTGGAAATTGCGGTTCGCCGTTGTGGACAGAAGAAGGCTGGCTTGTAATTACGCATGGCGTAGGTACAATGAGACGTTACTGTATTGGAGCTTCATTGTTTGATCTCGACGATCCTTCTAAAGAAATAGGAAGACTTACAGAACCTTTGCTTTCTCCATTAGAAGATGAGCGCGAGGGATATGTGCCAAATGTGGTCTATTCCTGCGGTGCCATTATTCATAACGATAGTTTAATACTACCTTATGCAGTATCAGATTATTGTTCTACTTATGGTGTAGTTAATTTGGCCGAATTGCTGGATGCGCTTAAGAATAGTAAATAAGAGTGTTTAGCGCTTATTTTTAAGATCTGGAATTTTCTCTATCAAATTCTTCCAATATCTCTTGGGCATATGTTTGATATGAAGTTTCGTGTTCTTTCTCGATTCAATGTTAACGCTTGTGAAATAATTGCGCCATAAATTTTGAAAAAATTCTTCATCCTCATCGGCTATTTCAGCTAAAAATTGGGATGAAGAAATTTTCGAATCAAACGTTAATTCGACAGTTGAGACATTTTGCAGGTCATAATAAATGCCATATTTACGTTTTGCATCATAAATCAGCCAGCGCTGGTCTGCGTAACGGTTTTTAAAATGATTTTCTATAATCGGCAAAACATTGCAGTCGGGTTCGACAATTGCATAATACAATTCATCCTTAGTTAGTTTAAAACGAACAAAAGCTTTCATTCTATGACTTTCTTTGCCAGTTAAATGTGTAGCCTTTCTAACATTGAGAACATCATTATTGCTAAAATCTTGTTCGATGTTTTGTGAACTTGAAAACACATATTGCACAAATCGAAATAAGGTTTCGTCAATCTGATTCAGTTCTGATAAAAAAGCATAATAAAGGTTCGTAAATCCACTGGCAGAAAGTTTTTTTTGTAGACCATTTAAAACTCGATTAGCTTTATTGTTATCTGTCGTTACAAAATGAGTATTTGAAAAAAGTAAAACATTTGAAACTTCTTTTTTAGCAAAAATTACATCTTCGAGCTTATATTCATAAACTTCAAAAACAGCTGTAAGCCAGCCTTCATAACTTCCGTCATAAATTACTTGTGTCATTATAATTAAAATAAAGCCAGCTGATTAGAAAAATTATTTTGGTATTTACTGTTTTGTAAATTTAAAATCTGACTTTTTATTTGAACAGAAGTCAAATCTTTCTGCAGGTAAAAAGGAGATGCAAATGCTAGAAAAAATTTAGAGCGATTATAAGCAATTCCTAATTTTTTTAAATCTTGCGGCTGGAGTTTTTTAAACTGTCGGGCGGCAACAATTTTCTTAGCGCTCAAAAATCCTATTCCTGGAATACGCTGAATTAATTCTAAATCTGCGGTATTAATATCAACAGGAAATTGATCTAAATTTCGTAAAGCCCAGCCCAATTTCGGATCGACATCGAGATCCAGATTTGGCTGATCGAAACCAACAATTTCATTTACATTAAATCCGTAATAGCGAATTAACCAATCGGCTTGATACAAACGATTTTCCCGAATCATAGGTACTGGTGTACCAATTGCAGGAAGCCTATTGTCGTAGCTTATGGGTACATATCCAGAATAGTAAACGCGGCGCATATTCATTTTTTCGTAGAAATAATTGGCCATGCCTAAAATTTCGAGATCATTTTCTTTTGTGGCGCCAATAACCATTTGCGTACTTTGTCCGGCAGGCGCAAAAAGCGGTGCTTTATAGTTTAATTTTTTCTCTTCTTTGTAGCCGACAATTTCATTTTTAAGATATTCCATCGGTTTAATTACATCGATGTGATTTTTATCTGGCGCAAGCAGTTTCAAACTTTGTTCAGTCGGCATTTCTACATTTACGCTTAAACGATCGGCATAAAGTCCAGCCTCTTTTAGTAATTCGTCACTGGCGCCTGGAATAGCTTTTAAATGAATATAGCCGTTAAAATTTTCTTCCAGTCGTAATTTTTTCGCTATTCTAACCAGACGTTCCATTGTATAATCGGGATTATCAAAAATACCCGAACTCAGGAATAATCCTTCGATATAATTTCTTCTATAAAAACCAATTGTAAGATCGACAACTTCTTGAACCGTAAAGGCAGCTCGTTTTATATCATTACTTTTTCGGCTGACACAATAAGCACAATCAAAAATGCAATGGTTGGTCAATAAAATTTTAAGCAGAGCCACACAGCGGCCGTCTTCGGTAAAAGCATGGCAGATTCCATTTGCAGAAGCGTCTCCTAATCCTTTGTTTTTATTCTTGCGATTGCTCTGACCTGAAGAACAAGAAACATCATATTTGGCTGCATCTGCTAAGATCGCCAATTTCTCCATTACTCTTTCATGTACCATTTTGATCTTGTTTATTTGTTGTTTGAAATGAAATTTATCACCTTCAAAACTACTCATTTGACTCAAAAATGACTCGAAAATAGCTGTTCTAAATTGTATCAATTTTTGAGCAGATAAGTAAATATCTATACTGAAAAATTAACATTCATAATCCGAAAACAGGTATAAATACGCAGCTGCAGTTTTTTCAATGTCTTTATATTGCGCAACAGTATAAAAATTAATCAAACCCCCTTAATGATTGATTTTTACTAGTATTAGCGAATAATAAACCGAATAGCTAAAACGATGAAATTTATACAAGGACAAGATGTAACCTACACTGCATTGAGTGGAATATCTTATAAGGGAACAGTGATCGAAAGAAAAATGGATTTTAAAAAAGGACTTATAATAAGATCTGCTTCAAAAGAAAGAGATTTTCATTATTTGATTGAAATTCAAAAAAATGGTACAACAGAAAAAATTCTTTGTGCCGAAAACAATCTCCAACTTTTAGAGAAGAAAAAACGCAGGGTAAAAAAAGCTGCTTGATTTGTTGGTTAAGGAATCGAATAAAAAAAGCTCCAGATTTCTCTGAAGCTTTTGTATAAGTGAAGATACTTTTTAGAAATTAGTATTTACCTTTTTAGAACGATCTGCAATGTAAGAGATCAGCCAAGTTACTTGTCCTTCTTTTACAAAGTATATTTTCTTCGCTGCTAAATTTGGAATACTTTCTAGACAAGTCACTAGAATGTTGTTTGCAGAAATAAGGTATTTTTGGTCGTAAGTGCTTAAAACTCTCGCAGCTTCTTTATTCGTTTTTGCCAAGTTTGTAAACTTGCTAAAGTTATTCTTTAGAACGGCATCGTAATCAATTACGTCTTGTAAACTTAATGTAATATAATGTTCCTTAACGTTTTCGTTATAGTATAGTGTCGAAAATGCCCATACAGCTCCACCAGATAAATATAGTTTATCCTTTTTTTCTAAAGGAGGATTTGCATCAAACATTTCTTTTGTCTTCTTACGTAGAATAGGGTTAAAGTCAAAAGATTTTTCTTGATAAGTCGACATATCATTTACTTGACTTTTATTTACAACCGTTTTTTCTACAGCATCAGTAAGTGTCATTGTACCAAAATCTAATGCTAAAGGAATAAACTCTAATTTGTTGTCTTTAAGCTCATCAATGTAACCGCCTTTAGTAGTTTGAGCTCCAATGTCAAGAAGGAAAGCATTTGCATAATCAACAGGAGGAATAGCACCTTTAACTAAAGTTTTTGCTTCTTCGTTTGCATCCAGCACTTCTAATTCTTTATTGTTAAGAGAAAAGATTTTGTTTTTTAAAACATCAATATTTCGTGCAGATTGAAAAACTGGAGCAGCAACAATAAAAATGTTTTCTTCATGAATTTTATACTCGGCTCTTATTTTCTTTAATTGATCAACAACAATAACACTAGTTTTAGTGATGTCATCTTGAGTAAGTTCGCCAGAAGCAGCAATATGATCGGCAAAAGGAATTCTTTCTGTCCAGAAAGAAAGGATTTTATAATCGGCTTTTTTAATGTTACTTACATCGAGAACAGAAACTTTTATAGCCCTGCGGCCGATTTCAATTCCTGCATAAATGCTTTTTTGAGAAAATAAATTAGGCGTAAAAAATAAATTTAAAAGAATAAAAAATAGAACTTGGGGTTTGTTTTTTTTAAGCATTGTATTGTAATTGTGATTATATGATTTGTTTTCGAATAAAGACTTTAAAGTGATTTTGGTGGTATTTGTGTGAAAGTCATAATTTTCTATTTAAAAAATCAGGTTTCATTACAGGATCGCAAATTTATAAAAACATTTACTAATTTAAAGTCAGTTAGTAAGAAAACATATTATTTAATTATTAAGTTTTATTACTATGCTTGGAAGTTTGTGGTTTTATATTAAAAGACGATATTTTAGACGTTAAACAAGATTTTATATCACAATAGAAATCAATTTATTAGAGTAAAATGGTAGGAGAGAATGAGCGGGCTTAGTGATTTTTGTATAATGAAAAAGCTCCAGATTTCTGTGAAGCTTTTCTTAGTAGCCCTAACGGGACAATTTTCGAACCATTTTTTTGCTGATTTAATAAAACTGAACAAAGAATAGCGAGATAATTAATTTAAAACAATAATTTATAAATATTGTTTTTTTGTTATTTTCAAAATATTTAGTTCTTTCAATAAAGAATTCTTTACCCTTAATTATAATTCAATTGATCCTACAGTGAATTGAAAGAGACTATAGGTATTTTTGATTCCTAAAAGCTCTTTTTGATCTAATTTCAATATATACTATATGAAGATCTATCCATTGAAAAACAGGATAATAATTCAATTTTTTAGGTATTTCTATATTACCTTTCAATAGATACATTTACTCGTAACAAAACATTTTTTGGTCATTTCAGAATAAATAAGTTCTTTAACTTCTACTTATGTTCTTTCACGAAATTTCAAATAATTTGTTTTACTATATGGTTCCTTATCTTATTTACAATCCTTATTGTAAATATTTACAATTTCTTCTCTATCCGATGTTTTATATTTTTCTGTATCATTCCATTCTTTTAAAAGTGTTGGACAATCACTTATTAATTCTGCAATTCTCTCTCTTGGATTTAATACGTTAAGATAAACAATTTTGTCATTTTTTACCATAACGGGCAAGATTCCTGCGTATTGATTACCTGTATGTACTTTATAAAATGATAGTTTTCCAATTATAATCTCTTCGTAGAAATTTTTTTTATCATTTTTTAGAATAGTAAAGTTTCTAAAACCACTCGGAGTGTAAGACGAGAAGGATTTAATTAGTTTTGGAGTCAAACTCATTTTAATGCCATTAGCTATTAAATTAACTTTTTTATTGGAAAAATTAATAATCTCACATTGAATAGTATCATTATTATGTCTTACATAAAATTGTGGATACTTTTGGGCATGCGACGAAATTAAGTAAAAAAATATTACAATAAAAAGTATTTTTCTCATCATTCTGAAATTTTGTAAAAAGTAGTAGTTTAATTAATCGACAGTAAAGTTAAATTTAAAATATTTAATAATTTGCAAATTTTTTAACTTGTCAAATTTATAGACATAATAAATCTACCATAATTAACGAAGTTTTATCTTTATTGACTAATACCCGACTCTCCGAAGTGTTTTTCCATGAAAAGTTGCACAAATATCTCTGACTTTTCTTTTTTTTTATGGACATTTAAACCTTATAAAGGTACCCTGATTTTAAAGTTGTTCTTAAAAAATGTGATGAATAAAATTAGTAGGACCTGAACCAAATTTTAGCGAAAATACTGATATTTAAAATTTTTAGGAAATTAGAATAAAATTGCCGAAACACAAAAAAGCCTGAGAAATCTAGATTTCTCAGGCTTTTGCTTTAAAGTAGTAGCGGGAACAGGACTCGAACCTGTGACCTTCGGGTTATGAGCCCGACGAGCTGCCTACTGCTCTATCCCGCGATGTTTCGGGTGCAAAGATACGCCGATTTTTTAGAAATCCAACGAAAACTTTAAAAAATGTTTTATTTTCTGTATTGAGTTGATATGACTACCTTTGCACCTTAAATATTATGCAAATGTCACATAAAGCAGGTTTTGTAAACATCATCGGGAATCCAAATGTTGGAAAATCAACATTGATGAACGCTTTCGTCGGAGAGCGATTGTCAATCATTACATCTAAAGCACAAACTACACGTCATAGAATATTAGGAATTGTAAACGGCGAAGACTTTCAATTGGTCTTGTCTGATACGCCTGGAATCATTAAGCCGGCCTACGAAATGCAGGAATCGATGATGAACTTTGTAAAATCGGCTTTTGAAGATGCAGATATTTTGATTTACATGGTCGAAATAGGAGAGCAGGACTTAAAAGACGAAGCTTTCTTTAATAAAATCATTCATGCTAAAATTCCAGTTTTATTACTATTAAATAAAATCGATAATTCCAATCAGGAACAATTAGAGCAGCAAGTTACTTTTTGGAAAGAGAAAGTACCAAATGCAGAAATTTTCCCGATTTCGGCTTTGCAGAATTTCAATGTTCCAGAAGTTTTTGGAAGAATTATCGAATTACTTCCAGAATCACCAGCATATTATCCTAAAGATCAATTAACAGACAAGCCAGAACGTTTCTTTGTTAATGAAACTATTCGTGAGAAAATCTTATTGAATTACAGTAAAGAGATTCCGTATGCAGTTGAAATCGTTACAGAAGAATTTTTTGAAGATGAAAAAATTATCAGAATCCGTTCGGTAATTATGGTGGAGCGCGAAACGCAAAAAGGAATCATCATAGGACATAAAGGTGCAGCCCTTAAAAAAGTGGGAACCGATGCACGTGCCGACTTAGAAAAATTCTTCGGAAAACAAATTCACATTGAACTATATGTAAAAGTGAATAAAAACTGGAGAAGCAACGCTAATATGCTGAAACGATTTGGATATAATCAGTAAAAAGAGTATTCAGTCGCAGTTTACAGTCTCAGTCTGAAAATTGTGAATGCGAATTAAATATAGCAGGAAACAACTCCAAAAAAAGTAGTCAGTTTTTAATTTAGAGGTCACGTTTTTACCAGTTTTTTAACTGAATACTTAAAACTGTTACTGCAAACTAAAAAAGACTACCTTTGCAAAAAATTTAAATAAAGCATTTTTGATTTATAATTTGTTGTGATTTAGTCAAAAACGAAATCTGAAATTTTAAATCTGAAATCTAAAATTCAAAAAAATGAATAACATTGTTGCGATAGTAGGAAGACCTAATGTAGGGAAATCGACCCTTTTTAATAGGCTGATACAAAGAAGAGAAGCTATTGTAGATTCAGTATCTGGGGTTACCCGTGATAGAAACTATGGTAAAAGCGAGTGGAACGGAAAAGAGTTTTCTGTCATTGATACAGGTGGATACGTTCGCGGATCTGATGACGTATTTGAAGGTGAAATCCGTAAACAAGTAGAACTTGCTATCGACGAAGCAGATGTTATTATTTTTGTGGTTGATGTTGAAGAAGGTATTACACCAATGGATGAAACGGTTGCTAAATTGTTGCGTAAAGTAACAAAACCAGTTTTATTGGCTGTAAATAAGGTTGATAACGCAATGCGTGAAAAAGATGCAGTTGAGTTCTATAACCTAGGTCTGGGTGAATATTTTACTTTCGCTAGTATTTCTGGAAGCGGAACAGGAGATTTATTAGACGCATTAATTGATGCTTTCCCAGAAAAGCCAGAGCCGGCTCAAGAAGAAGTGGTTTTACCACGTTTTGCTGTTGTAGGTCGTCCGAATGCAGGTAAATCAAGTTTTATCAATGCATTAATTGGTAAAGAACGTTTCATGGTAACAGATATTGCAGGTACAACTCGTGATGCAATTGATACCAAATTTGACCGTTTTGGTTTTGAGTTTAACTTAGTAGATACTGCGGGAATTCGACGTAAAGCAAAGGTTAAAGAAGATTTAGAGTTTTATTCTGTAATGCGTTCAGTTCGTGCAATTGAGCATGCAGATATTTGTATATTAGTTATTGATGCAACACGCGGATTTGAAGGTCAGGATCAGAGTATTTTCTGGCTTGCAGAGAAAAACCGTAAAGGTGTTGTAATCTTGGTAAACAAATGGGACTTGGTAGAAAAAGATACCATGTCGACTCGTGATTACGAAGAGAAAATCAAAAAAGAATTAATGCCTTTTACAGATGTGCCTATTTTATTCGTTTCTGCTTTAACAAAGCAGCGTTTATTAAAAGCATTGGAAGCTACGGTTCAGGTTTTTGAAAATAGAAAACAAAGAATTCCTACTTCAAAATTCAACGAATTTATGTTGAAAGTTATTGAAGCTTATCCGCCGCCGGCGACAAAAGGAAAATATGTGAAAATTAAATATTGTATGCAATTACCAACTCAAACACCTCAGTTTGTATTTTTTGCTAATATGCCGCAATATGTTAAAGAACCATATAAACGATATTTGGAAAATAAAATTAGAGAGAAATGGGATTTTTCTGGAGTCCCAATCGATATTTATATCAGAGAAAAATAAAAAAAAAGTCCCCAAAAATAGGGGACTTTTTTATGTTTGGTGTCTATATAATTACAAAACTGATTTTTTATTGGCACTATATTTGAATAAATGTGAAAAACACAATTAAACCTTTTGCATTTTTTTAAGTCTTACTGATCTAACTAACCTATTTTTATGACCAAAATTTATTCGTTTCTATTGTTTTTAGCTTTTGTTTACTCGGCAAATGCCCAAAATAATATTGTTGTTAAAGGAACTGTTGTTGATATCAACACGCAATTGCCGCTTGAACTTGCTACCGTTTATTTTACTACCGTAAAAGATTCTACTATTATCGAATATGCTACAACAGATAAAAACGGAAATTTTATTATTAATACTAAAAAGTATGAAAAACCAGTTTTTTTGAAAGTGAATTATACTGGTTATCAAGCATATTACGAAGAACAAAAAGGACTTACAGAAAGTAAAGATTTCGGAAAGTTATACATGCTTGAAAATGCAAATGTCTTAAACGAAGTAGTAATTAAAAGCGAAGCGCCGCCAATTACAATTAAAAAAGATACTTTAGAATTTAACGCAGGCTCTTATAAGGTTCGTCCAGATGCGAATGTAGAAACTTTACTGAAACAATTACCAGGATTTGATGTAGATAATACAGGAAAAATTACGGTAAATGGGCGAGAAGTCACTCAGTTTTTAGTAAACGGAAAAACGTTTTTTGACAAAGACGGAGCCATTGCAATTAAAAACCTTCCAGCTGATATTATTAAAAAAATTCAGGTTTCTGATTTTAAAACCAAGAAAGAAGAACTCGCTAAGCAGGAATCTAGCTCAGACTATTCGACTGTAAATATTACCATTGACGAAAAGAAAAATAAAGGGTATTTTGGAAAAGTACTTGGCGGATATGGATCAGACGAGCGCTATGAAAGTAGTTTGATGATGAACTTTTTTAAGAATAAACAAAAAATCAGCGTTTTAGCTTCCTCAAATAATATCAACTCAACTGGATTTTCTATGGATGAGGTTTTTGATAATATGGGTGGCGGACGTAACGCAAAAGGAGGTAGTCAAGGCGCTGGCGGGGGCGGAAAAGGAATTACGCAATCTACTTTGGCGGGAATTAATTATTCTGATGACTGGACAGACGATTTGGAGTTTATGAGCAGTTATAATTTTACTAATTCCATTACTAAAAATGACAGTAAATCGAATCAAATAAGTTTCCTGCCAACTGGAAATATTGTGACCGAAGCAGATTCTAAAACTAAAAATGAAAATACTGGAAATAATGTCAATTTTGAATTAGAATATAAAATCGATCCAACAATGCAGATCGTTTTTGCTCCAAAATTAAATCAATCGCAATCGACCAGTAATTCATCTTCATCGACTTTTTCTGAAAACGAAAATGGAGATCCTTTGAACGAAAGTAGCGCCACATCGCATACGGAAGGTTCAAATTTGAATTTTGCCAATAGTATTAATTTTAATAAAGTTTTTCAAAAGAAATCACGAAACCTGAGTGTAGTTTTTAATAACAATAACACTAAAAACGATTCAAACGGTATCAACGTTTCTGAAACTATTTTTTACCAAGATGAAAAACCAAATGATGAAAGAAATCAAAATGCAAAGAATACCTCTAAAAGTGATAATTATGCTTTGGATCTAGAATATACAGAGCCGATAACAGATTCGCTTAGAGTACGTTTTGGAACCGATTTTAACTGGCAGAATTCTGTAAATGATCAAAAAACATTCAATTTTGATGAAAATACAGATCAATATTCAGATTTAAATTTATCATTGACGAATTATACCACATCTAAGCAAAATTCAATTACCCCAAAGGTTGGGATCAGCTGGCAGAAAAGTAAATTTAGCTTGAATGTAAATTCAAGAACATCAATAGTTGAATTTGATAATCATTCTTTTTACCTCAATCAAGCAACAGATTTGAATAAAAGATATGCGCTTCCGTATGGGAATGCTCAATTTCGATATAAATTCAATCGTTCAAAGAATTTGACTTTCAAATATGATTATTCAAATGCACTTCCATCTGCAGTCCAATTAATGCCTGTAGCGAATTTAAACAATCCGTTAAATAGTGTAATTGGAAATCCAGACTTAAATCCGATTGAGAAAAACAGTGCAGGAATCGATTTTAAGAATTTTGATTTTAGAACGCGTTCTGGCTACAGTGTTTTTATAAAAGGAGATTATTATAATAACGATGTTGTTTCAACTTCAATTTATGATGAAAGTGGAAAAAGAAATACAACGTACGTGAATATTTCAGGAACTTATTCTGCTTCTATTGGAGGAAACTGGAATCAGCAAATTAAAAAAGATGCTCATACTTTAAGATACGGATTGCGTTTAAGCGGAAATTATAATTTTGATAAAGGATTTACAAATGCACAATTATATAATGCAAAATCTATTGTAGTAACGACAAGTGTTTATGCATCTTACGATTATGGAGATGTACTTTCGATTGCGCCATCTTACAGTTTATCATATAACGAAACTCGATATGAAAATTATTCAAGAGATGCGACATCAAATGTTATTCATAGAATTAATCTGCAGACAACATCTTATTGGCCGGCTAATTTAATTTTTGGAAATGATTTTGGATATACTTATAACTCAAACATTTCAGATGATTTCAAAAAGGATTTCTTTCTTTGGAATACAAGTTTATCGTACGGTTTCTTAGATAAAAAATTATATGCGAAAGTTAAAGTGTATGATGTTTTAAATCAAAATCAAAGTGCTACAAGAACAATTTCTTCAACATCCATTCGTGATGAAGAAAATACAGTTTTAAAACGTTATGTAATGTTTTCTCTGGCCTACAAAATCGGAAACTTCGCCGAAAGTAAAAAAGGAGGAAAAAGACAGAGAGGGTCATGATTTTTCTTGAGGTTCTAAGAGGCTGAGGTTCTGAGGTACTAAGTTTTGAGTTGCTGAGGTTCAGAGGGACAAAGGCTCAAAGTAAAAAACCGAATCAAATTTTTAATTTGATTCGGTTTTTTTAGATCTAAAGTCTACGATTAATTCTATGGTAAACTGTAAACCTAATAATATCACGGTCATAGAAATCGATACCACTGGAGCGTCTTTGAAAATTTTTGAGATATCCTAATTCTAAACCCAGATTAGGCGTGAAATGATACCTTAATGCAATATACAACCGGTTTTGATCAAAGGTGTTCTTTCTATTGTCTTTGCCGTAATTCAGCATTACTTCATCGGAAATAGTTCCTTTTATGCTTCGTTGTTCTTTTTCCCAAATTGTAAAAGTACTTTGCAGGCGATAACGAAATCTGTAAGCAAATGAGAATTCATTTAAAAGCTCATTTTTATCTGTTTTTTGAATAAAGCGTTCCTCTATTTGAAAACGGTTATGGAAGGTGATTTTAGCAATATCATTTATAAAAGTTAAATCTTGCTGTGCGCGATATTCGGGAACAGAATAATCAGGATCAACATTTGGGTTTTGAGTATTCACATTAAAATAGGCAAATCCTCCTCCGAAGTCCATAATCTTATTTGCACGATAACGTGCCTGAGATCTTATAACAAAAAGATTTTCATGAATTGGATTTACAAAACTTCTATTGTCAAATTCAGAATGAATCGCCCATTTTTCGCTTAAAGGAAATATGTTGTAATAACGAATCCAAGTCAGTGTCTGCTGATCTGTTTTCTTTATATTTTGTGCCGATAAAATGGGACTTAAAAAGCCTAAAAGACATATTAATTTGAAAATCTTCATTCAACATATAAATTCAGGCTGCGAATATATACAAACGAAGATTGATTGAAGAAGAATAAAATTTGCTTTAAATAGTAATTTGTGATTTCATCTCGTACAATAAAAAAACCGAGATATATTTTTAAATAGATCTCGGTTTTAATACTAAACTAATTAACTCTAACCTTATAGTGAGTACTTCAATGTAACCCCATAAGTTCTTTGATCACCTAATACTCCAGCATATTGTCCAGCGTTACCACCAGCCGGTAATAATTGCTCGTAGTAATCTTTATTTAAAAGGTTGCGTCCCCAAAAGTGAACAGATAAACCTTGTCCGGCACGGAAACCTAAACGGGCATTGAAAATCGCATATCCTGGAACAACTAAATATTTTGAAGCCGAAGGGCTTGAAGAAAATTCAGAACGAGCGTAAGAATCAACAGCTAGGAAAATTTTTCCAGCATTTCCAAAGAATCTTGCATTATCAGAAAGTTCACCTCCTAAAGATCCTGCCCATCTTGAAGCACCTGGCAAATTAGTGCCAGAAACATCTTTAAAAGATACTGGAGCTCCAGTTTCTTCTAACGGAAGAGGTGCATTTGTAAATTTTACATACGTACCATCTGTATACGTGGCAGCGCCATTAATAGTTAAATGCTGATTTATAACAAAACTAGCATCTAATTCAACACCTTGTACGCGTACTTTGTCAGCATTTGCAAGGTATCCACGATTAACACCTAATTCTGCAGCCTGAACGTTTGTTTGGAAATCTTTAATATCTGTTTTAAAGAAAGCTAAATTGAAAATGGAATTTCTGAAAGGTGAAGTTTTTACTCCAACTTCATAATGATATACTTTTTCAGGTTTAATAACCGCAAGTTCTAATAACGGATTACCTTTAGAATCAGTTGGAAGTCCAGCAACGTTTACGCCTACTGGTTTGTAACTTTTTGCAAAAGTTCCGTACGCATTAATTTTGTCTGAAGCTTTTAAAGTAACTGTTATGTTTCCAGAAAAATCGGTATTGTCAATAGCAGAATCAAATGCCTGATCAGAATATACTTGTTTTTTCAAAGCAAGTAAAGCAGGATCTGTTGTTTGTAAACCTCCATAAGTTGTACGGGCATAATGAGCATCTTTTTTATCAAAGTTATAGCGTAAACCTGGTAAGACATGAAGAAAATCAGTAATAGCCCAGTCAATTTGGCCAAATACAGCTGCACTAGAAGCTCTAATATTTGCATCGGTTTTAATTCCATATCCTTCAAAAAGACCTGGGGTTTTCCATAAAGAACTAGTTGAACTTTGAGCAAATCTCCATTGTGCATTTCCAGATTCCTCAGTACCATCAGTTTGCGAGGTTTGGTCAATAAAGAATACTCCAGCAACACCGCTGATTTTAGAAGTTAACTGTCCTGCGTAACGAACTTCCTGTGTAATTTGAGTTTGTCTTGTAGGATTTTGAGATTTTGCCAAAACTTGTAATCCTGTAAAGTCTCTATCATTTGAAGGGTCCCAGTTCCAAAAACGCCATGCAGTTGTTGAAGTAAGAGTTCCGCCTCCAATTTTTGTATCAATATTTAAAGAGAAACCTCCCATATCTTGATTAGAGCGCCAAGGTGTATCTTGATCAATTTTACGATCAAAAGCATTAAGACTTGGCAATTGGTAATTCAAATCTTTAATAATAGCATCAAATTGGCGGTATGCTGCTCTTTGCGTTGGAGCTACACCTGCAACAACCTGAGCATATCCGTCAGGACGCTGTGTTGTAATATCGGCAGCAAATATAACATTCGTATTTACTGTTGGAGTCCAAAGTAATTGACCTCTAATTCCTTGATTGTTTAAAGTATTTGTAGGTCTTCCAGTTACAATGTTATCAACTAGACCATCTCGCTGCGTACCAGAAAAAGATATTCTACCTGCGACTTTTTTACCCAAAGCTCCAGTAAGAGAAGCTTTCGCCTGTAAGAAATTGTAATTTCCGTAACTCACTTCAAAGTCAGCGCCAGAAGTAAAACTTGGTTTACGAGTTGTAATATTGAAAGCCCCCGAAGTTGTGTTTTTTCCAAATAATGAACCTTGTGGTCCGCGTAAAACTTCAATTTGTTCCACATCGATAAAATCAAGTGTTGTAGCGGCCGGACGTGCATAATAAACACCATCAACATAGAAACCAACACCTGGATCGATACCATCATTTGTCAATCCGAATGGAGAACCTAAACTTCTAATGTTGATACCCGTATTTCTCGGGTTTGAAGAGTAAAGCTGAACAGAAGGAACCAATTCTTTAATACGGTTCACGTTGAATGCTCCAGTTTGTTCTGCTTGTTTTCCTGTAATTACAGAAATCGCAATTGGCACATCTTGAACTTTTTCGATACGACGTCTTGAAGAAACTACAACTTCAACAAGTTCGTTTTCTTCTTTAAGAGCAACCTGAATTGGATTTGCTGGAACGGCACTTAATTCAATTTCAGTTGTTTTATATCCAACATATTGAATCAAAAGAGTCAATGGTAATCTGCCTTGTGAGTCAATGATAAATTTACCGCTGTTGTCTGTTATAGCGCTATGAGTAGTTCCTTTAATTACCACGTTTACCGCTTCTAAAGGAATGTTTTCACTTGTTGTAACTACACCTTCAATGTTTTGTGCAAATGAAATAGAGAAGGTTAAAAATAATAATAATGTAAAGATATTTTTTATAGATGTTTTCATTTTTATATTAAGTATATGTGATTAGTAGAATTTAAAATAAATTTTTTTTAAATCAACACATACACATTATAAATGAATTGCTCTCAGTAGAGGCTGAAAGTCTTTTTGGTTTGTTTTGCAAAAGTTTTGTTACACCTGATTGACTAGAATGTACTTTCATGAGTTAAAATTTAGTAAATGATTAGTTAATTATTTTCTGCAAATATAAATATTAATTCTATCGATTTACTAGGAATTAAAAAATATTTTTTTATTTATTTACCAATGAAGCGATTGTGATCCCTTCCATAGCCTTTAAAGTTTTGTCTCTAATTAGCATTAAACCGTGACGCAGACTGCATTCAGACTCGGTTTTACAATCAGAACAAGGCTCGTAAAAATTTAAAGAAGCACATGGCAAAAGTGCAATTGCACCGTCAAATAATCGGTGAATTTCTGCCAGAGTGATGTCATTTTTTGATTTTATTAGATAATATCCGCCAAATTTTCCCTGCTTACTGCTCACAAAACGTCCTCGTTTTAAATCTAATAAAATTTGTTCTAAAAACTTTTTAGGAATATTGGCGCCATCAGCAATTTCTACAGTTCTAGAAATGTGATTTTCGTCTTGTTCTGCTAAATAAAGTAATGCTTTAAGGGCGTATTTTGCTTTATGTGATAACATCTATATTAAATTGTAAATTGTAAAAATAAGATTTTTTAACCTTGAAACCTAAACTTGATCCCGAGACTTCGGGAGAAACCAAAAAAACTTGAAAAAAAGTAAGTTTACCAGCCACCGCTAGAACCACCGCCAGAGAAACCTCCACCGCCAAATCCGCCGCCGAAACCTCCGCCTCCGCCGCCAAAACCACCACCAGATGATCCGCCGCCGAAGCCTCCAAATCCTCCGCCGCCGCTTCTTCCAAGATTGCTTAGAATAATTACGTCAAGCAGGCTAGGACCTCCACCGCCATTATTGCCAGAATTACCTCCGCCGCCTTTTTTATTGCGGGCAAGTAAAATTAGTACAATTACGACGATAACAATAAAAGGGAAAATTGGAAAATCTTTGCCTTTGGTTTGTTTGCGTTCGCCTTTAAATTTTCCTTTAAAAACATCAATAATCGCGTCGGTACCTTTATCAAGACCATTGTAAAAGCTTCCAGCCTTAAATTCTGGTATAATGATATTTCGAATTATCGTTCCGCCAATTCCAGCTGTTAAACGATCTTCAAGTCCGTATCCTGGATTAATAGCTATCTTTTTTTCATTTTTAGCTAATAGAATTACAACACCATTATCGTCCTGCTTTGTTTCTCCAATTCCCCAAGTTTGTCCCCATTTTGTTGCCAGCTGACTTACATCTTCGCCTTTTAAGCTTTCAATGGTAATCACTACAATCTGTGTTGTCGTAGAATCAGAATAGCGAATAAGTTTTTCTTCTAACTGCGCTTTTTCAGTAGAACTTAAAACATTGGCATAATCGTAAACAGAAGTTTGAAAACTAGGTTTTTCTGGAATTTCAAATTGTGCAAAAATGATATTACAGGTTAAAAACGATATAAACAAAAGAGTAAACTGAAAAATTCTATTGGAATTTGAGATTTTATTTTTGGAATTTTTCATCATTTATCCTTTTGAGATTTCGTTAGATAATTCGTTTGTGTCATCTTCCAAAGATGGAAAATATTTTTTGAGTTGTTCTCCGGCATTTAAAATACCATCGACAATTCCCTGCTTAAAATTTCCAGATTTAAAATGGCTGGTCATAACATCTTTGGTGCAATCCCAAAAATCATCAGCAACTACATCATTAATTCCTTTGTCGCCGCAGATTACGAAGTTTTTATCTTCAACTGCAAGATAGAGTAGAACGCCATTTTTCAATTTCGTTTCATCCATTCGCAATTCATGAAAAACTTCTAAAGCTCTGTCAAAATGAGCTTTAGAAGTTGTTTTTTCTATATGTACCCTAATTTCGCCAGAAGTATTGTTTTCTGCCATACGAATAGCTTCAACAATCTCTTGTTCTTCTTCTTTGGTTAAAAAATCTTCTACTTTTGACATGACTAATTTTAGAGTTTAGTCCCGATCCCGAAACCTCGGGACGGGATAGATTTTATATTATTCTAATCTTTTAGAATTTTACTTCAACAGGTTTGTCTGCTCCCGTAGAAGCTTCGAAATAAGGTTTTTCTTTGTATTCGCTCAAGAACCAGTTGTTTGGAATTTTTAAAACATAACCGTTGTAAACTTGTACAGCTTCATTAAAACGAGTTCTAGCAGTTAAAATCTGGTTCTCAGTACTTGCTAATTCGTCTTGTAATTTTAAGAAATTTTCGTTTGCTTTTAAAGTTGGATATTGCTCAACAGAAACCAATAATCTTGATAATGATGAACTTACACCGCTTTGAGCTTGATTAAATTCTTTTAATTGCTCAGCAGTTACATTACTTGGATCAATTGTTACTGAAGTAGCTTTTGCACGAGCTTCGATTACTGCTGTTAAAGTTCCTTTTTCAAAATCAGCGGCACCTTTTACAGTGTTTACTAAGTTCCCGATAAGATCATTACGTCTTTGGTAAGCCGTTTGAACATTTCCCCATTCTTTATTTACGGCTTGACTGTGTTGTAAAGCAGTATTTTTAATACCAATCGACCAAAATGCGATAATAGCAATAAGTGCTACAATAATTCCTACAGGGATTAACCACTTTTTCATGTTTGTTTTGATTTATGTTTATATCTATTTTTAATTACAATTCGTTTTTGATGTCGTTCAATTGTGTTTTTATGGACTCTAATTTACGTATTATTTCGAATTTATCTAATGTTTTCTTCTGTCCCTCTTTTAAATGTATTTTGGCGCCCTCAAGAGTAAAACCTCTTTCTTTGACCAAGTGGTAAATTAACTGAAGATTTGTAACATCGTCTGGAGTGAACATTCTGTTTCCTTTTGCATTTTTTTTAGGTTTCAGGATATCAAATTCACTGTCCCAAAATCGTATCAAAGAAGCATTGACATTAAAAGCCTTGGCAACTTCGCCAATACTATAATATCTTTTATCTTTAGAAAGTTCAATATGCATGATTCGTTTTTTTCTATTTTATTCCAAAAATACTATTTTTTCGTGATATTAATCTAATGATTGATTTTCTTGGTTTGCCATTTGCGAAATTGCTACATATTCTGCTGCAGAAATATTTCCGTAGTAAAAATTTAATGGATTTACCACTTTTCCATCTTTATGAACCTCGTAATGACAATGAGGCCCTTCAGATCTTCCTGTGCTTCCAACATAACCAATTACATCTCCGCGTTTGACATGTTGTCCGGGTCTGCAGTTGTATTTGCTTAAATGCGCGTATAAACTCTCATATCCAAAACCGTGCCTGATCACAACATGGTTCCCAAAGCCTGACGCTGTGTTGTCAGCTCTTGCTACAACGCCATCACCAGTGGCATAAACAGGTGCTCCAGTGTTGGCAGTAAAATCCATTCCGTTGTGCATTTTTCGTACTTTCGTGAAAGGATCAATTCTATATCCAAAACCAGAAGCAACACGTTTTAAATTTTCATTTTGAACCGGCTGAATCGCTGGAATCGCTAATAATAAATTTTCTTTTGCGCCCGCTAATTTCAATATTTCATCTAATGATTGAGATTGAATTGCCAATTGTTTAGAAAGTTTATCTACTCTTTTTGTGGTGTTTGTAACCAACTGCGAATTATTATAACCTTCTAAAGCTTTATATCTTTCAGGATTTCTAAAACCTGCTTTTCTAATAGAATCCGGAATTTCAGCTTTATTAAAATAAACCCTGTAAATATTATTGTCTCGTTCTTCCAAGGCATCTGCGGCTTCATCAATTTCGTCCAGTTTTTTATTCAAAATCGAATACTGTAATTTTAAATTTTCAATTTCGCGTGCCTGTAAACGATCTTTTGGAGTTTCAAAATAGGGAGTATTAATTAAAAGAACAAAAACTAAAAAGCCAAACAGTGCCGAAGCCAATAAAAACAGTAATGCGTAACCGATTTTAATTCTTTTTCTGGTTTTTATTTTCGTATAAGCCAGATTTTCTGAGTCGTAATAATATTTTACTTTCGCCATATTTTAAAATACGCTATTTTTGCAGCTCGTAAAATAAGTTAGACGAACAAAACAGATAAATGTTTCAGTTGTTGACCGCTTTTTTACAAGAACAAAATAATTTATAATTTGGGGGAATTACATAATTATATAATGCGCAAAATAGGGAATTTATTGTTGTAAAACATAAGTTTTTAGTTTTCGATTTTAAAATTAATGCATTATCAAATTGACAAATTCTCTAATTATCACATTATCAATTGACACATTTGTAAACAGATACATTTTCTAATTTAAATATGAAATCACAAGACGTACGTAAACAATTTTTAGACTTTTTTAAAAGCAATGGACACTTAATCGTTCCATCGGCTCCTATCGTTCTTAAAGATGATCCAACCTTAATGTTCAATAACTCGGGAATGGCCCAGTTTAAAGAATTTTTCTTAGGGAACGGAACTCCAAAAAGTAAAAGAATAGCCGATACGCAAAAATGTCTTCGTGTGTCAGGAAAACATAATGATTTGGAAGATGTAGGTTTTGATACATATCACCATACTATGTTTGAGATGCTTGGAAACTGGTCTTTTGGAGATTATTTCAAAAAAGAAGCAATCAATTGGGCATGGCAGCTTTTGACAGAAGTGTATAAAATTCCAAAAGAAAATTTATATGTTTCTGTTTTTGAAGGAAGCAAAGAAGATAATGTTCCTTTTGATCAAGAAGCTTGGGATATTTGGAAAACATTAATTGACGAGGATAGAATTATCCTTGGAAATAAAAAAGATAATTTCTGGGAAATGGGAGATCAAGGACCATGCGGACCTTGTTCTGAAATTCACGTTGATTTACGTCCAGAATCTGAAAAAGCTTTGGTATCAGGAAAAAGTTTAGTTAATAATGATCACCCGCAAGTAGTTGAAATCTGGAATAACGTATTCATGGAATTCAACCGTAAAGCTGACGGATCTCTTGAAAAACTTCCTGCACAACACGTTGATACGGGAATGGGATTTGAGCGTTTGTGTATGGCATTACAAGGAAAAACATCCAATTATGATACGGATGTTTTTACACCTCTTATAGAAAAAGTAGAACAGATTACAGGTTTAAAATATACATCTGACGAGGTAAAAGATATCTCGGAAGAACAAAATAAAACAAACATTGCGATTCGTGTAGTTGTAGATCACGTACGTGCGGTTGCTTTTGCAATTGCTGACGGACAATTGCCATCAAACACAGGAGCAGGTTATGTAATCCGTAGAATTTTGCGTCGTGCTATTCGTTACGGATTTACATTTTTAGGTACAAAAGAGCCTTTTATCAATAAATTGGTAGAAGTTCTGGCAAACCAAATGGGAGAATTTTTCCCAGAAATCAAATCACAGCAGCAATTGGTTACGAATGTAATTCGTGAAGAAGAAGCTTCTTTCTTAAGAACTTTAGATCAGGGGTTACAATTATTAGAAAATGTGGTAGCAGAAACTACAGGAAAAGAAGTTTCTGGTGGTAAGGTTTTTGAATTGTATGATACGTTTGGTTTTCCAAAAGATTTGACAGCTTTAATTCTAAAAGAAAAAGGATTCTCATATAAAGAAGAAGAATTTGAAGTAGAATTACAAAAACAAAAAACACGTTCTCGTGCGGCTTCTGAGGTTTCTACAGAAGACTGGAAAGTTTTAATTCCTGGAAATGTAGAAACATTTGTGGGTTATGATAAAACAGAAAACGAAGTAAAAATTACAAGAATTCGTAAAGTTGATTCTAAAAAAGATGGTGTTTTGTACCAAATTGTTTTAGACAATACGCCATTTTATCCAGAAGGAGGAGGGCAGGTTGGTGATAAAGGAACTTTGATTTCTGCAAATGAAACGATTGAAATCATCGATACTAAAAAAGAAAATAATTTGATTTTGCATTTTGCAAAACAGCTTCCAGAAAATGTAGAAGCAGGTTTTGTGGCAAAAGTAAATACTGATTTAAGAACATCAACTTCAAAAAATCACTCGGCTACGCATTTAATGCATTTAGCTTTGAGAAGTATTTTAGGAACACATGTAGAGCAAAAAGGATCGTTGGTAAATCCAAATTATTTGCGTTTTGACTTTTCTCATTTCAGTAAAGTTTCTGATGAAGAATTACGTCAGGTTGAAGCAAGTGTAAATGCGCAAATTGAAGCACAATTGCAATTGGTAGAACACAGAAACATTCCGATTCAAGAAGCATTGGATAAAGGTGCAATGGCTTTATTTGGAGAGAAATACGGCGACAATGTTCGTATGATTGAATTTGGTGAAAGTAAAGAACTTTGCGGTGGAATTCACGTGAAAAACACTGCTGAAATCTGGCATTTCAAAATCATTTCTGAAGGTGCTGTTGCAGCTGGAATTCGTCGTATTGAAGCAATTACAGGTGATGCAGTAAAAGACTTCTATCAAAATCAGGAAAATACATTATCTGAAATAAAAGAAACATTAAAAAATCCACAGGATATTTTAAAGTCAGTTTCTTCTTTACAAGATGATAATGCGAAATTGAAAAAACAAGTTGAGCAGTTATTAAAAGAAAAAGTAGGAGCATTAAAATCTGAATTAGAGAAAGATTTCCAAGAAGTTAACGGTATAAATTTCCTAGCTAAACAAGTAGATTTGAGCATGGCTTCTACAAAAGATTTAGCTTCAGCATTGGGAAGTTCAAAACCAGATTCATTCGTATTTTTAGCTTCTGTAGAAGATGGATTGCCAAATATTCATTGCTATATTTCTAAAGAATTGGTTGCAAGCAAAAGCTTAAATGCAAACGCAGTAATCAAAGAATTAGGTAAATATATTGAAGGAAACGGAGGAGGACAGCCTTTCTTCGCATCTGGAAAAGGTAAAAATGCAAATGGAATTGCAGAGGCTTTGGCTAAGGCAAGTGAGTTTGTTAAATAAAGGTGCTATCCCTAAGCCTCGGGACTAAGTTACTAAAGTTCTGAGATTTTGGAATTATAGATAAGTAAACCCGACAGATTTTTAAAATCTGTCGGGTTTTTTAGTTTTCATATTTATAAGAAATGTCTTAAAATGTTATTCGGATAACTTTTTGGGGAGTTTAAATAAAGCAAAAACGTTTTCTTTTGCATGAATTTAAAACCAAAATATAATGAAAAAGAATTTATTTTATTTTTTAGCAGCTTCTTTTGTGGTGTTTGCTTCATGTTCTAAGGATGATGATTCAATATCAGAAGAAAAATTACTTTTACCCAAAAAGGAAATATATACTAATGCTTCTTATCCCCAAGAAAACAGCACTGTTAGTTATGTTTATGACGGAAACAAAATAGTAAGCCTTACATACGATAATGGTGATAAAACAAACTTTAAGTATACAGGTAATTTTATTACAAGTGCTGTGTATACAGAAAGTTATGGTGGTAGAACCTATTCCACCACAACTACTTTTACATATGAGAATAATAGACTAAAATCTTACCTAGAGGTTTATTCAGATAGTTCATCAAGTAGAAAAAAAATATATACTTATAATGAAAATGGAACAATTTCTACTAAAACAGTTTTAATTAATCCAGAAACCCAAGAAGAGAGTAATTATGAGAATAGTTTGTTTACCTTAGATTCTAAAGGGAATATTGTTAAAGCTGAATTTAATGGTTACACTAATACAATCGAGTATGATACTAAAAATAGTCCATTTAAAAATGTTTTAGGATATAGCTTACTACTAGACTCAGATATTTTTGATAAAGAAATTAACTCATCTAATAATGTTTTAAAAGTAATAGAAAAAACTGGAGAAGTTGTTGAGGGCACAACTATTTTTGTTAATACATATAATTCTGATAACTATTTAATTAAATCAGCAAACGGAGGTGAGTCATTTGAATATACTTACTAACACCAAGAAAAAAATCATATTATTTTAAAAAAACCGTTACAAATTTGTAACGGTTTTTTCTATTATTTACGCTCTCCAATCTGCTGGCGCCACATAGCATAATACAATCCTTTTTCAACAATTAAATCATCATGTTTACCTTGCTCGATGATTTTACCTTGTTCCAAAACAAAAATCCTATCAGCATGCATTACAGTAGATAAACGGTGTGCGATTAAAACAGTAATTCTATTTTTGTCAGATATATTTCTGATTGTGGCGTTAATTTCTTCTTCAGTAATAGAATCCAAGGCAGAAGTTGCTTCGTCAAAAATTAATAAATTTGGATTTCTAAGAATAGCTCTGGCAATAGATAAACGTTGTTTTTCTCCACCCGAAACTTTGATGCCGCCTTCTCCAATTGTCGTGTTTAAACCATCTTCGGCACGTCTCAAAAGTTTGTCACAGCTTGCTCTTTTTAGTGCATCATATAAATCTTCATCGGTTGCGTTTGGCTTAACAAATAATAAATTCTCGCGAATTGTTCCAGAGAATAATTGGGCATCTTGAGTTACAAAACCTAACTGTTTTCTTAGATCGAGTAAATCAATATCGGTTGAATCAATATCGTTATACAAAATTTGACCTTCAGCAGGTGTATATAATCCAACTAATAATTTTACCAAAGTTGTTTTTCCGGAACCAGACGGACCCACAAATGCTACAGTTTGCCCTTGTTTGATTTCAAAATTGATATTTTCAACCGCTTTAAATTTGGCCGTTTTATGCTGAAAGCTTACATTCGAAAATAATAAGGATTGAATTGCACCAACATGTTTTGGAGTTTTTGGACGGAATTCTTTTGGAGCGCTTAATAAGACTTTGAAATTTTCCATTGAAACTTTGGTTTCGTTCAATGCAATAATGAAGTTTCCAAGTTCTTGAAGCGGACCGAAAATGAAGAAAGTAAAAAATACCATTGTTAGTAAATCACCAACAATAATTTTTCCTCCAAATAAGAAATAATACAAAGTAAAAACAACACAAGTTCTTAAAAAGTGAACTGTTGTTCCTTGAATGAAACTCAAACTTCTAATAAATCGAATTTTCTCCAATTCTAACTGTAGAATTTTAAAAGTGTTTAAGTTTAGACGTTTCTCTTCTTGATAAGTCAAACCAAGACTTTTTACCAATTCAATGTTTCTTAAACTTTCAGTTGTTGATCCTGCTAAAGCGTTCGTTTGATTAACGATTTTTTTAGAAACAATTTTAATTTTTTTACCTAAATAAGAACTTACCAAAGCAATAATTGGAGCTGTAATTAAAAAGATAATAGAAATTCTAAAGTCAATTCGAGCAACATAAACGATTACGAATATGAATCCTATTATAGTCTGAAAGATCAATGAAATAGAAAGAGTAATCAATTTTTCAGAATCAGAACGTACTTTGGTTAATTTACTCAAAGTTTCACCGCTTCGCTGATCTTCAAATTCAGCATAAGGCAGATCTAAAGATTTTTTAATTCCGTCTGTATACATTTGAGCTCCAGTTCTCTGGATCACGACATTAGTAAAGTAATCCTGAAAATTTTTGGTAATTCTGGAAATCATAGCGGCTCCAAGCGAAAGACCAAGCCAGAAAGATAAAGATTTGATGAAACCGGTTGGATTTCCTGCGTATTTGTGTAAACCAACTCCGCAGTCCTGCATTAGTTTTCCTGTAATTATTGAGTCTGATAAACTGAAACAAATGTTGATAGAAGCCATGATCAAAGCAAAAAATAAAAGCATTTTATGTTTGATGATGTAAGTATATAATAATTTCATATAAGATTTTAAAAAGTGGAAGATGCAAAAATAAGGAATTGTTTGGGGATGTATAGTTGATTTCTGTTATTAAAAATGTAAATTTTTTTTAAACCCCATTTTTAGCCTCTATGTTTAAAAATACAGGAAAAAAGCTAAGTATTTACACCTTTTTTTCTTTATGATTAAATTTTTATTTTTAAGTTGATTATTCTTAGATCGCTTGCTATTAGTGTATTAAATAATGTTTGAATTATATTATTTATCTGAATGCGGAATCCCGTAAGGTTTTAGTTTTATGTTGTATTACGTTTGCACCAATAACAAATTTAATCAAAAAAACTATGAAAAAATTTTTACTTCTTTTTGGAGCTTTGACCCTATCATTAACTTCTTGTTCAAGCGATGATTCACCTTCTGGTTCTTCTGATTCAGTTTTGCTAAAAAAAGTAATTCTGACAAGCCAAGATGGAGAAAGTAAAAGCACAGTAAATTATACATACAATGGTAACAAAATTGTGAGTATTGTTGATGAGACTGGCTCTATGAATTACACTTACACGGGTGATTTAATTACTAAAATTGAATTTAAACTTTCTGATGGTTCTATCGAACAAGTTAATACATTTACTTATAATTCTGATAATAAATTAGCAACTTTTGTGAGAGTTGAGCCTGATATGGATTGGGGACATAAAGAAGTTTATACTTATAATGCTGATGGTACAATTTCTGTTCAGTCTTATGGAGGGGATAGTGAAGTCCAAACTAGTGTTGGCGGAACATCAACAATTAAGTTTGTAAATGGTGAAGTTGCTGAAATTATTTCAATTACAGGAAATCAACCTGATAGAAAATACACCTATGATGATAAAAATAATCCAGCTAAAAATATTTTAGGCTTCAATAAAATTGCATTTGTGGATGGTGAAGGAACTGGTATTGCACATAATGAAGTTTCTGAAACTACGGATGGCGTAATTACAGGTACTTATACTTACACTTACAATACTTCAGGCTACCCTGAAAAGAGTAATGATAAGATTGATGGAATTTCTTATTCAACTCAATATTTCTACTAATTAGAGATAATCAATTTAGCTTATAAGCCAGAAGTAGTAACTTCTGGCTTTTTAATTTTTGGAATAAACATAAAGGTCAGGAAATAGTAAAAATTTAGTTCTAGATCTTAAAAATATAATCCTAAGTTTAAAATTACAATTTTGTCGTTTTCTGTTATTGATAAAACCTTTAGAGGTATATAATTCATTTGGAGGAATATACTTTTGGTATAATTATTTAACCTTTTAATTTACAAAAATGAAAAAAATTGTATGCCTTTTTAGTGCTTTAGCTTTGACGCTATTAGCTTGTACTCGAGATGAAATTGTTACTCCGAAATCGGAAACTGTAGTTTTGCCTAAAACTATTAAACTTAGTGATCCAAATTATTCTTCTGAAAATTTAACAAATAAAATTGTGTATGATGGAAATAAGATTGTTAGTATTACAAATGAGCGTGGAAAAACAGAATATACTTATAGCGGAAACTTAATAGTAAAACAAGTTATTTCAAATGCTTCAAATACTATTCAAAAGCAAATCTCGTATAGTTATTTAAATGGCAAATTAGCGACGATATCTACTGTAATACCTAATAGTTATTCTTCTGAAGAGGTTTACACAGATAATAATGACGGAACAGTTAAGGTGGAATTTTATAATGTAAATCAAAAAACTGGAGTTAAAACAAAAAGCGAAGGTTTTGAAACACTTACTTTTTCAAATGGAAATTTAGATCAAATCGTTTCGACTTATGGTGATTCTGTTTCTACAAACAGTTATGATTATGATACTAATAGTAATCCTTTTAAAAATGTAGAAGGTTTTAATTTGTTGTATGGACAAGATATATCTTTTCAGCCAAATATCCTTTCGGCAAATAATGTTGTAAAACAAACGACATTCAATGTAACTAATAATATAGCATCTAATTTTATGATATCTACAAATGACTATGATTATGATGCTAAAGGATTTCCAATCAAAAAGATCATATACGACTCCCATGGGACAGTTCTAAAAGTAATTGAATACACTTATTAAATAAGTTTATTTTATAAAAGCCAGAGCAAATTGCATCTGGCTTTTTTATTTCTAAAAAATAATCGAAATTTACACAAAAGAACTTCCATGCAATTCAGAACCCAAATTCCAATTTTAAAAAGTAATTCTCCTATCGATTATAATTCGAAATTACTTTCTATTGGTTCTTGTTTTGCAGAAAATATGGCGGAGAAATTCGATTACTTCAAATTTCAAAATGAAACAAATCCTTTTGGAATTATATTTAATCCTGTTTCAATTGAGAAACTATTTAAAAGAGTTTGCCATCAGGAACTTTTCGGAGAAAAAGATGTTTTCTTTCATAACGAACGCTGGCATAGTTTTGATGTTCATTCTGATTTAAGTAATGCTGATAGACAAGAACTTCTTGAAAGCCTAAATAAAGCGGTTACAGAAACGTACAAACAGCTAAAAGAAGCGACGCACATTATTATAACTTTTGGAACTTCTTGGATTTACAGAAATGTAGAAAGTGAAGAAGTAGCTGCCAATTGTCATAAAGTTCCTCAAAAGCAATTTTCAAAAGAACTATTATCTGTTGATGTAATTCAAAAAAGTATTCAAAGTACAATTGAGTTAATTCATACTGTAAATCCAGAGATAAATTTCATTTTTACGATTTCTCCAGTTCGTCATACAAAAGACGGTTTCGTAGAAAACCAGTTAAGTAAATCACATTTATTTACAGCGCTTCACAACGCTTTAAAAATTGACAATTCACAATTGACAATTCATCATTATTTCCCGTCTTACGAAATAATGATGGATGAACTTCGCGACTATCGTTTTTATTCAGAAGATATGCTTCATCCCAATCAAATTGCGATAGATTATATCTGGAAACTTTTCAGCGAAAATTATATTTCACAAGAGAGTTTTGCGCTGATGCAGGAAGTAGACGAAATTCAGAAAAGCCTGCGCCACAGAAGCTTCAATCCAGAATCTGAACAGCATCAAAAATTCCTTGCAAAATTACAGCAGAAAATAAATGCATTAGGAGATAAACTTCCACATATAAAATTTTAAATCAACTAGCCTTTCATACTATGCAATGAATGGTTATTTAACAGTAAAATTTTAGAATAATTCCTGATAATTGTGTAAATTGTTAAAGTTTAAATTTTACATTTTTGTAAAATGTCTAATTATGCTTTTTTCAGAAGCAATTTAATCATGTATTTTATTGACGTATGAATAAGAAACCCATTCATTATTTAAAAAAAACACTTCGTGTACTGTTATGGTGCGTGGTTTCTATAGTGGCACTTTTACTTCTTCTTATCATATTAATTCAAGTTCCGTCGATTCAGAATTTCGTTAAGGATAAAGCGATTACTTATCTTCATAATAAGATTAAAACCAAGGTTTCCTTAGATCATATTTCCATTAAATTTCCAAAAGATGTAGTGCTGGAAGGTTTTTATTTTGAAGACCAGAAAAAAGATACGCTACTGGCTGGTAAACGATTAGAGGTTGATGTTGATCTTTTTAAACTCGTAAGCAGCGAACTTGAAATCAATTCAGTTTCACTTGAAAATGTAAAAGCTAATATTTCAAGAAATAAAGATGGAGTTTTTAATTTCGATTATATTATAAAAGCGTTTGAATCTAAAGAACCAAAAGTTGAAGATCCAGATGCCAAACCTTTCAAAATTTCTGTAGTAAAAGTAAATCTCGATCAAGTAAAATTCAATTTTAAAGATGATTTTTCTAAAAATGATATTCATGTAAATCTGACCCATTTTGATACCAAATTCAAGAAATTTGACCTTGATAAAATGGATTTTAATATTCCGAATATCAATTTAAATGGCTTAAAAGTAGTTTTAGATCAAGATGTTGTGGAAAGAATTGCTGAAGTTTCGGTTAAGACTGTAGATACCATTTCAAAACGACCAGATTTCAAACTTGCACTAGATAAAATCACTTTAGCTAAAATTGATATTTTATACGACAATAAAGATTCAAAATTAAATTCGGGGATTCGTTTAGGGAATTTAAATTTGGCTGTAAACGAAATTGACCTCAATAAGCAGCTTTTAGATTTTGACACTTTTGAAGTAAAAAACCTAAGCGGAAATTTAAGATTAGTCGCAAAAGACAAACAAATTCAAGCGCCAGATTTAGATTCAACTTCTATCAAACAAGCAGGCTGGAAAGTTAAGCTGAATGATGCCAATCTAGAAAATATAGCGTTTAAATTTGATGATATGCAGTCAAAACCCAAAACAAAAGGTTTAGATTACAGTCATTTAGATTTGAGTAAATTCAATTTTAAAGCAGAGAAATTATATTATGCAAACGATACAATTTCTGGAAACATAAACACACTTACCGTAAACGAAAAAAGCGGTTTACAAATCCAGGCTTTAAAAACGGATTTCTTCTACGGACCAAAAAATGCGTATTTGAATAATTTGTATTTGAAAACGCCGCAAACCCTTGTGCAGGATAAAATTAAAGCAGCATACAAATCGCTGGAATCTATTCAAAAAGATTTAGGAAATTTGTCTGTTGATGCTAATTTGAAACAATCAAAAATTGGTTTCAAAGACATTTTATTGTTTGTTCCAGATTTACAAAAAACAAATCCGTTTAAGAGTAATCCAAATGCAATTTTGTATGTGGACAGCCGAGTAAATGGAAAAGTAAAAGATCTGAATATTTCGAAATTCGAAATGAGAGGAATAGGTTCTACAAAAGTTTCCCTTTCGGGGAAAATCGCCGGACTGCCGGATGCGCAAAAAGCTTATTACGACTTGAATATTAAAAACATTTCGAGCACTGCAAAAGACATTAATATGTTTGTGCCAGCTGGGACAATTCCAAAAAACATTCAATTGCCTTCTCAACTAAATCTACAGGGAAAATTTAAAGGATCGGTTCAAAACTTTAAAACTAATCTGGCCTTAAAAAGCAGTTTCGGAAATGCCAAAGTTGATGCTTTATTTGATCAGCGTCTTAAAAAAAGAGAAAAATACGATGCAACCGTTTATTTATTGGATTTTAATGTAGGCCGATTAATTAAAAACGATTCGATCGGAAAAATTACGCTTAAAGCGAAAGTAAAAGGAAATGGTTTAGACCCAAAAACGGCAAATGCGGCAATTGATGGTCTGGTGCAAAAAGCTGTTTTTAATCGCTACACATACAAAGATTTAGCTCTAAAAGGAAATATCGAAAATGGTTCTTTCGCCGTAAAATCTGGAATGAAAGATCCAAATCTGAATTTTGATTTAACAGCTTCAGGTGATACAAAAGACAAATATCCAAGCATAAAATTAAAACTAAATCTAGATATAGCCGATCTAGAAAAACTGAATCTGCATGCCGGGCCAATGAAGCTTCGCGGAAATGTCGATGCGGATATCGCAAACAGCAACCCTGATTTCTTAAACGGAAAAGTTTTTCTTTCGAACATTCAGATCTTAAAGGATGCCGAACCAATTGTTTTAGATTCGATCCGCGTTCTTGCTTTTGCAGATAAAGACAGTAATTCGATTAAAATTTCGTCACAATTTTTAAAAGCCGAAGTAGTAGGAAAATATAAGTTGACCACTTTATCAAATTCAATTCAAAAATCATTGTCTAAATACATTGACCTTCAAAATCCTAAAGTCAATGCGGAATCTGACGAACAGCGATTGGCGTTCAAATTAAAAGTAGACAATGATCCTGTTCTTTTTAAATTATTACCAAAATTAACTGGATTAGAGCCTTTTACCATAAATGGAAATTATAATAACCAAACAGATTCTTTAGCCATAAAAGGAACTATTCCGAGAATCGTGTATGCCGATAATACTATTTCAGACGGGAGAATCAATATTGAAGCAAAAGAAAATGCTTTAGAATATTTGGTTTCTGTTGCCACAATCGAAAGCGGTTCTCTTAAAATTCCGTTTACTAGTTTGTCTGGAAAAGTAGAAAACAACATTTTGACGTATGCGCTGGAAGTGAAAGATGTTAAAGACAAACAGCAATATTATATTGCTGGAAATCTTAACCATGAAAATTCTAAAAACATCTTTAAAATTGATGCAGAAAACTTCGTTTTAAATTATGATAAATGGAATGTCGATCCCGAAAATTCGATTGAGTTTGGAGATAAAAGACTTTATATCAACAAATTCTATATAGATAACTCTGGTAATGAATTAAAAATTCAGTCGCAGGGAACTCAGAATAATGCACCGCTTCAAGTTGATTTTGTAAACTTCAAAATTGAAACCATTATGAACATGGTTAAAAAAGATGAGTTGTTGATGCAGGGTCTAATAAACGGAAATGCTTTGGTCGAAAACGTTATGACCAATCCGACTTTTACATCAGATCTGAAAATTGATGATTTTACTTTTAAAGCTGAAAAAGTAGGTGATTTAGAAATAAAAGTAGATAATAAAACCGCTAATACGCTTGCTGCGAATGTTGCTTTAAGCGACGAAGGAAATGATGTAAAATTAACTGGAGATTATAAACTGGATGCAGGGAATTTTGACTTTGATGTTGCAATTAATAAATTGAATATCAAAAGCGTTCAAGGTTTTAGCATGGGAAATATAACAGAAGGAAAAGGTTTTCTTTCTGGGAATTTTAAATTGACAGGAAATACTTCGGCTCCCAAAATTAATGGCGAATTGAATTTTAATGATGCCGCTTTTAGAGTTACACAATTGAACTCGTACTTTAAAATTGGACAAGAAAAAATCACGTTTAATAATGAAACGATTTCATTTGATAAGTTCTCTCTTTTTGATGAAAATGACAACGAATTGTATGTTAACGGAACAATTCAATCGGCTGATTTTGTGAAGTATAATTTCAATCTTTTGGTAGAAGCAAATGATTTTAGAGCCATAAACTCTAAAGCAGCAGATAATGATTTATTCTACGGCGATTTGTTTTTGGATACCAAATTGAATATCAAAGGAAATTTAGATAGTCCAGTTGTCGATGGAACAATCAAGATAAATAAAGAAACCAAATTTACGGTTGTATTGCCGCAGTCAGATCCTTCAATTGCAGATCGAGAAGGAATTGTAGAGTTTGTTGATGAAGATAATATGTATCTGAAACAAACTGTTGACATGCAGAATAAACTCGATCAATCGGAACTAAAAGGAATGGATGTAAACGTTGCCATTACGATTGATAAAGAAGCAGAATTGACTTTGCTGATTGATAAAGGAAATGGTGATTATCTAAAATTAAAGGGTGAAGCAGAATTAGTCGGCGGAATCGATCAATCGGGTAAAACAACTCTGACTGGTAAATATGAGTTTTCTGATGGAGCTTACGAAATGAATTTCAACGGCATCAGAAGAAAATTTGATATTCAGAAAGGAAGTTACATCACATGGAATGGCGAACCGACATTAGCCAACTTAAATATAACCGCCATTTATAAAGTAGATGCAGCGCCGATTGATTTATTAGGGAATCAGTTAAAAAGCGAACCTCAAACGGTGCAAAATACATACAAACAAAAACTTCCTTTTCAGACTTTATTGAAAATGAACGGTGAACTGATGAAACCAGAAATCTCTTTTGGAATTACACTTCCTGAAGGAAATTATAATGTTGCTTCAGATGTGGTTGAACTTACGCAGACAAGATTAAAACAACTGGAACAAGATCCAGCAGAATTAAATAAGCAGGTTTTTGCACTTTTATTATTAAATAGATTTGTTGGAGAAAATCCGTTTTCGAGCGAAAGCGGCGGCGCAAGTGCTGAATCTTTTGCCAGACAAAGTGTAAGTAAAATACTTTCGCAGCAGTTAAACAATCTTGCAGGCGAACTGATCACGGGATTTGAAGTAAATTTTGACTTAGAATCTACGGAAGATTATACGACTGGAACTATGCAGAATAGAACCGACCTGAATGTTGAAGTTTCAAAAAGATTGTTGGATGACCGATTGAAAGTAACCGTTGGAAGCAGTTTTGGTGTTGAAGGCCAAGAACGTGCCAACGAAGAAAGTACGAATATTGCCGGCGATGTTGCTTTAGATTATCAATTAACAAAAGACGGAAGATATATGGTTCGTGCCTATAGAAAAAACCAATATCAAGTTGCTGTTGAAGGTCAGGTTGTTGAAACAGGAGTTGCATTTGTGATTACAATGAGTTACAACAAGTTTAGAGAGTTGTTTCATCGCAGTGAGCAGGAAAAAGAAATGATTCGCGAAGAAAAAATTCGAAAAGAAAAACAAAAACAGAAAGAAAAAGAAGCAAAAGAAAAACCAGAAATACAAAATCAGGAAGAAAAACAAATTGAAGGAAATGAGCAGAAAACATAAACATATAAGACAATTTTATATCAAGTGTATGGCACTGTTTTCCTTGTTTTTTATTGTAGGATGCAGTAATACCAAATATCTTCCAGAAGGCGATTTGCTTTATGTCGGTGGTTCGGTTACCGTAAAAGATTCGCTGATGAAAAAGAAAGACCGTAAGGCGCTGGAGACTGAATTGAAAGATTTATTGCGTCCAAAACCTAATAAACAGATTTTCGGTTTACGTCCTAAATTATGGATTTATAATTTGGCAGGCGAACCTAAAAAACAAAAAGGAACCAGATATTGGCTGCGTAATAAAGTGGGTGAAGCACCAGTTTTATTCAGTAAAGTTGACCTGGATTATAACGCATCGGTTTTGCGAAATTTTACGGAAAACAGAGGTTATTTTAAAAGCCGTGTAAGCGCCGATTCGACTGTTCGAAATAAAAGAGTCACTGCAGAATACACCGTTACTCCGAAACAGCAATACATTATAAAAAGTGTTACTTTCCCTGATGACTCTTTAAGAATATCAAAGATTATAGCCAAGAGCCACCGTAGAAGTCTTCTTAAAGTTGGAAAACCTTACGATTTGGATGTCATTAAAGCTGAGAGAGAACGTATTGATGCGAGATTAAAAGAAAATGGATATTTTTATTTTAATCCAGATTATATTTTGGCAAAAGTAGACAGTACTAAAGGAAATCATGAAGTGAAAATTAGACTTGTAATTAAAGATGATACGCCAGTAAAAGCGCTGACTTCTTACAAGATTGATAAAATATTTGTTTATCCAAATTACTCACTTACAAATGATAGTGCCGTTTATCGAAAAAGAAATATCACACAATACAAAGATTTTACAATAATAGACACTGCAGAAACTTTTAAACCAAGAGTTTATGATCGAACGATTTACTTTAAAAAAGGAGATTTATACAATAGAAAAGATCATAATTTAACTTTAAACCGATTTGTAAATCTGGGAACATTCAGTTTTGTGAAAAACGAATTTAAACCGTCTGATTCGATTCCAAATGCTTTAAATTCCTACTATTATTTAACCTTGCTTCCTAAAAAGTTTATTCGTGTTGAAGTTATAGGTAAAACCAATTCAGCAAGTTACACGGGGACAGAATTAAATTTAAATTGGAACAATCGAAACTTTTTTAGAGGAGCAGAATTATTTACAGCTTCAGTCTTTGGAGGAGCTGATTTCCAGCTTGGGGGAGTGAATAGAGGAAAAAATATTTATAAACTCGGAGGGGAAGTTAGTTTGACTTGGCCACGATTTATAACGCCATTTAATATACAAGGAAACAGCGAATTTGTGCCAAGAACTAAAGCAACTTTGCGTTACGAATATCAAAAAAGAACACAGTTGTATGCCTTGAATTCTTTCAACACTTCATTTGGTTATTTATGGAAAGAAAATATTCGTAAAGAACATCAATTAAATGTTATTGATGTTACGTATGTGAGTCCAAATCATGTTACACCAGAATATTTGGCAGATATAAAAGAAGATCCTGCGCTTGGAAAAGTAATTGAAAAACAGTTGATTTTTGGTCCGACTTACAATTATACCTATACGAATACCATGCAGAAACGCCGAAAAAATACCATCTATTTTAATGGGGAATTGGATTTAGCGGGAAATATTACAGGATTGGTTACAGGTGCCAATTATAAGAAAGATAATGTAAAGACTATATTTGATGTTCCGTTTAGCCAATATGTAAAAATCAAAACAGATTTCAGGCATTATTTAAAACTCGGAAAAGAAAGCGAATTAGCAAGCCGATTAATTCTCGGTGCCGGATTTGCTTATGGAAACTCAAATACACTTCCAACTTCAAAGCAGTTTGTCGTAGGAGGAACGAATAGTATTAGGGCCTTTAGAGCCAGAACGTTAGGGCCGGGGAGTTATGTGATTCCGCCGACAACAAATAATAATTATACACCAGATCAATCAGCAGATTTGAAGCTGGAATTTAATACAGAATATCGAGCTAAATTGTTTAGTATTGTTCGAGGAGCAGTGTTCTTAGATGCTGGAAATATTTGGCTTTTAAATGCCGATCCAAATAAACCAGGAGCTGAAATTTCAAAAGATTTTATGAAAGAACTTGCAGTTGGTGCCGGAGTAGGTTTGCGTTTTGATTTGTCATTTTTGATTTTAAGAACAGATTTAGCAATTCCGCTTCGTAATCCTGCGCTTCCAGATGGGCAGCGCTGGGTGATTGATAAGATTGATTTTGGAGATAGCTCTTGGAGAAAAGACAACCTGATTTTGAATATTGCTATCGGATATCCGTTCTAATTTTTTGTGTCTAATTTCATGAATTTTCACTAATCTTAGCTGTATGTTTTTTATCGATTTCACAAATTAAAAATTAAGAACGTCAAATTTGACATTTTAAAAAATTAGTGTAATTAGTGCAATTCGTGGCAAAGAATAGTAAAAAAAGAAGTAAATTGGTCTAAATATTTTATTAGAATGCAAAACTTAATCAAAAGAATTATAGGTGTTGGTGTCATCGTTTTATTAATTGTTCTGGCTTTTAAATATTGCCAGTTTAAAAAAGAAGACGATTCTGATATTCAGTATAATACTAATTTAATTCAGCAGCAAATTCTTAATGTTGGAAAATTGGTCGTAACCGAAGGTCATTTCTCTGAGGTAGTTACTTATAAGAATCAGCAGAAATATTTAATGGATTTGGTTTCTTTTGAAAAGAAAGCACTAATTGTAGTAAATGCTAATGTTACTGTTGCTTACGATTTACATCAAATGAAATACGATATCGATGAAAAAAACAAAACGATAACCATATTAAATATCCCAAAAGAAGAAATTACAATAAATCCAGATATTCAGTTTTATGATGTTGAACAAAGTAAACTGAATCCGTTTACGGGAGATGACTACAATAAAATCAATAAATCAGTAAAAGCCAATCTGGCTAAAAAAATTGAGAAATCTACTCTAAAAACAAATGCCCAAAATAGATTAATAAGTGAATTGTCAAAAATCTTAATTATGACAAATTCAATGGGCTGGAAATTACAATACAACGGGAAAGTTATCGAATCTGAGACTGAGCTGAATCAAGATTTGAAGTTATAGAGGAAAGGTACAAAGGTTCAGAGTAGCAAAGGTTCAAAGGTTTTTTTGCAATCTTGTCGTTTTGACGGAGGAGCAATCACACTAGAAATTTCGCAATTCTAATCGTCAATCTTTGTCGAATCCCGAGTGTAATTGCTCCTCCGTCTAAATGACAAATAAGCTTAAAAAACTCAAATAATAAAAACTTTCTCGCCTTAGTGTCTTTGTGGCAAATTAGGCAAAGAGCTATCAAAAATCAAATCCAATCCGCCAGAAATTAAATGTGCAATTTCAGGACGTTTTACCTTCAATTGATCCAAGCAAACCAATACTTCTTGTAAAAGCTGCTTTTCGTCTGAATCTTTTAGAAGCTCTGCTATTTCAATTGATAACAACCAATCGTTAGAATGATTATTTTTTAATTTTTCAAAAACAGACTTTAATTCGGTTTTAGAGTCTTTATTATTTCGAATGTTACGAACTGTTGCGTATAGAATTTCTAATTCATCACGTTCATCAGTATGTTTTGCTTTTATAGTTTTACTTGTCGGAACAATATTGATCAAATCAAAACTATTTACATCAGCAGGGCCAGAAAATGCAGATATAACTTTTTTACCAATCGCCATATCGTAATTTCCCCAATCAGGCTGAAACAAAATCATTTCTCCATGCGTAACTGTACAATTTCTAAAACTGATCAGGATAATTTCTCCATGCAAATTTCTAGAACCCGTAATGATTTCACCTTCAACAATGATATTACCTTCAAATTCCAGTTTTACAGTCTCGTTTTCTACAATGCTGTAAGCCTGCAAATCTTTCGGACTCATGTCTTCAATAGCCAGATTAAAACCTTTCAGTTTTCCAATCGGGCTTCCAAATCCATGCGGATGTGTCAAAGTTCCGTTGCCGACTAATTCTTTTTCGCGGTAAGCCAATGCTGTTTTTCCAGTTGTTTGAATGTAAACAGGTTTTCCTTCATCTTCAATTACATTGGTAAAAACTCCTGAAATTTGTAAACCTGTACTCAATTCAATTGTTCCTAAAGCATTGGATTGAATCAATTTCTGAATTCCCGAAAGACCTCCAGTTCGCAAAGCCATTTTATTCGCAAATTCTTCTAAAATCAGACTCAAATAAGAAAATGTAGGCGTTACATAAAGTTGTGGCTGTAACTGCGTAATATCAAAATTCTGATTCGCCGCTGAAATATCATACGGAATTTTCTTCACGTTATCAGTCATACACCAAGCACTTTCACCAATAGAAGAAAGTAATCCGGCACCATATATTTTAGGATCTTCAACCGTCCCGATTAAGCCATATTCAACTGTCCACCAATGCAGGTTTCTAATTTGCGCCATTTCAGACAATTCGCCCATATTGTTTTGTAAATCGGCAACTGCTTTTTCGGCTTCATCAATTTTTTCTTGCGGAGTGTCTTCGGCTTCCTTTAAAATCGAAAGCAGGCGAATCGCTTCGTACATTTGATAATCTTTGTGAGAAGAAATGGCTTTGCACCCAATTTCGCCAAAACGTCTTAAATATTCCGCATATTCTGGATTGGCAATAATAGGAGCGTGGCCGGCACCTTCGTGAATGATGTCTGGTGCGGGAGTATATTCAATATGTTCTAATTGTCTGATATCCGAAGCAATAACCAAAACATTATAAGCTTGAAATTCCATAAAAGCATTTGGCGGAATAAATCCGTCAACCGCAACTGCAGCCCAGCCAATTTCGCTTAAAATACGGTTCATTCCGTACATACTCGGAATAGAATCGATCTCAATTCCAGTTTTGCGTAAACCTTCCAAATACGAATGATGCGCAACTTTAGAAAGATAATCTACATTTTTACGCATAACATATCGCCAAACCGCTTGATTAATAGGAGTGTAGTCGCTATAATCTTGAGGCTTAATAAATTGCTGTAGATGTTTAGGCAATCGCTCTAATAACGGATTGGTTTCAATATTTGGGTTCATTTCGCAAACGTTGTAGATTAGAATGTAAAATTACGAATTTAGACCGCTAATTTTTGCTGTTTACCACAATATTTTTATTCTAAAGTGATTTTTATTGCGTTTTTATAGATTTTGAGAAATGAGTAATAGTTAAAATTTTAGCAGTCATTATTCTCATAATTGACTTTTTCCATTGTTTTTTCAAAGTTTTCAATTTCCTTTTTAGTCATTGAAGCCTCTTTTAAATCAACCTTAAGCTGTTTTTGAGCATCAGGGCTAATCCATAAACCAGTAAAAGTATTGCCGGTTTTCTTTAAAATTAATACACCGCTGAAACTATGTTCGACTAAAACAAATTCGTTTTCTTTTTTTCTGTTTTGAGTAATATCAAGCTGAATCCAATTATTTGATTTATTGTAACGATACATTGAAGTAAACATTAAATCGGCAGTACAAGGATTTTCTTCTGTTTTGATGTAAAGAGTTATAGGAGTTTTTCCGTCAATTGTTCCTTTGTATAAATTAGAAACTGGAGCTTGAGATTGTGCGTTTGAATGATTTATAAAAGAAAAACAAATTATAAAAAACAAGATTACTTTTTTCATAAATAAGAAATATAGATTTGAGATTAATTCATTCAAATATATCGAATTAAGGAATCTGTTTTTTATTGACCAATTAGTTTTTAAGATTTTTTACTGGAATTTCGTAACTCGTTTTCGGCATTTCTGAAATATTCAATTTTATGACTGAACATAAATGCCATATTTGCGGCACGCATTTTAGCTTCTTCAGTAATTACACCCGCAAATTGTGAGTCAATGGTAGAATTGAAAATCTGAATCCAGCGGTCAAAATGAGTTTTATCAACAGGCAGTTGTTTGTGTGGTGGAAATGGAGTTCCAGAATAAGCGCGGACATCAAATAAAATAGTCTGCCAGAAATTATACATTTTTTGCAAATGCGGTTTCCAGCGATCTTGCAGCTTATCATTAAAAATAGGACCAATAAGGTCATCTTTTCTAACATTTCCATAAAAGCTGTCGACCATTTGTTTAATGTCTTCTATTGTCGAAATATCTTTTAAATCTGCCATTTTATTGTATTTAAAGTAGATTGTAAAAATACAATTTAACTTTTTTTCTATACTGATATTTGTCATTAATCCCTGTAAATACGCAATAAACACGTTTTGTAAGGTAATTGTATAACTATTTTGTTTTTTGATAAGTTATTTAGCTTTGTATAAGTAAGTTTTTTATGATTTTTTGTTTTTTAAATTAATGATTCTTAGTTAATTATAGAACAAGGAGATGAGTTTTTGTTATATCTGATTTTTAAATTTGATGTGTATTTGTAAAGTTTTAAAAATGATAATATTGTAAAAATACTCATAATATTGTGATGTTTTAGTAAAATAAAAGGAAATTAATAAGAAAAACTAATTATCAAAAACCAAAACCACAAAAAATGCACAAAACTACTCAAACATCTGCGCGAGTAAATAAAATGCGAAAACTGCTTCTTAGTAGTATGCTATTATTTATTTACAGCTTAAATGCACAAACTGTAACTCCTTGGATGACAACAGGAGATCAAACCAAATTATTACAGCAGCAATCTGCTGTCAGCTTTGGAACCAACTCAGGATCTAATCCTTCCACAGTCACAGTCAATCCGGGAACAACTTATCAAACCATTGATGGATTTGGTTACACCCTAACCGAAGGCAGTTGTGAAGTGATCAGCGGTATGGCAGCAACACAGCAAAACCAATTGCTAAATGATTTATATAATCCCACAACAGGATTAAATGCAAGTGTAGTTCGTATCAGTATCGGAGCTTCTGACTTAAGCAGTTCATCTTACAGTTACAACGAAACTTCTGGCGATACAAATATGAACAATTTTAGCTTAAACGGACCTGATTTAACATATTTAATTCCAATTATCAAAAAAATCCAGCAGATCAATCCAAATATAAAAATACTAGCTACACCTTGGTCTGCACCACGCTGGATGAAAACTAATGGTTCTTGGGTTGGAGGAAGTTTACAAACACAATATTATGCGGCTTATGCGAGATATTTTGTGAAATACATTGCGGCAATGCAGGCGCAGGGAATTCCGATTTGGGGAATTACTCCACAAAACGAGCCAGAAAATCCAAATAATGAGCCAAGTATGCTGATGAATTCGACAGAACAAAAGAATTTTATTAATCAACAACTTGGAACTCAAATGGTTGCGGCAGGTTACGGAAATGTCAAAATTATTGCTTTTGATCATAACTGCGATAACACCGCATATCCTACTGATGTTTTGAATAATAGCAGCTATGTAGATGGAGCAGCTTTTCATTTGTATTTAGGAAATATATCGGCAATGTCAACAGTACGAAATGCCACAAATAAAAACGTATATTTTACAGAACAATATACAGGCTCAGGCGGAAGTTTTAGCGGTGATTTTGGCTGGCATATGCAAAATGTTGTAATAGGCAGTACAAATAACTGGTCGAAAACAGTTTTGGAATGGAATGCAGCAAATAATTCAAGTTTAGGACCGCGAACTCCAGGCGGATGTAACACTTGTTTAGGAGCGATTACGGTTAATAATAGCACGACCTACACTAAAAATGTTGCGTTTTATATTATTGGCCAAATTTCAAAATATGTAAAACCAGGAGCCGTAAGAATTAGTTCGTCAAGTACAAGCGGCAGTATTTCATCAGTTGGATTTAAAAATCCTGATGGTTCCATTGCACTTGTAGTATATAACTCAGGCGGATCATCAAACACAATAAAAGTAGTATCAGGATCATCGGCATTTAATTATGCAGTTCCTGCTTCATCTGCAGTAACTTTTACATGGGGAGCAGGAACACCTCCTGTTACTAGTTTTCCTGGTTACTATAATATTATTTCAAGAAATAGTAATAAAGGTTTAGATGTTGCTGATAATTCAACTACAAGCGGAGGAAGGATTCAGCAATATGATATAACAAACGGAGGCGGCAATAATCAGCGCTGGAAATTTGTTTCTGACGGAAGCGGGAATTATTACATTATTGTAAAATCAACTGGAATGTACTTGGCTGTGGAAAATAACGGTACCGCAGATGGATTAAAGGTGCAGCAAAAAACTTTTTCGTCTTCAAATGAATTCAAATGGACTGTGACAAGTTTAGGAGGCGGTTACTACAAAATCATAAATGTAAACAGCGGAAAATCTCTAGATGTTGAAAATGTATCTACAGCAAATGGAGCCAATATTCAAGTTTGGAGTTATACTGGAGGTTTGAATCAACAATGGCAATTCGTGCAAGTTGAGTCTTCTGCAGCTAAAAGTGCTTTGGCAGTAGAAACAGTAGTGGCTGAAAATGAGAGCTCAAATGATATGACAGTTTTTGTTGATGAAGCCAGCAATTATTTAAAAATTGATACTAATCATCAAGGCAGTGCCGATGTACAAATATTTAATATAACGGGACAGCCTGTTTTAAAGAAAACTATAAACTTTGTCAAAGGAAATCAACCAGAAATAGAAATTTCGAGATTGCCAAAAGGAGTTTATGTAGTGCGAGTTACGGATGGTGAAGGCTCTTATTCTAAAAAAATACTAAAAGAGTAATTACAAGTTTAGAATTCAATTAGTAATTTTATATTTGATTTGGAAAGGCTGTCATTTTATGTGACAGCCTTTTTATTTTTATCCAATTAATTGTGTGAACAAATCTTGGTTGTCATTTAAATATTGAAATTCGAAACCATTTTCAGTCATTTTGAGTTTAATTGGCATGATATCATTTTTGTTTTTCAACTCTAAACCCACAACAACAGAACCCACTTCGCGGCTGTTTTTCTTAGCAAACTGGAAATACGTGATGTCATCATCTGGACCTAAAATATTATTGACAAATTCTTTTAAAGCCCCAGGACGCTGTGGAAACTGAATCATAAAATAATGCATTAAACCTTCGTAAAGTAAAGAACGTTCTTTTATTTCGGCAGTTCTTTCTATGTCGTTATTACTGCCGCTTACGATGCAGACTACATTTTTGTCTTTAATTTTATCTTTATAAAAGTCTAAAGCCGCAATAGTTAGTGCACCCGCAGGTTCTACAACCATTGCCTCTTCATTATACAATCTTAAAATAGTGGTGCACACTTTTCCTTCGGGAACAAGAATAATATCTTCTAGGTTGTAGCGGCAGATTTCAAAAGTTTTATCGCCAACTTGTTTTACTGCGGCACCATCTACAAATTTATCGATCGTTTTTAGCGGCGTATTTTTATTTTCTTCAATCGAAGTTTTCATCGAAGGCGCTCCTTTTGGTTCAACGCCGATTATTTTTGTATTCGGACTTAAGTGTCTAAAAACTTCAGATAAACCAGAAGCCAGTCCACCGCCGCCAATTGGCACAAATACGTAATCAATAGGTTCTTTAAAACTTTCTAAGATTTCTAAACCAACAGTTCCTTGTCCGGCAATTACTTTTTCATCGTCAAAAGGATGGATAAATGTTTTGTGGTTTTTGATCGCATCAGCAGTTGCAGATGCGTAGGCATCATCAAAAGTATCCCCTGTAAGAACAATTTCAACAAAAGATTTTCCGAACAATTGTACTTGCTTTACTTTTTGTTTCGGCGTGGTTTTTGGCATATAAATTTTGCCGTTTATTTGGAGAAGATTACAAGAATAAGCAACGCCCTGCGCATGATTTCCTGCACTGGCGCAAACAATTCCGTTTGCTTTTTCTTTTTCGTTTAACGAAGAAATCTTATTGTAAGCACCTCTAATTTTATACGACCGAACGATTTGTAAATCTTCTCTTTTTAATAAAACGGTAGCTTTAAATTCATCTGAAAGATTCAAATTTTGTGTCAAAGGAGTTGCAGCAACTACATCTTCGAGCTGCTTTTTTGCATTAAGTACTTCGTTAAATAAACTCATTATGTTTTGTTTTTTCGCCACGAATTCCATGAATTGACACTAATTTTATTCTCTTAGAAAAAATAATTCGTGCTAATTGGTGCAATTCTTGGCTATTTAAAATCTTTTTAAAATAAAAAACCTCCCAATTGGGAGGTTTCTATAAATTATAATTTTACAAACTTATATAGCACCTCGCCATTACTGCTGAATTGTAATAATGATAATAATAGCGATAATAATGTTACTAAAGTTTGTCATTTTTTTGTTATTTGAATAGCAAATGTATTAATTATTTTGCGAAGTACTCATGAAATATTTTAAGTTTTATGAAATAAACTGAAAATTTCCACTGTAACCTGAAACTGAATACTATTTCTTAACTGGAGGATATTGTGCTAAAATTTTACCAACAAACTCGGCAATTCTTTCATCTTTTTTATCGATGTCTCGAGTTAGAGTTCCAACACCTTCACCTTGCCAGATCATTTCTTTCTTTTTAGCATCAATTAAATCAATGTACAAAGTTCCTTCGGTAGAAGTAGAAACAGTAGTTTGGTTACCGCCATACATCATCCACGGATTCCATCCCCATCCCCAGCCATAACCCCAGCCAGCACTAAATTGATTTACATCTACTTGTTCTCTTGATTTTGTAAATATATTTACAAGTAAATCAGGATTATCGCTTTTAGTAAAACCTTTAGCCTGCATTTGATCATCGATAGCACGAAGAATTCTTCTTTTATCTAAATCTGATATCTCGACCTTGTCAATTCCGGGCTTAAAGTAAGCGTATGTTTTATAAGGCGCAAAATCGACAGTTTTGTCGTAATCAGAATAAACAGTAACACTGCTGCAGGAAGAAAGTATCAACAGCAGGAAAAATGGAATTAACTTAAGTGTTTTCATATTATTAGAAATTTAATGTTCTTGTTTGTAATTAGTTTATCCTAAAAAACAACTTTATTTTTTCTGTCAGACTGATTTCATTCGGTTTCAGCCTTCGACTTCACTCAGGATGACACTATGTTTTATGATAAAATCTTTTTTTAATATCTTTAACTAAAGCAGACTTTCATCTACCATATTAGGTAAAGTTACTTTTAATAAAGGCTCAATTTCCATTGCTCTTTTTATGGCAAAAACAGCACCTTCATTTCGAGCCCAGCTTCGTCTGGAAATTCCATTGTTAACATCCCAGAAAAGCATTGATGCTAAACGCTTTGAAGCCTCTTTAGAACCATCAAGAACCATACCAAAGCCACCGTTTATAACCTCTCCCCAGCCAACTCCGCCGCCATTATGAATTGATACCCAGGTTGCTCCTCTAAAACTGTCGCCAATTACGTTTTGAATAGCCATATCGGCTGTAAAACGTGATCCGTCATAAATATTAGATGTTTCTCTATAAGGTGAGTCAGTTCCAGAAACGTCATGATGATCGCGTCCTAAAACCACAGCTCCAATTTCGCCTTTAGCAATCGCTTGGTTAAAAGCTTCTGCAATTTTAACTCTTCCTTCTGCGTCAGCGTATAAAATTCGGGCTTGAGAGCCTACAACCAGTTTGTTTTCCTGTGCACCTTTAATCCATTTGATGTTATCCTGCATTTGCTGCTGAATTTCATTTGGAGCAGTTTCAGCCATTTTTTCTAAAACTTCGCAAGCAATTGCATCTGTTTTTAATAAATCTTCGGGTCTTCCAGAGGTACAAACCCAGCGGAAAGGACCAAATCCGTAATCAAAACACATTGGCCCCATAATATCCTGAACGTAACTAGGATATTTAAAATCAATATTATTTTCTGCCAGAACATCTGCACCAGCGCGCGAAGCTTCTAATAAAAAGGCATTCCCGTAATCGAAAAAATAAGTTCCTTTTGCAGTATGCTTGTTAATCGCTTTTGCCTGTCTGCGCAAAGATTCTTGTACTTTTTCTTTAAATAATTCGGGATTCTCGGCCATCATTTTATTGGCTTCTTCAAAAGAAATCCCAGCTGGATAGTAACCTCCAGCCCAAGGATTATGTAAAGAAGTTTGATCTGAACCTAAATCAATTTTGATATTTTCCTGATCAAAGCGTTCCCATACATCAACCACATTTCCTAAATAAGCAATCGAAACTACTTCTTTATTGGCTTTCGCCGAATTAACTCTTGCAACCAATTCATCTGTAGAAGTTACAACTTCATTGATCCATCCTTGTTCGTGACGAATTTTAGTAATTTTTGGATTTACTTCGGCGCAAACCGTAATACATCCGGCAATATTTCCAGCTTTTGGCTGTGCACCCGACATTCCGCCAAGTCCAGATGTCACAAAAAGATTTCCTTCCGGATTTAATTTTATTTTTCTAAAACCATTCAAAACCGTAATTGTCGTTCCGTGCACAATTCCCTGCGGGCCAATGTACATATAACTTCCTGCAGTCATTTGTCCGTATTGCGAAACGCCCAAAGCATTCATTTTTTCCCAATCGTCAGGTTTGGAATAATTTGGGATTACCATTCCGTTTGTTACCACTACTCTTGGTGCTTCTTTATGCGAAGGAAATAATCCCATCGGATGTCCGGAATACATCGTTAAAGTCTGTTCATCTGTCATTTCAGACAAATACTGCATCGTCAATAAATATTGTGCCCAGTTTTGAAAAACGGCACCGTTTCCGCCATACGTAATCAATTCATGAGGATGTTGTGCGACAGCATAATCCAAGTTGTTCTGAATCATGTGCATAATAGCTTTTGCCTGCAATGATTTTCCAGGATATTCGTCAATTGGTCTTGCGTACATTCTGTAATCTGGTCGCAGGCGATACATATAAATACGTCCGTATTTTTCTAATTCTTCTGAAAATTCAGGGATTAATTCGGCGTGATGTTTTGGATCAAAATAACGCAACGCATTTTTTAAAGCCAGTTTTTTTTCTTCTGCCGAAAGAATTTCTTTTCGTTTTGGCGCGTGGTTAATCGTTGAATCGTATTCTTTTTTTGGAGGTAATATATTTGGAATTCCTTGTTGTATTTGTTCTTTGAAAGTCATTTTTTTTAAGGTGCTAAGTGGCTAATATTCTGAGTTGCTAAGGTTTTTTACCTTTAGTTGTGTCGCCCCGCTGGGGCTGAAATTAAAATCGATAATTATGTTCTATAAATATTTCACTCCTACGGAGTTATTTTTTTAAGCCTTGGAAAGGCGAAATAGTTATATAGAATAAAAACGGATCGGTACAAAAGCTCCATCGGAGCGAAATGTTTGCCCATGAAAATTCGATAAAACAATAATTATCTAATTTTCAAATTGACACATTTTCCAATTTAAAAAAAACTACGGATAACGGATATCCGACCTATGATAAGATTTGTGGATTTTAATCCTAAATTTTCTTGAACGAATATCCATTTTATAATTTTAGATTGTTGATTTTAGATTTTAGATTGGAATTTGGAATTTAAAAATTTGGAACTTTTAAATATAAACTTCCTCATTAACACAAAACGGCATTTTTTTATTTTCAAAAAGCGCTATTATATTATGTGCAGCGCAAATTGCCATACCATTTCTAGCTTCGTAGGTTGCAGAACCAATATGCGGTAAAACACAGCAATTTGGCAGCTCTAATAACGGATTGTCTTGTTTCATAGGTTCTGGATTCGTAACGTCAAGTCCTGCTCCCCAAATTATATTATTGGTTAAGGCATGATACAAGTCGTCTTCATTATGAAATTTTCCTCTTGCTGTATTAATGAAAATCGAATTAGGTTTCATTTTAGCAAAAGCATCTTTATTAAAAAGTTCGTTGTTTTCTGAAGTATAATTAGCATGAACGCTTAAAACATCACTTTGTGAAAGTAAAGTTTCAAAATCTACAAATTCCGCATCAAGTTCTTTTTCGGCATTTTCATTATGAGAACGATTGTGGTAAATAATGTTCATTCCGAAAGCAGCTTTACACTTTTGCGCCATTTCAAAACCAATTCTTCCTAAACCAAATATTCCCAACGTCTTTCCATAAAGTTCCTGTCCTAAATTGGCCATTGCATCAAAAGTTCCCCATTCGCCGTTTATAATTCTTTTGTGATGGTAAAACGACTTTCTGGCTGCACTCTGCATCAATAAAAAAGCGGTGTCAGATGTTGCTCTGCTCAAAACATCAGGCGTATTTCCAACAGGAATTTTTCTCTTATTTGCCGATTCTATATTAACAGAATCAAATCCGACAGAAAACAAAGCAATACCTTTTAAATTTGGGCACTGCTCAAAAAAATCTTCATCTAAATTACTAGAGCCTACATTTAGAAGAGCATCATTTTCCTGACATATTTTTATAAATTCCTCCCTTGATAATACATGCTCTGTTGGATTTATAGTTAGGTTGATGCCTTTTTCCTTTAATAATGCAATGCCGGCTTCAGGTATATTTTTAGTTATAAAAACATTCATTTTTTGTTTAGATTTTTAGATGTTAGATTGTTAGACTTCTTAGATTTTTTTGAAGTTGAAAATCATATCTATCTTTAATGAGGTTAGTTTAATTTAAATTCACTTTCAATAATTATCTAATTATCAAATTGGCACATTTTCTAATTAGATTATTTCCTAATCGTGCCTGTCTTTTTATCATAACCATATGGGCAATGACGACAGCCGCTTTTGCAGCAATAACCTCTTTTTAAATGGTATTTTTCAGTAAAGCATTTATAACCTTCAGGTGTATAGTAAAAATCTTCGCCTTCGATTAATTTATTTTCATTACTTTGCTCTTTCATAAAACTGCTTTCGGTCGTATTTTCATCTCTTAAAAATCAAAAATAATTATTTGATTATGATTTTAATGAAATCTAATAATTTTATATCTACAAATTTATAAATTTTACAGCCAATGTTTCTGATTGTTGCCAAATATTTAATTCCGAAAGGATATCGCGGAATGGCTGTATTTCCGTTTATTTTAATAAAATATGATTTTGATAAATCGAACGCAGTTTTTGTAAACCACGAAAAAATTCATTTGAAACAGCAGTTAGAACTTCTGATTATTCTGTTTTTTATTTGGTATCTTTTTGAATATTTAATTCGCCTTATTCAATATAAAAATGCAGCTTTGGCGTATCGTAATATTAGTTTTGAAAGAGAAGCTTACGCAAAAGAAACCGAGTTGGATTATTTGAAACAGCGATCTTTTTTTCAGTTTCTACATTATATTACATTAAAATGAATCCAGTTATCAACCAGCCTATTTCGATCAATTTTCCAAATGACATTTCTTTAACGATAAAGCGTGAAGATTTGATTCATCCTTTTGTTTCGGGGAATAAATTTCGAAAATTAAAATACAATTTACTTCAGGCGAAAGCCGAAAATAAAAAAACATTATTGACTTTTGGCGGTGCATTTTCCAATCATATTGCAGCAGTGGCGTATGGGGGAAAGGAGCAGGGTTTTAAAACGATTGGGATTATTAGAGGCGATGAACTTTTGGATAAAATTGAAGAAAATCCAACTTTAAAATTCGCTCAGGATAACGGAATGGAATTTGAATTTGTTTCCCGTGAAGATTACCGTTTAAAAAGCGAAATTTCATTTATTGAAAACCTAAAAGATAAATTTGGAGACTTTTATTTAGTTCCAGAAGGGGGCACAAACGAACTGGCTGTAAAAGGCTGTGAAGAGATTTTGACCAATGAAGATGCGGTTTTTAATTATGTCTGCTGTGCGGTTGGAACTGGCGGCACGATTTCTGGATTAATTAATAGTGCATTGCCAAATCAGAAAATTTTAGGGTTTCCAGCGTTAAAAGGTGACTTTTTAACCGATGAAATTCGTATTTTTGCAAAAAAAGATAACTGGAATTTAATTTCTGACTATCATTTTGGAGGTTATGGCAAAGTAAATTTGGAATTAATCGAATTTATAAATGCTTTTTTTGAAGAAAATAAAGTGCCTTTAGATCCAATTTATACAGGAAAGATGGTTTTTGGCGTTATAGATTTAATCAGCAAAAATTATTTTCCTGCACATTCAAAAATTTTACTCATTCACACTGGTGGATTACAGGGAATTGATGGAATGAATATAAAGTTGAAGCAGAAAAAATTACCAATACTCAAAACCAATGATTAAAAAAATTGTATTACTTCTCGTAATATTAGCTTTAGCAAGCTGCTCTTCTAGTAAGCCTGCCATCGCGACGACTAAAAAGGCTGCAGCAGTTCAAACGAGGACAGCAGCGGCAAAAAGAACTACTCCCGTTAAACCAATTGGTAAAAATTATCCTTCTACAAATAATACAACTGAGGTTATTCAATCTACTTCAAAAACAGTTGTAACCAGCGATTTGATTAATAATTACGTTTTGCAGTACAAAGAGATTGCGATGGGAAACATGAAAACTTATGGAATTCCAGCCAGTATTATTTTAGCACAGGGAATTTTAGAATCGGGTGCGGGAAGAGGAGATCTAGCGCTTGAAGCGAATAATCATTTCGGGATTAAATGTCATAATGATTGGTTAGGAGAAAGTGTTCGCCACGACGATGATTCGGCTCAGGAATGTTTTAGAAAATATCCTCAAGCTTCAGAATCTTACAGGGATCACGCTTTATTTTTGGTTGGAAAAAAACGATATGCTACCTTATTTACTTACGAAAAAGACGATTACAAATCTTGGGCAAAAGGTTTGAGAGCGGCAGGTTATGCAACAGATCCAAAATATCCAGATAAGTTAATTAGTTATATTGAACGTTACAATCTTCATCAATACGATTGTCAAGTTACAGGTAGAAACTACGTGCCAATCAATACTTCTGCTCCAGCAAAAAAAACATCTTATGATGTCGCATCTGATCCAAAGATCAATATGAATACGTATGATCCAAATTCATATGAAGTTCAAAAAGGTGATACTTTGTATTCCATTTCAAAGAAATTCAATTTATTGGTTGATGATTTGAAGAGAAAAAATAACCTGACTGATAATGCGATTTCAATTGGGCAGAGATTGAAGGTGAAGTAAAAGTTTTCAGTCTCAGTCACAGTGTTCAGTCACAGTCACAGTTTTCAGTTTTCAGTTAATATAAAATCCAAAAATAAGTTTTTCAGTTTTTAATCTAAAAAATCTAAAATCTGAACTCTAAAATCTAAAATAAGAATGTTATATAAAAGAAGTAGTCAGCTTTTTGCTGAAGCAGAAAAAGTAATTCCAGGAGGAGTAAATTCACCAGTAAGAGCGTTTAAAGCTGTTGGCGGAACTCCAATTTTTGTAAAAAGTGCTAAAGGTGCTTATTTATATGATGAAGACGGAAATAAATTAATTGATTATATTAACTCTTGGGGACCAATGGTTTTGGGTCATGCTTATCAGCCGGTTGTTGATGCCGTGATCGAAAAAGCAAAACTAGGAACTTCATTTGGAATGCCGACAGAATTGGAAACAGAAATCGCAGCTCTTGCCGTTTCTATGGTTCCGAATATTGATAAAATTAGATTTGTAAATTCAGGAACAGAAGCTTGTATGAGTGCGATCCGTCTGGCTCGCGGATTTACAAAAAGAGATAAAATAGTAAAATTTGCAGGCTGTTACCATGGACATTCTGATTCATTTTTGATTCAGGCAGGAAGCGGTGCTGTAACTTTTGGATCTCCAAATAGTCCAGGAGTTACAGAAGGAACTGCAAAAGATACTTTGTTAGCAAAATACAATGATTTAGAAAATGTAAAAACTTTAGTTGAAGCTAATAAAGGAGAAATCGCAGCGATTATTATTGAAGCAGTTGCTGGAAATATGGGATGTATTCCGCCAGCAAAAGGATTCTTAGAAGGCTTAAGAGAATTATGTTCAGCAAATGGAATTCTTTTGATTTTTGATGAGGTTATGACAGGTTTCCGTTTGGCTCGTGGTGGAGTTCAAGAATTGTATGGTGTAGATGCTGATATTGTGACTTTCGGAAAAGTAATAGGAGGAGGACTTCCAGTAGGGGCTTTTGCTGCGCGCGAAGAAATCATGAACCATTTAGCGCCTCTTGGACCAGTTTATCAAGCAGGAACATTATCTGGAAATCCATTAGCAATGGCGGCTGGACTGGCAATGTTGAAAGCATTGGATAATGACCGCGAAATTTTTACTCGTTTAGAAGAAAAAACAGCTTACCTAGAAGCAGGAATTGACAGGGTTTTAAAAGCAAATAACATTGTGTTTACAATAAATAGAGTTGGTTCTATGATTTCTGTTCATTTTGATGCCAATCCAGTTACAGATTTTCAAACGGCTGCAAAAGGGGATAACGAAACCTTTAAGAAATTCTTCCATGGATTATTGCAAGAAGGTGTTTACATTGCACCATCTGCTTATGAAACTTGGTTTATTACAGATGCTCTGACTTATGAAGATTTAGATTTTACAATAAATGCAATTAATAAAGTTTCGAAAACATTCTAATTTATAGAAAAAAATAATATTTAAGGCTCGCTTTACTAAAAGTGGAGCCTTTTTTTATGCTAGAATTTTATTAGTTAATAAAAAGTTAATGTATATGTGATTTGTTGTGATATTGTAAGTAAAAATTATTTTTGTTTGTCAATTAACCACTAAACCAACATTAAATGAAGAAATTTTTCATTTTATCTTTAATAGCCATTTTTGCGCTGTTTCCTTCCAAAACATTTTCCCAGAAAAAAAACAAAAAAGATCAAAAAGAAGTTCCGGCACCTCAGCCAGAAAAGAAACCAGAATCATCAATTAAAGATTACAATAAAGTAATTACCAAAGATGCCGTTTCAGACGAAGGACTTTTTACAGTTCATAAAGTTGATAAAAAATACTATTTCGAAATTCCGAATAAATATTTAAACAAAGACATGCTTTTAGTGAGCAGACTTGCAAAACTGCCTTCTAATTTAGGTGGCGGTTACGTAAACGCAGGTTCTGAAACCAATGAACAGTTAATTGTCTGGCAGCGTTTTCAAGATAAAATCTTAATCAAATCAAAATCCTACAATGCTGTTGCCAATGATACATTACCAATTAGTATTTCGGTAAAATCAAATAATTATGAGCCTACTTTATATGCTTTTGATATCGCTGCTTTTAGTAAAGATTCGGCAAATATAGTTATTGATGTTACTAAATTCTACAGCACAGATGTAAAAGCAATCAGCGGAATTTCAGCAGAAATGAGAGAAACCTATAAAGTAAAAGGTTTAGATGATTCGAGAAGTTTCATTAATGCAATGAAAAGTTTTCCGATGAATATCGAAGTAATTCAAGACTTTACATACAACGCTTCGAAGCCTTCGATGTTAGAAGAATCAGAATCTATAAGTATTCAAATGAATCAATCTATGATTTTGCTTCCAGAAGTTCCAATGAAACCAAGATTGGCAGATCCGCGTGTTGGCTGGTTTACAGTAAGTCAATACGATTATGGCAGTAACGAATTAAAATCGGATTTGAAAACTTATATCAGACGTTGGAGATTAGAGCCAAAAGACCCAGAAGCCTACAACAGAGGAGAATTGGTTGAGCCAATAAAGCCAATTGTATATTATCTCGATCCTGCAACGCCTGAAAAATTAAAAAAGTACATCAAACAAGGAATCGAAGAATGGCAGAAACCGTTTGAATCCGCTGGATTTAAAAATGCCATTATTGCAAAAGATGCCCCAACGAAAGAAGAAGATCCAGATTTTAGCCCAGAAGATGTTCGTTACTCTGTGATTCGATATGTAGCCAGTACAACACGAAATGCAGTTGGACCAAGTGTTTCAGATCCGAGAACGGGAGAAATTATAGAAAGCGATGTTATTTGGTATCACAATCATTTGCGTTCTTATAGAAATAGATATTTATTAGAAACTGGAGCTGCAAATCCGTCAGCGAGAACTTTACAGACGAGCGATGAAGAAATGGGAGAAATGATGCGAATGGTTATTGCACACGAGGTTGGGCATGCTTTAGGTTTTCCTCATAATATGGGCGCAAGTTGTGCTTATGATGTGGAGAGTTATAGAAATGGGGATTTTACACAGCAAAACGGAATCTCGGCCAGTATAATGGATTATGCCCGTTTTAATTATATCGCACAGCCTGGAGATAAAAATATACGTTTTGTTCGTAAAATGGGTGCCTACGATCAATATGCTGTAAATTGGGGATATAGAGTGATTCCGAATGTGAAATCTCCACAAGATGAAGTACCAATTTTAGATAAATGGATTTTGGATAAAGCAGGAAATCCGATTTATAAATTCGGAAAACAAAGCAGTGCTTTTGATCCTTCTTCTCAAACAGAAGACATTGGAAATAATTCGATGAAAGCAAGTTCTTACGGACTTAAAAATTTAGAATATGTAGCGAGTCATTTAAACGAATGGACCAGTAATGTTACTAATAATTACGAAGATTTAGACGAATTATACAAAGAGTTATTAGATTGCTGGAGTCGTTATGTTGGTCATGTTGTAACCAATGTTGGAGGAATTTATGAAAATACTAAAAAGCCAAATCAAGCGGGAAGTGTTTATGAAGTAGTGCCAAAAGCAAAACAAATTGAAGCGATGAATTGGCTTCAAAAAAATGCTTTTGAATCGCCAACTTGGATTGTAAATGTAAAAACGCTCCAAAATACAGAGTTTGCGGGTTACACAGAAAAGTTTAGAAGTCTGCAAGTAAGACAGCTTAATATTTTAATGACTTTAGGAAGAGTTGGAAGACTAATGGACAACGAAATTTTGAGCGGTGATAATTACAAAGCTTTAGATTTCTTCAAAGACATCCGAAGAGGAATTTGGAAAGAAGCTGCGGCGGCTTCAAATGTAACTGTTTATCGCAGGAACTTACAGCGTGCATATATTGACAGAATGGGATTTTTAATGACAGAAGAAATCAAACCAACAGATAGATCTACTATTTATTATAACGTAACTCAATCTGATTTAAGAGCGTTAGTAAGAGGAGAATTAAGTGCACTACGAAAATCACTCGTTGCAGCAAAAGCAGGAGCAGTTAATACCGAAACCAAATATCATTATGAAGATTGTATCAAAAGAATTGATTTGATATTAAATCCGATAAAATAATACAAACAAAAAGAGGCTTTAACAGCCTCTTTTTTTGATCTCAATTACATTTTATCTTTTCGGTGATCTTTCATTTTATCTTTGTGTTCTTTTTGAATCGCTGTCCATTTTTTATATTGATCTGCATTCAAAATAGATTTCATTTTTGCATCAAAAGTTTTGTGATCTTCTTCCATTTGTTTTTTCATGGCTTTTCTTTCAGTTTCAGTTGGTTTTGCGTTACCTCGGCTTTTTTTAAGCGTTTCCATTTTTGTACTTCTGTCAGATAAAAGCTGGCCGACTTGTTTTTGCTGGTCAGCATTTAAGCTTAGATCAGTAGTTAATTTTTGCAAATGTGCTTGATCGCGTTCTTGCGGCGTTTTGTGATCTCCTTTATGATCTCCTCTTCCTTTATGATCTTTGTGATCTTTTTTAAGAGCCGTCCATTTTGTGTATTGATCAGCGTTTAGAATTGCTTTCATTTTAGCATCTGTAGCTTCTTTTTCGGCTGTTATTTGTTTTTTTAAAGCTTCTCTTTCGGTATCAGTAGGTTTTGTTTTGCTGTCTTTTCTAGACTCCTTAAATTTTTCTGCTTTGGCACTCTTTTCAGCTATAAGCTGTTTTACTTGTTCTTGTTGTTTCTTATCTAAATTCAATTCAGAAGTCAGTTTTTGTAAATGTTTTTCGTTACGCTGTTCCGGAGTTAATTTTTCTTTTTGATCACGTGCTGGTTTCTGATTGATGTCTTGTGCAAAACTTATTACTCCAACGAATAATAAAGCTGCGATAAATAATTTTTTCATAATTCGTTTTTTTAAGATTATAAGCAATTAGACTGCCACGATTTTATTAAGTTTAATCCAATTATGAAGTTTGTCTTTTATTTAACAGAAAGTATTAATGAAAACATAAATAATAATAGAAATAAAAAAGAGGCCATTTAGACCTCTTTTATAAACTACTTTTAGTTGTTTTCTTTTTTATACTCTTTTACCTTTTCTCTCATTTTATCTTTTTTCTCTTCTTGCAAAGATTTCCATTTTGTGTATTGGTCAGCTTTTAAGATCGATTTCATTTTAGCGTCGTTTGCAGCAACTTCATCTTCCATTTGTTTTTTGAAAGCAGCTTTTTCTTCAGCAGTTGGTTTTGTAGTATTGTCTTTTCTTGCTTCTCTAAATTTTTCAGCTTTAGCACTTCTGTCAGCCAAAAGTTGTTTAACCTGTGCTTGCTGACTAGCGTCAAGACTTAATTCTGTTGTTAATTTTTGGAATTGTTTCTCATTACGCTGTTCTGGAGTCATTCTTTCTCTTTGCTCGCGTTGAGGTTTTTGATCTGTGTCTTGTGCAAAACTTGCTATTCCAACAAATAACATAGCTGCGATAAATAATTTTTTCATTTTTAAGTTTTTTTAATTGTTATACTCGTTAGACTTTATTAAACTAAATTGGTTTAATTTTTATTGTAAGAATTATTATTTGTTTAACTTTTAAGTTTTAGTTAATGAGCTTAAAATGTTATAATTATGACTTATTGTGCCCCTTTTTATAAAATTGATGTTATTAGTTTGTAGAACTTAAAAAATGTAAACATGAGCATTAAAGAATTGAATTATGCAAAGAAGAATTACGAGAACTAACAAATCTTTAATAAGGAAATGATCTGATGTAAAAGAGTCAGGATTAGATGTTGAAAAGGTATTTTTAATATCATATTTTGAAGATGAAGAAGAAATTGAATATGGAATCATTTTTACAAATGAAAGAATAATAATTCAATTTGAGATTTATAGTGAAAAATTATCGCTAAAAGATATCACAGATTTAGAAGGTATTGAAAATGAATTTTTGCAAATACAAGTGGCGAAGGATTATTATATAAAAAAAACAAAAATGAATAAATTAAAACTTAAACTCGAAGAAATTATTGATTTTGAACTGAGTCCATCACGTAATTTGTTGACTAAAAACGATATTCAAGATGTTGCCAAAAGGTATAAATTAACTTTTCCTGAAAATTATATTTTTTATTTACAATTTTTTGGAAATGATTATGTTAAAGATAATTATGTTTTTACTCCGATAATAGAATTGCCAAAGCATATTCGAGATTCACATTTTGATATATCTGCCATTTTTGGGTTATATGATGGGGTTAATAATTTAGAAATTGAACTGAAAACCAAGCGAGAGTTTTTGCCAGTAAATTTATTTCCTATAGCTGATTTTGGTGGAGGAGATTTAGTCTGTATGGATAAGGAAAATTATAAAATTTATTTATGGTTCCATGAAGAACATGAAGGGGAAGATGTTTGTTTGGTTGCTGAAAATTTCGAAGATTTTATTATAAACTTTAATTTTGAAAAACCTAAGCAATTTGATTTAGATAGCATACAATTACATTTCAGTCCAGAATTAGATATGGCTTTAAAAAAAGCTGCAGAAAAATATGAAAGATAATGAAACATTAAATTTGGAGAAATGTTCAGAATGTTTGTAAATGAATTTCAACAAATAAAAGTGGAGGAAGATTATGTAGTTCTCCTTTTATAAACTATTAAATTTTTTTAATTATTGCATGTTTTTCAAAAATTGACACTATCAAAACTAAAATGAAACTATTTACTAAAAATAACAAGAATAGAGTCCTTAAAGCATTAGAAGGAGAGTTGTCTTATCAAAAGCTAACTGCTCCAGAGCTTCATCAATTTGTTCAACATTGGAATTATGATGATGTTATTGAACCTTTTAAATGGATTATAAAACAAAAATATCTTGATAAGGGAACGGCTCTCTGTTTGTATTGGATGCTTCAGCCAGATTATTTTTGTAACTTTAAGAATGAAGATGAAATAAAGGAAGATTTAAATTATCATAATTATCAGCTGATAAAAGAAATTGAGGAGAAATACGTCTCAGGTTTTTATACTGCTGCTAACTTTTCTTTTGATCCAAATGAAGAGTTTTTGGACCTAAATGCTAATGTAAAATGTATTCCTTCTGTAATGCTTGTAAAATCAGCAGGAGACGTTTTTGAAAAACAAGATATTGATTTTGCCTTTTTAAGAAAACCAACTGAAAAAGAATTAAAATCAATCAATACGAAAATAAATAATGCTATAAAGATTATTCAGATCTCTAATCCTGATTTTATATACGATCAAACCGACGAAGCTGTAGAAGCAATAATAGAAAGTGTGGAATATTGGAAAGAAAAAGATTTTAATCAACTAAAAATCAAGAATCTTTCTTATTTATGGCTTGATTGTGTGAGACGCAAACACAATTGGGATTGGATTATTTGGGATTGGGAAACGGGAAATAACATTGGTGTTACAAATGCTTCAAAAGAATTAACCTGTCTTGCTGATACAATTATAAATCATACAATTGATGGATTTCAAAATTCTTCTATAATTGCTGATTTATATAAAGATCTGTCGGGAGTAAATAGTTTTTTCGATTTAAAAAAAGATCCTTACAGTGGAATTGGTTTGCTTTTTAGTACAGATCATTTAAAATTCAGAGAACAGTAATTTATATGCTTTCGTCAGAATTAATTGCTTAATTTAGTAAAACTAGAAATTAAGAACCAAAAACGATGTATTATGAGTTTAGAAAATAATGTAAAGAACAACAAAATTGCTTTTTTCTCAACACAGCCTTATGATAAAGCATTCTTTAATAAATATAATACTGATTTTGGTTTTGAACTGGATTTCTTTGAAACGCAGTTAAATCCGCAAACCGTAATTTTAATCGAAAACGCTTCGATTGTCTGCGTTTTTGTAAATGATATTGTGAACGAAGCCGTTATTAAACAATTAGCAGAAAAGAATGTAAAAATTATAGCCTTACGATGCGCCGGATTTAATAATGTTGATTTAGAAGCTGCTAAAAAATACAATATAAAAGTCTGCCGTGTTCCAGCTTATTCTCCGCAGGCAGTTGCAGAACATGCAATGGCAATGATTTTAACCTTAAACCGAAAAACACACAAAGCTTACAACAGAGTTCGCGAACAGAATTTTTCCTTAAATGGATTATTAGGTTTTGATTTATTTGGCAAAACAATTGGAATTATCGGAACAGGAAATATTGGTAAAGCTTTCGCGAAAATTGCTCTAGGTTTTGGCTGTAAAGTCTTGGCGTATGATATTGTTACCAATGAAGAAATGATAAAAGACGGCGTTTCTTTTGTTAGTTTAGAAGAGATTTTTAAATCGAGTGATATCATTTCGCTTCATTGTCCGCTAAACGATCAAACGAAGCATGTCATTAATAAAGACTCAATTGCTTTGATGAAAGACAGCGTTATGATTATCAATACAAGCCGTGGCGGATTAATAGAAACGGCCTGCGTTATTGAAGGTTTAAAAGAAGGTAAAATAGGTTATTTAGGAATAGATGTTTACGAACAGGAAGAAAAACTGTTCTTTAGAGATCTTTCAGCAGATATTATTCAAGATGATGCTATTCAGCGTTTAATGAGTTTTCCGAATGTTTTGGTAACAGCGCATCAAGCATTTTTTACCAATGAAGCTTTAACGCAGATTGCTTTGGTAACGTTCAATAATATAAAATCACTGGTAAGTCAAAATGATATTGAAAACAAAGCCGCTTTGTTGGTTTAACAAACGTAATGTTGAGAATTTAAAATAAAGAAATTATGAGAAATACAATTTTAGGGGCAGTTATGATTCTGGGAATGATTTCATGTCAAAATAAAGATAAAACCGACGACAAAAGTATAATCAAAACAATTGCTGAAGACACTTTGTCAAAAACTGCTGCGGGAACTGCCGACGTAAGTGACGCTCCAGCAAAAGAAGATAAAACAGTTGACTTGATTCGAAAACAATTGAATGTGTTGTTAAAAGCAGATCTTCCTGCAATGACAAAAGACGACCGTTATTTTTATTATGAAGCTTTTGATTTGAATAACGATCAAAAAAATGAATATTTTGTTGGTTTCTCCAATTCATATTTCTGCGGAAGCGGAGGATGTTCGGGGTATATTTTAAATAATGACGGAAGCGTAATTAATCGTTTCACAGTGACCGATTTTCCAATTTATGTAGCGACTTCCTCAACCGATAAATTTTATGATCTGATCGTGAAAAGCGGCGGAATTTCTCATCTTGTAAAAATGAAAAACGGAAAATATCCGTCAAATCCTTCTGTTCAAGAAAAGCTAAAAGGGGATATTCCAAAAGAAAGTACAACAGTTTTAGATATTCAAGGAAAGAATTTAGAGAAGTATTCTTTTTAATCAGATCTTTTAAATACAAAACCCGACAGGTTTTAAAAACCTGTCGGGTTTGAATATTATAATCCCAAATTGGAATTTGAAATTTTCTAAAATTGGAATTTTAAAAAATTTATCCCACCAATTCCACAGTTTTAAACTCGCCGTCAACGACAACTTTAGTCAAACCATGTTTAGATAAATTTTTCATAGAAGCATCCCATTTTTTACCACTTAAATTCGCAGTGATTTTTAATTGTTGAAGATCCATTTTACTTTCGTTTCCTTTCAATAAATCTACGATAAATTTTTCTTCATCCGATAATTCAACCTGAGCTTGTTTTTTCTCCGGACGCATTTGTGGGAACAATAAAACCTCTTGAATCGAAGCATTATTTGTCAAATACATAATCAAACGATCCATTCCAATTCCCATTCCAGAAGTTGGTGGCATACCGTATTCAAGCGCTCTTAAGAAATCCTCGTCGATAATTCCGTTAGCTTCATCATCACCTTTTGCTGCCAAACGCATTTGATCTTCAAAACGCTCACGCTGGTCAATTGGGTCATTTAATTCAGAATATGCATTTGCAATTTCTTTACCGCAAACCATTAATTCAAAACGCTCTGTAAGATCTGGATTATCTCTATGCTCTTTACAAAGCGGAGACATTTCTTTTGGATAATCTGTAATGAAAGTTGGCTGAATATAATTTCCTTCACATTTCGCTCCAAAAATTTCATCAATTAATTTTCCTTTACCCATTGTTTCGTCAACCTCGATTCCCATTCCTCTTGCAGCTTCAAACAATTCTTGCTCTGTTTTTCCAGAGATATCAAAACCAGTAAAATGTTTGATAGAATCTGTCATTGTAACACGTGCATAAGGAGCTTTAAAGTTGATTGTATGTTCACCAAAAGTCACTTCGCTTGTGCCATTTACAGCAATTGCGCAATGTTCCAATAAACCTTCAGCAAATTCCATCATCCAGTTGTAGTCTTTGTAGGCTACATATATTTCCATTGCAGTAAATTCAGGATTATGCGTTCTGTCCATTCCCTCGTTACGGAAGTTTCTAGAGAACTCATAAACACCTTCAAATCCACCAACAATTAATCTTTTTAAGTACAATTCGTTTGCAATACGCATATAAAGCGGAATATCAAGCGAATTATGGTGTGTAATAAAAGGTCTTGCCGCAGCACCACCAGGAATTGACTGCAAAACCGGAGTATCAACCTCAAGATATCCAGCATCGTTAAAATAACCACGCATTGCGCTGAATAACTTTGTACGTTTGATGAAAGTTTCTTTAACATGCGGATTTACAGTTAAATCTACATAACGCATTCTGTAACGCAATTCAGCATCATTAAATGCATCGTGAACGTTTCCTTCTTCATCAACTTTTGGTAAAGGAAGCGGACGTAATGTTTTGCTCAAGAAAGTAAAACCGTCAACGCGAACGCATTGTGCACCCACTTTTGTAGTAAACAATTCACCCTCAATACCAATAAAGTCACCTAAATCGGTTAATTTTTTAAATACTTGGTTATATAAAGTTTTATCGTCACCTTCACACAAAACATCTCGATTCACGTACAATTGAATACGTCCTTCGCTATCCTGCAATTCAGCAAAACAAGCTTTTCCTTGATCTCTCACGCTCATCAAACGACCCGCAACAATAACCTTCTTACCTTCTTCAAAAGACTCCTTAATTTGCTTAGAAGTATGATTTACAGGAAAAAGATTAGCTGGATAAGGATTGATTCCCAGACTGCGTAAGTTTTGAAGTTTTTCTCTTCTGATGATTTCTTGTTCTGATAATGCCATTTTGTGCTCTTTTTTTAAGTGTGCAAAGATAAAGAAAAGAATGTAGATTTTAGAATGCAGATTTTAGATTTTTTGCAGCAGCAATTTATTGGGTTTCAATCACCTTTTGTCTTGCTTCCGAAGCTTGGGGGCAATTGTATCTTTTTTGCAGAAAAAGCAGAAAACGATACCGCTTCTATCGGAAATATGTTAGATGTTTTTATTTCCAAAATATGCTTTGAGAAGTATTTTACTGAATTTAAAAGCTATTATATTGGTACCTTAATATCTGAATATCTCAGAATCTTAAAAAATAAAATAGTCTTCGTATATTTGATAAAAAATTGCACTACGATGAAATTATACAAACTACTTAGTTTTTCTTTTTTAATAGCAACATTAACAAGCTGTACTTTTACTGAAAATATTTACATCAATGATAACGGAACTGGAAAATTTGCTGTTGACATGGATGGTTCTGCTTTGATGGAAATGGCTGGCGATCAATTAGCAGGTCAAATGGGCAGCGATGCCAAAAAAGATATTGACTCCACTTTTACCTTCAAACAATTATTCGAAGAGAAAAAAGACAGTATTGCTAAGTTGTCTCCAGAAACTCAAAAAGAACTCAAAAAACTCGAAAACTTTGTAGTTACCACAAAAATGAGCTCGGAGAAAAAACAATTTCTAATGACAATGGCTACTGACTTTAAAAATGTAAACGAGCTGCAAGACATTTTGCAAACACTGAGCACATTTCAAAAGTTGGAAGGAGGAGCAAATACAAATCCACTTGGAAATGGTTTTGGAGATAATAATAGTAAATTAAGCTATACATACGACGGAAAGAAATTTACAAGAAAAGCAGTAATAGACCAGCAAAAACTGGCAGCAAAAGCGAAGGACTCTGCTCCAGATATGTCTAAAATGATGTTTGCATCTTCTAACTATATTGTAAAATATCACTTTCCAAAAAAGATTAAGAAAGTCTCTAATCCGAATGCATTATTTAGCGACGATCGAAAATCAATTACAATTCAATACTCTTTCACGGATTATATGGAGAATCCAGACAAACTTAACTTTGATGTTGAGTTTGAAAAATAATTAAAATGAATAAAAAAATCCAACTTCAGGATCTGGGAAACAAAGATTATAAATCGACTTGGGAATATCAAGAAGAAATTTTTAAAGATATAGTCGATTTAAAGATCAAAAACAGACGAGAAGAACTTGATCTGCCAACACCAAATTATTTATTGTTTGTAGAGCATCCGCATGTTTATACTTTAGGAAAAAGTGGTGATTTAGAAAACTTACTATTAAACGAAAAACAGCTCGAAGCAAAAGGAGCAACTTTTTATAAAATTAACCGTGGCGGCGATATTACGTATCACGGACCAGGACAAATTGTGGGTTATCCGATTCTGGATTTAGAAAATTTCTTTACAGATATTCATAAATATTTACGTTTACTTGAAGAATCAATTATTTTGACTTTAGCAGAATATGGCTTAGAATCGGGTAGAAGTGAAGGAGAAACCGGTGTCTGGCTAGGAGCTGGAACTCCGTTTGCCCGCAAAATATGCGCAATGGGCGTAAGAGCTTCACGGTGGGTAACCATGCACGGATTTGCATTAAACGTCAATGTAGATTTGGGTTATTTTGATAATATTATTCCATGTGGAATTCGCGGAAAAGGCGTTACTTCTTTACAAGTTGAACTTGGTGTGGAAAGAGTAGATGAAGAAGAAGTAAAATCGAGAATTATTAAGCATTTAGCTCATTTGTTTGAGGCTGAATTTGTTGAATAAATTTCTAATAATTATAGTATGAAAAATGCTGAAGAAAATAACAATTATAGAATTGCAGTTCCTTCGGCATTTGAAACTGTTTTCTCTCATTTTTATTTTGCCGAAAACAAGACGACATTTCCTATTACAAAAACTTTATTGCCTAGTTTTCAGACTATTTTAGTTTTTAACTTCGGCACAAAATCATACTTGAAATCTCAGCAGAATCATTTTTTGGAAGTTGAAAAATGTGTTCTTCTTGGTCCGATAAAACAAGCTTTTGATTATACTTTAGAACCTAATTCAGAGATTCTAGTTGCCAATTTTAAAGAAGATGCCTTTTATCGGTTCTTTGGAAATGCTCTTTTTGATTCTCTGCCCATTCATCCAGATGATTTAATTAATGAAAATTGTTTCACACTTTTATGGGATGAGCTCATTAAACTTCCAGATACAAAAGATCGTGTTGATTATATTTTAGATTTCTGCAAGCCATATTTAAGAGAGCAAACAGCAATTACAACACTTTTAAACGATTTTCAAAACGAGAATATAAATCCTATAAAGGCAATAGCTTCGCAGATTAACCAAACAGAAAGAAATATTCAACTTAACCAGAAGAAAATTTTTGGTTACACAATTAAAGAAGCAAATCGTTACGAAAGGTTTTTAAAAGCCGTTAATCAAATAGAGAAAGATATACTAGAAGAATCCAAAACAGATTGGTTAACTATTGTAGATAAATGCGGCTATTACGATCAAAGCCAGCTTATTCATGATTTTAAATACTACATGAATATTTCGCCAACCAAATATTTGAAATTTCAATCAGACATTTGCAGTTCAAAAATGGATTAAAGCTAATTTCGTTTTCTTACAATTGTCACCCAAATGTGCGTTTTACATTTGTCATGTTAATCTTTAAAAATAAAAACATGAAAAATTTAATTATTTATGCACATCCAAATTCAGGAAGTTTAAACCATTTTTTCAAAAATACCATTATAGAATCTTTAGAAAAATCTGGGCAACAAATAGTTGTTCGTGATTTAAATGAAATCAATTTCAATCCAGTTCTTTCTTTGCAAGATATGCAGGGACAAAGGATTGGACAGGTTGCTGATGATGTTAAAATAGAACAAGATTTTATTTCGTGGGCAGATCAGATTATTTTTATTTATCCAATTTGGTGGACTGGAATGCCAGCTATTATGAAAGGATATATTGACAGAGTTTTTAGTTATGGATTTGCATATCGATATGATCAAGGGATTCAAAAAGGACTATTGACTGGAAAACAAACCATTATTATTAACTCTCATGGAAAATCGAATGCTGAATATAAAACAATGGGAATGGATAAAGCCTTGACATTAACTTCAGACACTGGGATTTTTAATTATAGTGGTTTAGAAATTAAACACCATTTTTATTTTGATAAAGCAGATAGACCTTCTGTTGAAAATGTATTAGAGTGGGAGAATCAGCTCAAAATGTTATTTTTAGAAAAGACATTGTCTAATTAATTTTAGTGCAATAAAAAAAGACTTATCCAATTAAGTCTTTTTTTATTCTAAAAAATTCAATTCTAATTGTTCAGGAAGAAGTCTAAAACTCATTCGGTGGTATTTTGTTGTTCCAAATTCTTTAATGGCTTCGCGATGCTCTTTTGTTGGATATCCTTTATTTTGTTTCCAGTTGTACATGGGGAATTCTTCGTGAATCTTATCCATAAATTCGTCACGATAGGTTTTAGCTAAAACTGAAGCAGCGGCAATGCTTAAATATTTCGCATCTCCTTTTATAATACTTTGATTTGGGATCGATTTTAAAAGTGTTATTTCATCTTCAGAAAACTGTCTTCCAAAAGCATTTTTAAGTCCAAGTTTGGCATTTAAAGATCGGTTTCCATCAACAATAATAAATTCAGGAACATGTTTCAATTTCAAGATGCATTCCTGCATTCCTTTCATCGAAGCGTTTAAGATGTTGATTTCATCTATTTCATCCGCATGTAAATGTGTTACTGAAAAGCAAACAGCCTGATCCTCAATTATAGGTTTTAGTTCTTTTCTAATTTTTTCAGACAATTGCTTACTGTCATTCAAAAACTCATTGTTAAAATCATGAGGTAAAATTACTGCAGCCGCTGTCACAGGACCGGCTAAACATCCGCGGCCAGCTTCATCAGTGCCAGTTTCTAAAATAAATCCTGAATAATTTAATTGAAGCATTTAAATTTTTTTTGAATCACAAAGATTGTATTTTTTTCTTCTGATTTGCAAATGTTTGAGTAAATAAGAAATCATTAACAAAATGTTAAATAAGTTTTTAATAATGGATGTTATTAACATTTTTTAACAAATAGAGTTTAAAATACATTAAAAAAAAATGAAATTTTGTCAGTTTATACATCTGATATATGAATTTATGAGTTAAATAAAAAATCAATTTTGCTAAAATTATGTTAAATTATTGTTAAAAATAAATTAAATAGAATCATTCTAATTTTACGTATATGTCTGATAATGTTGAGTTTTGTTTATAAAAAAGTAAGTTTTTGACAATTGTTTTGAAGTAAGTTTAAAACGAAAACGATATAGTGTTATTTTGCCTTGTTGTTATTTTAAGAAAATATTAAGATGTTTGCCAGATACTAATTCAAAATTTTTAAAAATGAAACTAAAGTTAAATGGATTCTTAGTGCTCTTGGTGGCGCTGATTACGCAACTAACCTTTGCGCAAGAAAGAACTGTTTCGGGTGTGGTTTCCGATAATGCAGGATTGCCTCTACCAGGTGTGAGTGTATTAGTTAAAGGAACTAAAACTGGAACACAAACAGATTTTGATGGAAAATTCTCTATCAAAGCTACGTCAAGCGAAGTCTTGACTTTTACTTACATTGGAATGAAAACGCAAGAAGTTGCAGCTAGTTCTACAACATTAAATGTAAAATTAGCTAGCAATACTACTGAGTTAGAAGGTGTTGTTGTTACAGCCTTAGGTATTAAAAGAGAGAAAAAAGCTCTTGGATATACTACTCAGGAAATAAAAGGACAAGATTTAGTGGGTGGAACAACAGGTGCAAACTTCCTTAATGATCTTTCTGGTAAATCTGCTGGGGTACAAATTAGAAAGAACACAAACTTTGGAGGATCTACAAACGTAGTTTCGAGAGGTGTTAAAAACCTTACTGGAAATAACCAAATGCTTATTGTTATTGATGGTATGCCTATTAACAATTCCAATGTGAATTCTAGTAATGGAGCACAAACTGCTGGAGCACGTAATACTTATGATTACGGTAATGCTGGTATGGATATTAATCCTGATGATATCGAATCATTAAACATACTGAAAGGTGCTGCCGCATCTGCTTTATATGGGTTTCAAGCTGGAAATGGTGTAATTATGATTACTACAAAAAAAGGAAAAGCTCAAAAAGGTATGGGAGTGACTGTATCTAGTGAGTTTGGAGTTGGCTCAGTTGATAAAAAGACTTTCCCTGTTTACCAAAATAAATACGGACAAGGTTATGGACCTACTTATGATGCAACTGGAAATCCAAAAGGTACTCCAGTTGGGCCAACAGGTGCTTTTTTTGTTATCGATAAAAATGGTAACCAAGTGGTAAGTACTACAGATGATGCTTCTTACGGTGTTGCGTTTGATCCAAATCTTTCTGTTTATACTTGGGAATCATATTCTCCATATTCTTCAAAATTTGGACAAAAATCTCCATGGGTAGCTGCTAAAAATGGTCCAATTACATTTTTTCAAACTGCTCAAACATTCAATAACTCAATCTCTTTTGAAGGTGGTTCAGATAAAAGCAACTTTGTTATCAATTACAACAACTATAAAGAGACTGGTATTTTACCAAATAGTGAATTGAAGAAAAATAATGCAAGTATTAAATTCAACCACAAATTAACGGATAAATTATCTGCAAGTGTTTTCGCAAATTATTTAGCACAGACTACAATGGGTAGAAATACTACTGGTTACGGTGGAGACAACGTTGCAGGTTTATTTCGTCAATGGTGGGGAACTAACGTAGATATTCAATCTCAGAAAGAAGCTTTCCAAAATTCAGGCGGACAAAATATTTCATGGAACATGGCAGATCCTGCTAATGGAAATACAAATCCTAAGTATTGGGATAACCCATATTTTACAAGATATAGAAATTACCAAACAGACGAAAGAAATCGTTTCATCGGTTATGGTCAGTTAGATTATAAATTTACAGATTGGTTAAACGCTACAGGAAAAATAAGTACAGATTCTTATTCAGAATTACGTGAAGAGAGAAAAGCAGTAGGATCTTTGGCAGGAACATTTGGTATTAACCGTTTAGCTGTTGGTTCAGGATACCAAAAATATACGGGTATGTTTTCTGAGCAAAACTATCAGGTTACCTTAAACTTCAATAAAAAAATTACTGAGGATTTCTCACTAACAGGTTTGATTGGATATAATGCTTTAAGAACCAGACGTACATCTACCTTAGCTTCTACAGATGGGGGACTTATTATTCCGGAAATCTATGCATTATCAAATTCAGTAAATGCTTCTCCATTCCCGGTTGAGGTTGAAGATAATTCAGCGGTAAACAGTGTTTATGCATCTGCTTCAGTAGGATTCAGAGATTTCTTTTTTGTAGAAGGAACGGTGCGTAATGATGCATTCTCTATGTTGCCACAAGATGATAACGATGTTAATACATACTCAGTATCTGGAAGTTATGTTTTTACAAACCACATTAATAGACCATGGTTAACTTTCGGTAAATTAAGAGCAAGTTATGCTGAGAATCCACAAGGAAGTATTGATCTTTATGCATTACAAGATGTATATACCAAATTTAATCCATTTGGTTCAAACCAACTTTATTCAAGACCAAACACTGCTAATAACCCAGATTTGCACCCTGTAAAAACTACATCGCAAGAACTTGGTTTAGAGATGCAATTCCTTGACAGAAGAGTAGGTTTTGATGTAAGTGTTTACAAAAGTTTAAGTGAAGATCAAATTTTCCCAGTAGATTATTCTACTGCAACTGGTAACTCTTCTAGATATGTAAACGCGGGATCTGTAGAAAATAAAGGTGTTGAGGTAATATTCAATCTAACTCCTTTAAAAACAAATAATTTTCAGTGGGATATTAACCTAAACTGGTCTAAAAATGAAAATACAGTTGTAGCTTTAACACCAGGTGTTGATGTTTTAACAATTGGTACATTCCAAGGTGGTGTTAGTATCGTTGGTACAAAAGGACATCCTTATGGAGATATCCTTGGTAAAGATTATATCTACAATGCTGACGGACAAAAAGTAACTAAAAATGGAGTGTATTTACAAACTGCAACTACTAATAATGTAATTGGTAATGTTACACCAGATTGGATTGGTGGTATCCGTAACAAATTTACTTACAAACAAGTTTCTTTAGGTTTCTTAATTGATGTTCAAAAAGGAGGAGATATCTTCTCTCTTGATCAATATTACGGTCAAAGTTCTGGTTTATATACTTCTACAGCAGGAAACAATGAGCTTGGAAATCCTGTAAGAAATACACTTGCTAATGGTGGTGGTGTTATTTTACCTGGAGTAAATGAAGATGGAACTCCTAATACTACAAGAACACCAAGTCCTGAAGTTGCTGGAAGTATCTATGGGTACAATAATAATCCACAAAAAGCATTTGTTTACGATGCAAGTTATGTAAAATTAAGAGAGGTAAGTATTACTTATAGTTTTCCTAAACAATTTATAACTAAAGCAGGTTTGAATGATTTACGTCTTTCTTTAGTAGGTTCTAACTTATGGATCATCAGCAAAAATCTTCCAGATGCAGATCCAGAAAGTGGTCTAAGTTCAGGTAACTTATCATCAGGTTATTCAGGAGGTTCACTTCCTACAACAAGAAATATCGGTTGTAACCTAACATTAAAATTTTAAATCATGAAAAAAGTACTTTTATTAATGTCTGTGGTAGGTATGATGGTTTCGTGCAGCCAGGACATTACAGATATGAATGTTGATCCGAAAAGACCAACAACTACCAAATCGGAATATTTATTTACAAATGCTGAGAAAAAATTAGTCGATCAAATGGTTAGTACTAGTGTGAATAATAATGTTTTTAGATTATTTGCACAACAATGGACAGAGACAACTTATCCTGATGAAAGTCAGTACAACATTACAAACAGAAAAATTCCTGATACACACTTTTTGGTTTTGTACAGAGATGTTCTAGCTGATTTTCACGATTCAAGAGTTATGATTTCAGCAACAACTCCTGCAACTCCTGCAGAGGAAGCAGTTAAGCAAAATAAATTAGCTCTTATAGATATTTTAGAAGCTTATGCTTATAGTGTATTAGTAGATACTTTTGGAAATGTTCCTTACTCACAGGCAATTGATATTCAAAAATATCCTTTACCAGCTTATGATGATGCAAAAACTATCTACCAAGATCTTATTAAAAGATTAAGTGCAGATGTTGCGGTTTTAAAAGCGAACAGTACAGTAGCTAACTTTGGTGCAGCAGATATTATCTATTCAGGAAATGCTGCAAGTAATGCAAAATGGGCAAAATTTGCGAACTCATTGATCATTAGAATGGCAGTTAATATGTCTGATGTTGATCCAGCTTATGCAACTACTCAAGTTCAGGCAGCTCTTGCTTCTGGTGCTTTAGCAGGTAATGCTGATAATACAAAATTGACTTATTTAACAACATCAGGAAATCAAAATCCATTATATGCTGATTTAGTAACTAGTCAGCGATTTGATTTTATTCCTGCTGAGCCTTTTGTTTCTGCTATGGATGCTGTTGTTCCTGGTGGTGACCCAAGGATGCCTAAATATTTTACTAATCTAACTTCTCCAGCTCCAGTTATTCCTGCAGGAAGAACTTTTGTAGGTGGAACTTATGGTGCAGGAAATGTTTATACAGCTTATTCACAAATAACATCGACATTAAACAATCCAGTTTTCCCAGGAACTATCTTTGATTTCGCTGAGTTGAATTTCTTATTAGCAGAAGCTGCTGAGAAAAATTTAATTCCAGGGGGGTCTGCTCAGGCAAAAGTATATTACGAAGCAGGTATTAAAGCTTCTATGGCAGATTGGGGAGTAACTAGCACTGCAGCTATTGATGCTTATATTGCAAGTCCAAAAGTAGATTATAATAATCCGTTAAGTGGAGCAACATGGAAAGAAAAAATTGGTAATCAAGCATGGTTTGCTCTTTATAACAGAGGATACGAAGCATGGACATCTTACAGAAGATTGGATTTCCCAGTTTTAAAAGCACCTCAAGCAGCTATAAACAAACTTATTTTTACTGTGCCTGTTAGATATACTTATCCGGGTGTAGAAGCAAGTATAAATAAAACAAATTATACTAAAGCAGCTTCTGACATTGGTGGAGATTTATTAAATACTAAATTGTTCTGGGATAAATTCTAATCTTTAGAATATAATCTATATCAATTAAGTTAATATTCAAAGTAAATTATACCCATTTTGGGAATAAGAATAATAAATATTTTGATTTTTTTTGAGAGCCCCGTATACTTTTGTATACGGGGTTTTCGTTTCCAAAAAGACCTAAGCGATTCTGGTTTCATATTATATATTATGTTTTTTTCGTTTATACGTTTTTATCTTACCTTTGCTTAGCAAATTTTGTCGAATTAAATTTATACAAAGCCATCAAATGAGAATATTCATTTTTCTATATCTATTAGTTGTACCTACGTTATTGTTTTCTCAAGTAAAAAAGCCAGCTTCTAAAAATAATTTAGATATGAATACGGAATATTCAAGTATTACAGATACCGTAAAAAAGAAAAAAGCTAAAATCGCCACAATAGACCAATATAAAATTATTACGCTGGAGCACGATACTATTTATGCAGATACATCGCTGACAATTAAAAGTGCTTACAGACAAAATCACCTTAGAAAAGATCTTTTCGGATATCAGGAATTTTCAAACATCGGACAGCCTTTAAACACTTTACAATATAGTTTAACCAATTTTTCTCCGTATCCAGAAATAGGTTTTAGCGGTAAACATTTTAATTATATCCAAGCAGATCAGATTCGATATTATTCTGCGGCAACACCTTTTACAGAATTGTTTTTTAATACAACAATTAATAAAGGACAAAATGTAGATTCTTTTATCACATTAAACGTTTCTAAAAATCTTAATTTTTCCATTGCTTATCGGGGGTTAAGATCTGAAGGAGATTATATTAATCAATTGGTTAGTGCTGGAAATTTTAGATTTACAACTAGTTATGCAACTACCAGCAGACGTTATGCGATAAATGCTCACTATACTTTTCAAGATGTATTAAATGAAGAAAATGGCGGAATTACAAACGATGAAAACTTTGAAAGCGATAATAAAGATTATAAAAACCGCCAAAGATTGCAGGTTTATTTAACCGATGCAGAATCTTTATTGAAAGGAAGAAGATTATTTTTTGATCATGCTTTTAGAGTAAATCCAACAAACGGTTTTAATAATTTGTATGTAACACATCAATTTAATTATGAGAATAAAGGGTATGAATATAAACAGCCTACAGTAATTTCTACAGTTACAGATAGCAATAATAATAGTACTCAAGTGAAGCGTTTTGGAGATTCGTATGTGGCAAGTAGTATAAATGATCAGACCAAATATGAGCGGCTTTATAATAAAGCAAGTCTTGCTTATGAAAATTCCCTTCTAGGAAAGTTCAATTTTTTTATTGATGATTATAGATCAAATTATAAGTATACTAGAATTATTATTGACAGCACAGGAAAAGCAATTCCAGATAATTTGTTTTTGCAGATCAATAATGTAGGAGGACAATATGAATATCAGAAAAACAAATGGAATGGTAGATTTCTATATTCTAGATCAATTACCAATCAATCTCTTTCTGATTTAGATGCGAAGTTAAGATATGATCTAAATGATAAAATTAAATTTGATTTTAGATATCGTAACATCAATAAACTGCCAAACAACAATTATAATTTATACCAAAGCAGCTGGATAGAATACAATTGGTCTAATAATTTTAAAAACGAAAAAATAAATTCTCTTAGCGCTGAGATTCAGACGGCTTGGTTAACAGGACAAGTTCAATATACAGTATTAAAAGATCACTTGTATTTTACAAATGCCGCAACCGATGAACAGAAAGCAGGAAATGTTCAAATTGTAAAACCATTTCAATATGGAAACGCTATTAATTATTTAGAGATAAAAGCGAGTAGAGAATTTAAATTTGGACCTTTTGCATTAGATAATACACTTTTGTACCAAAAAGTAGATCAGTCAGATTTAATCTTAAATGTTCCAGATTTCGTAACTAGAAATACATTTTATTATTCAGGTTACTTTTTTAAGAAAGCTTTATACATGCAAACAGGTCTTGTATTTAATTATCAGACTAAGTATTATGGAGATGATTATAATCCTGTTATTGCAGAATTTTTTGTACAGCAAGATAAAAAGATTGGCGGTTTTGCTACATTCGATTTTTTCGTAAATGCTAGAATACGCCAGACAAGATTTTATTTAAAAGCAGAGCATTTTAATGCCGCTTTTTCGCAAAGCAATTATTATGCTACGCCAAATAATCCTTATCGTGATTTTGTATTGCGTTTTGGTTTAGTTTGGAATTTCTTCCAATAAGAAAAACTTACTTTCATTTTAAAACCACATATTAAACTTAAATAAAAATGGACTTTTCAAAGAATATTTTAGAAACAATTGGTAACACACCATTGGTAAAGCTCAATAAAATTGTTGCTGAAATTGATGCGTTAGTATTAGCAAAAGTCGAAACCTTTAATCCTGGTAATTCTGTAAAAGACAGAATGGCGGTAAAAATGATTGAAGATGCAGAGGCTGACGGCAGACCTAAAACCTGGAGGGACTATTATCGAAGGAACTTCTGGAAATACAGGAATGGGACTTGCTCTTGTAGCAATTATCAAAGGATATAAATTAATTTGTGTTATTTCAGATAAACAGTCAAAAGAGAAAATGGATATTCTTCGTGCTGTTGGAGCAAAAGTAGTTGTTTGTCCTACCGATGTTGAGCCTACAGATCCTCGTTCTTATTATTCAGTTTCAAAGCGTTTGGCAGAAGAAACACCAAATTCTTGGTATGTAAACCAATATGATAATTTATCAAATTCATTGGCACATTATGAGCAGACGGGACCAGAAATCTGGAAACAGACAGACGGAAAAATTACGCATTTTGTTGTAGGTGTAGGAACAGGAGGAACAATTTCAGGTGTTGGAAAGTACTTAAAAGAGAAAAATCCAAACATTAAAATTTGGGGAATTGATACTTACGGTTCTGTTTTTAAAAAATACCATGAAACAGGAATTTTTGATGAAAACGAAATCTATTCTTATATAACAGAGGGAATTGGAGAAGATATTTTACCTAAGAATGTTGACTTTTCTTTAATCGATGGCTTTACAAAAGTAACAGACAAAGATGCTGCAGTTTATACAAGAAAAATTGCCCTAGAAGAAGCAATCTTTGTTGGAAACTCAGCGGGAGCTTGTATTAAAGGACTATTACAGTTAAAAGATCAATTTAAGCCGGATGATGTTGTAGTAGTTCTATTTCACGATTCAGGAAGCCGTTATGTAGGTAAAATGTTTAACGACGACTGGATGCGCGAGCGTGGATTCTTAGAAGAAAATATCACGAAGGCAGAAGATGTGATTAAAGATCATATTGACAAGGAATTAATTGTTGTTCGTACAGAAGAATTGGTTTCGCATGCTATTGAGCGTATGCGTAAATATAAAATCTCTCAAATTCCAGTTGTAGACATAAATGGTTTTGTAGGTTCTGTTGATGAAACTGACTTGTTTAGAAGTTATGTTGCAGATAAAAATGTAGCCGAAAAACCAATTAAAGATGTAATGGGTAAACCTTTTCCAATCGTAAAATTAGGAACGCCAATCGAAGAAGTTTCTAAACTTTTTACAAAAGAAAACGATGCAGTTTTAATTGATTTAGGAAACGGTCACCATCACATTATTACAAAATATGATATTATCGGCTCTATAAAATAAGCCGTTACTAATAAAACTGATCCATAAATCTTATTGTTTTGGCAATTAGATTTGTGGATTTGTCTTTTTAAAAATATAAAATGAATTTTACAGCTATTGATTTTGAAACTGCAACGGGATATCATCCCTGCTCAGTGGGTATTGTTACAGTCCAAAACGGAATTATTGTGGACGAATTTGTGACATTGATAAAACCGCCGAATAACGAGTATAATCCTTTTACAATTCGCGTTCACGGAATTTATCCGAAAGATACAGTCACTGCAAAATCTTTTTACCAGGTCTATCCTGAAATTGAAAGAAGATTAAGAAATAGAGTTGTAGTGGCGCACAATGAAAGTTTTGACCGAAATGTTTTAATGAAATCAATGCTGCTTCATGGTTTGAATTACGAAGATTTAAACATTGCGCCAAAGTGGGAATGTACAGTTAAAATTTATAAAGCTAAAGGTTTAAAGCCAACAAAATTAAGTGATTGCTGTCGCGAAATGAATATTCAGCTTAATCATCACGAAGCTTTATCTGATGCAAGGGCATGTGCTAAATTATATTTGCTTCGTTAAATAAAATTTATTTTGTAAGAATAATATTGAAATTTTATTATTTTTAGATTTTATAATTATACTTTAAAATCTAAAAATGAGAGAAGACTTCCTTCATTATCTCTGGAAATTCAAGAAATTTGATCTCTTGGATTTAAAAACTGCTCAAGGTGAGTCAATTACCATTATAAAAACGGGAGATTATTTAGAACTTTCTGGACCTGACTTTTTTAATGCCCAAATTAAAATTGGAAATCAAAAATGGGCAGGCAATGTAGAAATACATTTAAAATCTTCTGATTGGTATCTGCACAATCACGAAAAAGATCCAGCTTATAAAAATGTAATTCTTCATGTAGTTTGGGAAAATGATACTCCAATTTTTAGAGAAAATAATACCGAGATTCCTGTTTTGGTTTTAAAAGATTATGTTTCAAAAGATGTAGTAAACAATTATAGGGAATTGCTTTCTCCAAAAACTTGGATTTCATGTGAGAAACAAATAAAACATATCGATGATTTTGTTTTTAAAAGCTGGCAGGAAAGATTATTTTTTGAACGTTTAGAACGAAAATCAAAGTTTGTTTATGATCTATTAGAGCAGACAAATCAAGATTGGGAAGCAGTTTTATTTTGCCTTTTAGCAAAGAATTTTGGTTTGAATACAAACGGAACTTCATTTTTACAAATATCAAAAGCAATTCCATTTTCAATTATACGAAAGGAAAGTTTTGAAATAGAAAATTTAGAAGCATTGCTTTTTGGAACTGCAGGATTACTAGATTCAGAAAAAGAAGATGTTTATTATAAGGATCTAAAATTCAGATATTTTTACTTACTTCATAAGTATCAATTAGAGAAGACGTTTATTGAACCAGTTCAATTTTTTAAACTTCGCCCTGATAATTTTCCTACGATTCGACTTTCTCAATTGGGAGGTTTATATCATAAACATCAAAATTTGTTTTCTAAAATAATTGAATTAAAATCTTTGAAGAACGTGTACGAATTATTGAATGTTTCAGTAAGTCCTTATTGGCAAGACCACTATCAATTTGATAAAGAAAGTCCGAAGAAAGCAAAAATAGTATCAAAATCATTTTTAGATTTGATAGTTATAAATACAATAATACCAATTCAATTTGCTTATTCTAATATAATGGGAGAATCTATAGCGGAAGATTTGATTGATTTTATGAATGAAGTAGCTTCCGAAAAAAATGCGATAATAGATAAGTTTGATTCCTTTGGAATAAAGTCGAAAAATGCGTTTGAAAGCCAGACCTTATTAGAGCTTAAAAATGAATATTGTAATAAGAAAGCATGTTTAAAATGCGGACTAGGTTTAGAATTACTTAAAAGCAATTAGAAAATAAGATAATAGGATAATGAGATAATTTGTACATTTGTAATTCCTCTTAGAGGTAAATGATTCTAAAATCTGAAATAAAAAATGTCAGCTATTTTAAAACTTAAATTCTTTTTTGAAAAATATGGTTTTCATGTTTCTTCAAGATTGGCAGATAAACTAGGAATGCGTGTAACAAGCGTAAGACTATTTTTTATTTATATATCTTTTGTGACAGCAGGTTTAGGATTTGGAGTTTACTTGACTCTCGCTTTTTGGATTAGATTAAAAGATTTAATTCGCTCAAAAAGAACATCAGTATTTGATTTATAAAAAAAGCTCCAAATTTTCATTTGGAGCTTTTTTATTGAAATAGTATTTTTTATTCTTCGATTCCGTTGTTAAGTTTCGATCTTTTCTTACTGTATCCAAAGTAAACTAGAATACCAATAACAAGCCATCCTAATGATAATAATTGAGCATCTAAACTCAAATTGATAATTAGGTAAGTATTAATTGAGATTCCTAATACTGCGATAACAGGTAAAGCAGGAACTTTAAAAGTTCTGTTTAATTCAGGTTGTTTAACTCTTAAAATCCAAACAGCGATACAAACCATTGTAAAGGCAAATAAAGTACCAAAACTTGTCATATCTGCTAATTTATTAATTGGTGTAAATGCAGCAACTGTGGCAATAATACCTCCTAAAATCATTAAATTAGTTTTTGGTGTTCCAGAAAGAGGATTTACTTTAGAAAAAACAGCTGGAATTAAACCATCTTTAGACATTCCAAGGAAAATTCTAGATTGACCCATAATCATTACCATCAATACAGAAACTAAACCGATAGTAGCAGCAACAGTAATAATAAAACCAGCCCAGCCTTGTCCGGCGATATCAAAAGCATAAGCAACTGGTGCTTTAATAGCTTCTGGATATTTTCCTAGCGGATTAAAATCTTGATAATTCATCATCCCTGTTAAAACTAAAGAAACAAGAATATATAAAGTTGTACAGATTAATAAAGAAGCAATGATCGCAAACGGAACATCTTTTTTAGGATTGATAGCTTCTCCAGCCTGCGTAGAAACAGCATCAAAACCAACATAAGCAAAGAAAATCGCCGCAGCTCCAGAAACAATACCTCCAATTCCGTAAGCATTATGAGTAGTTTCTTTTTCAACAATTTGAGTAGCTTCAGGAATAAATGGGTGCCAGTTTGCAGTATTAATAAAGAAAAGACCTGCAATGATTACAAAGATTACGGCAGAAACTTTAAGAATAACAATTGCATTATTTGCTTTAGCAGCACTTTTTGTTCCTTTAATAAGTAGTGAAATAACTAGAATAACGATCAAAAAAGCTGGAAGATTCATAGAGAAACCTTCTCCAGTGTAGCTTGCTGGATCTGTTGTAAGCCAGTCAGGAAGTTTGATGTGAAACATTTTGAGCAATTTATTAAAATATCCCGACCAGGAAACGGCGACCGTCATAGATCCCATTGCATATTCGAGAATAAGCCCCCAGCCAATTATCCAGGCAAAAATTTCACCAATTGTACCATAAGCATATGCATAAGCAGATCCCTCTACAGGTAAAATTGACGCAAATTCAGAATAGCAAAGAGCTGCAAAAACGCAGGCAATACCTGCAATAATAAACGAAACAGCTAATGCTGGACCTGCATGATAATAAGCTCCAGTACCGGTAAGTACAAAAATTCCTCCACCGATAATGGCACCAACTCCAATCGCAGTAAGACTCCATTTTCCAAGGACTCTCTTTAAATTACTTTTTTTTATATCGGCCTCAAAGGCAGATATTGGTTTAACTCTCCAAATTGACATACTATTATATTGGTTTATTGTTATTAAGCTCCAAATGTATTGTTTTTTGTAAAAAATAAAAACAAATATCATGTTTTAAGTTATAAATTATTGAATTTTTTTAAAGGACTCTCAAGGATGCTTCTTTAAGTATTGATATTCATTAAATTAATTGCTCTTTTGTAGCAGATTTGATAATTTTTTTAAAAACTATTTTCTTACTAATTTTCTTAATAAATTTGAAAGATTTTTCTGATTTTTAATTTTAAATAAATTTGAAACTCTTTTTTGTTTATGAATTTAACACATTTAAATAAGTATTTGCATTTTACAAAGCATCAACGAACAGGAATCTTTATCCTGTTTATAATTATAATATCATTGCAATTATTCTACTTGTTTTCAGATTTTAGTACTTCAGAAACCAAAAGCCCTAATAAAGAAGAATGGATGGCTTATCAATCAGATATTGATGAACAAAAATCTATTAAACAAAATAGTAAGCCAGTAAATTATCTATTTAATCCAAATTTTATTTCGGATTATAAAGGATATAAACTTGGAATGTCAGTTGAACAAATTGATCGCCTGATAGCATTTCGTAAAGAAAATAAATATGTAAATTCAGCAGAAGAATTTCAAAAGGTTACGGGAGTTTCAGATTCATTATTAAATAAGATTTCTCCTTTATTTAAATTTCCAGATTGGGTTCAAAATAAAACACGTTTCAAAACAGAAAAAACAGAATATACTGCGAAGAGCTTTTCAAAAAAAGTTGAGAAGTTTGAAGTATTAGATATCAATAAAGCAACACAAGAAGATCTAATAAAAATTTATGGAATTGGAGAAGGCTTATCGTCTAGAATACTAAAGCAGAAAGAAATTCTAGGATGTTTTGTGTCAATGGACCAAATGCAAGAAGTTTGGGGGCTTTCGCCAGAAGTTATAACTGAGCTAAAGAGCCATTTTAAAGTTGTTATTCCCTCAACTATAAAAAAAATAGATGTAAATAATGCTTCTTTAAAAGAATTATCCCAGTTTCCATATTTCAGATATACACTGGCAAAACAGATTGTCACGTACAGAAGCATGAATGGAAATTTTAATAATATTGAGGATTTAGCAAAAATTAAAGATTTTCCTGTTGAAAAAGCAAAAATAATTAGTTTATATTTGGAGTTCTAAAAGAAAGTAACTAATGAATTTTGATTACAACGAAACACAGCAGATGATAGCGCAGTCGATAAAAGACTTTGCTGAAAAAAATATAAGACCTTATATAATGGAATGGGATGAAGCGCAGATTTTTCCAATCCCATTGTTCAAACAACTTGGCGAAATGGGCTTTATGGGAGTTCTAGTACCCGAAGAATATGGTGGTTCAGGTTTGGGGTATCACGAATATGTTACTGTAATTGAAGAAATTTCAAAAGTAGATCCTTCAATAGGATTATCAGTTGCGGCACATAATTCCTTATGTACTAACCACATTTTAACCTTCGGAAATGAAGAACAAAAGAAAAAATGGCTTCCAAAATTAGCTACGGCAGAATATATAGGAGCATGGGGATTAACAGAACATAATACAGGTTCTGATGCAGGAGGAATGAATACAACAGCCGTTAGAGACGGAGATCATTGGATTGTAAATGGAGCAAAAAATTTCATAACTCATGCAATTTCTGGCGACATAGCAGTTGTTATAGTACGTACTGGAGAAAAAGGTGATTCTAAAGGGATGACCGCTTTTGTTTTTGAAAAAGGGATGGCTGGTTTTTCGTCAGGAAAAAAAGAAAATAAATTAGGAATGCGAGCAAGCGAAACTGCAGAGTTAGTTTTTGATAATTGCCGAGTACCGGATGAAAATAGATTAGGAGAAGTAGGACAAGGTTTTGTTCAGGCTATGAAAATCTTGGATGGTGGAAGAATTTCCATCGGAGCTTTATCTTTAGGAATAGCAAAAGGAGCTTATGAAGCAGCATTAAAATATTCAAAAGAAAGACATCAGTTTGGTCAGCCGATAAGTAACTTTCAAGGTATTTCTTTTAAATTGGCAGACATGGCAACTGAGATTGAAGCTTCGGAGTTATTACTGCACAAAGCAGCTTTCTTAAAACAACAGCATAAACCAGTAACTACATCCGGAGCTATGGCAAAGATGTATGCTTCAGAAGCTTGTGTTAAAATAGCGAATGATGCAGTTCAGATTCATGGAGGATATGGCTATACAAAAGATTTTCCTGTAGAAAAATTTTATAGAGATTCGAAATTATGTACTATAGGAGAAGGAACAACTGAAATTCAAAAATTAGTTATTTCAAGAAATTTACTGAAAGAATAAAGAATAAAGAATAAAGAATAAAGAATAAAGAATAAAGAATAAAGAATAAAGAATAAAGAATAAAGAATAAAGAATAAAGAATAATATGTCTATTTTCTTGTTCTATCATCTTTTCTCTCTTTTTAAAAATAATTCGTAATTTATAACTCATAATTCATAATTAATATTTACATTTGCAGCCTTAACGAGAGGAGGTGTCTATATTATGTTAATTATACCAATTAAAGACGGAGAAAATATCGATAGAGCATTAAAGCGCTATAAAAGAAAATTTGATAAAACAGGAACTGTTCGTCAATTAAGAGCACGTACTGCTTTTATTAAGCCTTCTGTTATCAAAAGAGCTCAAATTCAAAAAGCTGCTTACATCCAAGGCTTGAAAGATAGTTTAGAAAGTTAGTATTAGCTTTTCAAAAATAATTACCGTTAGTGGTCAAAATGTTTTAATTTTGATGCTAACGGTTTTTTTTGTGCTTAATTTTTAGATTCAATTTTGATGAAAACAAATAAAGAAGCTTTTAGGGATTATCTTTTGTTAGAGAAAAAATATTCTCCTCATACGGTTGGGGCATATCTAAATGATATTGTTTCTTTTGAGTCTTTTGTTGTTGAATCTTTTGATCAGGATAATATTGATGCTGTAAATTATAGTCAGGTTAGGAGCTGGATTGTTTTTTTGGTTGATCAAAATATTTCTAATGTTTCTGTTAATAGAAAGATGGCTTCTTTAAAAGCATTTTATAAATTCCTTTTAAAAACAAAACAGATTGAGATTAATCCGATGTTGAAACATAAGGCTTTAAAAACGCCAAAAGTTGTTCAGGTTCCTTTTTCTGAAAAAGAATTGAAGGATTTATTAAGTCAAATTGAAGTCCCGGTAGGTTTTGAAGAAGTTCGTGATAAGCTTATTGTTGAAATGTTTTATGTTACAGGAATGCGTCGTGCTGAATTAATTCATTTAATGATTAAAAATGTTGATCGTTCGGCTGGTGTTATAAAAGTTTTAGGAAAAAGAAATAAAGAACGTATTATTCCTATTTTACCAATTATAGTAGATCAAATTGATTCTTATATAAAGGAGAGAGATGGTTTGGATAATATTGTGGATTCGGACTATTTTTTTATTTCGAAAAAAGGGTTAAAATTGAGTGAATCTTTTGTTTATCGATTAATAAATTCATACTTTAGTAGGGTCTCAGAAAAGGTGAAGAAAAGTCCGCATGTGCTTCGTCATACTTTTGCAACTCACTTATTGAATAATGGGGCAGATTTGAATTCAGTTAAAGAATTATTAGGGCATTCTAGTTTGGCGTCTACACAAGTTTATACTCATAATAGTTTGGCGGAGCTTAAAAAAGTATATAAAGGTGCGCATCCTAGAAATAAGTGATAATTCTAAATGTTAAATCCTAAAATTTGTATTATGAAGGTAGATGTTCATGCAGTTAATTTTACTGTCGACAGAAAATTGGTCGATTTTATTCAGGAAAGAATGGATAAGTTGGAAAAATACTACGATCGAGTGGTTTCTTCAGATGTTTTTTTAAAAGTTGAAAGAACAAGTGATAAAGAAAATAAGGTGGTAGAGATAAAGATTAATGTTCCTGGTGATGATTTTTTGGTAAAAAAACAGTGTAAGACATTTGAGGAGGCGGTTGAGCTTTCTGCAGAATCTTTAGAACGTTTGCTTGTAAAAAGGAAAGAAAAAATAAGAGCACATATTTAATTGAAATTTTTTTTAAAAAATGTTTTGATTAAAAGATAAAATACCTACATTTGCAGTCCGTTAGAAATAGCGGACTTTTTTAATGCATTCGCCGATGTAGCTCAGCTGGCTAGAGCAGCTGATTTGTAATCAGCAGGTCGTGGGTTCGAGTCCCTCTATCGGCTCAAAAAAAAGTTTCAAATGCGATTTGAAATTCGTTCTTAAAATAATGGAATTAAAAAATTAGGGGAGATACTCAAGCGGCCAACGAGGGCAGACTGTAAATCTGCTGTGTGAACTTCGCAGGTTCGAATCCTGCTCTCCCCACAAAAAAAGAAGGTGAGATTTTGGGTTTTAGATTTTGAAAATCTGAAATCTAAATTCGGAATCTAAAATCAGAACTCTCTGCCGGTGTAGCTCAGGGGTAGAGTGCTTCCTTGGTAAGGAAGAGGTCTCGGGTTCAAATCCCGACATTGGCTCAAGTAAGTAGGAAATTGAAAATTAATATATAACTAAGATTAAAAATTAAGTAAAATGGCAAAGGAGAATTTTAATCGTTCCAAACCGCACTTAAACATAGGTACAATTGGACACGTGGATCACGGAAAAACTACATTAACTGCTGCAATTACTAAAGTATTGTCAGATGCTGGTTACTGTCAAGCAAAATCGTTTGATCAAATCGATAACGCTCCAGAGGAGAAAGAAAGAGGTATTACTATTAATACATCACACGTAGAGTATGAAACAGCTAACCGTCACTACGCTCACGTTGACTGTCCAGGTCACGCGGATTACGTAAAGAACATGGTTACTGGAGCAGCTCAAATGGACGGAGCTATCTTAGTAGTTGCTGCTACAGATGGTCCAATGCCACAAACTCGTGAGCACATCCTTTTAGGTCGTCAGGTTGGTATTCCAAGAATCGTTGTTTTCATGAACAAAGTGGATATGGTTGATGATGCTGAGTTGTTAGAGCTTGTTGAGATGGAAATTAGAGATTTATTATCTTTCTACGAATATGATGGAGATAATGGTCCAGTTATTCAAGGTTCTGCTTTAGGAGGATTGAATAATGATGCTGCATGGGTTCCTAAAATTTTAGAATTGATGGATGCTGTTGATGCTTGGATCGAAGAGCCAGTACGTGACGTAGCTAAACCATTCTTGATGCCAGTAGAGGACGTATTTACAATTACAGGTCGTGGAACTGTTGCTACAGGTCGTATCGAAACTGGTATTGCTAATACAGGAGATCCTGTTGAAATCATTGGTATGGGAGCTGAAAAATTAACTTCTACTATTACAGGAGTTGAGATGTTCCGTAAAATCCTTGATAGAGGAGAAGCTGGAGATAACGTAGGTTTATTGTTAAGAGGTATTGATAAAGCTGATATCAAAAGAGGTATGGTTATTATTAAGCCAGGTTCAGTAAAACCACACGCTAAATTCAAAGCTGAGGTTTATATCTTGAAAAAAGAAGAAGGTGGACGTCACACTCCATTCCACAATAACTACCGTCCACAGTTCTACGTACGTACAACTGACGTAACAGGAGTTATTTCTTTACCAGCAGGTGTAGAGATGGTAATGCCGGGTGATAACTTGACAATTGAGGTTGCTTTATTAAGCCCAATCGCAATGAACGTAGGTTTACGTTTTGCTATCCGTGAAGGTGGTAGAACAGTAGGTGCTGGTCAGGTTACTGAAATTTTAGAATAATTTCTATAAATATTAAAAAGCCAGTTGACTTTCTTAAATGAGGTCACTGGCTTTTAATTACGGGCGTAGTTCAAGGGTAGAATAGCGGTCTCCAAAACCGTTGATGGGGGTTCGAATCCCTCCGCCCGTGCAATAAAAAAATATATCAAATGACAAAAGTTACTAATTATTTATCAGAGGCTTTCGAAGAGTTAAAGTCAAATGTTACTTGGCCAGCTTGGGCTGAAGTTCAAAAATTGACAATTGTTGTGGCTGTATTTTCTATCTTATTCGCTTTGGCAACATGGGGAGTAGATGAATTTTTTGCAAAAGCTTTGGCTGGATTTTTTAACTGGTTAAAAGGATAATTTTTTTGTGATGGCAGATAATAATGTGAAAAAATGGTATGTAGTTAGAGCTGTAAGCGGACAAGAAAACAAAGTCAAAGCTTATATCGAAACTGAAATTGCCAGATTAGGTATGGGTGATTATGTTTCCCAGGTTTTAGTGCCTACAGAAAAAGTAGTTACTGTAAAAGAGGGAAAGAAAATGTCTAAGGATAAAGTTTATTTTCCTGGATATGTTATGATCGAAGCCAACTTGGTTGGTGAGATACCTCATATTATTAAGTCAATTACTAGTGTTATTGGTTTTTTAGGAGAGACTAAAGGCGGGGAACCTGTTCCTTTGAGACTTTCTGAAGTTAACCGTATGTTAGGTAAGGTAGATGAATTGGCTGTAAATACAGATACAAGATCTATACCATTTAGTGTTGGCGAGACTGTTAAGGTTATTGATGGTCCTTTTAACGGATTTAATGGTTCTGTTGAAAAAATCAATGAAGAGAAGCGTAAACTTGAGGTTATGGTTAAGATTTTCGGAAGAAAAACACCATTAGAATTAAGCTTTATGCAAGTAGAAAAAGTATAATTTTTTGTTACACTATAATAACCATTGTAATCGCTTCCATTGATTACAGTGTTAAATTTTTTAAAAATGGCTAAAGAAATTAGTAAGGTAGTTAAACTACAAGTTAAGGGAGGTGCTGCGAACCCGTCGCCACCGGTTGGACCTGCTTTAGGAGCTGCTGGGGTTAATATCATGGAGTTTTGTAAGCAATTTAATGCTAGAACTCAAGATAAACCTGGCAAAATTTGTCCAGTGCAAATCACTGTGTACAAAGACAAATCATTTGATTTTGTTGTTAAGACTCCTCCAGCAGCGGTTCAGTTAATGGAAGCTGCAAAGCTAAAATCTGGTTCTGGTGAGCCTAATCGTAAAAAAGTAGCTAGCGTTACTTGGGAACAAATTAGAACTATTGCTGAAGACAAAATGCCAGACTTAAACGCTTTCACTGTGGAAGCTGCAATGAGTATGGTTGCTGGAACAGCTAGATCTATGGGTATAACTGTATCAGGAGACGCTCCTTTTTAATTAAGAAAAAGACATGGCAAAATTAACAAAAAAGCAAAAAGAGGCTGCTTCAAAAATTGAAAAGAACAAACTATATTCTCTTAAAGATGCAGCTGCATTAATAAAAGTAGTTGCTTCTGCAAAATTTGATGAGTCTGTTGATATCGCAGTTCGTTTGGGTGTAGATCCAAGAAAAGCGAATCAAATGGTTAGAGGTGTGGTTACATTACCTCACGGAACAGGTAAAGACGTTAAAGTATTAGCATTGGTTACTCCAGATAAAGAAGCGGAAGCTAAAGAAGCTGGGGCTGATTATGTAGGTCTTGACGATTATTTACAAAAAATTAAAGACGGTTGGACAGATGTTGATGTGATCATTACTATGCCTGCTGTTATGGGTAAATTAGGTCCATTAGGTCGTATTTTAGGACCTAGAGGTTTAATGCCAAACCCTAAAACAGGTACAGTAACTATGGATGTTGCTAAAGCTGTTCAAGAGGTTAAAGCTGGTAAAATTGACTTTAAAGTTGACAAAACTGGTATCGTTCACGCAGGAATTGGTAAAGTTTCTTTTGGAGCTGAGCAAATTGTTGACAACGCACACGAAATTATTCAAACATTAATAAAACTTAAACCAACTGCTGCTAAAGGTACATACATTAAAGGTATTCACCTTACAAGCACTATGAGTCCAGCTATTGCATTGGATCCTAAAGCAGTATAATTGGTAGTTAAAAATTTTTAGTATGACTAGAGAAGAAAAATCAATCGCGATTGAAAATTTAACTGCGCAGTTAGCTGGTACAAATATCATTTATGTATCTGATATTTCTGGATTAAACGCAGAAACAACTTCAAACTTACGTAGAGCTTGTTTTAAAGCAGGAATCAAATTAGAAGTTGTTAAGAACACTTTGCTTGCAAAAGCAATGGAAGCTTCTGCTAATGATTATGGTGATTTACCTTCAGTATTGACTGGTAATAGTGCTATATTCATTTCTGATGTAGCTAATGCTCCTGGAAAAATCATCAAAGATTTCCGTAAGAAATCTGATAAACCAGTCTTAAAAGGTGCTTTCATCAATAATGAAGTTTATATTGGAGATAATCAATTAGATGCATTAGCAACTATTAAATCTAAAGAAGAACTTCTTGGAGAGCTTATTGGATTGTTACAATCTCCAGCTCAAAGAATTATTTCTGCTTTACAAAACAAATTCGCTGGTAGCGAAGAAGAAGCTGAAGCATAATAATTATTGTAAGAGAATTTCTCTTACAGCTTAAATAGCGCACAATAAACAAAATATAATTTTACAAATCATTTTAAACGATAGAAAAAATGGCAGATTTGAAACAATTCGCAGAACAATTAGTTAACTTAACAGTTAAAGAAGTTAACGAATTAGCAACAATATTAAAAGACGAGTATGGTATCGAGCCGTGCTGCTGCAGCTGTAGTAGTTGCTGCTGGTGGTGGAGAAGGTGCTGCTGAAGAAGCACAAACTGAATTTACAGTTGTATTAAAAGAAGCTGGAGCTTCTAAATTAGCTGTTGTAAAATTAGTTAAAGAACTTACAGGTTTAGGTCTTAAAGAAGCTAAAGATGTAGTTGACGGTGCTCCAAGTAACGTTAAAGAAGGTGTTTCTAAAGAAGAGGCTGAAGGTCTTAAAAAAGCATTAGAAGAAGCTGGAGCTGTTGTTGAGTTAAAATAACAAAACGCAGTTTAGAACTAGGTTTAGACCTTGGATGGAATCATCCAAGGGTCTAAACCATTTTTCGTATAATAAAATAGATCAAGTTTTATTATCAAATAGTTTAAAATACGAAAAAGTTTTTGATCAATACGAAGACAAAAAATTGAACTCTTTTTTACAGTTTATTTTTAAAGATGTATTGATTATAATAAGAAAGTATAGATTAAACAGTGTGTGTTTACACAAAAATTACTTTTTTTTAATCAAAATTTTGTCCATTGATGATAACAAATCAGACTGAAAGATTGAATTTTGCCTCTACAAAAAATATTCCTGACTATCCAGATTTCTTAGATGTTCAGGTTAAATCTTTTAAAGATTTCTTTCAATTAGAAACGAAATCTGACGAAAGAGGCAACGAAGGGTTATACAACACCTTCATGGAAAACTTTCCAATCACAGATACAAGAAACAACTTTGTATTGGAGTTCCTAGATTATTTTGTTGATCCACCACGTTATACAATTCAAGAATGTATAGAGAGAGGTCTTACTTATAGTGTGCCTTTAAAAGCTAGGTTGAAACTATACTGTACAGACCCAGAACACGAAGATTTTGAAACAATTGTACAAGATGTTTATCTAGGTACAATTCCTTATATGACTCCAAGTGGTACCTTTGTTATTAATGGTGCCGAGCGTGTAGTAGTATCTCAATTACACCGTTCTCCTGGGGTTTTCTTTGGACAATCATTCCACGCAAATGGAACAAAACTATATTCTGCCAGAGTAATTCCTTTTAAAGGTTCTTGGATAGAATTTTCTACAGATATCAATAGTGTAATGTACGCTTATATCGATAGAAAGAAAAAATTACCTGTAACAACTTTATTCCGTGCAATTGGATTCGAAAGAGATAAGGATATCCTTGAAATTTTCGACTTAGCTGAAGAAATTAAAGTTTCTAAAACAGGAATTAAAAAATATATTGGAAGAAGACTTGCTGCGCGTGTTTTGAATACATGGCACGAGGATTTCGTTGATGAAGATACTGGAGAGGTAGTTTCTATCGAACGTAATGAAATCATCCTTGATCGTGATACTATTATCGACAAAGATAATGTAGAAGAGATCATCGATTCTAACGTTAAATCTATCTTGTTACACAAGGAGGATAATAACCAAGCAGATTATGCTATTATCCACAATACGTTACAAAAAGATCCAACAAACTCTGAAAAAGAAGCTGTAGAGCACATTTACCGTCAGTTGCGTAACGCTGAACCGCCTGATGAGGAAACTGCTCGTGGTATTATAGATAAATTGTTCTTCTCTGACCAACGTTACAACTTAGGTGAAGTAGGTCGTTACAGAATGAACAAAAAATTAGATTTAGATATCCCAATGGATAAGCAAGTGCTTACTAAAGAAGATATCATTACAATCGTAAAATATTTGATCGAATTAATTAACTCTAAAGCAGAGATTGATGATATCGATCACTTATCAAACCGTCGTGTTAGAACAGTTGGTGAACAATTGTCTCAACAATTCGGTGTAGGTTTAGCACGTATGGCTAGAACTATTCGTGAGAGAATGAACGTTAGAGATAACGAGGTGTTTACACCAATTGATTTGATTAATGCTAAAACATTATCATCAGTTATCAACTCTTTCTTTGGTACTAACCAGTTATCTCAATTTATGGATCAAACGAATCCATTAGCTGAGATTACACACAAAAGAAGACTTTCTGCACTTGGACCAGGTGGACTTTCGAGAGAGAGAGCTGGTTTCGAGGTTCGTGACGTTCACTATACTCACTATGGTCGTTTATGTCCGATTGAAACTCCTGAGGGACCAAACATTGGTTTGATTTCATCTCTTGGTGTTTATGCAAAAGTAAACGGAATGGGATTTATTGAGACTCCTTACCGTAAAGTTACTGATGGTGTAGTTGATTTAGAAAGTACACCTATTTATTTAAGTGCTGAAGAAGAAGAAGGAAAAATGATTGCTCAGGCAAACATTGAAATGGATGCTTCTGGTAAAATTACAGCTAGCAATGTTATTGCTCGTGAGGAAGGTGACTTCCCAGTTGTTGAACCAACATCAGTACATTATACAGACGTTGCTCCTAACCAAATTGCATCGATTTCTGCATCTTTAATTCCTTTCTTGGAGCATGATGATGCTAACCGTGCGTTGATGGGATCAAACATGATGCGTCAGGCAGTTCCTTTGATCCGTCCTGAAGCGCCGATTGTTGGTACAGGTTTAGAGCGTCAAGTAGCTTCAGATTCAAGAGTATTAATCAATGCTGAAGGGCATGGTACTGTTGAGTATGTTGATGCTAATATCATTACTATTAAATACGATCGTACTGAAGATGAGAGAATGGTTAGTTTTGATGCTGATGAGAAAACTTACAACTTAATTAAATTTAGAAAAACCAATCAAGGTACAAGTATCAACTTGAAACCTATCGTAAGAAAAGGTGATAGAGTTGTTCCTGGACAAGTATTGTCTGAAGGATATGCTACTCAAAATGGAGAATTAGCTTTAGGTAGAAACTTAAAAGTTGCGTTCATGCCATGGAAAGGGTATAACTTCGAGGATGCGATTGTAATTTCTGAAAAAGTAGTTCGTGATGATATTTTTACTTCTATCCACGTTGATGATTATTCATTAGAGGTTAGAGATACTAAGTTAGGAAACGAAGAGTTAACAAACGATATTCCTAACGTTTCTGAAGAAGCTACTAAAGATTTAGATGAAAACGGTATGATTAGAATTGGAGCAGAGGTTAAACCTGGCGACATTCTTATCGGAAAAATTACACCAAAAGGAGAATCAGATCCTACTCCAGAGGAGAAATTGCTTCGTGCAATCTTCGGGGATAAAGCAGGTGATGTAAAAGATGCTTCATTAAAAGCTTCTCCATCTTTACATGGTGTAGTTCTTGACAAAAAATTATTTGCAAGAGCCGTAAAAGATAAACGTAAACGTACTCAAGATAAAGATGCTTTAGGCGCTTTAGAAATGGAGTTTGAAACTAAATTTGTTGAATTAAAAGACAGATTAGTTGAAAAATTATTCTTGATTGTTAACGGAAAAACATCTCAAGGTGTAATGAATGATTTGGGTGAAGAAGTTTTACCAAAAGGTAAAAAATATACTCAAAAAATGCTTTACGCAGTAGAAGATTTTGCTCACTTAAGCAAAGGCCAATGGGTTGCTGATGACGCTACAAATAAAATGGTTAATGATTTAATTCATAACTATAAAATTAAGCTGAACGACTTACAAGGATCTTTAAGAAGAGAAAAATTCACTATTACAGTTGGAGACGAATTACCATCTGGAATCTTGAAATTAGCTAAGATTTATATTGCTAAGAAACGTAAATTGAAAGTAGGGGATAAAATGGCGGGTCGTCACGGTAACAAAGGTATTGTTGCTAGAATCGTTCGTCATGAAGATATGCCTTTCTTAGAAGATGGAACACCGGTAGATATCGTATTGAATCCACTTGGGGTACCTTCACGTATGAACATTGGTCAGATTTATGAAACTGTTCTTGGATGGGCTGGTATGAACTTGGGTAGAAAATTTGCTACTCCAATTTTTGACGGTGCTTCTCTTGACGAAATCAATGCTTTGACTGATGAGGCTAACGTACCACGTTTTGGACATACATACCTTTATGATGGTGGAACTGGAGAGCGTTTTGCACAAAAAGCAACTGTGGGTGTAATTTACATGCTTAAATTAGGACACATGGTTGATGATAAGATGCACGCACGTTCTATCGGACCATACTCATTGATTACGCAGCAGCCACTTGGAGGTAAGGCTCAATTTGGAGGTCAGCGTTTTGGAGAGATGGAGGTTTGGGCACTTGAGGCTTATGGAGCTTCAAGCACATTACGTGAGATCTTAACTGTTAAGTCTGATGACGTTATTGGTAGAGCTAAAACTTACGAGGCTATCGTTAAAGGAGAATCTATGCCAGAACCAGGTTTACCAGAATCATTCAATGTATTGATGCACGAATTGAAAGGTCTAGGACTAGACATTCGTTTAGAAGAATAAAAAAAAGTTTTGTAATCAGTCTCATTTTTTAATGGGACTGATTACTCATTTATAAAGTTTTTAAAGATTTATACCCGTAAACCGTTCCGATTTTTTATAAAAATGCGAGGCATTTTATAACTAGCACTTCAAATTTAATTCTGAGGTTTAGAGAAGTAACCCGAGGTAGTAGCTGAATGATTAACTCTTTTTTCTAAAAGAGTAGATTATAAATCTAAAATCAATTTTTTAATTGCAAATAAATCAATAGTAAAAACTATGATGAATAACAGAAACAATAAAGATAAAAATCCAGTTAAAAGATTTAATAAAATCTCAATTGGATTGGCTTCACCAGAATCTATCTTGAAAGAATCAAGAGGAGAGGTTTTAAAGCCAGAAACTATCAACTATAGAACGCACAAGCCTGAGCGTGACGGACTTTTCTGCGAAAGAATCTTCGGACCTGTTAAGGATTTTGAGTGTGCTTGTGGTAAATATAAAAGAATTCGTTACAAAGGTATCATCTGTGACCGTTGTGGTGTTGAAGTTACTGAGAAAAAAGTACGTCGTGATAGAGTAGGACACATCAACCTTGTTGTGCCAATTGCTCACATTTGGTATTTCCGTTCTCTTCCAAATAAAATTGGTTATATCCTTGGTCTTCCATCTAAGAAATTAGACATGATCATTTACTACGAAAGATACGTAGTAATCCAAGCTGGTATTGCTAAAAATGCAGATGGAGAATCTTTACAAAGATTAGATTTCTTAACTGAAGAGGAATATTTAAATATTTTAGATACTCTTCCACAAGAAAACCAATATTTAGATGATTTAGATCCAAACAAATTTGTTGCCAAAATGGGAGCAGAGTGTATCATGGATTTATTAGCTCGTATTGATTTAGATGCTTTATCTTATGAATTAAGACACAGCGCTAACAACGAAACATCTAAACAACGTAAAACTGAAGCTTTAAAAAGATTACAAGTTGTTGAGTCTTTCCGTGAGTCTAACGAAAACCGCGAAAACCGTCCAGAATGGATGATTATGAAAGTGGTTCCAGTTATCCCGCCGGAATTACGTCCACTTGTGCCACTTGATGGAGGTCGTTTTGCAACTTCAGATTTGAACGATTTATATCGTCGTGTAATCATCCGTAACAACCGTTTGAAAAGATTAATGGAGATTAAAGCTCCAGAAGTTATCTTAAGAAACGAGAAACGTATGTTACAAGAATCTGTAGATTCATTATTTGACAACACACGTAAAGCTTCTGCTGTTAAAACAGAATCTAATAGACCACTAAAATCATTATCTGACTCATTAAAAGGTAAGCAAGGACGTTTCCGTCAAAACCTTTTAGGAAAGCGTGTGGATTATTCTGCTCGTTCGGTAATTGTTGTTGGTCCAGAGTTAAAATTATATGAGTGCGGATTGCCAAAAGATATGGCATCTGAATTATACAAGCCTTTCGTTATCCGTAAATTGATCGAAAGAGGTATTGTAAAAACGGTAAAATCTGCAAAGAAAATCATTGACAAAAAAGAGCCAGTAGTTTGGGATATCCTTGAAAATGTAATTAAAGGACACCCAGTATTACTTAACCGTGCTCCTACTTTGCACAGACTTGGTATTCAAGCTTTTCAGCCAAAATTGATTGAAGGAAAAGCGATCCAATTACACCCATTAGTATGTACGGCTTTCAACGCCGATTTCGATGGTGACCAGATGGCGGTTCACTTACCATTAGGACCAGAGGCTATTTTAGAGGCTCAATTATTAATGTTGGCTTCTCATAATATCTTGAACCCTGCAAATGGTGCGCCTATTACTGTACCTTCTCAGGACATGGTCTTGGGTCTATATTATATGACCAAAGAGCGTATTTCTACAGAAGATCACAAAATTTTAGGTCAAGATTTGACTTTCTATTCTGCTGAAGAAGTAAACATTGCATTAAACGAAGGAAGATTAGAATTGAATGCTCGTGTGAAAATTAGAGCAAAAGATTTTAATGAAGCTGGAGAATTAGTGTACCAAATTATCCAAACAACTGCAGGACGTGTATTATTTAACGAAGTAGTACCTGAAGCAGCTGGATATATCAATGACGTATTAACTAAGAAAAACCTTAGAGATATTATCGGACACATTTTAAGTGTGACTGATGTACCTACTACAGCAGCTTTCTTGGATAATATGAAAGATATGGGTTATAAATTCGCATTTAGAGGAGGTTTATCATTCTCTTTAGGTGATATTAGAATCCCAGAACAAAAAACTAAGTTAATTGCAGATGCTAGAGAGCAAGTTGAAGGTATCTCAACTAACTATAACATGGGTCTTATTACAAATAACGAGCGTTACAACCAAGTTATTGACGTATGGACTTCAGCAAATGCTCAGTTAACAGAATTAGCAATGAAAAATATTAGAGAAGACCAGCAAGGTTTCAACTCTGTATATATGATGCTTGACTCTGGGGCGAGGGGTTCTAAGGAACAGATTCGTCAGTTAACTGGTATGCGTGGTTTGATGGCTAAGCCTAAAAAATCTACTGCTGGTGGTGGTGAGATTATTGAAAACCCGATTCTTTCTAACTTTAAGGAAGGTCTTTCGATCCTTGAGTATTTTATTTCTACTCACGGTGCTCGTAAAGGTCTTGCGGATACGGCTCTTAAAACGGCCGATGCTGGTTACTTAACAAGAAGGCTTCATGACGTTTCTCAAGATGTTATTGTTAACATCGAAGATTGTGGAACTCTTAGAGGTGTTGAAGTTGCTGCATTGAAGAAAAATGAGGAAATCGTTGAATCTTTAGGTGAGAGAATCTTAGGACGTGTTGCATTGCAAGATGTTATTAATCCTCTTACTAATGAAGTAATGGTTAAATCTGGAGAGCAAATTACGGAATCAATTATGAGAACTATCGAAGCTTCTCCAATTGAAAAAGTAGAAGTTAGATCTCCATTAACATGTGAAGCTTTAAAAGGAATTTGTGCTAAATGTTACGGTAGAAACTTAGCTACTGGTAAGATGACACAAAGAGGTGAAGCTGTCGGAGTTATTGCAGCTCAGTCTATTGGAGAGCCAGGTACACAGTTAACACTTCGTACGTTCCACGTTGGAGGGGTTGCTGGAGGTATTTCTGAAGAATCTAGTATTATTACAAGATTTAACGGTAGACTTGAAATTGAAGATTTAAAAACAGTTAAAGGAGAAGACGGAGAAGGAAACTCTGTTGATATCGTAGTTTCACGTTCAACTGAATTAAAATTAGTTGATGAGAAAACTGGAATAGTTTTAAATACACATAATATTCCTTACGGTTCTAGTATTTTTGTAAATGATGGTGATACTGTCGCAAAAGGAACTGTAATCTGTAAATGGGATCCATATAACGGTGTAATTGTTTCTGAATTTACTGGTAAGATTGCTTACGAAGATTTAGAACAAGGTCAATCGTTCATGGTTGAGATTGATGAGCAGACTGGTTTCCAAGAAAAAGTAATTTCTGAGGCTAGAAATAAAAAATTAATCCCAACTTTATTGGTTTACGGTAAAGAAGGAGAATTGATTCGTTCTTACAACTTACCAGTAGGTGCACACTTAATGGTTGAAAATGGTGAGAAAATTAAAGCAGGTAAAGTATTAGTAAAAATCCCTCGTCGTTCTTCTAAAGCAGGCGATATCACGGGAGGTTTACCAAGAATTACTGAGTTGCTTGAGGCTCGTAACCCTTCAAACCCAGCAGTTGTGTCTGAAATTGATGGTGTTGTATCTTTCGGAAAAATTAAAAGAGGTAACCGTGAGATCGTTATCGAGTCTAAATTTGGTGAAATTAAAAAGTATTTAGTTAAACTTTCTAGCCAAATCTTAGTACAAGAAAATGACTTCGTAAGAGCGGGAGTTCCATTGTCTGATGGTGCAATTACACCAGATGACATCTTAAGAATTCAAGGTCCAGCGGCTGTTCAACAGTACTTGGTAAATGAAATTCAAGAGGTATACCGTTTACAAGGGGTAAAAATTAATGACAAGCACTTTGAGGTAGTTATTCGTCAAATGATGCGTAAAGTAAGAGTTCAGGATCCAGGTGATACTTTATTCTTAGAGGATCAATTAATTCATACTAAAGATTTCATCGTTCAAAACGATAAATTATATGGTATGAAAGTAGTTGAAGATGCTGGAGATTCTTCAGTATTGAAACCAGGTCAGATCATTACACCTCGTGAATTACGTGATGAAAATTCATTGTTGAAACGAAATGATAGAAATCTTGTTGTAGCAAGAGACGTAATTACTGCAACTGCAACGCCAGTTCTTCAAGGTATTACAAGAGCTTCGTTACAAACTAAATCATTCATCTCTGCTGCTTCTTTCCAAGAAACAACAAAAGTACTTAACGAAGCTGCTGTAGCTGGTAAAGTAGATGATTTAGAAGGATTAAAAGAAAATGTAATTGTTGGACACAGAATTCCTGCGGGAACTGGTATGAGAGAATACGATAACACTATCGTAGGATCTAAAGACGATTACAACGAAATGATGGCTAATAAAGAAGAATACATTTATTAATTAGGAAACTATGAGTAATCCGAAACAACAACAAGAGCAAATTAATATTGAGTTAGACGAAACTATTGCAGAAGGAATTTATTCTAATCTTGCGATTATTAATCACTCATCGTCAGAGTTTGTTTTAGATTTTGTGAGCATTATGCCCGGTATTCCTAAAGCCAAGGTAAAGTCAAGAATTGTTTTGACACCACAACATGCTAAAAGATTATTAAGAGCAATAGGTGAAAACATCCATCGATTTGAAGCAGCCCATGGCGAAATCAAAGAGACAGAACAAGCACCAATACCGCTTAATTTTGGTCCTGCGGGACAAGCATAAATTTTAAAGCCCCATTTTTTAATGGGGCTTTTTTATTATAAATAGGATTAAATGCATTTTATCTGATTTAATCTCCTTTAGTCGATTAAATTTCTTTAAATAATTGTATTAGAGTAATTTGGTAGCTTGTATGAAAGATTATTTTTGAAATATAATGACTTAGTAAGGTTGATTTAATTCAAATTAAAGAAAAGCGCTAATTTTAATATTAGCGCTTTTTTTATTGCAAATAAAAAAGGCTGTCTAAAATTTATTAGACAGCCTTTTATATTTTTTTCTTTCCAATAGAATTAATCAAATTCTGATGTAAAGTATAATTTCACACTTGGATATTTACTTTGAGTCATTTGAATGGTAAAGTCTGAATCGGCTAAAAATACCAATTGGCCATATTTATCATGTGCAAGGAATTTTTGTTTGATTCGTTTAAATTCTTTGAACTCTTCATTCTTTGCATCATCTGGCTTTACCCAGCACGCTTTATGAACAGGGAAGTTCTCATAAGTACATTTTGCACCGTATTCATGCTCTAGACGATATTGAATAACTTCATATTGAAGCGCTCCAACAGTTCCAATTACTTTACGGTTATTCATTTCTAAAGTAAATAACTGAGCAACACCTTCGTCCATTAATTGGTCAACACCTTTGTCCAATTGTTTCGCTTTCATCGGATCAGCGTTATTGATATATCTAAAGTGCTCTGGAGAGAAACTCGGAATTCCTTTAAAGCTCATCACTTCGCCCTCTGTCAAAGTATCACCAATTTTAAAGTTTCCTGTATCATGTAAACCAACAATATCTCCTGGATAAGAAATATCAACGATTTCTTTTTTCTCAGCAAAAAAGGCATTTGGACTAGAGAATTTCAAATTTTTCTTCTGGCGGACATGGTAGTAAGGTTTGTTTCTTTCGAAAGTTCCGGAAACAATTTTAATAAAAGCTAAACGGTCACGGTGTTTAGGATCCATGTTAGCATGTATTTTAAATACAAAACCAGACATTTTTTCTTCGGTTGGATCAACCAAGCGAGTTTCTGAATCTTTTGGTCTTGGTGATGGAGCGATTGTAACGAAACAATCCAGCAATTCACGAACTCCAAAATTATTCAAAGCAGATCCAAAAAATACAGGCTGGATTTTTCCGTCAAGATAATCCTGACGCTCAAATTTTGGATACACTTCATCAATCAATTCTAATTCCTCACGAAGTTTTTCAGCAGCTTTTTGACCAACAATTTTATCTAGTTCTGGATTATTTTGAACATCAGAAAAAGCAATTGTTTCTTCAATATTTTTTCGGCTGTCTCCACTAAAAAGATTGATGTTTTCTTCCCATAAATTATAAATTCCTTGGAAATCATAACCCATTCCGATAGGGAAACTTAAAGGCGTAACAGTCAAACCCAATTTTTGCTCCACTTCATCCATCAAATCAAAAGCATCTTTACCTTCACGATCTAATTTATTGATGAAAACAATCATTGGAATGTTACGCATTCTACAAACAGCAACTAATTTTTCTGTTTGTTCCTCAACCCCTTTTGCAACGTCAATAACCACAATTACGCTGTCAACTGCGGTTAAAGTTCTAAATGTATCTTCGGCAAAATCCTTGTGTCCTGGCGTATCAAGGATATTGATTTTTTTGTCTTTATAATTAAAAGCAAGTACAGAAGTCGAAACCGAAATACCTCTTTGGCGTTCGATTTCCATAAAGTCACTCGTTGCTCCTTTTTTTATTTTGTTATTCTTTACAGCTCCTGCCTTCCTGAATTGCACCTCCAAATAACAGTAATTTTTCTGTTAATGTTGTTTTACCAGCATCGGGATGCGATATAATTCCAAATGTTCTTCTGCGTTGTATTTCTTTTAAAAAGCTCATATTTCGTATAAATAGGTTGCAAAAATACTATTAATTACCGCTTAATAAAAATATTCACTTCTTAAATTGGAACAGTTTTTCTCTTTCGAGTCTAAAAGAAAAAAATAAGGCTGTTATAAAACAGCCTTACAATAGTCATTTTAAATTACTGATTAATTGACCAAATTGAATATCCTTTTGGAGGACATTGTATTTTTACCCATTTATCGGCTTGGGTTGTTGGATACCAAGTCGAATTTCCGGTGAAATCTTTAATTTGTGTATTGGCCCAATTGGTCTGAACCCATCTTTCCTGCCAGACATCAGAATTATTAATATAAACAACCAATCCAGGATTTCCATTGTAACCATTTCTTCTCGCTACATATTCATCATTATCAGAATATAAAATAGACGTTGTTCCAGTTGCTTTATTATTATGAATCCAAATCAAATTATTTAATTTGTTTTTGTCCAGCCATTCTTCATAATCTCTGTAGAAAATTGTTGGATAACCTTCGTGTGTTAATATATAAGAATAAGCCAATAATTTGCTCCATATTTCATCTGTATCATGATTAGTCACAAAAGTTACAGCTTTGTATGGATTACGTTTCCACATCATATCATCATTTAGCAGCGCAAGATTATTTCCATCAAAGGCATCATTCATTTTGTAATAGCAGGCAAAATCAAATACAGAGCTATTCGCATTATTAGCCCACCATTCAAGAGTATTTACATTAGAATCCCAATATTCACCAACAGAAAATCCGCCTACATTTGCATTCCAAGCATTTACAACCCAAGGACCAAATCCTTTAACGTAGTCAAATCTCCAGCCGTCAAACTTCATAGTGTTCTTGTAATATTTACCAACTCCATCAGCTCTCAGCCAAAGCCAGTCTTGAACATTTGGTGCAGCGTGACATAAATCTGGAAACCCTCCAAAGGCACCTTCATCATTATTCCCGTAACTGTTTTTATAAAAATCATTATATGTACGCTTGAATTTTCCAGAGGCAATTCCAGTAAAGTTGGTCCAAGTATTTGTTCCAGTAAAAGGATTAGCTTCTGACTGGCCTCCACTGTTATGATTAATTACAATATCGGCATATACTTTCATGTTTTCAGTATGAGCAGCAGTTATCAAACTAACCAATTCGGTTTTGGATCCAAATCTAGTTTCTGTACTTCCATTTTGATTGTAATCTCCAAAGTCAAAATAATCTGTTGGATCATAACCCATAGAAAAAGCTCCGTTTTGAGCTTTAGAAGCAGGTGGAAGCCAAATAGAACCAATTCCGGCATTTGACCACGCGGTTACTTTTGAGCTTACAGTATTCCACCAGTTTCCGCCTGAAGGAACATCCCAATAGAAGGCTTGCATCATTACGCCGCCTCCTGGGTTGTCTACATATTTACCTGTGGATGAACTTGAAGTTCCTGTGCTAAAAGGTTTTCCATCGTGATGCGTAACATCAATAATTTTGAATTGCTGGCTTTCAGCCTTTGAATCAATTTCGTTGGTTTCATTTTGTGAACAGGAATACAGCAATCCCGTAACAGCTGTAATAAGGCACAACTTTAAAAAAGGTTTTTTCATAATAGATAGGGTTTAGTTAAATAGTTATTGCAATTATTTAATTTAAAGGCTATAAAAAGAAGATATTGTTATTTTTATATGTGATAAATTACTAATTACGCATCTAAAGTATATATTTTTTGAATTAATTTTAATTTGTAAGAAAATAGTTTGTTACGAAAACGTTGTAGTGTTGAGAACTTTTTTTATTCGGCTTACTTTAAGGTATTTATTTGCAATAGGCAACCTCGATTCTAAAGCTAGCTTAAGGAATAGTTATTTGATTGATATAAAGGAAACTAGTTAACCTCTTTAAAGTACCTGAATATAATCATCATATAATTTTTTGTTAATAGTATAGCGGATAGTTGTATTATGTAATTGAATTGTTATTTTTGTTCGTTATAAGTTACGAAAGAACTATACTCTAATTATTTATGTTTGATGAGTATTTAAAAAACATCTATAATTTTGGCGGATTATCTAAAACAGGCTTACATTCAAATTAAATTTAAAATAATGTCATTAAAAAAATTACAGCTAAAAACAATTGATTTCAAGTTTGCACTAGCAATTTGTTTTTTTCTTTTTTTTGCTCCAATTATTACAGCTCAAGAAATAATTCCTGATGTTGTAGCCGAAAAACCTGTTGAAACTCACTCAGGAGGAAAATTAAAAATCGACGGAATTATTGCAACAGTAGGAGATTATATTGTTTTGGATTCTGACATTGATAAAGGATTTTTAGAAATTACTGCTCAAGGTGGTTCTACTAAAGATATTACGAGATGCCAAATGCTTGGTAAGCTTTTAGAAGATAAATTATATGCACATCAAGCTATTCAGGATAGTATCATTGTTAGTGATGCCGAAGTTAGAAGTATGATGGAAGAGCGTCTAAATTATATGACGCAGCAAGTTGGTGGAGATATTAGCAAAGTTGTTGAATATTACAAAAAGAGTTCTGTAGAAGAATTTAAAACATATTTTGCGGACATCTTAAAAGAGCAGAAACTTGCTTCAGAAATGAGAGACAAAATCATTAAAGATGTTGAAATTACTCCAGAAGAAGTTCGTAATTTCTTTAAGAAAATCCCAAAAGATGAACTGCCGACTTTTGGTGCTGAGATGGAAGTAGCTCAAATTGTTGTAGAGCCAAAAGTTTCTAAAGAAGATAAGCAAAAAGTAATTGACAGATTAAATTCGATAAGACAAGACGTTTTAGATGGTTCTAGTTTTGCTACAAAAGCCGTTTTATATTCTCAAGATCCAGGATCTTCTCCAAATGGAGGTTATTATAAAATGACTAGAAAAACTCCTTTTGTAAAAGAATTTAAAGATGTTGCTTTTAGTTTACAGGCAGGTGAGATTTCACAGCCATTTGAAACAACTTTTGGTTTCCATATTATTATGGTTGAGAAAATAAAAGGACAAGAAGTAGAACTTCGTCATATTTTGATTGCTCCAACTGTTTCAGAAGCTGCTTTAAAAGAAGCAAAAGAAAGAATTACAAACATCAGAAATAAGATAATCAATAAAGAAATCACTTTTGCTGATGCTGCAAGAACTGAATCTGATGAAAAAGAAACAAGAGCAAATGGAGGGACTTTAGTAAATCCTACAACTCAAGATACTCGTTTCGAATTGACGAAAATGGATCCGGTATTATACAGTCAGGTTTCTAATTTAAAAGGAGATGAAGTTTCTCAGCCGCTTTTAAATACAGATGATAAAGGTAAAAAAACGTATAAATTGATTACTGTAACAAACAGAATTGACGAGCATACAGCAGATTATGCTAAGGATTATACAAAAATCAAAGAATTAGCATTGAAAGAAAAACAAATCAATGCAATCGCAAAATGGTTTGATACTAAGATTAAAGATACTTATATCAAAATCATTGGAGAATACAAAGAATGTGCTTTCGCAAACAACTGGTTGAAAAAATAATTTTTATTAAATAAATAAAAAGAGTTAGTTTTATGAATTCATAGAACTAACTCTTTTTAATTTAAAATATATTCATAAATGTCTGACGTAACAGCAATTCACAATTTAGTTCAAAAAAGAAACGAATTAAAAAAAGAAATAGCGAAAATCATTGTAGGGCAGGACGCCGTTGTAGATCAAATTTTACTTTGTATATTTTCTGGAGGACACGCACTTTTAATAGGTGTTCCGGGTTTGGCAAAAACCTTAATGATTAATACTTTGTCTCAAGCTTTAGGTTTAGATTTTAAAAGAATTCAGTTTACGCCGGATTTAATGCCTTCTGATATTTTAGGAAGTGAAATTCTAGACGAAAATAGAAATTTCAAATTTATAAAAGGGCCAATTTTTTCTAACATTATTTTGGCAGATGAGATTAACAGAACACCGCCTAAAACTCAAGCAGCCTTGCTTGAGGCTATGCAGGAAAGATCGGTAACTATTGCAGGACAGCATCATAAATTAGATTTACCCTATTTTGTTTTAGCGACTCAAAACCCAATTGAACAAGAGGGAACTTATCCGCTGCCAGAAGCGCAGTTAGACCGTTTTATGTTTGCAATAAAATTAGAATATCCAAGTTTTGAAGAAGAAGTTCAAGTTGTAAAGCGCACAACTTCTGATGTAAAGACAGAAATAAATCCACTATTTACAGCTCAAGAAATTATAGATTTTCAGCATTTAATTCGTAGAATTCCTGTTGCTGATAATGTTATAGAATATGCAGTTACTTTAGTAAGCAAAACTCGTCCTGATAATGCTTTGACAAATGATTTTGTGAAAAATTATCTCGATTGGGGAGCAGGACCGAGAGCTTCACAAAACTTAATTTTGGCAGCAAAAGCTCATGCAGCATTCAATGGAAAGTTTTCACCAGATATTGAAGATGTCCAAGCTGTTGCAACTGGAATTTTACGCCATAGAATTATTAAAAATTATAAAGCAGATGCCGAAGGAATAACAGAAGAAGTTATTATTAAAAAGCTGATGTAAAATATCAATTGAAATTGAAAAAAAAGCCTGATAATTTTATCAGGCTTTTTTTATTTTACGTGGTTAATAAAATAGAAAAAATATTGAATTTCGATGTCTTTAAAAAATAATAAATTGATCCGTTCAAGACAACTATAACGTTATAATTACTTATTTAGAACAGTTCTTTGTGAAAATAGAGGTAAAATCCCACTTACTTCGTAACATTAAATTTCGACTTTGTTAATGAAAAGATTTTAAAATATCAAAAATTCATTTTTTTGATTCAAAATTGCTGTTTTAGCAAAAACAGACATTGAAAATCGTTTTTTAGCAATAATAATTTTTGAAAAGGCGAGATCTATTATATTCTTTTTAATTCTCGGCTTTAATTTTTAAATTTGCATACAAAAAAAAATACTTCTACTATATTATGAATACTTACAAAGATTACATTAAAGAAATTGAAGAAAGAAAAGGCCAAGGACTTCATCCAAAGCCGATTGATGGTGCAGAATTATTAAGCGAAATCATTTCGCAAATTAAAGATGTAGATAACGAATATAGAGAAGATTCTCTAAAATTTTTTATTTACAACACATTGCCAGGGACAACTAGTGCAGCTGGTGAAAAAGCTAAGTTTTTAAAAGAGATTATTCTTGGTCAATCTGTTGTAAAAGAAATAACTCCAACTTTTGCTTTTGAATTATTATCTCACATGAAGGGTGGTCCTTCAATTGGAGTATTGCTAGATTTAGCTCTAGGAAATGATACTGCTATTGCAGCAGAAGCGGCAAAAGTTCTTAAAACACAAGTTTTCCTTTATGAAGCGGATACAGATCGTTTAATAGAGGCATATAAAAATGACAATGCAGTTGCAAAAGAAATCCTTGAAAGTTATGCTCAAGCTGAGTTCTTTACAAAACTTCCAGAAGTAGCTGACGAAATTAAAGTTGTTACTTATATTGCTGGTGAAGGAGATATTTCTACAGACTTGCTTTCTCCAGGTAACCAAGCTCACTCCCGTTCAGATCGTGAACTTCACGGTAAATGTATGATTACTCCTCAAGCACAAGACGAAATCAAAATGCTGCAAGCACAGCATCCTGATAAAAGCGTTATGCTTATTGCAGAAAAAGGAACAATGGGTGTAGGTTCTTCAAGAATGTCAGGTGTAAATAACGTGGCACTTTGGACAGGAAAACAAGCAAGTCCATATATTCCATTCGTAAATATCGCTCCAATTGTTGGTGGAACAAACGGAATTTCTCCAATTTTCCTAACCACTGTTGATGTTACTGGTGGTATTGGTTTAGATCTAAAAAACTGGGTTAAAAAACTTGATGAGAATGGTAATGTTGTTCGTAATGAAAATGACGAACCAATTCTAGAGCAGGCATATTCTGTAGCAACAGGAACAGTTCTTACAATTAATATTAAAGAGAAAAAATTATACAACGGCGATCAGGAATTAATAGACATTTCTAAGGCATTTACACCTCAGAAAATGGAATTTATTAAAGCTGGAGGTTCATACGCGATTGTATTTGGTAAAAAACTTCAAACATTAGCAGCGAAAGTTTTAGGTATTGAAGCTCCTCTTGTATTTGCTCCATCAAAAGAAATTTCTATTGAAGGACAAGGTCTTACAGCAGTAGAAAAAATCTTTAACAGAAACGCTGTTGGTGTACCTGCTGGTAAAGTATTGCACGCTGGTTCTGATGTTCGTGTAGAAGTTAATATTGTAGGTTCTCAAGATACAACTGGACTTATGACTGCTCAGGAGTTAGAATCTATGGCTGCTACAGTAATTTCTCCAATCGTAGACGGTGCGTACCAATCAGGTTGTCACACTGCTTCTGTTTGGGATAAAAAAGCTCAGGCGAATATTCCAAAGTTGATGAAATTCATGAACGATTTTGGTTTAATTACAGCTCGTGATCCAAAAGGTGTTTATCACTCAATGACAGACGTAATTCACAAAGTACTTAACGATATCACTATAGATGAGTGGGCTATCATAATTGGTGGTGACTCTCACACCAGAATGTCAAAAGGTGTTGCTTTTGGAGCTGACTCAGGAACAGTTGCTCTTGCATTGGCTACAGGTGAGGCTTCTATGCCAATTCCAGAATCTGTAAAAGTTACTTTCAAAGGAGATATGAAAGGATACATGGACTTCCGTGATGTAGTTCATGCTACTCAAGCACAAATGCTTCATCAGTTTGGAGGAGAAAACGTATTCCAAGGTAGAATTATTGAGGTTCACATTGGAACTCTTACTGCTGACCAGGCATTTACGTTTACTGACTGGACTGCAGAGATGAAAGCAAAAGCTTCTATCTGTATTTCTGAAGATGATACTTTAATCGAATCATTGGAAATTGCAAAAGGCAGAATCCAGATTATGATCGATAAAGGTATGGATAACGATAAACACGTTCTTCAAGGGTTAATTAATAAAGCTGATAAGAGAATCGCTGAAATTAAATCTGCTGAGAAACCAGCTTTAACTCCAGATGCAAACGCTAAATATTACGCTGAAGTTGTAGTTGATTTGGATCAGATTGCTGAGCCAATGATTGCAGATCCAGACGTAAATAATGTTGATGTTTCTAAAAGATATACTCACGATACAATTAGACCTCTTTCTTTCTACGGAGGAGTGAAAAAAGTAGATCTTGGATTTATTGGTTCTTGTATGGTTCACAAAGGAGATATGAAAATTCTTGCTCAAATGCTTAAGAATATTGAAGATCAAAAAGGTAAAGTAGAATTTTTGGCACCGCTTGTTGTAGCGCCTCCTACTTATAACATTGTCGATGAACTTAAAGCTGAAGGTGACTGGGAAGTTTTACAAAAATATTCAGGTTTCGAATTTGACGATAATGCTCCAAAAGGTGCAGCGCGTACAGAATATGAAAACATGTTGTATTTAGAGCGTCCAGGATGTAACCTTTGTATGGGTAACCAAGAAAAAGCAGCAAAAGGAGATACTGTAATGGCAACTTCTACTCGTCTTTTCCAAGGAAGAGTCGTAGAAGATTCTGAAGGTAAAAAAGGAGAATCATTACTTTCTTCTACACCAGTTGTAGTTTTATCTACAATTTTAGGTAGAACTCCAACATTAGATGAATATACAACTGCAGTTGAAGGAATCAACTTAACTAAATTTGCACCTTCTAACAAGCAATTAGTAATGTAATCCTTCGATTATTAATATATTAAAGCCCGAGTGATAAACTCGGGCTTTTTCTTTTATAGCTCCTCTATTTTTTGTAACTTGTGATGTTCAAAATAAAATAAAAAAACAAAAAAATAATTATAAAACTTATGGCTTTTGATATCGAAATGATTAAAAAAGTGTACGAAAACATGCCAAGTCGTGTTGACAAGGCACGCGAGATTGTTGGTCGTCCACTTACCTTAACAGAGAAAATTTTATACAATCACCTTTGGGATGGAAATCCAACAAAGGCGTTTGGAAGAGGAGTTGATTATGTTGATTTTGCACCAGACCGTGTAGCTTGTCAAGATGCAACTGCTCAAATGGCTTTATTACAATTTATGCATGCTGGTAAATCTAAAGTAGCAGTTCCTACAACAGTGCATTGTGATCACTTGATTCAAGCAAAGGTAGATGCTAAAACAGATTTGGCCAGAGCAAAAACACAAAGTAATGAAGTTTTCGATTTCTTGTCGTCAGTTTCAAATAAATACGGAATTGGTTTCTGGAAACCAGGAGCTGGAATTATTCACCAAGTAGTACTTGAAAATTATGCTTTCCCTGGTGGAATGATGATTGGTACCGATTCTCACACTGTAAATGCAGGTGGTTTAGGAATGGTGGCAATTGGAGTTGGTGGAGCCGATGCTGTAGACGTAATGTCTGGGATGGCTTGGGAACTTAAATTTCCTAAATTAATTGGAGTTAAATTAACTGGTAAATTATCAGGTTGGACTGCTCCTAAAGATGTTATTCTTAAAGTGGCTGGTATTCTTACTGTAAAAGGTGGTACTGGTGCTATCGTTGAATATTTTGGAGAAGGTGCAACTGCAATGTCTTGTACGGGTAAAGGAACTATTTGTAATATGGGTGCTGAAATTGGAGCTACAACTTCAACTTTTGGTTATGATGATTCTATGAGTCGTTACCTGCGTTCTACAAACAGAGCTGATGTTGCCGATGCGGCAGACAAAGTAGCTACTTATTTAACTGGAGATCCAGAAGTTTATGCAGAGCCAGAAAAATATTTTGATCAGGTTATCGAAATTAACCTATCGCAATTAGAACCGCATTTAAATGGTCCTTTTACTCCAGATTTGGCTACCCCAATTTCTAAAATGAAAGAGGAAGCAATCAAAAATAACTGGCCATTACAAATTCAAGTTGGTTTGATCGGTTCTTGTACAAATTCATCTTACGAAGATATATCTCGTGCAGCATCTTTGGCAAAACAAGTTGCGGCTAAGAATTTAAAAACTAAAGCTCAGTTTACTATTACTCCAGGTTCTGAAGTGGTGCGTTCTACAATAGAGAGAGATGGTTTTATAGAAACTTTTAATAAAATCAACGCTACTGTATTTGCTAATGCCTGCGGACCATGTATTGGTATGTGGGATAGAGAAGGAGCAGAAAAAGAAGAAAGAAACACAATCGTTCACTCTTTCAACCGTAATTTCTCAAAACGTGCAGATGGTAATCCAAACACTTTGGCATTTGTAGGTTCTCCAGAATTGGTAACTGCGTTAGCCATTGCTGGAGATTTAGGATTTAACCCATTAACAGATAAATTAATAAACGAAGACGGAGAAGAAGTAATGCTTGATGCTCCAACTGGAGACGAACTTCCTCTTAAAGGTTTCTATGCTGAAGATCCGGGATTTCAAGCTCCAGCTGAGGACGGTTCGGGAGTTCAGGTTGTGGTTAGCCCGACATCTGAGCGTTTACAATTGTTAGCTCCTTTTGACGCTTGGGATGGTAAAAACATTACAGGTGCAAAATTGCTAATAAAAGCATTTGGAAAATGTACAACTGACCACATTTCTATGGCTGGACCATGGCTGCGTTTCCGTGGACATTTAGATAACATTTCTAACAATATGTTGATTGGCGCTGTAAATGCATTCAACCAAAAAACAAATTCGGTTAAAAATCAATTAACAGGTACTTACGATGCTGTTCCTGCTGTAGCTCGTGCATACAAGGCAGCGGGAGTTCCGTCTATAGTAATTGGAGATCATAATTATGGCGAAGGTTCTTCTCGTGAGCACGCTGCAATGGAGCCTCGTTTCTTAGGAGTTAAAGCAGTATTAGTAAAATCATTTGCTCGTATCCATGAAACAAACCTTAAAAAACAAGGTCTTTTAGGATTGACATTTGCTAACGAAGCAGATTACGATAAAATTCAGGAAGATGATACAATCAACTTCTTAGATTTAACTGAATTTGCTCCAGGAAAACCATTAACATTAGAGTTTGTTCATGCAGATGGTACAAAAGATATAATCTTGGCGAACCATACTTACAACGCAGGTCAAATTGGCTGGTTTGTTGCAGGCTCTGCTTTAAACTTAATTGCTGCTGGAAAAGCTTAATCTTTAAGATTTACCTTTATATATTAAAAAAAACGCTCTGTGAAAACGGGGCGTTTTTTATTTAAGATCGCTAAATGGAAAAACTTATTTTTTTAATTACTGTTTTGTGAACATCATTTTATAAGAAAAATAAGCTTAAATTTTAATTATCTGAAAATCAATAATGAAGCTTTTTTTGATATTAAGTCAAGTTTAAATTTGACATTTTGGAATAAATTAATTGTTAAAAATTATGGTTTTTCTGGTTTTAAGAGTTAAATTCGCCTTTGAGGTAATATATTTATAATTTTTAAGTTTAATTATGTAACTAAACTTAAGAAAAAGAAGTACTAACTTAAATAATAATTTATGATTTTTAGATTAATAATAGGAATGTTTTTTTTCAGTGTTGGAGTATTTGCACAAGATAATTTTGTTAAGCACAAAATTTCAAAAGGAGAAAATCTTTCTGTTATTGCTAAAAAATATGGAGTAAAAGTTAAAGAGATTTCCGATGCAAATCCAAACTCTTCTAAAATCTTAAAACTAAATTCGATCCTTTTAATTCCAAATAAAAATAATGCTAACGTTAAAACTAAGTCTGAGCCTAAATCTGAAGTAGTTATAAGTACTAGCCCAAATTCACACGAAGTAGCAGCCAAAGAAACGCTGTGGGGAATTTCAAAAAAATACAACGTCTCTGTTGATGATTTAAAGAAAGCTAATCCGCTTTTGGAAACGGAAGGATTGAAAATTGGACAACAGATAACAATTCCTTCTAATTCTTCTGATGTTGCATCCACAAATGAAAAGCCACGTGAGAATGCACCAGAAGTTATCTCTACAGAAGTTGAGCTTTATAGAGAAGTGAAACCGAAAGAGACGAAATACGGTATTTCTAAAGAATATGGAATTACTGTTGCAGAATTAGAGCGCCAGAATCCGTCTATAAAAGGGAAAGTACCTGTTGGATATCTTTTAAAAATTCGAGTTCCAAAAGAAAAAGCAGACGCGATTCAATCGGCTATTGCAATTAAAGAATCACAAAATCCTGCAGTATCTTCACCAGTGCAAATAGCACAAACTGCTGAAATTAAAAAAGATTCTACATTTGTTAGATTATCAACTGGCAGTCATTCAGAATTAATAGATCAGCTTATTGCAAATGCTACAGAAAACATTGGAGTGCGTTATAGATCGGGCGGGACCACAAAAGCAGGGTTTGATTGTTCTGGTTTAATGATTTGTACTTTTAATAATTTTGATATTAAATTGCCAAGAAGTTCAATAGAACAATCTCGTATTGGTACAAAAGTGAACACAGAAGAAGCTCAAAAAGGAGATTTAATTTTCTTTAGAACCAATGGGAGACGTCACATTAATCACGTTGGAATGATCGTTGAAGTTGCCGATGGTGAAATAAAATTTGTTCATTCATCAACTCACGGAGGTGTTATGATTTCTTCTACAAAAGAACCGTACTACACTAGAGCATTTTCTCAAGTAAATCGCGTTTTAGAATAATAGTTAGAGAGAAATACTTTCAAGTAAATCCAGTCGTAAAGGCTTGTTCCAGAAATCTGAAACATATTTATTGTTTTTTACCTTTTTAATTTCGTCAATATCCAAAGTTGATGAAAGAACAAAAATCTCAATTTTAGCTTTTAAGTTTTCTTCTAGAGTGGCAAATTCTGCTAAGAACTCAAATCCATTCATTATAGGCATCTGAATATCTAAAAGAATAATCAGCGATTTATGATCTGGATTTTGGACAAGCCAATCTATTCCTTCTTTTCCATTATTAGCTATAAATAAAGGATTGATATCTAATCCTTTTTTTAGCAGTTTTTTAATGATAAATTGGTCAATTAAATTGTCTTCTATAATTAGAAATTGCGGTTTAAATTGCATTTGAATTAGGTATCGTTACAATAAATTTACTTCCAACAGTACTTTCTGAAAAAACAGAAATATCGCCTTTAATATTTTCTACAGCTTCTTTTACAATATAAAGACCTAGTCCAGAACCTTTATTTTTGTTTGTTCCAAAATACATATCAAAAATATTGTCCTTATGATCATCGTGAATTCCAATACCATTATCTGCAACTTCAATTTTATTTAAGCCTTCACTAAAATATGTTTTAATAGTAATAAACATTTCTTGTTTGCTGCAGTCAGCATATTTTATGGCATTTGAAAGCAGATTATTAATAATGATTTTTAAACGAAGACCATCACTTTCAATCTGATCTACTTCGAGTTCCTGCGTAAATTTGATTTTACTTGCATTTTCAATATGCATTAATTGTAAAATAGCTTCATTAAACAATTCTTTCAAGCTTACTGGCTCCATGATTACTTCTTTTCTTTTGTTTTTAGAATAATCAATGATATCGCTAATAAATTGATCTTGTCGAGCGAGACTCTGATGCATCATTTCAAGATAATTTCGAACTTGATTTACATCATCTTCTAATGCCGTAATTTCTATAAGACCTTTTAATGAAGTTATAGGAGATCTTAAATCATGAGATGCACTATATACAAATCGGTCTAATTCGCGATTTACGATAATAAGATTTTCATTTTTTATCTCAGTCTCTTTTTTGGAAACAAGCAGTCTTTTGACCATGATAGAATAATAAAGACAAACACTGCAGATTATTATTAGAATAAAAAAGACATTCGAAATAATCAATAAATCCTTTATTTTTCGGGTTCCTTCACCTAAAACATTAGAAAAATTCCGTTCGTTAATAGTTAATTGATCACTTATAGCGCTGATTTGTTTTAAGTATTGCTGCTGATCTTCAATCGTCAAAAGATTCCGTTCAATTTTAGCATTAATCTGCTGGCCGATAACAAATAATTTGAAAATCAATTTGTCACCTTTTCCCCATTCATCTATTGCTTTTGATAGATAAGAAATCTGTTTAAAATTGTCAAACAGCCAAATAATATCATCTAAATCTTCTTCATGATTTCGGCCAATTAAAAATCCGTTACGAGCAATTTTATTGTCGCCGGCTTTTAAAAGTGTAATTCGAGCAATACCATCGCCCTGAGGAACTTTTAATTCTTCTAAATACAATTTCCACTGATTTGGATTTTTAGTATATAGATAAGTTATAAGATGTCTTGATGCGTCTTTTTGTCCTTTCGAATAATGAGATTCACCATTAACATAAGCTCGATTAGCGGATAAAATTTTGATAGTAAAAAAGTTAATGCAGATTAGCAGTGCACACGAGATAAAAACTATTAAAATAAGAATGAAAACTTTTGGAAAACGAAAGTTTTTTAATGCTTGTAACTTAGACATAATCTTATAATTAATAGGTTAATATAAAGTGCCTTTTGTGTGCTTTTCTAGACTTAGAAATAAACTTATGGGGAAAAGCTTATCAGCTAATATAAATTAAACACTTGTTAAAATTATTTGTCATTGAAAAAAATATCTGGAATGTTTTTCTCAAATATAATAAAATTTATCTTATTATTTTTACAAAAAAAATAACTGTCCAAAAGAATATAAAATCAAGGTTTGCTTTTGCTTAATTATTTGTTTTCTAGGTTTTTGTGTTTTTGTATTTAATTTTCATATAAGAATGAATTGTTTTTCTGAGAAGATAAAATGAGTTTACAAAGGGAATATTAAAACCCTTGAGCAATCAATTGTAAATGATTTTTTGTTTAATGATTTTTGAATAATCGTTAAATTAAAAATAGAGAAAAAATTATGCTTTTTGAATCCAAGAATTTAATTAAAACTTACCATATATAATCAATCGTCTAAAAGCATAAATAGAAGGGACAACTGGAAAATAGGTATCGATTCTTTTTTTAAATTCATTTGACAATTCTTCAAATTCATTTGGTTTTAAACGTTCCTGATAAACTGTTAATGCAGAGCCAGAAATAAAATCGAAAAAATCGTTTTTATTAGCAGAAATTAAGGGATATACTTTTTCGTAAAGGACCAAATCTTTGCCGCCATTTTGAAAAAGAATTTTAGCATATTCATCTAGAGTTAATACCGGAGAAGGACGTGTCCAATTATTCAAGTAAGATGAAAATGGTTCTTCTTGAACTAGGTTTAAAAGTATTTTGTTAAGAATATTTTCGTTTTGCTGTGGCATTTGAACAGCTAATTGACCGCCTGGATTTATACGAGAAATAATTTTTTTAAAAAGTTCATTGTGATTATCAATCCACTGCAATGCCGCATTAGAAAAAATTAAATCCCATTTGGTTTCATTTTCGAGCTGTTCTAAAATTGTTCTTTTTTCAAAGTTAAGATGCGATCCTAAGGGAGCTTTTGCCAACATTTCAGCAGAATTATCGATACCTAATACAATTGGATTAGTAAGTTTTTCGGACAGTTTTTTTGTTAGTTCGCCTGTGCCGCATCCTAAATCGATAACTTTTAGGTTTGGTTTATCAACAATATGACTTGTAAGATCCAAAAAAGGTTTCGAACGTTCTTCTTTGAACTCGTTGTATTTTTTTGGATCCCAAGTCATAATCGGTTAATTTAAAATATAGTATTGCTAACGTTTTAAAATTAATGGGATCGCTTGTCCCATTTGTTTGAAAGTTCCAGTTATAACTTGATCTTTATCCAGAACGCCTTCATATTCTACCGCTAAATTTTCTACAGTAAATTTGAGGGTTGAATTTGCGAATGTTGTTGTTGTCACTGGAAGTCCAAATGCTTTTTGATCTGGACTGTCTAAAGTGGCGCTAAAACCATTTTCAGTTTTTGTAACATGCAAAACAAGATTAAGTTCTGCGCCAGGCACTTTCAAAACTCCCTTCCAGTCACCTGTAATATCTTGGGCAAATGTGCTTAACGAAGCAAAAAAGAATAAAAGCAAAAAAGTAATTTTTTTCATGTTTTTTGAGTTTTGAAAAATGAGAGAATAATTTTGAAATGCTGAATTAAAGTTAAGAATTTAAATTTATCAATCCTCTAAAAAATTGAATACCGCCAAATAAAATAGCTCCCCAAAAAATAAAGCCAATATTTGAAAGAGTCAAAATAGTACCGCCGGCAAACCATAAAGCTCCATAAATCATGTCTTTTCTAGCTTTATCATTTTTTGCTTCTTCTATTTGACCTTCGATATTTTCAACAACAAATACTGCATTTTCTGGAGTAAGACCTTGTGAGATCAAAGCATTTTTGGTTTCAGAAGCAGATTTCTCTTGATTTACCATTAAGTCAGCAGCATAATTGTAAAACTGACTTGAAATTTCTAATGAACTTGTTGCACTGGTTTCCATAAATTGATTTTTTAGATTTTGGTTTATTTTGATTAGTCGATCAAATATAAATACTTGAAATCGTAAATGTTTACGGGAAAGCGTAAGGAGGAAATTTATTTATAAAAAAAACTGCAAGTTATGAAGCTTGCAGTTTAGAGAAATATTGGAAAAGTTATTTTTCGTCTTAATTTATAAATTTGAAATAGCTTTAAGGTCATGCCAAAAATGACTACAACCATTTACAAAATACTTATATATAATCTATAGTTAATTTATTACTATTTTTAAATGCAATAGACATTGGGTCTGGAAATACATCATAGAAATCTAAATTTATATCATTGCAGATATTTTTGACTAATGCTTGAGGTGAAATTTTATTATGTTCTACGTCTGAAGACATTTTTGAATCGACATAACCAGGATATATTCCAAATACTTTAATATTATCTTCTGCTAAATCTTCTCTGATTGATTGCGTAAAAATATGTGCTGCCGTTTTTGATGCACAATACGTTGATAATCTTTTAATAACATAAAGACTTGCAATTGATAAAATATTAATTATAGCTGCATTTGAATTTGATTTTAGAGTAGGGATTAATTCGTTGGTGAGATTTACAACTCCAATATAATTTATATTCATTTCTAGTTTAGCATATTCATGAGCTTTTAAATTCAAAAAATTAGATTTCAACTCTATTCCAGCATTATTAATTAATATGTTAATATCTGTGTGGTTAGAGCAAAAATCTTTGATTTGATTACTATCTGTTACATCTAAGAGAAATGGAAATAAATTGTTAGGATGTAGAGATGCAAGAGCAGATAGTTTTTCTATATTTATTCCTGTAATATATATTTTCCTTACATTTTGATTTAATAACTCTTCTATGAAAGCTTTTCCTATGTCACCGTCAGCTCCTGTTAAGAGTATAACAGAATTACTAAATAAATTCATACTTTAAATTTTTATAAATAATACGTAAAAATACTACAAAAAATATTTTGTTGTAATTTTATTTTTCTTTTAGAATGCAAAACGTATTTGCGATTTATTTTCTAAAATCTAAAATTTCTAAAAAAAGTATATCTTTAACCAACCCTAAACCAATAAAAATGCAAGAAAACGACCAAGAACATTTTAAAAGAGAACTCGGATTATTAGACGGAACCATGCTTGTTGTGGGTTCTATGATCGGATCTGGGATATTCATTGTAAGTGCCGATATCGCCAGACAAGTAGGATCTGCTGGATGGCTGACTTTAATTTGGCTGATCTCTGGATTGATTACCATTATTGCTGCCGTAAGTTATGGCGAATTAAGTGCAATGTTCCCAAAAGCGGGAGGCCAATATGTATACTTAAAAGAAGCTTATAATAAATTAATTGCCTTTTTGTACGGCTGGAGTTTTTTTGCTGTGATTCAAACTGGAACAATTGCAGCGGTGGGAGTAGCTTTTTCGAAATTTGCTGCTTATTTGTATGAGCCCTTTAGTGATGAAAATATTCTTTATGAGTTAGGTTCTTTTAAACTTAATGCTGCGCAGTTAGTTTCTATTTTTACAATAGTTTTATTGAGTTACATCAACAGCCGAGGTGTCAAAAACGGAAAAATTCTGCAAACAGTTTTAACGATTATTAAGATTTTATCATTGCTGGGATTAATAGTTTTTGGATTAACGCTTGCAGCAAAAGCTTCTGTTTGGGATGCAAACTGGGCAGATGGATGGAATACTCGTGCATTTGATAAAGAAACTGGATCATGGCTTCCAATTGGAGGGTCAGCTTTAATAACAGGAATTTCTGCAGCAATGGTTGGATCGTTATTTTCTAGCGATGCCTGGAACGGTGTAACTTTTATTGCTGGTGAAATTAAAAATCCTAAACGTAATGTGGGTTTCAGTTTGTTTTTAGGAACTTTTATTGTAACGATTATTTATGTTTTAACAAATATTATGTATTTGGCAGTGATTCCATTAGACGAAATTGCAACAGCAAAATCTGATCGTGTAGCGGTTGTAGCATCACAATATATTTTCGGGAACATTGGAACACTGATTATTGCAATCATGATTATGATTTCGACTTTTGCCTGTAACAACGGATTAATTATGGCAGGAGCAAGGGTTTATTACACAATGGCAAACGATGGATTGTTCTTTAAAAAAGCGGCTATTTTAAATAGTTCTAGTGTTCCAGCTTGGGCACTTTGGGCGCAGTGTGTTTGGGCTTCGGCTTTATGTTTGACAGGTAAATATGGTGATTTACTAGATTTTGTAATCATCATTGTTTTGATTTTTTACATTTTAACAATCTACGGAATCTTCATTTTACGCAAAAAAATGCCAGATGTTGAAAGACCTTACAAAGCTTTTGGATATCCGTTTTTGCCAATGTTGTATATTATTACAGCAGCAGCAATTTGTATCTCTTTGCTAATCACAAAATTCTCTACCTGCGGCTGGGGAGTTTTAATTATGCTGACGGGTATTCCAGTTTATTATTTAACAAAGCCGAAAGAATAGTTAGTTCAAGTTATAAAAACCAATATAAAAAAGAACGCCTTGTTAAGTACACAAGGCGTTCTTTTTTGAGTAAATTCTATTTAAGAATCTGATAGATCGTTGTTAATTCTTTCTTCTGTTGGTCTCAGGAAAATTAGATATATAATAATAAGTATTCCGAATAATACAAAATCTGGTTTTAAAAATAATATTAAAAAAGCTGCGCCTTCTAAAACTGCCCATCGCATAATAGATGCTGCTTGATAAATTCGCATTTTTTCTTCCGCTTTGAATTTTGGATCGATTTGTTTTAATTGTGATTTGAATAAAAAACTGCTAAAAACGAAAGCGAGGACAGGTATAGATACATAAACTAGAGATGTTGAATCTATTGTTGGAATGTCTAATTTTTCAATTGAAAGCTCTCCTAAAAAGTAATAAGCAAGAACTGTTCCGGCACAAATAGCAAGATGAATAACTTGTAAAGTTTTAATTTTCTCGTTCATGATATTGAATTTTAGGATAATGCAAGATAAAACTTAAAAGGCTATCAAATATAAAACTTTACTTCTTGATATTTTTTGGCTTTAAAATAAAAAAGACACTACGAAATTGTAGTGTCTTTAAAATGTAAAAAATCTATGAATATTGTAAATTATACAACAGAAGGCTCAGTAGATGATTTTATAGTTGAATTAATAATAGACAAAGTCAGTGGGTCGCATTCTCCAGAGAAAAAAGCATCCAGAATTTCGTTAAATATCGGATTTGTATTTTCTACTAAAGAAAACAAAGTCATGCAAGAACGTAATTTTCGAGCGTCTAAATCGCCAAAAATTCCGTCTGCAGATTTTCTTTTGAAGGTTAATAAAAGCTCTGAAATCTCGATTAAATGTTTTCCTAGAATTGGATGTTCTAAATAATCAGATGCTTCTTTTAAATCATTAATGGCGTAAAGAATTGCAGTATCGCTTTTTCCTAAACCTTTAATTTGGGGAAAAATAAACCACATCCAGTGTGTTTCTTTTTTCCCTTTACTGATTTCAGAAAGAGCGGTAAGATAAAGTTTGTTTTGCGCATCTAAGAAGCGCGCTAAATCATTGTTTGAATATGCCATTACGGTATTGTATTTAAAAAAAGGTTGCAAAAATACTAAAAAAGATAGGGTCTGCCTAATAAAACGTTCATACAATCAGTAATTTAACTTTTTTCGACAGAATTTTCCTCTTCGTTATTGAGCCAAAAAACTGGCTCATTTTTAGTTACTAATAACTTACACATTTCGGCGGGTTTGCCTAAATGTTAAATTGATTCTTGGTAAAACATCTCGCGCGGTTTTCGGAACTTGGTGCTGCCAAAAGCTATTTGTTGTTCCGGCCATCAATAAAAAAGAGCCATGATGCAGCGGAATTTCAACCTGCGGAATGTCTTTGTTGAATTTATGACGAAGCCTGAACATTCTAGTTTCACCAAAAGTAACCGATGCAATAATCGGGTTAGGTCCAGTATTGTGTTCTTTGTCGCTATGCCAGCCCACACCGTCATTTCCATCTCGGTATAAATTAAGCAGAACGGTATTAAAATCAAGCTGTGTTTCTTTCTCTACGCGGCCTCTAATAGTCAATAATTCGTAATTCCAGTCGGGACCTTTTGGATCTGCTCCTGGATTATCCTTGTCTTCATACCAGGCAATCATTCTGGGAACGGTGTAGATTTTATCGTAAATTTCCATTTCGTATTCTCTCCATTTGGTTTTACGGAGCAGTCTTTCATAAAAGCGATCAGATTCTTCTTTGGTGAAAAAATTATCGATCAAAATCAATTCAGAATCAGGAATGTCAAATACTTTTTTTCCTGCCAAACCTGGGGTAAATAATTCGGTGTCGTTAAATAATGTCATTGTTGCATTCATTTTTTATCAATTTCAATCCATACAGGAGCATGATCGCTTGTTTTTTCCCAGCCTCGCACATGACGGTCAACACCGCCAGAGCGCAATTCTTTTGCAATTTGCGGACTCAGTAAAAAATGATCAATTCTCAATCCTGCATCACGTTCATAAGCATTTCTAAAATAATCCCAAAAAGTATAAATCTTCTCATCAGGATATAATTTCCGAATAGCATCTGTCCATCCCTGCGAAACAATAGTTGCAAAAGCTTTTCTGACTTCAGGCAGGAAAAGCGCATCTTTTACCCATTTTTCAGGTTTATAAACATCCAATTCTGTTGGCATAACATTATAGTCGCCAACAAGTATTACGGGAATTTTTAACTTCAATAGGGTTTCTGCACGCTCGGCCAAGCGATCAAACCATTTCAGTTTATATTCAAGTTTTGGTCCTGGCGCAGGGTTTCCGTTTGGGAGATAAAGACAGGCAATTACAATTCCGTTAATTAAAGCTTCGACATAACGACTTTGGATATCTTCTTCATCACCTGGAAGAATACGGGTTATTTCTTCAATCTCCATGTTACGGGCAAGAATTGCCACGCCGTTCCATTGTTTTTGTCCATGCCAAATAGCATTGTAACCCGCATCATTTATCGCTTTAAGCGGAAATTTATCCTGTGGTGCTTTTAATTCCTGAAGGCAGACAATATCTGGAGCAGCTTCTTCAAGCCAGCGCAGTAATACATTTAAGCGTCCGTTAACTCCGTTTACATTATAGGTTGCTATTTTCATGTTTCATTTAATTAGTTGTAATATTAAATTTACTGATAATTAAGCATTTAATTCTATTCTTGGTTAAGGAACTGTTTCTTAAAGAATACTTTACCTGGATATTTTTCTGCGTAAGCAAAAATCAAATGCACAATGTATTGATTGCTTTTATAGGGCGTAACATAGTTTTTTACTTCTGATGGATCTGTAATCGAAACATCTGTTGGAATATGTCCCATACCATAAAAATGGCCATTTTCAATCCAAATACAGCTGCGTTCGTCTTTGGTTCTCCCTTTATCAATAATGGCAAAAGTGGGACGGTTGTTTAACAGAAAATCAATTGCATTATCAACTTGCTGATTATGAAGCAAGGCATCAGGCAGACTTTTCATATCATTATGATGAAAAAGCTCCCCATCTTCAGGTCTGGAATATTTGCAGAATCTTTGATCAATTTCAAATTGTTCAGAGAGCTCTCTCAGTAAATTTATAGCGTTATACAAACTATTAAATTCATGAATGCAAGTCTGAAATTTGGTTAGTTTTCCAACGGCTAAATATTTATATCCGTTTCTTGCTTCATACTGATAAATTCCAAATTTTGCTTCAAAGCGTTTTAATGCTCGGTTGTAAGTTGGCCAGAGTTTTTTGATTTCGGTACATTCTAATAACAAAGCCATTAATTCGGTTGCGCAGACTTCAAACGAAATTCCGTGAATATCACGCAGAAAATGCTGTCTTTGGGAATTAATTTTATGCCCGCTGAAATGAGAAGCGACGCGCTTTTTTAAGTTAATCGCTTTTCCAACATAAATCACTTTTTTCTGCTGATTATAAAAATAATAAACTCCTGGCTTTTCGGGTAAATTACTAAAATCTTCTGGAGGTAAATTTGGTGGCAAACGCTGGTCTTCAGATGTTTTTTTGATCATTTTGTTGATCTCGCCAGCATCATCCCATTCCAATAATAAAGAAAATAATATAGCAGTAGCATCTGCATCTCCGCCGGCGCGGTGCCTGTTTTCTAAACATATATTTAAGGAGTTGCAGAGATTTCCCAAACTATATGATCCCAATCCTGGTTTAATTTTTCGTGCTGCGCGAACGGTGCACAATTTTCTGGCAGTCCATTTAAAACCAGCTTGTTCCAATTGATGACGAACAAATGAATAATCGAAGTTGACGTTATGCGCGACGAAAATACGATCGGTAAGCATTTCAAGTACTTTCTCCGAAATATCATCAAAAATAGGTGCATTGGCCACCATTTCGTTATTAATCCCTGTTAAACCAAAAATAGAAAGTGGTATTTCTTTTTCGGGGTTTACAAGCGTTTCATAACGGTCAATTACATTTTTACCATCATGAATAATAATGGCAATTTCTGTAATGCGGCTGCCACTGGCATTCCCGCCTGTGGTTTCAATATCGACTATGGCATATTCCGTATTTCTCATCTTTATATAACGTAAAATCTATTTCTTCATTTGTTATTTTAATGCTAAAATTTCATTCGATGTCTCGGCAGATTAATTTCATGTCCCTGCGGATAAGGTTCGCGATGCGTAGGACTAACATCCTCCTTAATTAATCGCTGTGTTTTAAACTGATCTTTTGCATCCATATAACGAGGATCGGGGATAAAAGGCATCTTGGCCATTTTGAGGATCGTTATGGTTGGAAAGTGATAATCGACTTCTACATTTCCTAAAAGCAAATAACAGCCTCCGCCCTGAAAAGGATGCTGCGCGAGACTATCAGGAAAATGCGCCGTGTCAAAATAAGAGCCTTCATGATCAATCCAAGTTCCAAAATACATATTTCCTTTTTTGGTAGGAACCTGTTTTCGGGCAATTAAATAAGCCAGCATTCGAACCTGTTTTTTATGATGCGAGACAAGATCTTTTGCCATAACATCGCCGCGGTATTTGGTTTGTAATAAATCAAAAACGGTACAGGATACAGGAAAACTCAAAAGCTCGATTTCATCAAAAGCATCTTCAAAAAGAGAACGATCTAAAGTTGGAAGCTTATATTCTTTAACGGGTTCTTGTAAAAGCATCAAACTTCTGTTTTCTGGTTTAAAATTATTCAGAAGCAAACTGGCAATAACCAGAAGCTGATTTTTGGTTTTTCCTGTGAAACGAAATGCATCTATAAAAATCAAAATTTTAATACTTTCAATTCCAATTGGAATCCGATTGATAAAATCTTCCAAAGAAAGAAAATCACCATTTTTGTCTCTATCTGCTTCTATTAAATTTGCTGTTTTTGATTCTAAACCCTGCAAATGCATAAAGCCCAGATAAATATCGTTTCCGTAAACAGTAGTTTGATATTCGCTTTTATTCACACACGGATTAAGGATTGTTGCTCCAGACATGCGTGCTTCGTGTACATAAACTTCTGTTCTGTAAAATCCGCCTTGATTATTAATAACCGCTGCCATAAATTCTACAGGATAATTGATTTTAAGATACAAACTTTGGTAACTTTCTACAGCATAAGAAGCGGAGTGCGCTTTACAAAATGAAAATCCTGCAAACGATTCAATCTGGCGATAAATTTCCTGACTAAGACCTTCAGGATGTCCTTTTTGGGCACAGGAAGCAAAGAAATTATCTTTTACTTTTTGAAGCGCTTCTTTAGAACGCCCTTTTCCAGACATAGCACGACGAAGAATATCGCCGTCTGCAGCAGGAACGCCTCCGTAATGCTGGGCAATTTTGATCACATCTTCCTGATAGACCATAATACCATAGGTTTCGCCAAGATGTTCTTTGAAAACCTCATGAAAATATTGAAATTGATCTGGATTATTATGACGAAAAATATATTCTTTCATCATTCCAGATTGTGCAACGCCGGGACGAATAATTGAAGAAGCTGCTACAAGAATCCTGTAATTATCGCAATTTAAACGGCGCAATAATCCACGCATTGCGGGACTTTCGATATAGAAACAGCCAATGGTTTTTCCTTGTGCCAAATGAACATTGCATACAGCTTCATCTTTAGATATAGAAGTGTCACGAATATCTACTTTTATGCCTCGGTTTTTTTCGATTAGTTTTACGCTGTCATCGATATGCCCAATGCCGCGCTGACTTAGAATATCGAATTTTTCGAAACCAATTTCTTCGGCAATATGCATATCAAAAAGTACGATAGGGAAACCTTTTGGAGGCATTTCCAACGGCGTATAATTGGTGATTGGTTCTTCAGAAATAATAATACCGCAGGCATGCATACTGCGCTGATTGGGGTATTTATTCATCATAAGACTATAATACTGAACCAGCTGTACAATAGAATTAGTTTCTTGCAATGCCATTGGATTTTTGGCCAGCATATCTAATTCTTCTTTTGGAAGACCAAAAACTTTCCCGACTTCCCTGAAAATAGAACGGTGTTTGAATTCTACATTGGTACCGCAAAAAGCAACATGATCGCGGCCATATTTATCAAAAATATATTCTAAAATTATATTACGCTCTTTCCAGCTCCAATCGATGTCAAAATCGGGCGGACTTTTACGATTTAAATTTAAAAATCGCTCAAAATACAAATCCAATTCTAATGGGCAAATATCTGTAATGCCTAAACAATAGGCTATAATACTATTGGCACCGCTGCCTCGGCCAATATGCATAAAACCCTGACTATTGCTGTAGCGTACAATATCCCAAGTAATTAAAAAATAACCGCTGAATTCTAATTCATCGATCACTTTTAGTTCCTTTTCTATACGCTTTTTTGCTTCTAGATTCTCGTTTCCATAACGTCTTTTTAATCCTTTCATAGCCAAGTCGGTAAGCATTTTTAAATCTTCCTGACGACTTGTAGTAAAGAATTTTTTGTTTTTTGGAGTAGAAAAATCATATTCAAAATTGCAGGAATTAATAATTTTTTCTGTGTTAATTATAATTTCAGGATACTTTTCATAAAAAGGTAACAGCGATTCTACAGGCAGCATTTTTTCAGAAGTTCTGCAATAATCAGCTTCTGTTAATTTTGATAAGATAATATTCGTATCAATTGCACGCAGAATTTTATGCAGATTAAATTCTTTTTTATTTCTAAAAGTTACCGATTGCAGTACAACCATTTTAGAAATTTTATCTTTATGTTCTGATGTGAAAAGTCTTGAAACTTCTTCGGGACGAATGCCGATAAATTCATTTTCACGAAGAACTTTCGGAGCATTTTCTAAAGTATAAATTACAAAAACCGATTTGAATTCGGGTGCAGTTAATGGCAGTTTTTCTCCGCTGAAATTATGATTCGTTAAAAAACGATTCATTTCAGCCAAACCTTCAGCATTTTGAGCCAAACCGATATATCGAAACTCATGACTGCATCGAAACTCCATTCCGACCAATGGTTTAATCTCTTTTTCAATACATGCTTTTATAAAATCATAAATTCCCGTTACTGTATTAATATCAGTAAGTGCCATTGCTTTAACACCATAAGAAACGGCCTCCTCGATAAGTTTATCAAGAGGAATTGTGCCGTAACGTAATGAATGATATGAATGACAATTGAGATACATTATTTGCTGCGTTTTAAAATTTCGTCTTTGTTATTGGGTTTAAAAGAAGCACCGGCACAGCGCATTACGGCGTCAAAGCCATAACGGTTTTTCATTTTATCCATAGCAGCATAAAGTGAAAGCATTTCCTGAGTATCTTCAAAAAGATCAATTTGATAGGTACCGCGAACTAATCCGCTAAAGCGAACACCAATCAAACGTAAACGCATACGACGCTGATACAATTTTTCAAAAAGTTCCATTACATTTTTGGTCAAAACGTGATCTGCTGATGTATAAGCTACTCTGTATTGTTTGGTTTCTGTATCAAAATTGGCATAACGTATTTTAACCGTAACTGTTGAGGTTAACCATTGTTCCGACCGAAGCTGAAAAGCCAGTTTTTCGACCATTCCTAAAAGTACTCTTTTTAGTTTGGCAATATCAATTGTATCTTGAGCAAAAGTATGTTCGGTAGAAATTGATTTTCTTTCACTGTAAGGTTCTACAGGCGTATGGTCGATTCCGTTGGCTTTTTTCCAGATGTCCAAACCATTTTTTCCAATCATCTGCTGTAAAACCTCAGGAGGCATTTCTGCTAGAGTCTGAATTTTACGAACACCAATTCGGGATAAAAGCTGGAACGTGACATTTCCAACCATCGGGATTTTTTGAATCGATAATGGATTTAAAAAAGCCTGTACTCCCTGCTCAGGAATTTCGAGATTCCCTACAGGTTTGCCTTCGCCAGTTGCAATTTTAGAAACAGTTTTATTAATAGATAGCGAAAAACTAATAGGCAGTCCAGTTTCTTTTATTACAGATTTTGCCAATTCATCTGTCCATTTATAACTTCCGTGAAATTTATCCATTCCAGTAATATCCAGATAAAATTCATCGATACTAGCTTTTTCTAAAACGGGTGCTTTTTCCTGAAGAATTTGAGTAACATCGTGCGATAATTGTGAATACAATTCCATGTCCCCTTTCATAACTTTTGCATCTGGACAAAGTTTCAGCGCCATTTGAATAGGCATTGCAGAACGCACCCCAAATTTGCGGGCTTCATAAGAACAAGAGGCTACAACGCCACGATCACCTCCACCAATAATAAGAGGTTTGTCTCTTAATTCTGAGTTGGTTAGTCGTTCGCAGGATACAAAAAAGGTATCCAAATCCATATGTACAATTGCCCGTGCCATTTTTCCTTTTTGTTTTTGTATGAAACAAAATTAGCACAGGTGGTAACATTTTTTTGTATATTTGCTGTTCCAAATTATAACAAATTTATTATGTCCTTATTTTCAGACAACATCAGAGCGTTAAGGGTTAAGCATAAAATATCACAGGAGAAATTAGCTGAAAACCTTAGCATTACCAGAGGAAGATACGTGAAATACGAAGATGGAACTTCGGAAGCACCGTATGATATTCTAAAGAAGATTGCGCTATATTTTCATATGAGTATTGACTTGATATTATCGGTCGATATTCGTAAGATTGATGTGCAAAATTTGATAAAACTGGAAGGCAACCGACTTATTTTACCCATTCAAGTGGATAGTTTTGGAGAGAATTTTATTGAAATTGTATCTCAAAAAGCAAAAGCAGGTTACCTCAATGGATATGCTGATCCAGAATATATCGAAAGTTTACAGCAAATTACACTTCCGTTTTTAGGTCCTGGAAAACACCGCGGATTTCCAGTTGAAGGCGACTCAATGCCTCCACACGAAGATGGCTCTATCATTATTGGTCGTTATGTAGAAAAACTGGGAGAGGTGATGGATGGCAAAACCTATATTTTGATTACTAAGAATGAAGGAATGGTGTATAAGCGTCTCAATAAAAACAAAAAGAACGCTTTGGTTTTAGAATCCGACAACAGCTTTTATCCGAATTATGAAGTGAAAGCTTCTGATATTTTGGAGATTTGGGAATACGAATGTAATATCGGCCGTTCGGATAAAAAACAAGAAATGACGGAAACTGGAGCAATGAAAGATTTGCTTTTAGAATTGAAAAGAGAAGTTCGAGAGATTAAGAATAATACTTCGAATGCTTAATTTTTTTTCGCCACGAATTCACGAATTTTGATTTAAAATAAAATGAATATCCAAAAAGCCAAAATCGAAGACCATATCCGTTTAACGGAAATCACCAAAAAGTCAAAAGCCTATTGGGGATATTCGGATGAGCAAATGGAGAAATGGAGTAATAATCTTACGATCACGATAGAGTATATAGAAACAAATTCTGTTTTTAATTTGGTTGATGAAAATCAGATTATTGGCTATTATTCTTATTTAAGATTAGAAAACAATCAGGTAAAATTGGACAACTTATTTATTTTACCTGAATATATCGGAAAAGGATTTGGTTCTTTTTTAATGAATGATTTTGTGGAAAGAATGCGAAATGAAAAATGTCAAAAAATCATTTTAGATTCAGAACCCAATGCCGAACAATTTTACCAGAAAATCGGATTTACAAAAATTGGTGAATTTGAAACTTCAATAAAAAATAGATTTATGCCGATTATGGAAATAAATCTATGATTTCGAAGAAAAAAAATGCCACGAATTCACGAATTTTGATTTAAAATAACTCGTCAATTCGTGGCTAATAAATTTACACAAAGCCCTTCAAAAATCATTTTAATCTGTGCGATCTTTAGCTTAAAAAAAACTTTTGCGACTTAGTGCCTTTGTGGCAAAAAAAACTTAAAAAATCTTCGCAAATCCCAAACCATATTGTTGCCCGTTGTAAAAAGGCATAATCATAGAAGTCGATTTGTTTTCGGCTGATGATTTGAATAATTTTTTAGTAATGTATGGATTGATCCAATACGCAATTTTGGTGCTTAAAATACCGATTCCCGCTCCAGCGGCAACATCAGTTAACCAATGGCGATTGTTGTAAATTCTAAATAATCCCGTTCCAGTTGCAACGGCATAACCAGCAATTCCGTACCAAATTGATTTGTCTTTGTATTCTTGATATAAAAATTCGGCACCCATAAACGCAGTTGCAGTATGTCCGGAGGGGAAGGAGTTGTTCGAACTTCCGTCAGGTCTTTCTTCGTGTACAATCGATTTTAAACCCAAAACTGTTGAAGCCATTATAACATACGAAGTCACAAATATAACAGAACGGTCACGCATATTGTTTTTGCCTTTTACACCAAAAGCATTCAAAGCATAAACAGAGGCCGCAGGCGCATATTGCGAGAAATCATCAATTGTAATTTTCTCGTCAATATCTTCAGTAACTTCTTTTTTGATTTGCGAATTGAAACTCAGCAGCTGATCGCTTTCAAGTCCAATAACACCATATCCAATTAATACACTTGGAATAATTAATTGTTTGTAATTGAATTTTAAATGATGCGAAGTACTGTCAATTTTTGTAATCGAATCATTTTGCTGTGCATTCGCAGAAAATAATCCAAATAGAAATACCAGAGAAATAGCTTTGTAAAACATCTTTCGTTATTATTATAATTTGCAATAATAACGAATGTATGATCTAACTATTTTTGTCTTAATTGAACCTTAAGCGGATATTAATTTGTTGGTTTTAAATAGAATGGTTTGATTAAGATTGACTAAATATTATCTCTTTTTAAGTGTCATTAGTTCTAGAAAATGGTTCGAATCTTTTTAAACCTTCAACGAAAACCAAAACGTACTTCCCAATCCTAAATTACTCTCGACCCCAACACTTCCGTTTTGGGCTTCTATAAATTCTTTGCTTATCGCTAAACCCAATCCTGTTCCAGATTTTTGACTTCCAGGTACTTGAAAATATTTATCGAAAACTTTGTCTTTGTATCTTGTATCTATTCCTTTTCCGGTATCGATGACCTGAAATACGATTTGATTGTTTTCTTTTTTTAATTTGATAAAAATGGTACTTTTTTCAGAAGAATACCGAATAGCATTCGACAAATAATTAATTAAAACCCAGCCTGTTTTTTCGCTGTCAGCTTTTACGTCTTCAAGATTTTCATCTGCATTAATAACCAATTTAATCTGTTTTTGATCCGCCTGAACTTTTACGGCTTCAACAGCATAATTTACAATTTCGTGCGGATTACTTTTTTCAATATTTAGTTGAATATTTCCAGTTTCCAATTGTGATAAATTGAGTAATTCGCCTGTAATTTTCAACAATCTTTGACTATCATCTTTTATACTTTCAACCAATTGTTTCTGGTCGTCGTTCATGTCGCCCGTTTTGGCATTTTCAAGCAATTGAAGACTTAGTTTTATAGAGGCAATCGGCGTTTTTAATTCGTGCGAAACGGTCGCAATAAAATTGGTTTTGGCAAAATCCAATTCTTTAAAAAGAGTAATGTTTCTCAAAATAATTACATCACCAATATTGATTTCTTTTTCTTCACCAGTCGGAATTATGGTAATATTCAGAATTTCTTTTTCAAAATAACTTTCTTTTCCGTGCGCATAAATTTTAAGCGGTTGTTTTTTAGGAGCATCAGTATCTTCTTTTAAAATCAACGACCGAATCAAATCATTTGACAATGCTAGAGTAGAAGCCGATTTCCCGATAACATCTTCCAATTTCAAACCAACAATTTTCAGCGCTTCATCATTCGCAAACAAAACAATTCCTTCATTGTCCAGACCAATAATAGGATCGTGCATATTATTGATAAGGGTTTCCAGACGTTTTTTTTCGAAGAATAATTTGTACAAATTACTATCATTATATTCCTGAAGTTTCTGCGCCATCGTATTAAACGACTTTGCAAGATCGCCAAATTCGCTATGACTTGTAAAATGTACTCGTTCTGAATAATTTTTATTGGCTATTTCTTTAATACTCAGCGTTAATTCCTTTATTGGGTTTGCAATATTATTAGGTAAATTAACGAGTAGATTAAAAGCGATTAAAAAGCATAAACTTCCAACAATGGCAATCCATAAATTAGCATTTTCGGCAGTAAGTTTAGCAATGTCACTTTTCTGTTTTATAGCATCCAGATTGAGTTTCATAATAGCAAAAATATCCTGCCTGATTTGTGTTTTCAGAACTTCATTTGCTCCATTTTTTTCTAAAAGAGCAAAGCTTTTCTCTAGGTTTGCGGTTGCTTCTTTTTCTCCAGGTTCGGTTACATTTTGAGTTTGTTTTTCCAGATATTCTTTAAAAGTCTTAATCTCATTATCTGGATTTGCTTTAATTTCATCCAAAGACAAAATCATATTTCGCGAATATTCCAATGTATTATAATTCGCTTTTAGAATATTCTCTGTGTCTGCTTTTATCAAAAAAACAGAATAACCGCTTACAAGCGAAAGTATAATGATCATTAAAAATAATAATCCAACACCCAGATTTAATTTGGTTTTAATTCTCATTGTATAAAACATTTAATTTTTTTTTTGAACCATATAAGTGATATAAGAAAATATTAGAAGATGTATAGGAAATACTTTGTGTCTTTTTAACCGCAAGGTTTCGTAAAGCAACAAAGATTAAATTAAAAAAACTTTGTGCCTTAGTGCCTTCGTGGCAAAAAAAGAAACATCCTAATTAAATGAACTTATATAACTTATATGGTTTTAAAAATTTTTCAAGACAGTATAACAAGATCAACATTTGATAAAGACAGTTTGTTTAGCAAACGCCTGAAAATTGTTGTAGACAAAATTACTTTAAATAAATTCAAATGCGGTTTTCCGATGCACACAGTTGTAATTTGTTTTTCTTCAACAGTTGCTAAAATCGCATTGGCAATATTTGAATTTTCCAATTTAATAACTTCGGCCCCTAATTGAACTGCCAGTTTAAAGTTATTAATTAAATGCCTTTGTTTGTCTAACGCAATTTTAGTACTGCTTTCCTGCGGTGTTTCTACATACAAAACATACCACGATCCGTTGTAATAACTTGCTAATCGTGCTGCTTTTCTAATTACAATTTTTGCTGTTTTGTCATTACTGCTAATGCACGCTAACAATTTTTCATGCCGCAAAGCATGAAGATTCGGAACTTCATTTTCAACTTTTCGAACGACTTGACTCGCTACTTCTTTCAAAGCCAATTCACGAAGTTGTAAAATCTGTTCCGATTTAAAAAAGTTCGTTAAAGCAGTCTGAATTTTGTCAGCCGTATAAATTTTTCCTTCTTTCAAACGCGCAATCAAATCTTCCGAAGTCAAATCGATATTGACCACTTCATCTGCCAATCGCAAAACATTATCTGGAATGCGTTCCTGAACATCAATGTTTGTAATACGTTTTACATCCTCATTTAAACTCTCAATATGCTGAATATTAACAGCCGAAATCACATTAATTCCAGCTTCCAGAATTTCTAAAACATCCTGCCAACGTTTTTCATTTTTGCTTCCTTCAACATTGGTATGTGCCAATTCATCAACAATAACCACTTCTGGTCTAAGGTTGATGATTGCCTGAACATCGAGTTCTTCGAGTTCTTTTCCTTTATAAAAAATAGTCCGCCTCGGAATAATCGGAAGGCCAGAAAGTAATTCATGCGTTTCCTTTCGCATGTGCGTTTCGATGTAGCCAATCTTCACATCGATTCCGTTTTTCAATAACGAATGCGCTTCCTGAAGCATACGAAAAGTTTTGCCCACACCAGCGCTCATTCCAATGTAGATTTTAAACTTTCCTTTTCGTGATTTCTGAATTAAATCGAGAAAGTGCTGTGCGTTATTATTTTTCTGTTCCATAAAAATATGCTTTAAGCAATAAGCTTTAGGCTTTAGGCAGTACAACTTTTAAAAAGCTTACTGCTTAAAGCCTATAGCTTAAAGCTAAAATGAAATCGCCAGCGAAGTCGTTACAAACGTATTTTTATCCGTTGGGAGATTATCTTTATTGGTGAAGATTTCATCTTTGCTCGAAAGATTTCTGGCTTCAATTCTAAACATAACATTATCAGTTACTAAGTAATCAAAGTTAGCTGAAAAACCGTAAGTTTTAAAACCATTTGGCGTTTCAGTTGCGATAATTACGCCTTTTTCATCACTATAATATTCGCCTCTTGCTGCAAGCTGAATTTTCTCTGTTGGTTTGTATTGCAGAATTAAAACTGGCGAAAACCAAGTGTCGTATTTATTACTGTTCTTAGCCGCTTGCTGTGATCCAATATCAAAACCAGCTGTAATGTTTGTTTTTTCTGTTACTTTAAATTGTCCGTAGAAATTATTAAAATAGCGCCATTTTTTGTCAATATCCGGTTGTTCATTTCCAACATAAGTGCTCCAGTTCAAAGCCACTTTATCAGATGGTTTGTAGGTAATCTGAGTTCCAAAAGCAGGCGTTTGATTGCCTTCAACTTTCTCAATTCTCTGCCAGCCATTTAAGTACATTCCCGCCAAATACCATTCTCCAGATTCAGAAGTATAACCAATTTTAACTCCAGTTTCATAATAAGGAGAATTCTCAGCCATAATACTTCTTGTTAAAGTCTGGCAGTCTTTTCCAATGGCACTCTCAAAACCAATATGAGAAGGCATAATTCCGGCATCAATCCATAAATTGTGGTTTTTCGAAATCTTTACACCCACATTTGCTTCATAAACATTTTTCAATAGGCCCTGTTCGGCAGCCATATTATATTCGGCATAAGTTCCTGCCATCAAGGCAAAATTCCCCCGAATATTTTCTTTCGAATAATTCACTTTCGCCATACCCAAATTCAGGTTTACCTCGTTGCTTTTATTGTAACTGTAAAAAAAGTTTGGCCGCGTATGATTTTCAGGTTTCCCAAAATCATAACTGTAATAAGCATCTACATATCCTGAAAATGTCAACGGACTTTTCGATTCTTCTTGTGCTTGTAAATTGCTATAACCAAAAGCGATTAAAGCAGTAAGTATTATTTTTTTCATTTTTTGTGGTATTCAATTATTTATTAGTAGATTTTTTTAGGAGCTAATCCCGCTATCCACTACAATCTTTTGTGTCTCGTTAAAGAAACGAGACACAAAAGGATTTTCGTTTCTATCGGGGCTAGGGCATTTGGGGTAAAAAAGGCATTTTCGTTTCCTGCAAGGTTTTTAAAACCTTGTAGGTATTAATTTTAAAGTTTTGGTTTTTATCACTTGGTTTGTCATCCTGAGGAACGAAGGATCACATTAGTAGCTCGACAAAGATTGGCGATCATGCAGACGGAGTTTCTCGTGTGATCCTTCGTTCCTCAGGATGACAAACTACACGGTTACTCCATGATAATAGTTGATGTCGATTTTCATACCTACAAGGTTTTGAAAACCTTGCAGGAGAAAACCTTAGAACCTTAGCGACTCAGAACCTCAGAACCTTTTTTAGAAAGCTCATCCAACCCCACATTCAATTCCAGAACATTCACAGTTTCAGGACCAACAACAGCCGAATTAATTTTAGACTCCACCAAAGCTTTTACTTTTGCTTCATCCAGTTTTCGCTCTTTAGCAATTCGCTTTACCTGAATCAACGCGCCTTGCGGAGAAACATTCGGATCTAAACCACTTCCAGAAGCCGTAACCATATCAGCTGGAATGTCTGATTTCTTCAAATAGGGGTGAACCAATAAAAGCGTATCAATTCTTTTTTGAACCAAAGCCAAATAATCGGCATTGCTTGGACCTTTATTGCTTCCGGCACTTCCAGCAGCATTATAATCTACAGCCGAAGGTCTTCCCCAGAAATAATTCGATTTATCGAACTTTTGTCCGATTTTTTGATAACCAACCACTTTTCCGTTAACCGAAAGAGTTTCTCCTTTTCCTTGATTTGGAGCCAATTGTGCGATTCCGTAAATCGCAAGAGGATAAATAACCGCAAATAAAATCAAAGTAAATACGGTAAGTTTTAAGAGTGAAAATATAGTTTTCATTTTTTTGAGATTCTAAGAGACTAAGTTGCTAAGGCTCTAAGTTTTTTTCTAGGAAGCTTAGTAATCTAAAGTCTGTGTTTTTAATTGAGTTTTTAAAAGTTCTTGGGTTTTATGACTCTAAGAAAAAAACTTAGCATCTTAGAGTCTTAGCATCTCAGAACCTTACATGAATAGAGCTACTAGTAAATCAATAACTTTGATTCCGATAAAAGGAACAATTAGACCACCTAAACCATAAATCAAAAGATTTCTTTTCAAAATAGCACTGGCTCCAATTGGTCTGTAATCAACACCTTTCAGCGCAAGCGGAATCAATATTGGAATGATAATCGCATTGAAAATTACAGCAGATAAAATCGCACTTTCAGGACTGTGCAAATGCATGATATTTAAGCCTTGCAGCGCAGGAATCGCAGTAATAAAAAGAGCAGGAACAATAGCAAAATATTTCGCAACGTCATTTGCAATAGAAAAAGTAGTTAAAGTACCTCGGGTCATTAAAAGCTGTTTTCCAATTTCAACAATCTCGATTAATTTCGTTGGATCATTGTCAAGATCGACCATGTTTCCGGCTTCTTTTGCAGCTTGAGTTCCACTATTCATGGCAACGCCAACATTGGCTTGCGCTAGGGCAGGAGCATCGTTTGTTCCGTCACCCATCATGGCAACCAATCTTCCTTCGGCCTGTTCTTTTCTGATGTAATTCATTTTATCCTCAGGTTTAGCCTCGGCAATAAAATCATCAACACCGGCAGCTTCGGCAATAAATTTAGCCGTAAGCGGATTGTCTCCCGTAACCATAACCGTTTTGATCCCCATTCTGCGCAAACGCTCAAAACGCTCTTTCATTCCGGTTTTTATAATATCCTGAAGTTCGATAACACCTTGAACTTCATTGTTTTTAATTACTACCAATGGTGTTCCTCCGTTAGACGAAATTGTAATAACTTGCTGTGCAGTATCTTCAGGGAAAGCATTTCCGGCTTGCTGTGCAATATTTTTTGCAGCATCTTGCGCTCCTTTTCTGATGTTCGTTCCATCTTTTAGTATTACACCAGAAGTTCTGGTTTCGGCAGTAAATTTTATACTGTGTGAGATGTTTTCTGTAAGAAGTGAAATGTCTGATTGCATTTTACTATTTACATCTAACATTTTACCTAACTCGAGAATACTTTTCCCTTCTGGGGTATCATCTGCAAGCGAACTCAAAACAGCCGATTTTACAAAATCATCAAAAGAAACTTCTTTGGTTGGATAAAAATTAGTTGCTTTTCTGTTTCCAATTGTGATGGTTCCGGTTTTATCCAAAAGCAGTACATCAATATCTCCCGCAGTTTCAACCGCTTTTCCAGATTTGGTTATTACGTTAGCTCGTAAAGCTCTGTCCATTCCCGCAATACCAATCGCAGAAAGAAGCCCTCCAATTGTAGTTGGAATTAAACATACAAACAAAGCAATGAAAGCCGCAATCGTGATGGGTGCGTTGGCATAGTCGGCAAACGGTTTTAGCGTAACGCACACAATCACGAAGATTAACGTAAATGCGGCTAATAAAATGGTTAAGGCAATTTCGTTTGGTGTTTTCTGACGGCTTGCACCTTCAACTAAAGCAATCATTTTATCTAAAAAGCTTTCGCCAGGTTCAGATGTTACTTTTACTTTAATTTTATCTGATAATACTTTTGTTCCTCCGGTTACAGATGATTTATCACCGCCTGCTTCCCGAATTACAGGAGCACTTTCTCCGGTAATGGCACTTTCGTCGATTGTAGCCAGACCTTCGATAATTTCACCATCGGCAGCAATTAAATCGCCTGCTTCGCAAACGAAAATATCGTCTTTTTTTAATGCTGATGAACTGATGTTTCGGATTTCTCCATTTGGCAGAATCTGTCTTGCAGGAGTTTCTTCTCTTGTTTTTCTTAAACTGTCGGCTTGTGCTTTTCCTCTTGCTTCGGCAATTGCTTCGGCGAAATTGGCAAATAAAAGTGTTGCTAGTAAAATTAAAAATACAATTAAATTATATAGGAAACTGCCTTGATCTGTTGCTCCCATTAATATGGAAATACAAACAGCAAACATGATCGCAGTTCCTATTTCTACGGTAAACATTACCGGATTTTTGATCATCATTTTTGGATTCAGCTTGACAAAAGACTGCACTAAAGCTTCTTTTACCTGCTTACTTTCAAACAATGATGTGGATTTATTAGTTGTCATTTTTTATGTTATTTTGTTTAACTGTTTTTTTTAAACACATAGAGACATAGATTTTAGCTTTGAGGGCAAGGCGTTTCACTCGTATACAAACACATAGCTATGTGTGAAAACTAGTTTTCTAAATTTCTCTTTTTAGATAATAACTCTATGTTTCTATGTGTTTAAAATATTTTCAGCATTGAAAAATGAGTTATTATTTTAGTGTAAAGTATTCGGCTAAAGGTCCAAGTGCTAGCGCAGGAAAGAATGATAATGCAGCGATAATTGCGATTACAGCAAAAGTCATTATTCCGAAAATTGAGGTATCTGTTTTTAAAGTTCCTGCACTCTCTGGAATGTATTTTTTACCTGCTAATAAACCTGCAATTGCTAATGGTCCAATGATTGGAATAAATCGGCTTAACAATAACACAATTCCTGTAGTGATATTCCAAAACGGATTATTATCTCCTAATCCTTCAAAACCAGAACCATTATTCGCCGCGCTCGAAGTGTATTCGTATAACATTTCAGAGAACCCGTGATTTCCTGGATTGTTTAACCAACCTGTTGCGTTACCGCTGAACCAATATCCCATTGCGGTATCATGTGCCGCAAAATAAGATGCTAAAGCAGTTCCTGATAATATTAATAAAGGATGCAGAATGGCAATAAAAGCAGCAATTTTAACTTCCCGCGCTTCGATTTTCTTCCCTAAAAATTCAGGAGTTCGACCTACCATTAATCCAGAGATGAATACCGCCAGAATAATGAAAATGTAGTAGTTCAAAATACCAACACCACATCCACCGTAAAAGGCATTTACCATCATCGATAATAATTGCATTGCGCCAGAAACCGGCATCGAACTATCGTGCATACTGTTTACAGAACCTGTAGAAATTACCGTTGTGGCAATACTCCAAAATCCTGAAATTGCTGGGCCAAACCGAACTTCTTTTCCTTCCATCGCTCCAGTTGTTTGTGCGATACCCATTTTTTCAATAGCAGGATTTCCGTTCATTTCGCTCATCACTGTTGGAACAACCAGAAGTAAGAATCCAATGGTCATTACACCAAAAATGATATTCGATAATTTTCTTTTGTTTAAGAAAAAGCCAAGTGCAAAAATCATCGCAAATGGAATAATCATCTGCGCCCAAAGCTCAACTCCGTTAGTAAAATAAGTGGGATTTTCTAATGGATGCGCTGAGTTGGCTCCAAAGAATCCACCACCGTTTGTACCAATATGTTTAATAGCAATAAAGGCTGCAGCTGGTCCGCGAGAAACTTCTACATGATCGCCCTGTAGCGTTGTAATAGCATCTTTACCTTCAAAAGTCATTGGCGTACCGCTAAAAACTAATGCAACAGCCACAATTGCTGAAAGTGGTAATAAAATACGAGTACAGCTTTTGATGAAATAATTATAAAAATTACCCAATTGTTCTGTAGTTCTTTCTTTCATTGCTGTAAAAATCATAGCGGCGGCAGCCATTCCGATACCAGCAGAAACAAACTGAAGGAACATCAAGACGATTTGTGAAAGATAAGAAACCCCGCTTTCGCCTGAATAATGCTGTAAGTTGCAGTTAACCAAAAATGAAATAGCAGTATTAAATGCCAAATCTGGCGTCATTGAAGGATTGTTGTCTGGATTAAGAGGCAAAGAACCCTGAAACAATAAGACAAAAAAGCAAAGAAAGAACCAAACCATGTTTATGCTTAAAAGTGCTTTTAAGTGCTGTTTCCAGTTCATTTCTTCAGTGGAATTTATACCGCTGATTTTAAAAATAAATTTTTCAATTGGATTGAAAATTGGGTCAAAAAGTGTTTTGTCTCCCAAATAAACTTTAGCAATATATTTTCCTAAAGGAATCGCTAAAACAATGGTTAGAATAAAAATACCAATGACGCCTAATAATTCTGTGTTCATAATTTTTATATTTTTTAGTGAAAGGTGAGAGGTGATTTGTAAAATGAGTTGATGAATAAAATTTGTGTTTACATTTCACTTAATGCATTTCACTTTTTACATGATTTAAAATTTTTCGGGTTTGATTAATACGTAAACCAAATACACGAAAACGGCAATTGAAACAATAAATAGTGCGGTCATGATTTAGATTTTTTCAAAAAATTCAACAGAGAGAAAACAAATGGCAAACAGCATAACGGCCAGCGCGAGTAAAAGAAAAGTGATCATAAGATTTATTTTAGATTTTAGAGTTCAGATTTTAAATTGTTTTGGAGCGATTCAACGATTAAACAGTTAACCAATTAAACACCAGAGGCATTAACCTGCTTGATATATTCTGCTTTAAGCGTTTGAGGAAATAGATGTGAAATATTGCAGTGGCGCATTTCCATAAAAGAAGAAACCGAAAAAACATACACATTAGAAATGGCATTTTTAGTTTCGATGCTTCCGCTAATAAATAAGCGTTCAGCTAGAGCCAAGCATTTTTTTGCACGAACGATGTTTCCAGAAATAATAGATTTTTTAGTTATCTCGGCAAAGCGTTCGGCTTGTTTGTAGATTGAGGTGACTTGATTTTTCATGAGAATGAATTTTTATGTTCTTCCTCCTTATGCCAAAATATGTTCCGAAAAAGTCAAGATGTTGCTAAAGTGCTGTCAATAAAAGAAATATGATTATATGCCAAAAATCAGGCATAAAAAAAGCCTATCATTTTGATAAGCTTTTCTCGTTTTGATATGTTATTGCCAAGCTCCGGAGGAGCGAAATATTTATAGAAATAATGAATCATAGCCATCAGAGCCCAAGCGGGGTGAAATATTTTTTTGGATTGCGTAGGTGTCGCTCCGCTGGAGCTTTACATTATTGGCAATAAATAATTCTATAAATATTTCGCTTCTTCGAAGCTTTAAAAATTGAATTTGTCGTTGACATTGTTATTGCAGTTGGAATTTGAAATTTAAATTTTGGAATTTTCAATCCCATATTCTTCCAATTTTCGATACAAAGTCGCAATTCCAATTTCTAATAACCGTGCTGTTTCGGCTTTATTACCTTTCGTATAATTCAAAACTTTCTGAATGTGCAGTTTTTCAACACTCTGCATAGAGAAAGCCGACATTGATTTTTTGCTTTTTTCAGCTTGATGCTGCATTTCATAAGGAAGAACATCTGAAGTTAAAGTATCGCCATTACTCAAAATAACCGATCGTTCGATAATATTTTTAAGTTCACGAATATTTCCCGGCCAAGAATAATTTTCTAATTTCTGCAGAAAATCATCTGAAATATGTAATGTTTTTTTGTTTGTTTTTTCAGAAAATTGTTTGACGAAATAATGCGTCAAAACGCCAATATCCTTGATTCTTTCTCGCAACGAAGGCAGTTTGATTTCGAAGATATTCAAACGGAAATACAAATCAGAACGAAAACGATGTTCGTCGCTTTCTGTTTTTAAATCTCTATTTGTAGCCGCAATTAATCTGAAATTTGATTTTTTTGGAGTTGTATCGCCAACCGGAATATATTCAGAAGTTTCTAAAACACGTAGTAATTTTGCCTGAAGATCAATTGGCATTTCTCCAATTTCATCCAAAAATAAAGTACCGCCATTCGCTTCTTCTATAAAACCTTTTTTATCTTTTAAAGCTCCGGTAAAAGCGCCTTGTTTATGACCAAAAAGTTCACTTTCCAGAATTTCTTTACTAAAAGTACTGCAGTTTAGCGCCACAAAAGATTTCCCAACACGATTGCTGTTTTCATGAATGGCCTGTGCAAAAACTTCTTTCCCAGTTCCGGTTTCACCAGTCAATAAAACGGTTGAATCTGTTTTGGCAACTTTTTGGGCAAGATCAATAACTTGTTCAATTCCTTTCGATTTTCCAATTATAGTCTCGAAAGAATATTTACTTGCAATACGTTTTTCCAATTGCTGTACTTTTTTCTGCAATTCTACTTTCTCTAAAGCTTTATAAAGAAGCGGAATAATTTTATCGTTATCGTCACCTTTTACAATATAATCAAAAGCACCATTTTTCATTGCCTGTACTCCGTCTGGGATATTTCCAAAAGCAGTCAGCAAAATAACTTCTACAAGCGGGAAACTTGCTTTTATGTTCTGAAGAAAATCAACGCCATTTCCATCAGGTAATTTGACATCACACAAAATGACATCAATTTCGGTTTGTTCCAGTTTCTTAAAACCAGATTTTAAATCTTTTGCCTCGAAAACTTCAAAACCTTCCGATTTTATAATACGCGCCAGCAGACTTCTAAGTTTTTCTTCGTCGTCTATAATTAAAATTTTGTGTGTCATTTGAGGAAAGAAAGTTATTTTGATGTACAAATTTAGGTTTTAAATCACTTTCCTTTTTTAATTCGGAATAAATTATTTTTAAGTATGTAATCAGTTTTAAAATATTTTCATCGAAAAGAAGTGTATTTTTAGATCCAAAAAGAACCACTAAAATTTATGTCAAAACGAATTCTCCTTTTAATAGCTGTCGTAATCTTCGGAAGTTTTAATGGTTTCTCAAATGAAATTGTTCAAAAAGATTCTTCAAAATCAAAAACTATTTCTTTTAAAATCAAATTAAAATCCGCCGATGAGGTTAAAATCAAACCTGCTCCTTTAAAATTCAATAAACATTTTGCCTATAGTTTTACGCTTGATGATGGATATCGATCTGCTTATTTAACAGCCTTTCCATTATTGAATGGCGGAAAAATCAGTAATCCTGATAAAAACGAATGGAAAATCGATCAAGGCGGAGACGGAACAACTTCAAATGGTCTTTTTTATTCAGACGGTTTCGGAAACAAAATCCCATTTAAATTGGCTTTGGCAATTAACGGTGGTGCAATTCGTGATTTGCCAGCAAATCGCGGACATCTTTCTTGGCAAGAAATTCAAGAAATGTATAATGCTGGCTGGGATGTTTTGAATCACGGTTTTCATCACGCTACAAAACACGGTACAAATTATTTGACAGAAGTAACTGAAAATACTACTTCGATAAAACAAAATCTTGATTTTACCATGTCACATTTTGTGGTTCCTGGCGGAGAAGGAGATCCAGATTATCATCATGAATATGAAAAAGCTGCATTAGCAAACGGATTTCTTTCAGTTGCTTCCCACAAAGGTGTTGGACCTATTTTAAATGTTGATTCTAAAGTCGATTTAGATAAAATGATTACAGCCAGAACTTTTGTGCAGAGCTCAAAAGATTCAACTAGTTTCAAAACAATGGATCGTTATTTAAAGACACTAGATTCGATTGTAAAACAACCAAATACACTTTGGTTTAACGAATTTACACACGGTACAGGCAATGGAAATTTATGGAATTTAAGCATGCGTTTTCGCGATTTTAAATATTATATGACAACCCTTGCAGATAAGTACGGCGTAAAAGGAAGTGATACAATTTGGATGGCACCGTGGCAGGAAGTTTACGAATATATTTGGTTAAGAGACAGAATTAAAGTCGATTACAAACAAAAAGATAAAGAAATAGAAGTTACGATTGAATTACCTGAAATTCCAGAAAACTTTAGAAATCGAGATATTTCTTTAATAGTTGATACTTCATCAAAATTTGAAATCGAATCAAGTAAAGATTTAAAAATTAAAGACGACGGAAAAACAACTCACAAACAGATTTTCATTGAACTGAAATAAAAAATATAGCCACAGATTAAAAGGATTCTAATGATTTTTTTACTTTCATAATAAATAATCCTTCTAATCTTTTTAATATGTGGCAAAACTTTCTAATCAATCTCCTTTTCGTTATCCTTTATAAAAGTATCAATATTCATTAAATAAGGGTCTACAACAATTCGTTGAGGTTTTATTTTAGATTTTATTTTTCCCTCTATTTTATTGTTTTTTATTGCAAATGTAAAACGCGATAACTTTCCGTTTTCATCATAAATCCCAATATCTATTTTATTGTCGTTTGGAATTTGTTTTCGTTCTCCCGTCGCACTTTCTTTGAATTTTTCAGAAACCGCTTTAAAAGAAACCTCATAAAAACCATTCTTTTTACTACTTGAAACCGATTCTATTTTAGACGAATAAGTAATAATCTGCTTAAACATTTCATATAATTTTGGATATAGTTTTTTATCCGTTACAGCATAAATTTCTTTTAATAAATCTTCAGAATCAGGAAACGGATTTGGATATTTATAATGATTCAGAAAATTTTTCAAAGCCAGATTTACTTTTTCTTCACCAATTAATATTCGCAATTGATGCATAACCAGCATTCCTTTATCATAAGGTAAATGAGGCGTGTCGTAATTGGTTTTATATAAAGGTGTTTCTGGATCGTAACTTCTGCTGCTCAAGTATAAATCAAGATGAATCTTTAATGTTTCAAGTGCTTTTTCTAAACCATGTTCTTTTTCATAAAGCATTAATTCTGTGTATTGAGCCAAAGTTTCGGTCAAAATCCAGCTTCCTTCTTTTTGTTCTGGGCTTATTTGTGAATTTCCCCACCATTCATGCGACAATTCATGAGCCGTTAATTGATTGATGACATCTTCTTTATCTTTGTTTTTGAGATCGCTGTAAAATCCGAAATTCTCTTTCATAAAAACTGTCGACGGATAAGAAGTTGCAGCAAATCCATCCGCGAAAGCAGAAACTTCGGCGTATCGAATCGTTTTATATGGATATTTACCAAAATTGCTCTGGCAGTAATCTAAAGTATTTTTTACATCTTGAATTAGTTTTTCAACGTTTCTGGAATGTCTTTTATCATAAAAAACTTCAATAGAAATTCCTTTATATTTCGTTTTTTGAATTTGATAATCAGCAGAAGAAAAAGCAAATCGAAACGGAATCTTTCCATTTGATTTATAATGAAAATAATTGCGATCGTCTTTTTTCCAATTTCCAATTAAATCTCCAACACCAATGACTGTTTGATTTTTTGAAGTCGAAACCACAGCATCATAATCAACAAAGTCATATTTGATTTTAGATTTGTCTTCCAGTTTTTTAAGAGGCGTCTGAGGTTTCAAATGCCTTTTTGCACGCTCTTTTTTACTGCTGATTTCATTCGATTCCTGATAACCAAAAAGTGGAAAGTAACGGCTTATTCGCATAAAAGAACCATTTTCGATTATAGAATTAAAAGCCGTATGTCCTTTAAAAGGCGACCAGGATGATTCAAAAGAAAAATTCATTTTCAGTTTTTGCTGTGGCTGTAAAGGTTTTTCTAATCGAAACCAATAATGATGAAATGCAGCGACATCGTCTAATTTTTTAGAATTCGGAATATCAATAGAAGTCAGTTTCGAATTTCGATCTATATATAGGAGTAAACTATCAATTGGTTTTTCAGAATTATTGATTAATTCATAAGTGCCTTTTACTTGATAAAGGTTTTCTTCGGGAAATAAATCGACTTTACTTTTTACAGAAACAATTGTGGGCTGAGCCAGATTTGTATATTTTTTAAATTGACTTTCATATTTCTCGCTCGAGTTATTCTGATCGTCTTCGGTTAAATAAGGATATTCAATATTGGTTTTATAAAAAAGATAACTTCCAAAACCAATAAAAAGAATAATTCCCAATGCAAAAGTTGCTTTTTGAACGGCATTGAAGGAATTTCTTCGAAAGGTTTTTAGGATTGAAGCGTTTCTTTTCCATAAAATTCCTGTCAAAGTCAGAAGCAGTAAAGACAATCCGAAATTGTACAACATCGAAATATGAAACGGAATTGTATATTTTCCGAAACCATTCAGATCAAAATATTCTGTTTTAAAAGCATTTCCAAAACGAAATAAAGGATGCGAAATTCCCAATTGCTCTCCAATTCCTGTACAAAACAAAAGGCAGACAAAAGCCGAAATCGCAAGTCCGATATATTTATTTTTAATAAAAGTCTGAATTGCAATGATCAAAATTGAAATTAGCAGTAACGGAAATCCAATGTAATAAAACAAAGAAAGATAAAGACCAATTTCGATTGGGGCATTCGCATTCATAATTTGAAATCCGCATCCAATTAAAATATTTATCGCAATTATAATAATTGGAATGATAAAAAGTGCCGTTAATTTTGCCAGTAAAACAACAAACTGAGAATATGGCGCAGTGTTTTCAAGCATTTCAAATCTCGAATTTTCACTTCGGTTTAATAATTCACTGCTGTAAAAAAGGAGAATCAGGATCAAAATAAAAGGCAGGCGATCCATTATTGTGGAAATCATTAAAGCAGTATCAGTAATTTTTTCAGCCAAGCGGATTCCGCCGTCAATTTCATCTGAAATCTCAATCATTAATAATCCAGAAAATAAAAGAACAATCAGTAAAAATGGAATTCCTTTCAGAATTAAATAAATATCAAGTTTTATATTGCTTTTAAAAACAGCTAAATTATGTGAGAAAGATTTTATTTCGATGTTATTCGGAATTGCTGCCGAAAATACTTTTGTTTCTTTTTGAATAACTTTAGATGTTTTTACCTTTTTAGTTTTGGTTTTTCGGAATGAAAATAATCGATACGAAACAAAAAGTAAAAGGAGAGAAACAGAAATCCAAAGTATTCGATTGAATAAAAAGTTGCCAGAAAGTGAAACCAGCTGGCTATTTTTTTCAATTGAAGTCCAATATCTCGTTTGTTCCAGAAATGCGGCCAAACCAAACGGATCTATTTTTGCTGCTAAAGACATGGCTTTCGCCGAAGATGGAGAAGCATTTGCAAATAGGGGCGAATTCGAAAAAATCGAACCTGCTATATATAAGATGTAAATTAATAATCCGCCAACATATATGAAGAGTTTACTTCGTGTAAGCCACGCCAAAGCAGTTAAGATAGAAAGGCACAAAAAAATATTCGGAATCACAATGACCAAATACGGCCACAAATAATTTATAATTTCAAAAGGACCAATTTCGCTTTTTTGAAGCCATGACATTTGGTGTCCAACGATCATTCCAACGATAAACATTCCAAAAGAAACTATAGCAATAGCAAAAGCTGTAACAAATTTGCTAGCCAAATAATGAAATTTAGAAATAGGAGAGGAGAAAATAATCGAATCGAATTTCGTTTCATATTCCTTTAAAAAACTCTGCGCCGCCTGAAGCGTAATCGAGAATATCGTCATTAACGAAATGAGACCAATCGCATAGGTTAAAACATACGGACTATTTTTGTATGCGCCCGAAAAAGAGAAGTTCGCAAAAGCGCTGACAAAAAATCCAAGAATCAGATAAATAATAAATGTGGCATAAAAAGTCCAGCTTCTGGTATTGTTATGCCATTCAAATTGAATTAATTTAGAAAACATAACTTTAATTTTGAAGTTGATTTTGACCTAAAACACTAAAATAAACATCGCTTAAATCTGTAGAAATCAATTCGAAACCAGAATCTGGGCGCTCGTTTGAGAAGACATGAATATTAATTTTTCCCGAATTTAAGTGTGATGAAATGATGTTGAAATTCGATTGATGATCCTTCAATTCTGTTTTTTGAATCGCTTTCATCCAGATTTTATCTTTCAAAGAATCGATTGCGTCATTTGGTTTTCCTTCCAAAATCAATTTTCCGTTGGAGATAATTGCCATTTTAGGACACAAATCTCGAACGTCTTCTACAATATGAGTTGATAAAACCACGATAATGCTTTCGCCAATTTCACTCAGTAAATTATTAAATCGGTTTCTTTCCTCCGGATCAAGTCCAGCCGTTGGTTCATCCACAATAATAATCTTCGGATTTCCAAGCAAAGCCTGAGCAATTCCAAATCGCTGACGCATCCCGCCGGAAAAAGAATGAACCGCTTTGTCTTTATGTTGTAATAAATTAGTCTGCTGTAATAAATACACAATTTGATCGTGACGTTCCTTTTTGTTGATAATCCCTTTCAAAACTGCCAAATGATCGAGCAGGCGATAGGCAGAAATTTTAGGATAAACGCCAAATTCCTGCGGAAGATAACCCAGATTTTGCCTTATAAACATTGGGTTTTCTAGAATATTAATTCCGTTAAATTCAATAATTCCAGAAGTGGGTTCTTGTAAAGCGGCAATAGTTCGCATTAAACTAGACTTTCCGGCGCCGTTTGGGCCAAGTAAACCAAACATGCCGTTTGTAATTTCAAGCGATAATTGGTCAATCGCTTTCGTGCCGTTCTCATACGTTTTGCTGAGATTCTTAATTGATAAACTGTTCATTTTTTGATTGATTTTGATGATTAAATGATATTATGATTTGAAAAATTTAGGCAATAGAATACCTGTCGGCTTCAAAAACCGATTTATTATGTTTAGAAATTAAAATTTAAAAGAAAGCTATTCTGCTACGTATTCTAAAATATCGCCAGGCTGGCAATCCAGAATTTTACAGATAGCTTCGAGAGTATCAAACCGAATTCCTTTTGCTTTTCCAGTTTTTAGAATCGATAAATTGGCAGGCGTAATATCTAGTTTTTCTGCCAACTCTTTACTCTGCATCTTGCGTTTGGCAAGCATTACATCAACATTTACAATTATTGGCATAGTTATATAAATAAGTCTTGTTCGTTCTGAAGGTTTAAACCTTGTTTAAAAATGGCAGCTAAAAAGTAAGCAAAAGTACCAAGCATTCCGTGCAGTATAATAAAAAGCCAAACTTCATTATCCAGCGGAACAAAAAAGAAAGCTACAAATAGTACAATACTCGGAATTAATAAATTCGATAAATAGAAACGCCTTAAATGAGAAATTCCATTTGCAGTAAACAATTTTGGCTGATAAAAGACCTTAAAAACATTACTGCTCAATAAAAAGAAAAGACCGTATAGACTTAGCGGTGCTAAAAAATCAAAAAGAATATACGGAATATTATAATCTCCTAACATTAAAGGATGAGAAGTAAAAGGATAACAAACCTGAAAATACTTTCCGTTATCTTTAAAGGTCAAAAACAATCCCGTCATCAAAGTAAAAACAGAATATGCCGCCAAAAAGAAATAAACAACGGACAAAAATCGGGTAAAGTAAAATAATATTCGAGATACAATATGAGTTGTCTTCATATATTAAAAGTTAAATTGATATTGCAAATGTATAATTAATTATCGTAAAACAATAATTAATTATTAAAAATAGCCCATCTTTTGACTTTTGTGAATATTATAATTCTATTAACATTAGAAAACAAAAGGCATCCAGATAAATGAGTTAATTTTGTATACTAGCATTTTTTATATGAAAAACCCAATTTCAGTCTCATTATTAGACCTCGCTATCATCACTCAGGATAGCAACGCCACAGAAACATTTCAAAAAACAAAAGACATAGCGCAATTAGCAGATAATTTAGGATACAAGCGATTTTGGCTCGCAGAACATCATAACATGGCACACGTTGCAAGTACAGCAACTGTAGTTTTAATTGGTTATGTAGCAAGTCAGACAAAAAATATTCGTGTAGGTTCTGGCGGAATCATGTTGCCGAATCATTCTCCTTTAGTAGTTGCCGAACAATTTGGTACCTTAGAAACGCTTTACCCAAACCGAATCGATTTAGGTTTAGGAAGAGCGCCTGGAACAGATCAGCCAACTGCCGAAGCAATTCGAAAAGACTTTTTTGAGCAGGCACAGCGTTTTCCGCAAAATGTAAGCAAGCTTCAAGAGTATTTTTCTTCCGAAAATGAAACAGGAAAAGTGCGTGCATTCCCAGCAGAAGGATTAAAAGTTCCAATTTGGATTCTGGGTTCAAGCATGGATAGTGCAGCTTTGGCAGCAGCTTACGGATTGCCTTATGCTTTCGCAGGACACTTTGCGCCAAAACTGATGATTCAGGCATTTGAATTCTATCGCGAAAATTTCCAGCCATCAGAATATTTAGAAAAACCCCAAACAATGGCTTGTGTCAATATAATTGCTGCAGATACAAATGAAGAAGCAGAGTTATTATCTACAAGTTTGTATCAAATGTTTTTGAACTTAATTAGAAACGATCGTAAAGGTTTACAACCTCCAGTTCCATCATTAGATGACATTATGAACGAACAAGAACGTTTCCATGTCAATCAAATGACAGCAGGAACCTTCACGGGAAACAAAGAACAATTAGTTACCGATTTAAAAAAGTTCATCGACTACGCAAGAATTGACGAACTCATGGTAACAAGCCCGATCTTCGATCATCAGGCAAAACTAAAAAGTATTCAAATCACAAAAGAAGCGATCGGCAGTTTAAATGAAAGTATACATATATAAGTATACTATATGTAAGATTAGATTTCATTCACCCAACCCGACAGTTTTAAAAACCTGCCGGGTTTGTTTTTTTTTCTAAATATATAAGGAGAACTATAATTTAATTTAAGTGTCAAGTGTCAGGCTGAGCGGAGTCGAAGCCCAATGCTATGATTTGGAATTTGGAATTTAAAAATTAGAATTTAGAATTTGTTTTTTAATCAGGAGCTATTCCCGCTATCCGCTTCAATCTTTTTGAGGCGAACCCCGTCCCAAAAAGGATTTCCTCCCGAATCCTCGGGACTATCGGGGCTAGGGCAGCAGTTTTCAAGAAAAGATCTGGAATAAAATTGCAAAAGCAAACTAAAATTTAGCGCCTTTGCGACTTTGCGCGATTAAAAAGAAGTATAAAATCCAAGCTTGGCGTTCTTTGTGCATACGGCAAAATAAGAATAAAACACAGTTTTGAGAACTTTGCGCATCCAATTTCCAAAAGAGAACTTTGTTTTTTTGCCGTAAAATCGTCGCAAAGCACCCACCTTGGAAAAAAGACCGAAAAACTTTGCTATGTAAAAAACACAAAACCAGCTGTTTATAAAAAAGATTGAAATTATATAAAAAAAAGTCTTGCAGATGTAAATAAAGGTGGTACTTTTGCACCCGCAACAACGCAATGTTCACAGACAGACTGGCAGGAAAAAGTAATTAAATGCGAAAATAAATTTTCAAAAAAGATTAGAAAAAGCTTGTGGGAATGGAAAACGGATATTACATTTGCACCCCGCAAATACGGGAAGTTCCTTGAGATACTGAGAGAAGAATTAGAGAAAAAGAGATTTAAAAATTTCAAAAAAAAAACTTTAATTTTTTCTTGCAGGAAACAAAAAGAATTTTTAGTTTTGCACCCGCTTTGAAACACAGGCGGAATAATAAAGAAGACACGTTCGTAGACATATTGAATTGACAGCCGTTTTAACAGAGATGTTAGAACAAAAGAATAAGAGTAATAGAATTGTAAGATTCGAAAAGAACCGATAGATGATCATCGCGATATAATATTACAATATACGATGAAGAGTTTGATCCTGGCTCAGGATGAACGCTAGCGGCAGGCTTAACACATGCAAGTCGAGGGGTATAAGTCTTCGGATTTAGAGACCGGCGCACGGGTGCGTAACGCGTATGCAATCTGCCTTTCACAGAGGGATAGCCCAGAGAAATTTGGATTAATACCTCATAGTATTACGACCCGGCATCGGGATGTAATTAAAGTCACAACGGTGAAAGATGAGCATGCGTCCCATTAGCTAGTTGGTAAGGTAACGGCTTACCAAGGCAACGATGGGTAGGGGTCCTGAGAGGGAGATCCCCCACACTGGTACTGAGACACGGACCAGACTCCTACGGGAGGCAGCAGTGAGGAATATTGGACAATGGGCGCAAGCCTGATCCAGCCATGCCGCGTGCAGGATGACGGTCCTATGGATTGTAAACTGCTTTTGTACGAGAAGAAACACTGATTCGTGAATCAGCCTGACGGTATCGTAAGAATAAGGATCGGCTAACTCCGTGCCAGCAGCCGCGGTAATACGGAGGATCCAAGCGTTATCCGGAATCATTGGGTTTAAAGGGTCTGTAGGCGGTCTTGTAAGTCAGTGGTGAAAGCCCATCGCTCAACGGTGGAACGGCCATTGATACTGCTGGACTTGAATTATTAGGAAGTAACTAGAATATGTAGTGTAGCGGTGAAATGCTTAGAGATTACATGGAATACCAATTGCGAAGGCAGGTTACTACTAATGGATTGACGCTGATGGACGAAAGCGTGGGTAGCGAACAGGATTAGATACCCTGGTAGTCCACGCCGTAAACGATGGATACTAGCTGTTGGAAGCAATTTCAGTGGCTAAGCGAAAGTGATAAGTATCCCACCTGGGGAGTACGTTCGCAAGAATGAAACTCAAAGGAATTGACGGGGGCCCGCACAAGCGGTGGAGCATGTGGTTTAATTCGATGATACGCGAGGAACCTTACCAAGGCTTAAATGTAGATTGACCGTTTTGGAAACAGAACTTTCGCAAGACAATTTACAAGGTGCTGCATGGTTGTCGTCAGCTCGTGCCGTGAGGTGTCAGGTTAAGTCCTATAACGAGCGCAACCCCTGTTGTTAGTTGCCAGCGAGTCATGTCGGGAACTCTAACAAGACTGCCAGTGCAAACTGTGAGGAAGGTGGGGATGACGTCAAATCATCACGGCCCTTACGCCTTGGGCTACACACGTGCTACAATGGCCGGTACAGAGAGCAGCCACTGGGCGACCAGGAGCGAATCTATAAAGCCGGTCACAGTTCGGATCGGAGTCTGCAACTCGACTCCGTGAAGCTGGAATCGCTAGTAATCGGATATCAGCCATGATCCGGTGAATACGTTCCCGGGCCTTGTACACACCGCCCGTCAAGCCATGGAAGCTGGGGGTGCCTGAAGTCGGTGACCGCAAGGAGCTGCCTAGGGTAAAACTGGTAACTAGGGCTAAGTCGTAACAAGGTAGCCGTACCGGAAGGTGCGGCTGGAACACCTCCTTTCTAGAGCCTCAATTGTTAGCTGAAAGGCACGATGAGGAAAAAAGATGGTTATCTGCAGGTATCTGAATTGGAGATTGTATTACTCTTGCTGTTAATTTAAAAGAAATGAAAATTAAGTAAAACAGAGTCTCGTAGCTCAGCTGGTTAGAGTACTACACTGATAATGTAGGGGTCGGCAGTTCGAGTCTGCCCGGGACTACTTTTTTAAGATTGTTAATTGTAAATTATGAATTATAAATTACAAAAGACGGAATAAAAAAAGACTGTAAGCTTGATTAAAAGGAAATTTTAGGGGTTGAGGCCTTATGAGAACTAATTCATAACTCATAACTAATAACTCATCACTAAGAAAATGGGGGATTAGCTCAGCTGGCTAGAGCGCCTGCCTTGCACGCAGGAGGTCAACGGTTCGACTCCGTTATTCTCCACAGGTCCGAAAGGACAAAAGTTCATTGACATATTGAGATAAGAAAATAATAAGAAAGTAGAAAGCGTTTTTTGTTATTAGTAACAAAAAACAAAAAAAAACGGTCATAATTGATTTTAAGACTGGTACAATAAGCAAAATAAGGGCGTATGGGGGATGCCTAGGCTCTCAGAGGCGATGAAAGGCGTGATAAGCTGCGAAAAGCTGCGGGGACGGGCACACACCGACTGATCCGCAGATACCTGAATGGGGCAACCCGCTATGCTGAAGGCATAGCACACCGATAGGTGGGCAAACCCGCTGAACTGAAACATCTAAGTAGGCGGAGGAGAAGAAAACAAAAGTGATTCCGTAAGTAGTGGCGAGCGAACGCGGATTAGCCCAAACCGGTGCTGTTACGGCAGTGCCGGGGTTGTAGGACCGCGGTATTTTATGTACAAGGAACCGGAAGCTTCTGGAAAGGGGCACCATAGAGGGTGACAGTCCCGTACGGGCAACGAGTATAATAGATAGCGGTATCCTGAGTAGGGCGGGGCACGTGAAACCCTGTCTGAATTTGGCGGGACCATCCGCTAAGGCTAAATACTCCTGAGAGACCGATAGTGAACCAGTACCGTGAGGGAAAGGTGAAAAGAACCGTGAATAACGGAGTGAAATAGATCCTGAAACCATACGCTTACAAGCGGTCGGAGCCCTTTCGTGGGGTGACGGCGTGCCTTTTGCATAATGAGCCTACGAGTTAACGTTGCTGGCAAGGATAAGTGTTTAAGACATGGATCCGCAGCGAAAGCGAGTCTGAATAGGGCGCTTTAGTCAGTAGTGTTAGACGCGAAACCGTGTGATCTACCCATGGGCAGGTTGAAGCTGTGGTAACACACAGTGGAGGACCGAACCGGTTGACGTTGAAAAGTCTTCGGATGACCTGTGGGTAGGGGTGAAAGGCCAATCAAACTCGGAAATAGCTCGTACTCCCCGAAATGCATTTAGGTGCAGCGTTATTTTAGTTATACAGAGGTAGAGCTACTGATTGGATGCGGGGGCTTCACCGCCTACCAATTCCTGACAAACTCCGAATGCTGTATAATGATTGATAACAGTGAGGGCTTGGGTGCTAAGGTCCAAGTCCGAGAGGGAAAGAACCCAGACCATCAGCTAAGGTCCCCAAATATATGCTAAGTTGAAAGAACGAGGTTTGTCTGCCCAGACAGCTAGGATGTTGGCTTGGAAGCAGCCATTCATTTAAAGAGTGCGTAACAGCTCACTAGTCGAGCGGACGAGCATGGATAATAATCGGGCATAAGCATATTACCGAAGCTATGGATTTACAGTTTACTGTAAGTGGTAGGGGAGCATTCTGACAGGGCAGAAGGTGTATCGTAAGGTATGCTGGACCGGTCAGAAAAGAAAATGTAGGCATAAGTAACGATAATGCGGGCGAGAAACCCGCACACCGAAAAACTAAGGTTTCCACAGCTATGCTAATCAGCTGTGGGTTAGTCTGGTCCTAAGGCGAACCCGAAAGGGACAGTCGATGGCCAACGGGTTAATATTCCCGTACTGCTTATTACTGTGATGGGGTGACGGAGTGATGAAAGCGCCGCGGACTGACGGAATAGTTCGTTAAAGTACCTAGCTATATTCTCTGCAGGCAAATCCGCAGAGAATGGTGAAATACGATAGTACTCGGAGTCTTCGGACAAAGAGATAGTGCGCCTAAGGGCTTCCAAGAAAAACCTCTAAACTTCAGGTAATAAGCACCAGTACCGTAAACCGACACAGGTAGTTGAGGAGAGAATCCTAAGGTGCTCGAGAGATTCATGGCTAAGGAATTAGGCAAAATAGACCTGTAACTTCGGGAGAAAGGTCGCCCCGAGCAATCGGGGCCGCAGTGAAGAGGTCCAGGCGACTGTTTATCAAAAACACAGGGCTCTGCAAAATCGTAAGATGAAGTATAGGGCCTGACACCTGCCCGGTGCTGGAAGGTTAAGAGGAGATGTTATCTTCGGAGAAGCATTGAATTGAAGCCCCAGTAAACGGCGGCCGTAACTATAACGGTCCTAAGGTAGCGAAATTCCTTGTCGGGTAAGTTCCGACCTGCACGAATGGTGTAACGATCTGGACACTGTCTCAGCCATGAGCTCGGTGAAATTGTAGTAACGGTGAAGATGCCGTTTACCCGCAGTGGGACGAAAAGACCCTGTGCACCTTTACTATAGCTTAGTATTGACCTTGGATAAATGATGTGTAGGATAGGTTGGAGACTTTGAAGGGGCGTCGCCAGGCGCTTTGGAGTCATTGTTGAAATACAACCCTTTGTTTATCTGAGGCCTAACCCCGCAAAAGCGGGGGACATTGCTTGGTGGGTAGTTTGACTGGGGTGGTCGCCTCCAAAAGAGTAACGGAGGCTTCTAAAGGTTCCCTCAGTACGCTTGGTAACCGTGCGTAGAGTGCAATGGCATAAGGGAGCTTGACTGAGAGACATACAGGTCGATCAGGTACGAAAGTAGAGCATAGTGATCCGGTGGTTCCGCATGGAAGGGCCATCGCTCAAAGGATAAAAGGTACGCCGGGGATAACAGGCTGATCTCCCCCAAGAGCTCATATCGACGGGGGGGTTTGGCACCTCGATGTCGGCTCGTCACATCCTGGGGCTGGAGAAGGTCCCAAGGGTTGGGCTGTTCGCCCATTAAAGTGGCACGCGAGCTGGGTTCAGAACGTCGTGAGACAGTTCGGTCTCTATCTACTGCGGGCGTTAGAAATTTGAGTGGATCTGATTCTAGTACGAGAGGACCGAATTGGACAAACCTCTAGTGTATCTGTTGTCCCGCCAGGGGCACCGCAGAGTAGCTACGTTTGGAAGGGATAAGCGCTGAAAGCATATAAGCGCGAAACCCACCACAAGATGAGATTTCTTTTAAGGATCGTGGAAGATGACCACGTTGATAGGCTATAGATGTAAAGGCAGTAATGTCATAGTCGAGTAGTACTAATAATCCGTAAGCTTATGTACACCCTTTTCTCTCCGCGCCGCAAGACGGGAGGGAAGAAACTTTCTAAAATATATTTACTTTTCTTTATCTCAGTATGTTAAAATATTTGCCCGTCGCGGGCAGTTATGAGTCCTGGGTTATAAGTGAGGAGTTGAAAAACAATAAACTCTGAACCAAAATCCAAAAACCATAACTAAAAACCTTAAGGTGGTTATTGCGGCGGGGCTCACCTCTTCCCATCCCGAACAGAGTAGTTAAGCCCGCCTGCGCAGATGGTACTGCAGCATTGTGGGAGAGTATGTCGCCGCCTTTTTTTCAAAAACCCTGTTTCTAATCGAAACAGGGTTTTTTCGTTTTTATTGGTTTTTAGTTTAATGTAATTTCGGATTGTATTTATTGATTTTGAATCTAAATCCTGATTTATGCTTATGCCATTAGATTTTCTTGTCATTAACCTCATTTATAAATTTAATTACTCCATTCATAAAGATTTTTTGATCATCCCACATTGCTAAGTGGCTGCCATTTGGACAATATAAGTATCGTCCATTTTGAACTAATTTACTTTGTTCTTCCATAGCTTTTGGATCCATTGTGTCGTATTTGGCTCCTATCATTAAGGTTGGAATTGTGATTTCATGTAATCTACTCTTAATATCCCATTTTGCTAATCTCCCGCTGATGCCAAATTCACTTGGACCTTGCATTAAGCTATAAATTTCTCCATTTATATGTTTGCTGGCACGATTTAATCCGTCTGGCCATTCTTTTAATCGGCACAAATGCTTTTTATAGAAATTGGATATTAGTAATTCCATATATTTTGGATTATTGAAATCTTTTTTAGCTTCTAAAGATCTTATTTCTCTAAGAATTTCTGGGTTCATTTGTTTTGCTAAAACCTCATCAGCATATTTTCCGTAATCTGGAGCACTTGCCATCATGTTAGAAACTAATAATCCTTTCATATTTTTTTGATATTTCAAGGCGTACTCCATTGCAAGAATTCCTCCCCATGAGTTTCCCAGAACATAAAAATTATCTTTATCTGCATTTATTGCTTTACGTACTTGTTCTACCTCACCGACAAATCGTTCAATTGTCCATAAACTACTATCTTTAGGCTGATCGCTGTAATAAGATCCCAACTGATCGTATTCATAAAATTCGAAGCCTTCTCGTTGAAAGAATGTTTCAAAACACTCCATATATTCATGCGTCATTGCAGGACCGCCGTGTAATAGAAGTATTTTGATTTTTGAATTATTTCCAAAACGTTTTGTCCAAACTTTAAATTCGCCAAGTGGAGTCTTTATTGGGATCATTTTTACTCCTGCAGATTCTACATTACCTTGATTGTAGCTGAAATAATTAGTAAGTTCATTCGATTGGTTTTCTTTTTTACAGGATGCTGTTAGTAAAAAAACTCCAAAGATCAGGATATAACGCATGGGTTTAAAATTTAGTAGTTTAAACTAATTTACAAATTATTTTCCATATCGATTTTTTTTCTTTTTTTTGGTGAAATTGCAATGTATTAATCTTGTAATCAGTTGGATATATTGCATTTTAAAACACTAAAAAAATCTTAAATAGATTTGAATAAAAATTTTCTTGTAGTAAATTAGTAATACTATACTTAAATAAATCATTATGAAAACGAAAATATTTTTAGCCATAGGATTGTTAAGCTTAACAATTTCGGTCAGCGCACAGAAGAAGATCGAAGTATCAGAATTGCCAAAACCAGCTCAGGAATTTTTGAAAAAACATTTTAGCGAAACGACAGTTACAAGTGCTAAGAAAGATGCAGAACACGGTGAGAAAGGTTTTGAAGTAAAATTGCAAGACGGAACAGAAGTAGAATTCTGGAAGGATGGATCATATAGAGAAGTAGACGGCGGAGACAAACCAATTCCAACTGCTTTTATTCCAGATAATATTAAAGAGTATGTGTCAAAAAATTATCCGAATGAAAAAATTACTCATATTGATTATGGGCATAAAGATTTGGATGTGGATTTAACAAATGATATTGATTTGGAATTCACTAAAGAAGGTAAAATCCTTAAAGACAAAAAAAATGGCATAAAAGAAAAATAAAATTGATATTTACTATGCTATGTTCATCTAAGTAAATCTTCAAATTAAAAGAAGGACTTATTTTAGATGGACATTTTTATTTTGAACCATTTCAGTAAAGATAATCTTGGGAGAAAATAGTTTATATTTACATTTCTATTTTTTATTTCATGGAAGAAAATAAACATGTAACGATTTACGATATTGCTGAACGATTAAATTTGGCTACATCGACCATTTCACGGGCCTTAAAAGATCATCATACCATAAGTGATAAAACAATAAAGAAAGTGAAAAAAACTGCTGAAGAAATGGGATTTGTTCCTAATACTTTAGCAGCAGGTTTGCGAGGCAATAAAACCAGAACTATTGGTGTTTTGATTCCGACTGTTACTCAGCCATTTTTGTCATCACTAATTAGCGGTATAGAAATTACAGCTCAAAAGTCGGATTATACCGTAATTATTATGCAGTCGCATGATTCTTACGAAGAAGAAGTCAATATGGCCAAATCATTATACAGCAATCGTGTAAGTGGTGTGATTTGCTCTCTTGCAATGGAAACCAGAGATACAGCTCATTTTCATCAGTTTTCAAATAATAATATTCCGTTGGTATTTGTGGACAGGGTTCCTAAAGATTATAACACTTTTAGGGTTGTTATTGATAATTATACAGCAGGGTACAAAGCTACAAAACATCTTATAGAACAAGGATGTATTCGCATTGGTCATTTAACGGCTGGTTCAGAATTAGGTAATTTGTACAACGAAAGAAAAAGAGGTTATATCGAAGCTTTGAAAGATCATAATATAGAAGTTGAAGAAGAATTGATTATTAACTTGAATTCGGTTACTTACGAAGATGGTGTAAAAGCCAGCAATGCATTGTTTGATTTAAATCCAATTCCAGACGGTTTATTTGCACCTGGAGATATCCTGGCGGTAAGTGCTGTACAGACTGCAAAGAAACGAGGTGTTAAAGTGCCAGAAGAATTCAAGGTAATTGGTTTTAATAATGATCCAATTTCACAGATTATAGATCCTAATTTATCTACAATTACACATCCCGCTGAGAAAATGGGAAAGGCAGCAGCTGACATTATTATCAAAAACCTGAAATCATCTAAAAATGACGATGCCAAGGAAATTACCTTTTTAAATACAGAAGTATTAGCTAGAGAATCTTCGCAGAAAAGTTAAAACAGGATTTTATACAAATCCAACCCAGTTAAAGCAGGATAGTTTTTATAATTATCCTGCTTTTATTTGTTTATACTAATTATTTTTTGAAAAAAAGACAGCTAAAATTTTTTTCTTAAATAACAATCTTATATTTTTACGCAACCGATTGCAATCAGTATTTTATTTCATATAATGTATTTTTTAAATTAAAATTTTGTCAAATACTTTATTGAACTATTAAATATTGATTTTTTGAAATATAATTGTAAAGAATAAATTAAAACCAATGACTTCATTAAGATTTGTTTTCTTGTTTATTTTGATTTCCTTTTCAGCTTGGGCCCAAAAGGATTATAAATTGTGGCTTCAGTACAATGTTGTGAGCAATTCTGCAATTGCTTCAGAATATAAAAACAATCTTAAAAAAATTGTAGTCTTAGGAAATTCCGAAACCATAAAAATTGCTGAAAAGGAACTCAAAATAGGATTTTTAGATTTGTTCGGAAATATTCTTGAAATTAATTCGGATATAAAAGGAGAGAACAATTTAATAATTGGTTCACAATCGAGTTTAAATGCTGAAGTTAAAAAAGAAGTACAGTCTGATTTTGATAAAATAAATACAGAAGGTTTTATTATTAAATCTATTTCCCTTAAAAGCAAAAAACAAATCATTATTACGGGTAAAAATGACATTGCAGTTTTGTACGGAGTTTTTAATTTCCTGAGAATATTGCAAACCAATAAATCAATCCAGAATTTAAATATTGTTGATTCTCCAAAAACAAATATCCGCATCTTAAATCATTGGGATAATCTCGACCGTACAATTGAAAGAGGTTATGCTGGATTTTCTTTATGGAATTGGCAGAAACTTCCTGATTTTATCGATCAGCGTTATATCGATTATGCAAGAATGAATGCTTCAATTGGAATTAATGGAACTGTTTTAAATAATGTGAATGCAAATGCTTTAATCCTGACCCCACAATATTTAGAAAAAGTTGAAGCTTTAGCGAATGTTTTCAGGCCTTATGGAATTAAAGTATATTTAACTGCAAGATTTTCGGCACCAATTGAAATTGGAAAACTAAAATCTGCCGACCCCAAAGATCCTGAAGTGATGAATTGGTGGAAAAATAAAGCAAAGGAAATTTACAAACGAATTCCTGATTTTGGCGGGTTTTTGGTGAAAGCCAATTCAGAAGGTCAGCCTGGGCCTCAAAATTACGGAAGGGATCATGTTGATGGCGCCAATATGCTTGCAGATGCAGTTGCTCCTTTTGGAGGTGTAATTATGTGGAGAGCCTTTGTATATTCAGAACACGACGCAAATGATCGTGCAAAACAGGCTTATGCCGAATTTCAGCCGTATGATGGAAAATTCAAAAAAAACGTAATTGTTCAGGTAAAAAATGGAGCAATTGATTTTCAGCCTAGAGAACCATTTCATCCTTTATTTGGTGCTATGCCGAAAACGCCTTTAATGATGGAATTTCAAATCACGCAGGAATATTTAGGGTTTAGCACGCATTTGGTTTTTCTGCCCAAATTATTTCAGGAAGTTTTAGAATCAGATACGTATCAAAAAGGAAAAGGTTCAACCGTTGCCAAAGTTATAGATGGTACTTTATATGAAAATAAACTAACTGGAATTGCTGGTGTTGCCAATATCGGCAACGATTTGAACTGGACTGGGCATCCTTTTGCACAGGCAAATTGGTATGGTTTCGGAAGACTGGCTTGGAATCCGTATTTGGATTCAGAAACGATTGCCGATGAGTGGTTGAGATGTACTTTTTCAAACGATGAAAATTTTATAAAACCAGTTAAAAAGATGATGATCTATTCGCGTGAAGCGGTTGTAAATTATATGACACCGCTTGGGCTTCATCATATTATGGATACAGGTCATCACTACGGACCGGGACCTTGGGTTTCAGATTTATCACGTCCAGAATGGAATCCTACTTACTATCATAAAGCGGACAAAAATGGAATTGGTTTCGACAGGTCAAAGTCGGGAACAAATGCCACTTCCCAATACGCGCCAGAACTAGAAAAGCTTTTTGATAATATAGAAACCTGTCCTGAGAAAGATTTATTATGGTTTCATCATATTTCGTGGGATTATAAACTGAAAAACGGTCAGACACTTTGGAACGGACTTTCGCTTAAATATCAGGAAGGTGTAAATCAGGTTACAGAGATGCAAAATGTTTGGAATAAAACAGAAAAATATATTGACTACGAACGCTTTAACGAAGTTAAAATGTTATTAGAAATCCAACAAAAAGAAGCAAAATGGTGGCGCGATGCCTGCTTATTATATTTTCAGCAGTTTTCTGGAAAAGAACTTCCTGAAGGAGTTGAAAAACCAACACAAACATTAGAATATTTTAAATCATTAAAATTCCCATTTGCGCCGGGAAATTAAATTACATAATAAATTATGAGTAAAAAAACTGCAATTGTTACAGGAGGAAATTCAGGTTTAGGTTATGCCACAGCAAAAAAACTGTGTGATAACGGAATCAAAACGTATATTATTGGCCGATCGAAAGAGAAGACCGAAGATGCTTGTCGTGAAATTGGTGAAAATGCAATTCCAGTGATTTTTGATTTGAATGATTTGGCTGGAATTCCTGCAATGATTGAAAGTCTTACAAAACATGGTTCAATAGATATTTTGGTAAATAATGCAGGAATCAATCTTAAAAAAGAAATTCCAGACGTGACGGACGAAGATTTTCTTTCGGTAATTCACACCAATCTTTTGAGTGTTTTTACAGTAAGTAGAGAAGTGATTAAAAACATGAAAGAAAATGGCGGAGGAAGTATCGTTAATATCAGTTCAATGGCATCGCAATACGGGATTCCAAAAGTAATTGCATATTCTGCAAGTAAAGGCGCAATTGAATCTATGACACGCGCAATGGCTACAGAATTGGCTCCGTCCGGCATTCGCGTAAACTGTATTGCTCCAGGATTTATTAAAACTAAAATGTCAGCGGCAGCTTTGGATAATGATCCAGAAAGAAAAAATAAAGTATTGGGAAGAACTCCAATGGGCTTTTTAGGAGAACCTTCAGATATTGCTGATGCTGTTTATTATTTTGCTTTAAACGAGTCAAAATATACAACAGGAACGATTTTGCCAGTTGATGGAGGAAATAGTATTGGGTTTTAATTGTGAAAATGTCACAAAGTCGCTAAGTCACAAAGTTGTATTTTAAAATATTTGGAAGGGAAAAACTTTGTGACTTAGTGCCTTCGTGGCGTAAAAAAAAGAAGTATGATAAAAATGCAGCAAACCATGAGATGGTTCGGTCCTAATGACAATGTAAGTTTGACTGATATTAAGCAAGCTGGAGCAACGGGAATTGTAACCGCTTTGCATCAAATTCCGGTTGGTAATATCTGGACGATTGAAGCAATAAAGGAAAGACAAGAAATCATTCGGAATTATGGATTAGAATGGACTGTGGTTGAAAGTCTGCCTGTGCATGAAGAAATAAAAAGAGCCTCAGGAAATTATCTGCAATACATCGAAAATTATAAAATTAGTTTAAGAAATCTGGCAGAATGCGGTATCAAAATTATCACCTATAATTTTATGCCGATTTTGGACTGGGTTAGAACAAATCATAATTTTATCAACGGAGATGGAAGTAAAGCCTTACTTTATAATCAGGATGCTTTTACTTATTTTGATGTTTTTCTTTTAAAAAGACCAAATGCTGAAAACGATTATTCTGAGGTTCAAAAACACAATGCCTTAAACTTTGGGAATAAACTTTCAGAAGATGAAAAAGCATTATTATTTAAAAATGTTTTGTTGGGATTGCCGGGAAGTAAGGTCAATTTTACGGCAGAACAGATTTTATCTTTATTAGATAATTATGCCAATATTGATAATGAAAAATTGAGAGAAAACTTGATTTATTTTTTATCAGAAGTTGCTCCCATTGCGGAAGAAATTGGCGCAAAATTAGCGATTCATCCCGATGATCCGCCGTTTTCTGTTTTAGGATTGCCGCGGATTGTTTCTACAGAACAAGATATTAAAGCCATTTTAGAAGCTGTTCCGTTAAATGCAAACGGACTATGTTATTGCACAGGCTCTCTGGGTGCAAATCCTAATAATAACCTGGAGAAAATGATAGACGATTTTGGAGACAGGATTCACTTTTTGCATCTTCGAAATACCATCCGCGAAAGCGAAACTATTTTCAGGGAATCAGAACATTTAAATGGTGATGCGAATATGGAAGCTATTGTAGAAAAATTATTGATGCTGATGGATAAAACAAAAATAAGCTTGCCAATGCGTCCCGATCACGGATTTCTGCATTCAGCAGATGAAACGAAAGAAACCTATCCTGGATATTCTTTGGTAGGAAGACTAAAAGGTCTTGCTGAGTTAAGAGGATTAGAAATGGGAATTGCTTATAAATTGAAATAAAATAAACTTACGGTTTAGAAGAGATAAGTGATCTATTTGTCATTCCGAGGAACGCGGAATCGCACGAGAAACTCTGCATAGAATATCGCTAATCTTGTCAAATCCTGAGTGCAATTTCTCCTTACTTCGAAATGATAAAACTGTGATCGTAGATTAGATAAAAACTATTAACTATTAAACCAAATATATGAAATTTATTAAACCTTATTTATTTGCCGTCACAACTTTACTGACTGTAAGCTGTACATCTCAAAAAGAAACCGCTTCACTAAAAGATGTTTACAAGAATGATTTTTACATAGGAACAGCTTTAAGTGCAGATCAAATCGAACAAAAAGATGCCAAAGTAGATTCGTTGATTAAAAAAGAATTTAATGCAATTACAGCAGAAAATATCATGAAATCAATGTTCACGCATCCGCAGAAAGATAAATATGATTTTGTTTTATCAGATAAATTTGTGGAATATGGCGAGAAAAACAAAATGTTTATTCATGGGCACACTTTGATTTGGCACAGTCAATTAGCGCCGTGGATGGAGAAAATTACAGACAGCACAGAAATGAAAGCTTTTATGAAAGATCATATCAAAACTATTGTTTCTAAGTACAAAGGAAGAATCAATTCTTGGGATGTTGTAAATGAAGCTTTAAACGATGACGGTACTTTGAGACAGTCTGTTTTTTTGAAAGCACTGGGCGAAAAATATTTAGTTGATGCTTTTAAACTGGCAGAAAAGGCAGATCCAAAAGCAGAGTTATATTACAACGATTATAATATCGAAGAACCTGCAAAACGAGCTGGAGCGATTGCTTTAATAAAAAGAATAAAAGCCGAAGGCGGAAAAGTTGATGGTGTTGGGATTCAAGGACATTGGAGGCTGCAAAGTCCATCGATTGAAGAAATCGAGAAAAGTATTTTAGAATATTCTGCATTGGGAATTAAAGTTGCTTTTACAGAATTGGATATTACGGTTTTACCAAATCCGTGGGATTTAAAAGGAGCAGATGTCAATCAGAAATTTGAGGGAAATCCAAAAATGAATCCGTATTCTGAAAAGTTGCCAGATTCTATTCAAACAAAATTAGCAGAACGCTATGCATCTATTTTTAAATTATTTTTAAAACACAAAGACAAAATTAGCCGAGTTACTTTTTGGGGTGTTTACGATGGGCAATCCTGGTTAAATGACTGGCCAATTAAAGGCAGAACCAATTATCCGCTGCCCTTTGATGTTAATTTAAAACACAAACCTGCTTACGATAGTATTTTGAAGTTAAAAAATGCTGAAGAATAATTAGTTAAATATTGTTTCTATTAGAAAATTACTAACAAGCGGTTGTTTTTTAAAATATTATTGAAATAAAGTAAACTAAATTTGCATAATATGTTTTTTTATCTAATTTTACACAACCGATTGTTTTAATAAAGATTTTATTTCTGTAAGGTTAGAAAACCTTGCAGTAATGACTAAAAAAGCAGTTCGAACTAAGACCTACAACGTTTTGAAAACTTGCAGGAGAGAAGCTAACTAATCACAAAACCACTAATGACTAACATTTCACAAAAATTATCTATCAAAGAAAAAATTGGGTACAGCTTGGGAGACCTAGCTGCCAATTTAGTTTTTCAGACTTTGATGACATATCTGGCTTATTTCTACACTGATATTTACGGCTTATCGCCAACAGATTCATCTATTATAATGCTCGTCGTTGGGTTAGTTGCCGCTTTTATTTTTAATCCAATTATTGGAGTTTTAGCAGATAGAACCAGTACAAAATGGGGAAAATTCAGACCGTGGATTTTAGCAACTGCAATTCCGCTTGGAGTAGTAGCATTATTAGCCTTTTCAACTCCAGATTTCTCTTATAAAGGAAAAGTAATTTACGCAGTAGTAACTTATACTTTATTACTACTTTTTTATGCAGGAAATAATCTGCCTTATTCTGCTTTGAGCGGCGTTATAACAGGCGATATGTCCGAAAGAAACAGTATGTCTTCCTATCGTTTTGTAGCGGTTATGTTTGCTCAGTTTTTTGTTCAGGTTTTTATGCTTGGAATTATAAAAAGTGCAGGAAACGGAGACAAGGCAATTGGCATTGAAAAAGTAATGACAGTTCTAGCAGTTATTGGAACCATCATGCTTTTAATTACATTTTTGACTACCAAAGAAAGGATTATTCCAAAACCAGAACAAAAATCGAGTGTAAAAGAAGATTTAGGCGACCTAGTCAAAAACAGACCTTGGGTAATTATGCTTTCTCTTACTACTTTGGTTTTCATTACCTTGGCGATGAAAGGCGGTTCGTATGTTTATTATTTTGAAAACTATGTAGATAAAGAGCAGTTGGCAGTTTTTATTCAGCCTATTTTGGATACTTTATCAAATATAGGGTTGAATCATTTTGGAAATGATCCCGTTTCTGCAGGATTTGGATTGTTTAATGCCGGCGGAATTATATTTATGATCGTCGGAATTACATTATCTAAAAACCTGGCAGATAAATACGGAAAGCGAAATGTATTCAGATTGTTTTTATTTATTTCAACCTTATTTATTATCGCATTCTATTTCTACCCTCCAACATCAGTCAGATTGATGTTTTTCTCCCAAATTTTACATGGATTTTTCTACGGAATCACGATTCCAATTCTTTGGGCGATGATTGCTGATGTAGCTGATTATTCAGAATGGCTGAACAACCGCCGAGCAACTGCAATTATTTTCTCTGCAATGATGGTAGGTTTAAAAGCAGGATTGAGTATTGGCGGAGCCTTAACAACATTGTTTCTAGGTTATTTTCATTACGCTCCAAATTCGGCTGTACAGACAGAAACTGCCATTAACGGAATCAAATTATTGGTCAGCATCTTTCCTGCAATTCCATTTTTAATTGGAGCTGGATTATTGTTTTTCTATAAAATAAATAAACAGATGGAAGTGCAGATTGAAACAGAATTAAAAGAAAGAAGAACTTAATTATTAAACAAAGATATCACTATGCCTGAAGATAGTATTGAACAAATTAATTTCGAAGAAATTAATAAACTGGCAATTTCAAAGCCTTTAGTATCTCATATTTATACTGCAGATCCGTCTGCGCATGTATTTAATGGTAAAATTTATATTTATCCGTCGCATGATATTGATGCGGGAATTCCTTTTAACGATAATGGAGATCATTTCGGAATGGAAGATTATCATGTTTTCTCGATGGATGACATTTCATCAAAAGCCGTTGATAATGGTGTTGCACTTCATGTGAATGATGTTCGATGGGCCGAAAAACAAATGTGGGCGCCAGATGCTGCGCATAAAAACGGAAAATATTATTTGTATTTCCCTGCCAAACGTGCCAACGGAATTTTTCAGATTGGAGTTGCTGTAAGTGATTCTCCAATTGGGCCTTTTTTACCTCAGCCAGACGCCATAAAAGGAAGTTACAGCATTGATCCTGCGGTTTTTGAAGACGAAGACGGAAAGCATTATATATATTTTGGCGGTATTTGGGGCGGGCAATTACAGAAATATAGAAATAACAAATACAATCAAAATAACGAAGAGCCTTCTGGAAATGAACCTGCTTTAGGACCAATCGTAGCTTTGCTTCGTGATGATATGCTTGAGTTTGCAGAAGATCCAAGAGAAATTAAAATTCTGGATGAAAACGGAAAAGATCTTTTAGCAGGGGATAACGACCGTCGTTTCTTTGAAGCTTCATGGGTTCATAAGTACAACGGAAAATATTATTTCTCGTATTCTACAGGTGACACGCATTTTATTTGTTATGCTATTGGCGATAATCCTTATGGACCATTTACGTATCAGGGAAGAATCTTGAATCCGGTTGTAGGATGGACGTCGCATCATTCAATTTGTGAAGTTGAAGGTGAATGGTATTTGTTTTATCACGATTCGAGTTTGTCAAAAGGTGTGACGCATTTAAGAAGCATGAAAGTTACCAAAATCGATTATCTTGAAGATGGTTCGATAGTGACGATTGATCCTTATGGGATAAGGAGATTGTTTGATTAGGATTTTTTAGTATAAAAAAATTTCACAAAAATCACAATCGGTTGTGTTGTTTGAAGTTTGAAATGAAATTTGAAGTTTGAAATGAAATAATATAATAATAGGTCGCTCAGCTAGAGCTTTGTGACGATGGATGTCTTCTGGAGCTTTAGAGAAATTGATTTATAAATAATTCTAGTATTCCCAGCGGGGCGAAAATTTATAGAAACATTTATTGTATTTGTAAGGAACTCCAAACGAGCGAAATATATCTGGAAAATATTTCGCTCCCTCCGAAGCTATTAAAATTATATAGAAAAGAATATCTAGCTTTTTTTTTGAAAACCGTCTGCGTGAGGGATAGTAGTGGAAAGCCCACAGCCTGACGAAGGAAGAGCGAGGACTTGAAGCGGATAGCCCGGCCGAAGGACACGCCCAAAATTATTTTGATTTAAAAATTAACAATTTTAATGTCAAAAAGAATTTTTTATAAAAGATTTTTATCTACTTTAGCATAACAGAACGGAACAGAACGGTATGCTAAAAGAAGAAGAAAAATTTGAATTTATAATCAATCATGATAGTGATATCCCGAAGTACCAGCAACTGGTTGACGGAATCACAAATTCGATTGCTGAGAATATTTTGCAAAAGGGAGATTTACTTCCGTCTGTAAATGTGATTTGTAAAACGTACCAGCTTTCGAGAGATACAGTTTTTAAGGCTTATTCGATTTTGAAAGAGCAGAATGTAATTGATTCGGTTCCGAATAAGGGCTATTATGTGGCAGGCGAAACGAGAAAAGTGCTTTTGGTTTTAGACACTTTTAAAGCATATAAGGAGGTTTTATACCATTCGGTTGTGAATAATCTGCCAGACAATGTGATTATCGATGTGCAGTTTCATCATTATAATATTGATGTTTTTAAAACGATTATCAACAACGGAATCGGAAAGTATTATAAATATGTAGTGATGAATTTTGACCACGCAGCTATTGCTCCAGCTTTGTCTGCGATTTCAAACGATAAACTGCTTTTAATTGACTGGAATATTCAGGCTGGTAAAGCTAGTAATTATGTTTTTCAGGATTTTGGTAGAGCATTTTACGATTCATTGACACAAGCGGTTGATTTGTTTAAAAAGTATAAAAAAATAGATTTTGTTTATCCCGATTTTACGAATCATCCTTGGGAAACGGTTGAGTTTTTTAAGAAGTTTTGTGCTGATTTTAATTTTGAATATGAAATTATTACAGATCCTAAAAAGTTCAATATCGAAAAAGAAATTGCTTATATCAGTGTAAGTGACAGGATTCTAGGATATTTTTTGGAGCAGTGCAAAGAGAAAGATTTAGAACCTGGAAAAGACGTTGGATTTTTGTCTTATAACGAAACGCCAATGAAGAAATTTATATACAAAGGAATTTCGGTTGTGTCAACTGATTTTAAAGAAATAGGAACCAAAGCAGCGGCATTTATTACGCATGACGAAGATACTCAGTGTTATGTGCCGACAAATTTAATATTAAGAGAATCATTGTAAATTATGTATTATATCGGATATGATATTGGAAGTTCTTCTGTCAAGGCAGCCTTGGTGGAAGCAGAAACGGGTAAAAAAGTAATCGTTTTGAATGAACCGCAGAACGAAATGGAAATCCTTTCTATTCACCCAGATTGGGCAGAGCAGGATCCTGAAATCTGGTGGCAGCACATTTGTACTGCGACAAAAAGAGCAATTAAAGAATCAAATATCGATGCATCGAAAATTCAGGGAATTGGAATTTCTTACCAAATGCATGGATTGGTGATCGTGGATAAAGAAAAAAAGGCACTTCGAAATTCGATTATTTGGTGTGACAGCCGTGCGGTAGAAATTGGAAATAAGGCTTTCACCGAAATTGGAGAAGAAAAATGCATGTCGCATTTATTGAATTCGCCAGGGAATTTTACAGCTTCGAAACTGAAATGGGTAAAAGAAAACGAGCCTGAAGTTTATAAGAAAATTGATAAATACATGCTTCCGGGAGATTACATCGCTTTGAAATTGACAGGCGAAGTAACGACAACCAAAAACGGTTTATCTGAAGGAATGCTTTGGGATTATAAAGAAAATAAAGTAGCCGACTGGCTTTTGGATTACTACGGAATAGATCAGTCTTTGACGCCAAAAATTGTAGAGAACTTTACAAATCAAGGAGTTGTTACGGAAGAAGCTTCGGCAGCATCGGGTCTTCCAGCAGGAATTCCGATTGTTTACAGGGCCGGGGATCAGCCGAATAATGCTTTGTCATTAAATGTTTTGAATCCGGGAGAAGTAGCGGCAACAGGCGGAACATCTGGAGTTTTTTATGCAGTAAGCGAAATGTCTTCTGGAAAAAGCACTCGAGTAAACAATTTCGTTCACGTAAATTACGAATTGGAAACGCCGAGAGTTGGTAAACTTTTAAATATTAATGGAGCAGGAATTCAGTACAGATGGCTTCGTAATAATATGGGGAATGAAAGTTACGAAGTAATGAATGAAAAAGCTTCAAATGTTGAAGTAGGATCAGAAGGTGTTGTGGTAATTCCGTTTGGAAATGGTGCAGAGCGTATGTTCAACAACAAAAATATCGGAACACATTTTTTAAATCTAAACCTGAATATTCACAACAGCGCGCATTTGTTTAGAGCTTCTTTAGAAGGAATTGCCTTTTCATTTGTATACGGAATGGAATGTCTGAAAGATGATAATGCGACGATTAATGTCATTAGAGCTGGAAACGATAATTTGTTCCGTTCTGAAATTTTCTCTAATACTGTGGCAACTTTAATTGGCCACGAAATTGAAATTTACAATACAACAGGAGCAGTTGGTGCTGCAAGAGCGGTTGGTTTAAAAGATGGTGATTATAGCAAATTTGGAGCTAATGTGAGTGACAATGATCATGTAATGACATTTTTACCACTTCACAACAAAGAACCATATGAGACTGCTTATCAAAAATGGAAAAAAGAATTAGAATTAATATTAACAAATAAATAAAAAAATCAAATGATAGTTTTAGGAGATAAAGAATACTACAAAGGTATTGGCCAAATTAAATTTGAAGGTAAAGAATCTGATAATCCGTTGGCATTTAAATATTACAATCCAGACCAAGTCGTAGCTGGGAAAACAATGCGCGAGCACTTTAAATTTGCTATCGCTTACTGGCATACTTTCTGCGGACAAGGAAGTGATCCATTCGGACCTGGAACACAGCAATTTGCTTGGGACCAATCTTCAGATCCATATCAGGCGGCTAAAGATAAAGCAGATGCTGCTTTTGAATTTATCAGCAAAATGGGATTCGATTACTTCTGTTTCCACGATTACGATTTAATTGCTGAAGGTTCAACTTTCGCAGAATCTGAAAAACGTTTGGCATTCATTACAGATTATTTAAAACAGAAAAAAGCAGAATCTGGAATTAAATTACTTTGGGGAACTTCAAACTGTTTCTCAAATCCAAGATTTATGAACGGAGCAGCTACAAATCCTGATTTTAATGTTGTAGCGAGAGCTGGAGGACAAGTAAAATTGGCTTTGGATGCGACAATTGCTTTAGGTGGAGAAAATTATGTGTTCTGGGGAGGTAGAGAAGGTTATATGTCTTTACTAAACACAGATATGGGTAGAGAATTAGACCACATGGCGCAATTCTTAGCAATGTCTAGAGACTATGCAAGATCACAAGGTTTTAAAGGAACTTTCTTCATCGAACCAAAACCAATGGAGCCATCAAAACACCAATATGATTTTGACTCGGCAACTGCAATTGGATTCTTAAAAGAATACGGTTTAGATAAAGATTTCAAAATCAATATTGAGGTTAACCACGCTACCTTGGCACAGCATACTTTTCAACATGAATTAGAAGTGGCTGCAAAAGCTGGAATGTTAGGAAGTATCGATGCGAACAGAGGTGATTATCAAAACGGATGGGACACAGATCAGTTCCCAAATAATATTCAGGAAACGACTGAAGCAATGTTGGTTTTCTTAAAAGCTGGCGGATTACAAGGCGGAGGAGTTAACTTTGATGCTAAAATTAGAAGAAATTCTACAGATTTAGAAGATGTTTTCTTAGCTCATATTGGTGGTGCTGATACTTTTGCAAGAGCTTTATTGACTGCAGATAAAATTATCACTTCTTCTCCTTATGAAAAATTAAGAAAAGAAAGATACAGCTCTTTCGATTCTGGAAAAGGAAAAGATTTTGCTGACGGAAAATTAAACCTTAAAGATTTATATGATATCGCGAACCAAAATGGAGAATTAACACTTCAAAGCGGTAAACAAGAATTGTTTGAAAATATCATCAACCAATATATTTAATTGGTTTAGATCTTCATATCAAACCTAACAGGTTTTCAGAGCCTGTTAGGTTTCTACAAATAATATTTAGTGAGACAGCATATCTGAAATTTAAAGAGATAGTCAAATAACGGTAAGTTCTTTTGAAACTATTTTAAATATTTTTTTAAGATGAAATTTGAGAAATGTGTATTAAGATTATGACTTTTTTTTAGATTGAAATTTGATAAAAATAGCTCGAAGGTTTAGTTACTATTTTTTATAATGAAAACGAGGAAAATAAGTCAGTTTAATAAAATAATAAGAAAGCATTTTATTGAAGGTTTTTTGAAGAGCAGAATCATCGAAATGCACATTTGTTCTCACTAAAGTTTATACACAATCTTGTCATTTCGATTCCGAATCCTTGGAATCAAAACGACAAATTACAAGGTTATACTCAAAATAAACCACTATTTAATCAAATTTTTTAACCAAAAAACTATGAAATTTTTTATTGATACTGCGAATCTAGAAGATATTCGAGAAGCACAATCTTTGGGTGTCTTAGACGGCGTAACAACCAATCCGTCTTTAATGGCAAAAGAAGGCATAACCGGAAAAGAAAATATCCTTAAACATTATCTTGACATTTGTAACATTGTAGATGGCGATGTTTCTGCTGAGGTAATCTCAACCGATTATGAAGGAATGGTAAGAGAAGGAGAGGAGCTTGCTGCGCTTCATCCGCAGATTGTGGTAAAACTGCCTATGATCGGCGATGGTATAAAAGCCTGTAAATACTTTTCATCAAAAGAAATTAAAACCAATGTAACTTTAGTGTTTTCTGCAGGTCAGGCTTTATTAGCTGCGAAAGCCGGCGCAACTTATGTTTCTCCATTTTTAGGAAGATTAGATGATGTTTCTACAGATGGAATGCATTTAATTGAAGAAATCAGAGAAATCTACGATAATTACAATTACCAAACTCAAATATTATCAGCCTCAGTACGACATACTATGCATATTGTAAATTGTGCAAAAGTAGGCTCAGATGTAATGACTGGACCTCTTTCGGCAATTAAAGGTTTGTTGAAACATCCGCTAACAGATATTGGTTTGAAACAATTTGTTGAAGATGCTAAAAAAATGAATCTCTAAACTCTAAATACAGCATGGACCTAAGCCCTTTTCGCACTGAAAAGGGCTTTTTTTTTAAGTGATGCAGAGAATTTTATCAATAACAAATTTTAAAATAATGATGTAAAAACTTATTTCAAATTCTCCATCAACGTTTTCAAAAACGCAATCACCGCTTTTTTCTCATACACTTCTTTCAAAGAAATAAGCATCGCAGTTCTGGTCATGTTTTCTCCTTTTATGGGTATCGCATGCAAATCTTTTTCGTTTTCGATTGTTGTTTTAGTTAAAATGGTATGCCATTTTCCCGTTTTGATTAATTCAAGTAAAGTGGGAATATCATTAATTTCAATCGTAACTTCCGGATTGAGATTGTCTTTTTTAAAAGCTTTATTTATAAACTGTGTAGTACTGAAACCACTTGAAGGAAGTGCGAGCGGCAGAGAACTGACTTCACTCAAAGAAATACTTTTTTTAGTGCTAAATGATGTTTCGGTTGAGGTAACCAAAGCCATTGGAGATGTAAATAATTCCCTGTATTTAAAATGTGCTTCAGAAGCAATTTCTTCAAAAGTGAGAATCACATCAAGCTCAAAAAGATTTAGTTTTTGTATCAGTTCCTGCGAAGTTCCAAAGACGATTTCGAATTGAATTTTAGGATACTCTGAACTAAATAAAATCAAAGCTTTTGTAACCACATGACGAAGTGCGTATGTCACACCAATCGCTACTTTTCCATTTTCAAGATTATTCAAATCTTTTAAAAGTTCAAATCCGTCAGTTGCTTTGTTGACAGACTGCTGTGCGTAGACCGAAAATAAATCTCCTGCTTCTGTAAGTGTAATTCGTTTTCCAATTCTATTAAAAAGAGGTACTTGCAATTCATCTTCCAATTGTTTAATTTGCTGTGATAAAGTGCTTTGACTGATATGAAGCGCAGTTGCGGCTTCTGTAAAATTCAGTAATTCTTTTGCTTTCAGAAAATATTTAAGTTGTCGAAGTTCCATTTCTAAATCGGTTTTATCGATTGATTTTATCGAAAAATAAGGTTTTACAAATATAAAAAATCTTAAGAACTTTGTATTGTCGCAAAATTAAAGCAGAACAAAAATGAAAATTATAGCTTTACAAGAAGGAAATTATATAGCTAATTCTAAAAAAGAGTTTAAGCTGATTACAAAAGAAACAACCGATAAAGGTCTTAAAATGGCAATACAACCTTTTTTGGTCATTACAGATAATGATGTCATATTATTAGATTTGGGTTTAGGATTTATGAATGATGGAATTCCGTTTATTCATGAAATGCTGAAAAAGAATAATATTACACCAGACCAAATAACAAAAGTTTTAGTTTCACATCTGCATAAAGATCATATCGAAGGAATTGGTTATTTTGAGAATGGAAATTTCGTTTGTAATTTTCCAAATGCTAAGATTTACATTCAGGAACGGGAGATAGATTTTGCTTTAGAGCAAATCAATAATCCGTCTTATGTTTTTGAGATTTTAAATGAGCTGAAAAAACTGCCTAATGTAGAATTAATGCATAATGACAGCGGGCAGATTACTGATGAAATTTTCTACGAAGTTTCAGCCGGACATACCAAATATCATCAAGTTTTCTGGATCAAAGCCGATGATGAAATTGTTTTTTACGGCGCAGACGATTTGCCTCAAAAAATATACTGGTCAATGCACGTTGCTTACAAAACTGACTTTGATGGAAAACGCGCTATGGAATCACGAAAAAAATGGGAACAGCAGGCAAAAGACGAAAACTGGAAAGTGCTTTTTTACCACGATATGAAAATGCCAGTTCTGGAATTTTTTGAACAAAAAATGGAATACGTATCATAAATGAAAGATTTACAATCAATGCCTGCATTAATTATTTACGGTTCGCTGGCACCGGGCGAATCCAATCATTCTGTTATGAATCCTATTAAGGGAGAATGGCAGAAAGCAGCTATAAAAGGGAAATTGCAGGAAGGAGGCTGGGGATCATCTCTAGGATATCATGGTTTTATTCCTGTCAATGCAGAAGAGGCAGAAACTATCAATTGTTATGTGCTTTTTTCTAATGATCTAACAGCAAATTGGGATTATCTTGACGAATTTGAAGGCGACGGTTATATGCGAATTCAAACGGAATATGAACTCGAAAACGGAAAAAAGGGAACAGGATTTATTTATGCTTTAAAACAATAAAAGGAAAATTCAGATTAAATTATTTAGTCTGAATTTTTTTTTAGCTGAAAATAACAAAAACAATACACTCCTTACTTTTTCTTCTAAAGAAGAACGGAGAATAGAAAAAGCTTTAGTAATCTGAGCTTCAACCGTTTTTATAGAAACGTCTAAATGTTCTGCAATTTCAATATTAGTCAAACCTTCTTTTTTACTCAAAATAAAAACCTCTTTACATTTTGGAGGAAGATTTTGAATCTCTTTATTTACCGCATTTAAAACTCTCTGAAAAGCTTCTGAATTATCTTCCTGAACGATTCCGTTCAAAGCATCATAATATGATTTTTCTAAAGAAAATAAAGATTGATTTTTTCTGTACAAATCTATAAACTCATTGTAAGTCAGTTTGTAAAGAAAACTTTTCAAGGCATGATCCGATTTTAATCGTGTACGATGTTCCCAAACTTTAATAAAAACATTTTGCACAATGTCTTCGGCACTGTACACATTTTTGACTAAACTGTTGGCGTAAACGCAAAGTTGATGATGATAAGTATCGATTAAATAAGTATACGCCGTTTCATCTCCATTTCTGAGAGACTCAATCAGTTTATCATTATCGTTGTAATCATCAGTTTTCATAGAAACAAATATATAAATTAATAGGTTTTTGGGCTTAAATTAGACTGTATTTGGTTCAATTTTCCCGATTTTTTGATTTTCTATTTGAAAATTATTACAAATAAAAGGAGCAAAAAATGCAAAAGTAAAAACATTTACCCTTTTATTTCTATCAAATTAGTAGTGTTTGTTGAAAGAAAAAACTTGCGAAAAGAAAAAAAATCAGCAAAATGAAAAAAACTTTATCAAATTGTTAGGGTTTTGTTTTTTTGCTTCGTAATAATATTAAAAACAACAAAAATGACAGTGAAAAAATCAGAGCGGTTAATCGTTAAATTTATCACAAATCAGGCAAGTCAGGAAGAAATTGAGAAGCTGACAGAATGGTTAAAAGAAGATGAAAACCAAATTGTGTTTAAGGATTTTGTGAAAACCAATTACGCAATAGATACTGCTATGAACAATTTTGATTCTACCGAAGTAAGAAAACAGCTTTCTCAAAGAATTCAAAACGAAAATAATGTTTTTGCAAAAAGAAGATTTTCATCTTATTATAAATATGCAGCTATTTTGATTGTGGCTCTGGGAGGATTTTATCTTTATAAAAATTCAGAATCTTCACCTTCAAAGCAAAATGTAGTGATTCCGAGAGAAGATGAAATTGTACTGCAGCTAGGAAATGAATCGCAAACTCTTGATCCTAATGAAGCCAGAAATGTAACCGACAAAAATGGAAACATCATTGGTAAACAAGAAAAAAATAGATTGGTTTATAACAAAGCTTATTCTGAAGGAGAGCTGGTTTATAATGTCCTTAGAATTCCATATGGTAAAAAGTTTGAAGTGCAATTATCAGACGGCACATTGGTGCATTTAAACGCTGGGACTTCATTTCGATATCCAGTGCAATTTGTAAAAAATCAAAACCGACAAGTTTATCTTCTTGGAGAAGGCTATTTTGAAGTAGAAAAAGACAAGCAGCATCCGTTTATGATTAATACACAAAATGTAAACGTTGAGGTTTTGGGAACCAAATTTAACGTAGATACATATACTGAAAATATAAGTACTGATGTGGTTTTGGTCGAAGGAAAAGTATCGCTTTATAAAGATCAGAAAGCAAAAGAAAATCCTGTTTACTTAAAACCTGGTGAAAAAGGATCGACTATAAAAAGTCGTTCAGAAATTAAAATAGAACAAGTTAATACAGACTATTATACGGCTTGGGTAAAAGGAAGTTTAGTGTTTAAAAATGCTTCGTTTAATGATATTATCAAGAAGCTGGAACGTCATTATAATGTCACGTTTATAAACCGAAATAAAATGCTCGGAAAAGAAATTTTCAATGCTCGTTTTGATAACGAACCCATCGAAGTGGTTTTGAAATATTTTAGTGATAGTTACGCAATAGATTATATCATTGACAGGGATAAAATCACGATTAAGTAAGTTGTTAGTTATTAGTTATTAGTTGTTAGTTGTTAGTTGTTAGTTTGAATGTTAATACTCTAAAATCTGCAATCTAAAATCTAAAATCACCAATCTAAAATAAATAAAGCGCCTATGTAACAAAAGTCCAAAAATGAAATGGATCGTTATTTATAAAAAAAACCGGAAAATGCGCCAACATTTCCCGGTAGAGTAAATGCGGTCAGTTAATTAACCAACCAACATTAAAAAAACATTTTAAAAGTATGAAAAAAGTATTGAACAAAATCAGGTTCGACAAGCCTTTTTTGAAATTTGATTTGAAGATGAAATTGACCACATTATTTTTATTCACCGCCTTAACAATAATGCACGCCGGAACTACTTATTCGCAAAAAGCTAAAATCTCTTTTAGTGCTAATAATATGACTGTTGCTAAAGCTATTGAAAAGCTCGAATACACAACCAATTACAGATTTGTTTACAATGTAAGATCTGTCGATTTAAATAGAATTATTACTATTAATGAAAGTAATGTTGCTATTGAGACACTCTTAAATACCATTTTTGGAGATACAGGAACTGACTATAAAGTTTCTGGAAATCATATCGTTTTAATGGCTAAAAAAGCTCCTGAAGAAAGAACAGTAAAAGCCGAAGCAGACTTTATCGTAAAAGGACGTGTAACCGATGAAAAAGGTATGCCTCTAGTTGGCGCCGCAATTTCTGATAATGGTTCGGGTAGAGGCGTTCAGACAGATTTTAATGGAGAATATCAAATTATAGCGGTAAGCAGCGAAACTACTTTAGCATTTGCTTATTTAGGATATGTAAGACAAGAAATTAAAGTTGAAGGAAGAAGTGTTATTAATGTTGTATTGAAAGAAGATGTACTAGAACTAGAAGGTTTAGTATTAAAAACTGGATATCAAAATATTGATGCGGAAAAGGCTACAGGATCTTTTTCAAATTTAAAAGCTGCAGATTTTAAAGAACAACGTTTAAGTAGTATAGATAAAATTTTAGAAGGACGTATCGTAGGATATCAGGATGGTAAAATTCGTGGAACGACTTCAATGACTGGGTCAACAGCGCCTTTGTATGTTATTGACGGGTTTCCTGTTGAAAACACTAGGCTAACTCCTTATAGTACACTAGAAGAAAATCTTCCAAGTCTGAACTTAGAAGATATTGAAACGATAACGGTTCTAAAAGATGCTGCGGCTTCGTCTATTTATGGTGCGCGTGCCGCAAATGGAGTTGTCGTTATTACAACTAAAAAAGCAAAAGCAGGAAAAACAACTATTTCATTTTCAAGTAATTTAACGGTTACTCCTTATAGAAATTATACCGGAAACCTTACGAGTTCTGCTGATATTATTGGTTTAGAAAAAGGATGGGCAGACGGAAATCCTAATTTAAAAACGGCTAATGCAAGTACGTATGCACAATCATTGCTAAACAATGCCGTATTTACAAGTTTAGGAATGCAGACTATTTTAAATGGTTATGCAGGAAAAACTTCAATGGCAGAAATGAACAGTCGTTTAGATGCACTTGGTTCTCAAGGTTATAAATATTATGATGATGTAGCGCGATATGCAAAACGCGATCAATATTTTTTGCAGCATAATCTAAGTCTAGGAAAAGCGACAGAAACGAATACTTTCAATGCTTCTTTAACCTATAAAAATAATCAGCTTGAAGATATTTATTCTGAAAATGAAACTGTTGGTCTTAATTTAAAAAACTCAACTCAAATTAACAGCTGGTTATCTTTAGACTTAGGGACTTATGTTAATTTCGGAAAAGGAGATACGCAGAGTTACAATCCTATTAATTCGTCTTCCAGTACCCTTAATGCGGGTTATAAACATCAGCCATACAATCAATTAGTTAATAATGATGGAACTAATTTTGTATCTACACCAGAATCCCGCTACAATAGTTTTACACTTAATTCTATAAAGAATTATGGTCTTTATGATATGAACATCACTCCGATGGATGAGTTGGGGAGAAATTTAATTGAAAGCAAAAATTTCTTAAACAGGACGTATGCAAAGTTTAATGTGAAATTTAGTAACGCATTTACATATAATGCAATGTTTCAATACGAGTTTGGTTCAGATCGTGCTAATCAATTATTTGGTAAAGACTCTTATTATGTAAGAAGTAAGGTGAACGGAATGGTGACAATTGCCAATAACAAAGCTGTTTATAATTTACCATACGGAGATATTATAAAAGAAACCAATCAGTATTCTAATGCTTATAATTTCCGTCAGCAATTAAACTTCAATCAGACTTTTGCCGAAAAGCATGATTTTTCTGCGATTGCAGGTATGGAAATCCGCCATTCCAAACAAGAATATAAAGACAATACACGTTACGGATATGATTCGCAGACTTTAGGTTTTGCGCCAGTCAATCAAGCTGATTTATTAAAAGTGTACGGAACTGTTTTTAGTGGTTATATGTCACAAAACGAGTTTTCATTAGAAAAAGAATTACAAAATCGTTTCGTTTCGGTTTATGGAACTGGAGGTTATACTTATGATAAAAGATATACACTTTCTGGAAGTATTCGCTGGGATCGTTCTAACCTTTGGGGAACAGACAGTGAATACCAAAACAAACCAACTTGGTCAACAGGAGCCGCATGGAATATTGACAAAGAATCATTTTTTGATGCTGCATGGGTAGACGGGCTTAAACTTCGTGCTTCATATGGTATTGGAGGAAATATCGCTAAAGATTCTGCGCCGTACTTAACAGCATATTATAATTCTAACTCCAATGTTGGAGGAAACCAGGGAACTGTAAGCAAGAGACCAAACCCAGAATTGTCTTGGGAAAAAACAACGACAACTAATATTGGTTTAGACTTTTCATTTTTTAAGAGCAGATTAGGAGGAACTCTAGATTTATATAATAAAAAAGGAGAAAATTTGTTAGCGAGCAGCCAGGGAATTCCAACAGAAGGATGGGGTTATTCGACTTACACGCTTAACAACGGAGAAATGACGAACAAAGGTATCGAAGTTACTTTAAGAGGAACTATTGTAAAAACGCCTTCATTCTCTTGGGATGCATCTGTTCTATATGCTTACAACAAGAACAAAGTCGATTACGTAAATGTAAAAGCGCCCGTTTATTACCTGCAATTAGATTACCCACAGGCTTTTCCTAGAGTTGGAACAAGTTTTAATTCTATTTATGGTTACAAGTGGGCTGGCTTAAGCAGTACAGGAATACCTCAGGTTTATGATGCTTCTGGAACGGCAGTAAAATACAATCCGGGACAAATAGATGCTATTCAGGATTTTGGTTCAACAGTTCCTACGCACAGTGGATCTTTCCATACTTCTGCAAATTATAAAAACTTCTCACTTTCAGCACTTTTCATTTACGAACTAGGTCATAAAATTAGAAATACGTTTCTGCCAATGTTAGATAATGTTTATTCGGGTGCAATGGGAGGTTATATTACCAATATTTCAGTTGTTAATAATCATATTGCAGACCGTTGGCAGCAGCCTGGAGACGAAGCTTTCACAAATATTCCGAGAGCAGTATACGAATATGATCCAGAATTTAGCTCAGATTCTCGTACTATTTATTCCTATGCAGATATTAATATTTTAGATGCATCGAATGTAAGATTAAGCAACATTTCATTGGCTTATCAAATGCCAAGTGACATTATAAAAAGAATAAAATTAGACGGTATACGTTTCAATTTAAACGCAGAAAACGTATATACTTTTGCTAAAAGCAGAGATGCAAAGTATCTTTTAAATGGTTTCCAATCTCCAAGTTTTGTTTTGGGTGTAAACGTTAATTTCTAATTTATAAAGACTAGACGATGAAAAATATATATAAAAAGATTGCGTATTTATTGGCTTTAGGATTGACTTTAGCATCTTGCGAAGATTATTTGAGTGACATTCCAAAAGGATCAAAATCACCAACAACATTAGCAGATTATGAAGCTTTTTTACGTGACGAATACACAAATCATAGAGTTGATATTACTGGAGCTTCACAATTATTAAATGACCAATATGTAACTGTTGCCTCTTTAGCAAATAATAGGTTGTTTGCTGCCAATTATATGTGGGACGAAAATGCAGACCGTATTGCATTAAAAGTGTCCGATGAAACGATGTATTACTCAAGTTATGCTGGAATTTCGACATTTAATTTAATTATTGAAAATGCATTAAGTACCACTCAAGCAACGGAAGCAGAACAAAGAGTAGTATGGGCAGAAGCAAAAGTACTTCGTGCCATGAATTACTTTAATTTGGTGAATTTTTATGCAGATACTTATGTAGCTTCATCAGCTTCAACAAAATTATCAGTTCCGTTGATAACAAGTGCCAATATTAATGCACCGAGCAAACAAGTAACGATTCAGGAAATGTATGATTTCATTTTGAATGATGTTAAAGAAGCTTTACCCTATTTGTTGAAAGTTTCTCAAACGCCTTTACATCCAAATTTAGGAGCGGGTTACGCCTTTTATTCAAGAGTTTATCTGCAAATGAATAATTATACAGAAGCGTTAAAATATGCAGATTTAGCATTAGCAGAAAATAATAAATTGTATGATTGGATTGGATATTACAATACCAATAAAGCAATTATTGATGTTCCAAATTCTTATACAGCAACAACTTCTCCTATGGGATTTAACTATGTAGAAAATTATAATTATCGTCATGGTATTACAAATAATTTATCGACAGAAAATAGTATTCCAGTAGAGCGCGCACAGCGTTTTGAAACTGGTGATGCCCGTTTTATTTCTCGTTGGAAAATTTACACTGTTGGTGCAGAAACCTATTACAGAAGAACTTTGTCTGGCTTTTTTAACTTCGGCGGAATCACAACTGTAGAAGTTTATTTAATTAAAGCTGAATGTCTGGCTCGTGCAGGACAAATTAGTGAGGCGCTGAACGTTTTAAATACAGTTCGTAAAACTCGTATTCTGCCTGCTTCTTATCAGGATATTTCGACTACAGATAAAACAACAGCTTTGAATGCTATTTTCAGAACAAAAAACAATGAACTTACGAACACATTGATTCCTTTTGCAGACGCACGCCGTTTAAATGCAGAAGGTGTTTATAAAGTAAGTTATACTAAAACAGCAAACGGAACTACGTACACATTATCATCAGATTCTCATTTATGGACAATGCCATTTCCACAGGGAGCAACGCAAAATCCAGGAAACGGAACGATAACTCAAAATGTAGCGAAGTAAAAATCCCAAAGCTTCCTGAGTAAGAATCCCGAAAGGGAAGCTTTATTAAACATCAATCAAAAAAAATGAATACAATTAAATACAAAGTATTAGGATTGTGTGTATGCCTATTTGTAATTTCAAATAACGGTATTGCACAAAAGAAAAAAGCAATAGCGCTTGCACCAGCTTCTTATTCCATTGAAGGAAATATTACTGGTCTTGCAGACGGAACAACAGTACAATTAACACCGGGCGCAACACATTCTTCTGAATCGCCAGTCGCTGAAACAACCTTGAAAGAGGGTAAATTTACCTTTACAGGAAAATTAAATGAACCGCGTTTTTTTTATCTGGTTTTTGGAAAGAATAAAGGATATATTCATTTAATCGTTGAAAATTCTAAAATAAAAGTTACGGCAGATGGAGAAGTTTCAAAAAGTGAAGACGAGCGAATTAACTTTAAAAATGAAGTTATTACAGGTTCTAAATCAAACGACTATTATAAAAAGGAAACTGCTTTTAAAGCTGAATTAAATAAAGATTACGAAGACTATCATAAAGGTACAGAAGAACTTGGAAAACTATATTCGAAAGCCAGAACGTCTGGAAATAAAAAGCTGATAGACTCTATCGGAAATTCTCCAGAATGGAAAAAATTCGAAGCAGATGAAAAAGCATTTTTTACCAAAGTACAAAAAACAACAACAGATCTTATCGCCAAACATAAAACAACTTGGTGGGGACCTTTTTTCATGATGACCCAATACAGTTATTTTACGCCAGATCAAAAGCCGCTTTTTGAGCAATTTTCTGAAACGGCAAAGAAAAGTTATTACGGACAATTGGTAGACAAAGATTTGAATCCTAAATCTCTAATAGGAACAAGTGTTGCTAATTTCGGATTAAAAGATAAAGACGGAAAGGCTTATACAGCTAAAGAAATCGTTTCAGGAAAAAAATATATTTTAATTGATTTTTGGGCTTCGTGGTGCGGTCCATGCAGAAAAGAAATTCCGAACTTAAAAACAGCTTATTCTGAGTATGCCGATAAAGGATTTGAAATTTTAAGCATCTCAATTGATAAAGATGAAAAAGCCTGGCAGAAAGCACTAGGAATAGAAAAAATGCCATGGCACAATCTTTTAGACGATGATAAGGTAAGTAAATCGTTTAACGTAAAAACAATTCCAGCCACTTATTTATTAGATAGTAAAGGTGTAATTATCAGCGATAATTTAAGAGGTGCAGAATTGGAAGCAAAATTAAAAGAGCTTTTGAAATCTTAATTATTAGGAATTAAAAATTGAGAATTAAAAATTAAAAAACACTTGATAAGAACTATAACTATGTTTGTTTTAATAAATGAAATGTCTTTTTTAAAGCTTACAGCATCTATGATTCTACGTGTTTAAATAAAAAATAAAAACAAAAAAATAACATGAAAAGTACAATCTTAAAATCAGGTTTGACTGCTTTGGCATTTATAACCGCGCTTTCTTCTTGTTCCAAAAAAGAAGGATTTACGATCAATGGCACAATCGCAGGATTAGATAAAGGAACGGTTTATCTGGAAAACACAGATGAAAAAGGAAACAAGAAAATAACCGATTCCGCACAAATCAGTCCAGAAGGAGCTTTTACTTTTACGGGAAAAGTTTCAGAACCATTGCTGCATACTATTAAACTAAAGGGAGAAGAATACGGTGCCTATTTTCTTTTGGATAATGAAGATATAAAAGTAGAAGCTAAAAAAGATTCCATTTTTAAAGCTAAAGTTAGCGGCGCGACACAAAACGATATTTATAAGTCGTATTATGATAACGAATTCAAAAAAATACAAAACATCGCTGGTCCTATTTACAAATTGTCTGATTCTTTAACTCAGAAGGGAAAAGTAAAATTAAATGCAGAACAGCAAACTGCAATGGATAAAAAATGGAAAGATCTTGCCGCTTTCGCTGATGATTTAACCGATAAGTTTATCCGAAAAAATAAAGATAAAATAGCCGCTGCTTTAATAATTAATGATCGAATTGTTTCTTACGGAACTCCAGCACAAGTAAAAACGTATTTTGCTGTTTTGTCTCCAGAAGTACAAAAATCATTTTACGGAAAACAGTTAAAAGAAGCCATTGATCTTAATGATAAAACAGCTGTTGGTTCTCAAGCACCTGAATTTTCTCAACCTGACGTAAACGGAAAAGCTGTGAAATTAGCCGATTATAAAGGAAAATATGTTTTGGTTGATTTCTGGGCAAGCTGGTGCGGTCCATGCAGAAAAGAAAATCCAAATGTAGTTTTGGCTTACAAAACGTACCATGATAAAGGATTTTTGATGTTTTAGGAGTTTCGTTAGATGATAAAAAGAAACTTTGGGAAAAAGCAATTGAAAGAGACGGATTAACGTGGACTCATGTTTCTGATTTAAAAGGCTGGCAGAACGAAGCTGCCGTTTTATACGGTGTAAAAATGGTTCCAACCAATTACTTAATTGGACCTGACGGAAAAATCATTGCCAAAAATCTTAGAGAAGCTGAATTACAATCAAAATTGAAAGAAATCTTCAGTAAATCTTAAATTAGTTTTCAGTCACAGTTTTCAGTTTCCAGTGGAACTGCGACTGAAAACTGTGACTGAAAACTAAAAAAATAACATCACAAAAAAATGAAAAAATACATCTTTCTGGGCTATTGCTCATTAGCTTTTTGTACGCTTGTTTCTGCGCAGAATAAATCGGTTAATTTTAAGAAAATTAAAGAAGTCGGCGGAATCGAAGAATATTTATATCAGCCCAACGGAATGAATGTCTTGCTTTTACAGGACAACGCTTCGCCAGTTGCAACGATACAAATTGTATACCGCGTAGGATCAAAACATGAAGTTTTAGGAAACACGGGATCAACGCATCTTTTAGAACATTTAATGTTTAAAGGAACTCCGACTTTCAACAAAAAAAACGGAAATACAATTACTGATGTTCTTCAAAATACAGGAGCACAGTTAAATGCGACAACTTGGTACGACCGTACCAATTATTTTGAAACACTTCCGAGTGATAAAATCGAATTGGCGATTCAAATCGAAGCTGACAGAATGCGAAATTCTTTATTATTAAAAGAAGATAAAGAAGCGGAAATGACAGTTGTGCGAAACGAATTTGAACGTGGTGAAAACGATCCGAACAGTTTATTAGATAAAGAAATCTGGGCTTCCGCTTATATTGCACATCCATATCATCATTCAACAATTGGATGGAAATCAGATATTGAAAAAGCGCCAATTGAAGTCTTAAAAAACTTTTACAATTCCTATTATTGGCCAGATAATGCAACTTTAACAATTATCGGAGATTTCAAAAAAGAAAATGTTTTTGAATTGATTGAAAAGTATTTCGGAAAAATTACGAAAGCGCCACACGTCATGCCTCAGCCATATACAGAAGAGCCTCAGCAGTATGGAGCTCGTAAAATTGTGGTTAGAAAACCAGGAGAATTGGGCGTTGTAAATAAAGCCTATAAAATTCCAGGTGCATTGCATGAAGATCTTCCGGCATTGAATATTTTGGGAGAAATCATTGGTTCGGGTCCTTCGGCTATTTTGAACAAAACTTTCGTTGATACCCGAATGGGAGTTTATACGTATGCGAATGCAACGAATTTTAAAGAAGTCGGACTTTTTACCATTGGTGTTGGTTTTCCAACCACATCAAAACATGAAGATATCGATGCTAAAATCACTGAAGTTGTAGCTAAAATTCAGAAAGAAGGCGTGACACAGGATGAGGTAAATCGTGTTGTGGCAAAAATTAGCGCACAAACAATCTTAGCTCGTGACGGTTCTGGTGTTATTGCTTCCGAATTAAACGAAGCCATTGCAGCTGGAGACTGGACAGATTACATTACAGGAGTTGACCGTTTGAAAAAAGTTACTCCGGCAGATGTTATTCGCGTAGCGCAGCAATATTTAGTTGAAGATCAAAGTACAACCGGATATTTCATTCCGAAACAGTCAGGTTCTCAAAATAAAGAAACAGCTCAGGCAAATAATTTTTTACCAGAAAACGGACCATTTTATTACAGACATTCAGAGGAAGGACATGTACAGGAAGAAAGTTCGTCTGTTGATTCACCAATAAAAAATATTTTAGAGGTAAGTATTTCAAAAGAAAATATTGAAAAAACAGCCTCCGTTTATAAAAGAGAAAAAGTTTCTGGAATAGATGTAGTTTCGGTTAAAACTTCTGCTAAAGATTTTGTGACAGTGGCAGCAAGCATTTCGTTAGGAAATTATTCGGGAGAACATAAAAACCCGATTATTCCAGCTTTAACTGCTTCTATGTTGTCTAAAGGAACAACTTTAAATGATAAATTTAAATTCTCAGAAAAGCTTCAAAAACTAGGAGTAAACTTGAATGTCAATGCATCAACATTTAAAATAAATATTGGATTTAAATGTTTGAAAAAAGATCTAGATCAAGTAATTGCTTTATTGGCTGAAGAATTAAGAAATCCGTTGTTTGATACAAAAGAGTTTGAAAATCTAAAACAACAGTTTATCGGAAACACACAACAAAGTTTAAACGATCCAGGCGAAAGAGGAAGCATTGCTTTATCTCAAGCCATTTATCCAAAAAACAATCCAAATTACAGCTTGAACGTTGAAGATAATATTTCGAATATTAAGATTGCAACGTTGGATGAAGTTAAAGCTTTCCACAAAAAATATTTCGGAACAACATCAATGCGTCTGGTAATTGTAGGAGACACAGATGGAGCGAATTTAAATGCTTCATTAAAAAAATCATTTAAAAATTGGAATGGGGGAGTTTCAGAAAACTTAAAATTTGAAGAAGCTTCAAAATCTTCGGCAAAAACAGAAGTCGTAACAATTCCAGAAAAGCCAAGTGCAGAATTATTTATAGGACAGTTTACAGGTTTAAAAAGAGCCGATGCAGATTATATTCCGTTTTATATTGCTAATTATACTTTGGGAGCCGGTTTTGCAGGACGTTTAATGCAGACAGTTCGCGATAATGATGGTTTGACCTATAGTATTTCTTCAGGAATTGGCGGAAATATTCAGACAGGTGGTTACTGGTTTGTAAATGCTTCTTTCAACCCAGGGTTATTTCAAAAAGGTTTAGACGCGACGATGGTTCAAGTTGATAAATGGGTAAAAAATGGAATTACGGCAGAAGAATTAGAAAACAAGAAAACCAACTTAATCGGCAGTTTTAAAGTTGGAATGTCCACGACAAACGGAATGGCAAGAACAATTTTGAGTTTTATAGAAAGAGGTTTAGAGCCAAACTATATTGACCAATATCCAAAAGATATTCAAAAAGCAACTTTACAGCAGGTAAACGATGCGATTAAGAAATACATCCAACTGGATAAAATAATTATAATCAAATCTGGTTCTCTTGACCAAAACGGTAATCCGTTGAAGTAGTTTTTTTTAAGTGGCAGTTTACAGTCACAGCTTTCAGTTAGTAACCTAAACTCTAAACTGTGACTGTAAACTGAGACTAAAATCATCAATCAGTAATCGTCTTTCATTATTTCATTTTAGAATCTGAATTAGTAAGCCATTTTCTATGAAAGACCTTTTAAGAGCTGTCGGCAAGCAGCTCTTTTTTATTTGGATTTAGCTTTAAAGTATAAATAAATGCTTATTTTTTTATTTTCTGAAAATATGTAATTCCATTTCAATTGAATTTGGATAATCTTTGGAATATGAAAGTAAGAAAGAGGGAGTGAATGGCTCTAGTATTTAATTTTAAAAACCCAACTCCAAAATCAACTGATTTTGGAGTTGGGTTTTTATTTGAGTTTTAAAATTACCTCTGTAAAATATTTCCATTATAATTGTTTTGATTACAATTCTAAATGCTATATTTAAATAAAATAAATCCTATTTTTAAATAGTAATATAATGGAATAAATATATGAAGCTTTTTTATAAGATAATTGTTGTTGAATTATACTGATTCAAATTTCTACGCTGTATATTTACTCCTGCTGAAATTACTCCATTAGTAAATAAAATACCATTTTTAATATTCCATGTTGGCTGATTAGTAGATAGCCAAAAAGGTTCATCATAAGTAATATATTGATTATCATTTTGGACAATAATATAATTGCTGCCAACGAATTCAGCTGTGATTTCATCATAGTTTAGCGATGAACGTGTTTCTACATATGAAATTAAACAGCCTCCTAAAAGAGTAAATGTACAATTTGAAAATAATATTGATTTGGTTAAATCTCGTCCTGCTATTAAGTTTTTAGCTGTAATGTTTGCATTAATAAACATCAAACCAGGGAAGTTATTTCCGCCTGCAATAAACTGATCAGAATTTGTATATTTTGCGATACCTGTTATGATACAACTTCCATTACAATTAAATCTATTTATGCTTATATTTGAATTTATTTGAGCATTTCCTTTAAACTTAATGTTGACATTATTACCATACAAATAACTAAAGTTTGTTGAATTTACATAAGGTACCACTGATGAAATACTACCATGGTTAATATCACCAGATGTAAAAGCACTGTTTAAAAGTAGAAATGAACTATCATGAGTTAAGTTATCAAAGTCTAAAGTTAAATTCATAAAAGACCCGACTAGATATGTTGCACCTCTAAAATTTATAGTATTAGCTTCTATGTTTATTTTTCTAGATCCTCCAGTACCACTAAAAATTCCATCAGGATTGGTTATCTTTACATTTAAAATTTTACAGACTAAGTTAGCTTCGGAAGAGTTTCCCGAACCAGCTTGATAAGTACTTGAAAATTCAATCCAAGAAGATTTAATGTCTACAAATGAATTATTAAAACCATTTCTTGATGAAGTGTTGGGATTGAAATTAATACCTCCCATAGGTATTTCTACATTGAAATATTGCCTATCTACAGTATAAATATTAGTTGTCATCACGTTTACTGTACACTCGAATTCGCTTCTTAAGTCAAATTTTTTTGTAGTTCCGTTATTCATGGCAACATTAATGTAAAAAACAGATGGCGAGAGAATCTGTATGTATGTTGAATTAGGATCTGCAAAAAAGGATGTTATCGCTGCATCTAATGTTAGATAAGGTTTGTTTGGGTTTTCTGGTTCGGCAGTTAAATTATTTCCGGTCGAAGAAACGAAGTAAACTCCTTTTACTATTTGCGAAGATTGTTTATTTCCATTTACAATCCAAGTATTATTCTCAATTTTTGTTAATGTTCGAGTTTCTCCACTTGTCATTGTTAAAGGAATATTTGCTATAAAAGAAATTCCTGAGCCGTTAATTGTGACTAAACCAGTTCCTTTTTGTACAAATTCTTTTTTTGTTCCAATAGGTAATGAAACTACAGAATCAGAAGGAATGGTAATTGTAATTGGGCTTGATGATGAAAAAATTGTTGTCTTATTAATATTGTCAATATTTAGTGTATATGCAGTAGACGAAAAATTCTCTATGTCTGTTAGCCATGTTTTAAAAATACTTTTGCTCCAATCATATAATGATTTAATACTTGGAAAAGCAGATGTTGAGTTTTTGTTTTCTTCAATATTTTGTACTTTGTTAGACTTGTCTTCTTTTATATCTAGAGAATTATTTAGATTGTCTAAAGAATCTTTTAAAACTTTCCCTTGTCTTGCATCTAAAACCTTGCCTTCCTGAGTGTAATCTAATCCATTATAATTATCAACTTTAATATTGCTGATATTATTAAATTCTAATTCCCCTTCGGAGTTCGTGGTCAGGATTTTATCTGGCTGATTTATTTCTAAATCAGCGACTTTTATTCTGTTGTGATTTGTGCTCATTTGGTTTTTAATTAATAAGATTGCTCCTGAGTTATACTTAAAGAAGGATTATTGCTAAGAACATTAAAAGGATGATAAATAGTTGCTTTTTGAGATATTATATATTTTGGTTCCGTTGGTGTTACGGCTATATTAATCAGCTCTTTAGAATTGTCAAAAGAATTAAAACCTCGAAAAACAATTAGTCGCGGTGTGTCCAATTTACTCGGGGCTGGAATTCTAAATATTTCAACTGGTGAGTTTGTCCTAATTTTAACATTTTCTAAAATCACCTGTGCTTCTCCGTTTGTCATTCCTGCAGAACCATTGTTAATAGCGTTTGGTATGGATATTATTGGATTTGTTGGTGTAATAGAGTAATCAATAACTAATTCTAAATCTTTTAAAACACAAGTATCCTTGTTTGAAAAGTCTGTGTTTAATCGGCTTCTGGTAATGGTCATGAATGGAGTTTGCAGAGAATAATTAAATTTTGCTTTTCCTGATACATAACATTGACTATTTAAAGTATTTCCTGAAAGCCAGCAGTTGTTAATTATTGAGTCCTTAAAATGTATTTTAAGTTTTGTATTTACACCATAATCTCCCGCAGCTATTCCTAGGGGAATTCTCATTAAAGCATTGGGACTGCTTATATTTCCAATTTTAATTGTAGCTGTTGTTGAAGACCATTCACCCCATAAACTAATTGGTACAGTTGAGTTGTTGGTAATAGAACTGAATTCAAAATCTTGAAAAGGGGGTGAAAAAATGCTATTCGAGCTACTTGCCGAAAAAGAATTAGCATTGTTTGTTATATTGTCAATTTTTGCAAAAGTAAGAGTGTTAATTCTTGACAAATCTATTTGGCAATTAGTGCATGTACTATCAATAATTATATTATTTATTTTCACATATTGAAATAAACCAGCAGGACTAAAAACGTTTCCTAAACCAGTAATGTTACTAAATCTAATAGAGTTAATATTTATAAAGCTATTTGGATTACCAGCGTTAAATTTTAATCCGCCGCTAATTGGAACATTTGTCAATTGCTGATGTATTATATTTACATTATTTAATGTTGTGCTTCCAACATCTATTCCATTAGTAAAAACAAGTGTTGGAGTGCCCTTTATGCCAGTAATGTTCACATTATAAAGTAAAATATTGGTTTCACTGTTTGGTCCATTCGACAACATCTTTTGTCCCATATTATAAGTCCCACCACTTGTAATTATTATTTTAATATCAAAGGGGAAATATCCTTCTAAACTTGATTGGAATTCAAGTGCTTTTTGCATAGTTGCAAATGGTTTATTTGGATTTTCGAATTGAGCAGTAGAATCATTTCCTGTAATATTGTTTACAAAAATCGTGTTCCAAATTTTTGGACTTAATAACAAATTTGAATCATTAAGCTGTGAGATATCGTTTTTTGAGCCTCTTATTGTCCATGTATCAGTGTCAATTTTTCGTAAAATCCTTGTTTCCCCTTTTACCATTGCCAAAGAAATATTCGTCAAAAAAGTAATTCCACTTCCTCCAATTGTTACAATTCCATCACCTTTTTGTGTAAATTCAAATTCATATCCTATAGGAATTGGAATGACCGAATTTATCGGTATAATAAAGTTTGTTGGATTTGCATTTGTAAAAACTTTCACTTTCTTATAATCATCGAAAGTTAAAGTATAGTTTTGTGTTGACACACTGTCAATGCCTAAGGCCCAAGACCTATTATTTGAATAATTAGTTAATATATTAGTAATCGAAATTTTTATTGATTCAATTGAATCCGCTACTTCTTGAAGACTATTTAAGTTAATATTGTCGGACGCAATTATCGTATTTATATTATCAATAAGATCTTTCAAAACTTTCCCTTGTCTAGCATCTAAAACTTTTCCTTCTTCAGTATAATCTAAACCATTGTAACTATCAATTTTAATCGCATCAATATCACTAAACTCCAATTCGCCATTGGAGTTTGTGCTTAAAATTTTATCTGGCTGATTTATTTCTAAATCAGCCACTTTTATTCTATTGTGATTTGTATCCATTTTTTGTGGTATTTTTTTTGTTCTTCTATATACTTATGCTTAAAGCACGGTTGTAACTGCAAATTGAATCCAGTTGTCTCCTGTTTTTTCGTACATTAATGCTCCTCCAGAGATGGAAGGGCAATAAACTCTTAATCCTTGTCTTGCATTTGGATATGTAGAATTTAATGTTGCAGCGTTTAAACTCGTATTTGTAGAATTATTAATTAAACCGATAATATCTAAAGTAGCGTCTAAATATTCTTTAGTAATTAAAGATCTTGCACCTCCTGAATCGATTAGGGCTTTTGTTAATGTTGGTGCAATTAATTCATCATTGGTATTTTTTCTTATAGCAATTTTACCTGTACCAGTAGCTAAAACTACTAGTTCAGAATCATTAGGAGCAAATGCACCATCAAAACCTCCTATAATAGTATTACCGCTTCCTGTATTTATTCCTGATTTTTGTCGAGGATTTAAAACAATATTATTGCTTCCTGATGTTATACTTGCGTTTGTAATATTTTCAATTAAAATATTATTCGAACCTGTTGTCAAATCTCTACCTGCTTGGAATCCAATAACAGTGTTATATTGCCCTGTAGAAGGTGCTGGAAGCGAAACATCACTACCAAAAGCTCTATAACCAATAGCAATGTTAAAATCTGAATTTATTCTAAATCCTGCATTTCCACCTAAAGCTGTATTATATGATCCAGTTATATTATTCTGCATTGTAGCAAAACCAACGCTTGTATTATAACCTCCTGTCTTTGTATAATACAAATTAGAAGATCCTAATCCCGTATTCCCAGTTCCAGTAGTTACACTATTCAATGTAAGTGAACCTAAACCTGTATTATCACTTGCTGTGGTTAGAGCGGGTAATACCGATCTACCTACCGCAGTGTTACGTATACCTGATATGTTAGATGAAAGAGTATTTCCGCCCAAAGCCGTATTACTATTTGTTCCAGAGTAATTTCCTCTACCTATTCTAACTCCATATATTGTTTTATCTACTCCCCCTAATTCTTGAAGAGATGTGTTGTTTATAATTCCTGGAATTGTTGCTGAAACTGGAATAGAAACATCATCTAAAGTTGCTAATTTATAGGGAATTGGGTTGTTGTTTTCATCTTTTCTGGAAGGCTTTGCGGGAATTTTTATAACAGTTCCACCATCATTTAAATCTCCTACAGGTGCTTCAAAACTTAATGAAGTATTTGTATTAGGAGTATTTGCAGATCCAGCAGTCGATTGATTTAATTTAAGTAATCCATCTTGAATACTTAAACCTCCTTGCACGCCATTTTTATAAAAAAAAAGATTTACCAAATCCTTATTTATATCAAGAGCACACATGTTACTATTATCTTCATTTGAAGCCCTCAAAAGGATATCTTCTGGTGCTAAATCTGAAAAAAGAGAAATCACTTTTCGACCATCAAATACAGCAAAAGCTCCATTTTCTAGAACTGATTGTAAATCCTGAGAACCACCAGTAACATTATCACTAAATTCTAATTCGCCATTTTCATTTGTTTTTAAAATTTTATCTGGCTGATTTGTTTCTAAATCAGCCACTTTTATTCTATTGTGATTTGTATCCATTTTTTGTGGTATTTAAATTTGTTTTTATTATTAAGTTTTGAGATTAAATAAATCTAAAACTCACATTCCAAATAAATTTCACCAGTATCTGTTGTAGTAGAGAGGATTGGTCTATTATTTGTAGTTGGTGTGCTCATATCTTTGTCCCCATTTGAGATTAGGAAAAAATTAAAACCTTCTCGTTGGGTTAGTAAATAGAATTGAGCAGGATTTAATGTAATTTCTACATATGCAGTTGAGTTACTAGGTACTATTACACTGCCAAGAAAATTATTAGAATCCCAATCGTTCCAATCAATAAGTTCAAAATTTTTAAAGTAAGGAATTCGAATGTTAGAGGTATAAAGATTAAAAGTTAATGCGTTACCAACTGCATTTGTCGCGAACTTAAATTTTATTTTAGCAGATTTAGGGTTCGATGTAATTGATGAGGTATCAATTGCTCCTCTGTATCTATTAAGGGAAAATCCTGATGCATCTTTTGCAGCTCCTAAGTAAGCATTTCCTTCATAATAAGTTGTTGCTGCATCGGCATCGTGACAGATTGACCAGTTACTATTTTTATTTTCAAATATTGCTGATTTAGTTACAGGTAAAATTAAAGTAATAGGCAGAGTAGTAACAGCTAGAATATTACTATTAGTCGAATTGCCAGCAGCATCTTTTGCTTTTATATAAAAATTGTATGTGGTTGATGATGAGAGTTCTGTGACAGCATAGCTAAACACATTAGATGAAATAGAATCTAAAAAGCTATCGTCGATGAAAATGTCATAAGCAACAACTCCAATATTGTCTATTGCAGGAGTCCATGTTAATAATACTGTAGTTGCAGTAATAGATGTCTGACTTAAAGAAAAACTACTTGGTGGAGTAGAATCAATTAAACATGTTCCTACGTTATTGGCATACGCTTGACTATTGGTATTTAACCATTCTTGTGCTTGCTCATTTGCATCGTTAATGCTCAAATTTGATACAAATTTATTTGCTGGAGCAATCAGTGTAACAGAACTTCCCATTCCTGCAGCACAATCATTTTTGGTTTTATTTAAAGTTTTTTCTGTATTATAATAAACAGTTTCGCCTTCAACAGGAATATAATTGTCTAAATACGAAAAAGGCTTATATGTTGTGTTTTCTTCCATATATTCATTAATAATTTGCTTTCTTAAATCATTAAAAAAGACATTAAACAATTACTTTGATTAAACTGGCTGTATTGGCCAGACAATAGATGCTAAATCATCGATATCAGTTAATTCTCTAAGTTCTTGTCTATAATTTTTCCAAGCGCTTTTTTTCTCTTCAGAAAGTGGTGAATCTTCTACTTGTGTCCAGTCGCTTTCGGTTAATAAGGTGTTTCTAGTAGCCCTAATATTTTCTAGAAGTTCTTCCTGACTTTGAATGAAAGGAAAGTGAGTGTGAGTTCCATTAATTACTTTATAATTTTTTGACAATGCCTGCTGCCATTCTTCTTCGGTTAGTTCGATATTAGGCTGTGGAATGTTTTCGTGAATTCCTTCAACATAAAAACCTGTGTATTCTCCATTTTGGTCGTAAGTTCCTTTATATGTATTTTTCATTTTTTAAAGTTTATTGTTAATATCCAATTGAGAACATATATCCTTCATTGGCATCGATAAGGGCATAATAAGTATTCTTTGTAATATTACCCACGTGGTTATATCCTCTGCTTCCCGAATTTGTTCTTAAAGTTGATACGATAACACTCAAAGCACCATTTGGCCAGGTTAAAGGAAAAGTATACGTATTGGCATTACTCATTAAATGAGCCCACTGTAATATTAATCCGTTGCTAAATTTTTGATAGCCTCCAGTAAAAGGGATTAAACCTATAGAATGTCCAGCATCATAATCCGAACCTGGAGAGGTCGAAACTGAGCCGTCTGCCATTAAAAATTGACTTGAAGTTCCGCCGGTTTTAATGAAACTCTTACTTTCTGTTGCTTCAGTAAAAGTTTTAATTCCTGCAATAGTTTGAGCTGTTGTTAAATCAACGTATTTGTTATTTAGTTCCAAATCTGATAATGAAACAGAACTTTTATACCAGTAATCTACTTCGATATTACGATCGCTTATTACAGCAGAAAATGTAATTATTCCATTGTTGTAGTTTACGATATAATCTTTACCAGTTCCCTCTCTAAGAAGCTGACCATTTTTGTAGATGCGAATACTATCTTTAATAGGAATTTCTGTTAAAGTAATTTTATCATCATTAAAAGTGTCATGATCAAAATTTTCTTTGAAAGGAACAGATAAACTTCCAAGAATAGGATCAGAATTAGGATCATCTGGTTCTGTATCGATATTTTTAGCCCAGTAATTTACTTCGATATTGCGGTTGCTTATGGGATCAGAAAAAACAATGATGGCATTATCATTTAAATTGTAATCGTTAGTTTCGTTTAGTAACTGACCATTTTTATAAACCTTTACACTGTCCTCAATAGGGGTATGATTTAACTGAATATATGATCCTGAAAAGTTATCCTGAAATTCTTTGAAAGGGACATAACAATTACCAGAAATAATTCCGGCATTTTGAAAAGCAACTTTTAAAAGTGCTGGAGTTATATAATGTTCATTATCTGTACCTGTTTCGACCATTTGAAAATTAGCTTTGTCATCGTCTCTATGAACGAAATTTTCAAAAATCTCTACGAAGTCAATGTGTGAGGGAATATCTCCGTCATTGAATTTGTTGCGAAAGTCATTTCTGCTTGTTGCCATGTTATATAGTTTTATTTCTTTGCTTTTAAATGTTTTTTGATAAGACTCGATATTAAATACCAATGAGGTAATTCATTGGTATTTAATAGTTTTTTAAAGAGTTAGGATTTTTTCATCACTGCTGTACATACCAGATGAATTTTCAGAAATCGCTTTAAAGTGATGATAGATTCGGTCTCCATCTTCTGTTTTTATTACTAATTCGTCGGTAAATTTTTCAATGTCGTTGAGAGGAAGAATAACTTCGTTTAAGTTTGACTTGAGTTCATGAATTTTTTCCCAATTCCCCTGATTATTCATTTTATATAAATGATATTTACCATTATGAACTGTTTTCTCCCAATTGAAAACTATTGGTTTTAAGATTTCTCCATTTGTTCCTGTTGGCACTCCCGAAACTTCTAAGTCCGGAGATTCTGGCGAAACATTATCCACAATAACGACAGCTGTAATTTTTGACGGTTGTGATGGTGCATAATCGATGCTTATGATAGGATTATCAATTGTCGAATCTGAATCTGCATATTCAATTTGTTTTGAAACGGTAATCCTGTAAAACAATCCATCACCAAATGGTACATTTTCTAAATCTTCAAAATCATCATAAACATTCCATACATTCTCAAAATCTGCAGACAAAGTTTCTTCATTAATTAAAACTTCTTTCACCAATTTCATTGTTCTTATCGATTGCGCATCAAGCATTGTGTTTGCGCGATAAACATTGATTTTTCTAATTTTATATTCTGGCTGATAAGCATTTAATTCAATTTGAACTGCTGGTTTAATTCCTAAAACCTGATTTTCCAGAATTGGCATAATTCGCTTAATTTCTGGTGTTTTTGGCGGAGTAGAAGCAACTAGTTTTACAGGCCCAATAAGATCACTAAACTCTCCAAAATTCATCTTAATATCCATTTCGCGAACAGCGTAGAAATAGATGTTTTGTGAATTTCCATCGAGATTAAAGTCGGTAAACTGTGCTATGTTTTCACTTTCATTAATGATTTTCATCATTGGTGCGATCTCAAAATCATTATCAGTAGGTTTTAGAGCGTTTCCATTTTTATCTTTAATGGTTTGTTTCTTGTTAACAGGGACATAGTCATTACCTTTAATATACTCATAAACAACTGGTACTTCGGTTAAGGGAACGAAAGCCGCATGAATAGCTTGTTCTACAAAATGAACTACTAATAAAGGATCTTGAACTCCCTGTGAAATTAGAACCTTATTTAATGATGTAATAGATGTTATCGTATTTTCTTGTGTACCTTGCGCTTTATTGTGCCATTCAATAAAATCATTAATCAGTTTTATAAAATCTTCGTTGTCAGGCAATGGAAATCGGTAATTTTCTTCAGATTCATTTTCTGGCAAAGTTTTATAATGCCCACTCAAAGCAAGGCCATTAAAATCCAAAAAGTCTTTCCATCTTTCATTAAAGCTGATTTCATCATTTCCACCCAATTTGTTTAATTCTTCACGAATAGTACTCACTGTTTCAGGTTGGTACAAAATGTTTAAAAGGTCTTCATCATTGGCTCTGTAATGTAATAATCCGTAAGGCTTGCGTTTTTGACTGTATTTAGTAATAAAAGTATAAGATGATCGGTTGTAAAAATCAGGACGGGTTGCATACAAACTACCACCTGTAATTTCTTCAGGTTTTTCCGGTTTCTCAATTTTAACAGCGTACATCGGACTCGGAATACTAATCTTCGATTTGTAGTCAATACCAGTTTTTGCATGTGTACTAATTCCGAAGATAGAGTAGTGGGTACTTTCATTTTCTCTTGGCTGAACATTTTCTTGTGTAATTCCGGAAACTGCATCAGCGTATAAATAAACTTTATAGCTCGGATAATAGTTTACAGTTTGAGATACATCATTATCATCATAATTTCGTACGTCATCTTCTTTAAGCGGGCCGTCTATTGCACCAATAATTTCATCATAATTATCCGCCATTGTTTGTGTTGAATAATTGCCAAGTTTAAAATCAGGATCATCGATATATAAGACCAGATCTCCAGTAGTACCAATATTTTCTGTTTTAAAAACTTTAAACTCCTTTCTCGATTTTACAGGAACAGAACTTCCTTCCTGTACTGCACTTTTTGTAAACAATCGTACAATACCATTAGACCATTCTACAGAGTTTTGGTTTTCTGATTTAAATTGAGGATGTTGAGGCAAATTAAAATTTGGGAAAATGATTTTGTATAATCCTAAATGCTTTTTCTCAGCTAGTTCAATTGGATTATCATCTTTATCCAATTTATACGTTCCGTCTGAATTCATTTCATAAGAAACTTCAAAATGCCTTTCTATTACTGCATTTTTCCAGAGTCCTCTTGTTTTTTGTAGCTGTAAATCAGTTCCGTTTTCACTTGTATGTTCAATAACCTCTCTATGAATGACATTCAAACTCTCAGGATATTCAACTTTAAAAGCAATTTGAGGCTGATGCCAGTTAGAATCTGTTTGCATGTTCTGAACCAGTGTACACAATCTACTCTCTGGTATTTGAATGTTTTGGATCTGTTCAGAATCTATTGTTGCATCGCCATCAGCATGAAGTTTGTCAGTTACTTCTTTTTTTAATACTTCAACTAATGCATAATCAAAAACATCGTTATTTTGAGCATCTTTTTTAAGTACAACTTCAACATTCTGGATAACATAATTTTGATCTCCAATCGTTAATATTCCTCCGTCAAATCGTGATTTATTAGAGTTGTCTAATCCAATTTTAACCTCTTGCCCGCTGCTGATAATCTTATACTCTCTTATTTTAACAAAAGAGGTAAGATTATTTATAGATTTGTTTTCAATACTTTCAATTTGACCGTACTCAACTTCAGGAAGCCCGTCTTTATAATACAGTCTAAAATGGTCAGCAAGTATTTCCTTATCATCAGGAAAAATAGATTCCTTGTTAGTTTTAGCTTCTTCAACAGAAATTTCACTAGGAACAGGATAACTCAATAATTCCTGAGCTGAATAATAATCAAACAAAATTCTAACTAATGTTTTATCTTCTCCAGTAATTTTACCCAATAATTCCTGTTCAGACAAGGAGGTAAACATTAACGGTTTTTCTTCTGTAACAAGAAGTGTGTTAATGTTGCTCGGAGGCATTAAATTATTGGCAGGTTTAATATTAGATTTAATGCTGATTTGGCGTCCAGATGTTGCTCTTGAGAAAATATTAATTCCATATCCCTGATAGATATAAGTGTGTTCTCCTGTTTGTTCCTGAACTGCATTTAAAATTGATTTTCCAGCATCAGGAATAATAATCGGAACGGTTTCATATTCCGATTCTTTGAAATTTTGATTAACACTTTTGTATTCGATATCATGCGATAATTCCGGACTTTTCCATTTTGATTCTGTTTCAGTTTTATGATCAATTCCTAAATAAATGGGAAATGTAAATGCACTTCCATCGTACTCTGCTGAAGATTTAAAGAAATCACTATTATCTTTACTGATATCATAATCTAAAACATCATCCATAAATAAGCTGACATATCTCTTCTTTCCATCAAAACTATAACCTTCAGAATCTGTAATCCTGGCATTTGGGTTTTCTTCTGAGTCCACATTTAATCCAGGAACAATCTTACTTAATTGAACAGGAAGAGGCATTCGTTCTGTATTTATTGAAGTCGGAATACTCATCGAAAGATGTTGTACTTCAGTTCCTTCAATACCTTCTTCCAAACTTCCAAAAGTGGTATATTCAGTTAAATAAATATATTCTCCAGATAAAACTTCATCATCAAGATCAATACAGCCCAATCCTAGCATACGTGCAACATGGTAGTCGTTTGCAGCAATGTTTAAAAGATCCAGATAAGATATTTTAGTTAAGTTTTCAGCATATTGTTGTTCTTCTCCTTCTTTTGGTTCGTTTATAGGAATACGATCCCCAAAAGGAATATCTTTTTCTGCCGTTGGATTATCTCCTTCCTTACTTAAATCAATGTATTTAGATACAATACATTTGATGTTTTCATCAGTAATATCATTTTCGTTAGTAGGCTTATTCCACTTGTCTTTGTAATTTTTAATATTTACATATTCACCATCATTAAATTTTAACCATTTTCCATGAACTGCATTTGGTTTTGGTTCTAGCTGTCCAAAAACGGTCATGTCTTCTGTGCTTAAGGCATAATTCCCTTTTAAGTTCCAATCTCCGTTAGCATTAGCATTTGTAATGAAATCAGAATAAAACTCAAATTGAATTGTATTTAAAAGACAATTATTTGCTTTAAAGCGAATACTTCGGCCATTTTCGGCAACTAATCGAATAGTACTATTTAATTGTTGTGAAGAATAAGATTTACGATTGCTAACTCTTTTAGAAGCCATAATCTTATTTTCGGCTACAGATAAAGTTTCAAGCTTGACATTTTTTGAAATATTTGAAGAGGAAAAATCCAATTCTGCAGCAAAAAACAAATCTGTTTTAGATTCAATTTCAATCAAATTGTTTCCGTAAGCCTGCATAAAAGCAGTAGGATTTGTTAGTGGATCTATGCTAAGTTTAACGGTTTTATATTTTGTTTTATTTTGAAAATTAATATAAACAGATCTCTGCGGATTTGTTGTTTTATAAATCCAAAGCGCCTTTTTGTTGTCGACAACATTAGGATTTTGGGTTAGATTTACGGTTTGACTGACTTTTGTGTAAGGTGCTCTGTATACTTTTACAAAATCATTCGGTTTATTAAAACTTAAACTAGAATTGTCACCTTTAAATAATTCTCCTTTTGGAAGATGATTTTCTCCTAATCTGCCTGCCAGAATCCAGCGAAGGTGAATTCCTTTCGTACTGTCAATTCCTCTCGAACCGGCTGTGGCAATTTGTAAATAGGTAGACTGCAGATTTGTTTTTTCTGATGAAATATCAATTATTGATGACGTTCTGCCAATATTAAATTTAATACTAATTCCTGAAGGGTTTTTGACATTATTTAAAGTTACAAGCGCTGAAAAAACACCAAGAGCAAGAGGTCGGCCTTCAATTTGAATTGGAACTTCAACTTGAGATGTTCCAGGAATTGTAACCGAGTTTTGAAGCTTAAAGACAAGTCCGTTTAAATTGTTTTCACTATGAATTTTTGTACCTGCATTTAAAGTCAGAGGAACTCTGCTTTTATTAGTAAGAACCAAAGTTCCACATGGTTGGCTAATTCGTGTGCCTTTCTTCAAAGAAGGATAAATCAACTTGTTATCAACAATGGTTACATTAGGGAAACAGCCTATTTGCAATTTAGATAAATCGTCTGCAAGCTTATTTAATTCAATTCCTAAAGTACTAAAATCTGAAACTCTGATATAATCAGAATTCATAGCAGAAATATTGTCATTTTTAGAGATTGGTGTTCTTTCTAAAAAATTCGCGAGCGGTGTTGTCAACTCGTCAATATTCTCAGCAGAGCTTGTAACTCCATACACAAAAACTTTCGAAGTAAGATTTAAATCAGTAAATAGGCTTTTCAATAAATTAGAATTATTGACCTGCATACCGTCTGTAATTACAAAAACGATATCAGGAGTAACCGACAGATTTTTAACAGCATTTAAACCAGATGCCCAGTAATCAGATTGTATGTAAGCTCTTCCGTTGCCATATAAATCAATCCAGTCTTTAAAGTCCTGATAATTGCTTGAAATTTTTTTCTGAATAACATTATCTTGTCTAACAGCAGTATCGCTGTTAGACATTCCAATTAATGAAAGGGTGATTTTACTTTGCGCCTGAGAAGTGATAAATGAAGTCAGTCCTGAACGAATCTGCTGTGCTTCGTTTCCATTGATTGAACCCGATTCATCGACTACAATTGCTACATAAGTTTCACAACCCGAGAGTTGACTTTCTTGAGGATTTATAGTACTCATTTTTTGTCTTATTTTTTTAAAGATTTATATTTTATAATGGCAGTATTTGTGTGTCAAGAATGTTTGTTACAGAAGTTCCATTTCCTTCAGTATTCCACATTTTGTATTCAAATTTGATTTTCAGCTCTTCTGCTGGAATTGTTTTGTCTCTATGCATTATTAATGCCTGAGAGTAATCTTTTGAATGCAGCACGCTGTATTCAGATTTTAGATTTTCAGCTCCATCGAGTACTGCAATTGTATTTTGAATTTCTTCTAATGGCATTTTCGGAATATTAAATGGCTCAGGATTACGAATTAAAAGCGCTATGGTCTCTCCAGAATTCGTATCAATAATTCTATTTACCTCAGTGTTTTGAGCAGGATCAAGAGGAGACAATTTTAAGATTCCTTCAATGGCACGGTCAAACAAATGCTGATATTTGGCAGCAATAGAATCACTTAAAGCATTTGTAATGTTTTCACTTTTAGGAGCGATTAAATAATACAAAGCATCAATACGATCTTGATTCATGTTGACCTTCACATCATACATTGCACCTTTCGTTTTTTCTTCATCTAAGAAATAGCTCTGAACCTGTTCTTGGAAATCTTTGTAGCGAGATGTCTGGAATCCAAATTGATGTACCAGAATATTTTTGCTTTCACTTGTAACTCCTATTTGAGCACCATCAAAATAGTTATTGACTAAAACCGTGTAAAGTTTAGAAGGCTTTAAATTGGTTAAACTCGTTTTGTATTTTAATGATTTTGGTTTTAAAGGATCTCCTAACTCTAAGCTGCACTTCATTGTAGAAGTATCTTTAATAAAATTGTTTAATATTTGAATACCTGCCGGAATTCTTGGATCGTTATCGCCGGTCCATTTTTCACTTTCATCATCTACTTCCTCTGGTTTTGGATAAATAATTTCTTCTTCTCCTTCTACTATTTCCTTCATTGGAAATTCGATCAACAAATCAGTCAGCGGATCTTTAATGAAAAGATTTAATGCTCCTTTAATTTCAGGTCTGCCATTATCATATTCAGCCCAGTTTTTAAACAGGTGAGAAGTATACGGACTGTTAAAGAATAAAGAAATAGTACATTCTTTATTTCCATAGAACGAAGGTTTAGACTGCAGTAAACTTCCATCTGCATTTGGATAAGAACGGTTATAATCCAGATAACTTCTTAATGATGTTAATGGAGATTTAGACAATTCTGTCAATTCATTTTTTGCCGGTGGATTTTGGTTTTCTGGCGTTACAGGATCTGGAACAGGATAATGTCCGATTGGTCCAAGTGTTTTAAAACCATAATAATATTTAAATTCAGCTGGGTTCTTTTTATTATCATCAACAGTATCAGTTAATGTAAAATCTAAACAATAGGTTGTATTAGGTCTCCAAATTGGCTGTACCGTATTTTCGACCGCTGCTTTCATTGCTTGAAACTGCTCTGCTACAGCCGGAATATCCAGAATAGTTTTATTATGATAATAATCTTCTTTGCTCAGCCATTCTACACTTTGAATGTAAGTCGTGTAATCTAATTCAGGATCTTCGGAGCTTTCTGTATTCGAACAAATGACATTATCAGTCGTAATTATTTTTGAATTTTTAAGACTTCTTGTAAAATCTAATCCGGTAACTGAGCTTAATGCGGTTATGTTAATACTTCCGTTTGTTAAAGCAGTTGTTGATGTTGTCACTGTAACATTAGCAGCAGGATATAAAGAACAATTATCAAATGCATCACTGAATAATGAAAAATAAATTCCTTTTTCGTTTGATTTAGCAGAAAGCATCATGATCTCATTTACAGAAGGTTCATTTTGAACCTGAATAATAGAAGCATTTTTAATGTCGCTTTCTCTCTGAATTAATCTTGTAAGACCTAATGTTTCATTAAATACGAACAAATAATGTGCATTGTAAGCGACAATAGAATTATTATTTAATGCATTGTTTGATAAATAAACAGCTGAATCAAAAATGGTATCATTTTTTACCAGTGAAACAGTATTACCATCAATTTGCGCTAAACCAAATTTATCGTTCGATAATTTAACCGAAAGTAAAATTTTGTTATTCGTTGTCATTGCATCAACAATTTCAACAATTTCAGTATTTGAAAGTACCTTTGTGTCGGTTACTGTAATAACTTTTGAAGAGATGTTAATACCTAAACGGATGATTTTTTTATCTTTCGTGATCAGGCTAAACTCGGTATCATTATGCTGAAGAACTTTAATTACTTCGTTGTTTATATTAGAATGATAAACAATTGTTCGATCGCTTCCTTTAATCCAGTAAATCTGAGTTTCATTTGATAATGTAGTTATCCAAAGCAAATCATTTCCGGTTAGTGGCAATACTTTGTTAAATCCTAAAGAATAAGTGTTCAAATATTCCGTTCCCAAGATTGGATTTAATTCTTCATCCATTTCAACAATTGCCGTTGCTGCAATAGGAGAAAGGCACCCTACAATAAAATCGAGATCAACAGTTGCTTCTCCGATTCCTTTGCATTGTTCTGCATTTAAAGCCTGAGTTACTAATAAATTACCATTTACAACTTGTAAAGAAGTAACAATGCCGTTAATCAAACGCTCTCTAATAATACTACCTTCTGAATTAACTTGTAACAGAATAGTAGTTTTTGAATTCGTTTCAGGGTGGAATGTTATTACATAAGAATCATTAAATTTAATTACCTGATCAAAAACGTATGAAATTCTTCCTTTATAACCGTAATAATGCGTAAAAGTTAATGCATTTGGATTACCTCCAGAATTAGCATTGTCATTTCCGGCATTCAATTTTAAGATCTCTAAATCGGCTAAAAGAGAATTGTATTTATCAATCTTTTCTGGATCAGTCAATTTAATTTCAGTTTCTCCGATTAGATCATAAGAAGTTTCATCAAATAATGCTGCAATTTCATTTCTAATTTCTTTAATACGTTTTGCATTTGCAGAAAGAGGACTAATTACAATTTTATCGATTTTTTTCTTCTGGTCATCAACCTCTTCACTATATAAAGTTATCTCATTTAAAAATTCTGCTTTGGTATACGTTTGTTGTTCTGAAAGCTCAGTTCCGGTTTTTCTAAAACGAACAGGGATATAAGATGTTAGTTTTTCGCCATCTTCAATTACAGACTGGTAAGCAGAAATTACGACTTCTTTTGCCTGAGTTGTTAGCTTAATTGTAGGATCAATTGCTGATTCAGGGAAAATAATTTCTAATTCGTTATCATTTCTAAATGACAAAGATCTATTGTAGCCAAAAGGATTTCGATCGCTTGTAATACTCATGAAATCTCCGCCTTCAAGAGTATTATTTGCTGTAATTTCAGGAAGTTCACCAAGAAGTTTGAAGAATAATCCATTGATTTTATCTGCTTCATACTGCATCGGCACATAATAACGTTTCCCTATTTGCTTGTTAAGGAAATCTGTATGTTGCTTTTCGATTTCAAAAGAGGCACAAAATAATCTTGATGGTGTAATTCCTAATTGTTCTGGAATATGCCATCCAGGCTCTCCTGCGCTTAAAAAAGAAAACGGATTGGTTGCTAATACACGAATAGAATCATATTGGTCAATTGCTTTCTGCCAATGTGCCCAAGGTAAACTCTTCAAATCATTGGTTCTTTCTTTCTCTAATACAACTGCTTCAAAAGGATTATAATCTACCCATGCAGAACCATTCCAAGATTTTAAATTGATTGATTTAATTCCGTATTCATGTTTCACCTGACGCAATTTTCTACCCGCTTTCGATGTCTCTTCAGGAGGCATCTTATCTGTATAATTTTTAGCATCAGCGGTATATCCTCCAATTTTTTTAGATAACTCAGGATTAGGCAATACACCTTTAGCCATTTTAATATCGATATAAGTATCTAAAGGAATTACTGCGGATATAAACTCGGGTCTTGGAGTACCATTCGCAAAGACTTTATCTTTATCGTAATTTTTATCTCCAATAGATTTAAAATAATCAAGAGCAAATGCCTGATTGGTTAACATATGAACTCCTTTTACGTTCTCTAAAGTTCTGTCGTCCTCACCATCTCCAACTGTTCCTTTTGGCAGCGGACTATATGGCGTACGATCTACAATTCGGTTAATGTCCCACTGAAGTTCAACTTTAAAGTTTTTACGAACTCTTACAAAACCAATTCTTACTCGGACACTTAATTCCAGTTTTGCATAAATTAAAAATGGCTTAAAGGACTCTACAGAGAATATTGTATCCAAAGCAATTTCTACATTAATAATCAAAAGTTTGATTTGGATTCCTCCGCCGGCAGTAATGTAACCACCCATTTGAGGACGTTTAAACGAAATTTTGCCTCCTAGTTCTAGATAGGCCCAAAGTTTAACTTTGGCAGGACCAAAACTCTGCTGCAATTTGAAATCTAATCTTGCGCCGGCTTCAATTCCCTGAGCAGAAATCATAATAAAAGATTTTGCTGTAAATAAGGTTAAGACTTCTGCTGTGATTGGGTCTTTTTTGCTTCCGAGATTTACATACCAAGGCTTTTGATTCTTAAAGAAGAACCCAGCTTCTAATAGTGCATGAAGTTTAATAATTTGACCACTGTCTTTTGGAATGCTGAAATCTGCTCCAGCTGCCAATTCTAACGAATCATCACCAAAGGCAACCATCGCAAAAAATGGCGGATTACTAGGATCTGTTTCAATAAGTCCTAAACGTCCCGAAATAACATTAAGCCCTGCTTCAATATAAAACAAAGTAGGCAGAGACAGCAGCAGCATTGCTCTCAAAGAGAGTACATGACCGCCATCTGCAACTGTACCGAAAGTAGCTCCGGCTCCAATAGAAAATGGAGTGTCATATTCCATCGAATCTGGCGGTCCGCTGAATTTTTTAATGTTAATACCCGGCTTTGGATGTTTATAGAAGTCATACCAAGAATCGTCTTTTGTTAATCCTGCGGCTTGTTTGGTGGCAACATATCTAAATCCTAATAATCCTCTAAAAGCATTAATAGCCAGGAATCCAAGTGGAATAGGAACAGGTAGATCAATATTAGCATCGATTAAAAAAGCTGGATATTTGGGCATAAAACGCATTCCAACACTTCCTGAAATTTTTGCTTTAGGAAGTTTTAATCCAACCTCACCAATAAACTCCTTAGATTTACCAGGCTCAGGAAGCGTAATCATACCGTGGATAATAGCCATAGCAGAAGCTTCTGTAGCAGTTCCTGGAATAATTAAATCAACTTCAATAGTTTGAATTCTGATAAATGAATCTTTTGAACCTCCATCAACAGCATAATAATATTTAACACCTTCACCACGTGCATCTACTCCAAGCGGATTGATACTAATGGCACCATCAAATCCCCAGAAATTATATTTACGGCCGTTAATTTGAGTCGAACCAAAGTTAATATTGGTAACTGCCATTTGAACAGGACCCAAATTAACAGAAAGACTAATCGGAATAGGAATTGATCCTCCTTCGACTTCAATGTTTCCATCGCTGTAAACACGAAGTTTTTCAACTTCAAAGCCTTTTCCTTTTAATAAACTGCCCATTAAAGTTTCTTTAGGAAAAGAAACAGAACAAGATGTGCCTAAATAGTAATCATCGTCTTGTTTACCAAGCTCGAAACTGTTAAAATCTATGTTTACAAGATCAAATAGATTTGCTCTTGGCTTATTATCTTTAGCAAATGAAGCTGTAAGATTGAAATCTCCATCATCGTATAAGTGACCTTCGAGGCCAACCTTTAATGCATTATTATCTTCTCCCTTAAGTTTAGGAATTTCTAAAGCTCCTTTAATATTAGAGCTGACAACTTTGTTTTGTTTGAAAGTTATATCAAATTTATTGAAACCTACTTTGAAACCTTTTTCAGAAGAACCAATAGTTTTCCAAAGAGTATTATCTTCTATTTCCAGCAAAAATGCCTGATAATCCATAGCGCTGCTAAAAGAATAATCTGTATTCGCATTTATTACTGAAGATTGTAATCCAGCTTTTGTTTTTAATGCTAATGGAAATTTAAAAACGTAAGGTAATTTGGCTGCGTATAACTTTTGCAAATAAACAAGCAAAGCAGGGTAGTCAGCAATTTCTTTTTCATTTACAACGCCATTTACTTCGTCTTTTTCAAACATTGTAATGGGGTAGTAGAAATCGAATTTTTCATTAAAATAATTAAATGAACCACTTTTTGGAGCTGGGACACTTTCCAGATAAATATTTCCAGAAAGACCGCCAGAACCCACTAACAAATCTGAAGCCCCAATTTTTAATGTTGAAGGATTGTCTGGATCGTCTTTAGAATAAAACCACTTTGAAGGCAGTTTAACAGAAGCGGCGCGGGCATAAACTCCAACGAAATCATTTGGTCGTCCGTCTGCATCAGCTTCTGGAATATTGGTTTTCTTGCTTAAATCGACTTTTAAAGTATCTAATTCCAGTATTAAACCTGTATTACCAATCATGGCATTTGCAGGCGTTAATGTACCTCCTAATTCTGCCTGGTAACCAATACCAGCTTCTGTATCTGCATACAATTGCGCTTTGGCAAATACGAAGGTGGACTTTGTTGCTGGATTTGGAAAAGCAGAGCCGTCTGGTTCAACAGGCTTTAGAATGCTTTGTGGGAATTCGATACCAGCACTTAATTCTAATGTGGCTTTGGCCTTTGGAGTAATGATTCTCTTAATATGAGCTTCGATTCCGTCTGGAGCTACAATATTGTAGAAATCTTGTAATTTTTGCTTGATTTCGTTTACAGTGAAACCTGATTTAGCAATATAAACACCAAATAATAATAACGGAATCGATTTTGTAATTGCATTATTATTGTTGATTAATGTGATAATACTATCAATTGATTGCTCAACATCTTCTCCAAATCCTAATTCTTCAAAAGTTGGATCTTCTTTTAGTTCATCTAAAGAGTTAATATCTGCTAAAAGCTGTTCGTATTTGGTTTTTCCTTCTTCGGCTTCAACAAAAATATTCATCATGTGGGCAATCACTTGTTCTTCGCTGATGCGGAAAACCTGAAGACCTACAGAATAAAAATCCTGTATAGAGAAAGAAAAACTGCTGGAGCTAAATGTTTTTAAAAAAGCTAAAATTTCCCATTGATATTCCAGTGTAATTGGAAACGATGAAATAGACTGATCTCCGTCTTTTAAATCTGGATTAAGGACAAGTTTAAGATCAAATGGCAGCGGAAGCGCTAGTTGACTGCTGGTTACAATATCAAGACTGTAAAAAGCAGAATCACCTCGATATCCTTTTGAATATTGTAAATTTTTATAATGTATTTTATCGAAAATAGAATTTAGACCATTTTCAACAAATGATAGAAATTCGGGTAAGTCGTCTACAGTAATAACCTCCGATAATCGAGGATAATATCTTGCTGCAGGAATTGGATGTGCAGGAATAGGATTAGTTGGCATATTCTAATTTGTTTTTGACTTTATTTTGGTTCGTGTTTCGGCATGATTAAGTTGGGAGTATAAAACAAACAGGGTTTGCAAATGATTAAAACGTTCATTAGTTTTTGTTCAGTTTTATGTTTTTTGAGTTCAAAAAGATGTTTCAAAAAACAGCCTGATTTGAATTGTTTTTGAAGTGTTTTTCTTTATTACAGTGTAAAGATCTGTCTAAAATTGGGGTTTAAAAAGCAGATGCATAGTGGTTTAACATGGATGTTCTGAGGCTTTACAGAGTTGTAAAGGAAGTGGATGAGTCTTGCGGTTTGAATTAGGAATTAACAGAAGCGATTCTGTTTTTGGGAAGCAAATCAAGATTGCCCAGATATAATAAATTATGTAATTTTTTATAATGATCTTACATTAGAATATCTGAGCTATCGAGATTGAAAAAACATCTAAAATATATTGTCTTTTTATTTATGAATTATTTTCTAATTCTTTCAATTAAAGTTGAAGTAATTTTGATATAAGACCTTATTGCTTGATTTTTAAGATTAGCATTGGTGGAATCTTTAAATTCTATTAAATTTCTGCAAACTATTTCTACTGACACATCAGCAAGGTTTTTAAAACTTGATTTGTTTATACTGTCATAAACGTAATATTCATTAAACATTCCTAAATTTTGATCCCATCCTGTGTGACTTGCTGCTAAAGTTGCTGTAGTGTCTGTTTTGTTAATACTATCAATCAAAATTAATTCATTAAGGTACCCTTCTCCATAATGATTTGGAGAAAGTAAAGCATTTTTAAATTTTATCACTATTTGAAATTTACTGATTTCTGGAGGAATGTTTCCGCTACCGAAAATAGTGTTGTCTACATTAGCTATCATAGTTAATCTACCAAGAAAACTATTAGATAAAGTTCCTGAATTAAAGGAACCTAGCAATGTATCTTGTGTAGTATTAGTACTAATGTATGGAGATGGTGTATCAATAATTTTTTGTTCTCCATTTAATAGAATCTTAATGTAGCTATTGTCATCTTCTGTAAGCATATATCTTATGCCATTTCTAGTAGTCCAAAGTTTTCCGTAAGCATCACGCTCAATAGCTCCATTTTGTGGTGTTGTAGTGAAAGTACCATTAGGAATCACTAATGCAGGTTTGTCAATTGTTCCAGCACTAAGTTCAAGTGTTTTTGCAGTAATATTTCCCTCTTTGCTAATTGTAGAAGTAGTATCGGTTCCGTTACTACCTGCAAAGACTAGACCCGTTCCTGTGGAAACTGATTTAATATTTGCTCCTGTTCCAGCGTTTGAAATATTAACATTGTCATTTTTTGTATTACCTGTAATTAAGACAGTTTTATTAGCTGAATTAGGAGAGTTTACATATAAAGCAACTCCATTACCGTAACAGTAAAAATGCCCGGCATAACCCGAATTGGTTTGAGATAGGATACCTTTCCCTTTTGTGTTGTCACAAAACAAACTCGTTCCTGAACTTGATGATAGAGCAATGTTTTTTGAATCGTTATTGTCAGAAGTATTATTAATTACAATTCCGGCATTTTGTGGATAAGAAGTATTTGTTGCAGTTTTTACACCCGAAAATGTCTGATTTCCAGATAATTTCATGTTGTTGCTATCTGATTGCTCTACCAAATCTTTTAATACTTTTCCTTGTCTGGCATCTAATGCTTTTCCTTCGGTTGTACAATCTAAAGCATTATAATTTTCTGTTTGGAGATTGTTTAGATCGCTAAACTCTAATTCACCTTTTTCATTGGTCTTTAAAATTTTGTTACGCTGATTTGTTTCTAAATCTGCCACTCTAATTCTGTTGTGATTTGTACTCATTTTTAATTAATTATTTACGGGTTTTAAAAATTACAGGCTTGTATTCAGTTATTTTAGGGGTAACCGTAATTAATTCAAGCTGAAGTATACTTCAAAAAGACTTTTTGATAATCTTTTATAATGTACAATGCAACTTGAAAAATTATTGTTTAAAAATTGTGTTAGTGGCGTCACAATAGATTTTTGTTTTACAGGAATGTAAACAAAGAATAAGGTTTGGGTATTAGCTTAAAAATAAAGACAATAGAAGAGTAGGGAAACCTAAAGTTTTAAGTTTCCAAATTGGTTTTTAAAATGTAATTTTTGGGTTTTCTTAGAAGATCTTTAATTTTAAAAACAACTCAAAGATTCTTGTCTTTGAGTTGTTTTTTTATTTAGTAAATAGCAACAAAACTTATAAAGTAAGTTCCAGTTTTATTTCCAAACTTGTATTTTCTGCTCATTTATTATTTTTGAGCTAATATAAGAAATACGTTACGTTCACGAGCAGGACGCTCGCGCCAGCGGAGGGCGAATACCTAAAAATTAGGAATTGGTAATAACTCGTCTGTGAGGAAATAATTCATTTGTTCATTAGTTAGATTACAAATTTGTCTGCATGTTTCAAGATCTAATGGAGCTGGCTGATTAGGAAAAAAATATTCTTTATCATAAGTGCTTTGTGAATTCAAAAGAATTTCAATTAAATTTCCAATCTCATCGTATTTTGCTCTAAAAACCTTAAAATCTTTATCCAGAATAGTACCATCTTCTAAATTTGGTAAACAATAGTTATTGTAAATATCTTCACTATAGAAATACTTAACAGAACCGTCATGTAAAGGTTGATTGTTGATAATATCAATTTGATTGTATGCAATTATTCTTCCTTTACTATCTCTTATCAGGCTGTTTTTTAATTCTAGAATCCCATCTTCAATATAATCTTCATTTTCTATAGTATAATTGCCTGAATTTTGTCTAGTTCTAATTCTAAAAACATTTGTATTAGGATATTCTTTAGATAAATTTTCTAAAACATTACTTTCATTGTTGTCTTTGTAATAAGTTACATGAAAATTTCCATTTGCATATTTGTTTTCAATTTTTTTTACTACATTATTGTCATGAAATTCTTTTTTATAGCCATTCATTTTTAGAGCTTGAATTTCTGAAATAGATTCGTTAAAAAAATTCTTATATAATACTACCATAATTATTTTGTTTTTATTGTTAAATCCGGTTGTAGTCTTCTATCTGTTTTAGTGATGTCAAATACATTAAAATCTGTGGATTTTGGTGTATTTGGTTTGTTCGTCATATTAGAAATATCTTCTGCTAATGTATAAATATTTCCTTCACTATCTATTCTTAGAAGAGCGAAAGCGTTTATTTGATCTTTTGTATTTGCATGATAAAGTGCTTTCTCAATTTCTTCAAGATCATTAAATCTTCTTCTTTTATTTAATTGCTTAATTATAATCGCTCTGTTTTTTTCAAACAATTCAATGTTTTTTGCAGTTAAATTCCGTATATGTAATCTTCTAATATATCCAGAAATACCCGATCGCGCAGATTTAAACTCGATCGTTAGCGCGGATTTGCAATCCGTGCCCGCAAAGATGAGTATGGGTAAAAGTTGAGCATTTCCAAAATAAATACAACAAAACAACATCTAAATCATTTCCTGCATAATTCCTTGTCGAACTACTAAAAAGTAAAGCATAAAATCTGTACTTTTTATTTTTTTAGATCTTGAAGGAATTACTTTGCGGGCACAGATTGCAAATCTGCGCTATCGGGAGTTTAAGAGATTTGGTTTTCTCTTTTGATTTAAAAACAACTTAAAGATTTTTAGCTTTAAGTCGTTTTATTTTTTTGTAAATATATTTTAGGACAAGACAAGAAGATCAATTCATATCAATTCAAAAAACATTTTCAGGCAAGTATTCAAACTTTTGTCTAGAACAAGAAATACGTTACGTTCACGAGCGGGACGCTCGCGCTAGCGTGGCGGTCGAGGAATTAATAACCTTTTTTTATTTTAAATTCTTCCCACAATTGATTTGTTCTTTCTTGATTAGGAATTCCTCCACTTCCTCCATTTCTTTCACATACAGAATCGATATAATCTAAAAAATCATAATCTAATGATGGTAATCTAAAATCTGTTTGCTTCTTAACATCAGATTTAGAATCTATTGTAATTTTAGTTGGTTCTGATTGATCTACATAATGTCCTGTAATATATAATGTTTTTATAGAATCATAAGGATTTGGTAATTTTTTAAATTTATCAAAGGCAGAATTGTCATTAAACAGGTCCCAACAAAATAATGCGTGAATTAAACCAGCATCAAGACTTCTGGCACTTGACAAATTAAAAGTATCATCAATTTGAGGAATATTTTTTCTAAAATCATTTAAAGAAATTACATTTTTCAATAAATCTGGCGCTATTATTTCAACAATATTTAATAGATTATGTTGTCTGTTAATTTTATTTATCCAATTTTCAGTAACGCCTACAGTGAGATTCCATTCCTCCATTTTTGATAAGAAATCTTTAAATAATAATATTCCAGATGTATCTGATTCTGTTTTTCGTCCTGTTATTTGCTTTTTAAATTCTTCGAGTTTGTCTTGAAAATTTTCCATAAGTTTATTCTAGTTATAAAAATCTATTAGTTGATTTAAAATATCCCCTGCTGGCGCGAGCGTCCCGCTCGTGCACATGCAGAAGATCAATTCATATCAATTCAAAAAACATTTTCAGGCAAGTATTCAAACTTTTGTCCAGAACAAGAAATACTTTACGTTCACGAGCGGGACGCTCGCGCCAGCATGGGCAAATCTGCGCTATCGTTGCGGAGCGATCGGGTTCTAAATCCTTAGAAAGGATTAAATCCTTTTTTTACTTTATCAATTAGAAAATTAATATATTCAGATAATTTCTTGTCTAAATTTGTAATAGGAGGAAGATAATCTAATGTTGGTAGATACGCTTGATAAACATATGGATTATCACCTTCATCCAAATACACAAATAAAAATTGTTCAGAGGAGTTATAAACATCAATAACAAAGAAGGGTCTTATTATTTTTTTATTGAATTCAAGTAATTTTTCTCTTGAGATTTCTTGCATTTCTTGTTGAGTATCATACTGGCCTTTTGTTAGAACATAGCAAAAATCGCCACCTAAATACAGTAGCTCTGTTAGGGCCTTTGGGAATGCTTCTCCATTGTTATATGATTGCTCCAATTGTTGTATTTCATTGAGTGAAATACCTCTTATCTCAAAATTCATTGATTTGCCATGTTTAACAGGATTATCCTGTAAATAGGTTAGAATGTCTATATTCATTATTTCTTTTTTAAAGTTCTGACTACCCGATCGCGCAGATTTACCCTCGATCGTTAGCGCGGATTTGCAATCCGTGCCCGCAAAGATTGGTTGGACGCAATGCAACTCAAAAAAAATTAATTTTCGTTGATGTTTTTTGAAAGGCTATAGATTTTTTTCAAAACAGATCTAACAAAACAACATCTAAATCATTTTCTAAGTCTGCGTAATTCCTTGCCGAACTAAAATAATAATCTTCAGCCGAACTGACAGTTTTATCTTTTATGGGATTGTTGTGGATATAATCAATTTTTTGCTTAATAAATTTATTGCTGTAAATATGTTCTGCATGGTAACCATTTTGCCAGACTTTATAGGTTTGTTCCTTCTTTAGATGCTCGCATGACTTTTGAAAATATTCCAACATCCATTCTCTTCTGCTTTCAGGTTCGCCCATTATGGTTTGTATTATTTTTTTTGATGTAAATTTTTTAAAATCCCTAATAATATCAGATAATATGAAACCATTAGTTCCTTTGCAGAGCAGATGAATATGACTGCTCATAATACAATAAGCATAAATTTCTAAACCTTTATTTTGCTGACAATATTTTAAAGCATTTATTAAAACGTTTTTCTGGCTTAGTCTTGTAAAGATATCTATCCATCCTACAACTGTTATAGTTATAAAATAGGCTTCCTCAGTCGTTGTTGCTTTATATTTTGTTGACACTGTCTTTTTTCCTATAAAAATAAAAAGTAAAATGTAAAACTGTACTTTTTATTTTTTTTGGATATTGAAGGAATTACTTTGCCGGCACGGATTGCAAATCCGCGCTATCGTTGCGCAGATAGATCTGCGCTATCGGGTCGGGTTTTATTTAGAAGGGATTGTATCCTTTTTTTACCATATCAACATGTACCTTGATGAAATCAGATAAAGTCCTTTTTAGACTTGTAAAAGGCAAAATATCATTTCTGGTTGGTAAATGAGCTTGGTAAACTATAGGGTTATCACCTTCATCTAAATAAACATATAAAAATTGTTCACCAGGATTGTGAGCATCAATAGCAAAAAATGGTCTTGTTATGCTTTTATTATAATTTGATAGCCATTCTCTAACTTCTGTTTGTAACTCTTCTTGATTATTACCTGCATAGTCTAAGACATAACAATCGTTACCCGCAAGATACAATAATTCTCTAAGTGCTTGTGGGAATAGATTACCATTATTATAAAGTTGTTCTAAATCTTCTATTTCTTCAATAGAAATTGGTTTTATTGGAAAATTAAATGTTTTTCCGTAATGTATGGGATTATCTCTTAAATAAGTGAGTTTTTCTATATTCATGATTATTCGTTTATCATATTTTTAACATTGTCCATTCTAATTGCGTCTCGATGAGCAATAAATTTAATTTCTAAAATCTTATTTTCTGAATTGGCATATATTTTTGCCGCCTGTAAAAATTTTTGACATGATGTACAAGTATATAGTGTAGATTCTATTTCAATAACAAATTTATTACCCGTTCGCGCAGATTTACTCTCAATCGTTCGCGCGGATTTGCAATCCGTGCCCGCAACAGTTATACACAAAACAAATCATTAAAATAAAAGTCACACAAATTAATGCGCTTTTTTACACTTACAAAGAAAACAAACCAATCTTTGCGGGTACGGATTACAAATCCGCGCTATCGTTGTTATATAATTTCGATATTTGGATTTGAAACGAGTTGATAGCCAACGAAATTTACATTTCCTAATACATTTGGATAGGTATCGTTTAATAAATCAATAAATAAGTTTAATAGATTTACTAAACTTGTTGTTTTTACAGGGATGGACCAATTCATCAATTTAAATGACGGATCTTTTTTAGCATTTTCAAATTCATTAAGACTAGTAACTGAAATTTCATTTCCTAAAGATTGAATTAATGTTTTAGTTTGGTTAAATATTTCAATAATTGTTGCTTTATCTGTATCGTTGGTTATATCATCAAATACTATACTTACAAAACTTAAACATTCTCCTGTTCTATTTAAATCAAAATCAATATACATGTCTTGAACTTCTTGAGAATATTTATGTAGTCCGTTTGCTTCAAAAACTTGGCAGACATATTGACTTACCAATTGAATAAAATTTGGATTAATCCAAAAAGATTTGTCTTTTCTCTTTATTAGTACTTCACTCATTATTATAGTTTTATTCGTTAATTAGTATAAAATAATTTGGGGTATTCCTTAAGTTTTTATAAAAATAATTAGGATCATTTAATTTGTTTAAAATTAAATTCTTAATTATAGGGTCATTATCTAAATATCTTAAACCCGATCGCGCAGATTTACCCTCGATCGTTAGCGCGGATTTGCAATCCGTGCTCGCAAAGATTGGTTGGACGCAATGCAACTCAAAAAAAATTAATTTTCGTTGATGTTTTTTTTGGAAGGCTATAGATTTTTTTCAAAACAGATTTAACAAAACAACATCTAAATCATTTTCTAAGCCAGTATAATTCCTTGCCGAACTAAAATAATAATCTTCAGCCGAACTGACAGTTTTATCTTTTATGGGATTGTTGTGGATATAATCAATTTTTTGCTTAATAAATTTATTGCTGTAAATATGTTCTGCATGGTAACCATTTTGCCAGATTTTATAGGTTTGTTCCTTCTTTAGATGCTCGCATGATTTTTGAAAATATTCCAATATCCATTCTCTTCTGCTTTCAGGTTCGCCTATTATGGTTTGTATTATTTTTTTTGATGTAAATTTTTTAAAATCCCTAATAATATCAGACAATATTTTTAAAGCATTTATTAAAACGTTTTTCTGGCTTAGTCTTGTAAAGATATCTATCCATCCTACAACGGTTATAGTTATAAAATAGGCGTCTTCAGTAGTTGTTGCTTTGTATTTTGTTGACATTGTCTTTTTTTCCTACAAAAATAAAAAGTAAAATATAAAACTTTACTTTTTATTTTTTTGGATATTGAAGGAATTACTTTGCGGGCACGGATTGCAAATCCGCGCTATCGTTGCGGAAATATATCTGCGCGATCGGGCATTATTTCATAAAATTTAGTAATGATTGTAAAATTTCTTTAATATCGGTTAGAGGAAAATTTTCTAAAGTTTCATCATAATACTCTTCTAAAAATAGGTCAAAAGTCATGTTGCTTTTAATTATCCCTGTATATTGTTGTAAGCCTAGTTCTACACTCCATTCTTTATCTTCATCAGGAAGTAAATTTCCTTTTAAGGCTAAGTTTAAAACTATAAGAAAATTCTGTAGCATTTGTTTTTGATTTACAAATCTATTTAAGTAAATTGCTAAATTCAATGAACTACAAGTTATTTTAATTTCTCCATCGATTTGTTTGTAAAATTTGATTCCATAATTTCTTAAGGTTGATGTGCTCATATTGATTTTTTTTAATTTTAAAAGTGTTGAGGATATATACTTTGTAGTTTTCCTAATAAAGGATTTGAATTATTACTTAAATATACAATTTCTAATTTATGATTATCACTTGCTTTTGAAACATAAGTAAATGAATATTGACCAAGAGAGTTACGTTCAACTTTATTAGGTTTTAATCTGTCAATTTTAGAAAGTACATAAGCCATTTCCTCATTTATTCGTTCTGTAGAATAGCTGACAGGAAAATATACGTTTTCTCCCTTTTTGTTAGCAATACTGCTTCCGCTTCCGTTTACAAAATCCGCGCCAGCAGTGAATGTGCCTTTAAGATGATCTAAATTCAAGCCATTCAATCAATAATAATTTTAAGTCATCCATGTGGATTGTTTTATGCCCGTCAATCCAAAAGTAAGGAGTGATAAAATTGACATCAAAGACTGATAATTCTTCCGCACTATCAAGAAATGATGGATCGTAAAGCTGATTATTTTGTATTAACTGAAGTGTTTCTATTAAATAACTAATAACAGCTTTAGGTAAAAATTGAATAATATTTAGCCTTGTATAATTGCCACTTGCATTGCTTGAATCTAAAATGTATCCTAATTCATTAAAAGCTCCCATTTTCTTGTAAAATTTTAAATTTAGCTCTTCTTGTTTCTTCATATTATTATTGTTTTAAGGATTATACTGCTTAACAATTGTCATCAAAGATAAATGATTTACCTGTAGTGCTCCTGTTACTGGATCTAAATCATAAGTTCGTTGTATAAACCCCGATCGCGCAGATTTACCCTCGATCGTTAGCGCGGATTTGCAATCCGTGCCCGCAAAGATTGGTTGGACGCAATGCAACTCAAAAAAAATTAATTTTCGTTGATGTTTTTTGAAAGGCTATAGATTTTTTTCAAAACAGATCTAACAAAACAACATCTAAATCATTTTCTAAGTCTGCGTAATTCCTTGCCGAACTAAAATAATAATCTTCAGCCGAACTGACAGTTTTATCTTTTATGGGATTGTTGTGGATATAATCAATTTTTTGCTTAATAAATTTATTGCTGTAAATATGTTCTGCATGGTAACCATTTTGCCAGACTTTATAGGTTTGTTCCTTCTTTAGATGCTCGCATGACTTTTGAAAATATTCCAACATCCATTCTCTTCTGCTTTCAGGTTCGCCCATTATGGTTTGTATTATTTTTTTTGATGTAAATTTTTTAAAATCCCTAATAATATCAGATAATATGAAACCATTAGTTCCTTTGCAGAGCAGATGAATATGACTGCTCATAATACAATAAGCATAAATTTCTAAACCTTTATTTTGCTGACAATATTTTAAAGCATTTATTAAAACGTTTTTCTGGCTTAGTCTTGTAAAGATATCTATCCATCCTACAACTGTTATAGTTATAAAATAGGCTTCCTCAGTCGTTGTTGCTTTATATTTTGTTGACACTGTCTTTTTTCCTATAAAAATAAAAAGTAAAATGTAAAACTGTACTTTTTATTTTTTTTGGATATTGAAGGAATTACTTTGCCGGCACGGATTGCAATCCGCACCCGCAACAGTAATACACAAAACAAATCATTAAAACAAAAGTCACGCAAATTAATGCGCTTTTTTACACTTACAAAGAAAACTAATCTTTGCGGGCACGGATTGCAAATCCGCGCTATCGTTGCGGAGATAGATCTGCGCTATCGGGTTAGTCTCATTATAAACATTAAAAGATTTATAACTTAATCCTTTTTCCATTAATTTGGCTTCAATATATTCGTGTGCAACGAATTACAAATCCGCGCTATCATTGTGGAGATAAATCCGCGCGATAGGGTTTGCGGAGCTAAATCTGCGCGACCGGATTAATGCAAATTTTATTAAAATGGATTATAACCTTGTTTTACTCTATCAATAAGACTGTTTATATATTCAGAGAGGCTTTTATTTAAACTTGCGAAATGTTTAATATTATTTTGCTCAGGAAGAAAAGCCTGATAAACAAAAGGGTTATTTCCTTCATCTAAATAAACATATAGAAATTGTTCGGGTCCGTTATAAACATCAATAACAAAGAAAGGCCTAGATATATTTTTATTATATTTAAGTAGCCATTTCCTAGCAGAAATTTGTAATTCATTCTGTATTTCTTCCTCTGTTTCATTCCAACCATAATCCAAAACATAACAATAGTTACCTGCCAAAAAGAGTAATTCGCGTAATGCCTTTGGAAAAGTATTACCATTATTATATAATTGTTCTAAAGTTTCTATTTCTTGTAAAGAAATGGGTTCAATTGTTCCTTGATAATCTGTATCATTTGGATATTTAGATGGATAATTCTTTAATTGTTCTAAAAATTTTATGTCCATGATTTACTTTTTTAATGACTTTACTAATTTGAATACTTCTTTTGAACTATCAGCTTTTGGATGGGCAATAAATTTAATTTCTAATATTTTTCCTTCAGTTTTTGCATAATTTTGTGCTGCCTGTAAATATTTTTGGCAAGATGTACAAGTATATAATGCTGATTCTATTTCAATCACAAATTTATTACCTTTATGGAAATGATTTTGAAAAAAATTATATAAAAATTTTACTTCGGTATCGTTTGATCTAAATCTTCCATCGAAATCAAAGGCATTTTTAGAAAAAGCATTGTAGCCTTCTGCATTTGAAGTTTGAATAAACATTTCACTGATCTCATCAGGGACATCTTTAATTAATTCTACAAATGATTCAGGGGTTCCTGAAATATAAAACTCTACAATTGTTGGTTCAATTAATTCGGAATTGTTATAACAGTTAATTTTAATTCTCGCTCTATTACTTTTAAGATAACTATTAAGTTTCTCTTTATCACTTCTAAAATAATCTTTAAAAAGATTATGAAAATCTGAAAGTTCTTGAATAGACATTCCTTTAAATGAAATGTTTTCTTGATACATTCTCATTGAAGTACTCCAATTCAATCTTTGTGTCTCAATTCGAACTCCAATATCATTTTTGGTTGGACCTGTTTTCAAAAATTCTATAACATCGTCAGAAGTTAATAGATCGGGCATGCTTCTAAGAGAAGGGGATTCATGCAATAAAATAATGCCGTTTGGAGTATGTATCAAATTATCAAACGCAATAGGATCTAATTTTCCATATTTTCGTATAAATTTTAATCTGATATTAAGGCTTGATGGTTCAATAATTTTTCGTAAAGAGTCTTCATTATAATATCGAAATAGGTCATTTATGTAAGTCTGATCAGTTAATATTTCAATATATTTTCTATCTACAATTACATTGTTGGAATAAAAAAGCCTCCAATTATCAAAAGCTTTACTGTTATTTGCGTTTAATAGTTGTCTTATTTTAGAATCTTTTAATGTCCCATAATCTAGGTAAAAAGCATATTTTTCTGCCTCGCTTTCTATTTGATTAAATTTCTGTAAAAAGTTTTCATATTCAGATCCTTGTTCTGTTAATGTATTTATTATATTGTTTATAACTAATTCTCTATCACCAGCTACGTTTTTAACAATAAGAAGAGCCTGATCTAATTCATTAATTTGGGCAGATGTCATTTCAGGTCTGTAAATAGAAATGCCATTATCATTAAATTGTTTTACAACACCATTTAGTTCAAAAGCTGAGTCAATAACTTTTGATTGTATAAAGGGTCTTGCTATCATAGAACCAATCGTTGCCCAAATAAGATAGGTATTAGCTTTCTCCGCAATTTCTTTTGTCAAAGAATCGTTAGTTGTATGGATTACATAATTGTTTAAAGCTATTGCATTAATGGCTGAAAATTCAAATGCATTTACTACTCCGCTTACTGCTTTCCAGCTTAAAACCACATCTGATGCTACAACAGATTCTGCTGTCCACAAAGATCTCATTTTAGAAAGATATCCTAAATAACGTAAATCAGCTAAAGCACCCACACCTATTAGATTTAAAGAAATTTCGGCCGCAAGCATTACACCAAAATCGATTTTTTTTAAGCTGCTGTAATCTTCCAGATAAAATAATAGGAATGCTGGTATTGTGTGAATTTTTTGATCTCCTAAGCTTTCACCGTCCTTATAATCTGCTAACGTTTCAACTAAATCTAAATCAGGTTTGACCCCCATAACTGTTATGGGTTGTAGAAATTCGTAAGTTCCATAAAGTATTGGATCTGAATAATGATCTTGATATCCTTTTCTTGATTCAATTTTAGATTCATATACTTCAATTGATTTGCCAACCATTTTATAGCTATAATTGGTTACAGTTTCAATTTTTGCCCCATTGCGATAACCTGTAACACTTTCATAAATAATAAAAGGTGGAGTAGTAGTATCATTATAGTATTTAGGAACTTTTATACTGTTAGTTGGGTCTGGATTATTTTTTAATTTCATATATTCAGATTCTTCATATACGCCACAAGCATTGCGTTGTTTAGTGTAAGAAGGATCGGGATATATAGGGTTATATGTTGAACTAAACCATATTTTGTATAATAGTATGATAAATTTCATTCTATTATTATATGAATTCCATAATCCAAATGTATATCTGGAATATCTATCATCGTCAATATCTCTATAGAGTATTTCAAAGAGTGTGGTTTTAGACTCTACAGATCTTGGACCTTTACCTCCTTGTAATGTAATGTAGTTATGAAAATTAACCAAATCCTTTAATAAGTCGTTTCTATCAGCTGAAGAAACGGATTGAAAAGTAAATGATTCAATAATTTTTAACACTAATGACTCACCATTATTACGTTCTGTTAATTTGACATTTTGTTTACTTAAATTATAGAGCAAATCAAATTTATCAATAGCAGGAACAGTAGCTAAAGCTTCGGCAGATAATACTGTTGCTAACCAATAAAGCTTATCTTTTGTAGAAGCATTTTTAACTAAAATTTGGTTTGCATAAAAACTTTTGTAATAAGAACGTAAGTTCCCTAAATAATCTTCTAATACTTCTACAGTAGGATTGACAAATATTGGACTATCGGTCCACTCAAGAGATTGATGACTTAGATATGTTTGAAATTCAGGTTCGGTTAAAAATTGTGAAAATAAATCTTTTATTATAGAATTAATAAGAATTGCAATTTTGGCAATTAAAAGTGCTTTTTCTTGTTTATTATTTGTATTCACTGGTGTTACAAACCTTCTGATTTTGTCAGAATAAAATTGCATCGCAGTACTCAATAATTGAACATTTACTCCTTCTAGAGGATCTGGTGCAATCCCGTTTGGAATTTTAATCTGCCAAGTTCCGTAATCTACAATTGGAACATTTGGTTGATAAGCCCATTTATAAGTTTCGATTTTACAGAAATCAGTATATGGACTTGAAACTTTTAATTTTTTTACAATTATTTGGTCGTCAGTTGACGCTGCTTTAAAAGGATATTTATGATCTTTTAATTTGCTAAGCTTATTTTTATCTATAAGATATTCCAGAAAAAAATCTTCTTCATAAAATCCACCAATTACATCTTTATCTATTTGACCGAAAAGATCATCATCTCTAAAGTCTTCTTTTACTGTTTCTTTAAATTTTTTTGTTACTCCATTAATGACAGTTTCAAATGAATTTAAAAAGCCATAAATGGTGAATTTTGGGTTAATTAATCCGGTTAATTTGACAACTTCTCCCGATTTTAATATTGCTGCTTCTTCCATCATAAAGATAAATCAAGGTCTAACATTAATTCTTTTCTTAAATCTTCTTTTACATATTTACTATACTCCTTACTAAAATGATATCTCCTATCAATGGAATAAACAAAAACAGAATTAACAGGTTCTTCCAGCTTATTATTCCCATCAGCATCTTCAGACACAATAGCAACTTTATATTTCTGATATTCGATATTTTCTGGAGAAATGAACTCATTCTCATCTTCAAAAAGATCCATTAAAAACAAGCGAGGATTCTTTTTGCCTTCGGTAATTAGAGCTTTTATTGATGCATTTTCATCTTTAGTTAGTCCCAGAATAATTTTGTTAGGAGTAGAGTCATCCAAAGTTTTTAGTTCTAGTCCCGTAATAGTTTCAGTGCTATCTGTAAATAGTTTTAAACTGTAATAGTAAGGATCTGGCAGTTGGTATGTTTTGCTTTTGCCAACAGCACCACCAGCTGAAGAAGATGTATAAGTTGTTGAAGTTGTGCTTCCGGTTGCAGAAACAGCATTGTTCATGACATCTACAGCTTCTGTAATATACGTTACACGTTCAAGAGGAGGTATCTCTTCAATTCCAGTTTCAATAACATCATTTACTGTAAGAGTTTGTACAATCGAAATTCCCTGTTGTTTTTTATCGTAAAACTCATTGATAAGATTGAGCTTTTCAGAAGTCATTCTAGAATAACTGTTATCACCTTCTAAATTCAATAATGGGCTGGCATTTATCAAATTAAAAACATTATCAAAAAAGTTTGCCTTTCGATATGTAATTATAGGAGCCCCTTCTTCATCTGGTACTACTTGCGGATCAGTATACATATTTACTTTTCCTTGATAAATTAAAATGCTAAGCGAAGCAATATTTTTGCCTGCCACAGCAGGAGTTGTCATTTGAAAGGTTGAGGTAAAATCTGCGTAATTGCCTTCTTCATCAGGAGGTAATTTTAATCCGTCAGCATTAATAAAAGTGTCTTTTTGAGTATTGGCTATATTGGCAATTTGCCCATAAAAAGCGGTGTTGTTATTGTTATCTGTTGGAAATTGCAGATATAAATTATTTGTGGTAATTGTATTGGCTTGTTGTTGGGTGTTAACCAAAACTGGCCAGCCTAATTTGCCATACGTTACGGCTGCCATAGGAACTTCTTTAGTTACAGGATTTTCTAATAATCCTGTTTTTAGGTTTTCTAGACCTTCACCAATTTTATAGTTTCCGTAAAAATCATAGCTGCGCGTACGATCACTTTGAATGTAGATGTACCAATTGTTTTTGGTTGCAAACTTGTTAATAACATCGTTGTAAATGGCATTTCCTGTTTTCTTTGTTTTGGTTCCAGAATTATCTACTGTTACAGTGCCATCGGCTGTATGTAAACCATAAAAAGCAGCAATATCAATAAATTGAGTACTTTGCTCGCGCTGAAGTTTTTTCTCAAAATCGGTAGAACCGTTTGTGACAATTTCTGCAAAAGGTTTACGCGCGTATTCCAAATCGAAATCAAACTCAGAATTGTCGAAATCATGTTTGTAATCGCCATAATTTAAGACGACATCAATTCCGCATTCGCCTTCAGCAAAATTACCTAACGTTTTACCACTATCAATTAGTGGAAGTTCGAATGGATGCTGTTCTTCTTGAGTATTATTTTTCGTTTCAAATTTCGATTCTTTAAAAAAGAAATCAGATAATGGAGTTGATAATAGTAGAGTAAGATCATTTTGATCGAGATCGGTTAGAGGTTCCTCATAACCAATAAACTCAGCTTTAAAAGAAGGTTTTTCAATTGAAGCATTTCCATCATAGAATGCTTTAAAATTGATATTGATATTATAAATTAAATCTGAAACTGCTCCATCATTACTAATAACTAATGGCTGATTACCAGAAGTGAAAAAATCACTTTTTCTCAAACCTCTATAGACAAAATATTTAATGTTTAATCCTGGGAATGGTTGTTTGTAAGGGCGGAGAATAAGATTTACTTTTTCATTATTGCCACTTTGAGGCTGAACTAAAACAACTCCTTTACAGATTGAAAAGGCTTTTTTGGGAGCTCCTAAAGTAAATCGAGAAGTCAGGTTGAAAACAGTTTCAGACTTTGGCCCAAAGCCTTGAGCCTCCTGTTGCTGCGGAAATCCTCCTGACTCTATAAAAAAATGAGATTGTGCGGACATATTTTGCGTATAGTTTTAAAAGTTTTTATTTAAACCATTCAGGTTTGTAAATTTTGGAGATGAATCTTCCAATCAAAAAAAGCAGTACAAGAAGCAGTAATCTCCCTAGCCAAATCTGGGCTTTCTGCCAAAAAGTGAGATGATTGGTAAACTTGGTAATGGTGATCGTTTTCTCTTGGACATCTTTTACTTGCTTCGATTTCCAATGTGCATAGAGTTCCTGTTCTTTAAGGTTGCAGTCGACTTGGAGTTTATTGTTATCAAGGCGAACCTTTGGGCTTTTTAATGTACGCCCTGGTTCGGCTTGAATAACATTTTTAAGAACTACTTTTCCGTTAAGACATTCCAGTAATGCGTTGTAAGAACTGCTGTCTTTTGCAATTTTAAAAACAGTATCATGAAAGGTTTCAGTAATCGTTATCGTCTGAATTTTATTTTCATTTTGAACAGGCTTCGGGCTTCGGCATGAAATCATGAGAAGAATGATGAAAAGAGAAAAAACAAGACATTGTGGTTTTTTATTCATAATTAAGATTGGTTTAAAAATTTTGTTTTTAGATTCGTAAAAAGCCTTTAATACTTTTTATATCGCGTTTTCTTCTGGCTACTTTATAGCCTTCTCTTCCGCCAGAATCGTTGGTGTTTCCTTCAATGGTATAAATTGTATTTCCAGCAATCTTTTCGACAAATCCGGCGTGGCCAGTACCATTATTAAAATCCATGATAAATACGTCTCCGGGCTGAGGTGTCTTTTTTATCAAAAGAGGTCTCGAATTGTATTGATCCAAGACGCCTCCCGTTTTCTTTAAAGGATTTTTTTCGTTAATCTGAAGAGAAGCTTTCTGTGCGCACCAGTAGATAAAAGCCATGCACCAGGCATATCCTTTACCAAGTCCGACGCTTCTTAAATAAATTTCGACCTCGGGGCCTGCGTTACTGTTTCTTGGCATTTCTTCGACACCAATTTGAGCGGTGGCGATTTCTAAAGTTTTTTGGGCAAGTGTCATGATGTTTTTCCGTTAAGCTGTTTAAATTTTTGTAATTCGTCAACCAGTTGCTGGTTTATGAGCATTAGTTCTTTGTGCTGTATTTCCATTTTTTTAATGGTTTCTGTTGCGGCTGTAAGTCTCGCAGTAATGTCGTCGAGAAGATCACGGTAATATTTTACGGCACTTACGGCGTTGTCGAGTTCGGCGGCACGATCTTGTGCCAGTGATTTTCGCATAGAGAAAAACCAGGTAATAAAAGCGGCAAAAAAAGCCGTTAGCGAGGGGTATAGAAACTGTTCCATTTGATGTTGAATGTTGGGTTTAAAAATGATTTGTTCAAAAACAACTTTAGCGTTGTTTTAGAGAGGAAGCTTAACTAGAAATTTTTCTAGTTTTTGAGCGCGGTTGTTTCCTTTTGAGATTGCAAAGATTGGGTGAAAAAAGCCCTGAAAAAAACAAATGCAAGGTCTGCGAACATTTGTATTCTAGGGCTTTACAGAGTTGTAAGGAAAGCGAACAGAAGTCGTTTTAGATGAAGTAAATGCTTCATCTTTGCATCACAATAAGGATGCTTTTGAAGATAAATAAAGAATGATTTTTTTCTTTAATATGAATTAAGAAGACCTTTCCTGATTGCTCATAAGTTCTTCGATTTTTTTTAGTTCAGAAGTGATAGGTGTACAGAGAATTTCGTACAAAGTAGTTCTGGAAATTGGATAAACTGGATAGACGTATTTACGCCACACAACAGTAGTTGGAATATCTTCCGTTTTGTGTTTTTGATACAGTTCTTTAATGAGTTTGTAACGCATTAATTTATTTTTTTGAATTCCGAGACTTCTGTTTGAGGATATAGGCATGAGAGATAGTATTTTGAATGATAGAAAAAAGAAAAAGTTATAAGAAGAACGAAGTTTAAAAGAGTTAATAGTTTGAATTATAAAGACATCATATTTAAGACAGCCAAACCATTTGATCCTATTCAGTAAATGGTTTTTACTTCCCGATGCCATTTTATATTGAACCTCGTTCTGAGGTTGTATTTGTTAAAGATTTATTTAACAATTTAGGTCAGCAAACTTCGCATGACAATCCTGTTTCCAAAACCTTTTTAGGTTTGGATTCCAATAGAAAGAATGCGTTTTGGCTGTTTATTATAAGGGCAGAAATCGCCCGTTTGTCGGTTCCTGGTTCTCTTCAGAAAGAAGAAGAAACAGGAACCATTTTTATTTACCTGCTTTTTTCGGCTGCAGGTTTGAAGATCGTTTTAGCCTTTATAAGTGGCTGTTGTGTGTTTTTTGAATCTCGGATTTTTGATTAGAATACTTTCGTACTTATTAAAAGCCAGACGTTCTTTTTTTGATAAGTCATTATTGCAATTCCAGTTTCCGAGTCCGTCTTTAAAGATCGTATGTTCGTTTACTTTGTAGCTTTCGTGATCTGTAATTGGCTTTATTTTTACGCTCATTCATGTATTGTTTAAAAGTTGTTTTTAATTTGAAATAAAACCATTCTCTAAATAAAAGTATAGGTTTTAAGTTGGTTAGAATTAACAGGATAGTTAATAGCAGTGATAGATAAATGTCGTGATTAAGCTGCATGGTTTTGGTTGTTTTGCTGGTTAAAGAAATCAAAAGCATAGCCTTGTAAAAAATCTACAGAAGACATCGATAGCGGAATATTCGTTCTTACGCCATTTTCGTCAATTCGGCTTGCCTCAATAAACCAGCTTGAACGAACAGGCTTAAAAGACGAAGCGATAATTTCAACACCATCTGTAAATTCTTCATTATTAAATTCTTTTGTTAGTTTCTGAAGTTCCAGAACTCGTGAACCTTTTAGATTTCCTTTAGCATCCTTTTTTAAGAGGTTAAAAACAATTTTTACTAATGATGCTGTTTCTTTGCTAGTAGAAAGCGATGAAATGTAATTCTGTACTTTTTCAATTCCAATAGTTACAGTATCATCCCAGCCTTCGTTAATGCGATACCCAATCGTAATTTCTTCTTTATCATTTGAGAAGGTATGAGACATTTGTTTTTCTTTAAAACCATAAACCTGATTCTTTAAATCCAAAATAGTTTCAAACAGCCTGAAAGTTTCAGTTTTAGCATTTTGCATCATTTCAGAAGTTTCCTGTAATCTGGAAAGTGCTTTTGGAATCGTTTCGGCAACCAGTTTTTTATAAGCATCTCTCTCTTCATTTTTTTTATTTTCGATTCTATTTAAGGCTTCTTTTAGTTCTTGTGCTGAAAATTGAGTTAAGTCCATAGTCTGGCTGATAGTGTTTGTAGAAGGAGTGTTCATAATAAATTGACTTTTAGTTTTGTAATAAAATTTCTTCTTGAAAAGGATCGCTGTAATAAGGTTTAAAATTATAGAGAGCACAAAGTCTCCAAACCTCTTTTAGTTTATTTTCAATGGTTCGTGAAACTGGGCGGGGAGAAGCTGCTTCATTATCTAGAATATGCATCCATTGAAAACGTTCTTGATTAATACATATTCTTTCACCTGCCGTGAAAGTTTTGTTTCGCTCTGAACAATATTGAAGTGCCAGATACAATTGTGCAATTCTTGCTTCGATTTGATTTCTACTCATGATTTTTTTCTAATAAGGTTCGTAATTTTTTAATGTCAGATTCTATTAAAGCTCTCTCGGAGCTGTTCGGATTTTCAATCAGCCAATGCTCCAGCTCTTGAATTTTTTCCTTGATTTGATTTGTTTCCATTTTTATTGATTTGAGTAAAAAATTAATATTTATTTTTTAATTAGTGATTAATAATACATTTAATTCGTAGTTTTATTCCTATTGCCCGTAGTGGTTTGTGTGCTGTTTTTGAACTATTTAACTGTATTGTAATTTATTATTAATCAGTTATTTATTTAGTATTTAAGGTTTGTTTGTGTATTATTTGAAATGTAAATTTGTTAACGTTTCTGTTGTTTTTAAAATTTATTTTTCTTTACTTTGCAAATATAATGTAAAATAATACATTAAACCAAATTTTTAACGTAAAAAAATACATCTTTTTATGGGTTCAACGGAAAGAATGAGAGAATATCTTGATTATAAAGGGATTAGTAAGTATAAATTTTGTAATGATTTAGGGTTTTCCAATAAGTTTTTGGATAATAGCAGTAATATGGGAACTGACAAAGCGTGTAAAATATTACACTACTATCCAGAGATTAATTCTGAGTGGCTTTTAACAGGGAATGGGCCAATGATTAAGGAAGAAAATACAAGTGTAATGATTATGAATAATGATAGAAAAACAGTTGATCCCACGCATGTTAGTCAGGAGATACCATTATATGATTTGGAAGCAGTAGCGGGTTTAAGGGAATTGTTTAGCAGTGGTGAACCGCAAAGAATTCTGGATACCATAAAAATTCCGAATCTTCCAAAATGTGACGGAGCAATTTCTGTAACTGGAGATAGTATGTATCCTTTATTGAAGTCTGGTGATATTATTTTGTATAAAGAAACTGAATTTGAAAATATCTTTTTTGGAGAAATGTATCTTTTAAGTGTAAAGCTGAATGATTGGGAAGAATATATTACTGTAAAATATGTTCAAAAATCAGAACAAGGATCTGATTTTGTAAAATTGGTAAGTCAGAATTCCCATCACCAGCCTAAAGATATTCATATTTCTAAAATCTCTGCATTGGCACTTATAAAAGCAAGTATTAGGATTAATACCATGATGTAAGTTTTGATTATAAATGAAAAAAAGCCTTTGAACTAAAATAATGTTCAAAGGCTTTTCTTTTGAAGTTTGCTTTTTCTAAAAATGAAATACTCTTCATATTTTAGAAATTTTGAGCCTTTTTTTTTAGAATATTTAAGTTTAAAAATGGACAACAATCTTATCCAAATTAGATTAAATCTGTATAAAATTCATAAAATCTACATTAAAAGTCAGAATGACAATAACTTGGTAAAATATAGTATTTACTGAATATTCTATTTAATTTTAAGCTTAAAAAAGAGATTTGTTGAAAAAAAATTTTACTAAAACGTTTTTGTAAGTTTTGCTTACATATATTTGCGATGTACTAAAATATTCAAATATAAATCTATTACCCGATGAAAAAGATTACAATTAGAGATATTGCGAAACAGGCAGAAGTTTCGATTTCTACTGTGTCTTTTGTTATCAACGGCAAAGGCGAAAAAATGGCTATCAGCCCCACTGTAATCAAAAAAGTTCAGGATGTGGCGCAAAAACTGCACTACAAACCAAGCATGATCGCCAGCAGTTTGCGAACAGGAAAAACAAGATCAATCGGACTTATTGTTGAAGATATATCGAACCAGTTTTTTGCAGATCTGGCAAGAGTTATTGAAGACGAAGCCAAAAATATTGATTACAGGGTTTTTTACTGCAGTACAGGAGATGATAATAATCGTTCGGAAGAATTGATAGAAAGTCTTTTGCAAGCCAATGTAGAAGGGTTTATTATTACTCCAACCCGAAATTTAGAGAAAACAATCAGTCATCTTTTAAAATTACAGAAACCAGTTGTACTAATTGATAGGTATTTTGCCAATCAAAAAGTAAGTCATGTTGTAATGGATAACTACGAAGGATCTTACTCGGCTGCTAAATTCTTGATGAACAAGGGACGCAAAAATATAGCTGTCGTTAATAATAAATCTGGTATGATCCAGATGAAGCTGAGAGAAAAGGGATATGTTGAAGCGTTAAAAGAAGAAGGTATTTACAACGAGAATTATACGCTGCATCTAGATTACCATGCTAGTGAACAAAGCAGAATTGAAGCAATCATAGACTTTTTTAATAAAAATAAAGAGATAGATGCAGTTCTGTTTTTAGCAAATTACCTCGGACTAGCAGGACTTCAGGCTTTTAGGCTTTTAAAATACAAAATTCCAGAAGACATTTCGGTTATCAGTTTCGATGATCACGACAGTTTCAAACTTCATACACCAACAATAACTGTTATTGCGCAGCCAATAGAGGATATAGCGGTAAAATCAATTCAGCTCTTAATGAATCAGATGACAAACTTTGATGATTTCAAAATAGAAAAGGTTCTCGAGAAAGGAACTTTGATCGTAAGAGAATCGGTTTAAAAAATTTAAAAAAAGGTGAGGACTTTTTTTTAATCATTTTGCTAAAACGATTTAGTAAAAAACTAAAAATCAACTGCAGCCTTAAACAGCTGTTTATTATGATATTGCAAACAGAGTACAATTTTTTATTAATTATTTAAAAACAAACACAAATCAACAAAACGAGTCAAAACCAATAACCAAAACAAAAAGCTTATGAGACGAATATTAGCAGTGTTAGGAGTGATATTGCTTAGCAGTTTAAGTGCTGCCGCGCAAAATCGATTAATAACCGGCATAGTTACAGATGCAGAAAACAAGGGAGTTGTTGCTGCGTCAATTGAAGTTCAAGGAAAGCCATTTAGTGCTGTTACAGATGCCGAAGGGCGTTTTAAAATGAATGTTCCTGAAGGGAAAGTTACTCTTAATGTATCCTCGATGGGATTTCAGTCAAAACAGGTGGTACTTCAGGAAAACGAAAGCAGAGTTTCTGTTGTATTAATTGAAAACACACAGGAATTAAAAGATGTTGTAGTAACTTCATTCGGAGTTAAAAAACAAAAGAAAAGTCTAGGTTATGCCGTAGGAGAATTAAAAGGCGAGGACCTGACAAAAAATAAAGAAATTAACTTAGGAAATGCACTTCAAGGTAAAATTGCCGGAGTAAACGTTTCTGCACCAGTTACAGGACCTTCTGGTTCGAGCCGTGTTGTAATTCGTGGAGCAACTTCTGCGTCTGGACTTAACCAGCCTTTATATGTTGTAGATGGAATTCCGATTGACAATACTCAGCAGGGAAATGCTGGAATGTGGGGTGGTGCCGATAAAGGTGATGGTATGTCTTCTTTCAATCCAGATGATATTGCTTCGATGTCTGTCTTAAAAGGTAGTGCCGCTTCTGCGCTTTATGGGTACAGAGGATCAAATGGTGTTATCTTAATTACAACTAAAAAAGGTAAAAACGGATCAGGAATTGGTGTAGACTTCAGTACAAATTCTACTTTCAATACACCTGCTAGCCTTTTAAAATGGCAAGATCAATATGGTGCCGGAGCTCCAAATGCAAGCGGTGTTCCAACTAGATTTACCAATTTACAAGAACTTAGAGATTCGTACTATTTTGCATGGGGAGATAAATATGACGGAACACCTTCATTATCTCTTGACGGTAAAACTAGACCTTATCAAGCTTACGGAAAAGATAATGTGGAGAATTTCTACAGAACAGGATATTCTTTCAGTAATACTTTAGCAATTTCTGGAGGAAATGAATCAACAAACTTTAGATTATCTTTTGGAAATACTAAAGACGAATCTATTTTGCCAGAAACTACTTTTGGAAGAAACAACGTGGCTTTGAGTTTAAATTCGGCTCCAAATAAAAAAATAAGCATAGAGAGTAATGCTCAGTATATTTCGGAGAAAAGTCATAATCGTCCATACTTAAATGATTCACCAAGAAACCCATCTTTCCCAACGACTTTCATGACTCCAGGAACAGATATCAGATGGATAAGCAATCCTTATGATGCAAACGGTGGTGAAGAAGACTTTTTAGGAGCCAATGTATATCATACAAACCCATATTTTGCTACGAAATCTCCTTTAAATGACGATCTTAGAAAGCGTTTTATTGGTTCTGCAAAAGTAAATTATAACATTACAGATAAAATTTATGCTAAAGCTGTTATTGGTATTGATGATATCAATTATGAATATACTGAAATTGAGCCTACTGGAATAAATTACAACCCAGGAGGATCTATTGAAAACAGAATTGAAACGCGTTCTGAAGTAAATGCTTCTGGTTTTTTAGGCTACAAAGGAGATATTGCTAAAGACCTTTCATTGGATGCCTTTATTGGTGCAAACCGTCAGCATAATAGATACAGCGGTATTAAAATGAAAGGAAATAACTTTATTGTTCCGTTCAAATATTTCTACGGAAATACACAGCCAGATAAAACTGAAAAATTATTTTCTGAAAGTGAAGTAAACTCTCTTTTCTATTCAGCAGATATTGGATACAAAGATTTCTTATTCTTAAGTTTAACAGGCCGTGAGGATTGGTTCTCCACTTTAGATCCTGCAAATAACAGCACTTTTTATCCTTCTGTAAGTTCAAGTTTTATTTATTCTGAAGTTATAGGTCTTCCTGAGTGGATTTCGTATGGTAAAATTAGAGCAGGCTGGGGTAACGTTGGAGGAGCATTACCAGATGCTTACGCTTTGGCATTGACTTATACTACGCCAGACGGACAAACAGATTCATTAGGTCAGCCAATTTTGGGTGTAAATGGAGAAACAATTCCGAATAGAACTTTAAAACCGTATAACGTAAGTACAATCGAATTTGGTTTTGAAAACACGTTTTTCAACAACAGAGTAAGTACAGACTTAACATTCTACAGCAAGAAAACAACAAATGATATTACAGATGCCGATGTTTCTCAAGCTTCAGGATATAGAACTACAAAAATTAATGTTGGAGAAATTCTAAACAAAGGGGTGGAGTTTGCTATTAATGTAAAAGCAGTTAAGACTGAAAATTTCTCTTGGAACGTAGGTTATAATTTTGCTTACAACGATAGTGAAGTTTTAAATCTCTCTGATAAAATCACAACCAAAACATTAGAAGGAAACAGAGACGGAAGAGCTAATGTAGTTTTAGAAAAAGGACAGCCTTTTGGAGTTATTAAAGCGTACGATTATTTAAGAGATGCAAATGGTAACATTGTGTTAGATACAAATGGAAAATTCTTAAGAGGAAATTTAATCATTGCGGGACAAGGTGTTGCGCCAACATCTATGGGACTTTCAAATGATTTTTCATATAAAAATTTTACTCTTTCTGTTTTTGTTGATGCTAAATTTGGAGGAGAAATCTATTCTGCTACCAATCAGTTAGGAACACGTTACGGATTATCTGAAATTACACTTCCTGGTCGTGAAACTGGAGTTGCAGTAAGCGGAACAGATGTTAACGGAAACCCTGTAAACACCACGGTTTCGGCATACGATTACTGGAGAAGCTATAGTGATGTAACATCAAACTTTGTTTACGATGCTGACTTTGTGAAGCTTAGAGCAATTTCATTTGCTTATAATTTCCCAAAAGAATATTTAAAAAGAACGCCATTCCAGTCTGTTAGTTTAGCATTTTCAGCTCATAATTTATGGACCATTTATGACAAAGTTCCAAATATCGATCCAGAGTCAAACTATTCAAACAGTAATGCTCAAGGTATGGAGAGAGCTTCTATGCCTTTGACAAGAAACTATGGTTTTGCCCTTAATGTCAAATTCTAATACTAAAAAAGATGAAAAATAGATATATCAAAATATTTTGTGTCGCAATTGTTAGTGCTATGACATTAGCTTCATGCGATAAAGGATTCGAAGAAATGAATAAGAATCCAAATGCTTTAACAGATCCAGCGGTAAAATCAATGTTTACACTTGCAGAGATTTATGTAGACGGACAAGATTTCTCTAACACAAGAGGAAATAACTTGTACGCAGCACAAATTGTACAGCAATTTTCTTCACTTGGAGGGCCAGGCTCAAAATACACGTATTCTTCGGAATATTCGGCTGCTCTTTTTGGTGAAACTTACGGAAAAGGATTAAATCAGATTTTCCAGTTATTATCTGTAGTCGAGAACACGCCAGAGAATTCAAATATGATTCAGGCCTGTAGAATTATGAAAGTTTTCTTGTTCCAAAAACTAACAGATACTTACGGTGAAGTTCCTTATTTTGAAGCAGGAAAAGGATACAACGGAAACGTTTTTTCTCCGAAATATGATACACAAGAAGCTATTTACAACGATCTTTTAAAAGAATTAGATGAAGCTGGAACTGCATTAGATGCTGGAAAACCTTTTGTTGGAAATGCCGATTTGTATTACCAAAGTGATGTTGCAAGATGGAAGAAATTGGCAAACTCTTTAATGTTAAGAGTAGCAATGCGTTTGTCTAAAGTAAATCCTGCAAAAGCAAAAGAATTTGTAGAAAAAGCGTATTCTAAAGGCGTTTTTACTTCAAATGATGACAGTTTGGTTCTAAAACACGATGCAGGTCCTGCTGGAGTTAAAACCAATCCAATCACCTCTTCTTGGGTGAGAAACGATTTGAACGGAGGAGAATCGAACATTAAATTCAGTAAAACATTCATCGATTTATTGAAAAATACAAACGATCCTCGTTTAAGAATTTATGCAAAACTAGAAGCTACAGGAGATAATAATCCTGCAAGTCAGCAAGGTTTGGCAAATGATGCAAAAGAATTTCCGGGAGGAGATAAAAAACTTTTCTCAGATCCAAATACTTCAACAGTATTGCGTTTAGATGCTCCAACATTGATTATGTCTTATGCTGAGGTTCAGTTTTTATTGGCTGAAGCTGCGGTAAAAGGATGGAACGTTGGCGGATCGGCTCAAACTTATTACGAAAATGGAGTGAGAGCGGCTATGAATATCTTAACCATTTTTGGAGATAAGGTACCAGCAGTTTCACCAGCAGAATACAATACTTACATTACGACATATCCTTTTAAAGCTTCAGGAACAGAAGCAGAAAAAATCGAACAGATTATCACTCAAAAATGGATTGTTTTACTGTTTAATGGTTTTGAAGCATTTTCAGAATACAGAAGAACGGGTTATCCTGTATTAGTTCCTGTTAATGATCCAACTGGAGAAACAAAAGGGACAATTCCAAGAAGATTAATTTATGATCAGTCAGAACTTATTACAAACGAGGCTAATTATAAAGAAGCAATTCAACGTCAAGGTTTAGATTTAATGACCACAAGAATCTGGTGGGATAAATAATTTTTAAATTAGGTTGGTTAGTTAAGATAAGTCGGGTACTGAGCATGCCCGGCTTATTTTTAAATCATCAAAATTGATTCGTCTGAAAGTGTAAGTATTGAAAAGTTATTTTACAGATTCAAATGCTTTTTTTTCGCATACAACAAATATAGTTTATGCTGAAAAAGATGGATTTAGTTTCTGTTTTTAAAAAATTTCAAAACTATACCTAAAGTGTATTTCAGTTTTTTGAATTTAAAAACGAACCATATCAAAATCAAAAATATAGTATAAGGCAGTGGTAAAGAAGATATTTCTAGTTGTATTTTAGAGTTACTAACAAAGAATAAATTCTAAAGAGAAGGAATGCTGCGGTCAGTTCTTTCCTTCTCTAAAACTGCCAAAAAAACCAGATTACTTACCTTTTTTAGTAATTTTAGAAGGTATAAAATATTACTCAGTAAAATGAACTATCAAAAAAGACTTCATTGGCTATTGTGTTCGTGTATGGCAGTTTTTACATCAATTGCCTTTGCGCAGCATATTGATCTAAAAAATAATTGGAAATACCGTGAAGAAAAAACACAAAAATGGTATCCAGCCCATGTGCCAGGAGAAATTCATACAGATTTGCTTAACAGTAAATTAATACCAGATCCGTTTTACAGAGATAACGAAAAAAAACTGCAATGGATAGAACGCAAAAACTGGGAATACGAAACCACTTTTCAGGTCACAGCAAATATGCTGAAAAAGAAAAACACAGATTTAGTTTTTGACGGATTAGATACTTATGCATCTGTTTATGTAAACAATCAGCTGGTTTTAAAAGCGGATAATATGTTTCGTCAATGGCGAGTTGACGTTAAAAAAGTCTTGAAATCAGGAAGTAACGACTTACGAATCGTATTTCAATCGGCACAAAATGTGGTTGATTCGCTGGCTAAAAAAGATTATCCATTTGTAATTCCAGACAATCCGCGTGCTTATATTCGCAAAGCACAATACCATTTTGGCTGGGATTGGGGACCAAAATTTACAACTTGCGGAATCTGGAAAACGCCAAGATTGGAATCTTATGACAAAAAAAATCCTGAGAAACCTTATGTTTTAAATCGAAAGATTGAATTAATACAAGAGCCAGATAGTTTGGGTAGATCTTTCTATTTTAAAATTGATGGAAAGCCAGTTTACATGAAAGGAGCCAATTATATTCCATCAGACGCTTTTCTTTCTAGAGTAAATAAAAAAGAATATGAAAAAATAGTTTTATCTGCCAAAGAAGCCAATATGAACATGCTTCGCGTTTGGGGCGGAGGCATTTATGAAGACGATTACTTCTACGATTTATGCGATAAATACGGAATAAATGTCTGGCAGGATTTTATGTTCGCTGGTACAATGGTTCCTGGAGATGACGCCTTTTTTGATAATGTAAAAAAAGAAGTTCAGTATCAGGTAAAACGACTTCGCCATCATCCTAGCATCGTTTTATGGTGCGGTAACAACGAATCTGATGAAGCCTTTAAAAATTGGGGCTGGATGAAAAGTTTCAAAATTTCAAAACAAGATTCAATCCGTTTGTGGAAAGATTATACACGTTTATTTCATGACAGTATTCCGAAATGGGTAAAAGAAGTCGATGGTAAACGTCCGTATTTAAGTTCGTCGCCTTTACATCATTGGTCAAAAGCAAAAAGTGTAACCGAAGGAGACAGCCACTATTGGGGAATTTGGTGGGGATTGGAGGATATTGAAGCCGTTCAGAAAAAAACAGGACGTTTTGTGAGCGAATACGGAATGCTGTCTTTACCGAATTATGCTTCAATTGAAAGTTTTACTTCTCCAGAAGACCTTCATTTATATTCAGATATACTAAAAGTACATTTAAAAGCGGGCAAAGGTTTTGAGAAATTAGATTCCTATTTAGGTAAATATTTCATCGATGCCACTAAAATAAAAAAGATGAACTTGGAAGATTATGCCTATTTGAGTCAGTGTCTGCATTATTATTCAATCAAAAATATTGTTGGAATTCATCGTTCGAAAGCGCCTTACAATATGGGAACTTTAGTTTGGCAGTTAAATGATTGCTGGCCAGTAGCAAGCTGGAGTATTACTGATTATAATAACCGACAGCCAAAAGCAGCCTGGTATGCTATTAAGGAAGCGTACAGAGATGACATAAAACCAGAAACTGATTTTACACATCCGAAAGATTTGCAACTGGAAGATCCAAAAATCAGCTGGGAAATAAAAGGAAATAACATAATCATAAAAGCTCAGAAAATGGCAAAATACGTTTGCATTTCGATGAAAGGATATAATGGAAAATGGAGCGATAATTATTTTGATTTAAAATCAGGAGAAGAAAAAAACAATTTCGTTTGAAGGGAAAATAACAAAACCAGAAATTAAAATTTATTCTTTGTTTGAGGTTTTGGAAAGATATAAATAGAGGTTCAAAGGTTCAGAGATACAAAGGGACAAAGGGACAAAGGTTTCGTAGAGACGCACTGTATTGCGTCTAACACACAGAATTAAAAAATAAAATATGAGAATACTATTAAGCGGTGTCTTGGCATTAAATTTATTTTTTGCTAATCCGGCAATTTCACAGCAAAAAAAAGGAAAACAAACCGATATAAATTATACAAAATATGTAGATCCGCTTATTGGTTCGGCGGGTCATGGTCACGTATTTGTAGGTGCAAATGTTCCTTTTGGAGCGGTGCAGTTAGGTCCGGTAAATATTTTTGAAGGATGGGACTGGTGCAGCGGTTACAATTATGCCAGTAATACCATTTTGGGTTTCACACACACGCATTTAAGCGGAACTGGAATTGGCGATTTAAATGATATTTTGGTGCTTCCTGTCAGCGGAAAAGTAGGTTTGACAAAAGGGACAAAAGAAGATATGATAAACGGTTACGGCTCTTATTTCTCTCATAAAAACGAAGTGACTAAACCAGGATATTACAGCGTTTTATTGGATAAATATAAGGTCAAGGCCGAATTAACAGCCAGCGAAAGAGTTGGTTTTCATAAATATACTTTCGAAAACACAAACGATTCACATATTTTAATTGATCTGGCGGACGGAATTGGCTGGGACAGACCCGTAAAAACTTTCATCAAAAAAATAAGCGAAACCAAAATTGAAGGATATCGCTATTCTGCAGGCTGGGCTTCAGATCAGCGTATTTATTTTGCAATGGAATTTTCTGAACCAATCACCAATATGATGGTTTATGACAGTACAGCTGTGATAAGAGGAACGCAAGGAGAAGGCTTAAAAATAAAAGCGGTTTTAGATTTTAAAACTTTAAAAAACAAACAAATTCTGGTAAAAGTCGGAATTTCTCCAGTAAGTGCAGAAAATGCATCTGCCAATATAAAAGCAGAAATTCCTGATTGGGATTTTGAAGCTATTGTAAAACTGGCAGATTCAAAATGGAACAAGGAACTTAATAAAATTCAGATAAAAGGAGACGAGAAAACAATGAAAGTTTTTTATACTTCATTGTACCACACCATGTTTGCCCCTTGTATTTTTAACGATGCTAATGGAGATTATAGAGGAACAGACAAAAAAGTATATGAAAAAGCCAATTTTACCAACTACACCACTTTTTCACTTTGGGATACTTACCGTGGACTGCATCCATTATACACCATTACACAGCCTGAAAAAATCAATGATATTGTAAAGTCGTTTTTAGCGATTTATCAACAGCAGGGCAGATTGCCAGTCTGGCATTTAATGGGTAACGAAACCAATACAATGAATGGAAATCATTCTATTGCCGTTATCGTCGATGCTTATTTAAAAGGATATCGAGATTACGATGTCAATTTAGCCTATGAAGCCATCAAAAAAACGGCAATGCAAACGCGTGACGGAATGGATTATGTTCAGAGATTAGAATATATTCCTGCCGATAAAATGCTGGAATCTGTAGGGAATGCTTTAGAATATGCTATCGATGATTATTGTATTGCTTTGATGGCAAAAGCTTTAAACAAAACAGACGATTATACTTATTTTACCAAAAGAGCCAATTTATACAAACTGTATTTTGATAAAGAAACCACTTTTATGCGCGGTAAATTGAGCAATGGAAATTGGAGGACACCGTTTAATCCGCTTTCTTCAGCACATCGAAAAGACGATTATGTCGAAGGAAATGCGTGGCAGTACACTTGGCTGGTTCCGCAAGATCCGTACGGTTTAATTGATTTATTTGGCAGTGAAGATAAATTTATTGCAAAACTAGATTCACTTTTCTTACTGACAGATAAAGTAGAAGGTGAGGATGTTTCGCCGGATATTAGCGGTTTAATAGGTCAGTATGCTCATGGAAATGAACCAAATCATCATATTCCGTATTTGTACGCTTATGCTGGACAGCCTTGGAAAACAGCGAAATTAATTCGTGAAATCGACGATAAATTTTATTCTGTAAAACCAGACGGATTGTGTGGGAACGAAGATTTAGGACAAATGTCGGCTTGGTATATTTTATCTTCTATGGGATTCTATTCGGTTAATCCTGCAAACGGAATTTATGTTCTGGGAAGTCCGTTAGTAAACAGTGCTGTAATTCATCATAAAAAAGGCATTTCATTTACAATAAATGCGGTTAATAACAGTGTTTCAAACATCTACATCCAAAAAGCAGAATATAACGGAAAACCATATACAAAATCATATATCACACAAGAGATGATCGTAAAGGGAGGAGAATTGAGATTATTTATGGGAAGTAAACCGTCATCAACTTTTGGGATTAAGAAAGAAGATAGGCCTCAATAATTTAAGATTTCTGATTTTAGATTTTAGATTTTTCAGCAACGCTCCTGCGAGATTTTCAAAACCTTGCAGGTATTTAGACAAAGATTAAAAGCTTAAAGCTTATGGCTTAAAGCATAAAGCAAAAAAAAAAATGAAAATAAAGAGTTTAATTTTTTTAGGAATATTACAATCCTGTCTTTTTTTAAACGCGCAGGTAAAAGCTTTAGATCCTGTAGAATATGTAAACCCATTAATGGGAACACAATCATTACATAATCTTTCGAACGGAAATACGTATCCCGCCATCTGCAGGCCGTGGGGAATGAATTTCTGGACTCCTCAAACGGGCAAAATGGGCGATGGATGGGCTTATACATATACAGCAGAAAAAATTAGAGGATTTAAACAGACGCATCAGCCTTCGCCTTGGATGAACGATTACGGTCAGTTTTCGATTATGCCAGTTACGGGTAAATTGGCTTTCGCCGAAGACGAAAGAGCAAGCTGGTTTAGCCATAAAGCTGAGGTTTCAAAACCGTATTATTACAGCGTTTATTTGGCCGATCATGACGTTACGACCGAAATTACAACAACAGAAAGAGCAGCACATTTTCAGATTACATTTCCCGAAAATGAAAAATCTTCTATTGTGATCGATGCATTTGATAAGGGGTCTTATATCAAAATAATTCCATCAGAGAATAAAATAATAGGTTATACAACACGAAATAGCGGTGGGGTTCCACAAAATTTCAAGAACTATTTTGTATTAGAATTTGATAAAAAGTTTGAAAGTAATTTGACTTGGTTGGATAAAGATTTAACCGCTGATAAAATAGAAGCTCAAGGAAATCATGTAGGAGCAGTTATCGGATTTAAAACTAATAAAGGAGAAAAAGTAAATGTTAGAATAGCATCTTCTTTTATAAGTCCAGAACAGGCAGAATTGAACCTAAAAAACGAATTAGGTACATCGACTTTTGAAGAAACAGTTTCGCAATCTAAGGCCGAATGGAATAAAGTTCTAGGGAAAATTGCTGTAGAAGATAATAATACCGATCAGTTAAAGACTTTTTATTCTTGTTTATACCGTACAGTTTGTTTTCCTCAAAAACAATATGAAATTGATAAAGACGGAAAAATTGTGCACTACAGTCCATACAACGGAAAAGTGTTGCAAGGCTATATGTATGCGGGAACGGGATTTTGGGATACTTTCCGTGCTTTATATCCTCTGTTAAATCTCGTTTATCCTTCTATAAACAAAGAAATGCAGGAAGGTTTAATAAACGATTATAAAGAAGGCGGATTTCTTCCAGAATGGTCAAGCCCAGGTTTTAGAAATGTAATGGTAGGAAATAATTCTGCTTCTGTAGTTTCAGATGCTTACATGAAAGGATTACGCGGCTATGATATCAATACTTTATACGAAGCTTTGCTGCACGGAGCCAATAATGAAGGGCCAATGGATGCTGTGGGCAGAAAAGGAGTTCAATATTACAATACTCTTGGGTATGTTCCGTATGACGTGAAGATTAATGAAAATGCGGCTAGAACACTTGAATATGCCTATGATGATTTTGCGATTTGGAAATTGGCAAAAGCATTAAATCGCCCGAAAAAGGAAATCAGCATTTTTGAAAAACGAATGCTGAATTATAAAAAACTCTACAATTCGGAAATTGGATTAATGAGCGGACGAAATAAAGACGGAAGTTTCCCCCGTAATTTTAATCCGTTTAAATGGGGAGATGCCTTTACTGAAGGAAACAGCTGGCATTACAGTTGGAGTGTTTTTCATGATATTCAGGGCTTGATTGATTTAATGGGAGGAGAGAAAAATTTCACAGCGAAATTAGATGCAGTATTTACAATGCCTCCCGTTTTTGATGACAGTTATTATGGAGCCGTTATTCATGAAATTCGCGAAATGCAAATTATGAATATGGGACAATATGCTCATGGAAACCAGCCAATTCAGCACATGATTTATTTGTACAATTATGCAGGAGAGCCTTGGAAAACACAATATTGGTCAAGAGAAGTCATGAATCGTTTATACAAGCCTACTCCAGATGGTTATTGCGGAGATGAAGATAACGGACAAACTTCTGCTTGGTATATTTTCTCAGCCATGGGATTCTATCCAGTTTGTCCAGGAACAGAAGAATATGTTTTGGGAGCGCCTTTGTTTAAGAAAACAACTTTACAGTTAGAAAACGGAAAGCAGTTTATTATCAATGCGCCTAATAATTCAGAAACTAACAAATATGTAAACGAATTAAAATGGAATAATGCTCTTTATTTTAAAAATTATATCAATCATTTTGATGTATTAAAAGGAGGAGAATTAAATTTTGATATGATCAATTCTCCAAATTTTAAAAGAGGTACAACAAAAGAAGCATTCCCATATTCTTATTCAACTTCAAAATAAAAATATATGCAGTCACGTAGAAAATTTATAAGAAATGCAGGCATTTTTTCAGCAGGATTACTGGCACTTCAGACAGAAGCTTTCGGATTTAATTCAGATACTTTTCAGTTTCCACTAAAAGATTTTGTTTCAAAAAGGCCTCCCGTTGCCGAAAGAAAATTTACGAGTAAAGCAATTGAAGCCGCTATCGTGCGCATTAAAAAACAAATTGCCAATCCAGAACTGGCATGGATATTTGAAAACTGTTTTCCAAACACTTTAGATACTACTGTCGATTTTGAAATTATCGATGGAAAGCCAGATACCTACGTAATTACAGGAGATATTGATGCCATGTGGTTAAGAGACAGTACAGCGCAGATCTGGCCGTATATTCCGTTTGTAAAAGAAGATCCAAAACTGGCAGAACTGGTAAAAGGAGTAATTAATCGTCAAGCGAAATGCATTCTTTTGGATCCGTATGCAAATGCCTTTTATAAAGATTTTACAAAAGAAAGCGAGTGGAAAAATGACCTTACTAAAATGCAGCCCGGAATTCATGAAAGAAAATGGGAAATTGACAGTTTGTGTTATCCCGTTCGATTAGCGCATGGATATTGGAAAGCAACAGGAGACATCAGTTTGTTTGATGCAAAATGGAAAGAAGCGATGCTTTTAATCCTGCAGACTTTTAAAGAACAGCAGCGAATGGATGGCAAAGGCGGACCTTATAGTTTTCAGCGTCAGACGGCGTGGGCAACAGACGGCGTTCCGTTAGGAGGTTATGGTTATCCTGTAAAACCTTGCGGATTAATAGTTTCAACTTTCAGGCCAAGCGACGATTCTACTTTATTCGGTTATCTGATTCCGAGTAATATGTTTGCGATTGAAATATTGGGCTATCTAATTGAAATTTTCTCTCTTCCAGCCTTAAAGGATAATGATTTAGTTGCGAAAGTCACAAAATTAAGAGATGAGGTTCAGAAGGGTCTTAATGAACACGGAATTATCAATCACCCAAAATTCGGAAAAATTATAGCTTTTGAAGTAAACGGATACGGCAGTTTCCACATGATGGACGATGCCAATGTACCGTCATTATTATCATTGCCGTATTTAGGTGCTATTGCTCCAAATGATCCTTTATATCTGAATACAAGAAAAGTAGTACTGTCTGAGAATAATCCATTTTTTTATAAAGGAAAAGCAGGAGAAGGTATTGGTGGTCCGCACACAGGAGTAGATACGATTTGGCCAATGAGTATTGTTTTGAGAGCCATTACAAGTGTAGACGAAAAAGAAATAAAAAACTGCATCAGCAATTTAATACAAACAAATGCCGATACTGGATTTATGCACGAATCATTTCATAAAGACGATGTAAACAAGTTTACTCGTAAATGGTTTGCTTGGGCGAATACATTATTTGGCGAAATGATTGTACATACCAGTATTCATTACCCTCAAATTTTAAAAGACAAAAATATCTAGTACTAAAGCTAAAGAATTAAAAATGAATACATCATACGCCATTGGGCTGGATATAGGAGGAACGCACATTACAGCTGCGGTTATTGATAAAGCAGAAATGAAAGTTCTTGATTTTTCGCTCTGTAAAGAATCTTTTGATTCGAATAGACCTGCAGATGAGGTTATGGGTATCTGGAAAAAAGTAATTAGCACTGCAATAGAAAATTCTAAGATTAAAAATATTATCGGAATTGCAATTTGCATGCCTGGACCATTTGATTATAAAAATGGAATTTGCTGGATTAAAGATCAGTCTAAATACGAACATTTTTACGGATTAAACATTCGAGAATTGCTTTTAAAAACTCTAGATTTTCCTGCAGATTTTCCAATTCTTTTTGAAAATGACGCTGTTTGTTTTGGAAAAGGAGAAGTTTTTAAACAACAGGAAAATCTTTCTAAAAAAGTAATGGCTGTAACATTAGGCACAGGATTAGGAGCTTGTTTTATTGACAAAGGAGCATCAATAAGTTCGGGTAATTCTGTTCCCGCTGATGGCGAAATATACAATCTATCTTATAAAGATGGAATTGCAGAAGATTATGTTTCAGTTAGAGGTCTTTTATCACATTACAAATCATTAAGTGGTAGCGATCTTAATAATGGTTTAGAACTTTACAATCTAGCGAAAAATGGAGATAAGCAGGCAATTCAAGTATTTGAAAGAATGGGAGAGGACTTAGCAACAGTCGCAATTCCATGGATTGCCAACTTTACAGCAGATCATATTATTATTGGTGGAAAAATAGCCAATGCAAGCGATTTGTTTTTGCATTCCTTTAATAAAATAATTCAGGAATCTGGTTTTAAAATTGAGGTTTCCATTTCAAATGACAATGAAGTTGCAGCCTTATTAGGAGCAGTCAGTTTTCTTTGTGATTAAAAATAAAAACGGATGAGTCAATTACTCATCCGTTTTTATTTTACAGTTGTTTTAAAGCTTCTTAGGTTGCCTTTGTAAAAGTTTTGTCGGTTCTGTGAAAACAGTATATTTTCTATTAAAAGCAATAAAAAAAATCCTTTAAATCGTAAGATTTAAAGGATTTGACTTTTAGAATTTCTTCTGAAACTCCATCTGGCGGAGAAAGAGGTTCCTCCTCGATGTATTAAACCCCTAGTAAATACTAGGCTTCGTATGCTATTTAAGAGTCGGCACAGTAAAAAAGTGTACCTCGAAATCTTAACCAATTTCTCAAGTCAAATATAGGTTAAAAACAGCATAAATATACAAAAAAATTATGGAATTTCCAGAGCTTTCAAAATTTGAAATTGATATTTATTTGTCAATTGATGTATTTTGAAGGTATCTTTAGAACATTATTATGGGGGTTTTGCGTAATTAGAGTTTTGATGATTTCAATCTATTTCAAAATTTTTATTTTATGATTCATGGGAATTCTTTGTGAATGCAAAATATTTTGTTAAACAAAAAAATAGATTTCAATTTATTATAATATTCTTTTCTGATTCTCCAGTAAATGTTTGTATATCCAGACGATAAATGACATGGCGACGGAACTGGGTTTTAAGTATCCACAACATTTTACAAGGTTATTTAAATTGAAAGTTGGGGGTACACCTAATGATTATAGGCATTTGAATTAAAACCTACATACCATTCGAACCTAAACTCCACAAGCCTTAATTTGCTGAGTTTTTCTTTTTAAAAAAATGATGTGCCATGATTTTGCTACAAAACTTCTATATCTGTATTTTGAATAGCTTAAGATGGTATCTTACTGTTCTGCGGGGATTTTTCTGCCTCTTACTGTCGTAAGCATCCTGCTTTAATTCTAGCTCAACTTCTGTTGAATTACAGAATAAATATATTTCATATCGCATATTGCGATATGAAATATATTAAGTAATTGTTGCTGTAAATTATTGTTTTTTAGTGGACAAATTTGTAATATTGCATATTGCGATATGAAATATTTTTAAATATGTCAACAACAAAAACTAATTTAAAGCCTCAGGATATAGTAATATTACTAAAGATAATAGCTTTAGAAAACAGAGAATGGTTTCAGGACACATTAGCTCTCGAGCTATATATGAGCCAATCGGAAATCAGCCAGTCATTAAACAGGTGTAAGTATGCCCTGCTTATTGACAGCTCAAAGAAAAAAGTGAACAGAATGGCTTTTACCGAATTTTTATTTTACGGATTGAGGTACGTTTTTCCTCAGCAACCGGGACCCGTTGTAAGGGGGATTGCAACTGCACATTCCGCAGCTCCCATAAACGAACATATCAATGCAGATGAGGTTTATGTCTGGCCTTATGCAAGAGGCAACATAAGGGGACAGGCAATTGAGCCTCTGTATCCGACAGTAGTGGACGCTGCTCTAAGGGATTTTGCTTTCTACGAATTAGCCTCTTTAGTGGACAGTCTGCGGGTGGGAAGGACAAGAGAAAGGGAAATAGCAAAAGAAGAATTAAGAAAAAGAATTTTATGATAAACAAGCAGATCAATTTAGGAGTGGTTGGAGAGGTAGCTGCAGGACTACAGGAATTAAGGGAACGGGTGGTATTTATTGGCGGGGCTGTTATCAGTTTATATACGGATGATCCCGCAGCGGACGAAGTAAGACCTACCAAAGATATCGATATGACTATAAATTTAGCCAATTTCAGCGAATGGGCAGCCATGCAGGAAAGATTATCCGACTTGGAATTTTATCCGGATCCTCAGGGCAAATCTATCGTCAGCTATCAGTATAAGGGAATTGCTATTGACATAATGCCTGCAGATGACAGTGCGATGGGGCCGTCAAACCGCTGGTACAGGCCAGGTTTTAAAAATCTTCAGGAAGTAGTACTGGAAAATGGATTGGAAATAAGAATCCTGCCGCCTCCATATTTTCTGGCAACTAAATTTGAAGCATTCAATGATCGCGGACACGAGGATTACTATGCCAGTCCTGATTTTGAAGATATAATCTATTTTCTGGACAACAGAACTACCATAGTTCAGGAAATATCAGAGTCGGATGCGGAAGTAAGGGATTTTTTGAGAGAAGAGCTGACAAAACTAATTAATCATAAACAGAGTGATGAATTGCTGTCCATGCACATTAGCCGATATGTAGTCGACGAAAGGTTCCCAATGCTTTTGGAAAAAATAAACCTGATCCTGGCATAAAAAAGTTTCAGCCGGCGTAATTATTTAAGAAAAGCGGCAAATTCAAGGGCTGCGAAGAGCAGCAGAAATATGGATGACAGATATATTTTATCTGCGCAGAATTACTGCGCAGTGGCAATGCTATCTTTGGAATACGAAAGGCAGGAAAAAGCAATAGGATGTAAAGTTTAATCTTGAAGTTTTTTAAAATTCACTGCTGTTTCTATTTTTTACCTAATGTATAACCATCTAACAGTACAAAAAATGAATTTAAATAACCGTTTGTCAGATCTATTTTTAAATGATGCAGCTGATTATTTGAACCGATATCAGAACTTAAAAGAAAGTGCGAGCCACACCGGATTAAGAAGCAAATTGCTGGTTGATCTTCTTTTTGCGCTGGAATGCTCTCTAAAATCTTTAATTTTTTTAGAAAGTAATCTGGACAGTAAAACAACCTATAAAGAGATTAAAAGTATCGGGCATTCGATAGACAAATTGCGCGAGAGGTTAAGCGAAAACAGCCGTATGGAGTTTACCAAGCTTGTCAATATTGACTTGTCGATTTATAAAGTATTTAACAGATACATGCTTGAAAGTGAACTTGTTTTTAGGGAAGAATCGGGCGTCCTTGGACGAAAATACTACGATTCTATTGCTGATCCAGCATGGATGGAATCCCTATTTCAGCAGATAAACCTGTTCAAGGAGTATGTTTCAAGCAGAGGCGGGACAGTATTTGAAATTTTTAATATTGCTGATGTTGACATTGAAGTCGAGCAGATGAAACACTTAATGTTAAAAGAAATTATATCAAAATAGTCTGTGGATGAAAGGTTTAAATTATAATGAACTGCACTTGTTTGGAATTGACATGATTTTCAATGACTTAAACAATTATCAGAATCTGATAGAAAGCTTTTTAGAAAAACAGAAGCAGCAGGTTGAAAAAGATTTTAATGAATCAGACATTGAGGCTGAATCCAAAAAGGCCGACGAAAATTCAGATGCATATTATCTGCATTTAATAGATTTTTATTCGGAGAGGCATCATGAAATTGCACGATTGTTTCCCCATAATTTTAGGGCATCTTTTTTAACTCAGACAATCTCTGTCATTGAATCGGAGCTCAAGAAGATATGCGATCATTTTGGCAATCATAAAAGACAGCTCTTTAGAATTGATGATATGAAAGGGACAGATGATCTGGAAAAATGTAAAGATTATTTAAAGAGAATTGCTGCTGTAAGTTTTGACGACCTAAACGTGCATTGGCAGTACATAAAGCATTGTAAAGGTCTCAGAAATAAAATTGTCCATCAGGAGGGAAGGGTAAAAATAAGCGATCATAGTTTAGTTAATTTTATAAGGAGCTGTCCGTCGCTTGAAGTGGAAGCCCGTTCTTTAAATTCCAATGACCATATTTCATTTGTCATTGCTGACAAAATATTAATAGATAATCTCCTGACTGCCTCCAGGTCTTTCTTTATTATACTTTTACGAGAAAAAATAGTTTATTCTGATGAAGATGAAAGTTTAAACTTGTGAAGACTTTTCCATGTAATTCTGATCAAACAGATGCATCAGTGATTTTTAAAATCAATGAATAAAATCATCAGGCCTGTAAAGATTTTGCATCAAAAAATATAAGACGAATATTTTACTGTTTTTAAAGCAGTACTTCTTAAAAATTATCATTGTTAGGATTTGATCTATAATTTTTAAAATAAAGAGTATTAATACCTGTAGGATGTAAATTTTTAATTTACTTAATTGCACTGCAATTTATTATTTCGGAAATATGATCAGCACTTCATATTATTATATAGATGAATCGGGAGCAATTGATAACAATTCCAAATTTTTTATATTGAGCTGTTACAAAACCGACACCCCTGAAGAGGTCAGATCTGCTGTAGAAAAATTGTATAAAGATATTCTAAATGCTCCAATTTTCGCAATTGAGCGCAGAGAGCTCATTAAGCAGAAAGGATTTCATGCATGTGTTAATCATCCGGACATAAAATCTAGATTTTATAACCTAGTTGCAGTGCTGAATATCAGATGCTACGTACTAATGCTGAAAAAGGATTCAGATTTATTTAGAAAAATGAAAGAAAACATGTCCTCTACAGAAATTTACAATGCCTGCATTTCTAAATTGCTTTGTGACAGATTAACCAAGACTAGAAATGACAACAACATAATTATTTTTGAAGAATACGGCGGTAAACCTAAAAAATGGCTTGCAAATGTTGAAGGTGTTGTAAAAGATATCTGCAGGAGGATTGATGAAAAGTTTGCATCAAATATCAAATGCACTGTAGATGTCCATGATAAATCTGATGTAAATCTCTCAGTGATCGATTATATTAATCATATCTTTGTCCAGATTTTCGAAAAAGAAAACCTGCAGGCTCGAATTTTAGATAATTTTACAATTATAGAGCCTAAAATTGCATTAATATATAAAATGGATAAAGATCATTTTTTTGATAAAAACAAACGAATTGATGTTTACAAATATTGAGTTGCTCGCAACAGTAAATTACTTGAGTACGAGTCGTATTCGCTTAAAATTAGATCACTAGTTCACCTTACTAAACAGAGCAACTCTTTATATGTATAATCCATCAGAAATAGAAAATTTTGAAATGCTGAGTTCCTATCTAAGAACTACACCAGAGAATCTCAGCAAGTTTGTCCATGGTGCTCGCTACGTAATTGATTTCAGTGACCTTGGTTCTCTTAATGCTATTCCTAAATTTTCGGAAGATCAAAACAGAACAGATTTCCAGAGATTCTATATACCGAAAAAGAATAAAAAATTAGGTTATAGAATTATTTACAAGTCCTTTCAGCAGTTCACAAAAGATATTCTTAAAGTACTGAATTTCAATCTTAAATTAATTTATACCCCAAATGAATATGTTCACGGATTTATAAATGGGAGAAATACAAGATCCAACGCATCTGCACATCTGGGAAACCAATTTTTATTGAAGCTGGACATTAAGAACTTTTTCGAATCTATAGAAATAGATTCTGTTGAGGAGGCATTTTTATCTCTTGGCTTTATGGAGTCTATTGCGGCAGACCTTGCAAAAATCTGTACTTTAGATGATAAGGTTGTTCAAGGATTTCCAACAAGCCCAGTTGTTGCCAATATTGTATGTGATGCAATGGATATTGAAATTCAAAAACTATGTTCGCACTATGATGCCGCTTATACAAGATATGCCGATGACATAAGTATTTCAGGAAACGGCATTCTGCCACCTGTTCATGAAATTTCTTCAATTTTAAATAATTACAATTTTAAGCTTAACACTAAGAAAACACAAAGGTTCAAGCGCGGACAAAATCTGTATGTCACCGGACTTTCCATAAGTGATCAATCATACCCGCGAATTCCCAAAGCAGTAAAGAAGCGAATCAGGCAGCACCTTTATTACATAAAGAAGTTTGGATTTCATTCACATATCTGCAGATTAAATGGTTTTAGCGAAGATATAGAGAAAAGCAGCACTAACTCACTAATTAGCCACTTGGAAAATTATTTGGAAGGATGGATCAATTATATGAAGCCTATCGAACCGGATTTGGCAGAGAGTTTTCGGCTTCAATTAAATGAAATAAAAGAAATTCATTATGCGGATTTGAGAAAAATGCTCAAGCAGAGCAATGGGGTGTTCAACATAAGATTATAATCTAAACGGGTAGATCAACAGGGCAGCTAACATATTTTGCAGTTCTATCCATAACATTCGGACCTAAATCTGCAGATTTTGATTTTGCTTAATTTTTGGTTATTTAAAAAGTAGTGTTCCAGAGTTCAGCCAGAAAGATTTTTTGCAAATTCCTATTAAAATTTTTGCGAAGAGAACCATGAAGTCCAAAAATTGTAAGTTTGTAAAAACCATAAAGATCAATCGATGAATTTAGATGATTTAAGACAAGCCCAGGTAAGATATTTAAAAAGAATCGACCGAATAATTGAGGAAAGAGAAAATCTCCATAAAATTCGATCTCAATTTATCAAGTATTTTAAGTACAGCCGTATCCATGCTATGCAGATAGATGAGTTTGTCCTTGGCAGGCCTCCCGTACCGGGAAGTTATAATTTCTGCTACACCATTGAGAGAGAGCTGGACGGTCTTGGACGTATAATCGGTGCTAATGCCTTTAAATTTGGGGTTTATTATGGAAAGATAAAATCTGATAGTGAAATTAAATATCGTTTTGCAAAAAAATATGGAAATAACCATGCAGCCGCGTTTGAAAATGTTCGTACAAAGATTTTGGAACTTCTGGATTCTGGTGCTGTTCAGGATTTTAACGCAATTGCTAGAAATCATCTTTCGCCTATGTTTAAAGGTAAGATTCTCAGCACTTACTTTCCAGATATTTACCTTAATGTTTTTTCGCCGGAACACTTGAATTACTTTTTAATTAAACTGGATTTGGATAATAAACTGCTAATTAAGCAAGACGCAGTTTTTAAGCGTAATGCATTACTTGAGTTTAAAAATAAAGATTTAATAATGCGTCATTGGCCAGTTGATATTTTTGCAGATTTTTTATACACTGAATATCCAGGCCGACCTTTTACTAAAACTAATGAAAATGAAGATTCAGCAATACTTCAAGACTATCTTGACCCTCAATTTCCTTCAAATCCAGAAGCATCCTTTATTGAATTGGGAATAATGCCATCGAATTTCTCTCTGCCAATTGCACCTGGGAAAAAAGTAAAGATAAAAGGGAAGAAAAATTATGAAGCAGAGGGGAGAAGACTTAGAAAGCTGGGTGATCGAGGTGAAAAGATTGTAATGGATTTAGAGGCTAAAAGATTGAGGGAGGGCGGCAGGATGGATTTAGTTGAGCTAATTGACAGAGTATCTTTAAAATCCGATTCTTATGGCTACGATATTCTTTCCTACGAACTTGATGGAAGAAAAAGGTACATTGAAGTTAAAGCCACTACAGGCGAGAAGGGTGATGCTAACTTTTTCCTTTCTTCAAATGAGCTGCAAGTGGCAGAGGTAAGTGAAAATTATTACATATACATGGTTTATGATGTAACAACGAAATCTCCAAAAGTCTGGCCTATTCCAAACCCATTTAAAACGCCAAACGACGGAGTAAAAAAGACAGCAGTTACATATTGGATAAATATTAATACTTCATTAAAATTATAAAACAGTTATAAGCAAATTATAGTGGTACGACGCAAATTTAAATGCTGTGTCTGTGTAGAGCAGTAAACTCAAACCTAGCTCCAGCAGCGTCTATGAAATGTAATTTTGCTTTTCAATTTTAAGGCATAAAAAATGACTTTGAGCAATATCCTGTCATCCCAGTGGTCTATAATAACATTAATTTCGCCGGATTTTACCAGGCAACCACATTGTTTTATTTAAAAATATATTTTAGCATTTTAAATTAAGATGGCTGGCAAAGAATTTTTAATTATTAATTATGGATTTAGCCACTCTCTATCAGGTTTTGCAAGTAATCGGGCATTATTATAAGCCCAATCTAAGGGCAAAATAGTATTAGCCCTATATACTTCTCCTTCGTTAGCAACTACAAGCGCAACATCTGCATTTTCTGCAGTCGTAATACATAATGGAAGTAAAAGCTGTATCGAATCAGAATAATATTGAGGTATCGCAGTTTTGTAATTTCTTCTAATTCTTGTCAAAGCAGATTCTATTGAACTTTTTACCCTTTCTACCTGCTGAGGTTTACTTAGGTCACGGAACTCTTTTGGAAATCTTTTCTCTCTGTCGTCAATTATATGTTCATAATCAGGGATTAATCTTTTGGCTGAATCATATATTAATTCCGCCGCATTCTGAAAATAATTAGCCAATTCAGGCTTTTGAGCAAAATTATTCATTAGACGATTACTTTCCCTATCAAAACATTTAAAAATCCATGAAGGCTGTTTTAGGTACCCATCATTTTGTCTGATATTGGTAAAATTATCTTTGTGTTCGAAATATGCAAAAATTTCTTCCTGCTTAATTGTCGCTAATCCTGTATTTATGCAGGCAAATTTTAACTCGATACCTTTTTCATTCTTAGATGCGTATTTTATTTTACCTTCTTTCTGAAGTCTTAAAAATGTATAAGTTATGTAACTTTCTAAAACAGGAAATTCACCAGTCTTGTTATTTATGTAATCCCAGTTGCCGTCCTCTTGCTGGGCGTGAATTGTCGCGAGGTCATTAATGGAAGATGCCCAATCTTCAAAAGTTGCAAATTTTTGAAATGCTGTTCGAGTGTCTCTTAATACAATTTCCTTCGCTTGCAGCCCTTTATCTGAAATACTTGGCAGAAATTCAACCTCAAAGCCAATCTCTATTTTCTTAAAGCCGGTGCCTAAAACATCACTATGATGGATGAAGTATTTCTCATCATTTGTTGTGGTCTTTATGAAACCATATCCCAAATCAAATTGTTCGATTGTGCCAATGCGTCTGTCATTAAGTCTAATTAAAATTTTTCGCTGAAACACCTTTGGAGCTTTTTTCGATTTCAAATTCAACAACTTCATTTTCTAACAAGATTTTAGCTTCACTATGAATCTGAGAAAAATGTATGAATACCTCTCTGCTGGGTTCTTCTGTGGTATTAATTTTGCCAAATCCTTTTTGGGTATTAAAAAAAGATACTTTGCCTTTCATTTTTCTAAGTTTAGGTTATTTGGCACAATATATTGTAAAAATAATTTTTGCAAATACGTATTTATACCTGATTTACAGTGCAGATAAAATAAAATCTTTTAAACTTTATAAAAGTTTGGGTATTTTAAAATTTTCCAATTTAATTATTTGATACTTATTTCGGCAATGCTTGATTTTGCTGAGTTTTTACTTTTGCAGAAAATGATTTCCATTGATTCTGACATGAAAGTCATAATTGCGAAATTCTAGTGCATTTCGTTTTTTTTGCGAAAAAAATATATAGCCAAAGCACGATAAGTCAACACAACATTTCCTGTGGTGTAGATTGGCGGTTTGGACAATGATATTAATCAAAATTATGATAAATCAGCAATTTGTACTCTTTTCTTCTGTTAGATCAATGAGCTGATGCAATTCTGCTTCAGGTATCATAATATTTCCTCTGCCGTTCTCAAATACTTCTAAATAAGGGTAATTTAAAGGTTTTATATAACTAAGGGGAAATGGATAGTTTTTTAGAACCTTTTGCAGCTGGTAGCCTACTTCAACTCCTCCCATTTTTGGATTGTATGTAAATACATCCTTAATTAATTTTTGAAAAGCTTTTAACTCAATAGCTGATTCCCCTGTAGAACGAAAATATATGATATCCGGATCCGCATAATATGAATCTGCCTCAATTAGATGAGTAAATAATTTAGTGCTGGGATCAATGCTGTATTCAAGATTATAGAGCCATGCAAAGTTCGTCAATATATCATGTATTGGGTTCCGATAGCTATAGATGTTTACATCTTTAGGATAGGATATAATAACATTTAATCTAAACTTTTTCATTTTTTTTTTCATACTACTTTTTATTTCCAACTATTTCAGTGATTAATTTAGGTAAGGAGTCTAATAATTCTGTATAGCGCTCCAAAATAACATTTATATTTTTAGTCATGTGAACAACTGCGATTTCAATACCAGCAATATCATTTAAGCAGGCAGTAATGCACTTGGCAAGTGGAAGAGTGCTTTGTTCGAATCGAAAATGTGCCAGGTGCGTTATAGCCGGTACAAAAAAATCATCTCGTAACTTAAATGGATTATATCTGCCGGCCTTCATGTAAGGAGCAATTTGCGAAGCATATAGAACACCTAATGGACCTGTCCTTTCATCTGTAAAAATATTTACACCTTCCTTTTCGTAATTAAGATTATACATTCCATATTCTGCCAGAAATTCCTGCAGATGCTGATTGAAAGACTGAACATGTTCCGATGTGCTTTTCGTATATGAATTGAATTTTTCACCAATCAGATTAAATTGATGCTCCATTATTGCAATATGGCCATGGGTATAATTTGATATGTTTATCACGTCGCCGTAGGCTTTTTCTTTTTCTGCCTTACTAAAGAATATTCGTTTGTATTGTGGTTTTGAGTTATTTATTTCAATAAATTTTGTAAGTTCATTTTTGTCTAATGATTTAAAGACGTCGCCTTTCACATTTGTCATTGCCTTTATTTCAGGCATGGATAGCTCTGTAAGGCTTAAACGGTCTTTAAATTCAATTAGATCTGTCATTTGCTGCTTTATAAGAACTTCTGTAATCCTAAGTTCAACAACCCATCGTTCACCACTTCTTATAGTGGCACTTCTCTTGTTTATCCAGTCGATTAATCTGTTAATTGCAATTCCTAAAAAGAGAGTGACAATAGGTAAAATATACTTGGCCCAATCTGTCCCATTTGCTGGCTCTTTGAGCAGTATTATTTCAGTGGTTTTCTTTGGATTATGCGTAGCAAGCAGTGGGGCTGTTTTAATAGCAGCACTAATTGTATCTCTTTTAGTATCTGGAGCGGCAGAATGTGAAATTGTTTTATTTGGGTTAATACCTTTATTTTCCTCTGCGCTGCAGATTGCTGATAATAATAGAAAAAATACGATTGGTAATTGTTTTTTCATAAAATCCTATTTAATACAATAATACAATTTTTTGAAATATTATTTCAGCAACAGCGATTAAACAAATCGACAATATGGAAAATATAAAATGATTCTGCCTTAAAAAAGTTCTATTGGGAAGTTGCTATTGATTGTTTAGGATGGTAAAAAGAATATTTATATAGAAATTTAAAATGCATTAACATATGAAATCTAACAAGAAAAATGAAATGTCAAAATTGCAAAAGACGGTTTACCCCAAAGCAGAAATTACTGTGGGTAATGTTAGATTAACTTTAGAGGAATTTAGAAAATGCGAAGGATTTGCAGATGTTTCAGATGCGGACGGAGAGGAAATAATTGAAAGTTTATACAGGTTTTCTTTGATCGCATTTAACTACAAAGATACAAAATAATATAAAAAATTATATGAGGTTGTGATCGCTCAAGATTCGAAACTAATCTTGACAGTACTGATTTTGCTGAGTTCTTAATTTTGCAAAAAGTTCTGTACGACGATTTTGACACGAAACAGAAACTTGAGAAACATCGCAAATTCACTTTAGTTTTTTGTGTGAGGAAAGAATTAAGCCCGGTTTTTATAAATCGACCTACAGTTTTGTTAGATAGATTTTTGAAATGTGAAATTCAGTATAAATACGTGCTCGAAATAATTATAATAATCATTAATTTGTTTCTTATGGTTTTCCGTAATTGACCGATAATAATTTTTCCGTATTTTGCTTGTGAATTGACGTCGACAGTAATAACAGTCAATAATTCTAATTCAGATTGGTTCGCAACCGATATATTTTTTTAATCTTATTAAAACCCGCACTTCGACAAAATAATTACCTATCTTTTTTAATAACAACAAATTTATAATACCCAGAAGTATCTTATGAAACTAAATCTATTTTTAATTTTTACATTAGTTGTAGTAACCATCAATGCTCAAAATCGAATGGATGACGCGTTGCCAATAATAACAAAAAAAAGTAGCGCATTAATATTAGCTACCGGTTGGTTAAAAAACTCTTCTGGACAATGGATAAGTGGAAAAAATAAAATACCACAGGATCTAGGTGAGAATCAGAAGCTTTTAGGTAACTATGAGTCGTACGGTTTAGGTACTGATAATTTTATTTCAATTGAGATAAAAGATGTAAAAATAGTTGATAGCACATACGCGATTATAATTAAAAAATACAGAGATGGCTTTTACACCTATAGTTCAATTCAAAAAGGCTGGAATAATAAAGTTAGTTGTAAATACTATGTGGTATCTAAGGCAGAACTAGCTAAAGCATACAAGTTAACTCCTGATTATCTTAATAAAACAACAGTTAGGATATTATACGAGGGAATTCTGATGTTTATCAATACCCAAACTTTTAACGACAGAACTATATCAAAAGATCTTGCTTCTAATATTAAAGAGAATTCAAATCATCGAGATTTTTTTGAACATAAATTAGGTTTGAACATCTATTATTTTAAAGCAAAAAACCTTGTACAATTTTACCTATACGATGCCAATTCTTATAGTATGGACATGGAATATGAAGATGATGAAAGTCAGAAAGGTAAAAAGTATTATGAAACGGACGCCGTTACTTTTAAAAACTTTCTGAACTTCTCAATTCTTTAGTTTTTTTGTAAGTTTCATTCATCTGGCCGTCGATTAGATAATATACGTTCTGTCGTAATAGCCTTTTTTAATTGAGGAAATCTGTTATACTTTAAACTGCGTCCATTAGAAATTACAGTAAATGATAATTTAGGAAAATTCGTATGTTTTTTACAGCCTGTTTTATCTATTTTTTATTTACGTTGTGATGTAGACCCGAAAAATATAAATAGAAAAATGCAGATTAGATATAAATTGCTTTAATGATTCACTTTAATTCAAGATAAGCAATAGCTTTTTGCGTATTAAAAAAACGTTTACTTTTAATAAATAACATAAAAAGATTCTGTCGCATGTAAAATATAACTTTTTATCTTTGGATTAAAAAAACTTTTAAATGAATACCAAACGTTATTGTTACCCCAAAGCTATCATTCTTCAGGCAGTCTATTTCAAATTGAGATTTACATTGAGTTATAGGGATGTCGAGGAAATAATGAAAATGCGTGGGATACAAGTGGATCATTCGACAATTCAGCGCTGGGTATTTAAATTTACTCCCATGATTGAGTCTGAGATGAAAAAGAGAAAGAATAGAGTAGGAGTGAGCTGGAGGATGGATGAAACCTATATAAAAGTTAAAGGTATTTGGTGTTATTTATATCGGGCTGTTGATAAATCAGGTAACACAGTAGATTTTCTTCTGACCAGAAGAAGGCAGAGGATGAGTGCTCAGTCTTTTCTAATTAAGGCGATCCATAATAACTGCCGGCCAAGGGTAATAAATATAGACAAAAGTGGCTCGAACACCAGTGCAATAAGAGTTTATAACAAACGCTCCTTTTCGAATATAAAGATTCGACAATGTAAATATCTCAACAATATAGTTGAACAGGATCATCGTTTTATTAAGTGGAGAATACAAAATAGTTTGGGATTCAAAAGTTTTGAATCTGCCAAGAGAACCTTGGGTGGAATGGAAGTTGTACATATGTTGAGAAAAAATCAGATGCTTAAGCCAGGGATAAGCATGTTTAAATCATTTTGTAAATTGGCTGCATAATTTTGAGATCGTTGATTTCCCTTTGAATTAAATACTAGATGCGACAGAACCTTTATTTTTCTGTCTTAGTTCTTTTATTAAATCATCTTTCTGTTTAATGATTTTTTCATATTCATGAATAAGTTTTTCAGGAACAGTAACGAATCTTAAAATATTGTCTGATGATATTTCCCCACTATAATTTAGGCCCTCGTTAAATAAAACTGCAATATTTGTCTCCAAAATTTTGGCAATTTTTTTTATTTCTTCAGGCGAGAAGTTGATTTCGCCTTTTTCTCTTCTGCAATACTGCGATTGTTCCACTCCTAACTCGTGTGCAATAAAACTTTGAGATAATTTTTTTTCCAACCTGAGCAACTTTATCATTTTATTCAATTTCATATTATCAAATAGTGTAATAGTTTAAATTAAATCTTAGCCGAAATGCTGTATAAAACTATAGAGGACAGTAACTCATTTATATACTCACTTATGTGATATAATTTTTGTTAATTTTTTTATGGATATGTGATTTGCACATTTTATGAAAAAAGAAATTATTGTTTATTTGGTCTGTAATTTCTGACTCAGAAATGTTCAATAGCGCTGTTGAATGTATTTGAAGAGTCGAAATTTTCTATTTATTAATTAGAACCTTTTTTATGAAAAAATTATTATTTACATTGTCACTATCAATGTTAGCTACTGGTCTTTTTGCCAATGAATCTTTGGGGAACAGAAAGATATCTGATGCTAATAGTTCTGAAATTCAGTATTTTGAAAATGGTTATGCCATCACTTATGGATGTACGGTTTACATCGCTTGGCACGACAGTCACGGAAGCTATTCTAATACTTGGAGCTTTCCTAATGTTAACACTCTAAGTGGCTGCCAGCAAATGCTGCAAGAGCTTTTAGATGTTTTGCAAGCAACAGAAGTGGTTGAACTTCCAGCTTTCCCTGAGGATCCTAATGGAGAACCACCTGTTCGCTTTACAGAAGAAGAGACTAACCCTTAAGCTTTAGAGAATTATTAGGTGGAACAAAAAAATACGATTTAGAAGTACTGCTAAATCGTATTTAAAAAAATAAATAGATGAAAAATTTAGGTTTTGCAATATTTTTGTTTTTTGTACTGTCAGTAAAAGGACAGGTTAAAAATATAGCAGTTGAATACACTTTAAATGTCTCTACAGGAAACTTTATTCAAAAGAAAGTATTGACGGTTTGTACAAAGAGTTTATCCATTTCAAGAACTTTAGCAAACAATTCTAAAGCTGGGATTCAGACAGATGAAAACACTAATTCAATTAATATTACCGAAAAGGAACTTGACACGTATGAATCAGTAGATCTGGTTAACGACAAAGTGATATCAATCGATAATATAAAAAATAAAAATTATAAAATAACAGAGCAGCTTCCTGAAATGAAGTGGAAACTTTCAAATGATGGCGAGGTCAAGAAAATAGATGCATTTATTTGCAGCAAAGCACTTTTAAACTTCAGAGGGCGTAGCTATGTCGCTTGGTATGCACCTTTTATTGCTGTACCTTTTGGTCCTTGGAAATTCTACGGCCTTCCGGGGCTTATTCTTGAAATAAGTGATACAGCAAATAATTATCATTGGACTGTGTCAAAAATTTCTTACCCTTCTGCGACTGGTGTGGATTTAAATGTTTTAGAAAAACAGAATGCTAAAGATATAACTCTGAAAGGATTTGTTGAGGAGATTGAAAATCAAAAGCAGATCATGTACGCGCGAATTATGAAAGTAATGCCCCGCGGATCAACTATGGAGAAGGGAACAGATATTAGAACCAGCGTAGAGTTAGTGTATGACTGGGAAACCGAAAAGAAAAATAAATAGACAGCTTGAATATAAAATGCAGCATTTTTAGATTTTTGTTGTTGTTTAATATTTTGACAATTAATTTTCTAAATTCTCAAACCTCGATATCGGGAATAGTACGAGATAAAGATTCGCTACCGATTTCATTTGCCAATGTATTTATTAAATTACAGGGTGGCAATTCTATTGCTGCGTTTACCCATACTCGTAAGGATGGACGTTATGTTTTAGATGTTCAACAGTCAGGCATATATGAAATAAACTTCACAGCAATTTCGTATAAAGCAACCTTGTTTAAATTGTCAATCAGTGCTGGAGAAAAATATACTCAAAATGCAATTCTGTACGATGAAACAACCTTTCTGGATGAAGTTGTAATTAAATCTGAAAAAGCAATTGGAGTCAAAAGTGATACCATTACAATCAATGCCAAAGCATTCGCACAGGGTAATGAAACAGTGGTGGAAGATCTACTAAGAAAGATACCGGGGCTTAATATATCAGAAAACGGAACCATTAAAGTCGGCAATAAAGAAGTTGAAAAGGTAATGATAGAAGGTGATGATTTTTTTGAGCATGGCTATAAAATGCTTACCAAAAACATGAATGCTTCAGCAGTTGATAAGATCGAGATTTACAAAAGATATTCTAATAACAGGCTGCTGAAAAATATAGAGAATAGTGATAAAGTAGCTTTAAATCTTACCTTAAAGGATGACATAAAAGCTCAATGGTTTGGTAATATGAGCTTAGGTTATGGCGTGGTCTCTGAAAACAGATATGATGTTAGAACCAATGTGATGTCATTTGGTAAAAAAGCGAAGTTCTATTTAATAGGCAATCTTAATAATGTTGGGGTAGATGCCGTAGGAGATATAAACCATATTATACGCCCTTCCAGTACTGATGATATCAGCAGTATCGGCGATTATGAGAATTCGGAATCATTACTTACGCTGAATTCCTCAAAACCTAATTTAAGAAGCGAGAGAACAAATTTTAATAATGCTGAATTAGCATCATTAAATTCCATATTCACCATTTCACCGAAAATAAAATTAAAGGTAATTGGTTTTTTCAATTCAGATGAGAATAATTTTTATAGAAGTACCATAGACCACTATCATTTTGGTGAAACCAACTTTATCAATTTTGAAGATTACTTTTTAAGAAAGAAGATTAACGTTGGTTTTGGGAAAATCAATTTTAATTATGATATCTCAAACAATGAGTCATTTGAACTTGTAGCGAAATACAGCTCTGAAGTTGCAAATACAAAAACAAATTTGACTTTTAATGACGAGAAATCAAAAGAAACACTTGATGAAAATAGGAATCTCAGTGATTTAAAAACTGTTTACACTAATAAATTTAGAAATAATAAAGTTTTAATTTTTACCGGCAGGTATATATCTGAAAAGACTCCTCAAGATTATTTCAATAATGTATTTCTTTTTCAGGACTTGCTTCCGGATGGTGTTTCGGCAAATAATTTAACTCAGGATAGCAACGATAAAATGAAGTATTTTGGTTTCGATGCTCATATATTTGATAAAAAAGAAAGAGGCAATTTGGCTGAATTTAAAGTAGGATATGAAAACAGGATTGATTATTTCAATTCGGCTTTGCAGTTTTTAGAGGATAACACCACTATAGTTTCCCCTGAAGGCTATTCTAATGATATAAAGTACGGGGTGCAGGATCTGTATTTGAAATCGAAATATAACTATTTTTTTAAAAGGCTTAGTATCGAAGGAAAGTTAGAGTTGCACCAGATATTCGCTGGTTTAGCGGGTACGTATGATTCTAAAAAAAGCGACCGATTTTACCTGAATCCCTCATTGATTGTAAGCTGGCAGATTGATAAGAATAATAAAATCAGTGCTTCCTATTCATATAACACCACAAATGCAAAAATTTTGGATGTTTATGACGGATATGTGCTCACCAATTTTAAAACCTTTCAAAAAGGAACGGGTAATTTCAATCAACTTGATTCCAATGTTCTGTATGTAAAATACGGATTGGGAAATTGGGAAAGCAGATTCTCTTCAAACGCCTCTTTATATTATTATAAAAACTTTGATTTCTATTCTACAAACGCTTTAATTCAGCCTTCATATTCTAAACTGGAAAAAATCATTATAAATGATAGGTCAATGGTAAGGGCTGATGCTGATTTAAGTTATTTTTTTAACAGTATTTCCTCAAATTTAAAAATTGATGCAAATTACTCTGTCAGTAATTATAAAAACATAGTTAACGGGAGTGAATTAAGAGAGGTAAAGTCAAAAGTCCTCGTTCCCGGAATTGAATTGCGGTCTAATTTTAAGGGATTTTTAAATTATCATTTGGGAACCAAATGGACCGTCAACGAAATTACGACGTCAATTGTTAATAAAACTAAAGATAATCTTTCATTCTGCGATATTCTCTTTAGTTTTTCGAAAAAATTTAATGCCGATTTTCAAGCAGAGAGATACTATTTTGGGAATTTATCAGCTCAGAATAGCAGGTATTATTTTATAGATATTAAAGCCAATTATAAGTTAAGCGGAAATAAAGCTGTTTTTTCCTTATCTGCAAATAACTTACTTGATACAAAGGTATTCAGGCAGTCGTACATAAGTGATGTGTTTGTATCAAAAACAGAGTACAGGATTCTACCCAGATATATTCTCTTAAAATTAGATTACAGATTTTAGCTTATATTTTAATAAGTTTTTGGGTTTTCTGTCAGATACTTTTTTGATTAAAGAATTCAAGAAAAATTATTAAAAATGTTTTGAGCCAATCGACTCTGGTAAAAATAATATTGGTTTGCTTTCATTACGGATAATATTGAAAAATCTACTCTTGAGTGTACAGTATTCTGCATGGTGGATATGCTAACGAAAAATGGAGACAAAGATGAGGGTGCATTTTTTGCACCCTTAATTATTTTTTTTAAAATCTAAATTTCAGATTAGTGAGGATTTTTAAAATTCGTCTTAGCATTTTGTGTGAAATAAGGTATGAAGTCTACAAAATGATGTGCCATATTTGTCGCACGAAAGTCTCAGCGTTCATTTTTTAGCAATTTCGATATATTTAAAATTTATTTGTTGCGGATGAAGAGGTTCTGCTTTTAATTATTACGACTCCTAATAAATACTGCACTTCATATGTTATATAAGAGCAGGTACAAAAAAAAAGTGTACTTCGAAATTTTAATCAATTTCTTTACACAAACATTTTTTAAAATCGGTAGAAATTGCAATTTTCAAATTTAGATTGTTCGAAACCTATTTATCGATGTTTTTCTATGGATTGATTCATTTTGAGCTTTTGCTGAAAGTGTTACGATGAGTGCTTTTGAGCAGCCATAGCTGTTAGATTTGAATCTATTTCAAATTTTTTAGTTTGCGATTTATTAGAATTTTCCGCGATTATCAAAAGCTTTGATATGCGAATAAAACCTTAATTTTAAGTGAGGTTAATATCCTTTTCTCGAAGTCCACAATATGTTTGCATATGCAGATAATTTAAAAGCCAGCAAAATGCAGGCTTTTTATATAGTTTTCAATGGGAATTTTTAAATATAAAATTTTCCCTGTGCTTCAAATCCTAGAGGAAGCTGAGACGGCATTCTATCCAGTGCTGCTTTTTCTCCCTTACGTGTATAGATTCCAACAAGTTTTTCTCTGTCTTTTCCCATTATGTGTTTTCCTTCTTTTCTCTCCAGCCAGCCGCTGACTGTTACTCCGACAAAATTTTTATAAAGTTCTTTACGCGCAAGAGGAGTAGTGGTGTTGAAATTCTCACGGCTATTACCTTCGAGCTCTGCATGCGGATGTCTGCTGTGGTCGTATTTCCACCATACAGAAATTTCAAGTTCCCCAAAGCCGGCATCACGCCATCTTACAACTGATGGAAATCCGAAAATTTCGGTAAACACGTGTCCCTCATTATCCCTCTTACCATGTGAACTGGAATCCTCCAATGTAATCAGCTTTGTTTGAAGGAGATGATTTACTCCAGCTACCAGAAGATTTCGATACGGGTCCAACATTTTTGAAAACGAAGGCCGAGATATCTCATGCGAAGTCTGGCCGGCGGATTCTTTTCCTTTTTTTGAAAAGCTGTTCTTCTTCAGACTGTTCTGAAAATTTTTGAAATTGGTAAATCCGGCTTCGCTGGCTGCGATTTCCAAAGCCTGCGTGTGGGTAATATTCTGTTCTTTTTTGATTTTTTTAGCCTGACGTTTCAAGTGCTTGTCTGTATGGCCTGTGACATTCTTTTTCATTGTGAAATTAAGTCCCGCCAAAAAATGTCGCCCATCAACCATCCTTAGAAACGGGTAGTTAGTTTCGCAATGATTTTAAAAGTATTCGGTGCTGATACAGCTTTGCAGTAATGGGCGGCACGCTTCCGATGTCAGCGTGCTGTAAAAGTAGTAAAAAAAAAATAAAAGACCGATATTGCGAAAGGATATTTTTTTTAAAAAAAATAGGGCGCTTATAGAGCGCCCTGATCTTGGAAGATAAACGTGATTTTTTGGAATATTATAATGATAAGGTATCAACTACAGAGGTCACAAAATCTTATAAACTCTCGTCATTTAATAGTAGTACAAGTAAGAGCTATTAAAATAAAAATCCCGCTTACTAGAGCGGGATTTTTATTTTAGACTTAACAATTCTCTTCTATCCAATTATACATATAATCCATAGATAGTCCCATAGTGAAGAGATTTGTATGTAAATGCAGGGCAGGAATTTCTTTATCTTTTTCTCGATGAGTTATTGTTCTAATACAGTTTGGGCATCTGTATTGGTCATGTGAAGCTTTCGTTCTTATATAATTGCATCCGTGAGCTTTTAAAAATGCTACCCAATGTTTGGTTTTTACCGGTCTATTATTACCCATCTATAACTTGAAAATTAACAAGCAACTTCATATTGCTTGATTACTGGATTTTCAAGACCTTGTAATAATCCATTTTCATCTACATATAATTTTGAAAAGTTTTTCCTTTGATACTTAAATTGCGAAAAACCTAGTTTTCTTAATTCTGCTTCTTGATTTATTCTATCTAATTTTAAGAAATCTTCACAAAAAGTTTCTACATTTTCATCAAGTGAGCAATCCGCTTCTTCTTCAGTACTACCATATCCACTAATCATTAGTGAAGGAATTATTGAAATGAAATGTTCGCCATCTTTACCACTAATAACAGTAGCTTTAATGGTTAATTTCCTTCCTTTGATTCGTAAAAATTCACGAGTTGGAATTTTTCCTAATTCGTTTTTTGTTAGTATTCCCATTTATATATAATTACAAAATGTATTTAATTTAATGCTTTCTAATCTTTTAGATTGGACAATATTCTCCACCGTGTATTACTCTATCAAAGTCTTTTTCTGGAGTTGTATTTAATCTTTCTATTAGACTTTTAGATGTTCTTTTAATTCTTCCATAAGCAAAAAATACTATACATATTGGAATTATATAAATTGCCCACATTAAAGAATTATATATAAGTGCCTTAAACAAATATTTTGCACAGATAACTTTAATATTTTTTAAACGCTCATTTTTAATTTTATTTTGCGAAGCCCCGTGTTTTTTAAAATCTGGATTTTTACTAATAAAACTTTGAGTATGAAGTAAAGTTGACAAAGTCATGTATTGCATATTTCTGGATGATATATCTATTCGATGCAAAACATAATTGGCTTCTTCTTGGCTAATTTTTTTGTCAATTGCCATCATTATAACTTCATCCTTTAATTTACTAAATTTATATTTAATTTTAAGAGTTAAGGATGGTAATATGACAGACTCGTATAAAAAATGTAAACTCACAATAGTTAGGACTATAAATACAATTGTTTCCATAATTTTTATTTTTTTGCTATTTCTAAAAGCTTGTTTTGGAGATCAACTTTCTCACTTGTATTCCTCTCCATTTCAATACGATGAACTTTTACTACATATCGATTGTGAAAGTACCATCCGAAAAGTGATACTAAGAAAAAGAACCAGCCAAGAATGTAATTATTTTCAAATCTATCTAATAAATTAAAAACAAAAACTGACAATTCCTTTTCGGGCATACGCCAGAATATTATTCCGAGAATAATTAAAACAAACGCTACTGGAAATTGTCCTTTATTTAATGATGCAACCAAAACATCCCTAAAAGCACCCGACCAATTTGAAATTCGGCTTGGGGGATTTTTGACAGGGACCTTAGGCTTGCTAGTAGGTCTTTGGTTAGTCGTCATATAAGAATTATGGTAATTTTACTCAATATTTTCTAAACCATTTATAAATGATTCGTCAAATATATAAATATATTTATCATAAGCAAATGACATTACTAACTTGTTATCGTACATTTTAAGTACAAATATATAATGTATGTGCACACTACTTACATAAAATTTCTATAAAATTTTACATAATATCCATCTTTTGATTAAATGGAATTTTTATAAATTCAAATCGAATCATTAAAATAAGGCTTAAATTTAATTTAAGTTTCACTAACAGTACTATTTTTAAAATTTTAATGATTTACTTGTCTGATTAAAATCCTAGTATAATTATTAATTGCTGAGAAATGTTAAAAGGTAATAATACTTGAAGATTTTTCTTACTTTTTAATTAATCTAAAGAAATGAACATTAGAATTTTACTCTTAAAGAATGAACAAATTTAGGTTAATCTGTAAATTAATTAAAACTGTCGACAAATATCTTAACATCATTGTTCGGTTAATAAACACATCCTTAAGAATGTTTTACGAGTAAACTTATTCAGATGGTTTTTATTTTTCTACAAATTCATCTTCATTCACAACTTCTTCTACGTTGTCAATTTGATTCTCTATAACTGTTTGTTATTCTTCTTGGACAGGATTAAAACTTTCTTGAATGTTATTTGAAAGTGTTTTCATGATATCTTTGTTTAAAGTTATAGTTTTTATATATAATTAAACAATAATCAATAGCAGAAATCATTTCTTAGGCAAATATACATCCTCAAAACACGAAAAAAAGAATTTTTATTGTTCTGGTTTCAGTAGTTGCAGTAAAGTCTTTTTATTGATAGGCATTACTGTCTTAAGAATTAAAGTGGTAACCTGGGTATATTATTATCATTATTTATTTATTTTTACAAGAGAGCCTTTCGTATTGATCTGAAAGGCTCTCATTTTAAGTTTTTTTAAGTTTCTTAAAGAATGTCTTCTCTGATTAAATAGGCATTTACTGATGTCCTCTCAATTAAATAGTTAAGAATTGTAAGTATCTGTTTCTTTATTTTAATATCTTTCTTTACTTTTTCTCGATTTAAGTATACAAAAATCCTTACAAGATTTTCTAAATAAAAAACCGTATTGCTGCCATATCGGGAATCATACTCTGTCTTTTGCTGTGCAATAATTTCACTAACCCATTGAATGCCTTCATCCAGGAAATTGCTTGCAATTCCATTTAAAATTTTGGAAATTGAATACAGTGCGGCACTTGAACTCCCTATATCAACTGTTAATTTTTGATAGAACTGCTTATTACGTTCTTTTAAGCTATGCCATTCCTTTACATTATTCCAATTATTTCCGGCAAGCATATATGTTCGGATTAATTCTTCACGATAGTGGCCGCGACCATTTCGATAAAAATTAATAATTACGTCGTAAAACAGCAGCCATAGCTTCCAAAATTCTTCATATTTATTGATCTGATCCTGGACAATGATTATTTCCTCCAGAAAATACACTGATTCCTGGCTGTCATTTAAATTTTTTACAAAGGGTTCGGCGAATTCTTTAATTGCTTGTACTTCTCTATAAAGCAAAAAATAAGCGCATCTTCTTAAGAAATTATGTCTAAATGAGTAATTAAAGTCGTAATCTCTATTCTTTACAAGAAGCGTTTTTGCTGCTAAACTCAATATATTTTTTCCCATTTCAATGAGAACCATATTTTTGGTATCAACTGGAATTAGCTTAAAAACTATTTCCAGATTTTCTAAAGAATCTTCTTCTATTTTAATTTTTTCAGCAGTTTCTATTCCTTCTCCAAAGTCCATCAATTGCTTTTCATATTTTTTATGAAATTTTTCAATTGTGTTATCGCGTGTATTCCAGTTCTTCGGGCTCTTTTCTTTAAGTTCCTCAAAAAGCGGTTTAAATTTTAAAAAGGCCTTTATAAATTCTTCGTTGGTTTCGCCATGATATGTAAGCATTCCTGCATAAATTGTTTCGATGGCATAATCACAAATTCTTTTGTATGCTCCAATCGAATTACTGTCAAATAATGTAAGAAGTAGAATTACCTTGACAGATGGAAGTCTATCGGGAAAGAGTTTTGCAAGTGCGGGAAGGGCGCTGATGGCAACTTCAACCCCATCAGAAATCTGATAATCATAATCAGGATTAAAATGTTGAGTGCCATACTGCAAAACTACATCAGCGCAAAACATGAGGTCATCTTCCTCGAACTGCTCAGAAAAATCTTTTAGAAGTGCGGCACAAACAAAAGCGGGCACTTCGTGGTTGAAAGATATTAGTCTTTTCTCAGGATCTGCATTTAGATTATTTATTAGCTCTTTAACTTCTGTTAAAGCCAAGCCGGGAGAATTGTTGTATTTCTCAGGGTTGGAAACATTCGTGCGTTTATCAAATTTGTTGTTTGCCCATAATTTTAAACCAATATATCTTGAAAAATCTTCTATGGAACTTAAAGCTTCCTCACTGTGCTCTTTCAAATCAGAAGCAATTTCAGGATTAAAATTAATTAAAAGTTTATCCTCTTTTTCCTCAATAATAGGAGACATTTTTCTCCTGTCAAGCTGGGCAATCAGCAATCTCAACGACATGTAATAACTCGAAGAATTGGCTTTTTCGGGATATCTATCGTATAAATCATCTATAATTTCCTGAATTGCTTTCAGTCGTTCATCAGCTACTTCACTCGGTGTACTGGAATAGCGGAAAAATTGGTAATTGATCATCATCCATTCAAGTGTAGTTTTTCTATGGGGTTGCTTTGCAGCCTGATCTCGTTCATCCTCGTAATACTTATACTCATTATTCCAGCCTTTTCCGAATAGACCAAAATTAGCGCGTTGATACTCAGAGCTGGCAATACGATCATGCATTAAGATTTCTGGCGAGGAGAATAGAATCTTTGCAATATTAAAAAACTTATCTGTGTTTGCTTTTATTATGCTCGCCACTACTGCAGTTAGGGAAGCAGATCGAGACTTCTCCAAAATGTAAAGCAGCCAGCTTTCAATTACAGATTCTTCCGTATCTGGTGTTTTTTCCAAGAGAAACTTTTCAAGAGCCATATGCACAGATTGTAATACTTCGGGTGAATGACCTGAACCGCTAAGCATTCCCCAAAAGTCACTGCTTATTAGCTGTGCCTGATGTTTATTTTCTGAAATAGGCAGAAGAATTTCTGTAAGATTCTCTTTGAATTTTGATTTTTCATAGTAAGAAGTTACTTTGTTCATTAGTTCAATAATAAAATCTAAAGTTGCTCCGAAATCCCGTTCCAAAAGATATAATATAGGTGTTTGGAATGCGCTGGCAGGACTATATTGTATCTGCAGGGTGCGGTTTAGTCCAAAATACTCTTCATCTCCAATCGGGCTGTGATAGGGATACGCGGCGTTGGCTTTGTTTTCATCAATCCAAAATTTTCGGGCTAGACTTATTACCTCTTTAGGAAGACTTCTAACAAAAATGAAGTTTTCATACTGTGCGTTTAATACTGAATTAACAAGTTCATAGTAAGGGGCATCTCTTTTTGTAGTGTCGGAACCTAAGATCTCTACAATAATCGTTTCAAGTTCTTCTCTAATTTCCAATGAAGTGTTAAGAATTATGCTGACAAGATCTTTCTCTAGATTGGTGTGCTTAAATTCTTCATCAGTTTCAATTTTTCGATAGATTTCAATCGAAATTAATCCCGCTATCCTAGTTGTTTTGCCAATAGGATTTTTACTGCTCCATTCTTTTAGAATAGGGATAAAGAATTTTACATTTTCTTCGTTAAAACATGACAGATTTTTGAAAATCAGTGATACTATACTCTCCCAGCCGCTACCTTTTGGTTTTGTGAAAACATATTTGATGTCTTCATTTTCATATAGTTTGTTGTGGGTTTCGTCAAGCTCTTTGCAAGCAATTCGCAGAAGAAATACGATTCTCTTTAAGTAGAAAAAATTGTGTTCAAAAAGCATGTCCCGTACTTTTTCGAAAAAAAAATCAGTATCTTCCGAAAGAAGAAGAGCAATAAAGACTTCGTCTTTCCAGTAAGAATCAATATCGGAACTGGCAAGAGCTTGATTTATAAATTGTTCTATTTCAGTACTGCTTTCAAGTATTTTATTTTGAAGCCATCGTCTGAATGATCTTCGGATAGCCAGTGAACTGCCGATTGCAGTAAAAAAATCAGCATATTTTTCGCAACTGTTAAATGCTCTGTCGATGTAAACTTCCAAAGCCCATTCTTCATATATATCATGAGTTATGAAATAGCCGTAATTATTACTGTCATATTTAATTATTTCGTCCTGCTGCAAAAGAGCAAGGATTTCTTCCGAAGAGTGTTCCAGCTGCACAAAAAACTTCCCTTTGCTGACTCTTTCTCTGGCAATTTCTATAAAGCAATTTTCTCTTCTTATATGAGTATTGCCGCTTTTAAAAGCTGAGTTCTGAATCTTTTTATTCCAGAGAATGTTTTTGAAACGCTGTAAATTTGTCGATGAATTAAATTGTTCATAATTGGTTAAGTATTCATCCAAGTAGAAAAGATTTCTTAATAGCTCACGCAGTGAATGATCGTCCGGTAATTTAAAATGATACTTTTCGGATAGATCCGTTAGTTCTACAACAGTTGGTTTTTCAATAATAAACGACTGAAAAGGTACTCTGTAGACGTCAATAAACTGGAATCTTAGGTCCTCAAGATAATTATTTCGAGTTGTGAATATAATCTGCCACGAATCCTTAAGCAGAGCTGACAGAAACTGTTTGAAAATTTCACGATTATTAATATCAGAAAGACCTTCGGCGGAATCTATTACAATTATTTTGTGAAGGTCATTTTTGTGAATTTGCAGAAACTCATCAAATGTGTTACCTCCGTACTGACTAAAAATATTTTGGATATTCGGGACATCAAATTCTACAGCTTTAAAAACATAAAATGGAGTATGATCCTTTAATTGTGTATAGATATCTTTAACAAGTGCCGTTTTTCCGCAGCCTCCTTCACCATTAATTATGATTATATCTTTCTGAAGACTTTTTATTTCATTGATTAGTGAAGTTCTGTCAATATGAATTTTTTCATTGTTGAATTTTATGTCGTTTTGAATAGCAAACAAAATGGTTTCCGTGTGGCTGGAAATTCCGTTTAAAAAATTAAAAATCGTCGGGCCATTGGAAAAATAATAATCAGCAATATGCTGATTCTTAATATCTGCAAGCTGTATTTCAAAATGACTTGGTACCTTCCAGATGATTGACACCTGTATTTTGGCAGCTTCAGCTTCGATCTCTATTTTATACTTTGGATCCTTCTGAGCAGGATCAGAACTCTCTGAAAATTCTTTGTTTAAATAAATATAAAGAATACTAAGTTCTTTGTTTTTTCCTTTTGCCTTTTTTAAGGAGTCTATAATATCTGCCTTTTTATCTGCTAATCTGACGTCATAGTATTTTGCTTGAAAGCCAATTATTTTACCTTTTGAAGCAATAGGTTCTGTTTCAATTCCTGTCTGATTTTTAAATCTAAATATTCCGCATGGCTGATCATGTTCATCACAAAATAGTTGATACGAGAGACTTTCGAAAGCTGTGGATTCACGTTCGTTAAATTTCGTCTTAAATATATTCCAGTTTATTTCTCTCATTTGTTTAAAAAACATAAAATTAAAAAATTACATGGATCAAAAATGTAAATGTGTGCGAAATTTATGATTTTGAACATTTAATAATTTGATGGATTGAACCTGTTTTTTACTTAGACAGAAAATCACGTAAAAGTACTTGGATAATATTTGGAGTAGAGTTGGATATTTGATAGTTTATTCTAGTAGTAACTTTAAAACTTATAATATGAGTATACTTTTACACAGCGTAGCAAATGGTATAAAACCGCAGGAAGAATTTGTGTGGCTTATGGTTGGGGCGAAAACTTCTCTTAAAGGCTATGCAGTAGTAGATCGAACATTCGATTCGGCCGAAAAGGTTTCAAATGAGTTTCGTCACATTTTTATCTTTCCAGATATCGAAGTTGAAAAAGATGACTGGGTGGCGTTATGCACAGGAAAAGGTGAGTACTTTACAAAGAAGACTCAAAATGGGTTAGCTAAGATTCATTTTTTATATTGGCAGTCTGATCAATGTGTCTGGAATGATAAAGGGGGGGATACGGCATCGTTAATAAAGTATTCTTTTGTAAACAGCGTTAAAGTGCCAGCTGTAAAAAAGTAAGTATGCAAAAAACTTATTATCATTAATTTTTATTGAAGAGTTATCTGTTCACAGGTAACTAAATTGAAAAAACTTTAGATAATAATGTCTAAAGTTTTTTCCATCGAATTTCTCCTGCCTAATTGTTATCGACGCTTATACCATTTACATCAAAATTGCCAATTGCTTTCTGATAGCTGATATTTGCAGCCAGATGATCATAAAATGCTTGAATATAGTTTTGTTCATATTTTCTAAGTGATCTTTCCGTTTCCAAAATATCGCTGTACAGACGGTATCCTAGGTCGAACTGCTGCGTTTTATACGTCTTCGGCAGCCTCACTAAGTCAAATATCGGCATCTGAATCCCGAACCACGAAGATCACACTCGGGATTTTTTTTTGGAGGGTGTCTTTACAGAAAACAGTGCAGGCCATGTCGAGAAGTGTTGATGTTGGATAACTTAATGATGTTTTTCTCTAGGTCTTAAGGCGGCATTCTTTTACCACTGTAAATAAAAAGGCTATGCTATTTTCGCTTCAATAAATCAGATTATGTGATGGCCGGTTATTTTATTTTTTCGTAGTATTGTAGGAATTATAAAGCAGTCTATTAAAGCCAGAATATAATTAGTTAAATCTTTTTAAAGACTAGGAGAATCGATGCCGGCAATTACAAAAGCAGAAGATATTGAAATTGATTATATTCAGCAGCAGTCTCATGGTAAATTTTTTGATGACTACGTACCAAAAAAATACATTAGCGTACCTACGAGGAGGTAAGAATCTCTACCGATGGGCTGTCGCTTAAACTGGTGGACAAGAACCAGAGAGACCTTCTTTCATGCGTTAATGGCGTTTTTACGAGTTATAATGAAAGTGAGTATTTTGAAATTACGGGCACCTATTCAAAAATTGGACACAGAGGTTATCTCACCTATTTGTTTGAGATTTTAATTTATGAATTAGATTACAGAGTATTATCGGACAGCGTGCATTCCAGTCCTGGATCGAAAGAATTCTGGAAGGCCCAGATCAGGAGAAAGAACTTCAGCATTTATCGTTTAAACGTTAAATCCAATCATAAAAGAAAGGCGTATCGCTTCAGGGAAGAAGAAATCTGGGGCCGCCAAGAAAAGAAAGTTTTAATATCAGCAGTTTTAATTTCCAAGATGACAGCGGTGATGATTATGAATTTGATGGATTTGACATTGCTGACAGTGAAGAGGCTAATTTGGAAGAAATTTTAACAGCGGATGATTTCGTCTACGATGGTACAGAATCTGAATCTAATACTTCAAATACGGCTTTTGAAGACATCCGTCTGATTGGACAGACATGGAAAGAAAAATAAAATGCAGCATTTAATCATTGCGCTTTGGAAATAAAAATTCGGCCTATAGCAGCGCAGCTATCAGGCAGAAGAAAATGAGGGAGGTACCGCTGTACGAATCATGTAGCTGGAGAACGTGCATTTAGAGATGAGGTAATCTGAAAGTAAATTAGAAGCAGGTAGAAGGCGGCTTGTGAAAAAATATTGGGATAGATATTAGAGGTTTAAAAAGAATTTTAATTGGAATTATGATTGTTATGGATCAAACTACTCTGGAAAAAAAGAAATTTAAAATAAAGGAAAAAATTAAATTGAAAGCGGCTGAAATCTTAAATAATATCCTTCTGGGTATTATCAGGTACCTTTCACGGGAACTATCGATGATTAATGGAAAAGCCGTGATCGATAATCCCGACCAGCTTGAGGATTTCGGCCCGGTCGTTTTAACAGCGGATGAGGACAAGCACAGCGTAAGGATCAAATATGCAATTGACAATCCCGTGATATTAAATCTGGCACTAACAGGTCCGATGGGCAGCGGAAAAAGCACCATTCTTAAAACTTTTGAAAACAAATACAGGCAATTCAAGTGCCTGAATATCTCACTGGCAACATTTGATGAGAAAACACTTGATACTGAAAAAATTGAGCACAATATCCTAAAACAACTGTTTTACAGTGTGGAGCACAGCCGGATTCCCGAATCCAGATTTAAAAGAATTGAAAACCTAAAAGGCATTAAGCTAAAGACATTATTTTTTGTATTGTGGCTCTGCTCAGCGGCGTACTTTATAAAAATCGATATTTTTGACGTCCTGAAAGAGACACTACATCTGGATTATCATTCTGCCATTTTGAGCACCCTGTACGGACTTTATTTCGCGTCTTACAGTTTTGTGCTGATCTACAGGTTGATGAGTTTTATTTTGAATTTCAAGCTGTCTAAATTTAAGATTAAGGATGTGGATTTTGACAATAATCAGGACAGCAAGACGGTCAATTTTGAAAATGAAATTGACGAGATTTTATATTTTTTTGAAAGAAACCCTGTTGAAATTATTTTTTTCCAAGACCTTGACCGTTTCAATAAAACAGAAATTTTTATCAAGCTGAGAGAAATTAATAGTCTAATCAATAATTATGAACCTATTAAGAAAAGAAGAAAAGTAACTTTTATCTACGCAGTCTGCGATGACATTTTTAAGGAAAATGAGAGAGCTAAGTTTTTTGATTTCATCATTCCGGTCATACCGGTTATCAATTATACAAGTTCGAGTTCGAAATTACTCGCGAAATTGAAAATAGACTTATTGGGCAAAAAGCTGTCAAAGGATTTTATTGATGATGTGAGCCTATATTTAAATGATTACCGTACAATCAAATCAATATTTAATGAGTTCCAGATTTATAAAAGCATTATAGGAGGCCAGCTTGAAAATTACAATAATCTGCTGGCGATGATGATCTACAAAAATATTGAACCCACAGATTTTGAAAAGCTCAACCAAAACGACGGATATGTCTACAATGTAATTGAAAATGCCAAGGAACTAACCACTGAAAAGATTCAGGATTTTGATAAAAAGATCAGCGATCTCACCGCTACAATTGAAAAGGCTAAAACCGAAAAAATAAAAGATATCAGCGAGCTGCGGATGGTTTATGTTTTAAAGTTCTGCGAGCTCAATATCTCTAAGAACGAACAGGCTGTTTTCGCATTTCATCTCGACCATAAGAAGGTGGATTTTAAAGAGGTTCTGAAAGAGGAGCCTTTTGAGCGCTTCAGGCAGCAGAATAATATACAGTATTACTATACTGCATATTCCGGAGTTACAAATGCTTCCATATCCTTTACCGATATTGAAAAAGCAGTCGGGCGGCTAACTTATAAAACCAGACTGCAGATTATTTTAAACCAGCAGACGGAAATTCAAAGTAGCTTAAGAGCTGAGCTTGAGGAAACTAAATCCAAACACAGGGAGCTTAATACGAAAAAGCTGTTTGAAGTTTTGGATGCCGGCAATTCGGCAGCGTATTTTGCAAAGCATTCAGCAGGATACGAACATTTGAACAATATAAAACTCGTAAATTACCTGCTTAGGGGCGGCTATATAAACGAAGATTACAATCATTACATCTCCCATTTCCATCCGGGCAGCATTGCCAAGGAAGATAATGATTTTTTACTGAGTCTTCTTCCAAGTGAAAAGGCACTCCCGTACGGCCATGCACTAAAAGAAGTAAAAAGTTTATTTAAGAGAATAAAGCCCGAAAACTTCAGCAATGCGGCAATTTTAAATTTATCGCTGACCGATTATTTAATTGAGAATAAAAAATTAGGAAGGCTTAATCAGGTTATCGGGATCATTAGTAAAGAAGGTTCCGAGTCGGAAGTCTTTATGGATGAGTATATGAACCACGCGGATGACGAAAATAAAACGGCTTTTTTCAGGTCCATAGCTGAGCGCTGGGACAGTATGTGGAATTATATCGCTGTCAAGTCTAATTCTTCCCCTGAGAAAATCGAATTGTATTTGGGGCGTATTTTTCAATATCTTGATCAGTCCTTGATCACTGCAATTGATAAAGATGGAAGCCTGCAGCTGTATATTGCATCAATGGAGCATTTAAGTTGCTTTTACAGTGATGGAGCTGTTATGGAACCATTTAAAGAATATATAAAAAAAAATAAGATCAGATTTGAAAATTTAAAATACGCAGAACAGCACAAGGAGCTGCTTGAATTTATATACGATAACAGCCTCTATGCTGTGAATATTGAAATGATTGAGTTTTTTATTGCAAATTTTAACCAGAACGGCATTGATACTGGAAAACTGCGGACTGAGAATTATACGTCAGTGAAGAGCTCCGGCAGATCTGCGCTGATAAAGTATATAGAACAGAATCTAGACCTGTATATTGAAAACGTATTTTTAAAATTAGAAAATAATTCCAATGAATCCCAGGATAGTTTATGCACCCTGCTAAATAAGGAAAATAATGACGCACGTTTTAGTCTTATAGAATTCGGTAGATTTGTGATTGATGATCTTTCTCGAATTACAGATCCTGATGTACAGGCGTCTTTACTTCATTATGGAAAAACTGCTATTTTATGGAAAAACGTGCTGGCTTATTATAAAAATTCTAAAGCAATAGATGAGACTCTAGGTGACTACTTAAATATGAAGGAAAACTGCGTCGTCTTATCTCAACAGGGTCATTTTAGATATTCAGATGAAACTCTTAGGGCTAATTTTCAAAGGGACTTAATAAAAAGCAGTATTTCTGATGAGAGTTTTAATAAGTTATCAGCGAGTCTTCCTTATAACTACGGAAATGCCCTAATTTTTGAGCAAATAGGCAACAATAAGATGAAATCAATGATAAAAGCTGAGCGCTTGAGATTAACACAACAGAATTATCTATTTATAAAAGAAAAATTTAACGATCTTCTAATTTTACTTTTGGAAGTTCATGCTGCTCAATGGGTAAAAGACTTTGAGAATTATTCAATAGACAGCGGACTTATTGCCCAAATATTAGATTCTAAATCATTCACTGGCTCGCAGAAAACAAAAATATTTAAAAAAACCCGAGAAGAGCTGTTAATGTCAGATGTGGTATTACTCTCCAAGCTCAGTAATTTTCTTGTGGTTAATAAAGTCGACATAATAAGTTATCCAGTTCTAAAGGGAGTGATTACAAATTCAAGCACTGTTCAACTACAGGTTGAGCTAGCCAGTCGATATTTCAATGTTATTGGCGACGGCAACCTAAGAGAGATTGTCGGAAAAATTGATGAGTTTTCGAAATTAACAAATGGAAAACGTCCTAAAATTGAGAACAATACTTTAAATCAGGAATTTGCAAAAAAACTGGAAGGCAAGCTTGTAAGCAAAGTTAAACCAATTGAGGAAGGTAAAAGAATTGAATTATTTCCGTATGCCGTTGCAAGACTCTGATTAATTCATATTACTTTATAATTTATTAACTATAAGCTGTCAAAATTTTGCAATAATCGAGCTAGCTCTCCCAAGGGAATTACAGTCTGATTCTAGAAAAAAGTTATCTACTGCTATTTAAATTTTTATAGTCTGTTGCTTATCCAATTGCTAATACTTGTCAATAATAATAGTGTGCGCCTGTATTTTTTAAGTCTTTTCGAAGTAAAATCAAACAATGATTATTTTTTATATTGGTTTTAATTTTCATTTTTTTAATAGCGGATACAATGGTTCCGCCTAGTATTTTTTTGAAGAACTTGCAAATACTAGGTAATCTCTAATTGTTGAATTAATAACTTCAAAAAAGTGTACTTTAAATTTATTTGTGCCGGGTGAGATTTTTAAGTGTCAGCATTTTTAATCTATCAGTAAGGCACCTTTGAATATAGTACTGAATAAATTTTGGAGACGGAAAAATTATTCCCAATCTGAAAGCGCGAGGTTCTTATGGACAAGGTCATTAAAATATACTATTGCGCTGCGCTGCAGCGGCTTTAATTTGTCCTGTTGCTTATAGAACTTTTGTCAGTTTCGGGATTTAAAAACACCAGACCAAGGTCATCCAGTTTTATTAAATGATCTAAAATTAAGGATTGCTTCTGACGTTCGTCGAAATTTTCTTCAATATCTATATTACGATAATTTCCTAAATTGGCGAAAACTTGCTTTGTTAGTTCTTCTAATGAAAAACTTCCAGCATGGTTTTCAGACAAAATTCTTAAGATTAAATTGAAAAAGTCAGTAGATTTCTCAGGCATATAGTATACTAATTTTTATATAGCTAAATATATGAAAAAAATATTCTTGTTTGATATTTTATCAGATATATACATCCTCACTGCTTTGCAGGCTTGTTTTAAACTATCCTACTTTTTGAAATTACAGTGAAAAAGCTAATAATCATAAACAACTTCACTTGCCTATAGGTGTCTGCTCGGCCAAAAATATAAAGCCGGCTTAGAGCCGGCTTCAAAGAATTAACTAACTGTTCTTTTCTTAATCCGTTCCTTAATCTGATACAAGTTTCTGCTCATCAGATTGAGTATCTGCTTATGGTGCTTGGAAGCATTATTTTTAAGTCCTCTGCACTGTATAATTTCCATGTTTTTAAGAGACAGCTCAATAGTTTCAACGGACTGGCTGTCTACTTTAGCTGAAAGTATAAGCGAGTTTTTCTTCTTGTAATACTCGTTTGTAAACACGCAGTGATGCAGGTTATCTCCCTCTTCTATAAAATCCTGCACAGTTTCAATTACAGAGACAGTCAGGTTTTTTTCAGAAAAACAAAGTCCTAAAAAGTCCTTTTTTTCCTCGGCATAAACGCTCTGAGCTTCGAGTATTTCCGAGCGCATCTCAATCAGGTATTTTCGGCGCTGAATGGCTCTTTTTTTAACAACAAGCCTGTCATGAGTTTCGCGCAGATTGTCGGGACAGACGTATAAAGCACAGCTGAGGTCTTTTTTAAACCATCTTAAAAGGCTGATATAATCCTCCCAAATCTTATAATCTGAAATGATATATTTGTTTTTAAGGCAGGTTTTTACAGCCTGCCAATTCTGTTTTAGATGCTGCTCAGAAGAAGTCAGATAGTAGGTCAGCATTGAAATCTGTGAAGATTTCAAGAGGGTTTCCGCTAGGGAATCTTTCAATAGTGCAGAAAAAAGCATCTGCGGTGCGATATTGTGCAGTGATGTTTTAAATCCGTTTCGTCTAAGGGAGCTGATAATTTTAAGTTTTGGATAAACCCTGTAAGGGGCAATGCGGTATTTAGCACACTTCTGAAAATCCTTTGGGCGTATCTCAAGGGGAGAATAATATTTCCACTGGTCGTAAGCCTGAGAAAAAACATTGACAGAAAGCGACATTGTGCGCACTTCTCCTTTGGGATTAATCCAATGCTGCATAACCTCCTTATGAAAATAGGTCGGTGCAAAACCTTTCTTCATCTGCTTGTGGGAACAGATGATGCGCACAAGCTGAAAATCTCCTGCCGTGTCCAAAACCGCTGAGTATTCAATTTCCGTGAAATGCGTTTTGTTGTAAGGCTGCATCTTAAGTTTTCCACGGCAAGCCGAGCATTTGATATAGTCCTGACATTCAGGTGTAGTGCATTGAGGCTTCCACGCGTGACAGCAGTCAAGACAGTGAAATTTACCCCTTGACAATACGCCCCATTTTAAAAAAATGGATTTTTCCGCCCATGCAGCAACTTGGACAGGCACGGGTGCAAGTGAAGCACTCAGTGCTGTAATCTGTTTTTCGATGATTGTTTTAGGTGTCATAGGTCAAAAAGCGTTAGGGTTGTCTGTGCCTGTTTAGCGGTCTTTTGCAACGAAATGTCTTTTACAGGAACAGGTGCATCGGGAATAACCTGTCTGGCATTTTCTGCAATAGGGGCGGGAGCGGAGAACAAATCAGCCTCTTAGGCTGATTTGTTGTCACTCTGCATTTGATTTCAGGGATATTTCCGATAGTATCATCGGTGTAATAGGCGACTGCCATGTCGAAAATCTCGCTGTCGTCAAAGGCGCATTCGCCTGTTTTCATTACTTCGGAGATGATGTATTTAAGGCAGTTTTCCAAATTTTTTGAAGCCTTTAAAAGCATGGTTGCAAAAGCGGTATCCGACTGGGATTTCTCTTTCAGGAAGTCCTCTATCCTTGTTTTGAATTTTTCTGAACCTTTCATAATGGATGTTTTAAGGTTATAGCTATTTCTCAAAAGTGCTTCTGTAGATGTCAAAACAGTATTCCTCGAAGCATAACCAGCACACAAAAGTGTAATGGGGCAGACGGTGGCGGTTTTTAACCGCTTCGCCAAGTGATTCCTCTATTTCTTCTCTGATATTTTCCAAATCATCAAGATGTCTGATATAGAAATTTTTACAGTCGGCGTGATAGATAAAATCTCCAATCATTCCGCTGATGCAGCCCATCCTCTGCAAATCCTCCAAAAAGGATTTGAGCTGCTGCTTTTTAGTCCCGTCATAAGATTCTAAATCTGAAAGAATGATTTCATTGAATACCCTGCTTACAGGATATTCGGCGTATATTGATTTTGAAAAGGCGTGCATAACTAATAATTTTTTAGGCTTATACATTTAAATTCCGAGTTTAGAACGGCAGGTCGTCGGGGCCTTTTTCATCCTGTTTTGAAACTGCTTTATCCTGCGCAGGTGCTGAGGCATTATCGCTGACAAAGGCTATAATCTTGATGTTTGAGGTGTGAAAAGTCAGGCTTCCGTGCGCCTGCGAGTCATTACCGATGTAGACATTCAGACCGATTCGTCCGAACAGCTCCACGGCAGTTCCTTTTTTAAGATACTGCGCCACGCCTGTAGAAAGCCAGTACGAGCAGTCGATGTAGGTTACAATTTTTTTGATCTCGGTACTGTTTTTAGGCTTGTAGCTGTCGTTTACGGCGATTGAGAAATTAACCACCTGTTTTTCTGTGTTTACTTTTGCCACTACGGCATCTTTAGTAAGTCGTCCAATGATTTCCATGATTCTAAAATTTAAGTGAGTAAAATTTTCAAGTCTCTTTCTCCCTCTCCCAAAAATTATTTTCAAAAGAAAAAACGGGAAAAAAGAAAGCAAGAATCAAGTGGACCGCTTGAGGATGCGGAGTGCTATAAGTCCCGAAGGGCGGCGGAGGGAAACAAAGCCGTTATGCGCATGCAGCGTCCGGGGGACACTATCTTGGCTGCCCTTTTAGCCCGTTTCGAATGAAAATTAAAATTGAGTCTCAGCGATCTGCAGTTCTGTGGGGTTGACAGCCAAGGTTATGCGGAATTATATAATGCAAGTGGTAAAATAGTCAACGAGAATCGGTAATCAGGAAATTTATTATTTTATCAGGGAAAATCGTATCTTAGCTTTTCAAGAAAAATTTCAGAAGAGCAGCTGCCCGCTGCGGATGACTATGGGACCGGAAAATTTTATCACACTCTCTCAGCTTAACTATCAGATACATCAGGCAATAAGTGACCGTTTCAAGGGACAAACCTTTTGGGTGGTGGCCGATGTGACCAGTCACAGCTTTAAGACAGATAAAAAAATCCATTACTTTGAGCTGGTGGAGAAAGGAGAAAAGAACAGTGCCATAACAGCTAAAATTATGGGCAAAGCCTGGGGCGAGGGAGCAATTCATCTGTCAGATTTTGAAAAGAAGACAGGACAGCGTTTTACCAACAACCTGCATGTGCTTGTAAAGGTCAGTGTGGACTACCATCCGCTGTATGGACTCTCTGTTAATGTGCTGGACATAGACGTTAATTTCACTCTCGGTATATTGGAACAGCAGCGCAATGCAACTCTTAAAAGACTGGAGGCTGAAAATGATTTTATCATTAAGACCTCTGAGGGATATTCCACCCTGAACAGCCGACTGAAACTCCCGGTTGTGATCCAAAGGGTTGCCGTTATATCAGCAAGCAATTCGGCGGGAAATGAGGATTTTCGCCATACCCTGCAGCACAATGATTTTGGTTATGTCTTTCAGATTGATGATTATTATACCATAGTGCAGGGAGACAACAATGCGAAACTTTTTTTGAATAAACTCATCGAAGTTTATAACAGCGGCATTAAGTACGATGCCGTGGTCATTACAAGGGGAGGCGGGGCGCAGTCCGACTTTCTGATTTTTGACAATTACAGTATTGGAAGGGCGGTAGCTAAGTTTCCAATTCCTGTTATCACCGGGATTGGGCACCAGAAAAATGTAAGCATTACAGATATGATGGCGCACACAAACACCAAAACACCAACTAAGGCAGCTGAATTTATTATTGCCCATAACAGGAAATTTGAACTGGCTCTGCTTTCGCTCCAGCAGCATATCGTGATTAAGTCACAACAGCTGTTCTTAAACCAATACAAAGAGCTGGAATTGCTTAAAAAGAATATTTCACGCAATTCAACTGCGCTGCTGGCACAGCACAAAGACCAACTTTATGATATGAGGCAAAGACTGGCGGGTTACGTGAAAGACATCCTTCATGAGAAGAAACAGCAGCTTGCCTTAACTTGGCAGAGAAACGCGAGCCTTTCACAAAACCTTATTGAGCGCCGCCGTAATGAAATGTTTTTTATGGCAGCAAACCTCAAAGTCTTTACAGCCGGATACCTGAAAACCAGTACCCTGAATCTGAATCATATGCAGAAAAGCATCAGAATGATGTCACCGCAGAATATCCTTAGAAAAGGTTATGCTGTTGTGAAAGCCAAAGGGAAAATTACCAGCAGTACAGAACAGATAAAAGAAGGAGATCAAATAGAAGTCATCCTTTACGACAGCATACTCAAAACGACTGTTACAAATAAAAGATCCTACGATGGAAGAGACACTGACCTATGAAAACGCATGGAATGAGCTCACGGCGATTTCCAAAGAAATAGAAAATGAAACCATTTCAGTTGATGAACTGGCCGCTAAAGTAAAAAGGGCATCGGAGCTTATCGCTTTCTGCCAGGGCAGACTTAAGGCTACCGAGACCGAGGTGGGCAAAATTATAGACGGTATGGAGAACCAGGCGGATTCTGAAAAATGATAATGATCCCCAAGGAAAATAGTTAGTGGAAAAAGCGGGTGCTTATTTCCACGGCTTATACCATTTTTTTTCTGAATTGGTTTTTTCGTTGTCTTCATCAAATATGTCAGGACGCTCTTGGTTTTTGAAGACATCATCTGGTTCAGCGCTGGATTGCTGCTCATCCTTAAAAGGATCCGGAGCCGTTTTCAGGCTTTCCTGCAGGCTTACAATTTCTGCAGGTGAAGAATCCTCCTGCTCCTCAGAGCCAGCTGTCAGAAAACGAAAAGCAAAATCAATCGGCTTTTCTTTTCCCATTTCAAAAAAGTGGACCATATACTGGTTTTTTTCCTTGTCCACATTCTGTATCTTTCCTTTATTCCATACGGGGTGCATGACCAGATCTCCGACTGTGAAAGCAGTATCTTCTGAGGTTTTTGCCGCTGCGGCAGATTTTGCGGTCTGCATGATCTCGGCTGAGAGTTTCCCTTTACGGACATAAAATTCCTCTTTGATTTCAAATAGAAACCTTGACGGGTATTTGTTCAGGCCTGTTGTGAAATTAAAGCCTTCGGAGTCGGTAATGTAAAATCTTTTCTCCGCACGTGTTACCGCCACATACATCAGCCTTCTTTCTTCCTCAATGGCGCGTTTTCTTCTTTCTTTGATCGAAAGTGCGCTTGGCAGAACCCCTTCGGTAAAGCCGCACAGGAATACATAAGGGAATTCGAGTCCCTTGGAGATATGAATGGTCATCAGGCGTACCTTATCCTGATTCTCGGTATCCTTGTCAAGATCAGTATAGAGCGATACTTCCTGCAGGTATTCGATAATATTTACAGGCCCATTGTTTTCCTTTTCCAGAAGAAGCATTGAGCTGACCAGCTCTTTTATATTTTCAAGCCTATCTTCATCCCCGTCTCTTCGGTAAAGCTCTGAGAGTCCGCTCTTATCGAGTATAATTTTAACAAGGTCGGAGATAGAATTATTTTCAGCATCTTTTTTTCAGTTCGGCAACAAGACTTAGAAAATCTACAGCGCCTTTTTTATTGAGTTCTTTATCCTGTAGATTGTTTTCCAGTGCCTGAAGCAGGGACAGGTTCTGTTCGCCTGCCAAAAGGCTGAGCCTTTCGAGAAATTTTTTTCCAAGTCCTCTCGTAGGATGGTTGAACATACGCAGGAACGAAAAATTATCTCCCTGCACAATAAGCCTTAGGAAAGAGAGAACATCCTTGATTTCTTTACGTTCAAAAAAGCGAACGCCCCCAAAGATTATATAGGGAATGCTATCCTTAATCAGCGCCTGTTCTATATTTCGGGAAAGATGGTTCGAACGGTAAAGTATCGTAATATCTGAATAGGAGGCATCTTCAGATTTTAATATTTCCTTAATCTCCGCTGCCACCCAAAGGGTTTCCTCAAAATCATTTTTACCATGGAAATGGACCACTTCAACCCCTTCGGGATTTTCAGTCACCATATCCTTATCCACCCTGATCTTATTATTTTTAATGATGTGGTTGCCGACTTTCAGGATGTTGGGCGTGGATCGGTAATTCTGGTTCATAATTATCGTCTGGGCTTCCGGAAACATCTGGTCAAATTCTACAAGATACTCGGGTTTTGCACCGCGCCACTCATAGATTGTCTGGTCGGGATCCCCGACAAGGAAAAGATTCTGGTGCACTCGAGACAGCATTTCAACCAAATGGAACTGGCTGTCGGAACTGTCCTGCGCCTCATCGACCTGTATATAATGCAGCATTTCCTGCCATTTTAAAAGAACGTCAGGATTGCTATCCAAAATGAATGCTGTGAAATGGATGAGATCATCGAAGTCCAGCGCATAATTGCGTTTTTGTTTGTCGAGGTACTTTTGATACACCTGACTGGAAAGCGAGTCCTTTTCATCGGGAACAAAAGTTTTATTTTCAATCATATATCCAAGATAATCCGAGGTGCTTTTCTGTTTGGAGATAAAACGCAGGACCTGCTTGAAAGTCAGGTTTTTGGAATTGATGTCAAGTTCGGTGAACACATCCCTCAAGATGGTCTTCTGATCTTCGGCATCTAGTATGATAAAATTTTTCGGGTAATGAATCTTGTTAATTTCCTCACGCAGAAATCTCACGCAAAAACCGTGATAGGTCGTGATGAAACTCACATCGTAAAGATCGCCGATAAGTGCCTTTACACGTTTTTTCATCTCCTGCGCAGCCTTGTTGGTAAAGGTCACGCACAGGATATTGGAAGAATTGATGCCGAGCCTGTCCACAATATAGGCAAAGCGCGAGGTAAGGGCTTTTGTTTTTCCGGATCCTGCACCTGCAATAACGCGTACGTACCCTTCAGTGGTTTTAACCGCCTGAAGCTGTTTTGGGTTTAAATTTTCTAAAATAGGATCAGTCATAATCAAAAATATTTAGCATCAAGCCTCAATGCACTTTGCGCCGCTTACACAAATTTAAGCATTAAATCTTAAGAAACTACAGCGATTTTTTACCGCCAACTGCAAGTTGAAAGGAACGAAATTAATAGTTGAATGCAAATAAAAAATTCGCTATTTTTATATATAACATTAAATGCCAAGCATATGAATATTGATTATCAGGACCGCAATATCTTTGAAACAGATTATATATTTCGAATACAGACCTTTGAACAGTATCTCGAGAATCCGATGTCCTCTCAGGAGCATTATGCAAATTATAAAGCAGGACTGGTACCCAATATCTTTTACGGGCATAATATGGCTGAGGTTCTGCTGCTGTTCAGAAGTGAATTTGATGCAGTAAAAGCAGGTCTTGACCGATATGAAGAGGACAATAACAATGATTTTCCGATGCTCAAATCCTATGTGAATACCGAAAGGGAGCTGCGCAGCATATTGGATGAAGACCAGCTTCGGGATTACACGGCGCTGCTGGAACGGTCATTTGACAATCAAAAAACCGATGCAAAAGCTGCGGCAGTGAGCCGATTTTTCCTGTCAACGCCGATATTGAACAGCTATATATTCCAAATAGAGAAGATATTTGGAAAAGGCATACTGGACTGATTTATTATTTTGCAGGAGTTAGTTCATGACCTTAAATTTCCACGGACCTGTTGAACCGGAAGATTATATTTTACATCCAACCGGCTTAAAAATTTGAATAGTGAACAGCCAGCTGCGGGAAATGGTCGGTCGCCACTAAGCTGCTAATATTCCAGATGGTTTAAAATAAACCCTTCCAGTTCCTTGTCGATCAGCGGGTCACGTTCTGCCGAGGTGAGTATCTTGCTGTAAAGTACTATAAAATTGTCGGCAAAAAATTCTTCCATTGCATCAAGGCACTTTAAAAATGTTGGCTGCGAAGTGGCCCAGAGATATTTACTGGTGTCAGCAAGATCGGTCAGCACAGCCTGATACGTATCCGGCTGTCCCGAGGATTCCAATTTTGCAACGGTAACTTTGAGCTCAAAATCATTGTCATGGCCATTAAATGATCCGGTAAGAAAATAGGCTGTGGTCATAATTAAATTTTTTATTTATTAAAATGCATTTTTATCTGTTTGAATTTCAAAATACGAAAATTCAAAAAAAGATGCTCTGGGCTTTTGCCACCGCTTTTTTCATATCAATTCCTTTTTTGAGCGATCCTTTGAAAATGTCGCCTTCGGATCTCATGCGGGCGATGGAATTCTCGATGGTGAAATCTTTCATTGCCAGTCCATTTTTAACCTCTTCCCAGTGCAGGGGCATGGATACCGTGGCTCCCGGTTTAGGACGAAGCGAATAGGGGCATGCGATAGTGGCACCCGGACGGTTCTGCAGAAAATCAAGGTACATCTTTCCGTTGCGGTTTTTAATCTGGCGTTCCAGGCTTGTGAAATCCGCAAGCTGTGAATGAACGATCGATACGATCATTTTGCCGAACATCTGCGACTGGTCGTAGCTGTATTTGGCGCCCAGCGGGATATAAATGTGAATTCCCGTTGAGCCGGATGTCTTCACATAGCCAGTGATTTCCAGCGCATCGAGTACATTTTTAACCTCGCAGGCAGCTTCGATGACCTGTTCGAAAGTATTTTGGTCCGGATCAAGGTCAATGACGCAGTAATCAGGATTGTCGGGATGCTGCACGCGGCTGAACCATGGGTTCATTTCAATGCAGCCGAGCGATGCCATATACAAAAGTGTCTTTTCATCGTCCCCGACAAGGAATTCCTTGCTTTCCCCGTCACTTGTGGTGTAGGGAAAAGTATCTGCCCATTCGGGAGCTTTTCCTTTGACATCTTTCTGGTAGAAACTTTTGCCGTGGATACCGCCGGGAAAGCGGTTCAGCGACAAAGGACGGTCTTTGAGATAGGGCAGGATGAATTCTGCGGCCTGATAATAATAGTTGAACATGTCACGTTTGGTGAAACCGTCCTCTGGCCAATAGATTTTGCTTAAGTGGGAAAAGGTGAGATTATGGCCTTTAATTTTCTTGGTCTGCGTTTCCTCTGACGGATTCAGCAGAGTGCCGCGCGCGGATTTCCCGGGCGCCGTAAGAGGCGAGGAGACGGACTTCTTCCTGCCGGTTTTAGCATCTTTAACGATGGATGAAGCCGAGTCTTCTTTTTCAAGTACGACATCACCTGCTTTTTTATCGCTTCGCATGCCTTCAAAAGAAGGGTGGCGGAAAACCCCGTCAGAGGTGATTTCTGCAAAGCTGACCTCGCAGACCAAAACGGGCTTGAGCCAGACTGCCTGGGCATGCGGAGGGTTGGGACGGAAACGTGACGGCTTGTTTATATCCGGCTCTGATGCGAAGGGAATTGTTTTGGTTACAAGCGGTTTGAACTGATCCATCATTTCACGCTGCATTTTATCGGTAAATCCGGTCCCGACTTTGCCCGTATAGACCAGCTGTCCATTTTGATAAACACCCAGGAGGAGCGAACTGAAAAGCTTGGAAGAAGAATCATTTTTGGTATATCCTGCAATAACGACTTCCTGTCTTTTGTTTGCCTTGATTTTAAGCCACTGTTTGTTTCGGCTGTCAGGGCTGTAGAGGGAATCTTTCCTTTTGGCCATAATGCCTTCAAGCCCCATTTTTGAGGCAGTCTCAAAGAAGTCTATCCCGCCGCTGAAAGGCTGGCTCAGGCGGATCCTGTCGTCAACACTTGGGATTATCTGTTTTAGGATAAGCTGGCGCTGGGAGAGTTCCAAATCCATAAGGTTGATTCCGTTGTACCACAGAATATCAAAAACGTAAAAAACCAGGTGCCCGTCCGCTTCGCTGCGCCAGTTCTGAAGCGCGCTGAAATCTGCTTTTCCGTCCTCCTGGATTACCAGAATTTCCCCATCCAGTACAGCATTTTTTTTCCAGTGCTGTAATGCGTTTGTGACTGGATAATATTTGTCGGTAAAAGGTTTATTGTTGCGGGAGGAAAGTGAAACCTCTCCCTTATTGATATAGGCGATCGAGCGGTATCCGTCCCATTTTACCTCATAAATCCAAAGGGGATCATCGAAGGGCTCATTTACCAGTGTGGCCAGCATGGGCTTTATACCTGCGAGCATTGCAGCGGGCGTGCCGGCCTGCAGAAGTGCTTTCAGTTCCTGACTGCCATTTGAAGTTTTTTTCTTTGCCATTTTCATTGTTTTGAATAATAAATAAAATGTGAAGCCAGCTGCGATATGTAACGCTGCCGCTCATTGGAAGCAAAAGACAAAAAATCCCCGTTGCATATGTGGCATATGACGGGGATTTGTATAAAGTACAGGCTTGTGCTATTTCGAGCGCAGCACCTGCGCAACAGCATCGGCAGAATTTCCTGCCTGGTCAACTGCTCTCTGCAGTTCTTCCCTGCTGACATTGAATTTTTCTGTCCAGTAGGCTATCTCGTGATCCTCGTTCATATTAATGCGTGACCGGTCCTGCTGTCCTTTTTTGTTTAAATCGTCGCTCATGGTCATTTGATTTTAGAATTAATAATTTATTTCATCACCGGTCAGGTGTTTGTGTTTTTGCCCGAGCCTGCATCTGATGGATTACCGCTGTTTTTTTCATTGCGGTGAGGGCTGGTGCCATCCTGGTCGCTTTCATCGATATCTCCCCAGTCCCCTGTATTTTCATTCTGATTTTCGCCCTCCTTCTGCTGTGCGCTGAGCATTTGATGATATGGGCACTTCTGCAGTTCTTCAGCACTGAAATTATTTCTATTTTCCATGATGTTAGTATTTTATAATTAATCATCTTAAAATTAAGCAGATAAGGTGCAATGTGCTTACAGGACTATTTTAAGATGTTATTTAATTATCATGCGCCGGAATAATCACATCGCTAATAAAAAGAAGGTGATTGCTTTTAAAATGAAATTGGCTTAAAGTTTTCTAGAAAATTTATTTAATAATTTGTAAATTAGAGTGTTGAACAAAAAAAAACAATCTCATGGAACAGCATACTATGGTTTTATCGGCAGCGAAAACTGTACTGCCCGAAAGTATTTCAAGTGATTTTGTTGCCGCACTTATTTCAACCGTGGGCTGACGCAGTTAGAATATTTTGGGCGGGAAATCGACAATCACTGTGATATCATAAGCGACGATATGGAAGCAGTCAGCCGAGGCCTTACCTTTATAGATATCCATTTCGATACGGAACATCCCATTGTATATGAAGGGCTGGACGAATTGCAGGTGGAGACGCTTGCTTTGAATATGCTTACAGAATGCCGTGCTGAAATCCGAAGAGACGAAAAAGACATTACAATATACTTATAAGATGACAGGGAGAAAATCTAAAAAAATTATCTAAAATATTAAATGTTTGAGGCAGAGCTTTCATGATTTTTGATAAAGATGCCCAATATTCAGACTGCGAATTAAAGCGGTATTATCTGATCAGCGAGCGCATATATTTCAGGCCTTTGCACAGCCAGCGCTGCAGCAGATATTTGTGATCGCATTCGCGCACAGGATCAATATAAGTTACTGAGACCTGCTCTATATAATCATCAATCAATGTTCCGGCTTCACTGTATAGCTGCTCTCTTTTAATCCTGCTGATTGTTTCAATTTCTTCTCTGCTCAGTATCACGCCGTTTTGGGCGGCTGAATTGCTGATTATTTCTTTTATAAACTGTTTTTCATTTTCAATGCACCGTGTTATATGATCGCCGTATTCCTGCTCGGGATCGAAAAAATCATCCGGATCATTGTATTGTAAAAATTCGGTTTTCGAGTACAGCTCTTTTTTAAACCGCTCGTGGATTTCCTGATTGCTAAGTCCTTTGAAATAATCTATATCGTGCTGCATATATGCTTAATTTGATTCCAATGCAATTATTTTAGCCTCATAAGGATAGGCAAATTCAGAGACAGCCACTGAATGGTCAAGCCAGGATGCTTCGTCATTTTTGTTCAGAAGGATCGGCATCCTTTTTTTATGGTTATGCACATACTGCATTACCTCGTTTGCTTCTGTAGTAAGCATGGTGTAGGTATTGAATTCCTGACCGGTCGAGGGTTCCGTCCATGTATTGTAAAGGCCGGCAAAAGTAAAGATTTCCTCGTCCTGCGAATTGATCTGGTACTTCTGTTTGGATTTTCCCTTCTCATCATGCCAGCGCCACTCGTAATAGGCAGTTGCAATTATCAGGCAGCGTTTCTCGGTGCTGTCCTTAAAGGAAGCTTTCTCATCAATAGTCTCAATCCTTGCGTTGAGCGTGTTTTTTCGAAAGTCCTTATCTTTAGCCCATGAGGGAAGAAATCCCCAAGTATAGTTCGTGGTGACAAGATCTGGCCTGATATCCAGTATCACGGGCAGGTTGGGATAGGCAAAACCATTTATGAAATCTGTCTGCAGGAAAGTTTCCTCGTTATCAATTTCGATATGAAATCTTTTTTTTACCTGGTCTATCGTTGACATCTGCTGGGTATAATAACACATAAGATATAATTTAGTTCTGTAAGATGTTCGGTTTTAAAATAGGCAGCTTTTTTAAGCTGTGCTTCTGCGCCTTTCCATCAAATTTAAGAAAATATAAGTTAAAGCGCTATATTGCAGCAGGCTGTAAATGTTATAAAGTTATCATATCTTCATTTTATGTCTTGGCAGATTGATTTCATGCTCCTGAGGATAGGGAAGCCTTTCGGTCGTGCTGACATCTTCGCGGATAAGCTCCTGTGTCCTGTACTGGTCTTTGGAATCCATATAGCGGGGATCGGGAATAAACGGCATTTTTGCCATTTTATGAATGGTAATGGTTGGAAAATGGTAATCAATTTCCACTGTCCCAAGCAGCAGGTAACAGCCTCCGCCTTTAAATGGGTACTGCACAAGCGAGTCAGGAAAATGAGCCGTGTCAAAATATGCCCCCTCATTATCGATCCAGGTGCCGAAATACATATTGCCTTTTTTTGTCGGGACCTGTTTGGTGGAAATCAAATAGGCGAGCATCCGAACCTGTTTTTTATGGCAGGACGGAAGGTCGCGTACTTTTACATCCCCGCGGTGTTTTGTTTGGAGCAGATCAAAGACCGTACAGGAAATAGGGAAGCTCAGAAGCTCGATTTCATCAAATGCATCTTCAAATAATGACCTTTCAAGTGTAGGGAGTTTATATTCTTTTACCGGTTCCTGCAGCAGCATCGGTGTCCTGTTCTCCGGCTTGAAATTATTTAAAAGCAGGCTTGCAATTACCAGCAGCTGGTTTTTAGTTTTTCCGGTAAAGCGGAATGCACCGATGAAAATCAGGATCTTTACGCTTTCAATTCCCATGGGAATTCGGTTAATAAAGTCTTCCAGGGAGATAAAATCCCCATTTCTGCTGCGTTCAGATTCTATAAACTGTGCCATTTTTGAGTCCAGGCTCATCAGGTGCATAAAACCAAGATATACATCATTTCCATAAAGGGTGGTCTCAAAAGTACTTTTGTTCACGCATGGATTATGGATTACCGCCCCTGCCATCCTTGCCTCATGCACATATATTTCCAGCCTGTAAAAACCTCCTTGGTTGTTGATTACCGCCACCATGAATTCTATAGGGTAGTGGACCTTTAAGTAAAGGCTCTGGTAGCTTTCAACCGCATAGGAAGCAGAGTGCGCCTTACAGAAGGAGTAACCGGCAAAGGATTCTATCTGGCGGTATATTTCCTCGCTGAGCTGGCGCGGATGTCCTTTCTTTTCACAGCAGGCAAAGAAATTCTCTTTCACTTTCTGCAGTGCAGCTTTAGATCTCCCTTTTCCTGACATAGCACGGCGGAGAATGTCGCCGTCTGCAGCTGGAAGCCCGCCGTAGTGAAGGGCAATTTTAATGACATCCTCCTGATAAACCATAATGCCGTAGGTCTCCCCAAGCTGCTGCTGAAACACCGGGTGGAAGTATTCAAATTTTGACGGATGATTATGGCGGAATATGTATTCCTTCATCATACCGGACTGTGCCACACCAGGGCGAATTATAGAGGAGGCCGCAACAAGAGTTTTATAGTTGTCGCATTTTAACCTTCTGAGCAGTCCGCGCATGGCAGGGCTCTCAATGTAGAAACAGCCAATTGTTTTTCCCTGTGCCAGATAGGAATTAGCGGCAGCTTCATTTTTTGATAATGAAGTATCACGAATGTTGATACGTATCCCCCTGTTTTTTTCGATCAGTTTTACGCTCTCATCGATATGTCCGATGCCGCGCTGGCTCAAAATGTCAAATTTTTCAAAGCCGATATCTTCTGCCACGTGCATGTCAAAGAGCGCAATTGGAAATCCCTTTGGAGGCATTTCAAGGGGCGTGTAATTAGTGATAGGCTCTTCAGAAATCAAAATGCCGCAGGAATGCATGCTTCTCTGGTTGGGATATTTCTCCAGCATCATACCGTATTCCTGCACGAATTTTACAATTGAATTTGACTCATGGAATTTCATCGGATTTTTAGCAAGCATATCGAGTTCCTCTTTAGGAAGGCCGAATACTTTTCCGACTTCCCTGAAAATAGAACGGTATTTGAATTCGACATTGGTGCCGCAAAAGGCCACATGTTCATAAGTATAACGGTTAAAGATATATTCCAGAATAACATCGCGTTCCTTCCAGCTCCAGTCGATATCAAAATCGGGCGGGCTTTTGCGGTTTTCATTTAAAAAACGTTCAAAATATAAATCCAGTTCCAAAGGACAGATATCTGTTATGCCCAGACAGTAGGCCACAATGCTGTTGGCGCCGCTTCCCCTGCCGATATGCAGAAAACCCTGGCTGTTGCTGAAACGGATGATATCCCACGTAATCAGAAAGTAGCCGCTGAATTCCAGCTGGCTTATTACCTTGAGTTCTTTTTCCATTCTCTCCCTTGCCCGAATGTTTTTTACACCGTAGCGCCATACAAGTCCCTGTTTAGCCAGAGAGGTAAGAAGGTCGATATCGCTTTTTCTGTTATTGGTGTAGTATTTTTTATTTTTGGGTGTCTGGAAATCATAGCTAAAATTACAGGAATCAATAATTTTCTGCGTATTTTGGATGATCTGTGGATATTCTTTGTAAAATTCCAAAAGCTCATCAAGCGGCATCATCTTATCGCAAGTGCTGCAGGTATCCCCGGTTTCCAGTCGGGAGAGGATTACATTACGGTCAATAGCGCGCAGGATGCGATGAAGGTTGTATTCCTTTTTGGTACGGAAAGTAACCGGCTGAAGGATAACCATATCTGCAGTGCGCTTTCTCCATTGGGAGAGCACCAGCTTCTGCAGCTGGTCGGGACGGATTCCTATGTATTCATTATGGCGCAGCTCATCAGGCGCATTCTCCATAGGGTAGATTACGAAAACATCCGAAAAAAAAGGCGCCGTTTCAGGAAGCGGTTTCTTTTCAAAATTATGTGCTGTCAAAAATCGGTTCATCTGGGCGAGCCCGGTGGCGTTTTGGGCAAGCCCTATATAGCGAAGCTGAAATTCCGAGCGGAATTCCATCCCTACAATAGGTTTGATGCCTGCCTTGCTGCACTGCTTAATAAAATCGTAAATTCCTGTTACCGTGTTAATATCGGTAAGTGCCATCGCGGTGACCCCGCAGGCTGCAGCCTGGGGCACGAGCTCGTCCAGCGGTATGGTTCCATAACGCAGGGAATGAAAAGAGTGGCAGTTGAGATACATGGCTTCTCAGGGTTTACGTTTTAGGATTTCATTTTTAGTGTTGGGCTTGAAAGATGCGCCTGCGCACCGCATTACCGCATCAAAGCCGTACCGGCTTTTCATGCGGTCCATTGCCTGATAGAGGGCAAGCATTTCTTCTGTATCCTGAAAAAGATCAATCTGATAGGTGCCCCTGACCAGTCCGCTGAAACGTATACCGATAAGGCGCAGGCGCATTCGGCGCTGGTAGAGTTTATCAAAGAGTTCCTGAACTGTCTTAGTCAGTATGTGATCCGCTGAGGTGTACTGTACCCGGCACTGTTTGGTTTCGGTATCAAAGTTGGCATACCTGATTTTAACCGTGACCGTTGAGGTCAGCCACTCTTCCGAACGCAGCTGAAAAGCGAGTTTTTCAACCATTCCCAAAAGCACCCTGTTGAGTTTAGGGATGTCAATGGTATCTTGGGAGAAAGTATGTTCGGTGGAAATGGATTTCCGCTCCGTGTAAGGTTCAACGGGATTGTTGTCAATGCCGTTAGCCTTTTTCCAGAGTTCAATTCCGTTTTTTCCGATCATCTGCATCAGCACGTCAGCGGGCATTTCTGCAAGTGTGCGGATGGTGCGGATCCCAATCCTTGAGAGCAGCTGGAAGGTCTGTTCGCCGACCATCGGGATTTTGCGGATCGAAAGCGGATTTAAAAAAGACTGCACCAGATGCTCCGGGATTTCAAGGTTCTGTTTCTGCTTTCCTTCACCTGTCCCTATTTTGGATACCGTTTTGTTTATTGAAAGTGCAAAGGTGAGGGGCAGTCCTGTTTCTTTTGTGATACGCTGCGCCAGCTCATTGGTCCATTTGTAGCTGCCGTAAAATTTGTCCATTCCGGTGATGTCGAGATAAAACTCGTCAATACTAGCCTTTTCTACTACGGGCGCTTTTTCCTGGATTATCTCAGTAATGTCGTGGGAAAGCCTGGAATACAATTCCATGTCGCCTTTCATGATTTTGGCCTGCGGGCACAATTTCATGGCCATGTGAATGGGCATGGCGGACCGCACGCCGAATTTTCTGGCCTCGTAGGAACACGAAGCCACAACCCCTCTTTCTCCACCGCCTATGATCAGCGGAATACCGTTAAGTTCAGAATTGGTGAGTCTTTCGCAGGAAACGAAAAACGTGTTCATGTCGATGTGTACAATTGCCCTTGTCATAATTTCTACCCGTTTATACCCATCAAAATTAGTAACAGATAATAACATTTTTAAAATATATAATGTTATAAATAGTAACAAAATTCTAAAATCCTTATTTTGCAGGGGATTTGAAAAGCATTTTTTTACAGCCAAAAATGATTATTCAGAATTTACGCATCGTCAATTTAAATGAGATTTTTTTTGAAAAGAGTGAAGTCAGTATATGTTTATAAGGAGTGAAAATTCCGCAGTTAAATTCACTTATCCTTTTGTCATATTTATGTTAAATATAAAATTAATGACTATCTTGTAAGTAATTTGCGTATATTTGTAAGCTATCAATTGCTCCACGGATATAATTCGATTGTTTATCGATTTTCAAGTGCTTGTATATTTATAAAAAGCTTTTGCAGATTTTTAGATTCTAGTCTTCTGTAACTGCATAAATTTCTAAGCTATGTTACAACAAAAGAATTCTCATAAGATTATTTTTCACGCAGATGATGATGAGGACGACAGAATGCTTTTTATGGATGCGGTCACTGAGCTCAATCTGCCCATTAAAGTGCAACAGTCCGAAGACGGGCAGAAGCTTTTAGACTGCCTGTACAGTCCCCAGTTAGAAATTCCAGAAATTGTATTTCTTGATATTAATATGCCCGGTAAAAGCGGTTTTGAATGTCTTGAAGAAATACGAAATGCAGAAGATCCTTTGAAACAGATGAAAATAATTATGCTTTCAACAAGCAGCAATATTGAAAATGTTGAGCTCTCTTTTGAATTAGGAGCCGATTTTTACGCCGTTAAGCCCAGTACATTTCATGGACTTAAAAGTCTTCTTGCAGAAATCCTCACATTGGAGTGGAATGCCTCCTGGAATAAAAAGCAGTTTTTCCTTACTTGAAATAAAAATAAATTTAGAATTCAAAAAAAGCCGTGCATCATATTTGCAGGGCTTTTTTTTTTGAGTAAAATACTTATAGCTTATGAGGTGATTCAGTTTGTGCAGGAGCTTTTTCAGCAGACTGTCCGGCGGCAGCTTCTTCTGTTTTCTGCACGGCATCCTGCTGGGCTGTTTTTTTCATAAGGATATAAAAGTCTCTCAGATGCCACCATGCCGGGCACATGTCTAGCGGCCCATTAAAGGTGCGTATTCCTGTGTAACAGCTTTTTAGGAAAAGCTGCGAGTCTGTGATTTTGGCCCATGGCTTCCAGTCAACCTGCAAAGGCGGGGGACTGCTTTCAAAGTATCGTTTAATTTCTTCCGGATTCATAAGGCAAAATTAATTTAAAATCATTTTTTGAGCAAAGTTTCAGCAATAGAAGAACATGATACTTTAAAAAATTGCTTTGCTGCTAAAAAGTAATTTTTGAATTAATTGATGTAAATTTATATGGACTAAAAAATCTCTTAACATTTAAAATTTTTATGAATTATGTACGACCTTAACCGATTCATTGAAGCCCAGAATAAAACGTATGATGATGCGCTTAAAGAAATCCAGAATGGTAACAAACAGTCACATTGGATGTGGTTTATATTTCCGCAGATAAAAGGGCTGGGTTTTACGGATTACAATATATTTTATGGTATTGAGAACCTTCATGAAGCACAGCAGTATTACGATCATCCCGTGCTGGGAAAAAGGCTTGTTGAGATTACAAATGCACTGCTAGAGATCGATAACAAAAGCGCACTTGCAATTATGGGAAGACCGGACGAAAGAAAACTGAGATCCTGTATGACTTTATTCAGCCTTCTGCCCAATGCATCTCCCTGTTTTTTACATGTGCTTAAGAAATACTATGATGGAGAAAGGGATGATAGAACTATTGAAATCCTTGGACTTCAATAAAAAAAAACTTCTTCCGACAGTCCAGATATTTAAAAAGGAAATCAAAATACTACGTGTAAGCTGTTTAATTTTTCTTCTTAATAATGAGATGTTTCAGATGGCGGCTCTCGGAAATACGGTCCATTTCACATTCAGAAAGTTCATGGATTTCCTCTCTGATCATGGTATAATTCCTGTTCACCTGTGCATTGTCCAGATTACGGATTGGTTCAATTTCCTTGTAGTTGTCCATTTCCTGCCTAAGAGCATTATGGTCGTTTAAAACCTCGCAGTGGAATGTCTTAAGCTCAATTTTACAGTCAGGATTATCGGCAGTCATGCCTACAAATTCCCCTGAACTCAGTGATGCTATTTTTGATGCCGGCACTGCGGATTCCAATTGTCTGGAACGGCTTATCGAGGTATCGGAACTGTTAATAGAAAGACTTTCGCGGTCCTGCATTATTTTTCCGAAACGCTCGGAGAGCTGTTTAGCAGTATCTCCGGTAACCTGTCCTGAGACAATATTTCCAGTAATGTTCATAATCACGTCTGCCTGCTCACGGCCGTAATCCTTTTTGAGCTGGCTTAGGTCCTGTATACCTAAAGTTGTACTTACCTTATTGCTCCGGGCAGTAGCAATAAGACTGTCGATATTGTTTAAATAAACAGTCGGAAATTCATCAAAAATAAGACTGCTTTTAAGCTTATCTTTCCGATTTGCCAGCTTTATAAGCCTGCTGATATAGAGTGAAAGGACTGCCCCGTAGGTTTGGATTTTCTGCGGATTATTTCCCATGCAGACAATTTTAGGAGCATCAGGATTGTTTATGTCAAGGGTAAAATCATTTCCGGAAAGCACATAATAGAGCTGGGGAGAAGAAAGCCTTGCCATTGAAATTTTAGCAGATGCGATCTGTCCCTCAAGCTGCTCTGATGCATTATTTAAAAATGCACTGACAAATGGATTGATCAGCACTTCAATTTCTTTTTCAGAACGCAGTAAAGTAAAAAGAATTTTATAATCCAGCTGCATGAGTTCAATTACATGGGGCAGGGTACAGAATTCACCCTCGTTGAATTTTCTGAGATACCAGATTACTGCAGTGAGAAAATTAATTGGGGACTCAACGAAAAAGTCGCCCTGTTTTTTGATCCATTCTCGGTTAAGCCCCAGGAGAATTGTCCGGGCAGATTCTGCTGCATCGGTAATGTCTGTCATGGAAGTGGGGTCGAGCGGATTGCACCTGTGGGTGCGGGTTAGATCGTCAAAATTAATGACATAAAACTGCGGCATTATTTTATACAAATGTCGGTATTTTAGATAGGTATTGTACACGATTTTGGTCAGGTCATCATACTTAAAATCATAAACAAACATACTAAAGCCCTTAGCGATATGCTGGGTAATGATGTGACGTATAACAAAATAAGATTTCCCCGATCCAGGTGACCCGCAGACCAGAATTCCCCTAAAAGGATTTATGATATTAATCCAGTTTTTTCGGATCTTATCGCGAAGATAATATCGGGCAGGAAGATTAACGGAATACTCATTCTCAAGAAGTCTTTCCTCCTGAGGAAAGGTCTCATTTTCCTTGTTGAAGATATCACGCGAGTTTAAACTTCTCCTTATAATTCTTGTCAATAATGTGCCTGCAGTAATGATAAAAAGCAATCCCAAAGATGTTGTTACTACATAGAGCAGAAAAACAATTTGTAAATTGTACTGGACCTGCAAAATAAACCAGCTGGCAAAATAAAAAAACATTCCTGCAATGAGAAATATCAGGGCCGTTTTCAGTTTTAGTTTTTCGTCTTTTCTTCCTTTTGCCCCCAACAGAGATATAAAAACAAATAGGAGTGCTAGCAGCTTTGATTTGTGAAAAAAACTGAATAATCCCGCTTTATAAATATTTTCAAGGATTTTATCGCTGAATTGTGACACAAGACCAATCTGCCTACAAACCTGATAGCCGTAATAATAAAAATGAATTCCTAAAAGTATGATGCCGATTAGGCGCGTCATGTCTAAAATTTTTCTCAGTGCCTGTTCATTTTCCCCTGTGTTCATAACTGTAAAATTTAATTGATTAATTATTGGAAAGACCTTTCCTTTTTCTGTTTTTCTTTTTTCTTTTGAATTCTTTCGGGATATGACCGGAGTAAAATTCTTTTTCAGTGAGTATTTGTATGAGCTCCTGCAGATCAGTTCCAGAAATTTTCTTTAAGTCGAGTATTTCCTGTATTTCCAAAAGTGTTTTTATTTCGGGAGAAAGCGATTTGTTTTTAATTTCATTTTCTGTAACACTGCAATTCTTTGAGATTGCTGCAGCAGAGAATTCTTTTCCAAGCTCACTTCCGTTGCAGACATGTTTTGTAATATGGTCAACATAGGTAAGACCGTATAAAAATCCTTCGGCTGAGAGGCGTTTTACCATAGAGATCCCCATCTTATCCAATTCAGATTCCAGCTGGGACAGGTCAGGTTTATTATCATGGAAAATATTCCTGATGACATTTTTAATACGGGTACCGGGTCTGGAATTTTTTAGTTTATTTTCTTCAAACTTTTTCTCCAGAAATTTAAGCGTGGGTTCGTTGTAAAAATCACTTGCTTTAATCGGTACCCCAGTATATTTTCCATCGCTGTTCAATATCCGGTAAATAAGTCCGCCTGCTTTAAATGTTCTTGATTTTTCCGAACCTCGACCAGCAGAAACATTATAAAGATTAAGCACCGCATTGAGCTGTGCAAGACTTTTAAACTGATAATTGTCCAGTACAAAATCAAGCACCCTTGAAACAGCTTTTTTTGACTGTATTTTACCATATTGTATGCCAACTGTATCAATAGGTTTGAGCTCATTGTATATTTCTTTTTCTCTGCCCTGCGCCTTTATAAGATTAAAATCTTTTTCAATTTTTATCCTTGCTGCTTCAGACTGATTTCTGCCGATATTCTGCATATCAATTCTTTTACCGTCCGACTTTACTTTTATTGTAACTATGTGAATGTGCGGATGTGCCGCATCGAAATGCTGATATACTAAATAAGGCTGCTCTCCAAATCCGATTTCGGACATATAATTTTGGGCAATATCCATTAATTTTTGAGCGTTCAGGTCTTTTTCCGAAGGATGAAAATTGAGCGAAATATGCACACTTCCCCGTTTCACGTTTTCGTTTAATTCAAGCTGACTGACCAGTTGATTTACTTTAAATGCTGAGGTCATTTTATCATGGTCGGCGGGATAATTTTCAGCACCGATACATTGTGCTGCACCTTCAGACACCTTGCTTTCATTATAATGAAAAACGCGGCGTACTGACTGTCCTGTATTAATTACGGCAACCATTTTTCAATGAGTTTGAGCATGGATATTTTGATGGATTCAATGGATTCAAACAACTTGTTTTTATCTTCCAGTGATGACAGAATCCAGTTTTGAAATTCAGAATTTTGCTGCAGTGAGTGAAGTTTTTTTACTGACTGGTTATAATTATTTCCAATGGCATTGAGTTCTGTTCTCAGCCTTGATATTTCTAAGACCAAATCATCGACGGACTGATTACGATACTTTAAAACAATAGGTTTTCCAAGCAGATTTTTTCGGGCATAATCACTTAGTTTTGGGCAGAGGGATTTTTCAAATTCAGTTTGTAATAGTTTCATTTCATCAGGTGTCAAACGCAGATGAATCCATCTGGTCCGGTTGGTGTTTTTCTCTTTCATTTTGTATCCTTTTCATTTCTAACACAGTTTCAAATCCTAAAAAATCTCTGCCAGCGAGTTCCGAGCGAATGGGCAGCCAGATATCGGTTGTGATACAACCGGACATCTGGCCGACTGCAAATAAAACAGCAGGCTTTCAGCTTTTTTGAAAGTTTTCAAAACGTTTAATGATAAAATCCACTTTTGAATTCTGGTAAACATTTAAAAAAAACTGGTAAACCTAAACGAAGTTAACTAACAAGATTGGAATAAGCCTATGACAAGTATATTATACTTATCAAACTCTGAAGGTGTATTTCTATCTTTATCATGTTGATTATTAATTTAAAACGGTGAAATTATGAGTGAGAAAAATGTTGCAGCCATGGTATTTGATACTATCCTAAGTATCCCTGGCATGAATGAAATGGTGAGAATGGATTTGAAGATTTCACGTAAAAATGTATTACTGTTGAGTCATTTAATCGAGAAGGGACTATTGGTTGAAAAGGAAGAATCGAGCCTTCTTGGAAACATTACAGCAGAAGGATTTGAAGAGCTTAAAAACTTGTCACAGGAATGTCTACAGAAAGCCGGTCTGGTGGAACTAAATAACAAACTTTTAAGTTTCAGCCAGCCAGGTTGAGAATAATTTTATTAATAAGAATGTGAAAATGCTTTATGGATGCTATGCATTTATAAAGCATTTCTATTATAAAAACGTTCTTAGATAAAATTGCCCGTTTTGGAAACTTATTGGCTTGTTTTTGACATGTTGCGCATGAAATTTCTGATTTACATTTGTTTAGATTTTGTGATCGTTTTTGTTTCATCTTATTTAATTATTATGTATATCAAACCTCAAATACGGAATATCATCATCGAATCTATTTGTATGCTTTTTGTGTTGCTGTTTGTATATGCGGCTACAAGTAAGCTGCTGGATTTTCAACATTTCAGAATCGAATTGGGACAGTCCCCTCTGTTAAGTGCTTTTGCAGATTGGTTCGCTGTGATGGTTCCTTTAGTAGAATTTATAATTTGCATTCTGTTGGTAGTTCCAAAGTACAGGCAAATAGGTCTTTTCTTGGCCTATGGAATAATGGTAATGTTTACTGCGTATATTTTTATAATTCTACATTATACCTCATTTGTGCCCTGTTCCTGTGGCGGTGTTCTGGAAAAGCTTGACTGGAAATCGCATCTGATTTTTAATCTGGTATTTGTAATTCTTGGATTTTTGGGAGTTCTGCTTTACAATGAAAGTATCAAAATGAAATTTCATTTTATGAAAAAAAGAAGGCTCATTAGATTATTATCTCTCATAACAATAAGCAGTTTTTGCGTAGTATCAGTATTGTTTATGCTTTCTGAAAATGTTATTCATTACTATAATAAACTCACCAGACGTTTTCCGCATTCTCCCGTTAGTAAGGAAACGTCTTTAGATCTAAAATTGAACTCTTTCTACTTTGCGGGAGTCGACAGTTTACATATATACTTGGGAAATATAACAGCACCTCTAATGGTAACGACATTAAATACAGATTTAATTAATATCAATTCAAAAATGATAGATTTAAATCGCAAAGATCTTCCGTTCAGAGGTGTTAAAATAAGCGTACGAAGTCCGTTTTTTTTTGTGACCGATGGTACTGTTCCATGTGTTTTCAGGGGAAAAACCAGCGACTGGAAAGCTGTACTTATCCACAGTAATGGTGAATATTTTGGAACTGCATTAGCCCTAGATTCGGCAGCAATCGCAGTGGAGACTTATAGTAAAACGACAGGTGACAAAATCCTAGGTGTAATAAGTATTGGGAAGCAAGGTAGAACCATCTTAAACCCAGAAATCCTTCAAAAGCAATTTGACGGTGTATTTGATACGGATGGACAGCTTCTTTATAGTGAAGGGATTGATAAAATAATCTATCTGTATGCGTATCGAAATCAATTTACCATTGCGGATAGAAATTTAAAAATTACATCAAGAGGCACTACAATCGATACTATAACGCAGGCTAAATTAAATATTGCTAAAGATACAAAACACCAGCAGAGACAGTTTTCAAGTCCACCGCAGTTTGTAAATAAAAGCTCTAGTGTATATAAAAATTTACTCTTTGTAAACTCTGCAGTTCCCGGCAAATATGAAGATGACAGAATGTGGAAGCGGTCTAGTATTATAGATGTTTATGACTTCGAGGCGAAAAGCTATCTACTAAGTTTCACAATTCAGAATTTTGAAGGCCATAAAATGAAAAGTTTTATAGTTTATAACGATAAGATTTATGTTTTGATTGGCAATAAAATAGACTGTTATAAGATCGATTCGCAGATTATCTCCAAATATAAAAACAACACATACAGACAATCTACTGGCCAGTAGCAGGGTTTTGATCGAAAACCTGTAAAAAAGAGTAGATCACTAATTATTAAATACTATTATTATGAAATCAAATGTTTTAAAAACCGTACTGCCGATAGCAGTAATCGCCTTTGGACTTGCAAGTGCCGCCAGCACTAGTTCGTTAGGTAAAAGTTCGAAATCTGTAACTCAGATGGGTTATAAGCGTATTAACAATCCTTTTCAATGTATTGCTGTACAGAACTGTAATGAGTTACAAGGTTATGATTGTAAAGCCCCAGATGGAGTAACGCAATTATATTCTGATGGTGCAAGTTGTAATGTTCCGCTTAAAAGAAATACTCCGAATTAACGAAGCGGAAAAATAGTGCCGCCGCCTATATTGATAGGCGGCGGTATATTTAATCTGATCAACGATTAAAATCGCTCTGCATCCACTCTTGTTTTCTGCCGTTTTTCAGGTAGTAATCGAACCACTGCATGATGCGGACATTCAAATCGATCTGGTTTTCTTTGCCATATAATTCATGTCCTTCCTGAGGATAAACCAACAGAGTGTGTTCCTTATTGAGTCGTCTCATCGCAAGATAAAATTCCATGCTTTGCATAGAAAAAACCGTCTTATCTTCTTCACCAGTCCATCCTAAAAGTGGCGTTGTTATTTTTTCTGCCATTAGTACCGGAGAGTTGTGCAGATAAGCAGACATATCTTGGTACAATGATTTGCCTATTCTCAGCTGATGATTTTCAGTTCTAAAGAAATCAGGTCTTCTGAATGAAGGGCCGACATATAGATAAGTACTTACCAGATCACTACATGCGGCACCCGCAACAGCTGCGGCAAATCTACCAGTTTGTGTAATTATGAGATTGGTTTCATAGCCTCCGAAGGAATGTCCGACAATTCCTATTTTATCAGATTCAATATCTCCCTTTGCAACTGCGGCATCTACCGCAGAGAGTACGCTTTTTGTGACAGATTTGCGTAAGTCTCCAAAATTATAAACAATGTCTGGTAGCAAAACAAAGTAACCCTGAGCGTTATAATTTGTGACATTGAATCCTGCCCCTAATAATAAAGACGGATTTTGATAGTCATTTAGAAATGAATACTGGCTTTCATAAACATGAAGGACCATAGGATATTTTTTTCCTTTTTCATACCCTGCGGGGTAGAACAAAATACCTTTTACTTTTTTGTCGTAGACTGTATAATCTATACGTTCATTTCTGCCCCATAAAAAATGCTTCTGCTGGGAGTTGCTTTGAAATATTTCTTTGGCTTTTCTGTTATAAAGCATTAGTCTGGGAGCGTTTACAAAATTTTGGTCGATATATATATATACGTTTTTCTTTTCAGCTTTAATAACCTGCGTAATCTTTCGGTTGACCCACACATATTCTTTAAGACCTGACTGCTGATCCCAGTAGGCCAGACCTGTTTCCCCAGTCTCTCCATTGGACGATGTAATTAGAAATCCTTGACTGAGATCAAACAGATATTTTCTGTAATGTGTGCTATCGTAATACATTTTATCATCAAAAGTTTTAATTCTGTATTTCTTCTGCATTTCTCTTCCTTTAGTCAGCCTCGTAGTTACTTTACCGTCAAACGAAATGAGCCAGATATCAAATCTGTCGTACAGTATCACTTCATTATTTTTTGTCCAGCCTGCAAGACCATGATAAGCTTCTTCTGCGGGCATATCAAGGTCTTCTATAAAGAATGAACTTGATAAGCTAGAGGTCAGACATGTACTCTTTTTTCGGACTACATCGTAAATCCACCACTGTCCTTCTTTTGCATAGCACAGGTGCTTCCCGTCAGGTGACCCTTCGGGTGCAGTGTCTGGAAAATAATGCGCAGTAACAAGCTCCTTTTTTCCATCTTTTAGATCCAAGGCGTATAAATCATACGGACAGTTCTGTCTGGTCTGCGGTTCATATGCAAAAGGGTCATAAATAAAAACATTCTTGTAATCGGCGCTCAGAAAACCGCCAGATAGTTCCTGTGTGGTTATTTGGCGTACGCTGCTGTTTTTAACATCCCACACCGCCATTTTGTCCACCCACTTGGGAAATGGCATATATTTTTTAAAATCAGTAAGAAGCTTATCTTTTGCATTCCAAATCTGCACTCCATTTGAGTTGTTTTCCTGAGACTCAGCAAGGGGTTCTTTGAGCCAGAAGAACACCTTTGATCCATCCAGAGATGGGATAGGGTTTCTGTATATTTCACTGGAAATTTTCATGCCGGCAGGAAAACCTTGCGTACTATCGGGATCTAGTCTGCTGAGCCTATCTTTTTTTATTTCGAAATTGTAAAGCAAAGGATTTTCGGGCTTGTTTTCAATAAATGCAACAGACTCTTCCTTCCATATCAGGTTCTGAAAAGAATTTGAATGATTTTTAGTAATCTGTTTACAGACAACAGATTCCTTAAAAAGAAGCATCGAAATGCCATATTTGTTATTATCTTCAGTTGCATAAAAAACCCCATTTAAGGAAGGATCAAAAACATAGCTAGTGATTTGTGATCCAGTAAAGAGACTTTTACCTGTTCTGTCTAAGACCTCCAGAGAAAATTTCTGATCAGAGGACTTAAAAATGATAGCAACAAATTTCTGATTTTTTGAAAACTTAAAGCTAACGGCCATATCTCTCTTTAAAATTTTCTGAGTTTTAAGATCCATCAGCCTTAGTGTATCCTTAGAAATACAGGCAAAATCAAGTTCTCCGTTAAAACTGCCTTCTCTGCCGAGCGGAAAGGCTTTTTTTTTATGATTCAAAGTGTGCTGTACAAAAAGCGTATCGGTCTGCTGATAGCCATATCGCAATCTGTAACTTGTCCAGTTACCAAATTCCGATATTTTATCAGTAGTAAGAAAACTCCATAATTTGTAATCATCAAATGTAATCATACGTTTTTGGTTAGCCTGCCCCGTTGCACGGGGACAGATTACTAACCAAAAAATGAAACAGGCAATCCTGCAAAAGCAAATTTTATTTAAGATATTAATATTCGTCATTCTGGGTAAGATTTGGATTTAGCAATAGTTCAGATTGAGGAAGAGGTAGTACTCTGCAGCTAGTTTTCCACTTAGGTTTTTTCTGAGAAAGAACGCCATCGAGCCTGCCAGTTCTTTTAAGGTCAAAAAAGCGATGACCGAATTCTGAAAATAATTCAAGACGGCGTTCCTCCAGTACGGCGTCAATTAATTGCTGCGCCGTTTCCGCAGAAGTATTTGCAAGTCCGGCAAGATTTCTGATTTTATTCAGATCTTCTTTTGCACCGATAAGGTCGCCGGAATGCGCACGGCTTTCAGCCCTGATCAGGTATTGTTCTGCCGTCCTAAGCACTATTGAGTATTCTACAGATGATGGGGTAGCAGATTGCTGTTTATATTTATTGGCATGATACCATGTTGAGGTTCCGTCTGTGACTGATTTAAGCCAATTCTTTTTACGAAGATCAGCATCACTAAATGCGTTTATCAATTCCGATGTAACAGCCGCGTTGGGAGGCGGACCCTGAAGGAAAATAAAGTTATTCCCTTCGTAAGTGTTGGAACCTGCCGAGGACGGCATCAGCTGCCATATTGTTGAGGCGCTTTCTTTTAAAAAAATGCCTTCATTTGACTGAGGCCATTTGTACAAATCGGACTGGTTTATGACAGCGGAAGCATTATCTGACGATTCCTCCCAAAGTTCCATGTAAAGGCATATCCTTGACAGTAGCGCCTTAGCGGCAAATTTATTGGGGCGCACCCGGTCGCTACCGATGTAGTCAGCAGTAAGAAGTCCGACAGCGTCCTCAAGATCTTTTTTTATCAGACCATAAACCTCGGTTTCAGGCATTCGTGAAACGATGCTGTTTGTTTTGTAATTTGTACTGTTTATAAAGGGTACAGGTCCAAAAGAGTTCACTAGATAAAAATGAATTATTGCCCTAACAAAAAGTGCTTCGCCGGTAAGCTGTCTCTTATCAGTAGCGCTTAAAGATGCTGATCCGGCAACTCCTTCAAGGACTGCATTGGCACCATAAATCTGATTATAACTGCTGTTCCATAGGTCCGCAATCTCTGTACCGGACGCAAAGAGCGTGTTATTATAAAAATTGGACTGAGGCGTGCCCGAAAGCCCGTAAAATTGCTGTTCATCGGTGTACAGTCCCAGCAGAGCAGAGAGTCCGGCCCTGTTCCCTGTTAGCAGTCCGTTTTCTCTTATTTGTGAATAAATATTTGTCATGGCCGCATCAGCTGTTCCTTTATCTTCAAATACCGATTCAGAGGAAAGCTGAGACTTCGGAAGATCTATGTCTGTGAAGTTAGTGCATGATACAATCAGACCTGCATAGGCAGCAACCATTACAAGACGGATTTTTTTTGAATTTATTGTTTTCATCTTGGGTAGGATTAAAAAGTTATCTGAATACTAGTTGTGTAAATACGCAGAGGTGGCAGGTATCCTGTATTCTTAAATTCAGGATCTATTCCTTTGTATTTGGTAAAAGTGAGCACATTCTGCCCCTGCAGGCTCAGCCTGCAGGTCAGTTTTTTTGTCCATTCATTGGGAAGGCTGTAAGAGAGCGAAATGTTTTTTAAACGAACAAAAGAAGCATCGCTAATTGCGGCATCACTCTGTAGTAATCTGCTGTTGGCCACGCTTCGGTTGCCATTACTGTCGCTGTACCCCTGATACGGGCCTGCATCTCCGGGATTCTCCCAATGGGAGAGGACTCCTGAGGGCTGGTTATACATTGTGCCCGGCATTGGATTTCCTGAATTCTCATTAAAGTTTTCCTGTCTGACAAACTGAAACAGAAAATCAAACTCAAGATTTCTGTACTGAAATGTATTCTGGAGTCCGCCATAAAATTTCGGATTCAGATTTTTTATGGTTTGTTTATCATCTGCGGGATTCAGTACATCGTCGCCGTTTACATCTTCAAATTGGTAAACTCCCGTTAATGGATCAAGACCTGTATAATGGTAAACTTTTTGAATATTCAGAGGCTGTCCAATAACATACTGGTTTGTGTAGGTTGAACCTTCAAGTCCGGGAAAAGATATCAATTGATTTCTGGCACTGGTAAAGTTGAAATTTGTAATCCAACTAAATACACTGTTTTTGAAATTTAGAGTTCTCAGGGTAATTTCAAACCCTTGATTCTGTACCACAGCATTGAGATTAGCTTGTATCGACTGAAAACCGGTTGTGCCGGGAAGCGGTATTCCTATCAATTGGTTTGAAGAACGATTCCTAAACCATATGGCTGTCAGAAAAAGTCTATCTTTAAAAAAGCCGGTTTCAATTGCTGCTTCAAGTTTTTTGTTTACCTCCCACCCAAAATTGGGGTTAAAAAGTCTGTTAGGCTGAATGCCTGAAATTCCCTGATAATTATAACCCGATGATCCATAGCTATCCAGATACTGGTAGTCGCCAATTTGATCACTGCCGCTTGTGCCATAACTGGCGCGGAATTTTCCAAAGCTTAGAAAAGAAAGTTTTTCCTTAATGGTTTCTTCCTCACTAAATACCCATGCCATTCCAGCGGCACCAAAGTCGGCAAACTGTCTGCCCGGACCAAAACGGCTGGAGCCATCGCGTCTGCCAGTGATGTTAACTATATATTTGCCTTCCCAGTTAAAGTTTATCCTTGTAAAAATAGAATTATATCTATAGAGGTTTTCATCGCTGTTTAATACTCCTGTTCTTGAGGCGGATGCGGCATTTTCCAAAAGATGGTTGTTAGAAAATCCCATCGCATAGCTCACTAGATTATCACCTTTCAGCTGCTGGAAAGTAGTTCCCACTAGGGCTTCCAACGCAGCTTTTCCAAAATTGTTCTTCCATACCAACTGTGGCTCTGCAATCCATGAATTCCTGTTTATATTGTTGGTAAAAACAGAAGAGAAGCTACTAGTCAGTCCGTATGCGGGATTATACAATGTAGATGGTTGGAGGTTATGCTGCTGCTGATTCAGATTTGTATATCCAAAACTGCTCCTAATGCTGAATCCTGCGGCTATGTCATAGGAAAGCAGTGCATTTACTATTATATCATTAGTGTCTCCTTTGGTCTTTCCCTCAAGTGTGGCCAGCGGATTGTCAAAGGTATTGTTTTCCCAGTTGAGGTTTCCTGATGCATCATACAGGGCAGGAGCATTGGGAGGAAGCATAGCTGCGGTCGTGCTTAAATCGGAGGAAGGAAGCGTACTAAACTGCACACTATAAAGCGCCGAGAATGCAAGGCTGAATTTTTTATCCTGTGATTCGTGATTAAGGCTGAGATGGCCGCCTGACTTCACGTAATCAAAACTTCCCGGGAATACTGTCGTTTCTCTATGATAATTTCCTCCTAAAAGAAATCGGGTCTGCTGCGAACCACCGGAAAGTGATGTCTGTATGTGGGTATACTCGGAGGTTCCTCCAATAAGTTCTTTCTGCCAGTCTGTATCTCTGTTCTGGTCCCAAGCTCCGTTTACATCATAAGCCCAGGCAGGATAGCTGGTCACATAGTCATTTGCGAAAGCTTCTCTACGCATGGCGAGATAATCAGGTGTAGAAAGCACATCTTTATATCTGGTGACACGTCCAAGACCATAATCGTATTGGGCAGAAAAGGATGTCCGGCCGGATTTTCCTTTTTTGGTTGTAATTAATACAACTCCGTTGGCGCCACGCGAGCCATAAATTGAAGTGGCATCTGCATCCTTCAATACTTCTATGGATTCTATATCCGATGGATTGATGCTGTTCAGCGGACTGTTTTGGGATGGCATGTTTGTGGACGTGTAGCCGCTGCCGACACTTTGGGAAGAGTAGGGCACTCCGTCAATAATATAAAGGGGGTCATTGCCATCGTATCTAAGACTGTTTTGTCCCCTAATTTGAATTGAAAACCCGCCGCCCGGCATTCCTGTGTTCTGGGTGATGTTTACTCCTGCCATCCGTCCCTGCATTGTTCCCAGAACGTTTGCAACAGGCTGGGTTTCTATATCCTTTGAGGTAATCCGGGCAATACTCCCCGTTCGGTCTCTTTCCTTTACGGAATAATAACCAGCATTTACCCGGACCTCCTGTAATGTTGTAGTATCATACTCCAGTTTAATGTTGATTTCAACTCTATTATTTACAGGTACTACCTTAGTTTTGAATCCTATAAGAGATACGAAAAGAGTATCATCGGGACTAGCCGAAATATTGAATTGTCCATTGTAATCGGTAATGGCGCCATTTTTATTGCCTTTTACGACAATTGTAACTCCCGGAAGTGGAAAATTTCCGTCCGTTACTATTCCTTGTACGCGATGTTGTTGACAAATAAGAGTAAAATGCCGTGAAGAATTTACGGCAAACGAAGACGAAAAAGTGAACAGAATTGCCGTAAAAATTAGGCAATAAAGTGCTTTTCCATCCTTGTAAAATGAAAAATAATTCATAATATTGGATTGGTTAGTTAAATAGAAGTTTGATTAGCTAAGGTTCTCTGCTCTAGTTTGGTCGCTGCAGCAGGGAACCATTTTTTATGCATTAAGTAACTAACTTAATGACATAAATGAAGTGTTGTTTTCTCAATAGTTTGTTAGTTTTTGTTTAAAATTATACAATGGCGAACTAACTCAAAATTTGAAAGAAGTGCTATGAATTACTGAGTTTGGTAAAAAAATGGCATGGAACTCAGCTTAAATCGACTTAAAGGTACTGGTATACCCGCACACGAAATAAGTGAGCCCACGCCAATGACGTGAGCATCTTACTTATCATCCCGTGTGCAAAAATTACCAGTTTTATAAGTCGGGATTCAAAGCGAATGCTTCAAATATTTTAATGAAGTATCGCAAATATATGGATTCAGTTACAAATATAACAAAAAAAAGTAAAACTGGCACTATCGTGCTAATAAAAATGAAGAATAATTTTTTTATTTGTTAATATGTCGGAGAAGTCAAGTATAAATAGCAATTCAACTACGAAAGAAGAGCTAGCAAAAGTTTTTTTGCTAGATAAGTTAGTATGCAATTTTATTAATGACGAATGGATTTTAGAAGACAAATCAAATTTGTCCCAAAGCCAAGAGCTTGGTATTCACCCACATGTTTTAAGAAAGATTAGAGAAAACGACGGTTACCGTATACCAATGTCAACTTTAGCAATAATGTGTTTTTATAAAAAAATAAAATTATCAGAATTTTTTACATCAATCGAAAGTAAGTATGCAGGAAGGATAAATGACGATTTTATTAAAAAGACTAAAAAATAAAAAATCCCATTAATTTAATGGGATTCAAATTGTTTATTTATTTCTTAGACTCCTCGATAGAAACTTTTCTAAACTCTTTTAAAAGTTTTTCAATTTCCAATGAAGATTTTCGAGCTCTTGCTCCAGCTGCTTTTACTCCTTTTTCTGATAACGATTCAGATTCTGTTTTAAAATTTTCAATCTCTGCGTGTATCTTCGCTACTAAATCTTTCATACTACAATTTTTAAATTAAGTTGGCAAATATATTAATTTGTCTAAATTTATAAATCAAAGTAGAATGTTTTCGCTAATTATTCTTTTTGATTTCCTCGATAAAAAAAGAAGTTGGCATTTCTGTTCTAGCTAGAAAGGCATGAGCAAATCTTTGTGTACTGCTAAATCCAGCAATATCAGCTAAAGCTCCATTGGAATATTTCCGAATTTTTTTATCTGTTTTTAATAATGAAATTAAGTAATCGATCTTAAGATCATTAATGTATTTGCTAAAAGTTTTTTCTCTATAGTAACTTATAATGGTTGATAAATACTTTGGATTAGAATTGAACATACCCGCAATCTTAGACAATGTTAAGTCTTTTTCTAAAAACTTCCTGTCCTTTTCAAATTTTTCAAGCTGCCTGAGAATCGTCGCTGCAGTTTCAGGGCTTATGTCTAAAATCGGTTCTTTGTTCGTTTTATTTTTTGATATATTTGAATGATCATTATTTAGCTGAACCATTAGTTCATCGAACTTCTTTTTATAAAACCGGCGATTTCGAAAATATTTATAAGTTAAAACAAACGATGTTGTAAATAGAATTACCACCGCAACTATGAACATAGTAACATGCTGTTTCTCCCGCATGAACTGAGCATTAATTTCATCCTTTTGATGTATTAGTTCGCTTGTGTCGTATTCTTTATGTATCCTTGTGACAAGGTATTTATAACTTTCATTTAGATAATTGTCTGCTTTCAGCAACTGATCTATCGAATATAGTTGTGCATTTAAATCATTTTTAGTCTTGTAATATTTAATTAATAATTCGTATGTCTCGCGTAGATATGGGTCAATGTACCCGGTTTTATTATATATACTGTCTACATTTTTAAAGAATCCAACCGCCTGATCATATTTCTTTAGTTGCCAGAAACTTTTTCCTATATAGAAATTCGCTATGGCAATTGTTCCGGAGTCTGTGCTCTTTCCAATAATCTTCAAGGCTTCTTTAAGATTTTCAATAGCGATATGATAATTATTCTCAAAAAAATGATTTACTCCTTCGGAATGTATGAAGTAAGGTTTCATTTCCAACTTTTGCAATCGTTCACTTTCAGCTATGCCCAGATTATTTGTTTCAGTACAATGACCATAGTTGCCAATCCTATTATAACATAAACCTAATAAATGCAGGGAGTTTAAATAAGGTCTTTCGTCTTGATTTTTAAAATGAGCGGTCGTTTCGGAAAGCAGGGATATTGCCTCGTCATAGAAACCTAAATATACCTTGATGTTGGCAATGTTATATTTTACTTTATAAATTAGGTAACTATCATTAGTTTGGGATATGTATTGGTTAGCAGTAATAAAGTTGTCTAATGCATGCTGAATATCATTTTTCCAATAATATGCAATCCCTTTTGAAAGATATGCCGAACCAATTAAGTCATTTTGTTTTGAAATCTTAGCTGCATAAATCATACTATCTGCGTAAATTAAGCGCAATTTTGATGGGGACTCATGCAATATGCTTTGGTATCCATTTAAAATTTCTTTCCAATTATTTTCTCTTTTTGCCTTAGCTAAATAACTATATAAATATACTGATGCACTAGAACTGTCTCCTCGAAGTTCATAAATTCTGTCATCAAGATAGCTGTAGGATTTATGTTTAAGGGAATCCGGGATTTTAAATATTTTTCTTTGGGAGTAAAGCAAATTTAAAGAACAAAGCAATAGTAAAAAGGAAGTTTTGTAATTCATGAGATTTGGGTTTTGAGATAAAATGCTCTATGCTCTACCCTTATTTCAAACTATAACAAGAGACATGATCACTTTACGATAGATTGACATAAAAGTAATATAAATTTTACATAATGCACTGATAAACAATGTTCTGTTTTATAAAATAGCCTATGGATTTTCCGAAAATCCATAGGCTATTTTCGGAAAAGCCACAAGCATTGTGTTGTCGGATAATTTTTATGCCAATAGATTTGCTTCGAATTCACAAGCAAAATATCAGGCAAGGTGCCAGATAAAAGTTCTGCTTATCCGGATGAAATGAACTGAGAAATAAAAATTCTCATTCACGTTCAAACACTCATATCATGAAAAATTTATTATTATGCAGTTTATTATTATTGATTTTATCTGCCTGTTCAAATGAATCAGATTTAACAGTATCGGGCACTACTAAATATGAACAAGGTAACTCTGTTGAGGATATTGCTTTTCCTTTAAATCCTAAAAATCCTTATGATCAAAAAGGGAAAAGGTATTACGAGGCCATGCAGGAATTTTACGTAGATAACCAAAAGCCTCAATCTATTGATGAAATACACACCCTTATTTCTTTTTTGACTGACTTCAATAAAAATAAGTTGTCGCATAAATCACAGGATCTCGGCTACACTACGGAAGAAATTGCTGCAATTCTGAGTAATCCGTCGATTAAGCTGCTTGAAATAGTAAACAATAGCCTAATCACTTCCCAGAGCAAATCGCAGCTTATTTCATTTATTGAATACTTAATTGAACAGCAAAATCTTGAGTATACAGAAATTCGCGACTATATACTTGCATTTGACTCAACAATTATTTCGAGCACAGTGATAAACGATGAAGAAAAAGAAACGATCCTTACAGTTTCAACCATTACAAGTTATGCTTTGTATGCTGAAGCAGAGCGTAAGGATAGGGATTGGGAGACTTCGGTTGGACACAAAAAGACAGCTCCAGTTTCTGGCTACGTCAGTACAATCGTTTCCATAATTGCACAATTGCAAAATATAGTGAACTAATTATTTTATCTAATCGATTCAAGAAAGTGAAACGCAGAAAAATGTTTTATACAGGCCTCATTCTTTTAAATATAGTTAGCCTTTATTTCATCATGACACTTTTTAGTTATGATGAAATAGTGGGCTATGTATTCGATGGAGAAAACAGAACCACGGATCCAAGATTGCTGGCTTATTTGTTTTTTATAACAAGTCTTTCAAATCTATACTTCATAGCATTTACGATAATGGAAATGATTTTTGATGATAGATCATGAATACAAATTTGATTTTATAGAACTTTTCAAACTTAAGTTATGATTAGAGATTTGATAAACCTAGATCTTGATAAGCTTCCAATTTCAGGATTGGCGATTCACTTTATAAAAAAATATGAAGTGATGACAAACATTTCGGAAGCATTCATCGTACCTAACTTCTCGCTACTTCTCCTAAAATCTGGAAAATTTAATATTCAACTAGAAGATATAACGCAAGAAATGAAAGAGAGAGATTTGCTGGTAATACCGCGCAACTCGTATTGTAGTTTGATAGAAGTTCATGGTAAAGTACAGTTGTATCTTATTTCTTTCAGCACTGATTATGCAATTAGAAACGGAATGAAAAAAGAGCTAATAGAATCTTTTTATTTCGTTATAGGATTAAAAGCTGTTAAGATTGGACTTGAGGAGAAAGAATTTTTAGTTCTATCACTGATCTTCAAGCTGATTTATTTTGTAAACAAAGATGCGCAGAATGGCTCTCAGGATTTGGATCTTCAGAAAATTGGTTTTACCCTTTTACTATATGAACTTCGGCTTATATACAATAAATACACACCAGAACATATCCAGCAAATTACCCAAAAGGAAAATTTAATTATGCGCTTTTTTACTATATTGTCAATTCATTATAAAAAGCAGCATGATGCAAAATTCTACGCTGGCGCGCTCTATGTAACGCCCGGCCATTTAAATAAAGTTGTAAAACAAATAACAGGTAAATCGATAAAAAGACTAATTGTTCAAACTATAATTACGGAAGCGGAAATTTTACTCGATGATCTAACTATAACAATTGCAGAAATTGCGGATGAATTAGAGTTTCCTAGCGCCAACAGTTTCAGTGTTTTTTTTAAGAAACATTCCTCTATCTCCCCATCACAGTATCGTTTAAATGCAGCGGAAAAATTCAAAACACACTAGTATTTGTTGGATTATTTGTTAACTAAAACAGTAATACAATGAACAAAATATATCCTTTAGAATGGTTTGATCTAATCATTTCACAGAAATTAGCTCCTGAAAATCAGATAGCTGAAAGTTTGTCTAAGCAGGACTTTACAATACTGTCCGAGCATATTGAAAAAGAATCAAAGAACATTCAAAACTATTTGAAACGAGAAATATTTCTACTTCGAAGAAAAAGAGAAGTAAGGCTGCAGGTAAGAAAGTATCATTCGACGGTGATATATTTATTAGACATCATAATAGAATATCAAAAATCGAATATTATAGATAACTCACAAGCATCCTCTCTTTATCAAATATTCCAGGCCAAGCTGGAAGAATTGCTTTTAGTTATTGAAAGCCGGTTTTCAGATTTTCTAGGACTTGATGAAAGGGTGCCGATTACTTATTTGATGCTTTCAAGAAGTGAATTGGAATTAAAGCTAAAAAAACTTTCAGCAAATGCTTATACAGGATTACATGGTAGAGTATTAGAAATTGTTGTCAAAAATCTATCTCAACTCCTTGAAAGATTCTCTGGAAGAAAGATTACATATCGCCAGCTGTTGTATCAAAAGGAACTTTTAACCGCTATTAAAAATATCGATAAGAGTACTGATATAAATATCTTTTCAAATATTGATAAACTTCTTATTGAAAAGAATTTTAACAGCTCAGAATATGCCAATTACATCATCGAGCATATAAATAATGAGATTGATGACGAACAGTCGATTCCATACAGAATTACTAGGCTTCTTTTCTATCAGAAGGAGTTTGTGCAGATTTATTCAAACGAAAATATGTCCTTTGATCCCAGCAGGAATAACATAAAAGCTGAGGTAGGAAAATGGTTCGAGCTGGAAATTTATTTTCTGGAGAGAAAACTTGAATTATTAATAAAAGCAGATGTTCATGGTATCAGTGAAGACACTCAAAATGCGGACAAGGATTCTAAAATTGAATGCGACCTGTCAGCCGATCAGCTCGCATTAATTCTGAGAGCGGCGGATGAGTCAAGGATTGTTAAAGCCCGATCAATGAATTATTTCTTCAGGATGATTATCCCATACTTATCCACACCTTTTAAGAAAGAGCTTTCATATAAATCCGTCCGAAGTAAATCCTATAACGCTGAAGACCGTGATAAGGATATAGCGGTAGAGACGCTACAGAAAATCATAAAAAAAATAAACACTTATTAAATTGATTTTTAAGATTTTCTAAAAGTATTAAGTAACAAATTTTATTAACTACGACCAATATAAAAATCAAAGGATTATGACACTTATTGCAATATTTTTTCCGTCAATCTCTTTTCTTTTAAGAGGTAAACTTTTAACTGCACTGCTCTGTTTGATTCTGCAGATTACTTTAATCGGCTGGATTCCTGCTGCAATATGGGCAGTAGTTTCATTGCAGAATTCAAGAGCCGACAGTCGTAACAACAAATTAATTAAGGCTATGAAAAAGTAAAAGGCCAAATTTTAAATAAGTCAAAGCTTGCAAGAAATAATGAAACCCATTATTTCTTGCGAGCTTTTTTTGTTGTAGCGCCCGTAAACACTAGGGGTACAAAAGGGTACAACAAAGTTGTACTTGTAGAAAATTTATTCTAATCGTTCCTTTGACCTGCAATTAAAATCGCAACGATCCAAATGTGATTTAAGGCAGGAGATGATGTCTAACGATAAATGAAGATGATTATGCTTTCAAATATTTCATGGAGTAAATATGCGCTAATAGTTATTGTAGTATTAGTTTTTTGGTACATTTTTATAATACGTAAATTTTATTCTGGTTGGCTCAAAGAATTGCTCAACGGTAAACAAAAAATTAAGCTGTTTAAAAATAATTCCAAAAAGGAAAACAATCTGAGTATCGATATGTTTTCAGAATTCAAAGAACCTTTTGATACTCTGGAAGATGCCAGAGAGCTCTTTACTAAACTTGAAAAAGCAGTTGCAGAGTCGAGTCAAGCCAATCTTTCGGTAACTGAATTCAAAAACTATATAAGATTTATACTTGAAGGATATCCATATGTTAAGAAATCCTCTCTTCGAGAAAAAATCAATTCTCTTATGGTCTCAGAATGCGAAAAGCACCCACAGCTGGTTATAACTTACCCGGAAATGGATGGGTTGTGGGATGAGGCCATTTAATAAAAATTTACAGAGGAATATTCCCCGTCCGTGCTTGTGCGGTATGGTAAAATGTGACAATGAGAATAGCTGATGTGACGGCGGAATTCCTCTGTTTTATTACAGTTAATATAACCTTTAAATGATGAATGATGAAAAAGTGGAGATGGAAATTAAAGAGTTTGAAGTTTAGGATTAAGAGGGTAATAACATTTATTATTCTATTAATTATAAATGCAGGGGTATACGCCCAAGATGGAGTAGCGGGTATTAACGAGGCCAATCAAAAGGTGAGAAGTTATTTTGATGCCGGAACAGAGTTAATGTATGCAGTCGGTGCAATCCTCGGTCTAATTGGAGCTGTGAAAGTTTACCAAAAATGGAACGCCGGAGATCCTGATACCGGTAAAGTAGCCGCTGCCTGGTTTGGAAGCTGTGTTTTTTTAGTGGTGGTGGCCACAGTTATCAAATCTTTTTTCGGTGTGTAATGGCAGTGAGTGTTTACCAGATAAATAAAGGTATCAATCAGAGTATTGAATTTAAAGGTCTTAAAGCGCAATATATATGGTATTTGGGTGGAGGAGTTGTATTGCTTATGATTGTTTTTGCCGTGCTCTACATCATTGGGATTCCGTCATTGATCTGCATTGGATTTATTGGAATATCAGGAACTATTCTGGTTTTAAAAATCTACAAAATGAGCAATACTTATGGCGAACATGGTATGATGAAAGCAATTGCGAGGAAACAGCTTCCGAAATTTATCAAAGTAAACAGCAGGCGTGTTTTTATGATATGATAGCTGTAGATAGTTAAAAGATAAAAGAAGTGAGAAATGGAAAAGATGATAGAAGGAATTTTACCGATACTGGATGTTGAGCACAACTGTATTTTATCAAAACAAGGAGATGTTACCATTGTATTTAAAGCAGAACTTCCAGAGATTTTTACGATGTCTGATCAGGAGTATGAGGCTTTCCATCAGTCATGGATTAAAGCGGTAAAGATTCTGCCGAAATTTTGTGTCTTTCATAAGCAGGACTGGTTTTTAGAAAAAGCTTACAAAGCTGATTTTACAATCGATGATACCAGTTTTTTAAGCAGAAGCAGTGAGCGCTTCTTTAATGAACGACCATTTTTGGATCACAGCTGTTATATTATGCTGACGAAAAAGCCAGCAGGGAGAAAGAATTCCAGTTCCTTGTTTTCGACACTGATCAGAAGCTCTCCTGTCCCTGAGGAAACTTTAAAGCCTCAGCTGCTTCAGGATTTTCTGGATTCGGCAGGTCAGTTTAAAAGGATTTTAGAAGACAGCGGATTTGTAAAGTTGAACCAGCTTAGAAATGAAGAGCTTAAAAGCCAGAGCAGAAAAAAAGGGCTTATAGAGCAGTACTGCTTTTTATCGGAGAAGGAAAATGAATTTATATTTAATGATGTTTATTTTAAAGACGGGCTGAGAATAGGGGATAAGCACTGCCAGCTTTTTACCCTTGGGGATGCGGCTGATCTTCCGGGTTTATGCGGATCAAGAATTAATTTTGATCGTTACTCTACCGATAAGACCAAGTTCAGCATCGGTTTTGCTTCAACACTAGGACAGCTTTTATCATGTAACCACATTTACAATCAGTATATTTTTATTGAGGATTCTCAGAAGACCATTCAGAAGCTGGAAAGTAAAAGACTAAGACTGCAGTCGTTGTCAGCCTACAGCAGGGAAAATATGATTGCCCGTGATGCGACCAATGATTTTCTGAATGAAGCCATTGCACAGCAGAGGCTTCCTGTAAAAGCACATTTTAATGTATTGGCATGGACTGACAATGAAGAAAGTCTTAAGGAAGTGAAAAACAAGGTTTCATCAGCCCTCGCGCAGATGGATGCGGCGGCAAAGCAGGAAACAGTCGGAGCACCTCAGATTTACTGGGCAGGAATGCCTGGCAACGCGGCTGATTTTCCAATGAATGATACGTTTGACACTTTCTCGGAACAGGCAGTCTGTTTTTTAAATATGGAAACGGGATATCGATCCTCATTAAGCCCTATGGGAATCAGGTTAGGCGACCGATTGACAGGAAAACCGGTTCATGTGGACATCAGCGATGAACCTGTCAAAATTGGAATCTGCACCAACCGAAACAAATTCATTCTCGGACCCTCTGGAAGCGGCAAGTCATTTTTTACCAATCATATGGTCAGAAGTTATTACGAACAGGGAACCCATGTGGTGCTGGTCGATGTAGGCCACAGTTACAAAGGATTATGTGATATGGTGAATGGTTATTATTTTACTTACGATGAAAAGAACCCAATCCGTTTTAATCCTTTTTATATCTCGGAAGGGGATATTCTGGACACCGAGAAAAAAGAAAGCATCAAAACACTGCTGCTGGCACTTTGGAAAAAAGATGATGAAACCTTCAACAGAAGTGAGTATGTAGCCCTTTCAAATGCCTTGCAGCTGTATTATGAAAAACTCGATAGCGAGAAAGAAATTTTCCCCTGTTTTAACAGCTTCTATGATTTTCTAAAAAATGAGTTTGTCAAAATTTTGGAGAGTGATAAGGTAAAGGAGAAAGATTTTGACATTACTAATTTTCTCTATGTGTTAAGACCTTATTATATAGGAGGAGAGTTTGATTACCTGCTCAATGCAACGGAGAACCTTGATTTATTAAAAGAAAGATTTATTGTATTTGAGCTCGATAACATTAAAGATCATCCGATACTTTTCCCTGTTGTGACAATCATTATCATGGAGGTTTTTATCAGTAAGATGAGAAAGCTCAAAGGCATCCGTAAAATGATCTTGATTGAAGAGGCTTGGAAAGCAATCGCGAAAGAAGGAATGTCCGAATACATTAAGTATTTATTTAAGACTGTGCGCAAGTTCTTTGGAGAAGCCATTGTGGTAACCCAGGAGGTAGAAGACATTATTTCTTCCCCTGTTGTCAAACAGGCAATTATCAATAATAGTGACTGTAAAATACTTCTCGATCAGAGCAAATATCAAAACAAATTTGACCAGATACAGGAACTGCTGGGGCTTACGGAAAAGGAGAAAGCACTGGTGCTGTCAGTGAATAAAGCCAATGATCCTTCAAAGAAATATAAAGAGGTATTTATATCATTGGGCAGCATGTCTTCCAAAGTCTATAGAACAGAGGTTTCCCTTGAGGAATATCTTGCCTATACAACTGAGGAAAGCGAGAAGGTAAAAGTGAGCCGGTATGCTGCAAAGTTTGGAGGTGACATCAAAAAAGGAATTGCAGCACTGGCCAATGAGATTAGAAACGGCAATTAAAAAAAAGAAAAATGAAAGCAAGAATAATTACCTGCATAATCTGTCTGCTTTTAATAAGCACTCCCGCCAGACCTGCAGAAAAAATAGCTGTACTGCCGATACTTGAAATTGTAAAAGCAGTGACTAAAAAAGTTATCAAAGCAATTGACCTGAGGATTCAGAAACTGCAGAACAAAACCATCTGGCTTCAGAACGCCCAGAAAAAAGTTGAAAATGTCCTGTCGAAATTAAAACTAGATGAGATATCCGATTGGACCAAAAAGCAGAAAGAACTCTATAAGGAATATTATGAAGAACTCGCCAAAGTGAAATCTGTAATCACGTATTACCAGCGGATAAAAGAAATCACTAAAAAACAGACCAGACTGGTTCAGGAATATGAAAAGGTATGGAAACTTTTCAAACAGGATGCTCATTTTAAAGAAAGTGAAATAGAGTATATGGAACGTGTCTATACGGGTATTCTGGAGGAAAGCGTCAAGAAAATCGACCAGATATTTCTAATACTGGATTCTTTTACAACACAGATGAGTGATCTGCAGCGACTTGAAATCATAAATAGGGCTGCTGATGAAATTGACTCCAATTACGATGACCTTACCCTGTTTAACCAGCAGAATATAATGCTGAGTCTTCAAAGAGCTAAAACAGAAGCTGATGTTAATCAGGTGAAACAATTTTACGGAATTCCATAATTAAGCAAGATAATTATGAAAAAAATCATTTTAACAGCAGCCATGGTACTGGTATTATTTCAGGGACTCCACGCGCAGGCAAAGCAGAGAAAGGAGCTGCTGCTGCAGATTGCAGCGCTTCAGGTTTACATTGATTATGCAAAAAAAGGATATTCTGCCGTTTCCAAAGGCCTGAATTTTATTTGGGGATTTAAAGAAAGGGGAATTGAACCTGCACGGGGATTATTTTGCTTCACTTTTAAAAGTTAATCCCAAAGTCAGGAACTATTATAAGACAGCCGAAATTATTTCTATACAGCTGAAAATTATTAAAATTTACAGAAAGACTTGCAGTAATCTTAAGGGAGCTGATCTGTTTCATGGAAATGAACTCGATTATGTTGAGCGCTCTTTTAGACGCCTTCTTGGAAACTGCAGTGATACTTTGGATCAACTAATTACACTTACCACTGATTCAAAACTAGAACTCACCGATGACCAGCGTATAGAGCGTATTGATACGCTTCATAAAACGATGCTTGAAGATTATAACTTCTGTATTTCTTTTAGTCGTGAGGCAGAGATTTTGTCTTTATCAAAAGCAAAAAGTGAAAAAGATACAAAGGCGGTGCGAGGCATGTACGACCTATAAAACAAAGAATCATGAAAAAAATATCATTTACAATAATTACCTTATTTATCCTGTCTGTTCCTTTTAAAGCCGAGGCACAGTCGGCAGAAATCCAGCAGCTGATCTTAAATATCGAAAAGCTTTCGCAGTTCAAAAAGATTTTAAGCGACATGAAAAAAGGATACGAGCTGCTGTCGGAAGGATATAAGACGGTAAAAGATATGTCGGAAGGAAATTTCAGCCTTCATAAAACTTTTTTAGATGCGCTCCTGCAGGTCAGCCCCGCAGTCAAGAACTATAAAAGGGTGGGGGATATTGTAAATCTGCAAATTCAGCTGGTCAGGGAAAGTAAAAAAGGTCTAGCTCGTTTTGCACAAAGCGGAAGTTTCAGCCAGAAGGAACTCAGCTACTTTGAAAAAGTCTATGGAAATCTGTTAAAGCAAAGCCTGAGAAACTTGGATGAACTCACTATGGTGATCACAGCCGATAAGCTCAGGATGTCAGATGACGAAAGACTTGATGCAGTGGATAGTGTTTATCTGGAGATGCAGGATAAGATAGCATTTCTTCGAAATTTTAATGCATCGTCAAACGTCCTGCTGCTGCAGCGAGCAAGAGAATCAAAGGATGTTTTTTCCTCTAAGGAACTTCATGAATTAAAAAACTAAGATGATGAATGTTTTAAAAAGCTTTAAAAGAATGTTTCTGATAATCGCAATTGTGTTTATGCCTTGCGCTGTTAAGTCGCAGGGACTTGGAGACGATATGCAGAGCCTGCACTCGGTATTGGACCAGCTCTATGATGAGATGATGCCCTTATGCAGTAATTTGTTGGCTGTGGGGCAGGGGATTGCAGGATTTGGAGCGGTCTGGTATATAGCTTCGCGTGTATGGCGACATATTGCAAATGCGGAACCAATTGATTTTTATCCCCTTTTCAGGCCTTTTGCGATCGGCTTTTGTATTATGATTTTTCCTTCAGTCCTGGCACTTATCAACGGGGTTATGAAACCGACTGTTACTGCCACCGCTGCAATGGTGGCGGGTTCAAATAATGCGGTTGCTGTTCTTTTGAAAGAAAAGGAAAAAGCAATCAAGGAAACCGACCCTTGGAAAATGTATGTTGGTGCGACAGGTGCCGGAGACCGTGATAAATGGTATAAATATACCCACGAGGAAGATCCATCAGATGAAAGCATGCTGGCAGGAATTGGAAACGATGTCAAATTTGCCATGGAAAAAGCATCCTATAGCTTTCGCAATTCTGTTAAGGAGTGGCTTAGTGAGGTGCTTAGGGTGTTATTTGAATCTGCTGCTCTATGCATTGATACACTCAGGACATTTCAACTCGTTGTACTGTCGATTTTAGGACCTCTTGTATTTGGAATAGCTGTTTTTGAAGGGTTTCAGCATACCCTTACGGTATGGCTAGCACGTTATATCAATATCTACCTCTGGCTTCCTGTAGCCAACATTTTTGGAGCCATAATAGGAAAGATTCAGGAACTCATGCTGAAGCTTGATCTCTCGCAGGTAGAGGCTACAGGTGATACCTTTTTCAGCAGAACTGACATTGCCTATTTAATTTTTATGATCATCGGTATTATAGGCTATTTTACTGTCCCCTCAGTGGCTAACTATATTGTGCATGCTGCTGGAGGAGGGGCTTTAGGGCAGAAAGTTACCAGTTTATTCGGCAGTTCATCAAATACAATTGTTACCAGAACAACGCAGGGAGCTGGAATGGTTCTCGATGCAATGGGTGATGCTGATACCAGAATGACACGGAGCATGTCTTCTTCGGCGGGAAGCAGTCCCTATTTTGCTGAAAAAAGCAGTTATATGGGCGATAAGCTTCAAGGAAATTCAAAATAAACTTAAAAGAAGTGCTCATGTTTACCAAAATGAAAAATATCGATACGGCATTCCGATATGTAAGAGGGTTTACCATGCTGATAATCGTGGGATGCATCATTATCTGCTGCTACACCCTGTATAAAAGTTTTGAATCTGTAACTCTTATGCAGGACAAAGTATATATCCTGGCTAACGGCAAAGCGCTAGAAGCCTACTCTTCAGACCGCAGGGATAATGTCCCGGTGGAAGCAAGGGATCATGTGAAAACATTCCACAAGTTTTTCTTCACTCTTGATCCGGATGATAAAGTAATTAAAACAAATATTACCAAAGCCCTTTATCTGGCTGATGACAGTGCTAAACGGATTTATGACGATCTGAAAGAAAATGGTTTTTATTCCGGAATTATTTCGGGAAATATAAGCCAGACCATTCAAATTGATAGCATTACAATAGACATAAAAGTATATCCTTATCGGTTTAACTGCTATGCAAAACAGAATATTATCAGGACAACCAGTATTTTGAAAAGAAACCTCATAACCCAGGGAAGCCTGCGTAATGTATCAAGAAGTGATAATAATCCGCACGGTTTTCTTATTGAACGCTGGGAGACAATCGAAAACAAGGACATCGGTGTTGAAAACAGGAAATGAGAGATGATGAAAATGCTATTTAAAAAACGGGATCAGCCTTTTGTTTATCCTGATTATTACCTGCAGCTGCAGAACTGGTGGGCTGGCAGAATGAGTGAAGTCACTTCAGGTCTATCAAAGACAAAACTTATCTGTATGCTGATTCTATTTATCGTTTTAACGGGCAGTTACTTCATTTATAATATCTGTGTAACAATGTCAGCAGATGATCCGCTTTTTAAAAATACAGCTGCAATTTCTAAGGTGAAAGCAATCAATCTAAAAAAGTAATTCAATTATGGAAACAAAAACAATATCAATCAAAGAATCAAAAAAAAGAAAAATGCTTTTAGTGCTGCCTTTAATTACACTTCCTTTTATTACCGTACTATTCTATATTTTGGGTGGCGGAATAATGGAAACAGCAGCAGGCTTAAGTGAACAAAAAAAAGGCTTCAATTTTAATCTTCCAGTACCAAAATTTAAAGAAGATTCTGCTCTTGATAAAATGAGCTACTATGATCAGGCATCATCAGACTCGTTAAAACTGCTGGAACAGATTAAAAAAGATCCCAATTACTCTAATGCTGAATTGTTGAAGGATTTTGGGGGAAAATTTACCGAGGAAGATTTTGAAAGACAGATTTATCCAAAAGGACAAACTGGATTTAATTCCGCTGCGCTTCAGCAGGGAAATGAAAAGAAAGTGTTTGAGAAAATAAAGGCGCTGCAAAAGGTAATTAACCAACCTGTAGCTGCGGATAAATACGGTCAGGATATGAGAGAGTTTGAAAACTACGGGGCATCAAATGAAACATCGAAAGAGATAAAAGACCTGGAACAGATGATGTCTTCCATGGGAGCTGTTCAGGAACCTGACCCGGAACTCCAGCAGCTTGGAGGAATGCTGGAAAATATCTTAGATATCCAGCACCCTTCCCGAGTACAGGAAAGATTAAAACAGTCCTCTGATAATAAAAAGGGGAAAATCTTTAGTGTTAATCGTAAAAAAGAAATTGATAATTCCACTTTGCTGGAGCAGCGATCTGGCATTTTAGATACCTCAAAACGAAATTCCTTCTATGCAGCAGAAGAGAGTTTACAAGCCGATTATCAGCCTAATTCAATTGAAGCAGTAATACACGAGACACAGACTATTGTAAACGGATCTATTGTGAAACTAAGGCTTTGCAGTGAAATTACGCTGCAGGGTATGGTAATCCCTAAAAATACATTCTTATATGGAATTGCTTCTTTGAAAGGAGAGCGGCTGGAAGTTAAAGTGAATAACATCCAGTATAGAAACTCCATCTATCCAGTTGAACTAACGGTTTATGATCTTGACGGAATTGACGGCATTTATATCCCGGGCGCTATAAACAGGGATGTTGCGAAAGCCTCCGCTGACCGCTCTATTCAGACATTGGGACTCACGGGTCTGACTGATTCATGGGGTGCGCAGGCTGCTGGAATGGGAATTGAAGCTGCCAAAAGTCTTATGAGTAAAAAGGTCAAGCTGATAAAAGTTGTGGTAAAGGCAGGGTATCAGGTACTGCTATACGATGAGAAACGATAGAATTTGAAATAACTAAAAGATTTAAAAATGAAAAATAAAAATTGGATTTATCTGCTGTGTTTTATTATAACAGCGGTATCAGGATTTGCACAATCAGTTAATAAAAAAACGAGCTATAATGCGGACCAGCTTAAAAATATTCAGATTGGGTATTCAAAAACGACAAGCATCGTTTTTCCCTATCCGATCAAGAGCATGGATAAAGGAAGTGCTGATGTGCTGATGCAGAAAGCTAAAGGTGTTGAAAACATTCTATTGCTTAAGGCAGGAAAGGAGAATTTCACCCAGACTAATCTGACCGTTGTTACAGCTGACAGCCGTCTTTATGTATTTGTACTGAACTATGACGAAAACTGCGCTGATTTAAATATAAGGGCCGATAATCTGGGGGTAGTAAATGAAGATATTTTGTTTTCAATCGAAAATGAAAATCAAAAGAAAATTGAACAATATGCGACGCTCGCTTTAGCTAAAAAGAAAAAGATAAACGGACTGCAGCGTTCAAAATTTGAAATAAAACTTACAGTCAGCGGTATTTTTATTCATGAAGATATCATGTATTTGAGAATTGTAATAGATAATGCTTCGAAAATTAATTATGACATTGACCAGCTTCGTTTTTTTATCCGCGACAAGAAGAAATCAAAACGCACAGCATCTCAGGAAATTGAAATACTTCCCCTGTATGCTGCTAACAGCCGAAATGTAATTGCTGATAAATCTGAAGTAACCGCTGTTTATGCCCTGCCAAAGTTTACAATCCCCGATAAAAAATATTTGACAATACAGCTTATTGAAAAGAACGGAGAAAGGCAGCTGGAAGTAGATATTAAAAATAACCTGACCGATAAAATATTTCCGTTGTAAGAATTAGGTAATTGTGCCTTAAATATCACAAGAATATCATGACAATAAATATTAATGATGTTGAAATTCTCTTGAGCCTAGCAGAGGAATTTGCTGAAGTGGGCTACAACTTTACTGCGTTTGAAGTGGATCGAATTTGCGATGCCGATAATATCGAGTTTTTCAGAAACACTTGGGATGCACAAGAATACTGCTTTATTATGACTAATGATGCAGACTATTTTAAGAGTGTAACGACAGAATCACTTATAAACGATTTAAGATTGGTTCTTGAAAGCGGTATAGATGTTTCGCAGAATGAAGCCTTTGATCTTACTGGTTTTGCCAATCGGGAAAGGGATAGAAAAGAATTATTAGAAAATAACTTAAATACAAATATGATGAATCAGAAAAATTTAGAATACCTGAAAGACCAGTTAAAATATACTGGATTTGGAGAGACGTTCGATCACGACCTGAAAGAAAAGATGATGCGGGGTGAGAAAGAATTTAAGATTAACAGAGAAGGAGTGTACGGGACGGATTCCATGAATGCAACGCTGAATTTTAAAAAGTCAGATCAGAGTGATATGTATTTTTTTAATTCGTATCATGTAAATCTTCAAAAAGAAAATTCAAAAGAATCTTTAGAACAAACCTTTTATATAAATAGCAACGGTGGTAATATTACGCTCAAAGAGGCTTACAATTTAATGGAAGGCCGTTCTGTAAATAAAGATCTAAAGAATAAGGACGGAGAACTTTATAATTGTTGGATTCAAATAGACTTTAAAAATAGTGATGACGGTGGCAACTTCAAACTTAATCACTATCATCAAAATTACGGCTACGATCTAGAAGCCAGTGTTGCTAAGCACTCAATTAAGGAATTGGAAACCCCCAAGTATAAAGAGGATTTGTTGAATTCTCTTAAGAAAGGAAATCTTCAATCAGTAACCTTTGTAGTTGGTGGTGTTGAAAACAAGATGTATATCGAAGCAAATCCACAATTTAAGACTGTAAAGGTTTTTGATGAAAACATGCAGAGAATTAATCACCGTGAAAGTAAAGATGAGAAGAAATCAATACTTGAAAATCAATCTGTTTCGAAAGAACAAAAAAAAAGTAGTGTCGGTAATGTTGACTCTTCAGATTCTGAAATGACAAAAAATAATAGAAAGAGTAAATCGCATTCGATGTAATGATGGAAAATTTAAAACCCCTATCTGATTTTTTCACAGCTATTGAAAAGGATTTTCGTATCAGCTCCACGCATATTGCCATTTATGCGGCTCTTCTTAAATTCAGATCAGATATGGGTTTTATTAATCCTATTGCGGCATCAGCTGACGATATAAAGCATATTGCCAAGCTTTCTTCTTCAAAAGTTTATCTAAAATGTGTAAGCGAGCTGGATAAATATGGCTATTTACAATACGTGCCGGTAAAAAAAAGAAAACAAAAAAGCAGGATTTATTTTCATTTGGAATGAGCTTAAAAAATGTTAATTATGAAAAAAACAAAAATTTCGGAGTGCTTAGAGAAACTTTTAAATCATGAATCAAGATTAAGTTTGGTTGAAAGAATTTTGAAGCATAAGAATTTAAATGGTGATATTAATAAAATATCCAATTCTGTTTCTAATTCAGCTAAATGCAAAAGCTCATATAATAAGATTGAATTTGCTAATCTTTTTTACATCCTCATGGACGAAGAAATATTGTTCTTCCAAAAATGTGATAAAAAAAACAACAGGATTGAATTTCAAAAGTTTTTAGAAAGCTATTTTACCTATTCCGGAAAAAATGACAAACAATGTGAAATCAAAAATATCAGTAAAGAATTTGCTGAAAGTAAGGGGTATACCTACAGAGAAAAACAAATTGAATTTTTGAATTTGTTGATTTTTAAACTGCATCAAAGAAAGTTGAGAATTGAAAATTGGTAAACTGCGAGAAATTTTATTATTAATAATTAACATACTTTATAAATGAAAAAAGATTTGAAAAAGAAGAAACTCTCTCTAATAATGAGAGTCAAAGAAATGATTGATCCTCTAGTTGTAAAACTTGATACTATTGATTCTAAAATAAAAGCAAAAGGATATGACAGCAGACCTGCTTATTATAGGAATGAAGACCTAAAAAATATATTCGGTCTCTCACCAAACACAATAATAAAATATAGACAGACTGGAATTTTGCCTTACTCAAAACTTGGCGAAATTTTCCTGTACGATTCCATGTTAATAGAAAAAATTCTTCAAGAAAATCAAAGTTAATAACTGAAATTGGTTGTAAATACTGAATATTTTTTTTTGGAGAATAACTAATATTCTGGCTTTAATAAGTGGACTAAAGTGAATTGCCGAATCTACAGATAAACCTGAGAGGAGACAGCGCGATAATAAAGACACACCTGGAAAACTCCTTCTTTTAAAACGAGTAAGGAAACTGGAAAATAATTTAAAAAGGCGGAGAATTTCAAATTTGAAATTCTCCGCCCTTTTTTTAGGAAACTTTTTCTTCATATCTAGATTTAACCATGTTCATATCCTCCATTATATTTACATCAAGAACCTTTGCATAATGCTGCGTTTGTTTGATGTTAGTGTGACCCATCATAGCTGAAACATTTTCAAGTCTGACTCCGTTGCCAAGAGTTACTGTCGTTGCAAAAGTATGTCTTGACACATACCAGGTGAGGTACTTGTTAATTCCACAGACATCGGCGATTTCCTTTAAATAAGCATTCATTTTCTGATTTGAAATGCTCGGCAGTAATCCCAGTTGTTTTCCTTTGTATTTCTGAATGATTTTTTCTACTGGCGGCATGACTGGAACGTTTTCCTTTATGGATGTCTTTGTTCTATTTGATATAATCCACTGGTTCCCGTCATTGTCTTTTGATATATTTTTTTGCGAAAGTTTTAAAGCATCAGTTGGAGCATACCCCGTGTAACAGCTGAATAGAAAGATATCTTTGACCCTGTCAAGTCTTTCAGTAAAGAAGACTTTTTTCTCGATGGCATCAAGTTCTGACTGCGTCAGAAATACAGCATCTTTAACACTGAGTTTTCCGTCATATACATTAAACGGATTTTTTTGGATTAGATCCATTCTGATGGCATAATTAAAAGCAGTTTTATACATCTTTATGTATTTTACCACCGAGTTGTTTTTTATCCCTAAATGGCCTTTAAAATTGCTCTCATATTTGAGGAATTCTTCAAGATTGTATATAAAAGAACTTGATATTTCGTCAGCAGGGATATCAGCTAAATTGTATTTTCTGATCATGAAGTTGGAGATAAGTTCAGTACTCCTCTTATATTTTTGAAGTGATGCTGAAGCTCTTTCACCTGCTTCTACTTTTTTTGTAAAGAATTTATTATGACGCTGCATGATTTGAAGCAGGGTCGTTCTGTTTGTCTGTACTTTTGATTTTCCTGAAAGTTCTGCCTTCAGTACTTCTAGAGGAACATCTGGGTCGACGTTAAAAAGCTTATTGAATTTCTTGTCGACAGTTAGACGGTAAATATCCAGATAGTTTTTAAGAACTTTTTCTTTTTCTGTCCTCAGAAGAATTCTTAATTTGTTTGTGTAGTCCCATCTTTCCTTGGATATGGTCTTTCCGGTACTTAATGAAATTCTTTTTTGGTTGAATGTGATGCGTGCAAATATTGAAAACTCTCCGTTTTTATCTGCCTTTTCTGATTTCAGGTAAAAAATTACTTTTAACATGCTTTCTAGTTTTTAAATTAATACTCAAATTGATTTAAAAATTTCGAAACACACCTTTGTTTTCAGGGAATCCCACGAGAATTCTCTTTAATCTAGTACACTTTTTTTATGGTCAAAACCCACCAAAATAAAAGTGTACTAATAAGTGTACCACGCTTTGCAATAACATGTGATTTTTGACAATTGCCAAAAAGTGAAAAACCCTTTAAATACAAGTATTTAAAGGGTTTTAACTTTTAAAGTTTCCTTTTGAAACTTCATCTGGCGGAGAAAGAGGGATTCGAACCCCCGGACCTGTTACAGTCAACAGTTTTCAAGACTGCCGCATTCGACCGCTCTGCCATTTCTCCAGTATGCTGCTACCATTTTCTGATTGCGAGTGCAAAGATAAGGTGTTTTTTGAATTGTGAAAATTTTTTTGGAACTATTTGCAAAGAAAATAATTTACCCATAAAAAAAGTAAAATCATTGATTAAGCTAAAGATTTATAACTGAATTAGAAACGTAGAAAGAGTGATTAGAGTATTGTGTTGTTTTGATAATATTTTGTTTTTCTGAGATTCAGATAATTTTACATTACGGTGAGATACTAAGTAACAAATTACAAGATTTACGACATATAATCAAACCATATAAAATGATGACACTTATAGCAATATTTTTCCCGTGTATCTCCTTTCTATTAAGAGGTAAAATTTTGACGGCTTTACTTTGTTTAATTTTACAGCTTACTTTAATTGGCTGGTTGCCTGCTGCCATATGGGCTGTAATTTCGCTTCAGAATTCGAGAGCGGACAGACGTAATGCGAGATTAATAAAAGCGATGAAAAATAGGTGATTAATTGTTTTTTTTTTTTTTTTCGTTTCTAAAGTTTTTTGAACAAACCATTTTTAGGATAGGAGAGCTCCACTTAAAACATGTATGTATTGATGAGCATTGAAAATTTAAAATGCTTTTTTAAGGATGTTATATTAAAAAGAAAACCCTTAACAAAGTTAAGGGTTTAAATTTCAGCGGAGAAAGAGGGATTCGAACCCCCGGACCTGTTACAGTCAACAGTTTTCAAGACTGCCGCATTCGACCGCTCTGCCATTTCTCCAGTATGTCGCTATCATTTCGTGATTGCGAGTGCAAATATAGTGCGCTTTTCCGATTATAAAAACTTTTTTCTGAGTTTTTTTAATATAATTTTCAAGTATCTAATTATCAGTATTTCCGAAACACGATTTTTTTGTAAATTAATCCAAATCGTCCAAAATCGGGGTCGGTTTTTTGTTCTCATCAACTGCAACAAAAGAAAAAGTTCCCGAAACTACCGTTTCGCGAAGCTCAGAATACATTTGTTCCATAAAAATATCAACATGGATTTTACAGCTGGTTCTTCCAACGCTGTCTACTTTTGCAACTAATTCGATTAAAGTACCGGCCGGAATTGCTTTTTTAAAGTCAATTTGTCCTGTAGATATTGTAACAACTTTTTTACGGCTAAAGCGTGTTGCGCAAATGAAAGCAACTTCATCCATTAAATGAAGTGCAGTTCCTCCAAATAAAGTATCATAATGGTTAGTTGTGCTTGGAAAAACGGCTTTGAATATACGTGTCTCAGATTTCTGAATTCTTTCTTCTATTGTTCCCATATTAGTAATTAACGTATTCTGTAATTTCAAGTCCGTAACCAATCATACCAACACGTTTTGTTTGCTCTGTATTCGAAACTAATCTAATTTTAGAAATATCAATATCATGAAGGATTTGAGCGCCAATTCCGTAGTCTTTGCTGTCAATAATAACTTTTGGAGCTTTTAATGTTCCTTGCGATTGGAGTGATTTAAGTTCTGAAATTCTGTTTAAAAGATTTACGGCGGTCATATCTTGATTGATAAAAATAACAGCACCTTTTCCGTTTTCATTAATCACTTTAAACATGTCGTCTAATTGCTGTTCTGCATTATTAGTCAATGTTCCTAATAAATCATTATTTACCTGAGAAGAGTGGATTCTAGTTAATATAGGTTCTCCAGAACTCCATGTTCCTTTTGTTAATGCAATATGAATTTGTTTATTGGTAGTCTGCTCGTAAGCTCTCAAACGAAAAGTTCCAAAACGAGTTTCAATATCAAAATCTTCTTTTTTAACGATCAAACTATCGTGCTGCATTCTGTAAGCAACCAAATCTTCAATCGAAACTAATTTCAAATTAAATTTCTGCGCCACTTTTATCAATTCAGGTAAGCGAGACATTGTTCCGTCTTCGTTTAAGATTTCACAGATTACACCAGCTGGTTTAAATCCTGCTAGACGGGCAAAATCAATTGCGGCTTCAGTATGGCCGGTTCTTCTTAAAACGCCACCTTGTTTAGCGATTAAAGGGAAAATATGACCAGGACGAGCTAAATCGTGAGGTTTTGTGTTAGGATCAACCAAAGCTTCAACTGTTTTAGAACGGTCGGCAGCCGAAATTCCAGTTGTTACTCCATTACCTTTTAAATCAACAGAAACTGTAAAAGCGGTTTCCATATGATCTGTATTGTTCGTAACCATGGCACGTAGATCTAATTCTTTACAACGGCTTTCTGTTAATGGTGTACAGATTAAACCGCGTCCGTGGGTAGCCATAAAATTGATCATTTCTGGAGTTATTTTTTCAGCTGCTGCTAAAAAATCACCTTCGTTTTCACGATCTTCATCATCGACTACAATGATTACTTTACCTTGACGAATATCTTCTATAGCTTCTTCAATGGTATTCAGTTGTATTTTTGTTGTTGACATAATTATTGTTGCTTTTGAGCGGGTGAGAACCGCTCAGAAATTTTCTGAAATAGTTGTGAAATTGGAGTTGTAATCGCATCAAAATTAATTAATCCGTTGTCGTTTGTTGCTCTATAAGTCAAAAGAACTGCTAACGGCAATAAAAATAAATGACGACATCCATGATCCCATAAAAGGAGTCATACCGCCCTCTTGTGATAATCTTTTTCCGAAAGTATTGATAAAGTGAAAAGTAATAAAGATTAAAACGGCAAAAACAATTGGAAGCCCAAGTCCGCCTTTTCTAATAATAGCACCGAGGGGAGCTCCAATAAAAAACATTAAAAAACAGGCAAAGGCAATAACAAACTTTTCGTAAAAAGCACTTAAATGTTTGTTGATTTCACGTTGTTTGTCCTTTAAATCTTTTTGAGTAGTTTCTATCGAATAAATATTACTTGTAACAGTGCTTGCAGCCATTTTTAAAATGTCTACTTGGTCTTTGTTAGAATACATTGACATAAGATTGTTAGGAAGTTGTTTTTTCTTAAAATCTTTTTTTACTGCTACTGGAGGAGCTTTTCTAATTCCGACACGCTGATTAATATTCTCAGAAAAAGAAATAATTTCGTTATCTAAGTTTTTGTTTAATGAATCTAATGTATATCGTAATTCATTAACATTCAACATTGCATTTGTACCAGCAATACTTTCTTTGCTGTCATCCACTTTGTTTAATTCTGATAAATCAATGTTGATGATCTGTTTTTTGAACTTTCCTTTTATAAAAGGAAGTTTTGCGCGATCCTCATATTTCTTTGGAGTGACATCCTGGTAATAATAACCATCATTCAAAATCAGTTTTAAAATGCTAGATTGCTCGCTGCTTACCAGTTCGCCTGTTTTAGATTTTATAACTGTTTTGTTTTCGCCCATATTATTAGGCTTTTCATGAATGGTTACTCCTGTAAGATGATTTCCGTTTTCGCCTGTTTTTTTATTAACTTTAATATTATAGAAGCCAACATCGTTAAACTGACCCTCAGCAATCGCCATTGCAGGTTTAGCTTGTGCTATATTTTTTCTAAAGTTGACAAATTTATATTCAGCGTAAGGAATAACATTGTTAGCAAACCAAAATGCAACAATACTTAAAACGAAAATAAAAATAATTAAGACTCGCATCGCTCTCTGCAGCGAAATCCCAGATGATTTCATTGCAGCAAACTCATAATTTTCGGCTAAGTTTCCGAAAGTCATAATAGAGGCCAATAAAACTGATAAGGGTAAAACCAGAGGTATAATACGCGGCATAGAAAAAAGCAGGAATTTCACAACCAATATTAAGTCGAGATCTTTACCTGCTAGTTCTGATATAAATAGCCATACTGTTTGAAGTATGAATATGAAAAATAAGATTACAAATACCGTAGTAAATGTAAGTAAGAATGTTTTTAATAAGTATTTGTCTAGAATTTTCAACCTTCTGATTAATCTAATTTATTGATGTAGTATTTCGGATATTTACTCGCTACAAAGGTAAATTGATTTTTTGATAAAGGCTGATTGGTTTTAAAAGAATTAACGGTTAAAGTTGTTTTTGTTCCGTTTTTTCCAGTTTCAATCAAATTATAGATGTGTTTTGTCTGAACATCAATACCTAAAAGAATTTCTTTTCTTTGGTCTTTTCCAGTAGTTGGTACTAGTTTAATGTATTGAATTTTTCTTCCTTTTACGTTTTGTACAATATCCATATTGTATTTATAGCCAGAATTAAAGAAAGTAAGCATTTTTGAAGGAGTGATAGCATTATCATCTTTCTCGTTCACTTTAGAAACTGTAACTTCTTCGTCTTCAGGAACAATAGTGTATGTTTTTTGTCCGTCAAAAATTTTAGTAACCCCCATGAAATTTAATACATATTGGTTGCCTTTCATGGTAACATTTCCTTTACTGTCTTGATTGATATTTTCTTTGGCATTGTTCAAAGAGTATTTAAAATCAATAACAATATTATTGTAGCTTTTTATTTTAGAAGTTACTTCGTTCAATAAATCTTTAGCTTTTTTATCTTGAGCCTGAACAGAAGTGAAGCTCAAAAGCAATATAACTGCCATTTGAAAACATCTTTTGGTCATGTTTGTGATAGAATTGTTGTTGATTTCTTGAATTTTTGCTTTCATGATTGGATTAATTTTGTTCATTGTTAAAAAATTGATCAAGAGCATTTAAATCTAAGATGTTTACACTGCGTGCTTTACTGCCTTCGAACGGACCAACGATTCCTGCTGCTTCCAGTTGATCGATCAAACGACCGGCTCTGTTGTATCCTAATTTTAATTTTCGCTGCAATAAAGAAGCAGAACCCTGCTGTGCATTGACAATAATCTCTGCCGCTTCTCTAAATAAAGTATCTCTTTCAGAAATATCTATATCAAGATTAATGCCACTTTCTTCTCCAACAAACTCAGGAAGCAAATAAGCTGTAGCATATGCTTTCTGGCCTCCAATAAAATCTGTAATTTTTTCAACTTCTGGAGTATCTATAAAGGCACATTGTACACGTACTACATCATTTCCATTGGTATATAATAAATCTCCACGTCCAATTAACTGATCGGCTCCTTGGGTATCAAGAATTGTTCGCGAGTCAATTTTAGAAGTTACCCTAAAAGCAATTCTCGCTGGGAAATTGGCTTTAATTAAACCTGTAATAACGTTTACAGATGGTCTTTGTGTTGCAATAATTAAGTGAATTCCAATCGCACGGGCTAATTGTGCTAAACGGGCAATAGGAATTTCGACTTCTTTTCCTGCTGTCATAATCAAATCGGCGAACTCATCGACAACCAGAACGATGTAAGGTAAAAATCGGTGGCCAGCCTCTGGATTCAATTTTCTGGATTTGAATTTTTCGTTGTATTCTTTAATATTACGAACCATCGCATCTTTTAGTAAAGAGTAACGATTGTCCATTTCCACACAAAGTGAATTTAAAGTATTTACAACTTTTGCATTATCTGTAATGATAGCATCTTCTGTGTCTGGAAGTTTGGCTAGATAATGTCTTTCTATTTTATTGAAAAGAGTAAGCTCTACTTTTTTCGGATCGACCAAAACAAATTTTACTTCTGCTGGATGTTTTTTGTATAATAATGAAGTTAAAAACCGCATTTAATCCAACAGATTTCCCTTGTCCAGTTGCTCCGGCCATCAATAAGTGGGGCATTTTGGCTAAATCGACAACAAAAGTTTCATTCGAAATGGTTTTTCCTAAAGCAATTGGCAGTTCCATTTCAGCTTCTTGGAACTTAGCAGCTCCAATAACACTTTTCATAGAAACCATAGTTGGATTCTTGTTTGGAACCTCAATACCAATCGTTCCTTTTCCTGGAATTGGCGCAATAATACGAATTCCTAATGCAGATAAGGACAAGGCAATATCATCTTCTAAACTCTTAATTTTAGAAATTCTAATTCCTGCTTCGGGTACAATTTCGTATAAAGTTACCGATGGTCCAACGGTTGCTTTAATCTGCGCAATTTCAATTTTGTAGTTACGAAGTGTATCTACAATTTTGTTTTTATTTTCTTCTAATTCCTCTTGATTAATTGTAATTCCGCCAGTCGAATATTCTTTTAATAAATCGATGGTTGGGAATTTGTAATTGGATAAATCCAAAGTTGGGTCAAATAATCCAAAATCGGCAACTAGGCGAGAAGCTAAGTTTTCTTCAATAATATCTTCTTCTTCCGCTTTTTCAATTACAAACGCTTCATCGGGAGAAACTAAAGGTAATTCTTGTTTTGGAGTAATTGGTTTTAAAATCGGATTCAATTCAATTTCAGAAGAATGAGAAATAGTTGGTTTTAATGCTTCTTTATTGATTTCAAATTGAGAATCGACAGTTTTGATATGAATATCATCTAAATCAGGATCTTTTTCTGGTTCTTCAACGGCAAATTCTTCTAAATTATAAGCGCTTTCTGGCTGTTGAACAGCAGGTTTTAAAGCATCTAATTCTGATTTGAATTCTTTTTTAGTAGAATCAAAATACGATTGAATTTTTTCTGGAGATAATTTGATTTTGAAAATCAAATATACAATTAACCCAAAAAGGAGTGTAAGCAAAGTACCAGTTTTCCCGATATAATCTTGCAGGAATAAATTTAGTTCGTAACCAATTGTACCGCCTAATTCTGGTGCAGAAGTAGCAAAGAAACCAAATAAAATAGAAACAACTATGATAGCAAAAATATCCCAAAACCAAGTATTTTTTAGTTTTTGGGTAGAAAGTTCTAATGCTAAAAACATTCCAGTAAGGAAAAATAAACGTACAAGAATGAAAGAGGCGATTCCGAAACCTTTGTAAATAATCAAATCTGCTAAAAAAGCTCCAAATTTTCCGAGCCAGTTCTCAGCAACTTCTGTACGGTCGCCAAGCTGGTCTACAACACTTTGATCATTCTGCCATTGTCCATTAACATAAAAAGAAATAAATGCCACTAATAGTGCAATAGAAAAAAGAACCAAAAGACATCCTAAAACAAATTTTTGTTGTTTAGATATCTTAAAAGATCTTTTATTTCCTTCCTGTTTGTCGTTTTTTTTATCTACAGTTTCTTTTTTGCTAGTTTTTGCCATTCTTGCGTTTCCCTTTGCCTAAATAAATTTTGGAATATAAATAATCAAGCCTATTGCTATTGCAGTCATTGCAGCAAAAAATACTGCCCCTGCAGCAATATCTTTGATAAAACCGATCCTTTTACTGTAATCGGGATGAATAAAATCGGCAATTTTTTCAACTGCCGTATTTAATCCTTCAACACTTAAAACCAAACCAATTGCCATTGTTTGACAAAGCCATTCGGTTTGTGAAATATGAAAATAGAACCCCGCAATGGTCATAATAATTCCCAATGAGAATTGAACCATAACGCTGTGTTCTGTTTTAATCAATTTTACAGCTCCTTTAAAAGCATAAGTTACGCTCTTTAATCGACCTGTAACAAAAGTATTATCTTTTTGAAACTCCATTTAAGGGAAAATATTATAGTGCTGCTAAAGCTGCTTCGTAATTAGGTTCGTTTGCAATTTCAGCAACTTGTTCTGTGTGAACGATTTTTCCATCAGCATCAACAACAATAATTGCTCTTGAATGTAAACCAGCTAAAGGTCCGTCAACGATTTCTAAACCATTTGCTTTTCCAAAATCACCAGTTTTAAAATCAGATAAGTTTACAACATTTTCTAAACCTTCAGCACCACAAAAACGTTTTTGAGCGAAAGGTAAATCTCTAGAAATACATAAAACAGTAGTGTTCTCTAATCCGCTTGCACTTTCGTTGAATTTTCTAACAGATGCAGCACAAGTTCCTGTGTCAACACTTGGAAAAATGTTTAAAACTAATTTTTTACCAGCGAAGTTACTTAATGAAGCAACAGATAAGTCATTTTGAACTAATTTGAAGTCAGCTAATTGTGATCCAACTGTTGGTAACTCGCCTGATGTATGAACTGGATTTCCTCCTAATGTGATAGATGCCATGATTTTTGTTTAAAATTAATGAGGCTCAAAAGTAAGGATTAATATTTGAATCTAAAAGTATTTGTTAGGGGTTTAAGGAGAGATTAAGGAGGTGAATTTTTATCTTGCTTTTCGCATAGATTGAACGCCGATGACACGGATTTGCTTACGCAAAAACGCGGATCTAAACGGATTTTTTTCTTTTTACTATTAAGTAGGAAACAACAAAATTCGTTTAGATCCGTGACTTTACGAAGTGAATCCGTGTCATCCGCGTGCCATTTGACACAACCAAAAAAAAAGCGTCTCTAAAATAGAAACGCTTTCTCAGTCATGTTTTTTTTTGTTTTTTGAGATATAGAGGCCGATTTATTTATCGATAGAACCTAAAACACGTTTCATGAACGTATTTAGAGCTTCTTTTTTATCTGTTCCTTGAGCAACCAATTTTTGTACTTCAAGGGCACCGTACATATTCGAAATCAATTCGCCGATTACATCCAATTCTTCGTCTTTAAGAGAAGGAATTTCAGTCATCGCTTCCAAAACTTCGATCGTTTCGATAATATAATCTTGATCGTTTTCTTCGATAAATTGCGTTAAATGCTTTATTACGGGTAATTTCATAATTTTAGACTTCTTAGATTTTTAGACATTCTTAGACTCCTTAGACTTTTTTAAAGTTTGTAGACAACTTCTAAGAAGTCTAAAAATCTAAGCCAGTCTAACTAATCTAAATTTAAGCAATTGCGTTAACTAAATCGATTAAAACTTCTTGTTTGTTGGTTTGAGTTTCGCCAACTAATTGTCCGTTTACGAAAGTTGCAAATGTAGGCAGGTTGCTCACATTAGCTAATTTTCTTGATTCTGGAGAGTTTTCTGCATCAACCAAAACAAAAGTGATAGCTTCATTTTCTGTTGCTAATTTTTTGAATTTTGGTTTCATAATACGGCAATTTCCACACCATGAAGCTGAATATTGTACTACTACTTTTTCGTTTTTAGCAACTAAATCTGCTAACGTATCTTCGTTTAAGTCGATTAACATAGTTTTTTATTTTAAGACACTAAGTTGCTAAGGTTCTAAGAGGCTAAGTTTGCTCTCGAACCGAATAACTTTGTGTGGATTTATTTGATTTTTTTTAAGTCGTTGAGATTCTAAGATCTAAGTTTAATCTTAGAATCTCTTGACTTTTATTGTAGAATTGTATTTAAGATTCAAAAGTTAAGTTAAAAAACTTAGCATCTTAGAACCTTAGTATCTTAGCAGCTTAATTAGCGCTTAAGTATTCAGCAGTACTAACTCTGTCTGCAGACATAGCTTCTTTACCAGCTTCCCAGTTTGCAGGACAAACTTCACCTTTAGTTTGAATGTGTGTGTAAGCGTCAACCATTCTTAAGTATTCGTTTACGTTACGTCCTAATGGCATATCGTTTACACTTTCGTGGAAGATTTTTCCAGTTTCGTCAATAAGGTAAGTAGCTCTGTAAGTTACGTTTGAACCTTCGATGATAACTGAATCAGTATCTTCGCTGTAGCTTGTAGATTCGATATCAAGAATACCTAAAATGTTAGCTAAATTACGGTTTGTATCAGCTAAAATTGGGTAAGTAACACCTTCGATTCCACCATTGTTTTTTGGAGTATTTAACCAAGCAAAGTGAACTTCGTTTGTGTCACAAGAAGCACCAATTACGATAGTATTTCTTTGCTCAAATTCTGGTAATGCAGCTTGAAAGGCGTGTAATTCAGTTGGACATACAAAAGTAAAATCTTTTGGGTACCAAAATAAAAGTACTTTTTTATTGTTGTTTACTGCTTCTTCAAAAATGTTGATTTTTAAATTGTCACCCATTTCTGAGATAGCATCTACTGCAATACTTGGGAATTTTTTTCCTACTAAAGACATATTTTTCGTTTTACGTTAAAAATTTATTTCTGGTGCAAAAGTAGGGCATAAGTACAGGTACTTACAATAAGATGTGATTATTAATATTTATAAGTTGATAGTATTTGATTATCAATAGCTGTAAGTTATTGGATATCAATATTTACAGGAAGAGTCCCATTGCAAGGAATATTTTCTAAAAATTGATTTCCTGCTGTTTTTTGAAATTCGTTAAAATCCTGATACGCCTGAATCAGCCCTGAAGCCTTTTTTAGATTCGGAATTATGGGCAAAACGTAGGGATTTCCGAAAACATAAACGATACATTTTTTGGTTTGAAGCAAATCTGAAAGCAGCGCTAAAACTTCATCGTCAATTTCAAAATTGTTCATAGGTTTTGCCTTTGGAACAAATAATGAAATAATAATCGTCTCGAAATTTTTCAGTTCATTTTTGATTGATGAAATATCAGAAACTTCTAAATTTTCAAAAGCAAATTGTGGTGAAGGCAGCTTTGAATTTAATGTTTTGAAAAAGGTATTTTCAGTATTTTTATATAAACTTAGTTTTGCTAATTGATTGTTTTTAAGTGCGTCAAATGCTAATTCTGTATTTGAATTATCTATAATTTTTGTAATTGAGTTTGCTGCAATTTCAAGATTTAATTTTGATGCACTTTCGAAATTTAACTCACCAGCAGTAAAATTGTTTTCAGAAAGAATTCCTGCCTTTTCTTTTGCTTTCATGATTCGGTTGAAGCTTTCTTCGATTCTTTCTGGCGAAGCATTTTTTAAGATTTCTTCAATTCCTTCTGGAACATTTTCGGCGAAGCATAAAACATCATTTCCAGCGTTAAAAGCTTCCCATTCTAAATGTCCTTTTGTTTCATATAATTTTGAAACGCTGTGCATGTTTAGAGCATCAGAAATTACCAAACCATCATAGCCTAATTTATCACGCAAAAGATCTTGAATAACAGCTTTTGATAATGTTGCGGAAGTATCTTTTCCGTCATTTAAACTCGGAACCGCCAAATGACCAATCATAATCGAATCAACATTATTTTCAATTCCCTTAATGAATGGATACAATTCGTTTTCTAATAATTCTTCCAAGGTTTCTTTTAAAACCGGAAGTCCTAAATGCGAATCAACATTGGTGTTTCCGTGTCCAGGAAAATGTTTAAGGCAACCTAGAACGCCAACTTCTGACATTCCCTTTAAATATTCAACTGCAAAATTGGCTACTTTTTCTTTGTTTTCACCAAAAGAACGATAACCAATAACAGGATTATTTGGATTATTATTGATGTCTGCCAAAGGCGATAAATTATATTGAATTCCAGCAGCTTTTAAATCTAAACCAATTTGTTTTCCAACTTCGTAAACTAAATTTGATTTACTTTCAGGCAATGCACCAAGCGTAATGGCATACGGATATTGTGGTGTTTTTTCAATTCGCATTGCCAATCCCCATTCTGCATCAATACTGATTAAAAGTGGGGTAGAAGCAGCTTTTTGATAACGAACAATTAAGGCTTTAATTTTTTCGTAGCTGTCATCGTTAAATACAACTTTCTTTTTGCTTTCATAATTGGTTGCAGCGCTCGCACGACTGTGAAAAAAGGTTAATCCGCCAATATTGTGTTCTTTAATAAGGCGTTCGGTTTCCTGAATGTTTTCTTCTGTGTCGTTGATAAAAACAGCAGGAAAAAAGAATTGTCCCACTTTTTGTCGTAATGCTTGAGCTGTCATTTTCATTATTATAAAGTCTTTTTCATACAGACGCTGTTATCCATCTTTTCATAAGGAGGATAATTTGGAATTATGCTGTAATTTAATTTTTGATATAAGTTAATGGCTTCCGGCTGATTTTTGCCAGTTTCGAGAATGGTATAAGTGTAACCAACTTCTTTTGCCCAGATTTCTAATGCTGCCAAAACAGCAGATGCAATTCCTTTTTTTCTGTGATCAGGACGAACGTACATTCTTTTGATTTCTGTTGTTCCTGGTTCTTTTTCTCGAAAAGCCCCACAGCCAACAGGAATTCCGTTTTCGTAATAAACAATCGTATGTTTTATTTTATCGGTTTTATTAAACTGATTGTAAAACGCATGATCTTCTCCGTCTCTAATCGCTAAATCCTGATCTAATAAAACAACCAGATTTATAAAATCAATATCGTCTGAGTTTGTTCGTTTTAAGGTAATCATGATTTTGTGTAAAAAAGTAATTTTATTTCAATTTTGCTTTCTTTTGTTTAGCCAATTGTTTTTGGGTTTCAAGAGCTTTTTCCAATCTATTTTTAAAACGGAAAAGCTTTGGCAGTCCTTCAAGTCGGTCTTCAATGGTAATTTCTTCGTAAACGATAATGGCTTTTTCTAAAACTCGAATTTCATTTTCCAGATCATTTTGGTTCTTGTAGATTGTTGCTAATCGATCGTACGGGTGATTTCCTTTAAAACCTTCTGCAGCATTTTGTTCATACAACTCAATTGCTTTGTCAAGATCTCCGGTTTTTTCGAACTCAGCTCCTTTCAGATTGCGTTCGGCCTGCAAATTTTCATTGATTTCCATATATAAAAGTTTGATTTGGGATTAAACTTCTTTTGTTTTCTTCCCAAAATCTTTCGGGAAAATTAAAAAACGTGATAAAATAAGACCTGGAATTGTGGCAATGAAAACCCAAATAAAGAAGTTTTGATAGCCTAAATATTGTTGTATAAAACCGCTTAACATTCCTGGAAGCATCATTCCTAATGCCATAAAACCAGTTGCAATTGCATAGTGTGCGGTTTTTGATTCTCCTTCGGCAACATTAATCAAAAACATCATGAAAGCTGTAAATCCGAAACCGTAACCAAATTGCTCTACAATAACAACGGCATAAATATAGTAAATAGATGATGGGTGAAAAAATGCTAATAAAATAAATCCAATTATTGGTAAATGCATTGCTAAAAACATGGGAAGCATCCATTTCGTAAGACCTTGTTTTGAGATTGCGATTCCTCCCAGAATTCCTCCTAAAGTCAAAGCGCCGACGCCAAAGGTTCCGTAAATTATTCCAACAGCTTCAGTATCCAATCCCATTCCGCCTAATTCTTTACCGTCCAATAAAAATGGGCTTAACATCTTTAGTAATTGTGATTCTCCTAATCTGAAAACCAAAATAAAAGCCAAGATCAATCCGATTTGTTTTTTCTTGAAGAAGCTGGTAAATACAGTTGCAAAGTTTTGATGGTTATGAGTTTCCTTATTTTGAGTTGTATTAATTTCGTTTTTTGGAGTAAAGATGAAATTATAAACAGTTATAAATGTCATTAGTAAACCAACTGCAATCATAGTATAGGACCAAGCTTTTGTATTGTCGCCGTATTTGTGCTCCAAATATCCAGCAAATAATACAACCAAACCATTTCCTGCTAGCATAGAAAGTCTGTAAAAAGTACTTCTGATTCCGATAAAAAACGATTGTTTGTCTTCTGGTAAAACTAATAGATAAAAGCCGTCGCTCGCAATATCGTTTGAGGCAGAAGCAAAAGCAGCTACCCAAAATATAGACAATGACATTATGAAAAAACCGTTAAGCGGAATTATAAATCCGACCAGCAAAAATGCGATTGAAATTAAAAACTGCATTGCTAAAAACCATTTTCTTTTGGTTCCAACTAATTCAATTAGTGGACTCCAAAGTGGTTTTATTACCCAAGGAAGATATAATAAACTGGTGTAAACTCCAATGTCTTCATTTGAAATTCCCAGATTTTTGTACATAATTACCGAAACCGAAATAATTATGGCGTACGGTAATCCAGAAGCAAAATTAAGAAGCGGAATCCAAAACCACGGTTTATTATCTATTTTCATTTGGCTGAGCTGGTATATAGTTTTTAAATGGTTTTTTTAGATCTATTGCTGTTGGTGTACTTTCGTTAGCGTAATAATCAATAAAAGTGACTGCACATGCTTTGAAAAGATTTAGTTTTCCCGCAGCAATTGAGAAAGTAATTGTTCCTTCAACTTCTTTTACGGTTACTTTTTCGATAATTTTTGTGGCATCATTAATATCGATTTTCGAAACATGTTCGCCTCCATAAACTACCATGTAACGGACTTTGGTATTCAGCGGACTTTTGAAGGTAAAAGTATAACGAATACTGTCTTTGTTGTATTCAATTGCTCTTGGTGTGTCAATAATTACATGTCGTAAATTAGGAACAGCAGCAGGAAGCGCTGGATATTTATATTGATTTTCTTCTAAATGACGAACGACATCAAAATTCTTATTGATGAACCATTTTGAACTAAAATAGGCACTTCCCGAAACATTTTTGAAACTTCTCGCAAAGTCAATCTGCGTTGGAATTTCGTTCATAAAATTCCAGTTTTTGTCGCCGTCAGCCCTAATTTTGTATGAGGCATGTCCGATGTATACGGCAGTGTTATTAGAATTTTCTGCCCACCATTTTACTAATTTTGAATAAGATGCTCTCGGATTATTCATACTCCAATACAATTGAGGCAGGATGTAGTCGATCCATTTTTGATCCATCCACAAAAGCGGATCAGCGTATAAATCGTCGTAATTTGATGTTGATTGTGTCTCAGAGCCTCTAGGATCCTGCGATTTATTTCGCCAAACTCCAAACGGACTAATTCCGAATTGAACCCAAGGTTTGCTGGCTTTTATAGTAGTTGAAATGGTATGTACAAAGTTGCTCACATTTGCGCGGCGCCAATCGGCAAGGCTTAAACCTGCACCGTATTTTTTATAAGAAGCCGTGTCGTTAAAAACTTTTCCAGGAACGGCATACGGATAAAAATAATCATCAAAATGAATCGCGTCAATATCATATTTATCAACAACTTCTTTTACCACTTTAGTCAAATGTTCTTGAACTTCAGGCAAAGCAGGATCATAGTAATATTTCCCGCCATATTCGATCATCCATTCTGGGTGTTTAAAAACATCATGTACTGGACTTAAAAGATTTTTATTTAAATCGAAAGTGGCACGGTATGGATTTAACCAAGCGTGAAATTCAAATCCTCTGGCGTGCGCCTGCTCAATCATCCACGCCAATGCATCGTAATAAGGGTTTGGAGCAAGACCTTCTTTTCCTGTTAAAAAACGAGACCACGGCGCCAGTTCTGAAGGATAAATGGCATCACCAACACTTCTAACCTGAACAATTACAGCATTGTAGTTCAGTTTTTTGTAAGCCTCTAAAATTTCAAGATAATCAGCTTTTTCTTTTTCTACGTTATCTATACTTGTTTTTGGCCAATCGATATTTACAACGGTTGCGATCCATACACCTCTAAATTCATTTTTTGGGTGCATTGTGTTTTCCTGCGCTTGAGAAATCGTCGAAAAGAAAAATATAGATAGGATAGAGAATATTAAATACTGATTTTTATGCATTTCAATGTTTTTTAACAGAAACCAAAAATAGTTTTTTTAGGTGATATAAGAAATTTAAATTTTGCAATAATAATTACGGTTTTTCTTTAGAAATTAGACTTTAAAAATAATCTTCTTTTTATAAAAATACCACAATACGCAACTCCATAATAAGATGTAAATTATAGAATACGTTAAGGACGAAAGCATTTGATTCTCAAACAGCGGACTAATCCAAAAATTATAAGCATAATCTCTAACGTTTATTTGTTCGGAAATATTTTCTGGGTCTTGAATTTTAATCATCGTTAAGGCACGCGGTAAAATTCCGGAAACAAAAAACACAATCATCGGATTCACGCCCCAAGTCAGTAAAAAAGTCGTCCATTTTTTATAACCGCGAACATCTATTATGTAATAAATTAGTGAAAGCAATAATAAGGCCAAACCTGCAGTGAATAAAACATAAGAACTTGTCCAGATAGATTTGTTTATAGGAAAAGCCAATGACCACAGCAAGCCGAGAAGAATTAATGCCAAGCTAATTCCAGCCATAATTTTATTGACTTTTATTTTCGGCATAGGCTGAATTAAAAGCTGACCGACTAACAACCCAATTAAACCGTTTCCAATTACTGGCAAAGTGCTCAATAAACCTTCTGGATCCCAAGTTTTGGTTTCGATGTACATATGGTTTTCGAGTAAAACGCTGTCTAACCAAGAAGCTAAATTTGTTCCAACTTCTAAATTCGGATATCCAATACCCGGAACTGGAACAAGTGTCATTAAAGCCCAATAACCCAATAAAATGGAGACACTTAAAATTGCCTGGGTTTTTATACTGGTTTTTAAATAAATAAAAGAAACAAAAAAGTACACAATACCAATTCGCTGTAAAACACCGAGTAATCTAATTTTGGCAAAATTTTCATGTCCACTGTAGGCCAGACCTATCAAAATCACAAAAATGATAACTGCAAGAATATTTTTTGTTTTAGGATTGAAATCGCCAATTAATGCATAACCAACTAAAAAAGTGAAAAATAAACGAATGCATAAAAGTGTAATTCCAGGCTGTAATCCCATGAAATGAATCGAATAGAAATAGCTTAAAAATAGTCCTAAACAAAAAATGCGTAAAGATCGCGTGATTACTTTAGTGATATTTTCAGCATTGTCTTTTTTAACTGGCATAGCCAAAGGAACTGCGATCCCCACAATAAAAATGAAAAACGGAAATACTAAATCTGCAAGGGTACAGCCATTCCATTTTGCGTGGTCTAAAATCGGGTAAACGTAACTCCAGCTTCCGGGATTGTTCACTAAAGTCATTAATAAAACAGTCAGTCCTCTTAAAACATCAACTGAAATTATGCGGTCTTTCATTGTTTGTGGTTTTGTGGTTAGATTTGGTTGTTAGTATTTTTAATTGGGCATTGAAATTTTCCCCATAGTTACTGATGGAATTTTTAAAGAATTAAATTTGAAATCTCCACCCGCAACCGTTTCGTTGGCTAAAATGGCAAACAAAATTGCTTCTTTTGCATCGCTGTTAATTCCTAAGTCATTGCTTTTGAAGAATGAACAGGGCAGTAGTTCTTTTAACCACTGCACCAATAAAGGATTATTCGCACCGCCGCCTGACATATAAATTTTAAAATCCTCAATTTTATAAGAACTATTTTTGACAGCAAATTGAATCGCTTCGGCAATAGTTTCGGCGCTAAATCTCGTTAAGGTTGCTAATAAATCTTCAATTGAAATAGTTGTATTCCCGCTTTTTTCTAGACTATTATTGACATATTCGTACCCAAAAAGTTCCTGACCAATTGTTTTTGGGAAATCTTTTTTGAAGAAATCATTATCTTTTAAATGCTCCAAAAGCGATTGGTTTACAATTCCTTTTTTGGCTGTCTCCGCATCTTTATCATAACTTTTTTCTGGAAAATGACGCTTTACAAAAAGATCAATTAAAGTATTTCCTGGTCCTGTATCGGTTACAAAAGTGTCTTCTGTAGTTATGGCAGCTGGTAAATAAGTGAAATTGGCAATACCGCCGATATTGAGCATAATTCGGTTTTCGCCTTCTTTTCCAAATAAAAAATAATCGCCATAAACAGACAACGGAGCGCCTTCCCCTCCTGCAGCAACGTGTTTCTGCCTAAAATCAGATAATGTTATAATGCCTGTTTTTACGGCAATATGATCGCCGTCGCCAATTTGCAAAGTAGCATTAGGAAATTTTTCCTGCTGATGCAAAAATTTAGGAGCATGTAAAACGGTTTGGCCGTGCGAAGCAATTAAATCAACTTCATCCGATGAAATATTCCATTTCTTTAAACTAGTATTAATCATTTTTGCATGAAGAATTCCGATCCATTCGTTGAGTAAAACCAAATGCTGAAAATCAATATTTTTTTGAGCAAAAACTTTACGAATTTCTGTTTTGATTTCGTCTGAGTAATCAACCGTTTCAAATTCAATCAGTTTAACTTCTGTTTTAACACCAGATCCCGAAATTTCACACAAGGCAATATCAAGTCCGTCGAGAGAAGTTCCCGACATCAGCCCAATAATTCGTCTCGTTTCTTTTTCGGCAATTTGATAAAGTGCTTTAATATTTTTGTTCATAAAAGTTCAATTAAAATGCTAAAGTTAAAGACTTGTGAGCATTATTCTAACACATAGAAGCATAGATTTAGGACCCGCAAAAAGGCGTTTCACTTGTTTTAAACAAACATAGCAGAATATAAAAGCTATGTTTCTATGTGTTTAATAGAATCTAAGTTATTTTAGTATAGATTCATAAATTATTTTCTGAATATCTTCTCTAATTTTTTCTTTGGCTAATTTATTTCCTTCTTCGCCAATTTCTGGATAAGTTCTGTTTGATAAAAAAACATAAACCGTTTCATTTTCAGGATCAACCCAAGCCATATTTCCTGTAAAACCCGTGTGTCCAAAACTTGACGCAGAAGCGCATTGACAAGTCGGGCCGTCTTTTCCTAATCTTTTGTCGAAACCTAAACCTCTTTCCACGCCTTGAGCACAGTAAAAGCAAGTATTAAAAGTGTCAAATGTTGATTCAGAAAAATAACGTTCGCCGCCGTAACTTCCTTTTTGGAGAAAAAGCTGCATCATTTTAGCAACGTCCATTGCATTCGAAAAAACACCTGCGTGACCAGCAACACCGCCTTCCATTGCGGCCGCCATATCATGCACATAACCCTGAATAAGCTGATGTCTGAAATACGTATCGATTTCGGTTGGAGCAATTTCATTTTTATCAAATCGCAGCAGCGGATTGTATGTAGTGTAATTCATTCCGATAGAATTGAAAAAGTTCTTTTGGCTTAAATCTTCCAATTTTTGATGCGTCACTCTTTCTAGATATTCTTTTAAAATGATAAAAGTAAAATCGCTGTATTTGTATTCTTTTTTAAGCGAAATAGGAGAGTCGGCTATAAATTTCATGATCGTGTCGTGGTAATCATTTCGAATAAAAAGACTGTCGGCTACTTTGGTCGTGAAATTTTTCTCTGGAATTTTTCTGTAATATTTCTCCAAAGGATAACTTTTTGCATCAATTGTCGATTTGTAAAACGGACTCCAAGCAATAAGTCCCGCATAATGATTTAAAAGATCTTTAAACGAAATATCTTTTTTGTTAGATTTCGCAAACAACGGCAGCATTGTACCTAGTTTTGTTTCTAAAGTAACTTTGTTTTTATCATACAACTGCATCACATTTGGCAGTGTCGAAATCATTTTTGAAATCGAAGCAACATCGTACAAATCGGTATTTGAAACTTTTACCTCATTATTATATGTATGATATCCGTATGATTTCTGAAAAACAACATTTCCTTTTCTGGCCACCAAAACCTGCATTCCCGGTGCCATTTTGCCGTCAATTGCTTTTTGGGCAATGGCATCAATTTTAGAAAGAATAGCAGAACTCATTCCGAGATTTTCTGGTGTATCAAAACCTAAACGATCTATTTTTTCCGTATTAATTCCAGCATTAACTTTGAAATTTTCGTTGATAGAAACTGGCAGTTTTCCCTTTGCCTCTTTTGCTCCAAACAAAATTTCGGCAGAAATAATCTGAGAAATGTTTGAATTTTGATACGAAACAACCAATCCTTCCATTCCATCAAAATTCTGGATTGGAATTAAGGTGTACGGTTTTGCAAAAATGTCCAGAATCACTTTATTGTTTTCTGCGATTTTATTTAGAAAAAACAACTCGTTTGAACTGAAATCTTGTTTTTCCCAAGCTTTATTCACTTTGTGATAACTCACAATTACCAAATCGTATTTTTTTAATTCTTCGTTTAAAGCATCAATATCGGTATTGGAAACCTCTGTAATATTGGTATACTTTTTTAAAGTCGTAATAAAATCACTGTTTACATCTTCTCCCAATTTTACGTAAGCGATTTTTTGTTCCAGATCCTTAATGGGAAGAATGTCTTTTTCATTTTTTAAAACCGTAACGGCATTTTCATACAAGGTATATTGAAGCGCGTCTTTGTCAGGGCTGTTCAAATCTTTTTGTAAATTATTCAAATCAATTGGTTTGTATTTATTTAAACCAGCTTTGAATTTATAATGCAGTATTTTTTTAACCGAATGTGCCAAACGCTCCTCTGTTATTTTTCCTTCAGTAAAAAAAGTTTTTAATTTTTCTAAAGCCGCGGGAACATCATCGGGACAAAGGAAAATATCATTTCCAGCTTCTAAAACGGCCAATTCCAGATCGCCTACACCTTTAAAATTACTCGCGCCTTTCATGCCTAAACCATCCGTAAAAATCAGACCTTCAAAGCCTAATTGTTTGTTGAAGCAGGTCTGTAACCACATTATAAGAAGCAGAGGAAGGAATATTTTCTTTCGGTTCTAAACTTGGAATATTAAGATGCGCGACCATAACCGAAGCTAGACCTTCATCAAAAAGCTGTTTGTACGGATACAATTCGACTTCATCCATATGTTCTTTGGTAAAAGAAACAGTTGGAAGTGCTTTATGAGAATCGACAGCTGTATCGCCGTGACCCGGAAAATGTTTTCCCGTGCACAAAACACCTTGACTTTGAATGCCTTTCATTAATGCAGTCGCGCGGTTGGCAACGTTTGTTTTGCTTTCGCCGAAAGAACGATTTCCGATAATAGGGTTCAGCGGATTGGTATTGATGTCTAAAACGGGAGCAAAATTGAAATGAATTCCCATTCTTTTGCATTCGATTCCCATATTTCGGCCGACTTTTTCGATTAAATCCAAATCCTGAATGGCGCCCAAAGTCATGTTCCAAGGATAAGCGTAAGTCGAATCCAAACGCATGCTTAATCCCCATTCGGCATCAAGTCCTATGAATAAAGGAATTTTAGCTTTCGCCTGATATTCGTTAGTCAATTTCGCTTGACGAACCGGTCCGCCTTGAAAGAAAATAAGACCGCCGACTTTATAATTAGCAACTAAATCTTTTATTTTATTTACGTGAACAGAATCTTTATTGGAATAAGCCGAAACAAAAAACAACTGCCCTAATTTTTCGTCCAAAGTCATTTTGCTGTAAATGCTGTCTGTCCAGTGATTTTCGGCATCAGAATCTTGAAGGAAATGTTTTTTCTCGGCTTGAGTTTTGGGTATGTAAACTTCTTTATTTTCAATAGAAACTGGCTTATTTGTTTCAACCGCAGCTTTACTTTTTTTAGAAACACCGCAATTGATGATAAAAAAAAGCATTATTGTAAACAAGCCTATTTTGATAATAGCATTTTTCATGAAATAGTTTTTGGGCAATTAAAAAGAGATTCTTTCTGAGGTGCGTTTACTGGTAAAATAAATTCCGATATAAGTGAATAAGCCGTTGATTATGATTAATTCATTATCAAATGTATAACCGAATAATTGAGCCGAATTTTCGCTTAAAAAATATGTCAGTATCGGCGAAATAATACAGATTATCGGGATCAATTTGTCGTTTACTAATCTTGATTTTTGTAATAATCCAAAAGCATATAATCCTAATAACGGGCCGTAAGTGTAAGATGCGGCTCGGAAAATCAAAGCCACAACAGAGGCATCGTTAAAGGAATTCAGCACAATAATTACGAGAAAAAGTAATATGGAAAATCCGAAATGTACCCAATGTCTTGTTTTTACATTTTTGTTATTTCCTAAATTTTCAGATTTATCCATTCCGAGAAAGTCCACACAAAAAGAAGTTGTAAGTGCCGTTAACGCAGAATCGGTTGTAGCAAAAGTCGCGGCGATAATTCCTAACAGGAAAACAAACGCTGGAATAATTGACAAATGATTTAAAGCAATTTCTGGAAAAAGTAAATCGGTTCTTGGTTTTCCTGTTGCTAAATCTAGCGGAATCGCAACGCCATTTTTATCGGCATAGATATAAAGTAAAGCGCCTAAACTCAAAAATATAATATTGATTAAAACGAAAATTCCTGTAAAAGTGAACATGTTTTTTTGCGCTTCGCCGATGTTTTTACAGCTCAGGTTTTTTTGCATTAAATCCTGATCTAGTCCAACCATTGCAATCGTAACAAACATTCCTCCTAAAATTTGTTTTACGAAGTGATATTTGCTCGTAAAGAAATCATCAAAGAAAAAAATCTTTGAATAATTGCTTTTTTGAATGGTTGAAACAGACTCAAGAACAGTCAGGTTAAGACTGTCACAAACAAAATAAATGGTTATAAACACGGAACTAACTAAAAAAAACGTCTGTAAGGTATCTGTAATAATAATGGTTTTTAAACCGCTTCTAAACGTATATAAAAATATAAGTGCCAGCGCTAAAAGCACAGTAACCGGAAACGGAATATTAAAATCATTAAAAACATAACGCTGTAAAACAATAACAACCAAATACAATCTAAAAGCGGAACTAATGGTTCTGCTGACTAAAAATATAGAAGCTGCAGTTTTGTAACTTCGAACTCCCATTCTTTGCTCGATATAACTGTAAATCGAAGTCAGATTCATTCTGTAATAGAGCGGTAGGAGGACTTTTGCAATAATGATAAATCCTATCGCGTTTCCTAAAACAAATTGAAAATATTTGAATTGTTCTCCGTTTGGTGAACCAACTTCTCCGGGTACAGAAATAAATGTTACGCCTGAAAGCGCTGTTCCAATCATACCAAAAGCAACTAAATACCATTTAGAATTTTTATTTGCTTTGAAAAAAGAATCGTTGTCCTGTCCTTTCTTGCTGATTATGTTTGAAATAAAAAGCAAAAGACCAAAGTAAACAAAGATGAAAATGAGAATGGTGGTAGAAGACATTTGGTTTTGGATTTAGAAATTATATTATTTTTTGCTGTTATGATCCAGCAGCACAGCGCGTACACTTTTATGTTTATGCAGTAATTCTTCGGCTAAATCGTATTCAATTTCCAGTTCTTCCATAATCATTTTGATGCCTCGTTTAACCAGTTTTTCATTCGATAATTGCATGTCAACCATTTTGTTGCCTTTTACTTTTCCAAGCTTAATCATAACCGAAGTTGAGATCATATTCAGCGTCAGTTTTTGTGCCGTTCCGGCTTTCATTCTGGTACTTCCAGTTAAAAATTCAGGTCCTACAATTAATTCAATTGGATGATCTGCTTCCTGCGCTATAAGTCCATTACTAATGCAGGAAATACTTCCAGTTTTAATGTTATGTTCTTTAGCTTTTTTCAAAGCGCCCAAAACATAAGGCGTATTTCCAGAAGCCGCAATTCCGATAATAAAATCCAGACTTGAAATCTCAAATTTAGCTAAATCTTTCCATGCTTGTTCCGTATCATCTTCGGCATTTTCTACCGCTTTTCTAATCGCAGTGTCGCCGCCTGCGATAATTCCGATAATCATATCGTGCGGAACACCAAATGTTGGCGGACATTCCGATGCATCTAAAATTCCGATACGACCAGAAGTTCCAGCACCGATATAAAATAATCGTCCGCCAAGCTGCATTTTTTTTACGATTGCTTTAACCAGTTTTTCAATTTTAGGAATTTGTCCTTCAATGATATGCGGTACTTTTTTGTCTTCTGTATTAATGTTCGTCAAAAGTTCTTTCACGCTCATTTGATCCAAATCTTTGTATAAAGATTCTTGTTCAGTTTCAGGATTTTTATTTTTCATTTTTCTTTTTTTTTGATTTTGAAGCCCTTCTTTTTTCTAATTTCAAGCTTCAATATTTTGCATTAGTAGTCTCTATTTTATTAAAAAATAGTTTGATTTGGGGGAAATTTAGGGATGTAAAAATGGTTTTTAATAAAGCAGATATGCTTTTCTCATCGTTTTAAAATCTTCTAAACCTTTTTTCCAGCTGTCCCGAATATCCTTTTCAGAAACTCCAGCTTCGATTTGTTGCTGCAGTTTTTTTGTGCCGGCCAATTTGGTAAAAAACGGAATAAAAAATTTCGATTTATCAGTGGTGTTTTGATATGCTTTTAAAAGCCATTTTAATTCTAGTTGATTCACTTTTGGTGCTTTAGAAAGATCTTCGCCATAACATTCTTTTCCGTTATAAACTGGATCTTTGGCTCCAAAATTTGGTTTTGGCGTAAATTTAAAATTGGTTTTGGTTAAATAAGGAGAACCATAAATCTGGAATTGCTTTTCTGTTCCGCGTCCGAGGCTCACATTTGTTCCTTCAAACAAACATAAACTGGCATATAAATTTATTGCCTGATCGTTTGGAAGATTTGGTGAAGGCTTTACAGGTAGACTGTACGGCATGTCTCTTTTGTAATTGGTACACGAAATTACAGTTAGTTTACATTGTATGCCGTTTTTAAGCCATTTTTCACCATTAATCATTTGGCCGTATTCGCCAATTGTCATTCCGTGTAAAATTGGAATTGCGTGCATACCCACAAAACTGGTAAATTCTTTTTCCAAAATAGGTCCGTCAACAATGCTTCCGTTTGGGTTTGGACGATCTAAAATAATTAACGGAATATTGTTTTCTGCACAGGCTTCCATTACATAATGAAGTGAAGAAATGTAGGTGTAAAATCTAGCTCCAACATCTTGTAAGTCAAAAACTAAAACATCAATTGCAGCTAATTGTTCTTTTTTTGGTTTTCTGTTTTCTCCATAAAGTGAAACAATCGAAAGTCCAGTTTTGGCATCTTTTCCATCAATAACATGCTCGCCTGCATCGGCAGTTCCTCTAAAGCCGTGTTCTGGTGCAAAAATGGTTTTAATGTTGATTTTTTTCTCTAATAAAAAATCAACCAAATGTTTTTTATTGGATAAAATTCCAGTTTGATTGGTGACAATCCCAACTTTTTTGTCTTTTAGTAAAGGAATATATTTCTCGAAATTATCAGCTCCTGTTTTAATTTCATTACTGCTATCATTGATTTTATTTTCAATTATTTCGGTTGATGAATTGGCATTCGATGCATTTGAAATGATTAAAAATAAAATAAAAGTGATTTTTTTAAAGGATTGAAACATAAGACAAAAGTTTAAATTACAATTAAAATTACGTTTAATAAAGGACAAAAAACTAAATTGGGTAATTAAATCGAACCACTTTAATCAGAAAGTGGTTCGATTTTTTAGCTTATTTATTTGTTATAAAAGTAACAGACGGAGCGTTTGATGTCGCCGTTGGCAGTCCACCGATAATTCCTCTGCAATAAATCGTGTAAACTCTACCTGCTCTAGGAATAAAAGCGGTACTTGCCGGTGAATTCGCAAGATTGGCAATTGTTGTTCCAGTTGTTGTTCCTGGAACATTTGTTGGTGAACCAGCCACACGAACCTGCAATTGATATCCTCTTGTATCTTTTGGATCTTGAGGCTCAATCGGGATGTATTTTTCGTCACCGCCTTTAAAAGTCACATTTCTATAAGTGTAAACTTCTTTTGTAGTCACAGGTGTTGCGCCAGAGATTGAAGTTTCTTTTAGTAATCCTAAATCATAACCTGCTGGAGCAGAATTGCTGATGACATTTATAAAACGAATGTAAGCCTTAGTTGGGTCTAAATCTGCTACCGATAAATCGTCATTTAACTGATAAAGAGAATATACTGGAGGCGTAACAGAAGGCGGAGTTGACAGCAGGAAACTAGTATAATATTTTCCTGTTTCGGTAACAATATTTCCGTCATAAATAGTAACTGCTGGAGTTGCAGGAGTTACAATACTCAAAGGCTGTGTTCCAGGTTTCATCAAAACATAATTGATTGGAACTGGATACTGCGCACCATAACTCATGCCAATTGGAACTCCAGTTGAAACACCGACAGCAGAGATTTTTTCTGCTCCTGTAAAGTAATTGATTTGAAAATTAGTTCCGTTTGGACCTACAGCCGCATGAACAAATTTTACGTTAGAAGCATTTGCTATTCCATCCTTAGTTTGATAAGGAGTTTGATCGTTCTCGTCACCGCAGGATGTAAACGCAAGTACTCCAAAAACGGGAATGATTAACTTTTTAAAATGGTTAAATATATTTTTCATCTGATTCGATTTTTAGTTTAAAATTACGGTTGAGAAAACCACATTTCTTGTGTGTGATAATCTACTTTATCGGCTCCGATCGCTTTTAAAGCATCAAAATTCCAAACATATTCTGAGTTAAATCTCGGACGAACTCTATATGGTAATTTTCCATTGTTGTCAACAAATATTCCTCCGTTTGGTGTTAAATTCATTGATTTGTAAATGTCAGTATTATAGTGATATTTACGTAAATCTGTCCAAGTTTCCAACATTCCATAACCAAATAAAGCTACATATTTTTGAAGCATAATCTGGCTGATAGTCAAGTCTGCAGCCGCTGGAACAATATTTACGTTCGTTAAAAATGCTGTTTTTTCAGCAGCTGTAATTGTTGAGGTAATAGGGAAAGTTGTGCTTACAACAGTATTTGCATTTACAAAATCGATATTAGCGTCAATTGCTTTTCTGTAAGCGTCTAAAGCCATCGCTTTGTCTCCTTTAATAAATGCAGCTTCTGCTTTAATAAATTGAATTTCAGAATACGTCATCAAAGGAAAATTCGCTTTATCTCTAAAAAGATATCTACCTGGAGTTGTAATAGTTCCTGCAGCATAGGTTCCGTAAATATTTGGGATTCTGCTTACGTTTGTTGCAACAGTTGAAGCCGTAGTATTCAGTGGATTTCCATTAAAAGTATACTTGCTCGGATCTGGATTTGCAGCAGAAGCCGGAGCAGTTTCAGAAAGACCTACAGATGGCGCTAAAACTCTAGAAATTCTAGGATCTTTTACATTTCCAAAAAGAGTTCCGTCCATTGTTCGTACTGCAAAATCAGTTTGACGGTAAGTATTGAAATTGTTTCTTCCAGGACCGTAAAAATTGATATCGGCAGCTACTGTTCCGTTGTATCGAATTAAAGCATTGTCTGCGTTTGAAGCCAATGATTTATCGCAGTATTCGATAACTTTATCTGGATTGTAAGAAGCTTTATTAATTTGATTATTTAGGTTTCTAGCCAAAACTCCGTACGCAAATTTCACCCATTTAGAGCGGTCGCCGCCGTACATTTTGTCGCCTGAAGCCGTGTAAGTCTGCGAAACATTTCCATCTGTACGATCTAAATCGACTAAACCTTCGTTTAATAAACGAACAACTTCAGCATAAACTTTATCCTGAGAAACATAGTCAAAAGAAAGACGTGAAGTGAAAACCTGATCAAAATCAATTAATTCTGAATGATAATCTGTTGCAACCTGCCAAGACCAAGCTCTGATAACTTTTGAAATTCCAGTAATATCATGACGCTGCTCTGCAACGGCCTTTTCTTGTAATTTGGTTAAGTTTAAACCAATAGCAAAATACGCCATTTTCCAGATTTCACCGCCTGTATCGCTGTTTGCCTGATATCCAAAACGATCCCATTCGCTTCCTACTGCACCAACTGTAGCAATACTGAAATTTTGAATGTATCGTCCTAAACAACGGTTGTCAAATTGCAGTCCAACAGCCATTTGCTGTTCGATTGGCGGCAGTAAAGCTGGAGCAGAAACATCAACAGGAAAACTAGGATTCACGTTTATATCCTCTAAATCATTGCAAGAAATCATTGTGGTTACAAGACCTAATGCGGCTATATATGTTTTTATATTTTTCATGGTCAATTAATTAAAGTCCGATTTTCAATCCTAAGTTTACACCTCTTGGCGTAGAAACTACTCCAAAGTCAAAACCTGTTCCTCCAGCACCTCCAGTCGAAGCATTAGTTCCGTTAACAGAAGGATCTGCTCCAGTGTAATTAGTGATGATGAAAACATCGGTCATTGTTAAATAAAGCGAAAGATTGTTGATGAATGTTTTTTTCAAGATTTCTGAAGGCATTTGATAGCTTAAAGTGATATCTCTCATTCGCAGCCAATTAATGTCTTTTTCAATAAAATCGGCATCGATAGCTCCAGTTCTATAATATTCGTTTTGAACACTTGGTCTTACCGGAATATTATTTTGTGTTGGAGTATCTGAATTTTCTAAGCCATCTCTCAGCACACCTTTTACAATTCGGGTTTGATCGCGATCTAAAGTTTTCGTAGACAATCCGTTTTGGTATAAATAGAACTCTGTTGCATTGTAAATATCGCCGCCTTTTCTAATGTCTAACATGAATGATAAACTAAGGTTTTTGTAGGTAAATGTATTTTGTAAACCAAGCATAAAATCTGGATTTCTGTCTCCAACAATTTTAAAGTTTGGATCTTTTAAAGGGAAACCAGTATTTGGATCAATTAAAGGTTCTCCGGCATTATTTCTTAAATAATCATTTCCAGTTAAAGTTGTTAACGGATTTCCAACTGTTACCCCGCCGCGAACATTTCCGTAAAGCCAAGTATCTGAAACATAATATTCAGAAACTACAGAAGGAAGATTTAATAATTCTGAACGCGTTTTGCTGAAGTTCGCACTTACATTCCAAGAAAAATTATCTTTTTGAATTGGACTTCCGCTTAAAGTAATCTCTAAACCTTGGTTTTGTAAATCTCCAAAGTTTGCAGAAGTTACTACGAATCCAGTTCCGTAGCTTAAACGCATATTTTTCAAAATAGGATCGATCGTTTTAGTACTGTAAACAGCAACGTCTAATCCAACGCGGTTTTTAAAGAATTTTAATTCTGTACCGAACTCAAAAGATTTACGAAATTCAGGTTTCAAATTCGGATTCGCACCTGTAACTCCATATGCATAACCTCCGTCTGTAGTCAATTGCGGTGTGAAAACCGGCTCTGCAGAATAAGGCGATGGAATATTAGCAGCTTCCGCATACGAAGCTCTTAATTTTCCGTAAGAAAGAATTTCTTTGTCTTTCAATCCGTTTAAGTTTGTGAAAACAAAACTCGTTGAAACAGAAGGATAGAAAAATGGATCAGGTAATACAGAAGTCCAGTCTTCACGTCCAGTCAAAGTCAGATAAACAATTTTATCGTAATCTAAACTCAGCTCAGAAAAGAAACCAATGATTCTGCTTTGGATAATTCTCTCTTGTGATCTTTGCGTTGTAGCATCTGTATTGTTGATAGAGTAGAAGTTAGGATCGAAAAATTTGCTTCCTGTTGTAGATAAAATTTTATAATCATTATCGTTAACCGAATTACCCACCATCAGTTTGGTATTGAATTTTCCGAAAGATTTTTTAGCTGTAACTAATAAAGTCGTGTTTAAATTACTCGTATTTGAATAGTAAGATTCGATATAACCACCAGAAGCAATACCCGCAGCAGATTCTGGATGAATGGCTCTGTAACCTTGAGCAGAATTGACATCCCAGCCCACACGGCCCGTTAAGTTTAACCAAGAAGTTGGATCGTAGATTAATCCAACATTCGTAATAAAACGATTATTGAAATCCTCCGATAAATTTTTGTTTACCTCCCAATACGGATTATCGGTTTCGTTATCCAAAGCACCGCTGGTGATTTTTCTTCTCGTTCCGTCAGGATTTAGATAAACACTTGCATCATCATTTGCCGGCCAAGTTAATAATGAAAGCAGATAACCTGCATTTGTTACTCCTGGAATCTGTATGGCAGATCCAGCTCCCTTTGCTGCTTTTTGATTGTCTGATTTTGTAAAATTAAAACTAGCTTCTGATCTTAATTTTGAAGATAATTTTGCAGAAGCATTCAAATTAGCAGTTAAACGGCTGTATCCTGTATTTGGCACAACACCTTCCTGATCTAAGTTGGCAATAGACAAACGGTAAGAAGTGGTTTCTGTACCCGCCTCAAATGACAAATTATGATTGGTTGAAACTCCAGTTTTAAAGAAATTTTCAACATTATTATAAAATTTAGTTCCTGGTTCGTAAGCCGTTCCAAATTGTCTTCTGTAATCTGGATTGTTTACACCATCAGAACCTCTTTGATATACTTTTTGAATTTCTGGGAAACGATATAAATTGTCAAATCTTGTATTAGTAGAATAAGTAAGTCTTCCAACTCCTTTTTTACCTTTTTTAGTTGTAATAACGATCGCACCATTTCCAGCCTGCATTCCGTAAAGCGCTGCCGCCTCAGGTCCTTTTAAGATAACCACAGATTCAATATCGTCTGGGTTAATATCCGCACCTCTGTTGGTGTAATCCTGCGTTCTGTTTGGAGCATTAGAAATTGTTACACCTTGGTCCATTGTTTCATTACTCACTGGTAATCCGTCAACTACATACAAAGGAGAGTTGCTCCCGCTAAGCGAATTTACACCTCTTAACTGAATCGCAGCAGAGGCTCCCGGTGCTCCAGAAGTACTCGTTACGGTAAGACCCGCAACACGACCTTGCAAAGCCGTAGCAAAGTTTGGGCGCTGAGTGTCTGCGATTTCTTTTCCTTTTACTTCCTGAACCGCATATCCTAAAGACGATTTGTTTCTAACAATACCCATAGAACCCACAATAGTTACATTGTTCAGCGTTTGAGCACTTTCTGAAATAACAATTTTAAGATTGCTGCCATTTACAATAACTTCTTTGGTATTAAAACCAATGTAAGAAACAAGAAGTACTGCTCCTTGGTTTGCTTTGATCGAAAAGGTTCCATCAACTCCAGTCGAAGTTTGATCTTTGGTTCCCTGTACTAGAATGTTTGCGCCTGGCAATGTGTTACCGCTGCCATCTGTAACGACACCTTTTACTAGATTGTTTTGCGAATAACTGGTTAGTATTCCAAAAATGAAAAGTAAAAGAATTAAATGCTTTTTTTTCATAAGGGTTAATTTATGGTTAGAGATGCGAAATGTATAAAATATTTTTAAAAAATTGCAACTTTATGTCGTATTTTTATCAATTCTATTCAATAATGCATAAAAACGCATAAATAACTTTGAATTAATTGGAATTATGGAAATCGTAAAAAGTTTTATTTTGAGGATTTTCAAAACTGCGATGTTTTTCTAAATTTGTAAAAAAGAAGATCTTATGCTCAAAAAGGAAAGACATCAATTCATTATGAATAAATTTCAACAAGTCGAAAAAATAAATACGATCGACTTAGCTTTAGAATTGAATATTTCTGAGGATACTATTCGCAGGGATTTTATTGAGTTAAATGATAAAGGATTAATAAATAAGGTGTATGGAGGCGCATTTTTAGCCAAAAACAATCATAAAAATGTTTTCGACATTACTATTATTAATGAGGATAAGAAAATAAGCGTGGCTAAAAAAGCGCTTTCTTTTTTGAATGAAGGTCAAGTGATTATTATGAGCGGAGGAACAACAAATTTGACTCTCTGCAAACTTATTCCGCTAAATTTTACCGCTACGATTTATACCTACAGTCTTCCAATTGCGATGCAGTTATCGCAGCACCCGAATATCGAATTGATTTTTATTGGCGGGAAATTGCAAAAGCAGGCAATGGTAACCGTTGGTATTGATGTGGTTCAGGTGCTTTCCAAAATTAAAGCCGACATTTGTTTTATGGGTGTCAGCAGTATCGATGTAAATCAAGGACTTACCGAAATAGGTTATGAAGTTTCGGTTATTAAAAAAGAGATGATTAGGGCATCAGACAAGGTAATTGCGCTTTTTACCTCTGAAAAAATGAACAGCAAAATGCCACATAAAGTTTGTGATCTTGATAAACTTTACGCCGTTGTAACAGACCTAAATGTTGCAAGTCCGAAAATAAAGAATTTTGTCGATTCTGGAATCAAAGTATTGTAGAATTACTTAAAAATGCATTTTTATGCGGTTTTAAAAAAATATGGTATATCCTACAAATAAAGTATAAAACTTATTTGCTTTTCTATATATTTGCTTTCAAACCAATTAAATTTTTTAAGTTATGATTATAGTTATAATCCTTGTTGTTTTTTTAGCAGTTGGCGTTTTTATTTATAATTCCCTTATCGAAAGAAGAAATCAGGTTACAAATGCTTTTTCGGCAATTGATGTTATGCTTAAAAAACGTTTTGATTTGATTCCCAATCTTGTTGAGGTGGTTAAACAATACACCAATTACGAACAAAGTACATTAACTAAAATCGTAGAACTTCGCGCAAAAGCAGGTTCAGGTTCACTTACAGAAACCGAAAAAGCAAGTTTAGATACGGAATTAAGTACAGCTGTAAAAGGTTTAATGGTTACCGTTGAAAACTACCCAGACTTAAAAGCCAATACTAATTTCCTGAATTTACAATCGACTTGGACAGAAAGTGAAGAACAAATCGCAGCTGCGAGAAGAACTTATAATGCTTCGGTTACTAGTTACAATAATGCTATTATGATGTTCCCAGGCAATATGTTTGCGGGAATGCTCAATTATACTAAAATTGATGTTCTGGAAACACCAGCAGAAGAACGTAAAAACATTAGTGCAAAAGAGCTTTTTAATAATTAATGGATTCAGAAAATACTACTTATAAAGCTTTACAGGAGGTTTTAAATACATTAGAAATTGACCGAAAAAAAATAGCAGAAACCTATAAAACCTGCTATATCTTGTTTGGTCTTGCGGCATTAATTTTAGCTATTGGTTTATTAATTAGGTTTCCAATGTTAGCCTTTTTTGGAGCTTTAGTTCCTCTGGTTATTGGTGTTGTAATGTATTTTCAAATACAAGATGAAGTCAAAAAATACAAATTTGTTTATAAAACCAATGTTGTTTCATCAGCATTAAAAGAGATTAATGAAACTTTTTCGATTACGCCTCAAAGCGGACTTCCCGAATATGAGTTTGTAAGCTCTGAACTTTTTACAACCGAACCAGATCGTTATAAGACCCAAGATTTAATAAGCGGAACTGCCGATAAAACTGCTTTTTGGTTTGCCGAAGTTCACGCTGAATATAAAACCGAAACCCACACCAAAAACGGAACGAAAACAACTTGGCATACAATTTTTAAAGGAATTATTTTCGTAGCCGATTTCAATAAAAAGTTTGAAGTGTCGACTGTCGTGCGGCCAAAAGGTGTTGGAGATGCTATTGGTGCGTGGTTTTCTAAAAACGTTTTTAGCTTTGGAAACAGCGAGTTAGTGCATTTAGAAAATACCATTTTTGATGAGATTTTTGTTACCTATTCTAGAAATCAAATTGAGGCAAGATATATTTTAACTCCAGCCATGATGGAAAGAATTTTAGAATTAAACAAAAAATCAGAGGATACTATTTCGCTCTCATTTATAGATTCTAAAATGTATATTGCTTTTCCGCTGTCTCATAACTACTTTGAGGCACCTATTCATTCTTCGTTATTAGTTCCTGATTTACTTACTGATGATCTTTCGATAGTTCAGTTTATGCAGGATATTGTTCATGAACTGGATTTGAATACTAGGATTTGGGGAAAGGGGTAAGAATCTTAGTGCGAAGATATCTTTTTATTTAAATTCCAATTTTTTAAATTCCAAATTCCAAAAAAATGGAAGTTTAAATTGTCATAATCCTTCGACTACGCTCAGGGCGACAATTGTGTTTGGAAAAAATCTCTGAACCTTTGCCACTTTGGACCTTTGTCCCATTACTTCAAAACAAACTCATTTTCTTTTAACTTCTTCAAAACAGCAGCAATAATTTTAGAACGGCATTCTGAATTTTCAGTTGTTGATGCCGTTTTTACCCAATAGCGGATATTGAGTTGAATGACACCCGCACCGGCAACATCAGTAATTACGGCTGCGTTTTCGTGGTCTTTTTCGGTGACGTCTTCGCTGTTTCCGAGAACCTCTTTTACAAGTTCGATAGCACGGGTGTAATCAGAACCATATTCGAGTCCAACGGTGAACGTCTGAAGTAAGAAACCTTCGCTGTTATAATTGATAAGTGTGTTTTTTATTAAAAGTGCGTTTGGAATATAAATGATTTTCGAGTCGCTTTTTACTTCGGTATCGCGCAGGTTGAGGTTAATGACTTCGCCTTTCACGCCGTTACTTTCAATAATATCTCCAATGTTAAAAGGTCTTTTGAAAGCCAGCAGAATTCCGGCAAGGAAATTTTCGCCAATATCCTTAAGCGCAAAACCAATTACAAAAGCAGAGATTCCGGCACCGGCAAGCATGCTTTGAGCGATTCCGTCAAGGCCAATAATTCGGAACATAATAAGAATGCCGATAATAATAAGAACAGACTTAATTAAACGAGCGATAAAAGTTGCCAGAAGACGATCGTGCATTCTGACTTTTAGTCGGTTGCCTGCAAAAATTCCGACACGGCTTGCAATAAACCATGAAACCAAAATGACCAGAACTGCCAGAATAAATTTTGGCGTAAGATCGACAATACTATAATAATATCCTTCTAAATGTTTGACAACGTCTTGCAGAAAGTCTTCCATAATAAATAAGTAATTGGCATAAAAAAGTTAAATTCTAAAAGTAGAGATTTAGAAAGTGGAACACTTTACAGGATTCTCTTAGAATTTTATAAAATCTAATGGAGGAATCAGATAAAATCACAAATTATATCAATTTAATCTGCTATATTTTTATATTTGCTGTCTGAGTTTTTTCAGAACTATTTTATCAAAAAGCACCACTTACATGTTGACCCAATCTCATTTAGAGCAATTAGCCGATACTCTCGAAGGCAAACTTTTATACGATGATCTTCATAAAACACTTTATTCTACAGATGCATCAGTGTATCGGATTCGGCCAAATGCAGTGGCTGTGCCTAAGACGGTAGAAGATATCAGCAAATTAATTCGCTTCGCAGCACAACATAATATTTCGATTACGCCAAGAACTGCTGGAACTTCACTGGCCGGACAAGCGGTAGGGGACGGACTTGTGGTGGATGTTTCGAAAAATTTCACCAAAATTATTTCGTACAATGCCGAAAAGAAAACCGTTACGGTACAGCCTGGTGTTATTCGAGATGAACTGAATTTATTCTTGAAACCTCACGGGGTATTTTTCGCGCCAATTACATCAACCTCAAATCGAGCTATGATTGGCGGAATGGTTGGGAATAATTCATCTGGAACAACTTCGATTCGTTATGGTGTTACGCGCGATAAGATTGTTGAGGTTAAAGCAATTTTGAGCGACGGTTCTGAAGTAGCTTTTGGAGAACTGACTTCGGCAGAATTTATGGAGAAAACCAAAGGAGATTCTTTAGAAAATAAAATATACAAACGACTTTACGATGAACTTTCGGAAAAGGAAAATCAGGAAGAGATTATAAAAGAGTTTCCGAAACCAGAAATTCACAGAAGAAATACAGGTTATGCCGTTGATATCCTATTACGATCCGATTTATTTGGCGGAACAGAACCAACAATTAACGTTGGAAAATTACTTTGCGGAAGCGAAGGGACTCTAGCCTTTACAACCGAAATCACTTTAAAAGCTGACGATTTACCGCCTGTACATAATATTATGGTAGTTGGACATTATCATACAATTCAGGAATCTCTTGAATCAGTTGTTGTGGCTATGAAACATCATTTGTACACCTGCGAAATGATCGACGATACCATTTTGGATTGTACGAAAACCAATCGCGAACATATAAAAAACAGATTCTTTTTAGTTGGAGAACCCAAAGCAATTATGTTGTTTGAAGTAGCTTCTCATTCCCTAGAAGATGCTGAGAAACAAGCAAATGATTTAATTGCCGATTTAGAAAAACATAATTTTGGTTATGCCCGAGTAAAGATTTACGGTCCGGATATTGATAAAGCCAACGAACTGAGAAAAGCTGGTCTTGGACTTTTGGGAAGTATTGTTGGCGACAATAAAGCAGCCGATTCTATTGAAGATACTGCAGTTGAATTAAGCGATTTACCCGCATATATTGCAGAGTTTTCGGCAATGATGTTAAGCCACGGACAAGAAGCGATTTACTATGCGCATGCTGGTGCGGGAGAACTGCATTTGCGTCCGGTCTTGAATTTGAAAAAAACGGAAGATTTAAAATTATTCAGAACCATTGCGACAGATGTGGCGCATTTGGTGAAAAAATATAAAGGTTCATTGAGCGGTGAACACGGCGACGGAATTGTGCGCGGGGAGTTTATTCCGTTTATGATTGGCGAGAAAAATTACGAATTGCTGAAAAGAATCAAATTGGCGTTTGACCCGAATTCGGTTTTTAATATCGGGAAGATCGTCAACGCCTTGAAAATGGATGAAAATCATCGTGTAATTTCGGGAAGAGTAGAGCCGGATATTAAGACGTTTCAGGATTTCTCAGACAGTTTAGGAATTCTTCGTGCAGCCGAAAAATGCAACGGTTCCGGCGATTGCAGGAAAATGCCGTCGGCGGGAGGAGCGATGTGTCCGAGTTATCGTGCGACCAGAAATGAAAAAGAAACCACTAGAGCCAGAGCAAATGCTTTAAGAGAATATTTGACATATTCTGAAAAAGAAAATAAATTTGACCAGAAAGAATTATACGAAGTTTTTGAGTTGTGTGTAAGCTGTAAAGCCTGTGCCAGCGAATGTCCGAGTAACGTGGATGTCGCAACGCTAAAAGCCGAATTTTTATACCAATATCAAAAAGCAAACGGATTTTCGACCCGAAGTAAAATTTTTGCCAATAACGCAAAATTGAACAAAATGGGAAGTTTGTTTCCATCGATTACTAATTTTATTTCGAATCAGTCGCTAGTTAAAAAATCAATGGGAATTGCGCCCGAAAGACAAGTGCCGCTTTTGGCGAAAAAGACTTTCAGAAAATGGTATGAAAATAACAAACCCAAAAATATCGATTTTCCAAACGGACAATTGTATTTGTTTGTGGATGAATTTACCAATTATTACGATGTAAATATCGGGATTGACGCTTTTGAATTATTAACGAAGTTAGGATATCAGGTTTTAATCGTAGATCACGAAGAAAGCGGCAGAACGTATTTATCGAAAGGATTTTTGGAAGAGGCCAAAAAGATCACGGATATCAATATCAATATTTTCAAAGATTTAATTTCAAGTAATGCGCCTTTAATCGGAATAGAACCGTCAGCAATTTTGACTTTTAGAGATGAATATCTGCGATTGGCATCGGACAAAGAAAATGCGGAGAGAATTTCGCAAAATGCTTTTACTGTTGAAGAATTCTTTAAAAAAGAAATCATCGATGGGAAAATAACTCCAGATTCATTTTCTGAAGAAACCAAAGAAATCAAAATCCACGGACATTGTCATCAAAAATCGTTGAGTTCTGTTGAAGCGACTTTCGCCATGCTGAATCTCCCTAAAAATAATACCGTTACGATTTACAATTCGGGTTGCTGCGGAATGGCAGGTTCTTTTGGATATGAAAAAGAACATTACAAAGTAAGTATGCAAATGGGAGAGGATACACTTTTCCCAAAAGTTAGAAATACTGCTGAAAACGTAAAAATTGCCGCTGCGGGAACGAGCTGTCGTCATCAAATTTATGACGGTACAAAACGTGAAGCGCAGCATCCAGTTAGTATTTTGAGAAGCTGCTTAAAATAAAAGTTTGCCACGAATTACACGTATAGCCCGAATTTTTTTGGCACAGATTAAATGATTATTTCTCATTTTATGTCATTTCGATCCCGAGGCTTCGGGAGAGAAATCTTCACAAGTAACTCCGCAACGAAAATCCAATCTTTGTAGAGCTTCTCGTAGAGATTTCTCTCCCGAAGCCTCGGGATCGAAATGACAAACTTTGGTTATAAGTTTTATTTAAAAGAGTATTTTAAAATCATTTTAATTCTTTTAATCTGTGGCAAAAAAACTATTTCAAAATAACTTTTTTACCAGTTTCAGCTGCTTTATAAATAGCATTAATGATTCTAACGTCTTTCATGCCTTCTTCTCCAGTAATATGATTTGGGAGTTTTTTGTTTGCTAAAATCACTTTGCAAATTTCATCCATTTGGGTTTGCTGTTGGTTTATCACAGGAAAATTAAATGCTTTTCCATCAGATCTTTTACCTACAAATGGGCCATAACTAACAGCAGGACTCATTTCAAATGTACCTTCATCTGCGGAAGCAAAAAATCTATCAATGCCAAAACCATAGGAACTGCTGCAATTAGCCACAGCACCACTTGGAAATTCCATTTGCCAAGTAATATTTTCTTCCACCTGAGCAAACATATTTTTATTGTTTACAGTTCCAAATTGTGCCGTTACAGCAATTGGTTCTTCACCTAAAACATAACGCGAAACCTGAATACAATAAACGCCTAAATTGATTAAAGTACCGCCTCCCGCTAGTTTTTTATTCAATCTCCATTGGTTACGCGCATTTAAATCTACGGGTGTATTAATATTACGAAAATCATACGTACTATAGCCAAGAGAGGCTTCAATAAAACGTACCTGCCCCAAAACTTTTTCCTGTCCAAGTCGCTTTACTTCCAGATGATTAGGTTCGTAATGCAGACGATAACCCATTGCGAGTTGTACATTGTTTTCCTTGCAGGTTTTAATCATTTCTTCGCAGTCTTCAATAGTAATCGCCATCGGTTTTTCAACAATAACATGTTTTCCTGCTTTTGCTGCCCTAACGGTAAGTTCTTTGTGCAGTGAATTGGCAGTTACGACATAAACTAAATCAATATCTTTGTTTTTTACGATGGAATCGAAATTCTCATAATTGTAAATGTTCTTCTCTGGTATATTATATTTCTTTTTCCAATTTTCGGCTTTAGAGGGAGTTCCTGTCACGATTCCCGCAAGCTGGCAGTATTCAGAAACTTGAAGACCTTCCGCCAGAAGTGAAGCGTAATTTCCTAAGCCGCAAAGCGCGATATTTAGTTTTTTTCCCGTATAAGGCTTTTTATTAGTTTCCGGCGCAGATAAAAAAGAAGGAAGAGCTGTCATCACAACAGACGCGCCAACGCCAATTCCAAATTTATTCACAAACGATCTTCTTGAAATTTTTTCCATATAATTTATCTTTTAAGTTAAATAGCAATTTATTAGTAAGCTGTTTTTGATAAATGTTACATTTGTGTTTATTATAATTACTCAAATGAAATAATTAATTAACGATGAAAAAATATCAACCATCAATAGAAGAAATAGATCAAAAACTTGATCAGACTATTAAGCAAAAGTTTTCATCAGGTTATATGTCTAATAAAAAATGGGTAAAACTAATTGATACTTTTGTTGAAAATGCTGAATTGATTAAGAGAGGTGAGATCAAAAAAGTGCTAGAGGAGAAAATTGGGCTAATTTTCATTTCAGAAAATTTACAATATGAGTTTGATTATTGGAATATTGGATTTGAAGGTGTAAATTCATTTGGAGGTTGGCTACTTTATAAAGAAATAGAATTTCTAAAATTCCCTGCAAAATTTCAAAATGAAAATTCATATCAAGAACAAGACTTGATTGAAATCAAAGAAATTATAAATAAAATTGGAGTATTCGAAATGACAGATCAAAATGATGAACTTATTTTGTTTTGCTATAAATAAGAACTGATATAATAAATTCATTCAAAAAATAAATTCGGGATAATTGAGAAATTATTTAGCAAAAAAACTTCGTGTCCTAGTTCCTTAGTGGCAAAAAATAATTCCAAGTAAAACAAAATCGTTTTATATATTTGAAATCAGGATAATTTTTGCATTATTTGCAAAATAAAACCATAAAGTCCCAAGTAAATTAATTTTATAATAGCAAAACATATATGGCATTTTCAAGTTTATTCCGAAAGAAAACAGTACAGGATATTCTGAAGCAAGTTGCTCAGAACGAATCAGATGGTCATAATGCACTTGGAAAACATTTGACTACAAGAGACTTAACTGCATTCGGAATAGCTGCTATTGTTGGAGCTGGTATTTTTAGTACTATCGGAAAAGCCAGTGCAGACGGCGGACCAGCTGTTATTTTCCTATTTTTGTTTACAGCTTTAGCATGTAGTTTTGCTGCTTTCGCTTACGCGGAATTTGCTTCGATGGTTCCAGTTTCAGGAAGTGCTTATACCTATTCGTATGTTGCTTTTGGAGAATTAATCGCCTGGATAATCGGCTGGGCACTGATTATGGAATATGCTGTCGGAAATATAACCGTTGCCATATCGTGGAGTGATTATTTTACAGGACTGCTCCAGAGCGGCGGTATACATCTTCCACAATGGATTCAGATGGATTATTTAACGGCATCAAACGGATTTAAAGATGCCGAAGCTTTAATGCGAGGCGGAAAATCATTCGAAAATTTAAGTACAGCTTTACAGCAGGCCCATACAGCTTGGACAACAGCGCCAACAATAGGATCTTTCCATTTTGTTACCGATTTACCAGCTCTATTTATCATTATTTTGATTACAGCTTTGGTTTACAGAGGAATGAAAGAATCTCGTAACGCCAGTAATTTAATGGTTGTTGTTAAACTTTGTGTAGTTCTTCTAGTAATTGCTGTGGGTGTATTTTACGTAGATACAGCAAACTGGGATCCGTTTGCTCCAAATGGAGTTGGCGGGGTTTTAAAAGGTGTTTCTGCTGTTTTCTTTGCTTATATTGGTTTTGATGCGATTTCGACAACTGCCGAAGAATGTAAAAATCCGCAGCGTGATTTACCACGAGGTATGATGTGGGCAATTATCATTTGTACGATTTTATATATCGCTATTGCCTTAGTTTTGACCGGAATGGTAAAATACCACGAACTAAATGTTGGAGATCCTCTTGCATTTGTTTTCGATAAATTAGACCTAAAATGGATGTCGGGAATTATTGCTGTAAGTGCTGTAGTAGCCATGGCAAGCGTTTTATTGGTTTTCCAAATGGGACAGCCTCGTATCTGGATGAGCATGAGCCGTGATGGTTTATTGCCAAAGAAATTTTCTACCGTTCACCCAAAATATAAAACACCATCATTTGCTACAATCGTAACAGGTTTTGTGGTAGCAGTTCCAGCTTTGTTTCTAAACCTTACAATGGTTACTGATTTATGCAGTATTGGAACTTTGTTTGCCTTTGTATTAGTTTGTGCAGGGGTTTTAGTGTTACAAAACAAACCTGAAATTCCAAGAGGAAAATTCAAAACGCCATATGTAAATTCAAAATATATTTTACCAGTTTTAATGATTGCTGGATTGTACTATGCTTTTACGTTCAACAATAAAGCTACAATGGCTTTTATAAATAATGAGGCGCAAACGAATGATGCGACAACAATTATTACTTCTTTAGATAAAGAAGAATCGGCAAAAGTTTTTAATTATTTGGAAAGCATTGACGTTCAAAATAAAACTGCAGAAACATCAGATTTAGAGCATTTGCTAAGTCAATACCAAGACGATGACGCAAAATATGCTGAGGTTGTAAAAGGATTACCAATTAACGATTCTTTAAAATACGAATCAGGATTCAGTTTGTTCAAGCACAAAATTCCAATGTGGATTTTCCTATTTGTTTTAGTTGGATTAGCCGTTTGGGCATTTAGAAAAAACCTTTCTTTAATTCCGCTTTTAGGATTAATTTGCTGCCTTTACATGATGGCCGAATTAAGCGTTTGGAACTGGATTTACTTCACCATTTGGTTACTAATCGGATTGTTTATTTACTTTACTTATAGTAGAAAAAATAGTAAACTAAATACTCAAGTTGTGAGTTAGAAGTAAAACGTTATATGTGAAAAGCCGTTCTGAGAATAATTTCAGAACGGCTTTTTTCATATAAAATTCACTCAAATTTTCTCGCGCAGATTGTGCAGGTCTAGCAGATTTTTTTATAGATTTCTACAACAATAAGCATGATCAGCCAAATCTGCGAGAGAGAAATCTTAGTGAACCTCTGTGTAAACTTCTTTACTAATCTCTGGGGAATTCAAAATACCAAGCTCAACCATACAAGCTTTCATCATTTGGTAAGTGCGTTCAATATCATTATCCAATCCAATAGAAAAGCGAATCAAACCGTCTGTTAATCCCATTTCATTCTGCTCTTCTAAGGGAATTTCACTAGAAGTCGAAGTTCCTGGTGCGCTGAATAATGTTTTATAAAAACCTAAACTAACAGCTAAATAACCTAAGTTTCTTTCCTGCATCAATTCCATTAATTCATTGGCTTTCGCTAAAGTGCCAACATCAATCGTCAGCATTCCTCCAAAACCATATTCTGGATTAATCATCGTTTTGTACAATTCGTGACTCGGATGACTTTTTAATCCGGGATAAACCGTTTTTAAACCGTCTTTCTCAAATTGATCGGCAAGAAAATGCGCATTATGACTGTGCTGTTTGATTCGGATGTGAAGCGTGCGAAGATTTTTCATTACAGAAGCCGAACGCAAACTATCCATCGTTGGCCCTAACAGCATACTTGCACCAGAATTTACATTTTTTAGCGAATTAATAAATTCTTTTGATGCACAAGTCACACCTCCGACAGTATCACTGCTTCCGTTAATGTATTTTGTCAAACTATGAATGACAATATCGGCACCTAATTTTGCAGGAGAAACAGATAAGGGTGAAAATGTATTATCAACAACCAATTTCAAATTATGCTTTTTAGCAATTTTAGACAGACCCGCAATATCGGCAACTTCCAGAAGTGGATTACTAACCGTTTCGCAATATAAAACTTTCGTTTTTGATGTAATTGCTGCTTGTACAACGTCCAACTTAGTAATGTCAACAAAGCTTGTTTCAATTCCGAATCTTGGAGTAAAGTTTTTTAGAAAAGCGTATGTTCCGCCATAAATAGTTCGGCTCGAAACAATGTGATCGCCCGCACCGCACAGCTGTAATAGAGTAGGCGTAATCGCACCCATTCCTGAAGCCGATACATTTGCTGTTTCCGTTCCTTCCATTGCCGCCAAAGCCTGATCCAAATACAAATTGCTTGGCGACGAATGACGCGAGTATAAATAACAGCCTTCCATATTGCCTTCAAAAGTATCAAACATCGTTTTAGCCGAAAGAAAAGTATAAGTAGAAGAATCAGAAATCGACGGATTCACACCGCCAAATTCACCGAAATATTGTAAATCTTGAATTTTATCTGCTGGATTAAAGTTTTTCATTATAGTTAGTTTTTTGTTTGTTTTGTTTCAAGTTGAGAGCTAGGAAGCTCATTTCTAAGAAATTCTATCCAAAATAAGATCTATTTAGAGTATTAATCAATCATAAATTGAATAATTAGATTTTAAAACTATAAAAACTTATTTTTAATGATTTTTAATCTAAATTTGGTGTTAAAGATGTAATCCAGTAGATTTTCTTTCTAGTAAAAAAAAGAATAAATATTAATCAGAGGATGAGATTGCTTCGTTCCTCGCAATTACGTAACTATGACTCTAGACGCTACAGATAAAAAACTTCTGGTTTTACTTCAAACCGACAGTAAAAAAACAACCAAAGAATTATCTTTAAAACTTGATCTTTCTGTAACCGCAGTTTACGAACGAATCAAAAAACTAGAACGAGAAGGTATCATTAAAAACTATGTAGCATTAGTAGATAAATCCAAAATCGAAAAAGGATTTGTGGTTTTTTGTCACTTAAAACTCATTCAGCATACCAAAGAATTCCTAACCAAATTCGAAAGTGAAGTCATCAAACTAAACGAAGTTTTAGAATGCCATCATGTAAGCGGTGATTACGATTATATCTTGAAAGTTTTAGTAAAAGATATGGAAGCGTATCGTGAATTTTTGGTTACCAAATTGACTTCGCTTCAACATATTGGCAGTACGCAAAGTATGTTTATGATTAGTGAGGTGAAGAACTCGACGGTAATTTCTTTTTAGGAGGTTCAAAGGTTCAGAGAGACAATGGTTCAAAGGTTCTAAGTTTTTAATCTCGCAAAGTTACTTTGAATTGCCTCCAGCTTTAGCTGGAGGAATTAAGATTTGATATAGAAAAGGCTTTAGCCAAAAAGCAAAGTTTGGCTAAAGCCTAAGAGTTTGTAATTTTTTTGTCATCCAGCTAAAGCTGGATGCAATTCATTTTAATTTAAAAAAAACTTTGCGAATCTTCGCGTAATTCTTAGCGCCCTTTGCGATAAAACCTTCCTCCAAAATTTCACACAAAAAACATTGAGATTTAAACTTTAAACAAAACTTTATTCCTTAAATTTGTGACGCTAAAATTAAAAATAGACAAACTATGAGTTCATTTGACGTAGTCATTATAGGTTCAGGTCCTGGCGGATATGTATCAGCAATTCGTTGCGCACAATTAGGTTTCAAAACTGCCATTATAGAAAAATATAATTCATTAGGCGGAACTTGCCTTAACGTAGGTTGTATTCCTTCAAAAGCATTATTGTCGTCTTCTCATCATTATGCTGAAATTGCTCATTTTGCAGATCACGGAATCGAAGTTTCTGGAGATGTAAAAATCAATTTAGAGAAAATGATCGCGCGCAAACAAGCAGTTGTAGATCAAACCGTAGGTGGAATCAACTACTTAATGGATAAAAATAAAATTACTGTTTTCACTGGTTTAGGTTCTTTCGTAGACGCAACGCATATCGCAATTGCAAAAGCTGACGGGACATCAGAAACTATCGAAGCAAAATATACTGTAATCGCTACAGGTTCAAAACCATCTTCTTTACCATTTATCAAAATTGATAAAGAAAGAATCATCACTTCTACTGAGGCTTTAGCTTTAAAAGAAGTTCCAAAACACTTAGTAATTATTGGTGGAGGAGTTATCGGAATCGAGCTGGGACAAGTTTACTTGCGTTTAGGAGCTCAGGTTTCTGTAGTAGAATTCATGGACAGAATTATTCCTGGAATGGACGGTTCTCTTTCTAAAGAATTGACTAAAGTATTGAAAAAACAAGGAATGAAATTCTACGTTTCTCACAAAGTAAAATCAGTTGAAAGAAACGGCGATGCTGTTGTAGTTCAGGCTGAAAATGCAAAAGGAGAAACAATCACTCTTGAAGGAGATTATTCATTAGTTTCTGTTGGTCGTCGTCCTTACACAGACGGATTAAATGCTGACAAAGCTGGAGTGAAAATTTCAGACAGAGGGCAAGTTGAAGTAAACGATCATTTACAGACAAATGTTCCAAATATCTATGCAATTGGTGACGTTGTTCGTGGAGCAATGTTAGCGCATAAAGCGGAAGAAGAAGGAGTAGTGGTTGCTGAAATTTTAGCAGGTCAGAAACCGCATATCGATTACAATTTAATTCCTGGTGTGGTTTACACTTGGCCGGAAGTTGCAGCAGTGGGACAAACTGAAGAGCAATTGAAAGCTGCGGGAGTGAAATATAAATCTGGAAGTTTCCCTTTCAAAGCGTTAGGACGTGCAAGAGCAAGTGCTGACTTAGACGGATTCGTAAAAATCCTTGCTGACGAAAAAACAGATGAGGTTTTAGGAGTTCATATGATTGGTGCTCGTACAGCAGATTTAATTGCTGAAGCGGTTACTGCAATGGAATTCAAAGCTTCTGCTGAAGATATTTCAAGAATGAGCCATGCGCACCCAACTTTCGCGGAAGCGGTAAAAGAAGCAGCATTGGCAGCTACCGAAAATAGAGCTTTACACGTATAATTTACGTTAAACATATTACTAAACCGTCAGAGCAATCTGGCGGTTTTTTTATGTGTTATTTTTCGCTTAGTAATAATATAATAATTGAAAATAATTTTGTAAATTAGATGTGTATTTCAGGTGCTATCTTTATGATTATTAAAAGATAACATTATGAAAAGTAAATATATAGTTCCGATTTTGATTGGAGCAGGAATAGGAATTGCCCTTACATCTTGTGGAGGAGGTATTCCGAAAAAAGCACAAGCTGTAACCAATTTTGACAGCAAAAAGTATCTCGGAAAATGGTATGAAATCGCTAGATTAGATTACAAATGGGAAAGAGATCTGGACAATGTAACTGCTGAGTATTCTTTAAACGAAGATAAAACTATAAAAGTCGATAATAAGGGCTATAATGTCAAAAAAGACAAATGGGAACAAAGTATCGGGAAAGCTAAATTTGTCAAAAAAGACAATATTGGTATGCTGAAAGTCTCATTTTTTGGTCCTTTTTATTCAGGGTACAATGTTGTAGCTATTGACCCCGACTATAAGTATGCGCTTGTTGCTGGTGAAAGTTTAAAATACATGTGGATCCTTTCGCGTGAGAAAACTATTCCAGAAAGTATAAAGGCAGACTATTTAATTAAAGCTCAAGAAATTGGATACAAAGTAACCGATCTCGTTTGGGTTAAGCATGATAGAATGAATTAAAAAAGAACCCGACAGTTTAAATAGCTGTCGGGTTTTATTTTTAGTTTAAAAAATAATTTATGGTGTGAAAATACTTTTATAATTACCCCAATATCTGTAAATCAAAAATAAATTGGCTAAGAATAATAACACTGCAATTGGCAGACCTTCTGGAGCAAGAAAATAATTGATAAACAAAATATTTACCGTAATAGGCAGGATCAAAATATTAGCAAGTGTTACATATCGCCCAGTTATAAATGCAATTCCACACAGCAATTCAATTGATTTAGCAAGTGGCATTAAATAAGTTGAAGCCATCAAACCTACATTAAAAGCTTTAAAATTTCCTGTAGTTTCTGGTTCAGGCATTAAATGAAAAAAGTAACTGATAGAGGCAAAAAGTAACAAAAGACCAATTAAAACGCGGACAATAATTGTGGCAATTTTCATAATACTTAGGATTTTTTAAGGTTAAAAAATATAATTAAGTTATTGGAAAAGATACAATCTAAGGTCTCAAAAATTAAAAGCACAAATCATTTTTTGTGGTTCTTTTTTAAGAATTTTACAGTCAAACTAATTCAATTTTGGGATTAATCTAAGAGTATATCAAATATAACGAATTTTTTCTTATAAAAAGTAAGTCTTTTTAACACTTTTGCTTTGCTTTTATTATCGTTTCATTATTTCTTTTGCGTTCTAGTAGTAAAGGAATTTTGTCGTAATTTTGAAGTTTAAAATTTACCCATTTTTGAGAGTTTCCATTCATAAAAATATTGCAAATCCAGAACTGTTTAAAGAACAGCTATTAAGTTGGGCGCAGCAGTTTCGCGAAGTTATTTTTTTAGACAGCAATTCCTATCCGCAGCAATATTCTAATTTTGATTGTTTATTGGCGGTAGATGCTTTTACCTCTTTAAAAACGGACTACTACAACGCTTTTGAAGATTTAAAACAATATCAGCAGAATACTAAAGACTGGCTTTTTGGTTATCTTTCTTATGATCTAAAAAATGATATAGAAAATCTTCATTCCCAGAATTTTGACGGATTGAATTTTCCTGATTTGTTTTTCTTTCAGCCTAAAAAACTTTTTATCCTAAAAGGTAATCAGCTTGAAATTCAATATTTAATGCTTTGTGATGACGAAGTTGAAGAAGATTTTGATGGAATAGTACAAAGTCGAAAGTCGAAAGTCGAAAGTGACGAAAAATTGAATATTCAACAACGTATTTCTAAAGAATTATATATTCAGAAAATAAATAAAATGCTCGAACATATTCATATTGGAGATATGTATGAGGCAAATTTCTGTATGGAATTTTACGCTGAAAATGCCGTTATAAATCCGTTAGAAAAATTTCAAAAGTTGAATGAAATTTCTAAAGCGCCTTTTTCAGTTTTCTTTAAAAATTACAAACACTATCTGCTTTCTGCTTCGCCAGAGCGTTATATTAAAAAAGTGGGAGATAAAATTATTTCTCAGCCTATTAAAGGAACTTCTAAACGTTTTTTGGATTCGATCGAAGATGAAAAATCCAAAGCTATTTTGGAATCAGATGCAAAAGAACGTGCAGAAAATATCATGATAACCGATTTGGTTAGAAATGATTTGTCGCATACTGCACAGAAAGGTTCGGTTGAGGTTGAAGAGCTTTGCGGTATTTATTCCTTTTTGCAGGTACATCAAATGATTTCTACGATTACTTCAAAATTAGATGCTCAATATTCGGCTGTAGATGTTTTAAAAACTACTTTTCCAATGGGAAGCATGACCGGAGCGCCAAAAATTTCTGTCATGGAAATTATTGAAAATCTGGAAGAAACAAAAAGAGGATTGTACAGTGGTGCAATTGGATATTTTACGCCTGCAGGAGATTTTGATTTTAATGTGGTCATTAGAAGTATATTGTATAATCAGGAAAATAAATACATTTCATTTTCGGTTGGAAGTGCCATTACATCATTATCCGATCCTGAAAAAGAATATGAAGAATGTTTATTAAAAGCTAAGGCAATGCACGAAGTTTTACAATAAAGTGGAATTGTCGCGAATTAGCCGAATTTGCACGAAATTTTTTTTGCCACAGATTATTAAGATTTACACAGATTTAGAATCATTTTAATCCTTTAATCTGTGGCTTTATTTTTTAAAGTTTGCAAATCAACTAGTGGAAATTTGTGTAATTCGTGGCAGAAAAAATACCCGCTTAACATTTCATTTAAAAATAGAACGAATTTAATTTTTTACATTTATCAAATGTTTTCAAAATTTCAAAATCATATAATTTCCAAGTTTCCTTTTTTAGCAGAAAAAAAACTTTTTCTGGCTGTCAGCGGTGGCTTAGACAGTATGGTTTTACTGCATTTGTTCAATCAATTGCCTTATGAAATCGCAGTTTTACATTGTAATTTTCAACTTCGGGGTTTAGAAAGTTTTGGCGATCAGGAATTTATTCAAAACTATTGCGATCAAAATAATATTCCGTTTTTTACGACTCACTTTGATACCGAAGCTTTTGCTAAAGATTATAAATTATCTACGCAGGTTGCAGCAAGGGAACTTAGATACAGCTGGTTTTATGAACTTTTGGAAGAAGAAAACTTTGATTTTATTTTAACGGCGCATCACGCAGATGACAATTTAGAAACTTTTATAATCAACTTGACGCGCGGAACAGGTTTAGAAGGTTTAACGGGAATTCCAGAACAGAACGATAAAATCATTCGTCCGCTTTTGCCATTTTCCAGACCAGAAATTCTGAAATATGCGAAAGAAAATAATATAGAATGGCGCGAAGACAGCAGTAATGCTTCAACTAAATATTTGCGAAATAAAATTCGTCACGATTTAATTCCTGTTTTAAAAGAAATCAATCCTAATTTTTTGGATGTATTTCAAAAGACACAATCCTATCTTCAGGAATCAAAAGAAATGGTTGAAGATGCTTCGATTATGATTTATCAGCAAGTTGCAAAAGAAGCAGGCGATGATATTCATTTTGATTTAAATCAGTTAAAAAAACTTCCCAATTATAAATCATATTTGTATCAATGGCTGAATGAATTTGGTTTTTCTGCTTGGAATGATATTTACGATTTGGTCGAAGGACAATCGGGAAAACAAGTTTTTGCAGAGGAATACAGATTACTAAAAAACAGAGAAACGTTAATTTTGAGTCCGCTTTCTGAGTTGTCAGAAAAAGAAGAATATGAAATTAATTCAAACGATACAGAAGTTAATTTTCCCATAAAATTAAGCCTTTGTAACGTAGGTCACACAACATTCGATTCAAATAGAGTTATATTTGTGGACGTCGATAAAATCCAGTTTCCTTTGATATTACGTAAATGGAAAGAAGGCGATGTTTTTCAGCCTTTTGGCATGCATGGTAAGTCAAAAAAAGTCAGTAAACTTTTTAAAGATGAAAAGTTATCATTGATCGAAAAAGAAAAAACATGGATTTTATGTTCTAATGACCAAATAGTCTGGGTTATCGGAATAAGGCAAGATGAACGTTTTAAAATTGAAAAAGCCACAAACAAAATACTAAAAATAGAACTACAATAATGAACTTTACTCAAAATCTTCAGACAAGCTTGTCAAAAAATATTTGGACTAAAACTATTTTACTGCTGTTGTTTTTCTTTGCTTTTGCAAAAGGTAACGCTCAAATTCTAGAGCCTGTAAAATGGACTTCAAAAATTGAAAAAAAAGGGAATAACGCCGTCTTAATTTTTGATGCTGTTATCGAAAAAGACTGGCATATGTATTCGCAGTTTACTCCAGAAGGCGGACCTCTTGCTCTGGAAATTGCTTTTAAAAATCAAAAAGGTAATTACGAATTAGTAGGAAAAGCAAAAGAAGGAAAAACGAAAACTTCTTTTAATGATGTATTTGGTGTAGATGAAACCTATTTTGAAGGAAAAGCACATATTGAACAAGAAATAAAAATCATTAACCCGAACTTAAAAACGGTTGATGTGGATTTCGATTTTCAGGTTTGTAAAGAAGTTTGTATCAATTCGAGCAAAAAGTTCTCAATTGCAGTTCCATCAACTTTTAAAATGGATCAAGTTCCAGTTGTGGCAGAAGCTCAAAAAGATGAAACTAAAGTAGTTGGTTTAGCAGTTGATACTATTCAAAAAGAAACTAATGCTGCTAAAGATCAAACTGTAAAAGCAGAAAAAGAAGTTAAAGCAGTAGAAATTCCTGCTCCAACACCTGCAAGAAGTTTGTGGTCAATCTTTTTTATTGCGTTTTTATCAGGGTTTGCAGCATTGTTAACGCCTTGTGTTTTCCCAATGATCCCAATGACAGTAAGTTTCTTTACTAAGCAAAGTAAAAGCAGAGCTAAAGGAATTAGAAACGCTGTGATTTACGGACTCTCAATTATTGCTATTTATGTAATTTTAGGTCTTATCGTTACTAAAATATTTGGTGCAGATGCTTTAAATGCTTTGTCTACCGATGTCTGGTTTAACCTAATTTTCTTTGTGATCTTAGTTATTTTTGCAACTTCATTTTTGGGAGCTTTTGAAATTATGCTTCCAAATTCATGGGCAAACAAGGCTGATCAGCAGGCGGATAAGGGAGGAATAATCGGAATATTATTCATGGCTTTGGCTTTGGCAATTGTATCTTTTTCTTGTACAGGACCAATTGTTGGAACTTTATTAGTTGAAGCAGCTTCAAATGGAGGAATCGCTCCAGTTGTTGGAATGTTAGGATTTTCATCTGCATTAGCTTTACCGTTTATGTTATTTGCAATGTTCCCAGGATGGTTAAACTCATTACCAAAATCTGGTGGATGGTTAAATACTGTAAAAGTGGTTCTTGGATTTTTAGAATTGGCTTTGGCATTCAAATTTTTATCAAATGCAGATTTAGTTTTACAATTACATTTCTTAGAAAGAGAAGTTTTCATCGCAATCTGGATTGCAATTTTTGGAGCTTTGACTTTATATTTATTCGGAAAAATTACATTGCCTCATGATAGCCCAATGAATCATATTTCTGTTGGGAGATTATATTTAGGACTACTTACTTTAGTGTTTACAATGTATTTAATTCCTGGACTTTGGGGAGCTCCATTAAAATTAATTAGTGCATTCCCGCCGCCGCCGCAATACAGTGAAAGTCCATTTGGAGTAGGAGGATCAGGAAATGGAGCCGTTTCAGGAGAGCCAATAAAAGGGCTGCCAGAAGGAGCAGAATTAGGCCCTCACGGAATTATGGTTTTTCACGATTATGAGGATGGTGTAGCTTACGCGAAAGAAATCAATAAACCTATAATGCTGGATTTTACGGGTTACGCTTGTGTAAACTGCCGAAAAATGGAAAACAATGTGTGGTCTGATCCTACGGTTTTACCAATTCTAAAAAATGATGTTGTTTTGATTTCACTTTATGTTGATGACAAACGTGAACTTCCAAAAGAAGAACAATTTACAACTGCCTCTGGAGATAAAATTATTACAGCGGGAGATAAATGGACAGATTTTATGATTTCTAAATATAAAACCAATACACAGCCTCTATATGTGATTACAGATTTAGAAGGAAATAATTTAAATAATACTAAACCAACTATCAGCTACGTTAGTACAGAAGAATATTTAAAATGGTTAAAAGAAGGTATTTCTAATTTTAAATAGATTTTAGACTTTAAAATTTCAAATCTATCCCGAGGCTTCGGGACTAAAATTTAAAATATATTGGGGTTGAAATTAATTCAAAACAAAAAGCGCTCTAAGTAATTAGAGCGTTTTTTTATGATCAAGATTTAAGCGGATTAAAGTTTTTTAAAGGAGTTTTTTTGTTGAATAATTAAGGTTGTTAATTTGCTAGCCTGTAGTGAAATTAATTCAGATAAATAAAGTTCCATACATATGGGTTTGTTTACTCAAGATGTATGTGAAATTAAATCTTTAAAGGACTTCTTAGATTGCTTAAAAATTAATTCAAACAAAAAACGCTCTAATTACTTAGAGCGTTTTTTTTATCAAGATTGAAAGTTGAAAATTAATTTCTTATAGGAATTCTCCGTGTTGAGAAATATCTAAACCTAATTCTTCTTTTTCTTCAGTAACTCTTAGAGGTGTAATTTTATTTACAATAAAGAATAAAATATAAGAGCCAACAAAAGCAAAGATTGATACCACAACAAGAGCAGTTAATTGGTTGATGAATAAAGTTGGAGTTCCAAAGATTAAACCTTGATTATCTCCAACAGCTGGGTTAATTGCTTTTGAAGCAAAAACTCCCGTTAATAACATACCTACCATACCACCAACACCGTGACAAGCAAATACATCTAAAGCATCATCAATTTTTCCTTTAGGGAATTTACTAACTACAAGGTTACTTACAATTGCAGAGAATAAACCAATGAAAATTGCGTGAGGTATACTAACGAAACCAGCAGCAGGCGTAATAGCTACAAGACCTACAACAGCACCAATACAAGCACCAAGAGCAGATAATTTGTGTCCTAAAATTTTATCAAGGAAAACCCATGCCATTGCAGCAGCTGCAGCAGCAACAGTAGTTGTTCCTAAAGCTTGTACAGCTAAACCATTTGCTCCTAATGCAGATCCAGCATTGAAACCAAACCATCCAAACCAAAGTAAACCCGTACCTAATAATACGTAAGTAATTCTAGCAGGATTAACTTTTTGTACTTTTCTTTTTCCTAAGAAGATTGCTCCAGCCAATGCAGCCCATCCAGCGCTCATGTGTACTACCGTTCCACCAGCGAAATCAAGAACTCCCATTTTGAAGAAAACTCCATCAGGATGCCAAGTCATGTGAGCCAAAGGAGCATATATCAATAATATAAATAAAACCATGAATAACAAATAAGCCCAGAAACGTACACGTTCTGCAAAAGCACCTGTAATTAAAGCAGGAGTAATGATGGCAAATTTTGCTTGAAATAATGCGAATAACATAAAAGGAATTGTTGGTGCAAGGCTCCATGCAGTATTGGTTCCAACACCTTCAAAGAATAAATTATGAGATGGATCTCCAATAATTCCTCCAATAGTTGGTCCAAAAGCTAATCCGAAAGCAACGACAGTCCATAAAATAGTAACAATTACCATTGCCATAAAACTCTGAAGCATAGTACTAATTACGTTTTTCTTACCTACCATTCCTCCGTAGAAAAATCCTAAACCAGGAGTCATTAACAATACAAATGCAGTTGCCACGATCATCCAAGCTGTATCTCCTGTGTCAAACTTAACCGCTTCAGCAGGAATTGGGTTATCTGCAATGATAAAGTTTGATATAAAGGTTAGTACCAAAATAGTGATAAGAATCACAGTTAAAATAATTTTTCGCATAGTTATTTAGTTTTAAAATTTTTTATAAAAGTATAAAATGATTTCATACCCCCTAAAAAAATAGGGTTCAATGTTTAATTTTTGTTAAATTTAAAATTTGACCCCTTAAATTTTGCATGAATTTGTTAAAACAGACTTAAAATTTGTAATTCATCAACATTTATTTTCGTCTTATTAAGACTTTTAATAATTTTTGGGTTAATTGATTGTTACTTTTTACGATATATTGGATATTTGTTGTTTAAAAACGTCTGATGTTTTTTAAACGAAATAGTTTTTTAATGTTTTTTAACAATTTTGATGATTAAAATACAATGGCTGATAGAAAAATTAAATGGGGAATAGTTGGGCTGGGTAATATTGCAAGCCAGTTTGCGTCAGATTTATTATTCATAGATGATGCTGAGCTAACGGCAGTTGCTTCAAGAGATATTTCTAAAGCAGAGTTATTTGCAGAAAAATTTGGTGCTTTAAGAATGTATAATTCTTATGATCTACTTTTTGAGGACAGTGAAGTTGAAATTATTTACATTGCAACACCACATAACTCGCATGCAGCATTATGTATAAAAGCACTTGAAAACGGCAAACATGTGATATGCGAAAAACCAATGTCGCTATCTTATAATGATGCAGAAAGAATGATTGAAGCGTCTAAGAAAAATAACAGATTTTTTATGGAAGCGTTTTGGACACGTTTTATTCCGTCTATTCAAGATATATTACAAAAAGTAAATAATGGAATAATTGGAGATGTAAATTACATAAAAGCCGATTTTGCTTTTCACGGCAATGAAACTGAAAACAAAAGACTTTTTGACAAAGAATTGGGTGGCGGAGCTTTATTTGATATTGGAGTTTATCCGTTATTTCTCTCTTATATACTATTAGGAAATCCAAAAGAGATAATTGCAAAAGCCATCAAACACAAAAATGATATTGATCTACAGACTTCTATGCTATTGCAATATGAATCGGCTCAATCGGTTTTGCATGCTTCGATAGTTTCAGAATCTGATATGAAAGCATCTATAAGCGGATCAATAGGAAGAATTGAATTGAACTCGCCTTGGTTTGTTGCCGACGGATATTCTTTATTTATAAATGACGAAAAAGAAGCTGCTTTTACTTTGCCAACTTTAGGAAAAGGATATTCACACGAAATAATAGAATGTCACAATTGCATTCGAAACAATCAAATTGAAAGTAAACTTTGGTCGCATCAAAATAGTTTGGATTTGAGTAGGATTGTGGAGGAAATTAAAAATCAAATCGGATTAAGTTTTGCTTAATCCGATTTCCGTATAATTATATTCCATTAAAAATTTAATAGAAATCAATATAGTACATCCATTCTTCGGTTTTCCTATTTTTTGCTAAATAAATATTACCATTATCTACAATATTCAAATTAGCTTTTTCATCAGAAGATATTTGGAAAACAAATTCGTAATCATCTCCAAAATATATTCCTGATTGACAATAAGTAGCATATCCCCCAAGTTTATGACCGTAATTGTTTTCAATTATTTCATAATAAGAATCTATAACTCCTTCGTCTTCAAGTTGAAGTATTTTATCTGATATATCTTCTGGAATTTCAGGATCTTCCCAAACCGGATAATCTTCTTCAATTAATTTATTTGACAATGGAAAAGGTTTAATGTGAGAACTTTCATTTTTTAAATCTTTATATATTATCTCATTAGTATTTTTATATTCTCGTAAAACCCAATGATTTCCATTTGGAGTTAGATCCATTGGAATATTTTTAGAAATGAATACTGTTATTATTTTAGTGTTTATTAGAATATCAGGGACGAATGGTAATTCATTTAAACATAATTGAAATAAAGGTAACATTAAGTCACCGTTATTATCGACAGGAATTTCTTCATTTTCTAGATATAAATAAACTCTTCCAATCCAACTTTCTGTATTTGAATTTGTTGGCTTAAATCCTCCAGTAATAAATCCTGATGCTCTTTTTGCAAGTTTGGATTTTATTTTTTCGAGATCATTCATATAAATAATAAATTTTGAAAGAGTTAGTAAAAAGTAATAAAATATTTACAAAAATAATGATTTTTTGTCTATAATTAAATATTTTTACCTTTTCATTTAAGATTAATTTATGTTGACAAAAGTTTACGGAAGTGCTGTTTTTGGAGTTGAAGCTACAACTATTACTGTTGAAGTTCATATGGATAAAGGAATTGGTTATCATTTAGTTGGACTTCCCGACAATGCAATAAAAGAAAGCAGTTATAGAATTGCAGCCGCGCTTAAAAATAATGGCTTCAGTTTGCCAGGAAAAAAAATTACCATCAATATGGCGCCTGCAGATCTTCGAAAAGAAGGTTCTTCGTATGATTTAACACTCGCTATGGGAATTTTGGTAGGCTCAGATCAGATAAAAGCTCCCGAAATTGAACGTTATATTATAATGGGTGAACTTTCTTTAGACGGAAGTCTGCAGCCTATTCGCGGTGCTTTACCAATTGCCATTAAAGCAAAAGAAGAAGGTTATAAAGGTTTTTTTCTTCCTATTCAAAATGTAAAAGAAGCTGCAATTGTAGCAGATTTAGATGTTTATGGCGTAGAGAACTTGAAAGAAATCATTGACTTTTTTGCAGGTAAAGGAACTTTAAAGCCGACAGTTATTGATACCCGTGCTGAATTCTACAAAACTTTAGATTTTCCCGAATTTGATTTTTCAGATGTTCGCGGACAGGAAAGTATAAAACGCTGTATGGAAATTGCGGCAGCCGGCGGACATAACATTATTTTGATTGGCCCTCCTGGCGCCGGAAAAACAATGTTAGCAAAGCGTGTTCCTAGTATTCTGCCTCCAATGACTTTGCGAGAGGCACTTGAAACTACTAAAATTCATAGTGTTGCAGGTAAATTAAAAGAGGTTGGGTTGATGAATCAGCGTCCGTTTCGAAGTCCACATCATACTATTTCTAATGTTGCGCTTGTTGGCGGCGGCAGTTACCCACAGCCGGGAGAAATTTCGATGGCACATAATGGGGTCTTGTTTTTAGATGAATTGCCAGAATTTAAACGAGATGTTTTAGAGGTAATGCGTCAGCCTTTGGAAGACCGAGAAGTGACGATTTCCCGTGCTAAGTTTACTATTACGTATCCTTCGTCATTTATGCTTGTGGCCAGTATGAACCCAAGTCCGAGCGGATTTTTTAATGATCCGAGTGTCCCTAATACTTCTTCACCACACGAAATGCAGCGTTATATGAGTAAAATTTCAGGTCCATTATTAGACAGAATAGACATTCATATTGAGGTTACTCCAGTGCCGTTTGAGAAATTGGCAGATGAAAGAAAAGCAGAAAGCAGTGTAGAGATTCGTAAACGTGTAACAGCAGCAAGGGAAATACAAACCAAGCGATTTGAATCTGTTGAAAATGTTCATTACAACGCACAAATGAGCAGTAAATTGATTAGAGAATATTGTGTTTTAGACGAATCCTCAAAAGAATTACTGAAAACGGCAATGGAAAGACTAAATCTTTCGGCGCGAGCTTACGACAGGATTCTAAAAGTCTCCAGAACAATTGCCGATTTAGATAATGCACCCAATATAGTTTCATCGCATATTGCAGAAGCAATTCAATATAGAAGTTTAGATCGAGAAGGGTGGTTGGGATAAGTTAGTATAGTCCTGATAAATAATATCAGGACTATATCTTTTAAAGTATCAATCTTCGTATTTTGTAATATTCCAGAAACTCATTTTTCTTCTGGTAACAAAACCAAGTTTTTCATATAATTTGATTGCACCAATATTACTCTCAACAACATGTAAAAAAGGAGTTTTGTTTTCTGTAAAAATTTGATTGGCAACATACGCAGTCAATTGTTTGGCATATCCTTTTCCAGTATAATCGGGATGTGTGATAATAGCGCTGACTTCTGTAAAATCATTCATTTTCATTCGTTCACCTGCGACAGCAACTAATTTTTGATCAACAAAGATTCCGTAATAATTTCCTAATGAAGTTGTTTTTGGTTTAAAATACCCAGGCTGCACTAAATTGACCAAATCCAATAATTCGTGCTTATAATCATCCGTCAGTTTGATGATTTCATTGTCGATTTTTAGTTGAATTTTTTCATGAATAATCATTTGAAGACAAACCAATTCTCTAACAATTTTTAAAGAACTTGAAATTTTAGGTTTTTCTCCAACGACAAAGAAATTTTCAGATAACGCTGCGTAAGCGCCGGTTGCTTTTTCAGTTTCTTCAAGGTTTATAAAACCACCAAACGGACAATAATCGGGATTGTAAAATTTAACCCCATTATAATCAATGCAAAATTTTTCATGTTCTTCAGATAAAGAATTCCAGACAGGATTGTCCAGTTTATTTTCGTCAATATTATTCATTTTTATTTTTTAGTTTGAGGATAGAAAAATTTAAATGAGTTCGATACTGCTGGATGAAGAATAGTTCCGTGGTTTTCTTCTGGTAAATAATCGAAATAAACGTGGATGTTTTTACTTTTTGATTCTTTTATTTTTTCTGCCAGCAAATTTGCGTCAACTTCCATAACTCTCGGGATTTCTGTTGGCGTTAAGCCTTCTTTTCCAACAGCAATATAAATGTCTGTTTTTTGATTGAAATTTTCTTTTAATATTTCAGAATCTAAATCGAGTAAAGAACCGTTATTCCACCATAAACTCGGACTTACAATCACATATTTATTAAACAGAAAAGGTTTTTTTAACAGCATTTCGGTTTCTAATAATCCGCCTAAAGACTGGCCGATAATGGTTTTAGAATCGTTTGTTTTGTATTTTTTCTCAATAAAAGGCTGTAATTCTTTTTCGATAAAAGCAATAAATCGATCTGAATGACCTGTAGTTGGAAATCGGGTTTTGTCATTTTGAATTGTTGTCGGAAATGTAAAATCTCTTCTACGGTCTACTGTAGCAATTCCTACTACAATTGATTTCGGGACCTGATTGATCCATTCAAAACTATTAAATTGAACTAAACCAGAAATATGTATAAAATCTTCATCAGCAGAACCATCAAGTAGATAGATAACTGGATATTTGGTGTCTTCAGCAGGATTATAATCTGCAGGGAGGTAGATGTTTAGGATTCTTTTTTCGTTTAATTCTTTCGATTGAATTTCATCAATGACGCCTAGAATAAAAGGTTTTTGTATTGCTGTAACTTTAGTTTTGTTTTTTTGACCGAATATTAAAGTGAAAGTAAAAAGAAACAAAGCCAGGGTAAAAAATTTGTTCATGAAGTAAGTAAAAAGTATAAAAACGAAAATACGAATTTTATACCTGAAATCCCTTTTTTCCTTGGCTTTGTTTGTTAATTTGAAGTTATTTATTCTCAGCAAAAATCTCATCCAAACCTTCCATTGCAATAGTAAAGCCTTCTTTAAAGCCCATTTGAATGATTGCTTCCAAATCAGAAAGTTTGTCGTGTTTGATTACTATATCAACAAAAGTATGATCTCCTTCTTCCGAAAAAGTCACATCCCAATTTGAGCGTGGAAAATCTGTGTTCAAATTTCCTTCACTATCGCTAAAAGCATCCTTATATTTAAAATTAGTTTTTGGACTAATAGAAGTAAAATCTGCAATTGCCCAATGTTCTTCACCTTCGGGACCAACCATTGCATATAATCTTCTTCCGCCTTCTTTAAAATCCATGCTTTTTGTGCGTGATTTCCAAGGAGCAGGCGCCCACCATTGATCTAAAATAGCAGCTTCTGTCCAAGCAGACCATACATTTGACAACGGGGCATTAAACTCACGTTTTACATTTACGGTGTTATTTTCCTTATTTACAGTAAAATTCATTAATAGATTCGATTTCATTTTCTTTAGATTTTAAATTCATTAATAGTTATTTTGTAGAAAGATTTTATTTTTTTGCTTCCAGAATTTTTTCTAATCCTTGCAGTGCGCTTGTAAAGCCTTCTTTGAATCCCATTTCAATTATTTTTTCTAATTCTTCTAAACTGCCGCGCTTAATAGCAATATCCACAATTGTAGAATCGCCATTTTCAGAGAAATTAATATCCCAGTAAGAACTGCCTAAATCAGAATTAGGAACTCCTTCTGCATCGCAGAAAGTAGATGAATGTTTAAAATTTGTTTTAGGAGAAATTGAAGTATATTCAAAAACAGCCCAGCGTTCTTCTCCTTCTGGACTTACCATGGCGTATAATCTTTTGCCGCCTTCTCTAAACTCCATAAACTTTGTTTTAGATTTAAATGGAGCCGGCGCCCACCACAAATCTAAAATTGCGGCATCTGTCCAAGCAGACCAAACGTTTGATAATGACGCATTAAATTCGCGTTTTACATTGACAGTTTTATTTTCCTTGTCTACAGAAAAATTCATTATGAGATTAGATTTCATTTTCTTTAGATTTTAAATTCATTAATACCTGATCCAATTGATCAAAACGCTGTTCCCAAATCTTTTTGAATTGCTCCAGCCAGTGATCTATTTCTTTCATTTTATCTATTTTAAGTTGATAGTAAATTTCTCTTCCTAATTTTTTTTCTTCCAATAAATCACATTCATTCAATATTTTGATGTGTTTAGAAACGGCTTGTCTTGTAGTTTGAAACTGTTCTGCGATTGCATTTGGGGTTAATGCAGTCGAAGAAATCAAAACTAAAATTGCTCTACGTGTCGGATCGGCAATAGCCTGAAAAATATCTCGTTTCATTTTTTTTATATTTGCGCAACTAATTAGTTGCAAATATACGCAACTTTTTGGTTGCGCAATAAAAAATATTGTTTTTTTATTGATTAATTTTGAAAACAAAAAAAAGGCGCATTAAAAAAGCGCCTTTTATGTATTTTAATATGAGATAATTATCTTCTAAATTTATTGCGAACAATAATATCTTTTAGCTTAGCTTTCAGGTCTTCACCTGTATCAAAAACCATTTGTTCGTTATTAGGAAACGGAACTGGTCGTTTTGCAAAATAAGTTTGATAATTGTCTTCACAAGCATTTCGATCCCCTTTATATTTCGAATAAATATTCTCAAAAACAAATTCGCTGCTTATTGGAAACGTTTGCACCAGCTGATTCGATTTTAAATCCACATAATCGATTTTTGCCGTTACCTGACACGATTTAAATTGTCTAAATTCATAAACTGTAGCACGAAGAATTTTATAATTATCTACTTTTATTTCTCTGCCCAAACTATCTTTTACAGGTCTTCCGCGGTTGTCCAAAAGCGTTTTTACACCATCTTTTATCTGTCTCTCTTTGCTGAATTCTTTTTCTTTAATTTGTTCTGGAGAAATATATATATCCCTAAAATTAATAATCAAACTATAATCATAGTTTACATTTTTTTGTCTTGCATTATGATAAACTGTCCATTTATCATTTAATCCGTAAGTTTTAAAATCCAGCAAATCATCCTGAAGCATTTTAGGAATTACCATATTGGTTTCGTTTTTTGCATAAACATCCACAAAATCGGTTCCTTTAAAAAGTGCATCATCCATTAATTTTTTGGTATTTTTATACCCAGGATTAATACTTTCCAAATACGAAAAATCATCATACGCCTTTCTAAAATCCATTTTGTTATTCGATTTCAGAAGTGCAGAAGCATTCTCATACAAATATTTCGAAAGTGCATTTTTACTGTTCACGATCTCATTTGAATAATTGTCAAATGCAAAATTCGCATTTCTGCCTTGCTTTATTAATTTCAAAGGCAAAATCGGACTAATTTTTTCCTGACGGCTATTCAGCTGTAAATAAGTATTATAAATACGCTCTGCATTGGCAGGATTTGCATCTTTCGACAGTATTTCCAGATCACGCAGATCTCGGTCTTTCGCTTTTGCAAAAGCCTCTTCGAGTAAATACACATAATCTTGTTTTCCTTTCGAATCCTTATTAGTTCTCAATGCTTCAACAGCGCGGTCAATAGCACCATCATAATTTCCGTCGCTTATCAATGCCTGAGTCGTTTTTACGCCGCAGGAAGAAAGAGCCAAAAAGAATATAAAAAATAGTAAAGTAGTTTTTTGCATAGTATTTCTTTTGAAGGTGTAAATATATCTTTTTTAACTTTCAACAACTATGCCTTTTTTTGATTTATTTTTAGAAGCAGAAATACAGGTTTTCACAAGAACTTTTAGTCCCGCTTTCACCTTTATCTCTCCATTTCATTACGAGGATATCGGCTCTATCGGGGCTAGAATAGAACATTTTGTTTTCATAAAATCCTTTTTAAATTCGATTATTCGATTACTTTTTTATACTCAAAAGTACCAATTTGTGGAGTTGTAATAATTCTTTTCTGAGTATCAAAGTAGTCAATACTAAATTTTACAGGCATTAAGATTGCAATAATAGTAAGCTCTTTATTGTCTTTAGACAACTTCCATTTCGCTTTGTGCGATTCGTCGCCAACCAAACTTTCAAAATCACCATTTTCTTTAAAAACCTGAAAAACCTGATCGGTTTTATAATATTCCTGAATATTTTTGTCCTTACCGTTTTTGGTCCATTTTACCAATTGCCATTTTCCAATAAGCTCTTTAGAAGTCTGTGCATTTGCTGATAAACCAATTAAAAGAACAAAAGCTAAAATTAATTTTCTCATTTTAAATAGATTAGAATTGAAGAATAAATTTAGTGAATTTCTGAATTATATAAAATCTTTCAATTATCCCAATTTTCAATAAAGTTATCTTTCCATAATTTTTGGGCAAATTCTTTAAAAACTTTTGGACCTTTTTTGAAATTCTCATCCAATTTATATTCACCGCCAATAAATTGTTTTTCGCCGTTATCGAGAACTCCAACTTGAACTCTGCTTTCACCGCGCACCGCATATTTCTGATTATTTTCGTACATAATAATCTTCATATCACACGGACTCACATCACCGTGGCAGGTTGTTTTGTACATCAGCCAAGTTTCAGCGATTCCGTTATTGTTTAAATCAGTTACTTGAAAAGTATTTTTTACAAACGAAGCCACAATATCAACTGGGCAGTCTGCAATAAAATCGTAAACTTTCCAAGTTTGTTTTACTTCATTTCCAGAAACAATAAAATGATACGCAAACAATTCAGCATCAGAGCTGTCTTCGGATTCATGCTCGAATTTTTTGTTGATATGATATCCTGTTTCGGTAGTAATAACAATATTATCGCCCAATTTGTCTTTCCATCGAACAGCATTTTTTACAAAACCTTCATATTTTATTGAAGCTGGAAATTGTGTCGAGTCGATTTTTTCTACGGTTAAAACAAAGTTTTCGTTTTCAGTTTTGTTCAATTCTTGGTTTGTCAATTCTTTTGTTTCTGCTTTCTTCTCATCTTTACAACTTGAAAAGAAAATAAAACCCACTAACAAAATGGCAATTTTTTTCATGGATCGTTTTTGGCTTTTAAATATTTTTAATTTGTCAATAGTTTTTTGATCAATACGATTTGTCCTAAATGATAATAACTATGTTCCAGCATAGCTTCGATATTTCTTTTGTAAGTTCCGTATTTTTCATCAACAAAAGCTTGATCTAATTTTTCGTCAGGGATTTGCTCAACCAGCGAAGCGAATTCTTCAGCTTCATTCCAAAATTTAATTAAAAAGTTTTCCCATTCTTGCTGTGAATGAATAGGAGGAAAGTCGAAGCTGAATTTATCTTTAATATCCAGCGTTCCGCCTTTAAACACATTGTTTATTCCGTTGATATAATAATGAATGTGCTGTGCTAAAAGCGCGATCGTATTTAGGCTTTGAATTGGAGTAACTGCCATTTCCCAATTCAAGTTCTGCAGTTGGTCTTTGTAATTTGTGTTGGCAATCCAAGTACCGTTTAAAATGACTTCTCTAAAACGATTCGCTATTTCTGTATTGTTTTTCATAATCAAAATAGTTTAGAAGTTAATTTATTACAATTTTATTCCTGCTGAATCCAGTTGTATTTTCCGTTATCTAGATAAATAATCCCGCCTCCGCAGCTTTCTTCGGCGTGAATAAAGATTCCGTCATTTGGCAATTTTATTTTATCTTCTTCTTTTACTTCTTCGTCGGTTATAATTTCGCCGTCGTCATTTACGTTATTCCAATAAATTTCACCTTTCGGTGCTTTTTCAAATATTCCAGCCCAATCAATTTCGTCAAAACCTTGATCTAAAATTGTATTTCCCAGACCGAAATAATCTGTTCTTTTCCCGTTTCCATAAGTAATTTTTAGCCCACTTTTGTTGTTGTTTGTACTTCTTACAATTTCTACGGTTTCATTTTTTCCATCTCCATCGAGATCGCATAAAATTTGGTTCGTTTTATGTTTTTTTGAAATTACGATAGTGTCTGTTTTTTCGGTTTCAGATTCAGGAATACTCTGTATACTATCTTTTTGTACAATTGTAGAAGTTTTGACTTTGATTTCTTTTTTACAAGAAACAGCAATTAAAGAAAGGAGAATTAAAATTCTGGTTTTCATATTAGGATTTTGGCTTGAAATTTCAAAATGCTAATATAAAAAAATACGTACGAAATTCTACAATTTATCTTGTCGTAAACACATATCACTTAAATGTATTTCAGCCACCAATGATTATTTTCAGTCTTATATTTTCCGAACCATTGGCAAGGTTTGTAAAGCAGCGCAACAACAAAAATCCAAATTAAATAAATTGCCCAAAGATGTAAACCGCTTTCAATGCTTTTAGGTCTGCCAAAAGTTCCCGAAGCAAATTCCAATTGAGACCAATTAAAGCCTTGTGCCAAAAGTATAAAAAGCGTTAGAATATGAATAACATAAAAGTGAACAACAAAATAAAATAAGGGCACTTTTCCGTAAACCATAGTTGCTTTTTTAACCGTATTATGAAATTGTTCTGCAAAAGCGAGCAGTAAAAACATAATGCCTAAAGTAACCAAACAGAATAGGAGAGAAGGCGGATATTTGGTTACATTCATAAATGATAAAAAGGTGAAAGTTGAGTCTTTTTGTGTAGTCCATAAAGCGGGATCACCATAAATATTTACCAATCGAATTACCGTAAATAAAGCTAAAGCACTCAAACCGATTTTTAAGAATAGTTTTTTTCTTTGTCCTTGTGCCAGTTCAAAGAATTTTCCTGCTGCAAAACCAACGAGCATAATTCCAAGCCACGGAATTGGCGGATAGCCCATAATAAATGCTTTTCCTGCAAATGGAAAAACAGCTGGTCCAAAGAGGGGAGTTAAGATGGTTTTTAAAACTGAATTTTCTGCAAACGGAATAATTGGCAGGAGATTATGGAAAAAGATAATTACAAGTCCCACAATGCCCAAAGTTTGAGAACGGACTTTTAATAATAAACTCAAAACGACAAACCCAAAGCCTATTGCGGCTATGACTTCAAATAAAAGGGTATGAAAACCAATATCGAAAAACAATCCAAAATTGACAACTGTAAATTCAAGCAGGATTAACCAAAGACCTCTTTTCAATAAAAGCTGTCTGGTTTCGGCAGCATTGTTTTTGTTTTGAAGCGAAAGATAGACCGAAGTTCCCGCCAAGAAAACAAAAATAGGCGCGCACAAATGTGTAATCCAGCGTGTACAAAACAACAAAGGAGAAGTCGTTGCCAAATCGGTTGGGCTTTGTGTAATCGAATCGACATGCATTAAATCCCGAACATGGTCAAGAGCCATAACAATCATTACAATTCCGCGTACAATGTCTATCGATGGCTGTCGTTTCATGTTTTTGATTTTTAAATACTTAAGGGTAAAACTATGAATTATTTTTTAAGTTTTATAATCAATATTTTGACTTTAAAATTATTAAATGATAAAGTAAAATGAATTGCCTGCAGCTTTAGCGGGAGGTCACCTATAGCAAAAAAAAAAAATGGCTTTAGCCAAAATAAATTTATTCATTTGGTTAAAGCCTATTCTAGACTTACTATATGAACCTCAAGCTAAAGCTGGAGGCAATTGAAAGATTATTGCTTTCTAATTTTTATCTGATACACAATCTCCCAAAAAATAATAGAAAGAACCGCATTAGCAAAAATGGCCGTTTTAACCTGATATGGATCGTAATTTACAAGCAGATGCAGATTGGTAAACTGTAGAGCTAGGAACATAGCTAAAGCCGCAATCCCGACAGCGCAAAGTACGTTAAGCAAAGGTTTCCATTTTAGGGCAAAAAAAGCATAGATGAGATTTAAAACTCCAAAACCAACTCCTAAAACTACAAACGGATCGCCTTTTATTTTTTCGTTTAACGACAGTAAGAAAGGTGTCGAAGTCAGATATAAAAAGAATAAGATGGAGTAAAGAAGAATTCGTATTTGTGGTTTCATTTTGTGTTTTTTTATCAAGCAAAATTAAGCATTTAAAATGAAGCTGTGATTAGTATTTTATTGCAAAAGTGTTTCCAGTTTAGTTTCAGATTTTTCTTTTAGCGGACTATTTGCCTGCAAACTCCAAATAATTAGAAATTTTCCTTTTGCCAGATATTCTTCTGGATGTTCAGCTGTTGGTTCGCCCGCTTTTCCCCACAGCAAACCTTGCAGGAATCGATCGCCTTTAAAAACGTGATCAAATTCAAAATACATGATAGAACCGCGGTCTGCTTTACTTTTAAAGCTTTGAATAGCTTTATTTTTTACAGTTCCAACAATATTGCTGTAGGTTTCAATATCATTATAAAAATTGCAGGCTTGCGGCGTAATACAAATATTTCCGTCACTAACCATATAACCGCCTTTTGGAATTTCTTTTGGTTTTAGTTTTAAATCTGCAATGGTTTGACTGAATAAATTTGTTGTAAATAGTAGGAATAGAGTTGACAGGGTAATTGTGAATTTCATTGGTTTTGGGGATTGATTTGGTAAGGCTAAAATAATATTTTTTATTTGAGTTTAATTAAGTAAATCGTTTGTAAAACTGTTCGCTGTCTTTTGTATCTATTACAATTGTTTTGGCGCATAAATCTCCTAACCTTTGATTATAAGTAGAGTTTTTTATTAGCAATATTCCCAATAGTCCGAAAAACCAAAAATCAAGAATATCAAATAAATGTCGCACAAAAGATTGGCCTAAAGTTAAACTTGTAGTTTTGCTATCTTTTATAGAAATAACTTGTAAATCAAACATCTGATTTCCCAGCGTTGCTCCAAATTTTACTTCAAATCCAACCATGTAGCCAAACCATATTAAAAAATTGAAGAATGCGGGAAATCCTTGTAATTCATATCCATTTTTGGTTTTTTCTCCAAAGTATAGAAACATAACGAGGACTACTCCAAACATTAACGAATAGTCAATTAATCCGGCAAGGATTCTTTTTTTAAGATTGGGTTTTGTGGCAATTTGTTCTGAGGTCATTTTTTGGTTTTTTAGTTTACAAAAAAAGCACAAAATCATAAGATATTTGTGCTTTTGCAAAATTTTATTTTTGAAGGAATTATTTCCCTTTTAGTAATTTTTCTAAATATTCAACTTTGTCTTTTTCTGCCTGAACTAAACGTTCGTAAAGTTCTATAACTTTATCAAGCGGATTGAAATTACAAATATTATTATGACCAAAATTGCTGTTTGAAACGGAATCATTAAATGTATTAAAATAATTAAATACATTTTCTTCTGAAAAACTTTCAATTGCTTCTACTGTAACGCCTAGCGCTTCTGCAATTTTCGTAAGTTTTGTTTCGTCGATAGTTTCGCTTCCTTCAATACCAGAAATCGCCTGTTGATTTGTGCCAATTGCCTGCGCAAGTGCTTCCTGCTTCATACCTCGAAGTTCTCTGATTCGGCTGATATTTCTACCGATATGTCTTGGTTTTGTTGTTGCGCTCATATTTCAAAGGTATTTAATTTTTTTGATTTTTTTTAAAGAGTAAGTATATGATTTTATGAGGTAGTTTATTATTCTAAGTTTCAATTTCAATTTCCAATTATCCCCAATCTTGTCATTTCGACGAAGGAGAAATCTTCGCAAGTAGCTCTACAAAGATTGGAAATTTTACTATAGATTATCCAAATAAATAATTCAAAAAATCCAAATCTGGATTAATAGTTTTTATTAATTCAATTTTCTTCTCTCTTCGCCAGTCTTTTATTTCTTTTTCACGAGTAATTGCTTCTTGTATACATGTGAATTTTTCATAATATAACAAGTAAGTTGCATTGTATTTTGATGTAAAGGTTCTATTTCCAGTTATACTGTTTTCTTTATGTTGGCTCAAACGGATTCTTAAATTATTTGTCACTCCTGTGTAGAAAACAGTTTTGTATTTGTTTGTTAGTATGTATATGTAATAGGTATGATAGCCTTCTTGATGTAGCATTTTTTTTGATGCTAAAGATAAAACTTAATTTAAGATTTTTCTTTCTTTTTGTAAGAATTTGATATGCTATGTGGAGTTTCTTGCGAAGATTTCTCCTTCGTCGAAATGACAAACTTGGTGATTACTTTGGGTGTATTTTTAAACTGAAAAGACAAAAGAAGTACTTTGTGGAGCTACTAGCGAAGATTTCTTTCCCTAAGCCTCGGGATCGAAATGACAAAAATAAGGGATAGCTTCGACTTCGCTCAGCAGGACAAAGCGCAGCAGATAATCTAAAATCTATCCCGAGGCTTCGGGACTAAAATCTAAAATAAAAAATCCCGCTTCAATTAAGAAACGGGATTTCGGTGATATTCTCTTTTTTTTTTTATTTTAAACTGTTGCAGCAATTTCTTCTGGCAACGGAATTTGATTTTTAAGTAAATCTTCGAAAGTTTCGGCTTGGCGAATCAAGATTCCTTGTCCGTTCATCCAAAGAACTTCGGCTGGTTTGTATCTTGAATTGTAGTTCGAAGACATTGAGAAACAATAAGCTCCAGCGTTTCTGAACGCTAAAATGTCTCCTTCTGTGATTTCTGAAATTCTGCGGTTGTTGGCAAAAGTATCCGTTTCGCAAATGTATCCTACAACTGAGTAAAAACGCTCTTTTCCTTTCGGATTTGAGATGTTTTCAATATGGTGTGAAGATCCGTATAACATTGGGCGAATTAAGTGGTTGAAACCACTATCAACTCCAGCGAAAACCGTTGACGTTGTTTGTTTTACTACGTTTACTTTTACTAGGAAATGACCTGCTTCGCTCACCAAGAATTTTCCTGGTTCGAAAATCAAAGTTAAATCTCTACCATATTCTGCACAGAAAGCATTGAATCTTTTAGATAATTTTTTACCTAATTCTTCGATGTCTGTTTCGATATCGTCTTTTTTGTAAGGAACTTTAAATCCGCTTCCGAAATCTAAGAATTCTAGATCTTTGAAGTTTTTCGCTGTATCGAACAAAATTTCAGCAGCATACAAGAATACTTCGATATCTAAAATATCAGATCCTGTGTGCATGTGAATTCCAACAATACTCATTTTTGTGTTCTCCACAATTCGTAAGATATGAGGAATTTGGTGAACAGAGATTCCGAATTTACTGTCGATATGTCCAACAGAGATGTTAGCATTTCCACCCGCCATTACGTGCGGATTGATACGAATACATACCGGAATCTGAGGATATTTTGTTCCGAATTGCTCCAGAATAGATAAGTTATCAATATTGATTTGTACACCCATTGCGGCAACTTCTTCGATTTCTTCTAGAGAAACTCCGTTTGGTGTAAAGAAAATTTTGTCAGGATCATAGCCAGCATGAAGTCCCAATAAAACTTCTTGAATTGATACAGTATCTAAACCAGACCCCATGTTCTTTAATAACTGAAGAATCGCAACGTTTGACAATGCCTTCATGGCATAATTAACTCTTAAGTTTTCTACCTTAGAGAAAGCTTTAGTTAACCTATTGTACTGAGATTGGATTTTTTCGGCATCATAAACATATAATGGACTTCCAAATTGGTCTGCTAACTGCAGTAAATCTTTTGCTTGCATTTTTAAATCATTTTGGGCAAAGTTATTACACTTTTATCTACTTACAAATAATTTGTAGAAAAATAACAAATTATAACAAATTGTTTGTTTTTAAACAAAAAGTTGGTTGTTTTGGATTTTTATAACCTTTTTTACGATGCTAAGGTTCTGAGATATAAAGATAATAAGTTTTTTTTTCAATGAATTCACGAATTGACTAATTCTTAAATGCTGCTGAGAATTTTTGCCACAGATTTTACTGATTAGAACAGATTATTTTTTAAGAATTAAGTTAAATTGAAAAAAAAATAAATTAGTGGAAATTAGTGTAATTCGCGGCAAACAAAAAAACATTTAATCCATGTTATCTGTGGCAAAAAAAACAAAACCCCTGAATATAAGTTCAAGGGTTTGTAAGTAGTTATGTTGTTTATAGGAATAAAGATTAAATAAAATGCAAGGAAAAAACTTAGCATCTTAGAACCTCAGAACCTTAAAATTAAAGACTCGGTAAATCTCCTTTTCCTTTAGTAGGCAGGTTAGTAGATCCCATAAGGAATAAATCTACCTCTCTTGCTGCTTCGCGACCTTCTGAAATAGCCCACACGATTAATGATTGTCCTCTTCTCATATCACCAGCAGTGAAAATGTGAGGTACGTTTGTCTGATAGTTATGCGCTTTGTAGTTGCTTCTAGCATCAGTTTCAATTCCTAACTGCTCGCTTAACGTTTTCTCTGGACCTGTAAATCCAAGAGCCAATAAAGCTAAATCGCAAGGCCAGATTTTTTCAGAACCTTCTTTTTCGATTAATTCAGGACGCTGACCTGGAGTCATTTTCCATTGTACTTCAACGGTTTTTAGTCCAGTTAATTCTCCTTTATCGTTAGAAATGAATTCTTTAGTGTTGATTAGCCAGTTTCTGTCACAGCCTTCTTCGTGAGAAGAAGATGTTTTTAACTGCAACGGCCAGAAAGGCCAAGGAGTTGACTCGCTTCTTCCAACTGGAGGTTTTGGTAAAATCTCAAAGTTAGTCACCGATTTAGCTCCGTGTCTGTTCGAAGTTCCAATACAGTCAGAACCAGTATCTCCACCACCAATAACGATTACATCTTTACCGGTTGCTTTAATTTGATCTGGAATTGATTCTCCAAATAAAACTTTAGTTTGCTGCGTTAAGAAATCCATTGCCTGAACAACGCCTTTGCTTTCGATTCCTTTAGTTGGCAAGCTTCTTCTTTCTGTTGCTCCTCCGCATAAAACGATAGAATCAAATGCGTTTAATTCTTCTACGCTGAAGTTAACCCCAACGTTTACGTTTGTTTTGAAAGTGATTCCTTCTGCTTCAAGAATTACTACACGTCTGTCGATAATTTCTTTTTCTAATTTGAAATTCGGAATCCCGTAACGTAATAAACCTCCAATAGCATTGTCTCTTTCAAAAACAGTAACGGTATGACCCGCTCTGTTTAATTGCTGTGCAGCTGCTAATCCTGCAGGTCCAGAACCAATAACGGCAACTGTTTTACCAGTTCTTGTTTTTGGAGCTTGTGGTTTTATCCATCCTTCAGCAAAACCTCTTTCAACAATGTTTTTCTCGATGTTTTCGATAGATACAGGATCTTTAATGATTCCTAATACGCATGCTTTTTCGCATGGAGCAGGGCATAAGCGTCCTGTAAATTCTGGAAAGTTATTAGTAGACTGTAAAATCTCTAATGCACTCTGCCATTCTTCCTGATGTACCATATCGTTGAAGTCCGGAATTAAATTTCCTAACGGACAACCGCTGTGGCAAAAGGGAATACCACAATCCATACATCTTGAACCTTGTTCTTTTATTTTATCTTTTGCTAACGGAATAGTAAATTCGTTGTAGTTCGAAACACGTTCTGCTACTGCTAAATTACTTTCGTCGGCTCTATTATATTCTTTAAATCCGCCTATTTTACCCATGACATTTTAAATTAAATTCCAATTTCTTTAAATTCCAAATTCCAATCCTTCGACTTCGCTCAGGAAGACATTTTCATTGACATTGACAATTGCCATTGGAATTTGGAATTTTATTTTTTGAAATTGATTTTTATCCAGCTATTAATTCTTCTATTTTTTTCTCTTCTGCAATTCTTTGTAATGCTTTTTTGTAATCAGTTGGCATTACTTTTACGAAGTGTTTTTGTTCATTTTCCCAGTCTGCTAAAATTCTTTTTGCTAATGGACTGCTTGTGTACAATGAATGATTTTTGATCAATCGTCTTAGTTTGGTAACGTCCTCTTCTTCCATCGGATCGAATGCAACCATTTCCATGTTACATACTGTCGAATCGAATTTTTTATTTGGATCGTAAACATAAGCAACACCACCGCTCATACCAGCTGCGAAGTTTCTTCCTGTTTTTCCTAAAACCACCACTGTACCACCGGTCATGTACTCGCATCCGTGATCTCCAATTCCTTCCACAACTGCTGTTGCTCCAGAATTTCTCACACAGAAACGCTCGCCGGCCATTCCATTAATATAAGCCTCTCCGGTAATAGCTCCGTAAAGGGCAACGTTTCCAATAATGATATTATCTTCAGGTTTAAAAGTTGCAGTAGGAGGTACTTTTACAATTAGTTTCCCTCCAGAAAGACCTTTTCCTAAGTAATCATTACAGTTTCCGTGAATTTTAAACGACAATCCGTTTGTTGCAAAAGCACCAAAACTTTGTCCGGCAGAACCTTCAAAATCAACTAAAATAGTGTCTTCAGGTAAACCTTGTGCGCCATATATTTTTGAGATTTCGTTACTCAAAATAGCACCTACAGAACGGTCTGTATTTTTAATTTTAAAGGTTACTCTTGTTTTCTCTTTTCTATAGATTGACGGAATTGCTTCTTTGATGATGTCAAAATCCAATACGTTTTCAAGTTGGTGATCTTGAGTAGTTGTATTATGATTTGGCTCTGTTTTGGCTTTTTCCGGTTTGTATAGAATTGTAGACAAGTCTAAACCATTTGCTTTATAATGTTTGATGGCTTTGTTCACATTTAATTTTTGTGACTGTCCTACCATTTCTTTTAAAGTTCTGAAACCTAACTGCGCCATGATTTCTCTCAGCTCTTCAGCAATAAAATACATGAAGTTGATTACGTGCTCTGGAGTACCTTTGAAATTTTTTCTCAATTCTGGATCCTGAGTCGCGATACCAACTGGACAAGTATTTAAGTGACAAGCTCTCATCATGATACATCCAGAAGCAACAAGAGGTGCAGTTGCAAAACCAAATTCTTCAGCTCCTAATAATGCAGCAATGGCTACGTCACGGCCTGTTTTTAACTGTCCGTCACATTCTAGAACTACACGGCTTCTTAAATCGTTTAAGATCAAAGTCTGCTGTGCTTCGGCTAAACCAAGTTCCCAAGGAATACCTGTGTGCTGTAAAGATGTTAATGGAGCAGCTCCAGTTCCTCCGTCATAACCAGAAATTAAGATAACGTCAGCTTTTGCTTTGGCAACACCGGCAGCAATAGTTCCAACTCCAACCTCAGAAACTAATTTTACGTTTACGCGCGCTTCACGATTGGCATTTTTCAAGTCGTAAATCAATTGAGATAAATCCTCAATAGAATAAATATCGTGGTGAGGAGGAGGCGAAATCAAACCTACATAAGGTGTAGAGTTTCTCGTCTCAGCAATCCAAGGCACCACTTTTTCTCCAGGAAGCTGACCACCTTCACCAGGTTTCGCTCCCTGAGCCATTTTAATCTGGATTTCTTTAGCGTTTGTTAAATAGTTGATTGAAACACCAAAACGTCCCGAAGCAACTTGTTTAATTGCAGAGTTTCTAGAATCTCCGTTAATTTCTTTTTGGAAACGTCTTGGATCTTCTCCACCTTCTCCAGAATTACTTTTACCACCGATTCTGTTCATGGCAATTGCTAAATTCTCATGTGCTTCTTGACTGATAGAGCCGTAAGACATTGCTCCGGTTTTGAATTTCTTAACAATTTCTGTCCAAGGTTCTACCTCGTCAATAGAAATTGGATCTAAATTGTTGAATTCAAATAAACCTCTAATAGTCATTAAGTTTGAGCTTTGCTCGTTAACGGCATTAGAGTATTCCTTATAACTTTCTGGGCTGTTTAAACGAACCGCTTGTTGTAATTTAGAAATAGTGGTTGGGTTAAACATGTGTTTTTCACCACCACGTCTCCATCTGTAAATACCTCCAATTTCAAGAGAAAGCAAGTTTGCAATTTTTGAATTTGGAAATGCTTTTTGGAAACGTTTTTTTACTTCTTTCTCTACTTCCATTAAACCAATTCCTTCAATTCTAGATGGAGTGTAAGGGAAGTATTTTGATGTAAATGTTTTGTTTAAACCTAAAATCTCGAAAATTTGGGCAGCTCTGTACGAATGTAAAGTAGAGATACCAATTTTGTTCATGATTTTTACGATACCTTTTGCAATTGCTTTATTGTAATTTACAATTGCATAATCAGCTTTTACACCTGTAATAAATCCTTGAGCAACTTGATCGTAAATGATTTCGTTTACCATGTATGGATTGATCGCGCTTGCACCGTATCCGAACAGTAAAGCAAAATGATGAGGTTCGCGAGGCTCTGCAGATTCAATAATGATTCCGAATTTAGAACGAACCTGTAAAATGTTCAAAGAGTGGTGAATGTATGAACAAGCCAATAGCATAGGAATTGGAGCTAATTCTTCGCTTACACCTCTATCTGATAAAATAATGATATTACATCCTTCAGAAACAGCTTTGTAAGTTGCCTGAACACATTTTTCAAGCGCACGCTCTAAACCGTTAACTCCTTTTTCTATTTTGTATAAAGTAGAAATAGTAGCCGATTTGAAATCTGGGTGATCAATGTTTCTGATTTTATCCAAATCCTCGTTAGAAATAACCGGATTTTGGATTTTTAGTTTTTTACACTGCTTAGATTCAATTTCAAAAATATTGAAATCGCCGCCCACTGCTAAACTGATATCCGTAATAATTTCTTCACGAATACCATCCAAAGGCGGGTTAGTAACCTGAGCAAATAATTGTTTGAAATAGTTATACAACAATTGAGGCTGGTCTGACAATACTGCCAAAGGCGTATCGTTACCCATAGAACTGATTGCTTCAGCTCCTTGTCCTCCCATTGGGTTGATGATTGTTTTTAAATCTTCAATAGTATAACCAAATAACTTTTGTCTAGTTACGAAATCTAATTTCTCAACGGGAGTTGGGTTATTTGTGTATGGAATTTTAGCTAAAGGCAATAAGTTAGCATCTAACCATTCTTGGTAAGGACGTTTAGTTACAATTGCTTTTTTAACTTCTTCGTCTTCAATAATACGACCTTCGTTCATATCAACCAAGAACATTTTTCCTGGCTCTAAACGACCGTGCTGAATTACATCTTCTGGATCAATATCTAGTACACCAATTTCAGATGACATAATTACGAATCCGCTTTTTGTTAAAGTATAACGAGAAGGACGCAGACCATTTCTGTCTAACAACGCACCAATAACGTTACCATCTGTAAACGGAATAGAAGCAGGGCCATCCCAAGGCTCCATAATACAAGCGTTGAACTCGTAAAATGCTCTTTTTTCTGGAGACATTGTCTGGTGTTTTTCCCAAGCTTCTGGAACAACCATCATCATTGCCTCAGGAAGAGAACGACCTGTCATTAATAAAAGTTCAACCACCATATCCATAGAAGCAGAATCTGATTTTCCTTCTAAGATAATTGGGAATAATTTTTTGATATCATCGCCAAAAACAGCACTCTGCATAAGCTCTTCACGAGCACGCATACGGCTAACGTTTCCACGAAGTGTGTTGATCTCACCATTATGACACATGTATCTAAACGGTTGAGCTAAGTCCCAAGAAGGGAATGTATTTGTAGAGAAACGCTGGTGTACAAGTGCTAAACGAGTCACCAAGTCTGGATCTTTCAAATCTATATAATAACGGCTGATGTCTTCCGGCATCAATAGACCTTTATATATTATAGTAGTTGTCGATAAACTAGTAAAATAAAACATGTGGCTTTCTGAGGTTTTAGATCCTCTTACGGCATGTTCAGCAATTTTTCTAGCTGCAAAAAGTTTTGCATTAAATTCTTGTTCAGTTAAGTTTTGTCCGTTTTTAGAAACGAAAACTTGTTTAACTGTTGGTTCTTTTTCTGCGGCGATTTGCCCTAAATTTTCAACGTCAACAGGTACATCTCTCCAACCTAAGATCTTTAAGTTTTGATCTTTAATAGTTGCTTCAAATGCATTAATACAAAAAGAAACCTGGTTTTTGCTTTTTGGTAAAAAAACCATTCCTACTGCATACTCACGCGCTTCTGGGATTTCAAAGTCACAAACTTTCTTAAAAAAATCATGAGGGATGTCGAATAAAATTCCGGCCCCGTCACCAGTTCGTCCATCAGAACTAACTGCACCACGATGTTCCAATTTAATTAAGATGTCTAATGCTTTGTGAATGATATCATTTGACTTAATACCATTCAAATTACAAATAAATCCTGCACCACAATTGTCGTGTTCAAATTCAGGCAGATAAAGCCCTTGTTCTTTAACTCTCATTCTTGATATTTTTTCTACAAAAATAAAGATTTCGTTAAACATAATGTATTGAAATTATGTATTCGCTTTCATTTTTATAGTAATATTAGAAAAAGGGTTCTTAAATGATAATATTATTATATAAACGATTGCGAATTATCAAAATCATAATTGACAATAAAATATATTAAGAAAAATCGTCTCTAAGGTATTGAATTCAGTGAAGTTTTTGTTAAATATCAAACGTTTTAGCGGTTTTGTGTTAACATTAACAAAGTGTTTCGTTAACTATTTGTTTGCTTTCAAAAAGTTTCAACGTTTAATACCTATGGGTAACATTTATTTAATTGAAAAAGATTTTACTATTAAGTTGTATTTTGTTACTTTTGTCGCACTTTTATTCTGAAATAAATTCAGAACCAGACAAATTCTATATTATGAACATACACGAATATCAAGGAAAAGAAATTTTAGCGAGTTACGGAGTACGCGTACAACGCGGAATTGTGGCTAACAATGCGGTTGAAGCTGTAGCTGCTGCAAAACAATTAACTGCCGAAACTGGTACAGGATGGCATGTAATAAAAGCGCAAATTCACGCAGGTGGTCGTGGAAAAGGTGGTGGAGTTAAGCTGGCAAAAAACTTACAACAAGTTGAAGAGTTAGCAGAACAAATCATCGGAATGCAATTGATCACGCCTCAGACTCCGCCTGAAGGTAAAAAAGTAAACAAAATATTAGTTGCAGAAGATGTTTACTATCCAGGTGAAAGCGAAACTTCTGAATTTTATGTTTCTGTTTTATTGAATAGAGGTACAGGACGCAACATGATTATGTATTCTACTGAAGGTGGAATGGATATCGAAGAAGTTGCTGAGCACACGCCGCACTTAATCTTTACTGAAGAAATCGATCCAGCTGTTGGATTACAAGGTTTCCAAGCTAGAAGAGTTGCTTTCAACTTAGGTCTTTCTGGAAATGCTTTCAAAGAAATGGTGAAATTCATCGATGCATTATACAATGCTTACATTGGTTCTGATGCTTCTATGTTTGAAATCAACCCAGTTTTAAAAACTTCTGATAACAAAATCTTAGCTGTTGATGCTAAAGTAAATATCGACGATAACGCTTTATACAGACAACCTAAATATGCTGAAATGAGAGATATCCGTGAGGAGAATCCAATTGAAGTTGAAGCTAAAGAAGTTGGTCTAAACTATGTTGACCTTGACGGTACTGTAGGATGTATGGTAAACGGAGCCGGTCTTGCAATGGCAACTATGGACTTAATTAAATACGCTGGCTTTGAGCCTGCTAACTTCCTTGACGTTGGTGGAACTGCTGATGCTAAACGTGTTGAAACAGCTTTCAGAATTATCTTGAAAGATCCAAACGTAAAAGCTATTTTGATTAACATCTTCGGAGGAATCGTTCGTTGTGACCGTGTTGCTCAAGGTGTTGTTGATGCTTACAAAAACATGGGAGACGCTATCAATGTGCCAATTATTGTTCGTTTGCAAGGAACAAATGCTGAAATTGCAAAAGAATTAATCGACAACTCTGGTATGCCAATCTTATCTGCAGTTCAATTCCAAGAAGCTGCTGATCAAGTTAAAGCTGCACTTTCTTAATCAAATAAGAAATCAATTTATATAGAAAATCCCTTCGATATTCGGAGGGATTTTTTTGTGGGTAATTTAACCGCAATGAGCGCAAAGTTTTTTTTATTTATAGGATTTAATATAACCGCAAAGTTCGCAAAGCTTTATCAATAAAAACTTTGCGAACTTAGCGTAAATCCTTGTGCCCTTTGCTGTTAAACTTTAACAGTTATTAATTATTTTTTATTCTTACCGTTTTTGAAAACTACTTTTTCTACAACAACTGGTTTTCCATTTCCTTTTGGGAATGCTTTCTTTTTAGGTTTTCCAGCTGATGAACCTGACTTTGAAGAACTTTGATCTCCTCTGTATTTTTCTGAATCTTTTGGAGCTGCTTTAAATTCTGGTCTTTCTTTAGACGTTTCCTTCTTCGGAATTTCAGCCTTATGTTTCGCCAAAACGTCATTTGGGTTTTTAGGGTTTTCTTTCGTTCCTCTTAAATGAATTACCAATCCGTTTAAGAAATTACGCAAAACCTGATCGCCGCATTCCATGTAATTTGGGTGATCTTCTGCTCTAAAAAAAGCACCTAATTCTGATTTTGTAATTCTAAAATCTACCAATTCTAAAATTTCAACTATTTGATCATCACGGAGCATCAAAGCCACGCGAAGTTTTTTAAGTATATCGTTATTTGTCATAATTTTTGTTTCAGGTTTTTTTGTTTCAAGTTTTAGGATTTAAGTTTTTCCAATCTTTACTCCAAGTTAAACTCATTATTTATTTTTTGCAAAGGTAGTTTTTTTAAAATGATTAAAATTGAGAATTAAATTCATTTAAAATGCCAGCCAATTTGTCCAAATCTTCTTTAAGATGATTAGCGGTAACTACAATACGATTGAGAGGTTCGGCATCTTTTGTGTATTTAAAACTGGCAATAATTATCTTTTCCTGTTTTAGTTTTTCTACTAAATCATTTGATAGAAGATAAATTAAAGGATAGTTTTTATCAAATTTAATATTGATGCTTTCGTTTAAAATCGAATCTAAGTAACTTAAGTTATCTCTAAGTTTTTGATGCTGCTTAGCATAAATTTCGGAAGCATCAGAAATAGTCTGAACAAAAGCAGGATTCATTCCCGCTGCGCTTGTAAAAACTTCCATTTCTTTTATTTGGTTGATAGTGGCAGCATCGGCTGCAATAAGACCTCCGGTTAAACCAAAAGCTTTCCCCAAAGAAGAAACCATGATTTTTCTTTTAATTGGATATTGAATTGAATTGAAAATTCCTGAGCCATTTTTTCCAATAATTCCGAAAGAATGGGATTCATCAACAATTAGTGTGATTTCTTTGTGATCGGGGATTTCTTTCAAGAAAGAGAAATCAACAGGTTTTGTTTCAAAAGAAGGAACTCCATCCGTTAGAATCGTTATTTTTTCAGATTTCGGATTCAGTAATCGATCATTTAATTTACCATTTTCAAATAAGGAAAGACTGTTTTCAATTCTAATTGCAGCATGTGTATCATTAAAATGAAAGAAACAATCCGTTTGTTTTTTCATTAAATCTATGACCAATTTTCCAGCCAGCATTCCTGAGGAAACCGTGACAGCATTTTCTGATCCAATATGCGATGCTAGAAACTTTTCACCGCTATCATAAGCTCTTAATTTGACATTGGCAGTTCTGGAGCTTCCGTATGTAGTTCCCCAATTGCGAATGTTGTGGATTACTAAATCTTGAAATTCTTTGTTTGTTGGTAATCCTAAATAGGCAGTTCCGCCAAAGTACAAATATTGTTCTTGGTCAATTTCAATAATTCGATCTGGAAATTGTTCGACTATCATTTTTATAAAAGTGTAACTCCAGTTCCGTTAAGATCAGAATAACTTACAACACCGTCTTTTATAGTGACGCCGGTTGCAATATCTTCAGCCAAAAGAAGTGCGCCATCCATATCCACATAATCCAATTGAGGCAGTAAATGTGCGATTGCAGAAATTCCAACAGTAGATTCGGTCATGCAGCCTACCATGGTTTTTAATCCCAATTTTTTAGCTTCTTCGATCATGCGTTTTCCAGGAGTTAGGCCGCCGCATTTTACCAATTTAACGTTCACGCCATGAAAATGATTGAAGCACTTTGCAACATCTTCTTCAATAATACAACTTTCGTCTGCAATTACAGGAAGAACAGAATGTTTAAAAACTTCTTTATGTCCTTCCCAATTATCAGCTTTCATGGGCTGTTCTAGAAATTCGACCCCTAGTTTTTTTAATTCAACCGCATTGTTGATTGTTTCCTCAACTCCCCAGCCGCAGTTGGCATCAATTCTAAAAACGGCATTGGTATGTTTTCGTAGTTCTTTTACAATTTCAATATCTTCTTTTGTTCCGAGTTTAATTTTATAAATCGGCCAAGGAAGTTCCTGCATTTTTGAAACCATTTTGTCGATAGAAGCAATTCCGATAGTATAATCTGTCATCGGGTTTCTTTCGGTTGTGTAGTTCCATAATTCGTATAACTTTTTACCTTTTTTTCTGGCATACAAATCATTATAAGCCAAATCTAAAGCGCACAAAGCAAACATGTCATCTTTTAAATATGGATGGATTTTTGCCCAAAATACCTCCGGAGTTTCATTTTCTGTACTTTCAATAATGTTTCTAATTTTTTCTAAATCCTGCATCATCATCGGAACCGTTGTATTGTAATACGGATTAGAAGTTGCTTCTCCAAAACCAGAAAAACCATCGCTTTGTAATTCTACAATTAGCGAAGGCTGAAAATCAATTGATTCTCTTGAAATCGTGAAAGTATGTTTTAGTTTGAGATTGTATTCTCTTAAAATTAATTTCATTTTTATAAAAGTATTTTTTTATTAATAACCCAGCCAAATTAAAGCTTCAGCAAAATGATCGCGCCAAAGTTTTTCATTGTGTTCACCATTTTTTACAATTTTGGTTTTGTCCAGATGGAGGCAGTAACAACGTTTGGTATCTAGTAAACGTTTCATTTTAGTTAAATCTTTTACCATATCGTCACTTTCTTTATCACCGGACAGAAAATAAATTTTAGTTTTGATTTTGGATTGTTTTTCTGTGAAAGTATAAATATCATTAGAAAACCAAAAAGAGGGAGAAAAAACACCTGCTTTGCCAAAAACGTCTGGATATTTCAAAGCACCGTAATAAGAAACTAAACCGCCCAACGAACTTCCGAAAAGAATGGTGTTTTTAGGTTTTGTTTTGGTTCTGTAATTCTTGTCGATATGCGGTTTTAGCGTTTTTACAATAAATTCCAGATAATTATCAGCGTTTCCGCCGCCGTATTTTTCGTTTTTAAACGGAGTAAGTTCATCGATGCGTTTTTCATTTCCATGTTCAATTCCCACAACAATTACGGGAGCTTTTAAGCTGTCTAATTTTTCATCGATATTCCATTCTCCAGAAAAAGAAGTTTTAGCATCAAATAAATTCTGCGCATCGTGCATGTAAATAACACTGTATTTTTTTTGAATATTTTTTGAATAGTTTTCAGGAAGATAAATCCAGATTTTTTTTGAAGTATGGAGTTGAGGAGCCTCAATTGTAAAAGTCGATACATTTTTTGAAGCTGTACTTTGTGCTTTTCCGATAAGAGCAAATAGAAGTAAAACTGCTAGGAAAATCCTCTTCATTTTCTGTGTTTTGTATTTTTGTTTAAAAGCAATATTTTAGCTAAAAATAATAAATTGATGAATACAGAAGCAGAAAAAAGAAGTTTACTTTTAGAAATGATTATGTTCGCTACTGTCGATGGACATTTGCATAAACGTGAGCTTGAATTTTTAAGACTTGTGGCTTTGGAATTGAGTATTAGCGAAGAAGAATTTCAAGATTTATTTCATCAGGAAACCAAAACGATTCCTATCAAATCTGAAATGCAGCGTATCAACCAATTTTATAGATTTGCTTTATTAATGCATTGCGATGGTGTTTTACACGAAAGGGAATTCAAAGCAATTCAGCAGATTGCATTAGAAATGGGGCTAAATCCATCTGCTGTAAAACGTGTTTTGGAAATGATGAAAAAAGCCCCTAAAACCGTTATCAATCCAACTGTTGTTTTACAAGTTTTTCAAGAACAGCATAATTAAGCCAGCTGTTCTTGTAATTTTTTAATTTCGTCTCTCAGTTTAGCTGCTTGTAAAAAGTCTAATTCTTTAGCTGCTTTTTCCATCGTTTTACGTTTTTCCCGAATCATTTTTTCCAATTCACCTTTAGATAAATAAGCTGTTTCAGGTTCAGCAGCAACAGGGATAGGATGTCCTAATTCGTATTCTACCAACGGATTTTTGGTGAAAGCGCTTTCGATTTTTTTATTTAAAGCCTGAGGAGTTATGTTATTTTCAACGTTGAAATTAATCTGTTTCGTTCTTCGATATTCAGTTTCGTCAATTGTTCTCTGCATGCTGGCAGTAATTTTATCGGCATACAAAATTGCTTTTCCGTTTAAGTTTCTTGCCGCACGACCAATAGTCTGAGTTAAAGATCTGTGATTTCTTAAGAAACCTTCTTTATCGGCATCTAAAATAGCAACAAGCGAAACTTCGGGTAAATCTAAACCTTCACGAAGTAAGTTTACTCCAATTAAAACATCAAAAATACCTTTACGCAAATCCTGCATGATTTCGATACGCTCTAAAGTGTCGACTTCAGAGTGGATGTAACGACAGCGAATGCTTACTTTTGTCAAATATTTGGCTAATTCTTCAGCCATTCTTTTGGTTAGAGTAGTTACTAAAACCCTTTCGTCTAATTCGCATCGAACCTGAATTTCTTCAATTAAATCATCAATCTGGTTTAAACTTGGTCTAACTTCGATAACAGGATCTATTAATCCAGTCGGGCGAATAATCTGTTCAACATAAATACCATCTGATTTTTGTAATTCATAATCAGCAGGAGTTGCAGAAACGTAAATTACCTGATTTTGAAGAGCTTCAAATTCTTCAAATTTCAAAGGACGGTTGTCCATTGCGGCAGGTAAACGGAAACCATATTCTACTAAGTTTTCCTTACGCGAGCGGTCACCTCCGTACATCGCATGAACCTGCGAAACGGTAACGTGACTTTCGTCAACAACCATTAAATAATCACTTGGGAAATAATCCAATAAGCAGAAAGGTCTTGTTCCAGGCTGTCTGCCGTCTAGATAACGAGAATAATTTTCAATTCCAGAACAGTAACCTAGTTCCCGAATCATTTCTAAGTCGAAATTGGTTCTTTCTTCCAGACGTTTGGCTTCTAAATGTTTGCCTATTTCTTTAAAATAATCAACTTGTTTAACCAAATCCTGCTGAATTTCCCAAATTGCACCTTGCAGTACTTCTGGAGAAGTCACAAACATGTTAGCTGGGTAAATAGTCAGTCTTTTAAACTTTTCAATGACTTGTGAAGTCTTAACATCAAAAGATTCAATTTCCTCAATTTCATCTCCAAAAAAGTGAATTCTGTAAGCGTCGTCGGCATAACTTGGATATACTTCAACCGTGTCACCTTTTATTCTAAAATTTCCAGGATTAAAATCTGCTTCTGTTCTGGCGTATAAACTTTGTACCAGACTGTGAAGCAGTTTAGTTCTCGAAATTACCTGATCTCTGGTTACCTCAATTACATTCTTTTTAAATTCGACAGGGTTTCCAATACCATACAAACAAGAAACTGAGGCAACTACTAAAACATCTCGACGACCAGAAAGGAGGGAAGAAGTAGTGCTCAAACGCATTTTTTCCAATTCTTCATTGATAGATAAATCTTTTTCAATAAAAACACCAGTTACCGGCATAAAAGCTTCCGGCTGATAATAGTCGTAGTACGAAACGAAATATTCAACGGCATTGTTTGGGAAAAACTGCTTGAATTCAGAGTACAATTGTGCGGCCAAGGTTTTGTTATGTGCCAAAACCAGAGTAGGTCTTTGTACTTCTTCAATTACATTAGCCACAGTAAATGTTTTACCAGATCCTGTAACTCCCAATAAAGTTTGATATTTTTCTCCGTCGATTACACCTTGTGCCAGTTTCTGTATGGCTTGAGGCTGATCTCCTTTTGGACTATATTCTGAGGAAACTTGAAATTTCATGTGTTTACGCTGAAAATTTGGTTTTGTAAAGATACAAAGTTTGAATGCTATTCTAAAAAATTAATGATTGCATCATTGGTGATTTTAGATTGGTCTATCGATAAAAAATGACCAGCATCTTTTATAGTTTTTGTTTGGCTGTTTTTTAAATATTTTTGTGCTCTTTTTAGACTTTCGTCAGAGTTAATTACGTCTCTATCACCAATTAATACCAAAACAGGATTTTGAATTGATTGTAATTCTTTATCTGAAAATGGATGCATTTTAAGCATGCTCGAATTTGATTTTGCATATTTGTTGGCGAGATAAAACTGCCTTTTATAGATTTGGCTTATTTTTTCTGGATGCGTAGAAAATGTGGTCAATGTTTTGCCAAATTTCTTTTCACTTGGAAATAATTTCAGCATCAAAGCTGACGTTGTTTTTCCAACTTTATCAATAAATTTAAAAGTTTGCGCTGGACTTAACAAAACGATTTTATCAATCGAATTTGGTTTTTGTGTAGCCAATAATGTTGCAATCCAACCGCCTCGAGAAGCTCCGATAATATCAAATTTCTTTAATTTATAATGATCGAAAATTTCGTTATACCAAATCGCAATTTCTTCAGACGAAAGAGGTTTTGCAGTTAAGTTAGATTTCCCGGGTTCCATCAAAAAGTCAATAGCATATATACGGTTGTTTTTGGCTAAAGCCTGAATGTTTGGATACCACATGGTAGAGCTTGCATCCATTCCGTGAAGTAAAACTAAATCTTTCCCGTTTTTTGGGCCTGCAATAACTACGTGTGCTGTTCCAAAAGTTGTTTTAACGTTTTCCTCTGTATAAGGGATGTTCCAGAGTTTTAAAGCTTTATCGTAAGCGGTTTCATATTTCAGCTCTTCGCTTTTGGTTTTAAAAACATAATCTTCAAATTTTGCTTTTTTAGAAGCACAACTTGTAATTAAAAATAGTACGATTACCAAACGAGAATATAGTTTCAACATAGTTATAAAATTCAATTTAGCTTAAAGTTACGGGTATGGTAAGCGAATAGTGTATCAGAATTTTATTTTAAAGTATCATAATTTTACGATTTATCATCTTTCAAAGTGAGATAATAAATTTGGACAAATGCTAAAATGGCATTAGGAATAATAACTGGTAAAAGCCATTTGCTAAAATCACGGTAGTCGATTAAAAAAATGCCATAGATTACAAAACAAATGCATCCAAACATATTAATGAAACGGATGGTTCTAAGGTTTTTCAGCATGAAACCGCCAACAATAAATACTGATGCGAGATAACCAATATATTCTGCCATGATCTTGATTTTAAATTGCTTACAATAAATGTAGCGAAAGCAAATTATATAATCAAGATTTTGTTTTGGAAATCAGGTGTTTAAAATGTTTTTTTGTTTGAAGTAAAAAGTAAATTATATTTTTTTAGGATTTTGACTAGTGTGTCTAATTCTTAAAATCTGAATTTCTTTTGGGGTAATTTTATAGGTTATTCGATAATTATAAATTTCGTAAGCACGATAATTTTTGTCATTAGGAATTTTCATTTCATCCAATTCATAAGTTTCCCAATTAGTACTTAAGATAACAGCGGAATTATAAATGCTGTCAATTACTTTGTTAGGTATATTTTTACTTTTGGTTTCTTGTATAAATAAGATTAAATTTTTTCAAGCTGATTTTGAGCAGTTCTTGACCAAATTATTTCTTTTTCCATTGTTCAATTTTATCTTTAATTTCATCGTGGGAATAAAAATTTCCACTTTGAATTTCCTCTTCTGCAGTGTTTAGATCTTCATTATATCGCTCAGAATAATTTTTAGGTAAAGTTTTACGACTTTCCAAGATTGTTTTTAATGCAGATAAAAATGTATCGTCATCAATTTTTTCGATTTCAGAAATTAGAATATTTTTGAGTTGAAGAGTGTTCATAATTGAATAATTTTATCGAAGTTACAAAACAAAAAGGATATATGAGTTTTGAAATTCTTAAAATTTCCAAGTGCTATAATCTGCATCGGTTATAAAACTCCACGCCACAATACGGCTGTTTTTTTGCCCTTGTGACATTTCAATTGTTTTTACAGAAACGGCATTTACTTTTTTCAGAATTTTATAAATAGAAGAAAGATTTTCTTTTTTAGAAACCAAGGTTGTAAACCATAAAACCTGCGATGCATATTTGGCACTTTCGTAAATCATTTGGGTTACAAAACCAATTTCGCCGCCATTACACCATAATTCGGCATTTTGACCTCCGAAATTTAAAACAGGATTTGTGTTTCTTTTTTCTTTGGGATTTAGATTGGAAACTTTTCTAGAGGTACTTTTATTGGCTTCTTCTGCAGAGGCATGAAAAGGCGGATTGCACATTGTAAATGTAAATCGATCTTCTGGCGTTATAATATTTTTAAATATAAAACGAGATTCTGTTTGCTGCTGCAGACTTATAGCTTCAATTAGTTTTGGATTTGCTTCAATGATTTTACTGCAGTTTTCGATAGCTTTTTGATCAATATCTGTTGCTACAAAACTCCAATTGTAAATCGATTTTCCTAATATCGGATAGATTAGATTTGCACCTGTTCCGATATCTAAACCTAATATGTTGGATGTTTGTGGGATTTGATTGTTATGGGTTTCTGCCAATAAATCAGCAATGTAATGAATGTAATCTGCGCGTCCGGGAATTGGCGGACAAAGGTAATTTTTCGGAATATCCCAGTTTTGAATATCGTAATATGTCTGTAGTAATGCTTTATTTAAAGTTTTTACAGCAAGCGGATTACTGAAATCTACAGTTTCAATTCCATGCTTGTTGATGGAAACGAAAGCTTTTAATTCGGGACAATTTGAAATAAGAAGTTCAAAATCATATCTTGAACGATGAAGGTTTTTTGGATGTAAATTGTCTTTTTGTGAATTGTTTTCTGCTTTCATTTTTCTTTATTTCTATGCAAAGATAGGGATTACATTTTTACAAAAAGATATTATGAAAATGACAGCAGGATCAGCTTCTAATCAAAACATTCCATCAAAAGCAGATCACCTTCGCGATGTGTTATGGTTACAATACCGTCTTTTTCGACAGAATTACTGCTCCCAGTTCGATAACCCATTGTTAGGGTGTCGTTGTTTAATTCGTATTTTAAATTGCTGGAATTAATTCCGTTTACAACTCCAATTGGAATAAGGGAAATTGGAGTTTTTGCCGTATACCATTTTTCGAATTTTGATGGTAAAAGGAATATTTTCGAATGATCGTCGAGAATTACAATTTTAAGTAAATTGCGGTAACGAACGATATTGGTAAGATTGGTAATCGTATGATCGGCACGTCTGCCAGTTGCCCAAACAACATTTACAGCAGGAATTTTTCTATCGACAAGATAATCAAATGCTTTCTCCAAATCTGTTTTGTCTTGATCTGGCGTATGAACGATTTCGATAGGAAATTGAGAAGTTTTATAAATCTCAGGATCAAAACCACGATCAAAATCGCCTAGTAGAACATCGACTTTTATGCCCAATTCAATCACTCTTTCGATAGCAGAATCTAAAACGATAACTAGTGGAGACCATTCTAACAATTGTCCTAATAATTCAGGGTCGCAGGCGGCTCCATTTGCAATTATTAAAGCAGGTTCCTGATCGTCTCGAACTATATGGTGTGATGACATGTGATTTTTTTTGAATGTGGTGCTAAAGTTACATTTAGAATTTTAGATTTCTAGTTTTTTGCCACAGATTTCATAGATTAAAAGGATTAATCTCTTTAATTCTTTTAATCTGTGGCAAAAAAAATAAAAATCAAATCAATCTTCGATGGTAATTAATTTGACCTAAATGATAGGCTAAATGTGTAGCAAGATGCACTAGGAAAAAACCAGTTGTCATTTCTTTTTCAAAAACAATTTGTGGATAAATTGCATTCAAATCTTCTTCAGTTAAAACCTCAAGGGCATTATTTACCACTATGATAGTATTTTCAATTTTCTGAATTAATTCTGATTTTGGAATGTCTTTTAATGAAAATTCTAAAGGACGATTTCTAATGTATCCTGTTTTTCCAATTTCTGCTCCAATGTAAGTATTCAAATTGCCAATTAAATGAAGACAGAGATTACCGCCAGAATTAGAAATGTCGTTATTAATAGTCCACATTTGATTTTCATATTCATACGATTCAATTTCAAATTTGAGTTTATTTAAATCTCTATTGAAAAGTATTTTTAGTGTTTCGATTAGCATATCAATTTCTGTTTTTTATGGGAATCCAGATTTTTTCTTCAGAATCGGGATCATCTTTTTTATACTTTTCATCCATAACAGCAAAATGAGGTCTCTCGTCTACAACATATTCGGAGTTTGGAAGCCATTCTGTGAAAATATAATGATAGGTTTTATGCGCTTCTGCTGCTGGTCCTAAATGAAGAAAAACGGCATATAACCCACTTGGCACAATTAGTGTTTTCATTGGTGTAGGATGATCATCAAAATCTGATACTTCTACAGCCGCCCATTTTTGAAAATTGTCATTAGGATCAAAATTATCAAAATGATTTTTAGGATAAACTTCTAAAGAATATAAATTAGAATTTACTACATTTTTTATTTCTTTTCTTTTGGGCATAAAACCACTCCACAATTGAAATGTTTTATTTTCTATGAAAGACATTTCAATAGAATGACCGATAAGTTTTTTTTCGGCTAAGGTTTTAATTTGTACTTCCATTTTTTATTTTGAAGTTATTTTATACTTGACTGTGTACGTTTCGCAAAGTGAAAAATAGCCTAAAGGATAATTTTCTTTAGTAGTTACATTGACAATATTTCCTTTTACAGTTGCCGGAGGAGATTGAAATGGTCCTCCAAAATTACTACCAGCAATACTTACTAAAATACTCATATAATTAAAGTATTGTTTTGAGATTCCAGAATGTGTGATTTCAATTTCATTTCCAATTTCTAAATCATCATCATCAGAAAGACTGAAAAATTCATTACCGTTGAAAAATTTATCCTCATCTACATAGTAAGTTGATTTGACTTTATTAGGGTAAACATATTTGTATAAATAATAATTATCTGCATCGGCAGGATCATTATAAAACGCTTTTATTTCAATATCTTTTCCTGTAAAACCGCCTTCATTATTTTGATCTATTCGGGTAATGGGGGCTACTGATTTTAAGGTTTCATTTGCGATATATCTACTGCCTCTGCTAATTACAGTTAACGTGTATTGTTCGTCGATAACTGGCTTGAAATTAATACATACATATTGGCCGGTTTTTTTAACTTCTATAAAATTAAATTGTTCGTTATGACTATTTGTTATATAGACAATTGCACCAGAAACCGTTGGAATTGTGTTTTCAAAATAACCAGTTGTTGTGGTCAATCTTATTGTCTGTTCATTTCCTGTTGTGCCTTTTTCCCAATTAATGGCAGCTTCTATTACTAATTTTGGAGGCGCTGTATCTAAATCAACATCAACCACTTCTTCACAACTTGCGAAGAAGAATGATATAAAAAACACGATTAATAAGGTTGCTTTTTTCATAATATATCTTTTATTTCTTTGACAGAAAGTATTTTTAGAACTTAAAATTATAACTAACGGCTGGTACAATTCCAAAAATGGATGTTTTAACAGCTTCGTTATCACCAGTGTCTACATTTTGTCTAAAATTTATAGACGCAGCATTCATACGATTATAGAGATTGTAAATACTGAAAACCCATTCGCCTTTCCAATTCCTATCCTTATTTTTTCTTGGAGTTAAAGTCGCAGAAATATCCAAATGATGATAAGCAGGAAGTCGGTTTTCGTTACGTAATCCGTAGCTTGGAACGGTAATTCCTAAATATTCGTATTGTCCATTCGGATACGTAACCGGCTGTCCAGACTGCAATGCAAAATTAGCTCCAAATGACCATTTTTCATTTAAATTATAAGCCGACGTAATAGCTAAGTTATGTGTTTTGTCATAAGCCGAAGCGTACCATTTTCCGTTATTAATTCCAATTTCTTCTGGTGTTCTGCCAGGAGTCTGCTGTTCTGATTTTGACAATGTATAAGAAACCCATCCATTAAACTTGCCTGTATTTTTCTTAACCATAATTTCTAAACCATAAGCCCTCATACGGCCATTTAAAATTACTTGTTCAATAGCATCATTAGCAATTAAGTCGGCTCCATCAATATAATCGAGTCTATTTTTAACTTCCTTGTAATAGGTTTCAACTTCAAATGAATATGCTCCGCTGCTGATATTTCTAAAATAGCCTAATGCAACTTGATCTGCAAGCTGAGGTCTAATATACTTGTCACTTGGCATCCATACATCTAATGGAGTAGGAGATGAGGTATTTGAAATTAATTGAAGATACTGTGCCATACGATTGTAACTTGCTTTTATGGCTTGATCATCGTTTAATTGGTAAGAAACTGAAAATCTAGGTTCAAAATTATTATAATCTTTTATCACTTTATTTTTGCCAAAATATCGTGTAGAAGTCGGTGTTCCTTTTTCGTAAATCTGAATATCGCTATTAAAAACGACTGCTTGATCATTGTCATAATAATTAATAGTTGAGGAACCTAATCTAAAAAAAAGGCTGTAGCGTAATCCGTAAGCAACAGTAATTTTATTTGAAAGCTGACTTTCCGCATCTAGATAAACAGATGGTTCAAAAGCATATTTTTTGTCTAATTGATCGGGGTTAATTCCAGAATCTGTGCTGCTTGGTTTTATGGTTCCTGGATTAAACTCATAATAAGTTGCGTTTAAGCCATAATTAAGTTTTAATTTATCCGAAAGATAATGTTTGAAATCGTATTTGATGTTATAATTTTTAATTCCAGAATCCCATTTAAAACCTACAAAATCAAGATCTAATCCGTAGTAGTAATCGCTGTAAATCAAAGAGAGATTTGAAAATAATTTATCAGAATATAAATGATTCCATCTTAAATTCAAGATCGAATTTCCGTATATATTGGTGAAACTTTTATTCAAACTGAAAACATCACGGCCAAAATAACCTGATAAATATAAACTGTTATTATCGTTGAGTTTATAACTTAATTTGGTGTTTAAATCGTAAAAATAAGCAGCATTATTTTTGTCATCTTCGGAAAGTTTTAAAAATAAATGAGCATAAGAAGCTCTTCCTCCAATTAAAAAAGAGCCTTTGTCTTTTACAATGGGACCTTCGGCAAGTATACGGCTTGAAATTAATCCGATACCGCCGTTCATGTGGAAATCTTTACTGCTTCCGTCTTTTTGGTAAATATCTAAAACAGAAGAAGCTCTTCCGCCGTAACGTGCAGGAATTCCCCCTTTATACAATTTTAAATCTTTGATTGCATCGGGATTAAAAACAGAAAAGAAGCCGAAAACATGCGATGAATTAAATATTGTGGCTTCGTCTAAAAGAATCAAGTTTTGATCTGCGCCGCCTCCGCGGACATTAAATCCAGAAGCGCCTTCTCCGGCATTTGTAACGCCTGGAAGTAATAAGATAGATTTAAGTACATCGACTTCTCCTAAAACAACCGGCATTTTTTTTATAGTGGCAATAGAAAGTTTATTGGCGCTCATTTCTGGCGATTTGATGTTGATTTTGCTTCTGTTATCTGTAATGACAACTTCTTGAAGTTCTTCACCGTTTTCGCTGATAGAAAAGTTATTTTTGGTATTCTGATTTAAAAGGATATTTTTTTGAATGGTTTGGTAGCCAACATAGCTAATCTCAATTTCGTATTCTCCTTTTGGGATAGAAATAGAATAAAATCCGTATTCGTTTGTTGTGGTTCCAATTTTAAGAGTTGGAATATAAATATTTACTCCAATTAAAGTTTCGTTGTTTTTGCTGTCGCTGACAGTACCGCTTAAAGTGAATCGTTCCTGTGAAAAGGATGTGAAAATCGTTAAAATAAAAAGAAAAAATGCGCCGGTATTTTTTGTAATCATTACATTGATTTTGATATACATAGTTAACAATTCTTACTTAAATTCTAGCGGAACTTTTGTTAAACATAAGTTAAGATAAAAAAAGGACAACTTTTTGAGTTGTCCTTTTTAATATCATTGAAAAATGCACTATTAGTACATTTTGACAATTATTTAATTTTTGCAATAATAGCGTTGAATGTTTCGCTCGGACGCATTGCTTTACTTACTAACTCAGGAGTTGGCTGGTAATAACCGCCAAGAGTTTGAGGTTTTCCTTGAGCACCAATTAATTCTGCATCGATTTTTGCTTCGTTAGCTTCAAAATCAGCAGCAATTGGAGTAAAGATTGCTTTCAATTCAGCATCTTTGTTTTGAGCAGCCAAAGCTTGAGCCCAATAGAATGCTAAATAGAAATGAGAACCACGGTTGTCAATTTGTCCAACTTTACGAGCAGGAGATTTATCGTTTGCTAAGAACTTATCGTTTGCTTCGTCAAGAGTTTCAGCTAAAACAATTGCTTTAGAATTATCTAAAGTTTGTCCTAAATGCTCTAATGAAGCACCAAGAGCTAAAAATTCTCCTAATGAATCCCAACGTAAATATCCTTCTTCTGTAAATTGCTCAACGTGTTTAGGAGCAGAACCTCCAGCACCAGTTTCGAACAATCCACCGCCATTCATTAATGGAACGATAGATAACATTTTTGCTGAAGTTCCTAATTCTAAAATTGGGAATAAATCTGTTAAGTAATCACGTAACACGTTTCCTGTTACAGAAATAGTATCTAAACCTTTGATGATTCTGTCTAAAGTAAATTCAGTGGCAGCAACTGGGTTTAAAATACGGATATCTAAGTTTGTAGTATCGTAATCTTTAAGGTACTTTTGAACTTTTACGATCAATTCTCTATCATGTGCTCTGTTTTCGTCTAACCAAAAAACAGCAGGCGTACTAGATAAACGAGCTCTGTTTACAGCCAGTTTAACCCAGTCCTGAATAGGAGCATCTTTTGCCTGACACATTCTGAAGATATCGTTTGTTTCAACGTTTTGTTCCATTAAAACATTTCCGTTTGCATCTACCACACGAACAACTCCGTCAGCTTTCATTTGGAAAGTTTTATCGTGAGATCCGTATTCTTCAGCTTTTTGAGCCATTAATCCGACGTTAGGAACACTTCCCATTGTTTTAGGATCAAAAGCACCGTGGTTTTTTACAGAAATCGATTGTTGCAGTATAAACTCCGGCGTAAGAACGGTCTGGAATAACAGCAATTGTATCTTGCGCTTTACCATCTTTGTTCCACATTTGTCCAGAAGTACGAATCATTGCCGGCATAGAAGCATCAACAATTACATCAGAAGGAACGTGTAAGTTTGTAATTCCTTTATCAGAATTAACCATTGCCAAAGCTGGTCCGTTTTCGATCGCTTTAGTAATGTCAGCTTCAACTTCAGCTTGCTCAGGTCTTCCAGCAATTTTAGCATAGATATCACCTAAACCATTTTTAGTATCCACATTTAACTCAGCAAATAAAGTTTCGTATTTTTTGAAAAGATCTGCAAAATATACTTCAACGATAGCGCCAAAGATAATTGGATCAGAAACTTTCATCATTGTAGCTTTTAAATGCACAGAAAGTAAAACACCTTCTTTTTTTGCTTCAGCAATTGCATTAGCAGCAAATTCTTTTAATTTTTTTACACTTAAAACAGAGCTGTCAATAATTTCGCCTGCTTTTAGCGGAGTGATTGCTTTTAAAACAGTAGTTGTTCCGTCTTTTGCAACAAATTCGATTTTAACATCATTTGCATCTGCAACAGTCAATGATTTTTCACTTCCGTAAAAATCACCGTTTGGCATAGAAGCAACTTTAGTTTTTGAGTCAGCAGACCAAGCACCCATTGAATGAGGGTTTGCTTTTGCGAAGTTTTTAACTGCTCTTGGAGCTCTACGGTCAGAGTTTCCTTCACGTAAAACTGGGTTTACAGCAGAACCTAAAACTTTTGCATATTTTGCTTTAATTTCCTTTTCAGCATCGTTTTGAGGATCTTCTGGGAAATTTGGCACATTATATCCGTGAGATTGTAATTCAGCAATAGCCGCTTTTAATTGAGGTACGGATGCTGAAATGTTAGGTAATTTAATAATGTTTGCTTCTGGCTGAGTTGCTAATTGGCCTAATTCTGCCAATGCATCTCCAGTTTTTTGAGCATCTGTCAAAGAATCTGGGAAGTTTGATAAAATTCTTCCTGCCAGCGAAATATCTCTGGTTTCGATTTCAATTCCAGCTGTTGCTGTAAAAGCTTGAACAATTGGTAACAAAGAGTAAGTTGCCAATAACGGCGCCTCATCAGTTAAGGTGTAAAAAATTTTTGATTTATTCATTTTCTTTTTTTTTTATAATCGTATCGTCAGGAGTTAACGATGTAAAAGATATATTCGGCTCAAAATGAGCGGAGCAAATATAATAAAATCACAACGAAAACGGTTGAGTTTTCCTGAGAAAAGGAGAAATTAACAGATTGTTAATTCGAGCTCCTTAAATTGCTAAATTGATGATTTTGATATTAAAAAATTACAGTTTTGATAGTGATGAAAATAGAACATAAAAAAAACTCGTTTCAAATAATATGAAACGAGTTTTTTATAACAATTCGATAAATGATTATCTTCTTTTATCTTTAATCTTAGCTTTTTTACCAGTAAGTTGTCTGAAGTAGAAAATTCTAGCTCTACGTACAGCACCTTTCTTGTTGATTTCGATTTTTTGTAAAGCTGGTAAGTTTACTGGGAAGATACGCTCAACTCCAATAGCTCCAGACATTTTACGAATAGTAAAAGTTTCTGTGTTACCAGAACCTCTTCTTTGAATTACAACTCCTTTAAAAAACTGAGTTCTAGTTTTTTCACCCTCTTTAATTTCGTAGAAAACTGTGATTGTGTCTCCAGCTCCAAATTCAGGGAAATCTTTTTTAGCAACGAATTCGTTTTGAACGAATTTTAATAAATCTGCCATGATAATTTTATTATTATAGTTTAGATAGAGTAACATTCACGGATTTCGCCAGAGGTTAGTCTAATTCGGGTGCAAAGATAAATTAAAAAAATAAAAATCCAAGAAATAAAATTCCAAATTCAAATTTTTTAACGAACTGATTATTTGGGATTTGGGATTTTTTGAGTTTCAAATTTATTCTAATAAATCTGGTCGCCTGTTTTTAGTGTGTTCATACGCCATATCTTCACGCCATTTATCGATTTTGGCAAAATGGCCGCTAGTTAAAACTTCTGGAACTTTCCATCCTTTATAATCAGCAGGTCTTGTATATATAGGTCCAGAAAGTAAATTATCTTGAAAGCTGTCTGTTAATGCTGAGGTTTCGTCGCTCAATACACCAGGAATTAATCGAATTAAAGCATCAGATAAAACCAAAGCTCCTAATTCTCCTCCTGATAAAACATAATCACCAATCGAAATTTCTTTAGTAATAAAATGATCTCTAACTCTTTGGTCAACACCTTTATAATGCCCGCATAAAATGATAATGTTTTCGTACATAGACATTTTATTGGCCATTTTTTGATTTAAAGTTTCACCATCAGGCGACATATAAATTATTTCATCATACTCACGCTGACTTTTTAAATGGGTGATACAATCATCAATTGGCTGAATTGTCATTACCATTCCAGCACCGCCCCCAAACGGATAATCGTCTACACTTTTCTGTTTATTCGTGCTATAGTCACGCAGATTATGAAAATGTACTTCAACTAAACCTTTGTCAATGGCACGTTTCATAATCGAAGCCTCAAATGGACTTCTTAATAATTCTGGTAAAAGTGTAATAATGTCAATTCGCATTTTTCTGTAGTTATTCTAGACTGCAAAGATACAAGTTAATATTTGGCAATAAAAAAACAAAATTCAAATCCTTAGAAATGTTTTTAAATATGAACTCATTATTAGTGTTGAGTAGAAATATTTATACTACAACTTATTGCTTTTTAATTCGTTATGTAATAATTATATAACACTAAAATGTAATTGTGTAATTTTTTATTTTGTAATTTTAAGTACCATTACACTACCTAATTATATAATTAAAGTTTTACAAATTCCAAAAACGTATCTATATGAAAAAATTAATACTGTTTACCGCAATACTTTTGCAGCTTTCATGCTCAAGTTCGAAAAACGCAATGAATAATTCTGTTGGAGAAACCAAAGCGAAATTGATAAAAAGTTGGGGAACTCCTGTGCGGACTTTGGCTGATAATCAAGATGGACAAATTCTTGTATATGCGGACCAGGTTTTTACGAATGAAGATAATTCTGACGGTTCAAGAAGAGCTGGTCAAAATTATTGGACTTACAATTATATATATGTAAATAAAGAAGGTAAAGTTACATCAACAAGACAAGAGAAACAGAATTACCCACCTCAAGCTCTTGACTCACAAAAAATGGAAGGGATGAAATTGTTAACTTCGAAGTGATGGTATTCTAAAATTGAAATATTTTAACGGTGAATCAAATTGTTAAAATATTTTTTATTTGACTTAAATTGTAGCTGTTTTTTGAATATATTTAGCAAAAAGTATATGAAAAAAATAGCTATTATTGTTTTTATATTATTATGTTCTTGTAATAAGGAAAAACTAAAAAATACTGCAAAAGAGATCCGAAAAGATATTCCTAAAGCAGCATTATATTTTACGCAGATCAAAGGTAATGATGTCAAACTAGGAAAACCTGTTTATGGGGATTGGCTGTTTTCCCGCAAAGAAAAAGGACAAACTTTTGAACAATACTTTTTATCTAAACATATCGTTCCGACAAAGGATGAAAATATTATTTATATACGACCAATTGGGAATTTTAATTCTTTACAAAAGAAACAAATTGAATTATTAAATGAATATTTAGCAATATTCTTTCAATTAAAAACAAAAACTCTAGAACCCATTTCAAATGATGTAGTGCCAAATTCTGCAAGAAGAATGATGTTTGGGCACGAACAATTATTGGCTGGTTATCTTTTAGATGATGTATTAAAGAAAGAAAAACCTGCAAATAGAATTGCGTTAATGGGACTTTCAGAACTTGATCTATATCCTAAACCAGAATGGAACTATGTTTTTGGTTTGGCTTCTTACCGCGACAAAGTTGGTGTGAGTTCAATTTACAGACTGCAGGATGGAGAACTGACTTCTGAAAATTTTAATGTTTGTTTGTCTCGATTACTCAAAATAAGTTCTCATGAAATAGGTCATATGTTTGGATTACATCATTGTATCAATGCCGATTGTGTAATGAATGGATCTAACAGCATGAGCGAAACAGACAAACAATCTATACGATTATGTTCTGTCTGTCAGCAAAAATTAAGTTCTTGTATAAAATACGATGACAGGAAGAGGCTGGCAGATTTAGAGGATTATTTTAAACGAAATAATATGACTCCCGAATTTTTGGCAATGAAAAAGGATGCTGAAGCTGTTTCAACAAAAAACAATTTATAATTATTTGGATTTACTAAAAAATGATTACTAGAAGAAATTTTATAATTAATACGGGTCTGGCTGCAACAGCAGTTCTGGCTTCGCCGTCATTCGCATTTTCTATGAATAAAAAAGAAATAGGTTTACAATTGTATACACTTCGTGAAGAGCTTCCGAAAGATGTAAAAGCAACTTTAGAAAAAGTAGCGAAAGCAGGATTTACAACTGTCGAAACATATGGTTTTTCTATTAAAGATCAGTTTTGGGGATTAACGCCAAAAGAATTGAAAAAGATTTTAGATGATAACGGCCTGAAAGCAGTAAGCGGCCATTATAATTTAGGGAGCTTTTTATACGATGGAAATACCGAAGAACTAGTAGCTTCAATAGAAGCTGCAAAAAATCTAAAAAGTGAATTTTTAACCATCCCATGGGTCGATGAGCCTTTTAGAAGAAATATAAAAGATTATAAAAAGATCGCTGCCCGAGTAAATGAAGCAGCTGTAATGTGCAAAAAAGAAGGTTTGAAACTGGCTTATCATAACCATGATTTTGAATTTCAAAAACATGATGGAGCTACTGGTTTTGAAATCTTATTAAATGAAACCGATAAAGATTTAGTTTATTTTGAACTAGATTTATACTGGGTAATTCATTCTGGAAATGATCCTCTAAAGTTATTTAAAGAAAATCCTGGACGTTTTAAAATGTGGCACGTAAAAGACAAGGATAAAAATAATAATGATTTAAATACTGAAGTTGGTAACGGAACTATAGATTTTAAGCCATTGTTTGCAGCAGTAAAACAATCTGGAATGGTTCATTTTTTTGTGGAACAAGAAAATAATTTTGCCGTAAATTCTTTTGATTCTATTAAGAAAAGCTGTGATTTCATTTCCGAAAAATTGCTTTAAAACAACTCGTTAAAATGCTTATTTTTGTAAAAAATCAATTTTAAAGTTATGCAGAACATAGGAACAAGCAAAGAATTTATAAAAGGAGATGACATTGAATGGGAAGTAGTTGGTGAAGGAATCAAACGCAAAATCCTAGCTTATGATGATAGAGTAATGCTCGTAAATGTGCATTTTGAAACTGGAGGAATTGGTGTTTTGCATGATCATTACCATACACAAGTCACTTATGTGGCAAGCGGTAAATTTGATGTTACAATAAATGGCGTAACAGAAACTTTAAAAGAAGGCGATAGTTTTTACATTCCGCCTCACGCAGTGCATGGAGTGGTTTGTTTGGAAAGCGGTATGCTTACCGATGTTTTTGGCCCAGCGAGAGAAGATTTCTTGAAATAGATTAAATAGAAAATCAATAAGTATGAGCGTTTTCGCGATAGTGAATCTGAATCATTTGTGTCTTAAAAATTGACGCTGATTAAACGGATTTGATATCGCGAACACGCAGATTTAGACAGATTTTATCAAAAAATAACTTTAATTATAAATATTGATGGTATTTTTGCAGCATGAATTTATCTAAAACAAATGTACTTTTTATGGCAGTTTGCACTGGTCTTATAGTTGCAAATCTTTACTACTGCCAGCCTTTGATTGTTTTAATTGCCAACGAATTTAAAATTCCAGAAGCCAGCGCCGGAACCATAACTTATTTAACTCAGGCCGGTTATGCTATTGGATTGTTTTTTATGGTTCCTCTTGGCGATAAAATAGAAAGAAAAAGGCAGAATTTTAATGACCACTTTTGCATCTGTAATTGCATTATTGATTGCAGCAACGGCAAAAAGTTTTCTGATTTTACAAATTGCTTCATTACTAATCGGAATCACATCTATTGTACCACAGCTTATTCTGCCTTTAGCAGCTTCTTTGAGCGCTCCCGAACAACGCGGAAAAGTTGTTGGAACAATTATGAGTGGTCTTTTGGTTGGAATTTTGCTTTCGCGAACTTTAAGCGGTTTTATTGGAGAGGTTCTAGGTTGGAGATCAATGTTTTATATCGCGGCAGGAATTTGTCTTTTGATCTTTTTTGTAATTCAAAGTAAATTTCCAGTTAATAAACCACAGTTTCAAGGAACTTACGGCCAATTAATTAAATCCTTATTTACACTTATAAAAACGCAGCCGGTTTTGCGTGAGGCAACAGCAATTAATGTTTTTAGTTTTGCTCAGTTTGGAGCTTTCTGGACGACAATGGTTTTACTGCTATCTGGAGAACCTTTTCACTTTAATAGTGCGACAATTGGATTATTCGGAATTGTCGGTGCATCTGGAGCATTGGCAGCGCCTTTGGTTGGTAAACTTGGAGATAAAGGAAATTCAAGAATTGCAGTGGGTTATGGATGTTTACTGATCTTGATAAGCTTTTTGGTTTTTTATTTTTCAATAGAAAGTGTAATCGGAATTGCGATTGGAATTGTGTTTATTGATATAGGAATCCAAGGTGTTCATATTTCAAACCAAACAAGAGTTTATTCACTTCTGCCAGAAGCTAGAAATAGATTGAATACCGTATTTATGTCTTTCAGTTTCTTAGGAACTGCTGCAGGATCTGCATATGGATTATTATTATGGAAATTAGGAGGATGGCATGCTGTCGCTATTGGCTGTATGGTTTTATCGTTAATTTCATTGGCAGTTTATGGACTGACTTATAAATCGACCCCGAAACGTCGGGACTAAAAAAGCAAAAGCACAAATTGATTAAAAAATTAATTTGTAAATTTGCGTTCAAATTAAAAATAACAACATGGAAAACGGAATATACGCTAAATTCAACACTAGCAAAGGTTCGATTTTAGTAAAACTAACACACGATTTAACACCTGGAACTGTAGGGAACTTTGTAGCTCTTGCAGAAGGTAATATGGAAAATAAAGTTAAACCTCAAGGACAAAAATTCTACGACGGATTAACATTCCACAGAGTAATTGCTGATTTCATGATTCAAGGTGGATGTCCTAAAGGAACTGGAACTGGAGATCCAGGTTATAAATTTGATGATGAATTTCACCCAACTTTAAAACACGATCGCCCAGGAGTTTTATCTATGGCAAACTCTGGACCTGGAAGCAATGGTTCTCAATTTTTTATTACTCACGTTCCAACTCCTTGGTTAGATGGAAAACACAGTGTTTTTGGTTATGTTGTTGAAGGACAAGACATCGTTGACGCTGTAGCTCAAGGTGATAATCTGGATTCAGTAGAAATCATCAGAGTTGGTGAAGAAGCTCAAAAATGGAATGCTATCGAAGCTTTTATTGGTTTAAAAGGTGCTCGTCTAAAACGTGAAGCAGCTTTAAAAGCAGAATCTGAAGCAAAAATGGAACAATTAGCTGCTGGTTTTGATAAAACAGAAAGCGGTTTACGTTACAAAATGATTCAAAAAGGTGATGGTAAGAGAGCTGAAGCTGGAAAAACAGTTTCTGTTCACTACGAAGGATCTTTAGAAAACGGAAAAGTTTTTGATTCATCTTACCCGCGTAAAAAACCAATCGAATTCAAATTAGGAATTGGACAAGTTATTGAAGGATGGGACGAAGGTATTGCTTTATTACAAGTTGGAGACAAAGCTCGTTTTGTAATTCCATCTGATTTAGGATACGGACCATCAGGTGCAGGAGGAGTTATTCCGCCAAACGCAACCTTGATTTTTGACGTTGAATTAATGGACGTAAAATAAGACTTTAGAAGCAATTTACTATTGTTTTAAATAATAATCCCATGCGCTGTGGCGTATGGGATTTTTTTTATATTTACTAAAAAACATTATAATGAGAAAAATTTTAATTTTGGCAGGAACGGTTTTAGTTTTAGTAGCGTGTGGTGCTAAACAATCAATGGCTGAAGCTCCTCCGCCACCTCCACCACCTCCTTCAAAGGAAGTATCTGCTAAAGATCTTGTATTTGGAGATCCAGCTTTGGCACAAGGAAAGCAATTGTATGATAACAATTGTGCAAAATGTCATAAATGGTACGAACCAAAACAATTTAGCAAAGAAGAGTGGAAACCAATTTTAGTAAGAATGCAGAAAAAGGCGAAACTTGATGATATGCAAATGGCTTCAATAACTAATTTTATTGATTCTCAATTGTAATTCGTATTTCAAAAAATAAAAAAAAACGATTCAATGATTTATTGAATCGTTTTTTTGTTTTCAATTAGATATAAAAAAACACCTTCACATAATGAGGTGTTTAAAAAGTTAAGAATGATGTACAGCCGAATTATCTACAGCAATTACTTTTAAAGTTTTTATACCTGCCGGTAATTCCCAATCTACTTCGTCATTTTCTTTAAAACCAATAATAGCAACACTTAAAGGAGCTAGAATTGAGATCTTAGATTGCTTTACATCTGCAGCAGAAGGTAAAACGATTTGAATTTTCATTTGTTTATTGGCTTTTACATCTTCAATCGTTACAAAAGAATTGATCCTGATAACGGTACTGTCAAGTTCGCTTTCTTTGCTTATAACAGCACGATCTAATTCTTGCGAAAGTTGATTGGCTTCTTTAGTATTTGTTGAATTTTTACTTTTTAAAATCAATTCTCTTAAAAATTGATAATCTGATTTACAGAAAGTGGGTGTTGGTTTCATATCTATATTGAATTTATTGTTATACTATTTGAAATGATTTTCTTCTTTTGTATTGTTTAAAAACTGTTTGTTTCTCAGTTCATGAGAAAGAGAAAAATTTTAAATGTTTAATTTGAAAAACAAAAAGATATCTGAACAAAATTGATTTTGTCAAATAAATAGATGTTTAAGTTTGATGTAATCCTCCGTCAGAAAGAAGAAATTGAAATAGACGGAGGCCTAATTAATAAAGGCCTTATTATGCGAAATAATTACAGCAGGTAGTGGTTCTCCAGAAAAGGAAAACAACTTTGCAGGCGCTGTAAATGGTATTCTATTTCCCATAAGGATAATTAAATTGATCAGCAAAGATAGATAATCTTTTTGAATTTAGTGAGGTTTTACTTCCATTTAATGCTGCAACCAATACTTGGTTTTTGCGGTTCCTTTAAACTTCTGTTGTAAATTAAAGCATCTATAGCGCCTCTAAGGTCACTTCCGCTGAGTGAAATTCCGTTGCCCGGCCTAGAATCGTCAAGCTGTCCGCGGTAAAATAATTTGTCTTGGTTGTCAAATAAATAGAAGTCGGGAGTGCAGGCTGCATTGTATGCTTTAGCGGTTTCTTGAGTCTCATCATAAAGATAAGGAAAATCAATTTTGTTTTCTATAGCAAATTCCGTCATCAATTCTGGAGAATCCTCCGGATACTTTACAGTATCATTGCTGGAAATAGCAACAATGCCGATTCCCTGCACGCGGTAATCATTAGCAATCATTACAACTTCTTTTATAGAATGAATCACAAACGGACAATGGTTGCAGATAAACATAACCAAAGTACCTTTAGAACCTTTTAAATCTTCAAATGAAAGCATGTCATTTGAATTAGTGTCCTTTAAATAAAAATCAGGTGCAATAGTTCCTAAAGGAAGCATTGCGGATGCAGTTTGTGCCATTTTTGCAAGATATTTGAATTCCAAAAATAGTTTTAAATATCTGTAAATAAAAGAGCACAAGAATAAAAAAATACCCAAAGAAGCAGTTAGCTTTATCAGCTTGCTTCTTTGGATGCTTTTTTATATTTTTTTATGAATTTAAAAACTGAAGTAAATCTTCATTTAATTTTTCTTTTTCCGTGTAAAACAGACCGTGAGGAGCGCCTTCGTATTCGATAAAAGTATTATTAGCAATTCCTTCTGCTGCTTTTCTTGAAGTAAGGTCTATTGGAACAATTTTGTCATCATTTCCATGAATAATCAAAGTTGGAACCTTTACAAAATCAAGTTCATCTCTAAAATCTGTAAACGAAAAAGATTCTGCACATTTTAAGGTTGCACGAGGAGATGCAAGCGAACATAATGTTCTATAATATTCTAACAATGGTGTACTGATTGGTTTGTTGATGATATTGATTCCAAAGAATGTTTTCCCGAAGTTGTCTACAAAACCAATACGATCTTCTTTAATTGCTGCTGCAGTAGTTTCACTTTTTTCTTTCGGATGCCCGTCCGGGTTATCGTGAGTTTTTAAAAGGAATGGAATAATAGATGAAATTAAAGCTGCTTTAATAACGCCTTTTCCGCCGTGACGGCTGAAATAACGTACAACTTCGCCGCCTCCCATTGAGAATCCAACCAGCGTAACGTTTTCTAATTCCAATTGTTCAATGATTTCTTTAAGGTCATCGCTTAAAGTATCATAGTCATAACCATCCCAAGGCTGAGATGATTTACCAAATCCGCGTCGGTCATAAGCAATAACGCGATAGTTATTTTGTACTAAATGATCAATTTGATATTCCCACATTTCATTAGAAAGAGGCCAGCCATGAATAAGAATTACTGGTTTTCCCTGACCGTAATCTTTCACATAGAGTCTGACGTTTTGTGCTGTTTCTATATATTTATCTGTATGAACCTGTTTTAAATTAGATTCAAAATCTTTTATTGACATGCATGCATTTGGTTCAGTATGTTCCATGTTATATGTTTTTTTACGTGAGTGTATAATTTTCCTCAAGTAAAATTAGATTGTAAGTAAAAGAAAAAGGTTATAGAATTAGGAGGATTAATTACAAAATTAATAGGTTTGTAAGGCTAAATAATTAATAATGGATTTAACTTGGAATGAATTTGAACGCACCGATATGCGCGTAGGAACTATTATAGAAGTAAATGATTTTCCCGAAGCAAGAAAACCTGCTTTTCAATTAACAATCGATTTTGGTTCAGAAATCGGAATTAGAAAATCATCTGCACAAATTACTAAAAGATATCAGAAAGAAGACTTAATAGATTGCCAGATTGTTGCTGTTGTAAATTTCCCCAAAAAGCAAATCGGAAAATTTATGAGCGAATGCTTAGTTCTTGGTGCAGTAGGCGAGGAGGGAGATGTAATTTTATTAGCACCCGATTTTAAGATCGAAAATGGATTGCGAATAGGGTAGTTTTCAGTCACAGTCACAGTTTTCAGTTTCGTAACTGTGACTGAAAGCTGTGACTGAGACTAATTATTATCTCGTTTTTTCAATTAATTGCTGTAAAATCAACTGTCCTTCTTCCCAATATTTTAAATCAGAATCGGAGTTGATGTGGCCTTGCTGACCAACGTTTACGAAATCGCTTCCCCATTTTTCGGCAAAGTATTTTGTTTCTTTCGAAAGAAGCATAAGGATCATTTTCGCTGGCTACAACTACAGAAGGAAAAGGAAGTTTGTATAGAGGAATTGGCGAAAAGTTTCTTGTACATTCTGGTGTATGTTCGGGTGAATCTACATCTGCAGGAGCGACTAAAAAAGCTCCAACTATATTTGGATTATTATTTTTTTCTGCCCAGTGCAATACCAGTGAAACTGCTAAACTGTGTGCAACTAATATTGTAGGTTTATCGAGTTTTAAAATATTTTCGTTTAATCTTGCAATCCAATCTTCTCGAAGCGGTTCGTCCCAATTGTCTTGTACAACACGAATTGAGTTTTCGAATTTTTTATGCCAAAAAGTCTGCCAGTGTTTTTCTCCAGAATCTCCAAGTCCTGGAATAATTAAAAGTTGTGTCTCCATTGCCGTGGATTTATTTAGTGATTATTTTTTAGTTTCTTTAATAATGCGGTTTACTTCATTAACTAAAAGCGGAAAACCAGGTTCAGTCATTCCGTGGCCATAACCGTCAAGTTCGTAAAGTTTTGTTTGTTTGTGTCCAACCAGTTTCATCATTCTTGCCATATAGGCGTTTTCTTCATAACGTCCCAGCATTTCTAATTCACGATCTCCGGTAATTAGCAACATTGGCGGAGCGTCGGCACGAACGTGGTATAAAGGTGCAAAAGTGTCAATAGTTGGCTGTTTTTCTGGAATTCCATTTTCTCTCCTAATTTCAAAATGAGTAATACATTGTCCGCTGAACGGAATAAGTCCGGCGATTTTATCGGCATCTATATTTTCTTTTTGAAGCCATTTTTTGTCCAGACCAATCATCATTCCTAAGTAACCTCCGGCTGAATGTCCAGAAACGAAAATCTGAGATTTGTCACCGCCGTAATTTGATATATTATTAAAAGTCCAAGCAACTGCTGCTGCCGCATCTTCGATCGCTTTTTCAGCTTTTGCTTTTGGTGACAATCTGTAATTTACACCAATAATAGCAAAACCTTTATTTTTTAAAGCTTCAGGAATTTCTTTATTTCCGCCTGTCAGTCCACCGCCGTGAAACCATACGATAGTTGCGAATCCAGTTTTGTTTTTAGGATAATAAATATCCAAAACACATCTTTCATTAATGTATTTATCAGATTTATTTAGTGCTGAACTGTAATATTGAATGTTATTTTTGGTTTCATATTCTACATTCTGTGCAGACAATGAAATTCCGTATAGAAAGAAAGTTAGAAGGATAATTAATTTTTTCATTTTAGTTTGTTAGAAGTTTTAAGTAAGATGTTAAATGTGAAAGAGAAGCATCTTAAAATTCGTTTGTTTATTTCACATTTTACAAATCACATTTCACAATGAAATAAATATATAAAAAAAGTCCAAAATGCAGAACAAATTGGACTCGTACTTTATAAAAAGTTTATTTTGAATTAAATATCGTCAAAATCAATATCTGTAAAGCTAGATCTTTGGCTTTCAGATTTTTCAGAACTGTATTCTTTCTTAAAATCTTTTTGATGTCTTTCAGAAATTACTTCTTCGCCTTTGTGGTTCAAAACATAAGATGTCATTTCTTCTAGTATTTCGGCAAAAGCACTAAAATCTTCTTTGTATAAGTAAATTTTGTGTTTCTTGAAATGAAATGAACCATCTTCCTCAGTAAATTTTTTGCTTTCGGTAATAGTGATATAGTAATCATCAGCTTTGGTAGCTCTCACATCAAAGAAATAAGTTCTTCTTCCTGCTCGTAATACTTTAGAAAAAATCTCTTCTTTTTCTAACATGTCATTTTCTCTCATAATACGTTCTATCATTTTTGGAATTAATAGTACTCAAAAATCATAAAAAATTATCTATTACGCAACAATTAAAGTAATTCTTTTTCCGAAAGTTGTTTTAAATATAACGATGCGTAATATCCTTCCTGATTTATTAATTGATTATGAGAACCTTGTTGAATGATACGACCATCTTCCAGTATAATAATTTTGTCTGCATTCTTTGCAGATGATACACGATGGCTTACAATTATGGTTGTTTTATCTTTAGAAATTTCAAACAAATTGTTCAAAATCATTTCTTCTGTTTCGGTATCAACGGCAGACAAACAATCGTCGAAAAGTAAAATAGCAGGATTCTTAATAATAGCTCTCGCAATAGAAACACGCTGTTTCTGTCCGCCCGAAAGTGTGATTCCTCTTTCTCCTAAAATAGTATCATACTGTTTGTTAAATGCAATAATATTATCGTGAACAACAGCATTTTTAGCGGCTTGGAATACCTCTTCGTCAGTAGCATTTTGATTTCCGAATTTGATATTATTTTTAATAGTATCCGAAAACAGAAAAGCATCCTGAGGGACAATTCCGATATTATTTCTTAAATCATTTAAATTTAAAGTGCTGATTTCGTTTGCATCAATCCTAAGTTCACCTTCTGTTACATCATACAATCTTGAAATTAAGGAAAGAATAGTCGATTTTCCAGAACCTGTTTTTCCTAAAATGGCCAGCGTTTCTCCTTTTTTTACCGTAAATGAAACATTTTTTAGAGCTTCAATATTTGTGTCTTGATAAGTGAAAGAAACATTATCGAAAGTTATAGTTCCTTGAATATCTGATGAATTTTCGTTATTATTTTTAATTTCTGGTTCGATTTTCAAAAATTCATTTAGGCGTTTTTGAGAAGCTTCTGCCTCTTGCACCATTGACGAAACCCATCCTAAAGAAGCAACCGGCCAAGTCAGCATATTTACATATAAAATAAATTCGGCAATAGTCCCAATATTCGGAATGGTTCCGTTGATGTACATTACGCCTCCAAAATAGATTACTACTAAATTACTGATTCCGATTAGGGCGATCATTAAAGGACCAAATAAAGACTGGACTCTCGCTAAACTTAAACTTTTGCGTTTGCTTTCTTCCGCAAGGTCTACCATATTGTTTTGATGCTGGTTTTCCAACGAATAAGCTTTGATGACACGAATTCCAGAAAAGATTTCCTGAGTAAAACTCGAAACTTTTGATAAGTATTGCTGAAAAGTAGTGCTTCGCTTATTGATTTCTGAACTTAATTTAAAAATACAATACGAAAGTATAGGAAGCGGTAATATAGTATATAAGGTAAGAAGCGGCGAAACATTATACATATATAGTATAACAATCGCGAAACGAATAAATGTATTAATAGTATACATAACCGCCGGCCCGACATACATACGGACTTTAGAAACGTCTTCACTTATTCGGTTCATTAAATCTCCTGTTCTGTTTTGCTTGTAAAAAGTCTGAGAAAGATTTTCGTATTGTCTAAAAACTTCATTTTTTAAATCAAACTCAATATGACGTGACATTACAATTAAAGTCTGGCGCATTAAAAAAGTTAAAAATCCAGCTACGATTGTAGTGGCTATGATTAGCAATACGTTATGAATCAGATCTTGTCTGAAAGCTGCAATTACGACTTCTGATTTTTGGTCAGTCGGAGATAATTTGTCAAAATTCTCAATAGCGTTTAAAGACTTACTGATTAGTTTTGGAGTAAATAGCGAAAATATTTGTGCGATTATGGTGATTAAAATACCCAGCGAAAAACTGTATTTATACTTAATGAAATATTTGTTTAAATAGCTTAATTCTTTCATTTTTTTAAGAAATATGATATAGAATTGATTTGAAATTGTGAATTATTACTAATTAAAATTATAATAAATTGCAATTTAATCAAAACAATTATATTGTAAAATTGTTATTTTAAAGATAAAAAATTAGCACATGTGTATTTTTTAATTATGTTTGAGAAGTCTTTTTGACAAATTCATAATTTTAACCTAATTAATACTAGCGCTATGGATGCAACTTTCGCAACTGGAAAGGAACTTCAAAAAATGGATCCTGTTTTTGGTCAATTATCTTTTGACGATCACGAACAAATTGTATTTTGCAATGACAAAGATACAGGTTTAAAAGCAATTATTGGTATTCATAATTCGGTTATGGGTCCAGCTTTGGGAGGAACTAGAATGTGGAATTATAACACAGAATGGGAAGCTTTAAATGATGTTTTACGTCTTTCAAGAGGTATGACTTTTAAATCGGCCATTACTGGGCTTAATATTGGTGGAGGTAAAGCAGTTATTATTGGCGATGCTAAAACTCAAAAAACACCTGAATTGATGCGTAAGTTTGGTGAATTTGTACATTCATTAAGCGGAAGATATATTACTGCAGAAGATGTCGGGATGGAAACAAAAGACATGGATACTGTAAGAGATGTAACGCCTTATGTGACTGGTATTTCTGAAGAAAGAGGCGGGTCTGGAAATCCTTCTCCTGTAACTGCTTATGGAGTTTATTTAGGAATGAAAGCTGCTGCTAAAAGTCAGTTTGGAACTGATGTTTTAGATGGTAAAAAAGTTTTGGTTCAAGGAATTGGACACGTGGGTGAAACTTTAGTGGAGTATTTGACTAAAGAAGGTGCTCAGGTAACGATTACTGATATCAATGAAGAAAAATTATATCAAGTTGCTTCAAAATACAATGCAACAATTTATACCGGCGAAGATTTATATACAGCAGATGTTGATATTTACGCGCCGTGTGCAATGGGAGCAACTATTAATGATAATACAGTAAACAAAATTAAAGCTAAAGTTATTGCTGGTGCAGCCAACAATCAATTAGCAGACGAGAATGTTCACGGTGCGAGATTGCAGGAAAGAGGTATTTTATACGCTCCAGATTTCTTAATCAACGCGGGTGGAATTATCAATGTTTACGCTGAATTAGCAAATTACGGCAAAGCTGAAATCATGAGTAAAACTGAAAATATCTATAATACAACTTTAGAAATTATTGATTTTGCTGCTCAAAATAATATGACAACTCATAAAGCGGCTCTTACAATTGCTCAAAATCGTATCGATCAAAGAAGAATCGAGAACGCTGCGAAGTAATTTTTTAGTTTACAGTCTCAGTCTCAGTTTTCAGGTTTTTCTGGAAACTGGGATTTTTTTTAGTTTTCAGTCGCAGTCGCAGTTTTCATTTTTTTTGATGACTTCATTAGTTAGCTGAATACTGCGACCGCGACTGAATACCGCGACTAAAACTGAATACTTTTTTACGAATTAATTTTAATATCAGGATTGAAATTCCTAATTTTGCAGACTAATTTTTAAATGTTCTTACAAGGTGGTAAATAGAAGACACATACGCGTTAAAGTAATGCAATCCATTTATGCAATGCACCAAAGCGGTTCTGATAATATGGAAAAAGAAGAAAAATTTCTTTTTTATAGTATTGATAATATTCAGGACTTATATCTTATAATGCTTTCTTCATTGATAGAAATCTGCAAAAAAGAAGCTGTCTATTTGCATCTTTCAAGTAAAAAACACCTGGCAACTGCCGCAGAACGTAATCCGAATGAAAAGTTTGTAAAGAACAAAATTTTTCAACTTCTTTCCGAAAGTAATTCTCTTAGTATCGCTCTAGAAAATCGTAAAATCAATAACTGGTCATTAAACGATGATTATATCATTTTACTTTTAAATGATGTAAAAGCCAGCGATTTGTACAAAAACTACATGAGCAATAATGTAAATACATTCGAAGAAGACAGACAATTTATTATTGATTTGTTCGAAAATGTTATTGTTCCAAACGAAAAATTATACGAGTATTTAGAAGATGATAAATTGACTTGGGTTGATGATATTCCAGTTGTAAATACGCATATCGTAAAACAATTAAAAGCAATTAAAACAGAAGATCCAGACGATTTTAGAGTTCCGAAATTGTACAAAGATGTTGAAGATAAAGATTTTGCAAAAGATTTATTTAGAAGAACTGTTTTGAATGAAACTGCTTTTGCAAAAGAATATGAAGATAAAACGCCAAACTGGGACAGTGATCGTATTGCTGAAATTGATACAATTATCTTAAAAATGGCAATTTGCGAATTTTTAAAATTCCCTTCAATTCCAGTAAAAGTAACTCTTAACGAATATTTAGAAATTGCAAAAGAGTATTCTACACCAAAAAGTAGTATTTTTATCAACGGAATTTTAGATAACCTTGTAAAGGAACTTACCGCCAATAAAAAGATGGTAAAAGTAGGAAGAGGGTTGATGTAAAAACAACGAAATTTCAAAAAGAAAAATCCAAATTCCAATGGCTTTGTCTCTATGAGCGAAGTCACAGAGATTAAAAAAGATATTAATAATAAATCAAAAACAAATTTAAATTATGGGACAATTAACTCAATTTGCGCCATTTCTATTGATGTTTGTGGTAATCTATTTCTTCATGATTAGACCACAACAAAAGAGAGCTAAAAACGAAAAAGAATTTGAAAGCAGCCTAAAAGTAGGTGACAGAATAGTTACTAAAAGCGGTTTCCACGGTAAAATTGCAGAATTAGCAGAAACTACAGTTGTAATCGAAACAATGTCTGGAAAATTAAAATTAGAGCGTTCAGCTATTTCTCTTGAATTGAGTGCTGCTTTGAATAAGAAAGCATAATTTTAAATTACAATATTTTAAATCCCAAATTCCAAAAGGAGTTTGGGATTTTTTTTGTTTTCAAATTAACGAGCTGCATGTCATTGCGAGGAACGAAGCAATCTCATTTACTATTTCAAAAATTATCTTTTGTTAGTGAGGTTGCTTCGTTCCTCGCAATGACATTTTTGCGCATAAAAAAACCTTTGTCAAAGTTTTAAACTTTGACAAAGGTCTCTGATTACTTGGAATTTGGATTTTAAATATTGAAATTTAACTTACCTGTATTTATCATTCAATCCAACATTATTCAAAATCATCGGAATCACTTTTTCAATTCTCGAAAGTTTTGTTTTTTCCTGTTTTGCTGTTTCAATATATTCTAAAAACTCATATTTTTTATAGGGCGAAAACTTGGCAAATGCTTCTTTTAAAGCTGGATTTTTTGTCATTTCTTGATCTAAAAGTTCAGAAACAATTGCTTCTTTTTTAGAAGGTTTAATGACTTTTCCTTGCTTTTCGTTTTCAATCGCTTCGTGAATGTATTCTAAGACTTCTTTTTCGTTTATTTCATCCTTCGAAGTAAAACGCCATTGACGCATTGATTTTGTTTTGTCTTCCTGAGCATTGATCAACCTCTTTTTCTCATCTTTCAGAAAAACACCGTTTAAAAACCAGATTGCAAAATAGTTTTTAAAACCCCCAATTCCGATAACATTTTTTTTGTTATAAACATAAATAGGTCCTCCCCATTTTATGGTTTCAACCAGTTCAGTTTTGTCAATAATTGATTTAAGAAAAAGAAGTTCTTCTTCCCATTGATTGACTTTATCCCAAACGTGCTTTTTATCAGAATTCGGTTCCACTTTATCTTTTTCTTTTAGGTTTTTCAGTTACATCAAAAATTCCTGGAATTGCAGTGAGCTCAGCAATTTTTACGATTACGTCTGTTGCTTTCTGAATGCTTTCGGCAGGAACATATTCATATTTTCCGTGGAAATTATGTCCGCCCGCAAAAATATTTGGGCAAGGTAATCCCATAAAAGATAATTGAGAACCGTCAGTTCCGCCGCGGATTGGTTTGATGATCGGTTTGATGTTTAATTCTCGCATCGCTTTTTCAGCGATATCAACAATATGTTTTACTGGCAGAACCTTTTCTTTCATATTGTAATATTGATCTTTTACGACTGCAATTACGATATCTTCACCAAATTTCTTAGCAAATTTTTTATTGAATTTTTTGGCAATTTTTTCGATAAGCTCTTTTCGCTTTTCGAATTTCTTTTTATTATGATCACGTATAATCAATTCTAAAACTGTTTCTTCGATGTTTCCTTTTATGTGATGAACGTGAAAAAATCCTTCGTAACCTTTTGTTTCTTCTGGGGTTTCTCCTTTTGGAAGTTCATTGATAAATTCATTTGCCAAAAGCATAGAATTAATCATTTTTCCTTTTGCATAACCAGGATGAACACTTTTTCCTTTAAAAGTAATTTTAGCTCCAGCTGCATTGAAATTTTCATATTCTAATTCGCCAATCTGACTTCCGTCCATCGTATAAGCCCATTGCGCTCCAAATTTTTCTACATCAAAATGATGCGCACCACGTCCAATTTCTTCATCTGGAGTAAAACCAATTCTGATTTTTCCATGTTTAATTTCTGGATGCTGAATTAGATATTCCATTGCCGAAACAATTTCTGTAATTCCCGCTTTGTCATCGGCACCAAGAAGTGTTGTTCCGTCGGTTGTAATAATGGTTTGCCCTTTGTATTGCAGTAAATCTTTGAAATAATTTGGAGATAAAACAATGTTTTTTTCTGCATTCAAAACAATATCTTTTCCGTCGTAATTTTCAACAATTTGAGGCTTCACATTGGCACCGCTAAAATCTGGCGAAGTATCAAAGTGAGAAACAAAACCTATTGTTGGAACTTCGTGATCTACGTTGCTTGGCAGCGTTGCCATGATATACGCTTTATCATCAATATTTACATCTTCAAGTCCGATTGTTTTTAGTTCTTCAACTAATTTATTGGCTAAATTCCACTGCTTTTCAGTACTTGGCGTTGTTTGCGAATTTGGATCTGATTCTGTATCAATTGTTATATAACTAATAAAACGATCTATGATATGTTGCATTTCTTTGATTTTTTAGCAAATATAGAAAATTTTTCTCCTGCATAATTTAGCTTTCCATATCTGAATTAATAAAAAAAGGGATTCTGTGCAGAATCCCTTTCATTTGTTTTTTTACGATTATTTGCTTTTGACGCATCTAAAACCCACATGATTTGCCGCAGATCTAATTTCGCCTTTTCCTCTTGTTCCAACCATGTATCGCGTGCAATATTGGTCGGTACATAAAAATGAACCACCTCTATGAACTCGTTTAACTTCTGTCGGATCATTTGGATCATTATAAGCATCAGGTCCTTGCGGATTTTTTACTGTTTTGCCACTATCGGCCAATGATTTGTAATAGTCAACACTATACCAGTCATTTACCCATTCCCATACATTTCCTGCCATATCGTATAAACCATAAGCATTAGGGGCATATTGAGCTGTAGGGGCAATTCCTTTAAATCCGTCTTCGCCAGTATCGCCATCTTTGATAGGGAAATGTCCTTGGTATATATTAGCCTGAAATTTTCCTTTCGGTTTTAAGTCATTTCCCCAAGCATATAGATTTCCTGTTTTACCACCTCGAGCTGCAAATTCCCATTCTGCTTCAGTTGGAAGCCTTTTTCCAGCCCACTTTGCATAAGCTGCTGCATCTTCATATACCACATGTACAACAGGATATTTCTCTTTTCCTTTAATTGTGCTTTGAGGACCATCAGGATGTCTCCAGTCGGCACCAGGTTCGTAACGCCACCATTGCAAAAAGTTATTCAAATTAACCGCAGAAGGAGTAGGAGTAAAGACAACAGAGCCTGTTATTAAGTCTTCTTCACTTGCTGTTGGAAATTCTTCTTTTGTTGGTTTTTGTTCGGCAACGGTTACATAGCCGGTAGCTTTTACAAATTTTTCGAATTCTTCATTGGTTACTTCGGTTTCATCCATATAGTAGCCATCAACATATACGCGGTGAATAGGAGCTGCATCTTTCGTTACACCTTTGATACTGCATAAGCTTTCATCTTCTACATTACTTCCCATTGAGAATTCGCCGCCTGGAATCCACACCATACCCTCTGGAGCTTTTCCAGCAGGTTTATCTTTATTTTCGATAGTTGGCTTAAATGCTGAGGGTGCTGAAGTATTTGGAATTTCATGACATTCTGCAGTTTCAGCTATTTCTTTTTTAGGCACCATTAATTTGGTATAACCGTAAGCAAGAGAAATAATAGAAATTGTAAGGACAGCAAAAATCCAAAAGGTTTTATTTTTCATGGTAATTGATTTTGATCTGAATTGGTTGTCAAATAGATGGGATAAAATTATAAAAATAATTATTAATACTATAGTAATTATATAGGATTAATAAATTATTTGTCTTTTTCAACAAGAACTACTTCATATTTTTCTTTGCCGTCAACTTGAACGGGTTGATAATAAGTTTCTCCAAATTTTACATATTTTACATCTCCAATCGTAACTTCTTCGCCGCCTTCTGGTAAATTATCAACTATTGTTCCTGCTGTTGGAGGCACAACCTTATAAGTATTGCCGTCTTTTTCATAATAAGTTCCTCCATAGTAATAATTATTTACTGTTCCTGTATTAACAGTTTGTGCTCCGCTTGGAATATTATTAACAGTTCCTCCAACTGGAGCCGGAACAGCCGTATAACCTCCGTTAGAAGGTGCATACCAAACTCCCTGATCATAATGATATTGTGAACTTTCGACGCTTACTACTATTGCTGTAACCGCTAAAGTTGCTACAAAAAATCCCCAAGGATGCCATGTTGGTCCATAGTAATAAGGTCTGTAAGGATGAAAATAATATGGATTATAAGCATGATATCTATAACCGCCATATACATACGGAGGACGTGCATACACAACAGTATTCCTTCTCACGACAGTGTTTCGGTTATTATTTATCGTTATATCTCTACTTCGGTCAACATTTCTGGTATTGCCGCTTATGTTTGTATTTATGTTACCTGAATTTCTGGTGTTGTTAGAATTTCGGTTTGTTGTATTGTTTCTGTTGTTAATACTAGTGTTCGAACTATTTGTAGGTCTGGTTACTTTAGTTCCCGAGCCATTAGATCCAGGTCTAGTTACTGCTGGTTTGTTTGTAGAAGGTCTGTTTACAGCTGGTCGGGATTGGTTTGCGGGTCTTGTTGCCGCAGGCCTTGTTTGAGTTCCTCCACTCGGTCTATGAACTCCTCCGCCATTTCCTCCAACTCGTCGCTGCGCCATGCTGTCAATAGAAATCAAAAAAAACGATCCAGCTAAACAAGTTAGTACTGCTTTTCGTATTGTTTTATTTATATTTTTCATTTTCAGTATTTTAAGTTAGATAAAGTTATTAAAAAAAAGAATTTGTATTTAAGATTTAGGCAAGTATTTTTGATTTAAAAAATAGAATATTCTTACAATGAAATATCCCATTGTATTCTAAAACGCCAGCCTTGTTCAAGTGGTAAAGTTTTGTCCTGAAAACTAAAATAACTTACTTCAGAAGTTAGTTTATTTTTATGGCCTTTAAAAAACCAATTAAAAGCCAATGTCGACTCATCTTGTCTATTTTGTCTTATTGAATTATCTGGTCTGTAAGCAGCATGTCTTCCTGCCATTTCCAAATGTTTTGGCCACCAATCGAAAACATTATGAAAGAAATATCCAGCCTGAACATAATATCCTTTTAGCGTTGTTGTTTCATTATTGTTTAATTTATCAATAATTTCTTTGGTATGCCATTCGCTCTGCCAAGAAAAACCACGGTACATAAAAGCCGTTTCTACATTCCATTGATTAACTCTATATTGACCTGGCAAACCATTTTCGTATCCTTCTAAGGAACCTCCGCCAGCTTGAGAAAAACGAGTGTATGGACTTCTATTTGTTATGGCTGAAAAAGCAATAATTGGTGTAAGTTTTTCGTGAAATTCTAAATCACAGCCTTCAAAATCCAAAAATCGACCCAAGAAATTCCATTGCGCTCTTCCAAAATACATTAAATGGCTGTCATCATTTACCGAACTTCCTCGTCCAGTTCCTGTCAGCGCAGCCGCCCAGTAATTAAAGTCAGCTATGCCGCTGCCTTTCAAATGTCCGTAAACTTCGACTCCCAATTGTCTGTCTACTGTAAACGGACGATTAATTAAAGACCGCTCCGCCATTTGCTGTTCGCCGCTGCTAATGAAACGTTCGCGGGTAAATTCTGTTTTCCATTGCCCGACTTTAAAACTCAGCCACTCCCATTTTTCGATCATAATTCTAAAGTCAAGTAAATTGGACTGGCTTAGTTCGTATTCCCAATAATATTTTAACCACGGTTCAAAAGCGTGGCCGCCGACTTTTAATCTGGCACGATTTATTTTAAAAACCGTTTGCGCATCTTGAGCATAATCATCGTAAGTAACTGGATCTGCATCGTAAGGAGTAGAGAAACGAAACTGAAATCTGCTTTGTAATTGAAATAGAAATTTATTATCTCGTGTTTGTAATTCGATTCCCTTGTTGCCATAACGAACAGTCATCAGTTTTGTAGTGTCTTTTTCATGCTGTGAAAAGCCTTTAAAACCAATTAATAGTATGAGAATTAATAACAGAATGATAGGGTTTCGATTTGTTGGGTTTTCTTTATACATATAGTTGGATTGATTTGTATAAAAGATTCTTAATTGCTTCAAAATTAATTAATAAAAAATCTGAAGCAGGTAGTTTAAGTGCCTGAAGTTGTTTCATATTATAACTTGCAACCTTAAAAATTGAATTTTTGACTTTATGTTTTTAATTATGTTTTTGAAGAATGAAACAAAATTGAAATTATTTGTTTTTGTAAAAAAGCACCTTTTTAAACTATAATATTTAAATTTGCACCCAAAATAACAACAACACACTCATGTATAAATTGATAATTCGTCCGATACTTTTCTGGTTTGATCCTGAAGAAGTGCATTACTTTACTTTTTCATTTGTTAAATTCATTTCAAAAATCCCAGGAGTTTCGTCAATTATAAGATCAATTTATGAAGTAAAAGATTCTCGATTAGAAAGAGAAGTTTTCGGAATTAAATTCAAAAATCCAGTTGGACTTGCAGCAGGATTTGATAAAGATGCAAAGTTGTACAAAGAACTTTCTGATTTTGGTTTTGGTTTTATTGAAATTGGAACCGTTACGCCGGTTGGTCAGGAAGGAAACCCCAAAAAACGTTTATTTCGTTTAAAAGAAGATCAGGCAATTATTAACCGAATGGGTTTTAATAATGGCGGTGTTTTGGAAGCTGTAGAACGTTTGAAGAAAAATTCTGGAGTTTTAATTGGAGGAAATATTGGAAAAAACAAAGTGACTCCAAACGAAAATGCTGTAGACGATTATATCATTTGTTTTGACGCTTTGTTTGATCATGTAGATTATTTTGTAGTCAATGTAAGTTCGCCAAATACACCAAATTTAAGAGCTTTACAAGACAAAGAACCTCTAACTGCTTTGCTGCAGACTTTGCAAAACAGAAACATTGAAAAGCAGAAAACAAGTACGCAGAAAGTAAAACCAATTTTATTAAAAATTGCTCCAGATCTTACAGATGAGCAGTTGTTAGATATTATAGATATTGTGAAAACTACGCAGATTGCAGGAGTAATTGCAACCAATACTACAATTTCAAGAGATGGTTTACAATCTGCAAATCAGTCAGAAATGGGAGGTTTGTCTGGAAAACCATTGACAAAACGCTCAACAGAAGTAATTCGTTTTCTTTCTGAAAAAAGCAATAAAGCATTCCCAATTATTGGAGTAGGCGGAATTCATTCTGCAGATGATGCGATCGAAAAACTAAATGCAGGAGCAAGTTTAGTGCAATTATATACAGGTTTTATTTATGAAGGTCCAGCGCTGATTAAAGCAATCAATAAAAAAGTTTTAGGGCAGTTGTAAAAGAAGCGCCTGAAGAATTAATCCGACTATTATCGCGATTCCGAAACTAATTAAAGTGCCAATCATCACGTATTCGGTAAGCTTGCGGTCTTTGGCTTCTTTTAAATCTCCAAATCTAAAGATAGATTTTGCGGCCAATAAAAACCCTATTGCTTCAAAATGAGCAGTTAGGATAAAACAAAGTATAAATAAACGTTCTAATATACCAATGTAATTTCCTGCACTGGCTAGGGAATTGTCTTGATGGCTGTTTTGACTTTCGGGACTCCAAATCGAAATAATGGTTTTTATGAAAATAGAAGCCGGTTTTGTTACCAATAAAATTCCGGTGATTAAAATCCAGAATTCATTCATAACCCAAAAGTCGATAATGCCATTATTTTCGTAAAGCATTACAACGGCAATTAAAATAATAACGTGTGCAATTTGGTCTGCAACAAACCAAGTTCGCTTTGTTTTTGCTTTTTGAAAATTCAGTTTAATTAAATCGATGATACCGTGGGTAACGGCAATTAAAACAGCGTAAGGTATAAAACTGACTTTTCCAGCCACAAGGGCAGCCAAAACTCCGTGAAGTAAAATATGAACATACAAGTAAATACTTTTATGTTTTTTAATTTCTTTATCGGCTACCCAAGAATTAGGCTGCCAGATAAAATCTCCGAGTAAATGAGCTAAAAGCAGTTTTATAAATAAAATCATGAGGCTGTAAGTTGTTTTATTTCTTTTCTAAAATAACGATCTAAATTCATAACCAAATCAAACTGAGCTCGTTTTTGTCTTCGGCTTACCGCAGCTTGGTTTATGCCTAGTTTTTGCCCTAATTCTTCTTGAGACAAAGTAGGATTTTCTATAGCAGCAGCCACAAATTCTGCCGATTGTACCAGCCAGCTGTCCATAAAAGTTAAGGCTAACTGCAGCATTAAATTTAGTTTTTCGTCAAAACTATTATCTCCCGTTCGAAGCGCTAATGTAACTTTCTGTTTTTTTAAAGTCTCAAAAAGTTCTCCAGAGTGTATAAAGGCAGAACCATTACTTTCGGATATTCTTTTGGCATTATGAGTTTTATCTCCAAAACCAATACTCATTCTCGCATCTGATTTTATAGCTCGTAAATGCGCTTTTACCAAAATGGCAGCTAATAAAGCATCTTCTGGATTTTGAACCTCTATTTGAAATTCATCTCCGCGGTAAACCTCCCATTTATTAGGTGTTGATCCAAATGGAGCTAAGATGTTTTTTAAATCATCAACCCAATGATCTGATTTTTGCTGTCTTGAACCAATTATATCGCCTGTAATTACGCTAGTCATAATCAAATATAATTAAAAAATAATAAACTTTGTATTACAAATATAAGTAATAAAATTAATTATTACGCTTTTTGGTAATATTTTAAATTATTACGGTTTTCGGTAATAATTATTTCTATTACCATATTAGGTAATAACTGTATTATCTAAAATTATCTTTTATTTATTTAAAAAAGAAACTAACTTAGCCTTTTACAAATGAGTAAGCTTTGAATAAAGAAATAAAAATTATTGAATGCCCTAGAGATGCCATGCAGGGCATTAGGGATTTTATTCCGACCAAAAATAAAGTATCCTACATACAAGCTTTGCTTAGAGTAGGCTTTGATACTATTGATTTTGGAAGTTTTGTTTCTCCAAAAGCTATTCCGCAGATGCAGGATACTGCCGAGGTTTTAGCCCAGCTTAATTTGTCTCAAACATCAAGTAAACTGCTTTCTATAATTGCCAATACACAAGGAGCGGTTAAAGCATCAGAATATGAGCAGATTCAATATTTAGGATTTCCGTTTTCTATTTCCGAGAATTTCCAGATGCGTAATACACATAAAACGATTACAGAATCTTTGGTTACGCTGGAAGAAATTTTAGAAGTTGCTTCTAAGAAAAACAAAGAAGTAGTTACCTATCTTTCAATGGGTTTTGGAAATCCTTACGGAGATCCTTGGAATGTTGAAATTGTAGGTGAATGGACAGAAAAACTTGCAGGAATGGGAGTAAAGATTCTATCACTTTCAGATACTGTTGGGAGTTCTACGCCAGATGTTATTACGTATTTGTTTTCGCATTTAATCCCGAAATATCCTCAAATAGAATTTGGTGCTCACCTGCATACAACACCAGAAAGCTGGTTTGAGAAAATCGACGCGGCCGCAAAAGCAGGCTGTACTCGTTTTGACGGTGCAATACAAGGTTTTGGAGGCTGTCCCATGGCAACCGATAAATTAACTGGAAATATGCCGACAGAAAAACTAATTTCTTACTTTACTGCTAATAAGAAAATTACAGGTTTAAACGCTCTAAGTTTTGAAAGTGCTTATAATGAAGCTTCAAAATTGTTCGGAAAGTTTCATTAAAAAATAGTTATTTTTCTTACCTTAGATAATGATTGTAAGCATTAAGCGTTACATTTATTATTATATAATTTTTGTCATGAAATCGAATTCTTCGCGTAAAATTTCAAGCATAATTCTTTTGGCTTTTTTATTTTTTTCCTGTTCAAGTGATTTGGATTTTGATCAGGTAAAAGATTTGAAGTTAGAACCAGTCCTTGTAGCAAACCTTGCTTATTTTGATATTCCTGCTAATCAGCTTATAGATGATGGCGGAACTAATGTTGCTTTTGATACCAGAAGCTTTGACGTTTTTAAAGATAGTTTTTTTACCAACCGTTTGAAGAAAGCAGAATTTAATTTCGAAATTGAGAATAATATTGATCGAACTTTTGTTGTGAATCTGCTGTTGATGAACGATGATAATCAAATATTACAAACTATCTCTTATACCGTTCCGGCTTATCAAGGAACGACGAATGTTATAAAATATCCGACAGAAGTGTTTGAAAACGAGCGATTAAATCTTTTAAAGCAAACCACAAAAATCGGTTTTGTTGTTATAATTGCCGCTGGGCCGCCATTAAATAATGAAAGTTTAGGAAATTTAAAATTGAGATCAAGTGCAACAGCTTATTTAGTGATCGAATGAGAAAAATATATCTGATTTTCTGTATCGTTTTTCAGCTTTCTTGTTTTTGTCAAAATAAAGAACTGTTGTATAATTTCACTTCTATTCCGCAATCGTCTCTTGTAAATCCTGGAGCCGACGTATCGTATAAATACTATTTTGGTTTTCCAGTTCTATCTGGAGTTTCTGCCAATGTAGGTTCTAACAGCTTTTCGGCGTATGATTTATTTGCCGATAATGGAGTAGATTTTAATCAAAAAGTTCGAGACGTAATTAATAGATCGTCTAGTAATGATAAAGTAGTAACCAATCAACAGTTAGAAATATTCTCTGGTGGATTTAGAGTTGGAGGCAGAGAAAGCCGTTCGTATGTTTCGTTCGGATTGTATCAGGAATTTGATTTTTTTATGTACGTTCCAAAAGACCCGGCTTTATTGGCGTTAAACGGAAATAGAGATTACATCGGAAAATCATTTAATCTGGGAGATATAAGTGCTAAAGCTGAGGTGCTTTCTGTATTTCATGTCGGATATCATAAAAAAGTAAGTGACAAATTTGTTTATGGAGGACGAGCCAAAATCTATTCAAGTGGTGCAAATGCTACTTCGACAAAAAATTCAGGTTACATTTATACAGGACAAACTGCTGGAACTCCAAATTTATACAATCAAATCATTTCTTCCAATTTGGAATTAAAAACTTCTGGAATTTCTAAATTCACAAAAGATGAATACGAAGGAAATGTAGCCAAAGACATTGCGCATAATACCTTCTTTAACGGAAGTTTAGGACTCGGATTAGATGCTGGAATTACCTATTATATTAAAGAAAATTTACAGCTTACAGCAAGTATAGTTGATCTAGGTTTTATAAGGCAGACAAAAGATATTGAAACACGAACCTACAAGGGAACGTATCAATACAATGGTGTAAATCCCGATTTTATGGGTACTGATAACCCAGAAAATGTTTTTGATGAATTTAAAGAAGCCATACCAGAAGAGACACTTTATAACAAATATACAACTTGGCGTCCTACAAAATTTTATTCCTCAATTCAATATTCATTTGGAGAAGCGCGTCCAGATGACGAATGTAATTGCAGAGGACAAGTCGAAAAATATTATAAAAATGCAGTAGGAGCACAGCTTTTTGCCATGACAACGCCACGTGAACCTTTAGTTGCTTTGACTGCTTTTTATAGAAGAAATATTTTTAGAAAATTAGATCTAAAGGCGACTTATACTTTTGATACATTTTCAAACAAAAATATCGGATTAGGACTGGCGGGAACAATTGGTTCGGTCAATCTTTATGCTTTGGTAAATAATATTCTCGAATACAAAGATTTGTCCAAAGCCAGAAGCGCGGCATTCCAGATCGGAATAAATTTTGTATTCCAAGATCGAGAAGATTAATTAAAAAAAAAATCAATTTTCTAAATTCCAAATTACAATTTGATTTGGAATTTGGGATTTCAAAAGATTGGAATTTGAAATCATAAATTTGTAAAACTATTCTTGTAAAGTTAAATTTATGAATAAGTTAGTATTCAAGTTTCCAATTTATTCACTATATTTGCACGCAATTCAACTAGAAATTGCAACATGATAGCACACAACTCCAAGATTATCGGCGAAGGTTTAACTTACGACGATGTATTATTAGTACCTAACTACTCGAATGTGCTTCCCCGCGAAGTGAGTATCAAATCAAAATTCTCAAGAAACATTACATTAAACGTTCCGATTGTATCTGCTGCTATGGATACTGTTACCGAAAGTGCAATGGCAATTGCTATGGCGCAAGAAGGCGGAATAGGTGTTTTACATAAAAATATGACTATCGAACAACAGGCAGGAAAAGTTCGAAAAGTAAAGCGTGCTGAAGCAGGAATGATTATCGATCCGGTAACATTACCAATGAACTCTACAATCGCTGACGCTAAAAATGCCATGAAAGAATTTGGAATCGGTGGTATTCCAATCGTTGACGAAAACAAAATCCTTAAAGGAATTGTTACCAATCGTGACTTACGTTTCGAGAAAAATGGAGCAAGACCAATCGCTGAGGTTATGACAAGCCAAAATTTAGTAACTGTTTCTGAAGGAACTTCATTAGAGCAGGCAGAAGTGGTATTACAAGGTCATAAAATCGAAAAATTACCAGTTGTAAACGAGAAAAACGAATTAGTTGGTTTAATTACGTTTAGAGATATTACAAAACTGACTCAAAAACCAATCGCTAACAAAGATTCATTTGGTCGTTTAAGAGTTGCTGCTGCTATTGGAGTTACTGGAGATGCAGTTCAAAGAGCTGAAGCTTTGGTAAATGCAGGTGTAGATGCAATCATTATCGATACAGCGCACGGACATACAGAAGGTGTGGTAAACACATTAAAAGAAGTAAAATCAAAATTCCCTCAAATAGATGTTATTGTTGGAAACATCGCAACACCAGAAGCTGCTAAATATTTAGTAGAAAACGGTGCTGACGGTGTGAAAGTTGGAATCGGTCCTGGTTCTATCTGTACTACACGTATTGTTGCGGGTGTTGGTTTTCCTCAATTCTCAGCAGTTTTAGAAGTTGCTGCAGCTATTAAAGGAACTGGAGTTCCAGTTATTGCTGATGGTGGAATTCGTTATACAGGTGATATTCCTAAAGCAATTGCTGCCGGTGCTGACTGTGTAATGTTAGGGTCATTATTAGCAGGAACAAAAGAATCTCCAGGTGAAACTATCATTTTCGAAGGAAGAAAATTCAAATCTTACCGCGGAATGGGGTCTGTTGAAGCTATGCAGACAGGTTCTAAAGATCGTTATTTCCAAGATGTTGAAGACGATGTTAAAAAATTAGTTCCAGAAGGAATTGTTGGACGTGTTCCTTATAAAGGTGAATTAAACGAAAGTATGCTTCAATTTATTGGAGGTCTTCGTGCTGGAATGGGATACTGTGGTTCAAAAGATATTCCAACTTTACAAGAATCTGGACGTTTCGTTAGAATTACTTCAAGCGGAATCACTGAAAGTCATCCACATAACGTAACTATTACAAAAGAAGCTCCAAATTATTCTAGATAATTTTTAGTTTTTTATATAAAAGCAAAAGGCGTAAGATTTAGTTCTTACGCCTTTTTTAGTTGTTAATCTTTAAAACTAATACCATTCTTTTTTAATTCTTCTAATAATTTTGGAATGCTGCTTGGACCAATTCCATGCCAAGATAAAATTTCTGCTTGACTATACTTAGATAAATCTTCGACCGTATTTATATTTTTACTTTCTAAAGCTCTTCGAGCGGGAGCTGATAGAACAGATAAAAGTCCTGATTTTGGTTTTCTCTGCGCTTCGCAAATAGGACAAGTAGGGCAGTCACTAGTTTTGGTATAGCGATGCCCTTTTTTGCAAGTTCTATTATTTTCTGAAGAAGTCATTTTTGAATTTATTCTTTTGATTTGTACTTACTAAATTTAGCATTCCATCCATCTTCTGAATAAGATTCCCCATGAATTCCATCGCTAAGTTCAACGATGTTTTCCCCATTTACTGATATTTGAATATTGTTTTCAAAATCAGCCAATTCTTGTAATGAAAAAAGAAAATTATGAATTGCTGTATCAATACTTTTAATAATAATTTCTTTGATTAACTCTTTTTGTGATTCATTAAATTTACTAATTTCAGTTTGTATTTTTAAATTTGAAGGCGCTTTAGATTTATTGTTTAAAAGGGTTTCTGCATTTTCAATTCCATTGTCTCTTAAATTTTTAACTAAGAATTCTCCAAAAATATCGAGCGATTGTTTTGACATTTTAATCTTTGATTATAGTTTCAATCTTTCAAAATTATTGAAAAATACTCAAATTAATTTCATAATTATTAAAACCTGCTATCTAAAATATCTTGTGCAACAATATCAGAATGCAGTAAATCTTCCATTTTCTTCGTCATACGCTGTGCTTCTAGAGCATAACCAAACATCTTTTTCTCGTAATCAGCAATTGCATCGTCAATTGTTTCGAATTTTCCTTCGGTTAGGTTTTTAGTTAAATGATAAGCATCAAATAATCCCATGTTTACACCTTCACCTGCAAACGGCGGCATTAAATGCGCTGCATCGCCGACAAGAGTAATGTTAGAATGTTGTTTCCAAGGTTCTTCTAGTGAAAACAATCTTAAAGGTAAACCTGAAAATTCACTAGAAGCAGTAAAGAATTTTTTATAATCGTCTCCCCAGTTTTTAAACTTTTCGTTTAAAAATGAAATTACAGCTTGATCATCTTCAAAATCAATTCCGTTGTTCAGAATCCAGTTTTCATCGGCTTTAAAAGAAACCCCGAAATGTACTGATCCATCTCGCATGGTATGGGTGTAAAACATTTTATGATCACCCATTGCCATCACATTTCCGTTACCATACTTAGGTTTAAATTCAGGATACTCTTGATCTGGATTTGATATTTCTCCCTGAATTATATAGGTTCCAGAAAGCTGCGGTTCTTGATCGCTTACAAATTTTCTAGCATTCGATCTTCCTCCGTTTGCCACAATTACGAAATCAGCGACTGCAGTTTTTCCATTTTTGAATTCTAAAAAATATTGATTTTCAGTTTTTTCAATATTAATTAATTGACTGTTCCAGACAACTGTATTTTCTTCAAGATTATCCAGCATTATTTTTCGGAGATCATTTCGGTCAATTTCTGGGCGTGAAAAAGTATTTGTTTCATCTGGCATTTCGTCAGATGTTATATTTCCGTCCATATCGGCCATTTTTTCGCCAGTCGGTCGGGCATATTTAAGAAATTCCTCCATTAAGCCTGCTTTTTGAATTGCCAACTGACCAGAATTTGAATGTATATCAAGCGTTCCGCCCGAAGTTCGAGCTTGAGCATTTATATCTCTTTCATAAACCGTAACATCGGCACCATTTATTTGTAAAATTCGGGCAGTTGTAAGTCCAACAGGACCGCCGCCAATAATGGCTATTTTTTTATTTTCTATAATTGAAGTTTTCATTTTATTAAAATTGAATTTAATATGATATTGAAATTTAAAATTGCATTTTGATAATGTTAAGGTGTCAGTGCTTTTAAAACCAAATTAAAAGTTTCATTTTTTAGATCGTCATTAAGTACAAAAGATTTTCCAGACATCGATTTTCCCTCTCTATGAAGTTCTAAAAGAGAATAAAGTGAACCGTAAGCAATGCTCCAAAAAACTTCAAAAGTGACAGGAACAAGTTCTTTTTTTTCAATTGAAGAAAGCATAAATTGTGACATAGTTTGTTTAAATTCGCCGGTAATTTCTGCTAAAATTGCATCACCGTAAGTAGAGTGTTTCAAGAGTTCAAAACAAGTTGCTTCTAAAGTAAAATTAAGCAGGAAGTCAATCCGATTTTCCCATTGATTTCTCAATCCGTCTTTAAAAGACATTTCTGGAGAAAACCCGTTAAGCATTTTATTGAAAAGATTACTGCCAATTTCAATTCCAATCTTCCGGATCAAATCTTCTTTATCTGAGTAGTAAATGTAAAGCGTAGCAACAGAAACCCCACATTCTTTTGCTAAACGGTTCATTCCAAAACCTTCAACGCCTTGCTTAACAATCATTTCTATTGCTTTCTGTTTTACAATTTCTTCTTTGTTAATATCTCTTGTCCTCATAATTCTAAATTAATTATGATGCAAAGATATAAATAAATAATAAATGAACGATCGCTTATTTATTATTTTTATAGGTGCAGAGAGACAAGGGTGCTGAGGGACTGAGGTTTTATTGGTGGTTGATGGTTGGTGGTTGATGGTTGGTGGTTAATGGTTGGTGGTTAATGGTTAATGGTTAATGGATAATGGATAATGGATAATGATTGGTTATTGATTATTAAAGGTTGATTTGTTCGTGGTTGATGATTTTGTTTGAGGTTTTGTGCGATTGGCTATAATCAATTGAATAGGCTCCAGCTTTGGCTGGAGATTTTGGAAAAAATAGGGGAAAGGCTTTAGCCGAATACTTTGTAATTTTGAAAGGCATAAAAAAAGTCAGCTGAAACAATATTTAATCGTTTCAGCTGACTTTTTTACTAAATAAATATATTTTACATAGTTTTTGTTGGCTCGGCTTCTCTTAGATTTTGATTTTCTAGGATCTCTTTTAGAAATGGTTTTACCTGAGTTTCAATTTCCGATTCTGATATTTTTAAAGCTTCGGGATCAGTGGCTAATTTTAGCCAAGGTTTTGGTCCGTCAAAATCATAGCTTCCAAAAACTACAACTGGAGTTCCTTTTACTTTTACATTTTCCTTGTCTTTTAAAATCCATTCATCAGCAAATTTGTAAAGGTATTTAGCATCTTTCTCTAATAATCTTAAACAAGAATGCGAGGCAGGATAACCTGGCAGTTCATATTGGTGAAAACCAACTCCAAGTTTATTTTCGATATTGAAATTCCATTTCAAATCCCATTCGTCATTAAATGTACTGGTAGTTTTTTCTGCTTTCCAATTCGTGAAAAATAGTCCAGTTGGTGTAGGATCTTTTTTTCTTCCCATATTTGTTGGCCCTGTGTAAACTAACTCGCCATTTTCGTAAGCGGCAAAAGTTTGTGTCGGATATGAAAAAAGAATAATCTTGGAAACTTCCTGTAAAGCTGAAACATGCAATGGAAATGGAAGATAATATACTAAATCGCCAGTAAAATCTCCAGGAATTACAACAGAATCTAGTTTTTTAAAGTTGGCTTTATCAGTCCTGTTTAGTGCATATACAATATCCATTTTACTGCTGTCAGCTTCATTAATTTTCAGCCAGTCTTTACTGTTTTCAACTTTATATGTAATAGCAGATTTGGGTTTTTTATACTCAATTGCTTTTTTAGTAGTTTTGTTATTTTCTGTTAAATTGATTGTGTCGCTTTTTTTGCAGGAAACTGCTAAAGTCAATATCAAAATAAGTAACGCGTTTGCTGTGTAATATAACTTTTTCATAGGTTGTATTTTTATGATTGTAAAGTTATAAATGTGATAGCTGAAAAGGGTTACATAATTTTTTGAATTGTTTGTTTGATTTACATTTGAGTGAAACCTATAATTAAATCAAACCTTTTATTTTAGCATGTTGTAAAAGCAAAATAGTCTTAGCATCTGTAATTTCTCCAGATTCAATCATTTTGTAAGCTTCATCAAAAGTATATTCTAAAACTTCGATATTTTCCTGTTCGGCATCTAATCCTCCTCCAGAACTTACTTTCATACTTTCGTCATATTCTCCAACGAAAAGATATAAAATCTCAGTTACAGATCCAGGTGACATATAAGTTTCGATCACTTTTTGGACTTTTTTTAAGCGATATCCTGTTTCTTCTTCTGTTTCACGAATTATAGCTTGTTCAGCATTATCTTTATCCAAAAGTCCAGCGCAAACCTCAATCATCATTCCAGTTTTGTTTCCGTTAAGATAAGTTGGTAAACGAAATTGTCTGGTTAGTATAACTGTTTTTTTAGCAGAATTATATAATAAGATACCAGCGCCATTCCCACGGTCATATACTTCTCGTATGTGCGATTCTATTTTTTCGTTTTCCTTTTTATAGTTAAAAGTAACTTTATTTAATACATACCAGTTATCTGATAATAACTTGGTTTCGGTAATCTCAATTTCTGGATTTTTTCTCATATCAATATTATTCAAAAAAAACGCCCTGATTATCAGAGCGTTTTTAAATGTATTATTTTGTTATTGTTTGTTTTCTATCAGGTCCAACCGATACAATTTTGATTGGCACTTCGATTTCTTTCTCAATAAACTCAATATATTCTTTTAGCTCAACAGGTAATTGATCGTAAGTTGTAAGTCCTGTTAAATCTTGCTTCCATCCTTTAAACTCTTTGTAAATTGGAGTAACATTTTCTGGTTCAATGTTGTAAGGGAAATGAGAGATATTTTGTCCTTTGTAGTTGTATTCAGTACAAACTTTTAAAGTTTCAAAACCAGAAAGTACATCACCTTTCATCATCATTAACTGAGTAACTCCATTTACTTGTACAGCATATTTTAATGCTACTAAATCTAACCATCCGCAACGTCTTTGTCTTCCTGTTACAGATCCAAATTCGTTACCAACTCTTGCCATTGTAGCACCAACTTCGTCAAAAAGTTCAGTTGGGAAAGGTCCGCTTCCTACACGTGTAACGTAAGCTTTGAAAATTCCGTAAACCTCTTTGATTTTGTTAGGAGCAATTCCTAGACCAGTACAAGCTCCAGCAGCAGTAGTGTTTGATGAAGTTACGAAAGGATAAGTTCCGAAATCAACATCTAATAAAGATCCCTGAGCACCTTCGCAAAGAATAGATTTACCAGCTTTTTGAGCTTGGTGCATGTATTCTTCACTATCAATAAAATCTAATTTTTTAAGCTCTTCAATAGCTTCGAAGAATTCTTTTTCTAATTCAGCTAAATTATATTGAATATTAACGTCGTAAAAAGCAATCATAGCTTCGTGTTTGTCTGCTAATGCTCTGTAACGCTCTTTGAAGTCTTCTAATTCGATATCTCCAACACGCAAACCATTTCTACCAGTTTTGTCCATGTAAGTTGGTCCAATACCTTTAAGTGTAGAACCAATTTTTGCTTTTCCTTTTGATGCTTCAGAAGCAGCGTCAAGCAAACGGTGTGTTGGTAAAATTAAATGCGCTTTTCTAGAAATGATCAATTTACTTTTGATGTCAAGGTTGAATTTTTCTAAACCTTCAATTTCTTTTTGAAAAACTACTGGGTCAATTACAACACCATTTCCGATGATATTTACTGAATTTTTATGAAAAATTCCAGAAGGAATTGTTCTAAGTACGTGTTTAATTCCGTCAAATTCTAATGTATGTCCTGCATTTGGTCCTCCTTGAAAACGTGCAATAATATCATAATTTGAGGTAAGAACGTCAACAATTTTTCCTTTACCTTCATCTCCCCATTGTAATCCTAGTAATAAATCTACGGTCATTCTGTTTTAATTTGCGTTGGGACAATCTAAGTTGTCCTACTGATTATGTAGTTAATTTTTCTTTTTTTTATTTTTTTTGAATAATTCCTTTCTGGATTATTGTTTTTCTTTTTTGTTTCCGTAGAAATAAAGTGAGTGATTCGTAATTTCGATATCAAATATTTCTTCGATTGTTTTTTTGATGGTTTGAATTCTTGGGTCACAAAATTCAATTACTTCGCCAGAATCAGTCATGATAATGTGATCGTGCTGTTTGTCGAAATATGATTTTTCGTAGTAAGCTTGATTTTGCCCAAATTGATGTTTTCTAACCAAAGCACAGTCTAACAATAACTCAATCGTGTTGTACAAAGTAGCTCTACTCACACGATAGTTTTTGTTTTTCATTTTGATATAAAGATTTTCTATGTCAAAATGTTCCTCGCTGTCGTAAATTTCCTGAAGTATAGCATAACGCTCAGGAGTTTTGCGATGCCCTTTTTGTTCAAGATACATTGTAAATACGTTTTTTACAATTTCTTGATTTTTAGTGTTGTCAGTTGAAATGAGTGTCATATCCGGCAAAGATAAATTTTTATTTTTAATCAATAAAAGTTTCGGGTTTAAAGTTTAGTTATAAAACCCTTATAGATAGGTTAAAAAGTTAGGTTCTGTATTCTCTGGTAACTTTATCAACTCCGTCAATTTTCTTAATTGCATTAATCATTTTCTTCAAAATGGTGTTATTTTTTACAATTACAGCAATCTGACCGTGAAAAATTCCTGCATCTGTACTCAGCGAAATACTCTGGATATTTACGCTCATATTGTTCGAAATTACTCTTGTCAATTGGTTGGTAAGTCCTAAAACATCCATTCCCGTAATATTGATAATCGCTTTGAATTCCTCTTGCGAAGAGTCAATCCATTTGGCGCTCATGATTCGATACGCATAATTAGACTGCATTCCAATTGCGTTTGGACAATCTTTTTTATGTACTTTAATTCCTTCATTAATAGTCACAAAACCAAAAACATCGTCACCAGGAATAGGGTTACAGCATTGCGAAAGTTTGTAATCGAGTTTGTCATGTTCAGTTCCAAAAACCAGCATGTCGTAATTGCTGCTGATAACTGGTTTATGAATATCCTCAGCTGCAGTGGTATCTTTATTTCTTTTGATTTTATTTTTAAAGAAATTGATAAAAGAATTGCTTTTCTGAGCGGCATAATCTTTTAACTGCTGATTTTCAATCGCGCCGATTCCGACTCTATAAAATAAATCTAAGCTCGTTTTGAGTTTAAAAAAGTTAACTAACTCGTTTGTAACCTGTTCGTTAAAAGTAATTTTTAAATGTTTCAGTTTTCTAACAAGCAATTCTTTTCCTTCTTCTGCGATCTTTTTAGTGTTCTCGTTCAGAACATTCTTGATCTTATTTTTTGCTCTAGAAGTCGTTACGTATTCCAGCCAGTTTACCGTTGGTTTCTGATTTGGAGAAGTAATTACTTCAACCTGATCACCACTTTTAAGTTCGTAATTCAAAGGAACTAATCTTCCGTTTACACGTGTTCCTCGAGTCTTAATTCCGATTTCAGAGTGAATGCTAAAAGCAAAATCCAAAGAAGTCGCTCCCTTAGGCAGTGATTTGATTTCTCCTTTTGGCGTAAAAATGAAAATTTCTTTTGAATATAAATTCATTTTGAAATCTTCAACAAAATCTACTGCATTGGTTTCAGGGTTTTCTAATGCTTCTCTCAAAAGATTCAGCCAAACATCTAAGCCACTTTCTTCTGTTGCTCCATTTTTATATTTATAATGTGCAGCATATCCTTTCTCAGCAATTTCGTCCATACGTTCGCTTCGAACCTGAACTTCAACCCAGCGTCCTTTCGGACCCATTACTGTAATGTGAAGTGCTTCGTAACCGGTAGATTTTGGTGACGAAATCCAATCACGCAAACGGCTCGGGCTTGGTCTGTAATGATCGGTTACGATTGAATAGATTTTCCATGCCACAAATTTTTCATCGTGGGCATCCGATTTATAAACGATTCTAAGTGCAAATTTGTCGTAAACTTCATCAAAGCTTACATTTTGAGCACGCATTTTTCTACGGATAGAATAAATAGATTTTGGTCGGCCTTTGATGATATAATCAATGCCTTCATTGTCTAGAGATTTCTTTAAAACATCAGAAATATCTTTGATGTAAGCATCTTGTTCTTCCTTGGTTTCACGAATTTTACTGACAATATCATTATAAACTGCAGGTTCGGTATATTTTAAACCTAAATCTTCAAGTTTGGTTTTTATGTTATAAAGTCCCAAACGGTGGGCTAAAGGAGCATAAATATATAAAGTTTCAGATGCGATTTTGGTTTGTTTATATTCCGCCATCGAATCCATTGTCTGCATATTATGAAGACGATCGGCCAATTTGATCAAAATTACGCGGACATCATCATTCAATGTCAGAATCATTTTTCTGAAATTCTCAGCCTGCATTGAAGCATTTAAGTCTTTTTGAACTAACGAAATCTTAGTAAGACCTTCAACCAATTGTGCTACTTTCGGATTAAATAATCGCTCAATATCTTCAACTGTAATTGGAGTATCTTCTACAACATCGTGTAATAAGGCCGCGGCGATAGAGGTCGCTCCCAGACCAATCTCTGAGGCAACAATTTTTGCAACTGCAATAGGATGAAAGATATACGCTTCTCCCGATTTGCGTCTCTGCTCTTTGTGGGCATCAACGGCAACATCAAAAGCTTTTCGAATTAATTTTTTATCAGCTGGGCTTAAAGTTTGGTAACTTATTCGAAGTAATTCCTTGTATTCCTGCGCAATAGCTTTATTTTCTTTTTCAATATCTATTTCTGTCATAACGGCATAGTTCAAGTACTAAAAATAAGAATTAGTTTCTATATACACAAGGTTTTGCGGTTGTAGATTTTAGTCCCGAAGCCTCGGGAAAGATTGTAGATTTTTGAAGGGGTAAAATTCCAAATTTTTTAAATCCCAAATTCCAAAAAGGAGCGACGCGACTTTTAGAAAATCTAAAATCTATCCCGAGGCTTCGGGACCAAAATCTAAAATCAGAATCCTCTCTGGCGCTTCGCTTCAAAAATTAAAATCGCGGCAGCGACAGAAACATTCATGCTGTCAATTTCGCCCTGCATTGGAATAATAATATTTTGAGTAGCATTATCTCGCCATTCCTGCGTTAGACCAGTTGCTTCTGTACCCACAACCAAAGCGGTTGGAGTTGTAAAATCTTGAGTATGATAAGATGTTGAATTTTGTAGCGTTGCGCTGTAGAAATTAATCTTTTTTTCTTTTAAAAAAGCAATAATTTCAGAAGTTGTTCCTGTTGCAATTTGATTGGTAAAAAGACAGCCCACACTTGAACGCACAATATTCGGATTGTATAAATCGCTCTTTGGATTAGCAATTAAAACAGCATCTAAATTAGCTGCGTCTGCAGTACGTAAAACTGCTCCAATATTTCCTGGTTTTTCCAGCGATTCAACAACTAGAATTAATGGGTTTTCCGATAATTTTAAATCGGATAATTGCAGCGATTTGGTTTTAGCTACAGCTAAAATTCCTTCGGTGGTATCGCGATAAGCCAGTTTTTGATAAACTTCTTTATTGATTTCGATAATTTGAAACGGATTCTTGATCAGTTTGTTGATTTCGGTTTCAGAAACTAAATCTGGTAAAAATAATACCGTTTCAATTTCGTAACCGCCTTTTATTGCTAATGAAATTTCTCGTAAACCTTCAATCAAAAATGTTCCGGTTTGTTTTCTGGCTTTGGATTTTTCTTGAAGTAAAACCAAAGATTTTATAAACGGATTTTGAATTGAAGTGATTTGTTTCATTTTTTTAAAGGCTCAAAGTTGCAGAGGGGCAAAGGTACAGAGTTTTTTTCTTCCTGCAAGGTTTTTAAAACCTTGTAAGTCTTATAAAAAAGTTTGCCGCGAATTTCACGAATTTCCACTAATTTTTTCTCGCAGTAATGCAAAAATGAATTCGTGTAAATTCGTGAAATTCGCGGCAAAAAACTATTCTTCTGTAGAATTATTTTCTTCTAAAAGTGCAGTTTCTTCTTCTGCAGGTCTAGCAACAACTTGGTCTTTGCTACCAAAAAGAAATTTCTTTACGGCTGCAAAAGCGGCAATAATTCCGATTACGATGAACTTTCCGAATTTTGCTAAAATGGCGAAAAATCCAACTTTTGCTAATACTTTTCCAGCAACTAAACCGCCAATTGTCCAAGCAGCGACTGTGTCTGTATCGGCATCAAAATCTAAATATTTGTTTCCATCATTAAACTCAACACTTTTGATAATTCCAGGAATACTTGCTTTTACTTCTTCTAACTGATTTACACCAGCAACAGCCGAAATATTGTACATTCCTTTTCTTCCCAGAACTCTTAAATCGTAGTTATAAAGTGTGGTTTTTATCAACGCCAAACTGCAATTCTTTTGCCCAGTGAAGTACTTTTAACTTGTTGTCGTAAAAAGGTTTAGAAGCCCATCCAATTAATTGAACTTCAGGATAACCAGCGTTTTTTCGCTCTACATTTGCAGTTGCAACATCTTCTTTCATAGTTTTAAAAAGATCATCATAATCAATATCATCGGCATCATCATCTTTTACATAACCATCACCTTGATAGCTGATTACAAACATCCAGCTGTCCATGTGTGTGACACCTTTTCCGTCAGGAACTAATGAACCCAGAATGGATTTATCCTCTGGATTTCCCCATAAATTACTTAGAACATTTTGGGTTTGCTCTGCATTTAAAAACTTGAAACCTTTAGGAACATTTAAAGTTCCGTCGCCTTCAGGAAGTGTAATTTTTCCCGATTCGTAATTGAAGGATTTTTCAATTTTGTCGTAATAAGCTGTGAGCGTGTCCGGCTGTTGTGCAGCCATTTTGAAAATAGAGATCGTCCATAACAAAACGACTAGTAATGTTTTTTTCATTGAATTGGTTTAAAATGGTTAATTATTTTGGGTTTTTGGTTTCGTTAGAATAATTCTGAAATTTCTTTTTCTACAGGATGGGACGTTTTAAAATCGTATCCCATAATTTTTGCTAAAGTCTGAGCAAATTGTTTTTGATACACTTGAGAGTCGGTTTTAATTTCGCCTTTTGGAGCAATTTCAGGTCCCATTGCAGCAAACCAAATTTCAGATGCACCAGGAACGTCTGAACCATGGTCTGTCCATTGTGCTTTTACTTTGTCGCCTCGGCCGTGGTCAACCGTTATAAATAAAGTAGTTTTGTTTTTGTACTGCGGGTCATTTTGAACAAAATTCCAAATTTCCTCGATCCATTTATCGACTTGGTTTGCAGCGTCTAAATACGAACGATATTGTGCATGATGTGCCCATTCATCGGTTTCGCCATACGCGATGTACAATACTTTTGGCTTTTTCGTTTTAAGTTCATCCATTGCCTGATAATGCGTAAAAACATCGAGACATTCATCCTGATGGAAAGGCTTATAGGAGTTGTCACGCATTTCATTTAGTAATTTTTGAGCCGATGTAGGTTTATTACCGCCAACTTTATCAAAGGCAGAAATGACAGGAAACCCGCTTCTTTCTTCATTCAGAATTCTATCGAAAGCATCCCAAGCACCAAAAGCTGCAACTTTTCCTTTTAGTTTCGACTGCTGGTTCAAGAACTCTAATACATTTACATTAGGATTGGCTTTGTAGCCGTTTGAATTCACTTTCAGGTCAACGTTTCCGGTCATAATTTCGCTGTAGCCAGGATAACTAAACCAATACGGATTGGCAACATCAACTTTGTTTCCTAAATCTCGATTTCCATAAATCTGACCTTTTGTAACTATTTCTGACCAGAAAAAAGGCATTAGTTTTTTACGTGCTTCTTTGATATCGGCATTAGCATATTTTTTATAAATATAGGCGCTGTCTCCCTGATTGAATTTTTTGTCATTGGCAATCGCAGGGTCAAGTCCTTTAAAAACTTCCTGCCATCTAAAACCATCTGTAGTAATGATGATTATGTTTTCTGTTTTTTGTGCCAGAGATTTAAAGCTTAATAAAATGAACAGAATTGGGATGATTTTTTTCATTTTTTATTAATTGAAATTACATTGAATCTTTTTGATTTTTTTCAAAACTAAGTAATTTAATCAATTAATTTTTACGGGATAACGTAAGGTAACTTTAAATTAATAGAAGAGAAATCTACAAAATCCCTCTCGACTTAATTTCCAAATATTTATTAATGGCGTCAAGCGTAAGATTCTCAGGCTGTGTCAAAACCGAATGGATTCCGTATTTTTTAAGTTCGTTTACGATTAATCGTTTTTCGAACATAAATTTTTCTGCAATCACTTTGTCATAAACTTCCTGAATCGTAGCTGTTTTTTTATTGATGATCGAATTCAGTTCTGTATTTTGAAAGAAAACAACAACCAATAAATGACTTTTAGCAATTCCTTTTAAATAAGGTAACTGACGATTCAATCCGTCCATTGTTTCAAAATTGGTATACAGAATAATTAAACTTCTTTGATTGATATTTTTCTTAATATCAACATATAATCGGCTGTAATCGCTTTCGAAAAAATCGGTTTTTACATTGTATAAAGTTTCTAGGATTTTCTGCATTTGAGAACCTCTTCTTTCAGCAAAAACTCTGTTTTCTACTTTTTTAGAAAATGAAAAAAGTCCTGCCTTATCTTGTTTTTTCAGAATGACATTTGATAAAACTAAAGCCGAATTTATCGCATAATCTAATAAACTTAATCCGTCAAAAGGCATTTGCATGACACGGCCTTTGTCAATTGCCATATAAACAGTTTGTGATTTTTCGTCTTGAAACTGATTGACCATCAAAGAATTTCTTTTGGCAGTAGCTTTCCAGTTTAATGTTCTTAAATCATCGCCTTGCACATATTCTTTAATCTGTTCAAATTCCATTGTGTGTCCAATTCGGCGGATTTTTTTAATTCCGTATTGAAAAAGATTATTAGAAAAAGCGATTAAATCGTACTTTCTTAACTGAATATAAGATGGGTACGTCGGAACCATTTGGTCTTTGTCAAAAGCAAATCTTCTAGCAATTAGTTTTAAAGGCGAAGAAACATAGACATTTAAAGCTCCAAAATGATATTCGCCTCGTTCTGTCGGGCGAAGCTCGTAGCTAATTTCTTTTTGCGTTGATGCTTTGATCGATTTTACAATCTTGAAATCACGAACTTGAAACTGAAACGGAATTTCATCAATTATCTTAACCGAAACAGTAAAATTGTAATGATTTTTTAAGTTGATTCGAATAGGATTTAAATCTCCATTAGATAATTTTTCCGGCGTAATTCTTTCTGCTTCAAGTCCAGTTCTTGCCAAATATAAAATCAGGATATCAAGACCTAAAAAAGTCACCAAACCTAAAACAATAAGCCAAACCGCATTATAAAGATTCGGAAAAATAAAAGCACAAACAAACAATCCTATTATGCCTAAAAGCACATAGAAGAAGAAATTATTCAGATATAGACTTTTTATGAACTTCATTTGTTCGATGTTTCAAGTTTCAGGTTTCAGGTTTCAAGTTTCAAGTTTGTCCCAACATTAACCATTAACCATTAACCATTAACAATTTATAATTAACAATTATCTTGGGATTTCTACAGTTTCGATAATTTGTTTAATAATTTCTGAGCTTGTAATACCTTCCATTTCACGTTCTGGCGTTACAATAACACGATGCTGTAAAACAGGAATCGCAGCTTCTTTAATATCTTCTGGCGTAACAAAATCACGTCCTCGGATGGCGGCAAAACCTTTAGCAGCATTCAAAATAGCGATCGAAGCACGAGGAGAAGCTCCTAAATATAAAAAGGCATTTTCGCGCGTATTAACCACGATTCTTGCAATGTATTCTAATAAATTTTGCTCGACTCTAATTTGCTTGACCAAACCTTGATATTCTTTGATTTCATCAGAAGAAAGAATTGTTTTTATCGCATCTAGTTTTCCATGATCTTGTAAAGAATGTTCTCTTTGAATGATCAAAATCTCTTCATTTAATTTTGGATAATCGATAGTGATTTTGAAAAGAAAACGGTCTAATTGCGCTTCTGGAAGACGATAAGTTCCTTCTTGCTCGATTGGGTTTTGGGTTGCAATTACCAAAAACGGCGTTTCTAATTGATAACCAGATCCGTCGATTGTAATTTGACGTTCTTCCATAACTTCAAAAAGCGCCGCTTGTGTTTTGGCAGGAGCACGATTTATCTCATCAATTAAAATTAAATTAGAGAAAATTGGTCCTTTTTTGAATTCAAATTCTGAAGTTTTTAGATTAAAAATTGAAGTTCCTAAAATATCAGAAGGCATTAAATCTGGCGTAAATTGAATTCTGCTGAAACCAATGTTTAATGTTTTTGATAATAATTTGGCTGTGATAGTTTTCGCAACTCCAGGAACACCTTCCAAAAGAACATGTCCGTTTGACAAAATTGCAACCAAAAGCTGGTCCACCATTTTATGCTGCCCGACAATTACAGTTTCAATCTCTTTTTTGATTGTATTTACGTGCTCTAAAAGAGGTCCTAAATTAATTCTGGTTTCAAAATTCACATTTTCATTTGTGATTTCGTTTGATGTATTGATATCGTCCATAATTTTGGTGTTTTTTTTATTTGTTTTTTGCCACAGATTAAAGGATTAAAATGATTTTGACTAATCTCTGTTAATCTTTTAATATGTGGCTAAAATATTAATGTAAAATCTTTTCTATTGCTGTATTTATTCGGATTAAATCTTCTTCCAGACTTCCGTGATAACTCTTTCTGTGATTGTTTATTAAGTCGATAAGTTCTTGAATGTCTTTTTCGTCTTTGCCTGTTTTATAATGCAATTTTTTGATAAAATCATCGTCTAATTTTGACGTATCAATCAAATAATCGGTTCTGATTTTCTCTAGGAAATAAATAATCTTTTTATCAATAATATTAGTGTGATCTCCTTCCTGATAATATAAATTCCCAATGGTTTTGGTAAAATCAACCGTTAAATTCTGCAATGGTTTTATAATTGGCACAATACGCTGCTTACGTTTTGCATTAAAGATCATAAAAATCAAAATACCAAGTAAAGCTAAATACCATGCCCATTTTAAAGCTGGCTGCGATAAAATATAGCGCATCGGAGAATTTGAAATTCGCTTATCGTTAAGACTTTTATTGTACCAAAATATATCTCCTTTTGTAAAGTACGACAAAACATTTTCGGCATATTGATAATGGTCTTTTTTCAGCAGGTTATAATTTGTAAACGCTACCGGCTGCGTATGCAAATAGACATATCCATTTTTATAAGGAACTTCAATAAAATTAATTTGTCTTTTATTTTTATTGCTGTTTTGATAGCCCAAAACTTTTGTAGTTAGAGTATCTATTTTAGAAAAGTAATCGCTTAAACCAGTATTAAAAGTATATTTTTTTGTGCTGACTTTTTTATTGGCCATCCAGATTGAAACATTTTCAGATGGCATAAAATCTGTTTTTAATTCTACTTTTAAAGAATCCAGTAATAATTTTGGAAATGCTCTCATGCTTAAAAAAGCCTTATTTCCATGCGAAACAAAATATAAAATCTCTTTTATAGATTGATCGTCAATATTATTGGCTTCAGAAATATTGATGAAAGTACCTTTAATTTTATAATTCTCTACATTTTCATTTTCATCATATTGAGAATCTAGATACTCATAAGGCGTTTCTGTTGAAATTTTTTGGATTTTTTGTTTCTTAAAAAAGCCGTTAACTTCATGGTCAAAAATGTATAATCCAAACGGAATTTTATCATTGACAGAATAAGTAGGAGTCCAGTCAATTGGTTTTTGCTGTCCCTTGTCTGTTAATAATACGATGCCTAATATTAAAACCAGAATCGCAATGTAGATTTTCATATTTTTATCCATTGCCGAAGGTTTTTAAAGCTTTTTTAAATCTGTTTTCAGTTTTTTGGAATATTGCATCATCAATTTCAAATTCGCCGTACCAAATGTAATTATACAAATAAGAAAGATAGGTAAACTCTTCTTTATGAGCAGGCTGCTGTAACTCGTATAAGTAATCTGAATTTGTTTTTTCGATATCCCATTCAATATAATTATGCTGAGCCATTACTTTTAAAAGCCACAGATAATAATATCGTACAGCAATTCTTCTTTCGCCAGCTTCGATACTCTCTTTTATTAATTTTTCGAAATCTAAAAGATGGATATTTTTTTCGGCATCAGAATAAAAGATCGCTTTCTTATTGGCATTTTTTCCAAAAATCCATCTCCCATCTTGTTTTGTCAGACTCCTTGCTATCAAGTAAATCAATACAATAACTATTAAAACGGCTAAAATCCGAAATAAAATACCAACAAAAGTCAGTGAGGTTTTAACGCTTTTGAAATTGAAAAGACTTGCAAATACTCCAGCCAGCCAATGCATAAAATGATCCCACCAGCTTTTTTCCGGCGCTTTATATTCGTAGATAAATTCTGGATCAGTGTATTTTTTTTTGAAATTTTTCTCAAAATGTTTCGCTTCGACAGAATTCGAATCAATTTGAATGTCCTTTTCAGTATATTTAATTCCAGCAATTTTTGGTGGATCCTGTGGTATAACAATTGAATCCTGAGCCTTAGAAACGCCGCAGCAAAAAAGAAAAGATAAAATAAATAATAATCTTGTCATTACTTGGTCTTAAAGATTTTTGGCGGTTAAAGAATGTATTTTTTTGTGCACAATAAAAGGATAAATCAAGTAATAGAATGAGATAATCGCAAGTGTAACCAGAATAATAAAAATGCTTAACCAATTGGGCATATCGATAGAATATCTGGTAATGAAACCTTCTAAAAATCCAGCACTTATCGTGAATGGAAAAGTACTTAAAAATATTTTAAAACTGTTTTTAAATCCAATCTTAAATGAATTTATTCTGGAAAAGGTTTTAGGAAATAGGATTGAGGCACCTAAAATAAATCCAGCAGTTGTTTCTATCACAATAGCAAAAATTTCCATAGAACCATGAATCCAAATTCCTCGAACGCTTTTCCAGAAAACGCCTTGCTCGTAAAAGAAATACTGAAATGAACCCAGCATAATACAGTTTTGAAGGAAAATATTAAAAGTTCCGATACCAGCAAAAATTCCATAAAAATAGCATCGAGCACCAACAAAAAGATTGTTGACAGTAATGCCAATAAAACTTCCCCAATTGCTTCCAGAACTGTAGACGGCCATTGGATTGCCTTTTTTGATGTTTTCCAGCGTCATATTGACATATTCGTCTCCTAAAATTAAACGAACAAAATCTTGATCGTAACGGGCAGAAAGTACTCCAATAGAAACCGTCACAAAAAATAAAGCAAATGCATAAAGCAAATACCTTTTGTACTCGTAGACCAAAAGCGGAACATCAATTTTAAAAAAATCAATAATCTGATTTCTGTCTGTTCGTTTGGTTTTGTAAATCTTCTGATAAATTTGAGAGGCAAGATGATTCAAGTAGACAACCGTTTTACTTTTAGGGTAATACGTTTGAGCGTACGACAAATCATTCATCATTTGAATGTATAAATTAGCTAATTCATCAGGATTTTTTTTAGCTTTACCAAAAATTGCCAGCTCAAATTCGAGCCATTTTTCTTTGTTTTGTTTTATAAAGGCGATTTCTCTCATTGTTGGCTAAAATATAAAATATGTCAGAATTATCTATTAATACGACACAAAATGTCAAAATAAATTTTATTGCTGCTTCTGTAGGCGAAAGATTAGGTGCTTTTTTCATTGATTTGTTCATTATAATCTGTTATTCGACGGCAATTTCAGTAGTTCTATTTGACTGGCTTCAGTTAGATCGATTGATGGCTAGTTTAGACAGCTGGTCTCGCGGCGCAGTATATTTAATCTTGTATTCACCAATTATAGTTTACTCCTTAGTTCTTGAAAGTATTTTTGAAGGACAATCGCTTGGAAAAAAATTAGTAAAAATTAAAGTGGTAAAAATTGACGGTTATCAAGCTGGTTTTGGCGATTATTTAGTGAGATGGTTTTTTAGAGTAATAGATTTTTTCAGTCTTTTTGGTTTACCAGGAATGATTGCGGTAGTTACCAGTCAAAAATCTCAGCGTCTGGGAGATATGGCAGCAGGAACAGCTGTTATTACGTTGAAAAATAAAATTAATATTAGCCACACAATTTTAGAAGAAATAGGAGATTCGTATGTTCCCACTTATCCTTTAGTGATAAAACTTTCAGACAATGATATGCGAATCATCAAGGAAACATACCAAAAAGCCGAAGCCAAAAATGATCATGAAATCATTTATAAATTGGTAGCCAAAATCGAAAGCGTAACCGGAATTAAAAATCAATCTGGAAATAACAGCGATTTTATCCGAGTAATTTTAAAAGACTACAATTTCTACACACAGCATATGTAAAAATTTTCTTTAAGGAATTAGAATTATTTTGAATCTTTAGATTTTAATTTTTTATATTTAACTGATTATTTAGTTATGATATTTTTAATTAAAAACTCTGAACATGAAAAGTAAAAAGCCACTCCTCATTATATTAATGTTATTTGCCGTTGTTTTTAGTTTCGCTCAAGGCGGAAAAAAATTGGATAAAATAATAAAAAGAGATTATCAGATTATTGAATGTACGATTTCAAAAATGTCTGATAAAACCGTAGAATATTCACTTCCAGGCGAAACATTAGTAATTTCACTTGACATTTCGCAGATTGCAAGAATTGATTTTGCCAGCGGAAGATCACAAACTTTTGATGTAAGTTCTGGAAATAGTTCGCCGTCTTCAGGTTCGTCAACAATTACAGCATCAGAAATGAAGCCCAATACAATTGCTGTGCTGCCAGTTCCTTACGTGAATTCAGATACGCAGGAAAGCTCAGGAGACATGGCTAAATTTGCTCAAAACGATCTTTACAATAAACTGCTGGACAAATCATCAAATATTTTTCCGTTAACAGTTCAAGATTTAAGAACCACAAATAGTTTGCTTCATAAAGCTGGAATAGATCATAATAATATTGATGAGACTCCAATTGAAGATCTTGAGAAAATATTAGGAGTTGATAATATTGTTGCTGCAAAAGTTTCTTATACTATAAATTCTGGTACTACAGCCACTACTTATAATAGCGGAAATGCAAAAGTAAGCGACAATAACAAAAAAATAAAAACAAACGATATTTCTACAACTACAGCAAACACACAGGTTTATTATTACTATACTGTTTATTTTGACATGTATAGAAATACGACCAAAATTTATTCTCAAACTCGTAAACCGCTCTTAGCAGTAAAAGACAGCTGGATGGATTCTGTAACTTATTTGCTAAAAAGAAGTCCTATTTACGTTAAAAAATAATAGAATAATAAATGGAAAAATTCAAATCTAAAATTGATTTATGGTTTGTAATTCTGGTAAGCATATTATTTACGCTGATTCTAATACGATTAGCGTATGATCAAAATTGGTTTGGTTTTATTTTCATAATTTTTGTAATTAGTTATGTCATCTATTCATTTTCAACAACGATGTATAGTATTGAAGGCGATAAACTGAAAATAAAATGCGGCTATTTCTTTAATTTTTTAATTGAAGTTAAGGAGATAAAAACAATATCGGAGACTTTTAATATTATAAGCTCGCCTGCACTTTCTTTTAACAGATTAGAAATTTTATATAATAAATATGATACGCTTTTAATTTCTCCAAAGGATAAAAGCAGATTTTTAGAAGCAATCAAGAGAATAAATCCTGAAATAAAAATAGTACTAAAAAAATAGAAACAATTATAAAAATCTCTGCACCTTTGTACCTTTAAATCTTTGTAGCTTAAGAAAAAATGTTTCACTTACTAGATATTATTGGGACAATGGCGTTTGCTATGTCTGGCGCTTTAACCGCGATGCATAAAAAACTAGATCCGTTTGGGGTTTTTATCATTGCATTTGTCACCGCGGTAGGAGGAGGAACGCTCCGAGATGTCCTTATTGGACGAACTCCAGTAGGCTGGATGCGCGATATGCAGTATGTTTACGTGATTATTTTAGGATTTTTTCTAGCCATTATTTTTAGAAAAAAATTCGATAAACTCAGAACTTCATTATTTTTGTTTGATACAATTGGTTTGGGAGTTTTTACTTTAATTGGTCTCGAAAAAGGAATTGTGATTGGACTTCATCCCGGAATTTGTATTGCTTTAGGAACAATGACCGCGTGTTTTGGAGGGGTAATTAGAGATATTCTATGCAACGAAATTCCGAACGTTTTTAGAGAAGAAATATATGCTACAATCTGTATTTTTGGCGGATTCGTATTCTTTGGTTTAAGAGCACTAAATTTAAACGTCGATGTTTTATATTTAGTTACTTCACTTGTAATTATTGTAATTAGACTGCTGGCAGTAAAATACAAATGGCATTTAAAAGCATTTGATCATAAATAATTGATGACAAAATATACCGTAAAAAAATACAATCAAAATGATTTTGCCATTTGGAACGATTTTGTTGCTCAGGCCAAAAATGCTACGTTTCTATTTCATCGTGACTTTATGGAATACCATAATGATCGTTTTGAAGACTTCTCTCTTTTAATTTTTGAAGAAGAAAAACTACGTGCCATTCTTCCAGCCAATAAACGAGAAAATGCCGTTTATTCTCATCAAGGACTTACTTATGGTGGTTTGGTCTATTTATCTAAATTGAAGGCAGAAAAAGTATCATTGATTTTAGACGAAATTTTACTTTTTTTGAAAGAAAATAAAATACAAACCTTTTATTATAAACCGATTCCAGATTTTTATTTTTCGGAAGGAAATAAAGAAATCGAGTTTTTTCTAATCAAAAGAGGCGCTGTTTTAGAACGAAAGGAAATGAATCTGGCAGTTAATTTATCTGTGCCTTTAAAGATTTCGAAAAGTAAATTAAAGCACTTTAGAAGAATTGAAAACCTTGATTTAGATATCGTAGAAGAAGAGAATTTCGATTCGTTTTGGGAAAAAGTTTTAGAACCAAGATTATTGGAAAAATTCGATACAAAACCTGTTCATTCTAAAGAAGAAATTACACTTTTAAAATCTAAATTTCCTCAAAATATAAAACAATTTTCTGCATATAAAAATGATGAAATAATTGCCGGAATAACGATTTTTGAGACCAAAAATGTCGTTAAATCACAGTATGGTGCAACTTCAAAGACGGGAGAAGAATTTCGAGCTCTTGATTTTTTATTCATTAATTTGTTGCACAAATACAAACGAAAAGGAAAGCACTTTTTTGACATGGGAATTGTAGGAGATGATAATGAAGCGGGCTACAATAATGGACTTTTAAACCAAAAAGAAGAATTAGGCTGTTCTGTTTACAATCAGGATTTTTATAAAATTGAAATAAAGTGATACCATTTTTAGATCTAAAAAAAATCAACGAACCTTTTGAAACTGCTTTTCAGGAAAAACTGAAAACGGTTTTACATAACGGCTGGTATATTTTAGGAAAAGAAGTGGAAGCGTTTGAAAAGGCTTTCGCCGAATATTGCCAATCAAAATATTGTATTGGAGTCGGAAATGGCTTGGATGCTTTAATTCTTATATTTAAAGGGTATATCGAACTCGGAAAATTTCAAAAAGGTGACGAAGTTATCGTTCCGGCAAATACATATATAGCGAGTATTTTAGCAATTTTACAAGCCGATTTAGTTCCAGTTTTGGTGGAGCCGAGATTAGAAACTTACAATATAAATCCAGATTTAATTGAGGAAAAAATCACCTCAAAAACAAAAGCCATTTTAGCTGTTCACTTATACGGGCAGCTATCGGAAATGGATAAAATAAATGAAATTGCAGAAAAACATAATCTTATTGTTGTAGAAGATGCCGCACAATCTCACGGAGCAGAAAATAATCTAAAATCTAAAATCTATCCCGAGGCTTCGGGACTAAAATCAGCAATCGCTTATAGTTTTTATCCAGGAAAAAATTTAGGTTGTTTAGGCGATGGCGGAGCGATTACGACAAATGATGCTGAACTGGCCAAAGTGCTTTTTTCACTTCGAAATTATGGTTCTGAGAAAAAATATCAAAACGAATATATTGGTGTAAATTCGAGATTAGATGAACTTCAAGCTGGATTTTTAAATCTGAAATTGCCCAATTTAGATGCTGATAATGAGAAAAGAAGAAAGATTGCAAAACGCTATTTGTCTGAAATAAAAAATGATAAAATAGAATTGCCGTTTTGGGATTTTTCAAACAATCATGTTTTTCATTTATTTGTTATTCGGACAGAAAATAGAAACAATTTACAAGATTATTTAACCCAAAATAATATTCAGACATTAATTCATTATCCCATTCCGCCACACAAACAGAAGGCTTTTTCTTCCGAAACTTCAGGATGGAATAATTTATCATTACCTGTAACAGAAAAGATTCATAATGAGGTTTTAAGCTTGCCAATGAGTCCTGTTTTAATAGAATCTGAAGTTGATTTTATAATTGAAATTTTAAATCAATATTAAGTTTGAATTTCTATAAAAAAATAGGTCAAACCAGTTTGTTTAAGATAACTTCTTTAAACAGTTTCAGCGTTGTTTTAAAAATCGGAATTGGATTAATTACATCAAAAATACTTGCCGTTTTTGTCGGACCAAGCGGAATGGCGTTAGTTGGAAATCTTCGTAATTTTTTAACTTCATTAGAAAATATTTCCACTTTAGGATTTCAAAATGGCATCGTAAAATACACCGCCGAAAATGAGAAAAATAAAGTTGAACTTCAAAAAATAATTACAACTGTTTTTATAAGCCTCTCATTCATAGCCATTCTTCTAGGTTTTGTTTTGTTTTTTACAGCCCAATATTGGAATACCAGAATTTTTGGAAATAACACCGAATATTTACCAGTTTTTAAAGTTCTGGCTTTGGCTTTGCCTTTTTATGCCGTTTCAATTTTTTTTGTTGCATTAATTAATGGTTTAGGGAAATTTCAAAAAGTAATCTGGATTAATATCATCGGAAACATAATTGGTTTAGCGGTTTCTCTCTTTTTGATTTTACAATACCAAACGATTGGAGCTTTAATGGCTATTGTGATTGCGCCCGCGCTTTTGTTTTTCGTTACTTTTTATCTAGTTCAAAAAGAAATTAACTTTTTTCAAATTATAAAACTAGACTTATTTGACTTTAAAATCATAAAAAATCTTTCCTCGTATTCCTTAATGGCTTTGGTTTCTTCGGTCCTAGGGCCTTTTGTGTTCTTAGCAATTAGAAATCATATTATTCATGATTTAGGAATTGAACAAGCTGGATATTGGGAAACCATAACAAGAATTTCGTCTTATTATCTTTTATTTATCAGTACTATTCTAACCGTTTATTTTTTGCCGAAACTATCAAAAGCATCCACTAATCAGGAAACAAAAAGTGTTTTTTGGGAGTTTTATAAGTTCATTCTGCCTGTTTTTGTTTTGGGTTTAATTGTGCTTTATTTGGCTAGATTTTTTGTGGTTAAACTGCTTTTTAGTAAAGAATTTTTACCTGTAACAGATTTGTTTTTTTGGCAGTTTCTCGGAGATATTTTTAAAGTTTGTTCACTGATATTAGGCTACCAGTTTTTTGCCAAAAAATTGACTTTGGCTTTTATACTTACAGAATTATTTTCTTTATTTATTCTGTATACGGCTAGTGTTTATTATATTCAAATATTTCAAATAGAAGGAGTTGTAATAGCTTACGCTTTTCAAAATTTGAGTTATTTGATAGTCCTTGCGATCTATTTTAGAAAAAGTTTGTTTTAATTTTCGTTCCATTTCTGCACGTATTTTTGTGCAATATTCATATAATTATGATGTTCTTCTATAAAAGTCCTGGCGCGTTTTCCTATTGCCGTAATTTCTTCAGGATTTTCAATTAAAAAAGACAATTCATTTACTAGGTAATCTACATTTGGAATAGCGTTTATACATACTTTTTCAGTAAGATTGTAATATTCCGTAAATTCAGTTTCGGCGTTGGTAAAAACGACTTTTCCTTTTGCCATTGCTTCAAGTGCATTGTAGCCCTGATCGTATCCATAAATTTGATCCAATAAAATATGTGATCTATTATACAAATCGATATATTGAGAATAAGGAACACTTCTAACAGTGATTATTTCAACTTTTGAACCGTATTTTTTCTCAATTATTTCCAGAGTTTTTTCAAAATAATCATTTCCCTTTTTTAAATAATTATCATTGTTGATGCCATGGAAAATGATAATTTTTTTAGAAATATTTAACGATTCAAATTGAAGTTTGTCAATATTAATTGGATTTGGAATCATCCCTAAATATTTATCGTTTGCTATTAATGGAAGATGATAATCTAGATCCGAAGCAATAATGCCGCTGCAGTTTTTGTAAATAAATTGATGCAGTTTGAAAAAAGCTTTTCTTCGGAATTTCAAAACATTAGCAAATGATTTTTTATCAATTTTATGATTTTGATAAAGCGGAATTACAGATTTAAAATCAGGATTTTCGAAGCAATATTTCACATTTAAATAGTCGTAGCCACAACTCAGTAAAAACAATTTCTTATTGTTTTTTAAAAGGCTCGAAATGATCTTCTTCTCGAAATGATACGTGCAGTGAAAACTGTTTTCGTTGATTAACTGCACGACATCAAAACCTGAACATTGTTTTTCGAATTTTAGAAACTGTCGATACGTTAAATAAGAGGTAATATCGAATCCAGAAAGTTTATACACTGCAATTTTTACTTTTTTTAGAAAACCAGAATCCCATTTTTTCTGAATAGGAAAGTCGACTGGGAAGTTTTTAAAACCGTCGCTCTGACCAATAATAAAAACATCATGTCCTAATTTTTGCAAACCATCCTTCAAAGAATTGTGCAAATGACTGTATTCGCCTACCAGTAAAACTTTCATTTATGTGTATATTTGACAAATATATTTACTTTTTTGGTTAAAAACATGAATAAAAAGAAAGTTGCAATTGTTTCAAATTCTTTAGGAAAAGGAGGAGCAGAACGTTTCGCAGCTTTGCTGACTTTTATGTTAGCAGAATCTGGGTTTGAAGTCCATTCTTTTGTTGTAAATGATGTTGTAGATTATTCATATACAGGAACTTTATTCAATTTAGAAAAAGAAAGCTTAGGCTCTTTTTCTTTCCTCAGAAAATTAAAAAAAGGAATTTTACTACGCCGCTATTTGACCAAAAATAATATAGAAATTGTCATAGACAGCAGAACTAGAAATGTATTGCTGAGAGAATTAATTACGAGATTAATTTATCGAAACACAAAAATCTATTACGTTGTGCATAGTTATAATTTTAAAAATTATTTTCCTTCGTCGGTATTTTGGTCGAGAATAATTTATGAAAATACTGAGGCTTTAATTTGTGTCTCAAAAGCAATCGAAGAAAAAATAAATCAGCTTTATAAGTTTAAAAACACCATTACAATTTACAATCCTTTTTTTATTGCCGAAGAAGAATTAAAAAAAGAGACTTTAGAAACTCAAAAAGTGATTTTGTTTTTTGGACGATTTGATGAAAAAGTTAAAAATTTTACATTGATGCTGGAAGCTTTTTCTAAGTCTCAAATTTTTTTGAAAGGATATGAATTACATCTTTTAGGTTCTGGAAATGATTTGGATTTTATAAAACAAAAAATTGAAAGTTTAGATTTAAGTAATTACGTTAAAATATTTCCGTTCAAACAAAATCCATTTGAAGAAGTTCGTAAAGCTAAATTTACCATTCTGACAAGTCATTACGAAGGATTCCCACTTTCCATAATAGAATCATTAGCGTTGGGAACGCCTGTTGTGGCTGTAGATTGTAATTCTGGACCACGAGAAATTATTCAGAATGAATTTAATGGTCTGTTGGTTGAGAACCATAATATTGAAGCTTTGGCCGAAGCTATCAATCGGCTTGCAGATGATAACGAATTGTATCATTTTTGCAAAAAGAACGCTGTAGAAAGCGTCAAACATTTATCTTTGAAAAATATATCTGAACAATGGAAAAATCTTCTAACCAATCACAAATGACCACTATTTCAGATATTCAATTAATCGAAATTCCTAAAATTCAGGACAGAAGAGGGAATCTTTCGGTCATTGAAGGAGATACAATTCCGTTTGCTTCCAAAAGAGTGTATTATTTATATGATGTGCCAAGCGGAAGCAAAAGAGGCGGGCATGCACATATCGATCAACAGCAATTTTTAATTGCATTAAGCGGCAGTTTTGACGTGATTTTAAAAGATGGTAAGAGCAAGAAAACAGTGACGTTGAATAAACCAAATGTCGGTTTGCTTATCGTGCCGGGTATATGGAGGGAAATCGAAAATTTCTCTTCAGGAAGTGTCTGTTTGGTTTTGTCTTCCAATGAATTTAATGAAGAAGATTACATTCGGGAATTTAAAAAATTCAAACTATTTAAAAACGGAGGAGCCTAAGCCTAAATTTGCAAGTACTGTTTTTGTTTTAATCAAAAAGATCAGAGCAAAAGCAGGCAGGCGTAATAAAATTTGTTTCTTCAAACCTAAATTCTTCAGGTCAATTGGTTGAGAATAATTAGTAAAAAGTGCTTTTTCTCCAGCGATTTTACTTTTTACAGCCAATGAAAACCGATTCAAATCGAGAAATTTTTTCAAATCTAAATTGGCGTTTTCTATTTTCTCATATTTCGAAAAATCCATTTTTTCGTGAATCAGTTTCTTATTTTTCGAAAGACTTTCAGGATCGTAAACGTATCGGGCTAATATTTTCCAAGAAAAAACTACAGGATAAATAAGACCAATTCTAATCCATAAATCGGTGTCTTGACCACTTTTAATTTTTGGTATCAAAATTTCCAGCTTCAGAGAAAACAGTTTTATGGAAAACAGCGCAGGAAGTACAAAGGACAGTTTCCTTTAAACTGGCTTGAAAGTAGTTTACAATTTCAAATTCGTCATTAGATTTTGAAATTGAATATTGTACTGGAATTATTTTTTTTGAAGTATCAAATTCAATTGCAGCAGAAAATACTTTTTGGTCTGGAACCTTGGAAATGAGATTAAACATCGTCTCTAAAAACGTCGGATACCAATAATCGTCTGCATCTAGAAAAGTTATAAAATCGGTAGCTGCTTTTTCGATTCCGTAATTTCTTGCGGCAGAAGCACCTTCGTTTTTTTTGCTGTAATAATTAATTTTAGTATCATTAAACTGCAATAATTTTTCTTCGCTTTTATCTGTTGATCCGTCATTTACAACAATAATTTCAAAATCCTGAAAAGTTTGATTCAAGACACTTTGTATCGTGTTTTCGATAAAATCTTCTTTGTTGTAAAGCGGAATTATGATAGAAAAAAAAGCCATTTATTTTGATTTTAAAAAGCAATAACAGCCTAATTTATAGATGTCAAACAGAAAAAGTGAAGGTTTCTCTGAAACTAGATTTCGCTCAATTTTGGTTTCCAATTTTCTAAAAACAAAATTAAAAACAGAGATTAGTTTTAATCTGTTTAAAAATTCAAATGATGCAATAATTTTACTTTCCTTTTTTGAAATTTTATTAGAAACATCTAAAAATACCAGATTTTGTAATGCCGTTTTTGTTTTACTTAAAAATAGGGCAGAAGTTTCTAGATTTAAATGAAAAACAGGATTGTCAATATGTGTAATCGCAATAAGATTGGATTTTAAAACGGAGAAAAAAAGTAAATCTTCATAACCGTATTTTGTCAGATTTTCATCAAAAGGAAAACGAACAACTATTTCTTTTTTGATTAATAAATTAGAAACCAATGCAGAATCAGACGGATTCTGAATTCTGTCAGCTAAGCTTAAAGCTTCTCTTTTTCTGCCATATATCCATCGTAAAAGCAGCTCTTTTGCAGGTTTTTTATTTTCGTATAAAATCCCTCCAAAAACAACTTTTTCATTCTTTTTTATTGCTTCAATATAATTAGAAATGAATTGATTATGAACAGGAAATGTATCAGCATCCAAAAAAAGCAAATTTTCATAAACTGCTTTTTGTGCTAATAAATTTCGAATGGCACTACGGCCAATATTTTTTTCTAAAATAGAAAAAGAGCTGTTATTAAATTGATTAATTCTTTGGTTTTCAATTATAAAATCTTGCGAAGCGTCGTCTAAACAAATAATTTCAAAAGGAATATTACATTCCAAAGTTTGTTTGTACAGCGTTTCTACGAGAGTAAAAATGTTGTAATTGTAAACCGGAATTAAAATCGAAAGCATTACACGCTTCTTTGCACCACTTCGAAGATTCTTTCATCTTCACATTTTAGTGTTTTAGAAGGGAATTTCATCAATAAAGCATAATCGTGTGTTGCCATAATGATGGTTTTTCCAGTTGCATTAATTGCTTTTAATACTTCTAAAACTTCAGAACTTGTCTGCGGATCAAGATTTCCTGTTGGCTCATCGGCCAAAATAAATTCTGGATCATTAAGAAGTGCTCTTGCAATTGCAACACGCTGTTGTTCTCCTCCAGAAAGCTGATGCGGCATTTTGTTCACGAAATCTTTCATGCCAACTTTATCCAAAACTTCATCAATTTTGTGCAGCATTGCATCTTTTTCGTGCCAGCCGGTTGCTCTTAAAACAAAAAGCATATTGTCTTTGATTGAACGATCTGGAAGCAATTTAAAATCTTGGAAAACAATTCCGATTTTACGTCTCAAGAACGGAATGTCGTTTTCTTTTATCCCTGCCAAATCAAATTCAACGATATGTCCTTCTCCTTCAACTAATGGTAAATCAGCGTATAAAGTTTTTAAGAAACTACTTTTTCCAGAGCCAGTTTTTCCGATGATGTAGATAAATTCACCGTGGTTAACGTCTAAATTAATATGAGAGATAATTTTTCTTCCTTCTTGATATATAGTGACTTCTTTAAGAGATAGTACGGTTTGTGACATAATAAATTGATTTGAATCGTAAAAGTAATAAGATAACGCTTGTATTCAAAATAAATTTCAATCATTTCTTAAGAAAAAGTTTAAAAAATTAAACCATTAGTGCCATAAGTTCATTTTAATAAATGCCAAGTAAAGTTCTTAATGCTTATATTGCTTAGACGGTTTTGATTTATTTGTTTTTTAGAAAGTTTGAGAACCAATATTTTGAAGTTTTGTAATGCAAAAAATCACAGCCGTTTAATAATTTGTTCATAATAAAACCTCAAAACGTTTCGTTATAAACGTTATAAAATGATACATTTGAATACTAAATATTACAAAAATGCGTAAACTTTCCTGGTTCTTTTTATTCCAAATTATCCTTATTTCGACCACAGTTTCGGCACAAAAATCAGCTATATATACCTACGATTTAAAGGATTTTGACAAAGCACTGGCTTTATATAATGACAAACAATATGCTTCGGCACAGCTTATTTTTCAACACGTAAAGAGCAATGCGACGACCGAGGAAGTGGAGTCAGACTGCGCGTTTTACATTGCTAATTGTGCGATAAGAACCAATCAGGCAAATGCTGATGCTTTAGTAGAAAAATTTGTCAGCGATTATCCAACGAGCACCAAACAAAATCAGGCTTATATAGAAGCAGCGCAGTATTTTTTCGATCAGGGAAATTATCCAAAAGCTCTGCAGTGGTTTGACAAAGTAGACGAAAGTTACATGAGTAAAACCGAGTCTGATAAGTTTAATTTCATGAAAGGTTACAGCTATTTTAATGCAAAAAAGAAAAAAGAAGCCACCAATTATTTTAATAAAGTAGTGAATTCTAAAGAATACGGTTCTCAAGCCAAATATTATTTAGGATTTATGGCTTATGAAGGTGACGATTATAAAGAAGCTACTAAATTATTTTGACGAAGTTTCTGGCGAAGAAAAATACAAAGAAAAGCTTTCCTATTATCAAGCTGATATGAATTTCAAACTTGGAAATTTCCAAAAAGCAATTGATTTAGGGCAGACTGCAATGGCTAAATCGAATGCTTTAGAACAATCAGAATTGAATAAAATTATTGGAGAAAGTTATTTCAATTTAAAACAATACGACAAAGCGATTCCGTTTTTAGAAAAATATGAAGGTAAAAAAGGGAAGTGGAATAATACCGATTTTTATCAGTTAGGTTACGCATATTACGAGCAGAAAAACTACGAAAAAGCAATTTCTCAATTCAATAAAATTATTGAAGGAAGAGATTTCGTCGCACAAAACGCCTATTACCATTTAGGTTTAAGTTATTTAAATATAGGTAAAAAACAGGAAGCTTTAAACGCTTTTAAAAACGCTTCAGAAATGGATTTCAATGCGCAGATTCAAGAAGATGCGGCTTTAAATTATGCTAAATTGAGTTATGATATCGGAAATGCTTATCAGGCTGTTCCTGGAATTTTGCTTGATTTCTTGAAAAAATATCCAAACAATTCAAGCCGCTCAGAAGTAGAGAAATTATTGGTTGATTCTTATATTTCTTCTAAAAACTACAAAGAAGCGCTGACTTTATTAGATAAAAATAGAACGGCTGAAAACAAAGCTGCGTACCAAAAAGTATTATTTTACCGCGGATTAGAGTTGTATAATGAGTCTAATTATCAAGAAGCGGGTAAAATGTTTAAAAGTGCTGTAAGTGAGCAAAAAACTCCAGAATTTACAGCCCGTGCTACTTTCTGGAAAGCAGAAACAGAATATCTTAATGATGATATGCAAAATGCATTGTTAACCTACAAACAGTTTGCAGGAATGGCAGTGGCAAAATCTACAGATGAATATAAAAACATCAATTATAATATTGGTTATACGTATTTTAAACTAAAAGAATACGATCAGGCGGCTAATTCTTTTCAAGCGCAAATTGATAATTCTCCTTCAGATAAAGTTCGTTTAAACGATTCTTACTTACGTTTGGGAGACTGCCGTTTTGTGACTTCAAAATACAGTGCAGCAAATGAAGCTTATGGAAAAGCAATTGCAGCAAAAGGTGTGGATGCGGATTATGCTCAATTTCAAAAAGCACTTTCTTACGGATTCATGTCAAATAATGCGAAAAAAATTGATGAACTGAACAATTTTGTTAAGATGTACAACAAATCATCTTACCGTGACGATGCTTTGTACGAATTAGGAAATACGTATGTTGCAGAAAAGAAAAACGACCAGGCTTTAAAAGCTTACGATCAATTGATTTCTGAATTTAAAAACGGATCATTTACTTCAAAAGCAATTTTAAAACAAGGTTTAATTTATTATAATTCTGATCGTGATGAGCAGGCTTTAACAAAGTTCAAAAAAGTTGCTGCAGAATTTCCAAAAACTCCAGAGGCTTTAGAAGCAGTTTCTACAGCAAGATTAATTTATGTTGATTCAGGAAAAGTAGATGAATACGCAACTTGGGTCCGCACTCTTGATTTTGTTGCCGTGACAGATGCTGACTTAGACAACGATACATACGATGCTGCTTTCAAACAATACAGTCAAAACAATGCTAAAAATGCAATAACTGGTTTTGCTGGTTATGTGAGTAAATTCCCGAACGGAATGCATGCGCTTGAAGCTAACTTCTATTTGGCACAATTGTACTACACAGAAGGTTCTGAAACTAAATCTATTGCGAATTATCAATTTGTAATTGATCAGCCGAGAAATGAATTTACAGAACAGGCATTAAACAGATTAGCTCAAATTTATTTAAAAGCCAAAGACTGCGATAAAGCAATTCCAGTTTTAGTGCGTTTAGAAAGTGAAGCAGATTTCCCTCAGAATAAAAACTTTGCACAAGCGAATTTAATGAAGTGTTATTATGATAAAAAAGATTATGATAATTCGGTTATTTCTGCAGAGAAAGTATTAGAAAATCCAAAAGCAGATGCAGGTGTAAAAGCAGATGCACAAATTATAGTTGCCAGAGCAGCAATACAAACTGGAAATGAGGATAAAGCAAAAACAGCTTATGCAAAATTAGCGACAACTTCTAAAGGAGAATTAGCGGCAGAAGCGTTGTATTACGATGCTTATTTTAAAACAAAAGAAGGAAAATTTGATGCCTCAAACACTGCCGTTCAAAAATTAGCAAAAAGCTATTCTGCTTATAAATATTATGGCGCAAAAGGTTTGGTGTTGATGGCGAAAAACTTCTACGGATTAAAAGACAGTTATCAAGCAACTTACATTTTAGATAACGTAATCAACAATTTTACCGATTATCCAGATGTAGTTGAAGAAGCGAAAAAAGAATTGAGCGCGATAAAATTAGAAGAATCTAAAACAAATTCGTCGATTAATAAATAAGTTAGAAGTGAAACGATAAATGTCTTTACATTTTACATCTCACAAAACACATTTTACAAGTTATGAGTTTACCCTTTTATATAGTTGATGTTTTTGCCGATAAAAAATATGCTGGAAATCAGCTGGCAGTTTTTATGGATGCAGAGAATCTAAGTTCTGAACAAATGCAGCAAATTGCGCGCGAAATTAATTTCGCAGAAAGCACATTTGTAACCAAATTGGACAGAGAAAACAATAAAGCTGAGATTAAAATTTTTACTCCGGCTAATGAAATGCAGTTTGCAGGACATCCAATTATTGGAACTTCATGGGTTTTGATAAATAAAGTATTTGAAAATTCACCAAACGAAATCAAACTTAAAGTTCCCATTGGGGAAATTCCAATTCACCAAACAGAAGATTTGATTTGGTTAAAAGCAGCTCAGCCAAAATTTTGGGATATTTTTTCAAAAGAAGATTTTACACTTTTCAGTAATTTACAAGTAAGCGATTTTGAAAATCAATTTCCAATTCAGGAAGTAACAACTGGAAGTGCCTTTGTTATGGTTGGATTAAGCAGTAAAAGAGCCCTTGAAAATTTAGTTTTAGATAAAGATAAAACAGATGATTGGCTTAAAAAGAACTGTAAAACAACACATAGAGCCCTGTATTTTTATTATTTAGAAGGTTCAAAATTGTTTAGCAGAATGCTATGTATTGAACATAACCAATTGGTGGAAGATGCAGCAACTGGAAGTGCAAGTACTTGTCTTCAGGCTTTTCTATTAAAGTATCATAAACCTGAATTTGAATTGATTAATTATCAAGGAGATTATATAGGGCGTCCGTCTCAAATTTATTTTAAAGGGAAATTAATTGACGATCAGTTCGATATAAACATTGGCGGAAAAGCTCAATTTATTGCTAAAGGAGAGTGGGAAGCTTAGCTCTAAGATAATAGAATAAAGAGTAAAGAAGATAGATTTATAAAATCAAGAAATAAAAACAGTATATAGAGGAAATTAGAAAAAGAAGAGAAGTCTATGTTCTTTCTTCTATATTCTTTTCTCTAAAAAAGAAAGAAATATGAAATTAAACTGCCGACATAAAATAATCATTTTGTTAGTGTTATTTACAGCTCAGTTTTCGATTGCGCAGAAGAAAAATGAAAGTATCGGAACGGAGACTGTAAACGTAGTAAAACCTTATTCGCCGACTATTTCTGATGCTTTTAAAGTAAAAGAAACTCCTTCGCTTGACGACAGCGGTAATCAGCCGAAAGAAGTTATTAAATATAGTATTTTATCTGTTCCTGTTGCTTCGACTTTTACGCCGTCTAAAGGAAAAGCAGAAGGTGTTGAAAAAGCTAAAAAAGAAAGATTGTTTAATAATTATGCCACTTTAGGACTTGGAAATTACAGTACTTTAAACGCAGAATTATTCGTAAATCAGGATTTAGGGAATAATGATTATCTGGCAGGAATGTTCCGTCATCATTCTTCGCAGGGCGGAATAAAAGATGTAGAGTTAAACGATGAATTTTACGATACCGCAATTAATGTTGGTTACGGCCAAAACAATAGAGATAATTCGTGGAATGTTGATTTAGGCTATCAAAATCAGATCTACAATTGGTACGGACTTCCGTCAGATTTTGGTTCTACAATTCCAGATCAGCGTTATGATTTAGTGAATAGTATAAATCCAGATCATTCTTATAATACAATTTGGTTGGGAGGAAATGCTGAATTTACAGAAAGTATTTTTAGCAATCTTGCCGCAAAATTCACTCATTTTTCAGACAGCTATTCTTCATCAGAAAATAGATTTTTTGTGAAACCTACGTTTACTGTTGATTTAATGGATCAGGCAATCAAAACAAATGTGATTGTAGATCATGTAAGCGGTTCTTTTAAAAATAATTATTTACAAGATAATACAGAAGCTTTAAAATACAGTTTTACAAATGTTGGAATTGAACCGAGTTTTGTAATTAATGAAAATGATTGGACATTAGAATTAGGAGCTGGAGTTTTCTACAGCGCAGATTCTGAAAACAGCGGCAACAAATTCTACATTTATCCAAAAGTAAATGCTTCTTATAAATTGGTTGGTGATCTAATGATTTTCTACACGGGAGTAAATGGAGGTTTAACTCAGAATTCTTACGCCGATTTTGTGAATGAAAATCCATTTTTGTCTCCAACTTTAAACATGCGTCCGTCTAGCACACAATACAATGTTTTTGCAGGTTTGAAAGGAAAGCTGGCAAATAATGTCAATTATAACTTGACAGGTTCTTATATGAATGAAAAAGATAAAGCATTATTTAAAGCAAATGATTACACAGAAGTAATTACAAATGAAGATTATGCTTTTGGAAATTCATTTGGGGTAGTTTATGAAGATATTAGAACTTTCCGTTTTTACGGAGAATTAAAAGCTGATTTTTCGCAGAATGTTACTTTCGGAATCAATGGAACATTCAATAGTTATAATACAGATAACGCAGTTGAAGCATGGAATTTACCAACAATGAAATTAAGTTCAACTTTAGACGTTAATATTACTAAGCAATGGTATGCAGGATTAAATGTATTTTACGTAGGAGAAAGAAAAGATATGCAGACGAATACCTCTTTAGGAGTAAATGCTGAGCCAATTACTTTAAAAAGTTATTTTGATGCAAATGCTCATTTAGGTTATAAGTTCAACGAGCGTTTAACATTTTTCCTAAAACTAAACAATATCGGAAATCAAGCTTACGAAAAATGGTTAAATTATCCTGTACAAGGATTCCAAGTTTTAGGAGGTGCAAATTATAAATTTGATTTTTAAAGCATAACCACAAAGACACCAAGGCACAAAAATTATATATAATATAAAAGTGCCTTTTTTTTCAGCCATGAACTCATGAATTTTTTGGAGTAGATTCGTGAATTCGTGGCTGTTTTTTTTAATAAAGGAAAAACCTTTGCATCTTTGTACCTTAGAACCACAGTACCTCAAAAAAATGACTTTTAAAGAAAAAATATATTCCCATTATACACAAATGGTTCAAGACCGAATGGATGTTTTTAGAGACATGATTACGAACTTAACCGAAGATTCTAAAAACGATGCCAAAGGTTCTGCGGGAGATAAACACGAAACTGCTTTGTCGATGATGCATATTGAACAAGAAAAGCTGACTACTAAACTAAAAGAGGCGATTGAACAAAAAGCAATTTTAGACAAAATAGATCCGCTTAAAACTACTGAAAATATAATTTTAGGAAGTTTAGTAAAAGCAAACGGAATCTATTTGTACGTGAGTGTTGCACTTCCTAAAATAACAATTGACGGAATTAATGTTATTGCGCTTTCGCCGCAGTCTCCGCTTGGAAATCATTTAATGGGAAATAAAGTTGGATTTCAGTTTGAGATTAATAAAACCCATTATACAATTGAAAGCGTTGAATAATCTGTTTTAAGTTTACGAAGAACTTTGTCAAAGTTTTAAACTTTGACAAAGTTGAATTAACCAAAAAGTATTCTCCTTAATCTTGTCATTCCTCATTCTTTGGAATGACAAACGAATGTGAATTACTAACTATATGATAATCTTAAAACATAATTTAAATTAGTTATTGAAGATATTTTAAGGTTTCTTTAAAATCTCATAATTTAATTCAAAGAATTACATCAAACTTTCAGTTTTAAACCTTTTTTTTGTTCCAAATTAAAATTTTCAAGTTTGGAGCTAATTTTTACTTCTAAATTTTACATTTTGTATGTAAAAATACAAATATGATTGAAATTTGTAATTGAAATGACTATTTGTGTTTTTCAATTGTAACCAATACCGCATCTTTGCCCTATCAAAATAAAATTTAAAAATAAAAATATAGAATTATGTGTGGAATTGTATGTGCCTTTGATCTAAAACAAAAAGCCGAAGCGTTAAGACCTCAAGTATTAGAAATGTCTAAAATCATTCGTCACCGCGGACCAGACTGGAGCGGTATTTACAGCAATGATAAAGCGATTCTTTCTCACGAGCGTTTGGCAATTGTAGATCCAGCTTCAGGAAAACAACCTTTATTTACAGAAGATAAAAAATTGGTTTTGGCTGCAAATGGTGAAATTTACAATCACAGAGACCTGCGCAAACAATTTGAAGGAAAATATAACTTTCAAACTGAAAGTGACTGCGAAGTTATTTTAGCTTTATATAAAGAAAAAGGCGTAAGCTTCGTTGACGAATTAAACGGAATCTTCGGATTTGCTATTTACGATGTTGATAAAGATGAGTATTTTGTTGCTCGCGACCATATGGGAATTATTCCATTATACATTGGATGGGATCAACACGGAACTTTCTATGTAGCTTCAGAATTGAAAGCCTTAGAAGGATATTGTACCAAAATTGAATTATTCCCTCCAGGACACTATTTATCAAGCAAAGACGGTGAATTTGTACAATGGTATAAAAGAGACTGGACAGAATATGATGCTGTAAAAGACAACGAAACAAGCATTCCAGAAATCAAAAAAGCGTTAGAAGCTGCGGTTCACAGACAATTAATGAGTGATGTACCTTACGGAGTTTTACTTTCAGGAGGTTTAGATTCTTCTATTACTTCGGCTGTAGCCAAAAAATTTGCGCAAAAACGTATTGAATCAGATGATACAACAGATGCTTGGTATCCGCAATTGCACTCTTTCTCAGTAGGTTTAGAAGGTTCGCCAGATTTAGCTGCAGCAAGAAAAGTGGCAGATCATATCGGAACGATTCACCATGAAATTAAATTCACTATTCAAGAAGGTTTGGATGCTGTTCGTGATGTAATTTACAACTTAGAAACGTATGATGTAACTACAGTTAGAGCTTCGACTCCAATGTGGTTAATGGCGAGAGTTATCAAATCAATGGGAATCAAAATGGTTCTTTCTGGTGAAGGTGCAGATGAGTTGTTTGGAGGATATTTATATTTCCATAAAGCACCAAATGCTAGAGAATTTCACGAAGAAAACGTTCGTAAATTAGGAAAACTTCATATGTACGATTGTTTACGTGCAAACAAAAGTTTGGCAGCGTGGGGAATCGAAGGACGTGTTCCTTTCTTAGACAAAGAATTTATGGATGTTGCAATGCGCATCAATCCACAAGATAAAATGATCAACAAAGAACATCCGATGGAAAAATGGGTAGTTCGTAAAGCTTTTGAAGATATGCTTCCAGAAAGTGTAGCTTGGAGACAAAAAGAACAATTTTCTGATGGAGTAGGATACAGCTGGATCGATACTTTGAAAGAAGTGGTAGCAAGAGAAGTTTCAGACGAACAATTGGCAAACGCTAGATTCAAATTTCCATTGCAGACACCAACTTCAAAAGAAGAATATTACTATCGTTCGATTTTTACAGAGCACTTTCCAAGTGATGCAGCGGCTTTATGTGTGCCTCAGGAAGCAAGTGTGGCTTGTAGTACAAAAATTGCTTTGGAGTGGGATGAAGCTTTCAAAAACATGAATGATCCTTCTGGTAGAGCGGTAGCAAGTGTTCACGATGATGCTTATGTTAAAGCTTAAAAAACGAGTTTAATTTTTAGAATTAGTATATATATTGCAGAAAGACGTCCTTATTAGGACGTCTTTCTTGTCTAAAATTGTTAAATTCTCTATTTCAGTTCTTTGGAAAAAGTTTTTGGCATTTATTTAACTTACTTTTTTTATATTTGACATTCCCCGAATAAAGTTAAATCCCCGAAATTTTAATATAGAAAATGTAGGAAAGCAAAAAATAATATTTAGTTTTGCTTTCAACAGAAATTTTAATGATTTTTTAATGTACAGCTTACTTTAGAGTTGGGTACATAAGAATAAAAATAAAAAATAGAATAATATGTCTGGATTATTGGCCGTTATTGGTAAAGGAAAAGACCCTAAGCTTGTAAAAGAACTTTCAGAGAGAATGTCGCATCGCGGTCCTGATGAAAGTGATATTCATATTATGGAAAATGGCAGTATACTTTGTCATGAAAGTCTGTCTATTATTGATCTTAATTCCGGAAAACAGCCTATTCAAGGAACTCAAAAAGCTTGGATGGTTCATGATGGAGAGATTTATAATTATAAAGAACTGAAGGAAACGGTTTTAAAAGATCATACTTTTAGAACAGAATCAGATTCTGAGGTTATTGTACATCTTTATGAAGAGTTTGGTTATGATTTTTGTAACAAACTTGATGGTGATTTTGCTTTTGTGGTAATTGATGGCGATAAATATATTGCAGGTCGTGACCCAATTGGAGTTAAGCCTTTATATTATGGTTTAGATGAAAGAGGACGAATTTATTTTTCTTCAGAAATGAAATCAATTGCAGATCAATGCAAATCATTTTCTACTTTTCCTCCAGGACATTATTATACAGCAAAAACTGGTTTTGTAAAATATTACCATCCAGAATATGAAGATCATAAAAAAGCAGATCATTCTTTAGATTTAGATTCAATCCGCCAAAGTTTAATAAACGCAACAAGCAAACGTTTGCTGGCTAATGTTCCTGTTGGAGTTATACTTTCAGGAGGATTAGACTCTTCTTTGACATCTGCTATAACTTCTCGTTTATTAAAAGGAAACGCAGAAAAACTGCATTCATTTTCAATCGGATTAGATGCAGATTCACCAGATAATATTGCAGCGAGAAAAGCAGCAGAATTTTTAGGAACAGAACATCATGAAGTTCATTTTTCTGTAGAAGAAGGTGTTCAAATTTTAGAAAAAGTAATCTATCATATCGAAACTTATGATATTATTTGTGTAAGATCTGGTGTTCCGATGTATCTATTGTCTAAAGCAATTGCCGATCAAGGTGTTAAAGTAATTTTATCAGGAGAAGGAGCAGATGAGGTTTTTGGAGGACATTTGTATTTTAGAAATGCACCATCAGCGGAAGAATTCCAGGATGAGACAATAGAAAGAGTTCAGAAGTTGTTTACGGCAGATTTACTTCGTGCAGATAAAGCGACAATGGCACACGGACTAGAAGTGAGATTTCCGTTTTTAGATACAGAATTCTTAGATGTTAATATCCGTATTAAAACAGAAGAAAAACAGCCTAAAACTTATGATGGAGTTGAAAAATACATTTTAAGAAAAGCCTTTGATACTCCCGAAGATCCTTATTTGCCGGCAGATGTTTTATGGCGCCAGAAAGAACAATTTTCAGATGGAGTTGGGTATAATTGGGTTGATGAATTAATTGAATATTGTGCTTCACAAGTTACAGATGAACAATTGGCTGGTGCAAGCGCAGAATTTCCATACAATTCACCAACGACAAAAGAAGCGTATTTATATCGATCAATTTTCCATAAATTCTATCCGCAGGTAAGTGCCGCGCAAACAGTGCGTAAATGGATTCCAAAATGGCAGGAAAACCTTGATCCAAGTGGAAGAGCAAATGCTGCACACTTACAAGGAAACTTTGAGAGCGTAAAATCTGGAGTTGCTGTTTAGGAATTAAATTCCAAACTTTTAAAACTCAAATAAAATAAATTCCAAATTCCAATTTTGGATCAAAAACAAAACCGAAATACATTCAATTGTAGTTTCGGTTTTTTTTTTTTTTTGCCATATATCTTTTCAGTTTTGGAATTTGGAATTTTAAAAATTGATATTTCTATAATTCTTTATAATTTTTGGAATTTGGGATTTAAGAGATTGGAATTTAAAAAAGAGCCTTTTTTACGTTATTTCCATTTTTGGAATTTGGAATTAAAGAAAATTTGAATTTAAATTCATTTTTGAAGTTATTTTTAGGTTTTTCAGACAATTGTGTTAATAACTTAAGTGCTTTAAGTCGTATTTTAATGGGTATATAGCCTGCGTTTTTATATATTTGCGTGTTAGACAGTAAATACATTTATTAGAATAAATTATATGAGCGAAGAAATCAAGAAGAACAATTATTCAGCAGATAGTATTCAGGCATTAGAAGGAATGGAGCACGTAAGAATGCGTCCATCGATGTATATTGGAGATGTAGGAGTTCGAGGACTGCATCATTTAGTTTATGAGGTTGTTGATAACTCTATTGATGAGGCCATGGGGGGGCATTGTGATACCATTGGTGTTGCAATAAACGAAGATGGTTCGATTACAGTTGAAGATAATGGACGTGGTATTCCAGTTGATTTACATAAAAAAGAAGGTGTTTCGGCACTTGAAGTTGTAATGACAAAAATTGGAGCTGGTGGTAAATTCGACAAAGATTCATATAAAGTTTCTGGAGGTTTACACGGGGTAGGGGTTTCGGTTGTAAATGCCCTTTCAGTTCACATGAAATCTACTGTATTTAGAGATGGTAAGATTTATGAGCAGGAGTATGAAAGAGGAAAGTCTTTGTATCCTGTAAAACAAATTGGAGAAACAGATAAGAGAGGTACACGCCAGACTTTTTATCCAGATAACACTATTTTTACTCAGACTACTGAATTTTCATACGATACGCTTTCAGCACGTATGCGTGAGCTTTCCTTCTTGAATAAAGGAATCACAATTACATTTACAGATAAAAGAGAAGTTGACGAAAAAGGTGAATTTAAAAGTGAAGTATTCCATTCAGACGAAGGTCTTAAAGAATATATTCGTTATTTAGATGGAAACCGTGAGCCAATTATCTCTCACGTAATCAGCATGGATCACGATAAAGGTGAAATTCCAGTTGAGGTTGCCTTGATTTACAATACAAGTTATACAGAGAATATTTTTTCTTACGTAAATAATATTAATACACACGAAGGAGGAACGCATTTACAAGGTTTTAGAAGTGGTTTGACAAGAACGCTTAAAAAATACGCAGATGCATCTGGAATGTTGGATAAATTGAAATTCGAAATTGCAGGAGATGACTTCCGTGAAGGACTAACAGCTATTATTTCGGTAAAAGTTGCAGAACCACAATTCGAAGGACAAACTAAAACTAAACTTGGAAACAGAGAAGTAGTTTCTCCAGTTTCACAAGCTGTTGGAGAAATGCTTGAGAATTATTTGGAGGAAAATCCAAATGATGCTCGTGTAATCATCCAAAAAGTAATTTTAGCGGCTCAGGCACGTCACGCAGCGAAAAAAGCTCGTGAAATGGTGCAGCGTAAAACCGTTATGGGCGGCGGTGGACTTCCAGGAAAATTATCAGATTGTTCTGAGCAGGATCCTGCAAGATGTGAGGTTTACTTAGTCGAGGGAGATTCGGCTGGTGGAACAGCAAAACAAGGACGTGATCGTAACTTTCAAGCAATTCTGCCATTACGTGGTAAGATTTTGAACGTTGAAAAAGCGATGCATCATAAAGTATTCGAAAACGAAGAGATCAGAAATATATTTACTGCTTTAGGGGTAACTGTAGGAACTGCAGAAGATAGTAAAGCTCTTAATATTGAAAAATTACGCTACCACAAAGTAATCATCATGTGTGATGCCGATGTCGATGGTAGTCACATTTCTACCTTAATATTAACGTTCTTCTTCCGTTTCATGAAAGAGCTAATCGAAGAAGGCCACGTTTACATTGCAGCGCCTCCTTTGTATTTAGTTAAGAAAGGAAACAAAAAAGAATATGCTTGGAATGATGTGCAGCGTGATCAAGCTAACGAGAGAATGGGTGGAAGCGCCGCTATTCAACGTTATAAAGGTCTTGGAGAGATGAATGCGGAGCAATTATGGGAAACTACAATGGATCCAAACTTCAGAACATTACGTCAGGTAACCATTGATAGTTTAGCAGAAGCAGATAGAGTTTTCTCTATGTTAATGGGTGACGAAGTACCGCCTCGTAGAGAATTTATCGAGAAAAATGCAGTTTACGCAAATATCGACGCATAAAATAAAAAATTAATAATTTCAATTCGTTTAATTGTTTAAATTTACTAGACAATTAAACGAATTGTCTTTTTTAGGGATAGACAAATAATTAATAACCGATAAAGTATAAAATATGAAAGTTACCATTGTAGGAGCAGGAAATGTTGGAGCTACATGTGCTGATGTTATTTCTTATAGAGGAATTGCCAGCGAAGTAGTATTGTTGGATATTAAAGAAGGTTTTGCCGAAGGTAAAGCATTGGATATTACACAATGCGCGACAAATACTGGTTTTAATACTAAAGTATCTGGCGTTACCAACGATTATTCTAAAACTGCTGGAAGTGATGTTGTAGTTATTACATCAGGAATTCCAAGAAAACCAGGAATGACAAGAGAAGAATTAATTGGTATAAATGCAGGAATTGTTAAAACAGTTGCTGAAAATGTATTAAAATATTCTCCAGATACAATAATTGTTGTAGTTTCGAATCCGATGGATACTATGACGTATTTGGCTCTAAAAGCGACTGGTCTTCCAAAAAATAGAATTATAGGAATGGGCGGGGCTTTGGATAGTTCTCGTTTTAGAACATATCTTTCATTAGCTTTAGATAAACCTGCAAATGATATTTCAGCAATGGTAATTGGAGGGCATGGTGATACAACTATGATTCCGCTAACTCGTTTGGCATCTTATAATGGAATTCCAGTATCAGAATTTCTTTCAGAAGAAGTATTGCAAAAAGTAGCAGCAGACACTATGGTAGGAGGTGCAACTCTTACAGGTTTATTGGGAACATCTGCTTGGTACGCGCCAGGAGCTTCTGTAGCCTATTTAGTAGATAGTATTTTGAACGATCAAAAGAAAATGATTGCATGTTCTGTTTTCGTAGAAGGAGAATATGGTCAAAACGATATATGTATAGGCGTGCCATGTATAATTGGTAAAAACGGAGTAGAAGAAATTTTAGATATTAACCTAAACGATCAGGAAAAAGCATTATTTGCTAAAAGTGCAGATGCAGTTCGAAGCATGAATGATGCTCTAAAAACGATTTTAGTATAATAAAAACGGCAAAAAAGAGAAAAGGCTGCACTTTTGCAGCTTTTTTTTTGAGATTAATTAATAAATAAATTGGTTAATATTTTCGTTAATTATATATTTGCTCGGTTTAAAAAAAAATTGGTAATTCGTGATCTCGTATTTTTGTTTTAAAAAATCATGTCAGGGCTTATTTTATGGGACTTTAAAACAAAAACAAAAATAAAACATAATTAATTTTTAGTAATAATGCAGAATAAAGGACTTATTAAATTTTTCGCAATTCTATTTGCATTGGTGAGTATTTACCAACTATCATTCACTTTTGTGGCAAATGGTGTCAAAAGTGAAGCTAAAGCTTTTGCAGGAGATAATCCTGATAAGGAGCTGAAATATTTAGATTCTATTGGTAAAGAGAAAGTATTAAATCTTGGTTTTACTGATTTCACTTATAACGAAGTGAAAAACAAGCAGCTTAATAAAGGTCTTGACTTAGAAGGAGGAATCAACGTTATTCTTCAAATTTCTATTAAAGATGTTTTAAAAGGTTTAGCTAATAATTCTAAAAATCCAGTTTTTAATAAATCATTAGCTGATGCATCTGCAAATTTAGAAGGTAACAAAACATATTTAAATAAGTTTTTTGAAGCTTTTGATGCAAACTCAAAAGGAAGCGTAAAATTAGCTTCTCCAGATATTTTTGCTAACAGAAGTCTTCAAGGAGAAGGTGGTGTAGATTTTCAAATGTCTGACGCACAGGTTCAAAAAGTTATCAAAAGAAAAGTTGATGAGTCTGTAGAAAGTGCTTTTAAAGTATTAAGAGAGCGTATTGACAAATTTGGTGTAACACAGCCAAACATCCAAAAATTAGGAGAAACAGGAAGAATCTTAGTAGAGCTTCCAGGTGCTAAAGATGTTGATAGAATTAAAAAATTATTAGGTGGAAAAGCTCAATTAGAGTTCTGGGAAACTTATAAAGTTGAAGAAATTGGTAATTTCTTAGTTGCAGCTAACGAAGCTTTGAAGAAAACTGAAGTTAAGAAAACTGAAACTAAAACTGTTGCTAAAGATTCATTGAATGCTTTATTAACAGATGCTAAAGATTCTGCTGATACTAAAAAAGGAAATAATCCTTTATTTGATAAAATTGTAGGTCAAGGTGGTGGACCAGTTTTAGGTTACTTCGCACCAAAAGATACTGCTACTATCAATGCTTATTTTAAAAGACCAGAAATTAGAGTTTTATTGGCTGCTGACCAACATTATGCAAAATTTGTTTGGAGTAAACCAACTACTATAAAAGATCAAAAAGCAAAAGATTTAGCAAGTGCTAAAGATATTGAAGTTGTTGAATTATATGCTTTAAAAGGAAACAGAGACAATAACCCAGCAATGAGCGGTGGTGTTGTTACTGATGCAAAAGATACTTTTGACCAGATGGGTAAACCTGCAGTTTCTATGCAGATGAACAGTCAAGGTGCTAAAGTTTGGGAAGAGTTAACAGGTAGAGCATTCGCTCAAAAAAGTTATATCGCTATTGTTTTAGATGATATCGTATATTCTGCTCCAGGTGTAACAAGTGGTCCTATTGCTGGAGGAAGATCTGAAATTACAGGTTCATTTGATGTTGCTGAAACTAAAGATTTAGCTAACGTATTAAACGCAGGTAAATTACCAGCTTCTGCAGATATTATTCAATCAACTGTTGTTGGTCCATCTTTAGGACAGGCAGCTATTGATGCAGGTACAATTTCTTCTATATTAGGATTCTTATTAGTTTGCGTTTGGATGGTATTCTATTATGGTAAAGCTGGATGGTATGCAAACCTTGCTTTATTATTAAACTTACTTTTCTTATTCGGAATTATGGCAAGTTTTGGTTTTGTATTGACATTACCAGGTATTGCAGGTATCGTGTTAACATTAGGTACAGCGGTAGATGCTAACATTATTATATACGAAAGAGCAAAAGAGGAATTACGTGAAGGAAAATCACTTTCTGAAGCAGTTGCAGCTTCTTACGGATGGCACGGTGCAATGCGTTCTATTATTGATGCTAACGTTACTCACGTTTTAACTGGAGCTATCTTATTCATTTTTGGAACAGGTCCTATTAAAGGTTTCGCTTTAACATTATTAATTGGTATTGTAACTTCATTGTTTACATCAATCTTTATTGCTAGAATCTTTATTGATAGAAATATTGCAGGAAAAGGAGATTTAACTTTCTCTACAAATATTACTAAAAACTGGTTTACTAATTTCCATTTTGACTTTATCAAGATTAAAAAATTCACTTACATCTTCTCTTCAATTGTAGTTGTAGTAAGTTTAATTTCTATCTTCTTCGTGAACGGATTAGATGAAGGTGTTGATTTTGTTGGAGGTAGAACTTTCCAAGTTAAATTTGAAAAACCTGTAGATGCTACTGCAGTTTCAGATGAACTATCTGCTGCTTTTGGAACTCCGGTTGAGGCTAAAATTTTAGGTGATGATGATCAATTGAAAATCACTACTAAATATAAAATTAAAGAAGATGGTGTTGCTATTGATGAAGAAGTGAACCAAAAATTATATGCTTCTTTACAGAAATATTTCCCAAATACTACTTACGATAAATTCATCAATTCATTTGATGGAAAAAGAGTAGGTGTATTACAAGCTTCTAAAGTTGGAGCTTCTATCTCTGAGGATATTAAAACTAACTCATACTGGGCAGTTCTTGGTGCGATGGCAGTTATTTTCTTATACTTAATGGTTTCTTTCCGTAAATGGCAGTATTCATTAGGTGCGATTGCAGCTGTTGCGCATGACGTGATCTTCGTATTAGGAATTTACTCTTTATGCTACAAATTCATGCCATTCCACATGGAAATGGATCAGCACTTTATCGCTGCGATTTTAACTGTAATCGGTTATTCTATGAATGATACTGTAATTGTATTTGACAGGGTGAGAGAGTTTATCATTGGAAACCGTAAAGGTAGTTTCGAAGATATCGTAAACGCTTCTATTAATACTACATTATCAAGAACGTTGAATACTTCATTAATGATGATCATTGTATTATTAACAATGTTTATTTTTGGTGGAGAATCAATTAGAGGATTTATCTTTGCTATGTTAATTGGTATTATTGTAGGTACTTATTCTTCATTATTTATTGCTACTCCAGTATTGGTTGATACAATTTCTAAAGATGAGAAGCATACAATCGAAGACAAACACAACAAAGCGTAATTAAACTTTGTTTTTAAAATAAGAAAGATCCAGTGAAAACTGGATCTTTTTTTTATGTTTGTATCTCAGATCCAAATCCTATTTATGAGTAGAAAAAGAATATTCACGGTAGTTCTTCTGTTTGCAGTACTGAATATCAATGCTCAGCAGAAAAGCAGTGACTTTAGAATAGGAATGAGTTATGGTTTCGGAAGCGAATTCAATAATACTGATTATACTTTTACCAATCATTTTTATAAGGCGCAGTTGTATTATAGACTGAAGAAAACTCGAAATTTTGAATATGATATTTTAGTACAGCCAGAAATAAATTTCGGAAAACATCAATTATTGAATTTATACTTCGTAAAGCCGGAGACGCCAAATTTTGAAGAGAAAAGAGTGGAGTATATGCAATTGAAAAACGTTCACGAATATGTTCTTAATTTGGGCTTTATGGTGAGAAAACCAATAGGAAAAATATTCTCTTGTTATGTTTTAGGAAGTATTGGACCAATGATAACAGATACAGAAACTGAGCGTATGTCTAAAGGTTTTGCTTTTGCAGATGTTTTGGCTGTTGGTTTTACGGCTGCTTATGATCAATTTCAGATTGATATTCGTCCGAGTTTGCGACATGTATCAAATGCAGGTTTAGGAAGCTCAAATGCGGGCTATAATACAAAGAATGTTGAGTTTGGTATTTCAATCAATTATAAAAAATAAACGCCCAATATCTCAGATATTGGGCGTTTTGTATAATATAAAAATTATTATTATGATTCTGCAAGTGGATTTCTTTGTGCTCTAATAACAAAGAAAAGTCCAATGATTATGAATGGGATACTCAGCCATTGTCCTGTTGAAAAATAACCTAGATCTTCTTCTATACCGCCTTGGCTTTGTTTTACAAATTCAACAACAAATCGAACAACAAATAAAAGAACTAAAAATAATCCGAATAAATAACCAGATTTCAGTCTAGTATTTGTTTTCCAGTATAAGAAGTACAAAATTGCAAAGACAAAAATATAAGAGAACCCTTCGTATAATTGTGCAGGATGTCTTGCTGGAACCTGAGCTAATAAATCAGCAAATTTTGGATTTGTAGCAATTGCATTGTAGGCTTCTACAGGATCGGCAATTCCAGTTTTTTGTACAGCTTCATTTTTGCTGAATTTATCATGTAAAAAACGGATTCCAAATGCAGATGTAGTTTCGTTACCAATAATTTCTGAGTTGAAGAAATTACCTAAACGAACAAAAATAGCTCCACTGGCAACAGGAATTACTATACGGTCTAAAATCCATAATAAAGGACGTTTTAGAATCTTTTTACTATAATAATACATAGCAACAATAATTGCAATTGCTGCACCATGACTCGCTAATCCTTGGAAACCTGTGAATTCGAATTTTGGTTCGAATCTAAAAGGAAGGAAGATCTCTAGTAAATGGTTTCTGAAATATTCCCAATCGTAAAAGAAAACATGTCCTAAACGCGCACCAATTAAAGTTGCAAGAACAGTCCAAACAAATAATGAATCTAATTTTTCTAGTGATTCGTTTTCTCTTTCGAAAATCTTTTTCATTAAGAACCATCCTAAAAGAAAAGCAATTACAAACATTAAGCTGTAATAGCGAATCATAAAAAATCCTAAATTGATTCCTTCTGAGGGATTCCAAACAAAATTTAAGGCGTGTGTCATGTAAAATGTTTTATATATTGTAAAAATAAATATTTAATGTAAAGTACCGTTTTATAAAAGGTTAATGTTTATGACTGCATTTCTTTTCTGGTACAGGATCGTAACCGCTTCTTCCCCAAGGATGACAGCTTAAAATACGTTTTACTCCTAAAAATCCGCCGTAGAATAATCCATGAGTCTGCAAAGCTTGGATCATATAAGTCGAACAAGTAGGCTCAAATCTGCAGGACGCCGGTGTAAACGGAGAAATTGCCGTTTGATAAAAACGAACCAAGAGTACAAATGGATATATTAGAATTTTGGATAACATTTTATCAATACTTATTGTCTAGTTTTTCCAGACTTCTATTTGTTGTCTTTAAAAGAATTTTGTTACATCCAAAGTTTTAATTTCTTTATTGAATGCTAAATGACGTTCCTTCTTTTCCGTCTTTTAGTTGTATTCCTAAAGCAATTAATTGATCTCTAATCTGGTCAGAAAGGGCAAAGTTTTTATCTGCTCTCGCCTGATTTCTCATTCCGATAAGCATATTAACTACTCCTTCTAATTTATCATTGTCTCCTTCAGCACTTTTCTCATCGCTAAGTCCTAGAACATCAAATACAAAAGCATTTACAGCGGTTGTAAAATCTGCTAAATCATTTGCAGAAATAGTTTCTTTACCGTCTTTTAATAAGTTGATATAACGAACGGCCTCAAACAACTGAGCGATTAAAATTGGTGTATTGAAATCGTCATTCATTGCGTCATAGCAAAGCTGTTTCCATGCTGCAAAATCTATAGAACTTGTGTTTCCTGCAGTAATATTTGGTAAAGCATCTACTGCTTCCATCAATCTTTTATATCCTTTTTCTGCAGCAACAATCGCATCATCAGAAAAATCTAAAATACTTCTGTAATGTGCCTGAAGCATGAAAAAACGAGTTACAGAAGCAGAAAATGGTTTGCTTAGAATGTTATTTTCTCCGCTAAGAATTTCGCCTGGTAAAATATTATTTCCAGTCGATTTAGCCATTTTCTTTCCGTTTAAAGTCAGCATATTAGCATGCATCCAGTAATTTACAGGAGATTGGCCAGTACAAGCTTCATTTTGGGCAATTTCACATTCGTGGTGAGGAAATTTTAAATCCATTCCACCTCCGTGAATATCAAAATGATTTCCAAGATATTTAGTACTCATAGCAGTACATTCAAGATGCCAGCCTGGAAAACCATCACTCCAAGGCGAAGGCCACCTCATGATATGTTCTGGTTCTGCTTTCTTCCAAAGTGCAAAATCCTGTGGATTTCTTTTGTCAGATTGTCCGTCGAGATCTCTCGTGTTTGCCAGCATATCATCGATATTTCTACCGCTTAGAATGCCGTAATTATTGGTTTCATTGTATTTTACAACATCAAAATATACCGATCCGTTGGCAACATAACCAATACCTTTATCAATAATTTTTTTGATGATTTCAATCTGTTCAATAATATGTCCCGTCGCTGTAGGCTCAATACTTGGCGGTAAAAAGTTAAAAGCTTTTAGAATGTTATGGAAATCTACAGTATAGCGCTGTACAACCTCCATTGGTTCTAATTGTTCTAAACGGGCTTTTTTTGCAATTTTATCTTCACCTTCATCGACATCATCTACGATATGCCCAACATCGGTAATGTTTCTAACGTAGCGAACTTTATAATCTAAATGCAGAAAATATCTGAAGATTACGTCGAAAGACATAAAAGTTCTCACGTTACCTAGGTGAACATTGCTATATACCGTAGGACCACAAACATACATTCCAACGTTTCCTTCATGGATTGGTTTGAAATCTTCTTTTTCGCCAGAAAGCGAATTGTATATTTTCAGCGGTTGTGTATTGTATAACGGCATAATTGTTTATTGATGTTTTTTAGTAGCTAATCCTGCTATTCGCTATATCTTTTGTGGTGAACCCCACCACAAAAGGATGCCGCTTCTATCAGGGCTAGACCATAAATATAATAGAATTATTGTATAAAATTAGAACTGAGTGTCTAGTTTTATATAATCTAAAAATTCTCTCTTCGTTTGAGGGTCTTTGAATTTTCCTCCGAATTCAGAAGTTACAGTACTGCTTTCGATATCTTTGATTCCGCGTGAATTTACACAAAGATGTTTTGCATCGATAACGCAGGCAACATCTTCTGTTCCTAAAGCTTTTTGAAGTTCTTGAACAATCTGCATTGTTAAACGCTCTTGAACCTGAGGTCTTTTAGCATAATATTCAACAATACGATTCATTTTAGAGAGACCAATAACTCTTCCGCTTGAGATGTAAGCCACGTGAGCGCGTCCGATAATTGGAAGTAAATGGTGTTCGCAGGTAGAATAAACAGTAATGTTTTTTTCTACTAACATTTCACCGTATTTGTAATTGTTGTCAAAAGTAGAAGCTTTTGGCTGTTTTGCAGGATTAAGACCTCCAAAAATCTCTTTTACAAACATCTTTGCAACTCGATTTGGAGTTCCTTTAATGCTGTCGTCTGTCAAATCCATTCCAAGAGTTTGTAGAATGTTTTCGACATCTTTTTTTATTTTTTCTATTTTTTCCTCATCAGTTAAGTCAAAAGCATCTTCTCTTAAAGGGTTTTTGGCATTACTGCTGAAATGACTGTCACCTATTTCGTCTAAAAAATCTTCGTTATTTATCATTAAAAACTACTATTATAATGGGTATATCTTTTTAAGGCGGTAAAGATAATTAATAAATAGGAAACCTTTTCTATGGTTTTTACGATTTAATTGTTCCTTTTTGGATATAATCTAAATTAACAGTTATAATGTTCTAATTTAAAACACAAAAGACAATAACGAAAGGGTTATTGTCTTTTTGAAGGTTAATCAATTTTAAAACTTTTGAAAGAAAGAACTTAATTAAAAACACCATCTTCAAAATAAGCATCTTTTACCCATTTTTCATTTTTGTTTTTCATTAGAACTGTAAAATGAGTTATAGAATTAAAACCCAAACTGCCATTTCCTATTTCAAAACTTATTAATGCATTATCTTTGTCAATGATTAATGGAGTAGATAAATAAATAATTAATTTTTTTTCTATCTTGGAATAATCGTTAAGTTTAATTATTGCTTTTAATTCCTCGTAGTTAAGTAGATTAACTTTTATTTTTTTAAAATCACTTCCTTTCCAAATGTAAATTTCTTCGTTCGCTAAATCAGATTTTATATTTTGAATTTGAATACTATCTAATATCCAATAATTTCGGTTTCTTTCTCTTTTATAAAATTCATTATAGGAGAATTCATATGCAAGAATAGATTTTCGTTTTTTTAAAGCTTCTTTAATTATTATATAATCATAATTTTTATATGCTGTATAACGATCCGTTTTTAATTCAAAATCTAAAAAATCATTAACGATATTGCTTCTTATTTCGGTTAAATTATTTTCGATAAAAGGCTTTGTAGTTTGTTGTTTTTTTGTTGAACAAGAAAGAAATAAAATAGTTAATAAAATAAAAAAAAACTTTTTCATATCGAATTAATTACATGGTTGACTTATAGGTGATTGAGTGTTAGGGCTTCCCTCTCCGATAGTGAGGTTTCTTTGTTCGGCTTCATATCTGTTTAGAATTCTTTGACGATCATTGGCGTTTGGAAAACTTGCTAAAAAAACGGGAGTTTCGCTTAAACCTCCCCATGCTAGGTCAGTATAAATTTGTTGAGGATTTGAAGTTTCAGGAACAACAATACCTGTCTGAAATTCTTGTAAAGCACGGGCAATAGCATCTACATAATCTGTTGCCATTTGCTGATGATGAATATCCGCTGGATCTATAGAGGTAGGCCGATTTAATGTCACATAATAATTAAATAGATATGAAAAGTCATTATAGGCATTTGGATTTGGTGTACTTGAATTGTAGTAATCATCGAAAAGGCTCATAAAATATGCATGAACTGTTTCATGAAGCATCGATGCCGCAATAAATAATTTAGTCTTGTCTTCGTAATTAGTGCTAATATAAGTTGTGTAATTATTAACTGAATTCTTAATTGTTTGTGCTGGTTTTCCACTTGGAGCAATTTCCGATTTCATATCGAGATTATATTTAGAATTATGGTTGTCAAGTCTTTCAATTATTTTTTTTATATCACAAACTGTTGCATTTTTTAATTTATCTAAGATGTCTTTTGAACAGGGATCAAGGTTAGTTCCATTAATTTTGTCTTCAATATTGGTAGTGTTAGGCCCTCCGCCATCGCTACCAGGATCGTCATTTCCGCCACACCATGGCCAATTACCTAAAGAGCAATCATAAGGGTCAGTTGTTGGAGGAGTATCAGGATTTGTTGGTTGATCCTCAATCCATTCGCATTGATATAAATCTTCAGTAGTGTTAAAGCACGATTCTTCTACTCCTGAACCTACACAAAGCCAGTAAGTTACAGTATTCCATTGACAAGATTCATATCCAGCTGATTTACTAGTTTTTTTAATTGTTTTATTTTTAGTTTCAATTAATTTCTTTTCAATTATTTCTCTATTGACGATCCATACAATAGAATAGTCACTCTTTGGACTTTTTAACGCTATTTCGCCCTCAAAATGTTGTTTTTTAAAATTACCACTATTGATATCTTTAATATCTCCTGTGAAATTATTAGATGGTCTATACTCAATAATTGTTTCTTTTATTACTCCTTTTTCTAAGGTCAGAAGTAAGCGTTGTCGTCCAGCAATTTCACCATTTTTTGATAATGGTTTATAGTATTTTTTATCTATAGTAAAATTAACCTCTACAGCATCAATGTTTTCAAATGTGATGGCAGATTTCCAAATTGGTTTCATTTTTTTATCACTGAGTTTGTGAGTTAGAAAAGCGGAGTTAATTTTTAATGATGTTTCTATGGAATTTATTTCTCTTGGTTGCTGACCAATTTCCTCTACCTGACAGGAGTATGTTGTAAATAAAAGCAATAAAAAAAGAAATAATTTGTTAATTTTCACGTTTTGGTTAGTTATCTAGTTAAAAAATGAAGAATATGTATTTATAAAATCAAGTGAAAAGTCAGCAAATTTAAATTTTATAGTGTTAATTCTTTCGCCATACGGGAATGCTTTTATAGCTTGATAATTTTCTATTTCGTTTTCAGGTTTTGTAAATCCATAATTATACGCAGTGGCAAAAAATCTAATTTTTTCCTGTTTGTTTTTAAAGTTTAAATTTTTAAACTTTAATTCAGCCACATGCCAAAATACTTTGAGATATCTTATTTGCCATTGAAAGCTTTCAAGTCTATCTATTCTTTCTTTTCGAATTTCTTTTTCTGTTTTCTTTTTAATTAGAATCATATTGCAATCTTCTAAATTTGTATTATGAATAACATAATTTTCTAGATCTTCAATAAAAGATGGTTTCATTTGAAAATAACCAATTGAAAAGTCTGAGACCTTTTTTCCTTTATTAATATATAAGATTCTATTTGAGGAGGTTTCAATGTAATCAGAAAAAGAGTTGTATCGGATAATTTCAGGAAAAGCTATAGCAAGAATTTCTACTCTTTCTTTTCTATTAAGTTCTTGATCAATAATATCCTTTTTCTTTATTAGTAGTGAAATCGCATGATCAATTTCTAATCTGTAATGATCTATACTTTTAATTTTAAATTTATTATATAAAATCGTATTGCAATAAAAATTTGATGCTGAGCAATACTGAGCACTATATTTCAAAGGAAAAAGTAAAAAAGTAACAAAGAAAATTATTTTCTTAATACACACAGTCTGATTTTTTTGTAGCTAATTTAACATAAATTTTATTTGCTCAAAAAAAATTGAACAATTTGTTTTATGAAATTTCATATACTTAACAAAAAAATCTGTTTTAACGTAATGCTAAAACAGATTTTAAAATTGTTATTAGAACTATTACCGCTTATTATAAACCAATAAAGCCTCTTTTAAAATATTTACTGCAGTAATTAAATCTTGCTTATTCAATACATACGCAATTCTCACTTGATTTAATCCCATGCCAGGAGTTGAATAAAAACCTTTGGCAGGAGCAATCATTACAGTTTCGCCGTTTAAATTATAGCTTTCTAAAAGCCATTGTGCAAAGTCATCAGAATCTTTTATTGGAAGCTCAGCAATACAATAAAAAGCACCTTTTGGTTTTGTTACAATAACTCCTTCAATTTTATTTAATTCGGCAATTAGCGTGTTGCGGCGTTCTTTATATTCAGCAATTACTTCATCAAAATAACTTTGAGGCGTATCAATAGCAGCTTCGCAGGCAATCTGTTCAATTGTAGGCGGACTCAAACGTGCCTGAGCAAATTTCATTACAGTTGCTAAAACATCTTTGTTTTTAGTAACCAAACAGCCAATTCTTGCCCCGCACATACTGTAACGTTTAGAAACAGAATCGACCATAATTACGTTTTGCTGTACATCTTCTAAATTCATTACAGAAAAATGTACATCATCTCCGTCGTATAAAAATTCACGATACACTTCATCAGCAATTAAGTACAAGTCGTGTTTTTTAATCAAACCAGCCAATTGCTTAATTTCAGCTTCAGAATATAAATATCCAGTCGGATTTCCAGGGTTGCAAATCAGAATGGCTTTTGTTTTGGGTGTTATTAATTTTTCAACTTCGTCTATACTTGGTAAAGCAAATGCAGTTTCAATAGTAGAAACAAGTGGTACTACAGTTGCGCTCGTAGACGATGCAAATGCGTGATAATTAGCATAAAAAGGTTCTGGGATAATAATTTCATCTCCAGGATCTGTTATTGTGGCCAGTGCAAATAGTAAGGCTTCAGAACCACCAGTAGTTACAATGATGTCTTCTGTGTTAACGTTTACATTTTGGCGCTGGTAAAATTCTGCTAATTTTTTTCTATAGCTTTCATATCCGGCAGACGGACTGTATTCTATAAGAGTTAAATCAATATTTTTTACCGCCTCGATGGCCACTTCCGGTGTCTTGATATCCGGTTGACCAATGTTTAAGTGATACACCTTGTGTCCTTTTTTCTTTGCTAGATCTGCAAAAGGAGCAAGCTTACGTATCGGAGATTCGGGCATGTTTCTTCCCTTGTGTGAAATTGTAGGCATGAGTATAAATTATTGAAGTGCAAATTTGCATTTTTTTTTCGAATTTAACGTAAACAATAAGGGTACTTGCAAAAATGTAACAATAATAAATATATTTACTAATTTTATAATAAAATATTGCCAATGAAAAAATATATAGTATTGTTTTTTGGGTTATTCTTACCTTTTTTGCTTTTCGGACAAGGCGATTTTTTATTACAAAACAATGCAGCAAAGGCTACAGTCCCTTTTAAATTGATTAATAATCTTATTTTTATTCCCATTAAAGTAAACGGAGTAGAACTAAATTTTCTATTGGATTCGGGTGTAGAAGAAACTATTTTGTTCAGTATGGAAGACAAGCAGGAAGTAAGCTTTAATAATGTCGAAAAAATAAAACTTAGGGGTCTTGGAAGTGAAGAAGAAATTGAGGGTTTAAAATCAACAAAAAATATTTTAGAAACACATGGTTTAAGATCAGACGACCATATGGTTTTTATTATTTTGGATCAAAGTTTCAATTTATCTTCTCATATCGGAATCCCTGTTAACGGAATCATTGGTCATAAATTCTTCCGAAATAATGTAGTTGAAATTAATTATCAAAAAAAGAAAATTATAGTTTATACCAGAAATAATAAATTTCAGGACAAATTGGATAAGAAATTCAAACAAATCCCGATAACTATAGAAAGATCAAAACCTTATATTCTAACTACAGCTACTGTAAATAATGTTGAAATTCCGGCAAAGCTTTTAATTGATATTGGAAATAGTGATGCTTTCTGGATTTTTGAGAATAATACAATCAGGCTTCCAGACAAAAATTTTCCCGATTTCTTAGGAAAAGGCTTCAGCGGTGATATTGAAGGACATCGCGCTAAAATCGATAAATTTTCGATTGATGAATTTGATTTTAAAAAACCAATTGTTTCATTTCCCGATTCAGTTTCCATCCGAAATGTGAAGATGGTTCCAGGACGTATTGGTTCTGTTGGAGGAGAGGTTCTGAAGCGTTTTACGGTTGTTCTGGATTATAAAGAGAAAAAGTTATACTTAAAGAAAAACAGCAAATTTAACGAACCGTTTACTTATAATAAAAGTGGGATTACGGTTCAGCATAACGGCTTGCAGTGGGTACAGGAGACCGTTCATCTTGAAACTGTACAAGTGGCCTCGACCATTGATGAATTACAGGAAAAAGACAAGAATAATAACAATTTTAAATACAAATTTGCCCTTAAGCCGGTTTATGAAATAGTGAATGTGCGCAAGAACTCAGCTGCAGAAAAATGTGGTTTACGCAAAGGTGATATCATAATAAGCATAAATAATACGCAGCCATACAGATACAGTTTACAGCAGATAAACAATCTTTTAAAATCTGAAGATGATATTTGGATAAATTTAGAAATAGAAAGAAATAGTGTAGTACTCAAATTCAGATTCAAATTAGAAGATGAACTTTAAAATTGACAAAGAATAACTTAACGTTAAGTAAAATTGGTTTTTATAAAATTATTTTAAAGAAATTTTTATTTTTTGTGAAAAAATGTTTGTTAAAATTAGATTTTTGCCTAGATATTTTATTATGTTTAACAAAAATTTAATCTATGGCCAAAAACTACTTTAATTTCTTACAAATACTATTTGTTTTTACTTGTTTATTGGTTTTACCCACAAAAGTTGCTGCACAATGTGCAGGATCTGATGCACAATTAGATTTATGTACTACTATTGCAGATCCAGTAAATCAAAATATTTCTTTGTTTTCTTTATTAGGAGGAACTCCAGTGCCAGGAGGGACATGGACTGCAAATACTAACCCTCGAGGATTAGACGCAGTAAATGGAACGCTGAATGCTCAAGTTATAAGCAGTGGAGGTACTTATGTATACACTTATACTGCCCCAGTTACAGCAGGATGTACCAACAGAACCGCTAAGATCACGATAAGAATTGGCGCGTATGCTGGTGTACCAGCTCCTTATGCAACCGTGTGTAGCGACGAAAATTTTTTTAATCTCTTTACCGCTTTCAATGGTACCGTTATGGCTCCGCACACTAATGGAGTTTGGACAGACAGCAGCGGACAGCCTTTACCAGAATCATCTATCCCGATAACTGATAAAAAAGGAGCTTATCAATATACTTATACCGTTCCGCCTGTGCTTGCTTGTTCGACAGATTCGCCTTCTTCTACAGTAATTATAACTGTTGTTAGAGCACCAAAAGAAGGAACTCCGAGCGACTTATTAATTTGTGCTGATTCGGAGATTTCAAATTATACAGACTTAGATTTAAATACTAGACTTTCTGGTCAAGACGGTGGCGGTGAATGGAGCGGTCCTGGAATTACTTCTCCAACAGATCATAATGTGAATTTAGAGGATTTATACAATGCACGCGGACCAGGAGAATATCAGTTTAACTATACCGTTTATGCTACTCCAAATAATAAAGTTTGCCCAGATAAAACTGCAGCTGTTAAGGTAACGATAGAAAAAAGACTTGATTTTACAGGAGCAAAAGTTGATGTCGTTAAAGATATATGTGAACCAGAAATTCCAACAGCGGTTTACTCTGCAACATTGACACAAGGGGCTCAGCCTATTCCAAACGGACAATACGAACTAACTTTTAATGTATCTGGACCAAACGGAGGAAGTCAAACGATTACTTCTAGTTTTGTGAATGGAGTTCTTAATTTTCCAGTTTCGTCTTCTTACTTTAGACAAGTAGGTAAATTTACGCTGACTATTACCAATATTGTAGCAACTACAAGTAAAAGAGCCTGTGTAAATATTGTCAATAATTTATCTGATGTTCTTGAAGTTCATCCAATTCCACGCTTAGATGGTGCAGTGTTGACGCTTGATCCAACATGCCAAAATAAAGATGCTTTGGCTTATTTAAAAAATGCAGCTTTACTGCCAGATGGCAATTATAATATTGTATACAATGTTACAGGAGATAATTTTGCATTAGGGCAGACACGGAATATAACAGTATCTGGGGGAGAAGCAAATTTTGTAATTCCAGGAAACTTAAATAGAAACAGCGGCGCTTCATCTATAGTAATAACTAATATCACCAATACCGTTACTACTTGTACCAATACAGCAAATGTAAGAGGGAATTTAATTATAAATCCGCTTCCAAATGCTGCGACAGTTAGTGTAGCAGTAAGCGATCATTGTTTAAATGATCCCGTTTCAGCAACAATTTCGGGATTAGGAAATCTAACTAATATTACAATTAATTATATGCTTCTTGGAGATAATATTGCTTCAGAAACAATTACTTTGACGGCTGTTAACGGAAAAGCAGAATTTCAGATTCCTGCAGGTTTACTTTTAAATACAGGTTCAACAATTATTTCATTAACAAATTTAAAGAACGATATTACTGGTTGTGATATTAACTTAACTAATGTTTTAGACAGTTTTATTATCAACCCAATACCAGTTCCGCCAACAGTAAATCCTCAATCTTTTTGTAAAGTTGATGAAGCTGCGGTTGCTAATTTAGTTCCCAACGGAAATCAATATAAATGGTACAATTCAGCAACATCAACCACGCCATTGGCAGGTACTTTGATTTTAGAATCTGGTAATTATTATGTAAGAGAAACTTCGCCCGCGGGATGTACTTCAGAAGCTGCCACGGTTGTAGTTACCATAAACGATTCACCTGCTCCAGTATTAAATTCAGATGGGCAAAACTTCTGCGGATTAAATAATCCAACGATTTCAGATTTATCCAATAATACCAATGTTCCTTCAAGTGTGGTTTGGTATGATGCTCCGAATAATGGAAATTTATTATCTAGTACAACTCATCTGATTGAACAAGGCAGATATTATGGATTTAATTTTCCAAGTACAGACTGTTTCTCTTCAGAATATATTGAAGTCACAGTCACATTAACAGAATGCAATAATGTCCCAAATGACTTTTTTGTTCCCGATGGATTTTCTCCAAATGGAGATGGCACAAACGACTCATTTGTGATAAAAGATATTGAATTCTTATACCCAAATTACACACTTGAAATTTATAATAGATACGGAAACGGAATGTATAAAGGAGATAAAAATAAACCAGCCTGGGACGGAATGAACTATGAAAAGAGCGGTATCGCTGGCGGAGTTGCACCCAACGGAGTTTATTTTTATGTGCTTCATTTTAATAAAGATAATAAACCGCCGCAGCAAGGCCGTCTTTATTTAAATCGATAAATCTCTTTTTATATTTCTAATATAATTTTCAAATGAAAAAAATACTACTCTTTATAAATTTCCTTTTCTACTTATCAGTTTCTGCACAGCAGGATCCAGAATATACACATTATATGTATAATATGAGTGTGATAAATCCAGCGTATGCAACAGGAGTTCCCGCAATGATGAATTTTGGCGGACTATATAGAACACAATGGGTTGGTGCAGTTGGAGCTCCAAAAACTTTTACATTTTTCGGACACACTGCTATTACAGATAAAATAGAAGCAGGAATCTCATTCATCTCAGATGATATTGGAGATGGTGCCAAAAAAGAAAATAATGTCTACGCTGATTTTGCATATGTCTTAAAATTAGGCGGACAAAATAAACTTTCACTAGGTTTAAAAGCTGGATTTTCATCTATGCAAAGTAATTTTAACGGTTTTCGTTTCACAGACCCGCAAACTGATTTTGCTTTTTCAGAAAACATAAATGCCACTAAACCCAATATTGGAGTTGGAGCTTACTATTTTAGAGACAATTTGTATGTTGGATTATCTGTTCCTAATTTGCTAAAATCTAAATATATCGAAGAAAAATCAGGAGTAAATGCTTTTGGTTCTGAAGAAATACACACTTTTTTAACGGCAGGTTATGTTTTTCAGCTCAATGATGTGTTGAAATTAAAACCGGCATTTATGTCCAAATTTGTAAAAGGTTCACCAATAACTTTAGATGTTACAGCAAATGTTTTGTACAACGAAAAGTTTGAATTTGGTGCAGCTTATAGAATTGACGATTCGGTAAGTGCACTGTTCAATATAAATGTTACACCAACACTAAGAGTGGGTTATGCTTACGATTATACACTTACAAACTTCGGTCAGTTTAATTCAGGAACGCACGAAATTATGCTGTTATTCGATTTAGATTTACTAGGAAAAGGATTTGATAAATCACCAAGATTCTTTTAAAATGAAAAATATGAAAAAACTACTCGTTATTATATTCGTATTTTCAATACAGTTTATAAATGCCCAAGATCAGGAATTAGCTCGTGCAAAACGATTTTTTGATAAAACGTATTACAGCGAAGCAATTGTTTTATACCAAAAATTAGCTGACGAAAAACCTTCGCAAGAAGTAATAAAAAATCTAGCCGATTCTTATTTCTATACCAACGACTTGGTAAAAGCACAGCGCTATTATCGTCTACTAATTAATAATTATGGTAATAATTTAGATAGAGCTTATTATTTTAGATATGCGCAAACTCTAAAAGCAACCAATAGTGCTGATGATGCCAATGCAGCCTTAAAAGAATATTATTCTAAATCTACTAATGCAGAAGACATTATTAATTTCGAAAAAGAGCTTAAAACATTAGAAAATGTTACCGCAATAGGAAAGCGTTTCGAGATTAAAAACTTGCCCATAAATACTCCCAACTCTGAATTTGGAGCCGTAAAATATAAAGAGAATCTTGTTTTTGCAGGAGTCAAATTAAAGCCGGGCTGGTTTGATAAAAAATACAAATGGGACAATGAAACCTATTTGAATTTAGTTACCATTCCGTTAAAAAATATTAATGCGTCGGATTCTATTGTACACTATTTTGCTAAAGAATTAAAAACAGGAATGCACGAATCAAATGCTGTTTTTACCAAAGATGGTAAAACAATGTATTTTACCCGAAACAATTCTAAAAACGGAAAGAAAAAGAAAGACGACAAAAAAATCTCTAATCTTCAGATTTTTAAAGCTGAATTAGTGAACGGGAAATGGACCAATATTACATCGCTTCCTTTCAATAGTCCGAACTATTCTGTTGAACATCCAGCTTTAAGTGCCGACGAAAAAGTATTGTATTTTGCTTCTGATATGCCGGGTTCTCTAGGTTCGTTTGATATTTATTCTGTAAATGTAAATAAAGGAGCATTCGATAATCCAAAGAATTTAGGTCCATTAGTAAATACAGATAAAAGAGAACAATTTCCTTTTGCATCTGCAGACAATAAACTTTATTTTTCTTCAGATGGACATTTAGGTTACGGATCTTTAGATGTTTTTGTTTCTGAAATAAATGGAAATGAATATTCAAAACCAGTTAATATTGGTTTGCCGTTAAATTCAAATCTAGATGATTTTGCATTTAATATTGATTCCAATACCAAAGAAGGCTTTTTTGCATCGAATAGAGAAGGAGGAAAGGGAAGTGACGATATTTATCAATTCAAAGAAATTAAAGATTTAATTGTAGAAGATTGTAAACAATTTATCACAGGAATAATTACAGATGTTGATACGAAATTGGCTTTAGAAAATGCAACGGTAATTTTACAAGATGCAGAGAATAAAACTTTAAATACAATAACAACTGCAGCCGACGGAAAATTCAGTTTTACAGTGGCCTGCGAAGCTTCTTATAAAGTTTCGGCTTTTAAGGAGAAGTATACTAATGAGTCTAAATCGTTGACTTTAGGAAAAACTAGAGATGCTGTAAGCGATGCATCTTTAGCATTAAAATCTTTAGAAGCCATTAAGCAGGAAGAAAAACAAATTGCAGAAAACAAGAGAAAACAGGAAATCATTATCGAAGAAGAAAACAAGAAAAAAGCTGAACTTGCTACAATAGAATTAAAACAAAAAGAGAAAAAAGCCAAAGAAGTTGCAATAGCCGCCGCAGAAGTTAAAAAGCAGGAAAAAGTAAAAGAAATTTTAGCGACAGAAAAAGATGTTGTACGCGATAAAGACCGATTAATCATCAAAACCGATCCGATTTATTTTGATTACAATATGTGGTACATTCGTAAAGAATCAAAAGTTGTTTTAGGGCGAGTTGTCGATTTAATGAAGAAATATCCAGGAATGGTAATCGAGATTGGATCACATACAGACTCTCGCGGAAATGCCAAATTCAATGAAGATCTATCTCAAAAAAGAGCCAATTCTACACGAGAATTTATAATTCAATCTGGAATTGATGCCAAGAGAGTTTCTGCAAAAGGTTACGGAGAATCTGTGCCAATTGTAAAATGTAAAACAGACGAATCTTGTTCTGAGGAAGAACACGAATTAAACAGAAGGTCTGAATTTGTAATTAAGAATTTGTAAGCATTTTATAAAGAAATCATACAGCCCGACAGGTTTTTTTAAATCTGTCGGGTTTTGTTTTTTTACTGAAATTTTTGCAAAATACTTTCTGTTGATTTCTTTTTTATTTAATTTTATGGAATAACCTCGAAACAAAATATTTAAAATATGAAAAACCTAATTTTGCCTTGTATGCTTGTAATCTGTATTGGATTACAAAGTTGTAAAAATGAAGAAAAACAAAAAGAAGCCGAAGCAGCAAAAGCTGATGGAGAAAAGATTGTAAGTACTGAATGTTATAGAGCGATATACGAAAAGGATACAGTCGATTTAAAATTAAATAATTTAAAAAACGGAAAAGTATCGGGTAACATGATAATGAAAGTTGCGCCTGTAACAGTAAGAACTGGTGAGGTTGCAGGAGAATTTCACGGAGATACTTTGTTTATAGATTATACTTTTAAAGAAGCAGCCACTAAGGACAAAATTTTCAAAAATCCAATGGCACTTTTAAAACGTGACAAACAACTTATTTTAGGAAACGGAACAATGCAGACCACAATGGGTGTTACCTATTTAGTAAAAGACAAACCAATCGATTTTGAACGCGTAAAATATAAATTTGATAGTGCAGAATGTGCTGAGAAAAAATAATATCAAAGTAATTACACAATTTTTTGATTTCTCCTTCGTCGAAATGACAAGATTTATAATAAAAAAAGCCGTTCCTTATTAAAGAAACGGCTTTATTATTTATTAGATTTAAATTTTATTGAACTTCACCTTTAATTTTAAGGGCGACCCTTCCGTCAGGATAATTTACTGCATTAGTTTCAACAGTAATTGTTTTACGAATTGGTCCAGAAGCCATGTTGTATTTTACATCGATTTTTCCTTTTTTACCCGGCATAATTGCTGCCGAAGGTTTTGTTACTATAATTGAACTTACTGTTGATTCTGCACCAGTAATTAATAAAGGAGCATCTCCTGTATTTGTAAATTCAAAAGAGCGAAGCCCATTATCACCTTTAGAAATTTTTCCATAATCAATTGTATTGTCAGGGGCTGCAAATTCAATTTTTGGGCCGTTTTGTGCATAACTTATTGCACTAAACAATAAAACTGCAATAAAAGTGGCTGCATTTTTCATATGAAATTAGTTTTTAATTGTAAGTAAATATACATTCTTTTAATTAACACACAAATTATTATTTCTCTTTTTATAGTGTACTTAATTATTTACTTTTGCTCTCAGTTATAATTACAAAAATTGAACCAATTTTGGTGTTTAATTGTTTAATCGTTAATTCGTTTAATCGAATGAGGATTAATAATTGATCCGAAGACCAATTAACAATTAAACAGTTAGCCAAATAAACGATTAAACAGTTAAACGAATAAACAACCTAATAAATGACAATTCCAGCACAATTTGACGCTAAGACGATCGAGAACAAATGGTATGATTACTGGATGAAAAACAATTATTTTCATTCAGAACCAGATCATAGAACACCTTATACAATTGTAATTCCGCCGCCAAACGTCACTGGAGTCCTTCACATGGGACATATGCTGAACAATACAATTCAGGATGTATTAATTCGTAGAGCAAGACTTAAAGGTTTCAATGCCTGCTGGGTTCCAGGAACGGATCACGCATCTATTGCAACTGAAGCAAAAGTTGTGGCTAAATTAAAAGCAGAAGGAATCAATAAAAATGATTTAACGCGTGAAGAATTCCTAAAACATGCTTGGGAATGGACAGATAAATACGGCGGAACAATTTTGGAGCAGCTTAAAAAATTAGGTGCCTCATGCGATTGGGAACGTACTAAATTTACTATGGATCCAGATATGTCTGCATCTGTAATTAAATCGTTTGTTGATTTATACAACAAAGGATTAATTTATAGAGGTTATCGAATGGTTAACTGGGATCCAGAAGCTAAAACAACTTTGTCAGACGAAGAAGTTATTTACGAAGAACAACAAGGAAAATTATTTTTCTTAAAATATAAAATTGAAGGTTCAGAAGATTTCTTGACGATTGCAACAACACGTCCAGAGACTATCTTCGGAGATACTGCAATTTGCATCAACCCGAACGATGAGCGTTTTACACATTTAAAAGGTAAAAAAGCAATCGTTCCAATTTGTGGCAGAGTAATTCCAATTATTGAAGACGAATATGTAGATGTAGAATTCGGAACAGGATGTTTAAAAGTAACGCCTGCTCATGATATGAACGATAAAACGCTGGGTGAAAAACACAATCTAGAAATCGTTGATATTTTTAATGAAGATGCGACATTAAATAGTTTCGGATTGCATTATCAAGGAAAAGACCGTTTTGTGGTTCGTACTGAAATTGCAAAAGAATTAGAAGAAATTGGAGCTTTAGCAAAAACAGAAATCCACTTGAATAAAGTAGGAACTTCTGAAAGAACAAAAGCGGTAATCGAACCAAGATTATCAGACCAATGGTTTTTGAAAATGGAAGATTTGGTAAAACCGGCAATTAAATCTGTTTTAGTTGATGGTGATATTAAATTGCACCCAAAACGTTTTGAAAACACATACGCGCATTGGTTAAACAACATACGCGATTGGAACATTTCTCGTCAATTATGGTGGGGACAACAAATCCCGGCTTATTATTACGGAGACGGAAAAGAAGATTTTGTAGTGGCTGAAAATATCGAAGATGCTTTAGCATTAGCTAAAGAAAAAACATCTAACAACTCACTTACAACATCTGACTTAAAACAAGATGTTGATGCCTTAGATACTTGGTTCTCCTCTTGGTTATGGCCGATGTCAGTTTTCGGTGGAATTATGGATCCGGAAAGTGAAGATTTTAAATATTACTATCCAACAAATGACTTGGTTACAGGTCCGGATATTTTATTTTTCTGGGTTGCGAGAATGATCATTGCAGGTTATGAATATGCAGGCGAAAAACCATTTACAAATGTATATTTGACTGGTTTAGTTCGTGATAAACAACGTCGTAAAATGTCTAAATCATTAGGAAATTCTCCTGATCCTTTAGACTTGATCGATAAATTCGGAGCTGACGGTGTTCGTGTAGGATTGCTTTTAAGCGCTTCTGCAGGAAACGACATTATGTTTGATGAAGAATTATGTAATCAAGGAAAAGCATTCTCAAACAAAATTTGGAATGCCTTCAAATTGATTAAAGGATGGGAAGTTTCAGAAACTATCGCTCAGCCTGAATCATCAAAAGTAGCAATCGAATGGTACGAAGCGAAGTTACAACAGACTTTAGTTGATATCGAGGATAATTTTGAGAAATACAGAATTTCAGATTCTCTTATGGCGATTTATAAATTGGTTTGGGATGATTTCTGTTCTTGGTTTTTAGAGATGATCAAACCGGCGTATCAACAGCCAATTGATAAAGCAACGTTTGATAAAGCAATCGAAATGTTAGAAAGCAACTTGAAATTGCTTCACCCATTTATGCCTTTCTTAACAGAGGAAATTTGGCAGTTTATTGCAGATAGAACTCCAGAAGAAGCTTTAATTGTTTCGACTTGGCCAGAATTAAAACCATTCAATGCAGATTTAATTACTGATTTTGATAATATTACAGAAGTAATTTCTGGAATTAGAACGATCAGAAAAGATAAAAATATTCCGTTTAAAGATGCAATCGAATTAAAAGCAATTAACAGCGAGAACCTGACAACGCATTTTGATTCAATTGTGACGAAATTAGGAAACGTTTCTGCTTTCGAATATGTTACTGCAAAAGTTGACGGGGCATTATCTTTCCGTGTAAAATCAAACGAATATTTCATCCCGATTTCAGGAAATATTGATGTTGAAGCAGAAATTGCAAAACTAACTGCAGAGTTGGTTTATACGCAAGGTTTCTTAAAATCGGTTCAGGCAAAATTATCCAACGAAAAATTTGTTGCCGGAGCGCCAGAGAAAGTTTTAGCTAACGAAAAACAAAAAGAAGCAGATGCTTTAGCAAAAATTGCTACAATCGAGCAAAGTATTGCTGGCTTGAAATAAGAAATGGCTATCCTTACAGGTTTCTAAAACCTGTTAGGTATACAAATAAAAACCCGATAAATTTTTAAAATTTGTCGGGTTTTTTATTTGTAATAAATGTATTACTTTTTCGTTTGATAAATAGTTTATGATTTTTAAATATAAGTATATTAAAAATCTATAATTTTAAGTACAACTTATCTCTTTAATTTTATTCTCATTTATAATGAAAAACAGTATTTTACTTCTTTTTATTTCAATCGTATTTTGGTCTTGTTCGAATAAAGAAAATAAGATTGAAAATGTTGAAAGGGCCTTTTACTACTGGAAAAGTAGTTCGTATTTTGATGATGAATCTGTTAAAGGGATCAATAAATTAAAGGTAAAAAAAATATACTATAAATTATTTGAAGTCGATTATAATGAGTCAATGGGTAATTTTCCTTATCAAAAAAATTCACCAAATGAATATATGTTTCGTAATCTGGATTCTCTAAATATTGTGCCGACTGTTTTTATAAGAAATGAGATATTTCAATATAATGATGAAAGATCGCTTGATAAGCTTGCAGATAATATTGTTTTTCTAATTGATAAATATCATAAGGAATCATATTACAATAGTCAAGAAAAGGTAATTTTTGAATATGATGAAATTCAAATTGATTGCGATTGGACAAAATCAACTAAAGACAAGTATTTTTATTTGCTGAAAAAGATTAAAGAACTCTCAAAAAAACAAATAAGTTGTACACTTCGTCTTTATCCTTATAAATATCCAGATATTATGGGAGTTCCACCAGTAGATAAAGCAATGCTTATGTGTTACAACTTAATAAAACCATTAGAAAACAAAACAAAAAATTCCATTTTAGATCTGGATGAATTAAAGTCATATTTAAATAAAAGAAGAAGTTATCCATTACATTTGGATGTAGCATTACCTGTTTTTTATTGGACACAATGGTATCAAAATGATCGTTTTTCTGGCTTGCTGAATATAAATTCTGCCGATATGAAAACATTTACCAAAGAAGTTAAGCCAATGTGGTATGAAGTAACAAAAGATACTTCTTATAGTGATAAGAATTATTTTAGAATTGGTGACCAGATAAAATGTGAAGAAGTAGATTCAAAAAAAATAATGGAGGCAATTTCAATTATAAAAAATAATGTTGAGCTGGGTAAAAACACCACAATTTCATTATTTGATTTAGGCGAAAGTACTTTTAAAAAATACAGCAATGCAGAAATTTCTAGTTTTTACAGCTCTTTTAGTAAGTAGCTTTTTCAAGAGCTTTGCTTGCGGTTATTCTCCGTATGGCGAGGACATTCGGTATTCTATTCTTAAACCAGAGTATTTTAAATTTTCCGGATTCGGAGCATTTTATTATAATGCTAATATTTTGGGATATAATTACGATGAAAAAAATAGTAATAAAGCAATTGATGCTAATATTATAGATTGGTATAATTATACCAATAAAAAAGTTTCAATAAATGAAATAGAGGATTTTAATTTCAATTTATCATTTACAGATATTAATCCAAAAAGTAATAACGAATTTATCAGGTATTTATATGAAAACAATAAAAAAGAGGCTATTGCTTATTTAAAAATAGCTAAAAACAGCGAAATAAATCCTTATGAAGAAGACGTTTGGGAACGAAATGAATTTTTGGATCATGATGGAAGTGCGTTATTAGATAAAATAATTCACATTATACAAAAAGAACAAAACCAATATTTTAAGCGTAAGTATGCTTTTTTAGCAATTCGGCTTGCCTATTATTCACTAAGAAGCGAGAAGTTAGAATCCGTATTTGAATCAAATTTCAGAAATAAACAAAAAGATTATCTCTATTATTGGAGCCTGTTTTTTTATACAATGAGAAATTCAGATCCAGGAAAAATAATTGATGTAGTTAATTTGATGGCAAATTCTGCTGAGAAAAGATATGCAAGTTATTATTTTTTTGATTTTGAAGTTAAGGAAGCTTTAAAATATGCCAAAAGCAAAGAAGAAATAGCAAATATATATGCCTATGCTTCTGTACAGAAAGTAGATAAAAACCTTAATTATTTAAAAAAGATTTATATAAATAATCCAAAATCTGAAATTCTGGATTTTCTGCTTTTACGAGAAGCTAATAAGATTGAAGATTGGGTTTATACTCCATATTACTCTAATTATTCGCCTTCCACTGAATTTGGATCATCTTGGTGGATCAATGAGGGTGATAAAATAACAACTGAAACTTTAAGAAAACGTTCTGAAAAAGACAGATTGTATGCAAAAGAAGTTTTGGATTTCATAAATTCGGTTGAAATCAATAAAACTCAAAATCCCTTAGTTTGGAAAGCGATTCAGATTAATTTGCAGTTTATATCTAAGGATTATTCTTCTTGTTTAAGGCACATTGAATCTTTTGAAAAAGAATATCCAAAAGAGAAAATAACAGAAGAAATTGAAAAAATAAAGGCACTCTGCATTACAGCTAATCAGGAAAATGGAAATGCTGTTATAAAACCTCAAATAGAAGATATTATTTTAAAATATAAAGATGATGAGCGTTTTATTTTTGCTTTAGGGCGCGAATTAGAATTTAGAGGGAATATTGAAGATGGATTAGCTTTAATATCTCTGATTAGTAATGAACAAGATAATTATCGTTATCATTATGATAATGTGGAATGGCGCTCTAACAGAATTAAAACTTCTGGAAATCTAGAAGAATTTTATACCTATTTTGATTATTTAGATTTTGTTTATTCGGCAAATGATCTTCAAAAAATAGTAAATAAAATAGAAGAGAACAATACAACTGATTTTGAAAAGAAAATCTATGCTAAGCTTTTTCGTGATAAAGATTATCTCAAAGATTTATTGGGAACAAAATATATTCGGGAAGATCAATTAAATAAGGCTTTAACCACTTTCAAAGAATTACCTGAAAAATACTGGCAGGATAATTATAATGGTTGGGAAAGAGGAAGATATGATGAGTATTATCTTTTTGATCAAAATCCTTTTTATGATTTTAAGCATACAAAAAACTTCATTCAGCATCAAGAAAAATATTTTGTAACCAAACTTTCTATAACTGAGCATTTGATTAAATATACCAATTTGGCAAATAATCCAAAAACAAAAGATCGGGATTATTACTATTTTTTAATTGCAAACTGCTATTACAATATGACAGATTATGGGAATTCTTGGATGATGCGCCGTTATTCGAGTAGATCATATTGGGAAAAATACAATAATGAATCCTATATTGATGACATTGAATATAGAAGTAGAAGTAAAGCTATCGCAAATTATAAATTAGCTTATCAAAATGCCAAAACAGATAAATTCAAGGCACTTTGTTTGCGAATGATGGATTATGCTGAAAAGAATGAATATTCTAGTTCAAAACGAGTTAAAAAACAATTTCCTGAATTCACTTCAGATTTATCGGGATGTGAAAGTTTAGAAGAATATTTTAAAGCAAGGAGATAACAGTATATTTTATTGAGGGACCCGACAGATTTCAAAAACCTGTCGGGTTTTGTTTTAAGGTATTTTCTATCCATTTCTGTGTACTTCTATTATTATGAAAACCTAATGTTTGGAATTCATCTATTCCTTCATCGGCTATCACACCAAAATATTTAAGAACATTATTAATATTGTCTTTTCCCAATACTAAAACTTGTTCTCTATTCTTTTGGTTCCAAATAATTGCTTTTTGGCTTCCAGTACTACCAAAATATTCTGATTCAACGTAAGCGAGCTTTTTATTTTCAATTATTTTTAGGATAATTTCTTCTATGTTTTCGTTGATAAATTTAAAATTTTTGATAAAACATGAGGTTTGAGAATTATTAATTTCATCAAATAATTCCTCTGTCATTGGAATAAGAGCAATTCCTTGACCAAGAGAAATACTAATAGCATTTTTAAAACTTTTAGCAAAATTTTCTGAATCAGTTTTTGTGCAGATGAATGCTTGTAGGTAATGTCCCACTTTTTTATTTTTTGGGTAAATTTAAAAAAAAAGTTACAACTTCTTAAAAGGTTTAAATATAAATAATTAAAATAATCAGACGTTCCTACGGAACGTAAATACGTTTTGTTTAACCTTTTTCTACCGACGAAATGTTCCGATAGAACAGAGTAATAATTGGCAGAAAGAAGACTAAAGTACTACTGTTTCATCGGAATATCTAAGGATTCAATATATGTTCCGTGGGAACATTTCATCGGTAAAAAAAAATAAATTCATAATCGTATCGTCCCTTCGGGACGTTTGAAAATTTCAAATTAACCCTTTTTAGTTTTTCTCAAAACCAAAAATAAAGGATAAGAAATAATCGTAATTCCGATAATAATTATAAAACTTTTAGGATCACTGTAAATGAATCCCACTAACAAAGCAATAGAAGCTACAATAGCAATTATCGTTGTCCACGGATACCAAAATGAGCGGTAAGGTCTTGGCAAATTGGGCTCTGATGTTCTTAGTTTTAAAAGAGAAAAGTAGGCGAGTCCCCAAACGATAATCGAGATAAAAGCAGCAAATGAAAACAGCACTTCAAAAGAACCGATGCAGATCAAAAATAAACTTACGAAAGATGAAACTAACAATGCAACAATTGGAGTTCCTCCTTTATTGATTTGTGTTCCTTTTTCGATAAAAAATCCGTCACGGCTTAATCCGTAAAGAATTCGGGGCGGAATCATCATAAAAGCATTCAAAATACTAATTAGTGAAAAGATAGAAATTACAGTAACGATTACAGCGCCATTTTCTCCAAAAAGAATTTTAGCCACATCGGCCGCCGCGAGATTTGATTTGGCTAAAGTTTCGATTGGCAGTACGTGGAAAAATGCAGCATTTACCAAAACATAAATTGCCATAACGAGTAAAACTCCACTATATAGTGACTTCGGAATATTTTTACTTGGATCATCATTTTCTTCGGCAAAAAAACAAGCGCTGTTCCAGCCATTATAAGTTCCGATAATAAGTTGTAATGATTTAAAAAATCCAAAGATTAATCCGATTTGAAAGAAGCTGCTGTCTGTTTGAATCGCTGGCACTTCAACACCAGAATACATGAAACAAGCTACGACTAAAGCCACAAAACAAATCACTTTTAAAAAACTGGTAATCTGTTGTATAACACTTCCGTTTTTGACGCCACTTAAATGAATTAATACAAAAGCAGTCAAAAGTGAAATCGCTATTACTGTTGAATAACTAGCCAATGCTGGAAATAAAATGATAAGATATTCACTGATTACGATGCAATAAAATGCAGGCGGAATAACATTTGTTATATAATCAAACCAGCCGGATAGAAAACCTGCATATTCGCCAAAAGCTCTTTTAATATAATTATAAGATCCTCCGGCTTTTGGTAACATTGTAGCCAGTTCTGCGTAAGAATTAGCGCCAAGCAAAACATAAAAACCGCCAAAAAGCCATGAAGCGATTATGAGCCAGTAATTATTAAGCATTTCTGCGATTGTCCCTGGAGTTCGTAAAATTCCAACGCCGATTGTTCCTCCAATTAATACGGCAATGTTAAAACTAAGGCCTAAACTTTTCTTTAATTGGTTTTTGGTGGAATCTGACATATATGAATTTTAAATTTAAATGGTATTTGATGACAAAAGTACTTATAAATAAAGACACATTTTTAACAAAATAAAAAACCTCACCTTTTGTAAGATGAGGTCTAAATTCTCGAAAACTCAAAAAGAGAAATCTAATTCAAAAATTTTAGAATTTATAACGTAAACTAGTCATTATCTGACGCGGCGCAATAGGATTGACACTGTAATTTTCGTGAACGGTATAATTTAATTCGTTTGTAATATTCGATAATTTGCAAAGAATAGAGAACTTGTTCCAAGTATATCCCACAGAAGCATCAATTGTAACATACCCTTCTAAAGGTATTTCTCTATGGTAAATACCATCAGGATATTTGGTAGTATCAGTACTGTGTTGGTCATTCCATCCACCTAAACGGTCGCCAATGTAATTTCCAACAGCTCCTAAAGATACTCCTTTAAAGAAACCATCTTGTACTGTGTAAAAAAAGCTTAAGTTTGCCGTATTGGCAGGAGTTCTAACCAAACGATCGCCTTCTATAAAACTTCCATTTAAACCAGATGTTTTAGAATAACGCATATCGTTATAGCTATAACCGGCAATAATACTTAAACCTTCAACGGGCCTTGCTGTAACATCAATTTCAACTCCTTTACTTTTAGTTTCACCGCTTAAAACTTTTACGTTTGTATCAGTGTTTAAACTTCCATCAGCTTTAAATTCAGCTGTTTGGGCTAGATTGCTGTTTACGATTTGATAAACAGTAACATTTGTGCTTAATAATCCCTTTAAGAAATCGGTTTTAATACCAGCTTCAAATTGGTCAATAATAGATGGTTCAATTGGTTTTAAATCAGCTGTTGTTCCTGTATTTGGAGTAAACGAAGTTGAATAACTTCCGAATATTGAAACGTCTTTTCTTGGCTGGTATATCAAACCAAATTTTGGAGAAAATGCATTATCTAATTTTTTTGCACCAACAGTTGGGACTGCATTTTCTGGACGAACTGTCTGTACTCCTGAAACCGCAGTTTCTTTGTAAGTAGTAACTTCAGCTTCCTGCCATGACCAGCGCACACCCGCTAATACTTTAAATTTTTCAGTAATTGAAATCAAATCTTGGAGGTAAATACCAAAACGATTGGTTTCTGTTTTTGCAATTTGAGTTGCTCTCGCGTCAGGTATATCATTTCTTTGCGTTGACGGATCAAAATTGAAAAGATTGATAGTGTCATAATTTGCAGGATTAAACGCAAAAGTATAAGCTGTAGCAAAAGAGTTTTCCCAGTCTGCACCTGTAAATATTTGATGCTTTACAGATCCAGTACTAAAGTTCCCTTGAAGACTTAACTGATCTCCTAAAATTTGTTCTAAATTTTCATTTTGAACTAATGGTCTTGTCCAGTCTCCGTTATCTTTTATTGTAGATAATTGCGCTGTAGATTTTGAAGCCCTGTCATAAGACTGAAAAGAACTGTTGAAGTTAAGCTTCCAGTTTTTATTGAAATCATGATTTAATAATACAGAAGCGCTGGCAGATTTAGTTGTACCATTCGACCAAAGCGATCCGTAGAAAGCATTTCGAGGTAAATCAAGAATTTTGGTACCAATAATTCCAGTTCCAAAATCTGGAGTCCAGTCTGCACTTAAATAATCTCCCTGAACTGTAATTTGTGTTTTTGGATTAATAACAAAAAGCAACGATGGATTAATATATAAACGTTCGTTTTTTACAACATCTCTAAAGCTTTCTGAGTTTTCGTAAGAACCATTAATTCTAAATGCGATTGATTTCGTTAAACCTCCATAAAAATCAAATGCTGGTTTGTAATATGCATAGCTTCCTATTTGCATTGAGATTTCTCCTCCACTTTTAAATTGAGGCGTTTTTGTTACCAGATTTAAGATTCCTCCAGGAGCTACATTTCCAAATAATAGGGCAGAACCTCCTTTAAGAAATTCTACTTTGTCTAAACCAGAAACATCTGGAATAGAACCTGCATTATAGCGAAATCCGTTTTTAAACATATTGTTGGCAGACATGTCATAACCTCTAGAGAAAAAAGATTCTTGTGCACCTCCACGCGCAGAACCAACGTAGACACCATTAGCATTTTTTAAAACCTCACTTAATCTGATGGCTTGCTGCTGTTCGATAACTTCAGATCCTATAACTTGTATTGATTGCGGATTATCCATTGGTTTTAATCCTGAGCGCACTGCTGTTACAGGTTTTGGTTCCTTGTTTTTAGTAACTACAACTTCATTTAAAATTTGTCCTTTTTTATTTTTTACAGTATCAGTTATTGAAGAAGTCGTTTCGTTACTTGAATAATCTTGACCGTAAGAGGCAAAACTCAATAATCCTAGTGCTAACAGTAAATTATATTTCATGGTATTTATTTAGATTCAATAAAAATTATAGAGTGCAAATATAAAGAGACAGCATCTTTAACAAGAAATTAAGAAGTGATTTTCTTGCTTAAATTTTGCTTATTTTTTTCTTAAGATTAGCTTAAGAGTTTTATAATGATGTTTTAATTTTGTATTAATCGAATTATAAACACAAAAAAACCTCGCCGTTAAGCAAGGTTTCTTGAATTGAAATTAATCTAAGAATGAATTTTTCTAGAATTATTTTACTGTAATTTGGTAAGTAGCCATTTTCCAGATTTCGTCGTATTTTTTCCCATTATGATCTCCAGAAGCTTTTTCAGTATGAGCATATTCTACCATGTAATTTCCAGACCAGATAGGTGTAAAAGAGAATTCTCCTTTATCATTTGTCCATAATTCTTTCTCCCATCCGTTTGGAGCGATTACTTTAATTTTTGTTTCTTTTGCAGAGGCACCATCATAGATAGCAAATCCAGTTACTTTTTCATTCTTTTTAGCAACGTCAGCATTTTCAGAAAATAAACCAATTTGATTTTTGTTTGCTGTCGCATAGTTTCCTGAAGCTTTGTTTCCAACTACCACAGTTGCACTTGAATTGTAATCTAACTTCATTGTACCATAAACATCTTTTACTGTATGCTGCATTACAATAGTATAAACTCCATCTTCGTCTGGTGTAAAGAATGCTTGATATTTATTGTCCAAAGCTTTAGAAGTAAGTTTAGTTTCTTTTTTTGAAGGTGAAATTACTATCAAAGTGAAATCCTTTAAATCCGAAAACCATTTATCTGCTTTTGTAATGTCATTATCAGAGAATTCTCCAAAGTAAACAGAGATTTCCTGAGCTTTTCCTTTTGTTCCAGTTGCTTTAGTTTCGATCCAAAGTGCGTGAGCAAATATTTGTGGTGCTGCGAATAACATTAGGAATAAAAAGGTTAATGTTTTTAAAGTATTTGATTTCATAAGATCAAGTTTAAAATTATTAGAATGATATTTTTTACAAACATAACTCTTATTTAGAATAATTAAAAATAAAAAATCATAAAAAAACTAGAATCCCATTGAAATAATCTTTAGTCGTAAATATTATTCTTGTTTAAACTCAAACGAATTTTTCTAGGTCAATTAGACCAGATAAGCTAAGCCATGAATTTAAGAATGAGTTTTTTTAAATGCCAGATGAGATATTCTGAAAAGATTATAATTAAAAAGCGCCTCAATTCAAAAAATTGAGGCGCTGGTTTAGTATATCAGGTTTTTAAAATTTGACTGTTAAATTTGCCAATATACTGGTTGGTGCCTGCGATGAACCCCAGAAATCCCAGTATTTTTTATTGGTTAAATTATTAAACTTTAAACCTAATCTCCATGACGGTTTTTCGTAATATACTGTTGCATTGTAAACAGTATAAGATGGCATATAAAACGTGTTTTCGGCTGTAAAATAATTTTTGTCAACATAGTTAGCACCCGCACCAAGTCCTAAACCTTTTAATTTATTTTGAAAAGTATAAGTTGTCCAAAAGTTAACTACATTTTCTGGAGAAGATGTTGCTTTATTTCCTTCAATTGCGGCAACAGAAGCTTTTACAATTCGGTTATCATTGTAAGCATAACCCGAAACAATACTTAATCCATTAAATGGAGTAGCCATTAATTCAAAATCTACACCTTTACTAACTTGCTTACCATCTTGTACAGTAAAACCGGCAGCATCAGTTCTTGTAGCATTATCAATCGTAATGTTGTAATAGCTTACAGATCCGCTTAATTTTTTGTTGAATGCATCAGCCTTAATTCCTCCTTCATACTGAACCGCATAAATCGGATCTAAAACTAATTGTGTAGCATCTGGCTGGGTGACCGGCTGCATGTTTTGGAAACCGTTCATATAATTTCCAAATACAGAAACTTGATCTTTTACAACTTCATACACTAATCCTAATTTTGGAGAAAGAGCAGTCTGGCTGTAACCCTCTACAGTTCCTACTTTCGCACGTTCAAAATTATCCAAACGTAAGCTCAACATTACAGAAAGTTTGTCTGTAAAATTTACTACATCGCAGGCATAAACACTAAAAGTTTTTTGATCTGCAACTGGTGACGTTGTTAATACAAGGCCTGCATCTACTGCTTTTCTTCTAATTGGTGAGAAAGGAGCTGTTACATCTATATTGTCAAGCGTAAAAGTAGATCCACCTGAGAAATTAGAGCTGTAAAGGCGGTAGTTTACACCAGTTAAGAATTTATGTTTGATACTTCCTGTAGAAAATTTTCCGTTGATATTTTCTTGAATGTTGGTATAGTTATTAAAAATTGGTCCCCACAAACCAACTCTTCTTGCTGTTTGTGTTGGAGAACTCCAAACAGCATAACTCTGATAACTGCGCTCCACATCTTCTCCTACAAATGAAAAAACCGTTGTAGATTTCCAGTTCTCTGATATTTCATATTCGGCCTGAGCGAAAAATTTGGTTGCAGTTGATTTCGCATCGTTATCATCATGAAACATCGATTTTTTATAATCGATTTTCAAATCGTTCGGATTGGTAATTCCAGAAGTTGCAGCATACGTATTGTAAGTACGTCTTGTATTGTTAACGTTATAAAGTTCTGCATCAAAGTTAAAAGTCAGTTTGTCAGAAGCTTTATAAGTAAGAGTCGGTGCAAAAAGGAGAGTATTGTTAAAACCATAATCCAGAAAACTCTTCTCTCTATTTACAGCAAGATTAATTCTGAATAGAACTGTTTTATCTTGATTTAGCGGCGTATTCACATCTGCTGTAAGACGGTTTAAATTGAAACTTCCTGTTGTGTAAGATACTTCGGCAGCTGTAGTTTCAAACGGTTTTTTTGTAACCAGATTTACAACCCCTCCAAATGAAGAAACAGATGAACCAAATAAAGTTCCAGAAGGCCCTTTCATGATTTCGATACGCTCTACGTTACCAAGATCAACAGAAGAACGGCCGGAAGCTGTTTCCATTCCGTTTCTTGCATTAACTCCTGTAGAAAAACCTCTAAAAATTACCCCAACGCCTCCAGAAGGAAAGCTGATAGAAACAACACCAGGCGAATTTTGAACTGCGCTTTTAATATCTACAGCAATTTGTTCCTGTAAAAGTTCTTTCTGAATAACACTGTAAACCTGTGGGTTCTCAAGATTTGTCAATGGCATTCTGGCAACATAATCTGTTTTTTTAGATAAAATGCTTTTTTTACTATTTACCACAACTTCTTTAAGTTCTTTATTTGAAACTTTTAACTGCAAATCCACAGTTGCGGTTTCACTTTCTGAAACGATTACTTCTCTTTCTGAAGTTTCATAACCTGTTAAGGACACTTGTAAAATATAGCTGCCTGGCTTTACTCTGTTGAATTCAAAGTTTCCATTTTCATCAGAAACGGTCCAGTATTTTGAGTTTTTTAAGATGATATTGACTCCCGCTGCCTGTTCACCATCTGAAGTTGTGATGGTGCCTTTAACTTTTCCATTTTGCTGGGCAGACATGATAAAGAATGAAAAGACAAAACTAATTGCCAATAGAAAACGTGATGTCTTCGGATTAAAATATTTCATTGGTTTTTAAAATTGGTTTGTAATTAAATTTTATTTAGAATAAATAAAAACAGTGCAAATGTAGAGATTATTGTTTTTTTAACAAATAATATTGAAGTTCATTTTAGTTTTTTAATGCAATAAGTTTTAAAGCGAAGAAAAGTCTTTAATTTTTTTAAAATAAAAGCTGAAAATTGTATGTATTTATTAAAGCTAAAACAACCAATAATTTGTTTGAAAAGCCTTAATTTTGCAGTCTGAAAAATGACTTCATGATTTTATCTTTCTTCAAAAAAATTCAAAATACACCAAGAGGATACCGTATAGCTAATACTGTTTTCTTTTTTCTTTCTGGTTTTGGATATTCTTCTTGGGTCTCAAGAATTCCACACATACAAGCACAATTGCATTTATCTGAAGCACAATTTGGAGCAGTTTTATTTGCTTTTCCGATTGGTTTAATGCTGACGATGCCATTTACAGGAAAACTTTTAAATAAATACAGCAGCCGTTACATTATGCTTTTAGGAGCTATCATGTTCAATATTGTATTGTCTTTACCAGGTTTAGTTGCATTTGTATGGCAGCTGGTTATAGTGCTTTTGATTTTTGGAGCTTCGCGTAATATCTTCAATTTATCGATTAATGCGCAATCGCTTGAAGTACAGAAATTATATCCAAAATCTATTATTACTCGTTTTCATGCGGTTTGGAGTATTGCCGTTTTTTCTGGAGCTGGTTTAGGATATGTAATGGTGACACAGAAAATTGCGCCATCGCATCATTTATTAGGAGTGAGTGTTTTCATGCTGGCGCTGACGGCTTGTTTTTATCCAATGAGTATTCATAATGAACCCGTACCAGTTAAAAAGAAGTTCTTTTCTATGCCCGAAAAAAACTTAATTAAATTCGCCTTAATTTGTTTTGTTTCCATGGCTTGCGAAAATACGATGTACGATTGGAGCGGAATTTACTTCGAAAACATCTTAAAAGCTTCTCCAAAATTAACCAGTGCAGCATTTGTATTTTTCGCATCTGCAGTAACCTTAGGACGTATATTTGGTGATTATGGGGTAATGAAATTTGGAACTAAAAAAATCCTCATGTACAGCGGTATATTAATTACAATAGGTTTCGGAATCTGTTTTGTCCTTCCGTATGCATATCCAACTATTTTTGGCTACGTTTTAATCGGATTTGGGGTTTCCTGCGTTGTTCCGTTAGTATTTAGTATTGCAGGAAGATCATCTAAATTAAGCAGTGGTTCTGCCTTAACTTCTATATCTACAATTGGTTATCTTGGTTTTTTATTGGTTCCGCCAATGGTTGGTTTTATCTCTGAATATCTAAGTATGAAATGGGCGTTTTTGATTATGGCGCTTTTAGGTATTTTGATGATTTTTATGGTGAATAAAATTGGGGAGAATGAGTAGGTTTTTTTAAGGTGCTAAGGTACTGAGGTACTGAGGTTCTAAGTTTTCAGCGTTTCTTCATAACGAATCTTTCGGTATTGGGTTTGCCGTTTTTTAGCCCTGAAATTTCTGCAATTAATGAATCTTTTTCTACGAGATTATAAATAATTTTATTAGGAAAATCATGTTTAGGGTTTTCAAAAGTTATTTGATTTTCTGTTGCTGAGGTCATTTCGAAACTTACCGGTAATTCCTTATTTTGTCCAGGAACCGTTACAATATAAGCCAGTTTACCATTCGCTTCTACTAAACGAACATGCTCTGCAAAAACAGTGTCGTTTTGCCCCACCACAAAATAAGATTCGCCTAGATAAACTGAATCATTTTCTTTTTTCCAGCGTTCGGTAAGTTCACCTTCAGCCGATTTATTTCCCCATTCTCCAATAAACCATTCTGCTTTTGCAAGTTTAGGGTAGGTTTTTATAGGAGCTTCTGTTTTGGTTTCTTTTTTGCAGGAAGAGAAAATTCCTAAAACTACTATTAATGGAAATAAAATGCTGTTTAGTTTCATGATACATTATGATTTTTGTTTTAATCAATCAAATTAATATTTTGGATTTAAACGTTTTTACTTCTAAAATTCTAATAAGTCAGTGCGTAAAATTACTTCTTCGTCATAACAAACTTCTCAGAACTAGGCTTCCCATTCAATTTTCCAGAAATCTCAGCTGTTAAAGTATTATTTGGGCCTTTTGTATAAGTGATTTTTTGAGGATAATCGTGTTTCGGATTTTCGAAAACCAATTGTTTTTCTGACTCTGAAGTAGAAGGGAAGAAAACAGGCTGATCGTTATTGTTGTCCTTTTACGGTTGCTTTATACGTTAAAGTTTCTCCTAATTGCGCTAAAACAATAGTTTCAAAATGTAGAGTATCTTTTCCTTTTATGAAATAAGAAGATGCGCTGAAAGTACTGTCGTTTAATTTTTGCCAATTTTCAGATAATACACCGTCAGGAGTTGTGTTTTCCCAATTTCCAATTAACCAATCTGCTATTTTGATTTTGTCTTTCTCAACGGTTTCTTTTTTCTGGCAGGAAACAAAAGCTATTATAAGTGTAATAAGAGTAATTTTCTGAAACATAATTTATAAGGTTTTGATTGTACTAAAGTATGAAAAATTTTGTTGCCACGAATTACACTAATTTTCACGAATTATTTTTGAAATTGGAATTGTTTACTTTGCCACAGATTAAAAGGATTGAAATGATTTTTCTCCCGCATAATTAAAGCGGATTTTAAAGCTGCCACGAATTACACTAATTTTCACGAATTATTTTTAAAATTGGAATTGTTTACTTTGCCACAGATTAAAAGGATTAAAAGTGATTTTTCTCCAGCATATTTTTTGAATTATTAAATCTGTTATTATCAGATTAAATCTGCGTGAAAAAAAAATTAGTGAAAATTAGTGTAATTCGCGGCAAAAAGCACAGTTCAAAAAAAAAATCGTTTTAATCCTTTTAATCTGTGGCTAAAAAAAAATTAAACGCTTTCCTCTAAAATCGAATAAACCAACTCTTTCGTAGGCTTTTGATCTTTTAGTTTAGCTCGAACTTCATCAAAAGTTACTTTAAAATCGCAGCCTGATTTGTATGCTGCGCATCCGTAAGCGGTTTTTCCTTTTAAGATTGTTCCTTTTTTACATTTCGGACATATTAGAGAATCCGATGTTGGAGTGGCTGCAGTCTTTGGAGCTGTTTTTTTAGGTTCTAATTTCAGTTTGTAATTTTCTTCAAAACGAATTAAACCTTCAACCGTTCCAGCCTCGGTTTTAAAGCCTTTTATATTTACAGTTGAACCTTTCTGAATCAATCGTAAATACTGACTTTCTGTTATTTTTTTATCGGCAAAAACATACGGCAATACAAAATCACAGCCCGATTTATATTCGCTGCATCCAAAAGCCGATTTTCCTTTTATGAAATTTCCTTTTTGGCATTTCGGACAGGTTTCGGCTAAAATCCCTGCGGCTTTCTTTTTTTCTGCTTTTACAACTGGTTTTTGTACCGTTGCCGCATGAGAAATATTGGCATGTTTTGTTTCACTTCTTACTTCATAAACCAAAGCTTCAACCATGCGTTTCATGTTTTTTATAAACGCTGAGGCTGTAAAAGTTCCTTTCTCAATATCTTTCAACTGTTTTTCCCAAGAACCCGTAAGTTCAGCCGATTTGATCAATTCATTCTGAATTGTGTCAATCAACTGGATTCCAGTTACAGTCGGTAAAACTTGTTTTTTATTGCGGACAATGTATTGACGTTTAAAAAGCGTTTCGATAATATTCGCACGCGTTGACGGACGACCGATTCCGTTTTCTTTCATCAATTCGCGTAAATCTTCGTCATCGACTTGTTTTCCTGCGGTTTCCATGGCACGCAGTAAAGTTGCCTCGGTAAAATGATTAGGCGGTTTGGTTTCTTTTTGAAGGAAAGAAGGTTCGTGCGGGCCTTTTTCGCCCACAACAAAACTCGGCAGTAAATCGGGTTCTTTTTCTTTCGCATTCGGATCTTCAAAAACCACACGGAAACCTTTTTTCAAGATTTCTTTTCCAGTGGCTTTAAAAGTCACATCCGCAGCTTTTCCGATAACTGTGGTATTTGCAACTAAACAATCGTCATAAAAAACAGCAATAAAACGTTTGGTGATAATATCATAAACCTGCTGCTGATTATACGGCAGATTAATTTCAATTCCAGTTGGAATAATTGCGTGGTGATCGGTTACTTTTTTATCGTTAAAAACCTTTGGGGATTTTTTAATTTTCTTTCCTAAAAGCGGTTCTGTTAAAGGTGCGTAATGCGTTAGTTTTTGCAGAATACCAGGTACTTTCGGATAAATGTCGCCCGGAAGAAAAGTCGTATCAACCCTCGGATACGTTATGGCTTTCTGCTCGTACAAAGTCTGCGCAATTTTAAGCGTTTCCTCTGCCGAAAATCCAAATTTCTGATTGCAGTAAACTTGTAAACCAGTCAAGTCAAATAACTTTGGCGCATATTCGTTTCCGTTTTTTTTGTCAACAGAAACAATTTCAAAATCACTTTCTTTGACTTTTTCAGCCAGAACTTCACCGTCTTCTTTGTTTAGAAAACGACCCTCTTCATAACTGAAAAGTGTTTCTCTGTATAAAGTCTGTAATTCCCAATACGGCTGCGGTTTGAAGTTTTCGATTTCTTTAAATCTTTCCACAACCATTGCCAATGTTGGCGTTTGCACGCGCCCGATAGACAAAACTTGTTTGTAACCGCCGTGTTTTACGGTATACAAACGCGTGGCATTCATTCCCAGAAGCCAGTCGCCAATCGCTCTGGAGAATCCGGCATAAAATAAATTATCGTAGTTTTCAGAAGGTTTTAAGTTGTCGAAACCTTCTTTTATAGCTTCGGTTGTAAGTGACGAAATCCAAAGACGTTTTATTTCGCCTTTATAATTTGCTTCATTCATTACCCACCGCTGAATCAATTCTCCTTCCTGCCCGGCATCCCCGCAGTTGATAACCAATTCGGCTTTGTCGAAAAGACTTTTAATGATTTTAAACTGCTTTTGGATTCCCGAATTCTGAACCACTTTGGTTTCAAATTTTTCAGGAAGCATTGGTAGATTGTTTAAATCCCAGCTTTTCCAGTGTGGTTTGTAATCGTTGGGTTCTTTTAAGGTACATAAATGCCCAAAAGTGTAGGTTACGGCATAACCGTTTCCTTCATAATATCCGTCGTGTTTGGTATTGGCGCCCAAAACGGATGCGATTTCTCGTGCTACACTTGGTTTCTCAGCAATACAGACCTTCATTCTTTCTTTTCTTATTGAAGAGCGAAGTTAGGACTTTTTTTTGGTTTGCCCCAAAGGCGCGAAGGCACTAAGTTTTATGATTTATGTTTGTTTTCAAAGACTGCCAAAAAAAGGCAATTTAAAATTAGAAATTTTAAAAGTAGAAGAGGAGGTTTAATATCCGTTTACGTTTTAAGTCAGCAGCATCCTAAAAAGAGATTTCTTTTTGGGATGTTTTTTTATAATTTTTCCGATTCACAAAAATCAATTTTGAAATATTATTCAGCTTAATTATTTATCATCGGATTCAAATTCTCATCTTTATTGCGTAAATCCAAACCACCTTCGTAAACCGATTTAAGATTGATGAGATAAAAATGCCAGCCATTGGAACAGCCCAATCTTATATATTGTTTCGAAGAATCATCTGTTGGAATATTATGATGACGAAGTTCTACTATCGTGTAACCATTGCTTTCGCTCAATTTTACATCTACAAGACAAGTTCCTTCAAATGTAAACTGCAGTTGATCTTTTCCGTTTGCAGCAGTGATTTTTCCTTTCATTGCATCATCATATAAATACCAAAGCCATTCATAGGTATTGCCTTCAGAAACGTTTTGGTCTTTACTTATCAGCTCTTGATTACTATCAAAAAAAGACACTTTTTCGAGAAACCATTTTTCAAGTTCCTCAGCCTTTGTCCAGGCGTTATAAATATCACTGATTTTAGCTTTAACGGCTATTTTTTTGGTGAAAGAGGTCCAGTCGAAATTTTCCATGATTTAATTTTTAGTAATCAAACATTCAAAGCTACATTTTTTAATGTTGTTTGAAGCAACCTTTTTCTGGTTTTTTTTGAGATTAGTTTTATTTTTAAGATTGTACAAAGGTTATTTTTGAACTTGTAAAGTAGTTGTATTTTTCGAAATATAGAAAGTTTCTACTTCACTAGCCTAAAGTATTTATGATTCATCTACAATCCAAGAGGGATATTCGTCTACATACACCCATTTATTGTTTTCTTTTTTAATGAATATAAAACTTCTGCAAATCCTATTTTGACTGCAGTAGAAAGAAAATAAATAGCAGCCTTTAGTATTATTGTCATTTAAAACCAATCTATATAATTTGGAACCTCGAATACTGGATTGATCTTTAGAACTAAGGTTTTCTTTTTCATATTTATAATAAGAATGGTCTAACTCGCCTCTTGCAAATGTTTTGTTTTCACCTTTATAATGCACTTGCTTTTTAATCAGATCAATATATTCTTCACCAATAATCGTGTCCATTCTTGCCAATTCATTGTACTTGAAATCAGCAAGTAAGTATTGATAGTTTTGTTTCCAATCGGTTTCATTCTGTAAGTTGTTCGCAGCAGGTATATACTTATACGCAAATAAAGTATCGCTAACAAACACTTTAATTTTTTTTGTTTTTAGAACATTTGAAATAGAATCAGAAAAGTAATTCAAATGCTCTAAATCCTTTTTTTTTCTTCTTTTTTTTGTGAATCTTCCTCCATGGCAATTCCCATTTCGAGCCCAAAAGCAGCAAGTTTGTAACCTTTTCCATCTTTAATAAAACTAACCATTGAATTTGGATTAGTGTCCAGATATTGACTAAGCGTTTGCTTGATAATTTCTTTTTCAGCTTTAAAGTCAATGCCTTGCGAATACGAAAAGTTGAAAAGAAAAATAAAAAATAAAATGGGAAGTAGTTTCATTTAATTTTATTGACTGGTTAGTAATCTATAAAACTTAGCAATTGATTTTGATTGCGTTCACGAGCGGGACGCTCGCACCCGTAGTGGGAAATTATTAGATTTATTTTTAAAAAGCCTAATATTATTGAAGTGTATCAATAACAATTCCATTGGCATAAACAATTTTGTTTTTAATTTGCCCATTTTTATCGTACCATTTAAAAATGCCATCTTCCTTGTCGTCTTTAAAAAATCCTTCAGCTTGAATATTGCCGTTTTCATAATATCGAGCAACTTTTCCGTTTTTTTTTCCTAAGATAAAATTTCCTTCAACATGCAATTTTCCGTTAGGGTACCATTGTTTGTTATAACCATCCATAAGATCGGATTTATAAAAGATTATATTTTTTTTCTGCCCACTTTGATACCACCATTCACTTTTTCCGTCGACTCTATTATTTAGCCAATTGGTTTTTGATTCTGGTTTACCATCTGGAAAAAATGATTCGTATAAGCCATTTTGGATTCCGTTTTTCCAATTGGAGATTTCTTTAATTTGGCCATTACTATGCCAACTCTTGTTTAGACCATCTATTTTGCCATTGACATAATCGGTTGAGTGAGACATTTGCCCATCTTCAAAGTACCAAAGCTTTGTGCCTGTTCCGTTTTTGAGATTTGTAGACCACTCAATTTGACCGTTTAGATAATATCTTGTCCAATCATCTTTGAATTTGTGATTTTCTATTATTCCTTTTTCAAAAACATTTCCATTCTGAAAATAAGAAATATAAGGTCCGTTGTATTTGTAGTATTGAGTATAAACGTTGGATTTAATGAATGTAAGATGTATCAGTTTCTCATTTTGATCGTACCAATAAATTGTATCTATATTTTTACCATTCTTCAGTTTTCCTTTTTCGTAAATCGATCCCGAAGAATAGAAAGAAGTATAGTTGCCGTCTTTAACTGTAGTTACATCTTTAAGCGGAACCCAAGATGCTTTGCCTGTTTTTGAATCAATCCAATATGCCCAATTTTCATTTCTTTTGTCTTTGTCATTTATATCGGCATTGCATCCATAGATTAAAATTAAAATTGAAGTAAAAAATAGTAGTCTTGTTTGCATGAAATTATAGGTTGTGAAAATGATATTTGGCTGAGTCTAAAAAATATATACAAAAACAAATATAAGGTATTTCTTCTACGATTGTAGATTTATAAAAGTTTGTAGATTTTTGATAAAATAATCGGTTGTATACACTCGATTGTTTACGATCACGTAATAATAATCTATTCTTTCTAATTTCGTTTCAAAGAAAAACAAAAAAAACAACTAAAAATCATGGAAGCGCAAAACAAAGAAAGAGCCGAAGAATTATTAGAATTAATAAATAAAGGAAGATATTTCGTCAAACTAAAACCAGAGCCTAAAGAAAACAATTCGTTTACGATACCGCTAAAAGTATCTTCTTATAACGAATTAAATCTAATGGTTTCAGATTTGCTAAAAGCCAGTATTATTTTGCTTAATCCAGAAGCAAAAACTTTGTCGAGTTTTACAAAAGACAATGATATTAATGTAATGACTCTTCTTGAAATTGCTTTGCAGCTATTTCCAGACGAAGAAATGGAGTTGTTGGATGAGGTTTATAAGGTTGGGGTTTGATTGGTATAAAAAGCGCAAGAGTTTTTTAGACTTTTGCGCATTTTTTTATTTTCCCATTAAAATAAAATCAAGTAGGTTCTCTATAAAAATTTTGAGCCAATTTTTCTTTTTAGGTTTAGGATCTGTCATTTTTAGAAAATTGTTATTACTTAATTTTGATTTTGCTTTGATGATGCGAATTTGTAGTATTTATTATCAATTTACAATGGTTTTACAACGCCATTTTTTGCTATAATAACATAACTCTTTCCAAACATTTCCGTTCCTTGATTGTTTCTAGGTTTTGACGTAGCAAAAATTGAAACCGTAATAAACATATCAAAAGCGGATTTATTACCATGATTATGTTGTTGAGAAATTTCACTTGAAAAACTATAGTTTTGGCTTGCATTTGGTGCAGTAACTTTTACTTTTTTGAAAATAAAATTTGATGAATCTTTTGATATAACAGTATAATCAACTAGAAGAATATCCTTTATTTGCTCAAAGTGCAAAGTGTCGGTATATTTTATTTCTTTAGCATTTTTCCATTCTTCTTTTAATTTTTGTGGCAACTCCCATTCTCTTGAGGCAAGTTCTGAAGAGTTCTGGTTATCGGAAATATCAATTACACTTACACTTTTGTTTTGTGTAGATAGTGTATAAATTGTTTTTTCTTCTGAAGATTGTTTACAACTAATTGCAAAAGTTAAAACTAAAACGGATAAAATCAAAGTGTTTGTTTTCATAGAATTTGGATTTAAAGTTGTTTTATTAGCTTATTATATTTCTTAGATAATACAAAAACGAATATTGTAACGGTCGCGAAGTCGGAGACATTCGCGCAGTGGTTACTAGGAAACTTTACGGAGCTGGGATTTTATTATCTATTTCTGATATATTTAATTTTTTAGATATTTTAAGCCAGCTAGAAATCATATGAAACAAAAAATAAGCATTTATTAATTGCAGTAACCTAATTATCTGTGAAAGCTTAGATAAAGGTTTTATAAAACCAAAAACGAAACCTGTAACTGAATCCAACCATATGTCATTATAGGGTATAAATTGTTTTGGATTTTGAATTTTGGTATTCAACAAATTGATTTCTTTTATATATTGATCTATTCCATCAATTAAATTTCCTGTTCCTAATTTTAAAGTGATGATTTTTTTATCGATTTTGAATATATCAACTTCTTTTTCCAAATTCCCTCTATCATTTGGTCTTCCAATAGGTCCTTGGTTAGGTGTGGCAGCTCCTTTTTCTGAAATTGATTTTACAACAAAAGTGTAATCACTTATTTTCTGCTTCTTGTTTTCAAGTAAAAGGTTAAGCTTTCTATTATAAAGTTTGAATTTTAGTTCTGAAATAAAGACAGAATCTTTGTATTTTTTAAGTTCGTCTTTGTAGCTATGGATATTTTTGTGTAAATATTCATTATTGAAACTATAGTTTTCCTTATTATAAGAATAGTTTAGATAATGAAAATAAGGAAGGAGCCCAATCAATAAAAATGTAAGAATGAAAAAAGTAGACATATTGCTATATCTTCCTCTTGTCAAAATAAATAAGAAAAACAGCAATCCTGCAATAGCTATTAAATAAATAATTTCACCATATCTTATTGGAAATTGTCCACCGAAAATATATTTTAAGAGAAGAATTAATAAAGTTGTTATTATTAAAAAATTAGCTTCTCTTCTTTTCCTATCGTATTTAGTCATATTGTAAATTTTTATTTCGACCCTCGATTGTTTCTAATATTTATTACAAAAAGTTTGCAATTAAATGGAATCTTATTTTCTGATTCTCCACAACTTCCATCTAATATCTGTTAGCGCAGATTTGTAATCTTTGCTAACAAAGATTTGTCTGGTTTGTATTTGAATTACAAAGTTTCATACTTTTGCAGGCATGCATTGTAAATCCGCGCTATCTGATAAAAACACTTCGTAGACTTATGATTTTTTTGCTTTGATTTCAATAGCTTCAAAAATTTTATTTATTAACATTACACTTATATCTGAAGTTGGGTGACCAGGTATTGGGCTTTCAATTTTCTTTTCTTTGGAAAATATAGCTTTATGCGTTTCATATGAAAATGCATCTCTAGTTAATTCTGTACGAACCTCTGTTTCAAACTTGTTTTTAGAATTATTGGCAGCAATTCTTATTCGATGAAAACCAATTAGATAATGTTCATGCTTTGAAATTTCTTTTTGATGAAACCTGTAAAAAGACGTTACTATACTAAAAATTAATATAAATATTCCGTAAATTATATAGCTGTCAAATCCCTTTTTTGATAATTCAATTTTTTCTTTTAATTCTTTAATCGATTCATTTGTTTGATCAAGCTTTAAATATGCCATTTTTTTAATTTCATCTAATGTATCTTGTTTTGTTCTCATTTTTTCATTTTTGTAGCCATATATATCTTTGAGTTTTTCATTGGTAAAATAATATTTTGAATAAAGGTCAGTAAGATATTTTGACTGTGCCGTTTCGTAATAAATTTTTGCTGCTTCAGAGGCTATAAATAACGTGGAAAGAATAATTATAATTGCTAAAAATTTACTTGCTTGTAATCTATGAGTGCTAATTTTATCGTTGCAAACATCTATAGCTTCATTTGTTGAGTTTTTTTCTTTTTCCATAATTAATCTTATCTTATTACTATAAATATATTTTACACTTCATATTCAATATTGTCAATGTAATAATTTAAAACATTAGTAACATAATATCTAGTTATTTTAATTCTTCCTGTTTCATCTATTTTTCTTGAAAAATTAAGTTTTACCTTTAGACGCACTTTATTTGTATGCTTTATATCTCCATGAAATACGTGCTGTTTAAAGTTTTCATCTTGCATTTCAAAATCAATAATTTGGCTATTTAAAAAACCTTTCCATTTAAATTTTCCTTGTTTTAATGCTGAGGAGATTAGATCAATTATTTCAGTTTGATCTACAATGTCAGGAATATTTTCATCAAAAAGGATGAATTGTTCAAAATCACCCAATCTTAAAGTTTTGATTTCTGATGAAGGATGATAATTCAAAAGTTTATTTACTGTTATTTTGTTAATTCTTTTATATTGAGTTATTTTTTTGAAGAAATTTGAACGTCGCCAAAATATCTTATAGTTTTTAATTAAAAAATCAGTAATTTTTTTTAGTAGATTTTCATCGATTTTGTCAACGTTTTTAATACCTAATTTTTTTAATTCTTCTCTTTTAAGTTGATTATCTAATTCAAGATTTTCGATTTGAAGTTTAGTAAGTTTTCTATTTTGAACAGGTATTCTCGATAATATTAAGGTAATGATAGAAACAATCAATGTAATTGTCTCTTTATTTGTACCAATAAATTCCCATATTTCTATAAAACCGCCATTTTGAGGTGGCTTTGCTTCAATTGCTATTTTGATATCAAGATCATTAATTATTTCTTCAAACAGCAATAGCAATTCCTTTTCACATTCATTTCGAATAATTGCATCGAAACCGTGAGAATTATCTGAAAAGTAATAATGTAGTTCAAATTGATTGTAAAATTCATTCATATCTCTAACTTATTAAAGTTATTCAAATTCTATCTGAGAATAAATAAAATAAAGATTCAAACATATAATTTTTATAATTACTAACCTTACGGAAAACCGTAAATTTTACTTACAATATTATTTGATAGTGGTAAATCTTGTTTTATTTTTATTCTGAAGTTTTTAATCAAAAATCGTATAAAAATTAAATCCATAACCACGTATAAACCCCCAATTTTAGGAAACAAAAAATTATCAAAATCTCCCTCAAAAAACACAAAAAATCAATTCTAGAATTTTCGATAAAAATTTTGTAATTTTGCAGTCCAAATAAAGGAAAAGAAAATGTTAGATAGACTTCAATATGTAAAGCAGCGTTTTGATGAGATTTCGGATTTGATTATTCAGCCGGATGTTATTTCTGATCAAAAACGTTATAAGCAGCTTAACCAAGAATATAAGGGTATTAAAGCGCTTGTTGAAAAGAGAGAAGAGTACATCATAGTTTTAGCAAACATCGAGGAAGCAAACGAAATTATTGCGGACGGAAGCGATGCTGAAATGGTGGAAATGGCCAAAATGCAATTGGATGAAGCAAAAGAACGTCTGCCAGAATTGGAGGAGGAAATCAAATTTATGCTTATTCCTAAAGATCCTGAAGATGCTAAAAACGTTATGGTGGAGATCCGCGCCGGAACGGGTGGGGACGAAGCGAGTATTTTTGCTGGGGATTTGTTTAGAATGTATACTAAATATTGTGAAGCACAAGGATGGAGAACATCTGTTGTGGATATGAACGAAGGTACTTCTGGAGGTTTCAAAGAGGTTATTTTTGAGGTTTCGGGAGAGGATGTTTACGGTACTTTGAAGTTTGAAGCCGGTGTTCACCGTGTACAGCGTGTACCGCAGACAGAAACACAGGGTCGTGTGCATACATCTGCGGCTACTGTTATGGTTTTACCAGAAGCAGAAGAGTTTGATGTACAGATCGATATGAACGATGTTCGTGTAGATTTCTTCTGTTCGTCTGGACCTGGAGGACAATCGGTAAATACTACGAAATCGGCTGTACGTTTAACGCACATTCCAACCGGATTGGTGGCGCAATGTCAGGATCAGAAATCGCAGCATAAAAATAAAGATAAAGCGTTAACGGTTTTACGTTCTCGTTTGTACGAAATGGAATTGGCGAAAAAAGAAGCTGAAGATGCTACAAAACGTACTTCTCAGGTAAGTTCTGGTGACCGTTCTGCTAAAATTCGTACCTATAACTATGCTCAAGGTCGTGTAACCGATCACAGAGTTGGTTTGACACTTTACGATTTAGGAAACATCATGAATGGTGATATTCAGAAAATTGTTGCCGAGCTTCAATTGGTTAACAATATGGAGAAATTGAAAGAGGCTTCGGAGGTATTTTAATTTTTGAAGGTTCTGAGGTTCTGAGGGGCTAAGGTTCTGAGGTTTTTTTTCTTCAGGTTCAAAGTTGCAGAGGTACAAAGGTTCAGAGGTTTTTTCTTGAACTTATATATAAAATTTAAGCCGAACTTTGTTCGGCTTTTTTTATTTTGAAGTTAATAAATTTAAAATTTATTAAACTTCAATTTTTTTGTTTTGAATATTGTCAACGCTTTTTTCGTTGGCTCATTCTATAAAGTAAAAGAGACTGCTTACTAATGTAAACAGTCTCTTTTGTTAAGGTTGAGATTTAAATTCCTATTGTTATAAAAAGACTTTACAAAATTTCGATTTATCGAAAATAAAAAACCTTTTAACTTAGAATCTTAGCACCTCAGAACCTCTAAAAATATAGTGAAGGTCTTATCTTCATCAACCGCTTTCCCCAATAAGCGTATGATGAAAGTTAGATACCTAGAAATACTCTCGTATATTCAAAACATTTATATAGATTAGAGTAAACGTATACACCATTTTTTAATACTATTTCGCTTAACTTTTCCATAATATAAAATTTAAGTTTGACAATTACTCTCTGGATGGTTCATATTGTGATGATTCTTCTTCTGAAGTTTCACTTGAAAATTCGTCTGATTCGTGATCGTGATGTGGTTTAGAAACCAGATTGGTTACGATAAGCTGTACAAGTGATCCCAATACTCCTTTGAACATTGAATCGCCTTTTCCGACGATGAATCTTTTTGCCAGATATCCAATTCCAATACTAATTGCAGACTGTGCCATGTGACTTTTAAAACCAACTGTTTCGTTAATTTCTTCAACAGTATTTCTAATTAAATTTATTGGTTTCAAATTCTCTTTGACATCCTCGATATGATCTTTGATGGCGCACCATTCTGAATCTTGACGGACTTCTAATTCTTGAATTTTTTGATTTAATTGATCAATAGTGTATATAGCCTCCATAGATTAGTCTTTTATAATTATTAATTAATTAAATCTTAATTCTTTGTTTCTTTTAAAATACTTGAAATAATAGTATTTCCAATAGGTGTTTTTATCAATTTATGATGTGATTTTACAATAACAACAGCAACAATTAAGTAAAAAAGTGCCATGATAAAAAATCCATAATAATATTCTCCCAGCAGTTGTCCAACCCATAAACTAATCCCTATATTAAGGAACAAAGTAAAAAATGCAACAACAATCCCGATTGCTATCTTAGATGCTAGCGATGAAACACCGTCGGCAACTGAACATACTGTTTTTAGTTTTAATAATTCTAAACTTGTTTTAGCATAGTTTTCAGCTTTTTCATATAGATTTAAGTTCTCGTTTGTTGTTGCATTTGGTTCCATGATATAGGGTTTTATGGTTTGAAAAATTCACTTATTAATAGCTATTATATTAATAGTTTGTTTTTACAGTTTTAGCTTCATCTTTGATAGAATTGAAATCATCTTTCACTTGATTAAGTTTAGATTTTCCTTCTTCGATAATATCTTTACCGTTTGAAGTAATAGTACTTACAATACCATCAAATTTTGTTTTAAGGTTATCTCCGTAATCTTTCGATTTATCTTTGATTTTTTTTCTTGTATTTGAACCTTTATCTGGTGCAAACAATACTCCTATAAACGCTCCCGCCGCTGCGGCTCCTAAAATTCCTAAAATTGTGCTACTAGTTTTCATAATAATTGATTTAATGGATTAATATTTAAAATTTGTTGATTTAATATTTAATTTAAATTTCTCGACCTTTAATAAGTCTTAGCAGTACTGCGATAATGGCAATAACTAACAGAATGTGAATAATACTTCCGAAACTGTAAACAAAGAACCCTAAAGCCCAAAGAATTACCAGAATCACTGCGATTGTATATAATAAATTTGACATGGCTTTTTATTTTAGTGGTTTATAATTAGTCTCTTAATTTAACTTATACGAAAGGTATAATGTCAAATTGCTGTTTTTTGCATCTGGAATTGTGTAAGTGGTTCCTGCAACAGTTCTTTCTTTACCTACAGTTGTTAAACCATAATTGTAACGAACTCCAATGCTGATAGGATCAAAATCAACTCCAACACCTGCAGCAATACCTGCATCAAATTTGTTTAAATCATCTCTGTCAATTTCTTGGTCAAAATCAAAAGATCCGTCTCCTGTTACTTTAGAACTTACTAAGTAAGAAGCATAACCACCCGCATGTACATTAAAGTTTTTTGTAATATTTACTCTAACTAAAAGCGGAAGTTCAATATAATTTAATTTGAATTTTGTATTCCCGCTTGCAAAAGCATTGTTGTATTCAAATTCAGCACCTTTTGTAGTAAACAAAAGCTCTGGCTGAATCGCTACAAAATCTGAAATAGGAAGTGTAGCATAAACCCCGGCGTTAAAACCGTATAAAATATTATTGTCATCTACATCATCTCCACTGCCATAAAGGTTAGACATGTTGAATCCTCCTTTTACACCGAACTCGGTATTTACATTATTGTCTTGAGCGTGCAGCATTCCAAATGAAGCTGATAAAAAAAGTGTTAAGGCGCATAAAAAATTTGTTTGCATTTTCATAGTTAAAAAATTTAGTTAATTGATAGATAAATAGGCTCTTATACGTTTTGTATTGTTATTCTTTCGGTTTCCCTTAAGAGTTTATATTGTTCAGGTAAATACCTTGATACTAATTCTAGAATTTCTTTATCTTTTGTTTCTCTAGATATAGTTTCAAATAACTTAATCTGGCCGCTTAAAGCATCTTTCATTGCGCTTAAATAAACATCGTTAAATTCACTGCCATTTGCATCTATGAGGTTGTACAGGTCTCTTTTGTGTGTGGCATTAATTTCAGTAATAACAATGAGCTTTAATGTTGCCATTTTTGTTATTTCGCCCAGGATTTGATTTTCATGAATTTCTATTCTCTTACTCAATTCCTGAACTATGGTGTCTGAACTTTTTTGTTGTGCAATTTGACTTTTAGAAATAATTGACTTACTAGCATTCGCCGTTGAAATAAAGAAATAAGCTTCTGTTTCTTCTCTTTCTGTTATTGCTAAAGCTTGGTTCTTAAAAGTGTTTTCTATCGGATTTATTTTTCTGCAAGACGTGATGCATAATAATAGTACCAGTAAGAAAAACACTTTAAAAATTGAAGCTTTTAAGGGGGATTTTGCTTTCATTATCACTTCTTAAAGTATTACATTACAAAGATGCTAACGAATGAAACATTTTACTTTACAGCATAAAAAAGAAACTTTATATAATTCCCATAGTAGAATTATTTTTATAGTTTAACCTTTAAAATTCAGGTGATTAGTTAGGTTTGGTAGAACGCAAAAAAAAAGAAATCACAGAATTTTCTATAATTTCTTTTTTTATTTTAATTAAAACCGTTGATTTTTTTTCTTACAATTGTATAATTACACAGCCAGTTTTTGAGATTAGGTTTTTGCAGCTATTAATTGCCCTATATAATTGTATAGGAAAACTGAAAATTTTACATTTTTAGTCTGGAAGAAAAACAGTAAAAACAGATCCTTCGCCTATAGTGCTGTCGGCAATAATATGTCCTTTATGGTTCTCTACAATTTTTTTACAGATGGCTAACCCGATTCCGGTTCCAGGATAATCTGTTTTAGAATGCAGACGTTGAAAAAGAATAAAAATCGTTTCTTTAAACTGCGGATCAAATCCCATTCCGTTATCTGTAAAAGATATTTTATGAAATTTCTTTACAGATTGTTCCAGTATTTCAGGATAATCAGATGAGCTTACTTTTTCGCTTGAAATAGAAATTACAGGTTCAACATTTGGTCGGCTGTACTTTAATGAGTTTCCAATTAAATTAATAAACAATTGTTCAATTTGATAAGGAATTACAGCCAGCTTAGGAAGTTTATTACTTTGAATAACTGCTTTCTTTTCTTCAATAATTTCAGCCAATTCAGATTCGGCATTATCCAGCAGTTCATTCAAATTCATTTTAATAAACTCCTTTTTGGTTGTATTCGTTCTCGAAAATAAAAGAAGATCGTCAATTAAAACTCGCATTCTTTTTGCTGAGCTTTCGATTTTATAAATATAATTTTTAGCACTTTCAGACATTATATCCTTATCAGCATCAGAAACTCTAGAAATAAAAGTTTGGATTTTTCGAAGCGGTTCCTGTAAGTCGTGACTTGCCACATGATTAAAAGAAGCCAGTTCTTTATTACTTTTTTCTAATTCTTTATTTCGTTCCTGAAGTTCGATGTTTAATAAATGTTCATCAGTAATATCGAAATTAATTCCAAGTAAGATTTTACTTCCTTGCTGGTCAGTTACAATTTTACCAGTTGTCTTGAAGTAGCGAACCTCATAATCTGATCGAACAATTTTATAATACACAAACGGAAGCTGTTTTTTGTCAACAACTCCATCCATATATTTAGCAAATGTTTCTTTGTCGTCTGGATGAACAAATTTTAAAAGTGTTGCTTTATTTGGTACAAAAGATTTTGGTTCGAATCCTAACAAACGATATTGATTGTCTGAATAATCAATTTTATCGGCATCCAAATCCCATTGCCAAGTACTGAAATTACCAATGCTTTCAGATTCTGCAATCAGTCCATTTGAGATAAGAAGTCTTTTGTTGAAAATCTTTAGGCGTTGAAAATCTCGGCTGATTTGTCGGTAAGCAAGTAAAATGAAACTCAATGCAGCTAAAAATAAGGAAATCGAAAAAAGAGGACTTAATGAAATTTCTGAATCGTAAATTTTAAGTCTTTTTTTTAGAAAAGTCTTTTCGATATCATTCATTTCATCTACTTTAAAACGAATGTTTTCCATCAAGATTCTTCCGCCAAACATATGATTGTCTAATTTTCTTTTATCATATGTTTTAGGATCGCTGTATTTTAAACAGTTTTCAAAAGAAACAAATCGCTGGGTAATGAGTTTAAAAAGTTTTTGAAGATTGCGCTGTTGCTGCGGATTATCGGCAGTTAGTTTTTTTAAAGTGATAAAAGAAGTATTCACTTTATCGCGCGAATAAATGTAAGGGGTTAAAAAACGGGCATTGCGAGTGATGATATACCCTCGCTGGCCCGTTTCTGCATCTTTAATAGCCGACATTAAACGCTCTAGCTGGATGTTAATTTCGTAAGTATGCATAACCAATTTACTTGATTCGTTCAAGTCTTGATTATGTTTGTAAGCAATTGAAGAAAGAAATAACAGGATGAAAACTGCGATTACAAAAATAACTCTCAAAGAGTTTGAAGAATTAAAATTTGGTATCCACTTCATTATAGTATGCTCTTATTTTAGTCGCAGCAAGAAATTATCACGGTTTAAACCTGAAGTATGATAATGCCAGTTTACGGTCACGACTTCATTAATTATTTTTTTAAGCGTATTGAAATCGCTCGGTTTTTTAATGTAAATATTTGCGCCTTGAATAAATGTATCTTCGATATCTTCTTCAGAAGAAGATGTTGAGTAAATAGCAATGATTATATCTTTTAGACGATCTGTTTTTTTGATTTCAATTAAACATTCTTTACCTGTTTTTTTCGGCATGTTCAAATCTAGAAACAAAATATCTGGAAGTTTATTGTCTGTGTTCATTAAATGATCCATCAGCTGCATTCCGTCATGAACGAAACTTACATTCGTTTGTATTTTGATTTCCTCAAAAGCATCTTTAAAAAAAAGACGGTCATCTTCATCATCATCAGCTAGTAAAATGTGTAATGCGTTTTTCTGCATTTGATCGTGGTATTTGGGTTTTTATTTTAAATTTTCTCTTCGTTTCTTAATAATTCTCTGAAAAGCAGATGGAGTAATTCCAGTTGTGTTTTTAAACTGCGTACTCAAGTGCGCAACACTGGAGTAATTTAGTAAAAAAGCTATTTCTGTCAAACTCATTTCGTTGATAATTATCAACTGTTTTGCTCTTTCGATTTTTTGTAAAATAATAAAGTTTTCAATAGAAGAGTATGTCACTTCTGAGAAAACATTTGATAAATAGCCGTAACTATGATTTAGCTTCTCTGCTAAAAACACAGAACTTTTATAATTATTACTGTCATCCATAAAAACAAGCTCGATAATCGCGTCTTTTATTTTTTGGACTAATACACTTTTTTGATTTTCAACTACTTCAAAACCGCACGGAGTTAATTTATTTTTTAAATTCTCTAGTGCTTCGGCATCAAGATTATCTTCAATCTCAATTTCTCCAAATCCCAGAGTTGTAAAATTAATATTATTTTGTTCCAGGTTTTGTTTTAAATAAAGAGAGCAAATCGTGTTAATGTCAAACTTTATAAATAGTTTCATTTTATGGAAATTTGGTTAAAGATACTTAATTTATTTGGTGTTTTTGCTTAAAAATAGCTTAGAATTACAAGTTGAATGCATTTTAAAATAAAATTTTCAAAAAAATACCGTCTAATATTTTTTACTAGACGGTATTTCCTGATTGAGTTGCAAGGATTTACAAATCAGACAGCATTTGATGGAATTCTTCTTTCGTTTTTCCTAATTTTTGCTGAAGTCTTCCGTACATTTCGTCTTCTTTTCCTTCAGCAAACATCAAATCGTCATCTGTTAATTCAGCATATTTTTGCTTTAATTTTCCTTTTAACTCATTCCAGTTTCCTTTTATCTCGGTAGTATTCATGGTGTCTTTTGTTTGAAATTATTAATAATGTAAAGTTGCAACTTCTAGAAGAGGTTTGCGTTACATTAATTTTTAAGACTGTTGTATAATTTTCATCCCAATTTAATAATTTGAATAACTTAAATTTTAATTACAACTAGAATTAAAAATTAACAATTAACAATTAACAATTAAACCTGATACCTCCTCAAGATCCAAGCCATTTTTTCGTGCTCTTGCAAAAGTCCCGTTACAAAATCTGCAGAACCTGCATCATTTGTTTCATTTTCAAAAACGGGAATATAATCTCTAAATTCTGTTACCAGCTGCTCGTGGTTTTCTAAAAGTTCAGATAACATATGTTTTTGAGAGGCATATTCTTTTGGTGATTCCTTTAAAGTAGAATTTTCAATAAACTCTTTCATAGTACCAATTGTTTTTTCTCCAAGCTGGCTGATGCGTTCTGCAACTTCATCAATGTTAGCTTCTAGGATTCGGTACTGATCTTCAAACAACTTATGTAATTCCATGAAGCTGTTTCCAGAAATGTTCCAGTGAAATTTTCTAGTTTTTACATACAGTGTCATTTCGTTTGATAAAATCGTGGCTAATATAGTGGCGCTTTTTTTTAAATTTTTAGGTGATATTCCGATATTTGGGCTCATACTTGTATGTATTAAAAGGTTTCTTCCAAAGATACTTTTCCAGAACTTGTTTTTTCTTACACAATTTTTGCGAGATGTTACAGGAATTCAATGTCGTAGCTAATTTGGTAAACCAATTATATTATTTGTAATTTTGCCGTACTAGCAAAATACAATATGACTACACAACAACTACACGAACACATTCTTCAGAAAAAATCATTTTTATGCGTTGGTTTAGATCCAAACCTAGCAAAATTACCGCAGCATTTATTAGAAACAGAAGATCCTATTTTTGAATTTAATAAAGCGATAATCGATGCTACACACGATTTAACTGTTGGTTATAAGCCAAATACAGCATTTTTTGAAGCATATGGAATAAAAGGATGGATGTCTTTGCAGAAAACAATTAATTACATCAACGAAAATTATCCTGAAATATTTACGATCGCCGATGCAAAACGCGGAGATATCGGGAATACTTCAAGTATGTATGCAAAAGCTTTTTTTGAAGATTTAAATTTTGATAGTGTAACCGTTGCACCATATATGGGAAAAGATTCTGTTGAACCTTTTTTGGCTTTCGAAAACAAGCACACTATAATGTTAGCTTTAACATCAAATGAAGGTGCTTTCGATTTTCAGACTTTAACCACAAACGGAAAAGAATTGTACAAACAAGTTTTGGAAACTTCTAAAACGTGGAAAAACAGCGAAAACTTAATGTATGTTGTAGGCGCAACAAAAGCAGAATATTTTACAGAAATTAGAAAAATTGTTCCAGACAGCTTTTTACTAGTTCCTGGAATTGGCGCTCAAGGTGGAAGTTTGTCAGAAGTTTGCAAATACGGAATGAATGATAAAATTGGTCTTTTGGTAAATTCTGCAAGAGCAATTATTTACGCTTCAAACGGAACTGACTTTGCAGAAAAGGCTAGGGAAGAAGCTTTGAAAGTACAGCAGGAAATGGAAGGGATTATTAATACAAAGTTTCAGGTTTAAGGTTTCAAGTTTATTACTTTGAACATAATTTTATCGCAAAGTCGCAACGCTTTATTTACAAAGCTTTGCGAACTTTGTGTTTTTATACAAAACCTAGTAAATGTAAAACCTTTGCGTTATTTGCGTTAAAACCGATCCAATTAACTTCAAACAAATAAAACTTGAAACATGAAACAACTTAAAGACCAGCTGGGCACTTTACATTCTTTTGAATCAGCTCCCAAGCGTATAATTTCTTTAGTTCCTTCTCAAACCGAATTATTATACGATCTAGGTTTAGAAGATAAAATTATCGGAATTACGAAGTTTTGTGTACATCCGTTTCATTTTAAGTCGACTAAAAAGATTGTTGGAGGAACAAAGAAAATTCACTTCGAGAAAATAAATCTTTTGCAGCCTGATATTATCATTTGCAATAAAGAAGAAAACACAGAAGAAATTGTAAATCAGTTACAGGAAATTTGTCCGGTTTGGGTTACGAATATTGTTTCTATTGAAGATAACTTTCAGATGATTTCAGATTTCGGGCAATTGTTCAATTGCAGAACCGAAGCACAAAAATGGAATGATAAACTGACTTTTGCTTTAAGTGATTTTAAGAATTACATAAAAGACATCCCGTCTAAAAAAGCAGCTTATTTCATTTGGAAAAATCCATATATGGTTGCTGGAAACGATACTTATATAAATGAATTATTAAAACTGAATCATTTTACAAATATATACGAAGATAAAGGACGTTATCCAGAAATTGAATTAAAGAAGATGCGTTTAGAAGGAGATCCAGATATTGTTTTCCTTTCTTCAGAACCGTATCCTTTTAAAGAAGAGGATGCTTTTGAAATTGGGAGATTTACACATCATGCCAAGACTATTTTTGTCGACGGCGAAATGTTCTCTTGGCACGGAAGCCGATTATTTAAGGCTTTTGCTTATTTCAAATTACTACACGAAAGGTTGAAGAATTAGCTTTGCAGTTTTTTGTTGGATCGTGATTTTAACGCAAAGAACGCAAAGATTCTTTTTATGCAAGGTTTATAGAAAACATAAAGTTTACAAAGGTTTGTATTATAGCTTTGCGAACTTTGCGAAAAAACCTTTGAGCTCTTTGTGGTAAAAATTATGCTCAAATTATAAATAACCTGTAACGAAAATCTATAAAAAAAGAATGCCGGCATCTCGAAGACGCCGGCATCATTTAACTAACCAAAACCAAAATAATAAATAACCAGTTTATTACATTACAAATGTCCGACATATATCAATCTTATGCTGTTAAGGTTTTGTTATTACTTTGTTGAGCATAAGTTAAGATTTATAAAATCATTGTTTTGAGCTTTCTGCAGCATAAAATAATTTTTAATTATTTAAATATAATAACTATCAAATTTGTTTATTAATTCAGTTGGTTTTGATTTAATATAATGATAAAATATTAGAAATCAGAAAAATACATTTAAAGTAAAATTAACAACTGCTTGTAAAAAGCTGTTTTTCAACCTGTCAAAATACATACAATGAGGTTTTTTGAGGTTGTTTTTAAAAGATGAAGAGTTATTAAAATATAAAAACCCGACAGCGTTATAAACTGTCGGGTTTTTATTTTGTTTTATTAAATCTCAGAATTTCATGCTTAAGAAAAAACTACTGTTTTATTGCTGTAAACCATTGTTTTTCTTTCTGCATGCAATTTAATTGCCCTTGCTAAAACAATTCTTTCTAGATCGCGTCCTTTCATGATAAAATCTTCTACCGAATGAATGTGAGAAACCCTTGCAATATCTTGTTCAATAATCGGACCTTCGTCTAGTTCTTCTGTAACATAGTGACTTGTTGCACCAATAATTTTTACACCGCGTTTAAATGCCGAATGATACGGTTTCGCTCCTGGAAAAGCAGGTAAAAACGAATGATGAATATTGATAATTTTATTTTCGTAAAGCGAAATCAATTTTGGAGTTACAATCTGCATGTAACGGGCCAAAACAATAAAATTGATTTCATATCTTTTTAATAGCTCAATTTGTCTTGCTTCACCTTCTTCTTTATTCTCTTTGGTAAAAGGCACATAGTGAAACGGAATATCAAAACGTTCGGCAATTGACCTTAAATCATTATGATTACTAATGATAAGCGGAATTTCGACATTTAGTTCTCCAGCACTGTAACGACCTAAAATATCAAATAAACAATGATCATATTTAGAAACAAATAACGCCATTTTGGGTTTTTGCTCCTGGCTGTACAAATCCCAAGACATATTAAATTTGACAGCGAGAGTTTTATCAAAATCTTCTTTTAAACTTTCAATAGTAATTTGCGGATTGGTAAATTCACATTCCAATCGCATAAAAAATACATTTTGCTCTACATCAACATGCTGATCAATATAGGTAATATTTCCTTCTACTTTAGCAATAAAAGTAGTCACAGAGGCGATAATATTCTTTTGATCTCCACAATGAATGAGTATTGTTATTTTTTGCATTTTGGTATTTAATTTTGGTTAGTGACAAGTTGCAAAGGTCCAAAGTTGCAAAGGCTGCTTTGTATCTTTGGACCTTTGTAACTTCAGAAAAAATTATTTTCCGTCCTGCATTGCAAATACACTTTTTAATAAAGGAGTTGTTCTTGCACTTATATTATTACGGATTTCTTTTTCTTCTACAGCAATCATTTTAAAAACTCCAGATAAAGCTTGAGTTGTTGTATAGTCAGTCAAATCTGGATTTACTTTTTTAACTAATGGAATCGTGTTGTATTTGTTTATGATTTTTGTCCAAACAACATCAGCGCCTACTTTTTCGAAAGAACTTTTAATCACAGGATTAAATTTTCCATATAATGCTGAAGTCGTACTTCCTTGCAAATAGCTTGTAGCAGCGCTGTCGTTTCCTAGTAAAATATTTTTAGCGTCTGTAAAAGACATATTTTTTACGGCCGAAACAAATATTGGCGTAGCTTCTTTCACTGCATCTTCTGCAGCACGGTTCAGCATTTTTATTCCTTCATCTGCAAGAGAGCTTAAACCTACTTTTCTTAGAGTAGCATCTACTTTTTGTAATTCTTGCGGCATTAAAATTTTTACAGCTTCATTTTTATAAAAACCATCTACTGCAGTTAATTTACTTACTTGTTGGGTAATTCCTTTGTTTAAAGCTTCTTTTAAACCCGAAGCAATGTCTACACCACCAACTCCAGGAATCTGGGATGATATTTGAGGTAATTGATTTAAGGTCTGTTGTACCTGCGCACAAGACGTAAGAGAAAATGTAACGGCTAATAATAAAATCTTTTTCATTTGTTGGGGATTATTAAGTTTCAAAAATACTACTTATTCAAAAATAAAGCCATAAAAATATTCTGGGAGGGTAAACAATTTGTTTGATAAATAACACTTGCTTGATAATTTATTTTCAATATGGATTCATTCCTTCTTTTATTGACCTTAAATAAAAAAATCATCTCATAAAAATATAAGATGATTTTGAGTTTTTTGTTGCGCTATTTTTTAACGATTACTAAAAGCAATTTCTTCTAAAGCTTTTGGATTACTGATAGCTTTACTCACTTCTTGTTTTTTCATATCGTCATTATCTCCTGTTCCAGTACTTAAAGTAAGCTCTTTCGGGATTGCAGGTTTTTTATCAAAAATGGTAGAATAAAGTAAAACCGCCTGAAGAAATCCGCCATCGTTTAAAAGATGAAGTGTATTTTCTCCAAAACGTAAATTATCTTTATTTGCAACTAAATATTTATAATCATTTTTTCCATTGTATGCATCATTAACAGCGTCACCAACTCTTAATAATCCTGCGTTTTTTGTAGCTTCTGTAATTGAAATAGCATTTTTGCGCATTTCATCATAATACTCTTTGTATTCAGATTCTGTAAAAGGTAATGGAGACATTCCTTCGTAAATATAAATGGCAACGTCAGGACTGTTTTTGCGAATTTTATCTACAATCATTTTAACATTAGCTGCGTATTTATCTGGTTCCGCAAGCGCAACAGGTGTTGACTCCTGAATGATTACATAATCGTAATAATTACCATCTTTATCTGTCTTAGCAAAATTCTCTTCAGCTTCAGTTTTATGATCGTCATAAATTTTGTCAATAGAAACTCCCATTGTAACTAATTGATCAATATTCATGGGTTGATTATTGGCTTTACAAATTTCATCAAATAAAATTGGAGCGCTTACAAAATATTCTGTGTGGCTGTTTCCTATAAATAATATTCGTGGAGAACTTTCGGCTTTTGGAGCTTTAGGATGTGTAATTTCTGAACTTGAATTCTCCCCTGAATTTGATTTGTTGTTGCAAGCAGAAAAAAGAATCGCAGCAACACCCAAAAATAAAATGTGTTTTTTCATTGTGAGTAATTAATTATGAGATTTAAAATGGCAGCAAATCTCTTTTTAATCAATCACAATTATCACCCTAATAAGTTTTTAAAATACTAGTTTAGGACAAACTTTTTTAGAGAAAATATCATCATATGAAAAGCTTTTCATCGATTACTAAAAGCAATTTCTTCTAAAGCTTTTGGATTACTGATGGCTTTATAGACTTCTTGTTTTCGCATATGATCAGTATCACTTGTTCCTGTACTAAGAATAAGTTTTTTAGGAATAATTGGTTTTTCATCGAAAATAGAACTGTATAATAAAACGGCCTGCAAAAATCCGCCATCATTTAAAAAATGCAGTGTTTCTCTTCCGAAGCGAAGACGATCCTTATTGTCTTTTAGGTATTGGTAACCACTTTTACCATTGTAAGCATCTTTAACTGCGTCACCAATTCTCAATAAACCTGCATTTTTTAAAAATGCTGCCGCTCCCATCGCATTTTTACGTAGTTCGTTATAGTAATTGTTATAGTTGGAGTCTGTGTAAGGTACTGGAGACATTGCTTGGTATACATATATAGCAGCATCTGGACTGTTTGTATGTATTTTTTCAACAATAAATTTTAAATTATTTTTATACTTCTCAGGATCGTTTAATGCAATTGGTGTTGCTTCTTGAAGCACAACATAATCGTAGTAATTTCCATCTTTATCTATATTAGAAAAATTTTGGTTGGCTTCCGTTTTATTGGTGTAGTAGACTTTGTCAAGAGGAACACCCATTGTCACTAACTGCTGTACATTAATATGCTGCTGATTGGCATTGCATAGTTCTTGAAATAATGTTGAAGTGCTGATAAAATATTCTAATTGGCTGTTGCCCATAAATAAAATACGCGGAGGACCAACAGCTTTAGGCGCTTTAGGTCTGGGAATATTATGGGCTCCAATAAAACTTTCAGGTGTTTTTGAATTATTGCAGCCAGAAATTAGCAGTAATATTGCAGTAAATAGAAAAAAGTATTTTTTCACTGTGATTTAATTAAAAAAAAATTTCGGCAAATCTCTTTTTAAATAAAACCACTTTTAGCCCTTATATGCTTTTAAAGTATCATTTTAAGACAATATTAAAGTGAGCGTATTTATTAAATAGTAAACTCAGGATTGTAAACTGGATTATTTTTATTCAATTCTGCCAGAATGATTTGGGTATAATCTTTTCCTCCTTTAATTAAGAAATAAAAAGATTTAATGACATAAACTGGCCCCCACGGGAAAGCTTTCCAGCCTAAGGCTAAATTTTTAAAGAAATGTTTTAAGGCATATTTAAAAGTTTTTTCTTCTGGGCGAACAAAATAAATATTTGAGCCTTTAAATTTTTTCATCAGTTTTGAAATAGTATTAGGAAAAATCACAAATCTTCCGCCTTGCTGCACTAATACATTTATCTCAAACATTGTTAGACCTTCGATATTATTTGTTTTCATAATAATTAGTTTTAAGTATTATAAAATTAGTGGTATAATTACAGGGCAAAATTCGTGAAGTCTATAGAAGTAAATTGCCTCTAAAAGCTTTAATAGTAATAACTTAAGTTTTTTTTTGGTTACTAAAAAAGACTAAAAAAGAGAGAAACTATCAAAAAATGATAACTTCTCTCTAAAATTTAATAGAATTTATATTATTGAGCTACAACAGCATTTTCGCCAGTTAACTCTTTGTCTTTTTCATAAACATCCTGGAAGAAACCAATTTCACCATTTTCATTTACTAATGAAGTAAAATAGGTAATGTAAATGGGTACTTTTTTAGTCAATTTAAAACTATTTTCTGTTTTTCCAGCCATAGCTTTATCAATTTTTGCAGGTGTCCATTCTGGATAATCTTTAAGCATTGCAACAGCCAATTCTTTTGCCATTTTTACATTTATACAACCGTGGCTGAAAGTTCTTTTTTCAAAATCGAATAAAGTTTTAGATGGCGTATCGTGCATGTAAATATCGTCTTGGTTTGGAAACATAAATTTCACTAACCCTAAAGAGTTATCTGGTCCTGGTTTTTGTCTCACCTGGCCATTTACCATTTCCATATTTTTTTCTGCAAGATAATTAGGATCTGCAGCAATTTTAGATTTCAATTCGTTTTGTACAATACTTTGAGGAACTGTCCAATACGGGCTAAAAACGATTCTGTCAATTTCTCCATTAAAAATAGTTGTTTTAGTTAAAGGTGCTCCAACAAACACACTGGAAGTCAATTCTACTTTTCCATTTTTAACATAAACCAATTCAAAAGAAGGAACATTTACTAAAACATATTCATCGCTTGCGGCAATTTGAGCAGCAATAGCTCGGCATCTTTCCATGTTTAATTTCAAAGTCTCCACTCTGTCAGACAGCGGAATATTCATTTCATTAATATGCTCTTCTGCAAGAATATAGTTAGGTTTAAATCCGTTACGAACTTTGTATTTCATCACAGCATCCATTAATTCACGATCGTACACGTTGCTTTTAGAATCACTTTTTAAATCTCCTAATAAATACAAACGGGTTCTAACTTGAGCGATAGTGCTCGAAACAGCATCTGGACGTAACTCTTTATAAGGTGTTTCTTCTGGAACAATTGGTTTCCATTTATTTGATCGTTCTAATCTTTTGTATTTTTTTAGAACGTCTTGTAATTTATAATATTGGTCATATTCTACTTTAACGTCTTCTGTTGTTGTTGAAGCAGTAGCTTCTTCGATAGTACTGTAGTTTAAGAAATCTTTCAACATTGCGTCATAAGACAATTTTTTCTTGTCTGCATTACTTTTTTTAGTATACAATACATATAAGGAACTTAAAAGCATATCGGCATCTGTTTTAGATAGCTTTGTTTCAGATGATCGGTCAAAAAGTTGATCAATTTCTTTTTGGTAAGGAATAACTAAATCATTTGTTTTTTTTGCTTTTTCATACAAAACAGTTCCAAATTCGTTGATATCATCTTCGTCAAACCAAATAGTTCCTAGAGTTCTGTTTTTGTACAATGACATTACATCAGATTTGTATTTTTTCAAATCAGAATATCTTTTAAAGAAGTCATTGGAAACTTTATCGTTTACATCATCATTGTTGTAAACAACCAAAGCGTTTGATGTTTTTTTATCTGAAAGAGTGTTTTTTTCAATTCTATTAAAAGAAGATATAAAGAAACTCAAACCTAAAATTACGGCGAATGAATAATATGTTTTCATTTTTTAAATTTTTACGTTATTACTTTTTATGTTAAGTTGTTTGGTAAAAATTTGGGGCTTTTCTACAATGCTAAATTACTCTAGAACGTCTTGTAACATGTTTCCTGATTTTGTTTAAATGTTGCGAAATTGCCATGTCTTTAAGCTTTCTTTAACTATATCAATTAGTTACGTAAAATGTTACCCTTTTGGATTGCGAAATCGATTTATTTTTGTTAAGATAAGCTTATAGTAGGGATCGAATATTAAAATATTTTGTAAATTGCCCTCATAAAATTATCATATTCATAAAATGGAACAACAAATACCATATATTCCTAAAAATAAAGTAAGAATTGTCACTGCTGCTTCACTTTTCGACGGACATGATGCCGCTATAAACATTATGCGTCGTATTATTCAGTCAACAGGAGTTGAAGTAATTCACCTTGGCCACGACAGAAGCGTTGAAGAAGTGGTAAATACCGCCATTCAGGAAGATGCCAATGCTATTGCTATGACATCTTACCAAGGCGGGCACAATGAATACTTTAAATATATGTATGATCTGCTGCATGAAAAAGGAGCGGGGCATATCAAAATATTCGGCGGCGGCGGCGGTGTAATTCTGCCAAGCGAAATTGCCGAATTGCATGAATATGGTATTACTAGAATTTATTCTCCAGACGACGGACGTTCTTTAGGTTTGCAGGGAATGATTAATGACTTGGTTGAACGTTCTGATTTTCCTATCGGAGATCAATTGAATGGGGAAGTAGATCACATCGAAAATAAAGTTCCTACAGCCATCGCACGTTTGATTTCTGCTGCAGAAAATTTCCCAGAAATTGCAAAACCTGTTTTTGATAAAATTCACGAAAGCAATGCGAGTTCTAAAATTCCAGTTTTAGGAATCACAGGAACTGGTGGAGCAGGAAAATCATCTTTGGTTGATGAACTGGTTCGCCGTTTTTTAATTGATTTTCCAGAAAAAACAATCGGATTAATTTCTGTCGACCCTTCTAAGAGAAAAACTGGAGGAGCACTTTTAGGAGACAGAATCCGTATGAATGCTATAAATAATCCTCGTGTTTATATGCGTTCGCTGGCAACTCGCCAGTCGAATTTGGCTTTGTCTAAATATGTAGCCGAGGCGATTCAGGTTTTGAAAGCCGCAAAATACGATTTGATTATTTTGGAAACTTCGGGTATTGGTCAGTCTGATACTGAAATTATGGATTATTCTGATGTATCCTTATATGTAATGACACCAGAATTTGGAGCCGCAACACAATTGGAAAAAATCGACATGCTTGATTTTGCCGATTTAGTAGCTTTAAACAAATTTGATAAACGCGGCGCGCTTGATGCTTTGCGAGATGTAAAAAAACAATATCAAAGAAACCATAATCTTTGGGATAAAAATCCTGATGAAATGCCGGTTTTCGGAACAATCGCTTCTCAGTTTAACGATCCAGGAATGAACACGCTTTACAAAGCGATTATGGATAAAGTGGTGGAGAAAACCGATTCTGATTTGAAATCGACTTTTGAAATCACCAAAGAAATGAGCGAGAAGATCTTCGTGATTCCGCCGGGAAGAACACGTTATTTATCTGAAATTGCAGAGAATAACAGAAGTTATGATGAAATCGCACTTTCGCAGCAAAAAGTAGCTCAGAAATTATACGGAATTTTCAAAACCATCGAATCGGTTTCTGGGAAAGTGCCGCAGATCACAAAAGCAGGAATTGACGATTCGACTGTTTTAACTGCAGGATTTCAAGAACACGACGAAAATAGAATCTTTTTAAATCTTTTACTGAATCAATTCGATAAAGTAAAAATGGACTTAGATCCTTACAATTGGGAAATTATCCTGAGTTGGGACGAAAAAGTAGCTAAATACAAAAATCCAGTTTATAGTTTTAAAGTTCGTGATAAAGAAATCAAGATTGCCACGCATTCTGAAAGTTTATCGCATTTACAGATTCCGAAAATTGCTTTGCCGAAATACGAAGGCTGGGGCGATATTCTGCGTTGGAATTTACAGGAAAATGTTCCTGGTGAATTTCCGTTTGCTTCGGGATTATATCCGTTTAAACGTGAAGGCGAAGACCCGTCGAGAATGTTTGCGGGCGAGGGCGGACCAGAAAGAACCAATAAACGTTTTCATTATGTGAGTGCGGGAATGCCTGCAAAACGTCTTTCGACTGCTTTTGACAGCGTTACGTTATACGGAAATGATCCAGATTTACGTCCAGATATTTATGGAAAAATAGGAAATGCAGGAGTTTCAATCTGCTGTTTGGATGATGCCAAAAAACTATATTCAGGTTTTGATTTGGTTCATGCTTTAACTTCGGTAAGTATGACCATCAACGGACCAGCACCTATGCTGTTAGGTTTCTTTATGAATGCCGCAATCGATCAGCAATGCGAATTGTACATCAAGGCCAACGAATTAGAAAAAGAAGTTGAAGCTAAAATCAACAAAATATATAAAGACAAAGGAATCGAAAGACCAAAATACCAAGGCGATCTACCAGAAGGAAACAATGGTTTAGGATTAATGCTTTTGGGCGTTACGGGAGATCAGGTTTTACCTTTGGAAGTTTATAACGAAATAAAAGCCAAAACTTTATCGCAAGTTCGTGGAACGGTTCAAGCCGATATTTTAAAAGAAGATCAGGCGCAAAACACTTGTATTTTCTCAACAGAATTTGCGCTGCGATTAATGGGTGACGTTCAGGAATATTTTATTACTAAAAACGTTCGTAATTTCTATTCGGTTTCGATTTCAGGATATCATATTGCAGAGGCGGGAGCAAACCCGATTACGCAATTGGCTTTCACGCTTTCAAATGGTTTCACTTACGTGGAATATTATTTGAGCCGTGGCATGAACATCAATGATTTTGGACCAAATTTATCATTCTTCTTCTCCAACGGAGTAGATCCGGAATATTCTGTAATTGGTCGTGTGGCACGTAAAATTTGGGCAAAAGCCATGAAAAACAAATACGGAGCCAACGAAAGAGCACAAATGCTGAAATATCATATTCAAACTTCTGGACGTTCGTTACACGCACAGGAAATTGATTTTAATGATATTAGAACAACTTTACAGGCTTTATACGCCATTTACGACAACTGTAATTCATTGCACACCAATGCTTACGACGAAGCGATTACAACACCAACAGAAGAATCTGTACGTCGTGCCATGGCAATTCAGCTGATTATTAATAAAGAATTAGGTTTGGCGAAAAACGAAAACCCAATTCAAGGTTCGTTCATCATTGAAGAATTAACCGATTTAGTGGAAGCTGCCGTTCTACAAGAATTCGACAGAATTACAGAAAGAGGCGGAGTTCTAGGCGCAATGGAAACGATGTACCAACGTTCTAAAATTCAGGAAGAAAGTTTGTATTACGAAACCTTAAAACACAACGGAGATTTCCCAATTGTGGGTGTAAATACTTTCTTGAGTTCAAAAGGTTCGCCAACAGTAATTCCGGCAGAAGTTATTCGTGCAACCGAAGAAGAAAAACAATATCAGATTACGATGCTGGATAACTTACATCAATTCCACGAAGCAAAAGTAAACGAGCATTTAAATACGTTACAGCAAGCCGCTATTAAAAACGAAAACTTATTCGATCATTTAATGGAAGCTACAAAGGTTTGTTCTTTAGGTCAGATTACTTCGGCGTTGTTTGAGGTTGGTGGGCAGTATAGAAGGAATATGTAATTTTTTTTAATTTTTAATGATATGGAAAATCCTCTCAAGATTTTTTTGAGAGGTTTTTTTGTTTTATAAAGAGAAAATTTAAGTTATTAATGATTTAAAGAAAAATACTATATTTAAATCAAAAAACAGATGGATATTTTAATAGTATTTATTACTGGTTTGGTTCCAACATTGATTGCGCTTTGGCTGAATGAGAGGGTGAAAGCTAGTGTGCAAAATTCTTTCAACAAGCGACTAGAAGAATTGAAAAAAGAACATTCAAAAGAACTTTCTCAATTCCAATCTGAACTTAATTATTTGAAATCAAAAGAAAGTTTTAAGTTTACTAAACTTCATGAAAAGCGATTTGAAGTGATGGCAGAAACTTATAAATATTTAACTGATGTTTTGATTAAGTTAAGACTTTATGTAGCTCCATTGAAAAGTGGCCTTAATAATGAAACGGCTGAAGAAATTAATCATAAACAATCTAGTGATTATCATGACGCTCATAATAAATTTCATGAGTATTATAGTTTTAATAAAATTTATTTCAATGATGAAATAGAAGAATTGTTAGAAAAATATTTGGCTTCTTCATTAGAGATTTCTAATCAGCATTTTCAAAAAGAGTATCTAGGTAGAGAAGGAACTTTTTGTAATACTAAAGTCTACATTTCGGATGGAACTGCATATGAAAAAGTTCGAGAATTAATAGAGCCAATTCAATTTGAAATAAAAAATAAATTTCGTGAACTTTTAGGAGAATGAAACATTAAATTAATTACTAAATGAATTATCAAGATTATCTTTATCAAATAATTGGATTTATTGGAATACCTGCATTATTTACATTGTATCTAACTGAAAGAGTTAAAGCAAGTATTAAAAGTGCATTTGACAATAAGCTCGAACAAGTAAAAAAAGAAAACGCAAAAGAAGTTGAAGCAATTAAAAAAGAGCATTCAAAAGAAATTTCGCAATTCCAATCTGAGCTAAACTACATTAAATCAAAAGAGAGTTTCAAATTTACTAAATTACACGAAATTCGGCTTAAAGTTTTAGCAAAAACTCATCAACTTCTAAATGAAAATTTAGCGTTACTACAAGATTATACTTCCCCTATTAAATATACTCCGGAGGGAAAAACTTTTGAAGAGAGTGAAAAAGAATTTAGTTTAAGATATAAAGAAGCACACAATAAATTTATAAGATATTTTAATCATAATGCTATTTATTTTTCTGCAGAAATGGAAGAATTAATACTAAACTATGTTTCTAATTCATCTAAAATATTTGATACCTACGATTTAAAACTGCGCTATCCAAAAAGCGAAGCAAAAATATTGCAAGAAGCCTATATGGTTTATAAAAAAATCCCTGAGATAATTTATCCATTAAAAAAACAAATTGAATTTAAGTTTCGAGAACTTTTAGGAGAATAATTTGATCGAAAAAAAATCTTTTCAAAAGAATTATAATATTTGCTATGGACGAAATAAATAGGCTTATTAAAATATCAAAAAAAATACAATTTTTAGCATACTTTCTATTTGTATTTATTTGGGGAGAAGTTGTTTTCTATTTTACAAATTATTCTTCGCCAGGAGAATTATTTTACAAAGAATATGGTGTTAATGGCATTTCACTCTATCTGGGTGGTATTTTGATATTTGTTATTTTACTTTCAGTACAATCGAAAAGAATTAGTGATATTGCTGATCAGATAAAGAGATCTAAATTAAAAAAAGAGTGTTGAAATTAAAGCAGCATGAATATCCAGCTCATAAACCCAAAATTTTTCCTCTTCAATTTGTCATTTTGACGTAGGAGAAATCCTCTCAAGTAGCTACGTACAGAATGTCGCCAATCTTTGTGGAGTTACTTGCGAAGATTTCTCCTCCGTCGAAATGACAAGATTGCGTAAAAACTTTGCGACTTAGCTCCCGATAACTATGGGGATTGCGAGATTTTTTAGCATTAGAACTTTCACCTCGTTTTGCAAATAAAAATCAATCAACAATCTCCCCAACACACCCCAAAAACTCCATTTCATCCATAGGAAACATATGCAGAATCGTTTCCAAAATCAGACTCACATTAATAGTCGCACTTTTATCTTTCTTAGAAAAATTATGCATGTCATTATCAAGTGCCAGAATACACAATTTCAGTAAATCGGTAATAAGACAGCCGAGTTCTAAATAATTTACTACTTTAAATTGTGCGGTATAAGAATTGGCTTCATTGGTTGGTTTTAGCGTTGTAAAATACTGAGCGGTTAATTTTTGTAGCTTTTGTAAAGTTTCAGTTGCATTGTTTTCCATAAGGCGTATATTTTAATTGGTCTACAATTTGGCTTTTATAAAATTTGTATAAGAAAAATTGTACTTTTGTTTGATTCGGCGAAGGAAGAAATAGATTTTGCTGTACGAAATCATTTTTTGCTGTATCGCACGGCGTAAAATCTGTTTTTTACATTTTACCAATTTTGACACTTTATTATTATCTTTGAATTATGAGCACACTAACAAAACCAAATCATATAGGGCGAAAAATAAGCCGTATTCGTGAACTGCGAGATATGAAACAAGAAGCTTTGGCGCAGGCGTTAGGAACAAACCAACAAGCAATTTCGGCTATGGAAAACAGCGAAACGATAGAAGAAGAAAGACTTGTTGAGGTGGCAAAAGCACTTGGTGTAACGGTTGAGGCCATTAAGAATTTTTCAGACGAAGCAGCAATTAATTATTTTAATAGTTTTAATGATGCTGTTCATAATAGTCACTTTGGGAATAATAATAATTGCACTTTCAATCCATTAGATAAATTAATGGAAACTGTCGAAGAGAATAAAAAGCTTTACGAACGTTTGCTGAAAGCGGAACAAAATAAAATCGAATATTTAGAGAAACTATTAAAAAATAAATAATCTTCTTAAATATTTATTCATAAAAAAAGCACCAGCCAATGACTGATGCTTTTTAACTTTTTGGGCAAAAAGAGTGATTAACGGCGGAATCCTGGGCTATGATTAGCAGATTCGTCTAGTTTCACTGCTTTTACCTTTTTTGTAGCAACTTTAATTTCGTGTTTCGCAACTTTGTCGTTTGCTTTCACTTCTAGAACATAAGTTCCTGCTGGAAAACTTTCTAAACTAATTGTTTTTGAAACTTCCAATTTATTTGCTGCAGCGTCTCCTGCATAAAGTAAATTGTGATTCTCGTCGTAGATCGAGAAAGATGAATTCTCAACAGTGTCTAAAGTAAAGCTAACTACTTTTCCGTTTCCTGTTTTGATGTTTAAAATAAAATCACCTTTCCCATCAATGGCATAGGTAAACACAGTCGCTAAAAAAAAGGCAGCAACTAAACCGGCTTTGGTAAATTTTGTCATGTTTTTTTTAATTGTTAATTACTAAATGTGGAACGCGTAAAACTACAAATACAAATTTAATTTTTAGCAAAATTTTAGCATTTTTCGATGCTTAAGTTGCTGAATTGTAATCAGATCTGTGTTTTGTTTGAACTATGTACGTAATTACTGGGCTCGCGGATTACTTTTTTTATGTTTTTTTTTAATGCTTGAAAATCAAACATTTGAATTAATAAGAATATTTTTTCAGAAAGAAATTAGTGTGAAAATTACATTTATATTTTAACGCAAAAAAAACAGCTCCGTAACCAACCGCGAGCTGTTTTTCTTCTTCAACAATAAAATATTCTAATTTTTTCTAACCTTATTTTATACCTGTAAAAAATATAAAATATTAACGTGTTGCAACGCTTGTGTTTTTAGCAAAACCTGCTTTGTAAACAGAAGAAATCGCAGTTCTTGATAAAGCTGCATTTTCAGTTATTGTAATTTCGTATTTTGCTTTTTTTACGTTGTCTTCAACTTCTAAGAAATAAGTTCCCTCTGGAAATTCTTCTAGGCTGAAAGTTCTTAAGATTCCTTCTTTACCTGAAGCTGTTTCAGAATAAATAAGTGTCCCATCTTTGTCATAAATAGCTAAATTGGCTTTCTGTACTTTGTTAAGTGCGAAAGTGATCAGTTTTCCATTAGCTTTTAATACGTGAAGATTAAATTCTCCATTTCCGTCAATTGCGTAAGTGCTTATTCCTGTGAATAGCAACGCTGCTACTAAACTCAATTTTGCAATCTTTTTCATGGTACTTAGTTTTTAAATTAATAGTTCTAATTCTCTGATGCTAAATTACTTACGAAATAGATAAAAAAGCGCAACTGTGTTTTCCAATTTCTATGCTATATTCTCATTTACGAAACCGTTATAGGTTAAAACTTGAATTATTTTTAACGTTTTTGTTAATTCGGTTATTTTTATTCAAAGTTTTGCTTGATTTTAAGTTTACAAAGAGCTAAGAATTTATTTACATATAGAATAGTGTGTTTAAACGCAAAGCTCGCAAAGATTTACGCAAAGGGCGCTAAAAATTATTATACAAGAGGTTTATAAAACGAAAAAGTTCGCAAAGCTTTGTGAAAAAAAACTTTGCGAACTTTGCGTAAATCTTTGCGAGCTTTGCGGTAAAAAACTTTGTGATAAAAAAAAAACAGCTCTATAACCACAAAGAGCTGTTTTTAAAACTTTAAAAGTTTTTAAACTTTACTAACTATCTAACCTCACTTTTATACTTTATGAGAGTATAAACTTTTTTAGCGTGTCGCCACACTTGTATTTTTTTCGAAACCTGGTTTATAAACTGAAGAAACTGCATTTTGAGATAACACAGAAACATTATCAGTTACTTTAATTTCGTATTTTGATTTTTTCATATTGTCTTCCACTTCTAAGAAATAAGTTCCTTCTGGGAATTCTTCTAAGCTGAAAGTTCTCAAGATTCCATCTTTACCTGAAGCGCTTTCAGAATATATAAGAGATCCATCTTTATCATAAATAGATAAATTAGCTTTCTGAGTCTGATTAAGACCGAAAGTGATTAATTTTCCATTAGCTTTTAATACGTGAAGATTAAACTCCGCTGTTCCATCAATTGCATATGTGCTAATTCCTGTGAAAAGCAATGCAGCTACTAAACTCAATCTAACAATCTTTTTCATAGTATTTAGTTTTAAAATTAATAGTTCTAATTCTCTGATGCTAAATTACTTCAGTTGTAAGTAAAAAATCACAACTATATTTTCCTATTTCTATGCTGTATTCTCATTTACGAAACCGTTATAGGTTAAAATTTGAATTATTTTTATCGTTTTCGTTAATTCAGTTGTTATTTTTCAACGTTTTTGATGATTTTTAGTTTACATTGAATTAAAGATTTCTTTAATAATTGTAGGAATTGAACAATAAAGGTTAACAGTTAAGCGACCACAGATTTTTTATAGCTAGTCATAAAAACGCAAAATTCGCAAAGCTTTGTAAAATAAAACTTTGCGAACTTTGTGTAAATCTTAGCGCTCTTTGCGGTTAAAAAACTATGCGACCCGAAAGTAAAGAGCAAAAAAAAACAGCTCAGTAACCACAAAGAGCTGTTTTTAAAACTTTTGAAAGTTTTTAACTTACTAACTATCTAACCTCACTTTTTATACTGTATTAGAGTATAAAACTTTTAAGTGCTGTGAAGTATGCACTTAACCTTAATATTTTCTTAGTTATTTGAAGTAGTTCCTTTTGAAGACAAAACAGAACTATTTGCATTTACAGTAATATCGTATTTTACTTTTTTGAAAGTATCAGCAACTTCTAAAATGTATTTTCCTTGTGGAAATTCTTCTAAGCTGAAAGTTCTCAAAATACCATCTTTACCAGAAGCGTTTTCAGTATAGATTAAGTTACCGTTTGTATCATATATACTAATAACTGCTTTCTGAAGTTGGTTAATACCAAAAGCAATTACCTTGCCATTTCCTTTTAATACATGAAGATTTAGAGCTTCATTTCCATCAATTGCATAAGTACTCATTCCAGTTAAAAGCACTGCACATACTAAACTTAATTTCATAATCTTTTTCATATTCTGTGGTATTTAAATTTTTAGTTCATTTCTCTGAGGCAAAGTTATAGCAGCATGTATGTTATTTTAACAACTATATTTTCCAATTTATGTGCTATATTCTCATTTACGAAACCGTTATAGGTTAAAATTTGAGTTTAATGTTATGTTTCTGTTAATTTGGTTGTTATTTTTCAAAGTTTTGTAAAAATTAAATACTTCTTAAAATTTCTATATTTCTTACAAAAATTGATATATTTACATTAAATGCCGTTTTAAATAAGATTATTGAAAAAAATACCGAGAAAAAAAATGAGACCTGAAAAAAAAGGCAGTTTTGGTATTAATTTCTCAGTATAAAAAATGTGATTTTGATGTAAAATTCGCATTTACGAAACCGTTATAGGTTAAAATTTAAATTATTTTAGGTGTTTTTGTTAAATTTGCTATTATTTTTTAAAGAAATTATCATGAAGACAATTGCCCCAGCTCTTGAAGTGATAACTAACTCATACGGAAGTTCTTTTACCTACACTAAACACGCCGAAAAGACCAATAGCAAAGCTCATTTATGGCATTATCATCCAGAGATTGAGTTGGTTTATATTAACGGCGGGGCTGGAAAAAGACAAATAGGAAGCCATGTTTCTTATTATACGAATGGTAGTTTACTTTTAATAGGAGCCAATTTGCCCCATTGTGGTTTTACAAATGAGAATACAGGTAATACAAATGAAACTGTAATTCATATAAAACCTGAATTTTTAGGAAGTGACTTTTTTGTTGCTCCTGAAATGAAAAAAGTGCAGAATATTTTGAATCAGGCGAAAGGCGGAATCGCTTTTGGCGGTGAAACAAAAAAAAGAATAGGAAAGAAAATTGAAATGATGGAGAATGAACCTCCGTTTCAACGTTTGATCACGCTTTTGAGTGTTTTGGACGAATTAGAATCGGCTGAGGATTATACCATTTTAAATGCTGACGGATTTTCATTAGAATTGCAAACTCAGGATAACGACCGTATTAATGTGGTTTTTAATTTTGTGAAAGATCATTTTCAGGAATCTATTTCAATAGACGAAGTTTCTAGTTTGGTGAGTATGACTACACCTTCTTTCTGTCGTTATTTTAAAAAGATCTCCAATAAAACATTTACTGAATTTGTGAATGAATATCGTCTGGTTCATGCTTCTAAACTTTTGGCAGAACAGCCAATGAGTATTAACGAAGTTTGCTACGAAAGCGGTTTTAATAATTTCAGCCACTTCAGTAAATCGTTTAAACAATACACGGGTAAAAGCGCGTCGCAATACCGTCACGAACATAAGATTATAATTAGCTAGTTTCTGATTTACCATTAATAGCAAGAATAAATAAAATAAATAAATCCGATTGATGATTTCAATCGGATTTTTTTTTGCCACAGATTTCACAGATTAAAATGATTTTTTTTATCTATATAATCTGCTAAATCTTTGAGAGTAAATTTTTCCCGCAGATTCAGCAGATCAAGCAGATTAATCTGTGAAAATCCTTTAATCTGTGGCAAAATAATTCGTGCTAATTTGTGAAATTCGCGGCAAATAAAAAAAAACACCTAGTCGGATTTTTCATATGTTTTATTCTGAAAAAAGGTATATTTACAAACCCTAATCAGAAAAAATATATCAAAATGAAGAAATTTAAAATGCTATTATCTGCATTTTTGCTTTGCATGACCACCATGACATATGCAGCAAAAGTAGATACGTTACAAGTTGCCAGCACAGCTATGGGGAAAACCTATAAAGCTGCGGTCGTTTTACCCAATTCGTATTCGAAAAGCAAAGCCGCTTTTCCAGTTATGTATTTGTTACACGGAGCTTACGGACATTTTAGTGACTGGCTTAAAAACACACCAAATAAAAAATTAGTCCACAATCTGGCAGATCAATACAATATGATTATTGTAATGCCTGAAGGAGAAACGTTTAGCTTTTATTTGGACAGTCCAGTAAATAAAGAAAGTCAGTTTGAGACATTCATTACTCAAGAAGTTATTCAAAAAGTAGATAAAACCTACCGAACAATTAGTAATAGAAACGGAAGAGTAATAACAGGTCTTTCTATGGGCGGACATGGCGCTTTGTATTTATCTGGAAGGCATCCTGATTTATTTTGTGCAGCGGGAAGTATGAGCGGAGCGGTAGATATGAGTGTAATGTTAAACAGAGATTCATCTGCTCAAGTAGTCAAATTAATGCAGCCTGTTTTTGGAGATAAAAGCGGTAGTACAGAATTGTATGAACAAAACTCTGTTTTAAGAATGGCTGATAAATTAAAAGCTAACAAATTACCACTAATTATAGATTGTGGTGTAGATGATTTTTTAATTGAACCAAACAGAGAACTTCATAGAAGATTGGTTTATAATAAAGTTGATCATGATTATACAGAGCGCCCAGGAGCACATACTTGGGATTATTGGGAAAACTCATTACCATACCATGTATTATTTTTCAATAAAATATTGCTTAAAAATCAAGTAACTGCAAAAAAATAAAGGTTTTTTTGACCGAAAATAAGCCGAATTACTTTTTTTGGTTTAATTTTTGGAATACCTTTATAGTATAATCCTTAAAAAAATAAAATTATGAAAAAGATACTTACCTTATTCGCTGTAGTGGGACTAATGGCGTTTTCGAGTTGTTCAAATAACGATGATGATGTTGATAACGATACAATTAGTGAAGTTTATGAAGTTAGCAATGTTAATTTCACTAGTGCAAATAATTATAATCCTATAATAGGATTAAATCCTGCGATTTTTGATTCCGATATGGTTTTGGTTTACAGATTAGTAGGAGTTGATAATGGAAATGATGTGTGGAGGTTGGCACCAGAAAATTATTTTTTAGCTGATGGAACATTGGATTTTGGATTCGATTATGATTTTACAAAAAATGATGTTAGCATTTATATGGTTGGAAATAATTTAGGAGGGGTTGTTGATTCTTTTAGATTAAATCAAATATTTAGAATTGTAATAATTCCTGGGTATGTAACTACAGGTAAGTCTGTTAATAAGCCAGATTATTCAAATTACAATGAGGTTATCAAAAGATTCAATATTGATGACAGTAATATTAAAAAGATAAAATTATAATTAGCTCTTAATGTTTTAAACAAAAAAAAGGAAATCGTAAGATTTCCTTTTTTTTTATGAATATATGTTTCAAGAATAACTATTCTTCACTTGACGAATCATTTAAAACTTTTTCTTCTCCGAACTTTAGAGAAACCAAAATACCAACTAAAAGCGATAAAGCAATAAATCCTAAAGAAGCCCATTCTGGAACGTGGAAGAAATCATGTAATAACATTTTTAATCCCACAAATGCTAAAATAGCAACTAAACTATATTCTAAATAGCTAAATTTCGCCAGCATGTTAGCTAAGAAGAAATACATAGAACGTAATCCTAAAATCGCAAATATATTTGAACTGAATACTAAAAACGGATCAGATGTAATAGCTAAAATAGCAGGAACGCTGTCTACAGCAAAAAGAACATCCATAACTTCAATTACAATCAAAGCAACAAAAAGTGGAGTAGCGGCTTTTTTGCCTGTTTCGGTTAAAACGAAAAATTTCTCATGCTCCATATGTGAAGTAATCGGAATAATTTTTCCCAATGTTTTGTAAACAAAAGAATCTTTTGGGTGAAAATCTTCTTCTTCACCAGAAAACAGCATTTTTACAGCAGTAAATATTAGGAAGATTCCAAATACATAAGTTGTCCAGGTAAATTTATTGATTAACATGACCCCGAAGAAAATCATTAATCCACGGAAAACAATCGCTCCTAGGATTCCCCAGAATAAAACGCGGTGCTGATATTTTTGCGGAATTTTAAAAGAAGCAAAGATTATAGCGATCACAAAGATGTTGTCTACGCTTAATGAAAGTTCTATTAGGTAACCAGTAATAAACTTCATAGAAGCTACTGCAGGTTTTAAACCATCGGGATTGGCAATATAATCTGTTGTATACAGCCAATAAATTACTCCAGAAAAAAGGAAGGATAAAGTAACCCATATTAAGGTCCATTTGCTGGCTTCTTTAGTACTAATAATATGTGGTGTTTTGTTGAAGACACCTAGGTCTAAGGCAAGAATAAAAACTACAGCAAGTAAAAAGAGAGTCCAGACTATCATGATAATTTTTTTTAATTGATCTACAAAGATAAGTTTTGAAATTTAACTTAAAAATTAATTTTAATCTTAAAATTAAGTAATGTTTGTTATTTGTAAAATGTTAATTATTATAAAGTTATGATGTTTTCGAAGGTGATTTTGTCTGTCTGGATATTAAATATATTAATTTTTGGTTTTAGTTTTGTCATTTTGAGGAATGAGAATCATATGAGTAACTCTGCGCAATGAATCGCCAATCTTTGTAGATTCTCTAGCATGATACTCGTTTCTCAGAATGATAAAGGCAACGTAAAAAAAAGCCGGCAATTATGCCGGCTTTTTTAGAATATATTGTAAGTTTAGAATTATAACGCTGAGTTAACAGTTTTGATAATTCTAGCAGCAATTTTGTATGGATCTCCGTTTGAAGCTGGTCTTCTGTCTTCCAACCATCCTTTCCATCCTTTTTGAACAGTCATCAAAGGAATTCTGATAGAACATCCTCTGTCTGAAACTCCATAAGAGAAATCGTGGATAGAAGCAGTTTCGTGCTTACCAGTTAAACGTTGGTCGTTGTAAGCTCCGTAAACAGCGATGTGCTCAGCAGTAACAGGACGGAAAGCTTCGCAGATTCTTTCGTAAGTTGCTTGATCTCCACATGTTCTTAAAACACTGTTAGAGAAGTTAGCGTGCATTCCAGAACCATTCCAGTCTGTGTCTCCTAGAGGTTTTGGGTGGTATTCAATATAGTAACCATATTTTTCAGTCAAACGATCTAATAGGTAACGAGCAACCCAGATTTCGTCTCCAGCTTTTTTAGCACCTTTAGCGAATAATTGGAATTCCCATTGTCCGCAGGCAACCTCTTGGTTAATACCTTCAAAGTTGATTCCAGCAGCGATACATAAATCAGCATGCTCTTCTACTAATTTTCTTCCGTGAGTGTTTTTTCCACCTACAGAGCAGTAGTACATACCTTGTGGAGCAGGATAACCTCCAACAGGGAAACCTAATGGCAATAAAGTTTTAGTATCCATAATGAAATACTCTTGTTCGAATCCAAACCAAAAATCATCATTATCATCATCAATTGTAGCTCTACCGTTAGAAGGGTGTGGAGTTCCATCAGCATACATAACTTCACACATTACCAACCATCCATTGATACGAGTTGGGTCAGGATAAATTGCAACTGGAACTAACAAACAGTCAGAAGAACCTCCTTCAGCTTGTCTTGTAGATGATCCATCAAATGACCAGTTTCCAAGTTCCTCTAATGTTCCTTTGAAGTTGTCATGCTCTTCAACTTTAGTTTTACTTCTAAGATTTTGAGTTGGTTCATATCCATCTAACCAAATGTACTCTAACTTAATTTTAGCCATAATAATATAAATTAATTTTTTTGTTTTTTTTCGTTGGGTCAAATATAGATTTATTTTTTTAGTCCTAAAAATTAGGGGGCTATTTTGTTTAACGAAGTATAATTTTTTGGATAAGCGCAATTTTGAGAGGGGTATATTTTTAAAAAAGCAATTTTAATTACCTTAAAAAAATAAATTCGTAATAATTACGGCACATTTTTGAATTTCTGAGTTAAGAAATTATGAAAAAATGTTTATTTAATCAATATTACCGCACAGTTTTGTTATATTTCTATAAATTGAATTCATTATTCTTTGAAAAAAGCATCTTATATTGAAAAATCGATGGCTAAAATTCTCCAATTTATATTTAAAATAGGCTTTTTTATTGTTTATATTTGTTCCTCATTTTTTCAGTGAAAATTATTACGAATTTTAAAATTTACATACATGTCAACATTACGTTTTCAAGCTTTAAAAGAAGCTTCTACAAGAAAGCCGGTACATTTTGAAGAGATAGATAAAAAATCAAATCTTTTTGGTTCAAATGTGTTTAATGAAAAAGCAATGAAGCAATATTTAACTTCGGATGCTTTAAAAGGAGTGAGAGATGCCATTCAACATGGAACGAAGATTGACAGAAAGCTGGCAGATTATATTGCTATGGGTATGAAAGAATGGGCGCTGGCAAAAGGAGTTACACATTATACACACTGGTTTCAGCCTTTAACAGGAACAACGGCAGAAAAGCATGATGCATTTTTTGAAACTTCTTATGACGGAAGTGATCCTGTAGAAAAATTTGGAGGCGCGCAATTGGTACAACAAGAACCAGATGCGTCAAGTTTCCCAAATGGCGGAATTAGAAATACATTTGAAGCCCGCGGATATACTGCCTGGGATCCAACTTCTCCAGCATTTATTTATGGTACAACATTGTGTATTCCGACAGTTTTTATTGCCTATACAGGTGAAGCTTTAGATAATAAAATACCATTATTAAGAGCATTGTCTGCAATTGATGAAGCGGCAACAGAAGTTTGTAAATATTTTGACAAAAACGTAAAAAAAGTAACAGCAACTTTGGGCTGGGAGCAGGAGTATTTCTTAATTGATAAAGCTTTAGCAAATTCTCGTCCAGATTTGATGATGACTGGAAGGACTTTATTAGGACATACGTCTGCAAAAGGACAGCAGTTAGACGACCATTATTTCGGATCTATTCCAACTCGCGCTCTTACTTATATGAGAGATTTAGAGCAGGAATGTATGTTATTAGGAATTCCGGTAAAAACACGTCATAACGAAGTTGCGCCAAATCAGTTTGAATTGGCACCAATTTTTGAAGAAACGAATTTAGCAGTCGATCACAACTCTTTATTAATGGATGTGATGCAGAGAGTGGCCGAGCGTCATGATTTTAAAGTTTTATTTCACGAAAAACCATTTAAAGGTGTAAACGGTTCTGGAAAACACAATAACTGGTCATTGGCAACAGATACAGGGGTTAATTTGTTAAGTCCAAGTAAAACGCCAATGAGTAATTTACAGTTTTTGACATTCTTCATTAATACAATAAAAGCGGTAAATGATTACGAGACTTTATTGAGAGCCTCTATTGCGACAGCAAGTAACGATCACAGGTTAGGGGCTAATGAGGCACCGCCAGCAATTATGTCTGTTTTTATTGGAGCACAGCTGACAAAAGTTTTATCTGAATTAGAAAGTGTTACAACAGGTAAATTATCGCCAGAAGAAAAAACAGATTTAAAACTAAATGTTGTTGGTAAAATTCCAGACGTATTATTAGACAATACAGATCGTAACAGAACTTCGCCTTTTGCTTTCACAGGAAATAAATTTGAATTTAGAGCTGTTGGATCTAATTCAAACTGTTCGAATGCAATGACAACTTTGAATGCGATTGTGGCCAAACAATTGAAAGACTTTAAAAATGAAGTAGAAAATCTTATTGAGTCGAAAGACATGAAAAAAGATGATGCTATTTTTAATGTTTTGAGAGAATACATTAAACAATCTAAAAAGATTCTTTTTGAAGGAGACGGTTACAGCGAGGCATGGGAAAAAGAAGCGGCAAAAAGAGGTTTGAGTAACTTTAAAACAACTCCAGAAGCGATAAAAGCTAAAGTTTCTAAACAGGCATTAGAATTATTTGACGAATTAGGAATTTTCAATCACGTTGAGGCTGAAGCTCGTTACGAAATTGAATTAGAAGAATACACTAAAAAAATCCAGATCGAAGGAAGAGTTTTAGGAGATATTTCTAGAAACCACGTAATTCCAACTGCAATTCGTTACCAAAATACATTAATTGAAAATGTAAAAGGATTAAAAGAAATCTTCGGAAAAGAATTTGAAACTATTGCAAGCGAACAAATTGTTTTAATCAAAGAAATTTCGGGTCATATAGAAGGTATAAATTCTAAAGTATTGGCAATGACAAACGAAAGAAAGAAAGCAAACCAATTGACTGATGCCCAAAAAATGGCAGAAGCATATTGCAATAAAGTAAAACCATATTTTGAAGATATTCGTAATCACTGTGATAAATTAGAATTATTAGTTGATGACGAAAGCTGGACATTAACCAAATACAGAGAATTACTTTTTACGAAGTAAAACTCAGAAAACAAATAAAAAGCCTGTCTCAAAAAGACAGGCTTTTTTAATTCTATAATTTATACAACCAAAATAAGAAAGTAATTTCCTGTTTATATTTTAATCCAGTTACGGCCTTCGTCGAGATAGTCTTACATTTCATCGATAAAACTCTAAGTTGTTAGAAAATAGGTATTTATACTTGATGGTTTTGGAATAAGTTTTCTAATTTTACTGCTTAAACAGACAAAATAAAATTCAAGTCTCAACTCAACTTAGTATAATAGAATACCAAAAAGTTAAAAATAGAAAGCCAAAAGCTTCATAACCAATTTTATTTAGGAAAATCGGCAGAAAATATAATCTGCCGATTTTTTTTATTAATCAAATATCAAATAAACCAAAGAATTAAAAAAAGGGATTATCTTTGCACCACATCAACACAAACTAATTTTCATGAGTTCAGATTCTAGCAAAAGGTACGCACAGAGAGGTGTTTCGGCATCAAAAGAAGACGTACACAACGCCATAAAAAATATTGATAAAGGTTTATTTCCGCAGGCATTTTGTAAAATTGTTCCAGATTACTTAACACAAGATTCAGAACACTGCCTAATTATGCATGCAGACGGAGCAGGAACAAAATCCTCTTTGGCTTATATGTATTGGAAAGAAACTGGAGATCTTTCAGTTTGGAAAGGCATTGCTCAGGATGCATTAATTATGAATATTGATGATTTATTATGTGTTGGCGCAACAGATAATATTTTACTTTCTTCAACAATTGGAAGAAATAAAAACTTAATTCCAGCTGAAGTTATTTCGGCAATCATCAACGGAACAGAAGAATTAATCAACGAATTAAAATCGTTTGGTGTAACTATTCATTCAACTGGCGGAGAAACTGCAGACGTTGGAGATGTTGTACGTACTATTATTGTAGACTCTACGGTAACAGCACGTATGAAACGTAGCGATGTTGTAGATAATGCTAATATTAAGGCGGGAGACGTTATTGTAGGTTTAGCATCTTTCGGTCAGGCTTCTTATGAAAAAGGCTATAACGGCGGAATGGGAAGTAACGGACTAACATCAGCACGTCATGATGTTTTCGGGAAATATTTGGCTAAAAAATACCCAGAAAGTTATGATGCAGCAGTTCCAGAAGAATTAATCTATTCAGGACAAGTTAATTTGACTGATGAAGTAGAAAATAGTCCAATCAACGCTGGACAATTAGTACTTTCTCCAACAAGAACATACGCACCAATTATCAAGAAAATTTTAGATAAATATACTCCAAATGATATTCACGGAATGGTACACTGCAGTGGAGGAGCGCAAACTAAGATTTTACATTTTGTAAAAGATTTACATGTTATAAAAGACAATTTATTTCCAGTACCGCCATTGTTCAAATTAATTCAAGAACAATCAAAAACAGATTGGAAAGAAATGTATCAAGTTTTCAACTGCGGTCATAGAATGGAAATTTACGTTCCAGAAAATATTGCACAAGATATTATTGAAATTTCAAAATCATTCAATGTAGATGCACAAATCGTTGGTAGAGTAGAAGCTTCAGAAGAGAAGAAACTTACTATTACAAGCGAATACGGAACATTCAATTATTAAAAAAAATAACTATATAAGTGATATAAGTTCATTTTAGTATTTTTTAGTACTTTTAATATGAACTTATATCACTTATATGGTTTTAAAAAATACTTCATTATGTACGAATTACTTTTTTGGAAATATCTAGATGAAATCTACTTGAATAATCAAGAAGTTTATGAAGCTCTTGTAGAAAAACAAGAAGTAGATGGTCTGGCTGTTCTTCAGATAGAAGTAATTGTAAATCGAATCAACTCCGTTTTTTCAGATTGGGAAAGAGTCGATGAAAACAGCTGGAAAAATCCAAAAGGAAAAGGTGCATTTCAAGTAATTACCACACCACAAAGCGTAAAAATTGATTGCTACGGAACAGAAGGAAAAACCATGAATAAATTAGTAGATGTCATGGAAGAATTCAAATGTCCGCTTTACGATCCCCAAGTTCCAGAGCGCTACGACGAAATGAATGAGTAATTTAGTTGTTAGTTGTTAGTTGTTAGTTGTTAGTTGTTAGTTGTTAGTTGTTAGTTGTGCAATTAACCCTCACCATTAACGATTTATGATTCACAGTTAACAATTCAATATCAACGATCAACCATTAACCATCAACAATTCACCATTCACCATTCACAATTAAAAATTCTACCCATCTTTCAACAACAAATTCTGTTCTTTTCTAAGTTTTACAACTAATTGGTCAACATAGGTTTTTATTTTCTGCGGAAGCGTATTCCAATTTTGATCTTTCTTAAAACTTCTACAATCATCTAAGTCACATTCAACTGCACGAATTACGTATTTTTTATTTTTGTAAACCGTAATAATTTTTACGCGTCTTATTTCATCATATTCCGTTCTAGTCCCATACACAATTATTGGATCGATATAACCGTCGCCGTCAAGATCTTTAGTACTGCAATATTTTGTCCAGAACCAAATGTTTGTTTCTTTCGGAATAGTATTTTCAAGCAAATCATTAATTTTCCATTTTTCCAAGAATCCGCCGTGGTCATTCATTACACAGACAGCTTGTATTTTGGTGTTTAAAGTATCTTTTTTAGAAATTGCTTTATGATTTTCACCCAAAACCAATTCATATACACCTCCTTTATCTTGGTATTCAAATGCTTTGTAAATAGGGAAATCATCAACGTTATCAAGTTCTCTTTCTGAAATTTCTTGTTTGGTTAATCGACGGCTGTCCGTTTTTTGAGAAAAAATAAATGTAGAATAAAAAGAAAGAAGAACTAAAATATACTTTTTCATGTTGGCGCTATATTTTTAATACATCAAAGATATTTAAAAGCTTTCGAGTTCTGCTAACTTTATGTTTTTTAAAAACAGTTTTTGTTGTATTTTTCTAAATTAAAACTACAGCAAATATTTTTATTAAAATTCATCAATTAGAACCAAAAAATTGAAACTTATAAAATGACTACAACAAACTGCCGAAATTTTCTTTTAGGAATATCAATTTCAATACTTGGTTTTACTAATTTTTTAAACGGTCAAAATAAGGTAAGTGAAAAACGAAATCTTATTCAATATGTTGACCCGATGATAGGAACCGCAAAGATGGGACATACTTATCCTGGAGCAACAGTACCTTTTGGAAGTGTACAGCTTAGCCCGGAAACCGATACAATTGCCTACAGTTTAAACGGAAAATATAATGGAGACGTTTATAAATATTGCGCAGGATATCAATACGAAGACAAAACAATTGTAGGTTTCAGCCACACACATTTCAGCGGAACTGGCCATTCTGATTTAGGTGATTTTTTAATCATGCCGACGACGGGCAAATTACAATTAAATCCTGGAGTGGCTTCAAAACCTTTGTCGGGTTATAGATCGGCATTTTCTCATTCTACAGAAAAAGCAGAACCGGCATATTACAGCGTTTTTCTAGAAGATCATAAAATAAAAGCAGAACTTACAGCGACAACTCGTGTTGGAATGCATCAGTATACTTTTCCCAAGTCAGATGAAGCGCATATTATTTTGGATTTAACTTCAGGTATTTACAATTACGACAAAAAGAATGTCTGGACCTTTGTACGAGTAGAAAATGATACTTTAATAACAGGTTATCGCCAGACAAACGGATGGGCAAGAACCAGAACGGTTTATTTTGCCATGTCGTTTAGTAAACCTATTAAAAGCTACGGACAGGCTGCACAGGAAAAAAGTGTCTACAAAGGCTTTTGGGGTAGATTTGACCAAACCAAAAATTTCCCAGAAATGGCAGGTCAAAACTTAAAATTGTTTTTTGATTTTGATACCAATGAAGGAGAAAAAATTAAGATCAAAATGGCTTTGTCTCCAGTTAGTTCCGCTGGCGCATTAGAAAATATGAAAAAAGAAACTCCAAATTGGGATTTCGAAAAAGTGAAAAAACAAAGCCAGGAAGTCTGGAATACAGAACTGAATAAAATTCAGATAGAAACTATTCAAAAAGAGGATTTGGTTAATTTTTATACTGCGATGTACCATGCGTTTCTTGGACCAACAGAATACATGGATTTAGACCGCAACTATAAAGGTTTGGATATGAATGTTCACAAAGCAGAAAACTTCACGAATTATACCAGTTATTCGCTTTGGGATACTTATCGAGCTTTGCATCCTTTATTTAATATCGTACAGCCCAAACGAAATGCTGATATGGTAAGTTCAATGCTGGCACATTCAGATCAAAGCGTTCATAAAATGCTTCCAATCTGGTCACATTATGCTAATGAAAACTGGTGTATGATTGGCTATCATTCTGTATCTGTAATTGCAGATGCCATTGTAAAAGGGAATATTAATTTTGATGCTGAAAAAGCTCTGCAGGCTTGTGTAAATACGGCAAAAGTCCCCTATTACGATGGATTGGAATATTACATAAAAAAGGGCTACGTTCCAGAAGATAAAAACGGTTCATCGGTTTCTAAAACTTTAGAATATGCTTATGATGACTGGGCAATTGCTCAGGCAGCGAAGAAATTAAGAAAAACGGAAATCTATAATGAGTTTATCGAAAGGTCTAAAAACTATAAAAATGTTTACGACGAAAAAACAGGTTTTATGCGTCCAAAATTAAATGATGGAAATTTCAAAAAAGAGTTTGATCCGTTAGATACTCACGGACAAGGTTTTATTGAAGGAAATTCATGGAATTACAGTTTGTATGTACCGCAAGATCCAGCCGACATGATTAAAATGATGGGTGGAAATGAGAAATTTAAAGTTCGTTTAGATTCATTGTTTAATATGCATCTTCCAGACAAATATTTTGAAAACACTGAAGATATTACAAGAGACGGAATTATTGGAAATTATGTTCATGGAAATGAGCCTTCACACCATGTAGTGTATTTGTACAATTGGACAGATTCTCCATGGAAATCGCAGGACAAAATCAGAATGATCTTGAAAAAAATGTACAGAAATGGAGCAGACGGTTTAGGAGGAAATGACGATTTCGGACAAATGAGTGCTTGGTATATTTTCAGCAGTTTAGGATTTTATCCAGTTGCGCCTGGCTCTGATGAATATGCTTTAGGAAGTCCGCTGGTTAAAAAAGCGATTTTTAATTTAGAAAATGGAAAAAACTTTGAAGTAGAAACCGTTAATCAATCCGATAAAAATGTATTTGTGAGCAAAGTACTTCTGAATGGAAAACAATTAGAAAAACCATTTTTGAAGCATAGTGATGTTTTAGCTGGAGGAAAGATTACGTTTTATATGAGTTCAAAACCGAATAAGAAGAAGTATTAGTTATTAAGGTGCTGAGATTCTAAGATACTAAGGTGCTAAGGTATTAAGTTTAAGGTTTACTCATGGAAATACCAACCTAACAGGTTTTTTAAAACCTGTTAGGTTTTAATATCACTGTCACCCTGAGCGAAGTCGAAGGGCTTTTGCAGTTAATAAGAGGCTTCGACTTCGCTCAGCTGACAAATGAGTTTACAAAGTCTGATAATTCAAATTAATTAGTATAATTCGTGAATTCGTGGCAAATAATTAAAAAACTTCACGAAATTTGCATTTCAAATAAAGACAATTAAATATGAAAATAAATTTAAAATCAGGAATTGATAAACTTCTTTTCGGAATGAAGCAGAATGATGTAACAGCTGTTTTAGGAAAACCTGATAAAAACTATAAAGACGAAGATGACAATGTAATTTTTGTGTACAATGCACACAAAATCAGATTGACTTTTTATGAAGAAGAAGATTTGAAATTAGGATACATTGTCGCTTCAAGTATTGATTTAGAAGTTTTCGGATTCAAATTAATCGGAAGAAAAATTGCTGATGTAAAGAAAGATTTAGCCACTAAAGGTATTACAAAATACAATCAGGAAACTTTTGATACTTTTGAGAACTATTTCAACGAAGACAATTGGTTTATTCTCCAAACAGAATTTGATGAGGTTGTAAAATTCGAAATCGGAGCGATTATCAATAACAAAGACGAATTTGACTGGAAGTTTCCAGTGAAGAAATAAAGCTTTAAAAACATACGCATAGTCATTGCGAGGAACGAAGCAACCGCATTAATATAAGTTCTAATTAAAAACAGATATTCAGGATGAGATTGCTTCGTTCCTCGCAATGACAAAAACAAAAAAACCGACAATCACTTGTCGGTTTTTTTATATTTGAAAAAGAAATTATCCTTTTAACCATGCATTTTTAAGTTTATCTTTTGAAGCATCAGTTGCTTTAAAAGTTTCAGACTCTTCGTATGGTAATTTTACAGTTCCTTTAATTGTTTCTTCTTTAGTACCGCGTTTTACTTTCAGAGTAATAGGATCATTTTCTTTCCAGTTTTCACTTTCCGTAATCAAATCGTAGATATTATCTAAAGAATATGGTTTGTTATTAACAGTTAGAATTTTATCCCCGCCTTTTAAGTTTAAGTTTTTAAAGAATTCGTTGGTTTCGATATCAGAACGAACAGCGATTTCTTTAGTAGCTTTATCAATAGTGATATATGGATTTTGTCCTTTTATGAAAACACTTCCAGGTTTTTTCTCAGTCGCTTTGGTAACACCAACTTTAGCCAAATAGAAATCGTAAGGAATTGGAGTAGTTCCTGCTACATATTTGTTCAAGAATTCGCCCACTTCTGGGTATGTTAATGAAGTAATTTTTGCAAAAAGCTCATCATCATTAAATGGTTTTTCAATACCATATTCAGTAGATAATTTATGCATTAAGTCAAGAATACCTCTTTCTCCGTTGCTTTTCTCTCTAATGATAATATCAATACACATTCCGATTAAAGCTCCTTTTTGATATACGTTTAGGTATTGGTCTTTATACGGCTGCTCTAATACATTTTTACTCATCAAAGTAAATGACATAGTATCGTTTAGCTGTTTAGATTGTTGAATTTTATCAGCAATACGAGTGTAAAATTCTGCTTCATCAATTAAACCTTGGTTGATTTGGAAAAGATTTGCAAAGTATTCTGTTACACCTTCATACATCCATAAATGCTCAGACATTTTAGGTGCGTTATAATCAAAATACTGAATTTCTTTTGAGTGAATTGTCAATGGCGTAACAATATGGAAGAATTCGTGCGAAACAACATCTTTCATAGTCTCAACCAATTTTTCTTTTGGCATTGATTCTGGAAGAACTACTGTTGTAGCTGTAGGATGCTCTAATGCTCCAAAACCATGTGCATCGTCTTTTGCCATGCTTGATAGATAAACTAAAACACTGTACTTTTTAGTAGAGTTTACTTTTCCTAAAAAGTTTTTCTGTGCCGTCATCATCGTTTTCATTTCTGGCGTGATACTTTCTGCAGTAAATTTTCCAGTAGGAGAGTATACAGCAATCAAAATATCCATTCCGTTTACATTAAATGTAGTGTAATCAGGTTTAGAATACATAATTGGATTCTCTACTAAAATTGCATAGCGAGAAGTTTTAAACACATCAGATGTATTGCTTGCATCTTCATCTGTCATAGAAGTAGCGCCCCAAAGTGTTTCAGGATGTGTAATTGTAACTTTGTAAGGAACATCTAATTTATTTTGAAAATACCCCACAAAACCATGGGTATTAACCATGAAATTTTTCCCGGCATCAATGTTAGTCCCTGCAGGAGAGAAAACATCATCATTACCAAATCCAGTTCCTTTTTCAGTATCAAAAGTATCGTTTACTAAATACGTTACCTTTTTTAATGCTTTTGCATTAGAAATCGACCAAGAATTATCATCTATTCTTTTTACAGTAAGAGCGGCTCCTTTAGCATCAAATGCTTTAAAGTCTTCAGAATATTTTCCATAATTATCTGTAGAATAAGTACCTGGAACTGTTTTAGGAATGCTATAAACAATTTCATCTGTTTTAATGGCTGGCGGAGTAACAGTCACCAAAACTTTATCGTCTTTAACGTCAGTCAAATTGATGTTAACCTCTACGGTATTGCTTTTTGCGGCTCCAGTGCTACCTGTTTTACAGCTCCAAAATGTTACCGCTAGAGCTAAGGTGTAAAGTATTTTTTTCATATGTATATGTTTAGTTATTTGTATTTGTCACAAAAAACATAGAAAAGTTACTAAAAAAATTACATTAATTTAGAAATAAAAAAAAACTCCTGAAAAACAGGAGCTCTAGTTTAGTCTAGTTTATTTTTTATATAATATTTTCCGTCCAAATCTTCATCAAAATCATCTATTTTTACTGGTTTTGGTTTTGGTTTGTTTGCTACTGCCTTCTTTTTCCACATTTCAAATTTTTCAAGAGGCATTTTCTTCTTCATGATCTCCAAGACTTCTTTTTCTGCTAATCCAAATTCTTTTTTTATAATTTCGAATGGATTTCTTTCTTCTAAAGCTAACGAAACAAGTTTTTCAGTTTGCTCCCAAGTCAATTCTTTACGGTTACTCTTTTTCATCTCGTGAAAATTAATTCAAAATAGGGTGTTAATGATTAATAGATTGATTTTCAATTTCTGTATCAATATTAAAAAAAAAATTAATAAGTTGTTTCAGTAAAGTACACTTTTTTTAGTGATTTTAACTGTTTTTGAAAGATCTTGATTTTTGAAATGGAATTTTTAGCAGATTCTTCAATTTGTTATTTTCCTCAGGCTGCATATGTGTATCTACGCCATAAATAAGTTGTTCTTTGGGCAGATAAGTAAAAGTTCCGAAAATTCTGTCCCAAACAGAAAAAATATTTCCATAATTACTGTCCGTATATGGCAGTACATAATGATGATGTACTTTATGCATATTGGGAGAAACGATAAAATAACTCAAGAAAACATCTAATTTTTCGGGAAGCGAAATGTTGGCATGGTTAAATTGTGAAGCGATAACTGATAAAGATTGATAAAGAAATACCATCCACATTGGTGTTCCGATTATTAAAACTCCTAAAGTGGTAAATATAAAACGAACAACGCTTTCGCCAGGATGATGTCTGTTCGCAGTCGTGGTATCGATCCAAGTATCGGTATGATGTACCAAGTGAAACTGCCAAAGAAATTTTACTTTATGTTCTACTAAATGTGCTAAATAAGCACCAATTAAATCGAGAAGCAATAAACCAATTATGGTATAAAGCCAGATTGGCATTTTAGGAAGCCATTGCAAAAGACCAAAATTATGTTCAATAGTCCATGCCGCGGTTCTAATTAGAATAAATGCTAAAATAAAATTGACAACAATAGTTGTGAAGGTAAAAAAGAAATTTATTCCCGCATGTGACCATTTTTTATACTGCATTCGGAATAGCGGGAAAGAGTTTTCAATCAACCAGAAAATGGTTATACCGCCAACTAGAATCAAACTTCTATGAGAAGATGGAATCGTACTGAAGTAAGAAATAATTTCGTTCATAAATATAAATATTTGAGTTGAAATACTGTTTTCTTATCGATTTTATCCAAAGCAAAAAAGAGAAAATCAATTATAAATATATCTGATTTTCTCTTTTGAAATTAATTATAGGCTAATTTATAATTATTATTAACTAATTATAAAACTATTTTTTCAGGTTCGCCCTCTTGCTGTAATAAATTTTTGTAGATAAATCCTGCTGCTATTGCACCCAAAATTGGAGCTGCCCAAAAAAGCCAGACTTGAGATAATGGTTCGCCTCCTGTAAAAACTGCCTGGGAAAGTGATCTTGCAGGATTTACAGAAGTATTTGTAATTGGAATACTAACTAAATGGATTACAGTTAGTGTTAAACCAATCGCAATACCGCAAAAATTACTATTAGCAAATTTGTCTGTTGCACCAAGAATAATTAAAATAAAGAACAAGGTGAGAACAAATTCTGCTATAAAAGCAGCTTGTAAAGAATAGCCATCAGGAGAAAACGCTCCAAAACCATTTGATGCAAATGCTCCAGCTTTAGTATTGTCAATTACGAAACCAGCTTTTCCAGAAGCGATTGTATACAATGTACCAGCTGCAGCTATAGCTCCAATACATTGAGCTATTATATATGGGATAAGATCTTTAATTGGAAATTTTCCTCCTGCCCATAATCCAAAAGAAACTGCAGGATTAAAATGTCCTCCAGAAATGTGTCCAACTGCATAAGCCATTGCCACTACTGTCAGACCAAAAGCAAGTGCAACACCGGCAAAACCGATTCCTAATTCTGGATAACCGGCAGCAAATATGGCACTTCCGCAGCCTCCAAAAACAAGCCAATAAGTTCCGAAAAACTCAGCAAATAATTTTTTCATGATAAAATAATTTAATGGTTAATGTTAGAATGTATATTGGTATGCCCAATAAATTAAAACAATTTGTAAGGGCAAACGTACAAATAAAATCCATAATGGTAAACCAAAACCTGCTTTTTTATTTTGTAACATGTAGATATTTGCAGGAAAAACAGCTATAAGTAAGGCTATAATTCCCCAGGCGGCGAAAGTTGTTGTCGCAGGTAAAATAAGGAGAATGCCTAAAATGATCTCGGCAGCTCCGCTTAAATTATTTATTAATTTTGGGTTTTTAAATGCGGGAGGAATGATTCTTATGTACATCCCAGGTTTTCTAAAATGATTAATTCCAGCAAGTATATACAATAAAGCCATTAAATATAAATGCCAGGGTAAACTCATAATAATTGATTGTTTACCACGAATTTATAAAAAAATTAACAATTATTACATTACAGAAGATCTTTTTTTAATAATGCTCAAATTCGGCTATTTTTTGACTTGAAATTTACGTTCATAATAATTATGGCCAGTATAATTAAAACAATTCCAACCCATTGAGAGAAGATAACTTTTTCATTCAATAAAACGTACGCCATCATCACAGAAACGGGTAATTCTAAGGCAGAAACAATACTTCCAAGTCCTATACCAGTAAGAGGAAAACCAATATTCATTAACATAGGCGGAATTATGGTGCCAAATAAAGCCAGCACAATTCCCCATTTTAAGAAAATTTCGAAATTAAATGCGGTAACCTGAGTTGCAAAGGCAAATGAAAAAACAATAATAGAACCGCCCAAAAGCATATAAAGACTTCTTTGAGCCGATGAAATTTCTGTAGCAACACGATTTGCAGTAAACATAGTTGTGGTAAAAGACGCAGCGGCCAAGATTCCCCAAACCAAACCTCTCCAGTCTAGTTGTATGTCATTGTTAATGATATTTGTCGCTAAAACAGTTCCAAAAAGCACAATTAAAACTGCAATGACTTTTTGTTTAGAAGGCAGTTTTTTTTCTAAAATCATTTCTAATAAAACGCCCATCCACACAGTCTGCATTAATAAAACGATCCCGATAGAAACTGGAATAAATTTTACAGCCAAATAGTAAAATAAACTTGTCATTCCTAATGAAGTTCCAGCAAGCATTAAACTGAAAATATTTTTTGGAGTCGCTTTTACAGCTTGATTTTTATTTTTTATCCTTTGAAAAAGATTGATTAGTAGAATTCCTGTAATTCCATAAATAAATTGTGATGTCGTAACTTCTGCGGTTGTATATCCTTCAGAATAAGCCATTTTTACAAATGTTGCCAGCATTCCGTATGTAGTAGCACCTAGAGCAACCAGAAAAACACCTTTTAATACATTATTTTGCGACTTCATAATTTACTTGTTTTAAAAAATTAAAGCCGGCAAAGGTAAGCTATTTTGTTTAGGATTTAATAGAAATGGACGTGAAATAGTAGACTTAATAACGGAAATAGCTGAATTTCAACGTTCAAAATAATAATTCTTTAAATTTTTGAATAGTCTTAAAACAAAAAAAACATCAAAAGTATCTTTTGATGTTTTTTGTATTTATGGAAATTGAATTCCAGTTTGTTATTTAGTTGGCTGATTTTGATAAGTTTCAATTTCAAAAACTAAAGTTGCATTTGGAGGAATTACGCCGCCAGCTCCTTTTTCGCCATAGGCTAAGTTAGAAGGAAGGAAGAAAATAGCTTTTTCTCCGTCTGTCATCATATCAAGAGCTTCAATAAAACCAGGAATCATTCCGTCTTTTTTACCAACTGTAAAAGGAAAAGCTTTGTATCCGCCTTGTGCATCTCTGTTTGCATCATACTTACCGTAAGCTTTTGCAACTTCAGCGATACTGCTGTCGAATAAAGTACCATCTTCAAAGTATCCAGCATAATGAAAATAGATATTTGAACCCTCAGCACCTTTTACGCCAGTTCCCTGCTTCGTAATAAGATATTTTAAGCCAGAAGCGGTTGTAGTAGCTTTTGCTTTTGTTGTTGCAAAATAAGCAGCTTTTGCTGCAACTACTTTTTTAGCCTCTTCTTTTTTAGCTTCTCCTTTTTTCATTTCATCACTAAAAACTTTTACAGCATCAAACTTTTTTGCAGCAGCGCCTTTACGTGTAATGGTAATCTTGTTCATAATATCATCTTGAACAATTTTATTGACATTGTCCATTCCAGAAACTACATGTCCAAAAATAGTATGTTTACCGTTTAGCCAAGGTGTGTCCTTATGTGTAATGAAAAATTGGCTCCCGTTTGTAGCAGGTCCAGAATTTGCCATTGCCAAAACACCGCCTTTTTCAAATTTCAATTCTGCAACAAATTCATCTTTAAATGAATATCCTGGATCTCCAGCACCAGTTCCCTGCGGATCACCACCTTGAATCATAAAATCGTTAATTACTCTATGGAATTTTAAACCATCATAAAATGGCTTCCCTTTTAATTTTTCCACTTTTGCATAAGGATTTGTTCCTTCTGCCAAAGTGATAAAGTTGGCAACAGTTACGGGTGCTTTTGTGTATTCTAAAGAAACAACAATATCTCCTTTTGAAGTTGAAATTGTAGCAAAAATCCCTTCGTTAGGATTTGTATTTGGCTTAGCAGCAGGTTTTGCTGCAGTTGTTGTTTTTGCTTTTGCAGCAGGTTTTGCTGCGGGTTTTTTAGTTTGAGCTTGAATATTAACTATTGCTAAGCAAAATAAAAATAAAAATTTAAACTTCATTACTTTTCAGATTTAAGTCTATGATGAATTGTTTTATTGTTTCTCTAATAATTGAACTTCGAAAATAATATTTGCATTTGGCGGAATTACACCTCCTGCACCAGTTTCTCCGTATGCCAAGTGAGATGGAATAAAAAGAATTGCTTTATCGCCAAAAGAAAGCTGCTCAAGTCCTTCAATAAAACCAGGTATTAAACCATTCTTACTTCCGGCTTTAAATTGAATTGGCTGATATGCTTTTGCTTCAGCTCTTGCAGGATCAAATTTTCCAAATTGTTTTGCAACATCTTCTATGCTTGTGTCAAATAAAGTTCCGTCTTCAAGAAAACCAGCGTAAGCAATAAATACTTGAGTTCCTGCTGCAGGTTTTTTACCAGTTCCTTTTTCAGTAATAAAATATTCTAAACCGCTTGTTGTTTTAGTAACTTTTGGTTTAATAGAAGCATAGTAAGCTACTTTTTCTTTCTGAACTCCTGCATATTTGCTTTGTTCTTTTGCGATTTCTGCAAAATAGTCGTGAAATACTTTTACACTATCGAACTTTTTAGCCGCTTCACCATTTCTAATAATAGTTACCGAAACGATATTATCACCTTGAACTACTTTGTTTACAACTTCTTGATCTTTTGCACCAACAACATGACCAAAAATAGTGTGTTTGTTATCTAACCAAGGAGTTTCTACGTGTGTGATGAAAAACTGGCTGCTGTTTGTTCCAGGTCCGTTATTGGCCATTGCCAATACACCAGCTTTGTCAAATTTTAAATCTGAGAATTCGTCTTTGAACTTATATCCAGTATCTCCAGAACCAGTTCCTAAAGGATCTCCGGTTTGAATCATGAAGCTTTCTATAACTCTATGGAATTTTAAACCATCAAAAAAAGGTTTCTTTTTTAAATTTTCATGCGTTACAAATTCGTTTTTACCTTCAGCCAAAGTCACAAAGTTAGCAACAGTAATTGGAGCTTTTTTGTAATCAAGTTCAACAATAATATGACCTTTGTTTGTTTCGATATCGGCATACAAACCATCTGGCAGATTACTGTGATCGTCTTTACAAGAATAAAATGAGCTAACGGCTATTAGTAATAATAAAATAATCTTTTTCATTTTAAGAGATTGTTTTTTATGGAGTTAATGTATCTTTTTTTATTGGAGCTGCAGGTTTTGGAGCTACAGGTTTCGGTGTTGTTGTTTTAGGAGCTTGTCCTGCTGGAGCTACAGCAGTAGTTTGAGCAGGAGCATTAGTCTGAGCTGGATCTGGAACAAAATTTCTCAATGTAACTGTAACCATCAAAGATTCATTTGTACCAATTTTTTTGTTGTCTCCATGATAACCATAAGCCATATGCGATGGAAATAAAAATGTCACAGTTTCATTTTTATGCATTCTTTTAATTCCGTCGCGAAGTCCCATCATAATGTCTTGTTTGTCTACATAATAAGTCTGCGGACCAAGGTCAGAATCAGAATAAATTATATTGCCTTTTATATCTTTAACTTCTAAATTATAATAAGCAATATCGCCTTTTCTTGGTGATGCAGTTTCTGTAGCATTTTTTTCATCATAATAAAACCAATACCCTTTTGGAGTGGCATAGTATTTTACTTTCGGATTGCTTTTTATTATTTTCTTAATGACATCTTCTTCATTAGCCACTAATTTCTTATTTCGATCTGCAGATTTTTTCATGAATGTTCCTGAAGCGCTGGAAATAGGTCTTCTGGCTTCTTCATGATGCTTACAGCTGATTAACAAAACAGCAAAAAGCAAACTATAAATGCTAAGTTTTAGGTAATTCATGTGGGCTATAGTGTTAGTTTTTTTACTAAATCTTCAAATTTCTTTACAGTTTCTTCCATCGAAACTTCAGATCTTCCGCCGGCTGCATTGCTGTGTCCGCCGCCGTTAAAATGATCTCTTGCAAATTGGTTTACATCAAAACCTCCCTGCGAACGGAATGAAATTTTAATTATTCCTTCGTCTTTATTTTCGATAAAAATAGCAGTAAAAACAATATCTTTTATACTCAAGCCATAATTAACAATTCCTTCTGTATCACCTTTAACATAATTAAAAGAATCTAGTTCTTCTTGTGTTAACGTCATATAAGAAGTTTTATGCTCTTCGAATATTTTCATATTCTGTAAAGCTCGGCCTAACAGTTGTAATCTGCTGAAGGAACTATTGTCAAATAATAAAACTGGAATCTGTGTGTTTTCTACACCCAGATCAATTAATTCAGCGATAATTCTATGAGTGTTTCCTGTTGTTCCAGGGAAACGGAATGAGCCTGAATCGGTTAAAATTCCTGTGTAAATACAAGTCGCGATGGTTTTGTCAATATCTTCTTTTTTGTTTAAGAAAGTGATAAAGTTGTAAACCATTTCGCAGGTAGATCCGTATGAAGGGTCAGAGTAGGTATAGGTAGCATAATCATCAGGTTTTTGATGATGATCGATCATTATGAAAATAGCATTTAGCTTTGCTAAAGTGTGCTCCATTTCACCTGTACGATGAAAAGCATTAAAATCAAGCGTAAAAACGATTTCTGCTTCTTCTAAAATCTTGGTGCAGTTTTCGGTATCTTTTTCGAATATTTTTACAGTTTCTGATCCTGGAAGCCAAGCTAGAAAATTAGGAAAATCATTTGGAGCAATTACTGTTGCTTGATGATTATTTTTAATTAAAAAATGGTATAAAGCTAATGTTGAGCCCATTGCATCACCATCTGGTCCTCTGTGCGGAATGATGACGATTTTTTTTGGAGCGGCGAGTAATAACTGAATCGCTTGAATGTCTTGTATTTTCATAGTGTGCGAATTTACATTTTTTTAATGTAATGCTGAAAATATTTTTAGTCACAGTTTCTTTAGTATTCAGTCTATTTCAATAGATATTGGGTTTTTATTTTGGAATTTAAATTTTGCGTATGAATTTTGAACGCGGATGAAACAGATTCGCTATCGCGAAAACGCAGATTTCAACGGATTTTTATTTTTTTTATTTTTTTCAGAAACTTTTTAAGTTTCGTAGGTACATTACATTTGTAGCAGCGGATTTTGATCCGTAGGAGAGATTTAAGGTTTTATCTTTATGTTCCGTAGGAACTATAACTAGGAGATTGGAATTTGGAATTTTAAAAATTGGAATTTAACCTTTCATACAACCTATATTTTGCTCCTCTAACAATCTGCGATTTATAAATTCCGATAGAACCCGAAGAAAAATAGGCAATTGTGCAGGCTATTGCAATGAATATTCCAGGAGCAATTCCGAATAGTTCCATTCCCATGATAGTGCAGGCGATAGGAGTGTGGGTTGCTCCAGAGAAAACAGCAACAAATCCGATTCCGGCTAAAAGTGCAATTGGCATTGGAATTACTATTGATAATGCGCTTCCTAAAGTTGCACCAACAAAGAATAGAGGAGTTACTTCTCCGCCTTTAAATCCGGCTCCTAAAGTAAATCCTGTGAAAAGAATTTTAAGCAGAAAATCATACCATTCGCTTGTATTCGAAAACGAATCTACAATTACAGGAACTCCCAATCCTGAAAATTTGGTAAGTCCAAAACCTGCAAAAGCTATCGCTAAAATTACGCCGCCAATAACGGGACGTAGTGGAGGATATTTAATGTTTTTGGAAAATACCGAACTCCAAAAATGAGTACTTCTTGCGAATAATAGTGCAGCAAAGCCCGAAAGAATTCCGACAATTATGGTAAAAATAATGTTGTTGAAACTAAGTTCTGGAATAATAGGAATGCTGTAGTGAGTATGTTTTATTTCCCAAAATTCAACTGTAAAATAAGCTGCAAAAGCGACTAAAAAAGAAAGTACAGCACTTTTAAGATTAATTTTGCTAAAATATAAGACTTCTAAAGCAAAAATAGCACCTGCCAAAGGCGTTCCGAAAACAGAAGCAAAACCAGCACTGATTCCCAGAATAATGAGAATTTTGCGTTCGGAATTATCTAATTTAAAAATTTTGGTGAATTGATCGGCAATTGCGCCTCCCATTTGTACTGCCGTTCCTTCTCGGCCAGCAGAACCTCCAAATAAATGGGTAATTAATGTTCCTAAAAGAACCAAAGGCGCCATTCTAAACGGAATGACTTTTTTAGGATTTTCGTACTCTTCCAGTAGTAAATTATTTCCTTTAACTACAGATTCTCCCCAATAATAGTAACTCAATCCAACTAGAAATCCGCCGAAAGGCAAAAGCCAGATAATCCAATCATGCTGCATTCTAAATTGCGTTACCCATTCTAAAGAAACCAAAAATAAGGCCGATGCAGATCCTGAAAATAGACCTATTAAAGCACAAATTATAATCCATTTTGGAATAGATAATAGTGTTTCTTTTAGGTTTAAAGTCATGGATGTTTTTTATGAAAAGTTTTTTCAGCCACGAATTTCACGAATTTTCACGAATTAATATATTTTTAATTGAAAGAATTATAAATGAATTTTTAAAATCCTTTAATCTGTGGCAATATATTAGCTTAAATTAGTGGAATTCGCGGCAAAAAAATTACTGCACAACAGCAGTGAATTCTATTTCTACCAAATATTCTGGTGCAACTAATTGATTGATTCCGTAAAATCCGGTTGTTGGTTTTACATCTCTAAAGAAAGCAGAATGGGCTCTGGCTACTTCTTCAAAAGTTGAAACATCGGTTGTAAATATTCTTGTTCTAATGACATCTTTCATGCTGACATTTAGATCTTCTAAAACTTTTTCAACTCGCTCTAATATATTATAAGTTTGAGCATAAGCATCATCTGCTTTTACTTTATCACCATCAACAATTGCTACAGTTCCAGAAACTTCAATAATATTACCAATTCTTACTGCGCGGCAATATCCCATTTTGTCTTCCCACGGAGATCCAGTTAAGATGTTTTCTCTTTTCATTTTTTATATTTTGCGAATTTGTCTGTATGGTTTTAAAAGAGCAAATTCAGGTTAATTAAGATGTCGCAATTTAAGAATTCTGCTTTTGGCATCCATAAAAAAAAGCTTGAAATCAAATCGGAAATCAAGCTTTTTTGTGATATTAAATTGTTAGTCTATATGTCTTTCTTCGTAAAGACGAAGTTTGTTGTGTGCCGTATTTAGACTCTGCTGTAAGTTTTCTATCTTGTTTAATAAGTGGGCTATGGCATCGATTCCTTCCAGATTAATTTTGAGGTCGTAATGCATGCGAATCATTTTTTCGACCGTTGGCAGCTGCTCAGGCTCCAAATATTCATCGTCTTCTTCGCTAATAATTTGGATTAAACCATAGTTGTTAAGTTCAGTTATAAAAGTATTTTCAATTTCGTGATACAAACAAAACTGCTTTATTTGGATTAAATTTTTATTTTTCATGACTTCTTAGTTTTGCTAATTCTTCAAATAATTCTTTCTCTTTATTCGACAATTTTGTTGGAACTTTTATCGTATAAGTAATATACAAATCACCAAATTGATTTTCTTTTTTGTAAACAGGAAAACCTTTTCCTTTCAGTTTTACTTTCGTTCCCGGCTGTGTTTCTGCAGGAACTTTGATTTTTACTTTTCCGTCAAAAGTGTTGATGTACGTTTCGCCTCCTAAAACCGCAGTATACAAATCAAGCGGTGCATCGGCGTATAAATTATTGCCTTCTCGTTTAAATTCTGAATTGTTGGCAATAGAAAAAGTGATAAATAAATCACCATTTGGACCGCCGTTTACACCAGGTCCACCATGATTTGGAATTTTTATAATCTGTCCATTTTCAACTCCGGCTGGAATAGTAATTCTGATATTTTTTCCGTTTACCGTTAAGCTCTGTTTATGTGTGGTGTAAGCCGATTTGAGGTCTAACTCTAGTTCGGCATTAAAATCCTGTCCTCTATATTTAGACTGCGATCTGCTTCTGCCTCCGCCATACATCGAATTGAAAAAATCTGAAAAATCACTTCCAGAGAAATCGCCGCCTCCAAAACCTGAGAAATCACTATCAGAATATTGAGAACTGGTTTGTCGTCTGCTTTGCTGCTGATTAGGATCGTAACCCGCTTTTTCAAATTCATCAGCATGTTTCCAGTCTTTACCGTATTTGTCGTATTTTTTTCGGTTTTCAGGATTACTTAAAACTTCATTAGCTTCATTAATTTCTTTGAACTTTTTTTCGGCTTCTTTATCATTCGGATTTAAATCGGGATGGTATTTTCTGGCCAGTTTTCTATATGCTTTTTTGATCTCTGCTTCGGTCGCAGATTTTGTAACATCTAATACTTTGTAATAATCGATATAATCCATTTTATTGAGTTTTTGTAAATGGTAAAATAAAGTCTTGAAGTTAAGAATAAGTTGTTAATTATCAAAATGGTAAATTTAAAGAAACCGTATGCTAAACACAGAGATATTGGAATTTGAATTTTTAGAATCAGAAATTTATTTTAATCAAAGAGAAAAATTTTGGCAGGTTTTTTGATTCCAAAAATTAGCTTAATTTATTGTTATAAAAGTCCTAAAGTTGCAATGCCTAATTAAATTATGCTATTTTTGTGATGCTGGACTATTTTTAAGACTAATTATAAAAGCCGATTCGATAATACTTTTTCAATGAAGCACATTTTATTTTTCATATTGTTTTTTACTGCGTTGTCAGTATCAGCCCAAGCCGAATTTAATTCTAAATTCAAAGCTATTCCCGCACCAAAGTTTAGTGCAAAACCAAAAAAAAATCCAGCTCCTGAGACAAAAGATCCACAGGCAGAATTAAATGATATTCCAAGTATTAAAACCCCAAACGTTTTTGAAAATACAACGATAACTCAAAAATCTAAATTTCAGATTGGAGAAGAAAAAAGCAAATTTACCATGTCTACAGAAACCGATTTTGCCAATCCAGGCGATCGCTATGTGGCAAAAATGGAAAAGGATCTTGATAAAGCTTTAAAAGATGCCGGTTTAAGAGAAGGAAGAGGTGTTTTGGTGAAGAAAAATATTTCGCTGGGAGATTTTAAAACCAAATCAGAATATTTTATTGTGAAGTTCCGTGATTTTGGAGCTATTGATGGGGATTTAGTGAAAGTTTCTTCAAATGAACTTGTAGTGCGAGATCGACTTTTATTAGATTCTAATTTTCAACAAGTAAAAATTAATCTTAATCCAGGTTTTAATAAATTAGATTTCGAAGCTTTAAATATTGGAACTCTAGGAGGAAATACTGCCGAGATTCAAGTATATGACGATAAAGGCACAATGGTTACCAGTGATTACTGGGATAATCTAGCTGCCGGCTTTAAAGCTTCAATTGTAGTTACAAAAGAATAAGATAAGATCATTTTCTTGATCCTATCTTTATCTTATTGATGTTTGTTGTCTTCTTATATAATAACTTTTTCAGCATCTGGTTTTTTTCCGCTGCCAGTTTCTTTCAATAGAAAACTCACTAAAATGGCTATTGCAATGCCGATAATCCAAAATAGTCCTGCCTGCTGAAAGTGATTTGTTTTATCCAAAGTTCCGTCAAGAGTTCTGCCGAATAAGCGACTGAATAAAGGACTTAAGAGCGTTGTTACACCAAAAGTTATAAAATTGATGGCTCCTGTAGCACTTCCTTTTACATTATCTGGATTGGCTTCTTTAATTATAGAATATGGAATCATAGCAGCCCCAGAAGCAACGCCTAATGAAAACATACTGTATTTTGCTGGAAGTAGATTTGGAAAATACAGCAATTGAATTAAAGCTACAATCATAAAGACAGCGCCAAATACCAAAACTGGTTTTCGTTTATTTATTTTGTCTGTAATATATCCTAATAGCGGACATCCGAAAACCCAGCCAAAAGCTACCATGGCGCTCGATATTGTTGCCGTATGAAAGTCGAAAGCACGGTCTTTTTGAAAGAAATCTACTGCCCAAGTCATCGCAAATATAGTTGTCGGCGCAAATAGCAATCCCGAAATTATACCGCAAAACCAAGACTGCGGATTGCTAAAAACGATTTTATAAGGATTTAGCAGACTTTGTTTCTTTTCTATACTTTCTATATTTTTATCTGTGATGTTGGAAGGAGTTATAAACCAAAGTCCGAAAGCCACAATGATTGTGAAAATTCCAATCGAGAGCCAAAACGTATTGATATTCATTCCTTCTTCAATCAACGGCCCAACAACAAATTGTCCTGCAGAACCACCAAGCATTCCGAGGCATTGTGTAAATCCAATGGCTGTTGCGAGTGATTTTGCAGAAAATCCTTTACTGGCCAAATATACACAGCCTGGAAAAGCAAAAGCGCATCCCGCACCTTGAAATAATCGGCCGACAACACCGCTAAACTGACTCGAAATCATAAATAATAAACAGCCGATTCCTAAAATAAGTGCTCCTGCAAAAAGTGAATATTTAGCTCCAAAGCGGTCCAGAGCAATTCCAGCAATTAAACTACAGGTGGAATAGGTGTAATAATAAGTGCCGACAATTTCTACTAGTCTAATTTCATTCACAGAAAAACTCTGCGAAAGTTCTGGAAACATTACTGCTGGAGCAGAACGTATTACATAATCTAAAAAATAGAAAATCAAACCAAATACCCATGCAATAACATAGTATTTGGTGTATGATTTATTAGTATTTATATCCATAATTCTTTAATTGCGCTTAAATGCCTTCTTTTAAATGTTTATAGTTGGATTTAATAGTGTCCAAAACTTCTTCCATTTTACCGCCCAGCATTAATCTTGTCATCGATTTTGCCATTCCAATTACTTGTTCCCATTCTACTTTTGGAGGCATTGCCAGCGCATTTGGATTGGTGAAAATATTTAATAAAACAGGACCATTATGGCGGAAAGCATTTTCAATTGCTCCCTGAACTTCTTCAGGTTTATGAACATTTACGCCCTGAAATCCCATTGCTTGAGCAATTAGACCAAAATCAGGATTTACCATATCTGTTTCGTTGTCGGGTAAACCGCTAACTTCCATTTCAAGTTTTACCATTCCCAAAGCACGGTTGTTAAAAACAATAATTTTGATCGGAATATTATATTGGTGAATGGTTGCCAAGTCCCCTAAAAGCATGGAAAGACCGCCGTCGCCGCACATCGCAATAACTTGTCTTTCCGGATGTGCCAAAGCGGCTCCAATTGCCATCGGCATCGCGTTTGCCATAGAACCGTGGTTAAAAGAACCCAGCATTTTTCGCTGCCCCGTTCCTTTAATAAAACGAGCTCCCCAAACACAGCTCATACCAGTATCTACGGTAAAAACTGCATCTTGATCTGCCAGTTTATCAATAATGTGCGCCACATATTCGGGCTGAATGGTGTCTTCTCCGCCATTATCATTAATATAAGTATTCATGCTTTTTTTTACGCTGCTGTATAGTTTTAGCTGCGCTTGTAAAAAACTATCATCTGTTTTTGCTTCCAAAAGCGGCAGTAAAGCTTCTATCGTATCGGCAACATCACCGCATAGACCCATATAGAGATTGGCTCTTCTTCCTAAACGTTCCGTACTTGTGTCAATTTGAATGATTTTATTGTCTGAAGGCATGAATTTATCATAAGGAAAATCAGTTCCTAATAATAAAACCAAATGTGATTCGTGCATACTGTGATATGCAGAAGGCTGACCGAGTAAACCTGTCATTCCTATTTCGTTAGGATTATTCGGCTGAATGCTCATTTTCCCCCTAAATGAATATCCAACAGGAGCTTTAATATGCTGAGACAACTGCACCACCTGATCATGCGCTTTTTCAGCTCCGATACCACAGAACAAAGTTATTTTAGAACTTTCATTGATAGCTTTTGCTAAATGCTGTAATTCAGTATCAGAAGGTCGGATAACAGGATTACAATGAAAATATTGAGTAGAAATATTACTTTCAACTGCTTCTAATTGAGAAACGTCGCCCGGTAAACCAATAACAGCAACGCCTTTTTTGCCTAAAGCATGTTGTATGGCCGTTTGGATAATTCTAGGTGCTTGCTCCGCCGTCATAATCATTTGATTATAGTGGCTGCAATCGTCAAAAAGTTTAATGGTATTGGTTTCTTGAAAATAATCCATTCCCATTTCGTTAGTATTAATCGTAGAAGCAATTGCTAAAAGAGGAACATGCGAACGATGTGCATCATACAATCCATTAATTAAATGAACGTGACCGGGACCACAGCTTCCAGCGCAAACAGCAAAACCGTCTAATTCTGCTTCGGCCGCTGCAGCATACGCGCCGACTTCTTCATGGCGTACATGAATCCATTTTATTTTTCCGCTTCTGCGAATTGCATCATTAAAATGATTTAAACTATCGCCAGTAACCGCATAAACGCGTTTCACTCCAGCTTCTACCAACATATCTACTAATTGTTCGGCAACTATTTTACTCATGAGTTATATTTTAAAATTAATATTTCGAAAGTGCACATTGGTTATGGTTTACTTCTTAATAATTATATTTTAAAGTATTTGGCAGTGATCTGAAGGGGTTCTATAAAATTAAGGAAAAGATTTGGTTTTTCTAGTAGAGGTTCTAAGATACTTAGATGCTAAGATTCTAAGATTTTATTTTTCAAGTATAAAAAAAGGTTCAAAGAAAAAAGTTTAAACCTTTTTTCTTTGAACCTTTCAGCTAAGAAACTTAGCATCTCAGCATCTCAGAACCTTAGCCTCTAAGATTAGAACGGATCCGCAGTCACTCTAAACTTCATATCTGCTTTTACGGTCACATCTTTTGTAAGGGTTTCTTTTAAGGTTACCTGAGTTCTAATTTTGTAGCTGTCTGCTTTTATGTACTGATCTAATTTTTTATCGGTGCAAATCAAATCGATTGTATTTGCACTTGTATTAATGTTTTCTTGGTAAGCTAATTCAACTTCATCAGAATTGGTTGTCGAAATATATAGATGAACCGACTTTAAAAACGTAAAAGTTTTATCGGAAGGTTCGGAAATGGATAATTTAAGTGATCTGATTTTTACATCTTTGACCAAACTAGCCTTCGTTTTATTGTTTTCAAATTCAGCTGAAGAATTGGTTGTAACATCGGGAGTGATTATTTCCGAAGGTAAATTGATAGGAGATGTGCTCTTAATTTTAATAGAAGTCTCATTCGAAATATTGAAACTTAATAGATCATCAACAGCATCACAAGAAGTTAAAACTAACGATAATAATAGGGTAACGGCAACAAATTTTGATTTCATAGTTAAATTGTAATTGGGTTCTTCGTTATATACGAAATATTTTCTTTTTTAGATTTTTTTTACAGAAACTAAGTTGCTAAGGTTCTAAGGCGCTAAGTTTTTTCTTTTTTAGGTTATAAATAAAACTAAGAACCTTAGTATCTCAGAACCTTAGAACCTTTCTAAAAAAAAAATCAAAATTCCATTTTTCAATTTCGAATATAAAAAGTATTTTTGCGCATGCAACACAACGTACTTATTTTAGATTTCGGATCGCAATATACTCAACTTATTGCGCGTAGAGTTCGCGAATTAAATATATTCTGCGAAATTTTTCCTTACAATCACATTCCAAGTGATTTATCAAGTTATAAAGCCGTAATTTTAGGAGGAAGCCCTTTCTCTGTTAGAGGAGAAGACGCACCACATCCTGACTTATCGCAAATTAGAGGCAAACTTCCAATGCTTGCCGTTTGTTATGGAGCGCAGTATTTAGCGCACTTCAGCGGTGGAGAAGTAGCAGCATCAAATACCAGAGAATATGGTAGAGCAAACTTGTCTTATATTAAAGAGAATGAAACTTTTTTTGAAGGAGTTTCAGAAAACAGTCAAGTTTGGATGAGCCACAGTGATAGTATCAAAGCGCTTCCAACAAATGCTGTAAAATTAGCAAGCACGCATGATGTAGAATTTGCAGCTTACAAAATTGAAGGCGAAACTACTTATGCCATTCAATACCATCCAGAGGTTTACCATTCAACAGATGGATCAAAAATGCTGGAAAACTTTTTAGTTAAAATTGCCGAAGTTCCTCAAAACTTTACACCAAATGCTTTCGTAGAAGAAATGGTGGGAGAATTAAAAGAGAAATTAGGAAATGATAAAGTTGTTTTAGGATTATCAGGCGGTGTAGATTCTACTGTTGCTGCGGTTTTATTGCATCAGGCAATTGGTAAAAATCTTTACTGTATTTTCGTAAACAACGGTCTTTTACGTAAAAACGAATTCCAAAATGTATTGAACCAATATAAGGGAATGGGATTAAACGTAAAAGGTGTAGATGCAGGAGATCGTTTTCTTTCTGAATTAGCAGGAATTAGTGATCCTGAAACTAAACGTAAAACTATTGGACGTGTTTTCATCGAAGTTTTTGATGACGAATCGCATTTAATTGAAGACGTAAAATGGTTAGCACAAGGAACAATTTACCCAGACGTTATCGAGTCTGTTTCTGTAAAAGGACCATCTGCAACTATTAAATCGCACCATAATGTTGGTGGATTGCCAGATTATATGAAATTAAAAATTGTAGAGCCGCTTAGAATGTTGTTTAAAGACGAAGTTCGTAGAGTTGGAGCTACTTTAGGAATAGATCCTGAATTATTAGGAAGACACCCTTTCCCAGGACCAGGATTATCAATTAGAATTTTAGGAGATATTACTCCAGAGAAAGTACAAATTTTACAAGATGTTGATTCTGTTTTTATCGAAGGATTAAAATCTTGGGGATTGTACGACAAAGTTTGGCAGGCTGGAGCGATTTTGCTTCCGGTAAACAGTGTTGGAGTTATGGGCGATGAGCGTACTTACGAAAAAGTAGTAGCGCTTAGAGCAGTAGAATCAACAGATGGTATGACTGCTGACTGGGTTCACTTACCGTATGATTTCTTGATGAAAGTATCGAACGATATTATCAACAAGGTAAAAGGTGTGAATCGTGTAGTTTACGATATTAGTTCAAAACCACCTGCAACAATTGAGTGGGAATAGCAGCGTATTTTAAAATTAAGGTCTTACATTTGTAAGGCCTTAATTTTTTATAACCTACTATTTATGAGAGAACTTTTAACAATTTCTCTTGTCTTTATTTTGTCTTTTAACAAAATAACTGCGCAAGATTCAATTATTGAGCACAAGATTCAAAAAGGAGAAACTGCTTATTTTATTGCCCAAAAGTATAAGGTTTCTATAGATGAGATTTACAAACTCAACCCCGAATCGCAAAATGGAATCAAGGATAATCAGATTATAAAGATTCCAGTTCACAACTCCCAAACCATAATTAAAGAGCAAAGTAAAACACATATTGTTGCGCCCAAAGAAACGCTCTTCGGCTTATCTAAAAAATATCATGTTTCTGTAGAAGCCATTCAAAATGCTAATCAAGAAATTCTTGCCAGCGGACTTCAAATCGGTCAAGAATTAATAATTCCTCAAAATTCAGAACATTCATCTAAGCAGGAAACTGTTGTTTCATCTAAAACCACTCATCAGGTTTTGGCTAAAGAATCTTTGTTTAGTATTGCGAGACAATACAATGTTTCGGTTCAGGATTTAGAAAACTTAAATAAAGAAATACTTCAAAACGGACTGCAGATTGGTCAGACAATTGTCATTCCAAACAAAAGAAAAACTTTAGACGGAAGAGTTCGTGTCATTAATCAAGAAACTGTTTTTCATGTGGTTGAACCAAAAGAAACAAAGTTTTCTATTGCAAAGAAATACGGAATCTCAATTGATCAGCTTGAATCTCAAAACCCGGAAATTGTTAACGGATTGGTAGTTGGCAACAAATTGGCAATCAATACAACAGCAATAAAACCAGCAAACGAAAGTGAAGAATTGATGCTGGCTTTGGCAGAAAAACAGGTTGTGGTTGAAAAAACAAAAGCAAAAACGGTTGAGATCGATGATTTAAAAGATCGTCTTATTGTTCAGAAAGAGATGAATCAGAAAATTATAAAAATTAATGATTTGAAAGTCAATCTGAATGAGATGAATGGTTCGAAAGAAAATTCGGTAGAAAAACTGCGTTTGGTATTAGAAGCCAATAAAAATGTTCAGGATATTTTAATGGCAAAATTAGATTCATTAGTCAATTCGATGAATAATGATTTGAAAGAATTGAAGAGAATGGATATTTTAAATGTTGATGAATCAAAAAGATTGGAAAAACAATCTTCTGAGGGAATCAATAAAACCAATGAATTATCTTCTCAATTAAAGAAAGAACTGGCAGAAAATAGAAAAGCTTATGCCGGTTTGATGAATAAAGTAGAACGAATTGCAGTTGAGGAAAATCAGGAGTATAAGAAGAAAATCCGCGAAAGCGAAAAAAATAATAGTGCAGCTTCTTTGCAGCAGCGTTTGTCGTTAGAAGAAATTAAACGTTATAAAATAGAGCAGGAGCAGGGTGATGCACAAAATCAGCTTTTGATTGCAAAAATTGACTCGCTCGATATTCAGAAAAAAATAGAAGTAAAAAGACACATCAGTAAAGCTGCTTATTACAGTATGGAAGCTAGAAAATTTGACGACAAGCTGGCTTTGGTTAAATTGAAAAAATATCAGGATGAAGCGGTTAAAAAACAGAATAAAAATTCTACTGCCGAAAGTTCAAAAACAATTTCATTGGAAGAAATGAAACAAGAATTGAAAGACAATCCGTTAAGAGCTGATAAAACAGTAAAAGTGGAAGTTTATGATAATCTTAAAGAAGTTTCGAATGGGTATTACTTAGTTTTGGGTATATTTACAGACGCAGTTGACCGCGATAAGTTTATTATGAAACTCATTGATTCTGGCGATTTTAACGCTAGTTTCTTCTTTAATATTAACAGCCTTTCGTACTATGTTTACAGTGATAAGTTCGAAAACATGGAAGAAGTGCTTTATCAATGCAAGAAAAAAGAAGAAGATGAGTTATATAAAGAAGTCATTATTGCCAAAGTAGAAATTGATTTGAGGTAATTTTTGAACGATTAAACAAACGGCGCGAATTTTGCTTTAAGGAAAATTTGTAACTTGCTTTTAGAATTAGAAATTAAATTGTTTTTAAGCCTTATTATGAAATATTATTTAACATTATTGTCTTTTGTATTCTTTATCTCTTCAAATGCTTTTTCTCAGGAAAAGGTGGTTAAGTATAAGGTTTCCAGTGGAGAAACTATTAATCAGATTGCGCAGAAATTTAAGGTAACGCCTTTTGATATTTATCAATTAAATCCAGATGCAAGAACAGGTTTGACTCCTAATTCGGTATTGTTGATTCCGACGAAAACAGGTGAAGCCAAAAAGGAAGTTTCTGAAACAAAAGCTCCTGCAGCTTCTGGAAAAGAAGTGATTCATGAAGTGCAGCCAAAAGAAACTTTTTACAGCATTGAGAAGAAATACGGAATATCAGACGAAGCTTTAAAAGCAGCGAATCCATTTTTAGAAAAAACAGGTGTTCAAATTGGACAAAAATTAGTCATTCCTGCTAAAGGATCTGCTCCAAAAACAGCAACAAAACCTGCAAAAGAAAAAGGTTCAGAAAAATATGTATATCACGATGTACAGCCAAAAGAGACTAAATTTGGCATTGCAAAACAGTATAATATGACTGTGGAAGAATTAGAAAAACGCAATCCAGATATTGTTGCTAGTCTGCCTGTTGGTTATAGATTGACAATCAAAGGAAAAGCGCCGAAAACTGAAACTGCTTCAGTTGAAACAGCAAAATCTGTAGAAAGTAAAAAACCTGCTGAAACTTCTAAAAAAGCAGTGACTTACATGGAATATCAGGTAAAGCCAAAAGAAACTTTTTATAGTTTAGGAAGAGTTTTTCATTTAACGCAAGATGAATTAGTGGCATTAAATCCTTCACTTTCTGAGGGTGTAAAAGAAGGAATGGTTTTAAAAGTTCCTGCAGGATATGTGGCACCGGCTCCAATTATTGCAGCGCAGGTTCCAGTTGAAAAAACAGCTGATTCTGCAATCGACAAACCTATTGAAAGCACTGGAGGAGGAATTAAAATTATTGACAAGGTAAAATCATCTGAAAATGCTAATCCAGAAATTGTAGAGCTGAGCAAAAAAAGAGGTGCCAATGAACGTAAAAAAGTAGTTTTGTTACTTCCTTTTAATTTGGCTAAAGTACAAAGCGATACTTCTGGAACTGCTAACAGAATTAAAAATGATAAGTTCTTAAACATGACTTTAGATTTTTATTCTGGAGCGATGATGGCAATTGACTCTGCGAAAACATTGAAACTGCCAATTGATGTGGCTATATATGATTCTCAGGAAACAAAAACGACTTCAAATGTGCCTAGTTTAATTAGTAAACTTCAAGATGCTGATGCAGTTATAGGACCATTTTACCAAAATAATGCTGAATCAACAGCTAATACACTTCGTTTGTATAATGTTCCTGTTATTTCTCCATTATCAAAAGACAGTGCAAACCCGATTGAGAATTTGTATCAGTCTATACCATCAAATGATGTAATTAAAAATGCTGTTTTTGATTATATGCGATCTAAAAACGGAAATATTGTTGCTGTTGTAGATAAGAAAAAAGAATCTGTTGTTAATTATATTAAACAAAATCAGAAAGGTGTTGCATTTGCATCTTTAACTGAGACTGGAGGTCTGGATGTTGCGAATTTAAAAAGCCTTTTAATTCCAAACCGAATGAATTATGTGGTGATGGAAACGGCAAATACTGCAATGATTAAAACTACCATTAAAGCACTAATTGATTCTCAGAAAACGTGTCAGGTTCAACTGGTAATTCTAGAACCGAACAGTACATTGGATACTGATGAAATTAGTTTTGATAACTTAGTGAAATTAAAATTAATGTATCCTTCTGTAACTCGTGAAAGTGACGAACAAGCAGTTTTAATTTATGAAAAGCAATACCGTCTGAAAAACAAAATAAACCCAACTACTTATGCAACAAGAGGTTTCGATGTCACTTTTGATACGATGATGCGTTTGGTACAGGGAAAAACTTTTCAGGAAACAGCAGATTTAATGACTACACAGCAGGTAGATAATAAATTTCAATATTATAGAAAAGAAGATGGCGGGCACGCTAACAAAGGTGTTTACATCTTATACTATGACAGTGACTTAACTTTAAAAGTAGCAAATTAATGACATCAAAAGTAACCTATTTAGGAGATTTAAGAACAAAATCAATTCATGTGCAGTCAGGAAGCGAAATCATTTCTGACGCACCATTAGATAATAACGGAAAAGGCGAGGCTTTTTCTCCAACAGATACAGTTGCAAATGCTTTGGCAAGCTGCATGATGACTATTATGGGAATTAAAGCTCGTGATTTAGATGTTGATTTTGTTGGCTCTACAGCCGAAGTAACAAAAATCATGAATGCAGAACCAAGAAGAATCGGCGCAATAGAAATTGTGTTTGAAATGCAAGGCGTTGCTGATCAAAAGAATAAAACTATTTTGGAACGCGCTGCAATGACTTGTCCTGTATTCTTAAGTTTAAGCAGTGAAATCGAAAAGAATATTACTTTTAACTGGAAGTAATTTTTTAAAGCAATAATAAAAGCCATCTGAATAAAATCAGGTGGCATTTTTTTTGGGGTGAAAAGACTTAAAATAAACAAGAGAGCACTTTTTTAATGGTGCCCTCTTGCTTCTTTTAACTAACCAATATATATTTATTCTGAAAATTCTAATTTTTTCAATTTATTCCAGCCGCCGCGGGTGAAATCTGGAATTTCTACCGGAGCTGAATTATTATCTAATGAAATTTCAGTCAACGGACCTAAACAAGACCATTCTGCTAAATCGTATACATCCATATCCAGCGGCAATCCTTTTTGCAGGCAATGAATTAAACGATAGTCCATAATAAAATCCATACCGCCATGACCGCCTACTTTTTTGGCTTGTTCTTCAATACCTTTTGCGATCGGGTGTTTGTATTTTTCCATCAATGCCTTTTTCACTTCTTCAGGAACAAAAGAGTGCGCGCTTAATTTTTCGTGATTTGGCTTTACATCATCGCTTAATTCTTTTCCGTCCAAAGCATAACCTTCTAACGGGTATTTATTGGCAAAACCTTTTGTACCGCTTAATTGATACATTCTGCTGTACGGACGCGGAGAAGTTACATCATGCTGAATATGGATTGTTTTACCATTTTCAGTACGAATCATCGTCATGGTATGATCTCCGTTTCTAAAATCTTTTATTTCTTTTCCTGATTTTTCTTTGATGTAAGCAGGATTTCCAACAGCTTTTGTGTCCATAGAAACCAAGAAATTCATTTTGTCACCACGGTGGATATTCAGTGCCTGACATGCTGGACCCATTCCGTGTGTTGCGTATACATCGCCTCTGTGTTTAATGTTGTAATCCATTCTCCAGTTGTTCCAGTATTCGCCCCAAAATGGCTGTAAACCATGAATATAAGAACCTTCTGCATGAAGAATTTCTCCAAACAAACCTTGCTGTGCCATATTTAAAGTCGTTAGTTCAAAGAAATCATAAACGCAATTTTCAAGCTGCATACAATGTTTACGTGTTTTTTCAGAAGTATCAATAAGTTCCCAAATTTCTTTCATGGTTAGAGCTCCAGGAACTTCAATAGCAACGTGTTTTCCGTCTTTCATCGCTTGAACTCCAATAACGGCATGATGAAGCCAGTCTGTTGCCACATATACTAAATCTACATTTGGCAATGTAGTTACTTTTCTCCATGCATTTTCATCGCCGTAAAATTCTTGAGCTTTTGGGAAACCAGCTTTGGTTAAAATTTCATTTGCTTTAGACGTATTTTCCTGAGTCATATCGCACAATGCTACAATTTCAACACCGGGAATATGTGTCATGCGTTCTACAGCTCCAGGACCGCGCATTCCGAGACCTATAAAAGCTACACGAACTGTCGGAATTGGTTCTGCTGCCAATCTAAGTACATCTTGCTGGCCTTTGCTACGTGAAGGCGTTTTGGTCTTTATCATTTGTGCAGAAGCGATTGTCCATCCGAACAAAAGAAAAAGAATTATGGTAGTTTTAATAAAGGTAGTTTTCATGAGTGATTTTGTTAGATAATTTTTAAAAATAACCTCTCTAATGAACCAGATTAGAGAGGTTTTCAAAAACAAAACAGATTCAAAGGATTCTTATAATTATTTTTGACTACTAAATCTTTTCATTAATGGCGTTACATGTTTTTTAGTATCGTCATCTAATGAAGCCAATGCTTTATCAGCGTCGGCCGGCACATATTTTGTTAATCCTGAAATTCCTGCCGCAATTACGTTATAAGATTGCTCTTTAATGCTTTCTTCCATCAATGCTTTATAAGATGCATCGGCAGTAGAAGCTAATTTTACGATAGCATTTGCTCTTGCAATAGTTTTTTTATCGTTTTTAGCAATGTCAAGAAGTGTTTTTAAAATCTGATCTTTGGTTTGTTTTTCATTTAAATCAATTGCTTTAATACTTAGTACTCGTAAGTCTTCTTGAGGATCTTTCAAACCTTCCAATAAAATAAGTTGTGACTCCTGACTTCTGTCTTTTGAAGCAAATTTTATAGCTTCAATTCGGTTGTAATACGATGGCGCATTTTTATATTGATAAAGATAATCAGCAGCAGTTTTTTTATCTACATTCACTTCGCCAACTAGGATTTTATCTGGGTCTAAATCTATAAATTCAGGTTTTGAAGGAAGGTCAAAACTGAAACTTTGTTCTCTTTTAGTAATTAAAATATCCTTTTTTATCTTAGTTCCGTTTACGTAAAAATCAACTTTTAAAGGCAACGTAAAGGTTTGCACTGCACTATCCTGAGATTGATTAATCGTAATGATAATTTTTCCGTTAGCGTATTTGTAAGCTACATCAAGAATTGGACTTCCAGCATTGTAATACCATTGATCAAAATAAGGCAGCCAGTCTTTTCCAGTTACTTCTTCCATAGACAAACGCAGCTGATGCGGTTCTCCAGATTTATAAGCATTAGTGGTTAAATAATGATTTAGTCCTTTAAAAAAGGCTTCGTCACCCATTTGGTTTTTCATGGCGTACAAAATAATCGAACCTTTAGAATAGCTGATATTATCAAACATATCGTCTGCATTTTTGTAATGAAAACGTGCTAAAATTGGACTGTCTCCATTTTTTTGTGAACGAAGATAATTCTGCAGTTTTTCATAACGAGATCTGTCTTCTGCATCTTGTCCAGCGTCGTGACCGTGCCAAAGAACTTCTCCAAATGTGGCAAAAGATTCGTTCATTGTTAAATTTGACCAAGATTCAGCAGTTACTAAATCTCCAAACCATTGATGAAAAAGTTCGTGTGCTACGGTGCTTTCTTCGTTATTGTCTAATAATTCTCTTTCGGTTTTTTGTACATATCCGCCGTGAACAGTTGCAGAAGTATTTTCCATCGCACCTCCAAAAAAATCTGTTACAACAATCTGCGAGTATTTTGCCCAAGGATATTCTACACCAAGCATTTTCCCGTAAAAGTTCATCATATCAGGCGTTTTGCCAAAAATCTGTTTCGCAAATGGCGCATATTTAGGTTCTAAATAATAGCTGACCTCTTTTCCATTATAAGAATCTTTATAGATTTTAAAATCCCCAACCGCCATCATAAATAAATAAGGAGCGTTTGGCTGATCCATTTTCCAAATATCAGTACGAGTTCCGTTTTTATTTGCTTTTTGTGAAGTTAATTTCCCGTTAGACAGCGTAGTATATTTTGATTCTACTGTCATGGAAATTTCAGAAGTTGTTTTTTGATTTGGTTTATCAATAGTAGGAAACCAGCAAGACGAAGCTTCTGTTTCACCTTGAGTCCAAATTTGTGTTGGTTTGTCTCCTTTTCCGTCAGGATTAACAAAATACAATCCGTTTGAGTTGGTAATTGATTCGCCAGCTTTGCTTTTAAGTTCTGCTGGTTTTGCTGTATAATCGATGAAAATCGTATACTTTTCGTTGTTTTTGTACTTTCTATTTAATTGAATTGAAAGCTGTTCGTTATCGTAAGTATATTTTAGCGGAATAGTTTTTTTTCCATCTACAATAGCAATTTCTTTAAAGTCCATTCCTTTTGCATCTAAATGCAGCGAATCGGTTTCATAAAAATGAGGTTTTAGAGTAACCCATTCTTTTCCATACAAATAACGTTTTCCATAATCGAATGAGACTTCGAGTTTGGTATGAATTAAATCATTAGTTTTTAATGGAGTAACTCTGTAAATACTTAATTCATCTGGTTTTTCCTGTTTGTTTTGCGCTTCAATTTTTGGGCTTACAATGAAAATAAGTCCTAAAAAAGTATATTTTAAAAAATGCTTTTTCATTTTATTGTTTTAAAAGTTCTTTACAATTTTTCGATAATTCTGACTTCACCGTCTTTTTCATCTTCATTTAAAATATTCGATTGTTTTTTCGTATAGACGAGTAAACTCCACTGAATAATTTTGTTTTCTGGATATAAATCGGCTTGATTTTTTAACCATTTTTCTGCTTCTTGAGAAGAAGATGTTTTTTCGATTGCCCAAGCCGAAACAAGATCATTTGCTGGTAAAAAGTTCATAACTGTATTATCAACCTTTGGAGTAAAAGCAACGATTTTTTGTAAAGATTTAGCAGCCATTTCTTTGTTGTCAAGGTTGGTATAACATTGATAATCCAGCCAGTTTTCAAGCCTTTCATCGATGTTTTCATCGTAAGGTTTTCCTACTCCTAAATTTTCTGGAAACAATTTTGCATCGCCAATAAATTGTAATGCTTTTTTATATTGTTTGTTTTTAATTTCTGCCAAAGCCTGCATCAATTTCGCTTCGTGGTACAATTGTCTTCCTGCAGTTGCACCTTCAAAAGGAAGAATTTGTAATTTGGTTAGAAATGCATCTGCAGCAGCATATTTTTTATTTAACAGCAGCGTTTTTGCATACAGCATTCCAATTAAATAATTCTCTTTATGTTTTTTGTAGAAAGATTCTGTTGTTGAAAGTGCTTTGTCAAATTGTTTTTGTACGATATAATGTTCCGCCAATAATTTATGGTATCTCCAGCCTTGTGGATCTAGTTTTAAAGCCTGCTGAAGACTTGCCTCAACAGTTGCAGCATCATCTTTAAATAAAGAAGCTTTAGCTCCATAAAAAGCAGGATCATTTGGTTTTGTACCGCATTGTGTAAACAATTCTTTTGCCTCAGAAATACTATTGCGATTCCATTCGATTAGACCTAAATGGTATTTTAACTGCCATTGATCATTAGTTTTAACTAATGTTTTGAGAATGGAAGCCGTTTCTGCGCGGAACGGAAAACTAGTTCCAGGTTTGATTTTAGATAAATCAACAGTTTTGTTTTCTAAAAAAGCTTTCCAATATATAATTTCTGCACTTGGAACTGCGATGTCAAAAACTTTTAGAGCCTCTTCTTTTCGGTCCAGATTCGCGTACCAAATTCCTAATTCCAGATAAGTCTGTTCTGGCATTTCATTTTGAATTGCAGCTGTAAAATTAAGTTTGGCTTCATTGGAACTGTTCCAAAGATATTTTTCAAAATCTGCAAAATGATTTAACGGATCAAGTGCACTAATTGTTTTTAAAGCTGCATTTGCTTTGTCTGAATTATTTTGAAGACGATACAAAACCGCCAATACTTGCAGACTTTCTAAATTGTATTGATTGTTTATTAAGCTCTTTTCGGCATATTCAACAGCTTTAGGTAATGCGTTTTCAGCTAAATAGATTTTACTTAGTGAAGTGTAAGCAGCGCTTCTGTATTCTACACCAGCTGCTGCAATATCAAAACCATCTTTTGCATCGGTTGTGTTTCCTAAATGAAGATTTGCCAAAGCATAATTGTAATTTGCACCAGCATCGTAAGTATCAATAGCTAAAGCTTTTTTAGCAGTTTCTACAGCTTCTTTGTATTGAAATTTTCTAATTTGTAAAGAAGCTAATTCAGAAAGGGCAGGAGCAAAGTTTGGATCTTTCAGCAAACAAGCAGTAAGATTTTCTTCTGCTTTTACATAATCTTTAAAACTGATATAATTTTTGCCTTGCAGATACAATCCGTAAACTGAATTGTGATCAAAACCTTTCGGAATCTCCACAGGTCGATTGATATTTCCATCTTGTGGATCAGCATTCCAAACCAATTTATTTTCGCCCAAAACGAGTTTCAGCTTGTTTGGATCAACAGAAACCTGAATGGAATCTTTGAATAACTGCATGGTAGTAAGCGCAACATCTTTTGAATAGATTTTCTTTTCACCTTCAAAAACTTCTAATTTTTCATTTAATTTTTGAAGCGGAGAAAAATAAATTTTCAGCCAGCCATTTTCGTTTTTCACGTTGACAGCACCGTAATTATTGGCTTTTACAAAACCTTTGGTTTGTTTTACAGGAAACCAGTATTCTGTCCAAGTATCAGTTTCATAAGACGCAAACGAACGTTGTTTAAAAGGTGTCAAATTACTGCCTTCGCTCGCCTGATTAAATAATCTTCCGCTTTGTACTTCTGTATATTGTCCGTCAGTATCGGTCAATAATTTTTCCCAAATCATTCCTTGCTGTGATAATCCCCAGATCCATATTTTTTTGCCGGGTTTATCATCGTGATTACCATATCTTGCCATTCCGAAATCTTCGTCATGCCAATATCCTCCGAAGAAATCATTGTATTTTCCGAATACATGATACGATTTGTAACCGCCAAAATCATTGTTTTTGTAATAAGATAAATCTTTGCCGTTTTCTTTATCAATCGGCCAAGAATTGTATTCGCCGTTATGGCCAATATAAGTCTGTCCAGGATAAATAAATTGAAGATTTCCAGCCGCTTTAATTCCTGTATTCATCCAAGTATAATAAGGCTGCTGTAATTCTGTCGAATTAGACCAAAACGAATTGGTTGTAAAATAAGCTTTGTCTTTTGGTAAATTGATGTCTAGTTTCCAAGAAGTTCTCGTTAATAAATCTAAAACTCCAATAACACAGCTGATGCTTCCGTCTTCACGATTTATAATTTTATAATCTACTGGAGTAGCACAATTTGGGGTGTGTCCGATAATTCCATAATTGCCTTCAACGCCGCCGCTTGTCCAAGGTCCGCGCATGGCGATGTCTCTAAATTTGATTACATGATTATTGTAAACAAAGTCTTTTCCAGTTGATTTTTCTACAGCCGACCAAACTTTTCCGCCTATTTCAGGCAAAATCATCAGTTTGATGTAATCGTTTTCTATCTCAATTACTTTCCATTCTTTCTGAACTGGTTTGTCTGTAAAGCCGTCAAAACGGAAATAAGGATAAAATTTTGTGTCTGGTTTCGGAATCGGGTCAGGATCTGAAAAAGGGTATGTGGTAAATACTTTTTTGTATTCTTTTATAGTGGGTTTGTTTTGTGCTGTGACAAAGAGGCTTCCAAAAAGTAGAATTGATAAGAAAGGTTTAAGTTTCATATGGAGAGCTAGTGTTTTGTGGTTGTTTTTTTGCCAGAGATTACACAGATTAAAATGATTTTTTTTAATCTGTTTAAAAATTAATCTGTGTAATCTGTGGCTTATTTTTTTGAGCTTTTTGTCATTTCGACGAAGGAGAAATCTTCGCAAGAAACTCCGCATAGTATTTCGTCAATCTTTATCGAGCTACTTGTGGAGATTTCTCCTTCGTCGAAATGACAAATTGGACAAGATGATCGTTATTGCATTTAATTACTTAACAATTAACAACCATCCTTTTCCCTTAGGAACAGTTATTTCATCTTTTGCTGTAAACGTTTTTGCAGGCTTAAAATTAAGAACATCTGGAGCTGTAATTGTCGCTTTAGACGGATTGATTCCTAGTTTTTTCCAGTCAATATTCAATTTTACATTTACATCAGCATCTGCCCAGCTTGCAATAGAAATCAATGCTGTTCCGTTCTTTTTGTAAACTGTAGCCAGCACTTTATCATTGTTTGTTTTTACAGGACAATTTTCGCTCCAGTAACCAATCATTTCAGAACCTTTAATTCCGAAAGAATCCCATAATTTCCATATTTGTCTTGGGTCAGCACCATCGCTCCACGGTAATCTGTTCGTCATTCCGAAAACCATTCCACGCCAAGGATTTCCACCATCTTGAAGCATTTCGCCCATTAATCCAAAAGGAATTCCGCTAACTTCTGTTAAGAAAAAGTCAGGCTGATTTTTCTCATAATCAAAATATTCTCCAAACCATAACTTATTGATGTACGGAAAGTGTTCCATATATAAATTGGCACTGTTATTAAATCCGTCGCTTTTGTTGTATTGATTCGCACTGTGTAAATCGATTATTCCAGGATGACCATCTTTAGTCAAAACTCTTTTGATACGTTTCATTGTGATTCTGTCAAAAGCAACGTCGTCTAGATAAATTCCGTCAATACCAACATTTTGAGTAAGCCAATTCATTCCTTCAACATAATAATTATGCCAACGGTTCATACCGCTATTTACAATTGCAGCATCTTTAATTTCAGGAACAAACCATGCAGCGATATAATCGTCTCCAACGTGTTCTTGCAGCCAAGAGAATCCGCCGCCTTTTCCTGGAGAATAAATTTCGTGGCCTAAACTTCTCAAAGCAAAAGTTTCGTATGCTTTGTTTGAAACCTCTCTAACAGTATTATAGATTTTTACTTTTAATCCTTTTTCATGTGCTTCATCGATATACGTTTTCATCTTTTTAAATTCAATAAAAGGATAATTGATGTAAGGATTAATGGCATTGGCGTGGTGAATATTAATTACAGTTGCGCCAGTTTTTGCGATGGAATCTATCGGACTGTATTTGTGGTAAAATTTCGTATCCCATTGAAAATCTGTGTTGATTGTATGGAACGGTGTGATTAATAAGTTGAAATTATAATACAATACATCGCCTTTTTTCATCGTTCTAGCGCCGCTGTATGCATTTACTAAAACTGATTTTTGGTTTGGTGTAATGGTTATTCCTCCTTTGTTTTCATTACCCCAAGAAGTTGGCAGTAATAATGGTTTCTGCAAATAGAAATTAGTGTTTAACGGACGGCTGTATTTTTCATCTCTAAGAGAAAATTGCAATCCAGAATTTACAGCACCAATCCAAGCACCATCTTGGTTTTTATGCGCAACATCCCATTTCCAGTCAAAAGTTGCAGGACGATCTCCGCCTTTTTGACCTAATCCCATCATGTATTTTGCAGAAGCTGGCTGCATAGGCATTTGGAAATTGATATCATTAAAAGAAACATCTTCAAGAGCGGTAACTTTTACTGTATAATGTACAAAACCGTCAAATTCAACAGAAGCGTTAACATCCATTTGAACCGATTTTGAAGTTGAGGTATTTTCCCAAGAAACGATTCCAGCTTCTTTTTTAGTAAATTTTACACCGCTGTTTTTCCATTGTGCTTCTTTTCCTGAAGCATCCACAAAATGAAAATCAATAGGAGCACTTAAAATATCATTTGGTTTTGTTCCTAATGAAGTCATTTCTGGCGTGAAATAAGTCTGAATTTGCGCTGGAAATCCGTTTGACGCTAGAATTAATTTTCTTCCTAATAATGAAATTTCGGAATTATTTACAACTAATGGAGTATAAGGTGCAATAACTGTATTTTCTTGAGCTAAAGTTGAATTTAGCCATTTTAAACGCGTCATTTTTTCGGGACTGTCAATGCCTCCGTTTTTTGTTACTTCGTTAGAAACTGTTATCTGAAGTGTGATTTCTTTTGATTTTCCGTCAGCTGTAACTGTTGCTTTTCCTGCATAAGTTCCAGCCGCTGCCGTTTGCGGAACATCAATTCCGCACCACATAGCCTGAATTTTTCCTTTTGAAACCGAAACAGTACTAGCAAATGGACTGCCATCATATCTTGTTCCGTCCGTATTAATACAGCTGATATCTTTAGCATCTATAGTTGCCCCAGTTGTACTAACCAAATTGGTAAAAGATACTTTTACATTTTTTAAATCTTCAAGAGCGTAAATCCCTAATTGAAAAGCTAAATATTCGCCTTTCATTGCGGTATCAGAAAAACTGTTTTGAACGCCTTTCTGAATCCATCTTTGTGGTAAATCTGATTTTAATTTAATAGAATGTTCTCTGTCTTCTGGGAAAACTAAGAAAGAATTTCCACTGTTTTTTGCCACAAGAGCAGAAGTCTCAGCAGCCGTTGCAATGACTTCCATTGGATAAAAACTATTGAAAGCATTTACACTTTGAATTTCTGTAACTGCAGCATTATCTGCCGTATTTGTTTTAATTTTAGATAACCATTGTGCATCAGCTTTGTTTTCAGGTTTTTGATAAATTCCTTTCGGATAATTTGCCGTTCCTTCGTCGATATATGGCATATAGTAAACGTAGTATGTTCCTTTTCCTGAAATTGGTTCAAAGAAAATAGTACCGTTTTCTCTATTGATATTTTCTGTTTTTATATTTTGAATTTCTTTTCCTGATGCATCTTGAACAATAATTTTTTTAAGTTCTGGATTTTGATCTCTTCTTCGCCATTCAATAGTTGTTTTGACAATATTTCCTGAACTGGAAAATGCAATTACAGCGCGGTGATTGCCCAGTAAATTAGGATTCCAGCTGTCATTTCCGTCAGAATATTTTATTTGTGCCGCCATTGGAATAGTGAGAATGAAAAAGCACATTATCATTATTCTGCTTAAAAGAGGTTTGTTTTTTAGGTTTAGTTTCATTGTAATGTATGTTCAGGTTTAAATAGTCTAAAATTTAAAATTAATAAACAGCTTTCCAGCCATTCTTTTTCCAGTATGCAATTATCGGTTTGTAAGGTCCGTATTTATGCTGTTCTTCAGAAAAATTATCTACGAAAGGACTGTGCGCATAATCGATAGGTTTGCCGAGTTTATTTGGATAATCGAATGTTTTAGGATTTGGTCTTGTGTGAATTTTGTCATCATTTACATAAGCAGCGATATCAAGTGCTTCTTTGTCTGTGAGATAAGGTTTTCCTAAAAGTACTTTATCGTAAGGCATATTATTTTTTAACCATTGTGCTTGTTTGATAACTCTGTGCATGCTTGAACCCGGCTGATAACCGTATTCTCCCCATAGAGGCGGGTAGATGTAACCCGATTTATCAGCATTATATACGCCTTCGCCATTATTGCCATGACAGCGTGCACAATTTTCAGTAAATAATGCTTTTCCTCTTTCTGGACTTGCAGCAACATCGGGAAATTCGATTTCTAGATTTTTTGCTCCTTTAAAATTACCATCTTTAGGCACAAATTTGCTGATCCATTTAAAATAAGATAAAAAGGCTACCATCTCCTTACTGTCCAACGGAAGCGGTTTTCCAGAATGCGGGCGCATAATGCAGTTATTAACTCTTTCTGCCAGTGTAAGCACTTTGTTTTCGCGCCCGCGATATTGTGGATAATTATCGTGTGAAGACATTAAGTTGAATGCATGTGGTTTTGTACCGGCATCTTGGTGACAGTTGGTGCAATTCATTTTGTTGCCCAAATATTGTCCGTTTTTACCGTTTGGTCCAATATAATAGGCTGTTTTCAGCATTAATTCTCTTCCGTAGCGAACAGATTCTCCAAATTGATCGTCTGGAATTTTTGAAGTATCAATTGTAATATAACCTTCATCATCAGCTTCAACTGTTTTTGCTGCCGCTAATGTCTGTGAAGTCGAAGTATTGCAAGAATTGAAAACAACCATTGGCAATGCTGCAAATAGACCAATTAGAATTATTTTTTTCATGTTTACTATTTTTATCCTAACAGGTTCTAAAACCTGTATTTATTATAACTTATTTTATGCTTACAAGATTTAGAAACCTTGCAGGAACGTCATTTTCTAATTTTGAATAAAAGGTTTCAATTTTTCTTCGGGAATAAACTGTGTACGATAAGGCGGAATCTCAGATTCTAATGCCCATAAAAGCACTCCTTTTTTATTCGTTAAAACCGTGATATGTCTTTTGGAGCAGCAGCATAATATGGCATCTTTATCAATCATATAAGCGCTTCCCATTCTGTCATTGTAAATGTCTTTTGGTAATTTTATTTGATAATCCAGTTTAACTGCATTGTTTTTTTCGTCGACTTTTAAGGCAAATACAGAAGACTGTTTTTTGTCGACACCATTATCAAAAAACAATAAACTTCCTTCTTGATTAATGTGTGCGGCATGCGCCTGAGAGAAATTGGTATCTGGAGCCATTTTCATAGTTCCTCCTTTTCCTAATTTCCAGATTACTTTTCCAGTTTTAGAATTAATCTTCCAAATTTGTCCGTTATTGTAAAATGAGATCAGGAAATTTCCATCAGTATCGTAATTTAAACTGTTGGCATGAGTCCAATCTTTTTTGGTTTTCAGTAAATCTTTATCTTTAAAGGGATCTAAATCATCAAAAACACTCCATTTCCAAAGTTGCTTTCCTTTTTTATCTAAAATTAAAATTCCATCTCCGTTGATAGTATCTTGTTTTTTTCCTCCAATAGAAGTTAAATCGATTATTTTTTGATCTACAGTTAAAGTGACAATTTCATTTGCCGATTTTTTTATGATTTCGTGATGAAGAACTTGTTTTAAATCGCCCTGTCCTTTTTTGATGTGTGTTAAAGTATCTCCTTGTAAGTTGATTTCTAGAATTTCACTTCCATAACTTGTTGGTTCGTCATTTTTGCCAAGAATAGAAATGATGGTTTGTTCCTTTGTAAAATGAGCTACTTTAAACCCAGTTCCTTCAATAGTATGATACCATCTTAAGTTTCCTTTGTAATCTACTATATAAGCTGTTCCAGGTGTTTCTCTTTTTGCCAAAAGCATAAAACCCTTTTTGAAATTTTGAGGCAGTAATTCTGGTTTCGGGCAATTGGCTTTAAATTGTTTTTGAAGCCATTCTGGAAGTTTTCTCGATTTAAAAGTATAGACTTTACTGGGCTTTTTTTCGCCGTCTGCAACTGTAACAAGCTGATAGCTATAATTCGTTTCTGGAGTAATATTGCAGAGAACTAAGGTATGTTTAAGCCCTGATTTTGAAATAGGAGTGGTTATTTTGCTTTGAGTTCCTTTTTGGTCAGACCAATATTCTGCATATACCTGTACATTGTCATTCGTAGTAACATCGATTTGAATTTTCAATTCGTTGTTGCCATGAGTCCCAATATTGATATTTACTATATCCTGATTTTTAGAACAACTTGCCAATGCAAGTAAGGCTAAAATAAAACTTCCTTTAAGTAATAGTTTTTTGATCATCTGAAAAGCTTCTTTTGTGAAACAGAAAAGTACTTCATCTGTATTAAAAATCAAGAATAGACAGACATTTTTTACTGTCTATTCCTGATTGGGTATTCTTTATTGTCTATCAGCGTTGCTTAAATTAGGATTAAGATCAACCTGGCTTTGTGGATAAGTGTAATATTTATTTTGCGGCATTTTGACTAGTGCAGCCTCTCCAACTCTAAGGTGATATGCGTTTACAAGAACATCATATTTGTTCATTCTAATTAAATCCTGACGGCGTTTTCCTTCATAGAAAAGTTCCCATCCTCTTTCTTGCAAAATAGCATCTCTTAGTGAATTTTGATTGTAATCGGCTAAAACCAATTGTTTGGCATGCGATCTCGCTTTTACTTTATTGATAAGATCAATTGCCTCACTTGTTGGTCCGTTGAGTTCATTTAATGCTTCAGCTCTGCTCAATAATACATCTGCGTAACGAAGAATGTTTACGCTATGACCATCATAATAAGTCGTTGTTTCGTCATCTGCATATTTTCTAGTAGATACATCCGGCATATACAATTCTCCTTCTGGCGGCTCTGCGCCTAATGTTGGAGCTTGTTTGTGTAGTAAACCATCTGAACCCATAAATTCTGGAAAGAAACATTGTTTACGATCATCTTCATCACCAAAAGTGTTGTAAAAATCCCAGTTTACAGTGTAATATTGCCATCTGTTTGCCACAACAGGATGATCAGTAGGCCCAAAGTGGTTCAATAGTTCAGTTCCGTTGGTATTAGCATCACTTAATGAAGAGAAAATATTTTCGCTACACCATTTGTTACTTTCTTTAAACAAACCTAAGTACGATGGATACAGGCTGTATTCGCCAAGATCCATAACTTGTTGTGTCAGCGTTGCTACCTTTTGCCAATCGTGGCTGCGTAGGTATAATTTTGCTAATAAAGTAAGTGCTGCACCTTTTGTAGCACGACCAACATCATTAGATCCATAGATTACGTTTTCCTTATAGTTAACAGGTAAAACAAGAGCAATTTCTGTAAGGTCTTTGATGATAAATTCATCAATTTTTTCAACAGATGTTGGTGGTGTTTGTTCCAAATATTTTGGATTTGCCAGATTATCTTCGGTCATTAAAATAACTGGTCCCCAAGCATCTGTTAAATCCATATAAGCTGATGCTCTTAAAAATTTAGCTTCAGAAATAAATTGAGCTTTTTCAACTTCTGAAATTGAAGTCATTTTTTGTATATAATAAATAGCAGTATTAGCATTAGAAATTAATTTGTACATAGCATTCCAGTCTTCCAAAAGTAAGCCATTCGCTGAATTCCATGTTCCTAATGATAATTGTCCTGGATCACCGCCAAATTGGCAATGACCTAAATCTGTTGCAATGTCTGTTAGTGCAAAATGTCGGGTTGCCCAATACGAAAAGTTGTCTCCTACAGAAGGTCCTTTTAATCTGCCGTAAATAGAATTAACTGCAGCAATAGCATCTGATTTAGTTTGATATCCATTCGTAGTAGTCAAACTGCTGTATACTGTAGGATCTAAGTCCTCATTGCACGAATATTGTAGACCTGCACCAAGTAAAAGCAATAATATTGTATATTTTTTCATTTTGATGAATTTAATGTTAGTGAAAAAGCTATTAATGAATTGCTATTTTGATTCCTAAAATAAACGTTCTCGAAGCTGGGAAAGAGTTGAAATCGATTCCTCCACCTAGATTTTGTGCTGTGGCACTACTAGTATGTCCATTTATTTCAGGATCGTTTCCAGAATACTTTGTAATTGTCAATAAATTTTGACCTATAGCATACAGTCTTATGTTGTCAATAAATTTGGTAGGTTTTAGTAGACTTTCTGGAATAGAATATCCAATAGATAAATTTTTAAGACGTAAATAAGAAGCATCTTCAACAAATCTTGAATTCACATAACTTCCGTATGTACTTTTGTAATAACCGTCTCTAGGAATATCTGTGTTTTCATTTGTTCCCGCAACCCAACGATTCAAAGCATCTGTACTGGTAGTTGATTCTCCAACCATTCTGGTCATATTGTAAACAGAATAGTCAAGAGCTCCTTGGAAAAATACATTCACATCAAAATTTCCGAATCTGAAATCATTATTGAAACCAACAATGTAATGCGGTGTAGAATTTCCTAAATAAGTTCTGTCATCAGCGGTAATTTTTCCATCTCCGTTTATATCCTCATATTTTGGATCTCCAGGCTTAGATAAAGGTTGTGGATCATAAACTTCTCCCGTTTTGATTACTCCAGCATATTTAAATCCGTATAGAACACTCATTTCTTTTCCAGGTTCCAATCTTGTAAATTCACGACCAGAAACAGTACCACTTGGATTAGAAGTATTGTAACTAATTATTTTAACATTATCTGCTAGTGTCACTACTTCTTGTTTGTTGTAGGCAAGATTTAAAGATGTTCTCCAGTAGAATTTATCATTTTTAAAGTTTTCACTGCTTATACCAAGTTCAATCCCTTTATTATCAACTGTACCCGAGTTAAGTGTTTGGGTATTAAATCCCCACCATCCTCCAACAGGAACATTCAAAAGGGCATCTGTAGTTCTCTTTTTGTAAACATCAATTGTAGCGGTTAGTCTGTCGTTAAAGAATCCCATATCTAAACCAATATTAGCTTGGGCTTGTTGTTCCCACTTTAAATCAGGATTTGATAAATTTTTGGGTTCAGTACCTCCTACAAAAGAACCATCAGAAATAGTAACATTCCAAGGAGCAAGATTAGCCAGATATAAATAATCTGGAATTCCGTCATTTCCTGTAATACCATAGCTAACTCTTAATTTTAGCTCTGAAAGTGTTTCTACATTTTGCATAAATGCCTCTTTTGAGATTCTCCAAGCTACAGCTCCAGATGGGAAAGTTCCGTATTTATTATTTGGACCAAAACGAGAAGAACCATCACGTCTAATTGTAAATGAAGCTAAATATTTGTCATCTAAAGAATAACTTAACCTTCCAAAATAGGAAGTAAGTTTTGTTTCTTGTTTTTGAGTTTCTGGTTTTAGATAAACAGCAGCACTTTCAAGGTTGTAATAGGTAAGTATATCATTAGCAAAACCAGAACCAGATGCTTTCATTCTTTCGTAAGTATCTTTTTGATTTGATGTTCCAATCATTGCTGTAAAAGAATGCTGTTCTTTTATATTAAATTTATAAGTTAAATATTGTTCTGTACTCCATCTGAAATATGTTTTGTTCTCCTCAGATCCTGTACCGTTTAAAGCTGCTCCTGCAACCAGAGTTCGTGGAGTATATTTACCTTGAATGTTTTCCTGCCATTCTGCACCAGCACCAAAATGATAAGTAAGTCCTTTGATAACTTCATAATCCATAAACATGTTTCCGTTTACCAATCTGTTGATAGTGTGATCTGTAGGCTCAAGTAAAAGAGCTAAGGCATTATCCTTTCCTTGATATTTATAGTACGAACCGTCAGGATTATAAATAGGAATTGCCGGCGGTGCAGTCTGGATAGAAAACATTGGAGATAAAATATTGTCACCAAAATCACTATTATGTCCTTCGCTTGCAGCACCATACACATTGGCTCCTACTGTTACTTTTTCAGTGAATTTTTTCTCACTTCCGATACGAACACTATATCTTGTATAATCTGTGTTTTCTATAGCCCCTGTTTGTTTCAGGTAATTTCCAGATAAGAAAAATTTGGATGTTTTGTCGCTTCCGCTAAAAGTTAATGTTCTGTTTAGAACTTCACCTGGACGAGTTGCTGCTTCAAACCAATTGGTGTTTGCAATCGGAAAACTTGAAGGGAAAACTGCAGGTCTGCCGTTTTCAGCAGCAATCGCATTTTGAATGCTGGCATATTGCTGTCCATTTAACAATGAAGGCTCCTGAATTATATTTTGAAAACCATCTGAAATTTCACCTTCAATCTGCATTTTTCCTGATTTTCCTTTTTTGGTAGTAATTAAAATAACCCCATTTCCACCTCGTGAACCGTAAATTGCTGTAGAAGCCGCATCTTTAAGAATCTGAATACTTTCTATATCATTCGGGCTGATAGACGCACCAGTACCTGTAATAAATCCGTCAACTACATATAAAGGTGCATTTGAGGTTGTAATAGAGTTTCCTCCCCTTACAACAATAGTAGGAGTTGTTCCAGGAGCATAACTATTTTGCTGTACCTGAACTCCAGAAGCACGACCTTGTAGTGCCTGACCAACGTTGGAAACCGTACCGCCTAAGTTTAAGTTGTCTTTACCAACAGAAGTTACAGCGCCTGTAATATCTTTCTTTTTTGCCTTTCCGTATCCAATAACTACTTCCTCTAATTTTTGTCCAGCTTCTTTCATGACAATTTTTAGCGGTGCATTTCCAATAGTTACTTCTTGATCTTCCATACCAATGTAAGTCACCACAAGTTTAGTAACATTATCAGCTACAGTAATCGAAAAGCTTCCATCAACATCTGTTTGAACACCTTTGTTGCTTCCTTTAACTACAACATTAGCACCAGGAAGAGGCAAACCATCTTTATCTGTAACAGTACCTTTTACTGTTTTTTCGAAAAATAATGTGGTAAAGTTTTTATCTGAAGTATTTATTGAAGAAGCTGCCGAAGCTTGAAATGTAAAAACGAGTAACGATAGAACTGTCAGTTTAATTTCTTTGCGGGATAAATTGTTAATCCGAAAATCTCTTGGTTTTTTTTGGGTTAATAATTTCATACTTAAAATTGGTTTTGGTTAATGTTTAATTGTTTTTTTTCTTGTTTGTAGGTTTTAGATTTCTTTTTTGATCAGGAGAGTCATTTTGGTGTTTAATTGAGTTTTCATTTGAATTGATTTTTACATAAAAACAGTGTCTTATTTTCGGCTCTAAATACTGCTTATTTAGTTTGTTTTTCTTCGATTTTGAAGCCTTAAAATCACCTAAATTTTTACATAATTAACTTAGTTTTAAGATTAATCTCTGACGAAACTATAGATTATATTTTTATAAAACAAGAAAAAACACAAAAAATGTGCTCGAACACACAAAATTTATGTTCTCGAGCACATAAAATTGTGCGAAACGTTTTTTTTGACTTAAAATGATGTGATTTTTTTAAAATATTTAAAGAATAAGCATACATAGTAAATTGAGGCTTTTTTGAATTATAAATGACGATTTTTTAAAAACTTATGAATTTCGCAATCATGATTCAAAAAACATAAAAATTAAGCAGTCTTTTCTGATGAGTTTTACAGACTGAAAATCTGATTTTTATTTGTAAAAAGAGGAGTGTTTTTGTCTTCAATTTTAAACTATCTTGGTCATCTCGAAAAAAGCCAAAATCGTAAACTGAATTTATGGTCATTTTGACTTTTTAAGAATTAAGAATTAACAAAATTTTAGAGTCAAAATTGTGAAAGAATATCAAGTAATTTTAATAGATAAAAATCAAATAAATGAAGTCGAAATTTTAGATCCACTTTTCTGGAAAAAGGCAAATTGTCTTACCGATTTTTCGTCTCCTTGGAAAACGGAAACATTTTCAAAAATTGAATTTCGAGCTCTTTGGGATCAGCAAAATTTCTATTTTCATTTCAGAGTTTTTGATACAGGTGTTTATATCGATACAAAAGACAATAGTGTGGACAGTATCTGCAATTCTGATCGCGTTGAGCTGTTTTTTCGTCAAAACGATGCTATAGATCCGTATTACTGTTTAGAAATTGATCCTTCAACAAGATTGTTAGATTTTGAAGCACGCCCCAATAAAAAATTTGATTACGAATGGAAATGGCCTGAAGAACATATTAAATTATATTCTTCAAAAGATGAAACATCATTTACCGTTGCCGGGAAAATCAGCATAGCATCTTTAAAAGAACTAGATTTAATTCATAATAATAGTATTGAAACAGGAGTATATAGAGCGAAATTCTCTAAAGACGAAAATCAAAATTATGAACCAACTTGGATTACTTGGGTAAATCCAAACACTCCAGAACCCAATTTTCATGTTGCTTCATCTTTTGGGAAGTTTGTTTTGACTTCAGAATAAATATGGTTTTAATCTCGCGGAATTGTAAAGTTTTATTCACGCAGATTTTAAAAGATGTAAGCAGATATTAGTAGATTTTTTAATTAATTTATTGCAATTTCGAAAAGGCTTTAGCCAAAAACAATAAATATTTTAGATAAAGCCTTTTCAAATTAAACCTTTGCGACTCTGCGCCTTTGCGAGATTAAAACCTTCAAACTTTGCACCTTTGAGCCTTATCTTTGCCCCTAGAAAAAAAATCAAGACACATAAAAAGAAGCATTTTCGACATTTATAATATCGATAGGAAGCAAAATTGTTTCTGGGATATCTTTTCTAAATATAAAATGTTCTGCCAAAGTACTGATTCCTAAATAAGCCTGTCTTTTTTGATTTTGGTGAATTAAAAAGTGAACAAGACCTTGATTTAAAAAATTGACATTCTTCTCAATTAGATCGTAACCAATTAAGGCTATTTTTTTATTTTCTAAAGTAGATAGAATAGAGGCAATTTGATAAGCCTTAGAAGTAGTAATAAAAATACCGCTTAAATCTGGATGCTCTTCTATAAAAGCAGCAAATTTAGTTTCGATATTAGAATATTTGAGTTTCAGTGTAAGCAAAGAGAAATCAGAAAGTTTTTTTTCATCAAAATAACTTCTGAAACCTTTTTCTTTTTCCTGCATGTGAACAGCATTCTTAAGACTTTCATCAATATGAATAATCGCAATCTGGCCTTTAGGCAAAATCAAATTCATTAAACTCGCAGCAACACGGCCGCTTTTGTATAAATCCTGTCCGACGAAACTTTTAATAGAAGAAGATTCTACCTGGTTATTAAAAGTATTTACCATAATTCCCAACTCATCATATTGTTTGATGATTTCTATAGTTTCTTTATGAAACAGCGGAGCCAGCAAAACAGCATCTGGTGATTGAGCAATAATTGCCTCGTGGGTTTTTAAAAAAGATTTGGTGCTTTCTGGATTAAAGTAATGAGTTTGAATTACGACACTGTACGCTTTAAATTCTGCTGCAGCATCTTGAATTCCGTTAACGCAAGGAAGCCAATACGGATCAATTTCAGGATCTGGAAGTAAAACGCAAATGCGGTAAACCTTTGTGTTTTTTAAATTTCGAGCAATTAAGTTGGGCTCATAATCAATGACATTCAGCACTTCATTAATTTTTTCTAGCGCCGTAGGAGAAACTTTTCCTCTATTATGCAGCACGCGATCTACAGTTCCTTTAGAAACTCCAGCCATTTGCGCAATATCCTTAATTGTGTACTTTTTATCCATATAAGCAAATATAAAAACTTTGATTTAATAAACGTAAAAATTTTAGAAGAATTCATGTTGTGTGCTCGAGAACATTATTTTAGTGTGTTCGAGCACATTTTTTTGTTTTTTCTTGTTTTATAAAAATATAATATATAGTTTCGTAGAATCAAAACCGAAAATTTAAAATAAAACCATAACCTAATAATGTTGTAATTTATTGGATTACAATGTTTTAATACAAAGTTCTTAAGTGAGAAAAATTACTTCATTAGCTCCCGGCCGAACCTGTCTTTTTGGAGATCATCAAGATTATTTAGGACTGCCAGTTATAGCCTGCGCCATAGATCGAAATATTAAATTAATTGCCAAAGAAAATCAGACAGAATCGTTTGTTCTAAATATGATCGATATAAACGAAATTCGAGTAATAGATATTCATGCATCTTTCGAAAAATTAGAACCTAGAGATTATTTTGCATCCTCGCTGCGTGTTTTGCGCAGATACGGCTGTATACCTACAACGGGCTATACTATAACAATTACTGGAGATATTCCAATTAATTCAGGAACTTCCAGTTCTTCTGCTTTATTAATGGCTTGGATTCGATTTTTGATTGAAGCTTTTGGAATCGATCACGAAGTTACGCCCGAATTCCTTTCTAAATTAGGATACGAATCTGAAGTTTTAGAACATGGAGAACCTGGCGGAATGATGGATCATTTTAGTATTGGAGTTGGAAATATCGTTTATATTAATACCAAAAAGCCTTTTTCCTTCGATGTGATCGGAACTGGATTAAAAGGTTTAATAACAGGAGTTTCTGGAGTTCCCAAAGAAACAATTGGCTTAATTGGCGAGTTGAAAGGAAATGCTTTAATGGCAATTGATATCGTAAAACAAAACTATCCTGATTTTGATCTCAATACATCAGAAATAGAAGATTTGGATAAGTATCGAAATTGTCTGCCAGATCGTTTGATTCCCTATTTTGAAGCGGCCATCAAAAATTACCATTATACTAAAGAAGCATTAAAGGAATTCGAAAAACCAGTTTTAGATCTTCAGAAAATTGGTGCTTTAATGAATGGACATCATGAAATCTTGCGGGATCTGCTAAAAATTACAGTTCCAAGAATTGATGCTATGATTAATGCAGCCTTGAAAGCAGGAGCATACGGTGCAAAAATTGTAGGTTCTGGCGGCGGCGGCAGTATTGTAGTGATTGCAGATCCTAAAAAAGAAGACGTAGTAATAGAAGCAATATTAAACGCTGGGGCAGAAGAAGCTTACGCAGTACATGTTGATCCTGGAGTACGAATTATTGATAATATTGAAATTTAAATAAGATGCACGACAATTTAGTGATTTTAGCAGGTGGAGCTTCTTCACGCATGAAAAAAGAAGCCGTATTAAATAATTTATCTGCTGAAGAAGTAGCGCAGGCAAATGAAAGAAGCAAAGGTTTAATTGGAGTAGGAGCAAGCGGAAGGCCTCTATTAGATTATCTTTTATGGAATGCAAAAAAAGCTGGTTACAAAAACATATATATTATAATAGGTGAACAAGGCGAATTATTTAAGGAGTTTTACGGAAGTCAAATTAAAAATAATGATTTCCACGGCCTTAATATTTCGTTTGCTGTACAATATATTCCACAGGGAAGAGTAAAACCTTTTGGAACTGCAGATGCACTGTTTCAGGCAGTAGAACAATATCCAGAGCTCAATTCTCAATTTTATTCAGTTTGTAATAGTGATAACTTGTATTCGGCAGCAGCTCTTCGTGCTTTAAGAGAAACCGAAAGTCCGAATGCCTTTATTAGTTATGACCGAGATGCAATGGAATTTCCGCAGGAACGTATTTCGCGTTTTGCAATTGCAAAATTAGATAAGAATAATCAGCTTTTGGATATTTTGGAAAAACCTTCTGAAGATCTTTTGGAACAATACAAAGACAGCGAAGGAAAAATACGAGTAAGCATGAATGCTTTTAAGTTTAACGGCAAGACCTTATATATACATCTTAAAAATTGCCCTGTTCATCCAGAGCGTGACGAGAAGGAATTACCAACAGTACTTTTAAACTCAGTTAAAGAAAATCCGAATACAACGGTCGGAATTCCGTTTTCTGAGCATGTTCCAGACCTAACTGCCAAAGAAGATATTGCCGATGTAAAAGCGTATTTGGCAAAATATTACCCTGATTTAAATTGGAATACCAAAAATTAACAAAATATTCATATCTAAATTAGAGATTAAGGAAAATTAATGTACTACTTTTGTTTTGCAAAAAAAATGCAGATATTTGCATAAATTACGCATAATGTAATTAAAGCGTTGATTCTAATTTAGATTTTGAAATAACTAAATCTATAACCAATCAACCCAAAAATTATGACAAACATTCAAAGTACATTACAGTTAGAAAAAAAGAATACCGTTGTTCCAATGGTAATTTTAACCTTGCTATTCTTTATTCTAGGATTTGTAACCTGGCTGAACGGACCATTAATTCCGTTTTTTGAATTGGCTTGCGAACTAACTTCTTCTCAAGCCTACTTTGTGACTTTTGCATTTTATATTGCTTATTTTGTAATGGCAGTTCCTTCTTCTTATATTATTGAAAAAGTGGGGTATAAGAATGGAATTTCTTTAGGATTATTAATCATCGCTGCTGGAGCATTTATGTTTTATCCTGCTGCTGCAAGTCGAACATTTCTCTTCTTTTTATTAGCGCTGTTTGTAATGGGAACTGGTTTAGCGGTTTTGCAGACAGCTTCAAATCCATATGTTGTGGTAATTGGACCAAGAGAAAGTGCTGCGGCCAGAATCAGCGTTTTGGGTATTGCCAATAAAGTAGCAGGATTTGTAGCGCCACTTGTACTTACAGTTCTGGTTTTGTCTAATATGAAGGACTTTACGGCAGACAAAATTGCTTTAATGGATGAGGTGTCCAAGACAAATGCTTTAAATTCACTTGCATTGCAACTGCAAAGACCGTATCTTTATATGGGGTTGATTATAACAGTTTTAGCTTTTTTGGTAAAATTTTCTCCTTTGCCAGAAATTGATCTTGATGAAGAAGGAAATGTATCTCATTTAAACATTTTCAAACAAATCAAAAACGCATTTAAACATCCTCAGCTAGTTTTAGGAGTAATTACTTTAATGCTTTATTTATCAGCAGAAGTTTTAGCAGGAGACTCCATTGGAGGTTTTGGAAAACAGCTTGGAGTCTATGGTAATAATGGAGATTTTTATCTAAAATTAACTTCTTTTACCATGTCGGCAATGGTTATTGGATATGTACTTGGGATCGTTTTAATTCCTAAATATGTTTCGCAGGTTACAGCTTTAAAAGTCTCAGGAATTTTAGGAATTATACTGGTTTTGACAATTGTTTTGATTTCGCCAAAAATATTGGTTACTCTTCCTAGAATTCCACAAATACCATTGGTAATTCTTTTAGTAGCACTTTTAGGATTAGCAAATGCTTTGTGCTGGCCGGCAATCTGGCCAATGGCTTTGCAGGATTTGGGCGGTTACACAAAGATTGGAAGCGCAATTTTGATTATGGGAATTATCGGTGGAGCAGTTTTTCCATTATTTTATGGAATGATTACTGAAAGTGTGAATGCTGTAAATCTTGCAAAAAATATGCAAAACGTATCTAGAAGCGGCAATCAGGTAGCTTATTTAATATTATTACCTTCTTATATAATGATTTTGTTTTATGCTGTAAAAGGACATAAATACAGGAAATGGAATAGTTGAACAAAAATAAAAATTAATATATCATGTTAAAAAGTAAAATCGACAAAGCAACAGGTTTCGAGAAAAGATTCGAAAACATTAATACAGTTGTTTTTGAAAACTCAACAGATGCTTCAAAAGAAGTAGCGCAAGAAATTGCAGCTTTAATTCAGTCAAAACAAAAAGAAGGCAAACCTTGTATTTTAGGATTAGCAACTGGTTCTTCTCCAAAAGGATTGTATGCAGAATTGGTTCGTCTGCATAAAGAAGAAGGTTTGAGTTTCAAAAACGTAATTAGTTTTAATTTGGATGAATATTATCCAATGGAGCCAAATTCAATCAATAGTTATGTTCGTTTTATGAAAGAACTTTTGTTTGATCATGTTGATATTTTACCAGAAAACGCACACGTTCCAGACGGACTTTTAACAAAAGAACAAATCGCAGATTATTGCCATGAATATGAAGCAAAAATCGAAGCTCTAGGCGGAATCGATTTACAGATTCTTGGAATTGGAGGTAACGGACACATCGGATTTAACGAGTCTGGCTCGCTTCAAAACTCTAAAACTCGTTTGGTTGCATTAGACCATATTACAAGAGTTGCGGCAAGTAAAGACTTCTTTGGTTTAAATAATACACCAAGAACTGCCATTACACTTGGAGTGAAAAAAATCATGGAAGCTAAAAGAGTAATCTTATTGGCTTGGGGAGAAGGAAAAGCAAACATTGTAAAAAAATCTGTTGAAGACGAAGTTACAAACCGAGTACCAGCGTCATTTTTGCAAGAACATAACAACGCAGTATTTGTTTTAGATAAAGAAGCTTCTTCTAAACTAACAAGAATTAATAAACCTTGGCTGGTTGAAAAAATTGTTTGGACAGATAAATTAACTCGTAAAGCGGTTTTAGGATTGGCATTAGATCTTAAAAAACCAATTTTGATGCTTACAGATGCAGATTACATCGAAAATGGTATGAGCGATTTATTAGCAGATTCTGGTCCGGCTTATGACATCAATATTAAGATTTTCAATAAATTACAAAACACAATTACAGGTTGGCCTGGTGGAAAACCAAATGCTGACGACACAAATCGTCCAGAAAGAGCAGAGCCGGCTAAAAAACGTGTATTGATTTTCAGTCCGCATCCAGATGACGATATTATCAGTATGGGAGGAACTTTCATGCGTCTGCAAGAGCAGGGGCACGAAGTACACGTAGCGTACCAAACATCTGGAAATATTGCAGTTGCAGATGATGAAGCACTTCGTTTTGCAAGATTCGTAATTGATTACAATGAAAAATTCGGGATCAAAAGTGAAGAGGCAGATAATATCTATAAAAAAGCAGAAACATTCTTAGAGAATAAAAAGAACAGTGAAATTGATATTCCTGAAGTTCGTTACATCAAAGGTTTGATCAGAAAAGGAGAGGCGAGAGCAACGAGCCATTTTGTTGGTCTGCCAGATAGCCAGATTCATTTTATGGAATTACCTTTCTATGAAACAGGAACAATTGAGAAAAAACCAATTGGACCAGAAGATATTCAATTGACTGTAGATTTAATCGAAAAAATTAAACCGCACCAAATTTATGCTGCTGGAGATTTAGCAGATCCGCACGGAACACATAAAGTTTGTTTAGATGCCATTTTTGAAGCTGTAAAAGTTTTAAAACCAAAAGAATTTATGAACGACTGCTGGTTATGGTTATACCGTGGAGCTTGGCAGGAATGGGGGATTGACGAAGTTGAAATGGCTGTTCCAATGAGTCCAGATCAGGTTTTAGAAAAACGTCATGGAATCTTCAAACACCAATCTCAAAAAGACGGAGTTGTTTTCCAAGGGACAGATGCAAGGGAGTTCTGGCAAAGAGCAGAAGACAGAAACCGCGAAACAGCAGCTTTGTATCACCAATTAGGTTTAGCAACTTATGCAGCGATGGAAGCTTTTGTGAGATGGCATTACTAAGAGGCTGAGGTTCTGAGATACTAAGATTCTAAGTTTTTTTTCGCTACGAATTACACTAATAAAAAAATTTGTGTGAATTCTTGAAATTCGTGGCAAAAAAATATACAGATTAGAAAATTATTTTAATCTGTGGTAAAAAATAAATAGCTTTGTACGCGATAAGAAGCAGGAAGAAAGAATGAGTCTATATTCTTTTTTCTTGCTTCTTTTTTTAACTGTAAACAGAGACCGAGACTGAAAACTATTTCTTAATCTGTGGCAAAAGAGAAAAATAATAATAGCTTTGTACCTATGAAGCAAGAAGAGAGAAAATCTATATTCTTTCTTCTTGCTTCTTTTTTCTTTAAAAAAAATGGAACAAGACAAAAAACTTCTCATCAAATTAGCACACACCAAAATGCCTTTCGGGAAATACGAAGGCAGATTTTTAATTGATCTTCCAGAATATTACGTCGTTTGGTATCATAATAAAGGTTTTCCAAAAGGAGAGCTTGGACAGCAGCTGCAATTGATTTACGAATTGAAATTGAATGGGTTAGAAGAATTAATTCGCAATATAAAGAAGCAATATCCAAAGCCATAATAGATATTATTTAGATTGTTGGATTTTTATATAATTGGATAAAATTTTGGTTTTATTCTTTGAAAAAATGATAAAAGATAGATAAAGGTTAATATATTGAATAGTTTTCTTTTGATTTGAAAAAGCCAAAAATCTTGCAATCTAAAATTCTAAAAATCTAAGAAGTCTAATGTTCAAATTGTCTAATTAAATTTGTACTTTTGCCAAGTTTTTTACACAACTACTTACAAACAACAACAGAATGAATCAAACAAAATATATTTTTGTTACAGGAGGTGTGACCTCTTCATTAGGAAAAGGAATTATCGCGGCATCTTTGGCAAAATTGTTACAAGGAAGAGGATACCGTACAACTATTCAAAAATTTGATCCATACATTAATGTTGATCCAGGAACACTAAATCCTTATGAGCACGGAGAATGTTATGTGACAGATGATGGAGCCGAAACAGACTTAGATTTAGGACATTACGAGCGTTTCTTAAACGTTCCTACTTCTCAGGCTAATAACGTTACTACAGGAAGAGTTTATCTTTCGGTTATTGAAAAAGAAAGAAGAGGAGAGTTTTTAGGAAAAACAGTTCAGGTTGTTCCTCATATCACAAACGAAATCAAAGACAGAATGCAATTGCTAGGGAAATCTGGCGATTATGATATTGTAATTACTGAAATTGGTGGAACTGTTGGTGATATCGAATCTTTACCTTATATAGAATCTGTTCGTCAGTTAGTATGGGAATTAGGTGAAAATAACGGAATTGTTATTCACTTGACATTAGTTCCTTATTTGGCTGCAGCAGGCGAATTAAAAACAAAACCAACACAGCACTCTGTTAAAACTTTAATGGAAAGCGGTATAAAAGCAGATATCTTGGTTTGTAGAACGGAGCATGAATTATCTCAGGAATTACGCCAGAAATTAGCTTTGTTCTGTAATGTGAAAAAAGAAGCAGTTATTCAGTCAATTGATGCTTCTACTATATATGAAGTTCCAAATTTAATGCTTGAAGAAGGATTAGATGTTGTGGCTTTAAAGAAATTAGATTTACCTAAAAAAGCATCTCCAGACCTTAAAAACTGGAATACTTTCTTAAAAAGATTAAAAAATCCAAAACAAACTGTAAATATTGGTTTGGTTGGAAAATATGTAGAAATGCAGGATTGTTACAAATCTATTTTAGAGGCGTTTATTCATGCAGGAGCTGCAAACGAAACAAAAGTAAACGTAATTTCTATTCACTCAGAGCATATCAATGCAGATAATGTTGAAGAAAAATTAGGAAGTCTTGACGGAGTTTTAGTTGCTCCAGGTTTTGGTGAAAGAGGTATTGAAGGAAAAATTGAAGCAGTTCGTTATGTACGTGAAAACAATATTCCTTTCTTCGGAATTTGTTTAGGAATGCAGATGTCTGTTATCGAATATTCTAGAAATATTTTAGGTTATGCTGATGCGAACTCTACAGAGATGAACGATAAAACGCCTCATCCTGTTGTGAATTTAATGGAAGAGCAAAAAACAATTACCGATAAAGGTGGAACAATGCGTTTAGGTGCTTGGAAATGTGATATTAAACCAAACACTTTAGCACACAAAATTTACGGAGAAAAAACTATTTCGGAGCGTCACCGTCACCGTTATGAGTACAATAATAAATATGCTGATGAATTGCAAAAAGCTGGTTTAAAAGCTTCTGGAGTAAATCCGGATACAGGTTTAGTCGAGATCGTTGAGCTTGAAAACCATCCATTCTTTATTGGTGTACAATATCACCCAGAATACAAAAGTACAGTTGCAAATCCGCATCCTATATTTGTAAACTTTGTGGCAGCTGCGGTAAATGCGCATAAAAAATAATAATTCATTCTAAGAGGTGTAACTTTTTAATCAAACGAATAACTAATAACCTCAAACGAATAACTTTTTTTAAAAATAATGGAAGAAAAAAAATTTGACCTTAATTCAATCATTGGTTTTGTATTGATATTTGGAATTTTGATTTGGATAATGTACCAAAATCAGCCTTCTGATAAAGAAATTGCTGCTGAAAAAGCCAAGAAAGAATTAGTTGCTAAACAAGAGGCACAAGCAAAAGCGGATAAAGCTAAAACAGCATCATTACCAGCTGCAGCGGTAACTCCTGGCGACACAGTACAATTAGCTCAATTGCAAAAAACTTTAGGCGGATTTGCTTATTCTGCAACACTTCCTTCTGCGAAAGAAGCTTTTACTACAATCGAAAACGAAAAGATTAAACTTAAAATCGCTAATAAAGGTGGTTATATTGTTGAGGCTACTTTAAAAGAATTCGAAAAAATTAAAAAAGGTTCAGGTCAATTAGTTGAATTAATCAAAAACAATAATTCAAACTTAAATTTACAGCTTCTTACTACAGACAATAGAACGTTAAATTCTAAAGATTTGTATTTTGAACCAACATTAGAAAAAATTGGTGCAGATCAAGTTTTATCTATGCGTTTAAAAGCAGGTGCAAATGAATTTTTAGAGTACAAATACATTCTGAAACCAAACGACTTATTTAGTTGGTTTTGATATTCGTTCTCAAGGTTTAAACAGAGTTTTAAATTCTGCTAAACCAGTTGATTTACAATGGGATTTAAAAACGTATAGAAATGAAAAAAGTATTTCTTACGAAAATCGTTATGCTCAAATTGATTACAAATACAACGAATCAAAATACAGTAACGTAAGTTCTCACGGACAAGGAAAAGAAGAAACTCCAGAAAAAGTAAGTTTTGTAGCTTTCAAGCAGCACTTCTTTACGACTATTTTAGCTACGGAGAAACCATTTGAAACTTCAAAATTACAATCTGATGATTTAGTTAAAGATGAAAAAATCGACACTGTTTTTACAAAACAGTTTAGAGCAAATTTACCTTTAGCATTCTCAAATGGTGAGATTGATTACAAAATGAGTTTGTATTTTGGTCCTGCTGATTACAAAACATTAAAATCTTACGATAAGAATTTCGAAAAAATCATTCCTTTAGGATGGGGAATTTTTGGATGGATTAACAAATTTATCTTTATTCCGTTATTTGGGTTTTTAAGCTCAACAATTGGATTGTCATTAGGAATCGCAATCATTATTTTTACAATTATTATCAAATTGGCCATGTCGCCAATTACGTATAAGTCATTCTTGTCTCAGGCTAAAATGAAAGTTTTAAGACCTGATATTGCAGAGTTGGGAGAAAAATTCAAAAAAGACCCAATGAAGAAACAGCAAGAAACAATGAAACTGTACAACAAAGCAGGAGTAAACCCAATGGCAGGATGTATCCCAGCATTGATTCAGCTTCCTTTTATGTATGCATCGTTCCAGTTTTTCCCAGCGGCTTTTGAATTAAGACAAAAAAGTTTCCTTTGGGCAGACGATTTATCATCTTTTGACTCAGTTGTAAAATTACCATTTACTATTCCGTTGTATGGAGATCATATCAGTTTGTTTCCAATTTTGGCGGCAATTGCGATTTTCTTCTACATGAAAATGACATCTGGAGATCAGCAAATGGCAGCGCCTCAACAAGAAGGTATGCCGGATATGGCAAAAATGATGAAAATCATGATTTATGTTTCGCCATTAATGATGTTAATTTTCTTTAATAGTTATGGTGCAGGTTTAAGTTTGTATAACTTTATCTCAAACTTAATTACAATCGGTATTATGTTCGTGATTAAAAACTACATCGTAGACAGCGAAAAAATTCACGCTCAGATTCAAGAAAATAAATTAAGAGAGCCTAAGAAACCAAGTAAGTTTCAACAGCGTCTTCAAGATGTAATGGAACAGCAAGAAGCTGCAAAAGCTCAGAATAAAAAGAAATAATACTTTTTTAGTATATAAAAAGAAACCGTCTCGTTTTTTAACGAGACGGTTTTTTTACAATTAGTTTTATCTAAAATTTCGGTAATAAAACCTTGTCAATGACATGAATTATTCCATTTGAGCATTGCACATCTGTTGCTATAATATTACTGACTCTATTACTAGCGTCAGTAATTTTTGGACCGCCAGTTAAGTTAACTGTAAAATTTTGACCGGCAAAAGTACTTACCACTTGTCCGTTTGTTAAAGCAGATGATTGAACATTTGCACCAGTAACTACATGATATTTTAAAGTAGTTTCTAAAACATTAGCAGGAATAGCAGGAAGACCCGAAAAACCAGTTTCGGTTAGGAAACTTGTAAAAGCAGCATTTGTAGGAGCAAAAACAGTAAATGGAGAATTTGCAGTTCCTGATAAAGTTGCAGCAAAACCAGATGAGGCATTGTATGTCAAAGCAGCAACCAGTGTGGTAAAGTTTTTATTGGCCACTGCATGGTTTACAATTGTTGGTAATCCGATAACGCCATCTACTATGTGAATAACACCATTAGAAGCTTCAATATCTGCAGTAGTTACCATCGCACCTCCATTTGTTTTCCCGCCGTTAATGTCGACTCCTGTGCCTTTTTCCAGATACATACTGATAGTGTTCGAAGTTGAAGCACTTCCTTTAGCTAAAGTTTTTACATATCCAGTAGCTATTTCAGAGGATTTTACCTTTGTGCTTAAAACGTGGTTCAATAGAATTTCTTTTAAAGCAGGAACAGGAACTGCGTTAAGATTAGCATATCCATTTGCTTGTAAAAAAGCGGTAAAAGCAGTATTCGTTGGTGCAAAAACGGTGTAGGTACCAGAAGAGTTCAACGTGGCAGCCAAATCTGCTTTTTCCAAAGCTGCAACTAGTGAGCTAAGATTAGGATTTGTTTTCGCGATCGCCACAATTGTTTGCGGTTGTTGTGAATCATTATCATCATCATCGTTGTTACATGAAATACTGACGAAAGCGATTAATGCTAATAAAGCAATTAATTTAATTTTGATTGTTTTCATAATATAGTTTTTTGTGTTTGTTACTACTAAGTTATCTATTTTTGTTTAACGAAAAAAGAAAATAATTAAACATTTATTAAAATTAGTAATTATTTAACTTTTGTTTATTCTATTGGTTTTTAGTTAATTATGAGTTTAGTGCTTTTTAATTAGTGGGAATAGCCTTAAAAATGTTAAATCATATTTTTTGCTTAAAAGGCTCTTGTTATCCTTAAAATGGTTATATTTTTGTAATAAAACTCAATATTTGTTGTTATATAGAAAAAATAGATTATGAAAAAATTTTTGCTTTTGTTTTTAATAAGTATTGCGGCTTATTCACAAGAATCTAACAAGGTAGATGCAAGCGGTAAAAAAGATGGGCTTTGGAAAGGAATTTACACCGAATCTAAGCGACCTCGTTATGAAGGAACTTTTAGTCACGGAAAAGAAACGGGGATTTTCAAATTTTTTGATGATACCAAAAAAGGAGATGTTATCGCTACTAGGGATTTTAGTGCCAATGATGGAAGTTCGTATACTATTTTTTATGATCAGAATAAAAACAAGGTAAGCGAAGGTAAAGAAGTTGGAAAATCTCGTGAAGGCGAATGGAAATATTACCACAAAGCTTCTAAAGTTTTGATGACTGTTGAAAATTATAAAAACGGAAAGCTTGAAGGCTTGCGAACCATTTATTATCCTAATGAAAAAGTGGCAGAGGAGATGATGTATAAAAATGGTTTAAAAGAAGGAGCTTACAAAAAGATGGGACAGGATGGAACACTTTTGGAAGAGTCGAATTTTAAAAATAACGAATACAACGGTGATGCTGTTTTTTATGATTCAGATAAATCTGTTGCTTCTAAAGGCAAATTCGTAAATGGTAAAAAAGCAGGAATTTGGCAGTTTTATCAAAAAGGAAAATTGGTCAAAGAAGTAAATATGAGTGATCCAAAAAACACCAACAAAGCTTCTGAAAAAGGGCCGGCACCCAAAAAATAGTCATCTAATACATTTGTAATTACTTCATTCAAAATAAAAAAGAAAAAGAATAAATTGTTTACATTTGGGTAACCAATTTATTCTAACCAATGGATTTACGCGAACTTTTAGGAAGATTTCTGCTGTTGTTTTTCTCAATTTTGGTTTTGTATTTTTTCTCCAATAGAAAGGATAATGCAACCATAAATCCATTAATGGTAATTGTTGGGTTGTGTACATTTTCACTGTGTTATCTTTTTACCAAAATAGAAATCGGAGTTGGAATTGGGTTTGGATTGTTTGCGATTTTTTCGATACTTCGATTTAGAACGCAGTCTTTTACCGTAAATGCTGTAATCTTTCTTTTTGCGACAATTACATTATCGATTTTAGATATCATGTATCCTTTTGAAAAGATTGAACTGCTGTTGTTTTTTCAAATTATCATAATCGGATTTTATGTTATCGCTTCAATTATTGTCAATAAAAAAGCTTCCAAATACTTAAATTCAGTCGATGTTAAAATTCCGCTTGACGAAAGTTTTTCTTTAAATTCAGAAGTAATTAGAAAATCAATTCAGCAGAAAATTAAAATAGAGGATTTTGATTTTAGAATTGTCTTAATCAACACCGCTGCAAACGAAATAGACTTATTGGTTTTTTATTAATCATTAAAAGGGCGAACCTGTTTAATATACAGATCTCTTTTTTCGCCGACAATCTTAAACTCAATATCTACCGGATGAAATTGGTTTTTACGCCAATAACGATACATTTTGGTTTCGATTTTTTTACTGACAGTATATAAATTACTCATTTCTTTTCTGCTCAATAAAGGTTCATTATTATTCAAATTGGAGTTTGAAGTATAATCAATATCAAAATCTGTTTCGTCTTTTCCGTCATTAAAATGATAAGCAACAAACTGTTCGCAGATTTCGCCTTTTTCGGGTTTCACAACAGAATTTTCTCCTTTTTGAACATTAACCGTAATTCCAGGAAAGTTTTCTCTGAATATATTTTTTGTGATTATTACGCCATTTGCCAATTCATCAGGAAAAGAACGATGAACCAAAACTCCCATAGCAATGTTTTGCTGGTCGATTCCAAAAAGTTCTCTTTCGTTGTATGAAGCTTCATTCCAAACACTTGCCCAAACTTGTTTTATAGCTTTTTCGAATGTTTTGATGCTGTCACCAAGAATTCCTGTTTTAGAATCGTACAGTCCAGCGCCATTAAAATCATCCAGATCTTCTGCATTTGTAGAAGATCGAAATCTGAAGTTTTTAAATTTGGCGTCTTTAAAAGCCATATTCAATTTTGATATTAATTCAGGATCAATAGGTTCTTTTTTGATAGCGTCTCTAACTTTCTTTAGCTGTTTATTAACCCAAACCGTGGAATCTTTTTGAGAGGAAGCTAAAAGCTCTGCAATTAATGGAGAAATGGCAGGATTCTGAATATGCTTTGTATAATAGTAAAACGGAATAGCATGTGCATTTTCTGGAACTTTAAACGGAATTTCTTTAGAAATTGCAATTAAATACGCCATGTTTTGCGCCTTCGAACCGATATAATTAATTCCCTTTTTTGGAATTTCAGATAGATTGACCAATTCTGTAACGCTATTGTCTATAACTAGCTTTTTCTTTTTTCCAGCAGATTTTGTTGGAATTTTTTTGGTGGTTTCTTTGATGAAAAAAGTATCAACTTCAATTTTTAATTCTACTTTTTTAGAAAGCAGTTTGTTGATATTGTTATCTTTTTCAATATCCGTATAAGCCATTATCGGAATCTTTCTGTTTTTTCCTAATAGAACCAAATGGCTCAATGGAGTTTGAAGTTCATTTACAATAATTCCTCGTACATTTGGGAGGATATCAGGTGTTCCATCCACAATGATAATTTCATCTGAATTAGGTTTCAATGTTTCTAATTCTTTGATTTTATATTTTTTTAGAATTCCGACGTTGCTGCCACCAACAACTTCTTGGTATTTAATTTCATTAAAAATATAATCTGATTTCACGCAGGGAATTGAAAATTTATCTTGCCGAGACCATTCCATCATTTCAGGATTATTCAAATAGAATTTTAAATTCTGCCCGATAAAAGTGGAGTTCTTGACTAAATTGAAAAATCGTTCAATTAATGGAATTGGCATATGATCAGAAGCAGCGAGTTCGAAAATCCATTTTTCAGTTCCTTTAATGTGATTTAAATTTCCGAGCAGAAAATCCCTGTCTTTTTCTGTGTTGCTATAGTTTCTATTGTTAAAAACATCGAGATCTTGATTATAACCCAAATAACCTGTTACAAAATCATAATGCAGTAAAATAAGAGTACTGTTGAAATAATACATCTTCTGTTTTCGCAAGTCATAAATAACTTTAACCGATTCGATATTTGAAAATTTATCAGACAAAGGTTTTCCTCTAAATGCTTTGTAAGCTTCGTAGTTTGGAAGAGACGAAACAAATCGCTGCGCACTTAAAGTTGTTAAGACGAACAAGAAAAGTAGGCTGTAAATGTATTTTTTCATTCTATTGAAATTGAAGATTAAATGTACTTAAAAAAGTAATAAGTTTTATCTACTGCGGGATTGCTTAAAGTAATGAAAACCTTTGTGCGATTTTCTATTATTTGGCGTACCTTTGCAACCTTAAAAAATTAAACATTTCAAAATGAAACGAGTAGTTGTTGGACTTTCAGGTGGAGTAGATTCTAGTGTTGCAGCCTATTTACTGCAGCAGCAAGGATACGAAGTTATTGGCCTTTTTATGAAAAACTGGCATGATGATTCGGTTACTATTTCTAACGAATGTCCTTGGCTTGAAGACAGTAATGATGCGTTGCTTGTTGCTGAAAAACTTGGAATACCGTTTCAAACTGTTGATTTAAGCGAAGAATACAAAGAAAAAATCGTTGACTATATGTTTAACGAATACGAAAAAGGAAGAACTCCAAATCCTGACGTACTTTGTAACCGCGAAATCAAATTTGATGTGTTTATGAAAATCGCTCTAAGTCTTGGAGCAGATTATGTTGCGACTGGGCATTACTGCCAAAAAAGTGAAATCGAAGTTGACGGAAAAACAGTTTATCAATTAATTGCTGGGAATGATGTAAATAAAGATCAATCTTATTTTTTATGTCAGTTGTCACAAGAGCAATTGTCTAAAGCGTTGTTTCCAATTGGTGCTTTGACAAAACCAGAAGTGCGCGAAATCGCTGCCGAAATGGAATTGGTTACCGCAGAAAAGAAAGATTCTCAAGGATTATGTTTTATAGGGAAAGTTCGCCTTCCAGAATTTTTACAGCAAAAATTACAGCCTAAAGAAGGTAAAATTGTTCAAGTTGATAAAAATGATGCTATTTATGTTGGTGAAAAACCAGCTGGAATTTCTTTAGAAGAAAATTTAAAATTAGAATCTCAAAAGTTAAACTACGTTCCAACAATGGGAAAAGTAGTGGGCAAACATCAAGGAGCGCATTATTTTACTGTCGGGCAAAGAAAAGGGTTGAATGTTGGAGGAACTACAGATCCATTATTTGTAATTGCTACAGATGTTGAAACGAACACTATTTATACAGGTTTGTCAAGTTTACATCCTGGATTATTTAAAAAAGCACTTTTTGTTGGAAAATCTGAAGTACACTGGGTTAGAGAAGATTTGGCTTTGAAAGCAGGTGAGAAAATGGAAGTGATGGCTAGAATTCGGTACCGTCAGCCATTGCAGAAAGCAATTCTGCATCAATTTGAAGATGGAATGTACGTTGAATTTGAAGAAGCACAGTCTGCCATTACAGAAGGACAATTTGTTGCTTGGTATTTAGAAAATGAATTAGTTGGTTCGGGAGTAATTTCTTAGCTTTATACCTTATTTGGAAGAAATTCCTCAAAGGTACGCTATGAAATATAACTTTACTTTCCTTTTATTACTTCTTTCGTTTGCGGTATTTGCACAAGAAGATGCGTGGGTTTATTTTAACGGAAAACCGAATGCGCAGTTGTTTTTTGATAATCCGTTGACAGAACTTTCTCAGAAAGCTTTAGATCGAAGAACCAATCAAAATATCGCTTTAGATATTACAGATGCTCCTTTGGAAACTACTTATGTAAGCCAAATTAAATCCAGTGCCGGTATAACAGTTATGGCGCAGTCCAAATGGTTGAATGCACTTCATATTCAGGGAACTCAGGCAAACATAAATGCATTAAAAACATTGCCTTTTGTCCAGAAAATAGAATTTGCTGATAAAACTTTAAACACTACAGCCAAAAAAGTTTCGGAAACTAAAACAGCTAAAGGTCTCAATAAGCTGGAGGCGGCAATAGATTATTCGTATGGCAATTCTGCAAATCAAATTCAGATGCTGAACGGACAAATTTTGCATCAGCAGAATTTTACTGGAGAAGGAAAAATTATTGCAGTTTTTGATGGTGGTTTTCCAGGCGTAAACACAGCACAGCCTTTTGAGAATCTTAGAAATAATAACCGAATTTTAGGCGGTTATGATTATACAACAAGAAATGCAAATTTCTACACAGGCAGTGATCACGGGACAAAGGTGCTTTCTACAATGGGCGGTTACAAAGAAAATTCGTTAGTTGGAACAGCTCCAAATGCTTCTTATTATCTTTTTATTACAGAAATTGGTGCTTTAGAAAATCCGGTAGAAGAATCGCTTTGGGTTGAAGCTGCCGAAAAAGCAGATGCTTTAGGAGTCGATATAATTACTACTTCGTTAGGATACTTTGGTGATCGCGACGAGTCTAGATACAATCATACTTACAGCGATATGAATGGAATTACCAATTTCATTTCGCGTGGTGCAGAAACAGCATTTAGTAAAGGGATTTTAGTTTTGGCTTCTGCTGGAAATGAAGGAATTCAGGTTGAAAAACATATTGGCTCTCCAGCTGATGCAGTTTCGGTATTGGCAATAGGTTCTGTTAATGCTACTAAAGTGAGGGCTAGTTCAAGTTCGATTGGACCAAGTTATGACGGAAGAATAAAACCAGATATAATGGCGCAAGGCGTGGCTTCAGTAGTCTCTGATCCAAACGGAAATATTGGAACCGCAAATGGAACATCTTTTTCTTGTCCGATAATGGCTGGAATGGCAGCCTCTTTATGGCAGGCGTTTCCAACTAAAACCAATAAACAAATTCGACAAATGATTTTGGCTTCTTCTGACAGATTCACAAACCCGGATAATAATTACGGTTACGGAATTCCGAATTTCGGTGCGACTTTAAGTGTTGATGATTTTGTTGCAGAAGCTTCTTTTGCTGTATATCCAAATCCTGTTAAAAATGAAGTTTCTTTTTCTTTTTTAACCGAAAATAACACAGCCTCTGTCACTATTTATTCGGTGTTAGGCCAAAAATTAATTGAAGAAAAGATTAATAATTCCAATCCAATTCTCTCTTTGCAGTCATTACAAAGCGGACTCTATTTTTATAGTTTTGATGCTGATAATCTGCATAAAACAGGAAAGCTAATCAAGCAATAATTTATTTGAATGAATAAAATCACACAACTTTTTAATATAAAATATCCAATTATTCAAGGCGGAATGATTTGGAACAGCGGATATAAATTAGCTTCGGCAGTGAGTAATGCGGGCGGTTTAGGGCTTATTGGCGCAGGTTCGATGTATCCAGAAGTTTTGAGAGAACATATCCAAAAATGTAAAAAAGCTACGGACAAACCATTTGGTGTCAACATTCCAATGTTATACCCAAACATTGAAGAAATCATAAATATCGTGATTGAAGAAGGCGTAAAAATTGTTTTTACTTCTGCAGGAAATCCTAAAACTTGGACTTCATTTTTAAAAGAAAAGGGGATTACAGTAGTGCATGTGGTAAGCAGCAGTGTTTTTGCCCTAAAAGCACAGGATGCAGGTGTAGATGCTGTTGTGGCGGAAGGTTTTGAAGCTGGAGGACATAATGGACGTGAAGAAACCACGACGATGACTTTGATTCCGATGGTGAAAGAAAAAATTCAGATTCCCTTAATTGCCGCGGGTGGAATTGCAACAGGAAGAGGAATGCTGGCTGCAATGATTTTGGGTGCCGATGGTGTTCAAGTTGGAAGTCGTTTTGCAGCTTCTGTAGAATCTTCTGCACACAATAATTTTAAAGAAACTATAGTTAATACTAAAGAAGGAGATACGCAATTGACATTGAAAGAATTAGCTCCAGTTAGATTAGTCAAAAATAAGTTTTACCAAGACGTTCAGGAATTGTATAAACACTGCCCTTCAAAAGAAGAATTAGCACAGCTTTTAGGTCGTGCAAGAGCTAAAAAAGGTATGTTTGAAGGCGATCTGGATGAAGGCGAACTTGAGATTGGACAAGTGGCAGGGTTGATTCATAAAATTTTACCAGTTGAAGAAATTATTCAACAAATGATCGCCGAATTTGAAGTCGCATGCAAAGAAAAGACTACTTTTGAGTTTTAATTATCCGCAAGAAAATATCTATGAATTTTTTACGCACCTATATAGTAATACTTTTTCTGGTATTTGGATTCCAGCAGGCTCAAAGTCAGTCTTATCATTTTAAAACCTCAGGATTTAGCGTTTTAGAGAAAAATGAAAGAGGGAAATGGGGCGAATGGTCCAATTTGGATTTAGTAAATCTTTCCGTTGTTTTAGATACAAATAAACATAGAATCGTTGTTTATTCACAGGAAATCCAGCTTTTTAGTATTTTAGATTATATCGAGCGTGAAGAGAATGATACCGATATTGTGTATTCTTTTGTGTGCAAAGACAACGACGGCAGAGAATGCAAACTTTCCATTATAACACGTAAAAAGCAGGATTATCGTAAACAGCTTTATATTAATTACGATGACCATATTATTGTTTATAATATTTTTACGGTATAAAATAGTAAACCCGGCAGATTCTAAAATCTGCCGGGTTTGTTATATATAAAATCTTTGAACCTTAATCTCTAAAAGCCTCAGAACCTTTTTCTATAAAACATCAATATCCTTAATAAACTCATCATACTCTAAATAAAACATTTCCAAAGCATGCATATTTTCATTAAAGAAATCAAAAATTGTATCCCAGTTATTTCGGTTGCTAAAACCAACACCCGTTTTTTCGACCCAGATTCGGCTGATTGTTTTACCGCTTTCTAGAGTGTAATTTTTTTCAAAAACCAAATCTTTAATAAATTCTTCTTCTAGAATGTTTTTTAAAGCTTCTATTTTTTCGAAGTAAGCTGTACGCTTTTCATCACTTCTATGTTCAATATCAATTAAAACCTGAGCCTTCTTGTTATCAACATAAAATTTAAAAGAGAAGTCTTTAATCTTTGTATCATAAAGCACCCATTTGCGAGGATATTTTTCTGCAAAAGCTACCCAAAATTCTCTTTTAATTTTTTGTGATTCTTCTCTGCTGTACATTTTTTAGGCTTTAATTTTAGAAAACTTGCGGTACTGCGTTTTCTAGAGTATATTTATGTTTTATTTAAAAGTACAAAAATAAGCTTTGATTATGAATTTTCAAGACTTTTTGAAATATGTTCCCAATATTATTCCGGTTGAACTGCCAGCGGTCGAATCACATTTAAAAATGGCTCCAAAAGAACGCGTTGAGGGATTAAAAAATCTTGATATTGAAGCACTGAATGCTAGAATGGCAGGAGTAATGATGCTGTTTTACCCAAAGCAGGAAAAAACACATTTAGTTTTGATTGTAAGAAATGCTTATGATGGAGTGCATTCTGCTCAGATTGCGTTTCCTGGAGGAAAATATGAAAAAGAAGATTTGAATTTTGAAACTACTGCACTGCGCGAAACTCAGGAAGAAGTTGGAGTTGCCAGTGATAAAATAGAAATAATCAAACATTTTTCTCCCATGTATATTCCGCCCAGTAATTTTTTGGTGCATCCGTTTTTAGGAATTGCAAAAGAAGAACTTTCTTTTTACCCTGATATTAGAGAAGTTGCAAATATCATTGAACTGCCTTTGTCGGTTTTTTTAAATGATGAAATAATTATCGAGGCCAGATTATCAACTTCTTATGGTGCTAATATTTTAGTGCCGGCTTTCAATATTCAAAATCATGTGGTTTGGGGTGCAACAGCAATGATCTTGAGCGAATTGAGAGATGTATTAAAAATGACTTTTGGGCATGAAATTTAAAAATATTTATTTAACAATTTGATATTCATTTTAATAGGTGTAAATTGGAGAAATTGTTTTAAAGTGTTGCTAAAAGAATAATTTTTGTATGTTTGCGACCTAACAAAAAAATAAGATAAATTAGTTATGGGATTGTTTAAACGAAATCCTTTTGGGCATATATTATTCATCAAGAAATGGTTAATCCGAATTTTGGGTGCCATGACGCATAGAAGATATAGAGGTTTTAACGATTTGCAGATTGAAGGATCTGAAATTATTAAAACACTCCCAGATTCTAATGTCTTATTTATATCCAATCACCAAACTTATTTTGCAGACGTTGTTGCAATGTTTCATGTGTTTAACGCAAGTTTAAGCGGACGTCAAGATACTATTAAGAACATTGGCTATTTGTGGCAGCCTAAAATGAATTTGTATTATGTTGCTGCAAAAGAAACCATGCAGGCAGGATTACTGCCAAGAATTTTGGCTTATGTAGGAGCAATTACAGTCGAAAGAACTTGGCGTGCTAAAGGCGTTGATGTTACAGAGAAACGCGATGTAAATCCAAACGATACCGAAAACATTCGAATTGCTCTTGAAGATGGCTGGGTTATTACTTTTCCGCAGGGAACTACAAAATCTTTTAAGCCTGTTCGTAAAGGAACTGCTCATATTATCAAACAGCATAAACCAATTGTAATTCCGATTGTAATTGATGGTTTCCGAAGATCATTCGATAAAAAAGGACTTCGAATGAAGAAAAAAGGGATCCTGCAGTCTTTCATCATCAAAGAACCTCTTGATATTGATTATGAAAACGATACAATCGAACAAATTGTAGAAAAAGTAGAATACGCAATCGAACAGCATCCTTCATTTTTAAAAGTAATTCCAGCAGAAGAAATTAAAGCACAGGAAGAACTTAATAAACTCAGACAGTGGGATTATTAGTGATTTTAGATTTCTGATTTTAGATTTTAGATTTTAGATTGTTTCAGGTTTCAAGTTGTCAAAAAAACTTAGAACCTTAGTATCTTAGTATCTCAGAACTTTAGCGTATCTCAGAACCTTGGCAACTTAAAAATCTATTTTCTTCAACTCCTTATAATTAGTATATAATCTTCTTAAAAGAGTTCCGTAGATTATTCTGTAGAAACACCAGAATAAACCGAAGAAGCCTAAAATTACCAAGAATAATATTCCTATCGTAACAAACATAGCTCTTCCGTTTAAGGCTAATTTTTCTCTCAGAAATTCCATATCTGGATTGTAAACAAAAGCAATAAAGAAGCTTAAAATAGCCGTTATTACAATCATTCCTAAATTATACCAAACATAGTACTGAACTGTTTTTCTAGTCTTTAAAATGGCGCTCATTAATGATTTGGTGGCTACAGTAGTCGAAATCGTTTTGTAGTTTTTATAAAAAATATACACAAAAATGAGAACGACAATATAATTAAAGTATGTTAGAAACTCTAAAGCCATGATAATTTCTGGATGATTGATTTTTTTCAAAACATCATCCGTATTAATAAATAAGTTTGAAAAAGTCCAAAACGAAATTTCCAAAATACTGATAATCAAAATCCATTTTACTATGGAAGATGATTTTTTGTGAATCATCTTATAGATTTCAGTTTCAGAAATTTGTTGAAAAGAACCTGAGTTCTTCTGCCAGTCTTTTTTTAGTAAATCCAGTTCTTTCATAATAATTTTTAAGGATTTAGTATTTTTTTAAGTTTCCCTTTAATTCTGTTCATTTTCACGCGCGCATTCACTTCGCTGATTCCTAAGGTTTCAGCTATTTCTTGATAATCTTTGTCTTCTAAATACATAAAAACTAATGCTTTTTCGATGTCGTTAAGCTGATAAACTGCTTTATACATCAATTTTATCTGTTCTTCTTCTTCGTAATTGTAGTCAACATCTTTTACAAAATGCTGGTGGTTTTCATAATCTACGGTAGAAATAGTTCTTTTGGTTTTGCGGTATAATGTAATCGCGGTGTTCAAAGCCACGCGATAAGTCCAAGTCGAAAATTTACTGTCGCCTCTAAATTTTGGATAAGCCTTCCAGAGCTGAATGGTAATTTCCTGAAATAAATCTTTATGAGCATCTTCTCCAGCAGTATATAATCTACAAATCTTGTGGATTATATTCTGATTTGCCTGCAATTGCGCAACAAATGACTGTTCTAGATTTTCGCTCATAAAAGTATTAGTAGTTATGAAATCATTTTTGTTACAGTTGAATCAAAGTTTTCTGGTTTTATAATAATTAATTGCCAAGTCAATGAATTTGCTGTAACTGTCCATACCATCTTTTTGGTTGTTTGATTTTAAGAAATTATCGTAAAGAAAATAAAATCCTTCATCAAGAAAAGTATCGTACTTTTTGTGAAAGTCTTGACTTTCCTTATAATTTTTTAAGATACCAATATGTACAGATTTCTTTAATTGATTAAAAACTTTCTCGTTTTTGAATTTCCAGATTCCTAAACAATAATTCAATGTAAAACTATATCCAGCATACTGATAATAAAGATTATCATTTTTAGCGGAAGCTAAAAAGCCTATAAAATTACATTCACTTTCACTGGCAAAACCAATTTGATGCGCCATTTCGTGCGCCGTAGTTTGAGGAAAAGTGTACATTGGCAGTAAATAATTGATCTGAGCCTCATTGGTAAACGGATTCAAATAACCGCCAAAACCCATATAAGTCAATGGTGTACTGAATAGGGATTTCTTAACGCTTAAAATTTCATATTTAAAATAAGGATGTTCCTTCGCTAAATTGTCATAACCGTTTAAAATCATTTTAAACGATTCTTTTTGAGAGTAAGGAAAAACAATTTTTGCTGTGTCATTTTTAGTAATTGCAAACTGAACTTCATTCGTTTTTGTAATTAATCTTTTCGTAAAAGCTAAAAGATCAGCATCTGTATACTCTCTCTTGATTTCCATTTTTTCGAAAAGAGGCTCTCTATAATAATTGAACGCCCAAAGAAGATGAAAGAAAAAGTAAAAAACAGAAATTTTGCTTAATATCTTTAAAAGATGATCTTTCCAATCTGTTCTCCATGTTTTACGGATTTTCCAAAACCAGCCAATTATACCTAAAATTAGAAAAGCATAAATACAATCTCCAATAGAAAATGGAACTTTTCCTAGTGCTATCCTTAAAAAATGAGAAATTCTAACAAATAAATTGTTACTGTAAAAACCTTCAACAAAGTCTGGAAAGAAGGCGAGGATTCTTAAAAAGATAATTTGAACAAGAAGAAATATAGGTAAAATGTATTTTGATCTCACGGTTTAGGTTTTTTATAAAAATAATAATTAAATAGAAGTTGAGTTTATTTTTTTGAAATTTTATCATTCTATAAATGGATTATAATATAAAAACTTTTAAATATTGCTATTTAAATGTGCCGTCAGGCACAATTGATTGGTAGAGAATTTATGCATATTGAAGCCAAGAGTTCCATAGGAACGCATGATAGCTCCTTGTTTTATTTTATTACCAACGAAATGCCACTATGTGGCATAAACAGGGAAAAGATTTCTGGATTAATATCCTATAATTTGTATCGAAAAAAGCATTTAAACTTTGTAACTTTGAAGCTCTTAATTGTTAAACATCAAACAAAATATAATGAGTCAAGAAGTAAGAAATCTGGAGCCAAAAGCACTTTGGAATAAATTTGCAGATTTAAATGCCGTTCCTCGTCCATCAAAAAAAGAAGAGCGCGTAATTGAGTTTATGAAAAACTTTGGAAACAGTTTAGATTTAGAGACTTTCGAAGATGAAATTAGAAACGTAATCATCAGAAAGCCGGCTACACCAGGAATGGAAAATCGCAAAGCTATTGTAATGCAGGGGCATTTGGATATGGTTCACCAAAAAAATGCAGATACAGTTTTTGATTTCGATACGCAGGGAATTGATATGTATGTTGATGGAGACTGGGTTCGCGCTCGCGGCACAACTCTAGGTGCAGATAACGGATTGGGAGTAGCTACAATTATGGCAATTTTAGAAAGTAAAGATATTCCGCATCCAGCAATTGAAGCTTTGTTTACAATTGATGAAGAAACAGGAATGACTGGTGCGCTAAACCTAAAAGGCGGAATTCTTCAAGGTCAGATTTTATTGAATTTAGATACCGAAGAAGACGATGAAATTGACATTGGATGTGCAGGAGGAATTGACGTTACGGCTACAAGAGCGTATCATGAAGAAGAAGTTCCAGAAGGCTCTGTTGGTTACACAATTACAGTAAAAGGACTAAACGGAGGACATTCAGGAATGGATATTCATAAAGGTTTAGGGAATGCTAATAAAATAATGAATCGTTTATTATTTGATGGATTTGAAAACTTCGGTTTACAGATTGTTGAAGTAAACGGTGGAAGTTTAAGAAATGCAATTCCGAGAGAAAGTGTTGCTAAAGTAATTATTTCTCAAATGTTTGATGAAGCTTATGTGTATGATATGCAGGAAATTATTTCTGACATCAAAGCTGAATACAAAACAACTGAGCCAAACTTATCAATTGAAATTGTAAAAGGAGAACTACCTGAAAAAGTAATGGATTTAGGGGTTCAGGAAGGAATCATCAGAGCGATTTACGCCGCACATAATGGCGTTTACAAAATGAGCGCTGATATGGCAGATTTGGTTGAAACTTCAAATAATATCGCGCGAGTAATTATTAAAGACGGAGAAATTTCGATTGGATGTTTAACGCGTTCTTCTGTTGAATCTTCAAAATTTGATTTAGCAAATTCTTTACGTTCTGCTTTTGAATTAGTAGGATGCGAAGTTGAACTTTCTGGTTCTTACCCAGGATGGTCTCCAAATGTTAATTCTGAAATATTAGAAGTTTTAAAAGAAATCTACGAAAAGCAAAATGGAGAACAGCCTAAGGTTGTAGCTTGCCACGCTGGTTTAGAATGCGGAATTTTAGGAACAAATTATCCAGATATGGATATGATTTCTTTTGGCCCAACAATTCATGGAGCACACTCTCCAGACGAAAGAGCTAGTATTTCTTCAGCTCAAAAATATTGGAAATTTGTACTAGAAATTCTTTCGAATATTCCAGTTAAATAGTTTTCAGTCACGGTATTCAGTCACAGTTAATTTCAGTTTCTAAGAAAACTGTAAACTGTGACTGTAAACTGCGACTAAAAAACTTAATCTCTCTTAGGAGTATTTTTCTTTTCTCTTTTTTCTTCTTTCTTTTCTTTAGCCGTTTTTAACGGTTCTTTTTTTGCTGTTTTTTTAGCATCTTGACCCTTTGACATAATTTATTGATTTTGATGGTGTTTTAGTAAATGTAAAGCTTTTAAAAACTTAAACGCCAAAAAAAATCCTCAATTTTAGAATTGAGGATTTAAATATTTTCCTTATGAAGGAGATTCTTAATTACGTTTTAATACTTTATACTGCTCATAACAAGCGCTAATGGCATCCATAATCTGAAGATCATTTGCAGTTTGTATAAAAGAATCAGAATAGTTACATCTGTGCATGATTTCAGGAATCTCGTCTTTGCTGACTCCTAATAACACGGCAACTGTTTCGCGGTCGTATTTAGATTCCAGAAGTGTTCGTACCGTATCATCTTTCTTCATCTCCTTTAGCTTCTTGAGTTCTTTACCGTTTTTTCCAAAGAAATTATAGAGCATATCCGCGGGGTTAAATATTGATCCTAATACTTTACCAAAGGCATTTGGAGCATATTCTCCTGCTTCATAACCTTGCGTAAGTCCAGAAATGCTGTAACGATAGTTTTCTTTTGTTGGAATTAATTTAGAATCAATTTCAAGATATCCTGTTAAAGTAAACGGAGCAATGATAACCTCCTCTAAAGCAATTGCTTTTTCAGTAAGCTGAATACGGGTTACTTTATTTTTTATCCAGTCATTTGTAACTCTAATTCTTAGAGATTGAAACCCTAGAATAGAAAAGTGAAGTGTGTCGTTAACCTGAACATCAATTTCAAAATATCCTTTTTCGTCAGATTTTGCACCGCGAACTTTGTTAGTGTTAATAACGTTTACACCGGCAAGAGGTTGTTTACTGTTGTCATTAATAATATAACCTGAAACTCTTTGAGGAACAGTTGGCTGCGTATCTTGCGCAAAACCAATGTTAGCTAGAAGAATAAAAAAGAAAACTGCGAAATATTTCATATCCTGATTTAAAGCTCTAAAAGTAGTAAATCGGGATTAAATATTTTGCAGTCTTGGAATTTAATTATAAGAAAATTAACAAAGGAAGCAGTCTTGCTTTAGTAATTACAAAACTCATTCCTAGAGAGTAAGATTCTTAATATAAAAAAATCCCAAATTCCAATTATATCTGGAATTTGGGATTTTGTATTTTGAGATACTAAAGTATTAATCTCTTCTAGATCTTCTTGGTCTTGGGCTGTCGCCAAAGTTTTCAGAACGTCTTGGAGCTCTTTCTGAAGAACCATTTTCGTTTCTTGGAGCAGAACTTCTAAAACCACCTTCTCTTCTTGGAGCAGATGAATTTCTGTCGCTTCTAAAACCACCTTCTCTAGATCCTCCGTCTCTTGAAGAATTTCTGTCGCTTCTAAATCCGCCTCCAGAACCTTCACGTCTTGGAGCAAAATTTCCTTCTCTTCTTGGTCCAGAACTTCTTCCGCCGCCACGATTGTTGTGGTCGCGTCTTCCGCCTCCGTCATTTTTAGAGATCTCAACATTGATACGACGACCTTCTAATTGTACGTTGTTTAAAACGTCCATTACTTTGTCAGTATGCTGTGGATCAGTGTTAAAGAAAGAGAAACCTTCTTTTACATCAACTTTAAAGATATCATCACGACCTAAATCTAATGTTTCTTTTAAGTAATCTTTTAATGACATCCAGTCAAAATTGTCTCTAGAACCGATGTTTACAAAATAACGAACTGCTCCATTATTATTGAATTCTCTTGGTTCAGAATCTCCTCTTTCGCGTCTTTCTCCAGATTGAGCAGAAATATCTCTGTTCTTTTTGTAATAAGTAATGAAACGGTTAAATTCTACAGAAACCATTTTCTTAATCAATTCTTCTTTAGATAAATCTTCAAGAACATTGTTAATTGCTGGTAAATAGTTGTCAATTTCGTGATCAACCTCAGTATCTTTAATTTTATTTGCTAAGTGCAATAATTGGATTTCGCAGATTTCAATTCCAGATGGAATAGTTTTTTCTTCAAACTTTTGTTTGATGATTCTTTCGATAGAAGAAATTTTACGCAACTCACTTTTTGTAACAATTACAATAGAAGTTCCTAATTTTCCAGCTCTACCAGTACGACCAGAACGGTGGTTGTAAGTTTCAATTTCATCAGGTAATTGGTAGTTTACAACGTGTGTTACGTTATCAACGTCAATACCACGCGCAGCAACGTCAGTAGCAACAAGCATCTGAATTTGTCTTCCGCGGAAAGATTTCATTACACCATCACGCTGTGCTTGAGATAAATCTCCGTGTAAAGCAGCAGCACTGTATCCGTCTTCGATTAATTTTTCAGCAATAGCTTGTGTGTCTCTTTTTGTACGACAGAAAACTACAGAGAAAATATCTGGATTAGCATCAGCTAAACGTTTCAAAGCTTCATAACGGTCACGAGCATTTACTAAGTAAAATTCGTGAGAAACTGTTGCAGAACCTGAGTTTTTGGCTCCAACAGTAATTTCAACTGGGTCACTCATGAATTGTTTTGCAATTCTAGCAACCTCTTGCGGCATAGTTGCAGAGAACAACCATGTACTTTTTTCGTCTGGAGTATCTGATAAAATAGATACAATATCCTCATAGAATCCCATGTTTAACATTTCGTCAGCCTCATCAAGAATACAGTAATCTATATTTTTAATGTTAACCAAACCTCTATTAATCATGTCTTGCATTCTTCCTGGAGTTGCAACGATAATCTGCGCTCCTCTTTTAATGTCTCTAGCTTGCTCTGTAATACTAGCCCCGCCGTAAACTGCTACCACATTAATACCTTTTTCGTATTTTGAGTAGTTTTTAAGTTCGTTGGTAATCTGTAAACAAAGTTCTCGTGTTGGCGATAAAACTAATGCTTGTGTGTTTCTGTTGTCAGCATCAATTTTTTGAATTAGCGGAAAACCGAAAGCTGCCGTTTTCCCTGTCCCTGTCTGAGCCAACGCAACCATATCTGTGTCTTTTTCCAATAATAGGGGAATCGCCTTTTCCTGTACCTCTGACGGATTTTCAAATCCTAGATCTAAAATCGCCTTCAGTAACGATTCATTCAATCCTAATTGTTCAAATTTATTCATATATGTATTTAAAATAGGGTGCAAAATTACTGTTAATTATTCAGATAAACTAATGGTAATTCAAGAATTATGTATTTGTTATGATTTGATTTTCAAAAAGTTACATTTTTATTAAAATGATTTTTAATAAAAAAATCAGAAAACACACAAAAAACACGTCACGAAATCTAAAATTTAGTCTTTAAAATGTTGTATTTGAAACAATTATTTTGTGGCACTCAGGAAATCAATTAGTTGCTGAACTGCTTTTCCGCGGTGGCCTATTTTATTTTTTACTTCTAATGGCAGTTGAGCGAAGGTTTCATCAAAATTTTCAGGTTTAAAAATAGGATCATATCCAAAACCATTTGTTCCCATTTTATCTGAGGTAATAGTTCCTTTGGCAATTCCGGTAAATAAATGTTGTTTTCCTCCAAGGTTTAAAGTAATAACGGTCTTGAACTGGGCGCTGCGATTTTCTTCATTTTTTAATGTCTCTAAAAGCTTATTCATATTGTCATCTGCATTTTTTTGTTCGCCAGCATATCGCGCAGAATAAACGCCAGGTTCGCCATTTAATGCGGTTACTTCTAAGCCAGTATCATCAGCAAAACAATCATAACCATATTTTTGAGTTACATAATCGGCTTTTAAAATAGCATTTCCTTCAATTGTTTCCGCAGTTTCAGGAATATCTTCAAGGCAGTTAATATCTTCTAGACTTAATATTTTAATGCTCTCAGGAACCATACTTTGTATTTCTGCGATTTTATTTTTGTTGTTTGAAGCGAAAACGAGTTTCATAGAATTATCTGTTTAAATGATTTCAACACAAATTTAGAATTCTTATATTTGATATGTTACCTAAAAAATAAAATAAATGCAGTTATCGGTTCTTTATAAAAAAATAATGCCTTTTGTAAAGCCTTACAGAAAAATGGTAATTGCTACTTTACTGCTTACGTTTTTAGGTTCATTTGCGGCTCAGGTAAATGCTTTAATTCTAAAATACACTGTCGATACCATCAATAATTTAATGGTCGCACACGAGCCGCTTTCTAAAGGCTTTCATTTATTAGGTATTATTAGTATTGTGTTGTTAATTAAAGAATTGGTTAATTCAGTTGTACAGTTTGGGCAAAAATTCTACGGAGAAAAACTCCGCATTTTCATAACTCGTGATATTTCTCAAACTATTGTAGAAAAAATCCTGAGTTATAGAATGGAATTTTATACTTCTGATGAAAATGAAAGCGGGAAACTTCAAACCAGAATCGATCTAGGCATTAGCAGTTTAACACGATTGGTCCAAAACTTTTTTATTGATATTCTGCCATTATTTGCAAATGCTTTTGTGGCATTGGTGATAATGTTTTATGCCAATGTCTATGTTGGTTTGGTGAGTTTGTGTATTATTCCGATTTACTTTTACATCAGTCAATTGCAGGCGAGAAAATTAAGCGGATTTAGAAGACGAATGCGTAATTACCGCGAAACTAAAAACAACGGAATTATAAGTTTAATTGAATCTATTACGGTCATTAAATCTTTTGTTCGAGAATCGACAGAAGCAGAACGCCACGAAAAGATTCAATATGAAATGACTGAAAATCAATTAGCAACCAGAAAAACGAGTTTTATTTTTGAAAGCGTTAAAAGTTTTGTTGAGCAGATAGGAGTAGTGATTATCATTATATTAACAGCTTATTTTGTGTTGAACAACCAAATGACAATTGGTGCCATAATGTTTCATATTATGTTGTTTAATAATGTTTCGTCTCCGATTAGACAATTACACCGAATTTACGATGAAGTAAACGATGCTCTTATTTACTCTGAAGGCTTTTTTGATATTTTAGAATCAGAACAGGAAATAGAAACAACCGGAGATTTTATTCCAGATAAAATTAACGGATTAATAGAGGTTAAAAATGTAGATTTTGTGTATCCAAACGGAACACAGGCGCTTTATGATATTAATTTTACGGTAAAACCAAACGAGACCACAGCTTTGGTCGGATTGAGCGGCGCGGGAAAAAGTACTGTTATTAATTTGCTGGATAAATTTTACCAGCCTTCGGCTGGTCATATTTTTTTAGATGGAGTTGATTTAGCAGATTATAATACAGATTTCCTGCGTAAAAATATTGGATTGGTGCTTCAGAAAAACCATATTTTTAAAGGCACAATTGCAGAGAATATTTTATACGGAAAGCCAGAAGCATCAAAAGAGGAAATTATCGAAGCTGCCAAACAAGCCTATATTCACGAACAAGTAATTCAATTGCCAAAAGGATATGATTCTGATGCGCATTTACTTTCTGGCGGACAGCAGCAGCGAATTGCGATTGCGAGATTGTTTTTAAAAAATCCGCCCATAATTTTCTTAGATGAACCAACCGCGAGTTTAGATGCGATTGCAACAGAACAAATAAAAAAGTCTCTCGACGCCATAAAAAAAGATAGAACTGTAATTATAATTTCGCACAGTATTTCTCAGATTATTGATGCTTCGAATATTATAGTTTTAGAAAAAGGTAGATGTGTCGAAAAAGGAACTCATGACGAATTATATGATAATAAGGGAACGTATTATCAAATATTTATGGCGATGGCCAATAGTTTAAATATCGAAAAAATCACTCAGACTTTTGACTGATATAATTTAAAACTATTTTTTCGACAAGAAAAGCATAGGCAATTCCGAAAGTATAAGCAAGAATATCCGACCATAAAAATCCCTGACCTAAAACATACCTTCCAAAAAGTGTCTTTCTAAGTTCAACAATCCATTCTGCTTGATATAGTTGTAAAAACTCAATGCTGTAACAAATTAGTATAGAAATAAATGCTATTAAAAATGCTTTTTTTAATGAAAGAAATATTCGAACCAAAAAGTAAATCATAACTGCATACAAAAAATCGCCAATCCATAAGGGAATAAAAGAGATTTTTCTGGAAAGGATTCCAAGGAAAATAATGCTGAGGAAAATAATGAAGTAATAGACTCTGGATTTCAAGTTTAGTAATGCTTAGTTAGGAGCAAATTTATACTAAATCTTTTATTTCAAGATATTGAAGATTTTCTCTTTTCAAAGTTTAAAAACTTTGAAAAAGAGAAAAGAAGTGGACTTAAAGTACGTTTTTAGGGAACGAAAAATACAAATCCTCAATTGATTGACTTTATTTCATAAATTTATCAGTTCAATTAATTTACTACCAAAAATAGCCACATGAATTCAAAATTTTTTCCCATGATTTTATCTTTATTTCTTTTCGGAAATCTAAGCTATTCTCAAAAAGACAAATCATTTAATATTCAAAAGCAATTAGAATATTGTGCAGCACAGGCTTCTAAAACTTTAAAAGTGATTCCGAATGACGGGACTTCTCCGAGAACAGTTCCTAACGGAAGTAAAGAATGGAAATTTGTTGAGTACAAAGACTGGACAAGCGGATTTTGGCCTGGCGAATTATGGTTTTTGTATGAAGCGACAAAAGACAAAAAATGGGAAAAAGAAGCCGACAAATTCACCCGTTTTTTAACGCCTTTATCTGTAAGCAAAGCAAATGACCATGATTTAGGTTTTCAGGTTTTTAATAGTTTTGGAAACGGATATCGATTGACTAAAAATCCAGAGTACAAACAAATTATATTGAAAACCGCCGATACGCTGGCAACACTTTTTAATCCGAAAGTAGGAACGATCCAATCTTGGCCGCATAATAAAATGGGAGGTCATAATACGATCATTGATAATATGATGAATTTGGAACTTCTGTTTTGGGCATCTAAAAATGGCGGGGATAAAAAACTTTACGACATTGCGGTAAAACACGCAGAAACTACAATGGCAAATCATTTTAGGCCAGACAATACTTCTTATCATGTTGTAATTTATGATTTTGAAACTGGGAAAAAGATCAAAGGTAGAACGGCTCAAGGTTACAGCGATGACAGTATGTGGGCGCGCGGACAGGCTTGGGCAATCTATGGATTTACAATGACTTATAGAGAAACTAAAGATCCTAAATTTTTAGATTTCGCACATAAATTAGCTCGTGTTTATTTGGATAAATTAACAACAGAAGATTTAATTCCGTACTGGGATTTCAATGCGCCCAATATTCCTAACGAACCTAGAGATGCTTCTGCGGCAGCAATTGTTTCTTCGGCGCTTTTGGAGTTGAGTTCTTATACAAAAGATAAAAATTTGAAAAATGAATATTTAACAAAAGCTAAAAAAATGATTGTTTCACTTTCAGAGCATTATCAAAGCCATGATGTTAATTCAGCATTTTTATTGCATTCAACAGGTCATAAACCCGCAGGAAGTGAAATAGATTGTTCTATAAATTACGCAGATTATTACTATCTTGAGGCATTATTAAGACTTCAAAAACTAAAATAAAATTTCATGAAGAAAATAAGCCCAATTGTATTTGCAATAATGATGGTATTGATGCTTGCCAGCTGTAAAAATACCAAACAAAAACTTCAGGAATATGTTACGGAATATAATAAAACTGCGCCAAGCTTTAGAGCCGACCATGTAACATTAACAACAGCCCGAGGTTACATAAACGATAATAAAATTGAACTGCGTTTTGAAACCGATTTAGAACAAAATGAGGCAAACAAATTAGCTACAGGAATCGCTTTTGTGAAATTAATAAAGAAACTTATTGCCAAAGATCAGATTCCGAGACAATTGATTGAAGAAGGAGTTCAGTTTGATGTTTACTTTTTAGCCAATGACAACACGGTTCTGGGAAAAGAAATCTTAAATGGCGAATCTCTTAAATATTTTTTGAAGTAAAAAATCAGTACTTTAAAAAGTTTAATTTCCTACATATGAAAGTCTCTTTAAATAACAAATTAAAGAGACTTTTTTATGATTAGACTTCAAATAAAGCAAAAAACAGCTTTTTGAATTCTTACATTTTTTTTGTTTTTAAAGGGTAATCAATTTGTATTCAATTAATTATCTAATGTATTTTGTTGATAAAACATTGTTTTTGTATCATAAATTAATTATGTTTGAGTTAAAAAATAACTATAAAACCAATAATTTATGAAAAAAATTACCCAAATCGCATTCGCGCTCTCTTTTGCATTGTTTTTAGTTAGCTGTAAAAACACCAAGCAAAAAATTCAGGAACATGTAAGTACTTATAATAATTCTTCTTCTATAAAAGGAAACGGAATTACAAGTACAACAGCAAAAGCTTTTTTGAATGACAACAAAATCGAAATTAGAATTGAAACGAATTTAGAAGAGACGGATGCCAACAGAATTGCCTACAAAGAATCATTTCCTGATTTATTAAAAGAAATGATTAAAAATGACCAGATTTCAACTGAGTTAATTAATGAAGGAGTATCTTTTGATGTTTACTTCCTAGCTTATAATAATGCTATTTTGGCGCAGCAAGTAGTAGACAAACAAGAATTAGCGGTATTAGAAGGAACCGCGCAACCAAGTAAAGAAACTGCAAAATTGTAATTTAAATAATGGAATTAAAAAAAGCCTCTTTAGTATTTTAAAGAGGCTTTGTTGTTTATGAGAATTGCGTAACGTTTTTCAAATTATCCGGGAAATACATATCGGATAAACTAGCAAATTCGTCACCGCGCATAAAAATATTAATGTCCACATCGGCGAAACTTTTCTTTCCTGCCGCTGCTAAAAGTTCATTTGCAGAGTGCAGTGTATTTTTATGGAAATGATATACACGCTCAGATTTATCCGTCACAACCAAACCTTTCATCAGCATTTTGTTTTGAGTTGCCACTCCAGTTGGGCATTCATTATTATGGCATCGTAAAGCCTGAATACAGCCCAAAGAAAACATAAATCCTCTGGCGCTGTTACACATATCTGCTCCAAGTGCTACGGCATGTAGAATAGAATAACCAGAGATTATTTTTCCGCTACCAATAATTCGCATTTTATCACGAATTCCTAAACGAACCAGAGTTTTGTTCACGAAAATTAATGCTGGTTCAAAAGGCATTCCAACTCCATCAGCAAATTCAAGAGGCGCAGCGCCGGTTCCGCCTTCTGCACCATCTACTGTGATAAAATCCGGGTAAATATCTTCTGCAATCATTTCTTGGCAGATGGCTTCAAACTCAGCTGTGTTTCCAATACACAATTTAAATCCGATTGGTTTTCCATTAGATAAATCACGTAATTGTTTGATGAAATGAATTAATCCTTTTGCATCAGAAAAAGCATGATGGCCTGGAGGCGATAGAATCATGGTATGCGGTACAACACCTCTAATCTTAGCAATTTGTTCGGTGTTTTTAGCAGCAGGAAGAACACCTCCGTGACCTGGTTTTGCACCTTGCGAAAGTTTAATTTCGATCATTTTTACATTCGGAAGATTTGCTTTTTCTGAAAATTTTTCAGGACTAAAATTTCCTTCTGCATCACGGCACCCAAAATAACCAGTACCAATCTGCCAGGTAATATCTCCGCCGCCTGCAAGATGAAATTCTGTTAATCCGCCTTCACCGGTATTTTGGTAGAAATTTCCTTTTTTAGCACCAATATTTATGGCACGAACTGCATGTTCGCTCAAAGAACCAAAACTCATAGCAGAAACATTAAATAAAGAAGCCGAATAAGGCTGTTTGCAATCTTTTCCACCAACTAATACTCGAGGTAATTCTTCGTTTACTTGTGCTGGGAAAATAGAATGTTTGATTCCTTCGTAGTTCTCAGTATTTAAGTTTAACTGCGTTCCAAAAGGAGTGCTAGAATCAATATTTTTAGCTCTTTGATACACTAAAGAGCGCTGATTTCTAGAGAAAGGTTTTCCATCTGTAGATCTTTCAATAAAATACTGCTGAATCTCTGGTGCAATCATTTCAAATAAATATCTGAAATAACCCAGAACAGGGAAATTCCTTAAAATAGCATGTTTTTTTTGAGAAGCGTTATAAGCTCCAATAATCAATAAAATAGGAATAATAAAAACGAGTAAATAGCCTCGGCCGGTATAATAGTAAATTGCTGCAACAATTAGAAACAATAAGAATCCGTAAATAAAGAATTTCTTTCTCATGTTTTTAAAAAATTAAATAGGTAATAAATGCGGGTAATTAATTGAATCGTAAACGCACATAAACGTGTTTGATTCCTTTTTTGTCAGATTCTCTTTCATCAATCTCCAGAATATCTGTTAATGACTTCAACATTGGCGTAAGCTTAGAGTAGCCATAATTTCGAGGGTCAAATTCAGGTTTTTTCTTCACAACCAAGTTTCCTACATCTCCTAAAAATGCCCATCCGTCATCATCTTCAAGATCTTCGATTGTAGCTTCTATAAGTTCTATAGTTTGTTTGTCAACTTTATGGAGTGCTTTTTCAGCTGGTTTCTCAACTGGCTTTTTAGTGTCGGCAGCAGTATGAGTTTTTGGTTTTTTCTTCTGAATTGCACCGTCCAAAACTTCAATGTAGATAAATCTATCGCAGGCAACAATAAACGAACTTGGAGTTTTCTTTTCGCCAATGCCAATTACTTTCATGCCGGATTCTCTCAAACGAATTGCCAGACGCGTAAAATCGCTGTCACTCGAAACAATGCAGAAACCGTCTAACTTTCCTGAATATAAAAGATCCATAGCATCAATAATCAATGCTGAATCTGAAGAGTTTTTACCAACTGTATAACTATATTGCTGAATAGGAGTGATGGCATGTTCTAATAAAACACCTTTCCATCCGTTAGCATTTGGTTTTGTCCAATCGGCATAAATCCTTTTAGTGGTTGGAGTTCCCAGCTTTGCGATTTCTTCCATCATACCTTTTACATTGCTGTAAGGCACATTGTCCGCATCAATAAGAACAGCCAGTTTTAAATCTTTTGAGTTGCTTAAAGGCATTATTTCAATATTAGAAAATTAAGGATTCTCAAAGTTAAAATTAAAATTGGTTTTTATAAGAATCGAATGATGAATTAGTGATTTTATTAACACTAATTATTTTCATTATAAATAATGTTTGTAGAGTTAAAAATGAATTAAAGATACGGTTGTCTTTTGTTTTATGTCTATCTATATTTGTGTTGGTTTTAATTGAAAAATTCATGCTTTTAAAGAGTGTGAGCAGAGAATTAGAACTTTAGTTTTAAAAGAATAAGCCTTTAAAAGAATTCCGCTCGGAATAATATATTGAATACAAACAATAACATTTATAAATTATCTTAAAATGAATACAAAAACAAAATTTTCAATAATGATCCTAATGGGATTTTTAGCAATAACTTCTTGTGGAAAAAAAGAAACAACTCCAGCTGACCAGACTGAAAAAAGTGAATCATCAACAGAAGGAGAAGCGGTACCAGTAACATCAACAGAAGAAAATGTATTAATTATTGAAGGAAATGACCAAATGCAGTTCAACACAAATGAATTACATGCTGTTGCCGGAAAACCAATTAAATTGACTTTAAAGCATGTTGGAAAAATTCCAAAAGAGGCAATGGGACATAATTTAGTAATATTGAAAGAAGGAACAGATGAAGCTGCTTTTGCGCTTAAAGCGAATGATGCAGCGGCGACTGATTATATCCCTGAATCTGAAAAAGCTTCGATTATTGCTCACACTAAATTGTTAGGAGGCGGAGAAGAAGACACAATCGAATTTACAATTGATAAGAAAGGAACATACAAATATATTTGCTCTTTCCCTGGCCATGTGGCTATGATGAAAGGTGTACTAATTGTAGAGTAAGCTATTCCTGAATCTTTTTACGGAATTAGTTCTTATGAAATCTGTATAAGTGATTTTGAGGTAAATCTTGTTAAAATTTTACCGCAGAAAATTTTAAATAAAAATAAATGACACTCTGAATTTTAGAATAATAATGATTATTTTTGCTCGCTGATTAAGTTAAAAAAATTACTACACTATATTATGGTAAAAGATTTATTCGAAAGAATTCAGGACAATAAGGGACCTTTAGGAAAATGGGCTTCTCAAGCAGAGGGCTATTATGTTTTCCCAAAGTTAGAAGGAGAGTTGGGTCCTAGAATGACATTTCATGGAAAAAATATTTTAAACTGGAGTTTAAATGATTATTTAGGTCTAGCAAATCATCCAGAAGTTCGTAAGGCAGATACAGATGCAGCAGCTCAGTTTGGTGCGGCTTATCCGATGGGAGCTCGTATGATGTCTGGACACACTACGTACCACGAACAATTAGAAAATGAATTGGCTGCTTTTGTAATGAAAGAATCTGCTTATTTATTGAATTTTGGTTACCAAGGAATGGTTTCTATCATTGATGCTTTGGTTACTAAAAATGATATCATTGTTTATGACGTTGATTCACATGCTTGTATCATTGATGGTGTTCGTTTGCACATGGGTAAGCGTTTCACATACAAACACAATGATCTAGAGAGTATGGAGAAAAACTTGCAGCGTGCTACTAAAATGGCCGAAGAAACAGGCGGAGGTATTTTATTTATTACCGAAGGTGTTTTTGGAATGCGTGGACAGCAAGGAAAACTAAAAGAAATTGTTGCCTTAAAGCAAAAATACAATTTCCGTTTATTGGTAGATGATGCACACGGTTTTGGTACACTTGGTAAAACAGGTGCTGGAGCAGGTGAGGAGCAGGGAGTTCAAGACGATATTGATGTTTACTTCTCTACTTTTGCAAAATCTATGGCTAATATTGGTGCTTTCGTAGCGGCTGATAAAACAGTTATTGATTATTTAAAATACAATTTACGTTCTCAAATGTTCGCAAAAGCGTTACCAATGATCCAGACACTTGGTTCTTTGAAACGTTTAGAATTATTGCGTAATTCTTCTGAAATTAAAGATAAACTTTGGGAAAATGTAAATGCATTACAAAGCGGTCTTAAAGAAAAAGGATTTAACATTGGAGATACAAACACTTGTATTACACCGGTTTACCTAGAAGGAAGTATTCCTGAAGCAATGGTAATGGTAAACGATTTAAGAGAAAACTACGGTATTTTCCTTTCTATTGTTGTTTATCCAGTTATTCCAAAAGGAATTATTTTGTTAAGAATGATTCCGACAGCTTCTCATACACTTGCTGATATTGAAGAAACGTTAACTGCTTTCGAAGCAATTCGTGAGAAATTGGTAAACGGAACTTATAAAGAAATTGCTGAACGTACGACTGTAGACGTTTCGTAATTACCAGAAATAGAATTTCCTTAGGTGGGAATTATGTAAAAAATCCATTCGTTATGCGAATGGATTTTTTTTTATTTAAGGTAACTTTATATCATAATCACAAAATAAAAATAACAATTATGAAAAAAGTATTAATACTAACAACCCTTATTTTGACGGTTCTTGTATCTTGTAAAAAAGAAACTACAACGACAGAGCCAGTACAAATAGCACCAAGCCCGCCAAAAGAAGCAGAGATTGTAGAACCAGCTGGTGATCAATGCTATGCGTGGAGAGCTAATGGAAGTATTATTGAAATGAGTTTTAATGTAAACTCACATCAAGAAGTAAACGGGAAACTAAGCTACAACTTAGTAGGAAAAGATAAAAATGAAGGAACATTGATAGGTAACATGAAAGGCGATACTTTAATTGCCGATTATACCTTTAGTTCTGAAGGAGTTTCATCTGTTAGAGAGGTTGCTTTTTTACAAAAAGATGGTACTTTTATTGAAGGATACGGCGATGTAGTAACAGCAAACGATAAAGTTTCTTTTAAAGATAAATCAAAATTAAAATTTGACGCAAAAAATACATTGACAAAAGTAGATTGTAAAGTAGAGTAAATAAACAAGAGTGCTTTAATGTAAAAATCCATTCGTTTGGGGGCGAATGGATTTTTTTTATTGTAATTAGGATTAGTCTTTAGTCTTAAGTTTGTCTATGTAACCGCTCGAATTTCCGTTCCAATAACACTTTGAGCAACGATGATTATTAAATTCGTGTTTACAATTTTTATAACCATACAATTGATGAGCACATTCAGGACATAAATTCTTCATTTGAGATGATTTTTCGTAAAATTCACTTTTACATTCTTCACAAATTTTTTTTGAATACTTATCTAAAACCATATTGTGCTAAACTGAACACTTAAAACTACGACTGAAAACTAATTAAAGATTCTTCAAATAAGTCTTTCTCTGACAGTGAATAACTGGATCAAAGTTTTTCCAAAGCAAATGAATCGCATTGTTCTCTAATAACTCTGGAGTTCTAATACAATTACGAATTCCTTTTTCTGAAAATGTTTTATAATATTCATCAAAAATAATTGCCGTTACCCCCTTGTTTTGATAATCAGGATGAACTCCGATTAGGTAAAAAACAACATCTTTACTGTGCTTTTTGGCTTTCAATAATTGTAAAAAACCAAATGGAAATAATTTACCTTTTATTTTTTGTAACGCTTCTGTAAAACTTGGCATTACAATACTAAAGGCCACTAAATTGTCATCTTTATCAACAACGAATTTGATATATTCCGGATTGATAAAACTGATATATTTTTTTTTAAAATATTCTTTTTGAACGTCTGAAATTGCTACAAACGATGCGAGGTTGGCATATGTTTCATTAAACAAATCAAACATTTTGTCTACGTGAGGCATAATGTCTTTTGTCTTAGTAAAATTAAGTGCTCGCAGTTCGTAACGTTTTTTAATTAAAGCCTGTGCTTTTAAGAAAAACTCCGGTTTTACATTCGAAAAAGGAAATATACTCTCGATATATTGTTTCTCAACTTGAAAACCTAATTGCTCTAAATGAGTTACATAATAAGGATGATTGTACCAGGTAATCATTGTTCCTACTTGATCGTAACCTTCTGTCAGAAGGCCAACCTTGTCGAGATTAGAAAACCCCATTGGGCCTTCTGCATGTTCTAAATTATGACTTCTTCCTAATTCAAAAACCTTTTCAAGCAAAGCTTTTGTTACTTCAATATCATCAATTACATCAAACCAGCCGAAACGTACTTTTCTCTTATGCTGATTGTTAACTTCAGACCAATTGATAATAGCAGTGATACGACCAACAATTTTATTGTCTTTGTAAGCCAAATAAAAATAAGCTTCAGCATTGTCAAAAGCTGGATTTTTGGTTTTATCAAAAGATTCCAATTCGTCTGCAATAATTGGCGGTACCCAATACGGATTATCCTTGTATAATGAGAAAGGAAATTTAATGTATTCGGTTAATTCTTTTTTGCTTTTGGCTTCTTTAATTGTAATCATTCAAGTGGTATTGAGAGTCTCTTTTAGTTGAGTTGTGTTATTATTTTATTCGTATTTAGCTTTACGTCTTCTTTCTTTTTCTTGGTAATCCACATTTTTTTCATTTTCAGGATTCTTCTTTGCTTTTTCCTGAGCTTTATTTAATGCTTGTTTATCTTTGTACCATCCATCATAACGCCATGATATTCCCACTCCTCCATATAAAACAGACGGTGTATTCTTAAAGTTAGTACTTATAGAGGCATCAACCTGCATGTTTGGAGAAAGAAGATAAGCAGCTCCGCCTCGAACAATTGCATCGCTGTAAAAATCACTTTTATAGCCTTGATTTTCAACAAAACCAGACCATTTTTCGTTAAATCCGTGTGTCAAAGTTAATACATATCCGTAACTTGGATAATCAGTTCCAATATAATCAGCAATAATATTGGTTACAAAAACCCATTTTCCTCCTCCAAATAAGTTTTGGGTAATCAAAGAAACTTTTGGGGAAATCGCTCCATCAGGAGAGAAATAATATGGATTATCAGCCCCAACAAAATTTGCTCCTGCAAATATAGAAACTGCCGGGATTAATTCACGCCAATTAAAACTATGATTGGCTTTATAGCTGTAGATGTTTACTTCTCTTTTATTTTTGTAAGGATCGTAAATAAGATATTTGGCACCTAAGACAGTCTGCCTGAAATTATTTTTTTTGTAGCTGGTAAATGGAGTGTCAAAATTTTCCATTTGATATTGAACATCAAGAACAAATTCTAATTGTTCAAAAAAAGCACCGTATCTAAGCGAAAAGTCGGTTCCAAAACCGCTGGCATCATAATTTAATAGATCATGTTTTTCCTTGATGCCGTAAACTCCTAATTCGGCTTGGATTACTGATTTTCCAACACCGTATGCGGACATAGTTTCGCCTGGGCGATTTGAGTTGATGACATCAGTATATTGTGCAAAAAACAATTGTGGAATAAAAAAAAGTACCGGGGCAAGTAAGTTTTTAATTTTGAACATATAATTTTTTTTGGATTAAAATATAATAACGCATATCAAATGTACATATTTTATTATTTATTTAAGATTCATATTTTATTTTTAAACAACGGATTTATTAATTTTGGAAAAAATTTTACAGTTATGCAAGAAGCATCATTTTCAGGTTTAAGATTAATTATTGGCATTATTGCCTTTTATTACATTTTTAAATTCTTAGCTAGAATCTTTTTACCAGTATTGGTAAAAAAGGCTGTTGAAAACGCAAGTCAAAATTTTCAGAGACAACAGCAATATCAAAGCAATACTTGGCAGAATAATAATAACAATACTAAAGACGAAATAATTATTAATACTGCAAATGCTAAAAACCCGCGCGAAACCAAAAAAGTGGGAGAGTATGTTGATTACGAAGAAATAGATTAGATTTGTGTCCTGAAAATTTAGGATCATTTTAACCCAAACCAGCCAAAATTGAAAATAGTAAATAAGTTCTATCCGCACGCCCTTGTTGTACTGGGCTTTATCCTTGTATCATTAATTTATTTTTATCCAGTTCTGCAAGGAAAACAAATTTTCCAATCTGATATTGCTCAATACACCGGAATGGCAAAGGAGCAAAATGACTTTAGAGCTGTGGAAAATGCTGAACCTTATTGGACAAATTCAGCTTTTGGTGGTATGCCTACTTATCAGCTTGGAGCAAATTATCCAAATGATTTTGTTGGAAAGATAGATGATGTACTGCGTTTTCTGCCACGTCCTGCAGATTATTTATTTTTATATTTTCTTGGTTTTTATGGTTTGTTATTAGTTTTAAAAACCGATCCTTTAAAAGCTTTTATTGGAGCCATTGCGTTTGGTTTTTCTACTTATTTAATCATTATTTTAGGAGTTGGACACAATGCTAAAGCTCACGCTATTGCGTATATGCCTTTGGTAATTGCTGGTTTTATACTCGTCTTTCAGAAAAAATATGTCTGGGGAGGTTTGCTCACCATGTTTGCAGTGGCATTAGAAATTAATGCCAACCACTTCCAAATGACCTATTATTTATTGATTTTCTTATTGATACTTTCAGGTTATTTTGCTTTTGATTTCATTAAAAATAAAGAATATAAGCCGCTTTTAATTTCAATTGGTACTTTGATTGTTGCTGGGATTTTTGCAATTGGAGCCAATGCAGGAAATTTATTAGCAACTAGCGAATACGCAAAATATAGTATCAGAGACAAAAGTGAGTTGACTTTTAATCCAGATGGATCTAAAAATGAAACCACTGCGTCAATGACAACGGATTATATTACAGAATATAGTTATGGTATTGCGGAAAGTTTGAATTTAATTGCTCCTCGTATTTTTGGAGGTTCAAGCCATGAAAATGTAGGTACAGACAGCCGCATGTATGAATTCATGCTGGAAAAAGGCGTACCAGCAAGTCAAGCACAAGATTTTGTTTCAGCAATGCCTACTTATTGGGGCGATCAGCCAATAGTTTCTGCACCCGCCTATATTGGAGCAGTAGTTTTCTTTTTGGCAGTTTTAGCTTTGTTTATTGACGAAAGAAAAATCAAATACGTGTTTTTAGCAGGAGCCTTATTTACACTGGTACTTTCTTGGGGAAAAAATTTCTCATTATTGACAAATTTTTTCATAGAGTATGTTCCAATGTACGATAAGTTTAGAGCCGTTTCTTCTATTCAAGTCATATTAGAGCTGTGTTTTCCTGTTTTGGCTGTTATGGGATTACAATCCTTTTTTAAAGCTAAAGATGAACCGAAATTGCAACAAAAAGCATTAGTTCAAACAGGAGTTTTTGGTTTAGGAATTCTAGTTATTTTGCTAATTGCTAAAGGTTTTTTCCATTTTACTGGAGCAAGCGACCAATATTTCCTAGAAAGCTACGGACCAGAATTTGTTGATGCGCTGAAAGAAGACAGAATGACAATGTATTACGCAGATTTATTAAGATCTGGATTTTTAATCGTAGTTACTTTTGTAATTCTTTGGATGTTTATTAAAAATAAATTTTCACAGACAACAACTTTAATCATAGTTGGAATCGTGATGGTTTTCGATTTGTTTTTTGTGGACAAAAAATATGTTTCGGCTAAAGATTTTGTTAGCCCAGTTCAAATTGCTGCGCCTTTTCAAGAAACACCTGCCGATTCTCAAATTTTAAAAGATACATCAATTTACCGTGTTTTTGATCTTCAAGGGCAATTACAAGGAAGATCTTCATATTTCCATAAAACAATTGGAGGATACAGTGCCGTAAGACCTAGAAGAATGCAGCAGTTGTATGATTACCAAATTGCTAAAAATAATTTAGAAGTGCTTAATATGCTAAATGTTAAGTATGTAATTCAAGTGGATAAAGAAGGAAACCAGATTCCGACTCAAAATCCAGATGCTAATGGAAACGCTTGGTTTGTAGGTTCTGTAAAATTGGTCAACAAAGCAGACGATGTGATGAAAGCGCTTAATAGTTTAAATACTAAAAAAGTCGCAGTTTTTAATGTTCATGAACATGAGGGTAAATTTAAAAATGCTCGTTTAAAGAAAGCTTGGGATACAACAGGAACAATAAAAGTAGTTACCTATAAGCCAAATTACATCAAATACAAATCTGAAAATAAAGGAGATGGTTTAGCTGTATTCTCTGAGATGTACTATAAAAATGGCTGGAATGCTTATGTAGATGGTAAATTGACAGATCATTTTCCTGTAGATTATGTTTTAAGAGCAATGGAAATTCCTCAAGGAAAACATACTATAGAGTTTAAATTTGAACCTCAAGTTATTAAAACTGGAGGAACAATTACTTTGATTAGTTCAATTGGAATGTTACTGCTTTTAGCTGGAGGAATTTATTTTGAAAAATTTCGTAAAGATTCAAAAAGTAATAGCGGAGATACTCAAAAATAATTTAAAATCTTTGTGACACTTAGTGGATACTTTGTGAATCTCTGTGGAACTGAATAAATCCTAAATGGAACAAAAAAAGCTCTTAATAATTACCTATTACTTTCCGCCCGCTGGTGGACCTGGTGTGCAACGCTGGTTGAAATTTGTGAAATATTTACCAGAATTTGATGTGCAGCCAATAGTTTATGTTCCAGAAAACCCTACATATCCAATTGTTGACGAAGGTTTGGTCAGTGAAATATCAGACAAAGTAATTGTTCTAAAGAATAAAATATGGGAGCCATACCAATTGGCTTCTGTTTTTTCAAAAAATAAAACTAAAAAAATTAGTTCTGGTATCTTTCCGCAAAAGAAAAAACAGACATTTTTAGATAAGACCTTTCTCTGGGTTCGAGGAAATCTTTTTATTCCAGATGCCCGCGTTTTTTGGGTAAAACCATCAGTGTCTTATCTTGAAAAATACATTCAGGAGAATAATATCGATACCATTGTAACTTCTGGTCCGCCACATAGTTTACATTTAATTGGTTTAGAATTACAGCAGAAATTAAAAGTAAAATGGTTTGCCGATTTTCGTGATCCCTGGACAACGATTGGTTATCATAAAGCACTTCGTTTATCTTCTTACGCTGAAAAAAAGCATAAAAGTCTAGAGCATAAAGTCCTTAATTCTGCTGATGAAATTATTGTAACAAGCAAAACCACAAAAACAGAGTTTGAGGCTATTACCAACAAGCCAATTACAGTAATTACAAATGGTTATGATGTCGAAACTGTCGAAAAACAGACTTTAGATAGTAAATTTAGTTTAGCTCATATAGGTTCTTTTTTATCAGACAGAAATCCGCCATTTTTGTGGGAGGTTTTGGTTGAGTTGTTAAAAGAAGTTCCAGAGTTTAAATCACATTTAGAAATCAAACTTATTGGTGCGGTAAGCCAGGAAGTGCTAGACGCAATAAAAGACCATCAATTAAATGATTATTTAAATTTGCTGGGTTATGTCTCGCATCAGGAAGCAGTTGCACATCAAAGAAAATCTCAGGTTTTACTTTTAATAGAGATTAATTCTGAAGATACTAAAAGCATTATTCCCGGAAAATTATTCGAATACATGGTTTCAAATCGTCCAATTATCGCTATCGGACCGCAAGGTTCTGACTTTGCAGATATTGTGACGCAGACCAATACAGGAGTATTTTTTGATTATTCTGAAAAAGCGAAGTTAAAAAGTGTAATTTTGGACTTTTTTAATCAGTTTTTGGAAGGGAAATTGCAAGCACACGGAATTGGTTTACAGCAATATTCCAGAAAAAATTTAACCAAACAGTTATCACAGCTGATTAGTAAATCATAGATTGTAAAAATCTAAAATCTAAAAATCTAAATTCAGAAATCCAAACATGGGTATTGTCTTAAATCAGTCTTTTAAAAATACTGTAATTACATATATTGGCTTTGGCATCGGAGCCATTAATACACTTTATTTATATCCAATTTTCCTTGGAGCAACCTTTTATGGTTTAACTAACTATATAACTTCAAGTGCAAATGTTATAATGCCTTTGTTTGCTATTGGAATGCAAAATACATTAGTAAAGTTTTATTCTCAATACAAAACCGAGGAAGAAAAATCTCAATTTTTATCTTTTACGGTCTTGTTTCCGATTCTATTAATAATTCCGCTCTTATTAATCGGACTTTGTTTCTATGATGAAATTTTGTTCTTTTTGTCAAAAAAGAATGCAATTGTAAAAACTTACGTATGGCTGATCCCGTTTATCGGATTGACTATGGCTTATTTCGAAATTTTTTATGCTTGGGCACGTGTTCATATGCATTCTGTTTTTGGAAATTTTATTAAGGAAATTGGTTTACGATTGTTTTCCTTATTCTTATTGATAGCGGTTTACTATAATGTACTCAGTGTTGAAGGATTTGTATATGCAACTGCAGTATTATATTTACTAGCATTTTTAGTTACGATGTTCTATGCGTTTAGTGTAAAGAAACCGCATTTTCAGATTGCTAGACCAAAAAACACAAAAGATATACTCGTATATACATTTTATATTATTTTGTCGGGAAGTGTCGCTAATTTACTATTAGACGGAGATAAAATGATATTGAATCAATATATGATTATCGATAACATTGCATTTTATTCTGTGGCAACTTACATTGCCTTGGTAATTTCGGTTCCAAGCCGTGCGATGCACCAAATCGTTTATCCGATTACGGCTAAATTGATGCACGAAAACAAACACGATGAATTAAACCAGCTTTATAAAAAGACATCTATAAATCTGCAAATGGTCGGCGGATTTGTAATGCTATGTATTTTTGTTAATATTAATCAATTGTACGAATTAGTTCCAAAGGAATACAGCGGCGGAATTGCAGTTGTATTTATGATTGGTCTTTCAAAATATTTTGATTTGATTTTAGGAAACAATAATGCCATCATATTCAATACCAAATATTACAGAATGGTTTTATATTTAGGATTAATGCTAGTTGTTCTGACAATAGTTTTGAACATGATTTTTATTCCTATTTTCGGAATTTTCGGTTCTGCTTTTGCAACCCTTTTGTCTATTACTTTGTATAGCTTGGCAAAACTACTTTTTGTGGTTAAAAAACTTCATCTTTATCCTTTTACCAAAGAGACAATTTATTCGATACTTTTAACTTTCGCATTGTTTTTAGTATTTTATTTCTGGGAGTTTCCTTTTTTCCAGTTAATAAGCATTGCCCTAAAATCTATTTTGGTAACGATTGTATATGTGTATCTGAATTATAAATTTAAAATCTCTCCAGATATCAATAATGTAATTGATACAATTTTTAAAAAGATAGGAATTAAAATCTAATACCATTTTTATATTGATTTTATCAAAGAATAAGAGGTCGTCTTAATGCTTAATATCAGTATATTCTTTCTTTTTTGTTTTTGGATAGAAAAAATCAGATGCTTCATATCATTTCCTTCTATAAAGGCATTTCACGAATGTAAGACCTCATGTAAAGGATTATGAATAAATTCTTACTTCATTGTTTTTGATGTATAAAGTTAATTAATTGAAAACGAGTGATTAATTTTTAAATTTTAACACTTGAATATTTTGTAATTAATTTAATAAAAATTAACTTTATCATGAAAGTTTAGCATTACTTTCATGCAATTGCAGTTTTTTTTCTAACAAAATGATGAAGTGTAGGTATTTTTTTATTTTTTAGAATTCAATAATTTTGCAAGAAATTACAAATAAAGTATTAGAATTAATTGTAGTATTAATAATTATGAAAGACAATCATCTCAGCCAAGAACAAAGCATGCAGGTATTTTCTAATATGATATCAAATAAAGTTCATAATGGATTTACGCTGGAAGAAAGAAATGATAAATTGCTTTTCGCAGTTTTATCTAAAGGAGGTAAAGTGGTTAACCACAGTTTAAATTTCATGATTTTTTGTTTGACTCTTGGACTATGGTCATTTGCTTGGCTATATCTTACAATCGAAGCTTCAAAACAAAAAAAGATCTTAGTAGCTATTGATGAAGACGGATTTCCTTTTGAGGAAAGATGTTTAGTAGCTTAGCATTGAAAAAAACAAAAAAAATAAAAGCCATAAATACAACTTAATCAACTGTATTTATGGCTTAATTATTTTAGGAAATATTTCTCCTATAATTTATCTTTTAGATAAACTCCAGTAACTGATTCTTTTACTTTTACTATATCTTCTGGTGTTCCAGAAGCAAGAAGGTAACCACCATTTTCTCCACCTTCAGGACCTAAATCCAAAATCCAATCGGCACATTTAATTAGGTCAAGATTATGCTCGATTACAATAATAGAATGTCCTTTATCAATTAAGGCATCAAACGAAGCTAAAAGTTTTTTAATGTCATGAAAATGAAGACCAGTAGTTGGTTCATCAAAAACAAATAATGCCTTATCCTTTGTTGCTCCTTTTACTAAAAAAGAAGCTAATTTGATACGTTGTGCTTCACCTCCAGAAAGAGTAGAAGAAGATTGTCCTAATTGTACATATCCTAAACCAACATCTTGCAGCGGCTGTAATTTCTGCGTAATTTTAGATTGTTTATTTTTTTCGAAAAAAGCAATTGCATCATCAATAGTCATGGTTAGAATATCATTGATGTTTTGATTATCAAAAGTAACTTCCAATATTTCTTTTTTGAATCGTTTTCCGCCACAAGTTTCACATGGTAATGAAACATCGGCCATAAACACCATTTCGACGTTTATAGAGCCTTCTCCTTTACAAGTTTCGCATCGGCCTCCATCAACATTAAAAGAAAAATGTTTGGCCTGATATCCTCTTATTTTAGATAATTTCTCTTTTGCATATAAATCTCGAATATCATCATAAGCTTTAATATACGTTACAGGATTTGAACGTGAACTTCTCCCGATTGGATTCTGATCTACATATTCGATATGTTTGATTTGAGAAAACGAACCTGTAAGCTCAGTAAATTGACCAGCTTTTTCAGAAGCGCTTTCTAGTTTTTTCTGCATTGCCGGAAACAAAATCTTTTTGATCAAAGTACTTTTTCCACTTCCAGAAACTCCTGTAACAACAGTTAATACATCTAAAGGAAAAGTAACATTGATGTTTTTTAAATTGTTTTCGCGCGCTCCAACAATGTCAATATGATTTTTAAACTTCCTTCTTTTCTTAGGGACAGAAATTTCTAAATCTCCGTTGAGATATTTAGCGGTTAACGATTCAGATTTTAAAATTTCATCATAAGTTCCCTGTGCCACAAGATTTCCTCCAAAAGTTCCTGCTTCGGGACCAATATCAATAATCATATCAGCCGCTTTCATAATGTCTTCATCGTGCTCCACTACAATCACGGTGTTTCCTAAATCGCGAAGAGAAAGTAAAACTTTTATAAGACGTTCAGAATCTTTAGGATGAAGACCAATACTTGGTTCATCTAAAATATACATAGATCCAACTAAGCTGCTTCCTAGTGAAGTTGCAAGATTAATTCGCTGTGATTCACCACCAGAAAGTGTTGCTGAATTTCGGTTTAAAGTAAGATAATCTAATCCGACTTCGGTTAAGAATGACAAACGATTATTAATTTCAACCATTAAACGTTTTGCAATCTGCTGTTCGTAAACATTTAATTCGATGTTTTTAAAGAAAGTAACCAAATGTTTTATTGGCAAATCAACTAAATCAGAAACTGTTTTTCCGTTAATTTTTACGTAAGATGCTTCTTCGCGCAAGCGTTTTCCTTTACAAACATGGCATTTTGTTTTGCCACGGTAACGCGATAACATTACACGGTTTTGAATTTTATAATTCTTCTCTTCTAATTCTCTGAAGAAATCATTAAGCCCTTGAAAATATTGATTTCCTGTCCAGATTAAATCTTTTTGTTCATCAGTAAGTTGAAAATAAGGTTTGTGAATAGGGAAGTCAAACTTATAAGCATGTTTAACCAATTCATCTTTGTACCAGCTCATGCTATCGCCTCGCCAGGGATAAATGGCGCTTTCAAAAACTGATAAGGAAGTATTTGGAACAACCAAATCGGCATCAATACCAATAATATTTCCGTAACCTTCACAAACGGGACAAGCTCCGTAAGGATTGTTAAAGCTGAATAAGTGAACATTTGGCTCTAAGAAATTGATTCCGTCAAGTTCAAATTTATTCGAATAAGAAAATCTTTTATCAGAATTGAGTTCTTGTAAATAACAAATGCCTTTACCTTCAAAAAAAGCTGTTTGCACGGCATCCGAAAGGCGATTAAAAAACTCCTCTTCTTCCTTTACAATAATACGATCAATAACCAGCAGTATATCTTTGTTATCAAATTTATGAAGATCTGAAGGAGTAAATTCATCCAGACGAACCATTTCATTATCAACAAGAATACGAGCAAAACCTTGCTGCAGTAATACTTTTAATTTGTCTTCTAACTGTCTCCCTTCTTCAAGGTGAATAGGAGAGAGCAAAAGCCATTTACTGTCAATTGGCAGAGTTTTTACATCAGAGATAACATCTGTTACAGTATTTTTTTTGACTTCTTGTCCAGAAATAGGAGAGTATGTACGTCCAATTCTGGCAAACAAAAGTTTGATATAATCGTAAATTTCTGTTGATGTTCCAACAGTTGAACGGGCGTTGGTTGTATTTACTTTTTGTTCAATAGCAATTGCAGGGGCAATTCCTTTAATATATTCAACTTTAGGTTTGTCTAAACGACCTAAAAACTGTCGTGCATACGAAGATAAACTTTCGACGTAACGTCTTTGTCCTTCGGCATATAAAGTATCAAAAGCTAAACTCGATTTTCCTGATCCTGAAAGACCTGTAATCACAACAAGTTTGTTTCTCGGAATAACCACATCTACATTTTTTAGATTATGTACTTGTGCTCCTTTTATTATAATATTTGATTTTGGGTCTATTTTAGAAAGATCAATTTGCATAAAAAAGTCAATTTTTACAAAAGTAATCAATTTTGAATTGGATTTTGTTAAGGACATAGTTCCAAATTTTAACTATTTTACCATAATGTCAAAGCATTGCAAAACTCCTTTAAATAAAGGTGATTGGAGAAAATTGAGAATTATTTTTAACAATTAATTGAATTAAAACCGCTAAATAGAAAAAATATTTATATATTGGGATCAATTAATCAAGAAAAAAATTGTAATTTAAATCTGGTTTTAAGTTAAAATATAATCTTATTTAATTTATTGTAAGGTATTTACTTCTGTTTACAAAAGCAATTCATTTGTTTTTAATTTTGTAGATTTTTAGCCTTTTCAATGTAAATTTTAAGTTTATTTTACTTTAATAAATGTTTTACTAATAATTATTGGCAATTTAATTTGCTTTTTAAAATAATTATTTGTTAAATTTGGCCAAAATATTAACACAACTCAAAAAAGATTCGCCTATATAATAAAACTACTTTTTAGAAAAAATTACTCCAAATTTTAAAACAGAAACTAAAAAAGTAGTATTATGGCTGATCTGCATATTCCAGACGCTCTATTAGTTAAAAATTATGTTGACGGCAGTGAAGCTGCACTGGCAACATTAATAAAAAGGCATGAATCTAAGATATATGGTTTTATATATTCTAAGATCGCTGATAGAGATATTTCAAATGATATTTTTCAAGATACATTTATTAAAGTTATTAAAACTTTAAAAAGCAATTCTTATAACGAAGAGGGTAAATTCCTTCCTTGGGTAATGCGTATTTCACATAACTTGATTGTGGATCATTTTCGCAAAACCAAAAAAATGCCAATGTATAGAGAAACAGAAGAGTTCTCTATTTTTTCGATAATGTCAGATGATGCTTTGACTATTGAAGGCAAAATGATTGTGGACCAAGTTGAGATTGATTTAAAAAAACTTATTGAAGAACTTCCAGAAGATCAAAAAGAGGTGTTGGTAATGCGTATGTATCAAGATATGAGCTTTAAAGAAATCTCTGAGATTACAGGCGTAAGTATCAATACTGCATTAGGAAGAATGCGTTATGCTCTAATGAATTTGAGAAAAATAATTGATAAACATCAAATTATTTTAACCAACTAATACTATTTTGGAAATTAGCTCGTTATACTAGTATAAAACATTTTTACAGTATGGCGAAAATTTACTCAAAAAAAGCATTAGCTTCAAAAAATCTTAAACCTAAAAAAGAAGTCGTTTCTTTCTTATTGAATTATTCTCAAGCCTTGACTGTGGTTAAGATTGAAGAAAAAACTTTTGAGATTATAGCTAATTAAACACCCCGCTGCTCCTGTCGGATGTTTATTAAAATAAAACCAAATGGTCGTTTTGGTTGAAAAGCTCACTATTCGTATGTAGATACAAATAGTGAGTTTTTTTTATGTGAAATAATGAAGTAATTTGTTTGCTTACAGATTGCATTATACAAGTGTAAATTTTTTATAAGTATTTTATATCACTTTTTAACAGTTTTGTTAAAATTTAATATTTTGACCCGATTTTATATGTTTATTTAATTTTTAATTTTATTTTAGTTAAAAACTAATTTTATATTCATTAAAAATGAATTTTTGAAGTATTTTTCGTATTGAAACATTTGCTTCAATTTATAATTTAAAATATCAATTAATTAAAAATTAAATACTTAACCCAAAACCAGATTAAATATGAAGAAAAACTACCCTGCTTTATTTTGTTAAGTTTATTGGCTTTTGATTTTTGAGCAGAGAATATTTGAGCCAGAAAATATTTTTTGCCAGAATAGTTCAGATAATTTTTAAACCAATTTAATTATCTGCTAAAAACTATCTATCAATAATAAACATGAAAATCATTTAATCAACCAAAACTTAACCGCAAAATGAAAGAGAAATTTAGAGTGCTGTCATGCCTTCTTATGATAAGCATTGGCGTATTTGCCCAAAAAGAACGAATTAAAGAAGCGCAATCTTTGTATGATAAAGGAAAAAGCGAGGAATCTTTAGCTATTTTAAACAAAACAGAATATCTTATTTTAAATGCTCCAGATGAAGATAAATCTGATTTTTACTTCTTAAAAGGAAATGTCTTAAAAGATTTAGCTATAAAAAATATTGATGCAGCCAATAATTTTACAATGGCAGCACAAGCTTATCAAGATGTATTTTTATACGAGAACGAATCAGGTAAATTTAAATCTACTGTTAAAGCTAATATGGCATTAAAAGATATGAAAGCCAGTCTTGTAAATGGCGCAATGGAAGATTTTAAAGCTGGTAAATTTAAAGAAAGTGCTGAGAAAAGTTATAAGGTATACTTATTTGATAAAAAAGATACCCTGAATTTAGTAAATGCAGCAGCCTCTTCTATAAATGCTAAAGATTACAACTCTGCAATCACTTATTACGAATTACTGAAAAAGATTAATTTTTCTGGAAAAGGAGTTTTATATTACGCGACAAACAAGAAGACAAAAGAAGAAGATGTTTTTATTTCGCCAAAAGCAAGAGAATCAGCTATTCAGCAAGGACTTTATGAAAAACCAAGAACAGAATCAGTTCCTTCTAAAAAAATAGAAGTTAATAATAACTTAGCATATGCTTATCTTGAAAACAAAGATTACCCAAAAGCAGAGGCGGTTTATAACTATGTTTTAGAGTTAAATCCGAATTATGTTGATGCGTATATAAATTTGGCTTACTTAAAATTGCAGATGAAAAAAGATTTAGCTGAAGAAATTTCATCCCTAGGAACTTCTCCTGCAGAAATGCAGAAATATGATAAGCTAAATGCTAGAAAAGATGATATTACAAGAAGTGCAATCCCGTATCTGAAAAAGGTTCTGACTTTAGAACCTAAGAATCCAGATGCCACAAAGACATTACTAGGTGTTTATCGATCTCTTGATATGACAGCAGAATATAATGCCTTAAAAGCGGGAATGTAGTTTTTTAAGGTATAAAGTTACAAAGAAGCAAAGGCACAAAGTTTTATTTTGTGCCTTGTTTTTTATAAGGTTTTGGATTTTCCATTTCTTCAATGATAGATTTCTTTCCGATTGTTTTTGTGATGATATCTTTTTCTAAACTCCATCCTCTGGCAGGCGAATATTCGCGTCCGTACCAAATAATCTGCAGATGCAAGTCATTCCATAATTCTCTTGGAAATAGTCTTTTAGCATCTTTTTCCGTTTGCGCCACATTTTTTCCGTTCGATAAGTTCCATCTGTACATTAATCGATGAATATGGGTGTCTACAGGAAAAGCAGGAACTCCAAAAGCTTGAGACATAACAACACTTGCTGTTTTGTGGCCGACTGCTGGTAAAGCTTCAAGTGCTTCAAAACTTTGTGGAACCTCTCCGTTATATTTCTCAATTAAAATTTCTGATAATCCGTGAATTCCTTTTGACTTCATTGGAGACAAACCACACGGACGAATAATTTCTTTGATTTCTTCCACAGACATTTTAACCATGTCATACGGATTGTCAGCTTTTGCGAATAATATGGGAGTAATTTGATTTACACGCACATCGGTACATTGAGCAGAAAGCAAAACAGCGATTAAAAGTGTATAAGCATCTTTGTGATCTAGCGGGACAGGTATAGTAGGGTAGAGTTCTTTTAACGTATTTATAACAAATTGTACGCGAGCTTCTTTATTCATTTCCGTAATTTTAATCCCGTAAAAATAATGAATTCTAAGTTATAGTTAAGAGTTACAGGTTATAAGTTATCTTTGATTTTTAATCTAAATTCTAAAATCAACAATCTAAAATAAGAAATATGACAACATTAAAAGCAGGAGATAAAGCGCCAAGTTTTTCGGGAGTAGATCAAGATGGAAAAGCGCATAAACTGGCAGATTATGCTGGAAAAAAATTAGTGGTTTTCTTTTATCCAAAAGCAAGTACGCCAGGATGTACAGCTGAAGCATGTGATTTGAGAGATAATTTTGAGCGTTTTAAAGCTAATAATTATGAACTTTTAGGTGTTAGTGCCGATAGTCAGAAAGCACAGTCTAAATTTAAAGATAAATACGAGTTTCCTTTTCCATTAATTGCAGACGAAGACAAATCGGTTATTAATGCATTTGGAGTTTGGGGGCCGAAAAAATTCATGGGAAAAGAATATGACGGAATCCACAGAACAACTTTCGTAATTGACGAAAAAGGAATTATTGAAGAAGTAATAGAAAATGTAAAAACAAAAGAGCACGCCTCTCAGATTTTGAAGTAAATTTTTTGTTTCAGGTTTTCTTTGTTTCAGGTTTCATGTTAATTTTGGCGTGTGAATTTTTTAACGCAAAGCACGCTAAGTTTTTTATTTTATCTGTGGCGTTTATAAACACAAAGTTCGCAAAGCTAATTCAACACAAAGCTTTGCGGACTTTGCGTTTTTCTAAAACCCAGCTTATTGAAAAAATCTTAGTGTGCTCTGTGGTAAATTTTATTTCAAGTTTTTCATAAGGCAAATCCTAATCAACACAAAGCTTTGCGAACTTTGTGTTTTTCTAAAACCTAGCTTATCAAAGAATCTTAGTGCCCTCTGTAGTAAAATTTTATTTCAAGTTTTATCTGGCAAAGTTCAATCAACACAAAGCTTTGCGAACTTTGTGTTTTTTTCTAAAACCTAGCTTATCAAAGAATCTTAGTGTGCTCTGTAAAATTTTATTTCAAGTTTTATCTGGCAAAGTTCAATCAACACAAAGCTTTGCGAACTTTGTGTTTTTCTAAAACCTAGCTTATCAAAGAATCTTAGTGTGCTCTGTAGTAAAATTTTATTTCAAGTTTTATCTGGCAAAGTTCAATGAACACAAAGCTTTGCGAACTTTGTGTTTTTCTAAAACCTAGCTTATCAAAGAATCTTAGTGTGCTCTGTGGTAAATTTTTTATTTCAAGTTTTTCATCTGGCAAAGTTCAATCAACACAAAGCTTTGCGAACTTTATGTTTTTCTAAAACCTAGCTTATCAAAAAATCTTAGCGTGCTTTGCGTTAAAAAATTAAACCGCAAGATCAATATGAAACTTAAAAAAAGTTTTTCACCCTGAGCGAAGTCGAAGGGCACGCGTTAAAAACAAAAAAAGTCCCAAAAAGAAATTTCATTTTGGGACTTTTTATTAAGCATTTTGTTCAAGCTCTTTTTGCGGATGATATCCAAAAAGATGATGCTCCTTTATAATTTCGGCAACACCAGAAGGAAGCATTGGTTCCCAGCCGGTTTTTCCTTGTCCGATCATTTTTAGTACTTCACGAGAGAATACATTCAATATATTTGGGTTATAATCCTTAATGTCAACAACTTTACCGTTGAATTTAAAGAATTTGTACAATTCTTTCATTCTAGGATGAACTTTTAGGTTATCAGAAGTTATAATTTCACCATTATCGCCGAGCATTGGGTATAAGAATACTTTCATATCACGATAGAATAGTTTTCCGAAAGCTTCCAAAATTCCACCACTTAAATGACGATAGTATTTCTCATCAAAAATATCAACAAGGTTGTTTACACCCATTGCCAATCCCATTCGGGCTTTGGTATAATTAGAAAAATACTCAACCACTTTATAATATTCCTGAAAATTAGAAATCATAACAGTTTGGCCAAGCGAACAAAGTAATTCGGCTCTGTCCATAAAATCCCTTTCATCAATCTCACCGTCTGAACGTAAGTTTGAAAGTGTAATTTCAAAAATAACAAGTGTATTATTTTTTTCAACTTTACTCTCTTCGAGAAACATTTTTAATGATTTCTCATACATGTCAAGATTTACGTTTGTAACCGGACGAAAACTTCCTCTAAAAGCAAGAAGATTTTTTTTGTATAAAACAGCTGCTGGTAAAACATTCTTTCCGTCTGGATTAAACATTACGGCATCTGTCATTCCGTTTTTAACCAATTGCAAACTCATCAAACGATTATCGACATCGGCGAAACGAGGTCCAGAAAAGTTGATAGTATCGATTTCTAATTGGTCTTTGTCTAAGTGATCGTATAAGTAACGAAGTAATCGTTTTGGATCGTTGTATTTGTAAAAAGCACCGTAAATTAAGTTTACACCTAAAATTCCTAGTGTTTCTTGTTGCAGTCTAGCGTCAGTCTCTTTAAAACGAATGTGAAGAATAATTTCGTTATAAGCTTCGTCTGGTTCAATTTGGTATCGAATTCCAACCCAGCCGTGACCTTTAAATTGTTTAGCAAAATCTATTGTGGCTACAGTATTGGCGTAACTAAAGAAAAGTTTTGTTGGGTGTTTTTCTCTGCTTAAACGCTCTTCGATGATCTGTCCTTCATGGGTAAGCATTTTTTTCAAACGCTCTTCAGTCACATATCGTCCATCGCTTTCCACTCCATAAACCGCATCACTAAAATCTTTATCATAGGCAGACATTGCTTTTGCAATTGTTCCCGATGAACCTCCGGATCTGAAAAAATGTCTAACAGTCTCTTGTCCAGCACCAATTTCAGCAAATGTTCCGTAAATATTTTCGTTTAAATTAATACGTAAAGCTTTGTCTTTTATAGAAGGAATCTGTTCGATGACCTTGTCACCCTTGAGTTTTATTTCTGTACCCATTTTATTTTAAATAGATTTGTTACAAAGTTAGTAAATTAGGCTTCTAATGAAAGAGAATTAATCCTATTTTTGTAAAAAAATTAAGTTCAATTGAAGGTTTATTTTTTAGGTACAGGTACTTCTCAAGGCATTCCGATTATCGGGATCGATCATCCAGTTTGTAAAAGCACTGATGCTAAGGATAAAAGGCTTCGTGTATCCATCTGGATTACATGGGGCGAGCATTCTTATGTCATCGATTGCGGACCAGATTTTAGACAGCAAATGCTTTCCTGCGGCTGTAGAAAACTCGACGCAATTCTATTTACTCACGAGCACGCAGACCACACTGCTGGTTTAGACGATATACGTCCGTTTAATTTTAGGCAGGGAGAAATTCCTATTTACGGTCATCAACGCGTTTTAGATAATCTAAGACGTCGTTTCGATTATGTTTTCGAAACAGTAAACAAATATCCTGGAGCTCCAAGCGTTAAAACAATCGAAGTGCAAAATAATGCGCCTTTTGCAATTGGAGATAAAATGGCAGTGCCAATAAATGCTATGCATGGCGATTTGCAGGTTTTTGGATACAGAGTAGATGATTTTGCATACTTAACAGATGTAAAAACAATCGAACAAGCTGAAATTGATAAACTGAAAGGCTTGAAAGTATTGGTTGTAAATGCTTTAAGAGTTGAACCTCATGATACGCATTTTAACTTGCAGGAAGCGCTAGATTTTATTAATCTCGTTAAACCCGAAAAAGCTTATTTAACGCATATTAGCCACGTTTTAGGTTTTCATGAAGAAGTTCAAAAGAAACTTCCTGAAAACGTTTTTCTGGCTTACGACAATTTAGAAATTACAATTTAATTATACCACAAAATGAAAAAATCCTTAATGCTTTATCTTCTGATTTTAGCCGTTTTAATGAATGTCTTTACTTATGCTTTTTACAATAGTGAAGTAAAATTTGCAGAAAATAGATACGATAAAACAACTAAGAAACTAAGAGACAGCATCAATCTAGTAAAAACAAAATTGGCCGAAGCTGATTATTTTTCTCTAGAACATAATGAAAATGCTCAAAATTACTTTGACAACAGTGCTTCTGGCGGAAAAGTAATTTTGTATGAAAAACTGATTCCAGTTGTTACGGAGAAATTATTAGATTTCAACGCAAATCCAAAAGGGAATCCGTATACAGGTCAAGATCAGATTGGTCCGAATAAATTTATCATCAATAAAGTGAAAATTTTAAACCACAGATGGATTATTGCTGATTATAGTAATGGTGAATTATGGGGAGAAGTCTTGTTAAAATATTTTGTTGATAATGATGATAATATTACTTTTGAAGTAAATCAAACTTGGTTATATCAAAAATAGGATTTTATAATCCTATTTTTTTTGACCTTTAAATAAATTAGGATTATGAAAAAGATGTTTTTGTTTTTGATTATGGCGAGCGCGTTTTCCTGCGCCAAAAAAGTTTCTCAGGAAAATGTAAATACAACTCCAAAAGAGCCGGTGAAAGAGACTGTTGTGGGAGCAGATGCCGATTCTCACGGTTGTAAAGCTTCTGCTGGATATAGTTGGTCAACTCTTAAAAAAGAATGTATCCGAATTTTTGAAGGAACAAAACTGTCACATTATGATGATGGTAAAACATACACTACTGCATCATACGTAATTTTCGATGGAAACAAAGCTGAACTTTTTCTAGACACTCAAAAAGAATCCATCATTTTAGAAAGAAAATCTGAAGGCGATTCTTGGGTTAACGGCGATTGGCAGTTAATTCCTTGGAAAGGTTATGTTTTAAAGAAAGGAGAGAAGATTCTTTATACAGGAGAATAAAGTTTACAGTATTCAGTCGCAGTTTACAGTTTGTTGAGACTGAAAACTGCGACTGAAAACTGAAAACTGAAAACTACAAACCCAGCCAATTCTTAAAATCAAAAAAATTCTGCGGAGCAACTCCGTGACCAACAGGATATTCTTTATAAGTAACTGGGATATTTAGTTTTTCTAAAATTGCTGGAGTTTTTCTAGCCCATTCAATCGGAATAACCTGATCTACAGTTCCGTGAGAGGCGAATATTTTAAGGTTTTTAAAATCGTTATTTTCAAAACCTTCTTTGATGATTTCTTCATTAAAATAACCACTCATTGCCACTACTCTCTGAATTTTTTCTGGATAAGAAAGTGCTGTTGCATAACTTAAAATAGATCCTTGGCTAAATCCAATTAGAGTTACGTTGTTAGCGTCAATTGGGTAATTTGCAACCAATTCGTCAATAAATTTTGCAATTAAATCTCTTGAAGTTTTTGCTTGTTCGTTATCCGAAAATTTATTCTGATCGGCATCAAAATTAATTGCGTACCAAGCGTATGCTCCATATTGTAAATCGTAAGGCGCTCTGGCAGAAATTATGTAATAGTTGTCTGGAAGTTCAGAAGCGAATGAAAATAAATCAGCTTCATTACTTCCGTATCCGTGCAATAAAAGCAATAACGGATTTTTATCTAAAATTACTTTTGGTTCTTGTATTTTATATTCTAAAGATATATTCATATTTTAATTGTGAATTGTGAATTGTGAATTTTCCGAATTTGGAATTTGGAATTTTTTAATTGAAATTTAAAAAATTAGCCAATCTTTTTAAACCATTTTTGAAATAATTCTCCAACTAACGGAATTGGTTTTGTTTGTCCCTGAATGGCAGTAAAAATACCGAAAGTCCACAAAATTGAAATACAAATCCACATTGGGAAAGTAATAAAAAAGCTGTCGAAATTGCTGATTATTGCGCCCAATGAAATAAAGGTTAAAGACAATCCTAAAGCCTGACGGATATGAAAAGAAGCAAAACTATTTTTGTTTTCAGAATTCATGCTCATGGCGATCAAAACACCAATGATTAGAATGTAACTGGTAATGGCAATTGATTTTCCTTCTTCGACTGAATTATTCATTTTATTATTTTGTAACAAGTTGATTTTGATTTAAAATTCCGTAAACAGAGCCTTTAAGTTCAGTTCCCAAAAAAGCAGAATTTTTAGATTTTGAAAGAATGTTTTCTTTCGTAAAAGTTGATTTTCCTTCTGGAGTAAATAAGGTGAAATTTGCTTTTGCACCTTCTTCGATTGTATTGTTTTCAAGACCAAAAAGCGTCCTTCCAGAAGTCAATTTTGCAATAACAGTTTCTAATGGTAAAACAGTTAATAAAGCTCCAAAAGCGCTTTCTAAACCGATAGTTCCGTTTTTAGCTGTGTCAAATTCCATTTTCTTGAATTCAATGTCAATCGGATTATGGTCAGATGTTATTGTGTCTATAGTTCCGTCAGCAATTCCATTTAATAAAGCTTGTCTGTCTACTTCAGTCCTTAAAGGAGGCGTAACTTTAAAGCGAGTATCAAATCCGTCCAGTTTTTCATCTGTTAAAACCAAATGATGTACAGATGCGCTGCAAGTTACATTTAGTCCTTTAGCTTTAGCTTCTCTAATTAATTCAACCGATTTTGCTGTAGAAATGGTCGGGATATGAAGTTTTCCGCCAGTATATTCCAATAAAAATAAGTTTCTTGAAATCTGCAGTTCTTCGGCTAAGTTTGGAATTCCTTTTAAACCTAATCTTGTAGAAACAATTCCTTCATTCGCAACACCATTTCCTTTAATATTAGGATCTTGCGAGTAAGCAATTACCAAGCCATCAAAATCTTGTACATATTGTAAAGCGATTTTAAGGATATTTGCGTTGTCAATACTTTTGTTGTAATCTCCAAAAGCGATAGCGCCGGCATTTTTCATATCAAAAAGTTCTGCCATATCTTTTCCTTCACTTGCTTTAGTTAATGCTCCAATTGGGAAAATTTCTGTTGCAAAACCATTTGCTTTATTTTTCACAAAGCTTACCTGAGACTGATTGTCAATAACTGGTAAAGAGTTAGGCTGAAGTGCAATTGCGGTAAAACCGCTTTTTGCGGCAACATTTAAACCGTTTGCAATGGTTTCTCTGTCTTCGTAACCTGGTTCTCCTAGTGAAACACTGCTGTCAAACCAGCCCTGCGAAACGTGAAGGTCATCGAAACGTACAATTTCTGCATCATCGTTTGGAAGTGAAACGCCTATTTTTTCTATTAAACCATCTGCAATTAAAAGATCAACGGTCTGATTGTGAAACGGACTTTTTGAGTCGATAATTTTGGCGCTTTTGATGATTATTTTCATATTGTAGATATTTTTTTGTCGTAAGATGATTTTTGTAAAAAGTTGAATGCCTTTAAAACAAACTCGAATTCTATTTTACAAATTTTATAATTGCCATTTCTAGTGCTAAAAATAACAGTGCAAAGATAACAAACCATTTCCAAATTTGGCTGTCAGTTCGTTCAGTTTGTAAGGTATTAAAAATGGTCGAAATGGTATCGGCGGTTTTAAAGTCAGAAACTACATTTGTGTTTACCTGACTCAAATCGCTTTCCGTTCGTTTGTAATTAAAACTAATATTTTCAACCCATTCTTTTTTATCGAAAACACCGTAATTACCAGCAGTTTCAGGAAAATCATTAAAGGTTAATTTTACTTTATTGTTCAATATCTGCTGAATCGGAATAAAAGAATCTTCGTTTCCTTTTACTTCCAAAATCGCGTCTTTAGTCAATAAAACATCCACAAAATAAGGTTGATTATTTCCGATTGTCAATGCGTTAACTCCAGTTTTTTGATTGTTCTGAGCGATTTTATAAAATAACGGAACAATTAAAGGTGATTGCTGAAAATTTGAATTTGTACTATTTATTGGTGCTGTAAAAACCGTTATTCCAGAAACCTGATTTTTAACAGAAGTTACAAAAGGTGTCTGATCTTCAAAGGAAAGGACAGCAGGATATGAACTTGAAACGGCAAATGCACTATTTACTTTTGGATATTGAAAATTCGTTATTTTGTTCTCAAAAACTCCTGAAAATAACGGATGATCAAAATTAATTTTAGTGATTAATTTACTGTTGGTTTCTAAATTACTGAATTGAACTTTTCCAAAATTACTCAGCAAAGTATTCAAATTAGCAATTGAACTCTTCTCAGAAGGAATTACAACCAAATTACCGCCTTTAGAAACAAAAGCTTTTAAAGTAGTCTGCAAAGCCTGCGGAATTTCATTCAATTCGTTTAAAATAATCGTATTTTGTTTCTCTAAACTATTGTAATCTAAAGAACTAATCGAATAATTGTGGTAATTGAATTCGCCTGGAGTATAAATTCTAGATAAGAAATTACTTTTTTCAGGTTCGCCGATACTGATAACGTTTGTTTTTTTGTTTTTAGAAATGCTGAAAAACAATTTGTTATCATACGTTAAGCCGTTATCTTCGATCGTTACATATCCGTGAAAAGCTTCTTTTGGAATCGTAAAATTGATTTTCTTTTTCTTAGTGTCAAAATTGATAATCGTTTTGGCAATCAATTTATTTTGGTTGTACAAAGCAGTCGAAACCGGTTTAAAATCTTCGCCGTAAGCTGATAAATTAATTCCGATTTCATAGAAATTCTCCAAAGTTTGATTGATGTAAACGCTGTCGATCGAAACGTTATTTTTTTGTTCTGCTTCTGGAACTATGAAATATGGTTTTTCTTCAAAATTTACAGTTGCAACATCTTTTTCTTTTAAACCTACAGCATCTGTAATGATTACAATGTCTTTTTTATGTGCAGATTTGTGTGCTTTAATTTTTGCAGTTATTGCCGAAAGGTCAAACGGTGCTGCACTGTATTTTAGGTTTTGTAAAGCACTTTTAGAAGATTTAATATCGGTATTCCAGAAATTTTCGGTGTTAGTTGATAAAGAAAATGGAGTGTTTTCTGGAGTGTTTTCAAGCAATTCCTGAACAGCTCTTTTTAATAATTCGCCTTTTTTTCCTTTTGCCTGCATACTAAACGAATTGTCTAAAACAATATACATTTCGTTTGAAGCATTTTTGCTGTCGACTGCCTGAAAAAAAGGCTGTGCAAAAGCTAAAATTATGAAAGTCAGTAGTAATAAGCGCGTAGCCAATAAAAGTCGCTTTTTAATTTTAGAACTTTTACGTGTTTGAATTGCAAGTTCTTTTAAGAATCGAACATTGGTAAAAAAAGAGGTTTTAAAACGTCTTAATTGAAATAAGTGAACCAAAATTGGAACGATCAATAAAAACAGAAAGTATAGAATTTCGGGATGTTTAAAATGCATTCTGGCTTCGATTTACTTCACTACGTTTTGTTTTTCGCGAAGATGCTGGTCAAAAATACGAATTAAAAATTATTTAAACCCTATAAGTTTATGTAAGAGATTAACTATTGCTGGATAAACTTTATGGAGTTCGAAAAATGTAACTTTTGCCATTTCTTTTGTAACAAAGAAACTATTTCAAAACGATTTTATTGCTTATTTTAGCTGATTCAAAAAAACAAACTATGAAAAAAATATATTTATTTTTATTTTCAGCTTTATCACTGACCACGGTAAAAGCTCAAAATAAATTCAACTTATTGGTTGGAACTTACACAAATACCTGCCAAAGCAACGGAATTTATGTTTATGAATTTGATGCTTCTTCCGGCGGTTTAAAATTAAAGAATTCTTCAGAAAATGTTATTAGTCCAAGTTATTTATCGGTTTCTGCTGATAATAAATTTATCTATGCTGTAAACGAAAACGGAACTCAAAGTGCTGTCAGTTCTTTTAGTTATAATTCGGCTTCGGGAAAAATAAAGTTATTAAATACAAATGCCTCTTTAGGTGCAGATCCATGTCATTTAATTAATGATGATAAAAATGTAATTGTTGCTAATTATTCTGGCGGAAACATTGTCGTTTTTAAGAAAAAGCCAAATGGAAGTCTTACTGAAGTGCAGCAAATAATTCAGCATGAAGGAAAAGGCCCAAATGCAGCGCGTCAGGAAAAAGCGCACGTGCATATGGTGGTTTTTTCTCCAGATAAAAAATTCGTTCTGTCTAATGATTTAGGTTTAGATAAAGTATTTATTTATAAGTACAATCCGAATTCTACAAACGAAATGCTGACGCTTAAAGGTAGTGTTGATGTAAAGAAAGGAAGCGGACCAAGACATTTGACTTTTAGTAAAGATGGTAAATTTGTGTATTTGGTTCAGGAATTGGACGGAACTTTAACGACTTTTAGTTATGATAAAACTGGAAATCTAAAACTAATTGCCGAAACAAGCATTCTTCCAAAAGGTTTTACTGGCGGAACAGGCGCAGCGGCAATCAAAATTTCTCCAGACGGAAACTTTTTATATGTTTCTGATCGTGTAGACGCAAACTCTATTTCGGTTTATAAAATCCTTAAAACAGGAGCCATTGAATTGGTAGAGCAGCAAAGCACTTTAGGAAAAGGTCCAAGAGATTTCGCTATTGACCCAACAGGAAATTACCTTTTAGTTGGACATCAATATACAAATGATATCATTATTTTTAAAAGAGACAAAAAAACTGGAAAAATCACAGACACTGGAAAAAGAATCGAGTTGTGTTCGCCGGTTGGATTGGTTTTTACTAAAATATAGCTTTTTTTAAGGGACAAAGGCTCAGAGATGCAAAGGTTCAAAGGCAAAAAAGGCTCAAAAATAAACTTTATTTTTGAGCCTTTTTTTATATTTAAAAATAGCAAAACCTCTGAAGCTTTGCCTCTTTGAACCTTTGTAACTTTTAAGAAAATCTATTTATCCTTATCTTTTCTCTTCTTATCTCTAGTCTTCAGCATATTTCTGTTAACAGAACCATGTGTTTTCTTTTTTGTTTTTGAAGGGCCTCCAAGATTGACTTTTTTGTTCTTTTTCGATTTTTCATGAAAAGCACCATCACCGTCTAATTTTGGTTTTTTCATTAAAAACTTAATTGGCTGTCTGTCTTTTTCAGGTTCTATTAATTTAGATGAAATCTCAACTTCTTCTGGGAAATCAGCGATTTTAAGTTCCTGATTCATTAAAACTTCGGCTTCGATTTTAAATTCTTCTTCACGTGGTGTAACAAAACTGATCGCTGTTCCTGTTGCATCAGCACGACCAGTACGCCCAATTCTATGCATGTAAAGTTCAGGTAATTCTGGAAGTTCGAAGTTTATAACGTGAGAGATATTAGAAATGTCCAAACCTCTCGCCATAATATCGGTAGTAATTAATCCGCGTAGATTTCCTTCCTGAAACTCTGCCATCGTACTTAAACGATAATTCTGCGATTTATTAGAGTGAATTACTCCAAACTGACCTTCAAACATTTCTTCAATACGAGTATGAAGCATGTCTGAAATCTTTTTATTATTAACGAAAATCAGAATACGTTCCATGCTTTCGTCCGTCTCTAGTAAATGCTTTAAAAGATTTACTTTGGTATTAAAGTTTGGAACATTATATGTAATCTGTGTAATTTTTTCTAACGGAGTTCCAGAAGCAGCTAAAGTAACTTCTTCAGGAAAATCAAAATAATCATTTAAAATCGCATCAACTTCGTCTGTCATTGTTGCAGAGAATAAAATATTTTGACGTTTTGGTTTCATCATTGCCAAAAGAGCTGTCAATTGCGCGCGGAAACCTAAATTCAACATTTCGTCAAATTCATCAATAACCAGTTTTTGAGTTTCGTCAAAACGAACTACAGCATCCAGAGCCAAATCCATTGTACGACCTGGAGTTCCCACTAAAATATCGACACCTTCGTAAACGGCTTTCTTTTGTGTGTTAATGTTTACGCCTCCGTAAATTCCTAAAGTTTTAACCGACATGTATTTAGTCAGTTTTTCAACTTCTTCTACAACCTGAACTACTAATTCTCTGGTTGGAACAAGAACTACAATTTTAGGTGTATTGGTGTTGGTAAATTTGTATAACTTTAGAAGCGGCAGTAAATAAGCAAGTGTTTTACCTGTTCCGGTTTGCGCAATTCCCATCATATCTCGCCCAGAAGTAATCACTGAAAAAGATTTTTCCTGAATAGGAGTTGGTGTAACAAACCCTAAATCGTCTATAGCTTTTTGTACTGATTTTGGAAGATTAAATTTTTCGAAAGTGCTCATTTGCTTTAAATTTTGTGCAAATGTACGTTAAATTCACGGTTTTTTGTTGAATTTGTAATTTTTGATGTCTTATTACCATCTTGAATGTCAGCCTGACATACAGATTTAAAATTTTAAAACCCTTCAAAAACTCCCAATCCAAACAAAGCAAAGTCATATTTTACAGGATCTTGCGCATCCATTTCTCTTAATTTTGTATCTAATTCTAGTAAAGCTTTTGCGTCGTTTTGCTTTCGCGAAAGAATTTCAAGTTTGCGCGCAACGTTCCCAGAATGTACATCAAGCGGACAGGATAGTGCGGCAGGAGAAATACTTTTCCAGATTCCTAAATCAACGCCTTTTGTATCTTGACGAACCATCCAGCGCAGATACATGTTAATTCTTTTGGCAGCCGAATTGTTTAAGGGATCTGAAATGTGTTTCTGCGTTCTCGCTAAATGATCGATCTCAAAGAATATTTTTTTGAATTCGTGAATACTTTTCTGCAGACTATTTTCTTGTTGGTTTTTAGCAAAAACAGCTTCAAGTCCGTTGTGGTTTTTATAAATATGCTTTAAACCTTTTATAAAACCAGAAAAATCACTTCCGTTAAAAGTTCGATGGACGAAAGTTTCAAGTCTGGCCAAATCTTCATCAGAATGTGACATGACGAAATCATAAGGTGTATTGCCCATTAATTCCATCATTTTATGCGAATTCTTAATAATCATTTTGCGATTTCCCCAAGCGATAGATGCGCTTAAAAAACCAGCAATTTCAATATCTTCTTTTTGGCTGAAAAGATGTGGAATCTGTACAGGATCGCTTTCGATAAAATCCTGATTATTATATTGAATGACTTTTTCGTCAAGAAATTCTTTGAGTTCTTTTTTATTCATTTTTAAATGAAATGTTCTTGTTATTCGAGTGCCCTAGCCCTGATAGAAGTGAAAATCCTTTTATGACGCTTCTTTAGCGGCATAAAAGATTGAAACGGATAGCAGGAAATAGCTCCTAATTACTAATTAAGCCATCGACCATTATCAATTTTCTATCAGCCATATTAGCCAATTCTTCGTTATGGGTTACGATCACAAAAGTCTGTCCGAATTCGTCTCGAAGCTGAAAAAATAATTGATGCAGGTTTTCTGCAGAATGCGTGTCTAGATTTCCAGAAGGTTCATCGGCAAAAATAACATCTGGTTTATTGATCAACGCTCTTGCAACGGCCACACGCTGTTGTTCTCCGCCAGAAAGTTCGCTTGGCTTATGATTAATTCTGTGTGAAAGTCTTAAATAAGTAAGCAGTTTTTTAGCTTCGGCTTCGGTTTCTGAAGTTTTTTTTCCGGCGATATAAGCTGGAATACAAACGTTTTCTAGAGCTGTAAACTCGGGTAAAAGCTGATGAAACTGGAAAATAAAACCAAGGTTTAAATTTCTAAAATCGGATAATGTTTTGTCTTGTCTGCTTTTCTTTTTGAAATATCTGTTATAATAAACGAGCATTGAAAATATTGGCAGAAAAAGGACTCCAACCACTACTAATCTAAGTGTGTCATCAAAAACTTTAGTTCTGAAAAACATCAAATAAACGGCTAGAACAACAATATAAAGAGAGCCAGCCCAAGTAATGATTTTAAATGTCTTCTCTTGTTTTGAATTATCGTTTTTGAGATCTTGTAATTCCAGTACATTTTTACCATTAATAGTTAATGAGGAATCTGGGTTATGATCTGGTTTGTCTAAAGTTCCTAAAATCTGCAGTAAAGTCGTTTTCCCCGCACCTGAAGCACCAACGATCGAAACAATTTCGCCTTTTTTAATATGTAAATCGACTCCTTTTAAAACTTCAAGTTTGTCGTAGAATTTATGTATGTTTTTTGCGTGTATCATTTAGAAAACTCTTTTTACAAAGAAACGAAGATTATGTATAGAATCAAATTTCAATGTCTTAAATTCCAAATTCCAATTTAATACCATTAAAGATCGGATTTAAATCTAAAATAAAAGGTACGTTTATTGATATGGGAATTGTGGAAATTAAATACGAAAAAGAAATAACAGAGTTTAATGGTTTATTTTTAATTTCGAATAAACTTCAAATACAGATCAAAATGCAAGATTTAAATGTTGTTGAAGATAACAGAACGTCCAAATTAATAATCGGTTTAATTTTGGATGCTATTGGTATGGTTTCATTTTCGATACCGCTTGTGGGCGAATTTTCGGATGTGATTTGGGCGCCAATTGCTGCTTTTATTATGACTAGAATGTATAAAGGACGCGTAGGAAGGGTGGCAAGTATTTTGACTTTTGTAGAAGAAATTATACCTTTTACGGATGTAATTCCTTCTTTTACATTAACATGGATTTATACTTATTTCTTTCAAAAAAATAAAGACGGCTTATAAAACCGTCTTTAATCATGTCTTTTATTGAACAATTATTTTTTTGATGTATTGTGTTTTCTTTGTTTGAGGATTAACAACTTTAATTAGAAACATTCCTTTTGAATATAAATGAATTGTTTCGGCTGTATTGGTTCTAATTTTTTGTTGTACTAACTCTTTTCCAGCAATATCATAGATTTTAAGATCGGCAGTTTCTGTTTCTTGATTGTTAATAAAGACGGAAAAAGAGCCACTGCTTGGAACAGGCCATACCTTAAAAGAGTTGCTTTTTGTTTCTTTAATAACTTCGTCAGTACCTAAAGTTAAACTTTGCCCGCTTATAATATTTACCTTTCGCTTCATAGTGCCGCCTTCAGAATCGGTAACTGTAAATTCAAAAGAGCATAATCCGTTGGCTGCTGGTGAAAATGCAACTGTATCAGTATTAAGTACAGCATTTCCGTTCACAACATTTGAAATAGCATACGAAACACCACTTGTAAATCCTCTTGATAATTTTTGAATATTGATGTCAATTTTTGTTCCTTCTGGAGATTCATAATGTGGTAAAGACATCCATTGCAGGTATTTGTCAAGATTTGTGTATCCATCTAAATCGTTATCAGCATTTGCATCTGAAAAATCAGCAATTGCAGAGTTTACATTAGTTCCAATAATTGTTTCCCACCAATTTGGAAGTCCGTCTTGATCAGTATCCCAATTTGCATCTCTATTTACAATTGGGTAAATTTCAAATCCTCCAACATCAGCTTCGTTATCTGGAAATCCAGGTTTTCCAGTTACGCTTCCAACAGCAGAGTAGGTTCCGTTTAAAGTTTCTGTGATAATTCTTTGATCATGCTCGTCAAATTCTGGCTGTGTGCATCCCACATCCGACAGTACAATTTTATAAGCATTTTTGGCAGATTGCGTAGTTACATAAGAAGGAAAAAAGGGTGTGTTGACAAAATTTTCATATGTAACAGTATTTCCTGAAGCTTTTCTTCCTGCAGTTTGATTGCTTTCGTCGAAATACCCGGGCATTACATTTCCGTTAAAATAACATTGCTGCATTCCAGTTCCAACGCCTTCATTCTGTTGATTAAATGCTACAAATATTTTTGAGCCTGCGCCTGGTTTGTAATAGTTGTTTACAAAATTTACTTCTTTGGTTCCACCGTCGGTTGTTCTGCTTCCCCAATTGTAGACAACATTATTTGTGATGTCCATTCGGCCCGTATATGCACCGCTTCCGTCTAAGCCACCGCCAAGACTCCAGTTACGACCGTAGCAGTGTGCCAGTAAATTATGGTGAAAACTACCAATATCTCCACCAATTGTAGCTGCATAACCATGTTCTGTTCCTGTTGGATAATTTTGATGATTGGCTGCGTTTAGAGCTTCAGAAATAAGTGTTTTTTGCAGTGTTATATTTTTTCCTGATCGAGAGCTGAAAGATTCATCAATTGTCCAGCTGATGGAACAATGATCAATAATGCTATTGTCAGCACCAGTTAATCCCATTCCGTCAAAAGTTGGTCCAGCGCCAAGTCGAACTCTTAGATTTTGGACTACGGCATCATTTCCAGTAACTCCAAAAGGAGCAGAGCGAATGCAAATACCTTTGCCAGGCGCGGTTTGTCCTGCAACTGTAACGTAAGGCTGACTTAAAACAAGACGAGATTGTAGTTGGATAATTCCAGATGTGTTAAATATGATAGTTCTTGGTCCAATATCATTTGTAACAGCTTCACGGAAACTTCCAGGCCCGCTGTCGTTTAGATTGGTTACGGCAACTATTTTTCCGCCTCGTCCGCCTCTTGCAAAACGACCATATCCCTCAGCTTCTGGAAATGCAAGCTGTGCTGGACGAAAACGCCAAGTATTTCCTTTCTCAACTCCATTTGCAAGAACCTCATCTATACGCCAATAATAAGTAGCTCCTGTATATAGTCCGTTTACTTGATAAGAAGTGTTAGCTAAAGCTTGATTTCCTTTGTATTCTGGTGAAGATGTGGTAGCATTATCTACAGACGCTTGATCTGTACCGAAATAAATATTGTGAGAAACCGCATTTGCCGCCGCTGTCCACTGCAGTAATTTACCGCCAGAGGTTAATTCAACATGTTCGTCATTTTGTTTCGGATTTGGATTTGTGGCCTGATAAAAAATATTAGGCGTATTAAGTTCAAAACCGTTAAGCATAATATTTTTAATATTTTCTGTACCTGAGGTTTCTGCAGCAATTAAAATCACAACATCTGTGCCTGTTACAGCTTGAAATTTTAAATAAGTAGATTTGGCATCGGCAGTTTTAAGAGCTCTTACAGACGGAATTAAATTATCGACAACCAAATTTCCATTAATAGAAATATCAATTGGGCTAAAGTTATTTCCAGACGGACTGTCTACAGCATTAAAAAACGCTAAAAAGGAATGTTCGCCAGTTGTTAATCCGCTTATTTTAAGTTCTATCTGTGCTCCTAGATTTGCAGTTGTTCCTTTTACAGTTAGACCATCGCTCACTAATCTGGCATAGTATGGAGCTTGTATTCCTGCTTTGTACCAGTTTGTTCCTAGAGCATCTCCTTTGTCTCCAACTCTGGTTACAGTAAATGTAACTCCATTTTCTGTATAAGTGCTGGTATTTCCAGAGGCTATTACCCAAGTTGTGTAATCTGGATCGTTTACTTCGGCTTTAGGTCTTCCAGATTGATCAAAGTCAATTTTGACGATTGGATTTTGGGCAAAAATTAAAGTCATCGGCGCAATGAGGCAGGTTATGGCCGATATCACGGAGAGTTTTAAGTAATTTTTCAGCATGTCAATGGTGGTTTGGTTAGTAAGTAAAATAATCTTAGTTAGAAAATAATTTTAAACAACTGATTATCAGGTTTAAAAAACGGTTTTCACTATTGTAAAGATTATTATTACTTTAAAACAAACTATCCTGCACCATCCTGTTCTGTATGCTGTTTTCGTAGTAAATTAATACAAAAAAAACGGATTATACTTTTTTTATATCAATTTTTCACATTGTTTATATTAGGTAAATAAAGGGATTGAGTAAAAATGAATTGGTTTGAGAGAAAAAGATTTCCTTGATTTGAAGAAATTAAAATAAATAAAATATTGTGATTAAGAATAGGTCTTAACCAGAACGGTTTGTTTTAAAAGAAATAATTAAATTAATCTTTAAAAAGAAATCCAAGCCCCATTCTTTTGAGCATTTTCTTTTCGAAATTCCAGAAGAAACGGAATTGACCAAATAAGGTTCCTATGGCAACTAATAAAACTTGGTAAATAGGAAAAATGATTAATAAACGGATTAAAGTAAACCAAACAGCCCCGAAATCTTCTTTATAAATTCCGATCCAGTCGCAGAAAGGTCTAGAAATCCATGCAGATGCTGATCCAGTGATAGCAAAAACAATAAATATGATTATGGCTTGTAGGTTGGATGTGATTCCCCAGCGTTTTTTAAGTCTGTCCATTATTTATTTATAACCATTACAAATATACTAACATTATCTTTGCGGAACATACCCCGCGAGCTTTTGTTTGTAAGTATTTTGAAAATAAATCATATAGTTATAAATTAAATAATTCACTTCGTATCCATAACGAATCTGCGGTTGGTAATCTATAGTCATTTCGTATAAATTCGGATTGTAACGATTGGGTTGTGAAGCTCTAATATTCCATTCTACCACATATTGGTAGTTTTTATTTTCGAGGTAATTTAAAGTGTAATAATGTCTGGGAAGCGCACGTGAATTTAACCAGGTATTGAAACCATTATCTATAATTATTACTTCGTATTCTAAAGAATCGTTTGCAATTCTAACAGTATCATTTCCCTTTTTGTTTACTGCATTATTATTGCTCGCAATATTATTCTGCGAAGCTGTTGAACAAGCAATTACTGTTAATACTACAATCAATATGGAAACGCATTTTTTCATGATTTAAATTTACGAATTTTTTTTAAGGTTCAGAGGAACAAATGTTTAAAGTAACAAAGGTTTAACTTCTTACTTAGAAAAATAAAAACTGATTACAATTTGCAATCAGTTTTTAGAGTTTTCTTAAGGCCTTTGTTTCTTTGTTCCTTTGTCACTTTGAACCTTTGTATCTAGACTATTTACGACTATTTACTTCCAAACAATTTCCCAATAAATCCAGCTATACCGCCTTTGCTTTTGGTTACTACTAGAACATCAGTAACATCTACTTTTCCGTCGTTGTTTTGATCTAGACCGAATTGCATTCCGTATTTAGAAATGGTATCCATTATTCCTGAAGCTTGTCCGCTGTTTCCTGAAATAGAGTTGATGATGTCAGAAATTTGAAAACTATTATCGTTTGGATCTTTTGCTTTATTAACTAAAGAACCTAAAATCTGCGGAATTAAATTAGACGCAACTCCGTTTGAGTCTGCACTGCTTAGTCCAAATTTCTGACCAAGACTGCCGCTTAATTGTTGTTGAATTTGTTGTACTACAGGATTTGAACTATCAATAGCTTCTTTACCGCTAAACAATCCTGCAATTTGTTCGGTGCCGCCTTCAGAAACAATCTTTTTTAGACTTTCAAAAATAGAACTACTGGTTTCATTGATTACGGCTTCGTTGTGTTCATTTGGAACAGCGTTATTGTTGACAACTGCATCGCCTCCATATTGTTGTACTAATTGGGTTAATTGTTCAAACATGATTTTTAGGATTTAGATTAGAACTCAAATTTAAACAAAAAAAGAAAGGGATTTATTAAACGATGTTAATAAATCCCTTGTAAGTGATTTAATTATAGTTGATTAGCTTAACAAAGTAATAATTTGTGAAGCTAGCTCTGTACCAATTCTATCTTGTGCCTCTCCAGTTGCAGCTCCAATGTGCGGGGTCAAAGAGATTTTAGAGTGCATTAAAATTGCCATTTCTGGTTTTGGCTCGTTTTCAAAAACATCTAATCCAGCAAAAGCAACTTTTCCAGAATCTAATGCTTTTACTAAAGCAACCTCGTCAATAACACCTCCACGAGCACAGTTAACAATTCCAACGCCATCTTTCATGATTTCAAATTCTTTCTCTCCAATGATGTAACCATTTTGAGCAGGAACGTGTAATGTGATGAAATCAGCTTCTCTAAATAAAGATTCTAAAGATTGAGAAACTACTTTAGTTGTGATAGATTGTCCGTCAAAAAATTCAACTTTAATATCTACTTCCGGAATAAAACTATCTGCAGCGATAACTTTCATTCCTAAACCAAGAGCCATTTTTGCAGTAGCCTGACCAATACGGCCAATACCAACAATACCCAAAGTTTTACCTCTTAATTCAGTTCCGTTAGCGTAAGCTTTTTTCAAACCGTCAAAATTAGTATCTCCTTCAAGAGGCATATTTCTGTTAGAATCATGTAAAAAACGTACACCATTAAATAAGTGTCCAAACACTAATTCAGCAACAGATTCTGAAGATGAAGCTGGAGTATTGATTACATGGATTCCTTTGCTTTTAGCGTAGTCAACATCAATGTTATCCATACCAACACCACCACGTCCGATAATTTTAATACCAGGACAAGCGTCAATAATGTCTTTACGAACTTTAGTTGCACTACGAACTAAAATTACGTCAATATTGTTTTCATTTATATAGTTAGCTACTTGTTCTTGAGCTACTTTTGTAGTTATAACTTCAAATCCGCCTTTTTCTAAGGCTAGAATTCCACTTTTAGAAATTCCATCATTTGCTAATACTTTCATTGTGTGTTTATTGTTTATTTGGTAAATCGTTTATTTGTTTAATCGATAAACCAGCTATTTGATTTTTCTTTTTTGATATTTTTCTAAAGGAAACATTTTTGACGATTAAACAGTTAAACGAATTAACGATTAACCGAAAAAAAGATTAAACTTTAGTTTCCAACGCTTTCATTACATCAACTAAAACCTGAACGCTTTCGATTGGCATTGCGTTGTAGATAGAAGCTCTGTAACCACCAACAGAACGGTGCCCTGGTAATCCTGAGATATTTGCTTCTTTCCATAAAGCATCAAATGTTGCTGTATGATCTGGATTGTTCAATAAGAAAGTTACATTCATATTCGAACGATCTTCAACTGCTGCTGCACCTTTGAATAATGGGTTTCTGTCTATTTCAGCGTAAAGTAATGCTGCTTTTGCGTTGTTTAATTTTTCAACAGCAGCGATTCCGCCTTTTTCTTTGATCCATTGTAAAGTTAAAAGAGAAACGTAAACAGAGAAAACAGGAGGAGTATTGTACATACTTTCTGCTTTAATATGTTTAGCATAATCTAACATACTAGGAATTGTTCTTCCGTTTTTGCCTAAGATTTCTTCTTTAACCACAACAAGAGTAGTTCCAGCAGGTCCCATATTTTTTTGAGCTCCAGCGTAAATCAAATCAAATTTAGAAAAATCTAATTCGCGTGAAAAAATATCAGAACTCATATCGCATACAACAGGAATATTTGTTGCTGGGAAATCTTTCATTTGAGTTCCAAAAATGGTGTTATTACTTGTGCAGTGGAAATAATCAGCATCAGCTGGGATTTCGTAACCTTTTGGAATATGAGTATAATTGTCGTCTTTTGAAGAACCAACGATAACAGTTTCTCCAAAAAGTTTAGCTTCTTTAATAGCAGCAGTTGCCCATGTTCCTGAGTCTAAATAAGCTGCTTTTCCATTTTCTTTCATTAAGTTATATGGAGCCATTAAGAATGCTGTACTTGCACCACCTTGTAAAAATAAAGCTTGATAACCTTTTCCTTGAAGTCCTAATAATTCTAAAGCAAGGGATCGAGCTTCTTCCATAACAGCAACAAAATCTTTGCTTCTGTGCGAAATTTCAAGAATAGATAATCCTGAATCATTAAAATTTAAAATTGCTTTTGATGCTTTCTCAAAAACTTCCTGAGGTAAAATACTTGGTCCTGCGCTGTAGTTGTGTTTTTTCATGGTTGTTGTTAATAGTCGAAAATTTTAAAGACGCAAATTTCGGTAATAAGAGCCGAAAAAGCGTTAAAATATTCGAAATAATTAAACATTTTATTACTTTGTTGTTAACAAAAACGTTATAGTATCGACATTATCTGCGTAATCCCACAATTGAGGTTTTTGCGTTTCTCCGAATGCAATAGTGTCACTTGTTAAATTGGTACCAACAATGCATTGAATTTGCTCTGAATCGGTTTCAAGGCGTTTTTGAAGTTCTTCAAGGTTTTCATAATATTCATAAAAAACACTCGAAATAGGAGAGGCATAGCTCGAATCTTCTTTCAAGGTTAGAAAACCATTGTCTAACAATTTAAAATTACTCATTAAAAATACAGCTTTATTGTAATCGTAATTATTAGCATACTTTTCATAATGAATAACATCCTGATATTTGAAAATGGCCTGAAAGAAGGCATCAAAAGAATATCCTTTTGGGACAAAAAGTTTAGAAACATTTCGGCATCCTAAACCAAAATATCTAAAAATATCTTCGCCTAATTGTTCTAATTCTTCATGGGTTTCTTTACCCGTTAAAATAGCCGCTGAATTTCGGTTTTTGCGAATAATCGAAGGCTTATCTTTAAAGTAGTATTCGAAATAGCGAGAAGTATTGTTGCTTCCTGTAGCAATTACAGCATCGAAATTTTCTAGTTTTCCTTCCACGAAAGTGATCTTATCTTTCAAACTTTCATCTACAGCAATTAAATACTTGGCCAAAAAAGGCAGTAAATGCTGATCGTTTGATGATGTTTTTATTAAAGCTTTATTGCCTGTAATTAAAACCGATAAAAAATCATGAAAGCCCACTAAAGGAATATTTCCAGCTAATATTAAAGCAACAGTTTTTTCTCTGCTGTCATTTTGAGCGAAGTCAGTTTCGTATTGAGAAAGCCATTTTTCGAGGTTTTCTTCTGTTAAAGCTTCTGCCCAAGACTGTAATGCGAAATAAACCTGTTCAGGAGTATACCATCCGTTATGGGATTGGGATAAATGTATGAGACTTTTAAAATCTTCAAAAAAGATATCATTATATAAAACGTCAGATTTTTGCACCGATTGCTCTTCAGAAAACTGACTTAAAAATTTTCCTAATTCAACAAAAACACTTTTTTTTGTTTCTAATGTCATAATGTTTGCTTATGAATTGTTTTGATTGTAATTTTGCACAAAAATAAGCTATATTACGTTATAAGGCAAAGTAGATTCAAATCTTTGATATTTTAAACTCAAATCTTATAACTTTTAACATGTAACTACGAAAAAGATGGCAATTATAATAACTGACGAATGCATAAACTGCGGGGCCTGCGAACCAGAGTGCCCGAATACAGCAATATATGAAGGAGCAGATGACTGGAGATATAAAGATGGAACAAGTCTTACTGGAAAGATAGTTTTACCTGACGGAACTGAAGTTGATGCAGACGATGCTCAAACTCCAATTTCTGACGAGGTTTACTATATCGTGCCAGGCAAATGTACAGAATGTAAAGGTTTCCACGATGAGCCTCAATGTGCTGCGGTTTGTCCGGTAGACTGTTGTGTGCCAGATGATAATCACGTAGAAGACGAAGAAACTTTGTTACAAAGACAAGCGTTTTTACACGGAGAATAATTACTTTAAAGTTATTTAAAATATAATCCTGAGTTTATGCTCAGGATTTTTTTTGCTTAAAATTGAAATATTTTCGGAATCTTATTGTATTGATAACTAATGATTTATTTTTGAGTATTGATTTATTAACAAAAATTTAATACTTTAGTTGAAAATTTAATAACGCCTATGAAGAAACTACTACTTTTATTTGTCGTATTACTCAACAATGTAAGCGTTTTTGCACAAAGTGAAGAGTATTCTATTCTTGTAAAAGATATTGAAACTTTACAGCCAATCGAAAATGCTACTGTGGTTGTATTAAAAACCAAACAAGTTTTGCTGACTAACGAAGATGGTAAAGTTACATTTGTTTTAAACGGCGGCTCAAATGTGCAGGTTTCAGAAATGAATTATGAAAATCTGACAATGCGCTGGGCTTCTTTAAAAGAAAATGAGTTTACAGTTTACCTCAAAAACAAGAAAGAAAACTTAGATGAGGTTGTTGTATCAAAAGAAAATCCTCAAAAAACACTTCAAAAAATAGTTTCAAATTCAAAAGATAAAATAAGTATTTCACATCGATTAAAAGTTTATGTTCGAGAATTTTTTATGCTCGACAACCAATATTCCTATTATAATGACGGATTGGTTAATTTTCAATTCAATAAAAATAACACAACCACTTTATTGGTAGAACAAAATCGCTCTTACGGATTACTGGAAACAGATGTAAGCGCAGATTTAATGGGATATAATTTGAATAATATAATGGAAAATTATTCGAATTTTAAATATTTTGAACCTTTGTTAGATTCAAAAGCAAAGAAAGAATATGATTTTACGATTAAAGGACATGCTAAAAATAAAGAGTATTATGTAATGTCTGTTAACCCGCTGGATAAAGCTAAAGAGGCAGTCGATAATTTTGAGATTATTTATGATCCAGTAAAAAAAATAATTTTAGAATTTACTATATCTGTAACTCCGGCGAGTCTTGATAAAATAGAAGATAAAACAAAGGTTGGAGACAAAAATATTACCAAATCGTTTGTAAAAGTGAATTATCGCTGGGATGGAACGGATTATTATCTGCTAAGTTCTAATGAAGAAATTGGATATACTGTGATTTTAAAAGATAAAGCCAAAAATATTCAAGTCAGAAATAGTTTTGTGACGACAGGTTTTAATAAACAAAACTTCACGTATAGCGAAAGTGATGTCTTTAAAGAAAAATCACTTTTTAATAAACAAAATAAAATCTTAACTAATTATTGGGATATTTCTGGTTTTACTGCTACTGATGAAGAAAAAGCAATTATTGCCTCTTTAGAATTTAAATTGTAATTATATAAACAGAAAAAAATCCTGAACTTAATTGTTCAGGATTTTTTATTTATGATTATTGATAATCTATTGTCAGGCTGAATTCGAAGCCATTATGCATTAAAAATTAAATCCAAGTCTTGCATAGTAATACGCACCGCTGAAACCCATTTGTACAGCATCCCAATAACCTCCAGCTTCTGTATTTCCTTGTTCATCTTGTTTTGTTGGATAAACATTAAATAAGTTGTTGCTTCCAAGAGTTAATTTCAAGCTTTTAGTAAATTGATATCCAACAGTTAAATCAGTAATTAATCTCGGATTGTAAACATCATCTTCATCTGCGTAATCAACCAAAACAACTTTGCTGAAACGTGTAAAAGCCAATCCCGCATCAAATTTATTTTTAGCATAAGTAAGGTTTAAACCAAATTTATTATCTGGAGCAGAAGCTAATAAAAAGGCTTTTTCACGTTTTCCAAAGAAAGTTGCCTCGTCTAAAGAGCCATTTTTAACCTTGTCAATTTTCATATCATTTATGTTTCCAACTAACGTAGCGCCAAACTGTCCGAAATCAAATTTCTTTTTCCAAGAAAAAACAATATCCAAACCGTGTGTACTTGTGTCTACACCATTTGCAAAAAATTGCGCTTCAGAAACACCAAGATTTAATGCACTTGCGTCAAAATATCCAGTAAGAACAATACGGTCTTTAACTTGGATATAATATCCGTCAATTGTTGCAGTAAAATCACCAAACGAAGCTGTAAAGCCTAAAGAAGCATTTACTGCTTTTTCTTCGTTCAATTTATCAATTCCAAAAGCTCTAGTTACAGGGCTGTCATTTGGAGCCAGTAAAACTTCGGTTGCACCGCTGGCATTAAAATTAGTGAAACGTAAGTTATAGTAAATCTGAGCTAAAGATGGTGCACGGAATCCAGTACTAATAGATCCTCTGGCATTAATATGATCTGTAATTTTAAGTCTTGAAGCCAATTTTCCGTTTACAGTACTTCCGAAATCACTATAATTTTCAAAACGAACGGCACCGCTGAACATTAAGGCTTCTGTAACATCCAATTCTGCATCTGCATAAAGAGAGAAGTTAGTACGATCTTTATTCACTTCATTTGCCGGACTGTATCCAGGAAAACCTTGTGAACTTCCTGGTCTTGGTTCTCCAGAGATTGGGTCAATTGGCGCACTTTGTGTAGTCGGATCTGTTATTGGTTGCCCGTTAGTATCATAAGTAGTATAAGAACCTTCTTCACCTGCAAAAATCTCGAATTTTTCAACTCTAAATTCTGTTCCAAAAGCAATATTTAAGCCACTTAAAACATCACCGTAATTTTTTGAAATGTCAAAATTGGTTGTGTTTTGAAGTAAACTGTGTCCACCTGCATCAAATTGGAGCGGCGAATTTTCTTCGAGAGAAGCATTGATCGTTCCTTTTATTTCGTATTGAAATTTATTTTTTCCAAAAGTATTGCTTAAGTCAAATTTCCAGCCTCCAGAAGTTTCAGTTCTAATTCCAGCAGCAACCGAATTGTCATTAATTTTAGAAGTAATTCTCGGAGTGTAACCGCCTGGGTAAACAGATTCTACAACTCTTTCGCCATCATTTCTGGTAAAAGCGTAAGCGTCAGTATCTCTAAAATTACTTCCTCCAAAAGCATAAAACTCAGTTTTGTCAGAAATAGGAATAGCAAGATTTGCAAATAAATTTACACCCTGCATTTCAGCATCACCAAAACCTTTTCTAAAATCATAAGCAGGTCTTAATGTTTTGTTTTTGTTTAAAAATTCTCCGGTAATATTTACATAACCGCCTTTGCTTCCAATTGCTGTTCCGTAATTTGCTGCAACCCTTACAGAACCTCCATCAAAATCCTGATCCTTTCCGTATGAATTTCCGTTTCCATTCTTATCCAATCGAAAACCTTCGGTATTTGGTGTTCCCGGGAGGAAATCACCTTTTGCGTGAGTATTAAAAACGCCATAAGTGATAGAACCAGTAAGTTCGTTTACATTATCATTAGTAACAATATTGATAACCCCGGCAATCGCATCAGAACCATATTGTGCAGATGCTCCGTCTCGCAGGATCTCAATTCTTTTAATGGACGCAGCAGGAATTGCGTTCAAATCGGTTCCCGTATTACCGCGTCCGCGTGTTCCGAACAAATTAATTAATGAAGATTGATGTCTTCTTTTTCCGTTAATCAAAACCAAAGTCTGATCAGGCCCCATACCTCTTAAAGAAGCAGGATCAACGTGATCGGCGCCGTCAGAACCAGATTGTTTATTGGCATTAAATGACGGCGCTACATATTGTAATAATTGGTTGATTTCAATTTTTCCACTTTGTGTCGTAACGTCCTTTACATTGATTACATCAATTGGAACAGCCGAATTTACAACGGTTCTTTTCGCATTTCTAGAACCAACGACAACAACGTCATTTAAAATTTGACCTTCACTTTCCGTTAAAACGATATCTAATTTATCTCCAGAAACAGTTTTTTCAACAGTTCCAAATCCGACATAACTAAAAACTAATGTTGCACCATCTTTTACTTTTATTCTAAAACTACCTTCAAAATCGGTTGATACTCCATTCGAAGTTCCTTTTTCAATAATATTAACGCCAGGCAGTGGATTACCAGTTTTGTCTTTTACAAGACCCGAGACTTCTTTTTGTGCAAAAAGAAATGCTGAATTCAGCAGAAATAAAAATAATGCAATCTTTCTCATGGTTATTGGTTTTTTGATTTGTTTTTTGTTGATTAGTTTTATAAAAGTAGTGTTTTTTAACAAAAAATTAATAAAATGTTTAAAAATTTTAAAGAATGCTCTTAAAATTATATTATTGAACATTTTTACTTCGTGCAAGAGCTATTAAATCTTATATTTGCAAAATTTTAAAGCCAAAAAATATCATTTTGGCAGAAACCAAGAAAAACGTAAATCATAAGGCATTAAATTACAACGTTTAATGTTTTAGGTCTAATTATTAAGACCGAATAAATAATATAGAAACAAACAGATGAAAGCAGGAATTGTAGGATTACCAAATGTTGGAAAATCAACATTATTTAATTGTTTATCTAATGCAAAAGCGCAAAGTGCCAACTTTCCGTTTTGTACAATCGAACCTAATATTGGTGTTGTAAACGTTCCAGATCCAAGAATCAACAAATTGGAAGAATTGGTTAAGCCAGAACGCGTTCAAATGGCAACTGTAGATATTGTAGATATTGCAGGTTTAGTAAAAGGAGCAAGTAAAGGTGAAGGTCTTGGAAACCAGTTTTTAGGAAACATTAGAGAGTGTAATGCTATTATTCACGTTTTACGTTGTTTTGACAATGATAATATTGTTCACGTTGACGGAAATGTAAACCCAATTCGCGACAAAGAAACTATCGATATCGAGTTACAGCTAAAAGATTTAGAAACTGTTGAAAAACGCTTGGAAAAAGTAAATCGTGCTGCTAAAACCGGAAATAAAGAAGCGCAGACTGAAAAAGCACTTTTAGACAGAATCAGAGAAGCATTATTACAGGCTAAATCGGCTCGTACAATTACTCCTCAAAGTAATGACGAAGAAGTTTTAATGGAATCTTTTCAGTTAATTACTGCAAAACCAGTTTTGTATGTTTGTAATGTTGATGAAAATTCTGCCGTAAACGGAAACAAATATGTAGATCAAGTTCGTGAGTTAGTAAAAGATGAAGATGCTGAAGTTATTGTACTTTCAGTAGGAGCAGAGGCTGATATTACTGAGTTAGAAAGTTATGAAGAGCGTCAGGTTTTCCTAGAAGATATGGGATTACAAGAACCTGGAGCTTCGGTTTTAATTCGTGCAGCTTACAAATTGCTAAAACAACAAACATACTTTACAGCAGGTGTAAAAGAAGTTCGTGCTTGGACAATCAACATTGGAGCGACTGCGCCTCAAGCAGCTGGAGTTATTCATACCGATTTTGAAAAAGGTTTCATTCGTGCGGAAGTTATTTCATACGACGATTACGTTCAATACGGTTCTGAAGCAAAAGCAAAAGAAGCTGGAAAATTTAAAGTGGAAGGAAAAGAATATGTAGTAAAAGATGGTGATGTAATGCACTTCCGTTTCAACGTTTAATTTTTTTTTAGATAATAGAAGAAAGAAACAAGAAAATAGATTTAAAACTGCTGGAGAAATTCAGCAGTTTTTTTATTTTTAAGAATGAGCCTTCACTATGCGTCTGTATTTTGATTTTCCACGAAATAAAACAAAAAAATCCGTGTCAAATCCGCGCTTTCGCGAAAGCGAATCCGTAAAATCCGTGTACTATCTTCAGGAAGCAAAATTTTTGGCTCAAAAATTGGTTACAGAAAAAATAACCAATTACTAATCTAAAATCAATTAATCAAAAATGCTAAAAAAAACCTTCAAATTTCTGGGCTGGACACTTTTCGGAATCTTCAGTTTTCTTGTTCTTTATGTGGTTTCTGTTTATTTCATTTCTAAAATTACAGTCAATTCAGATGTTGCAAAAGTTGAGGAACAAAATGCAATTCCCATTTACATACTTTCAAACGGTGTTCATACCGATATTGTCGTTCCGATAAAAAATGAAATTAAAGATTGGCGAAACGAAATTCAATTCTGTCAAACTCAATCCAAAGATTCACTAATGAATTTTATCGCTTTCGGCTGGGGCGATAAAGGTTTTTATCTCGATACGCCAGAATGGTCAGATTTAAAAGCCAGTACAGCTTTAAAAGCAGCTTTTGGGGTAAGTTCATCAGCTATGCACACTACATTTTTCAAACAATTAAAAGAGGGAGAAGATTGCAAACGTATTTTAGTCTCAAAAGAAAATTATCAAAAATTAGTTTCTTACATATCTGAAAGTTTCAGCGACCCTATTCACCCGCAATGGATTGAAGGTCACAGTTACGGAAAAAAAGATGCTTTTTATGAAGCAAAAGGAAGTTACAGTCTTTTTTATACTTGTAATACTTGGGCAAATTCTGCTTTGAAAGCCGCCAATCAAAAAGCAAGTTTATGGACGGTTTATGATAAAGGAATTTTTTGTCATTATCAATAAATATTCTGCTTTTTAATCTTAAACTAACATGGAAAAAATATAAGATTCCACTAAAAAACGAGAATTTAAGATTTTGATTAATGCGTAAATTTGAGAGTATCTCAAAAAATCAGCAAATGAAAATCAAAAATATATTCTCCAAGTCATGGTTTCTATTGAAAAACACCTTTTTAGAATTCAACGATGACAATGCTATCAAGCTAAGTGCTGCTTTATCTTATTATACCATATTTGCATTGCCTCCTTTGTTGATTATCATCATTACTATTTGTGGTTTTTTCTTTGGAGAAGATGCTGTGACTGGTCAATTATACGGACAAATAAACGGAATGGTTGGCAATAGTGCAGCAAGTCAAATTCAGGAAGCAATAAAAAATGTTCAATTGTCTGGTGATAATATGTTTGCAACCGTCTTTGGAGTTGTGATGCTGTTAATTGGAGCTTCTGGGGTTTTTGCCGAAATACAAAGTTCTATTAATTTTATTTGGGGATTACGTGCCAAGCCGGATAAAGGAGTTAAAAAGTTTATTCAAAATCGATTAATGTCTTTTTCTATGATTGCATCAGTAGGTTTTTTAATGCTGGTTAGTCTTTTGGTAAATACAACATTAGATTTAGTGAGCTCACGCTTAAAAATATATTTTCCAGAGAGCACAGTTTATTTATTTTACGTAGTCAATGTCGTAATTGTACTAGCTAGTATAACACTGCTTTTTACTATTATTTTCAGGACTTTACCAGACGGAAAAATAAGATGGAAAGATGCTTTTATAGGTTCAGGAGTTACAGCGGTACTTTTTATGATTGGCAAATTTGCTATTGGTTTTTACTTGGGAAGTTCTACTGTAGCGTCTGTTTATGGCGCAGCTGGATCTGTGATAATAATTCTGGTTTGGGTTTATTATTCGGCAATTATTCTGTATTTTGGAGCAGAATTTACGAAAGTATACGCAAAATCGTACGGTGGAAAAATTTATCCGAACGAATATTCAGTTGAGATTCAAAAAGAAATTTACGAGATCGAAAATAAAGCTTAGCCGCAAATATTAATCTTTATAATTGTGGCAAGAACTTTGTTATTAAAATAAAATAAATACCACGAATATGAAAATAATAGCCTTTGGAGGAAGTAACAGCCAGCATTCAATCAATAAGCGTTTAGCGACTTATGCATCAAGTTTGTTTGAAAATGCTGAGGTTGAAGTTTTAGATCTTAATGATTTTGCTATGCCTTTATTCAGTGTTGACATTGAGAAAGAAATTGGTCAGCATGAACTTGCAAAAGCATTTCTTGCAAAAATTGCCAGTGCAGATATATTAGTAGTTTCTTTGGCAGAAAATAATAACAACTATTCAACGGCATTTAAAAATATATTCGATTGGAGTTCCAGAATTAATAAAGAAGTCTTTCAGAAAAAGCCGATGTTACTTATGGCTACGTCGCCAGGAACAAGAGGTGGAGCATCTGTTCTAGAAATAGCTCGTAATGCTCTGCCAAGATATGGTGCCGAAATTAAAGCTTCATTTTCGCTTCCAGCATTTAATGCCAATTTTGATTTAGAGAAAAATCAAATTTCTAATGCTGAATTAGACAAAGAGTTAAGAGATATTATTAAAGATTGTTTTTAAATGAGAATATCTAAACCTGCTTTTATATTTCTTTTCCTGCACTTTTTTTTTCTAAATTTTACTTTTGCTCAAAAGCTTAGTGAAGTAGATAAAATCGTTGTAAAATATCCTAAAAGCTTTAATACTACAGAAAAGTTAGCCGATAAAATCGAGAATGATTTTAATTCGGATTATGATCGCGCACGTGCTATTTACACTTGGATTGCTCTCAATATAAAATACGATTATAATGCTTATTTGAATCCGCCAAGAGTGCGCGGTTTTACCTATTCTTCAGAAGCCGAAAAGCAGCGAAAAATAAAACAGATGAATGATGATTTGATTCAGAAAGCATTTACTTCAAAAAAAGCAGTTTGTGAAGGCTTTACGGCTTTATATCATCATTTGGCTTCTTTAGTGGGAATTAAATGTGAAATAATCCGCGGAGATTCTAAAACTTCAGTTCGTGATATCGGACGAAAAACAACATCTTCTAATCATGCCTGGAATATGGTTTTGATTGATAAAAAGTGGCGTTTAATTGATGTAACTTGGGGGCAGGGTTACTATGACAGCAGTAAAGGCAGAATGGTAAATGATTTTGCGCCTATTTATTTCGATACAGATCCCGATTATTTCTTTGCTAAACATTTTCCAGATTCGGGTTCTTTTTTAGGAAATAGATTAAGCAAAGAAGATTTCTTAAACGGGCCTTTAATTTATAATAAAACAATCGAGCAAGATTATAAAATAAAAGCTCCAGATTCTGGAATTTTAGAGGTTAGGAGAGGAGATAAAATCGATTTTGAAATCAAAAATGTTTCAAAATCAAATCAGGTTTTTTATCTCAATAAAAAGAATCAGGCAGTTAAAGTTCAAAATCCAAAAGAGAAACGAGGCGGTTTAGAATTCCAAATTCTTATTGATAATAACGTAGGAGACTATATTACTATTTTTGTAAATACGACTAGTGTTGTGTCTTTCAAAATACTTCCAAAATAGATTTAATTGACGTATCTTAGCCAGTAATGATTCGAATTAAAAAGCTATGGAAACAACTTTCCTGAAATCTATTTTAGACAATGATTTCTACAAATTTACAATGCAGCATGCTGTAATAAAGCTTTTTCCTAAGGCAAAAGTTCGCTACGGATTTATAAATCGAGGAAAACATATTTTTCCAGCTGGCTTTGCAGATTTGCTTCGACATTCTGTAGATGCAATGGCAGATCTTCGGTTAACGAAAGAAGAAAAAAGTTATTTATCACATTATTGCCCTTATCTTGATCCCACTTATTTAGATTTTCTACAAGGATATAGTTTCGATCCTTCTGAAGTGCAGATTAGCCAGGAAGGTTCAGAAATAAAAGTTACTGTTGAAGGATTTTGGTACAGAACCATTTTGTGGGAAGTACCTTTGATGGCTTTGATTTCAGAACTTTTTTACAAGTCAAATCATTTAATTCGATTGAATGATGAAGCGATAAAAGATTTAACGAAAGAGAAAATTGACAATTACAATAAATTAGGAGTTTCGGTTTTAGAATTCGGCACAAGACGCCGTCATTCGTATGATGTACATGATTTGGTAAATGAAACTTTGAAGGCATACGGAGGACAAAGTTTTATTGGCACCAGTAATGTGCATTTTGCAATGGTCAATAACAGAAGACCTTTGGGGACGCATGCCCATGAATGGTTTATGTTTCATGCCGCACAATATGGTTTTAAAATGGCCAATTCTATAAGTTTGGAACATTGGACCCAAGTTTATGGCGGCGACCTCGGAATTGCCTTAACAGATACTTACACTACAGAAATATTTTTCAATCAATTTGATAAAAAATATTCCAAACTTTTTGATGGTGTCCGACATGACAGCGGCGACCCAATCGAATTTGCCCAAAAAGTGATTTCGCATTACGTTAAAATGGGAATTGATCCCAAATCGAAAGCTATTGTTTTTTCAGATTCATTGAATTACGATAAAGTAAAAAAGATTGTCGATTTTTGTCAGGACAAAATCAAAACGTCATTTGGAATTGGAACAAATTTCACTAATGATGTTGGTCTTCCTGCCATGAATATGGTTATCAAATTAACCGACACAAAACCCGATAATATACATTGGCAGGGCGTAGTAAAGCTTTCTGACGAAAAAAATAAAAATACTGGAACTCCCGAAATGATTACTTTGGCAAAACAAGTACTCGGAATCAAATAGTATTTTTTTGCTGAAAATGCAGTTTTTTGATAATTTTAGCGTCCGTTTTATTTTAAAATCAATTTAAATAGATTTTTAAACTGTTATTATTCATAACAAAAAAAAAATACGCTTTCATTTTTTACCGATAAATGGTACATTAGCCAAAAATCCAATTCACCTTATGCTAGAGCAAAATCAATATACCGAAGATAATATTCGATCACTCGACTGGAAAGAACATATTCGTATGCGTCCAGGGATGTACATCGGAAAGTTGGGAGACGGTTCTTCTCCAGACGATGGTATTTACATTCTTTTAAAAGAGGTTTTAGATAACTGTATCGATGAGTTCGTAATGGGCTCTGGAAAAACTATTGAAGTGACAATCAAGGACAAAACGGTTTCCGTTCGTGATTACGGACGTGGAATTCCGTTAGGAAAAGTTGTCGATGTAGTTTCGAAAATGAATACAGGTGGAAAATACGATTCTAAAGCTTTTCAAAAATCAGTTGGTTTGAATGGTGTCGGAACCAAAGCGGTAAATGCGCTTTCCAATTATTTCCGTGTAGAATCTGTTCGTGACGATAAACAAAAAGCGGCGGAGTTTTCTGCAGGAAATTTAGTTTCAGAAGAAGATGTAATTGATACAACAAAACGTAAAGGAACCAAAGTGACTTTTACGCCAGATGAAACGATCTTCAAAAACTATAAATTCCGTTTAGAATATGTGATCAAAATGGTCAAAAACTATTGTTATTTGAACAATGGTTTGACGATTATTTTTAATGGAGAAAAATATTATTCAGAAAACGGACTTCGCGATTTATTAGAAGAAACAATCAGCGAAGAAGATTTAGAATACCCAATTATCCATTTAAAAGAGCATGATATCGAAGTTGCGTTAACACACAGTAAAACGCAGTACAGCGAAGAATATCACTCTTTTGTGAACGGTCAGAATACAACGCAGGGAGGAACGCACCTAGCGGCCTATCGTGAAGCTGTTGTAAAAACAATTCGTGAATTTTACAATAAGAATTTCGAGGCATCAGATGTAAGAAAATCGATTGTGAGTGCGATTAGTATTAAAGTAATGGAACCTGTTTTTGAGTCTCAGACCAAAACAAAATTAGGTTCTACAGATATGGGTTCAGATGATGGGACACCTCCAGTCTCTGTTCGTACTTTCGTTAACGATTTCATTAAAACTAAATTAGATAATTATTTACATAAAAACCCACCGACTGCCGAAGCCTTATTGCGTAAAATTCTACAGGCAGAACGCGAACGTAAAGAATTATCAGGAATTAGAAAACTGGCTACAGATCGTGCTAAAAAGGCCAATCTTCATAATAAAAAATTAAGAGACTGCCGCGCGCATCTTCCAGATACCAAAAACCCAAGAAACTTAGAAAGCACTCTTTTTATTACCGAGGGAGATTCGGCTTCCGGGTCGATTACAAAGTCACGCGACGTGAATACGCAAGCCGTTTTCAGTTTGCGTGGTAAGCCTTTGAATTCATACGGAATGACGAAAAAAATTGTGTATGAGAATGAAGAATTCAACTTGCTTCAAGCAGCCTTAGATATCGAAGACGGACTAGAAAAATTACGTTACAACAACATCGTAATCGCAACCGATGCCGATGTCGACGGAATGCACATTCGTTTGCTTTTGATTACTTTCTTTTTACAGTTTTTTCCAGAATTAATCAAAGAAGGGCATTTGTACATTTTGCAGACGCCTCTTTTCAGGGTTCGAAACAAAAAAGAAACCATTTACTGTTATTCTGAAGAAGAAAGAAAAGAAGCCATTGAAAAACTAAAACCAAAACCAGAAATCACCCGATTTAAAGGTTTGGGAGAGATTTCTCCAGATGAGTTCAAAAACTTTATTGGAGAAACTATTCGCCTTGATCCTGTTATGATGGACAAAAACACTTCTATTGAGCAATTATTATCTTTCTATATGGGGAAAAATACTCCAGACAGACAAGATTTTATTATCAAGAATTTGAAGGTGGAGATTGATGAATTGGTAGAGGTTTAGAAGAAAGAATAAAAGAATTATAGAAGAATTTTTTAGTAGTTATACTGAACAAAATATATGAAAGACGAAGAAGACGATAACATAATTCCAAACGACGACGAGAATAATTCAGATGAAAACCTGATGGATAATCAGGATGGAGATGACGATGAGATTATCGATGTAGATGCTAAGCATTTTGAAGGACAGCATTTTTACGAAAACCAAGAAGAAGAAGGCGAAGGCGTTATTACAAAAGTAACGGGAATGTACAAAGACTGGTTTTTGGATTATGCTTCGTATGTAATTCTGGAACGTGCAGTTCCTGCTATCGAGGACGGATTTAAACCTGTTCAGCGTCGTATTATGCACTCTTTAAAAGAGCTGGATGATGGTCGATATAACAAAGTTGCCAATGTAGTAGGGCACACCATGCAGTATCACCCACACGGAGATGCGAGTATTGGTGACGCTATGGTACAGATTGGTCAAAAAGATTTACTAATTGACTGCCAGGGAAACTGGGGTAATATTTTAACAGGCGACGGAGCAGCTGCTTCGCGTTACATTGAGGCACGTTTATCTAAATTTGCGTTGGAGGTTTTGTATTCTCCAAAAATTACAGATTGGGGTGTTTCGTATGATGGTCGTCGTGCAGAACCAAACAATCTTCCTGTAAAATTTCCTTTGCTTTTGGCACAGGGAGCGGAAGGTATTGCAGTTGGACTTTCTACAAAAGTGCTGCCTCACAACTTTAATGAGTTAATTGATGCTTCGATCAAGATTTTAAAAGGAAAGCCTTTTACACTTTACCCTGATTTTATGACGGCAGGTATTGCCGACGTTTCCAATTATAACGACGGAATGCGTGGCGGGCGTGTGCGTGTGCGTGCTAAGATTTCGCAATTAGACAAAAATACATTGGTCATTACGCAGATTCCGTTTTCGACCAATACATCAAGTTTAATTGACAGTATTTTGAAAGCCAATGATAAAGGTAAAATCAAAATTAAGAAAATTGAAGACAACACAGCAGCCGATGTTGAGATTTTGATTCATCTTTTTCCAGGCGTTTCTCCAGATAAAACAATTGATGCTTTATTTGCTTTTACAGCCTGCGAAACTTCTGTTGCACCTTTAGGCTGTGTGATTGAAGATAATAAACCGTTGTTTATCGGGGTTTCTGAAATGTTGAAAATTTCAACGCACAGAACCGTAGATTTGCTTCGTCAGGAATTAGAAATTCAGTTAGAAGAATTAAAAAATAAATGGCATTTCTCTACTTTAGAAAAAATATTCATTCGCGAAGAAATGTATATTGATTTCAAGTTGTATGGAGACAGAGAATCGCTTTACAAATATTTATACGATCGTTTTGAGCCTTTCAAAAAATCATTCGTTAGGGAAATCACTGATGAGGATTTACAGCGTTTGACTCAAATCCCTATGATTCGTATTACCCGTTTTGACTCTGATAAAGCCGATGAATTGATTTCAAGGTTAGAAGAAGAAATGAAAGAAGTCGAGCATAATCTGGAGCATTTAACAGATTTTGCAATTGCGTATTTTACCAAATTAAAAGAGAAATACGGAAAAGGTCGTGAACGTCAGACAGAGCTTCGTGTTTTTGATAATGTCGAAGCAACCAAAGTCGTTTTACGTAACACCAAATTGTACGTAAACCGCGAGGAAGGATTCGTAGGAACCAGTTTAAAGAAAGACGAATACGTTGCCGATTGTTCTGATATTGATGATGTAATTGTGTTTTTACGAGATGGTACAATGATGATCACAAAAGTAGACGCTAAAACGTTTATAGGTAAAGATATAATTCATGTTGCTGTTTTTGATAAGAGTGATAAACGTACGATTTATAACATGATGTACCGTGATGGTAAATCGGGTCCGTCTTATATCAAACGTTTTAATGTGACAGGTGTAACACGTGACAAAGCATACGATTTGACAAACGGAACAAATGGTTCGCAAGTGGTTTATTTTTCACATAATCCAAATGGAGAAGCTGAGGTTGTAACCATATTATTGCGTCAAATAGGAACCATTAAGAAACTGAAATTCGATATTGATTTTGCTAAGCTGGCTATTAAAGGCCGTGGATCAAAAGGAAATTTAGTAACAAAATATCCAATCAAGAAAATCGAATTAAAAGAAAAAGGAATTTCGACTTTACTGCCAAGAAAAGTTTGGTTTGATGATACTGTAAAACGTCTAAATGTTGATGGAAGAGGAGAACTGCTTGGAGAATTTAAACCAACAGATAAAATCTTAATAATTAGCCAGTCAGGAAAATTAAAAGTAATTATTCCAGAATTATCAACTCATTTTGAGGAAGATATGATTGTTTTGGAAAAATGGAAGCCTAAAAAACCAATTTCGGCAATTTATTATGATGGAGAAAAAGAGCGCTATTTCTTGAAACGTTTTCTTGTGGAGAATGAAGGTAAGGAAGAAAGCTTTATTACAGATCACCCGAATTCGCAATTAGAAATTGTGTCGACAGATTATCGTCCTGTGGCTCAATTGGTTTTTGCAAAAGTAAAAGGAGTTCAAAAAGAAGATTTACATATTGATGTTGAGGATTTTATAGCTGTAAAAGGCTTCAAGGCTCTAGGAAATCAGTTGACAACTGACAAATTAAAACAAGTTAATTTGTTAGATCCGCTTCCTTACGATGAACCAGTTGAAGAAGTTCCAGAGAAACCTGAAATATCAGAAGATGATTCTGTAGAGACAGAATTAGATGATGACGGGCAAATAGGCCTTGTTTTAGAATAAAAATGAAAACGCTAAGAGATAATCTTAGCGTTTTTTTGTTAGATTCAGTTTAATTTTGAGAGATAAATTCCTCTTTAATCCATTTTACTTCATTGTTTTCAATGACTACAGAAACAGAATCTCCATCTTTTATTTCTCCTGAGATTATTTTCTTAGCTAAAGGTCTTCTTAAATGTGTTCGAATGATACTTTTAATCGGTCTTGCTCCGTATTTAGCATTATACCCATTTTCAGCCAGATAAAGTTTGGCTTCTATTGGAATATCGACTTTAATATTGATGTTTTTGAGTAAATCCATAAACTCTTTTTTCAAATGAATCTCAAATATTTTCAACGCATTTTCTTTGCTGATAGGCGCAAAAGGTGCAATTTCAGTTAAACGTCCTAAAAATTCTGGTCTGAAATAATTCGCCATAATTTCCATTAAAGAAGTTGAGGAAGGAATTTTACCACTATTAAAAGTTTCAACAATATGGTCTGCACCAATATTCGAAGTAAAAAGAATAATAGCATTAGAGAAATCACCTTCTTTTCCTAGTCGGTCGTGTAGTTTTCCTTCGTCCATAATTTGAAGAAAAACATCAAAAACAGAAGGATGAGCTTTTTCAATTTCATCAAATAAAACAATAGAATAAGGTTTCTGTCTAATCTTGTTTACTAGCATGCTTCCCTGTTCATACCCGACGTATCCCGGCGGTGACCCAAGTAGTAATGCTGCAGAATGTTCTTCTTTAAATTCAGACATATCAAAACGTATGATTGCATTTTCGTCCTGAAAAAGAAATTCGGCCAAACTTTTGGCTAATTCTGTTTTACCAGTTCCTGTTGGGCCTAAGAAAAAGAAAGAAGCAATTGGCTGTCCAGCTTTGCTTAATCCGGATCTTGATTCTAAGACTGAACCTGAAATTGTCGCAATGCAGTGATCCTGTCCAATTACTCTCTGGTTAAGAATTTGCTCGATATTGTTAAGTTTGTTTTTTTCATCGTCTTTTAGCTTTCCAGTTGGAATTCCTGCAGATCAGCCAGCTCTTGGCTTCGGTAGAGCAGCAGGCAAAGGAAAGCAGCTTTTTACAAAATAATGATCCCTATTTAATGATCAAACCTAAATCTGATCAATATACAGATAATACATTTCAAATCAATTACTGGTCAACCTGTGCAGAAGAAGGAAATGACATTAAAGCAGGAACCGCTTTAGACTGCAAAGATTTATTTTTTGTAAGCAATAAAGTCACCCTGATGACTAATACCGTAGGAGGCGTAAACAAGCAAAATAATAAAGACAGGATTTTAGCTTACAGAAATGCATTACTAACCCGTGGCAGAATTGTAACTTTTGCAGATATCAAAGCGTTTGGATTTAATCATTTTAAAAATTCTATTATCGATATTAAAATAGAAAAAGGAACTCGAAAAGAAATTTCTGTAAAAGCAGGTTTTAGCCGAACGGTAGATATTTTCATAAAAACAAATCCAGAAGAAAAGGAACATTTATCAAATTCGGAGTGGGAATATCTTTGTGATAGCTTCATGAGAAATCTTAAGAATAGATCGTCAAATGTATTTCCATATAGAATGTTTGTCGAATAAAAAGAGGAACGCCGAAAATATAATTTTCGGCGTTTTTGTTAATCTGGAAGTTATTATTGGTTTTATTGGTATTTTTTATCTGTAAGCGTTTTCATAAAAGCAACAAGAGCTTGTTCTTCTTTTACGGTTAAATTCAATTTATCAAACGGCAAAGTTTGATTCTCTACTGAATAACCTAAACCTTGTCCGCCACCTTTATTGTAAAAAGAAACTACTTCTTCGAGGGTTTTAAAAACTCCGTTATGCATGTAAGGAGCGCTAACTGCTGCATTTCGCACAGTTGGAGTTTTAAATGCACCAACCAATTGAGGTATTTTATTGTATAAATAACGACCCTTATCTGGACTCAAAGTTTTGCCTGATGCTTCATTTGGAGTTCCAATAACTTCGTGTTCTGTTTTTGAATAACTTGGCGGAACTGTTCCGTTAAATAAAGGCGTAAAATGACAAGTAGCACATTTTGCTTTTCCCATAAAAAGATTCATTCCTTCAATTTCTTGATTATTAAGGCTATTTTCATTTCCCCTCATGTATTCATCAAATCTGGAATCGAATGAATTTAATGATCTAACATAACTCGCAATTACATTTTGAATCTGCCAAGCTTCTGGTTTTGAAGTTTTGGGATAGGCTTTTTTGAAGAGTTTTATATACTCTTGATCTAAGAGAATTTTGGCATGAATATTATCCATAGAACCATGCATTTCATCTTTATTCTGAATAACATCAACACTCTGTTTTTCTAAATCTAACTGACGCATGTCCCAAAACTGAGCATTTTGTAAAGAAGCATAAGTTAGGGTGGGAGTGTTTCGTGCTAGATTTGAACCTGTTAGAGAAAGATTTGTTTTTAGTCCATCTGTAAATGCTTTTTCAGGATGATGGCAGCTTGCACAGCTTCGATCATTATTTTTAGAAAGGCTTTTGTCATAAAACAGTTTTTCTCCCAAAATTGATTTGTCCTTCGTAAAATTATATTCTTCCGAAAGTACAAACGCATTTACATCAAAAGCATCTTTGTCAAATAAAGTTTCAATCGTTGGCTTTAACGGACTGCTTTTCTTTACGTTTTTAATATGCTCTTCTTTTTGAAAAGCTTTTAACTTTTTTGAAATCGGATTCAAATATTCGCTTATAAAAACAGCTCGGTTAAAAGCATTGAAATTGTTGTTTTCTTGGCAATACTTTTGCGCTTTAGATACCAATTTTTTTAATTCTGTTAATGATTTATTATTGGCATTAATTTTTTCCAACGATTCTGGAATCACAATTAAACTTTCTCCAGCTTCTAGAATTGATGATTGCAAAATCGGACTATCAAAACCCGTAATTCCTAAAGCAATAACTCGAAAAACATTTTGCTGAATTGCATCTAAAACATAATCATCACTTATGGCAATAACTTCAAAAGTACTTTTCAGCTGTTTAATGTTCGATTGAAAAATATTCAATTCTCTAATCAAATCTTCTGTACTTTCTTTATTGTATTCAGGATAAATCATTTCTTCTATAACCTGAAAACCGTGTGGTTCAAAAGATCTGTTTTCTTCCAATTCCATTTCATCCAAAGCCGGACCATTCATAAATCTTGCCGTTTCTGGAATAAAATATTCAACTGCCCATTCGACTTTTTTGTAAATAAGACGTGATTTTTTGAATTGCTCTAAAATCTCTTTTTGAGATGAATTGTCATTTACAAGCTTTTGAAAATGAATGATTTCGTTGCCTAATTTGGTTAAATCAATTAGTAAATCTTGTTTAATAGATGATTTAGGATCTTCATTCTTTTGGCATGAAAACAACAAACAAAGTGTTATAACCAGAAATGAAAAATGGTTTAATTTCATAATAGTACTGTAATAGAAACAACCCTTATCAAAAAATAAGGGTTGCTTTATGATTTTGAATGAAATTATTATCGCTGTACGTTTCTAATAATTACAGTTTGCCCGCCCTCTTTATTGGTTTGAGTTCCTGAACCGTCAGCATTTTTAAAAGCATCACTCTGCCAAGTATGAGGATGAACGTTTACTGTGAAAGTATCTGGAACACCAATGATGTCTGAAATATCTTGCATAGCTCCAAATTCCCAGCTTCCAAATCTCATTTCTCCAGTCTGGTTGTATAAAGTATTCCAAGCTACATCAGTTCTTTTGTGGTTCATGTTTAACCACGCTTTATTTTGTTTTGTAGCAATATTATACTGCCAGATGTACGAATCGTGTTTAGCATCAGCATAATAGCTGTCACCATCTTCTTGAATGTATACGAAGTTTTCAGTAACACATAAGTTATCCGGATTAATAATTCCAGTTCCTGGAGTACTGTCACCTTCAACCGCTAATTCTAAAGTTCCTTTAAGCGGATCTGCAGCATCCATTTTCAATTTATAAACTCTTCCCCACATTGTGTAGCCATCAACTGGAGCGTTATTAGTTGCCTGACCTGTTGCTGTAAAATAAATTTCTCTATTGTTGCTTGCGCTTCCTTTTCTATAATCAACATCTTCAACTCTTGAAAAACGAATAGCTTTTAAATCGTTTACAGTTGTATTAATTACAGCTCCAGTTAAGTTTTTAGCATTCGGAATTTCAACAAATTGAACTGGATAAGAATTGTTTAATGTCATAGACGTCTCAACCTGATTTCCGTCTGTTCTTTTTAAAGCGTATAATTTTCCGTTAGACAAATCACCAACTGTGCTCATATACATAATCAATTGTCCTGCACTTACATGTGAAGTAGCATAAGACTGATCTTCTCCGATAAGAATTACTGTTTTTCCTAGATAAGCTTCCTTTGGTAATGGAACAGCGTTTTCCATACTTGCTTTTCCTAAAGCTGGTAAAACTCTATCCGTTCTAGCTTTGTCTGAAGATAATCCCAACGGATTGATTCCGTGAACCATGCTTTCCTGACCGCTTTCTCCAGCAGTTAAAAAGATAGGACCAAATCCGTGAATTTCTGGAGTTGCTAAAGTTGCAGAACACAAACGAGTTAAACCTCCAACACCATCAACTAGATAATCACCTTTTACAGGTTTGAATGTTTTATCTAAATAAACTCTCGAAACCGATTGAAGAATTTCGTGATTCGTAATCATAATATAACCATCTCCATTAGGGTCTTTCATTAATCCAGCGCCATCTGGCTGGGCACCGTAAACAAAAGAAGGAGATTCTGGAAGCACATCTGAACTTGCAATTAAAGTAATGATTTTTATGTTTTCGAAGCCAGGCATTGCATATACAAATGCAGGAACTTTTGAGTGAGAAGTAAAATCGATACTGGCATTTACATCGTTCGAAGATTTTTTGTCATCATCTTGACAGGAAATTACAGAAAGACCTGCAATTCCAAGTAAAGTAATTGATTTTAAGAAGTTAGCTTTCATAATTTGTTTTGTTTTTTTGATTAGAGCAAAGCTATCTTTCAAAAACAAAATACATGTTATGGCTATTTTTTCTTTTTGCTAATAATTATCAGTCTTATATTACTAAATGGTAAATATTCCTGTTTAAATGTAAATTTAAGATTGATAAAAAAAACTTAAAACTATTTAAAAAGCTGATTTAGATTAACTTCTTTCTTCTCTCTCAGCTTCTTGACAATTTTAAGAAATGCAATCGCTGTTATATACGCATCGCCCAAAGCGGTGTGACGGTCTTTTTTTGAAATATCAAATTTATCTGCCAGATCATCCAAAGTATAATGATCTTTTCTTTCGAACAAATGCGACTGAATTAAAGTCTTTTTATACAAATACGCGGTATCTAAAGTTTTATTGGTTAAATGCGGAAGTCCATTTCGTTCTAAAGCTTTATTAATCATCGTAACATCAAAAATAGTGTGATGTGCAATGATTATTGAATCTCCTAAAAAGTCTAAAAATTGTTGCAAAGCTTCTAATTCTGTTGGACGTTTGACAAGCAAATCTTTTAAAATTCCGTGAATTTGAGCGGTGGATTTATCGTAATGATCTTGTTCAAGATATATTTCAAAGCTGTCCTGAACATTAATAATTCCATTTTGTAGAACCAATGCGCCTATGCATAGCATTCGATCGTTTTCATAATCAAAACCAGTTGTTTCTGTATCTAATACAACAAAACGAGTTTCTTCGATCGTAATATTTTCATCGAACAGATTATTTTCTTCTTTTTTCCAAAAATTGAATAGACTCATTATTATACAAGATTTGATATATTAAAACGAACTGAAATTAATTCTTGAAGTTCTTTTATGGTTTTAAAAGTACGTTTCAGTTTAATTTTTTCCATTTTGGTTAAAGATTCCAATTCGATAAACTGTCCAGAATCATGATGTAAAAGACCTTGTTTAGTTCTAAATTTCAATAAGGCTTTAAACGAATACGAACACGATAAGTACAATTCTCTATTATTAGGTTCTAGTTCTGCCAGTTTTTCAAAACGCTCTGCCGTATTGCTGATTGATTTTACCGAATGCGATAAAATTAAAACACGTGCAGCATCTGTCAGGGGCATTAAAGCTCGTCGTTTAATGTCAAAATTATCTTTGTTAGCGCCATCTTGTTCTACCAAAAATTGTCTAAAGAAACCAGTAGGAGATGGACTTTGCAAAGCACCACTCACTAGATGCATATAAAAAATCGGATTTGCTTTTACGTCTTCAAAAATAGAATCTGATAATTGATTAACGATTTCTGAATCGCCATAAGTCTTACTATAATCAAAGAAAATAAACGAAAGCAATACTTCATTTTTACCAGGATTGGTAATCCAATGATGTACCTGCGCTTTCCATTCGTCCAGACTCATGCACCATTTTGGGTTAGATGCCATCATTTCGGCAGGGCAGTAATCGTAACCAATTTCAAAAAGACCTTTATTCACAAGTCCCGCAAATTTTTGAAAATAGATTTTAGTTTCATCCCTAAAAACTTCATTTACATTTTCGTACACAATCGCATTATCCTGATCGGTATGCAGCATTTGCTCGCCTCTTCCTTGACTTCCAAGAGCGAGCCACGCAAATTTTACTGGCGGCGGACTGCTCATTTTATCTATGCAAATTTCGATAACACGGGTGGTGCAGGCTTCATTAAGTTCAGTAATGATTTTGGTAATCAAAGTCATCGGAATATTTTGATCCAGATAACCTTGAAGCAATTGCATGATTCGGTTTCGAATAGGCTTTATTTCCTTAATTTTTTTGGTACGCTTCAACGCTTTTATCAGTACGGCTGGATTGTTTCCAAGTGCAACCATCACGTCGTGTTTCGATAAAATCCCAACCGCTTTTGTGTTTACCGTTCCGTCTTTCGTCAAACATAAATGACTGATATTACTTTTCATCATTGCCATTTGTGCCTCAGTTACCGTCATTTTTTTAGGATATGTAATAACAGGTTTTGTCATTATAGTTTCGGCTGTAGTAGTGATTGGAAAATCTCCTGTAACAATTTTATTTCTAAGATCTTTATCTGTCAAAATACCAATAGGAAGCATTTCATCTACAATCAAAATAGCGCCCACTTTTTTCTTGCCCATGATTTTGGCAATATCTTTTACCGTCGTTGACGGACTGCAGGTGACAATTTTTTTAGAGTATTTTATTGGAGCTAAATCAAAAGAATGATTGCTGGAATGAAGATTTTCATTTAACGAATCATCACCATACAATTTATCTTTATGAATATCTGAATACGGATTTCGGGTGTTTGAAGCGTAACTTTCAATCAAAAAATTACCAATATTTCTATTCTCCAGCGCATAAGGTTTAAAAACTGCAATAGGAATGGCATACAAAATAGTTTCTTCATGCGCGACAGCTTCCATAATATAGTTTTCCTGTGCTAAAAGCGGACGAAGACCAAAAATATCACCTTCATCACACATGTCTAAAACGGTATTTTTAGTGCTTTTTTTCAAAGCAACAGCACCTTTATGGACTACATAAAAAGAGTCGTGCGTTTTGTCATTCTCAGCAAAAATTACAGCATCTTTTTCTTTATAGATAATAGAAATTTGTTCAGACAGTTTTTCTAAATCTCTCTGATGCAAAAAATTAAACGGCGGATATCCTTTTAAAAAGTCAGCAACTCTCTGCGAAATGGTATTTTTCATGTGGTTAGATTAGAGTTCTAAAATACTATTTAAAATAGAAATGTAAAAGAAACATTTTTGTTTTTTTGAGTTGCAAAGAAACAGAGGGACAAAGGGACAAAGGTTTTCTTCACAGTTTTGTCATCCCGAGGAACGAGGTGTCTCCACAAGTAGCTCCACACAGTATTTTAACGGATTAAAAGTAAAAAAGCCCCAAAATTGGAGCTTTAATATTCTAGAACGAAAGTTTAATCAACTTTATAGACTTTACCTCGTTGTTTTTCTTCAGAACCAACTAAACCAAATTCAAATGTATAAGAATCTTTAGAAGTATTTAAAATCTTCATGCTGATTGCTTTTTCTTCAGCCATATTTTTAGGATGTTTCTTTTGCAGCACATACTCGCAGTCACTTACCCAGCGTATTGTCGCAGTATCAGTTTTTCCCTCAAAAGTTTCAATTTCGATATCATCTTTACGTTCAAAATAAGTTGTTTTTTTAACACCATTTACTTCAAACTCAAATTTGAATTTTCCAGTTTTAAAATCCTTGCAATTGTGTTCTGCATTATAACAAGAAACTAAAGCCAGAAAAGGGAATAAGAATATAATTTTTTTCATTTTTTATACTTTAAGCTTTAGGCAATAGGCTTTAAGCTTTACTTAATAAGCAGTTTTGCTTATAGTCTAAAGCTTATAGCTTTTATCATTTTAATCTTTTTAATTCGTCATCGGTAAAGTTCTTAATTTCTTTTTCTTTGGCAAACTTTTCGGCATTGTAATTTCCCGATTTATTCTTCGGAATCGATAAACTATTCCATTCGCTGTTTTTCAATTGTTTCGCATAAAAAACAATCTGTCCAACATGATATGGATAATGTGCCAATTGGCGGTTTATGGCTTCTATAACTGTATGACCTTCATTTCGGATATAGATAACTGTTGAAAGATGTTCTGGTTTTAGACTATTCAGCGTTTCAAGAAAAACATTCCAGCCTTTGTTCCAAATTTCTAAAACTTGTTCTTTCGATTGTAAATCATTTTCAAATTCGGCGTCACGATTTCGCCATTCTTTTTCGCCATCTGTAGAAAGGAAGTCAGTCCAGCGCGAAAGCATATTACCAGAAATGTGTTTTACAATTGTGGCAATGCTGTTCGTGTCTTGATTAATAGCAGTAAATAGCTGTTCTGGTTCAAGTTGATCCATAGCTTTTTCTCCCAGCATTTTATAATATAAAAATTGCTTTTTTACACTTTCTAAATAGGATTGATCGGCGACACTCATAAATAATATTTTTAACTGATTGGTAGAATAAATATGTCGCTCCGATGGAGCTTTGAACTTTACGAAAATATTATATCTACAAATATTTTGCCTCTCTGAGGCATCTTTATAGAATTAGACAATCTTAATATCGTATTTATCTAACAATCCAACAATTCCATCGTTAGAAAATTGTGCTTTTCGCATCGGATTGAATTCAGGATCTATTTTATAATTGTATGCTGTTTTAAAATTAACTCCCGCTAATTGCGTTTCATTAAAAATAGCACCGTCAAGGTTACAATTATCAAAAACAGAACTCGTTAAATTGGTTCCAATAAAAGTTACTTCGCGTACAGACGAATTGATGAACTTTGTTTTAGGCATTTTTTTATTCGAAAATAAGGCATAATCTAAAGTACATTCTTCATAATAAACTTGGAACAAAAAATCATCACATTCATTAAAAGCAATTCCTAAAAGTTTACAGTTTTTAAAAGTCACATTTTTTAAACTCGTTCCTGCCAAACTTGTCATAGAAAGATTGCAGTCAATAAATTCGCAGTCTAAAAAAGTATTGTTGGAGAAATTGCTGTTCGAAAAGTCACAATTTTTAAAAACACAATCTTCAAACTCTCGATTGTTTATTTTTTTGTCGATGTAAACAACTTTCTCGAATGTTTTCTGAATGTGAATTATGCCTTCCATTTTTATTTGGATAAAGATTTATATTTTAGAGATGAGTAGACCTGACAGGTTTAAAAAACCTGTCAGGTCTATGGAGGAGATTATTTAGTCATTAAATATACCTTTCATAATAATTTTCAATCCAAGAAAAATCAAAAACATCGAACTCAAACAAGCTACAATTCCAATTCCTAAAACGAGATAGTGCCAGTTTGTATGCTGATTCATAAAAGCATTATAGATCATTGACGGCCCAAGAAACATCAAAGGCAGAGCACCTGTTAAGTATTTAACTCCTTTTCGTAGCAATTCTTTATTTGTAGACATTTGTTTGCTTTTTGTTTCAGGTTGTTGAACTTACATTTAACCGCAAAGTGCGCTAAGATTTACGCAAAGTTCGCAAAGTTTTTTAGATAAAGCTTTGCTGTCTTTGTGCTTTATACAAAGCATTGCAAACAAAAAAAACTTTGCGAACTTTGCGGTTAAATTAAAGAAAACCTATTTACTTATTATAATTGTCAACAGCATTTCTTACGCTGCCGTATTTTTTTAATAATTCTGAAGCTTCTTCGTAAGAAACAGGAATTTCATCCATAATCATTTTAACACCTCGATCAACCAGTTTAATATTACTTAACTGCATATCGACCATTTTGTTGCCTCTCACTTTTCCAAGCTGAATCATCGCTGCAGTCGAAATCATATTAAGAACCAATTTTTGTGCGGTTCCGGCTTTCATTCGAGAACTTCCGGTTATAAATTCTGGACCAACGACCACTTCAATAGGGAATTGCGCAGTCAATGCAAGCGGACTTCCCGCGTTACACGTTATGCATCCTGTTACAATATTGTTTTGATTACAAGCTTCTAAACCGCTTATTACATAAGGAGTTGTACCAGAAGCTGCAATACCAATTACAACATCATTAGAATCAATATTATGATTTTGAAGATCAATCCAAGCATTTGTAGTGCTGTCTTCAGCATTTTCTACAGCACGTCTTATAGCTGTATCACCGCCTGCAATTATACCATTCACCAAATCAAAAGGAACACCAAATGTTGGCGGACATTCTGAAGCATCAACAACACCAAGTCGGCCAGAAGTTCCTGCTCCGATATAAAACAATCTGCCTCCTAATTTTAATTTAGCGACTATTTGCGGAATTAAAGCTTCTATTTGCGGTAAAGCTTTTTCAACTGCATAAGGAACAGTTTTGTCTTCTTGGTTAATATTGGATAACAATTCATGAACAGACATTTTTTCTAAATGTTCATACTTTGATGCTAGTTCAGTAGTTTTCGTAAATGTCATTTGAGTGTTATTTAGACAGGTCAAAATTAATATTTTTTATTGCAATCTCGCAAAGTCTCAAAGATTTATAATCTTTTTTTTCTTCTATTTTTTATTTATAAGGACTGTTTTTCTCAAGCGTTGTTACACCAACTAAAATATTATATTTGTTCTATATTAAAAGATTCAATGGATAAGTTAGATTTACTGCAGAATATAGCCCGGATTTCAGTTTTCGTTTCTTTATTACTTGCGTTTTTTTTATTAACGGTTAAAACCGAAAATAAATTAGCCAACCGTCTGTTTGCTTTCTTTTTTATTTTCTCTGCTATCGATCTCAGCGGATTCTTTATGTATTTATATACGGAAGACCATAGAAATCTGGAGATTTTTAGATCTACAGCTTGTTTGTTGGGAATGCCTTTGTTTTATCTATATGTATTGGCCGTTTGTTATTCTGATTTTAGATTAAAATGGAAACATTTAGTCCACTTAATTCCTTTTGTTGTTACCAATTTGATCTTTATTCCACGAATCTATCTTCCAATCGATGAAGGAAGTTTTGCCAGCACGCTTAATCAAATGTCTGAAATTTACTTTATTCAGATTTTAATTGAATTTCAATATGCTTTTTACATGATCAATGTATTTTTAATTTTAAAGAAGTACAGAGAAATTTACTTAGAAAATTACGCCAATCCGAGTACTTCCACTTATAAATGGCTTTTTCAAATGACATGTGTTTTTCTTGCTGCACACTCTATCGTGGCATTAAAAAATATAATACGTTACAGCGGTTTTAGAGAAGTTTTTCTTTGGGCAAATGTACTAGTCGGAACAATCGCTTTGTTTATAACTTGTTGGTTTATAATGAAAGCATTGAATCATCCAGAGCTTTTTAGAGGAGTTAATTCTAAATTGAAACTTACAAAAGACATTCTGCCAGAAGTGGAAGAAAAACCAGAATGGGTAAATGCTCAAAACGATTTAATTAATAAGCAAATTGCAGCGTTGAAACAATATATGATCGAAAAAGAACCTTTTTTAGATCCTTCACTTACAATACAGGAATTAGGAAATCAAATTAATATGCCGGTTCGGGATTTATCAATTTTGATTAATCATCATATCAATCAACATTTTTTTGATTTTGTGAATGAATATCGCATTCAAAAAGCCATGAATATTTTAAAAGATCAGTCTAAAAGCCAGCTTACTGTGTTGGAGATTTTATACGAAGTAGGTTTTAACTCCAAATCTTCGTTTAATACTTCTTTTAAAAAATATACAAACGTAACGCCTACGGCTTACCGAAACGCTTCATAATAAGCGGTTTGTAAAAAGTCGTACTTCAGTCTTATAAAGTCGAACCAATTTCTACAGTAGAAATTGGTTCGACTTTTTTTTGTCGGTCGAATTCTGAAAATTTTCTACGGCAACTTTGCTTCAAATTAATTGAACAAGTTTAAAATTAGAAATCATGAAAAAAGCAAACCTTTTAATCTTCTTATTATTTCCTCTATTTTGTTTAGCACAATCATCTTTTAAATTAAAAGGAAAAATATTCAGCGAAACAACTTCATTAGAATGGGCAGATGTTTCCATCTCAAATTCTGAAGGAAAAATTATCGATGGAACTACAACCAAACAAGACGGTACTTTTGAAATGAATATTAAAAAAGGTTCTTATAAAATTGGAATAAGTCTTTTGGGATTTACAGATTATGAAAAAGACATTTTAATTGAAAATGATACCAATTTAGGAACAATTATTTTAAAAGAAAACACAACCAATTTAGTTGAAGTTGTCATTCAGTCTAAAAAGAAGACTGTTGAGCAGAAAACAGATCGTTTGGTTTATAATCTTGAAAATAATGTTACAACGGTTGGCGGTGATGCTTTAAGTGCTATTAATACGGCGCCTGGAGTTGTGGTAAAAAACGATCTGATTACGATATTAGGCAAAGGAACTTCACGAGTTATGATTGACGGAAGAATGATCGAATTAACGGGTGAAGAGCTAAATAATTTCTTGAAATCTATTTCGGCAAATGATATTAAAAATATTGAAATTATCAGTAATCCACCAGCAAAATATGAAGCGGAAGGAACTGGCGGATTAATTAATATTATAATGAAAAAAGGAGTGCATGATTCTTGGAAAAATACAACAACACTTTCGTACGACCAGAATAAGTACGGAATTTATACTTTGAGAGATAATTTCTTTTATAATAAAAACAAGTTTAGAATTGCAGCCAGTATTAACGCAAAAACGGGTTACAAAAATGCCGATGAAGCTTTGGATATGTATTTTCCTGATGGACTTTCTAGTATGAAAAGTGTAACGAAAGTGAAAAATGAAAATCTTTCGGGAAAATTGGCTGTCGATTATGATTTTTCTGAACGCACTTCAGTTGGTTTTCAATTTTTGAATGATAGAAATAATCCAGATTTTGGATCGGATATAAGAATTGAGAAATATAATACTCAAAATCAGCTGCAGAATGTTACGCTGAATGATAGTTACACTGATAAGAATTCAGGAAACCAAACTTATAATGCGCATTTGATTACCAAACTGGATTCTTTAAACAGAAAATTATCTTTTGATGCGGATTACTTTAATTACAATTCAAAATTTGATAGAAATTTTACCGCCAATAATTACACTCCAGACATGACATTTGTTGATGTAAATCAATCGGGAAGAAATATATCGAATCAGGAAATTGATAACTGGAGTTTTAAGGCCGATATGGAGCATCCGCTTCAAGCTTTAAATTTATCTTATGGTGCAAAGATGAGTTTTACAAATAGTATCAGCGATGTGTTTTATTATAATACAATTACAGGAAATCCAGAATTGGATCCTTCGCAGTCAAACAGATTTAAATACACCGAAAATAGTCAGGCAATTTATATTAATGGTGATAAAAAGTTAAATGAAAAATGGAATTTTCAATTGGGATTAAGACTTGAGAATACACAAACAAGCGGATTTTCTGAAACGATGAATCAGGAAACAGAAAATAATTACTTGAAGTTATTTCCAACATTCTATACTTCTTATAAAAGAAATGAAAATAATACATTCAGTTTAAATTACGGAAAGCGAATCAACAGACCTCGTTTTGACTTACTGAATCCGTTTAAGGTTTATATTAACAGCAATAGTTATTCTGAAGGAAATCCGTTTTTAAAACCTTCATTTAGTGATAATTTTGAGTTTGCGCATTCGTATAAAGAAATTTTGAGAACAAGTGTTTTTGTGAATGTAATTACAAACGGTTACGGGGTTTTGTTTACATCAAATCCTGAAACTAATACGCAGATTGTAACGCGCGAAAACTATTTTAAAAACTTGAATTATGGTGTTGGAGAAAGTTACTCAGCTGGTCTTGCAGATTGGTGGTCAAGTGAAAATTCCTTGTATTTTTTAGGAGCAAAAACCGAGTTTATCAAAAATATAAATGCAACGCCTTCAAATAATTTACAAGTTGAATTTTCTACCAATAATACTTTTATATTAGGCAAAACGACAAAACTGCAAATAGATTTTAGTTATAGTTCACCTTTTAAAAGCGGCTTGTATGAAGTAGGATATGCATCGAGTTTTGATATTGGTTTTAAACAAGATTTGTTTAATAAAACGATGCAGATTGCATTCTTGGCCAATGATATTTTTAATATGTCTTATTTAAAAGATTTTACTTCTGTTGTAAATGGCGTTAAACAAGTTTACAGCCAGAATGAAAGCAATAGATTTGTACGCTTATCTGTAGTTTACAATTTTGGAAACAAGAAAATAAATGTAAAGGAACGTGCTTTTGGAAATCAGGAGGAGAAAAAGAGAACGGGGAATTAAATTAGATAATTAGAAAATGTGTCAATTAGAAAATTATCTCAATATCTAATTGACACATTTTCTAATTAATTTATTATAAAAAGAATGCCAGTAAAATTCCCAGAACAATCATCGAGACTTTGGCAATATTAAATTTATGGCCTTCGCTGCTTTCAAAGATAATTGTTGAAGAAATATGGAATAAAATACCAATTACAATGGCTGTAATTTCAGTATAATAATCGTTTAAAAAGGGTAAATATTCAGAGGCAACAGTTCCAAGCGGCGTCATAATGGCGAAAGTCAGCATAAAGGCGAAAATGGCTTTTTTGTTTAAATCAGCATTGATGAAAAATGTCGTTAAAATAACCGCAATTGGTAAATGATGAATGGCAATTCCGAGTGCTAAATCGTGATGATGACTTACTGGAAAACCTTCTAAAAAGGCATGAATGCACAAACTAATAAACAATAGCCACGGAATCTGAGACATTTTTGCATGTCCGTGAACGTGACCGTGTTCTGCACCTTTGGAGAAAAATTCTAGAATGATTTGAAACAAAATCCCAACCATTATAAAAACACCAATTTTATGATTGTGAGTGCTGTAAACTTCTGGCAGCAGATGCATTACAGTTAATGACAATAAAAATGAACCGCTAAAAGCAAGCAGTAATTTTAAATTGGTTTTGTTATTGGGTTTAATAAACAAAGCCACACTATATCCTAAAAGTACAGAAAATAAGGGTAGTAGATAGTTCATTTGTATTTGTTTAATCGTTGATTCGTATAATCGTTTTTTGCTTACCGATTAAACGGTTAAACAATTAAACGATTAACCAATTTACTTAAAAATCATGATTAATCTTTCGCTTTCGGTTTTGTGGAATTTTTTGAGTTTGTAATCTCCAAAAATATCCAAAAGATAAATACCAGCTTCGTCCATTAAATCTTGAAAATCTTTTAATGTCAGCGCTTTTACTTTTTCGGTAAAATGATATTTTCTGCCTTGATCTTCAAAATCAATTTCTTTAAAAATATGTCCGTCTTCAACATATCTTTTGATGTGGAAATCAATTTCGTCAACTGTTTTAACTTCTTGAGGAACCAGAGTTTCAATTACCTGAGTGACATTCATAAAGTCGATTACAGCAAAACCATATTCTGATAAGCTTTCTTTTATGGCTTTTAAAGTAGTCAGATTGTCTTCATCGTTTTCAAAATAACCAAAGCTTGTAAACAAGTTAAAGATAGCATCGAACTTTTCTTCAAAAGGCTCGCGCATGTCATGCACTTTAAAATGCAGGGTTTCGTTACTGTTTTTACTGGCTTCTGCAATGCTGTTTTCAGATAAATCGGCGCCTAAGACATCATAACCTAACTGATTTAAATAAATAGAGTGGCGTCCTTTTCCGCATGCCAAGTCAAGCACTTTTGCTTTTTCGGGCAAATTAAGATAATGCGTTAAGTTGTCCATGAAAACCTGAGCTTCACGATAGTTGCGATCCTTATAAAGAATGTGATAGTAAGGAGTGTCAAACCACGAAGAATACCAATTTTGGTTGTCATCTTCTTGATTTGGGATTGATGCGTTATGCTTTTCAGACATTTATTCTATTTCAATTAATTCAAAGTCCCGCAAATTTAGTGTATTTTTGCCGAAAAATAACTATTAAGCAACGATACCTCGATAATCCTTGCTATTATGTACAGATGCAATGTAGTGCATCTTTATAAACTTTAGTTTTTTTTAATTTAAAAGAAAAGATGGAAGAAAATTTTAAAATGATTGCCAAATGTTTTTTTGGCTTTGAAGAAATATTAGAAAAAGAATTACGTACACTTGGAGCTCAGGATGTTGAAAAAGGAGTGAGAATGGTAAGTTTTAAAGGTGATAAGGGTTTTATGTACAAAGCCAATTTATCTTTACGTACTGCTCTTAAAATCTTAAAACCAATTTACTCTTTTAGAGCAAATAACGAGCAGGCATTATACAAAGGGATTTCTGGTTTAAACTGGTCTAAATATCTAAATGCAAACCAGACTTTTGTAATAGATACAACGGTACATTCTACATATTTCAATCATTCTGAATTTGTTTCTCAAAAATGTAAAGATGCAATCGTCGACCAGTTTAGAGAAAGAACAGGACAACGTCCAAGTATCGATAAGCAATATCCAGATTTACGTATAAATGTTCATATAGATAAAGATCAGGTTTCGGTATCTTTAGATACTTCTGGAAATTCACTGCATCAGCGTGGTTATAGAACAGCTACGAATATTGCTCCTATTAATGAGGTTTTGGCTGCCGGGATTTTATTATTATCTGGCTGGGAAGGCCAAGGTCACTTTTTGGACCCAATGTGCGGATCTGGAACTTTTTTGGCGGAAGCCGCAATGATCGCCTGCAATATTCCTGCAAATATCAACAGAAAAGAATTTGCTTTTGAAAAATGGAAAGATTGGGATAATGATTTATTCGATCAAATTATAAATAGCTTGATGAAAAAAACAAAAGAGTTTCATTACACTATTAAAGGTTTTGACAAAGCACCAAGTGCGGTAAGCAAAGCGAAAGACAATATTCGAAATGCCAATTTAGAGGATTATGTAACTATTCGTGAAGATAACTTTTTTGATACTGAAAAAGAAACCGAAGGAAAACTCCATATGGTTTTCAATCCGCCGTATGACGAACGTTTAGATATTCAAATGGAAAGATTCTACAGTAGTATTGGTGACACGCTAAAGAAAAATTATCCAGGAACCGATGCTTGGTTTATTACAGCAAATCTAGATGCGTTGAAATTTGTAGGTTTAAAACCTTCAAGAAAAATAAAACTTTTTAATGCGAGTCTAGAAGCACGTTTGGTTAAATACGAAATGTACGAGGGAAGTAAGAGAACGAAATTTCAGATCTAAGATTCTAAGTTACTAAGGTTCTAAGGAGCTAAGAATTGGAAATGAATATTATAAAAAAACATTAAGTTTCTGGCTGTTTAATTTATTAAGTAAAAAAACTTAGCATCTTACAATCTCAGAACCTTAGCAACTCAAAAAAAATGACAAAACTACAATTAAGAGCTTTTTTATATCAATTAGGAAGTTTCGCAATTTTATTTCTATTGTTGAGATTTGTAATTGCATCATATACAGGGTTGACAGGAATTTGGATTCCGTTGACTGCTTTTGTGGTGGCTACCATTATTGGCCCAAAATTTCAGGCAGTAAAAACGAAAGATGGAGAAAAACTTTTCATGAAATGGATTTTCGTGAAAGGAATTAAAGAAATAGAGTAGAAGTTACTAAGATTCTAAGCAGCTAAGTTCTTAGTATTTATAAAGCATAAAAAAGCCGTCAATTCAAAAATTGACGGCTTTTTTTATTTTGTATAATAAAACTTAGTATCTCAGAACCTAGTGCCTTAGAACCTCATCTTATTTTTTAGGAGCTTCCTTAATTTCTGGCACCACTACCTTTTTCTTATAAATTGGAATAAAATAAGAAACAGTATAATTAAAGCCAACTCCAAAACTTCCATCGTAAGTTCTGTTGAAACCTGGGATATAAAGATTATCAAATCCGCTGGGTTTTTTATTGGTAGCCAAAAGTTTCAGCTGAACGCCAAAACCAACGAATACATTATCAAAAACTTCTGCTTTTAATCCCATTGCTACTTCCAGCCATGTCGCTGTAAGTCCGCTGTATTTTTGGTCTGTTGTTATAGCAGGCAGTTCACCCCAATACGGATTAGGATTGTAAATTTTATAACTGTTTAAATCCTGGCTAAAAGTACTAAAACCGCCTCGAAGTCCAATTGTGATTAAGTTTTCCATGTCAAGCCAGTTTTCATAGAAATTATAATCAAACCCAGCTTTTACATAAGTTCCAGCAGCCGATGAATTTAATCTGTCATCATCTGTTGTTTTATTTTCATAACCTAATTCTGCAGCCAGATAATATTTTTTGGTTAATCTCCAATCACCAACAAATTCTACTCCTTTATAATCTTTGTCATAAAGACCGCGGGTAAGTTTGTACAAATCTACACCAACACGAAGACCGTAACGATCTGTTTTGACGACACTGTCTTTTTTTACCTCAGCTTTCTGAACTGGTGGTTTACTAGTTACAGTTTTGGGTTTTACAATAGTATCTTTTTTATTTGGTGATATTTCTGGCGTGTCTTGAGCTTGCCCTAAAAACACTGAAAAGAATAAAAAAATACTAGAAATAAACTTCAATGTGTGTTTCATTTTCAGATTCAATGTTAGGGTTTTTTAATTGTACATCAGTCATCCAAACGGTATCTCCATCTGGATCTGTGCGAAGAAAAGGATCAACAGGCTTTAAAGCAAAAATAGTTTTAAAACCACATGCTCTAGACACGTATACATTTTGACTGGTGTAATTTATAGTTAATACATCAGTATTAATTGATGTTGGGTTTGTACTGGCAGCATTATAAATAAATTTATAGGTAACCGTACCGTCATTAACTTTTAAAGGAATTGCAACCGTACTTCCGCTAGTTAGATATTTAGTCTCATCTGTGCCATTTTCGTTAAAAACGATTCCTTCGGTCATTCCTTCGCCAATTACTTTTAAATTATTGACATTCCTAGTTTTGGTAGGATTGGCAATATCATAGAATGTAATTATCAATCTAGGTGTAGTTGGTGTGTTTGCATCGCAGATATCATCTTTCTCGCAGCTTGATAAGCCAAAAGTAAAGAGCAGCAAAATAGAGAGTAATTTTTTCATGTATATTTTCTATCGAAGTTCTAAAAGTACAACATTTTCAACATGATGTGTCTGCGGAAACATATCTACAGGTCTTACACGTGTAACTTTGTATTTTTCATCCATTAAAGCCAAATCACGAGCTTGAGTTGCAGAATTACAGCTTACATAAACGACTCTTTTTGGAGCAATTTTTAAGATTTGTTCTACTACGTCTTTATGCATTCCGTCGCGCGGTGGATCTGTAATAATTACATCAGGTTTACCGTGCTGAGCAATAAAAGCTTCATTAAATACAACTTTCATGTCTCCAACAAAAAACTCGCAATTAGTAATATTATTGCGTTCTGCATTGGCTTTTGCATCAATAATAGCTTCGGGAACGCTTTCTACTCCGATTACTTTTTTTGCTTTTTTAGAAACGAACTGAGCAATTGTTCCAGTTCCTGTATATAAATCATAAACGATTTCATTTCCAGTAAGATCAGCAAAATCACGAGTTATTTTATATAATTCGTACGCTTGATCTGAGTTAGTTTGATAGAAAGATTTAGCGTTGATGCTAAATTTCAAACCTTCCATTTCTTCTAGAATGTAATTTCTTCCTTTATAAAGAACAACATCCTGATCGTAGATAGTATCATTTGGTTTTCCGTTTACAACATATTGTAATGAAGTAATTTGAGGAAATTTCTCGTATAAATGATCTAGAATTAACTCTCTGTTTTCTTTGTCTTCTTCAAAAAACTGAATTAAAACCATGATTTCTCCTGTCGAAACGGTACGAATCATTACGGTTCTCAATAATCCAGAATGCTCTCTCGGATTAAAAAACGCTAAATTATGTTCGTTTGCAAATGCGCGAATTTCATTGCGGATTGCATTTGAAGGATCTTCTTGTAAATGACATTTATTAATGTCTAGAATTTTGTCCCACATTTTCGGAATATGAAATCCTAATGCATTTCTATTTCCTAAATCTTCTGTACTTCCAATTTCTTTTTCTGTAAGCCAGCGGCTGTTAGAAAAAGAAAATTCCATTTTATTTCTATAGAAAAACTGTTTCTCAGAACCTAAAATAGTTTCAAATTCCGGAAGTTCAATTTTTCCTATTCTTTGTAAATGATTTTTAACTTCATTTTGTTTAAATGCAAGCTGCTGGCTGTACTTCATATTTTGCCATTTACAGCCTCCGCATACTCCAAAATGCTCACAAATTGGTTCTACTCTATAATCAGATAATTCGTGAAATTTTACGGCTTTACCTTCGTAATACGCCTTTCTTTTTTTAAATGTCTGCACGTCAACTACATCTCCAGGTACCACATTCGGAATAAAGATTACTTTTCCGTCAGGTGCTTTGGCAACCGAAACTCCTTTTGCACCGGCATCAAGAACTTGAATTTGATGAAAGACAACTTTGTCTGTATTTTTTCTTCCCATAGCGCAAAAATAAGCCTTTGAAAACTTTTACAAATTTAATTTTAAAAATATTTTAGAAATTCTTCAAAAAATTAGTTTAGTAAACTTTAAAAGCTAATTTTGTTTGCATAATAATCCTAATAAAATTAGAATTTCAACCTACCATATTGTCCTCTTTTTATGAAGTTGTATCACGCGCTCTCACAAATCAGCTTTCTGAAAAAAAGTTATGCATTCAAATTTTTATTTGTTGCTTTTATAGGGATTCATATTCCTTTAATCGGAATATTATTTTTTGTATTGTATTTTAAGTACAGTATTTCTCCAACTTCAATTCTCGTTTTTTCTTTAATAATGACTTTGCTGGCAACGGCGATAACACTTTTAGTTTTAAATAAGTTAATTAAACCTATTGCAACTGCATCAAAAGCATTAGATGATTACCGAAACTTGAGAAAATTGTCTGTTTTGCCGACAGAATATACAGATGAAGCCGGGCTGCTTTTATGCAATATTCAAGAATCGATTTACGAAGCCGAGAGTTTTATTAATGAAAAACAAGATTTAGTTTATATGCTTTCGCATGATTTAAAGAATTTTGCTGGAAATCCGCAGGGTTTGGCTCAATTAATTATAAGCGAAAATCCATCAGAATCAGTTAAAAACCTTGCAGAATTAATCTGTGAGTCAACCAATCTTCAATTTAGATATATTGATAATTTTATTAAGCTGTTAAACGAGCAAGATCAGATTGTAAAAGTAACTCCAGATACAAAAACGATTTTGTTTCCTAATATCCTCCCTTTTATTAATGAACAGGTAGAACAGCGTTTATTTGATAAAAAGATAAAATTGAATTTAATTTTAGAATGTGTTGAAGCGAAACTTAAAATTGACGAAGGTCTTTTGATTCAGGTTTTAGTGAATTTAATCAGCAATGCCGTGAAATTTTCTTATTTTGACAGTGAAATCAAAGTGAGAATTTTTTCAGAAGATTCCAAATTGATTTTAACGGTAAAAGATTCTGGAATTGGTTTCGATAAAAATCAGATTGAGGAATTGTTTAAAAAGTTTACCAAAATGAGCCGACTAGGAACTGCTAATGAAGGTTCAACGGGAATTGGCTTGTATTTATGCAAGAAAATAATAGAACGTAACAAAGGCCGATTAACGGCTTCTAGCGATGGCAAGAACAAAGGTGCTGAATTTAGAATTGAATTTGATATATAAAAAAAGGTTATTAAGATTGTTTTGTAAATCTTAATAACCTTTAATTTTATTTTGTATAGAGCCCAAATACTAACGTTGGTTTCTCATCTATACATTCTATTCCTGTTGGAGGTATTACCATTACACAATCTGCATAGTCTGCATATAGTCCCCATTTAGAATATATTTTTCCTCTAGTATTAATGTACTTGTCAATTTTTTTCTGAAAAACAGCTAAGTCTATTTTTTTAGAATACATAATATATCCTGAGCAGCCAGAAGGATCAAGTTTCATATATGTCCAATCTTCTGGATTTGTGCAAGGCTGCGAATTGATTAAAGAAAATTCAACAATTTCTTTATACATTTTATCGAGCATAGCGGTATCTTCTTCTTGGGTAGTTTCATCATTGCTGCATGCTCCAAATATTAGACAGACTGCAAATAGTAAAAAGATTAGTTTTTTCATAATTTTTGGTTTATTGATTAGTGTTTTTATACTAGATGCAATAAACTTCAAATGGTTGCGTATTTATGAAAGAAAAAACTTAAAATATTACCAAAGCTGATGAACAGAAGGTTTTATAAATTCATCATAAATTTTATTCATTTCCGAAATCTGCTCTGCAGTTAATTTTGGAGTATCATAAACCGATAAATTTGATAACACATGATTTACTTTTGATGCGCCAGGAATAATACAGCTTATTTCATTAAAACTCAAAATCCATTGTAAAGCAATAGGAGCGAGGTTTGGTGTTTCTGGGAATAGTGCTTTTAGGGCTTCAACTGCTTTTAAACCTAATTCATAATCAATTCCAGAAAAAGTTTCTCCTTTATCAAAAGCTTCTCCGTTACGGTTAAAGTTACGATGATCCTGAGGTTCAAAAACCGTTTTTTCGCTGAATGTACCCGTTAAAAGTCCGCTTGCAAGAGGAACTCTGGCAATAATGCCAATATCTTTTTTTCTGGCTTCTGAGAAAAATAATTCTGAAGGACGCTGGCGGAACAAATTGAAAATAATCTGAACAGTCATTACATTCGAATATTCTATTGCCTTTAAGGCTTCTTCAACTTTTTCGACACTTACACCAAGGTTAAGTATTTTTCCTTGGTCTTTTAAACGGTCAAAAAGTTCGAAGATTTCAGGACGGTAATATACTTCAGTCGGCGGGCAATGAAGCTGAATCAAATCTAGGGTTTCTAAACCAGTTCTTTTTAAACTGTCTTCTACGAATTTTTGAAGGACTTTTGGAGTATATCCTTCATTGACATGAGGATTGATCTGGCGTCCGCATTTTGTAGCAACATAAATTCGTTCCGATCGAGATCGAACCACTCTGCCGACAGCGGTTTCACTTAATCCGTTTTCATAAACATCGGCAGTATCAATAAAATTAACGCCGTTGTCTATTGCTGTATTTAAAAGTTCATCTGCGGTTTTATCATCAAAAACCGAACCCCATTTTCCTCCCACCTGCCAAGTGCCAAGAGAGATTTCAGATATATTAAAGTTTGTTTTTCCTAGTTTTCTGTAGTTCATTTCTTTTTAAGATTCTAAGGTTCTGAGTTTCTAAGATGCTAAGTTTTTTAAGTTTCTGAGATTTTAAGTTTCTAAGATTTTGAGATACAATGTTTTTTAGTTATCCAAAACTTAGCATCTTAGAACCTTAGCAACTTAGTATCTTTTTAGTCAAATAAATCCGAAGACAAATAGCGGTCGCCTCTATCGCAGATAACTGCTACTATAACACCAGATTCTAATTGTTCTGCAATTTTTAGGGCAACTGCAACAGAACCTCCGCTGCTCATTCCTGCGAAAACACCTTCTTCAAGGGCTAATCTTTTGGTCATTTCACGTGCTTCTTCTTCGCTTACATCCACAACAGTATCAACTTTAGAAGCATCAAAAATTTTAGGAAGATATTCTTCCGGCCATTTACGAATTCCAGGAATCTGTGATCCATCGCTTGGCTGAGCGCCAATAATCTGCACATTTGGATTCTTTTCTTTTAAATAAGTCGAAGTTCCAATAATAGTTCCAGTAGTTCCCATTGCCGAAACAAAATGCGTAACAGTTCCTTCCGTATCATTCCATATTTCAGGGCCGGTTGTTTTGTAATGTGCTTTCCAGTTGTCATCATTAGCAAACTGATTCAACATCAAATAACCGCCTTGTGCTACTTTTTTATCTGCATAATCACGAGAACCAATAATTCCTTCGCTTGCAGGCGTTAAAATAACCGTAGCACCGTAAGCACGCATCGTTTGTGTACGTTCTTTTGTGGAATCTTCGGGTAAAACCAATTCTATTTCTATGCCAAATAATTGCGCAATCATTGCCAGTGCAATTCCAGTATTTCCGCTGGTTGCTTCAATTAATTTATCTCCTTTTTTTATATCTCCTCTTTCTAATGCGGCAGCAATCATATTGTATGCTGCTCTGTCTTTTACACTTCCCCCAGGATTGTTTCCTTCCAGTTTAAGTAAAAGTTTTACATTTTTATTTTTAACCAAATTGACAGTTTCCATCAAAGGAGTATTTCCAATTAAGTTTAATAATTTCTGTGGACCCATTTTATTTTTTTTCTTTTATTTTAACTTCAGTTGTGGTAGTGTTTAGAACAATAGAATCTTCAGGGATAGATTTAGTTACCCATGAATTTCCGCCAATAACACTGTTCTTTCCAATTACCGTTTCTCCGCCTAAAATTGTTGCGTTGGCATAAATACACACATTAGCTTCAACGGTAGGATGTCTTTTAGCACTTTTCATATCCTTGCTCACACTTAATGCGCCCAGCGTAACACCTTGGTAAATTTTCACATGTTTTTTGATAACAGTAGTTTCTCCAATTACAATTCCGGTAGCGTGGTCAATAAAAAATGGCGATGCAATATTTGCTCCTGCATGAATATCGGTTCCTGTAATTCTATGTGCATATTCGCTCATTAATCGAGAAAACAGAAGTAAATCTAAATGGTACAATTCATGACTTAATCTATAGATAGCTATGGCGTAAAAACCAGGATATCCCAAATAAACTTCATCGATACTATTTGAGGCAGGATCGTTTTCTAAAATGTACTCGGCATCTTGGTTTAATTTTTCTAAAACGCTTGGCAGTTTTTCTAAAAATCTATCCCACATAGAACCGCATAAATTTTGTGGTTTTTTGCAGGCTAAAACAGCGATTTCTTTAAAGCATTTTTCCAATTCATCAATACTTTCTTCTAAAACTGCATTTGAATCAAAAAGAGTGTAAAAAAGCTTTTCTGTAAAGTCTTCTGTTTTGGTTTTAATACCGTAGTTTATGTGCGAATGGCTCTTTAAGGCCTTTATATTTTGTATGATAGTGTCTTTTGTCACAATGGTAAAAATGAATGAATAATTTTGGAACGTTAAAAGTAAGGTGTTTTTTGGAAATAAAGTCACGATTTAACTAAAGAAATTTTGTCTAGAAATTTGTATTTGTGATAAAAAACGAATTCTAAACACTTCTTTTTTATGTGTTTCTTACCAAGTTAATTGCGTAAATTAGCTTTCAAAACATATCAAAATGAAAAATAATAAAACATTTAAGAGTGCAATTTCGGGACTTCCATTTAGTGAAAACGAAAAAATCTGTGGTAAATCAATTCATGATCCTATTTTGGGTTTAATCAAAAAAGAATTTCCTGATTTTAATGATGACGATTGTATCGCTGTAAACGAATTAAATGTTTATCGCCAGCAATATATTTCCAATTATCTTTCGACAGAAATTGGAGCGCTTTCGGCAATGGAGAAAAGTGTTATTTCTTCATTAAAACAAGATAAATCTATCGTAAGTATTGTTGAAGACGAGGAAGAAGTTCGAAATTTAGGACAAAGAGTAGCTGATAGAGTAGCCGATTTTGGCGGAAGCTGGACTTTTATTATTTCGTTTGTTGTTTTTATTATTATCTGGATCGGCTCCAATGTTTATATTATTTTAAATAAAGGTTTTGATCCGTATCCGTTTATTCTTTTAAATTTAATTCTTTCTTGCGTAGCAGCTTTGCAGGCGCCGGTGATTATGATGAGTCAAAACCGCCAAGAAGAAAAAGATAGGAATCGAGCTAAAAAAGATTATATGATTAATCTAAAATCAGAATTAGAGATTAGAATGATTCACGATAAAATCGATCATTTGATTATGCATCAGCAGCAAGAATTAATCGAAATTCAGAAAGTTCAAATCGAGATGATGAATGATATTTTGGATCAGATTAAGAAATAAAGGTTCTTAAAATTCCAATTTTTTAAAATCCCAAATTCCAAAAAAGAGCGAAGCGATTTTTTAGAAAATCTAAAATCTATCCCGAGGCTTCGGGACTAAAATCTAAAAATAAAAGTGCTTGAAGTAATAACCTCCTAGCATAAAAATGAAATTTACGGCTGCCATTCTCCAAACTAATTTTTTGTAATTTTTAGATTTGTCTAAAAAATGAAGCGCTATAAAAACAAATAATAAAAGACAGGTAAATATTGCTGGATACATTTTAAAAGCAGCTGAAAATTCACCTTGAAAAAGTAAGAATAATGACCGCTGAAAACCACAGCCTAAACATTCAAAACCGAAGATGGTTTTGAACAAGCATGGGATCATATATTTCTCTAAAGTCATGGCAGATCTTTTTGCAATTTTACTAAAAAAATATGACAAACGTTTTGCACAGGATAGAAGTACTACTTGAAAGTTTTATACTTTTGAAATCTTAAACTTTGAATTGATGAAAGCTTTTAAAATTATAATAATGATTCTTGCGATTTCGGTTGCGTTTTACGAACAGGTTTCAGAAGAAAAAAACATCTATATCATGATCATTGCAATTGTAGTTTTCATGTTCGGAATGATGCAGCTAAGTGCAAAAACACCAAGTAAAAATAACGATAAAGAAGAGTAGGATGCTGGTAAAAGGAGATAAGGTTTCTGTACTTGATGAAGCCATAAACGGAACGGTAGTTTCGGTTAAAAATAACGAGGTTTTGATAGAAACTGAAGATGGATTTATGATGACATTTTTTGTCAACGAATTACTTAAGGTTCAAGATTCCAGTGATTTAATGAATTCTATTAAAAGAATAGATTTAGATCAAATTTCGAAAGAAAAAACAGAGCCAAAACCGAGGAGTTTTGTTAAAGAAAAGAAAGAAAAACGCGATATTGGCGTTCCAGAATTTGATTTGCACATCGAAAAATTGGTTCCCAATAAACGCGGAATGTCCAATTATGATATTTTGACATTACAAACAGAAACGGCAAAAAGACATATCGAATTTGCGATCCGAAACCGTATTCCGAAAATCGTTTTTATTCATGGTGTCGGCGAAGGAATTTTAAAAGCCGAACTTGATTTTTTATTAGGCCGTTATGACGGAATTGATTTTCAAGATGCCAATTATCAAAAATATGGTCTTGGTGCAACCGAAGTTTATTTTAGACAAAACAATAAATAAAACCAATTTAGAAGCTTAAAATCGATCATTTTCGAGCATAAAAAAACGTCTGTTTTTCCTTCTGGTTTAGTATTAAACCAGTTTTGAAAAACAGACGTTTTTTGTAAGAATTATTTTTTTTGATTTTCGTCGAAAATCTATATTTTTTTAGTTAACAGTTCTTTCGATGTTTCCTAAAAGAAAACGGCTTCCCAGTTTAAAATGGCTATTTCCTTTTTCTAAAATTACATTTCTAAGAACTATCGTATGTGTATAAACTTGTGCAACGTGTGTTGTTGTTACTTCTATAATTCCGCTTGTTCCAGCTACCCCAAGTTGACCACTCCACGTTTCGTCAATTGCAGGTGTAGATGTCGGATTACAGATATATGCTTCTGAAAAAGAACCTGTCTCTGCCTTTGCTGTTCTATAATAAACCTTATTCATTGATGCAGTAATTAAACTCGTTCTAGGCTGGTTTGCTGGTGTATCTGTATTTACAATTAAAGCAGGATCTATGTCATCAATTGTTAAATAAAAGGAATTGTTGTAATTATATACTTTTTTAAGATCTCCACATTCGTAAGCCGTACCATTAGTATTAGTTTTGAAAACTAAACTAGCAGGAGTTACAGTTGTACTGTAGGTTCCAAAAACATATTGAGCCTGAGTTTGGTTTCCAGACGGTTTAGCAAATGTTACATTTTTGATTATAATACTGTGGTCATAACCTGTTATGCGTGAACCATCATCAGTTGTATTTGGTTTTTCGATTTGTGAAGTTTCAATTGTAATTATACCATCTGTTGCAAGCCATTCTTCTGTAACTTTAGGAGTACTTGGCGGAATTGCTCCACAAATATTAGCAGTTGCAACAGTGCCATCATAAGCTCTATAAACTACACGATATTGTCCGTTACCTTTTGAGTCAATTGGATACTCATAAGTTCCAGGATCATTAACAATTCCCGCAGTTTCTGGCAATTGCAGTAAAAGCGCTTCTTGATTTTTTAATTTATAAATTAAGGTATTGGTTAATGGATCGCAGGCTTGAGAAGTTGTAACGCTTTCAAAATCTATTGTTTCTACAGTTAAATCTCCATCATCGCAGCCGTTTAATAAAAAAGCAAATAATAGGAGAGAAGCATATTTTTTCATCGTAAAATTTATTTGGGTCAAAAATAGTGAAAAAAATGGCAAATGATATTTAAGAATTGACAATTGATATTTCTTAACTTTGTCCCGATGAAAAAAGTATATCTAGATAATGCCTCAACAACTGCAATACGTCCCGAAGTAATTCAGGAAATAACAAAAATTATGGTTGAGGATTTTGGTAATCCATCGTCTACACATAGTTTTGGACGAAATGGTAAAACAATAGTAGAGCTTTCCAGAAAAAGTATTGCGAAACATTTCAATTGTACTGCCCAAGAAATAATTTTTACTTCTGGCGGAACTGAAGCGGATAATTGGATTCTGCGTTCTGCGGTTGAAGATTTGAAAGTTGAGCGAATTATTACTTCTAAAATTGAACATCACGCTGTTCTATATACTGTTTTGGCGCTGCAGGAAGAATACAATATTCAGGTTGATTATGTAAAGGTAAATGCTGACGGAAGTTTAGATCTAACGCACTTGTCTAATCTATTATCTGATGAGAAAAAGACATTAGTTAGTTTAATGCATGTAAATAACGAAACAGGAACAATTTTAGATTTAGAAAGAGTAAGCCTTATTTGCAAGCAGTATAATGCCTTGTTTCATTCTGATACAGTCCAGTCTGTCGGAAAAACCGAAATCGACTTGCAAAAGACCCCCATTGACTTCATTTTGGCTAGTGCGCATAAATTTCACGGACCAAAAGGAATCGGATTTGCCTTTGTTAGAAAAAACTCAGGTTTGCAGCCGTTACTTTTTGGCGGAGAACAAGAAAAAGGTCTTCGCGCAGGAACCGAAGCAGTACACCAAATTGCCGGAATGGCAAAAGCTTTGTCTATTTCGTATGAAAAACTAGATGAGGAAAGAAACTATATTTTAGAATTGAAAAAATATCTTATTGATCAGCTTGAAAGTCATTTTCCTGATTTTAGAATTAATGGAAAAAAAGATGATTTTTATAATATCATTAATATCATTTTACCTTTTTCATCAGATAAAACTTCAATGCTTCTTTTTAGTTTAGATATGAAAGGAATTGCAGTTTCGAGAGGAAGTGCCTGCCAGTCTGGAAGTATTAAACCTTCGCATGTTTTAAAAGAAATGCTTTCTGAAGAAGATCTAAAATTGCCGAATCTTCGAATTTCATTTAGCCATTACAACACCAAAGAAGATGTAGATTGGCTGATTGAGAGTTTGAAAAATATTTAAGCAACTAAGGTTCTGAGAGGCTAAGATTCTAAGATTTTTGTTTAAAATATTCTTCGACTTCATTCAGAAAGACATAAGGATTGTCAGGCTGAGCGAAGTCGAAGCCCTTTATTTACGTATTACTTTTACCTGAGAATCGTTTGTTAATTTGATAATTGTAGAAGATTTTCCGTTGATTTTGTCTTGGTTTAATTTTACCACATAATCAACACCATTTATAATTTCTGGACTAATGTCTTTAAAGGTAAGAGGTGTAGGCTGTCCAGAAATATTTGCAGAAGTTGAAACCAAAGGTTTTTTCATTCTCTCCAGCAATTTATAGCAGAAAGGTTCTTTTATCAAACGAACTCCTAATGATTTATCGGCTGCAATAATATTTGGTGCCACATTTCTGGCATCGTCCAGAATTAAAGTCGTTGGTTTGTCTGATAAATCCCAGATTTGCCAAGCAACTTCAGGAATGTTTTTAAACACGTTGTAAATCATCTTTTCGCCATTCATCAAAACTATCATGCTTTGTGTCTCTGCACGCTGTTTTAATTTGTAGATTTTGGCAACAGCTTCAGGATTTGTGGCGTCACAGCCAATGCCCCACACAGTATCTGTTGGATAAAGAATGATGCCACCTTCTTTGATTACTTCGTATGCATTAATTATTTCTTCGTTCATTATAAAAAATCTAGACTGGTTTTGAATGTATAATACAGCTGCAAAGTTATAAATAAAAAGATTATTTATTTGAATAGGCAGGATAATCAAGTATTTTGCTTTTTTATTTTTTTGTCTTAGAAAATGACATCAAAGGCGATTCAATATATTTAAAAGTCAGTTGACAAATAAAAAGCAATGGTAAAATTGAAACTGTTACAATCATCCAAAATTCAAGATGAGTTAAAGTTTTTGCTCTTTCAAGTCCAACAACAAAATGAAATAGTATGAATAGAAAAATACCATGAAGCAAGTATAAACTGTATGTTATTTGACCAAATTTACGTGAAAATGCACTCGACAAAATTCCGAAAAAGCTATTTCCAGATGCGATAATTAAAAATACAAGTGATGAAATTATAATTTGAATTGGCTTTTTTCCACCGTTAAAAAAATATACTGAAACTCCTAACAGCAGTAAGGCTAGAATTGTATATTTCTTTTGCTTAAAAATCGCTTCGGTCTTTTTCATGTTCATTATTAAGGCAACTATAATTCCACCAAGAAAAGGAGTAAAGTGTCTCAATGATGATTTATTTAAAACCATAATTATTGCAGCAGCAAACGTAAAGCTTAATACGGCTTTTAGGTTGACTTTTATTTTAAACCATAAAGCGATAAGTGGTACTAAAAAATAAAATGTCCATTCGTAAGGCAGTGTCCAAGCTATTCCTGAATTTATTATAAAAGTATCTTTTAATCCGTTAAGATCTGAACTCTTTTTACTTACATTAAAAAACAGCCAGGAAATGATGCTTTTTAAATTCTCAATAAAGGGAACTTTGACTGTAAATTGTGTAAGTACTCCGACTATAATAAAAATGATAATTACAAAGAAAAAATACATTGGGAAAAGCCTGAAAAACCTTGATTTCAGATAATTTAACCAATCTATTTCTCCTGTTTTATTCTTGAATAATTTAGTTGTAAATAAGAAAACTGTTATTATAAAGAAGAAGACAACCGAAGTTTCACCAAATTGGTTGAATAAATTAGATTCAGGATCTTTCCAAGTGGATGTTTTTAGAAAGATTTGCCAAATGTAAGCATGGTGCAGAAAAACGAAAAAAGCTAAATAGCCTCTTAAACCATCTATTTCTGGATAGCGCATTTCAGTTAAGTCTATCTTTATTATTTTGTTTACTGTAAAAACGCTTAAAATTAAAACAACTAGAATTGGAATCAGGAATATAAAAACGGAAAAAATCATACTTAGTAATGTGACTGTGGCACTACTAAATAAATGAGTAGATGCTATTTTATTTTTTTGCAAACATACTCAAACTTATAAAATTAATGAAAGAATAGTATTGTAAAACATGTAATAATTGTAAGTAAATATTTACTTTTATTTAAATACGAATTAAAACATTGTAAATTAGATAGATACTTCGAGTTAAGTGTTGGTGAAAATTAAAAACAATGATTTCGATAAAGAGGTCTAGATTTTTAAGATCTATTTATAAGGTGCTGTTTTTGAAAATTACATTTTCAGTCCAGCCTTCTAAAGTGTATTTATTGTAAATTGATTCTGGAATTTTTTCATATTCATTTTCGAAAAAAGAAACAGGTATAATTGGATTTTTCTCGTCAATAATCAAAATGTTATTCGGATTGTAGAAATCGTAATTTTTAATATCAGCATTTGTTGTAATGAGTTTTTTGCCTAGACCCAAACTTTCAAAAACTCTAAACGTTAGTCCAATTTGGCCAATTCGGTTAATATCCAAAAGCACTTTTGAACGACTAATGTAATCATTCACTTCAGTCAGAGGCATATGCTTTCTTATATAAGTAATATTTTCATCATTATCCTGCTGTTTTTTATCATACACAATAAACTTAAAGTTTATTTTTTGCGAAGCTAAATTAGCAGCAATTCTTTTTAAAATTGGAAGCCTTTTGTCTATCGAACTAATATTGAAAACATCATAATCAAAATGAGTTTTGTTTTCTGTATTATCAGAATTGTAAATCCAGTTGGGTGCAAATTTCAAATTGAATTTTGTGCAGTCTTCTTTTTCAAAAGAATAAACCTCATCAAAGCAATGAAGAACTCTTTTGATTTTTGGACAGCGATACGTATTGTCATTAAAGAAACCAATAGATTTCTTTGTGTATTGTTTAAATTCTAAGACACTTTTAGGAGTGATAAAATCTCCTTTTATCGTCAAAATTACATCTTGAATTTCTCGATTTTTCTTTAATTGATTTATAATTTCTTTCCCATAGTGCTGGTGCTTCAAATTGGTTTTGAAGAAAGCTTTTAAAATGAAATTATAGGCTTTATGGAATACAGATGGATATTTAAACTTAAAAGCATTAAAGTCAATATGGTGAACAGTGTGTCCCTGTTGTTCCAAATTTTGAGCAATGTGTTTATTGAGACCCCAGTTATCTAGACTTATTAACGTTATACGCATGTTGTATTTTTCTGTTGAAATGTTCGACGAAATTAAGAAATAAATATTTAACAATTTTTATAAAGCTATATTGGAAGGATTTTCTAGTTTACCTTGATTAATATCAAAAAGATATATTCAAATTTAGAAGCTGTTGTTTTTTTGTATTCCGTTTTTAAAAATTATGGGAAGCATTACAACAGATGAATTTCTATGAAAAGGAAATATTAATTTGAAGTATTTAAATTCTATACGTATTTTTGTTGCTATAAAAAATAACTGATGAATTTTAAAGTAAATCCAATTTTCGAAAATAGCACTGAGTCCGTACTTGACAAAATCAAAAGATTTAGTTCTACTGGTGAACTTTTTGGAAATGGAGATCGTAACAAGATTAAATTATTTGATTTAAACGGTAAAACGATCAATATAAAATCATTTAAAATTCCGAATTTAATTAACAAAGTTGCTTATAAATATTTTAGAAAGTCAAAAGCAAGACGTTCATTTGAATATGCGACTATTTTGTTAGAAAAAGGAATAGGAACTCCAGAACCAATTGCATTTTTAGAAAATTCTACTCTTTTAGGTCTAAATGACAGTTATTATGTAAGCGAACATTTAAATGCTGATTTGACATACAGAGAACTTGTGGAAATTCCTGATTATCCAGATCATGAAAATATTTTAAGACAGTTTACAAGATTTAGTTTTGAACTTCACGAAAAAGGAATTGAATTTATAGATCATTCTCCAGGAAACACTTTAATTAAAAAGAATGCCGACGGGAATTATGACTTCTTTTTGGTTGATTTAAACAGAATGGAATTTCATTCATCGTTAACTTTTGAACAGCGCATGCACAATCTACGCCGTTTGACTCCTTTAAAAGAAATGGTGGCAGTAATGAGTAATGAATATGCTAAATTATATCCAGAATCTGAGCAAAAGATTTTTGATACTTTATGGAAATATACAGCAGATTTTCAAGAGCAATTTTACAGAAAAAAACGCCTAAAGAAAAAGCTTAAATTCTGGAAGAAGTAAGTTTTCTCATTTCTTTATATCGAATAAAAATACTATACGCATTAAGGTAACAAATTGTTATTCCTTTCATGCCGTCTAAAAATCCAAGTCTAATTAAGTATTGGTACAAGAAAGTATAAAGAGGATGGAAGTACAGTAATAAATGAGCTGGCTTCTGTCCTTTTTTTATTTTCTCATTGGCTTTCAAAATTCCGTATTTTTTCATTTTCAATTTATACTCTTCATAAGAAGTATAAGAAAAGTGAATAATTTTGTTTTGGAGAACAGCAGTTTTTCCATTCACGATTAGTTTTTCGTGTACCATTCTATCTTCCGTATATCTGCAGTCTACTTTGTTGAAAAGCCTGAAAATCTTGTCGGTTTGCCAGCCGCTAAAATACAGTTTTTTGTTTTTGAACATAAAAGTTCTATAAATCAAATAAGCACTCGCAGCATTTTTATTGTTTATAGTTGAGGTAATTTCAGCTTTAAGCTCAGGAGTTAAGCGTTCATCGGCATCAATAAATAATATCCAATTGTTTTTTGCATGATCTAATGCAAAATTTCTTTGCGAAGTATAGTCAATAAATTGTTTTTGAATTAATTTTACATTCGGAATCGATTGTACTATACTGACAGTTTTATCAGCACTATAAGAATCAACAACAATTATTTCATCAGCAAAGTCAATATCTTCAAGAAGCGATTTTATATGCTGTTCTTCATTAAGCGTAATAATTAAAACCGATAACTTTTGTTTTTCTATACTCATCTGATGCTTTTAATTTTTCAATTTTTATATTCTTGAAAATAAGCTTCTAGTTTTTCCAGCATTAATGGTAAAGGATATTCGGCATAATATTCAAAAGTATGCTCTTTAATATATTGTTCGGTATGCTGTTCGTATATTTCAGGTTTTAAGTCTTTTAAATGAATAGAAGCATTTTTAGCTTCATTTTCAAATAACTGCCAAGTTTCTTTTCTAACAGAAGGCGTAAAGATTGAAAAAGTCGGAATTTCTAATGCTTTTGCCATATTTACGGCACCTCCTTCATTTCCAATCAGCATCTCGCATTGAGAAAGCAAAGCTAAAAACTGGCGTAAATCTGTTGCGTACAAATCGAAAATAATATGCTTTTTTGTTTCTTCAGAACAATAATTGTAAACCTCCAATGCTTGTTCTTTCTGATTCGGAATATAATTAAATAGAATAGTCGCGTTTGTCTTAGCTACAGTAAAATCTATAATTTTTGCCATTCCGTCAAGCGGATAAGTTTTGTAATGCTCGCTTCCTAAAATTCCAAACATGATCAATGGTTTTTCAGGGTCTACATTGTAGCTTTTTAGAAGATTTTTTGCTTCATTAATCTCAGATTCTTTTAAAAAGATCTTTGGTTTTACATTTGTTATTTTTTCAGAAAAGAAAGGTTTTAGCAATAATAATCTATTTTCTATTGCTAGACCATATTCTGATTTTATAGCGTCAAAGCGCTCGTAGCTATAATTGTAAAAGATATTAGAATACCATTTATGGTACGAAACTTTATATTTTGCACCAGAGAAAAATGTAATTAAGTTGGTTCCTAATTTACTGTAAACGTCTATTACGGCGTCATATTTTTTTCTTCTAATCTCAAAAATGAATTTAATGAACCCAAAAGTCGATTTTCGAATTTTATTAGTTACCGGAATAATGTTATCTATATTCGGATTTTCTTTTAGAACATCAATAGAATTCGGATAACACATGTAATCGATAACCGAATCTGGAAACTTAGTTTTTAAGTTGTTACAGATTATTGTGCTGGTTAATACGTCTCCAATTCTTTTTTGCTGAATGACTAATATTCTCATCTATTTAAAATTCAATTTATGGGCTAAATTACAAACTATTTTAAGAAGTGTGCAACCGTATTGCAAGATTAAGAATAAACTAAAATAAAAATGTTATATTTTTGTGGCTCATAAATTAAATTTTGTAATGGAAATTAGTGGTTTGGTTATTACTTTCAATGAAGAAAAAAATATTGGAAAATGTATTGATGCTTTATTAAAAGTTTGCGATGAAGTAGTTGTAGTAGATTCTTTTAGTAAAGACCGTACAGTTGAAATTGCTAAACAAAAAGGTGCAATAGTTATCGAGCAAAGTTTTTTAGGAGACGGGCCACAACGCACTCACGGGCTTCCATATTGCAAAAACGATTGGATTTTGAATTTAGATGCAGATGAGTTTCTAGATAAAGATGCCCAAGAATTTATATTGAATAAAAAATATCTGGAAGGAAATTATGATGCCTTTAGTTTTAGAGTAAAAAACTTTTTGGCAGATAAATTAATTGATTTTTCAGGTTGGTACCCAGATCATAAAGTTCGTTTTTTTAATAAACAAACAGCTCATCCCTCGGATTCTAAAGTACATCAGAAAATAGTTACTCAAAATGAGAAAAAAGTAGCAGTGCATATTCTGCATTACGGCTGGGATTCTTTTGATCAAATTATTGCTAAAAAGAATCAATATTCTGGATGGCATGCGCAGCAATTATATGATCAGGGAAAAAGAATTAATGCTTTTAAACCAGTTCTTAATGGAACAGTAGCTTTCATTCGATGTTATTTCTTTAAAAAAGGAATTTTCAATGGCCTCGACGGATTATCAATTGCAATGATTCAAGCATTTTTTTCTTATATGAAATATGCAAAGCTTTTAAAACTTCAAAAGAAAAATTCTAAATAAAAAAAATCCAAATTCCAATTGATGAAGATTGGAATTTGGATTTTTATAATATTGGATTTTAAAATCTATACAGCAACATCGTATTCACGAAGCGCATTATTTAAAGAAGTTTTTAAATCTGTAGATGGCTTACGAGTACCAATAATTAAAGCGCAAGGAACTTGAAATTCTCCTGCAGCGAATTTTTTAGTGTAGCTTCCAGGGATTACTACAGAACGAGCTGGTACAAAACCTTTCATTTCAACTGGTTCATCACCTGTAACATCAATGATTTTTGTTGAAGCAGTTAAACAAACGTTAGCGCCAAGAACAGCTTCTTTTCCAACGTGAACGCCTTCAACAACAATACAGCGAGAACCAATAAAAGCGCCGTCTTCGATAATAACAGGAGCAGCTTGTAATGGCTCAAGAACACCACCAATACCAACACCACCGCTTAAGTGTACATTTTTACCAATTTGTGCACAGCTTCCAACAGTAGCCCAAGTATCAACCATTGTTCCTTCATCAACATAAGCACCAATGTTTACATAACTTGGCATTAAGATAACACCGCTAGAAATGTAAGCTCCATAACGAGCCACAGCGTTTGGTACTACACGAATTCCTTTTGCAGCATAATCTCTTTTAAGTAACATTTTATCGTGATATTCGAAAATACCAGATTCCCATGTTTCCATTTTTTGAATTGGGAAATACATCACAACAGCTTTCTTAACCCATTCGTTTACCTGCCATTTATCACCAACTGGTTCAGCAACGCGTAATTTTCCTGCGTCTACCAATTCGATAACTTCTCTAATAGCATCAGTTGTTGTAGTTTCTTGCAATAAAGCTCTGTTTTCCCAAGCTTGTTCAATTATAGTCTGTAAAGAATTCATACGTTTAAATTTTTGGCAAAGATAACGTATTTGTAGAAATGCAAAAAAGCAAAACGACTTGAAAATGTTACAGATTTAACTTTTTGTTTCTTATTTGTAAAACTTAGCATTGTTATACGGATTAAAGATTTTTTAAAACTACCTCTAGAAGTTTTTTTTATGTCAAAATATGACAAAAGTCAGATTTTGTGTTTTTTCTTCTCTCTAATTTCGCATCATTGAAAAACATTCCATTCAATAAATTAATCATATAAGCAGTAAAATATGAATCAAGAAAATCAACTTCAGAACAGAGTAATTATTGACAAAGAGGTAACTTGGGATAAAACACAAGTTATTATGAGTAAAACAAATGCCTTTGGTATTATTGAATATGCCAACGAAGTATTTGTAGATGTTTGTGGTTACGAAGATTACGAATTAATGGGACAGCCGCATAATATTATACGTCACCCAGACATGCCTAAAGTTATTTTTAAAGTACTTTGGGAAAATCTTAAAAACGGTAAAAACTTTCATGCTATTGTAAAAAATCTCGCTAAATCCGGAAGATACTATTGGGTAATTACCGATTTTGAAATCGCACGTGACGAAAATGATGTTATTGTAAATTATTTTGGACGAAGACAAGCTGTTCCGCAAGAAGTAATTGCAATGCATATTGAACCTTTGTATAAAAAATTATTACAAATTGAAGCGGCGAGCGGGGTTGAATTCAGCGAAAAATATCTGATCGGATTTTTAGAAGAGAAAAAAAGATCTTATGTTGAATATATTAAGGAGTTGATTTACGAACACGAAAAGGCGCAAGCTAAGTTTGCTAATTATGTTGAAGAAGAAGATGGAGAAGAGGAAGAACATAGAGGCTTTTTTGGCCGATTGTTTGGTAGATAATTTGAGTTATTTTTTAGGTTTAAATATTTGGATAGGTCCGTCTTGAGTTTTCGAGGCGGATTTTTTTATGTTTTACAAAGTCAGTTGATTATTGATTACTCTCTCATTAAAAGATTGTATATAAGCTTTTATGAATTTTTCTGCTTCTTTAACTTTGAATGAATTCTGGTTCATTAAATTGTTTTTTAATAAAGTATCTTCTTTCCATTTATAGAAACCAATCGTCTGATTATTAGCAAATGCTAGGTAGTAATCATCATTTATATAATGATAGGTTCCGCCAAGATAATACACTACAAAGTCATCTTTAGATTTGTAACTCTTTCCAAAGCTTACAATTTCTGCTTTTATATTTAAGTAATCTAAAATACTCGGCATAATGTCAATTTGTTGGAAGTTTTTTTCATTTATCCCAACAAGATTTGAATTTGAAGGATCGAAAAATAATATTGGAATTCTAAACTTCCCAATATTTGTTTTATCAGTATTTCTATCTCCTTCTGATGAAGTATGATCTGATGAAATTACAAAGAGTGTGTTCTTGTACCACTTTTGTTTTTTAGCGGTTTCAAAAAATTTTCTTAGAGCATAATCTGTATAGGCAATGCTTTCTTGTATTCTTGTTGTTCCTTTTGGAAATTTTCCAATATATTTTTTTGGAATTGTATAAGGATTATGAGAAGAGATAGTAAATAAAGAACTAAAAAAAGGCTCTTGAAAAGAAGAAAGTTTGGAAGAAAAGAACTGTAAAAATTCTTCGTCAAAAATCCCCCATTTTCCATCAAAAGCTTCTGGTCCAGTATATTGATCCTTTCCGTAATATTGATCAAATCCTGCTACTTTTGCATATTGATCAAAGTTCTGGCTTCCATTAAAAGCACCATGAAAAAAAGAAGTAGAATAACCTTCTTTCTTTAAAATTTTAGGAAGACCGTTTATTTTATTTACTGAATAACTGGATGATATAAAAGAATTATTCATTAAACTTGGAATACTTGAAAGTATTGAAGGTACAGCATCAATAGAAACTTTTCCGTTAGCAAATCCATTTTTAAAATAATATGATTTCGTAATAAGAGAATCTAAAAAGGGTGTTTGACCACGTCCAACATTTTCATTTCCAAAACTTTCTAATATTAAAATAACAACATTTCTTTTGTTTGGAGTAGTCGTTGGTCTTAATGAAATAATTGGATTGTAAATTGTTTTTAATTCTTTGGAATCAAAATAGTTTACTTTTTCAATATCATCTTTTTTTATGAAAGTTTTTATAATCGTAAACGGAGTATTCAAAACTAATGGAGTGTTGGTAATTGCACCATATTTTATTCCGTCAACAATTTTTATAGGCTTTTTTTGTAAACCTCCACGGCCTAAAATCAATAACAAAGTAATGCCAATTGTTAGAAGAGCAGTTTTTATATAATAATCTTTTTTCGCTAATTTATTCGGCAATAAATTACCATTTAGATCTGGAATCATTTTCCATAATAAAATACTCAGAATTATAAAAACAACTGCGATATACCAAAATTCTTGAAGAAAAGATGGAATAAGACCAATTGCTTCACGCTCCATACCTTTAGCAGTGATCATTCCAAATGTACTTCTTCTTCCGGTAAATCTGTAATAAATAATGTCAATAAAATTGGTGGCAATAAATAAGAGGTTTATCAGGTAAAAACTGATTTTTAGAATGTATTGATATTTATTGGTGTACTTAAAATTGCCTGGAATTAGATGAGCAACTAGAAAAACTATATTTATATAGCTTACGGCAGCAAAATCGAATATTAAACCGCCAGCAAATGTTTGAAAAGTAAAAGAATCAAATAGTTTGAAATTTATCAAATAAAATAAAATTCTGGTCAATTGATATATCAGAATAATCAATATGAATCTCTTAAGAAATAATGCGATGCTTTTTTTGTAGTTATTCATTTTATATATTTTGAAACAATCACTTTCAATGCAATCAAAAGTGTATTGAGATCTTTTTTTTCGTGCAAATAAAAGTGAGTTATATTTTATTAAAATGACGAAGAAGACATTTTTGTAACTGAATAAGACATTTCTTACTCACTATGATTAGACGTTTGTATGATTTATTTTTTTATAATAGGATCGAAGTATTATAAACTGGTTTTAATTAAATTTGTCAAAAAAAGTAAATGCCTAGAATCCTTTCTATAGATTACGGACAAAAACGTACAGGAATCGCTGTTACAGACGAAATGCAGATTATTGCATCAGGTCTTACAACAATTCCAACTCATACTTTAATTGATTTTTTAAAAGATTATTTTGCAAAAGAAAAAGTCGAAGCAGTATTAATTGGTGAGCCTAAGCAAATGAATGGGCAGCCTTCAGAAAGTGCTTCTATAATTAATGGTTTTGCAACTCATTTTTCAAATATTTTTCCAGATATGAAAGTGATTCGAGTAGATGAGCGTTTTACTTCAAAAATGGCATTCCAAACAATGATCGACAGCGGTTTAAATAAAAAACAGCGTCAAAATAAAGGTTTAATAGACGAGATATCTGCTACAATTTTACTTCAAGATTATCTTTCCGCAAAAAAATAACGCTCTTCGTCTTATTTATTGTTTATAATTTAAAGGTTTTTAGAAAATCCTAACTTTTATCATCTAAAAATTAGTTTTTTTTTGCAATTAAAAAAGTACCTTTGCACTTTAAATAAAAATACTGTTATGCCTGACGAAACCATACGTTCAAATAGTGATGTAGTACTCATTGGAGCTGGAATTATGAGTGCCACTCTAGGAGTAATTTTGAAAGAATTACAACCGGATATAAAAATTGAAATTTACGAAAGATTAGATGTTGCTGCTGCAGAAAGCTCTGATGCTTGGAATAATGCAGGAACTGGACATTCTGCCTTTTGTGAACTAAATTATACTCCAGAAAAGGCAGATGGCAGTATCGATCCTAAAAAAGCAATAAGTATTGCAGAATCTTTTGAGATTTCAAGACAGTTTTGGTCTTACTTAGTGCAGGAAAAAAAAGTGCCTTCTCCTGAAAATTTTATTAAAAGCGTACCTCATATGAGTTTTGTATGGGGAGATAAAAACGTAAATTATTTAAAAAAGAGATTTGAAGCTCTGCAGAGCAATCCAATTTTTTCTGAAATGACTTTCAGTACCGATGTCGAGCAGCTAAAAAAATGGATGCCGCTGGTAATGGAAGGACGAAATGCTGATGAAAAATTAGCAGCCACACATATGGAAATTGGTACCGATGTAAATTTTGGTGCCTTAACCAGAAGTATGTTCAATTATTTAGAAAAATTAGATGGCGTTTCTTTATTTTTTAATCACGAAGTTAAAAAACTAAGACAGCGTGAAGATAAATCTTGGAGAATAAAGATTAAAGATTTGTCTACAGGAAAAATTCGTAAAGCTTACACTAAATTCGTATTTATTGGTGCAGGCGGCGGTTCTTTACCTTTGCTAGAAAAAGCAAATGTACCAGAAGGACATGGTTACGGCGGTTTTCCAGTAAGTGGACAATGGCTGAAATGTACTAATCCAGAGGTTATTGCTAAACATCAGGCAAAAGTTTACGGAAAAGCAAGTGTTGGAGCTCCACCAATGTCTGTTCCTCACATTGACACCCGTGTAATCGATGGGGAAAAAGCACTTCTTTTTGGACCATTTGCTGGGTTCTCAACTCGTTTCTTAAAAAACGGTTCTTATTTAGATTTGCCTTTGTCAATTAAAGCTAATAACTTAATTCCAATGCTTGCGGCAGGTTATCATAATATCCCGCTGACAAAGTATTTGATTGAGCAGGTTCGCCAGTCTCCAAAAGATAGAATGAAAGCTTTACGTGAATATTTACCAACTGCACGTTCTAAAGATTGGAAATTAGAAAAAGCAGGACAACGTGTTCAGGTTATTAAGAAAGATGAAAAAGAAGGCGGTATTTTAGAATTTGGTACCGAAGTAATTAATACACATGACGGAACTTTAGCAGTTTTATTGGGTGCTTCTCCAGGTGCTTCTACAGCCGTAGCGATTATGGTTGATTTGATTAGCAGATGTTTTACCAATCAAATTAAAACACCAGAATGGGAAGCTAAATTAAAGAAAATGATTCCTTCTTATGGTCAGACTTTAAATGATAAGCCGGAGCTTTTAGCAGAGCTTAGAAAACATACAGCAGAAGTTTTAAAAATAAAATAAGCTTCTCTAATTATAGAATAAAAAAACAAATCCAGATGAATTAATCTGGATTTGTTGCTTTTAGGTCGGTTGTGTTTTTTAGAATTTTTTCGGCAAGATTGCTCATCCAGATTAATTGTTCGATAACCATTGAAGCTTCCTGCATTTTGGCTTGACGTGTTTCTTTGTCTAAACCATCATCTTCTGCCAAGCGTGTAAAGTTCTTTCTTTTTAATTCTTCAAATTGTAACGTTACATCTTCTTTTTCAAAAAATGTATCTTTTAAAATAACTTCATTTCTTAAAATAGAAATAGAGTGATCAAGATTAGCTAAAATCGTTTTAATGATATAATTGAAAGACTCAGAAGCAGATGTAGTTTGATGCGATTGAATATAAGTTGACAGCGATGCTAAAGCAGATAATAATGAGTGATTTAAAACCACTAGTTTGTTTACCAAAGGCATTGTTTTCTGTTTCGATTTTGGTTCCTGCATCATACGCTGAAATGAAGTCATTAGATTTCCTATTTCAACAAAAGCATTCTTTCTGGCTAATCTATAAGAAGTCGGAACTTCTCCTTTTTTATTATAAAAATCAGCAATTTCCTTGAGATAGTTTCGGTTGGCACGAATTGCGTTTTCAATATGAATAGGAGTATTAATAAATTCCCATGCGGGCCACAAAAATTGATTGGCAATAAAAGCTAAAACTGCGCCTGCGAGTGAATCTAAAATTCGGTATTGAATAACTTCATTGATATCCGGCGTTAGAATTCCGTATATAAAAACCACATACATCGTAACAAATGTTGCGCTGATCTTATAGTTGATTTGTGTAAACGAAATCCCCAAAAGCATACAAATAATAGAGAAAATACTTAAAGCAACGTGATTTTGAATAATAGATACAATTCCGAAAGCTATGATACCTCCCAAAACAGTTCCGAACATTCTATGGTAAGATCGCTCTTTTGTTAAGCCATAACCAGGACGCATTATTACAACAATAGTCAGCAAAATCCAGTAAACGTTTTGAAATGGAAGAATCTGACCTAGAAAAAAACCAATTAGAATTGTAATTGTTAAGCGCAGCGAATGCCTGAAAATAGAAGAAGAATAACTTAAATTTTCGATCAAAGTTCGAAGCGGATAATATTGCGGCGTCAGGAATTTTTCAAGCTCCTTATCCTTGTCTTTTAATTTATAAGACTGCATTGCCAATGAAAATGCACGTTGAATAATCTTGATTTTTCCAACCTGATTTTTCGCATATTTCAGCATATTCGTCAGCATCAAAACGCCTTCGGCTGCTTCGTCTTTTCCTAGAGTTTTTTCGTAATCAAAAATTGCAAATTCAAGGGCATCAAGCTCGTTCTTTAAATCATTTTTGTCTACATACACGCTGATGTGGCGAACATTTTTTGAAAGTTTTTTTAAAGTCGAAGCCAATTTATAAGCCACATTTTGATATGTTCTTAAAACCTCTGGATGCTTTGCAAATTTGATGTGAAGTTTACTATGATCAAAAGACGTATAAAGTGCAAGTTCTTGAATTTCGACCAATGTGATAAAAACCAAAAGCATTTTTCTGTTCTGGCTCGTAATTCCAGATGCGTTCTGATTTCCGATCAGCATTTTTCTCAAATCTTCGTGAATAAGATTTAATTCAACCTGAACAGCCAGTTGTTTTTCGATAATTGCTTTTCTATTCGCTTCTGGACTCCATAGATCGCCTCTTAGTTTTAAATATTTGGCAGTTAATTTTATGCCTTCGGCAATTTGTAATTCTACATATTTATAAGGCTGTACTAAATGAAAAATAAGCGAAACAATTAAGTATAAAATTCCTCCAATAAATATAAAACCGGAATATTCAAACGCCTGCCAGCCCTCGTGTAAGTGGCCAAAAGAAAGAGAAATAGATAATAATGCAGAGAAAGATATTAAAGTTGCACGCTGTCCATAGACCGAAATCATAGAACAGAGAAACAATAAAAATCCTAAAAAAGGATAAAATAAAACGGGATAAGGATAAACCAGATTAACCAAAAGGTTAACGCCGGAAACAATAAAAGATGCAGCAATTAATCCTTTAATTTTATGACTCAGCGAACTAGGAATATCGCTGGGATAAGTATAAAAAGCTCCTAATGCTATTGTAAAACCAATTTCAAAATGACCTAAAAAATTTAAAACTAAAACAGGAACAACAGAAGCAATGGTTACTTTAGAAGCATTGAAAAAAGAGGTGCTGTTGGTAAATTTCGAAATTTTATCAAACATAAAAAGAGGTTTACTAGCAAAGGTAAGAATTGTACGAGTGATTTTGGCATAATTATAGCTGAGATTTTTAACGGTTTTGAAAAAATATGATATAAAATAGTAATAGAATTATTCATTGACTATTTTTTACTATTTTTGCCAGCTGAAATATGAGAAGTTTAGTTCTGTTTTGCAGCACATAAAAAACATAAATAAAAACAAATGATTTTACCAATTGTAGGATACGGTGATCCTGTTTTGAGAAAAGTAGGGCAGGACATTACACCAGAATATCCAAACCTAAAAGAAACGATCGCAAATATGTACGAGACTATGTATAATGCGTACGGAGTTGGACTTGCAGCACCGCAGGTTGGACTGCCAATTCGTTTGTTTGTTATTGATACAACGCCTTTTAGTGATGATGAGGATCTTCCTTCAGAGGAACAAAAAGATTTAAAAGGTTTTAAGAGAACTTTTATCAATGCTAAAATCGTTAAGGAAGAAGGTGAAGAGTGGGGTTTTAATGAAGGCTGTTTAAGTATTCCAGACGTTCGTGAAGACGTTTACAGAAAACCAATTGTTACAATTGAATATTGTGACGAGGATTTCGTAATGAAAACAGAGGTTTTTGATGGCTTAATTGCGAGAGTTATTCAACACGAATACGATCATATTGAAGGAATTTTATTTACAGATAAAATTTCGTCTCTTAAAAAACGTTTAATTCAAAAGAAACTAAAAAATATTACTGAGGGAAAAACATCTCAGGAATATAGAATGAAGTTTTTTGCAGCCAAAAAAGGGAGATAAGTTTTCTAAATATTTAGAAACAAAAAATAAATCAAATTCTTAATACTAATTTTAATAAAAATGAATTTAACGAAAATTTTAGCCATTTCAGGGAAACCAGGTTTATACGAATTGAAAGTTCAAACTCGTACAGGTTTTGTGGCGGAATCATTAATTGATGGGAAGAAGATTACTGTAAATCTAAAAAGCAATGTAAGTTTATTGTCTGAAATTTCGATTTATACTTATGAAGGTGAAAAACCATTAACTGAAGTAATGCAGCAAATTGCCGTTAAAGAGAACAAAGGTCAAGCGATTTCTCATAAAGAAGACAACGCTACTTTAGCTGCCTATTTTAAGCAGATTCTTCCAGATTACGATGAAGAAAGAGTTTATCCATCAGACATCAAAAAAGTATTAAACTGGTATAATACGCTTCAAGCAAAAGGTTTAGTTACAGATTTAGCTCCAGCTGTTGAAGAAACTAAAGAAGAAGCTCCAGTTGCTGAAGAAAAACCTAAAAAAGCTCCAGCAGCTAAAAAAGCAAAAGCTAAAAAAGAAGAATAGTAAGTTATTCTTTTAATTATATAATATCCTGTTAAGATAGTTTTCTTGACAGGATTTTTTAATTTTACAAGATCGAGTTTTAAATTTTAAAAGAACTTCAAGATGAATAGAGAAAACCAGTTACAAGCATTTGAGAGATTATTAAATATCATGGATGAACTTCGTGAACAATGCCCATGGGACAAAAAGCAGACCCTGCAGACATTGAGACATTTGACAATCGAAGAAACTTATGAACTCGGCGATGCTATACTGGACAATGATTTAAATGAAGTTAAAAAGGAATTGGGAGATTTGCTTCTGCACATTGTTTTTTACGCTAAAATCGGAAGTGAAACAAACGATTTTGATATTGCGGATGTCTGCAATGAAATCTGTGAAAAACTAATTCACCGTCATCCTCATATTTATGGAGATGTTAAAGTGGAGAATGAAGAAGAAGTCAAACAAAACTGGGAAAAATTAAAGCTTAAAGAAGGCAAAAAATCTGTTTTAGAAGGTGTTCCTAGAAGTCTTCCAGCTTTAGTTAAAGCAAGCAGAATTCAGGATAAAGTAAAAGGTGTAGGATTTGATTGGGAAGAACCGCATCAAGTCTGGGACAAAGTACAGGAGGAATTACAAGAATTACAAGACGAGGTAAAATCTGGAAACCAAGACAAAATTGAAGACGAATTTGGTGATGTACTGTTTTCAATGATCAATTATGCCCGTTTTTTAAATGTAAATCCAGAAGACGCTTTAGAAAGAACTAATAAAAAGTTCATCAAACGCTTTCAATACTTAGAAAGTAAGGCAAACGAATTAGGGAAACCTTTGATGGATATGACGCTTACCGAAATGGATGTTTTTTGGAACGAAGCTAAAAAACTTTAATTATCGGCCAATTTTTTTAAGGCGCGAACATTTTTAAGCATAATCTTTTTACCAACCAATTCGATCAATTCTGATTTATTAAAATCAGATAATAAACGAATACAGCTTTCTGTCGCAGTGCCAATAATTCCAGCAAGTTCTTCTCTTGTCAGTTGAACTTTTAGGGTTTTATCGGTGTCTTCGCCAAACGCTTCGTGTAAATGAAGTAAGGTTTCTGCTAGTCTTTGCTTCACTGTTTTTTGAACCAAAGCAATTTTTTCATTTTCAGATTCTTTCAAATCTTCGCAGACAGACTGCATCATATTTAAAGAAAACTGATTGTTGCTGTTAAAGAAATTAATGATTTCAGTTTTAGGAATAAAACAAACTTCCATGTCTGCAATAGCTTTAGCAGTTAAGTTTGCCGGCTCATTACTAATCATAGAACGCTGTCCAAGAAGTTCGCCAGATTTTACCAATTTTACAATTTGGTCCTTTCCGTTTGCACTCAATTTGGATAGTTTACCAACGCCATCTTTCACGCAAAAAACACCATTGGTTACTTCACCTTCTTCAAAAATGGCTTCACCTTTTTTAATTTTATAAGTGGTTTTGCTGTTTGCTAGTTTTATAACTTCCTCTTTATTAAGAGCTTTTAAAGAGCTTAGCTGGCGTACAATGCATTGATCACATTTATTCATGACAATATTTGTTTGCTGCAAAATTAAGGATAATTAAAGTTTTTAGGCACTTTTATCAGGTAAAATTATTATAAATAAGGATTCGTAATGATTTGATAATTATAATTTTATTTCAGTAAAAGTGAATTCGAATATAACATGATAATTATCATCTTAATGACTGGTGTTTAATCGGAAATTTGTACCCTATAAAAACAAGTTTATGAGGGAGCAAAGTTGTTTTCATTGTGGTTTAACTATTGAACAAAATGAAGAAATTGATTTTGATGATAAGAAGTTTTGTTGCACAGGCTGTAAAACAGTTTACGAAATTTTCAGCAGTAATGACTTAACCTCTTATTACGATTTCGAAAAATCGCCTGGTGCTACTCCGCAGGACATTGCAGGCAAATATGATTTTTTAGAAAACGATGCTATACTTTCAAAGATTCTAGAATTTCAAGAAGGAAATACAGCCATTGTTTCTTTGAACATTCCTCATATTCACTGTAGTTCATGTATTTGGATTTTAGAAAATCTAAACTGCTTACAGCCTGGAATTAGTATTTCACAAGTTAATTTCCACGAAAAGAAAGTTAGAATTAACTTTAATTCTGATGTCGTTTCTTTAAAAGAAATCGTTAACCTTTTATGTTCAATTGGTTACGAACCTTATATAAGTTTAGAAAATTACGAAACAGCAAAAGCAAAAGTAGACAGAAGTTTAACTTATAAACTTGGTGTAGCCTTTTTTTGTTTCGGAAACATTATGCTGCTTTCATTTCCCGAATATTTCGAAATGAAAGAATTCTGGCTCGATAGTTACAAACCTTTTTTCAGACTGTTGATTTTTCTTTTAGCATTACCAAGTTTTTTATATTCAGCAAGTGGTTATTACGTCTCTGCTTATCATAGCATTAAAACGAGAATGTTGAATATTGATATTCCTATTGCTTTAGGTATTATTGTAATGTTTATTCGCAGCTCATACGACATGTTAATGGATCACGGTCCAGGTTTTTTTGACAGTTTGGCAAGTTTAGTATTCTTTATGCTTCTTGGTAAAATGTTTCAAATTAAAACCTATAGTTTTTTAAGTTTCGAAAGGGATTTTAAATCTTATTTTCCAATTGCGGTTACCAAAATCAACAAAGATTCTTCTGAAGAAAATGTAGCCATTTATGATGTTTTAAAAGGAGATCGTTTATTGATTAGAAATCAAGAACTTATTCCGGTTGATGGAATCTTAATCAGCGAAAGCGCAGAAATTGATTATAGTTTTGTAACCGGAGAAGCCGTTCCGATAACTAAAAAGTCGGGAGATAAAGTATTTGCAGGCGGCAAGCAGATTGGAAAAGTAATTGAAATGGAAGTATTGCATTCTGTTTCTCAAAGTTATTTGACGCAGTTGTGGAGTAATGAAATATTTCAGAAAAAAGTAGACCAAAAACACAAAACCATAACAGATGCAATAAGCCGGTATTTTACCCCAATCTTACTGCTGATTGCATTTGCTGGTTTTGGTTATTGGATATTTATAGATGCTAATACAGCTTTTAATGTTTTTACAGCGGTATTAATAGTGGCTTGCCCTTGCGCACTCGCTCTTACAGCTCCATTTACTTTTGGAAATATTTTGAGAATTTTAGGTAAAAAGAAATTCTATTTAAAAAATGCTGTAGTGATTGAACAGCTTGCGAAAGTTGATACTATTGTTTTTGATAAAACGGGTACAATTACAACCAATAAAAAATCGAATATATTATATGAAGGAAATGCTATTTCTGATTCAGATAATATATTGATTAAAAATGTGCTTCGCGGTTCAAACCATCCTTTAAGCCGTATGCTTTATGATTTTCTTCCAGAAACAAAACGGATACAAGTCGATAATTTTCAAGAAATTACAGGAAAAGGAATTTTAGCCGTTGCTGCTGATAAAGAAATTAAAATAGGGTCAGGGCAATTTGTAGATGATATAGTTACAAATAGTTCAGAGATCGAAAAAACAGCTTTACATATTAAAATTGATGGAGTTTATTTTGGAAAGTTTGTTTTTCAAAATCAATATCGAGAAGGCTTAGAAGATCTTTTTTCAAAATTGAGCAGAGAATATGAAATTAAAGTACTTTCTGGTGATAATGATGGAGAAAGAGGAAATTTAGAAGCTATCCTTCCAAAAGATACCGAATTAATCTTCAATCAAAAACCAGAACAAAAGCTCGAATACATCAAAAAACTTCAAGAAAAAGGAAAGAATGTTATGATGGTGGGTGATGGGCTAAACGACGCTGGAGCATTGGCACAAAGTAATGTTGGAATATCAATTTCAGAGAACGTAAATGTCTTTTCACCAGCATGTGATGCTATTTTGGATGCATCTGAATTTTCACGTCTAAATTACTTTTTAAAGCTCTCACACAAAGCAATATTGGTAATCAAAATGAGTTTTGCTTTGTCATTGCTTTACAACGTTGTTGGACTGGCATTTGCAGTTACAGGAAATCTGCTTCCTATCGTAGCAGCTATCATTATGCCTTTGAGTACAATTACTATAGTGAGCTTCGTGACTTTAATGTCTAACTATTTTAGCAACAGGGATTTAAAATGACTTTCATTGGTGAGATAGAATAGTCTATTTTATTTTAGTATTCTTCTCTGATCATGATAATTATCATATTTTAAACGCCAATCACCTAGTAATTTTGTTAACATAAATTTACGGTATGAGTGTTATTTATCTATTAATTTCAGTGAGTATTTTCGTGGCAATTTGCTTTTTTATTGCCTTCATTGCAGCTGTCAAATCCGGCCAGTACGACGACGATTATACACCCTCAGTCAGAATTCTTTTTGACGACGAGACCAAAATTATTTCCCCAAATAATAATTCACCAATCGAAGAAAAACAAGTATAATTATGGAAATGGAACAGTTTTATTACGACAACAAAATTGTAAAAAAATTCATTTACGCCACAATCCTCTTTGGAGTTGTGGGTATGTTAGTGGGACTTACCCTGGCGGTAATGTACCTTTTTCCCAACATGACAGATGGGATTTCGTGGCTGAGTTATGGCCGTTTAAGACCATTACACACCAATGCAGTAATTTTTGCCTTTGTTGGTAATGCCTTTTTTGCTGGTATGTACTACTCGCTGCAAAGATTGCTAAAAGCCAGAATGTTTAGTGATTTTTTAAGTAATCTTCATTTCTGGGGATGGCAGCTTATTATTGTTGCTGCAGCCATTACACTTCCATTAGGTTATACTTCTTCTAAAGAATATGCAGAATTAGAATGGCCAATTGATATTGCAATCGCGTTGATTTGGGTAGTGATGGGAATCAATATGATTGGAACCATGTTGCGTCGTAGAGAACGTCACTTATATGTTGCAATTTGGTTTTATTTAGCAACATTTGTAACAGTTGCTGTACTGCATATTTTTAATAATATTGAAATTCCAGTTTCTGGTCTAAAAAGTTATTCTGTTTATGCAGGAGTTCAAGATGCACTTGTACAATGGTGGTACGGACATAATGCAGTAGCATTTTTCCTTACGACACCGTTCTTAGGATTAATGTATTATTTTATTCCTAAAGTAGCAAACAGACCTGTTTACTCCTATAGATTATCTATTATACACTTCTGGTCTTTAATCTTTATTTATATCTGGGCAGGACCACACCACTTATTATATTCTGCATTGCCAAACTGGGCACAGAATTTAGGAGTTGCATTTTCAGTAATGTTAATTGCACCATCTTGGGGAGGTATGATCAATGGACTTTTAACTTTAAGAGGAGCTTGGGACAAAGTTCGTGAAGAACCAGTTTTAAAATTCTTCGTTGTAGCAATTACAGGTTACGGAATGGCAACTTTTGAAGGTCCGATGCTTTCTTTGAAAAACGTAAATGCTATCGCGCATTATACAGACTGGATCGTTGCCCACGTACACGTTGGAGCTTTAGCTTGGAATGGTTTCATGTCATTTGGTATTATTTATTGGTTAATTCCTCGAATGACAAAATCGAATTTGTTCTCTAAAAAATTAGCAAACTTCCATTTCTGGATTGGTACTTTGGGTATTATTGTCTATACGATTCCTTTATATGTAGCTGGTTTTCAACAAGCTTCTATGTGGAAACAATTTAATCCAGACGGTACATTAACTTATGGAAACTTCCTTGAAACGGTAACTGCGATTATGCCAATGTATTGGATGAGAGCAATTGGTGGTACTTTGTACTTAATAGGTATGCTGACATTAGTTTATAATATCATAATGACAGTTAGAGCTGGGAATCCTGTAGAAGATGAATTGGCTCAAGCACCTGCTTTACAAAGAATCAGCAGCGGACGTGTAAGAGGTGAGAAATTCCACTCTTGGTTAGAGAGAAAACCGATTCAATTAACAATCCTAGCTACAATAGCAATTTTAATTGGAGGTATTATTCAAATTGTACCAACTATAATGGTAAAATCAAATATTCCAACAATTTCGAGTGTAAAACCATATACACCGCTGGAACTTGAAGGACGCGATTTATACATCAGAGAAGGTTGTGTGGGATGTCACTCTCAATCAGTTCGTCCTTTCAGAAGTGAAGTTGAGCGTTATGGAGTACAGTCTAAAGCGGGTGAATTCGTATACGATCATCCATTTTTATGGGGATCAAAACGTACAGGTCCAGATTTATTACGAGTAGGAGGTAAGTACAATGATAACTGGCACTTTAACCACTTCTGGAACCCGCAAAGTATCTCAGCCGGATCAATTATGCCAGGATATAAATGGTTGTTTGATAATAAAGCAATGGATATCTCATTAACACAGAAAAAAATGCAGGCTATGATTTCGCTTGGAGTTCCTTATAGTGAAGCTGATGTAGCTAACGCACAAAAAACTTTAAGAGAGCAGGCTGTAAAAATTGAGAAAAGCTTAGAAAACGACCCTGACTTTGTAAAAAGTTATGAAGAAAGCAAGAAAAAAGCTGTAGCAAAAGGAGAAAAGTTCATTCCTATGAACGAAAGAGAAATCGTTGCTTTGATTGCTTATATTCAAAGACTTGGTACTGATATTAAAGTAAAAGAAACTAAATAACAGCATTATGTTCGAACAAATAAAACACAATATGGAAACAATATCGGGTATAGAAATTTACCCGATTCTTTCCCTCTTGATTTTCTTCTTCTTTTTCGTAGGATTAGGCTTTTGGGTGTTCTCTTATAGAAAAGACAAAATTCAGGAAATGAGTAGTATACCTTTAGATGAAGGACTTGTTGTAATTACAAAAGATAGATAAAAATGAAAAAGTTTTTCCCAGTATATGTTAGAGTACCGCTGATTTTCTTCATCGTATTTGCTTTGATGGAATATTTTATAGACTCAGGCGATAGACCTGCTTTTATAAAATATCCGATGGTATCACTCTTTTTGTTTGTCTTCTTATTTATTTTAATTGCAATTGAAATAACACTAAGTGCTGTTAACCGAGTGATGTATCAATTATTATCACCAGAAGAAAAAGCAAAATTAGATCATGAAGAAAGTTTAAGTTTAAAAGAAAGCACTTGGTTTAAAAACCTAATGCAAAAATTGACCAAAACCTCACCAATTGAAAAAGAAGGCGAGCTGCTGATGGATCATGATTATGATGGAATCAAGGAGCTTGATAATAATTTACCGCCATGGTGGGTATATTTATTCTACATCTGTATCATTTTTGGAGTAATCTATGTCGTTCGTTACGAAGTTCTCGGAGCCGACAATCAAGAAATGGAGTTGAAGAAAGAAATGGCTCAGGCAAAAATTGATGTTGAAGAATATTTAAAAACAGCACCAGATTTAATGGATGAAAAAACAGTTGTTTTACTTACTGATGAACCAAGTTTAGCTGCTGGAAAAGAAATATTCACAACCAATTGTGCAGCGTGCCACAGAGCAGATGCAGGAGGGCAGATTGGTCCAAACTTAACAGATAATCACTGGATTTTAGGAGGCGGAATTAAAAACTTATTCCACACAATTACAAATGGAGGCCGAGACGGAAAAGGAATGATTGCCTGGAAAGGAACTCTGAAACCAAAAGAAATTCAAAAAGTAGCGAGTTATATCTTGTCTCTTCAAGGAAGTAATCCTAAAGATCCAAAAGCTCCCGATGGAGAAATTTGGGTTGATGATAGTGCTCCAGCTAAAGATGCTCCAGCAAGTGCATCAATAGAAACTGCAGCAATTAAAAAATAAAAAATAATACCATGTCAAATTTACCAGACGAAGCTTTTAGAGATACCATTGGAACTATAGATGAAGGTGGTAAACGGAAATTTATTTTCCCAAAGAAACCGTCTGGTAAATTTTACAATTACAGAAAAATTGTCAGCAATATTTTATTGGCAATTTTAGTCATAAATCCGTTTATTAAGATAAATGGGAATCAGTTTATGATGTTCAATATAATGGAACGTCGTTTTAATATTTTTGGATTCCCTTTTTGGCCGCAGGATTTTTACCTCTTCGTAATATCAATGCTTGTCGGCGTTGTATTTGTAATTTTATTTACAGTTGTTTTTGGCCGGATATTTTGTGGCTGGGTTTGCCCGCAGACCATTTTTCTTGAAATGGTTTTCCGTCGTATCGAATATTGGATAGATGGAGACAGAGGCTCGCAGTCACGTTTAGCAAGACAGGAATGGAATGCGGAAAAAATTAGAAAAAGATTGACCAAGTGGACAATTTTCTTTTTGATTTCTTTTGGTATCGCGAATGTTTTCCTAGCATATTTGGTTGGAAGTGACGCTCTTTTTTTGATGATTGAGCAAGGTCCAATTCAGCAGGCTAGTAATTTTATTGCACTTCTTATTTTTACTGGGGTTTTCTATTTTGTTTTTGTCTGGTTTCGCGAACAAGTATGCATTATTGCTTGTCCTTACGGAAGACTGCAAGGTGTTCTTTTAGATAATAAATCAATCAATGTGTCGTATGATTTTGTTCGAGGTGAAAAAGAAAAAGGAAGAGCAAAATTTAATAAAAAAGAAGATAGGGTTTTAACTGGAAAAGGAGACTGTATCGATTGTCTTCAATGTGTTCATGTCTGCCCAATGGGAATAGATATTAGAAACGGAACGCAGTTAGAATGTACAAATTGTACAGCTTGTATTGATGAATGCGACCATATAATGGATTCAGTAGGTTTGCCAAAAGGCCTTATTCGTTATGCCTCTGAAGATGAAATTGCAAAAAAAGAACCTTTTAAATTCACTGCAAGAATGAAAGGTTATACAGCAGTCCTATTTATTTTGTTGAGCATTTTTGTTGGGATGTTGTTCTTAAGAACCGATGTTCAGGCAGTTGTTTTGCGTTTACCAGGACAGCTCTTTCAGCATAAAGGAGATAAAATCAGTAATGTTTACACCTACAAAATTGTAAACAAAACTATGAAAGATTACAAGGATATCCATTTCGAATTAATCGATCAAAAAGGAGAAATTAAAAATGTTGGAAAACAGCATTTTAAAGTTGCTAAAGAAGGAATTTCTCAAGGAACATTATTCATCGAAATAAATGAAGTTCTATTGGAAAGCGATAAAACAAAAGTAAAAATAGGAGTTTATAATGGTTCTGAACTCATAGAAACAACAACTACAAATTTCTTAGGACCACGCAGTTTTAATTAAAAAAATTAAATAGTATGAAAATTAATTGGGGTACCGGAATTGTCATAGCATTTGGATTGTTTATGACGTTTATTTTATATTTTGTTTTTGAAGTACAATCAAATTCTAAATACGATAACGATTTGGTTGTCGAGGAATATTACAAACATGATACGCATTTTCAGGAGGAAATGGCCCGAATTCAAAATGCGCATGACTTGCAGCATAAGCCATCAATCAAATACACAGATAGTGGTGTAGCAGTAACCTTTCCTGCTGGATTTGAAAGTAATAAAGTAAAAGGCAATATTCTGCTATACAGACCTTCAAACAAAAAATTTGATTTTAATACTCAGATTGCCTTAACCAATTCAGAATTGATTATTCCGCAGAAAAAATTAATAAAAGGCCGCTGGGATGTCAATATGGAATGGCAGTACGAAGGCAAAAAATATTTAACCAAAGAAGTTATCTACGTCAATTAATTGTGCTTCGCAAGGAGCATTTCATCGGTAAAAAAGATATATCATATAAAAAAGTGTCCCATCGGGATACATGAAAATTAATAATTGCGCCATAAAATTCAATAAAGATGTTATTCTCAGCTTTCTTTTTAGGTCTCATCAGTAGTCTGCATTGTGTTGGAATGTGTGGACCAATTGCTATGATGCTTCCCGTAGACAGACAAAATGAAGCAAAAAAAGTAACTCAGATTATGACCTATCATTTTGGTCGTTTAACCGCTTATGCTACGATCGGACTGATTTTTGGATTATTAGGAAGAGGTTTTTTCCTAGCGGGATTACAGCAAAAAATGTCAATAATTATAGGTGTAATTATGATTATTGTTGTTTTAATTCCAGAGAAAAAATTTGCCGAGTATAATTTTTCTAAACCAGTCTATAAAATCATCTCTAAAATTAAAACGAACTTAGGAAGTCAATTTAAAAACAAAAGTTACAAATCTCTTTTTACAATTGGTCTCTTAAATGGTTTCTTACCATGCGGAATGGTTTATGTTGCCTTATTTGGAGCAATTGCGATGCAAAGAGCTTCTTATGGAGTTTTTTACATGTTGTTATTCGGCATAGGAACTATACCGCTAATGACGATCGTAGTATTTGTAAATACGTTGTTGAAATTACCATTTAGAAATAAAATTCAAAAAGCAATTCCGTATGTTGCGGTGATAATTGGAGTTTTATTTATCCTTAGAGGATTAGGATTGGGAATTCCGTATATTTCTCCCTCAAATATGAGTTTATTTGTACAGCAGACTCCAAACTGCCATTAGGATAATCAACGTTGGCTGTGATTTTAGGGACATAAAAATTTCAATGTCACATTAGTTATGTGCTAGAAATATATTTCTATTTATTTTCTTTCTTAGCATTAAAAACTATGTTCCTTTGTGTTTAATATTTATTTAATTACACAGTCATTGAAAACAAATTAGTTTCTGGTGATTTTCTTTTTAAATGTAAATCAAAAGCCATACAAATATTACGCACAAAAGGTCTTCCTTCTTCCGTAATCTTGATTTTATTATCTTCAATAACAATCAAACCGTCATTTTCTATTTCTTTCAAAGCAGTTAAAACTTCTGAAAGTTCTGCAAAATTTAAAAAATCTTTTGTCCAGGAAGTCTCTAATTCACAAGTTAAATTTAGAATGTGTTTTCTAATGATTAGATCCTCATCATTTAAAATATGACCTTTTACAACAGGCAGCTTATCCCATTCTAATAATTGATAATAATCTTCTAGATTTTTAGTGTTCTGTGCAAAACTATACCAGCTGTCGCTAATAGAAGAAACTCCCAAACCAATCATAACCTGAGTTTTAGAAGCACCATAGCCCATAAAATTACGATGAAGATTACCATTGTGTGCCGCTTTGTACAAATTGTCACTTTCTAATGCAAAATGATCCATTCCAATTTCGTGATAACCATTTATAGTTAAAAGCTGTTTGCCAATTTCATACAGTTTTCTTTTTTCGGCATCTCTTGGGAGATTTTCATCATTAAAACCGCGTTGTCCATTTCCTTTTATCCAAGGCACATGAGCATAGCTGTAAAAAGCTAAGCGATCTGGTTTTAGAGAATTTGTTTTTTCAACTGTATCAATTACATCTTCAACAGTTTGAAAAGGAAGACCAAATATTATATCATGACCAATTGAGGTGTAACCAATTTCTTTTGCCCAAAATGTTACTTTGGCAACATTATGAAAAGGCTGAATTCTATTTATAGCCTTTTGCACTTTAGCAGAATAATCCTGAACCCCAAAACTTACTCGGCGAAAGCCTAAATCATATAATTTTTTAAGCTGTTCATAAGTGGTATTGTTGGGATGTCCTTCAAAACTAAATTCATGATTTTCTGCTTTTACAGCATAACTGAAAATTCCGTTTATAAGATGCTCTAGATTTTCTTTTGAAAAAAAGGTGGGTGTTCCGCCGCCTAAGTGTATTTCTTTAATAACAGGTCTCTCTGGGAGTACTTTACAATATAAACTCCATTCTTTTAAAAGTGCTTTTATATAAGTTTCTTCAACAGAATGATTTTTTGTAATACGCTTGTTGCATCCGCAGAAAGTGCACATGCTTTCGCAAAAAGGTAAGTGAATGTATAAACTAATTCCGTTCTTTGAATTACTTTCTGAAAAGGATTTTTGTAAAGAAGTGATCCATTTTTCTGTTGTAAACGCAGCTTCATTCCAATACGGAACTGTCGGATAGCTGGTATATCTTGGACCTGGGACATTGTACTTTTGAGTCAAAGAGATTTTCATAATGACGGATTTAGTTTACATCAAAATTAAAACATCACTGATAGACATAAAATGACAAATATCATGTAACAAACAAAAAAAAGAGACTCAAAATTGAGCCTCTTTACTGAATTAAATAACTAACGTGAAATAGAATCTTGGATGATTTTATGCCATTTTTTTGCAAACTGATGATCTTGATAAACGCTTATCTGTTTGATGCGTTCATCATCAAAATCATAGAATGGAATTATTATTTTTTTGGATGTTTCTTTATCTTGAAATTCAAAATCAATTTTAATAATGGTGTCTGAATTTCCATCTGTTGTTGGAACCAGCTTGCAGGAAGCAATTGTGTTTAAATCGACAAAAGTTGATTCTTGCTGATTCGGATTGAAATTCATTAGAATGAATTTGTTGTTTTTTTGATCCAGCGTTAATGTTTTATTGTTGATCGATTCTGTCAAATCAAAACTTTCCGGATTTGATGGATTAAAACGCTTTTTAATATTCAAAATTCTTGATTTACTCGCAGCACTTGTGCGGGCAGAAAAATATACTGGAATTGCGACAATAATTAAAATCACAATACCCATTATTGTTGTAGTAGTTTCCATAATGTTTTAATGAAATAAATAAATGATGTACGAAACAGTTTTCAAATAGAAAACGGTCTAGTTGTAATTGAAGAATAAATCTTCAGGTGAAATCAAGTATTTATTTACCAGAAAAAATGGAAAGCATAGAGTATAACTAAGACTTTTTTACTTTGAGTTGTAAAAATTTTAGTATATACGGTAGTATTTGTAACAGTTTGATGCTGTGGGATAAGCGGTAATAGAGAATCAAAACATTTTAGAATTCCAGAAGGATTTGTTTTGATGTTTGCTGCAAATTGATAACTTCCCTGAGGCTGAATAAATGCAGACGAATCTGTGATGTCTTTGCAGAAATTTGAATCTGTTTTTTGCGTTTCAATTATATGCACAGAAGCTGTGTCCGCCTGATAAGCAAACAAACCTGCAATCAAAAGTGCAACACAAATAACGGCTTTACGAATCCAATTCATGTCGGCGAATTTAAGTCATAAAACACAATTAAAGAAATTTTATAGAATTAATTAACACTCAAAAATAATCCTCAACCTTTTTCTGTAAAAAGCTGAGGATTTAAGTTATTGTTGCATTTTAAAATAATAATCTGCAGAATGCTTGCCGCTTCCGTAAAACAAGAAGAAGATGCAGATTAATAAAACGACAACAGCTAAAATTAAATTTTCTGAATGCATTTTTCCCATGAAATTGATGAGAACTGCACCAAATAATATTGGTAATTGAGCTGCAATTGCCCAACGTGTTAGTAATCCAAAAATAATCATGATACCGCCAATCATATGGGCAGGAGCAATGTAATGCAGCATAAACATACCTCCGCCAAATTTATCTATCGGGGAAATTAAATCATGCAGGTATTGAATATTGGTGACAAATGATACACCTTTCATAAATAAAAATCCACCCAAAACAATACGTACTAAATCAACTGGCAAATAAGTGTGCGAATTCGCCCATTTATTTAAACTTTTTACATTTTCCATGATGCTGTGTGATTAAAAATTATATACTAAGTTACTAAATTTTAGTATGATATTTATTTTTAACAGCTTGAAATTGAGTTTTTTACTATTTTTTTAACGTGTTTTGAGAATTCTTAAATTACTACACCTGAATTACACCCAAATTAAATGGTTTTTGAATAGGGGCATGGTTTGCTGCTTCGATACCTAAAGAAATCCAATTACGAGTTTCTAAAGGATCAATTATGGCATCTGTCCAAAGTCTTGCAGCTGCATAGTAAGGCGAAGTCTGTTCGTCGTAGCGTGCTTTTATTTTATTGAATAATTCTGTTTCTTTTTGTTCGTCTACCAATTCTCCTTTTGCTTTTAGCGAAGAAGCTTCAATTTGTGCCAATACTTTTGCCGCTTGTGTTCCGCCCATAACGGCAAGTTCTGCACTTGGCCAGGCAAATATTAATCGAGGGTCATACGCTTTTCCGCACATGGCATAATTTCCTGCGCCATAAGAATTTCCGACAATAACTGTAAATTTAGGAACGACAGAATTACTTACGGCGTTTACCATCTTGGCTCCGTCTTTTATAATGCCGCCGTGCTCTGATTTAGAACCGACCATAAAACCTGTTACATCTTGAAGGAATACTAAAGGAATTTTTTTCTGGTTGCAATTGGCTATAAATCGGGTTGCTTTATCAGCACTGTCTGAGTAGATCACGCCGCCAAACTGCATTTCTCCTTTTTTAGTTTTTACCACTTTTCGCTGGTTAGCAACAATACCGACTGCCCAGCCGTCTATTCTGGCGTAGCCTGTAATAAGCGATTGACCGTAGCCATCTTTATAAGCTTCAAACTCAGAATTATCGACCAAACGTTTGATGATTTCCATCATATCATATTGTTCAGATCTTGCTTTCGGAAGGATTCCATAAATTTCATTTGGATCTAAAGCAGGTTTTTCAGCTTTAACTCGGCTGAAACCAGCTTTATCATAATCACCAATTTTGTCTACTATATTTTTGATTTTATCTAAAGCATCTTTGTCGTCTTTAGCCTTATAATCGGTTACTCCAGAAATTTCACAATGCGTAGTTGCTCCTCCTAAAGTCTCGTTGTCAATAGTTTCTCCAATTGCCGCTTTTACCAAATAACTTCCGGCAAGGAAAATACTTCCGGTTTTGTCTACAATTAATGCCTCATCGCTCATGATAGGAAGATAGGCACCTCCTGCAACACAGCTTCCCATAACTGCAGCAATCTGCGTGATACCCATACTGCTCATTTGAGCATTATTTCTAAAAATGCGGCCGAAGTGTTCTTTATCTGGAAAAATTTCATCCTGCATTGGAAGATAAACGCCCGCGCTGTCTACCAAATAAATAATAGGAAGTCTGTTTTCCATTGCAATTTCCTGTGCGCGTAGGTTTTTCTTTCCTGTAATCGGAAACCATGCTCCAGCTTTTACTGTCGCATCATTGGCAACCACAATACATTGTTTTCCTTTGATGTAACCAATTTTTACAACAACGCCTCCCGAAGGGCATCCGCCATGTTCTGCATACATTCCTTCGCCTGCAAAACCGCCAATTTCAATACTTTTTGCATTTTCATCCAATAAATATGCAATCCTTTCACGGGCTGTCATTTTACCTTCAGAATGCAATTTTTCGATTCTTTTTTCGCCTCCGCCTAATTTTACTTTGGCAAATTTTTGTTTTAATTCAGAAAGGAGCAGTTTATTGTGATCTTCGTTTTTATTGAAGTTTAAATCCATAATATAGTATTGATTTTGTAAAATAGTGTTGGCTAATTTACAAAATCAATTGAAATAAAAGGGTTGCTTTATGAATTAAGAAAGGGCATTTAACTTTCATTTCGCATACAAGTAAAGATTAACTCTAAATGTTATGGAGAAAAATTAAAAACAGCATAGCCGTAAAATATTTTAACGCAGAGGGTACAAAGGTTTTCGTAGTGTTCACTAAGATTTGAGTTGTTTTACACTATCTAAGTCCGCAAAGTTTTGTGGACTTTATGTTTATATTATGCCTAAGTATTTAAAAAACTTTGCGTTCTCTGTGGTAAATTTTTCTTTTAAGATTAATTCAAAAATATTGGTTTTAAATGTGAAGCTTTATAAAATGAAAAAACATCCGTTGTAGCGGATGTTTTTTTATATATGTAATGTTTAATTTATTTTTTAATAGCACAAGCCATTCTCTTTAATGTTGCCCATTGTTTTAAAGCATCACGCGCTTCAACAGCTGGATAACCAAGCATTGTTTTTCCTGCTGGGACATCACCTATAACGCCAGATCCAGCACCAACGATAGCTCCGTCTCCAATAGTTGTATGGTCTTTTATGGAAGCGCTTCCGCCAATAATAACGCCATTTCCTAAAGTTACAGAACCCGCCAAACCGCTGTTTCCTGCCATTATACAGAACTTACCTAACTTGCTGTTATGTCCAATCTGCACTAAATTATCAATTTTGCAGCCATCTCCCAGAACTGTAGAACTAAATTTACCGCGGTCAACGCAAGAATTTGCTCCAATTTCAACTCCGTTGCCAATAATAACATTTCCAATTTGTGGAATTTTCACTAAACCTTTTTCAGTACAAGGACGAAATCCAAAACCATCTGCGCCAATTGTTGCATTTGGATGAATGATACAGTCGCTTCCAATATGGCAGCGTTCACGTACAACTGTTCCAGACCAAATAATGGTGTTTTTTCCGATAGTACATTCGTCCAAAATAGTCACATTTGGATAAATAGTTGCATGGGCACCAATTTCTACTTTTGGTCCAATATAACATCCGGCACCAATTTTAGCGCCTTCTCCAATTATAGCTGTGTCGTCAATAGTCGCAGTTCTGTGAATATTGTTATGGAAAATAGGAGTAGGAGGGGCAAAAAGGGCAAGAATTTGTGACATGGCCAAATCGGCATTTTTTACTTTAATAAAAGCGCGATTTTCACCAGGTTCGATCGAAATGTCTTCATTAACTACAGCAATTGACGCATTTGATGTCGACCAGTATTTTTCGTATTTTTTATTTCCTATAAAAGAAATTTCTGAAGTTGTAGCTTTTTCTAATTGTTCTGTTGCGGTTATGCTTTGTGAAGTAGTGCCGTAAATTACGCCATTAATTACTTCATTAATTTCTTGAATTGAATACGATCTCATTGACAGTTTAATAGACTAGGGGATTAATTTTTGCCAAATAAACTGAATTACATTTTAATTACCTAATAAAATTTTTAAGTTTCTTAATAAATATTTAAAATAGAAGTCTAAATATTACAAAATTAACATTTTAACTATTAAATTACTGAATGTTTTTTAATGTTTAAGTAAACTGTAGCTATGTTTTTAGATTGAATTGATCATGAATAGCCTATTCAGAAAAAAAATATTTAATTGATAAGTACTCACTTACATTTGATCTGTTAATTGTTTAACTGAGTGATGATTAAAAAAAAGCGATTCACTCTAAAAAGGAATCGCTTTTGTAATTTATTCTTTGATTTTTGATAGTGAAACGGCATTAATGCAGTATCGTAAACCACTTGGAGGCGGTCCGTCTGGAAAAACGTGTCCTAAATGCGCATCACATACATTACATGTCACTTCAACACGAATCATTCCGTATGATTTATCGGCGTGGTAACCAACGACACTTTCTTTTACAGGCTGTGTAAAAGAAGGCCATCCTGTTCCAGATTCGAATTTTTCGCTGGCATCAAAAAGAACCGTTCCGCAGCATTTACACTCGTAAATTCCGGGATCAAACAAACTGCATAATTCAGAACTAAAAGATCTTTCGGTTCCTTTTAAACGTGTCACCTGAAATTCTTCTGGAGTTAAAATTTGTTTCCATTCTTCCTCCGTTTTCTCAACTCTTTTATCAGGAGTTGGATTTCCTTTATTTGTAAAATGAATTACATCTGCCCATTTTATCATAATCTGTTTTTTTTTAGTTTCGTTTAAAGTTTCAGGTTTCAAGTTTCAAGTTTACTGCGACTGAAAACTGCGACTGAAAAACTTTACTCTTCCTCTTTCTGTCCCATCATCATTAGATAGGCCTTAAGAAACGCATCAATATTTCCGTTCATTACACCGTCAACATCGCTGGTTTCGTAACCAGTACGAACGTCTTTTACTAATTTATAAGGCTGCATGACATAGTTACGAATCTGCGAACCCCATTCAATTTTCATTTTTCCAGCTTCGATATCGGCACGCTGTGCTTGTTGTTTCTTCAATTCGATTTCATACAATTGAGAACGAAGCATCTGCATAGCACGCTGTCTGTTATCTTGTTGAGATCTCGTTTCAGAACACTGAATCTGAATTCCAGTTGGTTTGTGAACCAATTGAACTTTCGTTTCTACCTTATTTACGTTCTGTCCTCCAGCACCACTTGAGCGAGAAGTTGTGATTTCAATATCGGCAGGATTAATGTCAATTTCGATACTATCATCAACAAGCGGATAAACATATACAGATACAAATGAAGTGTGACGTTTAGCGTTACTGTCAAAAGGAGAAATTCGAACCAATCGGTGAACGCCATTTTCTCCTTTTAGATAGCCAAAAGAATAGTCGCCTTCAAATTCTAACGTTACTGTCTTTATACCAGCAACATCACCTTCTTGAAAGTTAAGCTCTTTAATTTTGTAACCATAGCTTTCTCCCCACATCATGTACATACGCATCAGCATTCCTGCCCAGTCACAGCTTTCAGTTCCGCCGGCTCCTGCAGTAATTTGTACTACAGCACTTAAGCTGTCACCTTCATCAGAAAGCATATTTTTAAATTCGATGTTTTCAATATGCGATTGTGCAGTATTGTATTGTTCATCTAATTCTTCGACAGAAAGTTCGCCTTCTTTATAAAAATCATAAGCCAGCTGTAATTCATCTGTAAGTGATACGGCTTTGTCATAATCTTCAATCCATTTTTTCTTGTTTCGAAGATTTTTTACAATGTTTTCGGCTTCCTTCGGGTTGTTCCAGAAATCTGGTGCAAAAGTTTTTTCTTCTTCGTTTGCAATTTCGATTAGCTTGGCATCAACGTCAAAGATACCTCCTCAACGCACCAAGGCGCTCCACAATACCTTTTACTTGTTCGGCTGTTGTCATAAATTAATTAATTGGTTTTATATGTTTTTTAGAATTATTACGTTAATTTGGTCTATAGAAACTAGCAAGTTAAATTTTACTGAAACTTGCTCAGAATAACTATTTGTAATACGTAATTTTGCATACAAAAATAAGATATAGTTTTTAGAATATGGAAATAAATTTAATCAGCGATACCATAACAAAGCCTACTTATGAAATGCTGCAGTATATGTTTAACGCTCATGTTGGCGATGATGTATACAAACAGGACCCTACGGTGATTGAATTGGAAAATAGAACTGCAGAATTTTTTGGTATGGAAGCTGGACTTTTCTTTCCGTCTGGAACTATGGCAAATCAAACTGCTATTAAACTGCATACACAACCAGGAGAGCAGTTAATTGCTGATAAATATGCGCACGTTTACCATTATGAAGGTGGAGGTGTGTCTTTTAATAGTGGTGTTTCTTGTTGCTTATTGGATGGAAACCGCGGTATGATTACAGCAGCACAAGTTAAAGCAGCAATAAACGATCCTGAGTTTTATCATAGTCCGTTAACAAGTTTGGTTTGTGTTGAAAACACTACGAACAAAGGAGGCGGAGCGTGTTACGAATTAGAAGATTTAAGAGAGATTAAAAAGGTTTGTGATGCCAATAATTTGAAATTTCACATGGACGGCGCCAGAATCTGGAATGCATTGGTTGCCAAAAGACAAAATCCTAGGGAATTTGGGGCTATTTTTGACACTATTTCAGTTTGTTTATCTAAAGGTTTAGGCGCTCCTATAGGTTCAGTTTTATTGGGTAGTAAAGCTGATATTCATAGAGCGTTGAGAATCAGAAAGATATTAGGAGGCGGAATGCGTCAAGTGGGTTATTTAGCGGCAGCTGGATTATATGCTTTGGCTCATAATATTGAAAGGTTGGCAGAAGATCATCGCAGAGCTAAAGAAATTGCGAAAATCTTAAGTACTAAACCTTGGATTGCATCTATTGAACCTGTAGAAACTAATATTTTAATTTTTTCGTTAGCCGAAGGTTACAGCGATCAATTATTAATTGAAAAATTAAAACAAAAAAATATATTAATAAGTTCATTAGGACATAATAAACTTAGGATTGTTACGCATTTAGATTACAAAGAAGTAATGCATACTTATGTGTTGGAAACGCTTTCGAAGTTTTAGGAAAAAAGGTTCAAAGGCGCAGAGGGACAGAGGTACATAGGTTTTAAAAAAAAAGACGCACAATGCGTCTTTTTTTTTGTTTTTTAAAAGTTAGAGAAAGTAAAAAGCCTTTGAACCTTTGCAACTCTGAGCCTTTGTGCCTTATTTAAACAAATTATCCATTCCAGGAATAGAAGGCATATCCATTCTGGCAACAGCATCTAATTCTCTTTCGTTAACATTTGTTGCTTTTTCGATTGCTTTGTTTATAGTAACAATCAAATAATCTTCTAGTTGTTCTTTATCTTCAAACAAAGAATCGTCAATAGAGATCGATTTTATCTTTCTGCTAGCTGTAATAGTAATTTTCAATAATCCGTCAGCGCTTTGTTCATCAATCAAAACAGTATCTAAACGCTTTTTTGTATCTTCAATTTTTTGCTGGGTTTCTTTAAGTTTACCCATCATTCCCATTAAATCCATTTTTGTTGATTTTTTAAATTATTTCAGACAAAATTAGTATATTGCTGTGTTAATTCAATAGAATATTTTATGAAAAAATTAATTTTGTTCTGTTGTGTTTGTAGTATTTTTGCGTCTTCATATTAAAAATTAATGCTAATTCAATGCAAAATGATATATCGGCTCCAAAGGCCAAAATAATTCCAAAAACATTAAAAAAACATAAAGAATCTAGAATTGACAACTATTTCTGGCTTAACGACAGAGAAAATTCAGAGGTAATTGATTACTTAAATCAAGAGAATTCTTATTACGAGAGTATGACTTCTCATACTCAAAATTTAAGAGATAGTCTATTTGAAGAAATGAAAGGAAGAATTAAAGAAGATGATTCTTCAGTTCCGTACTTCTATAATGGATATTTCTACATTACCCGTTTTGAAACAGGGCAGGATTATCCAATTTTTGCTAGAAAAAAAGGAAGTCTTTCTGCAGAGGAAGAAATTCTGTTCAATTGCAACGAAATGGCAAAAGGACATGCGTATTTCAAATTAGGAGGTTTAAGTATTAGTCCCGACAATAAATTTGCTAGTTTTGGAGTAGATATTGTTGGAAGAAGAATTTATATCATTCAAATTAAAAACTTAGAAACAGGTGAAATTTTAGCAGATAAAATAGAAAATGTTACTGGGGCTTCTGTTTGGGCAAACGACAACAATACCATTTTTTACGTACGACAAGATCAAGTAACGCTAAGGGCAGATAAAGTTTTTAAACATAAATTAAATACAGAATCTGAAAATGATGTTTTGGTTTTTGATGAAGTTGATGATACTTTTAATGTGTCGATCAGTAAAGAAAAATCAAGAAAATACATTGTTATTGGTTCTGGGAGTACCTTGACAACAGAATACAGAATCCTTAATTCTAATAATCCGGATGGAGAATTTACTGTTTTCCAACCTCGCGTTCGCGGATTAGAGTACAGTATTTCTCATTACGAGGATTCGTTTTATATTTTGACCAACAAGGATAAAGCGACCAATTTTAAGTTGATGAAAACGCCTGAAAACAAGACAGGAAAGAAAAATTGGGTAGATCTTATTCCGCATAGAGAAGATGTTTTGTTGGAAGATATCGAAATCTTTAAAAACTATTTAGTTGTAGAAGAACGTTCGAATGGATTAAATCATATTCGAATTATGCCGTGGAATGATGAGCCTGATTATTATCTTCCTTTTGGCAGCGAAACATATAATGCGTATACAACAACCAATGTTGATTTTGATACTGATATTTTACGTTACAGTTATCAGTCATTGGCAACGCCGTCTTCTGTAATTGATTTTAATATGAAGACTAAAAGGAAGGAAGTCTTAAAAGAACAAGAGGTTCTAGGAGGAAAATTTGATAAAAATAATTACATAGAAGAAAGAGTTTGGGCAACGGCTAGAGATGGTGTAAAAGTGCCAATTTCGATGGTTTACAGAAAAGGACTGGAGAAAAATGGTAAAAATCCTTTATTACTGTATGCTTATGGTTCATACGGAATTACAATGGATACTTATTTTTCTTCTACAAGATTGTCGCTTCTAGACCGCGGATTTATTTACGCTATTGCGCACATTAGAGGAGGAGAGGACTTGGGAAGGCAATGGTATGAGGACGGAAAACTGTTAAAAAAGAAAAATACCTTTACAGATTTCATCGATTGCTCTAAATTTGTAATAGACCAAAAGTATACTTCTCCTGAACATTTATATGCAGAGGGAGGATCTGCTGGCGGATTATTAATGGGAGTTATTGTAAATGAAGCTCCTGAATTATATAATGGCGTCATAGCTCAGGTGCCTTTTGTAGATGTAATTACAACGATGCTTGACGACAGTATTCCGCTTACAACTGGAGAGTATGATGAATGGGGTAACCCAAACAACAAAAAATATTACGATTATATGTTATCGTATTCACCATACGATAATGTAAAAGCGCAAGAATATCCTAATATGTATGTTTCTACCGGCTTACACGATTCGCAGGTACAATATTGGGAGCCAGCTAAATGGGTTGCAAAATTGAGAGATTTAAAAACAAATGATAAACTTTTGTTCTTAGATACCAATATGGATGCAGGTCATGGCGGGGCTTCGGGACGTTTTGAGGCTTTAAAAGACTTAGCAAAAGAATTTAGTTTTTTATTAGATTTAGAAAAAATTAAAAGCTAATTAGAAATTTTTTGTTAAATTTGCAACCTATCAAGGTTAATTTAAAAAGGCCTTTGATTAACTATTTTTTTATGAAAGAAGAAATAACCGCTTATAATAATGTTTTAGAGTTAATAGGTAACACCCCGCTTATTAAGCTAAATAAAATCACCGAAGAGTTAGAAGGAAATTTCTACGCAAAGGTAGAAGCTTTCAACCCAGGTCATTCCTCAAAAGATAGAATAGCATTATATATTATTGAAGAAGCCGAGAAAAAAGGAATTCTTTCTCCGGGAGATACCATTATAGAGACAACATCTGGTAATACAGGATTTAGTTTAGCGATGGTAAGCATTATTAAAGGTTACAATTGTATATTAGCAGTAAGCTCAAAATCATCTAAAGATAAAATTGACATGCTGCGAAGTTTAGGAGCTAAAGTGTATGTCTGTCCGGCCCACGTTTCTGCAGATGATGAAAGATCATATTATAATGTAGCAAAACGTTTACACGAAGAAACAAAAGGATCAGTCTACATTAATCAATATTTTAACCAATTGAATATTGATGCACACTACAACACTACAGGTCCAGAAATCTGGGAACAGACAAAAGGACAAATAACGCACTTAGTTGCTTGCAGCGGAACAGGAGGAACTATCTCAGGAACTGCTAAATTCTTAAAAGAAAAAAATCCAAATATTAGAATTCTAGGAGTTGATGCTTTTGGTTCAGTATTAAAAAAATACCATGAAACAGGAGAATTTGACAGCAAAGAGATTTACCCTTATCGTATTGAAGGTTTAGGTAAAAACTTAATTCCATCGGCAACAGATTTTGATATTATTGATAAATTCATGAAAGTAACCGACGAAGAAAGTGCTCACTCTGCAAGAGAGATCACTAGAAAAGAAGGTTTATTTGTTGGATATACTTCTGGAGCAGTAATGCAGGCTATTAAACAATATGCAGAAGAGGGTGAGTTTACAAAAGAAAGCAACATTATTGCAATTTTCCCAGATCACGGTTCACGTTACATGAGTAAAGTATTTAGTGATGACTGGATGAACGAACAAGGTTTCTTTGATAGTGTTAACGAAGAAGAAGCTCAAAAAATTGAATTCGTAAAGTAATTAATTACTTTTTTAAATATCAGACTCCATTCGTATTGCGAATGGAGTTTTTTTATGGTTTCTAATTAAGAATTGAAAAAGATTATTTGTTAAAATACCGTATTTATACGTAAGAAATTATTAAGTTGATTAAATAATGAGTGTTATTTTGATAATCTTATTGAAAACTTAATAATGCATTTCGACGGTTAAAATGTTCAGATTTGGTTATTTTAACGAGTATTTAGGTAAGTTGTCGGAAAAATTTTCGCTCACATTTGTAATAATCTAGTTTAGTGGTGTTAAAATGACATAAGTTATTTAATCCCTAAAATCTATTATTATGAAAAAATTTCTACTAACATTCTTGTTTGTAAGTTATTTAAATATAAATGCACAAACACCGATTCAGGAATTTAGCTTTAATGGTACTTTGAATAATACGGCAAATACAACTTCTTTTATGGGAATTGATAATTTCGTTGCCGATAGAGCAGGTGAGGTCAAAGGAGCCCAAAGATTAACTAATAAAGCTTTAGAAGCCGTAATCGATAATCTGCCACAAGGTAAGAGCGCTAGAACAATTAGCATTTGGGTTAAATTCAACGATATTTCTAATGCTAATTATATTTGGGGCTATGGTAATGCTTATAACGCCCAATATTGTGGTTTATTACAGCAAGGAACTGCTTCTTCTAACTCAGACTTAAGTTTAGCTGCTTGGGGAGCTTCTAATGATGTTATAGTTTCTACTCCACTAGAAAAATATGTCTGGTACAATTATACAATTACGTATGAAGGAACAACATCGAGAATATACCGTGACGGAAAGTTATTAAAATATTTAGAAGGCATGACACGATCTACAAAAGGAAATATTTTTAGATTGGGCGAAATTAATACCACTATCGGAATCAATGCAGATGTAGACGATTTAAAGATTTATGATGTTGCTTTGACGCCAGAACAGGTTAGCGAATTGTATGAAAAAGAAAAACCAGTTGTTGTAATTGCTTCAGAACCAGCATTGGAAATGAAAACTTCAAAAACTGTTGCAACAAAAGGGAAGACGTCAAGTAAATTGGCAGGCGGAACAATTATAACATCGAGTGATGTTAATGGAACAACTAAAAATATTGAGGTTTATTCGCAAGGTCAAAAAATAGTGGGAAGCAATGCAATGAATATTAATGATTTGCCTGAGGGAACTTATTTATTAAAAATTACAAATGCTCCATCCAAAAAAATCACTTCAAAATAATAGTCTTTACTTAGTTTTTAATATTAGTTATTTTTTACATTGCGCAAGCAATTAATTTTTTGAAATAGTACGGAAAAAGCCTTTTGAGGTATCTCAAAAGGCTTTTATCAATTAATACTTTTTTTGCTGGCCTGGAGCATACGCTTTTGCACTTTTGCTTCCTGAAGCTTTTTTGGCTTGTCCTGGTGGTATTTTTTTACTTGTTGGTGCTTGCGAAGTAGTGTGAACATGAGTACTACAACTGATAACGCTTAAGGCTAAAAATAGAAGTACTAAAACTATTACTGCAATTTTAGTGTATTTTGATGTCTGCATAATGAATTATTGATAATTAGTTCTATTATCGGCAAATATAATTTTTTAAAATAGAATATAGGAATAATGTTCATCAATGTTTGTTCTTTTATTTTGTGAGAATTCTTTATTTGTATGTAGGAATTGTTTGGTGATGCTGAATTAAATTTATAGTTTTAACAAAATTTATAAAAAAAATAAATGAAACTTGAAATTGCACAATCTGGTCATTTAGATAGCTGTCATCCAAGTTTTGTCTCAAATTAAATATTCTGAAAAAAATCTATACATATGAAAAAAATATTACTCACTTTAATGTTTGTAAGTTTTTTAAATACCAACGCGCAAAACCCGGTTCAGGAATTTAATTTCAACGGAAATTTAAATAGTGCAGATAATTCAGTTTCGTTTTTAGGTGCCCCTGTTTTTGTAAATGACAGAATGGGAAGTCCTAAAAGTGCTTTACGTCTTACGAATAAAGCGTATCAGGCTGTGGTGGGCGATCTTCCGCAGGATAATAAGCCAAAGACGATATCTGTATGGGTGAAATTTAATGCTGTAACTGCAGCCAATTATATTTTAGGATATGGGGCTGCAGCAAATGGACAGTATTTCGGATTAATACAGCAGCCAGCAGTTTCAGGTAATTCGGATCTAAGTTTAGTTGGCTGGGGAGATGCCAATAATGTTGTAGTTTCTGTACCGCTCGCAAAGGAAACTTGGTATTTCTATAGCATAACCTATGATGGAAATGTCTCTAAAATTTACCGTAATGGAGAATTATTAAAATCTGTTGAAGGAATTCAGCGTTCGGCAAAGGGTTATATTTTAAATATAGGAAAATTAAATACCGCAACAAGTATCAATGCAGATATTGACGATCTTAGATTATATACTGTTGCTATGACAGATGAGCAGGTTAGGGAAGCCTATAACAGTTCTAAAGCAACAGCTGCTGTTGCTGCTCCAGCACAAGCTACGCCTGTTGCTAATGCCGTAAAGAAAACAACACCTACACCTGTGAAGTCAGCAGCTCCTATTGTTGTTGCTTCTTCTTCAAATGAAACCAATAGAGGCGGAAAAAACATTGAAGTTTTTTCACAAGGCAAAAAAATAATGGACTCCAACGGATCTAATATTGCCGATCTACCCGAAGGAACTTATTTGATTAAGGTTACAAATGATTCTCCAAAAAAATAAACTAAATATTCATAAAAAAGAAAGCCTTCTGAATTTCAGAAGGCTTTCTTTTTAGCTTAGTACGCTAATTACTACGAATAAAACTACTAGTAATATTATGGCGTATCTTGTTATTTTTGAGGTATTCATTTTATTATGTTTTTAATTTTTGGAAAGTTAAAAAATTATTCCAAAATGTAATTTACAAATTCATTCCTTTTATCATGAGGGATATCATTATGATTAGATTTTAATATCATAGTATTCCAAGGTTTCCATTCATCAGAAAGTTCCGTATTAGTTATTTTATAATGTTCCAAAAGTCCTTCTACAAAATAATCTTTTAGAGGTAGATCTAAAACTCTTTCTTTTCCATCTATAGTAAGTACAATTTTGTATTCTAAAGTATTTTTTTCATTAATATGGAAAGTGAATTTACCACTGTCCCAAGAACTTAAATATTCCAGATCACCATCCGAATCATATTGTGTAGGAACAAGATTATTATCTTTTTCGTATTCAAATATCATAGACATTATACGTTCATTTGCCCATATATAGAAAACTTCTGCATAATCTAGTAAGTCTTGTTTTTCTTTCTGATTATCCCACCAATATATTTCGGAGTAAGTACCGTCTTTATTAATTTCTATTTTTACATGATTGAATTTTTTTGTAGAATCTTTTAGTTGATTGTATGTTTCAACCATTTGTCTAACAGTTTCCCTAATTGGTTTATTAGAAATTTCGGATTCTGTCGAGTTGTTTCCGCTTATATACTTTACAATAAAATTGTAACTACCCTGTAAAGTGAAAATATATTCTACAACTAATTTATCATAGCTGAATTCTGTGTAATTTTTTACTATCTCTGAAACTAAAAAATTTATTTCCATTTTTTTTTAATTTTTAATTATGGATTTGTTATACTCTCTTTACTGAGGACATTACTGTGCTTACCATCAACATAGACGTTAACATCAACAGCATATGGTCTTTTCGAATCTCCTTTAAAATAAAATTCCATTTCTACTTTTATCTTACTGTTTGGATTTGCTCTTTTAAAGTCAGATACTGCTGTCTCCATTTTGTACCAATCTCCCCCGGCTCTATTTTGCACAGCATTTTGAGAAAAATAATTTATTTGCTCACTAGGTCCTCCCCATTCGTTTCTAAATATATGGCCACCATCGTCATTTGGTAATCCATCTTTAACACGTTTCGTTTGTTGTTGAAAACCTTCATTTCTTGCTTTTGTAGCAAAATCAAGATCGTCCATAACTGCCTTATTAACCCTACCTAAATCATCTGTTTCAAAAACATATTTGGCATTATCTACAGCATATTTAAATTTTTTCATTAAAGGAGGAGATACATTTAGAAACTTATTCCAACCTTGTGCTTTGTCTCCAGATATTGCATGAATTTCATTGTCCAAAATTTCAGCCCATCTTTTCCCTTTATTATCTACTAAAATTAGTTTACCATCAAGTTTTTTAATAGACCATGTACTTGGTAATTGCTTAGTAATTTCAAGTAATTCAGCCAATTTTTTAGAACCTAATGTTTTGTTAAGATCCTCTAATACTTCTTTATCAAGATTACCTGAGAAAGATTTCCCCATCTCAATACCATCAGGACCATCACATTGTGGACATTCATTAACTGGTGGAGTATCTACTTTAGTTGCTGTACCATTTGGTTCAATTCTATACCAATGTGTGTCTTCGGCACGTTTTATTCCATCTTTAAAAACGGTAATTGCTCCATCTGTTGTATAAACCGCCTTACCTGTTGCCTCTGAAAGAGCTCTAGCACTATCTAAGTCATTACATGAAAGTAATATTATTTCTTTCTTATTTTTTAATTTTTTACTTAATAATTCACCTAGTTCTTCTGGGGTATGTTCTATTCCATCAACAAGAAATTTACCTTGATCTGTTGCATGTAAACTTAAAGATAATTGGTCAGAGCTTTTAATAGCCTTTTTTAAAGCATCCCCTATAGTTTCTCTTAATTTTTTACTAATACCTGGTTCTAGTTTTGATAAAGGCGTAATAACAAATTTACCAAATTTATCAACTCCAGCTTTTATAAGAGGACTGCTAATTTTTGCAAATTTACCCATTACTGCTCCTACAGCATCAAGTTTGTCTAAAGTTTGGAAAAATGCTGCCAATCCCTCAGCTTCTCCTGCACCATAAAAGCAAGATATTACAACAAATCCAACTTCTCCCGTGGCATAGGAAGCCATACAAGGATTGGCAGAATATTTATCCCATTGTTCTCCTGCAAGATCTCCAATTGTTGACCAGCTAAGTTTTGTTAAACCATCCCATAATTTAACAGCTTGATCATCTTCGTTTGTAATTATTTTAATTACCATAGAGGCTCCTTCTGGAACCCCTCCTAAAGCACCAACTAAACCATTCCAAATACCACATGTAAATGCAAAACCACAACGGCTTTCTGAATACTTTGCTACATAGGCATTATTATTCGATATAAAATTGTTCAGTTTATCCTTAACTATACTAAATGTTAGTAATGAGTAAACCTGACCAGGGATTGGATTATAATCTGTATCATCCGGATTATAAAAACGAATTGGAATTTTCGCTTTTCCTATAATACCTGCTAAACCATCTAACATTGCTGTTAAAGGATTAAAGGGAGTATAAGTTCCCTCAAATTTAGGTAATACCTCAATTAAAGCCTTAAGGTATTTATTCATTTGTGATGTTCCTTTTCCTTCTATACCATCACCAAGAAAGGTTTTAATTGAGGGATCAGCAGCATTTGTAAAATCTATTAATAAACCAATTTCTTTTCCTTTAATAGAATTTAAATAGTTGTTTATCTCGGTCTTTTTATCTTCTGGAGTTAAGGAATCAACAAAATATATTTTACATAAAATTCCTGAATCTTTCTGTATTCCTGCTAATTGATTTAATATTTTTTGTTTCTCTTTTTCTGAAATTACGGTTGCTAAATCAAAAACGTGAGTAGTTTGTGTGTTAACATCAGTTTTGTCTTCTGTGTAATTTTTGTTGGCATTTTTCCCTAAGTTAACTACATAATTTTCATAACTTGGATCGGTTCCATCACCACCAATGCTATCAGGAGCATTACATCCGAGATTGCCCCAGTATATGCTTCTTGTTTCTTTAGTTTTAACAAAATATTGAGCTGCGCTATAATCGGCGATATATTTGTTTAATGCCGCTGTATCTTTGTCTTCTATAATTTTTCTTAATCTTTCGTTATAATCGGTTCTTAGATATTTTCTGTTATCACAAGTTTCTTTATTATTAAAGATTAACCAAATTGGAGCACTGCCACTTGGCTTTTTGAAATAATTTTCAGCTTCATAATCTTTACCATTACCATTCAGTTTATAAGTTTTTGAGTCTAAATTCCAAACGTAATTTAAGGTGTCTTTACCTACTATAGATTGAAAAGCAATAAGCATTCCTTCATCTGGTTTTGGAATTTTATCTCCAGAGAGAATAGTTCGGGTATTAGTTGTCACAAATTCCCACTTAGGGGTTAGTCCATATCCACCAGCCAAAGCCCCAGAAGAACTTTTCTGGAAACCATAGAATTTCCATCCACCGCTATGAATGATGTCCCAGTCGTTGTGAGATAAAACAGTACCATTTCCATAATCCATTAAAAGATTAGTTTTACCTGATTCTGCTTCTGTTGAAAATGGATGTTTTAGTCCAAAAATACCGTGTCCTAATTCGTGTGCAGCAGTTTTTAGATTTCCGTTATTAAATACAAAGGCGTACTGACCGCCTAAAGGCATAAAACCATCGTAACCATTTTGGCCCGATTTTCCAGTGTATAGAACATAATACGTTTTCTCGTTGTATTTAAAATCTGTGTTAGCTTCTATCTGACTTATTATGTCTATCTGGCCGTCTGTGTAAACATTTAAAAGATCACTGTTGCCACTTTCTATTTCAGATGGCAGATCGTTAATTTTTACATTTTGAGATGTTACTGTAAACTCAATACCAGCTTTGTTGTAAACATCATTAAGGAATTTTGCTGCATCAGCATTATCTGGAGTTTTCGCTCCATTTATTCCTAATAAGGTTACACTAATTGGCGTTTTCTTGGTTAAATGCCAAACATTTAATTTACCTGCAACATCAGATTTTCCTTCAACAGTTTTAGTTGTGTCTTGTACCGATTTTACTGGTGCTCCTTTTACTGTTGCAATAATGGCATCTTTACCAAAATTCAGCGTTTTCTTCAGTAAAATTTTTGCGGTATTGTCTGATGTGTTCCATTCAGCATCAACTTTTCCTCCGGAGCTTGTTTTAAAGACAATATCAGAGCTTTTTTTGCCATTAGAGAATTCTGCTCTTGCAATAACATAATCGTCTCCTTTTAAGTCTGATACTGCTTTGTAATTAACTTTATAAACTTTTCCGTCACCTGTTGGAATAAGTTCGTAACTGCTTTTAAGTTTTGCAGATCCGTTTTCAGGCTGTGGGTCAAAAGCATATTTAGCTTCTTTACTATCTTCAAAAGTAATTTTTACATCTGGAGATGAAATTTGAGCAACTTCTCCGCTAGATGACATTCCATTTGTATTAGAAGCTGTTGCTTTTCCGCCAGGGGCAGGAGCACCAATAGTTGGCGCAGCACTTCCGTTAGCAGGAATTGTAACAGTAGTTCCGTTTTTATCCGTATAAACCTGATCGTATGGAGATTTTGGAAGCGTTGTTTTAGCTCCATTTTCTCCAATGATAGTTGTACTTCCATCAGGATTTAAAGTCGCCGATTTTACAACATAATCTAGTTTTCCTTCAATTGGTTTTCCGTCACTTCCTAAAATATCGGTAAGGATTTTATCACCATCAGCCATGTTGCTCCATGTAGGATCATAACTCGCGATAATTTCTCCTGAAATCAGTTTAAAATCGGTATTGACACCAATGTTATCAAAAGTGATTCTGATACGAGAATATTTTCCAATATCTGGGCCACCTGCAGTATTTGCAGCATCTATAAGGGTTCTGAATTTTTCTAAGAATGGTAAAGTAACATAACCGTCTCCGCTAAATTTACCGTTGCTTCCGCTTGAATGTAATACTACAATTGGGAAATCTCCCGCTTTTACTACATCATTGGCAAATAATTCAGGAAGCGGATTTTTGTTGGCTAAATCTGCCGGATCTGGTTTAATACCACAGCCTACAAAAGCAATTTCGTCTTTTGCCATTGTGGTAAATTCCTGAATTGTACTGTGGGTATATTTACCAACTTCGCAAGATGCACCAACTGTATATTCGTAAGTTGCATTTGGTTTTAAATTACTGATAGTTGCAAATTCTCTTGGTGTAACTATTTTATACCAATCTGAATCTGCATTTTTTTCACGGTAATTTACCTGATAATCAAAATTGTCAATGTCACCGCTCCACGTTATTTTAGCTTGATCTTGGCTGATATCTGTTGTAGTGATTGCCAGCGGCGCCGTACAATAGGTTTCGTAAGTAAAAGAGAAAATTTCGCTGTATCCGTTATTTTTAAAAACACCCACTTCTTCAGCTCCCAAGAGAGCTTTTGCTTTTACTCTCCAAGCATATTTTTTGCCAGGAAGTAATTGCGGTTCTGAAACGCCATATTGCAGTGTAGTCGAACGCGTTGTGGTTGTATAAAGAGGAGGTGAGTAAGCAAATGCATTTTGAACTGGAGTATATTTATCCCAGATTTCAACTAATGAAAATTCGTATTCTACATTGCTGACATTGATTTGTCGCGGTGTCCAGCTGAAAATAATGTTTTGAATGTTCTGCTGCATTATTGAAGCATTGTTCAATGGCAGATTCAAGAAAGGTGGATCATTTTGAAAAATGATTGTTGTTACACTGGTTTTTTTAGACAGTTTTTTGTTGGTCGCAAAATCATAAACCTCAACAGAAAAAGTATAAATGCCTTCTGGAAGTGCCTGAGCATATTGATTTGGGTTAACTCCAAGAAGATTTTGATATTCAAAGTATGGTGCTAAATCTACGTTGGTCAACTGAAGCGGAACTCCACCTTCTAGAAAAAGATCTCTCGCTCCAACTACAAAATCGTTTGTCATCAGCGAAATCGACTGTCCTTGGAAATAACATTTTAATCGAATCTGACGATTTGAAATCGTTAAATCGTTTAAGGCAATCTGCACTTTAATAGGACTATTTATGGTAGTCGCATCGGCATAATTGTTTAAGTAGATTGGAGATGGCTGTGTAATCTGCGTACTTATAGTAACTGGAAAAGTCTGTGCTATACCAGAAACCATTGCCGAAAGCCAAAACCCAAGGGTTAGAAATAGTTGAAATTGTAGTTTTTTTAGCATTTGGGTGTTTTTATAACTATTATACTTTAAAATCTTCTCTTAATGTTTTAATTCGATTGAATCGTTTACTGCTTTCTCTACCGCTAATTGATGGTAAAATGGAATCATTTTTTCTTCTAATTCTTTACTGATTTCTGCAGCAGGTTTTTTGTCATTATTTAAATCAAAAAATGTATTGACTTCCTGTTTACTGAAAGCAGCGAATGATTCGTTATTCTGCAGTTCGCTCTGAGGTAACTTAGCAAGAAGCGCAAACTCTTTCATCATCCATCTATGATGGATTAGCTGTTCTTCACTTTTTTTACTTCTTTCTACTAATTTTAAATACCTGTTATAAGCGGCTTTATCTTTTGCATCTTCGCTGTTTACTCCGTGCATTTTATCTGTATTTACACGGCCAATTGCGGCCACATAAACTTGTTCGATATTTTGATCTTTTGCTGCTATTTCGCGATTTAATTGCTGCACAATATCAAAAAGTATAGTGTTGTATTGAGCAACTGTTTCTTTATCTAAATTATAGGCATCTAGATAATCCAATACTTTTTCTTTGAATTCTTTGTCGTCTAATGTCATTCGAACAACATTAAGAAGTTGATTCAGTTTTTCTGATTCTGATTCAGGAACTGGTTTTAAATCATTTTGAAGCTGTTCCAGTTTTGTGATAATTTCACTTTTTGTTCCTTCCAAAACAACATCTTTGGATGAAATTTTGAGAATATTATCCGGTGTTTCATTTGCCGTAACTGCTGGTTTTTCTTCTACTCGTTTAGGACGAAGTTTTATTTTATCAAAAGAATACGTGTATGATAAAGTTGCTGTTACATCATTATTTCTTACAGTTTGAGAGCTGCTAAAAAGTGTTATGCAGTTCAATCCGAAATTATGTTTTTGCAGATAGATATAAGATCCGTTTAATCGGATATTAAACACGTCATTTACTTTTTCACCATCATTAAAACTGGTATTGTAACTAGTAGAAAACGAGGTGTTTAGTTTTTTGTCATAAAATAATTTAGTAGCTCCAATTGTTGGTCCTAAAATTAAATTATCACCAGCATCAAGTTTTCCAATGGTGCTGTTAAAAGAAGCTGTTAGATTTAGGTCTTTTTTCGGGTAACCAATAATGTATGAAAGACCTGTATTGTAATAAGTACTTGCACCGCCTGCAATTGTTTTTCCTTCTTGCTGGTTTACTGCATCTTGCATGCTGAATGTCGCATTGAAAGCTTGTTTTTGCTTTTTATCATTTTTAAGAAGGTAATTAATAGTAATTGCTGCGTTTTGATTGACTTGTCTGAAATTTAAGGTGTCCAAAAATTCATATTCTGAGGTTTGATTGATGTAATCAAATTGATTTCGGCTGTTGGTATACGATTGAAAATTAGAGTAATTAAGGTTAAAATTTAATTTTTGATTGGCTCTAAAATCGGCACTGATAGAAGAAACCAGTCTTTTCATCTGACTTTGTTTCTGTTTGTCTAAATTGTCTTTCTGTAAACCTAAATTCAGGTTTAAACTCAATTTATCTTTGTATAAAGTCTGAGAAGCATTTACAGTAACATTTTCTAAGTCATTATTAAAATAATAACCTCCTAATGTTCTGTAGTTTGGATCAATTCGTTCGTAGCCTAAGCCTAAAGTTCCTTTTCCGGCAGGATAAACCAACTGTCCTTTTAAGGCTTTATAACTTGCTGTTGTTGAGTTAGAGTTTAAAAATAAAGAAGCAACATTTTCGGCTTTTCTATTATCGAGTACTCTTGTATCTTCGGTAATACTGCTAGTGGCAAATTCCGTTAAAACTTGTAATTTTTTGAATAGTTTAAAAGAAGTTTCAAAACTAATTGCCGCATTTTCTTTTGGAGAAACACCTAATTCATAAGGAATTGGAATTGATAGCGAATTCATCTCGTCTTTAGCCTTAAAAAAGGTAAGTCCAAGGTTTATTTTTTCTAAAGAATATTGGGTTTTAAATCCGTAACCAAATCTTTTGTAAGTAGGAACAAGTTCGGTGTTTAAAACATCGTATTCGCTGCTTCGAACCAAACGTCCGTACATTGCACTAATCTTAAATTTTCCCTGCGGCGTTAAATCAACACCTAAACCTGTGAACTGATGTCCTGCTAAAGTATAAGGAGAAAAAGTCATGCTCACATCTCCAATATGCCCTGTAATCCATTTATAAGAAGGATGAATACTTAAGCGATTCATAAGAACAGGCTTATTGTACCCAAATTTTTGACTGGTATACGAAAATGAAAAAGGTATATTATATAAACCTGCGACGTTCACATTAATATTTCCGTTTAAGAAATAGGTAAAAGGCTCTCTGGCTGCATTTCCAGAATAGAATACTCCGCTGGCAGAAGCACCACCGGAGACATTTATTAGTTTGGCTTTTCCTAATTCTTCAACATTGAAATTTTGCGCAAATCCTAAGGCATTACACAATACGATGCTAAAAAATAATATTCTTTTTAAATTCATTATGATAAATTCAGGGCAATGAAATAGGGAAGGGCTAACCTTATATTTCGAACTATTTTATTAAAAATTGACTTTTTGGTTTAATGACTGGGCTTATTGTATAATTAATTTTCTCAGCTTAGTTCCTTGCTGCGATTCAAACAATACAAAGTAAATCCCTGATGAAAGTCCGCTTAAATTAAAATTGAACGAATATGCATCTTTTCCATTTTCACTTTTGGAAGCAATTACTACGTTATTATTTAAGTTATACACTTTTATGCTTGCCCGCATTACTTTATCTAATGTTACATCTACGGTAAATACTCCGTTAGAAGGATTTGGATAAATTTTCAAGTCGAATTTTTTCTGTAAATCTGTTTCATCCGGATCGACATATTCTCCTTCTGTAACCAAAATTGTTTTGGTTTGATTAGCCGTACATCTTCCTTTTTCTGTGTTTAAAGTAATATCGTATTCACCTGCTTTTGCAAAACTCATTTCGGCATAATCTCCGTTATTGGTAGTTACAACTGCTTCTGAAGGTAATATCCATTCGATTTTATCTGCTTTTGGATTACTAATATCAACGATAATGAATTTTTCATTTACAAATACTTGAGAAGACATCGCAAACTCAGCGCTAATGTCAGATTCCTGACTAGATATCTTAATAGTATCTGTTGCCTGGCATCCTAATTTGTTTGTTACCACAACAGTATAGTTAGCAGGTTCAGAAACAGTAATCATTGCATTCGTGCTTTTGAAACCTTTATCAGAAGTCCACAAATAAGTTGCTTGATCATCATCTATTGTTGCATTGATTGTCAGACTTTGTTTGTAGCAGAGCGTAACATCTTCTCCAAGATAAATCACATCTTTTGGAGGATCAACAACAGTGTAATTTCTTGTGATTTTACAACCTCTGAAATCTGTAATTTCTATCGAATATTCGCCCGCAGATGCATTGCTTAACGTATTTGTTTTTTCGCCTGTATTCCATAAATAAGTATATGGAGCAGTACCAGCAATTGGAGTTACGACAATTTTCGCATCAGAACCAAGATAACATGTTGGCATTTTGATGGTTTCTGAAGCATCAAGATGTGCTGGAGCAACAAACGAAATAGATTTAGTAAAGCTGCAACCGTTAAAATCGGTAACTGTTACAGAATAAGTTCCTGGTACAACATTTTTTAGAATTTCTGTTGTTGCTCCAGTATTCCATAAATAATTATATGGTTTGGTTCCGCCAACTGGAGTTTGAGCAATTGTCCAATCATTTCCGTCACCACACAATGTGTAATCTGCAGAAAGTGTATTGTCTAGTTTTTGAGGTTCATTAATGATAAACGAATCACTTTTAGAAACGTTGTTTTTGGTATCGGTTACCTCAACATAATAGGTTCCAATTCCTATACCTCCTAAAGTTACATTTGTTCCTAAAACTCCTGTATCTGGAACAGTATGCCATTTGTAAGTATAACCAGCAAGACCACCAGCTGCATTTGCTCTAAGACTTGCATTTTTATCTCCGTTACATAAAACTGCATTTACTGGCGTAATATTTACTACTAATAATGCTGGTTGTGATATTTCGTAAAGTTCTGAAGTTACAGAACATCCTTTAGCATCTGTTACAATTGCATAATATTTACCTGCTGCTAGATTTGATACTGTTGAGGTTGTCCCAGTTACTTGAACATTTGAACTTGTAAACCATTTATAGTTATAAGCTGTTGTTCCGCCTTGAACAGTGATGCTGATGCTTCCGTTAGAAAGTCCAAAACCTGTAGCAGGAGTAACTGTGTTTTGAATTATTACAAGTTGTTTAGGTTCTGTAATTTCAACATTTACAATCGAAGTGTAATTACAACCTTTACTGTCTTGTACTTGTATGTCGTAAGTGTTTGCTTTTAAATTAGGAATTACTGCGGTTAAATTATCAAAAGCTACCCAATTACTGTATCCAGAATCTTGCGATTTGTAACGGTATTGAAATATATTGCTTCCGCCTGAAGCAGTAATAGTAATTGTACCATCATTGTAACCTAGACAGCTCACATTTTTTTGTGTATTTGTTACTACTATAGCATCTGGCTGTGTAATTACAATTGATTTACTAGTAACTTCTACTTTATTAAAATCTTTTACAATTGCATAATAAGTTCCAATTTCCAGATTGTTTAATAGTGCACTAGATTCGTTTGGAATTTTTATTCCGTTCTTGTACCAAGAAATAGTTCTTATACCAAATCCGCCATTAACCACTGCAGTTATAGAAGCATTCTGACCATTGTTACAAGTAATTTCTGCCGATTGACTAATGCTGATTTCTAATACATTATTGTTAAAATCAAATTCTGTTGATTTTGTACATCCAGTTGCATCTGTTGCAGAAACTGTATATATGCTTGAAGCAAGATTTGTAAAATCAATTTGTTTTAATGTCGAATTTGGAACATCTTTAATAATAGTTCCGTTGCTGTCTTTGCATACATATCTGTAAGGAGCAACTCCACCTACGATTTCGATATGCAGTGCACCGTCACTATTTCCAGCAGTTGGAATAGTTGGTACAATTTTGTCTAAATCAAATCCGAAATCTTGCGGCTGATCAATTATAATATTGCTTAAAGTTCCCACACATAAATTTCCGTCATAAACTGAAACAGAATAGGTGCCTTTTCTTAAGCTGTATTGGTTTTTTGCTGTGCTTCCGTTACTCCATAAATAAGTATATACAGGGGCTCCCGCAACGATATCTGGAGTTCCTCCAGTAACATTAATTTCGACTACTCCATCAAATCCGTCATAACAAGTAACATCTTGTTTGTTTGCTGTTGTAACAATAATTTGAGTTGGCTGCTTAATTTCAAATAGAGGAGAAGTCACTTGATTGTTGTTTGAATCTATAACACTCACATAATATTTACCTGTTACAATGTTTCCTGTTGCTGCTTCAGCATCTAAAGTTGTATTGATTAAAGTACCGTTTTCTTTATACCATTTGTAAGTATAAAATCCTTGTGCGTTGGGAACACCAGTTCCTGCAGCAGCTTTTGCTTTTAAAATACCTGTTGCGCCAAAACAATCAATCGTTTTTGCGATTGAGATATTTACTTTAAGTTCTAATGGTTCAATAATAGTGTAAGGTATTTCAATAGAACAATTTTTACTATCAGTTACCACTAATTTGTATGATCCAGCTAATTGATTGTCTAAAACAGCTGTAGTTTGACCAATGATTTCTACATTATTTTTAAACCATTTATAAGAATAAGCAGGAGTTCCTCCAGAAATTTGAACGGTGATTTTTCCGTTGCTCAAGCCAAATCCAGAAGCATTTTTAACATTCTCGCTTGCTATGGCTAATGCATCTGTTGGTTCTGTAATAACAATAGTTCTACTAATTGAACAGTTTACAGCATTTTTGTCTGATATCGTTACGTTGTAAGTTCCAGCGGGAAGGCCAGTAATATTAGTTTTTCCGTTATTATTTGCTGAATCGTAATCCCATATGATATTGTAATCTGAAGAACCTCCAGTTATGGTTAGATTAATTGTTCCATCATTTCCGCCATTACAAGAAACCTCTGTTTTTGTATTGGTTATAGCTAAAGGGTTTGGCTGTGTAATAGTGTATTCGTTAATTCCGTACAAGATGTTGTTTTCTTGATCTGTAACAGCAACGATATATTTTCCTGCTCCTAAATTAGAAACCGTTTTTGTGGTTGATAAGATAGTTGCTGGAGCTAAAACATTGTACCATTTATAAATATAAGCCGGAACACCTCCAATAACGTTTGCAGTTAATTCGGCGGTTTTATCGCCATAACATTTTACCTGCGTATTCGGCGTAATTTGAATTCCCGTAATATCTAATCTTGGCGGCTGTATTAATGTATATTCTTTGCTTGTTGAACAATTATTTTGGTCAATTACAGTTAGAACGTAAGTGCCGGCATCTAATTGATTTAGGAGTTTTGCAGAGCCAATAATAGTTGTGTTTCCTTTAACTCTCCACTCATAAGTGTAGGCAGCAGTTCCGCCAGTTACATTAACTTCTATGATTCCGTTTTTAGTTTCAAATCCAGTTAAATCTTTTACCTGAACATCGTTTATTGTTAATGGCGCTGCTGGTTGAGTAATTACAATATTATTTAATGGAATTGTACATCCATTATCATCTGTCACTAAAACACTATAGGATCCTGATGAAAGTCCTGTTAAATCTTGAGTAGAAGCATAAGTAGCTGCTGAACCATCTTTTTTCCACACATAAGTATAAGGCAAAGTTCCTCCCGCAGGCGTAATGTCTATTGTCCCAGTATTATTTCCATAGCACAGAACAGGTAGTTTTGAAGTTAATGAAACAGTTAGTAGATCGGGCTGTTTAAGATCGAGTTCTGCTGTTTCTTTAACTGCATTAACATTATCAGTAACAATTAGTTTGTATTTTCCAAATCCTAAACTTGTAATAATATTGGTATTTCCAGCAATTAAGTTACCGTTTTTGTACCAATTGTATGTATAGTTTAAAACACCTCCGCTTACATTAGCTGTTATTTCTCCGTTCGTATTTCCAAAACATTTAATCGATTTAGATTCGTTTAAAGTCACAATCAATTCAGGATTTTCTACAATAGTGAATGTTTGTGTTGCAGTACAAGAATTCTTGTCTGTAACCACCAGAGTATATTTTCCAGCTTTAAGGCCAGAAATATTTAGTGTATTTTTTTAAAAATGTATTGTCTTTATCGTATGTCCATTTGTATGTGTAAGTTCCATTATTTGGAGTTCCACCGCTAATAGGATTAAGCGTTATTGCACCAGTACTTTGTCCATAAATAGCAACGTTTGTTATTGTTGGTGTTGGAATGGTAATAGCATCAGGCTGACCGATAATAATTCCGCTTATCGTTTGAGGGCAATCGTTTGCATCTTTTACAGTTACAGAATAAGTTCCCGCAGTTAGATTAGTTTGATCTTTTGCAGTACTTCCGTTGCTCCAAGAATAGGTGTACCCGCTTCCCACGGTTCCGCCAGAAACAGTAAGGATTATGCTGCCGTTATTTCCCCCATAACAGCTTGGTTCAGCTTTAGTATGAGTTACTTGCAATGGCTGATTTGGCTGTATAAGAGTATAATCAATAAACGCTGAAGGGGTTTGTCCTTCATTGACTCTCACTCTATAAGTACCAAAAGGAATAGCGTTAATTTGAGGTGTTGTTATTGAAAGATTAGTCTCAACACCATTATTAATTTTATACCATTTGTAAGTATAACCAGAACCAAGACCACCAAAAGCTCTTGCAGTTATACTTCCTGTTGATTCATCGTAACATTTAATATCAGTATGAGCATCAATTGTTACAGCTAATGCATTTAGTACCATGTCTGCACTTGTGATCGGACAGCCATTAGCATCTGTTACAACAGCATGGTAAGTTCCATTGTCAAGGCCAACGGCTTCACCATCATTGTCAGGATCTGGATTAATTTGTGTGGTTCCTTTATACCAAGCATAAGTATAGCCTGGAGTTCCTCCAGTTCCTGATATTTTGATTTTTCCGTCAAAAGCAGTAGGAGTTGAGGGTTGTGTCTGAATTATTGTTGGATTAATTGATACCTTTGTACTAGGTTCATTTACAAAAGCAGATCCTGATATAGAGCATGTTGGTACATTTGTATCGGTGATAGTAAAGTCATAATTTCCCGTTTTTAAGCCGCTTCTATTAGGGCCAGTTGCACCATCTAACCAAGTTACATTATAGCTTCCTGTTCCTCCTGTAATAGATAAATTTACACTTCCAGTAAATTCTCCTTTACATTTTACATCTACAATGTTTTTGTTTGTTACTGTTATTTTAGTATTTTCTCCCAGGAAAATATCAGCTGATGTAACAGTATTGGCAGGAGTTGCACTATCTGTAATAACCACTCTATAGGTACCTGTTAACAGACCTGAAGGATTATAAGTATATTGTCCAGATACGGTAGTATAAGTTGGATTTTGGACAGTTCCTCCTTTTTTCTGCCACTCATAGACGTAACCAGCAGTCCCACCTGAGACAGACGCAATTAAACTCCCAGTACCGCCAGAGCACGCAATAGTGGTATTGCCAGAAAGAGTAACTTGTAGTGGATCTGGTCGACCTACGATAAAAGTTCTGGAAGTAGAACAGCTTTTAGAATCTGTAACTGTTACAACATAGCTTCCGCCCAAAAGTGCATTTAAATTAGTTGGAGTAAAATCTGATCCATCCTTTTTCCATGATACGATATAATCTGCATTATTTAGTAATGTTCCGCCAGATATACCAAAATTTTCGATGCGACCATTATATTGCTCAAAACCTGAAGCATCTTTTGGTGTACCGTCGATAACAATTGCTGGAGGATTACCAATTGTCACTTTCCTGATTCCCGTTTGAGAATAAGTTAGTAAGGACGTTAATAGTAAAAAAAAGAGTAGAATTTTCTTCATATTTTTTGATCGTTTGCGTTTATATCTATGCAATTTTTTGAATCTCTAACTGTTATATAGTGGTCGCCATCAGGCAGTATAATATCATTCGTAATAGATGAGAACTCCACTTCTGGACCCTCGTCAATTGAATAAAAATAAGTTCCCGTTCCATTAGAAGCACTTATTTTTATTATACCAGATTGATTGTGGCATGCTGGTTGAGTTGTGATTATTTGATAACTAAATTGACTTGGTGGACCAACTGTAAAAGTTTTAGTCAAAGCCTGACTTAAACTTGTGCCATTTCCAGTGGTTAATCTTGTTTGATAAGTTAAAATATAGGATTGTATTCCGAGTCCTGTCCATGTATAGCTTTTTGGATTGGCTGCCATCATAGATTTTGTTATAATTTTATTAGTTAAACCAGAACCATCCGTATGTTTCAGAGCCATTTCATATTGTTCATTATTTTGAAGTTCTCTGTCAAAGTTTAATGTTACCTGGCCATCAGAATTATATACACAAGATGTTTGATTGTTTGAAGAAACTGACTCTAAAACAGGAGGACACGGATTGACATAATATGATATAATATTTGAGTAAACTTCTTCTCCAGTAATGGTAGTGTCAGAATCAATAAGAACACGAAAATCAATATTTCCAATATAAGTTGAAGAAACATATGTTAATCTATTAAATTGAAATGTTTGATTAAAAGATGTACTCACATTAGTTGGTTGAAAATTTCCGCCTTCGATTCTATATTCCCATACAAAACGCTGCGTACCAGTACAACCCGTAGTTTGTAAGTTTACTTTATCACAGAAACTATTATCTGTACTAGGCTGTAGTAGAACTTGATTGCTAATTATGCTAAATTCAGGTACAATTTCAACAGGACCATAACCACTAGCCCCGCCTGTTGCTGAATAACAATTTACATTGAAATTATCTGCTGATAATCCTGAATTCCACTCCTCACCGCAAGGACCACTACAGCCATAAGATTCTGGCCTGTAGGCAGAAAAATAATAAGAAGTAGGTTTTTGATCAAAAATTAAATATCCATCAGCTTCTTTTATAGGTATTAGTAAATTTCCATCAGCTCTTTTAATCCAATATTGATAAAAATATTGTCCGTTTGGAAAATATGATGTTCTATAACCGCCAACACCTCCTGTATTGGTATTCATTATATAAGTCTGCGAGCATACTTTTCCCGCTGAAAATAAAATAATAAAAAATGTAAGGTAAAGTTTCTCCATATTTACTATTGATTTGCTGTTAAATCAATGCAAGAATTTGTATCTCTTACTTTAATAGAATGTTCACCGTAAGTAACATCTATTTCATTAGTTGGAGATGTAAACTGAACCTCAGCATTTGAATCTATTTTATAATAATATGGAGCTATTCCTCCTGAGGCAGTTAATTTTATTTTTCCTTGTTGATTATTACACTGAGGTTGTAATTCAGTGATTTGAAAATAAAAAGGAGTTGCAGCAGGTATGGTAAATACTGGATCAGGTGCTGGATTTGTACTCGTTGGCTGAGCTCCTATAAAGGTTTGATATTTTATAGAATAATCTCCTGCTGCCAAACCAGAAAAATTTAATTTTCTATTTACACTATCAATAGTTAAAGCTGGAGTTGCAATAAGTATATTATCAGGTTTTTTATAAAAGCTAAATTCAAAACGTTCATTACTTACTAAATCTCTGTCATAAGTAAAAACTACTTTCCCATCATTATTGTTTACACAAGTTGTGCTACTAACTAAAGGGGAACCAACTAATCCAGGAGGGCAAGGAATAATATCATATATAATATAATCTGTAAAAGTTGTATCGTATCCAGCTCTTACATAAAATTTAGTTTTTCCGTCAGAACCTCCCAAGGCAGCCATAGTAAAAGAAATTGCACGTTTTGCCTGATATGAACTAGCAAAATTAGTCCAATTAACGGCATCGTAGCTATATTGCCAATTCCAGCCTCGCGTTAACGAGATTACATCATTTTTACAAACATTTGTGTTTACTGGCTGCGGCAGATAAATTCCCATCATTTCTGCATCTCCAATACATCCTCCAAAGTAACCAGAATCAAAAGTATCTTTATTGTAAGGGATGTTTCTGTCTAAATTACAATCACTCCCGTCTTTATTCCCAGCGGTACTGCTTGAACAAACAATTTGAGTTGGATTATCTGTTATATACAAGAATTTGTATGCTACTACAACATCATCAGTGGTATTACTACCTTTACTAACGGATTGTGAACCTATTGAAATTCGTAAATTTCCAGCATGACTCCCATTCCAGCCTTGAAATGGATCTAATGTTGTTTTTACCAGCATACCATATTTGGTTTGTGCATTTGTAAAGTGTATTAATCCAAAAAAGAGAAATAATACAGAGAGTAATTTTGTTTTCATCTTTTTATTCGTTTAGTTTCGTTTGTGTCTAAGAGTAATTTGTTTAATAAATTATTTTTCGATTTTTATAAACGAAGTATCATTTATAAACTGTCATCAGCATTTAAATCAATACAATTATTGGTATCTCTAACTTTAATATTATATGTGCCTCCTGAAATATTTATATTGTTTGTTGCAGATGTGAATTGTACTTCAGATCCTAAATTTATTGTGTAATAATAGGGAGCTGTTCCTCCAGTTGCTTCAATTCTAATTATTCCATTTTGATTATTACATTGCGCATCAGTTTTTACAACTTGAAAGCTAAGTGGTAACTTGTCTGTTATGACTATATTATTTTTTTCAACTATGCTGGATGGAGTAGGATTACCGGTTTTAAAAGTTTGATATTTCAATTTATAAGTACCAGCCCTTAAATTTTCCCAAACGATCGTACGATTTATAAATTCACTTTTTACTACAGTTTTATTGTACGGAGACAATTCTACATTATTAACTATGGGAGTGAGAGTTAGTAAAAAATATTCTGTGTTTGCTAAATCATTATCAAAGTACATGATAATTTTTCCATTATCACTATTATAGCATAAAGGAGATTCTGGAATTGGTTCACCAATCATAGCTGGAGGACAAGGAATAAATTTGTAGGTTAGAATATCTGAATAATCATTTGCAAATGCGCCTGTTCTAGAATATCGAACTCTAAGTTGGAAGTTCTGATCTAATTGTAAGTTTGGAATCTGTGACAATAAAATTGGTATTACATCTGCATTTCTTCTTTCATAAGGCAATAATTCTTTCCAACTCCCACTGGTGCTATGAAAATATTCCACAGCAAATGTCATGTTTCCACCTTCGCCAACAGTTCCAGCCTTAAAAGGAAAAGGTTTACAAGCTTGTAATTCTGTTTGTGAGGCATTATAATTATTTAACTGTACTAATGGGTATAAATAGTAAAACTCAAAAGGAGTATTATTAGTTACCATATTACTGCCTAATGGAGAACCAAAGGTATTTTGCCAATATCCAGATTCAGGGCCAGTAACATAAATACCACTTCTTTGAGTAAAACTGCCTGAAGGTTCTTTAAGAGCTTGGGTCAGACGCAGAGGAGTGTTAGAAACGACAACACCATCTAATGTTGTTACACTATTATTACTTAGAATATATGAAAAAGTTCCCCAAGAAGTAGTAGCTGCATTTGCATAATTTCCATTGTAAGGATATGAATCACCAGTATTTAAATAGAAAAATAATTCGCTTGTACCCATTAATCTCTTGAAATCCCATTTTACCTTATACTTATAATTCTGACCGTAACTTTTTGAGAAAAAAATTAGGAGCAGTAATAGTGGTATCTTATATTTATTTAAAATGTTCATTGCAGGTATTAATCTTTTTTGGGTTTGAGGGCTTTCTATTTTTTTCTTAATTAAAATTTAACGGTGTAAAAATCCATTTTAGACATTCTTCCATCTTTAAACAGAGCTCGTATTCCGTATTTATAAGTGGTATTAATCGTAAGCGTTGGATCAGATAATTTTCTAGTTTCAGGCTTTACCATTTGAATCAACTGCATTGGTTCTGCATTGGTTGCTTTATAAATTTCAAAGCTTTCTATACCGGTTTCATCATAGCTCCAAGATAAGTCGATACTTTTTGTAGTAGTATTGGCTTGTGCGTAGAAACCTTTTACAGCTGGTTTTACGGTATATTTGGGAACAAAGAATGCAACTTCTGGTGAAGGAATCGAAACTAATCCGCTTTCATCTTTAGCAAAAATGGCATATCTGTAAGTTGCACCTTCAATCGTTTTTTTATCTTGATAAGACTCAGATTTATCAATACCGCTCCATATTAATTCCCATTTTTCCTGATCATTTTCTTTTCTATAAAGCTGATGAGATTTTACATCCTCACTTTGGCTGTTTGCCCATTCTAAAAACACAGCGCCGTCTTTAATTTCATATTTGGTAAAAACAGGCGAAGCAGGAGGTATAATATCTGGCTTTTTCACAATTAATGTTTCAGAGAAAGGAGACATATTATAGCGGTAATCGACAGCGATAATTCTATAGTATACCTTGCTATTTAAACTTTTAAGGATTACTTTATCTTCAAAAGTATTTTTCTCGTGCGGACTCACTGTCAGCTGACTAAATTCTTCTTCAGCAGTATTTCCTTTATAAATACGATATCCTAAAAGATCTTTTTCTTTGTTTGGAGTCCAAGATATTTTTACAACTCCTAAGGAATCAATAGTTGCTTTTAAACCAATTGGTTTTGCTGGCGGAATTGAATCGACAGGCTGAACCAGCATAGGGAAGGAGGTACGGCTATTTCCATTTTTCCCAACAGCTGTTATCGTAAAATAATTTGTGGCAAGCAGCTTATTATAAGTTACAGTACGATCCTTAGCAGGAATATTTTTGACTACCTTGGTGTATTTGTCATCGTCATAATCGGAACGATTAAGCTCAAATCCAGAGATTTCATTATTGCCTTCTTCTGGAAATTCCCAAGTTAAAGTGACTGTCGAATCGTCTTTAAAGTCTTTTACCGTCAAATGTGGGACATATTTCAATAAAGCTTTTCCTTTACCAGAAACTACATCAGAATAAGGGCCTAATTCCCCAAACGGAGAAATACCTTGAATACGATAATGGTAAGACGTATTATTAGCAATAGAATCAACATAAAAGATTCTGTTATTATTTGCGTTTTCTTGACTTAAACTGGTGTACGGTTTATCTGTAAGTCGTTTATAATTAACCTTATCAGTAGACCGTTCTATGTAATAACTCCCATAAACATGAGCTAAAATTTTAAAATTCCAGCTTAACATGGTACTGTTGTCTGTAAAATGAGCACTAAGATCCATTGGTTTTGGCAGTGGTTCATATTCTTTTAAACTTACAAATACACCACCATAAACGATGCTCAATTCTTGTTCAGGAACATTCGAAGAGATTCGGTAAGCATATTTTTCGTTTTGTTTTACATCTTTATCTTCAAAACCTAAACCTGCTTTTTTAGCAACTTCAAAATCTTTATCAGCTGTATATAAAGCAAAAGTAAAACGTTGTTCTGCTTCTTCAGACAGATTTACTATCGATTCTAAATTGTCTGTCCCAGTTACACTGAAACTTTCTCCATAAATAGCTTGTGCTAAAATTGCAGCATTATCATTTTCATCAATTAATTTTTCCCAGGTTTCTACAGGTTGAGGTTTATAAGCTTGTGCTAAAACAACACGTTCTGGTTTTGCCAGCGTTTTATTATCTCTTGTAACTGTAAATCGTTCTATTAAATAGCCGTATGTGTTTAATTTTTTCCAAGCAATCGGAGTATTAACAGCCCAGCGTAATAAAATGCGGTCTTTTTGAACTCTAGCTATTACTTGGATTTCGTTCTTTTTTTCTATGTCGTTGTTTTCCTTAGAATTGTTTTGAGCAATTCCAGAAAAAGTGAAAATTAAAAAAAGGATAAAGAAAAATTTGAACTTCATTATTAAATTGATTTATTGAATGTGAATATAGAACTGCTTCCTAATTGTCCTCCTGGAAGAGTGTAATTCAGTTTTATGTTATATTGACCTTGTTTGATGTACGGGAACTTACCATTTATGATATAATCATACTTCGAAATCATTTGCTGGTTTAAACTGTTTAAGTACTTATTTACTACTTTATATCTTAAATTGACAAAATCTGTTTTATAGTAAAATGGCATATTATATCGATAAGGCAGGTACTCTTTTAACATGTAGCTTGTCGGATTATTAATGATATAATCTTGATACCATGCCAATGTTTCTACACCTTTTGTAGGCGGAACTCCAAGAGCTGTCGTACTTCTATCAAATTGCAAATCTGTCTCTAATGGATATCCTTGATATACTAATGGGAAAATCTCATTTTTGTAATAACTGTCATCTAATATTGCTTCAACATTTATCAAAGGGACATTCATCGTTTTAGCATTACCAATAATTTCGATTTCATCAAAAGGCTCAGTAGAGCTGTTTAATGATTGTAAAGCATGAACATCAGAATAAATAATTTCTGTCAACGTTTGTTTAGGTTTTTTAGCAGCCATTTTTTCTGAGAAACTATTGTACTGACTTGTATTGAAATTATATTGTAATAATTCTACACCTTGTCCGCCGGTAACAACTTCTCCCAGTTTGTTGTCTTTTACAGTAAGACTTGCATCTTCACCTAAATCCTGTGTCGTATAACTTTCTTTTAAATTACTGTTTGCATCAGTTTTTGTTTCAAGTGTCATTAATGAAATATTATACGGCTTAGATGTCTGTAAAACAGGTAAATCTATACTCACTTTCTTAAGCGCTGTATTGTATGTAATTGCTCCAGTATTTGAGTTTGTTCCCGTTTTATAAAATGCTTTTTGCGATTGTCCCTCTTTTAATTCAAACAAATAAGTCTGACCTTGTTTTAAAACAACATAAGCCTGTTTCGATTCGTTTTGATAAACATATTTCTGATCCATTACCGGATAACAGTAAGCAATATTCGTCAACGGAATATAGTTTGGAGCAAGTCCTGTAGTGAAATTTCTAACTTCAGTTTCAGTAGCTATTTGTCCATCATCATAAACCGTTTTCCAAGTTCCATTTACATATTCCTGAAAACTTATTTTTACTGTAGAGGTAAGGTTTGAATTTTGAGGCAATACTTCAGAAGGCGTAAAACTTAACAAATCTTTTGTTGGATTCCATGTTATGTCTCCAACAATAGCAACACCATCTTTTTTAATACTGTATTCTTCTAATTTCAGTTTATATGTTTTTACACCAGAATCTTCCTCCAATGTGAAACTTTTTTCAATAGGCATATTAAATCCAACCTGTGGAACAGCAAATACGCTAACATCTTTTGCACCTTCGGCAGGAGTGATATCTGCAATTGTTTTTAGACCGCCTAATGGAGCATCATTAACAAATTCACATTGTTTTCCAAACTCTAATTTAAACCTGAAACTTCCTTTAACGGCTCCTCCTAATAAACTAAAATTTCCTGCTAAATAACCTCGAATCCAGACGGGGTTAGGTAATTTGGCCTGCAATAGAACGGCTCCGCCTCCTTTTATAATGGATATTTTCTTTTTAATCATGAATAATTTAATCTTGATTCCGAGCTCACCCTGCAGGTAAGCATAAGACTGCCCATTAGCATACCAGCCATTTAAACCAATTTGTCCAGAACCCTTACATTGTGCTTCGCCATAATCTTTTACCATGATATCAAATCCAAAACCACATTGGAAGTTTGCATAAAAGATTAAGAAAGTGATGTCTCCAGTTTTTAAACTAAAATCAGAACCAAAAGCAAAACCTTTACCAGAAGCTACACTGTTTTCATCTCGCATATAATCAAGAGAATCTGCGCTGACTCCAAGAATTTGAGCAACAATAGCGGGTGGAGGAGGACTGCCAGGAATATCATCACCAATCATGAAATATCCTCCAGCTTCAACCTCAAGAGAAGCTATGGCTAATTTTATCCCCAATCGGTCTGTTGGTGTACCCATTCTGATATACCATTTATCTGGCGCAAAATGCAGTACAGCCCAGCCGGCTCTGTTACCAGAAGCACGACCTTTAATAAAGCCTCCAGGAGTATCTATGTATAAATCAAATGTTCCGTGTAATGTTTTGGATCTAAAATCATATTCGATTGCAGCAAAGGCATTAATTCCCATTCGCTGTTTAACATCAGTAGGGTATAAATCTTCTGCTGCTTTTGATAGATTTGAAGTTTTTAGAGCTTCCAATGCAACTTTAGACATTAATGACTCGTTTTCAGTTACTGCTTTTAAAGCATCTTTAAGTTCGTCAACTCCAGGTATTTCAAAAGTCTGCATTACGTGACCCTCTCCATAAATACTGATTCGGTTAATACCACCGTGAGTGTTGAAAGCGATTTCAAATCCAGCACCACCCCAAAAAGCATCGGCAGTTGCGGTTCCGGCAAACTTAAGCATGGCTTTAACACCAAGGCCAGAATCTTCATCAGGAACATAATTAGATCCAGAAGCAACAAAACTGCTGCTGAATCCGTCCTTCTTCATTTTGTAGTAAGCACCTCCGCCAAAACCTTTAAAGGTAATGGCGCCAGCAGGAATATTTAGGTTGTCGACCATTGCATCAACATACCAGTATCTAAAGCTTTTAGAACCAAAAATAGCATTTGCTTCAACAGAAATACCGCCTGTAAAATCAGCACCAAGCATTCCTTTAAAACCGTCTCCATAAATAGGATCATTGTCTAATATGGTAATACTTCCTTTAAATTTAACACCTCCAAGATCGGCGGCCACTTTTATTTCTTCAAATTTAAGACGGTCGAATTTCCACTTTTGAATTCCTTCTTCTGGAGCAAATTTTCCAATTACATAGAATTTAGTTTCTCCATTAAATTGGTCCTTCATCAAATTAATGGCTAAATCGACTTTTAAACTGGCAGATTGCGTATCTGCGGTTAAGGCAATTTCATTAATTGTTACAGGGAAATTACTAACTGATGCGTCTTTTTCCGGATTATTTTTATATCCAAAATAGTCGGCTGTTATGTAAGGAACTACTGTTTGTAAAGTTAAATTTTGAAAAATAATACCTTTAAAAGCTACTGTCTCTTTCTTCGTTGGAACAACAACATTCCCTTTGTCATCATAAACAGTTACATCTTTTTCACCAGCTATTGCATCAGCTGCTGTAGCAGGTTTGTTACTTGCATTAAGTGATAAAGTTCCGTATAAAACAGCCTTTGGTAAAAATTTGCCTTCTTTAACTTTTAACTCAACATAAGAGTTTTTTTCTAAAGAGGCATTTCCTTTAAATACTTGAAAACAGATATCATTTTTGATCTCAGCTTTTAAAAGATATTCATTATCGATAGTATTAAAAACTGCAGTATAGCCAAGTTCACCTCTTCCTTCTGCTGTGCATTGTCCAGAAGAAACTGGCAGGACGATGCCTCCGCTAAATCCTGCAGCAACGAGAGAATTGGCTCTAAAACCTAATTCAATACGATCTACAGAAAACTGCCATCCAGAAGCATTTCCTTCTCCAATATTTAAGATATTTTCTCCAGAAAAAGTTCCAGAAACGCCCATTCTGTCAATTAACAAATTGGTTGCCTTGAACGTAATTCGTTCGTTAGTACCTTTCTTTTTAAATTGAGAAGGCAGAACTAACTTCAGAGATTGGACAAAAAATCCTCTCCATAATTTTTCATTTCCAGGAACTAAATAATCCTTTTCATAATCTTTTGGCCATATGACATTAGTTGAGTTACGCAAGTCACTCATGTCAATAACAGCATTGTTTAATTCAAAACAATAACCAGGATGTTTAGTGAGTTGAAAAGTAGGTATATTGATATCTATTAAAATATCATTCCAGTTACCAACAACAGCTTTAAAACTGGACTTGACTTGACTGGTGCCGGGAATGACGTTATAAGTAGCATCGACAGGCTCAAGCATTGTTCTGGAAAAAATAACATCTGCCTCAACACCTAATTCTTTAAAGCCATTACAATCAATGGTTACATAGGTCTTGTTTTTAACCTCTCCAGTGGCCATTTCCATGCCGCCTTTTAGCACTAATAGCGTTTTATCTCCAAACATTTTAATAGGCACATCACCTAATAAAACAAGATTGGTGTCTCCAACTAGACCTCCTTTGTGAGAAAGTTTAATGTTATTTGCCCCAAAAAAAAGTTCCTTTCTGTTTCCTAAAGAATCAGTCTGAGGAAGTATAATTTTTACAAATGCAGTTAATTCGGTATATTGAGGAGTAAATTTTGCATTACTTATACCTAAAGAATATTGAATTCCTCCAATAGTTTTTTTAATACCCAGCGGAAGCTGCGCTAAGTTTTTAGGCTCTAAAAAATCGGTAACGTTTTCGGTTTTATCAATTTCCTTAAAAACTTCCTTAGCCTTATCTAAAAATCCGTTTGTAGGATCGCCAATTGGATAGTTTTTTTGAATATATGAATTAGTGAATTCACTTTCAGTACTCAACTCATATTTGGAAGAACTACTTGATTGGTTGGCAGCATTATTTAAAATAATGCTTTTTGCAGGTATAGGTTTTCTTTTATTACTTATTGTATCGAGATAAGTATGAGAAAAACTATTAAAACTTACGAGAAATAAAACTATACTTAATACAAAAGAGGAAAACTTTGAAGTAATTTTTTTCAATTTTTAGTAGGTTTGGTTGTGGTATTATTTTTGGATATATGTAAATCTTTTTAACAAATAAGAATTGCATTTACAGGCAATTGGGACTCTAATTTGTTTAAAATGAATCAGTTTGGTTTTTTAATTTTTTAATCCATACAATTTATAGAATTGGTTTAAAAACGTAATAGACTGTTAAATTTTTGCCAAATGTAAACATTTTGTAATACAAATCTTTACGGTTTTCCACATTCTGGTAAAAAAAAAGCTCCAGATAATTCTGGAGCCTTTTAATATCAAGTATTGTAGAAGATTATTCTTCTTTCATTGTATGATAAACGTTCATAACGTCATCATCTTCTTCGATTTTCTCAATTAATTTTTCAACATCAGCGATTTGAGCTTCAGTTAATTCTTTAGTTATTTGAGGAATACGTTCAAAACCAGAAGATAGAATTTCAAGACCTCTATTTTCTAATTCTTTTTGTAACGCTCCAAAACTACCAAAAGGTGCATAAATTAAGATTCCGTCTTCATCTTCAAAAACTTCTTCGGCACCAAAATCAATCAATTCTAATTCTAATTCCTCAGCGTCGATACCATCTTTTGCAATTCTAAAGTTGCAAGTGTGGTCAAACATAAACTCAACAGAACCTTGAGTTCCCATAGTTCCGTTACATTTATTAAAATAACTTCTAATGTTTGCTACAGTTCTATTATTGTTATCAGAAGCAGTTTCAATTAAAATTGCAATTCCGTGAGGAGCATATCCTTCAAACAAAATTTCTTTATAGTTGGCAGTATCTTTATTACTTGCATTTTTAATCGCGCGCTCCACATTGTCTTTCGGCATGTTGGCAGCTTTCGCGTTTTGTATAACAGCTCTTAATCTAGAATTGGCGTCTGGATTCGGACCGCCTTCCTTAACAGCCATTACGATATCTTTACCAATTCTGGTAAATGTTTTGGCCATTGCAGACCAACGTTTCATTTTTCTTCCTTTTCTAAATTCGAATGCTCTTCCCATTTCTAATTTTTAGTTTTGAGATGCAAAAATACGGTTATTCCTTATTTTTCCAAAAACAAAACAACTCTTTTTTATTTCAGGTTTCAAGTGCTGTGTCTTGTGTTGAATTTAAACGCAAAGTTCGCAAAGATTTTTTTGTATAAAGTTACGTTTATAAACACAAAGTTCGCAAAGCTTTGTCCCCATAGCTTTGCGAACTCTTTTATTTTATAAATTAACTTAAAAATTTCTTTGTGAACTTTGCGTAAATCTTTGTGGACTCTGCGGTTAAAAAAAATATTTAGCGGTTAAAACTGAATTTTGTGATGTAAAATCAAAAAACAGAATTGCGTTGTGTTGAATTTAAACGCAAAGTACGCAAAGTTTTTTTCTTTAAAGTTACGTTTATAAACACAAAGTTCGCAAAGCTTTATAGCCATAGCTTTGCGAACTCTTTTTATTTTATAAATTAACTTAAAAAAAGCTTTGTGTACTTTGCGTAAATCTTTGAGGACTCTGCGGTTAAAAAAATATTCCGTAGCGGTTAAAACTGAATTTTGTGATGTAAAATCAAAAAACAGAATTGCGTTGCGTTGAATTTAACCGCAAAGTTCGCAAAGTTTTTTTCTTTAAAGTTATGTTTATAAACACAAAGTTCGCAAAGCTTTATGCATATGGCTTTGCGAACTCTTTTTATTTTATAAATTAACTTAAAAAAATCTTTGTGTACTTTGCGTAAATCTTTGCGGACTTTGCGGTTAAAAAAAAGCGGTGAAACCTGAAACCTGAAACAAAAACTACTTACTCCCGCCATTAAATTCATTAATAATATTTACCGCTTCGTTCAGATAAGGATTAGTCTTAAGATTGTCCATCTGATCTTGATTTATGGTTTTATCCGTTGGATAAGCACCTAGTAAAAGCTGATTAATACTGGAATTATAAACATCCAGCGGATTATTTTCATCATTAAAAGTATTGATCTCATTCCAAAGAGCATCAAAAGTCTTTTTTTGTTTAAAAACAGCATCCAAAGTCATCGGGATTTCTGCTTTAGGCGTATTTACAAGCTTGTCAATTTTAAGGTTAATTTTTTTTATGTTGTTAAAGAAATAATTATCAGCAAGCCTAGCAGAACTATTTTTAGCGATTTTATCAATTAAGTTTCGTTTTACATAGGTTTTGTATTTCAAAAAAGGCTCAATACTGTCATTTTTGATCGCAGTCGGAAAATCACTTTCTTTCTGATAAATATCTTCGTAAAATTCCGGCAGTACAACATCTGGTTTTACACCAATATATTGATGGCTTCTTCCCGTAATTCTATAAAATTTATTAATAGTAATTTTTAAAAAATCAGTATTTTTTTCCTCGTCAAGCGAAAGAATCGTCTGCATTGTCGCTTTTCCTAATGTACTGCTTCCTAATAATAATGCACGATTATAATCTTGCATAATAGAAGAGAAAAATTCACTTGCAGAAGCCGTGTTGCTGTTTACCAAAACCACAATTGGACCTCTATAGATAACGCCTTTGAAAGGATCTGTAATTACCGTTTTTTCTTTTTTATTATCAATTACAACCGAAAGCGGACCGTAATCTACGAACATCCCAGCCAATTTTATAGCCTCTTCCATCGAGCCGCCGCCGTTGTCAATTAGATCAATAACAAGTCCTTTTATCCCATCTCTTTCGAGTTTTACAACTTCTCTTGCCACATCATCAGCGCAGCCTTTTCGGCTGTTCCCATCCAAATCAGCATAAAAACTCGGAATTTTGATATAACCAATTTTACTGTCTTTGCCGATTATAAAACTAAAGACAGAGTTTTCCTCGTCTTTCATGACTTGTTTCTCGATATATACATCAAAACTTTTACCCGAATTGCGTTTTAAAGTCAGTGTAATATGTCTATTATTTTCCGATAAAATCATGGTTGAAATAGATTCCAGCGAAGCACACGAAACCTGCAGAGTTTCTTTTTGATTTGAAATAGAAATAATCTGATCCCCTTTTTTTACCTGTCCCGTTTGATAGGCTGGCCCATTTGGATCTACCTCATCAATAATAATTTCATTTTTCTCATTCAAATTCACAGTCATCCCAAGAGATAAATGTTCCTTAGATAAAGAAGCTACAAAACTCGTTTTCGAATCATCGCTAAAGTAAGCCGTATGCGGATCAAAATAAGTGCAGAAAAAATTATATAATTTCTCTTCCTGCTTTGTATTAGTGTCTAGTAGAGTGTTAAAACGGCAGATTTCATTGGTAAGGATCTTATTTTTTGACACCAATTCAATTGACTTAAAATTGGCTTTTATAGAATCTAGATTATTGCTGGTTTCGGCAATATCATCTAATATTTGATAGCGTAGTTTTTTGTTCCAGACCTTTTCTATATCTTCTTTCTTTAAATAAAAAGCAAAAGACTTTTTGTAAAAACGAATCGTATCTTTTTTAGCGTAGTCCATTGGTGTAGTCTGAATCTTTTCTAATACTTTTTTAGTTCGAACTAGACCATTTACATATTTAGCTTTTATATCAGTAAGAAAACTGCAGTCATTTTTCAGAATTAAATCATCTAAATTGTATCTGTATTTGGCAGCCATTTCGTCGTATTCACTCTTAAAAAAGATATTACGAGAAGGATCCAGCTCGTTAATGAGGTTGTCAAAAACGAACACAGATAAACTATCATCAACAGGCTTAGGTCTAAGATGTTCAGCTTGAATAAGCGCATTTATTTTGTTTAATATTTCACAAGTTTCTGCGCTGTTCTGACCAAAAAATCCAGTTGATGTCAGCAAAAAAAGGAGTAGTGAAATTTTTTTCATAAATGGGAATTCATCGTTCAGATTAAAGTTACACTTATTTTTTCACAAATAGTAGTCTTTTTACTAAAATATCGACGACAAAAAGTTTTTATCTACAAAATGTACAAATTGATATTTTTGACAAATACATTTCAGTTTAAAGCAAAAAAAGAATGCATTACTTAGTAAAAGTAATGCATTCTCAAATAATATATTTTTTAAAAACTATTTCTTGTAAAACGGAAGTTTAACCACCTTAGCAGGAACATCGTTTTTTCTAATTCTAATAAAGATATCACTGTCAACAGCGCTGTTAGCCACTGTAACATATCCTAAACCAATTCCTTTATTCATAGAAGGCGACATAGTTCCAGAAGTTACAATTCCAATTACAGCTCCAGAACCATCTACGATTTCGTAATCGTGTCTTGGCACCGCACGTTCCTGCATTTCAAAAGCAACTAATTTTCTAGAAACACCTTCTTCTTTTTGCTTTTTCAAGTTCTCAGAATTTGTAAAGTCTTTTGTGAATTTAGTAATCCATCCTAAACCAGCTTCAAGCGGAGAAGTTGTATCGTTAATATCATTTCCATACAAACAGAATCCCATTTCTAGACGTAAAGTATCACGCGCTGCAAGACCAATTGGTTTAATTCCGAAAGAGGCACCCGCTTCAAAAACTTTGTTCCAAATCGCTTCTGCATCAGCATTTTTGCAGTAAATTTCAAAACCTCCAGAACCAGTATATCCTGTAGCAGAAATAATTACATCATTAAAACCAGCAAAATCACCCACTTCAAAATGGTAGTACGTAATCGCAGACAAATCTACAGAAGTCAAAGACTGCATAGCTTCAACCGCTTTCGGGCCTTGAATTGCCAATAACGAATAATCGTCAGAAACATTTTTCATATCAACTCCCAAATCATTGTGAGATGAAATCCAGTTCCAGTCTTTTTCAATGTTCGAAGCATTTACAACCAGTAAATACTCTTCCTCTTTCATTTTATAAATAATCAAATCGTCAACAATTCCGCCTTCATTATTAGGAAGACAAGAATATTGCGCTCTTCCAATTGTCAAAGTCGAAGCATCATTTGAAGTCACTTTTTGAATCAAAGCCAAAGCATTTGGACCCGTTAACAAAAATTCACCCATATGCGAAACGTCAAAAACGCCCACACCATTACGAACCGTTTCATGTTCAGCATTAACCCCTTCATAAGTAATAGGCATATTATAACCCGCAAAAGGAAGCATTTTTGCTCCTAAACCTTCATGTATGTGCGTAAGCGCAGTATTTTTCATTGTGTTGTTTTATAAAATTCAGTCGCAAATTTATTCAAAAAATATCGAAAAAAGATACTCTAAATTATAAATTTCGCAATGATTAGGAGCTATTTCCTGCTATCCGCTATATCTTTTGTTTTTTAAAGAAAAAAACAAAAGGATGCCGCTTCTATCAGGGCTAGGGCTAACAGTTTCAAAAGAACAATCATGATTTCGATTTTTTATGTAATTTTATTATATAAAAGTATTCAAATGAAATCATCGTATTTAATTACAAAAGAAGAAATTCTGAAATTATACAAACCAATAGATTCCAAAGCACATAAAGGAACACAAGGTCATGCGGTGATTATTGCCGGAAGTTATGGCAAAATAGGAGCAGCGGTTTTAGCCTCAAAATCCTGTCTAAAAACAGGCTGCGGACTCGTAACAGCTTTTGTACCTAAATGCGGTTATCAAATCCTTCAAATTTCCATTCCAGAAGTGATGGTTGCAACCGATGAAAACGTCAATTTTATTACCAATATTCATCTGCCAATAACCCCGCAGGCAATAGGAATTGGTCCAGGAATAGTACAGGAGCTGGCAACTCAAAAAGCTTTATTTGAATTTTTAAGGTCTAATAAAGTGCCTTTAGTCCTCGATGCAGATGCTTTAAATATTATTGCGCAGAATTTATCTTGGCTCGAATTAGTTCCAGAAGATACAATTCTAACACCTCATCCAAAAGAATTAGAACGCTTGATAGGAAAATGGAATTCAGAATCGGAAAAATTTCAAAAAACAATTGCTTTTTCAGAAAAATATAAAGTCATAATCGTTATGAAAGGCGCGCCAACATTCATTATCAATAGAAATTCTGTTTATGAAAATACAACTGGAAACGCAGCACTCGCAACCGCAGGAAGCGGTGACACACTTACCGGAATCCTCACAAGTCTTTTAGCACAAGGCTATGAACCCAAATACGCCTCAAAATTTGGCGTCTACCTTCACGGATTAACAGCCGATTTAGCTTTGCCAAAAACGGGCTATGAATCTTTTACAGCTTCTACAATTATTAAGTATTTAGGAAAAGCTTTTTTGGAATTAGCTAATGTGCCAATTTGAAAATTAGTCAATTAGTCAATTGATATTATATCGAACTACTTGTCACCCTGGGCGAAGTCGAAGGGCACGCAAGTAACTCAACAAGGAATAAATTTTGAGGAATATCTTTGCGCTCCTTCGACTTCGCTCAGGATGACAAAAATGAATAAATCTGCAGAACCTGCGAGAGTAAAATTAAGAATAGAGAATCAGCAAAATCAGCTTAAATCTATTTGAAATCTACGTAAAACAATTTTACAATCTGAAAAAAATCTAAAATCTACACTCTGCAATCTAAAATCAAAATCCGTAAGTTTGTATTTATGAAAAACAACTTCGATCTCAGAACGGTAAACGTCATGCGATATATAACGCCGCTGCGCGAAGGCGGTTCTTTACCCGCTTTGGCAGAAGCCGATGACGATTTTAAATACGTATTAAAATTTAGGGGTGCCGGACACGGCGTAAAAGCCCTTATAGCCGAATTAGTAGGCGGACAAATAGCAAAAGCTTTAAAATTACAGGTTCCAGAATTAGTATTCGCAAATCTCGATGAAGCCTTTGGAAGAACAGAAGCCGATGAAGAAATTCAGGATTTACTGCAAGGAAGTCAGGGATTAAATCTGGCACTTCACTTTTTATCTGGAGCCATAACTTTTGATCCTGTTGTAACAACTGTCGATGCTAAATTAGCTTCGCAGATTGTGTGGCTGGATGCCTATATCACGAATGTCGACAGAACTTTCAAAAATACCAATATGCTGATCTGGCATAAAGAATTATGGCTGATTGATCACGGCGCATGTTTATATTTTCATCATTCTTGGAACAATTGGGAACAACATGCCAAAAGTCCGTTTGCGTTGATCAAAGATCACGTTTTACTGCCTCAGGCTTCACTTCTAAAAGAAGTCGATGCCGAGTTTAAAGCAATTCTAACACCAGAAATTTTAGAAGAAATTGTCAATACAATTCCAGTTGACTGGCTGCAATGGGAAGATACAGATGAAACACCAGAAGGACTGCGAAATGTATATTTACAGTTTTTAAAGACGAGATTAGAGAATTCAGAAATATTTGTAAATCAGGCTCAAAATGCAAGATAATCATCTATACGAATATGCTGTAATTCGTGTTGTGCCAAGGGTAGAGCGCGAAGAATTCCTGAATATCGGAATCATTTTGTTTTGCAAAAAAGCCAAATTTATAAAAGTACTTTTCCATCTCAATAAAGAAAAAATCCAAGCACTGTCAGCCGATTTTGATGTTGAACAATTAGAATGCAACCTGACCTCATTAGAAAAAATAACAAACGGAGCCAAAGACGGCGGTCCAATTGCCGAGTTTGAAATCCCAGAACGTTTTAGATGGTTAACCGCAATTAGGAGTTCTGCTATACAAACGTCAAGACCTCATCCGGGTTTGAGTCAGGATTTGGAGAAAACGATTCAGAGATTGTTTCAGGAACTTGTGCTTTAACCATATAAGTTATATAAGATAATTTAAGATTTAGCTTAAAAAGGAATCTCGCAAAGTCGCGAAGTTTTATTTTTCATGCATTATCCCCAATCTTGTCATTTCGATCCCGAGGCTTCGGGAGAGAAATCTCCACAAGTAACTCCGTAAAGAGAATCCAATCTTTGTAGAGCTTCTCGCGGAGATTTCTCTCCCGAAGCCTCGGGATCGAAATGACAAACTATATGGTTGCGTTATGATAAACTTCGTGACTTTGCGAGATTAAAAAAAACTTAGCGTCTTTATGCCTTCGTGGGAAACAAAAAAGCAAAACCATATAAACATATAATATAATTTAGAGTAAAACTTAAATTATCTTATATCACTTATATGGTTAAAAAAAAATAAAAACTAAACTAACTCAATTCTGCTATCCAGAGTCAATTAAAATGAACCGCAGACATTACCGCCTAAAGTTGCTCCTGCATTCGCTGAAATATCAGCCTTAACAGCAGTTTTGTCCAATTTTAAAATAGAATATGGAGGTGTAAACGCAGTACCGCTTCCAGCTTGATTTCCTGTTGTGCTAGTAAAAACATTGTCAGTTGCAGTTACGGCAGTAAAGCCAGTCATTAAATCGATAGGAGTTTTTACACCTTCAAAAACGTTGCTTTCTACTCGAATATCAGCTTCAAAACCTGCAGCTACACATTTATTGCTTACAGTACTGTTAAAGAAGTTGTTTACCAAATGTACTTTTCCAAAACGAACTCTTGGCATTCTTTCTTTACAGCCTGGGGCCCACCAGCATCTTGCAAAAGTTATTCTCAATTTTCCACGGTCGCCAGTTGCACCGTCGCTGGAACCAATCAAGTTAGAATATCTGTGATCGTCGGATCCTCCAGAACCTCCTGCTTTTGGTGGTTTTAAATAATGGAATTTAGAATACGTAACCGAGATATAATCTGATTTATTTTTGATATCGAAGTTTCCGTCAACACCATCTCTAAATTCGCAGTGGTCAACCCATACATTGGTACATTCATCCAAGATGGCATTGTCCCATCCGTCAGTATCGTAAGCGCCAGGACCTTCAAAAATTAGATTTCTAATAATGATGTTCTTGCACCTTTTAATGTTGATAATTCCAGAAGCATCTTTGGTTTGATTAGTCGAAACCAATTTTGCACCATTTGCTCCGTAAATCGTTTTTCCAGTCTGGTCTTGGAAAGACAATCTTGTTGTAATTGTGATAGTTCCAGAAACTTTGATCACTTTTACCGAAGTATTTTCAATAGCCGATTTCAACTGTGCGTAGGTAGTTACAGTTGTTTCAGCAGATGATCCTCCGCCGGTTGTTCCTCCATTTTGTGAGGCCCATCCAGGAACTTCAGCGCAGTTTCCAATCTTTGCTGTTGGATTAGTGGTTACAGCTTCGATTGTTGTTTCAGTACTTGCTTCTGTGGTTGTTGAAGCAATTTCTTCAGAATTACATGCTGTAAATCCGAAAATCAATGTTAGTAAAAACATTGAGAGTGTTGATTGTAGTTTCATAATTAAAGTTTGGTTATTTATAAAAGTTTAACAACACAAATCTGATTATAATTTGAACGAAAAAAGTTGAACAAGTTCAAACTTTTGAAAAAAAATCTAATAAATATGTTTTTTTAACAGTTCAAAATTTACAAAAATGCATAAATAACCTATTTTTACGTAATCGATTACATTTTTTAAGTCCCTAATAAAGAGTGAATTGAAAAACAAATTTATTCCTAAACAAAAAACCACAAAAGAATGTACAACCTACTACGAAAAAACATTGAGAGAAAAGTTCCGCTCACAGATGAAGAATGGAACATTATTGTTTCAAAAGCAGAACTCATTAAACTCAAAAAAAATCAGTTTCTGCAGACACAAGATTCTAACAACAGTTATGAAGGATTTATTCTAAAAGGTTCCTTCAAAACTTACATCCTAAATGAAAACGGAACAGAAACCGTAATTTTCTTTTCTTTTGAAAACGAATGGATGTGTGATCTCGAAAGTTTTTACCATCAAAAACCAACTACTTACAACATTAAAGCTATTGAAGACAGTGAAATTTTAGTAATCAGCAAAGTCAAGAAAGCACAATTGTTTGAAGAAGTTCCAAAACTCATGCAATTCCATGTGCTGATGATCGAACGCGCCAATGTAGCGATTCAACAAAGACTTTTAGATGTTTTGAATAAAACCTCAAAGCAGCGTTACTTAGATTTTAAGGACCGTTATCCTCAAAAAGTTCAAAGTATTAACAATAAGAATTTGTCATCTTATTTGGGAGTTTCGCATGAATTTCTCTCAAAGATTAAAAGAAAAATATCTTAGTGTAAAAGGGACAAAGGGACAGAGTTACAAAGTGACAAAGGTTTCTAGAAAGGAAACTGCATAAAAAAACTTTGCGACTCTGCGTCTTTGCGAGATTAAAATAAAAAATAAACATAGTGCCTTAGCTCCCGCGGCAAAAAAAACTTAAATCTTTTTCTCCAGATAAATAAACTCCAAAGGCACGTCAGAAATCGTCACGTGAATATCACTTTCTGGAAAAGCTTCTCTTTTGCCAGTATCAGCATAACCGTGGCGTTTGTACCAAGCCACAAGTTCTTCACGAACCGAAATAACGGTCATAATAATACTCGATAATCCTAAAGTTTTAGCCTGATTTTCGGCTTCTGCCAAAAGCTTTTTTCCGATGCCGCTGTTTTGAAGTTCTGGCGAAACCGTCAGCATTCCTAAATACAATTGGTGTCCTTTTTCAACCAATAAAACAGAACCAATAATCTTATCATTTTCTGTAAATTTCAGAATAGTATTTTTTGGATCGAGAAAGATTTCGGTCATTTCCTGTTCGTCGGTTCTTTTTCCTTCTAATAAATGAGCTTCGGTTGTCCAGCCTTTTTTAGAAGTTTCTCCTCTGTAGGCTGAATTGATTAAGATGGTTAATGCGGGAATATCTTCTAGTAATGCTTTTGTAATCATATATGGATTGTGAATTGTGAATTGTGAAATGTGAAATGTGAAATTACAATTTGATGGTGAATCAGAAAAAGATGTTTTAAATTTAGGGTAGTAAATATTTAAATAAAAATATAGAAATTTGTATTGAACACAAAATCAATAAAGTATGAGCAGGATTCACTTATTTGAATTTGAAGATCAACAATGGCTTCCCGAATTCATTAGAAATTACATGACCGACTTTTTACAGTTTCTTTCGAATAAAACTGCGATGTACAAAGGAATTGTTCCTGTAATCGAAAAAGCTTTAAAAGAAAGCCAGACCAATCAAATTATTGATTTGGCATCGGGCGGCGGCGGCGGACTGATTTGGCTGAATAACGAATTGCAAAAAAACAATCCCAGTCTCAAGATTTTGCTGACTGATTATTTTCCGAATATTTCTGCATTCGAATATACTCAAAAACAAGCCGATAATTTCGAATTTATTAAAACTCCGATTGATGCCAGAAACGTTCCCGAAAACCTGAAAGGACTTCGGACTCAATTTTTATCGCTTCATCATTTTAAACCTAAAGATGCAAAGCAGATTCTGCAGAATGCTGTTGATAGCAATAGTTCTATTGCGATTTTTGAAGGGCAGGAGAGAAGTGTTCCAAGTATTATTGCCATGATTCTTTCGCCAATTAGTGTTTTGCTGACAACGCCTTTTATAAGACCGTTTAAAATTGGCAGAATCATTTTTACCTACTTAATTCCGATTGTGCCGATTTTAGTTTTTTGGGATGGTGTAGTTTCTTCTTTAAGAACCTATTCTGTTGAAGAAATGAACGGATTGATTTCTAAATTAAACAACAAAGAAAGTTTTAACTGGGAAGTTGGAAAGGTAAAATCTGGACCTGCGAAGATTTTGTATTTGGTTGGGACGAAGAAAACCGCTTAATTAGAACGCGGATGAAACGGATTTGCTTTCGCAAAAAACGCTGATTTAAACGGATTTTTTTATTCAATAATAAATCTGTGTCAATCCGTGTCTTCGTGATAACGAATCCGTCAAATCCGCGTCCGAACCTATATTTTTAAATTATACAAAGTATCTTACAAAAAAATCTTGTTTTTTACCGAAATCTATTTTCGTTTCAGAATTTTAAATATCTTTGAATTATGAGTACAGCAATAAAACCAAAACATATCGGCAGAAATATAAGCCGTATCAGAGAGCTTAAAGATATGAAACAGGAAGCACTGGCACAGGCTTTAGGAATGAGCCAGCAGGCAATTTCTGTTATTGAAAATAGCGAAACGGTTGACGAACAAAAACTAATTGACATTGCAAAAGCTCTTGACGTTTCTGTTGAAGCAATTAAAAACTTTTCGGAAGAAGCGGTTTTAAATATTATTGGCAATACTTATCATGATAACGGTATTGTAAATGCTGGACTTAATTACAATTGTACTTTTAATCCTTTAGATAAAGTAGTTGAACTTTACGAACGTTTGGTGCAGGCTGAAAAAGATAAAGTTGAGTATTTGGAGAAGTTATTGAATGGGAAATAATCGTTTTTGAAGATATATTAAATTAAGAAGAGACCTTTGACGAGGTCTCTTTTTTGTGTTCGCTTGCGTTTAGATTTGCCAAAGGATCCCAATATAACCATCTTCGCATTAAGCCTATTGCACAAATCCGTTGTAGTAACTGTTGGGCGATGTATTTATTTTCGTTCAATATTTTTCAATTTGTCAATTAGCTCTAATGTTCGTTCAATAATTTTAGGGTCATAATCTGATGCTGATTGATTTGAAAAGTTATTAGTTTGATTATTTATATTCCAATCTCTAAATATTTCCTTAATTTCCTCAGGATTTATTCTGTCATTAAATACTTGTAAATAAAATTTTCCAAATGAAATTGCGTGAATTCTGTCAGCAATTTTTAATGATTCACTCATATATGATTTAGCAAGCGTAAAAGAATATTTAGAAGATGCGATTAATAGTATTATTATAAAAATACTTTTTAAAGCGTAAAAAGTTGTTAAACTCCAATTTTCTTGTCCTTTAAAAACATCAAGTGTAATAGTTGAAAACCAAAATGCAACAACAATTCCACTGATAAGTGAAATAAATCCTAGAACATACCAAAAAAGAGCTGTCCCACGTTGATATTTTTCTCGACGATTTAGATCTAATATAGTTTCTGCAATATATGTAGGAGCGGTTTTGGCAATTTTTTCCTTAATTTCTAATGCTTTTTCATCGGTTGCAATTTTTTTACCTACAAATGAATTTATTGCATCGTTAATTTTTTTTACTACTTGAGAAACTTCTGTTTCGGAAAGTTTATCCTTTAAAGTAATAAAATTTATACTTAATAAACTGTCAGGTAAATTATCAAAATTAACATCTCCTGTAACAATGGGAATTAAAAGCTTATCATTTATATGACTTGTATAATTTCTTAATTGGATAAGTTCATTTAAAAAATTATTTGATTTTAAAGAATATTGAGTTATAATTGGAATTATTATATCAGAACTTAAAATAGCTTTTTTAAAAGAATATTCTTGCTCTTTTCCGTAATCAGTTTCTTCATCAAATATATCGTGTCCAATTTCTTTAAGTCTATAACTTAATTCATAATATAAACTCAAGTTTTTATCCTTTTCTATTTTCTGACCAAGAAGATAAATTTTTGCCATTTATTACTTTAAATTATTAAATTCCCCTGTTTTTCTAATATATTGCCCAACGTTCTCGCGCTACACTCAGTTTGGGACTAAATTAAGACCATTCTTCGGATTTGCCAAATATTCTAAATACAAGACCATTTTTCCATTAAGCCTAATACCCAAATCCATTGTGTAGCTGTTAGCATTAGTTTATTAAAATACTATTGGCTTTCTCGTTAAGGTCATAAACTCATTTATTAAACTTTTACACAAATCGTCATTAGTTTGTGAATTATTCACAATTTTGTCTAGATTATTTTTATTGTGTTCTCTAATGAAATAATAACTTTGAACAGCATGAGCTTCTATTTCTCGTTTTTGTGAAATATATTCTAAATAGTTATTGCCATTAAAAGAAATATATCCTTCAGCAGTGTGAAGTTCTGTGATTGTCCCTCTTTGTAGCCAATGGGTTAATTCATGTACAATTATTGATCTTGCTTTGATGTTTTGTACAGTATTATTGAAGTTGGCAAGTATTGGTTTTAGAGCATGTCCTGTAAGAATAAGTGGATCAATGTAATACATTTCATCAGGAGAATCGCGATTAATTATGCCTGCTATATCGCTATGGATTGTGAAAAGGGCATTCGCCCCTTCTAATTTATCCCAAGCTCTAAGCTGTAATTCTCCATCTTTTTTATATGCAGGTCTAATTTCAATTCCAAGTTTTGGCATTATTTCAAGAGTAGCATCAATTAATCGGTTCATGAAGTAGTCAATTTTTGTTTTATTGTTATAGTTTCTCCGTAAATTACTGCTAACTCATTTATAGGTGAAACAAACTTTCACATTTACACCTAAAATCGCGCAGCTAAGCGAAAGTTTGTTTCGTTTTCTTACTTTTCAAATATATGGTTTTTTCATTGCCAATTTTTACGGATTTCCGTACTTGATATTTTTATATATTAATTCAAAATAATTAATGGTAATGTAACAAAAAAAGCGAGTAAAAATTTTTTACTCGCTTAATCATTTATTATATGTTTTTCTATCCCAAGAAAGCCTTCAACTCCTCATAAGTAGCAATCTTCACGCTAACTTTCTCCTCATTAATAACACTCTCAATTTGAGTTGGAATCGGAAGTTTAATTCCCAAAGCAGGTTCAACTACATCTAAGAATTTAATTGGGTGAGCTGTTTCTAAGAAAATACCAATGGCGTTAGGATATTTTTGAAGCTCTTTTTTCAAACCTAAATAGCCAACAGCACCGTGTGGTTCTGCGATGTAACCGTCGGTTTTGTAAATTTTCTTTAGCGCTTCAAGCGTTTCTTCGTCAGTATAACTATAAGAAGAGAAATCTTTTTCGAAAGCTTTTAAATCATTATTATACAATTCCTGAATTCTAATAAAGTTACTTGGGTTTCCAACGTCCATGGCGTTAGAGATTGTGGCTTTAGAAGGTTTCGGGTCGTATTTTCCGTTTTCTAAGAATCTTGGCACCGTGTCGTTTACGTTTGTAGAAGCAACGAAATGTTCAATTGGCAAACCTAATTTCTTTGCCATAATTCCAGCACAGATGTTTCCGAAGTTGCCACTTGGACAAGAGAAAACTAAAGGTTTGTTTTGGCTTTTCAACGCTTTGTAAGCAAAGAAGAAATAAAACATCTGCGGTAACCAGCGCGCAATATTAATCGAGTTTGCCGAAGTCAGGTTTTTATGCGTTAAAGTTTCATCTAAAAACGCTTTTTTCACCATATCCTGACAATCGTCAAAAACACCGTCAACTTCCAGCGCTTTAATATTCTGCCCTAAAGTCGTCAATTGTTTTTCCTGAATATCGCTCACTTTTCCTGATGGATATAAAATGACAACATCAACGCCGTCAACGCCTAGAAATCCGCTGGCAACGGCTCCGCCTGTATCTCCAGAAGTCGCTACTAAAACCGTGTTTTTAGCATCTTTTTTATCTTTATTGAAATAGCCCAAACAACGTGACATAAAACGAGCTCCAACGTCTTTAAAAGCCATTGTCGGGCCGTGAAATAATTCTAACGAATAGATTCCGTCTTCGACTTTCACAACCGGAAAATCAAAAACTAAAGTTTCGGCAATAATTTCTTTTAGTTTTTCAGCAGGTATTTCATCGCCTACGAATTGTTTAATCGCTTCATACGCAATTTCTTCGTGGCTTAAACTTTCAATTTTATCAAAAAATGATGGATCTAGAGCCGTGATGCTTTCTGGGAAATATAATCCTTTATCACTCGCTAATCCTTGTATAACAGCTTCTTGAAAAGAAACTTTTGGGGCATTGTGGTTTAAACTGTAGTATTTCATTGTATGTTTATTTGAACACGAATTTCACTGATTGTCACTAATTCTTTGCGTTTAAATTATTGCACAAATCAATTAGTGTAAATTCGTGAAATTGGTGTTATATAATTCTTACGCCGTCGGGATTGATTTTCGAAACGTGAATTTCATACGGTAAACTCATTTTTTCGTACACTTCGCTCATGGCTTTTGCGATTTGGTCTGCGGTTTCTTTTCCTCTGCTTAATGCGAAAATTGATGGGCCAGAACCAGAAATTCCAGAACCTAAAGCGCCATTTTCGTAAGCCGTTTGTTTGATTAAATCGAAACCTGGAATTAAAACACTTCGTAAAGGTTCAACGATTTCGTCATGAAGCGATCTCCCAATCAAATCGTAATCTTTGGTGTAAAGACCTGCAACCAATCCGCCCACATTTCCCCATTGCATAATGGCGCTTTTTAGGGAAACATTTTGTTTTAAAACCGAACGTGCATCAGAAGTTTTCAATTCAATCTGCGGGTGAACCACCGTTGCATATAATTCTTCTGGACTGTCAATTCTAATAATATCAAGCGGAGCATAACTTCTTACCAAAGTAAATCCGCCTAAAAGGGCAGGAGCAACGTTGTCGGCATGCGCGTTTCCGCTGGCTAATTTCTCGCCCTGCATCGCAAACTGAACCAAATCTTTACGAGAATAAGGTCTTCCTAATAATTCATTAATTCCGAAAACCGCTCCAGCAGAACTTGCAGCGCTGCTTCCGATTCCGCTTCCGGCTTTTATGTTTTTGTAAATTTCAATTTCGAATCCAAAATCCAGTTCGTCTAGAGTTTCAAGCATGGCCAAAGCTGCAACTCCAGAAACGTTTTTCTCTGTTTCCAAAGGCAAATCAGCACCCACAATTTTTGTGATTCGAACTCCTTTTTGATCTACTTTTCGAACAATCATTTCATCGCCCGCATTGTCTAAGCAAAGTCCGAGTACGTCAAATCCGCATGAGAGGTTTGCAATAGTTGCTGGGCAAAATAGTTTTATTTGTGTCATTTGTTAATAGGTTCAAAGTGGCAAAGGTTCAAAGGAACAAAGGCTTTGCTGCTAATTTTTTATTTTATAGGTTTAATGGTTCAAAGATTCAAAGAGACAAAGGAAAAAACCTTTGAACCTTTGCACCTCTGAGCCTTTGCACCTTTACTAAACATTCCCGATACGGATTACATCCGCAAAAATTCCTGACGCTGTAACTGCAGCTCCGGCTCCGGCTCCTTTGATCAATAAAGGCTGATCTACGTAACGATCGGTGTAGAAAAGTACAATATTATCTTTTCCTTCCAAATTGTAGAAAGGATGATCTTTTGGAATGAACTGCAGACCAACGCTTGCTTTTCCGTTTTCGAATTGTGCTACGTATTTCAATCTTGAATCTTTGGCTAAAGCTTCGTTGTAAATACCTTCAAAATGAGCAGCGTGTTTGATTAACGAAGCAAAAAAATCTTCGTTGTTTGTTGTTGCTAAACATTCTGCTGGCAGAAACGATTCGTTTGCGATGGCGTCAATATCCATTTCGTAACCGCTTTCGCGAATCAGAATCAGGATTTTACGCGCTACGTCGATTCCGCTTAAGTCAATTTTTGGATCTGGTTCTGTGAAACCTTGAACTCCAGCTTCTTTTACCACATCGTGGAAAGAATTGTCTTTATCGAAATTGTTGAAAATGAAGTTCAAACTTCCTGATAAAACGGCCTGAATTTTATGCACTTTATCGCCAGAAGCAATTAAGTTTTTTACAGTGTCTATAATTGGCAGTCCCGCACCAACATTCGTTTCAAACAAAAACGGAGCGTTGTACTGGCGAGATAAGCTTTTTAGTTTTTTATAATTATCATAAGCAGATGAACACGCAATTTTGTTGCAGGTTACAACCGCCATACTTTGTTTTAAGAATTGCTCGTAGGTTTCAGAAACGCTTGCATTTGCTGTAATATCCACAAAAATGCTGTTACGTAAATTTAGTTCTTTCGCACGAGCGATAAAATCTGCTGCGTTTGCAGTTTCCCCGTTATCTAAAGCCGACTGCCATTCTTTTAATGAAATTCCGTCTTCATCAAATAGCATTTTTCTTGAATTTGATAACGCAATTACGCGGACATTAATTTTCAAATTGTCTTTTAAGAATTTCTTCTGGCTGTGAATTTGTTCGATGAATTTTTCACCCACATTTCCAACGCCCATTACAAATAGGTTCAGTTGTTTTGTGTTTTCTTCAAAGAAATTTTCATGCAGTGTATTCAATGCTTTTTTAACGTCTCTTTCGTTAATTACAGTCGAGATATTTCTTTCAGAAGCACCTTGCGCAATCGCACGAATGTTTACGTTATTTTTTCCTAAAGTACTGAACATTCTTCCGCTCAAACCTTGGTGGTTTTTCATGTTTTCGCCCACCAAAGCAATAATGCAAAGGTCTTTTTCTACATAACAAGGATCGATTTTGTTCTGCGAAATTTCAATTTCAAAAGCTCTGTTAATCGCAGCTTCGGCATTATCAGCATCAGAATTTAAAATTCCGATACAAATAGAGTGCTCAGAAGAAGCCTGAGTAATAAAAATAACGTTGATTTTTTCTTGAGACAACACTTCAAACAAACGTCGTGACGAACCCGCAACTCCAATCATTCCAGGACCTTCAAGAGTTAAAAGCGAAATATGATCAATATGGCTGATTCCTTTTACAACGGTGTCTTTTGTTAAAACACGATCTGAAATTAAAGTTCCTTCTGCTTCTGGTTCAAATGTATTTTTGATCAGAATCGGAATGTTTTTTCTTAAAACCGGCTGAATTGTTGGCGGATACAAAACTTTAGCACCAAAATGCGATAATTCCATCGCTTCTTGATACGAAATGTTTGCAATTGGCTGTGCCTGTTTTACAATTTTTGGATTGGCAGTAAACATTCCGTTTACATCAGTCCAGATTTCCAATTGGTCCGCGTCTAATGCTCCAGCGATAATTGCTGCAGTGTAATCAGATCCGCCACGCCCTAAAGTCGAAGTAATTCCGTCTAAAGTCTGCGCAATAAAACCAGGTAAAATATTGATATTTGATTCATTCGCTGCAAAATATTCCTGAATCAATTTGTTTGAAACTTCGAAGTTAACAACTGCTTTTCCGAAATCGGCATTTGTTTTTATTAATTCACGGCTGTCTTTGTAAGCTGCATTTTTATCGATTTGCTGATAAGCCTGCGCTATAATATAAGACGAAAGTAATTCACCAAAACTTAAAATAGTATCGGCAGTTCTTGGAGATAATTCGCCCAATAAAAAACAACCATCTAAAAGTGTTTCTAAGTGATTGATAATTCTTTTTACGTGGCTCAGCAGACTGCTTTGTTCGCTTACCGGAATAAGTTCTTTAAGAGTGTCAAGATGTTTTTTCTCGATTTCGGCAACAATATTTCTAAAATCTTCATCATTTGCAGCAGCTTTTGCGGCAGCCAACTGCAGTAAATCGGTTACTTTGCTAAGGGCAGAAACTACGACAACTAGTCTTTCGTTTTTAGCTTTTTGATTAATAATTTCGAGAACGAGTTTTATATTTTGAGCATTGGCAACCGAAGTTCCGCCAAATTTTAATACTTTCATTTTTGATATTTTTTAATAAGGTGCAAAGATTTTAAGTAACAAAGGTTCAAAGATTATAATTGTGAACTGAAACTGAAAACTGCGACTTTTTTTTTCTTTTGTAAATGTTTTTTATGTATCCAATAACTCTCTTCTTTCAAGAAAAAAGTATAGGTAACCTAGGATTATATGTAAAAATGCATACCCCTAAGGGGTAGTAGTTGTTGTAGTAGAAATAATGGTAGCAGCAATTGCAACTCGAGTTGGAGTTGTCATTGTAGATTGATATTTTACGCTGTTACTTTTCATTTTTGATTTTTCAAAAGTACAGTTTTTTAGGGCTATTAAAAACTCTTAAAGCCTTTTTGCGAATATTTTAATAATTCAAATCTCAATAATTCAATATTGAGTATTTGTTAAAATTAAATGTGCTAAATTGAGGTTTTGACATATTTCAAGAGGCAATTTTCTACAATAATGTCTTTACAATGAATTGATTTTTAATGAAAAGATGATTAAAAAGCATTGAAAAGCTTGGTTTTTAAAATTGAATAAAAGTTAAAAGCATCTAATCGCATTTGTTGAAATTTTAATTATTGTGATAAAATGTTGCTTTTTAATATTGATTTGTTGAATTTTGACATCTTAAATTGAAAAACGTCATGAGAGAAATCCATTATATAAGTACTGAAACTATAACTTTAGAAACCTTACAAGAAATTTTATCTTATAATAAAACACTTGAATTATCTGAAGAAGCAAAAGTAAACGTTCAAAAATGTCGTGATTATCTTGATAAGAAAATGGCATCACATTCTGAGCCGATTTACGGAATCAATACAGGTTTTGGATCACTTTGTAATGTAAAGATTTCTAATGAAAACTTATCTAAGCTTCAGGAAAACTTAGTAAAATCTCATGCGTGCGGAACAGGAGAAGAAGTGCCGTCTGAAATTGTGAAGATGATGCTTTTGCTAAAAATCCAATCTTTAAGTTATGGACATTCTGGTGTTCAATTGAAAACTTTGGAGCGTTTAGTAGATTTCTACAACAATGATGTTTTACCTATAATTTATACTCAAGGTTCGCTGGGAGCTTCCGGAGATTTAGCACCTTTAGCACATTTATCTTTACCTTTAATAGGAGAAGGAATTGTACTTTTTGAAGGGAAAAAAACAGCTTCAGCAGAAGTTTTGAAACATTTTAATTGGGAACCAATTGTTCTGCAGTCCAAAGAAGGTTTGGCTTTGCTAAACGGAACTCAGTTTATGAGTGCATACGGAGCTCATATTTTAATTAAAGCTTACAAATATTCGTATCTGGCAGATTTAATCGGAACTATTTCTTTGGAAGGTTTTGATGGTAGAATTGAGCCATTCAACGAATTGATACATTATATACGTCCTCATAAAGGACAAATTGTAACCGCACAGCGTATTAATGAGTTTTTGGAAGGAAGTGAAATTATCGCTCAGGAAAAGAAACACGTTCAGGATCCGTATTCTTTCCGTTGTATGCCTCAGGTTCACGGCGCTTCGAAAGATGCGATTGATTATGTGAGAAAGGTTTTCAAGACCGAAATTAACTCGGTTACAGACAATCCTAATATATTTATAGAAGCCGATCAGATTATTTCTGGAGGAAATTTCCACGGTCAGCCTTTAGCTTTAGCTCTTGATTTTATGGCAATTGCTTTGGCAGAATTAGGAAGTATTTCTGAAAGAAGAACGTACCAATTAATTTCTGGACAGCGTAATCTTCCTGCATTTTTGGTAGATAATCCAGGATTAAATTCAGGTTTCATGATTCCGCAATATACTGCTGCAAGTATTGCAAGTCAAAACAAGCAATTGGCAACTCCATCAAGCGTTGACAGCATTGTTTCGAGCAACGGACAGGAAGATCATGTGAGCATGGGAGCCAACGGAGCAACAAAAGCCTTACGTGTTTTAGATAATTTAGAGCGTATTTTGGCAATCGAATTATTGAATGCTTCGCAGGCAATTGCGTATAGAGAGCCTCTAAAATCAAGTGATTTTATCGAAATGTTTTTGAATAGCTATAGAGAAGTTGTGCCTTTGGTCAAAGAAGATAGAATCTTACATAATGACATAGAAAACACGGTTTTATTCTTGGAGAGTTTCCAAATAGAAAACGATTTGTTAACAATGGCTTAACATTGCAAAATATTATTGAAGTAATTTTGCACTATCAAAAATAAAACAATGTCAATAAACAGTATTTTCCAATTTTTAGTGCCGAAAGACAAAAAATTCTTTCCACTTTTTGAAGAGGCTTCAAGCAATTTAATTGAATTAGCTTCTAACTTACACGAAGCTGTAAATTTACCATTAAAAGAAAGAGAAGTTCTTTTTCAAAAAATTGACGAACTAGAGCAAAGAGGTGAAGACATTACTCGTCAAACCAATTTGGAATTGAGTAGAAACTTTATTACACCATTTGATAGAGAAGATATTCACACCTTAATTACTTCTATTGACAACGTTGCAGATTACCTACACGGTGCTGCAAGCCGTATGAGACTGTATCAAGTTGATAAGATTACAAAATCTATCAGAAAGATGACAGAAATTAATCTTGAAGCTTGTCAAAACATTGACAGCGCGGTAAAAGAATTGAGAAATTTACAGAATTTCAAAGTCATTAAAGATGCTTGTACTAGAATCAACAAACTAGAAAACAAGTCTGATAACGTTTATAACAAAGCAGTTTTTGAAATTTTTGAAAACGAAACAGACGCTAAAAATATTATTAAATATAAAGAGGTGTTATCTGTTTTAGAATCAGCAACAGACAAATGTAAGAGTGTTGCAAACATACTAGAATCTATTTCTGTAAAACATTCTTAATTCAATTTTTCATTCTGAAGTTATAACTTTATGACGCTACTTATATTAATTATAGTATTAGCTTTAATTTTTGATTACATCAATGGTTTTCATGATGCAGCAAATGCTATAGCGACTGTTGTTGCTACAAAGGTCCTGACGCCTTTTCAGGCCGTTCTTTGGGCAGCATTTTTTAACTTTCTAGCTTATTGGGTTTTCGGATTTGGTGTTGCAGATACTGTTGCTAAAACAGCGCACACAATGGAAATTAACCTGGTTGTAATTCTAGCCGGTGTAATTGCAGCAATTTGCTGGAATTTATTGACTTGGTGGCTTGGAATTCCTTCAAGTTCTTCTCATACATTAATTGGAGGTTTTGCTGGAGCAGCTGTAGCACATGCTATTGCAGTTCATGGTTTCTCAGGTTATATTGGAGAAGATGGAACAACACATTATTGGTATGAAATTGTAAGCTGGTACAAAGCTGGAAAAGACGGAGCAATGCCTTCGGGTGTTCTTATTATTATTGCCTTTATTGTTCTTGCACCATTATTAGGAGCATTAGCTTCATATTTAATTTCGATTTGGTTGTTAAATGCTTCTCGTAAAAGTATTGGTCCTAAAATTTTCACTGTACTTTTAATGATTGCTACTATTTGGTTTGTTTACAGTCAAATGGTGCCATATTCTGAAATAGAAAAACCAAGATTTGATTCTCATTTTTGGAGTGTAGCTTTTGAAGCTCATAACATTAAATGGTTTTTGGTTGCTTTTATCATCCTAACTGTTAGTGCTTTTTGTTTAATATTTAGCAGCTTAAATCTACATCAAGCAGATGCAGCTTTGAAAAAAATGCAATTATTATCTTCTGCTGCATTTAGTTTAGGACACGGAGGAAATGATTCTCAAAAAGTAATGGGTATTATCGCTGCTGCGGTTGCGGTATATATCAATACAAATCCAGGAGTGCATATGGACGCTTGGTTAGATGTTGTGCTTCCAAACGATGATGCTGGTATTAAAGGTGTAATGCCAAGCTGGATTCCATTAGCATGTTATTCTGCAATTGCAGCGGGAACTTTGAGTGGTGGATGGAAAATTGTGAAAACAATGGGTTCTAAAATCACAAAAGTAAGTTCATTTGAAGGAGTTGCTGCTGAAACTGCTGGTGCTTTAACGCTTTATTTTACAGAGCATTTAAAAATTCCAGTAAGTACAACGCATACCATTACAGGATCTATTATTGGTGTTGGATTAACAAAACGTGTATCTGCAGTTCGCTGGGGAGTTACCGTAAGTTTAATATGGGCTTGGATATTGACGATTCCAATTTCAGCTATTTTGGCAGGGTTGGTTTATTTTATACTAAGCGTGTTTATTTAATAAAATGTTTTTTGTAAAATGTGAGATGTAAATCATATTTGAACAATATATACGAAAGCTAGTTCTTTATTGAACTAGCTTTTTTTATTTAAAAAATATTATTTTTGTAAAATAAAACTTACTTTAATGTTGTTGTAAAATGAAAGCGCTTAAACTCATAATAATTGTAGCCGTTATATCTTTGTTTTCCTTTTGGCTTTTTTCAATCGCAAAATGTGAATATTTGACTTGGCAACATGAAAAAGAATTTCTACTACCAAAAGAAGTAGGCTCAATGATAAATGGAAAAGCTTCAAAAAAAGTTTTGACATATTCACATTCCCAAGCCTGCGTCTATTATGTGAGTTCAGGAAATACTTGTGGCGATATCATTACTTATGTGTTAATAGATGGTAAATGGATTTTCTCGGGTTGGAAAACGTCTTGGTCCAAAACAGGAAGTGCCGATGATTTTGTCTGGCCTTATTTTAGATAAAATGTTGATTTTTTATATAGAGAAACCGATTTCAATTTGAAATCGTTTTTTTTTGTCAAAAGGAATGCTGAAAAATGTCTTAAATTGAAATTTTAAAAACTTTTAGAGGCTGTTAGTGCAATTGAATAAAAGGATCTTCGCAAAATTATTTAGTAGTGATTTTTCGTAATAACAGTTAAAAAAGATAAAATGGAAAAGATTTTTGATAAACCAATAATCCTTAATGGTCTAGATGGAAATGTGGTTTTAATTTATGGAGAATATATAATTGGAAATATTACTAAAGAAAATGCTGATTTAAACATTGAAAGAATAGATAAAGAGGTGTTTAAACCTTCTGAATTTGAATCAATTATAAATGTGAAAGATGTAGTAGAATACGAATTTGAAGTAGGAAATGATTCTCATATTATGTTTGGTGTATCAAAGGAAGGAAGTACATCTTATGAAACCATCGATTTTCAAAATGTTGATATAGCTAAAGAAGCCGAAAAATCGATTAAAGAACAATTCAAAGCATTAGGTTTTAAAAGAGAAGAAAAACAACTTACCGCAATGCAGGCTGCCGTTTCACCTGGATTAGTAACTTTATTTGTAGCAGTGGTAGGAGGTTTGTTTACCTGGCTTGCTTATGGTGTTCAAGATTATGAATCAAAACGAACAAGAATTGTGAAATGGTATGTTTATCTGTTTGAAAAAATAGCAAAAGCAGTCGGATATTATCCATTTTTGATTATAACAATTGTTTTAACTATAATTTGTTTGTTTTGGATGGTAAAGAGAATGGCGAATCCACCTTATCAAATCAAAGCAAAAAAATAGTTTCAGAATATTTAATTATATAAAACTCGAATTAATAAAAGTGCTTATTAGTTTGAGTTTTTTTGTTAGATAAAAATTGAAGATAGAAATGAAAAAAGATTTTTTTTAAAAATAATTGCAAGTCTTTCCTATTCTAAAAAAATATAGCAAAATCATATTTAAATAATCAAAATGAAAAAAATAACAATTTTTTTTGCAGTAATTATCTTGCTGCTGGCTCTAGTTTTTGTTGCAAATATTATGATAAAAAAGAATTTTTTTGCCCAACAAGAATCTATTAAAAGAGACACAATTTTTAAACGTGATCCTATAAAAGAAAAATGCGATACTACTTATGCTTTTCAAAACGGAGTTGCAAGAATCAGGCTTAAAGGAAAATATGGGCTAATTAATAAAGCCGGTAAGCAAATTACTACTATAAAATATGATAATATAAGTCGTTTTGATCATGGTGTGGCTTGCGTAAGAATCAACGGAAAGTGGGGGATTATAAATAACAAAGGAAAAGAACTTACGCCATTAAAGTATGATTTTATGGAGGAGACAAATAATCTACGTGTTTTATGTTTATATGTAAAAGATAAGATGATGTTACTTGATGAAGATTATAACCCCATTGAATACAATCCCTCAGGATATTTTAGTGATCTTAATTCATATTTTGATGAATCAGGCATTGCAAAAGTCTGCTTAAACGGAAAGTGGGGATTTATTGACAAAACCGGCAAGGAAATAACTAAAATAAAATACGATTATGTTTTCTTTTTTAGTGAAGGAATGGCAAGGGTTCTATTAAATGGTAAATGGGGGTTTATTAATGAATCTGGTGAGGAAGTTATTCCAGTTATTTATCTTGATTATGGAGAATTAAAAGGAATATGTGAAATTGGCGAAGAAATCGAAAATAATCGCACTGTTTATTTAGATAAAGAAGGAAAAGCTATAGATTATTCTATTGCAGAATATTATAACGAATATCCTAAATTTAATCAGGGTTTAGTGCGTGTGCGTTATGAAAGTATATACGATTTTTCTAGTGCTGAACCGCCGGCATATATTTTTTTAGATAAAAAAGGAAAAGTAGTAAATGAAATAAAATCTAAAGATCACGAACGCTACGAGGAATTTTTCTATTACCATGGTAAAACAAAAGAAGAACTTAGTCTAAATGAATAATAGCAGAAAAACATTAAAAGGGCTTTATTGCTGCAGAAAATTATAAATAAAATTGTTAAGGAAATTACAACAATAAAATATGATGGTGCAGTAGATTTTAATAACGGTACCGCAGTGGTAAAAATGTTGATTAAGTAAAAATGATGAAAAAAATAATAACAATTATTCTCCTGGCAGGCACTACAATTTTTTACGCACAAGAGAAAGACACAATTGAGCAATATAAATACGGTTTTATTGATATAAAAACTGGAAAAGAGATTACTCCATTAAAATATGATGAAGTTGATAGTTTTGAAGATGGAGCAGGCGTAGTTAAACTTGACGGTAAATACGGATTTATTAATAGGGAAGGAAAAGAAATTACTGCCGTTAAATATGATCAGGTAACTTATTCTGTTGATAGATTAGTAAAAGTGAGGCTTCAGCAAAAATGGGGAATCATTGACAGGGAAGGAAAAGAAATTATCCCAGTTAAATATGACAAAGTAGCTTCTTGTATTGATGGGTTAATAAAAGTGAAGCTTCATAAAAAATATGGAATTATTAATAGGGAAGGAGAAGAAATTGTCCCAATTAAATATGACAGTATTCGTATTTATAAGGATGTAATTGTAGTAGGAGATAACAACAAATACGGAGTTTTTGATTTAAATGGTGTTAAAATTAGCCGTATAGTCTATGATCAAATTCAGTCAATTGGTCGTATTAGTGATAGTTTATCACTATATGAAGTAAGGCTTAAAGATAAATTTGGATTAGTAAATGATAAATTTGGAAAAATAACTGATATAAAATATGATGAGATCTTTAATATGTCAGGAATAATAAAAATTAAAGTTAATGATAAATATGGTTTTCTTAATCTGAAAGGTGAGGAAATCACAGACATAAAATATAAGGAAATTGGTAATCGGGTTAATATTGGAAAAATTTCAATTACTCCAGCTATGTTGGATAATAAATGGAGTTTTTTTAATGATGAAGGAAAAGAAGCTTTTACAGTTCAATATGATGCTTATGAAGATTTAGGGATTTTTTCTGATTCTTATAAAATGATGAAGGTAAGTAACGATGTAAAATGGGGATGTGTTAATGAAAACCTGATAGAAGTAATACCACCAAAATATGATGAAGTTGATTTTCATCAATTAAAGGAGGGTATTAATATTATTAAAGTAAGATTAAATAATAAATGGGGAGTTTTAGATACGATGGGTAATGAACTTGTAGCAGCTGAATGTGATGAGGTGAAAGTAAAATATGATGGCTTTATTTACTTTAAAATAAATGGAAAATGGGGCGCTAATTCTGAAACAGGCAAAGAAATCTTAACAGCCAAGTATCAGGAAATAAAAGCTCTGGGTTATAATGATTTGTTCACTGTAAAAATAAATGATAAATGGGGGGTTAGTAAAGGAACAGATCGAATAGTTATTCCAGCGCTGTATGATGAAGAATTGTTTTACTCAGATTCAACAATTAGAGGAATCGTAAATGGGGAAACAATACTTTTCAATAAAAAGGGCAAGTTGATTTCTAAAACACAAAAAGAAGGAAATAATGATCTTTTAGTGCATTATTGTAAAGTTAACTATCCAAGTGAAAGTAAAGAAAAAAGAGAAGTATTTACTTCTGATTTCATCAAAGTTAAAAAAAATGATAATTGGATTTTTGTAGATAACTACGGACAGGAAATGATCATACCGATAAAAAAGAATGACAGTTATTATTATCGACAGGGTATTGCAACTGTAAAAGTAAAAATTAATTAGAAAATATTTCCAAATTAGATTTGTTGGAAATTGAATTATTTTTGATGAATATATATATAGACAGATAAAGAAATAACATTATTAAATAGAAGACAGTAAAATTGAAGAAACGAAAATATCATAAATTCCTACTTCCTCAAATTCTTATGATTATGCTTACGCTTAAAGTGCGTTTGCTTAAGCTCTTTTTTGTCGCCAGAAATAACACTAATAGTTCCGTCAATTTCAAGCATGGCTAATTTTATATCTGTTAGATGTTCTAAACCGTGTTCGCGGGCGGCTTCTTTTAATTCTTCATGCGAAATATCTAATCTGCTGAGGGTTTTGAAATCTAATATTCCGTCGTGAATTAGGACTTCAGGTTTATCCATTAAAAAATCGTTCAGGCCTTTATATCTGTGAGTCAGTTTTTTGATGATGAAATTAATGATAAATAAAGCGAGAGCTGCTACCAAGCCTCCCCACAGACTTGTATCTGGACCAACCATTGCATTTTGAACGGAGTTACTAATCAATAAAATCAAGATTATGTCTGCAGTATTTAATTGCGAAAGTTCTTTTTTACCAAAAATTCGCAAGGCAATAGTCATGAAAAAATATACAGCAACGCTTCTTGTAATAATATCTAAATATTGAGAATACATGTTTTTATTTTAAAGTTAAATAAAAAAGCTTTGCCAGAGTTCTAAACTTTGGCAAAGCTGCTAAAATATTTATAGAGTATTAAGTTGAAATGAACTTAATTATAATTTGAAATTCTTTTCAATAGCTTTAATCATTTCGCCTGCAACATCTTTATTAGTTGCACCTTCGATTCCTTCAAGACCTGGAGAAGAGTTTACTTCAAGCAATAGCGGACCTTTAGAAGAACGAATAATATCAACTCCAGCTACTTTTAAATCCATTGCTTTTGCTGCTTTTATAGCGATTTTTTTCTCTTCGGCAGTTACTTTAATTACAGAAGCAGTTCCGCCAAGGTGAATATTGGCTCTGAATTCTCCCGGCATAGCTTCACGCTGGATAGCTGCAACTACTTTTCCGTCAATTACAAAACATCGAATATCTTTTCCGTTGGCTTCTTTAATAAATTCTTGAACTAAGATATTAGCATTTAAACTTTTAAAAGCGTTGATAACACTTTCTGCAGCTTTTTTCGTTTCGGCCAAAACAACACCTTTTCCCTGTGTTCCTTCTAATAATTTTACAATTAAAGGAGAGCCTCCAACCATCTTAATTAAATTGTCGGTATCTAAAGGTGAATTGGCAAATCCAGTTGTTGGAATATCAATACCACTGTTTAAAAGCAATTGCAATGAATATAATTTATCACGAGACTGCGTTATCGCTGTAGCTGAATTTAAAACAAAAACCTTCAAAGCTTCAAACTGACGTGTTAAAGCACAACCGTAAAAAGTGATACTTGGTCGAATACGCGGAATAATAGCATCAAACTGATTTAAGATTTTTCCTCCTCTATAATGAATCTCTGGAGTTTTGGCATCGAGTTTCATGTAGCATTCTTTAATGTTCAAGAAATGCATTTCGTGACCACGCATTTCACCTGCTTCCATAATTCTTTTATTGCTGTATAATTCAGGATTACTGGCTAGAAGACCAATTCGTAAACCAGAACTAGCTTTTTCAGAATTTTGGTATAATTCTTTTAAAGATTCTGCTGTAGGCTGCCCTAGAAGATATTTTTGTTCTGGATCAACCAAAACCCTTCCACTCATGGCTTCGCGTCCCAAAAGCATTCTAAATCCCATAGAATCTCGATTGGTCAAAGTCATTTCGATTGGCCATTTGGCATCACCAATTTTTAGGCTGGTTTGAATAACATAACGATGTTCTCTAAAACCGCTTGAACTTTTAACAATTCGTTTATCTACTAAAGGTGCTTCGCAATGGATAATCGTTTTAATATTATTCTGAATTGGATTAATATCAAATTTTACCCAATTGGCATCATTTTTTATAAAAGGAGCTATGTTTAAAGCGTGCATTGCAGAAGTTTTAGCACCAGAATCAACGCGAGCCTTGATTGTCGGGATTCCAAGTTCTGGAAATGAGCACCATTCTTCGCTGCCTAAAATGACTTTGTTTTGAAGCATATTTTGTTTTTTTGTTATAGAATTTAAATTCAAAAATAGCTATTTGCTTTTACTAAAGATACTAAATTATCCAAAAAAAATACCCGTTATGTTATGAAAACGTAACGGGTAGATTATTTTTGTTATAAATTTAAACTAATTTATTGATTAGTCGGCTCTTCGGCTTTATGGATTTCTACTGAAAGTTCTTGCGAATCATCTTTTAGATCCATCATGATTTCGTCACCTGAATGTATTTTCGAAGTGATGATTTCTTCGGCTAACAAATCTTCAACATATTTCTGAATTGCTCTTTTTAGCGGTCTAGCTCCAAACTGCTTGTCAAAACCTTTTTCAGCAATAAACGCTTTGGCTTTGTCTGTTAAGCTTAATTTGTAACCAAGTTCAGCAATACGAGAATACAGTTTTTTCAATTCGATTTCAATAATCAAATCAATATCAGCTTTTTCTAAACTGTTGAATACAATTACGTCATCAATTCTGTTTAAGAATTCAGGAGCAAAAGTTTTCTTCAATGCATTTTCGATAATGCTTTTTGAATTTTCATCGGCTTGAGCCACTTTTGCAGCGGTTCCGAATCCAACACCTTGTCCGAAATCTTTCAATTGGCGCGCTCCAACGTTAGATGTCATGATAATAATAGTGTTTTTAAAGTCAATTTTACGACCTAAACTATCTGTTAAATATCCGTCATCTAAAACTTGAAGCATCATATTAAACACATCTGGATGCGCTTTTTCGATCTCATCTAAAAGTACTACGCAATATGGTTTTCTACGAACTTTTTCTGTCAATTGACCGCCTTCTTCGTAACCCACGTATCCTGGAGGCGCTCCAACTAAACGAGAGATCGCAAATTTCTCCATGTATTCACTCATGTCAATACGAACTAAAGCATCTTCAGAATCAAATAATTCTTTTGCTAATACTTTGGCTAACTGTGTTTTACCAACACCAGTCTGACCTAAGAAGATGAATGAACCAATTGGTTTATTAGGATCTTTAAGTCCAGCTCTGTTACGTTGAATAGAACGTGCAATTTTAAGAACAGCCTCATTTTGACCAATTACTTTATTTTGAATTAATTCAGGTAATTGAGCTAATTTATTGCTTTCTGTCTGTGCAATTCTATTAACAGGAATTCCAGTCATCATCGAAACAACATCGGCTACATTATCTTCTGTAACTTCAATTCTGTTGTTTTTAGAATCTTCTTCCCATTGTTCTTGTGCAGTGGCAAGGTCTTTTTCTATACGTTTTTCATCATCGCGAAGTTTAGCAGCTTCTTCATATTTTTGTTTTTTAACAACCATATTCTTAAGCTCGCGAACTTCTTCTAACTGACGCTCTAAATCCAAAATTTGTTTCGGAACGTCGATATTCGTAATGTGCACACGTGATCCAGCCTCATCCATAGCATCGATCGCTTTGTCTGGTAAGAAACGCTCAGACATATATCTGTTTGTCAGCTTCACACAAGCTTCAATTGCTTCTTGAGTATAGGTAACGTTGTGGTGATCTTCATATTTATCTTTTACGTTATTCAAAATTGCAATTGTTTCTTCAACAGAAGTTGGTTCAACGATTACTTTTTGGAAACGTCTTTCTAAAGCACCATCTTTTTCAATATATTGTCTGTACTCATCAAGAGTAGTAGCACCAATACATTGAATTTCTCCTCTTGCTAAAGCAGGTTTGAACATGTTTGAAGCATCAAGCGAACCTGTTGCTCCTCCAGCACCTACAATAGTATGGATTTCATCAATAAAAAGAATAATATCATCGTTTTTCTCAAGCTCGTTCATTACGGCTTTCATTCTTTCTTCAAACTGTCCTCTATATTTTGTTCCAGCAACTAAACTTGCTAAATCAAGAGTTACAACACGTTTGTGGAAAAGAATACGTGATACTTTCTTTTGAATAATACGTAAAGCCAGTCCTTCTGCGATAGCAGATTTACCAACCCCAGGTTCTCCAATAAGAAGCGGATTGTTTTTCTTTCTACGGCTTAGAATTTGCGAAACACGCTCAATTTCTTTTTCGCGTCCTACAACTGGGTCTAATTTCCCTTCTTCGGCCATTTCTGTTAAATCTCTCCCAAAATTATCTAAAACCGGAGTCTTAGATTTTTTGTTTGACTTATTGGCGGGATTATTAAAACTACTTTCTTTAAGACTGTCATCTTGTCCTGAATCGTCATTATACGATTCGTTTCTTGGCAAGTTTTCTAAGAATTCTTCTTCGTTTGGAGTCATATTTAAATACTGTTCTTTAGCTACGTCATAATCTATTTTAAGTTTATTCAATAGCTTGGTTGTTGGATCGTTTTCGTTTCTCAAGATACATAACAGCAGGTGGGCCGTGCTAATTGATGAACTTTGAAATACTTTTGCTTCTAGAAAAGTGGTCTTCAGGGCTCTTTCTGCCTGTCGGGTAAGATGAAGGTTTTTCTTTTCTGCATTTACTTCAACGCTCAGGTTGGCAGGGCTTAGTATTTCTACTTTTCTGCGTAAATGATCTAAATCGACTGCTAGGTTATTAAGTATATGAATAGCTTTTCCGTTACCATCTCTTAAAATGCCCAGCATTAGATGTTCTGTACCAATAAAGTCGTGGCCTAAACGTAAAGCCTCTTCTTTGCTGTATGTAATAACATCTTTTACTCTTGGTGAAAAATTATCATCCATAATATATAATTGGTATTGTAAATTTAGTGAATTACAGTTTCAAAAACAAAAACCGTACCCTTCAAGATCTCCTGACAGCTAATAGACGAAAAAAAAGAGAATAAAAGCGTTAAAAAACGCTTAATTTATTAACTAAAAGGCAAAATAAAGTTGTTAATAAATCATTGAAATAAGTGTAAGGAAATAGCTGAAAAAATTTCAAAAAAACGTATCTTGGCACGCTTTGAAACTAATATAATTATTTAATATAACAACTTATGTCTGAAGGAGAAAAGTTAATTCCTATTAACATAGAAGATGAAATGAAATCAGCTTACATCGATTATTCGATGTCAGTAATCGTATCGAGAGCACTTCCTGATGTTAGAGATGGCTTGAAACCAGTGCATCGAAGAGTTCTTTATGGAATGTATGATTTAGGTGTAACTTCAAGATCTGCCCATAAAAAATCTGCAAGAATCGTAGGGGAGGTTCTGGGTAAGTACCACCCGCATGGAGATACTTCTGTTTATGACGCAATGGTACGTATGGCTCAGGAGTGGAGTATGCGATATTTATTAGTTGATGGTCAGGGTAACTTTGGTTCTGTCGATGGAGATAGTCCTGCAGCAATGCGTTATACTGAGGCCAGAATGCGCAAAATTTCTGAAGAAATTATGGCAGATATCGAAAAAGAGACAGTTGATTTTCAATTAAACTTTGACGATACTATATATGAGCCAAAAGTAATGCCTACTAGAGTTCCTACTTTGTTAGTAAATGGAGCAACAGGTATTGCAGTTGGTATGGCAACCAACATGCCGCCACACAATTTAACTGAGGTTATCAATGGGACTTTAGCTTACCTTGATAATAATGATATTGAAGTAGACGAATTAATGTCTCATATTAAAGCTCCTGATTTTCCAACAGGTGGTATAATATATGGATACGAAGGTGTTCGCGAAGCTTTTAAAACGGGTAGAGGACGTATTGTAATGCGTGCAAAAGTTGGTTTTGAAGAAGTTGACGGAAGAGAATGTATCATTGTTACTGAGATTCCATACCAAGTTAACAAAGCCGAAATGATCAAACGTACGGCTGATTTAGTTAACGACAAAAAAATCGAAGGTATTGCAAACATCCGTGATGAGTCAGATAGAAATGGTATGCGTATCGTTTATATCTTAAAACGTGATGCTACGCCAAACGTAGTTTTAAATACCTTATATAAGTATACGCAATTACAATCTTCTTTTAGTGTAAATAATATTGCATTAGTAAAAGGACGTCCTCAATTGTTGAATCTAAAAGATATGATTCACTATTTTATTGAGCACCGTCATGATGTAGTAGTAAGAAGAACTCAATTTGAATTGCGTAAAGCAGAAGAAAGAGCGCATATTTTAGAAGGATTAATCATTGCTTCTGATAATATCGACGAGGTTATTGCGTTAATAAGAGGTTCTAAAAATACAGACGAAGCAAGAGAAAAATTAATCGAAAGATTTAAATTATCTGAAATTCAAGCTCGTGCGATTGTTGAGATGCGTTTACGTCAGTTAACAGGTCTGGAGCAGGATAAATTAAGAGCTGAGTTTGAGGAATTAATGAAGTTAATTGAGCATTTGAAAGCTTTACTAGCAGATGTTAACTTAAGAACCGATTTAATTAAAGAAGAACTTATCGAAATTCGTGACAAATATGGTGACGAAAGACGTTCTCAAATAGAATACTCTGGTGGAGATGTAAGTATCGAAGATTTAATTGCCGATGAAAATGTAGTAATTACAATTTCGCATGCAGGTTATATCAAACGTACGAATCTGACAGAATACAAAACTCAAAATAGAGGTGGAGTTGGTCAAAAAAGCGCAGGAACAAGAGATCAGGATTTCTTGGAGCACATGTTCGTGGCAACAAACCACCAATATATGATGTTCTTTACACAAAAAGGAAAATGTTTCTGGATGCGTGTTTATGAAATTCCAGAAGGAAGTAAAACAGCAAAAGGCCGTGCAATTCAGAATCTTGTAAATATTGAAAGCGATGATAAAGTAAAAGCTTTCATTTGTACACAAGACTTAAAAGATAAAGATTATATCAATACTCACAACCTTGTAATGGTTACCAAACAAGGTCAGGTGAAGAAAACTTCTTTAGAGAAATATTCTAAACCTCGTGTAAATGGTGTAGCTGCTATTACCATTAAAGAAGGTGATGAATTACTTGGAGCGCAATTAACAGATGGAGAAAGCCAAATTATCTTGGCAGTTAAATCTGGTAAATTAGTTCGTTTTGAAGAAACGAAAACGCGTCCGATGGGAAGAACAGCTTCTGGAGTTCGCGGAATTACTTTAAAAGATGAAACGGATGAAGTAATAGGCATGGTTACTGTTGGTAAAAATGATGTTAACGATTCGCAAATTTTAGTTGTAACTGAAAATGGATATGGTAAACGTACTAAATTAGTTGACGAAGATGGTGAAGATGTTTACAGAATTACTAACCGTGGAGGTAAAGGGGTTAAAACTCTTAATATCACAGAAAAAACAGGAAAACTAATCTCAATTAGCGCTGTAACTGATGCAGATGATTTAATGATTATTAATAAATCTGGATTAACAATCAGAATGGCAATTGAGGATTTACGTGTAATGGGACGTGCAACTCAAGGTGTTAGATTGATTAACTTGAAAGGAAAAGATTCTATCGCTGCTGTAACAAAAGTAATGAAAGATGATGTAGAAGAAGTTGTCGTTGATGAAGACGGTAACGTTATCGAATCTGGAATTGAAAGAGTTAAACCTGATTTAGAAGTTCTTGAAGATGAAGGACCTGTAGAAGATGATGACGATTCTGATGATGAAGTAATTGATGACGAAGGCGAAGATGCCGACGAAGAAGAGTCTGAAGAATAATTAAAATAGATTAAAAAAGAAAATTAAATACAAATAAATATCACTATGAAAAGTAAATATGTAATACTTGCTTCAGCGTTATTGATCTCTGTAGCTTCTTTTGCTCAAAAAGATCAAATTAAAAGTGCTGAAAAGGCTTTAAAAGGAGGAGATGCTCAAGGAGCTGTTACCATCTTAAACGATGCTGAAAATATGGTTGCTAATGCTAAAGATACAGAGCAGGCTCAATTCTATTTTGTAAAAGGAAATGCTTATTTGGAACTTGCTGATAAAAATATTGAAACAAGCAAAAATTTATCACTTTCTGCAGAGAGCTACAAAAAGTTAATTGAAATTGAAAAAACTTCTGGAAAACAGAAATATTCTACTCAGGCAGCGACTTCAATCAGCAGTATCAAAGCAAAATTAATTAATTCTGCTATTGCTGATACTCAGGCTAACAAAAATGTAGAAGGTGCAAAAAAATTATATGATGCTTATGCATTAGACAAAAACGATACAATTAACTTGTATTATGCAGCTTCAACTGCAGTAAATGCACAAGATTTTGACCTTGCTTTACCAATGTATGAAGAGTTGAAAAAACTGAATTACTCTGGAAAAGGTACAATGTATACAGCTGTAAACAAAGCATCTGGAAATGATGATAGTTTTGCAAATGCAAAAGAAAGAGATATGGCTGTAAAATTAGGAACTCACGAAAAACCAAAAACTGAAGCTATTCCTTCAAAAAGAGGTGAGATCTACAAAAATTTGGCTTTGATCTTAGTTCAAAAAGGACGTACAGAAGAAGCTAAGAAAGCTATCGCAGATGCTAGAAAAGCAAATCCAGATGATTCTTCATTAATTTTAACTGAAGCTAATTTGTATCTTGAAACTAAGGATTTTGAAATGTATAAAAAATTAGTTAACGAGGCTTTAGAAAAAGATCCAAAAAATGCTGATTTAGTATTCAACTTAGGTGTAATTAGTGCAGGTGCAAAAAACAATGCAGATGCTGAGAAATATTACTTAAAAGCAATAGAAATCAATCCTAATTATACAAACGCTTACTTAAATCTTGCAGCATTGAAATTAGAAGCTGAAAAACCAATCATTGATGAAATGAATAAATTGGGAACTTCTGCTAAAGACATGAAACGTTACGATGTTTTAAAAGCTCAAAGAGAAAGTGTTTTCAAAGGCGTGATTCCTTACCTTAAAAAAGCTAACGAGTTAGATCCTAAAAATGAAGACGTTTCTAAAACATTATTAGGAGTTTACAGTGCTCTTGAAATGACTGCTGAAGCTAAAGCATTAAAAGCTAAAATGTAATAAATAAACTCAGTAGAGTACATAAAAAAAACCATTCGCATGCGAATGGTTTTTTTTATAGCTATAATTTTTCTAGCTGATTAATTCTGCAGATAAAGTAATAGTGGTATTTAATAATTTAGAAATCGGACAGATTTCTTTTGCTTTTGCTGCTGTAGCCTGAAACTCTTCTGCAGAGATTGAAGGAACTTTTCCTTTTAAATCTAAATGAATTAAAGTTATAGAGCCATCTTCAAAAGTTACTGTAGCTTCTGTATTTAAATCATCTGCTGTAAAGCCAGCTTCGTTCAATAAAAAACTTAATTGCATCGTGAAGCATCCAGAATGCGCTGCAGCAACTAATTCTTCAGGATTTGTTCCAACTCCGTCAGCAAATCTAGTTTTAAAAGATAATTGTGCGTTATCTAATGTTGTACTTTGTGTGCTGATTTTCCCAGTTCCCTCCATACCGGTTCCTTTCCAGTTGGCATTTGCTTTTCTTGTAAATTTCATTTCTGTAGTTATTAAAATTAATATTGTAAAGGTTATTTTGTTGATTATCAATTAATGATGTGTCTATCAAATATAAACAATATTTTTCAGAATAGTTTTATGTATTTGTTATGGGAAGGTGAAAAGTTAAAAGTTAAAAGTAAAAAGTTAAAAGTTAAAAGTGAAAAGGTTCTAAGTTTTCAAGTTTCAAGTTCAGATTTCAAGTCTGGATGTTAGCCGCGTTTGTCAGGCTGCGCGAAGTCGAAGCCCGTGCTATTGAAAATATTAAAAATTTTACCGCAAAGAACGCTGAGATCTTTAATTAGGAAGTTTTTATAAAATACAGAGATCGCAAAGCTTTGTCCTTAATAGTAATTATCGACAATGTTGTCGTTTATCCGATAACAAAGTTTTAAATTTTGACAAAGATCTACATCACAATGCTGACACAAAGCTTTGCGAACTTAATGTTTTACAAAAACCAGTAGATACAAATGCTTAGCGAACTTTGCGGTAAAATTCGCTCCAACATAACCACAAAAAAAGGAGCAATGAAAATACCATTACTCCTTTATAAAATTAATATAAACTAAAGTCTATTCCTGACCTAAGTTTCTTAATTGTTTCAATTTATCTTTCCAGACTTCAAGGCTCTCTTTGTGAATCGCAATGTTTTTGCGGACTTCAAGAACAATTGAATTCTCTTTTTTAGCATTTTTAGTATTTGCAAAAAATTGGATGTTATTTTCTAATTGGAAAATTTCATTTTGAACTTCTTCAATTTTACGCATTAAGAATATCTTTTCGTTGTCTAGCTTACGTGTGTCGTTGCTGTCAGATAAAGAATCAATTCTATTAGAAAAGCGCATCATTTCGGTTTCTTTTTTACTCAAACTTAATTTTTCAAAAAGGGCATCTAAAATTTTATTGAATTTTCCTTCTATATGGCGTCTTGAAAACGGAACCTTTCCAAAACCTTTCCAAGTTTCAATATGTGCTTTTATAGCATCTAAATCTGTTTTGTGATCTCCAGTTAACTGGAAAGCTCTTAGGGTTTCTAAATATGCTTTTTTATTGTCAAAAGCAGCCACTTCTTCACCGTTTTCTTCAGATTTATGTTCTTTTAACTTATCAAAATAGTGGTTGCAGGCATCTTTAAATTCTTTCCAGATTTTATCTGAATATTTTTTAGGAACATGACCAATTTGTTTCCATTCTTCTTGAATCTGTTTCATTACAGGAGTTGTAGCTTGAAAATCGGTGCTTTCCTGTAATTCTTTAGCCTTAGCAACAAGCGCTAATTTTTTATTTAAATTGTCGTTTTGGTCTTTTTTAATATCTTTATAAAAAGAATTTTTAAAAGCATTGAAATTTCTAACGGCTGTTTTAAATGCAGCCCAAGTTTCTTCATTTACTTCTGACGGAACTTTTCCTGCTGCAAAAAACTCATTTCTTAAGTCTTCTACTTTTTGAATCTGTACCAGCCATTGGGAATGAGAATTTACTTTCTCAGTTCCCAAAACTTCAATTTTGGCAATGATCTCTTTTTTAGCTTCAAGATTTTGTTGTTCGTTAGCTCTTTGGCTTTCAAACAATACTTCTCTCTTGTCGTGTATTTTTTTAGTTAATTCACTGAATTTGTTCCAAATAGCATCGCGATGTTCTTTAGAAACTGGCCCAATTTCTTCTTTCCAAATTCGGTGTAAATCCTGTAGTTCGCGGAAAGCTTTATTAACATCAGCATTTTCTACTAATTCTTCAACTCGAGCGATTATTTTTTGTTTTAATTCTAAGTTGTGTTTAAAATCTAGATCTCGAGCTTCACGATCTAAGTGAAGGTAGTCGTAGAAATTTTCAACGTGGAAATGGTAGTTATTCCAAACGTGATTGTATTTGTCTTTTGGAATTGCACCGGCATTTTTCCATCTTTCTCTTAATTCATTAAAATGTTTAAGAGTATCTTTAATGTTTTCCTGCGGATTGATTAACTCTTTTAATTCTTCTACAATTGCCAGACGATTCTCTAAATTGCTTTTTAGATTAGTTTGTAAGTGTTTAAAGTGTACATTTCTTTTCTCTCTAAAAATATTATAATATTCATCAAATTTTGATTTTAGAGGTAAATGGTATTCAAATTCTTCACTTGGATCTGGATTAGAAGCATTAAATTCTTCTCTCTTTTCCTCTAGAAGATGGTGATATTGTAATAAAAAAGCTTTTTTAATTTCTTCAATATGATCTTTTACAGACATTACTTTATCTGTATTAACCAGTTTTTTAAGTTCATCAACAAGAGCATCCAAAGAAAAGGTGTTGTAATCCTGCATAGGAATATCGTGACGCTCTTTTAAAGTTTCGTCTTCACTTTCTGCTGCGTTTGAATTTGTAATTTCATCCAGCGCTTCTTGATGTGCGTTTTCATTAGTATCTAATGAATCTTCAGTTTCTGAAGTTGAATCTTCGACTAAAGTTTCAGGATTAGATATTTCAGCTGCATCATTTGTTGTAGAATCGTTTATTTCGATTCCTGATTTTCCGTCTGCTTCTTGCAGGTTGTCATTCTTTTCTTCTAACATCTTTAAAATGTGTAAGGTTTTTGTTTTTAACAGTGCGAAAGATAGTAAAGGTGTTTCTAAATACAAAATAAATCACTTGTTTATGCTGTATTTTACGATGAAATTCTTATTCTTTAGACTTATTCGCTATAATGTTGAATATATTTTTGTTGAATTATTGAAGTATCTATAAATTCTAAATTTATATTGTTTTTAGGTTTTTCTTTTATAAATACAAATATATAAAGTATCTGCTCTCTTTTTGATATTAAAAAAGGATTAATACTCCCATTTCAATACCAAAATTATAGGTTCGATTAACGCCAAATCCAGCACTTGGATGTATGTAAACTAAATTTGTCGGAGTGATCTTTCTGCCGAATTCAACAAAAGCATTATTTTGAAACCCTTCTAGAATAGCATTGTATCTAAAAGCAGCATCGGCAGCAACCCAGTTTTTTCCAAAAAAGTAAAGTAATACATTTTCAAAAAGTGTGACGCTGATATCATCTCGCTCATTTTGTCCAGCAAAACTACCTTGATATTCTAAAGTCGAAATCCAGAGAAATTTCTTTTGATTGAAATATTTTCCAAAAATAACAGCCGGCATAGCCACCCATTTTCCAGTTCCAAAATTCGGGTCTGCTGCGGTATTGGCATAAACTCTTGTACGCAGGGCTATTCCGTTATTATTTTTAAGATATGGAATATAACTGACGCCCATACCTACATCTCCAATGGCTGTCTTGTTTATTGAATTGGTATTTGCAGAAATTAGCGGAAGATCAAAACGCAAATTCCAGGCTTTGTTTCCAATTGGCAGTAAAACTCGAACTTGTGTGGTATTATATGATCCGTTATCAGTATCTAAATATTCGTCAAATAAAATAATTGTTTTGAGAAAATAATGATAACGAGGCTCAGAAAAAGGACTTTGTAAAGTATCGATTTCTTGAGCGGAAAGGAGATTGTTAAATAAAAAAAATAAAATGCTAAGTAATTGTATTTTATTCATAACCACCTGTTAATAAGTGGTTTAAAATTACAAAAAATACGTTAACATTTTATTTTTATCCTATGTTTTATTTGTTCCAGATTTTCCAGGCTTTCTCAGCTTGAAATATCAGCATGTCGTGGCCATTTTTTATAACAGCTCCTTGTTCTTTTGCTTTTTTCAAAAAAGTTGTTTCTGCCGGATTGTAAATCAGATCGTATGCAATATGTTTTTCTGTAAAGAATTCATAAGGCAGATTTGGACAAGCTTCAATATTTGGGCTTGTACCAACTGGAGTACAATTGATTATAATTTGAAAATTGTCAAATGTTGTGGCATTGATCAAATCGTAATCTATAATGTTTTCTTTGGCTTCTCTTGAAACGAAAGTATAGGGAATGTCAAGTTCGTCAAGAGCAAACGCCACACCTTTAGAAGCCCCGCCAGTTCCCAAAATCAAAGCTTTTTTGTGATGTGGTTCTAATAATGGTTTAAGCGATTTTTTAAAACCATAATAATCTGTATTGTATCCTTTTAGTTTACCGTTTTTGGTAAATTTTATAGTATTTACTGCACCAATTAACGATGCTTTTTTTGATAGTTTATCTAAGAAAGGAATAACTTGTTCTTTATATGGAATAGTGACATTTAAGCCCTTTAAATCTGGATTGTTTTTGATCAATTCAGTAAAGTAATTAATTTCAGAAATGTCAAAATTTTCGTAGCTGTTGCCAGCAAAAACTTCATTATTAAATTTTTCTGTAAAGTAACCTTTTGAAAAAGAGTAGCTGATGTTACGGCCCAATAATCCAAAACGTCTTCTTAATAAAATATCAACCATTATTATTTACGATGTTTTTCTATATAATTTTTTACTGTTTTCTTTGCCCATACTACTGGAAACAAGTCTTCAATTAAGATATAGTTGTCAAAATTTAGACGTAAACCATTGCTTAAATGAAATTTAGCTTTTGTATTATCCTGAATCATAAAGTATAATCCGGCTAAACGATATTCGATTTCATTTTCTTCAGGGAAATATTCTGAAGCTTGTAATAAAGTCTGAATAGCGCTTTCAAATTCTCCTAAAAACTGAAGAATATCAACCCAATACAACCAAGTGTCTAATGCGTAATCTCCAAACTCAACTGCTTTTCTAAAACCAAATTCGGCTTCTTCAAAGAAATTCATGTGTTTATTGATAGTCGCATATCTTTTCCAGTACAAACGATTTTGATTGTCAATTGCCAAAGCTTTATTGACAAAAAACAATGCTTTTTGGTAGTTTTTCTGGCGAAGATGAAAATCAGTAATCGCAATCCATCCTTTATCCAATAACGGATCTTCGTGAACCGTTTGGTTATAGTATTGAATCGCTTTCGCTAAATTTCCAAGTTTTTCATAACATTTACCAATTCGAAGCAGGGCATAAGATGTTGCATCGTCCAGTTCGATAGTTCTGTTATAACTCTCAATTGCATCATTGTATTTTTTCAGACGTTCGTAAGCTTTTGCTTTTTCCATGAAAGCGCCCAAAAACTCATCATCAATCAGCGTTGCATAATCAAATGCACGAATGGCATTTTCATACTCTTTAACGCCATAATGAAGACGGCCAAGCTGATGCCAGGCAATTTCGCTGTAAGGATTTTTGTTAATGTAATCATTTAAATAAGCAATAGCTTCTTGATTTTGATCTAAAAATTCAAAACAATATACCACGTTATAAAGAGCAGATTGGTCTTCTAAGTCTTCTTCAAGACATTTGATAAAACTCTCTTTTGCCATTTCAAGGTTATCCATAAAAAGATACTCCATTCCAATCAAATTATACACATCCGCATAGTCATCAGTGTACTGCAGTGCGATTTTTAACAGTTCAACCGCTTTTTCGTGCTGATCTCTTTTAGAACAGATATTGGCTTTTTGGATATAGATTTCCTCGTTGTTGGGTTCAATTGCATACAACTCATTCAAAAGCTTTTCAGCAATGTCGAGTTTATCATCATAAACCAGCATTTCTACTTGTACTAATTTTAAGCCTGTAGATTTAGGATGTTGGTCTAATGCAAGTTTCAAGGCCTTTTTTGCTAAATTAGCCTTGCCTATATCTAAATAATGAAGAATTATTTCTTCAAATTCTTCAGAATCAAAAAAGAGTACTTTGTTAGTTTTTAACATCGACTCAAATTTGGATAGGGATAGGTTATAATCTTCTTCTTCGTTGCTTAATTGCATACTTCGTATTTTTGAAATTAGCCTGTTATAAATTTAGGCAACCATATAATTGTTGTAAGGAAAGAGAATTAATTGTTTTGAACAATTTAATTAACAATATATAGCGTTTTTTATTTTATTTTGGGAAGAAATCTCCTTTTATATTAAGGGATTAACTTCGGTTTTATTCTTTTTTTAATTAATGCTGGAAAGTTTTTACTTTAATCTAATTGAATTAAATATAACTTAATGTTTCTTAAGTAGTTAAAAGAAGTGCGTTTTTTATTTGTTATTCTTTTTCATTACTTCATCCATAACTTCTAAAATAATTGCACAGCCTTCTTTAATTTCATCTTCTGAGATGGTCAAAGGAGGTGTAATTCTTATAGCACATCCTTCAAACAAAAGCCAGAATAATATAAGACCTTTGTCTTGACAGCTTAAAATGACTTCGTTGGTAATTTCTGCCGATTCTGTCATTGCAGCCAGCATTAATCCTTTTCCTCTAACTTCTGTTATCAAAGGATGTACCAAAAGCGATCTGAAGAGTTTTTCCTTCTCCAGTGTTTCTGCCATTAAATTTGTTTCAGTTAATTCCTGCAAAGTAGCCAAACAAGCTGACGCAATGACAGGGTGGCCTCCAAAAGTGGTTATATGCCCTAATTTTGGATTTTCGGTAAGAAGATCCATTCTTTCTGCAGAAGCAGTAAAAGCACCAACCGGCATTCCGCCGCCCATACCTTTACCCATGACAACAATATCAGGAACAACGTCATAATTCTGAAAACCAAATAGTTTACCAGTTCTCCCAAAACCTGGCTGGATTTCATCTACTATCATCAAAGCTCCAACCTCATCGCAGCGGTTTCGGACTTTTTGCAGAAAATTATTTTCCGGCTGAATAAATCCTGCGCCTCCCTGAATGGTTTCTAACAGAATTGCTGCAGTTCGGGTTGTTATTTTTTGTAAATCTTCTTCGTTATTAAAAGTGATAAAATCAACATCTGGAAGCAGAGGTCTGAAGGCCTGTTTGCGTTCTTCAAATCCCATAACACTCATAGAACCCATTGTGTTACCATGATAAGCATTATGACAAGAAATAAGCTGACTGCGTCCTGTGGTTCTTTTGGCCAATTTTAAAGCGCCTTCTATTGCTTCTGTACCCGAATTGACTAAATAGGTTTTATTTAAAGATTCTGGCAGGAGAGAGGCCATTAGTTTGCAATATTGAACTGCAGGGCTTTGCGAATATTCTCCATAAACCATTACATGCGAATATTTATCCAATTGATCTTTGATAGCTTGATTAACTCTCGGATGTTGATGTCCTAAAGTACAAGCCGAAACGCCGGCTACAAAATCTAAATATTTTTTATCGTTGGTGTCGTATATGTAAGATCCGATGGCGTGCGAAACTTCCATTCCTAATGGGTAAGGAGAAGTTTGTGCCTGGTATTTTATAAAATCTGGATTCATTTTTTTTAAGGTTCAAGGTTGCAAAGGTTTTCTAAGGTTCAAAGTAGCAAAGGTACTGAGGTTCTAAGGTTCTAAGGTTTTCTAACTTTACGCTTAGGTTAACTTTTGTGAGTTCATAATTCGCAAAAGACTGTAAACTGCGACTGCGACTGAAAACCTTTTTTAAGGTTCAGAGTTGCAAAGGTTTTTTTACTTTACGCTTAGGTTAACTTTTAGAAAATAATAATTCGTAAAGTACTGCATACTCTTACTCCGACTAAAAAATCGCAAAGAACTCTAAACAGTGACTGATACTGAAAACTGCGACTGAATACTGACCGCTTACTTACTGCTCTTAACCGCAGGCTTCTTCTTATCGTAATTCAAAGTTTCTTTTCGCACTTTCATTGGAGTATTTTTTCCTTTCTCTTCTTCGTCTTTTCCTTCTTTAATCAGTTTATCGTTCATTTCATTATCTTCTGCGGTAAAAATATCATCCTTAGATTTTATTCTTTCATCGCCGCGCCAAACCATTCCTCGCAGCTTTCGGGCGTTTTCAGGAAGTTCGTCTTCAGGGAAAATATCGCCGTCAACTTTATTGTAAAAAGTAATAGTTTCAACAGCATTATTCTCTAAAATCAAATTGATTTTACTGCTGACATTTTTATTAATTCCGATAAGCTCATTGGCGTCGTTCCGCATAAAATAAATAACTTCGGTATTCTTGACGACATCTACATCATGCAGTTTCCCATCCCTGAATTTTCCAAATAAATTGAGTCCTTTTACTTGGTTATAGCCCGTTCCGAGCGTATCCTTGGAGATTAGAAAAGTATTATTGAGAACTTTTAACGAATCTATTTTTCGTGTTTTATTATCGCCGATCAAATGCATCACATCTCCTGTGATTTGGCTTTCTCCGTTCCATAAAATCGGATTTCCAATTAACTTCGTCAGAGCACTTTTAGAGTCAGAATGTATAGAATCACATTTTCCGCTCATATCTATTTTATAGAAACGAACATTTTTAAAAGCTCTTAAAATTCTTTCGCCTTCCTTTCCTGTAACCAGCAGCTTTTGTCCGTGAATATAAACGGAATCATTTTCAACCAAATTGATTGCAACGGCTCTTTTTGTAACAAACATGGAATCTTTCAGTTTGTAAAGTTCGGCATAATGTCCTTTTACAATTCCTTTGTTTATAGAATCTGTGATTTTTACATTTCGAGTTGCCGATGCAAATTCGGTATTTCGATTATAAAATAAACTATCGCCTTCAATACGCCTATCGTCATATTTAATATAGGATTTCCTCAGAAAATGAGCTAGGTTTTTCTTCGTATCGTAAAATCCTTTTTCGGTATAAATGTAATTAGCTTTACTCGTAATTGTTGAAGGGCCAAAAAGATAAGTATGGCCAGAATTACTGTAATAATCCAAATGATTCGATTTGATTACATATTTTGGATTTGTAATAGTAACTTCCGTTAAAAACTGAAATTTCTTTTGTTCCACATAATATCTTCCAGACTTACTGACCAAAGTATTGTCTTTGTTTACAATTGTTCCTTTAGTATTATAAAAAACCTCTTGAATATTTCTGTCAAAATTAATGGTATCCGTCTGCAAAGTCGCATCTGGTGAAGTCAAGACGGCATTTCCTGTTGCAAAAGCTTTTTTTTCATTACCGCTGTATTCTGCATATTTACTGTTTAAGAACAAAGTATCACCCTGCACTAATTGTACATTTCCAAAAGCTTTTAAATAATTCTCTTTTTGAAAAAAATAGGCTTTATTACAAGTTAATACAACGCCGTCATGATTTACTTTTACATTTCCTGTTAGTAAAAGCGCATCTGGAACATTGACCTGATCGACATCAGAAAAATCAGCGTTCTCAATAACGATAGTTTTTGGAGCCTTAGCAGTTTTTTTTGCTTGCGCGAAAGTAAATTGAACGCTTAAAAAAGACAGACAAATAAATATGAAAAAGAGTGATTTCTTCAACTGATTAAATTTTTGTCAAATTTATAAAAAAGGTTACAACCTATGACTGTTATTAGGATTAATTTATAATAAGTCATCAACACTTCAAATGACAAATTCTGCTTCATTTATTTTTTCAACAAAACATACAACTCTCACGTTGTAGTTGTGCTATTTCAACTTCAAAATGATGCAAATTAAAAAGAGTTGGTTCTGAATTTTAAAAAATGAGTTACATTTAGAAAATAGTTTTTAATGCGTTCTATTTAGGAGCTTTAAAATTTAAAGACTATATTTAGTTAGCACAGCAATTATATGATAAGTAAAAGATTAATTACAGCAGGAATTACGTTAACTGTACTATTTTCGGCTTGTAAAACACAAGAATTAAAAATGAGTACAGCAAAAGAAGAAACGGCAGCCGAAAAAAAGGTTGTAGTCTATCAAGTTTTTACACGCCTATTTGGGAATAAAAATAAAACAAATAAACCTTGGGGAACCATAGAAGAAAATGGTGTTGGAAAGTTTAATGACTTTACAGATAAAGCGCTACACGAAATAAAAGATTTAGGAGTTACTTATATTTGGTACACCGGCGTTCCTCATCATGCTCTGGTACGTGATTATACAGCTTACGGAATATCAAATGATGATCCAGAAGTAGTTAAGGGACGTGCAGGATCTCCATATGCCGTTAAGGATTATTATAATGTAAATCCAGATTTGGCCGAAAACCCAGCGAAGCGTTTAGAAGAATTTGAAGCCTTGGTTAAGCGGACACATAATGCAGGTTTGAAACTAATTATAGATATTGTTCCCAATCATATTGCTCGTAAATACGAAGGAAAATCGAATCCAGCAGGAGTAAAAGATTTTGGTGCCGATGATGATGTGAATGTTGAATACAAACGAGATAATAATTTCTACTACATTCCAAAAGAACATTTTGAAATTCCAGATGGCGATATTCCATTAAATGGAGAAAAACATCCGCTTATTGATGGAAAGTTTGATGAAAATCCGGCTAAATGGACAGGAAACGGATCTCGTAAAATTAAACCAGATCAAAATGACTGGTATGAAACAGTAAAAGTAAATTACGGCGTGCGTCCTGACGGAACTAAAGATTTTCCTGAGCTTCCAGCTGGTTTTGATCAGAAATCGTATAAAGAGCATTTTGCTTTTTGGCAGGATAAAGATGTGCCTGATTCTTGGAAGAAATTCAGAGATATTGCCTTGTATTGGACAGCAAAAGGAGTTGATGGTTTCCGTTATGATATGGCAGAAATGGTTCCGTACGAATTTTGGAGTTATATGAACTCTTCCATTAAAATGAAAAATCCAAATGCATTTTTGCTGGCAGAAGTTTATAACCCTAATGAATACCGCAATTACATCCGTTTAGGAAAAATGGATTATTTATACGATAAGGTAGAAACTTACGATAAATTGAAAGATGTTATTCGAGGAAAATCTTCGCCAGATGAATTGACCGAGATTCAAAACAGAATGTCGGATATCGAACATCATATGCTTCATTTCTTGGATAATCATGATGAACAGCGTTTAGCAAGTCCTGATTTTGCAGGAACTCCAGAAAGAGGAAAGCCATTAATGGTTGTTTCGGCTACTATCAGCACTTCGCCCACAATGATTTATTTTGGACAGGAAGTAGGAGAGGCAGGAAATGAAGATGCTGGTTTTGGAAAACCTTCCAGAACGTCTATTTTTGATTATATCGGAGTTCCGAATCATCAGCGTTGGATGAACGACGGAAAATTTGACGGCGGACAGCTTTCTGATTCTGAAAAAAAGCTTCGTGATTTTTACAAACGGTTATTGAATTTTACCATTAACAGCAGCGCTTTGATGGGAAGTTTTGAAGAGATTCAATCTGCAAATCGCCAAAATAATGAAGGTTATGATGCTTTGTTGTATTCTTATGCTCGCTGGTCTGAAAAACAAAAATTGGTTGTAATTACTAATTTCTCTTCTGAGAAAGAAAGTGAATTTGACTTAAAAATTCCTTCATCGGTTATTTCAAAATGGAATCTAAAAGATGGTTCTTATGTGCTTGTAGATAAATTATATTCCGAAAGCAAAACTTATCTTACAGTCAAAAATGGTGAAGGTTCGGCACGAGTTAAAATAAAGCCTTCTGAATCATTTATTTATGAAGTAAACTAAGAAGTAATTAAAATAAAGAGCTTAAAATAAACCCTGCTTCGAACTTATTGAATCCAAGCAGGGTTATTGTTTTAAAGTTCTATTAAAAGTGAAAGAATTTCTTTAATTGAAAATTTAGCACCGCAGACAAATTCATCAGAAGCTCCATAGTAAACAGTAAGAGTGTCTCCATCAGGTTCTACGATATGACCATTTGTAAAAACCACATTGCCAAAAAAGCCGCTTAATTCATAATCTGTTTTAGGAAACATAATAGGAGTTTCTGTTCTCGAAATTACTTTTGAAGGATTTTCTAAATCCATTAAAAAAGCGCCTAGACAGTATTGGTGAAATTCGTTAGCACCATGATAAATTTCCAGCCATCCAAATTCTGTCTTTATTGGTGCTGCGCCAGCGCCGACCCTTTTACTGTCCCAATTGCCTTTTCTGGTTTTAATAATACATTTATGATTTCCCCAATGAAGACCATCGGGAGAAGAAGCAATCCAAATATAATTTCCACCAATATCTACACTGCTCGGACGATGTAAGGCATAGAATAAACCGTTTATTTTTTCTTCGAAAATTGCACAATCTTTATTATGAGGAGGGAATATCATTCCGTGTTTTTGAAAGCTCTTCCAATCTGTTGTAGTCCGTAAACCAACTCCAACACCATTAGAAGATACCGAAGTAAATGTCAGGTAATATTTTCCTTCAATTAAAGAAACGCGGCAATCTTCAATTCCGAAAGTTTCCAGAATTCCTTCACCAACTAAATAGGGATAGTTTTCAGGTTCGTAAAATTGTTTTCCATCATCACTGCATAGCAAGCGTATATGTGATAAAGTAGTTAGGTAATCAATTCCCTGATAATTAATTACACGGGCATCTGTGGCAATAAGTTCGGGGTGATCTTTAAGAATTTCTATAATTTCTATTAAACCTGTTTCTGTAAGTATAGGAAATGAGATAATGTTTTCTGCTTGCGTTGGTCTTTCGGCAACCCTTACTGCAAGCCAGATTTTATTTTGAAATTGAAATACGCCAGGATTAAGTAAACAAGTTATTTCTAATCCTTCTCTGCTTGGTGGTAAATCTGATGGTGAAATTATAGGATTTTCTGCAAAACGCTTGGCAATATCTTTCATAATGTTCGTATAAGTACATAGAAGGTATAAAAAAAAGCTGATACTTAATTCGTACCAGCTTTTTTTCTATACTTTTTTAACCTTTTTGAGTGCTTCAACATAATATTCGTTTACTTTTTCCCAATTAATATGTTCATAAAAAGCATCAATATAACTTCCTTTTCGGTTTTGATAATCAAGATAATAGGCATGTTCCCAAAGATCAATTCCTAAAATAGGTGTTCCCGGAATTAATGCATTTTTCATTAACGGATTGTCTTGATCCTGAGTTGTTGTAATTTGAAGTTTTCCATATCGGTCAACTACTAGCCAAACCCATCCAGAACCAAACTGCTTTTCTGACTGCGCTTTAAATTGATTCGTTAGATTGTTGAAAGAACCAAATTCTTTATTAATAGAACCGGCAAGAGTATCTTTAGGAGTTTGCTCTTTTGGAGTTAAAACATTAAAATAAAGCGTATGGTTGTAATATCCTCCAGCATTCTGACGAAGTTTGGCATTATTTAAATCCATCTTTTTCAAAATATCCTCAATAGGCATATTCTCAAATTCTGTAGAAACAATTTCTTTATTAAAATTGTTTGTGTAAGATAAATAATGTTTAGAATAATGAGTTTCTAAAGTCAAAGTTCGAATTGCAGGTGCAAGACCGTCATAATTAAAGGACAGTTTTGTCATTTCAAAAGAACCGGGATCAGCTTTAACATCATTTGGCGAACCAATAGTTATTTTTTCTTCTTTAGTCGGAAGAGGAACCTCAACAACTTCGGTCAGCTTATCTTCTTTGCAGGAAAACAATAGTAAAAATGAAGCTAAAGTGCTAAATAGAACAACGTTTTTCTTCATAATGTTATTTATTTTGATGATAATGAGTTAATGATCTCGATATAATTTTCTTTCGCCTCATCAATTGACATATGACTAATCTGCATCCAGGCATTAGTTTTGAACGCATCTCTCAAATCAAAATTTTCAGATTGATTGTAAACTGCTGTACCAAAAGTTGCCTGTTTGTAAAAAGCGTAAAGTCTTAACTGCACATCTTGCGGCAGTGAAGCCTGAGTCATTGTCATTGCAATTTCTACAGCTTCCGCAAAGCGAATATCTAAATCTTTCTCAGCCATTTATGCTTTCGTAGCAATAATTGTTTTTCCACCAATCGCTTTTTGATTCAATTCAACGTTGATAGGTGTACCTAAAGGTAAAAATAAATCTACTCTTGATCCAAATTTAATGAAACCAGCATCTGTTCCTTGAACAACCTGCATTCCCTCTTTGGCGTAATTTACAATTCTACGAGCCAATGCTCCAGCGATTTGTCTGTATAGAATAGCGCCAAATGTTTCATTTTCGATAACTACAGTAGTTCTTTCGTTTTCTTCACTCGCTTTTGGATGCCATGCAACAAGAAATTTTCCAGGGTGGTATTTGCTAAATTTAATGATACCATCCATCGCGTAACGAGTTACATGAACATTGATAGGAGACATAAAAATAGAAACCTGTAAACGTTTATCCTTAAAATATTCTCCTTCATAAACTTCTTCGATAACCACAACTTTTCCATCAACAGGAGCAAGGATATGATCGCTGTTCTTAATTGCAATTCTTTTAGGATTTCTAAAAAATTGCAAGATGATGATCAAAACTACAAGCGCTGCAATTTGAACTAGAGTTCTAAGCCAATTGATATCAATAAATTTTTCGGCTAATAAAACCACAACGACTGTAAAAACTACACCTAATAAAATGGACGGGCCTCCTTCTTTATGAAACATAATATAAAATTTGATAAAATAAAAATATAATTGGTGCTACAAATATAACACTATCTAATCGATCTAAAATACCTCCGTGTCCCGGCATTATCGAACCACTGTCTTTTACGCCTGCAATTCTTTTAAATTTGGATTCAATCAAATCTCCAATAGTCCCAAAAATGCTTACAATTAAAGCAATTATCGTCCAGATTAAAATTGATTTATTGCTAAATTCAGGATTGGGCTGAATGTACAGTTTTGAGATTAAAAAACCTGCAAAAGCTGCAAAAACAACACCGCCAAGAAAACCTTCAATAGTTTTTTTTGGGGAAACACGTTCGAACAATTTATGCTTACCGATTGATTTTCCAACTAAATACGCAAAAGTATCATTAGTCCAAATCAAAACAAATAATCCAAGAATAATTTTCGGATTATAGTCATTAGTTCCGAATGAGATTTTAACGATAAAAATAAAAGGAAGTGTAATATACCCAAGCAGGTACAAATATTTTGAAGAAGTGCTTATTTTTTGAACTGAATCATAAAATAAGAATATGATACATTTTATAGAAACGACTAGTGTAACTGCCAAAAGAATTAAATCCAGCTGTTTGATGTTGGTTTCTAAAGTTATATTAGAATTAAAAGTATCGTTTATAAATTTACTAGTCTGTTTGTTGTAATGGCTTATGAGAATTGTTGCCGCATAAATTGACATTCCAAAAAGTATAGAAAATACTTTGTTTAAATTAACGAGATTAGAAAATTCGTAAAGAGTGATAATTAAGAAAATACCAAAAAGTGTAATGAAGCTTTCGGTAGAAAACAATATCGAAGTTAGTAATAAAGCGATATAAACAGCACCAGAAATGGTTCTCTTCAGTGTTTCATTCATCTTAAAGATCTTCTAAAAGCAATAAATAAAGATTCTTGGCAACACTTCCGTATTGCGTAAAGTCTTCTTCTTTGGCTTTTTCGAAATATTTTATGGTAGTGATATTAGTAGGGTAGTCTCTTTCGTATTTACGTTTTATAGCGCTCAATCCGTCGCTTTTCATTGGAAGGATCTGGCTGGTTGTAGCTATAATAACAATATTTGCAGGTAATTCGTTTGGTTTATTTTGTCTAATTTGTTTTGATGAAAATAAAATTGAACCTTCATCAGCAATAAGGTTTTCACAGCTTGCCAATAAAAATTTTGGTTTAGAAGGAGCAATGTAAAATAATTTATTTTCTTCTAATAAACTAAACAAAGCTGGCTCATAACACAAAACTTCACTTTCAAACCAATCATTTTCTTCTAATATGTTTTCAAACTGTTCAGCAACTTCTTCAGTGTTTTCGCAGTACAAGAACTTACCTCCATTTTTTTTGAAATTGAAAATAAATTGCTCGTCTAAAGATAAATGACTGTTCTGTGCAGATGTACCTGCATATTCGCTTTCATTCTCTTCGTCAGAAGCGGCTTCGCTTGAGCCAAATATTTTTTTGAAAAAATTCATTTTTTATATGAAATACTTTACATGTTAATTGAAAACGTTCAAAGATAAAAAAATCTTAATTCAAAAGGGTATTTTGAATTAAGATTTTAAAAAATTATTACGTATTTCGTAAATTATTTATGAAACTACTTCTTCCAAATTTTTGTCAAAAGTTCGTTTTCCAAAAATATTTTCTAGATCATCTTTAAAGATAACTTCTTTTTCAATCAGAATATCAGCTAGTTGATTTAGTTTGTCTTTGTTTTCTTCTAAGATTTGAATCGCTCTCTGGTATTGACCTTCGATTAACTCTGAAATTTCAGCATCAATAATTTTTGCTGTTTCATCAGAATATGGTTTCGAGAAGTTATATTCACTTTGTCCAGTTGAATCATAATAAGTAACATTTCCGATTTTATCGTTCAATCCGTAGATTGTTACCATAGCACGAGCTTGACGCGTTACTTTTTCTAAATCGCTCAAAGCACCAGTTGAAATTCTGTCGAAAGTTACTTTCTCTGCAGCTCTACCACCCATAGTAGCACACATTTCATCTAACATTTGATCTGTTCTAACGATTTGTCTCTCTTCTGGTAAATACCAAGCAGCTCCTAAACTTTGTCCACGAGGTACAATAGTTACCTTAATAAGTGGCGCAGCATGCTCTAGCATCCAGCTTACAGTTGCATGTCCAGCTTCGTGAATAGCAATTGCTCTTTTCTCTTCTGGAGTTATAATTTTGTTTTTCTTTTCTAAACCACCGATAATTCTGTCAACTGCGTCAAGGAAATCTTGTCTGTCAACAGCAGCTTTGTTGTTACGTGCAGCAATTAAGGCAGCTTCGTTACAAACGTTTGCAATATCTGCACCCGAAAAACCTGGAGTTTGTTTAGCTAAGAAATCTAAATCTAGACCTTCAACTTTTTTGATAGGAGCTAAGTGTACTTTAAATATTTCAGCTCTTTCGCGAATATCTGGTAAGTCTACAAAAATCTGTCTGTCAAAACGTCCTGCACGCATTAAAGCTTTGTCAAGGACATCAGCTCTATTGGTTGCAGCTAATACAATTACGTTAGAGTTTGTCCCAAAACCATCCATTTCTGTTAGTAATTGGTTCAAAGTGTTTTCTCTTTCATCATTTCCGCCAGACATATTGCTTTTTCCTCTTGCTCTACCAACAGCATCAATTTCATCGATGAAAATGATAGCAGGAGATTTTTCTTTTGCTTGTTTGAATAAATCACGTACACGTGAAGCTCCAACTCCTACAAACATCTCAACGAAATCAGAACCTGATAAAGAGAAGAAAGGTACCTGAGCCTCACCGGCAACAGCTTTTGCCAATAAAGTTTTACCAGTTCCTGGAGGTCCTACAAGTAGAGCACCTTTTGGAATTTTACCTCCCAGATTGGTATATTTTTCAGGGTTTTTAAGGAATTCAACAATTTCTTGAATTTCTTCTTTAGCACCTTCTAAACCAGCAACATCTTTAAATGTAGTTTTGATATCTGTTTTTTCATCGAATAGTTTGGCTTTAGATTTTCCGATATTGAAAATCTGTCCGCCGCCTCCAGCACCTCCGCCAGACATTTTACGCATGATGAAAATCCATACACCAACAATGATGATGATAGGAAGTAAGCTGATTAAAATATCGCTCCAATTGTTTTTTTGAAGGAAATTAAAATCTTTCAGTTTGCCCTCGCTAACCGCTTTTTCAAGTTTTGTTTGAAATATTTGATCATTACCAATTTCCAGCGTATAGTGCGGACCTTTGTTTGGCTGTTTGAAAATATCTTCAGCAACTTTTTTATTTGACGGGTCTTTAAGAGCCGCAGCATTTAAATATACTTCAGCCTCAGCTTTGTTGTACACAATAACTTTTTCAATCTGGCCTTTTTCTAAAAGCGTGTTGAATTTAGAAGAAGTTAATTGAGCAGGTTCGCTTAAGCTAGATCCTCCGGTAGCAAAACTTATAAATAAAAAAACTAAAAGTATTGCGGTATATATTAACCAAGGACTTATTTTAAATTTATTCGGATTTGGATTATTATCTTTAGCCATTTAATGAAAGTTTCTTTAGTATTTATTTTCGATTGTAGTTATTTTGGCATCACCCCAAAGGCTCTCGATATTGTAATATTCGCGAATATGTTTCTGGAAAACATGTACTACAATGTGTACATAATCCATTAAAACCCATTCTGCATTATCGGTTCCTTCTACGTGCCAAGGTTTATCTTTTAAGTCTTTTGATACTGTTTTTTGAATTGAGTTTACGATGGCGTTAACTTGGGTATTTGAGCTACCGTTGCAAATTACAAAATAGTCGCATACAGCTGTATCTATTTCTCTTAAGTCAAGAATATCGATATCATTTCCTTTTACTTCCTCAATCCCTTTGATTATGTTCGCCAGTAGAACATCATTATTAATCGTCTTTTTCGCCATGAATTATTTTATATGTGAATTTGTAAAGTTACCAAATTTTGTGATTATTTTTGAACCTTAACAAAATATTAAATTAAGTTATCTAAATTATTTAATGAAACTAATCAAACTCGATGCCATAGATTCAACAAATGATTTCCTAAAAGCATTGTCAAGTCAGGATCAACTAGAGAATTTTACGGTGGTAACAGCTGAAAATCAGACAAAAGGCAAAGGACAAATGGGAGGAAAGTGGGAGTCTGAAGCTGGTAAAAACTTAATTATGAGTGTATTGGTAAAGGATTTTCTATTTAATAACGAACAAGTCTTTAATTTAAGTGTCGCTGTTTCATTAGCAGTTACAGAAGTGCTAAAATCGTTAAATATTCCTGATATATGCATAAAATGGCCAAACGACATTCTGTCATACAATAAGAAATTGGTTGGCATACTAATCGAAAACACCATAAAAAGCGATGGCAGGATCGTGTCAGTTGTCGGAATAGGGATGAACGTAAACCAAACTGATTATGCAGATTTGCCAAATGCATCTTCTCTAGCAGTAATTTCAGGTAAATCTTTTGATAAAGAAGAATTAGCAATTTTAATAGTAGAAAAAATAAAGGAGAAAATACAGTCATGGCAGACTTCTGCAAAAGATTTATGGACCGATTATTTTAATTCTTTATTCAAAAAAGGAGTTCCAATGCCTTTCAAAAACCTCAACGATCAAAATTTCATGGGAATCATTCAAGGCGTTTCTCCAATTGGAAAATTGCAAGTTTTATTAGAAGATGATTCTGTTGTAGAATTTGATATAAAGGAGGTTAAAATGCTCTATTGAGAGGCTCAAAGGAACAAAGGTTCAAAGGCACAAAGGTTTTCTGTAGAGATGCACTGCAGTGCGTCTAACCCAAAGTTGCCACACAGTGTGATATTTAGGAAAAGGAGAGATTTATACAAGTAACTCCACTTTTAAATTGTTAATTTTCGTCGAATTTCTCGCGGAGATTTCTCCTTCTTCGAAAAGACAAAAAACAAAAAAGTCCAATCGCCAGATTGAACTTTTCATTTATCATTCACCATTAATAATTCACCATTATTAAAGCTTATTCATATTATTTGCTAGAGTTTCGATGAATTTGCTGATTGGTCCTTTAACCATCATTGCCATCATAGCATTAAACTCTCCTTCAAAAAACAATTGAACTGCACTTTCAGAATCAGAAATGCTGTCAATGTTTGAAGTCAAAGTAAACGGAAGTTTGTCACTTGCTGCACCCAAAACAATTTTGTTTGGAGCCACTTTGTCTTTCATTTTCAATTTGATTTCAGGCATCCCTTTCAATCCAAAAATAAAAGCGTCTTCGCCAGTCACTTCAAATTTAGCGATATTATCTGGCATTAATTTTTCAAAATTCTTAACATCAGTCAATTGATCAAATAAATCTTGAGCTGATTTCTGAACAGTAACTTTTGGACTTTCTAAGTTCATATATTTTTTATTTTTTTATTATTTAAAGTGACAAAGAGCAAAAAAATAAATTCCAATTTTTTAAATTCCAAATTCCAAAAAAGAGCGAAGCGATTTTTTAGAAAATCTAAAATCTAAAATCTAAAATCTAAAATCTAAAATCTAAAATCTAAAATCTAAAATCTAAAATCTAAAATCTAAAATCTAAAATCTAAAATCTAAAATCTAAAATCTAAAATCTAAAATCTAAAATCTAAAATCTAAAATCTAAAATCTAAAATCTAAAATCTAAAATCTAAAATCTAAAATCTAAAATCTAAAATCTAAAATCTAAAATCTATCCCGAGGCTTCGGGACTAAAATCTAAATTTACTCCTCTTGCCCCCAAGTTGACGGGCTTTCATTCCACTCCAGCAGAGTCGATTGCTGATCTTCAGTGATATATTGTTTTTGAACCGCCAAGTCTAATAAATTTTCGTAGTTGCTCAAAGTAAATAAATCAATATTAGCTTCTTTAAAATTTTCTTCAGCAATGCCAAAACCATATGTAAAAATCGCCGCCATACCTTTAATGTTCGCACCTTCGCTTCTTAAAGCTTCCACAGCCATCAAACTGCTTTTTCCAGTACTAATTAAATCTTCGACAACTACAACATTTTGTCCTTTTTGTAAAAAACCTTCAACTTGGTTTTGTCTTCCGTGTTTTTTAGGCTCCGGACGCACGTATACGAATGGAAGTCCTAAACTTTCGGCAACCAAAATTCCAACTCCAATGGCTCCAGTGGCAACACCAGCGATCACATCGGGTTTTCCAAATTGTTTTTCGATGTTCTTAGCAAACTCATCACGAACATAGTTTCTGATGCTCGGAAATGAAAGAATTAACCTATTATCGCAATAAATAGGAGATTTCCAACCAGAAGCCCATGTAAAAGGATTTTCGGGATTCAATTTAATTGCATTTATTTGCAAAAGCAATTCGGCTGTTTTTTCGGCAGTATCTTTATTAAAAATCATAGTACAAATGTATAAAGTTTTTGTAAACGACAAACCACTTTTTTTGACAAATGAAATCTCGAAAGAAACAGATTTCCAATTGTTCTTGTTGGAGAGCATTGATATCGAACAGCTTATCATAAAAATTTTTCAAAATAAAATTCAAAAAGCGATTCTATATCATCCCGACGAAAGTGAAATAATGAAAACCCTTAAAGCCAAAATTCCAGTAAATAAAGCCGGCGGAGGCTTTGTGTACAACAAGAAAGGCGAGGTTCTATTCATTTTTAGAAACGGAAAATGGGATTTACCAAAAGGCGGAATCGAGAAAGGCGAGGACATTGAAGCAACCGCCATGCGCGAAGTTGAGGAAGAAACTGGAGTAAATAAACTTCGTATAATCAATAAACTGCAAAAAACCTATCATATTTTCAAACGCAACGGAAAATACAAATTAAAAATCACGCATTGGTTCGAAATGCATTCAGATTTTGAGGGAACTCCTCACGGACAAATAGAAGAAGGCATCGAAAAAGTGGCTTGGCTAAACCCAGAGCAAATCAAAGAAGCACTTAAAAACTCATACGAAAACATCAAATTGTTGTTTGAAGAAGAGGAAGTTCGAGTAGAAAAAATTGCACCGCCTGTTCCATATCGATCAGGTCCAAATTCAGATATTTAAGTATTGGGGCGTGCCACCAATAAAAAAAATACCCAATCAACTTTGCGTTCATTGGGTATTTTTTTTATTGCTGTCGGGCTTTCGCCGCTACTACGGTAGCTTGGCTCTATCCCTCACGCGAACTTCACTTTCGTATTAAGAATTACCATTTAATTTTATCAAAAGATTATCATCATTAAAAACCGCATTTATTACATTTCCATTCTTTTCGGCTTTAATTTCATTTCCATTAGATGTCAGTTCATAACCTTTTTGAGAAAGATAATTTGTAAAAGCATTTTTGTGGTTTTGAATTTCAAATGTTGAAATAAGTTCTGGAAAAACAGTTAGAATTCGAGCTAATTCTTCGCTCTCAACATTATCTACTGCATCAGATTTAATGGTAACAACCATCGTCCCTTGACCGTAATTTCCAAGATAATAACCACTTGCATTAAACATCTCAACAGCAATCATTCCTATTAGATGTAAATCGTTCTGAGTAGCATCAAATTTTCCAACTGTCAATAAATCAATATTATTTTCTTCGCCGTATTTCTTTAACAAAAGAGCTTGCTTCATAACAGATTCTGCATAACCTCCCGCTTTGTTATCCCAAATCCAAAGCCATGTTTCTGAAGAATGTGAAAAAGAACCCAAGACCTGCATCGGAAATGTAAGATCATCTCCAAAAGTTATTTCTTCTTTATTCATATCGACATTCCAAGAAAGACCACCAGTTATCTCAAATAGATTTCTTTGTTTTTCCAAAGCAATTGCTCCAAATTTTTCTAAAAAATCATTTTCAGAAGTAAAACTGATAGTTTGATTGTTTTGAGTAGTTGTTGAAGCTGTTTTTTCTTCTTTCTTTTTGAAGAGATTATTGAATAGTCCCATTTTATGACTTTTAGAATTATAAAATTTATGTATTCAAATATATAACTTTTAAGATAAGTCAGAAAAATGTTAATTAAATTTATACTTGATTTGTGAATTTTGAACTTTGCAATTAAAAAACTCATTCCGTAGGAATGTCTCGTAGGTAGAAAGAAAATGAATCCCGGATATACGTTCCATCGGAACGTTTGATTAACTAGGTAATAATGCCGTAAACAGGTGTCCTTACAGGACACAATGCATAATGATATTATTTTTTCTACCGATGAGATATTCCTACGGAATATATTTACCATGCTGTCACAAACGTCTCTCTCTTTGCGATATGGGACTTTTTAAACCACATCAATCAAAAAAAAAATCTACAAAACACGATAAACAGGATACTGCATATGTGCCTTTTCATAATAAACAGAATGCTTGTAAATCCAATTTAACTGTGCTTCTGCATTTTTAGCAAACTCGCGGTCGTTTTGTTTTTTGGTTTCTAATGCTGCTTTTAGAGCTGGATTATCTTTTAAAAGCTGCGCCGCGGTATCTTCAAAAATATATTCTGAGTAATGTTCTTTTTGCTGTAAAATCGGATCGAAGAAATTCCAGTTAAAGAAAGAGTCAACACCTTCTGGCTCAAAAGCTTCTAGAAGATATTTTACACCTTTTTGATTTGTTGGAACAATGTAATCTCCTTTGGCGAAAGCCATTTTAACCATTTTAGAAGTTACGGTCGTGTTTCTGTGTAAATAATGCCCTTCGTAAGCAGACGGAACGGTTTTAAAATCGGAAATTCTGTAGCTTTCAACTTCTATAATTGTATCGTTTTTAATTTGTTTAAACGAGATATTATTGTTTTTCAAAAGGTCAATAATATTCCAATAACCACGCGGAATGATATAAGCAGACGGAATAACAACATCTTTTACCGATTTGAATTCTTTGATATACGGAACATCTTTTTTGTATGGTTTGCTTCTGTCATAATACAAACGATTTCCTGTTGTAGCTTCGCTTTTTTTGTAGTCTGCTTCATATCCCAAAAACGAAAAAGTAGTTGCTTTTGTACTGTCCAATTCCCATTTTAAAGTATACGATTTTTTAGGCTGATATTGTTCTAAATTCTTTACTCTTAAATCTTTTATCTTTTGATAATTCGCATCGGTAAAATCCATAGTAGACTTCATGTACTCGTAAGTCATTTTTACGCGTTCTGCGTATTTTTTCAGCATATGTGTTTCAACCACAAAACCAATTGTATTGAATAGGGAAGTGTAACCCGTTGTATATCGCGGACTATCTACAAACTGTCCAAAACCTTTGTCTGGAGTATCTTTAAATGAATCGACATAAGGCGTAGTTTCAATTTTCTTCTTTTGAAGATCTTTGACCAAAGCCGGCATCATTTCGTTATTCATAAAATCGCCCAAAACAGTTCCGAGTTTATTATGCTGTGTCATAATGTACGTCAATTTGTATTGATAATCAGAACCGTTACTTACGTGATTGTCAATAAAAACATCGGCATTTATTTTTTGGAAAATCTCGACAAAACTTTTAGTGTTTCTCGTGTCAGATTTCATCATATCGCGATTCAAATCGTAGTTTCTCGCATTTCCTCTAAAACCATAAATTTCTGGTCCGTCTTGGTTTGCTCGAGTTGTCGAATTTCGGTTTAAAGCCCCGCCAATATTGTAAACCGGAATGGTCACTAAAACAGTATTTTTAGGCGCTTTTAGTTTGCCAATTGCCAAATCTCTGTAGAATTGCATGGTTGCATCGATTCCGTCAGGTTCTCCCGCGTGGATACCGTTATTCACAAATAAAACGGCTTTGGTTTTCTGTATTTTATCAAAATCAAATTCCTTGTCAGCATTGAAGGTAATCATATGCAAAGGTTCTCCAGAATCTGTCAGTCCCATTTCTTTCATTTGAATCGTCGGAAAGTCGGCAGCAAGCATTTTAAAATAAGCGATAGTTTCTTGATAAGTTGCCGATTGATTTCCGTTACCTTTCTCAAAAAACGTGTCGTATTTTTTGTTGTTTTGAGCGAAAAGGGTAATGGTGAAAAGTGAAATGAAAAAGGTAAAAAGTTTCATGGTTTTGGTTTTAATCAAAATCAAATATAGTTTTTATTTGTTTAAAAGTTTCAAATTTCAGGTTTCAAGTTGATAAGCTTTGTGTTTTTTACCGCAAAGCACGCAAGGTTTTTTATGTATGGGTTTTATAAAAACGTAAAGTTCGCAAAGCTATGAACTTAAACTTTGCGAACTTTGTGTAAACCTTTGCGTGCTTTGCGGTTAAAAAACTTTCCCTACTTTTGCAAAATGAATAAAAAACACCATTCCAACAATATACTTTCGAATTTAGGGATTCAGAGTCTGAACGAAATGCAGGAAATGGCGCAAGATGCCATTTTAAACGAAAACAACGTTTTATTACTTTCTCCAACTGGATCTGGAAAAACATTGGCTTTTTTGCTTCCAATTTTAGAATTATTGCAGCCTGAGATTCTTTCTGTTCAATGTCTAATTTTGGTTCCTTCCCGCGAACTTGGACTTCAGATCGAACAGGTTTGGAAAAAAATGGGAACGCAGTATAAAGTAAATATCTGCTACGGTGGACATTCAATCGACACAGAAATCAAAAATTTAAGCAATCCGCCTGCGGTTTTAATTGGAACGCCAGGAAGAATTGCCGATCATATTGACAGAGATACTTTTAGAACCGATAAAATTCAGACTTTAATTTTGGATGAATTTGATAAATCGCTTCAATTAGGCTTTCACGAACAAATGTCTTTCATCATTGGCAGATTATCGAAAGTAAATAAAAGGGTTTTAGTTTCGGCAACTTCCGATATTGAAATTCCGAAATACACACGCGTTGTAAATCCAACAATTTTAGATTTTATTCCAGAGGAAGAAGAAAAAGCTAATCTTTCGATGAAAATGGTGGTTTCGCCAGCTAAAGATAAATTACAGAGTTTGTTCAATTTAATTTGTTCTTTAAATTCAGAATCGGCGATTATTTTTTGTAATCATCGCGATGCTGCAGAACGTATCAGCGATACTTTAAACGAAAAAGGAATTTATTCGGTTTATTATCACGGTGGAATGGATCAGGACGAACGTGAGCGCGCTTTAATTCAGTTTAGAAATGGAAGCGTCAGCTATTTGGTTACAACGGATTTAGCAGCTAGAGGTTTGGATATTCCAGAAATGAAACACGTCATTCATTATCACCTCCCATTGAAAGAAGACGAATTCACGCATAGAAATGGGCGTACAGCGCGTATGCAGGCAACTGGAACGTCTTATGTTATCATTCACGAAAGTGAAAAACAATTAGATTATATTGATTATGAAATGGCAGTTTTAAATGTTGAAGGAAAAGTTTCGCTGCCAAATCCGCCTCAATTTCAAACTATTTATATCAGCGGCGGGAAGAAAACAAAACTAAATAAATTTGATATTGTGGGTTTCTTTTCTCAAAAGGGAAAATTAGAAAAAGAGGATTTAGGTTTAATTGAAGTGAAAGATTTTGTTTCGTTTGCAGCCGTAAGATTCAATAAGGTAAAAGAACTTCTGAAAAATATTAAGGACGAAAAGATGAAAGGCAAAAAGTTCAAAATTGAGGTTGCCCGAAATGTCATCAAGAAAGAAGAAGAGGAGAAAAGAGGGAAATATTAGTTATGCTAAACGAGCGAATAATTTGATTAAAGAGTTTTTTTGACTTTGGATTTATCTCCTTGTATTTCAGATGTTTAGAATTCTTTAACTAAGTTTTACAATTTTATGTTAAAAAAATAATGATTTGATAGGTGTTTTTTCAATATTTCTATGTTTTTTTGCTACAGTAAAATTGTAACCCCAAATACTATATGAAAAAGATTATTACTCTTGCCGCATTGTTTTTTACTTTTGTTTCGTTTGCACAGGTTAAGGTTCTAGAAACGGTTCCTGTAGAAAAATTAGGAAAAGTAAATAACAACTACATTCAGAAAATTGGTGACGAATACACTGTGTATTACACTATTGTTCAAAGTGATGACGATTCGACTTTGAGAAAATTTTCATTCAAGAACATCGATAATGCTTATAACTCTTTATACAACATTATCATGGGCGGATTTACAGCTTCTCCGTTGTACGATATCAAATTAGAGTTACCTAACAACTACATTTGGTTGCACTACACAGGAAATGTGGTTCCAGACAAATCTACAGTTCAGTTTATGGTTTCTGGTAAAGAAAGAGACGCAGCAACAAACAACGTTTCTGAGCCATTCGTAAAAGACCAAATCAATAAATTATTTCAAAAATAATTTTTCGATATATGTATAAAAAGCCGTTCTATTTGAACGGCTTTTTTGTTTCAAGTTTCAGGTTGATAAACTTTGTCTTTAATTTTAACGCAAAGCTCGGTAAGTTTTTTTATTTAAAGGCTTTTAAAAGCACAAAGTGCGCAAAGCTTTGTGAATAAAACTTTGTGAACTTTGCGTAAATCTTTGTGTGCTTTGCGGTTAAATAGTGAGTATTCAAAAAAAAAAAAACTTAGAATCTTGGCATCTCAGAACCTTAGCAACTTTATTTAAATCTTCTTCACATACTGCGTTATAATCACAATCTGCTGTCCATCAACTTTTCCTTCAATGTATTCAGCGTTTTCGTGGTCTAAACGAATATTTCTCACAGCAGTTCCTTGTTTGGCAACCATGCTAGATCCTTTTACTTTAAGATCTTTGATTAAAACAACAGAATCTCCGTGTTGTAGTACTACACCGTTACTGTCACGGTGAATTAATTTATTTTCGTCATCTTCGCCTTCGCCAGTTGCTTGTGCCCATGCGAGAGTATCTTCATCTAAATACATCATGTCCAATAATTCCTGAGGCCATCCTGCAGCACGCAAACGGCTTAACATTCTCCAAGCAACAACTTGCACAGCAACATTTTCATTCCACATGCTGTCGTTAAGGCATCTCCAGTGATTTAATTCTACGTTATCTGGATTTTCAATTTGGTCAATACAGGTATTACAGGCTAATATAGCTTCATCAATACCGCCTTTTTGAGTTGGCAGTACTTGATAAACTTTTAGATTTTCTTCGTTTCCGCAAAGTTCACATTTAGATCCGCTTCGTTTGCTTAATTCTCTTTCGATGCTCATTATTTATTGTTTGTTTAAAAATGCGAAATTACTTATAATTTGTTTCGCTTGCAAGTTTATGTTTTTCTGTCATTGCGAGGAACGAAGCAATTTCATACTTAATTTTAACAAAGTACGCATAGTCCGCTTGCTTTGTTCCTTGCTATGACTTAGTGTGTAGTGTTATTTCTTAACCCTTACCGCATCAGGAACCAGCATTTCATACTCACCTCCATGACGCAATACATCACGAACAATACTCGAACTAATAAATGATGTACTTGCAGCAGTTAATAAAAATACTGTTTCTATTTTAGAAAGTTTTCTATTCGTATGCGCAATAGCTTTTTCAAATTCGAAATCTGCTGGGTTGCGAAGACCTCTTAAAATGAAATTGGCTTTTAGTTTTTTTGCCAGATCAATTGTTAAACCTTCATAAGTGATAACTGATACTTTCGGTTCGTCTTTGAAAGTTTCTTCAATAAAACGCTTTCTTTCTTCTAATGAAAACATGTATTTTTTTTCGGCATTAACACCAATTGCAATTACAATTTCATCAAACAAAGGAATTCCTCTTTTGATAATGTCTTCATGTCCAAGTGTAATAGGATCAAAGGATCCGGGGAATATTGCTCTTCTCATTTTTTGAGGTTCTAAGGTTCTGAGTTACTAAGATTCTAAGTTTTGATCTTTATTTAGGTAATTCTAAGGGTTTTTATTGCTGGAACCCATTCGTCTTTTTTACAGATTTTACATTTTGCGGTTCCTTTTTTTTGTTCTTCGGTATGACCGCAAAAAGTGCAGGAATAAATTCCGTCACTTAGAATGTTTTTACTTTTTTGATGGAAAAGTAAAGGCAAAATAGGAAGTCCGTGTTTCACTTCTTCATCTTTGTAAAAAAAGACGCTTATTTCTCCGCTTGTTTCTATAAAAGCATGTTTAACTTGTCCTAAATGTTCAATGGATTTGATTCTTAATTCAGAGAAAAATTCGTCCTGAGCCAAAGATTCTTTTTTAAAAGTTGAGATAGAAAATTTTCCGTCATTGATTAAGCATTCGGTTTTGCCTTCTATAAATTCCTCGAATTTTTTACTCTTTCCAGTAAGCCATGTTACACCGCGATATAGGATAATGATAACTAAGAAAACAATCGCTGCCGGTATTATTCCGACATCTTCATAAAACATTGGATCGCCGGCGGCCGAACCAAGCGCAATAACAATTACGGTTTCGAATATAGATAATTGTTTTACTCCTCTTTTACCAGCTAACTTTAATGTAAGCAGTAAAATAGTAAACATAACCGTTGAACGAAATATTACTTCCAGAAGGAAAACCTGGGGTAATTCGTTAAATAACAATCTATTCCATTCAAAGATTTCTTTCATTTTTTTTTAAGGTTCTAAGGTTCTGAGGGGCTAAGTTTCTAAGTTTTTTAGGTTTAAGCTTTTGATGACTTAGACTTCACTCAGCCTGACAGTATTGGGTTAAAAAATAAGGTTCTGAGATCTTAGTAACTTAGATATCAGAACCTTACTATCTTTTTTAAGCTAGAGCTAACTCAATCGCATTGGTAAATAAATCTTCTAGAGAAATTCCAGCTGCTTTTGATTGCTGCGGAATCAAACTTTCTGTCGTTAAACCTGGAATAGTATTCATTTCCAGCATATACGGTTCGTTGTCTACGATGATAAATTCGCTTCTTGAGAAACCTTTCATTTTTAAAACTTCGTAAGCGCGTTTTGCTATTTCGCCTACTTTTTGAGTCAACTCATCAGAAATTCTTGCAGGTGTTATTTCCTGTGATTTTCCTTCGTATTTAGCTTCGTAATCAAAGAAATCATTTTCTGAAACGATTTCAGTCATTGGTAAAACTTTAATTTCACCTTTATAATTAATTACGCCCACAGAAACTTCAGTTCCGTCAAGGAAACTTTCTATGATGATTTCATTGTCTTCTTTGTACGCCACTTCGATTGCAATTGGCAGTTCAGCTTCGGTTTTTACTTTAGAAATTCCAAAACTTGAACCTGCTTTGTTTGGTTTGACGAAACATGGAAGTCCAACTTTTTTAACAATTTCAGCTGTATTGATTTCGTCTCCCTTGTTCAAATAATAAGAGATTGCCGTTTTGATTCCGTATGGTTTTAAAACCGATAATAAATCTCTTTTATTGAATGTAAGTGCAGATTGGTAATAATCGCAAGAAGATTGCGGCATACCGATTAATTCGAAATATGCCTGCATTAATCCGTCTTCGCCTGGAGTTCCGTGAATTGCGTTGAAAACACAATCAAAAGTGATTTTTTCTCCGTTTACTGTTACTGAAAAGTCATTTTTATCGATTGGGAATTCGGCATCATTTTGGTCTACATAAACCCATTTTTCTTTGAAAATGTGAATTCGAAATCCGTTGTATTTTGTTTTATCAAGATATTGGTATACAACGTTTCCGCTGATCAGCGAAATTTTGTATTCGCTTGAATATCCGCCCATGATGATGGCAATGTTTTTCATTTTATTGTTTATTTGTTTAATCGTTTTGTTATTTAATCGATTTTATTGTTTTTGTTTCTAATTGTACTAATTTTTACGAATTATGTTTGTTCGTTATATTTGTCAGACTGAGCGAAGTCGAAGTCCCTGCAAAGTAATTCGGCAAACGGGACTTCGACTTCGCTCAGTCAAACAATTTCTTGCATTCTTGTTTTAAACAAAATTATCATTTTTTTTGAAACGAAATACTTTATCTTTGTCGCTATTAAAAATAAATTTATGAGTTTACGTCAGTATTTAACAAGCCGAGTTTTTTTCTTGCAATTGCTTGCGGCCGCAGCTATCATTGCGGTTATTGGTTATTTATTTATGCATTGGTTGACTTTTACAACTGATCACGGACATGAAATAGCTGTTCCGAATTTGTCTAAACTGACTGAGGAACAAGTAGAAGAGAAATTGGACGAACTGGATTTAGACTATGTGCTGCTGGACAGTGTTGATTATAGAAGTGAATTTCCTAAATATAGTGTTGTTGAGCAGGATCCGCTGCCGGGAACTAAAGTAAAAGTGGGAAGAAAAATTTATATTAAGATTAATGCTTCAGGCTTTTCTTCTGTTAAAATTCCTGATTTGATCGAGAAAACGTATCGTGAAGCAGTTCCGACTTTAAAAGCTTTAGGACTTGAGCCAGGAACGATTACTTATATTCCGAATCTTGGAAAAGATATGGTATTGGAAATGCGTTTAAAAGGCAGAAATTTAAAAGTAGGAGACCGCGTATTGAAAGCGTCTAAAATCGATTTGGTTTTAGGCGACGGAAAAGCAAGCTATGTAGATGAAAGTCAGGCAGACAGTACAGCAACTGAGCCTGCAGAAACCCCACAAGATGAACAATAATATTGAAGAAAATTTAGATCTGGAAGACGAATTATTTGAGCATTACAGATTTGAAGTACCTAAAGGTCAGGCGTTTTTGCGTATTGACAAATATTTAATGAATTTGATTCAGAATGCTACGCGCAACAAGATCCAGAACGCAGCAACTGAAGGAAACATTTTTGTAAATGATATTCCAGTAAAATCAAATTATAAAGTAAAACCTTTTGATGTGATTACGGTTATGTTATCGCATCCGCCGTTTGAAAATCATATTCTTCCTGAAGATATTCCGCTGAATATTGTTTATGAAGATGATGCTCTTTTATTGATCAATAAGGAGCCGGGAATGGTTGTACACCCAGGTCACGGAAATTACACCGGAACTTTGGTAAATGCCTTGGCACATCATTTTGATAATCTGCCAATGAACAGCAGCGAGCGTCCTGGTCTGGTGCACCGTATTGATAAAGATACTTCTGGACTTTTGGTTGTTGCCAAAACGGAAGCTGCGATGACGCACTTAGCAAAGCAGTTTGAAGCGAAAACGACTGAACGTGAGTATATTGCTCTAGTTTGGGGAAATGTTGTGGCTGAAAGCGGTACCATTGAAGGAAATCTGGCAAGACACTTAAAAGACCGCATGCAAATGGCTGTTTTTGATGATCCTGAAATTGGCAAACCTGCGATTACACATTATAGAGTTTTGGAACGTTTTGGTTATGTTACCTTGATTTCTTGTAAACTGGAAACGGGAAGAACGCATCAGATTCGCGCGCACATGAAACACATCGGACATCCGTTGTTTAATGATGAACGTTATGGCGGACATTTAATCTTAAAAGGAACAACCTTTACAAAATACAAACAGTTTATCGAGAATTGTTTTAAAGCTTTACCGCGTCAAGCGCTGCATGCCAAAACTCTTGGTTTTGTTCACCCAAATACAGGTGAATTAATGCGTTTTGATACAGAATTACCACAGGATTTGCAAGATTGTATCGAAAAGTGGCGTAATTATGTGAAGTCGCATAATGTTGAGGATGAAGATGCTTAATTAGATAAATTAGGGAATTTGTCAATTAGATAATTAGATAATTTTTCCTTAACTAAATGAAATAGAAAAAGCTCCTTTTCGGAGCTTTTTTCGTTTTACCATTCCAATATTCTGTAGAGGCGCACAGCAGTGCGTCTCCTCAACGAATATTCACAATGTGTTAGACGCACTGCGGTACTTCTCTACAGTTATGTTTTATGTTATTAATTTAATTCTTAAAGAGATTTGATTTTTAAACCAGTTATTTTTACTTCGCCGTTGGTTATAAAACCTAGTTTTCCTTTTTGGTTTAAACTGCTTTTTTCTATAGAACATTCAATGGAGGTTTTATTGTCTACGGAAAAGTACAATTGATTATTTAATACTTTAATTTTCAAATAATACCATTTATTGTTTTCTAATTTCATTGGTTTTTTAAACAACGTTTTTCCGCCTCGTTTACCATACGAATCGTCTTTTTTATCATAAATTCCATCGCCAATTACTATGTTTTGATCTATTTGGTACAAGTATGTTCTAATGTATTTTCCTTTATCCAAATTAAGCATTATTTCAAATAAAGATTCTCCTGTCATATTGACTTTTAAATCAATTTCATAATTCTCCGGAAGCTGTTTTTTCGAAACCAAGACTCCCCAAGGAGAAAGAGAACCATTTCCTGTAAGAGTGTCTTTTTTTAGAATCCATTCTTTAGAATTAATCGTCCAATCTGATTTTAGTTCTTTTGAATTGTTTAAAGTATATTCTTTTTTTACTGTTGAAATCGTGCTCGAGCAAGAAATGAATAACAGCTGTAAAATAAGAATTGATGCAATTTTAATTTTCATTTAATTTAATTCTGAGTGGTATTTTATTTTTCCGATTGATCCTGTTTCAGCTGGCAAAAGTTCGAAGACAGAAGTAGGAGCAAGGCCTTTTTCGATTCGGTGAGAAACGTAAATGATGCTTACATTGGTTTCCTGTTTAATAGTGTTGATTAATTGAATTACCAAATCTACATTTTCGTCGTCTAAACCTTCAACTGGTTCGTCTAAAATTAATAAAGGCGGATGTTTTAAAACGGCGCGGACAATTAAAGCCACACGCTGCTGTCCAACAGAAAGATCAATAAAACGTTTTTTACGCAAATGTGACATTTCTATCACTTCAAGCCATTGCGTTACAATTTGCTTTTGATGTGTTGTTGGTTCCGTATAAAGTCCTATCTGGTCAAAGAACCCAGATAAAATCATTTGTTCTAAAGTATGGCTTTTTTGAAATAAATCGGTCATTGAAGTCGTAAAAATTCCGATTTGTTTTTTGATTTCCCAAACACTTTCGCCAGTTCCTTTTTTTCTGCCGAACAAAAATAAATTCTGCCCAAAACCTTTTGGATTATCGCCTGTAATTAAGGATAAAATAGTACTTTTTCCAGAACCGTTCGGGCCAATTAACTGCCAAAATTCACCTTGTTTTATGGTCCAGGAAATGTTGTTAAGAATTTTTCGTTCTTCATAACTTACAGAAACATCATCTAATTTAATTAGTACACTTTCGTGAAAGTCATGCGGTTCTAAAGCTTTTGGAATTTCAGCTGTATTTAAAGTTTTAAAATGATTTTCGGTTTTTACTAAAGGATGTAATTCGAAAGTATTGTCTTTGATTAAAGCCTTATTCGGAACAAAATCTAAAATGTCAACAGTACGGTTTAAAATTTGAATAATGGCGATTTCGGTTGTGAGATCTTTTAAAGAATCAGCCAAAATCACTCTTGAAGGCTGATCCAAGTGATCAAACGGATTGTCAAAAATGATGAAATCGGGTTTTTGTTCAATGCAGTAACGTAAAAACTCTTTTTTGCGTTCTCCGGAAGAAAAGGTTCTTAATTGTCTATTTGATGTTTTTGAAGCTTCAACGCTGTCATATTGAAACTCTTTTTCGATGAATTTCTCGATTGCAATATCAGAGAACAGAATTCCTTTTTGGTTATTAAAAACCGCTAATTCTCCTTTTGCTTCACCGTTTAAAATATTGTCTATAAATGCTTTTTTATTTACCTGATTTGATAAAAGTATATCCCAATGCTGCATGGTGTATTTTTAGTATTATTTATTCTCTTTTAATGCCATTTCGCGATCGTTTCTCGACCATTCGCTCCAAGAACCTACATATAATTTCGGAATGGGAAGTCCAGCGTAGTCCATTGCTAATAAAGTGTGACAGGCTGTAACGCCAGAACCGCAATGTACAATTGTATTTTCGCTTTTTTTATCTCCAATTATAGCTTTGTATTTTTGAGCTAATTCTTCAGGAGATTTGAAAAATCCTTTTTCGTCTAAATTTTCAGTCAGTGGTACATTTACAGCTCCAGGAATATGCCCGGCAATTAAATCTAGAGGTTCTGTTAAGCCATCATAACGGTTCTTGTCACGAACATCAATTACAATATTTTGATCGTTTTTACGGGCTTTTTCGACGTCTTCTATATCTGCTAATGGTAATTTCCATTCTTGAACGGGATAAGTTGTTTTATCAAAAATCTCAATTCCAGAACTGGTAGGGAAACCAGATTGAATTGCAGACTGAAAACCGCCCTTTAAAACCTGAATTTTTTCATGTCCGACAGCGCGCATCATCCACCAGAATCGGGCTGCGAAATTAGAACCATTTTTATCATCATAGACTATAACATGGTCTGAAGCTGAAATTCCGATAGAAGAAAGAGTTTTCGAAAAATCTTCCACAGCTGGCAAAGGATGTCTTCCGCCGTTTGCGGGATTTTCTGTAACTGCTGCTAAATCTCGATTTAAGTCTACAAATCGCGCTCCTACTAAATGTTCTTTTTGATAGATTTCAAAAGCGTCTGCGCCCGTTCGCGCATCAATTAAAATGATTTCTGAATGATTTAATTGAATTAATTCTTCTGCTTTAATTAATGGAGAAATTGAATGAGACATTTTGTTTTATTTTTTTGAATTTCCGAGCCAAAGCAATGCATTCAATATTAACTGGCTTTGTGTTTTATTTTCAAAAGTATACGATAAGGTTTTGTTTGTACCGCCTTCATAATCAATATCATTGTGCCCCATATTTACGTACAGCATTTTATATTTTTTATTCGTCCATACAACTGGATAGTAACCGCTGTGCCAAATTTCATGTGCTTTTGGACCAGTTCCTAATGGAAAGCTGGATTCGTCAATTGCGACTAAAATTTCGATGTCTTGATTTTTCGTCAAATCATTAGACCATCGATACCATTCGTTTGGTGCTGATGTAAAAGTCTTTGGCAGATTTTTGGTGACAGGATGCTGATTTTCAACTCTAAGAACTGCCGAAGTTGGTTTCCAGGTGTTGCTTCCATATTCGCCAGATCCTAAAAAAGTATTATGATACCAATTCCAATCCTGATTATAACTGGAATCATTTAAAGCAAATGCTGAAAAATGAAATCCTATGAAACCGCCGCCATTTTCCATGTATTTTTGAAAAGCTTCCCGTTCTTCTTTCTTTTCCGGGCGTGTATCTAAAAATAAAACCACTTGATATTTTGCTAAAAACTTAGCATTAAGATTTTCCCAATTGCTCGTTGAATCATACTGAAAATGATTTTCTGCTGCCAATTTTGGAAAATATTTATTGGCCTCATGGACAAAGCTAATATGCGCCTGATCGTTTTTTGCGGTGTAAAAAGCAATTACTTTAAATTTTGGATTTTCTTTTTTGCTTTGAGAAAAACCAAAGAAAGAAATTGTTAGAACAAAAAATAAAATAATTCTTTTAAAAATGCCCATCGAATTTTGATTGAAAAATGACATGAGTATTAACTAGGAATTTTTTCGATCAAAATCTCATTCTCAGATTTGTCAAAATAAGTACAAGTCATTTCAATAATGTCTACACGCCATTTAGCAATACCACATTGTGCGCAATGTTTGCAGAATGTCATATAATCTGTTTCACCGTGTTGATGTTTTACTAGGAATTCGATAAAAAGTTCTTTGTTCGGAAAATCAGCCACTTTTATTTCAGGATATTTTTCCTCAGCTTCGGCTGTATAATTGTTTAAACCGTAGTAGACAACGCTTCCGTCGTGCACGTAAGTGTCGTATCCTTTTACGCCTAAGATGATTAAATCTTGTATATAATTTGGAAAATCAGCTCCAGTTTTCACTTTTGCATGAGCTTCTTTTATTTGTTCAATTGTAAACATAATTTTAATTTTTAAGTTAGTTTTTTTGCCACGAATTACACCAATTGACATGAATTTATTTTTTAGTTTGATGCACATTAAAATTAGTGCAAATTCGGGTAATTTCTGGCAGACAAAAAGTTATTGTTTCAAAAATACGATTAATGGTTTTATAAATGAATCAAAAGATTCGATATGCGGTAAATGTCCTGTATTTGGGACTTCAACCAATTTTGAGTTCGGAATTGCTTGCTGCGTTTTTTTACCCAATTCAGCATAATTTCCCATTGTTTTTTGGACTTCTGCGGAAACCAAAGGTTTTCCTAAAGCCGTTTTATCTCTAGTTCCAATAATTAAAAGCGTCGGGCTTTTGATGTTTTTAAATTCATACAAAACAGGCTGTGTAAAAATCATATCGTATAAAAGTGCAGAATTCCACGCCACGCGGTCATAATTTGGAGCTGTTGTCCATCCCGCGCCGAGTTCTGCCCATTTCTGGTAATCTGCATTCCACTTTCCATCATAATAATTAGCCATCTGATATTTTTTTATGGCGTCATAATTTTGTTTTAATTCAGACTCATACCACCAATCTACAGGTTTGTAAGGCACGACCAATTTCCAGTCTTCTAAACCAATGGGATTTTCCAAAACTAGTTTTTCTGTTGTTTCAGGATACATTAATGCAAAACGTGTTGCCAGCATTCCGCCCATAGAATGACCTAAAATGGTTGTTTTTTCAATTCCCAAATGATCTAAAAGTTTCTTGGTATTTTGAGCTAACTGCTGAAAAGTATATTGAAAATTATCAGGTTTTGTCGATTTTCCAAAACCAATCTGGTCGGGTACAATCACTCTAAAACCTTCTTTTGTCAATGCCTTTATGGTAGTTTCCCAATAAGCTCCATTGAAATTTTTTCCGTGAAGCAGTACAATATTTTTATTGTTATAATTATTTGGTTTAATGTCCATATAAGCCATTTTAATTGCTTGACGCTGATTGCTTAATTCTAAAAATTGGACAGGAAACGGATATTCATAATTCGTTAAATTAATGTCTAACTGTTTGATTTTCTGTTCTTGTGCCAAACTAAAAAACGGCAGTAAAAGTATGAGGAGTTTTAAAGTTTTCATGTAAAAATGGTTTTTTATTAAGGATTATAAAATTACCGCTATGCATTTTTAAAACCAAAAAATCCACTCTTAAAGTTATGAGAAAAAACCGATTGAGTTAAAAATTAAGCCATTAAAGCAATAATTTGGTGAATGACTTCTAAGATTATTTCAGATTATTTTTGATCTAGATTTTTTTGATCATTGTTCTTTAAAGTTACAACACGCTGTGGATACGGAATGTCGATATTGTTTTCATCAAATCTTTTTTTAATGCTCTGCAGTAAATCGCAGTACATTACAAATCCGTCAGTAGAGTTTTTTGCCCAAGCCCACGCTTTTAGGTTTACACTAGAATCGGCCAATGCGACAACACGTGCTATAACAAGGGGAGTTTTTTGCTTTTTGGCTTCTGCTGTTCGGGTATCAATAAAAAGAGGATGTTTGGCGATTTCATCTTTTATGATTTCCAATGCTTTTTCGATATCAGAATCATAACCAATTCCAATTTCGATTATTTTACAGCATTTTGTATCGTGCATATTAGTATTCACAATAATTTGATTGCTGATAACAGAATTCGGAATAATAATTCTATTGTTTTCGGCATCTTTTAGAACGACTTGTCTCAAATTGATATCTTCAACAGTACCTACAAAATTATTTATGGTGATTTTATCATTGATTTTAAACGGTTTAAAAATGACTAAAAATATGCCGCTGACAATATTACTCAAGGCTTGCTGAGAAGCTAAACCCGCAACCAGAGAAATAACTCCCGCACCTGCTAAAAAAGAATGTCCAATGATTTTAAATTCAGGAATTTGGATTAAAGCAAAGGCAAACCCAAGTATGTAAATTAGCGTTATGATTAAGTGTTTTAAGAATTTAAACCCAGTGGCATCATATTCTTTATTCGTTTCTTTCTTGTACAAAAGATAACGAAGAACTCGATCGGTAATCGCGCCAAGAATGATTGTGATAATGATTATTATAGTTATAAAAATACCGATTCGGAAGTCCTTAAAGTAATCGATCATAAATTTTAATTTTGAGAAAAAAAATCCAAAAAACAGATATTCAAATATCGTTTTTTGGATTATAAAGTTAAGATAAATACACTTTATTTTTAAAGTCCAACAAAATCATCGCTTTTTGGAAAAATACTCAGCGCTTTAACTGCAATTTCTGGAGTTGGAGAAGCTAATTTTCGTAGTTTGGTGTCCATCCAGGCTCCGTCTACAGTAATTGTTGCGCAAAGGGTATCGTCTTCTCTTCTAAATTCGTGAATAATCGACCAGCGAGAAGCATCGGGCTTTCATTTTTGAAGTTTTGGTATGAATGAATATTTTGTCAGAAAGTTTTAATTCTTTTCTAAAAATGCATTCTTCTCTAAATAAAACAGGACCAAAACCTTGTGTCTGCATTACTTTTAATGTTAACCCAAGTTCTTCAAGGATTTCAATACGATGCTGCGCGCCAAAATCGTAATAAGCACTGTGGCGAACGTGAAAGTTTGGGTCAAGATCTGACCAGCGGAAAGATATTTCTTTTACAAATGAAGCCATTTTATAGTTGTAATTTTGATGAGAAATCGAAATTACGAATAAAAAATAAAAGAATATTATAAAATTACTATGCGTGCATATTTTTTTATTGTTTTCCAATTTCATTAGATATTAGAAAACAAATTTTTTATGCTCTTTCAACTAAACAGTTATAACAGCCTGGTCTTGCATTGTGAATATGTATGTAATCTATTTTTTCGTTTCCGAAAGTTTTAATAATATGCTCTTTTAGAGTCTTTCCTTCAATTACAGATGCTTCTTTCATTAAGCCGTTTTTGTCATAACCACGCAACGAAAGTAATCTATGATTAAACAGTTGTGGAATCTGGTTGATTTCGAATGTTGGTGTAGAGTTTTTATTTCGTATAAAGATCGGTCCGCTTGCTTGATAAGGAGAAGTTGTTTTATGATGGTTGTATGGCAATAAAATAACTTCTTCCCCAATTTGTGCATCTTCTAGACTTATTCTGCAGGGAAACCCCGGGAATTTATCGACTATCATTTTAATTGCCCCGATTTTTTCTAGTTCTAGATTTGTTAATTCGAAGTAGCCTGAAAACTCTACATGATTTAAAGGCTTGATTTTAAAATTTGCTTCCATAATTTTTTTAAGCAAAAATCATGTTTGTTCGAATGAAAAAAAATCCAAATCTTGCTCTGTTTTTTTTACTTGATATATTTACGAGGCCATTCGCCCCAACTCATCTTCTAACTTATCAAAATTCTCTTCATTTTTATCAACAACATACGGTTTCAGTTTTTGGCATTCTTCTTCGGTTTCAAAAAGCATTTTAAACACAACTTTTGTCTGATTTTCGGCAACAGTTTCAAATGTGGTAAGAATCTGAAATAATGGTTTAGAATGACGTTTCCACGCTATAAGATTCGGTTTGTCTATTTTTATAAATTCGCATTCATTGGCATAATTTCCTGCTTCTGGACCGTGCATGATAAAGCTCCATTTGCCACCTTCGCAAAAATTAAATTCATTGAAAGTATTCGTAAAACCTTTTGGTCCCCACCAATTTTTCAAATGTTGGGGAGTACTCCAAGCTTTAAAAACCAGTTCCTGCGGGAAATTTAAAATTCGTGTCGTAACAATTTCGGAATCTGGTGTTGTCGAAAGAATATCTGAAGTCATTTCTGATGAGTTTTAAATTAAACAAAAACGGAGTGGGATAAAATTAGTATTAAATTTTTAATTAGTTGTTAATCTGTGTTCTATGTTAGATAGTTTCGAGATTATCCCATTCATATTCTATCTTGTTAACTTTTATGTAATAAGGAATTAATAATAAAATTTCGAGCCTTAGTGAAAAGTGACCATCTCCCATACTAAAAGGAATTATAAACATAGAAGCAATGCATATTGCGACACCACAAACGGCATCTAATTTTGCAATATTAATCGCATTTGGTTTTTCGAACCAAAGTGAATAGGCTGCAAATCCTTTTAAAAGCATAATAGCAATGATAAAAAGACCAGTTCCAGAGTATGCTGTGTTGCTTGAAAATCCGTAAAGAGATAAATTTACATTTGGCACAAAAAGATTTGTAATAAGCGAGCCAACTGCAGCGACAGCTAAAAGCATAAAGATCCAGCAGAAAGTTTTAATCCACCAAGGTAATAATTTACGTCTTATTACCGGAGGTTTGTCAAATTCGTCAAATTGGCTTTGTAATTCTGAATTCATGTTTTGTGGTTTATAGTTATTGGTTAGGGAAAATTATATTATGCGTAAAACGATTAAAATCAAGATGGAGCTTTTTCTGTTTTTTTAGGATTTAGTTTTTTAACAATCAATGGCAAAGTAAGTCCTTGACCAATAAGAGTTAAAAGCACAACTGCTACAGAAATAAAGATAATAGCATTGCGTTCTGGAAACGGAGTTCCGTCTTCAAGAAATTTTGGAAGTCCAATTGCTATGGCAAGCGAGACAATTCCGCGCATTCCAGACCAGCTTAAAATAATACTATTATTGAAATCGAGAAGTGCATGTTCGCTGATTTTTCTTTTTCCTTTTCCGTTTTGAAATGCTTTTTGAAGATTGATTTTTTGAAGAAATATCCTTGCCATTCTAATTAACAAAGCTACGATTGTTATAATTGCAGCATATCCAATATAAGGCAAAACCATTCCTTCGTCAATATCTTTTAAAATGTAGCGAAAGTTAAGTCCGATTAAGATGAAGATTAATCCGTTTAGAAGAAAAATAATAATGTCCCAAAGACTTTTAGATTGGTTTTTTAGACTTTCGGGGAAAATTTTATTGCTGAAACGAGCAATTGCTAACCCTAAAATTACAACTGCAATTACACCAGAAACATGCAGATGTTCAGCAACTAAATACGCCACAAACGGCATTAAAAGCATGAAACTTATCGTTACGTTTACGTTTTTATGAACTCTGTTTAAAATAAAAGCCAGGATTTTTGCCATGACAAAACCAACTAAAAATCCACCTCCGAGTAAAAATATAAATTCAAGGGTAGCTTTCCAGATTATAAAAGAAGATCCTAAAACTGCGGCAACTGCAAAACGGTACGCTACAAGTGCAGAAGCATCATTTATAAGACTTTCTCCTTCTAAAATTGTTAATGTTTTGTGCGACAATTTTAATCCTTTAGTAATGCTGATCGCGGCAACGGCATCTGTGGCCGAAAGTATTGCTCCTAATACAAAAGCAAGCGGCCAGGTCATTCCTGGAATCATTAAATAAGCAACAACGGCAATCCCCGCAGCGGTCATAAAAACCAATGAAACAGCCAGAGCTCCGATAGTGTTGATGTTGGTTTTGAAATCTTTTGGCGATATGTTAAAAGAAGCATCATATAATAATGGAGGCAGAAATATCAGGAAAATAATCTCGGGATTGATTTCGATTTCGGTCATTGTCGGAATAAAACCAATTGCAATTCCCACTATAACCAATAAAATAGGCTGAGGTAATTTTATTGTGTCGGCAAAGGCAGATAATCCTATGACAATGGCAAGTATGAATATAATGATGCTGTAATTCTCCATTTATATTATTTAGAAAAAAGGCTAATGTAAGTAATTCAGTATTTAATTAAAAATTATTCTGATTTGATAGTAACGAAAAGTAATTATAAAAATGATTGTCCTAGCCCTTATAGCAACGATATCCCTTTATGCCGGTTTCGAAGCTTTGGGAGGCATAAAAGATATAGCGGATAGCGGGAAATAGCTCTTTAATGCCTTAATAATGACATGAAAAAATATATCAATGCCATGATTGTCAGGTTTGAAAAATGTCATGTTGTCAGATGATTTTTGTTGTGCCATTATTAAAACTGACAAATTACTTTGGTTTTTTATATTGGCATAAAGATTGACTTATGCCACCTGAGTTATGAAATTAAATCAAAAATTAAATATATAAAAAATGGGTAAAATAATCGGAATTGACTTAGGTACGACGAACTCTTGTGTTTCTGTAATGGAAGGTAACGAAGCAGTTGTTATCCCTAACGCAGAAGGAAAAAGAACTACACCATCTATCATCGCTTTTGTTGAAGGTGGCGAAATTAAAGTAGGTGATCCTGCAAAAAGACAAGCAGTAACGAATCCTACAAAAACGATTGCTTCTATTAAACGTTTTATGGGACACACTTTTGCTGAAACTCAAGATGAGGCAAAAAGAGTTCCTTACAGTGTTGTAAAAGGTGACAACAATACTCCACGTGTGGATATTGACGGTCGTTTATACACTGCTCAAGAATTGTCTGCAATGACACTTCAAAAAATGAAAAAAACTGCTGAAGACTATTTAGGTCAAACAGTTACTGAGGCAGTTATTACTGTTCCTGCTTACTTTAACGATGCTCAACGTCAAGCTACAAAAGAAGCCGGTGAAATCGCTGGTCTTAAAGTTATGCGTATCATCAACGAGCCAACTGCTGCTGCACTTGCTTACGGATTAGATAAAAAAGGAACTGATCAAAAAATTGCTGTTTACGATTTAGGTGGAGGTACTTTTGATATTTCTGTTCTTGAATTAGGAGATGGTGTATTTGAAGTATTATCTACTAATGGAGATACTCACTTAGGTGGTGATGATTTTGACCAAGTTATTATTGACTGGTTAGCTGACGAATTCAAATCTGAAGAAGGTATTGATTTACGTTTAGATCCAATGTCATTACAACGTTTAAAAGAAGCTGCTGAGAAAGCTAAGATTGAATTATCATCTTCTGCTGAAACAGAAATCAACTTACCATACGTAACTGCTACTGCTTCTGGACCAAAACACTTAGTAAAAAAATTATCTAGAGCTAAATTTGAGCAATTATCTGATACTTTAGTAAAACGTTCTATGGAACCAGTTGCTAAAGCATTAAAAGATGCAGGTTTATCTACATCTGATATCGACGAAGTAATCCTTGTAGGAGGTTCTACTCGTATGCCAAGAATCGCTGACGAAGTTGAAAAATTCTTCGGTAAAAAAGCATCTAAAGGTGTTAACCCTGATGAGGTTGTTGCTATTGGAGCTGCTATTCAAGGTGGAGTTTTATCTGGAGATGTAAAAGATGTATTGTTACTTGACGTAACGCCTCTTTCTTTAGGTATCGAAACTATGGGTGGTGTATTGACTAAATTAATCGAGTCTAACACAACTATCCCAACTAAAAAATCTCAAGTATTCTCTACTGCTGCTGATTCTCAACCATCTGTTGAAATCCACGTATTACAAGGAGAAAGAGCAATGGCTGCTGATAACAAAACTATCGGTCGTTTCCACTTAGATGGTATTCCACCAGCACCAAGAGGTGTTCCTCAAATTGAAGTAACTTTCGATATCGATGCTAATGGTATCATCAAAGTTTCTGCAACTGACAAAGGAACAGGAAAATCTCACGATATCCGTATCGAAGCTTCTTCTGGATTAACAGCTGAAGAAATCGAAAAAATGAAAAAAGATGCTGAAGCTAACGCTGATGCTGACAGAATTGCAAAAGAAAGAGCTGAGAAATTGAACGAAGCTGATAGTACTATTTTCCAAACTGAATCTCAATTGAAAGAGTTAGGAGATAAACTTACAGATGAGCACAAAACAGCTATCGAATATGCTTTAACTGAATTGAGAATGGCTCACCAATCTCAAGATCTTGATGCAATCCAAAAAGGATTAGACAATGTAAATGCAGCTTGGAAAACAGCTACAGAAGCAATGTATGCTCAAGGTGGTGAACAAGGTCAACAAGCTGCTCCACAACAAGAGCAGTCTTCTGGAGACAATGTTGAAGACGTTGAATTCGAAGAAGTAAAATAATTCTTCTTTAACAATAATGAAAAACCGAGTCAGAAATGACTCGGTTTTTTTTTAGCTGAATATTGTTGCCTAATTAAAACTAGTAAAAATATTACAATTTAAAATCTAGACAATTTATTAATCTTTATCAGCAAAATGACAAATGTCATTTCTTCTTCGAATTCTTTTTCGTAATATTACTATTGTAAATTTTTTTGAATGAGAAAGATTAAATACAAGAAAGGCCGCAAGCTGCAGCATATTACATTAGAGTATACAGGATCGCATAAAGAGCATGAAACCGAAATGCAACTTTTTGTTTATGATGATATTGACGTTGTAGAATATGATAAATTTACCGTTCAGGCTTTGAACTCTTGTTTTGATTATACCAAAAATAACTGGCTCAATGTTCACGGATTAAATGATATTAATCTCATTAAAACGATTGGAGCACATTTCAAAATCGATGATTATTCTTCTTGCTGATATTTTAAACACTACTAAAAGAACCAAGTTAGAAGAACAGCAGAATGTTTTATTTTTTAATATAAAGTCGCTTCTGCCTTCTGAATATTCAGATAATCTAAGTGTCGAACAAATTAGTTTTATTCTAAAAGATGGAATTCTGATTTCTTTTCAAGAAAAAAGGAGTGATTTCTTTACGCATATCCGCGAACGCCTTCGCACACATGCGGGAATCGTTAGAACTAAAAAAGTAGATTATCTTTTGTATTTGCTTTTAGATGCCGTAATGGAAAACTTTTACATTACAATTGAAGATGAAGAAGAGAAAATTGAGGAATTAATCAATCTAACCAAAAAAGGCGCCGATCCGGTTATTCTGGAAAAAATCGAAAATCATAGAGATAACTTTAATTTTTTAAAGCGGTCAATTGTACCACTTCGAGATTCTTTGTATTATCTTAAAACAATTAAAGATGATGATGAAAATAACGGCCTTATTCAGAAAGAAACGTTTAATTTCTTTATCAGGCTTCACCAAAAAAGTTTAGAGCTTTTAGAACAAATTGAATCTGATATGAGCGCATTAGAAAGTGCTTCTAATTTTTATTTCTCGGAACAAAGTCGAAAAATGAACGAAATTATGAAAACTCTGACTATTATTTCGGCCATATTTATTCCGCTCACTTTCATTGTGGGAGTGTATGGAATGAACTTTGAAAACATGCCAGAACTTAAAACTCAAAATGGTTACTTCGTAGTTATGGGAGTCATGTTTTTACTGGTAATAGCCTTAATTTTCTATTTCAAAAAAAGACGCTGGTTTTAACGTTTGTTAGGGCTAAAACAATTTGAATTGTATTAAATTTGTTATTTAGAATAAATATAAATAAATCATGAGTAAAGCAATATATATAGCGACAAGTGATCAGAATAGTGGTAAATCGATCATTACGCTCGGTTTAATGAGTATTTTGATTGGGAAGACAGCTAAAGTAGGTTATTTTAGACCTATAATCGAAGATTTTGTTGATGGAGAAGTAGATAATCATATCGAAACTGTTTTGTCGTATTTTAACCTCGATATTCAGTTTGAAGATGCATTTGCCATCACGAAAAGCAAACTCATCAAAAAGAAGAATAAAGGAAAAATAGGAGAGGTATTAGATTTAATAATCGAAAAATACAAAAAGCTGGAAGAACGATTTGATTTCGTTTTAGTTGAAGGAACAAGCTTTACTGGAGAAGGAACTTCTATCGAATTAGACTTGAACGTTTTAATTGCTAAAAACCTTGGAATTCCAACAATTATTATCGGTTCTGGAGTTGGAAAAACTTTAGAAGAACTTGTGGATAGTTTGTATTTAGTTTACGACTCTTTTAAAGTAAAAGAGGTTGAGGTTTTATCAGTATTTGCTAATAAAGTACAGCCTGAAAATATAGAATTGGTTACCAAAAGTTTGCAGAAGAGTTTACCCTCGAATGTTCTCGTAAATACAATTCCTTTAATTTCAAGCTTGAACAATCCGACAATGCAGGAAATTGTAAACGAATTGCATGCTAAAGTTTTGTTTGGAGAAAATTATCTTAATAATGAAATTGGCCATTTTAGCGTTGGTGCCATGCAGCTTCATAATTATTTGGTTCATCTTAATGATAATGCTCTGGTGATTACTCCTGGAGATCGTTCGGATATTATTTTAGGCGCTTTACAAGCAAATGAATCGGCTAATTATCCAACGATATCAGGAATTATTCTAACTGGAAATATTGTTCCAGAAGAAAGCATTTTAAAGCTTATTGAAGGACTTTCGGCAATTGTCCCGATTATTGCTGTCGATGGAGGAACTTATCATATTACCAATAAAATAGGTTCGATTAAATCTGAAATTTATGCCAATAACACGCATAAAATCGAAACTTCAATTACAACTTTCGAAAAATACGTTGATAATGAGGCTTTATCAGAAAGATTAATCACTTTTGAAGCAGAAGGCATGACGCCAAAAATGTTTCAATACAACATGGTTAAAAGAGCCAAGCAGCACCGCAAACATATTGTACTGCCAGAAGGAAATGATGATAGAATTATCACTGCAGCCTCAAGATTACTAGATATGGATGTAGTTGATATTTCGATTATTGGTGATAAAAAACAAATTGAGAGTAAAGTTACAGAATTGGGTATTTCTCTTGATTTTTCAAAAGTAAACATTATCAATCCTATAGAATCTGAATTTTACGAAGATTACGCTAATACCTATTACGAGCTTAGAAAAGCTAAAAACGTAAGTATCACAATGGCAAGGGATTTAATGGAAGATGTTTCATATTTCGGAACGATGATGGTCTATAAAGGCCACGCAGACGGAATGGTTTCTGGTGCAGCTCATACTACACAACATACGATTTTGCCAGCACTTCAATTCATTAAAACTAAACCAAATTCATCTGTAGTTTCTTCTGTTTTTTTTATGTGCTTAGAAGACCGAGTTTCGGTGTTTGGAGATTGTGCCATTAATCCGAATCCAACAGCAGAACAATTGGCAGAAATAGCGATTTCATCAGCAGAATCAAGTGCCGCTTTCGGAATTGAACCAAAAATTGCAATGCTTTCTTATTCTTCTGGATCTTCAGGAAAAGGAGATGAAGTAGAAAAAGTAAGAGCTGCTACTGAAATTGTAAAACAAAAACGCCCTGATTTAAAAATTGAAGGACCAATACAATATGACGCAGCAGTTGATTTAAGTGTTGGGAAAAGCAAAATGCCAGACTCAGAAGTAGCAGGGCAGGCAAGTGTGCTTATTTTTCCAGATTTAAATACAGGAAATAATACCTATAAAGCTGTTCAAAGAGAAACAGGAGCTTTAGCAATTGGTCCAATGTTACAAGGTTTAAATAAACCTGTAAATGACTTGAGCCGTGGCTGTACAGTAGATGATATTATCAATACAGTTGTAATTACGGCTATTCAAGCGCAGGGAATGTAAATCAATTAAAAATTAAAAATTGAGAATTAAAAATTAAATAATATACTTAAAACTAAAAACCTTAGAAACTTAGCTTCTTAGAACCTTAGCAACTTAAAAAGAATGAAAATACTAATTATAAATTCAGGTAGTTCTTCAATTAAATATCAATTAATGGTCATGCCGACAAACGAAGTAATTTGCAGTGGTATGATTGATCGAATTGGTTTAGAAACTTCAAATATTACCTTTAAAACGGCTTCAAATTCGTATGAAGAAATATTGCCGATTCCAACGCATAAAGTAGGATTACAAAAGGTTGCAGATTTACTTTTGGATTCTGAAACCGGCGTAATCAAAACGACATCGGAAATTGCGGCGGTTGGACATCGTGTTGTTCACGGAGGAAGTTATTTCTCTAATACAACCATTATAACAGATGAAGTTAAAGAGAAAATTAAAGAACTTTCAGAATTAGCTCCGCTTCACAATCCTGCACATTTAGTTGGAATTAATGTTGCAGAAGAAATTTTTGCAGATGCTATACAAGTGGCAGTTTTTGATACCGCTTTCCATCAGACAATTCCAGTTGAGGCACACAAATATGCTATTCCAAATTTCCTTTTGACAGAACATAAAGTCCGTGTGTATGGCTTTCATGGAACAAGTCATAAATATGTTTCAGAAAAAGCGATCAGTTACTTAGATAAGAATTCTAAGATAATTACCATTCACTTAGGAAATGGCTGTAGTATGACCGCTGTAAAAGACGGAAAAAGTATCGATACCACGATGGGATTTTCGCCATCAAATGGCTTAATTATGGGAACGCGCGCCGGTGATATAGATCAGTCCGTTATTTTTTATATGGTTAAAAGTTTGGGTTATACTCCAGATGAGGTAAATTCGATTCTGTTGAAACAAAGCGGAATGCTGGGTTTAACAGGTTATAGCGATTTAAGAGACATTGAATCAAAAGCAGAGGAAGGAAATAAAGATTGTGAATTGGCTTTATTAATGAATGCCTACAGAATTAGAAAAACAATTGGTGCTTACGCCGCAGCTTTAAACGGATTGGATGCTATTGTTTTTACTGCCGGAATTGGAGAAAATTCTTCATTTATGCGCAATCTAATCTGTACAGATATGGATTACTTCGGGATTCAAATTGACGCAGCAAAAAATCAAATTCGTTCTAAAGAATTGAGAGAAATCAATACAGCAGATTCAACTGTAAAAGTTTTGGTTGTTCCAACAGATGAAGAATATGAAATTGCAAATCAGGTTTATCAGTTACTAGAGAATTAAAAAACAAGATCAAATAATAAAAGAGCTTCTCAATAAGAGAAGCTTTTTGCATTTATAAATTAAATTTTTGTCAGTATCTTTGAAATAAAATCTGAATATCTTGAAATCGATACTTTTTAAATCAGTTTTCTTCTTTTTCATCGCTTTACAACTTCAAGCCCAAGAATTACTTCCTTTCGTCGAAAATTACAGTAAATCCGATTATCAGGGTGATAATCAAATCTGGAATGTAGCGCAGGGAAATGATGATGCTATGTATTTTGCAAACAACCATTATTTACTTCGTTACGATGGAGTGAAATGGGAAAAATATACACTTCCAAACAAAACCATTATTCGATCTATTTTGATTGAAGGAGATAAAATTTATTCGGGTTCTTATAAAGAATTTGGTTATTGGTATAGAAAAGACGGAACAATGCATTATGTTTCGATCACTAAAAATCTGAGATTATTCGATGAAAAAGATAATGAAGAGATTTGGAAAATCTTTAGATTCAATGGTTCGCTTTATTTTCAATCCTTCAATGATGTTTTTATTTATGATGGAAAAACGATTAAGAAAATTAAATTTCCTTTTCTTATCTCGTATTGTTTTGCTGTAGATAAAAATTTGTACGTAGCTTCTGTTAAGGATGGAATTTTTAAAATGAACGGTAAGTATATTTCCAATCCAAAAGGCTGGAATGTTTTAAAGAAAACCGTTGTTCATGCCATAGAAAAGTATCAAAATAAAACCTACATATTTACGCAGAAAAGAGGTGTTTTTGTGGTAGATGATAATGGATTAAAAAGCTGGGATAATCCGATAAATGAAACTTTAAAATCGGCTACGATTAATGTGGCAAAATTTATAAAAGGAGAAAAATTAGTTATTGGAACAGGAAATCGAGGAATTATTATTTTGGATTTAAAAACCAATACGTATAAAAATATTGAGCGTGATAATGTTTTAATGAACAACTCGGTTTTAAGTCTAGGTTTTGATAAAGAGAACGACTTATGGCTGGGCTTAGATAACGGAATCGCTCATGTTGAAGTCAACTCGCCAATCTCTTTCTTTTATGACAATTCAGGAATCTTAGGGTCTGTTTATGCAGTCGCAACAATTAATAAAGGTTATTTAATTGCTTCAAATCACGGTATTTTCGAGTATAGTTCTGGAAAATTCAATATGATGCCAAATACGCAGGGGCAGGGATGGAATATTTCCCTTATAGACGGCAAATACATCATTGGGCATAACGATGGAACTTTTTCATATGAAAATAATGTTTTAAAAAAAATAAACGGAGTTAGCGGCGGTTGGAATATGTCGAAAAGCAGTATTAACAATACATATTTTCAATCGACTTACAGCGGTATTTTAGTGTATGATGATCCTTCAGATCTTTCTCATTACAAAATTATTAAAGACCTTGCAAAACCTATAAAATATGTAGCGCAGAATAAAAAGAATGAAATTTGGGCTGCTGATAATTATCGAGGTTTGTATCGTGTTTTATTAGATGACAATTATAAAACGCTGAAAGTCGAAAATGTTACGCAGCAAAGCAAAATAAAAAATGATTTCGGAATCAAGATTTTTGAATTTAGAAAAGAAATACTTTTTCTCATTAATAACTCTTGGTATACTTACAATTCTATTTCCAATAAATTAGAAGAAAACGAATTATTCAATGCCAGTTTTAAAAATGTTACAGATGTTGTTTCTATAGATGAAGATCATTTTATGGTTTTGCAAAATGGAATTTTATATCACATTTACGCGGAAGGAAATAAATTTATCTGGAATATTATTCAGGAGAAATATTATAAAGGAAAACTGATAAATGAAAATTTAAGAATATTTAAGAATGACAATTATTATCTATTCAATCTTGATGACGGATTTATTTCTCTTAAACTCGAATATGAAAACAAACAAAATTCAAAAGTAGAAATTGAAGCTTTTAGTGATGATGCTTTAATTCCGAACGAATCAAAAATTAAATTCAATACAGAATTAAAAATTAATGTAATTTCTGGAATTTATGGAGCAAGCAAACCAAACCTGTTTTACAAACTTGATAAAGAAAAAGAATATATACCTATTTCTGATGGATCGATTGTTTTAAACAATTTAAATAGCGGTTATCATGCGGTAGAAATTTTTAAGCACGATGGATCAACTTATGATAAGGTTTCGTTTTATAAGTTTAAAGTAGCAGAACCCTGGTATTTTTCTTTTTGGATGATTCTTCTTTACTTGCTTGTTGTTAGTGCGGTTTTGTTTTTTTATTATAAATGGAATAAGCTTCGCTACATGCAAAAGTTAAAATTGCAGGCAGAAGAACTAAAACATCAAAGAGAAATTCTCGAGATGGAATTGAAGAAAGAAAACGAACTCAACTTGCAGGAATACGAAAAGCATATTTTAGAACTTGAACTTCAAACAAAATCTTCTGAAGTGGCTGGTAAATCTTTGTCAATTGCCAAACAAACGGAAATGATTGATAAAATTCAAGAAATTCTAGACAAAGAAAAAGATTTTAGCAAACTCAAAAGTGAAATCAAAAAAGCTATTAAAATTAATGAGGTTAATAAACACGAATGGGAAACATTTGAAACAAACTTAAATCAAATTCATAACGAGTTTATTATAAATCTTTCTAAAAAATATCCTCACTTAACTCCAAAAGATATTAAGCTTTGTGTTTATCTCAAAATGAACCTTTCTTCTAAAGAAATTGCACCAATGATGAATATCTCTTTTAGAGGTGTAGAACTGCATAGATATCGTCTAAGAAAGAAATTAAATCTAACTCAAGAAGAAAACCTGTCAAAGTTTTTATTAAGTCTGTAAGATTTGATTTTATTTTTTACAGAATTTATATTTTTACATACCTATTTTTACAGAATTCCAATACATCATTACTACATCATAACGTTATGTTAATGAATTTTATTTAACATTTAGTGTGTTGATTATCATTAATATATGCTGATATTTTAACATAATGATGTAGCTGTGTTGTAGTGGTATTTGATGTACTACAACGTTGTAATTGTTTAATTTGGCTCTACTAACTTAAACGATTACGTACTGTATGAAAAATTTTATTTTTAGCTTTTTAGCTCTCTTGTTACTGCCATCATATATGATGGTACAGGCACAAGCAATTAAAGGAAAAGTAGTAGACAGTAGTGGAATGGGAATTCCTGGTGCAATTATTAGTGCTCCAGAATCTAGAACTTCTGCTGATGCTGACTTTGACGGTAATTTTACCATTAATGCTAAGGTTGGAGAAACTCTTAAAATCTCTATGCTTGGTTTCGACTCAGTTTCTGTACCTGCAGCTGCTGGCGTTATGTCGATTACTTTGAAAGAAGCAGGTGATACTGCATTAAAAGAAGTAGTTGTTATCGGTTACGGTACCAGAAAGAAAATTGATAATACTTCTGCTGTTAGCTCATTAAAATCAGAAGAAATTACAAAAATGAAGGTATCAAATGCCACTCAAGCTATCCAAGGTAAAGCAGCTGGTGTTCAAGTTACATCGTCAAATACTCCTGGAGGCACACCTTCTGTAATTATTAGAGGGGTTGGTACAGCATTAGGAGGTAGAAATCCTTTGTATGTTGTTGATGGAATGCCAACAGACAACATCAATAACATTAATACAAATGATATTACTTCTTATGAAGTTTTAAAAGATGCTTCTGCTCTTGCTATTTATGGTACAAGAGGTGCAAATGGAGTTATCATGATTACCACTAAGGCAGGAAAAGGAAAACTTACTGTAGACATTGATAGTTACAGTGGTTTTAAAACTGCTTTGAAAAAAGTTAAAATGGCTAATAGCGAGGAATTTGCTCGTTATAGTAACGCTGCTTTTAATGATCCAAATAAATTCTCTTTAAATCAGCCAATTAATACAAATTGGTATGATGCAATTACAAGAACAGGTACTTATTCAGAAAATAATATTGCTATTTCTGGATCATCAGAAAACGTTAAATACTTTTTAAGTGCTGGAAATTACGAAGAGAAAGGAATTTTAAATGGAACAGATTATTCTCGTACTACTATTAGAAATAACAACGAATATAAAATTTCTGATAAACTTAAATTAAGCCAAAATTTCAGTGTAAGTTCTATAAAAAATACTCCAAAGCCATTGTCAGCTTTCACTACAGCTTATAGACAATCTCCAATGGTTCCTGTTCGTTATGCTGATGGCAAATATGGTGTTCCATTTGTAAATAATGGAGTAGTAGCAGAAAGTGGTTCTCAATTTAACTCAGTTGGAAACCCAGTAAGTGCTCTAGATTATAATAATGAGCAGCAACAAACTGTAATCTTACAAGGTGGTTTGAAATTAGATTATGATATTACAAAATCATTAAAATTTACATCTCAATTTAACGGAGAATTTTATACTTACAAACAGTATAACTATGTAGATAACTTGGCTATTTGGTTAGCAGCAGATCCTAACCGTATTGCTGCGGCTTATGATACAAAAAGTTTAAATACAAATACTTTAACAAGAAATAGAGATCAGTATTTCAACTGGAATTTATCTAACTATTTTACATACAACAAAATATTTGCAGAAATCCATGATGTTGAAGTTACAGCAGGTATTGAAGCAAACGTAATTGGTACTAGAGAAAAATTAACAGTTACAAGAAAAAATGTTGAAGCTAATTCTAATTATTGGGCACTTGATGGAGTTCAATATGCGCCAAGCGTAGTAGGATATAATGACGTAGCATTAAATCAGTCAAAATTATCATCTTATTTTGCACGTTTCCAATATAAATTAATGGACAAATACTTGTTTACAGGTACTGTAAGACGTGACGGATCTTCACAATTTTCTGAAGGTAATCGTTGGGGAACTTTTCCGTCGTTTGGTCTTGGATGGATTGTGTCTAAAGAAAGCTTCTTAAGTAATGTAGAAGAAATCAACTTATTAAAACTTAGAGGTTCTTGGGGTAGATTAGGAAATCAAAAAGTGCCTTTAAACAATCAAACATTTACATCAGGATTGAACTATGGTCCAGATTCTGGTTCTGGAATAACAGTAGATTCTGCAGTTGACCCTAATTTATCTTGGGAAATTGTAGAAGAACTTTCTGGAGGTTTTGATATTGAATTGTTTAAAAATAGATTAAAAGGATCTTTTGATTTATATGATAAAAACACTAAAAATGCGATTTTGTATGTTTTACCATATTCAACTTCAGGACTTACACAGAGAACGGCCACTCACGTAGGAGAGGTAAGTAACAAAGGTTACGAGATTTCATTACGTTGGGACGATAAAATTAACGATAATTTGAGCTACTGGGTAGGAGGTAACTTTTCTCATAACCAAAATAAATTGGCAAGTCTAAACAATCCAAGCATTGCTCCAATTGTTTCAGGAAATTTAGGTAATGGTCAAAATACCAAAATTCTAGATATTACTTCTGTAGGCCAGCCAATAGGAAGTTTTTACATGTACGAATATGCTGGAATCGATCCTGCAAACGGACAAATGTTATATTATAATGCAAATGGCGACAAAGTTAACCAAGGTGCATTAAATGAAGTTAATGATAAAAAATATGTTGGTTCAGTATTACCTACAACAAACTACGGTGTTACGTTAGGTCTTACATACAAAAGCATCGATTTTTCTGTTGACGGATATGGAACAGGAGGAGCAAAAGTTTACAATGGGAAAAAAGCACAACGTTTTTCTGGAGAAAATGTAGAAGCTTCTCTTACAAGAGATTTCTGGACTCCAACAAATACAACAGCTTCAAATCCAGCTCCGTTTAATCAAGTTCCAGTTGCTTCAACGTATTATTTAGAATCAGCAGATTTCTTTAGAATAAATAACATCACTTTAGGATATAAACTTCCACTTAAAGAAGAAGGATTTATCAACTATTGCAGAATTTATGTAAATGCTGTGAACCCATTTATTACTCAAAAATTCTCAGGATTTTCACCAGAAGCTTTAGGAGACGGAGAATTAGTGACAGGTACTCAAGGTGTTGAGCTGGATGCTTACCCTTCATTGAGATCATTTGTTATTGGGGCTAATTTAAAATTTTAATATTATGAAAAGATTATATATATCATTGTTTTTGCTTGCAGGACTTTTCTTTGCAGGATGTTCAAATGATTTTTTAGATGTTGATCAGACGGATAAAATTCCAGTTGATCCAGAGTATCTAAATACTGATAGTAAAGCAACTGAATTGGTTACATCAATTTATAACCAATTTTTATCTTGGGACATGTCATCTTTTGGATGGAATGCTGTTACAAGTATAATTTCAGATGATGCTGATAAAGGTTCTGATCCAGGAGATACAGGAACAGATAAAGATGTGATAGACGCGTTGACATACAATGCTTCAACTCCATCATTTGAAAGTGTTTGGAAAGCAAATTATGCAGGAATTAACAGATGTAATCAAGCATTAACGTACTTACCTCAATTAGATAAAGTTACTCCAGCATTAAGAAATAGACTAATAGGAGAAGCAAAATTTATGAGAGCTTTCATGTATTTTACTCTTGTAAAAGGCTATGGAGGAGTTCCAATTGTAGACCGTTTAACAAATGTCCCACTAACTGAAGATGATAAAGTAATGCAGTTAACTCGTAGAACGGCTGCTGAAGTATATGCTTTTATTGAAAAAGATTTAGCTGAAGCATCTGAATTATTACCAGAAAAATCTGCATATGCTGGTAACGACAGACAAAGAGTTTCTAAAGGTTCTGCATATGCATTGTTAGCAAAAGTTAGCTTATACCAAAAGAAATGGCAGGAAGTAATTGATAACTGTGATAAAGTAACAGGTTATTCTTTAGTTTCAGATTATTCTTTGCAGTTTAAAAAAGAAGGAGAGTTTGGATCTGAGTCAATTTTTGAAATTAATGGTGTTGGTTCACCAACCTCAGATTTAAAATTAGGAATTGGTAATTATACTGTTTCTCAGGCTCCTAGAGGTGCAGGAGGATGGGGATGGGGTTTCAATACACCAACTCAAGGTTTAGCAAATGCTTATGAAGCAGGTGATGTTAGAAGAGCTGCCACAATTATCTTTAGAGGATCAGTTTTATATGATGGACGTGTAGTTGCATCAACTGTATCTAATCCAATGTATAATTACAAAGCATATTCATCTGATTTTTATAATGTTGAATTTACGGATACAAATCTTAGATACTTAAGATATGCAGAAGTATTATTGATGAAAGCAGAAGCTTTAAATGAACTCGGACAAACTGGAGCAGCTATTCCGCTATTAAACCAAGTAAGACACAGAGCTAATTTAGGAGATACTCCTGCCGTTTCTCAATCAGATGTTAGAACTGCTATATGGAAAGAAAGAAGAGTAGAATTGGCTTTCGAACATGATAGATGGTTTGATTTAATTAGAACAGGTCAAGCTCCAGCTGCAATGGCTGCTGATGGAAAAACATTTGTAGTTGGTAAACATGAGTTATTTCCAATTCCAACATTTTTTATTAGAGAATCAGTTGGATACTCAACTCAAAACCCTGGCGGTTATTAATTAATATCTATATATCACTTCCTTCAAAATTTTGAAGGAAGTGATTTTATTACAATCTCAAAAATCTCTATAATGATTAGAATTTCAGTTTTATTTTTAGCTTTTACTCTTTTTGGTTGTGGATCGAATGCGGATAAGGCAAAAGAAAATGCAGCAGAAAATACTTCTGTTACTACATTAACAGACGAACAGCTTTTAGATGCTGTTCAAAAACAAACTTTTAAATATTTCTGGGATTACGCAGAACCAAACTCTGGATTAGCCAGAGAGCGTTACCATCCAGACGGAAATTATCCTGAAAACGATTCCAATATTGTAACAACAGGTGGTTCTGGTTTTGGTTTAATGGCTCTTGTTTCAGGAATGTCTCAAGGTTATATTACAAAAGAGCAAGGAGTTGAAAGACTGAACAAAATTGCAGATTTTTTAGGCAAGGCAGATCGTTTTCATGGAGCATGGTCTCATTGGATCGATGGAAATACGGGAAAAGTAAAGCCTTTTGGAACCAAGGATAATGGCGGCGACTTAGTCGAAACTTCATTTTTGGTTGCAGGAATGATTACTGTTCGTGAATATCTTAAAGATGGTTCTGAAAAAGAAAAAGCAGTTGCTCAAAAATACGATGCACTTTGGAAAGGTGTTGACTGGCAATGGTATACAAACAATAAAAATGTTTTGTACTGGCATTGGTCACCTACTTACGACTGGCAGATGAATTTTCCTTTACAAGGATATAATGAATGTCTAATTACTTATGTAATGGCAGCATCTTCGCCAACACATTCAATTGATGCGAAAGCGTATCATGAAGGATGGGCGAGAAGCGGAGACATCGTTTCTCCTAAAACAAAATATAACATTCCTTTAATTTTAAAACATAATGGTGCAGAAGAATTCGGTGGTCCTTTATTCTGGGCGCATTATTCTTATGTAGGTTTAGATCCAAATCAATTGAGCGATAAATATGCAAATTACTGGGATTTAAACGTAAATCAAACTAAAATAAATTATCATTATTGTGTTGAAAATCCAAACAAGGTTGAGGGATATGGTGCTGATTATTGGGGACTAACAGCGTCATATTCCAGAAACCCTGATGGTTCTATTGGATACAATGCACATATGCCAAGCAATGATCAAGGTGTGATTTCGCCAACCGCAGCAATCAGTTCAATTGTATATACGCCGAAAGAATCAATGGCTTTCATACGCAATCTATACGAAAATCATAAACAAGAAACTTGGGGCAATGCAGGTTTTTATGATGCTTTAAGTTTAGGAAATAAATGGGTTGCAAAACGTTATTTAGCAATCGATCAAGGTCCTGAAGTGGTAATGATAGAAAACTACAGAACAGGTCTATTATGGAAATTATTTATGAATGCACCTGAAGTAAAACAAGGTTTGACAAAACTGGAATTTAAATCAGGAAAATATGGGATTTAAAAAATTAGTATGAAGTATAAATTAATTTTTTTATCCCTGTTGATTTCGACATTTGGTTTTAGCCAAAGTGAAACAACTGGAAAAATTAATACAGTAGTAATGGCAAAGTATGAGCTGGGCTATGTATTACATAAACCCGCAAATACAAAAGAAAAAAAGCCTTTAATAGTTTTTATTTCTGGGGATGGAGAAAAAGGAACTGATCTTGAAAAAGTAAAAATTAATGGTCCTTTAAAATATCTAAAAACACATCAATTAGATGCTTACGTTCTGGCTCCGCAATGTAAAGAAGATGAAAATTGGGATATAGAATCGATTTATCAGCTGATTGTAAAAATCCAGAAAGAAAACAAAATTGATTCAGAAAGAATATATGTTACTGGTTTAAGCTCAGGAGGCTGGGCTTCATGGAATTTGGCTTTTGCACATCCGGATCTATTTGCAGCAAACGTACCTGTCGCTGGTTTTGTAGATTTAATTCAGTTAGAGCACGCTTGTGAAATAGCCAATATTCCAACCAGAATTTTTCACGGATTACTGGATGATGTTGTAAACGTGAATTATGCGTTCACAATTTACAAAGAATTGAAAAAATGTAATGCAAAAGATGTAAAGCTGACCATTTTTGATGATGCTAATCATGACAGCTGGACAAGAGTTTATGATAATGCAGTTATTTACGACTGGATGTTACAGCAGAGAAAAACGAATACAAACAAATAAATAAAATAGAATGAAAAACAAATTAGTCTTACTTTTTTTAGGATGTGCTGTTTTGGGTTACGCTCAAAAAAAGAACACTAAAAATACAGTGAAAATTAAACCAAAGTCTGAATTTGTAGCAGAGTTAATGTCAAAAATGACTTTAGACGAGAAATTGGGTCAATTAAACTTGCCAACATCTGGTGATATCACTACAGGGCAGGCAAACAGCTCAAATGTGGCAAAAAATATTGCTGAGGGTAAAGTGGGAGGTTTGTTTAACATTAAATCAGTTCAAAAAATTAAAGAAGTACAGAAAATTGCGGTTGAACAAAGCCGTTTGAAAATTCCGTTGCTTTTTGGTATGGATGTTATTCATGGTTACGAAACAACATTCCCAATTCCGTTAGGACTTTCTTGTACTTGGGATATGGGATTAATTGAAAGAAGTGCTCAGATTGCTGCAAAAGAAGCTAGTGCAGACGGAATAAACTGGACATTCTCTCCAATGGTTGACGTTTCTCGCGATCCTCGCTGGGGAAGAGTTTCTGAAGGTTCAGGAGAAGATCCATATTTAGGAAGTCAGATTGCAAAAGCAATGGTAAACGGTTATCAGCAGCATGATCTTTCAAAAAATAACTCAATTTTAGCTTGTGTGAAACACTTCGCTTTATACGGTGCGCCAGAAGCAGGACGTGATTACAATACTGTAGACATGAGCCATATCAGAATGTTTAATGATTATTTTCCTCCTTACAAAGCGGCAGTTGATGCAGGTGTAGGTTCGGTTATGGCATCTTTCAACGAAATTGATGGAATTCCAGCAACTGGAAATAAATGGTTAATGACAGATGTTCTTAGAAAACAATGGGGTTTCAAAGGTTTTGTGGTAACAGACTTTACAGGAATTCCTGAAATGATCGAACACGGAATGGGAGATTTACAACAAGTTTCTGCTTTAGCTTTAAACGCTGGAGTTGAAATGGATATGGTTGGAGAAGGTTTCTTAGGTACTTTGAAAAAATCTTTAGACGAAGGAAAAGTAAAAATCGAAACAATCGATAATGCTGTAAAACTTATTTTAGAAGCAAAATATGATTTAGGATTGTTCCAAGATCCGTATAAATATTGTGATGAAAAAAGAGCTAAAACTGAAATCTTTACAATGGATAGCAGAAAAGAAGCACGTCAAATTGCCTCTCAATCATTGGTATTGTTGAAAAATCAAAACCAATTATTACCTCTTAAAAAATCAGGTACTATTGCACTTATCGGACCATTAGCTGATGCTAAAGAAAATATGCCCGGAACTTGGAGTGTAGCTACTAAAATGGAAAATGCTGTCTCATTACTAGCAGGAATCAAAGAAGTTGCAGGAGCAGGAACTAAAGTTTTATACGCTAAAGGAAGTAATTTAGATTATGATGAAACTTTTGAAACAAACGCTACAATGTTTGGAAAAACATTACACCGTGATGCACGTTCAAAAGAAGATTTGTTAGCAGAAGCTTTAAAAGTTGCTCAACAATCAGATGTAATTGTTGCTGCTCTTGGAGAATCTGCAGAAATGAGCGGGGAATCTAGCAGCCGCACAAACTTGCAAATTCCACAAGCACAAAAAGATTTACTAAACGCTTTATTAAAAACAGGAAAACCGGTTGTTTTAGTTTTATTTGACGGACGTCCCTTAGTGATCACTGACGAAGAAAAAACAGTTCCAGCGATTTTAAATGCTTGGTTTGCTGGTACAGAAGCAGGTTACGCTATTGCTGATGTTTTATTTGGAGATGTAAATCCATCAGGAAAATTAACTTCAACTTTTCCAAGAAGTGTTGGACAATTGCCAATTTACTATGCTCATAAAAATACTGGAAGACCTCTTTCTAACACAGAAGGAAAATTCGAGAAATTCAGATCAAACTATATTGACGAAAGAAACGAGCCATTATTCCCGTTCGGATTTGGTTTAAGCTACACTACTTTTGATTATTCAAACCTTAAAATTTCTTCTGATAAAATGAATTTCAGCGGGAAATTAAAAGTAACAGTTGATGTAACAAACACTGGAAATTTTGACGGAAAAGAAACAGTTCAATTATACATTAGAGATTTAGTTGGTTCAGTAACAAGACCAGTTAGAGAACTAAAAGGTTTCCAAAAAATAACACTTAAAAAAGGTGAAAAACAAACTGTGACTTTTGATATCACGGTTGAAGATTTAAAATTTTATAATTCTGATTTACAATTCGTAGCAGAACTTGGACAGTTTGATATTTTCGTTGGAGGAAATTCAAATGCCGATAAGAAAGTTAGTTTTGAGTTAACTAAATAGTTGGTTTATTGATTAGTGAGAAGCCCTTCATTTGGAGGGCTTTTTTTTAAACTGAAAAACCTTTTTTGTAATTTTTTAACTACGGTTATGATGAATACGTTTAAAATATCCCGCTCGATTTTTTTATTCTCAATGCTGATTGCTTTTTCTTCTTGCAATTCACAAAAAAATGCAATTGTAGCACATCGCGGTGCATGGAAAAAAAATAACCTGCCAGAAAATTCTATTGCATCATTGAGACATGCAATTGATTTAAAATTACCAGGTTCAGAATTCGATGTTTGGAGAACTGCAGATGATTCTCTTGTTATCAATCATGATGCACATTACAACAAAATGCTGATTGAAGAAACCAATTATGCAGATTTGATCAAATTTAAACTTTCCAATGGAGAGAAACTTCCAACATTGCATGAATATATTTCAGAAGGGAAAAGAAACAACAAACAAACTCTTATGGTCTGCGAAATAAAACCTTCAGAAATAAGTAAGGAAAGAGGGAAAAAGACAGCGTTATTGACAGTCGAAACTATTAAAAAACTTAAAGCAGATAAAAATACCTGCTACATAAGTTTTGATTATGATATTCTAAAACAAATTAGAATGGTTGATGCCAAAACTTCTTTACAATATTTAGAAGGGAATAAATCACCAAAAGAAGTACAAGCAGATAAGATTAATGGTGTAGATTATCATTATTCAGTTTTTCGAAAACATCCAGAATGGATACAAGAAGCAAAAGACAACAAAATTATCCTAAATGCTTGGACAGTGAATGAAGCTGCAGATATGGATTGGATTATTGAGCATAAATTCAATTACATAACGACGAATGAACCTGAACTTCTAAAGGAAAGATTAAATCTTAAAAAATAATCTTCGAACCTACCAAAAAAAACTAACAATGAAAAAGATATATAAACTGATGAGCTTGTCAATTTTATTTGTGATACTTTTTAGTCACAATTTATTGGCGCAAAATTTAGGTAAAACAGAATGGTTTGATCCTAACAAACCAGCAACAACCTATTGTAATCCAATTAATATTGGGTACAATTACACAACTCATAATCACAACGGAATTCCAGAATCACGCCGTTCCAGTGCAGATCCTGTAATTATTACCTATAAAGGCGAATATTATTTATTTGCGACAAATCAGGCAGGTTTCTTTTGGAGTAAAGATATGTCTGATTGGAATTTTGTTTATGGAAGTTTCCAAAGACAGCCAGGCGATGATGACCAATGCGCTCCTGCAGCTTGGGTTGTAAACGACACATTATTTTACGTTGGTTCTACTTGGAAAAGAGATCATCCAATCTGGAAAACTGCCGATCCAAAATCAGGAAGATGGATACGTCACGTAGACAAAGCAATGCTGCCGACTTGGGATCCTGCAATTTTTCAGGATGATGATAAAAAAGTCTATATGTATTATGGTTCTAGCGGAAAACTGCCTCTTGTAGGTGTTGAGGTTGATTATAAAACTTGGCTTCCAAAAGGAAATCAGGCTGATTATGCTACATTATACAAAGCAACAGAAGTAGAAGATATTCAGCGTCCGTATGGGCAAATAAAAGAAGTTGCAGTTTTAGAACCTTCAGCTCACGGCTGGGAACGTTTCGGACCAAATAATGATATGGAACCAGCACCTTGGGGAAATTTTATTGAAGGAGCTTGGATGACCAAACACAACGGAAAGTATTACATGCAGTATGGCGCGCCTGCAACAGAATTTAAGGGGTATGCAAACGGAGTTCATGTAGGTGATAATCCACTTGGGCCTTTTACATACCAAAAGCACAATCCGATGTCTTATAAACCAGGCGGATTTGTAATTGGAGCTGGGCACGGAAATACTTTTGCGGATAATTTTGGTAATTACTGGAACACGGGAACTTGTAAAATCTCTATTAAAGATCGTTTTGAGCGCCGTATAGATATGTTTCCTGCCGGATTTGATAAAGATGATGTAATGTATTCTATTACCTCTTACGGTGATTTTCCTATTGTTCTTCCAACAAGTCAGCGTGATCAGACAAAAGGAGCTTCATCAGGATGGATGTTACTTTCTTACAAGAAACCAGTAACAGTTTCTTCTTCAGAAGAATGTATGGAAGTAGAAACACACAGAATGGATAACGGAGGCAAAAAAGTATACGAGAAGTTCTGTTACGGACCTGATAACCTTACAGATGAAAACATTCAAACCTATTGGTCTGCTAAAACTAGTAATCCAGGAGAATGGCTTCAAATGGATTTAGGAAGACAAATGGAAATTAATGCTTTGCAGATTAATTATGCAGATCATAAAGCAACTCAGTTCAATAAAGCAATGGATATTTATTATCAATACAAGATATTCATGTCTGATGATGCTGTTAATTGGACTCTGGTTGTAGATAAATCTAATAACGATAAAGATGTACCACATGATTATGTAGAGCTTACAAAAGCGATTAAAGCGCGTTATATCAAAATGGAAAACATTCATAACGCTTCTGGATTATTCGCAATTTCTGATTTCAGGGTTTTTGGAAATGGTTTAGCCACAAAACCAAAAGCGGTTGCTTCTTTTAAAGTGGATAGAAACAAAGCAGATTCTAGAAATGCAATGATTACTTGGAAAAAACAAAATGATGCAATTGGGTATAATATTTATTACGGAATTTCTCCAGATAAATTATACAACAGCATTATGGTTTATGGAGACATTTCATACGATTTTAGAGGTTTAGATAAAGGCACAAAATATTATTTTACCATAGAGCCTTTTAATGAAAACGGTATTGGAACAAAAAATAAGATTATAGAAGTAAAATAATCTTTATTTATTAAATATTTAAAAGCTCCGATTGCAAATTGAAGAATTTGCAATTGGAGTTTTTTTTTGAGAAAAGGTTGAAAAAATAGCTTCTTAACTCTTAAGAATTTTGTTCCTTTGTGAACATGCCAAAGGCAGAATAAACTCCAAATTACTATAGAAACTATGAAAAAAACGATTCTTTTAACTGCTTTAGTTTTAAACGGATTGCTGTCGTCTGCTCAGTCAAATGACGAAAAAAACATCAAATTATTTTATAAGAAAGCTTTAACCGAAGCAAAATGTTACACTTGGCTGGAATATCTTTCTAATGATATTGGAGCTCGATTATCGGGTTCTAAAGGAGCAGAACTAGCTGTCGATTACACAAAAAGACAATTAGAATCACTTGGATTAGATAAAGTATATCTTCAAGAAGTTATGGTGCCGCATTGGGTTAGAGGTGAAAAAGAAACAGCCTACATCTTAGACGGAAAAATAAAAACTGTAGTGCCAATTTGTGCTTTAGGAGGTTCTGTAGCAACTCCAAAAACTGGGATTACTGCAGAGATAATCGAAGTGCAGGGAATTAAAGAATTAGCTGAATTGGGAGCAGACAAAGTAAAAGGAAAAATTGTTTTTTACAACAGACCAATGAACCCTGAAAATATTGAAACTTTTACTTCTTATGGAGCATGTGTTGACCAAAGATATGCAGGAGCAAAAGAAGCTGCAAAACTAGGAGCGGTAGGAACGATCGTTCGTTCAATGAATTTAAGATTAGACGATTTTCCTCATACAGGTGCACAAAGTTATGGTGACTTACCAAAAGAGCAATATATTCCAACCGCAGCAATAAGTACAAATGGAGCAGAGTTGTTGAGTAAATCTTTAAGAGTAAATCCAGCTTTAAAGTTCTATTTCAAACAATCTTGTGAAACTTTACCAGATGCACTGTCTTATAATGTAATTGGAGAATTGACTGGAACGGTTAGTCCAGAAAATATCATGGTAGTTGGAGGACATTTAGATTCTTGGGATTTGGCAGATGGTTCTCATGACGATGGAGCAGGAGTAGTGCAAAGTATGGAGGTAATTAGAATTTTGAAAAATTTGAATTACAAACCTAAAAATACGATTCGTGTGGTATTGTTTATGAACGAAGAAAATGGCGGAAAAGGCGGTGCTGAATATGAAAAAGTATCAAAACAAAAGAATGAAAACCACATTTTTGCGTTAGAAAGTGATTCTGGCGGATTTTCACCAAGAGGGTTTTCAATTGAAGCAGATGATGCTAATTTGAAAAAAATTCAAGGATACAAAGATCTTTTTGAGCCCTATTTAGTACATAGTTTTACAATTGGCCACGCAGGTTCAGATATTAGTCATTTAACTTCGCAGGCAATTGTTAAAGCAGGTTTAAAACCAGATTCACAGCGTTATTTCGATTATCATCATGCGGCAAATGACAAGTTTGATGCTATCAATAAAAGAGAGCTAGAGCTTGGAGCGGCAACAATGACTTCGCTAATCTATTTGTTAGACCAAAACGGAATTGACATTAAAAAAGCAAATTAAGATTTTAAAATGCATTATAAAAAAAGCTATGAGTTTACACTTATAGCTTTTTTTATGAATTAAACTTTCAGAATCAAGATTTCATCACAATAAAATAGTAAAAGAATGTTATTGGAATATTAGAAAGCAGTAGCAAGATTTTAAAACCTATCTCTTTTCGCTGTTGCGGTAAATGAAGAAATTTTTCTGCCAGATGAATAAACATAATTACATTAACAATTATTGCCGCTAAAGCAAATGGCCAGGCAATAACTAAAACAGTTGGATCCTCGTTGGAAATAATATATAATGCAAACAAGAATGTAGTAATTACAAATGAACCAATCGTTAATTCTAGAGATTGTTTTTCCTTGAAAGGTTGTTCGTTAATTGTTTTCATTTTACTAAATATTAAAAGTTTGTTGAATAGATTTTATGGGCATAAACAGCATCTTTGAAAAATCCAAATAATGAAATGACAGCGCTTTTCTACCCCTTTTATATTGCTGAAAGAAGTAGTTTATTCGCTTTGGATAAAAGATAGTTCCAGTTAGAATTACCATATACAGATACAAGCTTCTCTTTCCATTTCCAAATAAATAATACTGCATTCCGATTTCTTCATAGACAGAAACTCCTGTATTAGTCAAAACATGAATAATGTCGTGATCTTCCAATTTTTCTTGAATATCAAAATGATTGTTATGAAGAAAACCGCCCAATCCATATCCTAAGCTTTCTTCGGGAAAATCCATTAATTTGGTTTTATCAATTTTCCAAGGTTCATTTTTCTTGAAATATTTTTGATAAGGCTTTTTAGAACATTCATACAATTTTTCTATTAAATAATCTCTCATAAAATGCATTTTAAAAGTTCTTTGAATTTCAAAGTAAATAATGAAATAAAAAAGCCAGAAAGAATATCGACTAGCTTTTTTTTATATTTTTAATAAGTGTCTACTACAGTTTTCAGTAAATTAGAATCAGCAAGATCAGAAGGAGCAACGACTTTTTCTTCTAACGGAATCTCATTGCCATAACGTTCTTTCAATATTTTTTGAACTCTGGGATCGGTTACGTTAAAGTCTTTCAATTCTCTAAGTTTAGACAATTCAATTCCAGCTGCGTTTTTATAGATTTTCCAGATTAATTCAGAACAATAAATTCGATTGTCTGTCCATTCAAAATAAGCATCATATTCTTTGCCATCAAACTGCTGACTGTAGTCTTTCATTTTTTGTAAAACCTCAGGCTTCAAAACACTTTCATTTTTTAATCTTTTCACAACATATTTACTGTCTCTTCCATGTTTAATCCAATCTTCAAGTGGTGTAAGTTTCACAGGTTGAACAGCTTCAAAAACAAACAATTTTCCGTTTATGTCATAAATAATGCCGCAGTGCGAAAACTTCGAATTAGTTGCTATACGAACCGCTTCACATTGTTTTGATTCTGAAGTTTGAAAAATAAGATCACCATCTTTAAACTTACTAGGTGCTGTTTTTTCTTGCTTATTTCCCGTAAACGGATTGTTAGGAAAAACTTTTAAGGAAATAAACAGCGCACACCCAAAACTGATGAGTAATGTGATTAACGGAAATAGAAATTTTTTACTTTTCATAAAGAATGGTTTAAAGTACTTTGAATTGCAAAGTAAATAATAAAAAAAATAGCTGCCAAATAAATTGACAGCTATTTTACAAATATATTTTCGCGAAATATTAGATTCTAAAAATACCTCCAACAGCAATAATACGTTGGAAATAAGTAAAGTGCTGCGAAGCTTTATCTTCAGGACTTGTTGTAGTTTTAATATCCGGCATGTTAATATAACCACCTTTTAACTCTCCTTGAACGTAGAAATGTTTAAAAAAGGTGATATTTAAACCAGCTTTTGCAGAAACACCATAACCAGAAATATGAAAATCATCATGACGTTCTTTTCCTAAAAGTGTTGTATTGGTTTTAGGATATAAAACTCCAGCCCCTAAACCTTCAGTTAAATTAATTTGAACTTTATCAATATTTGGCAATCCAAACCATTTTGAAATATCATCAAATCTCGCTACCTCAGTATTAATGTAATTCAAACCATCAGTATGTTCATACATTAAAAAAGCAGGACCACCTACCTGAGTTTCACCTTTATCATAACCGCCTTCCTTAGCGCCGCCTTGAGACATATCTACTGGTCTATTATTGTATTCACCATTGTAGATTGAAGCTGGATCATCGGCAGGTAAATTAATGCTTCCGTTTACGTTTGCAATTTGATTCTGCGCCATTACATATTTCATGTGGTCAACACCAATTGTTACACTATAGTGATCGCTGAAGAAATAACCTAACCTCAAATTGGTTTGTGGAATAGTCATATTTGCAGGATTAACATAATCAACATGCCATCCTTTTGGTTTGTCATGAGCTGCCATATTCTCAACTGTAAAGTTGTAATCTTTACCTCTAAAGTTTACATCAGATTTTGAGTAGCTTTCTCTATTTCCACCCCACATCACAAAGAATTTTCCTTTATTATGAGCAGCGTATTTTTGTACTGGAATTTCCTCCTGAGCAAAAGCGTTTAATGAAACACAAGTCAGAAGAAAAAATAAAATTTTTGTTTTCAAAGAACTTAAGTATTATAAATTAAAATGTATTGACTGTTTTTCTAATAGCTACCAATTTGTTCATTAAACCTTCAAAATAGTCCAAATGAAGCATATTAGCACCATCGCTTTTTGCATTTGCCGGATCAAAATGTGTTTCAATAAAAATTCCGTCAACTCCAACTGCAATACCAGCTTTAGCAACAGTTTCAATCATATCAGGTCTTCCTCCTGTAACACCAGCAGTTTGATTTGGCTGTTGTAAAGAATGCGTTACATCTAGAACCGTAGAAGCATATTGCTGCATAGTAGGAATACCTCTAAAATCAACAATCATGTCTTGATAACCAAACATGGTACCACGATCTGTAACCATAACATTTTCATTATTACAGTCTAATACTTTTTGTACAGCATGTTTCATGCTCTCAGGACTCATAAATTGTCCTTTTTTTAAGTTAACTACTTTTCCAGTATTTGCTGCTGCAACTACAAGGTCAGTCTGGCGCACTAAGAAAGCTGGAATCTGCAAAACATCTACGTATTGAGCAGCCATGTCAGCATCTTCGTTAGTATGAATATCTGTAACCGTTGGAACATGGAAAGTTTCAGAAACTTTTCTTAAGATTTTTAAAGCTTTTTCGTCACCAATTCCAGAAAAACTATCAATTCTAGATCGGTTTGCTTTTTTAAAAGATCCCTTGAAAACATAAGGAATCTGAAGTTTGTCGGTAATACCAACTAATTTTTCAGCAATTCTAAGAGCCATTTCTTCTCCTTCGATAGCGCAAGGTCCCGCCAATAAAAAGAAGTTTCCGCTGTCAGTATGCTTAATTTGTGGAATATGTTGTAAATTCATAATATGATTTTTTGACAGTGCAAAGGTAGTCATGATTTATGAATACAAGATGAAGATTTAAGATTATTTTATGAAGCCAATCCTGCTATCCGCTACAATCTTTTTATCGCAATCCTTTTTTTCTTGGTCACTGCAGGAGCTTCCGTTGGTCGCTCTGCAGCAACCAGAAAAAACAGGCTTTCTCAAAAAAGGATTTCCGCTTCTATCAGGGCTAGAGTTTAGTGGAATTAAGAAAATTTAAGTTAATTTATTAAGCTTTTGCTTTTGTTTATAAATGCTATACTTGCGTTAATCATATCTTTTTTTATAAAATCTTTTAATAAAATATTGAATGATTATTAAAATTATAAGGATAAACACAAGGAAGAACATTGCTATAATAAGAACACCAAATCCTGTTCCGCATCTAAGTTCAGAAGGATGTTTGTCAAAATAAGTATTAAAATTATATGAAGCTATTGAATATGATACTATTGAAAAAAATATTTGCAAAACAAAATTAGCTGAAGAAACAGTCCAAAATTTAAAAGAAATGGTTTGCTTAGCGGCAATGGTTCCAAATATAAGTTGAAAGAATATGGGTAAAATAATTAAGATTAAGGAAATGGGACCAAACATTTTTTGAATTCTTATAATATCATTTAGTTTAAAGTTGATTTTCTTATTTGAGCCTCAATCCCACAGGAACCATTAAAATTCCTTTTTCATAAACATTCAAATAAAGCTTAATCGGCTTTTTCTGTCCTTCCCATTTCAATTCGTAAACATTCAAAAAACCAGCGCCCATATTACTTCTTTTGGTTGGAAACGGACAACAGGTTTCTAATTTTGTATAAGTAATTTTTTCACCGCTTGGTCCCGCCAGCGCATTCAGGAAACGAGATTCATTAAGAGTTTCGCTATTAGTATTTTGAAAAAATATATTTATTGGATAATCAGGATCGTAACCGTATTTTTTGTCTTTAGCAAATTGAGTGATAAGGAAAGTATTGTCTTTCTTCAAAATCAAATCAGGCGCATTGTCGTCTACATTTTTTAAGGTTGATTTTGTACTCACGCAAGAAGTTGCAGTGATTAATAAAACAATAAAAAGGGTTATTTTTTTCATGGGTTATAATATTGTAATAACAGTTAGTTTCAGTATTCCAAATACAGCTTTGAACACTCAAAAATTATTCTTCTACTTTTTTGCGGTTTAGTTTTAAAATACCAATTACAATCAGATATTGTGCCAGAAGATAAGTCAGCATAATAAAAAATGAGCTTTTCGGAATTGGAGCATAAAATTTGTTTATCGCCAAAATACTATCCGATATAATGAAGAAAAATGCTCCTAAAAAAACGAGTAAATTACCAGGTTTTTCCCAGACTAAGAATCCGTTAAAGGCAAATAAAAGCATAATGGAAATAATTGATGCATAAATTGTAACAGGAATTTTTAGATCTCCTAAAAACGGCATTAAAAAAGAAACCATGCCAATTAAATATAAAGCAATTAAAATGCTTCCAAAAATAAAAACTGATCTGTTCTGCTTTTTTCTAATTTTATTCAGTTGATTAAACAAAATACAATAGATAATATGGGCTGTCAAAAAAGATACTAAACCCAATATGAAATATATTTCACCAAGATCTGTAAATAACAGAATAACGTCTCCAATCCAAGAAAATACAAGTGCGCTTAATAAGGTATTTTTAGTTGGAAATTTTCTAAAAAAATAAACACCAAACCCAATAATTGGTATTAATATGGGTTTTAAAAACAGATCGAATCGCTCGTAACCAGATACCAGAATAATCAGGTATAGTATACTGAACGCTAAATAAATTTTGTAAAAATAAGAGTTTCTCATAATAGGGGATTATGATTGATATATGGTTTTGGTTTGTTCTTAAATTCAATATTGACAAAATAGATTGTCACGAAAAGAGAGAATATTAAGTATGTAAAAATAATATAATTACTAATGGGAATTACACGATTTAAGCCAAACCAATCTCCAAAGTAAGCCACAATACCAATTACTGTTATCAATCTCAAACTTTCCCATAAAACAGAAAATCTGCTTTTATCCATTAATTCTGAGTAACTGTAGATCGTAATAAAAATAAAAAAGCCATAAATAAAGATGTTTGGAAAACCAATTTTGGCAATATTTTCAAATAGATAGCTTACAAATAATAAAGTGATTAAAACTTGAATTACAGCCCAGTAAACTAATCTTTGAGGGTTTTGTGTTCCGTATTTTTCAAAATCAAAAACATTTTCAATTTTGTTTATGGGATATTTTTCTTCAAAGTTTTCCGGACGCCAGCCGGTTGGTTTAAACCAGATCGTTAATTTGTCTTTCAATATAGGAGCTCGCCAGGCATCTTTTACTAATAAGCTTAAATGCTGGAAATTAATCTTAATAGGATTCCAAGTATTAGCAGGTCTTGTGATTCCAAAAACTGGCGGAACATCGTCTAATTCTTCCTGGAAAGTGCCAAAAAGTTTATCCCAGAAAATAAAAATCTGCGAATGATTCTTGTCTAAATATTCTGGATTAATCGCATGGTGTACACGATGATGTGAAGGAGTTACTAGAATTTGTTCAATAAATCCCATTTTTTTAATGTGTTTGGTATGGTACCAAAATTGTAAAAACAAATGAATAGGAAGTGTTATTGCAATTACAGAAGCTGGAACTCCCAAAAGAGCTGCGGGAATCAATAAGAACGTAAATAAATTAACCAAGCTGGCAATAGGCTGACGAAGCGCACACGCAAGATTAAACTCTTCACTACTGTGATGAATGGCGTGTTTGTTCCAAAGAAAGTTAATTTGATGTGCTAGTCGATGGCTCCAATATCCGTAAAAATCAATAACAAAAAAAGCAATGAAATAGGAGAGGACATTTGCTTCTAAATGCTGTAATGCAATTTTAGAAACCAGCCATTCGTAGGAGAGAAAAGTAATGCTGAGACCCAAAACATCTTTTACAGAATTAGTTATTCCAGAACTTATGCTTGATACACTGTCTATAAGAGGAGCGGTGTCGTTTTTTATATAAATACCGTATATTTTTTCGATGATAATCAAGGTCAAAAAAATAGGCATTGCAATAATCAATATCTGTCCATATTCCTCCATAAAAAAAACATTCTATTTAATTCAAATATAGAATAAAATAGAATGTTTTTTAAAATATTTTCAACTAAACGATTTCAGCGCTAAGTCCCGCTTCTAAAAGTTGTGTACATTGAGGTTTTAATTTGTCTATTGGCCCTGTTTTTACAGTGCATTTTCCGTTGTAATGTACAATTAAAGAGCATTGCTCAGCTTGTTCAGCTGTGTGACTGCATACACGCATAAGAGTATCAATTACGTGGTCAAAAGTGTTTACATCGTCATTGTAAACTATGATTTCGTTATTGAAACCCGTTGCTTCTTTCTCGCGAATTCTTTCTCTAACTTTTTCTTTAGTACTCATTTTTTTTAAGTTTTTGTACTGATGTAATTACTAATATCTAATTTACGTATTTTAATGATACCCAGTTGTTTCTTTGAAACTTTTTAACATAAGTCAATCCTTTTTCAACGCAAGAAGCATCGATAAACGGAATATCTTCTTCATAGAAACCGCTAAAAAGTATAATTCCTTTTGGGTTCAAACAATCAACATAAGCCTGCATGTCATTCAATAAAATATTTCTATTGATGTTTGCAATAATTAAATCATATTTTTTGCCTGCCAATAAAGCTGCATCGCCCTCATAAACGCTGATATGTTTACAATTATTGCGTTCGGCATTTTCAATAGAATTCAAATAACACCAATTGTCAATATCAATTGCGTCTATTGGTTCAGCACCTTTCATTTCAGCCAAGATTGCTAAAATTGCTGTTCCGCAGCCCATGTCCAAAGTTTTAAGACCTTTAACATCCATTTCTAATAAATGCTGAATCATCATGTGTGTTGTTTCATGATGACCAGTTCCAAAACTCATTTTTGGTTCGATTACAATATCAAATTCTGCATCAGTCTTTGGGTGAAACGGAGCACGAACGTGGCATTTTCCGTCAACATCAATAGGTTCAAAATTCTTTTCCCATTCTTCATTCCAGTTTACCTGATCTATTTCTTCAACAGTATATTCGATTTTAAACTCTTCAGATTGTAAAATATAAATATCGTCTAGAATATTTTCGTCCCATAAATCTTTCTTCACAAAAGCCGAAATCCCGTTTTCTGTTTCTGTAAAACTTTCAAACGCTTTTTCGCCCAACTCAGCAACTAAAATCTCCGAACCAAGTTCTTTTGGCTCAATCGTAAAATGATATCCTAAATATATATTCGACATAAATAATTTTTTTGCAAAAGGTAATTCTTAAATTATAAAATTCAATTTAAAAAAGCCAAATTCCAAATCCCAATACGAAAAAACCATTCGCATCGCGAATGGTTTTTGTAAGTATAAATCTAAAATCTAAAATCTAAAATCTAAAATCTAAAATTAGATAGCAGTAACAATTGCTAAAAAGTCATCAGCTTTTAAAGCAGCACCACCAATTAAACCACCATCTACGTCTGGTTTACCAAAGATTTCTTTAGCGTTTTCTGGCTTAACAGAACCACCGTATAAAATAGAAACTTCATCAGCGATTTCAGCTCCAAAAGCTTTACGAATAGTTTCTCTAATGAATTCGTGCATTTCTTGAGCTTGCTCAGGCGAAGCAGTTTCTCCAGTTCCAATAGCCCAAACTGGCTCATAAGCTAGAACAACTTTTTCCCAAGATTCTTTTGCGATATGGAATAATCCGTCACGTAATTGATTTTCAACAATATTAAAATGATTATCAGATTGACGGTCTTTTAATTCTTCTCCAAAACAGAAAATAACTGTCATATCATGTTTTAAAGCTGTATCAACTTTATTTGCGATTAAAGCGTCAGTTTCGTGGAAAATAGCTCTACGCTCAGAGTGACCTAAGATAACTGTATTAACGCCAATGCTTGTTAACATATCTGCAGAAATTTCTCCTGTAAAAGCACCGCCTTCAGCTTGGTGAACATTTTGAGCAGAAACTCCAATAGTTGTATTTTTTAATTTTGCAGCAGCAGCTTGTAAGTTTACAAATGTTGGAGCTACAATAACTTGTGCATTCGTTTTTGCTGGAATTTTAGCAATTAACTCGTTTAATAATTCTTCAGTTTGAGCAGCATTTTTATGCATTTTCCAGTTTCCTGCAACAATCGATTTTCTCATTTTGGTAGTTTTATATTATTTTTTTGTTTTTTGTTTTATGAAGTAAGGTCAAAGACAAATTGAAATTGATTTTTGAAATTGACATTGCTATTGAATTATTTCAATCCTTTTAAAGTTTCGTCTATTTTAGCAAAATCAGTTTCTATAGCGCGGTAAAGCACAATTTTTCCTGTTTTATCCACAACAATGTATCTCGGAATCCAATCTAAATCAATAGCTTTTCCAAAAAGACCTTTCATGCCATCATTCATCATATAATGATCGCCTTTGTTTAATTCGTGTTTTTCGATTCCAGCTTTCCATTTATCAGTAGTTTTATCAGCCGAAATGAATAAGTAAGAAACATTAGGATTATTAGCTTGTAATTCTTTTAGTTTTGGCATTGCTTTTACACAGTCCCCACACCAAGAAGCCCAAACTTCAATAACTAAAGTTTTTCCTTTATATTTTTTCAGAATGTTTTTAAATGTAGTCTGACTATTGTCTGTTCCTAATAATTTCTCGGATAAAGCTTCTTTAGAAAAACTAGTTTTCTGAGCTTGTGAACATGAAAAAGTAATAAATGCAATTACAATTAGGGCAATTTGTTTCATATGTAAATTAAATTATTTTAAAATTAAGTACTGAATTCACAAAGTTAAACAAACAAATTGAAAGCGAAATGTAGATTAACAAAATTTGAAGAGTCGTTTATTTTGTAACAAAACAACAATTTTAGGTTAGAAAAAGATGAATGAAAACGTAATAGTTGAGGTTAAAATCGTGTAATTTTCTAAATGAATTTTATGAGATTTGAAAAATGGGTGAAATTTTTAAATTGAAGAACAATTTTAGGACATAAAAAACGTCGGATTTCAATGAAAAAAGCCTTCAATAAATTTGATTTTTGAAGACCTTAATATTATTTTTTTTAATTCAAATTATAATTTCCATTTGCCCATTTTTTACTTGGAACGATCCATTCGTCTAAAGCTTTAAAAAGAAAACCATGTTTAAGATTGGTATTCAATTCGATTTCTTTAAAGTGATTTACTTGGAGTTTTGAAGTTTCTTTTCTTTTGACAGCTGAAACGCCATAAATGTCTGATTTTTCGTAAATGGTTAAAATATTACCGCAGAAATTAATATCAGGAATTTCTTGAATATCAGAATCTCTAAAGCATCCAATAAATACAAAATTCACATCTGGATTTGCTAAATAAGTCGAAACGTACTGGGCAATATAACCGCCCTGTGAAGTTCCAATTACTGTAATATGATTTGGAGGGACGCCTTTTTTTATTAATGCTTTTACCTGTTTTACAATCTTTTCTGCGTATTCAGCAGAATTTGTGTTTTTCTTTCTTTTTTCACTAAAAACAATAAAATTATCTTTTCTGAATGATTCTAAAATCTCATTGTATTCTGCTTTTCCATATTCAGGATGAGCTGCGTTTAAGGGATTTTCTTGAACAAATTTGTTGTGAAAAAAGAAAATGTAACGTTGGTTCTCATTTTTTGCCTGGCAAAAAGATAAAATGCTAGATAAAATTGTAAGCGAAAAAGTTAAGGCTTTAATGAGTTTTTTCATTTATTAAATTTGTTTTTTGTTTGATCACATGTGAGATTTTTATTCGTAATCAAAAAGTTAAGTTTGAACAGACTGCAAGTAAAAATAAAGCGCTGATAAAACAATAAGTTTATCAGCGCTTTAAATATTTTAAATGATATTACAATTTCAAATCTTCAACATCATTGTAATGTACTTTTTTTACAACAACGCCTTTGCTTAGAACAACGATACTTGGATTGGCTCTTTCGATTGTTTTTAAAGTTGTTGCATCACAGAAATAAAAATCGGTATCTAAGTTGTATTGTTTTTTAGCTTTTGAAATTTCATCAGCACCAGAAGCAGTCATTGCAATTACTTTATAACCTTTTGCTTTGGCATCTGCCGAAACTTTAGCTAGTTTTTTCATTCCTTCTGGATTTGATTTTGTCAAATCGTAAGTAACAAAAATAACCAATTTTGGCTCTTGAAGTAATTCTTCTTTATAATCAGAATCATCTTTTGTCATTGTAAAATCGTGAATTGGAGGTATATAGCCTTCTGTAATCACTTTGTCTTTTCTATCTACAAATGTTGCTCCTTCTGGAATATTCATTAAATCTTTTTCTGTAAATTCTTTGTCAACGCCGTTTACTTTGTAAACGAAAATCATTTCTACAACAGATTTTGGAGCTCCTTCTGGAATTTCCATTCCTTTTGGGATACTAGAGCCTACTTTAAACGGACGAAAATCTTTGATTGGGTTATGATTTAAAACCCAAACTGCCATAAAAACGCACAAAACAATGCTTATTAAAGTAATTAAGTTGGTAACTAATTTTGAAAATAAAGGTTTTACTAATTTTTTATTAATGAATAAAATCAAAATGAAGAAAAGTAAAACAACATCTTTTGTAAATGACTGCCAAGGTGTTAAATGCAATGCATCTCCAAAGCAACCGCAATCTTTTACTACATCAAAATAAGCAGAGTAGAAGGTAAGGAATGTGAAGAAAACGATTAAAAGTAATAATGCCCAAATTGTCAATTTTGATTTATAACCAACTAACAGCATTACTCCTAAAACTACTTCTAAAATTACCAAGAAAATTGCTAAGCCTAAAGCCAACGGCTCTAAAAAAGGCATATTGAAAACTGGTTCGCTAAAATATTCGGCCAATTTATAAGAGAAACCAACAGGATCGTTTAGTTTTATTAATCCGGAAATGATAAATAATACACCGACAAATAATCGGGAGAATTGAGTAATGATGTTTTTCATAGGAAGATTTATTTAAATTCCAATTTATTAAAATCTCAATTTCCAATATTAGACTTTGGAATTTGGGATTTCTTTTTTGGAATTTTTATTTATTGATGGGGTTTAAAATTAAAGCAAAAACAGAATAATTAATCATATCCTGATAATTGGCATCGATTCCTTCAGAAACTAAAGTCAGACCTTTGTTATCCTCAATTTGCTTAACGCGAAGTAATTTTTGCAGAATCAAATCTGTTAAAGAACTTACACGCATGTCACGCCACGCTTCGCCGTAATCGTGATTTTTAGCTTCCATTAAATCTTTCGTTAACTTTACTTTAGCGTCATACAATTCAGTTGCTTTTTCAACGTCTAAATCAGGCTGATCAACAACACCTAATTCTAACTGAATTAAAGCCATAATAGAATAATTGATAATTCCGATAAATTCTCCTTTTTCATCTTCATCAACTTTACGGACATCATTTTCCTGTAAACTTCTGATTCTTTGTGCTTTTATGAAAATTTGATCGGTCAATGACGGAAGTCTTAAAATTCTCCATGCACTGCCGTAATCTTTCATTTTATTGATAAATAAGGTGCGGCAAACCGTAATTACATTATCAAATTCAAGGGAAGTATTCTTCATTTATTGCTGTATATTTGCTAAAATTTCTTCAAAAATAAGGATAATTTTTTAAGAGTTTCAAGTTTCAGGTTCTCTTTGTTTCAAGTTTTTTCTAAACAAAGTGTTAACGCTAACTTGAAACCGGAAACCTGAAACAAAATAAACAAATGACAATTAATTGCAAAGGCGAACTTATAGATTTATCGATTCCTAAAGTAATGGGAATTTTAAATGTTACGCCAAATTCTTTCTTTGACGGAGGAAAATATAAAAACGAAGACGAAATTATCTCGCAGGTAGATAAAATGATTTCTGAAGGTGCGACATTTATTGATATTGGTGCTTATTCCAGTAAACCAAGTGCCGAATTTGTCTCTGAACAAGAAGAAATCGCCCGAATTGTTCCCGCCATAGAATTGATTTTAAAGCATTTTCCAAAAGCATTATTATCAATTGACACCTTTAGAGCCGAAGTTGCAAAAGTAAGCATAGAAAGCGGTGCTGCGATTATAAATGATATTGCAGCTGGCGAACTCGATGATAAAATGTTTGATGTAATTGCAAAATACAATGTACCATACATTATGATGCACATGCGTGGCAATCCGCAGACGATGCAGAGTTTAACGCAGTATGAAGATATAGTAAAAGAAATGCTTTTTTATTTTTCTGTAAAAGTTAAAAAAGCAAGAGCTTTAGGAATCAACGATTTGATTTTAGATCCAGGTTTCGGTTTTGCCAAAACAACCGATCAAAATTATGAAGTGATGCAGAAAATGGAGCTTTTTAATGTTTTAGAATTGCCTGTTTTAGCTGGAATTTCAAGAAAATCAATGATTTATAAAACACTTGATATTACGCCGCAAGAAGCTTTAAACGGAACAACATTTCTAAATACAATTGCGTTAACAAAAGGAGCAAAGATTCTTCGAGTTCATGATGTGAAAGAAGCAGTGGAGTGTGTGGCTTTGTTTGAGAAAATGAATTCATAATCTCGACATTTTTTGTCATTTCGACGAAGGAGAAATCTTCGTTGTTAAATCGACAAAGATTAATTCTCGTTGTGGAGTTTCTTGCGAAGATTTCTCCTTCGTCGAAATGACAAACTTTGCATTAAAAAAAATAAAAAAGCATGAAATACTTTACCCTAATTATCGCTTTTTTTCTTTTTTCCTGTGGAAAAAAAGAAGACGTCTTACTTCCAAAATCTAACGTAACAATTGTAAAAGAAGTACAAGATCTTTCGCCAATTTACATCTTTTTTAAAGTCGAAGGAAAAGATACAATTGCTGAAGTGAACCGAAAAAGCAGTATCATTTCGACCAATTGGATATTCAATATTGATAAGCGCCTGCCTTTGAAGTTGGTAATTCCGGAAGTGATGAAGCTACAGGAAAAAAAGCGTGCAGATAGCGCGCATAAAAACGAAAATGCCGAAAATTATTACTCGTACGCAGATTCTGTTGGAAAAAATTTAGCCTTTTTGCCTTTCACGAAAGTGTTTTATAAAATGGAGAAACCTGCTGCGGGAAGTTTTGTGGTTTATTTTAGTAAAGGGAAAAAACGAGTTTTTATGAGAAATCAGGAGATAAAAATATCAGAAATACTAAAACATTTTTACAGTATAAAGTTTGCGAAAGTACCAGATTTAGTTTTTTTATTTGATAAGAATATGAGTTATGAAGAATATATTCAATATAAGATTCTACTCCAAAAAGATGTGACTCACAATCTTGATACGCTTCCAGTGGAATTCATTTTCTAATACGTGAAACAAAGGAAACCTGAAACAAAGGAAACCTGAAACAAAAGAAACAAAAAACTATTGATGATGATAAGGTTCATTTCGTAAAATTGTAAATCCGCGGTACAATTGCTCTATAAAAAATAAACGAACCATTTGATGCGAAAACGTCATCAGCGAAAGCGAAATTTTTCCTTGGGCTTTGCTGTAAACTGTATCTGAAAATCCGTAAGGGCCGCCAATTACGAAAACAAGCGTTTTAATTCCGGAATTCATTTTCTTTTGTAATTCTTTAGAAAAACCAACACTGGAAAAGTTTTTTCCATTTTCATCCAATAAAATCAATTGATCGGTTGGCGAAAGTTTAGACAGAATTAATTCGCCTTCTTTTTCTTTCTGCTGACTTTCAGATAAATTCTTAACGTTTTTGATATCGGGAATAATTTCCAAATCAAATTTGATGTAAAACGACAAACGTTTGGTGTAATCGTCAATCAAAGTCTGCAACGATTTATTGTCTGTTTTACCTATGGCGATAAGTTTGATATTCATTAGTTATTTTTTTTCCACGAATTCCACGAATTTTATTTTTTATAGATATGGGCAAACCTAACAGGTTTTTAAAACCTGTTAGGTTTAGAGTTTAATTTTTAGAAAATTTCGCTTCAAAATTTTTAAATCTATTATCTAAATCTTTAACCAATTGTTTTTTAACGGCTTCATCCTGAATAAAACTGTAATTGATGCTGTTATAAACATATTGTTTTATGGTAGCATACGAAACATCGGGATATCTTTTAGCTAATAAAACATATTGTTCTGTCATATTGCTTCTCAAAATTCCGGCATCGTCTGTACTGATTACAATTGGCACATTGAACTCTTTGTAAAGTGTAAACGGATGTCTGTTTTCTTTTACTTTCAAAATGAACTCATTACTTACTAAATTGATCTCGATCGGAATATTGTTTTTAGACATGTATTTCAATAAATCATACGAATTTGCTTCGTAAGCGATATCAACTCCGTGACCAATTCTTTTAGCGCCCGCGATATAAATTGCGTCATTAATATGCCATGTTAAATCTTCCGGCTGTACCAAACCTAAAGTCAGTTCGCCTGCATGAAGCGTGTATTTTACATTTGGAAATTTAGAATTACAGTATTTAAACATCACCATATGCAGCCAATAATCTTTCATGGAATTTTCACCATGTTCTGGAGAAACGATATTTACGCCTGCAGTTAATTTGCTTTCGTTTGATGAAATAAAAGCGATAACCAGATTTTTAAATAAATCAACCGGTTCCATAAAACGCAGTACAAAGTTTTGATAACGCATTGTAAAACGCTCATCGTCAATTTTTAAGTCTTTGTGAAGTTTTGCTAGGAAATTATTGTTGAATTCATCTGCATATTTTTTAGCGTCTTTTTTCTGAATTGATTTATACAATTCGTCTAAAAGTTTTAAAACTGCTTTTTCATCTTTTTGAGCAGAAGCCTGACGAAGTCTCGCATTGAAATCTGTCAAATCTGAAACATTCATATCGCATGGAATTGTTGATAATTGCGTTTCGATATAAGATAAATTTTCAGCAATGGCGCGTTTTTTTAATTCGAGCATTCCTTCGGCAAAATGACCTGCAATTGTAGGTTCGAATTTCATAAAAGAATCAAAAAACTGATCATCAGAAGGTACAGAACCATTATAATCTTTAACCGACCATGTCTGCATAATTTGTTGTTCGTAAAATGGTAATTTTTCTTTAAGAGATGAAAAACGCTGCCAGTTTCCTTTTTCAGGTTTGGTTTTCGAAACTGCCATAGTTTCCAAATTCAAATAAAAGTCTTCTGCAATGGCTCTTTCCAAAAGCGGTTCTGCATAAATTGATCCTGAAAAATGGTGGTGTAAATCGCCTCCTTTTGGCATTTGTTGAAAAAAAGCTGTTAAGAGAGCTTCATTATTTCTGATTTTTTCTAAATAACTTTCAGCCGATTGAGAAAAGCTGATTTGTGCTATAAAAATACAGAAAAGCGTAATTATCCTTGTCATACTCTAAGTTTAAATTACATGCAAATATACGACTTTTCGGAGAAATTTAAAAATCGAATTTCTTTGTGTTTGTTTTTTAACGCAAAGAACGCAGGGTTGTATTCCAGACATAGCTTAATACAAACGCAAAAGTTCGCAAAAGCTTTGCCTAAAAAAACTTTGCGAACTTTGCGGTTAAAAAAAACTTAGAATCTTAGCAACTTAGAACCTTAGCATCTCTTTTAAGAAAGTACATCACGTATTTCCTCAACCTTATCAAAAACACTTTTTGCAAAAGGACAGAGCGGAATAATTTTTACATTGTTAGCTCTTGCATAATCCACAGCGGCTAAAACTAATTTTTTACCTACACCTTTTCCGTTAAAATCTGGACTTACTTCTGTATGGTCGATTATGAATTTTGAATCTCCTGCCCAAGTGTAAGTCATTTTTCCTGCTTCTTTTCCGTCTTCTATTGCTTCAAAATATCCTTTTCGTGTATCGTTTATCTGTTGAATTTCCATGATTATTATATTAATGTGGTTTTAATTTCTATTGAATGCGTAAGTGTTTTATGAATCGGACAGCTGTTTGCAATGGTTTCCAAACGTTGTCTTTGTGTTTCGTCGACTTCGCCTATTACTTCGATTTTTCTTGTAAATACTGATACACTTCGCTCAGCATCTCTTTCAAAATCAATTTTGACATTTATTTCAGAAACGTCCCATTGTTTACGATTGATGTACATTCTCAACGTAATTACGGTACAGGAAGCCAATGAAGCTGCCAAAAGCTCTGTTGGATTCAATCCTAAATTTTTGCCTCCCAATTCTTGCGGTTCATCGGAAATTAGAACATTATCGCTCGCTGATTTTACTTCTGTTCGATACAAACGCGTATCTATTTTTGCTGAAATTGTATCCATATTTATTTGATTCTTGGTTCTGGTAATGGAACAAATTCTGTTTCGCCTGGAACTTTCGGGAAAGTCTGTGCTGTCCAGTCTGTTTTTGCTTTTTCGATGAGGTTTTTATCCGAAGAAACAAAATTCCAAAAGATGAAATGTTCTTCAGGAAATGGCTGTCCTCCAAAGATGTACACTGTAGAATTTTCAGCAATTTCAAACTCACAAAGTGTACTGTCATTTGTAATTAAAATTTGTTTCGGATCGTAAACATATTCTCCGCTTTTGATACTTCCTTCTAAAATATACAAACCGCTTTCGCCGAATAAATGATGTCCGATATTGATTTTTTTTGCCTCAGTACTTTTAATTTCAATAAAATACAACGGACTGTAAACAGGAACGGGAGATTTTTTGCCAAAAGCTTCACCTGCAATTAATTTATAAGATACGCCATCTTCTTCCCAAGCCGGAATGTCATCTGCTTCAACATGGGTAAAATTTGGGTCCATTTGTTCCAATTCTTTCGGAAGCGCCACCCAAATCTGTAATCCGTGCAGCATTTTATCTGAATGTCTTAAATATTCAGGCGTTCTTTCTGAGTGAACAATTCCTTTTCCGGCCGTCATCCAGTTTACGGCGCCGGGTTTTATTTCTAATTCGGTTCCTAAACTATCGCGATGCATAATGCTTCCTTCAAACAAAAAAGTAAGAGTCGAAAGTCCGATATGCGGGTGAGGCGGAACATCCATATTTTCATGATCACTTAAATGTGCAGGTCCCATATGATCGATAAAAACAAATGGACCAACAGCTCTTTTTTCACGGAAAGGCAGTAAACGGCCTACCATAAAGTTGCCAATATTGGCAGCACGTTCTTCGATAATTAAACTGATATTTGACATGTGGTATTTTGATTTGATTTGAAAACAAAATTACAGTTGTGATGAAATCTGTAACTTAATTTAGGTTAAGAAAAGTTGTTATTGGATTTTCGAATTATAAAAGTAAGGAAAATCGTTTATTAAGTTTATTTATTAAATGAATTTAGTAGAGTAAAGTCCCAGCGGGACGAGATATTTATAGAAAAAGAATACCCTAATCGTAAAGCTCCAGTGGACCGAAATAATATCGCTTCGCTGGAGCTTGTTGTTTTCGATGTATATTCTCTGTTGATTTTGATGTTTTGATGTTTTTTTTTCATTTCGACGAAGGAGAAATCTCCACGAGTAGCTCCGCAACGAGAATTCAATCTTTGTCGAGTTTCTTGCGAAGATTTCTCCTTCGTCGAAATGACAAACTGACGACTAAAACTTGATTATTTGCGAAATTTGTTTTTTTAATCAATCAATTCAAACTCTAAAACTTCACTTTCAGTTCCATTTATGATAATCGACAGTTGATGATTTCCCGTATGAAAAACTCGAGTTGTAATTAACTTAAAAGACTGATTTCTTTCAATTTTAGTTAATTGATTAGGCTGATAAATTTTCTCGCTGATTTTAAAAACTTTTTTTGCCAAATGCCCTTTTGCTTTTTTATAATGGACAGCATATTCTAAACGAACGGTTTTAGGTTCTTCGTTTTTATTATTTAACTGAAAATGAAATTGAAGATAATCACCAATTTTTACAGTTGGTGTTTTAATTTCAAAATTAGAAAGTTCAATATTAGTGCTTTCTAGGCCATAATGACTTAAAATTTCTGGATGACCTTGTTTTAATAAAGTTCTGCTTCCGTGTTTTATGATTGCGTCGGTTTCTTTGGTGTGACCTTTCCATCTCGAAGCAATTTCAAGTACAATCTGCGGATTATCTTTTGCAATATCATTTAAATTATTGGCTACGCTTCTGCGGACATATTCTGAAGGATCGTTTTTTAGATTTTCTAAAATAGGCAGAATAGAAGAAGGGTCTTTTTTTAAAAACGGAATAGCCATTGCCCACGGTAATCGCGGGCGTGATCCCTCGCTGGCTAATCTTCGTACGTGATGATTTTCGTGAAGTGACCATTTTACCATTTCGTCAATCATTTGTTCTTTATACTTTAAAATAAAAGGACGAACAGCAAATTCACAGCTTATAAATTGTGTTATCGAAACAAAGGCTTTTGCTGAGGTTTTAAAATCGTCTAAACCGTACATTTCGATATAATCTGCAAAGAATATGAATGCGAGATTGCCCTCAGTAAATTTATTTTTCTTGAGATTTTCGATGATTTTATCAATTACAAAAACAGCTTCAGGAAAATTTTGAGGCATAAATTGGTGTAACACAACTGTGGTGTGTTTCATTCTTTCTTTCCATTCTTTTTGAGCAAAATCGTCTTCGTAAATTGCTTCAATAAATTTTTGTTTGTTGAATGAAGGATGGACTTCGGCGACAGCCTGACTAAATTTTTCGTAAAAAGAAACCGAATAAATGTCTTTAATTAACCCCATAGATTTTGCTTGATTGAACCTCAAAGATATTTAATGTTTTTAATTGATGATGTAGATTGTGCGAGAAAAATTAATACATAGAGACATAGATTTTTATAGGAACATTCAATAAAAAGTTTAAAAAAAAAATCTAGATTCTAACACATAGTTTATAAGCGCTGCTATGTGAATTTATATAAGTGAACGTCTTTTAAAAGTCTGCAAAAATCTATGTTCCTATGTGTTTAAAAAAATAGGCGATTTAAATATAAATTTAAGTTAATAAGGAACTTTTTGCAGAAAGTAAACTTTCAAATCCATAAAATATATCCTAATTTAGCATCTTATTAAAAATAGAAAAATGATTAGTGAAGCCCAATTTCAAGCAGAATTACAACTTTTGATAAGCAACGCCATTAGAGAAGATGTTGGTACAGGCGATTACAGTTCGCTTGCCTGTATTCCAGATACTGCACACGGTCAGGCTAAATTATTGGTAAAAGATCAGGGAATAATTGCCGGAGTTGAAGTTGCCAAAATGATATTTGAACATGTAGATCCAAAATTAAAAGTAAAAACTTTTATCGAAGATGGAACGCATGTAGAATATGGCGAAGTTGTTTTTGAAGTTTCGGGAAGTTCGCAGTCTATTTTAAAAGCTGAGAGAGTAGTTTTAAACACTATGCAGCGAATGTCGGCTATTGCTACTAAAACTAGTCAATATGTTCAGCTTTTAGAAGGAACTGGTGCTAAAATATTAGATACTCGTAAAACAACGCCAAATTTTAGAGCGGCTGAAAAATGGGCAGTAAAAATAGGAGGTGGAGAAAATCACCGTTTTGCGCTTTATGACATGGTAATGCTAAAAGACAATCATATTGATTTTGCTGGAGGAATTACACGCGCAATTTCGAAAACAAAAGAATATTTAAAAGAAAACAATCTCGATTTAAAAATTATTGTTGAAGCTCGTAATTTAGATGAAATCAGAGAAATTTTGTTGAGCGACGGCGTTCACAGAATCTTGATCGACAATTTTAATTATGAAGACACAAAAACGGCAGTAAAATTGATTGGTACAAAATGCCAGACAGAATCTTCGGGAAATATCAACGAAAAAACAATTCGCGAATATGCTCTTTGCGGTGTCAATTATATATCATCTGGCGCTTTAACACATTCAGTTTACAACATGGATTTGAGTTTAAAAGCTTTTTAGTGAAGTTTTGAGTTATAAGTTATGAGTTAGGTTTGCAGTCTAAAATCTAAACTCAACAATCTAAAATCAAAAAAATATGTCGCAGGAGATAGAAGCTCGGATTGAAAAATTGCCTGTAATACGCAACCTGGCCCGACTTTTAAAAAGAATAAAGCTGCCTTGGCTCGAAGGTTTCTCATTATATGATTTGCTTGAAATGTATACTTTAGGAATTCTTGAAGGAGCATTTTCATATCATGCAAGTGCGGTTTCTTTTAGCTTTTTTATGGCTTTATTTCCTTTTGCGCTGTTTATTTTAAACTTGATCCCGTTTATTCCGATAGACAATTTTCAGGAAGATTTTTTGCAGTTTGTGCAGCAGAGTGTCCCTCCAAATACATACGATGCGATTAGTAAAATTATCAGCGATATCTTAAATAATAGTCACTCCGGCTTATTATCGTCTGGATTTTTACTTTCTATTTTTTTAATGGCAAATGGTATTAACGGAATTTTAAGCGGTTTTGAATCTTCTAAACACGTTTTTGATAAACGTGGTTTTTTTAGTCAGTATTTGGTTGCATTGGCAATTTCGCTTGTTATGACGATTATTTTGTTTGTGACAGTGGCGACAATTGTTGTTTTTGAGGTATTCATTCAAAAAACAATCATTCAGGATGTTTTAAGTGACAGGATTCCTCTGATTATTTTAGGACGATATTTATTTGTTATTTTAATGATTTTGATAACATCTTCAATATTATTGCGTTATGGAACAAAACAGTATAATAAAGTTCCTTTTATAAGTATAGGTTCTGTTTTTACCACGATCTTAATTGTTATATCTTCGTTCTTTTTTGGGATTTGGGTTATAAAATTTTCAAAATATAACGAACTTTATGGTTCTATTGGAACATTATTAATTCTAATGTTTTATATTTGGATAAACTGTATGATTCTGCTTTTAGGGTTCGAATTGAATGCTTCTATCAGAAAATTAAAACAAAAAAAAGAAAAATAATATGAAAAATTTGATGCTAACTATCGGAGTGTTCTTCTTTGCCCTGACCATGCAAAGTCAAAGTGTAATTGGAAAATGGAAGACCATTGATGACGAAACAGGTGAAGCAAAATCTATTGTAGAAATCTACGAAAAGTCAGGAAAAGTTTATGGAAAAGTTATAGAAATTCTTCGTGAAAGTCATAAAAAAGATCTTTGTACAAAATGTGATGGCGCAGAAAAAAATAAACCTATTTTAGGAATGGTTATTATTAACGGCCTTAAGAAAGATGGTTCTGAATATAACGGAGGAACAATTCTAGACCCAACAAGCGGTAAAAAATACAAATGTTATATTGCACTAGAATCTGCAGATAAATTAAAACTTCGTGGTTATGTGGGAGTTTCTATTATGGGAAGAACACAGTATTGGACACGTGTGAAAAATTAAATCAAAATAATGCGAAAATTAGCTTCAATAATTTTATTCTTAGTCATAGCTTCAAATAGTTTTGCACAATCTAAGAATTCGCCATTACAAATAAGTCATCTTACAGGTGACTTTTATGTTTATAGAACTTTTAGTGATTATCAGGGAACAAAGATTTCAGCCAATGCCATGTATCTGGTTACAGACAAAGGTGTTGTGTTATTTGATGCGCCTTGGGATAAAACTCAGTTTCAACCGTTATTGGATAGTATAAAAACAAAACATCATAAAGAGGTTGTGATGCTTTTTGCCACACATTCTCATGATGATCGTGCTGGCGGATTAGATTTTTATAGAAAAAAAGGAATCAAAACTTACACTATAAAATTAACGGACGATATTATTAAAAAGGAAAGCAAACCAAGAGCAGAATTTATAATTCCGAATGATAAAACTTTTACAGTCGGGCAGTATACTTTTGAAGTTTATTATCCAGGAAAAGGACACGCATCAGATAATATTGTAGCTTGGTTTGAGAAAGAAAAAGTGCTTTACGGAGGCTGTTTTATTAAGAGTGCCGATGCCAAAGATTTAGGTTATTTGGGAGATTCTGATGTAAAAGAATGGAAGCAATCAATAGGTAAAGTAAAGTCAAAATTTAAAAATCCAATTTATATTATTCCAGGCCACGAAGATTGGACTAATACAGAATCTTTAAATCATACTTTAAAATTGGTTGATGAGTATTTGGCTCAAAAATCTTTAGGAAAAAAGTAATTTTCCACTCATATATATAATTGCATGTTTTTTATAGAAGTTATTTTACCGCTTTCTTTAGCAAAAACCTTTACATATCGCGTTTCTGAGGCAGAATTCCATTTTATTAAAAAAGGAATGAGGGTTGCGGTGCCTTTTGGTAAAAATAAAATCTATACGGCGCTTGTTCTGGATATACATGAAAATGCACCAACATTATATGAGGCAAAAGAAATTCACCAAATCTTAGATGAAAAGCCAATTGCAACCGAAACCCAGATCAAACACTGGCTTTGGGTTGCTAACTATTATATGTGTGGAATTGGTGATGTGTATCGTGGAGCTTTTCCAACTGGATTATTGTTAGAAAGTGAAACAATTGTCTCGCATAAACCAGAAGTTATTGTCAATGATTCTGAACTTTCTGACGATGAATTTTTGATTTATGAAGCGCTGCAACATCAGAGTTCGCTTAAAGTTCAGGAGATTGCTTCAATTTTAAATCGAAAAAATATTCTGCCAATTCTTCAAAAATTAATCGCCAGAGATATTATAGTTTTAGAAGAAGAAATAAAAGAAACATATAAGCCAAAATTGGTTCGCTATGTGAAATTGCATGCGCAATACGAAACAGATCGAGGTTTACAAGAATTGCTTGAAGTTTTGAAAAGTAATAAACAAAAGGAAATTGTTTTGGCTTATTTTCAAATTAGCGCTTCAGAAAAGAAACCTGTAACCGAGAAAAAAATAGTAGAAATTTCAGGCTGCACTTCGGCTGTTATAAAAACTCTGGTTAAGAATGAAATTTTTGAGGAATATTATCTGCAGCACGATCGCGTTTCGTTTAACGGAGAAAAATCTGAAAAAGAACTTCAGTTAAGTGAAGCGCAGCAAAATGCCTTTACGGCAATTAAAGAAAGTTTTTCTGAAAAAGAAGTTTGTCTGCTTCACGGTGTAACTTCAAGCGGAAAGACGGAAATTTATATTAAATTAATTGAAGAATATCTTCATACGGGAAGACAAGTTTTGTACCTGCTTCCAGAAATTGCGCTTACAACACAATTGGTTTCTCGTTTACGACTTCATTTTGGAGATAAAGTTGCAGTTTTTCATTCGAAATACAGTAATAATGAAAGAGTTGAGGTTTGGAAGCAAACACTCGAAAATTCAGAGAAAGCACAAATTGTAATAGGAGCAAGGTCAGCTTTGTTTCTGCCTTTTAATGATTTAGGTTTGCTGATTGTTGATGAAGAACACGAGCAGACTTTTAAACAGACTGATCCAGCGCCGAGATATCATGCGAGAGATGCGGCAATTGTATTGGCAAATTTTCATAATGCTAAAGTTCTTTTAGGTTCTGCAACTCCTAGTATTGAGACGTATTTTAATGCTCAAAATGAAAAATATGGTTTGGTTACGCTTACAGAACGTTATAAAAATGTTCGTATGCCCGAAGTTGTTTTGGTTGACCTAAAAGACAAACATTTCAGAAAAAGAATGACAGGTCATTTTAGCGACCTTTTAATAGAAGAAATTGCAGAAGCCTTATCTTTAGGCGAACAAGTAATTTTGTTTCAAAATAGGAGAGGATATTCTCCTATAATAGAATGTTTGACTTGCGGTCACGTGCCGCATTGCCAGCAGTGCGATGTGAGTTTGACATATCATAAACATAAAAACCAGCTTCGCTGTCATTACTGCGGCTATTCTATCGCAAAACCTACCAATTGTCACAGCTGTTCCAGCATCGATTTGACTACAAAAGGATTTGGTACCGAGCAGATCGAGCAGGAGTTAATCTCTCTTTTTCCGAAGGCTAAAACCGCTAGGATGGACCAAGATACCACTCGAGGTAAATATGGTTTTGAAAAGATTATTGATACCTTTAAAAATCGAGAAATTGATATTTTGGTCGGAACTCAAATGCTGGCCAAAGGACTGGATTTTGATAATGTAAGTCTGGTTGGAATTATGAATGCAGATAATATGCTGCATCATCCAGATTTTCGGGCTTTTGAACGCAGTTTTCAAATGATGACTCAAGTTGCCGGAAGAGCCGGAAGGTCTGAAAAACAAGGAAAAGTAGTGATTCAAACCTATAATCCAAACCATAATACAATTCAGCAAGTTACAAACCATAATTATATGGGTATGTATAAAGAGCAATTGTATGATAGACAGATTTATAAATATCCGCCTTATTTCAGAATTATAAAACTGACTTTAAAACACAAGGATTTTGATAAACTAAAAGAAGGATCAATGTGGTTGTATCAGGTTTTAAGCCAAAATTTAGGAATGCCTGTTTTGGGACCAGAAGAGCCTGCTATCAGCAGAATTCGAAATGAGTATATAAGGACTATTTTAATTAAGATTCCGCAAAACCTCCATCTCGGAAACACAAAAAAAACTATTCAGAAAATGTTGAATAGTTTTGAGGCCGTGGCTCAATACCGAGCTATAAAAGTTGTGAGTAATGTAGATTTCTATTAATGATAATTAAGAAGAAGTAGAAAGAGCTCTTACTAAATCTTCTTTTTTGTTACGGCTTAACGGTATTTTGGTTATCCCAATTTCAGCAAACTTGCTGTTGAAGCGCTCTACTTTATCTATGTTAATAATGTACGATTTGTGCACACGAATGAATTTATCTTTTGACAAATCATTTTCGAAAGACTTCATTGTTGAAAGAACAAGATTGCTGTCGTCTTCTGTCACAACTCTTACGTAATCTCCAAAAGCTTCAATCCATTTAATTTTAGAAGTGAAAATTTTAAGTTTTTTTAGATTACTTTTGATGAAAATATGTTCACCCTCTTCTTCTTTGACATCTTTTTTAAGCAAGTGCATGTCGATTGCTCTTTTAACAGAGGCGTTAAAACGATCTACCGCAATAGGTTTCTGTAAATAATCTGTTGCATCATAGTCGAAAGCTTTCAAAGCATATTCAGCTTTAGAAGTAATGAATATAATTTGAGGTTTTGATTTTAGGCCGTCTAGGAAGTCAAAACCATTAATAACAGGCATTTCTATGTCAAGGAATATTAAGTCGATATTATTTAAAGAGATACAGCTTTTCGCTTCAATAGCATTAGAGAAGTCACCAATTAAATGCAAGCCTGGGTGATTATTAACCAATTTGGCAATAATTGTCCTTTGTATAGAACTATCATCTACAACAACACAGTTTAGTTTCATAACATTTACATTTAGAATAAATTCAGGATAGCAGTAGTAAATGTATTATTTTTTTGGAAAAAAAACTAAAATGAGCGCACATTTTTTGCATTATGACGAATAAAAGGAAAAAAGTGTTGTATATATAAATATAATCATTACTTTTGCACCCAATTTTAACAAATAAAATTTTTATTTATGAATCATTATGAAACTGTTTTCATTTTAAATCCCGTTTTATCTGAGGTTCAGGTGAAGGAAACAGTAACGAAATTTGAAGAATTTCTTACTAGTAGAGGAGCTGAAATGGTATCGAAAGAGGATTGGGGTCTGAAAAAAATGGCTTACGAAATCCAAAACAAAAAAAGTGGTTTTTACCATTTATTCGAATTCAAAGTATCTGGAGAAGTTCTAATTGCTTTTGAAACTGAATTTAGACGTGACGAAAGAGTTATGCGTTTCTTGACTGTAAGTTTAGACAAGCATGCTATTTCATGGGCGGAAAGAAGAAGAGCAAAATTAAAATCTACTAAAGCTTAATTATTATGTCTACAATAGAGCAATCTGCAAAAGGAAAAAAAGACGGAGATATCAGATATTTAACGCCTTTAAACATTGAAACTAACAAAACTAAAAAGTATTGCCGTTTCAAAAAATCAGGAATCAAATATATCGATTATAAAGATGCTGATTTCTTATTGAAATTCGTTAATGAGCAAGGAAAAATTCTTCCTCGTCGTTTAACTGGAACTTCATTGAAATACCAAAGAAAAGTTTCTGTAGCTGTAAAAAGAGCTCGTCACTTAGCTTTAATGCCATACGTGGCCGATTTATTAAAATAATTAAAAACTCTAGTCGCTGGTTTCTGTTGAAACAGAACCTAACTTCTAAAATATAAGGACAACAACATGGAACTTATTTTAAAACAAGACGTACAAAACTTAGGATTTAAAGATGATGTAGTATCTGTAAAACCTGGTTACGGTCGTAACTTTTTAATTCCTCAAGGTTTTGCTACTTTAGCAACTCCTTCTGCTAAAAAAGTTTTAGCTGAAAACCTAAAACAAAGAGCACATAAAGAAGCTAAAATTGTTGCTGATGCAAAAGCATTAGCTGAAACTTTAAAAGCTCTTGAAATTAAACTTACTGCAAAAGCTGGTGGAGAGAAACTTTTTGGTTCTATCACTAACATCGATATTGCTGAAGCTTTAGAGAAATCTGGAAATGCTATCGATAGAAAATTCATCACTAGCGGTATCGTTAAACGTACTGGAAAATACAACGCAAGCATCCGTTTACATAGAGATGTAATCGTTGACTTACCATACGAAATTATTGCTGAAAAGTAATAGTTTTAAAATCTATACTAAAATCCCGATGTAAATCGGGATTTTTTTGTTTAATGAAATGATTATTAATTATTAGACTTGATGTTGATGGTTAAAGCATATTGCTTCTAGCGTACAGCGTAAAGCATAAAGCCTAAAAAAGAAATGAAATACGCAAGATTAACAAAGGAACAATTTGATGAACTGCATGCAGAATTTGCAAGTTTTTTAGCAACGCAGGCAATTGATAGAAAAGAATGGGAAGAGCTTAAAATTAACAAACCTGAAGTTGCTGAGCAGGAACTTGATGTTTTTTCAGATTTAATTTGGGAAGGCGTATTAACTAGAGCTGAATATCTAGAACACTTTTCAAAAAATCATATCTTTTTGTTTCATTGTTTTGATACTTACATAAAATCAATTGTTTTAAAATCGCTTTCTCCTGAAACTGATTTTTTAACTAAGGATGGACTTCAATGGTTAAGTGATAATATGTTTACTGATAACATCGAAATGAAAGTAGGGAAAAAATTATTTACTGAAGAACGAAATAGTTCAATTTTTGAATTGATAAAACAGGGTGCATTTTTAAGTGATGGCCAGTTATTTAATCAGATTAATACAATAATAGAGTCGTAGTTTACTAAAATTTAGTGTATATCGATTTTGAAAAGGCAAACAGTTGATTGTTAATTGTTTGCCTTTTTTGCTTCTTTTTAACTTTTGTTTAAACTTTAATTTAAAATTTTACGCGTACATCTACCTGTTTTTTTTGAATCTTTCAATATTTTAGTAATTTACAAGCGATTTTCAAATTTTAGATGTAGTTGGTCTATATTGCGGATAATTTTGTCGATAAAATTTTAATAAATGTAAGATTAATATTTCAATTTTGTTTTTTAACATATTTTGTTTAACTTTTATTTAGGAAATTTTTTACATCATAAAAATGTTAAAATAGTAGGTTTTTCTGATGTTTCAAAGGTTTGAAGGTTCTTTGTTTTTCTTTTTAAAGGTGAAACATAAGAATTTTACACTTGTTTTGTGTTTCTGTTTTTTCTAATTTTAGAATACAAAAGTTAAACAAAGTTTTGCTTTGGTATTTTTTCAAAAACATAACGATAAAAAATAGTTTTTCATACTTCTAAAATTATTATTCAAATTATGTTTTATTGAGATAGAAATTTACAATTATTTATAACTTAATAGACCTGCTTATGGAATTGACAATTACTTTCTTCATCAAATTTACTTTAGTTGTTCATTTTATTTTAGCTTTAGTTTTTATTCTATTAAGCTTACTTCGTCTTAATAATGATGAGATGAATCGTTATGCGATTTTTAAATCTAATTTTTTAACTAAAATTCCACATATTCTATTACCGTGTCTTTTCTATCCATTTCGGTGGCTTGGGAAAGAGCTGTAATCTTTTATATTGTTATAATTATTTCAAGTCTTAAATATCTTTTTTGTTTAAGTAATCTCAGAATGACTAATCAACTTTCTTAGAAAATTCGATTTAATTATACAAAAACAGAATTCCCCAATTCTGCTTCAACTAAAAATTTTCATTATGAAAATTAGACCTGCAACAAATCACTCCTCTAGGAAAACTGACTACAATCATTTTTCCTCACAAAAACTAGAATGTTTTTTATCTGTTCGAGATAAGATATGTTCTATGACATATTTTGATATGTCGAATTCAACATAATTTTTTTAATAAACATAATTTGAAACTTTTTTTTTAAGATTTTAAATTTTGTTTTAACTATTTGATTTTTAACTGATTGTTTAATTGCGTAGGTGCTTGCACTTACTGCGAGAGGTGTTTTATTGTCCATTTTCTAATCTTCCAAATTATGAAAAAAAATTTTACTTTTTGTAATCTCAAACTTCAAAAGAGATTATTAGGACTTTTAACTTTATTCTTTTTATGCACTAATGCATTTTCTCAGACTATTTGTAGACCTGTGTCTCAAACTAATAGTCAAGGTGGATTATTGTGTGTAGGTTTAAATGTTAGTAGTCCTGCCAATGCTTATGACAGCGCTGGCTTAACGACATTCGCAACTTTGACGAATGCCGTTGGTGTAGGTTGCTTTGTTGAAGAAACAGTAACCTTGAATCAGACGGCGAGGGCCGGAGATCAAATTGCTATTTACTTTGGCACGGGTAATGGCTTGCTGGATGTGAGTTTGTTAGCGAACGCAACTATTCAGGCAAAAAATTCAGGTGTCAATGTAGGTTCCAGCGTGCCTTTAAACAGTCCGCTGCTGAACCTAAACCTGTTAAATGGTAATACAGTTGCAGTCGCAAGATACACTTTGACAGGTGATGCGAATCAGATTCAAGTTCAAGTCGGCGGACTATTAAGTTTGTTGGTGAGTTTGAGGATTTATGATATTCGTTTAGAATTTGCTCAGCCAACGGTAACTGGTGGTCTATCGCAAACAGTTTGTGCTGGTTCTCCAACCACTCTTACTGCGACTCCGGCAGCAGGAACTACTCTTGCATGGTATGATTCTGCGGCTTCTACAACACCATTGGCAATAGGAAATACTTATACGACTCCTGCTTTGACAACTACAACTACTTATTATATAGGAATATCTAGAGTTGCAGGATGCGAAGGAAATGTTCGCGTCCCTGTGGTTTTAAATGTTTCTAATCCGGTTGCACCGGCAATTAATAATACCGGACTTACGGTTTGTTCTACAGGACCAACACAGCAAACGACATTGTCAGTTTTAAATGCTGTGCCTGGAACTATTTATACTTGGTATTCTGCAGCGAGCGGAGGTACAGCATTAGCAACGGGAACTACTTATTCTCCAACGGTTTCTTTAGGGACAACTTCATTTTTTGTAGAAGCCTCTATTGGAAGCTGTATTAGCCCAACGCGTGCGCAAGTAAATGTTGTTTCTACAGCAGTACCTGCGACTCCTACAGTTTTAACACAAAGTGTTACAATTCAATCGGGTCAGAATGCAACTTTAAACGCAGCTACTTCTGAACCAGGAGTACAATTAAATTGGTATGAAGCACCTTCAGGCGGAACGGCAGTTGCGACGAATACAGCTACTTTTATTACACCAATTTTAACTGCTACAAAAACATATTATGTTGAAGCAGAAAGTCCAAACGGAAATTGCGTCAGCGCAGCTAGAGTTCCTGTTACAGTAACGGTTCAACCAGCAGCTTTAGGAGGATGTCTTGAAGCAAGCAGTCAATCTACCACACAAAACGGTTTATGTTTATTGTGTAGTTCTACAAATCCTAATAACTCTGTAGATGGGAATCCTGCAACAGCGGCAAGACTTACAGTTCCTGTTGGATTAATTAATGGCTGGATACAGCAGACTTTGCAATTTACAAATCCAGGTAAAGCTGGTGATATTGTAGATGTAGAGTTGGAATTACCTGGCGGTTTAGCAGACGTTGCATTATTAGGAGCTGTTAATTTGGCAACTTACAATGGAGCCACTTATAATAATGATAGAACTGCAATTAATAATCCATTAATTACTTTGCAGCTATTAAGTGGTAATCGTTTTAGAGCCAGTGTTGTTGCTGGAGCAAATTTTGATCGTGTGGAAATTCGATTGGGAGGTTTGGCAACAGTATTAACTAGCGTAGATATTTATCAGGCAACTTACAGATATAAGGCTCCAACTATTACTGGAGACACAAGTGTTTGTAGTGGTCAAACAACAACATTAACAGCTTCACTTGCTGTCGGTGAAACTGCTAATTGGTATAGTGCTGCTACAGGCGGAGCTTCGTTGGCATCTACTGCAGCATTTACAACTCCTGCTATAACTGTACCAACAACTTATTATGTTGAAATAACGAGAAATGGATGTGTGAATGGCGAGCGTACTCCAGTTGCTATATCAATAGTTAATCCAGTATTACCTGTTGTTACAGCAGTTCCATCCACCATTTGTAGTGGGCGTTCAACGACATTAACAGTTGATACTCCAGTTGCTGGTACTACTTACAATTGGTACGATGATGCAACAGGAGGGAATTTATTATTTACTGGTACATCTTTTACCACACCTGCTTTAACAGCAAATGTAACTTACTATGTGGAAGCTGTTATTGGAAGTTGTTCAACACCAACACGTACTGCTGTACCATTAACTATTAGCCCTATTCCAGCCGTTCCAACTTTTGCTTCGTCAGATGTTATTATACAATCTGGACAAACAGTAACATTATCAGTTTCTAATCCTGTTGCTGGAGTTAGATACAACTGGCTGGATGCTCCAACCGGCGGGAATGTCTTAGCATTTAATACTACATCATATACACCAAGTCCAGCTTTAACTGCGAACCAAACGTATTATGTGGAGGCTTCAAGTATAGCGACTGATTGTGCTAACCCAACGAGAGGGGCTATAAATGTAATTGTGATTGCTAATACAAGTACATGTTTGCAGGCGGGAACTCAGCTAACAGACTTTAATCCAGTCATATGTGTTTTATGTTCTGTTGCAAATCCGAATAATTCTGTAGATGGAGATATTAGTACATATGCTCAGCTTTCTGTTCCTATTGGTACTGGAGGATATATCGAACAACAATTAATTTTTGGTAATCCAGGTCAGACTGGTGATATTATTGATGTTGAATTAGAGGTCCCAGGAGGTGTGCTCGATGTAAGTGCATTATCTTTTATAAGTTTAGCGACCTTTAATGGAACCACTTATAATAGTGACAGAACGGCAATCAATAATAATTTAATTAATATTCAATTACTCTCAGGAAATAGGTTTAAAGCTAGTATTATTGCTACAGCACCATTTGATAGAGTTGAAGTAAGATATAATGCAGGGGTTTCACTATTGACAAATTTATATATTTATCAGGCTTCTTACAGATTCCCAAATGCGACAATAACTGGAGCATCTACTCCAATTTGTGCAGGACAAACAGCATCTTTAACAGCTGCTTCTACTGGAACAGAAACTTTTACATGGTATGATGCACCAATTGGAGGCAATATTGTAGCGGTTAATCCAACTCTTCCTTTGACTTCAACTACAACATATTATTTAGAAGGGACACGTGGAGGAACTTGCGTAAACAGTTTGCGTCAGGGAGTTACGGTTACAGTAGTACCGCTTCCTACCGATCCCGATGTCGTTGTTACAACTCCTATTGAAGCTACCTGTGCGGGTGGGGCGGTTATAGCACCAACCTCCACTATTGCTGGAGCTCAATTTAGATATTATACAGATCAAAATAAAACTCAGGAAATAATAACAGGAACAACAGTAGCAGCTCAGCCAGGAGTAACATTCACAAAAGATGCTACTACGGGAGCACTTACAATCGCTGGTTTAAGTACTAGTGGAGCTCCTTTCAATTATTTTGTTTCTATTTTGAATGGAGGAACTTGTGAGAATGTAAACGGAACATTAAAACAAGTTACTGTTACTGCTCCTTCAACTACAGCTTTAAATGTAATTGCAACTCCACTCGAAGGTTGTGGAAGTGCTAGTTTAAGAAATGCTATTACTAATTTTGATTCATCAGGAAATACAACTTATACTTTCTACGATTCATCAAATAATGTAATAACTGCTGACGCAGCTGCCAATATTACTACTAGCGGAAATTACTCAGTTGAAGCTCAGTTGAACACTGATACATGTCCTTCAGCAAGAGCTACTATAGCAGTAGTTATAAGAGCATTACCAAGTTTGGTTGTAACTAATCCGCAAGAATCTGTGAACGTTGGTTCAAATGTTACTTTAGCAGCAGTTTCAACTGGAACAATTACTTGGTTTGATCCACAAGGAAATGCATTAACAGGACCTACATTTACAACTGGTGTTTTAAATACACCAGGAGTTTATACTTACACTGCTGTTGCTAATGATGGATTTTGTACAGCAACTGCAACAAAAATAATTAATGTTATCGATCTTAGCAGTTGCCAAACATTAGCAGAGAGAGTGTATGCAAATGCTCAGTCAACTGGAAATATAATTACTGGGACAGTTTCTAATCCTGCAAATGCTATCGATGGAAATCCACAAACATTTTCAACAATTACTACAGGATTAGGTCTTTTAGGAATTGGTACAACATGGCAAAATTTAACTTGGGCAAGTACTGTAACAAAAGGAACGCCAGTAACTGTTAAACTTGGATCTGAATACAGTTTATTGGCTGTGGGTCAAAATCTATCTGTAGTCGGAACTATTGGAGGAGTTGATATCGGAGCAATGCAGCCAGTATCTGGATCTCTATTAAATTTAATTTCAGGAGATAATACTTATGAATTTACTTTTGTTCCTTCAGATGCATCAGGTCCACAAGATTATGATGGAATTCGTATCCAGTCAGCTTCACTTGTAAGTGTTGCCCAAAACACAAAAGTTTTTGATGCACACTATAATAGACAAGTTACCAGTGTAGCTTGTACGCCTGGAGATATTCAGGATATTTTTTACGGAACGACCGACTTAGGTCTTCCTGTGGGAGCTGTAACGGCTGCAGTAGGAGTAAGTGATGCATGGAATGTCGCAGATAATGATGTAACAACTTTTTCAACTATGTATAGCGGCGTTGGTGCATTAGCAGCGGCTGATTTAACAGTGCAATTTAAAACTCCATCTGTAGTGAGTGACTCTCTAAGAATAGTAATTTCTAAACCTGGAGCGCTTTTAGATGTTAATTTACTTACTGGATTTACAATTCAGCGTTATTTAGGTAATGTTGCCGTTGGAGCTCCAATTCAGAATACGAGTAATTTATTAAGCATAAGATTGCTGCCAGGTAACTCTTTGGCAATGGTACTAGTATCTTCACCAACAGAAATTTACGACCGAGTAAGAATTCGTTTAGGAGGTGTTGCAGGAGTATTAGATTTCTTAAGAGTTCATACTGTAGAAAGAACAGCAAACACAACAGTTATTGGAGCAGATCCTCAAAATAAAATTACGGTCTGCCCAGGAACAGACATTACACTTCAAATTCCAGAAGAAGCCTGTTCAACTTATATTTGGTATGATGCTGAAACTGGAGGAAATCCGCTTGCTACAGGTCTTACCTATACAATACCAGCAAATTTAGCTGCAGGAATTTATAAATATTATGTACAGCCAGTACGTTATGGCTGTGAAAGTTTTGCTAGAGGGGAAGTAACAGTTGAAGTAAAAGCTTCTGCTCCAGTAAATGCTTTAACTGATATCACTTTAAACGGAGGAACAGCAACTTCAGTTTGTTCTGTGTCTGGAACTGTAACTTTAGCAACTGGTTTAAGCGGAACGCCTGTTTTAACTAATCCAGTTTATGCATGGTACAGCTTTAATGGAACAACAAGCTTGTTAATTCCTGGCGAAACAACAGCTCAATTAGTAGTAAACGGATTAGCTCCGGGAACTTATACATATTATGTTGGAGTGAGTTCAGATCAATTTTGTGAAACTGCAGCAGCAGATAGAAAACAAATTACATTCACAATTCTGCCTCCTTCAACAGTAAATGATATTTTGGTTGATGATTTAACTATTTGCCATAGTTTACCAGCATCATTAACACCAACAGCACCTTCATTAACAGCACCTGTATTTACTTGGTATTTAGATGCTAACAAAACGCAGCCAATTACAAATGGTGCAGTTATTAATAATGTAACTTATACAATAGATGCTGCGGGCGTTCTTACAGCTGTAGGACTAACAAAAGCAATGAGTCCAATTACATATTATGTAGCTGTTTCAAGTACTAATACTTGTGAAAATCTTGCAGGAACATTGCAAGATGCAGTAATCATGATTAGTGATCCAAACACACCAACAACGACAGACGATACTCAGGATTTCTGTTTATCTCATACGCCAACAGTTGCTAGTATTCAAGTAAACGAAAGCAATGTTGTTTGGTACGATGCACCTACAGGAGGAAATGTAATTGCTTCGACTACAGCTTTAACAAGCCGTACTTATTATGCAGCAGCAACAGACGCTGTAACAGGCTGCGAAAGCAGTGTAAGATTAGCCGTAACGGTTACAGTTACTAATCTTGGAACACCAACATTGGTAACAGCAGGAACACAAAACTTCTGTTTAGTAAATGCACCGACATTTGCAAGTATTCAGACTAATGAAACTAATATTGTCTGGTACACAGCTTTAACAGGAGGAACTTTAATTCCGTCAACAACAGCTTTAACAACAGGACAATATTTTGCAGCTATTTCTGATCCGGTTTCTGGCTGTGAAAGTGGTACAAGATTGACAGTTGATGTAATTGTGAATGATCCAGCAACACCAACATTGGTAACAGCAGGAACTCAAAACTTCTGTCAGGAAGATGCACCGACATTTGCTAGCATTCAGACTAATGAAACTAATATTGTCTGGTACACAGCTTTAACAGGCGGAACAGCTATTCCATCTGCAACAGCTTTAACTACAGGACAATATTTTGCAGCGATTTTAGATCCAGCTTCTGGCTGTGAAAGTTCTGCAAGATTAACAGTTGATGTAATTGTAAATGATCCGGGAACACCAACATTGGTAACAGCAGGAACACAAAATTTCTGTCAGATAAATGCTCCTACATTTGCAAGTATTCAGACGAATCAGGCTAATATTGTGTGGTATACAGCTTTAACAGGCGGAACAGTTATTCCATCAACAACAGCTTTAACAACAGGACAATATTTTGCAGCAATTTCTGATCCAGTTTCTGGCTGTGAAAGTGCTTTAAGATTAACAGTTGATGTAATTGTAAATAATCCGGCGACACCAACATTGGTAACAGCAGGAACACAAAACTTCTGTCAGGTAAATGCACCGACATTTGCAAGTATCCAGACTAATGAAACAAATATTGTATGGTACACAGCTTTAACAGGCGGGACAGTTATTCCATCAACAACAGCATTAACAACAGGACAATATTTTGCCGCTATTTTAGATCCAGCTTCTGGCTGCGAAAGTGCTGCAAGATTAACAGTTGATGTGATTGTAAATGATCCGGCAACCCCAACATTGGTAACAGCAGGAACACAGAGCTTCTGTCAGGAAGATGCACCGACATTTGCAAGCATTCAGACAAATGAAACAAATATTGTATGGTACACAGCTTTAACAGGAGGAACTTTAATTCCATCTACAACAGCTTTGACAACAGGACAGTATTTTGCAGCGATTTTAGATCCAGCTTCTGGCTGTGAAAGTTCTGCAAGATTAACAGTTGATGTAATTGTGAATGATCCGGGAACACCAACATTGGTAACAGCAGGAACTCAAAACTTCTGTCAGGTAAATGCTCCTACATTTGCAAGTATTCAAACGAATCAGGCTAATATTGTATGGTACACAGCTTTAACAGGCGGAACAGTTATTCCATTTACAACAGCTTTAACAACAGGACAATATTTTGCAGCAATTTCTGATCCAGTTTCTGGCTGTGAAAGTGCTACAAGATTAACAGTTGATGTAATTGTAAATAATCCGGCAACACCAACATTGGTAACAGCAGGAACACAAAATTTCTGTCAGGTGAATGCACCTACATTTGCAAGCATTCAGACTAATGAAACAAATATTGTCTGGTATACAGCTTTAACAGGAGGAACAGTTATCCCATCAACGACAGCTTTAACAACAGGACAATATTTTGCAGCAATTTTAGATCCAGCTTCTGGCTGTGAAAGTGCTGCTAGATTAACAGTTGATGTAATTGTAAATGATCCAGCAACGCCAACAACAAATGCCGCTGCACAAACTTTCTGTTCAGGAACAAATCCGACAGTTGCTAACATTCAAGTGAACGAAAGCAATGTAGTTTGGTATACAACTCAAACAGGAGGAACTGCCTTAGCTTCTACAGCAGCTTTAACAACAGCAATTTACTTTGGAGCTATAAAAGATCCAGCAACAAGTTGCGAAAGCAGTGTGAGATTGCAAGTAGCAGTAACAGTTGGAAACACAATAAATCCGACAACTAACAATACCGCTCAAACTTTCTGTTCTGCAAATGCACCAACAGTTGCCAGTATTCAAGTTAATGAAAGCAATGTAACTTGGTTCTCATCTGCTACAGGCGGAACTGCAATACCAGCTACAACAGCTCTTACTTCTGGAATTTATTTCGGAAATATTGTAGACGCTGTAACAGGATGCGAAAGCACAACACGTTTACAAGTGACAGTTACAGTTGTTAATCCAAGTGCGACACCAACAACAACTAGTACAACGCAAAATTTCTGTACTTTGAATTCACCAACAGTGGCGAATATTCAAGTAAATGAAGGAAACGTAGTTTGGTATATTACAGCAACAGGCGGAACAGCACTTCCACCTGCAACAGCATTGACAACAGGTACTTACTATGGTGCGGTTTCTAGTGCTATTGGTTGTGAAAACCCAGCTAGATTAGCAGTAACAGTAAATGTAAACACACCAAGTGTAGTTACAACGCCAAGAACGACTCAAACATTCTGTTTGAATGCAGCTCCAACGTTAGCTAATATTTTAGTAAACGAAGCAAATGTAGTTTTCTATACTAGTGCAACAGGAGGAACACCATTAGCAGCAAATACGCCGCTTACAGCAACAACGTATTACGCAAGTTCATTGACAAATACCTTTAATGGTTGTGATAACGGACCAAGATTAGGAATTACTATAGCATTCGAAAATGATGCTGCAGTTCAAATAGCAACTACAGATGATACTCCATGTGTATTCAAAGGAGTAACGTATTCAATCGCAAATGGAAAATCTAATTATGTTTGGACAGTTAATGGAGGAACAATAATTACTGGTGGAGGTACAACCGACGGATCTGTTACAGTTTCTTGGTCTGATATTGGCCCTGGTACAGTTACAGTAGCTTATGTTAATAATTGTGATGAAAGAACAATTAAAACATTAAATGTTAGTGTAACAAGCTGTTCAGATTTAACAATTACGCATACAGTAGATAACCCAACTCCAAATTTTGGCGATCAAGTAACCTTTACTATAACGGTTAACAATGTTGGAGAAGGAGATTTCATAAATACTATAGTTAGTGATTTACTTCCAAGCGGTTTAGAATTAGTAAGTTCATCTGCAACTTTGGGAACATATGATCCGACTACACAACTTTGGACAATACCAAGTTTAAATGCTGGCCAAAGTGTAGTATTAACAATTGTTGCAGAAGTATTGCCTAACGGAAATTATACAAGCGTTGCAGCTGTAGAAATTTCAACTCCTTTAGATGTTGATGCTTCTAACAATTCAGCTTCGGTTACATTAGTACCAATTTGTTTAACAGTTTACAATGAGTTTACGCCAAACAATGACGGGAAAAATGATCTATTCAGAATTGATTGTATTGAAACTCATCCAAACAACGAGTTGAAAGTATTCAACAGATGGGGAGCATTAGTGTACAGCAAAGTGCATTATGAAAATGATTGGGACGGTACAGCAAATGTATCCGGAGTTGTTAATAGAGGAGATATGCTGCCAACAGGTACTTATTTTTATGTGATAACCATTGGAGATGGAACGGTTAAAAAAGGCTGGTTGTCTATTATGAGATAATCCACTTCTATTAATCATCTAATTAATTAAACTAAATAAGTATCGTTATGAAACTATATATAAAATCATTAGAAACGTATTTCATTTTAATATGTTCTTTTATCACGTTTTGTGCCACAGCGCAACAAGATCCTCAATATACACAGTATATGTATAATACTATGGCGGTAAATCCAGCTTATGCTGGATCTACCGGAACCATAGAAGTAGCACTTTTATATCGTTCACAATGGATTGGAATCGATGGAGCTCCAGAAACACAATCCTTTTCCATTCATTCTCCTCTTCGAAATGAAAAAATAGGTTTGGGTTTGAGTGTTGTAAATGATAAAATTGGTCCTTCTGATGAACTTTATCTTGATGGAAATTTCTCTTATTCAGTACCATTAGGTTATGAAAAAAGACTTGCTTTTGGATTAAAAGCAGGAATGAGAATGTTAAACATAGATTGGTCTAAAGGAAGATACTACGACAATGATGATGTTTTGTTAAATCAGAACATCAATAATCAAATGAAATTAGCAGTCGGAGCCGGAATTTATTATTACACTGATAAATGGTATGTAGGGCTTTCTGTTCCAAGTTTTATTAGAAATGATTACTATGACGATGTTCAGGAATCTATTGATTATGATCGTCTGCATTACTTTTTAATGGGAGGTTACGTTTTTGATTTGAATCCAAATTTGAAATTTAAACCAGCATTTTTAGTAAAAGCAGTAAGCGGAGCACCACTTACGGCAGACATATCAGCAAATTTTATGATTCAGGAAAAGTTTGTTATAGGAGGAGCGTATCGAACAGATGATTCTGTGAGTATACTGGCAGGTTTTCAAATTTCACCAAGTTTTTATCTTGGATATGCTTTTGATTACACTGTAAGCCAATTGAATAAATACAATGATGGTTCGCATGAAATCATCTTGCGTTATCAATTTGTTAAAAACCAAAGCAAAATTAAATCTCCTCGATTCTTCTAAAAATAAAACCTATGAGAAAACTATATATCCTATGTTTAATTTTGAGCGTTACGTTTAGTTTCGCTCAAAAAACAAACTTAAAGAAAGCAGATGCCTTGTTTAGAAACTTTTCTTATCTAGATGCTTCTAAAGCCTATGAGGAATGTTTGCAGAACATAAAAGATCCTTCAGCTCAAACCCTGAAAAATGCTGCCGATTCTTACTATTTCATTTCAGATTCTAGAAATGCACTTAAATGGTATAGAAAGCTGTATGAAGTTCAAGGAAATAATTTGACTGACATTTACTATCTGCGTTATATCCAATCGATGAAAGCCGTTATGGATTATGATGAAGCAGATAGAGTTACAAAAGAATATCTGGATAAAAAGGGAGATAAAAAAGAGATAAGCAGATATGTTGCCCAAAAGAAATATATGGACAGCGTGGCAAAAGCAAAACCTCTTTATACCATTAAAAATTTAGATATTAATACTAGTAAATCAGATTTTGGAGCCACTTTTTTCAAAGACAATGTGGTTTTTACATCGGCTCGTGACACTACTAAGTTTAGCGAAAAACTCTATACTTGGAACAATCAGCCTTTTCTGAATTTATATCTTGCGGAAAGAAATCCTGCCGATGGAAGTTTGTTTAATGAAACAGTATTTCTTCCAAATGTAATGACTAAATATCACGAGGCAACAGCAAGTTTTGATACTCAGGGAAAAACGATTTACTATTCGACAAATATTGTAAAGAAAAACAAATTAGTTGTTGACGATGCAAAAATCAATAATTTTCAGATTATCAAAGGATCAATTGTTGATAATAAATTAGAGAATCCGCAGAAAGTATTTTTTGACAGTGATGATTATTCCGTAGGACATCCAGCATTAAGTGAAGACGGGCAGTGGCTTTTCTTCGCATCAGACATGCCAGGAGGATTTGGTGAAACAGATTTGTACGTGGTAAAAATCGCAGCTGACGGAACTATGAGCTCGCCTTTAAATTTAGGACCTAACATTAATACAATTGGTAACGAAGTATTTCCATTTTTTCAAAACGGGACTTTGTATTTCTCTTCAGACGGACATTATGGCTGGGGAGATTTAGATGTCTATGAAAGTAAATTTCTGGGAGATGGAAATTTCACGACCCCTAAAAATCTTGGTGCACCAGTTAATAGTAACAAAGACGACTTTTCTTTTATAATTGACAGAACAGATGGTTATGGATATTTTTCTTCTAATAGAGCAGGAGGAAAGGGCGATGATGATATCTATTCTTTCGTAAAAGGAAAACCAGTCTGCAATCAGAGTATTTCTGGAATGGCTATAGATCGTAAAAGCAAAAAACCTTTGACTGATGTTACGATAATGGCTTATAACTCTTTCAGCGAAGTTCTTGGCGAAACAAAAACCAATTTCGATGGAAAATATGCCATAGAAGTTCCTTGCAACAAAGTAATTAAAATGATCGCGGCAAAACCGAACTATAGCAGTGATGATAAAACGGTTGAAACCACTAAAGAAAATGGAGGCGAAATCAAAGATGTAAATTTTGAATTGAGTAACTACGATGACTTAGTTGTTAAAAAACAAGGGGTTGAAAAAGTCGATGTAAATCCAATTTATTTCGATTACGACAAATACGACATTACGCCAAAAGCAGTTGAAGAATTGTCTAAAGTAGTTTTTATTATGCGAAAATTTCCAAACATCAGAATCAAAATTGAATCACATACAGATTCTAGAGGAAAAGACGCCTACAATTTAAAACTTTCAGACAACAGAGCTAAATCTACAAGAGATTATATTGTCTCTCAAAACATTGATCCTTCTAGAATTGAAAGCGCAATTGGTTATGGCGAAACTCGTTTAATTAATAAATGTAAAAATGGTGTAAAATGTACAGAAGAAGAGCACCTGTTAAATAGACGTTCAGACTTTATCATTATTCAAAAATAGTTTTATGTTTTCGTGGTAATTTATTGATTATCATTCTAAAACATGTAACGTCGAAACCATTTGGAAGTTGGTTTTTATTAATTCTTTTTTTAAGAATAATGGACAAGGAGAAAATCAGACTGCATGAATTTGCAGTCTGATTTTTGATTTTTTAAAACTTTCAATTTTTATGCTTTTGAACAAAAATAAATTCTAATTTTGATATTCAGTTTATCACAATTATAATTTGCAATATTTTATGAGCATTCAAGAAACCATTCAAACATTACGAAATGAACTTAATCAACACAATTACAACTATTATGTGTTAGATAATGCAACGATTTCAGATTATGATTTTGATATAAAACTGAAAGAACTTCAAGATTTAGAAAATAAACATCCAGAATTTTTTGATGAAAATTCACCAACACAACGCGTTGGCGGAACAGTTACCAAAAATTTTAAAACCATAGCACATCAATATAGAATGTATTCTTTAGATAATTCCTATTCTAAAGAAGATTTGCTGGATTGGGAAAACCGCATTCAAAGAGTGCTCGGAAATGTTAATCTGCAATATACCTGCGAATTAAAATATGATGGTGCTTCAATTAGTATTTCCTATGAAAACGGAAAGTTAGTTCAGGCCTTAACGCGCGGAGACGGTTTTCAAGGCGATGAGGTAACCAATAACATTAAAACGATAAAATCAATTCCTTTACACTTAAAAGGAAAATATCCAGATAAATTTGATATTCGAGGAGAAATAATTCTGCCGCTTGCTGGTTTTGAAAAAATGAACCAGGAATTAATCGAAATTGGAGAAACACCTTATTCAAACCCAAGAAATACAGCTTCAGGAAGTTTAAAATTACAAGATAGTGCTGAGGTTGCAAAACGACCGCTAGAATGTCTGTTGTATTTTGTAACGGGAAATAACCTGCCTTTTTCGTCACAATTCGAAGGCTTAGAAGCCGCAAGAAGCTGGGGATTCAAAGTACCGAAAGAAGCAAAATTAGTCAATAATATGCACGAAGTTTTTGACTTTATTGATTATTGGGATGTGCACCGTCATAATCTTCCTTACGAAACAGATGGAGTTGTAATAAAAGTAAACAGCATTCAGCATCAGGAAGAATTAGGTTATACTGCAAAATCACCACGCTGGGCAATAGCTTACAAATTCAAATCAGAACAGGTTTCAACCAAATTAAAATCAATTTCCTATCAAGTAGGAAGAACTGGCGCCATAACTCCAGTTGCGAATTTAGAACCTGTGCAGCTTGCTGGAACAATTGTAAAAAGAGCTTCTCTTCACAATGCCGATCAAATCGAAAAATTAGATATTAGGGTAAATGATACTGTTTTTGTAGAAAAGGGCGGTGAAATTATTCCAAAAATCATTGCAGTAGATTTAGCCAAACGCCCAGAAAATTCAGAAGTAACACATTATATTTCCTATTGCCCGGAATGCCAGACTGAATTAGTTAGAAATGTGGGTGAAGCCAATCATTACTGTCCTAATTTCTACGGTTGTCCACCGCAGATTATAGGTAGAATTCAACATTACATTTCTAGAAAAGCTATGGATATCGAAGGTCTAGGCGGAGAAACTGTGGCGTTACTTTTCAAAAATGGCTTAGTACACAATTATGCAGATTTGTATGAATTGAGAGTAGAAGATATTCTGCATTTAGAAAGAATGGCTCAAAAATCTGCCGAAAACTTGGTAAATGGAGTTCAGAAATCAAAAGAAATTCCGTTCGAAAGTGTATTGTTTGCACTTGGAATTCGTTTTGTCGGAGAAACTGTAGCCAAAAAATTAGCCAAACATTATAAAAATATCGATGCTTTAAGCAAAGCTTCATTAATGGATTTAATTTTGGTTGATGAAATTGGAGAAAGAATTGCAAGAAGCGTTGTTGAATTTTTTGAAAATGAAGAAAATCAAAAAATCATTGAGCGCTTAAAAAATTATGGAGTTCAGTTTCAAATTGAAGAAAGAGTAAATCCAAATGCGACCGAGAAATTTATTGGAAAAACATTTGTGGTTTCTGGAGTATTTAGTCAATTTTCAAGAGATGAATTGAAGAAAGCAATAGAAGATAACGGAGGAAAAGTTGGAAGCTCTATTTCTGCAAAAACAGATTTTGTTGTAGCAGGAGATAATATGGGACCAGCGAAATTAGAAAAAGCCACTAAATTAAATATACCTATATTATCAGAAGAAGATTTTATAAACAAATTAAATGAAACCGAATAAACCGTCGTTAATTTTGTTTTTTCTGGCATTGTTATGTACAATCATTTTTGATTATACAGAACAAGACTTTTTTGCGACGTATGCCAAAGCAATAGTTCTCCCGTCTATTTTTATTTATTTTTTAATTAGCAATGAATTCAAAATTGGAAAATCAGAAGGTGTGATTTTCTTTTTTTGTTTTGTAGGGCAGGTATATGACTTAATGGATATTGAAAGTTCTGAAATAGGAGGAGTATTATGTTTTTTAATCGTTTACCTTTTAATTATTAGAATCTTCATTCGAGAGCACGAAAGAATAAAATTAACAAAACGCGATATTCTGCCTATTTCTATTGTGGTGGTTTTTATTGTCTACTTATTAGTTTCTGTCTTGAGTTTACAATTAGACAGTATGAAACGGTTTCACATAATTTACACTTTCTACGGAATCGTTTTAAGCGTCTTAAGTTATTACTGTTTTGTAAGTTACATCACCAAAGGAACGCATATTACTTTACTGATGTCATTAATGGCAGTAAGCTATATCTTCTCAGATATTTTCTATATTTTCAATGAATACTTCTCGTACTCAATCGTTTTGGTTTTAATACGAGACATAACTCAAATTCTAGCTTATTTCTTTATGGTAGAATACTTTTTAGAAAAAGCTAGAATTCAAAATAAAGCTACACCACAATAGTTGTACCTTGATTTGTATGTGCTTTGTCTTTATCAAAATAAAAATCTATTCGACCTAAATTGATTCCGTAACAGCCTACCTGATTTACCAATACCTCTTTACCAGCTTTATTTTTTACAATAGTTGGTTTGTCTAAAAAAGTATGAGTATGACCGCCAATAATTAAGTCAATATCTTGAGTTTGTTCAGCAAATTTCAAATCGCTTATTTTAGTTGGATCATCTTTATATTTATATCCCAAATGCGAAAGACAAATTACTAAATCACATTTTTGTTCCTTTTTCAAAAGCTGTGTCATGTCCTGCGCAATTTCTACAGGATTATTATAAACAGTTTCCTTGTATAATTGCTTGTCTACCAAACCTTGTAATTCAATTCCAACTCCAAAAACACCAACCTTAATTCCGTTTTTATTGAAGATTTTGTACGGTTTTACATGTCCGTCCATAACCGTATTTTTAAAATCATAGTTAGAACAGATAAAATCAAAAGTGGCGTGAGGAAGCTGAGCGTATAAGCCATCAAGGCCATTATCAAAATCATGGTTTCCAATAGTCGAAGCATCATACTTCATCATACTCATCAATTTAAACTCCAATTCACCGCCATAATAATTAAAATAAGGAGTTCCCTGGAAAATATCTCCTGCATCTAAAAGAAGCACATTCGAATTTTCTTTACGAATAGACTCAATTAATGCCGCACGACGAGATACACCGCCCATATTAGGATTACGCGGATCATCAGCAGGAAAAGGATCAATGTGGCTGTGCACATCATTAGTATGTAGAATTGTCAAATGCTTAATATCGTTAGTTTCAAAACTGCTTAAAGACAATCCTAAACTTAATAGGGCAGTACTTGCTGCTGTTTTTTCGATAAACTCTCTTCTTTTCATTTTATATTTTTTTTGCAGGAATGCTTACTTGTTTCTTTGATTTTTATTCTTCTGTAATTCTGATATTTTTCGGAGCCACAACTGTGTCTACATCTTTAAAATAATCAATCAATACATTTCTAAGTTTATAGTTTAAGTCAAACTTTTGGGTGCCTTTAGCAAAGAAAGTCATACTGTCACCGCCATTTGCCAAATAATCATTTGTAGCTACATAATAAGTCTTGTTCAGATCTAGCGGTTTTCCTTGAACTAGGATGTTTTTTGCAGTATTGTCTTTTGCAATTGTAAAAGTCATTCCAGACAGAGGCTGCGGTTTTTTCTCCTTAATAATATAGGCTGCAATTTCTAAAATTTGTTCCCCTTTTAAAGCTATAACAACCAGATTGTTTTCGAAAGGCATAATTTCAAAAGCGGTTCTCGTAGTTACATTTCCTTTAGGAAGAATTGCGCGGATGCCCCCATGATTTAAAAGACACAAATCGATATCTTTATTTTCACGGGCTTTAAAAACGGTATTTCCTCTTTGAAGGCAAACATCAGCCAATAGACTTCCAATGCTGGTCTGCCATTTTCCTGTACTCTTGTCTAAAGTTTCAGGAGCATAAGCCAAAACATTATCCAAATCTTGGTTAATGTGATCACGATAAGGTTTAATAAAGTTTTCAATTGCTGGAGTTTCAGCAGTTTTTTCAGTAACAGGAAGTTGTTTCCCTTCAATTTTGTTTAGATTATAATTTTTTTGACTACAGGAAACTGTAAAAAAAAGTGTTAAGAATATAACAAAAAGTTTCAAAAATCCGTTATACTTTTTTAGTTTTACCATTTTAAATGCAACTTAAATAATTAATTTTGTAATCTAGTAAAAGTACTATGTTTTTAAATTATATAAAGGAATTTTTTGTAAAAAAATCATTAAAAAATAACTTAAGTAACAATAAAAACGAGGTCTTTTCTAAGAACGTTCAAACAATTGGTTTATTGATAGATGAAAGTAATTTTGACCATTCTGAAGCGCTGATTAACGAATTAAAGCTTCATGGAATTGCTTCAGAAAACATAAAAGTTGTTGCATACAGAGGAAAAATTAACGAGAAAGAAACGTATTTAAGACCTACTTTTGGTAAAAAACATATCAATTGGAAAGGAGAAATTACCGAAGATTTTTTGAACAAATTTGTGAATTCAGAATTTGATCTTTTGTTGAGTTATTATAATGTCGAAAATGTCATTTTAATGATGATCACCAATAAATCAAAAGCTAAATTTAAAGTCGGATTTTCTGCTGTAGATCAAAATTTAAACCGCTGGATGATTAGTACAGAATTAGAAAATTACAAACTATTCGTTTCAGAATTGTTTAGGTATTTAAAAAATATAAAATAAATTACAATTAAAATATGCAATCATTAATAGGAACTGGTGTTGCTCTTGTGACTCCATTTAAAAAAGATTTTTCAGTTGACATCGAAGCTTTACAGCGAATTGTAAACTTCTCTATAGATGGCGGAGTGGAGTATCTTGTTGTTATGGGGACTACAGCAGAAAACGCTACCCTTACAGCAGAAGAGAAAGAATTGGTTATAAAGACTGTAATCGATGTTAATAAAGGAAGACTGCCTCTAGTTTTGGGAGTTGGCGGGAATAATACTATGCAGATTGTTGAAGAATTAAAAACAAGAGATTTTTCTGCTTTTGAAGCAATATTATCTGTTTCACCATATTATAATAAACCAACACAGGAAGGAATTTACCAGCATTTTAAAGCAATTGCAGAGGCTTCTCCAATTCCTGTAATTCTATATAATGTTCCAGGAAGAACATCAAGTAATATGCTTCCTTCAACCGTTATACGTCTTGCTAATGATTTTGAAAATGTTGTAGCAATTAAAGAAGCTGCAGGAGACATGGCGCAGGCAATGCAAATTATTAAAAATGCACCAAAAGATTTTCTAGTTATTTCTGGAGATGATATGCTGGCACTACCAATTGTTTTGGCGGGCGGCGCTGGTGTTATTTCTGTAATTGGACAAGGTTTTCCGAAAGAATTTTCAGAAATGATTCGTTTAGGATTGAATAAAAAAGTGGCAGATGCGTTCAAAACCCATTATTTCTTGTCAGACAGTATTGATATGATTTTTGAGCAGGGAAATCCAGCTGGAATTAAACAAATCTTCCAAGCCCTTGGAATTGCTGATAATACCGTTCGTCTTCCTTTAGTAAGCGTAGATGATTCATTGGCAGAAAGATTAAATGAATTTGTAAAAAACAGTATTAAATAAACGTAAGTTTTACGGTATTTTATTATACTAAAAAATATTTTGTAGTAGCTAAATTAATAACTAAATTTGCCACCGAAACTTCGGTGTGATTTTGCATTGGCAAATTGTCTGAGAGATCATAATAAAAGTAAGAAAATGAAAAGAATAGTATCGCTGTTAATTGTTGTGGCCCTTTTTTGTTCTTGTAGTGAGTATCAAAAAGCATTAAAAAATGAAGATGTTGCGGCTAAATTTGAGATGGCAACCAAAATGTATGATGCTGGTAAATATTCAAAAGCGATTCGTCTTTTCGAACAATTGGCTACATCTTATAGAGGAAAACCTCAGGCAGAAAAGCTATTTTACATGTTTTCGCAATCTTATTATAAAACAAAACAATATTATTTAGCTGGTTACCAGTTCGAAAGTTTTGTTTCAGGTTATCCACGAAGCGAAAAAGTGCAGGAAGCTGCTTTTTTAGGTGCATATAGCTATTCAAAACTTGCACCAGTTTACAGTTTAGACCAAACAGATACCGTAAAAGCATTAGAAAAATTACAAGCTTTTATTGATAATTATCCAAATTCAGAATATGTAGCTCAGGCAAATGAAACTGTGCAGCTGTTAAATGGTAAATTAGAGAAAAAAGCATACGAAAATGCTAAAGGTTATAATACAATTTCAGATTACAAATCAGCTTTAGTTGCTTTTGATAATTTTATCGCTGATTATCCTGGAACACCTTTTAAAGAAGATGCGCTGTTTTATAAATATGATTCAGCATATCAATTGGCAATCAATAGTGTGCCTTCAAAAATGGAGGAACGCTTAAATGTTGCCAAAGTAGCTTACAATAACTTAGTTAAGTTTAAAAGCGACACAAAATACAAAGTTAAAGCAGACGAAATGAATGCTAGAGTTGAAACAGATTTACAAAAATTTACTAAATAAATAAAGTCATGGATTTAAAAAAGACGAATGCTCCTGTTAACACAATAACTTACAACAAAACAGTTATTGAAGAGCCAACAGGAAATGTGTATGAGGCAATTACCATTATGGCTAAAAGAGCAAATCAAATTAATTCTGAGATTAAAAAAGAATTGACTGAAAAATTAGAAGAGTTTGCTACTTATAATGATAGTCTAGAAGAAGTTTTTGAAAATAAAGAACAAATCGAAGTTTCTAAATTTTACGAAAAATTACCTAAACCACACGCTTTAGCTGTTCAAGAATGGTTAGACGGTAAAACTTACCACAGAAGTTCAAACAAATAACAGTATAAATGTCAGTTTTAAACGGGAAAAAAATTTTACTGGGAGTTTCTGGTGGAATTGCAGCCTATAAAACAGCCTCATTAGTACGACTTTTTATAAAAGCAGGTGCACATGTCCAAGTGATAATGACACCTGCTTCTAAGGATTTTGTAACTCCATTAACGTTATCTACGTTATCTAAAAATCCAGTACATTCAAGTTTCTTTAATCAAGATGATGAAGATGCAGTTTGGAACAATCATGTTGAATTAGCACTTTGGGCTGATCTTATGTTGATTGCTCCCGCTACAGCCAATACATTATCGAAAATGGCTACAGGAAACTGTGATAATCTTTTAATTGCAACCTATTTATCGGCCAAATGTCCAGTTTATTTTGCACCTGCAATGGACTTGGATATGTATAAGCATCCTTCAACTTTATCGAGCTTTGCGGCATTAAAACAGTTTGGAAATGTAATGATTCCAGCTGAAAATGGCGAATTGGCTAGTGGCTTATCTGGTGAAGGACGAATGGCTGAACCTGAAAATATAATTGCTTTCTTAGAAGCTGATTTAGAGAGTAAACTGCCGTTAAAAGGAAAAAAAATACTAGTTACTGCAGGACCAACATACGAAGCGATAGATCCCGTACGTTTTATAGGAAATCATTCTTCTGGGAAAATGGGGTTTGATATTGCCAATGAAGCTGCAAGTCTAGGAGCAGAGGTGTTTTTAATTGCTGGTCCAACGCATTATAAGGCTAAGAATGCTTTAGTAAAAGTTGTGGATGTTGTATCTGCTCAAGAAATGTACGATGCTTGTCATTTGTATTTTAATGACGTTGATGCAGCAATCGCGGCGGCAGCTGTTGCAGATTATAGACCGAAATTTGTTGCAGACCAAAAGATTAAGAAAACTGCAGCTGAGTTTTCGATAGAACTTGAAAAGACAAAAGATATCTTGTCTTCTTTAGGAGCTATTAAAAAAAATCAGTTTTTAATTGGATTTGCATTAGAAACTGAAAATGAAATTGAAAATGCTAAGTTGAAAATTCAGAAAAAAAACTTAGATTTGATTGTTTTAAATTCCTTACAAGATAAAGGAGCAGGTTTTAAAAAAGAGACCAATAAAGTAACCTTTATTGATAAAAATTTTGAAATCGAACCAATGGAATTAAAATCAAAAGAATCTGTAGCGGCTGATATTTTGAATAAAGTTATTCTGCATTTTTCAAAATCTTAGATTTAAAATATACGCCGAGAACATAAATCCGAACAATTTATGTTTAAATTTAATATTTATACAATTATGAATAAGATAGTTACGCTGTTAGTATTTCTAAGCTTTGGTTTTGTGCAAGGGCAGCAGCTAAATTGTACAGTAACTATTAATACAGAGCGACTTACGAACCCGAATAATCAGGTTTTTAAAACGCTTCAAACCTCATTGTCTGAATTTGTAAACAAAACAGACTGGACAGGTTCAATTTTAAAACAAAACGAAAGAATTAACTGTTCGATGTATATCACTTTATCATCTAACAGTTCAGATCAATTTACAGGGACTATTCAGGTTCAATCTTCAAGATTGATTTTTAATTCTACGTATTCTTCACCTGTTTTAAATTACAACGACAAAGATTTTAATTTTAGATATACAGAATACGAACCATTGCTATTTAATCCAAATACTTATGACTCAAATTTAGTTTCTGTTATATCTTTTTATTGTTATATGATTTTAGGTATGGATGCTGATACTTTTCAAATGGGTGCAGGAAATCAATATCTTCAAACTGCTCAAAACATTGCTAACGTTGCGCAACAAGGCGGATTTAAAGGCTGGAATCAATCAGATGGGCTTCAAAATCGTTATTATTTGATTAATGATATGATTGCGCCAACTTACAGTGATTTACGTCAAACGATGTACGCTTACCATACTGGTTTAGACGGTATGAGTTTAGATTTAAAAGCCTCAAAAGAAAAAATAAAATCTGCATTAATGCTTATTGGTAAATTAAATTCAGTTAAACCAAATGCGTTTATAACCCGAGTTTTCTTTGATGCAAAATCAGATGAAATTGTTTCTATTTTTTCTGGCGGACCAAATATTTCTGTTACCGATTTAACAGATGTTTTAAACAAAGTTTCGCCATTAAATTCTACTAAATGGTCACAGATTAAATATTAAATCTGTTTCATTTTTAAAACCTACTTTAACCTTTATTTTTACAAAATTGCTCTATGATCACGTCACTGTCAATTAAAAATTATGCTCTTATTGAAAAACTAGCGATAGATTTTTCTAAAGGTTTTTCTATAATTACAGGTGAGACAGGAGCAGGAAAATCAATTATTTTAGGTGCTATTGGTCTCGTTTTAGGTAAAAGAGCAGATCTTACTTCTTTAAAAAATAAAGAAGAAAAATGTGTTATTGAAGCGCATTTTGAAATTTCGAAATACAATTTAAAAGACTTTTTTGAAGCTAATGATCTGGATTATGAAGATGAAACGATCATTAGACGTGAAATTTTGCCTTCTGGAAAATCGCGTGCCTTTATAAATGACAGTCCTGTTAATCTGCAGGAACTTCAAGATTTAAGTTTGTATTTAATAGATATTCATTCGCAGCAGCAAACTCAGGAATTGTCAGATGAAAATGTGCAATTCAAGATTATAGATGCTATTGCCAATAATGGAGGAGTTATTGCAGAATATCAAAAATTGCTTAAATCTTATAAAGCGGATAAATCAAAATGGAATGCTTTGATTAAAAAGCAGAGTGACTCAGGAAAGGAACAGGAATACAATACATTTTTGTTAAATGAATTAGTGTCTGCACAATTGAAATCTGGCGAACAAGAAGAGTTAGAGGCTGATTATGAAAAGCTAAATAATGTTGAAATAATCAAAGAATCTCTTGATAAATCGCTTACAATAGCAAACGAAGAACAGTTTGGTGTTTTTCATAATTTAAATGAAATTAAAGCAGCTTTGCAGAAAGTGGCTTCATTTTCACCAGAATATCAAAATTTATTTGAAAGAGTAACTAGCTTAGCTATTGAATTTGATGATGTTTCTAAAGAACTTGAAAATTGTTCGGAAAAATTGCTGAATGATCCGGTGCAATTAGAATTAGTAAATCAGAAATTGCAATTGATTTATAATTTGCAGAAAAAACATCAAGTAAATTCTGTTGATGATCTGCTTCAAATTCAAGCTGAATTAGGTAACAGTTTATTGGAACTCGATAATATGGATGAAGAAATAGCAGCTTTATCTAAAATTATTGAGGAGAAAACTATAGAACTAGATAATTATGCAGTTCAAATTCACCAAAACAGAGTAAATGCAATTCCGAAGCTTTCAGAACAATTAATTTCTATTTTAGAAACTTTGGGAATGCCAAATGTTCGTTTTAAAATGGAATTACTACCTTCTGAAGTCTACTTTCAAAACGGAAAAGATGAATTACAATTTTTATTTTCTGCCAACAAAGGAACGGATTTTGGTTTGTTGAAAAAAGTAGCATCTGGAGGAGAGATGTCTCGTATTATGCTGGCTGTAAAAGCTATTTTAGCAAAATATTCGAAATTGCCAACCCTTATATTTGACGAAATTGATACAGGAGTTTCTGGAGAAATTGCGATTAGAATGGGTGAAATTATGAAAGAAATGAGTGCAACCATGCAGATATTTGCCATTACGCATTTGCCGCAGATTGCAGCAAAAGGAGATTCTCATTTTAAAGTTTCAAAATCAACAGTTGGAGATGATACGCAGTCTGAATTAAAACTTTTATCGCAGGAAGAACGAATTTTAGAAATTGCGCAGATGTTATCTGGAGCAAATATTTCTGATTCGGCTTTAAACCATGCAAAACAATTATTGAATTAAAAACATAGGAATGGAAAGTTTGAGTTTTTACGAAAATCAATTTATAAAAGCAGATGCGTTAATTTCTGAGGGAAATTCGGCAGACGCAAAAGAATTACTTGAAGAAATTTTAGCGCAGTATCCTGATTTTGGAAAAGCTCACAATCATTTAGGATGGATTTATTACAATAAATTAAGTGATTATGAGAAAGGAATTTATCATTACAAACTTGCGATGAAGTTCGATACTAAATATCCTGCACCTTATTTAAATTATACTTATTTATTAATTGATATTGGCAGATATGCCGAAGCAAAAGAGCATATTAATTTTACTTTGGCTAATTTAGAAAATGCAGATAATTCTACTTATAATAGTGAATTAGGTAGAATGGCAGAGTATGAAAGTCAATATATTATGGCTTATAATTATTATAAAGCAGCAACCAAAAATGCATTAAACCCAAATTTTATTGACAATATGAATGCTAATATGAAAAGGGTTAAGGATAAAATGTCTATTTTTGAAAAATTAAAACTGAAATTGAAATAATACAAAAAAAAATAATTGCAAGATGATTATAGAACCTAGAATGAGAGGATTTATTTGTTTGACTGCCCACCCAACGGGAGCTGAGCAAAATGTTAAAAATCAAATTGAATATGTAAAATCTAAAGGAGAAATTGCTGGTCCTAAAAAAGTTTTAGTGATTGGTGCTTCAACAGGTTTCGGATTGGCCTCAAGAATTACTAGTGCTTTTGGTTCTGGTGCTGCAACAATTGGAGTGTTTTTTGAAAAACCGCCGGTTGAAGGAAAAACTGCTTCTCCAGGATGGTATAATTCTGCAGCATTTGAAAAAGAAGCTCATAAAGCAGGTTTATATGCAAAAAGCATCAACGGAGATGCGTTTTCAAATGAAATTAAAAAAGAAACTCTAGATTTAATCAAAGCTGATTTAGGACAAGTAGATCTTATTATTTATAGTTTAGCTTCGCCAGTACGTACAAATCCTATTACCGGAGTTACACATCGTTCAGTTTTAAAACCAATTGGACAAACTTTTACAAACAAAACTGTTGATTTTCATACAGGAAAAGTTTCTGAAGTTTCTATCGCTCCAGCAAATGAAGAAGATATTGAGAATACAGTTGCTGTAATGGGTGGTGAAGACTGGGCAATGTGGATCGATGCGTTAAAAAATGAAAATTTATTAGCAGAAGGAGCTACAACTGTTGCTTATTCTTACATCGGGCCATCTTTAACAGAAGCGGTTTACCGTAAAGGAACGATAGGACGTGCAAAAGATCATTTAGAAGCTACAGCATTTACAATTGGAGATTCTTTAAAATCTATTGGAGGAAAAGCTTATGTTTCTGTAAACAAAGCTTTAGTAACTCAAGCAAGTTCTGCAATTCCTGTAATTCCGTTATACATTTCTCTTTTATATAAAATAATGAAAGAAGAAGGAATTCACGAAGGTTGTATCGAGCAAATTCAACGTTTGTTCCAAGACAGATTATACAATGGTTCTGATGTTCCTGTAGATGAAAAAGGAAGAATTAGAATTGATGACTGGGAAATGCGTGAAGATGTTCAGGCTAAAGTGGCTAAACTTTGGTTAGAAGCAACCACAGAAACATTGCCAGAAATTGGTGATCTTGCAGGTTATAGAAATGATTTCTTAAATTTATTCGGATTTGAATTTGCTGGTGTTGATTATAATGCAGAAGCAAATGAAGTTGTTCAAATTGAAAGTATCAAATAACAATATTTACTTACTAGTAAGCAAAAACCATCAACCAAAAGTTGATGGTTTTTTTGTGAATATACCATATCTTTGTTAAAATTTTGAAACCTAAAAAATATACCCTTTAATAACGCGCATTCTGCTATGATTTTTTCCTTAATTATACCCGTGTATAATCGTCCAGATGAAGTTGATGAACTTTTAGAAAGTCTCTCAAAATCTGATTATAATGAAGCTTTTGAAATTGTTCTTGTCGAAGATGGATCTTCAATACCATGCAGAGATGTGGTAATGAATTATCAGGGAAAATTAAATATATCCTACTATTTTAAACAAAATTCAGGACCTGGAGATTCTCGTAATTTTGGAATGCAAAAGGCGAGAGGAGATTATTTTATCATTTTTGATTCAGATTGTATTATTCCTTCCAACTATTTGACGGAAGTCCGTAAAGCATTAAATGAAAAATATGTTGATTGCTTTGGAGGCCCAGATAAAGCGCTCGATAGTTTTTCAGATATCCAGAAAGCAATCAATTTTGCAATGACTTCTTTTTTGACTACAGGAGGAATTAGAGGTGGTTCTGAAAAGATCAATAAATTTCAGCCGCGAAGCTTTAATATGGGAATTTCTAAGAAAGCTTTTGAAGCTTCAAAAGGTTTTGGAAACATTCATCCAGGTGAAGATCCTGATTTATCTATCCGTTTATGGAATTTAGGATTCGAAACAAGACTGTTTTCTGAGGCTTATGTGTACCATAAACGTCGAATTGATTGGGAAAAATTCTCTCTTCAAGTAAAAAAATTTGGTATCGCAAGACCGATTTTAAACAGCTGGTATCCAGAACATAATAAGCTGACTTTCTTCTTTCCAACAGTATTTATATTAGGATTATTATTAGCTTTTTTATTGTTAATTTTCAATATTGATATTTTATTACAATTATATTTCGTATATTTCGTTATAATTTTTCTTACATCAAGTGTCCAAAATAAAAGTATTAAAATTGGATATCTTTCTGTAATAGCAGTGTGGAAACAGTTCTATGGCTACGGAACAGGATTTTTGGAATCTTTTATAAAAGTAATTTTATTAAAAAAGAAACCTCAGGAAGCTTTTCCACGTATGTTTTTTAAAGTATAATAATGACAAAAGTTATTGGTCTTACAGGAGGGATTGGAAGCGGTAAAACAACTATTGCAAACTATTTTGCAGCAATGGGAATTCCAGTTTATATCGCAGATGATGGAGCCAAAAGAGTAATGCAGTCAGATGTTATTCTTAAAGAAGTTAAAGCTGTATTTGGCCAAGATATTTTTGACGGACAAGTTTTAAATAGAGCAAAGTTAGCTCAGATAGTTTTTAATGATAAAGAACAATTAGCAAAATTAAATGCAATTGTGCATCCAGCAGTAAAACAAGATTTTGAATTATGGATGAAGGAGTATAAAAATTTTGATTATGTAATTTACGAAGCTGCCATTTTATTTGAAAGCGGACGTTATAAAGAATGCGATGTAATCATAACGGTTACAGCTCCAGAAGAAGTAAGGATTGAGCGTGTTATTGAACGAGATAAAACTACAAGGGAACAAGTTTTAAGCAGGATGAAAATGCAATGGAATGACGAAAAACGAATTTCTATGAGCAATTTCGTGATTAATAACGATAATCTTAAAATTGCTAAAGAAGAAGTTGTTAAAATTCTTAAAATTTTGAATATAAAACAAAATCAGTCTTAAATGTTAATATTTGGTTAATGTATTATTTAGTATATTGTTAAAATATTAATTTTGTTTCGATGAATAAATTATTTTTTAGAATACTTGTTTTATTGATGAGTTTGTCCTTAATCGGGATAATTCTGGTACAGGTATTTTGGTTTAATTCTTCGTTCAAGAATAATGAAGAACAATTTAAATACCACGTTACTCAAGTAATTGGAAATGTTGCAGACAAACTGGAACAACAAGAAGAGTATAGTTTCTACGACAAATACAACCGTATAAAAGATAGTACGGGTAAAATTCCAAAAAAAGAAGATTTACTTGAAGTACTATATGTACAGAGAAACACTAAAACGAATAAAACAATTGTTTATTCGAATACCTTGACATCTGAAGATTACGATATTAATGGTTCTATTTTTAACAAAAAGTTCAGCAGTGAACGTTTTAAAAATTTTAGTTCAAAAAGAGTAACTGAAGTTTATAATAACAATGGAATTGATAATAATAGTTTAGGACAAAGTATTATTCCAGATATAAGGGATGAAAAATCTGGAAGTTTGGATATTTTAAATAAAGTTCAACAGCAGATTCAATATAAAGACATTGCCTCTTTGACTCCAATTGAAGGAAGAATTACAAAAGACAAGCTTTCTAAGTTATTAAAGAAAGAGCTGGAAGAATATGGTGTTAAAACCAAATTTGAATTCGGAATTTATAGCAGCGGCGTTCCAACAAAAATAAAATCTGACGGATTTCATTATGACAAGGATGCTACTTACAATATTCCAGTTTATACAGATAATGAGGGAAATAGCAAATACGAATTGTCAGTTACTTTTCCACATAAAAAGAAATTTTTATTATCTGAATTATTAAGTATCACTATTTTATCGATAGTTTTTACCTTAATTATAATTGTTGCTTACACGAGTGCATTAAATCAATTATTGCGTCAAAAACATATTTCTGAAATCAAAACAGATTTTATAAACAATATGACACATGAGTTTAAAACTCCAATTGCAACTATAAATTTAGCATTAGATGCTATTAAAAATCCAAGAATTATAGAAGATAAAGAAAAAGTTTATCGCTATCTTCAAATGATTCGAGATGAAAATAAAAGAATGCATGCACAGGTGGAAAATGTTCTTCGTATTTCTAAATTAGAAAAAAGAGAACTTGACATAACCAAAGAGCCAACTGTAGTTCATGATATTATTGATGATGCAATTGAACACGTGAATCTAATTCTAGAGGATAGAAAGGGTACTGTAGTGAGGCATTATAATGCAGCGAGAACAACATGTTTGATAAATGAAGTTCATTTTACAAATGTATTGGTTAATATTTTGGAAAATGCCATCAAATACTCACCAGGTACACCAGAGATTGAAATCTTTACAGAAAATGTAAAAGATATGATTTTGATAAAAGTAAGAGATCATGGTTTGGGAATGAGTAAGATAGCTCAAAAACGAGTTTTTGAGAAGTTTTACAGAGAGCATACAGGAGATTTGCACAATGTAAAAGGCCACGGTTTAGGTTTGGCCTATGTTAAGAGAATTGTTGAAGACCACAACGGTCAAGTATATGTAGAAAGCGAAAAAGGAAAAGGTAGCACCTTTATAATAAAAATACCATTAATAAATTAAAATATGGAAAATACTAACAAAAGAATACTTTTAGTAGAAGATGACCTAAATTTTGGGGCAGTTCTTAAAGATTATCTAATGTTAAATGACTTTGAAGTTACTTTAGCTAAAAACGGTATGGAAGGTTTCGAAAAATTCAAGAAAGACGTATACGATCTATGTATTCTTGACGTAATGATGCCTTATAAAGATGGTTACACTTTGGCCAAAGAAATTAGAGAGAAGAACAGTGAAGTGCCAATTATCTTTTTGACAGCCAAGTCTATGAAAGAAGATGTTTTAAAAGGATATAAAGCTGGTGCAGATGATTATTTAAATAAACCTTTTGATTCTGAAGTTCTTTTAATGAAAATTAAAGCAATCATTCAAAGAAAATCAGCAGATACAAAAGCAGAACAAGTACAATTTGAATTTAACATTGGTAAGTTTCATTTAAATTCAAAATTGAGATTCTTGACTTTCCAAGATGAAGAGCCAATCAAATTATCTCCAAAAGAGAATGAATTGCTTAAAATGCTTATTCTTCATGAAAATGACTTAATGCCAAGAGAATTAGCTTTAACAAAAATCTGGAGAGATGACAACTACTTTACTTCAAGAAGTATGGACGTTTACATCGCTAAACTTAGAAAATACCTAAAAGCAGATGAAGATGTTGAAATCTTAAACATTCACGGTGAAGGTTTTAGATTAGTAGTAAAAAGCAAAGTTACTGAATAACAAATTCACACTAAAAAAACATAAGCTCTGGGAAATCAGGGCTTTTTTTATGCCCAATTTTTAATTGCTCTAATTCTCAATATCGGATTCACTTGTTTTTTTCTTGCGAAAAAGCATGAAAAACGGATTGAACTATTGCTGGAGTTAGAGTTTTGATTTTTAGATAGATAATCTGTTTTTTGTGTATTTAAGAATTCATCAATTATTTTTTTAGATGTATTTTCTTTAAATAAATTTGGAAAATCAAAAAACAATTCTGAATATTTGCAGACGAAAAAAATAATAACCCTTTAAAACGAAGAAAAAATGTTTGTACTTACATCGACATCACAAAGCTTCACACCAAACAAATTTGGTGCAGCACTTCTTCGTGGCTTATTTCAATCTTAGAAATACATTTTTAGATATATAAAAAAGCCCGAAGACATTTAGTTTCGGGCTTTTTTTATTCTAGACACTTCAAATTTTCCCGAAAAAAGATTCAAAATAATTATCTGGAAGGATAAAAAGTTTGTATGCTTAAATTTTATTTAATCCTTTTTGTATTAAGTGGACTTGGGCATGCTGTAAATAGTAGTATAAAAAATTTATGGGAAATAAATTATCTGGAAAAGACCTGATCAAATTAGGCTTTCCAAAAAACAATTCAATAAATATCGCCTTAGGGCAGATAAACAGATATAGAAAAAGAGAAAAAAAGGAATCTATTCTAACAGAAGCAAAAGACGTCTTGCTAAATCCTGAAAAGTACGAAGGAAACGGAACTTGGGGGAAAGTAGCCGAAGGCTTAATAAAACCAGTTCAAGTAAGGATGCATCAGTTGAAAACAACCAGAGCTCCTTTTACAATTTTTGGTGAAAATGAAATCGATCAGCAGGCAAAATTTCAATTGTATGATTCTTTGAAACTGCCAGTCTCGGTTGCAGGAGCTTTAATGCCAGACGCACATTCTGGATATGGTTTACCAATCGGCGGTGTTTTAGCAACCGATAATGCTGTGATTCCATACGGAGTTGGGGTTGATATCGGATGCAGAATGAGTCTTTCAATTTTTGATTTGCCAGCTTCTCATTTTAAAGGGAGAGAGCATCAGCTTGAGGCTATTTTAAAAGACAATACCAAGTTTGGGATGTATGAAACGCATGCATCAAGAGTAGACCATGACGTTTTTTATAAAAGTGAATTTCAAGATATTCCGCTGTTGAAGAATCTTTTACCTAAAGCTTACAAACAATTTGGAACTTCAGGCGGAGGAAATCATTTTGTAGAATTTGGAATTGCTAAAATCGATAACCCAGAAAACGAATGGAAGCTCGAAAAAGGGGAATATTTCGCTGTTCTTTCGCATAGTGGTTCGCGTGGTTTGGGCGCAAACATTGCCAAACATTATACTTATTTGGCGACAAAGCAATGTCCGTTACCAAAAAATGTGCAGCATTTAGCATGGCTGGATTTGAATACACATGATGGTCAGGAATATTGGCTTGCAATGAATTTAGCTGGAGAATATGCAAAAGCTTGTCATGATGATATTCATAGAAGAATTGCCAAAGCTATTGGAAAAAGAGTAGTAGTAACGATAGAAAATCACCACAATTTTGCTTGGAAAGAAATGGTAAACGGTCAAGAATGTATTGTTCACCGAAAAGGTGCAACTCCAGCAGCAGAAGGTCAATTGGGAATTATTCCGGGTTCGATGACTGCGCCTGGCTACATTGTAAAGGGTAAAGGAAATGCAGAAAGTTTAAACTCTGCCTCTCATGGAGCTGGCCGTTTGTTTTCGAGAGCGAAATGTAAAAGTACTTTTACGCAAAGTGAGATCAAAAAGGTTTTGAAAGCCAATGATGTAACCTTGATTGGAGGAAATATTGACGAAGCTCCAATGGCGTACAAAGACATTACAAAAGTTATGGCGAATCAAACCAATTTAGTAGAAGTTTTGGGAACTTTTACGCCAAAGATCGTTAGAATGGATCGTTAAAAAGAGATTTAAGGAAATGGAAAAAATAATTCAGATAACAGCGGGTCGCGGACCTGCAGAATGCACTTGGGTTGTTGCCCAAGTGCTTAAAAAAGTTTTGGAAGAGGCGCAGGATCAACAATTAGAAACCGTTTTACTGCAGCGCGAAGCAGGTCAGGAAAATGGAACGGTTGAAACGGCTTCAATTGCTGTAAAAGGAAAAAATGCTGAGAAATTTGTAAAATCGTGGATTGGAACGATTCAATGGATTGGGCAGAGTCAGTTTAGAAAAATGCATAAACGCAAGAACTGGTTTATTGGAATTTTTGAAATCGAACCGCAGAAAAACACAGCGGTTTCAGAAAATGATATTCAATATCAGGCAATGCGTAGTTCTGGAGCGGGCGGTCAGCATGTAAATAAAGTGAGTTCGGCAATTCGGGCAACACATATTCCAACAGGAATTGCAGTTGTTTCGATGGACAGTCGTTCTCAACACCAAAACAAAAAACTAGCAACAGAAAGATTATTAAAAAAATTAGAAGAAGAAAAACTGATTCAGCTTAAAAATCATGTTGGTAAACAATGGGAAAATCAACTCAATGTTGAGCGTGAAAATCCTATTAGAGTTTTTACCGGAAGTGATTTTAAAAAGAATAAAGTGGAGAAGAGTTACAAAGGAACTCGTCAGAAATTAAAAAACGATTTACGAAATGAAAACAACTGATAAATATCTTTTTCAGGCCTTGGATAATTATCCGTTTTGGCTTGAAGGAACAATAGAATCTTTGGATTATGCTTTTTCTTATGATGATAAAAACACAATGGTTTTGTGTTTATACGCACGAATTCAGGCAGAACAATTAATGAATTACGAAGAAGCAAAATCTTATTTTCAGCAAGCGTTAGCTATTAATATTCATGCTCTTGAAGTATATCCGTATTATTTGCAGACATTGATTGTGAATGAAGATTATGAAGAAGCTGAAAAGCTAATTGATTTTGCTTTGACTGTAAAAGGAATAAACAAGTCTGAAATTTATATCAAAAAAGCAATTTTATTAGAAGTACAGCATAAATTTAAAGATGCTTTAAAAGAAATTAAGCAAGCAAAATTACATTCTATTCAACATGATTATGACTCTGGAATTAGTGAAGTTGAGAAAAGAATTAAAGGTAAACTTGATTTGTTGAAAAAGAAGAAAGATAAAAAAACAAAAAAAGATTCTAAAAAGAAATCGAAATGATTTTAAACAAAAAACGATGCAATTTTGCATCGTTTTTTGTTTAATTAAGTTACAAACAAAGTTTGTCATTTCGACGAAGGAGAAATCTTCGTAAGTAATTCCACAATCAAAATAGTCAATCTTTGCAGAGCTTCTCGCGAAGATTTCTCCTTCGTCGAAATGACAATATTGAGGAATGTCAGATTTAAAAAACCTTTATTTCCAATGCAATTCCAAAGCAAAACATGTTTTTTCGCCTTTTGTAATACTGAATGTTGCTTTTGTATGATCGTCATCTTCACTTTCGTGAATGACAACATTGTCTTGTAATGAAAGCTCTTTCATGAAGTTCATTTCGAAACTTTTCACTTCTTGTTTTAAAATTCTTTTCGGATCAACGTGATCTATGCACCATTCCAGATATTTTACGTTATTAACGTGATTTACAATATCCAGATCTGATAAATAAACTGTTTTTTCAAAAACAGCTTCTTTTTCGTGGTTGATGTTTATTTTAGAAAAACCTTCTTCTGTAGCTCTATTTTCGGGAAATAATTCAAAGTGTTCATATGGTAAAGCCAACGCTTCTGGACGGCGCGCCTGCGTATTGAAAACAGCCCAATAGGTTTCACATCCTACAATTTTTTTTCCGTTTACATACATTTCAAGAGCACGAACTGAACGTGAATTTTCTAAACTATTGATCCATGTTTTTACGGTTACAACATCCTGCCATTTTGGTAAAGCATGAACTTCAACGCGCATTCGGCTTAAAACCCACGCTTGGTGAAATTCCTGCATATCATAAAAACTAATGCCGCCAACTTCTGAATGTGCTGCAGCAGTTAATTGTAAAATATTACACAAATCGGTATACTTTAAATAACCAGCGGGCGTGCATTGTGTGAAATTGATTTCCCAGTCTTTACTTAAAACTGATGTGAAATTTGGAGATATTGGCATTTTTTAATTTTAGATTTTTATTTTAGAAAATAGAAGAAAGATGAAAGAAAATAGATTTTTACTTTAGAAGATTTTCTATATAGCTTATAATTTCTTTTCTATCTATCGCGTAATCAAACCATTTTGTAGTTTCATTTCTTTTGAACCACGTTAATTGTCTTTTGGAGAATCTTCTTGTGTTTTTCTTAATTTCTTCTATTGCAAAAGGCAATGTAAATTCTCCGTCAAAATAACTAAATAATTCTCTATAACCGACCGTTTGCAGAGCATTTAACGCTTTATTAGGATACAAGGTTTTGGCTTCTTCAAGTAAACCTTCGTTCATCATAATATCAACACGCTGGTTGATTCGGTTGTAAATGATTTCTCTTTCGGCATCTAAACCAATTAGAATAGGAGTGAAGCCTCGATTATTTTTCTTTTGATTTAAGAATGAAGAATACGGTTTTCCTGTTCCAATGCAAACTTCTACAAATCGCATCATTCGCTGCGGATTTTGTAGAGTTTGAGGATTTTCGATAGTTATTTTTTGGTAATAATCTGGATCTAGATTTTTTAGTTGCTCCTGAAGATATTCAATTCCGAGTTTTTCGTAATTTAAATTTACTTCTGAGCGAACTTCTGGATTGATTTCTGGAAATTCATCAAAACCTTTTAAAATTGCATCTACATATAATCCTGATCCGCCAATAAGAATTGCATAATCGTTGGTTTGAAAAAGTTCTTCGATTTTTACTAAAGCTTCTTTTTCGTAATCGCCAACGGTGTAATTTTCAAAAATGGATTTATTTTGAATGAAATGATGTTTGGCAGAATTCAATTCTTCTTGATTGGGAACGGCTGTACCAATAGTCATTTCTTTAAAAAATTGACGGCTGTCGCAAGAAACAATCTCGCATTTAAAATGTTGTGCCAAAGCAATACTTAAGGCTGTTTTGCCTATGGCTGTTGGTCCGACAATGGTTATTAGGTATTTCATATTTTTTAGCCCAGATGGAAATGAAAACCCCGGACTTATATTTGTTCGTTTTTTTTGGTGTAAAAGAGCGACCAGCGGAAGCTCCTTTTATGCCTTAAAAAAACAACAAAGATAAGGAGGAGTTGCAATGTACAGCTGGATTAGCTTCTAAAATTAATTATTTGGCAATTCTGTTCCACATTCGTAGCAATATTTTGCGCTGTCAAAATGGACTTGGGAATTGCAGTTTTTGCATGTTTTTTTGGTGCTTACTGCACTGTTTCGCAGACTGCTTTTTGCAAATTCCGCCGTTACAATTCCGGTTGGAACCGCAATTATTCCGTAACCTAAAATCATTACTAATGCGGCAATGAATTGTCCTAAAGGAGTTTGCGGCGAAATGTCACCATAACCCACTGTCGTTAAAGTTACAATTGTCCAGTAAATTCCCATTGGGATGCTTGTAAAACCAGATTCTCGACCTTCGACTAAATACATAATCGTACCGATAATTACAGTGCTAATGAGTACAAAATATATAAAAACCAAGATTTTTTCTTTGCTAGCTTCTATTGCCTCTTTTAATTGCAGGGATTGATGTGAAATTTGCGGAATATGTAAGATTTTGAATAATCGCAAAAAACGTAAAGCTCTTACGATTGACAAAATACTTGCTCCAGGGAAAAATATAGATAAATACATGGGTAAGACTGCAAGCAAGTCTATAATTCCGTAAAAACTGAAGATATATCTAACGGGTTTTTGAATGGATATGATTCTTAAAATGTATTCGATTGTAAAAAACACTGTGATAACCCATTCGCAAATAAGAAGTTGTTCATGATATTTTAAACTTATTCCTCTAACTGTGTCCAGCATGATTAAAAGAACGCTCAATAAAATTAAACCTAACAGAACCAAATCAAACATACGCCCTAAAATGGTATCGGTGCCATATAGAACTACCTTGACTTTTTCTCTAAAGATTTCGTATTGTGATTTTTTATTTTTCATATCTCTAAGATAATGAAAGTTTTATATTGTTAAAAATTTAAAATCTTAATAGATTTACTTTTACGGAGGTAGCTTTGAAGAATGTTTTTTACATCGCGGTTGTGCTCCATCGGAATCAAGATGTTTTTGAGAATTTCAATGTTCGTAATTTGATAATTAAGATCATAGTAAGCATAACCTTTATAGATTCCATTTTCGATTAAAATGGCGCTTCGTTCGTTAACATTACGGCCTTTGTCAATCAGGATCATACTTTTATTTTCAAAACTATTTTCGGAAATAAATTGCTGTACTCTTAGATTGTAGACTTCAGGAGTTATTTCACCAATACAGGCGCCGTCACATTCTTTGATTGAATATTGAAAACACTCTTTCTTGCTATGATACAACCCTGTTAACTTTTGGCATAAATGGTACTTTGCCGTGAATTTAAAAAGTGCATTTTTGCCTTCTTGTACAGAAACAAACGATGTGATGTCTTTTTTTCGTCCGTCAGCTTTTTCAAGTTTTAAATTGAGATAACCATTCGAGTCTTTCTCGGCATATAATGCAAAAGGAAATACTGTTTTTTTCTGAGAACGGTTATGTCTTGGACGATTAATTTTAACTTCCTGACTTTCTTTTAAAAGTGCAATTAATTCACTTCCGGTTTCATCATAAGTTATGGTAAAAACTTCAGCCTGGATTCTTTTGCTTTTGGTTGTAATTCCTGTAAAATGCTGATTGACTCTCTTTTTTATGTTATGGCTTTTACCAATATAAATTAAAGTACCGCTTTCATTATAAATATAATAAACACCAGTTTTAGCCGGCATTTGACTTAAAAGATCTAAGAATTTAGGAGCAATTCCTTTTTCGACTTCGAGTTTTATAAAATCTTTTACGATTGTTTTTTCTACGTCTTTTTCTAAGAGCATTTTAAACAGTTTTGTCGTAGCCATTGCGTCTCCGCTGGCACGATGTCTGTCTGCCATTGGAATTCCAAGTGCACGAACCAATTTTCCTAAACTGTAAGAAGGTTGTTCTGGAATTAGTTTTTTGGCTAGTTCGACAGTACAAAGCGTTCTGGCTTCAAAATCGTAGCCTAAACGTCTGAATTCTGTTCTTAAAATTCGGTAATCGAAAGAGGCATTGTGAGCCACAATAACGCAGTCGGATGTTATTTCGATAATACGTTTGGCGACTTCATAAAACTTTGGTGCAGAACGCAGCATAGCATTATTGATTCCGGTTAGCTTTACTACGAAAGGCTGAATCGGAATTTCAGGATTGACAAGGCTTATGAATTGGTCAATTACTTCGTGTCCATCAAATTTATAGATGGCGATTTCAGTAATTCCTTCTTCGTTAAACTGCCCTCCAGTTGTTTCTATGTCTAGTATTGCGTACAAATTTAGTGTTCGGTCTCAGTTTTTAGTATTCAGTTTTTGTATAGGCGCGTATCCGTCCTTACGAAATGTGGTTTTTGATAATCAACGGACTCCAAAAATGCTGCTTCCAATGCGAACCATTGTGCTGCCGCATTCTATTGCAAGCTGATAATCTCCAGACATTCCCATAGAAATTGTAGAGACGCACTGCAATGCATCTTTACCATATCCGTCAATGTTTTTTAATGAGTCAAAAATGGATTTTAAATGGGTAAATTCTTTTTTAATTTGGTTTTGATCTTCTGTGAAAGTTGCCATTCCCATTAAACCTAAGATACGAATATTTTTTAACTCTTTGAATGCTGAAGAAGTTAAAAGTTCGTTTAATTCGTTTTCGTCAAGACCAAATTTAGTTTCTTCTTCGGCAATATACATTTGAAGAAGACAATCTATTGTTCTATTGTTTTTTAAAGCTTGTTTGTTGATTTCTTGTAATAATTTCAAACTATCTACACCATGAATTAAACTCACAAATGGTGCCATAAATTTTACTTTATTCGTTTGCACATGACCAATCATGTGCCATTGAATATCTTTTGGCATTTCTTCCCATTTTTCTGTCATTTCTTGGATTTTATTTTCTCCAAAAATGCGCTGGCCGGCTTCATAAGCTTGCATTAAATCTGAAACAGGTTTTGTTTTAGAGACAGCAACAAGAGTTACATGTTCAGGTAAACTTGTTTTGATTGTATTTAAGTTTGATGCTATTGACATTTTTATTTTATTTTTTTGAAAGCAGAATATGTAATCTTTCCTTTCTTTCCGATGGAATGTAAAAATCGATCTTTTTGTTTTCCATTTTTAATTGAGTATCGAATCCAGGACCTTTTGCATCATCTTCTAAAGGTGTATAAAACGATCCCATATCACTTTGAAAAAGACTCCCGAATACTTTATCATAGCAATCAAAGGAACCACAAGTATAACCTACTACTTTTTCATCAAGATTTACAACTATTATTTCAAAGTTTGATTTTATATCTAAATCTCTTAAATATAAAATTAAAAAATTGTGTTTTCGTTTTTTATCAAAACTTTCGGTGCTTTTAAAGACACAATTATCATACTTTTTGTTATTGATATCTAATTGATAACCGTTTTCTTGTTTTAAAATTCGGGCTATTCCAAAGAAATAATTAATAGTCACTGGTTTGTAATAATAAAGAGCAACTAAACTAAAAACTATTAAAATGACTAATAAAAATATTTTTTTCATTGAATAAGCGAGATTTTACAAAAACTGCTTAGAGATTTTCTCTGCTTTTTTACTTTCACTATAATCATAAAAACCTTCTCCAGATTTTACGCCTAGTTTTCCTGCTCTTACCATATTAACCAATAATGGACAAGGAGCATATTTAGGGTTTTTGAAACCTTCGTACATTACATTTAAAATGGCAAGGCAAACATCAAGACCAATGAAATCAGCTAATTGAAGTGGGCCCATAGGGTGTCCCATTCCTAATTTCATTACAGTATCAATTTCGTAAACTCCCGCAACTTTATTGTATAACGTTTCAATTGCCTCGTTTAGCATAGGCATTAAAATTCTGTTGGCTACGAAACCAGGATAATCATTTACTTCAACAGGAACTTTTCCTAATTTCTCAGATAAATCCATGATGATCTTTGTGACTTCATCGCTTGTGTTATAACCGCGGATGATTTCAACTAATTTCATAATTGGCACTGGGTTCATAAAATGCATTCCGATAACACGTTCAGGATGAGTTACAACAGAACCAATTTGTGTAATCGATATAGAGGAAGTATTAGTTGCTAAAATAGTATTATGAGAACAAGCTTCGTTTAATTGCTTGAAAATATTTAGTTTTAATTCTACATTTTCTGTTGCAGCTTCAACTACTAAATCAACCCCCACAACACCATCTTTAATATCTGTATAGGTAATAATATTGGTAATAGTTTTAGCGACGTCTTCTTGTGTAATTGTACCTTTTGCAAGCATACGGTCTAAATTGGCCGCAATAGTTGCCATTCCTTTATCTAATGATTTTTCTGAAACGTCGATTAGTTTTACGGTAAAACCACTTTGTGCAAATGTATGAGCAATTCCGTTACCCATTGTTCCTGCACCAATTACAGCTATAGTTTTCATTTAATTTTGGTATTTAAATTTTAAAAGTTAAGGTTTAAAGTGACTTTTCTGCCAGCTTTAAACCTTAAAAATAATGAGTTATATTTTTTATTATTTATCGAAACAATCAATAATCTTGTAGGCTACACGCAAAGCATCTGTTGCTTGTTCTAGTGTTACAACCGGCGTTGTATCTGTATTAATTGCATGTGCAAAAGATTCTAACTCGTCCAGAATAGCGTTGTTTTGTTCAACATCTGGATTAGTGAAATAGATTTGTTTTTTTACACCTTCTGCATTTTGCAGAATCATATCAAAATCTCCAGGAACTTCTGGGGCATCTTTCATACGGACTACTTCACATTTCTTTTCTAAAAAGTCAACAGAGATATATGCATCTTTTTGGAAAAAACGAGATTTTCGCATATTCTTCATCGAGATTCTGCTGGCTGTTAAGTTGGCAACACAGCCATTTTCAAATTCAATTCTTGCATTGGCAATATCTGGCGTATCGCTGATAACAGAGACTCCGCTTGCATGAATATCTTTTACTTTTGAATTTACCACACTCAAAATGGCATCAATATCGTGAATCATTAAATCCAAAACCACAGGAACGTCTGTACCACGAGGATTAAATTCTGCCAAACGATGCGTTTCTATAAACATCGGGTTTTCGATCATGTTTTTTGTTGCGATAAAAGCAGGATTAAAACGCTCAACATGACCAACTTGACCTTTTACATTGTACTCTTTAGCTAAAGCTATGATTTCTTCAGCTTCTGCTACAGTATTGGCAATTGGTTTTTCTATAAAAATATGTTTTCCTGATTTGATTGCCACTTTTGCACATTTATAGTGCGAAAGCGTTGGAGTCACAATATCGATTACATCGACAGCATGAATAAGTTTTGCAATTGTGCTGAAGTTTTTATAGCCAAATTCTTTAGAGATTCTTTCGGCATTTTCTTGATTTTCGTCGTAAAATCCAACTAATTCGTATTTGTCAGATTGTTGTAATAAGCGTAAATGTATTTTACCAAGATGACCAGCACCTAAAACTCCTACTTTTAACATGAGAATGTATTTTAAACAAAAATATAATTTATTTGTCGAAAGTGAAAATGAATTTAACTAATTGTGAGTTGTGAGTTATGAATTGTAAATTATCGGCTAGGGCTTTTGATTTTCGGCTTTTGACTTTCGATATTATTAATTTAATAATTAAAAATCAATATTTGATTTCCTTTTTAGATTCTTTACTTTTGCGAAAATAAAACCTACCCATTTTGAAAGACACTGCCAAACATCAAGGACTTCGTAATCAATTAGTAAGCACTTTAGAGCAAAAGGGAATTACTGATAGAGCGGTTTTAGAGGCGATAAAAAAAATCCCAAGACACCTTTTTTTGAATTCAAGTTTTGAAGATTATGCTTATCAAGATAAGGCTTTTCCTATTGGAGCGGGTCAAACTATTTCGCAGCCTTACACAGTTGCTTTTCAATCGCAGTTGTTAGAAGTAAAAAAAGATCACAAAATTCTAGAAATTGGAACTGGTTCTGGATACCAAACTGCTGTTTTGTTTAATCTTGGAGCAAAAGTTTATACTGTAGAAAGACAAAAAGAATTGTTTAAACAGACTTCTATTTTGTTTCCAAAACTAAATATTCGTCCTAAACATGTATCTTTTGGTGATGGCTACAAAGGGTTACCAAATTATGCTCCCTTTGACAGTATTATAGTTACAGCTGGTGCACCATTTATCCCGAAACCGTTAATGGCTCAGCTTAAAATAGGAGGAAGGCTTGTGATTCCGCTTGGAGAAGATGTTCAGATTATGACTTTATTAATTAGAAAGAACGAAACGCAATTTGAAAAACATGAGTTTGGAGAATTTAGGTTTGTTCCTTTATTAGAAGATAAAAATTAAAGAGAAAGCCCAGTTTATACTGGGCTTCTTTTATTTTTCGACTAATTGTATAGCCTTTTGTAGATTTTCCTTTTCAATTTTCAAGATATGATTAATAAAGATAGATTTATCGTTCTTAATTTTGCTTTCTTCTATAATAGATAGATATTCATCTATAGTATTTTGATTCTCTTCAACTGAAGCATACACATAATCATGTTGAAGCAAAATCCAATTTAATATCAAATTTGATATTTGGAGATTTCCGTTTTCAAAAGGACTAATTTCAAGTACTTTTAAATGTGCTTCAGATGCAAGAATTATTGGATGAAGGTTATTTTTATGTGATTCATACCAATTAAAAAATAAATTCATTTCTCTTAAAATCAACGAATCATTTTTATATTTTCCTGAATTTTCATTTTCAATTCCTTTAAATATTAGATTATGAATAAAGATCAATTCCTTTTCGTTTATTGATGTTTTCTTTTGACTTAAATCTTTAATATACAATGTTGTTTCTGAAAAATTAATTGCTTCAAGATGATTCTGTATACTTTTTCCAGCAATAGTTGTTCCATCATTTATAACAGATTTAGTTTCTTCTAATGTTAAACTGTTTCCGTTTAAACGAATGCTCTTAAAAATAAAATCTAATTCTAAAGTTTTTGAAATTTTGCGTAATTCAAAATGATTAAAAGATTGAATTTTATTTTTTAATATTTCGATCTCATCTAAGATTGTTCGAATCGAAGATGATATAATAGTGTTAATTTCCTTTTTATTATTGTGAATTTCTTGTTCAGCTAAAAGTAGAGCCTTCAAAGCAAATTCTTCATCACCAATTTCATAAAGTATTTTTTCTTTAAGCCAGGCAATCATTAAAGTTTCATAATCAATTTCTAAAAGCTGCGCTAATTTTGAAATCTGTTCTTTGGTTGGTTTGCGGGTTCCCGACTCAAATTTACTGATTAATGCCTGATCTATTCCTGCAAGCTGTGCCAGTTCACGGGTTTTTAAACCTTTTTGTTCTCTTGCGTTTTTTAAAAGCGATTTCATTATGAAAAATTTAGTCTTGACAAATTTAGTCAATTTTTTGTTTGTAAAAAAAGCGACCTTAAAGTCGCTTTTTTATATCTTTTATTTTGGAGGTAATGAACCGTCTTTTCTCATTTCTTTAACTACAGCCTGCATAATAGCATCAACTGTTTGTCCTAAATCTGTGACATATTGAGATTCTGTAGTTCCTGTCCAGATTAATTTATTTTCTTTTAATGAAAAAATATTGGTCTCTACCATATAGGATGTTGTTTCCTGATAATATCCCGGATCATAGAAGTTTGGAGAATACATTCCGTACCAATTCCCAAAACCATAACCATACATTCCTGCATACATGCCGTCAAAACCTCCATAATACATTCCAGTGTAAGTTCCAGGAACATAGGTTGTTTCCTTTTCTTTACTAACTAATCGCATGGTTATTACTCCATCAAAATTTTCATCTTGAAGGATTTTTAACTTCTGTTCTTTAGTAAGGTCTTTGGTAGATTCATTTAAATATTGGTAAGAAGTTTTGAAAATTTCGTTACCAGCAGCAATTCTGTTTTCCGTAACTCTTCGTGAAGCTTCATCTTTTACCAAAGCGACGACTAAAACCTTCTTGAAGTTTTCTTGAGAAACGGTAATTTTTGGATCTCTCCAGCTGTTTACGATCGAAGTATTACTGCCGCAACTTGATAACACCACTACAGTGAAAAACAAAAATAAATACTTTTTCATATTTTACAGTTAAATTGGTTATAAGTAAAAATAACGATAAAATATTAATAAATAGGAATTTACCTAAATTAAAAAAGCTTTTTAATTAAAAGCTTTTTTAATACGGTCTAAATCACGTTTAGTATCTTGTTCTTTTAACGATTCCCGCTTGTCGTAGTTTTTCTTTCCTTTACAAAGACCAATCTGAAGTTTTGCTAAACCTTTTTCATTTGTGAATAATTTTAGCGGAACGATAGTAAGTCCTTTAGCCTGAACACTTTTGTGAAGTGTTTTTAATTCTTTTTTATTTAAAAGCAATTTTCTTTCGCTTCTAGATTTATGATTGAATTGATTTCCAAATGAATACTCTTCTATGTAAGTATTGATAGCAAAAAGCTCCATACCGCTAAACTCGCAAAAGCTCTCTGTAATGTTTGCTTTTCCTAAACGTATCGATTTGATTTCGGTACCCGCTAAAACAATTCCAGCAGTATACGTGTCGATTATTTCATAATCAAATCGGGCTCTTTTATTTAATATATTGACTGATTTTAACATGTGTGCAAATGTAAGACAAAAATGAAAAACTTTATGAAGAGCTAAGATAATTAAAGTTTTTTTTTAATCTATGATTTTAATCAGCTGCGAAAAAAATGCTTCCTTTTAAGTTTGCTTTATAATTCAAAAACAAAATTAAAATGAAAAAAATTGTAACACTGGTAAGTATTGTATTAATTAGTTTAACAGCTAAAGCTCAAGATTCAGGTCAAGGTTTAAAAGGTACTTGGTTTGCAACGTCTCAATTTGGTTATCAGCAGACGAAATCGGCTGATGCGAAAAACACCACTTTATCTGTACTGCCAATTGTTGGAACATTTGTAACGCCATCCGTTGCTGTTGGTGCAGGAGTTGGATATATTAATATTAAAGCAGATTCTGGTGCAGGAACAACTGCCAAAACAGATTTGTTTGTTGCTCAGCCGTTAGTGAGAAAGTATTGGAATGTTGCTGGTTCTCTTTATTTCTTTGGACAATTGGCAGTGCCAATTATTACAGGTAAAGAGAAAGAAAGTGAATTAAAAGTGAATCAGGTTGGTGTATCGCTATCAGGAGGATTCGATTATTTCGTAACTAAAAATTTCTCTGTCGAGTTTTCTTATGACTTGGCCAACTTTACATCGACAACAATTGATCCAAAAACGGGAGAAAAAACAACAGTTACCAATTTTGGTTTAGCTCATGTTGCAAATGTAGATCCGTTTTACAATACAGCTTTAGGAGGAAGTAATCCTAATTTAACATCTCCAATTTCTGTTGGATTTAAATTCTTGTTCTAATTATTTTTTATTTGATTCATGTAAAATTCTATTTAGTAATTTTGCAAAAAAGAAAGACCGTACTTTTTTATAGTACGGTCTTTTCATATAATTTAAAAAGTATAAAATGCAAAATCAATCCAAAGATCCTTTACACGGAATCACACTTCAAAAAATTGTAGAAACTTTAGTAGATCATTATGGTTTTGATACTTTAGGAGAGTTAATTCCAATTAAGTGTTTTCAATCAAATCCAAGTATTAAATCGAGTCTTACTTTTTTAAGAAAAACAGATTGGGCTCGAAAAAAAGTTGAAGAACTCTACGTAAAATCGCTGCCTAAATTCTCTAATTTATAATTTATACGAAATCATTACGCCGCCACGGTAAGGAAGCCATTCGCCGCTTTTATTCCAATGCACCGCTTTTTCATATCTTCCTGGAGTTCCATCATTGTAGTAACCATGATAAAAACCTTGATGCCAGCCTCCACCAACGAAAAAGTCTAGTAAAAATTTGTCGTTTAATTTTAGGTTGTAACCTACAGTAGCACCAAGCCTATAACCGAACCCATCTTCATAATGATTACTATTCCAGTAATTCCATTTTTGTAATTCATATTTATCAGCTCCTATATGACCACCTACATAAAAGCCATTATATTTTTCTTTAAAATGGTAACGAATTTCTGGAGTTACAGTAATAAATTTCATTGGATTATGACCATTAAATGATTCCCAAAAAGAAGCCATTACATCAGCACTAAAAGTCATTTTTTCGCCAATACTTGTTTCAATTCCAACATTTGGGATTGCAAGCAAAGCAGTTGCTCCATTAAATTTTACAAAAGTCTGACTTTGCAACTGTATACAAAATAAAAGAACAAATAAGGCAGGTATTTTTTTCATAAAAGTGTTTTCAGGTTCAAAACAAGCAATTTTAGCTAATTTCGAGCGCAAATATAACGTATAATGGTAGATAACTATTGTATAAAAAGTTACTTTAACAAGAAGAAAAGTTTATCTTTCTAGTAATGAATAAATTACCTTATCAAGAAATTTTCCTTCATAAAATTCAGCTTCTCTAAGATGGGCTTCCTTTGTAAAACCACATTTTTGGAGTACTTTTTCTGAAGCATAATTTTCTGGATCAATAACAGCTTCAATAGAATGCAGTCTCAAATCTTCAAATCCGAATTTTATAAGTCGAGTAACAGCCTCTGGAACTAAACCTTTTCCTTGAAATTCAGGTAAAATAATATAACCAATTTCAGCACGGTAATTTTCTGGCTGTAATCTGTAAAAACCAATAATTCCGAGAAGTTTAGAATTATCCTTCAATCGAATAGCCCAATTTATTCCAGTGTTATTTTCAATTTTTTCCTTGATCATTTTAATATGTTCCATCGCATCTTCATAATCCTTTACCAAAGGTCTTGGAATATATTTCATGGTTTCAGGATTAGAGCGTAGTTCAAAAACTTCTTTTACGTCTCCATCATTGACTTCATCCAAAATTAAACGCTCGGTTTCTACGACTGGGAACGGACTAAAATTAAAATCTAACATTTTGTTGTGTTATAATATTGTGATACTAAATTTTGCAGCGAAGCTTTTATTTTCTTCTAAAGTCAAAATTCCTTCTTTTTCATATAAATCTCCTGAGTTTTCGTCAGTATCGGAATATCCAAGCCATGGTTCAATGCAAATAAAAGGTGCATTTTCTTTGGTCCAAATTCCTAAACTTGGGAAATCATTATAAGCTACTTTTACATAAGGTTTTGAATCTTTAAGAATAATCAAAGATTTTGATTCTAATGTTTTAAAGATCAAAGCATCATTTTTAAATAATTCATAATTCAAAGGCACAATATTATGCGTAGTTTCTAGAATTTTGGTTTGAGATGAAATCAAATCATTTTCAAGAATATAATATTTTAGTGCTTCTTCTTTTTCGAATTCAAGAGCGTAATCATCGAAATTTCCAGGAAGTGCAATTGCAGGATGTGCACCAATAGAAAAAGGCATAGTGGTATCTCCTTTATTAATAACCTTGTATTCTAAAGTTAGTGAACTTTCGTTAAGCGTATAAATAAGTTGTAGTTCAAATTCGAAAGGATATTTTGTCAATGTTTCTGTAGAAGACTGCAGTGAGAAAACTACTCTGTTTTCGCTATTATCGATTAATTCGAATTCCATATCACGAGCAAAACCATGACGGGGTAAATGATATTCCCTATCGTTAATTTTATAAGAATTGTTTTTTAAAGTACCAACAATTGGAAAAAGAACAGGGGAGTGCTTGCCCCAGAAATCTGGATTGCCCTCCCAGATATACTCATTGTTTTGGTTGTCTTTTATAGAAAATAGCTCAGCTCCAGAATGTTTGATAGAAGCGCTTAATATTGAATTTGATATAGTTGTAGTCAAAATAATAAGGATAAAATGAATGTGTTTATATACTGATGTAAATATATTTTATAAAATTTAGTTTTCTAAGAAAAAGGCTTAAATTATTTTATTGATAAAATTTTGCTAAAATTGAATTTATGTTTTAAATTTTCTCTGTGAATAGCTTTTTTTTTCATTAATTTGCTACATAAACAGCTAAAAAATATGAAAAAGCAATCTGCAAAAGCCATTTTAACCGCGGCTTTATTTTTTGGGATTTCATCTGTTTGGGCGCAGCAAACTCCGTCAGCGACAACAGCAAATCCAGTCAATAATTACAATTATCATGATGCCTTTGGTCCACATTTTTATACAAAAAATGGAACTACAACTCGTGCTGCGAGCGGTCAGCCTGGGCAGGAATATTGGCAGAATAGAGCCGATTATCAGATTACGGCAAAATTAAACGGAACTACAAATGAGATTGTAGGTACAGACGAAATCACATACACAAATAATAGTCCAGATAAATTGTCATTTGTATGGTTGAATTTAGATCAAAACTTATTTAAGGAGGATTCTAGAGGAAACGCTGTTGTGCCATTAACAGGAAGCCGTAACGGAGCTCAAGGGCAAGTTTTTGACGGTGGAAACAAAATTAAATCAGTAAAAGTAATTTCTGTTGGAAAAAAGAAAACAGAAGTTGATGCAAAATATATTGTAACAGATACAAGAATGCAGATTTTTCTTCCAGAAGAATTGGCTGCAAAAGGAGCATCTGTAAAAATTAAAATCGAATTCTCTTTTATCGCGCCTTTCGAAGGGTCTGATAGAATGGGGGTTTTAGAAACTAAAAACGGAAAAATTTTTACAATCGCACAATGGTACCCGCGTATGTGTGTGTATGATGATGTAAGAGGGTGGAATACTGCACCTTATTTAGGCGCTTCTGAGTTTTACTTAGAATATGGCGATTTTGATGTGAAATTGACTGTTCCAGGAAATCATTATGTAGTAGCTTCTGGAGAGTTGTTAAATGGTCAAGAAGTATTTTCTGGTGATCAATTCAAAAAATACAAAGAAGCATCTGACAGCGATAAAACAGTTACAATTCGTTCTGCAGAAGATGTGGCAGCGACAGCAAATACAAACGCTGGAACAGAAAAAACTTGGCATTATAAAATAAAAAATGCACGTGATTTTTCTTGGGCATCGTCTCCAGCTTTCATTTTAGATGGAGCAAAAATAAATTTACCTAGCGGTAAAAAATCTTTGGCATTATCAGCTTATCCTGTAGAAAGTGCTGGTCAAGGTGCTTATGGACGTTCTACAGAATATGTAAAAGCATCGATTGAGCATTATTCTAAACAATGGTTTGAATATCCTTATCCAGCTGCGACAAACGTTGCAGGAAATGAAGGAGGAATGGAATATCCTGGAATTGTTTTCTGTGGATGGAAATCTAAAGGGCAAGATTTATGGGGAGTTACAGACCACGAATTTGGTCATATCTGGTTCCCAATGATTGTTGGTTCAAATGAGAGATTATTCGGCTGGATGGATGAAGGATTTAATACATTTATTAACTCATTAAGTACAGAAGCGTTTAATAATGGAGAATACAAAGAGCCTGCAACAGATTTACATGAATCAGCAGAATCTTTTACTCGTCCTGATCTAGAAACAATTATGAGTTCTCCTGATAATATGAAGGAAGCAAATATTGGTATGTTGTGTTACTTCAAGCCAAGTGCAGGTCTTATTCTTTTAAGAGAACAAGTTTTAGGAAAAGAGCGTTTTGATATTGCTTTTAGAACTTATATCGAACGTTGGGCTTATAAACATCCACAGCCAGATGACTTTTTCAGATCTATGGAAAATGTTGCTGGTGAAGATTTAAGCTGGTTCTGGAGAAGCTGGTTTGTAAATAACTGGCGTTTTGACCAAGGAATCAATTCAGTTAAATATGTAAAAAATGATCCGTCAAAAGGAGCTGTAATTACAGTTGAAAACTTTGATAAAATGCCAATGCCGATCGTTTTAGATGTTAAAGGAAAAAGCGGTAAAGTGACAAGGGTTAATCTTCCTGTAGAAATCTGGCAGAAAAATAAATCTTGGTCTTTCAAACATAATTCTACTGAAGAAATTGAAAGTATAACATTAGATCCAAATCATGCTTTTCCCGATAATAATGAATCAAACAACGTTTGGACAGCGGGAAAAGGTAAATTAGAGAAAGATATTATTCTAGACGGATATTTAGGAAATTATAGTACTTCTAAATCACCTCTAACAATTGAATTGACAGAGAAAAACAGTGTGCTAAATGCAGAGCTTCCAAATTATCCAAAATTTGCTTTAGATCCTGTTGCAAACGAAAAAGATACATTTGAGTCGCAAAGAGCTGGATTAAAATTTAAATTTAATGAAGCCAAAACTGGTTTCGATATGATACTTTTAGGAAACGGTCAAGTAATTCCGTTTACGAAAAAGTAAAATTGTAAAAATATAAAATATTTAAAACCCGATAATTAGCAATAATTATCGGGTTTTGCTTTTGTGTTTATTCACAAAACGTAAAAAAAATGTTAGTTTTTTATTTTTTTGTCTTGTAAATAAAAAAATAATGTACTTTTGCACCGATGAATAAAATAAGTTTACATATAACTTCTTTGTCACGGACAAACTCACCGATTACTTCTCCCGAAGTACGGATACTATCTCTATAGTATTCACTGAGTTTTATAGCCGTATATTTATTCATATCCATTTTTCATTTTGAAATCACATAATTTGTCCATTGGACAAACATATCCTAAAAGTATTTATTATTTTGTAAATTTTCTGAATCAACTTTTTGATTTTGAATATGTTACTTCTATTTTGATTAATTTTATTGGATTCAGTTCTGGATTTCAAAACAAACAATATTCTTTAATTTTTAACTCTAACTTCAATTATTGAAATGAAGATCTCTATTGTTGTTACCCAGGAAGAACACTTCAAATTCGCACAAGAAATCTGCGATACGATAGAATCATCTGCCTTATTAAGAGGTACGGGGATTGCTAAAAGAACTCCTGAGTACATTCAGAAAAAAATGTCGAATGGTGATGCAATGATTGCTCTGGCAGATGGGAAATTTGCAGGTTTTTGTTATATCGAAAGCTGGCAGCACGGAAAATTCGTGGCACATTCGGGATTAATTGTACATCCTGACTATAGAAGTTTAGGTTTGGCAAAAAAAATTAAGTCGAAAGTGTTTGACTATTCTTTACAGAGATTTCCAGATGCAAAAATATTTGGTATTACCACTGGCCTTGCTGTAATGAAAATTAATTCTGAATTAGGTTACAAACCTGTTCCTTTCTCTGAATTAACAACCGATCCAAGCTTTTGGGCAGGATGTAAAACCTGTACTAACTTTGCAATTTTACAAAGCAAAGAAAATAAAATGTGCCTTTGTACAGGAATGTTATACGATCCGAAGGAAAAACAAAAAACACCGCCAAGACATCCTTTTAATGAGGCTGTTTTAAGCAGACTTAAAAAAATTAAGCAGGCTTTATTTTTAAACAAATTATTGTCGTTTGTTTTTTTATTCAAAATTTAATTAAAAAGAAATCTCAAACTGCTAAATACGAAAGTATTAGCCAAAATTATAAAAAATGAAAAAAGTAGTATTAGCTTATAGCGGAGGATTAGATACCTCGTATTGTTTGAAATATTTAAAAAATGAAAAAGGATACGAAGTTCATACTGTACTTGTAGATACAGGAGGATTCGATGCAGAAGAGTTATCAGCCATTGAAAAAAGAGCCTACGAATTAGGAAGTGCCCAGCACGCAAATCTTACAATCGTTGACAAATATTATGATAAAGCTATAAAATATTTGATTTTCGGAAATGTATTAAAAAACAATACTTATCCCTTATCTGTAAGCGCAGAACGTGTTTTTCAAGCAATTGAAGCTATAAAATATGCTAAGAAAGTTGGCGCAAATGCAATCGCACACGGAAGTACTGGTGCAGGAAACGACCAAATTCGTTTTGATTTGATTTTCCAAACTATTGCCCCAGAAATTGAAATTATTACGCCAATTAGAGACTTAAAACTTTCAAGACAAGAAGAAGTAGATTATCTAGCTCAAAACGGAGTTCATTATTCTTGGGAAAAAGCGCAATATTCTATCAATAAAGGACTTTGGGGAACAAGTGTTGGAGGAAAAGAAACTTTAACTTCAATCCAACCGTTGCCAAGTGAAGCTTATCCTTCTCAATTGCAAAAAGAAGGTGAAGAAAAAGTAACGCTTCATTTTGAGCAGGGAGAATTAGTTGGACTTAACGGAAAAACAGATAAACCTTCAAACAATATTGTAGCCCTTGAAAAACTGGCAAATGCTTATGCGATTGGAAGGGATATTCACGTTGGTGACACTATTATAGGAATTAAAGGAAGAGTTGGTTTTGAAGCTGCTGCACCATTAATTATCATTAAAGCGCACCATTTATTAGAGAAACATACTCTTGGAAAATGGCAGCAATATTGGAAAGAACAATTAGGAAACTGGTACGGAATGTTATTTCACGAAGGTCAGTTCTTAGATCCAGTAATGCGTAATATCGAAACATTTTTGCAAGACACGCAAAAAACAGTAAACGGGACTGTAACGGTTTCACTAAAACCATATCATTTCTCACTTGACGGAATTGAATCTAAAAACGATTTGATGAACACAGGTTTTGGCCAGTATGGAGAAATGAACAACGCATGGACATCTGAAGATGCAAAAGGATTTATCAAAATTCTTGGAAATGCACAAAACATATTTTCATCTGTAAATCAATTAGATCATGATTAATGTCGGAATAATTGGTGGTTCAGGCTATACAGCTGGAGAACTCATCAGAATATTAATGTATCATCCCAAAGTAAACATAGATTTTGTTTACAGCACGACAAATGCGGGAAAACCACTTTCTGTGGCGCACCATGATTTGATGGGTGATATTGAAATGAGTTTTACTGATATAATCAATCCTGACGTAAATGTGGTATTTTTATGTTTAGGACACGGAAAATCAATTTCATTTTTGCAGGAAAATAAATTCGCAAGCCATACAAAAATTATCGATTTAGGAAATGATTTCAGATTGAATAAAGATGCTCATTTCGAAGGAAAAGATTTTATTTACGGTTTGCCAGAATTGAACAAAGCTGAAATTAAAAAAGCAAATTATATTGCAAATCCAGGTTGTTTCGCGACAGCTATTCAGTTGGCTTTATTGCCTTTAGCGAAACATAACGGACTGAATAATGATGTTCATATTAATGCTACAACTGGAAGTACAGGTGCGGGCGTAAGTCTTTCTGAAACTTCACATTTTAGCTGGAGAAACAATAATATGTCGCATTACAAAGCTTTTGAACACCAGCATTTGGGAGAAATCGGAGAAAGTTTGGTGCAGTTACAAGAAGATTTCGAAAGCGAATTACTTTTTATTCCGAACAGAGGAGATTTTCCAAGAGGGATTTTTGCAACACTATACACACTTTCAGATGATAGTTTGGAACAATTGGTTGCGAAATACGAAGATTTCTATAGAAATGAACCTTTCGTAACCGTAACCACAACAAACATCAACATGAAACAAGTGGTGCAGACGAATAAATGTATTATTAGTTTATTGAAAAAAGGAAACCGGGTTCTCATAACATCAATTATCGATAACTTAACCAAAGGTGCTTCAGGACAAGCAATTCAAAACATGAATTTAATGTTCGGATTAGAAGAAACCACAGGTTTACATTTGAAACCAAGCGGATTTTAATAATAGTTTCAGGTTTAAAGTTTCAAGTTACACGTTCTGCGAGCAACTTGAAACCTGAAACAAAATAAACAAAACAAAAATGAACTTATTCAACGTTTACCCATTATACGACATAACTCCAGTAAAAGCAGTAGATTGTACAATTATTGATGACAAAGGAGTAGAATACTTAGATTTATACAGCGGACATGGTGTGATTTCTATCGGACACACACAGCCGGATTATGTAGCAAAATTGAAGAATCAATTAGACCATTTAGGATTTTATTCAAATGCAATTCAAAATCCTTTGCAGGTAGAATTGGCTCAGAAATTAGGAAAACTTTCTGGTTTAGAAAATTACGAATTGTTTTTATGCAGTTCTGGTGCTGAAGCCAATGAAAATGCTTTGAAATTAGCCTCTTTTCATAACGGAAAATCAAGAGTTGTAGCTTTTGATAATTCTTTCCACGGAAGAACTTCTGCAGCCGTTGCAGTTACAGATAACAAAAAAATCGTTGCACCATTAAATGCACAGCAGGAAGTAACTTTTTTACCGCTAAACCAAATCGAATTAGTTGAAGCTGAATTGGCTAAAGGAGATGTAACTGCTGTAATTATCGAAGGAATTCAAGGAGTTGGAGGTTTAGACCAAGGAACAACCGAATTTTTTCAGGCTTTAGAAAAAGCATGTAAAAAACATGATGTGGTCTTAATTTTAGATGAAGTACAATCAGGATACGGAAGAAGCGGGAAATTCTTCGCTTTCCAACATCACGGAATCAACGCTGATATTATTTCAGTTGCAAAAGGAATGGGGAATGGTTTTCCTGTTGGAGCTATTTTGATTTCTCCAAAATTTGACGCAAGTTTCGGATTATTAGGAACTACTTTCGGCGGAAGCCATTTATCTTGTGCAGCAGGAATCGCAGTTTTGGATGTAATTGAGAAACTTGATTTACAGAAGAATGTAAATGAAGTTTATGAATATTTCTTAGAAAAAATCAAAGAAGTTGACGGCATCAAACAAGTAAAAGGAAAAGGACTAATGCTTGGAGTAGAATTCGATTTTGATGTTGCAGCTTTGAGAAAAAAGCTAATCATCGAAAAACATATTTTTACAGGAAGTGCCAACAATAAAAACCTGTTAAGAATTTTACCGCCTTTAACTGTGAAAAAAGCTGATATTGATACGTTTGTAAAAGCTTTAAAAGAAAGTTTAGAAGAATTAAAAAACTAATTCTCGTTACGTTAAACCTGACGGGTTTTTAAAACCTGTCAGGTTTCGAAAGACAAAGTATAGTATCCTAACAGATTTTTAAAACCTGTTAGGTATCAATAAAGTTTCGATAAAAAGAAACAGCCAAAAAACAACCAACCACTAGAAATTATGAATCCATTATCAATTGAAAAACGCAATCTGGTTTTGCGTTCCATGGCAAAGCTGGTCGAGCAGGAGCGGAGTCAGATTATCTTGACCAATCAGGAAGATCTTGCTGATTACGACGGCTCAGATTTAGCGATGGAAGAACGCTTAAAAGTAGATGATAAAAAAGTCGACGAGATGATTTTATCGTTAAACCAATTGGCTTCTCAGGAAGATCCCGTTGGAGTGGAGCGTTTTCATTTTACTCATGATAATGGAATTAAAGTCATTAATAAAACGGCTGCTTTCGGAACGATTTTAATTATTTACGAATCACGTCCAGACGTTACAATCGAAGCCGGTGGAATTGCTTTTAAATCCGGAAATAAGATTTTATTAAAAGGAGGAAAAGAATCTTTAAAATCAAATTTGAAGATTGTGAGTCTTTGGCATCAAGCTTTGGAGGAAAATGGTGTTTCGAAAGAATGGGTGGAATATCTGAATTATAATCGTGCAGAAACTCAGGCTTTCTTAGAAAAACCAACTCAAAAAGTCGATTTAATTGTGCCGAGAGGAGGAGAAAAATTAATTGAGTTTGTAAAAGCACACGCCACTTGTCCGGTAATTGTTAGCGGACGCGGTAATAATTTTGTTTACGTTCATGAACATGCAGATACTGATTTGGCTTTAAAGGTAATTTTAAATGCTAAAACAGCTAAAATTTCAGCTTGTAATGCGGTTGATAAAGTTTTAATAGATTCTAAGCTTCCTAATTTTGAAGGTTTTACAGCCATTTTAATAGAAACATTAAAGGAAAATAATGTTGAAGTTATCGTCGACAAATCTTTAGAGAATTTTGAAGATACAGAGACACTTCAAAACGAAGATATTTGGTACGAAGAGTTTTTGGATTATAAAATTGTAATCGGAACAATTGATTCTGAGGAACATGCAATCGAAAAGATCAATAAATATTGTGGCGGACATTCGGCAGTAATAATTACCAGAGATGACCAAGCAGCGAAAGAATTTATGGATGCAGTTGATGTTGCTGCTGTTTATCAAAATGCTTCAAGCCGTTTTACAGACGGAGGACAATTTGGTTTAGGTGGAGAATTAGCCATAAGCACTGATAAACTTCACCAAAGAGGACCAATTGGTTTACAGCATCTTGTAACAAACAAATGGTACGTTTACGGAGAAGGACAAATTAGATAATTATTAGACTTTCTTAGATTGTTAGACTTCTTAGAATTTTAGATTTTAGATTGATGACTAACGATTTTGGAATTTGGATTTTCAAATTTGGAATTTAAGTATAGATAAAGCTTTGCGAACTTTGTGTTTACAAGCGTTTGCAACATTAAAAAAACCTTGCGCCCTTTGCGGTTAAAAATAATTAGATGAGCAAAAAAAGGATTTTATTAAAAATAGGAAGTAATACTTTAACCAAAGAAACCAATCATATTTCGCGGGGAAAGATTGAAGACCTCGGAATTCAGATTGCGGCTCTAAACGAAGAATACGAATTTATTATAGTAAGTTCTGGAGCAATTGCAGCGGCCAAGCAATTTGTAAAGCTGGATAATCAAGATAAAGATGTTTTTGTAAAGCAGGCATTAGCCTCTATTGGACAACCTCATTTAATGCGGATTTACAATGAAAATTTTAAAGATTTAGGATTAAATACCTCACAGTGTTTACTTTCTTATTCTGATTTCGAAAAAGAACAGACCAAAAAGAATATTGTAAATACAATTAATGTATTAGTTAAAAACAATTACATTCCGATTATCAATGAAAACGATACTGTTGCCACAGATGAGATTCGGTTTGGTGATAATGATAAATTAGCAGCTTTAACGGCGGTGCTGCTAAATGTAGATATTCTAATAATTGCCACTAATACGAACGGAATTTATACGAAAGATTCAATTCACGATGAAATTCCGGAAACGATAAAATTGGTAAATGATTTAAAGACTCTAGAAAAAGAAATCGGAGAATCGAAATCATCACACGGAACGGGAGGAATGCAGTCAAAAATCGAAGCAGCCGGAATCGCAAAAGCAGCAAATATCGAAACCTGGATCGTAAATGGATTAAATGATAATTTTATTTTAAAGGCATTAAAAGACGAAATTCCGTTTACTAAAATAATCTAATGAGTCAATTAGAAAATTAGTTAATTATATAATGAGCAATTATCCAATTTTCTAATTATCACATTATCTAAATTAAAAAAAACAAATGAACTATATCTCAATAAAAGACATAAACTCATTATCAAAATGGGTAAAACAAGCGATAAAAATCAAAAAGAATCCGCTTAAAAATCAAAGTTTAGGAAAGAATAAAACCTTAGGAATGTTATTCTTCAATCCGAGTTTAAGAACGCGTTTGAGTACACAAAAAGCGGCTTTAAATTTAGGAATGAACGTAATGGTAATGAATTTTACCAACGAAGGATGGACATTAGAATTCGAAGACGGAGCAGTAATGAATTCTGGTGCTTCAGAACACATTAAAGAAGCGGCAGAAGTAGTTTCTCAATACTGTGATATTATCGCAATCCGTGCCTTTGCAGGTTTGGTAGATAAAGAAAAAGATTACCAAGAAACAGTAATTTCAGGATTCTTGAAATATGCCACAGTGCCAATTGTAAACATGGAAAGTGCTGTTCGTCACCCGCTGCAATCTTTGGCAGACGCCATTACAATGGAAGAATTCAAAACGAAACACAAACCAAAAGTAGTGCTTTCATGGGCTCCACATCCAAAAGCCTTACCTCAAGCCGTTGCTAATTCATTTGTAGAAATGATGCAAATGCAAAAAGATATGGATTTTGTAATCACACATCCAGAAGGTTACGAGCTAAGCCCGGAAATTACAAAAGACTGCAAAATAGAATACGATCAAAACAAAGCTTTCGAAAATGCCGATTTTGTTTACGTAAAAAACTGGAGTAATTTCAATGATTACGGAAAAGTAATCAACAGCGATCCGAACTGGACGGTAACAGCTGAGAAAATGGCTTTAACCAACAACGGAAAATTCATGCACTGTCTTCCTGTTCGTCGTAATGTAATTGTAAGCGACGAAGTTTTAGACGGAGAAAATTCAATTGTAATAGAACAAGCGAATAATAGAACGTATTCGGCACAATTAGTTTTACAGAAGATTCTTAAAAAAATATAATTTTTTTAAAGTTGCTAAGATTCTAAGCTACTAAGATGCTAAGAAACTTTGCGCAAAAAAACTTAGTATCTTAGAATCTCAGAACCTTAGAATCTTATGAATGTATCAGTAATAAAAATAGGTGGAAACATCATCGATAACCCAGCAGAATTAGAACAATTCTTAACCGATTTTTCTAAAATCGAAGGCTACAAAGTATTAGTTCACGGCGGTGGAAAATCGGCTACGAAAATGGCACAGAGTATTGGTTTGGTTCCGCAAATGATTGACGGACGCCGAATTACAGATGCTCCAATGCTGGATGTTGTGGTAATGATTTATGCCGGACAAATCAACAAACACATTGTGGCACAATTGCAAGCCAAAGACAATAATACAATTGGTTTTTCAGGAGCTGATGGAAATTTAATTCAATCGGTAAAAAGAAATCATCCAACAATCGATTACGGATTTGTAGGCGATGTAAAACAAGTCAACACCAAATTATTGGCAACTTTGTTAGAAGCTGGAGTTGTTCCTGTTTTCTGCGCGATTACACACGATAAAAACGGACAATTACTAAACACAAATGCAGATACTATTGCAAGCGAATTATCAATTGCATTATCTGAAGTTTTTGATGTTACACTGACATATTGTTTTGAAAAACAAGGCGTTTTGCAGGATTCAGAAGACGATTCCTCTGTAATAACAGAAATCAACGAGACATTATATAATAAACTAAAAGAAGAAAAAGTAATTCATTCTGGAATGATTCCGAAATTGGATAACTGTTTCAATAGTTTGTCAAGAGGTGTGCAGAAAATCAAAATTGGACATCACAGAATGCTTCAAAACTCAAATATTCTGCATACAACGATTACATTATAAAAAATGTTGCCACAATTTGACTCTGATTTTTTTAGTTAAAAGAGAAAATAATTTTAGACTTACATGAAAAAGTTTATTTTGATTTTAAATCTGTCACAAAAAGATAATTTATGAAAACTCGTGCAAGTAGTGGCAAAAAAACGGAGTTGCGCAGTGCTTTTAGGATTTAATTTTAGAAATTTGCGCCAATCAAAAATGTCGCAGATTTAAATTAAAAAACTTTGTGACTTCGCGCCTTCGTGGCAAAGAAACCAAACTTATGAAAAGTATAGATACGCTTACCCAAGAAGCAATTAGTTTATTAAAAAGCTTAATCGAAACCCCTTCATTTTCAAGTGAAGAAGATCAGACGGCTCTTTTAATCGAAAATTGGTTCAATCAAAACGAGATTCCTTTCAAGAGGGAAAACAATAATGTGTGGGCTTTCAATAAGTATTTTGACGGAAACAAACCAACACTTTTACTAAACTCACATCACGATACCGTAAGACCCAATCAGGCGTACACCAACGATCCGTTTAAAGCAATCGAAAAAGACGGAAAACTATTTGGATTAGGAAGTAATGATGCCGGCGGATGTCTGGTGTCATTATTAGCGACTTTTGTTCACTTTTACGAAAACCAAAATCTATCGCATAATATTGTTATTGTGGCTTCGGCTGAAGAAGAAAGCAGCGGAAAAAATGGATTAAACAGCGTTTTAAAGCATTTGCCAGAATTAGACTGCGCTATTGTGGGAGAACCAACTTTAATGCAATTAGCCGTTGCCGAAAAAGGTTTATTGGTTTTGGATGTAAAAGTAAAAGGAACTGCAAGCCATGCCGCACATCAAAACGACGATAATGCATTATACAAATCAATTCCGGTAATGGAATGGTTTAAAAACTATAAATTCGATAAAATCTCAGACGTTTTAGGTCCTGTAAAAATGACTGTAACGCAAATCAATGCAGGGAAACAGCATAATGTCGTGCCATCAGAATGTGATTTGGTTGTCGATATTCGCGTAACAGACCGTTATACCAATGCTGAAATTTTGGAAGTTGTAAAAGCAAATGTAAACGCCGAAGTAACACCAAGATCAATGCATTTAAATGCTTCTTCTATTCCAGTTGCGCACGGCTTAGTTCAGGCTGGAATTGCTTTAGGAAGAACAACTTATGGATCTCCAACACTTTCAGATCAATCGGTTTTGAGTTGTCAGTCTTTAAAATTAGGACCCGGAGAAACATTGCGTTCGCATTCAGCAGACGAATTTATTTTTGTAAATGAAATTGAAGAAGGAGTCGATTTGTATATCAAAATACTAACTGATTTCTTTAAATTATAATATTTTTTAGGAGCTAATCCCGCTATCCGTTCCAATCTTTTATTTTTTAAAGAAAAAAATAAAAGGATTTCCACTGCTATCGGGGCTAGAAACACCATCAGTATAAACAATGACATTAGATCTAAATTAGGTGATAATCTAAGAAGTCTAAAATCTAAGAAGTCTAAAAATCTAAGTTATGAAACTTTGGGAAAAAGGAATACCAACAGATAAACAAATCGAACAATTCACCGTTGCGAACGACCGTGAACTGGATTTGGTTCTGGCAAAATACGATGCTTTAGGTTCAATTGCTCACGCCAAAATGTTGGGACAGATTGGTTTATTAACTGAAGAAGAAACAACTTCTTTGGTTGATGCATTAAACGATATCATTGCTGATATTGTAGTTGGAAATTTCGAAATTGAAGACAGTTTTGAAGACGTACATTCTAAAATTGAATATCTCTTAACCGAAAAACTAGGCGATGCTGGAAAGAAAATCCACACCGCACGTTCTCGTAACGATCAGGTTTTAGTGGATGTTCATTTATATCTTAAAGACGAATTAAAAGCCATAAAAGAACAGGTAAAAACACTTTTTGACTTATTAATGGAATCGGCAGAAAAACATCAAAACGTTTTATTACCGGGTTATACGCATTTACAAATTGCCATGCCATCATCTTTCGGAATGTGGTTTTCTGCTTACGCTGAGAGTCTTATTGATGATATTACGATGGTGAACGCCGCTTCAAAAATTGTAGATCAGAATCCGTTAGGTTCTGCTGCGGGTTACGGAAGTTCATTCCCAATCAACAGAACATTTACCACCAAAGAATTAGGTTTCGAAACTTTAAAATACAATGCCGTTGCTGCACAAATGAGCCGCGGAAAAGCAGAGAAAACCGTTGCTTTTGCAATGACTAGCGTGGCTGGAACGCTATCAAAATTTGCGATGGACGTTTGTTTGTATATGAGTCAGAACTTTGACTTTATTGGTCTGCCAGCACATCTTACAACAGGGTCAAGTATTATGCCTCACAAAAAGAATCCTGATGTTTTCGAATTAATCAGAGGAAAATGCAATAAGATTCAAGCGCTTCCGTACGAAATCACTTTAATCACCAATAATCTTCCAAGCGGTTATCACAGAGATTTACAGCTTTTAAAAGAAGGTTTATTTCCAGCGATTCAGACTTTAAAATCTTGTTTGGATATTGCAATATTTTCTATAAAAGATATCACGGTTAAAGATCATATTTTAGAAGATAAAAAATACGATTATTTGTTTACAGTTGATACTTTAAACGAAATGGTTGTAGCAGGAATGCCTTTTAGAGATGCTTACAAAGCAGTTGCTGAGCAATTAGAAGCGGGAACGTATAAATCTCCAAAAGAAACTAAACACACGCACGAAGGAAGTATCAATAATTTGTGCTTAGACGCAATTAAAGATAAAATGAGAGCAGCTTTTTAGTTTTTGTGAAATGTAAAAAGTTGGATGTAAAAAGTAAAAGGTCATTGATTTGTTTTCAATGACCTTTTTTATTGTAATTTAATTCTTTACCAGCTTAAAAGTCTTGCTTCTGTTTTCTATTTGTACTTTACAGATATATAAACCTTTTGCAAGATTTCCAACATTCAGTTCTAATTTTTCATCAGCAGAAATATTTTTTGATTGCGAATATACTTTTGCACCATTCGATGAAAATAAATTAACCTGAGCCAATCCATTATCTCTACTTGAAAAATCTATGTTTAAAAGACGATTGATAACCGACGGATAATATTTCAATTCTAGATTATTTACATTTTCATTCAATCCTAAATTATTGCAGCTTGTAGATAAAACACCTTGAGCAGTAACTTGAAGTGTTGCTCCAGCACCACAAGAAGAATTCGAAACGAATCCTGCAACGTTAGCGATTGGTAAAGTGCTGTAAGTATAAGAAGGCTTAGTTACAGCGGTTCCTGAACTTGCAGGCGCATTTAAACAATCTGTAAAAGCAACGCCAATTGTACCGCCATCTGTACTCACATAATTTTTAAATGCAGTTCCGATTTTAGCAAAGTCAGTTCCTTCGACATAACAAGTCGTATTATTATTTCCTCCACCCAATCCAATTGCGAGCGAACCCGAAACCGAGGTATTATAATAACAGTTTAAAATATGCAGTTCTGCATTTCTTGCTCTAGGCATTCTTTCTTTACAGCCTTCTGCCCAATAACAATTTTTGAAAGTAATGCTGTAATGACCATCAGCAGGTGCGTCACTTTTAGAAGAGCCTACTAAATCTGAAAAACGGTGGTCATCTGCACCGCCGGATCCGCCAGATTTTGGAGCCTTTAAGTAAATAAACTTACACCAAGAAACAGTTACATTATCTGCTGCACCTTTGTTGTCAAAATTTCCATCCATTCCATCTTGAAATTCACAATGATCAACCCATATATTGGTTGCTTCAGAGGTTAGATTATCGCGTCCGTCAACATCATAAGCACCAGGGCCTTCAAAAATTAAATTTCTGATAATAATATTATTCGAACCTGCTTTTAAATTTAAAATTCCAGAACCTGCTGCTGTTTGATCCAGATTAACTAATCGAGCACCGGGAAGTCCAATTATGGTTTTATCATTTACCTGAAGGCTAGTGTAGGTACAATTTATAGTGCCTGAAACTAATATTACTTGTGGAGTAGTTAATTTTAATTTTGCTGTTAAATCGGATAAAGTAGAAACTGTTACAGGCGTGGAGGTTCCTCCGCCAGTTGCAGAAGCTCCAAATCCTTCGGGTGAGCTCATAAAATAATTTTGAGCAAAAAGAAAAGAGCAAGGCAAAAGCAATGAGAGTAGGATAAGTTTTGTTTTCATTTAAGCGTGGTTTTTTGTGGTTTTAATAGTTAATGTAATCGATTGCACAAATGTAAAAGAATAAAAATTATTTCAAATCAATTTATCAATTTTTTATCATTTAAAGTTTTGATTACAAGACTTATAAGTGTTGTTCTTACACTAATAAAATTGCATGGTATTAATAATCAGATTGACAGATTGAAGTAGCGATTGAAAAGGTTTTGAAGTAAAAGGAGAAAATTCATGCTAAATACATATATTTGATTATTACTTTAAATAATGCGAATGAAAAAATTTAAAGAGCAGTCTACTCTAGGTCTTTATGAAAAAGGTTTAATTACAGAAAATCAGTTTGAAGAAGTTAAAGCATATCGAAAGTTGAATATTTTTTCGGTAAATGCAGAATTAAAGTTATTTCTTTATTTATCAGTTTTGCTGTTTACTTCAGGAATTGGAATCTTGATCTATGAAAATATAGATACAATTGGTCATATTGCTATTCTTTCGATTCTTTTACTTGTAATAGCGGTATGTTTTTATTACTGCTTTAAAAATTCCAAAGGCTTTCAAAAAGCAGAAACAACTTTTGAACATCCTGTTCTAGAATATCTGGTTTTACTAGCAAATATTTTAACCTGTATTTTTATTGGTTATCTTCAATTTCAGTACAAACCTTTTGGAGAACATTACGGATTGGCAACTTTAGTTCCAACGATAGTCAGTTTCTTTTGTGCTTACTATTTCGACAATAAAAGCGTATTAACAATTGCCGTAACGGGTTTAGCAGCTTATATCGGACTTTCGGTAACGCCTCAGGATTTATTAAACGGGAATGATTTTTATGCCAGCGATAGTTTGAGCTATTCTGCTGTTATGCTGGGAGTTTTACTCATAGTATGGACCATTTATAGTAATCGAATTTCCCTTAAAACTCATTTTAGTTTGATCTTTCTAACTTTTGCTCTGCATATTATCAGTATTGCGGCAATAAGCAATTTACTGCATCATTACATTTTAATTTGGCTGATTTTCGCAGGTGTTTTAATTGGTTCAACATTTTATTTTTATAAAGTTAGTTACGAATTCAAAGCAATGTCGATCTATGTATTTATGATTGTGTACGGTTATGTTGGAATAAATATATTGATATTTAGAATTTTCGAAAATGTTGATTTCTCCAATATTTGGGAATTATTTATTTTCTTATTGCCGGCTTATTTTATCGGTTCAATTATAATGTTCATCAAATTAATCAAAAACTTTCATAAAGAAATCGCAGAATGATAGTATACGACAAACAAATATTAAATAATGATGCATTAGTTGATGAAGCCGATACTTTATACAAAGGAGGTTTTATAAGCAAAGAGCAGAAGAAGTTTATAAAAAAAGAATTACCCGTTTTTAAAAGTCAAGATAATATTCTGGTGAGGCTGGGGTTCTTTTTGTTGGGGAATTTATTGTATAGTTCGATATGTGGAGCAATTTCTATTTTAGGATTAAGTTCAGAACATATCTTTCTTGAAATTTGCTGTTACTTGTTTGCTGCTGTTGGTTTTGTAGGTTCAGAATTATTAGCAAAACAGAATTTCCATAACCATGGTTTAGATGATTCATTTATATTAGGAGCACTTTTAAATGTGGGATTTGCGATCGGAATCACTACAGAAGGTTATGAAATAGTTATTGCTTTCTTTGTGGCTGTTGTGGCCATTTTTATGTTTTTGAGATATTTACATTTACTATCGATGCTGGTGTTTTGTCTAGCTGTAACAGCTTTTTTATTTTTCGGAATGTTTGAATTCGGAGATTTAGGAAAAGCTATTCTGCCTTTTACAGCAATGATTTTAAGTGCAATTTTTTATTTTGTAACAAAGAAATTAATTAATAATCTAAACGAAAGTTACTATTACAATGGACTTCTATTAGCCAATAGTTTTTGTTTAGTGCTATTTTATCTTTCTTGTAATTATCTGGTAGTTAGAGAGCTTTCTGCAGAACTTTTAGGAACAGAAGTTAAACCAGGAACTGATATTCCATTTGCATTTTTCTTCTACGGATTTACTTTTATTGTTCCAATTGTGTATTTGGTTCAGGCTTTTAAAACAAAAGATAGGATAATGTTGTGGATCAGTTTTTTAGCTATTGGATTTTCAATTTATACAATCCGTTTTTATTACGCAGTTTTACCTATAGAAGTTGCGCTGACTCTTGGCGGGCTTATTTTATTTGCAATTGCCTATTTCTCCATTAAAAAATTAAAAGGAAAGGAAAGTGGCTTAACTTTTAAACCTGATAGAATCAATCATTCAGATGCTATTTTAAACGCTGAAGCTTTAGTAGTAGCTTCTACTTTTGGAATGAAACCGGAAGTAAAACCACAAGCTTCTCCTATGGAGTTTGGAGGTGGAGGCTTCAGTGGAGGAGGTTCTGATGGAAGTTTTTAGAAATGTAAAATGTAAAATGTGAAATGTGAGAAGAAATAACTATTACTCCTTAACTGTCTCACATTTCACATTTTACATTTTACAAAAAAAAAAATTACACTTTACTTTTTAAAGCTTGTGCATCAATATCGCTGTGGGAAACATTATAAACTGCTTTTCCATTTTTAATTAAAATTAATTGCGGAGATTCATGATAAACACCGAATCTGCTTGCTATTTCATTTGAAATATCGCGATGAGCAATCAAATCTAAGAAATACGCATCGACAATTCCTTCAAGATCATAATCTCTTTCGAATTGTTTTAATGCCATTCGGCTGATACTACATCTTGTACTATGTTTAAAGATAACCACTGGTTTTTCATTTGATATTGCTTCGATTTCCATTAATTGAACAATATCTGTTAATTCTGTCCAGTTTACTTTACTTTTTGGTGCTTCTGAGTTCTCTGAACTTCCGAAGATTGAATTAAAAAAACTCATATTTGACTTGTTTTATGACTTTTTGGCATTTAAATATGATAAAAATCATCTTTTTAATGTCATTTTGTCTTTATTTTTGATATGGAATATAATTTGTCTATTCGAGTACAAAGTTAGAGTATTTGAACTAAAAAAGTATCTCAATAAGTTGTAACTTTAATCTTATTGAATACCAGATAAATAAAATCAATCAAATTGAAAAAAATATGAATATTAACAAGTTTACTATTAAATCGCAGGAAGCCATTCAGTTGTCACAGCAAATAGCACAACGAAATGGCCAGCAGCAAATTGAAAATGAGCACATTTTCAAAGCAATTTTTGAAGTTGATGAAAACGTGGCGCCATTTATATTGAAAAAATTAAATGTAAATGTGCCTTTGTTTTTACAAATTCTAGACAGTACAATTCAGAGTTTTCCAAAAGTTTCAGGAGGCGACATTCTGCTTTCGAGAGACGCCAATAAAGCGTTGAATGAAGCTGAAATTATTGCACAAAAAATGAACGACGAATATGTTTCGATCGAACATTTAATTTTAGCGATTTTCGACTCAAAAAGTAAAGTTTCTCAGATCTTAAAAGATCAGGGAGTTACTGGTAAAGGTCTAAAAGCTGCAATTGAAGAATTACGTAAAGGCGAAAGAGTAACCTCGGCATCTGCTGAAGAAACCTATAATTCGTTAAACAAATATGCTAAAAACTTAAACGAATTAGCACGTACAGGAAAACTAGATCCAGTTATTGGCCGTGACGAAGAAATCCGTCGTGTATTGCAGATTCTGACTCGTAGAACAAAAAACAACCCAATGCTTATTGGGGAGCCTGGAGTTGGTAAAACTGCAATTGCTGAAGGTTTGGCACACAGAATTGTTGATGGAGACGTTCCAGAAAACTTAAAAGATAAGATCGTTTACTCACTGGACATGGGAGCATTGATCGCTGGTGCAAAATTCAAAGGAGAATTTGAAGAACGTTTAAAATCTGTTGTAAAAGAAGTAACTTCTGCAGAAGGTGATATTGTTCTGTTTATTGATGAGATTCACACGCTTGTAGGAGCGGGTGGAGGTGAAGGCGCAATGGACGCGGCTAATATTTTGAAACCAGCTTTGGCTCGTGGTGAGTTAAGAGCAATTGGAGCAACAACCTTAGACGAATATCAAAAATATTTTGAAAAAGATAAAGCGTTAGAAAGACGTTTCCAAAAAGTTCTAATCGACGAACCAGATACAGAAAGTGCGATTTCAATCTTACGCGGAATCAAGGAAAAATACGAAACGCATCATAAAGTTCAAATTAAAGACGAGGCTATTATTGCAGCAGTTGAACTTTCTCAGCGTTATATAACAAACCGTTTTTTACCAGACAAGGCGATTGACTTAATGGACGAGGCGGCTTCTAAACTGCGTATGGAAATCAATTCAAAACCAGAAGAATTAGATGTTTTGGATCGTAAAATTATGCAGCTTGAAATTGAGATCGAGGCCATTAAACGCGAGAAGGAAGAAAGCAAATTGAAGATTCTTCACATGGATTTGGCGAATCTGAAAGAAGAACGCAACGAAATCTATGCAAGATGGAAATCTGAAAAAGATATTGTAGACGGCATTCAGGCTGTAAAACTTGAAATAGAAGACTTTAAGTATGAAGCAGAACGTGCAGAACGTGATGGTGATTACGGAAAAGTGGCCGAAATTCGTTACGGAAAAATAAAAGAAGCACAGGAACGTCAGGAAGCTTTGCAAAAACAATTACTTGAGTTCCAATCGGGTACATCTTTGATTAAAGAAGAAGTTACCAGAGAAGATATTGCCGAAGTTGTAGCAAAATGGACAGGAATTCCAGTAATGAAAATGCTTCAAACAGAAAGAGAAAAACTCTTGCATCTTGAAGATGAGTTACACAAACGTGTAGTAGGACAGGAAGAAGCGATTGAAGCTGTAAGTGATGCTGTTCGAAGAAGTCGTGCTGGTTTACAGGATATGAAAAAACCAGTTGGAACATTCTTGTTTTTAGGAACAACAGGAGTTGGTAAAACAGAGCTTGCAAAAGCATTGGCCGAATATCTTTTTGATGATGAAAACGCCATGACGCGTATCGATATGAGTGAATACCAAGAGCGCCACAGTGTGAGCCGTTTAGTTGGTGCGCCTCCAGGATATGTAGGTTATGATGAAGGAGGTCAATTGACAGAAGCTGTTCGTAGAAAACCATATTCTGTAATATTGTTAGACGAGATCGAAAAAGCACATCCAGATACCTTCAACATACTGTTACAGGTTCTAGATGAAGGGCGTTTAACAGATAACAAAGGTCGTCTGGCTGATTTTAAAAACACAATTATTATCATGACTTCTAATATGGGAAGCCAGATTATTCAGGAGAAATTCGAAAATCTGAAAGGTGGAGTAGAAGCAGCAACAGAAGCAGCTAAAAACGAAGTTCTAGGATTATTAAAACAAACTGTTCGTCCAGAGTTTATCAACCGTATTGATGAAATCGTAATGTTTACACCGCTTACCGTTGAAAATATTTCGAAAATCGTAAGCCTACAGCTTAAGAGCGTTACAAAAATGCTGGCATTACAAGGAATTACAATGGATGCAACCCCAGAAGCAATTGCTTACTTGTCAGACAAAGGATATGATCCTCAATTTGGAGCAAGACCTGTAAAACGTGTTGTACAAAGAGAGGTTTTAAACCAGCTGTCAAAAGAAATTCTGGCAGGAAATATAACAACAGAGAGCATTATTTTATTAGACGCTTTCGATGGCAAATTGGTTTTTAGAAACCAGACAGCTAATTAATTTTTTTTTTCATTGTTAATCTTAAAAGCATCAGTATTTTACTGGTGCTTTTTTTTATCCGTGAATTCTGAAACTTTTACCCTCATTTGTGTAACAACAGATTTATTAAAAACATAGAATTTTATAATTAATATAAATCAAACAAATTCAAATAATTAATTTAAAAAAAGAAAAGCTATGAATAATATATTTAGAGGTTTAATCGCAGGATATGGTGCAAAAAAGTTAGGTGGAGGATGTTTCGGAACTATTTTAGTTTTTATTATTATCTGGGTTATTTTAGGACAATGCAGTTAATTTTTCTGCAGATTGTAATAGAGAAAATTACGAATAAATCGATAAATTTTGACAAGATATTGTTGGGAAGATTAAGTCAAAATGTCTAGATTCGCATCACTAAAATAAATTTAAAAAATGGCTTCAGGTTTTTTCGTTCTATTAGATGATATCGCAGCAATTATGGATGACGTTGCAGTAATGAGTAAAGTTGCTGCAAAGAAAACAGCTGGAATTCTGGGTGATGATTTAGCAGTAAATGCTGAAAAAGCATCAGGATTTGCTTCATCAAGAGAACTTCCCGTTTTATGGGCAATTAGTAAAGGTTCGTTGCTGAATAAAATAATTATTCTTCCAATTGCATTTTTATTAAGTGCATTTTTTCCAATCGCAATCATGGTAATTTTAGTGCTTGGAGGATTGTTTTTAGCTTACGAAGGAGCCGAAAAAATATACGAATTCATATTTCCGCACAAACACGAAGAAGCAGAAGGAATTACTGAAGAAGTTTTAACCGAAGAAGAAATTCTAGTTGTAGAAAAAGCAAAAGTAAAATCTGCAATTGTAACCGATTTTATTCTTTCTGTAGAAATTGTGATCATTGCTTTAGGGACTGTGATCGGAAAACCATTATTGTCGCAGATTATTACAGTATCGATTATTGCCGTAATTGCAACAGTTGGTGTTTATGGTATTGTAGCGCTTATTGTTCGCATGGACGAAGTAGGTTTCAAAATGATTCAGCACAGTAAAAAAGAAAACAGCCTTTTAAAAACTGTTGGAAACATTTTAGTTCAAGCGCTTCCAAAAGTAATTAAAGCATTAACTATTATTGGAACCATTGCATTAATATTAGTTGCGGGCGGCTTATTTGTTCACAACATTGAATTCTTTCATCATCTTTTCCCATCATTGCCCGCAATAGTAAAAGAATTTTCCATTGGACTTGTAATGGGATTTATTGTTCTGGGAGTTGTAAATCTCTTCAAAAAGCTTTTTAAAAAGAAAACAGCTAAATAAAAAAAAGAAAATATATTTAAAAGAGACATCAGTTAACGCTGGTGTTTTTTTTGTTTAGAAGCACGCTAATTCGTTTTCAAAAGTACTTCTTGTCCCGCTATCCGCTATATCTTTTCCCCGCTAAAGAAGCGGGAAAAAGGATGCCGCTTCTATCGGGGCTAAGTAAGATCTTTTTATTTTCATAAGAATTAACGGTAATTGTAAAACTTTTTTTTAATAAATAAGTTTTTGATTTATAAGTGTTTAATGTCCGGTTAGAAATTTTTAACATTTTTTCAAAGCAACCATTGCAACCAACCCGCATCTTCATAGTAATTAACAATTAATTATTATTTTATATGAAAAGTTTTAGATTAAAGTCAGTTTTGGTAGTATTATTTTTATCAATTGCATTTGTTTCATGCAACAACGACGACGATGAAAAGCCAGTAAACCAAAATACAAAGGCAGCATTAGTAACAGAAATTAAAGGACCAGCGACAGGAAAAGTAAATGACGAATTGAGCTATGAGGTAATGTATATTGTAGATAATGCTTGTGCTGAATTCGACAAAATCTCTGAAGTAACAATTGGAACAGAAAAAGGATTACAAGTAATTGCAAAATATCCATCAGAAGTTTGTACACAACAAGTTCCAGAACCTAAGAAAACAGTTTATAAATTTAAATCAACAGTAAAAGGAACTTTTGAAATTAAATTCAAAAAATCAGAAACAGAATTCTTAACTCAAAAAGTAGTTATCGAGTAACAACTTGCATAGTTGATTTTTTAGGTTGTAAAACCATTTTGCAAATGTTTAATTTTAAACTGCTGTGAAATGGTTTTTGTTTTTGATGAATTGTAAGAATGTTTCTTTTGTGATTTTTTGTAATTTCATTGCATTTAAATAAATATATATTTTTTTCTTACATTTGTCTCATAATTCAAAAACAGCCATGGAAAAAACTATAATCATACAGCCAAATGATAAGACAGTTTCTGTTCTTAAAAAAATGGTGGATTTAAAAGAAAAACATCGAAAGGAAGTTTTAGCAAGATTAAAGAAAAAATAGAATTTCTTTATGTATCAATATATTTCAGAAGAGGGTTTAGACCCTCTTTTTTATTTTACCACAAAATACGGTTTACAGTATTTTGTTACTTTTAGAAAGATGAATTTTAATGATTCTTTTGAAAAATTGTATTCAATAGATTTTTATGAATCTAATAATCAAAAATTTTTTAATGATCCATTAATAGAAATCACAATTACTGCTATTATAAATAATTACTTTCAAGCTTATCCTGATATTATTCTGAATTATGTTTGCGATAGTATAGATTTAAAGCAGGATTTTAGAAAAAAACTTTTTGATAAATGGTATAGAAATACACCTTACAATGAATTTTCAAAAATTAACTTTGAATATCCTGTGCAGGACGAAAATATTGTGTACCATTTAAGTTTTATTTTTAGACCAGAATTTTACGTTGCAGATAATATTATTGAAAAAGTTAATTTACAATTGGAAGAATTTTCTACCTTTAAATAGATATTATATTAAAAGCATAGAGTTTACGCACTTTGAGATTCCTCTAAAATTTACTATTTTTGCACTCTAAATTTTATGTCATGCCGAAAAGAAAATATAAAATATCAGTAATTCAGTTAAACCTTAATGATGTTGCTGAAAATAATCTTAAAAAATGTATCAGCTGGGTAAGAGACGCTGCAAGTCAAGGTGCGGAAGTTATTTTACTACCTGAATTATATAGCAGTCATTATTTCTGCCAAAGCGAAGATGTAGATAATTTTGCATTAGCAGAACCACTTTACAGTACTTCATTTATTGCTTTCAGCGAATTGGCAAAAGAATTAGGAGTGGTAATCATTGTTCCTTTCTTCGAAAAAAGAATGGCTGGAATTTATCATAATAGTGCATATATCATTGATGCAGATGGTACTGAAGCAGGTTTATACCGTAAAATGCATATTCCAGACGATCCGCATTTCTATGAAAAATTCTATTTTACGCCAGGTGATTTAGGTTTTAAAGCAATTGAAACTAAAAAAGGAACAGTTGGAACTTTAATCTGCTGGGATCAATGGTATCCAGAAGCTGCACGTATTACAGCTTTAAAAGGAGCAGAGGTTTTATTCTACCCAACTGCAATTGGATGGCATCCTAAAGAAAAAGAACAATACGGAGAAAACCAATACGGAGCTTGGATGAACGTAATGAAAGGTCATGCCGTTGCAAATGGTGTTTTTGTCGCTGCAGCTAACAGAATTGGTTTAGAAAAATACATTGAAGGAACAGAAGGAATTCAATTCTGGGGAGCTTCTTTCATCGCTGGACCTCAAGGAGAAATATTAGCTCAAGCTTCTCACGATAAAGAAGAAATCTTAATTGCAGAAGTTGATTTAGATTTACAAGAAAATGTTCGTCAAAACTGGCCGTTCTTTAGAGATAGAAGAATTGATGCTTTTGGCGACATTACAAAAAGAGCAATTGATAAATAATTAAATTTATTTTTATAATTGAAAAGGGACAAAGCAGCTTATACTTTGTCCCTTTTTATGTGCAAATAAAAAGGCGGTTTCAATAATTTGAAACCGCCTTTTCTATATTTAAATTCTTTAGAATTATCTTACTTGGAAAGTAACTCTTCTTACGATTTGACGTGCTTCTTTAGAATTTTTGTTCACAGAAGTATCTTCACCGTTAGCAATTACATTTAATCTAGAAGCGTCAATTCCAGCATTTGTTGCTACTTTTTTCACAGCTTCAGCTCTTTTTCTAGATAATTCATTATTGTAGCTTGAGCTTCCAATTTCGTCAGCATATCCAATGATATCTGCAGATTTACCAGGATTGTTTTTCAAGTATTTTACTAAGAAATCAACACCAGATAAAGAAGCGTTTGTTGGTTTAGACGAATTGAAATCGAAATAAACGTTTACATAACCACCGTTAATTAATTCTTCAACAGTATTGTTTGTAGCTGTTCCAGCGCCTTTCTTTTCGTAAGTTTTGTCTAAATAGCTTTCTAACTCATCAGGCACACCATTTTGATTTGTATCAATAGATTGTCCTTTTGTATTAACAGCTACACCTGCGATTGAATTTGGTTCTAAATCGTATAAATCAGCAACTCCATCTTTGTCTGAATCGATAAGACCAGTTTCGATTAAGTCCACTCTTTTTTCCAATTCACCAATTCTATCTTCTTCGCCAACCCAGTCAGCATGTTTTTCATTTTTACCTAGGTAGAATGTCAAACCAACAGAAGCATTTAATAAAACACCGTCAAAAGATCCAGTTGTTGTATTGCCCATTCCGTCGAAGTTCCAGTTTTGTCTTCCGTTAACAATTCCTGTAAGGTCTCCTGTTAATGCAACTCTGTTACTTAATTTGATTTGTCCAGTTAAACCAGCGATTCCATGTGCCATGTAATCTTGTCCGCCAAATCCTGTTTCAGTACTAATTTGAGAAACTCCAAAACCACCATGTGCCAAAATACCAATTGTATTTGTCCAAGTTTCAAAATTTAAAGCACGTCCAACATTAATAACTCCTTGTAAACTCGCTCTAACATAACGGCTTTCAAAATCTGGAGTATTTTTTTTCTCTTTAAATTGGTCGTATCCAACATCTAATTTCAAACCAAATTTTGGATTAAACATATATCTCACACCCAAATCTCCGTGGAAAAAATTCGCAGATTCTGTAGTGTAACCAGGAGTCATTGTTCTCGTAGGTTTGTTAACACCACCATTAAGTTCGATAGACCATTTGTTATATTCTTGATCTACACTTGGTGTGGTAGAAGTCGGAGCCATATTTTGTGCGCCTGCCGCAATGGATAGTAGTAATAAAGATACTGATACTAATTTCTTTTTCATGATATCAAAAATTAAATTGTTTTTATTTTAAACTCATGACAAAATTAGAGGACGTGTTTCAGAATGTGTTCTATATCCTCTTACATAATTCCCACCTTTTTGCATTTAATTATGTAAATACGTTAATATTAGTATAATAGAAACCAAAAAAAAAGGACAAAATTCACATTTTGTTCTTTTAAGTATTTGTTAAAATAGTATTATTTTAAATCTGGCTGATAAATTTTAACCGTTCCATCACCTTCACTGCTTACTATTAATAAGCTTCTTTTTGTAGGACTTTTCGAAGCTGGAATGAATAATAAGCCTTCTGGTGCGTCACCTGTTTTTACAGTTTGTAAATATTGCGGCGAGTTTGGATTAGTAACATCATAAGTCATAAACGCATCAGATCTTTCTAGACCAACAAACAAAATGTTTTGAGATCCCATTTTTGCCACATATACGGCTTCGGGTTCAGAACCTTTATCGTCACTGCGTTTATCATCGTAAGTTCCTAATTCGTTAGTTTTTTTATCTACATCATTTTTACTGTCATAAACGATTTTTCCAGTGTTTCCATTCCAAATAGAGAACGATCTTGCGCCAAAACTTACTATTTCGTCTAAATCTCCATCGCCATCTGTGTCTCCCATATCAGTAACAAGATTTAATCTTCCTAAATTAGCGTCTAGTTTCAAAGTAGCTGCATCAGGAAAAAGAGTTGCATCAAGTTTTAAACTTTTCATACGTTTGATATCTGTGTTGGCAGTATATTCTCTTGCATCACCTTCGTTTGCAGTCACAAAATAAGGAACATTATTAGCAGAAAAATGACTAATAGCATCTGGCATAAACATTCCTTTTACTTTCCAAGGATTAAAAGCAATTTTATCATCACTGTCGCTTACATCAATAGCATTTTCAGCAGTATTGAAATCTTTAAAACCTAAAGGATAAATAGCAGTAATTGTTTTAGAAGTTAAATCAACTTTTGCAACACCGTTGTTTTCTTGTAAAGTAACCCAGGCAGTTTTTGAATCATCAGAAATTGTAATATATTCTGGTTCAATATCCTGAGCGAAGCTTTTAGCAGCTTTTGAAATTCTAAATCCATCTTTTGCTAATGCAGCAGCCTGACCGCTGAAAGAAGCGAAATCTAAAGTTGTTACAGTATAAGTACTAGTTTCGATGATTGAAATCGTTCCGTTTGGATCTTGAGAATAATCTGTATTTGGTTCACCCTCATTAGCAGTCATAATATATTTTCCGTCTGGAGAAAATGTAATCATGTCAGGCAAGGCTCCAACTGTAACTTGTTTGATTAAACTGTAATCTGAAGTATTGAAAACAGCAACTTTGCCGTTTCCTTGTTTGTTTGCTGTAGATTCTAAAGCCACAGCTAATTTTCCGTCAAAAACAGAAACACTATTTGCTGCACCTTCGTAAGCTACCAGATCAATTTTTCCAATTTTTGTTGGTTTTGTTGGATCGGTAATATCAATAACATCAATTTGGTTTACACCACTATTGTTTACAGTAAATAATCTTTTTGTTTTTTCGCAGTAAGCAGAGATTTCAGCAGCAGCTTCGCCTCCAATAGTAATAGAACCAATTTCTTTAAACGCTGCAGGGTTTTCGTTTACCACAATTTCAGGTTCGTTGTTTGTGTTTTCATCATTATTACAGCTTGCCATTATAAAAAGAGCTGTTAATAGAGAAATAGATACTTTTTTCATGTGTTAGTTTTTAGTTCCGGCAAAAGTAATTACAGCATTTCTGTTCAAGATTAAGGATGTATTATTTAATCTTTAACTTAATTTTTGGAAGATATTTTCGGTGAAACCCCAATCAATTTTAATCAATAGTTTTATAATCCTAGCGAATGCTTATCTTTGCACTTTCTAAATTAGAACCTATTTATGTCAACAAATAATAGAAGATTTCCAGCAGAATGGGAAAAGCAGCAAGGAATTGTATTGTGTTTTCCACATAATGGCAACGATTGGCCAGGAAAATACGAAGCAGTTCAATGGGCTTTTGTAGAATTCATTAAAAAAGTAGCCGCTTTTGAAACCGTTTTTTTGGTCGTAGCCGATGAAAAGCTAAAAGAAAAAGTTGCCGAAATGCTTGAAAGAGCCCGCGTAAACATTCAAAACGTTTCTTTTATTATTCATAAAACAAACAGAAGCTGGATGCGTGATTCTGGACCAATTATAGTAAAAAATGGTTCTAAAAGAGAAGCTTTAAATTTCAACTTCAACGGTTGGGCAAAATATAAAAACTATCAGCTAGATAAATTTGTTCCAGGTAAAGTTGCTGATTTTATTGATGTTCCATTAACTCAGGTTACTTACAAAGGAAAACCAGTAATTGTTGAAGGCGGCGCTATTGATGTAAACGGAAAAGGAACATTACTTACTTCTGAAGAATGCTTAATGCATCCAACAATCCAAGTTAGAAATCCTGGTTTTACTAAAGAAGATTACGAGGCCGTATTTAAAGAATATCTTGGAGTTACCAATGTAATTTGGCTTGGAGACGGAATCGAAGGTGATGATACACACGGACATATAGATGATTTATGCCGATTTGTAAACGAAGATACGATCGTTACAATTGTAGAAACAGATAAAAATGATTCTAATTATAAACCTTTGCAGGATAATTTAAAACGTCTGCAAAATGCAAAATTAGAAAACGGAAAATCACCAGTTATTGTAGCGTTACCAATGCCAAAACGTGTTGATTTTGAAGATTTAAGACTGCCAGCAAGTTATGCTAATTTCTTGATTCTGAATAATTGCGTTTTAGTTCCAACATTTAATGACAGTAATGATCGCGTAGCTTTGAATATACTTTCAGAATGTTTTCCAGACAGAGAAGTAATCGGAATCAGCTGCATTGATTTCATATGGGGATTCGGAACGTTACATTGCTTAAGCCAGCAGATTCCTTTATAGAAATAACTGCTACTAGCCAATACAGTATAAATTTTATTTTTTTGTCAGGCCTGAGCGAAGTGGAAGCCCACGCAAAGTTTTTTCTCAAAGTTTGAATAATATAATAATCTAAACCCGAAAGGTTTTTAAAACCTGTCGGGTTTTATTGCGTTTACTATAAAATGAAACAAGAATAAATTATCGCAACATTCAAAATAAAAAAAGCTTGTTAGAGTAAACTAACAAGCTTTTTTATAATTTATCGATACCATCAACCATTAACCATCAACAATTAAAAAAAATAAAAATTAAAAATTAACCATTAACCATTAACAATCAACCATTAACAATTAATGTCTTTTCTCTTCATGGTCTAATAAATGGAGGTAAAAGCTGGCTGCAAACTTCTCCGAAACCAATTCTTACTTCTGCATTTTCGCAGAAACCTCTAATGATTACAGTATCATTATCTTCAATAAATTTACGTTCACTTCCGTCATTTAATTTCAACGGATTTTTTCCGCCCCATGTTAATTCTAACATAGAACCAAAACTATCAGGAGTTGGTCCAGAAATAGTTCCAGAACCCATCATATCACCAGAATTTACACGGCATCCGTTAGAAGTGTGATGCGCCAATTGCTGACTCATCGACCAATATAAATACTTGAAATTTGATCTTGAAATAATAGTTTCTTCTTGATCCTCAGGTTTTAAAGATACTTCTAAATGAATGTCAAAAGTCTTTTTTCCTTTAGTCTGAAGATAAGGAAGCGGTGATGGATCTTGTTTCGGCCCCTTGGTTCTAAAAGGTTCTAGAGCATCCATAGTAACAATCCATGGAGAAATAGAAGTTGCAAAGTTTTTAGCCAAGAATGGTCCAAGCGGTACATATTCCCATTTTTGAATATCACGCGCACTCCAGTCGTTCAATAAAACCATTCCGAAAATATAATCTTCGGCTTCATAAGTTGGGATATTTTCTCCCATTACATTTACATCTGTAGTAATAAAAGCAGTTTCAAGCTCAAAATCTACTAAACGAGACGGTCCAAAAACTGGATATTTTTCTCCAGCCGGAAGCGTTTGCCCCATTGGTCTGTGCACCGGAATTCCCGATGGAACAATTGTAGAGCTTCTTCCGTGATATCCAACTGGAATATGAAGCCAGTTTGGCAATAAAGCATTTTCTGGATCGCGGAACATCTTTCCTACGTTTGTAGCATGCTCTTTACTAGAATAGAAATCAGTATAATCACCAATCAAAACTGGTAACTGCATCTCTACATCTTCGATTTTAAATATAACAATATCTCTGTGTTTTGTTGAATCTCTTAGCTGTGGATTGTTTTCGTCGAAAATATCAGCGATGCGATTTCGCACCAGACGCCATGTTTTTTTTCCGTCAGAAATAAAATCATTCAGCGTATCCTGCATGAACATATCATCGGTTAAATCAATTCCTTCAAAATAGTTTAATTGTTGTAAAGCCCCTAAATCTATAGCATAGTCGCCGATTCTTGTTCCTACGGTAACGACATTTTCTTTGGTAAGAAACACGCCAAAAGGAATATTCTGAATAGGGAAGTCGCTATTTTCTGGCACTTCTAACCATGATTTTCTACTGGTGTCGTTGGCGGTTATAGGCATGTTTAATGTTAATTATTTGTTGAAAAATTACATGTCAAATATATCATAATCTAGCAGTTTGACAAACGTTTTTTTGTATTTTTGCGTGAAATTAACGAAAAACAAAGAAATGCAACGCGACGAACAAATTTTTGATCTTATCCAAGAGGAGAAAGAAAGACAAATTCACGGACTAGAACTTATCGCTTCAGAAAATTTTGTAAGTGATGAGGTAATGCAAGCAGCTGGGTCTGTTTTAACTAATAAATATGCAGAGGGTTATCCTGGCAAAAGATACTACGGTGGTTGTGAAGTAGTTGATGTTATTGAGCAGATTGCTATTGACAGAGCCAAAGAATTATTTGGAGCTGAATATGCAAACGTACAGCCTCACTCTGGTTCTCAAGCAAATACTGCTGTTTACCATGCATGTCTAAATCCTGGTGATACAATTTTAGGTTTCGATTTATCTCACGGAGGTCACTTAACTCATGGTTCTCCTGTAAACTTCTCAGGTCGTTTATACCGTCCTGTTTTTTACGGAGTAGATGCTGAGACTGGTCGTTTGGATTATGATAAAATTCAAGAAATTGCAACAAAAGAACAGCCAAAATTAATTATCGCTGGAGCTTCAGCTTATTCTCGTGATATGGATTTTGCTCGTTTCAGACAAATTGCTGACAGCGTAGGAGCGATCTTGTTTGCTGATATTTCTCACCCTGCAGGTCTTATTGCTAAAGGATTATTAAACGATCCAATTCCACATTGTCATATTGTTTCTACAACAACTCACAAAACATTGAGAGGACCACGTGGAGGTTTGATTTTAATGGGGAAAGATTTCGAAAACCCACAAGGTTTAAAAACTCCAAAAGGAGAAATCAGAATGATGTCTTCATTATTAGATTTAGCTGTTTTCCCTGGAAACCAAGGTGGACCTTTAATGCACATCATTGCTGCTAAAGCGGTTGCTTTTGGTGAAGCACTTAAAGATGAGTTCTTTACTTATGCAATGCAATTACAAAAAAATGCAAACGCAATGGCTGATGCTTTTGTAAAAAGAGGTTATAATATTATCTCTGGCGGAACAGATAACCACATGATGCTTATTGACTTAAGAAATAAAAATATTTCTGGTAAAGAAGCTGAAAATGCATTAGTAAAAGCTGAAATTACAGTAAATAAAAACATGGTTCCGTTTGACGATAAATCTCCATTTATCACTTCTGGAATTCGTGTTGGAACAGCTGCAATCACAACTCGTGGTTTAGTTGAAAAAGATATGGAAACTATTGTGGCTCTTATCGATAAAGTTCTTACTGATCACACAAACGAAGATCTTATTGAAGAAGTTGCAGAAGAAGTAAACGAATTAATGAGCGAAAGACCAATTTTTGCGTATTAAGAAATAGTTTCAAGTTTAAAGTTTCAAGTTTAAAGTTTTACGCTGTTCGAAAGACAGTTTGAAACTTTAAACTTTTTTCGTTCCTAAAAGAACCTGAAACCTGAAACCTGAAACAAAATAACAAAAGACTATGGGCGTACTAAGATTACAATTGCCAACCGACCCAAGATGGGTAAATATTGTTGAGAAAAACATAGAAGAAATCTTGACAGATCACGCGTGGTGCGAGCAGAAAGCAGCAACAAACGCGATCACAATTATCACAAATAATTCAGAACATCAAGATTTAGTTCAAGATTTATTGGCTTTGGCCAAAGAAGAAATCGATCATTTTGAACAGGTTCATAATATCATTATCAAAAGAGGACTAAAACTAGGGCGTGAACGTAAAGATGATTACGTAAACGAATTATACCAATACATGAAAAGAAGCGGCGACGGAAGCCGTGTTTCTGGATTGGTAGAAAGATTGTTATTCTCTGCAATGATTGAAGCCAGAAGCTGCGAACGTTTCAAAGTTCTTTCTGAAAACATAAAAGACGAAGAATTAGCTATTTTCTACAGAGAATTAATGGAAAGCGAAGCAGGTCATTATACAACTTTTATCACATACGCTCGTAAATACGGAAAAGGAATCGATGTTGAAAAACGTTGGAGAGAATGGCTGGAATTTGAAGAATCTATCATTACCAATTACGGAAAGGGAGAGACGATACACGGGTAAGTTTTAGTTTTAAGTCTCAGTTGCAGTTTTCAGTTTCTACGTTTGTCAGGCTGAGAGAAGTCGAAACTATCTTGTAAATAAAAAAATCCGTTTTAATCAGCGTTTTTCGCGAAAGCGAATCCGTTTAATCCGTGTTCTATTTACGCAATAATTTAATAAAATCTACAATCTAAATTCTAAAATTCCTTACATTTGAGAGTAACCAAAATCTTGAAATATGAGAATAGAAATGGATTTAAAACTAGGTTTTAAAGATGTAATGTTTAGACCTAAAAGATCAACGCTAAAAAGCCGTTCTGAAGTTTCTTTAGAACAAAATTTCAAGTTTTTGCACAGCACAGCATCTTGGACAGGAATTCCGATTATGGCTGCCAATATGGATACCGTAGGAACTTTTGAAATAGCGAAAGTCTTAGCGGGAGAAAAGCTCTTTACTGCAATTCATAAACACTATACTTTAGAACAATGGAATAGTTTCTTGAAAGACGTCACTCCAGATTTCTACGATTATATTGCTGTAAGTACAGGAACAGGGAAAGAAGATTTTGAAAAGATTGGAAAGATAATTACCGCAAATCCGTTGTTGAAATTCATTTGCATCGATGTTGCAAACGGTTATTCGGAGCATTTTGTTCAGTTTTTAAAGAAAACCCGTAAACAATATCCGGATAAAATCATTATTGCAGGAAATGTAGTTACGGGAGAAATGACCGAGGAACTTCTATTAGCTGGTGCTGATATCGTAAAAGTCGGAATTGGGCCTGGTTCTGTATGTACAACTCGTGTCAAAACGGGTGTTGGCTATCCGCAATTATCGGCAATTATCGAATGCGCCGATGCTGCTCATGGTTTGGGCGGACATATTATAAGTGATGGCGGATGTACAACTCCCGGTGATGTTGCCAAGGCTTTTGGCGCTGGCGCTGACTTTGTAATGTTAGGCGGAATGCTTGCAGGACATTCTGAAAGTGGCGGAGAACTGATCGAAGTAAAAGGTGAAAAATTCAAACAATTTTACGGAATGAGTTCTAAAACCGCAATGGACAAACATGCTGGTGGTGTAGCAGAATATAGAGCAAGTGAAGGAAAAACAGTTCAGGTTCCGTTTAAAGGAGATGTGATTCATACTGTTTTAGATATACTAGGAGGAATAAGAAGTACCTGTACTTATGTAGGAGCTTCAAGGTTAAAAGAATTGACTAAACGAACGACTTTCATCCGCGTAAGCGAACAGGAAAATCAAGTTTTTACAAAATAAAATATGATTACAATTACCGAAGCATCAATTGAAGATATTACTAAAATTCAAGAGATTGCAAACATTACATGGCCGATAACTTATGGTGAAATTCTAACAAAAGAACAGTTAGATTATATGCTGGATTTGATTTATTCTGATCAAGCGTTATCGAAACAAATCAAGAATAAAGAACAGTTGTTTTATTTAATTTCAGATTCAGAATCCATAATTGGATTCATTGGAATTGAGCATAATTATAAAAACGAGGCAATTACCAAAATTCATAAAATCTATCTTTTGCCAGAGACACAAGGAAAAGGTTATGGTAAAATTGTTTTTGATTCGATTGAAAAATTAGCTTTAGAGAATAATTCAAAAGAACTTTTATTAAATGTAAACCGATTTAATACGGCGTTGAATTTCTACAAAAAACTTGGTTTCGAAATCAAAGAAACGGTTGATATAGAAATTGGAAATGGGTATTTAATGGAAGATTATTTGATGGGGAAAAATATTTAAAAGTAGTTTTTTCTTAATCTTGTCATTTCGATCCCGAGGCTTCGGGAGAGAAATCACACAAGTATTTCCGCAAAGTAAATCGCCAATCTTTGTCGAGTTTCGAGTGTGATTTCTCTCCCGAAGCCTCGGGATCGGAATGACAAGCTGTACGTATTTGACTCATTCAACTCACAATCACATCATGCTTAAACAATAATCCTTTAACTTCATTCAAAGAAAAAACAGCTTTCTTTAATTTAGTTTTAGAAGGATCAATAGTATAATTATAACTCGTTTTAAAATCGGCTTTGTTGGCTATGGCTTTTGCAAATTCAGCGCGGTACAAATCGCAGTTGTCAAAAATTACACTTGTTAAATCTACTGCCATAAAGTCAACTGCTATCAAACTACAATTCGTAAATACTGTTCCTTTTAGTTTTAAGGTATAAAATTTAGAGAAATCCAAAATGCAGTTATTAAATGCAATTTCAAAAATCAGTTTGTCACACATTGCAAAATTCACATCTTTAATTTCACAGCGGTTAAACGTGGCTGTTCTAAAGGCAACATAATTAATTTTTGCTTCATTAAAAATACAATCATTGAAAACGCAGTCAATAAAGGTTACAGCAAGAAAAGTACAGGCAGAAAAATTACAATTATTAAAAACGCAGCATTCAAAATCTTTAAAATTAAGATCGTCTTTGTCGTAAATAATCGTATTGTATTCTTTATCAAGAAAATATTCGCTTTCTTTTTTCAACTGTATTGTGATAATTATTTGAGGCTGAAAAGGTAATAATTTACTACAAAATATTCTTCGTTAATTGTAAATGATTTTGATTTCATTCATATTTTTATCCATAATTTGATGTAGCTTTACGCTTATTTTTTTAGTCAAAACATATTATTTTATTATATGGAACCAACAAGAAAGGAACATGATTTTTTAGGGGAATTAGAAATTCCGAATCATTTATACTACGGAATCCAGACTTTTAGAGCTGTAGAGAATTTCAATATTACAGGAATTCCGATTTCAAAAGAACCTTTGTTTATCAAAGCTTTAGGTTATGTGAAAAAAGCTGCAGCTCTTGCCAATAAAGACTGTGGCGCAATTGATCCTAAAATTGCTGAAGCAATCTGCTACGGAAGCGATCAGGTTATTGCTGGTAAATTTGATCAGGAATTTGTCAGCGATTTAATTCAGGGCGGCGCAGGAACTTCGGTAAATATGAATGCAAACGAAGTTATTGCCAATATCGGATTAGAATATTTAGGTCATAAAAAAGGAGAATACAATTTTCTTCATCCAAACAATCATGTAAACTGTTCACAGTCTACAAACGATGCGTATCCTTCTGCTTTTAGAATTGCTTTGTATTTGAAAATGGAAAGTTTTATTAAAACTTTTGCAGGTCTTGAAGTCGCTTTCGCGAAAAAAGGAGAAGAATTCAAAGAAGTTTTAAAAATGGGAAGAACGCAGCTGCAAGATGCGGTACCAATGACTTTAGGGCAAGAATTTAAAGCTTATGCCACAACAATTGGAGAAGATATTCAACGCTTAAAAAATGCTCAGGATTTATTATTAGAAATTAATATGGGAGCAACGGCGATTGGAACAAAAGTTAACGCACCAGAAGGTTATCCTGAAATTTGCGTAAAATATTTAGCTGAAGAAGTTGGAATTCCTTTAACGCTTTCACCAGATTTGATTGAAGCAACGGTAGATACAGGTGCTTACGTTCAGATTATGGGAACATTAAAGCGTTCTGCGGTTAAGATTTCTAAAATCTGTAACGATTTACGATTGTTGAGTTCTGGACCAAGAACTGGTTTTAATGAAATCAATTTGCCAGCGCGCCAGCCAGGTTCATCAATTATGCCTGGGAAAGTAAATCCAGTAATTCCAGAAGTGGTAAACCAGACTTGTTTTTATGTAATTGGTCAGGATTTAACGGTAACAATGGCGGCAGAAGCAGGACAATTACAGCTAAATGTCATGGAACCTGTTATTGCTTTTGCGATGTTTACGTCTTTAGATTATCTTTCAAATGCGATTCAGACTTTAATTGATAAATGTATTAACGGAATTACAGCAAACGTAGACCATTGCTATAACATGGTGATGAACAGCATCGGAATTGTAACGCAGTTAAATCCAATTATTGGTTACGAAGAAAGTGCAAGTATTGCGGGTGAAGCTTTAAAAACAAACAAAAGCGTACATCAAATTGCAGTTTTGGAAAGAAAGCTGATTACTCAGGAAAAATGGGATGAAATTTATTCTTTAGAAAATTTAATTCATCCAAAGTTTATTACGAAATAATATTTATTATAACATTAAAAAGCCGTCAATTACTAATTGACGGCTTTTTTAATTTATTCAGTGATTATTCTTAGTTGATTATTTTATAAAATAAACCAGCCATAAAAATAAATGCAATGAGACATAATATATTAACTCCAAAAACTTTTAAGTATTTTTTTACGGCAGTATCATCACTTCTAAAAAAAGTATAATTCATAACGGTCGCAACCCCGCCAATAAATCCGCCAATTGCTCCACCACTAAGTACAACAAGAATAGGGAGTCCGCCGATAATATATTCGTACCATTTTAATTTCGCTGCCATGCGGTATTTTTGACCATTTATATTTAAGCATTGTGCAGAAATATCAGGAATATTGGCTTTAGGAAAAGCTTTAACTATTTCATCATTAGCTCTTTTTATTAAAAATGGTTTTCCTTTTTCTTTGCTTTGTTCTACCAGAACACCATTTTGTTTTAAAGTTGCTTTTCCTGAAAATATATTATTTTCATATTCAAATTTGTCATTTGGAAAATCTGTCAGGGTAAATTCAAAATTATTTTTCATTTTATGTATGCTTTTTTTGTTTTTTAATGTTCTCAAAATGAGATCAATACTTGTTTTGTAAATATTTTACAAAATTACTCTGTGCTGATTTTCAATTATGTTTCTAAAAGCCAAAAAAATAATAGAATAAGATTTTTTATTATATAAATCTGAAAAATCTAAAGATTTGTTTTGTGTAAAATGTTGAAAATAAATACTATATTTACTATAGGTTACTGGTTTTTATTAAAATAAACTTTTCTTAAATGGTGAATTTTTTAAAAAATAATGCCTTTCAGTACAAGTATAAAATCTTAGGATTATTGTTTTTTATTTCATCTAATTTATATTGCCAAGAAGAAATAACGAATCCAGAGCTCTGTCCGCCCAAAACTATTTTTGATATTTTTAAAAAACAAGACGATGCTTTAGTCGTTAAACCCACCAAAAATAATTTCTTTTTAGTAATTCCAGCTATTGGTTCACAGCCAGCAACTGGATTTTTTTTTGGTGCTGTAGCGCAGTATACTTTCAAAGGAAAAGAAGAGAAAGATAAATATTCCATTGCTAATGTTGGGGTTACATATACATTAAAAGATCAGTGGCTGGTTAATATCAAAAACAATATCCTGCTAAAAAATAATAAAATCTTTTTGAGCGGCGATTATCGTTTGTACTTGTTTTCTCAGCCCAATTATGGACTTGGAACAGATATTATTCCGCCAAGACGCGATAGGAGTCCAAGCTTTAGTATTGATTCTATTGCACAGGATATGGATTATAATTATTTGAAATTTCACCAAACCGTTTCATTTGAAGTAAAAGAAAATTATTATGTAGGCGGAGGAATTAATATTGACTGGTATTCCAGTATTAACGATAAAAAATTGGATGTTGAAAATGGCGTATTCACCTATCATTATAATTACAGTCAGAAATACGGATTTGATAATTTAGAGTATTTCCTAAACGGAGTAAGTTTGAATTTGGTTCACGATTCTCGTGATAATCAGGTAAATGCTTCGCGAGGCTGGTTTGCAAATATCAATTATAGATTTAATCCTGTTTTGTTTAATAATCAGGAATATAGTAGTGTATTGTTTGCAGAGTATAAGCATTTTGTACCTGTTTCGCATAAAAATCCAAATTATATTTTAGCCATTTGGACTTATGGTCAGTTTGTAACCCGAGGAAAAGTTCCATATTTAAATTTGCCAGCAATTGGCTGGGATCAGCGAAGCAGGAGCGGGGAGGGCTATACGCAAGGGCTTTTTAGAGGAAATGGTTTGGTTTATTTATCTACAGAATTTAGATTTCCAATAACCTGCAATCAATTATTAAGCGGTACTGTTTTTACCAATTTTGTTACTGCCAGTAATTCAGATACTAATTTGGAGCTTTTTAAATCGATTCAGCCGGCTGCTGGGATTGGTTTGAGGCTTTTAATTGATAAAGCGACAAAGACAAATTTGATTTTAGATTATGCGTGGGGTAATAATTCGAAAGCTTTTTATTTAAATGCGGGAGAGACTTTTTAGGTTGTTAAGGTTTTAATATTCAATTATTTGAGCTTTAATATTTAAGTTTTTTCTTTCTAAAAATATTCTTTTTTTGAAAGAAAAAAGCTAAATTTGATTATCCAATTAACAATCAAAATCAAAAATTATGAAACAGTACAGTTTATTATTAGTTGTATTTCTGTCGGCGATAGGAATGCAGGCTCAGGATGCAAGGTCTTTTTCGCTAAATTTGTATGGCGGTTATAATTTTTCAGATAAGCTGGAGTACGACGGCTATTCTGCAACAATAGAAGATGGTTTTCAATACGGAGCAGGGTTTGAGTATTTCTTTTCAACCAACAACTCAGTTGAATTAAAGTACTTAAGATCAGATGTTAAAATACCATTATATAATCCTTCTGGAGCTCAAATAAATACGAACGATAAGGGAGCATTTAATTTTATTTTAGCAGATTTCACCCATTATTTTGATACAGGTTCAAATCTTCTGCCTTATTTGGGTGCTGGTGCCGGAGTTGGTATTGTAGAATCACCTCAGGGTGGAAGCGGTACTTATTTTGCCTGGGATGTCAAGGGCGGGGTAAAAATCAAAACTGCATCATCTGTTTCTGTAAATATTAATGCTTATTTACAATCCATGTCGGCAGCAGTGGGTGAAAGTTATTATTGGTCCTATTGGGTAGGTCCAGTAGCATTTGAAGATTATATTTCTACTTATCAGTTTGGACTTGGAGCGGTTGTTAGTTTTAATTTCAAAAATTAGTAATTATAAGGCATTAAATGCAAGATAAATATCAAAAAGCAGGCTATTAGGTCTGCTTTTTTTATTCTTCATAATTAAATCATAATTTGTAAATATCTGCCGTTTTTGTTAAATTCAATTCTTATTTTTGTTGTATATACAAACTTCTCAAGATGAAATTACTAATAGTCGAAGACGAACCAAATCTATTATCTATTCTGCGTAAAGGATTTGCCGAAAATAATAATGAAGTAAGTGTGGCTCTAGACGGTAAAACTGCTCTGGAGATGATTCATAATTATACTTTTGATGTTGTAGTTTTAGATGTAATGCTTCCAGATATTAACGGAATTGAAATCTGCAGAAGACTTCGTGCCAGCAAGAATTTTGTACCTATTTTACTTTTAACAGCTCTAGGAACTTCAGAAAACATCGTGACTGGTCTTAACGCCGGCGCAGATGATTATTTGGTAAAGCCTTTTAAATTTGGAGAATTAGATGCTCGTGTAAATGCACTCTATAGAAGATCGCATCAAGAAACAGAGAAAATTGATACTATTACAATTGGTGATCTTGAGATTAATGGACGCGCTAAATCGGTAAAGAGAGGTGGAGAAAACATTGTTTTAACTGCAAAAGAGTTCAAACTATTGTATTATCTGGCAAAAAATACGGGTCGAATTGTTTCCCGCGATCAGATTTTAGATAATGTCTGGGATATTAATTTTGACATGAATACGAACGTTGTTGATGTATATATAACCTATTTAAGAAGAAAAATTGATAAGCCTTTTGATACCAAACTTATTCATACCATGAAAGGATTGGGTTATGTTATAAAATCGTAAAATGGACATTAGAAAAAAAATTACTTTTAACTACGTTGCCCTTTCTACCTTTAGTACATCGCTATTGTGTATCATTGTTTTTTTCTTGTTTAGAGAAAACAATCGTTATCACTTTTTAAAACGTTTAGATGACAGGTCAAAAATTGTAGCTTCAATACATTTTCAAAAAGATCCGGAGAAAATAAAATATTATAAGAATCTTCAAAAAAATGGACTTGAAGAATTAATCGAAGAAGAAGAATATGTATTAAAAATCAACAGCCATAATAGTTTTGATTATAATACGAATCTTAATCTTCCGAATACTTTTTATACCAATATTTTAAGCACAGGAAAAGACTCATACGAAAAAGATAATAAATATTATTTAGGTCAGATTTTTGAAGAAAACGGACAAAAATATATTGTAATTGTAGGTGCTAGAGATCGTAAAGGAAAAGATACGACTATTTATATCGTTAAAATTATGCTTTTTGGCGGAATTGGTTTTGTGATTCTTGCCTTTCTTTTAGGACGTTTTCTAGCCAAACGTGTCATTAATCCAGTAGCGCGAATTACCAAAGAAGTAAAAAGAATTAGTGCGTCGAATCTTCATAATCGTCTTCCTGAAGTTAAAAACTCTGATGAAATATCCGATCTGACCAATACTTTTAATAATATGCTGGACAGGCTGGAAACCTCTTTTGAAATCCAGGCTAATTTTATCAATAATGCTTCTCATGAATTAAAAACACCAATAACAACTATTATTGCCGAAGCAGAAATTATGCTGCTCAAAGAGCGAGATGTTCAAGAATATGTACAGTCTTTAGAAAATATTTATAGCCAGGCATCTAGATTAGGAAACTTAACGGAAAGTCTCTTAAAATTGACTCAAACAGGTTATGACGGTCAAAAACAAGTATCTGACATTGCCAGAATTGACGAATTGCTAATGGATGTAAAATCGGATTTGGATAAAATATTTCCAGGAAACCGAGTTAGCATTAAGCTTAACTTTGCTCCAGAAGATTCTAATTTATTGTTGCTTCCGTGCAACAAACCATTGTTGGAATTAGCAATCAACAATATTATTACCAACGGCGTAAAATATTCTGATAACAATGAAGTATTCGTAAATCTTTCGGCAAACGAAGAAATGATTAAAATTACGATTAATGATATCGGTATAGGAATTCCGCCAGAAGATATTCCGCATTTGTATGAACCTTTCTTTAGAGGTAAAATTGCGGCAAAATATATTGGTTACGGTCTAGGATTGCCGCTGGCTTCTAAAATAATTCGTATGCACGATGGAGAATTGCAAGTACAGTCTGAGCAGAATAAAGGTACAATCGTCACGATTATCTTTAAAAAACTGAAGATTAAAAAATCTAATGTTTAATCTTAGAAAATTCTAATTTTAAATTAATAAAGGTATAATTAGCGGATAGTTATTTTGTAGGTATAAAACTAAACAATTATACTTATGAAAAATTTTCTTATACCTACGACTTTAAAAGATGACACAATCTCGGCTGTTAAATCTGCGGTGAATCAGTCAAAAGATACTGAATCAGAAATTATTTTAGTATTAGTTTCAGAATCACCAGACACATTTTCGACTTCAAGTTTTTTACGCGAAATGCGATCAGGATTAACCAGAAGCCAGGAAGAGGTGTTGGAAACCTGCAGATACATTATCGACCATTCTCCAAATACAAAACTGAAAGTTCACAACCAATACGGACTTTCGGCTCCAATTTTCAAGCGTCTTATCGAAGCTTTTTCTGTAAAATTGGTCATTCTCACACATTCTTATAAACAAGAAACAAAAAGAATTCATCAATATTTGGTTCAGCTGGCTGGAAATCAAAAATGTCCAATTCTGCATTTAAGCACAGAAATTAATAAAGAAGTCTTCAGCAAAGCTCTTTATGTAGAAAATTCAAGCAAAAGCATACATGTAAAAGATGTACAGCAGTATTTAAGTGAAAATTTCTCTTTCGAAATAGTAAGTCAGACTGCCAATTTTGAAGACAATTATGAGAATGTTGCGCCATTTTTATCAGAAGCCATTTCAAAACATAATATTGACATGCTTGTAGAAACTCGAAAAGGCGAAAAAATCAAATTCAAAAAAGTAAAAAAAGAAAACATCAATGAGAAGCTGGGACTTCCAGTTCTTTCATTGTACGAAGAGATTGTTTAAGTCTTTAGTTCTTAGTTTGTAGTCCTTAAGTCCTTAGTTTTTAGTACTCAGTTACTAATATTAACGGAATCCTTATAATTACTCGATTTTGCAATGTAATTATTGATGAAATATTAGTGTAAACTATTTAAGTAACAACTAATGACTAAGTACTAAAAAGCTATAAATATTTAATTTAAAACCGAAAATATGTTATTAAAGAAAAGAATACCAATGAAGTACGTTCTCGGGAAAATTAAAGTAGAAATAGTTCTAGTATTGGCTTATACCATACTATTTGAAATATTTCACCACTATTTTGTTACCCTTCCCGTAGATATTCCAATTGCGATTCCAACCATGATTGGAACTATTATTTCCTTATTATTAGCCTTTAAGTCCAATCAGGCTTATGACAGATGGTGGGAAGCCAGAATTGTTTGGGGCGCAGTTGTAAACGATTCCAGAACATTAATTCGTCAGGTTTTGACGTTTTATAAAGACCCTGATTTTTCTGTTGAAGCCAGCGAATTCAAAGAGAATTTTGCTAAAAGACAAATTGCATGGTGTTATAGTTTAGGGCAGTCACTTAGAAATAAAGATGCCATAAAACCACTTGAAGGTTTGATGAGTGAAGAAGAAATAAAATACATTAAGAATCATCAAAACGTTCCAAATGCTATTTTGATGCTGCACGCCCGCGATCTTAGAAATGCTAAGAACGAGAAGAAAATCAATATGTATCAGCAGGTTGAAATCGACAATACATTGTCCAGATTATGTGATGAAATGGGAAAATGTGAGAGAATTAAAAATACCATATTTCCAACAACATACAGTATGTACATCAGGCTGACATTGTGTTTGTTTATTTTGTTACTGCCTTTTGGGTTAACAAGTGTTTTAAGCTGGTTTGCAATTCCGTTAATTACAGCTATTGGCGGGGCTTTCTTTTTGATCGAAAGAATGGCGATTCATTTGCAGGATCCATTCGAAAACCGACCTACAGATACGCCTGTAACGACGATTGCAAATACAATTGAAAAAAATATCAAGCAAATGCTCAATGAATATCAAAGTGAATTTGATATTCTGAATGAATTTGAATTGAACAACGAACCTAAGAAAGTCGAAAAAGGCGCTTATTTCGTACTATAACTATTTAATTTTGGTCTTCTTTTAATTGTTGGCTGGACAGTGTGTAGTTGCGCTGTCCAGTTTTTTTATTTTTTATAGGTATAGTTTGTCATTCGATGAACGAAAAATCACACTCGCAAATCCATAAAGATTAGCGAATATCTATACACAATTTCTAGTTCCTAGAATGACAAAAACTTGCTCTACAATTGTGTTTGAGCTAGTCTTCCCAGCGTTTGAATAGCAGTTCTTAACTCATTTGACCATGGTAGACCAAAACTCAATCGCATACAATTTGAAAATTGATCTTGAAACGAAAAAATCCTGCCTGGAGCAATACTGATATTGTGTTTCATCGCTAAATGATAAAAAGCAGCAGTATCAATTTTTTTATCCAATTCAATCCACAGAAAAAATCCACCTTGAGGCTGACTTACTTTCGTTCCTTTTGGAAAGGATTCCAAAACTGTATTAATATAATTGTTGCAATTATGATTTAATATTTGGCGTATCTTTCGAAGATGATTTTCATAACGCCCGTTTTTTAAAAAATCCCCAACCACTTCGTGTGTAATAGTAGGCGAGGAGAGCGAATGATAAATTTTGTTTCTTAAGATTTGTTTTTTGAATTTCCCAGGCGAAACCCATCCCACGCGATAACCGGGAGCTAATGTTTTTGAAACAGAGCTGCAACAGAGCACAATTCCGCTTTCATCATAAGTTTTGCAATTTGTTGGTCGGCTCGAACCAAAGTACAAATCGCCGTGAATATCATCTTCAATCAATGGAATGTTGTAGAATTCCATCAATTTCACCACTTCTATTTTATGCTCTGCCGGCATCATACTTCCAGAAGGATTGCTAAAATTACTCATCAGCAAACATAGTTTTACTTTTTTAGAAGAAAGCGATTTTTTGAGTGCTTCTAATTCTATTCCAGTTGTCATGTTTGTAGGCAGTTCCATGATATACAATCCTAAAGATTTGGCCAATTGCAAGATGCCAAAATAAGCGGGACTTTCTGTAATTATGGTATCGCCGGGCTGTGTTAACGTCATTAAACAATGCGATATAGCACTTGTGCAGCCAGGCATTGTAATAATATCTTCTTCTGTTAACGATCCTCCCCATGTAAAAGACCATCTGGCAATTTCTCTTCTTAAATTAAGATTACCTTTTACTTGCTCATAACTCGTTCCGCTGTTTGGAAGTTGGCGCATCGCCTGAACCATTCCCTTATTTAATTTAGCAATAGGAAGAAGTTCGTTTGACGGAAACCCCAAAGAAAGCATCGTAATATTTGGATCTGTCATATTGCCGTAAACCTGATCGATTAAATCTTCGCGGTCAATATTGGCACATTTTAAAATCGGACTGCTGGGTGATGGTTCTGGAATCGTTCTTGCTGAAATATTACTCACATAATATCCCGACTGCGGTCTAGCTTCAATCAAAGAACGGCTTTCGGCTTCATAATAAGCCTTACTTACAGTGCTCATGCTGTAACCCGTTTCTGCGCAAACTTCTCGAATAGAAGGCAGTTTATCGCCAACGCTCAAGACGCCAGACTTAATTTGTTTTTCGATACGGTCAGCAAATTGAAGATATAAGTAATTAGAATTTTTCATAAAAAAATAAAACTGTTATGGTGCAATTTACAAAAACTGTATCTGTATTGCTGTTTTATTTTTTAGAAATTTGCTTAAATAGAAAACTAAACAATAAACAACATCTCGTGAAAACAACAAAATACTACATCGCTGCTATTACATGTTTTGTAATCTGGGGATTTTTCAGTTTGGTTTTGAGACCAATACATGACTATCCTTCTTTAGATATTTTATTCTATCGTGTTTTTAGCTGTAGTATTTTAATGCTTCTTATTGCATTTTCTTTCAAGAGAAAAAGAATGAGAGAAGCTGTACAAACTTTTAAATCAATGCCGGCTTTTGAGAAACGTAAAACAATTCTATTAAATATTGGCGGAAGCATTTTTCTAATGGCGAACTGGTTTACTTTTATTTATGTCATGAACCATGTTAGTGTAAAAGCGACATCTTTGGCTTACTTGGTTTGTCCTATTTTAACCACGCTGCTGGCTTATTTTATTTTGTATGAAAAACTAAATAAAACACAATGGATTGCGGTAGGATTAAGCATTTCAGGATGTATTCTGTTGTCTTATGCAAATATTATGGATATGCTTTTTAGTATTATAATTGGGTTTACATATGCTTCATATTTAGTAAGTCAGCGTGTTAATAAGGGCTTTGATAAATTTATAATTCTAACTTTTCACATCACATTAGCGGCATTATGTTTACTGCCTTTTTATCCATTTTACAGCGGAACAGTTCCAACAGAGTTTAAATTTTATTTCTGTATCGAAACCATTGCCATTTTATTTACCATTTTTCCATTGTTTCTTAATTTATATGCCCTTTCGGGAATAAATTCTTCGACAGTCGGAATGCTTTTAAATATTAATCCAATGATTGCTTTTTTATTGGCAATGTTTTTATACAAAGAACAATTCGGATTTATACAAATTGCTGCATACGGAATTATTTTTGCCGCAGTTGTAGTTTTCAATTCACATCATATTTTTGCGGCCAAGCAAAAAAGAACCGCAATATCCAAAGGTTCTCAATAGTAGTTTTCATATTTTTTATTGGTTTAAAATCGAAAATTACCAGAATCTTAAAAGGATGTTTAAACAGGAATGATATTTTTCATTCCTGTTTTTTTTTATCGCATTTGAGTTTCGTTTAGTTGAATAAAATCAGTTACAAATTTTAGTACATTTCCTTTTTTATCATATCCAACATATCTTGAATAAAGTCCATCACCATATCCTGAACCAAACATAATAATGTTTCTATCAGATTGTTTAAGGTTGTAATTAATCCAGTCTTTACCTCGTGAGCTTTTAGGGATAAATTCATTTTTATCAAAGTATGATGCTAGAACATCATTATAAAAATTAGCTTTTTTATCTATATTGTAGAAATCCTTGATTTCTTGTTCATAAATTTTGAAGGTTTCGAAATCCGAAAAACAACTTAAACCTGTTTCAACGGGATATAAGCCATTCATCTTTTTTTCAAAATCATCGGATAATAGCTCTTCTGAAATTAAGGATAATTCCCAAAATGCTGGAACTTCATCTTTAACAACTAACTCAGCATACGCAACACGACCATTAAAATCATCTTCCAATCCTATGTATAGATAGACGGGATATTTGCCCTTATCGATTGTCCAGCTTTGTGGCAATCCCAATTCCTTATATAGTGGATCTGTGCATACGACCTTTCCACTTGTAATATTTAAGTTGCCAGCCAAAAATCGGTCATAATATCTATTATTTTTTAAGTCATTAAAATCAGAATAATTAAACTTTGTTTTTTCTCCAAAGACAACTTGAGAAACCACCTTGTTTTTAGGATCTTGTTCAGACTGAAGATGAAATTTTTGATATTGTTTATCATTACAAGAAAAGAATGTCCAAATTGAAGCCATAATAAATACTATTTGAAATTTATTCATAATATATTTTTTCGCAAAAGTAAATTTTTTATAATATTTAGCTTGTTAAAATTATGAACTTTAATGTATGGCTTTTGAATTTTTAGATTATCAAATATCATTTTTTACGATTTAATTAACGTATCAGAAAATTATGTTAGTAAGGAAAATTCATAAATTTAACCAATGCTAAATTATTCCTTATAATATGAAAAATACCAAACTTCAAGCCTTTACTCCGTTATTTTATTTAGTGTGGTCAGATGATTTATTGACACAAAAAGAATTTGGAACATTAAAAGAGTTTATAAATTCCCTGAATGCTTTATCTGAAGAAGAAAAAGAATATTTGCGTTCTAAAGTAGATATTTCAAATCCGCCTTCGCGAAATGAACTCACACAATGGAAATTGGATATTGAAAAAAGTATTCAAGACAAATCTTCAATCAAATCGATTTTTGATATTGCAAAAGCACTTTCGGGAAATGATTTGGATTTAACACCAATAGAATCAGATTTCAAAAAATTAGAAAATGATTTAGGAATTTTAGGAGAAGAAGCACTTCAAAATTTTAAAACAAAAGCAGGTTCTTACACGGTAAATTCACATACCAATGCCACTTTCGATATCCAGAAAATTACCAAAATTTTAAACGGAAAAGAAGCAGCAATAATTGAAAAAGTAAAATCGGTTATTTCTAGACCTGAATTTGCTTATGAAACTTCTACCGATATCAATGTTTTTAGGGAGACTGTTTACAAATGGTGCAAAATTCTAGCCGATGAAAATCTTGGAAATATGGCTTATCCAAAACAATATGGAGGAGGAGAAAACATAGCCGATTATTTTGCGATTATGGAAACGCTGAGTTACCACGATCTAAGTTTAGTAATAAAATTTGGAGTTCAGTTTGGATTGTGGGGAATGAGTGTTCAATCTTTAGGAACAGAAAAACATTACGCTAAATATTTAAAAGACATTGGTTCGCTAAAACTTCCAGGATGTTTTGCCATGACCGAAACACATCACGGATCAAATGTAAAAGGATTGGAAACGACGGCAACTTACAATCATAACGATCAGACTTTTACCATTCATACACCAAATAAAAATGCCCAAAAAGAATACATTGGCAATGCAGCAGTTCATGGCCAAATGGCAACTGTTTTTGCAAAACTAATTATAGACGATCATGATTATGGTGTAAATGCATTTGTGGTTCCGTTACGTGATCCTAATGGAAATGTTGTAGATGGTGTTACAATTGGTGACTGCGGTCATAAAATGGGATTAAACGGAGTTGATAACGGTACTATTAGTTTTGATACTGTTGTGATTCCGAAAGAAAATATGCTTGATCGTTTTGCTTCGGTAAATGAAAATGGAGAATTTGAAAGTCCGATTCCGAGTGATAACAGAAGATTTTTTACCATGTTAGGAACTTTAGTTGGAGGAAGGATCGGAATTCCGCGTTCGGCTCTCGCTGCAGCTAAATCGGGGTTAACAATTGCCATTCGCTACAGCGACCAAAGAAGACAATTTGGACCAGAAGGCGGATCTGAAGTGCCAATTTTAAATTATAGAATGCATCAACGCAGATTGTTACCCCATTTGGCTAAAACCTATGCAGTTCATTTTGCACTTCAATATCTGACCAATAGATTTTTAAATAGAACAGAAGCCGAAATGCAGGAAATTGAAGCTTTAGCAGCGGGAATGAAATCGTATTCTACTTGGAGTACAAGAGATATTCTGCAAGAATGCCGTGAAGCCTGCGGTGGAAAAGGTTATTTGTCTGAAAACAGAATTGATGCTTTAAAAAATGACACCGAAATCTATACGACTTTTGAAGGTGATAATACAGTTTTAATGCAATTGGTGGCCAAAAATCGTTTGTCTGAATTCAGAAAATCGTTTGGAGAAATGGGTTCTTTAGGCATTATTAATTATGTGTATGAAAATGCTAAAACTGCAATTACAGAAAAGAATCCAATTGCAACAAGAAAAACAGACGACGAACATTTATTAGACAGCGAATTTCATTTACAAGCCTTTGTTCACCGAGAAAAAACAATTCTAGCTTCGGCAGCCAGACGTATTAAAAAATTGGTTGATGGCGGATTAGAAGCGTATGATGCTTTTAATGTCGTACAGCATCAAATGATAGATGTTGCTCAAGCCTATTTAGAAAGAGTAGTTTTAGAACAATTTCAACTTGCAATAAAAGAAATTGAAGATGAGGAATCTAAAACAATTTTAACGAGATTGAATCAATTGTACGCACTTTCGCAGATCGAAAAAAATAAAGCTTGGTATTTAGAAGACGGTTATATGGAAGCGGTAAAAACCAAAGCAGTACGTAAAATGGTTAATCAGCTTTGCTGGGATATTCGTCCAGATGCAGTAGCTTTAGTAAATGCATTTGATATTCCTGAAAGCTGTTTAGCGGCGCCGATTGCAGTATAATATAATGATAAAAAAAGCCTTTTAATTAAAAATGTAAAAAGGCTTTTTTGTATCAAACTAAAAATGTGATAAATTTATTTATATCAAAACTGCTAAATCGATTTGCTATTAAAATAACTTTCTTTTTCAAAATCTTGAATATTCATAGAAATGGAAGGAACTTGCGGCAGTAAATCTTTCAATTTAGTGACAATTACTTTCGATAAATTACCTTTCTGTTCAGCATTTCTGCCTTCCATGATATAGCCAAAAACGTGAATAAAATCTTCTTGAGTATTTCCATTATTATAATCTGAAAAAGCATTGATACGAACTTTAATTTCGGGTAAAGTAAAAAGATTTGTTGATAATGCAGCATCAAAAACTTCCTGCATTATTTCGGCTGTAGTTTTTAATCTCGTTACATTTTCAGAACAATCAATAATAAAATTTGGCATTTGTTTTTAGCTTAGGTTAGACATTCAGTTCAAACAAAATTAGCAAACATTATTTGGTTTTCGTTTATTTCCCAGTCAGTATAAATAATTTATTCTTTCTATTTTCACTTTATTATATTTGTAATTCCCTTTATATAAAATCAGCTTGAAAAATTATTTTTTATTTCTCTTAATTCTTATAGTAAACTTTCCGGTTTTTGCATTGGAAAGTACCGATGTTATTTTAAAAGAATTAAATAATGCGATAAAAAATAAGCAGCAGTATGTAAAACTTAAAGAAGAAAGAATTCTGAATTTTAAGAAAATAAAATCGGATAATCTTACGCCGGAACAAGAATATAATTACAACAAAACCTTATATTTTGAATACCAAAAATTAAACTCAGATTCGGCTATTCGATACGTTAAAAAGAATCTTAGAATAGCAGAACAATTGCAAAACAAAGAACTTTTTAATTTAGCACAGCTGCAATTGGTAACGCTTTATTCTTCATCAGGAAAATACCGCGAGTCTGAAGCTCTTCTAAAAAGTATAGACAAAAAGAATCTGGCAGTTTCATTGCTTCCCAATTATTATATTTCGTATCGGGAGTTTTTTGAACATTATGCAGCGAATAGTGATAATCGAGAATACAGAAAACAAATAGGAAAATATCGAGATTCGCTATTAAGTATTTTAAATCCAAATACACTTGAATATCAAATTAATAGGATTCAACAAGATATTTTTATTCATAAAAAATTCGAAAAGCCAAAAAAGGAACTGCTTACTTTATTGAATAAAATAAAAGAGGAAGATCCGAAATATGCCATGATTACCTATTTGCTGGGTAAAATTTCAGAAGCAACCCATCAATTAGAAGAAAGAAAAAAATACTATGCGCTTTCTGCTACCTCGGATATTAAAAACGCCAATAAAGACAATGCTTCATTGCAGGAATTAGCATTGGTTTTTTATGAAATTGGAGATGTTGATATGGCGTATAAATTGACACAATCTGCCATTGAAGACGCCCTTTATTGTAATGTTCAATTTAGAACACTCTTAATGTCAGAAGTATATTCGATCATCAATACCGTTTATTTAGAGCGTGAGGCACAGCGAAAAAGCGAATTACAAATCTATCTGCTTTGTATAAGTCTACTTTCGTTATTTCTGCTGGTTGCCATTATTTACGTTTACAAACAAATGAAAAAAGTTTCGAGAATTCGAACAGAACTTTACGAAACCAGCCAAAAATTAGCAGAACTAAATAAAGATATTACAGAAACAAACAGTCAACTTCAGGAAAGTAATCTGCAATTGTCTGAATCTAATTTAGTTAAAGAAGAATATATTGCGCATTTCTTTAATCTTTGTTCGACTTACATCAATAAACTGGAAAACTATCGCATTATTTTAAACAAAAAAGCAACTGCGAAACAGTTTGATGAAATTTATAAAATTTTAAAGTCAACTACTTTGGTTGATAATGAGTTAGAAGAATTGTACAAGAATTTCGATATTATTTTCCTAAACCTATATCCAACATTTGTAAAAGATTTTAATGCGTTATTAATTCCAGAAGAGCAGATTGTTCTCAAACAAAACGAATTATTAAATACAGAGCTTCGAATTTTTGCACTTATTAGACTCGGAATCACCGATAGTGTAAAAATTGCAGCATTTCTTCGTTACTCTTTAAGTACAATTTACAACTACAGAACCCGAGCTCGAAATAAAGCGGCAGTTTCGCGAAATGATTTCGAAGAAATGGTCATGAAAATTGGTTCAATATCATTGAAAGTATAGATATTTATTTTAAATCTACTACTTTTTTTGATGTGTATTTTTTATTAATATACTGCAAGTCAATATTTTAATTTTTTAATTTACTACTTTTTTGTATCCAAAAATGTAACATGTACGATAACGTTTTAGTTTTACCATATGATAAATAAAGTACTTTTATATGAAGTTACTTTTATATTATAAACTAATGCTTTAATAAATACTGTTATGTTTAAAAACGTTAAAACAATTGTTGTTTTACTTTTACTAAGTTCTTTGGGAATGAATGCCCAAAACAAAGTGCCAGTTTATCTTGATGATAAAAAGCCAATTAATGAGCGTGTAGAAGATGCACTTAAAAGAATGACAACTGAAGAGAAAATTGCCATGATTCATGCGCAGTCTAAATTTAGTTCTCCAGGTGTAAAAAGACTTGGAATTCCAGAAAACTGGATGACTGACGGACCACACGGAATTCGTACAGAAGTAAAATGGGACGAATGGGATCAGGCCGGATGGACAAACGATTCTTGTATTGCTTTCCCAGCTCTTACAGCACTTTCATCGACATGGAACAAAGAATTGGCTTCTTTATATGGAAAATCAATTGGAGAAGAAGCACGTTTCCGTAACAAAAATGTTTTATTAGGCCCAGGTGTAAATATCTACAGAAGCCCATTAAACGGTCGTAACTTCGAATATATGGGAGAAGATCCGTTTTTAGCTTCTAAAATGGTTGTTCCTTACATAAAAGGAGTTCAATCGAACGGAGTTGCCGCTTGTGTAAAACATTTCGCTTTAAATAATCAAGAAACAAATCGTAATTCTGTAAACGTAGTTGTAGACGATCGTGCATTATATGAAATCTATCTTCCAGCTTTTAAAGCGGCAGTTCAAGATGGTGATGCATGGGCAATAATGGGATCTTATAATAAATACAAAGGACAACAGTGCTGCCACAATGAATATCTATTAAATGATATTCTTCGCGGAGAATGGGGCTTCAAAGGAGTTGTAGTTTCAGACTGGGGAGGAGTTCATGATACCAAACAAGCAATTCATAATGGTTTAGACATGGAATTTGGTTCTTGGACAAACGGACTTTCTTGGGGAACTAGTAATGCTTATGACAATTATTATCTAGCAAAACCATATTCTGAAATGATCAGAAAAGGTGAAATTGGAACTAAAGAATTAGACGAAAAAGTACGTCGTATTCTTCGTTTGTCTTTCTTGACTACAATGGATAGAAATCGTCCTTTTGGATCTTTTGGAACAGAAGAACATGCTTTAGCGGGACGTAAAATCGCTGAGGAAGGAATTGTATTATTGCAAAACACAAATAACATTCTGCCAATTAATCTTTCTAAAACAAAAAAGATTGCTGTAATTGGAGAAAATGCCATCAAAATGATGACCGTTGGTGGAGGAAGTTCTTCACTTAAAGCAAGATATGAAATTACTCCTCTTGAAGGATTAAAGAAAAGAATCGGAAACCAAGCTGAAATTGTTTACGCAAGAGGTTATGTTGGTGATCCTACAAGTAATTATAACGGTGTTGTAGCTAAAGTTAGTTTAGAAGAAAAACGCCCGCAGGCAGAATTAACTGCAGAGGCTTTAAAAGTAGCTAAGGATGCTGATATTGTTCTTTTTATTGGAGGTTTAAATAAAAGTGAAAATCAAGATGATGAAGGACACGATCGTAAACATTTAGAATTGCCTTATGGTCAAGATAAATTGATCAGCGAATTAGCGAAAGTAAATAAAAACATTGTTTTCGTAAATATCTCTGGAAATGCTGTTGCAATGCCTTGGATTAAAGAAGTTCCAGGAGTTGTTCAAGGTTGGTTTTTAGGAACTGAGACTGGAAATGCCTTAGCAAATGTTTTGGTTGGAGATGTAAATCCGTCTGGAAAACTTTCTTTCACTTTTCCTGTAAAATTAGCTGACAATGGAGCGCACGCTTTAGGAGAATTTCCTGGCGGTGATGAGGTAAAATATAATGAAGGTATTTTTGTTGGATACCGCTGGGTTGATAAGAATAAAATTAAACCTTTATTCTCTTTTGGCCACGGTTTAAGCTACACCACTTTTGCTTACGGAAAAGTGACAGCTGACAAAAAGCAAGTTAACGCAGGAGACAAAATTACATTCTCTGTTAATGTGAAAAACACAGGAAGCAGAGAAGGAGCAGAAGTAGTACAATTGTACATTACAGACCTGAAATCTTCTCTACCACGTCCGATAAAAGAGTTAAAAGGCTTTGAAAAAGTATTGCTTAAAGCAGGTGAAGAAAAAACAGTAACTTTTACAATTGATAAAACAGCTTTGAGTTTCTTCGACGATAAAAAACATGACTGGGTGGCTGAACCTGGTGATTTTGAGGCAATCATTGGAGCTTCATCAACAGACATAAAATCTAAAGTGAATTTCTCACTTAAATAAGTTTTTTATTTCTAAAAATTGGTTGGTTTGTAAAGCTGCAAGTGTCAAAATTTGCAGCTTTGCTTTTGTCTTAAAAAGTTAGATGTAAAAAATGATAAATGTGAAACGTTAGAAGTTTTGCTTTTTTTTAAAATAAATAATCAAATTATAAATGAAACGAATATTATTATTAACGATTGGTTTTGTATTGTTTCAGAACCTTTCAGCGCAGACTTTAAATAAAATGCAATGGTTTAATGAACCTGAAAAATGGGAAATTAAAAACAATGCATTAATAATGAACGTAACAGCAAACAGCGATTACTGGAGAATTTCGCATTACGGATTTACTGTTGACGATGCACCTTTTTACTACGCTAATTATGGAGGTGAATTTGAAGCCAAAGTAAAACTAACTGGAAATTACATTGCCCGTTTTGACCAAATGGGATTAATGATCCGAGTTGATGAAAAAAACTACATCAAAACTGGAGTTGAATTTGTCGACGGAAAATTTAATATCAGTACTGTGGTTACGCACGACAAAAGCGATTGGAGTGTAACAACTTTAGAAAAAGTGCCTCCTTTCATTTGGATTAAAGCCGTACGACGATTAGATGCTGTCGAAATATTCTATTCTTTTGATGATAAAAATTATATCATGACTAGAAATGCACCTTTGCAAGATAACACGCCAGTTATGGTTGGTTTAATGGCAGCTTCGCCAGACGGAAAAGGTTTTGAAGCCAAATTTGAGAACTTCTCTGTAAAGCATTTACCAGATCAAAGAAGAACAGAGTGGCTTAAAAATCACCAGTAGATTAAATTTCAATTTAAAAACTCCAAATTCCAAACTTAATTTTCAAATTTTCAGAGTGCAGAAAATCTAAAATCTGCAATTAAAACCTAACCTAACTGAAACCCAAAACAAATGAGTTCAATTTCATCTGATATTAAACCAAAAAAACATTACGAAATTCTTGATGGATTGCGTGGTGTAGCAGCTATTTTGGTAGTTGCTTTTCATATTTTTGAAGCTTTTAGCGGTGGAAACCGTTTTGTACAAATTATCAATCACGGTTATTTAGCTGTTGACTTCTTTTTTCTTTTATCAGGATTTGTTGTAGCGTATGCATATGATGACCGCTGGGGAAAAATGGGGCAATGGGAATTTTACGAACGCAGATTAATCCGCCTGCAGCCCATGGTAATTATGGGGATGATTATAGGCGCTATATTTTACTATTTTCAAGCATCTGATATACTGTTTCCAATGATTGGAGATATGGCCGTTTGGAAAGTTATTTTAACGATGATAATCGGTTTTACATTATTACCAATCCCGCCTTCGTTAGAAATTAGAGGCTGGGGAGAAATGCATCCTTTAAATGGTCCGGCATGGTCACTTTTTTTCGAATATATTGCAAATATCTTGTACGCCTTAATCTTTCGTAAATTTTCGAATAAAGTACTATCAGTTTTTGTATTGATATTTGCCGGACTGTTAATTAATTACACTGTTTTCGGGCCAAAAGGCGACGTAATCGGTGGCTGGTCATTAAATCTGGAGCAGATGAATGTAGGTTTTACTCGTTTACTGTATCCATTTTTTGCAGGGGTTTTGTTATGCCGTTTAGGAAAATTAATTCATGTAAAAAATGCTTTTTGGGTTTGCAGTATTCTAATAACCATTGTTTTGGCTTTACCAAGATTTGGAGACGAAAACAGCCTTTGGATAAATGGGTTATATGAATCTTTCTGTATCATTTTAGTTTTTCCAATTATCGTTGCCATTGGAGCAGGCGGAGAGATTAAAAATGAGTTTTCGCTTAAAATCTGCAAACTACTTGGTGATATTTCGTACCCAATTTACATTACACATTATCCGTTAATTTATTGGTTTACAGCATGGGTTGTAGATAACAAAGTTTCAATGGAAAATGGATATTTAGAGGGTATTGGAGTTTTAATCGCTAGTATTGTCATGGCATTTGTATGTTTGAAATTATACGACGAACCTGTTAGAATGTGGCTTCAGAATAAATTCCAAAAGAAAAAAGTTTTTTAGAGTGGCAAAGAGGCAAAGGGACAAAGGCTCAAAGGAAAAACTTTGTCCCTTTGGACCTTTGTTTCTCTGAGCCTTAAATAAAAATATTGAATCTCTTAATTTTGTTAGTTATGACATTCAAAAAAGGGATAAACTTAATTGTTTATCCCTTTTGTCTTTATAAGAAACCAAAATAAAAAAGGTAAAAAGGAAAAACTTTGTCCCTTTGAGCCTTTGCAACTTTGAACCTTAAATAAAATATTTTGTTAGTTATGACATTCAAAAAAGGGATAAACAATTAAGTTTATCCCTTTTGTCTTTATATAAGGAATCAAAATAAAAAAAGGTTCAAAGGGAAAACTCTGCCCCTTTGAACCTTTGTAACTATGTACCTTTAAAAAAAAAACTTATTCTAAAACCAATTGTCCCAAAGCTTCTTTACTAAAACCTTTTAATTGATCTGTTTTTCCAGCTTTAATTTTAGCAACCCAATTCGGATCAGATAAAAGAGGTCTTCCAACAGCAACTAAATCAAAATCGCCTCTGTCGAAACGTCTGTTTAGTTCTTCTAAAGAAGTTGGCTGTGAACTTTCCCCGGCAAAAGCACCAAAGAAATCACCAGAAAGACCAACAGAACCAACAGTAATAGTTGGTGCTCCCGTTACCTTTTTAGCCCATCCAGCAAAATTCAAATCAGAATCTTCGAATTCAGGTTCCCAGAAACGGCGTTGTGAAGCGTGAATAATATCAACACCAGCATCAACAAGAGGAGTAAGCCAAGCTTCTAATTCCTGTGGGTTTTTAGCCAGTTTATAATTATAATCAGAAGGTTTAAATTGAGAAAAACGCATGATAACAGCAAAGTCGTTTCCAACTTGTTTTCTCACTTCTTTTACAACTTCAATAGCAAAACGGTTACGCTCCGGCAGTGTTTTCCCACCGTAAATATCTTCACGCAAATTCGTTTCAGCTCTAAAGAACTGATCGATTAAATAACCGTGCGCACCATGAATTTCGATAGTGTCAAAACCTAGTCTTTTAGCATCAGCAGCTGCTTTACCAAAAGCCAGGATAGTATCTTCAATGTCCTTTTCTGTCATAGAAACTCCGTTTCTAAAATCAGGACGATTTAATCCAGACGGACCTTCAAAAGGAACTGGAGGAACCCATCCTGATTGATGATTGTCCATAATTCCCATATGCCAGATCTGCGGTCCCATAGAACCTCCAGCTGCGTGAACTTCGTCTATAACTTTTTTCCATCCGTTTAAAGCTAAATCTCCGTAAAAATGCGGCACATTAGCATCGTTTGATGATGAAGGTCTGTCAATTACAGTTCCTTCAGATAATATTAAACCAACTTCGCCTTCAGCTCTTTTTTCATAGTAAGCTGCTACTTCGTCAGTTGGAACTCCGTTTGGAGAAAATGAGCGCGTCATTGGCGCCATTACGATTCGGTTTTTCAGATTTAACGTTTTTAAGTTAAATGGAGAAAACAGGTTGTTTGTACTCATAGTAATTTTACAAATTAGATTGAATTAATTTACTGAGTGCTTCAAAGGCACCTTCGTTGCGTTTATAGTAAGTCCATTGTCCAACACGTTTAGACTCGATAAAGCCGGCGCGCTGTAAAATAGACAAGTATTCAGATACTGTAGATTGTGTCAAACCAGCCTTGGCTTGAATCTGACCAACACAAACACCATGTTCAAATCCTGCATGCTGCAATTGATCAGGAAAATTGATTTCGGGTTCTTTAAGCCATTCCAGCATTTGCAGTCTGGACTTGTTTGACAAAGCTTTAAATATTTCTATCGTTTCCATGCTGCAAATATATCGACTTTTCCCGATATACCAATTAAGTATAATTTATTTTAGGATAATTTTATGATGGAGGAGAAGATTTATGAAGAAGTATTTATATTTGTTTGGAGATTAAAAAACAGCCCCAAAAACAAAAACTTAATCAATTATGAAGAAAATATTACTTATTTTAGGATTTTTATGTTGTGTTATAACCAGTGCAAAAGCTCAGGTTGTTGGAGTTGATGTAGGCGATATTGCCCCAGAAATAGATCTTCCTGATACGAAAGGAAATAACATTGCACTTTCTTCCTTAAGAGGAGAATTGGTTTTAGTAGATTTTTGGGCTTCTTGGTGCGGACCCTGTATTAAAGAACAGCCAACATTACTAAAAATGTATAATGCTTATCCTGATAAATTTACAATCTACAGCGTTTCTATGGATACTAAAAAACCGCTTTGGCTGGGAGCAATTGCAAAAGGAAAATTACCGTGGACACAAGTAAGTGATCTAAAATATTGGACTTCTCCAGTTGTAGGAGATTATATGCTGCAATCTGTTCCCTTGAATTTTTTAGTAGATAAAAACGGAATTATTTTAGCCAAAAATATTCACGGAAAAGCCCTTGAAGATATGGTAAAAAGTATTGTTGAATAATAAAAGAATTTGTTTCAAGTTTCAGGTTTCACGTTTTATGCTGTGCGATAAACCAATACATCGTAACTTGAAACCTGAAACCTGAAACTTGAAACAAAGAAAACCTGAAACAAAAAAAACATATAAATTATGATTCAAAAAGCACTTTTAGTATTGTTTGTTTTGACTGCATTGAAATCTAATTCGCAAACATTAGAAACAGTTTCAAAACTGAAAGCAGAGTATCAGAAATGTTTAGATAAAGGCAGTGCGATGAGTAATTGTTCTTACGCCTATTACAACCAGTCAGATAGTTTGCTAAATGTTGTGTATAAGAATTTAAAAAATAAAATAAGTCCGAAAGAACAGTCTAAGTTAAAAAAAGAGCAGTTAGACTGGCTCAAAAAGCGCGATCAATATTTTCAGCAGTTATATACAGACACCAAAAAGCAAGGTATTTTTACCGAAGGAACCAGAGATTTTGATATGGTTATTTATGACGAAGAGGCCAATTATGTTTTTGCTCGGGTAAAGGAACTTATTCGAAAAATTTAAAAAAGTATTTTAAGCTAATAACAAAAAAGTTTGCCAATCAAACTTCAAATCGGAATTAATGGAATCAAAATTAAGTATCGCTGAATTCCGAACAAGATTAAAAGACAATACAGAAATTGGTTCTCCAAAAGAACTTTTAGGACAATCGAGAATATTTCCTTTATCTGGACCAATAAAGCCCTTTTATGGATTTTTTGATGATAGAAGTTTTTGTTTAACAGTAAATTCAGCAAAGTCTTCAGCAGTTTTTCTTGTAAAAGGAAACTACGGGAATATTAACAATAGACTTCAAGTAAATTACAATGTTGAACCCATCAGTAAGCTTCATTCCGCTTGGGTGAAATATGCTCCAATTGTTCTGATACTGACAATTAATATATTTTTTCTTTTTTTTGCAAAAGGACTCAGACGTGCCTCTACAATAGTTAATTTGTTTTTACTTTTTATGGCTTTCTATTCCAGATGGAAAGAAGAAAAGAAAAGGAAAAAATTAGAAGAAAAATTTATTCGGATATTTGAAATTAAATAAAACATGTGACGTTTCATTTTTTTTTAAGCGATTTTAAAAAGCAATTCCGAATTGAAAACCAACAGTTAAAGATGCGGGATGATCGTTGCCAAATCGAATAGGAACAGGAATAGCCGCAAAATAACTGCAATTTTCACTTTTTATAATAGTTTTGTTTATTACTGGAGTAATACCATATCGTCCGCTGCTTTCAAAAGCTGCTCTTCCTGCAAATGTATAGCCGTTTCCTAGTGCGACTAAAACACCTGGATGAAATAATAAGTTCGTCACTTTATCACTATTTCCCTGCACTCTAATATTAGGTACAACTTCAAAAGAAAAACCAATTTTCTGATTTTTCCAGATATTAATTCCAGTTGGAAATCCAACAGCATAATAATCTCTAAAATTTACGTTTGTTTGTTCACTGCTAAAGGTCACGATGGGGTGAAGAATTCCAAAATAACCTGTGATTTTTGGATAAGTAGTTTGAGAAAATATATTCAAACTTAAAGCGAATAAAGTGATTGCGAAAAGATGTCTCAATGAAATCATAATAGTTTTATTAATTAAAAAACAAAACTATTGACAATGAAAATCTATAAATAGAACACTATTTACCTTTTGTATCTGGATTACTTTTTAGCGCATTTTTTCTATAAGAAGAGGGATTTTTTCCAGTTTGTAACTTGAATATTCTGGTGAAATGACTTTGGTCTGAAAATCCAGTCATGTAAGCTATTTCGGTTAAAGTATAAGTTGTATTTTGAATCAGGTTTATGGCTTTTTCAATTCGTAATTTTCGAACATATTCACCGAAATTTAAGTCTTCAAAATACTTAGAAAACTCTCTTGATAAATAAGATGGATTCAATTCTAAATCACTAGAAATTTTCTTTAAGTCAAAAGTAAACTGTGCATCTATTTGATCTTGAATAATATTTTTTAATTCTTTAACCCATGCAGGTGTTTTTTGATTCGATTTTTTCTCATTCAAAAATTTATTATAAACTTCGTGCAGTAAATTTTCGAACGGACTATTTTGTAGATGATTTTGTTTATACAGATATTTTGCCCAGCTGTATAGAGCATCGTAAAGTTTTAATCCAGTTTGGAGTAATTCAATATCATTAGTAATGTTATGCGAAAGTCCAGCTGAAATTGCCCAAAGTCCAGCTGCTTCTTTAGCAAGATCGTGACGGTCTGTATCGGCGCCACGAACAATTTTTGCCATAATTAAAACCGCTGGATCAACAATTTTATACTTTTTTATAATATAATCAAAAGTACATTCTTCATTATAATGCGTGAATTCTACATTCGGGATATCAAACGGAATGGCGTTTATTTCTTTTGCTTTATGCAAAACTTGATCAAACGGGACATAGATAAACTCGGCTTCTGGATCAACAAAATTCAGAATCAGCCAAGGACAGGCAATTCGGTCAATTTTAGGTCTTTCCCTAGTGATCCATTTCATTTAAAAAGTATAAAGCATTATTTTATTAAAGCAATTAATTTAGTCTATCCATATGATGCCTCACTCCGCCATAATTCGTTTTCAAAAATTCTCTTATTTGAAATTGTGTCTTGTTACGCGTAACATTTTTCCATTCATTAAAATCAAAAATATGAATTTCGCGTGCATTTGGATTGGTAACAAAAGAAAGTCTTGAAATAGAATATTTATAATATTTTAATTCGTGCGAAATATGTCTGTCTGGCACAACAACCAATATAGTTCCCCATTTTAGAAAATCCTTTGGAACGTCAGCTCTTTCAGTTAATCCAAGTGCATCAAAAAAAGCAATTATCTTTTGATCATTTAATTTATCAATCTTCTGATCGATGTTTTTAATGGTACTATGCAGCAATTTTTCATCCTTAATAACACTCATAATAGTACAGTTTTTATTGAATTCAAATATAAAATTACATCAAAAGAGAGAAATTTAACAGAGTAATGTCAATAGAATGATTCTAAATTTTTATGATCTACTTTTTAAGTAGAGTTAATTATCTGTAAGTAATTATAAACGATTATATTTTGATAAAATACTATTATTTTAATCGCTTTAAAAAGAATATTTTTATAGCTATTTGCTAACCATTCTTACTAACCACATTATTTATGAAAACTATTTCTATAAAAGGAATCCTGATTTATTGTATGTTTTTAATCTCTTTTCATGCTTTGGCACAAAATAAAACAGGAAGGGAATTAATTTTAATAGATAAAGAATGGAAGTTTTCGTTTGGACATTTATACGATACAAAAAAAGATTTCGGACATGCAGAAGGCTACTTTTCCTATTTAACCAAAACAGGATTTGGCGATGGTCCTGCTGCAAAAGATTTTGATGATCGTGCTTGGAGAAAACTCGATTTACCTCACGATTGGGCGGTGGAGCAGCCTTTTAGCGAAAGCGCGAGTTTCAGTCACGGATTTAAGGCAGCAGGTAAAAATTTCCCTGAAAAAAGTATCGGCTGGTACAGGAAAAAAATAACCATTCCAAACGAAGATCTCGGACGAACTATTTCATTAAAGTTTGATGGTGTTTTTAGAAACTCAAAAGTATTTTTTAACGGATTTTATTTAGGAACAGAACAAAGTGGTTACAATGGTTTTGAGTATGATGTAACGGCTTATGTTAATTATGGTGGAGAGAATACGATTGTGGTTCGAGCAGATGCTTCAATGGAAGAAGGCTGGTTTTATGAAGGTGCAGGAATTTATAGACACGTTTATCTGCAGAAAACAAATCCGGTTCATGTAGTTACAAACGGAACTTACATAACTTCTGAACTCAAAAATAACGATGCCTCAGTTACTGCTGATGTAACAATTGAAAATAAAGGAAATTATAAAGGATCAATTGAAATTTCTCAAACGATCTTTGATAAAAAAAATAAACAGGCTACTACTTTTACTGAAAGTATATTGGCTCCTGAATTTTATAAAACAATCACACATAGCACAAAACTTCATGTTGAAAATCCGCTTTTGTGGGATATTGATTCTCCCAATTTATATCGTTTGGTAACTCAAATCAAGCAAGATGGAAAAATTATAGATAGTTATGAAACGCCGTTTGGAATCAGAACTATTGAATTTAATGCAGAAAGTGGATTTTTCTTAAATGGAAAACCTTTAAAATTAAAAGGAACAAACAATCATCAAGATCATGCAGGAATAGGGTCAGCGCTTCCAGATGAAATTCAGTATTATAGAATTAAAAAGCTGAAAGAAATAGGATCAAATGCATACCGTTGTTCGCATCATCCGCCAACTCCCGAATTACTGAAAGCTTGTGACGAATTGGGAATGCTGGTTATTGATGAAACCCGTTTAATGGGAATTAACGATTATCATTTGAATGATTTACAGCGAATGATAGAACGTGACCGCAATCATCCGAGTATTTTTTGCTGGTCGGTTGGAAATGAAGAATGGAATATCGAAGGCGGTATAGTTGGGGAAAGAATAACAAATGTGATGCAGGATTTTGCCAAAAGTATCGATCCTATAAGGCCTGTAACGGTTGGAATTAGCAGTGGTTTTAAAAGCGGTATTTCTTCTGTAGTAGAAATTATGGGTTATAATTATCTCGGAAATGGAGATATTGACGCGCACAGGAATCAGTTTAAACAACAGCCTGGAATGGGAACGGAGGAAGGTTCTACTTTTGCAACCCGAGGAATTTATTTTACAGATGATGCCAAACACTATCAAAGTGCTTACGATAAAAAACCGCGTCCGACTTTTTACAGTATTGAAGAAGGCTGGAAATTTTATGCCGAGCGACCTTATTTGGCTGGAGTATTTTTTTGGACTGGTTTTGATTACCGTGGCGAACCAACACCTTATGGCTGGCCGTCTGTAACCTCGTATTTCGGAATGATGGATGTATGCGGTTTCCCAAAAGACAATGTTTTTTATCTGAAATCATGGTGGGGAAAAGAACCTGTTTTACATCTACTACCGCATTGGAATTGGACTGGGATGGAAGGAAAAGAAATTGATGTCTGGGCATATTCAAATTGCGATGAAGTAGAACTTTTTCTAAACAAAAAAAGTCTCGGCAAAAAGAAAATGGAGCAAAATGGACACTTAGAATGGAAGGTAAAATACATTCCTGGAACTCTGGAAGCAATTGGTTACAAAAACGGAAAAAAAATAATAACTGAAATCCAAAAAACCACTGGAAAGGCAGAAAATGTAAAATTGTCTTTAGATAAAGAAAACGTTTTGAAAGGAAATGTATCTGTTGTAACTGTTGAAGTTACAGATAAAAACGGTTTACATATTCCAACAGCAAATGATGAAATCAGCTTTTCTATAAAAGGTGGTAAAATTTTGGGTGTAGGAGACGGTGATCCAACTTCTTTAGAAAGCGATCAATTTATTGATGACATTTCTTTTTCTGCAATAACTAATTTTATGGAACAGAAAGGTGAAAGTTCATCTCTTCCTAAGGAAATGACCAACTATGACGAAAGTAAATGGACAGAAGCTTTTAAAGAACGTGATTATAAAAAACAGGCACCATCGTATATTTATAAAGGAGAATTTGAATTAAAAAATAATGCATCTTCAAATGTTGTGAGTTTCTTTTACAAGAAAATAGGAGTAGAGACAGTAGTTTTTATTAATGGAAAAAAAGTACAACCGAGCTCAGAAGATCCTCAAAAATATATTTTGAATACAGCTATTTTGAAAGAAGGAAAAAACACAATCCATATTGCTGCGACACCGTTACAAAAAGTAAAAGACTGGGACGTTATGAATACAGATCCCGGAATTATTCAAGTAATTACGCCAGCAGCACCTTGGGAAAGAAAGCTTTTCAACGGATATGCACAAATCATTATCGAAAAAGACGAAAATGCAAAAGAAGTTGTTTTAACCGCTTCCGCAAAAGATTTACGAGCAGGGAGTTTGAATCTAAAATAAATTCTCTCGCAGATTTTGCAGATGACACAGATTATTAAAAATTAAATCTGCTTAATCTGCGAGCAAAAATAACTTAGCGACTCTTGTGTTTAAACCTGAAACCTGAAACTTGAAACCTGAAACAAAAAAAATAACAAAATAATATTGTTTGATTTTCATAACTTTGCAAAATGAATAATCAGACAGAAACTCAGAATTGCGATTTTACTTCAGATTTAAAACTGAAGGGTTTTAAGGTATATCAGATAAACGGAGATCAAAGCAAAATTCCCGTTTACAGCCGCAGGGATTTTTATAAAATCTGCATCAATACTAGTAAAAGCATCATACAATATGCTGACCGAGGTATAGAAACCGACGGAACGATTCTGTTTTTTGGAAATCCGATTATTCCATATTCATGGGAAACAGTTTCAGAGGGATATGAAGGTTACGCCTGCGTTTTTACAGAAGAATTTTTGAAAGCAAAAGACCGATCAGAGACACTACACGAATCACCGTTATTTAAAATAGGAGGAACCCCAATTTTTTCTTTAAATGCTGAACAAAAGCTGTTTATAGATTCTTTATTCCAAAAAATGATTAAAGAATATGAAACAGATTATGTTTTTAAAGACGATTTGATGCGTAGTTATATCAATTTGATTATTCACGAATCAATGAAAATGCAGCCTTCAGATAATTTCTTTAAACATAAAAATGCTTCTTCCAGAATAACCTCTTTGTTTTTAGAATTGTTAGAAAGACAATTTCCGATAGAAACAAAAAACGAACCTTTAGCATTAAAAACACCGCAGGATTATGCGCAAAGTCTTGCTGTGCATGTTAATCATTTAAATCGTTCGGTAAAAGAAGTTACAGGAAAACCTACAACAGCTCATATTACCGAAAGAATTATAAACGAAGCAAAAGCATTATTACAGCATACAGACTGGAGTATTTCGGATATTGGCTACTCGCTGGGATTTGAATATCCGAGCTATTTTAATAATTACTTTAAAAGGCTTACAGGAACAGTTCCGAAATCACTTCGAATGTAAATTGTTTCAATTTCATAATTTTTTGTTTGAATATTGTTATTTTCAAAAAGCATTGTTATCCTAATTTTGCCCTTGAAATTACAGTATTAATCATTTATCAGTTTTAACGACTAAATAAATACTTCATAAAGCGCCTTCTAGCTTTCCAAAATTTAGTTTCCTGATTCTGATAATTCCAAAACAAAGAAATTTATGAAAACATCAGATAATCAATATAATGACGCCATTTTCCCTAAAGGAGATTTAGCACCTTCAGAATATTTTACAGGAAAGGCATGGGTTAAAATGCTTGTTCCAAATGATGAAGTTTTAAATACAGCCGTTGGAAATGTTGTTTTTGAAGCCGGTGCAAGAAACAATTGGCACACACATCCCGGCGGACAAATTCTTATTGTCACACACGGAACAGGATATTATCAGGAAATTGGAAAACCAATTCAGTTATTGCAGGTTGGAGACGTTGTAAACATTCAGCCCGAAATAAAACACTGGCACGGCGCGTCTCCCGAAAGTGAATTTACACATATCGCCATCAGCACCAATACTGCAAAAGGAATTGTAGACTGGCTGGAACCCGTTACAGATGAAGAATATAACAGTTATCAATAAAATTAATCTCAAAAAATAACTAAATTTATGTCAACAAATTATTCAGCCGTTATCGAAGAAGGAAAAGTCCCTAGCACATATATGACGGGTGACGTTTCCTATAAAAAACAGAGCAGTGATATTCATCCTGAAAATACTGTTATTAAGGAAGTTACTTTTGAGCCTTGTGCTAGAAGTAATTGGCATAGTAATGCAGGTCTGCAAATGCTAATTGCAAAAGAAGGAACAGGCTATTACCAAGAAAGAGGAAGTGCCGTTCGTAAACTTCAAAAAGACCAAGTAGTTACAATTTTACCAGGAATAGAACATTGGTACGGAGCAACTCCGTTTGAAAAGTTCTCTTATGTTGCGATCATCACAGAAGTGGATAAAGGCCACGGAGTATGGTTAGAAAAAGTAACAGACGGAGAGTATTTTCTATTAAGCAGTCACTAGGTTAAGGGGCTAAGGTTCTGAGATACTGAGAGTCTAAGTTTTTTATCTTAATAAAGAAAATTTCCCTTGTGTACTTTGCGTAAATCTTAGCGCTCTTTGCGTGTAAACCTGAAATCTGAAACTTCAAACTTGAAACAAAACAAACAAAAAAATATGGGAACAAAAAACATAAAAGCCTTTGGTACCGAAGCAGCCGAAGCACCATTGCAGACACTTGATATTAAACGCCGCGAAGTACTTGCCCACGATGTAGAAATTGAAATTTTATACTGCGGAATTTGTCATTCAGACTTGCATTCTGCTAGAAACGAATGGCACGGAACTATTTATCCAATTGTTCCAGGTCATGAAATTGTAGGACGTGTAACTAAGGTTGGTGATCACGTAAAGAATTTTAAAGTTGGACAGCTTGCTGGAGTAGGCTGTATGGTTGATTCTTGCAGAGAATGCGAACATTGTAAAGAAGGTTTAGAGCAATTTTGCGAGCCAGGAAATACATTGACTTTTAATTCTCCTGACGTTCATTTAGGCGGACAAACTTTTGGAGGTTATTCTCAAAGTATTGTTGTCGATGAAAATTATGTATTGCATATTTCAGATAAATTAGATCTTGCTGGTGTTGCACCTTTACTATGCGCTGGAATCACAACTTATTCTCCCTTAAAACATTGGAAAGTTGGTCCAGGCCAAAAAGTAGGAATCGTTGGAATTGGTGGTTTAGGACATATGGGAATCAAATTGGCAAAAGCTATGGGCGCTCATGTGGTTGTTTTCACTACTTCATTATCTAAAACTGAAGATGCAAAACGTCTTGGAGCAGATGAAGTTGTTTTGTCTACAGACGAAGAACAAATGGCGCAGCATGCGAAAAGTTTAAACTTCATTCTAGACTGCGTTTCTGCAGAACATAATATCGATGCTTACTTAAATTTACTTAAAGTTGACGGAACGCTAACTTTGGTTGGTGCGCCTATGGAACCGCTTCCTGTAACTTCTTTCAGTCTTCTTTTAGGAAGAAGAAGCTTCGCAGGTTCAAATATAGGCGGTATCGCTGAAACTCAGGAAATGCTTGATTTCTGTGCAGAACATAATATTACTGCAGATATCGAATTAATTGGTGTAAACGAAGTAAATGACGCTTACGAAAGATTACTAAAAGGAGATATTAAATATCGTTTTGTGATTGATATGGCTTCTTTAAAATAAATAAGTTGCTAAGGTTCTAAGATTCTAAGGCGCTAAGTTTTTTTCTTAGAACCTTAGAATCTTAGTCTCTTAGCAACTTAAATAAAACGCAAAACCCCTTAAGCAATTCAACTCTTAAGGGGTTTTTTAAAAATAAATAATAACCAATTAAATTTATTTTACTTTTTGTCTAGGTTTTGTTTCAACAATTTAGCATGTTCTAAATGTGCAGTTAAACCCGCAATATTGTTTGATGCCCAAGTTTTTACATCTTCGTCGTGAGCATCTTTAGTAGCGTCTTGAAGTTTTTTAATCGCTTTTTCGTGACCATCGATCATCATGTCTGCGAATTTTTTATCAAAATCAACTCCTGTTTTTTCATTCAATTTATTGTATTCTTCTTGACCTTCTTCAGTCAAAGAAGTTGGTAATGTAAAGTTTTTAGCTTTTGCTAATGCACTTACTTCAGAAGCAGATTTAGTATGCTCATCAACTAGCATTTTACCAAACTTTTTCACTTCTGCATTAGTACTTTTAGTTTGTGCCAGTTTACCTATTTCGATTTCAGCTAGATTAATTTCCGCTTGATCTACTAAGAACTCAGAATCATCTTCTTTGCTGTCAATAGAATCAAATTTAGCCTCGTTTGCATCTTCAGCAACTTCTTTTGGATCTTCTTGTTTGGTTTCGTTTTTACAAGATTGAAGGAATAAAATAATTAATCCTGCTCCTAAAATGGCTTTTCCGGCTAATAGTAACTTTTTCATGATTTTAATAGTTTAATGTTATAATGTAAAATTATTGAGAAGTTACAGGAATGTCTTACAGGATTTTTAGAGATTGTTATATGATTTGTATGCTGAGTATTTTTTGAGTGAAGACAATTATATTTTTACCAATCTCGATTCTTATCAATTATTTCATTTGATTCTAAATCATTCAGTCCAAAGCTTATTGATAATTTTATTATTTGATCAACCAAACTTTCAGCTTCAATAGTTGTTATAAACTGCAGTTTTTCATTTAACTTATTAAGTGCGACAATACATTTCTTTAATGCCTTTCGAGTATCTTTTGTTTGACTATCTAGTTCAAAAGAGGTTAAAATTTTCTCTGTTTTTATAATTGCATCAGCTTCAACATATTCAAGCCATTCATTAAAATATTTTGGGAGTATTTCTTTCGTCTTTTCATTTTGTTTCTCTTCATCCTGAATAAGTCTGCTGTAAATCCAATTTATATCGTCAGGCGAATGAGAGATTGTAAAACCTTTTTCATCAGATATATTTCGAGAAGGCAAGGTAAACTCTCGAAGAATTACGGGCTCAAATTTATTTGTAACATATGTGTTTCCAAAATAAACGAATTTATATTTTTTATGTTTGGCGGAATCTATTCGTCCATCTTTTACTTTGATTTCTGGAATTTCATTCCAATGGCTTACATATAAAATAGCTTTTTTAGGCTTAGATTTTATCTGATACACTCTATTTAAATCTAATTCCTCAATTGTTTGTGGGAGTTTAGAAAAAGATTTTTCAAATACTGCCATGAAATAGCCATAATTATATTGCCCATTATTATATGGAGATGGTAAGTTGGTTGTTATATGAATTATTTGCATAAAGAAAAACTTTCTATTTATTTGAGTATAAAATAGATCTCCAACTTTTGGATTTTTTATTGAATTCATTGGACTTATTTTAAGAAATGATTTAATTGCAAATTTAAACTGTATGCAAATCGTATTATTTCTTTTAAAGTCATAATTGTATTAGGATAAGTCTAAAAGGAAAGAAGAATTATGAAAATGTTAGAAATTCCAAGAATTGGGATTTTTTTTTGAAAATTAAATCAAATCCAACAATTAACAATTTATAATTAATAATTCACAATTATCCATAACCTTAATTATGAAATTTCTAACGAAAATTCTATAACGAATTTCTTTCACTTTTAAAAGAACTTTGAATTATGAGATTTTAAAAATGTCAAACCTTAAAATTTAAAGTCATGCCAGATGCACGAATTAAAAATGAAGAACAATATGAGGCGCTTGTAAAAAAGGGATACAGCAAAGAAAAATCTGCTAGAATTGCCAATACGCCTCATGCAGGAAAAAAAGGTGGTGAAGCAAAACCTTATGAAGAATGGACGAAAGAAGAACTTCAAAAACAAGCCAGTAAAGTTGGCATAGAAGGAAGATCTTATATGAATAAAAAAAGTCTAATTGATTCTTTACGAAATAATTAAAAATTGATTAAAACGATCCCAGTGATAAATAATTAAATACCATGAATGCAGCGGCCAAAAAAGAAGTTTTAATGAATCAATTAATTAAGACTCCACATTTAGTAATTGAAAAATTAGATTTGGAATATATTAATGATCATCAGCTGACAATTGTTCGATGTCGCGAAGGAGAAAATTTCGTTTATAAAAAAAATGGAAGATCTCTAAAAAATAAAAACGAAATAAAAAGAATTAATAGTTTGGTGCTTCCGCCGGCATGGGAAAATGTTCGAATTACAGATGTTACAAACGGACATTTACAGGCAGTTGGAATAGACCTTAAAAATAGAAAACAATATCGCTATCATCCAAAATGGAATCTGCTTAGAAACCAAACTAAATTTTACAAAATTGCTGAGTTTGGAGCTAAACTTCCAGCTATTAGAAAACAAGTTGATATTGATTTAGAAAATAAAGAATGGTCGAAAGAAAAGGTTATTGCTTTGGTCATTCGTTTGATGGAAGAGACTCATATTAGAATTGGAAATGAAAAATATGCCAAAGACAATAAATCATATGGGCTTTCAACTTTAAGAAAACGTCATATCAACATCAATAGAAATTCGCTTCGATTTGAATTTGTCGGCAAAAAAGGCAAGCAGCATACGATTACAACCAGAAACAAACAATTGATAAAACTGGTAAGCCGATGCGAAGAAATTCCAGGCTGGGAAGTTTTTAAATATTACGATAAAAACGGAGAAAGAAAAGTACTTGACAGCCATATGGTAAACGAGTATCTGCATAATATTTCAGGTGAATATTTTAGTGCGAAAGACTTTAGAACATGGGCAGCGTCAATTATTTTCTTTGAAAGCTTAATGGAAATCGGAGTTACTTCTGATGAAAAAGAAGCTAAAAAAAATGTGGTTACCGCATTTGATTTAACGGCAGAAGCATTAGGAAACACTAGAAAAGTCTGTAAAGATTATTACGTTCATCCGCTTTTAATTTCGACTTATGAAGATGGTTCGATTCAAAAATATTTTGATTTAGCTAAAAAAAGCCGAAGTACGAGAAAGTATTTTACGAAATCAGAAATTGCATTTTCTGAGTTAATCCAAAATTATGAGATTAATTTAGAATCGTCATGCAGTTAAAAAATAGAGTTACAGCATCTCTTAAAAGCTGAAAAGTTTGAAAGACAAACAAAATCATTATTAACTAAAAAACTATTATTATGTTACGTTGGACAGTCACATTTATTATTCTAGCCATAGTGGCGGGAATATTTGGTTTTGGTGGAATCGCCGCTGGAGCCGCAAGTATCGCTAAAATTTTATTCTTTATATTTTTAGTCTTATTCGTTATTTCATTAATCAGCGGAAGAACGAGAGTTTAATAAAAATATCAGTAAATAAAAGAACAAAAAAACGACACAGTTATTTTTATAATGTGTCGTTTTTTGCAGTTTCAAAAAAAAAATAACAGTCATGGGAACAAAAAGCGGCGCTTACCAAGATGTCTATATTAAAAGAGAAGATGTAATGGTAAGTTTGAAAAATGATGTTACAGATTTTTGTGAAAAATATATAAAACCGGTTCATCCTGAAAATTGGGATTGGTCGGTTCGAGATTTTGATAATCCAGAAAATGATCCTACGGTTGCAGAGGCCAGAGCAATTGCAAATGTAGTTTACAAAGATTTAAGTGACAGCACACAAACTGACGTAGATCTTTCGACTATGAATAATGTGCATGCCATAAAAGCCTATTTGGATCCGAATAGCAAACACGAAGCATTTAACATGGAAGAATTTGCTTTTGCATTAAAAGTAGAATTGGAACATGGGAAAATTAAAGATGTCAATGTTACCAATAATCACCCTTTCTTAACAGCAATGATTGCACTTGCACACATGACTGAAAGTCTTACTTATTACAAAAGATTAAAAGTGATGGAAGCAGAGGGCGAAATCTATGAAATTTTAAGAAAATTGGAACATTCGACAATTGAAAAAGAAAAATGGTATAAAGAATTGGGTAAAGCTGAAGAAGAACTCAATGAAGCAAGAGCTGGACTAGCAGAACGTCTGGCTAAAATGGATGATATTCCAGTATTGAAAATTATTGGAGATTAGTTGAATTTTAAACTCAAAAAAAACCGTTAAGTAATTAACGGTTTTTTATTTTTTTAGAAGCAGAGATATTTACAATCGGCGTGGATCGTTTTGCGGATATTCTGGTTCTTCTTCCTGAACATCATCTTCAATATAATCGTTGTCTTCATCGTCTTCGTCTTCATCGTCAATATCTTCCAAATCGTCTTCGGTTTCATTAAAGTCGTTTTCAAAAGTATCGGCAGGATTATCGAATTCGTCATTTTCTACTTCTTCATCAAGATCTTCTTCAACATATTCGTCCTCATCTTCTTCATCTAAATCATTTTCATCTTCTAAAACAACTTCAAAGACATCGTCATTGTCTTCAAGATCTCTATCGGTATGAAAATCATCATTAAGATCGTCTAAATCGTCATCATATGCTTGATCTGGATTTGGTCTGTCTGGATTATATCCATCTCTAACTGTATAACCGCGTTCTGCATCTTCTGCTCGGCTTTTCTGAGTTTCTTTTGTATTTAAATCATAAAGTTCCTCATTCATTACAGTATTTCTGTCTGAACTATTAGGGTTTCCTGGATCTCGAGGAAAAGTACCGTTTGTTTTATCTGTAGTATTCATGATATTTAATTTTAGTAATTTATATATACAAATCTAACCCCTAATGCTCTGCCGTATTTTATAGGATTATTTAATGTAATTGCATAATTAACAGATGCTTAGAATGAAATTTATATTTAAAATAGTATAACCAGTCTGGTTCTGCAGGCAGTACTTTTATCATGTTATTAATTATAAAAAATCATTACCATGAAAACTACTGAAAGTAAAAACAATACGTCTAAAAAAGAGACAATCGAAAGAGGAGTAACAAAACCAAAATCAAACGCAGCTTCTGGATTAACTGAATTATTTGAAGACAGTTTAAAAGACATTTATTGGGCAGAAAAAGCCTTGACTAAAGCCTTACCGATAATGCTTAAAAATGCATCGTCAGTTGAATTGAAAGATGCTATTGACAACCATTTAACAGAAACAGAAGAACAAATTTCACGTTTAGAAGAAGTTTTTAAAATTATAGGTAAAAAAGCCACAGCAAAAAAATGCGACGCTATGGAAGGTTTGATCGAAGAAGCAAAAGGATTGCTTGAAGAAACCGAAATTGGAGTAGTGCGTGATGCGGCAATTATTGCTGCAAGTCAAAAAATTGAGCATTACGAAATTGCAACTTATGGTACTTTAAGACAGTTTGCAGAAACGCTAGGTCTGCCAGAAGCGGCAACTTTGCTGGAACAAACTCTTGATGAAGAAAAAGGTGCAGATAAAATACTAACGGAAGTTGCTGTAAATGCTGTAAATCTTGAAGCAGCAGAAATTGAATAAGCGACAAGAATGTACTCAAAGTGCAGTTTTCGGACTGCACTTTTTAGTTTAATTAAAAATAAATTTTATGCCCGAAGGTCCGTCTATAGTAATTTTAAAAGAAGAGGTACAGCAATTTACAGGAAAAAAAGTAATTTCTGTTTCTGGAAATACCAGTATAGATATTTCTCGCCTAAAGGATAAAACCATTCATGATTTTAAAACTTGGGGAAAGCATTTTTTAATATGTTTTGACTCTTTTACGGTCAAGATTCATTTACTAATGTTCGGAACATACAGAATAAACGAACGTAAAATATCACAACCGAGATTGAGTTTAGGTTTTGATGATGGCGAAATAAATTTTTATACCTGTTCCGTAAAAATATTAGAAGGAAATATTAACTCTCATTACGATTGGAGTGTAGATGTGATGAATGATGACTGGAATCCGAAGAAGGCACAAATTAGTCTAGAAAAAATGTCAGACAAAATGATCTGCGATGTTATTCTAGACCAAGACATTTTTTCTGGAGTTGGTAATATTATAAAAAATGAAGTTTTATATCGCTGTTACATTCATCCAGAATCAATTGTTGGAAAAATTCCACCAGAAGAAATGAGTCAGATTATTGCTGAATGCTCAACATACAGCTTTGAATTTTTATACTGGAAAAAGAAATTTGAACTCAAAAAACATTGGGAAGCTTATACAAAATCAGTTTGTTTAAGATGTAATCTTCCATTTCATAAAAAACAGACAGGAGAACGAAAACGAAGAAGTTTTTTCTGCACTAATTGTCAAAAAAAATATACATGAAAAATAAAGTATTAATAGGATGTTCCAGTTTTTATAACAGCTTTTGGAAGAACATTTTTTATCCGCAAAATCTGCCATCCAAAAATTGGTTTGATTTTTATTGCCAGCATTTTAACACATACGAATTTAATGGTAGTTTTTATAAATTTCCTACTCTTAGAATTTTTCAAAACTGGTACGATAAAACCCCAGAATCTTTTTTGTTTTCTATTAAAGTTCCAAAAGAAATTACGCACATCAAAAAGTTACAGGATTGTGAAGGTCTTTTAAATGATTTTTACAATGTTTGTAAATCTGGTATGAAAGAGAAACTCGCTGTTATTTTATTCCAATTTCCACCCAGTTATGCTTATAGCAAAGAGAAATTAGAAAATATAATAGGCAGTCTAAATTATGAATTTGAAAATGTGATCGAATTTCGTCACGAAAGCTGGTGGAATGAAGAAGTATGGAATTCGTTCAAAGAAAACAAAATTACGTTTTGTAGCGTTAATCATCCGGATCTTCCTAAAACAATTTTCAAGGATTTTCCATTGGTTTATGTACGATTTCATGGTGTTCCTAAAATGTTTTATTCCAGTTATTCGACAGAAGAATTAGAAGCAGTAAGTAATAAATTAGATTCTAAAAAAGGATTTGTTTATTTTAATAATACTGCGAGTGAAGCAGGTATATTAAATGCATTAGAATTAAAACGAATGAATACTTAGATATTAATTATAAAAAAATTAGCCACAGAGTAAAGAATTATAGATTTTTGAAATCCTAGTAATCTTTGCTCTGTGGCTAAATTTTTTTTGTATGAAATAGAATAGAAAACTATAGTTTCAAAGTTCCTTCAATTCCATCATCCATTGTTTTTCCAGTTACAAACGCTGCAGTCATTTTAGCAATAGCTACGATTTTACCGTTTTTATTATTCCAGTAGTATCCATCTTCAGGAACTACTTTAATTACACTTAAATTCGGATCATCTTCGCCGCCTGGCATCCAGACTTTAACAATTGGATCGTACAATTCTTTGATAGTTTCTCTATCATACTGGATCGTTGCTGTTCCATGAAGGGTTAAAAACTTATCATGCGGTTCAGCAAAAAATAATTCCACCATTGGATTTAAAGAAATTTCAGCATTATGACTGCTGTTTCTATCTGATAAAAACCAAAGGTTTCCTAAATCATCAATTTTTTGAACAGACATAGGTCTCGACTGCAGTCGGTATTCATTGTAAGTACAAAACATACATGTTTTAATATTCTCTGCAAGATCTTTTATTTTATCTACTGCAAATTCATCTGTAAGGTCTTTATGATCGCCCATAACGTTATATTTTAAGTTTGTATTTGTTTAATTTCATACTAGTAAAATTGGTTATTTTTATCTTTTTAGGCTTATATAATTAAACTTATAAATTATGAGATTTCAATTTATATTTTTGTAAGAATAAATACTCATATTGATTGTTTTGCAAAAATGCTTTATATTTGAGTATTAAAATCATACTCGAAAAATAATGACAAACTATACTATCTTTTATACTGATGATGACGAAGATGATTTAAGCATTTTTGCTGATGCAATAGAGTCAATAAATCAAAAAATCACACTTCAGACTTATACTGGAGGAGAAAAATTATTGGATGCTATTTTTAATCCGCCGCCAACACCGCACGTTGTTTTTCTGGATTTAAATATGCCTGGAAAAAACGGTTTTGAAGTTTTAGAAGAAATTAGAAGTTCGGAGGATAAAAAAGATATCCCAGTAATAATTTATTCGACGTCAAGTGAGCCCAGCATTATCGAGAAATGCCGAAATCTTGGAGCGAACTGTTTTATAACCAAGCCCGTTTTAATGAGTGATATTATAAAATCAATAGAGCACGCGATAAGTATAAATTGGAAGCAGTTTGTGCCAAATAAAAGCAATTTTGTTTTCAAATATTGATTTTTAAGACATATCAGGAATATAAATATTAAACACAGAACCTTTGTCTTTTTCGCTGGAAACGGTAATGATACCTTTATGGTTTTCAACGATTTTTTTCACGATGGCAAGACCAATTCCTGTTCCTCTATATTCACTTTCTGTATTCAGGCGCTGAAAAACTTCAAAGATTTTTTCTTTATAAACAAGATCAAAGCCAATTCCATTATCAGCAACTTGCAGATGATGATACATTTTATCTTTAAACTCAGCATTTGGCAGAGAACTTCCTTTTACCAATTCTGACGATATTTCTACTCTTGGAGGAACTCCTTTTCTAGAAAATTTAAGCGCATTTTCTACCAAATTATGAAGCAGCTGTCTAAATTGAAACTGAATCAAGGTTGCTTCTCCTAAATTATGATATTCTACTACTGCATTTTTTTCTTCAATTCGATCAGAGAAATCACTGATGACTTCTTCTGCAATTTCGTCAATATTAACCGTTGTAAAAACGCGTTCTGCAGAATTAGCTCTAGAATAGGCGAGCAGGTCTTGTATTAAATTCTGCATCCTTTTGGCAGAAATCTCAATTCTGGCTAGATATGTTTTAGCATTTGCCGATATGTTTTGTTCATCTAAATCAGATAAACGGCTGGCAAACGTTTGTATTTTTCGCAAAGGTTCCTGAAGGTCATGGCTCGAAATATAAGCAAACGACTGCAGTTCGATATTCATGTTAACAAGATCTCTATTTTTAAGTTCCAGCTGAGTAGTACGTTCAATAATCTGCTCTTCAAGCTGATTGGTGAAGTTTTTTTGATCTTCAATATCTGTACTTGAACCCACCCACATTTGTATATTTTCCTGTTCGTCCAATTGTGCAATAGCGCGGCTCAACTGCCATCTGTATTCACCATCATAACGTTTAAAACGGTGAATGAATAAAAAATCATTACCTGTTTTTACAGAATGCATCCAGAGTTTAACATTTTCTTCCCGATCGTCAGGATGTACAATTTGCAGCCATCCATTTTTATCGATTTCTTCTTTAGATAATCCAGAATACTTGTAAAAAGTTTCATTAAAATAATTTAGATTTCCCAAAGTATCACTTGTCCAAATAAGCTGAGGCATAGAATCGGCAAGAAGTCTAAATTTTGCTTCGTTCTTCATCAATACCTGCTGGCTGTTTTTCTCGTCAGTAATATCCATCAAAGTCCCGATCATCTTTGAAGGGTCTTTATTTTCATCAAAAAATATCCTGCCGTGCACTTTTATCCAGCTGATAGAATCATCTAATTTTTGAATACGTGCTTCGTATTTATAAATACCTGTTAAAAGTGCCTTTGCAAAAGCTTCTACTAAGATATGCTCGTCTTCGGGAAGCACTCGGCTTCGAATGTCCTGATGCACTATTTTTGTTTTTTTTTCAAAGCCAAAAATATCCAGGATTTTATCACTATAAATTAATTTTTTATTCTGAAGATCAAGATCCCAAGTCGCAATTTCTCCAATTTCGGCTGCTAATCTTGCTCTTTCTTCGGCAGTTTCTACTTTTTTTCTTGCTTTAACTTTAGACGTTACATCGTTAACAGTAACCATAACGCCAGAAGCCTGCCCATTTTTTTCAAGAAGCGAAGTATACTCGTAATCCAAGTAGAATTTCTTTAGTTTCCCTTTAATATCAACATAAGCAATCGCTTCGTTCTCTTGAATCGTTTTTCCATTAGCAATAACATCATTTAACAATTCGGGATATTTTTGATTTTCCAATTCTGGGAAAACTTCCAATAAAGGTTTTCCAATTGTATCCTTTTCTTCTTTCTGCCAGATATTGCGCATCATCGAAATATTGGCCATTTCGATAATATGATCTTTACCTCTAAATATTGCCATTGCAATTGGAGAATCCATTACAATATTTCGAAATGCTTTTTCGCTTTCCGTTAATAAATGTCTCGCTTTTACCTCTTCTGTAACTTCGTAGGCAACAATAATAACACCTGTAATCGCATTCTCTTCTTTTAAGGGATAAAATACAAGATTAAAATAACCTAATTCCTGTTTGTTATAACGATTTAAAGTAACAGGAAGTTCGTCTGTATAGTAAGGAACACCTGTTTCAAAAACGTTTTTTAGTAGTGGGAAAACAGTCTCTTTTGCTTCAGGAACAGAATCAAAAATTGGCCTGCCTAATATATCTTCTTCATTTTTATCAATAATATGCAGATAAGTATCATTCGCCATTTCTACAACGAGATCTTTCCCTTTAAAAATTCCAATCCCGAGCGGAAGCTGTTTTACAATATTTCTAAAACGCTTTTCGCTCTCCTCAACAGCAGTGCGGGAAAGGACCTGCAGCGTTACATCATTGGCAATAGCCAGAATACCAGAAATAGTACCATCGGCTTCTTTTAAAGCTTCATAAGTAACATTTATAAAATTAATTACCGGTTTTCCTTTTCGGTTTAGACTTACAGGAAGTTCGTTGGCGGTAAATTTTTCACCAGTAGTATAAACATTTTTCAGAATTTCTTCTAAACCCTGATTGGTCACTTCGGGAAGTGCCTTAAAAACAGGTTTATGGAGAACCTCTTCTTCTTTTCGCTCCCAAATTTCCAGCATCAATTTATTGGCAATTTCTATTGTATAATCTTCACCTCTAAAAATACACATCGCATTTGGAGCTTGAAGAATGTTACTTAAATAGCGTTCGTTGCTTTCTTCAAGCCTTTTACGAATGTTTACTTTATCGGTAGTTTCGTTGCAAATTACAAGAACTCCATTTATTATTCCTTCATCATTTTTTACAGGACTATAACTGAATGTCCAGTAAACATCTTCGATTTTGCCATTTCTGTAAATCGGAAGCAGCTGATCTTCATGCCAGGTAGCTTCTCCTTCAATAAGTACTTGATCCAGTAAAGGTTTAATAAAATGCCAGATTTCCGGCCATGAATCGGCGCCTTTTTCACCAAGGATTGAGGGATGTTTACCATCGTTTCCAAGACTAGGACGATAGGCATCATTATAAAAACAAATATGATTTGGCCCCCAAAATAAAAACATGGGGAATTTGGAGTTTAATAAAATTCCTAAAGTAGTACGAAGACTTTGCGGCCAAGATGCTTCTGGTCCAACCTCAGTTTTACTCCAATCTTTGGCACGGGTAAGCTGTCCCATTTCTCCTCCATTGGCCAGAAATTCATAATTGTTAGTGTTCATTAAATGTGGTATTTATTCTCTTATTAATAAACAGAGTTTTATTAATTTTTAAATGTAGTAATTCTTGCCTAAAGTTAGGCTTCGTTAAAATTAATAAAAAATAAATATTCAAAAAGTCTCATTTTTGAATGAGGCAAGATTAAAATCGTTTGAGTTAATTTTATCTGGTTTCAATACGGAAATTTGATAAAGAGATTAAAAATAAAAAAGCCATGAAAAGAGAAGATTCAAAACACGAAACCGATTATATTAAAAGATATCAAGAAGAAGGATATACAGTAAATTATTTATTTGAAAATGATCAATTAATAGATTCAGAAACTAAAACAGCATACAAACCAGAAGATATTTTTATTGTAGCCCACCATCGTTATGAAGGTATGAGCGATCCAGATGATATGTCTATCTTGTATGTTATTGAAACAAAAGACAACAGAAAAGGAACCCATTTATTAGGATACGGACCAACAGCTGACTTAGAAGAAGCTGAATTTTTTAAAGATATTCCGAAAGCTAATTATTCTAAAAATGCTGATATAAGCGAATTGACATAAAAAGTAAAAATAGATTGGTATTTTTATTTTGCTGATGAGCAGTTGTTCCAAATTTATTTGGGGCAGCTGCTTTTTTTTTGAGGTTCAAAGGTTCAGAGGTTCAGAGGTTCAAAGGTTATATTTAAAGAGACAAATTGTAGTAAGGGGCAAAGTAGACCTTTTAGCCTATAAAAAAAACCTCTGAACCTTTGCGACTTTGAACCTTTGTCCCTCTAAAAGAAATCTCTGAACCTTTGCAGCTTTAAACCTTTGTCCCTCTCAAATAATAATTATGAAATATCTCTCCAAAATTGTATAAAGATTTGACAGACAATATAAACGAAATTTGGATTATAGAAATAAGATAAAAACCAAAGTTAGTTTTTGTACGTAAATAACTACTAACCGTTTTATTTAACCAAAATATTATAATGAAAAAACTTTACATAAATACTGGAGGATTTGACGATGTCTTTAACAATCTTAAAGATAGTTTTGGCGGTGATTTATTGATCAGCGCAAACGAATATAAATTAACATTCAAATCGAAATGGGCAACAGGAAGCATTTCAGGAGTTCGTTTTGAAAAAGAAATGACGTACTTAAATTTTGACTTAATGTTCAATCACGATGTCAATTTAAGTATAGAATCAAATCCGTTATCACCGGTATTTTTTGTGTATTGTGAAAAAGGAAATGTAGTGCATAGTTTTGGTGCAAATGGAGAAATAAGATCTTTAAAGAAACAACAGTCTGGTATTATGAGTAATTCCTCAGTAATTAACAGCGTGTTGTATTTTAAAAGCCATCAGCACATTCAATTTTCATTGATTGGAATGCCAACCAATATAGAAAGTAAAGTAACCGATTTCGATTTTACATCGCAGGTAAGAAAAATATTTACTCATGAATCTGGAAATTATATTTACATAGGTCCAGAAAATCAAAAGATAGGCGAGAAGTTCCAAGAACTTAAAACGATTCCACAGCAAGGCACAGTTCGTTATTTATTAATGAAGAGCATTTTGCGTGAAGTTTTAGAACTAGAGATAGCGCAGCATAGTTATAATTATTTAACTACGTTTCAGCCTATTTTGAACTTTGCCGTTAAACAATTAAGCGAAATTAAAAAATTGTCAAATTTGAAAACAATTATGGCGCCTGTATTATTTTTCAAAAGAAACCTGCAGCCTCGAACTTTAAAAGAAAAATACCATTTGACATTCAAACCATACAACCAAAAATTAGCTAGCTAGTAAGCATACCATATTCTTCACTCTCAAAAAAACAGCTTTGTCGAGCTGTTTTTTTTCTTTTATAAAATCTTACTCTTTTTCATAGTAAATAATAAAATAAACCATAATTAGATTCAAGATCAGCGAAACGCTATTGGTAATAATAATTGCTAAATCGTTTTTCAAAATACCATAAACGACCCATACCGCGATTCCAAAAGTAAGTGTACCAAACATTTTAAGCGAAATTTCTTTTACTTTTTTAGTTTTCCAAACTTTTAAAATCTGCGGAATGGTTGCTATAGTAACGCAAGTTCCAGCAAAAAGACCGATGATGTCTACGTAGTTCATTTTTTTTAAGGTTCTGAGGTTCTAAGTTGCTGAGGTTCTAAGTTTTTTTTTAATTGAAAAACAATTAGAACTTGGTGACTTCTTGTTTTTCCGAGATTAAAACAAATCCCACGTAAAAATTTTGTATGATTAATGATCTTCTAAAGGCAGATTATCCTCCTACCAATTCACCTCCATTGATATGGATAAACTGGCCTGTAATATAACTGCTGTCTTCGCAGGCTAAGAATACATAAGCAGGCGCAACTTCAGAAGGTTGTCCGGCTCTTTCCATCGGATTGTCTTTTCCAAAATCGGATAATTTATCAAAACTGGCGACGATTAAAGGCGTCCAAATAGGACCGGGCGCAACGCCGTTGACACGTATTTTCTTTTTGGCCAGCAGTGCTCGAAAGTGATCTCGTAAAACTTACAATTGCACCTTTTGTACTCGCGTAATCTGCCAGATGTTCGCTGCCGCGGAAAGCCGTTACAGATGTGGTATTAATTATGGAATCTCCTTCTTTTAAGAACGGAAGAGCTGCTTTTGTAATATAAAAATAAGGGTAAATATTGGTTTCAAAAGTTTTATGCAGCTGAGATGCAGTTATCTTTTCCAATTCATTTTGAGGAAATTGTACCGCAGCATTATTTACTATAATATTAATATCCTTAAAAGTAGTCTGGCATTTTTTAATGGCTGCTTTGCAAAATTTTTCATCTTTCAAATCACCGCTTATCAAAAGGCATTGTTGTCCTTCCTTTTCAACCATTTCTTTAGTTTCACGTGCATCTTTATCTTCCTTTAAATAAACCATGGCAATATTAGCACCTTCTCTGGCAAAATGTACAGCAACACTTCGGCCGATACCGCTGTCGCCTCCAGTGATAAAAGCAGTTTTACCTAGCAATTTACCGCTTCCAACATAATTTTCTCTAATAATTTCTGGTTCAGGTTTCATCATGTGTTCATTACCAGGAAGATTTTGTTTTTGTTCAGGGAATGTTTTTGTCTTTTTCATGATTCTTCTTTTTTTTAGGCTGTTTTTTTGCTTATTAAAAGTAGTATACAGTTCCACTTTCCTTTGTCTTAAAAGAAATTTTGTTTACCCCAAAAGATAAAATAACGTGATCTTGTATGAAAATACGTTCATTCATTTTTAATATTTGAAAAATATAGCATTTATAAGGGCTTAAAGATCATAGTGAAACGGAAACAATAGAATCAAAGGTGGGAATTTTGTAACGAATTTCGATTTAGATAAAAAACCAGCTGATATTTTTTTTTATACATTTGAGATTTTACACATAAATTTTAATAGTTAGTTGTGCAATTCAATAAAAAAATAAGAAAATTTTTAAATTTCATTTTAAATTCAACAATTGTGATTCACAATAAATTTAGCTTCAAAACGGAATGGTATTAATTGTAGACGATATAAGGGCCAATATCATTGCCTTAAAGAAAACATTAGAGCTGCATAATATCGATGTCGATAGTGCCGAATCTGGAGAAGAAGCTTTAAAGAAAATATTAAAAACAGATTATTGTCTGATTATTATGGACGTTCAAATGCCGGGACTCGACGGCTTTGAAGTGGTTAAAATTCTCTCTGGAAATAAACGCACAAAAGATATTCCTGTTATATTTCTTTCGGCACTTAATACCGAGAAAAAATATATTTTCAAAGGATATGAAACGGGAGCTGTAGAATATATTACAAAGCCAGTTGATTCTGATTTATTGATTTTAAAAGTAAAAACTTTTATTAAAATCTATGAGCAGCAAAATGAACTTAAAGCCATAAAAGACCTTCTCTCTAAAGAAATTAAAATTAGAAAAGAAGCGCAGGACAATCTTGAAATTAAAATTGCAGAAAGAACAAAAGAATTGGTTCAAAAAAATGAAGAATTAGAACTTCGTAATCACGAATTACAACAGTTTTCATGGGTTGTTTCACATGATTTAAACGAACCTATTCGCAAGATCCAGATTTTTATTAAAATTATAAAAGACCTTTATCTAAAAACCGATGATAAAGCAATCGATTATGTAAATCGAACAATAAAATCGGCTGAAAGGATGCAGACTTTGATTACAGATCTTTTGGCATACTCCAGACTTTCAGCTCAGGTAAAACCAGAAAAAACAGATCTCAATGAGGTTTTACAAGAAGTACTTTCAGATTTTGATTATCTGATAGAAAACAAAAATGCTGAAATAAAAACAAACGAACTTCCTACTGTAGATAGTATTCCGAGCCAGATGCGACAGGTTTTTCAAAATTTGATTGGAAACGCATTGAAATTTTCTGGAAGTGAGCAAAAACCAGTAATCGAAATTACCTCAGAAATAATACTCGAAAAATCATTTGACAGTGTAACCTCGCCAGATGGAAATTTTTGCAGAATCACGGTAAAAGACAACGGAATTGGGTTTGATGAAATTTATTTAGATAGAATTTTTATTATCTTTCAAAGTTTAAATGACCGCCAAACCTACGAAGGAACTGGAATTGGACTGGCAATCGCCAAGAAAATTATTGAAAAGCATAACGGATTAATTACCGCTAAAAGTAAACAAGGCGAGGGGGCAAGTTTTATAATTATACTTCCTTTAACTAGTAAATAACCAAATAAACAAAATAGTACAGAATCTCTATGGACAGTAATTTTAAAAGAAATTTACTAATCAGTTCGTCAATTTCCCTGCTGATTTTAATGATTAGTTCGAGTGCATCTTTTTTAAGTATTAAAAGTCTTCTCGACAGTAATGCCTGGGTTAATCATACACAGGATGTTATTTATAACCTAAATACCGCTTCATCTGTTATTACAGATGCCCAAACCAGTATGCGCGGCTATTTAATAACCGGAAACAAAGATTTCCTGCAGGAACATTATGACGCAGAAAAAGAATCTGCTGTTTATTTTGAAAAGCTGGATGAATTAACTGTCGACAATCCCACACAGCAAAAAAGATTAAACGAATTAAAACCGCTTCGTTCTAACTTTTTTAAATATCTCCACAACCAAGTTGTGAAAAAACAGCTTGGAGGTAAAAATGCCACTTTTGATCTTGAAGAAGGTAAAAAGATGATGGATGAACTTCGCAGTAAATTTAAAAGCGTAGAAAATACGGAGCAGGCCCTTCTAAGAGAACGAATCGGAAATTCTGAACGATACGGAAACTATAGTTTTATTTTAATTATTACAGCATTTATAATTGCAATGATTATTACTGTTGTATTCTTTGCAAGAATTTTAAGAGACCATAATGAAAGAGCCTTACTGCAGAAAGAATTAGAGCGTAAAGATATTGAAACGGCTGAAAGACTTGAAGTTATAAGCAGTATTGCTACACAAATTTCTAATGGAAATTATGATGTGCAGATAGATGATAGAAAATCGGATACTTTAGGAGCATTAGGTGCATCACTTCACGAAATGAAAGACTCGTTAAAAGGTTCTTTCGAATTATTATCTCAGAAAGAATGGCTGCAGTCTGGTATTGCATCATTAAATGATAAAATGCTGGGCGAAAAAACGATTCAGAAACTATCAAAAGATGTCATCGAATTTTTATGCCAATATACCAACAGCAGTGCTGGGGTTTTGTATGTTATTGATGGTGAAGAATTAACAGTAACTGGTGGTTACAGTTATATTCCGAGTAAAAATCGCGAAAGAATTAAAAAAGGAGAAGGTTTAATTGGCCAGGCCATCGTTTCAGGCAAAATGCTGGAATTAAAATCTTTATCTCCAGAGGATATTCAGATCAATTATGCTTTAGGTGAAATTAAGCCAACGCATGTTGTTGCTGTTCCATTAATGGATTTTAAAGTTGAAGGAGCAGTAGAATTAGCCAGTATTTATGGTTTTTCTTTACTGCAATTGGAATTCTTAAATTTGGTTTCTAATAACATTGGAATCGCTTTAAAAGCAACTCAGAATCGCAAAAGAGTTATGGAACTCTTGGAAGAAACCAAATCGCAGTCTGAAGAACTTCAAATTCAGCATAGCGAATTGGAAGCTATTAATGCAGAATTGGAAGCACAGACTGAAAAATTACAAGCTTCTGAAGAAGAGCTTCGCGTACAGCAGGAAGAATTGGAACAAACCAATGAAGAGTTATCTGAAAGAAGCGTTTTATTGGAAGAAAAAAATACTGAAATTCAGAAAAAATCAGAAGCTTTAGAATTAACGACACGTTACAAATCGGAGTTTTTGGCCAATATGTCGCACGAATTAAGAACTCCTCTAAATTCTATTTTATTGTTGAGCCGCTTGTTGTCTGAAAATAACAACAAAACAATGAACAAAGAAGAAATCGAATTTGCACAGGTAATTCAGAGTTCTGGAAACAGCTTATTGGGATTAATTGACGAAATCCTTGATTTATCTAAGATTGAAGCCGGAAAAATGGATTTAGAATTTTTAGAGGTTTCAACAAAAGAAATTACAGATAACCTGCATAATTTATTCTACCTGGTTGCCAAAGAAAAAGGAATTAATTTTGAGATTATAGACAAAGACGCACCAATTGTTATTAAAACTGACAAAATGCGTTTAGAACAAATTCTGAAAAACCTTATTTCTAACGCTATTAAGTTTACCGAAAAAGGAACAGTTTCTCTTGAAATTAAAGTAGACAGCGATGATGATAAAATTATTTGCTTTATTGTAAAAGATACCGGAATCGGAATTCCGTTAGAAAAACAACCATTAATTTTTGAAGCTTTCCAGCAAGCCGATGGTTCAACAAAACGTAAATATGGCGGAACTGGTCTAGGATTATCAATCAGCCGAGAATTAGCCAAATTATTAAGAGGAGAAATTATTCTCCATAGTAAAGTAAATGAAGGAAGTACATTTACACTATGCCTTCCGGTATTAGGTTTTGCAATTAATAAAGTTTCTGTCAACAAAATTCCAGAGGCTGAATTAATAGAAGAAGAAACAGAAGATCAAGAGCCAAAACCAAGATATATTAGTGAAGTTGTTCCTGCAGAAATTGAAGACGACCGTGATTCTATTGTTGAAGGTGATAAAGTAATTCTAATTGTAGAAGACGATATCAATTTTGCAAAGTCATTATTGGCTTTCACACAAAAAAAAGGATATAAAGGAGTTGTTGCCGTAAGAGGAGATTATGCCTTGAATTTTGCTTTAATTTACCGACCAATCGGAATTTTATTGGATATTGAACTTCCAATTAAGAGCGGCTGGGAAGTTTTAGAAGAATTGAAAAATCATTCTCATACCAAACATATTTCGGTACACATCATGTCTTCTCACAAACTAAAACAAGAAAGTTTGTTAAAAGGAGCTGTAGACTTCTTAGACAAACCAGTTGCTTTTGACAGAATTCCAGAAGTTTTTATGCGTATTGAACATATCATCAATAACGAATCGCAAAAAGTTTTAATTATTGAAGATAATCCACAACATGCCAAAGCACTAGCTTATTTCTTAGAGACATATAATATCAATTCTGAAATTAAAAGTGATGTTTCTGAAGGATTAACTATTTTAAACAAAGAAGATGTTGACTGTGTAATTCTAGATATGGGAATTCCAGATAAACAAGCTTACGAAATTCTAGACGGAGTGAAGAAAAACCCAGGTTTAGAAAATCTTCCGGTAATTGTTTTTACAGGGAAAAGTTTGTCGATCAAAGAAGAATTGAAAATTAGAAAATATGCCGATTCAATTATTGTAAAAACCGCACATTCATATCAAAGAATGCTTGATGAGGTTTCGCTTTTCCTTCATCTAGTAGAAAGCAAGAAAAAAGAAGGAAGTGATAAAAAAGAAAGTGCTAAAAAACTGAATTCATTAAACAATATTTTATATGAAAAGAAAGTATTAATTGTTGATGACGATGTTCGTAATATCTATTCACTTTCTAAGGCTTTAGAAGCTTTTAGAATGAATGTTATTACAGCTTTTGATGGAAAAGAGGCTATTAAAATTTTAGATGAGAATCCAGATACAGATGTTGTATTATTAGATATGATGATGCCAAATATGGATGGTTATGAAACAGCAGAAAAGATAAGAAGTAACCCTAAATTTCTTAACTTAGCAGTAATAGCTGTAACAGCCAAAGCAATGACCGGCGATAGAGAAAAATGTATCAAAGCGGGAGCTTCAGATTACATTACAAAACCTGTCGATGTAGATCAGCTGTTATCACTGCTTCGAGTTTGGTTATATGATAAAATCTAATCTTTAAAAATACTGTAAATGGAAAAGAAAAAAGTATTAATTGTAGATGACGATTCTAGAAATATTTTTGCTTTAGTGAATACTTTAAAAGCAAAATCTTTTGACTGTTTGTCTTGTTTAAGCGCAGAAGAAGCTTTAAAAATATTATCAAATGACAATTCTATAGATGCAGTTTTGATGGATATGATGATGCCAGAAATGGATGGTTATGAAGCGATTCCGCTGATAAAAGCAATTCCGTCACAAGAATCTACTTTTGTCGTGGCAGTAACTGCCCAGGCAATGAATGGAGATAGAGAAAAATGTTTAGAGGCTGGAGCTGATGCCTACATCTCAAAACCCGTAGATGTTGATAAATTACTTCAAATCTTGGGTGAAATTTAAATGAAATTATGATTGAAGATATTGAATTAGAAACTCTTATAAATGAAATTTACGAATATTATGGTTTTGATTTTGGAAGTTATTCCAGAGCCTCACTTAAAAGACGCGTAAACAGGGTTTTTTATTTGGATGGCTTTAAACATTTTCATGAATTTTTGTCAAAAGTTCGAAGAGATCCGGAGTATTGTAAAAGAATGATTGATGAAATAACGGTTAATGTTACAGAAATGTTTCGTGATCCGTCTTTCTATATGGCACTTCGAAAAGAAGTTCTCCCGCTCTTAGGAACTAAGCCGTTTATAAGAATATGGCATGCAGGATGTTCTACAGGCGAAGAAGTGTATTCTATGGCTATTATGTTGAAAGAAGCAGGTTTACTGCATAAATCAATATTGTATGCAACAGACATCAATGCAACCGTTTTAGAAACAGCAAAAAGCGGTATTTTTCCGTTGAGAATGATAAAAGACTACGCCGATAATTATCGAGATTCTGGAGGGCAGGAAGATTTTTCGGATTATTATATTGCAAATTATGGTTTTGCGAAGTTTAATGAAAACCTTTCTGAAAAAATGGTTTTCTCTCAGCATAATTTAGTGTCAGACACTTCTTTTAATGAGTTTGACCTTATTTTATGCAGAAATGTTTTAATTTATTTTGATAATAATCTACAGAAAAGAGTTATAAGCCTTTTTGATGATAGTCTGGCTCCACTAGGTTTTCTGGCACTCGGGACAAAAGAAACAATCAAATATTCTATCTCTCAAACCAAATACAAACAATTTGATAAAGAGAAAATATGGAGGAAAATAAAATAATAAATCATTATAAAGTAGTTATAATTGGAGGCTCTGCAGGAAGTTTACAAGCTCTATTACAGATTTTGCCATTTATCGAAGATTCTATTTCTTTTGCCTTGGTAATCGTTGTACATAGAAAAAGTACAGACGAGCAAACCTTGGAAGATTTAATTGCTTTGAGATCCAAAATAAAAGTAAAAGAAGTAGAGGACAAGGTAAAATTAAGAACTGGATTCATTTACATTGCACCTTCAAATTATCATTTGTTGTTTGAAAAAGACGAAACCCTTTCGTTAGATACTTCAGAAAAAATAAATTACAGCAGACCAAGTATTGATGTTTCTTTTGAATCTGCAGCCGAAATATATGGCCCAGATTTAATCGGAATACTGCTTTCTGGTTCAAATTCTGATGGAACTGTTGGATTAAAAGCCATTCAGGCGGCGGGCGGTAAAATTGTGATTCAAAACCCGTTGTCTGCAGATATGCCTTTTATGCCTAACAACGCCATTTTACACACAACGCCAGATTTTGTTTTAAGTACCGAAGAAATCTTAGAATTCATAAAACAAATAAATAAACTTTAGTTTTTGTCTTCTGGCAGTATAACCTTATTCATTTCGGCATTTTTTTCTGCTCTTCTTTGTGCTGCTTTTCCTTTTCCAATAGGGATTCCAGCTGTCAGGTACAAAGATCTGTTGTAGACATTTGGTCCGTCACCTTTCATAACAGGAACCAATCCGTAGTAATATTGAATTGTTATATTTAATCCGTTGCCAACATTCATATGATAGCCGGTTCCCAAAGCAATTCCAGCATCTATAACACGAATCTCGTCTCTGATTTTTTTCTTATAAGTAACATCGTTTTTATTAATCTCGTTGGTAAACTCATCAAAAGCCGAAGCCAGAAGTCCAAATTGAGGTCCGGTTTTAAGATAAATTCTATTTTTGAATTGGTATTTAATTAAAATCGGCACATTAAAATAGCGTATTTCACGATTGACACTTCCACCTTCAAAAGTATTATCCAAGTTAACATCATCTAAAGAGTAAACAGGAAGGTGGTGCGCACCCATTGGCGATTTAACAATAACACCTGTATTAATCATCCATGCGGGATTTTTTTTCGATCTAAAATCAAAATAAAAACCCAGATTAAAACCAGGATTAGTTCCAGAACTTTCGAGCCCAGAAATATCAGAAAGGTTGAGTCCGCCTTCTAGACCAAATTCTAAAAAAGGCGAATTTAGTTTATCTCCAAAAATTAAGGAAATTAAAACTTGAGACCGCGCTTGAGCAATGGAGAAAAGCATAAAAAGCAATAATAAACCTTTTTTCATATTCTAAGATTAAAGTCCAAAACGGTATTGAAGACCTCCTAAAACCTGTGTACGACTTCCTAAAAATCCTGTTTCAAGTCTAAGCATTATATGTTTGTTATACTGAAACTGCGTTCCAACAATAAAATTCCACATATCTTTTGGTGACTTTTGGAGTGAATATTGAATTGTCGAAGAATCTGCAGTACTTAAAGCTCCGTCTAGAGTAGTTAAAAAAGTACCTGCTCTTTCTAATGCACGGTTTGCCGTATTATGTTTAGCAACATTTACTGGATTTGCCTGTTGGGCCGGAGTTAAGCCATTCCACCAATTATCCACTTTTGTTTGGTTTTCAGATACTTTTGTCAAACCGTCATCAACTTTGGTCTGAGCATTGCTAAGATCAAAAATATCCGATAAAGCTATATTTCCTTTTGTTCCTCCTTCAATATGAACTCTAAAACCGCCAACCCATACAGCGATATTTCTTTCGGGTTTACGAAGTTTAAAAGTTTTACCTAATCTTGGACCAAATATGTAAGAGAAAGCCGGTTTGTCCAGCGCATCCACATCGCTCCAGGACATATTCATATCCAGTGCCAGCCAGCCTCCGCCAATACCAATGGTTGGAGTCATACCAATTCCAAATGTGGTAGCGTCAAAATTTGCTTTTGTATTAAAACTTGCAATCTGAGACCAGTTATTATCAGCGTCAGGAATCCAAATTCCAGCATTGATTTTAGTTGTTGGTTTTGCTTTACCAAAAATTCCGTAAATATTTAAGAAAGGAAGTAGCCAAATATCTGGTCTAATAGTTATAGCACCTGCTTCTACAGAAGATTTATCAAAGCGAACAATTTCGTCTAAGTTGTAAAGTGGACCGTTATTGAACCCAACCTCCAGATTTTTTATGACGATTTCAGAATCCTGCCAAAAGTAATTTACAGATAATCCGGCAGAGTAAGGTAAATTATAACCTTTTTGGGCCACCTTCTGACCCCAAATTGGTAAAGAATAAGGATATTCCACTACTTTAAGACTGTCTTTAAGCTGTTGGTTTTTCTCTCCTACGATTTTGTCGGTATAAACCTGACCAAAAAATTGAATACTTGATAATAAGAAAAAGGCTGATATTAATCTTTTACATTTCATTTATTAGGGGTATTAGATAATTAATAAAACTGCGTAAAATAAAATATGACTTGTGTATTCTTAAAATATAATTTGGGCTGTAATTTTACTTTTATTTGTTTTCGGCGTAGATTTTTGAATAAAAAATATGTTATTTCATGTTAAAGTTAACTAAATTTTCTTTTGCCGAAAATAAATTTTAAAGAAATATGATTAAAAGTCAATTGATTATGTTTTTTTTCAAAACGGAATTAAATAAAGTATTATTTTTACACTCATGAGATGGATAGCAATTGTAATGTCAATTTATTTGATGGCACTTTCAAATATGCCCTGCGCAGATATGGAAGTAAATAGCGCTATGCATAAAACAGCTCAGTTTTCATCTGAGGATAATCATTCTCATGACAAACACAATGATTTGTGCTCTCCATTTTGCACCTGCAATTGCTGCAGTGCACAAGTTTTAAGCTATCAATCAGTTTTAAGTCTTGAATTTCCTGCCGCATACAATCTTATTTCTATTCCTTTACCCAATTATCGTTCTGTTTTTGCTTCTAATTTCTACGGAAGCATATGGCAGCCCCCTCAAATAGCATAGTGATGCCTGTTTCCGAAAATTCGGAATTCGGGTTAGAGAGTTGTGGACTTACCACAGGTTTATAAGACATATTCTTGTCTCATTTCTCATGTCATTATTTTATTATTCAAATGCTAGATAAAATCATTCAATTTAGTATACGAAACAAATTCGTTATACTATTATTTACCCTTGTTTTAATAGCTTGGGGAAGCTATTCACTTAAAAATTTACCGCTCGATGCTTTGCCCGATGTAACCAATAATCAAGTGCAGATTATTACAACAGCCCCAACTTTGGCAAGTCAGGAAGTGGAGCAGTTAATTACGTATCCGTTAGAACGAGCTGTCAAAACCGTTCCAGATATTATCGAACTCCGCAGTATTTCCCGTTTTGGACTATCTGTTGTAACCGTTGTGTTTGAAGACGATGTTGATATTTACTGGGCACGCGAACAAATTTTCCAGCGTTTAAAACAAGCCGAAGAAAATATTCCAGATTATGTAGATTCTCCAGAATTAGCACCAATTTCAACTGGTCTAGGCGAAATTTACCAATATGATGTCTACGCCAAAAAAGGTTACGAAAACAAATACAGCGCCGTCGAATTAAGAACCATTCAGGATTGGATTATTATTCCGCAATTGCAGGGAGTCCGTGGTGTTGCTGAAGTAAGTGCCTGGGGCGGAAAACTAAAACAATACGAAATTGCCGTTAACCCTAACATGCTGAATAGTTTAGGAGTTACGATTACTGAAATTTTTGAGGCATTAGAAAAGAACAATCAAAATACCGGCGGGGCTTATATTGAGAAAGATCAATATACTTATTTCATCCGCGGCGTCGGAATGGCAAAAGGGGTTAAAGACCTTGAAAATGTTGTGGTGAAAAACCGAAACGGTTCACCAGTTTTGGTGCGTAATGTGGCGCAGGTTCGCGAAGGTGTTGCATTGCGTTACGGCGCTTCTACAAAAGACGGAAAGGGCGAGATCGTTTCGGGTTTGGTATTAATGCTAAAAGGAGAAAACTCAAGCGCTGTTGTCAACAGGATTCACGACAAAATGGCTCAAATTAATGAAAGTCTTCCCGAAGGAGTTGTTGCAGAAGCCTTTATCGACCGAGGAAAACTCGTTGATAATTCTATTAAAACAGTTGCAAAGAATTTGCTAGAAGGTGCTTTAATCGTAATTTTTGTGCTGATTTTATTTTTAGGAAATCTTCGCGCAGGACTTATTGTAGCATCTGTAATTCCGCTGGCAATGTTATTTGCGGTGATTTTAATGAATGCCTTTGGCGTAAGCGGGAATTTAATGAGTTTGGGGGCAATAGATTTCGGAATCATTGTCGATGGTGCCGTTATTATTGTAGAAGCAACCATGCATCATCTTCAGAAAATCAAAAATAAAAAGGAATTGACGCAGGAAGAAATGGATGATGAAGTGTATAATTCGGCTTCAAAAATCAGGAATAGCGCTGCTTTTGGAGAAATCATTATTTTGATCGTTTATCTGCCCATTTTAGCCTTGATTGGAACTGAAGGAAAAATGTTTAAACCAATGGCAATGACGGTTAGTTTTGCCATTATTGGAGCTTTTATACTTTCGTTGACTTACATCCCGATGATGAGTGCTTTATTTCTGTCTAAAAAAACAGAGCACAAATCCAATTTTAGTGATAGAATGATTGCGTGGCTCGAAAATCGTTATACGCCTTTGCTTAATAAGGCTTTAAAATTTAAAAGAGTTGTTCTTACAACTGCACTGGCATTATTTGCTTTAGCATTTATTATTTTCCAAAATATGGGAGGCGAATTTATCCCGACAATTGAAGAAGGTGATCTAGCAATAAATGCTACGATTATGACAGGAAGTTCGCTGACACAGATGGTAGAAACTGCAACCAAATATGAACAGCTACTAAAAGCAAGATTTCCTGAAATAAAAACTATCGTAACCAAAATTGGAAGCGGTGAAATCCCAACCGACCCTATGCCGATTGAAAGCGGTGATTTGATTATTGTTTTGAAAGACAAAAAAGAATGGAGGAGCAAATATCGTAATTGGGAAGAATTGGCAAATGCGATGAAAGAAGAAATGGAAGTGATTCCCGGAGCGAATATTGAAATTTCTCAGCCCATTCAAATGCGTTTTAACGAATTAATGACCGGAAGCCGATCTGATATCGCCATCAAGATTTTTGGCGACGATTTAGAGATTCTAGACGCGAAAGCGGCAGAATTAATTTCGAAAATAAAAAGTATTGAGGGAATAGGAGATTTAAAGGCCGATAAAGTTACAGGACTGCCTCAGATTACCGTTAAATACGATTATGACAAAATTGCACTCTACGGACTCAATATTTCAGATATCAATCAAATCATTCGTTCTTCTTTTGCGGGAGAAAGTGCTGGAAAAATATACGACGAAAGTAAAAGATTTGATGTAGTGGTGAGAATGGATGAAAACAACCGAGCCGATATTACAGATGTCAGCAATTTGTTTATTCCGCTTCCAAACGGCCAGCAGGTACCGCTTTCTCAAGTCGCTTCAGTTGAATACGAGCAAGGTCCTGTGCAGGTTATCCGCGAAGACGGAAAAAGAAGAATTACGGTTGGCTTAAATGTTCGCGGAAGAGATATTAAAAGTGTAGTTGAAGAAATTCAAGCAAAACTCGATAAAAACTTTAAGCTTCCAGTAGGATATTACGTAACGTATGGCGGACAGTTTGAGAATTTAATCGAAGCCACACAAAGACTTTCTGTTGCTTTGCCAATTGCGTTAGGGCTGATTTTGGTATTGCTTTATTTTACATTCAAAAGTATCAAACAAGCCCTTTTAATTTTTACCGCAATTCCGTTGTCTGCAATAGGAGGTGTTTTTGCGCTTTCACTGAGAGGAATGCCTTTTAGTATTTCTGCCGGAATTGGTTTTATTGCCTTGTTCGGAATCGCAGTGCTGAACGGAATCGTATTGATTTCGTATTTCAATCAATTGAAATCAGAGGGAATTTTAGATCCGCTTCAAAGAGTTTTTATCGGAACCAAAACAAGATTACGTCCCGTTTTAATGACAGCTGCCGTGGCTTCTTTAGGATTTCTGCCAATGGCATTATCGACAAGCGGCGGGGCAGAAGTGCAGAAACCTTTAGCAACAGTAGTAATCGGCGGCTTATTCTCAGCAACAATATTGACATTAATCGTTTTGCCGATTTTGTATTTAATGCTGGAAAGTGGTTTTAAACGCAAAGAACACTAAGGTTTACGCAAAGCACACAAAGAAAAATTTTAAAGAAATGAAAAAATTACCATACAATCTAAGAAAAACAACCTTTGCGAACTTCGCGCATCCCTTGCGATCTTTGCGGTTAATTGCATTCCTGTTAGCAAGCACGCTAATATCGGCGCAAACCAAAATATCTTTAGAAAAAGCAATAGAACTTGCCAAATCAAACAACATCGACTTAAAAATTGCTGATAAAGAAATTGAAAAACAAACCGTTTTAAAGAAAACGGCTTTTCAACCAGATCCGTTACAAGTGCAATATCAAGGCGGACAATTCAATAGCGTAGATTTCGATCACAATGTTTCTGTACAGCAGTTTTTTCCGTTGGGAAACATTACAAAAGCTAACAGACAATTGCAGGAAGAACTCGCAAAATTGGCTGAAAAACGAAAAGCTTTATCTTCTTATGAAGTCGAAAAAGCAGTAACTCTGGCATATTATCAATATTTGTATGGAGTTTCAATTCAGAAATTAAACTCAGAATTAAATGAGATCTACACCAAATTTTTAAAGAATGCCGAGCTCCGTTTTAAAACTGGAGAAAGCGGTAATATCGAAGTGATTAGCGCCAAAGCCAAAGTAAAAGAAATAGAAACCCAAAAAGCACAGCTAGAATACGATTTGGCGATTTACCAGAAACAGCTTCAGTTTTTTGTTCAGACCAATGAAAACATTATTCCAGATGAAAATACAGCTTTGCAATATGCTTTCATAGAAAATCAAGAAACCTCAAAAGCAGAACTTCTGATGACCGATTTCTATCAACAGCAAATTTCGGTTTATCAAAAAGAAGTTGGGACTTTTAAAGCTTTGCGAACTCCAAAAATCGGTTTAGGTTATTTTGTGCAAACCATTAATACAGAATCGTTGTTTCAAGGTTTTACAGCAGGATTACAGATTCCGTTATTTGGAGGTGTTAACACAACCAAAGCGAAAGCGGCTGAAATCAGTATTTCGCAGTCCCAAATGGCTTTGGATAAAAATAAAATGATTTTAAATCTGCAAAAAGAAGAATTACAGAATAATTTTAAAAAGCACCAGAAAAACTTAGCTTATTATCAAAATGAGGGTTTGCAGTATGCCAATCAGATTATTGATACAGCACAAAAAAGTTATGCCAATGGCGATATGAGTTATTGGTCGTATATCAGTTTTTTAAATCAGGCAATTGATATTAAAAAACAATTTGCAGAAGCGACTCACAGCTATAATCAAAGCGCCATCGAACTCCAATTTCCAACCATCAAAAACAATTAAAATGAAAATAAATTTAACCGCAAAGATCGCAGAGATTTTATCGCAGAGTCCGCAAAGAAAATTAGCCTATAGCTTAATGCTTATAGCTTACTGCGGAATTTTAAATTCTTGTAATGAAAAAAAGACAGAGGAAATACACGAAGAAGAAAAATCACAAACGGAAGTTGCTTTAACCGAATCTCAATATAAAACTGTAGGTATTGAAACAGGATTTGTAGAAAACAGAAACCTGAATAAAATCATCAAAGCCAATGGCTACACGACAGTTCCACCGCAAAATTCCGCTGAAGTTTCTACTTTAATTGGCGGAACGGTAAAAGATATTTATGTTTTGGAAGGAACATTCGTGAACAAAGGAAAAGTTTTGGCAACCATTCAGAATTTGGAAGTAATTGAGATGCAGGAAGATTATCATTCGGCTTCTGCCAATGTCGAATATCTACAGTTAGAATATAACCGCCAGAAAACCTTGAGTGATGAAAACGTAAATCCGAGAAAGGTATTTCAGGAAGTAAAAGCAAAATTAGCAGCCGAAAGAGCGCGTGCGCAGGCAGCCAAAAACAAATTAGAAGCTTTGCATGTTTCCACAAAAGGAAGTTCGTCTCTAGTTCCAATTGTAGCTCCGATCAATGGTTACGTTGGAAAAATCAATATTGCTAAAGGCGCTTTTGCCAATACTGGAGTTTCGCTTTTTGAAGTGGTTGACAATAGCCAGATGCATTTAGATTTGAATGTTTACGAGAAAGATTTGGGTTCTATTTCGGTAGGGCAGGTAATCGATTTTGTATTGACAAATCAGTCCAATAAATCCATTAAAGGAAAGATCTTCGGAATCAATAAATCTTTTTCTAACGAAAGTAAAACCGTTGCCGTTCACGCCAAAATCGATCCAGCCGATGCCAAAGGTTTGATTCCTGGAATGTATGTTTCTGCCAATATCAATATTACAAATGCAACCGTTCCTGCATTACCAAAAGATGCTGTGGTTCGAAATGCAGATAAGTATTTTGTTTTTGTACAAGAAGAATCGCATACTGAAGAAAAACACAAGCATACCGAAGGCGAAAAAGAAGAATCTCATGAAAAAGAAATTCATTTTAAAGCAGTTGAAGTGATGCCAGGAACAACAGATTTAGGTTTTACAGAAGTAAAATTTGTAGATAAAATTGATTCAGAAGCAAAAATAGTTACTAAAGGGGCTTTTTATCTGCTTTCTGTCATGAAGGGCGGTGGAGAGCATGAACATTGATTTTTTTTTGAAGGTGCTGAGGTTCTAAGGTGCTGAGGTTCTAAGGTTTTTAATGCTGAAATTTGATAGCAAAGTCGCAGAGTCTCCAATTTTTCTTTTAATAATTGAATTTCCTTCTGCTAAAGCTGTAGGCAATTCAAAATAAAAAACTTAGTGCCTTAGCGCCTTTGTGGCAACAAACAAAATGCTTAAATTTAGAACATTAATTTATTCAAAGGTTAAACTTGCAGACTGAAACAAATAAACTTGAAACTTTCCCATGATACATCAAGATAAAGAAGTTAAAAATATAAAAAGTAAACCCAAAACTACCTGCTGTTGTTCGCATGACGAACCCGAGCATTCTGATAATGATGGGCACGACCACGACCATGACGGACACGATCATGAACATAATGTAGAAGGCAGCTGGTTTAAATTGTTTTTACCTGCCATAGTTTCATTTATTATATTATTAATCGGAATTGCCTTTGATAATTACTTTCCACAAAGCTGGTTTACAGGATATGTGAGAACTATTTGGTACGCCATTGCTTATCTTCCAGTTGGGCTTCCTATTTTGAAAGAAGCTTATGAAAGTATCGTAAAAGGAGATGTTTTTTCAGAATTTTTCTTAATGTGTATTGCCACAATTGGGGCGTTTGCTATAGGAGAATATCCAGAAGGTGTTGCCGTGATGTTATTTTATACGATTGGAGAAACCTTTCAAGGAATGGCAGTTAATCGGGCTAAATCTAGTATTAAAAGTTTATTAGACCAACGTCCTGATGAGGTTCATGTTTTAGAAAATAATGTGTCAGTAAAAGTCAAAGCCAAAGATGTTCAGATTGGCGCTGTTATTCAGCTGAAAGCGGGAGAAAAATTAGGTTTAGATGGCGAATTACTATCAGACTCGGCTTCGTTCAATACAGCTGCATTAACAGGAGAAAGTAAACCTGACACCAAAAAGAAAGGTGAAACAGTTCTAGCCGGAATGATAAACGGAAACACAATTGCAGAAGTAAAAGTTACGACTGCTTATAATGACAGCAAATTGTCTAAAATTCTAGAATTGGTACAGAACGCTACTACAAAAAAAGCCCCTGCAGAATTATTTATTAGAAAGTTTGCTAAAATCTATACGCCTATTGTTGTGTATCTGGCGATTGCTATTTGTCTGGTTCCAATGCTTTTTGTGGACCATTATGTTTTTAGCGATTGGCTGTACAGAGCTTTGGTTTTCTTGGTGATTTCTTGTCCATGTGCGTTGGTAATCAGTATTCCGTTGGGTTATTTTGGAGGAATCGGTGCTGCCAGTAAAAACGGAATTCTGTTTAAAGGCAGTAATTTTCTAGACAGCATTTCGACGATTCAAAATGTTGTTGTTGATAAAACCGGAACCATGACCGAAGGTGTTTTTAAAGTGCAGGAAGTCATTATAAAACCTGAATTTGATAAAGAAGAAATCCTGAAGCTGGTCAATGCTTTAGAAAGCCGAAGTACACATCCCGTTGCAACTGCAATTCATAATTATGCGGGACAAATTGATACTTCAGTTGAATTGAAAGATATTGAAGAAATCTCGGGACACGGATTAAAAGCTTCATATAACGGAAAAGAACTGCACGTAGGGAATTTTAAGCTTCTGGATAAGTTTTCTATTGCTTACGACATTGATCCGACATCAATAGTGTACACTACAATTGCAATTGCTTACGACCAGAAATTTGCGGGCTATTTAACCATTGCCGATGAAATAAAAGAAGATGCCCAAGAAACGGTTACCAAACTAAAAACTTTAGGAGTTAAACTAACCATGTTGAGCGGCGATAAAACCAATGTAGTACAATTTGTTGCAGATAAACTCGGAATTGTAAAAGCTTTTGGGGATTTGCTTCCAGAAGATAAAGTCAACAAAGTCAACGAAATTAAAGCCAGAAACGAAACTATTGCTTTTGTGGGCGATGGCGTAAATGATGCACCCGTAATTGCTTTGAGCACAGTCGGAATTGCAATGGGAGGTTTGGGAAGTGATGCTACTATTGAAACCGCAGATATCGTAATTCAGGATGATAAACCCAGTAAAATAGCAATGGCAATCAATATTGGAAAACAGACTAAAAAAATCGTCTGGCAGAATATCACTTTAGCTTTCGTCGTAAAAGCTTTTGTTTTAATTCTCGGCGCGGGCGGACTGGCAACAATGTGGGAAGCTGTTTTTGCTGATGTTGGAGTAGCTTTACTGGCAATTTTGAATGCTGTTAGAATTCAGAAAATGAAGTTTTAATTTGTACCAAAAAATAAAAGCCCATTTCCAAAAAGAAAATGGGCTGATTAGATTTACAGATTTAGGACAATTTACAAACTAACTAAATTATTTCGGCATTTCAGGAACCATAATTCTTCTTGTTGGCGTACTCAAAGTTTCAATAAAGGCCAAAAGATCGCTTATTTCTTCTTTATTTAAATTCAGTTTTTTAAGTGCAGGATCTACTTTTGGAATTAGCGAATCTCTTGGAGTTCCCAGATATTTTTTCTGAACGGGAGAAGGATTTCCTCCATTATACAATTCTACCACATCTAAAAGAGTTGGAAAATGCCCGTGATGCATCCACGGTTTTGTGTTTACCACTTCGCGAAGCGTTGGCGTTCTAAATTTGCCTATATCTTTTACATCTTTCGTCACATTATAACGCCCGAAATCTTCATTTTTAGTTCCGAATAAAGTTTGGCCATCATTATGAAACTGATTATCGCTGAAATAAGGCGTATTATGGCAATTGATACATTGCGCTTTGGTTCTGAATAAATGCATTCCTTTCACTTGAGAATCGGTAAAGGCCTCTGATTTTCCGCTCACAAACTGATCAAATTTACTTTTCGGACTATTAATTGATCTTTCGAAAGTCGCAATCGCATATTGAATTCGCTCTAAAGTCACTTTTTTATCTCCAAAAGCGGCTTTAAATAGTTTATTATAACCTTTAATCTTGGCAATTTTATCTACGGCAATCGTCAGTTTTTCATTCATTTCTAGCGGATCTGAAACAGGAAACTGCGCCTGATCTTCTAAACTGGATGCACGTCCGTCCCAAAATAAGGAAGTGGCATACGCCGAGTTTAAAATTGTCATCGAATTACGTTTTCCCGTTTGGCGATCATGCCCGAAAGAACGCGTCAAATTATCCGTCCAGCCCAATTCTGGATTATGACAGGAAGCGCAGGCAATTTGTCCGCTTCGGGATAACCTCGGATCAAAAAACAAGATCTTTCCCAAACTTTCTTTTTCCTTAGAATACGGATTGTAAGCAGGATAAGGAACAGCAGGAAGCACTCCAATATCCTCAAATTTAGTTTTATCGACACTTTCATGCAATTCCGCAGCAGGCCATTTGGAAGCATCACCGCCAGAATAAATTTTTCGTAATTCCTGAACATCAATATAATCTGGTTCTTCAACGCTTTTATAAGCCGACAAACCCAGCAGGAATAGGAGAGGGAAGATTAGTTTTTTCAATTTGCTTTGTTTTTTATGTTTTTGTTTTTTTTTGTTTCAGGTTTCAGGTTTCACGTCTTAGTCTTAGTCTTAGTCTTAGTCTTAGTGTTTCGTTAGGCTCCAAAAGCTTTGTCAAAGTTTAAAACTTTGACAAAGCTTCCTCATCGGAACTGAAAACTGACAACTGAAAACTGAGACTGAGTACTACTCTAAAGCGTAACCTCCTTGGGACATGGAATGTTTAAAGGGCTTGGCTTCGTATAAACTCTATTATTGTACATTCTGTATTGCGTAGAAACAGTTCCTCCAAAAAGTTTATCATTTGTTAGTTTTAGTTCAAATGAAATTTCGTATAGACCGTTGCCGATTTCTTTGTAAGTTCCATCTCCGGAAATAGCTATAACATGTGTATTTGTGGCACTCGATCCGATAGTAATATCCTGCGGAATTACTAGAACTGTTCCTTCAGTTTTGCTGTTTCCATTTGCTGGGAAAAATTCTAAGGCTGAGGTAATATTAAATCCGGGAGAAATTGCAGCAGAATTACTTTCGTTAGAGAACCATCTTTTTAAACCAAAAGAATTGACTGTATTGGTTCCGCTTGCAACATTAAATCCTATTTTAAACGCATCATAATAAACATCGTCATTAGGATTTGCGGTTCCTTTGTCGCTGTAAAGAATGGCGTTTTCATTGTCTTTTGTTACTACAACTGGAAATGTTAGGGCATTAAAAGTCTGCCAAGAACATGCACCGTTCACGCTAAACCAGTGTTCGCCATAAGTTAAATAAAAGGCATTAGTAGGATCGGTAAATTTAGATGCAGGATTGGCCTGAATATCTCTTGGCGATTTTATTGGTTTTACTACTGTTAAGGTAAGGTTTCCCGTTGCATTATAATTGGGAATATTTACTAATGTAATTTTTGACTCGTAACGTGCATCATCATTTTGAATATCTTCTAGCAGTGTTAAATGATAATTGATTGAACTTCTGTTATCTCCAAAATCATCATGAGTTAATGAATACTCAAAACCATTTTGGAATTTGAAAATTGCCGCGTTTTCTATTTCAGAAGGGAAAAATCCATTAGGGAAATTCACTTTAAAATCTATTGTTTCGCCAACTTCTCCTTTAACAACTAATTGATTAACAGGAAATGTATAGTTTGTAGTAATTGCGGCCAGATCAATTTTAAAAGTATCATTTGGATATTCTGTATTTAAATTTCCAATATGAATTTCTGGATCTGAAACAGTTTCCAATTTTAAAGTAATACTCTGATTTGCAGCCCATCTTTTATCAAAAGAAACGGCAATAGTATCGGTTAGTTTAGTTCCCTGAAAAGTTAACTGATTAACTGGATTTACTGTAAAACTTTCGTTATCACCTGTTGATGAAACTGCACTAAAATTGGCAGTAACCGTATTTTTTAAGTTACGAGTAGTTAATGCAACTGGCACTTTCAATGTTTTTACTGAAGTATTTACGTAATTAGACACAGGAGCTAAACTTCCGTTTACAGTTGGATATTCTACAGGTGTATTATCGCTCTTTACCAAGAAATTGAATCTTAAAAACGGATCAATTTCAGAACCTAATTTATAATCGTCTTTTGAGCAGGAAGTAAATAATACTGCTATAAACAATATGCTTAATATCTTAATACGAGTCATTTTGTTGTAAGTTAGGGTTAAGATTAGTGTTGAATGTTGGTATTGGCAGCACAAATTTTAAAGAAGGATATGTCACGCTGCAGCTAGTTGAAATACAGCCGTCATTTCTTGAAATATTCTTATGATTGCGAGCAAGATCAAAAAACAAATGACCTTCAAAGCAAAGTTCTTTTCTTCTTTCTAATAAAATATTTTCTTTAAGATTCACCGTACTAGTTAATAATGCAGCATTTGCACGGGCGCGGATAATGTTGATATCTGCCATAGCGATATCCGCTCTGTTGGTTTCATAAGCCGCTTCGGCGCGTATTAAATACATTTCGCTCAATCTGAAAGCTACATAACCTGCATTGTTTTGGAATTTTTTAGTGAAATTATAATTCACAGGAGTAAGCACACCGTTTACTAAAGTCTGTAATGGCTGTGTTAAGAACAATTGTTTTCTTAAATCGGCACTTTCGTAAAGATCAACGATGTCATTTGAAGCCACATATTTATTGTAAATGGTTGCAGATGTATAGCCAAAATAACCTGCCATAGAGGCTCCAGCAGTACCTTCAGCGTCTCTTGGAATCGAAAATTCTAATAAAATTTCAGATACAGGAAGATCTGTTTTTGCCCATTCTGCAAGATAATTGTCTTTTTCTACCAATTTAACGCCAGAATTTGTAATAACATCATTTGCAGTATCGTATGCATTTGTCCAGTCACTTTTCTGCAGATAAACTCGTGCAAGTAATGCTTTTGCACTGTTTACGTTAAAATAAGAATACGTTGAACCACTAAGTACTAAATTTGAAGAATAGTTGCTAATAGCCTCTTTTAAATCGCTTATAATTAGACTGTAAGTAGATGAAGCCGTTTCTCTCGCTGGGTATTGTATTCCTGTTTTAATTGATTTTGTGTTGTAAATAATTCCTAAGTGAGAAGCATCTGGACTATAGTTATAGTCTTGGCTGTAAACAATTGCTAAAAGAAAATGTGTATAAGCTCTAATTGTCATAGCCTCGGCCATAATTTGTTTTTTCTCTTCTTCGGTAGCGTCTTTTAGAGCAGGCGTATATTCTAAAATTAAATTGGCTTGATTGATAATATCATAACTTCCGTCGTAAAAAGATTTAAAATTACTAGTCAGTGCTAAATCATCAAAAGAATAAACCTGCTCTAGGTTTGCAGCTGGTGATATTTGCCCTCTGTTTGTTCCTGAAGCTGTTGGTGTAAATTTGATATTTCCTCCCTGCAAATCTGCATAAACAGCAAAACGTTCGCCTCTTACATTGGCTTCAACTTCTGTATAAAGTCCGGTTAGAGCGGTTAGAACTCCTTGTTTATTTTGCAATAATTCATCAATAGAAGTCTGCGTTCCAGGTTCCTGCTCCAAAAAATCACTACAGCTTTGTAATGAGAAAATCAGAAAAAATAATGTGATGTATTTTGAATATTTCATTTCTTTAAAATTTTGCATTAAGTCCCAGAGAGATTGTTCTTGCCTGAGGATAAATAAAACTGTATTCACTTATTCCGTTCATTCCTTTCGGACTTTTTGCTTTATACCAATATGCCACATTTGAAGCATCTGCAAAAACAGAAAGAGAATCCAGAAAAGTATTTTTCAGCGGCACATTATAACTCAGATTAATATTACTGATTCTCACATAAGTACCATCATAAACATATTTGCTTAAGTTTGAAAGAATAGGAGAGGATGTAATTGCAGACTGCGAAACAATATCTCCAGGATTTCTCCAGTGATCTGCTGCATTTACAGAAAGATTTCGGTTTAAAGTATTTGAATATTTGTCAATATAAACATCAGAAATAAAGACATCACCACCAAGCTGGAAATCTCCTCTAACAGATAATGTCAGGTTATTGTAAAATGTAAAGTTGTTATAAAAACCTCCGTATGCATCTGCCTGCGTGTCTCCAATTGGCACCCAGTCTGCAACGGTATGACTATCGTTATACGTTTTAGCATCATAAACTTGTCCATCTTTTTCTACAAGATCACGTCCTGTTGCAGGATCAACACCAACCCATTTTATTCCCCATAGGGTTGTTGTACTATAACCTATTTTTTGTGCCAATGCTATATTTCCTAATGCATAGTCGCTTCCTAAACCTTTTAGATCGGTTACTTTGCTATCTACTGTAGAGATGTTAAAAGTGGTTGTCCATTTAAAAGGTTCGCTTTTTATCCATTTAATTCTGGTAGTAAGCTCGAAACCTTTGTTGTACATACTTGAAGCATTTAACTGTACAGAACTATATCCAGTTTCTGTTGGAATATCTCTAGTCGTAATTAAATCACTTTTATTATCATAATAATATTCAAGTGTTAATTCGATTCTTTTAAAAATGTTAAAGTCAAAACCAACATTAAACTTTGTATTTTTCTCCCAGCTTAAATTGCCGTTTGGCGCGGCTCCCGTAGTTGCTGCAGAGTTACCATTATAACCGTTTTGACTAATATTATATAAACCTTTTGATCTGTATGAACCAATTCTTGAGTTACCTGTAGAACCGTAACTTGCTTTAAATTTTAAGAAATCAATCCAAGTGTTTGATTGTAAAAAGTTCTCATTACTTGTAATCCAGCTTAAACCAGCACCTCCGTTGAGGGCAACATTAGTATCATCTCCAAAAACCGAGCTCTCGTCGCGTCTTAAATTGGCTAGAACATAATAACGTTTTTTATAGTTGTAATTTACCTGAGATAAAAAGGAAACTCTAGAATTATAACTGATTTCATTTCGATACGTCTGACCGCTTTTCGATTCGTCAACTAAAGGCGTTGCTAAATTATCGTCTCTAACCGCATCGGTCACTTTATTAATCTGATCTGGATTCACGAATCCAACTCCAGATTTATAATTAAAATCTGTTCTGTCTTCAGACAATTCAAAACCTGCAATACCATCAATTTCGTGGTTTTCAGACAATTGTTTATTAAATAAAACTTGTCCCTGCCAGTTCCATTTAGTTGAATTTCTTTGATTTAAAAGTCTACGTCCCCATGCTGGATAAAGAATTCCGTCTAGCGTAAAAGAGCCATTAAACTGACCACTTTCGTTGGCAGCAGAAAAGTAACGATCTTGCTCCTTATCAGTATAATCCATTCCGAAAAGAGTAGAAAATTTAATAGCATTATTTAGCTGATAAGATAAATTGATGCTTCCTAAAAGACCAAATGTCTGCGCTTGATTTTTATTTTGTTCAATTGCTGCAAGCGGATTTCCTCTTGTAATACCGCTAACGCCTAAATCTGCATAAGAACCATCAGCGTTGTAAACTGCAAGAGTTGGTAAATAGGCAAAACTAGCAAAGATGTTTGGAGCATCTTTTTGTACATAACTTGGGTTCAGCATTAAATTTGCACTCCATTTGCCAGAATTGAAACCTAAATTAATACCTGCATTTAATTGTTTGGTATCGTTACCCAATTGAGGTTCGTCAATTTTGGTATAACTTACGTTTGTACGATAAGAAAATTTTGAAGTTGCACCTGAAACATTAAAATTATACTTGTTGTAAATTCCAGATCTGTTTAAAACCTCAAACCAATCTGTATTTACACCATTGTAAGCAACAGGAACATAACCTGTTGTGGTATTTTTCATGTATTCGTTTCTAAGCTCGGTAAATTGCTCACCGCTTAGATATTTGATTCGGTTAATAGCCGATGAAACTCCAAGCTGATTAGAGAAACCAAATTGTGTTTTTCCTTTTCTTCCTTTTTTAGTAGTAATCAAAATGACACCATTTGCACCATCAGCACCATAAATACCTACCGCTGCAGCATCTTTTAAAACTGATATTGTTTCGATATTTTCTGGCGCAATTTTCATTAGCGGATTGGCCAAATTTTCTGCAGTATCGCCACTTCCATCAAAAAAGGAACTATCAATACCGTATTCTTCGCTCATTACCACACCATCTACAATTATTAAAGGCTGAGTAGAAGTTCCCGTTTTTGCTCCTGTTAAAGATGATAATGTTCCCTGACCCCTAATATTAATTTTTACTGGACCACCAATACCAGAAGTATTTTCAACCATTACGCCGGCAATTTGCCCCGTAATCATTTTATCGATACTTTCTGAAGCTTGTTCTACCGCAATATCTTTGGCATTTAAAGTCGAAATACTCCCTACAATTTCTTCCTTTAATTTTGTAGTTCCATAAGATGAAGTAATCACAACAGGATTCAATTCGTCTGTGGTTTCCTGTAGATAGAAAACAAAATCTTTATTATTTCCGGCTTGTCGTGACTGAGATTCCATTCCTAAAAATCCAACTTCAAGAATAAGATTCGGAATGTTATTTCCTTTTAACTGATAAACAAATTTTCCGTTAAAGTCAGTTATGGCGCCCATTCCAGTTCCTTTTATACGAATAGCTGCGCCTGGAAGCGGTTGTTTGTCTTTGGCATTATAAACCGTTCCGCTGATGAATCTTTCGGTTTCCTGTGCTGCGCCAGAATCATTTGTAGAACTTGCGCTGGTCAGTAAGACCTGCTTTTTCTGAATATAAAAAGAGATATTTTTTCCGTCAAATAGCTTAGTCAAAGTGGTTTCCAATGACGCATTATCAACATTAATATCGGCTAATTGTTCCGCATCAATTTTTCGGGCATTGTAAATAATCCTATAATCAGTCTGCTGTTCAATCGATTTGATAATTAAGCTTATAGGTTTGTTTTTTACATGTAATGTAATGTTTTTATTTTGAGAAAAAGCTGAAAAACAGGATAATAGAAAGCCTAAGAAAAATAGAATTTTTCTTGAATTGGGATGTATCGTAAAAGTCATGTTTATTTAGTTATGGAAAATTGGTGTAATAGTAATTGTGTTTTGTTTAATGGAATAATTAAAAGGCGTGTCACGTTTTAGAAGTTCTAAAATATTGGCGACACTAGACTCACTAACTTTTATTGAACCTGTAAAACTCTGTTTGGCCAAAACAGTATTTTCGTTGATAATTTCAACGTCATAAGTACGTTCAATAATTTTTGCAATAGTAGAAAATGGGGTATTTTGAAACACCAGTTCGCCTTGAGTCCAAGCTTCATAAACAGCTGTATCAACTGTTTGTGTTACGATTTTCTTAGATTCGTTCTGCCACACTGCCATTTGGGAGGGCTTAAGCAAAACGGCGTTTAAAGGATTGTCTTTTTCAGACATTTGAATACTTCCTTCAACCAAAACACTACTCACAGTTTTGTCTTCAGGATAGGCACTCACATTAAATTTTGTTCCGAGAACTTCAATATCAATTTTATCAGAATGTACAATAAACGGATGCTGTTTATCTTTGGCAACTTCAAAAAAAGCTTCACCAGTTAAATAAACATTTCTTTTTCCGTTTATTCCAAATTGCTCTGGATAGCGTAAAGTAGTTCCAGAATTTAAACTTACTAAGGTACCATCTGAAAGTGTAAGCTTAAATCTTTTTCCATACGGGACTGTAAGCGTATGATAGGAAACTTCTTTATCGAGAACTTTCCCGAAATAAACAATTCGGTCTGTAAATTTTCGGGCGATCAATTCGCCTTTATCATTGACTAAAGTATTCTCATTTTTATGCGTAAAATATTCTAATCGTCCATCACTTAATTCCAGAACAATTTCTTTAGAAGCTGTTGTTCTTTCATTAAAATAAAAAGCAAGTCTTGTTAAACCCAATAATACAACAAGAATGGCCGCGTATCTAAAATACTTTCTTGTATTATTTTTTGGTTTCAATGCAATTACTGGAGTAGTATCACGTGAAATAGTTTCAGTAAGTGCTGTTAAAGTCCAAGTCTTTTTTAAAGTTATAAATTGCTTTTTATTTTCTTCTGAGGCATCAATCCAATCAAAAAGTTGTTGAACTTCTTGTTCTGAAGCTTCATTAGATAAGTATTTATAAATTAGTTCCGATGTCATAAATGCGTTTTTAAACTTCTCGCTATAGTTAGTACACCTCAGAATTAAAATACCCTACCTTTTATTCTTAATTATTATAAATAAGGATAAAAATTAGAAACAAATAGTCCGATAATTTAGTCTTTAAAATCTTCAAAGCCTTTGTCATATGGGCTTCGACAGCTTTTAAAGTCACTTGCATTTCTTCGGCAATTTCTGCGTTTTTTTTATTCTCAAAGCGTTTTTTAATAAAAACTTCGCGGGTTTTGGGCGGTAATTCATTAATTGATTCCTGAATAATGCGCTCCAATTCTGTTAATTCTAGTGTGTTGAACTGAAGTGAGTTTAAAACCTCAATATCCAATTCTCGTTCTTTGTGGTTAAGTAGGTCATTCTTAAATTTATCCTTCACTTTATTGTGGCGGATTAAATTCAGACATTTTGATTTGGCGTAGGTAAATAAGAAAGCTTGAATACCGTTAATAGATTCTACGTTTTCTCTATTTTGCCATAAGTGTAGTAAGGCTTCTTGAGCAAGGTTTTCAGCTTCGTCCTGATCATAAATAAACTGAACACTGAAAGATTGGATTCGCCTAAAATATTTATCGTAAAAAAACTTAAATGCAGTTTCGTCTCCTTCTTTAAAGGATTTGAAGAGATCTAATTCGAAACTGGTATTATGGTTCATTAAACGAAATTTACTTTGGAAAAGCAATATTAAGTAAATTTTAAAAACTACTCAGATTTGCTCAGAAAGCGGCAAATATAAAAGTTTATTTATATTAATTCTAAATAAAATTAATATAAACGCTATTTGAAAAAATATTAGTCAGAATAGGTGCAAAAAACTTTTAGAATGAGGGTTTAACCGCAAAGCGCGCAAGGATTTTTTTATTATGTAAGATTCTAAAAAACGCAAAGTTCGCAAAGCTTACTAAAAAACTTTGCGAACCCTGCGTAAACCTTTGCGCCCCTTGCGGTTAAATTTTACAAAACGCTACGTCTAAAATTTCTCCATCCAAAACCAATCAAAACCAAATTGAAAATCAATAAGGGTAAAAAAGCTGTCAAAAAGCTTATTTCTGATGGATCATTAAAAGTCTCTACTTTAAATTTCGACCAGTTTTCTTTGCTAACATCTGCATTATCAAATATTTTAGGATAAAAATACAAACGCATTTTTTCATGAAAATGCTTCGTTTCTTTCAAAAATAAAAGCTGATTTCCTAAATCGGCGTGGGCGATTTCGTTTAGCTGCAACTGCGTATGAAGCGTCGGTATAAATTGTGCAATTCTCTGACTGGCAAGGTTTCGCTGCTGTAATTTGGTTTCCAATTCACGGGATTCTGCAGCCGACTCATCGTCGCCCATTTGCTGCATCGCGTAATACCAAAGCCAGCTGAATTCTTTTTCTGGTAAAACATAACTTTTAAACTGCGGGTAATGTTTGTAAAATTTCTCCACAGTCTCATTTTTATCCATATCCCATTTTTCGTGATACGCATTTCGCTGTTTCAAAGTCAGTTCTAAAGCTTCTGGAACTTTGTATTGATTAACGATGTAAGCATTAATTCCGGCAGGAACAATGATTATTAAAAACAACCAGACCGTCAATAATAAAACAGCATTAAAATTCGAATGTTTTTGTAGTGAGACAATAAAAAAGCATACCGAAAACCAAAATAAAATATACAGAATCCCTAGTCCGTAAAAGAGGAAAAAAGTCTGATCCAGTGGAATATTCAAGAATAAAACAGCTGTCAAAAGTAAAATAGTAAACAATGCGATTAAACTCAAAATTCTAACGTAAAATAACTGTAGAATGTAAATGAAGGTATTCTGACTTTGCGTTGCTACAATTTTCCAAGTACCGCTTTCTTTTTCTTCTGAAATAAGATTGTACGAAAAGGAAATTATTAAAAGCGGAAAAAGATAAATCAGCACAAAACTGAAATCGATATTTCCTGCCAGAAGATTATTCGGGTTATTGAGTTCTGAATCGTATTTCTGACCTTCCAATCCGCGAATCGTAACACTTTGAATAGAGGGGTTGATATCGCGTTGTCCGATTGCTAAACTGTTTATAGGCAGTGTTTTATTGACTAAGGAGAATTTGATGTAATACAATAAAAGTCCGATCTCATCTTTATGAAATGCGGCATTTCTGGCGATATGTTCTTTCTGGTAAACAGCAGCTTGTTCAATATTGCTCTGCTGTTTTTCCTGAAATTGTTTTCCAATTAAAAGACTTATAAAACCAATGCACAACAAGAAAAGCAGCCCTATTTTGGTTCCTTTTGACCGAATGAAATTTTTATATAATAATACTAACATATTAAATGGCTTTAAGTTTTTTGGATGCAATTCGAACTAAAATGAAAAGCAGTGAAATCCAGAGAATAATTGAAATAATCGAGATAATTTCGTTTTTAAGAACCGTTCCGATTTTTTTAGGTTCGTAGTGAAATTCTTCTACATCTGCCCAATGTTCTTTACCAATCGTAAGCGGTTTATCATTTGGTCCAGGTTTTTTATTGCTGATGTATTTAATCTGCAATCCATTCATTTTCTGCGCCATTGCATAACGATAATCTTCGGCTTGTTTTTGAAAATCTACATACGATTCGTAATCGGTATTGGATAAACCCATCGATAAGTTTTTCATCGCGATATAGGGATTCAAAAAGGAAACTGTCTTTGAAAAGCTATTCTGCTTTTTGTAAATTTTTAAAAGCTCGGCTAAATGCTCATTGTAAATTCTGGAACTAATTTTTTCTCCTTCGGTCATAATATAACCAGAGTAATTAAAGGGAAGTTTTTGCACAGAATCGACTTTGTAAGCGCGAAGCAATGAATCTTTTATGGCTTTATAATGCGGATCATTCGGATTATGGCTGTCTCCCTGCTTCAGAATATCTTTTTCGATATCGCTGTTAAATTGGATTTTAGAAGGCGCTTCGTAAATATATGCCCCAATTGCCTGCGTTGTTCTTGGCAGAATAATGGTAAAAAGAAGCCAGATTCCAATAAGTGTGATCAAAGCTTTCTTAGATGTTTTACTTACTGCCGAAATTAAAACCGCAATAACACAGAAGAATAGGAGATAAGCGAAATGAAAAAGAATAAATAAAAGCATTTTTACGGTCTCGTCTGTCGTAACGGCGAAGTCTTGTAGAAAAAGCCAGACCAAAGCCAAAACAATAATAGTTGGAACAAAAAGCATCATAATGACACTTGCAATTCCTAACGTTTTTCCAATAAGAAGCTGTTTCCAACTGATTCCCTGCGTTAAAAGGATTTTTAAAGTTCCGTTTTCACGTTCGTATGCAATCGCATTAAATCCGAAGAAAAAAATAAGCAGCGGTAACAAAACCTGCAGCACCATTGCAATACTGATTTCGCCAAAACGAAGCATACTGTTCGAAAATCCAGCTTCAGAGAAATTGGCTGTATTTTGTTTGTGGGCTTCCAAGAAAATTGCATTTCCAAAAAAAGGTTCCATTCCAAATTCGAAAACGCTTAAAGGTGTGCTTTTTCTAAAAGCAAAGTTTCCATAATGCGCCATTCTATGCGGATTCTTATCTGGATTTTTCAACCAGTCTTCTCGAGATTCATGCTGATATTTTTCGCTGGTTTCGTTTTGACTCTTATAATTGTCCCAGCCCGTGAATGCGGCATATAAGAGCAAAATTCCAATAAAAATGGTAATAATATAAACTGCCTGATTTTTAAAAATCGAGTTTTTAAAATGTCTGGCTATAAGGAGTTCTGTGTGAAGTAATTTCATATAAATTAAAATTTATAAGTTACGGTTAGGCTTACGTTTCGGGGACTTCCCGGAAACAAACGCAGGTAATTCTGCGCGCCCAGCCAATAGGTTTTATTCAAAAGATTGCCTGCGTTTACAGCAATCTGCATATTACTATTATTAGGTTTATAATAAAGAGCAGCATCAAAAATGGTGAAATCTGGAAGTGTAAAATCTCTTGTAAACCAAGGTATTTTACTGCTTTGATACTGCATTCCAAAACCAATTCCGAAATCATCCAGAGCAGAGTCAGAAGCAAAATTATAGCGTGTCCAAAGATTGGCGCTGTTTTTTGGCGTATTCTGCTTTCGCTGTCCAATTAATGAGGCATTGGCATCATTTGTAATTTCCGCATCAATGTAACTGTATGAAGCATTAATCTGCCAGTCTGGAGTAATATATCCAGCCAAATCGCATTCAAAACCACGGCTTCTTTCAGAACCTCTCGTTACTAATAAATCGGGGCTTACAGGATCATTGGCGTTCATTAAAATATTGCGCTGATTAATTTCGTAAACAGCAGCATTAAAACTTACGGTATTATTGAAGAAAACAGCTTTTAGACCAAACTCTTTTAAATCACTTTCCAAAGGTTTAAAGAGACTTCCGGCAGGTAAACTTCCTGTCTGAGGCATTAATGTAGTTGTGTTGGACTGAGGCTGATAACCCTCCAAATAAGTGGTGTATAGATTAATTGAGTTATTGACAGCATAAGTAACGCCAATTCTAGGCAGTAATGCAGATTTTTTAACTGTTATCTCGTTGTTGGTTTCATAATTGGTAATATCTTCGAACCATTCATTTCTTAGTCCCAATAAAAAAGTAAATTTTTCCCATTGAATCTGATCTTGAATGTAAACTGCGTTTGTTGTTGTAAGTGCAGACGGAAGCGCTGTACGAACATTTAAAACATAATCCTGCGTATTTCTTAAAGCATAAGAAGGATTGTTTAAATCAAAGAAATTGACGTTTGGTTTGGGTAACACAACACCGTTTACAGTTACAGTTTGATAATTTGACGCATTTGCAGGAACAAAAGAACTCGCCACAGTTCCATCATTTAATAAATAACCTCTCGCAGCATTTTGCCCGCCGCCGATGTTTTTGTTCCACCTGCTTAAATCGTAACCTGTTAATAGTTTATGATTGAGTTTGCCTGTTTTAAAATCAAAATTTAAATAGGCGGTAAGATTATCAATATCCCAATATTGCTGGCGCTGCACAAACTGCATCATGGCAAGACTCGTAACAGGCTGATTGTTCATATCTACGGCAAAACCATTAGTGGTGCGGTGTTCCTGCAGGTTTTCTGTCCAGGTTTGTTTCATGTACGAAGCATTAAAACCAATTTTTGATGTGAATTTATGAGCAAAACTGGTCATCAAAATCATTTCTTTCGATTTGAAAAAATCTCCTGAAGCGCCTAAATTGAGACTTATTGGCGTTTTATTTAAATCAGTTTTACCTGCAACAGCTCCAAAAATTGGCTGTCCGCGGTCTAGAACTCCATTCATGTCGCTTAAAATCAGCTCTGTATTGATTGCTGTTTTTTTATTCGGAATATAACTGAAAGAAGGAGAAATCAAAAAGGACTTATTATTGACTAAATCCCGAAATGATTTGGCTTCCTGATACGCTCCGTTTACACGATACAAAAGTGTTTTCGATTCGTTTAACGGACCTGTAAAATCAAGGGTTCCGCGTAAAGTGCTAAAACTACCGACAGTTAAACTAACTTCCTTTCGGTCTACCGCCAGAGGTTTTTTGGTCACCATATTGATACTGCCGCCGGGATCAACAGAAGAAAACGAAGCACTCGACGGACCTTTGATGACTTCAACTCTTTCGATATTACTCGTTAAAGGCTGTAAAAAATAGTATTGTCTGGTTCGCATTCCGTTTATAATCTGTCCTTCTTCATTTTGACTAATACCGCGAATCGTATATTGATTGTAGTAACTGGCAGGAATAACACCGCTTGCCATTTTTACTACATCAGCAAGATAAATCGCTCCTTTATCAGCAATTAATTCTTTGGTAATAGTCGAAATAGACTGCGGAATATCTTTATTTAATGCAGCAGTTTTGGTTGCCGAAAAAGAATAATCACTGTTGTATTTTCGCGTTGAGCGTCCTACAATCTCAACAGTCTGCAATTCGTTTCGCTTGGTTTCCAGTTCAAGAGAATCCTTAATGATGCTGTCTCTAACTTTTTGATTGCTTTGCGAATGGACAATAGAAAAAGTGCTTACTAAAAATAGTAAGGAAAGTAAATGTTTCATTTTTATAGAGATGGAAATCGGTATTTCCTTTTAAACAGTTTGTAAATACAAATCTTCCAATTCGTTTGCAGAGATTTTTGAGGCTTCAATTACAGTAACTAGATTTCCCTGCTTCATGATTCCGATATGAGATGCCACTTCGCGCGCTCTGAAAATATCGTGAGTTGCCATTAAAATTGCCGTTCCATCTGCAGAAAGCTCTTTCAAAATTTGAGAAAATTCATTAGAAGCTTTTGGATCTAAACCACTTGTGGGTTCGTCCAATAAAAGTACTTTAGCTTTTTTAGCAATTGCAATTGCAATTCCGACTTTTTGACGCATTCCTTTAGAATAACCGCCGAGATTTTGTTCGTGTGCTTTGGTCTGAAGTCCAGCTTTGTTTAAAAAATATTCCAGTTCACCTTTTGAGTATTTAAAACCTGCCAGCGAGGAGAAAAATTTAAGATTTTCTATACCGGTTAAATTCGGATATAGCATTACAGTTTCTGGAATATAGGCGACAAATTCTTTAGTAGTTTTTGCGTTTAATGTAACGGGAATATTATTGATAGTTAAAGATCCTTCTGAAGGTTCTATAAACCCTAGAAATAAATTAATAGTTGTTGTTTTTCCGGCACCATTCTGCCCTAAAAGAGCAAATATTTCACCTTCTTTAATAGTTAAGTTTAAAGCATTTAAAGCAGTGTAATCACCATATTTTTTGGTTAGATTTTCGGCTGTAAGCATAATTATATTATTTGGATTTGGATATATTTTGAAAATGACAGCATTCTAAGCTTATAGGAATAGGCTAGAATTCTGAATAATATTGAAAGAGGGAAATTTACAGCGGTTTATTCGCGAAAGCGCAGATAGAGAAAGGAGCAAATAAAATCTCTTTGCACTAATCTTTAATTTGAAAACAAAGATTTGACGCGATAAAATAAAACTTGTAAATTAAAATAGAGCAGGAGGTGCTCGTAAAGCAAATAAGCTTCCTTTGAAGAATGTTGAAACTAATTTGGTATAAATAAATACCGATGTAGTTTCTACTTGTATTTTTTGAAAAATTACAGCCTGAAAAGCACTTGGAATAAATGTACTGAAAGAAAAATGACAAACATGACATTTTGCATCAGTAGAATGACTGTGTGTTATTTGTTTATGATTCTCACTTGCATGATGCTGGCAAGGTTTTTCTGAAAGCTGTTTGAAAAAATGTTCGTAAGAGTGCACAGTTTGAAACAGCATTGCGCACAATACTGCAAAAGATGCTAAGAAATTTACAATTACGATTCTCTTTTTCATTCAGTGGTATTTCTGTGCAAAACTAATTATCTAATAGTGAAATAAGTAATTGCAACAGTGTTGCAAATATAGATATCTTATTTTTAAATGTTGCAAAAAGCTGTGATTATTTTATAAAAATTTAAAGTCAAAGCGTTTAAATACAACCGATTTACAGGTTATTGTATAACAACTGAAGTGTATGAAAATCTGAAGATCCATCAAAATATTTATGCAAAACTTCCTGAAAAATAGGTTCTGAATTTTGAACACTTGCAAAAAGTGTCATGCAGGATTGCAGCTTTTCGACATCAGTGATTCCGAATATATTACTTACCGTTTCTTCTTCTTTTTTGATTAATTCGGATGTAATTTCTACTAAATGTTTACCTAAAATTGGATGTTCTAGAAAAGCAATTGCTTCGTCGGCGTTTTTAATTTCATAAAATTTGGAAGTATCGCTGGAACCCATTCCTTTAATCTGCGGAAAGATAAACCACATCCATGGAGATTCTTTTTTGCCTTTTTTTATTTCGTCCAAAGCTGTTAAATACAATTTGTTCTGAGCATCTAAAAATCGGACTAATTCATTTTTATTGTAAGCCATTATTTACTGATATTAACTTGGGGTATCAGGCTGTAAATCTACTGAAAATATGTTTAGTTGTATATTACCAAATTCTTTTTTTGAGGTATTTTTTATGTATGAAATTAGCTTAAAAAAGATACTTTTAGGTGAGAAAAATTACTTCAAATTATCTCATCATAAAAATTTCATTAGTAATAAAAAACCGACTAACAACTTCATTTTTTGTTATAAAATCTAAATTTCGTTGGCAGTTCTGTTATGATTTTCCTATTTTTACTCAAATGACAGTTTGAAAACTGTTTTTATGAATTAAAATTCGAATTGATATTTACCACTTTACAATATCAATTTTTTTCTAACGAGCCCTTCGCTCATCAAAAACAAATGCTTATGAAAATAGGATTAATCGGATTCGGAAAAACTGGAAAATCAGTAGCTTCAATATTATTAGAAAATAAAAAATTCTGCTTAGAATGGGTTTTAAGACAAAGTACAACTTTAGAACACAGATCGGTGCCTGAATTTTTTGGAGTGCAGTCAGACGAACCCGGCTTAATCTATTCTAGTTCCAAAACTCCTATTGAAGAATTGCTGGAAAGCCATCCAGTAGATGTAATTATAGATTTCTCTTCTCATCAGGGAATTTACACGTATGGTGAAGCTGCAGCAAAAAAAAGAACATCAAAATAATTTCGGCAATTTCACATTATAAAGACAAGGAATTGCAGTTTCTAAAAAAGTTAAGTCAAAAAACAACTGTTTTTTGGTCGCCGAATATTACTCTTGGTGTTAACTATTTATTATTTGCTGCTAAATTTTTGAAGAAAATTGCGCCGTGGGTTGATATTGAAGTAAATGAAGAACATTTTAAAGCTAAAGAAGGAACTTCTGGAACTGCCATAAAAATTGCAGAAGCGCTGGATGTAGACAAAGAAAACATCAATTCTGTGAGAGCTGGTGGTATAGTTGGAAAACATGAAGTAATTTTTGGTTTTCCTTTTCAAACGGTTCGAATTATACACGAATCAATTTCTAGGGAAGCTTTTGGAAACGGAGTAATTTTCGTCGCAGAAAACATCAAAGAAAAAGAAAACGGATTGTACAATTTTGAAGATATCTTGACACCTTATTTTGCGGTTTAAGATTTTTGGTTTGCCACAAAGACACTAAGGGAGAAAGTTTTCTCTCATATGTCATTTTGATCCCGAGGCTTCGGGATCAAAATGACAATTAATACGTTTTATTTTAAATAATGAATTGACAAATTTATTTCCTAAAAGCTAAAGCTTTCATATATTCCAGGTTCATTTTAGCAATTGAAAGCACCGAAATTCCCTGTGGGCATTCGATTTCACAGGCTCGTGTATCAGAGCAGGCTCCAAAGCCTTCTTCATCCATTTTCTTTACCATTGTAATGGCACGTTTAGAAGCTTCTACTTTTCCTTGCGGGAGCAAAGCTAAGTGCGTTATTTTGGCTCCTACAAATAAAGCGGCGCTGGCATTTTTGCATGAAGCCACACATGCGCCACATCCGATACAAGCAGCTGCATCAAAAGCTTCTTCTGCAGTTTCATAAGAAATCGGAATACTGTTAGCCTCAGGCGCCTGACCTGTAGATGCGCTAATAAAACCTCCAGCTGCTATAATAGAGTCAAAAGCTTTTCGGTCTATTTTTAAGTCTCTTAAAACAGGAAATGCTTTGGCGCGAAAAGGTTCAATATAAATGGTATCGCCATCTTTAAAACTTCTCATGTGAAGCTGGCAGGTTGTAGTATTTTTTAAAGGACCATGAGCTCGTCCGTTAATCATCACACCACATTGACCGCAGATACCTTCACGACAGTCGTGATCAAATTCGATAACACGCTCACCTTGCTGAATAAGAGATTCGTTTAAAAGATCCAGCATTTCTAAAAAAGACATATGTTCAGACACTTCATCAATTTCATAATCTGTCATTTCTCCTTTTGATGAAGTATCAAATTGACGCCAAATTTTAAGATACAGCTTCATGTTTTTTTTATTTTTTAGTTTTCAGTCTCGGTTTTCAGTCTCAGTTTTCAGTCTCGGTTTTCAGTCTCAGTTTTCAGTCTCGGTTTTCAGTCTCAGTTTTCAGTCTCAGTTTTCAGTCTCGGTTTTCAGTCTCGGTTTTCAGTCTCGGTTTTCAGTCTCGGTTTTCAGTCTCGGTTTTCAGTCTCAGTTTTCAGTCTCAGTTTTCAGTCTCAGTTTTCAGTCTCAGTTTTCAGTCTCAGTTTTCAGTCTCAGTTTTCAGTCTCAGTTTTCAGTCTCAGTTTTCAGTCTCAGTTCTCAGTCTCAGTTTTCAGTCTCAGTTTTCAGTCTCAGTTTTCAGTCTCAGTTTTCAGTCTCGGTTTTCAGTCTCGGTTGCAGTTACAATTTCACAACTCACAACTCACAACTCACAACTCACAACTCACAACTCACAATTCACAATTCACAATTCACCATTCACAATTATTTATAGCTTCTCACAGCCAGTTCAACCGATTCAAATACCAAAGGTTCTTTGTGTAACTCAGGCTCTTGATTATTTCCTTTCCATTCCCAAGCCGAAACGTAACAGAAATCTTCATCATTGCGAACAGCTTCGCCATCTGGAGTTTGGTATTCTTCCCTAAAATGTGCGCCGCAGGATTCTTCACGTTGTAAGGCATCGTAACACATTAATTCAGCCAATTCAATATAATCCGCGATTCGTCCTGCTTTTTCCAATTCGCTGTTTAAAGTGTTGTCGCCGGTAATTCGAAGATCTTTTTCAAAAGAAGATTTGAGTTCTCTAATTTCAATTATCGCTTCTTCAAGTTTTTCCCTGCTTCTCGAAAGTCCGCATTTCTCGTATAATAAACGTCCGATTTTTTTATGAAAGTAATCTGCAGAAAGCGTTCCGTTGGTATGTAAAAAACGATCTAATTGTCTTCTAACACTTTTTTCCGCTTCATCAAAAGCAGGATGGGAGATGTCAAATTTTGGCGCGTTTAATTCGCCAGCCAAATAGTTCGGAATCGTATAAGGCGCAATAAAATAGCCGTCCACACAGGCTTGAAGTAACGAATTTGCTCCAAGACGATTAGCACCGTGATCTGCAAAGTTCGCTTCGCCTAAAGCAAATAATCCAGGAATGGTGGTCATTAATTCATAATCAACCCAAAGTCCGCCCATTGTAAAATGCGCCGCCGGCGAAATCAGCATGGGTTCTTTGTATGCATTAATGCCGGTAATTTTTTCATACATCGCAAAAAGATTGCTGTATTTGGCTTCTATTTTATCTTTTCCCTGGGCATTAATGGCATCAGAAAAATCGAGATAAATCGCATTTTTCATAGGTCCCACGCCATGACCTGCATCGATTCTTTCTTTTGCAGCTCTTGACGAAATATCTCTTGGAGCCAGGTTTCCAAATGAAGGATATCGGCGCTCTAAATAATAATCTCGTTCTTCTTCTGGAATTAGATTTGGATCACGGTCATCGGCAGCCTTTTTAGGAACCCAGATTCGCCCGTCATTTCGAAGCGATTCTGACATCAAAGTCAATTTGGACTGATTTGCTCCGTGCTGCGGCAATGAAGTAGGATGAAACTGAATCCAGCTTACACCTGCCATAAAAGCGCCTTTTTTATGTGCACGCCAAATTGCTGAACTATTGCAGCCCATTGCCAAAGTAGACAAATAATATACTTTTCCGTAACCTCCAGAAGCTAAAACTACTACGTCTGCAGCATGGCGTTCTAAAATTCCTGTTTCAAGATTTCGGGCAATTATACCTTTGGCTTTGCCTTCAATAACTACTAATTCAAGCATTTCATGGCGTGTGTACAAAGCTACTTTTCCCAAAGAAGCCTGCCGTTCTAATGCTTGATAAGCACCCAGCAAAAGCTGCTGTCCCGTTTGACCTCTGGCATAAAAAGTCCGTGAAACTTGAACGCCTCCAAAAGATCTATTATTCAAATAACCAGCATATTCTCTTGCAAAGGGAACACCCTGAGCGACTGCATGATCGATGAGAGCAGCAGAACATTCCGCTAAACGATACACATTGGCTTCTCGCGATCTAAAATCTCCGCCTTTAATGGTATCATAAAACATTCTAAAAGTGCTGTCACCGTCATTTTTGTAGTTTTTAGCCGCATTTACACCACCTTGTGCGGCGACAGAATGCGCACGTCTAGGGGAATCCTGAAAACAAAAAGACTTTACATTATACCCTTGTTCAGCCAGCGATGCGGCACATGAAGCGCCTGCAAGTCCAGTTCCGACTACAATAATATTCAGTTTTTTTCTATTGGCAGGATTTACAAGTTTTGCTTTTGCCTTGTAATTATTCCATTTTTCTGCAAGAGGACCTTCTGGTATTTTTGAGTCTATCATTTTTTTTACGGTTTAAAATGAACTTGTCTTTTATAAGCTGTAATTTACTACAAAAAAATGAATTTGTAAGGCTGATTTTATTGTTTACTGATAGAAATTGCTTTAGAAGCAGCATTTGTTTTTACAAAATAGATACCCGTTGGATGTTCTGAAATAGAAATTAAATTTCCTTTTCCTTGTTTTACCGTAGTTCCTAAAGGCGAATAAACAGTCCATTCTAATTCTTTAGATAAGTGGAATATTCCAGTTGAAGGATTTGGAAAAACAATGATCTTATTGGATTCTCCATTTGGATTTTCAACGCCAAGATTGCAATTATGCACCATGTAAGCAATTTCTTTTTTATTGTTTCCAATGGTATTGCTAACCGTTAATGAAACGGTTTTTGTTCCTTCGGTTGAATAAATTACGCTGTGAGGACCAATTCCTGTTGCAGTTGCAGGCGTTGCATTTTCGCCGAAATTCCACACATAATTATCGACAGTTCCAACCGAAACAGAAGTAAAAGTAACGGCAGTATTAAGGCATCCCATTTGGGTATTAACTTCAAAATCTGCAATTGGCGCAGTTGTACTTCCTGTTAGTACAAATTCCATTTTATTAACGTTGATGTCGCCTTCTTCAAAAAATAAAGTAATCACACGCGCTCCCTGTGTTAGAGGAATGTTTGGAATGGTAACTGTCTGCCAAGCCTGAAAGCCAGTAGTATTTGGAATATTTACCGTTCCAGTTACATTTACACCATCGACTTCAAGATGTAATTTTCGGGTATTATAAGGCGATGCGACTCTTAGATTGATATTATAATTTCCTGTTGTATTTACTCTTGCAGTGTATTTGAGCCATTCATTTTTAGCAACATACGCAAGATTAGATCCGCCTTCGCTGCAAGCTTCAGTTCCTACTCCGTCGCCAGCTCTGTAAGCTGTGTCGCCGCCGCCATTGCTGTCAAAAAAAGCACTTGGACCAACGTCATAATTTTCAGCTTCGATAATTCCTGGAATTTGAGCCACAATTCCTAAGTAAGGTGCGTTTGGAAGCGTTGTTGAAGTATAAACAGCGGTATAAGCTGCAGTTCCAGTTGCAGGTGCTTTGAAGGTTTGATTAGCCGCTCCGCCATGATCCCAATGATCAAAGTCATATCTAATGTTTCCAACATATTGCGGAGTTGGAGCATTTAATGTCTGCAAAGAGGCATTGGCTACAACTTGTTTTGTTGATGGTTCTGTAACTGGTTTTTGGTTGAATTCTAAAGCCAATAGAGCAGGAGAGCTTGTTATAGTTACATCGACTAAATTTGGTTTAATGTCTACAAAGGTTGATGCTGTTAAGCCATTGCTGTCGGTTACTTTTACAGTAAAACGATACCAAACATTTGGTGTTTTTTCGCCTTGATTAGATGCTGTAAAATCACCAGATTTTACGCCTTGCGGACTTGCACCAGGATGTGAATGCCCAGCTCCTGGAATATCTTCGTGGAAAAGATCAATATTCCATGAAAATGCACTTGCTGGTAATGTTCCATCTTCAATATCTGTTGCTGTTGCTTCAAAATGAACTACATCATCGGCATTCCATTTTAAAGTTGGTAAAGGAGAAACAATCGTAACTGTTGGAGCATTACTAAATGGTGTTACTGTTAACGTTGCAGGATTACTGGTTACATTGCCTGCAGTATTGCTAACTATCACTCTATAAGCACCTGCATTTGCTGTTGTAACATTCGAAATGGTATAAAAAGCAGCATTTGCTCCCGAAATATTTACATTATTAAACTGCCATTGATAGGAAAGCCCAACGCCGCTTGCAGAAACCGTAAAAGTTACAGGAGTAGTCTGCATAATACTTTGAGAAACAGGATGATTTACTATTGTTGGCGCAGCAGTTTCTATATAATCAAGTTTAATTAGCGAACCATTATTTCCGTAAGCGCAATAATAAATATAACCATCGTTGCCTAACATCATTCCGAGTGCTTGCTGGTGTGGTGCGGTATAAAACTCAGTTGAAGCTGGATCTGGAATATTAGGATCGAAAGATCGAATAGCATTTCGAAGAAAATCTTTTATAATAAATTTTCCCTGAAGATCAGGGTAACGAGGCGTTGTTGGATTGTATAATAAGCCATTGGTCAAAGCATTTCCGATACTTCCGGTTGCATAAGTAAATATCGGATTGGTAAATAAATTGGTTTCTGTTTGTTTTCCATCGCCGCCTTGTGGGTGTCCCCAGGCATAATTGCGAATTGCTGGATTGCTGATTTCGTTTACTTCTTCCCATGAAGTTCCAACATCCAGTACAAATAATTTATTGGCTGTTGTATTGGCAACTAACCTCCAAGGATTTCTAAATCCATAAACCCAGATGCTTTGTCTTTGTACAGAACCAGTTCCATAATACGGATTTCCAGGCGCGGGCAGACCGTCTTCTGTTAGCCGAAGAATTTTTCCTTTATAAGTATCAAGATCTTGTGAGTTTGTATTTTGCTGACTATCTCCAACGGTTACATATAGAAATCCGTTAAAGAACTTTAAATCACCACCATTATGAAATCCACCGCCAATAGGTTCTAAAAGTAGAATTTCCTGTCTGCTGACTACTTGATTGGCATTATCGATTTTGACTCTCTCAATACGATGTCGGATTACACCGCCGTCGTTAATGGCGTAGAATACATAAATGTAACCATTTGTGGTAAAGTTTGGATGCAGGGTTAATCCAAGTAAACCTTGTTCACTGTCAGTTACAGTAGTTACGGTAAAAACAGTCGAGACAGCATTGTTTTGAAATACTTTGACAATTCCGCCTCTTTCTGCAATAAAAATTCTTCCATCAAAAGATTGTTCCAGTGCGAGCCCTTCTTTAATGACCGCTGTAGGAGCTAGGTTTTGGGTAATATATTGTGAATAGGATTGCAGCGAAAGTAATAAAGCAAAAATTGATAAGAAATAATTGAACAATCGCTTTTTGATATTAAAGGGTAGATTTTTTCTCATAATTATTCAGAATTTAGATGATTTGGGTATTTCAAATTTAATCTTTTTCTGTACAATATATTGATCTTCAAATGTTATGTTTTTTACATATTGAGTATCATAATGTCAAAACACGAGAAACGCTGCGATGACAAATTTGCTGTAAAGTTTTTGTAGTGTTTTAGTTTTTAGCCAAAAGGTTCCACAGAAGGAACTGCAATTCCTGATTTCGCAGAAAATGTTTGGCGAAAGCCTTATCTTCTGTTGAAGAATTTGCTTTTTAAAAATTTAGTAAGATTCTTTTTTACATATTAAACCCGACAGGTTTTAAAAACCTGTCGGGTTTATTTACATTAGAAAAAATTATTTACCATATCTTTTATCAAAATGCGCACTTACATCAAATTGGTTATTCTCAATTTGTTCTAAGATTTCAAGAAATGTTATTTTCATTTTAAGAATCATTGGCTCAGCATCGTGAATTAAAGAGTATACATTTTGTTTATTATCTACTGCAATATAATTTCCGTCTTCTAAATCGTAAATGACATAAAAAGTTCTTCCATTAAAATCAATATCAAATAATTCATTATAGTTTAGTTTTTCTCTAATATTACTATCTAAGCTATCATAAAACAAATCAATTTCGTTTGGAGGAAAATCAAAACGTGTCATTGAAAAATTTGTATTATCAATCGATGATAATTTAAATTCATCTAATTGATAAGTTGAATTTGTAATTTTTAAACCAGCGACCAAATTATCCTGAATTAAAAGTTCTATTTTTTCGAAACGATTATTCTGTTTTGAAAAAATCCTAAGCCCTGAAATATGATAATTATTACCTCTTTTTTTGTATTTAAAAACGGTGTCTCCAACATAACCTATGGCAACATATTTAAAATCAGGATATAATTCCCAATTTGTTAAGTCATAAAAATTACTATTATAGTTTGATTTTTTATTTCAGATAATTTTTCAGGTAATGCTTCAATTATAGTATTAAAAAGTTTTCTTTGCTCTTTTCTAATTGCATTGTATTTGTATGGAGGGAAAATTGCTCCTAATGCTTTTTGTAAAATATTCATTTATTTCTCGATTATCATAGTAACGCCTTGTCCACCAGCGGCACAAATAGAGACAAAACCTCTTCCAGAACCTTTTTCGTAAAGCAATTTTGCCATTACGCCAATGATTCTGCCGCCAGTTGCAGCAAAGGGATGAGCGGCTGCTAAGCTGCTTCCTTTTACGTTTAATTTATTTCGATCAATAGATCCTAAAGCTTTTTTTAAACCAATCGATTCGCTGAGTTCTGGACTTTCCCAAATTTTTAAAGTAGCTAAAACCTGTGCGGCAAAAGCTTCGTGAATTTCATAATAATCAAAGTCCTGAAGATTTAATCCTGCTTTTTCGAGCATTCTGGAAGCAGCAAATAGTGGAGCTAATAAAAGATTCTGCTGATTTTTAACGTATTCGATAGCAGCAATTTCTGCAAACGTAATGTAAGCCAAAATAGGAAGCCCTTGTTCTTTTGCCCATTCTTCGCTTGCTAGAAGAATACAAGAAGCCCCATCTGTTAACGGCGTAGAATTTCCTGCCGTCAAAGTACCGTTTACTTTATCGAAAGCTGGATTTAGCTTGGCTAATTTTTCAATTGTACTGTCTTTTCTTAAATTATTATCTTTTTCTAATCCGCTGAAAGGCGTAATCATATCATTAAAAAATCCTTCATCATAAGCTTTTGCCATATTCAAGTGACTTTTTAAAGCAAATTGATCTTGATCTTCTCTTGAGATTTTATAATGTTTGGCAGTGATTTCGGTATGCCCGCCCATTGAAAGTCCAGTTTGCGATTCTTCATTTTTAGGAACTAACGGACTGAAATCTTTTGGGCGAAGTTTTAGAAATAATTTGATTTTTTCTCCCAATGATTTTGCTTTTCTAGCATCTAATAATATTTTTCTAAGCTTTTCGCTGACAGCAATCGGCATATCACTAATAGAATCGACACCACCTGCAATTCCAGATTCAATTTGTCCCAGGGCAATTTTATTAGCGATATAAACTGCGCTTTCAATTCCAGTGTCACATGCCTGCTGTAAATCGCACGCAGGAGTTGCAGGATCAAGACTAGTCTGCATCACACATTCGCGGATCAAATTATTGTCATAGGTATGTTTAATAACCGCTCCGCCAGCAACTTCGCCTAATAATTTTCCTTTCAGCCCGTATTTATCAATAAGACCATTGAGTGCTGCGGTCATCATTTCTTTATTGCCAACATTCGAATAAGCCGTATTGGCTCTTGCAAAAGGTATTCTATTGTAACCTACAATGGCTACTTTTCTTATTGTATCTGGCTTCATGTCAATATTTTATTAAGTGAATTTTGTGTTGAATTTGGAATCATAAAGATAAAAAGAGATTCTGTTATAAATACTTAACCTAGATTAATTTATAAGGAAATAACTTAATAAGCTGTTTGAATCTAATTTTACTGCTGATTTTTTATAAATTGTTATATTTATTTAGAACGGATAAAAATAATTTGGAAAACCGAATATTTGAAATTACTTTTGCCCAGCAATTTAAAATCAAACCAAAATGAAAATAATTTTTAATAAAGGAGTTTACATTTTTGCGCTTCTATTATGTTCGATAACTATGATGGGACAGGACTTTGGAAAAGTAGCAGGTAAAATTTCTTTAAGCGGTAACACTGCTGCCGAAAATATAGCTGTAACACTAAAAGGGACTAAATATTCTGATGTTACGACTGTTTCAGGACAATATGAAATTACGAGAGTAAAACCAGGAAATTATACTATTGTAGTTCGTGCGGTGGGGATTGCTCCAGTGGAAGCCAATATTGTAGTGACAGCAAAACAAACTACGACTAAAAACTTTTCGTTAAACGAAAGTCAGGAAGATCTTCAGGAAGTTGTAATTACGAAAAACAAATACAAACAGGATAAACCATCAATGTCTTTGCGTCTTCAGACACCAGTGCTTGAAATTCCGCAAAACATACAAATTGTAAGTGCTCAAACTTTAAAAGATCAGCAAATTACAAGTATGAGCGATGGAGTAATCCGTAACGTGAGCGGTGCTGTGCGTTTGGAACATTGGGGAGATTTGTATACCAATATTACCATGAGAGGTTCACAGATTCAGGCATTTAGAAACGGATTTAATGTTGTTTCTTCTTTCTGGGGACCATTGACAGAAGATATGAGTTTTGTAGATCATATCGAATTTGTGAAAGGGCCGGCTGGATTTATGCTTTCGAGCGGAGATCCAAGCGGACTTTATAATGTGGTGACTAAAAAACCAACAGGCGTTACAAAAGGAGAAGTTAGTGCTTTGGTTGGAAGCTATGATTTTTACAGAGTAAGTGTAGACCTTGACGGAAAATTAGATAAAAAAGGAAAATTATTATACCGTTTTAATGGAGCTGCACAAAAGAAAGGTTCATTCCGTCCGTTTGAGCATAATGACCGTTACGTAATTGCTCCAGTAATTTCATACCAATTTGATGACAAAACAAAATTGACATTTGAATACAATTTTCAATATGCAAACATGACAGAAGTTGGTTCTTATTATGTTTTTGGACCTAAAGATGGTGGTTATGCTACACTGCCGCGTGATTTCACTATGACAGCGCCAGGTTTACCAGATACCAACATACAAGATCACAGCGGGTATTTGCAGTTTGAACATAAATTTGATGATAACTGGAAGTTAACGGCTCAGACGTCTTATTTTAAATACATTCAACAAGGTTATAGCTCATGGCCAAGTACTGTTGGTTCTGACGAAAATGCGCTTGGAGCAGGGAATATTATTAGAAATGTAGGTATTTGGGATGCAGAAAGTAATATGTATTTAGGACAGATTTTCGTTAATGGAAAATTCAATACAGGTAGCGTTTCGCACAAAATATTAGGAGGAATAGATTTAGGAAGTAAAGATTACATGGCAGATTGGGGACAATCTCATGATTTAGATACTGCTGCAAGTCCTTTCAATGTATATAATCCAAATTATGGCACACCTTCTAACGGTTATCCTGCTTTCGATCATGAAACTCCTTTAAGCCAGAGAGCAGGAGGACTTTATGGTTCAGAATATGCAGCTGGATATATTCAGGATGAACTTGGTTTTTTTCAAAATAAATTAAGATTGACTCTTGCTGCAAGATATACATGGATTAGCCAGACTAGCGCCTATGACGTACCTCAAGAAGACAGCCACATTACACCTCGAGCAGGTTTAAGTTATTCTATTACTGATGATTTTGCGGTTTATGGGCTATATGATCAAGCCTTTACACCTCAATCTGGAATTACTCAGAATGGAGATCCTATAAAACCGCTCACAGGTAATAACATTGAATTTGGTATCAAAAAAGACTGGTTTGATGGCTCATGGAATACTACTTTGTCTGCTTACAGAATTATAAAGAAAAATGAGCTCACTGCCGATCCAACAAATGGACCGAATGATATTTATAAAGTTATCTTGGGAGAAAAAAGGGCAGAAGGTTTGGAGTTTGATATTAGAGGAAAACTTTTTGACGGTCTTAATTTAATTGCCAACTATGCTTTTACAGAATCTATTGTAACAGAATCAAGATTAACTAGTATTACTGTTGGAAGCACAGTTCCGGGATATGCTAAACATACAGCAAACGCCTGGTTAAATTATACAGTCCAAAACGGAAAATTAAAAGGTTTTGGCGCTTCTATTGGAGGAACTTTCCTTGACGGCCGCCAGACAGATACTTGGAGTGAAGGTCTTCAAAAACTGCCATCTTATTTTAAACTTGATGGAGGTTTATCTTATGAAACAGGGAAAGTTAAAGTTACAGCAAACGTATTTAATATCTTAGACAAATACTTATACAGCGGTTCGTACTACAAATGGCTAGAGGCTTATTATTGGCAGGCAGAACCTGGAAGAAACTTTAGAGTGGGGGTTACTTATAAGTTCTAGTATTTAGTTATGAGTTATAAGTTATGAGTTATAAGTTATGAGTTATAAGTTATGAGTTATGAGTTAGGATTGAAGTTATTAGTTTCAATTCATAACTCATAATTCACAATTCAAAACTATCCCTTTCTAATTAAAGGAATTAATTTTGTTCCAATTAATTCTATGGCATTCATTAATTGTTTGTGTGTTAATCCGGCGTTGTCCATTTGAAAAGTAAATCGATCTACACCTCCAAGTGCTTCACTGTGGCGCAGGATTTTCTCTGCAGCTCTTTCTGGACTTCCAACAATTAAAACACCTAAGTCATCAATTAATCCGTCAAATTTATCTTTTGTAACTGGAGGCCAGCCTCGTTCTCTTCCTAATTTTGTCCATAACTCCGCATAACCTGGATAATAATCTGCAATGGCACTTTCTGTTGTTGAGCCAATATATCCTGGCGAATGCAATCCCACTTTTAATTCTTCTGGTTTATATCCTGCAGCTTGTCCAGCCTGACGGTATAAATCAATTAAAGGTTTAAAACGATGTGTCTGCCCGCCAATAATGGCAACCATTAGCGGAAGTCCAAGCGAACCTGCCCTAATAAAAGATTCAGGTGTTCCGCCAACTCCAAGCCAAATGGGTAATTTTTCTTGTATAGCTCTCGGATATACAGGAAGATTGTTAATCGCCGGGCGAAATTTTCCTTCCCAAGTCACAAATTCATTGTCACGAATCTGTAAAAGTAAATCTAATTTTTCGCTGAAAAGCGCATCATAATCATTCAGATTATAGCCAAAAAGGGGATAAGCTTCAATAGAAGAACCACGGCCTACGACAATTTCTGCTCTTCCTTTTGAAACCAAATCCAAAGTTGAAAAACTCTGGTACACCCGTACAGGATCTGCCGCACTCAAAACCGAAACAGCACTCGCTAAACGTATATTTTTTGTTCTGGCCGCTGCCGCACTTAAAATTACAGCTGTTGCAGAATCTAAAAACTCTTTTTTATGATGTTCTCCAATTCCGAAAACATCAAGGCCAACCTGATCTGCAAATTCAATTCTTTGTAATAACTGCTCCATAGCATCAACACTGCTAAGTGTGTTATCATCGCCATACATTGCCGAAGCAAAACTGTCTATTCCTATTTCCATATATTTATTTTTAGCTATAAGCTTTAGGCTGTAAGCTTTAAGCATTTTAGGAAGGCCTACAGCCTATAGCTTAAAGCCTATTGCGAATATTAATGTGAGAATCCGAATGAAATACTGATAATGATGATCGTAATTACAATTAATGTTATCCCCACATATAGATAATCCTTTTCTACTAAAAATGAAAATAACGAAAGTAATACACGTAAAACGGGTGTCATGAACAGCAAAATAATTCCTGTAAAAATCAATGATTCTCCATTTCCTTGAATTGCTCCATTGTAAATATCTGCGATTACTTCAAATATATTGCGGTCGTTTTCCTTGAAAACAGAATAATCTTCTATTTGGCTTCCGTTGTGCATTAAATACACGATTCCTCCCATAAAAGCTACTGCTAACGAAATCCAAACACCGTAACGAAGTAAGTTTCCTATGATTGACTGAAAGTCTTTTTCTCCAAATTTTTCTTCTTGTACCATATTAGATTTTTCCATTTAGTCCGTTATAAATCATATTTACTGCCAAAACGAAAATCAGACAGGCAAAGAAGATTCTCAATTTTTTTGGATTGGTACGCACTAATATTTTAGCACCTGCCATAGCTCCAAACAAAACACCAATTACAACCGGCATACAAATCCCAGGTTCAATATATCCTTTTTGAATATAAATTACAGAACTCGCCATTGCTGTAACACCCATCATAAAGTTACTGGTTGTGGTTGAAACCTTAAACGGAACTCTCATAATATTATCCATTGCAATTACTTTAAAAGCACCAGAACCAATTCCGAGTAAACCAGACATCATTCCCGCAACTCCCATCATGCTGAAACCTCCTAAAACATTTTTGGTTCCGTAGTGAATGATTTCTCCGTCATGAGAAGGATAAGTACCATCTAATTTTAGCTTTTTAGCCAGCGGACTAGATTCTAAAACGATATGTTCTTCTTTTTTTCGAAGTGAATTAACAGCCGAAAAAATTAAGGTTAAACCGAATAAAACGGCTATAAAAGAAGTAGGAGCGATAGTAGAAAGCAATGCGCCGCAAACAGCACCAATTGTGGTTGCGATTTCGAGAAAGATTCCCATTCGCATATTGGTAATTCCTTCTTTTACATAAGCTGCCGCAGAACCTGAAGAAGTTGCAATAACGGAGACCAAAGCGGCTCCAATAGCATAATGAATGTCGACTCCGAGAATAATAGTAAGAAGCGGAATAATTATAATGCCGCCTCCTAAGCCTGATAATGAACCGATAAAGCCCGCTAGAAAAGCGCCAAGAATCATTATAAGCGTAAAGGTAAGTATTGTCATTAAGATATGTTTTTGTATCTGCTAATTTACGAATACATATTTGTTCGAAACAGGATTGTGACCTTAAATATACCTTAAAAATGTTTTTTTAGTTTATGGTTGATGGTTTATGGTTGGTGGTTGGTGGTTGATGGTTGATGGTTTATGGTTGATAGTTTATAGTTGATAGTTTATAGTTTATAGTTTATAGTTTATAGTTTATAGTTTATAGTTTATAGTTGATAGTGTTAATTCCTTAGTCCTTAGTTTGAGTGTATGGTTTTTAGTTTTATTTGGATTGGCAATCATCAACAATTAATAAATTGACCATCAACCATCAACCATTAACCATTAACTCTAAATTCTATTATCAACTGCGTAAGATGTTTTACCAATATTAGCCAGCAATAAAGCTGCTGCCGCACTTGTCCAAACCGAATAATCGAAAGGTGCTTTTACCGAAACCGAAACAGCCATTGCGAAACCGAAGAAAAACAATAAAAAAGCAGTTCCTAAAGCTGCGATTCGAGTTTTAAAACCAAAAATCAATAAGAGACTTAATATGACTTCGAAGAAAGTGGCCGCAATGCCTAAAATTTCTGCTGTCGCTTTGTTGGCATAAGGATTTAAGGTCTGGGTATAAATAACGAAGTTGTCCCAATTTCCCCAGGCTACTGCATGGGAGCCAGGTGCGCCCCAAAGTCCAAATCGATCAGCTACGGCTGAAAGCATTGTGATTGCTAAAACTATTCTTAAAATTAAACCTGCTTCTAATAGGGTTATGTTTTTCATTCTATTACTAATTTATTTCAATATCATTCAACGAATTTCTTTTTAAAAAATTAAAAAAAGATCGCCTGGTTATTTTTAATAACGGCAGAATCAACGTCAAATTGTTCGAAATAATCGTTAAAATGCATAAAAAAAGGATAGAGGTTACTCTATCCTAACTTATTTGAAGATGCTCAAGCCTCTTGCCAACTAAAGTTTTTTCTCCCACGATCTTAAAACCGAGTTTTAAATAAAGGTTCTTTGCCAGCGGATTATCTTCTTCAACCAATAAACCCAATGTTTGTCGTTTGGTATAAACATATTCTTTAATTAGAAACTGAAGTATTTTAGAACCAATTCCTTTTCCTTGATGATTCGGATTAACGCCTAGCGAATCAATGTAGAATTCTCCTGCGCGGGTTTCAAACTCTGGATCAAATATCGGGTTATAATGATTTCTAACGTATTCAATTATTGGAATTCTTAATATTTCTAAATCTGTACCATCATAAACATTTACCGCGCCAATGATTTCATTATGCTCTTCTGCTACGTAACAATTTTGATAAGAATACTGATTGTTTTCCCTTTCAATAAAGTGCAGCAGAAAATCTTTCGCGGAAGCGTAATCTTCTTTTGCAATAAACTTATAAATGATATCCTCCATTGCTAATAATAAAATTGGAGCAATATTTTCTGCATCTGATTTTTCGGCTTTTCTGATATTCATTTTGAAAGAATTTTAATAAGCAAATTTAAGGCTTTATTTAAAGACATAGAAGCATAGTCTTCTTTTCTGTTCCCAAATTTGAGTGAAACAAAATCCTTATTGCAGAAATTTTACCGATATTGTATCAAAATATACCAATTATACATTTTTAACTAGACCTATCTTTGTATTATACTTTAATTAAAAAAAATTAAGTCATGAAAGCAATTGGATTCAAGTCATCACTACCCATAGAAAATCAAGAAAGTTTTATCGAATTTGAAGCGTCAAAGCCAATACCTGGTGATCGCGATTTATTAATAAAAATCGATGCAGTTTCGGTAAATCCAGTAGATTTTAAAATTCGTCAGAGCAGTGCAAAAGATACAGTTCTAGAAACACCCAAAATTATTGGCTGGGATGCTGTTGGTATTGTACAGGCAGTTGGAGAAAAAGTTACACTATTTGAAATTGGAGATCTAGTATATTACGCAGGAGATATTACCAAACAAGGCAGTAATGCAGAATATCAAATAATCGACGAAAGAATTGTTGGCAAAAAGCCACAATCACTAAGTATCGAGGAAGCGGCTGTAATTCCGCTGACAGCTTTAACAGCTTGGGAAATTTTATTTGACAGAATTAGAATCAGCGAAGAAAAAGACAAAGGGAAATCAATTTTAATCATTGGAGGAGCAGGAGGAGTAGGTTCGATTGCAATTCAACTGGCCAAGAAAATTGCAGGTTTAACCGTTATTGCAACAGCGTCTCGTCCAGAAACAATTGACTGGTGCAAACAGCAGGGCGCCGATTTTGTAGTAGATCACAAAGACTTGGTTTCTTCTGTCCGCGAAGCTGGTTTTGAAAATGTAGATTTTATCTTAGACTTTGTAGACACCAACGCCTATTGGGATACAATGGTAGAATTGATCAAACCACAAGGACATATCGCTTCGATTACTGGAAGCAGTGATCCTGTTGTGTTAAACAAATTGAAAAGTAAAAGTGCCTCTTTTTCTTGGGAACTAATGTATACACGCTCGATGTACCAAACAGAAGACATGATCGAACAGCATCATATTTTAAATAAAGTTGCTGATTTATTAGATGAAGGCGTGCTAAAAACAACTTTAAATTTAACACTAAACGGACTAACTGCTGACAATTTTAAAAAAGCACATCAGCTTTTAGAATCGGGTAAAACGATTGGAAAAATTGCAATTAAATTTTAAAAAATAAGCACTAAGATAGCTGGAGATAGTTATGTAGAATGTTTTAAATAATAAATTTGAAACCTAACAAAATTTTGTATTTTAGTTGTCTTGCAAGTCAAAAATGCAGGTAAATTTTAAACCAAAACTAAATTGTTATGATTTCAAAAAACACAGACTTAGGATTATTAGTATTACGTATCAGCATCGGTGGATTAATGCTTTTTCACGGAGTTTCAAAAATCCTTCATGGAATTTCTTTCCTTGTAGAAAACATGGGAACATTTGCATATGCTGTTTATATTGGTGAAGTTTTAGCTCCGATTGCTATCTTAGTAGGATTTAGAACTAGAATTGCAGCGGTTATTTTTGCCATCAATTGTATAACAGCCATTGCAGTAGCACATGCACAAGATATTTTCTCTATAAGTGATCATGGAGGTTATGCTAATGAACTATTAATGCTTTATCTTTTAGGTGCAATCGCATTATTTTTTACTGGGGCTGGCAAATACGCAGTTTCGAAAACCAATAATTGGGACTAAACTCAAACAAAATATATAAAAAGCTCTAAATTAAAGTTTAGGGCTTTTTTTGTGAATTAAAAATTAAAAATTATGAATTAAAAAATTAAAGATCACTATCAACCACAAACCACAAACCACGAACCCCAAACTACGAACCACCAACCATCAACCATCAACCACCAACCACCAACCATTATCTCTTATCGTATGAAAGAATGTTTTCACGGAGAAAAGTACTATTTCTACCGATCAGACTTTTAGTTGATATACTCTCGATATACTTTTGATTAAAATTAAAACCTTAAAAATCAAAATTATGTCACCATTATCACCGCTTCTCTGGATCTTATTAATTTCTCCTTTTGTTGTTATTGCACATTTCAAAACAGAAAAAACAAATTATAAATACTTAGCGTTTTTTGTTCTTTATTTTCTTAGCGATATGCTATTGCAGCATTACGGAAAAGAGCTGTTGCCATTAGATTTCCTTGGATTAAAGTTCAATTGGTCAGGAAAAATTTTGAGTTTAGTTTTATCTTTAATTATACTATTTTCAGTTTCAAAAGAAGAAAGAATCAAAATCGGATTTACTGCTCAAACCAATCTAAAAACCACTTTAAAATTTGGCTTACTGATGTTTATTGGCTTTACATTATTTGACATAGTTTTTAAACTGATATTGTTTCCAAAAGGAGGAACATTCGATTTAGAAACTTTTATTTTTCAAGCGACAATGCCTGGATTAACAGAAGAAATTGCTCTTAGAGGAATATCGCTATGGCTTTTAAATAAGGCTTTTGCTCCAAAATGGAATTACCGTGGTGTCGAATTGGGCTGGTCATTTATAATTATTACCATTTTATTTGGCGTTTCGCACGGCGCGGTTTTAAATCAGGATTTTCATTTAAAGTTTGACATCATTACAATTGCGTATCTTACTTTAATCTCTTCTTTTAGTTTAGGAGTTCTTAGGATTTTTTCAGGGAATTTAATCTTTTCAATCCTTGGCCACAACATAATTAATTTAATCAATGCAGTTATTAGAATTTTATAAAAAGTTATATTTGAAACTGCTTTACAATTATGCCAAATACCACAACAACTTCAGGATATTTTTTAGACAAACTTGTGTCTTTAAACTTTGATCAGTTTTTTACTAAAAGAAATCGGGTTTTAATGCACATTTGCATGTGGCTGGGGTTTTCTATTTTACTTTTTTTGAGTTATGTAATTGGATATCATTTGGTTTATTTTGATGCCATTCTTCTAACTTTCCGAATGGCAGCAGTAAATATCATTGTATTTTATATGCTATTTTATCTACTGCTCCCCAAGATTTTTTCGGGAAACAAAACCAGAATTATAATTCTTTTATTAACACTTTTTCCGCTTTCGATTTTTGTCTGGATGGCAGCAACATACTTTTTCTCCTTGTTTTATTATACCTTAGGTCTGGAAATTACTTTTGGCGAATTAAAAGGCGTAATTAAAATGAGCGCAGAACAGACCTTTTTGGAGGCAGTTTCATTAAAAAGAATGCTTTCGCAGACAATCATTATTATTTCGCTTCTTTCGCCTTTTTGTTTTGCTAAAATTTTAGTTGAAATTACAAGGCTTTACAATAAAAAATTTCAAATTCAGAAAGAAAAAACAGCTTTAGAAATTCAGAATATTCAAATTGAAAAAGATTTTTTGAAAGCACAGCTTAATCCGCATTTTTTGTTTAATACCTTGAATAATTTGTATGGACTTACAGTTAAAAAAGACAATCTCGCTCCAGAATTAATTCTGAATTTGTCTGATATTATGAGTTATACTTTGTATGAATCTAATACAGATATCGTTCGTCTGGAAAAAGAATTGGATTTTATAAAAAATTACATCGCTTTAGAAAAAATGCGTTATGCCGATGATAAAGATATTCAGGTAAATATTGAAGGAGAAAACCAAACAGCAGGACTTTTTATCGCACCGCTTTTGACTTTTACTTTCATTGAAAATGCTTTTAAATATGGCTTAAAAAGCACTAAAAAGGCATTTGTAAAGCTGGATATAAAAATTGAAAACAATACCTTTTGGTTTTCTTTAGAAAATGATTTTGAAGAAAGTCCTGCGGTTAATAATTTTGGTGGAATAGGAGTAGAGAATTCCCGTAAACGATTAGAGCTCCTATATTCGAACCATTATAAATTAGAAATTAAAAAACAAGATTTGTCTTTTAAAGTCGATCTAAAAATAGTTTTAAGAAAGTAATGGAAAACTTAAAATGCATTGTCGTTGATGACGAACCAATTGCGAGAGATATTATAGAATCTTTTATCAGCGAAATTCCATTTTTGGAGCTGCAGGCTTCATTTGGCGAAGCTTCTAAAGCCTTAATATATCTGGAGGAAAATACTATTGATATTATTTTTAGTGATATCGAAATGCCCAAATTAACAGGTTTAGAATTGGTACGATCGCTTACAAATCCACCAGTCCTTATATTTATAACGGCACATCGCAATTTTGCTTTAGACGGATTTGAAACCGGCGCAGCAGATTATTTGGTAAAACCCGTTCGTTTTGATCGTTTTTTAAAAGCGGTCAATCGTGCAAAAGAATATCTTTCGTTAAAGAAAACAACCTCAGTGCATCAAATCAATTCTGATCGTATTTTTATAAAATCAGAAGGAAAACTGATCAAGATTCTGCTCAATGAAATTCTTTATGTAGAGGCGCAGGGCGATTATTTAAAATTTGTAATTAATGGCGCTTCTTACATCACCTTAGGAACATTAAAAGCAATGGAAGACGTTTTGAAGCTTCCAGCCTTCTTTCGCGTACAGCGTTCTTTTATTTTAAATCTCGAAGCTGTCAGAAGCCTCAACGGAAATGTAGTGGAGTTAATCGACGGAAAAACAATTTCGACTGCTCTGAATAAAAAAGACGATCTATATCAATTATTGGGAATTAAAACCATAAAGTAAAGCAGCTAGACATAAATTTATATCTTACATAACGCAAAAAATGTTGATTTATCTAAACTAAATTTATTGTAATGTTTTTGTTTAAATAAGTTTGTTTAATTTATTGGTAATTAGATATTTGTTTTTTTAAATTTACTAATATATTTGGTTTTAAAATAGATGCCAATAGAAGGTTTAGCATTGAGCTAATTACGAAGTTTAATATTCTTTTAGCATGTAAAAATTATTAAACAAGCATTTCTTTAGTTTTGAAGTGGCTTTTAAAACTGACAGAAGGTTTTTTGTCTAATTTATTATTGTAATTTATTGCTGAATGATGGGGAGGGAATAACTTGGATTAATGGCGTAGATTAGTTTCTTTTTCTAAGATCAAAAAATGAACTTATAATATAAAAATCACTTTTTATAAGTGATTTTTCGCTATAAATTTTATCTATAATGTTTGTTTAAGTATCTAATTATTAAATATTAAATAATTATTATTTAATTTAAAAGTTTAATATTAAAAATACCGATGCTAACGCTGATGTTAATTCTCTTTTGGTGCCAAAATTGTTAATTTAAATTCAATTACTGCTAAAATTCAATTAGATTTTTCTGTTTTTTTTGGAAGTTTTGCCAGCGATTTTAACTGGTATTAAAAGGAGATATAATTTAAAAAATTGTCTATTTCAGATCAGATTCGTAAATTGTTGAAAATTACAAATTATGAGTCGAAATATTGAAGATCTAATTCCACACAGAGCCCCATTTTTATTTGTTGATGAAATTATATCTTACACACCTGAAACAATTATCGGATTAAATACTTTTACCCAGAAAGACAACTGGCTTCAAGGGAGTTTTCCAGACTTTAATTTTGTTCCTGGAACTATTTTAATAGAGGCAATGGCACAATGCGGAGGTGCAGGTGTAAAGCTGTTAGGTCTTGCTGATGGTGTTTTTGGTTTAGTTAGTATGGATCATATAGAATTTTTTGCAGGTGTTGAATTTGGAAAACTCGTTAAATTTGTAGTAAAAAACATTCGTGTAAGTGAAAAAATCATAAAACAATCTGGAGAGGCGTTTTCAGATGGAAAATTGATTTTAAAAGGCGAATGGATGTGTGTTAAACTTCAATAATTATAAAGTATATAACTTGAGTACAACAGAATTCTTAACACGGCTTGTGGTGGCTGCAATTGCGGGATTAGCCATTGGTTTTGAAAGACAATGGCATCACAAAGAAACAGGAGTAAAAACAAATACGCTTGTTGCTATTGGGGCAGCAGTTTTTGTGCTTTTGTCTATCAAAGTTGCAGAAACAGAACCAAACATCGATGTTACTCGTATCACTGCTCAGGTGGTTATGGGAGTTGGTTTTCTAGGTGCGGGAGTTATTTTTAGAGAAGGTGATAATGTACATGGCTTGAATTCTGCAGCTACAATTTGGTGCAGCGCCGCTATAGGAAGTACCGCTGCATCTGGTTATTTTATTGAGGCTTTAATTTGCACGCTCTTAGTTATTCTGATAAATACTGCTATTGAACCAATAGATAATTGGTTGAAAAATAGGAAAGGGTGATCTTTTAATTAAATTAAAGCTTCAAGTCTGTATTAGTACAAGAGATTATAAATTTTCTCCTTTGAATATTGAAATGAATTTACCCAAAGCTTCTTTAGAGTGTATTTGTTCTCCATTTTCTAGAGTTTCTTTCGTGGCTTTGGCAGCTCTTTCCAGCATTCGTTTTTCAAAACTAGAAATAGCAGTTTTGATATCTATAAATTCATCATTCGTTAAAAAATCTGCCAGATCCAGGGCATCAAGCATGGCGAGATTGGCTCCCTTACCGGCAAACGGAGGCATACGATGTGCCGCATCTCCAATCAGTGTTAGGTTTGCTTGGGTTTTCCAAGCTTGATTTAAAGGGAAATAATATTGCGGACGCGGTATAAAATACAATTCATTACTCTTAAAAAGTTCGTGCCACTTCGGACTCCATTCTTTATAAACTTCATTGAACCATTCAAAAATCTTTTCATTGTCTTTAAAGTTTAAATCACTTTTTTTAATCCAATTTTCAGGAATTTTACTGCTTAATAAAAACATAAGCGAGCCATCTCCTTTTGTGCCGTACATTATTGTTTGTTCGTTACCGAGAGCCAGAACTTTTCCGCCTTTAGAAAACTCAAAAAGGTTTGGTGCGTTTTCTTTTGCGTTGTAAATGGTTCCTTCGATCATGGTAATTCCTGAATAAATAGGTTTTTCTGAAGATAGATACTGACGAACTTTAGAATTGGCGCCATCCGCAGCAATGACTAAATCGGCATAATTGCTCATTCCGTTTTTGAAATGCAGTCTCCATCCATCATTTTCCCTTTTCATCCAACTAAATTGACTGTTCCAGCTAATTGTTTCTGACTGAAGAGAGTTCAATAAAACGTTTCTAAGCGCCGAGCGATCTATTTCAAGACGTGGTTTTGAAATGTTTTGCAGTGAATTTTTGCCAGTACCTAAAATTTGTGTTGCAGCAGTTTTTTGAATATTATGTTCGTCAAAGTGCAATTGAAAATCTTTATCAAGAATTCGAGCTTTGCTGGCGTTTGGACGAATATTGGCATAAAATTCATCTAGTAAATTCGCGTGTTTCATGGCTTTTAATCCAGAATCTTGATGTAAATCCAAAGGAGAGCCTTGCACTCGAACTTCTTGATTAAGATCTCTTTCGTAAACTTTTACATCTACATTTTTCATTTGTAAAAGTCGGGCAAGTAATAGTCCGCCCATTCCGCCGCCAATAATGGCAGTTTGTTTATCTTGTAACAGCATAGTTTGATTTTTTAAAATCTATACCGCAAAATTATTTTGAAGAAAGAGCTGATAATAGTATAAATCGGTCATTTTTGTTTTGGAATAATTCTTTAGGAAGAGAACCAGAAATTTTTTTGATCTCTCTAATAAAATGCGTCTGGTCTGAAAAGTTTTCTTCGGGAAAAAGTTTTCCTTTTGCAATATTTTCCAGCGATGCACGAAAACGAAGGATAGAGCAGAATCCTTTTAATGAAATTCCAAAATACGTATTAAAATAACGGTTAATCTGGCGGCTGCTCCAGCTGGATTTTTCAGATAATTCTTTTACCGTCATTGCGCCATGTGTTTGATAGATAAGGCTGAATAGTTTCTGTTTTCGAGTTTCTATTTCTTTTAATAATAAAGACTCAATTTTAAGAGAGGCTTTTTCACAGAACAATTCAAAATCTTCTAAATCATTTTCATTGAATTCCCAGAAATTGTTTTCTAATTTTTTTCCAGAATTTAAAAGATCTGAAATAGATTCATGAAAAACATATTCGACAGCAGGAAGTTTGAAGCTGATAACAAAGGTAAGGCTGTTGGCAGGAATTCTTCCTTTTTCATATTGTTTCGTCCCTAATCCAAGAAGCATAATTCTAAAAGATTCCTCAGGAGATTGAAGCAAAGATAGATCAATACGGCCGTCGGGCAGACCAATTGTTTCCAGAGTTTTATCAGACGTATTACGAATGCACCAAAAGCTATCCACAAAATACGAAAGATCTTGTTTAGGCTGAATTGATTTGTATTCTAATTTGTTGTGCATTTCAATAGAAACAATGATTATAGATGTTTTCTTATTATCAAAAGACGAAATTATACAAATTGTTCTTCAATTTTATAAATAGAACAGGCTTTTAATGGCCTGTAAAAGCTTGTTTGTCTTTTAAAATTTATACATAAAAAACTTAACATTGGGTAATATATTGATTATTAGTTCTTTATATTTGATTTTTGGTTTGGATGAAAAACTTAACATTGGCGAATCTCTTTTTCAATCTATCTTTGGTTATTATTTTTTAATGTTAATTTAACAGTTTGGTAACATTGAAAATTAGTATAATTCAAAATTGATTAAAATAAATTTTAAAAATTAAGATAATAATGACGAAAAATGTACTTACGAATGAAGTCGATCAAGAGGTAGATGTTAATCCAGTTATCTCTAATGATGAAAACGAGCAAAATCCCACTCTAAATTCAGAAAATGAATCAGTTTCTACAGAAGGTGATTCCGAGTCAAAAACTAAAACTAAAAGGTCTTCAAAAAAAACAGCACAAACTGTTGAAGTCATTGAAGAACAGAAAAAAGAAGAAGAGATAACAGATGATGCAGTATCATCAGAAACTGATGAAGAATCAGTTGAAGAAAGTGGAGATAAATCTAAAACCAAAAAGAAGAATAAAAAGATGAAAGAAAAAGAGAAAAAACAGTTAGCTGAGAAAAAAGAAAAACTGAAAAAGAAAAAAGCAGCAGTTGCTAAAAGAAAAGAAAAAGCGAAAGATAAAAAGAAAGAAAAGGCTAAAAAAGCAAAACTAAAAGCTAAAGCTAAAAAGAAAGACAAAGCCAAAAAAGCCAAGGATAAAGCTAAAGCGAAAAAAATCGCGAAGAAGAAAGCGAAAAGATCTAAAGCAAAAAAGAATAAGAAAAAATAGGGCTGAGTTAATGGTGAATTGTTAATGGTGGATTGTTAATTGTTAATTGTTAATTGTTAATTGTTAATTGTTAATTGTTAATGGTTGATTGTTAATGGTTGACATTGACATTGAAAAAACAAAAAGCGCTTCAGATTAGGCGCTTTTTGTTTTTTTCTTCTCTATAGTCATTTTGTCAATTTTCTGAAGGAATTCTGGGTCGAATTCAGAGTAGGCTCTTAACCTGTACTTTTCATCCCTGATTTTCATTACCAAACGAATTTTCTGCACCATCAGCCAGATGGGTTCGTACCTTTTATGTCCTAACAAATATTGAATTTTAAGAATGGAAATTTTTCGATGCGTCAGCGTCATTAATTCGATGCAGATCATCCAGTATCTAATGGGTAAGTTAGAGTTTTCCATCACAGTTCCAGAGCGCAGACTAATGCGATTGCCACACTTTCGGCACTGAAATTTAAGATCATTTCTTCTAAAAGAATGAACATCATGACTGCATTTTCTGCACGTCAGCCCATTTTCTAAACGTTTATTTTTAAGCTCTTCTATACAAGTGGCTTCATCTGGGTATTTTTCAAAATAGGCGCGCAGCTCCATGTTTTCAGCTTCTTTTTTTTGTCTAAATATATTAACTTTTATACAAGTTCGAAATCTGACGTAAAAAAAAAGGAACATTCATAGTGAATATTCCTTTTAGGGCAAAAAATTACAGGTACTACAGTTTTGTCGCGATCTCTTTTTTATATTTATTTAAAATAGATTTAGTCATTCCTAAATTGGCTTTAGTAGAGTCTACTGCTAGATAAATAAAATAAAGCTGATTGTCAGATACGTCAATAATGTGTATTTGAGAACTTAGCGTAATCATGATGTTATCAACAACCTGACCTTGTAGATTTAAAGCCTTAATTGCATTCATTTTTGCTTTAACCACTTCTAGGTTATAAGCCGATGCTAATTCTGGATCAAAATCTGCAACAACAGATTGAGAGTAATATGACATACCACTTGCGATTTCAGCTACCGAAACTGCGATAAAACCTGGGACGTTTTTTTTTAGGTCTTCACCAAATTGGGTTAAAAAATCTGACATAATGTAGGACTTTAATGTGTTGTAATTAAGATTGAATTGTTTTGGATTCCACAAAAATAATTATAACATATTATTTAATTATCCGCTTTCTGTACCTATTTTTGTTTGGAACACAAAAAATAGTACTCGGTAAAAAGTGGTTTTTGCAGATTTGTTGAATTGAAATTTATTTTTGACTCAAAATGGTTAAAATAAAAATGCTTCTGAAAAAGCATATATGCAATTTCAGAAGCAATATTAACAAACTAAAAAATATTTTTTTACTTGATTTCTGTAATAAATTCGTCTTTTGCTGTTCTCACTTTTTTCAAGTTTACCAGCCAGTCGTTAGCTTCATCTCTATATCCAAGAGGTAAAATTACAACGCTTTTAAGACCTTGTTCGCTCAAACCTAAAAGTTTATCCACTTCAGCAGGAATAAAACCTTCCATTGGTGTTGCATCTACTTGTTGTTCTGCAGCAGCGGCAATAGCTACACCAAATGAAATATAAGCTTGTTTTGCAGCATGGTTTGCGTGCCATTCTTGTCCAAGAGGTTCGTACATTCCCCAAAGTCTCTCTTTGTACTCATCCATCGCGTTAGCAGGAATTCCTCTTTCTGCTATAGTTTTATCAAATACAGCAGAAATTTTATCTAAGCTATAACCGTCCCAAGATGCCCAGATCAATACGTGAGACGCATCAGTAACTTGGCTTTGGTCAAAACTAACCCCTCTTAATTTTTCTTTTAATTCTTGGTTTGTTACTACAAAAACCTTGTAAGGCTGTAATCCAGACGAAGAAGGAGCTAATTGAGCAGCTTCAAGAATATAATCTACTTTTTCTTGCGGAACCACTTGTCCGTTCATTTTTTTAGTAGCATAACGCCACTTTAGTGCATCTATTAAGGCCATTTTTTTTCAATTGATTAAAATTTCATTCAAATGTAAAAACTTTAAGTGTATTTTTGTCATCTGATTACCAAAAGTAACTGTAACATCGAGGTAACTTACTAACATATGATGATAAAAGAGCCAGAACACGATCGAAAAGCATGCAATCAAAACATTATGGCAGTGCACGATGCGATGGATATTTTGAACGGAAGATGGAAAATTTCTATTATTGCATCCCTTTGTTTTAATACTTTAAGATTTACCGATTTGCTGCGAGAAGTAGAAGGAATTTCGGGAAAAATGCTGAGCAGGGAATTAAAAAATCTGGAAGAAAACCAATTGGTTACGCGTACTGTTTTAAAAACTCAACCCATAACTGTCGAGTATCAACTGACAGAATATGGGCATACATTAAAAGACGTAATAGATTCTTTAGCAAAATGGGGAGTTAATCACCGAAAAAAGATTACGGGAAGAGGATAATGTCAGCTTTTGAGTTCAGATATTCTTTGAAAAAATCCTTGATTGGCTAATTTTTGTTCGGCTTCTTCGATGGCTTTCAAAAGATTATTTTGATTATCTGCAATTTCGTTTAAGGTATTTTTCATAAGATCCCATACCGGCTGCATTTTTAAAATCAACTCTTTTCCTTTCTCAGTAAGTATAATCAATCTTTTTCGTTCGTCTAATTTATCTTTTCTAGAACTGATTATTTTTTGCTTTTCCAATTCTTTAAGCAGACTAATTGTTGACGGATGGCTGTAGCCAATTTCACTGGCAATTTCTACAACGCTGAGCATTTCTTTTATATGAAGCGTATAAATAACAGGAAACCATTTAGGCTCAAAATCAATATCAAAAGATTTGTATACAAGTGCTCCATCTTTGCGTAATTGTTCACTAAGACGCTGAAGTCGTGTAGATAGGGCTAATATGCCAATTTCGTCAATTATATTCATTACTTCGAGTTTAGCTGTAAATGGCGGAATACATTATCTGGTTTCATTAATGGAAAATCAACTGGCAGCGTTTCTTTAGAAATCTTTACAAAATTGTTTTTCTCATAAAAACGCAAAGCCGCCTGCAATATAGAAACAGTCCCTAAATATAAGTCTTTAATACCATTTTCTTGGCTGTACGCAATTAATTGCTCTAATAAATGCTGTGCAATGGCAAATTCTTTTCCTCTGAATTCTTTTTTGACAAACATTTTTCTAATCGCACCCGCTTCGGAATTGAATTTTACCAAAGCAATAGTTCCAACTAATTTCTCCTCTATAAAAGCACCTAAAAATGTTCCTCCTGGTTTATAATAAAAATTCTCAATCTCTAATAAATCCGGCTGATCTTCTATTGTAATAGGAACGTTGAACTCTTTTTGCTGAATGTTTAAAATCAAATCTACGATTTCATTTTCGTACTCATTTTGTATAGGCTTAATATGCATTGTATTTCAAAATTTAATATAGGTACAAAACTACGTAGTTAACTACATATATGCAAATAAAAAACTGCTGAAGTCAGCAGTTTTAAGTGTTTTTTATGATTTTGAATTGTATTCGAGTGAAGATTTTATTCTTTAACTAAAACAATTACAGCTTTATAACCCGTTCCGACATTCCATTCGCTGGCAGAAATAACAGCACCTTTGTCATCGATAACTTTAAATTCGGCAGTATTTGGAGAAGCGAATCCTTCGTTTAAAGCTTCAATATCAATTTTATTGATTCCTTTAACCAAATTTATTTTAACGCTTTTGAATTCGCCATCCAAAGAAACTTCAGGTTCAATAACTTTATCGTTTAAATATACTTTTACTTTATCGCCATCTACAAAAGCAGCATCTCGATACATAACAGTAGAAGTAACCGCATTGGTATTAAAGTTTCCTAAAAACTGGTTTCTTCTATAAAAAATCCCATCAACATTCGATTCCTGTTTGTATAGATTGGTGTCTTTGAACAATTCGTCTGGATTAACCTGTAGTGGAGCAGGTTTTTCTACGACTGCCGGCGGATTTTCTTTTGGAGAAACTTCTTTCGGCGGAATAACTTCTTTAACGGCAGGATCTTTTGCCGGAATTGATTTGAACTTATTGTTTAATTCCTGAGCATAAATCTGCGTTGAAAACGAAGCAATAGCAGTTATCAAAAATATTTTTTTCATACTTTGTAAATATTAATCTTGGGGTAATAATTATTAAAAAATGACCAATTAGGTCTTTCTATATAAACATTTTATGGGGCTAATTATTGTATTATTACCAATTAATTGTCGAAAATTTAACTTCCATCTCATTCAGGATTTGACATTTTATCGCTGAAACTGGCTTATCTTTATGTATGAAATCAGAATCTGTTTTGCAAGATTCGTTTTCATACAAAAATCAAATATTATGGAATGGAAAAATAATTTAACCAACTTGTTTAAAATTGATTATCCAATTATACAAGCTCCGATGCTTGGTGTTACAACTCCAGAAATGACTGCTGCAGCTTCTAATGCAGGTGCTTTAGGATCGCTGGCTCTTGGAGATCTTCCGGCAGACAAGTGTATCGAATTGATTAAAGCCACAAAAGAATTAACGAACAAACCTTTCGCAGTAAATATTTTTCTAAATAAAATTGATGCGATTTCACCAAAACTCCAGGCCGATTATGATAAAACAAAAGCATTTTTGAAAGATTTTAGTCAAAAATCAGGAGTAGTGGCAGATTTTCCGCTTTTAAGCGAAATTAAACTGACCGATTATCACGATCAAATTGAAGTGATTCTGAAAGAAAACTGCCGTATTGTTAGTTTCACTTTTGGGAATTTGGATGCTGCAAGTATTTCCAAATTAAAAGAAAATAATGTGCTTTTAATAGGAACTTGTACATCTGTTGAAGAAGCTGTTGTATTGGAAAATAGCGGTATTGACATCATTTGTGTACAAGGAATTGAAGCTGGCGGACATCGAGGAAGTTTTTTAGAAGAAACTATTCCGCAGATAGGAGGAATGCCACTGTTGTCTCAAGTAACAGAAACTGTAAAAACACCTATTATTTATGCAGGCGGTATTTACAATGCTAAAACCTTATTGGCTGCTAAATTGCTCGGTGCCGATGGTTTTCAAATTGGAAGCTTATTTTTAGGTTCTGCCGAAAGTGCTTTACATGATTTTGAAAAACAACGTCTTAGAAATTTAAAAGAAAACGAAATTGTGTTAACTAAAAGTTTTTCTGGCAGATACGCCCGAGGTATTAGAAATGCTTTTATCGAAGAAGTTGAAAATACGGAATTTGTTCTCCCATATCCTTATCAAAATAAATTGACTGCCGAATTGAGAAAGGCTTCTAAACTGGTAAAAAATCCAGATTTTGTAGGTATTTGGGCGGGCCAGTCAATTACTGATTACAGCGAAATTTCAACAGGAAATCTTATCAAGAATTTAATCGAAGAGGTAGAAAAGTTTAGTGTAAAGTAGCAGTAATATAGTCGAGTTATTTATTTTTGATATATTTTAAAATATTGATTATTAATGTTTTATATTTGAATGTCAATTAAAAAGAACTGGATATGATCAAATTTAGTTTTACCTTTTTTCTTTTTGCATTGGGAGTTTTTGCACAAGAAAATAAAATAGATTCGAATGTTCGCAAGCAGATAGAAAATTACAATTCTTCTTTTGCAGCAGACTTTACTGGAAGAAATAAAGAAGCTTTACTAAAAGCCTATACAGAACAAACCATTTTAATGCCCGAGCACAGCAGGCAAAGAACTGGAAATAAAAGCATTGCTGATTTCTATAAACAATGGCTAGATCAGGCAAAAGTTATTTCTTATCAAAGAACTATTCTTGAACTTCAGGATTTTGGAAGCTATGTTTTGGAAATTGGAAATTTTACGGAACATTTGGATAAGCAAAACTTAAAACCCTATACGTATTCGGGAAAATATATGGTTTTATGGAAGAAAGCTTCCAAAAATAAACCAATGACCATTGCTGCAGAAATATGGGGATCAGACAGTTATTTTGATGACAGATTTATTCCTGAAATTGATGATGCATTAGTTCCTTCCACAAAAGAATTTGTTACATCTGATAAATTAAATTTGGAAGTAATAGAAAGGAACAATTCAATAAAAAAATTGGTGCAAAATAGGTTAGGTGGCGAACATGCAAAAATGTTTCTGCCTGACGCCATGTATTTAACCTATTACACTCCGATTTTATCTGGCGAAAAAGATATCACAGCTTATTTTATAGAACATGAAAAACCAGGAACTTTAAGTATCGATCAAATTTCGATTCGTACTTCTGGAGTTATTAATGCCCAAAAAGCAATTGTAGAATTTGGTTATTACAGTGTCGATTGGAGCGATGGAGATAAAAAAGGAAATGTAAAAGGAAAAAGTATAAATGTTTGGAAAAGAAATAGTAACGGAGAATTAATGCTTTTTCGCCAAATGGTAAATCATGATTAAAACTAAAACCATTCTTGTTTAAAAGAATGGTTTTAGTAAATAAATTTTAGGCTAAATTTTTTGCAGCAAAATCTCTGCAATATTCTTTTATTAATTCTCTTACAGTTCTAAACTGTTCTTCGATTTCGACATCTGTTCCAGTTGCTTTGGCTGGATCTGGGAAATTATAATGAAATTTTTGTGCTTTTGTTGGAAAAAATGGACAGCGTTCTTTAGCATTATCGCAGACCGTAATCACAAAATCAAAATCAATATTAGTGTATTCATCAATATTGTTTGAAGTATGATTTGAAATGTCAATTCCATCTTCTTTCATTATAAAAACAGCCTTCGGATTTACGCCGTGGGTTTCTACGCCCGCACTGTAAACTACAGCTTTATTTTTGGCAAAATGTCTCATATAACCCTCTGCAATCTGGCTTCTGCAGCTGTTTCCTGTACAAAGTATAAGTATTTTCTTTTCCATGTTTAAACGAATAACCAAATGATATTAATGATGCAAAATTTGGGTTCAAAAGCCAAAAATAAGTTGCAGCACAGCAACGGAAGTGGTAATAATAATAGGTTTTTTATATTTAATAATTAGTGCTTTCATTATTAGCAGCATCCAGAATTTGGTGTACAGCAAGAACTGTTATCGATTGATTCTCTTAGAATTATTTTTTGTTTTTCAGATGGAATACCGCACGCATCTTGTGCTAAACAAGCTGTTGTTTTATTTTTAAGAACAAAGTTTTTCCCATTAAAATCCAAATCATATTTTCCAATAGTTGCGTTTTGATATTCTACTTCGATTTCAAGATCCTTAATATGTAACTTATCTTCCGAAAGCTGGATGATATGCAGTAGTTTATTTGGTTTTAATCGATGTTCAAAATCATTGGCATTCCAAAGCTGGAAGTTTACCACTTCCTCATTTCGTACAACACCTCCGCAGTCTATAAAGTTCTTTTTGATAATTCCCACTTCGGTTACATGGAAATGTTCTGGAACAAAGGTTCCATTTTCTAACTGAAATTCAACATTTTGTAATGTTGGTAAAAGCTGTTTGATTTCTGATAGTTTCATAACTTTTTATTTGTTTAATGCAATATTACGATAGAGTTTTTCAAAAAAATGTTTAGCAGCATTTAGATTGTGAAAGGCTTTGTGTGATTTTTAAGAAATAAGTATTTAAGATAGCAATAGCTTTTTCATCAATACAATAGCAAATTGAGTTTCCTGAAATATTTCCTTTAATGATACCCGCATTCTTAAGTTCTTTTAAATGCTGCGAAACTGTTGGCTGTGCAAGCGGAAGTTCGTTTACAATATCACCGCAAATGCAGTCATTCACCTTAAGCAAATATTCTAGAATTGCGATTCTGGCAGGATGTCCCAATGCTTTAGCAATTGTAGCAATCTGGTTTTGTGCATCTGTAAAATGTTCTGTTTTAGTTGCTCCCATTTTTTGTAATTTAATATTGCAATATTACGATAATAATTAATTACAATATAATTTTTAAAGTTAAATTTCTTCGAATGAAATAACGAGACAATAATTACATTTGTATATTAATTCTATAGATAATATCAAATAGTGCCAAAAAATACATTTGCAGCATTTTCCATTTTCTGTTTTTTTACCGCAATTGGTAATCACGTCAACGCACAGCAAATCGATACTATAGCCAGGCAGTTTATATTAAATATAGAAGTTCGTCCAAGAGCAGAATATACTTTAAACTACATACTGCCTCCAAACGATTCTATTGATCCTTATTTTTATATTACACAGCGAAATAGGATTTCAATGCAGTATTCCCAAGAAAAATGGCTCGTAAAGGCTGACGTCCAAGAAATTCATCTTTGGGATAATGAAAATTCTAATTCTAAAGTCGGAAGTATTAATTTTTATCAATTGTTTTTAGAAACTAAATTTAAGAATGTAAATTTTCGTATAGGAAGGCAAAGTGTTTTATTGGATAATGGGAGATTGTTTTCTGATGCTCCTTGGGCACAGCAGGGAAGATCGCATGAAGGAATTCGAATCATGAAATATTCTAAACATTTTATGAATGATCTTTTCTTTTTGTTTACACGAAATTACAATACTAGTTTTGAGGCAGCTTATTCGCCTGTTGCATCCAATAAATATAAGTACATGCTGGTGTATAATTTTAGTTATAACTCACATCAAAACTTCTCTTTCAACTCGAGTAGTACGGTTGATTTTTTAGAAAAAACAAATGGAGAAACTTTGTACGCACGGGCAACCACAGGAGGGAGAATCGAGTTTAAAAAGAATCAGTGGTATTATACTTTAAACAGTTATTTGCAATTTGGACAAAATCAGAAAGGACAGCATTTGCTGGCATACTATTTTCAGCCGGAGGTTAAATTGTCACTGCAAAAATCAACATGGCGTTTGGGTGCAGAAATTATAAGCGGCAGTAGTGCTGCTTTAAATATTGATAGAACCGCAGATTTTGACGTTTTATATGGCGTTACCTGGAAATTTAATGGAAATATGAATGTGTTTACCCGCTTTCCCGCTGATGTAGGAGGAAAAGGTTTGGTAAATCCTTATCTATTTGCTTCTTTTCCTTTAAACACAAAATTATCGCTTCGTAACGATTTTCATCTTTTTTATACCCAATATCCGTTAGTAGACGGTTTAAATCAGGATATGTCTAGATTTCTGGGATTTGAGAATGATTTTTCAGTAAGATATATTCCGTTAAAAGAGCTGGAAATTAACGCCGCATTTTCATTTTATAAAGCAACAGATTCAATGAAAAACCTTCCAAAAGTGCAGGATGAAAACAAATTATCATTTTGGAGTTACTTGATGGTTTCTTATTCTTTTAATGCTGTTAATTGGAGAAGAGCAAAAAAATAATAAAATAAACCCCATTACATGAGTAATCAATAAAACCTCTTTCTTAAGGTAGTAAAAGAGGTTTCGATTAAAAAGATCATTATATTTACTTTTAAAACTATTTAGTTATGAAAGCATTGATAATTGGTGCAACGGGCGCAACAGGAAAAGAACTGGTTGATAGGCTTTTAGAGGATAATAATTATGCCTCTGTTTCAGTTTTTGTGAGAAGGCCATTTGGGAAATCGCACCCAAAACTTACGGAGCATATTGTTGATTTTTCAGATGTAAATTCGTTTCAGGATTTAATTACTGGAGACGTTCTTTTTTCCTGCCTCGGCACCACATTAAAAGATGCAGGTTCAAAAGATAATCAATGGAAAATAGATTTTGATATTCCGGCAGCATTTGCAGTTGCTGCAAGAAAAAACAATGTAAATTCTTTGGTCTTGGTTTCCTCTTATGGTGCATCAGCAAAAAGCAGTGTTTTTTATTCTAAAATGAAAGGAAAGCTTGAAGAATATATAGATGATCTTAATTTTTCACAATATATAATTTTCAGACCTGGACCTTTAATTCGTCAAAATACGGATCGATTGGGCGAAAAAATTTCAATTAAAGTTATTAAATTATTCAATGCCATAGGCCTTTTCAAAAACGTAAAACCAATTTCGACCTCATTGCTAGCAGATAAGTTACTAAAAGCTCCAACAGCACTTTCAAGAGGAACAACAATACTTGAATTGGATCGTATTATTGCGCTTTGATTTTTTATCAATTTCCAGAATTATAATTTCGTATATTTATAATGTTATTTATTTTATTTTTAATAACTTATAATTAGGAATGTAAATGGAGACGAATAAAAATACTTTACCGACAGAGTCTGATGATGTGTTTTTAACAGATGGAGGACTTGAAACAACCTTAATTTTTCTGGAAGGATTTGATCTGCCTTGTTTTGCTGCTTTTGATTTATTGAAGCATCAGCCGGGTTATAAAGCAATCAAAAACTATTACAAACGATATTTAAATATTGCCAAAAAATACAAAACCAATTTTATTTTAGAAACTCCAACATGGCGTGCAAACCCAGATTGGATTCAAAGAATTGGTTATCCTAGGGATGAGTTATCGGCCTTAAATAAAAAAGCAGTAGTATTGCTTGCTGAGTTAAAAACAATATTTGAAAAAGATATACATTCCATTCTTATAAGCGGTTGTATTGGCCCTCGTGGCGATGGATACGTACCTGAAAATTGTATGAGTATTGAAGAAGCAGAAGCGTATCATTCTGACCAAATTAAGGCATTAAATATCGCTCCAGTCGATTTTGTTTCTGCACTTACTATGAATTATGTAGAAGAGGTTATTGGTATCGTAAAGGCTGCAGAAAACGTGAACACCCCTGTTGTTATTTCATTTACAGTTGAAACAGATGGAAAATTGCCAACTGGCATGAGTCTAAAAGAAGCAATACAAAAAGTAGATAAAAGTGTATCAGTTCCGCCTTTGTATTACATGATTAACTGTGCACATCCAGCCCATTTTTTTAAAGAATTGAAAGAAGATGAAAATTGGATCAAACGAATAAAAGGTATTAGGGCAAATGCGTCTTGCAAAAGCCACGCAGAACTAGACGAATCCACAGTATTAGATCGTGGAATTCCCAAAGAACTAGGAAAAGAATATAAAAAATTGAAAGATTCCTTTGGTCACTTAAACGTTTTTGGAGGCTGCTGTGGCACAGATGAAGAACATTTGGTAGAAATTATTGAGCAAATAAGGAGTTAAGTTTTATAAGAAACTAATAGCTAGGTAAATGTCATATTTTAAATTAGCTTATCTTTGTACGCTTTACCTATTAATAAAATGAATAACGATTTCCCCATACCAGAAAACGAATTACAACGTTTAGCAGCTTTAAAACGCTATAATATATTAGATACACTTCCCGATCACGCTTTTGACGATGCAACAAAGCTTGTTTCTTACATCTGCGGTGTTCCCATTGCTCATATTTCGTTTATAGATGAAAACAGACAATGGTTTAAGTCTGAAATTGGAATTGGAGCATCTGAAGTGCCTCGAGAAATCTCTTTTTGCCGCTATACGATTATGGAATCGAAAATGGTAGAAATAAATGATACCCATTTAAATGATAGATTTAAAAACGATCCTAATGTTACCGGCGGATTTAATGTTAGATTCTACGCAGGAGTTCCCCTTACAACGCCTGATGGCTACAATATAGGAACTTTGTGTGCTATAGACCATGTTACTAAAGAACTTAACGATAATCAGCGAAATGCACTTTCAATTATTGCTAAACACGTAATTGCTCAATTAGAATTAGGCACAAAGAATGCCCAGTTAGACGCCCAGAAAAAAATTGCTGAAAAAGCAGTATTAGCTAGAGATAGTTTCGTGGCCAATATGAGCCACGAAATCAGAACACCTTTAAATGCCGTAATTGGTTTTACTGATCTTCTTGCTCAGACTGATTTAGATGATGTTCAGCGTGAATATATTGAAAGCGTGCAGATAGCAGGAGAAAATCTGCTGTTGATTGTAAATGATATTTTAGATCTTTCTAAAATTGAATCGGGGAACCTGGCAATTGATTCGGAGCCATTTAATTTAAAAAAGACCCTTAAACACGTTTATGATTTATTAAAAGTAAAGAGGCAGAAAGAAGTAGAGTTCAATCTATTTTTAGATGCAGAAATGCCAGATGTTGTGGTTGGCGACCAAGGTAGACTCAACCAAATATTGGTTAATCTGATAGGCAATTCCCTTAAATTTACCAATGAAGGTGAAGTAACCGTTTCTGTCAAAAAAATTGAAGAAACAGAAGATAATTATACATTAAAGTTTTCAGTAAAAGATACCGGAATTGGTATCCAGAAAAACAAGCTGACAACTATTTTCGAACGATTTACTCAAGGAGAAGAAAGTACCACGAGAACTTACGGTGGTACAGGACTTGGTCTTAACATCGTAAAGCAGTTAATAGAATTGCAAAATGGAGAAATTAAGGTAAAAAGTGAACTGAACCGTGGTTCTGAATTTATCTTTATTCTTAGCTATAAAAAGGCACAAGTTATAGAAGCTCCAGTAAAATTAATGTCTAAAAATGACCTTGGTCATCTTAAAATACTTCTTTGCGAAGACAATGTTTTAAACCAAAAGCTGGCAAAAAGCGTAATTAATAATTTCGGATTTGATTTGGATATTGCGCATAATGGAGAAGAAGGAATAGAACTTTTGTCTCAAAATGAATATGATTTGGTTTTGATGGATCTTCAAATGCCTCTTAAAGATGGTTATCAGACAACAGAATATATTCGTAACGAAATGAATTCGTCAATTCCGATTATAGCCATGACGGCGCATTCTTTAGTGGGAGAGCAGGAGCGCTGTTACAAAGTAGGTATGAATGCTTATGTGCCAAAACCATTTAAACAGTCAGTTCTTTTAAAAGCAATAAAAACGGTAATGAACCCAGATAATGACATTTCGCATAAAAGAGTTTTAAATCTTTCTTTTCTGGATGAAATGTCTTGCGGAGATCCCGATTTTAGAAAAGAAATGATCAATCTTTTTATAGAAAAGATACCAGCTCAAACAGCACAATTAGAAGAAGCATTTCATAATACCGATCACGATACCGTAAAAAAGCTAGCTCATAATATGAAATCGAGTTTAGATATTTTTATGCTTGAAGATCTTAGTAATTGTGTTAGTATAATTGAAGAAGAAGCAAAAGCGAATGAATTTACCAGCGAAACTCTTGATAAAGTGAATATTTTACATTGTGGAATTGCAGAAGTCGTTAAAATTCTGAAAGCGCTATGATAAAAGAGAAATATATTCTAGCTTTACAATTATGATGTCATAATATAAAAGTTTGCCCCAAAGATAAATATAAAAAAAATGAGAATTATTTTAGCAGAAGATAATGACATCCTACGCAAATCATTATCTTTTTTCTTAGAATCTAAAGGATTTAGTGTTGACCAATTTTCAGATGGAAAAGATGCATTGGAGGCAATAGAATCCAATCATTACGATCTAATTCTGACAGATATAAACATGCCCGGAAAAAGCGGAATGGAAATCACGCAATATGTTAGAGAAAGCATTAACTCCGATGTTCCCATAATTATACTTACTTCTTCGGGTGTAGAACAAACCGAATTAGATTCTTTCGATATAGGCGCCAATGAATTTATTGCCAAACCAGTCAGTCCGGCTGTACTTTTGGTAAGGATTAATAAATTACTAAACAAACGTTTCTAATGAAGTTTATCTATTACTCCATTTTTATACTCTTTTTTTCGTCCATTGCAATTGGGCAGGAAGTCAATGTAGACGAGACTTTGGCAAATGTAAAACGAGAAGTAGAAAAAGAAAACTACGATAAAGCATTGTCGCTAATTGAACAATTACGAGCTAAGTTTCCAGAAAATGAAGATATTCAAGTCTACACCGGACGTATTTACAGCTGGAAAAAAGATTATAAAACAGCAGTAAAAATTTTGTCTCCAATGGCAGACAGAGTTAATCCAAATCCAGAAGCACTGCAGGCTATTATTAATATTTATTTTTGGTCTGAAGATTATGAAAAGTGTATTACTTACTGCGATAAATATCTTGTAATTGATCCAAAATCCATTGATGTTTTAAAGATAAAAGCCACTTGTTTAGAGAAACTCAATCGTGACCAAGAAGCATTAGATTTAATAGAAAAAGCATCTTTTATCGATAACAGCACTCAGGCATTCAGTGGAATACGTACACTCATAGGACGCAAAGCAAAAAATACCGTTTCTGCTTCTTACTTGAATATTTCAACTTCAGAACCAGGACAGTCGCCATTTCATTATGGTTATGTAGAATATTCACATAAATTCAGCAAATCTGCCATTGTCGGCCGTGCCAATGTGGGGCATATTAATGACGATACACAAATGTTGTTCGAAGCCGATTATTATCAGACTTTCTCCAACAAAAGTTATTTATATGCAAATGGTGGAATTTCTACAGGCGAAACAATATTTCCTGTCGCAAAAGCAGGTTTAGAATATTATTTTGCTCCGCATAAAAAGTTTGATTATTCTCTGGGAGCCAGATTTATGCATTTTGATACAGATGATATCACTTTACTAACGGGACAAATTGCGTATACAGCTGGAACTTATACTGTGGCATACAGACCGTATTATGATACTTCAAACGAGTTGTTTTCTCATGTTTTGAGCTTGCAGAAAGTAAATGAAGAAAAAGAACGTTTGATAAGATTTGAATTGCAATACGGAAATGTTCCGTATTTATATCTCTATAATAGTTTTACCCAGCCTTTAAAAGCTTATAGAGCAGGAATACAATATCAGCATCGTTTTGGGCGAATCTTTCTTTGTGCGTCCTATTTTCCTGTATGAGCGCGAAGAATATATTCCAGGAGAATACAGAAACAGATTTAATGTTCAGTTAATTGTAACTAAACGTTTTTAATATGAAAGATATCTGGGAAATATATAAAAACGGCAGCTGGGAAATACCTTTCCTTACTTTTTCTATTTACGCATTTGTTTGCGTTTCATTTATTTTGTACTTGTTAATTGTAGCAAGCCGAAATAAGAAAATTAAAAGAGAAAGACTTAGAAATGAATATAGTGCAGAGATTGATCAATTGATGACATCAGTAATCTTTAACGATGTTTCATTTTCAAGCATCAAAGAAAATAAAAACTTTTTAGTGCTTTTTGATACTTCATTTTTCAAGGAAGTATTGACAGAATCAATTATAAATCTGCATAAGAATTACGAAGGCATTTATGCACAAAAGCTTGAACAATTTTATAAAGATTCTAATTTGATAAAAGGCTCTTTTAGAAAACTTAAAAGTCTAAAATGGGAAGTAAAATGCAAAGGAATCACAGAACTGGCAGAGTTTAATATTACAGAAGCTTTTGATGAAATCATAAGTTATTCAAAAGCTCGAAATAAAACTTTAAAAATTACTGCCATAAACGCCTGTATTAGACTTGCGGGCACAAAAAGCGTTGTATATCTGGTCGAACATTCAGATCCTATTGATGATTGGACTCAGCTGAACATTATCGCAGCGTTTAAAAAACACGATATAGGAGATACAAAGGGAATTGAGCTTTTATTAGAATCTCAGAATACAACTGTTATTACGCTGGGGTTAAAACTGATAAAAGAATTAAAACTGACACAGAAAATTCCGTTCGTAGCACAATTGGCTGCAAAAGCTCCAAACACAGTAATAAAATACGAAGCGCAAAGTATTCTGCAGACATTAACCGTTTAACTTTATAAGAAAATGACTTTTTTTACTACTGAAATAATATGGTTTTTGGATGTATACATACTTCTTATACTGGGTTATGCCATATTAATTATGTCTTCTTATTTACTACTCGCTTATCTTTCTACAAAAGAACTGCGAAGTTACCTTAAGAAAAATAGTTTTGTTGATTATGAAGTGCTTCTTACCAGTGAATTTGCACCAAAACTTTCGCTGATTGCTCCTGCATACAATGAAGGTTTAACTATTGAAGAAAATGTAAAATCACTCCTTTCTCTTAATTATAATCATTATCAAGTAATTTTAGTGAATGACGGCAGTAAGGACAATTCAATGGAAATCCTGATCAAAACCTATGATCTTGTTTTGACTGAATTAGATATTCATCCGCAAATTGAAACTAAAAAAATCAAAGGAATTTACACTTCAAGAAACGCGGCTTATAAAAAATTAATAGTTGTCGACAAAGAGAATGGAGGTAAAGCCGATGCTCTAAACGTTGGACTTAATATTGCCGAAAACCCTTATGTAGTTTGTATAGATGTTGATTGTATTCTCGATAAAGATTCGCTTTTAAAACTGGCAAAACCATTTTTAGAATCACACGGAAAACGTATTATCGCCACAGGCGGAGTTGTTCGAATTGCCAATCAGTGCATAATTAAAAACGGACGATTGGTTGAGGTTAATATTCCAGATCGTATGTTGCCAAGAATTCAGGTTTTAGAATATCTAAGAGCTTTTTTGTTAGGTAGAATGGCATGGGGAAGATTGGACGGTTTACTGCTTATAAGCGGAGCATTTGGTGCATTTGATAAAGAAGTAGCTATAATGTGTGGAGGTTATAGCACAAAAACGGTTGGGGAAGATATGGAACTCATTGTAAGAATGCGCCGTTATATGCTGGAGAACAAACTTCCGTATGCGGTGAGTTATATCCCAGATCCGCTTTGTTGGACAGAAGCTCCAGAAGATTTTAAGATTTTCAAAAAACAGCGCAGCCGCTGGATGAGAGGAACAATCGAAACCCTTAGTATTCACAAAAGAATGTTTTTGAATCCTAAATACAAATTATTAGGAATGTTAAGCGTACCATATTGGACTTTGTTTGAGTTTTTAGCTCCTGCAATTGAGTTTATTGGTCTTATAATAACTCTTTTCTTTATAATATTTGGTCTTCTAAACTGGCATTTTTTCTTTTTGCTTTTGTTATTTGTGTATTCATTTGCTGTTTTCTTTTCAGTTATTGCTTTGTATAGCGAAGAACGAACGTATCATAAATATCCCAAACAAATTGATTTCTTTAAGCTTCTTATGGCCGCTTTTATTGAACCGTTGTATTTTCATCCACTTACTGTTTATGCAGCTTTAGTGGGGTACAAAGAAAAAATTATGGGAACGAAAGGCTGGGGAGAAATGACGAGAAAAGGATTTACTAAGAAATAATGGTTGATTGTTGATTGTTGATTGTTAATGGTTGATGCGATTGTTTTACCACTACAAAAGAAGGTGCGGGGATAGGTTTAACTTTATCTAAAAACATTATAGAAGCCCATGGAGTTTATATTCTCTAGAAAAATGAAAAGGAAAAAACTGTTTTTGAAATTTGTTTGATCGCAGAATAATAAAAAATAATACATTGATCTTACAAACCTGTATTTTTAAAATTATTACTAATGTTTTTTTTCTAAATTTGTAGAGAGACTCGCCATAGATTCCTCCCAATAAGTAATAGTAAAATAATGAATACAAATTCAACTGCAGTAGCCTCAAGTTTTCTTAATGATTTGAAAACAAAGACTGCTGACTCACATAAAAAATTAGAAGAACTTCCTGTTTCCATGTCAATTATGTCACCAGATATGAAAATTGAGGAATACGCTAAATATCTAAATTTAATGCATGATGTTCATGCTGATACTGAACAAACGGTTTACCCATTATTTTCTGGACTTTTAGGTGATTCGGAACAAAGAAGAAAAAAACAACTTATTGAGGCTGATCTTGCTTTTCTAAACTATGATTTGAGTAACTCTGAGAAAGTTTTTAAAACTGAAAACATTTCAGTTCCTTTTGCTCTTGGAATTTTTTATGTGGTTGAAGGTTCTACGCTTGGCGGTAGATTTATTTTAAAAAATGTTTCACGAGTACCGCAACTTTCTGGAGATAAGGGTGTTTCTTATTTTAATGGTTACGGAGATAAAACAGGAAGTTTTTGGAAATCTTTCCTCAACTTTCTATCAGAATACGAACAACAGAATAATTGTGGAGATGCTATAATAGAAGGAGCTGTATTTGCTTTTGATAGTATTTATAATCACTTTGAGAGCAGATAAAAGAATGAAGATTAAAGATATAGTTAATCGGGATATTGTTACGTTGACCAATTGTGAGCATGAACCGATACATATACCAGGTAAAATTCAGCCTCACGGTTTTTTAATTGGCGTTACTTCCAATTGGAAAATAGATTTTTGTACAGAGAATATTGCTGCATATTTAAATTTACTTCATACTGAGGTATTAGGAAAAGACTTTAAAAGTGTTTTTGGTACCGAAGCAGAAAAACAGCTGTTAGAGTATATCAATGAAGATAAAATTCAAGATGTTTTTCCGCTCGAAATAAGCCTTTTAGGAAAATTATTTCAAATTAGTATCCACAAAAGTTATGATATTTATGTTTTAGAAGCTGAACCACAGTTTCCAGATAAAGAAAAATTGGCGGACGTCTACACACAAACGATTCAGTTTGTAACGCAGATGAACAACACCAAGTCGCTTAAAGATTTGTGTGCATTAGTGGCTCAGGGAACACGTGAAATTACAGGCTACGATCGTGTAATGATTTATCGTTTTGATGAAGAATATAATGGGGAAGTCTTTGCCGAAAGCTGCAGGGAAGATCTTGAACCTTTTTTAGGACTCCATTATCCACATACCGATATTCCAGCTCAGGCAAGGGAATTGTATATTAAAAATCAGCTGAGATTAATTGTTGATATTAATTATGAGCCAGTTCCAATTTACACGGTGGACGATAAAGAAAATAAAAATCTTGATTTAAGTCTTTCGATATTGAGAAGTACATCGCCAATTCACGTAGAATATTTAAAAAATATGGGCGTTGGTGCAACATTAACAATTTCGCTTATCCATCATGACAGATTGTGGGGATTAATTGCCTGCCATCATTATTCAGAAAAAAATATTTCACCCGAAATTAGACTTGCTGCAAAACTTCAAGGACAATTTATTACCTCACAAATCGATATACGCCAATCTAATGATGAGAATATAAATGCTCACAAATCAATTTTAGCATTGGAGCAATTAACAAGTATTGATCTTCCGATTAAACAAGAATCATTAGAAATAATTAGTGAGGCACCGCAATTACTAGAACTTTGTAATGCAGCTGGTGTTTCTATTATATCTAGAGGAAAAATCTATAAAAGTGGAATAGTTCCTTCTGATGAACAAATTACGGAGCTGATTGAAGGTATAAATGCTAAGTTTTCCAACGAAATATTTACCACTCACAAAATCAGCGATGATTTCCCGGAACTAGCTCAAAATTCAAATTTTGCTGGAATTATCTATCATTCTCTTGGAAATAATGATCACATAATTTGGTACAGACCCGAAACTATTTCTGAAATTAATTGGGGTGGTGATCCTGAAAAAAGCATTGTTAAAGACAGCAACGGACTTCATCCTAGAAATTCATTCAATATCTGGAAACAGATTGTCAAAAATAAAAGCAGTGTGTGGAAGCAGTATGAAATTAATGCAGCTATTCAATATGCACACGCCTTGCACAATCAGCTTATTTTGATTATGTTGAGTGAAGAAGAGGAAAAATATCGCAGTCAAAGCGAAATATTAAAAGAAACAAATTCAGAACTCGAAAATATTAACTGGATCAGTACGCATGATTTGCAGGAACCATTGCGTAAAATTCAGCTTATCACCTCAAAAATGTTATCTGAATTGGATGTTATTTCAACCGATTCAATTTCAAATTCCCTACAACGTGTTTCGAAATCTGCCAATAGAATGAGCGGTTTATTGGAAGATATTTTAAAATATACCCGAATAAAAAACACCAGGGATACTCTTCATGAAGTAGATTTAAATGAAATTTTAGAATCTACAATTAAAGAAATGTCTGAAGCACTTTCAGAAAGTAATGCAGTAATTGAGTCTGAAAATCTTCCAAAAATTCATGCTATTGGGTTTTTAATGAGACAATTATTTATTAATATTCTTCAGAATTCATTAAAATACGCTTCAGTTGAAAGACAGCCAAAAATTAAAATAACAGCTTCTCAAGAACCTGTAATCATACATGACAAGTATAAAGTGTATTGTCATTGGGTCCGATTTTCTGATAACGGAATTGGTTTTGAGCAAAAATATGCCGAATCTATTTTTAAGGTTTTTACAAGACTTCATACTCAGGAACATTATACTGGCTCAGGTGTTGGTCTGGCATTATGTAAAAAAATCATGCAGGCCGTTGGAGGTGATATTCATGCAGAAGGAAAACCTGGCGAAGGAACTGATATAGTTATTTATTTTCCATGTGACCCAGAAGATACACTTTTACCTATATAATGGACAAAAAAAACTCTTATTTAGAAATTAAAATAAGAGTTTTTTTTGACTGTTTTTCTCGTAAATCTCACAGATCACGCAGATCAAATGAGAATAAATCTTCCTAATCTGCTAAATCTTCGAGAACCATTTTTATGTGTAGATTTTTCTAATCTTTCTTAGCCAAAATTTTAAGCTTGGAGCTTTTAAAATTTACTTCAGAAATTATAGTTGCGACAAAAATGAGAGTTCCTCCCAATAGCAGACGCCAAGAAAGATTTTCTCCCAAAATAAAAAAAGCGCCAATTGCACCAAAAACAGGCTCAAATAAATAGATTACCGCAACACGTTCGGCAGATAAATAACGCTGTGAAATATTCGAAACCGTATACATATATGCAGTAGAAAAAAGTGCGCAATAAACAACACCAAGCCAAAATGTATCATTTTTTGGAAACCAAACCGCTTGAGAATCTGTAATAGCCAGACAAAAAGTAAACAGTGCACAAAATGCAAACATGGGAACAATCGAATACAGCAGATTCTTTAAAACCGAATGTTTTTCGACAGTAATCAAGTAAACGGCAAAAGCAAAAGCACCCGCAATAGTAAATAGATCGCCAATATTTATTGTGAATTTATCTTGTATGGCTATAATAAATAAACCAGCTAAAGCAGTTAAAGCGGCGATCCATATTTTTAAGGATGCATTGGTTTTATAGACCGCCAGTTTCATTAACGGAATAATGATAACGGTTAATCCCGCAATAAAAGAACATTGCGAAGCATCGCTGTATTTAAGTCCAACTGTTTGAAGCTGAATTCCTAAAAACATTGGAAAAGCTAAAATTGCACCTGTTTTAACAGCTTCTAAATTTGTTTTTCTAACGTATTTCCAAAAAATAATAGTTAAAACTATAACGGCCAAAAGGAAACGATAAAACAAAAAAGTGTTAGGAGAATAATCTCCAATTGCCATTTTAGTGACAGAATAGGAGATACCCCAAAAGGCAGTGCCAATAATTAGTAAAATCAGTAAAAGTTGTTTTCTTTCCATTAAGTTATAATTCGTAAAAATTGCCTTTTTAATTGATTTATAAAACTTTCTTCATTAATAAATCAGTTTGTTCGTCGTCGCCTAATCTGAAAATATGAGTATCAAACTGAATAAAACCATTTTTAGTATAAAAGCTAACCGCTCTAAGATTATTTTCCCAAACGCCAAGCCAAATATACCCAGCTTTTAGTTCTGCAGCAGTTTGTAAAGCCTGTGCATAAAGTGCCTGCGCAATTTTTTTGCCATGAAATTCTTTCGCGACGTAAATGCGTTCTATTTCAAGAGCATTACGATCTTGTTTTTCGGTTTGTGCATCGCCAGTATTTAATTTTAAGTAGCCAATAATTTTGTTATCAAGTTCGGCTAAGTAAAAGTGGGAATCTGGATGATTGAGTTCAGCAGTTAATTTTTCATCGGCGAAACTTTCTTCCAAATATTTAATCATATTTTCTTCGCTGTTTACCTCTGCGAAAGTTTCTGAAAAAGTTTGTCTTCCAATTAATTGAAGAGCTTCTAAATCTTTAACAGCTGCTTTTTTTATTTCTAGTGTGCTCATTATTTTTTATTCTTTAATGCATTAAAACCTATTTTTTGTTTTTAATAAATGCGTAAATTGCATCAATGGACTTACAGCAAATTAAATATTTTCTAGCTTTATCACGCGAACTTCATTTTTGGAATACCGCCGGCAAAATGAATATTACCCAATCTGCGTTGAGCCGTCAGATTCAGTCTCTCGAAAATCAGCTTGGCGTTCAGTTGTTTGAACGTAACAAACGCAATGTTAAGCTCACAGCAGCCGGCCAGTTTTTAAAAGAAAAATGGGAAGTCGAAATGAGTAAACTCGAATTTATTCATCAGTCAGCACGCCAGATTCAGTTAGGCGAGAGCGGTACTATTACTATTTCGCATCCCGATTCTATTTCGGCTTCGCTTATGCCTGATATTTTGTCCCGTATTTCGAATGGTTTTCCAAAACTAAAAATCAAATTGGTCCAAGTTCTGTATGAAAATCAGCAGGAATATCTCCAAAATTATAAAATCGATTTGGCTATTACCAGAGATATTAATAATTCGCGTGATATTCGATCAGAAAAAATCCATACCGATAATTTGGCGATTGTAGTTCCTGAAAACCATCCGTATCAAACTGTCGAAGATCTTACCAAAGAAACACTTGCTTCTCAAAAGTTCATATTGCCAACTAACGATGAAGGCAGCAGTTACAGCGATTTAATACAACGATTATTCAATTCTTTTGAAAATGCGCCTGATGTGTATCTTCATTCCGAATTTGGTTCTGCAATTATTGCCTTGGTTCGAAAAGGACTCGGAATTGCAATTCTTCCAGATTCTTATCTTTTCCATGAAATCTCGGGTATTCGATTTATAAAACTTCCTTTAGAGACTGATTTGTATATCAATTGGAGAACTGAAGATCATAATCCTGTACTAGCCAATGTTTTAAAACTGATTCTGCCGTAATTTATTAAGTTCGGAGCATCTCGATATGCGGAATTCCGTCTTCATCATAAACTTCACCTTGCTCAACAAATCCAACTGATTGGTAAAATTTCGACAAATGATATTGAGCGCTGATTCGAATTGGGCCTTCGCCAAATTTTTCCTGACAGCCTGCAATCGAAGCTTCCATAATTTTTACTCCTAAACCCAATCCACGATGTGTTTTGTCAATCACAACTCTTCCAATTGCTATTTCATCATATGATAAACCCGCAGGAAGTAAACGAGTACAGCCCGCTAATTGGTCATTTACATAATATAAAAGATGAAAACTCTTTTGGTCTTTATTATCCAGATCTAAATAAGGACAGTTTTGTTCGACAACAAAAACTTCACTCCGTAAACGTAACATTTGATACAGTTCATGATTGGTGAGTTCCTCAAATGATTTAATGGTATGGCTAAACTTCATGTGTTTTGTAATGCTTTTTTTGACAAAGATAAAAGGAAGACTAATGATATAAAATGCTATTTTATTATCATGTGATGCTGAAAATGCATTAAATATTAAATAAAAAAGCTGGAATAGTTTCCAGCTTTGTGATGTGTTTCAAAAATATATTTAATGAGAAACCGCTTTTAAACCAACAATTGAACCTACTAAAGTTGCCAAAAAGAATAATCTCCAGAAAGCAGCAGGTTCTTTAAAAACAAAAATACCAACTAGGACAGTTCCAACTGCGCCAATTCCTGTCCATACCGCATACGCAGTTCCCAGCGGAAGTGTTTCAGTTGCTTTCATCAGCAAAAGCATGCTCAAGGTTAAGGAAATAAAAAATCCAATATACCAGTAGTACATTTCTGTTCCTGTAGTTTCTTTTGCCTTTCCCAGACAGGCTGCAAAAGCTACTTCAAATAAGCCTGCAATGATTAAAATAATCCAGTTCATATCGTTAAAATTTTGTGGTGCAAAGTTCCTTTATGAAATTCAGAAAAAATTTAACAAATGATAAAAAATAAATTTATTTTAATTCCGCTCTTATTCGGCTTAAACTGACTTGGGTAATGCCGAGATAAGAAGCGATATGTCCCAATTGTACTCTTTGAAGCAGTTCCGGATGATCTTTCATGAGTTCGAGATAACGTTCTGATGCATTTTTGAATTGTCTGGAAATCAAACGTTCTTCGGTTTTGATTAATTCTTTTTCAGCAAATTTTCGTCCCCAGTTCGCAATATGAACATCTTCGTTAAATAGTTTTCTAAGGTTTTCTGTTTTTAATTCGTATAATTCGCAGTCTTCCAGAAGTTCAATCGTTTCATATCCAGGTTGTTCTTCGACATAACTTTTCATTGAAATCACGGTTTCGCCTTCTTTTCCAAACCAAAAAGTAACTTCATTATCCCTTTCAATAAAAGCTCTCACCAATCCTTTTTTTATAAAATAAATATTTGATTCTATTTTATTGGCTCGCAGTAAAATATGACCTTTAGGAAAAGCCATTTCTCGGACATTATTTTCTAAAGCCAGTTTAGAATGCTCGGGAAGTTTATATATATGATCAAGAATATGGGCAATATCCATTGTTGCTTTTTTAGTAATTTAGAATAAAGATAATAGTTGTAACAACGAACAGAAAATTTCCTTCAAAAAAAAAATCCCATCTGCCGAACAAATGGGATATAAAACTGCATTCTTGATGAGCTAAAAAAAGAGCAGTTTTTGACCAATATATAAACTAATTAATTCCTCCGCCTAAAGCTTTGTACAATAGTACTTGAGAATTGGCATTTCGCAATTGAATATCAACAAAATCAAGTTCTGCCTGCAGTTTGTTTTTCTGCGCATTTATGATCTCGAGATAATTGGCATAACCGCTTAAATACAAATCGTTAGAAACGTTTACAGCAATTTCAAGATGATCGATTTCTTTTAATTTGTATTTCAAAACATCTTCAAAAGCTTCATTTCTATGCAATAAAGCGCTCAATTCGTTGAAAGCAGTTGTGATTGTATTTTGATATTGAAGAAACGAAATTTCCTGTCTTCGGTTAGAAACGTAAAATTCCTGTTTAATTTGTCCTTTATTGAAAACAGGAGCTGTTAAACCGCCTAATATCTGCCAGGCAAAAGATCCAGCATCAAAAAATGTATTAAAAGAAAATGAATTGAAACCTGCATAGCCGCCTAAATTTAAGGTTGGGAAAAAGGCAGCACGTGCGGATTTTGCATCGGCGTTGCTGGCTAATAATTCGAAGTAAGCTTCGGCAACGTCTGGTCTTTTATGAATAATAGAATCTACACTTATTTTTTGGTTTAAAACTTCTAAATGTCCGGATAAAAAGTCACTGCTTCGATCGATTTTTCCGCCGTATTCACCCAAAAGCGTCAACAAAGCTTTTTCGGTTTGGTCGATGCTTAATTTCAATTCCGAAGCTTGGGCATGGATGTTATTATTTTGCGCATTAAACTGCTGTACAGCTAATTCCGTAGCTTTTCCAACCGATCTTTGAGCCGAAACTATATCAAGTGCTCTTTCTTGGGTTGTGAGGTTTTTATCGTAAATCGCTGCTTGTTTGTCTAGAGCAATAAGCTTGAAATACAAATCGGCTGCATCGCTTAGAAGGCGGGTCTGCAATAGTCGCATTCCTGCCTGAGAAGCAAAATATCTTTGCTGTGCTGCTTTCTTACGGTTGCTCAGTTTTCCCCAAATATCAGCTTCCCACGAAACTTTTCCGCCTAGAAAAAGGTTAGGAGTAAGGTCTTCATTAATTTTTTGCTTGTCGCTGATATTTTGTGAAAAATTGGTATCAAAATTACCAACTCCATCCATTGTATATTTTCCATAACGCGTTCCAGAAGCATCTGCAACTAAGTCTAAAGAAGGGAGAAGTGCTAATTTTGCCACTTTTAAATGCGAATTGGCAATTAAAATCCTTTCCTGCATAATTAAATAATCTGGATTTTGAGCGATAGCTTTCTTTAGTAACTGCTCTAATTTTGGATCTTTAAAAAAGGTTTCTGTTTTTAATGGAATAAATGGCGTAGCATTATTTATACTGTCTTTTCTCTTCGCGTCAAAATTCTCAGGAAGTTTTGCAGCAGTCAATTTATCGCTCACTTTTGGCGCAGAACATGCCGTTAGAAGTAAAACTCCAGTTATTATAACTGCAATTCTGGTTGTCCTTAAAAACTGCGTATTAGCATTTTTATATTGATTTAATATCTCTTTCATTGTTTAATTTATTTGTTTAAGCTGCAGCGTAATTGATTCAACACATAGAAACATAGATTTTTTTTAGAAAAGGGAACTGAAAGAAACTGGTTTCTAACAAATAGCTATGTGACTTTTAAAAAAGTGAAAAGCCTTTTTACGATTTCTAAATTTTATGAGTCTATGTGTCTTAAAAAAATTATACTTTAGATTTATTCATTGCTTTTTCAAGTTTGGCAAACAAAATGTAAAGTCCCGGAATAATCACAAGACCAAACACAGTTCCAATTAACATACCGCCTGCAGCCGCAGTTCCGATGGAACGGTTACCCACAGCCCCCGCACCAGAAGCAATACACAGCGGAATCAATCCTGAAATAAAAGCAAAAGAAGTCATCAAAATTGGTCTGAAACGAAGTCTGGCACCTTCAATCGCGGCTTCTGTAATATCTCTTCCTATTTTGTTTTGTGCCATTGCAAATTCTACAATTAGAATCGCATTTTTGGCGAGAAGGCCAATCAGCATGACGAGTGCTACCTGCGCGTAAATGTTATTGTCTAATCCAACCATCAAAAGGGCAAGATAAGAACCAAAAACTCCTACGGGAAGACTTAATAATACAGGGAACGGAAGCAGTAAACTTTCGTATTGTGCGGCCAATAATAAGTATACAAATAATATACAAAGCGCAAAAATGTAAATGGTTTGGTTTCCTGATAAAATTTCTTCACGCGTCATACCAGACCATTCCAGTTCAAAACGGCTTGGTAGTTTTTCTGCAGCGATTTTTTCTACGGCAGCTATTGCTTCTCCAGAACTGAAGCCTTCTGCAGGTTCTCCGTTAATCATAGCCGACATGTACATATTATATCGTGTAAGTACTTCTGGACCGTAAACTCTTTCTAATTTGATAAAAGTGGAGAACGGCACCATTTCGCCGGCATCATTTTTTAGGTACATATCCAAAATACTTTCAGGATTTTTTCTAAACTGTGGACTTGCCTGTACCATTACTTTATACATTTGAGAAAAACGGATAAAATTGGTCGCATAAAAAGAACCTAACATCGTCTGCAAGGTTGCCATCGCATTGTCTACTGAAATTCCCTTTTTCGCAGCCTGATCGTAATCAATATGAATTAAATACTGCGGAAAAGTGGCGTCAAAACTGGTAAAAGAGTTTTGTATTTCTGGCGAAGCATTTAATTCTTTAATAAAGTTTTTCGTCACTTCATCCGTATTCGTAATGCTTCCGCCGGATTTATCCAGTAATCGAAGTTCGAAACCACTGGTATTACCAAAACCAGGAACGGTTGGCGGTGCAAATATTTCAATCTGTGCATCAGAAATGCCTTTTGTTTTTTCGCTGAGAAGCGCTATAAAATCATTTACAGAAATATCACGATCGCTCCAGTCTTTTAGGTTGATCATTCCCATTCCGTAAGAAGCTCCGGCAATTTCAGTCACGATGCTGTATCCTGCAAGCGTAGTTACGTTATCGACGCCTTGAATTCCTTTGGCCGCTTTAGTTACTTCATCCAATACTTTTTCAGTACGTTCTACAGTTGCACCCTGCGGTGTGGTAACACTTACGTACACCATTCCCTGATCTTCAGACGGAATAAATCCTGACGGTAAAAATTTGCTTGTTCCCCAAGTAAAAAGACAGAAAAGAACCAATAAACCAACAGTAACCGAAGTTCTGTCAGCAAACTTTACTAATACTTTAATATATTTTGAAGTTACATTATCAAACCAATTATTGAATCTATGGAAAAAACGATCTAATAATGATTTCTTTTCTTTATTCGGATCATGCGCTTTTAGCATAATGGCACAAAGGGCAGGAGTAAGGGTAAGGGCGTTAATTCCAGAAATGACAATACTAATTGCCATTGTCAAAGAGAACTGCCTGTAGAAAACCCCAACCGGACCGCTCAAAAATGCAACTGGAATAAATACAGCGGCCATAACAATTGTAATTGCAATTACAGCACCTGTAATTTCTTTCATGGCTCTTATGGTGGCTTCAAGCGGTGCCATATGTTCTTCGGAAATTTTGACGTGAACGGCCTCGACGACGACAATAGCGTTATCGACTACAATTCCGATGGAAAGTACCAAAGCAAAAAGAGTTAGTAAATTGATCGAGAATCCCATCATCGACATAAAGGTAAACGAACCAATAAGCGCGACAGGTACTGCCAATACGGGAATTAAAGTAGATCTCCAATCTTGCAGAAAAATAAAAACTACAAAGGCTACTAAAAGAAAGGCTTCAATCAAAGTTCTTAAAACTTCATGAATAGAAGCATCAAGAAAACGGGAAACGTCGTACGCAATATTAAATTCCATTCCCGGAGGAAAAGAAGTTCCTTTTAATTCGGTCATTTTTTCTTTTACGCTCGCAATAACTTCAGAAGCGTTAGAACCCGGACGTTGTTTCAACATGATAGATGCCGAAGGTCTTCCATCGGTTTTAGAAACCATTCCGTAACTCATCGAACCAAATTCTATTACAGAAATATCTTTTAATCTTAATATCGTTCCATCAGAGTTGGCTCTTAAAGGGATTTCTTCATATTGTTTTGGCTCAAAAAATTTCCCGCCATATTTAATTACATATTGTAACTGATTATCAAGCTGTCCAGATCCTTCACCCACTTTACCGGGTGCAGCAGAAATATTTTGTTTTTGAAGTGAGCTGATTACTTCATTTGCAGAAATGTTATAAGAAAGCATCTTTTGCGGATCCAGCCAGACACGCATAGAGTATTCTTTTTGCCCCATAATTTCGGCACGTCCGACACCATCAATACGTTTTAATTCCTGCAGGATATTAATATCTGTAAAGTTGAAGATAAACTGCTCATCCTGAGTTTTGTCTGTACTCGTAATGTTCAAGTACATCAGCATACTGTTCACCTCTTTTTCGGTCGTAACACCCGCGCGAATTACCTCTTCGGGAAGTTCGTCCAATATAGTTGTTACACGGTTCTGCACATTTACAGCCGCTAAATCGGGATCGGTTCCAACTTCGAAGAAAACCTGGATTAAGGTTAAACCGTCATTAGAAGTTACGGTCGACATATACGTCATTCCCGGCACACCATTTATGGCTCTTTCGAGCGGAAGGGCGACGGCGTTGGCAGAAACCTCTGCATTTGCTCCTGTATATTTGGCTGTTACAGTTACAGAAGGCGGTACAATATCTGGGAATTGGGTAATGGGAAGCTGGAACAAAGCCAGTAATCCCAAAAGAACTATCATAACCGAGATGATTAATGACAATATTTTTCTTTTGATAAATAACTCTATCATTATATTTTTTTTAGATAAATAATTAAATAACTGTTTTACAAGTCGATAACCTACATTTGTTTGATGTTGATTTTATCGCCGTCTCTCAATGATTGCGTACCTTCCTGTACAATAAGGTCGTCATTTTTTAGACCATCATTTAGGATATAAACATCATCTAGAGTACTTCCAATTGTAACATTGGTCATTTTAACTACTCCATCTTTTTTTACCAGAAATACGTATTGTTTGTCCTGAATTGAAAAAACAGCTTTCTGCGGAATTAAAATTGCATTGGTTTTTGGTTCTGAAATAATCAGTTTACCAGAAGTTCCGTGTTTGATAAATCCCTGCGGATTGTGAAATTTGGCTTTATATTGAATAGAACCCGTTTGTCTGTCGATTTCTCCGTCGGCAGTTCTTAGTTCTCCTTTTTGATCGTAAACCATTCCGTTTGGCAAGACAAGTTTTATATCTCCTTGTGTATTAAGAGTTTTGTCTTCCATCATTTGGAAATATGTATTTTCAGGAATTGAAAAATAAGCGTAAACGTCATCCAGCTGAGAAACGGTAGTCAATAATGAACCATTTTCTACTAAACTTCCTTCTTTAAACGGAATTCTATCTACAGTTCCGTCAAACGGCGCACGGATTGTCGTAAAACTAATCTGCTGGTTGATTGCTTTTCTTTCTGCGGCAGCGTGGGCTAATTTCGCAGAAGCCGCTTCATGTTTTGCTTTTGATAATTCTAATTCTTTGTCTGCAATTACTTTTTTATTGAAAAGAGTTTGTGCTTGTTCTAATTCAACCGTTGCGATTCTTAAATCGGCTTTTGCGCTTTTGAAAACAGCTTCGGCTTTCAGCAGCTGAATTTGAAGTTCGACATCGCTTATTTTAAATAAGATTTGTCCTTTTTTAACTTTTTGTCCTTCGCTTACATAAACTTTGTCGAGTAAACCAGGAATTCTAACGTGGATTTCTACATTGTTTTTAGCATGTACATCGGCAACAAATTTGCTCGAAACAATGGTGTCTTTTAAGGTGACTTTGTATACAGGAAGTGTTTTAATGTTTTCGGAATTCTTTTTTGCTTTGTCACCACACGAGACTAAAACGAACAATGATAAAGTGAACAAAAGGAATGGATTTTTATAAATATTCATGATTAGGTTTTAAAAATTAAATAAAAATATAGGCTCCCCAATGCAAGAAAAGGGAGTTTGAAATCTATGTAAATATTGAAATTAGAGATGTTTTCGGATTACTTCCTTTTTGGATAGAAGCACCGTTCTTAGAAAAAATGTTTTTATAACAATGATACTCATACGCCATATAGGCACATGAAAGTCGTTTTAGAAACATCTAAAATATAAAAACAACCAAATTTGGAGTCCTAGAATAACTGATACAAATGAAGATAAGTATGCCTTTGAATTTGGTATATTGAAGCTATACCATAAATTAAGCTCTTTTTGTAAAGCTTGAAGTTTATTAGATTACTAAAATAAGGAGCTTTGATTGTACTTTGTTCTAAAGTAGTAGCTCTGGATTTTATTTTCTTTTTGAGTTTATAATGAACTTCTAAATTTTTATAAGAAGAATAATCCGAAGAATTAAAGAGTGTATCATCTGCGGTAACACTGTCATGAGTGATACAGCTGCTAAAATGTACAGGCTGCTGATACGTTTCGGTGCCTCTAAAGAAAGAAAGTAGCGAAAGTAAAACGATATATATGAACTTAATAGGTTTCATTTACAGCACAGCAGGATTATATTTGTTACTCAAAAACAAGGCTTATAGTTGTTGAAAGTGCGCCAAATATAGCAATTTGAAAAGTAAGGTTTCTTAAAATTTTTCTAAAAACCGTTAGATTTAAAAATTTGATAATAATTGAAGTTGATTTTTAGGGTTTTAAATTTTTGTTGGTATTTATTTTAATAAGTTAGAATTGCTATATTAGTTGACCACTTTAAAACGTATAAAATGTCAAATCAATTCCAAGACGTAATCAGAAAAGCGTATAATGCTTTTAACGAAAGAAATATAGACAAATGCTTATCAACAATGCAAGAAAATGTACAATGGTCAAAGGCTTGGGAAGGCGGCTATATTAGTGGACACGACGAAATTAGACAATATTGGACAAGACAATGGGCAGAAATTAATCCGAAAGTAGATCCAGTTGGTTTTGCTGAAAGGGAAAATGACAGTTTAGAAGTTTTAGTACAGCAAAATGTAAAAGACCTGCAAGGTAATTTGATTTTTGACGGTCTAGTTAAGCATGTTTATACTTTTGAAGATGGGTTGATTAAGACAATGGATATTGAGTTGGTTCAAGAAGATTAGTATAAATGAGTTTAATGACGCAAATAATTTTAATACTGCTAGCAATGATAGTCATTGGTGCTGCTATATATATCGCTAGATATAAAGGTAAAGGCAAGCCAAAGGTGGGAATTAAAAGAGATAATAATTCAGAATATTTTAAAGATTATATTAATTTGAAGTTGTATTGGACCTCTCTGGGTTTTATTTTTCTGGGTGTAGCACTTTTAATTGTAATATTAATATTGGAATTTGTTTAATCATTGTACATTAAAATTGGAATTATATTAATGAAAAGATGAAAAAATAAAAAAAATAAGTAACAACGAGTGAACACATAATTGATTTATATATATTATAGACTAGCAAAAAAGATATTATTTTACTAAGTTAGAATTACTATATTATTTGACCACTTTAAAACGTATAAAATGTCAAATCAATCCAAGACGTAATTAGAAAAGGCGTATAGATTAGACTGCTAAAAAGAGAATTTTGACTATCTGAATGGTGATCCAAGTTTACCGTTAGGAGCTGAAAGATACATAGAGAGAGCTGCATATGAATTCGAATGGAGATTTAGGAAATCATAGTTCATATGTATCAGAAGGAATTGATAAATATAAATATAAATAACATAAATGCAGCATGTGCAAATACAGCAATTTTAAACACTAGATAACAAATTAAAAAATGAAGCTAAAAATGACTTTTTGGAATCAAATTCAAGCACTATTTGATTTAATATTGATATCATGTTTATATTTTGGATTTTGGATTTTTAACATAGAAATTTTAAATCTTAAATTTGTGATTTATATAGCACTACCTTTTATTGTAATTTTTGTTGTACCTGTACTTTTTATTCACCTAAATTATTATTTATTAAGTGCGCACATAGTTTATGAAATTAATCAGGAAGATCTTATGATAATTGAAAAAAATAAGAATATAAAATACAATATTAAAGATGTCATTAGAGTTACCATTTACATGACTCCAAACAAATTAAAAGATAGTGCTGTGAGAAGTTTTCCTTTTGAAAGTTATTACTATGTTGAATTACAATTAATAAATAATAAGAAACTTATAATAACTTGCTTGCATTCCCGCAAAATTGATAAGATTATAGAAAATTATTTTAAAAAAATTGAAATTGTAAAAATTAAAAGCATTTTTCCACTTATCAAAAAAGATGATTGAAAACTCATCACTCAGAAATACTCAATATTAGTAAGGAAATTTTTTCCCTGCCAACAAAGGGAATGTATAAATTATATAAAAGTAAAACCTCGCAAAACGCGAGGTTTTTTATTACACCAACTTATTTTTTTTCTAGTTTATTCTTGATCTCTTTGAGGACTATTTGAGTTGTTAAGAAGGCACCAGAATTCACTGTGATGAGTAAGATGCTTATATGCAAAATCTGCGTTTAAAAAAATCAAAAAAAGGTTTACACTTTTCAGCATAAACCTTCTAAATATTGTAGAAACAATTTCTTAGTTTGTTCCAGCAGCAACTTTATCCACCAAAAACAATAACTCACCAGAAACAGGTTTAATCAACTGCATTGGATATAAAGTCGGATTGTATTCTCCAGTTGTAACTTCTTTTAAAGCGTGTGTTTTTTTCTCTCCAAAAGCCACTACAACAATTTTTTCTGCTTTGTTGATTAACGGAGCAGTAAGCGTAATACGGTGCATTTTTTGAGGGGCTAAATAATAAGCGTCAACCCATTTAGTTTGTTCTTCTAAAACTGCTTCGCCTGGAAAAAGAGAGGCAGTGTGTCCGTCATCTCCCATACCTAATAGAATAAGGTCAAATTTTCCTTCTTCGCCTAAAACCTTTTTGATAGTCTGCTCGTATGTTGCAGCATACTCTTCTGGCGTAACGCCGTCTTTGTACATTTCAAAAATGTTTTCCTGCGGAATAGGAACGTGGCTTAATAATGTCGAGTAAGACATTTTAGCATTGCTAAGATCGTCGTTTAAAGGCACCCAGCGTTCGTCGCCCCAAAAAATATAAACTTTGCTCCAGTCTATTTTGTTTTTGTACGTATCAGAAGCTAATAATTTATAGATTCCTGCAGGAGAAGAACCTCCCGTAAGAACTGCTGCAAATTTACCTTTTGCAGCAATTGCTTTTTGTGCCGATTCTACAAAAAGATCAGTCGCTGCAATATTAATTTCTTCTGTATTATTAAATATCTGTATCATTTAAAACTTCTTCTTCTTTTTTAACGTTTTGTGTGTTCGGAATCCATTTGTGTCCTTGACGTGCCAGTAGTTCGTCGGCTTCCTCTGGTCCCCAGCTTCCTGCTTTGTAATTTGGGAAATTGGTTGGCGCAGTTGTTTTCCATACTTGCTGGATTGTATCAATAGCATCCCAAGCTTCTTCTACCTGATCCCAACGCATAAATAGGGTAGGATCTCCTGCTAAAGCATCTGCTAGCAACGTTTCATAAGCTTCTGGTGACATTGTAGAGCAGGCGAAATAATCAAAAACCATTTCGGCAGGTCTTAAAGCCAGAGATAAACCTGGTTTTTTGGTCATAAACTGCAATTTAATATCCATTGCCGGCTGAATGTTGATAATCAGTCGGTTTGGTGTCATGCCTTCTTTTCCATAAGAAAATGCAGAATGTGGCACTGGTTTAAACTGGATAATAATAGAGGATTGTTTTTCTTCCATTCTTTTTCCAGAACGCAAGTAAAACGGAATTCCCTGCCATCTCCAGTTGTCCAGATAAATTTTCATTGCTACGTAAGTTTCTGTATTAGAATCTGGTGCAATTCCTTTATCCTGACGATATCCCGGAACTGGTTTTCCGTTGATAGTTCCAGCATCGTACTGACCTCTAACAATATAGTGGTCAACTTCTTCTGGTTTAATACGACGAATCGATTTTAAAACATCTGCTTTACGATTACGAATATCATCTGCTGCTAGTGATGCAGGCGCTTCCATTGCAGTCATACATAAAATTTGAAGCAAATGGTTCTGAATCATATCTTTTAAAGCACCAACTCCTTCGTAAAATCCGCCGCGTTCTTCAACACCGACTTCTTCTGCTACGGTAATCTGAACAAAATCGATAAAATTACGGCTCCATAAAGGTTCGAACATTGAATTTCCAAAACGGAAAGCCAAGATATTCTGTACGGTTTCTTTCCCTAAATAATGGTCGATTCTATAAATCTGTTCTTCTTTGAAAGTCTGCGAAAGCATTTCATTCAATTCGATTGCAGAAGCTTTATCGTAACCAAAAGGTTTTTCTATAATAATACGATCCTGCTTTGAATTTGCTGCAAGGCCTATTTTCTTAATATTACTAGAAATGGTAGAGATAAAAGAAGGAGTAATCGACAAATAAAACAAACGATTGGCACGTTCACCAAAAGCAAGGTCAAAATTGTTGATTTTCTCGTTCAATCCGATATACGATTCTTCTTTGTCAATATCAAGACTGTGGTAAGTGATATGAGAAAGAAATTTTTCAGTTTCTGGATCAGAAATTCCTTTTTTTCTTGAAAAAGCATTTAGGTTTTCTAAGACATAACTGCGAAAATCTTCATTGGATTTTTCTGCTCTTCCAAGGGCAATAATCTGAAACTTCTCAGACAAACGTCCGTCAAGGTACAGATTTTGAAAAGCAGGGAAGAGCTTTCTCTTTGCCAAGTCTCCGGTTCCTCCAAAAATAACAATGATTGTTGGATTTTTTAGTTTATTTTTAGTCATTGTGTGTAGTTGTGTTGCTTTAATTTCTTATTCAGACCATTGTGTGTGGAATACACCTTCTTTGTCAATACGTTCGTACGTATGAGCTCCGAAATAATCACGCTGTGCCTGAATCAGGTTTGTTGGAAGATTTGCAGATCTGTAAGCATCAAAATAAGCTAACGAATTCATAAGTCCTGCCACAGGCAATCCTTTTTGAACAGCAAACTGAATAACAGTTCTCATTCCGGCTTGGTTATCATTTAATTTAGAAGCAATTCCTGAATCTAAAAGTAAGTTTGGTAAATCTGCTTTTGTGACATACGCTTTTCTAAAATCTTCCAAGATATTAGCACGAATGATACAGCCGCCACGCCATATTTTGGCAACAGTTTCTAAATTTAATCCGTAGTTATATTCTTTAGAAGCTGTATAAAGCTGCGCTAATCCCTGTGCATAAGTTACAACAATAGAAAGGTATAAAGCCGATTTTAAAGCTTCGATTGCTTCGTTTGTGTTTACTTCAGATGCTTCGCCGTTCCAAACTAGTTTTTTAGAAGCTTCAATTCTTTCTGGTTTTGTTTTAGACATATCGCGCATAACAACTGCAGCATCGATAGTTGGAACTGGAACTTGTAAATCCATTGCGTTTTGCGAAGTCCATTTTCCTGTTCCTTTCGATTTAGCCCAATCTGAAATTTTATTGATCAAAAGACTTCCATCCTCATCTTTTTCTTTTAAGATGCTTGCTGTAATTTCAATCAAATATGATTTAAGATCATGAGTCTGGTTCCATTCTTCAAAAGTTGTCTGGATAGTGGTATCATCTAGATTATAACCTCTTTTCATCAGGTCATAAATCTCAGAGATCAACTGCATGATTCCGTACTCAATTCCGTTGTGAACCATTTTTACGTAGTTTCCAGCAGAACCGTTTCCAAGATATTCTACGCAAGGTTCTCCGTCGACTTTTGCAGCAATTGCTTCAAAAATAGGGCGAAGTCTTTCATAGGCTTTTTGATCTCCTCCAGGCATCATAGCAGGACCGAATCTCGCGCCTTTTTCTCCACCTGAAATTCCCATTCCGAAGAAATGAATACCTTTTTCAGATAATTCTAAAAATCTTCTGTCTGTATCGGTAAAATAAGTGTTTCCACCATCAATTATAATATCTCCTTTATCTAAGTGAGGCAGTAAGCTTGCAATAGCACTGTCAACTGGTTTTCCAGCTGGGACCAATAGCATAATCGCTCGTGGCTGCTGAATAAGTTCTACAAAATGTTTAACATCTGTCGTAGCTTCAATAGTATGGTCGGCATCGGCTTCTTGTTGAAGAGAATTGACTTTCTCGGTGTCTAAGTCTAAACCTGCAGCCGCAAAGTTGTGGCTTGCGATATTTAAAAGTAGGTTACGACCCATTACGCCAAGTCCTACAATTCCAAAATCAAATTTGTTCATAGTTTTCAATTAACTAAATTATTAGAAGGATGTTTTTACAGCAAAAAGTAAGAGAAAGTATGGTAATTCTTTTTCATTCAATGCTTTGCAGAAAAACAAGTTTGTTTTAATCTTACATTTCAAAATGTAGAGCGCTAAGTTAGAGAAAAATGCTGAAAAGTAAGGAGTAAAATAGTTCACTTTTAGTCTTTATTGTGATACTTTTTATGTGTGAAAATTACGCTTATTTTGATTTTGAAAAAGTATTTAAAGTTTATTTTTATGTTTCTATGTGTTTAAGCATTTAAGGATAAATCATAAGAAACATAAACGCAAATAGATTCACTAGAAGCACAACTCCATAAACAATGTTGGATTTTCCTTTGCTTAAAGACAGCATTACGGTGAAAACCGATAGAGCCAAAAGTACAATAGATTTAATATCAAGCCCTAAAACAATTGGCATATTCATGGCAATACAAACTGCTGCGACACTTGGAATAGTTAATCCTATACTTGCCAAGGCAGAACCTAAAGCTAGATTTAAACTCGTTTGAAGTCTATTTTTTCTTGCTGCAATTATGGCTGCGATTGCTTCGGGTAACAAAATAATTATCGCAATGATTACCCCAACTAAAGATTTGGGAAGATTATAACCGATAATAATAGTTTCGATAGTTGGCGATAGGGTTTTGGCTAGTAATACCACGATTCCTAAACTAACCAAAAGAAAAACCATGCTCGTGTAAAATGTTTTATTATTGATTTCAATTGGGTGCGTTTTAGCTTCATCGTCACCTCCGTTCGTTAGAAAATACTGTCGGTAGCCTTTGGTTTGTGCGAACAAAAAAGAACCGTAAATAACCAGACACGCAATCGACGCAAAGATAAGCTGCGGTTTTGAGTAATAAGAACCGTGAACGCTTTCTGTAAAAGTGGGAAATACTAAAGTAAATACGATTATAGAAATCAGCGAAACTAAACCAATAGTTACAGAAGAAGTTGAGAAATTCTGTTCGTAATGTTTGATGCTTCCAATAAGAAGGCACAATCCTATAATACCGTTTAAAATAAGCATTGTTGCGGCATAAACCGTGTCTCTGGCTAAAGAGGCAGCTTCTGATCCTTCAGAAATCATTAATGACACGATAATTGAAACTTCAATAACAGTTATTGATATTGCCAAAATAATCGTTCCGTAAGGTTCTCCAACGCGTTCTGCTATGATCTCAGAATGATGTACGGCAGACATAACGCTAAGAATAAGCAAAATACTGGCAATAATTTGAAAGATACTGCTGTTGTCTACAAGTCCGCTAAAAAAAAGAACCCACGATAAAATTGGAATAATGATGGTCCACTGTAATAATTGTTTCATTTTGTGTTTTTTAAAATTATAGCAATATGCGCCGATAGGGCCAACAGAATCGGCTTTTTATTTATGTAATATAGGGCTTTTATAGCTGTAATTCATTAAAAAACTACATTTTTAAGTACTTTTTAAGTTCATTTGGATGTTTTTTGATTCAAAAAGGTCAATTTACGATAAAGGACTAAAGGTATTTTTAGGATTTTCTAATGATTTCTTCTCGATGCGATTTTCCCCATTTTATCATTTCTTCGATAACAGGACCAAATGATTTACAATAGGGTGTTGATTCGTATTTAACCTGAATTTCGGCATCGCGGTCTTCTGTTCTTTTAATCAGCATGTTGAGTTCCATTTCTTTGAGCTCTCTCGAAAGCATGCGTGTAGTAATTCCTGGAATACTGCGTTCGATTTCTCTAAAACGATGATTTCCGTTACAGATTGAATTGATAATTGGCAGCCGCCATTTACCGCCCAAAACGTGTAATGTATCTTGAAGTGCTTGTACTTCTTCTTTTTGATTTCTTTCCATACTAAGTTCCATTAAATTAGGAAAAATAATTGGTTACAAAGTTATACCATTTTACGGTTTAAATTTGTTCTCTAATCCTAAAATAATGGAAAAGAAAAGCTTTCTTCAGGATAAAAATGAAATTAAGCTTCAATAATACTTAAAATAGTTTTTGGGATTTCCGCGAAAGCTTCAAAAGAATACGGCTTAATAAGATAGGCTTTTACGCCCAGATCATCGCATTTTTCCTTGTATGAAGGATTTATACTTGTCGAATAAACGAAACACGGAATGTTTTTCAATTCATTGGTATTCAGAATTTCCTGTAAAGCTTCAATTCCGTCAATAATAGGCATATTGATATCGGTAAGAATAACGTCAGGACTTTCGTTTGAAGTATTTTTTAAGTAATTCAGCAGTTCTTCGCCATTAGCCACAAGGCTTACTTTGCTGAAATGTGGATTTTTTGTAAAAGTTTCTGTGATAACATCAGCATCATCAATGTCATCTTCGGCGATTATGATATGTAAATTATTTTTTTCTGGCATTTTATAAGATTGGGAAGTAAAGATTAAATGTTGTGCCTTCGTTCAATTTACTTTCTACGGTAATATTTCCAGAGTGGTTTTCCATAATCTTTTTACAGATGGCAAGACCGATACCGTTTCCTGAATATTCATTTCGGGCATGCAGACGCTGAAAAATGATAAAAATTTTCAGCAAATGACTTTTTTCCATTCCAATGCCGTTATCTTTTACCTGAACTTTTACAAATTTACTATTTTGATTTGGTATTTCAGAATTTAAATTTTCTTCCTGAAAAATTTCTATTATTGGTGGAGTGTTGGCTTTGCCGTACTTAATGGCGTTTGAGATCAGATTAGAAAAAAGCTGTCTCATTTGAACTCTGGAAGCTTTAATGATTGGTAATTTTCCAATTTTAATTTTCGCATTTTTATCAGAAATTATAATTTCAAAATCTTCAATTACTTCAGAAATTACAGATTTCAGGTTTATTTCTGTGCGTTCTTCCTGCGCGGTATGTGAGGAATACGAAACTAAATCGTCCACCAGCGAATTCAATCGAAGGGCAGATAATTTCATAACATTTATCGCTTTCGTGTCTGCTTCTTTAAAATAACTTCCGTCGATTCTGCCGGTATTCATCACAATTTTTCGAAGCGGTTCCTTAAGGTCATGTGAGATTACGTGAATAAATTCCTCCAGATTACGGTTTGTTTTATTCAATTCGTGTATTTTTTCTTCTAATTCCTTCTGATGCCGAATTAAAGCTTCTTCGTGTTTCTTCTTCTCGGTTAAATCTGTAATCACGATTCCAATAGCTTCCACAGCAGGCTCAAGATCTGTTAAAGCGATATATGCAGGGAAAGTCTTCTCAACATTATCTGATTTTAAAAGAATCTCATGCGTGGTAATGCCATAACGAAGCGCTTCAATTAACTGAGTAAACTGTTCTTGATTAGCAAAATATTCATTAAGATAATTTCCAATTATTTTCTCAGACGGTATTCCGACCAATTTAGAAAAATACTCATTGCAGTAGAGTATAAGTCCGTTTCTTGAAATGCTCAGTGCGCCCTGTCCAAATTTTTCAATAAGAAGACGATAGGTATAATCTGCAGTTTCGAGAGAGTAAAGTTCAGGAACTCCATTGCTGCTTACTACCAGCGCATCGACATCTCCCTGCTTTATAGCATTAATGATGCTGGTTGACTCATAAAGTTCTTCCTTTAGCGACTCAATTTCTGCTAATAATGCGTTTATATTTTTTTTGTTGTCTTCCAAATTATTCGCTTATATTAAGTATGTACAATACTTTTTCTTTATCTGATAAATCCCCTAAAATAATCCTTTTAGGTTCTGGATGCGTTTTTATCAATGTAGGAATAGCTACAATTTGATGAATCACGGCTTGCTCTTTATCACGGCTGATATCTATTATTTCTAATTCATAATTATCTGTGAGGTATGTATCGCAGATTTTGCGCAAATTTTCGATTGCATGTCCTGATTTAACAGACATACCTGAAACAAAAAGTATGAATTTATGTTTGGTTGTACTAGTGCCATCAGATGAATCTTCCATAATTTAAGCAGTTATAGGTTTGATATTAAGTCCTACAAGCACTCTTTCTTCATTAGAAAGATCTCCAATAATTTTACGTATTGGTTCAGGAAATTTTCTCACCAAAGTAGGTACAGCCAAAATTTGATCGCCTTCTGCCAATTGCGGATTCTTCAGCAAATCGATAATCTCGATGCTGTACTTTCCTTTAAGGTGTTCTTCGGCATACTTTTTTATATTTTCAAGTGCTTTGATCGATTTTGGCGTTTGCCCTGCTATGTAAAGCAATAATTGCCATTCGGCTACTTCTTTTTTCATCTTATTTGTTTTTGTTAGAAGATAATTTAGCCTGTAATTCTTCTGTTGCTTTCAGGATGCTTAATTCTTCTTCTGCCGATTCAAATTCGTTTCTTAAAGCTTCAATATTAGCTTCAAGGACTTTGCGTTTACGTTCAATTTCCCTGTCTTTTCGGCTAATTTCGTTTTGAAGTTTTAATATCAGAAATAGTTTTCTTGAATTGATGTGATTTTCTCGCAGCACCAGTCAGAATTCCCTGTGGTCCTAATTCTACATCCAATAATTCTATTCCGTTGCCGGTTATAACAAATTCTCTAACCTGATTAGAATGCCCCATTCCTCTGGCTTTAATAATAAAGATACCGCGGTTTCTTTCGCCTACACCTTCCATATCACGAACTGTGATCCAAGTATCTACCAATGACGAAACAGATTCTTCTGCCAGATCAGGTCTAAAATTATCCGTCTGTTTGTTCAAAGATGTAAACAATGCCGTAATATTATTTGCTTTAAGCATATCAATAAGTCTTACGAGCATAGATCTCACTTCTTGTTCACTTCCGACCGTAATTAAATTACTAATTGGATCTATAATAATAGTTGTTGGCTGAAAATCTTTTATCAATTTTCGCAGCGTAAGCAAATGCAGTTCAAGACCATTTAATGATGGACGTGACGAATGAATTTGCAAAATGCCTTTCTTGATATGTTTGTCCAGATCAATCCCAATTGACTTCATGTTGCGAACCAATTGCTGGGGCGATTCTTCGAACGCAAAGTAAATGGTTTTTTCGTTCTTTTGGCACTGTTCATTGGCAAAATAACAAGCCACTGTAGTTTTTGCCGTTCCAGCCGTTCCAGAAACTAATATGTTGCTGCCACGGTAGAATCCGCCGCCATTAAACATTTCGTTCAATCCAGGAACGCCCGTCGGAATTACATCTGATGAAACTTCGTTGTCCAATTTTAATGATGTAATAGGAAGAACCGAAATTCCATCCTCATCAATTAAAAACGGATATTCGTTTGTTCCATGCGTTGAACCTCTATATTTTACAATTCGAAGTCTTCTGGTCGAAACCTGCTCAATTACACGATGATCGAGAACAATTACACAGTCCGAAACGTATTCTTCCAAACCTTGGCGGGTTAACGTTGCTTCACCGCGTTCTCCTGTAATAACTGCTGTTACACCTTTCGTTTTGAGCCAATGGAATAATCTTCGCAATTCGGCCCTAAGAATCGCCTGATTATCAAGACCTGCAAATAGAGATTCGATCGTATCCAAAACAACACGTGTTGCTTTTATAGAATCGATGGCATGACCTAATCGAATAAAAAGGCCATCGAGATCGTATTCACCTGCTTCTTCAATCTCCGATCTTTCGACACGAACATGATCTACTACAAGTTTCTTATTTTTTTTAAGCTGCTCTAAATCAAAGCCAAGCGATTTAACGTTTAAAGTAAGGTCATCCGAAGGTTCTTCAAAAGACATGAAAACTCCAGGTTCATTGTAATCTGTAATTCCTTTAATAAGAAATTGCATAGACAACAATGTTTTTCCGCATCCGGCACCACCGCAAATTAAAGTTGGACGTCCTTTAGGAAAGCCGCCACCTGTAATCTCGTCTAATCCGTCGACTCCAGTTGGAGTTTTTGGAAATATAAAACTATGTGATTTTGTTTTTTCTTGCACGATAATATAATTCTGTGTTATCTCAAATATACGTTTTCTTCGAAGATTTTCAATTAATTCTTGTTAACTTTTAACAGCTGTTTAATGAAGTTTTAGAAATAAATTAAGATAAATGAATGAAATATCTAAATAAATCGGATTTTTTTAACCTAAAAACGGCATTATAGTTAGTAGATATTTAACACTAAATTCTCCGTTTTGAATAAAATTGATTTTTTGCTGCTGTTTTACTGTTAAAATCCATATCTGGTATACTCTATGATACTGGTTACAAAGTTATACCAATTTGAATTTATCTTTGCTTTATTAATTTTAAAGGACATACAAATGAACAATTTAGAGAATAAAATTGTAGTAATAACGGGCGGAAACAGCGGAATAGGTTATGCTACAGCCAAACAATTAAAAGAGCACGGTGCACAGGTTATTATTACAGGAAGAAGAAAGGAAGCGATAGAAAAAGCAGCTTCAGAATTACATGTTACTGCCATTACAGCAGATCAATCAAATATTTCGGATATCGAAAACCTGGCCGCTCAGGTAAAAGCTAATTTTGGTTTGTTAGATATTTTATTTATCAATGCTGGAATTGCAGGTTTAGGAACAATCGAACAAACTACAGAAGAACTATTTGACAATATTATGAATATCAATCTTAAAGGAGCTTATTTCACGCTCAGCAAATTTATTCCGATTCTGAAAGACGGCGCTTCAGTAGTTTTACTTTCTTCGAATACAGCGAGTATGCCGGGGCCGGGATCTTCCGTTTATTCAGCAAGTAAAACGGCTTTGAATTCAGTAATGAAATCGGCGGCATTAGAATTAGCGCCAAGAAAAATCAGAGTCAATTCAGTAAGTCCAGGACCAACCCAAACCGAAGTCATGAACAAAGTAGGTCTAGACGAAGCCACCGTTAAAGATATTATGGATGTCGTAATAGAAAAAGTCCCGCTCAAACAAATGGGAAGGGCAGAAGATGTCGCTAAAATGGTTTCTTATTTGAGTAGTGATGCTGCGGTTTTTATTACTGGTGCTGATTTTATTATGGATGGTGGAATGAGTTTGGGATAATTTTTTAGTTTTTAATGAATGAAAAAAGAGCTTGCTGATGCGGGCTCTTTTATAGAACCAATATTCTTTTTCTTGCTTGATTAGAAAGTAAAAAACAAAACCCCCAACCCCAATAATATACGCTTATAACATTTGAAACCCATATTTTCAGAAACGAAAATTTACGGTTGGGTATTGAAAAATGATTCTTCGGTGAGTAAAAAAAATAGTGAAGCGTTTAATTGGGCAATTTTGCAGAACAAATACTTTAATCCAATTTTATGATTCCACCACTTACTATAATAGCTGCTACCAACTTTTCGGCTATAGCAAATAATGCGGTTAATTATGCTGCGGGACTTGCAAAAGCTACTGGGGCAAAATTAGTTCTATTTAATTCGTTTTCCTTGAGCGTGCACAGCGCTAATTCGCACATAACTGCAGACGCCATGCAGAAACAAATCGAGAAAGCTACTTCGAGACTTGAAACTTTAGGGAAAGAAATTGCCGATCTGTTTAAAATCGAGGTGAATTCGATCTGTAATTTCTCCTTTTTAGAAGACGAACTTCCATCTATAATTTCTCAAACTGAAGCCAGTTTAGTAGTAATGGGAATGGCAGAACGTTCTTTTGAGCAGGAATTGCTAGGAAATACCACAACATCAATCATTAAGAATTTAAATATTCCAGTTTTAGCAGTTCCAGAAAAAGCTCGCTTTGAAAATGTACAAAGAGTACTTTACGCGTGCGATGCTTTAGGTTTTTCGGCTATTAAAAAGTTCAGTTGGATGAAAAGAGTAATCGGAAATCTTGGGGCTGAAATTGAATTTTTCAGTGTTGATGAGAAATTGGATGCCCTAAAAGAAGAACAGAATAGAATTTTATTAAACTCAACGCTCGAAAAAGAGTTTGAAGAAGTGAAATATCTCTATAAAACAGTCCGCTCAAATGCTGTGATTAATGAGATAAAGAAAGAAATTAAAAGTTATGAAGCTGATATTTTAGTTATGGTACCCCAAAAATATGGTTTTTGGGATTCTCTGGTTCATAAAAGTAAAACCAGAATAATGGCAGCAGGATTAGACATCCCATTATTATCGTTTCCGAATTATTAGTGTTATTTTTGTACCCGTTAAAAATTCCAAACAAATGAATGCAGTTATAACAGCTATAGGTGGTTTTGTACCATCATCAATCCTAACCAATAAAAAAATTTCAGAAACCGTTGATACATCAGAAGAATGGATCGAAAAACGAACTGGAATAAAAGAACGTAGAATTGCAGATTGTAACACAGCAACCTCAGACCTTGCCAGTGCTGCAATTGAGAACCTTTTAGAAAATTATAATGTAGACCGTCTAGAGGTTGAAGCTTTGCTTGTGGCAACAGCAACTCCCGACCATATTTTGGCACCAACTGCTAGTATTGTATGTGAAAAAAGCGGTCTTGCAAATGCTTTCGGATTTGACATGAATGCGGCTTGCAGCGGTTTTTTATATGCGCTGGAAATGGGAGCAAATATGATCGAAAGCGGACGTTATTCTAAAATAATTGTCGTTGGAGCAGATAAAATGAGCTCGATCGTAGATTATGAAGACAGAAATACGTGTATTCTCTTTGGTGATGGAGCAGGAGCAGTTTTGTTAGAAAAAACAGAATCGGATAACGGATTAATGAAAACTATTTTGAAGACAGACGGAAGCGGAACGTCTTCATTATTGGTGCCTTCAGGAGGATCTAGAAATCCAACTTCAATGCAGAGCCTTTTGCACAGAACCAATTATTTAAAACAAGAAGGTGCTTTTGTTTTTAAGAAAGCAGTTGCTTCTATGAGTCAGGTTTCGCAAGATGCTTTGGCTAAAAATGAATTACACGCAGCACAAATTGACTGGGTAATTCCGCATCAGGCTAACTTAAGAATCATAAATGCAGTAAGCGAAAACCTAAATATCGATTCTGAAAAAGTAAAAGTGAATATTCACCGTTACGGAAACACAACATCTGCAACAGTTCCATTGTGTTTATGGGATTTTAAAGAAGACTTTAAACCAGGTCAGAACTTATTGATTACTACATTTGGCGCAGGATTTTCGTGGGGAGCAACTTGTTTAAAATGGGGTGTTATGCGCGAAAAGAAAGCGGTTAAAACTATTAAGACAGTAACTGTAAACGAGAATGTTTTAGTGGAGCATTAATGCAATAACAGCATCTGCTCGAAAAGTTATATTTAATGGGAAGACAAAAACAAAATAAAAAATCAGGAAAGAATTTTTTCTATAAATACTACAGAATTATAGTAATTCCAGCTGTTTTTTTAGTGTATTTGTCTTCCTATTACTTTTTAAATCCTTATAGAAATTTTGAAGATCAAGGTTTGCTGGACTTAGATCAGACTTTCGATATTTTCATTATTCTGCTGTATTGCGCGATACTTACCGAGCTTACGCTTTTTGTCGGCAGAAGATTAAATTATTATATACGCTGGGACCAAAACCCTGCTTTTAGGGCAATAGCACAATTTATATGTCTAATTGCCGGGAATATTCTTTTAAATTATCTTTTTTTCTGCCTGTGGGATTATCTATATCCCCGTATAGATTTTGAAGAAAATGAATTGGTTATCATTTGGCAGTCAAAAATTATGGCAGCTATTATTTCTCTTTTTATAAGTGCCATTCATACTGGAATATTTTTACTGAACAGATGGCGTTTAAACTCTGAAGAAACAGCCGAATTAAAAATTAAAGCATCGGAGCTGCAGGAAGCGGTTACGAGATCTGAACTCGAATCTTTAAAATTGCAGTTAGATCCGCATTTTATCTTCAATAATTTCAGTACGCTGACGGAGTTAATTTATGAAAATCAAGACGAAGCCGCCTCTTTTTTAGAAAATATTACAAGGGTTTATCGTTACATGATTTCTAACTTGAATAAAGATACCATAAGTGTAAAAGAAGAAATAGAGTTTTTAAACGCCTATTTTTATCTTTTGAAGAAAAGACTTGGAGAAAAAATCGATTTAAAAATACAGGTTGATCAATCTTGTATGGGACTTCATTTACCACCTTTGACTTTGCAATTACTGGTTGAAAATGCTGTAAAACATAATATGGCGACTTTAGCTTGTCCGCTTACAATTTTGGTATATTCCGATTTGAAAGATATTATAGTTCGAAATAACTTGCAGCGAACTGCTGGAAAAAGCCTGACTTCTACCAAAATTGGAAATAAAAACATAGAATTTCGGTATAAAATATTATTTGACCGAATGCCAGATTTTTGCGAGTCTAACGGAAATTATTATGCACGTCTGCCATTAATTTAGAGGAAGGAATATGAAGATTTTAATTGTAGAAGATGAAAGTATAAACGCCAACCGTTTAAAAAGACTGCTCGAGGAATTGGAACCCAATTGTGAAATTCTAGGGATTATCGATACGGTTGTAGATACTGTGGCGTGGCTGCACTCAAATCCAGCTCCAGATATAATTACTATGGATATTCGATTGGCAGACGGATTAAGCTTTTCTATTTTTGAAGAAATCAACATTACTTGTCCAGTTATTTTTACGACGGCTTATGATGAATATGCCATTCGAGCTTTTAAGGTAAACAGCATCGATTATTTGATGAAACCAATTGAGAAAAGCGAACTGGAATATGCTTTAAGCAAATTCAAATCTTTAGCCCAAAAAGAAATTGGCGTTCCTAATATTGCCGGAATCATAAAAGAGCTGATTCACAAACCCAAATACAGATTACGCTTTTTGGTTACTTATCGTGACGGCTATAAAAGCGTAGATGTTTCGGATATTGATTTTGTGTATTCTGAGTTTAAAACGAGTAATTTGTTTCTAAAATCGGGTGTAGTAATTGCTATTCCGCAGACCATGGAAGAATTGGAACATGAATTAGATCCGAATATCTTTTTTAGGGCCAACAGAAAGGTTTTTATTCGTGCCGAAAGCATTTATTCTATTGCCAATTATTTCAATTCCAAACTTAAAATTCAATTGAAATTAGATCCGGAACGCGAAGTAATTATCAGCAGGGAAAAAACACCTTTTTTTAAGCAGTGGATGGATAGGTGATTTTTTAAGGTTCTGAGGGACTAAGGTTCTGAGGGACTAAGGTTCTGAGATTCTGAGGTTCAAAGAGTCAGAGCGGCAAAGGTCAAAGGTTTATGAATTTAACTCTTTAGTTTGGGATAGCTTTTTTTAGATAGATTTGTTTGGAAGTGGTTTCATTTTCCTCGAAATCAAATTTTTCATACCCATTAGATTCTAAAGTTTCTTTTAGAACAACATCAAATTCAAATAGTTTTACCCAGATTAAATCGTTTTTTCTTTGTTTTGCAATTACTTCTGCGCGATCTGTAAGTAGTAGAATTTCTTTTGGGTTTGAATAAATAATGTATTCCACACAAATTGGTTTTTCTGCTTTGATTTTTTCATTAAAAATCCTGAAAGAGTTTAAGTGTAGGAAAGATGATGGATTTTCATTTTCATACACCATCAAAACTTCAATATTAAAATCATTTTGAACTTTAAAAAGTTCTGAAATAGAAAGGTTTTTAGCAGCGAATCTTTCTCCTTCTTCAACTGATGGAAATAAAGCAGCATAAAACTTTTGAGCCTGGCTTTCCATCCAAGAAGCCGTTTCCATTATGATAACTACAAATTGCGCTTTTTTAGACATGATTTCTTTTATTTATATACTTGAATTGTTATTTAGCAAAACTGCTATAATTTGTTTTATAAATAAAGGTTTAAAAGTCTGATATGTTGGTCAGAAAGTCAGTTTGAATCTAATTGTTGATTCGGTATTCTAAGGGAGAAATTCCCGTTTGGGTTTTAAAGAATTTTCCAAAAACAGATTGATTGGAAAAGTTTAAAGTATCACTTATTTGATTGATGGTTAATGATTTATTATGAAGTAAAACTTTAGCTTCGAGAATTACCATATTATCAATCCATTCGCGTGTCGTTTTACCACTGTTGTTTTTAATTACTTCAGAAAGATATTTTCGAGTCACATTTAAATGATCTGCGTAATATGTGGGAGATCGATGTTTTGTAAAATCTTTCGCTACAAGCTCTTTAAACTTTTCGAACAAAGGATTTTGGATTTCTTTATTGGAAAAAGCTTTTTTTATAGTATCCAGTTCAAATATGAGAATGTACAAATAACTTCTCAAAATAGAAGCTTGATGAAAATGTTCGACGCTGACTGTTTCTTTAATTAAATTAAAAAGCTTTTCGAATTTTGGTTTTGTTTTTTTCTCCAAAGGAAATACATGCATATCGCTGTTTTCGAAAAAATCAAATTGAGAAAGAAAAAAGATATTACTCTGGCTTTCGAGAAAAAACTCAGGTTTAAAAAATATAATATCCATTAAAATTTCTTCGCTGTTTTTGGTAAAACTTCTAATAACATTTGGACCAATCGCAAGTATTGCAGGCGCTTCAATAACAATTTTATCCAGTCGGGTCTGCATTATAATGCTCCCTTTCTTAAGAAATTCAATTGCGTAACTTTCTGCACGATAGGGAACATCTATATAAGGATGATCTTGAATCTGCACATAGAAATAGTCTTTTGGATTAATTTCATGTGTAAATAAACTTTTATGATGTTCGAGTGAATAAGTGCTGATTTTGCTCATTTCTATGAAGCTTTGCCGGGATTTTACTTTGCATTCAAATATAATTAATTGATTTGATTAGAATGGCACTAAAATCTGGTCAGAATTGACTACTAAAATGAAGGAATAAAGAAAATTATTATTTAATAAAATTTTAGTATAAAATGTCGCTTTTTCTTATATTTGATTAAGGAAGCTGGCAGATTTTAATCTATAACCGAAATCATTATAATTTTGAATTGTTTTGATTTTGAAGTACTGCCAAATATTTTAATAACTTATAGCATAAACACACCTTAAATCGATAACCTATAAAGTTCTAAACGAAACGTCTAGACATTACAAGCAGCAATGGAGTTAATACATAATTTAGAGCTTTTTCAAACCGTTTTTAACTCTGTGCCAAATGGTATTGTAGTTCTAAAGTCTTTGTATAATGATGAAGGCCGAGTAAAAGATTTTTCAATTGTTTTACTCAATACTTATATGTTTAACTGGATTGAAGATTCTGGCTATCAAGATAAAAATTACAGCGAAATTTTTCCTAACGTAAACAGAAGCGATATTTTTCAAAAGTTTATCGAAACAGCCGAAACCGGCCTGACTGCCAGTTTTGAGCAGTGGTACGAAAGTAATGAAACCATACACTGGTTTAAATTTACTGCAACAAAACAAGGAGAGTTACTTGTAGTTACCACAGAGGATATTACAGAAAAAAGACAGGCAGAAATAGCCTTAAATAATGCACTTACTGCTGCTGAGAAGCAAAAACGTCTATACGATTCCGTTATAAATAATACACCCGATTTAGTCTATGTTTTTGATCTCAACTATAAATTTACCTATGCCAATAAAGCTTTATTGACAATGTGGGGGAAATTTGCAGAAGATTCTATTGGTCTGGGTTTAAGAGAAAATGGTTATGAAGAATGGCATGCCTTGATGCACGAAAGGGAAATTGATTTTGTAGCCGCTGAAAAAAGATCCATTCGAGGAACAGTGTCTTTTCCTCATGCAGAACTAGGAAAGCGTATTTATGACTATATTTTTGCCCCAGTTTTTAACGAAAAAGGCGAAGTTGAAGCCATTGCAGGAACAACCAGAGATATAACGGAAATAAAACAGGCAGAAGAAAAACGTCAGCAAAGCGAAAATAGGTTTCGCCATATGATTGAGCAGTCGCCAATAGCAATGTTACTGTCTAGAGGAGAGGAAGTTATTATTGAAACAATTAATAAGCCGATGCTCAAATTCATGAACAAAACCAATCCAGATGAGGTACTCGGAAAAAAAATGATTGATGCCTTACCAGAACTTTTAGGACAGCCAGCACTTCAAACTGTTATTAATGTTCAAAAAACAGGAGTTCCTTTTCGTGGAGAAGAACAGCCTGTAGATTTAGTAATAGATGGTATTCTGGAACGTCGATATTTCAATTTTTCTTATGATTGTATTAAAGATTCAGATGGGAATTCGGCGGTTTTACATGTTGCATTGGACGTAACAGAGCAAGTACTTTCCAGAAGAAAACTAGAAGACAGCGAAAGCAGATTAAAATCTATGATCGATCAGACCCCATCTCCAACATTAGTATTAAAAGGAGACGATTTGGTTATTGAGCAGATTAATAAACACATGCTTGAACTAATTGGTCGCGGATACGAAATTATTGGAATGCCATTAATTGCCGTTCTTCCTGAGCTTGAGGGACAATACGTGTGGGAACAGGTTAAAAATGTGTATTTTAAAGGAATCCCTTTTGATCAAAGTGAAGTGCTTGTTGTGCATAACCGCACTGGTCAATTAGGAAAATACTATTATAATTTAGCATATCGTCCTTTGCTGGAAAATGGACAGATAACAGGAATGATCCAGGTAGCAATAGATGTTACACAGCAAGTTACAGCCAGACAAAAAATGGAAGAAAGCGAAAGTCGTTTTCGAGCTTTGGTAAATGCAGCATCAAATGTAGTATATCAAATAGATGCCGATTGGAAAATCATGCGAAGTCTTGATGGAGGAGGTTCTCTTTCAGATTCTGAAGAACCTGTATCAAAATGGTTAGAACATTTTATTCATCAAAATGATCGTGAAAAGGTAATGAATCTTATCGCTAAATCTATTGCGGAGAAAAGTATATTTGAACTTGAACATAGAACTATTGCGCCAGATGGTACTGTAGGCTGGACGTTTTCGAGAGTAGTTCCAATATTAGACGATCAAAATAATATAATTGAGTGGTTTGGTGCTGCGAGTGATATTACTTCGCAAAAAGAGCTGCAACAGGTTATCAAAGAAAGTGAAGAGAAATTCAGGCAGCTTGCAGACCTTGTTCCTCAAATTATCTGGACTGGTAATCCAGATGGTTATATAGATTATTACAACAGACGTTGGTATGAATATACTGGTTTTGAAGTAGATGAATATGGAGATCTAAGCTGGGTGCCAAAAATACATCCAGATGATGTGACATTTGTTCTCGAGAATTGGTATCAAAGTGTTCAATCGGGGAATTTTTATCAAACAGAATTCCGATTGAAAAATGGGAACACTGGAGAATATCGATGGTTTTTAAGTAAAGCTGTTCCAATTAAAGAAAAAACTGGAGTCATTAGTAAATGGTTTGGTACTTGTACCGATATTCATGAACAAAAGACAATCACAGAAAAATTAGAATTTTTAGTAGCAGACCGCACCAAAGAATTACAGCGTTCTAACGAAGATTTACAGCAGTTTGCCCATGTCGCTTCGCACGATTTAAAGGAACCAGTTAGAAAAATTAAGACATTTGTGGGCCGACTTGAAGATCATTTACAAGATCAGTTAGATGAGCCTGCTTCTAAATATATTGGCAGAATTAATGTAGCGGCAGAGCGTATGTTCAATATGATCGATGGTGTACTGGCATATTCTAAAATCAATGCAGATTCACAGAAAACGGCATTAGTAGATTTAAATGAAGTTATAAAAAATATCGAAACAGATTTAGAAGTTTCACTGCAGAGAACAGGCGGAAAAATCTATCATGACAATCTTCCAGTTTTAGAAGGAGCATCGGTTTTACTTTATCAGCTTTTTTACAATCTCATCAATAATTCTATTAAATTTGCAAAAGAAGGTACGCCCCCAGAAATAAAAATTTCTTCAGAAAAAATTATTAAATTAGATAAAAATTGGGTTGTAATTACACTAGAAGACAACGGAATAGGGTTTGATGAGAGTCAAGCCGAAAGAATATTTGAGACATTTACCCGTTTAAATTCTAAAGACAGCTACGAAGGTACAGGTTTAGGATTGTCACTTTGTAAAAAAATTGCAGAACGCCATGGCGGCACAATTAGTGCTGATGGTACTGTAGGTAAAGGAGCTGTATTTGTTATTACATTGCCATTTGAGCAAAATGAGAATGATATTTAATATTAAAGAAATGGATCAAAAAATAATTTTACTGGCTGATGACGATATGGATGACACAGAAATGTTCTGTGAAGCATTAGCAGATATCGATGAAAGTATAATATGTCATTGCGCTGTGAATGGCAGCGATGCTTTGAGAATACTGGACGGACTGAAAGAACTTCCAAGTGTCATTTTTCTAGACTTAAACATGCCAATAATGAATGGATGGGATTGTCTTATGCACTTAAAATCAGATAGCCGTTATAAAGACATACACGTTATCATGATCTCAACTTCATCCCATAAAAATGATCTTGAGACCGCATCAAAATTAGGTGCAGTTTGTTATTTTGTCAAACCAAATAGTTTTAGTGATTTAAAACACGTTCTCCGTTCCATTACTTCAAATATTGACAATGGACTTAAAGATGTAGTTGTAACTCTACAAGAAAATGGTTTTAAACATGTTTTTAATTGTGACGATAATAATTTGTAAATTTTAATATTTCCGTCACAAAATATAATTAGCTCATTTGCTGTTCACTAGCTGCTGTGTCTAATTCAGTATTATCTAATTCGATATCAGATTGGGTAGTAGTTTCAATTTTATCATCCCAATGTCCCCAATCTCCGCGATAAGATCTTGTGAATACCAATTCGTCATTGTCTCCTTTAGACAGAATTGTCGTGCATATAAAGTTTCTTTTACTATTGTTGATTACGGGAGTTTCCATGGCTGTAAAATATTAAGTTAAGTATGTCAAAAGTAAAAAGACCTTAGACGAATTAGTTACATAATAATTGTAATTTGTTATCAAATTATCACATAACCTTCTTTTAATCAATAGTTTTATGTAAACTGAATCGCAAAATTTTTATCCTCAAAATTAATTTAGATTATAAAAAACACTTTTAGTTAAAATAAATACAAAATAGTATGTATTTTTGTTGCCAAAATAGAACAACAAGCAGTTGAAAAGGGTAATTATAATAGCACTTTCGATTTTAATCTTATCGCCATCATTTGGCAGCTTGTTCGTATATGCTTCATTTAAAATCAATCAGAAAGAAATAGCTAAAACAATTTGTGTACAACGTAAACTGGCATTTAATAGTTGTAATGGCCGATGCGAACTTCAAAAAAGCATCAAAAAATACTCTGATAACGAAAGAAAAATGCAGGACAGCCTAAAAGACAAATTAGAGCTAATTTACGTTCAAAGCACTCCAGAAATTAGCTTTGACATTGTTCCCGTTATTGAATCAAAAGAAAATACTTCTACTTTATTCGAAAAGAAACCAATTTCGGCTTCTAATCTTACTTTTCACCCTCCAGTCTAGTTATTTAGATCAATATTTCAGTTTTAATTTTGTTTAGAAATTATATCATTATTCATATTTAATGATATAAAACACTTGTGGTAGTATTTTTCATATGATATGAATTTTACAATTGAGTTTTTAACGAACACGTACATCTGCAAATATTATTTTCTACAGAAATCATTGATCTCTATTCAATAATTGAATAAATATACCCTGAAATGTATTATTTCAATTAAAAAACACATTCAAACTTCACAGCACTTTCGCTTTTTTGATTTTCGAAATCTGACTGCTTTATGCTGTGTTTTAAACAGTTTTCTAACATTCATTACAATGAAATCTTTTAAATTTTTAGTCATTGCACTATTGTGTGTAATTACTTCCTGTACAATCGATAAAACAGATTACGAAGCTGAAATAGGTTCTCAAGTTCCAGAATATTATGAATTTAAAGAAGCGGTTTCATTAACCAGCGGTCTTTATAAAATAAGTATTGAAGCTTTAAACGGGACATTTTATAAAGGGTATAATGAGCTTCATTTGAAAATTACAAATACGCAGACCAATCAAAATGTAAGCGCATCTGAAGTAACTTTTTTACCAATCATGAGCAATACAGACGGAAGCAAAATGTCATGTCCGCATGAGTATAATCTGCAATACGATATGGCTAATAAATATTTCGCTGGATATTCTGTATTTACCAATGAAAGCGCCGCAGCAAACAGCTGGAAACTGTATGTGAGTTTTATTGCCGACAATCAAAAATATGAAGTGACTAAAGACATTTCTGTTGAAAAGCAAAGCAATAAAAACCTCAATATGACCAGCTTTACAGGAAAAGATGACGAGCAATATGTGATTGCATTAGTTTCGCCGCAAAAACCTACCGTTTCTGAAAATAAATTAGTCGCAGGTATTTACAAATACAATAAACCAGCTGATGCAGGTGGAACTTTTCCAGATCCTTCACAATTTTCTTATTCAGAAGTGACTGGTTATACTTTAAAATTAGATCCAAGAATGCCAGAGCCGTCAATGGGAAATCATTCTTCGCCCAATAATCAGGATTTGACACAGCAAAATGATGGTTTGTATCATGGAGTTGTGAATTATACGATGACGGGAAACTGGACTTTGAATTTAATAATGATGAATCAAAATGGGTTGATCATAAAAGGAACTGTCGTTCCAACAGATTTTACGCCTGGAGTTGAAGGCGTGAAAAGTGAACTTTATATTGATACATTATTTTAAAAACATGAAATATATAGTAATGTTACTTTTTTTAGGAATGTCTGTAACTGCTCAAAATGTGCACGTTCATCACGACAGCATAAAAAACTTAGAAGAAGTACAAGTAAAAAACGCAGCCAAAAAGAAAATCGAGACCGAAATGAAAATGGCGGTTTCAGTTGACGAATTTTTGTCATCATCAGATAATATTAGTTTTATAAAACGTGGGGCTTACGCGTGGGAACCGCTGCTCAATAATATGAGTTCCGAACGTTCTACCGTTACAATTGACGGAATGCACGTTTTTGGAGCTTGTACGGATAAAATGGACCCAATAACGTCTTATGTAGAGAGTAATAATCTTTCTACCATTGACATAAAATCAGGGCAGGAAGGAAGCCTACACGGTGCAACTGTTGCGGGAAGTATCGATTTAAAAAGAAAAAGCACTCCTTTTGGTCTCGCTAAAAAGTGGAATGGAGTCTACCAAAGCGGATTCGAATTTAATAACAAACAGTTTTTTAATCTTGGAAATGTAGCTTATTCTGGAGAAAAGTTTGTGGCAGAAGGAAGCATCTCTTATCGAAAAGCTGATGATTATTATGATGGAAATAATGACGAAGTCAAACATTCACAATATAAAAAATTCAACACCTCATTAGGTTTTGCTTATAAAACAACTGATTTATCCTCAGTAAGATTGGATGCGATTTTTGATATGGCAAAAGATGTTGGATATCCAGCGTTGCCAATGGATTTATCGCTTTCGCGTGCGCTTATCACATCGGCTTCTTATAAGCAATTATTTGAGGAAGGTTTAATAAAAGTTGTAGATACAAAGATTTATTTCAACGCAATCGAGCATTATATGGATGACACCACTCGTCCCGAAAATCTAGTTCATATGGATATGCCGGGATGGAGCACGACTTATGGTCTGGTTTCTAAAGCAAATGCAAAAAAAGGCAGTTATTCTTCTGAAATACAGTTGAATGCTTACGATAATTTATCAATTGCAGAAATGCGAATGTATCCGCAGGATCGAAGCAAAAGAACTATGTTTGCGTACAGCTGGCCGTGGGTAACGACGCGATATGCTGGACTTTCGATGAATAATTCTTGGGATCTATCAGAGAAAAGCCAGGTGAATTTAGGAGGTTCCTTGGGCGTAAATTACAATTATTCCAAATATGTAGAATTCAACTGGATTTTTCATCCTGGAGCGCCTCAGGAAAAAACAAGATTTCTGCCGAGTTTACATGCAGGTTATAATCTGGATGTTGATCATTTTAATTTTTCTGTAGGAACAGGTTACGGACATCGAGCGCCTTCTGTTTCTGAAGGTTACGGTTACTATATCTACAATAGTTTTGACCGTTACGATTATATCGGAAATCCTAATTTGAAAAATGAGATTTCATACGAAGGAAATGCAAGTGCAGGTTTTAAAAACGAAAGGTTGAGTATTCAAGGAAAAATAAATTACTTCTACATTGAAAATTACATCATTGGAAGGATTTTAAGCATGGGAAGTCCGATGAATTATCAGTCCGTTGGAGTAAAAGGTTATACTTCTTTAGACAATGCAACGCTTTTAAATATGTCCATGAATGCCAGTTATGATATTTTACCGCATCTGCATTGGAAAGGAACGCTGACTTATGCACGCGGAATGGATGATAAAGGAGGAAATCTGCCTTTTATTCGTCCGTTGAGTTATCAGACTTCGCTTCATTTTATGCATAAAAATTTCGGAATCCAAACTTCTGTAAATGGTGATTTCGAGCAAATTAATTACAGCCCAGAATATGGCGAGGACTTGACATCTGCTTACACAATATGGAATATTTCTGCCGATTATTCTTTTAAAATCAATAAAGTAAAAACCGTTGTGCAGGTTGGAGCAGAAAATTTATTAAATGAATATTATAGCACTTATGCAGACTGGGGAAATATTCCGAGAATGGGGCGTAATGTTTTTACCTCTTTAAAATTCAATTTCTAATAAAAATGAAAAAAGTTTTTAGTTTCACAATGACAATGCTGTTTCTGCTGGTTTCTTTCCAGCAGGCATTGATTATTGTACACTTTAAACTGAATCAGAAGAACATAGAGCAAGAGTTTTGTGTCAACAAAGCCAAACCAGAACTGCAATGCCATGGTAAATGTCATTTAAAGAAAGAATTAGAAAAATCAGATAACAACGATTTGGAACTTACGAGTATCGGTAAGAAAATCGATATCACTTTAATATCTAATTTCGAATTTACAGTTCCAGTTCTAAAAATTATAAATTCTAGTAAAATATTAATTTATAAAGAATTGGGTTTGTTAGAACCTTGTCTCGAAATTTTTGTACCGCCACCTATTTTATTTGGTATTACCTAATCTCATTAATAAAAATAGAAATACAAAAATTAAATTAAAAGAAATGCAAAATTTTAAAAAATACTTATTACTATCAATCGCTTCATTGGCATTTGTATCGTGTTCAAGTGATGATGATAATCCTGTTGCAAACAATGTAACGTTAGAATTCAATAATACATTTAAGAATACGACTATTGTTTTAGGTGCTGCAACTTCAACTTCTGCAACGACAAATACTTCTGCGGCTGGGCAGGTACATCATTTTTCAGAATTGAAATATGTGATTAGTAATATCCGTCTTGTAAAAGATAATGGAGACGAAGTTCCATATAATGTAAATGATTTGGATAAAGGTGCAACAGTTATCGATCAATCAAAAACGGCGACATTAAGTTATGTTTTGAGTAATGTGCCATCTGCAACTTATAAGCAGATTAAATTTGGTTTGGGTATTAAGCCAGAGCAAAACACTTTAGACCAAGCAAGATTTCCAAATTTCTATGCTGCAGCTGGCGCTAACGATACCGCAATGATGTGGGAATGGGGAAGCGGCTACCGTTTTACAAAAGTAGAAGGCTTTTATGATACTGATAATAAAACAATGTCTATTCACACCGGAAGTACTGTACAAGGAACTGCAGGCAGTTATACGCAAGGTGTAAATGCTTATAGAGATATTACTTTAAACTTGACAACAAATGCAGTTGTTGGAAGCAAAGCTCCGAAAATCAAAATTAAAGCTGATTTTGATAAAATGTTAAGCGGAAAAACAAATACAATTACGTTATCTACAGGAACTGGAGATGCCGATAACGCAACTCCAAATATTCATACAGCTGCTCAAATGGTAAAATTTGTTGATAATTTCGGAGGAAATGGTTCAAGCGATATTACAGGAATGTTTTCTGTTACAGGTGTAGAAAACTAAAATCATATTTTCAGAACCGTCTTAATTTAAGAATTGGCGGTTCTGTTTTAAATTATTTATAATGAAAAAAATAGCCGGCTTCATATCTCTATTATTATTGTTTGCGTCATGTAACAGCGATGATTCGGATATGATTTCTATTGATAATCCTGAAATTTCGCTGAATATTCCGTCTGGATTTCCAGAACTAAATAGTTTTGTAAGTCTAAACAAGCCGACAAAATACGGTGTGGAATTAGGTGAAAAGCTTTTCTCAGAAAAAAAATTCAGTGCAGATAATACCATTTCCTGCTCAAGCTGTCATATTCAGGCAAATGCTTTTACAGACCAGCATGCACAAGCAGTTGGAATTGAAGGCAGAATTGGACTTCGCAATACGCCATCCATTCAAAATTTGGCTTTTATGAAATTTTACAATTGGGATGGAAGTAAACTGCAGCTGGAAACGCAAACGTTAGTGCCTATTATAACGCACGAAGAAATGGATTCCTCTATTTTAGAAGTTATAGGTAAAATTAAAGATGATGCCGTTTATAAAGATTTGTTCCAAAAAGCCTTTGGAGATGAGAGTATTACTCCTGAAAGGATCTATAAAAGTATTGCACAATTTGAATACACTTTAATTTCTGCTAACAGCAAATATGATAAAGTAAAACGAAATACAGCATCTTTTACAGAAAGCGAATTGCAGGGTTATCAAACTTTTCAGCAAAAATGCGCGAGTTGTCACAGTTCAGAATTGTTTACAGATCAGAGTTTTAGAAATATTGGTTTTCCTTTAAACACTGACACCAATGAAGCAGGGCGTGGCAGGGTTACTGGAATTGCTGCTGATTTTATGAGTTTTTGTGTGCCGACGTTAAGAAATATAGAATATACAGCTCCTTATGGAAGTTTTGGACAATTTGCAACTTTAGAATCTGTTTTGGATTATTTTGATAATGGCGTTTTAGATGCTGAAAATCTGGATCCAATTTTTAAAGAAAATGGCAAACGAATTCCGCTTACAGAACAAGAAAAAATCAATCTTATTGCTTTTATGAAAACCTTAAGTGATACTGATTTTGTCAAGAACTAAGTGCATTTATATTTCGAAATGAATGAAAAAGCTAGACTGAAAAGTTTAGCTTTTTTTTATTTAGTTATTGAAGATCAATTGTTTATTTTGTTTTTTAATGATTTTTTTTGCGCCGTAATTACTATATTTTTCACATAAAAACTAATTTATTAGTTAAAAAACTAAACAATTAGTTTGTCTACTAATTAATTAGTAGTATCTTGCATCAAAATATTCAACCATGATAAAATTAGCCAAAAGAGAAGAACAGATCATGCAGGTTTTTTGGGATCTGGATAAAGCCTTTATAAGAGATATTATTCCATTGCTGCCAGATCCAAAGCCACATTACAATAGTGTAGCCACAATTGTGAAGATACTTGCCGAAAAAGGATTTTTGAATTATGAAACTGCTGGAAATATGCATTGCTTTTTTCCAATAATCAGCAGAGAAGAATACCAGCAATTTGCTTTAAAGGATATCGTAAGTCAGTATTTTGATAATTCGTATCCGAGAATGCTAGCCTTTTTTGCAAAAGAACAAAAGCTTTCAGAAAAGGAGTTGGATGAAATCGTCAGCATCATTAAAAAAGAAAAAATATGATACCTTATATTTTATATACAGCACTTATTCTTTCAGCTTGCTTTGCGTTTTACAAACTGCTTTTGCAAAAAGAAACTTTTTTTCATTTAAACAGATATATACTGCTGTCTTGTATGGTACTGGCTTTTATTCTGCCTTTGGTTCCAGTACCTCAGCAATTATCGTTTAGAAAAATTGATACCGAAAAGAACATTACACTTGTCAAAGCTCCAGTTGAAAATCTTACTTCAACAGCAGTAAAAGAGCCTACAGTTCAGCCAACACTTACAGAACAGACGAAACAAGTAATCAATGTTGATGTCTTATTAAAGTGTTTGGTGTATTTGTACTGGTTTGGAGTCGTAATATTTGGACTTAATTTTTTAATGCAGGCTGTTATATTACTATTTAGGGCCAATTCTAAATCGGTTATTCAAGATGGTAAATTTCGTATTGTGGAAATAACAGGAGATAAAGCTCCGTGCTCTTTCGGCAATAATATTTTTATTAATCCTGAAAAATACGAATGGGAAACCTACAGCCAGATTTTGCTTCATGAAAAAATTCATATCGAACAGAAACACACTATCGATCTGTTGCTTGCCGAGATTGTTCTGATCTTTCAATGGTTTAATCCTTTTGCTTGGCAATGGAGAAAAGCCTTAGAGACCAATCTAGAATTTTTAACAGACGATCAAATGCTGCAACAAGATAACGTTGAAAAAGAAAGTTATCAGTTCAGCTTACTGCAGGTTGCTGCGCCGCAATTTCCATTGAGTCTTACAACCAATTATAATCAATCATTATTAAAAAAACGAATCATCATGATGAACTCAAAAAAATCAAATGTGCACACCACTTGGAAATATTTTTTCCTAGTGCCGTTAATGGTGCTTTTTGCCTGCCTTTTTAATCAACCGGCAGCGCAGAGTCAAACCCTAAATTCTAAAGGGGAAGCACAAAAAGAAACAGCCATTCAAAACGGAATGAAAACAGACGGAAACTGGTTTGCTACCATTAAAGGCAATTCTATAGAAATCAATTTTAAAAGTGATGAGAATAATTCTTCCAGTACTTTTCAATTGAGTGAAATCAGTAATCTTCCAAGAGACAAACAAGGAGAATTTACATTGACGCGTGAAGCAGGAACGATGTATTTTACAGGAAAATTTGAAGGAGACAGAGGAATGGGAACTTATAAATTTACTGCAAACAAAGATTACAGCACAGCAATGCGCAAAGAAGGAGTAGAGCTTGCAAATGATAATGATCTTTTGGTTTTCTTTATGATAAACGTCAAAGTGTCTTACGTACAGATGCTTAAGAAAAATGGTTATACCGATTTAGACAAAGATCAAGTTATTCCCCTAGCGGCTTTAGATGTAAATGAAGCTTATATTACTTCAATAAAAAAAGCAATTCCAGAGATTGATTTAGACAATCTTGTTCCTTTCAAATCATTAGGAATAGATAAAGCTTTTATTGAAGAAATACGCAGTTCTGGGTATAAAGATGTTAGTCCGGGTAATATTATTGCATTAAAATCGCAGGGAATTGATGCCAAATATATTAGTGATTTTCGCTCTGCTAAAAATAATAACGATAGCAATGATAAAGAAGTTAGCAGCAATAATAATGACAACGATAATAGCGACGATGATATTATTGCATTTAAAGCATTAAATATTGACAAAGCATATGTTGATTCTTTTAAAAAGCTGGGATATAAAAATATCTCAAACAGTGATCTTATTGGTATGAAATCACTGAATGTAACTCCAGAGTACGTAAAAAGTTTTCAGAATGCTGGTTTTCAAAACATAGAGGCAGAAAATCTGATCGCTTTGAAATCACAAGATATAACGCCAGATTTGGTAAAAGAATATAAAAGTCTTGGTTTTGAAGATCTAAATTTAGAAGATATCGTTGGAGCAAAAGCAACAGGCACCACACCATCTTATATCAAATCAATGAAAGCAAAAGGCCATAATTTTAAAAGCCTGGACCGATATGTTGCATTGAAAGCTCTTGCTAATAATTAAAAGAAAACTAATTATTTGAATTAGTTAAAAAACTCAAGTTGTAAGACAAAATAAAGCCCAAACCGAATAGGAATGGGCTTTTTTATTTATTAAATTATTGAAGCTTTATTGCTGATTCACTTCCGTTCTGCTTTTTAATTTTTGAATAATTTCTATAGATCTTTTTTCAAAAATAGATTGGTCTACAGGTACAACAACCGATTGAAATAACTGCATCAATTCATCAGAATGATTGGCTGTTTTTTGAGTTTGAAGATTAAAATGCACAAACTTTATCCATAAAACAGATTTTAGTTCGGTTTCACTTTCGTTCCACATTTTCATCTCAACCAGCAGGAAATTATCCGTATATTGAATTAATTGCGAATCAATTAAAACCGTTTCCATTGTAAATGCTGGTTTTATATAACTTATTTGATTAGATGCCACAACCCAGCTGAGACCTGTTTTTTTCATGTATTTAAAAATATCAAGGTCATAATGCTCTGCGATTTGATCTTCTCTCACATTAATAAAGTACTCTAGATACTTCGAGTTGTTTAAATGATTAAAAGGATCACAATCCTGAAATCTAACTTTTCTTTTTGTTTTTAGTATTTTTTCCATTTTATAAATGTATTGCATTAAATACCGATCGGTATTTGAAAGGTTAAAAAATTTTTATTTGGTAATAGCGGCAATTATAGTACTGTCTATAAAGTCCATAGCATTGGCTATATAACTTTCATCGTTATGGGTAAATGCGAGAAGAGAACTTCCTTCAATGAGTGATAAGATTATTTTGGCATATTTAAAGGGATCTGTATTTTTTTTAATTTGATTAGCAGTGATTCCATCATTAATAATAGTAGTCAGACCGATAATAAATTTTTGAGATAATTTTTGTGCCGCTTTAAACAATAACGGATTAATAAATTTTGTATCTATTCCTGCTCTCAGCATCGGACATCCGCCTCTGTCTTTGACTAAATCATAATAACTACGCTGATAATTGGTTACGGCATGAAGTTTATTTATACTGCCTTCTGTAGCAGCGACTAATTTAAACAAAGGTGCTATTGCTTCGTTTATATTATAGTGAAAAGCTTGTAATGCTAAATCTTCTTTATTAGAAAAATTACAATATATAGCGCCTTTTGTAAGTCCAGTTGCATTTGTAATGTCTGTAAGACTGGTTCCAACATATCCTTGTTTGTTGAAAACTGGGGAAACTTTTTCTAATATAAACTCAGAAGTATTCATGATTTTTTAAGTTGAATTAAAATTCTCAGTAAATATAACAATAAATACCGATCGGTATTTAAAAGGTTTTAAATATTTCAATATAATTAATGCTTGTATTTATTAGACATTATAATTTGTAAAACCCGCCAGATACATGAAGCATAAGGCGGGCTGTCCATAAACATAATCTTCCATTTTATGTTTACTACAAAATCTTTAATTATAGTGAAGGGAAATTATTTCAAAGTGTGAAAAAAGTTTAATAATTTGATGCAATTATAGTTATTTATTTAATAATTATCACCAAATTTAAGATATAGGTGCTATTATTGTCATTTTTGAGAAATATTGTAGGGGAATTTCATCAGTTATAAGATTTGATGAAAGAAAAAGTTCACGATATTCATTTTAAAATTAGAATAGAAGAATTTTTAAGCTTCTTTTTTCTTCAAACAACGTCCTCTCGGTTCATTGCCTTCGTGAAGTACGATTTCCGAATGAAGAAATTGTGCCGCATCTGCAGAGTCTTTTACTTTAACAGCACTGCGTTCTAGCATTTCTGTTTCAAAGTCGGTTAAAACAGTTTTTCTAATTCCTTTTTTTCTCCATTCAGAAAGCGGTCGGCATTCTTTTGAAATTCCTCTTGCGAGTGTGAGTGCATCCAGTAAAGCTTGATTGGCTCCTTGTCCTTTAAACGGACTCATTGGGTGGGCTGCATCTCCAATTAGTGTAACTTTTCCAGCTTTCTCCAGTAATTCAGATTGGAGTAATTCACGGTCATATACCGGATATCCAGAAATTTGCGCTTCCATTGTCGCTGATAAAATTTGAGGAATAGGATTATGCCACTGAGTTCTACGGCAGGCTTCTTCTTTAAGTGCTTTTGGTCCAAGTGCGCTTAACGCTTTAGCATCTTCTTCCGGCATTGGAAAACTAAGCTGCCACATTACAGAATCTGCCGTGTAAGGCATTATATAAATTCGTTCATTTCCATTGGCAGTTTGAAATACAGTTGCTGAATCTAATAAAGAACTCTCAACATCTATTAGAGCGCTTAAAGGGCAAATTCCTAATATTACAATACAATCGAGATAGCGAAGAGGCGTAACATCCTCACCAATCAATAATCTGCGAACCGAGCTGCGAATACCATCGGCACCAACGATAAGGTCGGCTTTAGATGTTTTAAGTTCTCCATTTACTTGAAAATTTAGTTCAATATCATCATCATTTTCTTTAAAATCAATTAGTTGATGTCCCCATTGTACAGTATCATGTCCGTCGAGCTGCTCAAGTAATGCTAATCGTAAAGATTGTCTTGCGATGTGCATATTGGTGCGTTTCGAAGATTTTTTCGCATCCTGCTGCAGCCATTTACGAATTCCCCATTCTCCAATCACTTTTCCTTCTGTAGTATGAACTAAATGTCTGGTTGAAATTACTTTTTCATCTAAAGAAAAAATACCTAATCCTTCGATTGCTTTGCTTGCTTGCTGCAAAGTAAGTCCGTAACCCTGGGATCGAGCTGCAAAATTAGCATCACGTTCGTAAAGCGTAAAAGGAATACCGCGATGTAAACAGGCAGCAGCTAATGCTACTCCGCCAATTCCGGCGCCAATAATAGCAACATGGGGATAATTTTCTGTATCTGCTTCAGGATGATTGTCAGAAGGAATCAATCCAGATCCATTACAATTTAAGCAAGTATGTTGGTGAGCTTTAGGTCGAATAGGAACTGTTCCTTTGCCATTTGTTTTTTCAAATTGGTCTACTGCATTCTGGTATTGGCGTCGCGCTTTGTCACTAAGACCGCGGCTTTTTTTGCCACGTCCTTGACACTCATTACAAATAGTCCAGCTTGTTTTATCTCTTTTCTCTTTTTCCACTTTCGTTCATTTGCTGGATCTAATTGTATTTCGGTACAATCTAATGTGAAAAATATTTCTCACATTTTTACAGCTGTGCAAATTTAAGGTAAAAGGTTACCAGTACAAAATGAGTTTTTCAAACTTACAGTTAAAACGTGATGATTTTGATTATATGTATATATGTATAATAGTATTTTATAACTTTTTGCTAGGATTATATAAGTGATAAAGCACATATTTCGACTAATTTTAATAAAAATTAAAATGTAGAAATTATGAAAACAAATAATCAAATTCAGAATATTACTAAAGATAGTAGTTCTGATAATCGCAGCGATACGAGAAAGCATCAATATAAAGATCATGATGAAGTTCTAACAAACGATGAGAATTATGATGTTGACACTCATAAATTTAAAGGTGAAAAACCTGATTTCGATGACAAAATGAACAATGAAGAAAAAAAATAAAAATAAAGCGCCTTAAATTTTAAGGCGCTTTATTTTTTTTGGACCTATCTACTTGTTATTTAAGCAGTATTACTCACATTTTAAAATTTTTCAAAAAAGTTCAGAACTAAAAAAAGAACTATGAATTGATTTTTATAGATTTGTAAAACTGTATATTCCAAAAAAATGGTGCAAACCAATTATAAAAATTTAAATTCGATGAAATCTGTCAGTTCAATATTTTTACTTTTAATGTTTGTCTATTCAAGTTCTTATTCACAATTAAGTGCAGATAAAATATTCGAAAGCTTTAAACAAGGAGAACGCACAAATTGCTCGTCAATTGCTTTTATTAAAGCATCTTTAAACGTATATGGATTGGATAATCTTTTTGTAACTGAAAAGGTAAATGATAGTTTACAAAAGATCACATTAAAGAATAACGCCTCATTTCTTCTAAAAGATGAGGAAATTAAAATAGCTAAAACTTCAGCTGGGTTTGTTTACATTAAAGACAATTGCGAAAGTGAAAAAATAACAGACTACGCAATATTGACCTATGCCGTAATGGGAAAATACAAACAGATTATCGATAAAGAATCGACTTTTGATAAAGCATTAGAAGATCTGGAAGACGGTACAGTTTATACACCTACAATCTACAAATACTTAGGATTTACAAAAGGCAAACAAGTGCAGAAGCTGAAAAGACAATCTGGAAGTGAATACTGCGGTGTAGTGGCGTGGTCAAAAGCGCATGCCGTTTTTGTATGCGAAGAATTTATGGATTACTATGGCAACAAAAAAAGTATCTGGATAAAATACCCAAGTCGCTTTAGAATAATAAAACCAACAGAAGAGATAGAAAATAATACTCCTAAATTGGTGCAATCGTACTAAAAATACTGCTTCTGACTGAGTTAATATTGATTTGTTAAAATTTTCAGAAAAAAAGAAATCAATAAAGTTGCAATTTAAGTTAAATTATATATTTTTGTCATTAATCAACAACCAATTACATTAAAATGAAAAGCAAAATTATTTTACTAAGTTTCCTTTTCTTCTTGACGACTGGCGCTATATCAGCACAGGCAAAAAATGCCCCAAGAAGTATTATCAGTACAACAGCCTTAATCCGTAAATACCACGACCAAAAAGAATTGAGCGGTATGCAAAAAGGAGAACTTTTAGAATTGTACATTGAGCGTATTAAAGTTCTAGTAAAAACTCTTCCATATATTGCTTTGGTTACTAAACCAGGTGTTACAATGGCAGATTTAGGTATTCCAGACGATAGTGATCACAAGAAAATATTAGATAATCAAGCAGTTGGTACTACAACTTTCTTAGATACTACAGTAGAGTTTCAAAGAAAAATGATGCCTTATTCAGATAAAGGAAATCTTATCGCTGCAATCTTATTTTACGAAAATACATTAAAATCTTTACACGAGTTTAACGACTTAATGTAATATTTTAAACAAGCTATTAATAAAAAAACTCCAAAGTCATTTGATTTTGGAGTTTTTTTTATTTGATAAATTTTTAATTTTAAAATAATTCTAATTGATTATTTGGATTTATAGGTTTGTTTTTAGGAGGTTTAGCTTCTCCAAAAATAGTTCTTCCTCCATATTTATAAGATTCATTTCTTTCTCTTTGAATTAAAGCATCAAAATTGGAATTTGGCGTAAAACTCTCTTCTGCTTTTCTAGATATTTCAGATAATTTTTGAATTGCAGCCATTTTGTCTGAATTGCCAATTTTAGCACGGTGAATTGCTTTTTGCAGAGTATCAATCGTTTCATCATAGATTTTGACAGGAACAGGAAAAGGATGTCCGTCTTTTCCGCCGTGAGCAAATGAAAAACGCGCAGGATCTTCAAATCGGGTAGAAGTGCCATAAATGACTTCGCTAACAAGTGCTAATGATTGTAAAGCTCGTGGTCCCATTCCTTTTAAAAGCAATAGCTCTTCAAAATCTTCAGGTTTATTCTCGTGAGTTGCCCAGAGCATAGCACCGAGTCTTTTCATGTTAACATCTTCCATTCTCACATCGTGATGCGCAGGCATAGAAAGATATTGCATTTCCTTCATTATTTTGGTTGGAGATTCTTTCGCTAATTCTAAAATTCCTTCTCTGGATTTTGCCGCCGCCTGAGCAGTAAGATTTAAAATAGTTCCTTGATTTTCACCATAAATAAAAGTATGAGGTTCTTCAATAAAAGATTTTAAACCCGGCGAATGCCAATGGTATCTTCTCGCAGTTTTAGAATCAGGGTTCATTCCTTGTTGTATTACGGCCCATTGGCCTTTATTATCAACAATAAAATTATGCTGATACAATTGAAATCCATCCTGAATAGCAGTATTATCAACTTTAGCGGCAAGTCTGCTGCAGTTGGCAAGATTATTACCATCAAGTCCTGTTTTTTCACCTACAAACAAAAGTTCCTGCGGTGTTAACATAGAATGTTTGCCTTTGCCGCCGCAGATATAGATTCCTAATTCTTTAGAATGTGGATTTACAGATTTTTTTAGTGCTCCAAGTACAGAAGTTGTAATTCCAGAAGAGTGCCAGTCCATTCCCATTACGGCACCAAAGCTTTGAAACCAAAAAGGATTACTAAGCTTGCTTATAACTTCAGAAGTTGAAAATTCTAAAGCAATCGTTTCAACAATTGCAAAACCAAGTTTAGACATCCGTTCAGAGAGCCATAATGGAACTTGTCCATAGTGTAGTGGGAGATCAGCTGTACCAGAACGCTTCATTTGAAAGTATTTTTACAAAAATAGGCAAAAATGATTTTAATAATTTTAATTGTTTCTTAAATCTTCTCGTCTCGTTTTTACATCTTTTTTGACTGCATTTTGACTTTTAGATGCAAAAAAAATGCAAATAAGGTCATTCTCTCAGTCAATATTTTTCATTTTTTAATTTCATTTTAAATAAAAATCTTACATAAACTGTAAAAATTCCTTATTTAATAACTGTCTTGTTTATAGTAGTTTATAATTACTAAAACGTTTTTGTTAACATTTTTTTTTCAGAAAATTAAATTAAAATTTGGGAACTTAAATATTTAATTTACTTTTGTTCTATCGAATTAGTAGAGTTTAAAAAATAAGCTGAAAACATTGAGATTAAGACCATTTGTATGTTTATTTCTGAATACAAAAGACTCATTTATCATTCTATAGCTTGTGAGTTACTACGGTTAAAACCTTCTCTTTTTAATTCATATAAAAATTTTAAAAAAATGAACCTGAAAGGGTTGAAATATTGTATAGGCCAAAAATAGTAATCAAAAAAAAAAGTAAAAATGAAAAAACGAATGTGTTTGTAGATACAAAAAAACATTTCTGTTGCAGCAGAAATGACGAAGCTTAAAGAAATTGTACATCTCTATAAGGAGCTTGAAAATGATATATCCGTTTCGATCTGCCTTATTTATAAAACTAAAATTAAGTAATGAAAAAAAAATTAAATAGCTATATCTGGTTATGTGTTTTGTTGATTTCCATAGGAGTTAAAGCTCAAGAAACAAAACCCTTGATCCAGTCTAAACTAGAAGGAACAGTAATAGATGCGGTTACAAAAGACCCTGTTATTGGTGCTTCGGTTAATATAAAAGGAACTACACACGGGGTTCAAACAGATTTTGATGGAAAGTTTTATTTTCAAACTGGACAAAAATTTCCTTATACTTTAATAGTAAGTTATTTAGGTTACAAAAAAGCAGAGGTTGTAGTCGATAAAAATGCTGTGGTTATTGAGCTTACTGAAGAACAAAACCAGTTATCAGAAGTTGTAGTGACTGCACTTGGTATTTCAAAAGAAAAGAAATCTTTAGGATATACAACTCAAGCACTTAAGAATAAAGATATTGCAGAGACAAAAGAAACGAACTTTTTAAACAGTCTTAGCGGAAAATTAGCTGGTGTTCGTATTACAAATTCTCAAGGAGATATGGGATCTTCTCGTATTATTATTCGTGGAGAAACTTCTATTGCAGGAAATAACCAGCCATTATTTGTGGTAGATGGAGTTCCTGTTGATAATTCGCAGTTAGGAAGTGTGGGTGGAGCTACTCGTGACTTTAAAAATGCAATTGCCGATTTGAATCCAAATGATATTGAAACATTAACAGTATTGAAAGGACCAAATGCTGCGGCTCTTTACGGATCACGTGCTGCGCATGGTGTGGTTTTGATTACTACTAAATCTGGAAAAAGTCAAAAAGGATTGGGAATTACTTTAAATTCTGGTATTACGATTTCTCAAGTAGCTACACTGCCAAGTTTTCAAAATACATTCGGACAAGGATCAAACGGAAGATTTAGTTATGTAGATGGTAAAGGAGGCGGTATAAATGATGGTGTTGACGAAAGCTGGGGACCAAAAATGGACGGACGACTTATTCCTCAATTTTTCTCAAACGGCCAGGCAGTGCCTTTTGTTGCGCATCCTAATAATGTAAAAGACTTCTTTAATACAGGTGTTACTTACGACAATAGTATTTCTGTTGCCAGATCTGACGAAAAATCAGATTTCCGTTTAGGAGTAAACAATCAAAAACAATTAGGAACGGTACCTAACAGTGAAGTAAACAAAACAAACTTTACAATCAACACAAATTATCAAATATCTAAAGGAATAAGAGTAGGGGTAACGGGGAATTATATTACAACTAATGCTCCAGCGCTGCCAGGTGGTCCATCTGGAAACCGTGCTGCTGGTGTAATGCTTCAGTTTCTTTGGTTTGGTCGTCAGGTTGATATCAATCAGTTAGAAAGCAATAGAGATGTTAACTGGAACAACAGCTACTACAGTAATCCGTATTGGAATGCTTACTATAATACAACAAGCCAGCAGCGTAACCGTATAATTGGTGACGTTCATTTGGATGCAAAATTGGCTGAAGGACTTAATTTTAAATTCCGTACAGGAGTTGATTATTATAACGACCGTAGAAAATACACCATTAAATATGGTACAAATGGAACTCCTTTCGGATCGTATGCAGAAGATGCTTACACTGTAAATGAGCAAAATACAGAAGGTATTTTTACTTATACTAAAAAACTAAATGATGATTTTAGTTTAGATGCTCTTGCTGGATTCAATATTCGTAATCACAGTGATGCAAATAACTATCAAAAAGCGCCTCGTTTGGCAGTACCAGATTTGTATACATTAACAAATTCTAGGGACCCTTTAACTTCTTCAAATTATTTGTCAAGATTGAGAGTTTACAGCGCTTATGCATCTGCTCAATTAGGCTATAAAAACTATGCTTATTTAAACCTTACAGCTCGTAATGACTGGTCATCTACATTACCAAGCAGTAACCGTTCTTATTTCTATCCTTCTGTTAATGGAAGTTTGATTTTATCTGAAGCTTTGAAACTGAAAAGCAGTACGCTTGATTTCTTAAAATTACGCGGAGGATGGTCTGAAGTAGGTAACGATGCAGATCCTTATCAATTATCGACTGTTTATAATTTCCAAACTGCATTTGATGGAAACCCGATTCAAACTTCTTCACAAAAGAAATTGAATGAGAATTTGAAACCAGAAACAACGCGTTCAACTGAAGTTGGTTTAGAAGCTTCTTTCTGGAAAAATAGACTGCATTTTGATGTGGCTTATTACAACACGAATAGTTTCGACCAGATTTTGGAAATTAAAACAACTGCATCTAGTGGCTACAACTCTCAGTTAATTAATGCTGGTAAAATCAACAATAATGGTATAGAAGTTCAATTGGATGGAAGCCCGATTCAGACGGAAAATTTCAAATGGAATATTGGTGCCAATTATTCTAGAAACAGAAGTAAAGTGGAGATTTTGGATTATGCAAAACAGATTCAAAACTATACAATAGGTACATCAGGAGGTGTTGATGTATTAGCATCTGTAGGACAAGCATACGGAGCACTTTATGGAACTGCTTACCTGCGTGACGCTAGCGGAAATATCGTAGTAGGAGCAAATGGATTGCCAAAAGCTGATCCGACTAAGAAAGTTTTAGGACATTATACGCCAGACTATTTAGCAGGTGTTACGAATACATTGACTTATAAAAACCTTGAATTATCATTCCTTGTTGATGCAAGTGTAGGTGGAGAAATTTTCTCAGGAACTAACAGAACTGGTACTTATACAGGAGTATTGGCGCAGACACTTCCAGGTCGTGATGCTGCAAATGGAGGTTTAAGCTACTACTTGAATGGTACTACGAAAACTTTAGTAACTGGAACTCCTCCAGCTGGAACGACTGTATATGATGATGGAATGATTTTTAATGGAGTATACGATAATGGAACTCCAAATACTCAAGTTATTAGTGCTCAAGAATATTACAAAGCTTCATACAACATTAGCGAGGCTTATATCTACAGCTCAACTTTTGTAAAAATGAGAGAAATAAAATTGTCTTACAATTTAAATAAGGCATTTGCCAAAAGACTGGGGTTAGAAGGAGCAAGTATTACTGCAGTTGGCCGTAACCTGTTCTTTATCTACAAAGATGCACCAAATATTGATCCAGAAACAGCTTTCAATACTGGAAATGCTCAAGGTTTGGAGAGTTTATCTTTGCCAACAACCAGAAATTTCAGTCTTAATGTTAATCTTAAATTCTAAAAATACAGAATCATGCTAAAAAAAATAGCCTATATAACTCTATTTGCATTAACGTTGACCTCTTGCAGCGATACGTTGGATGATATCAATAAAAATCCAAATGCAACTGAAACACCATTGGCACCTTACCTGTTAACAGGATCATTAAAACAAGGGGCTGATTTATACTGGGGCGCAGATAACAATTTTAACTCGTCTCTATTGTTTGTACAGCATTGGGCTAAAATCCAATATACGGAACCAGACAGATATGATGTTTCGAACACTTCTTTCACTTCTTTGTGGAATACTGGATATGCAACTTTAATTACGGATTTAAATACAATTATTAATTTCCCAGATGGACAGGCAAATTCAAACTATAAGGGAATTGCTTTAACGCTGCGTTCTTGGACATTTTTATTGTTGACAGATGCTTACGGAAGTATTCCTTATAAAGAAGCAGGTCAAAAAATAACTCCTGCATATAATACTCAAAAGGAAGTTTATACAGGATTACTTGAAGATTTAAAACAAGCTCAGTCATTATTAAACGCATCAAGCGGTGCTGTAACGGGTGATTTGGTTTATAAAGGAGATATTTCAAAATGGAAAAAACTGGTAAATTCATTCCGTCTTCGTATAGCTTTGAGAATTTCAGACAAAGAACCTGAATTAGCTAAGCAGGCTGCTATTGAAGCAACATCTGATGCTGCTGGTTTACTAAGCAGTAACAATGACACTTTTAAGTTTACTTATATCAGTTCGCCTCAGCAAAATCCAGCATCAGCTTGGTTTGAAACTCGTGATGATTTCCGTATTTCGAAAACAATGGTCGATCAGTTAAGTGCATTATCAGATCCGCGTTTACCTGTATATGCTCAGCTTCCGTCAGATGCGAGCGTTGGTAAATATGTTGGCGGCGCTAACGGATTATCAAATAGTGATGCTAATAGTCAAGGTTTTGCTAAAACATCAAAACCAGGTACTTATTTCTTAACATCATCATCACCAGCTGTTATTGCTTCTTATTCAGAAACACTTTTTAATCTTGCCGAAGCTGCAGCCCGCGGTTTCATTGCGGGAGATGCAGAGCAGTTCTATAAAAATGCAATTACAGCATCATTAAATCAATTTGGTATTACAGATGCAGCAGTTATTTCTACTTATCTTAATCAAGCTTCAGTAAAATACGATGCATCAAACTATGCCAAATCTATAGGAACTCAAAAATGGATTGCTTTTTACGGACAAGGTCTTGATGCTTTTACAGAGTGGAGAAGACTTGATTATCCTGTATTGAAAGCTGGTCCTGCGACAGTTTTAGACGGGCAAATACCTTCTCGTTTCTTCTATCCAGGTACAGAACAATCATTGAATGGAGTGAGCTACCAAGCGGCAATAACTGCTCAAGGAAAAGATTTGTTAACTACAAAATTATGGTTTGATGCCAAATAAAACTAGATTTTGAAAAGAATACTTTTAGGTAGCATTCAAAAATATAAACCCTTCAAAGTCATTTGATTTTGGAGGGTTTCTTTTTGTATTCCATTTTATGCTCTACAATTTCTTATAGCAAATAACCATGAATACAGGTATTGTTTCTAGAATCTGCCAGTAGTAAATTTGTTATTAATCAAAAAAATATACAATGATGAATAGCAATAGTCTTTTAATAACGAAGTCAGCGTTTAAAAAATAAAACAGCAAGTTTATTTAAAAAACTTTTTTATGTATCAGTTTTTGCGGTACTATTATCTGCTTGTTCAAGTGATGATGGCGGATCTGATAAAACAGCATCCGATTATTATTTTAGAGCAGCTCTGGATGGTCGAAAAATAGATTTTTATACTGTAAACTTTCAGGGAGGCGGTAATGATGATCGTTTCGAGCAAATCGTAATAGGAGGATTTGAAGCACCCCATCCTACGAAAGTTGGGGAGCAGCTGCCACCTTCACTAGATTTTGAAATATGGAAATTAGGAGGTAACATTACTGCTGGTACTTATTCAACACCAGTCGATGAAGGAATGGTTGCACGATATGCAATTCAAACTCCAAACGGAACTATACTTTACAACACACGAACTGCTGATGATATTTTTACTGTAAAAATTGAATCTATAAGTAAAAGCGGAATTAAAGGTACATTTTCTGGAAAGGTTAGAAACATGGAATCAGGTGCAGTAATAAATATTACAGATGGTAGTTTTAATCTTCCGTATATGGATATTGTCAATCCATAATAATATACAATAAAAGTATTTATATCACTTAAGAACACTAATCACTTCTGCAATTTTTTGTATTTGCGGAAGTGATTTTTTTATGTATGCAAAACAAAATGCCTTTTACCATCTATACTTATTCTTGATTCTTTTTTATCTCTTTAAAGTGTATTGTATTGATATATAGTATTTTGGCATGATGAAATCATTGTATGAATCTTGATTTTTAACACATCTTTTCTTTAATTTATTTTTTAGGTCTAGTTTCGTTATATCCTTATTTAAGGAACCTTACTAATTAAAAAACCAAAAATTATGAGAAAACAATTACATGCTATTTTTTTAGAAAAGGGCAAATGCTGTCCTATTATAATGTGGATCTTTTTCATCCTCTTGAACTCCAATTTATATGCGCAGCGTGGATATTATGATGCGCCGTATAAAAGATATGAAGCAAACTTAGGACAATTATCTAATGGAAGTACAACTACTTCAAAATCATACAATCAAGCCGATCTTCAATCAGAAGCTTCAGACCAGCAATGTGTGAACATGTCTGCGACTAATGCAACTGTGCAATGGACGTTAACAGAAGCTGCTGATGGACTCGTAGTGCGATACAGTGTCCCTGATGGACAAACGGCTACTCTGGGCGTATATCATGGAAACATAAAAATTACAACACTGACTTTGACTTCAACCTGGTCTTGGGAATATTTATGGAGCAATGGAAATCCGAATAATAACGGAATTACCAACCAAAACCCAAGGATGCGATTTGATGAAGTTCGTTATAAACTTCCTAGCAAAATCCCTGCTTCTGGAACATTAAAACTAGTTAGAGAAACAGGTAATCTGCATTTGGATTTTGCAGAGATGGAACCAATTCCAACTGCCGTAACAGCACCAGCTGGTTCGGTAACTTATACTGGAAACGGAAGTGATCTTCAAACTTTCATTGATACAAATGGCGGTAAAAAAATATTTCTTCCAAGTGGTGTTTACAGCGTTAACCGAGAATTGTATTTTGGTGTTGCCAGTACTTCTTTAATAGGAGCAGGAATGTGGTATACTCAAATTAATTTTACCAACACTAGCAGTTTAAATGGAGGATTGCGCGCCAATGCAAGTAATATTTCATTTAGTGATCTTTATTTAACAACAAATTCGGCTTCTAGAAGTAATTCTTATAAAGCTATAAATGGTGTTTTTACAGCTGGTTCTACAATAAAAAACATCTGGGCAGAACATTTTGAATGTGGTGCCTGGATTGCACAATACAATACTGGCGGTCCTGCAATAGCAGATGGCTTTACCCTATCGCATTGTCGTTTTAGAAACAATTATGCCGACGGAATTAATCTTTGCAAAGGAACCGCAAATGCAATTGTGGAGCACTGCAGTTTTAGAAATAATGGAGATGATGATCAGGCAATTTGGTCTGCAAATGGGCAGGAATGTATCAATAATACATTTAGATACAACACCTCAGAAAACTGCTGGCGTGCCACTGGTTTAGCTATTTATGGAGGAAAAAATAACAAAGCCTATAATTTAATTATAAAAGACAATCTGGAAGCAGGTATTCGAGTAAGTAATAATTTTGATGGAGCGCCATTTAACAACGACGGCATGCATGAAATACATGATATTACAATAACAGCCTGCGGAACTTTTAATGACACTTACAACAATCCTGTAGCGGCTGTAGATATTTTTAGTGCCAGTAATGCGGGAACTCAGGTTAAGAATGTCCAGTTTTATAATATTGATATTATTGATTCTAGAAATGATGCTATTTCTATAAGTAAAAGATCTGGTGACGGTATCTACAATCTTTCTTTTAAAGACATAACCATCAACGGAACAGGTAAAGAATTCCCAAACAATAATGTACTTAATAGAAATTGGGGCAGAGGTTATTTTGTACTTATAGCAGGTTCTCCTAGTGGAAACGGAACTTATTGCAACATGAATTATTCTAACAGAGGTGGAAATGCCACAGCAAATGAGGAAATCAGTGCGATTGGTACATTTTCTTGGACACAAAGTACTAATTGTTCCACTACATCAGTTGCAGTCACAGGCGTAACAGTTTCGCCCGCAGCAGTAACTCTAGGCGCTGGAGCGACGCAGCAATTAACACCGACTGTTTCTCCAGCAAATGCTACAAACAAAACGGTAACGTATAGTTCTAATAACACGGGTGTAGCAACCGTAAATTCTGCTGGTTTAATCACTGCCGTTACATCAGGATCAGCAACAATAACGGTGACTACACAAGATGGAGCTAAAACGGCAGCTGTAGCAGTTACGGTGAATTCATCTAATGTAGCTGTAACAAGTGTTAGTCTTAATCCAGCATCAGCGACATTAGCTGTAGGTGCAACTCAACAATTGACAGCAACTGTTTTACCATCAAATGCAACCAATAAATCAGTTAGCTATGCTTCCAATAATACAGGTGTAGCAACCGTAAATAATTCAGGTTTAGTGACTGCAGTTTCAAATGGAACAGCAACAATCACAGTAACAACTGCAGATGGAAATAAAACAAGTACAGCTGTAATTTCGGTTAATACGCCGACAGGAAATTATTTTACCATTAAAAATAAGTGGACAAATAATTATTTATATGATGCAGGAGCAAATGTAGGATACGGTGCAACCGTAGCAAACAATAATTACAAATGGGAAAAAGTCGCTATTGACGCAACTTATTTCATACTAAAAAATGTAGGCACTGGAGATATCATACATATTGAAAATCTGACAGGAGCTGTACAATGTACTGCTGGATCGACTTCTTGGTGGAGTGCGCAATGGTCAAGCGAAAATGTTGATGGCACTTGGGTTAGAATTAAAAATAGATGGCAGACAGGAAGCATGATTCATATAGAAAACCTAAATGGTTCTGCTCAATATGTTGGAGCTCAAAATAATTGGGAAAGCGCACAATGGCAGTTCCAAACAACTTCAACAGCAAAAAAAGCCAGTGTAAGTGAACCAGAAGTAATGGCTGAGAATAATTTGATTAGCATTTACCCAAACCCAGCAACGAATAATGAATTTAATATTGTACTGCCAGAATTAAAAACAGGTGATGTGGCAACATTAACAATTACTGATATTACTGGAAGAGAAGTCCTGATCAAAAAGGTTAATACTTCTTCTTCTAAAATCAATCATAATTTAGGATCAGGAATTTATATTGTTAACATCAATTCAGATGTTTTGAATGTTTCTAAAAAGCTAATTGTAAAATGATTTAAAAGATAATTTTACGAAATATTAATCTTCAGTAAAAACAACCTTCGGGTTGTTTTTTTATTTTTTAATGATCCAAGTCAAATATCGTCTTCAATACTGTTTTTTATATTTAACAATATCGATACTAATTTGCGAAATATAGTAAGTGAGGAAGCTAATAAAATGCCTATTTGTTTGATTTGTAAGGGTTAATTTGTTTAGTATAATTGTTGTACTCTGTTTTGGCATAACTAGATACAATTAAAAATTGTAATCTGAAATTGCTTTGCTCAGGTTTGGCTGCAATTGTCTAGAAACCTGTGCAGTGATAAGTTCTATTACTAATTAAACAATTAATCTTATGACAAAATCGAAATCCATTATTCTCATACACGGGAATTTTGTAAACGACACAAGCTGGGCAAGGTGGAAAGAACGTTATGAAGAAAAAGGCTATAAGGTTTATACGCCAGCCAATCCGGGTCACGAAGGAAACCCTTCTGATTTAAGAAAACAGGTTCATCCCGATCTTGTTCAAACAGGTTTTGTAGATGTAGTTGACAACATTGTAAGACTTGTGGACAGCCTGCCTGAAAAGCCATTAATAATTGGGCATTCGATGGCAGGAATGGCAGCTATGAAATTACTGGAACTCGGCAAGGCAGACGCCGCAGTTAGTATTGACGGAGCTCCTCCAAAAAATGTTTTTCCTCCCTTTAAAACATTAAAATCGGTACTGCCGGCTTTTGGTTTTTTTTCGTCTTCAAAATATTTTATGGGGAGCCGCGACTGGTACGACAAATGTTTTTTCAACACATTGCCCGAAAGAGAAAGGGCAGCTGCTTTTGACAGCATTGCAGTTCCCGAAAGTTATAAAGTAAGCCGTGAACTTGTTTTGAACTCTTTCTCTAATATTGATTTTGGCAAAGCTCATAATCCTATTTTGTTTATTGGAGGGGGAAGCGACAATATCTTTCCTGCATCTCTTACAACAACGCTGGCAAAAAAATATAAAGACAAAAATAGCAGAGTTAATTTGAAGATTTTTCCAGGGAAAAGCCACTTTATATGCGGAGAACCTGGATGGGAAACAGTAGCTAATTATATTATCGAGTGGTACGAAAACTTATAAATGCTTTTGACAAAAGCTTAAAATTTATGATCAGAAATAGAATTCATTTTAAAATTATAATAACTATTAAAAAGAAACTAATATGGCTAGGATTACAGTAAAAGACGGAACAGAGATTTATTACAAAGATTGGGGAACTGGAACACCAATTTTTTTTCATCATGGCTGGCCATTGTCAGCAGACGATTGGGATGCACAATTATTTTTTTTCCTAAACCAAGGATTTAGAGTAATTGCACACGACAGAAGAGGGCACGGAAGATCTACACAAACAGTTACAGGTAATGAAATGGATACCTATGCAGCAGATGTAGCAGAACTTACAGCTTTTCTAGATTTAAAAGATGCGATTCATATCGGACATTCGACTGGCGGCGGCGAAGCCATTCGATATGCTGCAAAATATGGTAAAGATCGAGTGTCTAAAGTGATACTGATTAGTGCTGTAACACCATATATGATTCAAAACGAAAATAATCCTGAGGGAGTGCCATTAGCAGTATTTGATGATATCCGTTTTAATACAGCAAATAACAGACAACAGTTTTATCAGGATATTACTTTTCCTTTTTACGGATACAATAGAGAAGGGGCAGTTATAAAAAAAGGAATTCAGGATAACTGGTGGCGTCAGGGAATGGCGGGCGGCATAAAAGCACATTTTGACTGCATAAAAGCATTTTCTGAAACAGATTTTACAGAGGATTTAAAAAGCGTCGATTATCCAGTACTAATACTTCACGGCGAAGACGATCAAATTGTTCCTCATAATGTTACAGCACTAAGAGCTATTAAACTTGTAAAAAATGGAAAATTGATCACTTATCCAGGACTTTGCCACGGAATACCAACAACAGATGCTGATAAAGTGAATTTAGATATACTTAATTTCATTAAATCCTAAGGTTCATTTTGAAATCTATGTGCATTTTAGAAGACGAATTATAAAAATAAAAGAAAATGGATGCAAGTAAATATTCAAAAACAGCCCTGATATTAATTGACCCATTCAACGACTTTCTATCCGAGGGAGGGAAACTTTATCCGCTTACAAAAGAAACAGTAGAAGGTATTTCGCTGGTGCAAAATCTTAAAAAGTTAATTGAAGGAGCAAGAGACCGCAAAATACAAGTTATTTATGCTCCGCATCATCACACAACGAAACCTGATTATTTAAATTGGAAATTTTTAGCACCTTCTCATCAAGGAAGTCAGAAAGTTGTCTTGTTTGAAAAAAATACTTGGGGAGCTGAGTTTCATCCTGAACTTCAACCACAGCCAGGTGACTTAATAGCTCAAAATCATTGGACAGCCAGCGGTTTTGCCAATACAGATCTGGATTTTTATTGCGAGTACATAATATCGATCATATCATACTCGCAGGAATGAGAGCCAACACCTGTATTGATTCAACAGCTAGATATGGAGTAGAATTGGGTTATCATGTAACGCTGGTTAAAGATGCAATAGCTGCATTCAATTGGGAAGAAATTCGGGTTACTGTCGAAATTACTTTTCCAAATTATGGACATGCGATGTTGACTACTGAAGAATTTGTAAATAGTCCTAAATCTTGAAGTAATGGAAATCATTTCAGAAAGCAGTGCAACAGCCTTAATTAATGCGTCTATAGAAAAGATTGATCTGACAGAATGGCTCTTTAGTTTAAAAAGCCACGAATATCAAGCTTGTTCGTCTTCACATATTGCTGCAGGCAGATCTATTTCTGTAAATGGTAAAAGAATGTCTATAAATGTTGAACAGGTGGCTGATACACTGTTAATACAAAATTACATTGAAGAAATAGGAGAGAAAGACTATTGTAAAGTAAACTCAATATCAGACTCTTTTTCTCCTTTAGGCAGAACTAAATTAGGAATCATCTGGGAACTCAAAGTAAAAAAGATTACAGAGAATAGTTGTGAGTTTACTAATGTAGTTACAATTTTAACTACAGATGAATTTTCTTCATTGCTCAAAAAGGCAGGTGTTACCGATTTAAATCCTGTTAAATCTCTTATGGGGCAAAATGTATCAATGCATAATAAAGAAGAAACACCACTATTTGCAAAGGACATTGAGAGTAAAGCTCTTTTGGAAATTTGGAAGTAAAGAGATCAAGAGTTGCTTTAAATGTTAGAGCTACTGCATAATTTTATTAAATCTTATAAAGAAAAATCAAGAAAACGTCTTGTTATTTGACTGGGCGTTTTCTTATACTTTACTTCAAATGAACTTTACCTGTACTGCAAAAAAATAGGGCAAAATATTAAAAGAAGGTATTATGTATGCAACCACCACCAAAACCATTATGCTCATTTCTGGAGTTTTTGTGAGTCATCACTATTGGGAAGAGTGGATTGTTTTTTTGGAGAAAAGAGGTTATAAAGTTGTTGCGCCGCCATGGCTTTATAAAAACGACAGTACAGAAAATCTAAGAATGCAAAATCAAACACAGAAAATTGGAACTATAACTTTATCAGACCTTCTTTGTTATTATACAGAAATAATTGAAATACTTCCCGAAAAGCCTATTTTAATAGGACATTCTTATGGTGGTCTTTTAGTACAATTATTGATTCAGAAAGATTTAGCATCAGCTGGAATCTGCATTAATTCTTTTCCGCCATCAGGATTTACATTTTCAAAACTTACATTTTATAAAACCATTTTTGGCCTTTCTACCAATTTAATTTCTTTAGAAAAAACACATAAATTATCTTTCAAAAAGTGGCAGCATATTTTTTTTAATAATGTTTCGTATTACGAACAATCGACTAAATATGAGAAATACGCTATTCCAGAATCTCAAAAGGTATTAAGAGATTTATTTTCAAAAAAAGCTGTAATAAATTTCAAAAAAAGACATTCTCCTCTTTTATTAATTTCCTGCTCACAAGATAAAATTGTAAGTCCAAAATTAATTTATTGGAATTTTAAAAAATACAGAAATGTCCATTCTTTAACCTGTTACAAAAATTTCGACGACCGCAGTCATTTTGTTGTATTGGAGCCTCACTGGAAAGAAACTGCATCGCATATCGTGCAATGGCTGGATAAAATATCTTAGTTTATTTTTTTATTGATTTCCAGTTTTTTAATTCTTGAAGTTAGAGTGGAAGGATTGATATCTAGAATTTCTGCAGCCCCGCCTGCTCCAGAAACTTTTCCATTACATTTTTTAAGAATATAAAGAATATAATCACGCTCATTTTCTAACATTGTTTTAATTGAAAATGATTCTGTGGTTTGCTCTGTTTTAAGTATCGATGATGGCGAAAATTCAATAGTTTTGATTGTATTTTCTTCATTAAGCAGTAATGTTCGCTGTATAACATGTTCCATTTCTCTAATATTGCCTTGCCAGCTGTAATTTATAAGCTGTTGTAAAGCGGCCTTAGAAAGTGTTGGAGGTTTTATATTCATATTTTCACTATACATTTTTATAAAATGATCTGCCAATTCTGGGATATCTTCAATTCGGTTTCTAAGAGAAGGCACCAAAATTGGAAAAACGTATAATCTGTAATATAAATCCATTCTGAAGCGCCCAGCAGCAACTTCATTTTCAAGATCTTTATTTGTCGCTGCTATAATTCGCACATCAATTTTTAGAGGTGCCGACCCGCCAACACGTTCTATATTCTTTTCTTGGAGAACACGCAGTAATTTGACTTGAAGTGTCAGTGGCATTTCTCCAATTTCGTCTAGAAAGATTGTGCCTCCGTCTGCCAATTCAAATTTTCCAATACGTCTTTCCAACGCTCCTGTAAAAGCGCCTTTTTCATGGCCAAAAAGTATAGATTCAGCCAGATTTTCAGGGATTGCGCCGCAGTTTATAATAACTAAAGGTTTTTCTTTTCGTGGAGATAAAGCATGAATACTTTGCGCAATTTTTTCTTTTCCAGTTCCACTTTCACCCAAAATTAGAACTGAAGTCTCAGAGGGAGCTACTTTTTTGATATAGTTAAAAACCGTTGCCATCTGTGAGCTGCTGCCAATTATGCCTTCAAAACCTGATTTTGTAATTTGTGATAATTCTTTATTTGGAGAAACTTCTTTGATATTCGGTTCAATAATTGTTTTTTTATCCGAATATAACTGCTTAAAAAATTGGCAAATGGTGCTTTCTATTGGAATCAATAAATTCAAATTCTCATCTGAGTAAGCATTGTAATCCCTGCTGTAGAAAGTAGCACTGAACTTTTGTGAGTTTCCTATTGAAAATGGGAAAACCAAATATGATTTAATGCCGAAATTATGAGCAATTATTCCTTTTATAGGAGAAACTTGAAAATTGTTAATCAAAGATTCTCTGCTGTAAATAGCAGGATGCAGATCAATCTGAGATTTTTTATAAGTTTCATCTAATTCTCTACTCGAAATCTCCGCTATTTTAGAAAGTTTAGCTACAGGAACAAGTTGATATTCTTCTATATTTTTACGGATAACACCTATGTTGGAATACTGCTCACTATCAGTAAATCCAGCCTCTAAATAATCAAATGAAATAAAAGTCTGAATTATTTTGGCAAACGAAATCAAACCGTCTTCAAGATTTAGATTTGAGTTTATTAAATCAGTGATATTATTTTTAAGTTGAAATTGATGTTTTAACTGAGATTCTAAGCTGTATTGCTGTCTATAAAAAGCAATTTCCAGAGTAGTCAAAATATCCTGCTCTCTAAAGGGTTTGATAATAAATCCGTAAGGACAGGTTATTTTGGCTTCATTGAGAATTAATTTACTTGAATTTGCCGAAATAAAAATAAATCCAATGTTTCTATTCTTTAAAATATGAGCCAGATCTATCCCGTTTTTATCACCTTTCAGCATGATATCTAGAAATACAAGATCTGGAGTCTGAGTCTGGAGTTTTTCCAAAGCCTGATCTACAGAACGCGCAATTCCCAGCACTTCATAATTCGCTTTTTCAAGAATTAGCTGGAGATCATGTGCTTCAACAAATTGATCTTCAACAATAAGTATACTTTTTTTTACTAGATTTTCAGATTGTGGGGTTTCGTTATAGAGCATTCCCATGTTAGACTATTATTGAGATTAGAAATCTTGTAATTAATTGATATAAAAATAGTTAATTCTTAGAAATAATCTAGTTGTTTCTTTTAAAATATTAGCAATAAAATCATATTTAATGTGAATTTTCTTGATATTTTAAAAGAGCTTTCTTGTTTATTTCTATATTTGTTTTTAAACCAAAATAAAACAATAACCTGATTTAAAGCTGATTATGAAAAGAAAGCTGTGTTACTATTTAACTTTATTATTTATTTGTTCGGCAGCAGCTCAAGTGCCTGTAAAAGTTGCCAAATATGACCTTCCTAAAAAAAGGTTATTACTCCAGCTTTGTTCAATGTATTTGTATAATGCTAATCAAGGGGCAATAGATGCAGACAGCTCCGTTGTTTTAGCTGCTACAGCCTATAAATTGCCTTTGATGCTGGCATATGATGAAGGTTTTAGTGACAAGATATCAATTGGAAGTGATTTAATCGAAAAAGGAAATATCTATAAAGCAAAAACGCTTCTCGCAAATTTAAAAGGAGAAGAGAAGATTAAACTGCTATTGCAATTAGGAAGTTTTTATCTATTTAAATCAGGTGCTAAACCAATAGATCTTCAAAGCGCAAAACACTATATCGACAGTGCAATTGCAGAAAGTAATCAAATCAAAACAGTAAAATGGCAGCATCAAAGTATGTTATTGCTGGGGAAATATTATTTTCAGGCCAATAATCAGTCCCAAAGTATAAAATGTTTTTCGCAGGTCATAAACGACTGCCGAAAAAGCAAAGACAAATTGGGTTTAACGCGGGGTCTAGAAGCCAAAGCAGATATTTTGTCTAATCAAGATCCTGAGAAAGAAAAAATACTTAACGAAGTGATCTCAATTTATGCTTCATTAGGATTAGAGGAAAAAAGAATCGAAAATTATTCTAAGATTACTACTATTTATTTTTGGTCAGGAAGAATACGAGAAGCAAAAAAGAGGCTCTATCAAAATCTAGTTGATTTGCGAAAAATTAATTTTGCACATCAGCAGTTTGCAGAAACAACTATATCCTTTCTCGAATTGTATCAGCATAATATAAGACCAGCTTTATACTACGCCTTAAAAAGCGTGAAAAGAATGGAAACTGAAAATGATTATACTTTTGCAGACATTTTTTACATGCGTCTGGGTGATGTTTATAATGTATACGGCCATAATCAGGAGGCATTGCAGCTATATCAAAAAAGTATTAAAATAGGAAAAAATAATTTAGATACGGGAGCTTGGTATAAGAGTTTTTTTAGTGCTGTTGCGGCTTTATCGTTAAAAGGGAATAATAAAGAAGCTATTGCTTACATTAATTCCATGACCGCACAATACCCTCCAAAAAGTATTTTCGATAAAATGTCGGTTGCCTTTATTAAAGCTAATTGTTATGAAGCTTTAAAAGATAATATTCAGGCTGAAAAATATTTTAAGGAAATGGATTTTTATTCGAAACAGCTTAATACACCTGAAACAACCAGAGAAATCGCGCATCAATATACTACAATGGCTTTGTTCTACATCAATACAAACAGACCTAAATTAGCTCAATTCTACACAGATAAAATACTAATGTTTGGTAAAAGAGGTATTAGTACTGCTAATACAGAAATGCTTAACATATTGCTTTATAAAATGGATTCGATCAATGGCAATTATAAAGATGCTTTACTACATTTTCAAAATTATAAAAAAATTAGTGATTCAGTGCACGGTATTTCCAAAAACCAACAAATTGAAGAGCTAAAAATTGAATATGAAACTAAAAACAAAGAACAGAAAATCAGACTTTTAAACAATCAATCTAAACTGCAGCAAAGTGAATTGCAAAAATCTAAACTGCTTAATAATGTTTCGAGTGGAAGCTTAGTTCTTTTGCTGATAATTATTGGGTTATTGTATAACCGATATCGATTAAAACAACGAAATCACGCCAAACTGGAGATTAAAGAAAGAGAAATTAACCAAAATAATATTAATCTTAGACATTTACTAGATGAAAAAGAATGGCTGTTGAAAGAGATTCATCATCGGGTAAAAAACAATCTGCAAACGGTAATAAGTCTTTTAAGCTCGCAAGCAGCTTACTTAAATAATGATATGGCTTTGTCTGCAATAAAAAACAGCCAGCACAGAATACACTCCATGTCATTGATCCACCAAAAACTTTATAAGTCAGAAAATATTGCAACAATTAATATGCCCAGCTATATCAATGAATTAGTTGAATATTTAAAGGATTCTTTTTCTATAGGACAGCGAATTCGGTTTGAAATTAGAGTTGAGCAGTTAGAGTTAGATGTTGCGCAGGCAATTCCAATTGGGCTTATCTTGAATGAAGCCATTACCAATTCAATTAAATATGCTTTTCCAGATAACGCGGGTGGAATCATTAGTATCATACTTGAAAAAACTGAAGAAGATCAATACTTGCTGACGATTTCAGATAATGGAATTGGAATTGATACTGCTTTAAGCACAAATAAATCTGATTCTTTTGGTATGAGTTTAATAAAAGGTCTGAGTGATGACTTGGAAGGAAAATTGGTTATGGAAAACAATAACGGTACTATTCTAAAATTGGAGTTTAAGCCAGAACATCCTCTTAATAAAAAGTATTTGAAGAAACCAGATGTAACTTTGGATATCTAAATTGCTTTATGATATTGAATTTGTTTTTATCATATTTCACAAATTTGCTACTAAGCATGGCGAAATATAAAAAAGTATATTTTAAAATAGTGCTTTAAGTGTTTATAATCAACTGTTTATGTTTTTGGTACTTGAATTGTTCTAGTTTATTTCGAGCATTTATAAGATGCTGATTTTTAGACAATAGAGTGATCAATATATTATAAAAAACAAAGTTATTATGAAAACAAATTCTTTAAATGCATTAATACTGACAACTGTAGTTGGCAGAAATGAGAAAGATACCGCGCATGGCAGTGAAACTCAATATGCCGAACTTTCGGGAAGAACACTGGCGTATCGCTCCATCGGTAGCGGAACACCTATTATTTTAAGCAACCGTTTTAGAGGTACTCTGGATACATGGGATCCATTATTTTTAGATACACTTGCGGAGAACTTTCGTATTATAACTTTTGATTACACTGGAATCGGTTATTCTACAGGAACACTGCCAACAAATGTAATCTCTGTCGCAAAAGATATTAAAGATTTGGCTTCCTATTTAAAACTGGATAAAATAGTTGTGTTAGGCTGGTCTTGGGGTGGATTAATTGCACAAGCTGCGGCACTTGAATATCCAGAATTAATAACTCGTGCAGTTGTTATTGGTGCGGTGCCATTAGGAGAAAGAGTAGTGGAGATAGGACCTGCTTTTTTAGAAGCCGCAGTAAAACCCATAAATGACTTTGATGATGAAATTATTCTTTTTTATGAGCCAAAATCTCAAAAATCAATAGAAGCCGCTAAGATTTCTTATGAGAGAATACGCAAGAGACTTGATGTGTCTAAAATTCCTTCTACAATGGAAGTTTTTCAGCTGTATTTTCAAGCTGGCGGTGCAGCAGTAGAAGATAAAGAAGGACTTAGAGATAAACTTAAAGAAACCACTGTGCCAATTTTAGTAATCTCGGGAGACAACGATATTAGTGCTGCTATAGAAAACTGGTTTCCCCTGCTTCGTGAGCTTCCTACTGTGCAGATTATTATACTTCCGCATGCTGGCCACGCTCCGCAGCATCAAGAACCATTACTGACTGCTGGGTATATAAATACCTTTCTGTCACAATAAATGTAATGAATAAGGTTTTAAATGTACTTAATGCAGGTATATCAAAAGTTGGTTAATTCTCTGTATTAAAATAAAGCGGGCTCTTTTCGCAGGCCCGCTTTAATTTTTTCAATTACGCTTTTTGAAGAAATTGTCTTAAAACATATTGAAGTATACCTTCATTTCTATAGTATTCAATTTCTATTTTTGAATCGAGTCTTGCAATTACTTTAAAATTTAATGCTTCTCCGTTCTCTTTAACAGCAGTAACGTCGAGCTCTTTCAAAGGAGTTATATCCTCTGCAATTCCAGTTATCGTAAAATATTCTTTACCTGTAAGTCCCAGCACTGCTGCATTTTCTCCATTTTTGTACTGCAGCGGAAGAACACCCATACCAACGAGATTGCTTCGATGAATTCTTTCGTAGCTTTCTGCCAGAACTGCTTTTACGCCGAGCAGGAAAGTACCTTTTGCTGCCCAGTCTCTAGATGAACCGCTTCCGTATTCTTTTCCTGCAAGAATAATTAACGGTGTTTGAGCTTCCTTGTATTTAATAGAAGCCTCATAAATATTCATTTCTTCTCCTGTGGGAAGGAATTTCGTAAAACCTCCTTCATGATCAGCAAGTGCATTTTTGATACGGACATTGGCAAAAGTTCCTCGTATCATCACTTCGTCGTGGCCTCTTCGTGAACCGTAGGAATTAAAATCACTTTTTTCAACACCGCGGCTCATCAGGTAGGCGCCTGCAGCAGAATTTTCTTTAAAGGAACCAGCCGGAGAAATATGATCGGTAGTTATGCTGTCTCCCAAAACCAACAATGTTCGAGCATTTGAAATGTCTTGCAGCGGTTTTGGATTTTCAGGAAGATTTTTAAAGAATGGCGCTTCCTTTATGTATGTTGAATTCTCATCCCAGCGGTAATTTTTTTGTTCTGGAATAGGAAGCTGCTGCCATATTGAATTGCCTTCAAAAATTGATTCATAACATTGTTGAAATTGTTTTGGAGACAGTACTTCTCTCAATACCGTATTGATTTCATCATCTTCAGGCCATAAATCTTTGAGGTAAACAGGCAGTAGATTAGAATCATATGTAATAGGCTCATTTAACAAATCAATATCAACTCTTCCTGCAATAGCAAAGATCACTACGAGCATTGGAGACATTAAAAAGTTCATTTTGACCTGCGGATGTATTCTCGCTTCAAAGTTTCTATTTCCAGAAAGAACAGAAGCAAGTACAAGATCATAATCTTCTGCCGCTTTTGCCACATGAGGCGGAAGCGGACCGGAATTCCCTATGCAAGACGTACAGCCATAACCTGCTACATGAAATTTAAGAGCTTCTAGATCTTTCAAAAGGTCAGCTTTTATCAAGTAATCTGTTACTACTTTAGAGCCTGGCGCAAGTGAAGTTTTTACCCAAGATTTTGTGTCAATTCCTCTTTCACGTGCTTTTTTGGCTATCAATCCCGCTCCAATCATTACAAAAGGATTGGATGTATTGGTACAGGAAGTAATTGCAGCTATGGCAACTGCGCCATCAGAAAGTGTAAATTGTTCAGATCCAAGAGAAACTTCTACACTGATGCTTCCGTTTTCTGTTTTTTCTTGAATTATTGTTTCATCAGGAAGAGGTGCACTGCTTGTAATTGTTGGCTGCGATCCTCCTTCGGCGAACCATCTCGAAACTTGTTTTTCAGATTTTTTATATTTTCTGCCAAAACTTTTATCAAGTATATCAACAAAAGAAGGCTGTAAATTTTTAAGTAAAATTTTGTCCTGTGGTCTTTTTGGGCCTGCAATTGTAGGTTCTATGGTAGAAAGATCGAGTTCAATTACGTCAGTATAATTTATAGATTCATTTCCTGTTCGCCAGAGCATGTTTGCTTTGCAATAGTCTTCTACTAGGCTTATCTGTTCTTCTGAACGGTTACTGAGTCGCATATATTCTAAAGTCTTCTGATCAATTGGAAAATAAGAAACCGTACATCCAAATTCTGGCGACATATTTCCGATAGTTGCGCGATCTGGTACGCTCAAACTGTCAAGACCTGGTCCAAATACCTCAACAAATTTTCCTACTACGCCATATTTTCTAAGAAGTTCCGCAATGGTTAAAACCATATCTGTAGAAGTTGATCCCAACGGAATTTTGCCACTAAGCTTAAGTCCGATAACTTCGGGCATAATAAAATATACAGGCTGCCCGAGAATTGCAGCTTCAGCTTCAATACCGCCGACGCCCCAAGCAATAACCCCGATTCCATTAACCATAGGGGTATGGCTGTCAGTTCCCACGAGTGTGTCTGGAAAAACTTCTCCATCGCGTTCGATTACACCTTTTGAAAGATATTCCAAGTTAACCTGATGGCAGATTCCCATTCCTGGAGGAACCACATTAAAATTTGTAAAAGACTGCTGTGCCCATTTTAAAAACTCATAACGTTCGCTGTTACGCTTGTATTCCTCATCCATATTGCGCTGATAGGAATATTCTGTTCCGAAATAATCAACCTGAACAGAGTGATCAATTACAAGATCAACAGGAATCAACGGATTTATAGCCTCAGAATTTTTTCCTTTTCTAGAAGCTTCAGCACGAAGCGATGCAAGATCAACAACAGCAGGAACTCCCGTAAAATCCTGCATCAAAACTCTGGCAGGCTTAAAAGGAATATCCTTGTCTGAAGCTTCAGGTTTCCAGTTTAGAATGGTTTCTATATTTTCTTTGGTAATGGCAAAATCATCGAAATTTCGCAGTACATTTTCTAAAAGAATCCGAATTGAAAAAGGCATTTTTTCGATATTAAATCCTTGTTGCTGCATTTCAGTAAGACTGTAATATGAAAATTCACCGCTTTGGGTTTTTAACTGCCTTTTAATATTATAAATGTCGTTCTGCATACTCAATGTTATTTAAATTAGTAAGTATTGGACTTAGTCTTGATGTGTTTTGTCTAATTTGTTCAGTTATTAAATTTAATTATTTATTTCCAAACAGTCTATGGTCTATGCTTTATTAAATCGTTTCTTAAATTTCGCTAAAAAAATCTGTTTTTTGCGAAATATAAAAAATGGACCCACAGAAAATAGATAATTATAACTCGATTGTGCTGCCTATTTCTGGAAGATAAAGTTGTAATCCAGCATTTTTAAATTTGTCAAATGCCTTTTGATGATCCATTACAATAAAGCCGAAAGTATCGTAATGAACACCTAATATATTAGTGACGCCAACTAATTTTGAAGCCTCAACAGCTTCTTCTATGCCCATAGTTAAACCATCGCCAATGGGAAAAACAGCAAAATCAAGAGGTGTAAATTTAGGTATTAGCTGCATGTCGAGAGTCAGGGCAGTATCTCCACTATAGTAAAAATTCCCTTCAGAAGTAGTCAATACAAAACCGCTGGCAATACCGCCGTAAGAGCCGTCACTAAAACTGCTTGAGTGTTGTGCAATTACGCATTTTACAGTTCCAAAATCAAAATCATATTGTCCTCCGGGATTAATTGGATGCGAATTTTCAATTCCTTTTTTTAAAAGCCAGTTATATATTTCAAAATTACCAAGCACTTTGGCTCCAGTATTTTTGGCAATAAGTTCAACATCTTGAATATGGTCATAATGTGCATGAGAAATAAATATATAATCTGCTTTTATGGCATTTACATCTACATCTTTAGCAAGTTCATTGGGTGTGATAAAAGGATCAAAAAGAATATGCTTTCCATTGGTGAATACAGAAAAACAAGAATGTCCGTAGTAAGTTACTTTCATAATAAATAAGATTAATAAATTGATAATTAGAATAATTGACAAAATTATTATTCAAGTAATGTGCCGCTAAATCGAATAGAAAATTAGAAAAAGGCAAAAATATTTGGCAGCAGTATTTTTCTTTTAAATTGGTTTATCTCAAATTTACAAAATTATATGCTACCAAAGAGCACTAGCTAAACACTTTGCCGTTTTGAAGGTCGTGGCTCTTTTCCACCAAAATAATTCTTCTATCTTTGAAAAGGTAAAAACAAACTATGGAAAAACTGAGAAAACATATTGAGGAAATTATTCCGATTACTGATGAGGAGTTTGAATCAATCAAACCTTTTTTTACGATCAGGAGAGTATTAAAAAATCAATATTTGATTCAGCAGGGAGATGAGGCAAAATATGAATATATTATCATGAGCGGTATTTTCAGGGTTTTTTACCTCGATGAAGATGGAAAAGAACACATCGTGCAATTTGCAACAGAAAACTGGTGGATGTCTGACTATATTGCATACTTCAACCAAAAGCAGGCCAACATGTATGTGGTTTGTATGGAGCCGGGAGAAGTTTTATGTCTTACGCTTGATGGCAGGGAACAACTTTCTGTCATACTTCATAAAATGGAACATTTTTTTAGAGTAAAACTTACCAAAGGATATATTGCACTACAGCAAAGAGTTATTTCATTGCTTTCTAATAATCCGCAGCAGCGATATACAGAATTTGCGGCTCTTTATCCAAATCTCATTCAAAAAATTCCAAAAAAATATATTGCAGAATATCTCGGGGTCAGCCGCGAAACCCTCAGCAGGCTTTACTCCAATAACAAATAACAGCTGTTTAATTCTCAAAGTGTGATTTCGATCACACTTTTTTTGTGACTTTTCTCCTCGTATTGAGGAAGAGAGCTGGCATAAATTTGCCCTATAAATAATTCATTAACAACCTAAAAATTATAGAAATGAAAAGACTTATGATCGCATCAATGGCACTTGCCTTTTTTTCTTCTTATGCACAAAATCAAAAAACAACTTTTAAAAACGAAACAAAAATGAACAAGAAAATTTTAATTATTGTGTCTAATGCCAATGCAATTGGATCAAATAACAGAAGAACCGGAACATTTCTTCCAGAAGTAGCACATCCTTATGCCGAATTTGAAAAAGCAAATTATCAAATTGATTTTGCAAGCTTAACTGGAGATACTCCGTATTTAGATGCTCTTAATTTGGCAAATGATCCTGATAATCTTGCTTTTCTAACAGGAAAAGGTTGGGAGACAATGCAGAAAGCAGTTAAACTTTCAACTGTAGAGGTGAGTAAATACGATGCTGTTTTTGTTCCTGGCGGATTAGCTCCAATGGTGGATATGCCGGAAAACGAATTGCTAAAAAAGGTGATTAAAGAAACCTACGAACGCAATGCAGTTGTAGGAGCAGTATGTCATGGTCCCGTATCTTTACTAAATGTAAAACTTAGCAATGGCTCTTATCTCGTAAATGGAAAAAAAATATCACTTCTTTTACAGATGAAGAAGAAAAAGGTTACGCTATTGCAGATGTACCGTTTTTATTAGAAACGGCATTAACAAAACAAGGAGCAAAATTCCATGCCGCAGCAGTATGGTCAGCTCACAGTATTGCAGATGGTAATTTGGTTACTGGTCAAAATCCTGCTTCCGCGAAAGGCGTAGCAGAAAAAATGATTACTATTTTAGAAAATTCTAAAAAGTAATTGCTTAATTGTATTGACCTTCTTCAAAATGTGGAAGGTCAGTATAATTTCACTTTTAAAATTTTAAAATAATTATAAAAATATATCAAAATGGAAAATCAAAATCCAGTTCATGTTTTTGCTACATGGAAAGTTAAAGAAGGTCAGCTTGAAAATGTTTTAGAATTACTAAAAACGGTACATGCTGAAAGTATAAAAGAAGATGGTAATTTGTTTTATAAAATTCATCAAAGCAATTCAGATGCTAATACAATCGTATTATTTGAAGGATATACTAATGAAGCTGCAGTTGCAGAACATAGAAATTCAGCTCATTTTCAAGACTTCATTTTGGGTAAAATTGTGCCTTTATTAGATACTAGAGAAATTCTTTTGGCAACGCCTTTGCATTATTAATTTATAATATTGTGAACAAAGCGTATTGTAATCCCTGATAATTTGACTAAATTTAAAGGAACAAATCATGAAGAATGACTTAGAATAAAAGCATGATTTTTTAAGATTACCTATTTAAAAAAAGCATTTATGGAAAACACCACAAAAATAATATTTCCCTACGATCAAAGTCTGGTTAAAGAACTGCCACTCATTAATAAAAATGATATTGAAAAGATATTGAATACCGCTCAAAATTTATTCAATGATCAATCTAATTGGATTCCAGCTTTTAAAAGAATTGAAATATTAGAAAAAGCCGCTTCGATAATGAATGAAAGAAGCGAAGAACTAATTCATTTGGCAATTAGCGAAGGCGGAAAACCCTATAAAGATTCAAAAGCAGAAATACTTAGAGCCATAAAAGGAGTAAAATTAGCAGCTGAACACATATCGCAGATAAAAGGAGAACAAATTCCGATGGGACTTACTGAAGCTTCTGTAAACAGGATTGCTTTTACTTCTAAAGAACCAATTGGCGTTGTGGCTGCTGTAAGTGCTTTTAATCATCCATTAAATTTGGCTGTGCATCAAATTGCGACTGCTGTTGCCGCTGGGTGTCCGGTTATTTTTAAACCATCAAGCAATACACCTTTGTCGGGTCTTGCCTTGGCTGAAATTTTAAAAGAAGCCGGTTTACCAGAAGGATGGGTTCAAGTAGTATTGTGTGATAATGAAACAGCAGAATTGTTAGTTACAGATTCCAGAGTTCATTTTCTAACCTTTATTGGTTCAGCAAAAGTAGGCTGGCATCTTAAAAGCAAATTACCGCCTGGAACAAGATGTGCCTTAGAGCATGGCGGCGCGGCGCCTGTAATTGTAGAAAGTGATGCCGATTTTAGCACAATGATTCCCGATTTGGTTAAGGGAGGATTTTACCATGCAGGTCAAGTTTGTGTATCGGTTCAGAAAATATATATCAATCAGGAGATTTGCGATCGTTTTGTGGAACAGTTTGCTGAAGCAACCAATAAATTAGTTGTTGGAAACCCGTTTAATGAAAAGACAGATGTTGGCTCACTTATAACACCAAAAGAACTTAGTCGTGTTGAAGAATGGGTTAACGAAGCGATTCAAGAAGGCGCAAAATTAATTGCAGGAGGAAAACGTATTTCTGATACTTGTTTTGAGCCGACAGTATTATTTAACCCATCAGAAGATTCTAAGGTTTCAACAAATGAAATCTTTGGTCCAGTGGTATGTATATATCCTTTTACCAATAGGGAAGAGGCGATTAAAAAAGCAAATGCTCTAGATGTGCATTTTCAAGCTGCAGTCTTTACTAAAAACTTAGACATTGCTTTGGATGCCGCTAAAAAATTAAATGCAACTGCCGTTATGGTAAATGACAATACAGCTTTTAGAGTAGATTGGATGCCTTTTGGCGGAAGAGATGCTTCTGGTTTAGGAATGGGAGGAATCTCTTATACTATTGATGATATGACAAGAGAAAAACTGACTGTTTTTAAAAGCAAATATTTATAATTTTAAATAAATTCATAAAAAAAATAGTAACGAAATTAGATCTGTTACTATTTTTTTATGGGTAATCGTAATCGAGTCTTAGCTTTTCATTATAAAAGTTCCAGGATCTTTATCGCTCTCTTCTTCATTTGGTTCTTCTTCTTCCCAGTCATTTTCGTCGTATTCTGAATCGAAATCTTCTTCAAGATCTTCTTCCAAATCTCCAAGCACTAAATTATAATGGCCGCTGGCTGTCAAGTTATTTGCAAAACCTCCTTCAAGATAATCATCATAATTTAACAACAATTGTTCTTCATAAGATGTCATATCGCCTGCAAAGTCATCAGACGCATAAAAGTAATTCTCGGATTTCATATATATCAGTTTAAATTAATAGCTTACTTATTCGCTAATTTTCCAATTAACTATTATTAAAAGTAAGATTTTTAAATGCTGAAGGTTTTATATAATTTGCGCAAACCATTGTCAAATTCTCATATACGAGATGAAAAATAATCAAGATGATGAAATGTAAAACGACTAAGACATAATATCATCTAACGAACTGTTTCCATTACCATTTGATTTTCTTACAACAGTAATCTGTCCGTTAAGTTCCATTACAATTGCTTTAACTTCTTCGATCTGGTCAATTCCTGAATTTCTGATTGTAGAAAATATTTCCGCTTTTGTTATGGCTTCTTTCTCCATAGTTTTTTCTATAAATTTTCCATCATAAAATATTAAGCTGGGTACGGCATTTATAAGTCTTTCCATTTTTTTTGAGGAACGAGCTGTTCGTGCAAAAATATATTGTAAGATGATAATCAAAAATAAGACAAGAGCTCCTTCAACCAGCGGAACCATTGCCAGCATCATATACGATAGAGTAGAACCCAAAGCAACAGTAACGACAAAATCAAAGGCATTGAGTTTTGCTAAGGTTCGTTTTCCTGAAATTCTCAGGAAGAAAAATAAAGTAATGAATGCAATAATAGTGGCAATTATAACATGTCCTATACTGATCCAATCTTTAAAAAAAACTTGTTCCATATTCTTAGTAATTAATGGTTATAGATAATTGTCACTTTCCAAATAAACGAAACCTCCGTAATGGTAATTACAGAGGTTTTAAATCAATCTGTTTTCTATTGCTGTGAATTTTGAAAAGATTAGTGCGTCATTTTTATTTACGGATTTCCTTCACCACCGCTTGCACCATAAATCTGTCCAGTTGCATAACTAGCATCATTAGCAGCAAGCTGTACATAAATGGAAGCAAGTTCAACTGGCTGCCCAGGTCTTCCCATAGGGGTTTGTGATCCAAATTCTTTAAGTTTTTCCATTGTTGCGCCGCCACTAACTTGAAGCGGTGTCCATATTGGTCCGGGTGCAACTCCATTAACTCTTATGCCTTTTGGGCCAAGTTGTTTAGCCAGCGATTTGATATAGTTGGTAGTAGCTGCTTTTGTCTGAGCATAATCGTATAAATCTTCACTAGGCGCATAAGCCTGAACTGAACTTGTTCCTATTATCGAAGCACCTGCTTGTAAATGAGGCAGAGCAGCTTTAATAATCCAAAAAGGAGCATAAATGTTAGTTTTCATTGTCCAGTCAAATTCTTCTGTAGAAATATCTAGAATTGAAGCATTTGTCTGCTGACGAGCAGCATTGTTTACTACAATGTCAAGTCCGCCGAGTTCTTTTACAGCCTTTTCTACGAGTGATTTGCAAAATGCTTCATCGCGTAAATCTCCAGGTATTGCAACGGCTTTTCTTCCTTCAGCCTTAATCAGCTGGATTACTTCTCTGGCGTCTTCTTCTTCAGTTGGAAAATAATTTATAGCTACATCAGCACCTTCTCTTGCATACGCTATTGCAGCAGCTCTTCCCATTCCAGAATCACCTCCAGTTATTAGTGCTTTACGGCCTTTTAAACGGCCAGTTCCTTTATAGCTTTTCTCGCCGTGATCGGGTCTTGGATCCATTTTACTGACAAGTCCCGGCCAAGGTTGTGATTGTTCCTTAAATGGAGGTCTCGGATATTTTGTTGTAGGATCTTCAGGTCCGTTTACTATATGGACACCAGCGTCATTGAGACTGCTGGCGAGTACAGGATTAATTGCTGCCGTGGCAAGTACCGCTCCCATACCTGTTAAAGCTGAACGGCGCGACATTGTTTTTTTAACATCCATAATATTTTGGTTTAAAATTTAATCTTATTTATATTTCCAACTAAAATTAGAAAATGTAGAAAGGATACTCTTATAGAATTTTAAGATTATATTGTAGATATATAATACGTTAGTGACTGGTTTACTAATAGTTATGATGATTTAAATGTTGGTTTGTTAAATCGCCAAATGCTGTAAATGTTGTCAGATATTATGTAACGGTCTAAAATAAACGATGAGTAATTTTAATTAAGTTCAGCAGAGACAAATTTTTACTTATGTATGCTAATTAGAACTTTAATAAAAAAAAACGATTATATGAAAGCGATTATACTCTTAGGTACACTTAAAAAGAAAGGAAGATCAAATACCGAAACTCTTGTCGAATTTCTCGGCACTTATCTTGAGAAACAAAATATAGAGTATGAAGTAATTAAACTTGCCGATCATCATATCGTTCCGGGCACTTACACTCATATGGATGTAAAAGATGACTGGCCGTCAATATATCAAAAAATAACTGAAGCACAGATTTTGCTTTTTGCAACTCCACTGTGGTGGAATAGTCATTCTTCGGAATTACAACGATGTATAGAACGTTTAGATGAGGTGTATGATAAAATACTTGCTGGAGAAGATTCACCACTCGATGGTAAAATTGGTGGAGTTGTTATAACTGGAGATTCTGACGGAGTAGAACATGTAACGGGAAATATTGCTAATTTTTTCTGCAGCATTGGTGTAACACTTCCACCGTATTCATCTCTCGGTGTAATATGGGAAGGACATGCAAAAGGTACAAAGAAGACCAAAACACAGCTTCTTAATTATTATCACCGTAATTATGCAAAAGATGCGAAGTCAATGGCAGAATCTTTAGCAAAAGCTGTAAAATAAATAAAGAATTACCAAGAGATATTTCCTGGTAATACAGATTTTTTGATCTCACTGCTAAACTTTTCATTAGTACGAAAGGATACCGGTTTTACTGCTGATTTTTTATCAGAAGTTCTGGAACTAGAACTGTTATTTTTATGATTCAAATTTGTCATAACCTTTAGATTTATAATTTATAAGACAATCCAATCTCTACGAATTTTTGTTGAGGTGAATGCATAATGTTAGAGCCAGCCATAATATCCAGCTGCATGTTTTTCTGAAGGACATATAATACCGCAATATCGGCAGTATTTTGAGCATGATGGTGAGATTCTGCATAACCATAAGCTTCTGCTACTAGTTTTATCTTTTTAGTCAGCGCGTGATCTGCAGATAAGGTATATATGTATTCTGGATGAGCAGTTTCGGCAAGCCATTTTACTCCCATATTGTAACCAAGATGTGAAGATTTAGATAGTTCATGCTGCGCCAGCATACGGATTTCAGGACTATATTTGGGTTCCTGAAAAGCATTATCAGCCAGCCACGGAATACTTACTCGTGCTAGTAAAGCAAGATCAGGAATTAATCCTTTATGATTAGCGATATGATATTTTGCGCCCACAACTAAAGGCTCTATTCCAGATTGCTGTTCTTGCTCTTGATGGTCTATTTTAAAAGCACTTTCAATTCTGATTTCAGCATTTTTAAAAACTCCGTATCGAAAAACAGCATTTGGAACTTCAAATGTTTTGTCATCATCTTCTTTTTCAAAAGAAAATCCGCTTTCAATCTGGATATGGCGCGTTGTAATGACTGCCGGACTTTCGGTTTCATTAGGCCTGTCTGTTTGTATTTGCTGTGCTTCAGCAATGCAGGTAAAACAAAATAGACCGGCAGTCAATAATTTTTTAATTTTTTTCATGCTCTATGCTATGATTCAAGATATGCTTTAAGACCGCTGATATCATCATGCACCAGTTTCTCAAATATTGGATTTAAAAGTTTTGCAGCTCCTTGTCCCGCAATACCTAGCGGGGCGCGGTAAGAAATCGTAATTTCAATTTGAGTAGCGTCTCCCACGGCTTTAAAAAGTACTTTTCCAAAGTTTTTTACAGGCGCGCCCTCAATTGACTGCCAGCTTAGAAGTTTTTGCTTTTGATCTTTAATAATTTCGGCTTTCCAAGTCAGCGAACCAATACCAGCAGGTCCTTTTGCTGTCCACTCAGACTGGGTGCTGTTAATAGTTTTAACAGATTCTAGGTGCTTCATAAATTTTGGCAGATTTTCTAAATTACGCCAAAAGCATAAACTTCGCTGATCGGTTTATTGATCGTTACCTCTGTTCTGATATTTACATTAGAGCCTTTGTCATTTTTTATATGATCAATAGCGCTGTAAATTGGGCAGTACCCGCTAATTCCACGAGCCAGCATAGCGCCGCCCGAAGTAATTTGAGCAATACTTTTCTTTTCCTGCGAAAGACCTTTATATAAAAGATATGATCCGCTTGTAATCATAAGAATACGCTCAATTATTGATACATTGGCATTTCCTTTTGATGAGCTTCCTTTTTTATGTGTTAATGCGTTAGTTTCCATATTTTAAATTTTTAAATTTTCAGTGTAATAAAAGTAAGCTTCGGATGCTCGTTTTTTCTTATAGCATTCCCGAATTTTCTTATACAATTTGTTTGAGTATGAATTAGTATAGCTTATAAAAAAAAGCCCTTTATATAAAAAAGGGCTTTTAAGTTTTTATGAAAATGGTGAGGTTTTGCATGTTTTAACTCTAATAAAGTTTAAATTGTTAGTCTACTTTAAGACTATCATCGGCAAAAGTTTCAGGCTCAGGCTCATGATCATTTTCGTCATAATCTTCTACAAGATCATCGTCCAAATCATCAGGATCAAGATCATCGTCTTCATCATCTAAATCATCTTCTTCCAAATCATCTTCCTCTAATTCGCTGTCATCGAAATCTTCGTCAAGATCATCTTGATCATCTCTTTCTAGTGCATTCGAGAATTCATTATCCAAATAATCATTGTCAGATTGATTAGCCTCTAAAAACTGCTCTTGCTGTAAGTCTTCATCACCAATTCGTTCTTGTTGGTATGGATCAGTGGTATTTTCATTATTCCAAGTGAAATTACGATTGTTCTGATCATAATTTCTGTTGTCATCTGTGATCATAATATTGTTTTTTTAAGTTTAAAATCTATTAACTGTTTGTTGCGGCACTTCCTGTACTTCCTGCTCCGCCAGAATTGTTATTTCCGCCTTCTTCTTCGTAACGATTTGGATCTGTGCCGTCTTCATCACGTCCGTCTTCCCAATCACCAGTATTTACATGTTCTTCTGGATTTTTATCATTACCTTGACTATTTAACATTGCATGGTAAGGGCATTTTTGAAGATCTTCGCTGTTGGTATTTTTTGTAGTTTCCATAACTGTCTAATTTTTAAATTTTTAATATTCTAAAATTAGATCATAACTATAAATTTTATTTACAAGAAAAATTTGATTTGTTATCAAATTAACATGCAGGGCCTCAAAACTTGAAAAAATAAATTTTAAAAATTCTGTAATATTTAATGATATAAATGAAAGATAAAAATTAACCGTTATCCTTATATTTGATTGTAATAAAACTTAAAACTGCACTTACAGAGTGTAATTCAAATTCGGATTTCCTTTACGATATGATAAATAAAACAGAGCAAAAAGAGAAGAATGCTGTGCATCTTCTGCCATGGGTTACAGCTGTGGCAATGTTTATTCAGTCCCTTGACGGTACAATTTTAAATACATCACTTCCTTCTATTGCACGCGATATGGCATATTCTCCCGCACAAATGCATTCTGTGATAGTAACTTACACACTTACACTGGCGATGTTTATTCCTTTATCCGGTTGGCTTGCTGATAAATTTGGAACACGAACTATGTTTATGATTGCTGTGGGTTTATTTATTACAGGTTCACTGCTTTGTGCATTATCAGTTGATTTAACGACTTTCAATCTTTCAAGAGTTGTTCAGGCTATTGGTGCGTCGATGATGGTTCCTGTTGCGAGACTGGCCATTTTATATCAATATCCCAAGAAAGAACTTTTAAAAACGATGAACTTTATAACCATATTTGGACTGCTGGGTATGGTAGTGGGGCCGAGTCTGGGCGGATTTCTGTCTGATAATTTTTCATGGCATTGGATATTTTTGGTAAATGTGCCAATCGGACTCATTGGAATCTCAATGGCTTATCGAATTATGCCGAATTTCAAGCATGCAGTGGGCAGGTTTGATTTTAGAGGATTAATTTACTTCAGCCTTGCGCTGATATTGATTACCATGGTTTTAGAACTCCTAGGAAGAGGACGCATACACATTATGCTTATTATGGGCTTGTTATTTCTTGCAGGATTGCTTTCTGTATTTTATTTCATTCATTACAAAAGAACAGAAAAACCAATTATTGATCTTCGTCTTCTAAATATAAGAACACTAAAAATAGGTTTAACAGGTAGTTTAATAACACGATTAGGAATAGGAGGACTGCCTCTTTTACTGCCTTTGATGTTGCAGACAAGTTTTGGATATTCAGCCTCTGTATCTGGTCTTTTGCTTTTACCATCAGCTTTGGCTAATGTCGCTATCAAACCTTTTATGGTTCGAATTATAAAATTTATGGGATATAGAACTGTATTAATCAGTAATACAATTATGCTCGGAATTATATTAATCGTGCTGGGCTTTGTAGAAAAAGATACTCCCATTGGATATTATATTATTCTGATGGTTTTTTATGGCGTTTTTACCTCCATACAAATGTCTGCAATGAATACCATAACCCTTGCCGATTTGGATCAGGATTCTGCCAGCGGTGGTAATACCATGCTGGTTATTATGCAGCAATTATCAGTTAGTTTTGGGGTATCGGTGGCAAGTCTTGTGTTGTCCTTGTTTCAATCTGGTATGTTCGAAATGGATTCAACTCATGCTTTTCAATATACCTTTATAACCTTGGCTATTTTTACGATATTATCTAGTATAACATTCTCTAGATTGAGCAAAACAGACGGAGAAGCTTATAATTGATTTATTGATTTTAATATTAAACTTAAATTTGCCATTAGGAGATTATGTTACAAATTAAATTGATTGAGTTACAATCAATTTAAAGTATGTCCGAACTTTATATGACTTAAACGATATTATATGAATACTTTAAAGTTATTAATTATTGTAACTGGGACCAATAAGTACGAAGGAAGCAATCTGCCGACTGGATTATGGCTCAGTGAACTTACCCATATTTATGATCAGGCAAAAGAAAAAGGTCTGGACATTACCATTGCAAGTCCAAAAGGAGGAGATACTCCAATAGATCCCGAAAGTCTGAAACCATTGGTTTTAGATGAAATTTCAAAAAAATATTGGTCAGATACACTTTTCAGGGAAAAATTAAAACATACCAAAAGCTTAAGCGAAATAGCCAATCAACAGTTTGATTGTGTTTATTTAGCCGGCGGTCACGGAACAATGTATGATTTCCCTAACGACATCACTTTGCAGAACATCATTCTTAGCCATTATGAAAGCAATAAAAAAGTGGCAGGTATTTGTCATGGCGTGAGCGGATTTTTGAATGTTAAACTTTCTAATGGAGATTATTTGATAAAAGGTAAAAAGATAACTGGATTTAACTGGTTTGAAGAAAGTCTTGCGGGAAGAAAAAAGAAAGTTCCCTTTAATCTTGAAGCAGCTTTAAAAGAAAGAGGTTCCAATTATACAAAAGCCTTTATTCCTATGACTTCAAAGGTAGTTGTTGATGGCAATTTAATTACAGGTCAAAATCCTTTTAGTTCCAAAAAAATGGCAAAAGTGGTTATGCAGGAATTAAATGAAAGCAATACAAGCAAAAGCAATTAACGGTTAAATTAATAAGCAAAAATTATGCAGACCATTTTAGGAGCCAGCGGACAAATAGGAGAAGAGCTGGCAAGAGAATTAAAAAGAAATTTTACTTCAGATATTCGAATTGTTAGCCGAGATGCTAAAAAAGTAAATGACACAGATACAGTGTTTTCTGCAGATTTAACTATCAAAGAAAAGGCAGTTGAAGCTTTAAAAGATACTGAGATAGCTTATTTTACTTTGGGTCTTCCAATGAATTCTGATTTATGGGAAAAGCAATTTTTGCTTATTACAAGAAACGTTATTGATGCTTGTAAAATCAACCAGACAAAATTGGTCTTTTTTGATAATACTTACATGTATCCACAGGATAATCGCCTGCTAACTGAAGAGACTGTTTTTGATCCCGTTGGAAGAAAAGGAAAAGTACGAAAAGAAATGGCCGAAATGGTTTTAAATGAAATAAAATCAGGCGAATTGACCGCCGTTATTTGCCGCGCACCTGAATTTTACGGACCTGCAAAAACACAGAGCATAACCAATACTTTGATTTTTAATAATATCAAACAAGATAAAAAATTGAAAGTCCTTTTAAGAGACAATACATTAAGAAGTTTAATCTGGACACCAGATGCAAGCCGTGCAACAGCTTTAATTGGCAATACTCCAGATGCCTATGGACAGACCTGGCATTTACCGATTGATGACAATAAGTTAAACTATAAGCAATTTATTGCACTGGCTTCAAAAATCTACGGAAAGGAATTAAAATATTCAGTTATATCAGAATTTGTTTTTAAGATTGGGGCGATATTCAATAAAAGACTGAAAGAACTACAGGAATTGCTTCCAAGGTATAAATATGACAATTTATTTGATGATTCTAAATTTAAAAAGCGTTTCCCAGATTTTCAAGTTACGACTTATGAACAAGGCATTCAACAAATAAAAAATGAACAGCAGTAATAACTTCATTGCATCATTTTTAGAATTGAAACGCTAAATTCTTTGATTGGTTTATTTGGCTTTAATAATGGTGACTCCAATAATGATGCGTATATTTGGAATTATAATTAATAGTAAAGCTATCTATGAAGAAAATAGGATTTTTATCGTTTGGTCATTGGGCCAATCATCCTTCCTATCAAGCTCGTACGGCAAGCGATACATTACTTCAGTCTATTGATCTGGCCGTTGCTGCAGAAGAAATCGGTTTAGATGGCGCTTATTTTCGGGTACATCATTTTGCACGACAATTAGCATCACCTTTTCCATTACTTGCAGCCATTGGAGCTAAAACTAGCAAAATAGAGATTGGGACAGGAGTGATAGACATGCGCTATGAGAATCCACTATATATGGTGGAAGATGCCGGTGCTGCAGACTTGATTTCAGAAGGACGTTTACAATTAGGAATAAGCAGAGGATCACCAGAGCAAGTTATTGACGGCTGGCGCGCTTTTGGTTATGAACCTTTAGCAGGTGAAACAGATGCCGATATGGGACGCCAAAAAGCTTTGGAATTTTTAGAAAGACTTAATGGAGAAGGATTTGCAGATCCGAATCCAACTCCAATGTTTCCAAATCCGCCAGGATTATTACGTCTAGAACCGCATTCTGAAGGATTGCGAGAGCGTATCTGGTGGGGAGCGGCTTCTAATGCAACTGCTGTTTGGGCGGCTGAAAATGGAATGCACCTGCAAAGTTCTACTCTGAAGTATGATGAGAATGGAAAACCTTTTCACATTCAGCAGGCAGAACAAATCAGGTTGTATAAGGAAGCTTGGAAAAAAGCTGGACATCAACGCGAACCAAGAGTTTCCGTAAGCCGTTCTATTTTTGCATTGGTCAACGATCAGGACAAATATTACTTTGGAGATCAAGGTAAAGCGGCCGACAGTTTTGGTTATATCGAAAGTGATAAGCGAGCAATCTTCGGAAAGAGTTATGCTGCAGAACCAGATAAACTTATTGCCGAATTAGCTCAAGATGAAGCTATTCAAGAAGCCGACACCTTGTTACTCACAATACCCAACACATTAGGTGTTGATTACAACGTACATATATTGTCTTCTATACTTGAGCATATTGCACCGGCGCTCGGCTGGCGTTAAATCTTTTCAAAATAATTTGAAGTCCTTTAATTTATTATTAGAGGGCTTTTTTTTTGAACTTATTTTTATTGTGACAAGTGCTATGCATGACTCGCGATGTATTATTTTTAGTTAGATTTTTACCAACGTAAATTGGAAAAATTTGTGCATAACCTGCTATTTATATAAATTTACAGTCTATGTATGAAATATTCCAAAAATATCTGGACGACAAAACCACACTGACCCAATCAGAATCAGATTATATACAATCCTTTGCCATTATTAAAAAACTTCGTAAAAGACAATATCTGCTTCAAGAAGGAGATATCTGGAAATATGATGCTTTTATAACACAAGGCTGCCTTCGTACTTATTCGGTTGATGAAAAAGGAAGTGAACACATTAATAGTTTCAGCATTGAGAACTGGTGGACAGGCGATAGAGAAAGTTTAATGTTTCAACAACCGTCCCGTTTCAATATAGATGCCATTGAAGACAGTGAACTCGTATTGTTTACCCATGAAAATTTTGAAATGCTTTGCAGGGAAATTCCAGCCTTTAATAATATGGTGAATGCCATATTACAAAAAAGCTTTATAGCCGCACAAAACAGAATTCAGGCATCACTTAGTTTTACGGCAGAAGAAAAGTATCTAAATTTTATAACGAAATACCCGGGATTTGCATCACGAATTCCTCAAACCATGATTGCTTCTTATCTGGGCATGACACCAGAAACCTTAAGCCGAATACGAAAACAAACGGCAAAAAAATAATATTATAGAATCAGGAGCTTTTAAGCTCCTTTTTTTATGCCAATTACCAACTCTTGATCTAGATCAAGTTTTTACTTATTTCTAATCAATGTGCAGGTTTTGCATTCTACGCAACTTTGTAATGTTCAAAAGAAACAAACATTATAAACATTTAAAAATAGAAATCATGTCAAAAACAATTTTCATTACAGGTACAAGTTCAGGATTTGGTAAACTTACAGCTATCACTTTAGCAAATGCAGGTCATTCCGTAATTGCAGGAATGCGCAACACAAAAGACAAAAATGCAGCTGTTGCAAAAGAACTTTCAGCACTTTCAAACATTGAAGTAGTAGATATCGATATTACAGACGATGCTTCTGTAAACAACGCTTTTGAAAAAGTACTTATCAAATACGGAAAAATCGATGTTCTTATTAATAATGCTGCAGTAAGCGGTTTTGGTTTGCTGGAAGGATATTCAATCGATCAAATGCGTAAAATGTTTGACGTAAACGTTTACAGTGTACTTCGTACTTATCAGGCCGTTCTTCCTTCAATGAGAAAAGAAAAAAACGGACTTATAATTAATATCACAACTGGAGCAAGCGGACATACACTTCCTTTTATGATTCCGTACATCGCTTCAAAATTAGTTGTCGAAAGTTTTACAGAAGGACTGCAAGATGAACTTGCCGATTACGGAATTGAAAACGTAAGTATTCAGCCAGGAGTTTATCCAACCGAAATGAATAACGGCTCAAAAGCAGGAATACATGCCGACAAACAAGAAATCATAGAACAATATGGAGACGCTGCAACAGAGAAATTCAATGCTTTAGGCGGTGCATTATTTGGTAAAATGGCTCAGTTTGATATGAACCCGCAAACTATTGCCGACGGAATTCTGGAATTGGTTAATATGAAAAAAGGGGAGCATCCGCTTCGTTTTCCACTAGATGCTATCGCTCAGGGAACCGACAAAGAATTTATAGAAGCACGTGCTGCCATAAAAGCAAAATGGTTAGCTGCATACAGCAATTAATTTTTCGAATAATCACATTTTAATAATAATTCAAATACTTTATACAATCATGAAAACAACTCATAAAATACATACTCCTGCCATTGCATTACTAAATTTAGTTTTTTTCTTCTCAACTTCAGAAAAAGCGGCAGCGCAAAACAACGCAGGGATTCTGGGAATAGATCACGTTGGAATTAACGTTCCCGACTTAAAAGAAGCAGTAACCTTTTTTCAAGATGTACTTGGGTTCACTCCAGTTACACAACTCGGACCAATTCCGCTTGATGCGGGATGGAAAGAAGCCAACCATATTAATCCCGCTACTGGAGCCGTAACCATAAAAATGATAAACGCCGGAACGGGCGCCAGTATCGAAGTGTTTTATTATGCCGATAATAAAGGAAGCAAAACACATCCTAATTCTGATGATATTGGAGCTTCACATATTGCTTTTTATACTTCAGATATCAATGCAGCAGTAAAATATTTAAAAAGCAAAGGTGTTAAAGTATTGGGCGAACCATTCCTGACACCATCAGGAGACACGGCTGGTGAAACATGGGTTTATTTTGAAACTCCGTGGGGTTCTAAAATGGAACTTGTTTCGTACCCAAATGGCAAGGGGTATGAAAAATCAAATCCTAAAACAGTATTATGGTCACCAAAAACAGCAGTGAAAAAGCCTGCAGCAGATGATTTTGATCTTGAAAAAAAGAAAGCGATAATTGAGGGACATTTTGAAATCTGGAATGAAAGAAACGAATCTAAACGAGCTGCATTATTGAATAAAGTGTATGCAGCAGATATAGAAATGATAGACCGCCACTTTATATCAGAAGGAACAGGTGAGATCAATAAATTTGTAACAGAGCTGCAGCAAAAAAATAAAGATTTCACATTCACCGTTAAGTCATTTGAAACACATCATAATATAGTGCGTGTTTATTGGCAATTTGGTACAAAAAACAAACCCGAAGCAGGAACTGGAATGGATTTGTTTGTTATTGAAAACGGAAAAGTGCAAAAGCTGTACGTTTTTGTGGATCAAAAAGAATAATTTTTAAAAGATCAATTTTAATAAGCCGGAATTTTTTCCGGCTTATTAATTGCTATTAGGAAAATATCATCTTTAAATGATCATATAGTTTTTAAAACACCTCCATCTGCTCGTAGCGATGCCCCGTTTGTTGCAATTGAAAGCGGACTTGAAAGATAAACTGCCAGCGAAGCAATTTCAGAAGGATCAATAAAACGCTGCAATAAAGAATGCGGATTGGTCTGTTGTACGATGGCATTTTTCATTTGTTCAATCTCGATATTCTGTAAAGAAGCGATATGTTCAATTGTTGAAGCAACTCCATCAGAATAAGTTGGGCCGCCTAAAATTGTGTTTACGGTTACTTCCGTACCTGCAGTTAGTTTAGATAAACCATTACTTACTGCCGTCATTGCTGCTTTTGTCATTCCGTAATGAATCATATTTCCAGGAATATTCACACCAGATTCGCTGCTGATGAAAATCGATTCTTCCTGATTTTTTCTGAAGCATTTGGGGTAAAAGTCTTTGAGAAAGCCTGATACTGCTCATCACATTAATATCAAACATTCTATACCAATCCTCATCTTCCAGATTTTCAAAATCTTTCAATTCGAAAATGCCAACGTTATTAATTAAAATATCAATATGGTTTAATTTATTTAATAAAGCCGTTACTTCCTCTTTTTTCTCAAAATCACAGACAATTCCTGAAACTATAGCATCTGGAAATTCATTTTTTAATTTTTGTACTGCCAGATTTGTTCTTTCTTCATGCCTTCCATTAATAATAACTTCAGCTTTTTCATTTAATAATTGTTTGGCTATTGCAAAACCAATTCCTTGTGTCGAACCGCTTATAAAAGCTTTTTTCCCTTCTAATTTTAAATTCATTTTTATTTATTTTTGTAATGATCGATACATAAATAGTCAAAAAAATTAGCTGATAACAGCTAATTGCATTTCGATTTGATTTTTTAAGACATTTTTGTCCGGGTACATTCTTCTAAGTGTATTAAGTCCGCACCAAAATGTTATTAGATACCTGCCCAGAATTTCGGGATCTGTTTGCGTTTTTAAATTTCCTTTTAATTTTTCCTCTTTAATTGCCTGAGTAAACATTTGTTCGGCCTCTTTTAAAATCTGTACCGCATTTGCTTCCAGATTTTCATCAATAAAAGTCATTTCTACAACCGTATTGGCAATAATACAGCCTTTAAGATGCTCATTTTCTTCCGCGGAAGCGATACTTCTAAAAAAGTCTTTAATTAATTCTAATGGAGATTCGCTTTTGTTTAATTCCGTTTTAAATGCATCAAAAGCTAGTCGTCTTTCTTCAATGGCTTTTTGAAAAACCTCTTTTTTACCTCCCTTAAAAGTATTGTAAAAACTTCCAGCGCCGGCTCCGGTTGCTTTTTGCAGATCACTCAATGAGGTTGCGCTATATCCTTTCTGCCAAAATATTTCTTGTGCTTTCTTGACAATATTTTCGTCTTCGTAAATAGTTGGTCTTCCTCTCATTGTTTTAATTTTGTAATGATCGGTACAAAATTAAATAAAAATAAGTGTATTCCAAATTTTAAAGCAATTTTTCTCTTTTTAATTAAATGACTGTCTGAATTGCAGGGGAGTTATATTGGTTTTCTTTTTGAAGAGTTTACTAAAAGACTGCGGATACTCGAAACCCAATGAATAAGCAATCTCATTTACACTTAAATTTGATCCTGCCAGCAGCTGTTTTGATTTTTCAATAATGTGATTCTGAATGTATTGCTGAGTATTTAAGCCAGTAATACTTCGGAGTAAGTCACTTAAATAATTAGATGAAATATTTAATTCCTGCGATAAATACTGAACTGTTGGAACTCCCTTTAAAACTCCATTCTCATTTTCAAAATAGTTCAGTAAAGTTTGATCTATTCTGCTCAATAAATCAGGATTTGAAGTTTTTCTGGTAATAAATTGGCGGCCGTAGAATCTATTAATTATAATTGAGCAGTAAATCGAGATGCGAAACAATTAAATCCTGACTGTAATGATCAATATTGTTTTTCAGTTCGTCCTGCATTTGTTTTAAAAGACCAGAAATAATTACATCTTCCTTGTCAGAAAGATGTAATGCTTCGGCAATTGAATAAGAAAAAAATCCATAATTGTGTATTGTTTTTCCTAAAGGGTAATTCCGGATTAGATCGGGTTTAAAAACTAGCATAAAACCTGTAACTGGATTATCGTTAGTATGTGTTACCGAAAATACCTGATCGGGTTTTGTCAATGTCATCATTCCTTCATCAAAATCATAATCACGCTGACCATATTTAAATTTTCCGTTGATGCCTTTTTTCAAAGTAATGCAGTAAAAATCATTCGTAAAATGTTTCCAGATGTCGCTGTGTTTGTAACTCAATAACGCAAAATCAATTACACTAACCAGAGGATGATCTGGTTTTGGAAGCGCAAATAACTGATGCAGCTCTGAAATGCTTTTGATTTTATGTGGAACTGATTTTTTCATTGAAGCAAATTTACGAATTAATCGAAATTAGTTGAGTACGAAAGATGTTTCCATGTTTCCATTTCCTGCGCTTCATTTTTTCGATGAGCTACAATCGAATCATAACTATCATTTCCTAATGGAAGATGTACAGGCGGATTTGGCAATTCAGTAACAGCAAGCAGAACTTTGGCAAGTTTCTTTGGATCTCCGGGCTGGTTTCCGTCAAAACTTTTCAGCATATTTACATGTTGTTCTACATTGTAAACGGCTATTTTATTTTTGGCTTCTGCCAAAGTGCTGTCGCTCATAAAACTGGTACGGAACATTCCTGGAGCGATTGCAGTGACTTTTATATGGAAAGGTTTTACTTCCTGAGCCAATGCTTCTGAAAGTCCGATTACGGCAAATTTTGCGGCGTTATAACTTCCAGTATTAGCATATCCGATATAGCCCATATTGGATGCGATATTTAAAATATGTCCTGATTCTTGCTGACGCAGAAAAGGCATTGCGTTACGAATTACGTTTACGGTTCCCAATAGGTTGACATCTATCGTTTTGCGAAATTCTTCATCGCTGATTTCTTCAACACTTCCCACCAGATAATATCCAGCATTGTTTAACACAACATCAATCCTTCCGAAAGTATCAATTGTGCTTTGAATAGCATTTTTTACTTCTTTATCATTGGTAATATCAACCTGAAGCGGCAGGAATTTTTCAGTTTGATTTCCAATATTATCAATTAATTCTGGTAGATTTCTGGAAGTGGCAGCAACTTTGCCACCGTTTTTTAAAACAGCATTTACGGTTTCAAGTCCCATTCCTTTTGATGCGCCGGTAATAAACCATACTTTTTGAGTGCTCATGTTTTTTAGATTTTAATTATAAAGCAAAATTCAGGAAGTTATGGATTTAAAAAGTGTTCAGATTGAGGATTTATGTGTTCAAATTCAGTTGTCTTAACTTTAAGAAGTAATCATTTCCATAGAAAGAGTTTTAAATTATATACTAAAAGTATTCTCCAACAAAAAACCTGCAAGTCAAAGATTTGCAGGTTTTTAAAATATATGGGATTTTAAATTAATTAATTGGAACCAAATGCGCTTCAATAGCCGCTCTATCAGATTCGTATTGTGCAGGAAGTTTTAGGTTTTTTCCTAATTCTTCTAAGCTTTCATCTACTGTAAAACCAGGGTTATCTGTAGCGATTTCAAACAAAACTCCGCCTGGTTCTCTGAAATAAAGAGAATGGAAATAATTTCTGTCAATCTGCGGTGTAATAGACAATCCGTAGTCTTCGATTTTTTCACGGAAGTGCATTAAAACTTCGTCATTTGGAACACGAAAAGCTACGTGATGCACAGATCCGTTTGCTACATGACCGCGTTTTTCTTCTTCTAATTCTACCAAATCAACAATTGCAGCATTTTCCACCGCATCTGTTGCATAACGGTAACGGTTTACATTTTGCTCAATCAATTTATAACCAAATATTTCGGTTAAAATTGCAGCGGTTGCTTTTATACTGTTTAAAGTCAAAGTAATGTTGTGGAAACCTCTTGTAGCCACATCTGCTTTTACTTCATCAGTTTCCCAAGGTTTTCTGTTGTCTTCTGTTTTAGATTCGATTAACTCTAATTTCAATCCGTCTGGATCTAAGAAAGTAAGATACTTTTCGCCAAATTTTTCAGCTGGTTTATTGTAAATTACATTGTATTTCTCAAAACGTTCCTGCCAGAAATCAAGGCTTCCTTTTGGAACAGAATAACCAATTTCAGTTGCCATTCCAGAACCTTTTCTTCCTTGCTGGATTCCTTCTCCCCAAGGGAAAAAAGTTAAGATTGTTCCTGCGCTTCCTACTTCGTCACCAAAGTAAAAATGGTATGTTCCTGGATCGTCAAAATTCACTGTTTTTTTAATGAATCTTAATCCTAATATGTTAGAATAAAAGTTGAAATTACGTTTGGCGTCACCTGCAATTGCAGTAATATGGTGTAAGCCTAAAATTTTATTTTCCATGGTATCTTATGTATTAAATTGTTATTGATTTTCTTATACAAATTTACTTCAGTTATGCTTCTGGATCGATTAACCTAGATTAAGAAATAAAAAACCATAATTTTGTTGAGAAAAATTTTTAACCGCAAAGTTCGCAAAGCTTTTTATCTGATAGTGTAATACGTTATAATTAGAAAGTTCGCAAAGCTAAATCAGTTAAGGCTTTGCGAACTTTGCGGTTAAATTTTTATTTCGAGTATTTAAATTACAGTTTTATAAATATAGATTTCCGAAGTTTTGGTTCTATATTTTTTGTTTTATGACCTTTTCCTGTTGTGTCTTCAACCAATAAAATTGAACCAGTTTCAAACTTTCTTTTTTCTCCCAATGAAGTTTCTATTTCTACACCGCCTTCCAGTAAAACAATATATTGCCGATCTGGAGCATTATGAAAATCATAATCGTAAGACGGGCTGACTTCTCTAAAAACAATTGATTTTACGGGTTCATCATCAGATAAAAATCCGATATCGCCATTGTTTTTCAACGGAACTTCAAAGTCTTCAAAATGACTTTCGCCATTTGCGTCGCTGTAAACACGGGTTATTTGTATCATTATTTTTTTGTAAAAATAAGTTCGTTAGCCAAGTCTATTTCGTCCTGACTTATGCTGTGCCCCATATTTGGGTAGATTTTTTTTGTTACCGATGCGCCTAATTTTTGAAGAAGCGCTTCAGATTCATTTACTCTTTCCACAGGTACATGAAAGTCTGGATCGCTCGTTCCGATGAAAATTGGTGTGTTTTCGAAATTTCCTGCATAATGATTTTCATATACTTTATCGCCAATAAGTCCTCCTGTAAAAGCTACGACACCGCCATATTTAGCGGCATTTCTGGCTGTGAATTCCAAAGCAAGACAGGCACCTTGAGAAAATCCAAGAAAGTAAATATTCTCTTTTTCGATTCCGTTTTGCTGAATTGCAACAACAACCTGATGAATGGCTTCTAACGATTTTGAGAAAGAAGGTTCGTTTTCTTCAAGCGGAACTAAAAATGAATACGGATACCAAGTTCTGTTTTCTGCCTCAGGTGCAACCAATGCAAAATCGCTGACTTTAAGGTGTTTTGCAATCGAAAGGATATCATGAGCACCAGCACCACGGCCGTGAATCAGAATCAAGGCTTTTTTAGCATCATTTAGAGGAACTCCGTCTGTTATAATTTCTAAATTCATGAGTTTATTTTTTAATTATTAAGTGGCTGTTATTTTTTCCAAATGTCCTGATATTCATCTGGATGTCTTTTAAATTGTGCGTGAACATAAGGACAAAGCGGTAAAACCATTAAATTATTGGCACGCACGTATGACACCATTTCTTCAAGTAGTTTTTTTGCATAACCTTTTCCTTCCGCTTCTGGTTCAACTCCTGTATGATAAACGGTTAGCAAATCATCTTTTAGACTTACTGTCATTTCGCCCAGCTTTTTTTCATCTACATACAGATTAAAAGCGCCGTGTTTTTTCTCGTCTAATTCTAGTTTTATTGTTTCCATGTTTTTTGAGTTATCTATTTTTTTGATTCTTAATTCTATTTATAACAGAAATAAAAAGGATAAAATGCATTCTTAAAGATAATATATTATTAGAAATCAGCAATTTTAAATCCTTGTTACTTAGTGTTCTTGGTAGTAGAAATAACAGATATTGTTAAATCTTTTACAAACTTACTACAGCTATAAAAGTTTGTCGATTAATCTAGATTAAGAAAGAAAAAATTGAGCACATTTAATGTCTTTTTTTAAAAAACAAGTTGACAAAAGCAACTATTTTGTATATTTGCAAAACATAATAGTAGAAAAATGAAAAATATAAGTTCAGAAATTAGATCGTTCAATAGGTTTTATACAGCACATTTAGATATCTTAAATCAAAATTATCTTGATAGCAATTATTCATTAACAGAAGTCCGTATTATCTATGAAATAAATGAAAAACAAGATATTACAGCACAGGAAATCTGCGAAACGCTCAACTTAGACAAGGGATATTTGAGCAGAGTATTAAAACGGCTCACAAAAGATGGAGTAATTGAGAAAGTTCCTTCTGTAACAGACAAACGTGCTTTTAATATTAAATTGACATCTTCAGGAAACAGGCTTTTACAAAAATTAAATGCTATTGCAGATCAGCAGTCAGAATTAAAAGTGAAAAACTTGAGCACAGCAGAACAGGAAAAACTTGTGAATGCAATGGGGGATATTAAGAAAATGTTAGACAGCAAAAATAGCTCGAAAATATCTGCTAGTGATATCAGTTATCGGGATGATTTAAGACCGGGAGACATTGGTTATATAATTTATTTGCACAGTAAAATTTATGATCAGGAATCAAGTTTTTCAAATGAATTTGAATTTTACGTAGTGAAAACTTTTTATCATTTCCTAGAACAGTATTCTCCGGAAAAAGACCGTTTGTGGATGGCTGAATATAACAACCAGATTATTGGCTGTATAGCCATTGTTCATCAAAGTGAGCATGAGGCTCAATTAAGATGGTTTTTGTCCGATCCTTCTTTCAGGGGACTGGGAATAGGAAAAAAGCTTTTGAATGATGCCATAGCTTTCTGCCGCGAAAAAAGGTATAAAAAAGTTTTTCTGCTTACTACCGATAAACAGGAACGTGCCTTAGATATGTATAAAACCGCAGGCTTTAAGCTGACTAATTCTCAAGAAGTAAATCAATGGGGAGCGACATTTCGTGATGAACGCTATGATATGGAAATACTAGAGTAACCTCAAATTTATTAGCTATTTATAGGAACAGAGAGATTACTTTTTTGCAGAAAAGGGCAATCTCTCTTAAAGTTTATAGCGATAAAATACCGCAGCTGACTACTATTACATAATTTTGCAATGCATGAAGTAACCAGCTTTTACTATTACACTATGAGCAATATATTTTCTGACAACAGCCAAATAGGAGTGGTGTCTACTTTCGCTGAGCTTGTACATACCGATTTCAAAGGAGAAATGAATGCGCTGTGCTGGTACAGAAATTTGGATGGCGATTTTAACGAAATTGTAGCCCAATTGCATTTAAAAGAAAATATAACAGAAGTTTATCCTGAAGATTTACAAGCGCTGCAACTATCAGAAAAGGGAAATAAAGCTCGAGAAATAATCTTAAATGATTTGCAATTATTAAGTGATTTTGGCGCTTCGCCTTCTCTAAATTTACTGAAATGTTATGACCGTGACGATGAATTTGATTTCATATCTACAGATGTGTATTCGTTTCATGTTGATCGTTCGCCTATTGCAACAGACACTTTTTTATGTACCTATCACGGCGCTTCGAGTGATATAATTTCTAATTCGCAGGCAGAGCAAAAAATCCTAGTTCCAGAAATTCGAACAAAGCTAAAAGAGCTTTACGATGGACCAGAGGAAGAATTCGAAAACTTTTTAAAAGAAAATTATTTTGATTTGCATTATCAGCTGCATCCCAATGCAGAGCCTATTAATTTAGGATTAGGTCATCTTTGGCGATTGGCCGTAGATCATCCAAAACAACAAGTACAGCCTTGTATTCATAGAGCACCAGTAGAAAATGAAGGGGAATATCGGTTGTTGTTGATTTGTTAATGGGATTGGGATGATATAACCTAATTGCAAATAACTTTATTATTAACTAAAATTAGACCTTTTATACTTATTGTACTTTCATCAGAACTTGAACTTACAAAGATATATCCCTCTTTATTCAAAAGTATTAAAGCATCTAGTACCCTCGCTTGTTTTTTCTTTTCATCAGCGATACTGTCTTGCAATAATGTGTAAGTATTAAAAACAGGAGTTAAGAGACTTGTCAGTTCTTCTAAAGTACAGCTCATACCGTATCTGTCGGCAAGCGTCTGTAGAATTTTTACAAGAAAAATGGGTAATGTTTCCATGACAACAGCTTTTACTTATATATACGAAAAACTGTGTGGAAATGGATTTTATTAAGCCAAAAGTATTGGTTTGTAATTATAGGGTTCCCAATACTAAAATGAAAGTAAAATTCTCAGTTGTTGTTGATTGAATCCCGATCGCTCTAATGTGTAGCGATCACTCGAAATTTTTTCCATGCTCGTTCCTATAGTTAAAAACTGGATTTTTTTTAATATGTTGAGCTATACTTTGCGGGCGCGGATTACAAATCCGCGCGATCGAATTAACTGTATTAATTTAAAAATTAAATATACTGTCTATTAAATAATTAAAAAACAGTATGTTATTTCTATATTTATGAGATGTAAAACAACTAAATAATTTTGAAATGAAAAATATACTATGGACATTCATGTTATTAATTACATTAACAAGTTGTAAAAAAGAAGTGAAAGATTCTGCAGATACCATTTATTATGGAGGAGATATCATAACAATGGAAGGCAACCAGCCGCAGTATGTGGAAGCCGTTGGGGTAAAAAACGGGAAAATTATTTTTGCAGGCTCAATAGCTGAAGCTGAAAATTTTCAAGGAGGTGAAACAGAAATGAAGGATATAAAAGGCAAAACAATGCTTCCTGGATTCATAGATGCGCATGGTCATGTTTGGAACGCCGGATTTCAAGCGGTCGCAGCTAATTTACTTCCGGCTCCTGACGGCACTGGTAATGATATTGCAAGTATTATTTCATTGCTTAATAAATGGAAAGCATCTAACAAAAATGCTATCGGAAAATATGGCTGGATAGTGGGTTTGGATATGATGATGCACAATTGAAAGAAAAGCTTCCTCCAACGGCAGATGATTTAGATAAGATATCTGCAACAATCCCCGTTATTATTATACACCAGTCTGGGCATTTAGCAGTAATGAATCATAAAGCATTAGAAATGTCTGGTTATAATGCGGCATCAAAAAATCCTGCAGGTGGCGTAATTAGAAGAAAAAATGGATCTAATGAACCTAATGGAGTGCTGGAAGAGATGGCTATGTTTACCCCGCTTTTTAAAATTATGGGAACACTGGACGAGGAAGCCAATGAAAAAATTGCTGAAGCAGGTTTAAAATCTTATATAAGATTTGGTTTTACAACGGCACAGGAGGGAAGAGCAACAAGTGATGCGTGTACTACATGGTTAAAACTTGCGGCTAAAAATAAATTAACTATCGATGTTGCCGCTTATCCTGACATACAGAGCCAAATGGCCTATATGAAAAAAAATGGTATTCAAAAAGAATATAAAAATCATTTTAGGATTGCAGGCGTGAAACTCTCATTGGATGGTTCGCCACAGGGTAAAACTGCATGGCTTACAAAACCATATATTATTCCGCCGCCAGGCCAGCCGAAAACTTATTCCGGCTATCCTGCATTTCCAAAAGAGAGCGATGCTGTCGCGCTTGTAGATTCAGCATATGCAAATAACTGGCAGATTTTAGCCCACTGTAACGGAGATGCAGCAATTGATGAGTATATAAAAGCGGTAAAGCATGCCACCAGACTATATGGAAAAAAAGACAGGCGTACAATTGCTATACATTCACAAACTGCCCGCTTAGACCAGTTAGATACAATGAAATCTCTTGGAATTATGCCTTCTTTTTTTGGAATGCATACCTATTATTGGGGAGATTGGCATAGAGATGAAACATTAGGAAAAGAAAGGGCTTATCGTATTTCACCTGCTGGAACAGCTCTTAAAAAAGGAATGATTTTTACACAGCATCATGACGCGCCTGTTGCTCTTCCTAACAGTATAATGATTTTGTATTCTGTGGTAAACAGAATAAGCAGAAGTGGTGATGTGATTGGGCCTGAGGAAAGAATCAGCGCTTATGACGCTTTAAGATCCATAACGATTTGGGCGGCTTATCAATATTTTGAAGAAAATAATAAAGGATCTCTAAAGAAAGGAAAATTGGCAGACTTGGTTATCCTTGATAAAAATCCAATAAAGATAAATCCTTTAAACATTAAAGATATTCAAGTGGTTGAAACGATTAAAGAAGGAAAAACTGTGTTTAAAAATACTGCTCTCAAATAAAAAATAAACAGTAAAGCTAAAAGTATATATAAATTGAAGATTTCTAATGACTAACTAAAAAGGCCTAATTTTTATTAGGACTTTTTAGTGGTTAAATTCAATGAAAATAGTATTATGATTCCCAGTCGATTATTATTTTACCAATATGGCTTCCGTGTTCCATACATTCATGAGCGCTTACAGCATCGCGATGGGAAAACGTTTTGTAGATAACAGGCCTGAATTTACCATTTTCAATTAATGGCCAGATATTTTTAAATACTTCTGCGGCTAATCGTTTTTTGTATTCGTAATTTCGTGCACGCAGTGTACTTCCTGAGATCGTAATTCTTTTTAGCATTAACTGCCAAATATCAAGCTCTACGTTTTTACCATTTTCTGCATTGATATGAATAAGTCTTCCTTCATCGTTTAAAATAGAAAGATTCTTTTGAAAATAGGTTCCAGCTATCATATCAAGAATAACATCTACACCTTTGGTTTTTAAAATTTCTTCGAAGTCTTCTTTTTTATAATTTATAGAAAGATCAGCACCTAATTCATAACAATATTGTGCTTTTTCATCTGAACCAACTGTCGTAATGACCTTTGAACCAAAAGCATGAGCGATCTGAATCGCTGTAATTCCTATACCGCTGCTGCCTCCGTGAACTAATAAAGTTTCGTCTGGTTTTAATTTTCCTCGTTCAAAAATATTAGACCAGACTGTAAATACCGTTTCAGGCAGACTGGCTGCTTCTATAAAATTTAAGCCTTTAGGAATGGGTAAACACTGACCTTCTTTTACAGTAACATATGCTGCATAACCTCCCCCAGAAAGCAAGGCACAAACGTGATCGCCTTTTTTCCATTGCGTAACTTCTGGACCACAGTCTACGATAATTCCAGATACTTCGAGACCTGGAATTTCATTAGAAGTACTGCTTGGAGCAGCATATTTTCCCTGGCGCTGCAAAATGTCACTTCTGTTAATGCCTGAAGCTTTTACCTGAATTAAAACTTCATTTTGCGATCGAATTAAATCAGGAACCTCGACCAATTGCAAAACTTCAGGCCCTCCAAATTTTGAGATGGTAATAGCTTTCATAATCTAATTTTTTTAAAAAGGTAGATTATATTTTCCAAATAGCGCTTTGTTCTCAATACTTTTTGCAAACAGCGGTGTTTCTTCATGATTATGAGCGTCAGAAGCATCCTGTCTTGCTTTTGCAGCATCGGCTAGAGAAATTCCGTGTTGTTTGATGAAATCTAAAAATTCAGGAGTCGCGGTTGCATGAATGGTATTAGTAAATTTTGTTGTTGTATCATCTATTTTATCTGCTTTCAACTCCCAAAGAACCTGTACTTTAGATCTTCCGCCTGCAGTAATAGTATCAGAAATTGAAAGCATTCGGCAATAATCAGCACGATATTCATCAAAAATATAATGCTGTACAACAAGTGCTGTTCCCACATATTCTACATTAATAGACATCGGTATACCTTCAAAATTAGAAGTTATTCCAGCAGCAATATGGTTAACAGAACAACGTTGATATTCTGCATCCGGCAGGTTAAGCAGCCAGTCGGCAATATTAATTTTTTCAATTGGAGCATTAATTATTGCTGAAACAATTGATGCTGATAATGCGTTTTCGGGTGTTTGTAAAATTTCCATCTTTTCTGTTTTTTAAATTAACTTATGTCAAAGTTCTGCAATATAAACCAATCGTGGAAATGAAATTTTTAGATGTAATCGATCGAAATTTTCGATTTAGAGTTGTACTTTTATAAAAAAAATAAAGAAAATGGAACTTCGTCAATTGAAATACTTTGTCCGCGCGGCAGAACTTTTAAATTTCACACAGGCTGCAGATGATTTATACATTACTCAAAGTACATTATCTCATCAAATAAAAGAATTAGAAAATTCATTAACGGTTCTTCTCTTTGACAGAGTAGGAAAGAGGGTTAAACTTACGGAAGCGGGTGAAATTATGCTGGATTACGCCCGAAAAACGATTCGTCAGGCAGAAGAAGGAAAACAGGTTTTAATGGATTTGAATAATTTAAAAACCGGTAAAATAACTATTGGTTCCACTTACGGACTAGTAAATTTACTTCTTCAAACGATTACGGAGTTTAATGAGGAATTTCCGGATATCCAGATTCAGCTAGTGCTGGGCTCTACTTCAGAATTGCTTCAAAAAATACGCTTGTATGAAATTGATTGTATGCTGTCTTTTATGCCTTCCTGTCAGGATCAACAGCTTGATATAATGCCATTATTCTCTGCCAATCTCTCTTTGATTCTTCATAAATCGCATCCGTGGAGTAAACTTAAAAAGATAGGGCTTCAAAAAATTACTGAATTAAACTTAGTGCTGCCATCTCCAACTTATAGTATCAGAAATTTTCTGGATGAAACGCTTCTAAAAAATAACATAAAATTGAAGGCAAAAATAGAGATCAATGATATTCATAGTCTATTGGAACTGGTTAATACAAAAAAATGGTTTACTGTATTAATGAATTCTTCCTTATTTGATTTCTCTGAACTTGTTGCAGTTCCAATTGAAGGTAAAAACATGAGCCGTGAGGCAACTTTAATATTTCCTTCGGGAATTTACCGCAAAGCTTCACTCTCACTTTTTAATAATTTATTAAAGAAAAAGATTGCTGTGATGAATTTAGAAAAGGCGTAAATTCATATGATTTGTTTTTAGCACTTAGTAAATAAAAAGAAAATAGCTTTTAACTTATTGGCTGACTTTGAAAATCAATCCATTCTAATTTAATGTCACAAATATTATTTTGTTTAATATTTTTCTAAAATAATTAAACAAATTCTTATCTTTAACATGGATATCGAACGTTATCACAATTAATAAAACAAGAATAAATTGTTTTTACATTAAAAAATAAGTAGTTCAATAAGAAAAATGAAAAAAATTGTCATCATCGGGGGAAGCAGAGGAATTGGCAATGCTATTTTGCAGCAGCAGCTTGAAAAACATTTAGTGTATAATATCAGTCGGACTATTCCAGATTTTTCCCATCCTAATTTGATTCATTTTTCAGTTGATGTGCTGCAGGATGAATTGCCTGATATTGAAATTATTGATGCTTTAGTATATTGTCCAGGATCAATAAATCTCAAACCTATTTTAAGTTTAAGCATTGACGATTTTAGAAACGATTTTGAAATTAATGTGATAGGTGCCGTTAAAGTGATTCAGCATTTTCTGCCTGCATTAAAGAAAGGGAAAAATCCCTCAATTGTATTATTTAGTACCGTTGCGGCAAAACTCGGAATGCCTTTTCATTCCAGTATTGCGGCATCAAAATCAGGGGTAGAGGGCTCACTAAATCACTAGGTGCGGAACTTGCTCCTTTGGTTCGAATCAATGCTATTGCTCCCACAATTACAGAGACTTCGTTATCTGCTTCTATTTTAAGAAACGATCGCATGAAGGAAAATATGATGGAACGGCATCCTATGAAAAATTACCTAAAACCACAGGAAGTTGCTCGTATGGCAGATTATCTGATATCTGAAGATGCCGCTTCAATTTCAGGACAGATTTTCCCGATGGACTATGGACTGGTAAGCTTTAAATTATAAAGATAACTTAAGAAATGAAAATTCTTTTAACAGGCGCTACAGGTTATATTGGCAAGAGGCTTTTGCCCTTGTTGTTAAGTCATGGAAATGAGGTAGTTTGCTGTGTAAGAGATAAAAGCAGGTTTCATTTACCTGAAAACTTTATAAATAAAATAGAGGTTGTCGAAGTTGATTTTCTGGATCCTGAAAGCATTAAAAATATTCCCGATGATATTGATGCGGCTTATTACCTCATACATTCCATGTCCGGTGCTTCTAATTATGATGAACTCGAAAGTATTTCGGCAAATTATTTCATTGAAAAAATAAACCAGACAAATGCGAAACAGATCATTTACCTTAGCGGAATTGTGAATGACCAATCATTATCCAAGCATTTATCATCAAGAAAGGCAGTTGAAGAAATTTTAAAAACTGCTTCAGTACCATCGACTGTGCTCAGAGCGGGAATTATAGTAGGGTCAGGAAGTGCATCTTTTGAAATAATACGGGATCTGGTCGATAAATTGCCGATTATGATTACCCCAAAATGGCTCAATACTAAATGCCAGCCAATTGCAATCAGCGATGTTTTAGAATTCTTAATTCGGTCACTCTTAAATCCATTAACTTATAATCAAAGTTTTGACATTGGAGGACCTGATGTATTGACTTATAAAGAGATGCTCTTGGAGTTTGCCAAAGCAAAAAAACTAAAGAGGTATATTTTTACGGTACCGGTTATGACTCCAAAATTATCTTCGTATTGGCTTTATTTTGTAACCTCAACTTCTTTTAAACTCGCCTCTGCGTTGGTTAGCAGTATGAAAGTAGAGGTAATCTGCCGCGATAATAATATTAATAGTATACTGGGAGTTAAACCTATTACTTACCGCCAGGCATTAGAAAGAGCTTTGAAAAAGATTAGTGAAGATGACATCATTTCGAGCTGGAAAGATTCGCAGGTAAGCGGACGGTTTAAGGGTACTGTTTCTCAATATCTTAAAGTTCCAAAAAAGGACTGTTATATTGATAGAAGGAAAAGAACCATAATAAATAGGGAATATACAATTGCACGAATTTGGTCTATAGGCGGCGAAACCGGATGGTACTATGCCGATTGGCTCTGGGAGTTACGTGGATTCATCGATAAAATTTTTGGAGGTGTCGGTACTCGAAGAGGAAGGACTAATAAAAATGAAATACATGCAGGAGATGCACTGGATTTCTGGCGGGTTGTATATGCCAATAAATCTGAAGGAAAATTGATTTTATACGCCGAGATGAAACTGCCTGGTGAAGCCTGGCTTGAATTTAAAATAATCAATAATACTTTATATCAAGCTGCCACTTTTAGGCCGGAAGGTCTTATGGGAAAAATATACTGGTATTCCGTTCTGCCGTTTCACGGTTTTATTTTTGACGGCATGCTTAAAAAATTAATTTAGTTAAGTACGAATGATTTGTTGAACTGGTTAAAATGAAAAAGCACCTGTTTTAGGCAGGTGCTTTTTATAAACTTGTTCTATAGTATGTTATGCTATCACTACGTTTACTGCGTTTGGACCTCTACGGCCTTCTTCTATGTCGTATCGAACTGAATCGTTTTCACGAATGTTTTCTGATAAACCAGATACATGAACAAAAACTTCGTTTCCGCCATTATTAGGTGTTATAAATCCGAAACCTTTTTCTTCATTGAAGAATTTTACTGTACCTTCTTGCATATTAAATATTTAATTTGTTCAAATGTAACGTATTAAATATTGGAAAGTGCCTTTAAAATTTTTAATTATGTTTTTATTAACTTTTAGCTGCAAGTGTTTGGATTAATATTTAGCAGATAAAATCTACTTGTGCATTCTTTTGCCAAATAAATACAAAAACAGATTTACTGGATTTTTTTGTATCTAAATACGTACTTTCTTACTCCTGAAATTAATAGTAATTATTCAACTTTACAGTATCTATTACAACAGGACTAACGCCATAGATGCTTATCGTACTGAACAATAAAAATTCAAACAAATTTTTTCAAGTTCAGGATCAGTTTTATGATCGTATCAAAATAAAAACCTTGTTTTTGTTTGCGTAACCATTGATGCTCATTTTAAGGATTAGAGTAAGCTTCTGTTCAGTTTCAAATGCTGTGATAAGATTAATTATTTACTAACTATTAATTTTTTTAAAATGAAAAAAGCCTTAAAATTTTCAAGTTTGCTGGTTATTATGGCATTAGTGTTTAGTTCCTGTGAAAAGGAGCAAGATTTGAATGAGCCGCAAAGCGTTCAAAAGGATGAATTGCAGCTTGTTGAAAACGGCAGCGTAACGGGTAATGATGCTCCAGCAGGCAGTACTACTGCAAAAGGTACTGCTGGATCAAGAACGATTACATTGCAGACAAATACATTGTCATGTCCTGGTGGTTTGTGCACCTCTTATGGTGTTTGGTCAACAGGGGTTTACACCGTTTGGTTCCAGATGAGATTTAATTCTGGATTTTATTGGAGCAGAGGTGGTAAATGTGGATATGGAATTCTAATTGGGGATCAAAATACCGGCGGTGACCCAGGATGGGATGGCAATGGAGGCAGTGCCAGATTTATGTGGTATTGCCCAAGTGGGTCAAACACCGCGAAAGGAAGTGGCGCTTATTTGCAGCCTTATGTTTATTACAAAGATCAGCCGGGCCAATTTGGTAATGATTTTGGAAAGAAATACTACATACAAGAGGGAGTGACCTATAATTGTCAGATATCTGTTAAGTTAAATACTGGATCAAATACTAACGGATATGTGAAATACTATGTTAACGGTACCGAGATATTGAATCAGACAATTCGATGGGTGACAAACGATGCTAAGCGAAATGTGAATGCAGTAAGTCTGCACACCTTCCGTGGCGGAAGTCAAAATTACTGGACAGCTCCTGTAACAAGTTCTATTTACTATCCTAGCGCGTCTTGGGATGCGCAATAGAATTTATATGCTATAAAACAATATCGTTAAAAAGTATATAACAGCATTACATAAAAAAACGGATCATAGCTTAACCTATGATCCGTTTTTAAATTAAAGTCTATTAATTTATGAATTACCATATAGGTTTGATTCTCCACCATCAATTGCAATGGTCTGACCGTTTACATACTGACACTCATCGCTAAGAAGAAAGGCCACGAGGTTACCCACATCTTCAGGTTTACCTAATTTTCTTGTAGGGTTTCTTTGTGCGTATGTTGTTTCAGCTGCTTTAGGGTCGGCTGGGTTTACCTGTTTAAAAGCTTCAGCCACCATTGGGGTTAGGATAGCACCAGGTGCGATTGCATTGGTAAATATTCCATCTTTACCATATTCAATGGCTGCATTTTTTGTCATACCAGAAACGGCATGTTTACTTGCTACATATGGCATTTGATTAATAACACCTCTAATGCCGCCTACTGAAGCTACGTTTACAATTTTTCCTCCACCTTGTTTCTGCATTACAGGAATCACGTATTTCAGACCGTAATAAACACCCATAAGGTTAATGTCGATTACTTTTTTAAAAATATTGATATCGTAGTCAACTAGTGGTGCCTGTTTCCCTTCAATACCTGCATTATTGTAGAATCCATCAATACGGCCAAACTCTTCAACTGTTTTGTCTACATAATTTTTGACCGCCTGTTCATCTGAAACGTCAGCGACTATAGTTATGATTTTTGCAGCTGGTGCGGCTGACTGGATTTCTGCTTTTGCTTTTTCGAGTGCTTCGGCGTTGTAATCTACTATAGAAAGGTTGGCTCCTTTTAATGCTACGGCTTTACTTGCTGCAAGTCCCAGCCCCATAGCTGCACCTGTAATTATGATTGTTTTGTCTTTAAAAATGCTCATGATATATAGTATTAAATGTATTAATGAAAAATTTGTGATTTAAAGTTTAAAATTGTTTGTTCATGCCCCTCCATATCATATCAAAGTAGTCATCCACGAGTTTTTGGCTTAATGGGAACAACTTTTGGATAATCCCTGTGGAGCAGGAGCGTACCGCCCCATCAAAAAAGCTGATAAGCATAATTGCATCCAGTTCTTTTATAATTCCTTCCTGTTGCCCTTTTTCTAAAAGATCATACAGTGGTTTATTCTGCATTTCATATTCTGCAAGTTGTTTGGAGAAATTCAGCTGTATGTATCCAGACTGTTGATACTGATCGATAAATATAGTTTCGTCATAATTTTTTAACCTATAGTTCAGCATATTGATATAAATCTTCTTAAGTGATTCCTTTACAGGTAGATTAATATCAAAGTCCTGATACATTGCCTGTGTCATTTTATCTTCTACTGCTGCATAGGCCGACTGTACGACCTCTTCTTTATTTTTGAAATAGATATAAAGGGTTCCTACAGCAACTCCAGCTATTTTACTTATACCTGAAATATTAACGCTTGCTAATCCCTGTCTGCCTGTAAGTGCATAAACAGATTTTAAAATTTTCTCTCTTTTAAAAGGGTCTAAAGGTCTCATACAGTAAAGTTAAATGAATTAATATTCATTTAAGCATAAAAATGAAAATTATAACTTTTTTTTAAGGAGTTGGTTTAAGGTGGTTAAGTAAAAATAAGATACAACAAAATCACATTTTCCAATTATGTACGACCAGTCTTTCGTTTTAAAATTATATCTATATTTACATTTACTAATACTTGTATAGTAATGGAAGAGCATAGACATGTAACTATTTACGATATTGCAGCGAGACTCAATCTGGCCACATCGACTATTTCAAGAGCCTTGAAAGACCATCATACTATAAGTGATAAGACTATTAAAAAAGTAAAAAAAACAGCAGAAGAAATGGGCTTTGTTCCTAATACTTTGGCTGCGGGATTAAGAGGCAACAAGTCTAAAACGATTGGTGTTTTAATTCCAACTATCACTCAGCCTTTCTTATCATCACTAATTAGCGGGATTGAAATTACAGCTAGAAAATCTGATTTTTCAGTTATTATTATGCAGTCGCACGATTCATATGATGAGGAAGTTAATATGGCAAAATCACTTTATAGCAGCAGAGTAAGCGGTGTTATTTGTTCGCTGGCAATGGAGACAAAAGATACTTCTCATTTTCAGCAGTTTTCAAATAATAACATACCTCTTGTATTTGTCGACCGAGTTCCCAAAGGTTATAATACTTTTAGGGTTGTAATTGATAATTATACCGCTGGTTATAAGGCAACAAAACATCTTATTGAACAAGGCTGTAAAAGAATAGCCCATATGACTGCAGGCGGAGAATTTGGTAATCTTTACAATGAAAGAAAAAGAGGTTATATTGATGCATTAACAGACCATGGTCTGCCATTGAAAGAGGAATTAATTATAAATCTAAAGGCAATGACCTATGATGATGGTGTAAAGGCTTGCAATAAGCTGTTCAGTTTAAAACCACCGCCAGATGGGCTTTTTGCACCAGGAGATATTCTTGCTGTAAGTGCTGTGCAGACAGCCAAAAAGAGAGGTATTAAAGTGCCTCAGGATTTAGCTGTAATTGGCTTTAATAATGATCCTATTTCAGAAATAATCGAGCCAAATATTTCAACTATTACGCACCCTGCTGAAAAAATGGGAAAAGCAGCTGCAAATATTATTATAGATAATATTAAATCACTCAAGGAAGAAGAAGCCAAAGAAATAACTTTTCTTAATACAGAGGTTCTTATTCGCGAATCTTCAAAAAGAGTATAATTTTTTATACTCAAAAGAAACTATTCTTTACTATTTAAATTATCATAGTCAGAGAGCGTTACAATGTGTTTAAAACGGTTTCTGATTTCGAAAGCATGTAAAAGTTAATTATATTCCGACATCTACGAAAATTGATTTTTATTTTTTGAATAAATCTTCTTTCTCTTCTATAAAATTTAATTGTAAAAACCTTTCGTGTACTGCGAAAGGTTTTCTTTTTTGAAAAACAATCGATTGTTTTAGGTTGCATTTAATCTTTTTATTGACCTCTATTATAGAACAATATTTGTAATGTACTATTTTACTGGTAATTTTTAATGGTCTGAAACTACTAGAAGTAGTAAATCTTAATTTTTTTTAAATAAAAACCAAAATTTTATCTTTTTATATTTTCTTTAAGAATAAAGCAGTAGTGTCTTATTTTTATTAAATTTTGCTACAACGTTGTAGTTGTTTTTGATATATTATTAATATTTTGTGATTAATTATGAGATAATTATTTTTTTAGACGCTATTTTTTTTATAGTGTGTAAAAAATAATTACACAACCGATTGTTTTTGAAATATATTTTTTTACATTTGTAATAAATACACTTATAAGTAGTACTACATTTTAACCTTAAAAGTGTTAATGAAAACTTACTAACAAAAACCAATTTTAATAATTAAATCCATTTTTATGAATAATTTTTTTATTACAAGTAAATCGAAGCATTGCAAAGGCTTTGGTTTTTTGATCCTGTTGTTTTTGGCCTCATTTCAAATGAAGGCACAAACAACAGTTACAGGCACAGTTTCGGACGCAAGTGGTCCAATTCCTGGAGTGAATGTTACTTTAAAAGGAACAAAAAACGGGGTAAGCACTGGTTTCGATGGAAACTATCTTATAAGTGCTCCTTCAAATGGTGTACTCGTTTTTAGTTTTATAGGCTTCAAAAGCAAAGAAATTAATATAAATGGTCAAACTAAAATCAATGTACTTTTAGAGGAAGACTCAAATAACTTAAAAGAAGTAGTCGTTATTGGATATGGTACCCAAATTAAGGAAGCTGTTACAGGATCGGTTGCTTCATTGGGAGGGAAGGAATTAAATGAAGTGCCTGCGGCTAATATTACTCAAGCCTTGCAAGGAAGACTGCCTGGGGTAGAGATGACACAAACTTCTTCTAAACCTGGGGCAGCCATGCAGATCAGAATACGAGGAACAAGATCCCTTACAGGTAGTAATGATCCGTTGGTTGTACTCGATGGAGTTCCGTTTGCAGGTTCCATAGGAGATATTAATCCTGCAGATATTAAGTCGGTTGATATTCTAAAAGATGCTTCTGCAACTGCTATCTATGGTTCGCGTGGAGCTAATGGTGTAATTTTAGTGACTACCTTAAAAGGGAAAAAAAATCAAAAAGCAACATTTTCATATAACGGTTTTAGCGGAATAAAACAGGTTTTTTCAAGATATCCTATGATGGATGCCTCTAAGTTCGCTGCACTTCGTGATTATACAGGCTTGTATGTAGATGGTGTTGACGAAAAAAGAAATGTAAATACAGACTGGCAGGATTTATTGTACGGTTCTGGAGAAATGATTAGTCACGATGTAAGTGTTTCGGGAGGAAGTGAAACGGGAGCTTATAATGCAGGTTTTGGATATTACAAAGAAGAATCAGTTCTTCCTGGTCAAAAATATGAGCGTTTCAGTCTTAGAGCAGGTTTAGACCAGCAGATTAACCGATCTATCCGCATAGGTTTTAATACCAATAGCAATTACAGCATTACAAATGGAGATAATATCGGAACAGGAACTATTCTAGGGACTTCACCGCTGGCTAATCCATACAATGCAGATGGTTCTCTGAAAAGAACAGTCAGCATGGCGGCTGATGATCAATGGGTTTACACCAGACAATCCATTAAAAGCTTAGGAGATTCTTATGTTAATCTAAATAGAGCTTTCAGTTCTTATAATAACATTTTTGCAGAAGTTAAAATTCCTGGTATTGACGGACTGAAATACAGACTAAATACTGGTTTAAATTTAAGAACATCAAATGCAGGATATTATGAAGGTCAGGGAGTTTTTGACGTTAACCCTACGACACTTTCTAATGCTGCAATAACAAATGGCTGGTCTACGCAATGGCTGCTGGAAAATTTAATCACTTATGATAAAACTTTTGCACAGAAACATACCGTGAATTTTGTAGGATTGTATTCAAACGAGCAGTATACAGGACAGAGTTCTAGAGTGACTCGAAACGGAATTACCTCTGATGCCTTCCAGTTTTATAATTTAGGACAAAGCGAGGAAGAAGCTGTAATTAACCCTGCAGATCAAGATTATACCCAATGGGGATTAACATCGTATATGGCAAGGTTAATGTACTCTTATGACAATCGTTACTTTATATCTGGAACAGTACGTTCCGATGGTTCATCAAGATTATCTCCTGGAAACAAATGGGTTACTTATCCTGCGGTTTCTGCTGGATGGACACTTTCAAATGAGTCATTTCTTAAAGATGTTAAAAGCATTAGCCTATTGAAATTGAGAGCAGGGTATGGTGAAACTTCCAATCAGGCAGTATCTCCCTACGCAACTCTTGGAGCTTTAAGCACAAGACCATACAATTTCGGAAGTAATAATTCAACTGGAGTATATGTTACTGAGCTTCCAAATCCTAATTTGGGATGGGAGTTTTCAACTACATGGAACTACGGTTTAGATTTCGGATTTTTTAATAACCGTTTATCCGGTACAGTCGAATATTATAAAACAAATACCAAAAATCTATTACAGCGAGTGGGACTGCCTGCAACATCTGGTGTGAGCAGCTATGTGGCAAATGTGGGAGAAACAGAGAACAAAGGTTATGAAATCTCGTTGAATGGAGTTATACTTGATAATCCTAATGGTGTTACATGGTCTGTTGGAGTTAATTTTTATAAAAATGAAAATAAGCTTGTTGCTTTAGCCTCAGGGGCGAGCCGTGACGAAGCAAACAATTGGTTTGTTGGATATAATATTAATTCCATTTTTGATTATGAAAAGACTGGAATCTGGCAGGAAGGCGATCCGTATATGTCAATTTTAGAGCCAGGCCCAACAGGAATTAATCAGCAGGGAACAGTTGTAGGATCTATTAAAGTTAAATATACTGGAGAGTATAATCCAGACGGTTCACCAGCTCGTGCTATAAATGCAAGCGATCGCCAGATTATTGAAACAGATCCAGATTTTCAAGGAGGTTTCAATACCAATGTAACCTATAAAGGATTCGATTTTAATGCAGTAGGGGCATTTAAAAGCGGAGGAGTCTTAATCAGTACGCTGTATGGTGGAGCAAGTTATTTGAACTTATTAAACGGACGAAGAAGCAACGTTGATGTAGATTACTGGACTCCAGATAACAGAGATGCAGAATTCCCTAACCCAAGAGGTATCCGAAGTGGAGACAATCCTAAGTACATGTCAACAATGGGGTATTTTGATGCGTCCTATGTAAAAATCCGAGCAATTACTCTTGGATATACTATCGATCAGACTTTTACAAGAAATCTGGGTATAGATAAATTAAGACTATATTTTACAGCACAGAATCCGTTTGTTTTATTTTCTCCATATCATGATAAATCTGGAATGGATCCTGAAACTAATTCACTAGGTGATGAAAACCAGGCAGTAGCATCGTATCAAAGAAGATTCTCTGTTATTGGTACCAATACACCTACAACCAGAAATTATTTATTCGGACTTAATTTAACATTTTAATCAGATACAGATATGAAACGATATATTTTTAAAAATTTAATTATAGGGTCAACAGTGTTACTTTCATTAGCTGGCTGTTCAGATATATTAGAGGAAAAACCTCATGATTTTTATGAACCGGGTTACTTTAAAACAGAGCAGGGAGTTAAGCAGGGATTAACCTCTCATTATGCGCATTTACGCTGGATTTATGGTCAGGCTTATTTTTACAATTCCAGTCAGACGGGAACAGACGAAGCAACATATGCGCAGAGCGCTGACGGAAATTTTAAAGATCATGATTTATCAGGAGTAGGTATTATTAATCCAACGTCAAGCCGTTCAGATGTTTTGTGGAATAATTCATATTATGATATCAATACCGCTAGTGGTATTATTGAGAATGGAGCTGCCGTAGGAGTTGCCAGCAGCTTAATTGCAGAATCTAAATTTTTTAGAGGTTTTGATTACTTTTTGCTGGTTCAGACTTTTGGAGGTGTGCCATTGGATTTAGGAGCTGGAGAATTAAAGTTTAACAGTAAGCCTTCAAGATATTCAAAACGTAACACGGTTCCAGAAGTGTATACAAAAGCTATTTTTCCAGATTTACTTGCTGCAGTTAATGATCTTCCTGATGCTCCAAGGCTCACAGGTACAGTAACCAAAACTGTTGCACGACTATTTTTGGCAAAGGCGTATCTTACTTATGGCTGGTGGCTGGAGAACCCTAATAATATTCCAACTTACCCAGACACTCCAAGAACAGATCCTGACGGACATAATGCGCAATGGTACTTTCAGCAGGCTTATAACATTGCTGTTGACGGAATAAATAATCCAGGTTCTTATGGATTGCTTGACTCTTATTATGATGTTAATGTGGGATCAAATGACAGAAATAAAGAAGTAATGCTGTATGCTGATCATACAGAGAGCAGTGAATATTACAATGGAGCAAGTCTTACTTATGGAAGCGGTGGTGCCCCAGATAACTTTTCTGGGTGGATGGTTACTTGGAATTATACTGCTATTCGAAGCAAAAACGGAACTGCAGCAGTTTCATCAGTACAAAGAGAAGCAAATCAATTTTTAGGACGTCCATGGACAAGAATGGCTCCGCCTATTGAAGTTTTTACCAATACATTCGCAGACAAGATTAATGATTCTAGATATGACGGAACATTTGCGACAGTTTTCAGAGGCAATTGGAATCTTCAGGGAACAGGTCTTACAGGCGTAGTAACGCTAACCAATGCAAATGGTTTGACAATTAAGCCAGGTGATGCTGTTTTAACTTTCCTTGATGACGAGCCACTAACTCCGATAACTTATCCTTCAGGACAAGGAGACAGCGGAGTTGGAGCGGGAGTTCTGCCAGGTAGAGCTGATTATGTGATTTCTCCAAAAGGAATAAGCAGAATAGTATACCCAGGTTTTTGGAAATTAGGTCCTTACAGAACAGATAATGCAGGAGGACTAGGACAGCCTAATGCTGGAAGTACAAGACCATTTCCAGTAGCAAAATTTTCAGAATTATATCTTGTTGCCGCCGAAGCTGCAGTGAAAGGAGCAACAGGATCTTTAAGCGCTAGGTCACTTGTAAATGTATTGAGAGCCAGAGCCGGAAAATGGAGATGGAACAATAATGGAAATACCACAAAAATACAGGATAACAGCGCGGCTATGACAAGTGCAACTCCAGCTGTAATTGATATTAACTACATTCTTGCCGAGCGCTCACGCGAGTTTTTTGGAGAAGGATACCGTTGGTATGACTTAGTGAGAACACAGAAGTGGAATGAAATTGCTGGAAAATACTCTATAGGAGGTTCTAACTATGGACAACACACACCAGAAGTAGTGACCAGAACAATTGAACCACATCATTATCTAAGACCTATTCCACAGGCGCAGATTGATGGAATGGAAATGTCAGCTGATGAAAAAGCTGCATATCAGAATCCTGGTTATTAAGTTCTATCTTATAAAACTAATTGTATACAGATAGAGATAAAGTCTTATGGTTTATTTAAGTTAGTTTTAATAAAAAGCCGGGAGTATCCATCTCGGCTTTTTAATATTTTTCGAATATATTTTAATAAATACAATACAATGATCAAGAAAAAACAGTTTCTCCTATCAGTTGCAGCTTTGTTTTGCTCTGTCTTTATTCATGCTCAGGGAAGCACAGTTTCAAAAATGAAAAACAGTAAAAAGCCTATTTTTTCTAAGGTTTATTATATAGGAGAAGACCAAATTTATAAAAACAATCCCTTAAAAGAGGATGAATTTTATTCGCCAATTCTACAAGGATGTTATCCTGATCCGGCTATTACAAGAAAAGGTGACGACTATTACATGGTATGTTCTTCATTTGCGATGTTTCCAGGAGTGCCGATTTTTCATTCTAAAGATTTGGTAAACTGGACTGATTTAGGTGGGGTATTAAATAAAGTTTCAGAGTTTAATCCTCATGATACTGGTATCAGTGCAGGAGTTTATGCACCAGGCATTACTTATAACCCTCATAATGATACTTTCTATATGATTGTAACGGCTTTTACTGGTAATATGGGAAATATTATTGTAAAAACGAAAGATCCTAAAAAAGGATGGGGAAGCCCAATTAAATTAGCTTTTAACGGAATAGATCCTTCTATTTTCTTTGATGACAACGGCAAAGGTTATGTGGTACACAATGATGCTCCTGATAAAGGAAAAGAATTGTACAGCGGACATCGTGTAATTAAAGTTTGGGAATATGATTTAGAAAAAGATCAGGTAATTTCAGGGACAGATAAAATTATAGTGGATGGCGGAGTTGATCTTTCAAAGAAACCTATCTGGATTGAAGCTCCTCATTTATACAAAAAAGACAATCATTATTATTTAATGTGTGCCGAAGGAGGTACAGGAGGAAATCATAGTGAGGTAGTTTTTATTAGTGATAGTCCAAAAGGGCCTTTTAAGCCATCATCTAATAATCCAATCCTTACTCAAAGATATTTCCCTCAAAACAGACCAAACAAAGTAGATTGGGCAGGACATGCTGATTTAGTGCTTGGACCTGATAATAAATATTACGGTGTATTTTTAGGGATACGACCAAACGAAAAAGATAGAGTAAATGCAGGACGCGAAACATTTATGCTTCCGGTAGATTGGTCAGGTACTTTTCCTGTTTTTGAAAATGGCTTGGTTCCAATGGGGCCAAAATTAAAAATGCCAAATGGAGTAGTAAACAAAACTGGTAAAGATGGTTTTTTCCCTAATGGAAATTTTACATTTACAGAGAATTTCACCTCAGAAAAGTTAGATTACAGATGGATAGGATTACGAGGTCCAAGGGAGCATTTTATTTCTATTGTTAAAAAAGGATTACAGATTAATCCATTTCCTGTAAATATCCAAGAATTAAAACCAACCTCTACATTATTTTACAGACAGCAGCACAATACTTTTTCTTTTGAAACTACATTAGAGTTTAAACCAGAATCTGAAAAAGATCTGGCAGGAATTGTATGTCTGCAGAATGAACGCTATAATTATGTTTTTGGAGTAACTAAAAAAGGAAAAGATACTTATATACTGCTGGAAAGAACAGAAAATGGACAGTCAGAAATTGTATCAAGTGCAAAAATAAAAATTAAAGGAGCATTGCGCCTTCAAGTTAAAGCTGCTGGAGATAGTTATCAGTTTAGTTACGCATTAAATGGTGCGGATTTTCAAAATCTGGGAAGCGCAGTTTCAGGGGATATCCTTTCAACAAACGTAGCTGGCGGATTTACAGGAGCTTTGGTAGGATTATATGCCACTTCATTTAATAACGCGCATCCGAAATAGAATTTTTCAAACTCTCATTATTGATAAAAAGAAGAGTTTACGGAAAGAGAAGTACTTCATCACTGTGCTTTTTGGAAAAAATAAAGATGTTTTAAATTAACAGGTATGATAAAAAGACATTTAAAATATGTATTGTTTTTGCAGCTTTTTATTTTAATTGCAGGATGCAAGACCAATCAAGCACTAGAAAATTCGTCTAAAAAGTCAGCTTCAGCAAACTGGGCAGGATCGTGGGCTTGTGCACAAATGCTTGTAGAACCAAACAATATGCCTCCAGCCCCAGGTTTGGCCGAAAACACACTTCGCCAGATTATAAAAGTTTCTATAGGAGGAGAGCAAATCCGTCTTCGTTTTTCAAATATATTCAGCGATCAGGTTACCGTTTTAAAGAAAGTTAGTATAGCCAACGTAATTGACGCTCCGGCAATTGATAAAAAGACACAAAAGAATCTTAGTTTTAATGGAAGTCAGGAGATAATACTAAATCCGGGACAGGAAGTGTTTTCAGATATGCTGCATTTTCAATTAAAACCTGGTCAGCTGCTTGCTATAACTATTTATTATGGAGCCTCATCACAAAAAACATCTGGACATCCTGGGTCTAGAACAACATCCTATATTCTGCCAGGTGATAATCTTGATAATGACGTTTTTTCTAATGCCGTAAAAACAGATCATTGGTACTCTATTATGGGACTGGATGTAATGGTTTCAAAAAATGCGTCTAATATTGTTTGTTTAGGAAATTCCATTACTGATGGACGCGGATCTGGCACAAACAGGCAAAATCGCTGGACAGATATTTTAGCAGCTAGATTGAGAGAAGATAAAACGACTGCAAATGTTGGAGTTTTGAATTTAGGGATAGGAGGAAATTGCGTTGTAAAAGGCGGATTAGGCCCAACAGCATTAGACCGTTTTGATCGTGATGTACTTTCGCAGGCAGGTACAAAATGGCTCGTAATTTTAGAAGGCATAAATGACATAGGCGGAATTAAGAGAGCAGAAGATGCTCCTGTAAAAGCGCAGGAAATTATAGATGCTTATAAAATTATGATTGAGAAAGCACATGCCAGAGGCATAAAAGTATATGGATGTACAATTCTGCCTTTTCAAAAATCATTTTATGATGCACCTTTCAAACAAGAAGCAAGAGATATCGTAAATGCATGGATTCGAAACAACAATTTTGATGCCGTGATAGATTTTGACAAAGAAATGGCATCAGCAACTGACTCTAAAACTATCTTGTCAAATATGCATGACGGCGATTTTTTACATCCAAACGAACTGGGATACCAAAGGATGGGTGAAGTAGTAGATTTAAACTTATTTAAATAAACAGATAACACGATACCATGAAATCAATAATTAGATTTTTCGCAATAGCGCTCCTTTTTTTAACAGGACAAAATGGATATTCTCAGGATCCAAATTTTCATGTTTATTTAAGTTTTGGACAGTCCAATATGGAAGGCGCTGCTCCTATAGAAGCTGAAGACAAAATAAATGTAGATCCTCGCTTTCAGGTTCTGGAAGCAGTAAACTGCCCAGATTTGAATCGTGAAATGGGTAAATGGTATACAGCAATTCCGCCATTATGCCGATGCAAAACTGGATTATCTCCAACAGATTATTTTGGAAGAACAATGGTTGCCAATCTTCCTAAAAACATAAAAGTAGGAGTGGTAAATGTTGCAGTGGGAGGGTGTAAAATTGAGCTTTTTGATAAAAATAATTTCGAAAATTATGTCAAAACAGCACCAGACTGGATGTTGGGAATGATTAAAGAATATAATGGCAGTCCGTATGCGAGACTTGTAGAGATGGCAAAAATTGCGCAGAAAAAAGGCGTTATAAAAGGTATTTTACTGCATCAGGGAGAATCTAACACAGGTGATACGCTATGGCCAAAAAAGGTAAAAATAGTATACGACAACCTGATGAAAGATCTAAACCTTGATCCTAAAAAGGTGCCGCTGCTTTCTGGAGAAACCGTTCATGAAGAACAAAAAGGAAAATGTGCCAGCATGAATAAAATCATTGCAACACTGCCTCAAACCATTCCAACTTCTTATGTAATTTCATCAAAAGGCTGTGCAGTAGCTTCAGATTTACTGCATTTTAGTGCTGCAGGATATAGAGATTTAGGAAAACGTTATGCAGAAAAAATGCTTTCGTTATTAGGATATAAATCAAATAACACAAATGAACCCTTTATAGTTCAGGCGCCAGTAGGATTTGACCAGTTAGACAATACAGTTCCAGCGGGAAAAATAGAAATGGTAAGCTATGATTCAAAGACAGTTGGGACAATTAGAAAAGCAGCTGTTTATACACCGCCTGGATTTAGTAAAAGCAAAAAATACCCAGTTTTATACCTTTTGCATGGAATTGGAGGAGATGAAAAAGAATGGCTTAACGGAGGGAATCCGCAGATTATATTTGACAACCTTTATGCAGAAGGAAAATTACAGCCCATGATTGTGGTAATGCCAAACGGCAGAGCCATGAAAGATGACAGCGCTACTGGAAATATAATGGCACCAGACAAAGTGCAGGCGTTTGCAGATTTTGAAAAAGATTTATTGAAGGATTTAATTCCTTTTATTGAAAAAAAATATAATGTTTACAAAGATAGAGAGCACCGTGCCATTGCAGGATTATCTATGGGAGGCGGACAATCTCTGAATTTCGGATTAGGAAACTTAGACAAGTTTGCCTGGATAGGCGGATTTTCATCGGCTCCAAATACTAAGAAAACAGAAGAGTTAGTGCCTAATCCCGAAGAAACCAAAAAGAAATTGAAACTGCTTTGGATTTCTTGTGGAGACAATGACTGGCTGCTGGAAAACAGCAGACGAACTCACGATTACTTATTTAAAAACAATGTGCCTCACATTTATTATCTCGAACCTGGGGTTCATGATTTTAAAGTATGGAAAAACAGCTTATACATGTTCTCTCAGTTATTGTTCAAATCTGTGGACGAGTCAAGTTTTGCAAAATATACCGTTTTAGGAACGACAGCCCAAACAAACATACGTAACGCAAAATATCCTCAGATTCTGCCGGATAACAGGGTAGTATTCAAAGTAAACGCACCTGAAGCATCAAAAGTGCAGATAGATCTTGGAAGAAAGTACGATATGCTGAAAGACGGTCAGGGGGTTTGGAATGTTACGACTGATGTAATAAACGGAGGATTTAATTATTACTCGCTATTAATTGACGGTGTGGCAGTTGCAGATCCATCAAGCGAAACTTTTTTTGGAATGGGACGTATGGCCAGCGGAATAGAAATTCCTAAAAGAGATGGCGATTTCTATGAATTGAAAACCGTTCCGCATGGAGAAGTAAGAATAATGAAATATTTTTCTAAAGGAACTAATTCATGGCGTGAAATGTATGTATATACGCCTCCAGGATATGAAACTTCATCCGAAAAATTCCCTGTGCTGTATCTATTGCATGGAGGAGGTGAAGACCAAAGAGGATGGAGTACTCAGGGAAAAGCAAATTTGATTTTAGATAATTTAATTGCAGAAAACAAAGCAAAGAAAATGCTTATTGTAATGCTTGACGGAAATATGGGAAACACAGGTGGTATTGCAGGTTTTAGCGAAGAAACATTAAAAGCATTTGAAAATGAGTTGAAAAATGGAGCAATACCTTTTATTGAAAGTAATTTTAAAGTTGCAACAGACAGCAAAAATAGAGCTTTAGCAGGTTTATCAATGGGAGGGCTTCAGACGCTTTATGCAGGAATAAAAAACTCCGCTATGTTTTCAAGTCTTGGAGTATTCAGCTCAGGCTGGTGGGCAAATAATCCAAAATTATCAGATCCTCAATATGAATTTATAAAAAACAACGCACAGTCTATTAATGCTAATCTAAAAGATTTCTGGATTTCTATGGGAGGAAAAGAAGATATAGCCTATGAGAACTGTAAAATCATGATGCAGAAATTGGATCAATCAGGCATTAAATATAAATATAGTGAATATTCTGGCGGGCACACCTGGCCAGTATGGAGACATGATTTGTTCCTGTACTCACAGTTGCTGTTCAAATAACAGAATAAAACAGAATTAAAAGATTTTGATTTAAAATAAACTACCTGGAATGTCTTGATAATAAACACCTCATGAAAAACTATTTGAAATTTATAAGCACTGTAATTATTGTTTTAATAAGTACTATTTCAAAGGCTTCTCAGCCCTTTATAACAGAAGAGAGAAACCAGAACGTTATGGTGCTGAAAGAAAAGTCTTTATCACTCTCTCTTTGGGTAAATCCAAATTTGGATGCAGGTATTTTGCGTGCTGTAAATAATCTTCAGTCAGATTTTGAAAAAGTTACAGGCCAGCGTCCTAATATTTTAAATCAAAATCCCAATACTTCATCACCACTCATTATTATTGGAATGATAGGGACAAATTCTGTTATTGATGATTTAATTAAACAAAAAAAAATCGAAGGAAAAGAACTCAAAGGCAAAAATGAGAAGTTTATTATACAGCAGATTAAAAACCCTTTCAATGGCGTAGATGAGGCGCTTGTAATTGCAGGAAGTGATAAACGCGGTACAATTTACGGAATTTATGAACTATCCAGACAAATTGGCGTTTCTCCATGGTATTACTGGGCAGATGTACCCGTAAAACATAAAGAAAATATTTATTTTATTAAAGGAATTTATACAGATGGAGAACCAGCTGTAAAGTACAGAGGGATTTTCCTGAATGATGAAGCACCTGCATTAAGCGGCTGGGCAAAAGCTACTTTTGATGGTTTCAACAGCAAATTTTATGAAAAAGTTTTTGAATTAGTACTTAGGTTAAAGGGCAATTACATGTGGCCTGCAATGTGGGGAAATGCATTTTATGACGATGATGCGGCCAGTGGGCCTTTGGCTGATGAAATGGGAATTGTAATGGGCACTTCCCATCATGAGCCAATGGCTTTGGCGCAGACAGATTGGCGTCGATACATCAAAAAAAATAATCTGCCTAATATATGGGATTACTCCAAAAATAAGACGGTTTTAGACGAATTCTGGAAAACAGGAATTCAGCGAAGCAAAAATTGGGAAAAGCTGGTAACCATTGGAATGCGCGGTGATGGCGATGAAGCAATGAGCGAAGGCACTAATATTAGCTTACTGGAGAATATTGTAAAAGAACAACGTAAAATTATTGAGAAAGAAACAGGTAAAAGTGCCAATAAAACACCTCAGGTTTGGGCTTTATATAAAGAGGTTCAGGATTATTACGATCAGGGAATGCGAGTTCCTGATGATGTTATTCTCTTGTTCTGTGATGACAACTGGGGAAATGTCCGCAAACTTCCAGATCTTTCAAAACCCTTACATAAAGGCGGATACGGAATGTATTATCATTTTGATTATGTGGGCGGTCCAAGAAATTCAAAATGGATTAACATAAGTCCGATACAAAGGGTCTGGGAACAAATGAATCTTAGCTATGAAAACGGGGTCGATAAAGTTTGGATTGTTAATGTTGGTGACTTAAAGCCAATGGAATTCCCAATCAGCTTCTTTTTGGACATGGCTTGGAACCCTAAAAATTTCAATTCTCAGAATCTCTTTCAATATACAGAAAACTGGGCAGCAGAGCAGTTTGGGAGCAAATATTCTAAAGAAGTAGCCAGACTATTAAATACCTATCCGAAATTTAATCGTCGCGTTACTCCAGAAATGCTGGACAGCAAAACCTATTCTTTAGAAAATTATAATGAATTTGAAACAGTTGTTAATGAGTATAAAAACTTAGCCCTTGATGCTTATAGAGTGTACAATGAACTTCCTAAAGAATATAAAGATGCTTATTTTCAACTGGTTTTATATCCAATAGATGCCTGCTGTAATCTTTATGAAATGTATTTTGCACAGGCAAAAAATATGAAACTGGCAGCCGAAAAAAATAGGGTGGCCAATTATTATGCAGATCAGGTTAAAGTTAAATTTGAGCGAGATTCTATTCTTCAAAATAAATACAATAATGAGATTTCTGGCAGCAAATGGACTCATATGATGGATCAGATGCGTATAGGCTATAAAGCTTGGCATGATGGTCCTAAAAATATTCTTCCAGACGTAAAATATCTTTCTGATAAGGAAATTGTTGATCCGAAAGTTTTTATAGAAAAAGATGGCTATGTATCGATTAATGCAGCTCATTTTTCTAAAATGAATAATTCTAAAAAAATACATTGGGAAGTAATTCCAGATTTTGGAAAAACATTGAGCGGTATTACAACATTTCCGCAAAATAGTTACTCAATGGAAGCAGATAATGTTTTTGTGGAGTACGAAATTAATTTTACTTCAGCGGGAGAATTTACGGTAGAACTTTTACTTGCTCCAACGCTGAATTTTAACAGTAATAAAGGACTTCGATATGAAATATCTTTTGATGGAGAAAAACCACAGCTCGTAAATTTTAATGGTCATTATAAAGGAGAATTAGGAAAATGGCAGGCAGAACACATGATTCATTCTGCCACTAAACATAACATTCTGAAATCAGGAAAACATATACTTCGTTTCAGGGTTTTAGATCCAGGAATTGTGCTTCAAAAAATTTTGATCGATACAGGCGGTTTGAAGCCTTCTTATTTGGGAGCTCCAGAAAGTGATAGAGTAGCTGAATAAGTTTTAGGAGACTTTTGGTAGATAAAAAAATATTAAAATGATTAAAAAAAACATGAAAAAGCATTTATTTAATCTGCTGTTTTTCTTTGGGTTTTCTATATTAGCTCAAGCGCAATCAGATCTAAAAGCAAATGTATCGGCTCAAATGCAGTTATTTGATTTAAGCGCAGTAAAACTAAAAGAAGGACCATTTAAAAATGCGCAGGATGTAGATCTGAAATATATTTTAGCATTAGATCCCGATAAACTTTTAGCGCCTTATTTATTAGAATCTGGGCTTTCGCCAAAAGCAGATCGCTACGGTAACTGGGAAAGTATAGGACTTGACGGACATATCGGCGGACATTATCTGTCTGCTTTATCTTTAATGTACGCATCTACTGGAAATAAAGTACTTAAAGACAGATTAGACTATATGCTTTCAGAATTGGCACGCTGTCAGGATAAAAATGGCAATGGTTATGTTGGCGGTATTCCGCAGGGTAAAGTGTTTTGGGACAGGATTCATAAAGGAGATATTGACGGAAGCAGTTTTGGATTAAACAATACTTGGGTTCCTATCTATAACATTCATAAACTTTTTGCTGGTCTAATTGATGCTTATCAGTATACTGGAAGCAAGAAAGCGAAAGAAATAGTAATAAAATTAGGAGATTGGTTTATAGAATTAATCCGTCCGCTTTCTGATGAGCAGATCCAGAAAGTTTTAGCTACTGAGCACGGAGGCATAAATGAATCTTTTGCCGATCTGTATATCATTACAAAAAACAAAAAATATCTTGAAACGGCTGAACAATTATCTCAAAAAGCTTTCCTGAATCCGTTATTGCAGAAAGAGGACAAACTCACTGGTCTGCATGCCAATACACAAATACCAAAAGTTGTTGGTTTTGAAAAGATTGCTGTTCTTTCTGATCATAAAGAATGGTTAGATGGGGCAGTGTTTTTTTGGGATAATGTTACAGAAAAAAGAACAGTTGCATTTGGAGGAAACAGCGTTTCAGAACATTTTAATCCCGTAAACGATTTCAGCGGAATGGTCAAATCGAATGAAGGTCCGGAAACCTGCAATTCGTACAACATGGAACGTCTTGCAAAGGCTTTGTTTCTCGATAAAAATGATGTGCATTATCTGGATTTTTATGAACGTACGCTTTACAATCATATTCTTTCCAGCCAGCATCCAGAAAAAGGTGGTTTTGTTTATTTTACGCCTATTCGTCCAAATCATTACCGTGTTTATTCTCAGCCCCAGACAAGCATGTGGTGCTGTGTGGGAACGGGGCTTGAAAATCATGCCAAGTACGGAGAATTAATTTACAGTCATTCCCAAAATGATCTTTTTGTAAACCTTTTTATTCCGTCGGTTTTAAAGTGGGAAGAAAATGGAATAGAGATAGAACAAACCACAAAATTCCCTTATGAGAATCAGACAGAGTTAGTCTTAAAACTTAAAAAATCAAAAAACTTTACCTTGAATATTCGTTATCCAAAATGGGCTGAAAATTTTGAAATACTCGTTAACGGAAAAGAGCAGAAAACAGCATCTCAACCATCTGAATATGCTGCGATTTCACGAAAATGGAAATCGGGAGATAAATTAACCGTCAGATTTAAAATGTCGGTACATTTAGAAAATCTTCCTGACGGCTCTAATTGGAGTGCATTTGTAAAAGGACCGATTGTGCTGGCTGCAAAAACTTCAACCCAGGGATTAGACGGTTTATTTGCAGATGACAGCCGAATGGGACATGCTGCCAGAGGAAAATTTATTCCGCTTGATAAAGCCTATGCACTGGTTGGAGATAAAGCAGCTTATATTTCAAAACTTCAGGATTTAGCAAACTTAAGATTTCGTTTAGACTCATTAGAATTAGAACCTTTTTTCGAGGTGCATGACGCTCGTTATCAAATGTATTTTCAAACGTACTCCAAAGAAGAATATAAGGAAAAGCAGAAGTTGCTGAAACAGCAGGAAATCGAGGCTATGGCGCTTGAAGAGAAAACAATAGATAAAATAAATTGCGGAGAGCAGCAACCAGAAGTTGATCATTTGTATAAAGGAGAAAAAAGCAGTTCTGGCTACGAGGACGGAAAGTTCTGGCGAAATACAAGCTCTTATATTTCTTATCAGATGCTCAACAAAAACAGCGGCGGACGGTTTTTGCATATAAGCGTTTTAGATGAATTGAATATTGACAACATTAGTATTTTGATTAATGAAAAGCCGGCTGTAATAACTTCAGCCGATAAAAAAATGATCAAAATAAAAATAGACAACAGGGATGTGCTGAATATTAAAATTCTAGCTAAAGACGGAAAAATCAGCCCGAAATTCTATCAGCTTAGAATTGTTACGAATTAACGAATAATATCTCGGCTGTACATTTTTCAGAAATTCCGAAAATAAAAACTACGATGAAAACAAAAGATTTTATATATGCTGTTCTGGCAATTACATCGATCGTTTTGACGAGTCAGGCGCAAAAAGGACAGGCGCAGAATCCCATTATTTTCGCAGATGTCCCTGATTTGTCTATAATCAGGGTTAACGACACTTACTATATGAGCAGTACCACAATGCACATGAATCCTGGGGTGCCAATTATGAAATCTAATGACTTGGTGAATTGGCATCTTGTTAATTATGCCTATCTAACTTTAGAAGATAACGATGACAGACTGAATTTAAATCATGGCAAAAATGACTACGGCAGGGGTTCATGGGCGAGCAGTCTGCGTTATCACAATGGTGTATATTATGTGAGCACTTTTTCAGGCACGACGGGTAAAACCTATATTTTTTCTACAAAAGATATTGAAAAAGGATCATGGAAGAGAACTGTTTTAAACAATTCCTATCATGACCATTCCCTTTTCTTTGACGATAATGGTAAAGTCTACCTTGTTTGGGGTGGAGGAAAACTTCAAATTGTAGAATTAAAAGAAGATTTATCGGCAGTAAAAGAAGAAACTAAGAAAGTTTTAATAGAAAATGCCAATGCTCCCGAGAAGAGTGATATTATGCTGCCGGCAGAAGGATCACAGCTTTTTAAAATTAAAGGAAAATATTATCTATTTAATATCTGCTGGCCCAAAAATGGGATGCGTACCGTAATCATACACAAAGCAGATAATATTATGGGGCCTTGGGAAGGAAAAATAGGACTTCAGGACTTGGGCGTTGCACAGGGCGGGATTATTGATACTCCCGACGACAGATGGTTTTCTTATTTATTTAGAGATGCAGGTGGAGTTGGCCGCATTCCTTATCTGGTTCCTGTAAAATGGGAAAACGGCTGGCCAATACTAGGAGAAAATGGTAAAGTACCTCAAATGCTAGATCTTCCAGCCAATAAAAGCTTAATTCCCGGAATTGTAAACTCAGACGAATTTAATCGTAAAAGTGGAGAAAATGACCTGCCTTTGGTTTGGCAGTGGAATCATAATCCAGATAATGCGAACTGGTCTGTTAAAGAAAGAAAAGGTTATTTAAGATTAAAAACATCCAGAATAGACAGCAGTTTTACGCAGGTAAAAAATATTTTGACACAAAGAACTTTTGGGCCTGTATGTTCTGGAACTACAGCGATCGAGATTTCAAAAATGAAGGAAGGAGATTTTGCAGGGCTTTCATTGCTGCAAAAGGATTTTGGCTGGGTTGGAGTAAAAGTGGATCATGGAACAAAAAAGATTGTTATGATAGATGCTGAAAAAGGAAATCCAAAGGAAGTAGAAAGTGCTCTATTAAATCAGGACAAAATATATTTAAAAGCCGAATGTGATTTTAGGAATCAAGCAGATCAGGGAAGATTTTATTACAGTATAGATGGAAAAAAATGGATCAGTATAGGAAAATCTATCAAGATGCCATACACAATTCCGCATTTTATGGGTTACCGATTTGGGCTGTTTAATTACGCTTCTAAAACTGCTGGCGGTTTCGCTGATTTTGATTATTTCCGTATTGACGATAAGATTTCAAAAAACAATTAATCTTTATAAAAGGTTTAAAGTACAATCTAAAAATAGAAACAATGAAAATAAAATATTGGTTTGTCATAAGTTTGTTTTCAGCAGTTAGCAGTCATGCACAGCTGTTGCCATATAAAAATCCTTCTTTAAGTTCTTCCGATAGGGCAAAAGATTTAATTTCAAGATTAACGCTAGAAGAAAAAGCAGCGTTAATGTGCGATCAGTCTGATGCTGTTCCAAGACTTGGAATTAAAAAATTTAACTGGTGGAGCGAAGCTTTACATGGCTATGCAAATAACGATAATGTGACCGTTTTTCCTGAACCTATAGGAATGGCAGCCTCATTTGACGATCAATTACTTTATCGCGTTTTTAATGCTGTTTCAGATGAAGCAAGAGCCAAATATAACCAATGGATTAAAGATGGAAACGAAAACAAACGTTTCTTAAGTCTGTCAGTATGGACTCCAAATGTCAATATTTTTAGGGATCCGAGATGGGGACGCGGGCAGGAAACTTACGGTGAAGATCCTTACCTTACATCAAGAATGGGAGTTTCTGTTGTAAAAGGACTGCAAGGACCCGCAGACGCTAAATATCGTAAACTTCTAGCTTGTGCCAAACACTTCGCCGTACATTCAGGTCCCGAATGGAGCAGGCACGAACTGAATTTAAATAATGTAAATCCGCGCGAACTTTACGAAACTTATCTGCCAGCTTTTAAGGCATTGGTGCAGGAAGCAGATGTTCGTGAAGTAATGTGCGCTTATCAGCGTCTAGATGATGAACCTTGCTGCAGCAATACCCGATTGTTGCAGCGTATTCTCCGAGATGAATGGGGATATAAATATATGGTAGTTTCAGATTGTGGGGCTGTAACAGATTTTTATACCACACATAAAGTTTCTTCAGATGCTGTGCATGCTGCATCCAAAGCTGTACTGGCAGGAACAGATGTAGAATGTGTCTGGGAGAAATATCCTTTTAAAAATCTGCCTGAAGCGGTTGAAAAAGATTTAATTAAAGAAACCGATATCAATAAAAGTTTACAGCGTGTCTTAGAAGGCCGTTTTGAACTTGGAGAAATGGATGACGATGCGATAGTGCCATGGACGCAGATTCCAGCTTCAGTTCTTAACAGTAAAGAACATCAACAGCTGGCATTAGAAATGGCGCAGAAATCTATGACATTACTGCAAAATAAAAACAACATTCTGCCATTGGCTAAAACATCAAAAAAAATCGCAGTTATTGGACCTAATGCAGCAAATGAACCTATGTTATGGGGTAATTATAACGGAACGCCAGTCAAAACAATTACAATCAAAGAAGGAATAGAATCCAAGACTGGATCAGATAAAATCTTTTATGATAAAGCCTGTGATTTGGTAGAAGATAAAGTAAATCAAAGTTATTTCGATCAGATTTCGTTTGAAGGTAAAAAAGGAATGAGAGCCACTTATTGGAATAATCCAAACAGAGAAGGAAATAGTGTTATTTCAACGCAAATTACCAATCCGATAAAAATGACTACTGCTGGACAGCATGAGTTTGCTTCTGGAGTTAAACTCGAAGGCTTTTCTGCAAAATATGAAACTGAATTTACCGCAAAAGCAACTGATAACCTTGTATTTAAAACCGGTGCGACAGGATTTTTTGAATTAATTGTTAATGGAAAATCTATTGCAAAATATACCAACTGGAGAACTGTTCCAGGAAATATTTCATTTCCAGTTGAAGCAGGTAAAACTTATAAAATTGAAATTCATTTTGCCCAGTCAAACAACTGGCAGGCAAATCTTGAATTTGATTTTGGAAAAGAATTTGACATCAATTTTGCATCTTTAATCCAAAAGTTAAATGGTATTGATACTGTAGTTTTTGTTGGCGGTCTTTCTACTTTATTGGAAGGAGAAGAAATGCCGGTTTCTTATCCGGGGTTCAAGGGAGGAGATAGAACCAATATAGAATTGCCGGCGGTACAGAGAAAATGTTTAAAAGAATTAAAAGAGGCAGGAAAAAAAGTGATTTTTGTAAACTGTTCTGGCTCAGCTATAGCTTTAACGCCCGAAACCACCAGCTGTGATGCAATTTTACAGGCATGGTATCCAGGAGAATCCGGAGGCCAAGCTGTTGCCGATGTGCTTTTTGGGGATTATAATCCTGCTGGAAAACTGCCTGTTTCATTTTACAAAAACTCGGAAATATTAAGAGATTTTGAAGATTATTCCATGAAAGGACGCACCTACAGGTATACGACAGATGTATTGTTTCCTTTTGGTTTTGGATTGAGTTATTCTAAGTTTACTGTTGGTTCAGGTAAATTGAACAAGAGTAAAATAAAATCAAATGAAAATATTCAATTGACTATTCCTGTACAAAATACCAGTAAGCGTGATGGGACAGAAATTATTCAGGTGTATGTTAAAAAAGTAAATGATACTGATGGTCCTTTAAAAACATTAAAAGCCTTTAAGCGCGTTGCTGTCAATGCTGGAGATAAAGAAAACGTGCTGATAGATTTACCCGCTTCGTCATTTGAATTTTTCGATGCAGCATCTATGGCTGTTAAAGTAACTTCTGGCGAATATGAATTGTATTACGGCACTAGTTCAGCGGCAAAAGATCTCAAAATGCTTAAAGTATTGGTACAGTAAAAACGATTTAAAATAGCAATATGAAATCTACATTAAGTGTTGTTTTGGTTCTGTTTACTATCGTCTGGTCGTACGGGCAAAAAGCAGTTTTAATCTCTCCCAATAAAAAAATAACTGTTGCATTATTTAACAGTCAGAATAATAGTTCTGGAAATTGGTATTTGCAGGTTAATTATGCTAATAAAGATAAACATGACGAAATAATTCCAAAAATAGATTTGGGAATTGTACGAAACGACCAATCATTTTCAAAAGGCTTAAAACTAAAAAAGATCGGCAAGCTAGTACTTATTAAAGAGCAGTACAAAGTATTGCATGGAAAGAAATCGGACTGTTCTAACACAGCAAATGAATTGGTTTTCTATTTTGAAAACGAATCGAAATCGCTCTTAAATGTAATTCTGAGAGTTTACAACGACGGTGTGGCATTTCGTTATGAATTTCCAGAAAAAAAAGGAACTTATACCATTTCAGATGAACTAACAGCTTATTCTATTCCCGAAGGTACAGAAAGATGGCTGGAGAAGTTTGATTTGTCTAATGAAGGCCTGTACAATAGCATGAAAAATGGAGATATACAGCAAGATTGGTGTTATCCTGCACTGTTTAAGGCAAAGTATGGCCCTAGCTGGTATCTGATTCATGAAGCCGATTTGGGCAGAAATTATGCAGCTTCAAAACTGAGTAATACCCAAAACAAAGAACGGTATAAAGTTACGCTGCCTGGAGCAGAAGAGGGCATAGGAGAGCCTTTTGCCAAAATAGCACTGCCTTGGAAATCGCCTTGGAGAGTTATAATTGCAGGAGAGCTTGGAGATATTGTAAAATCTACATTGGTTGATGATATATCGAAACCGTCTGTTTTAACTGATACAGATTGGATTCAGCCCGGTATAGCGTCGTGGAATTACTGGTCGAATAATCACGGAACAAAAGATTTTAAAACTGTAACCCAGTTTGCAGATTTAGCCGTTGCCATGGATTGGCCTTATACGCTTTTAGATTGGGAGTGGGATCAGATGGGCAATGGCGGCAACTTGGAAGATGCCATAAAATATATTCATTCGATAGGTATTAAGCCCTTAATGTGGTACAATTCAGGTAAGTTTAAATGGATCACTTCCACACCTGTTGACCGAATGCTGACTCACGAAAACCGAGTTAAAGAATTTGAGAAGCTAAATAAGCTTGGCGTTTACGGGATCAAAGTTGATTTCTTTTTAAGTGAAAAACAAGAAATCATAAATTATTACTTAGACATTTTAGAAGATGCAGCGAAGTATAAAATCATGGTTTATTTTCACGGATGTTTAGTACCGAGAGGCTGGCAGCGGACTTATCCGCATCTTATGACTTATGAAGCTGTCCGCGGAGCAGAATGGTACAACAATGGACCAGAATTAACCGCAACGGCGGCAGAACACAATAATATACTGGCTTTTACCCGTAATGTCGTAGGATCAATGGATTACACTCCGGTAACTTTTACAAATTCACAATTTCCTCATATTACTTCTTATGGTCATGAACTTGCATTAAGTGTAGTTTTTGAATCGGGAATACAGCATATGGCAGACAGACCGGAAGGTTATTATGAATTGCCAGATGCAGCCAAAACATTTTTAAAACAGGTTCCTGCCTCTTGGGATGATACCATCCTGCTTGACGGCTTTCCTGGAAAATATACGGTTATCGCAAGAAGAAAAGGAACAGATTGGTTTATTGGAGGTATTAATTCCGGAAGAAAAGAAAGAATCCAAAATTTAAAATTTGATTTTTTACCAGCAGGACAGACTTTCAAGCTCACATTAATTGCCGATGGAAATCATGATAAAGCTTTTTCTACGCAATATTTACTGGTAGATAAAACAACTTCGCTGGATGTGAAAGTATTAAATATGGGTGGTTTTGCAGCGTCATTAGTATTAAATAAGTAAATGTTTTTTAACCTAAATTAATTAACAATCAGATAATGTATTTTATAAAAAAAAGATTTTTAACAGCATTTATTATTCCTGTATTTAGTTTTGCTCAAAACCCAATTGTACAGACAAGCTACACAGCAGATCCAGCACCGATGATTTACAATAATAAACTGTATTTATATACTTCGCATGACGAAGACAATTCTACATGGTTTACCATGAATGATTGGAAATTGTATACTACAGAAGATATGGTAAACTGGACAGATCATGGTTCTGTATTATCGTACAAAGATTTTAGCTGGGCTAAAATGAATGCATGGGCAATTCAATGCATAGAAAGAAAAGGCAAATTTTATTTGTATGCCCCAATTACAGATAATCAAGGACGAAATGGTATTGGTGTAGCAGTATCAGACAGTCCGTATGGACCATTTAGAGATCCATTAGGAAAACCTTTGATACAAAACAGTAACGCCGATATTGATCCAACCGTTTTTATCGACGATGATGGTCAAGCCTATTTATTATGGGGTAACCCTGTTTGCCATTACGTGAAATTAAATGAAGACATGATCTCCTACAACGATGAGTTAAAGATCTTTCCAAACACAATTGAATCATTTGGAAAACGTACTGGAAAAGAAGATACCCGCAGACCTACCACTTATGAAGAAGGACCATGGCTGTATAAGAGGAATAAATTGTACTATCTGTTTTTTGCCGCAGGACCTATTTCTGAGCATATAGGATATTCTACAAGCAAAAGTCCGCTTGGACCATGGAAATATCAAGGAGTTGTAATGCCAACACAGGGAGAGAGTTTTACAAATCATCCAGGAGTTGTAGATTTTAAAGGAAAAACGTATTTCTTTTATCATAATGGAGCTTTACCGGGAGGCAGCGGTTTTACCAGATCTGTAGCAGTTGAAGAATTGTTGTTTAATTCTGATGGAAAAGTCAAAGAAATGAATATGACAGAGGGTATCAAAAAAGGAATCAGTACTCTAAATCCTTATGCTAAGTCAGAAGCAGAAACGATAGCTTGGTCAAAAGACGTAAAGTCAATGCAGAATAAAGAAGTAGGCGTCTTCATTACTGCCATGAAAAACAATGCATTCACTAAAATAAAAGATGTTGATTTTCGCGAATCGGGTGCTGCAAAATTTACTGCTCGTGTAGGTACCACCCACAATGGAAATGTGTCAATGGAAATTAGACTTGATAGTCTGGATGGGGAATTACTAGGAACAGTAAAAGTTCCTATGACAGGAGGAAATGACAGATGGGCTGTTGTTACAACAGATATTAAAAAAGTTTCTGGAGTGCATGATCTTTATTTTGTATACAAGGGTAATGCTTCTGATAAAATCATGTATTTTGATTACTGGATGTTTTCTAAATGACATTTTTAATTAACAATACTATTTCTTGCAATGAAAAGGAGTTCAATCATTAACAAAAAGATAAATCTTAAAAGGTCATGAATCTTAAAAATTTAATATTCGTATGTTTAGCGGGTTTCCTTAAACTAAACGCTCAGCCAGCAGTAAAAAGTCCAGACGGAAAACTTGCGGTGTCGATTTCTGTAAATAACGGAATGCCTAAGTATAGTGTAACATACAATGAAAAAACATTTATAGAAAAATCTCCATTAGGCTTAAAAACAAATGCGGGGGATTATAGCTCTGGATTAACTTTAGAAAAAAATAGCAGCCAAAATAAAATCGATGAATCCTATAAGCTCCGAAACATAAAACAAAGCAGTGTACATTATAGTGCTAACGAAGCCGTTTTTTCATTCACAAAAGATGGCAGATTAGCTTTAGATGTAATCTTTAGGGTAAGCAACAACAATCTGGCATTTAAGTATAAATTATATCCGCAGAAAGAAACACGCTCCTGCATAGTTCAAGAAGAAGTTTCAGGATTTTTACTGCCAAAAGGAACCACGACATTTCTTTGCCCGCAAAGTAATCCGATGACTGGATTTGCCAGAACAGCTCCCAGTTATGAAACTTCATATACACTAGATGATGTTCTCGGAAAGAATGGCTTGGGAAATGGATATACGTTTCCATGTCTGTTTAAAGTAAATAACAGCGGATGGCTTTTAATTTCTGAAACAGGTGTAGACAGCGGATATTGTGCAAGCAGATTAATAGGAAATGAGAACGGATTATATTCTATTGGATTTCCGATGCCGGGAGAAAATAACGGAAACGGGACAACAGGACCAGGAATACCGCTTACAGGAGAAACGCCATGGCGTACCATTACAATTGGAGAAACACTTGCTCCGATAGTTGAGACCACTATTCCGTTTGATTTGGTTAAGCCAAAATATGAAGCCTCTAAAGAGTATCAGTATACAAAAGGAACTTGGAGCTGGATCATGAAAATGGATAACAATACCACGTTTCCTGTACAAAAGCAGTATATTGATTTTAGTGCTTCAATGGGATATGAAACCATTTTAATTGATGCACTTTGGGATACGCAGATTGGTCGCGATAAAATAGCAGAATTAGCAGCATACGGTAAACAAAAAGGAGTAGGACTCTATTTATGGTACAATTCAAATGGATACTGGAATGATGCTCCTCAAGGCCCGAAAGGACTAATGGATAATACAGCACTCCGTCGAAAAGAAATGGCATGGATGAAAAGCATCGGGATTAAAGGCATTAAAGTTGACTTTTTTGGAGGCGATAAACAGGTGACCATGAAATTGTATGAAGATATTTTGACAGATGCTAATGAATTTGGAATAATGGTAATTTTTCATGGCTGTACTTTACCTCGAGGCTGGGAACGCATGTATCCAAATTATGCCTCTAGTGAAGCAGTTTTGGCTAGTGAAAATCTGCATTTTGGACAGCAAAGCTGTGATAATGAAGCTGTAAGTGCAGCAACACATACTTTTATTAGAAACACGGTAGGAAGTATGGATTTTGGAGGAAGCGCTTTAAATAAATTCTATAATAGTGATAACATTGCCAATAAAGGCTCCAAAAGAATGACCTCTGATGTATTTGCGTTAGCGACTTCGGTGCTTTTTCAAAGCGGCGTGCAGCATTTTGCCTTAGCACCAAATAATTTATATGATGCTCCAGACTGGGCTATACAATTTATGAAAGAAGTACCAACAGTATGGGATGAAGTTCGTTTTTTAGAAGGATACCCAGGAAGGTATGTTGTAATGGCCAGAAGAAAGGGTGCAAAATGGTATATCGCTGGAATTAATGCTGAAAATAAACATTTAAAGACAAAGATAAAACTAGAAATGCTTAATTCTGGTACGGCAGTAAATTACTATGCAGACGATGACCAGTTAAACGGAAAAGTGAGTAAACTGACAATAAGTAAAAACAAAGAAGTTGAAATAAGCATACCTCACAACGGAGGAATATTAATAACAAATTAAAAGCGTAAGAAAGTTGATGTCAACACTAAAATTAAATAAAAAAATATAATAGCAAAATTTATGCAGCAGTAATTGGTATTCTGAATAGTACATAAATGAGTTTCAATTGAAAAATTTTGAGCTTGGTGGAAATTAATTATTAATTACCACCAGGCTTTTTTGTTACAATATTTATTATATAAAGAAGAAATATTTTTTAGCAACCGATTGTTGTTTTGATCTGTATAATCTATTTTTTTTCTTTTAAGTATAAGGTAAATTTTATAAAACTTTTTATAAAAGCCTTTTTAATAGTTTTTTACCTATATAATCGCCCTTTTAATCAATTTTTTATTGTTTTTTTAATATTATGTTTTTTGTAGCAAATCTGTCATTTGGCTGTTAAATCCATTGTTTTTTATTTTGAAATTAATTTTGAAATGAATAATTATTATTATTTAAATAAAAATATTATTCTTTATGTTTTTATATTGGTGTTTTTTTATATATAATTTAAAAATATCAATAGACAACCGATTGTTTTTTAAATTGTTTTTTTATATTTGTTACTGATATATTTAGTGTATTAGATTGATTCACATTAAAGTACTCAAAGATTAATTAAAAAGAAATTATGAACCACTAATTCAATTAAAACAAAAACAAACCACTAAACTATTTAACCAAACTAAAACAATAATTATGAAGTTAAAACTCAAAATTGCACTAATCGGACTGCTGATCGCGAGCAGTCATAGTATAATGGCGCAGTCAAAGACCATTAATGGCGTTATTACAGACCCTTCAGGATTTCCATTACCAGGTGCCAGTATTAATGTAGAAGGCAGTCAGAATAGCACATCAACAGATTTTGATGGTAAATACACTTTAAAAGGAGTTAATCCTACTGATAAAATAACTTATTCCTTTGTTGGTTTAATTTCACAAACAATTACGGTTGGAGAAAGAAATTCAATAAATGTTGCCCTTGTGCAATCGACACAAAATTTAAATGAAGTTGTAATAGCCTACGGTACTCAAAAAAGAACAAAGATTACGGGAGCAGTTTCGACAGTAAGCTCAAAAGATATTGCGGCAGTGCCTATTACGAATGCTGAATCAGCATTACAGGGACGTGCTGCAGGGGTTACAGTTGTAAATGGTGCGCCAGGTTCTAATCCTACAGTTAATATTCGTGGGCTGGCTACAATGGGAAACAGTGCACCCTTATATGTCATAGACGGAGTATTAACAGGTAATCTTTCAGGTTTAAGTCCTAATGATATTGAGAGTATCTCTGTATTAAAAGATGCATCGACCACAGCTTTATACGGTTCTAAAGCTTTTAATGGTGTAATTGTAGTTACTACTAAAAAAGGTAAAAAAGGACCAGGGCAGTTAACTTTTAGCACTTATGTGGGCGGGCAGGAAGTAACTAAAAGATATAGTGTTTTAAACACTCAGCAGTATCTTCAATATGCGAAAGATTTAGGAAGTGATTTAACAGCAAGAGCAGCTGAATTTGGAAACATAAATACAAATTGGCAGGATCAGATTTTTCAAACGGGAATTATGCAGGATTACAATTTGAGTTTTTCAAATGGTACAGAGAATTCTACAAGCCGTTATTCTGCAGAATATATGAAGCAGGATGGCGCTATTGTAAATACAGGTTTCGAACGTTATTCTTTTAGAGCTAATAACACGCAGGATATTGGTAAATTAAAAATAGGAAGCAACATTGGAGTTTCTTTCAGCACCATTAATCCAGAACGTACGTCAGGAGGAAGAACATTATTAGAGCATGCTATTAAAATGGCGCCGTACTTGCCAATTTACAATGAAAATAGCTTAGGAGGCTATCAAGGACCAAGTGCTATTGATGGGAATGATGCAGAAAATCCTGTTCGTGTCGCTAATTTAGGATATCAGAAAATTAATAACTTGTCTATAATTGGTAATATTTTTGCTGAATTAGAAATTTACAAAGGATTGAAATTCAGATCACAAGTTTCTTTAGATTACTATACAAGTAAAGACCATACTTTTATTCCAAGCTTTCAGGATGGTTCTTATCACAAACAGGCATTTTCTTCAACAAACGAAACAAATTCGCAAGGGCAGACTATCGTTTTTGATAATAGCTTAACCTATAAAACGACTATTGCTCAAAAGCACAATCTTGAAGTGTTAGGAGTTATTACTAAAATTGATGGAAAATCTCAAAATCTAGCAGCCGGAAGCCGTTATTATATTTCAGATGAAATTGATCAGCTTCGTTATAATGAAGGAAGTTTAGGATCTGCTAATTACGAAGAAAAAAACATAGGATACATTGCCCGTATTAACTACGACTACGATGATAAATATCTTCTTGCTGTTTCAGGACGTAGAGATGCATCTTCTCGTTTTGGAGCTAATAACCGCTGGGGGAATTTCTATTCTGTTGCAGTTGGTTGGAATATAGCTAAAGAAAATTTTATGCAAAATTCTATTTTCAGCACATTAAAACTTAGAGCTAGTACTGGAACAACAGGAAACGACAGAATAGATAATTATCAATACAGTGCCACTTTATTGGCAAACTATAATTACCCTATTGGAGGAGCAAACGCACCTGGTGTTTCTTTGGGAGTTGCCGCTAATCCTAACTTAAAATGGGAGTCAAAATTAGATAGAAATATCGGTTTAGATTTTGGTTTTTTTGATGAAAAACTAACGGGTTCATTCGAATATTTTAACAATAAGAGTAGTGATATTCTGTTTGCAGTTCCTCTTGCAGCTTCTGTTGGGTCTGCAGGCGGCGGGACTCAGATTCAAAATATTGCAGACGTAAAAGTAAGCGGTTATGAGGTTTCAATAGGTTTCAATGACAGAAAAGGGGACTTTACATGGTCTGCAGTGGCAAATTTAGGGACAAGTAAAAATGAGGTAGTAAGTTTAGCGCCAGGAGTAACTAGTGTATTAGGCGGACCTTCGGCAAGAGCAGGTTTAGAGAATTTTTCAAGACTAGAAGTAGGTCAGCCGTTATTTTACTTTTATGGATATCAGACCAATGGAATTTATCAAAACCAAGCAGAAGTTGATGCGGTTTTTGGACCAGGACAGACTACAATTAAACCAGGTGATCTAAAAATTGTTGACCGCGATGGCAATAAAGTAATCAACGCAGATGACAAAACAAACATTGGAAATCCATATCCTGATTTCACTTATGGTTTAAACCTTAGTGCCGCATATAAAAACTTTGATTTCAATTGTTTCATAACTGGAGTTGCAGGTAATGATATTTACAATGCAAACACCTTTGATCTAAAAGGAATGAACCGTTTGTTTAACGCAAGCACAGATGTTTTAGATAGAGCAGTTGTTGTAAATGGCGTTGTAACAAATCCTTCAGCTACATTACCAAGAGCACAGGGAGCTGATATAAACTGGTCTTCAGCCAACCAGCGCTACATCGAAGATGGTTCTTTTACAAGATTAAAAAATATAGCCTTAGGATATACACTATCAGGAGATTCATTTAAGAGTTATTTCTCAAAAGCAAGATTCTACGTAAGCGGACAGAACCTTATTACTATCACAAATTACTCAGGTTTAGACCCAGAGATTGCACGTGCAGATGGTAATGCAAATTCAGCAGGGATTGATTTAGGAAGGTATCCACAGCCAAAATCTGTAATTTTTGGAATTGATGTTACATTTTAATATTTAAAGATGATGAGAAAAATAAAATATATACTTATAGTACTGTCTGGGGTTTTAACCATAACTTCATGTGACACTAGCGAATTAGAATTGAATAATCCCAATACTTTATCGCCTGAAACTTTCTTTAAAACCGAAGCACAAGTGCAGTCTGCAGTAAATGCTTCGTATGCAAATCTTCAGACAAGAGGACTCTATGGCAGAAATCTTTTCTTCGCGATGGATCTTATGGGGCATGATGCTTTAGGAAACCCACAGTTAGAAGGTAACAAAAAACCTTTCCAGGATTTTTCTTTTAACGGAGGAAACGATATTATTCAATATTACTGGGAATCTTGTTATATAGGAATATCCAGAGCTAATTTTGTGCTGGATAACGAAGAAAAAATCAATGCTCTTCCAAATTCTGTTTTATCTCAGGAAAAAAAGAATAAATATTTAGGAGAAGCTCATTTTTTAAGAGCATACTATTATTTTCTATTGGTAAGACGTTTTGGAGATTTACCAATTTATAAATCAGGTACTATTATTGGAAACGCAAGAAGCCCTAAAGCAGAAGTGTATGCCTTGATTGAAGAAGATCTTGTATTTGCATCGCAAAATCTTTTACCCAAAGCATCAGAATCAGTAGGAAGGGCAAATAAAGAAGTGGCTTATGCACATTTGGGTAAAGTATTGTTATATCAAAAAAAATACGATGAAGCCTTAGCAGCCTTTAATAATGTGACCAGTTACAGCCTCGAAGATAAAGGCAATTTTTACAACAACTTTATGGAAGAAACAGAACATGGTAAAGAATCTATTTTTGAAATTGAGTTTGACGAAAAAAATGGAACAGGTGATCAATGGGGAGCTGTTGGTGATAGCGGAGGAACAGGCTTTGATGAGTCAACGCTTAGAGGTCAGGAATATGGAAATCTTAGCTGGTACAATGTTTATCCGTCAGATAATCTTTTAGATTCATATGAAGCAGGTGATAATCGTTTTGGAGATACTTTTTATGTGCCAGGTTCCTCTTATTTAAAAGGAACAAAGGTAATGGTAGCAGGTAACTTTACTACCTCTGCAGGTATTAGAAGAGCCGGCTGGAAAAAATACCAAAACTATTACAATAGAGAAGATGAAGCAACCCGATCAAGCATTAACTTTAAAGTAATGCGTTATGCAGATGTACTGCTGATGAAAGCCGAATGCGAAAACCAAAGAAACGGAGGTTCTCAGACAGCTGCAATAGCATACATTAAAGAAGTGCGCGATAGAGCAAATCTGACAACTAATATTGCACCAACAAAAGACGCTGTTTTTGCAGCAATTGTGCACGAACGTCAGGTAGAATTTGCCGGGGAGCAATCTCGTTTTGATGATATTATAAGATGGGGTATAGCAAGTACTGTACTACAAGGAACAGGTTTTACTGCTGGTAAAAGCGAGTTATGGCCAATACCAAACAGAGAAACCTCGTCTAATCCTAAAATAAAACCAAGTGATAATAATCCTGGTTATTAAGGTTTTAAATTTTGGTTAGTTTAAGTTAAGTTAGTTTTGTATAAACAGCGCATTTACTGCGCTGTTTATTGTTTACGGTTTTCTGATTAGGAATATATTTAAAAAAATAAATATGGTTGTATATAAAAAAAACTCAAGCAGGTCTGTAATTAAAATTTCGTTTTTTTTAATGATCGTCATCATGACAACACCCATTCGAGTTACTGCACAGGAAAAAAAGAAGACGGAAAAAACACAATCCGAAAGACCGCAATATAGAAATCTATTTAAGGAAGCAGGTTACAGCCAAGACGAAATAGACAAGAAAGTAGCCAAAGCCTATTATGATATATTCGAAGGGCCAAACAAAGTATATTTTGAAGAAGGAGAAACTTTAGGATATGTTTCTGATGTTAAAAATAAAGATGCCCGTACAGAAGGAATGTCATACGGAATGATGGTTGCCGTTCAGCTCAATAAAAAAGATGTTTTTGATCGTTTATGGCGATGGTCTGTAAAATACATGCAGCATCAAGAAGGACCAAGAGAAGGATATTTTGCTTGGAGTGTAGATCCAAAGACCAAAAAACAAAATTCTCCCGGCTCTGCCTCAGACGGGGAATTATATTTTATAACCAGTCTGCTTTTTGCTTCTAATAAATGGGGTAATGATACAGGAATAAATTATTATAAAGAAGCCAGAAGAATTTTAGATGCCATGTGGAAAAAAGATGGTACAGCGAATGTTCATAATATTATAAATATTGAGCACAAACAAATTTCCTTTGTGCCAGAAGGAGGAGGTTACAACTGGACAGACCCTTCTTATCATGTTCCTGCATTTTATGAAATATGGGCATTGTATGCTAAAGACGGTCATGAGCAGTTTTATAAAGAATGCGCCGATGTTTCGCGTAATTTTTTACATAAAGCCTGTCATCCTGTGACGGGGCTAAATTCAGATTATACAGAATTTAATGGAGAACCGCATCCGACACCTTGGATGCCTCCTGGATTCCGTTATGATTCTTGGCGAGTTCCTATGAACATTGCCATGGATTATACTTGGTACGGAAAAGATAAAGAATGGCAGGAAGACTATGCGAAGCGTTTTCAAAATTTTCTTAGATCTAAAGGATTAGACAAGTATGAAGATCAGTTTAATCTTGATGGTTCTACTCCCGATTTTATTCTTCAAGCCGGCCCTTTTAAAAAACTCAGACATTCAATCGGTTTAGTAGGAACCGCCGCTGCAGCATCGTTAGTAAATAAAGATAAAGCAAGCATGGATTTTGTTCACGCTGTCTGGAATGCCAAACTTGAACCTTATGAAGACGGTTACTTTGATCCCTATTATGATGGATTAATGTATCTCTTCAGTTTAATGCATCTTAGCGGGAACTACCAGATTATAACTCCAAAGAGTTAATTAAAATTTAAACTTAAAAGTAAAAGTATGAAACAGTTATCAGTTATAATACTATGGATATTTGTTTTGATAGGCGCTGCAGGTTTTGCACAGACAAACCCAGCTTCTGTTATCGAAGATTTTAAACCATCAACAATAAATCAGCCTGGGCAGGAATACCCAAAAGTCAATTCTCAAGGTTATGCACGATTTCAAATTTCAGCTCCCGAGGCTAAATCAGTTGTAGTAAGCCTTGGATTAGGAGGAGCAAAAGGAGGAACGGTTCTCACAAAAGATCAGGATGGTTACTGGAGAGGCACCACGGCAGGTGCAATGGATGAAGGGTTTCATTATTATCATGTAACTGTTGACGGTGGAATTTTTAATGATCCAGGTGCACTTAACTTTTTTGGATCTACCCGTTGGGAAAGTGGTATAGAAATACCAGCGCATGATGAGGATTTTTATGCATTGAAAGATGTTCCTCACGGAAATGTACAGCAGATTCTTTTCCCTTCAAAAAGCACCAATACCTCACGTAGAGCTTTTGTTTACACACCACCTGGGTATAATAAAGATAAAAACATCAAATATCCTGTTTTGTATTTACAGCACGGATGGGGAGAAGACGAAACGGCTTGGAGCAATCAGGGACGTGTAAATTTAATTATGGATAATTTGATTGCTGAAGGTAAAATAAAACCATTTATTATCGTCATGGCATATGGCATGACAAATGATGTTAAATACGGAGGTCTGGCTAGTTTCAAGATAGAACCGTTTCAGACTGTTCTTGTAGAAGAGTTAATTCCTTATATTGACTCAAATTTCAGTACATTTCCTAATCAAGCCAATCGTGCCATGGCTGGTTTGTCGATGGGTGGAATGGAAACACATTCTATTACCCTTAATAGGCCTGAAGTTTTTTCTCAATATGCACTTCTAAGTGGAGGTATTTATAAGCCAGAAGAGATTAAAGATAAATCAAAAGTAAAGCTGGTTTTTATAAGCTGTGGAAGTCGAGAAAGACCAGAGAATGTAGAAACTGCTGTAAAGACTTTGAAAGAGGCAGGATTCAATGCGGTCTCTTATGTTTCAGAAAATACAGGACACGAATTTTTGACTTGGCGCAGAAGCTTCCAAAAATTAGCACTGCTTTTATTTAAGTAAATCGAATTTTTCAGCTCAGTGTTGCGGTTCTCATATTCATTATCATTAATAGTATATAATATTTCTTTTAACTGTTTTTATCTTATTTTGAACAGTGAAGTACGGAAAAATAGCTCAGGTTGATTGTTTAGTAGAAGGATTAGACAAAAACCTGAGTATTTTTTTTATTCATGTATCAAAAGGGAGTTTTTTGTGTCTTCTTTGTCTTTTAATTAAAAATAATCTTATATTTAAGGTTATTATTAACTGTTGTAAAGATTATAGATTATTAAATTAGATTATATGTTAAGAAAAGAGATATTTCTTGTGGATGATGATGATGACGATATTACCAATTTTATGGATGCCATCAGCTCTCTGAATAAAGAAGTGAACTGCCGCACTGCGGGCAATCCTATAAAAGCGCTTTCAGAACTCAATTCTACTGATAAACTTCCTGATTTGATATTACTGGATTATAATATGCCTTTTATAAATGGGCTGGAATTTATACGCCGTCTACGCAGTTATGACAGGCTGGCAAATATTGAAGTGGTAATGTTTTCAACACCAGATGAGCATATTATGATTCCCTGGCTTTTAAAAAACGATACGATCGTAAAATATATTTCAAAGCCTGATACATTTGAGGAACTAAAATCAGTCCTTGATGAAATATTATAGGCAGTTCTCTGGTGAAGTTCTTTTGTTATAACTAATTTGTTTATAGCATTGTACAGGTGTGCTTTTTAATTGTACGTGACTTTCATTATCTATGTGAAAAAACACATACCGCCATTCAAATCTTGGCAGATATGGATTATAAATTTCACAAATCATTACTATTAACGATGTGATTTTTTTCGAGACAGAATCAATAAGTCAGTTTTATACTCATAACTGATTTCAATAACTTTTGTTTTCTTCTCGGTGCTTATTGCGCTGCATATCTTTATGGTGATGCTTTTTAGAGATTTCCTTTTTCCTTTTTAATCATTTAGTTTTTTTCTTAAATCAGCCTGCACCTGCAGGTTATTTTTTTATATAGAATTTTCAAATTTAAGCCTGTCCATTTCACGCCCTAGTTTGTCCGTTTGGGATATTTTCTGATTTTAAAAGCGGAACTGCAGCCATACTTTTGGCTAATAAATTAACTAATAGGTAAATATTAAAACATCAGGATTATGAAAACAATATCAAAAATCACCAACCGTATAACAGCTTTAACTTCTAAGGTATTTTTAATTACTGCTCTTTTTTTAAGCTTTAATGCTGTCAATGCACAATCAGAAAACCAGAAACCAAATGCAGTAACAATAAGTCCTGCTTTGGGAACATTAAAACAAGTTAATGCTGGTTTATTAAACGTAGGCTATACTGAAGCTGGGCCTTCCAACGGAACTACTGTAATACTGCTCCACGGCTGGCCTTATGATATTCACAGTTATAAGGAAGTGGTTCCTATTTTAGCAGCAAAAGGCTATAGAGTAATCACTCCATATTTAAGGGGATCTGGAACTACGACATTCCTTTCGAAAGATACTTTTAGAAACGGACAGCAAGCAGCATTAGCAACTGATATTATTGCTTTGATGGATGCGCTTAAAATTGATAAAGCCATTATTGGAGGGTTTGACTGGGGAGCTAGGACAGCGGTTGTTATGGCGGCACTTTGGCCTGAACGTTTACAAGGTTTAGTTTCTGTCAGCGGTTATTTAGTTGTAAATCTTGAAGCTAATTTAAAACCGCTGCCTCCAAAAGCAGAATTAGGATGGTGGTATCAATATTACTTTGCAACAGAAAGAGGAAAATTAGGATACACTCAAAATACCTACGAGTTTAATAAACAAATCTGGCAGATAGCCTCGCCATTATGGAAGTTCGATAAAGCGACTTACGATCAAACCGCGCAGTCTTTTGATAATCCAGACCACGTAGCAATCGTTATTCATAATTACAGATGGAGACAATCACTTGAAGCGGGAGAATCTAAATACGATAGTTTAGAAAAACGTTTAGCCGCAAGACCTGCAATTAAAGTACCTACTATTACAATAGGAAGCGATTTTGACGGTGCTTTCGCCGATGGAAAAGCGTACGCAGACAAATTCAAAGGAAAATATGAACACAGAATCCTCAAAGGCATCGGACATAATGTTCCTCAAGAAGATCCACAGGCATTTGCAAAAGCAATTATAGACGTCGATAATTTAAGTAAAAAGTAAATAAAGTAAAAAGCAAGCACAACACACAATTAACATTTCACAACACACAATTAAAAAATTATGGAAACAAAAATTTTATACACAGGCAGAACACATACGACTGGCGGCCGCGAAGGAGCATCACAAAGTTCAGATGAACAATTGAATATTAAACTTAGTTCTCCAGGTTCTTCACGTTCTGGGACAAATCCGGAACAACTTTTGGCGGCAGGCTGGTCAGCATGTTTTATTGGTGCAATGGGAATTGCCGCCTCAAAGTTAAATATTAAACTTCCGTCGGATACTTCGGTAGATGCGGAAGTAGACTTGTGCGTGGCAGAAGGTGCATATTCTCTTCAGGCAAGATTGAATATTAGTCTGCCAGGTCTAGATTCTCACACAGCACGAAAAGTAGCCGATGAAGCACATCAGACCTGTCCTTACTCTAAAGCAGTAAGAGGAAATATTAATGTTGAAATTAATATCCTTTAAACATTTAAAATCAAGAGTCTCTTCGAATGAGGCTTATTATAGTCAATTTAAATCATGAAAAAGATACAATTATTACCAGCTGTTTTCATCACATTGATGCTTTTAATAGGAATGACTGTGTTAGGGCAAAATCCAGATAAAAGAGCAGAGAAAGGTTTTGCTTTATTAGAATTATACACTTCTGAAGGCTGCTCAAGCTGTCCGCCCGCAGATGAACTGATGGGAAGAATCCAAAATGAATATAAAAACCATGAGGTTTATATTTTGGCTTATCATGTCGATTATTGGGACAGACAAGGATGGAAAGATGTCTTTAGCAATTCAGCTTACACCAAAAGGCAGTACGATTATGCAAAATTTCTGGGAAAAGAACCAATTTATACACCACAGCTAGTTGTAAACGGAAAAACTGATTATATTGCTTCGCAGGAAACTATTGTTAGAAATGGAATCAAGTCTGCACTTTCAAAACCTGCTGCAGCCAAATTATTTCTCGAAGGCACTCAGGCCAATAATAATTTTAAAGTAAATTACAATATAGAAGGCGTTTTTAAAAACAGCAGCTTGTTACTTGCAATTGTTCAGAAAACAGCTAAAAGCAATGTAAAAAGAGGGGAGAATGCTAACCGTGTTCTATCGCATTATCAAATTGTTCGTCATTTACAGTCGTCAGCTTTAAAAGATAAAAAAGGAATAGTATGGATTCATCTGCCAAAAAAAATTAATACAAAAGATTTTGAAGTGATTGGTTTTATTCAGGACAATAATACAGGAAGTGTTATGGGAGCATCACGAGCTGTGTTACAACAATCTCCGATTTTATGAAAACAGTTTTTTTAAGCTTATCCTGTTGCAGTAAAATGCCGGAAGCAAAACGTACCAAAAGTTTTAAGCGTAATAAAAGTGATCTTATTATAAAAGAAAATATCATGTTGTTAATGCAGGAGAATAAAGCACTTTGGCTTTGAAATTTGAACTTACTAAAGATAAAATCGGAACAGAAATATTTTGTTCCGATTTTTTTAGGGATTAAAAAATACTTTCAAAATATCCTATCTTTGACAAAGCGAGATCTAAAAACACATAAAAAATATATGGAAAAAGTAAAAAACTTTCACGTTTCCCGAAAGGTGATTTGGGGAAGTTCTATAGCATTGGCGGTTCTTGCTTCGATACCAAAGTTATTTGACGCTGGATCAACTCCTGGAGATATTGTCATCAATTCTTCGATTACCTTAATGTTCTCTATATTTATTTGGTATTATAATATTTACAGCCTTCCAAAGTTCTCATCGCAGCGTACCAATAAAAGTTTGTTTAACTGGAAACTTTTACTAAGTGTGATATTGGGGATTCTAATTATGGTCATACTGGTAATTGGGCATCAGGAACTTTTTCAGATTTCTAAAATGGATGCTCCAATCATGTTTGAATTGCGAGGCGTATTAATTAATCTGATTGTTTATATGTTTCTGCATCTGCTTTTTCAAAACTATCAGACCCAGAAGATGGGACTGGAATTAGAACGCACGCATGCTGTTAATCTAGGAGCGCAGTACGAATTACTGAAACAGCAGGTAAATCCCCATTTTTTATTTAATAGCCTCAATACGCTGAAATCTATGGTAGAAATTCAGGATCCGCAGAGTGCTGACTTTATTTTAAAATTATCTGATTTTTACCGTTTTACACTCGAAAGCCGAAAGTTAGATTTAATACCCTTAAAAGAAGAACTTCAAATTTTAGATTCTTATGTGTTTCTGCTCAAAGCGCGTTTTGAAGATGGATTTGTTCTGATAAATGAAGTGGATCAAAAACAATACGAGTCTGTAGTTCCCCCTTTTACTGTTCAGTTATTAATAGAAAACTGCATCAAACATAACGTGGTTTCCCTTGAAAAACCATTGCGAATCAGGTTATACTCAGAGAACGATTTTTTAGTTATTGAAAATCCAATACAGCTCAAAAGAGGTGTTTTGTCAACAGGTGTTGGTCTGGATAACATCAATAATCGACTTATGCATTTAATTCATAAGGAAATTCAAATTGATAAAACCGAAACTATATTTAAAGTAAAAATACCAATGATCTATGACTATCATAATAATTGAAGATGAGGTAAAAACAGCCAAAGCGCTTGGGCAGCTTATTCTGAGCATCAGACCTGATACTCAAATTTTGTCGTATATACAGAGCATAGACGGTGCCGTGAGCTATCTGTCAGAAAATGATCAGCCAGATCTTATTTTCATGGATATTCAGCTGGCAGATGGTCTGTGTTTTGAAATTTTCAAAAATGTAGAGGTTGTATCACCAGTAATATTCTGCACCGCATTTGATGACTATGCAATTGAGGCATTTAAGTCAAACGGAATTGACTACGTATTGAAACCATTTTCAAGAGAAAGTATTGCACAGGCTATTAAGAAAGCAGCAGAACTGAAGAATTTCTTCCAAAGAAATAAAAAGATGATACCAGATTTCGAGTATTTATTGACACGAACTGGCGAGAATAAAGGGAAAAGCAGTTTTTTGGTTTTTAAAAATAATAAATACCAAACAGTTTTAACCGAGAATATTGCTTTGTTTTATATTAAAAATGAAACTCCAACCATCATGTGTTTTGATAAAACTGAATATCAAATTACACAATCATTAGATGAGGTTCATAAGCTGTTATCGCCCATACAATTCTTCAGGATCAACAGGCAGTATTTGGTGAATTTTGCAGCAATTAGAGAGGCAGAACATTATTTCTCTCGTAAGTTAATTATCAAATTAACCATTCCAACAGAAGAAAAATTGTTGGTAGGAAAAGAGAAAGCAACCGCCTTTTTGAACTGGCTGGAAAATAGGTAAAGATTAGTTTTTTTGTTTCATGTTTCATGTTTTGAAACTCCGGATTAAGTTTCAAGTTTCAGTCCCGAAACCTCTGGCTCAGGTTGCCAAACGGGCAAAAAGAAAGATTATATAGATATCCGGACGACATGTCTTGTAAACCAGAACTTTAGACATAAAACGTGAAACCTGAAACCCAAAACAAAAAAAATTAAAAGACCTTCGAAGGAGATAATCCATATTGTTTCTTAAAGGCAAATGAAAAATGGGACAGGTCTTCAAAACCTACTTCAAGATAGACTTCAGTTGGGGTTTTTCCTTTTTCTTTTATCAGATAATAAGCCTGCTGTAATCTTTTTTGTAATAACCAACGGCTTGGAGAAACTTCAAAAATACGCTGAAAGTCACGTTTAAAAGTGGCCAAGCTTCTACCAGTTAGGTAGGCAAAACGGTCTAACTGTACATTAAAATGAAAATTCTTTTTCATGAAAGCTTCCAAATCAATTTTTCCTGGCTCATTAAAATCAAATAAAATATCTTTGAGTTCGGGTTTACATTGCAATAAAATGGTAATAGCTTCATTTACTTTTAAAGTTTGAAGTTCTTCTGTAAATTAATTAATTGATCTTCGTTGATATAGGGAATCAAAGATCCCATTAAACTTTTAAGCAGTGGAGTTTCTTCTAATTGAAAAACAGTTTCTGTTTCAGGACTTTTAATTAAACTGGTCTTTTGATTGTGTTTTATTGAGAAATCACGCAATGCTTCCTGATTCAAATAAATTGAAATGGATTGAAATGCAGCATTAGGATCAGGCTGTTTATTGAATTTTATAAGCTGATTCCTTTTGATAAATCGAAAATCACCCGGTTTGAAAATATATTCTCTGATGCCGTTGTTTAAAGTAAGTATTCCTGAAATCTGAAAACTTAAAACATGTTCTGCAGCAAATTGTTCACCTTCGCGATTTTGGGTATAATAGCACGAATAAGCAATTGCTGGTGTTTTCTGATTTATTTTTGAATCGTTCATATTACAAATTTATAAAAAATGGTCAGCAATATTTAGTACTGACCATTACAGAATGTATTTAAATTATTCTTTTTTAGTATTATTGGTATACCATTTTCCTTGTGCGGTATCAAAAAAGCTTCCTGCTTCATCATGATCTGTTGATATACTAACATTCATCCAATTTTCCATTTCTTCTGTTCGCTTTTGGTCAGCATTTTTTAATATACCAATTGCTTCACTACCTAGTACCAAGTGTACAGGAGGGTTTGGATGAGACGCTAAATCCACCATCACTTTGGCTGCTTTTTCGGGATCACCAACAGCAACAAATTGTCCTCCTTTGAAAAAATCAGTACGTTGTTTTACCATTTCGTAGCCTTCTATTTCAGTTGCGTAAGACATAGAAGCGCCAGCCCAATCAGTACGGAAACCGCCTGGTTCGACACTAGTTAACAATATTCCTAACGAAGAAACTTCTTTGGCCAAAGCTTCGGTAAAGCCACTTAGACCAAATTTTGCCGCCTGATACATCGTTAGACCTGGATTACCAACGCGTCCGCCAATAGAACTGATTTGTAAAATCCTTCCTGAACCCTGTTTGCGCATATAAGGAAGGACGGCACGCGTAATCTCAATTGGGGCATATAAATTAGTTTCTAACTGACTGCGGACCTGCTCACTGGTGTAAGCTTCGGCAGCCCCGATAATTCCGAATCCTGCATTGTTTACCAAGACGTCAATTCTTCCAAAATGTTCTGCAGCCGTTTTAACCGCACTATACACTTGTTCATAGTTAGTAACATCTAAGGCTAGCGGAAAGATTTGATCTTTGTAAAGAGCCTTCAAATCATTTAACTGATCGATATCGCGGGCCGTTGCCACAACTTTATCACCGCTTTTTAAAACTGCTTCTGTAAGATTACGTCCTAATCCTCTTGAGCTTCCTGTAATAAACCATGTTTTATTCATTGTAATTGTATTTAAATGTTCAGTACAAAATTACGGCAGAAGCAGGGATGAGTATTTTGTTAAAAAGCTCAAATTTATTTGTTAGAAAGCTCATAATTCTATAACGAAAAAGCCTGAGATAATCTCAGGCTTTACTATTCCAATAAATACTAAATCTATTCAGTTTTATTGGTAATGTAGTGAACAGTGTATAATTTTCTAAACATTAAATAAGTTATGCTTACCATTATAAAAGCAATAACAGCGTCAGTTACTGCAGAAAAGCCTAGTACTGCGAGTTTTGAAAAAAACGCAAAAGTTATATCAAAGAAAATACCCGCAAAGACCCATTCTTTCAACCGCAGTAACTTATTTGGAATTAATAATACGATAACTCCTGCGGCTTTAAACACACCAAGCAGGTAGATGAAATGTTCTGGATATCCCAATTGCTGTGTAATTCCCCAAACAATAGGATTTGTAGTAAGTTCGAAAAAACCGCTGGCTCCAAACCATAAAGAAGTTAAGATAACACCTGTCCAGTAAATAATTTTTGTTGTTTTTGCATTCATGATTTTAAAATTTTAAGCTGTTAAACAGGGCAAATTTGCATCAGAACGCTCTCATTAGATAATCATAAGTAATTGAAGTGGACAATTTCGATGTTTAAATAGACAATTTAGAGGCTAATTTTATTTAAAGCTTTACAATTTGATCGAAATAGTCATCATTGCTCTTTAATTTTGTTTGATTTTTTGGAACGATTTTGGCTTGGTTCCAATATGGTCCTCAAAAACCTTGGCAAAGTGACTTAAATTAGAAAACCCCATCTTAAAGCCAACCTCTGACACAGTCATTTTATTTTCTTTTAGCAATCGTGCTGCTTCTTTCATTCGGAATTTTTGGTAATAGCTAAACAAACTGTCCCCAAAAATTTGTTTAAATAGTCTTTTAAACTTTGATTCGCTCATTCCTACTTCTGATGCCAGTTGTTTTATAACGGGAGGCGCAGCAATGTTGTTCAAGATTGTATCTCGCACTTTATAAATTTTTTGAACATCTATTTGATTTAGTGCATGTGTAGTTGGATTTTCTCTTTTAAAAAGTTCTTTTAAAGTCAGACAGATTAATTCCTCGGCTTTAATTTTAAAAAAGAAATCATTGAGGGAAGCTGGAATGTCAGCCTGAATAATTTCCATAGCCACCTGCTCAATTTTTGGCGAAAGCAGCTCTTCAAATAAGATCGACTGTTCGCTGGTAATAATATTTCTGAAAATTTCATTGTCAATATTCACTCCTAGAGTTTTGGCTAATTTATCAGAATCGATTCCAATAAAAATAGAATTGAATTTAGTTCTACCCGGATAGAATGTTTCAATATTAAGTTTTCCCTTAAAAATCTGAATTGAAGGAAGATTTCCTGAATATTTGTTTTTTGAATCGGCATCTGGAAAAATATTATTAAAAGAAAATAGTATTCTATTCAGTGTATTTTGACCTCCTAGTCTTTTTGCAAGCACATTGTCATTAAACTCATAAAAACTTACAAGCATATTTATGGAATTGTCTAATCTAAATCCTCTTAAATAGCCTTTCCCTTTATTGTCGGGTATTACTAATATTCCATTTTTTACCTCTGTACCTAATAAATCCGCAAAACCCGCTAAAAAACCGAATTCCTCCTTTAAATGCAATTTCATTATAATGACCTTTTAGAGCTATTATTGTGTTAAATGTAGCTATTTTAATCCTTATTGACTAGATAACTTTGCCTAAAAATTAATTTAAATAATTCAAAATGACTAATATTAAAACTAAAGCCATCAGCAATGTAAATGTGTTTGATGGCAAAAATGTAATTGGTATAAAAACAGTTGTCTTTAGTGACGGTGTAATTACTTCCATTCTAAATGACTTACCAGAAGACATAAGTGAGGTTATTGACGGATCAGGCTGTACTCTGCTGCCTGGTTTAATAGATGCCCATGTGCATACCTCAGTAGAATTCTTAAAAGATGCATTAAAATTCGGTATCACTACCGAATTAGAAATGATGGGAGGATTTACCAGTAAAGGACGTGAAACCCAATTAAAAGGAGTTACAGGTGCTGCCGATGTGCGTTCTGCCGGTATGGGTCTAACAGCTCCCGGCGGGTCATCCAGACGAGCTTATTCCTAAAGGTGATGGTATTCCGGAATTCGTGTTAAAAGAAATGGAGAAAATGAGTGAAGAAGAAAAGGCCATTTTTTTAGCTGCTCACCAAGCTCAAAAGGAAGAAGAAGAAATAGGTGCCGATGTTACCTCAATTAGCGGAGCAATAGATTTTGTTCATCGTCAGGTAAATAATGGTGCAGATTATTTTAAAATAATGATTGAGGAAGGAACTGTAATGAATGCACCGGGTTTACCTGTCATTGAATCTCCGGTATTAAAAGCAGCAGTTGATGAAGCTCATAAATTAGATAAGATTGCAATAGCCCACGTTTTAACGGCAGAAGCGGCCAAAACAGCGGTCGAAATTGGTGTCGACGGCTTGGCACATCTATTTATTGACAGACCAGATTGGACAAAAGAACTCATTGAAGCTATTGCGGCCAAGGGAATTTTCGTAACACCTTGTCTGGTATTAAATTCATCGATTATAGGTAATTCTGCCTGCCATGTTGCGCATGATGAAAGAGTTGAGAAAAAATTAAATGAAGACTGGAAAATGACCATGTGTTCTTGTTTCAATACTTTTCCCGAAGGCAATATGAAAGATAACTTTGACAACGTGAGGGATTTACGCGACGCAGGAGTAGATATACTTGTTGGAACAGATGTATCTGTACCGATGCCCCATTTGGGCGGACTTGCACATGGTGTGAGTGTTCATCATGAAATGCAGCTGTTAGTAGAAGCGGGATTAAGCCCCATTGAGGCATTAAGAGCAGCCACATCAGTACCATCTAAAAGATTTAATTTATTAGACAGAGGATCAATTGCTGAGGGATTGAGAGCAGATTTGCTTTTAGTTAAAGGTGATCCTACTATTAATATTTCTGATTCTCTATCTATAGTGGGAATATGGAAGGAAGGTGAGTCTTATCACAGCTAAATCGACAAAGTTTTATAATCCATAATAATCATAACTCCACTTTTGTCCACTTCATTTCTCACTTTGTCCATTTGGGGTATATTATCATTTCAATGCCAGTAAAGCCTTGGTACTTTTGACAAGAATATTAACAAAAACAACAAATTAATTAAAACGATTAAACATGAAAACTTTAAATTTTGCATCAACTACAGTTTCTGCCCTTAGCCTTTTAGCATTGATTATTACCAATACTGTTTCTGCCCAGCAATCAGGAATAAAACGTACTGATTTGCAGCGTTACGATCTTAGTGTACCAGGATATGAAACAGTTCAGGCACGCATCGATTTTGATGCTCATACTGCTTTTGGAAAGCATTCTCACCCTGGAGAGGAAGTTATTTATGTTCTTGATGGCGTATTGGAATATGAAGTCGAAGGTCAGTCTCCTGTTACTTTAAAGGCCGGAGAGGTACTTTTTATCCCTGCTGGCGTAGTTCACTCTGCAAGAAATAACAGTCATGCAAAAGCTTCGGAACTGGCAACATATATAGTGGAAAAAGGAAAACCTGTCTTGGTAATGAAAAAGTAAACTATACTGAAAATCTATTCATAAGATAAATTAGTGATTCATTCCTGCTTAAAAAAGATTGAATCATATGGAAACTCTAAATGAATTGAAGTTCTGATTAAATAAGATTATAAATAAAATTTATATATGCTAAAAATTATTAATTTGTTTTATAATCGTAGAATTATCAATTTTGTCCTGTCAATAAGAAATGACAGATATAAATAAAAATTTTAAATAAATTAAAACCTAAAAGAAATGAAAACCAATTTAAAAACAATCGTAACAACAAGCTTCGCCATTTTTTTATTAGCTGTATCAACAGTATTTGCTCAAAGTCAAAGAAAACCGGCAAGTTTAGGAAGAGAAGAATATATTGAAGTAGAGAAAAATGTAAAACTGCATGTAACGGATTTAGGAGAAGGAAAACCAGTAGTACTGATTCACGGATGGCCATTAAGTGATGCGATGTATGAATACCAATATGCAGAACTTATCCAGAAAGGATATCGCGTTATCGGAATTACTTTAAGAGGTTTTGGATTATCAGACAAACCGGGTGGTGCGTACAACTATGATGTTTATGCAGATGATATCAAAGTTATCCTAGACAAACTTAAAATTGAAGGAGCAACAATCGGCGGATTCTCTATGGGAGGCGCAACAGTGATTCATTATGTAGCCAAATACAATGCAGCCCACGTTTCAAAACTGGCTTTGTTTGGTGCAGCAGCTCCATTATGGACAAAAAGAGCAGATTTTAACTACGGTTTCTGGACAAAAGAAGATGTAAACGGTCTTATTGCCCTTAATAATACTAACAGACCACAATTGTTTGAGAATTTCGGAAAAATATTCCCAGCAAATGAAACAAGCGTATCTGCAGGACAAGGTGCATGGTTAGGAACTATTCAGGCACAGGCATCTCCATATGCAATGGGAGAATCTATGAAAGCACTTCGTGATACAGATTTAAGAGAAGATTTGAAAAAAATCAAAATACCAACTCTTATACTTCACGGAACACAGGACAAAATTTGTTCTTACGAATTAGCTGAACAAATGCACAAATCAATTGCCAATTCAACTTTGGTTCCATTCGAGAAAAGCGGTCATGCCTTGTTTATCGAAGAGCTTCCAAAATTTAATGCCGAATTGATCAAATTCATAAAATAATAAGATAAATAAAAACAAAAATAAGGAAAGTCGTCTTTTAAAGATGACTTTCTTTTTTAGATAATTATAAGAAGGAAATAATGAAAAATATAGTAATACTTGCATTAGTACTATTGAGTTTTAATTTGTCAGCACAAACTCCAGAGCAAAAGTTAAGTCAATTAGGAATTCAATTGCCGCAAATACCAGAATCATTAGGAAGTTATGTGGATATGGTAAAAGTTGGAAACATGGTTTTCCTGTCGGGAAGAGGACCGCTTAAAGCAGACGGGAAATACATTACTGGAAAAGTAGGGAGCAGTCTCACCACCGAAGAAGGTTATCAGGCCGCCAGGCTGACAGCCATAAATCAGCTGGCGGTACTTAAACGTGCTTTTGGAAGTCTGAAAAAAATAAAACGCATAGTAAAAGTAAATGGTTATGTAAATACCGCTGAGTCGTTTACTGACCAATCAAAAGTAATGAATGGTTTTTCTGATTTATTAATTGAAGTGTTTGGCGAGAAGGGCAGGCATGCGCGTACTTCTGTGGGTGTATATACACTTCCGCAAAACATGGTGATTGAAGCAGAAATGATTGTTGAAATGGAATAACTGTCCGGTATTGTTTTATCATATTTGCCATCGAAGCTTTTTCCTTAAATCGTATTGAATAATTTATTTAAGGTAAAAAAAGACAGTCTTAGCTTTTTGCCTAACAGTGTTATGAATTCACTTTAATAATGTGTCATAAAAATATAGATTAGTTATATGGTGTTTTTTCATAGAGGTGATTCATAATTAGGCTAAAATTCAAAAGAATAAATTATTATAATTTCGTGTATGAAATATACTTTTTAGTATATTTGCTGTCTAATTAATTTCAAAATGATGACTAAGGCCGAAAAAACAAAACAATTCATATTAGAAACTGCGGTTCCTCTTTATAATGAAAAGGGCATTTCGGGAGTTAACATTGATGATGTTCTTGAGGCGACCAAGCTTACCAAAGGATGTTTATATGGTCATTTTGAAAATAAAGAAGATTTGTCGGACCAAGTAATTGACTTATCTCTTAAGATGGTTTCTGATAGAATAAGAGCTGCAGTTTACGGCTCAAAGACAATGAAGGGCAAAATACATGCCTTTTTAGATTTTTATAAAAACCCCATTGATACCTATATTTCAGGCGGATGCCCGATATTTAATACTGCAGTAGAGGCAGATGATAATTATCCCTTTATAAGAGAAAAAGTGGCTAAAGTATTTAAAAAAGGTCAACAGGAATTAACCGCTCTGCTTCAAGAAGGAATTAATAACGGAGAATTTTCTACTAAACTAGATCCCGTTGTTTTTGCTTTTAAATTGGTAGCTTCGGTTGAAGGGGGAATCGTAATGTGCAGAGTTATGCAGACTGCAAAACCAATGCAGGGTTTGGTAAAAAGTCTAAAGTCTGAATTAGAACAATACGTCATCTAATTTTTTTTTAGTATGAAATAAACTAAAAAGTATAATTTAAAATAGACTTTTTAGTTTATTTTAAACAAAACAATCTGTTGATCAGAGAACCAAAAACATAAAATTAATTTAAATAATTATGAAATAAAAAAACAGCAAATACAATATTTATAAGCGGCGGAAGTGACCGAATAAGATTCGCAATTGCAAACAAAAAACTAAACCCAAAGCAGTTAGTAAAAGCTCTTATTTCTGAAATCAAAAAGAGCAATTTACTATTCGTGTTGGTAATTCTAAATTATTATTGTTAGCAGGTTTTTTCCAAAACTGGCTTTCAATCTGGTAAATTCTAAAAAAAACTACGCTGCCTTAAGCAGTAATTAAACTTTAAAACATCTAAAATGAAAGCATTTGTAATTAATAAATACAGTAAAAAGCAAAGTCTGCAGCGTGTAGAACTTTCTTTACCAGATGTAAAAGAAAATGATATATTGGTCGAAATCCATGCGGCAGGTGTCAATCTTTTAGACTCTAAAATAAAAACAGGAGAATTTAAACTCATTCTACCCTATAAACTGCCGCTCATTTTAGGTCATGATGTGGCAGGAATAGTTGTAAAAACAGGAAAGAATGTAAAAAAGTTTAAAACTGGGGACCAGATCTATGCGAGAGTCTCAGATTACCGAATAGGTACGTTTGCCCAGTTTATTGCCATTGACGAAAAAGATGCCGCCCTGAAACCTACAAATCTTTCGATGGAAGAAGCTGCATCTATTCCGCTGGTAGGGCTTACATCGTGGCAGGTTTTGGTTGAAAGAGCTGGAGTAAAATCAGGTCAAAAAGTGTTTATACAGGCAGGATCTGGTGGAGTTGGAACTTTTGCTATTCAGCTGGCCAAACATTTGGGTGCTGTAGTTGCTACTACGGCAGGTGCTCAAAGTACCGGCTTATTAAAAAACCTTGGAGCTGATATTGTTATTGATTACAAAAACAGTGATTTCGAAAAAATCTTGAGTGATTATGATGCAGTCTTAAATAGTCAGGATCAGAAAACACTCGAAAAATCACTGCGAATATTAAAACCAGGTGGTAAACTAATTTCTATTTCCGGACCGCCGACACCTGTTTTTGCAAAAGAAATCAGAGCTCCTTGGTTTGTAAAAATTGTCCTGTCATTACTAAGTTCTAGTATCCGTAAAAAAGCAAAACATAAAAACGTAGACTATTCTTTTTTGTTTATGAAAGCAGATGGGGAGCAGTTAAGTGAAATTACCAAACTTATCGAGTCTGGTGTAATCAAACCTATTGTTGATAAAATTTTTCCTTTCGAAAAAACAAACGATGCGTTGTCTTATGTAGAAAGCGGAAGGGCTAAAGGAAAAGTTGTCATTAAAATAAAATAACATTTTTACCCGAAAGCAAAGGTTTTTATGCATTCATATTTGTGATGTAAAAACCTTTTCTAAGATTTTAATCGGCACTTTTCAGTTTCAAATTAGCATTTATTTCACCTGATAGTTATGAATATTTTTCTTTTTCATTATTCATTGTGGCCCTAGCAGGTAATTTATAAACGATAATCAAATATTGTTTAAATTGGAAATACTGTTTAACTGATTTGCAGTATCAAAAATGCTTTTTTGAATCGAAAGTGCCAGATTAATAATTATAAAGATTAGAACCTAAAAATCCGGAAGAACTTGATTGGTTAGTACGTGAAACTAATTTGGGAGTTGCAATCAATATAATTCCTAACTATATGTGAACAGGCGCTCCTTTTCTAAATGACATTCTCGAATTATACTTGTAAGTATCCTACACTTACAGGGATGTCTCTCCTTATTTAGACTTTTTACTATTATACTTTTAAATCTTATAGAGTAAAATATAAGCATGATTATTATTTTACATCAGATATATTATTCACTCATTTGTGTACATGAAATAAAAGTTTAATTTTACTTTTTTAATTATTAGATTTTCTTACCGCTTGTTATAGTAAAAATATTCCTTCCTAATTTTTTTCACAAGCAGCTGGCTCAATAAAGTATTGTAAGAACTTATTTTTTTATTTACATAAACCCATAATTTCGATGTATAAATTTCTAAAATATACTTTGATACTTTTTATAGTGTCATTAGGTCTAATCTCCTGTAAACAAAAACTGAGTAATAAAATAAAAGTTGGATTTTCTCAGGCCATGACTACTGATGACTGGCGTAAGCAGATGAACAGCTCAATGAAAATTGAAGCCTCATTACGGCCTGAAGTCGATCTGACTATAAAAGATGCCAATAACAGCATCGAGAAGCAAATAGAAGATATTGAAGGATTCATATCTAATAAAGTAGATGTCATTATTGTATCCCCAATCCAGTCTAAACCTTTGACGGCAGTTGTAGAAAAATCAATAAAAGCCGGAATTCCTGTTCTTATTGTAGACCGGAAAATTGAAGGAGAAAACTATACTGCTTATCTTGGAGCTGATAATATTGAAATTGGCAGAATTGCAGCGCGATATATTATTTCGCACGGTAAAGGGTCAGGTAAGATTATAGAAATAACAGGAGCAAACGGTTCTTCACCAGCGTATGAGCGTAGTTTAGGGTTTGATCAAATTATCAAAGAAAATAAACGTTTCAAAATTGAAAAAATCATATTTGGTGATTGGGAAAAAGAGTCAGTTAAAGCGCCCCTAAAAGCGATTCTTTTGCAAAATCCTGATATCGAATATATTTTTGCCCATAATGACCGTATGGCTTTAAGTGCCTGGGAAACTGCCAAAACTGCCGGACTGGAAAAGAAAATTAAATTTATTGGTGTTGATGGACTCAACACGGTGAATGGGGGAATAGAATTGGTTAAAAACGGAGTTTTAGACGGAACAGTTCTGTATCCGACAGGAGGAAATGAAGCATTGAAACTGGCTTTAAAAATGTATTATAAAGAAGCAGTTGCAAAAAATAACATACTCAATACAATCGTAATAGATAAGAATAATGCTGAAATTATCGAAAATCAAATGGATAAAGTCGATCAGCAGCAGACAGTTATTGAGTCTCAGCAGGGAGCAATAAAAGTTCAGGAAAGAGAATATGCTTCGCAGAACAATCTGGTTCGATTATTGAGTTTTTTCTTAGTGATTATTTTGAGTCTGACTATCTACAGCATTTATTCAACTATTTCTATTTCAAAGAAGAAAAAACAGCTTGAAAAAATTAATCAGACTGTTATTGACCAGAATAATGAAATTCAGGAAATGGCTCAGCTTGCGGCTAAAAGCAATGAAGCAAAACTCAATTTCTTCACAGGACTTTCACATGAATTTAAAACTCCGATAACTTTGATTATGAGTTATGTAGAGTCGCTGATTGAAAATGAAAAAATTAAGGGAACTGCCCTTATCGATGAAGTAAAACTAATTCATAAAAACTCAAACAGATTATTGCGTTTGATCAATCAGTTATTGGATTTCAGGAAAATTGAAGAGCAAAAATTTACCCTTAGGGCTTCCAGTACAAAAATTTACGATTTCACAAATGAAGTCATGGCTAATTTTAAAGGCGAAGCTGCCAGAAGAAATATTGATTTTCAATTAAGCTGTAAAAACAAAAATCTGGAACTCTTTATTGATCGCAGTTTAATGGACAAAGTATATTTCAATTTGCTGTCAAATGCTTTTAAATTTACGCCCGATAATGGTAAAATTAGTATTTCAATTGTCGAAAATCAGGATAATACAGTACAGATCCATTTTAAAGATTCCGGAATTGGAATCCCTGATGATGAACTTTCAAATGTTTTTGATCCATTTTTCAGGGCCTCAAATAATAATAAAAACAGTTCAGGCATTGGATTGCATTTGTCAAAAGAGTTTGTGCTTTTGCATCAAGGAATTATCGAACTGAAATCCAAGCAGGGCAGTGAATTTGTCATTACATTATTAAAAGGAAGCAGTCATTTACAGCCTGGTGAAATTATTCAAAAAGCCGAGAACCTAACCAGTATTCCAAACTTAATTACTGATAATTTAAATATAGAACCTGATTTAAAAGAATCAAGCATCATTTCTGATGCTGAGAAACACACTCTACTAATCATAGAAGACAATGTAGATTTGGTTAACTTTTTAAAAGCAAAACTGTCCAATGAATATGTAGTGTATAATTCTGATGGAAGCGATGCGATTCAAAAAGCATTAGAAATTATTCCGGATATTATAATCTGTGATATTAATTTAGTAGATAAAGATGGTTACGAGATTAGTAAAGAATTGAAGAAAGATCTTCGTTCTTCTCATATTCCAATTATTATTTTAACTGCGCAGAGTAATAAAGAATCTGTTTTGAAAGGATTGCAAAGCGGAGTAGACCAGTATCTTACGAAGCCTTTCAGCCTTTCTATTTTGAAACAATCTATATCAAGCTTGCTTTTTAATAGAGAGAAACTTCGTTATTATTATACTAATAATATTTATCGTGTTGAGCCTGAATCGAAATTTGGCAATCAGGAACAATCCTTTATTACCAAAATGAATGATATTATTAAAAAGAATGTCGAAAATCCTAAATTCTCTGTTGAAGATTTAGCCGATAAACTTGGAGTTTCCAGAGTTCAGCTGTATCGAAAAGTAAAAGCAATTATCGGAATTAATATCAGCGACCATATTAATAATGTAAAATTAGAGAAGGCGGCAGAGCTTTTAAAGTTAAATAATATGAATATTTCTGAAATTGCTTACTCGCTGGGATTCTCTTCTCCCAATTATTTTTCTACAGCTTTTAAGAATAAATTTGGAATTTCACCAAAGGAATACAAATCCTCAAATTAATATTGGTTTAAAATTGATACAAATCAGGTATCATTTTTAAACCTAATGTAACAAAATCGAAACTACACGGTTTTCGTAAATAAGTTTTAAATTATGTAAAGCCTTGCAAATAAAGCTTTTAGTTTAAAAATATCAAACTATCAATAATTATAGAATTAAATTGTAACATCATTAAAAATAAGTTGTTTTTATTGCGGATATCTTAGCAACAAGTTTTTAATACATCTACAATGAACAAGATATTGATTTGGTCTGTTACTGCTGCACTGGCAGGTTTTCTATTCGGTTTTGATACCGTAGTTATTTCTGGAGCTGATAAACAACTACAGCTTCTCTGGCATTCATCTGATGCTTTTCATGGATCTGTTGTTATGGCAATGGCACTGTGGGGAACAGTCGTAGGTGCTATTTTTGGAGGAATCCCAACCAATAAAATAGGACGTAAAAAAACACTGTTTTGGATCGGAATTTTATATTTCATTTCTGCCGTTGGTGCTGCTTTTGCCAATGATCCTTATGTTTTTGCAGCTTTTAGGTTTATTGGAGGTTTGGGTGTTGGGGCTTCAACCATTGCTGCTCCGGCGTATGTTTCAGAAATTGCTCCAGCTGAAAAACGAGGGAGATTGGTTGCTTTGTATCAGTTTAATATTGTTCTGGGTATTTTAATCGCGTTTATATCTAATTATTTTTTAAAAGACATTGGAGAAAATGCTTGGCGCTGGATGGTTGGGGTTCAGGCTATTCCGTCTGTTATTTATATTCTTTTTATCATAACAATTCCAGAAAGTCCAAGATGGCTCCTGTCCAGAAACCGTGATGAAGAAGCCCGTAAAGTACTCCTTAAAATCGATCCCTCGGCCTCTCTTTCTTCCATTATGGATGATTCCAGAGAAAATGGAGTGACGAAACATGAAAATATATTCATGAAGAAATACCGTTTCCCTTTAATCCTAGCTTTTTTAATTGCTTTTTTCAATCAGTTTTCAGGAATCAATGCTTTTTTATATTATGCACCCAGAATTTTTGAAGAAGCAGGTTTAGGACAGAACACGGCTTTATTAAGCAGTATCGGCATTGGGATCACCAATCTTATATTTACTTTAATTGGAGTAGCATTAATTGACAGATTAGGAAGGAAGTTGTTAATGTATATTGGTTCTATTGGATATATCATTTCTTTAGGATTAGTCTCTGCTTCTTTTTATTACAATTGGGGAGGATTATCAGTACCCATTTTTCTTTTCCTGTTTATCGCTTCACACGCCATCGGTCAGGGAGCAGTTATCTGGGTTTTCATCTCAGAAATTTTTCCAAATCATATCCGTGCATCGGGACAGGCATTTGGAAGTTCAGTGCATTGGGTTCTGGCAGCGATTATTCCGTCTTTAATTCCAATGTTGTTTTCAGAAATAGGACCAGATGCCGTATTCTTAATTTTTACACTAATGATGGTATTACAGCTACTGTTCGTAATTTTTATGATGCCGGAAACTAAAGGAATCTCTTTAGAAGTATTAAGCGAAAATCTAACCAAAAAAAATATCAAAAAAAATGAAATCAAAGAAACATCTGCCGCTGGCATTCTATAGTGCGATACTCCTTTCAGCAGGAGGATTTATACCGTACTCGGCTGTTGCACAAACAACTGCTGTTTCAGTATCAGCCTCGGCTGAGGAACAAATGTACCGCCCTAATTTTCATTTTACACCCAAAAAAGGCTGGATGAATGATCCTAACGGAATGTTCTATGCAGATGGGAAATATCATTTATTCTACCAGCATTTTCCTGATGGAAATAAATGGGGACCAATGCATTGGGGGCATGCGGTCAGTAAAGATCTGATTCAATGGGAAGAATTGCCTATCGCAATTTACCCAGATAAGGATAAATATATTTTCTCAGGAAGTGCTGTTGTAGATATAAATAATACATCAGGTTTAGGTATCGGAAATAAGGCGCCAATTGTAGCGGTTTATACGCTGCATGATATGACAAAGGAAAAAGAAAATAAAATTGATGTTGAGCAGCAGGATATTGCTTTCTCGAATGACAATGGTTTTACATGGCAGAAATTTGAGGAAGGAAATCCTGTCGTAAAAAACCCGGGAATTCGTGATTTTCGTGACCCAAAAGTGACTTGGGATGAAACCCATAAACAATGGATAATGGTTTTAGCAGCGCAGGACCGTTCCCAATTTTATAAATCAAAAGACTTAAAAAGCTGGCAATATTTATCTGATTTCGGAAAAAATATTGGGGCACATGGAGGTGTTTGGGAATGTCCAGATTTTTTTGAAATAAAAGTGCAGGGTACAAATGAAACCAAATGGGTTTTAATTCAGAGCTTAAATCCAGGAGGTGCAAATGGAGGTTCTGGAACGCAATATTTTATTGGAGATTTTGATGGAACAACTTTTACATTAGACCCAAATTTTGCCAAAAGAGTTGAACAGGAAAAAGCCGTCTGGATAGATTACGGAAAAGATAATTATGCCGGTGTAACGTGGAATAATATTCCAAACTCGGACGGGCGAAGATTATTTATCGGCTGGATGTCCAATTGGGATTATGCCCAAGATGTACCGACAAATGTCTGGAGAAGCAGCACTACGATCGCTAGAGAAATTCAGCTAATAAAAAAAGGAAATGAGTTCAGTCTGGTTAGCATTCCTGTAAAAGAAATCAATAAATATATTTCTAAAACAATCAAAGGCAAAAGCTTAAAAGGTAAAGGTAATCTTTCTATTCCAGAAGCTGCAAAAGTTGATTTAACTAAGGCAATTATTGATTTTAAGCTAAAAAACATAAAACAGGATACCTACACTTTTATGCTTTCAAATGATAAAGGCGAGTCTTTGACATTCGGAATCAATAATGCGGCTCATTATTTATTTGTGGACCGTTCAAAGTCTGGAAAAAATGATTTCTCAGAAAAATTTGCTGCAACGATTACCAAAGCATCTTTAGGCGGCAGTCAAAGAGAGGGTGCTTTTAAAATTATTCTGGATAAAACATCTATTGAAATATTTTACAATAATGGCGAAAAAGTTATAACCGAAATCTTTTTCCCGCAGCAGCCATTTACATCTCTTTCGGTGTCTTCAAAACAGACAATAGAATTAAACAACCTCGTAATTAACCAATTAAATAAAAACTAACTAAAAACCACTAACCTCATGAAAAGTAAAATTATTTATTTTCTATTTTTCTTCTTTCCCATGCTGATGATGACAGCTCAGGAAAACGGAGTAAAGGGAACGGTAATTTCGGCAGATGACGGAATGCCGCTTCCAGGAGCAACCGTAATTATTTCGGGTACAAATACCAGTACAGCAACAGATTTTGATGGAAATTTTTCCTTTCAAAATGTTGCTTCAGATGCCGTACTTGTAATTTCGTTTATCGGATATGCGCCGCAATCTATTTCTGTTAACGGGCAGAAAACGATCAATGTAACGCTGAAAGTTGACAACAATCAGTTGAATGAAGTTGTAGTAACCGGTTATTCCAAACAAAAGAAAACGGATATCACAGGAGCAGTCGCAGTTGTGAACATGAAAGAAGTTATGAAACAACCGGAGCCAAACCCGATAAAAGCTTTGCAGGGAAGAGTTGCCGGAGTAAAAGTGTCTTCAGATGGTTCGCCAAGCGGAGGAAATACAAAAGTAGTGATCCGCGGTGTCGGGACGCTGAACAATACAGATCCCCTCTACGTAATTGACGGAATGCCGACAAAATCTGGAATGCATGAATTAAATCCTAACGATATTGAAACCATTCAGGTGCTGAAAGATGCTTCTTCAGCCAGTATTTATGGTTCCCGAGCTTCAAATGGTGTGATTATCATTACAACCAAAAAAGGAAAAGAAGGTAAAATGAGAATCAATTTCAGCACATATGCTTCCTTTTCTGATTATTCAAGAAAGTTAGATGTTCTCAATGCGAACCAGTTTGGTCAGGCACTTTGGCAGGCAAATATAAACGATGGTTTAAATCCAAATAATAATAACCTTCGTTATCAGTTTGACTGGTCGGTAAATAATAATAAACCACAATTGAATAAAGTTCTGGTTCCAGAATATTTAGATGCCGAGCAAACCATAAAAGCTTCAAATACGGACTGGTACGATGCGATTTCTCAAACCGGAGTTGCCAATTCTTATGATTTGTCTGTTTCGAATGCTTCAGATAAAGGGAGCTACGTTTTTTCATTAGGATACTACGGGAACGAAGGCGTGGTTAAAACAACAGATTTTGAAAGAATTTCTGCCCGCATGAATGGGTCGTATAAATATTTTGACGGAAAGCTGGTTATTGGCGAGAATTTCAGTTTAAACAGAACTAATGAAGTGACAGATCCTGGTGTTCTAGATCCCGCGCTTAGAGCTTTACCGATTATTCCGGTGCACACTGTAGACGGAATTGGCTGGGGAGGACCAGTCGGAGGGATGAATGACAGACAGAATCCAGTTCGTCTTTTAGAATATAATAAAGATAATAAATACGATTACCTACGTCTTTTTGGTAACGCTTACGCGGATTTAGAAATCATTAAAAACCTGCACATCAAAACCAGTTTCGGAATGGATTACGGCTTTTACAAAAAACGTACACTGCAGAGAAGCTACAAATCTGGTTATCTGCAAAACGATCAGACTTCTGTTACCATCGATCAGTCTATCAGTGACAAATGGACATGGACAAATACTGCAATTTATAGCCTGAATTTTGGAAAAAGCAATTTGAATCTGATGGCAGGAACAGAGATGTACAAAGATACTTATGATACAAATACGCTGCGTAAGAACGACTTTTTGATTGAAACTCCAGATTATATGTATCCCGATGCAGGAACAGGAGAATCTTTTACCAGCGGAACTTCTACTGTATATTCTTTACTTTCTTATTTCGGAAAAGCAGATTATGAGTTTGATAATCGATATCTGGTTTCGGCTACAATTCGTCGTGATGGTTCTTCCCGTTTTGGAAAAAACAATCAGTTTGGAACTTTTCCAGCAGTTTCAGCAGGATGGAGAATCAGCAACGAAAATTTTATCAAAAACAATGCTTCTGTTTTTTCAGATTTAAAATTAAGAGCAGGCTGGGGACAGACTGGTAATCAGGAAATCAGTAATACTGCGGTTTATTCGCTTTATCTGGCAAGTTATGCGGGTGGAAGTCCAACATGGGCAACTTCTTTTGGAACAGCTTACGATATTGCAGGAAATGGAAACGGATTACTTCCGTCTGGTTTTATTGCGACTCAGTCTGGAAATGATGATTTGAAATGGGAGACAACTACACAAACGAATATTGGTTTGGACTTTGGTTTATTCAAACAAAAATTAAGCGGATCTGTAGATTATTATATCAAAAAAACAGATGATATTCTAGTATTGCCACCTTATTTAGGAGTTATTGGAGAAGGCGGAAACCGCTGGGTAAACGGAGCTTCTATGGATAACAAAGGCTGGGAGTTTTCTCTGGGCTATCATGATGAAACCTCATTTGGACTGAAATATGATATTTCAGGAAATATTTCGGCAAACAAAAATAAGATTACACAATTGCCAGATGAAGTAAAAAACAATTACGGTGGTGACGGACTGAATGATAATATTTTAGGGCGACCAATCAATTCGATGTACGGATATGTTACTGACGGATTGTTTACAAGTCAGGATCAGGTGGATAATTCGGCAATTCAAGAAGGGAAGGGGCTTGGAAGAATCCGTTACAGAGATTTAAATGGAGATGGGGCAATTACAGATAAAGACCGCACGTGGATTGGAAATCCAAATCCTGGACTGCTATACGGCATTAATTTAAACTTGTCTTATAAAAACTTTGATTTTACAACCTTTTGGGAAGGAGCAAGCGATGTAGATGTTATCAATAATACCAAATATCAGACTGATTTCTGGAGCGTTGATGATGTGGGATCAAACAAAGGAACCCGTCTGCTTAATGCATGGTCTTTAGACAATCCAAATTCTACAATCCCAGCATTGACAACTGTTGACAGAAATGCAGAATCCAGATTTTCAACTTATTATGTAGAAAATGGAAATTATCTTAAACTTAGAGTTTTGCAGTTTGGATATAGTTTTCCTAAAGAATTATTGAAGAAACTGAATATGGAAAGTTTTAGGCTTTACATCAGTGGACAGAATTTATTGATTATTGACGCCAAAAGCTTCACAGGAGTTGATCCGGAAAATGCAGGTTTTGGATATCCTCAGCCGACAACCTTTACTGCCGGTCTTAATTTTACTTTATAATAAAAGATTGAAAAAATGAAAAAAATACTATATATAGCAGGATTTGCAGTGATGGGTTTCTTGGCTTCCTGTTCCGATTTTTTAGAAAATGATCCGCGTGGGGTGTTATCAGAAGAAGATATTGTTACACCTCAGTCCGTTGAAGGATTTATGAATGCAGCTTATGCACAGTTAGGAAACGATCATTATGATTCTCCGTATAGTCTGTGGCCATTCGGGAATGTCCGCTCAGATGATGCTTACAAAGGAGGAAGCGGTACAAATGATATTCAGGATTTTCACTTTTTTGAAGTGTCCAATAATATCAGACCCGATTTTGGAGAGTTGGATTCTTTCTGGTATATCAGCTATGTAGGAGTTTCAAGAGCCAATAAAGCCTTAAAAGCATTAGAGCAACTCTCAGAAGCGGATTATCCGCTGAAAAAAACACGAATGGCTGAAATGCGTTTTTTAAGGGGACATTTTTATTTTATGCTGAAAATTATGTTTAGAGATGTTCCTTACATAACAGAAGATATTCCAGTAGAAGATTATAAAACAATTTCAAACAAAGCGCTTTCAAACGAAGAACTTTGGAATAAAATTGCAGAAGATTTTCAGGCTGCAGCCGATAATTTGCCAGATACACAGCCACAAGTGGGGCGTGCCACTAAAAAAGCGGCTTATGCTTATCTGGCAAAAACAAGATTGTATCAGGCCTATACGCAGGATGAAACATTTAAAGTTACAGGTATAAACCAGCAGCATCTGCAGGAAGTAGTTGCGGCAACAGATAACGTAATTGGAAAAGCTTCTTTAGAACCTGATTTTGCAAACAATTTTCTTCCAGGAACTTACGAGAACGGACCAGAATCTATTTTCTCAATCCAGTTTTCTGATAATGACGGTACGCTTTATGGAAGATTGAATTTCTCAGATGTTCTTTCAACGCCGCAAGGTTTAGGATGCTGCGATTTTCATAAGCCAAGCCAGAATCTAGTGAATGCCTTTAAAACAGGCGTAAATGGTCTGCCGGAATTTGATACTTATAATGATCAGGATTTTGATTATAAAAACATAGATGCTAATACAGTTGATCCGAGATTATATCATACCGTTGCAATGCCAGGTCTTCCTTATAAATATGATCCTGAATTTCTATATGTTGAAGCCTGGGTTAGATCTCCAGGAACGTATGGTTATTTTGCTTCTCTAAAGGAAAATGTTGCACCAAGCTGCAGCTGTGTGGTAAATATTGATCCGTTTTATGGAAATTCAAAAAACAGAATCCAGATTCGCTATGCTGATGTGGTTCTGATGCGTGCTGAAGCTTTGATTGAATTAGGAAGACAATCTGAAGCTTTGCCTTTAATTAATGAAATAAGAGAAAGAGCTGCACAGAGTACAGGAAGACTGCCTTACGTAAACAATTTTAAAATCAATACATATGTGGACGGAAGCAATTGCAACTGGACACAGGATTTTGCCCGTAAAGCTTTGCGCTGGGAACGTCGTTTAGAATTGGCTATGGAAGGAAGCCGATTCTTCGATCTTGTTCGCTGGGGAATTACAGATCAGGTTATGAATGACTTTTATGCAAAAGAAAAAACAAAACGTACCTATTATCAGGATGCTTTTTTTGATGCACACAAAGAAGAATACTGCCCAATTCCGTTGAAGCAAATTAATTTCAGTCAGGGATTGTATAAACAGAATCCAGGTTATTAATCCTTAAAGAATCAGCAAAATGAAAAAAGCTTTAAATAAATATTGGACTAAAATGTCTATAGTTTTGGCAATGATTTTTATGGTTACTGCCTGCGAAAACAGTTTTGAAACTGGCGGATTTGATGTGAATTCGCCTTCAAATGTACTTTCATTTAAATTAAACGGAGTTTCAGGAAGCATTGATCAGACAACAGGGAAAATTACTGTTGTAATGCCTTACGGATCAGATATAACAGCCATAAAACCAGAAGTTGTTTTTGAAGAAGGAGCAACGTCAAATCTGGAATTAAATTCAGCTATTAATTTTACAAATCCAGTAAAATTCAGAGTGGTTAACGGTAATTTATACAAAGATTACATAGTAACAACAACCGTTTTAAGTCCAATTAAAAGTTTCACGATCAATGGTGCAGCAGCAATTGTAAACGACATCAGCAGAACAATTAATTTGACCTTACCTGAAAATACTGACTTAACAGCGCTTAAGCCAGTGATCGAAGTTACAACAGGCGTTACAATTTCACCATCTTCAGGAGCAACAGTTGATTTTACAAATGCAGTCACTTTTGTAATAACATCAAATGGTAAGAGCGTTAACTATACTGCAAATGTCGGAGTTCCAGTTACAGGATTAACAGTTGCATTTTTAGGAACTGCAGCTACAAGATCAGGAATCACAAACATGGATGAAGTTACAGCTTCAAACTGGTTATTTGATAATTTCCCGGGAGCTAAATATATTTCCTTTGAAAGTCTTCAGAACGGCGCAGATTTAAGTGATGTCGATGTGATTTGGTGGCATTTTGATTCGGCTGCAAATTTACCTTCTGTTGCTTATAATCCTGCCGTTACCACTGCACTTAAAAATTTTAGGGCAAATGGCGGAAACCTGCTTTTGACTTCTTTCGCTTCACAATACGTTGATGCTTTAGTAATTGTTCCATCAGGAAAAGGACCAAATAATGTTTTTGGTGATTTTCCTCCAAATGGATTTGTAGACGGAAATTCATGGGGAATGTCATTTGTTGGTCATGAAGCCCATCCAATATTTCAGGGTTTAACCACTTTTGAAGCTGGGAAAGCTAATTTACTGCAAAGCGGTACTTTCAGATTAAATCATACCGCATGGTGGTTTTTACCGGAATGGGGCGGATACAATAATGGAGAAGGTTGGAGAAACCAAACAGGAGGAACCAATCTGGCAAGTGAAGCTTGGGATAATGAACTGAACGGAAGGGTTACCATTGCAGAATTTCCAAATACAAGTACAAATAAAAATGTAATTGTTATTTCAATGGGGGCTTACGACTGGTATAATGAAACCAACAGCAGCGGCGTGCCAAGCCAGTCTAATGAGTTTATTGCAAACATCAGACTGCTGACACAAAACAGTATCAATTATCTAGCGGGAAAATAAATCACTTGAATTTAATACAATGAAATACAGAAATATAATTACAATTGCTCTCGCTTTCTTTTGGCTTGCTTCGTGTAGTCAAGATGAAACTTATATTGGAGGTTCGATTTCAGGAGGCAATTCTGAAATAACAAGTGTTTTTCCTGTTCCGCCAGCGCAATGGATGGGCGCAGACGATCCGTACTATAGCGCGGGTTATACTGGAGATATAATGCCTTTTTTTGATAACGGAAAATTTCATATCTACTTCTTGCATGACGCACAGAATAAACCAGCTGGAAAAGGATTTCATGATATTCATGAATATCAGAGCATAGATCTGGCGCATTTTACTTATGAAGGCCAAACCATTCCGTATGGTTCAAACCTTGAACCTGATTTTGCGATTGGCACTGGGTCAGTTATCAAAGCGGGCAGTCTTTATTATTTCTATTATACTGGACATAACGAAACTTCAGCTTTTGTTCAATCCAATGCAAGAGAAAGCGTATTATGCGCAATTAGCAGCGACTTGAAAAACTGGACAAAAGTTCCCTCTTTTAAAATAACTGCACCGACAGGATATTATAACTATGATTTTAGAGATCCTCATGTATTTTACAATGATGAACTGAAAAAATATTCAATGCTGGTAAGCACACAGACAGAACCGGGAAGGAAAGCCGTTCTGCTGCATTTTACAAGTGCTGATCCTGCATCAGGAAAATGGGATGTTGAAGCTCCACTTTATACTACAACTTCAGAGGATAATTATCTAATGATGGAATGTGCGGATATTTTCAAGATGGGAAGTAACTGGTATTTAATGTTTTCTGAGAATTGGAGCGGAAGCAAAGGTACACATTACAGAATTGCATCATCTATCAATGGTCCCTGGACAAAACCTCAGAATGACAGAATTGACGGAGAATATTTCTATGCAGGAAAAACGGCTTCTGACGGAAATAAAAGATATGTTTTTGGATGGAGTGCCAGAAAAACACCTGAAAATGATTTAGGAAATAAAGATTGGGCGGGGAATATGGTTATTCATGAATTGATTCAGAATTCAGATGGAACTTTAGGGACTCAATCTCCGAAGTCAGTAAAGGATTTATTTTCCAAAAAGAACGCTACTGCTGAAGTAGATGCCATTTCAGCAAATGCAACAGCCAATAATGGAACCTATTCTTTATCGGGAGAAACAGAAAAAGCAACGGTTACTTTTAAAAGTATTGGAAAGAAAGTTAAAATAAAAGCCGAAGTCACTTTAACGAAATCTTCAGGAACAGCTGGATTTGTTTTTCATACCAATGATACAGGAAATTACTATAAAATTGTTTTTGATATTACTAATGGAAAAATAAGCGGTTATAATTCGGCTTCGCAGGAAGTTACTCGTTTGCCTTTTGCCTTTCAGACAAATGTAAAATATGATGTTGAAATAATTACCGAGGGAAGTGTTGTTGTGCTCTACATTAATGGAAAAGCAGCGCTCACCAACCGCATTTACGGAAGAGACAAAAACAAATGGGGATTAATAGCTGAAGGACAGACAAGCACAATCTCAAATCTTCAGATAACTCAGCCAGAATAGAAATTAATAATAAAATATTTTAGAATGAATAACGGAAAAAACCTTAAAGCGGTGGCATACGGAGAGGTACTTTGGGATGTTTTTGCTAATGAGAAAAAGATTGGAGGGGCACCACTTAATGTCGCCTTGCGCATGAAAACTTTTGGCTGCGAGGTGGCCATGATTAGCTGTGTAGGAAACGATCAGGATGGCAGAGTGATTAAGGAAGAGATAAAGAGTCTGGGACTTAAAATTGATACAATAGTTACCTCTGAAGATTTTCCAACCGGTCTGGTAAATGTCACTTTAAACGAACGAGGTTCGGCAAGTTATGAAATCAGCTACCCGTCAGCATGGGATAAAATTGTATTGAATGAGCAGGCTGAAAAAATAGTGAAGCAAGCAGATGTACTTATTTATGGCAGCTTAGTCTGTCGAGATGCTGTTTCAAGAAAAACTTTAAAAGAACTGTTGAATTCAGTGGCTTACAAGGTCTTTGATGTCAATTTAAGAAAACCGCATTATTCCTATGAAATTTTGCAGGAATTAATGAACTCAGCTGATTTTATTAAGTTCAATGATGAGGAATTGCTAGAGATAGCAACAGCTATGGAATCTCCTTTTACAAGTCTGGAAGACAATATGCATTTTATTGCAGAGAAAACAAAAGTAAGGGCTATGTGTGTCACTAAGGGAAAACACGGAGCCTTATTAATGTGGGAAGGAGAGCTTTATCAAAATGGAGGATATCCTATTAAGGTATCTGATACAGTTGGAGCAGGGGATTCCTTTTTAGCGGCTTTAATCACATCACTGCTTACCGATAAAGCACCTCAGAATGCCATTGATTTTGCCTGCGTGGTAGGAGCTCTAGTAGCCGAAGCTCCAGGAGCAAATCCAGAAATTTCACCTTCCAAAATTGAAAATCTGCTGGGAAAAGTTAAAATTTGATTTTAAGCTTAAGCGAAGTGTTAATATTTATCTGTGAAAGTAAGCCTGATGCCTTTTGGCATCAGGCTTTTGTTTTTCAAGCCAGAAAAATCTAAAGGATTACAAAAGGACAATAGTCTCTGTTTTTGATTTAAAAATTAAAAGTAAAAAAAATAAATAAAAAATAGACAGACAAGTTTGTCTGTTTTGTTTTTTTGTTTTAAGTTTGTCCTGTCTAATTATTACTAGATGTATAATCGAAATAAAGGACTAAGAAAGTATTAACAATTTAATTTATTAAAAAATGGAACAGAAACATCCACTACCACCGTTTACATTTGAATCAGCACTACAGAAAATTCAATTTGCTGAAGATGCATGGAATTCCCAAGACCCTGAAAAAATTTCTAAAGCATACACGATTGACAGCGAGTGGAGAAATAGAGATAAATTCGTAAATGGCAGGGAAGAAATTGTCAAGTTTCTTGCCGATAAATGGAAAAAAGAGCAAAATTATAAACTGAAAAAGGAGTACTGGGCGCATACAGACAACCGCATTGCTGTAAGATTTGAATATGAGTATATGGATGAAAGAGGTAATTGGTTTAGGGCGTACGGTAATGAAAATTGGGAATTTGATGAGAATGGGTTGATGGCCAAGAGATATGCCAGTATCAATGATTTGCCAATCACAGAAGAACAACGAAAGTTCTAATAGCGGAAAAATGTATTAGAAACAGGATTAGCAAAATTTTACTACAGCTAGTTCTGTTTTTTTTATAAATCACAATCCAAAAGACATTTTTAGCTAGATTTGATTTAGGAAAGTCAGCTATTAATATTATTTTAATAGACAGACAGGTTTGTATGTTTGTCTCGGTAGTTGTATATTTGTTCCAAAATAAATCAGCTCATGATATCTCCAAAAGAAAGAATTATGGATGTAACATTTGGCCTCTTTGCTAACCAGGGTTACAATTCGACCGGTATTAATCAGATTATTTCTGAAGCAAAAGTTGCCAAGGCTAGCTTTTACCAGCATTTTAAGTCCAAAGAAGATCTATGCGTAGCATTCTTAAACGCAAGACATACATATTGGTTCAATGAACTCAATAATTTTATAACCGACAAAAAAGATACTAAATCAAAGATTTTGTCATCGTTTGATTATTTAATTTACATGAACTCTAAGGAAAATTTCAGAGGCTGTAGCTTCTTAAATATTTTATCTGAAATCCCTAGTGATAATCTTAAAATACTGAACGTAATTCAAGATCATAAGAAAGATCTAAGGAAATTTTTTTCAAATTTTATTAATGATGAAACTTTATCGGATCATATATATATGCTTTTTGAGAGCTCTCTAATAGAGAGTCAGATGTTCAAGTCTAATGAAATGATAGAGAAATCTAAAATCATTATCAGCGGTCTAATTTAAAATTGCCCTCAATAAGCTTTTCCTTAAACAGATACTTCTTGTTTTAAAAGATTTACACTTAGTTGCCGGGGCTTGCCAATCACTGGCTGACAGGAAAACAACAAAACCTATTGATGTTTTCTAAGAAACTAGTTTTGAAACTTGTCGTATTTCTCCTTTGCTTTCAAAAAATAATTTGTCAGTCGCCTACAGAAATTGTGTCAATACGAACAAATAATAACCGCTCAAAACTCTTTGTATTAAAAGTACTAGAGTTCTTAGATTAATTTTATCCGTTTTCTTTAGTAATTTTAAGATCGGTGAAATGGGCCAATGTTCCAGGACCAACCCAAAGGCCAATACTTCCCCGCAGATTTTTACCCTGTTTCAGATCGCTGACAATGAGTGTTGGCTGTGAAGCTCCGTTGACGTAAAGTTTTGCGGTTTCGTCCTTTATCTCAATTTTTATTTTGATCCACTCTGCAGGCTGCATGTCAGCATAAGCTTCATATTTTTCAGGAGTTTCTTTCCTTAGTTTTTCCCATGGATATCCAGGAACTGAGATATATTGTGTGGAGTGGTTTCTACGAACCTGATCATTTGCCCGACCGTTTGTAGGACGCAAATAAAATACTTCCATTTTAGAGGCATCATTACTCACGCGAAAAGCAATACCAACAAATCCGCGTGCGGTTTCTCCAGCACTGGCAAGCGTTTGTCCAGAAATAGACGCTTCAATTGTTCCGTTGTGAAAATCAATATCCTTCAGGATCGCAAGTGTTTTTTCATCATTGGATAGTCCCTGAACCTGTAATGCTTTTTTACCTTTGTAATCAACCTGCTCTACAGTAACCTGTGAGCAAATTACCTTATAAGGACTAAGTGTAATATTTTGAGCTTTGGTCTGTGCATGGACCAGAAGACCCAATGCAAACGTAAACAGCAAGTTTTTTATCATCTTATATATTCGTTTTACTCTTATTCTCTGCAATATAATAAAAATGATGTAAACAGATAGTCAAATGAAGCTAGGCCGATACTATAATCGAATTTCTCGTTATTAAATTGTAAAAATGAAATGCAAGAAACATTTATTTTTTACTTAATGTAAAAGATACCATCTTAACTTTTGTGGCAAAAAAGGTTTCCATTTCAAAAACTAGATTATTTCCGTTTTGCTTTACTTTACAAATTGGGATAAAAATGTAAAAGGATTTGTTTTGGAGTTTCTATAACTTGTCTGCGAATTGGGTCAAACCATTCGACTTCTTTCGTTACCTCTGCACAGCATTCATTTTTTGAATTGAAAAAAGAGCTTTTAATCCTGATTTTGTCATCGATATAAAAATGTTTGAGCTCAACAAAAAAATGCTGGGTAAACATTAAATCTTTATAACAAATCAGTTCATGATTTCCTTCATGCAGATCGAGATTTAGAGTGTTAAGTTTCTCTTTTGAAAAACCATTATAAAATAAAAAGTGATACAATAATCGGACTGAGTATGAAATGTATGCGGCACTTTCCATAACCATAAAATCATTCACATCTTCTCCGGTAACAACGTAGTTTTTGCAGATCATCTAATTTTGATTGAGGTTAAAAAAAAAGAGGCCAGCATATATAAAAACTGACCCCAGAACATTAGTCATGTTTAATGAGGTTCTAAATCAATAATTCGATCCAGATCTTTGAAGAGTGGTTTCTTTGCTAAAAAGCACCTTTTAAAAGATTACTTAACTAATAAAAAATTGTAATTTATTTTTATTTTATCGGCAACTTTCTTTCTAACAAGACTTGGTATTTCAATATCAAAATCTTCTGGTTTTACTTCAAAAGAACCAATTGCATTAACTCCGTTCGCAGCTTTAGAAATTTTTATGATTACTGTTAAAGGTTTTGTTTTGCCGTGAATGGTAAGATCGCCTTTTAAGGTAAAATTTTTAGGAGTATTGGTAATCTTAGAAATATCAAAATCTTCTATTTTGCCTTTTAAAGTTGCTTTCGAGAATTTTTCAGATTCCATGTAATTTTCATTAAAATGCTCTTCCATTAATGCAACTTTGAATCGGAATCCTTTTATTAAAACCAAAGAAGCAAAATCACCAGTTGACTGATCAAGAATTGCAGAGACAGATTTGTTTTCGGCTGCAACTTCCTCATAAGAAGGCATCGAAGCCTGAAATTTTATATTTCCTGTTTTTGTAATTAATTTTTGTGCAGAAGCATTTGTACCTACAGTAATAATTAACAGCAAAAAGAAGAAATTTAGCAATGATTTTTTCATAATGATTAATTTTCTTTTAATCCGTCCGTATTCCATTTTACGATTAAGTCAATATTAGCCTGCGACATTCTTCCGCCTTGAGGCATAAGCCCCTGCTGGCCGTTTTGCAATTGAATTCGGTTTAATAAACCAGAATTTTCAACAGCCGCTTTAACTTCTGCAAAAGTAGTTAGAGGTCTAAACGCTGCAGATCTTCCGCTTGAATGACAGCTGATACAGTTGGCATCAATAATAGATTTTACATTTTTACTATAAGTAATTGAAGTTGTTGGATTCGTCGGCGTTGTTGGTGTTTCGATATCCTGAACTGTATCTGAGTCATTACAGCTTGCCAATGCAGCTAATAAAATTGTAAGTAAGATTGTTTTTTTCATGATTTATTAATTTATAGTTATTAAAATACTCTGTATAAGTTAAAGCCGAAGAAGAAATCACCTTTACCCCAGTCACCAGATGCATTCGTAAGGTATCCGCTCTCGCTCATAGATTGTGAATTGGTAAAGATTAACTGAAATACATGCCCGCCTGTTTCTACGTCAAGTCCTACAGATAATGGATTTTTATAAAAGTCGGGTTTATCAAAATTGTGCATGTATTCTAAATTGACAGATAGTCTTTTAGTGATTTTATAGCGTCCGCCGCCGCCAAAAGAAAACTGATTATCTCTTTCGATATCAGGATTGTAAAGGTTTTTGTGGATAAATGACGGTACTAATTCCAGTGACAGTTTTTCGCTGATCTTTCTAGATATTAGAACCTGCTGTACATAGGTAAGGCGATGCTTAAATTCTAAACCGGGATATTGATCTTTCTCTAAGAAAGTGTTAATATCTGCAACGCTGTAACCAACAATGTCCAAAGGAAAATTATCGTTTTGTCTGGCAACTCTGTATTTTAATCCTGTTTCATACATTTTGTTTAAGGTATGTCTGGAAAGACTTACCGATAACCAGTTGGTTACGCCATAAATACCGCCTAGTTTTGTAGTGGCATTATCAAGACCAAAAAAACTGTCGAAACCATCTTTAACGCTGCCAAATCGATGTGATACTACAAAATAAAACTCTTTTTTTGCTGGCATTTTTGTGGTCTGCAGTGTTACCAGCTGTAAAGCTTTAAAAGTTGCGGTTGAGTAATTTTCTTCTACCTGAGTAGAATCAAGACCCTGCAGCAGATCATCTTGTGAATATGCCATGGCCGTCAGAAAGAAGCAGATTGGAACTAAAAATTTCTTCATAAATTGATTAATTGATTTGTTTGTTTAATAATGTGCATTGATCTAATTTGACTTCTTGAAAAAGTTCATCATATCCAATGCATTTACCTTTAACTCTTGTTATAGTATTAGCAGATTTATTTTTTAGTTTTTGAGTGAAGAGACAGAAAACAGTATTTTCTAGAGTGATCACAGAATCTGTTTCTTTGGTTACCATTCCTGTAATTTCAATAGTCTTATTGAGATATAAAGAATCTGCTGTCTTAGGATTCGTGTTATAATCTTCCAGTAGTTTTGTGGCAGTTATACTGAAATCAGGCGTTTCTGATTCGATATTCCGTGCTTCTTTAAATAGGAATCCGTAGTAAAAGTAAATACCGGCTGAGATGATAATCAGTAATATCGCAGTTACTATTGCTGTTTTTCTTCTTTTCATTTTTTATTATTTTGATAAGATTTAATAGTAAAACAGCCTTGATAAAGATTACCCTACCAAAGAATTGTGTTTTTTGAAAAAAAATAAAAAAGAAGAAAAAGAGTTTTTTAAAACCCTTGTAGAGATAGAATTAAAAAGAAACTCTAAAACTCACGTTTGGAGTTCGTTGCAGCGAAAAAGTATCAACTTCTTCTATAGAATTTGTTAGGGAACTTATTCTATAATATTCGCTGATTTCGTTTTTACGGTTGAGAATATTTAATATTGAAATTCCTATTTTGTACTGAATTCCATTTGATGTTTCCCATTTGTAAGTTGAAGAAATATTAACCTGCGAGAAAATATGCAGATTGGTATTATTAGGTTTGTTATAAAACAAAACAGGATCTGAAGGATCTATTTGGGCAAAATCGGGAGAGGTTTTTGGCCGGCCAGAAGACCATTTTGTCCCCAAAGCAATTTTGAAATTGTTTTTCTCGTAAATTCCAGCCCATGATAAAGTATGGGTCAGCTCAAAGTTATTTGGAAAACTAGGATATTGGTAATTTGGAAAATGATAATTGTTTTCATTGTACGTATAACTAAACCAAGTTAGAAATTGATTTATTTTTTTTTGAATAAGCATTTCTGTTCCCCAAACTTCATAGTCTCCGGTAGTTCGAACAAATTCTAACTGGTTCTGAAAACCCTGACTGGAAGTGGTGATTCCTATTACTTTTTTATAAAAATTTTCAATGTCGAGAAGCCAGTCATTCTTTTTATAGAATAAATTTATAGATAGCTGCCTACTTTTTTGAATGGGAATTGTAGTATTATTTGAAATGATCCAGCGTCTTTTTTCAATCCCAAAATAATCTTTTTGTAAATCAATAATCTGCTGGGAGTTTTGACTTTTGATCTCGCCCAAAAGTTCCAGATTTACATTTTTATTGATGCCGTACGCAAATTGTATTCTAGGTTCTGCAATATATTTTTTAAATTTTTCGATATAATTAAGCCGCATTCCAGCTTTAAAATAGATTTTGGAAATTGTATCGTTATATTTTCCTTCTGCAATTAAAGCATGAGTTCGAAGCACGTCTTTTACGTTACGGTAAAAGTCTGGATTTGTTACCTGTTCCAAATTAGTGATACCCATTTCATTAAACTGATAGCCCTCATTAAAACTAAAATTAGAATTAATGATATGATTGTTTTCTAAGTTAATTCCGTTATTGTTAACTGTATTTTCCTGAATGACAACTTGATCTCCTAAAGTAGTTTTCTGATTGGCTAGAAGTTCATAAGAAGAATTGTAGAAATTAATTTTTGTGGTATTGAAGCTGTTCCAGTTTCTTCTCCATGACAAATTTCCTCCATAATTCTGCTGGCGCAGCACATTCTCTTCTGATTTATTGGTGTTGTAAACAGTGGCACTTTGAAAAACCTCCAGATTATCTTTTATGGTAATTAAATCGAGTATTATTTGATCTTTTGATCCTATTTTTTGGGCATATTTGAGTGTCGCATCGTAGAAACCAAATTTTTTGTCGCTTTGATAGTTTACGTTTTGATTTTGAGAGAAATCTGTGATGGTGGTGTTTTGAAAAACCTTATTGAAATATTCTTTGTAAGTAGGAGTTTCTACAAAATCAGTGATCGATTTACGGGCAGAAATTTCAATGTAACTTTTTTTAGAAAGATTGTATTTTGCATAAACATCGGCATTAATCATGTTAATTCCTGCACTAAACGAGTTTTTTTCTGCTGTCTCAGCAGTAGAAGAAATAGCCACAACACTGGATACACTTTCGCCATAAAACGCAGAACTTCCGTTTTTATAGATAGAAATTGTATGGGCTAAATTTGGATTGAAAACAGATATTAAACCGAAAAAATGTCCTGTTTGAAACATTCGGATTCCATTCCATAAAAATAAATTCTGGTCGTGTGTACCGCCTCTAACATTAATACTGGAAACACTTTCGTCAAGACTGTTTACACCAGGAATCTGCTGCATGGTCTGTAAAGCATCAGGTTCGACAAGTCCGGGAAGTATACCAAATTTTTTAGGTTTAATTATAAGCGATCCGTCGTTGTTTTTGGAAATTCCTGATGCTAAAATTGCATTGGCTTTTATCTCGTGCAGTTCTGTAATTTCAGGTTCCAGCAATATCTGGGGACAATTTTTAGAAACTAAATTTCCAGCTGAAATTCTTTTGGATATAAATCCTACGTGACTAATTGTAAATATACTTTTGTCTTCTTTAGCAAATTCAAAATAACCTTCTGAGTCGGTTGCAAACTGAGTTTTGTTAGGCAAACTGATATTTGCGTTTTCAATAGGTTTTTTATCTGCTGCTGAAATGACATAGCCGCAGATCATTTCTGTGGCATTATCTTTTTTATAGATATTGATGAATTTATTTCCAATATTTTCAAAAGATAAATGCGTTTTTTTACCCAGATATTCCAGTTTTTGTTCTAAAGAAAGGGATCTTTTTGGAGGATTGATTTCCAGTCCAGCAATGTTATCCTCCGTGTAATTAAAATTGACATCGTGTTGTTTTTCAATATCAAGTATTATTTTTTTGAAAGGCATTAACTTGCCCTTGTCCTGAGCAGAAAGATTCAGGGCAAGAAGCATTAGAACAAACAAAAAATGAAATTGTCTGGGGCGGAGCATTTATTTTTCGTCAAAAATTATTTTGTTTCCTGAAACTTTTTTGGCTTTTAGATGATACGTTGTGCTGATAATCTGCAAAGCTGTACTTAAGTCTTTAGCAGGTAACTTTCCTGTAAATAAAGAGATCGTGTCTTTGGCGTTTAACTCGATCTTAATATTATACTGTCTTTCAACCTCTTCTAAAAGGCTTTGTATATTTTCCTGATAAAAGCATATTTGATTGTTCATCCATTCTGGTTTCGAAGAATTTACAGTGAGTTTAATCTGCTTTCCGTTTTCAAAACTCACGCTTTGACCGTGGGTTAGTAGAATTTCGGTCGAAGCATAATTTACTTTTACACGCCCTTCGTAACACACCACATCAAACCTGTTTTTTCTGGTTTTAACATTAAACTGTGTTCCTAAAACGGTTACTTTTCCAAGGCTTGTTTGCACTTCAAAACGTCTTCCTTTTGCAACCTTGAAATACGCTTCTCCTTTTAATTCAAGATGTCTATTATTGTCCCAGTTCCATTTTTTATAGTTTATTTCAGAACCGGAGTTTAACACTACTTCAGAATTATCCGGTAGTGAAAAAGTGGTTTTTTTTCCAAACTCTGCAGTCTCCGTTTCAGACATAAAAGCTTTCATCGCAAATGTAACTCCAAGTGCGAGGACAAATATGGCCGCTGCGCGAAACATCCATTTTCTGTATAACGGAACAACTTTTGGAGCTGGTTTTTTCTGGCTTAAAATGTTAGACAGCATAGCATTTTCATCAAAGTCATCTGTCTCTAGATGAGCTGTATATTTCTTTATCTTCTGGTATTTTTCAAAATCAGGGCTCGCCTCAAATTCTGCCAATTCATCTGGAGATAAATCATCGTTGAGCCATTTTGCTAATAAGCGATCTTTTTTCATTTTATCGTACTATTTAATTAAAACAATTAGAACTAAATTTACCCTACTTTTTTAGATATCAATTTCTTTACGTAAACTTAAAAGGGCCAAATGAATGCGTTTTTCTACTGCCTTTACACTGATATTGAGTTCTATGGCAATTTCACTGTATTTTTTGCCGTCTATTCGATGCATCAAAAAAGCAGTACGCTGTTTTTCGTTTAGGTTTTCTATGGCTTTTAAAAGTTTGGCTTGAAACTGTTTTTCTTCCAAAAGATATTCCGGACTTTGATTTGTTTTATCTAAACCTGTAAAGTTTTTTTCATATTTCAGAACAACTTTCTGATGTGCAATTTGGTTTAAAGTAGTATTGTTCGCAATCGTGTAAATGTATGATTTGGCTTTTTCTAACGGCACTGAAGCACAGTTCTGCCAAAGTTTTACGAATGCTTCCTGGGCTGCATCTTCTGCTTGCTCTGCATTGCCAAATTTGTATAAAAGAAAATTCCGAAGCGCTTTGATATGACTTTTGAAGAAAGACGAAAAAATTATTTCATCACAAGTATTGGATTGGTTTTTATCTGGCATGTAGGTTCTCAGTTTGTACGACGCAAAAGTATTTGTTTTTAATTGAAGTAGGGTAAAAGCAAAGCCGATTGTTTAATAGAAGAATAAAATGGTATCGGCTTTTGATAATTTAGTATAGAAGGACATACTGAAATTCTTGTTGTTATTTTATTGAAAAAACGGTTTCTTAAAATTTATTACCTTTGTAAAAACATAAATATGTTCCTTTTGAAAAAATATTTATCAATCGCAGTTTTCCTGTTCCTGCTGTTTTCCTGTCAAAGTGAAACAGATGAAGAAAATAATAATTCACAGGGAACAATTACCAATGCTTCCCCGCTGACTACATATCTGCAGAGGGTTGCAATGGTGCAGACCGTTCAGGATAATGTTATCGACGGATCTAGCTATTGTACTATAAAACTCCCTTATACGGTTACTGTAAACAACCAGCAGATTGCAGTTAATACAAATGCCGATTATCAAAAGGTTGTAGATAATATCAATGCCAGTAATTATGATGAGGATATTGTGAAAATTGATTTTCCTGTAACTATGGTATACTATAATTACATTGAAAAATTGATTCCCAATCAGGCTGATTTTGATTCTTTGATTGATTACTGGAATCTTTATCCAGATCTTTTATCTAAAATTAATGGATTAAAAATCAATTATCCTATAACAATTAATATTTATAACAGCGCTAGTCAAATAGCAAGTTCACAATCAATTATAAGCGATCAGGCATTTTTTAATTTTATTAAAAATTTAAACGAGAGTCAGTATATTTCTTTAAAATATCCTATTACGATAGCAGATTATAACGGACAGACAAAATCGATTACCAATAATTTGGAGTTTGAAAATGCTATTAAATATGCCATCGATTATTGTCCGGAAAATAATATTGTAACATTAGATTTTGAACAAACCCTAACAAACGGTTCCTGGGAAATCCCGTATTATTTTGATGACACCGTAAAAACCTCAAACTACACTGGTTACTCTTTTGTTTTTAAAAGTGATAAATCTGTTGTGGCTAGTAAAGGAGGAGTTTACGAAACTGGTCAATGGGAAAGTACTGTCCAATATGGAGTGCGAGAACTGAAGCTGCATTTTACGAGCGAATTACTTGGAAAATTGAATTTTAACTGGAAATTATTTGAATTTAATAATTCTCAGATCCGATTAAGAGATGTAGGCACTACAACTGATTATCTGTACTTTCAGAAAAAATAAGTCACTATTAAAATGCGTGGTTTTTTACCGCAAAGAACGCAAAGGTTTTTCGTAAAGTTCGCAAGGTTTTATATAATTAAAAAGTTCGCAAAGCATTGTTCAATACAAACCTTTGCGAACTTTTTAATCATACCTTATTTAAAAAAAAACCTTAGCGTTCTTTGCGTTAAAAAAGTGAGCAGTTAAAAAAAGGGTTACTTTTTCTTCTTCTTTCCCAGCCATATCAGTAAACCTGTAATAGGCAGTGTCGCCGCAAAAAGACAAACCAAAAAAGCTAGAATTTTGGTTGGATAACCATAGATACTTCCTGTATGTATGGGATAAATAAGACGCCTTACTTTATCGCCATTACTAAACGATTCATAAGACTTGATTTTTAAAAGTTCGCCTGTATATTTATCAAAATAAGCCATACTCGAAATGTTCGGTATAGATTTTTCAATATTTAGTTTAATGACCATGATACTATTTATCGTGTCAGAAGGAATTCTGATTTGAGTATCTCCAGTATATTTATAAATACTGTCAGTTTTTGAGAATATATTTTGATAGAAATAGGTTTTATCCAATTTAGGATCAACTTTTGTTGGGTTTTCAACTTTAGCAGAAGGTTTTTTTATGGTTCCATCTGCGAATAAATAAATACCGCTTTCAAACCATTTAAAAGACCATGTTAATCCAGTAAGCGATATTGTAAGAAGAAACAAAAAGCTGTAGAATCCAAATGTGGAATGAAAATCCCAATTGACTCTTTTAAAAGAAGCGCTCCATTTTACAGTTAATCGCTGCTTTAGATTTTTCATTTTTTTCGGCCACCATAAAATAAGACCCGAAATGAGCAGAAAAACAAAAATAAGACAGCTGCAGCCTGTAATAAATTTTCCAGCTTCACCTAAAATTAAATGACGATGTAAGTCCAATACCACAGAAAAAAACCTGCTTTTTTCCGTAGTTTGGCCCAAAACTTTTCCAGTGTATGGATCTACAGAGAAAATCTGTTCATTTTTATCGGCATCGGTTCCAGAAATAATTACAGTTCTTTTGGGATCTTGATAAGTCTGAATACGCTCTAATTCTGTGATCGCATATTTTTTCCTGATGGCATTGACATAAAGGTCAACGGGCAATTTCTTTGTTCCAATACTAGAAACTTCATAAAATTCGGGATTGACAAAAGTATCAATCTCTTTTTCAAAAACTAAAATGCTTCCTGTAAGTGCGACTATAAATACAATAAGCCCGGACGCAAGTCCGAGCCATAAATGTAAAAATCCAATATTTTTTTTAAATGTTTTATTCATGTAGGAGGAAGGAAATATTTTCCAAATATAATTAAAGCTTTTAAAAAGAGTACCCCAAGGTTAAAAGCCAGTTCGACGGAGCACCAGGGAACAAACGGATAAAATCGTAACCACCAACCCAATACGTTTTGTTCAGTATATTATTGGCATTTACCTGAATCTTAAATTTATTAATGTTATAATATAATGCCGCATTAAATAAAGTATAGCCTGGCAAGGTTTGAGTGTCGGTTTGGCTTAATGTACGTGTAGTGGCAAAATTAGTTCCAAATGCAAGACCAAAATCTTTCAAAGCTCCGTCTGTAAAATTGTAACGTGTCCATAAATTACCCTGTTGGCGTGGCGTGTTGGGTTTTTGTCTTCCAATTTCAGATTCAATCGGACTTTCAGTAATTGCAGCCTCATTATACGAATAAGCAGCAGAAATACTCCAGTTTCGTGTGATATTTCCATTCAAATCAATTTCAATACCTTTCGATTCTTCTTCTCCAATTGCGCGCATTAAGTCTGGATTTGCAGTATCGTTTGCTGGATAAAGCGTGTTTTTCTGCTGAATTTTGAAAAGGGCAACCGTTACAAAAAGTTTTTCTTTGAACCATGATGATTTTCCTCCAAATTCAATCATATTACTTTCTAACGGATCAAAAGGTCCGCCCGCATTTGGATTTGATAAAGAAGAAGCTGTCTGAGGGTTGTAACCTTTTACGTAAGTTCCGTACAAATTAATGTTAGGATTAAGAGTATAAGTCAGTCCAAAACGCGGTAAAAACGAATGTTGCTTGACTTTCTTTTCTGCAGCTTTTTTGTAGTTTTCTTTATCGGTATATTCGTCGTAGCGCACTCCAATTAATGCCTGAAAAGCGCCAAACTTAATATGATCTTGAAGATACACTCCATACAAAGAATAAAATGTTGGATCAAAAGGGCGAGCCGCATAAAAATACTTGCTCATGTCTTTTAACTGCTGTGATGCAGACGGGTTTGTGAGATCAAAATGAGCCACGTTTGGCACTGGATTTCCTTTAGCATCCAATAAATAATTAGCTTTATTCGCAGGGTTATACGTGGCAATTGATCCAGTATTAGATGCATTTCTATATCCTGTAGCCTGCAGCTGAGATCCTCCAGCAGGTACTTCTTCCTGTGCATAGTCGTAACCCACAATTAAATTATGATCTAATGCTCCAGTTTTGGCTTCGTATTTAAAGAAAGCCGAAAGATTATCGATATAACGTTTACGTTTACGCATAAAAACCTGCATTTCTATAGAGGTAGGAATAGTAGTTCCGTCACCTGCAGATGCATATTTATTGGCACCTCGATGCTCTAAAAGATCTTCTGTATAACCTGTACGGATGTACGATCCAGAAAATGACAAACGATCTGTAAATTGATGATTTAATGAAGTTGTTACAATGTATGTTTCTTCATTTAAATAATCGTTGGTAGAGTTTAAAGAGTTAGAAATTTTAGTAGAATACAGATTGTCTTCGTATGTCGATTGTCCGCGGTCTAGTATACTTTTCGAACTTGTATAAATCAGATCAAAATTGACACTTGTTTTGTCATTTGGAAGGAAAGAAAGTGAAGGAGCAAGCACAATATTTTTATCGAATTGTAAATCCCTGAAAGAATTGGCATTTTCATAACCTAAATTCAATCGGTATAAAAGCGATTTATCTTCTGTTAACGGACCTGTAAAATCGGCTAAAGCTCTCAAAGTATTGAAACTTCCTGTAGAAAAACTCACACTGTTGGCAGCCTGATCCAAAGGCTTTTTGGTTACTCTGTTGATAACTCCTCCAGGAGAAGCATTTCCAAACAAAGCAGAAGATGGTCCTTTTAAAACCTCAACACGTTCCAGATAATTGGCAAGCGGTTGTTTCCAAAATCCTGTAGACGTTCGCATACCATTCAGCAATTGAGTATTACTGCCTCCGTTTATTCTAAAACCTCTAATTGAGATATCGTCATAAAAAGTAAACTGGCTTACCCCGCTGAAGTTTTTAACCACTTCGCCTACGCGAATAGAACCCTGATCGGCTATTAATTCTTTGGTTGCGTATGATACGGCTTGCGGCAAATCTTTTAAAGCAATTTCTGTTTTTGCTCCAATAAAAGATTTTGTATTTCGGTACGATTTCTCTTTACGTCCTGTAATTTCCACCGTCTGCAAAGTGTTAACGTTTTCCTTTAAAATAATTGAAAGATCAAGATTTTGATTTTCAGTCAATTCTACATTTCTTTCTTCCCCTGTAAATCCCATTGCCGAGAAATAAACAGTGTATTTTCCAGGAGCAAGATTTGTGATTTCAAAATTTCCTTTATCATCGGAAACAGTGTTTTTTTTAAGGGTTTTGATTGAGATAGAAGCATAAGATACAGCTTCATTATTTTCGGAAATAATTTTTCCAGTAATTGTAGCATTTTGTGCGAGGCCAATATTAAAGAGGCCTAACAGCATTAGGGAGAATATAAACTTCATGGCGGTTATTTATTTTGACCGCAAATATATGTTTATTTAGATTAAATACAAATAACATTGTAAAATAGTCATTTATTTTCTTTGTTTTTCTTTGCGTAGTGGTTTTATATAATGTTTTATTCAGTCAAAATAATTAAGTTCTTGCATTTTTAATAAATTTTAGCTTTTAAATTGGATACTTTAAAAAAACACATTTCATTTTTAAAGTTGTAATTTAAGTGTTAAATAATTGTTTTACAGTAAATTATGTTAATTATACTATTGTTCATCTAATTTAATTATATTAACTTTATTCTTACAAAAATTTCATTTGAAATTATTTAAAGTGTTTTATAAAAGATAGGCGATTTTAAATTTTTTCAGTCTGTGCATAACATTCAATTTCTTATACAGTCTCTGCTATCGAGATACTTTCCAGCCGAAGTAAATATTTTTTATAAATAATTAATATAGAGCAATATGAAAAATGAAATGAGTTTACAGCCCCAAAATTCCAAAGTTATTTTAAATCCTTACCCTTCTACATGGCCTGCAGATGGACCAATTGATTTAAAGATTCATGATTTTCCACACAATAAATCCATAATAGAATGGTGGTATCAAAACTGCCATTTATCTTCTAAAGATGGCAGGAAGTTTTCTGTATTTGCTTCCTTTTTTAGAACGTCTTTAAAAGATGAACGTACAGGAGATTTGACATACGCACATTCTGTAATTTGGTCTTTATCTGATAAAGATGCCCGTAAATATTATAGTGATTCACTCGTTGATCAATCCATGCCCGCAGAATCAATAAAAGTTATTAATAAAAAAGAGGATTTAATTCATAAACCTTTTTACCGTGCATTAAAAGAACTGTATGAAAAAGGGAATGTGCCACTGCCCGAAAGGCTGCTTAAGAAGCCTGCGACGATTGGTGTAGAGGAGTTTTCACTTGAATATGATGAAAATTCTTTTAAAAAAGACAAAGACGATACATATCATTTAAGACTTAACAATTCTTTGAAAGAAGTAGAATGCAAACTTCAGTTTATTCCATTAATAAAACCAATAAAGCATGGTGAAGATGGATGTATTGCAGGTATTAGTAAAAGTGAAGATATGTTTTATTATTTTATTCCAAAATGTGAAGTTACTGGTGAGATTAGGATAGGGAACGAGATTTATGAGGTAGAAGGCAGTGGTTGGTATGATCATGAATTTAGTAAACCAGGTGATGAAATTAAAGCTCTAGAATTCAAACAAGATATGGCATGGAATTGGGTATCACTGCAACTGGATAATGAATTTCAACTATCTGTATATGATCTCTTTGATAATACGAAGAATGGTGAATATGATGGTGGTACTGCGGTTATAATTGATAAAGATGGTAAGAGAATTAGTATTGAGAATTACTCATTTTCTCCCAAAGATTATTGGACAAGCACTAAAACTTTTGTATCCTATCCAATATCCTGGAACTTAGAAATGCCTGACTATAATGTATCTCTTACTATAACTGCTGATTTTCCTGAACAGGAATTTATAACTGCACTCTCATTGCCGGCAATTTGGGAAGGATGTGTCCATGCTTCTGGAAATTTTATGCATACACAGGTTAAAGGCCTAGGATATGTAGAAATAGCTGGGTTTAATGCTAATGAAACTATTGAAAGTTTTTTAAAAGCAGTTGGTAAAACTACACAGAAAACAGTAGAAAATCTGCTGCCTTTAGCCCCAACAGATGATGAGTTTTACAAGTTAGTTAATAGCCCGCTAGGGGTTAATTTTTTTAGTCAGGCAGATAAAGAACAATATGTTGCTTCTGTTGTTAAACCTGTTCGGGAAATTGTTGACAGGAATAAAAAATCCTGGCGTTCATATGTATTGCTTGCCTGTATAGATAGTGTGGGAGGTGACTCGCAGCCGTTTATAAATCTGTTGGCAATGCCTGAGTTAATACATACAGGTTCACTAATAGTAGATGATGTTCAGGATAAATCTGAGAAACGCAGAGGAGGTAAAACACTTCATCATATTTATGGCGAACCTTTAGCAATAAATGCTGGAAATGCATGTTATTTTATAGGAGATATTGTTGTTGGTGATTCTCAAATTTCAGAACAAATCCGCTTGAAAATTTATCAACTTTTTTTTGAAATGATGCGTGCCGCACATGCAGGACAGGCACTTGATATTAGTGGTCTTCACGCCTTTATGCCCGAGGCAGTAAGAACCGGAGATTGTACAGCACTCGAAAAAAGACTTTATACCATCCACAGGTTAAAAACAGCAGCACCAGCTTGTACATTAGCACGAATTGGAGGAATAATAGGAAATGGAACACCTGAAGAAATAGATGAAATAAGTAATTACTTCGAAGCTGCAGGTATGGCTTATCAAATAATGGACGATGTGCTAAATTTAAAAGGATTTGAGAATAATCTTAAAGATAAAGGGGAAGACATTACAGCAGGAAAAATTACCATGCCTGTTGCAAAGGCAATGGGTTTACTAAATTTTGATGAACGTGAATATGTTTGGAAAACAATTCAAACAATGCCCACAGATGAAAAAGTAATACGATCTGTAATTAATGTCCTGCAAAGTTGTGGTGCTATTGATGCATGTGCAAAAGAGGCTGAAGATCTTATTGAAGCGGCATGGAAAAAAATAGACATTATAGTTCCTGATTCATTTTATAAAGTAAGATTACGAGCCTTTGGCTGGTTTATATTGCAAAAAGATTAATTTACTTCATATTGAATTCAAAAAACCATCAAATCATTATTTTTTTGATGGCTTTATTATGAAAAGTAGTTACCGGTTTTGACTATTTCAGTTATGAAGCTCCTTCTAATTTACCTGAAGAGCAATAATTGCGGACTGTACTTTCAGAAAGATCCAGTTTTATTGATTATTTAAACCCAAATTATGTAATAGGAAATGGTATGTCCTACTGGGTAATATTTCACATTATCCAGAATGCAATAATTCTCCTAGAAATTTAATTAAGGTAAACTCCATAATCAGCTTCCTTTTGTTTTTTGGTATGTAAATCGAGTTATAATTATATAGGTTATGATATTTTTGAATTATACGATATATCGTAATTTTATGGATCAAAAATATTTTATTTAAAGAATTCATAGTTATTTCATAAAGGCTATTTCTTAAATTTACGCTGTTACCAATAAATATCACACCAAAACCTTATGGAAAAGCAGGCCGATAAGAATGCAATACTGCTAAACAGATTGCAGGAGAGAGAAAGAGAACAATTTCTTGTATTGTCAATCTGCAAAACACTTGCGGAGGCGCTATCGAAAAGCGAATTTCATACTCTTGTAAATGATGTTTTAAAAGAGTATCTTGCTTTTGAGGATTTCATTTTGGCTTCTTCTAATGACGACGAAAATGATTATCAAATTTTCTATCAATTTTCAGAATATAAAACTGATTCAGATGAAAAGTACCCTTTAAACGACGGTTTTTTTGATCTTTGTATGAATTCTGCCGATACAGTTATTTTTGATTTAAAATCAATAACAGACAATAAACTTCCAAATTATCTCCAATCTAATAACAATAAAAATTTTAAAAACGGAATTGGAATTTGCCTTCCGTATTTAAAAGGAAGTCAAAATGTCCTTTTTCTTTTCTTTAAAAGTGCTGCCGCATTTAGCCGAGAATCCAATCGAATTATACGTGGCATCGGTACACATTTGTCTATTACTGTTAGAAATATAAAAATGGCTTTGGATTACGAAAGCAATGTATCACAGCTAAAACTTTTGCAAAAGAATTTAAGCCAAAGAAAACCAGAAGCTGTCGTTTCGAATACGGAAGGTTTTCAGGGAATTGTCGGAAAGAGTGAAGCCATGCAAAAAGTTTATGAATTAATTTCTCAAGTCGCGCCTTCGCAATCTACCGTTTTAATTTTTGGTGAAACAGGAACAGGAAAAGAACTAATTGCTAATGCCATTCATAAATTGTCTGAGTTCTCGAAGGAAAGAATGGTAAAAGTAAATTGTGCCTCAATACCCGAAAATTTAATTGAAAGCGAATTATTCGGTCATGAAAAAGGCGCGTTTACCGGAGCCACAGATGTTAGAATTGGGAAATTTGAGCAAGCCGAAAACAGTACCATTTTTCTGGACGAAATAGGAGAACTGCCTTTGGCATTACAAGGAAAACTGCTTCGCTTTTTACAGGAAAAAGAAGTAGAACGAATTGGAGGCAGAAAACCTTTTAAAATTAACGTGCGTGTGATTGCAGCAACAAACCGATCACTAGAAAAGGAAGTTGCCGAGGGCCGTTTTAGAAGTGATTTATATTATCGGTTAAATGTTTTTCCAATTGCACTTCCTGCATTGCGCGAACGTCCCGAAGATATTGAGGTTTTAGGGAATTTTTTCTTAGAAACACATTCGCAGAAAATTGGAAAAAATGTAAAAGGCTTTTCTAAAAAAGTGCTGAATAAAATGAATGCCAATGCCTGGCCTGGAAATGTGCGTGAACTCGAAAATATGGTCGAGCGCAGTATTTTGTTTGCCAAAGAAGAGTTAATAAAAGAAATGACTTTTCCGAAGATTTTTACGCTGGAATCTTCAATCGCTCCAGTTGATTTTTCTACCAAAACCCTGCAGGAAGTAGAAAAAGAGCATATTTTAAAAGTAATTAAAAAATGCAACGGAAGAATTTCGGGACCTCAGGGTGCTGCAGTTTTACTAGGCCTGCCTTCGACAACTTTAGCTTCGCGAATGCAGAAATTAGGTATTAAAAAAGAACATTTCCTGAGCTGATTTATTCCTGAATAACTTTTATTTTCCCCGAAGAAAATGCCCAGAAAATCAATAAAAGCATATTAATTGCCAACGCAACAGAAGGAAATTGGAATGAAACGCCAAAAGCAATTAAATATGTTGGGAAGCCGTACAGGTAATTATTCCTGATTTTTTTGATGGCAGAATCGGTTATTCCCGGACGGAGTAGTTTTTTGTCTGAACTTGCATTGTACCATAAAAGATTATATGAAATATTGATCAGTACAAAAATTCCGGTATATATGGCCACCGCAATATTCGAAGCTTCACTGTTAAAAAAGCGAGCGAGCAAAGCCGTTGGATAAGAAACAGCCGAAACTAGAAACAAAATCAATCCGTTAGAAAACATAATCCCTGTATTACGACTGTAAATCTGTTTGAATATCTTGTGGTGATTGACCCACATAATAAAAATGCTAAAAAAAGAAAGAGTAAAAGCCAGATAAGTGGTCCACTCGCCTTGTAGGAAATCCAGTAATTGAGTACTATTTTTTACGATATTAACTTCAGGTGCACGCAGCTCCAGTACTAAAAGGGTAATTGCAATAGCAAAAACAGCATCACTGAATCCTTCGATTCTTACGGTTTCTTTTTCCATAGCTAGAATTTTACAAATTGATTTTTTTTATATGTGAAGATTTGCTTCGTCTTTTTGCTACTGATCGGAGTCTCCCTTCGATCGAAACGAAAAACTAAGATTAAATTTTTGCGAACTTTATGTAATATCTTGCGGTCTTTGTGTTTAGATCCCGCTCAAAGTATTATTTATACCCCTGCTTAATACCTAATTTTTTCATTTTAGAATATAAACTTTGCGGCTGCATCTGCAATAACGCAGCTGCGCCTCCAATCCCTGAAATCTTTCCATTACAGGCCTGCAATGCATTCATAATATGTTCTTTTTCCATTTCTTCCATCGATTTCATTTTGCCGCTGCTGGCTTGCAGAGGATTAGCATCCGTGCTTGAGGGAAGATCAAATTTTTCGATTTCGTTTGTTTTGGCCAGCAGTACATTTCTTTCTACTAAATGTTCCAGTTCGCGGATATTTCCCGGCCAGTCATAATCTAGTAATTGCTGCAAAGCTAGAGGGCTCATTCCTGTAGCATTTTTCCTGGCACTTGCTGCATATTTTTTAAGGAAAAAATCAGCCAGTGCTGCGATATCGCCTTTGCGTTCTTTTAGGGGCGGCAATTCAATTGGAAAAACATTTAAGCGATAATATAAATCCAGACGGAAACGACCTTCTGCCACTTCTTTTTCCAGCGATCTGTTGGTAGCGGCTATAACTCGGACATTGATTTTTTTGGTTGAATTTCCACCCAGACGCTGGATTTCTTTTTCCTGTAAAACACGAAGCAGTTTTACTTGAGAATCGAGAGGTAGTTCGCCAATTTCATCTAGAAAAATGGTGCCATTATCGGCCTGTTCAAACTTTCCGACTCTTAAGGTACTGGCTCCCGTAAAAGCGCCTTTTTCATGTCCGAAAAGTTCAGATTCTACAAGGGACTGTGGTAAAGCAGCGCAGTTTACCACTACAAGTGAATTCGATTTATGATGAGAAAGATCATGTACTGCATGTGCAACACGTTCTTTTCCAGTACCGCTCTCACCTAAAATCAAAACTGAAGTTTCTGTTGGGGCTACAATTTTAATCTTTTCAATTACTTCTTTAATCAAGTCGCTGCTGCCAATAATGCCTTCGATTTCTTCTTCTGTAACAGGGACGGGAACATCTGCATAACTGCCTTTTTCCTCATCAAAGCGGTACTTGGCAATGTCAAGCATTACCACAAGATCGCGTTCGCGAAAAGGCTTCACCATAAATCCATACGGATGTGTTTCTTTTACGGCCTCCAAAGTCGACTGATTGGTATTGGCAGAAATGTACAAAAATGGCAGCTGCATTTCGCGTAGTTCCCAAGCCAGGTCAATTCCAGTAAGGTCGCCTTTCAGCATTATATCCAATAAAACCCAGTCGGGTCTTTTTTCGGCGATCAATTTTCTCGCCTGAACCACAGAAGAAGCAATCCCGGTTATTTCGTAACCCGCTTTTTTCAGCATGATTTTTAAATCATTTGCTACAATAAATTCGTCTTCAACAATTAGAATTTTCTCCTTCATTATCTAAGTTATATTATTTCAGAATCATCAGCGGTGCCTTCAAATTCTGTATTTTTTGTAAATGTAATTTTGATTGTCAGTCCGCTGTCGTTTTTCATTTCAAACTCTCCATCAATTTGGTCGGTCAATCCCATCATTAAGTTCATTCCCAGCGAATTTCTTTCCGTATCTTCAAAGTTTTCAGGAAGTCCAACGCCGTTGTCGGCAATTACTAGTTTATAGTTGTTTTCGCCTGTATTTTTAAGTTCAATCGTTACTTTTCCTTTTCTGTCTTTTGGAAAAGCATATTTAATCGCATTATTAATCGCTTCGTTGATTATTAATCCAAGCGGAACTGCTTGTGCCACATCAAGATATACTTTTTCAGTTTCTAAAGCAAAATTGATCTTGGTATCAGTATCAAAACATTCCCTCATATAAGTGATCAATTCAAAAATATACCATGACATATCTATATTTGCGAGATTATCAGATTGATATAATTTTTGATGAATAAGCGACATGGCGTGCATTCGGTGCTGACTGTTTTGGATTGCCAGTAAAGCATCTTCGTTATCCAGATAAGCCGATTGTGTATTTAATAAACTAATGACAATCTGAAGGTTGTTTTTTACTCTATGATGAATTTCTTTTAAAAGCCATTCTTTCTCCAAAAGCATTTTTTTGTTCAGTTCGTTTTGTGCTTCAATCTGCTGACGCTTGATTTCGAGTTGTTCGTTTTTCTTTTTTTTCAGGCGGAAGCTTTTGTACAAAACGGCCAGAAAAAGAATCAAAACAACCACACTGCCTATAAAAACATAACGAATTACGGTATCTTTTTGAATTTGAATTTCCTGTACTTTTGCCTGCTGTTTAAGCAGATCGATATTTTTATCTTTTTGTTCGCTTTCAAATTCAACCTGCAAACTGCTGATCTGCTTGCTTTTTTCTCCCTTAAAAACCGAATCAGAAAGGCTTTTGTATAATTGGTAATGCTTAATCGCACTGATGTAATCTCCTCGTGAAGAATCGGCTTTAAACCAAATATTATGACTTTCAGAACGAATATTATTATTTCCCATTGCCGCAGCAATTGAATCTAATTTTTTAATGTTTCGATAAAAAGAAGGATAGTTTTTAACCTGATAGTGATATGCTGCAAAACTTCTTAAAACAGCAAAAGTATTACCGTTTCTATCGGCATTGTCACCATAGTAATCGGCCATTTTTTTGTAATAAATTGCTGCTTTGGCATTTTTTTGAATTCGGTAAATATTAAATAAAAGATAATTCTCGGTCATTATACGCTCAATATTTGAGGTTGGATAATGATCCTGCATTTCTTTGATGAGTTTCAGGGCTTCGTTTTCTTTTTTCTGGCGAATATATAATGAACTCAAATTGTCGGCAATTGTTCGTACATATTCTGTATCCTTATATTGTGTTGCAATTTTAAGAGCTTTTTGCCAGTATTCCTCAGTTTTATCATTCTGGCGGAGGTAATAATACACCAAAGCTACATGATTGTAAATAGAACTTAGCTGTAAGGTTTTATCGTTTAATGCTATAGCAGTTTTTTCTGCTAAAAGTCCATATTTTAAGGCTTCTGGGAAATTGCCTTTTTGTGTATAAATTTCGGCAAGAATATTACAAATTCCCTGTATATCTTTATAATGTATGGATTTATAAAGCGCAAGAGATTCTAATGAAATAGCTTCTGCTTTATCAGGATTTTCGCTGGTGCTGTAGTATTCGCCAAGTTCTTGTAATACCGTAGCTTGTTTTTTTCGGGCTCCTGATTTTTTGAATAATGCAATAGCTTTTTCTTTATATTTTGCTTTTTCGTCGCCTTCAGATTGCATCGCCAGTTCGTTATAACTTTCTCCAAGCTGTTCTGGCATGTTATTTTTTTCAAAATAAGCTATAGCATTCTGGGTGTTTTTGAGTGCATTTCTGGAATTGCCGCTTTCTCTAGCGATTTGTGCAGCTAAAAGTATCGTTTTTCCTTTTCCGAGTTTGTAACCTAAAGAGTTACTAAGGTTTTTTGCTTTTAGATTGATAACAGATGCGCTGTCGAGATCTTCCTTAAATTCGCCTGTTTTGGTAAGATAATAATTGCTTAAAGCCAAGAGCAATTCGACTTTTTTGCTGTCATTGCCGGCCAAAGTAATTTTCTTTCTTAACACAACTGGATCTTCTTTGGACTGCGCAATGGAGTTAGGATTTGCAGATAAAAATAATGATAGAGTACATAAAAAACGTACATAGTTTTTAAAGGAAAAAATGGTGGTATTATTCATTTTTTAAAGGTAATCTATTATTAGAAATCTGCAAATCCTTATCTAATTTTGTCTACTTATTGCGGTGGTACCAGTAACAAATAATCATGGCCAGACCTGGTATCAATAAAGTTCCCAGTCCGAAAAACTTTCCGGCAATAGCTCCTAGAAAACAGCCTGTAAGAAATCCTAAAATAGTAACGAGTTGCTTTTTAAAACTTAACAGCGAATCTGCATCGTTTGTACCGTTTTTTATAAGGTTTCCTAAATCCAGCGAAGCTTGTGTTACATTTCCGGTCATCATCGTTGTAGGGCCGTGCGTTTCCTTAGCAAATAATTTTCCAAAAGCATTTTGTAATCCCATTGCAAAAACGGTTGTCATGGCTACGATATAAATTGCCCATTCTGAAAATATTTGCAAATAACCAAAAACATAAGACGCGATACCGCACAAAACCAGTACGATCCCTTCCCAGAATAAGATAGTATAATGGTTTACACTTTTTAAAGCGATTCTTCCGCCAACGATTACGGCAAAGATAAAGACTGGAAAGGTCAGCAATTTGATCCACGCGTGGGCATCAGAACCTTTAATGATTTGATATGCGAAGACAATAAAGTTGCCCGTAACGTGTGCCGAGAAAATCGAATCGGCTGCGACGAAAGTTACAGTGTCGCAATACCCTGCTATCATAGTGAGAAGCAGGGTTACGTAGCAGATATTTTTTTGCATTTCCATAATTTATTATTTTAAATGAGCACGAAGCATCCAAGCCATTTTTTCGTGATTTTCTACAAGACCTGTAATAAAATCGCTGGTTCCCGCGTCTTGTAATTCGTTAGCAATTAAATTAATGTTTTCACGCAGATAAACAATAATGCTTTCGTGATCAATAAGCAATTCTTTAATAAAGCCATTGCTGTCATTATTCTCTTGTAACTCTTCTGAAAGATGCGTAAGCGCTAAGAAATCTTTTAGAGTTGCAGGCGTATAATGACCCAAAGATCTGATTCTTTCCGCAACCGTATCTACAATTTGGTCGATCGCATCGTATTGTTGTTCGAAAAAAAGATGTTTATTGTAAAAATCTGGTCCTTCAACATTCCAGTGTGCTCGTTTTGTTTTAGTGTAAAGTATAAATTCGTCTGCAAGGATTTTAATTAATACTTCTACGACATTGTTAATGCTTTCTTGTTTAATTCCGATGTTTGCTTTCATTTTAAATTAGGTTTAATAAATAATAATCAAGTGAATATTTTCCTGCTCCAAGTGCAAGAATTAATAATAAGGATAAAGTGTACATGTACGGAATGTCACGCACTTCTAGTGAATCTTTCTGGTGTACCACAAAATAACCAACAGCCGTTACGCCAATTGTAGGTAAAATTGCAAGGCGTGTTCCTAGGCCGAGCATAATAAAAAAGGGTACAACAGTATCAGAGAAAGTTGCAACCAATCCGTTTAGTTTTTCCGGCAGATGCAGCGGATTCGGAACGTGCTCTTTTTGTCCATTTTCGACTCTGAATTTCTTCATTCCATGAACCCTGAATAATTCTATTGCTAATAAGACTCTGAATATTAAAAACGCGATGTTATTGAATGAAGTTCCTAAATCTGAATTAAGGATTTGTTTTATAATGTCTGTCATTTGTTTTGTATTTAAAATGCAAAGCAGGAACAGCCCAATGCGCCCCAGAATGCGTTATAATTATTAACGGGAACATTGCTCATTCTAGCGATATCGTGGCTGTGTGCATGCACATCACAACTTCCGGAGCAGCTGTGTATCTGAGACGTTAATCCTGGTTTTGAATCGGCTTTTGCATTATTCTCGATTGTACTCTGGAAGCTGCTTTTCGAAGGATATCCGTTATAAATGTTTGTTGGCGACCAGTCCGGCAGAATCGGAATATGCGGAGGTGAGAACGAAGAAAAATCGCCATTTGCATACACAATTTTTCCATCGACAATGGTTAAATCGGCTTCTATTTTTTTGATTTCTTCGTCTTCAATTGTAAAATAATCACGGTCCAGAACTGCCAAATCTGCAAACATTCCAGTTCTGATATCGCCTTTTTTGGTTTGCTCCTGAGAAAACCAAGCGCTCCCTCTGGTATACAATTCCAAAGCGGTTTGTCGGTCTAATCTAGTTTCGTTGTACAATTGAAGACCGCCGACTGTTTTTCCAACCGTCATCCAGTACATAGAAACCCACGGATTGTAGCTGCTCACACGAGTAGCATCAGAACCGCTGCCAACTGGAACTTCCATCTCAATCATTTTTTTGATTGGAGGTGTGTTTTCGGCTGCCTTTGCGCCGTAGCGATCTGTAAAATATTCTCCCTGATAAGCCATTCTGCTTTGTACTGCGATTCCGCCGCCAAGCGCTTTTACCCGTTCGATGTTTCTTTCGTCAATCGTTTCGGCGTGATCAAAGATCCACGGTAATCCATTGAAAGGCACGTCCTGATTTATTTTTTCGAAGACATTTAAAAATCTGGTTATGCTTTCGTTGTAAGTCGCATGAAGTCTAAAAGGCCAGCGGTTTTCTACCAAAAGGCGGACTACTTTTTCCAGTTCTGCTTCCATATTTTCTGGTAAATCAGGTCTTGGCTGTAAGAAATCTTCGAAGTCGGCAGCAGAAAAAACCAGCATTTCGCCCGCACCGTTATGACGGTACATATCATCGCCCTGATACAATTTTACGTTATCAATCCAATCTGAAAAATCTTCAAATTCGTGTTTTGGTTTTTGTGTGAAAAGATTGTAAGCGATTCTTACCGTTAGTTGTTTCTTTTCATTCAATTCGTTTACCACTTTATAATCATCAGGAAAATTCTGAAATCCGCCACCGGCATCAATTACACTTGTAATTCCGAAACGGTTTAATTCTTTCATAAAATGACGCGTCGAATTAATCTGATGCTCATATGAAAGTGTCGGCCCTTTTGCCAGAGTCGAATACAAAATCATGGCGTTTGGCGTTGCAATAATCAATCCTGTTGGTTCGCCTTTAGCATCTCTTTCTATATAACCTCCTGGAGGTGCTGGTGTATTTTTATTGTAACCAACTGCTTTTAAAGCCGCTCTGTTCATAATCGCCCTGTCATATAAATGCAGGATAAAAACTGGAGTTTCGGGAGCAATCGCATTGATTTCTTCTAAAGTCGGCATTCTGCGTTCAGCAAACTGAAACTCCGACCATCCACCCACAACACGAACCCATTGCGGATTTGGCGTGCGGTCCACCTGCTCTTTCAACATTCGAAGTGCATCTGCCAAAGAAGGAACACCATCCCAGCGTAATTCCAGATTATAATTTAAGCCGCCACGGATTAAGTGAATATGCGAATCATTGATTCCGGGAACCACTCTTTTATTTTGAAGATCGATTATTTTGGTTGCTGAAGATGCAAATTCCATTATATCGCTGTCGTTTCCTACGGCAATAAATTTCCCGTCTTTAATGGCTACAGCCGTTACGTTTGGGGTTTCTGCATTGAAACTGTGTATTTTTCCGTTGAATAAAATTAAATCTGCTTTCATAACTTCAATTATTTAGAGTTCAGTTTTGCAATTGCTTCTTGAATGCCTTCGCCTGCAACATTATAAAAAGCTGGGCCTGCAAGCAGGATAATTTTAGTTAAAGGTTTATGATCTGATAATTTTTTCTGTTTTAAATACGTCTGCGTTCTATAGGCTTCAAAAGAACCTAAAACCACATTTGCGGCTACTAAAGCTGTTGGAGAATCTATTCCAGCATCTTTAATATCAGAAGCAAAAGAAAAATCACTTACACCTAAACGCAAAGCCTCGCGCATTGCCACACTTCCCACACTGATCATCAAATCAGGCGTAAATTTTGTGCGGTCGCCTAAACCAATAAGCAAAAGTTTTTTTGATGCTAAAGTTCCTTTTGGCGGTGTAATTAATAAGGTTTCAAGTGAATGTCCTGTAAATTTGCCGCTTTTGCGTAATTCTGTAATTAAGCCTTTAAAAGCGTCATCTAAATGCACCATTCCGTTTAGGTTTGCCGGAAGGGCAGGAGGGTTAAATATGTCACCTTCTGTATATTCAAAAACGCAGGCAACCTGTAAATCTGCTTCTGCAGACGATGGTCCCTGAACCAATCCGTTTACCGAAACTCCGTCTACTTTACCCCAAGTTGTAGTGGAACCGAGTGCGGCGGTTTGTGCAAAAGCTTGATTAATAAACAAGCCTGCTGTTAAAATAAATAGAAACATTATGTTTCTAAGCTTGTATGTTAAGATTGTATTTTTCATTGTTTAAATATTTAGTTGTGGAATATTTTTTAACACATGTAGACATATATTTTATTTTTGCCAGATAAAAGGATGCAGAAAAAACTAGTTTCTCACATATAGTTATGTGCATTAATGTAAGTGAAACGCCTTTTTGTACAGGACTAAAAAAGCTATGTATCTATGTGTTTAAATAAATTTTTGTGGTTAATAAATTATTAGTTTGTTTAAAATTTAAATCCAAGGCGGGCATTAAAAAAAACTCCGTCTTTAGAATTTGGAATGATGTCGTTGATAAAAGCGCCTGTTTTAAAATATTGAATGCCGCTTACGACTGATATATATTTGTTGACATTATAAGTGAAATTGGCTAAATAAGCCGTCCCGATATAGCGCTCGTCTGACATGCTTCCCGGACGATTGAGCACTCCGCTTGGTCTGTAAACACCATCTTGGAGTGAATATCTCCAATTGAAAACCACATCGACCTGCATCTTTAATGAAGGAAGTAAATCCATCGTGGCATAGGGATGAATATCGATAAGGTTTACTGGACCCACTTGCGGACTAAATCCGAAATAGCCTCCTTTTGGGAAAAGCGGATTAAACGTCTGAAGATTTCCGTCGCCTTGATTATTATCTCCCGATATGTAATCATTTCGAAGATTTATGGTCGGTTTAAATTTGATATTTTCAAACATATATCCAATATCAACAGATCCTGTCCAGGCATTTATATTTCCAGAACCAAATTTTCCAAATTGATAAGCCGCTTCCAGATTGTAAATAAAACCGCCGCCGTATTTCCAGAATCGTGTACCCAAAGTATGTCTTCGTTCTGGAGCAATTCCTTCTTCAAAAACGGCTTCATCTCTACGAATTCCGAGGTAATAAAGGTCAAGGTTTCCTGCTTTCGGAATAATTATTTTAGAATACGCGCCCCAGAGATTCAGCTCTTTTTTCATTTTATTATCAAAAACGCCTGTGAAAATTTCGTCTTCCATCATCGCAAAAGCGTCAATAAAAAGTCGGGCAGAGGAGTACATTACTTTTCCTCCTGTAAAATACAATCTTGCATTGGGCCCTTCTCGTACCGAAATCAACCTTCCGGAACCGTAATCCAATTCTTGTCTTCCGGCGCGGAAAGTTATTTTTTTATCTTCTTTTTGATAAACATTCACATCTAAAAAAAGATTCTGAACGTTGAGCTGATCTTCGTCAATTCCTCTTGGTCCGTTGATTCTTCCTTCTTGTAATGCACTTCTTAATTGTGCAAACACCCTGAAGGTTTTTCCTAAATGAATATCGGCATGCAGATCGTAGCGCTGTAAAAGAAAATTGTTATGACCAATATTTAACCTTCCCCAATCTTCATTATCAAAATCAACATATTCATATCGGGCTTCACCTCCCAAAGAAAGGTAAAAATCCTGCTCTTCATTTAAAGGAATAAATTTCAACTTCTCGTAAAAATTTCGCGTAGAATCTTTTAACGATTCGTAATTTTCGTCGTAGCGCAAAAGCTTAAAATTTTGAGCCGATACCGAATTTCCTATGAGGAGAAAAACGAGTAATAACTTGACGATTTTGAATTTGGATTTTGCTGATTCCAAGATAATGAAGGTTAGAGGTTTCTTTAGTTTTTGTTTCTTCCGAATTTTCAAGTTTTAAGCTGAAATTTGACATTCATGTTAAATTTTGAAATTTTGAATTAGTGCTTTAACATATTGTGCGCATAGTGAATTCCTAAACCGTAAGAACCACCGTACTTTTTCATCAAATTGGTTACTGGAACATAAGTTCCTTCGCGAGCCCAGTCTCTTTGTAGTTCCAATAAATATTGGATGGATGTAATTGGCATTGCACCTGCTTGAATCATTCTTTGTACCGAGCGTTCATGAGCTTCTGCGCTTACGTCACCGCATGCATCTGTAATTACATAGACTTCATAACCTTCTTCAATTGCAGACAAAGCTGGCCCAACGATGCAAACACCTGTCCATAATCCTGCAAGCACTAATTTCTTTTTATTTTTTCCTGTAATCGCTTTGTAAGCTGCTTCGTCTTCCCACGTATTCATTGAAGTACGGTCAATATATCCCGAAGTTGCAATAGGATAAAATTCTTCAAGCTCTGGGAAAACAGGTCCTGAAAAGCTTTCTTCGGCAACTGTTGTTACAACAGTATCAACATTGAAAATTTTTGATGCACCGGCCACAATTGCAACGTTGGTACGCAGTTCGCTTAACGGAATATTGTGTGTTGCAAATGCCATTTGACCTTCAAAGTCAATTAGTACTAAGGCGTGATTGTCTGGGGATAATAAGTTTGCGGATGGTTTCATATTATTTATTTTTAAAATTATCGGTTTTACTATTAATGGGTGGAAAGTTTCTTGATCATTTCGCTGGAAATTGAATCTGCGTAAATGCCAAAGGCACTAGTTAAAACACCTTTTACATTGTAGATTTCAGAAATGATTCCATATACAATATCTTCGTCTCCAGGATCGGTATCTCCTTCAAAACGGAATAAGTATTCGATTTTAAATTCTTCTGGTGACATGGATTGTTTGTTATTGTTATAGCGAATACAGTTTTCGTCGAGATTAAAATTTTCTGTAAAACCCTGTATGTTCAGCCATTTTAAAGCTTCTGTAACGGTGTCAAAAGATGGTTGTTGCAACGTACTCATAATTGGGGATGATTTTTAAACCGCCTGCAATAGCGGACTGGTAGCAGGCAGTTTAGTTAATTAAAGGCCGACAGATCAGGCTTTAATAAATTCTAAAATATCTTTATTGATAGTTTTTGCTTCTGTGGTTGGCATACCGTGAGGAAATCCCGGATATGAAATTAATTTTCCGTTTTTCAAAAGCGCTGCGGCTCTTGGTGCTTGAGCGTAAGGAACGATCTGGTCGTCTTCTCCGTGTAAAACTAAAACCGGAATATCTAAACTTTTTAAATCTTCAGTAAAATCAGATTCTGAAAATGCTTTAATTCCTTCATAATGAGCAAAAACAGAACCCATCATGCCCTGACGCCACCAATTGTGTTTGATGCCTTCCTGAACAGTTTGTCCTTCGCGGTTCCATCCGTAAAATGGAATTGGGAAATCGTAAAAGTATTGTGCTCTGTTAAAACCTGTTCCTTCTCTGATTTCGTCAAAAACTGATAATGGAACTCCTTCTGGATTTGATTCGTTTTGAATCATAATTGGTGTTACAGCGCTTATAATTACAGCTTTTGCCACGCGTCCTTTTCCGTATTTAGCAGCGTAACGAATTACTTCTCCGCCTCCTGTTGAGTGACCAACGTGAATAGCGTCTTTTAAATCTAAAGCTTCCGTTAAAGCTGCTACATCCGCTGCGTATGTTTCCATATTATTGTTTTCTCCGCTTTGTCCCGAGCGACCGTGCCCACGACGATCATGAGCTATAACTCTGTAACCTTGTTTAAGAAAAAACATCATTTGTGCATCCCAGTCATCGCTTGATAATGGCCATCCGTGGTGAAAAACGATTGGTTGTCCTGTTCCCCAATCTTTGTAGAAAATTTGTGTTCCGTCTTGTGCTGTAATTGTACTCATGGTTTTGATTTTTAGATTATTAAATTGTTTGAATATTTTATTTATAATTATGTTGTATTGCTTTGTTGGTACTGCAAATCTATTACGGACAAGAAAGTTGATCTGTTAACCTAGATTAAGAAGAAGTACTCTACCAGTACTTCTTAATCCAGATTAATTCTTAGCTCTTTTATCCAGCGCCTGATTTTGTTTGTTTGAATGTGATGCATCTTCAAACAGGTAAGCGCTGCATGACATTAGCCAAATAACATGCCTTTAAATTTATATAGTTGTTTATAAGGGTTTTGTAGATCTGCGGGATAATTATTTGTTACGATATATCGTAAATTTATTAATGCCGTGATGAGAATTAGGGAAGTTTAGAAAAAAAATCTACTAGATACAGATTCAAATGTCAATTCTGAACTACTTTTATTTATTAAAACAAAATTTTTAAAATAAAAAAAAAGCTATTTGTTAAAAAGCATTATTTTAGTCAAATAACTATTGAATAGTTTATTAACTTTCACTAACTAACTTATGAGTTTTAATACACCTATTGTAAAAAAAATATTTTCAATTGTCTTATTGGCGGTATGTATGTCTTGTAATTCTCAACAGGAAAAGGAAGTCAGGTTTGATACACAGACCATGAATTTGAAAGGAAATATTAAGCATATTACTGAAAAAACGGGGGATCATACTTGGGACTTTGAGTTTGAGGATAACAAACTTCTGCTTGTAAAGTCTTATTTCCTAGGGGCAAGTTATGATATGCAATATCGACTTGAATATTTGAAGGGGAAAATCTTGCAGATACATAGTAAATCATCAGTAGTAAGCCCCGAGATATTCAGTACGAATTTTGCAATGCGTCTGCCGCTATATGGATTCCATAACGTACAAAAACTAGTCAGAAATCAACAAGGAGATGTAGTGCGTGTATTTTATAAAAATCAAACGCCAAATGAATATACGCTAAAGTATACTTACGATAAGTTTAATAACTGGACTACTCGGGAACTTTATAGGCAGCCAGGTGATTACCTTAAAGAACGCACCGAAAGAACCATTCTTTATGACAGGAAAGTGGAGCATAATGAGATACGCTCCTGGAACAGCAGACTAGATTCTGTATTTACCGCAGCTCAAAAAAGAAATGAATTCATTGCAATTTCAATAAACAATAGTATTGAAAAGGATTATCCTAAGCTAAACCAAATCAATAGCTATCTGAATAAAAATTTTGAAGCTGTTCAAGCGGCTGAGGCTTATGTTAATAAGCTTATTGTTCAGTTCGATTCCACATATGGAAAAGAAAATCTCTCCAAAGAATTACAGGTTCTCAAAGATAAGATGGTAATTCTGCAGTCCATTGCAATGAAAGAAAATTTCTTATGGTCAGAGGCAAGAGTTTATATTCCAATGCTGATAAGTGGTGAAGTGAGCGTAAAAGATGTGCAGGAACCTTATCAGTCCAGGACTTTAATTACTGCTTCGCTAGAACGCATTAGTACTATACGTTTATGGGAGGAGCAATACAGAAATAAATAGTATTTGACTAAAAGTTTAAGGTGCAAATTAATACTTAAGATTTTTTTGTTTAAAGAGAACGAAAGAATAAACCAAAGATTATTTTTTGAAGGAGCAGAATAGAAACCGATACTAATTAGTACTAAAACAGATTTGTTACTTTACTAAAAGCAAATTGCTTTATACTTGTAATGTTTTACAAATCTGAAATTCATCGACTTTATTTTTTTTACTAAGCAGTTAATTTGCATCAGGGAGGGTTTTAAGAAGCAGTTAGATAGGATATTATCACTAAATTAAAGAAGGAATAAAAAAAAACCGTTAATGATAACGGTTTTTTATAAGTGTTAAATCTGAGTACATTAAAATTTTCGCTGAGAAGGTTTATAATTGTGGAGTGTGCTACTACCTGTCTCATTTCTGGTAAGTTCATCTTCTTTAAGTTCCTCGTTGCCAATTTCCCCTATTTCGAATTCCTTGTTAACGGGATTATCCTGATCTGATTCTATGGTTTTAAAGGATGAACTTTCAGCTTCATCACTCTTCTGGGTGTCAATTTCAGTTTCAAAACCTTCAGATGGATCATTTTCTCTAAGATCCTCTTCAATGTCTTGTTCGGTTATATCTTTTGATTCACTGTCCGATTCATTGTCGAGATTCTCTGAATCGTAAGGATTGCTGTTTAGATCTGTACTTTTCGGGTCTGAATTGGAAATTTTACGCTCCTCCTGATCGTAAGATTCATTGTTTTCTTCTTTCATAATATACTATTTTTAAAGTTTATATTTGTTTTCTCTGCCTATTATACTTGTTACTGCTTATCTCCTGCAAGGGCTATTTTCTTTTACCCCGTCCCGAAGCAGCGCTGGGTAGAGGATTTCTCAGCATTAATGCACGAATCATCTCCTTTTGCTGTTTTTGATTTAGCACCCATGACGACTATTTTTAAGTGTAATAAAATTAAAAAATAGCTGTGCTGTTTCATTACAGAATAACGGGCGGAATTTTACAGGATTATGACTAATTAGAAGGGCAGCAGGTTTGCGGATCTGTGCCGAGTGTTACTCTGACTTGACTAAAAGCTGTTTGTAAGATAGATTATCGTTTCCTGTTTTGTCATTTTCCTTTTTGAAAATCTTTTTGGTCTTCTGCTAAATGATTATCACATCCCTCTTTTGGCAGGTAAGAAAACAATTCAATTCAATTCAATTATTCTCAGCGTCCCTGAATGGACGAGACTTACATTAAGATGAAAGGAAAACGGTTTTATATTAGAGGGAAGTTGATAGATCTGTCAATACAGTTGATTTCTTATTAACCAAGAGAAGGCAGAGAATGAGCGTCATTTCTAATTAAAGCAATTAGTAATAATTGCCGTCCAGTAGTAATAAACATTGATAAAAGAGGTTCTAATACACCTTCGATAAAAGGATATAACAAATGTTGATTCTCAAAGATTAAATCCGGTAAATGTAAATCTCAACAATATTGTCGAACAGGACCATCATTTTATAAATGGCGAATACAAATAGACTAGGTTTTAAAAGTTTTGAACTGGCTAGGCGAGCATTAAGTGGAATTGAAGTTGTGCATATGATTATAAAGAATCAGATGGTCAAACGAGGAATATCTATATTTAGATCATTCTGTAAATTGGCGGACTAACTTTTAAATCACCTCTTGTAAATTCTTTTTTATTTTTAAATGCAGATAGCCGCAGCTTTGAAGAACAGAGCTTAAAATATTGTAATATTATCGTAAGAAGCTGTAAGCTTTAGCTGGGAATACTGCCTTAAATTTGTACTTATACTGGTAATGGCATTATATAATCAGTCAGAAAAAACAGGGGACCGGCGGTGTTCGTCTGGAGGTTCTGTCCCAAATGATTTAGTTAATTACCAATATGTTTTCAGGCAGCCGCCGGCCGCCAAAGGACTCCCTTTTCTAAGGGAGTTTTTTTTATATCTGCAATTCAGTGGTTATTTTGTATTGGGAAGTGATTTTTTCAAACCATTTAACTCCAAATGGAGATAATCGAAGCAAGAGAGATTCGAACAAAATCTCCCCAACCTGCATTATCATGTTTAAACTGTTGATATGATTTTTATTATTGAGGAAATTTGGAAGTTATTCTGCCCTTATCGTCCAAAAACAGAATTTGTGCATTTCCAAGAGAGTCAACTTTCATTTGCAGCCTAACATTTCCTTTGGTATCTGATAAGTTTAGTACAGCATCTTTGTTTATATCCTTTCCTATAAAAACTCTATTTGCAAATGCTGGTTCAGAATTTTTAGGAAACCTAATCTCTTCTAGTCTCTTTTTTCTTTCAATATCGTTTGGGATTTTTTCTGCTTCTTTATATTCTTTTCTCCATTCTGCAAAATTTGGATCTTTGTGCCAGTCGTCTACATAAAGTCCTGTTTTTTTTGAGCCATTATCATCTAAATATTGCAGGTAAAGCACTTGGTTTTGGTCATATTGGTCAAAAGAAAAATGTCCAGATGCAAAATATTCTCCAGTTTTAATATCTTTTTTTCCTGTAAAAACAAGCCCGCCACATTCAGTTAATTCATCATTAAAGAATATCAGCCCTGGTCTTCCTCCTTCTTTTAAACCGTAAGTTTTTCCATGCATTAGGTTAGCAGGTGAATTTTGAGAGTTCGCTAATACTAGTCTTGTTTGTCCATTTGGTTCTACAATTGTTAATTTTTTTGCTGTGATTTCATTAAATGTTTCATTTTTATTGGAAACAAACGAATACAGAAAAAAGCAAATGATTAAAAGTGTTATTACATACAAATTAATAGTAAGGAATTTAACTTTCCTCTTCAAAATTAAAATTTCTTGATTTTCCATATTAAGGTTAATTTCTGGTTGGTTTTAAGATTATTGCTAAGTTTTTTCTGCTACAAGAATTTTGGGCTAAAGTAGTGTTTGTTTTTGCATAACGATATATAATAATTCAATAAAAATTGTCAAAAGCGATATATCTTGTCGAATATTTTTACTCTTAGTGAATATATGTGATCACTTTACTGTCTGATCATGTGAACTATATCTGTAGAACAATTGGACTTTAAACTAGTATAATCGTCATAACTATTTTTTGGATCATTTGTTCGTAATTAACCATTATAGTAAGAAGATTAATTTGAATTATAATTTTTCCTCAACAGCGATTTGGATTTGTTTAACAGCTCTCTTGCTAGAAATCTTCAATACTGAACAAATACACCATATGGCTAGAAGGGGGGATTAAAATAACTAAAGCTAATATATGGGACTTGATACGAAATCTTATTTACTGTGGTAAAATATTTGTTACGAAATATAAAGATCAAGAAAGCAGGTATGTTAAGAAACTGCATGAACCTCTTATTTTTGAGGAACTGTTTTAATGTCACGGATTTTTTAGTAACTAAAGATAAACACAGTATAGAAAAGCTTCTAAATATAGGGATTGATAATTTAATTAAAATGAACCAAGCATAGGTAGATATGGATTTGTCAGAGGCTCAGTCTAATTGATTTAGTTTATCCCGAAAATTTTACAATCCAAGAAAATAAAATACAAACCGCTAGAGTCAACTCAATTGTGGAGCCTATCTGTTTGATTAATAAGGATTTGGAAAATAAAAAAACGGGACAAAAGATGATGTTTATCTTTTGTCCCGAGTAGTGACGTCTAGTTTACAATTTACAAATCATTTTATGAACGATTTGAAGAAATTGGCTTATTTTTCGATTGATTTGTAAGATAATTATTTTGATTTTTTGTTTTGAAGCGGTTTGTATGTATCGTAGGGGTTTAATGTTAAAAATCGTTAAACTTATTTTTTTTGATTTGTTAAGTTTCAGTCGAAACTATCTAAGTGAAAACTTATTTATAATATTCTGCTTTGACTTAGTAAAATTAAATAATTATCATTAATCTATTCAAATCAAAATTTGATGATGATTTTAGATTTTTTATTTACGACTAAAGGTAAGCGTAGAGCAGGATTCGAACTTTAAGCCTGAAACCGCTGTATATGCCAATTTTATTTATGTCTTGAACCTCTGTGCACCGATACTGCACCCAAATTCAATTTTACTATTTCAATATTAAATCATTCACAAAAAATTAAATACTAACTAATTAACAGACAGTAATATCATTCTTCTTGTTTTACAAATATATTATAAATTTTTAAAATGTAGGGCTTTCGTAAATTTTCGCTTTTTTGTAGACTTTGAATACTTTCCTTTTACCCATCCGCGGATGATCTGCCATTCGAACGTGTATTCAAGAACTTTTTATTTTGCTGAGGTGCTGCTTTTTATAACTATAGTACGCCATAATTTTGCCACAAAACTATTAATGAATAATAAATTTATAACCTCTTAGTTTGTATTTATACGGCTGGCTTTATTTTTTTCATCTAAAAAGCCGGATTTCAAAATTGCTTCAATAAAATGATGGAGAATTTATGGCTTTTTAATGGAAACGAATAGGCCCAGTTCTTTCATATAACGCGCTGTTGTGCTGTTTGAAATATTTATACCGCGCCTGCGTAATTCTGTACCTATTCTCATATAACCGTAGCGCTTTTTCATTGCGAAAAAAACAGTTTTGATTTCCTTCATCAAGGCAAGCTTTTTTTTTTCGTATCGGAAACATATTTATTTTTCCATCTGCTGTAACATCTCTGATCAACGCTCAGAATCATGCAGATTTGTTTAGCAGAGCATATTTTTTCACAGCTTTCGATGTAAATATAAATACCGGGTCTTCCTTGGCACAGATAAGGAGCTGCATTTTTTATGATCAGTGAATGAAGTTCTGCTTTTGCAATTCTCTTTTCAAGTAAATATATTTTTTTTTGTCCAGGGCTGATCCGGAGATTTCCGAACCCTGGAAAACTTCCATCACCGTACTTTTCATAATCCTGGCGCCAGCGGTTCAACAGTGTTTTTGTTATTCCAAGTTCTCTCTCAACCGGCTCAATAGAATTTCGTTGAAAACTTAAAAGCACGGCTTTTACTTTAAAATCTCGGTCATATATTTTAACTTTTTTCTTCATTTATACCAACTATTGAATTTAAATTTTAAGAACTTAACTGAGATTAACTCTCTGCATTAAAGTCTTCGATTGTTTTGTACTGAAGTGAAGAATGAATTCTTTTTTTGTTGTACCAGTTTTCAATATAATCTATTACAGCCTCTTTTGTACGTTTTCTTGACAGGAGTTTATTTTGATAAACCAGTTCTCTTTTCAAGGTATTGAAAAAACTTTCTGCAGGAGCATTGTCAACAAAATTTTCTTTACGGCTCATACTCCTGATGATGCATTTATAAGAGTCCAATTTTTCGGTAAATGCTCTGCACGCATACTGTACGCCCCTGTCAGAATGAAACAGCAGACCCGCTTTAATATCTCTTGTTGCTACTGCCATTTCCCAGGCTGCAAGTGTAGTTCTGTGGGCAGTCATGGTACTATTGAGACTCCAGCCAATTATTTTTCTATCATATAAATCCATAATAATAGTAAGATATAGAAACCCTTTTGCAGTTTGTATGTACGTAATGTCTGAAACCCAAACCATGGAAGGTGCGTTTACTTTAAATCTTTGATTTAGAACATTATGTGAGGTATAAAAATTGTGCTTTGAATCTGTAGTTATTTTAAATTTTCGCTTTGCTTTTGGACGCAGACCCATCTGTGTCATGTATAGTCCAACTTGGGTACGAGATATTTTTGTGCCGCTTTTTGTAAGTTCTATGGCAATCCTGACACAGCCGTAACGTCTGCCAGAATCGAGAAAAGCGGCAGATATTTTTTGTTTTAATAAAATTATGCGCAGCTTGGTCTCTGAAAGCGGCTTTTTTTTCCAGAGACGGTAGCTGGATTCACTTATTCCTAACACCCTGCATAATTTGATGATGGTATATTTTTGTTCATTATTTTTTACAAATTCGAAAACAGCATTTTTCCCTTTTACAAGATAAGGCAGGCTGTTTTTTAAGATTTCTAGATTCAGTTCTGCCTCAAAACATTTATTTTCTAGCTGAAATATTTTTGCTTCATCCGCGTTTTTTCTAGGTATTCCGCTTCCGCAGAAACATCCAGGGCCATATTTATCGTAAATAACCCGCCATTGGGCTAAAAGTCCAGGTGCTAAATCATATTCTCTTTCTACTTCAGAAACATTACTTCTTTGATAACTTAAAACAACTATTTTTTCTTTGTAAACTGCTTCATAGAATCTGCGTTTTAATACCTCCGGTCTTATTTTCTTAGTAGGCATTTTAGGAGTTGCCAGTGCATATTTTATTTTGCCGTCCTCTTCAAAAGGTATTTCATTTAGTCTTTCAAATTCGATTCGCCATCTATATAATAAACAGGCTGTAATATTAAGTAATCTTGCAAGCTGGGATAGATTGGTCTGCTTATAACTTAATAAAACGGCCTTTTTTTTAAAATCTGGATCAAAATATCTGCGTTTTTTTTCCATAAGATTATGTTTTTGCGATAGCTTTCTTGTTCAAATAATTTAATCAAACGCTCTGTGTTACAAACCGGTTTTCGGGTTCTGCTCTAAATTTAAAATGAAAGGATATTATAAGTGTATGGTTATGCTGCTCATAGTGAAACCCTATGCAGTCTTTTCTTTTTAAATTCACTATACAAGCCAAGTTCTCTCATGTATCGCCCGACTGTGGAGACTGATATCTGATTTCCTGCATGAAGAAGTGCTGCTGCAATTCTATGTTTACCGTAACGTTCTTGTGAAGCATAAAAAATTATGGTTATCTTTTTCTGCATTGCAGTTTTTATTTTTTGCTGCTCGGAAATATAACTGCTTTTTGACTTTCTGTAGGTACATCTGTTAATATCGAGTACTCTGCTCATAAGTCTTATGGAATATTTACCCTCATTTGCTGCCATAAATCGAAAAATACCAGCTTTTCCCTGACTAATTGCTGTACCTGCAGCCCTTAAAATTTCAGTTTGTAATTCAGTTTGTTTTAGCTTATTTTCATGTAGTAAAGCTTTACGATCATCGTGCATAATTTTCGAGGACACGTTCTTTCGAAAACTTTCTTTTCCGTACAGCGCATATGCATTTCTCCATCTGCACAGTGCGCCATCATATAACCCGAGTTCTCGTTCCATTGCTGCTAAACTGCATCTTTGATAACTCAACAATACGATGTTTTCTTTAAAAACACGGTCATAAACTTTAAGGGTTCTTTTCATAGTTTTCATATTTTGTTAATAGGGCTCCCTGAATTAAACTGCTCAATACTCTGGTAATTTAATGTTGAGTGAATTCTAGACTTATTGTACCAGTTTTCTATGTAGTCCACTATTTCCTCTTCCATCTGTTTTTGATAAAGCAGCGTCTTTTTGCGATAAATCAACTCTTTTTTAAATGAGCTGAAAAAACTTTCGCAAACAGCATTGTCAAAGTGATCTCCCCTGCGGTTCATGCTTTTGATACATCCATAGGAATCAAGTTGGTCTGTAAATGCTTTGTTAGCATATTGAACTCCTCTGTCAGAATGAAATATTAATCCTTTATAGATTCCTCTCTTAGCTGCAGCCATTTTTAGGGCTGGTAAAGTAGTTGTATTGGTAAAAAGAGTGTTGCTTAAATTCCAGCCGATTATTTTACGGTCATATAAGTCCATTATAATGGTAAGGTATATAAAGCCTCTAAGGGTTTGTATGTATGTTATGTCTGAAGCCCAAACTTTAGATGGTGCAGTAACATGAAAATTTCGGTTAAGAATATTTGGGGAAGTATAATGATTATGTTTCGAATCTGTTGTAACTTTAAATTTTCTCTTTTTAATTTTTCGTAGTCCTAATTTTTTCATGTAGAGTGAGACATGACGCGCCGTTATTTTGTAGCCATTTGCATTGAGTTGTGCAGTAATTTTTCCACTGCCGCAGCGTTTTTTAAAATGGAAGAACATGAAAGTAATTTCTTTTTTTAACCAGAATATTTTTTTTTCATGGTCCGAAATCCCTCTCTTTTTCCAGTGAATGTAACGGCCTATTCCGATTTCTAAAACGCTGCACATTTTAGTGATTGAATAGGTTTGCTCGTTCTCAAGAAGAAAACCGTAAATAACCAATTTACCTTGATGGAGATAAGGAGATCCTTTTTTTAGAATTTCATATCTTATTTCAGATTCTTTGCATTTTTTTTCAAGCTCAAAGGATGTTCTCTTCTGCGGATGGACTCGCTCATAGCCTGACCCTAAGAAACTTCCCTCACCATATTTCTCGTATACCTGACGCCACATGGTCAATAGGTACGGAAGTATACCAAGTTCATCAGCATATTCTTTAAGAGTTCTTTTATGGTAACTGGTTTTAACCGCATTTATTTTAAAATCTCTGTCAAATTTTTTTCTCTTTTCATCCATTAATTCTCGAATTACTTTTTTTAAATCACTGAAAGTTAGTTTATTATATTTGTATTTATCTAAAAAAAACACATTATTAAAGGCGAATTTTGAATTTGTTTAAATAAAAATGTCTATACGGTTATTTTTTTAAGAGGTTTTGTCTAATTGTGAACACTAGAAATAGACAGATAGAATTTAAATATTAAGTATAAAAAGTAAATTGAAAATGTAGTATATCTACAGAAAATGCTTTTGTTGTTTTCTGGGAAAGTGAATTCTACTAAATAAGTTAATAAAATATTCGAAAATTTCACTCCCTTAGCTTGTAAAAATAAAATTTTCAAATACTGTTTTAAAACAGCAGAAAAGATCGATATTTCATTTTAAGATTAGTCTAATACAGTTTCGCATCTAATTTGACAGACCTTCATTTTACTGGAATTCTTGTTTTCGAAACTATCTTGTGCACAGATTTTTCCACTAAGTTAAGAAACGTGGAAAATGTTTGTAAAATTCGCATTAACTCTTTGTTTGAAAAAAATTCCAAGTGTGGCAAATTAGAAGACAGATCCACTTGAAATCATATTAGGTTTGTACCTAAAAACTACACACATTTTAATTACTTTTTTTTACAAAATCATAAGCTGGTTTTCTTAAAAAAAAAAATTAACCAATCGTAGTTCAATTCATGAATTATTTCGGTTAGAGAATTATAATTACCACTTTTTTAAAAGCTTGCCTGATAACAGCATTTTTGTGATAAAAACGGTATCAGCTGCACTATTTATAGCATCTTAATTAACTGCCGCTTAAATATAAGTATCCTGCGGTTTTATTTTGATTTCCACCAGATTCATATTCGATTATGTAAAAGTATGTTCCGTCTGGAAGCTTATTACTGCCGGCTGTAGTTACCCGCCCCTGCGAGTATCCGCTAAAATTATTACCGTTAGAGTCATAACTTTTAGTCTCGAAAACTTTTATGCCCCAACGGTTATAAATCGTTACACTATTGTTTGGGAAATTAGTGATGCCGTCAATTTTAAAGTAATCATTTTTATTATCACCGTTAGGGGAAACTGCCTTATGTATTATAAGATCGTCATCAACTGCATTCTGGATTAGGCTGGAAGCGTTTAGAGTTTCAATGCCTGGACTTTCTGCGGTGAGAGCAGACAATTCCGCTTTTGTAAGGTCTCGTTTGATTGCTGCATTATCTAGAGTGGTTAAAGTAGCAGCCTCTGCGGCTGCGATGCTGTTTTGGGAACTGGCGGAATATAAAACAGCAGATAAAAAAACTGTAGTGAGAAGTTTTGCTTTCATTTTTAGCATTTTTAAATTAATAAAATCCTTGGATAAAGGCAGATAATTAGTTTAACAGCTGGAAAAAATGGATTATGAAATGTTATATAGTGAATTAAATATTTTCTGTTTTAAATGAAAACCAAAGTATAATATTTATAAGTTAACTACTGCAAAGATTAAGTTGTTGTTGGTCAGGTGATTATGTTTTTGCTAATACAAATTTATAAAAAAAATATTACTGATTGTCAAAAATATACACTATATTATAACCATAGGTACTCCAATAAACTGGGCAGGTTTGGAAGCAATATATGGAATTGCATTATAGACTTATACCGCAAAGATGGGATTTGTGGTAAAAAAGGTAACACCTCCAATCAAACTTTCTGTATTTTAATGCCATAGTTTAAATTGGTATATAGATATATCATTTAAGAACTTTCTTTTCTAAATTAAAAAGAGAATGTAACATTCCATGCGGAAGATGAAACCTTGATATTTTATTCTATATTGCTATGCTTTTTTTTTAAGGTGGATTTTTAATAAATAAAAGCAAAAAGCGCTATAGCGCTTTTTGCTTTTATGGTTCATAATCAGGCTTGTTTTTAAGGTTGGAATTAGTCTTTTCTAAAGGCGCGCTGTGCTTCTTTTTCAAGATCGGTATATTGAATTTTTTCAACTGATACCCCAACACCTAGGATTGTACCTCCTTTGAATGTTCCAGGAGTTTTGTAAAGATGACTTACCGCATCTCCGCTGTCATATCCTACACACAAACCGTCTCCGGAGAGCGTAAATTTACCAGGCTGTGTCTTCATGGCACTCTGCGCTGTTACTTTATCGTTTATATATAATTTTGCAGATCCCATTTGCGCCCCGTATTCTCCGGTTTTTTCTCTTGTAAATTCCATTCCCACTGTATATTTACCAGGTTTCAGCTCTTCTGAAGAAACTAACTGTTGTTCCGTTATGCCAAGGAAGTTGTAGACATAGTATAATTTTTTGTTTTTGATAAAAAGGCTGTGTCCTCCAAACCTTGAACCGTGTGCAAAAATTACTCCTGCTGCATTTGGATCTTTGATCTCAATATCCGATATTATTTTATAAGACCTTCCGCGAATATTCACCGCTACGCCTTCAGGAACTGCAGAAGTGCCGGGATAATATAAATATCTTTCTCTAGGTGCTTCTTCAGAAGGCCGCTCTATACCAAGCTGCTGTACTGCGGTACGGTCGTCTAGGGGCAGAACAAGATTTTTATCCGCCTGCTCAAACCAATCGGCTATTAGTTCTTTTAGCTTATCAGGATTTTTATCAGCTAAATTTTCTGATTCAGAACGGTCTTTATCTGTATTGTACAACTCCCAGACATCCTTATCAAAGTGTCCCTTATCAGTTAACGGCGCATGCAGTGCTACAGCTTTCCATCCATCTTTCCAAATAGCGCGTGTAGCCAGCATAGAATAGTATTGGATGTGTTTCCGGGTAGGATCATCAGGTTTTGCTTCAAATGAATAACGCATTGAAACTCCTGAAAGAGGATACTGTCCAACGCCGCGGAAAGTTTTTGGCATTTCAACACCGCAGATGTCCAAGATTGTCGGTACTATATCTGTAGAATGATGGTATTGGCTGCGAACCTGCCCTTTGGTTTTAATGCCTTTAGGCCAAGAAATAACCAGTGGATCACAGGTTCCTCCAGCATATTCGCTGTATCTTTTAAACATTTTATAGGGTGTTGAAAAAGCAGCTGCCCAGCCTGTAGGGAAGTGCTCATAGGTATCGGGGCTTCCAAGCTTGTCAATATACTTGAGGTTTTCTTCCAAATTATCAGGATAGCCGTTAAAAAATTTGTTTTCATTTACGGATCCATTTGGAGAGCCCTCTCCTGATGCTCCATTGTCAGCTGCATATATAATTACGGTATTTTCCAATTGTCCACTTTTTTCCAAATAATCTACCACACGGCCGACCTGCGCATCTGTATATTCAGAGAAACCAGCATAAACTTCTGCCAGTTTTGAAAAAAGCTGTTTTTCTTGAGGTTTGAGCTCATTCCAAGGACGAACATAATCAGCAGGGTTGGCTATATTAGGGGGAAGGGGATTAAAATCAGTTAATTTTGTATTTTCCGGGATGATGCCTTTTGATACCATTCTAGGCAGTACCCACTTACGGTAAGCATCGTATCCGTCATCAAATTTTCCTTTGTATTTTGCAATGTATTCTTTAGGAGCTTGATGAGGGGCATGGTTAGCGCCTGGACAGTACCACAGAAACCAAGGTTTAGACGGATTAGATGCTTTCTGATCGCGAATGAATTCAATGGACTTGTCTGCTAAATCTTTCGAAAGATGATAGCCTTCTTCAGGAGAATACGGGGCATCAATAAAATGGTTGTCTTCGGTTAAATCAGGATACCATTGATTGGTTTCTCCTCCCAAAAATCCATAATAACGGTCAAAGCCCATTTGCAGCGGCCATTGCACACGGCTGGCCCCTGAAGAAACATCCTGCTCAGGAACATTGTGGTTTTTTCCGATCCAAAAAGTACTCCATCCATTTTCCTGTAAAATCTGCCCTATCGTAGCACACTGCGCAGGTATACGGCTGTTGGCTCCTGGAAATCCGTTGGCACCTTCTGTAATTGCGGCATTTCCAGTAAGATGATGGTTGCGGCCTGTTAGAAGCGTAGCTCGTGTGGGGGAACAAAGTGCTGTTGTGTGCCATTGTGAATACATAAGACCATTGTCAGCTAATTTCTGGAGTGTAGGCATATTTACGGCTCCTCCAAAAGGAGACCATGTTGCTATCCCAGTATCGTCAAATAAAATAAAAAGGATGTTTGGAGCTCCCTCAGGTGCTTTTTTTAGAACATATGGAGTCCAGTCTGCTTTTGAATCTCGGACATCGAGTTTTATAACTCCTTTAAAATTCTCTTTTCTAACTTCTCTTGGATCGGCCTGTGCGGCTGTCTTATTAGAAATTAGGAGAAAAACAGGCACAAAGAGAAACATAACATTTTTGTAAAGAGTACTTTTAATTGCTTTCATAGTAAAATTTGTATTGGTTATTAATCTTATTGAACAACTTTTAGAAATAATTAACGCAGCTGCGGAAATTATGAGCCAGTCATAAGACCGTTAGAGGTACACGGCCACAGAAGAAAAAGGTCTGCCTTAACTTCTAAAAATAATAGAACTAAACAGTAAATCGATTATGATTGAATAGATAAACTCTCAATATAAATATGATACAAACTCAGATTAATGGTTTGTTCAATACAAAAAGGCGGATTAAAGATTGTAAATTTAATATAAATAATTGAAATACAATTACTTATGATATTTTTTGTTTGTTTAGCTGTGTAGGATACCAATAGACTGTAAGATTGTATGGGCTTCTGCTGTTAGATTTACACTTACCAGCGGCTGAATAGCCACTTAGTTTTAAGTGAACATACTATTTTTTGACAAAATGTTTTAAAGATTCCTTCGCTGGTGAGGGGAAGTGGGAAAGAAAGTAATTTTTGTGAAGGAGTTAATGAGTAAAAAATTGAAATGTACACCATTATAAAATGAATTTTTATTTTCTGCATTTTTTCATAAATAGATTATAGGCAGGCTGTGTTTTAAAGCTGTCCAAATAGGAATTCCAGTTTCCAGCAGTAGGATTCTGATATAATAGAAAAGTTTTAATCTAGGTTTTTAATTTAAATTGATGAATTCTGGCTGTTATGGGAATATTTTCGGGATCACGTGCAAAAGATGTTTTTTTATTTTGTATCTTTAATATCTGTTTCATGAAGAGCCGATTGTACTTATCATAAGTCATCGGCTCTTTTTTTTTTCCCTAAATTGCGGGTTATTTATGAAAAAAGATAGCATGAAATCAGTTTTCTGCTGCCGGGTTTTTTGGAACAGGATTTTACCCGGTATGACTTCAATAGGGTTGATTTAGCACATTACAGTTTTACTGTTGCGGCTGTTTTTTTTTCTTTTCACTGACGTGTTAGAGCGCTCTCATACATGTTTTTTATCTGTAGCTTTTCCACGTTCTTTAGAAAAATCCGCTTAGCTTTTTGCAGTAAAAAAAGTATCGGCTCCAAATCAAATGTGCCCTTAAATGTTGAATTATAATATCCAAACAGGCTTATCTTTTTTGTCATTTTGGAAACAGTATTATAGACAGTGAGAATATTGCAGTTATTATTTATTTATTTATTTATTTATTTATTTATTTTATTTATTTATTTTATTTTATTTATTTTTACGAAATAGTCCGCTGTGTAAGGTTTCGCTGATTTCTGTTAATGCAGGCTTTGTGGTATAATTATTCAGAAAAGTTTCCGGTTTCTCTGTGTAAAGTTCGAATTAACAACAACCATCCAAGAAAGATTTTAACATCACTTAGCTGGGACCATATTAGGAGATTTATCCCAAATATAATTTTAATAGCTGTAGAACAATATTTGGTGAATTAGGTAAAATATTAATTAATACAAAATTTAGAAATGTATGCAGAAATCAAAGATTCATTTAGTATCACTTCTTATCTTTATTATACTATGTCAGCCTGTTTTTAGTCAATATATTCCGTACTGTGAGAAAGGTAAATGGGGATTTGCAGATATTGATGGTAAAATAATCATACCATGTATATATGATGCTGTGGACTTTTACTCTGATGATAACCTTGCAAAAGCAAAAAAAACAGAAAAGATAGGATATATTAACAGGGAAGGAGTGACAGTAATTCCATTTCAATATGACCAATGCACCCGAATTTATGAAGTTTATCATGGCCAGCACTCAGTAGGGATTAAAAACAATCCTGATATACATTTAAATAAAGATTTTGATTTCCAGGACATTCCTAATAATAGATTTATTGTCACCAAAAACAAAAAAATCGGTGTGATGCGTCTTATGGATGGAAAACCTAAGGTATTAATTCCCCTGACCTATTCCAGGATTCAATTTGATCCTTCAAATAAAACATTTCACTGCGATTACAATGGCAGCACGGTATATTTTAGTGCAAATGGAAAAAAGCTTACAGAACAAGAAGTTAATAACATTGAGAAAATTCAGTATTCAGGGGTTATCATGGGAGAAATGGAAAGCCCAAAAATTATTAAAAGCAAAGGTAAAATGGGGGTTATTCTGAAAAATACTTCGCGGATGCAGGTCGCCTTTGATACATTAGTTCCTGCAATTTATGATGACATCATTACTGAAAAATATGACAATAACTATGCTCCGGGCAACGATGTTTTTGGTGTAAGGATTGGCAGAAAGTGGGGGATAGCCGGCAGTAAAAATATTGTTCTTCTGCCAGTTGACTTTGATGAGATCAATTTTGATCTGAGTAAAGACTCAAGGCACTGGGCAGCTTATCAGCGTATTTTTGTAGTTAAGAAAAACAATCGATGGGGAATTATTGGAAAGAAGAATGACAGCAGCATAGATCTCAACGTACTTCTTCCTTTTGAATTCGACAAAATTAATAAAATGTATTACTCTTATCTTGTGGTTGAGAAGGAGAATAGATCTCAGGTATTCAATATGGAGACTTACAATTTAATCAGTGGGAAAAGTTATTCATCAATCAAGCCATATGAATATGAATCAGTTAATGATTTCCAGATCTTTGAAGTGACTAATAAATTAGAGCAGACTGTATATGTTGGAAAAAATGGTGTGGAATTTTTTACAGATTAGTGAGAAATTATTAGTTTCAGCAATCCTTCTGTTTTGCTTCACTTTACACCTTAAACTTAAAGCTGGAGCAATTTTATAAAATATAAGTTGTTGATTGGAATGGGGAGATTATCTTAATACTTTAGGGAAAGGATTAATATATAATCGAACCTAAACTCGGGAAAGCTAGATTTTACTTAGTTTTTCACTTTCTCAAAAAGTAATGTGCCAAGATTCTGCCACAAAACTAGCAGCATGTCATTTAGTTTATAAAACTTTAGCTTTGTGACAAAATCAGAGCAGATATATTTAAGATATTATAATTATTTGTAGACAGCTGATTCTTACCTAATTTTGATGTTTTCTGATTCAGTTTTTAAATCATTTAGCCAGTGTGTTATTGAAGTATCAAGTCCCGATTGAAATTTGCTTTCAAATAAAGCAACTAACCAGCCTTCCATACTTTCATTAACTTCCACAAGTGTTCTTCCATTTTGATTTTTGAATTTCCAGGAATGAATGGCAAAAGATCCAAATGCTGGTCCCGACCAAACTATTTTTTTGTGTGAATTAACGGTGTTTAATGTTGAATGAATAGTTAAACCGTTCGATTGCCAGTCAAAGGACACACCTTCTTTAAACGAACCATTAATTTTACTGCTTGAAATCTCATTCTGCCATGAACTCCACTTATCCACATCGCAAAAAATCCTCCATACTTTTTCAATTGCAGCATTAATTACAATTGTTTTTTTTGTTTTGACAGGGGCGTCATTTCTAATTTCTGCCGAAGCTTTATAATCACTCTTATATTCAAGAATCACTACACAGACTGCTAATACAGCTGCAGCGGACAGAACGGCTTTCAATACTTTTTTCCAGATTTTGTTTTTCATATGCATAATTAAATGTCTCATAGTCTTTTTTTAAATGATTTGATGAGACAAAACTACAATGCAGATAGCCGCTAAAATTGTAAGAAAACGAAATCAGCTTTTTGAGTAGCAGTTATCCCGCTGTAATTTGAGATATTTGGCCGAAACTACATGTTTATAATGCTTAAAAAAGGGCGGACATTTGTCCGCCCTTTTATTAATTGTTGTTTCCGTGAAAAATATTGAAATTCTACTTTTCAAAACTCCATGTGTCATGATTCTGCCACAAAAACTTGGACTTCTGAGATATCTTTAAAAACTGCCTTAACTTTTTGTGGCAAGAAAGGTATCACTTCTAGAAATTGTAATCTATGGATTTGCCTGCAATTTTTATCTGGCTGTTAAGTTTAAAGAGACAACCGAAATATTACCGGTTCCGTCATAACGCTCTCCAAAAATTTCAATATAATCGTCTTTTTTCAACTGAATGGTGCCCATGATTGGCAGGGCAAGAATACCCGAAGCCGAGGTGAAAAATCCAGATGCAGGCCTCCCGTAAACCTTAGTGTCAGTTAGCACTGTACCATTTTTAGCCAGATAAAGGACCAAGGTCATATCTGAAGCAGTTCCTTGGTAGGAAACAGATGCAGCGACTTGGAAGTATCTGGGTTTATTGCCTTTGTAAACGATTCTGTTATTCCCATCCTTTGTAAAACGAAACAGATTATTAGAAGTCGTAGTACCGGCGATTTTTACTTTTGCTCCGTTGGTGGTAAATGTTGTAGTGGCTCCTGTCCCTATGGCGGCGACAAGATTGATATCTCCAGTAGCATCACTGTCACCTTCTCTTGGAATTCCTGGTGAATCTACAGTCCATGCAGTGCTGAAATTATAACCCGGATAAGTTGCCGCTGGTGCATAACCCAGTACATATGTACCAGCTGTACCGGAAAAAACGGTACCCAGTAAAATACCCGTTCCAACTGCGAGAGTTGAACTGCTGACGTCTAGTGCTGTATCTCCTGTAGAAGTGGTGCTGAAACCGCTGTTTTTTTGGATGAGCCCGAAGCTGTCAGTAAAAGTTTCAAAAACACCATTATTGGAACTTAGCCATGCCTGGCTGTTAAGCAGTAAGTTGCCGATATTGTAATATCTAATACCGTTGGCATTATTTATAAACTGTACAATGTTACCAAAAACCAAGCCCAGTCCGCCTATATTTCCGACACTTCCTGTCATTCCGTCTACAATTACATTTTGAATTAAGAATGAGGATGAAGTGGCTATTCCAGGTCCGTTTATTTCGAATGCTTTTATTCCTTTTAAGGTAAGAAAGCGTATGCTGCCGCCAGTAGCCCCTTGAAAAATAACTGGTGCTGTTGAGGAAATAATATCCTCATTGGCATCTTGACCCGTAATGTAAGCGTTATTAATGTCAATTGGAAGATCAAAATTTACTTGCCCGTTTATTTCATATAAAGTATTGGTATTCATTAGGTATTTCGAACCGCCTCCAGCAGCCTTTTCAGAGGCCAAAACTGTTGCCAGAACATCTGTGGATTTTATGCGTTTAAAATTCAATCTGCCGCTTGAAGTACTGTTAAGCGGATTCCATGTGGCAGTGCCGGTTGAATAATAATAAAAAAGTTTTAAAGTTGTGTCGTATACCAATAAACCATCAGTAGGCGCCGCAATTGCATTTCGCTGCGTGGTAGTCATTCTCGGAGCTAGAAGTCCCTGAGTGGTAGATGTAATGTCCAATATCGAACTGGGATCGGGTGAAGTAGTTCCAATCCCTATTTGTGCTGTTGCCACAGATGCAATTAGAATGCAGCAAAGCAGCAACATATTTTTATAAGATTGAAGTGTAGATTTTCTTGCCATAATGTGGTATATTAAGTTAAGTAGGAAAGGTTTATAGTTTGTAGTTAAAAAATTATTTTCTAGAGGTGGAGATAACGATTTTTTGGGTTATTTTTTGACCATCTTTAGTTAAAAACACCACGATGTAAACACCATCACTCAAGCCGCTGGTTGAAAAATGGTAGTCTTGTTGAGTTGTCAAATTTTTTTGAAAGCTCACTGTTTTGCCTGCTATATCATAAAGGGTATAAGACTGCAGTGGTAAATGATTTGGATTTGACGCTCTTAAAATACCTTTTGCATTATCCTGAAAAATAAAAAAGTTTTTCATGTCTTCCGCTGGATCAACGCCTAGAGTCTGAGCAGTAAAAGTGATTTTAAAACGCTCTGTGTAAGTTCCAGCTGTTACCGAGGCGAGATATGGTGCAGTTTTAAGATCATGATAAGAATCATCTGCCGCATCATAAAGGTAAACAGGTTGTGCAGCGTCAAAATTGACAATTTCGGGAATGTAAAATTTAAAGGTAGAATTGACAGCTGCCTTAACAATTAACGAAATTCTTTTTGACGTATCAAAATTGATACCTTGGATTATGTAGCCGGCGTCCTGAAGCCAGAAGGCTACATCATTCGGAAGATTTGCGGTCATATTTATGGCATCGATTCCAATATCGACCTGGTCAGTTGCTTCCTGCGTAAAAGCAAGTGCAAGCTGACGTGTAAATTGATCATTAATTATGGCATTTAGTTTAAAGTGAGAAATTGCAGAAGGAAGTTCTTCCTGAGTTTCTTCCAGTTGCGCAGCGTGTTTTTCAAATTGTGATCCACCAGCGGCTTCTTTCATGAAAATACGATGAGAATTTTTAAAAGTGGCGGTTCCATTTGCAGTACCATTAAGTAAAAATCCTTGTCCGACAGGCGCATACCTTCGAATAATTGGAGTTCCTGTTCCTGACGCGGGTGCACCAGTATTTAAAGACCCATCTTGGTTGTAGGAATTAAAAGCAGGAGGTGTATAGATGCCGTTTGAAGTGAGGTTTACTGGTGCATATGCTCCATAACCGCCGCGATAATCACTTAGATAATGAGAATTTACGGATTTATCCTGTTCCCAGAAATAGGCAATACCTCCAGTAATTGTGGCATTGGTACCATCTAATAAAAAAGCATTTAGATGAAGTGCTGACGGATAAGGATTTCCCGTTAAAGTTGCAGCGCCAGCTCCCAGTGTAACTGTAATATTTCCATTATTTGGTCTTCCTCTAAAATCATAGCGTTGCGCACTTCCTGGATTGTTTGCTGTTCCCATTTGTGCAGGATCTACAGGATCTGTGCCGCTGGTTCCTTTCATAGTAAAACCTTGACCTGGTAGAAGATCGGAGGCACCTCCCACAAATACCCATTGTGAATAATTGTTAGCATTGACCAGTTTGTAGATCCATGACGAAGCAATTGACAAAGGATTAGAAGTACCATTATAATTTCCTGCCGGCAGTATAACGGCAGCGATAGAGAGCGTTGGACCAGTAGGGCGGCTGAGCATAGTTATGCCAAAATTTGAATTGCCAGCGGCTCCCGAGCGATTTCCGACTGGAGAGCACCAGTAGTTGTAGTCAAAATTGTCACCTGTCCCTTCCTGAAAAACAGACAAAGTCCCGAGACCAGAATTGGCGAAGCTCCCACTTGAACCTTGAAGAAGCTGTGCTTGATTCCGCAAGTACAAATTTGAATTCGCCGACAGATTTATATCCTGTCCTACATATAGGATTTCATTTTTCACATACATACCAGTATTGGAACTAAAGTAAATCTGACCAATTGATTTTGCTGTTGTAAAAACTAATAACAGTAATAAAGTTTTTTTCATAATTTTATTAATAATGCAATAACGTGATATGATCTTTGGAACTCCAAAAGTCTGTAGATCTTAGTGATTTTGAATTATAATTTATTTCTGCTGCTTATTACATATGCGCCTAGCACAACACCGGCAAACAACAAAATATTGGCTCCCTGATTGATTGGTAATACAGGTTCTTCATCGGGAAGACCTGGAGGAGGTGGGCCGCCGTTTTGGGAAAAGCCGTTAGAACATAGCGAAAAAAATAGGACGGAGTAAATTTTGTAGTTTCTAAGTTTCATAATTGATTGGGGGGCTAAATCAAAAAAAAACAGGATATAAATTGAAAATGTACATCTCTTTGAGACCATTATTCTTTATATGTCCTGTATTGCGTATAACGCATTATAACCAAACTTACTAAAATAATTCTTACGCGTAGCTGCATTGTTTAATGTTTAACTAAATCTTTTCTTACAATAATAAATTTTAAAAAAAGCTTCTTAAAATTGTTAAAAGGAGTATATTGAAAATAAGTTTATAGCAGACAACAGAATAAAATTGTAGAATATTAAACGGGTAGGTATTTCCCGGCAGAGAGTAGCATGATTTGCAGATCTCAAAGGATATGTGAATTTAACTATTATAAAACAGTGTCAAACTGCAATTTATTACTAGAGATTCTTGCGCCAGAGAAACTCGGAATACTACTCAGCGGGCTTACAGTAGTGGATTAATTGATTTACTTATTGGGGATTGCCTCAACTGAAATGTTGATCCAGATTCAAATAAGAAGTTTTTCTCTCGCCGCATAAATTTTTGTAAAAATAAAAGATAAATCAATTTTTAGCTTCTGTTGAACAGAGGGAATGTGCTTTGTTAAAACAATACTAAATAGTAATCAAAGCAGGATCTTTAGATTTGTATGGAAATCTGTCTTCTACATAGAGTTGAACTTCAAAATTTTACAGAATTGATATTAGTAATGTTTCGAACTTGAGCCTTCAAATTATTTTTAATACAGTATTATAAGTTCCTGTTCTGCACAAAAGGTATCAACTCCAATTTAGGGTTTCCATCCTTATTTTTAGCACTTCAGATAAATACTGCCTAAACTTTTAGTTGCAAAAATGGTATCAACTCCATTTTCTTTTGAGCTATAATTTTGTTGTCTATCAGATCTTTAAATTTAGATTGACCATCTTTAGCTGAATCGAGTAAACATGCTATATTTAAAGCGCTACCTCTAAGCAATGAGATGAAGGTAGTAACAGTGCTGATGGTTACTTGTACTGATGTTGAGTTCTCTTATCACGTCGCAGACTCTTCCGCAGTGGATGCTCATGGAAGCGGCCATGATCTTAAAGTAAAGTAAAGGTTCTTCTCGTATTTTCCATGCTGTTTAAAATTAGCAGGAATAAAATTAGCTTGCCAGTCAGAATTTTTTAGGCTATATATCTTACTGCTTCAGTATAAGACTGCCTTAGCGTTCAGTCGCAAAAAATGTATCAACTCCATCCTAGAAAATAAATAAAAAAGTAGTCACTATTTGCTGCACCTGCTGTGCTTACCGAGATAAGAGCTGTTTTATACGGTCATCGGATTTGTTTTACTATTTGTTGCAGAATACATAATTCGCCTGTACAGAAAAGTTTTAACTGTGGCAGGATTCTTCAATATAAATTATTGTGACATTTTGCTGTCTTTGAGAGAAAGCGTATCAGCTCTCGCTGTTTTTTTAGAATAACTTCTATCCTCCTCATCGCCGCATAGTGCATCGCAGCTGTAATTTAAAACGGAGATTAACATTGCAGTAAGAATTGTTTTTGCATAAATTTTCATGATTAGAACTGCTTTAAATTATGATAACGCAATATTGGAAAAAGAGAAAGTTTTTTTTTATATAATTTTATTAAACTTTTATAAAATTCATATGTTTTACAATGATGTATTAAGATTAAGTTTAGTCCCGGTCATAAAAGAAGTTGGGATTGATACTTATAGACATTAAGTGCGCGGAAATTCCAGATAAGAACATCAAAAATAAATTTAAACTGGGTGGTATCTTTCCTATTGTATTTATTCATTATTATTTAAAGTTTTAATCATAGGAGAAAGCAGCAAATAGAAACTGTTGAAGTATGAAGTAGATTGCCATACAGCCTTATCTAGGATTTGGAATTGGATTCAGTACTTTGGAAACATTTTCACCTGAAATAACGCAAAAAAAGAATGACGTTAAAAGCAAAGAAATAAGGTTCAAAACATTCGAAATAAATCTTTCAGACCTAGTAGGGAATGTTTTATAATTATTAAAAAACATTTGCTACGTTTTCTCTAAAAAGTCAAAGGACTAATTTGGATATACCAATAAATCCCAGCCAGTTCCCAGTCTTTGATCATTTCTGTCATTTTGCATGGGGTACAACAGGAGGAGCAAGAACCTTGTTAACCCTGAACGCTAAGATCTGTCCAATATTTTTGGTCAATTGGTCCATTTCTTTTTCAATGCTGTAAAGTAGAATGGATTAATATCTTTACTAGATATGAAGTCATATGCTTCGGTCACTAGATACACTCAATAAAGGCAGATAAACAAAAATACATGAACAGATTTGTAGAGTCTAAAAATTTCGAACCTAAACTCCGCCAGACCTTCGTTCTTCTGATTTTTGGATTTCAAAAATACAATATGCAACGATTCTGCCACACAACTTAGATTGTGTAAAAAAATCGACAAAATTTGGCTTAGCTCTTCGTGGCAGAAATGGTATCAGGTCCAAAATATCGTGTAGTGAGATTTTGGCAGTCAATTTTTTTTATTTCCAGTTTTTTTTATTCCATTTAAATTTCAGTGTTTTGCTGCTGCTGAAGATTTTTTAAGACTTCTTCCATACTGCAGCATAGTATATCCATGCTGTCTGCAGTTTCGGTCGTGAATTTTTTTTGATGCGCTTCACGCTCGATATTCGACAAGTGCCTGCTTAGGCCGTCAAGAACAAAAAGATGCATCCAGATCTGCAGCTGTTCTGACCTCTGAAGAACCGTTTGGAAATCCCCGCGTTTAACGGCGTTTTTGAATTCTTCCAGCTCGTGGGGTGCTTTTTCTAGAAACTGGCTGATCACTTCTTTTTTCCATCCCGGCTTTAACTGGTCTGTCTCTTCTATGCGGGAAAGATCTGCTTTTTGGTGTTTCGCTGACCGAGGGCCTTTTTTTAGGACGCTCTTGATAGCTTCAAGCAGTTCATACTGCTTAAAGGGTTTGGGAACATAGCCGTCCATGCCGGCATCATAGCAGCGGTCCTGTTCCCCGACCAGGGAATGTGCCGTCATGGCTATAATTGGAATGGAACTTTGCAGCTCCTGTCGGATGTATGTAGTGGTCTGGTAGCCGTCGCGCAGGGGCATCTGAAGATCCATCAATATTAGATCATAATGATGCTGCGAGAGCAGTTCAATGCCCCGGTCGCCATTTTCTGCGATGTCAATTTCAAATCCAAATCCCTCAATAACGTTTTGTGCCAGCTTCTGGTTTAAATGATTGTCTTCGCATACCAGTATGCTGAGCCTGCCAATATCGTTCACCAGCTGCTGTTCCCTGTTTTGTCTCGGCTGAAATGTTTTCTGGAAGGTGATGGTAAAGAAGAATTCCGATCCCCTGCCTTCGGTGCTTTTTACCCGTATATCTGAGCTATGAAGTCTGACAAGCTGCTTCACAATGCTGAGCCCAAGCCCTGTACCACCAAATTTTCGCGTGGTATCTTGTTCTGCCTGGGTAAAGCGTTCAAAAATGGTGTCAAGATTATCTGCTGAAATGCCGATACCGGTATCTTTAACCGAGAATCGGATATCATAAGAATCATTGGTCTCTTCAATTTTTTTTACTGCAATTGTCACTTCACCTTCACTGGTAAATTTAAGCGCATTGCCGGCCAGGTTCATCAGGATCTGATTGAGCCTTACCTGGTCACCGGATACCATCGCAGGCAGTTCAGCATCCAGATAAAGATTGAATTCCACAGCCTGCTGGACTTTTACTTTTAGAAGATCATAGACATGACGAAGCGCTTTTTTTAAGTCGAAAGGGTGCAGTTCTAGTTCAAGGCCTCCGGATTCTATCTTGGAGAGATCCAATATGTCGTTTACAATGAGAAGAAGATTGTCCCCGGCAGTCTGTACATCCTTAACAAAGCCGCGCTGCCGCTTGTCGAGCCTAGTTCCTGCCAGCAGCTCAGTAAAACCTATTATGGCATTTAGAGGGGTTCTTATCTCATGGCTCATATTGGCTAAAAAGCTGTCTTTGGCCGCTACGGCGCGTTCGGCAATTTTTTTCTGGCTGGCCAGTTCGCTGTTTTTTGTACTAAGCTCAAGAGTATTGATCACATGGCGGGCAACAATCAAAAGGGCGAGACGCTGGCTGTCGTTGAGATTCCGCGGTATATGGTCCGCAGCGCAAAGGACTCCAATGTTATAGCCGTCAGGGGTACGCAGCGGGACTCCCGCATAGAACCTGATTTTAAGTCCGCCCGTGACATCAGGATCATTTCTGAAGCGCTCATTGAGCAGTGTGTCGGGAATCTCAACCAGTTTGGAATCCATAATTGTATAGCGGGAGAACGTGATAGCTCTAGGTATATCTGGGTTCAGCCCTATTTCGGATCTGAAAAGCTGCCTTGTCTCATCGACAAACGAAATATAGGCAATAGGTACTTCGCAAATATAGGATACAAGAGCTGTCGCATCGTCGAACGAATGGTCCGGCAGTGTTTCTAAGATATTATAGCGTTTTAAGGCATTAAGACGCTGGAGTTCATCCATAAATTGTTCACTAGCTTCCATTGCAGAAAATTTAAATATTAATTTAGATAAAATAGGAAGTATTCTTTTTATATTATAATAATGTTTGATTACATAATTTTAAGAATTAAAGACGGTGCTCTCGTGTTATAGGATTAAATTAAGATTGGTTTATAAAGAGGAGCAATGCTTTATCATCCATCATTAGAAAATATAAATTTTTGCACATTCAAAAAAATATAATTACACTTCATGAATATTTGAGAATGTGGTAGCGGTATGTCGTAATATTTAAGTAAGTAATCTAAAATGTAAAAACAGTCCAATGTTAATCCTATAATTTTTACGGCTTATCATATAAAATATTAAAAGATGATGTTAATATATTTGAGATCACTTTAATAATGGCAATGTGTTCATTTAAAAGCAATTGAGTTAATTATTTACACGATAAATTCATTATCTATGAAAACTAAATCCACACTTTTACCGCTTTTGTGTTTTCTTGGCATGCTGTCGTATGGACAAAAAGGAATTCCGCCGAAGGAAGACACCAAAAAAGTAACCATAACTAACTATCCCACCCATTTGGAATATAACTCATCGCTGGCATCCAGTCTTAAAACAGCTAAGGACTGGCAGGTAACTCCTGCTGCAGCAGGACTCGGAAAGCCGCGTATGCTTTACATCGGCAAAAGAGGCCAGCTTTATGTGACCAGACGGGATGCAGGTGATGTGCTGATGCTCACCGATATCAATAAGGATGGAAAATTTGATGAGATGACCCGTGTGGCGGATTTTCCCGGAGTGCACGGCATCACTTCCAAAGATAATTACATGTACTTATGCAACAATAACAAAGTACTGCGATATGCGATGAATGAAGACGGGACTTTGGGGAAAGTCGCCGACACGCTTATAAAAGACCTGCCAAGTGGCGGGCAGCACTCTAACCGGACTATGGATTTTGGCCCTGACGGGAAATTATATATTTCAGTGGGCAGTGTTTGAAATGACTGCAAGGAAAGTGACAAAGAAACCGCCACAATGCTGCAGGTAGATCCTATTACATGGAAAAGAACTCTATATGCCTCAGGTCTTCGCAATACTATTGGTTTTGACTGGCAGCCGCAGACTAAGGAAATGTGGGGCGTGGATAATGGCGGTGATGCAAAAGGAGATGAATGGCCGCCCGAAGAATTAAACCATATTGTTATGGGAGGCAATTATGGTTTTCCGTTTGCTTATGCCAAGCGTGAAGTTGACCAGAGCAGGGAAGATCCGGTAGGTAATACGAAAGAAGGCTGGGCTTCAAAAACACAGCCTTCAGTATTGGAATTCCCGGCCCACAGCGCACCTATAGCGTTTGCCTTTTTTGATAGTGGAAAAAATAAGGGAGATGCGCTTGTCTGCTGGCATGGCTCATGGAACAGGCAGAACCCAAGCGGTTATAAAGTGGAGCGTATCAAATTCGACAGCAAAGGAAATCCTGCTGGTTCTGAAGATTTTCTAACGGGGTTCCTGATTGGAAACCAACGTTTTGGAAGACCCGCAGGACTGGCGATTGGTACCGATGTAGTATATATATCTGACGATGCAAATGGAATTATTTATGCCCTTAAACAAAAATAAAATGAAAAAGTATATTATATTCCTGTTGTTAGCCCAACTGACCTGGGGACAGGAACCAACCAAACGTATTGAATTTGAAGCGCCGGAATCCTATCCTGAAGGAGTCGCTTTTGATAAGGCCGCCAATATATTTTATGTTTCCTCGGCAAGATTGGGAACCGTGGGAAAAGTTACCAGAGAAGGAAAATATTCTGAATTATATGCTGATAAAACATTAAAATCTACCTATGGTCTTAAAGTGCATCCAGATGGAATAAGGCTTTTTGTATGCGCCGGTGATGCCAATTACAGCAAATTCAGTACCCCTGATACCAAAAAGAAAATGGCAAGACTCATTATAATTGACCTGAAAAGTGGTAAAAAAATAAATGATATTGATTTATCGCAATTAGTTCCCGGTGAGCATTTTCCTAATGACCTTACTTTTGATAATGAGGGCAATGCTTATATTACCGATAGTTTTGCAGATGCAGTTTATAAGGTGGATGTAAAAGGAAACGCTGCCGTTTTCAGCAAAAGCGAACTGCTGCAGACAGCAGGAGTGGGGCCCAATGGTATTGTCTTCCACCCTGATGGGTTTCTCCTTGTCGTCAATAATGGAACAGGAGCACTGATAAAATTACCTATTGCCAGTCCAAATAACGCAATAAAGGTCAAGATTGACCAGTTTTTTCCGGGAGCAGACGGAATGCTTCTAAATGACAGAAGTACCCTGACGCTTGTTCAAAATGGAGGTGTAAACAAAGTTTTTAAGATCAAAACTTCTGATAACTGGACTTCGGCCCAAGTGACGGAATCCACTTCCGTGGAAGATCGATTTGCATTTCCCTCCACTGCTGCGATGGCTGGTCCGGATACCTGGATCATGAATGCCAATTTCAGCGAACTTGCAGAGGGAAATAATGTACCGTCGAAAAAATTCTCACTTCAGCAGGCCGTGTTTAATCCGGTGAAAAAATAAATCAGTCCACTAAAATTACATTTATGACACAATCCACGCCTTATATACGTTACAGTGACTCGATAGAAATACAACAGCCGGACGAACAGCAAATCTGCCGGAAAATTGTAGACTCTATGGCAAGAGTAAACCGATTGATGTATGAGAAATACCGTCATGCTATCAGGGATGCACATGCAAAAAGCCATGCCGTCTTAAAAGGACAATTGCAGGTTTACGAGAATCTGCCTGAGCATCTGGCGCAGGGATTATTTGCGGCGCCTAAAACCTATCCGGTTATTGTCCGTTTTTCTACGGCACAAGGCGCAATAATGTCCGATAAGATGTCTGCATTTCGGGGTATGGCTATAAAGATTATAGGGGTGGAAGGCGAGAAACTATTGTCGGAACTTTCAGATGCCGTGACGCAAGATTTTTTGCTGGTCAATTATCCTGTTATTCCAACCGGAACCATAAATGAATATCTAAAGCTTCAGGAGAATCTGGAAAAGCAGGCAGACAGCGGGGAGTTATTCCAGCAAATTGCACAAAAAGCCGCGGCAGGAGTCCATAATGTACTGGCGGCAGCAGGTCTTGCAGATGATACCAACGAGTTAAGTGCTCCCGGACCGCATCTTCTGGGTGATACTTATTTCAGTATGGCGGCGCTGAGGTATGGGGATTATATTGCCAAAATAAATGTAAAACCGTTATCAGAAAATGTCAGGAAATTATCGGGAAAGAAAATTGATAAGGAAATAATTGAAGCTGATGAAAATGCCTTTTTAACTAAAATCACAGCTGATTTTTTCCAGTCAAATATTGCAGAATATGAAATGAGCGCGCAGCTTTGTACAGATCTCAGCATTATGCCTGTTGAAGACGGATCGGTGCAGTGGCCGGAAGATAAAAGCCCGTACCAGCCTGTCGCAAAACTTACTTTTCTGCCTCAGGAAACTTTTAGCCCTGAGCGCCGGGTCTATGCAGACGATGTGCTGAGTTTTAACCCATTTCACTGTCTGGTGGAACATCGCCCTTTGGGAAATATAATGCGAATAAGAAAACTGGCCTATGAAACTTCAACCCGGTATAGGCATCATATGAATGCTCAGCCTTTAACGGAACCAAAAAATATAGAAGAGCTGCCGGATTAATTAGTATGAAATAAAATGTAGATTATGAAAAAATACAAAGTTGGAATTATTGGATACGGAGGATTTGGAAAATTTCTGCACCACTGGTGGTCAAAACTTGAAAATGTGCAGGTCACAGCAGTTGCAGACCACGGTTCCCATATAAAGGAAGCAGAGAACTGCAGGGTGTATTACGATTGGAAGGAGCTTTTGAATGACCCGGAAATTGACATTGTAAGTATTGTAACACCTCCCCATCTTCATAGTGAAATGGCTTGTGCGGCAATGGAAGCTGGAAAGCATGTACTGCTTGAAAAGCCGCTGTCAGTAACAGAACAGCAGGCGGAAGACATTTTCAGAGTCCAGAGAAAGACAGAGAGAGTGATTACAGTTAATCATATGATCCGCTACAATCCCATAATAAATGCAGTTGTGGATTTGACACAAAATGGGTCGCTGGGCAGGCTCCGTCATGCTGTGGTCAACAACTATGCACAAGATGAATCTTTGCCTGAAACACACTGGTTCTGGGATGAAAGTATGTCTGGGGGAATTATGGTAGAGCATGGTGTACATTTTTTTGATATCATTAATGCAATCGGTGGACAAAAATATACTGAAGTATATGGTGTTTCCCATAAAAGAAATGATTTGCAGCGTGACCGCGTTTCGGCAATGGTTCTATACAGCGAGGGACTGATAGCAAGTTATTATCATGCGTTCTCCGGGCCTGGCTTTTTTGAGCAGACGACAATCAAACTGGTTTTTGATCTTGCCAGGGTCACAATAGAGGGATGGATGCCGATGAAAGGACACATTAAAGCGCTTGTAAATACGAAGACCAGGGAAAAGCTTGCCAGTTTACCCAAATGGTTTGAAACCAAGTCTGAAAATTTTGAAAAAATCAATGATGTATCAAGACCCGAAGGCTGGGGCGCATCAGAATCTGCTGGAATGACCGGCAGAGAATCCACTCTGGTATCAGGTATTTTGTACGAGGTTGACCAAATTGTAACGGGAACATTTGAAGTCCCACTTACTAAAGGGGAGGTGTACGGCAGCTGCGTACAGCAGATTCTCGGTGATATGATTTTAAAAATTGAAGATCAGGATCATATACTTAAGATAACACTGGAAGATGCGTTTGAAGCACTTAAAACTGCAATGCTTGCATCTAAATGACATTGTGAAGAAAGGAACCTGTAATTATGTAACCTCGTGGCTTAAAAATGTAAATTTACTAAGAGTCCGCGTTATAATTTTACTATATAAATTATTTGCAGTTATGAAATTTTTAGATACAAAAATCCACGGTTATCTGGACTATTCAATAGGTCTGTCGCTGCTTTTTGTTCCATCCTTATTTGGTCTGGAAGCCAATACAGTGCAAAATCTCATTTTTTATATATCGGGAATCTTTACCATCTTTTTAAGCCTGCATACTGATTATGAAGCTGGTATATATAGGCTGCTTCCAGTGGAAACCCATATTTATATTGAGATTCTATCAGGTTTATTTCTTGCACTTTCACCTTGGATACTGGGCTTTGCAGCAAATGTATTTCTGCCGCATTTACTATTTGGCGGCCTTATTTTGTTTTTAGCTTTGGCTACTAAAGCGCAAAACAGTTTTTTTCATAGATTATTCAGGGATTAATGTACTGGAATAATAAAATAGCAGAGCCAAAGCGCTGCCTTTTTTTTTTAGCTCGCAATTATAAGCGAAGTAATTTCGATAAGAATATTTAATATTAAAGCGTAATGACAAATGCTTTTATTTAACGACTATATTTATTGTATGATTTCTGCTCTTGTAAAATAAATATGAATATAAATTTTCTAATTATGGAAAATAATTCTTCGATTTCCGTTTCACTCACAATCAATAATAAAGATTATAGACTGGAGCTGCGGCCCTGGGTTTCGCTGCTGGACGCGCTTCGGGAGCGGGTTGGTTTGACGGGCACAAAAAAAGGATGTGACCACGGGCAGTGCGGCGCATGTACAGTTTTGTGTGACGGCCGCAGAATATTAAGCTGCCTGACGCTGGCTGTAACCAAAAACGGCAGTTCTATTATAACAATTGAAGGCGTAGCAGAGGGATTTGAACTTCACCCGCTCCAAAAAGCCTTTATTGAGCACGATGCATTTCAATGCGGGTATTGTACTCCGGGACAGATATGCAGTGCAATCGGGATGCTTCAGGAAGGAAAGGCGCGGACAAGGGGGGAAGTAAAAGAGCTTATGAGCGGCAACCTTTGCCGCTGCGGCGCTAATGATGGAATTATAGATGCTATTATGCAGGTCAAAGAAGGGAGCGGTTATGAATAGTTTTACCTATACAAAAGAATTTACTGTCGATGCGGCCCTTAAAGCTGCAGATGATGAAAAAGCAATGTTTTTAGCCGGCGGGACAAATATCATTGACCTTTGGAAATACAATCTGACCCATCCTGAAAAACTCATTGATATAAATGATATAGCAGCACTTAACACTATTGAGGTGCTTGAGAATAACGGTGTCCGATTAGGCGCTTTGGTGAAAAATGCGGCTACAGCCTATGATCCGCTGATAGAAAAATGGTATCCTTTATTGTCCAAGGCGATTCTTGCAGGTGCTTCGGCCCAGATACGGAATATGGCAACTGACGGCGGCAACCTTTTGCAGCGCACCCGCTGCTATTATTTTTACGACCCGGATGTCCCCTGCAACAAACGTATACCGGGATCTGGCTGTCCTGCTATTGAAGGCTGTAACCGTATTCACGCAGTTTTAGGAGCAAGTGAGCAATGTATTGCGGTTTTTCCCTCTGATATGTGCGTGGCCCTGGCAGCACTTGAAGCAGTGGTAAATGTGACGGGGCCTGATGGAAAGCGAAGTATTGCGTTCGCTGATTTCCACAGACTTCCCGGCGATACGCCGCACCTTGATAATAACCTGCAGCAGGGTGAAATCATAACCTCTATAGACCTTCCGCCAAATCACTATTCCAAACACTATGCATATTTAAAACTGCGGGATCGTCATTCCTATGCTTTTGCACTGGTCTCTGTTGCAGCAGCTTTTGAAATGCACGGCAATACCATCTCTAAAGCCAGGATCGCTTTAGGCGGTGTTGCCCATAAACCATGGCGGGTAGCTGAAGCTGAAGACCTGCTGAAAGGAAAAAAGGCAGCGTCAGAAAATTTTGCTTTAGCGGCTGATCGTATCCTGGCGGGAGCAGCTGGGAGGGGAGATAACGATTTTAAAATACCTCTTGCCAAAAGGGCGATCATCAGGGCATGTGAAATGGCCTTAAATCCTGAAACACAGATTCCGGGCGCCGGTCCATCAATTTAATTAAAAAATAAAAAGAATGGAAAATATACCTTTAGTCGGACAGCCGGTCAGCAGGCTGGAAGGTTTTGAAAAAGTAACCGGAAGTGCCCTGTATGCGGCAGAGCACAATGTTTCGGGCCTGCTTTACGGTTATGTAGTGAACAGCACTATCACGAAAGGAAAAATCTTAAGCATTGATGTCTCAGCAGTATTGGCACTAGAAGGTGTGGTTAAGATATTTACGCACGAAAACCGTCCGAGCCTCGCCTGGTTTGATCTGCAGTATGCAGATATGGATGCGCCTCCGGGAACAGTTTTTAAACCTCTGAGCGATAATATCATTAGATATAACGGCCAGCCGATTGCTTTGATTGTGGCAGAAGATTTTGAAACAGCACGCTGCGCCTCGACCTTAATTAAGTTTGTTTATGAAGAAGAACCCTTTGATACGGTATTATCTCAAAATCTTGATAAGGCAAGAGAACCTAAAAAAGGAATGTCGACACCCCTGAAACCGCCCCCGCCAAAGCCAACGGGAAACTTTGACAAAGCCTACGCAGATGCTGAATTTAAAGTTCAAGGGGAATACCGTCATGGAACCGAACATCATAATCCGCTCGAACTTTTTGCAACAACTGCGATTTATGAAGGCGAGGGAAAACTGACCATTTATGACAAAACGCAGGGGACAATAAACAATCAGCTTTATGTTGCGAATGTTTTTGGCTTGAAATATAAAAATGTCCGGGTCCTGGCGCCGTATGTCGGCGGTGCTTTTGGATCCGGTCTTCGTCCGCAGTATCAATTGTTTTTATGTGTTCTGGCCTCGCTCGAACTGAAAAGAAATGTGCGGGTCACACTCGAAAGAAAGCAGATGTTCTCTTTTGGGCACAGACCTCAGACAGTTCAGTCATTACATTTCGGAGCCGATGGCACCGGAAAGCTGACAGCCATGAATCACAGTGCGGTTGGCGAAACCTCCAGCTATGAAGACTATAATGAAATTCTGGTTCCCTGGGGCCATAAATTATATCCAGCCTCTAATACTTTATTTGAGTATAAACTTGTTCCCCTTGATCTTGCCACACCAATTGACATGAGGGCGCCGGGAGGAGTCACAGGCATGCATGCCATTGAATGCATTATGGACGAGCTGGCTTATAAACTGGAAATGGATCCGCTGGATTTCCGTCTTAAAAATTATTCAGAGGTTGACCCTTCCACACAACAGCCTTTTACCAGCAAAGAATTAAAACAATGTTACGAGAAAGGTGCCGAAGAATTTGGCTGGCATCTGCGAAACCCAAAACCCGCAGGTACAAAAAAGGGAAATCGATTAGTGGGCTGGGGTATGGCAACCGGTATCTGGGACGCCTATCAATTCCCCGCAAGGGCAGCAGCCGAATTAACTAAAGAAGGCCGGCTTGAAGTGTATAATGCCACAACCGATATTGGAACAGGAACGCTCACAGTGATGACTCAGATAGCTGCCGATGAGTTCGGGATTTCTGCCGATGAGGTATCATTTTTTTATGGCGACAGTAAGATGCCTTTTTCTATGTTTCAGGGAGGCTCTGCAATTACCGCTTCTACCGGTACGGCAGTTATAGCTGCGATCAGGGAATTAAAGAAGAAAATTATCAAGAAAATAAAAGCGTTACCTGATTCTGCTTTCACAAAAATTCCAGAGCATCAGATTGTTTTTAGAAACGGCGGTTTAAGCGTAACAAACCAGCCGGATATTTTCATAGGATTCCAGGAACTTATCCATGCTAATGAAGGCAGAGGATTTAAGGCAGTAAAACTGGCAGGACCGGATTTATTGAAACTCAGAAAATTCAGCAAGGCGGCCCATAGCGCTTCATTTGTCGAAGTAGAAGTTGATAAAGATTTAGGAACAATAACTGTTACCAGAGTCGTTACGGCCGTAGCCGCAGGAAAAATAATCAATCCGAAAACGGCGAGAAGTCAAGTGTTAGGATCAATTATATGGGGTATAAGCAAGGCACTGCATGAGGAAACACTGCTTGATGCAGAACTTGGGAAATATATGAACACCAATCTTGGCGAATATCATATTCCCGTGCATGCAGATATTCCAGAAATGAAAGTAATTTTTGCAGATGAAAAAGATACGTTAATTAACGGACTGGGAGTTAAAGGTCTGGGTGAAATAGCAATGACTGCAATTCCTGCTGCAATAGCAAATGCAGTGTTCCATGCAACAGGAAAACGTGTAAATAATCTTCCGATTCATTTTGATAATCTATTGGAACCTGTAGTAAAATAACTTCTGGGTAATATATTTTATACTTCCGCATCGGGGTAAACCCAAATTACTTAAAGACAGCCGCAGAATATAACAATATAAAGAATTGCACGTTATATTCTCTGGAGCAGTGAAAAAAACTAATCAAATTACACATGGCATTATCAGGTATCCTATTGGCTGCAAGGTAAAGCACTTATTTTTGAAATAAAGCGCCTTAGCGGGCGCTTTCTGCATTTTTCCAGGGCCGGGGTGAATGTTTTCTGCATTTTAAAATAAAGTTGAGCGCTGCAATATTTACTGCTGAATTTTTTTTTTAGCGCCGATCCCGCTCAGCCTCAATTAAAATAACCTCTGCATGCCTTGATTTCATTTTAAATTTTAACAGCCCGCTATGCCCACACCTGTAAATTATATTATAAATTTGGACCTCAAACTGTTTAATTAATTCACAGATTCTGCCATGGAAAAAGCGATACAGCTAAAGGTGAGAAAAGATCTGGATCCGCGCCAGCAGCTCACTGTAATTAAACTAAAAGGAAGCCTGATCTCCAGAGGCTATACCGAGATTATCCATATCTCGGACCAGGACCAGGAGTTCCATATCAATTCCTTTGCCACCAGCTCCGAGAAGAGCAGTGAGGTGCAGCAGTATATCGCCGCGTTTATAAATGCGGAGCATATTGAAGATGCGGTCTCCCTTAAAGGGGACTAGGCCGGGCTTTGGGTTTTGATTATGTATTTTTGTTTTTGGGAGCTTTTCATCTGGCTTTGCGGTATTGCTTTACGATGCATTTTTAGGAGCTTTTTCATCTGTGCTTTACCTATATTGTTTTACGTTGTGTTTTTAGGAGCTTTTCCCGCTATCCGCTCCAATCTATGCGCCGGAACACCCGGCGCATAGGATTTCCGCCGCTATCGGGGCTAAGACTGCACTTGAAGCCTTTTTGATAAAAGGCGCAGATAGGAGGCGGGCCCTGGATAATAAATCGTATTTTCAAGGTATATAAGTAGAAAATTCTATGAAAATAATCGTCCGGCTGCAGAGACTTTCAGTTTTTAAGTGTGGGTGCTGTAAGGAACTGTACATTTGCCGCTGCTGATGGCCGCATCAGATTAAGAGAAAGCGCATGCGAATGCCGGTCTGATTGAGCAGAGGCGTTTTACATATTTATGCAGCTTGCAATAGTAAAAAACTCCAAATAGAACCGTCACCTAATTTTTGACTGCAGGAAGCTTTCCAGGATTCTCTGAGCAGGGCCTTCCAGGTCACCGGCAATCAGATCTTCGGAGTTCAGCAGATACCTGTCCATAAAATCAAAAGCCGCCTTTTCCGTATCGTTGAAGCGCTGCGCGCTGTCGGGCGCCTTTGAGCTGTTATAGGCGAATTCCAGAAATGCGCCTAGTTCGTCTTCGAATTTTTGAATTGAATCTAACATAATAGTAAAGTTTAACGGCCCCCGCAGGGGCTCTGGGTTAAAGCGGTTTTAATTTAAGTGTATTTGTGCCTTGCCTTGCGGCATTTCTCAGTAATAAGGCGTTTATTCCAGTCCGCCAAGTATAAACCCTTCCAGCTCCTTATCCACTTCAGCGCTGCGCTCCGGGCTGGAGAGTATCTTGCTGTAGAGGGTGATGCGGTTTTCAGAAAGAAACCCGTCCAGTGCCTGCAGGCACAGCTGTAAATCCCCCTGCGAGGTCTGCCAGGGCGGGGCTTTGCTGTCAGCAAGATCTGTAAAGATCATGCCGTAGAGTGCCGATGAGCCTTTTGCAGATTTATCGGGAATGGTGATGATGATTTCAAAATCATTGTCCAGGCCATCAAAAGAGCCGGTAAGGAAATAGCTTGTGGTCATAACTGCTGTTTTGGTTTATAAATGTTCTAACTGATAGCTGTAAGGAACAGCTCTTTAAAAAAAGAGGATCTGGGCTTTTGCCACCGCTTTTTTCATGTCAATGCCCTTTTGCAGGGACCCTTTAAAAATATCCCCTTCCGAGCGCATTCGCGCTATGGAGTTCTCAATGGTGAAATCTTTCATGGCCAGCCCTTTTCCTGACCTCCTCCCAATGCAGGGGCGTGGAGACCGTGGCACCGGGTTTGGGACGCAGCGAATAAGGGCAGGCGATTGTGGCCCCGGGACGGTTCTGAAGGAAGTCCAAGTACATCTTCCCGCCGCGGTTTTTGATCTGGCGCTCAAGGCTTGTGAAATCAGACAGCTGCTCGTGTATGATCGATACGATGAGCTTTCCGAACATCTGGGACTGGTTATAGCTGTATTTAGCGCCAAGGGGAATGTAGATATGGATGCCGGTGGAGCCGGAGGTCTTCACGTATCCTGTGATATCCAGCGCGTCAAGGATGTTTTTTACCTCGCAGGCCGCCTTGATAACCTGCTCAAAAGTGTTCTGGTCCGGGTCAAGGTCAATCACGCAGTAATCCGGGTTATCGGGATGCTGGACGCGGCTGAACCATGGGTTCATCTCAATGCAGCCAAGGGATGCCATATACAGAAGGGTTTTCTCATCTCCACCTACAAGGAATTCTTTGTGTTCCCCATCACTAGTCGTGTAGGGGAAAGTCTGCGCCCACTCAGGCGCTTTTCCCCTTACGTCTTTCTGGTAGAAACTCTTGCCGTTGATGCCCCCTGGAAAACGGTTCAGCGATAAGGGGCGGTCTTTCAGGTACGGCAGGATGAATTCCGCCGCCTTGTAGTAATAATTGAACATGTCGCGTTTGGTATACCCGCTTTCCGGCCAGTATACTTTGCTCAGGTGCGAAAAGGTCAGGTTCTGCCCCTTGATTTTTTTGGTCTGGGTCTCTTCAGTCGGGTTTAACAGTGTCTTAGGACCGCCTGCTTTTGGGGCGGTAAGGGGTGAGGTACTGGATGCCTTCGTTTCGGCATCATTGTCCTTTAAAACTGCGCTGGATGCTGCCTCTTTCTCCAGGGTGACGTCTGAGGCTTTCTTATCGCTTCGCATCCCTTCAAAGGAAGGGTGGCGGAAAACCCCGTCCTGGGTGATCTCGGCATAGCTGACCTCACAGACAAGCTCGGGTCTGAGCCAGACCGCCTGGGCATGCGGGGGATTGGGGCGGAAGCGTGAGGGTTTGTTGATATCGGGCTCTGATGCAAATGGGATGGTCTTGGTGACAAGGGGCGCGAACTGCTCCATCATCTCACGCTGCATCTTATCGGTAAAGCCCGTGCCTACCTTGCCTGCGTACTGGAGCTCTCGGTCCTGGTAAAAACCCAGAAGCAGTGAGCTGAACAGCTTGGAGGAGTCGTCGTTTCGGGTATAGCCTGCAATAACCACTTCCTGACGCTTCTTGGTTTTTATCTTCAGCCACTGTCTGTTTCTGCTGTCAGGGATGTAAAGGGAATCCTTTCTTTTGGCCATGATCCCTTCAAGGCCCATTCTGGAAGCCGTTTCAAAAAAGTCTATTCCCCCTTCAAAGCTCTGGCTCAGGCGTATGGGGTCATCGTTTTTTGGCAGTATCCTCTTCAGGATCATCTGACGGTCTTCCAGGGGCAGTTCCATTAGGTTTACACCGCTGTACCACAGGATGTCAAATACATAGTACACCAGATGGCCGTCCGATTCGCTGCGCCAGTTCTGAAGGGCGCTGAAATCCGCCTTTCCGTCATCTTTCAAAACCAGTACCTCCCCGTCGAGCACCGCATCATTCTTCCACCCCTGCAGGGCTTCTGTAATAGGATAGTATTTTTCTGTGAAAGATTTGTTGTTCCTTGAGGCAAGAGATACATTCCCTTTATGGATATAGGCCAGGGAGCGGTAGCCGTCCCATTTTACCTCAAAGCCCCACTGCGGGTCGTCAAAGGGCGCATCAACCAGCACCGCCAGCATGGGTTTGATCCGTTCGGGGATTCTGCCTGGCGTACCTGCTTTTAGGAGCGCATCGATGTGCTGGTTCTCATTATCTTTTTTCTTTGCCATTGCTGCTGTTTTTAAATGCAGCAGTGCCCCTGCTTAAAGCGCTGCTGCGGTTCTGTTAAATATTCCGGCTGGTTTAGAGCATGGAAAAAATCCCCGATGCATACAAGGGATGCCGGGGATTGGGTTCTTTTATTTACCTGCCGCTATTTTGAGCGCAGCACCTGCGCCACGGCATCCGCTGAACTGCCGGCCTGGTCCACCGCTCTTTGGAGCTCTTCTCTGCTCACATTGAATTTCTCTGTCCAGTAGGCAACCTCGTGGTCTTCGTTCATATTGATGCGGGAGCGGTCCTGAGCCCCTTTGTTTTTTAGATCGTCGCTCATGATAATTGATTTTGAATTCCTAATTTTTTTTATCGGGTCAAGTGTTGGTTTTTCTGCCTGAACCGGCATTTGACGGGTTATCACTGCCGTTTTTTTCATTGCGGTCTGGGTCAGTGCCGGCCTCGTCTGTCTCATCGATCTCGCCCCAGTCGCCGGTGTTTTCGTGCTTGGTCTTCTCAATATACTGCGCGCTAAGCATCTGGTGGTACGGGCACTTCTGGAGTACCTTGTGGTTGAAGTTATGTGTGTTTTCCATGGTTTTTGTTTTTAATAATTAGTATGCCTAAAATTAGCAGGTTATCAGGATTTAAGCTTACAGAAAAACGGCCGCGGGTTATTTAATTTTCATCTGGGCGGTGGGTGGATTCCTTGGATTTTAAGAGCTATTTCCCGCTATACGTTTCAATGTATGCGCTGGAAACCCCTTTCGCATAGGATTTCAACTTCACACGAGCGCAGCAAACTGGCGAAGCAGTCGGGGCTGGGGCTAGATGAGAGTCTGTATTGTTTTGCAGAACTGCCACTGGAAGCCAAAAGAGTCAAATAAAAAGACGCCTGGTCATGTTAAGCCTCTGGACTGTCCAGCTTGCGCAGGACGAGAAAAAACGTGTTCCTACTATATAGACAATAGGCCGCGGCATAATCTTCTCATTTTCTATGCGGCAGAATTATTAGATATTTTGGCATGTTTCAAATGTATTTTTGTTCCAATTATAGCAAAATTCTGTGAACATTTTTTTGATCGGGCCCGGGCTTACATATTGAAAAATTGACACCAGTAGCACATTGTTAAAAATGCAGAAAGATTATTTTTTAATATGTTTTTTCCTAATTATGATTTATCTTTGCCTTCCTTGATCCGGCTGTGGAATTTATTGCGCAGTCTTAATTTATCGGAGCGGTAAATTAGAAATACCATTTGCTGTTGCAGATTCTTTTCCGTTTAATTAAATTTTTTTGATTATGGCTGCTGATAACTATAATATACAGAGATATGTTTATTTAGCCGATGATGATAGTGATGACAGGGATTTCTTTGCCGATGCCATGGCAGAAGCTGATCCGGGTGTAATTCTCAAGGGTTTCCCCGACGGGATGTATTTAATGGAGGACCTGCTTGCGCTTGACATGGCAGCTCTTCCTGATTTTGTTTTTCTTGATATAAACATGCCGCGAAAGTCTGGTTTTGAATGCCTGGAAGAAATAAGAAAGCATGAAAAGCTAAAGGGTCTTACAGTGGTGATCCATTCAACGAGCAGCCATCCTGAAAATATCGCGCGTGCAATGGCGGAAGGGGCTTCATTTTACGCGGTCAAGCCCAGTTCTTTTGAGAAACTAAAATCAGTACTTGAGGAAATTCTTGCTGCGGATCTTGCCGGCGCTGTTAAGGAAAATAAAAAATTTCTTTTACTTTAGACAAGCACCGCTGCTTAACGTTTTTCCTTAGCCATTATTTTGGGGTAACAGCGTTTTTATTTTTAGATCTAAGATGTGCTCTGCCTACTGGTTTACTGCCAGGGCCGAAGATCAAAATTTGATCTCTCAAAGCCATTTTTTTCTTTTGAACCAGAAAAAGATAACAAAGCAGATCACCAGCATGATCAAAAGGGTCAGGGGATAGCCGAGAGGCGAGCGGAGTTCGGGCATGTATTTGAAGTTCATTCCGTATACTCCGACAATAAAAGTAAGGGGCATGAAAAATACCGAGAAGATCGTCAGCAGTTTCATAACATCATTTGTTTTCTGGGCAGAAAGCGAAAGGTAGATATTAAGAAGGTTATGGGCATCATCCAGCACCTGGTCATAAAGCAGCACCAGCTTGGTGTGAAGATCCCTTGCATCACGGAGCGCTGGACGCTCTTCTCCCAGGGCATGTATGGAACTCACCACTTCATTGCTCAGCAGCAGCAGTTTTTTATACAGGCCGGCCTTATTTTTGAGATAATAAATCCCTTCAATCATGTCTGGGGCAATATTTTTGCTCAGAAAAAGTTTTGATTCGTAATAATCTATTGCATTTGAAAGATCAATCGCAGGCCCCTCAAAAGTACGCAGTGCATCGGTAACGATCTGGATGGCAACACCAGCGGCAGTTTTTATTTTACCGCTGTCCACATAATTCCCGCGTACTTCCTCAATTAAAGGCAGGGAAGACCGGTGCAGGGTAATGATAAAAGTATCAGTGAAAAAGACGGCGATTTTACTGCTGAGGGACTGTATGGACGGCATTTTCTGTTTCTCATCGTGCAGCAGCCTTATGATCAGAAAGTGTGTGTCGTTATGCTCCTCATATTTGGGCAGGTGGTCTGGGTCCAGTGAATCCAAAAGGGTATAGGAATTCAGATTATATTCGCTGCTGACACTGTGCACTTCCTCCTGGCTCGGGTCGGCAAGGTCAATCCAGGTAATATCGGTATTTTCAATCCGGCATGTTTTAAGAGCCATGGGCTGGAATTTAAAGTTAAAGCTATTTCTTTTATACTGATGCAGTTAGCCGATGGGTTAACAGCTGCTGTTATTGAAAAAAGCGTTGTCATTGACTATTTTTTATTTTAGATCAAAATCTGGATGTATTAAATATACCCCGGCCGATTAGCCGCTGCGGACCTGTCCTTTTTGCATCACCGCCCAGTTCATTGTTTTTAATCTGCTCGCAGCTTTGCTGCCCAGCCTCAAACTCATTGCCGGCCATTTTCTGGTCCGGTTAAATGGTTTAGAATTAAATGCTCTCCCGACTGTCAATATCTGTCTTCAAGCCTTCAGACGGGGGCATTATTTTTCAGGTCCTTTTCAATGTGCTGCGGATATGTCTTTTGATCCGCTGTCTGATTTATTGTCCAGCTTTCTGAATCGTACGGGCTGCTGATTTGTTATCTGCTCTTCTCGCCCGAATTGGGAGTTGTGCAGTCTGTTTTAGATCCATGATTATTGTTTTTTAAATTGTCATAAAATTATAAATTAAGCATGCTGCTTTATTACAGAATAACCAGCTTGATTTTACAGGATTATGAGCATATAACAGCGCGAAAGGTTTCTGATCTGCCGGCCAAGATGGTCTGGTTACGCTGTATCCGAAAGCGTTCGGCGCCTATGAGCCATGGTAGGCGCCTGATTAGGAGTGATGACATGTAATTTTTTATGTTATGCAAAGCTGGATAGTAAACGAAAGAGGGATTAAAAACAATAAATCCAAAGTTCTCGCTTTGCGTTTATAAATTGTATACATTATTTTAAGCAGTTCTTTTTGGGCTGACGGTCTATTTTTTTAAATTTTTATTCTTTAGAAATCCATTAGGAAGTGATGATTTGGGCAGTAAGACAAGTATTAAAAGAACCCCGATCAGGCAGATGATATTAATAGCTATCCCGTATAAAAATGCACTGTAATAAGATCCGAAATTATCACCGCCTTTAACAATATGATAGAATACAGCACCTGTGAGGGCAATTCCAAAAGCTCCAAAAAGCTGTTGTACTGTAGTATAAAGCCCTGATGCGCTGCCGGCCAGGTTTCCAGTTAACCCGCTGATGGCGATACCGGCAAGGGAGGGTAAAACCAGCGCAACACCGCAGCCATGCAGTACCATTATCGTTAATCGTATAAATGATAATCCGCTATGGTTAAAAGTGAATAATTGTAATATTAAAGCCCCAATAATCATTATGACACCAATAATTAAAACCGCCCTGCCATATCGCAGAAGCAATTTAGCGGTAAACAGTGAGGCTGAGAGAAAACCCAGTCCCTGAGCTGCTACAAAATATCCGGCCTGCAGGGGCGGCAGCAGTAATGCTTTTTGTAAGAATAAAGTAAGTATGAAAAAATAGGAGTCAAGCATCAGCATAAAAAGGGCCACGGCGGCCAGTGCCATATTAAAATTTTTATATTTGAAGAGCGCAGTATTTAGTAAAGCTGTTTTGCTTTTCCTGTTTTTATGCCTTTGATTTATGACAAATGCTGTAAGTATGATCAATGAAAACAGTAGTGAAACCAGACAATAGGCCGCGCCCAGGTCTCGCCCAATGGTTACCGAAAAGATCAGGCATACAAGGCCCGAGCAGAGAAGGCCCGCACCGGTATAATCCATCCCCCGAGAAGAGGTGTCCTTTGACTCTGGCAGGTACGCGCTGCCCATTACTATTGCTGCTATGCAGATGGGAACATTCACCATAAAAATATACTGCCAGGACTGCTGCACAACGACTGGTTCGAGCCCGACCAGGTATCCCCCGAGAAACTGTCCAAGCGTAGTTCCCAATCCGATAGTAATTCCATAGAGGCCTATGGCGTAAGTCCTATCGGTATGATGTGTAAAAAGAACCTGGATAAAGGACAATACCTGCGGTGACATTAAAGCGGCACTTATTCCTTGTAAAAACCGCATCAGCATTAAAATTCCTGGTTTTGCTGCAAAACAGCAGCCAATGGAACTAAGCATAAAAAGAAATATCCCCAGTAAGAATACTTTTTTTCTTCCGTAATGATCCCCGGCTTTTCCTGCAATAATCAGGAAGGATGCAAGTCCTATCATGTATATGGAAACAATCAGCTGTATTTCACTGTCTGCAGCACGAATGCCGCGCTGTATGGATGGGATCGCGACATTGATAATGAAAATGTCAACAATTGTAAGTAAATGTGCCGATAAAAGGACAGCCAGTGCTGTCCATTTTTTTGTATATAATGTCATAATATATAGAAAGGTCTATCTATTTTTAATTAAAAAAATTAAATTAGTTGCGGTATAATCTCTTTCAGGGCCTGCAGGTCTTTGGTGTTGCCCTGTATGGCCGCTGATACAACAGCACCTTCCAGAAGTAGAAAAATGGTACTTGCTAAGGCAGCAGTTTGATAAGGTCCTTTACCGGTCTGCTCTATAATCGTAAATAGATAGGCTCTCTGTTTTTCCTTATGAAGGGCGGCCAGTTCATTTACACGCCCATTTTTTCTTCCCAGCTCTGCGTTTATTTTTATAAAATGACAGCCTGAAAAATTGGAATCTTCCTGCAGAGCGATACGGTAATCAATTACTTTTAATATTTTTTCTTTTGGATCTTTCATGTCTTTTAAATACAGATCAAGATTGGAGAAGAAGACTCTCTCCTGCATCTCCAGGTAACAGTACAATAAATCGTTTTTAGATTTATAATGTTTGTATAAGGAGCCTATTGCAATATTGGCATCGGCAATAATCTGGTTGATTCCTGTGTTATTGAAACCCTGATTGTAAAACAAGACCGAAGCCGTGTCTAAGATTCGCTGTTGTACACTGTTTTTTTTCATCTTCATTTTTTTTCAAAAGTAAGATAAAAATAGATAGAACTATCTATTTTTTTTTACTGCGGCTGGACGATACAGCTGGCTTAGTAGCGGGCTGACAGGAGAAGTGTAGGGATTGAGATCTTTTTACAGGCTTTCGTCTATGTTTTTTTTGGAGCTTCTTCCCGCTATCCGCTGCACCCGAGCGAAAACGAACTGGCGAAGCAATCTTCTGCTCCTCCCGAAGCCTCAGGACCGGCGCCGAAGGATTTTCGCTTTTATCGGGGCTAAAATATTGGAAGAAAGTTTTGCGGCATAGAAGCAGACTATGGCAGGGAAATATAATTTTCGCCGCACCAGGCCTGCAGGTTAGACTGTGCCTTCGAAGACGCCGCACGCTGGATTGTGGCAGGCTCTGCAGATTTGCATCATTTGCAGCAATTTTCTGAAAAATTAGCCCTATATTTGCATTTCACCAGCCGCACGCGGACATATTTCTATCGTTTATCTATTACAGAGGATTGTATTATTTTTTTAATATAACTTTTGCAGATTCATTTGCCCTGCCTTGAACTGCCCTAAATTTGAAAACGATGTCTCAGCTCCAGAATTTCCATAAGTTTATTTTCCATGCCGATGACGACGAGGATGACAGGCTGCTCTTTCTCGATGCAGTGGATGAGCTTGATCTGCACATTAGAGTTGGGCAGGCCGCCGACGGAGGGCAGCTTCTGCAGTGCCTTTCGGGGAGCGGGGCGCAGATGCCTGAGCTGCTGTTTTTAGATATCAACATGCCTGGAAAAAACGGGTTTGAATGCCTAAGGGAGATAAAAGGCGCAGAGGGGCCTTTTGGCGGGCTTAAGGTAATTATGCTCTCCACAAGCAGGAATCCTGAAAACATTGAGCTTTCTTACGCGCTGGGGGCTGATCTCTATGCCGTGAAGCCCGCCACGTTTCAGGAGCTTAAAAAGCTGCTTAGGGCTGTTTTTATGATCGACTGGAGCGCATTTACAAGAGATAAGAAAGGTTTCATTCTTACCTGAAAAGGCTGGGATCCTTACACAAGACAGCCCCCGCAGCTCAGATGCGGGCTGTTTAATTTAAGCCTAAAGTAAAGGTTCTCCTAGTATTTTTCATGCCGTTTAATTTAGCGGGAATAAAGTTAGCCGCCAGTCAGAAATTTTTAGGCTATATATCTTCATTTTTTACTACATCCGATAGATACTGCCTAAGCTTTTAGTCGCAAAAAAGGTATCAACTCCAGTTTCAGATTTTCAACAATCTGCTACTTAAAATATTGAATCTTTCGCTCCATTGTAGCTGTTACTTCATTTTTATTCCCTTCTAAATACATCTTACACTTAATCCAGTTTTTATGATTATCGTATTCATATTCATAATATCTGTTTGCTGGCTGATTTATTTCATCTTCATTAATAAAATTGACTTCCACTAAATCGTTATTTTCATTATAGTTGAAAACCAGATCATCACTTGGGTAGGGATAAGTTTGTTGACCTGTAATATGTATTTTTTGAACATAAGTATTGCTAGAGTCATAAGTATAAATTGCAGTAAGGGATGTTCCTAAATAGTTACTCCAAGTTATCTTGGCGATTTTGCTTTTGTCGTCGTAGTGACATTTAAATTTAGTGTCACAAGCATAATGAAATTTATTGTCTGAATTAGTGTCGCGATACGGGCTTGTGTTTTTTGAATCAAAATTACATTCTGTTAGGTTTCCTTTCGAATCGTATTTAAATGTCTTTACTAACAGTAGTTCGTTTTCAGAAGGTGATTTAAATACTTTTTGTTCAGGTTCAGCTTTATAATAAATCTTTTCTTCAATAATTTTATTTCCTTCAGTTTTATATTGATATTGAAACTGCCTTAGATCTCTATATCGATCTTGATATTGATTTAATACTATATTTGCGCTGTCTAGTTTGGCTATTTTATAATCTTGGTCAATTTTAAATCTATTTTCAATAGCAAAATTTATCTGGATTTGTAAATCCAAATCAATGGATAATGGTTTTGAAATGCTTAGGTAAGGCAGCAAATCTTTCTTTAAAATATAGTCTTTCTCATCATATTCATATTTATATAATTTTCCCACCGGACGATCTTCATAACCTTTGGTTCTAAGAGTAATTGCTTTTTGTATAGGAAGTCCCTCTTTATTAAATTCGTAAGAATCATCATTAGCAATATCATTTTCAAATAAAACACGGTATTTTACTAGTGGTGTAATGTTTTGTTTGTAAAAGGAATAAAATGTATTTACGGTCTTAACAGGACCGTTTAAATTTAATGATCTGTTTACTTTTAATTTGTTTTCCTGAGCAGTGCAAAGGCTACAGTATATCAATGCAAAAACAGCAAAAACTTTTTTAACATCCAATTTAATTCCCATAATATGAAATTTTTCTTTTTATACTTTTAATCACCTCGTCCTGCATGGAATTGTATCTAAGTTTACATTTTATCCAGTTGTTATGACTATCATACTCATATTCATAAAAGACTTTTTCTTGTTTTTGTAAATTATCATTTATATATTCACACGCTATGATATCCGCATTTTTGTTATAATAAAATTTAGCTTTTTTATATTTATTACCAAAACCAGCCTCGTAAAATATTTCAACCTCAGTAACGTAATTTTCGGTAGGATGATATTTGTATTTCAGTTCTATACGTGGCTCTTGAACTTCCTGAGATTCTGCAGCATACATTTCAGTTACTTTAATTAAGCGATTTTTAACATCATATTCATACATCCATTTTTCATGCGCCCCATCTTTCTCCGTAGTATAATTATTTTCCTTGTATGGTCCTTCATAAAATAAACGCTGCTGTACCAAATTGCCTTTTAGATCATAAATGTATTTTTTGGTTTGGTATAGCTTAGTTTCAATTATCTTATTAGAATCATCTTTGTCTACAAAATATTCTTTTTCAGCAGTTATTTTACCGTTTTTGTCGAAATTATATTTATACGCAAAATCCGAGTCTGAATATTTAAAACAGTTAAACCTCTTAAATGTAATTTTATTCACATTTTGCATATTTAAATTAACCATTCCCGTCCAATCGGGTACTCGATACTCCTTTTTATCCAATTCATATTTGAAATTATTTTGGAAGTTTTTTTGGTCATATACTAATGAATCGTGAAAATGTTTTGATATCAAACCATATTTATTAAATTCATATGATTCGTATGAGTTTTGGCGTAATATTACTATATCTGTGATATCATCTATTTCATATGCTGTGAGATCTTCTTTGTAAAAGGTACGGCCATAAGCGACTGATTTGACCGAATCATTTAAATTTAAACGATACAGATCTTTATTAATTCCATTTTGATTATTGGTTTTAAGCTGTGAAAAGCAGTTTAGCGAGAGGGAAAGAAATAGTAGCAGGGTTTTTATTTTATGCATTTTAAGTAATATTTATATTCGATCTGGCTAGTTAACTTATTGATGTATTTGGACTTTAAAATAATATTAGACATTTATATGGACCGCCATACAAATCAACCTTTTTGGGTAGCTGAAGCCTTAGATAATTGTGCCAAATATTCTTGAATATTAGAGACTACAGTATTGCAATTTTTAATAGCCGATAAATAATATAGGATTCCAACCATACTGCTTGTGGCATCAACGGTAGTTTCTAATTTTTTTAAAGTATCTGTTTCGTTGCCAACAGCCGTTATTTTTGTATAGGTTTCAACTATAGACGGTTGTGTTCTTCTCAATTCCAATATTGCGCTATCAAGCTTAGTACCCATAACATGAAATGCCAATCCCATTTTAGTGTAAGCCTTTTTAACTTCTTCAATATTATTTGCTTTAGCAGCAGTGTCAAATTCGGTTGCTTTCTTTTGCAACGATTGAGAAAGCAATTCAGATTTTTTGACAAAAGCAGAGCCATGAGCTATCAAAGCTTCATATTTTTCCTTTGGATACACTTCGTTAAATGACGGTTCACTATTTACTTTAGTTTCCGATCCCAGATTTTCGGTAGTACTATTTTTGTTTTTTTGAAGTTCAACTGAAATATCATTGAATACTTCAAGCAAATTTTTATCTGTGGAAGTGCTGCTAATATTGCTTTCAGTTAAAGTAATACTATTTGGATTAACGTAATAATCGTCTATTATGGTTTGACAGACTTTTTCAATTGATGCTAATATCTCTAGTTTGGATTTAGTGCTCGGTGTGGTTTTGTTTTTTTTTAATGTTCCATTTTGGGCATAATTCACAGTAATACAAAGGAATAGTATGTAGGTGAGTTCTTTTTTACCAACCAGTTTTAATCTCATAAGTATTTTAGTTATCGATAGATTTTTTGGGTTTTCAATTCTATAAATATATACATTATTACACTAGTGTCCACTAAAAAAGAAAATAAGTGGATCTGCTAACAGAAAGTGGAGACAAAGTTAAGGATGCATTTTTGGGTTCTGTCGCATTTGTGAATAGGTTTTATCTTTGGAATTTTAAAACTAAAAAAAAGTGAATACAAAAGGTCATAGTTATCCAAAAATTATTATTCTTCAGGCAGTGTATTTTAAATTGAGATTTACCCTTAGTTACCGGGATGTTGAAGAGATCATGAAAATGCGAGGAGTTCATGTTGATCATGCTACCATTCAGCGCTGGGTTTATAAGTTTACACCTTTGCTTGAGTCGGAGATGAAGAAGAGAAAGGTTAGAGTGGGGACAAGCTGGAGATTGGATGAGACTTATATCAAAGTAAAAGGTATTTGGTGTTATTTATATCGAGCAGTAGATAAATTAGGCAATACGGTAGACTTTCTTTTGACTAGGAAAAGGAAGATAATGAGCGCGCAGTCATTTCTAATTAAAGCAATAAGTAATAACTACAGGCCAAGAGTAATAAACATTGATAAAAGCGGTTCTAATATTGCCGCTATCAAAGTCTATAACAAGCGTTTGTTCTCAAAGATTAACACCCGACAATGTAAATATCTCAACAATATTGTAGAACAAGATCATCGTTTTATCAAGTGGCGCATACAAAACGGATTAGGTTTTAAAAGTTTTGAATCGGCCAGACGAACATTGAGCGGAATTGAAGTTGTGCATATGCTGAGGAAGAATCAGATGGTTAGACCAGGGATAACTATGTTTAAATCATTCTGTAAATTGGCGGCCTAAATTTTAAATTACTTAAATCCTTATATTTGATTTTGACAGATGCGACAGAACCTTACAAAATGTTCTTGGACATTTTATTATTTGTAAAAGACACTCTTAGACTTTTTTTAAAAGAGGTATAAACTGGTAAATAGGCTGTATTTGCACCCTAAATTTAAACAGTCGAAAACAGCTATAAAATTTGCATTAGCTTTTGTGGCAGAGAAGGGGTCAAATTTGATGAGATAAATGAAAAAAATGCGCCAATTGATTTCAATTGACGCATTTTGTCTTAAGCTAACAAGAAGTATTAGCTGTTTTTCTCTTTTATTATTTTAGGGTTAAGGTATTCATATTAGTAATCTGGCCATTGACAACCACTACATTTGGAACAACCAAAGCTGACAATTGCGAGCTAGCATCTGGCGTAATGGTTACAGAATAAGTTCCTGCTGGGATACCATTTAGCTGAAACGCTCCTGATTCATCTGCATAAGCTGAAACAGTTGTGTCCCCAACCTGAACCGATACTAAAGACTGTAAATTGAAAGGTGTTACCATGCCCTTGATAATTCCAGATGTAGCAGTTGTAGATATTCTGATTACAGGATGCAGATTGAAACTGCCAGAACCACCTGCTTCTACCACAACGGAGTGCTCTACATCAAAATCCAGTAAAAAATCATACGTTGCGCCAGCTGTCAAAGTTTGATTTACTTTTAATTTTAAGCCTGATTGCTGCGCGCTTGGCGTCACTAAAGGATAAGTTACACCGTCTTTAACAACAGTATTTTTATCTCCAAGAATTAAGCGTATCTGGCCCAGATATCCAGATGGAACTTCATTATCCGCCAAAAGCACATTTACACCGCCGGTTAAGTCCAATAAATTATATACTCCTGGTTTAATATTTCCTATACTAACCCAGCCATCTTCGCCAGCTTCAGAATTGCTTTTAATTTTAACGTCCAATACTTCAACGTTTACCTGATCGTAATCGCCCGGTGCATCTGTCATTCGCACGCTTACTTTTGAAGTTTGTGAACTATCACTGCCATCGCTGTTGCTGCAGCTTGCCAGCAATAGCGCAGATAATGAAGCTAAAAGAAAAATTCTAAATTTGAGGTTTGCTGTTTTCATAACTATTTTATTTATTAATTAGTTAAGTAATAACGCAGCGCAGAATTTATTTAGTATATTAATTATGCCTTTTTATCATGCCTTAATGGAATCTTAAGAAAAAAGGATTATTTGCAGAAGGATTTGAATGTCAAAGTATATTTAACAGCTGGGCACTGCAATTAGAATTGCAAAGGAGGCAGCTCGCTGATGTTTGGAAGTTAATTATATAAGATTGTAGATTTCTATTGCTTTGAAATCGAATAAAATTGTTAAAAAGAAATTTTTTTTGGTTTTTACTTTTTTACTTTTTTCGGTTAGTTAACTTACGATTAGAAATCCAGCGTCAGGATTAAAGCTTATGAGTCCTTTTGCCAGCAGATCATGGTACATTTGAAATTTACCCCTCTAGCTTGGAAAGAAGCAGCGGCGGCGGTTACGTTGTATATGGGAATTGAAGTTTTTTAGAGCTTTAGTTTTGTCTTTTGATATCTTATTATAAAAAAGGCTATATTTGTTTGATAACCTTCTTAAAAGTATTTTTATGCAAAGCCGAATAAATAAAATATTTGGGAGCGTCCTGTTTGCAATTGCTGTTTTAATGATTAGCAGCTGCAGTGCGCATATCCATACATCAGGCAAGGTACCTCCAGGGCAGGCAAAAAAAATGACGGGCGATAAAAGCGCTAAAGCCTATGCTCCAGGACAGCAGAAAAAGAATTAGAAGCAACCATTACTTATAGAAGGCAGATGGATTGCAAGAAGATAGTTTGGGCCTTCATCTCCGAAGTTGCAATTCCCAGCAGAGACCTATAAAAGGCCTGCACAATAAGGAATGGAGCAGACTAAAATTATGGGTTGAATTAAAGTTTGGAGCCTGGTATTTTGTTTGATTTGCTGCTTTACATCAAGGCTTGCTTTTAACTGTATTTGTAAGTTAGCGGCTTAATTTAAAAAGAAATTTTTTAGCAGTGTAGGGTTAAATATTAGAAAAATAAGCAGTTTAACTAAGATGCTGCTTCGCACGAGCTAGTTTTTTGCCTCTGATTATCTGCAGCTACAGATAAGATAAAATATAGCCTAAAAGAGCGGCGAGGATAACCACCATAGCACTGTTTAATTTTTTAAGCTTAAAAATGGCAATGCAGCTGATCGCCGCAATTACAATAGTACGCCAATCAGTAATCGCCTCTCTGGCCATGGATAGGCATACGGATGCAATAAGTGCTATAGAAGCTACATTAGCAGCATCCATAAATGCGGCAAGTCCTTTTGAAGTGCGCAATTTTTTCATCATTTGATTAAGCAGGACTACAAAAATAAATGACGGCAGAAAAATTGCAACTGTTGAAATTACTGCTCCTGAAAGGCCATTAATCTGATAGCCGATAAAAGTTACCGATGAAAATACTGGACCCGGCGTAAACTGGCCAACTGCAATGGCATCTATAAGCTGCTGTCTTGTGAGTAAGCCTTCTGCAACGAGTTCTGTATCTAAGAAGGCAAACAGAACATATCCGCTCCCGTAAAGAATAGCTCCTATTTTTAGAAAAGTTAAAAAGAGTTTGGAATTTACTGCCGACCAAAAAAAAGTTTCAGGAACAGCCATTAAAGCAAAAGGAGCAAAGCTTGTCAGATCTCCTACTCTCATTTTTTGAATATAAAAAACAGCGAATGCAAGCAGACCTGATCCAAACAGCAGATAAATCTCATTAATTCCTAATATTGATGCAGTCAGGACAGTTATCGCGATGAAATCTAAAAATAAAGATTTTAAAGATTTTAAGGCTAAGGGATAAACCGCCCCAATAATTATGGCTATGATCGCCGGTTTGATTCCGTAAATGAAAGGCTGCACTTGCGGGAGCTGTCCATAACTACGGTATAACCAAGCAAAAAATCCAGTAATAAAAACTGCAGGCATGATAAAACAGAAGCCTGCAATAAGCAGTCCTCTCCAGCCTCCCTTAATATAACCAATATGGATTGCCATCTCTGTGCTATTGGGACCGGGAATAAGGCTGGTTGCTCCAATCAGATCCAGAAAATGCTGCTCGGTCATCCATCTGTGTTTTATGACCACTTCCTGATGCATCATCGCAATATGTGCTGCAGGACCTCCAAAGCCAATAGTGCCCAGCTTTATGAACACTTGAAAAATTTCTTTTAGATTTGCTTTCTGCTCCATTTTTCCGTTAAGATTTTGTCGGCAGACCATCTCCCGGCGCCTTTAATAAGCAGAAAACCATTTCCAAGAAGCATTGCCCAATCGGTTCGGCTTTCGTGCATCATTTCCCAAAAGCCTTTATTAATAAGTATTTTGTATTTGGTAGCGGCGATTGCTATAAGCATTATAGTTATAAGAGGAATGCTTGCTAATCTTGTAGCGAGTCCGATCAGAATAAGGATTCCGCAGAGTATTTCAAAGCCTCCCACAAGGTTTCCCAAAAATTCAGGTGCAGGCAAACCTATTTTTTCAAAACGTCCTGCGCCAAGAAGCGCAGGAAATAAAAATTTTTGAATGCCTTCTGAAAGAAATACCGTACCGACCATCAGACGGATCAGCAGTGTAGTTTTGGATTCGTCTGTCCGGATTATTTTTTCAAATTTCATAATTAATGATCTTTATTTTCGCATATTGAAGTTTCAGCTTATAAAGCTAAAAAATATATTCTTCTTTTATTCAAAGAACCATTAGATTTACCATGAGTATTTATAATTGCCTGCGCAGTTATGTTGGATATCATTCCTGTTCCAATAATTCCGATGCTTATTTTTTCTTTAGTCATAATAAGTGAGTTATAAAATACAAAATTCTAGAATTACTGCTGAAACGCGAATGATGCAGGCCACTAAATAAAAGTGATATAGATCACTTACAAACTGCTGCTGAACATGGTTAGATGTTTATAGGACTTGGAATATTTATTTTTGCCGGCTAAAAAGCGGCAGATGCATGAGAAAGCTTATTTTTTATTCTGCCCAGGCTTTTTTTTGATAACAAAGGAAATATAAGCAATTTAAAAATTAATTTCCAGCAATTAATAAAAAGCCCGTTCCATATGACGTAGACTTCTGGTATATGAATTACATAAGCAAAAACGAAATTTTATCTGGCTGGTTTGCATATTGGATAAGAATTTCAATATTTTTACTTACATATTTTAGCGCTAAACAGTATAAAATATACCGATCGCAAAATTATCCGTAAGCTTAAAAAGATAAAAACAATTCATATTTAAAATTAAATATGTTAAAAGAATTCTCTTACCAACAATCTGGCAATTTAAATTTTACAAAACAAACATTCGAATATTTGAAAAACTAATGCTGATAGTAATCATTCGAACTTACGTTTTTAAGTATTTGTTTAACAGTGTTGTAGTGTGTTTCTTGAAACTAGACGCACCGATTCTGCACCTAAATTCAAATGTTATTTTAATATTTTACCACCCAAAAATGTTTTCTAATATACTGGAGCCTACACCAGGCAGATTTGATTTTATTAACTTTTTAATTTTCTAAAAAAAGTGTTAAGCAAGATTTTGTGCTTAAATTCTCCTTAGCTTTTTTTGGCAAAAAACAGAGGCAGCTCCACCTTCGCAGGCGTAGGCAAGAAGTGATAACCTGCTTATGCGATTTAGCTGTTTTTCTTCTAAAAAGTAAGCTAGGAAAACCTTTTTGATACTATCACCATTAAGTAAATTTAATTTCCAAACGTATCTACAGACAAGCCCGCCTGCAGTTGAGCATACGGGCTTCTGAGGTTATTTTTCTTAAATTAAATGTGATAAATAATAATGTGCCTTTAAGGTATTTAAAAAAAATGGTATTCAAATTCATTAAGAACACTGTTCCAAGTAATTTCATGGATATCCCATGCACCTCTGTCTGCGGCGGCTTCCAGTTTTTGGGCAATTATTATCTTCTCGCCGTCGGTTCGCATGTTGATCATTCCATAAACCGTTACCAGACGTTCTTTGGTAATGGGAGCAGCTGTGTTAGTGTTTTGTGTCTTTTTTAAGAACTCGGGTGTAGATCGGGCCAGTTCGGTCGAGAAAATGAGTGATCGAAGCCCTCTGCTGTATTTTCCAATGGTTCCAAGAGTATCCGGGCGGGGATGGCAATGCGGTTCCTCATCTCCGCTTGAAATAACGGTGGCAATAGGATTCAAGGCGTCCATAAATTCACTGGTAAAATCAGAAGAGCCGTGGTGGCAGGATTTGGCAATATCGGTTTGAAAGACTGTCCTTGCCTGCAGTACTGCAGCACGGATAGCATTTTCAGCATTTTGTCTCTGCGCAGGATCAGGTAATTTTAATCCTTTTCGAAGTACTGGCAGATCGGCTCCGGTGTAGTGTTTCATAAGATGATCTTCTGCGGGTTCGTTGAGATCCCCTCCAAGCAGCATTTTCACTTTTCCTACGGTAAGTTTTAATATAACGGAATGCCCGTTTTTAGTTTTTCCCTTATTGCTGTCAAATACCGGCAGTGCAGCTTTACCGAATATGTCTTGTGTTACCGGTCCTAAAATTTCCATTTTGGTGCTGTCGGTATCCAGATCGGGAAGACCTGCCCAGATACCGATTTTTTCCGCTGTGGTTTTCTGCAGCATTTTGATATACTGCCCATGTTTGAGGGGCTGGGAGGTTATCCTGGCCTGATAATCGGCCTCTGACTGGCATAAATCGGTGATATAAGATTTGTTATGGCTGGTAATCAGTGTGCCGAGGGTGGAAGGATGGGTGCCGCTTTTTTCAACCATACCATTGTGGTACACTTTTTTAATATTAAAAGTTTTACGGCCTTCTTTTGTATGTTCAAATATTTTTGTGAAACCGGCATAATGGTCTTCGTCAGAATGCGAAATTACAACGTCCATCGGAGGCGGGAAATTGCCTGCTTTATTGAGATTAAACCTCCATCTTAAATAACGGAACATATTGTCGGATACGCCTGCATCAATGATGTAATGTTTGTTTTCGGGAGTCACTACATGGCAGCCGTCTCCTTGGCCTACATCCACAAAATTAAGTTCAAGTATCCTGTTTGGCTGTATTTCATGCGGTTCTATCAGTCCGCTGCAGTTTCTGCCCCTGACATTGACGTACTGGATATTATTGTGGACTTCGTAAACCGGCTGTCCGTCCGCTCCCAGATTAAGTCCGATCCAATCCCCGAAAATCAGGTGTTTGACCCATTTTAGTTTTTTGGTGCCATCATCGTCTGTGACAAAATTCATGATTTTCACGGATGGAAAAATGGCAAATCCATGCTTGTTGTCGATAATTTTCTGATCCATTGTTGTTGGGTGTTAGTTAGAATTATTGATTGCTTATGAATTGCTCTTATGTTATCTTTAGATGCTGGTAAGTACTTGATTAATATCATTTATCATTTTATCAGCCTGCGGGGTTTCTATGTGCATCATGCTTTTGCGATCGATTCCCCTTTCAATTAATTCCCTGAAAATTGTTTTTTTGACCATGGCCGGAACCCTGACTCTTACCATCATATCTTTCCAGAATTCCTTTTGGTTCATAGGTATATGCAGGTCTGCATCAGATGAGGCGAAGAGCCTTCCGTGCTGGCGAAAGAGACGGAATTGGTAGGTGTGCTGGTCAATGTCGGTAATATAGGTCGGGATGTTGCAGACAAAACCTTTTTTCAGTGCAAAAGGATCGAACTGGGGATAAACCTGTTTGTCATAATCGGAAGATCCGTTATAGATGAATTCGGAAGGCACCATAATACCCCAGAGCTGTCCATCCACAGCATCAAAGTGGGGATCAGGTTCGGACATAAAAAAAGAGGAAGAAACACTTGATGTCGATAGGTCTATCAGGTTTGTTTTCACAGCGGCATGCTGCGCCTGAAACAAGAGATCCCAAATTTCGCCATAAGGTTTTATGCTGTGTTTAAAGAGTTGGTTTTCACCGTAATTTTCAATTACTTTTTCTTTAAATAGATCTGCGCCTTTTTTCTCAATTTCCCTAGCTTTTTTCAAATCCATTATTCCCGAAAAAGGAGGCCTGAATATACCAGGAAGAATATCCCAGCCATAATTTTGCTCCCCCCTGTAATGGGGCATTACGTCCATTCCCATTTTAAACCTGATATTTCCTCTGACCTCGATTAATGTATCATGAAATCGGCTGATATCATTGAGGTTTTTGATTTCAAAAGCTTCTAAAGGTTTTAGGTAAGTTTCCTGAATATGGGCGGATGCCTGATGATAAGTCATAGAGTGTTCCTGTATTTTGGCATTAATTTAAAATTTCCACTTTTTTAATGTTTTGATTAGATACGCAGCTTGTATTGTTTGAAAATTAGATTATTAGGTTTAGGATTACAGCCGAATAAACAATGGAGTAAATTTATCTAAATTGATTCTTATAATGATGAGTATAATTACCTGATTATCAGATTTTAAATCAGGTGTTGTGCTAAGGTAAACCTCTTAGTGTCAAAAAGAATTATATCTTGCAGTGTCTGGGCGAAAAAAAAACCGGCAGTAATGCCGGTTTATTGTAGAGGTGCTGTTTTCATCCTTTTTTTCATCCTTTCCTTAATCAGATATAGGTTTTGACTCAGCAGATTTACAATTTTTTCATGATGTTTAGAGCGCTTGTTTTTCATGCCCCTGCATTGCAGTATTTCCATACGGCTGAGTGATATTTCGATTGTTCCGACAGACTGTTCTGCAATTTTTGCCGATAGGATAAGGGAATCTTTTCTGTCATAGTACTCATTGGTAAAAACACAATGCCCTAAATTATCGCCCTCCATCATAAAATCCTTTACGTTTTCGATTACGGAAATAGTAAGTTCTTTTTCCTTAAAAAGCAGTCCGAAAAAACGCTTTTTATCGCTTGCGTATTTTTTCTGCGCCTTTTCGATTTCAAGGCGCAGGTCTTGGAGCTTTTTCTTTCTTAGCAAATCCCTTTTTTTCTTTACGAGATGGTCGTGTGCTTCTCCCAAGTTTTCAGGACATACATACTTACCACAGAAAGGGTCTTTATTGAAATACCGAAGAAGTTCAAGATAATCCTCCCAAATGGACACATCGGATATTTTATAGCCGTTTCTGATGACGGTTTTGACTGCCTGCCAGTTTCGGCGGATGTGCTGCCTAGAAGCGCCGAGATAATACTGCAAGAGGTTCAGCTGACGGGCTTTGAGCAGGGTTTCGGCGATGGGGTCGGAGAGTAGCGATGAGAAGAGCAGGTGCGGTGCAATATCGTAGACCGAACTTTTAAAGCCATTCCTTTTTAAAATAGGAAGCACTTTAATCTGCGGATAGACTTTGTAAGGATTGATAAAGTATTTGGCATTACGGCTGAAATCCTTTGGCTTTATTTCAAGGGGGGGATTAAACTGCCACGCATCGCAGGTCTGTGAAAACACATTGGTACTCAGTGCGAGTGTGCGCACTTCGCCTTTGGGATTAATCCAATGCTGCATGACTTCCTTATGAAAATAGGTAGGTATGAAATTCTTTTTCATGAGTTTTTGGCTGATTATCATGCGCACGACCTGAAACCCTGCACAGCTGTCAATCACGGCAAGGTATTGGGTTTCTTTGAAGTGCACCTGATTGCAGGGCATCATTTTAAGCTTTCCTGCGCAGGCAGGACATGTTGTAAACTTGGCGCAGGTCTTTTCGCAGGAGGGTTTCCAAACGTGCGTGCACTGCAGGCAGTAGAATTTGGAGCGTGAGAGCACGCCCCATTTTAAGAAAATATGCTGTTCTGCCCAAGTGAATACTTCGGGTTTTATAGGAGATAATGAAGCGCTTAAGGAAGTGAGCTGTTTTTCGGTGCGGGTTTTGGGTATCATAGGTCAAAGAGTGTCAGTGCGGTCTGCGCCGCAGGTTTTACATCTTTCTTTACTGGGGATAGTGGTTCTGTTTTAGCTGGCACAGCGGGGATTTCAGGCTGAGAGAAAAGATCGGCGGGGGCAGGGGACTGCACGACAGCCCTGCAGGCAATCGGGGCAGGCGTGCCGATTGCATCATCGGTGTAGTATTTTACCGCCATGTCAAAGATTTCCTGATTATCAAAGGCGCAAAGACCCGTTTTTTTGACTTCCCCGAAAATATAGTTCAGGCAGCTTTCCAGATTTTTAGCAGTTTTTTCAAAATGGGGCGCAAAGCCCATATCGCTTTGCGCCTTATCATTTAGATAGTTTTCGATTGCATTTTTAAAATTTTCAGAAGCTTTCATAAGAGTATATTTAAGATTGAAAATTGTTACTCAAAGAGCCTGGAATAAAGGTCATAGCAGTATTCTTCGAAGCAGAGCCAGCATACAAAAGTGTAATGCGGTGCGCTGAACCTGTTTTCGATAGGTTCGCCAATAGCTTCTTCAAGCTGGGTTCTCATATTTTCAAGGTCATCGATATGGTCGATATAAAATTCTTTGCAGTCCGTGTGGTAGATAAATTCTGAAACCATCCCGCTCACGCACCCGCCTGTCTGCAGGTCAAGAAAAAAGGCTTTTAACTGCGCTCTGCGTTTGCCGTTGTAAGAGGTAATACTGCGCAGGATTATTTGGTTAAAAGCACCGCTGACACGGTACCCGCTGTAATTGGATTTTTGTAAGGCTTTCATAACTATTGTATTTAGGCGTGTATAAAAATTAAAGAAGTGAAGTACTAGAAAGGCAGGTCGTCGGGTTCATCCGATGCGTTCTGCTGTTTGAGGGCGGGGGCAGGCTTACTATTTTTCACCTGAGGGAATACCAGTATCTTGATATCCGAGGTATGAAAGGTCAAAGAGCCGTGCGCCTGAGCATCACTGCCGATATAGACATTCAGACCGATGCGCCCGAAGAGCTGCACGAGTGTGCCTTTTTTGAGCCACTGCGCCACACCTGCACTGAGCCAGTAGGAGCAGTCGATGTAGGTTACAATCTTTTTGGTTTCGGTGCTTCCTTTGGGTTTGTAGCTGTCATTGACTGCTATGGAGAAGTTTACCACCTCACGGTTTTCTTTTACGTTAACTACTGAGGCATCTTTTACAATTCGTCCTGTGATTTCCATGATGTTTAATTTTTAGTGGATACTTGATTAGAGTTTTCTTCCCCCGTATTGCGCTAATCAAAATTTTTCAAAAGAAAAAACGGGAAAAAAGAAAGCAGAAGACCAGTGTCCGATACCGGGCCGGAGTGCTATAAGTCCCGAAGGGCGGCGTTAGCCGTTATGCGCATGCAGGTGCGGGCGGGCACTACTTTGGCTGCCCTTTTAACCCGTTTTGAATTGAAAATTCAGCATTCTATTTTTACCCGTTTGAGATTTCGATCCAGAATAGCTACCTTAGCGGTTAGGAAGAAAAACAAACAGCAGCCCTCAGAAAAAACTATGGGACCACACCAGTATATCAGACTCTCAGAGCTCAACGGCCAGATCCAGGACACGATCAATTCGCGTTTTAAGGGGCAGACTTACTGGGTGATGGCCGATATCACCAATCATTCCTTTAAGGCAGACAAAAAGATCCATTATTTTGAACTGGTTGAAAAATCAGAGACCAGCGGGGTTATCACCGCTAAAATAATGGGCAAGAGCTGGGGGAACGGAGCGCTGAGAATCCTAGATTTTGAAATCACAACCGGCCAGCGTTTTACCAACAACCTGCATGTGCTGGTCCAAGTGAGTGTGGACTTCCATCCGCTCTACGGCCTTTCGGTAAACCTGCTGGATATCGACAGCAATTTTATGCTTGGGATTTTAGAGCGGCAGCGTAATGCGACCCTTGAGCGGCTGGTGAAAGAAAATGATTTCATACGCAGAGAGGGCGGGGGGTACTCAACGCTGAACAGCGGTCTGATGCTTCCTGCGGTTATCCAAAAGGTTGCAGTAATATCTTCAAGCAGTTCTGCCGGAAATGAGGATTTCCGCCATACCCTGCAGCACAATGATTTTGGGTATACCTTTCAGGTTGACGGCTATCATACCGTTGTCCAGGGAGATAACAATGCCAAGCTTTTTCTAAACAAGCTCATTGAGGTCTATAATACCGGAATCCCTTATGATGTCATTGTCATTACAAGGGGAGGCGGGTCGCAGTCTGATTTTTTGATTTTTGACAATTACAATATCGGAAGGGCCGTGGCTAAATTCCCTATCCCTGTGATTACCGGCATAGGGCACCAGAAAAACGTGAGCATCACCGACCTGATGGCACATACCCCTACCAAAACGCCGACCAAAGCCGCAGAGTTTATCATAGCGCACAACCGCAGTTTTGAGCAGCACATACTCTCGCTGCAAAGGACTATTGCCATTAAATCCCAGCAGCTTTTTCTGGGGTATTACAAAGAGCTCAGCGAACTTAAAAGCCTGGTTACCCATAATGCGAGGGTACTCGCTGCGGTTCGGAAAGAAGAACTGATCCTGAGCCGGCAGCATATTTTGCAGACCAGCCGAAACATACTGGCAGCAGAAAAGCAAAACCTGCTGCTTGCCGCACAAAAGACCCTTCAGCGTCCGAAGAGCCTTATCCAGCAGAAAAACAGTGATCTGCAGCATTTAAAAGCAAACCTGAAGATTTTTACGGGCCAGTACCTGCGCAGCCGCAGTCTGCAGCTGGAGGATTACCGGAAAACCATACAGCTGCTCTCGCCGCAAAATGTACTTAATAGGGGGTATGCTGTTGTACGGATACAGGGTCAAATTGTAAATGGGGCCGGCAGCATAAAGCAAGGAGAAGAGATTGAAATACTATTAAAAGATGCCCTGCTGAAAAGCACGGTCAATGAAAAAATACAATATGATGGAAAACACACTGACTTATGAGGCCGCAGCCAAAGAGCTGGCTTTGATTGCAAAAGAAATGGAAGAGGAAACCATATCTGTGGACGAGCTGGCGACCAAAGTAAAAAGAGCGTCCGAACTTATCGAGTTCTGCCAGGCAAAACTTAAATCCACTGAGGCTGAAGTGTCAAAAATCATCAGCGGGATGGAGAACCCAAAGGAGTAAAATTCAATCCGGGCACACTAAAACTGACTTTTTTGGCGTTATATTTTCCTATACATGCCAATAAAGAGTGCGTGGATAACAGCCATGCAGTGCCGATATAAGCCTAAACCTAAAAAAGCCCACTGTTCAAAAAAACGTGGGCTTTTGCACTGCTATGATACAAGGGGGGACTATAAAAACAACAGCACTCCAGGTATGCTTTTTCTATTTTCCATGATTTTTAAATTTTAGTATTTATACAAGTTACCCCGTAAAATAATCGTGTTGTATTACAAGCAGACCACCGAGGCGCCACCCTCGGCTATCATTTGTTTTGAATAAACCGGTATTTCATCCCTGCTTTACCTGGCGGAAGGTGAGGTTGATCCTGGGGAGAACGGGGCGGGCTGTTTTAGGCACCTGATGCTCCCAATAGGTATTAGTGCTTCCTGCCATCAGCAGGAATGTCCCGTGGTGCAGGGGAATCTCTATCGGGGCAATATGCTTGAGTGCTTTATGGCGCAGACGGAAGAGACGAGTCTCACCGAAAGTCACCGAAGCAATGTTCATGTTTTTATTACTGGAAGAAGTTTTATCGCTGTGCCATCCCACACCATCAGTGCCGTCCCTGTAGAGATTCAACAGCACGGCATTAAAATTTATGCGGGTCTCATCCTCTACACGTTCCCTGATCTGGAGCAGCTCCAAGGGCCAGTGGGGATTTGATTTTCGCTCAGGCCTGTTGGTATCGCCGTACCAAGAAATCATGCGCGGAGCGGTAACCACTTTGTCGTACATCGGCATTTCATATTCCCTCCACTGTGTGCCGTGGTACAAAACATTGTAATAATGGTCGGATTCCTGTTTATTGAAAAAGTTATCTATCAGCAGCAGGTCGGCATCGGGGACATCGAATATTCTTCTGCCGCCATTACCTGATGAAAAAATTTCGGTATCATCAAAAAGCATCATTTTCTTTAGTTTTCAAGTTCATACTCAGACTGCCGGCTTTCCGGCGGGAGCCTGTTCATTACTCATTTTAAGCCTTGGAATATTGATTTCATGTTCCTGCGGATAAGGTGCGCGATGGGTCATGCTCACATCTTCGCGTATTTTCTGCTGCGCCCTGTACTTCCAATCGTTCTCATGTTCATAGCGCGGATCAGGTATAAAAGGCATTTTGGCCATCTTTGTGACCGTTATGGTCGGGAAATGGTAATCCACTTCAACATTTCCCAGCAAAAGGTAGCAGCCTCCTCCCTGAAAAGGGTACGCTGCCAGGCTGTCGGTGAAATGTGCCGTGTCAAACATATCCCCCTGGGCATCGATCCAAGTGCCGAAATACATGGCGCCCATCTTTGTGGGCACATGCTTACGCGAGATCAGATAGGCCAGCATGCGCACCTGTTTTTTATGATGCCCCAGAAGATCTTCTGCCATTACACTGCCCCTGAAGGGGGTCTGAAGCAGATCAAAAGGGGAACAGGAGACAGGAAAACCCAGCAGTTCAATCTCATCAAAGGCATCTTCAAAAGCCGAGCGCTCCAGCTGCGGCAGTACGAATTCCTTAACAGGCTCCTGAAGCAGCATCGGGGTGCGGTTCTCCGGTTTAAAGTTTACCAGAATAAGGCGGGCAATGACCAGCAGCTGGTTTTTTGTTTTCCCGGTGAACCGGAATGCACCGATGAAAATCAGAATCTGTATGGCTTCGATTCCAATTGGTATGCGGTTGATAAAATCCTCAAGTGATTTGTATCCTCCATTGTTTTCACGCTCAGTTTGGATCATAACAGCTGTTTGGGATTCCAGGCCCTGCAGGTGCATGAAACCCAGGTAGAGATCAGAACCATACAGAGTGGTTTCAAATTCACTTTTATTCACACAGGGATTATGCACTGAAGCCCCTGACATCCTGGCTTCATGGACATACACTTCAGTGCGGTAGAAGCCGCCCTGGTTGTTGATAACGGCCGCCATAAACTCAATAGGATAGTGCACTTTCAGATACAGGCTCTGATAGCTTTCCACGGCATAAGAAGCAGAATGCGCTTTACAAAACGAATAACCTGCAAAGGATTCGATCTGGCGGTATATTTCCTCGCTGAGTTTCAGCGGATGCCCTTGTGCCTGACAGGATGCAAAGAAATTATCCTTTACCTTCTGCAGGGCCTGCTTGGAACGTCCTTTGCCTGACATGGCACGGCGCAGGATATCGCCGTCAGCTGCAGGCAGTCCTCCATAATGCAGGGCGATTTTGATTACATCTTCCTGATATACCATAATACCGTAGGTTTCCCCAAGCTGCTGCTCAAATACAGGATGGAAGTACTCGAATTTATCAGGATGATTATGGCGGAAAATATATTCCTTCATCATTCCGGACTGTGCGACGCCCGGACGTATGATTGAAGAAGCTGCAACAAGAGTTTTGTAATTGTCACATTTCAACCGGCGAAGCAGTCCGCGCATAGCCGGGCTTTCTATATAAAAGCATCCGATTGTTCTTCCCATACCCAAAAACTCATTGCAGCGGGCTTCATTTTTTGAAATGGAAGTGTCACGGATATTCAGGCGGATACCCCGGTTTTTCTCAATGAGTTTTACACTGTCATCGATGTGGCCGATACCTCTTTGGCTTAAAATATCGAACTTCTCAAGGCCTATATCCTCTGCAGTATGCATGTCGAAAAGCGCAATAGGGTAACCTTTGGGAGGCATCTCCAGCGGCGTGTAATTGGTAATTGGCTGCTCGGAGATCAGGATGCCGCAGGAATGCATACTTCGCTGGTTTGGATATTTCTCAAGCAGCATTCCATACTGCTGCACCTGTTTAACTACTTTATTTGCAGGGTGAAGCTGCATTGGGTTTTTGGCAAGTGCATCGAGCTCTTCCTTTGGAAGTCCAAAAACTTTACCCACTTCACGAAAGATAGAGCGGTATTTGAATTCAACGTTTGTCCCGCAGAAAGCAACGTGGTCATATCCATAGCGTGAAAAAATGTAATCTAAAATGGTATCGCGTTCTTTCCAGCTCCAGTCAATGTCAAAATCAGGAGGGCTTTTTCGGTTCAGGTTCAGGAATCTTTCAAAATATAAATCCAGTTCCAATGGACAGATATCTGTAATGCCAAGGCAGTAGGCAATTATGCTGTTGGCACCGCTTCCACGCCCGATATGAAGAAATCCCTGAGAATTGCTGAACCGAATAATATCCCAGGTAATCAGGAAATACCCGCTGAATTCCAGCTGGTCAATTACCTTGAGTTCCTGGAACATTCTGGATTTAGCCTCTGCATTGTTTTTACCATAACGCCACTCTAAGCCCTGTTGTGCCAGAGTGGTGAGCAGGGTGATATCGTCTTTTCTGCTGCTGGTATAAAATTTTTTATTTTTTGGTGTATTGAAATCAAATTCAAAATGGCATTCGGCAATGATTTTTTCGGTATTGGAAATGATCTGCGGATACTCTTGATAACAGGAGAGCAGCCTGTCCAAAGACACCATAATTTCAGTTCCCGAGCAGTGGTCCTCTGCAGTAAGACGGGACAAAATTACATTAAGGTCAATAGCACGCAGTATTTTATGCAGCTGGTATTCTGTTTTAGTACGGAAGGTTACGGGCTGCAGGATGACCATTTTCCCTGTTTTGGTTTTCCAGTTAGACCATACCAGGGAAGAAAGCTTCTCGGGCCGTATCCCGATAAACTCATGTTCTTTTAAAACAGCAGGCACATTCTCCAGTGGATAAATAACAAAGACATTTTCAAATTCCGGTGCATAGGCTGGCAATGCTGTTTTCTCAAAATTATGCCGGGTCAAAAAGCGGTTCATTTCCGCGAGCCCTGAGGCATTTTTAGCCAGTCCGATAAAACGCAGCTGATGAGCGGAACGGAATTCCATTCCAACCAATGGTTTAATACCGGCGGTCCGGCATCCTTTTATAAAATCATAGATTCCCGTTACCGTATTGATGTCAGTAAGGGCCAAAGCCTTGAGCCCGCAGCTGACAGCTTTGGCAATCAGTTCTTCCAACGGTATAGTTCCGTAACGAAGAGAGTGGAAGGAATGACAGTTGAGGTACATTTATTGGGATTTACGTTTTAAAATTTCATTTTTATTGTTAGGCTTAAAAGAAGCCCCTGCGCACCGCATGACCGCGTCAAAACCGTAGCGGTTTTTCATTTTATCCATAGCCTGATAAAGTGCCAGCATTTCTTCGGTGTCATTGAAAAGGTCTATCTGGTAGGTGCCCCGCACCAGTCCGCTGAAACGCACACCGATAAGACGCAGTCTCATTCGGCGCTGGTAGAGCTTTTGAAAAAGATCCATTGCGGTTTTTGTCAGTATATGGTCAGCAGAGGTATACTGAACCCTGCACTGTTTGGTTTCCGTATCAAAATTGGCATACCTGATCTTGATAGTCACAGTTGAGGTAAGCCACTGTTCGGAGCGCAGCTGATAGGAAAGTTTTTCCACCATGCCTAGGATAACCCTTCCCAGTTTGTCCATGTCTATAGTATCTTGAGAAAAGGTATGTTCGGTGGAAATCGACTTTCTTTCGGTGTAGGGCTCCACCGGGCTGCTGTCAATGCCATTGGCTTTTTTCCAGAGTTCAATGCCGTTGCGGCCGATCATCCGCTCCAGCGATTCTACGGGCATTTCAGAAAGGGTCTTAATGGTCCGGATCCCAATGCGGGAGAGCAGCTGGAAAGTCTTATCGCCCACCATTGGTATTTTACGCACCGAAAGGGGATTTAAAAAAGACTGCACCAGATGCTCGGGTATCTCCAGGTTCTGCTTCTGTTTGCCTTCTCCCGTGCCGATTTTCGACACGGTTTTATTGACCGAAAGGGCAAAGGTAAGGGGCAGGCCTGTTTCCTTTGTAATGCGCCTTGCCAGTTCATCGGTCCACTTATAGCTGCCGTAGAATTTATCCATTCCGGTAATGTCAAGATAAAACTCATCAATAGAGGCCTTTTCCACCACAGGTGCCTTTTCCTGTATGATTTCAGTCACGTCATGTGAAAGCCTTGAATAGAGTTCCATATCACCTTTCATTACTTTTGCCTGGGGGCACAGGCGCAGCGCCATCTGGATAGGCATGGCCGAGCGTACCCCGAAACGGCGCGCCTCATAGGAGCAGGAGGCCACAACACCGCGCTCCCCTCCGCCGATAATCAGCGGGATACCGTTAAGCTCGGAATTGGACAGTCTTTCGCAGGAAACGAAAAACGTGTTCATATCGATGTGTACAATTGCTCTGCTCATCCTCTATTTCATTTTATACCCATCAAAATTAGTATAGATAATAACAATTTTTATAGTTACATATGTTACAAATAGCAACAAAATTATAAAATCCTTATTTTAAAGGGGATTTGAAATAAGGTTTTTTGGACCGCATTGAGCTTTATTCAGAAATTACGCAAAAGTTCTTTAAAAGTTTAGAGCTGTCTGTGACTTTGCGGCCGGTCCGACCGGATAGGAGAACCAATAAAGCAGGATGAAGCTGTTAACTGCTTTAAAATCAAATATTTTTGATTATTTGCTTTTAATAAAAAGAAAATTTTCTTACATTTATAATGGTGGCTGCATATGGATGATTCTCCAGTACCCCAGTTTAACAAAAGCTTATATTACCCCCCGGTATAAATTTTTGCGGATTTTTAATTTATTTATGTAACTGCATAATTTTTTACGCTATGTTACAAGAGCACCATTCCCGTATAACTATTTTTCTGGCAGAAGATGATGAGGATGACAGCCTACTGTTTATGGAAGCGGTCAGGGAACTCAATTCTGAAATAACCGTAAAGGTATCCCGGGACGGACAGCAGCTTTTAGAGGATCTTCATAAATCCTAGAGTGAGCATCCGGAAATTTTATTTCTCGATATCAATATGCCCTTGAAAAATGGCTTTGAATGCCTGAGGGAGATTAAGGCCGGCGGCAGCTTCCGCGGTATGAAAATAATTATGTTTTCCACCAGCAGCAGCACGATACATATTGAAATATCCTATAAACTGGGTGCGGACTTTTATGCGGTGAAGCCCGGCTCATTTCAGCACCTTAAAGAAATGCTTGCGAAAATACTGGACATAGACTGGGATGCGACGCAGAGAAATAAAAAAAACTTTCTTCTGGCTTCGAGAACAATGAATGCACTTTAACAAAAACTGCCCTTTAAAAGGACAGTTTCTGCTTGATATGCGTCTTAAAATTTGGAGATCCCTAGACCGCCTGCAGGGTCTCAGAAGCCCCCTGCGGGGTATTTTCTTCATCCTGGATCTCTTGCAGGGATTCCCCCGAGGGCTGTGCTGTCTTTTTCATCAGGATATAAAAATCCCTGAGATGCCACCATGCAGGACAGCGGTCAATCGGTCCGTTAAAGTTTCTGATAGTGGTGTAGCAGCTCTTTAAGAAAACCTGCGTATCGGTAATCTTTGCCCATGGTGTCCAATCCACTTCTTTAGGAGGAGGAGTGTTTTCAAAATGGCGTTTTATGTCTTCGTAATTCATGCCGTAAAATTAAATAAAAACCCTCCACTAAGCAAACCTAAAGAAGTTCCTCATTTAATGTCCGGTACTGTTTTTATTGACTTTATATCTTGTCTGGACGTGTGCCGTCAAGTTTGGAATATTATAAGATTATTGAAAGATCCTGTAAGTGACGGCTCTTTATATTATCGTAAATTTGTTTCTATACTGGTAATGCTGCTGTTTAAATCAGTCAGAAAGATACAGGAGACCGGCGGGGTTCGTCTGGAGGTTCTGTCCCAAATGATTTAGTTAGTTACCGCATACCATTTCAGGCAACCGCCGGCCGCCGAAGACTCCCTTTTTTAAAGGGAGTTTTTTTGTGTCTGGAATTCAGTGTTATATTAATCATTCAAACAGATATTGATATAGGATATTTTTTTCCAAAATTACCTTTTCTTTAGAAGGAGTCAAAATAAATAAGTATCCCTCATTCTCAACTTTGTAGAACAAAATTTCCGCATCAAGATTTTTTAATCCATAGTATTCAATTTTTCCATATATAACTTTGTTAGCGTCATCATTGATTTTAATCACTAATTTATTAAAATTGACAGTAAAATTTTTAACGCTATCATTATTAATGTTAAATGTTGGTCTTTGTTCAGCAATAAAATCTATAGTTTTAATTTTCTCTTTTTCATTAAAAATTTTCGGACTTATATTCATCTCAAATAAATCTTCATTAATTGTGGAAAAGTAACCAGGAGTAGGGCAGTTGCTTTTCTTGTAGCTATTAAAAACTAAGTTAGAAGAGATATTCGACAGTTTAATAACTATAAGAGAGTACTTTGAATGGATTTTGTATTGTGAAATAACAGAATCCTTATCTGTGACGTAACTTCCTATAGAAATGCTTTTCTTCTTTGAAAGATTTAAGTTTTTGATTTTGAAAGTTTTTTCAGGTACGAAATTCAGATTGTCACTTATAATAATTTTATTGCAACTAAGAAAAAGTATTGCAATAAAGATTAGACATAAAATTTTCATAAATTATTTATTAATAATGGGAGTATCATATTATTTATTTAAACGCCGGCTGTTACGATTGAGCTATAATTTTCTCACTGCGGATTCAAATATTGGTATCCCTTCAGGCTGAAGGATTGACAAGATAATTCTCTAAACCATAATGACTGTATATTTCCTGGGGCTCACATTCTTACAATATATGTTCATTTATTTATGTTTTTTCATGTTGAAATGAATAAAATCTATTTTGATTAAAAGATATATTATAGGAAAATGAATTCTATTGTTGTTAATGAGTTGCTAATATAATTTATTTCTTACTGATTATTAGAAGGGAATGAGAAGTTTAATTTAGTTTATTTATCAATTTGACATTTGACTAAAAATGGCTCGAAGCCTATTAGGTCAACATAAACGGATTTTACGAATCATTCTATTTTTGTAAGGTAAAACTTTGTTACTGTTGAAAAAGATCATAAAAAAGACCTATGTTTTATGAAGATAGGTCTTTTATCTGTAGCCCTAACGGGACAGTTTTCGAACCAAATATTTTACTTTAAATTTCCTCGCCGATCCCGATTTTAGGATTAGATATAAATTACTTTTTTATTATACGAATCATAGAGAAATCATCGGTAGGAACTAAGCCATATTTATGTTCTAATTTTTTTAGTTTTAAAGTAAGCATTTCATCTTGATCTTGATTGGTATTTTCAATTGTTAAAAAATCTATAGTATCAATATTTTCAGTTGATATGGCAGGCTTTATTTTTTCAAAGGTAAATATGCCGTCTGTTGCAATAGATATATCACTTATTTTGTTGAATTTTATTTTTTGTTGTAGAGAATCATATAATTTTTCAAAATCTTCTGAAAGATGAAAGCCCAAATAGTCTGGTTTATTGTCCTGGTCAAACTCATGTTTATTCCCATTAACAATTGCAAATCCATCCCCGATAGCAACAATAAGTCCTTCATCACTTTTTTTATTAATCAGCATTATCAGCATTGTTGTTAATAATTCTTTAGTATCCAACATTAATGCATTTTTTATGTTTTTTAGTTCGATTAATAAATTTTTTAAAATACACTTTAAACTTTCGTCAATATCTTCTAAATTATCAGGATTAATAAAGTCTATATAACCTTTTTCTATGCATATTTTTTTTAATATCTTCCCAACTAAGGTAGATGCAAAATGACTCTCCATTGCTGTTGTACAACCATCCATGACAGCAAATAAAATCATATTTTTTCCATATTCATTTATGTATAAATGATCTTCACAATTATTTTGGTGGTAATCTCCGATTCTTATTGTGGAATAAATATTCATTTCTTTCTGGTTTTTTGTGCGGAAATTAGTAGTCTGTCCTGATTAAAAATATGTTTATATCAAGATGAATTTTTGGAGCTAATATAATTCATTTCCCCCAAGAGCGCATGAAGATAAAGTAATTGATTTATCTAATTTTTAGATATAAAAAAACGGCACTATTTTTAAAACTCATAGTCCTTATTTCTTTTGCGGAATCAATAAATAAAATTTTCAAATAATTATTATTTTATCGATAAAATTAGATCTATAGTAGTATGTAATTTTCTTTAAAATTTAACATAAGCTTTTTGTTGTAAGAATAAATTTTATTTTTATTTGCTTTTTTTTTGTAAGAATATTTAATTTTAAAAAATCGATGAAACAAAAATTACTATTACTAATTTTATTAGCCTGCAGTACTTTATCCTATTCCCAACAGAAAGTTGTTTTTTCTTACGATTTGGCAGGAAATCAAGTTAGCCGTACTTTGTGCCTGAGCGGATGTGCAAGTAAACAAGTTAAGGAAAGCAAGGAAATTGAGGCTTTGGTGGAAGAAGATCTGCAAAAATTTTTGCCTGAGGATAACTTCTCATACTATCCTAATCCTGTAAAAGAGGAGCTTTTCTTAAGATGGGAAACTACTGAAAACAAAATAAGTTCAATAAATGTTTACGGAGTATCGGGACAGGTTTTAAAATCTTACACGGAGCTTCAGAATAGTACCTTCCATAATATTCCATTTCAACAATACCCGACAGGAGTGTATCTGATTGTACTCAATTACAAGAAAGGCGAGCAGAAAACAATAAAAATTATTAAACAATAAATTGTATTTATGAAACAATTTTACATTACTTTAATATTATTAATTAATTTAAATATACTTTCTGCGCAATCTACCGAAGTGGGGGTAACTCCCGGTGAATTGTCTGTTTCTTTGACTGGTGCTGCTAACTATACAGTGCCTATCGCAGTTCCTCCTGGAATTAATGGTATTGTACCTAAGGTTAATTTATTTTACAGTAGTCAGTCAGGGAATGGAAATGCTGGTTATGGCTGGAACATCGATGGTTTATCCACGATCACTAGAATAGCTTCAACTAAATTTCACGATGATGTTATAGATGCAGTAGATTTTGATAATCTGGACAGATTTGCTCTGAATGGACAGCGTCTTATTTTAAAGGCGGGGAGTCCGGCAGGATATGGAGGAAATGGTGCTGTTTACGAAACCGAAAATTACTCAAATCTTAAGATTACTTCATATGGTGTGAGCTCTTATGGTGCTTCCTACGGTCCCTCCTATTTTTTAATTGAATACCCCGATGGATCCAAAGCATACTACGGAAACACTCCGAATTGCCAATCCCTGACAGACTGGGCTATTTCGTACTGGGAAAATGCTCAAGGGGTTCGAATAAGTTATAATTACCTTCAGACAAATAATGTTTTAGATATTAGTTCTATAAAATATGGCACCGTTAATGCGGTGTCCCCAATAAATGAGATATTGTTTAATTATGGTTCGCGCGCCAGATCCGAGCAGGGATATGTAGGCGGGCAGTCATTTATAAAATCTCAGAAGCTTACAAGTATTAATGTCAAAGGAAACAATGTAGGATACAGAAATTATCTTCTGGAATATAATACGACTAATCTTGGCTATGAGCTGCTTAGTAAAATAACAGAAAAAAATGGAGATAATTCAAAAAGCCTTAATCCCACAGTTTTTACGTATGACGTAGCTGCAGATGTTATTTCCCAAGTTGAAAAACCGATAAGTGCTAATATAGGTATAGGATCAGTTAATATAAAAAATTCAGCGATAATTTCGGGCGACTTCGATGGTGATGCTAAAATGGATTTTGCATTATATCCTACAACAGGACCAGACCAAAAAAAACATTTTTGGCTTTTTAAAGATTTAGGAAGCAGTTCCTTTAACCTTCCTTTAAAAGTGTCCTGTGGTGCTTTTGAGGGTATTTTTCCATCAACAGGCCTGATGCCGGATGGAAAAATGTTTTATTATCAGGGAATTACTGTTGCACAGCTAGATAGTAATCCTAACACGATTAATTTTAATACCTACTATAATTCAATTTATGGAGTGGGTCTGGAAAATACTAAAAAGGCAGTTTTTCCAATAAGGAATGTACAAAGCTGCTGGGACTATATAAATCGTGCCCAAGAAAAAGATTATTTCAGTGGTGATTTTAATGGAGACGGCTTGACTGATGTTATAGCTTTAGATAAAGAGCTTAACGCATTTGTATGCGATATTGATCCCCGAACTGGTGAAATTGAACAGTATTCTGCGACAGACAGTACAGGGAAACTATATTTTATTGATCTGGATCGCAGAAAAACTATAAATTTTGTAAATGATGCGGGTACGTTACAAAGTTATTATACCGGCAATAAAATTGAGACTATCGATGTAAATGGGGACGGCAAAACTGATTTTCTTCATTTTGTGACTGGTAGAGTTTATGTTTATTCTTTAAACAGCAGTAATCAGATGGAGGTATTATGGACAACTGTTGATAACGATATAAACCCAATCAATTCAAGCATATTACCTGGCGATTATAATGGCGACGGTAAAATGGACTTTCTTATATCAAAAGGTACGGGGCTCCAAACCACACAATGGGTCAAGTTTTTATCGAATGGGAATGCATTTGAAAAATTTCCTCAAACCTATTTCTTTAATAACTATGGTACCTTGGAAACAGCTACTACAGTTAATAGTAAGATTAATGTGCCCGTGGATATAAATGGGGATGGTAAGACAGATATTGTGAATATCACATCCTATTACGAAAAGAACAGCAGTTCTGGTAATATAGCTATTGCCATTTACAATAATGTAGACTCCACATTTTCTGCAGGACAGCCTTCTCTTGCAACCGGAATGTCTAGTGCTATAAAATCTTACGCTGTTCCTATTTTTTTAACGCCAAATAAGAATAACAAAAATTTAGCATTAGGAATTATAAGTGATAATCTGCTTTATCATTTTGCCTCACTTGCTGATTTTAGTAAGCAAGCACTTTTAAAAGAAGTGAAAGATGGAAATTTAGTAAGCAAAAAAATTACTTACAGTGGCTTGGAGCATGATCAGTATGAATCTATCTACACTCCATCAGTTTTTACGGAAACATTTCCAAATATTGACGTTAATGCTGCGCCGAATTTTAAGGTAGTTAGAATGCTGGAGGAGCAGAGCTCAGGACAGTATAAAAAGCAGGTTTTTAGTTATGCCGGCGGGGTTTCAAATGCCGAAGGGCTTGGCTTTCTTGGTTTTAGAGCAACAATGAAAACAAATTGGTACAGCGATGGCTTGCCAATAATATCGACGGTATCTAAAAATAGTATAGGGCTAAGAGGAGCAAATATTGAAAATTTTGATGTACTGGGGTTATCTTCACCTGAAGCTCCAGCTCCATCTTCTTTTATTTCAAGATCTGTTTTAGATTACAATACCGCTGCTGATGCATTACAGACTAATAAAGTATTTAAACTCAAAAATACTGGAATTACCAAATTTAATGGCTTAGACGATACAAGCAGTATAACCACAAATACTTTAGATCAGTTTAATAATCTTACCTCAGTACTTGTTCAGCTTAAAGAAGGATCAAATATCATTCATACAAGTACGACTGATATTAGTTATAAGACAGAAAATCTTTCACCATTTTACAGGGGAGTTCCAGATGTAAAAACAATTACTTCAGTTGTTAATGGAAGTACTATGTCTTCTGAAGAACGTTATGATTATACTTCAGGCAATTTTGGGCTATTGGAACAAATTAGGAAAAAAGGTGATGCTTCCACAAATTATGTGACCGAGAAAAATGACTATGACAGTTTTGGAAATGTAGTAAAGAAGACAATTTCTGCAAGTGGTCTGGTACCTAGAATTACAAGTTATGAATATGACCAATCAGGAAGGTTTTTAATTAAAAGTACAGATATTGATCTTCTATTTAAAACATTTGATTATAATTTAAATTCGGGAGTATTAAATTCTGAAACTAATCAAAATGGTCTAACAACAACATATTTATATGATTCATGGTTTAAGAAAATAAAGACGACAGATTATCTGGGAAAAAGCAATGCGTATACTTACTCAAAAAGTTCTGAAAAGAGTATTATTACAAATACAGGCGATGATGAAAGTGTCGTTGAAGAGACTTACGATGATTTGGGGAGAAAAGTAAAAGTTAAGGTAAAAGATATAGCAGGTAATTTCTCTGCTATAGATTACTTTTATGATATTTATAATAGAAATTATAAAACAAGTGAGCCTTATTTTGGCAGTAATTCCTCTCAGTTTAATGAAACCCAATATGATGAATACGGTAGATTTAAAAAGAGTATTTCATTTACTGGTAATACAGTGCAATGTAATTATTTTCCGCTTACGACTAGATCTGAAATTACTGAGAATTCAAAAACAAAGACAATCATTAAAAATGTGACGGGTAATACTGCTTCAATTACAGATTCTCCAGGAGGAACTATTACTTATACCTATTATGCTAACGGCAGTTTAAAAGAGTCTGATTTTGCAGGTTCAAAAACTACAATTACACTGGATGGTTGGGGAAGAAAGACGAAGCTTGTAGATTCTTCTGCTGGTACTTATACTTATGAATACAACGATTTAGGGGAAATTACAAAAGAAACAACTCCTAATGGAACTACCACATATATTTTCGATGATTATGGTAAAGTAAAAGAAAAAACTATTGTTGGAGGAATCACTACCAATAGTAAAACTAGTTATACCTATGACACATCTTCTAAACTGCTTGTAAAAATTGAGTTTGAGGATTTTATTAATGGAGGAAGCATAATTAATGATTATACTTATGATCCTTTCAAGAGAGTGAGTACAGCCGCAGAGTCTACTCAATATGCTGTATTTGCAAAAGAGTTTACATATGATGCATTTGGGAGGGTTGATACAAATACATTAACAGCTCAGGCCGGTGGAAAAAGTAGTTCTAGAGTACTTAGAAATACTTATAAAAATGGAGCACACTGGCAGATTTTGGATGACGCCACATCTGCAGTTTTATGGGCGACTCAGACAGTAGATGCCAGAGGAAAATTATTAACAGCAGTATGCGGACCAGTGGCGTTAGCAAATTCTTATGATAATTACGGTTACGTTTCAGAGTTCAATTATAATTATGCTGCTTCACCTTCAATCAATATTTTAAAACTAACAACATCTTTTGATGCTCAGAAAGCTAATTTGGACAGCAGAACAAATAGCCTGTTTAATAGATCTGAAACTTTCAAATATGATGCATTGGACCGTCTGACAGAATTTACAAATGTTTCAGGTAATCAGGAAAACCAAACATATGATGACAGAGGAAGAATTCTACAGAATAGTGTCGGATTATACAATTACACAAATAATAACAAACTCTATCAAAATACTTCTGTAGATTTAACAGCCGATGCTTTAACATATTATACTGGTAGGCAAGCTTTAGATGTTACTTACAACACATTTAAGAGTCCGTTCGAAATCCATGAAGCTGGAATCGACAGAATCAGCTTCATCTATAATGACAATAACTCACGAAGTGCTATGTTCTATGGCGGACTTCAAGCTGATAAGCTCCAAAGATCGTTTGGAAAGTATTATTCTTCAGACGGATTAATGGAAATTAAACATAATTTATCAAACGGAGGCGTTGATATTGTAACTTACATTGGTGGAGATGCATATTCTGCTCCATTAATATTGAAGAGTGATGGAACATCCCAAAATTATTTTTATTTACTTCGTGATCACCAAAGTTCAATTATTGCCGTTGCAGACCAATCAGGTACAATTATAGAAAAAAGACTTTTTGATGCTTGGGGAAATATAGCATCTGTTCAGGATAACGCAGGAAATATTCTAGCTGGACTAACAGTATTAGACAGAGGATATACAGGCCACGAGCATCTACAAAGTATTGGAATTATACATATGAACGGCCGTTTATATGATCCAAAGCTGCACAGGTTTATGCAGCCAGATAATTTTGTTCAGGATCCGTATAATACACAGAATTATAACCGTTATGGTTACTGCTGGAACAATCCTTTAAAATATACCGATGCCAGCGGTGAATGGATTCACATAGTAGCAGGGGCTGTTATCGGAGGGCTGGTAAATTGGGGAGTCCACGGATTTAGATTAGACATGGACGGTCTTAAAGCATTTGGAATTGGCGCAGGAGCAGGTGCTTTAGGAGCAATGACAGGTGGAGCTGCATTCGTAGGAATGGGAGGTGCTGCAGGTGGTCTTGGTGGTTTTGCTGCTGGAGCTGTGGGAGGAGGCGTAGGTGCATTTTATAGCGTGGGATTAACTAATGCTGCAAATAATGCAGTATTAGGAGATCCACTAATGTCAGGCGAAGACTTAGGTTTTGCAGTTATGCAAGGTGCATTAACAGGTGGCATGATAAATGGAGTAGGTGCTCTATTAAATGGTAATAGCTTCTGGACCGGAACTCCTCCAAGAGTATCAGCTCAGCCAATAACATTGCCTAAACCAGCTGGACTTGAAAAAATAGATGGTAATAAGACTATAAAAACAGGAGATTATAAAATCTCGAATTCAACTAAATCAACAACAGCTCCGACTTCTTCAAATAATGCTTCAGGAAATATTGATATTGATAATGGATATGTTGATTTATCTAACAGACCAGAATTTAATAAAATTTCCTCACAGGCAGATGATATAATGGATAGCATGGTACAAGTTCGTCATCATACAGATATTAAAGGGCTTAATGGTATAAAAAACAGTGGATTTATAAGACCTGCTCGATACGAACCTTTTGGAGTTGACGTGGAAGTTGCCCCATTTTTAAAACCTTCACAAGTAAATTTAGGACAATGGGGTGGAGGAATAAAAGGCGGCGGAGGTTATATTGAATTTTCTGTACCTAGAAGTCAACTTACTACTCCTCCTACATACATGGGAGGTACTGGAAATGTAGGGCGAGTATTAACGGGAGGAGATGCTTCTACACCTTTCTCTCTTAGCGGAACGAATCCTATCTTTGTAAAAAATTGGTGGCCATTTTAAATTTTAATTATGAATCAAATTAGATTAGATTATCCCTTTGCTGTTTTTTTATATGCATATCTGCAACAGATTGATCTGTCGTTAGACAGAAGTAGGTGGACTCCTTTAAATGATTTAAAACATTATTACGAAATGCAGATTGCACCTGGAAGAGTTTTGAAATATATTATAAACAGGTTTGATTTAGACAGAAATAGAATCAAGGATGTTTATTATGTCATTCCAGTCCCTTTATCAATTAAAATTCGAGCATGGTTTGAGCTTTATTTTAAAAGAGAATGTGTTCTGTCTAAAGAAGAAGTCTATTACTGCTGTCAAAAACTATTTATTTTAGATCACTATTTGAATGGAGATATAGAAGTTCATAAATTAGAAATAGAGAAATTGAGAGTTGAATTGTCACAATTTACGTTTGACGTTCTTCAATCCCGAGTGTTTGTGAAAGACAGAATCAAGGCACAGCGCGTAGAACATTTTAGTCAAAGTAAAAACTTGGATGTTATAAGCATGAAAGAATTTAGCAAAGGTTTAGATCTGTGATAATGTATCAGATGTGTTGCTGTTTAACTATTGCATCTAACATTTGCAGAAATTCACATATTATAGTAATATCGCATAAAAATGGTAATGTATCAGATGTGTTGGTGGTTAATTATTGCATCAAATATTTAGAGAAAATCAGATATTTATATTCATATCGCGTAAAAATCAAAACAGCCTTTGGGCTGTTTTTTTATTTTATGATGTTTTTGTATTAAATCTGTTTGTCAGTAGATTTAGATTTTTTTTGCTTTGTATTTTGGCCGGTGATCATGAAAGTTGGTTAGGAAGGTTTCTTTATTTACCTGAAAGATTGTTAGTTAGTTAGTTAGTTAGTTAGTTAGTTAGTTAGTTAGTTAGTTAGTTAGTTAGTTAGTTAGTTAGTTAGTTAGTTAGTTAGTTAGTTAGTTAGTTAGTTAGTTAGTTAGTTAGTTAGTTAGTTAGTTTTTTATTCTTATAAAGTTTCGAACCTAAACTCGGAAAGCCTTGATTTTGCTGAATTTGTAGTTTTCTACAATTGAGAGTTCCACGATTCTGCCACAAAACTCAGAATTATGATTTTTATAGCTTTTTTGATGTAGTAATGTTTCTTAAGGTTTTATAAATTTGTTCTCTATTATATAAGTGGAAATGACCACATGGTAATTTTCCGAGTTAATATTTCACATATTGAAGGTTTAGTAGGAAGTGTTTTGTATTACTTAAGGAAAGGTGGTTAGAGATCCTGCTTTTTGATCTGCGAACACATTTGATAAAAAAAAATTTTAAAATCATCTACAAAAGTTGGATAAGAAAAACCAAGTTGAAATTGATTATCCCAAAGTTTTATTGCTAAGGTTGCTACTCCCCAGATAGGTTCTTCAGGAGGTGCATCTAAGATTGAGAGATAAGTTTTTATTCTCTCATCGATATCAGGATGAGTTTTTTGTCCATAAACATTATCCTTTAAAAATAGCATACTAACAAAACCCATGAGAAGGCCGTATTCAACAGTTTTTTTGTTTTCATAATCACGACAATTCAACAGTAACTCGATTGCTCGTTTATCCGCTTCAATCTCTTGGTCAATACTTGTTTGATTCTTTTTAGTGAAGTGATCTAATTCTAGATGCGCGTACTCATGTGCCAATATAAAAGTCATAGCATACACATATAAACCATTAGTTCGAAGGAGATGAAATTCTTCTTCCTCTGAAAATTCTTCAGGATTTGGAAAATATTTTTTGTCCCAAGGAGAATAAGAAACTACTAAAGATTTGCCATACTGAAAAAGTTCTTCAGCTATATTTAATAAAGCTACGTCCACTTCCTCGATGTTTGCTTGCCCTTGTTTTTTTTGCATTGGTTTAGCAACTCCCTCCTCATACATAACAAATAAGCTAAAGCAATTTATCCAGACATATGACATATAGGTCTCATGAATATTAACTTTACCTGTTTCATCAACAAAAGGCATCTGCTTCTGTGTGAGTGCTCTAGGTGTAATGTGATAAATTATACCGGGAAAAAGTTTACCTGAATTTATCATTTCTTGGATTTCCTTGGCAAAATCACCATGCAAGTTTTCAAATCGATGACTTATATTGTGTTTTAAGACACGGATAGGCTGTTCACCAGTATGACTGGCAAGTTTTATACTTTTTTTCATTAAAACGGTAGCTATTAATGTTGCATAGGTTGAATGCATTTGTCTTTTCGGTCATGTGAATCGATAATGTTAATTGTATAGTCTTGATCTTTAACTAATTTAGTTTCCTCAAGAATATTTAAAAGATCCACCTGAACTTTTTTCAGTTGACCATCATCAGAAGTTGTTACTTTATCTTCTTTCGAAATTGCAACCAATATTTGGCGATTCTTATTTTTGCTGGCCTCCTTTAACAATACTTTTAAATCTGCAGATGCTATAGCGTGCTGTCCTGGCTCGTCAAGAATTAAGATTCCAAGATGTAGTTCGGCTTTTACCAATAATGTCATGTAGAATGCCCATTGTGCGCGAATGAAATCACTTGCTGAAGATAGTAATCTAATAGGTTGCGGCGTGATAGTTCCGACGCTTACAACAGGGAATAGTTTATTTGATTCCTCCTGAGAAATGTAAATACGTGAAAGTATTTCTTTAGAATAACCAAATTTTTCCAAATAGTGAATAAACTGATTTTTGAAATCATAAATTTTTTTCTGATCAAGCTCAAAATGACGTTTAAGTACTTCTTTTCTTGCTCGAATCTGCGCAAGTTTTTCAGAGATTTGCATTAAGTCTGTTTTAAATCTGTTAAATTGATGCCTAATCTTAGTCATTTTTTCAAGTTCAAACTTTATACGCATTTCTTCGTCAATGCTTATACGTGAGGGAATTCGTGAATCGTCCAGAAGTTCTTTATCTAGAATAGACAGAGTGTTTTTTAATTCACCAATCTTCTCTTGGTAATAATTGACAATTTTATCAAAGCGTTCATTAAGATTTTGTGAACTTTTAAGGTAAGATTCATATAAGCTTCGTTCAGACTTATAAAATGATATCGATTTTGAACCGTCAACTCGATCAATGTTTTTAAGTTCGATGTTTGGATTAGTTAATAAAGATGAGTTACAGACAGGACAATTTTCTACAGCTCCAATATGGAAAGATTGTAGCTGGTTAAGTTTATTTATCCCTTCCAAAGCTTCGATCTCCCTGCTTAATTGATCAACTGTGAATAAATAATTTTTTATTTTGATTCCTTCATTTACTTGCTGTTCCCTGACTTTCTGTAATTCCTTATTTAAAAAGGCTAATTTTTTGCTTGCTTCTTCTTGCTTTGATAAAATTTCACCACTGGTTACCTTGGAAATATCCAAGCTGTTTTTTATAGTTAAAATCCGATTTTTTTCGGTAAGATCTAATATTATTTGCTCCAATGTGCTATAAGTGCCTTTGGTATCTCTGGTCTGTAAATCAAGTTTTGAGATTTTTGCCGGAGAAAGTTCAGCTGTAAATGTTTCTGTAAGGTTCGCGGTTAACAGATTGTAATATGACGTAATAGTTTGAAAAGTTTCGACTGTATTTGTCCAAACATTTTTATATTCCTTTTCGCGCTGCTTTAGTTTATCGAGTTCAAACTCTTCTATTAGTCCGCTAAGACCTAATGTATATTCTACAATTTTTTGTTTTGCTTTTTTTGTGTTAAAAACAGGAATCTGTGCAAAGAAATCTGACCAGCCTTTTGTCTGCTCCACGAATGAGCTCGCAAATATCTGCTGCAAGTACAGTATTTTTAGTGTAGTTCCGTCATCATCGACAAAAAGCGGTATTGGTATCTTTGAAAAATCAGAAAGCCATTTATAAAAGCCGTCAATATGGTCAGTATCACCTGCGGCGTGTATAAACTTTTCCTCAGGTGATCCTTCATTGATCTGTACGCTAATCAAATTAGGGTCTTCCTCATATTGAGATTTTATAATCCTAGTAATTACAGCTTTTTGACCATCTTGGTTGCTGATTTCTAGTTGTGCTGACGATTCAAAAACATTAAAGTTCTGGTTATTGTATTTGAAACTAGTCTTTAAACATTCTTTTAGACCGTCAGAATTACCATAGCTGGCCAATTGCTCCATTCCCAGACAATAATAGATGCAGGATAATACTGTGGATTTACCGCTAGAATTGTCCCCAGAAAGAATATTTAGTCCAGGACTAAAAGTGTACTCGAAACCAAATTTTCCACCCTCAGTTTCTGTAACCAAGGCCTTAATTGTGTGAATCTTGATCATTTTCTACCAGATTAATTGTTGTTTTTTTAGTTCGTTCATGCTAACAGATTTGCACCATTTCATAATTTCTTTACGAATTTCTGGCATTATATTGTTTTCTTCCATTTCTGTGACTATGGATAATCCTGTATTGGTTAAGCCAAAACTTATAACTCCGTTACTTTCCTTTATTACTAAATATTTTTTCTCATGCGATAAAACTATATTTTTGCGCAATGAACCAGAGATTTCCCAGGGGGAAGAAAGTAAGGTTGATAGCTTTTTTACGGAGACATTTTTCTTTACGGCATCCAATATAAACGCGATCTTTTTTAAAGGTACTGAAAGCGTTTTTCCATTAACCGAATACTTTATAATCAGCAAGATCATCAATATATTAATCTGATCGTTGTCTTGATATCCTTCAAGAATCTTGATCTTATTTCCTTTTATTGTTATTTTTTCATTCATTACCTAAGATGCTTAAACTACAATCTGCAATCCATTCACTAATTCCATAAAATGCCAAAAGTTTTACATCCGAGACAGAAAAGACAGAACCTAAACAATCACGTAAGTAACTTTCATATTCATTTTTAATCTTTGTAACTCCAAGACGCGCCTCCATTTTATCATTGGCATAGATATTTCTATCTTCTAGATCATAAACTCGGTAGGCATCTTTATAGAGAGCAAACAATTGTTCATTATTACGTAACTCAACAGTAATGTATGCTTTACCAAGAAGCAGTTTTTTTATGATATGCCTTTTGTTTTTTTCTAATTGATCTTCAGGATATACATTAGGAAGTTTATCATTGATATAATCGAGCTGCGGTTTATTAATATCATTATTCTCCCATTCAGTAATTGCATCCTCATCAATAGCATCAAAAATAGCTTCTAAGGAACTTGCGTTCAGGGCTGCGTCAAAATTTAGTTCCTCAGAATCCATTATTGGAAGTTCTATGCCTAAAATATTAAGAGCAGATAAAGCCGTTACACTTACAAATTGAATTTGGCCGTCATCTCCTTTATTTGGAATTTCTGTCATGACTCCTGCGCAAATTAGCTCCTTATGATTTTCAATAAATAAGCCGGAACCTGACCATCCGCCTAACCAGTCACTGCCAGAGCTATATGTATTGTTAGTTAAAAGAGCCTTATCGACATCGCATAGGAAATGATAGGCAATTTTATCACAATCTGAGTTGAAAGTTAATTTTCTATGAGTCACCGAAGTTTTAGAGCTTTCATACTTTCCACGAAACATTAGCGAATGTGCTGGGTTTTTTGGAATTGAGCAGAATTTAGGGCATGTGAAATTTGCTAGAGCCGATTTGCAATCTAATTTGAGAATTATAATATCATGCTCTTTTGCTTGTTCATGATTTCCCACCAATTCTATAACTGGATGTGCAAGACCAGTATGATCTACGACTTTCCAATTTTCTAGGGCAGGTGAGTGCTCAAATTTTTTTCCAAATAAATTATGACTTGCTGTTAAACATAGGAGATCTTCATTCCATGGGAAAATTACTGAACTTCCAATAAATTTGCCATCTTTATGAATTAGTCCCGTTGTGGTATTTAAATTACTCATTCCTCGGGAAAATTTAAAAATTGGATTACTTGAAAATCTAAATTAAGAGTTTCTTGTTCTTCGCGCGTTAAAAGTTTGTCCAATGGCAGAGCGTAATTCGAATAAATTGTAATCGGATAGTCATCTGAAATTCGGCCATAGGTGCTTATCAATATTAAAGTTTCTCTTGAAGGATGGTAATAAGGCCCGCTTCCGTCCGTCGAGATCAAATATTTTGAACATTTTATTCTCTCTAATAAATCCTTTGTAGTATTATGTTTGGAGCCGTGGTGGCTTATCTTAAATAAGTCAATTTCTAGCTTATACTCTTTTGTATGCCCTTTGCGTTCTAATTCATCACATATGAGTTGTGGGTTAGAATCACCTAGAAATAAGAGTCTAAAATCTTGATATTCTAGTATAAAGGCGATTGAGCTGGCATTGAGTAAATCTATTTCCCAATCGTGTGGTACAGGTTGATTAGATAGAATGTGATTTCTTTCAATTAATAATTCGTCACGTACAGCTACCATGTTGTTAACTTGGTTTCTTGCTTGTTCATATTGTTGATAAATTTCATTGGCATTCCATTTAGATATGAGTCTATCAATAACTTCTTTCTTTGGAGAGAGAATCTGAAGTTTTAGTCCATGCATGGTAATTGAATTATCGTTATACTGGTCTAAATAGAGAGGTGTGCACTGTATGCCACGAGAAAATAAAAGTTCCTCCAGCTTTACGCCATGGTCAACTCCAACTAAATCGGAATCAGAAGGCGCAAAAACAAGCTGTGGAGTATTCATAAAAACTCTTAATGCAGGATTAAGTGTGGTTTCCTTATCGCTCAACCATTTAAAAAATCCTCCAACATGATCATAATCTACATGAGTTACAAGTATAGTGTCGTCCTTACCAAAATCTTGAACTATGGATTTAAGAAATCGATAGGTATTTTGGTTTCCCGCATCAATCAGAAGTCGATGTCGACCTTCTCCATTCCAAGTGAGCAAAAAACTATCTCCTTTTCCGGCACGAAAACAATCCAGCTTTAACATTGCAAATAATTTAAAGTACAGCCACTCATTAATTGTTTTATGTATTTATTCTGCATAATTAAAAGATTAGTTGGTTTAAAAATACAAAAAATCACTTCTTAATATTCTATACATTAAGATTAGACTGTTTTTTTTTATACTTAATAGAATTCAATTAGCGTTTTTTTTATTAATCAGCTAACTTTTTCAAATTCTTTATATACCAATACGTTTTTAATAAAATCTCACTAATAAGGTTTTAACTATCATATTTTTACTCGAAAGAATTTATCTCATTAAATTTTTGAATGAGTAGTAAAACTATTGATTTTGAATTTCGAGGGTTAATATAAATGAAATCAGGTATTTTTACTTGCTCCTAATTACTTGTTAATTTTGAAAGTTAGTGTTGTAAATTTTCCAAGTGAATGTTTTTTAAAAGAACGGATGGTTGTATTATAAATAAGTCAACGGTTATTAGCTAAAATAAAAAAGCCTGCAAAAATGCACTGAACTAGAGGACGAACGGTAAAATTTTAGGTATTTTTTATAAAAAAAAAATATTCAGCCAGCACTGCTAACTGATAATTTTTTCGTCAAGTTTTTCAATAATTTTAGCAAGTGCGGCAAGTGACTTATTGTATCGGGAAATCAATTCTGTCATGTTGTCCAGCAAATAATCTTTTTCCGAATTCACAGCGCGCAGATCAGTGTACAAAATAGAAATGGATGATGCAGTCTGTAGTATGCGATTATCTTTTGTAAGCTTTGCCAATTCCATCATTGCCGGATCTAAAAAATCCACCCGCATTCTGTGCATATTATAATTTGGATTTTGATTTAGGTGTGAAATAAATTGGAAGTATAAATCGAAAAAAGTTTTGTACTGTTCACTGCGATATAATTTTTGAGTATCGTTCGCAATCAGATATTTTAGACTGTTGATCTGATTATTTAATATATCCAAATCCTGATTTAATTTCTTTGTAGTTGAAGAAATGCCGTCCTGAAATTCGTCCCATTTATTATTCAGGTGCTGAAAGTTATGGCTCAGCACATCAATAAAGCCGTGTATGTGATTTGAAATCTTTGCAGCTTTATTGTACTGCTCCTGAACTTGGGCATCACTGCTGAAAAGCTGCTTATACCAGGGAAATTTGGTCTTATGCTCCAAATAATCCATGAGATCATTTTTGTCCAGCGAGGAGAATCGCTCGCTGTTGATCGTGGTCATTAAATCCAGAGGATCGTACCTCCATTCTCTTTTTGCAACGCTCAGCTTAAACTCCTCGATAGATTTAATCTGATGCCTTATCGGCTCCTCTAATGTTTTTAGTTCAATGTTCCATCTCTTTCCGCTTTTTTTGATTTTCTTAATGTTGATGTACCATTCGTAAAATCTGTTTAGAAAGAAACCCACAACCAAACCGGTTAATGTGGAGATTATGGGCAGCATCCTGCCGAAATTGCTGGCTGATTCTTTTTCTTTCACGATAACAATTTGTGCAGCTGGATTAATGGGTTTTGGCGAATTGCTCAATTCAATCTTAACAGTATCTAATCGTTTTCTCTGGGGACTGCTTTTGGTAATCGTTGAAGCTTCCGATTTTGTAACGTTGCTGTAGGTTTGTTCAGGTACAGCAGCAAATGATGAGATGATCAAGGCAGTAAAGTATAATTGCTTCATATTCATATTAGTTTTTGTTAATACCCAAAAATATTTATTTTATCAGGATTTGTCAGATAACTGCTGGGAGCGATAATTAGTCTCGCTATTCTTCTTTCGCTTCCAGCGTTTAAAAATCGTCATCATCATTTATGATTTCATTCTCACTCAGGATGTTTTGATTAAAGGATTTATAGATGTCATCGAGCGTTTCTTTGACTAGTTTTATTTTAGAATCAGTATCAGCTAAGGAGTGTTCATCATCATACTGGATTTCCAGCTTGTTATCCAGCTCTAGCAAGTCAGTCAGTTTTAAGATTAGTGGATTTAGGTCAATATCTCCTGTTGTTGTTAAATCAACCGACGGAAAGGAAAGCGTTCCATCCTGCGGATCGAAATTAATCGTGATTTTATTCTGTTCTATTATATTGGATACTATTATGTTCATAGCTTAATTATTGTATTATTTTTTTAATATTATATTTTCTGGCTCTCTGTTCAAAAATATATTGGCCTCCATCCAGTACATTGCAAATTTCCTTTTGGTGGTCTTTTTCCTCCAGTACGAATTGCTCGTATTCAATGATATTCTCATTGTTGGTGCACATGATGACGTTTTCTGCGTCTCCGTATACCACAATGGATGGATTGTGGGTAACCAGGAAGATCTGTTTTTTAAATTTTAAGTTCCTGATCAAATTGATAAGCTTGTCGGTAATGAATTTGTTGCCGAGATTGTCTTCAGGCTGGTCGATAAAAATGATTTTTGACTGACCGCTTTTCAGAATTGTTTCCAGATATTTTTCGGAATTGTAGCCGGGCGAATTGTTTTTTGAGGTGCTTTCCTCTGAATATTTGAGATATTCGTTCGGCTTATCAAATGATTCCAATATGCCTTTAATGTTGGTAAAGGTTTTCTTTGCTAGGTTTTCAGCTGAATTCTCGTTTAAGTTTTTTATTTTCACTTCCCCCAGCGCAAGCTTTGTAAGGGCTTCATATAAATTCATTCCGCTGTTTACGCCGCTGATTCCGTCAAAAACTTTTCCTTTTAAGCTTTCGGTGCTTTCCACTTCCAGTACCACGGTCACTTCTTCATTAATGGAAATTTCCTGAACTCCTCCATAGGCATAATTTTCGAAATGCCTACAGTGGTCACGGATCTGGAGTGCAATATCAAATGCATCTTTGATGTTATCTTTAAGGACTGCCAGCCTTTGATTGGATGCTTCTTTTTCCCTCCCCTTTAGATCTAGGTTGGCATTTTTGCTTATGATGACATTCTTAACTTCTTCAATGAAATTTTCTTTTTTGCTGTATTCACTTTTTAAATTCGCAAATGAGCCTTTCTTGCTTTCTACCAGTTCTCTAAAGGCCGTGATTATTTTTTGTTCATCTGGGGTAAAGGTCCAATTCTCATTAACTTCGAATTTTGCCGTGTTATCAAGTAGCATATTGATGACATCATCTGAGCTTCTAAAAGAGTCATTCCTGTTTTCAATGTTTAGAATAGTTTTGAAAATATAGCTTGAATCAAGAATGGAGACAATGTCTTTATCGTGAAACGTGAAATTGGAATTTAAAGCATCATATAATTTGCCATACAGCGAGGTAAGAATATCAATAATATTACTTAATTCCTGTTTTTTAGATTTGAAAAACTCTAAAGCCACCCTGTGGTTTTCAATTTCCCCAGATTCATTGATGAGGTCCCTTAATGATTTATTTTCAAAATAGTTGACAATATCCCCCTGATTGATATAGATAATGTCATGCGTATTATAACTGATCATAGTCTTGTAATCTTTATCCAGAAAACTTTTGACATTCGCATTGCTGATGTTTATCCCGTATTTCTCAATCTGGCTCTTTCTGTTATTGATCTTTTTTCCCAAGATATTAAACAGCAGGCTTTTGCCGCTCGAGCGGCCTCCGATAATCGCATTAAAATTTGGGCTGAAGGTTAAGGTTGTATTTTTGATAATGGGACTGTCTGTAAATTCTATGCTGTGCAGGAAGTTGTCAAACCTCTGTAAAACCTCCACTTCAGAGAACTTCTTGATCCTTGACTGTGGATCAATGAATGCAAATCGGATGGATTCAAATGATGGTTTTCCTTTTATGCAGTAAAACTGATGGTCATCTCCATCTTTATTGGTGCAGGGCTAATTATTGCAGTTATGATTGTCAGAAAAATTAAGGTAGGGGATATCGTCTTTTTCCTTAAAGTCCAAGGTTTTTATTCTGTCGAATCCCTCATTGTATATTTGCCTGGCGCTTTCTTTTACTTTTTCGAAGGCGCTCGGCATAAGAAGCACCATCTGCTGGCAGAGCTTCATGTCATAACTTTTATAAGGGTCAAGTATGCTTTTTGTATTCCCGGCATGGGGTATGAAAAAGAAATTTAAATCATTGAATAGGTCATATAAATCGTCAATAACAATAGTCCTGTCGAACATGGCAGTATTTTTTTTCGCGTAAAGTTCTTCTATTTTTTGTGAGATGGACTTAACGCTTTCAAAATCGTCATTTTCAAAAATAATGACACTGTGATAGGTGATGGGTTTGCCGGACTCAGGGACCTCGATATCAAACTCGCATCCGATAAGCAGCTTTGGATCGCCCTCGGTATAGCTGTCGTAATAATCTTTGTATGCATCAACATTTATAATATTGTGATCAGTTAATGAAAACAATTTTACATCGTTCTCAATTAATTTTTGCTTTAGGACCTGTATTTCGAAATTTCCCTGATAGTCATTTGTTTTAGTCTTTTTGCTAAAATCGGTATGAATATGTAAGTCAACTTTAAACCAGTCAGAGTATTTTTTCATTGCTTTATTTATAGGGATTAATGTATAACTATACAAATGTTTACCTTTTGGTTTAAGATCTATTATGGAAAACCGTAATTCAAGTAAAAACAATCTCAAACTTATCGATTACCTTTCACAAAATCGTACGTATAAATACTTGTTTTAACATTCTCAACAGATTAATTTTAGGCGTTTAATTATTCCAATACGATTAATAGTTCGAAATTAAAGAATCGCAGTATTAATGCTTTATTTTTTTCGATGTTTACCATAGTTCACGGGCTATTATCTTTTATTACTTCCGAGATTACTTCTACTTTTTGAGAACCAGCGAGGAAAGCGCCGGATTTTTGATTATCCTTTCCATCTCGCTGTGGATTATTTCCTGAATCTCAATTTTGATCTGCAGATAATTTTTCTGGACGATAACATTATCAGTTGTCCGTATGATCGGAATTTCTTTGTACTTATCTGTTTCTTTTTTTATTTTTTCGTGGTCGTTGATGATCTCGCAGTGAAAGGTTTTAAGCTCAATTCTGCAGTCCGGGTTATCGGCTATCATGCCTACAAATTCCCCCGAACTCAGCGAAGAAATCTTCGAAGGAGGCACTGCGGATTCCAGCTGTCTTGAACGGCTGATTGAGCTATCACTGCTGTTTATAGAGAGGCTTTCGCGGTCCTGCATTATCTTTCCGAAACGTTCTGAGAGCTGTTTGGCCGTATCCCCGTTGACCTGTCCGCAGACAATATTTCCGACTATATTAATGATCACATCAGCCTGCTCGCGGCCGTAGTCCTTACGGAGCTGGCTGAAGTCCTGAATCCCCAGACAGGTGCTCACTTTGTTGCTTCTTGCCGTTGCAATCAGACTGTCTATATTGTTGAGATAGATAGTGGGGAACTCGTCAAAAATAAGACTGCTTTTAAGTTTTCCCTTCTGGTTTACCTGTTTGATAAGGCGGCTGACAAAAAGTGAAAGCACTGCCCCGTAAGTCTGTATTTTCTGCGGATTGTTCCCCATTGAAACAATTTTCGGATCGGATGGATTATTAATATCAAGGGTAAAATCACTGCCCGACAGCACATAGTAAAGCTGTGGGGAGGAGAGTTTTGCCAGTGAGATTTTAGCCGAAGCTATCTGGCCCTCCAGCTGGTCGACTGCCTCTTGAAGAAACGCACTGACAAATGGATTGATGAGCACTTCGATCTCTTTTTCGGTTCTCAAAAGCGTGAAAAGGCTCTCGTAATCGGTCTGGATCATTTCAATTACATGTGGCAGGGTGCAGAACTCGCCATCGTTGTATTTTCGAAGGTACCAGATGACGGCTGTCAGGAAATTTATAGGGGATTCCACAAAGAAATCGCCCTGTTTTTTAATCCACTCCCGGTTGAGTCCCATAAGGATTGTGCGAGCAGATTCAGCGGCATCGGTGATGTCTGTCATTGCCGCAGGATCAAGTGGATTGCAACGGTGGGTTCTGGAGAGGTCGTCAAAATTTATGATGTAAAATTTGGGTTCCACGGCATAAAGATGACGAAATTTTAGCCAGGCATTATAGGCGATAACGGTGAGGTCGTCGAACTTAAAATCATAGATGAACATCGAAAATCCTTTGGTAATATGCTGGGTGATTATATGGCGGATTACAAAGTATGATTTTCCCGAACCCGGCGTGCCTGGAACCAGAATGCCTCGGAATGGATTTATAATGTTAATCCAGCTGCTGCGCACTTTGTCTTTGAGGTGATAGCGTGCGGGAAGGTTAACGGAATATTCGTTTTTAATCAGCCTTTCCTCCTGAGGGAAAGTTTCGTTTTCCTTATTAAAAATATCTGCTGAACTAAGCTTTCTGCGGATAATACGGGAGAGCAGGGTGCCCCCGGAAAGTGTCATCAGATAGCCCAAAGAACACAGTGAGATATATAGTACGGAGCAGACCTCAGTATCCGCAAATATTACAAAAGCCAGATAGGATCCAAAGTAAAGGAGAAGACCCATTGAGATATAATAAAAAGCAGTTCTAAAATGGAGTTTTTCATCTTTTCTTCCTTTGGCACCCATGAGGGAAATAACCAAGAGTCCGAGTGCAAAAAGCTTTGATTTATGGAAGCTGTCCAGAAGCCCCGTACGATGAATATTCTCCAGTATCCTGCAGGCAAAATCCGGCGCAAGATTCCAATGCCTGAAGGAATCGAAGCAGTAATAATAAAAATGGATGAGCAGCACTGCGATGTTCATCAGTCTTGTCATATCTAAAATTTTTCTAAGCGCCTGTTCATTTTCTCCCGTCTGCATGCTCATGATTTTTATGTGTTAATTATTATCTGACTGTCCTTTTCTCTTTCTTTTTTTTCGCTTGTTTTTAAGCTGTTTTGGAACGTAATCTGACGGCGTTCCAGGGTAAAGCACATCATCAATTATCCGCTGCACTTCCCCTGCAGAAATAAAAGAGCCGTGCTTCTGAGCGGTACCATCAGGAACTGTATGCTGCTTCGCCGAATTGGACGAATGGCCCAGACGCTGCAGGAGCCCTTTGGCTGCATATTCAGGTCCGAGACTGCTTCCGTTGAAAACGCATCTGGTGTTATGATCTATGTACGTCATGCCGTATATAAACCCCTGTTCATTTTTTCTGACAACTGCCGTAATGCCCTGGTTCGCCAGCCGCGTTTCAAGCTGTGAGAGTGTAATTGATGGGTATTTCAAAAGCAACAGATCCACCGCGTTTCGGGTTCTTTTCATGTTTATCATGCGAGAAGTTTTGGAGGCGGCAAAATTAATTTCAAGCCGGGAAAGGGTAGGCTTGGAATAAAAACGGCTGGCTTTTATAGGAACCCCGACAGTCTTTTTCTTATCATCCAGAATCTGGTAGATGAGCCCTTTATTCTGAAACATTATTGAATTTTCCTTTCCCCTTTCCGCCTTCACGTTATAGAGGTTCAATACTGCGTTCAGCTCACCCAGCGTTGTGTATTTGTAGTGAGGAATGACCGCATTGAGTACGCTGCCGATTGCTCTCTTGGAATCTATTGCCCCATATTTTATTTTTTCCGCATCAATGGCATTAATAAGCGCGGGACTCTGTTTTTTTCTCGAGTCCGCCCGAACCAGATTAAAAGAAATCTCCAGTTCTTTACGAGCCGTTTCGGACTGGTTTCTTCCAATATTGTGCATGTTAATTCTGGATCCGTCTGCCCGCACATTTATGGATGCGATATGAAGGTGCGGATGTCCCGCATCGTGGTGCTGGTAGACCAGATAAGGCTGTGTGCCGAATCCAATTTTCTCCATATAAGAAGAGGCAATCTCCATGAGTTTCTCTTTTGATAAATCCTTGTCCGAACGGTCAAAATTCAGCGAGATGTGCACTGCGCTGCGCTTGACATTTTCATTGAGCTGGAGCTGTTTTAAAAATACGCCGAGCTTAAAAGATTCTGACATTTTTTCAATATCGATGGGATAATTTCCCTCTCCGATGCACACGGCACTTCCCTGGGAAACTTTATTCTCATTATAGATGAGGATGCCTCTTATCGAGTGTCCTGTGTTTATGACTGCAACCATTTTTGGGCGAGATTTTCAATGCTTTTTTTTATTTCTTCAACCAGCGAAAAATATTTATTCCTGTCGGAATCAAAAGATAGAATCCAGACTCTTAAATCGGAAATTTCAAAAAGGGTGTGGAGCTTTTTAACGCTCTGATTGAAATTATTTCCCATGAAATTCAGCTGTGTTCTGAGCTGGATAAGCTCCTGCAGCAGCTTATCCAGCGACTCATTTCTGTACTTTAGAACAATAGGTTTTCGCAGCAGATTTCTGCGCACGAAATCACTACGTTTGCGGCAGGCTGATGCTTTGAAATTCTTATCAATAAAATCAAATTCTTCTTTGGTCAGCCGGATGTGCAGCCATCTGTTTCTGCTGCTGTTTTTGTCATCCATAATCTTTTCTTTGTCATTGTTTCAATTTCATTCAATCTTAAAGTTTCACTGCCAGCGAGTTCCGAGCAGAGGGGCAGCAAGATTTTTGGTTGTGATACAACCAGACATCTTGCTGACTGCAGAAAACCGCAGTCAGAAAGCTTCGAAAAGGCATTTTCAGCTTTTTCTAATCAGTTGATCAATACCTTTCATACCTATTAAAATTTAAACAAAGTCCATTTCAAAACCCGTTGTGAAATTCCAAAAAAAAGATAATGAACAAGCACTAACGAAATAATTGAGAGCTAAATTAGAAAAGGCAGTCATGCCCTGCAATCCTCCCCAAATTTTGAGTAGGGTAAATAGGGATGATACTTTATAATTTTACGGTGAGCGAAGTATTAATTTTTAAATGATAAATTATGATTACAGCAAATGATGCAGCTAAGGTTTTTGATACAGTTCTGAGTATCCCTGGCATGAATGAGATGGTGAAGATGGATCTTAAAATTTCACGAAAAAATGTGCTGCTTTTAAGCCATCTGATACAGGACGGACTTAAGTTAATGGAAGGATCTTCGGTTCTTCTTAAGAGCATAAGCGAGCAGGGAAAAACAGAACTGGAGAGTCTCTCGCAAGAATGCCTTCAGAAAGCAGGGCTTATAGAACTGCATGAAAAGCTTGCCGGAATCAGCGCCTCGATAAAAGACTGATTCCAAAAACAATTACAATGATTTAATGCCTGCGCGATTCTTACAAAGTGCAGGCATTTTTTTTTACGCCAGCTAAAATATAAAACTGCCTGATTTTCAAAGTTTTTGGCTTGATTTTTAAAGTATCCATAAGAATTATCTCATTTAAATTTGTAATGCATAATAAAAAGAATTTGAGCTTTAAAAGTAAAGCTTACTACAAAATATTTGAGATATGAATTCAAACGGTCCCATAAAGAAGAAAATTGTTTTAATCATATCCTATCTGTATATCTTATTGTTTGTTTATGCGGCAATAAGCAAGCTGCTTGATTTTGAAAGTTTTAAAGTGCAGATTGGGCAGTCTCCCATGCTTAGCATATATGCAGACTGGATTTCTCCTGCAGTGATCGTCATAGAACTTCTTATCGCTCTGATGCTTTTGAACCAACGAACAAAAATGGCAGCGCTATTCTTTTCTCTGGGATTAATGACCATGTTTACGGCATATATTTTTATACTGCTCCATTACAGTTCTTTTGTGCCTTGTTCCTGTGGCGGCGTGCTGGAGAAAATGAGCTGGAACACACATCTTATATTTAATATAGCCTTTGTTTCGCTTGCTGCATTGGCTATTCTATTAAACGCTAAACCGGCAGATAGCAATTCTGCCGGAAAAAGAAATCGCACTACCATTAAAACAATTTTTGGAACTATTGTGGGATGTATTCTTATGGTAGTGATTTTGTTTCTTTCCTCAGAAAAAGTTATGTACTATGATAACCCATTTATTAGACGCTACCCGCAGCACCCTGCTGAATTTAAAAAGAAAATTGATCTGGGGTATAATTCATTTTATATAGCTGGTGAATCAGACGGCAGAATATATCTGGCAAATTACGAGTACCCTTCGTACATACAGTCTTATAATGCATTGCTTAATGACAAAAGAGAAGAAAAAATAGTAATGGACCCAAAGAAAATTCCATTTAAGATGATATCGACAAAAATTCAAAGCCCTTATTTTTATCTGACAGACGGCAGCGTTCCTATCATTTTAAGAGGAAATTTAAAAAACTGGAAAGTAGACAGAGAATTAAAGGGGAGCCCATACTTTACAATTGCGCAGCCAGTAGATTCCACTAGCGTCGCAGTCAGATCCAACAGCTCAAAAAATATGCAGAATATGCTCGGGATTTTTGACCAATATACTGTTCCAAAAGCTAAGTTTAACAGAACGTTACTTCAAAAACAGGTAGACGGTATATTTGATACTGACGGTGTACTGCTTTATTCTGAAATAAGTGAGAAAATTGTCTACGTACATCGGTACCGCAACGAATTTATTATTGCTGATAAAAAGGGAAGTCTTATTCGCCGCGTTCATACTATAGACACCATATCTAAAGTAAAAATGAAGGTGTCCAAATTAAAGGAGGGGAAAAGATATGTCATGTCCACACCATCTTATGTGGTAAATGAAAATGCTGCACTGTCAGCAAATCTATTGTTTGTAAATTCAAAAGTAAAGGGCAGATACGAAAGTGACAAACTTTGGGAAACCTGCTTCATTATTGACGTTTATGATATCGAACGCAATGCTTATGTGCTGAGTTTTCCAGTTTTTCATACTGCTTCAAAACAGCTTCGTTCAATAATGGTAAATGGGAAGTATTTATATGCCGTAATTGGAACTGATTTAGTGGTTTACGAGTTAAAGAGCAAGCAGATTAAAAAATATAAGTCAAAGAATTAAAAATATACTGATCAGTATCAGGAAGGAAGATCGAACACCTGTAGAAAAAAGTAGATCCTATATAAATTTAAAATTAGAAATCATGAAAAAGTTATTTTTGAAAAACATGATGCCAGCAGCAGTTATTGCTTTGGCAGTAGGAGGTGCGTTTGCTACTACATCCATGCAGAGCGCTCCTAAAGAAGAGGCCTTCAAATGGGGATATTATCCTAGTGCAACCGCTGGCTGTAGTAATGTAAGAATCGCATGTGATGACACGCCGACTCCAAACCTTTGCCGTGTGGACGACAACAGTCCTATCGCATACGATTTGGACACAAACTGCGTGCAGCCGCTGTACAAACAAAATCCATAATATGGGTTCAGATTCTGCATTTTTAAATGGCAATGCAGTTCCTAGATGGAACTGCATTGTTTTTTTTTATTGCTATCATCCTTAATTATCCACTCACTTTTTTTATCTTCTTTTAAAAAATGGTCAAACCATTGGAGCGTCCTTATTGATAGGTCTTTCTGCTTTTCAGCATCAATAAGATTATGCCCCTCCTCTGGATACAATAACATCATGCTTTTTTTACCGGCACGACGCAGGGCAAGATAAAATTCCATGCTTTGGTGAGTATCCACCTGATAGTCATTTTTACCGCTCCAGAGAAGCACTGGGGTCTGCACATTCTGTACAAAATTTATAGGCGAATTATCATAATAAGTTTTAGGTGTTTCATAAGGCGTGCCGCCCATATTCCATTCTTCATTATGGAACCGCCACATATCTGGTCTGCCATTGCCTTTATTTATAGTGTAATAGAAGGAGACCAGATCTGTAATGGCACCGCTTGCAATAGCCGCAGCAAATAAATTGGTCTGTGTTATTATGAATGAAGATTCGTAACCGCCGAAAGAATGGCCCATGAGTCCGATTCTTTTTTCATCTACTATGCCGGACTTCACAACCTTTTTTACTGCACTGATAACGCAGTCAGCTGCAGCAATTCCAGGATTTTGAAGTTCTAGTCTGATATCAGGCTGCAATACAAAATAGCCTTCAGTTGTAAACACAGATGGATTAAATCCGACGGACTCGTAGCAAGTTGGATTTTGATATTTATGAAGTTCATATGACTTCCGCTCATAGATATTGACAATCATTGGATATTCTTTCAAAGGATTGTAGACTGCGGGATAATACAGGACTCCCTTTAGTTTTATTCCTTTTGAGTTTTTATATTCGATGAGCTGTGATCTGCCCCAGAAAAATTTATCCTGCTGGGGATTACTTTTAAAATAGTATTTTGAAGGTGATGAAGTACTTGCAACTGCCAATCTTGGAGACATGTCAAATTTCTGTTCGCGAAAGAATATATATTTCTTCCCTTCGCTGTAAATTATCTGGTCGCACAAAGCATCTTTGTAAATAATAGAACTTTCTCCAACTTTTTTATTCCAGATGTAGAATCCTGTTTTTTCATCGTTTCCTCTTGCGCTCAGAATTAAATCCTTATCTAGGTTAAAATTATCCTGTATCTGTCCTTCAAATAAATGATTAAATCGAGGTTCATCATGCGATTTTGCAATTCTAACTGTAATGCCAGATTCCCTTCCTCTGGTAAGTCTCTTAAAAGAATTTTCTTCAGGACTTACTGCCCAGACATCAAACTGGTCATACAGCAGTATTTCCGTATCATTTTGGGTCCATCCTGGATTGCCGCAGACGGATTCAGGAACCAGAGACTGCTCTTTGGCTGTGAACTTAATACCGATTTTAGCGGTGATATTTTTATGAATCCCAGTACTAAAATTATAAGTCCACCAGTCTCGATCTTTAAAATAAACAAAGTATTTACCTGCAGGTGATGCATTAAAACAATGAGGCTCAGGCGTGATGTTCTTAAGGAATAATTTTTTCTCAAAGTTCTTCAGATCCATTACGTAAAAATCTCTTGGAGCTGTGTACTCGAACTGAGGTTCATGATCTGCTGGATTTGATAAAACAGCATATCGCATATCACCGCTTAAAATTAGATCAGGAAGATCAGATGATGTGATATATACAGCTTTATTTATAACCGGAGCCCAGACTGCAACTCTTCCTTTTTTTAATCTGCCTGCATTCTGCTGTTGAATGTACGTTCTTTTATCAGCTGAACCCCATATCTCAACATTTTTTGATTCGTTTTTGTCTAATTGAGGATTAAAAGAAACAGTAGAGAAAAACACCCGCTGCAGATCGTCCGATATTATAATTGGACTTTCTGAGTCAAATGCTGTATCTGCATTAATAAGAGAATTGCTTTCAGGCATGAATTTAAAGTTATGCAGTTTTTTTTCAGATGCAATAAAATGATAAATAGCTTGCGGATGCTGCGGATCATTTCCTTCCGTAAAAGCTAGTGAGAGTCCATTTTTCTGCCAGCTGAAGTTGGAGAAAGGAAGAGTCCCTACAGCAACTTCAAAAGTCTCATCTTTCTGCAGGCCGGCAATTGAAAGGGCACTTTTACCTTCTGAAAATGTGCTGTATGCCAGCATACCCTTTTCTTTATTAAGTGAGAACTGGTCAATATTGGTGATTTCACTGACCCTTCCATTTTTTAATGATCGGATTGTAAGTGTACGGTTTTTATTTTCTCTGACTGATAAAATAACCAGCTTTTCGTTTTTTTCACAATAGTCAAAATTACTTATTTCTTTAATTATTTCTTTTCTGCCATTTGAAAGGTCTAGTATGATCAGATTTTTTCCAGTCTGGCAGAAAAACATCCGGCCAGAAGAGAAACCGCCGTTTTTGGCAGCAGGAAAATAGAAGGTTTTAAGGCTGGATATATTTCGTACAAACAGCGTATCTGTGCCATTTTTGTATCTCATTCTAAAGCTTGCCCATTTCTGGTCAGGCGATATTTTATCCGGTACGACATCACCCCATTGCGCATAGGAATCAGGAGTCAGATTCTTTTTTTGCACCACCTGTCCCCATAAGGGACAGGCTACTAACGGCAAAATAAATAATAAAACTAAAAAAGGTAAAAACAATGCCCTGAAGGCATATAATCTTCGATAAAAATATCTTGTAAGCATAAGTCTTGTAATTAGTATCCCGGATTCTGCGGTTTTAGATTAGGATTTGCATTAATTTCTGCCTCGGGAATTGGAAAAAACTGGTCGGTGGCATTCCATCCGGCCTTTATATTTCCAAGCGAGGTGCTAAGCTTTCGATTTCTTTTGAGGTCAAAAAAACGGTGACCATACTCTGTGAAAAGTTCATGTCTTCTTTCTTCAAGAACAGCATCGAGTATTTCGCTCTGTGTCTGTGCCTGGGTATCTGGCAGGCCTGCTCTTTTTCTGATTTTGTTCAGGTCCTCTTTGGCTCCGATAAGATCTCCCTGCATAGCCCTTGCTTCAGATCGTACTAAAAACTGTTCGGAAAGCCGAAGCACCACTGTATATTCCTTTGAAACTGATGTGTCAAAATTTTCTTTATATTTATAAGGATGGTGCCAGATTCCAGAAGCGTCCTTAACTTCTTTTATCCAATATGTGCGACGAAGGTCGTCGTCCGTAAATGAATTGTACAGGCTGCTGCTCATCCAGACAAGCTGCGGTGGGCCAGCGGTAAATATAAAATAGGCGCCGTCAGCGGTGTTTTTGCCGGCTGTGCCGGAATGAAGCTGCCATAATGTTTCTTTAGAGTTTAAGAGAAATGCAGAGTTTATATTTTCAGCGGCGTAAAGGCTCTGGTTATTTATAACCGCTGATGCTGCATTTGAGGCTTCAGGAAATTTCCCGCTAAAGAGATAGATTCTGGACAGAAGCGCCTTTGCAGCATACTTATTTGGACGAATGCGAGGTGCGGCTATATAGGATTCAGGAAGCAGATCTACGGCAGTTTCCAGATCAGAGATAATTTCTGCATACATCTGTTCAGGAGCCATTTTTGAAATTTTACTATTTGTTTTGTAATCCGTACCCGAAACATACGGTACGCTTCCAAAAATGTTCAATAAATAAAAATGCTCCAGAGAACGAATAAAAAGTGCTTCGCCGGTCAGCTGGTTTCTTTGGGCCTGCGTCAGCGACAAACTGTGTTCGCAACCGCTGATAATTGAATTGGCGGCATAAATCTGGTTATAAGCAGAATTCCAATAGTCCGCAACTATAGTATTGGTAGGAAGGAGTGCATTAGCGTAAAAGCTGAAACTTGGATTTGACACACTCTCATTGCTTATCATCTCATCGGAATAGCAGGCAAGATGATTTGATATTCCAATGCCATCACCTGTTAGCATTCCCCTGTCTCTTATTTTTGAATAAATATCGGTAAGAGCCGCTTCGGCAGTGTTATAATTTTCAAAAACAGATTCTGTGGTTAATTGTGATTTTGGCAGATCTACTTCCACAAAAGAATCGCAGGAAACAGCGACTAGCAGAATCATAAATATTAAAGATCGGGATGCAAATAAAAATTTTGTTTTCATAACCGGATATTAAAAAGTTAATTGAATTCCTGCCGTAATTACTTTTAGCGGAGGAAGGTAGCCATAGGTTGTAAATTCAGGATCGCCGTCATCATATCTGGTAAAAGTCAGCAGATTTTGCCCCTGAAGCATTATCGTGCATTGCGTATCATTAAGGCTCAAAGGGAGTTTATAAGAAAGGGCAATGTTTTTAAGTCTTATAAAGGAAGCGTCGGTAATAGAGGCAGTGCTCTGGTTGAACAGGCTGTTTGCGGTTACTGCCGAACTGTTAAATCCTGCTGTATAGATCTGATATGGACCAGTATCCCCCTGCGAAGACCAGCTATCCAAAAGCCTGACATGTTTGTTGGACATTGTTCCAGCTGACGACATGGAATAGGCTTTGCTGTCCTTGCTTACAAACTGGAAGAGGAAATCCAGCGACACACCCTTATAAGCCAGCCTGTTTTGAAGGCCACCGTAAAATTTAGGATTCAAATCTGCAATTATCTGCCTATCCTCAACAGCTGTCAAAAGCCCATCCTTATTGAGGTCTTCAAACTGATAGATTCCCGTCTGCGGGTTGACTCCGTTAAATTTGTATAACAGCTGTATATTAAGCGGCTGACCGACCCTGTACTGCTGGCTGTAGGTTGAACTAGCAAGATTAGGAAAAGAAAGGAGTTTATTTTTAGCAACAGTTAAATTAAAGCTGGTGGTCCAGTTAAAATTTCCGCTGTTAAAATTGACGGTTCGCACCGTAAATTCAAATCCCCTGTTTTGTACGACCGCATCCAGATTGGCCTGCACGGATGAAAAACCGGTTGTTCCGGGAAGCGGAATACCGACCAGCTGATTGGAAGATTTGTTCTGATACCATTCCACGGTTGTGAAAATGCGGTCTTTGAAGAAACCTAATTCAAGCGCGGTTTCCAGTTTTTTATTTGTCTCCCATCCAAAATCGGAGTTAAAGAGCCTTGTCGGCGATAGGCCGGAAATTCCGTTATATAATACACCATTGACAGAATAAGTGTCGAAAAACTGATAATCGCCAATCTGATCATTCCCGGTGGTACCGTAACTGCCTCGTATTTTTCCAAAACTAAGGTACCTCGAATTCTGGAGAAATTTTTCGTTAGAAAACAGCCACACAAATCCCAATGCCCCGAAATTCGCAAACTGGTTGCCTGGTCCAAATCTGCTTGAACCGTCGCGTCTAGCGGTAAGGTTTGCGATATATTTCTGTTGATAATTAAAGTTAATTCGTCCAAAGAAAGCCTGATATTTATAAAGTGTTTCCTCATCCAGCAGTACCCTTACCGTTTTCGCTGCTGCCAAGTTATATATAAGGCTGTTGGAAGTGAAGCCTGATCCAAAATTGGATATTTTTGTACCGCGCTGGCTTTGAAAAGTAGAACCAACAAGTACATCAATTTTAGCATTCTTCAGCTGCTTGATCCAGTTTATCTGCGGCTCTGCTATCCATGAAGATCTATTTACATCATTCGTGAAAATAGAAGATTGTGAAGGTCCAACATTAAATGCGGGATTATATATAGTGGATGGAACAATTCTAGTTTCGGTATTGTCAAGATAAGTGAATCCGAAGTTTCCTTTGACTGAAAGCTCTCCTGTTAGAGCATAAGAAAGAACGGCATTTCCTGTAAGATCATTAACAGCCGATTCTGCTTTTGTGTTTAGATTTCTAAGCGGGTTCTGCCAAGTATTGTTTTCCCAGTTAAGATTTCCGTCCGGAGTATAAAGGGCGGGTGCATTTGGAGGAAGATTTCTGGCATCGCTTGTAAAATCGTAAGAAGGCAGGTTGTTATCCTGTGAATTGAATCCCGCAGAGAAGTTAAGTGAAAACTTTTCATCTTCGGATTTGTGGTTCAAACTGAAATTACTTCCGCCCTTTTTATATCGAAACTGACCGGGAAAAGCGGTTGTTTCTGTATGATAAGAGCCATTTACTAGAAATTGGGTATTGTTTGAACCGCCTGACACTGATGCCTGCAGGTCACTTATCAATGAAGTGCCCCCTATAAGTTCTTTCTGCCAGTCAGTATAACGGTTCTGGTCCCAAATGCCGTTAATGTCGTAATCTGCAGCACCGTATGAACTTCTGCCATCATTTATAAAGGCCTGCCTGCGGACAGCCAAGTGTTGTTCGGTATTCATAAGGTTAAGAAATTTAGTTACCCTGCCGGTTCCTGTGGAAGCAGATACAGTAAATTTTGTTTTTCCTGCTTTTCCCTTCCTTGTGGTAATCAGTATCACACCATTTGCTCCCCTTGAACCGTATATAGATGTTGCATCAGCATCCTTGAGCACTTCAATGCTTTCGATTGCATCCGGATTAATGCTATTGATAGGGCTGACTAGAGTTGGAAATGTTGTCCCCGTATAAGAGGAGCCGATCGGCTCTGAAGAGATAGGCACACCGTCAATGATGTAAAGCGGTGAATTGGCGTCAGATCTAAGACTGTTCTGTCCCCGTATTTTTATATCAAAACCTCCGCCAGGCACTCCTGTAGTCTGTGTGATACTTACTCCTGCCATCCGGCCCTGCATTGTGGCCAGCACATTAGTCACGGGCTGGGTTTCAATATCTTTTGAGGTAATTCGGGCAATGCTCCCTGTTCGATCACTTTCTTTTACGGAATAATAACCAGCATTCACCCGAACCTCCTGCAGCGTGGTTGTATCGTAGAGAAGTTTAACGTCAACAATTTTTCGTCCATTGACAGGAATATAAGAAGTTTTAAACCCTATAAAAGATACAATTAAAGTATCGGATGGTGATGCCGTAATTGAATACAATCCACTATAATCAGAAATTGCTGTGGAATTCACTTTATTCTTAATTGCTATCGTTACACCCGGCAGAGGACTCGATCCGTCAGTTACTGTTCCGTTGACCTGAAATTGTTGAGGTGTAAATTTGAAATGCCGTTTTGAGCTGGCGGCATGAATTGACGAAAAAGCTAAGGTAATGCCCATAAAAATCAGGCAACAAAGAGCTCTTCCATCCTTGTAAAATGAAAAATAATTCATAATATTGGGATTGGTTAGTTAAATATGATTTGATTAGCTATCGGTCCTCTATGGTTGTTTGGCGACGAAATAGAGGGCCATTTTTATGCATTAAATTAAGTGTTTAATAATATGCAAATTCGGATTGTGTTTAATTCACGAGCAATAGTGATAAAAGTTCGACAAAAATTTCGAAACTTGAACAAGAATAGAAGTGATACAGCTAAGAATTAAGCGAGTAACGTAAAAAAAGGACGCGGAACTCAACTTATCGTTTCAGAGGCATTGGCATACCCAACCACAAATAAGCGAGCCCACGCCCATAAGGCCGTGAGCATCTTACTTATCATCTCGTGGTTTTAAAAACGCCAATTTTCTGAAACGAGATTCAAAGCGAATGCTTCAATATTGTTTTGAAGAATCGCAAATATATAAATTCATTTTCATATGAATTGTTACAAATATATGGAAAAAAATATTTATGGTGATATATCACCATAAATATTTTCGAGAAAAGTCAAATATTGTTAAATAAAACAATAATGATATGGCTAAGGAAGAAATATTGAAAGCTTACAAAAAAGCCTTTGGCGAAAATTTAAGAAAGATTAGGACAGAAAAAATAAAAACACTTAGCGGAGTAGATAGTAAAACTAAATTTGATTCCAGTAATTATCATAAGTACGAAGTGGGTACCGGAAACCCAACCCTAGAAACAATAGTTAGTATAGCCACTGGACTAGGGATACATCCTAAAGAACTACTTGATTTCGAATTCGATTTAAATAAAATTGATGTTCATAAATAAGATGCTTGCAAGCATCTTTTTTTTGTCTCATTGAATTGTTAAAACAGGTAGTTATACGTGGTTTGAATCTTTAATAAAAAGGTATTTTGCAAAATAATTTTAGAATTATGGAAAACCGTATATGAAAATGATAGTGGATCTTTAAGTTTGATATTAAAAGATTATAAGTGGCATAAAGCCATTCTATGGTAGAATAAACGAGTTGTGTCCAAAAATTTAAGAACTAAATATGAATTATAATAACGCCAAGCATAAAGTATTAAAATTATTTGTAAAAGTAAAGCTGGATTACATTGAAGAATATCACCTTACTAGAGAGTTTTATTTAACAATTGACGAGGTAGTAAAAAAAGAAAAACTGAGTTATGATGTTGCAAAACTTATCTTAGCTTCATTGTTAGCTAATGAAGAAATTAAATTCAATAACTCTATTGATGAAGATGGTTACTCAGGATATGCAATTACTAACAAAGGAGTTTTTGCATATGAAGATAAAAAATATCTTAGAATCAGAATCGAGCGTTCAAGATCTAGTTGGAGTTTCATTATCTCTATCGTTTCCTTTTTAATTTCACTAGTTGCAATATTGTTAACAATATGTGAACCAGAAAAAGAAGAGCAAGCTAATATAAATAGAAACGAAGTGCAAAAGGGATTACTCATCAGAAGCCAAAACAATTAATTCCTCCAAAAAAGTAGTAAATAAAAACTCGTTGGAATCTTCTTTTAATAAAAAAAACGCACCGTCAGCGAACAGATACTATAACGGATTTGAGAATTGGACTAGAAGGGAAGTTGGATTGTATTGATATTATTTGTAATATTCCATATCCGCTAAGTACCAGAACGGTAACTGTAACTTTAAAATACGTACTAAGATAAATATATGAAACCGACAAGAGTTATAACTGATACAAATATTTGGTATGGAATTGGTCAAAAAACCATTATATTTCCCGAAGATTCTAATATTATTTTATGCGTTCCATTAATTGTTTTATCTGAAATATATTCTTCCCCAAATGCACAAAAAAGTCAGGAGAATTTCGATATGTTAATTTCAGCTATAGAATCAATTTTAAGCTACAAAGAGGAAATTGAAATAATTGACATTTTCCCATTTGAATATATCCTAAAATATGATAACCCAAATATTAAATATTATGGAAATGCAGAGTTTTATTTTAAAGAATTCGAAGCTATGGTACAACTTAAATATGAAGATGTAAAAAATGTTCCTCCAATTAGACCTTCTATTTCAACTTTAACTGAGTTTATAAATGAAACGTCAAAAAGTTATAAAAAAATTATTTCTGCAAATTCAGTTAAATTCAAAAAAACAGATACGATTCCACTTACTGAAAGTTTACTACTCAAGTATATTAATGATTGTAGAATTGACGAAAATAAAGTATTTCAAGAATTGAAAATCATTCATAAAAAAGAATTTCAATTACTTCTAAGTACTTTTGATTCATTTTTAAGAGAAGTTTCAAAGACAAACAAAAAAATGACCGATAATGATTGGATCGATTTGTTTAACTTAGTTTACGTAGGCCAAAATGATTTGTTCTGGACTAAAGAAAAAAGATTAAAAACAAGAATAACAGAGCTAGAATTGGAAAAATATTTATTTGAAAAATAATAAGGCTACATTTAATGCACATTTCTTGGTTTGTGCAAATTAGTGGAGTTATCTTTTTTTATCGTACTTTCTTTCTGCTGAAAATGCATGCTTTCATAACTTTTAAACGTCGAGAAGCGCAGGAACGTTAGCGGTAATAATAACAAAATCAGCACAAAACTCAATATAATAACTATGAACAAATGGATTGGCAAAATAAAAGAATATTGGAAAGATCCTGTCTGGAGCAAAGTAATTGCAGCTGGAATTATTTTCATTCTGGGAACAATTTATGCTATTATTCAAATTATAGTTTCAAAATTTTCTTTTCTTGACATACCTGAATCAATTTACGGTATAATAAAAAAAGAAATCACTTTACCACTTTGGATATTATTGTTGTTTAGTGCAGCGTTTCTAATTTTTACATTAAAGCCAATTGTATCATTTTCCAAAGAACTTATAGACAAAATTAGAAAACCGAAAATAGTTAACCAAAAAGAGAAAATTCCAAATGCAACAGAAAATTCCACAGTATTATTCTCTTACAGAATGGCAAAGGCATTTCCTGGTGTGAGAGACCTTGTGTGGTTCAATGAGCCTTGTGAAGCCAAAAAAAGATTATTACTTCTTTTAAGAAAACCATTAAGATTTAAAAACGGTTCATTTGAATGCGAATCAGACCCAATTTGGTGGTTTAGAGGCGGTTCTTCTTCCAATATTCAGAAATTTGAAAAATTAAGAAACAATAAAGTCTTAATGAATATTGACCAACTAAAAATAAAACGAATCGCTTCATATCATGGAAATTCCTACTATAGAGACTTTGTTTATGTGGAAACTACTGGCGAAGAGCAAACAGGTATATACAAAATGACTCTAGATGAAATAAAAAAACAAATCGAATATTTTGGATATAGTAGAGAAGAATATGGATTAATTAAGTATTTCTGGTTTTGGAGAAAGCCTATAAGTAGAGAACACTATGATGATGGAGCAACTATAATCAGGGGAAAAGTGGTTAATGCTGATGATGCTGAACTTCGTGTAAAATATATTTCAGACTATAATTTTATCATTGCAGCAAAAGGATCACCATACAATTCAGCAAAATTCGATAAAGAATCAAAACGATATCTTAATGGAATATTGAATGGCGAAATTGAGTTTAATGAGTTTTTTTCTTTTATGCAAACGCTAAATAAAAATGAAAGATAAAATACGATGGCAATCATCCACTATAACAGATTTGGGCAATAGATTTTAGTGGATGATGGTTTTGTAATTATTGTCTTTGTCGAATTAGAAATAAGGAGTTTACTTAGTAGTAAACTTGATCCAGTACCAAAACGTTATTAACAACATTACCATAAACAGTATGGAACAGAAAATTCTCATTGGAAGATGGACTATTAATAATAATGGAATTTTAACGAAAAAGGAGAATAACGCTACCATTGAGTTTTCTCTAAATGAAATCTGGTCATATGACAATAAATCAGAATATAATGTTTATTCTCTACCAGTATATTTATGCTCGCAAAGTTGGATTTCTAATATTGATTTATTAGATTTTAACAGTGCTTTTTTAGTTTGCTTGGAAAAATTTGAGGCAGAAAAACCCGAAAATTTACCTATTATAAGTTGGTCAGAAACGCTAAAAAGACAATATAAAAGATTTCAATACAGTTTAGACATAAATTCTTTTGAAGGTAGAAAACAATTTGAATATGAAACAGAATATAAAGATACTTTAAGTTTTGAAGATATGATGAAACTGTCGCTCGTTGATCCACAAGCTGAATATAGACCAACAGTTGAAGTTTTTGGCGATAAATTAAGTAGAAATCCATAATTACTGTTGTTAACACCTACTACAACGAAATTGGTCGTCAGTGGCTAAGTAGAAAACTGGTTTACTGATTGTGATGATTTGGTAATTCCGAAGTTGCAAGTTAGTTTAGTCCCAAACCTGTAATTGTAACTCTAAATTTATGAGCAAGCTTACCACAAAATTAAGAATCTAAAACAATTTTATAAATGATAAAGGTATATTTAGATTGGAATGTTATGGCTCAGATGAAGAATAATCAATATAATGAGCTGAGAGAAGTGTTTTTAGAAAATGATAAATTTTTTCTTCCTTATTCTACTTCACATATTGGAGATCTTTTATCAGGTTTAAAAGAAAATGAGACACTAAACGATTATATCAATTCCGATTTAGAATTTATTGGCAAATTAACTAAAAACAATTGTCTAATAAATACAGGAGCAGATATAGTTTTAGATCTCTATCAACCGCATGAATTATTTAAAGAAAGAGCTGAGGATAAAAAATTATTTAAGGATTTGAGCATTGATGGACTTGAAAAATTATTTGCAGAAGATGATGCAAATAAAGGAATTAGCTCCATCTTTTCAGAACTAATTAAAGCAATGCCCTTAGACAGTTCATTTAATGAAACTTTAAAAAATCCAGAAAGCGCAGAACAATTAAAAAAAATTTACCCGGGATTAACTAATAATCCAACAATGGAAGGTTTTTTCAAAAGCTTCAGTGATGTGAATATAGGATTAAATGAAGGTGAAAATTATAAAGAATTACGGCAAATAGTTCAATCTGGAGTGGGAATTAATAGAGATAGTATTTTTAATACTGAAAATCCGGCAAAACTGATTGAGGGTAAATATTCCAAATTAAATATTGATAAAAATAAATATGTTAATAATTCTAAGAATGCCCCTGATTGGTTTAATGAAATCTCAAATGAATATTTATTATTAGATATTCATGGTTATCAAGAAGACAACGTTAATGTAAAAAAAGGTAGAAAAGAAACTTTTAAAAATACAACGGAAGATGCTTTTCATGCCGCTTTTGCTTCGACATGCAATTTTTATGTCGTAAATGACAACAAATCTTACAATAAAACAAAACGAATATATGAGAAATTAGGAATAAATACATTTGTTTTTAAGCCTGCTGAATTTTTAAACTTCTACAATAAATACCTAAATATTAATGATATTGGTTTTAATTTATCATACCCTTTGAGACTTTTGATAGATGGTGAATATTACGAAGAAAAAACAGAAAATGATAAATGGAAAACATATTATTTCCCATATTTTTTATTTGATTTTTTTAATAAAATGACCGTAGTCACATCAAATAACAAAAGCGAAGATCCTATAATCGTACTTGGGCAAATTAATTCAAAGCATTATAAAATTTATTCTATGGAAATAAAACGTTTAGTTAATAAAATAAGTGAATTACTTGGAAAGGACATAGAAAATATTGGAGAGATTAATTTTGATGAATTCCAGGAAGAAAAATGGATTGGAAGAAAATGGAAATTAAAAAGTATTAGCTTTAGACTACAGAGACTTAATGGACATTTTCAATTTTATATTGATTTATGAAAGATTAAGTATTTATGCATTCATAAACTTTTACAAAAAAGCCCTTCAGGTTCTGAAAGGCTAATTTAGTAAAAGTAAGAATGAATTTATTTTTTAGATTCCTCGATAGAAACTTTTCTAAACTCTTTTAAAAGTTTTTCAATTTCCAAAGATGATTTACGCGCTCTAGCTCCGGCAGCTTTAACTCCTTTTTCTGATAATGATTCAGCTTCTGTTTTGAATGTTTCGATTTCAGCGTTGATTTTTGCAACAAGGTCTTTCATAATACAATTTTTTTTAATTAAGTGGGCAAATGTAAAATTTTGCCTTAAATGAAAACGGTATTGCTAAAGAAATATTTTCATGAATTCTCTTTCCTCAGCTTTTTAAGGAAATAACTGAACGAAATTCCTGTTTTTGAGTGGAATGCATTTGTGAATCGGGGAGTGGAGGTAAAACCGGCTTCCTCAGCCAGCGAACTTATGGAGTAATTTCTATGCGCGCTTGAGTTTCGCAACAGTTCCACCAGATAATCGATTTTCAGGTCATTGATATAATCGGCAAAACGCTTGCCGCTGCGATGGTATATCACTTTTGAGAGGTACTTGCTGTTTGTATTAAACCGTACAGTTAAAGCGGCCAGCGTTGACTCTTTGTGCAGGAATTTTTTATCCCTTTCAAATTTTTCAAGGTGTCTAATTATCTGCTGTACAGTTTCCTGCGAAATATCGGTTATTTCGAATTTATCGGGTGACTGTTTCTGTATGCTGCTATTTTCATTTTTTTCCAGAAGCATATCAAATTTGACCTTATTGCGCTTTTTGGTTTCAAAGTGGTTATAGGTGCCGTAAATGACAGCAGAGAACAGAACCACAACTACGCTGATTAGAATAACGTCATAATATTTCTCTTTTACAAGCTGCTGCTGTATTTTTTCTTTTTCCAGCAGAATTTCCTTAGTATCATACTGCTTATGGATTTTTCCCATTAGATACCTATTATTATCTGTTAATATAGAATCCGCTTTTAAAAGCTGGTCCATATAATAAAGCTGGGATTTCAGATTATTTTCCTTCCTGTAATATTTAATCATTAATTCAAAAACCTCCCTTAAATCTGGACGAATGTATCCTTGCTCAATAAATGCTTTTTCCACTTTTTTAAAGTAGGGAACTGCTTTTGCAGGAAGTTGAAGTTTCCAATAGTTTTTTCCTATATAAAAATTTGCAATTGATAGGTTGGCAAATTCTGTCATGCTGTTCAGATGGGGCAGGACCTCCTGAAGCATTTGTATGGAAGTATGATAGTTATTTAAGAAGAACTGGTTGATTCCTTCCGAGTGTTTGAAAAATAATTCCATTTCCGGAATTTTCAGCCTCTCACATTCAGCAAGACCTAATGTATTAGTCTGTGAACATCTGCTGTAATCGCCAACCTTATTATAGCATACACTTAATGAGTGCAGTGAGTTTAAGTACGGTCGTTCCTGATTTTTTTTAAAATATGAAAGACATTCATTAAAAAGTGAGATAGCTTCATCATAAAAACCGAGATAATATTTAATCTGCGCAATATGATATTTGGTTTTGTAGATCAGGTACTCATTTTCAGTTTTGGAAATGCTTTCGTTTGCCCTAATGTAATAATCATATGCTTTCACATAGTTCTTTTGGCTGTAATACACTATTCCTTTAGATAAAAAAGCCGATCCAATCAGTTCATTGCTTTTGGATTTTGCAGCTGCCATCACCATGCTGTCAGCATATTTTAATCGAAGATTCATAGGGGACTCATGAAGTATGTTTTGATATGCGTTAACCGTTTCTTCATGATTCTTCTCCTTTTTTGCCTTATTTAAATAGGCGTATAAATATGGGGAGGCTTTCAGACTGTCATTTTTGTATTCATAAATTCTATCATCCAAATATTCATAACTTTTAAAAGTAAGGGAATCGCGAATTCTGTTGGGATTATTCTGGGCAGTTAAAGATTTAATAATAAATAGAAGCAGCAATAACGGTAAATTACATTTCATAATACATAGAAATTTTGAGTTTATGCATTGATAAAAGCATAAATCAGGTTAATAAAATCAATGTAGAGGTAGTTAGAGAGCAACTTTCAAAAATACTTTAAATATTTGAATTGGAATATTTAATGTAAGAAAAATACATTGTCGATTTCATGGAAATCGATAGTGGATTTTCCGAAAACCCACAAACATGTTCTTGATTTATGATTTTTTGCAATTTAGATTTGCCTTGAATTCAACAGCAAAAGATTCAGTAAAGCACTGATGAAAAGTTCTGCTGGCCCGGGCAAAATGGACTGAGATAAGTTCTCAATTAACAAAACCATTTTGCATTATGAAAAATTTATTATTAACTGGTTTAATTATTTTTTTAGGTTCATGTTCAAATGACGATTTTGACAATTCTGATTTAAGCTTGGTTTCCAGCCAAGCAATCAGCAAAGAGAAAACTACAGATTTTACAAATGGGTCTGACTTAGAGGAAAGCTTTAAGGAAGTTGCGGCGGGAGATTACGTTCTTCTAGTTCCTGCCCATTTAAAAGAAAAGATCATTTCAGTATTAAAAGCCCAACCTGGGCGAAATGAACTAAAGACTTTTGAGAAAAGCAGTTCTGCTATAGATACAATTTCATCCACGGAGGATCCTGTCTCAACATTATACATAATTGTTGATGAAAGTACACTGAGATCATCATTGAAACTTGATGTGAAGGGGTATATAGTTAATCTCGGAAATCTCCGCGGCCAGCAGTACCACATCGTGGATGATTTTATAATTCAATACGAGATTTCAAAAAGACAGGATTCGACACTTCTAACAAATGAAAAGGAATCCATTTTATCTATTTCATCAATTTCGGAAGCAGTTTTATTTAGTGAGAAGGACAGAAAGGATAGGGACTGGGAAACCTCTACAACCAGTAAGCGTAACGGCTATTGAAGTTTTAATAGTGCTGGTTCAATTAAACTATGAACAAATTAAATATAAGTGATTTAATAATTTTCTAATCTGTCTGAATATGAAAAAGCGAGCTTTGTTTTATATTTTATTATTCTTTTTCAATCTCTTGAGCCTTTATTTTATAATGAAGCTTTTTGTGGCCGATCAGCTTGTCCGTTACGTTTTAAACGAAGACAATATTACTGAGAGCCCGAGATTAACAGCGTATGTTTTATACGTGTGCTGTCTGTCTAATTTGTATTTCCAGTTTCTAATATGGATGGAATATTTCTTTAAAGATAAAATCTAAAAGCAGATCTGCACAAAAGACAAAAAATGATTAGAGAAATCTTAAATACAGAAATTAAAAGCATTGAAAATGACGGTATCGATGTACTGCTGCTTTCAGAGTACAAAGTAAAAAATGTACTGGAAGTTCCGTTTTCCATTTCGAATTTTTCAGTGCTTTTAATCAAAAACGGTAAAATGAATATTAGATTTCATGACGAAACCAATATATTGAAACGCAGAGATTTATTTTTAATTCCCTATAATTCAGTCTGCACCAAACTTGAGGTAACTCCTAACATCCAGCTTTATCTTATAAGAACAAATTTTGATTTTGCACATAACAACTGTTATGAGAAAGAGCTTTTGGATGCTTTTAGTTTTTTAATGCTGAAATCTGATCAAAAGATCAGCCTGCAGGAGAATGATTTTAAAGTCTTGTCGGTAATTTATAAATTGATGAGTGCGCTGCAGTACGGAAATGAAAGACCAGATATTATTATTAAGCTGCGCCGAATATGCTTTAATCTGTTTATATATGAACTTAAGTTTATACATTCCAAATATAAACCAGAGCTCGATCTTGACTTTTCAAGAAGAGAAAGTATTGTAATCCAATTCCTGACTTTACTTTCAATACACTTCAGAACACAGCATCACGTACAGTTTTATGCGGGTGCTTTATTCATTACTCCGGGGCATCTGAATAAGATGGTTAAAGAGAGCACAGGAAAAACTGCGAAATCCTTTATAATTGAAGCTCTTGTAAATGTTTCGAAAAATCTTCTTACTGATTCCAGCTATACTGTGGCCAATATTGCCGATGAACTACAATTCAGCAGTCCTGAAAACTTTGGCGTATTTTTTAAAAGACATACCGGCATGCTCCCAACAGAATTTCGTTCCAATAAAAAGTAAGCTGCCAAAACCGCTTCTTATTCTGCCAGAGATTGTTTAATTAAAACGATAAGACGATGAATAAAATGTATCCTTTGGAATGGTTTGATTCGTTGATTATAAATTCACTTGATATTGATAATTCTACTGTAAAAGTATCGGAATATGAATTGGAGAATTTGAGTAAAACGATAGTATCTGAATCAAAAAAGATTAAAATTCATATTAAAAATTCTTTTTTCGAGCTGAAAAGTAAGAGGCAGATTAGACTTCTTATAAGAAAATATCATTCTTCATTAGTTTTTTTACTAGATAAGGTAGTAGAAATAAGAATGATCGAAAAATTCAATTCTCCTGAATTTTTTAGAATATTTGACCTGATTGTTAGTTCCCTGGACGATTTGCTGTCATTTGTAGAAACAAGATATTCGTCCTTTATGAGTCTTGACCAAAGGGTGTCTTGCAGCTATTTTTCAATTTGGAAAAAAGATACGCTTGAGGTTTTAAAAAATGTGATTAAAAAAAAAGAAAATACTGAGGAGAACGATCCAGAATTGGAATTTGTTGTTAATCTTCTTGCTGCGCCACTTCAATACAGCAGAAAAAGTAAGTATACCTATCGCCAGATTTTGTATTATAGAGAGATAATCATTGAACTTGAAAAATTAAATTATCCAGTTACGGAATCTGAAGGTTTTTCAAATCTTGATCTTATGCTTATAAGAATGAATTTTAATTCCAGAGAGTATACCGAGAGACTGGTTACTAGAGTAGGCAGGTATTTAGAAGGTTTCGAGAATTTATCTGAAAGACTTGAAAGGCTACTATACTTCTGCAAGAAACTGTCTAAAATAAACGCAGATATTAAATTAACCTTTAATCCATCACAGCAGAATCTGATTTTATTTTTGGAATACTGGTTTTCCAGCGAATTAAGATATGTTGAAAAGAAGACTGCAATCGAAATGCAGCAGCAGACGGACAATTATGCCGGAAGTGAATTTGTGGAGAAAGCTGACTCAAAGCTGGAATGTATGCTTTCGGGAGATCAGATTGGACTTATTTTAAGGGCGACAGATGAAGCTAGAATTATTAAGGCCAAGTCTATGAACTACATATTTAAAAGCATTGTACCTTATCTCTCTACTCCAGTAAAGAGAAATCTTTCTTACCAGTCAGTCAGAAGCAACTCATATAATGCGGAAGAGCGCGATAAGGAAATTGCTATTGAAAGTCTTGAGAAAATAATCCGCAAGATAAAAACATATTAGAATTTATTGCCCAGTATAATTTGATAACCCTTTAAATTCAAGCATTTTGAAAGGATACAAAAAGGGTACAGAAAAGTTGTACTTGTAGAAAATTTATCCTTGTCGTTCCTTTGGCCTGTAGAATAAATCCCGCCAGCTTTAACTGACGGTGGTTTTCATAGAGAAGGATAAAATGTTGAACGATAAAATGAGGAGCTATGTTTACAAATATTTCATGGGGCAGTTATCTGACCGCGGCCGGTATCGCTGTAATTTTCTGGTATCTGATAATCTTACTGAAATTTCACAGTCGTGATTTAAAAAAAATCTTATCAGGTGAAAAGAATCTGCAGATGCCATTTCTAAAAAAAACTTCTAAAAATTCACAGGAAATAAAATCAATATCAGATTTATTTCCCAAATCTTTTGATACGCTGCAAGATGCAGAAAAACTTTCCCAGCGGATTAAAGATGCTGCTAAAGAATGTTCTGAAAAGAATTTATCAAAACAGCAGTTTGAAAACTACCTAAGAATGCTTCTGGATGAATATCCATATGTCAAAATTTCTTCCCTCAGAGAAAACATTAACCAGATTATTGTTTCTGAGTCCCAACTATATCCCAATCTTCTTTTAAGTCTGAGCGAAGCTGACAGTCTCTGGGACGGACCGGTATTTTAAAAAATTCAGAAGAGGAATATTCCCCGTTCTCTCTGGTGCGGTATGGCTTTGTGTGACAGGAAAAATAGAGCTGCAACGGCGTTATTCCTCTTCTTTTTACTAAAGAATAACTTTAAAAATGATATGTGATGAAAAAATGCAGGTGGAAATTAAAAAGTCTTTTTAGAAGATTTAGAGCTATGGGATCGTCGCTCCTGATGATTCTGGTTAGTAATGTTATTTACAGCCAGGATGGTGTGGCGGGAATAAATGAAGCCAACCAGAAAGTGAGAAGTTACTTTGATGCCGGCACTGAACTGATGTATGCGGTAGGAGCGATCCTCGGGCTGATAGGGGCAGTAAAAGTATACCAGAAGTGGAATGCCGGAGATCCTGATACAGGAAAAGTCGCAGCTGCCTGGTTTGGAAGCTGTGTGTTTCTAGTGGTAGTCGCTACGGTCATTAAATCCTTTTTCGGGGTTTGAACGATAGAGAAGATGAGTAACAGCGTTTATTCGATCAATAAAGGAATCAATCAGAGTATAGAATTTAAGGGGCTTAAAGCGCAGTATATCTGGTATTTGGGCGGAGGTGTTGTAGGTCTTATGATTCTGTTTGCTGTCCTGTACATAATTGGAGTTCCTTCCCTGATATGCATTGGTTTTATTGGAACGGCAGGAGGTTTTCTTATTTTTAAAATATACAGAATGAGCAATACTTACGGCGAATACGGCATGATGAAGGCTCTGGCTAAAAAACAGGTACCCAAGTGGATTAAAGTTTACAGCAGAGCGGTTTTTATAAAGATATAGCTATAGGGCGTTAATGATAAAAGTGGATAAAGGATGGAGAAGAGGATGGAAGATCTGCTGCCGGTTATGGCAGTAGAACATAACTGCATATTATCAAAACAAGGAGATGTAACTATCGTTTTTAAGGTGGAACTGCCTGAGATCTTTACAATGTCGGATCAGGAATACGAAGCGTTCCACCAATCGTGGATAAAGGCCATAAAGGTACTGCCAAAGTTCTGTGTTTTTCATAAGCAGGACTGGTTCTTAGAAAGTGCTTATAAAGCTGATTTTTTAAGTGAAGACAGCAGTTTTCTGACCAGAAGCAGCGAGCGTTTCTTCAACGAAAGGCCTTTTCTGGATCACAGTTGCTATATCATGCTGACCAAGAAGCCGGCAGGGAGAAGAAATTCAACCTCATTGTTTTCTAATCTGCTGCGAAGTTCCATAGTGCCGGAGGAAACTTTAAAGCCGCAGCTGCTGCAGGATTTTGCAGATGCCTGCGGCCAGTTTAAAAGGATTATGGAAGACAGCGGATTTATAAAGCTGATGCGTCTGAAAAATGAATCGCTTAGAAGCGAGAGCGGAAGAATCGGGCTGGTGGAAAAGTATTGTTTTTTATCAGAGCGTGAAGATTCATTTGTTTTTAAGGATATCAGGTTTGATGAAGGATTAGCAGTAGGAGATAAACACTGCCAGCTCTTTACACTTGGTGATGCGGCTGATCTGCCTGGATTATGCGGCTCTAGAATCAATTTTGACCGCTATTCGACCGATAAGACCAAATTCAGCATTGGTTTTGCTTCAACCCTTGGGCAGCTTTTATCCTGCAGTCATATTTACAATCAGTATATCTTCATTGAGGATGCACAGAAAACCATCCAAAAGCTGGAAAGCAAGCGACTCAGACTGCAGTCACTCTCTGCCTACAGTCGGGAGAATATGATTGCCAGGGATGCGACGAATGATTTCCTGAACGAAGCAGTATCACAGCAGAGGCTTCCGGTTAAAACGCATTTTAATGTCCTGGCCTGGAGCACGGATAAGGAAGAACTGAAAGAAATTAAGAATAAAGTGTCATCAGCTCTTGCCCAGATGGATGCGGCGGCCAAACAGGAAACTGTGGGAGCTCCGCAGATCTACTGGGCAGGAATTCCGGGAAATGCAGCCGACTTTCCCATGAATGACACCTTTGATACCTTCACTGAACAGGCGGTCTGCTTTCTGAATATGGAAACGGGATATAAATCTTCGCTGAGTCCCTGCGGCATTAGGCTCGGAGACAGACTGACAGGAAAACCGGTTCATGTGGATATCAGCGATGAGCCTATTAAGATGGGGATCTGTACCAACAGAAACAAATTTATATTGGGCCCTTCAGGCAGCGGCAAGTCCTTTTTTACCAATCATATGGTGAGAAGCTATTACGAGCAGGGAACGCATATTGTGCTGGTGGATGTTGGGCACAGCTATAAAGGGCTCTGCGATATGGTAAACGGGTATTATTTCACTTACGATGAAAAGAATCCTATCCGTTTTAACCCATTTTATATTTCAGAAGGAGACAGTTTGGATACGGAGAAAAAAGAGAGCATTAAAACGCTTCTGCTGGCACTCTGGAAAAAAGACGACGAAACCTTTAATAGGAGCGAGTACGTAGCACTCTCCAATGCCCTGCAGCTGTATTACGAGAAATTGGATAGTAATGCAGAGATATTTCCCTGTTTCAACAGCTTTTATGATTTCCTGAAAGAGGATTTTATTTCCATTTTGGAAGGCGATAAAGTAAAGGAGAAGGACTTTGACGTGAATAACTTTCTATATGTGCTCAGGCCTTATTACAAAGGAGGCGAGTTTGATTATCTGTTGAACGCGACAGAAAATCTGGATCTTCTAAAAGAAAGGTTTATTGTCTTCGAGCTTGACAACATCAAAGACCACCCGATACTTTTTTCTGTCGTGACCATCATAATAATGGAAGTTTTTATAAATAAGATGCGTAAGCTTAAAGGGATCAGAAAAATGATACTCATTGAGGAAGCATGGAAAGCATTAATGAAGGAGGGTTTTGCAGATTATATAAAATATCTTTTTAAGACTGTGCGTAAATTCTTCGGGGAAGCAATAGTGGTAACTCAGGAGGTGGAAGATATTATTTCTTCACCAGTGGTCAAGCAGGCAATTATCAACAACAGCGACTGCAAGATCCTTCTTGACCAGAGCAAATATCAGAATAAGTTTGACCAGATTCAGGAGCTGCTGGGACTTACAGACAAAGAAAAGGCACTTGTACTTTCTGTAAATAAAGCCAATGATCCAGCCAGGAAATACAAAGAAGTTTTTATCTCTTTGGGAGGGATGCTTTCCAAGGTATATCGCACGGAAGTTTCTCTGGAGGAATATTTGGCCTATACCACGGAGGAAAGCGAGAAAGTGAAAATGAATGCCTATGCACAGAAGTTTGGCGGGGACATAAAGAAAGGAATAGCCGCAATGGCTCAGGATATGAGAAATGGAATTAAATGAAAAGGAAAAATGAAAAAGAAATTAATTGTCTGTTTGGTCTGCCTGCTGCTGGCCGGCACTTCGGCGAGACCTGCTGAAAAAGTAACGGTACTGCCGATACTCGAGATTGTAAAAGCAGTAACCAAGAAAGTCATTAAAGCAATCGATCTTCGAATCCAAAGACTGCAGAATAAGACCATCTGGCTTCAGAATGCACAGAAGCAGGTGGAAAATGTACTATCTAAACTAAAACTGGATGAAATATCGGAATGGACCCAAAAGCAGAAAGATCTTTACAAAGGCTACTACGAAGAGCTGGCAAAAGTAAAGTCAATTATTACCTACTACCAGAGGATAAAAGAAATTACCAGAAAGCAGACACAGCTTGTTCAGGAATATGAAAGAGCCTGGAATCTTTTTAAGCAGGATACCCATTTTAAAGACAGCGAAATCCAGTATATGGAGCGTGTTTATACAGGAATACTCGAGGAAAGTGTGAAGAATATCGACCAGATTTTTTTGATTCTGGATTCTTTTGCCACCCAGATGAGCGATCTCAAACGTCTTGAAATCATCAACAAGGCTGCTGATCAGATTGATGGAAACTACGATGACCTTACTATGTTTAACCAGCAGAACATACTGCTGAGTCTTCAGAGGGCCAAAACAGAAGCAGATGTAAACCGGGTGAAACAATTTTACGGAATTCCATAATTCAATAAAAAACATGAAAAAGATAGGTGTACTACTAATAACGCTCTGTGTTTTTAATCAAGGTATGAGCGGGCAGGCAAAGCAGAGGAAGGAACTGATCCTTCAGATAGCGGCGCTTCAGGTTTATATTGACTATGCAAAGAAAGGCTATTCGGCAGTATCAAAGGGACTTAATTTTATAGGGGATGCGAGAAAAGGAGAAGTCAACCTGCACGGTGATTATTTTACCTCACTTTTAAAAATCAATCCAAAGGTGAGGAATTATTATAAAACTGCCCAGATCATCTCCATGCAGTTTAAAATAATGAAACTCTGCGGCAAGACTTTGGCAGATCTTCAAACTGCAGATTTGTTTCATGGTAATGAACTGGACTACATCGAGAGGTCTTTTGGGAGGCTGCTTCAGAACTGCAGCCGGACTCTCGACCAGCTCCTTGTTATTACTACCGATGCAGAACTGGAACTAAAAGATGACCAGAGGCTTGAACGCATTGATCTCCTTCACAAAACTATGCTGGAGGATTATAATTTCTGTCTTTCTTTCAGCAGGGATGCCAGACTGATGTCGGTATCAAAAACTGCCGACAAAGAGGATTCCAAAGGATTAAGTGAATTGTACGAATTATAAACTTGCGATCATGAAAAAGATATTATTGTTTATGGCGGTTATCTGCCTATTTCTGACTCCGGATAAATTAAAAGCGCAGTCAGCAGAAATTCAGCAGCTGATTTTGAATATTGAAAAGCTTTCCCAGTTCAAGAAAATTCTAAGTGACATGAAAAAGGGGTACGAGCTGCTTTCTGGTGGATACAAAACGGTGAAAGATATGACCGAAGGGAACTTCAGCCTTCATAAAACTTTTCTAGATGCACTTATGCAGGTAAGTCCAGCGGTGAGGAATTACAAAAGGGTAGGAGAGATAGTGGAATATCAGATTTCAATAGTCAAGGAAAGCCGCAACGGAATGAACCGATTTATAAAAAACGGAAATTTCAGCGGACAGGAAATAAATTACTTTGAGAAAGTTTACGGAAACCTGCTTAATCAGAGCCTGCGAAATCTTGATGAACTTACGATGGTCATAACAGCTGATAAGCTCAGAATGTCGGACGACGAAAGACTAAAGGCAGTTGACGATATCTATGAGCAGATGCAGGATAAACTGCTTTTCCTAAGAAACTTTAATGCCTCATCTAATGTGCTGGCTCTTCAGAGATCAAAAGAGAAAAAAGATGTTTATGTCTCAAAGAGTTTTCAGGAATTTAAAGACTAGAGTATGAAATGCCTATTAAACAAAAAAGCAGTTTGTGTAATGCTTATCTTATTACTGCATCCCTGCAGAATAATAGCACAGGGACTAGGTGATAATATGAGTAGTCTTCATGGGGTCTTAGACCGGCTTTATGATGAAATGATGCCGTTGTGTTCTAACCTAATTGCTGTAGGGCAGGGAATAGCAGGTTTTGGAACTATATGGTACATCGCCTCACGCGTGTGGAGGCATATAGCTAGTGCCGAGCCCATTGATTTTTATCCGCTCTTCCGTCCCTTTGTTATAGGATTCTCCATTATGATTTTTCCGTCGGTTCTGGCACTTATTAACGGAGTTATGAAACCAACTGTTACAGCTACTGCTGCTATGGTAACGGGCTCTAACAATGCAGTTGCTGTTCTGCTTAAAGAGAAAGAAAAAGCAATTAAAGAAACCGATCCATGGAAGATGTATGTAGGGGCAGCCGGGACGGGTGATCGCGACAGATGGTATAAATATACGAATGACGGTGCTGATCCATCCGATGAGAGCATGCTCGCAGGCATTGGCAATGATGTCAAATTTGCCATGGAAAAAGCTTCTTACAGTTTTCGAAATTCGGTTAAGGAATGGCTGAGCGAGGTGCTGAGGGTTTTGTTTGAAGCCGCCGCCTTATGCATTGACACCCTTCGGACATTTCAACTGGTGGTGCTTTCCATTTTAGGGCCGCTGGTATTTGGAATAGCTGTATTTGACGGTTTCCAGCACACGCTCACAGTATGGCTTGCCCGATATATCAATATTTACCTGTGGCTTCCCGTGGCCAATATATTCGGAAGCATAATCGGAAAGATTCAGGAGCTGATGCTTAAGCTGGACCTCTCGCAGGTGCAGGCAACAGGTGACACTTTTTTCAGCAGGACCGATATGGCCTATTTAATCTTTATGATTATTGGAATCATAGGCTATTTTACGGTGCCTTCTGTTGCCAATTATATTGTTCACGCTGGCGGAGGGGGAGGCCTGGGCCATAAAGTGACAAGCATGTTTGGCAGTTCAGCCAATACTGTTGTAAGAACTTCCTCAAATGCGGTTGGAATGGCTGCTGATGCGATGGGAGATGCAGATCGGAGAATGACCGGCAGCATGGCTGCGACAGCAGGAAGCAGTCCTTATTTTACTGATAAAGGAAACTATATGAATGACAGGCTTAAAGGAAATTCTAAACAGACTTAATAACAGGAGCATATGTTTACCAAAATGAAAAACATTGATACGGCGTTTAGATATGTTCGAGGTTTCACGATGCTTGTAATTGCAGGCTGCATCATAATAAGCTGCTATGCTGTCTATAAAAGTTTCCAGACAGTTAGCCTTATGCAGGATAAAGTATATATTCTGGCAAACGGCAAAGCGCTGGAAGCTTACGCTTCGGAAAGAAAAGATAATATTGCTGTTGAAGCAAGGGACCATGTAAAAACCTTTCACAAGTTTTTCTTTACCCTTGATCCTGATGATAAGGTCATTAAAACCAATATCACAAAAGCGCTATATCTGGCAGACGACAGTGCAAAACGGATTTATGATGACCTGAAGGAAAACAATTTTTATTCGGGTATTATATCAGGAAATATCAGCCAGACCATCCAGATTGACAGTGTGAGTATTGATATCGGTGAATATCCCTACCGTTTTAGATGTTATGCCAGACAGAACATTATCCGTACTACCAGTATTTTGAAAAGAAGCCTGTTTACAGAAGGTGCGCTTCGCAATGTCTCAAGAAGTGATAATAATCCGCATGGTTTTCTTATCGAGCGGTTTAATACGATTGAAAACAAAGATCTTTCCGCAGAAACCAGAAAATAGAGATTTATGAAATCCTTTTTTACAAGACAGACTGAGCCTTTTGTGTATCACAAGTATTATCTGCTATTGCAGAAAAGATGGGCAGAAAAAATGAAGAGAGTCACAGACGGGCTCTCTAAAACAAAACTGATCTGGGGTCTTCTGTTCTTTACTGTTTTGACATCGGGTTACTTAATTTATAACCTGTATAGGACATTTTATAAAGAAGCTGAGGTTGCAGCAGCTTCAAAAATTAAGACGATCAATTAAAAAAACTAAAATTATGCAAGAGAAAATAGTATCTCCAATGGAATCTAAAAAGAGAAAGATGCTTTTAATGCTGCCCCTTATAACATTTCCATTTCTCACATTCTTATTTTATTCATTAGGCGGCGGAAGAATGAAATCCAAGATGCCAGGGAGCGATGAAAAGAAGGGATTCAATTTTAATCTGCCACTGCCTAAATTTAAAGAAGATTCAGCACTGGATAAGATGAGCTATTACGATCAGGCGGCAGTTGATTCGATAAAATTTCTAGAGCAGATAAAAAAAGATCCGAACTATATTGATAGTAAAGTCTCGGAAGATAAAGCAGATTCTTTTTCCGCAAATGATTTTGAATCCCGCATGCTTCCAAAAAACAGATCGGCTTTTAATTCTCAGTCTTTTCAGGACCGCAATGAACAGAAAGTTTATGAGAAGCTCAGAGCACTTGAAAAAGTAATCAGCCAGCCTGCAGTCCCAAGTTACGGTCAGGACATGAGGGAATTTGAAAATTACGGCACTTCTGGAGGTGAATCGGAAGAGATTAAAAAACTCGAAGGGCTAATGTCAGCCATGAGCACTCCGCAGGAACCTGATCCCGAACTTCAGCAGTTAGGCGGTATGCTGGAAAATATTTTGGATATACAGCATCCGCAGCGTGTGCAGGAAAGGCTTAAACAAACATCTGAGAGCAAAAAAGGCAAAATATATTCAGTACATAAAAAAGAAGTAGAGAATAACATAAGCTCACTTCAGCGGAATGTAGATTTGCAGACCTCTTTGAAAACTAATAAATTTTATTCTCTGGACGAAGCACAGCCTGCTGAAGAAATACAAAATTCTATTGAAGCAGTTGTGCATCAGACGCAGACTATTGTTAATGGCTCGGTGGTTAAATTAAGACTTACGAATGATATTTTTCTCCAAGGAACAATGATACCCAGAAATACTTTTTTGTATGGTATGGCGGCTATAAAAGGAGAGAGGCTGGAGGTAAAAATCAAAAACATCCAGTACAATAATTCGATATTTCCCGTCGAGCTGACAGTCTATGATATGGACGGGATTGACGGCATCTATATTCCCGGAGCGATTAACAGGGATGTGGCTAAGGCATCAGCTGACAGATCCATTCAGACACTCGGTCTTACTGGGATTCCGGATTCTTGGGGTGCACAGGCCGCAGGTATGGGTATCGAGGCTGCTAAAAGTCTGATGAGCAAAAAGGTAAAACTCATAAAAGTGGTTGTAAAGGCAGGGTATCAGGTGCTGCTATATGATGAAAAACAAAAGAATTTAAAACCTTAAAAGAGAGAAAATATGAAAAGAGCGAATTATTTGTTTTTAATCAGCTTTCTGCTGGTTTGTGTTTCAGTTAATCCACAGTCAAACGCAAGGGGAACTGTCTTTTACGAAGACCAGTATAAAAATCTACAAGTAGGTTTTTCTAAAACCACAAGCATCGTTTTCCCTTATCCAATCAAGAGCATTGACAAAGGGAGCGCAGATGTGCTGGTTCAGAAAGCAAAAGGTGTAGAAAATATAGTGCTTGTAAAAGCGGCAAAGCAGTTTTTTATCCAGACCAATCTGACAGCCGTCACTTCTGACGGTCGATTGTATGTGTTTGTGCTAAACTATAATGATGAGTGTCCGGATCTAAATATTAATGCTGAAAATACAGCGGCGACAAGCAGGGATGTGCTGTTTTCTTTAGAAAACGAAAATCAGAAAAGGATCGAACAGTGTGCTTCGGCTGCATATTCCAAAAAGAAAAAAATCAGTGGTCTAAAAAAATCAAAGTATCAAATCAGACTGGAGGTGAACGGCATCTTTATCCAGCAGGATGTTTTGTATCTGCGTGTTGTTTTTGAAAACAAATCAAAGATTAACTACGATATTGATCAGTTTCGTTTTTTTATCAAGGATAAGAGAAAATCAAAACGGACTGCCTCACAGGAAATTGAAGTAGAGCCTCTGTATGCTACTTCATCATCTTCTGTAATTCCTTATAAATCTGAAATAATAAAAGTCTATGCCCTGCAGAAATTTACCATCCCTGAGAATAAGTATCTGACGATTCAGATGATTGAAAAAAAAGGCGGAAGACATTTGGAAGTAGATATAAGTAATAGTCTGACTGATAAGGTATTTCCGATTACAGAATTCAATATTGACACTTTTTAAGGTTTAAAATAAATTATGATAATCAATTTAGCTGATACTGAAATAATACTGTCGTTTGCTGAGGAAATGGCTTATAACGGCCATCGATTTGCTGCCTTTAATACAGATGAGGTGACTGATACTAACACAATTGAGTTTTTTGAAATCCATTGGATGCGAAGAAGTACTGTCTGGTTATGACCAATGATGCGAATTATTTTCAGAGCCCGCCGGTTGAATCAGTTATTGACGACTTACGAGCAGTTTTAGAGAGCGGAATTAAAACGTTCGATAATGAAGCTTTTGAACTTACTGGATTTGCCAAGCTGTTTAGGGAGAGCAAAGAAATATTAGATAACAATTTAAATACAAATATTATGAATCAGAAAAATTTTGAATTCCTGAAAGACCAGCTGAAATACAATGGCTTTGGAGAGACGTTTGATGCTGAACTGAGAGAGAAAATGATGAAAGGTGATCAGGATTTTAAAATCATGCACAACGGTATTATGAACAATGGTGTTCCAAATAAGGATACCTTAACTGTAGAATTAAATTTCAAAAAGTCTGAACAGACCGATATGTACTTTTTTAATTCATATCACGTCAATCTGCAGAAAGAAGAGAACAAACCTGGCCTGGAACACACCTTTTACATCAACAAAGACAGCGCCAGTATTACAATGAAAGAGGCTTATAATTTGATGGAAGGCAGATCTGTCAATAAAGATCTTAAAAATAAAGAAGGGGAGAGTTACAATTGCTGGTTAAAAATGAACTTCAAAGAATCAGACTCTCAGGGAAATTTTAAACTCAATCAATACCATCAGAACTACGGGTATGATCTGGAAGCAAGTCTGGCAAAACATTCAATCAAGGAACTGAATACTCCGAAGTATAAAGAAGACCTTTTGAATTCGCTAAAGAAAGGAAACCTTCAGTCGGCGACTTTTGTTGTCGGCGGTACTGAAAGTAAAATGTATGTGGAGGCAAATCCTCAGTTTAAGACTGTTAATGTTTATGATGGAAATATGGAAAGAATAAATCATAGAGAAAGCAAAGATCAGAAGCAAGGGGAAAGTGAAGGCAAATCAATGAAAAAGGATGCAGGTCATAAAGAGGAGCCACAATCGGAGGAAGGTGAAAAAAAAAGATCTCCAAAAAAAAGCAAGGCTAAAACTTTATAGTTAAATGGAAACGCTAAAACCTTTATCAGATTTCTTTTTAGCTATAGAAAAAGATTTCCGTATAAGTACGACACATATTGCGCTGTATGCCGCCTTGCTTCAATATAGGGTTGATAAGGGTTTTACTAATCCAATACAAGTCTATAGACATGAAATAACCCCTTTGGCTAAAATTTCTTCGGCTTTTACCTATTATAGATGTATAAATGAACTAAGTACTTATGGATATCTTAAGTACGAACCTTCGTTTAAAAAAACGCAGGGAAGTAAGATTTACTTTTACGACTGAACTTAGATTAATCACCATAAAAGCCCTTGATGGGCTTTTATTATTTTTATTAAATGATGATGGAAAATGAAGAAGAAGAAATGAGGGGAAAAATAACTCCAGAGAAAGCTTTGAAAATGTTAAACTCTGAGGGTATGAATGTTACAATTGAAGAAGCAACCGAAATTTTACTATTTTTACGAAAATTGGCCCATGCGGTCGTATCAAAATTTTTAGAATCATGAGTATTATTGCAGATTTATACATCCGTGTAAGTACAGATGAACAGGCTGAAAAAGGCTATTCACAAAGAAATCAGGAAGAAGTGCTACGTAAGTACTGTTCCATAAATTATATCGAGGTGAGAAATGTTATCTATGAAGACCATTCAGCCAAAACCTTCAATAGACCTCAGTGGAATAAACTGCTTCTTAACTTTAAAAAAGAGAAAAATAAGTGTGATTTTGTTTTATTTACAAAATGGGACAGGTTCAGCAGAAATGCTGGAGATGCATACCAAATGATAAGTGTTCTGCGAAAACTTGGAGTGGAGCCACAGGCAATTGAACAACCACTTGATTTATCCGTTCCAGAGAACAAAATGATGCTTGCTTTTTACCTTGCTGCTCCTGAAGTAGAAAATGACAGAAGAGCTTTAAATACTTTTCATGGAATGAGAAGAGCTAAAAAAGAAGGTAGATATATGGGAACAGCACCATTTGGTTATGCTAATAAATCAAAAGAAGACGGAACGAAGTATATAGCTCTTGTAGAACCAGCAGCGTCAGTAATGAGGTGGATATTTGAGGAGATTGCAAGAGGAGTATTTAATACTGAGCAGGTTTATCATCTTGCATGCAAAAGAGGTTTTAAAAGGACAAAAAGCAATATGTGGGGATTAATTAGGAACCCAATTTACTATGGTAAAATTTTTGTTCCCAAATATAAAGATGAAGAAAGCATGTTAGTTACAGGACAGCACGAGCCTTTAATCTCGGAAGGTCTTTTTTATAATGTTCAGGATATTTTAGACGGTAAATCTCGTATTTACAGGCCTAAAATTAAAACAGTTGTAGAATTTCCTCTGAGAGGGTTCTTTAATTGTCCAAAGTGCCAAAAGAAGCTTCAGGGTAGCAAGTGTAAAGGCAGACATAAACACTACTATTATTACCATTGTGAAACAAAGTGTAAGTTTAGAATCAATTCTGAGGTAGCCAATGAATTATTTGTTGAAAATTTAAAAAAATATCAACCCATACCAGAGATCAAAAAATTATACAGTTCAGTTTTATATGAAACTCACCGAGAAATGGCAAACAATGCTGGTGAGCAGAAAAGAAGACTCTTGGAACAGATTAAAGATTATGAGCATAGGTTAAGCAATGCAAGAGATCTTCTATTAACATCAAAAATAGATTCCGATGATTATAAATTAATGAAAGAAGACTACGCTGTACGAATTACAAACCTTGAGAGAGAATTATCATCGATAGCAAAAGACAAACATAGCATTGAAGGCCTGTTAGTTAAAGGTATTGATAATTTAATTAAAATAAATCAAGCTTACTTAGATATGGCTTTATCAGAAGCACGAAGCCTGATTGGTTTGGTTTATCCCGAAAATTTCACTATAAAAGAAAATAAAGTACAAACCGCTAGAGTTAACAAAATAGTAGAGAGTATTTATTTGATTAACAAAGAGTTAGAGAGTAAAAAAAACGGGGCAAAAGATGATTTTTATCTTTTGTCCCGTAGAGTGACCTCGACTGGATTCAAACCAGTAACCTTCTGAGCCGTAATCAGATGCGCTATTCAGTTGCGCCACGAGGCCTTTTTGTTATCAATTAGCTAATTTTTTGTAGCTTTGTTGATTGCTTATTGCGGGTGCAAAGATAGGCATAAATGTGAGATAAACAAGCAAAAAATAACAGAAAAATAAAAAAAAATGAAGATTGAAAATTATGTGCGTGATATTCAGGGGTTTCCTAAAGAAGGAATTTTATTCAAAGACATCACTCCGTTACTAATTAACCCCGAAGCACGAACAAATTGCCTGCGAATCTTGGTTGATTCTTTAAACGGACAAAAAATTGATAAGGTTGTAGGAGCAGAATCTCGTGGTTTTTTCTTCGGAATGTTGCTGGCTCAAGAATTAAATGCTGGATTTGTCCCTGTTAGAAAACCTAAAAAACTTCCTTATGAAACAATTTCTGCTTCTTACGAGTTAGAATATGGTTCTGATAGTTTAGAAATGCATACAGATGCTATTCAAAAAGGCGACCGTGTATTAATTCACGATGATGTTTTAGCTACAGGCGGAACTGCAAAGGCGGTTTGTGAATTGGTCGAAAAACTGGGAGGCGAAATTGTGCAATGCAATTTTCTAATGGAACTGACTTTTCTTAACGGAAGAGAAAAAATTAAAGAATATCCGTTCTTTGCAGCATTAACTTATTAAGCTATACAAAAACAATTTTATGCTTAATAGCATAAAGTACAAGTCCGATTCGGGTTTTTATTTCAAGTTTATCAAAGAGTATTTCTCGGTAACCGTCAATAGTTTTTGGACTCAAACACATCTGTGATGCAATTTCCTTATAGGTCATTTCGGTACAGGCATGTTTGATAAAAACAATCTCTTTTTCTTTTAAATTGATTTTTCTATTGTCGCTATTGACCTTATTAATAAGCATTCCAGAAACTAATTCTGTGAAATAAAAGCCCTTTTCGACTACACATTCTATTGCTTCCCTAAATATTTCGGGCGAAGTATCTTTTAGTAAATAACCTTTGGCGCCATTCGTAATCATTTTTATAATAATTTCTTCGTCGTCATTCACAGATAAAGCAATTACTTTGAGATCGGGTCTATTGTCTTTTAACCATTTCATAGTGCTCAGTCCATCGAGAACGGGCATATTGACATCGAGTAAGATAAGATCAATTTCTGCTGAAGAGTTTTCTTCAAGATAATCAATAAACACTTTTCCGTTTTCAAAACGCTGGATTACATCATAATCGCCAAAGCTTTTAATTAGCAGTTCGAGAGACTGCGAAAAAAGCAGGTGATCGTCTACAATTATGATTTTATTTTTTGGGTTAGTTTTCATGGTCTTGCGTTAAAGGATATTCGATAGTTACACTAGTTCCATTTTTATCAGAATTCATAATTAAGTCAGCACCAATTAGTTTGGCTCTCAATTTCATATTATTCAATCCTAATCCTGAATTTGATTTTTTGAGATCATATCCAATTCCGAAATCCTTCAATTGTAACTTAAAAACGGAATCGGCAGTTTCAATATTCACATCAAATAAATCGCTTCGAGAATGTTTTAAACTATTATGAAGCGCTTCTTGAAAAATTCTGTAAATGATTAATTCATGTTCTTCATTTATTGCTGGAACTGTTCCAATTTGATTAAAATTGTATTTGATTTTTTTAAGTTTCTTAATTCTTTCTAAATCCTGATGAATGGCTTCTAAAAAATTGTTTTGAAGTAAATTATCTTTGTTTATAATGCGGGAAAGAATTCTCAATTCGTCTAAAGCTTTAGCCAAAACGACTTTCATGTCTTTAAGTTCACTAATCTGAACGTTTTTATTGCTTATCGAAATATTAAGCTGCATAATGGCGACCGAAATAATCTGGCCAATATTATCATGCAGTTCTTTACTAATTTCAGATAAAGTCTGATCCTTTATCTCTATTCTGGTTTTAACAAGTTCAGATTGGAAATACAATTCAGCTTCCATTCTCTCTACCACAAAGTTGTTTTTCTTCTTAAAAAAATAGAAGAAAATAACAACTATAACGATAATCAAGGTAAAGAAAACAATACCAAGGGAAATGACTAATAATTGTATTTCTTTTCGCTCCATATAAATCCGATTATAAAGCAGCTATGTGCTAGAAAATTTAAAATGAATAATACTAAGCTAAATATAGATTCGTCTTGTTTGATTAAAAACCAATTGATAGCCAGCATAAAAGGAGTAAAAGGAACATGAAAAACAAGTATTCCTAAAATGTACCAGAAAAAAACCGACTTTTTAAAATTTAATATCTTTTCTGAATTAAAAATCTCAATCAAATATAAACAGCATAAAATCAATACCAATAAAACACCAATTGCAAAGCTGTATGTAAATGAACGGTTTATGTCTTCTTTAAAATATAATATGTTTAAGAAAAAAGAAACAATAAACAGGATTAGAAAAATAACAGCTAAGGTTCTGTTGTTAATTTTAGTTAATAAGGCTCTTAAAAGTAAGATATAGGCAGAAAAACTGGCGAACATGTAGAAATTGTAAACATAAAAGTTCAGCAAGCCCGTCCATTGGGTAAAATAGTAGCCTACAATTTCGGTTATGATTGAAAACCATATTAAAAGTACTAAAAATTTAGCTTTATTACCAGGAAGTTTTGGCATTGAAAACAAGCCAACTATTCCTGATAATAAAGCCAGATAAATGATATAAGATCTTAAAAATTCAAACATAGTTTTAATATAATAAACTTGGTGGTCTTCCGATGTTTCCGTAATTCATTGGTTCAAGGCTTTGAATGTCAGAAGAGTAGGCTTCTTGTACTAAAGCAAAACTTTGAATTTTTGCTGTATTGTTTTCTATCTTTTTTCCAGTTGGAACCAAAAATAAAGTTGTTAATCCAGCTTTTTCGCCATGCTTTTCATCATCTGGATAAACTCCAAAATAAAAACGGATTCCGTCTACATTATATCCATCGTTTGCTCCGTTTGTTTTGATGTAGTGAATGTAGTTTTCTAATTCTTCCAAAGAATACCAAATAGCATTTGCATCTTCTTTCTGCGTTTTTTTTGCTGTAAGCGAAGCTCTTTTGTTGTTGTAATTCACATTTAATTGTCTAGCAAATTCTTTAGTAATTAACTGACTTGGTTTTGCGGGAGGATTTTTCATGATTTTTATTAATTTATTGGTTATGGATTTAGTTAACAGGATTTTGAAGTTCTGTTGGGGACAAAATTATTTGAAACCTAAAATTGGAACAAGGGGAAATATACCCTTTTTTCGTTAGGTAAATTTATTCAAAAAAATGGGTTAAAGTGCTGTTACGTAACATTTTATAAAAATAGAATTTTACATCGTCAGTTTTCGTGTAAAAAACAGGCACTCAAAAATGTAAACCTTATTAAGTAATTAACTAAATTTTTAAATTATGTCACAACCAACACCCCTAGGTTATCCTCATGCAGGAGCCGGAACAGTAGAAATTCTTTTAGAAAAAGAAGATGGAGCAGATTTCGCAGTTCTTTTTTCGCCAGATCCAAATAATATGTTATTAAGAGATGCTGGATTGCCAATGCAGTTTTACTATTACCCAAAGTACCCAAGACTATCTAAACATCCAGATGGGAGATTTAAGTTTGCCATGCAGGTATTTAAATCAGAAGGAGATTCTTCGACAGTAATTGGTGCAGAAGGATTGGAAGAAGAAGCAGGCGCTTATACGACTTTGACCAGTACAATTGATTTACCTGAAGCTTTATTGAAAAAAGCAATCGATAAATTAAAAGCAAGACTTAATAGTGATTATAAAAACCACAGAAATTCAACACTTTTTGGCTTGTTTTCTTTCTTAATTGGAGTTGATAAAGATTTTAATTCGACCAATGTACGTCCAATTCAATTGACACAAAACAACATTGCGATGCACGTTGTGGGCGAAAAATCACCAAATAATCCTTTTGGTGGCGCCAATCCCTGGACTTTTAACATTCAAGGAGAAGGAGCAGGAACTACTTTTGGATTAGGAGATAATGCGCTTTCTATTTTAATGGGAAGAAATAGCGCTTCATTGGTAAAAAATGCCTTAGAAATCGGAAGCAACAATCTTGTTATAGAAAATAATATCAAGTACAAAGCTTACATGCCGACTACAGTTATTAAAACAACGGTTGACGTTAAAAAAGTACATACTTATTTTTCTGCTAAAACAAGCGTAAGCTGGTCATTTGTTGATTTAAACTGGGAACATGAGTACGAAAAAATCCTTACAGAAGGAGGTATTACAAGTGAAGTAATAACAGATGAGCAATTTTCGACCGAAGAAAAGAAAAAGGTTGAAGATTCTTTACTGCAAAAACAGCGAGAATTTGCTTTTGAAATAGTGAAAAAACAAATATTTGACGCTCCTGAAAAACAATTTACACCAGTTTCATCTCCCGAAAAACCAAATGGTTTCTTCCGTTTATTTATGGGACTTGGCAGTGTGGGAATGAATCTTAAGTCTGGAAGCCAGATTCGTGCAATTAAATTTACAGATGAAATTAAATTCTCTGCCATTCAGGTTTTAGATTCTAAAATCAGCGGTAATCTAACGCCTCTTACTTTAAAATCGGGTGCAGAAGCAAAAGCAGATTTGAAAAATTATATTACAGAAATTCAGTTAGATGAAGATTTTTCTAAAGTTCAAGTTATTGCTTCTTTGAACGGAGGTTTAATTAAATTGGACAAAGACAGCGACATTGTCAATGACAGTCCTGTAAGTCAAGTTTCTATCGAAGTTGGATATCCTGATTCTAAAGGAAAATTAATCTGGAAAAGTTCTGGCAGAATGATCGCCCCAGAAGGAACTCCGTACGTAAAAAATACGAGCAGATCTGGTAAAGAAATCGATGCAATTTTCCCAGCAACTTGGAATGATAAATCAAAAGAAAAGAATGCTTTTGTGTTTGATTTTGTAAAAAACAACGGTTCTTCTAAGATTAAAGTTCGTCAGGAAGTAATGTACGAAAAAGACAAGAGAATCAAGTTGAAAGACACAACAAGAGAGTTTGAATTTGAAGGAACAAAAGTCTTCGTACCGCTTCCAATCCAAAATATGATCAATTACACTTTGTCAACAGAGGAATTGTATGATTGTGATACTATGGAAGTAACGTTTAAAGTTGACAAAATGTCGTCTAAAAAATTCAAGTTTACTGTTGATAATTTCGAAGATGCAATTCCGTATAGAGCGTGGTATGAATTAGATTATACTATTAAACCAACGGAATATAAAGTGAAATACACTTGTAGCGGCAAAATCGGAAAAAAATCTAAAAAAGTTTCTATTTCAACAGATTACATCAAAATTGATTATCAAGAAGGAGATGTTTTGTTTGAAATTCCAACGGGAACTGACGCTCAAAATGCTGATATCGAGAAAATCAGAGCTCCATTTATGGAATAATTTTTTTGAGACATTTTACAAAAGGGACATTACGTCCCTTTTGTTTCATAAGTCACTAATCATTAAACCAAATAGTCATGCCAGATTTAAATACATTTAAACTCGAAGGAACCAAATTGGTGCCCTTAAACCGATTCAATCTCGAACCTTCCAAACCGAGTACAGCTTTTACTGCTGCGACGCTTAAAAAAGAAAATGAATTTAGGGTAATCGAACATCCTATCATTCATTCTATAGACATAAAACCTATTTTGGTTTTTCCAATTATTGAGAGTTATTTTCCTCTTATTGAAGGAGATAATGCCATTACAGAGAACGATTCCTTTAAGGATTATTTTAAAAATGAAATCACTTTATTTTTTCCTCAAATTGAAATAGAACCTAATAACGGAACCGTTTTTTATTATGAAAATGTTCCAGACAAATCAGGAAATAAAGGTGGACTTTTGGGAAAAGTAACTTTGAAATACAGCATCAAAAACAAGACTTTACAGGCCAATCAAAAAAGTATTACTTTAAACCTCAGAGAAGCAGTTTTAAACCTAAAAGTAAATCGTGATTTTATAAAAATAAATGGAATAGTAAACACTGCAACGCAAGAAATTCAATTTGATTTGATTGATGAAGCCGTTAAAATTGCTTTCTTGAATTTAGTTTCAAACCTAAATGACTTAAAATGTAATATTGATCTTTTTTTTGATTTTAAAGGATATTCCAAAATAAAGAGAAACTTTCTATTTGCGAGAGATATTTCAATCCTAAGAAGTCAGGATGTTATCAAAAAAGATTTTACTTCGCCTAAAACCGTTTTACAGCCTAAAGCGACACTTATAAGCAGTCCGTTAATGGTACGATCAGATTTAGGAATAAAAGTCGCTCCTAAAGTCGCTATATCTGAAATACAACGAGAAAACAGTATAAAAGCCGATGTTCAGGAAGAATATGTAAAAAGTACTTTTCTGCTCAAAATCAATAAAACAGTAAGTTATCCAATTGGTGCAGATCTTGCGTCAAGTTTGTACAAAACTATTGGCGGCGGATTTGTAAATATTCCTTTTAATCTAAACGAGGACTTTTCTCAGTTCAAACAAATTTTTGTAACAGGCTTTAATTTTAGTAAACTATCAATTTACAAATCTATGGTTCAGCCGAATACATTTTTGTTGATCTCTAAGATTTATAGTTTATCGAAAGATTTAAATACAATGAAGCCTTGTATTTCGACTATTTTTCATGCTTATGAAGAAGGCGCGGGCACGGCGGAAGAGATCTCAAAAATCAGTTTTCAGTTTGCCATTGGTCCAAACCTTTCCGATTTTGATTTGGCAAAATTGAAAATTGCTTTGCTGCAGAATAATTTTATTGATGGCGATGCAGCTGATTACTTTGATAAAGTGCAATTTCTCTATCCAAATGATATCTCGGCAGATTACGAAGTAAGCGGTAATTATTTTCTGCAGCAATCCGATATTACAACAGATGGAAAGCACTTTTTATTCAATCTTTCAACCGAAAATTTATCTGAAGCAAGCATTATGATCAATGCCTTGAATAATACGATTACGCAATATGCCAATATTAATTTCAAATACAAAGAAATTAAAGATTCCAGCATCATCGAATTAAATATTGAGCAGACTATTGGCGAAATCTTAGAAACCTTAATTGATAATGCTGCAAAGAAAATACAAATTAACAACCAATCGATTTCAAATTGTAAACTCAATTCTATTTTATTGGTTTACAATCAGAACGCAACGTATTTGAATAGTGTGTTCTTTAAAAATTATCCGCAGCTTATTAGTAATGATACCAAACTTTTAGATTTTTCGGCAATTGATCCGAGTGCTTCCAGCGAATTAAAGAATGTTTATTTTGATTTTGAAAACATAGAAAATATTAGTTCCGAGTTTAGTCAAATTGTTTCGCAGTCAACAGCGTATAATAGATACATCCAAGTTCAAATCAAAAGTCAGACAGCTGCAACAAGCAGAATTACAATTGATTTAACGGTTCAGGAAACGGGAAGTAAATTTTCTATAGAACGTTTAAAATCGGAGTTTTCGACACCAATATTGTTCAATTTTATTATTAAAAATACAACGAACAATAATACATTGATTTCATACAAAGTCAATTATTTTGACAAAAATGACAATCTAACGGCCACAAAAAATGAAGTTTTTGATTTCTCAAAAGCATCAATAATTACCATAAATAAAAAATAATGAGAACTATAAAAGCAGGAGTAAAGTCTCCAGAAGTTTATTACTTAAATGAACTTTTAGCCAAATTAAAATATGATGTAGTTGTTTCCGATTATTTCGGAACAGCAACAGATAAAGCAATCAGGGATTTTCAATTGAAAAATAATCTGGTTGTTGACGGCGTTGTCGGGCTCAAAACATGGTCGGCAATTATTGCGAAGAACACGAATAGTTTATCTCCAAATACCAAATTACTTTCAGAACAAAATCTAATCGATTTTTCGAATCAGTTTAATCTTGAATTGGCAGTTGTAAAAGCGGTAAATGAAGTGGAAAGTAACGGAAAAGGGTTTTTAATTGATGGTCGTCCGAAGATTCTGTTTGAAGGACATATTTTTTGGCGTGAACTAGAGAAAAGAGGAATTAATCCGAGATCTTATATGAATTCCAATAATCAAGATATTCTATTTGAAAACTATACTAGAAAATATTATGTTGGAGGGACGGCAGAATACACGCGATTAGAAAAAGCTAGAAATCTAGGTCAGGATAAAAAAATCAAAGATGCGGCCAACAGTTCGGCTTCGTGGGGATTATTTCAAATAATGGGTTTTAATGCCCTTTCAATTGGTTACCAAAGCATCGATGAGTTTGTAGAAAAAATGAATCAAAACGAAGGCGAACATTTAAAAGCTTTCGGATTATTCCTTGAAAAAAATAATCTATTATCACTTTTACGAAATAAAAACTGGGCATCCTTTGCCCTAAAATATAATGGACCAGCTTATAAAACCAATAAATACGATGAGAAGTTGATGAGAGCTTATCAAAAATACTTATGAGAATTAAAAATTTAGAATTACAATTAAAAATTAAAAATTAAAAATTAAAAATTTAGCGCTAAATAAGCCTTTGCGAACCTTTGCGAAAAACCCTTAGCGGTCTTTGCGGTATAATTTATGTTCGAAGTAAACCTGAAACCTGGAACCTGGAACCTGAAACTTGAAACCTGAAACAAAAAAAACAAAACCCGACAAGATCTTTTAAATCCGTCGGGTTTTTTATTTATATGAAGAGAAAAATTATCTCAAACTTGCTCCAAGCTCCGTTTCAAAAGTCTGTTGTAATTTAGACATGATTTTGTCAATCTGAGCATCGGTTAGCGTTTTGCTGTTATCTTGAATTGTAAAACTCAAAGCGTACGATTTTTTACCTTCTGGTAATTTATCACCTTGATAAACATCAAATAAATTAATATCTTTTAAAAGCGCTTTTTCAGTTTGTTTAGCCAAGTTAAAAATGCTTTCGTAAGAAGTGTTTTGATCAATTAATAAAGCCAAATCTCTACGAACTTCTGGGTATTTAGGAATTTCAGTATACTTAATTTTTCCAGTAATGATTTTTAAAACCAAATCCCAGTTAAAATCAGCATAATAAACATCTTGTTTGATTCCGAAATGTTTCAAAATAGGTTTTTTAACAACACCCATTTCAACCAAAATATCATTATTATAAGTAATCGCAGTTCCTTCAGAATAAATATCAGATTGAACCGGTGTATTTGAAATCTTTTCAATTCCTAAACGTGATAAAATCGCTTTTACATATCCTTTCAACAAGAAGAAATCTGTTGTTTTTTGTGGACTTGTCCAGCTTTCTTTGTTTCTGTTTCCAGAAATTAATAAAGAAAGATGTTTATGCTCTTCATATCCGTTTAAATATTTATGATATGTTTTTCCGAATTCAAATAATTTTAAATCCGAATTTTTTCTGTTGATATTATAAGAAACAGCTTCTAATCCAGAAAACAGTAAAGACTGGCGAAGTGTTGCCAAATCACTGCTCAACGGATTAAGCATTGAAACGTTATGTTCTTCTTTTAAAGAAGTCGATAATTTTGCATAAGCAGCTGTTGTCAATGAGTTTGCCATCATTTCGTGGAAACCTTGCGAGTTCAACTGAGAAGCAATTACGTTTTGTACTTTATAATCTTCAGTTCTTGGTGAATTCGCTACTGTCGCATTAAATTTCTTAGAGAAATTAATGTTATTGTATCCATAAACTCTTAGAATTTCTTCAATTACATCAATTTCACGCTGAACATCAACACGGTATGCAGGAATCGTTAAACCTAAACCAGAATCTGAAACGCTGTTTACTTTAATATCTAAAGAAACTAAAATCTTTTTGATAGTATCTTTTGAGATTTCCTGTCCAATAATTTTAGATACATGGCTGAAATTCAATAAAACAGAAAAATCTTCTACTTTTTTAGGATATACTTCTACAACATCAGAAGTAATTTTTCCACCTGCAACTTCCTGAATCAAAAGGGCAGCACGTTTTAAAGCATATTCTGTAATTGTTGGGTCAATTCCTCTTTCAAATCTAAATGAAGCATCTGTACTTAATTGATGTCTTTTTGCTGTTTTACGAATGCTAACAGGATCAAAATAAGCACTTTCTAAGAAAATAGTCGTTGTTCCTTCTGTAACTCCAGATTTTTTTCCGCCAAAAACACCAGCAATACAAAGAGGGCCTTTTTCGTCACAAATCATTAAATCTTCTTTGTGTAATGTTCTTTCAACATCATCAAGAGTAACAAATTTAGTTCCTTCTTCAACAGTTTTCACAATGATTTTTCCGTTGATTTTCGCAGCGTCAAAAGCATGTAAAGGCTGTCCTAGTTCATGAAGAACATAATTCGTAACGTCAACAATATTATTTTTTGGAGTTAATCCAATAGCTTTTAAACGATCTTGTAACCAGCTTGGAGATTCGTGAACAGAAATTCCAGAAATAGTTACACCGCAATATCTTGGTGCTAAATGATTGTCTTCAACATTCACATCAATTTTAAGCGTGCGCATGTCAACTCTAAAATTGCTTACAGAAGGTGTAATCAATTCTACGTTTACGCCGCGTTGCAGCATCCCCGCTCTTAAATCACGAGCCGTTCCATAATGACTCATTGCATCGGCACGGTTTGGTGTCAATCCAATTTCAAAAACTTCATCATTTGTAACTTGAAAAACTTGAGAAGCAGGAGTTCCAGGAACAAGGTCATCAGCCAAAACCATAATTCCATCATGGCTGTTTCCCAATCCTAATTCATCTTCAGCACAGATCATTCCGTGGCTTTCCTGCCCGCGGATTTTTCCTTTTTTAATGGTGAATTCTGCACCGTCTTTATCGTATAAAATAGTTCCGATTGTAGCAACTGGTACTTTTTGTCCTGCAGCCACGTTTGCAGCACCGCATACAATTTGTATGGGAGCTTCTAAACCTACATTGACTGTAGTAACTTTCAATCTATCTGCATCAGGATGTTTTTCGCAAGTCAGAACGTGCCCAACAACAACTCCTTCTAATCCTCCTTTAATTGATTGGTATTTTTCGACAACTTCAACTTCCAAACCAAGATCTGTAAGTAATTCTGAAGTCTGCTCAGATGTCCAATCTGTTTTAATAAATTGTTTTAACCAGTTGTAAGATATTTTCATTGTAACTTTTTTATTCTTGAATAAGGTTACAAATATAAGGATTGCGCCGTGGAGTAAGAAAAAATTATTTGGTTTTTTCTTGCTGTTTTTTATCTATAAAAAAATACTTGTTACTGCTTTTTTGATAAAATTATTACTAAAATTTTACTAATTAAATATTATAATAAACTAAAAAAATCAAATGTGTAATTTTTGTGCTACAACATGAATGAAAAGTGCTATTCTGTTTCTTTTTATGCACCTAAATTTGGTATAAATCAAAAATAGAATATTATGAGCACCACAGCAAAAAGACCTGAATTTAAGGCAAAATACGATAATTATATTGGAGGGAAGTTTACTGCCCCAATTAAAGGAGAATACTTTGATGTGCTTTCTCCAATTGATGGAAAAGTATTTACAAAAGCAGCACATTCTAGCAAAGAAGATTTAGAATTAGCAGTAGATACAGCTTATGAAGCATTTAAAACTTGGGGAAAAACTTCTGTTACTGAAAGAAGTATTTTACTAAATAAGATTGCACAAAAGATTGAAGACAATTTAGAATATATAGCAACGGTTGAAACGATTGATAACGGAAAACCAATTCGCGAAACACTTGCAGCTGATATTCCGCTTGCTATAGATCATTTTCGATATTTTGCAGGTGTAATTCGTGCCGAAGAAAGCTCGATTGCAGAATTAGATTCGCAGACAGTTTCTATTGCTTTAAGCGAGCCTCTTGGTGTGGTTGCGCAAATTATTCCGTGGAATTTCCCGATTTTAATGGCTGTCTGGAAAATCGCTCCAGCACTTGCGGCAGGAAATACAATTGTTTTAAAACCAGCCGAAAGCACGCCAATTTCGATTATGGTTTTGATGGAATTAATTGGAGATATTCTTCCGCCGGGAGTTTTAAATATTGTTAATGGTTTTGGAGCAGAATTAGGTCGTCCGTTAGTAACCAATAAAAAAGTGGCTAAAGCGGCATTTACAGGTTCAACTACTACAGGACGTTTGGTAATGCAGTATGCGAGTGAAAACATTATTCCTGTTACTTTAGAATTGGGCGGAAAATCACCAAATATTTTCTTCCCATCTGTAGCAGATCATGATGATGATTTCTTTGATAAAGCGGTTGAAGGTGCAGTATTATTTGCTTTAAATCAAGGTGAAATTTGTACGTGTCCTTCGAGATTATTAATTCACGAAGACATTTACGACAAGTTCATCAAAAAAGTAATTGAAAGAACAGAAGCTATTGTGGCTGGAAATCCATTGGATAAATCGACTATGATTGGTGCGCAGACTTCAATTGTTCAGAAAGAAAAAATCATGTCTTACATTAAATTAGGAAAAGAAGAAGGGGCAGAGGTTCTAACTGGAGGTGATGAAAATAAACTAGGAGGTGAATTAGAAGGCGGTTATTACATTAAACCAACTTTGTTTAAAGGTCATAACAAAATGAGAATTTTTCAAGAAGAAATTTTCGGACCTGTTTTAGCTGTTACTACCTTTAAAACTACTGAAGAAGCAATCGAAATTGCCAATGATACAATGTATGGTCTAGGGGCAGGGGTTTGGACTAGAGATGCTCACGAAATTTATCAGGTTCCAAGAGCAATTCAGTCCGGCCGTGTTTGGATTAATCAGTACCATTCTTATCCTGCTGGTGCGCCATTTGGAGGTTACAAGCAATCTGGAATTGGTCGTGAAAACCACAAAATGATGTTGAGTCAATACCGTCAGACCAAAAATATGCTGATTTCTTATGACAAAAAGAAATTAGGTTTCTTCTAAGAATAACACATCAAAACCCTGGAGAATTCTTAGGAATAGAGTTAGTGAAATGTATGGGGCGTTAAGATAAGATCTTAATGGCATTAAACGAGCTTTCTCCAGGCAATTTTGATTTATAAATACAATAGAATTACTGTTTGATTGCAAAGGGAAAGCTTAAATAGTTGGTTATGTCAAAGCAGTAAATTTCTTAATTGAATTTGCTGCTTTTTTTAAATTTAAAAACAAAACAATGATTAAACGAATTGATGCCACAGAAAAAGCAGTAGAATTGATAAAAATTCTAAAGGAAAAACATGGAGATCTAATGTTTTACCAAGCTGGCGGATGCTGTGAAGGCACCCAGCCGCAATGTTTTGAAAAAGGAGGTTACTACCAGAGAATGGGAGACGTTTGTATTGGTGTTATTGAAGATACAGAGTTTTGGGTAGACAAAGATTTATTTGAATATTGGAAACATGCTCATTTTACTTTAACCGTAATCGATGCCTTTGGTGTTGGAGGTTTTTCGCTGGAAACACCGTTAAAGAAAACTTTCCAAATTGAATACCGAATTTTTACTCCAGAAGAAGAAAAGGATTTGGAACCAGTGACTAGGATTGAGTAGAGTTTTCAGTCTCAGTCTCAGTCTCAGTTTTCAGCTTTCAAGTTTGAAAATTTAGAATCTCAGTATCTCAGTATGTCAGTATCTCAGTATCTCAGTATCTCAGTATCTCAGAACCTTAACACCTTAGCACCTTTAATTAATATAAAGTAACTGATACTGTTTTGGAGTAATTCCTTCGTATTTTTTGAATAATCTGATGAAGTAATTAGCGTCTTCAAAACCTGCTAAATAACAGACTTCATTAATTTGAAGTGATGGATTCTTCAATAGATTTTTGGCACATTTTATTTTTTCATTCAAAATATATTCAATTGGACTCATGCCAAGTTCACGTTTAAAGAAACGATAGAAAGAAGTGGTACTCATACAGGCTTTTTCGCTCAACGTTTTTAAGCTTATATTCTCCTTTAGATTTTGCTTGATATATTCTGTAACCTCTTTAATGGGATTATTGCTTTCTATAAACTTTCCATCGTCTAGAGATTTTACCGTTTGCGTTTGAATAATTCGAATCAATAATTCTTTTAAAGTTAAATCGGCCAAAATATCTTTGGTTATAGATGTGCTCATGCATTCTTTAATCAATTTATTGATTGTTGCCGCCATTTCGACATTATTGTAAAAGAAATAATTCTGATAGTTCAACTGCCAGAACATATTATTTCCTTCTTTAGGATACTGCTCGTTTAAGAAGTTTAAAATTTCATTGATTTTTCCCTGATCAATAGCCAAAGCCAAACATTGTGTGGGATTGTTTTTGGAAGCTTCAGGAAAATCAATTTTCATTTCTACATTCGAAGGAACAATTACCGTTTCGCCAGGAAGATATTCGAATTCTGGATCATCAAAAAGATGCATGACTTTTTTGCCTCGTAGCATACTCGTTACAACCAAGTCATTAAATTTTAACGGAACCATTTTAGTCGATTCGTAGGTCTCAAATAAATTTAATTCACAATGACTCAAATTGTAAATAGTTCTATTTTCAACAAGAGTCTTTAACGATTTTTCTTGTGATAATTGAAGCGGGCTGACTAAAAATCGTTGGTTGTTCATTAAACTTAAATTTTTGGTGAAGACTTTAAATTTAAGTAAAATAAGGATATGAAAAGCAGATTTAACGTTTTATTAAATCAGCTCTTCAACGTGTTTTTTGATGTTTTCTGATATTTTTTTGGTTGGAAGATCATTTTCATCATCTCCAAACGGATCTTCGATTTCCTCGGCAATTAATTCCAAACTGGCTAAAACATAAAATATAAACACAACAACTGGAGCAACCAAATAACCTAAACTAACAGAATATCCAAACGGAAGTGTCATTGTATAAAAGAAGATGAATTTTTTTATGAACGCACTGTAAGAGTAGGGAATAGGTGTGTTTTTGATTCTTTCACACGCCCCGCAAATATCTGTAAAAGCAACCAATTCGTCATTTAAAGTAATCAGCTGATCGCCGGAAATCTTTTTTGCATCATACAGATCATTGATTTTATGATACATTATTCTTTTTAATTGATTTGGCTTGTGTTTATGATGGTCAATTTCTAAATCGACATCTTCAAAAAGTTGTTTGCTTGTGTCTTCATCTTTTAAATGTTTGTGCAAAATATCTGCATACATCGGAATGTATTTTCTGAAAAAATTTCTATCGTTTTCATCTTTTAAAATGGCAGAAAGTTTTATGGCAAAATTTCGGCTGTTATTTACAAGTCCGCCCCAAAGTTTACGTCCTTCCCACCAGCGGTCATAAGCTGTATTGGTTCTAAAAACAAGCAAAAGCGAAATAACAAAACCCAGCATTCCGTGCATAATAGGAATGTTATGGATGTAATCGTTTTTAGATACTTTAAAATATTCGACCTCGAGATAGCCTACTATTGCAGCATAAATTCCAATTGCAATCATAATCGGAAACAATTTTCGAACTGTATCAGATTTATGAAAATGAAAAATAAAAGTAAACCAGTCTTTAGTATTGTAAGTGATCATTTAAGTTTGTTTTGAAACAAATTTAAATTAAAAATTAACCTATTTTGATATAAATTTAAAAAAAATATTCTGCAACATCGAAGTAACAGAAAGGCGTTTCCCTTATTTAATATACACTTAGCAATATGATTTAAATAAGAGAAACGCCTTTTTTAAGTTTTAAGCTTTTAAATTACAGTAAGTTAAAAAGTAATATTTCCTGCTAATTCTTTTAAAGCAATTTCAGATAATTTTGCTTCATACTGGGCGTTGCTGTAACGCACTTTTGCATTTACATAATTAAGCTGGGCTGTTCTAAAATCTAGAGTTGTAATTGTTCCAATTCTAAATTTATCAAGTGTAATATCTAGATTTTGTTTCGCAATTGCCTCGTTGTCTTCTTCCAGATCGATTAACTCTAAGTTGGTTAAATAAGTCTGAAAAGCGGTGCTTAATTGTGTGTTCAAGATCATATTTTGCTGCTCGATGGCAATTTGTGAATTTTCAATCTGCATTTTGGCAACTTTTTCATTGCGATGCTGATTGAGACCATCAAAAATATTCATCGAAGCATTAAATCCGTAGTTTAAACCTCTTGAAGAGTTTTCACTAGTAAAACCTAAACTCGATTGGCTTTCAGAGAAGTTATAACCTGTGGTTAAGCGCAAAATAGGATAACGATCTGCTTTTACTTGTTTTAATTGTAATTCGGCAATACGCTTATTGATAATTTGCGATTCTAAAGCAGGGTTTTGTTTTTGTGCTAATTCCATTAAATCAGCCAAAACTAATTTATTGTCAACGTTCACCTCATCTGTTACTTTGAAGTCAATTTTTGGATCGCGTGCTAAGTATTGATTCAATAAAATTTTAGCATTAGCATAAGATTCTTTTTGTCTCAACAATGCTACTTGATCAGAATTTAAATCAACCTGTGCATTTAAAACTTCTAATTTTGAAGCTTTTCCGATACTGAATCTGTTTTGAGCTAAAGTCAATCTTTGTTTCGAAATTACGATTGTAGTATCTAAAGCAGCTAATTGATGCTGCTGCTGCACTAAATCATAATATGCTGAATTTACCTGACCAATTTTAACTAAAATTGTTCTTTTAAGTTCCGCATCCCCCAGTTTTTGAAGCTCTTTTAATTGATCATATCTGGCAAACATTTTCATTCCGTCAAAAACTGTCCAGCCTAAACTTACACCATAAGTTAAACTATTGTTTTTAGCATTCTTTAACGAAGTTGATGTTCCGTCTTGACGGACTTGGGTTGAATTGGTAAGATTGTTATTGTCAACAACAGAAGCAGTTGCAGTTGGCAACATTCCAGCATTTCCAATTGTTGTGTTGGTTTCGTTTATTAAGGAATTGTTTTTGGCAATTTTAATTTCAAAATTATTTTCCAAAGCTATACTCATAGCCTGCTCAATAGTCAGAACTTCCTGCGCATTCGCCTGAATAATACAAACGAAAAGAATTATTAAAGTGCCGTATATATTTTTGATATTCATGTTTATTTACTTTTGCCACCCAATCACGAATCTTGATGCATAAAATTCGTGATCTTTTGGTTTCTATTTTATACTTTCTCTTTCGTATTCATCAATATGATCAAACTCTGGATAGTGTTTTCTAGCTTTAGACCACATTAAATAAATTGCAGGAATTACAAAAAGCGTTAAAGCCAATGAAAAAATTGTTCCTCCAACAATTACAACTCCCATACCAATTCTACTGGTTGATGCAGCTCCAAGTGACATTGCAATTGGAAGCGCTCCTAAAGCAATGGCTAAACTGGTCATTAAAATTGGACGTAAACGTGCTTCTGAAGCTTCTAAAATAGCTTCTAATTTTGGTTTTCCTTGTTCGCGCAACTGATTGGCAAATTCGACAATCAAAATACCATTTTTGGTTACCAGACCAATTAACATTACAGTACCAATCTGGCTGAAAATGTTCCAAGTTTGGTTGAATAGCCAAAGGGAGAATAAAGCACCGGCAACTGCCATTGGAACGGTCAAAATGATGATAAACGGATCAATAAAACTTTCAAACTGTGCAGCAAGAATTAAGAATATTAATAGTAAAGCCAGTCCAAATGCGAAAGAAGTATTCGAGCTGCTTTCTACAAAATCTCGGGATTCTCCAGCTAAATCCGTTGTAAAACTTTCGTCTAAAACTTTAGCTTTAATTCTATCCATTTCCTTAATTCCGTCACCCATACTTTTTCCTGGCGCTAATCCAGCAGCAACAGTTGCAGACATGTAACGATTGTTATGATACAACTGCGGCGGATTACTTTGTTCGTATACATTAACAACGTTATCCATCTGAATCAATTCACCGTTTTTGTTTTTTACAAACATTGAAGTCAAATCTAAAGGTTTCGATCTGTCTTTTTGATCAAATTGTCCAATTACCTGATACTGTTTTCCGTTTTTGATGAAATATCCAAAACGCTGTCCGCTCAACGAAAGCTGTAAAGTCTGCGCAATATCAAGAATCGATATTCCTAAGCTTTCTGCTTTTGCACGGTCAATCGTTACATTGATTTCGGGTTTATTAAATTTTAAGTTAACATCTGTAGTAGAAAAGACATCACTTTTTCCAACTTCATTCATAAAAAGAGGAATTTTTTCTCTTAATTTTTCAAAAGTAGGAGCTTGAATAATGTATTGAATTGGCAAACCTCCACGTCTGTTTACAGCGATTGTAGGCTGTTGTGTTACAGAAGTTTTTGCATTAGGATATTGTTTTGTCCATTTAGTCAGTTTATCCGCAATTTCCTTTTGAGATTTTTCTCTTTCATCAACGTCTTTAAGTGTTAACCTTACCAATCCGCTGTTTACAGAGTTTGAGCTAAATCCTGGAGAAGTAATTACCAAACTTACTTTTTTCTCTGGAATAGAATCATCAATTAATTTTGAAATTTCCTGCATGAAACGGTCTGTATATTCGTACGAAGAACCTTCTGGTGTTGTCATACGCATTGTTACAGAGCTTCGATCATCATAAGGAGCGGTTTCTTTTGGAAGAATGGTAAAGAACAAATAGATTAATCCAAAACAAACAATTAAGATTGGAAAACTAATCCATTTTCGATCCATGAATTTTGTTAGTGCTTCGGCATAACTGCTGTTCATTTTTTCAAAAAACGGTTCGGTTTTAATATAAAATTTTGATTTTTTCTGTTCACCGCCTTTCATTAAATAGGCATTAAGCATTGGCGTTAAAGTCAATGATACAAAGGCAGAAATCAATACAGCAGCACCAATTACAACTCCAAATTCCCTAAAAAGTCGGCCTACGAAACCTTCTAAGAAAATTACGGGTAAGAATACCGCTGCCAATGTTACTGAAATCGAAATTACAGCATAGAAAATCTCATTTGAACCCTTAATTGCAGCTTCAATAGGAGTCATGCCTTCTTCAACTTTTTTAAAGATATTTTCGGTAACTACAATTCCATCATCCACAACTAAACCTGTTGCTAAAACAATAGCTAATAAGGTCAATACGTTAATAGAAAAACCAAAAAGCCACATAATGAAAAAAGTAGCAATCAAAGAAACAGGAATATCTATTAAAGGCCTGAATGCGATTGCCCAGTCTCTAAAAAATAGATAAATAATAATGATAACTAATATGATTGAAATTCCTAAAGTTTCTGCAACCTCAAGAACCGATTTCTTAACGAAGATAGTATTGTCAAGCGCAATATTTAGTTTGATATCTTTTGGAAGGTCTTTCTTTAGAGCTTCGTATTTTTTGTAAAATTCTTTAGAAATATCTAAGTAATTGGCTCCAGGCATTGGCACAATTGCTAAACCAATCAAAGGAAGGCCAGACTGGCTCATTTTGGTTTCTAAATTTTCTGGTCCTAATTCGGCACCTCCAATATCGCTTAAACGAACAATTTTATCACCATCTGTACGAATAATGATATTGTTGAATTCTTCTGCTTTAGAAAGGTTTCCAACAGTTTTTACTGTTAATTCAGTATTATTTCCAGTTAATTTTCCCGATGGTAATTCAACATTTTGTGCATTTAACGCGGTACGAACATCGGCTACAGTACAGCCATAAGCAGAAAGTTTAGCAGGATCAATCCACAAACGCATGGCATAACGTTTTTGTCCCCAAATTTGAACGGCACTCACACCTGGAATTGTTTCTAATCGCTGCGAAATAACATTCTCGGCATAATCACTTAATTCTAATGAACTTCGTGTATCACTTTGAACTGTCATAGAAATAATGGCTTCACTATCTGCATCGGCTTTTGATACAACTGGTGGAGCATCAATATCTTGTGGTAAACTTCTAATAGCTTGCGAAACTTTATCACGAACGTCGTTTGCAGCTTCTTCTAAATCTTTGTCAAGATTGAACTCTATTGTAATATTACTGCTTCCTTGATTACTTGAAGAAGTAATATTTCGAATTCCGTCAATTGCATTTACAGCTTTTTCAAGAGGTTCAGTAATTTGTGATTCTATAATATCGGAATTGGCACCTGTGTAATTGGTACGAATAGAAACCTGAGCAGGGTCAATAGAAGGAAATTCTCTGACACCCAGAAATGTGTAACCAATAAAACCGAATAATATGATTAATAAATTCAGTACAATGGTTAAAACAGGTCTTTTTATACTTGTAGTTGATAAACTCATTTGTAATTTTAGATTTTAGTCCCGATCCCGAAACCTCGGGACGGGATAGATTTTAGATTTGATGAGTATTTTAAAACTCATAACTTATAACCCAAAACTCATAACTTAAATGTTATTTTTGTACTTTAACTTTAATTGGTGCTTCATTTTTTAATGACATAACACCACTTGTAATTAAAGTATCTCCAGCTTTCAATCCTGATAAAATCAAAATAGAAGAGTCTGTTCTTGTTGTAGCATCAACCATAACTTCCTTTGCTTGTCCGTTATTAGCAATAAAAACTTTTTTGCCATCTTGAATTGGTATAATTGCCTGCGAAGGCACAACAATCGCGTCTTTAATAATATTTAAAGGTAATTTGATATCGGCAAAAGTTCCTGGAAAAAGTTTTCCGTCAGTATTATCAGCAATTGCACGAATTTGAAGTGTACGCGTGGCAACAGCAACTTCTGGTTCAATCGCATAGATTTTTGCATTATATGTTTTATCTGATCCAGAAACTGTAAAATCTATTACAGAACCCGATTTTACTTGTGACGCATATTTCTCTGGAATCGAAAATGTGATTTTTAATTTTCCAGTGTTTACCAATTTTGCAACTAAAACAGTTGGTGTAATATAAGTTCCTGGCGAAATATTACGTAAACCAATTTTTCCTGAAAAAGGAGCTCTTACAGAAGTTTTAGATATTTGAGCTCTTATTAATTGACTTTGTGCTTGTGCTGATGCGTGATCTGCTCGTGCAACATCTGCTTCTTCTTGGCTGATAGCTTCTTTTTGAAGTAATAATTTTGCTCTTCTTTCGTTTTCTGCTGCCAAACCTTCTTTGGTTACAGCTTGTCTTAACTGCGCTTTTAATTCAATATCATTTACTTTAAAAAGTACTTGACCTTTAGTTACAAAACTTCCTTCGTTAAAAAATATTCCTTCTACAATTCCAGAAACCTCACTATGAATTTCGACTTGCTCATTTGCTTCAATAGATCCTGAAAGGGACAAATTATTATCAAACGTAGCCGTTTTTATTACGATTCCGTTAACAGTTGTTGGAGAATCTTTATCGTTGAATTTTTTTGAATCTTCGTTTTTACCTTTATTCGATAATATTCTATAGGTAATAAATCCTCCTATAAGAACGATTAAAAGGGTGTAAATGAGGTGTTTTACTTTCATAAAATTGAAGTGGATAATTAGGTTTTAGGTATGTGTTTTAGTAAGCTTACAAATTTAACTTTTTGATATGAAATCGAAAGACGTTAGCTTTTATTTAACATTTGTATGTACAAAGGTTTACATTAGACTTAAAACCAGTCAAAAGGTTTAATAAAAAGATTATTTTTTTTTTGAATAAATCAAAGTTTTAAAAGAAAAACAGTTTTCAAGAAAAAAAATGTGCTAATATTCTGTAAAGTCAGATTTTTTCTAGTTTTATATTAATTTTATGCATTTTGTCTGATTTTTTTTGCACTTTATCGATTTTATTTGTAACATTGGTATGTTAAACAAAATGAAGTTAAGGTATAGTTTTACTAGTGTATTATAATAGTATTACTATTAAAATGTGATATTAGAAGTTGTTTTTTAAGTTTTTTACAGATTATAGTTAATAATTTTATTAACAAGTGTTTATTTTTTGACTGATTAAACTAATAAAAAAATAATTTATGAAGAAAAAATTACTTCTAAGTCTATGGTTCACACTTTTAATTTTTTTGGTTGGTTATTTGTTTTGGCAAAATGAGTTTAAGTACAGTCTTCCAACGCCAGTCCCACAAAATTATCATGCCATTGCAATGGGATCTAAAATTGAATTAGGACCATGCTGTGCATTCGATAATAAACCCATATTTATACATTTCTTTAATCCAGATTGTCCCTGTTCACGCTTTAATGTGCCACATGTGAGTGATTTAATTAAGAAATATGGAGACAAGATCAATTTTAAAATTGTAGTGTTAAACAAAAAAAGGAATTTTACTATTGATGAAATTCAGAAAAAGTTTGATGCTCAAATTCCTGTTTACTTTGATGAAGCAATTGCAGAAAATTGTGGTGTTTTTTCTACTCCGCAGGCTGTTTTATTAGATCCTTCACATAAATTATATTATCGCGGTAATTATAATAAAACAAGATATTGCACCGATGCAAAAAGTAACTATGCACAAATGGCAATTGATTCTTTGTTGAGCAAGAATCATAATCCTTCTTTTAATGCTTTCGCTCTGAGAGCCTACGGATGTTCGTTACCAAAATGTACTAAATAAATCTAAATCCTAAATCAAAAAATTAAACCTATGAAAACAAAAGCTAGTTTAAACGAACAAGATTATCTGCACAGCTTCATGTCTACAATGACACAAAAATCAGATACAATTATTAATTATGTGCTTGCTATTTATTTTCTTCTCGGAATAGCATTATCTTTTAAATATGACACTTTTGAAATTGGTGTTGGAGTAGGGACAATCAATCTTTTAGCGTATTATTCGGCTAAATTTTTTATAAAGAATTCTAAGTTTTATCAGTATGTTTTATCTATTGTTCTTGCTGTTTTTATGGCGCAATACATTTATCAAATGCATGGTTTGTTCGAAATGCACTTTACAGTATTTATCGCCAGTACGATTTTAATTATTTATCAAAACTGGAAATTACAAATACCATTAACACTATTAGTAGTGCTTCATCACGCTGGTTTGGCATATCTGCAAAATTTTGTTTATAATGATGCAAATGGACTTCAGGTTTATTTTTCTCAAGTTAATTTTGATATGGAAACACTTATTATTCATACCGTTTTGGCTGCTGTTGTATTTTTTATGAATGGTTATTGGGCTTATTATTTTAAAGAGCACAGTGAAAATCATATTTCAAAAATTTCAGATGAATACGAATTGGAAAATATGAAACTGGCTTCTGCTAAATACAGCTCGATGTCGGCAACAAAAGATTATAATGATTTTATTCACAGAACAACATTAGATTTAAAACTGCCGGTAAATTCTGTTTTAAAACTTATAGATGTTTCAAAAGGACATACAGATAACGATAAATTGCTGACTTATCTTGAAATGATGAGAGAAAGCGCCAAGAAAATTGATGATTTAGTTAATGACATTCATGTAAAATCTACAAACAGCAGAATTTAAAGTTTAAAACCGATAGGAATCGGGACCAACTTCCAAATCAAAATATTAATTTTTATATCTGTTGTATGTTTAAGTATGATTTGCCAGCTGCAGTTCCCACGCTGCATAATTTAAAAAAAACTATTGATCATTTTTTGAGTGATAGTATAACATTAAATTCTATTGATAAAATTGGCGCTCAATCTGAATTTGCAATTGAAGTTGCTGCAATTTTAAGTGGTTTTACGAATAATGCCCAAGTTTATAATCTGGACTTTCAATATAAAAAATTAGTTCAGATTATTAGTGATATTCATAACCTTAATCTAGCGGTAAACAATGAAATTCCAGAATGGCTTGAAAACGAATTAGAATTGGTTTTTCATAAAATCAGAAATATTCTGCTTGTTTTAGAAATCGAATTAAATTAAAAAAGATAAAAAAGATTCATTTAATACTTATTGAATTGTAAATTAATTTAAATGTAAAATCTATGGATACCAGATTTACACGTCCAACACCTTCAGATCGAGAAGTAGATTGGAACAAGAATAAAGTGCTGCTTAGTAAAACTGACAAAAAGGGAACCATTTTATATGCCAATGAAGACTTTATAGATGTTTCTGGTTATGATGAATTTGAGCTTATTGGCCAGCCTCACAATATTGTCAGACATCCAGATATGCCAAAAGTCATTTTTAAATTCTTATGGGACAGTATTAAATCAAGTGAGAACATACATGTGATTATAAAAAACATGGCCAAAACCGGTCGTTATTACTGGGTTGTAACTGATTTTAAAATTATTGCAGATACTGATGGCGAAATTGTAGGTTTCTTTGGAACTCGAAAATCGGTCCCTAATGAAATTATCATTAAGTTTATTGAACCTTTGTATAAAAAACTTTTACATATTGAAGAAACGAGTGGTGTACAGGCTTCTGAAGATTATCTAGTTGGTTTTCTTGAGGAAAGAAAAAAAACATATATGGAATATATCGACCATTTGATTGCTACGGGAAAAGATGATAAAAACAAAATAAGCAAGGGTTTATTCAGTGGATTGTTTGATAAAAGTCCTCCAAAAAAATAAGGAATAAAGTTTATATATGCTTCATTGTATCATTTATATATTCGATAAAATTTGCCCCCAACAAATCTAAATCAACTGAATATTAAAACTTATAGATTTAAGTTCGATACAGTGAAGTGTATTTTTTTTTAGGTTCTAAGTTGCTGAGATGCTAAGGTTCTAAGATTTCTTCGACTTCGTTCAGAATGGATATTAATAATAAGTTTATTTCTAAAACCTCAGAATATCAGCATCTTAGTGACTTAGTGCCTCAGTATCTAAGATATATAATTCCAAATATTTTTCTTTTTAGTTAACTCAATAAAGATAGCTCTTAAGACAGCATGTTCTGGTTTTTGTAAAGCAGAATCTTCTTTTAAGATTTTCATGGCGTAATTTCGAGCCAGAGATAAAATATCTCTATCTTTCACGATATCTGCAATTTGAAGGTTTAAAACACCACTTTGCTGCGTTCCCATTAAATCGCCGGGACCGCGAAGTTTAAGGTCAACTTCGGCGATTTCGAAACCATCATTGGTCTGCACCATGGTTTCCATTCTGGTTTTACTGTCAGAACTTAGTTTATGCCCTGTCATTAAGATACAATAACTTTGTTCGGCACCACGACCAACACGTCCGCGGAGCTGGTGCAGCTGCGAAAGTCCAAATCTCTCAGCGCTTTCGATAATCATAACACTTGCATTAGGAACATTAACGCCAACTTCGATTACCGTTGTAGCAACCATAATATTGGTTTTTCCTTCTGAGAAGCGTTTCATTTCGGCATCTTTATCGGCAGGTTTCATTTTTCCGTGCAGAATGGAAATGGAATATTGCGGAAGCGGAAAATCACGGGAAATACTTTCGTAACCATCCATTAAATCCTTATAGTCCATTTTTTCAGATTCCTGAATCAACGGATAAACAATATAAATTTGTCTTCCTTTGGCAATTTCATCCCGAAGAAATTTCCATACTTTCAAACGATTAGTATCAAAACGATGCACCGTTTGAATTGGTTTTCTTCCTGGCGGTAATTCATCAATAACAGAAATATCTAGATCGCCGTATAAACTCATTGCCAATGTTCTCGGAATTGGCGTTGCAGTCATTACCAGAACATGCGGCGGAATATCATTTTTCTTCCACAATTTAGAACGCTGCTCCACACCAAAACGATGCTGTTCATCAATCACAGCCAAACCTAAATTTTGGAATTTCACTTTATCTTCTAACAAAGCATGTGTTCCAATTAAAATTTTAAGACTTCCGTTTTCAAGTTCTTCATGAATAATTCTTCTTTCAGAAGTTTTGGTCGAACCCGTTAATATTCTGATATTGATGTTTAAAGTATTCGCAAATTCTGATAAACCAAGAAAATGCTGATTGGCCAAAATCTCAGTCGGAGCCATTAAACAAGCCTGAAAGCCATTATCGATAGCAAGAAGCATACTCATGAAAGCAACAATTGTTTTTCCAGAACCAACATCACCTTGAAGCAGACGATTCATTTGAGCGTTGCTTCCCATGTCTGTTCGAATTTCTTTTATTACTCTTTTTTGAGCATTGGTCAAATCAAAAGGCAGATGATTTTGGTAGAAATCATTAAAAAGTTCACCAACTTTTGTAAAAGGATGTCCTTTTATTTTATGCTTCCGAATAAGATTTTTAGTAATTAATTGAAGCTGAATAAAGAATAATTCCTCAAATTTTAATCTGAATTGTGCTTTTGCTAAAATATCAGCACTTTTTGGAAAATGAATATTAAATAGCGCAGCTCTCTTCGGAATTAATTTTAATTCTTCAATCAAAAAAGGCGGAAAAGTTTCAGTAAACAAAGCCTGGGTTTCCAAAAAAAGCTGCTCCATCAATTTATTAATGGTACGGTTTGAAATTCCTTTATTAGTTAAAGATTCTGTTGAAGGATAAACCGGCTGCATTGCCGATCGCAGACTTCTTTCGTGTTCACTCAGCAATTCAATTTCGGGATGCGCCATACTGAATTGGCTTCCGTATAAAGAACATTTTCCGAAAATAACAATTGGTTCATTTAGCTTTAAAGTTTCACGAATCCATTTATGACCTTGAAACCAGTTGAGATCAATTTGCCCTGTATCGTCAACAAAAGTTGCTACAAGTCGCTTTTTGTTTTTAGCAAATTCAACCGTTTTGAGGTGAATTATTTTTCCAATAATCTGAACTTCAGAACCCGTATTCTGTAGTTCGTTAATCTTATAATAACGTGTTCTGTCAATATATCGATTTGGAAAAAAATTGACTAAATCTCCATATTTATGAATTCCCAATTCCTTACGAAGCAGCTGGCCGCGACTCGGGCCAACGCCTTTTAAGTATTCTATTGGAGTTTCTAGGAGATTATTAGACATTAAATTATTTTAGATTTAGATTTTAGAAATAGAGTTAAGAATAAATACAATAGATTAGGTCTGTATTCTTATTCCATTTTCGTTTATCTTGAAAAGGCGAAGATAAATCTTAATTAGGAAATTTGAAAATGTATTGTTGTTTTCAAGTTTTGGATATTAATTTATAATAAAGTTTTTAAAAAAGACGCAACCATTTTAAGAAAGGAATATCTTATTAATAGTTAACCGTAAAACCTTAAATAAAATGAAAAAAATTGGACTTTTAATTGTAATGTTTGTGTCGCTTATTTCTTGTTCAAATGATGATTCAAACGATAATGCTAAACTTACCGTAACAGATTATCATGGAAAATGGATAAACATTCACGAAGTTAAGGATATAAACAGTCCTTATGTATGGACTGAATACTACGTTTTCAACGCCAACAACACATTTGTAAAATCCAGAACAACTATAGATGGAACTACTACTGCAACAGGGACTTTTGAAGTTTTCACTGCTGATAATAGACCAAATTTTAAATTAACTTATTCTGCAGCTACAAATTTAATTTACAATTGTACCTCTGGAGTTGGAGGAACAAGTGAGCTTCTATATATCTACAATGGTTATTTAGAAAATAGCGCCAGAATGTGTGATGCAGCATCTACCTACGAAAAAGAAAAATAAAAACCGTAAGTTTGTTCAAGATATTAAAAGTATTCAATCTTAAATTGAATACTTTTTCTTTTTTAATATTTAGAAAATGACGACACACTTAGCACTTTTGCGCGGAATAAACGTTTCAGGCCATAACATGATGAAAATGGAAGCTTTGAAAACAATGCTTGAAAATATCGGTTTCCAAAATGTTCGAACCTATTTACAATCTGGAAATGTTTTTATTGATAGTGAAGAAGAGGCCTCAAAAGTAGGTTTTATGATCAAGCAGGAAATCTTTAAAGTTTTCGGCCATGAAGTTCCAGTTGTTGTAATTACAAAAGAAGATCTAAAATCTTGTTTTGCTAATAATCCATTTTTAAAAGAGAAAGATGCTGATATCAAAAAACTTTATGTTGCATTTGTTTCGACAGCTTTAAAAAAAGAAAATATAAATGATTTAAAAATCAGTCAGTTTAAACCTGATGAAGCAAGTATTGATGAAAATAGAATTTTTATAAAATATGCTGTTGGAGCAGGAAAAACTCGTTTTGATCAAAAATATATTGAGAAAAAATTGAATGTAACGGCAACTATTAGAAACTGGAATACAGTTACTAATTTGCTTGAAATGTATGGCGAATAGTTTTTTTGAAATATTATTTAGGAATTAAATCACAATACCAAAATCCAAAATCAAAAGCTGTTTCATCATTTGTATCACAAGCATCATTTGAGGAGTTTTGATTTGCTTGTTTTTCATATTTTCGGTAAACAATTTCACCAATTTCAAAATCAATTGGTTGAGAAAATATTGGTCCGTCAAAAGTAAAGGTATGAAATTCACCATTTTCGCCGCATACATCAACATTCTCAGGTAAATCATTTATGAAATCCTGATCGATAATTCTGCCGACAAAACTTTTGTCTAAGTATTTTTCATTCACACAAACCACAATTGTTTTAAACCCAAGCGATATAAATTCTTGAATCAATTTTTGAGTTGGAATCTTCCAAATTGGAAAAATTCCGTTAAAACCAATTCTAGCTAATTGATTTTCGCGATATTGACGTAAATCTTCTAGAAAAATATCTCCAAAAATAGAATGAGTAATGCCTTTATTTTTTAATTCTGTTAAAGTCTCAGTCATTACATTTTCATAAACTTCCATAGTCGGCATTTCTGGAATTTCCATAATTTTCAGAGGAATACCAATGCTTTCCGCCTGAGCTTCTAATAAAGCAACACGAACACCATGCATAGAAATGCGCTGATATTGTTTGTTTACGCTTGTTAATAAACATTCAATTTTAAAATCAGGATTTTGAAGAATTTTATATAATGCAAGAGCAGAATCTTTTCCGCTGCTCCAATTAAATAAGGCTTTTTGAGGTACAGACACGATTTGGTATTTTATGCTGTAAACTTACAAATTTCATTCTATTTGTTTGTGAAAGGTTTGTAACTTTGGGATTTTGCCTTCAAATTCATTTCAATGAAATACATCTTTTTATTATTTACCGGATTTATATTCTCGCAGCAAACCCAAAACGTTGATTTTAAGTCAGTTTCAGGGCAATTGTTGTTAAATTCAAAAGAAAAAACAGTTTCAGGTGCCGTAGATTTCCAGTTTGAGGTCTTGAAAGATTGTGATACCATTTCGCTTGACGCTAAAAACATGGAATTTTCGAATGTGAAAATTAATGATAAAGAAGTCATTTTTATAAATACTACTAAGCAATTAAAAATTGTTTTTCCTTTTACAAAAAGTCAGAATCACTTAACTTTTAATTATACGGTAAAACCAAAACAAGCCTTGTATTTTGTTGATATAGAAAACGATGAAGTGCAGATCTGGACGCAGGGGCAGGGCAGATATACCAGTAATTGGTTTCCGAGTTTTGACGATGTGAATGAGAAACTAATTTTCAATTTAGGAATTTCTTATGACGCAGCTTATCAGGTTGTTTCGAATGGAGTTTTAAAACAAAAAACGCCAAACGTTAACTTAGTTCATTGGCAGTATCAAATGGAAAAACCAATGAGCTCTTATTTATTAATGCTGGCAATTGGAAAATTCGATAAAAAAGAATTTAAATCTAAAAGCAAAATTCCGTTAGAATATTATTATGAGCCGAAAGATGCCGATCGTTTTGAGTCGACTTACCGCTATTCGAAACGAATTTTTGATTTTCTGGAGAAAGAAATCGGTGTAAAATACCCTTGGCAGATTAACAGACAAATTCCAGTTCGAGATTTCTTGTATGCGGGAATGGAAAACACAACAACGACTTTATTTGCAACTCGTTATGTTGTAGATTCAATTGGTTTTTGCGACCGAAACTATACCAATGTTGACGCTCACGAATTGGCACATCACTGGTTTGGAGATTTAATTACAGCCGAAAGTAGTACACATCATTGGCTTCAAGAAGGATTTGCAACGTATTTTGCCCTTCTTGCAGAAAAAGATATTTATGGAGAGGATTATTTTTATTCAAAATTATACGATACCGCACAGCAGATAAAATTTGCTTCAAGAACCGATACAATTCCGGTTTTAAATGCCAAAGCCAGTTCGCTCACATTTTACGAAAAAGGAGCCTGGACATTATTTGTGTTGCACGAATCGATTGGTGATAAAGCCTTCAAAAAAGCTATAAAAAGTTATCTGAATAAATATGCTTATCAAACTGTAAACACGCAAAACTTCTTCGACGAGATTAAGAAAGTTTCAAATTTCGATTTGGAAAAATTCCAGAAAACTTGGTTAGAATCGACTGCTTTTGATACGCCGACTGCAAATGCCTTGTTGAGTAAAAATAAAACGATTCAGAAACGATTGGAAATTGATAAGTTAAAGAAAACACCTTTAGCAGAAAAAATAGACATTTTAAAGACCACTTTAGAATCTGATGTGTATCAGTCAGTAAAAGAAGCAGTGGTTGATCAGTTAGAAAATGAAAAGTATGAGTCTAAAAAACCGCTTTTGCTTTTGGCATTGGAGACGAATAATATGGAAGTTCGCCAAAATGTTGCACAAACGCTGACCAAAATTCCTCAAGATTTTAGACTGCATTACGAAACGCTGCTTGATGATAAATCTTATCAAACTCAAGAAATAGCACTGTATTGGCTTTGGAGGAATTTTCCAGAGCATAGAACAGAATATTTAAATAAATCTAAAAACTGGATTGGATTTAATGACTATAATCTGCGTACTTTATGGCTTTCGCTAGTATTGTCTACGCCAAATTACAGCAATGATCAAGAATCTCTGATTAATGAACTCATTGCATTTTCATCTACAAAATATGAAGCCACTACACGACAAAATGCTTTAGAAAAACTAATTGCTTTTAAAATTATTAACGATCAGGTTTTGAGTAATTTAGTTGGTGCAACAACACATCATATGTGGCAATTTTCTAAGTTCGGAAGAGATAATATTCGTATTCTTTTAAAAAATCCAGAAATGCGTGCTTCATTTAATAGAATTTTACCTAATTTGACCCCCGATGAACAGTTTCAATTGAATCGTTTATTGATTGAAAAAAGTTAAAGGTTTTATGTTATAGGTTGTGCGTTTTGAAAACCAAAATTTAAGTTGTAAATCATTGATTTATTAGAATATACAATAAAGAGGAATGAGATGTAAGGTTGAGAAACTTTTAAATTCCATAACTCATAACATAACTTTAAAACGCACATGAGAGCATTGGTTATTTCTGGTGGAGGCAGTAAAGGCGCATTTGCCGGCGGTGTTGCCCAGTATTTAATAGAAGAAAAAAGACACGAATACGATTTGTTTTTAGGAACTTCAACAGGAAGTTTGTTAATTCCGCATTTAGCTCTCGGCCACATTAAAAAAATTCATTCGGTTTACACTAATGTTACAATGGCAAGTATCTTCAATATTTGTCCATTTGTTGTTAAAAACAAAGATGGTGTTGATATTGTGACTATTAATCACTTTAATGTCATACGTCAGTTTTTTAAAGGAAAACGAACTTTTGGAGAAAGTAAAGGTTTGAAAAAATATATTCAGAATAACTTTTCATTGTCCGACTTCAATAATCTTAAAAAATTAAAGACTGATGTCATAGTTACGGTTACCAATTTTACAACAAACGAATCAGAATATAAATCTGTAAAGGATTGTACGTATGAAGAGTTTTGCGAATGGTCTTGGATTTCTAGTAATTATGTTCCGTTTATGAGCTTGGTTGAGAAAAACAATTGTGAATATGGCGATGGTGGATTTTCAAGTTTGGTTCCAATACGCGAAGCAATTAATAGAGGTGCAACAGAAATAGATGTAATTGTTTTAGAAACCGAGGTCAACACAACCAAAACAGTTATTGGTAAAAATCCTTTTTCTTTGATGATTGACTTGTTCCGAATTGCTTTAGATCAAGTTGAAAAACATGATATTGCTATAGGAAAACTTATGGCAAACAATAAAGATGTAAAGCTTAACTTATATTACACGCCAATTAAATTGACTGACAATGCTTTGATTTTTAATAAAGATGTAATGAAAGGTTGGTGGGAACAAGGTTATGAATATGCTCAGAATAAGTCTGAGGTTATGAGTGACAATAAATAATTTTAGATTGTTGATTTTAGATTTTAGATTATGAAAACTCAATCTAAAATCTAAAATCTGAATTCTAAAATATTTTTACCAAAGATCAGCTACTTCATTTTTAATATAACCCAAAGCAGCATTACTAGGAGATTGTTTTTCTAGTAAATCGTTCAAAATTACTTCGCGTAATTTGTCTGCATTATCTACTTTATCGCTCATTGCGGCTTTACGAATCATTTGAATGGTTGCATTTTTTGCAGTTGTAATAATTGTCCAGCATTCGTCTGACATGTAAATCTGCTGTGTCAAATTATGTTCAAATTCTTGTTCGATTTGTTCGATTACAAAATTTTCATAATCGTGTTTATCTTGAGAAATTGGAGAAATCCTGATTAATAATTTAGTCAAATTAATGCGCTCTAATAAATAAAGTCATACGCTCATAAGCCTGCAAACGTATTGGCAGAGATTGTTTTTGATATTCTTTATTTAATAAAAAAGCGCGTTTTCGATCATTGTTTTTAATGTGCAGTTCAAAGAAACGATAAGCTACAACTCCTGTAACTAATGCCGGCAGAGTATAACTCGCAAGTTCTATAATTTTATTAAAATCCATTTGAATAATTTTTCAGCAAAAATATACTTTTTGAGGAAAAATCCACTTTAAATTTGTGGTAATAAACAAAAAGGAAGCTGTACTTTTGCAACTTGTTTTTTAATTTGTCTGAAATACAGTTTTTAATGGATTCGTATATAATATTTTTTCTTTGTTTAGCAGCTTTTGCTGCTGGATTTATTGATGCCATTGTTGGCGGCGGCGGATTGATACAAACTCCAATGGGATTAATTTTATTACCTAATTTGCCAGTTTCTACAGTTGTGGGAACATTAAAAATTCCAGCTTTCAGCGGAACAGCTTTTGCAGCTTTTCAGTATTTAAAAAAGGTTGTTATTCAATGGAAATTACTGCTCATTATGATGTGTTTGGCGGTTCCTTCGGCATTTTTGGGTTCTACGATTTTGACGATGGTGAGCAACGATTTTATGAAACCGCTTTTACTGGTAGTTTTATCTTTACTTTTTATTTATACCTACGCTAAGAAAAATTTCGGACAACATGCTTCGAAAGATCATTCTGCTGCAACACAAATAATTTATGCGGTTGTCATTAGTATAATCGTTGGTTTCTATGACGGATTTATCGGACCTGGGACAGGAAGTTTCTTTGTAGTAGCATTTATAGCGCTTTTGGGTTTTGATTTTCTTCACGCTTCCGCGAATGCTAAAATGGTAAACTTGGCGACGAACTTTGGTTCGATTTGCTTATTTACGATTAAAGGAAAAATTATCTGGACAATTGCAATTCCGATGGCAGTAAGCAACGGACTTGGAGGCTGGCTGGGTGCAAAACTGGCTATCAATAAAGGAAACGGTTTTATTCGGATTTTCTTTTTAATTGTGGTTGTTGGAACTTTGATTCGCTTTGGTTATGATGTTTTTTTTAAGTAAGTTTTTTCTAGGTTCTAAGGTTCTGGAATTCTAAGGAGCTGAGACTTTGAATATCGAAGTTCTTAAGTAATTAAAGAAAAAGAAACCTAGCGCCTTAGAATCTTAGCATCTCAGAACCTTTAAAAAAGATTGTTTGAATCTAGCCCCGATTGAGGCGGTATCCTCGTAATGAAATGAAGAGATAAAGCCGAAAGCGGGAAACCATGCCGAAAAATATGCCTTTTGTTTGGCTTCAAAAAAAAACTTAGCATCTTAGAAGCTTAGCAACTTAGAACCTTTCAAAAGCTTCTTAGGAACTTTCTTTTTAAATTCTTAATTTTGCCTAAAAGGAGAAAATTACATGCAGAAATATATTGACCAGCTCAACGAAGCGCAAAGACAGCCCGTTCTTAAAAAAGATGGGCCAATGATTATTATTGCTGGTGCAGGTTCGGGAAAGACCCGAGTTTTAACAATTAGAATTGCTTATTTGATGGCGCAAGGTGTTGATGCTTTCAATATTTTATCGCTGACTTTTACCAATAAAGCGGCCCGCGAGATGAAACACAGGATTTCGGATATTGTGGGGGCGAGCGAGGCAAAGAACCTTTGGATGGGAACGTTTCACTCTATTTTTGCGCGTATCCTGCGTGCAGAATCTGATCACTTGGGTTATCCTTCCAATTTTACCATATATGATTCTCAGGATTCGGCTAGATTAATTTCTTCGATTATTAAGGAAATGCAGCTGGATCGTGATATTTACAAACCAAAACAAATTTTAGGACGTATATCTAGTTACAAAAACAGCTTGATTACGGTAAAAGCCTATTTTAATAATCCAGAATTGGTTGAAGCCGATGCAATGGCGAAAAGACCAAGATTGGGAGAAATATATCAGCAATATGTGGAGCGCTGTTTTAAAGCAGGCGCAATGGATTTTGATGATTTACTGTTGAAAACCAATGAATTGCTAACTCGTTTTCCAGAAGTTCTGGCTAAATATCAGGATCGTTTTCGTTATATTTTGGTTGATGAGTACCAAGATACAAATCACTCTCAGTATTTGATTGTTAGGGCTTTATCTGATAGGTTTCAAAATATTTGTGTCGTTGGAGATGATGCGCAGAGTATTTATGCTTTCCGTGGTGCCAATATTAATAACATTTTGAATTTCCAGAAGGATTATGAAGGTGTAGTAATGTTTCGTCTAGAGCAGAATTACCGTTCGACAAGAAATATTGTTGAAGCGGCAAATACTGTAATGGAGCATAATAAAACCAAACTAGACAAAGTAGTTTGGACTGCAAACGAATTTGGTCCTAAAATTAAAGTTCACAGAAGTTTGACAGATGCTGAAGAAGGGCGTTTTGTAGCCAGTACGATTTTTGAGCAGAAAATGCAGAATCAGCTTCATAATGGTGCTTTTGCAATTTTGTATCGTACTAATGCTCAGTCACGTGCGATGGAGGATGCTTTGAGAAAACGTGATATTCCGTATAGAATTTACGGCGGATTGTCGTTCTACCAACGTAAGGAGATTAAAGACGTTTTATGTTATTTACGCTTGGTTCTGAATCCAAAAGATGAAGAGGCTTTGATTCGTGTGATTAATTATCCTGCACGTGGAATTGGAGATACAACGGTAGAGAAATTGACAATTGCAGCCAATCATTACAAACGATCGATTTGGGAAGTAATGGTTAACATTGATAAAATAGATTTAAAACTGAATACTGGAACAAAAAACAAACTGAAAGATTTTGTGACGATGATTCAGAGTTTTCAGGTTATAGATCAGAATCAGGATGCTTTTTATATTACAGACCACGTTGCAAAGAAAACGGGTTTGGTTCAGGAATTAAAGAAAGATGCTACTCCGGAAGGAATGGCGAAGATTCAGAATATAGAAGAGCTTTTAAACGGTATTAAAGATTTTACCGAAGGGCAGAGAGAAATTGATGGAGCAAGAGGCGCGCTTTCTGAATTTATGGAAGATGTGGCTTTGGCAACAGATTTAGACAAAGATACCAATGATGAAGATCGTGTAGCTTTAATGACGATTCACTTAGCGAAGGGACTTGAATTCCCGCACGTTTTTGTGGTGGGTATGGAAGAAGATTTGTTCCCGAGCGCGATGAGTATGAGTACTAGAAGTGAATTGGAAGAAGAACGTCGTTTATTTTACGTAGCTTTAACTCGTGCAGAACATCAGGCGTATTTGACTTATGCGCAATCTCGTTATCGCTGGGGAAAACTGACAGATAGTGAACCTTCAAGATTTATTGAAGAAATTGATGGTCAATATTTAGAATATCTAACTCCTGCAGAAACGAATTATCGCTATAAATCACCAATTGATGGTGATATTTTCGGTGATGTTGATAAGTCTAAACTAAGATTAGCAAAACCGGTGGGAGGAACACCTCCAAAACATATTACAGATAATAATCCGAAACCGGATCTGAATATCAGAAAGTTAAAGCCAGTAGGGACTAATCCGAATGCAAGTGCACCAAATTTATTTGACAGTAAATTGACTGTTGGAAATGTTGTAATGCACGAACGTTTTGGTAAAGGAGAAGTGATTAACCTAGAAGGTGTTGGCGCTGATAAAAAAGCAGAAATCAAATTTGAAGTAGGAGGAATTAAGAAACTCTTGCTGAGATTTGCTAAATTAGATGTGGTAGGATAAAAAAAATGTTTCAAGTTTCATGTTTCAAGTTATGAAAAACAACTTGCAGCCTAAAACCTGAAACAAAAAAACTAAAAAAATTATGGCCGAATTTATAAAAATATATCCAGATAAACCTAGTGAAGCTGCAATTGCAAAAGTTGTAAAAGTGCTTCAAAATGGTGGATTGGTGATTTATCCAACAGATACTGTTTACGGTTTAGGTTGTGATATTACCAATTCGAGAGCATTAGAAAAAATTGCTAAGATAAAAGGAGTTAAATTGGAAAAAGCCAATTTTTCATTTATTTGTCATGACCTTAGTAATTTATCAGATTATGTGCGTCAGATTGATACTTCGACTTTTAAAATATTAAAAAGAGCTTTGCCAGGACCTTATACTTTTATTTTACCTGGAAATAATAATCTTCCAAAAGAATTTAAAAAGAAAACTACAGTTGGTATTCGTGTTCCTGACAATAATATTATTTTAGAAATTGTACGTCAGTTAGGAAATCCAGTAGTCTCAACTTCTATTCGTGATGAAGATGATGTGATTGAATATACAACAGATCCTGAATTGATTTTTGAGAAATGGCAAAACCTTGTCGACCTAGTAATTGATGGAGGATATGGAGATAATGTTGGTTCAACAATTATAGATTTATCTGAACATGAACCAGTTATTGTAAGAGAAGGAAAAGGTGAAATTGATATTTTGTAAATAAATACTTTAATTGTATAAAAGTTTAAAAATAATACCTAACTTTAGTACAGTTAAAATTTAGTTAGTTATTTAAAAATAATGCTATTCTTGATTAGCCAAAATTAAGAATACAAAAAAGCAGGTCAATCGACCTGCTTTTTCTGTTTTTATAAAATTTAAAACAAGAATTATTTAGCTTGTTTTTTCATTTCTTTTTCAATCATATCATAGAATTGATCGATTTTTGGCATAACTACAATACGAGTTCTTCTGTTACGAGCTTTGTTTTCAGCAGTATCATTAGCAACTAATGGTACATAAGAACTTCTACCTGCAGCAATTAATTTAGCTGGGTTAACACCAAGATCGTTTGTTAAAACACGAACGATAGAAGTAGAACGTTTCACACTTAAATCCCAGTTGTCTAAGATAATTCCGTTGCTTTTGTAAGGAACATTATCTGTGTGTCCTTCAACCATACATTCGAAATCTGGTTTGTCGTTAACTACTTTTGCAACTTTTGCTAATACACCTTTTGCTGCATCAGTTACTTCGTAGCTTCCGCTTTTGAATAATAATTTATCAGCGATAGAGATAAATACAACTCCTTTTTCAACATTGATTTCGATATCTGGATCGTTGATTCCAACTGCACCTTTTAAACTAGTAACTAATGCTAAAGTAACACTGTCTTTTTTAGTTAAAGCGTCTTGAAGTCTAGAAATTTTTAAATCTTTTTCTTTTAAGCTTTCAAGAGATTTTTCAAGATTCTCAGCACCTTTAGTAGTTAAGATAGTTAAATCTTTAGAGCTGTTGATTAAATCTTGATTATGTTGTTTGTAGCTTTCAGCTGTTGCAGCTAATCCAGCTTTTTCTTCTAAGCACGAATTTAATTTTACAGTACATGAGTTTAACAAATCTTGAGTCTCTTTGTTCTTAGCTTCCAACTCAGCATATTTCTTTTTAGAAACACATGATGTTAAAGCCATTAATACTGATAGTGCGATAACTATTTTTCTCATAAATTTAATTTTAATTAGACTTGATTACAAATTTAGTTTTTAATATTTTGAATACTGTTAAAGATTTCTTTAAATAAGGTCATTTTCCTGATATAATAAAGGAAAACGATGCTTTTAACCATATAGTATTGCTGTATCTGAAAATCTTTTCGTTTTCCGAGATATTTTAAAGATAAGCAATAAAATGAAAAATGTGCCTTTAAAATAGCAAAAGTGTGTCCGAATTTCCCTTGTGTAAGAAAACGGATACCTGCAATGCCGTCTAAAATCATGCGGAAAAAAATCACAAAAAATAATCCTCTTTTGGGCAGATTTTTGACAAGCATTAATAATGAATTTCTAAAATTCAAATAGGTCTTTTTAGGATTTCCCTGTTGTAATGTTGCACCACCAACATGATAAACGAGAGATTGATAATTATACTTAATAATATGTCCGTCGTTTGCAGCTCTCCAGCATAAATCAATTTCTTCTTGATGAGCAAAAAAACTTTCATCAAAACCTCCTAATTCATAAAATACATTCTTTCTAATGAAAAAGCAAGCGCCTGAAGCCCAGAATAATTCAATATTTTCATCATATTGTCCGTTATCTTTTTCTACGGTATCAAAAATTCTTCCTCTACAAAATGGAAATCCATATTTGTCAATAAAACCACCCGCAGCACCAGCATATTCAAAATATTCTTTGTTTTTAAAATCGAGAATTTTAGGCTGAATAATAGCGGTTTGTTTTTCAGTATCAAAAGTTTCGAGAATTGGCTTAAGCCAGTTTTCTGTAACTTCGATATCAGAATTGACCAATGCATAAATTTCTGCATCAATATGTTTTAATGCATCATTATAACCTTTTGCAAAGCCGTGATTTCCTGAGTTTTTGACAATCTTTACGGTAGGGAAGTTTTCTTTAACGAACTCGATAGAATTATCTGTAGAATCGTTATCAGCAACATAGATTGCCGCGCCTTCTGAAAATTGAATAACAGATGGTAAAAACTGCTCCAGCAATTTTACTCCGTTCCAATTTAAAATTACAACTGCTATTTTATCCAAAAGTACTTAATTATTTATTTTTAATGGTTTTCTTTATAATCAGGCAGGTTTCTCAAAAACTCATATTTTTCGTTTTCAAAATCCATTTGACAATAAAAATGGCTTAGTCCGTTTGTGACATTCAAAAACCGTGCCTGCATCGTCATATTATAACGGGCAATTTGGTCAAAAGTTGCCTGAGAGATTTTAACTTCTGGTGCTTTACATTCTACTAATATATGTATAGTACCATCTGAATTGAAAACCACAACATCATAGCGCTTTCGTAATCCGTTGACGGTTAAAACTTTCTCTACATTTATAAGTGATTTGGGATACTTTTTTTCGTACATTAAAAAATGCACAACGTGCTGGCGAACCCATTCTTCTGGCGTGAGAATTATAAATTTTTTCCTGATTTCATCAAAAATAGACACTTTATTTTCGCTATTTTTGAATCGGAAAGTGTAAGCAGGGAAATTAAGTTTTAACATAAAGCAAATATAATTTGAAAATTAGTCAATTTGAAAATTAGTTAATTATTTATTTTTGAAACTGAAAACTGAGCCTGAACACTGAAAACTTAATTTAATGGACGAAGTAGTAAAAATCGTTAACGATATAAAAGCCGGAAATATTAAACCAATTTATTTTTTAATGGGTGAAGAGCCTTATTATATAGATAAATTGTCTGAATATATTGAGCAGAATGTTTTGGCTGAAGAAGAGAAAGGCTTTAATCAGACAGTTTTGTACGGAAGAGATGTTTCTATTGATGATATTGTTTCAACAGCTAAACGCTATCCTATGATGGCTGATCGTCAGGTTGTTATTGTGAAAGAGGCTCAGGATTTGTCTCGTACAATAGATAAAATAGAATCTTATGTAGAGAATCCGATGGAAACTACAGTGTTGGTTTTCTGTTATAAATATAAAACACTCGATAAACGTAAAAAGGTCACTAAACTTTTAGCACAAAAAGGTGTCGTTTACGAAAGCAAAAAGTTATACGAAAATCAAGTTGGCGACTGGATAAAGCGTGTTTTGGCGGGTAAAAAATATACTATTGATCCGAAAGCTAATGCTATGCTTGTAGAGTTTTTAGGAACAGATTTAAGTAAAATTAATAATGAACTTGAAAAACTTCAGATCATTTTGCCGCAGGGAACTATGATTATGCCTGAGCATATTGAAGAAAATATTGGTTTTAGTAAAGACTACAATGTTTTCGAACTTCGAAAAGCAATTGGTGAACGCAATCAGCTAAGAGCATATAAGATAGCAGAAAATTTTGCTCATAACCCTAAAGAATATCCTTTGGTTATGACGACAGGATTGGTATTCGGCTTTTTTATACAGCTTCTAAAATATCACGGACTAAAAGATAAAAATCCAAAAAATGTGGCTGCCGCAATTGGAGTAAATCCATATTTCTTGAAAGAATATGATTTGGCTGTAAAAAATTATCCAATGCGAAAAGTTAGCCAGATAGTTGGCGCTTTACGAGATATTGATATTAAAAGTAAAGGTGTGGGAGCCAACGCTTTACCACAATCCGATTTGCTGAAAGAAATGCTGTATAAAATATTTAATTAAGCCAGTAAAATTCACGATATTTGCGTTTCTAAAAATTTTGCTACTTAAAAAATAATTACACAATTATGGGAATGAATAAAAATACCGTTTTAGGATGGGCTACTTTTATAATGGTACTTATGGGATTGTTACTTATAGGTCTTGGTGTTTTTAGATACAGTGAAGTATCAGGCTGGGGATTTGCTGCTGTTGGGGTTGGATTTTTGGCTAATGCATGGGTATTCAATGCTTTAAAAGGTAGAGTTTAAGTTTGTAGTTTGTTGCTTATAGTTTGTTGTTATGGCAAAAATAAATAAATTTGAAGATTTAGAAATTTGGCAAAAAGCTAGAGAATTATGTCAATATGTTGAGTTATTAATCCAGACAACAACTTTAAAAACAAATTATTCACTCAAAGATCAAATCGATAGAAGTTCAGGGTCTATAATGGATAATATTGCAGAAGGTTTTGAAAGAAATGGAAATAGAGAATTTATACAATTCTTGAGTATTGCAAAAGGTTCAGCTGGAGAAGTAAAATCGCAATCTTACAGAGCTTTTGACAAAAAATTGATTTCAGAAGAGCAACATCTGAAATTAAATGAAATGACTGAAATAGAAAAAAATAAAATAGGAGCGATGATGAATTATTTAAGGAACTGTGAGTTCAAAGGACTTAAATTTAAGTAATTCAACAAAAAACAATAAACTAAAAATAATTAACATAAATATGTCAGACGATAAGAAAGTAATTTTCTCAATGCAGAAATTGAGTAAAACCTATCAGGGAGCAGATAAACCTGTTCTTAAAAATATTTACTTGAGTTTCTTTTACGGAGCAAAAATTGGTATTTTAGGACTTAACGGTTCTGGAAAATCTTCACTTTTAAAGATTATTGCTGGAGTAGATAAGAACTATCAAGGAGATGTGGTTTTTCAGCCAGGTTATACTGTTGGGTATTTAGAGCAAGAACCAATTCTTGATGATTCTAAAACAGTTATTGAAATTGTTCGTGAAGGAGCAGCAGAAACGATGGCGGTTTTAGAAGAGTACAATCAGATAAACGATTTATTCGGTCTTGAAGAGAATTATTCAGATCCAGATAAAATGGATAAATTGATGGACCGTCAAGCAGCATTACAAGATAAAATTGATGCTCTTGGTGCTTGGGAAATTGATACGAAATTAGAAATTGCAATGGATGCATTGCGTACTCCAGAAGGAGATACGCCTATTAAAAACCTTTCAGGAGGTGAGCGTCGTCGTGTAGCTTTATGCCGTTTGTTATTGCAGCAGCCGGATGTACTGCTATTAGATGAGCCTACCAACCACCTTGATGCTGAGTCAGTTCTTTGGTTAGAGCAGCATTTAGCACAATATTCAGGAACTGTAATTGCTGTAACGCACGACCGTTATTTCTTAGATAACGTTGCTGGATGGATTTTAGAGTTGGATAGAGGAGAAGGTATTCCATGGAAAGGAAATTATTCTTCTTGGTTAGATCAAAAATCAAACCGTATGGCTCAGGAAGAAAAAGTGGCTTCTAAACGTAGAAAAACTTTAGAGCGTGAGTTGGAGTGGGTTCGCCAAGGAGCAAAAGGTCGTCAGACCAAACAAAAAGCTCGTTTACAGAACTACGACAAATTATTAAACGAAGATCAAAAACAACTAGATGAAAATCTAGAAATCTATATCCCGAACGGTCCGCGTTTAGGGACAAATGTTATTGAAGCGAAAAATGTTGCTAAAGCTTTTGGTGATAAATTATTGTATGATAATTTAAACTTTACGTTGCCACAAGCAGGTATTGTTGGAATTATCGGACCAAACGGTGCTGGTAAATCTACCATTTTCAAAATGATTATGGGAGAGCAAGCTACAGACAGCGGAGAATTTTCAGTTGGTGAAACTGTAAAAATTGCTTATGTAGATCAGTCTCACTCTAATATCGATCCGAACAAATCGATCTGGGAGAATTTCGCAGATGGTCAGGAATTGATTATGATGGGAGGAAAGCAAGTTAATTCTAGAGCTTACTTATCTCGTTTCAACTTTGGTGGCGGCGAGCAAAACAAAAAAGTGTCAATGCTTTCTGGTGGAGAACGTAACCGTTTGCATTTGGCAATGACATTGAAAGAAGAAGGAAACGTACTTTTACTGGATGAGCCTACGAATGATCTTGATGTGAATACACTTCGTGCACTTGAAGAAGGTTTGGAGAATTTTGCAGGTTGTGCCGTAATTATTTCTCACGACAGATGGTTCTTAGATAGAATTTGTACACACATTTTAGCTTTCGAAGGAGACTCTGAAGTTTACTTTTTCGAAGGAAGTTTCTCTGATTATGAAGAAAACAAAAAGAAACGTCTTGGCGGTGACTTAACTCCAAAACGTTTGAAATACAGAAAATTAATTAGATAATTTTTCTAATAAATTCCAAATAGAAAATCCCAAATTCCAATTATAGTGAATTTGGGATTTTTATTTTTTTGCACTGTGTCTAGTTTGTCATTTTCGATCCCGAGGCTTCGGGAGAGAAATCTTCGCGAGAAACTCAACAAAGATTGGATTCTCGTTATGTATAAAATTGGAATTTGGAACTTTCTATTGGAATTTCTTCTTAAAGAAATTTCGATTTCAATTCCGGTGTAGGAATCATGCAGCTTTCTTTTTTGCCATACCAATTGTATCGGTTTTTGGCAATGTAGTCGTAAATGAAATCGCTTATAAAAATCGGAACAATTCTAAAAATCGGAATTAATTTCCAAAAACCACCAAAGTTTTTTCCTATTTCAATTGCTGCCGAAGATTTATAAAAATAAGCTGTTCCTGGATCGTATAAAATAATGCTGTCCATTTTTGAAAAACTAATTCCCAGATGTTTGCAAATCGAAATACCTAATTCTGACTGCAATGCGACAAATCTAAAAATATCTTTTTTGTCTTTTTTTATAATAAATTGTACAGCAGAATTGCAGAGATTACAAACTCCGTCAAAAAGGATTATTTTTTTATTCTTTGCAGTCTTTGCGAGGAACGAAGCAATCTCATTGTACTTTTTCATACGCTTTTACACAATCATTATATTTTCAATTTCTTCGAATAAATCTTTCCAAGTTGGATTCAATGAGCGAATCAAATTATTTTTTGCTTCTCGAGATCCAGCTTTTATTTGTTTTTCTCTTGTTATTGCATCTTCGATCCATTGAAACTGTTCATAATAAACTAAAATACTTACATCATAACGAGCTGAGAATGATTTTGGATATTTTTTATTTTTATGCTGCAGAATTCTTTTTGGAAGATTAGAGGTAACACCAGTGTAAACAACAGTTTGATATTTATTAGTAATTATATATACAAATCCAGGCTTCATTTTTTACTTAATTTAATTTATAGCGGAAAAAAAATTGACTACCTCTTTTTAAGTGTGGTTGCTTCGTTCCTCGCAATGATAAACCTAATGAATATTTGTAATATTTGTACTATTTATATATTTTAATTATTGCCTTTTAAGTTTTAATAAATTTTCCTTATTTTAAATGGCTTTAATATTTGCTTTTAAATTAATTTAAATAATAAAGCGACCTCTTTTATTGTATTTTGGAAGATCGTTTGTTAAATAGCTTTATTTTAATTTTACCTAATTTTTAGCATATTTTAAAAACTGAAAACCGCCACTGAGACTGAAAATTATTTTTTAACAGCCTCAACTAACTCCAATTCGTCTAAGCTTACTTTCGATGTAAAAATTCCATAATTTACTGTTGCTTTATTTTTTTCTATTGAATCAATACTTCCAACAGATCTTCCGTCCATCATTCTTACTCGGTCACCCACTTTTAAAATTGGTCTTGGTTTTTCTATAACAGGTTTTAATTTTTTCTCTTTTTTCTCTTTTCGAATTTCCTCAACTTTTACCTGAACTTCAGCAATAATTTCTTTTTGTTTTTCAACTTTTGCTTTGGTTTCTTTTGGAGTTGCTTTTTTTCGTTTTGAATTTTCAATTTCAACTATTTTTAAAAATTCACCTATTAGTTCTTTTTTATTTTTGTTGTTGAAATATTTTTCAGCAATGTCATCAATTTTTTGTCCAATGTAAATGATCTTTTGGTTGCTGTCATATAATTCTTGATAGCTTTCCAATTTTTGCTGGATTCTAGTATTGATGTTTTCCATCTTTTTACTTTCTTCACGTGCACGAGTTTCTTCTTCTTTTAAATTCAAAGAAGTTTTTTCAAGCTTTGACCTTTCTTTTTGAAGAGTCGCAATGGTTTTATCAAAACGAACTTTTCCAACTTCGATTTTCTTTTTCGCACGATTAATCAATCCAAACGGAATTCCATTTTTTTGGGCAACTTCAAATGTAAACGAACTTCCTGCTTGACCCAAAGCTAATTTGTACATTGGTTCAAGAGACTTTTCATCGAACATCATATTGGCATTTGTGGCATATGGTAATTCGTTTGCCAAAATTTTTAAATTGGAATAGTGCGTTGTTATAATTCCAAATGCTTCTCGATGATAAAATTCTTCCAAGAAAATTTCAGCCAAAGCACCTCCCAATTCAGGATCAGAACCTGTACCAAATTCGTCAATTAAAAACATGGTTTTCTTGTTGCATTTCTTCAAGAAATAATTCATGTTTTTTAATCTGTAGCTATAAGTACTTAAATGATTTTCAATAGATTGATTATCTCCAATGTCGGTTAAAATTCTATCAAATAAGAAAGTTTCGCTTCTTTCGTGAACTGGAATTAAAATGCCAGATTGCAGCATCAATTGTAATAAACCAACAGTTTTCAAGGAAATAGTTTTCCCTCCAGCATTTGGTCCAGAAATTACAATAATTCTATTTTCTTGTTTTAGCTCAATGGTCTGCGGATGCGTAACTTCTTTTTTTTGTTTGTTATTCAAATACAAAATCGGATGATAGGCTTCTCTAAAAAATAATCTTCTTTCTTCTGTAATTGCGGGCAAGATTCCGTTGATGCGATTGGCGTATTTTGCTTTTCCAGCAACAACATCAATATCACTTAAAAAGTCCTGATATTCAATTAATAAAGGTAAGTAAGGACGAATTACGTTTGATAGATTTTTTAAAATTCTCGTAATTTCTTCCTTCTCCTCATATTCTAAATTTGCTAGCTCTCTTGAATATTTTAGAGTAGCTTCTGGTTCGATATAAGCAATGCTTCCCGTTTTGGAACTTCCTAAAATAGAACCTTTTACTTTACGACGATACATTGCTAACACTGCCAAAACCCTGCGGTTTTGTACAAAGCTTTCCTTAATATCATCCAAATATCCTAAACCGTTATATTGTGTAAGTGCCACACCAAAACTTTGGTTTACTTTTCCGCGTACCAAATTCATATTTTGGCGAATGCTCAATAAAGCCGGCGAAGCATTATCTTTAATTTCTCCATATTTATCGACAATTGCATCAATTGCCGTAATAATGTCTTTTGTCAATTCTACCCGAGAAGCTCTTGCGTTAAGATTTGGATAATAGTCATCAAATTTCTTAAGGAAACTCAATAAGACATTTGTAGTTGCAGAAAGATTGGCAATTTTTCTAAAACTGCCAACTTCCAAGAAACTATCTTCAATTGCTAAAAACTTAATTTCATGAGTTATAGCATCGAATCCGTGATTAGGAATCGCGTTATTATTTTGAAAAGAAGATACATATTCTGATGTCTGCATCAAGGACTGCATCAATTCTTCTTTATCTCTAAATGGTTTTATTTGTAAAGCCTTTTCCTTTCCAATATCGGTGTTGCATCCATCTGAAATGGTTTCGAGTACTGTTGGAAATTGTAAGTCTTGTAATGTTTTTTCGGTAATACTGATCATTTAATCTCTTTATGAAAGTAAAAGCAAAAGTACGAAAACAATAATGAATTATGAATTATGAGTTTTTTTATTTGCTGTCGTTTCTAACTTTTGGTTTTCGATTTTTTACATTTTTCTTTTTAGTAAATATGATTTTAAGTAATTATTTCTGAAATTCGCATAAAAAAAAATTATGGACGTAAAAATGCATTCTTCTTGGAAACCAGTTTTGAATGAAGAATTCGAAAAACCATATTTCAAAGAATTAATTGAATTCGTAAAATCAGAATATACTACGAAAGTTTGTTATCCAAAAGGGAGTCAGATTTTTTCAGCTTTTGACCATTGTCATTTTGATGAAGTAAAAGTTGTTATAATTGGTCAGGATCCTTATCATGGTCCAAACCAGGCAAATGGTTTGTGTTTTTCTGTAAACGATGGAATTCCGTTTCCACCATCTTTATATAATATTTTTAGAGAAATCGAAAGTGATTTAAATAAACCTTTACCAAAAACTGGGAATTTGGAGCGCTGGGCAGATCAAGGTGTTTTTCTTTTAAATGCCACGTTAACAGTGAGACGATCTGAAGCAGGAAGTCATCAGGGAAAAGGATGGGAAAAATTTACGGATGCTGTAATCAAACAGATTTCTAAGGAAAAAGAAAATGTAGTATTCCTGCTTTGGGGCGGTTTTGCTCAAAAGAAAGCTGCGTTAATTGACGCTTCCAAACATCATATCTTAAAATCAGGACATCCTTCACCTTTAAGTGCAAATAGAGGATTTTGGTTTGGAAATAAACATTTTAGCCAGACAAATGATTTCTTGAAATCGAAAGGATTGAAAGAAATCGAGTGGTAGTTAAACACTGATTCCACTAATTATCACTAATTTAAAATATTGTCATTTCGACTGAAAGGAGAAATCACATTATTAATTCTACATAGGAATATCTTTAATCTTTGTAGAGTTTCTTGTGTGATTTCTCCTTTCAGTCGAAATGACAAATCAGTTCTTAATATTATTTTTTGATAATTTCTTCTAAAACAGCTTTGTTTTCGTAGTTGGTAACTTTTAGAATAATTTCCTGATTTTTAACTGTCTTTCCTTCAATGATATAAAGTTTTCCTTTATTGAAAGGAACATTACTTTGGTCAAAATCAACATCTCCGTAAGTCAATGTATTTTTAATGTCTGCAGTGTCAACCCATTTTTCATTTAAAGTCTGAATTGCTTTATCTGAATATTGAAAAGGTTTTGTTCGAAGATTATTAAGAACTCGGGCATTTGGAAAATAGTTGCAGCGAGTATCTTTTCCACTAAAAACAAGAGCTACAAAAAAACAGCCCATAATTAGGCCGATTAGATAATATGCAAAACGGTGTACGAACTTCATGAAATAAAATTTTTGCAAAGGTACATTAAAGTTCCCTTAAAATACAAGTAAATTGATATCGTTATCTGGCAAATCAAACCAGTCGCCAATAGCTTTGTTTGTTAGGATTCCGTGATAAAGATAAATACCATTTTTAAGACCTTTGTTGCATCTAATAGCACTTTCTATTCCACCATCTTCGGCTATCTGATGTAGATAAGGTGTTAAAATGTTACTAATTGATAATGAGGCGGTTTTGGAATATCTAGAAGGTATATTTGGTACACAATAGTGTAAAACATTGCTCTTAATAAAGGTTGGTTTTTCGTGGGTAGTAACTTCTGATGTTTCGAAGCAGCCTCCAGTGTCAATGCTTACATCAACAATTACAGCACCTTTTTTCATGTGTTCTACCATAGTTTCTGTAACTACAATTGGACAGCGTTCTTTTCCGCGCATGGCGCCAATAGCGACATCACAACGTCTTAAAGCTTTTAGTAAACCTTTTTGTTGAATAGTTGAAGTAAAAATTCGCTGATTCAAATTATTTTGCAAGCGGCGTAATTTGGTAATGGAATTATCGAAAACTTTTACATTTGCTCCTAATCCAATTGCTGTTTTTGCAGCAAATTCACCAACAGTTCCAGCACCCAAAATAACAACTTCAGTAGGAGGGACGCCTGTAATATTTCCAAATAAAAGGCCTTTTCCAAATTCATCCGTAATCATTAATTCTGCAGCAATAAGAATTGAGGCTGTTCCTGCAATTTCGCTTAAAGATTTTACTGCAGGATACGAGCCGTCCTCATCTTTAATATATTCAAAAGCTAAGGCTGTGATTTTCTTTTGAGCTAAAGCTTCGAAGTATTCTTTCTTTTTGGTTTTGAGCTGAATAGCTGAAATGATTACCGTTTCTGGATTTATCATTTGTATTTCGGCCAAAGTTGGCGGTTCTACTTTTAGTAAAAACGGACAGCCAAAAACTCTTTTGGTATCTTTTGTTATTTCTGCACCTGCATCGGCATATTCTTTATCGGTATAACTCGAACTTTCCCCAGCTCCAGATTCAATCATGACACGGTGACCCGCATAAGTTAAGGAATTTACAGCATCGGGAGTAAGGCATATACGACGTTCCTGATAGCTTGTTTCTTTGGGGATTCCTATAAAAAGTTCTCTTTTAAAACGACCAACCTCAAGTTTTTCTTCTTGTGGTATTAATTGTTGTTTTGTAAATGGAGTTAACGTGATTGACATGGGTGGTGCAAAAAATTAAGAGTACAAATTACGTAAAAAGATTTAAAATTAGTGCAAAAATTCTGCTAATACTATAAGGTGTGAATGTTAAGAAATTTTCTCTTAAGTTTTTTACTCTTTGTCGTGAAGATTTGTAAAGTTTTTATACTAATTTTAGTTCTCTTTTTCCGTCTGCAAGTAATTCAATATTAATAGTTGAAGTTTCCTCTGGAAGAAGATTTTCAATTTTTTCAGACCATTCAATAAAACACCAGTTTCCAGAGTACAAATAATCATCGACGCCCATATCCAGCGCTTCAGTTTCTTTATTTAATCTGTAAAAATCAAAATGATAAACAATTTGATTATTTGCTGCATTATATTCGTTAACCAAAGAAAATGTTGGGCTGCTGGTAGCGTCCTGAACACCTAAACTTTTGCATAATTGCTTTATTAGAGTGGTTTTTCCAACCCCCATTTCTCCATTAAAAAGAATAATTTTTTTAGGATTTGATGCTAAAATCTGCTCTGCAACTTCTTGAATTTGATCTAATGAAAAAACGATATTCATTGTTATGTCTATTTATTTAGTCTCAGTCGCAGTTTTAAGTCTCAATTAGAAACTGAAAACTGAGACTGCGACTGAAAACTTTTTTATTTCGGGTTAAATACCAAAAACGGAATAATCATTTCTTCTAACGAAATTCCGCCATGCTGATATGTATTTTTGTAATAACTCACATAATGATTGTAGTTGTTTACATAAGCCAGAAAGAAATCATTTTTGGCAAAAATAAACGAACTGCTCATGTTTATAGCTGGTAAACCAATTGTTTTAGGTTCTTTTACTACATACACGTCTTTTTGTTCGTAGGTTAAACTACGACCAGTTTTGTAACGCAAATTTAGGCTTGTATTTTTATCTCCCACAACTTTCGACGGATTTTTTACATTAATTGTTCCGTGATCTGTGGTTAAGATTAATTTGAATCCTAAAACCTGTGCCTGCTGGATGATTTCTAATAAAGGAGAGTTTTTAAACCAACTTAGTGTTAATGAGCGGTATGCCTTATCATCTGAAGCTAATTCTTTTACTACTTCCATTTCTGTCTTAGCGTGCGAAAGCATATCTACGAAATTGTAAACAACAGTAACTAAGTCATTGCCTTTTAAAGCTTTAAAGTTCTCTGCAAGCTTTTTACCGCCGGCATAATTGGTAATTTTGAAATAATCTTCCTTAATATTTAAGCCTAATCTTTTCAATTGAGCCGATAAAAATTCAGCTTCGTAAAGATTTTTCCCTCCATCTTCAACGTCGTTTTTCCAATATTCAGGAAATTGTTTTTCCATATCCAAAGGCATTAAACCAGAGAAAATAGCATTTCTAGCATATTGAGTTGCTGTTGGAAGAATAGAAAAATAAGGAACCTCTTTTTCTAATTTGTAATAATTTGCAATTACAGTTTCAAAAGATTTCCATTGGTCGTAACGAAGGTTGTCGATTACAACAAATAAAACAGGTTTGTCTTTCTTTTTTAATTCTGGAACAACTAATTCTTTAAATAAAGTATGAGATTGAATAGGTTTGTCTGCTTTTGGAGCAAACCAATCTTCGTAATTTCGTTCAATATATTTTCCGAATTGTGAATTGGCTTCAACTTTTTGAGATTCTAAAATTTCGATCATCGCCTGATCATTAATGTTTTCAAGCTCTAATTCCCAGAAAAGTAATTTTTTATACAATTCAACCCAGTCTTCATACGAATTCACCATTGCCAATTCCATTGCAATTTTTCTGAATTCCTTTTGATAATCCAAAGTTGTCTTTTCAGATATCAGTCTTGAATGATCCAAATTCTTTTTCAAACTCAATAAAATCTGATTCGGATTTACAGGTTTTATCAAGTAGTCGGCGATTTTAGAACCTATGGCTTCTTCCATAATGTACTCTTCTTCGCTCTTTGTAATCATAATCATTGGTATGGCTGATTTTTTTTCTTTCATTTCAGAAAGCGTTTCTAAACCGCTCATTCCAGGCATATTTTCATCCAAAAAAACAATATCGAAATTATCTTCTTCAAACAATGCAATAGCATCAAGTCCGTTATTACAAGTTGTAACTTCGTAATTCTTTTTTTCTAGAAATAATATATGGGGCTTTAAAAGATCGATTTCATCATCGACCCAAAGTATTTTGATCTTATCCATAAAACAAATTTATTTTTACTGCAATTTAAAGTTATAGAACTTAAAAAGTATTAAAAATAGTATAAAATTATCAAAGATAAACAACGATTGTATGTTGATTTTTTACATTTTTAAATATAGTTGTCTGACAATCATTATAATTTTAATATTGATTTTTAAATAAAAAACTCCAAACTCTTTATTCTTATTTACTTATATTTGTTGACCAAAAAAATAACCCGATTGTGACTCAGATCAACAAATTAAAAATATTCAACGATCCTATCTATGGCTTTATTACGATTCCAATCGAGCTGATTTATGATTTAATCCAACGTCCCTATTTTCAGCGTCTTCGTCGTATCTCTCAAATGGGATTGTCATATTTGGTGTATCCGGGAGCAAATCATACGCGTTTTCATCATGCGTTAGGATGCATGCATTTAATGCAGAAGGCAATTGATACACTTCGTTTTAAAGATGTTGTGATATCTGCAGAAGAAGAAAATGCCTTATTAATTGCTATTTTACTTCATGATATCGGACATGGGCCATTTTCTCATGCAATGGAAAGAAGTATTGTTGAAGATGTTCATCATGAAGCGATTTCATTATTGTTTATGAATCAGTTGAATGAAGAGTTTGGTGGGAGATTGAGTTTGGCAATTCAGGTTTTTAAAGGAGAATATCATAGAAAATTCATGCTGCAATTGATTTCAAGTCAGCTGGATATGGATCGAATGGATTATCTAAAACGTGACAGTTTTTATACTGGAGTTGCAGAAGGAAATGTAAATTCTGAACGATTGATTCAGATGATGAATGTTGAAAATGATGTTTTGGTTATTGAAGAAAAAGGAATTTATTCGGTAGAAAAATTCTTGCTTTCTAGAAGATTAATGTATTGGCAGGCTTATCTGCATAAAACCAGTTTGGTTGCCGAATTAATTTTAATGAAAACATTAAAGAGAGCTAAAGAGTTGACATTGAAAGGAATTAACCTACCTTGCAGTGAACCGCTTTCGTATTTCATGCATAATAAGGTTACTTTGGATGATTTTGATGCAGAAAAGTTAGATTTGTTTTCGCAGCTTGATGATTTTGATATCATTAGTGCGTTGAAAGCTTGGCAGAGACAAGATGATTTTGTGTTAAGTACATTAAGCAAGATGATCATTAATAGAGATTTATTGAAAATAAAGTTAAGTGCAGAAAAAATTTCAATGGAAGAATCCCAATCTTTGAAAGAACAATTTGCCAACTTGCACCATATTACACAATTAGAAGCTGGATATTTTATTTTTAGAGGAAAAATTAAAAACCAAGCCTACAGTAAAGAAGCCGAACCTATTAGAATTTTGAAAAAAGATAAAACAATTGAAGATGTTGTTGAAGCTTCTGATCAGCTGAATTTGAAATCGTTATCTAAATTGGTAACAAAATATTATATCTGTTTCCCAAAACAACTTATCTAAAATTAACATTTAAAATCTATTTTTTATATTTTTGTCGCGATGAAATTTACAGCAGAACAAATAGCAGGAATTTTAGAAGGAGAAGTTGTTGGGAATCCCAATGCAGAAGTTTCTAAACTTTCTAAAATCGAAGAAGGCGAAGAAGGATCGCTTACTTTTTTGGCTAATCCAAAGTATATCAACTATATATATACAACAAAAGCGACAGTTACAATTGTTAACGACACTTTTGTTCCGGAGCAGGAAATTACGACTACACTAATAAAGGTAGAAGATGCTTATGCGGCGTTTTCTAAGCTTTTGCATTTCTATAATCAAGTAAAATTAAATAAAACAGGTATCGAACCTCAGTCCTTTATGTCTGAAGGAACTAAATATGGTGAAAACTTATATTTAGGAAGCTTTAGCTATGTAGGACAGAATGTGGTTTTAGGTAATAATGTAAAAATTTATCCGAACAGTTTTATTGGTGATAACGTTGTTATTGGTGACAATGTATTCATTTTCGCTGGAGCAAAAATTTACTCAGAAACAGTAATTGGTAATAATTGTACCATTCATTCTGGAACTATTATTGGTGCAGATGGTTTTGGTTTTGTACCAAATGAAGAAGGTATTTATAGTAAAGTACCTCAGATAGGAAACGTTATTATCGAAGATAATGTTGATATTGGTGCCAACACTACAATAGATAGAGCAACTCTTGGTTCTACAATAATTAGACAAGGAGTTAAACTAGACAATCAGATCCAGATCGCCCATAATGTTGAAATAGGTAAAAATACTGTAATTGCTGCTCAAAGTGGTGTTGCAGGTTCTACAAAGATTGGAGAAGGCTGTATGATTGGCGGGCAAGTTGGTATTGCTGGCCACTTAATTATAGGTAATAATGTGAGACTTCAGGCGCAGTCTGGAGTTGCAAGGAACATTAAAGATGATGAAACTCTGCAAGGAACACCATCTCTTGGATACACAGATTTTAATAAATCGTATGTTCATTTTAAGAATCTGCCTAAAATTGTGTCCGAAGTTGAAGAATTAAAGAAACAAATAATAAACCCAAAAAATGGAAATAATGGTTAAACAGAAGACCATCAAGAATGAAATTTCGCTAACAGGAGTTGGATTACATACTGGAAAAGAAGTTACAATGACTTTTAAACCTGCTCCCGTTAATAATGGTTTCACTTTTGTAAGAGTAGATTTGCAAGGTCAACCAGTTATTGAGGCTGATGCTAATTATGTTGTTAATACTCAAAGAGGTACAAATCTTGAAAAACTTGGAGTAAAAATTCAAACACCAGAGCACGTTTTAGCGGCAGTTGTTGGATGCGATTTGGATAATATTATTATTGAATTGAATGCCTCTGAACTTCCAATTATGGATGGTTCATCAAAATATTTTGTTGAAGCAATAGAAAAAGCAGGAATTGAAGAACAAGATGCAAGTCGTAATGTTTATGTTGTAAAAGAAGTTATCTCATTTACAGATGAAGCAACAGGAAGCGAAATTCTTGTTATGCCTAGCGATGAGTATCAAGTAACTACAATGGTAGATTTTGGTACAAAAGTTTTAGGAACTCAAAATGCTACACTTAAAAGTTTATCAGATTTTAAACAAGAAATTGCAAGTTCTAGAACTTTTAGTTTTTTACATGAATTAGAATCATTGTTAGAAAACGGTTTAATTAAAGGTGGTGATTTAAATAACGCAATTGTTTATGTAGATAAAGAAATTTCTGAGTCTACGATGGAGAATTTAAAGAAAGCATTTGGTAAAGATGAAATTTCAGTAAAACCAAATGGAGTTTTAGATAACCTTACTTTACATTACCCAAATGAGGCAGCAAGACACAAACTGCTTGATGTTATTGGAGATTTATCTCTTATTGGCGTGCGTATTCAAGGAAAAATTATTGCTAATAAACCAGGTCACTTTGTAAACACTCAGTTTGCTAAAAAGCTGGCTAAAATTATCAAAATAGAACAGAGAAATCATGTTCCAACTTATGATTTACATCAAGAACCATTGATGGATATTCATAAAATCATGTCAATGCTTCCTCACAGACCTCCATTTTTATTAATTGACAGAATTATAGAAATGTCTGATCGTCATGTGGTTGGATTGAAAAATGTTACTATGAACGAAAATTTCTTCGTAGGGCATTTTCCAGAAGCTCCAGTAATGCCAGGAGTTTTAATTGTTGAAGCAATGGCACAAACAGGTGGTATTTTGGTATTAAGCACCGTTCCGGATCCTGAGAATTATTTAACTTATTTCATGAAAATTGATAACGTTAAATTTAAGCACAAAGTTTTGCCGGGAGATACCTTAATTTTTAAATGTGAATTGATTTCTCCAATCAGAAGAGGGATTTGTCATATGCAGGCAAACGCTTATGCAAATGGTAAATTAGTAACTGAGGCAGAATTAATGGCACAAATAGCAAGAAAACAATAATAAATTATCAAATTTATTGTTTAGGTTTGTTGCCTGAAATTAGAATATTTTAATTAAAAATATAAAACATAAAGATGAATCAACCATTAGCATATGTTCATCCTGGCGCGAAAATCGCTAAAAACGTTGTAATAGAGCCATTTACAACAATTCACAATAATGTTGTTATTGGTGATGGTACTTGGATTGGTTCAAATGTGACCATTATGGAAGGCGCTCGAATTGGTAAAAATTGCAATATTTTTCCAGGAGCTGTAATTTCTGCAGTGCCACAAGATTTAAAATTTGGAGGAGAAGATTCTCTTGCAATTATCGGAGATAATTGTACTATTAGAGAATGTGTAACTATAAATAGAGGAACAATTGCATCTGGTCAAACAGTACTTGGAAACAATTGTTTAGTAATGGCTTATGCGCATATTGCTCACGACTGCGAAATTGGAAACAATGCTATTATTGTTAATGGTGTTGCTTTGGCTGGTCACGTAGTTGTTGGTAATCATGCTGTTATTGGAGGTCTTGCAGCGATTCATCAATTTATTCATATTGGAGATCACGCAATGATTTCTGGAGGATCATTGGTTAGAAAAGACGTTCCGCCTTTTACAAAAGCAGCAAAAGAGCCTTTGTCATATGTTGGAATTAACTCGGTTGGTTTAAGAAGAAGAGGTTTTACTACTGAAAAAATTAGAGAAATTCAGGAAATCTATAGAATTTTATATCAAAAGAATTACAATACAACGCAAGCTTTGAGTATTATTGAAGCTGAAATGGAAGCGACTCCTGAAAGAGATGAAATTCTTGATTTTATCAGAAATTCGTCTCGAGGAATTATGAAGGGTTATTCAGGTAACTATTAAAATAAAAAGTTTAATTGTTTATTTGTTTAATCGTTTAATCGTTTAATCGAAAAAACAGTTAAACGGTTTAACGATTCAACAAAAAATAAATAAAATAAAAACAAATGGCATCTACATCAGATATTAGAAACGGATTGTGTATTAAATTTAATCACGATATCTATAAAATTATTGAATTTCTTCACGTAAAACCTGGAAAAGGTCCAGCTTTCGTAAGAACAAAACTTAAAAGTTTAACAACAGGAAAAGTATTAGATAATACATTTTCTGCAGGTCATAAAATCGAAGATGTTCGTGTAGAAACACATACATTTCAATTTTTATATGCTGAAGGAGATGAATTTCACTTTATGAATGCTGAAACTTTTGAGCAGATTTCATTAAACAAAAATATTTTAGATGCTCCTGGATTATTAAAAGAAGGAACAAATGTAATGGTTCAGATTAATACTGAAACTGATTTACCTTTGTCTGTTGATATGCCAACATCTGTAATTCTTGAAGTTACTTATGCTGAGCCAGGTGTAAAAGGTAATACGGCTACAAACGCAACTAAATCTGCAACTGTAGAAACAGGTGCAAACATCAACGTTCCTTTATTTATCAATGAAGGTGACAAAATTAAAATCGATACAGCTTCAGGTTCATACATGGAGCGTGTAAAAGAGTAGTTTTTTAATTAAGATAAATTTGACAATGAGTCAATTAGATAATTTATGAATCGACATAATTTTTGTATATTCATATTCTAATTGACTCATTTTCTAATTGACAAATTTTCTAATTATAATATATGAAATTTCCAAAGAGTCATTCTTTACAAGAAATTGCAAATTTGCTTAACTGCAAATTTATTGGTGACAAAGACTTTCAAGTTTTAGGCATGAACGAAATACATGTTGTAGAACCTGGTGATATAGTTTTTGTTGACCATCCAAAATATTACGATAAAGCTTTGCAGTCAGCAGCTACAATTGTTTTGATAAACAAAGAAGTAGAATGCCCAGAAGGTAAAGCACTTTTAATTTCTGATGATCCGTTTAGAGATTTTAATATTTTAACGAAACATTTTAAGCCTTTTCAATTTGCAAATGTGGCAATTGCACCATCTGCAGAAATAGGAGAGGGGACAATAATTCAACCAAATAGCTTTGTTGGAAACCATGTTAAAATTGGAAAAAACTGCCTAATTCATTCTAATGTTTCTATTTACGATCACACCATTATTGGTGACAACGTGATTATTCACGCAGGAACTATTTTAGGTGCTGATGCTTTTTATTACAAAAAACGTCCAGAAGGTTTTGATCAATTAGTTTCTGGCGGAAGAGTAGTTATTGAAGATAATGTTGGTATTGGTGCGCTTTGTACAATTGATAAAGGCGTTACAGGGGATACAACAATTGGAGCTGGAACAAAACTAGATAATCAAGTGCATGTTGGACATGATACTGTTATCGGAAAAAAATGTTTAATTGCCTCACAAACCGGTATTGCAGGTTGTGTTATTATTGAAGATGAAGTAACAATGTGGGGGCAAGTAGGAACCACTAGCGGTATTACAATTGGTACAAAAGCTGTAGTAATGGGTCAGACTGGTGTAACTAAATCAGTTGAAGGCGGAAAATCATACTTTGGTACTCCAATTGAAGAATCTAGAGAAAAATTGAAACAATTAGCCAATATCAAGAAGATTCCTGAAATTTTAAGTAAATTGAAGTAATATGTCTATTAAAGAATTTGTTCAGAAATTTTATAAGTCAGATGCCTTAATTGATAGCGAAATTTTAAAAACATATCTGCATCCTGATGTTATTCTTGAATGGAACAGCAGTAAAGGTTTCATTGAGATGGATTATAATTCGATACTAGAAATGGCCAATGAGCTTAGTCGTGCCTATGTGCGATCTAAAGTTAGAATTAGTCATATCATTAGTGAAGATGATTTAGTATCAGTACGTTATTCTCATTTTGTGAAAACTATAGAGAATCCGAGAGAAGAAATGCTTTTAGCACATTTTTCTACAATTTGGCAGATTAAAGATGACAAACTTTATAGAGGTTATCAAATGAGTCAATTTTCTTAATATTTTTTTGACAATAAAAGAGGCAAAATACATTACAAAACCTTATTTTTGCAACACAAATTTAAAAACTACATAAAATATATATCATGAGTGTTTTAGTTAATAAAGATTCCAAAATAATTGTTCAGGGATTTACAGGAAGCGAAGGAACTTTCCACGCTTCTCAAATGATTGAGTATGGTACTAATGTTGTTGGAGGTGTTACTCCAGGAAAAGGTGGTACCAGCCATTTAGACCGTCCAGTTTTTAATACAGTAAAAGACGCTGTTGATCAAGCTGGTGCTGATACTTCTATCATTTTTGTTCCGCCAGCTTTTGCTGCTGATGCAATTATGGAAGCTGCTGATGCTGGAATTAAAGTAATTATTGCTATTACAGAAGGAATTCCTGTAGCAGATATGATTAAAGCAAATAATTATGTTAAAGAAAGAAATTCAAGATTAATTGGTCCAAACTGCCCAGGTGTAATTACTCCAGGTGAAGCTAAAGTTGGTATTATGCCAGGTTTCGTTTTCAAAAAAGGAACTGTTGGTATTGTTTCTAAATCTGGAACTTTAACTTATGAAGCTGCTGACCAAGTTGTAAAACAAGGTTTAGGAATCACTACAGCAATTGGTATTGGTGGAGATCCAATTATTGGAACTACTACTAAAGAAGCTGTAGAATTATTAATGAACGATCCAGAAACTGAAGCAATTATTATGATTGGTGAAATTGGAGGTCAATTAGAAGCTGATGCTGCTAGATGGGTAAAAGCTGATGGTAACCGTAAACCAGTTATTGGATTTATCGCTGGAGAAACTGCTCCTGCTGGTAGAACAATGGGGCACGCAGGTGCTATTGTTGGTGGTTCTGATGATACTGCTGCTGCTAAAAAACAAATCATGAGAGACAACGGAATTCACGTTGTTGATTCACCAGCTGAAATTGGTAAAAAAGTAAAAGAAGTACTTGGATAATATCCAATCTCGATCCTGAAACTTCGGGACGGGATAAAATAATAAATTCCAAAAAGTCTCAATATTTTGTTGAGACTTTTTTACATTTTAAAATACTGAGGTATAAATAGAAATAACTTAGCATCTTAGAACCTCAGTATCTTAGAAGCTTAAAAAAGAAATATGTATAAAGAATTAGAAAAATTTAAAGTAACTGATAGTTTTACTTTTACAATTGAAGATAGCTTAGAACAAGTTTGTAACGCTCCTGAAGGAAGTGCTGGAGTTTTTGTTGTGTATGCTGTTGAAGGAGATGCAAAAGAACTAATTATGGTTGGTTCAACAGGAACTGTTCAGAATGATGGAACTTTAAAAAGTAAAAATGGTGGACTATACGATAAAATCGTAAACGGTCATCAATTTGCAAAAACAGGAAGAAAATATTCTTGGCCTGCTCAAATGAAATTAGAAAGCATTGAAGCTCTTGAAGTTGTTTGGTTTGAAACTTTTAATGCTGATGCAAAAGCAATTCCAACTGCTGTTGAAGGTCAAGTTTTGCAAAATTTCTTAGACGAAAATGCTAAATTACCAAGATGGAATGTAGCATTCTAAGATTTTTAGAATAGAATAAATTGCTCAAAAGCCTTACTAAAAGTAGTAAGGCTTTTTTTATGGAATCAAACAAAAAGTGAGTTTTAAATTTTTGGCTAATTTTCAATTTTAATAGCTCATTTTTGTAAGAGTAATTTAAATTGCTTCAAACAGGTACTCAGCCAAAAACTCCAGCGTGTGTTTTGGTTAATTAAAATTTAAATTACTGTAAATTTAAGATTAAGTAAAAAAAATACCGCAAATACTGATAAATTTAGAAAAAGCTTCTTTTTTTAGATAATTATTGGGTTTTAATTATTTGCTTTTCTATATTTATCACACAAAAACAAAAAATAATGTTAAAATTTGATTCTTTTTGTATGAATTAAATTATGATTTCAATGTAAAACTCTTGTTTAATTTATGTTAACTAAGGGCGTTTGTTCTAGGAAATCTTTATTTAAAGAATTGAAATTTTAAAAACTTTAATCCTTGTAATTAATTCGTTTTATTTTAAGAAAAAATTGCTCTTCTTAAATGATTTTGATTTTTACGCCTCAAAAGTTTTATGCAATATGAGCCACATTTTAAAAAACAAAGCATTAGATGATTTTATTCTTTGGAATAATTTAAAAAATGGTGATGAAAGATCATTCTCTTTACTTTTTGAAAAATATTATAGAGATTTAATTGGTTATGGAAATTCTCTTTGTCCATTTGAAGAAAAAGTACAAGATTGTATTCAAGATGTTTTTGCTGATATCTGGCTTTATCGTAATTCATTGCAAGATAATGTAATAGTAAAAGCTTATCTGCTTTCTAGTGTTAGAAAGAGAATTGCGCGTTTGCACGAAAGAGATCATGTTTTTAGAAAAACAACTACTACAGATGTCTTAGAATTCCTTTTTGATTTTTCTATAGAAAATGATTTAGTAGAAGATGAAGTTACTGCCGAACGTGTTTTGCATTTAAATAAATTGCTTAACGATTTACCCGGCCGCCAAAAAGAAGCCTTATACCTCCGTTATCATCAAGGATTGAGTGTCGATCAAATCGCAGATCTACTGGATGTTAATTATCAATCTGCAAATAACTTACTGCATCGCGGGTTATTAAGTCTTCGTAAAGAATGGAAAGGAAGTATTCCGCTTCTAGTCCTTATATCCTCAGTGCTTTTTTAATTTTTTAACAGAAAATCAAAAAAAAATCTTAAATAGGTGAGTATATAATAAAAAAAGTGTCCTCTATGTTTTTGTAACCTTAATAGTAAGATGCAAAAACGTAACAATTATACCGAAATAGAAGACTTCTTAGGTGATGAATCTTTTCAATTATGGATTTTATCTAAAGTTGATGAACAAGGCTGGGAAGAATGGACTTTAGAAAATCTCCAAAGAGCCAAACTTGTTGAAGATGCAAGGCTTTTGCTGCTGGCAATGAAAGTTCCAGATTCTAAATTATCTTCACATCAGGTCCATGAATCTTTACAGAAAACTTGGTTTAAAATTGAACAAAGAGAAGAACTTTCTCGAAATACTCTAAAAACTAGAAAACTTAAAATTCAGCGATACTGGTTTAGCGGTGTCGCAGCAGCAATTTTAGCAGGTATATTTTCTGTTTGGTTCTTTAAAGGTGATGTTTTGTCAAATGATAATGAAATCACTTATAAAGAATTAGTAGAAGAGAATAGCGAAGGTCTAGTAGAACAAACTAATAATACCGAAAAATCTCAAACCATTACTCTATCAGATGGAAGTTCGGTATTGCTACAGCCAAATAGTAAATTAAGTTACCCTAAAATCTTTACCGGAAACGAAAGAAAGGTGTATTTATCCGGCGAAGGTTTCTTTGAAATTAGTAAAAATCCTAAAAAGCCTTTTTTTGTTTATGCTAACGAACTTGTGACTCGAGTTGTCGGTACAAGTTTTAGAATCAAGGCTTATCCAGATCAGCAAAACGTTGAAGTTCTAGTTCGCACCGGTAAAGTAAGGGTAAAATCAAATGATTTAGTTCATGCTCCTGAAAATCAAGAAATTGTTTTACTTCCTAATCAAGCCGTTCGTTTTGCTCGTAAAGACTTTGTTTTCAATAAGATTACAAATATTACTGCCGATCCAGTTTTAGTTAATAGTGCTACAAATATTGAACAGTTGAGTTTTGAGTTTACTGATATTCCAGTAGCTCAAATTTTAGAAACAATTGAACAGGCGTATTTAGTAGATATTGATTTTCCTCAAGATAAATTAAAAGACTGCCGTTTAACAACCTCGTTAAGTGATCAGCCGTTAGCTGAAAAGTTAAAAATTATTTGTAAAAGTATTGGCAATGATACTAATTACGAAATGAATGGAAACCAAATTGTGATTACTACTTCTGGCTGTAACTAGAAGGTTGAAATCCAATTAATAATATAGATGAAAAAACCAAAATAAACTGATTGTCGAAACTAAAAAAAAATCTTTAACTGCCTATGTAAAAAATAAATACATAAAAAAAGTGCCGAAATGCTGTAACATTGTCGACACTTTAAATTAAGTAAATCACTCTCTGTAAAGAGTAATTTATGATGTTTCTTAAAATACACTCGAATAGTATTAATCAAAACAAACCAAAATTATGAAAAAACCTGTTGTCAAGCAACGATTACTTCACCAAATCATGAAAATAACGCTGTTTCAGTTTGTGTTAGCACTTATATTTTCAAGTGTTACGATGGCAAATAATGTAAATGGGCAGAAAAAATTAGATACTAAAGTTACAATTACAGTCGAAAATCTAACTTTAGACAATGCCTTATCTAAAATTGAAAAGTCTGCTCATGTAAAATTTTCTTATAATTCTAGACTTCCTCAACTTTCTCAAAAAGTGAGTGTAGAGGCAAATCAAGAAACTTTATCTAGTGTGCTAAGCAGAATACTAGTACCATTTAATATTACTTTTTCTGAAGTGAGCAATCAAATTGTGCTTCAGAAAAATTCAGTTGGCTCTTTCTCAACTGCAAATAATCATGATTCTTTATTTGAACTTTTGACTTTTGGACCAATTATTAAAGGAAAAGTTACAGACCAAACTGGAAGTCCGCTTCCTGGAGCTACAGTTATGGCTAAAGGAACAAAGACTGCAGTTTTAACTGATTTTGATGGAAATTTCATTATCGAAATGCCGGCAAATGTAAACCGTATTGTTATTTCTTACGTTGGAATGGAAACTAAAGAAATTGGTATAGAAAATACTACACCAACTATTGTTTTAACAGAAGCAGGACAAAATCTTCAAGAAGTTGTAATTACAACTGGATATGAAAAAACTTCAAAAAGAACTTTTACTGGAGCGATCAGTAAAATTTCTGGAGCTGAATTAAAAGTTGATGGAGTAGTAGATGTGAGTAGAATGATTGAAGGAAAAGCTGCTGGGGTTACAGTACAAAACGTTACAGGTACTTTTGGTACTGCTCCGAAAATTACAGTTCGTGGATCTTCTTCAATTTTTGGAGATACAAAACCTTTATGGGTAATTGATGGTGTTGTTCAAGAAGATATTATCAATATTACTTTTGCTGATTTGGCTTCTGGAAATTCAGAAACTTTATTAAGCTCTTCTGTTGCAGGATTAAATGCAAACGATATTCAAAGTATTGAAATTCTTAAAGATGCATCCGCTACTTCAATCTATGGTTCAAGGTCACTAAACGGAGTTGTAGTTGTTACTACAAAACAAGGTCGTAGAGATTCTCCATTAAAAGTAGCTTATAGCTTAGAGCAGACAGTAAGAAGTGTGCCAAGTTATACGCAATATGATATTTTGAATTCTCAAGAGTCAATGAGTATTTTTAAAGAAATGGAATCTAAAGGTTTCTTAGATTTACCTTCGACTGTTCAAGGAAGATACGGCGGGGTTTACAATATTCTTGGAAGAGCAATTAATACTTACGTTCCAGAAACTGGAGGATATTTAGTAAATAACGATCCTGTAAGCCGTAATAATTTCTTAAGAAAATATGAATTAGCCAATACTGATTGGTTTAAGGTTTTATTTAGACCATCTATTACACAAAATCACTCTTTGAGTTTTTCTGGAGGTGGAAAAAATAATACATTTTATGCCTCTTTAGGATACTATACAGATCCAGGATGGACTATTGCTGATGATGTAAAACAATTATCATCTAATATTAAAGGAACTTTCTATATCAATGACAGATTAAACCTGACATTATCTACTTTGGCTTCTATTAGAGATCAGGGAGCTCCTGGAACTTATGAAAGTCAAAAAGATCAAGTATTTGGTAAGGTTACTAGAGATTTCGATATCAACCCTTTTAGCTATGTTTTAAATACAAGCAGAACTTTAAGACCTTATGATGAAAATGGAAATTTAGAGTACTATAGAAATAACTGGGCTCCAATGAATATTATCAATGAATTGAAAACTAACTATTTAGATATTCAAGTAAAAGATATTCGTTTCCAATTAGATTTAGATTATAAAATTACACCGCATTTAACTTATAACTTAACAGGATCTGCTCGTTATGCAAACACAAGCAGAGAGCATAAAATTTTAGAAGGATCTAACGTTGTTGGTGCTTACAATGCAATGGAAACAACAATTGTAAGAGATGCAAATATCTTTTTATATAAAGATCCTAATGATTTAACTGCTCCAGCGGTTTCTGTTTTACCTAACGGAGGTTTCTTGAGAAAGTTTACAAATGATATGACTTCTTATAACATTAGAAATAGTGTTACTTATAGAAATACTTTTGCTGAAAAGCATGAATTGGAAGGTTTCTTTGGTACAGAATTACGTTCTGTAGATAGAAACAGCGATAATTTTACAGCAGCTGGACTTCAATATGACAGAGGTCTTACAGCATTTACTGATCCTAGATTAATTGAAAAAATTATTAATGAAGGAAATTCTTATTACGGATTTAATGAAGAAAGAGAGCGTACTGTAGGTTTCTTTGGAAAAGTGGGTTATACATTCGATCGTCGTTATACTGCTTCTGTAACAGGACGTTATGATGGTTCTAACAGACAAGGAAATAGTAATTCTTCTCGCTGGTTACCAACTTACACTTTTAGTGGAAAATGGAATGTTTCTGAAGAAAAATTCATGAAAAATGTAAAAGCGATTAACAATTTAGCTTTAAGAGGTTCTTATGGATTAACTGCTACTGCTGGTCCAGCAACAAACTCTTTGGCTATTTATAAAAGCTTTATTTCTAACCGTTTAAATCTTGATGACAGAGAAACTGGTATCGAAATCGATCAATTACAAAATTCAGATTTAACTTGGGAAAAACAATTTGAAACTAACATTGGACTTGACTTAGGTATGTTTAATAATAGAGTTCAGTTTGTAACAGATGTTTACCGTCGTAAAGCATTTGATTTAGTTGATTACGTAATTACTTCAGGTATTGGAGGTCAAAGAATTAAACAAGGTAATAATGCAAACATGGAGACTAAAGGTCTTGAAGTTGGCATAACTACTCAAAACATTGTTTCTCGTGATTTTAAATGGTCAACGACACTTAATTTCTCAGTTTTCAATCAAGAAATTACCAAATTAGAAAACAAACCAACAGCTTTTGATTTAGTTGATGGTAACGGAGGGAATGCAATTGGCCACCCAAGAAACTCTATTTATTCGTATCAATTTACAGGTTTAAATAACCAAGGTCTTCCAACATTTGTTATGGCACCGGGTGAAACAGATAACATTACAGGAGCTAATTTCCAAGATAATGATAATGTTACCAATTACTTGAAATACGAAGGATCTATAGAGCCAAACAAATCAGTTGGTTTAGCAAATACATTTACTTATAAAAACTGGTCATTATACGTTTTCATCGTTGGATCAGGAGGAAATAAAGTTCGTTTAAATCCAATTTATGACAGCCAGTATGATGATTTAACTGTATTTACAAAAGATTTCACGAATCGTTGGATTAATCCAGGTGACGAAAATTATACAAATGTACCAGTTATTGCAGATAAAAGGTTAATTACAGATTATGGTGGACAAAATATGTTACAAAGAGCCTATAACACTTATAATTATTCTGATGTTAGAATTGCTGATGGTGATTTCGTAAGATTGAAAAATATCTCATTAAGCTGGGAATTTCCAAAAGAATTCAAGAGTAAGTTAGGAGTAAGCACTTTTACATTAAAAGGTTCAGCAGTTAATCCTTGGTTGATTTATTCTGATAAAAAATTAAACGGCCAAGATCCTGAATTCCGTAATACAGGAGGAGTTGCATTTCCAATCACTTCTCAGTATACATTCACTTTAAATGTTTCATTATAATTAAGTTAATTATGAAAAATATAAAAATAGCACTTTCATTATTATTAGTAGTTTCTCTTAGCAGCTGTGATGAGTTCCTTTCAGAAACTCCAGATAATAGAACGCAAATAGATACTGCAGATAAAATATCGGAACTTTTGGTTAACGCATATCCAAATGGAGGAACCTATATGGACTTTGCTGAAACAATGACTGATAACGTTGGTGATGGGCAATTGGCTGAAACTTTGCCTAAAAATGAGCAAAATTACAATTGGGAAATGCAGAATGAGACAAATGTTGATACTCAGGCAAACTATTGGGATGCTTGTTACCGAGCAATCGCACATGCAAACAAAGCGCTTCAGGCTGTAAACGAGCAAGGAAGTCCTTCAAGTTTAAATCCTCAAAAAGGAGAAGCTTTGTTGGCTAGAGCTTATGCGCATTTTATGTTAGTTTCATTTTGGTCTCAAAGATACAATCCAGCTACGGCAGATAAAGATCTTGGAATTCCTTATGTTACTGAACCAGAAGAAGTATTAATTAAAAAGTATACTAGAAATACAGTTAAAGAAGTTTTCGATTTTATACAAAAAGACCTTGAAGAAGGAATTAAATTAGTTGGAAACAATTATTCTGAGCCAAAATTTCACTTTACTAAAGAAGCTGCAAATGCCTTTGCAAGCCGTTTCTATTTGATAAAAGGAGATTGGGACAAGGTTCTTGAAGTTTCTGAAGGATTAGGTTCTAAGCCTGTTGGAAAATTAAGAAACTATTTAGCATTTACAGCTTTAGATCCAAATGTGCAATTTATTGAATATGCAAAAGCAGGAGAACCAGCAAACTTATTAGTAGTATCTGCTTATTCAATTTATGCGAGAGCATCAAGCAGAAATAGATTCTATTTAGCAGGGAACAAAAGTCCAGACATTTTTGGACAGGCAACTAATATATATGGAAAACTCTGGCTTTATAAAACATATTCATACAATAGTAGTATGACAGTTTTCTCGCCAAAGTTTAAAGAGTATTTTAAATATACAAACTTAACGGCTAACATTGGAGAGCCATATTTAGGAACTGTACTTTTATCTTACGATGAATTTTATTTAAATAGAATTGAAGCTCTTGTAATGAAAAATAGAATTGCAGAAGCAAATACAGAATTAGAATATTTCTTAGGCACAAGAACTACAGGCTATAATGCCGCAACAGATAAACTTACAGAAGCAAAAGTTGTAGCCAAATATCCAGTTATTGCAGATGAATATACTCCTTTTTATGAGATGACACCAGTTCAGACTTCTTACGTGAAAGCAATTGCTGAAACTAGAAGAAGAGATTTTATCCACGAAGGAATTAGATATTTTGACGTAAAACGTTTCAACATTGTTGTAAGACATGAAACTTTCAATAAGCCAACAAATGTATTAGAGAAAGATGATAAACGTAGAGCAATACAAATTCCTCTAAGTGCATCAAGTAATGGAGTAGAGAAAAATCCTAGATAAAACTAAACTTAAAGTATTATGAAATTTGTAAATAAATATAAAAAGATAGCAGTATTTGTTGGGGTTTTTAGCTTTAACGGCTTGTGCTCATGAAGATCAGCCAACAGAAAGCCAGTTAGATTACAACCAGCCAGCTAAAACAGATTTAGATAAATGGATTGATGCCAATTATCTTGTTCCATATAATATTAATGCGCAGTATAAATGGAATCAAAATACGGTTGATAATACAAGATATCTATTTCCTCCAACAATAGATAAAGTACAGCCGGCATTAGAAATTGTTAAACAAATTTGGCTGCAGAGTTATGCAACAATTGGAGGAGCAGATTTTGTTAAAAAAATTGCACCACGAGAAATTGTTTTGGTAGGTGGAGTAAATTCAAACTCAAACGGCACCAGAACACTTGGTATTGCTGAAGGCGGGCAAAGAATAACGCTTTTTGAAGTTGATAATATCAACAAGAAAAACCGTGCAATTGTTGCCGAATTTATTCATACCATTCAACACGAATACGTTCATATTTTAAATCAGACTAAACCTTTTGATGAGCAGGCTTGGGGAAAAATTACACCTTCAGGATATACTGCAACGTGGCATCTTGAGACAACTGCAGCATCTAGAGAGTTAGGTTTTATTACAAGCTATGCTAGATCAAATGTCGTTGAAGATTTTGCAGAAACTGCGTCTATTATTTTAATTAGTACAAAAGCAGAATACGCTGCAATATTAGCAGGTATAACAAGTGCAAAAGCAAGAGCAGATATTCAAAGAAAAGAAGCAATTGTAGTTCAATATTTTAAAGACGCTTTTAATATGGACTTTTATGCATTAAGAGATGAAGCAGAAAAGAATACCACTTATGTAATTAATAATTAATTTGTTTCAACAATTATAAAACTTAAAAAAAGGTATTATGAAAATAAAAAATATATTCAAGTATGTAGTTGTTGCATTGCTTATAGTGCAGCTGACAGCTTGTACAAGTACAGAAGTTGAACAAAAGTTTGACAAAACTCCAACAGAGCGTTTAAATACTCAAAAAAGCGAATTACAAGAAGTTTTGCTCACTTCTCCAGATGGCTGGAAAGCGGTTTATTTTACAGACGATAAACAACTTGGAGGCTTTACTCATTTATTCAAATTTACTCCTGATGGAAAAGTTGAAATGGCATCTGACTTTGATGCTACTACAACTTCAAAATTCACAAGTGAATACGATATTCAATTAGGAAGTACTGTAAGTTTAGTTTTTACAACTAAAAACAGAATTCATTTATTATCAGATTCAAGCCCACAATCTAATCCAACACCAGCTTTGCTTGGTAAAGGATATTTAGGAGATTTTCAGTTTTTATATTACGGACAAGAAAATGGACAGCTTATATTTAAAGCAAACAGAACTGCAGGTGATGGTACATCTAAAGAAATTCGTTTTGTAAAAGCAACTGCTCAGGATTGGACAGATCTTCCTAAAAACATTGATATGATTGCTAACGTTGTGGGTGCAAATACAAGACCATTGTTTAGATTATTTGAAACAAATGACGGAACAACTACACATCAATATGATTTTGCTTTTGCTACGAGATCAAGATTTGCAACTGCAAATTCTATTGAAGCTGGATCTACAGCTACAAACAATATGGGAATTGCATATACTCCAACAGGAATTGTAGTAAGCCCAGCTGTAGAAGTAGGTGGTCAGAAATTAACAGATTTTGTATACAATAGTACTGACGGAAGTTTTACAGCAACTGGAACAAATGGTGTAAGCGCTTCTATTAAATATAGTGCAAAACCATTAGTTCTTACTGATGACTATAAAAACTTAGTTGTTGGAAAACCACAGATGGTGTTCGGATACATTGCAGCAAACTTGTATACAGCTCCAACAAATTCATCTTATTTTAAAACACTTGTAGATAAAGTAAATGCTACATTGCCTGCAAATCAATCTATTGCCAGAGTTCAAATTGTGTTTAATAATGTACCCAACGGGACATATATTCAGTATCAGTTTAATGGAGGAAAAGCTCAAATTGTTCATTGGTTAACTACAACAGAAGATGCAGTTAATAAAACTATAATTTTAAATGATGATGGCTGGAATACAACAGCAGCAAATTATGCTTTCTTAAAAGATATAGATAATGAATTAACCAATTCAAAAGGTCTTTATGTTAAAAAAGAAACTTTTAGAATTACATTTTCTAATACCATTTATACTTTTACAAGTGCAGCTAGTAACTTTAGAATGACAACTTATCAATTATAAAATTTTATTGTAGTTAAAAAAAGCAGTTCCAGTTTACTGGACTGCTTTTTTAAATAAAACATAAAGAGGAGAAACGAAAAACTATTTGTTTAATGAGTTTAAATATTGGATTTATAATGAAAAAATACATTTCACCTCTTAATCTAATCTTTTTATTATGGGGTATTTTACTTCTCACTATTTCAGGATTTTTTAGAGATTATGTGAGATCTTACCTTTATTTATCGATTGCAATGGTTACACTATACATTATATTGGATGTTAGTAAACAAAGAAAAAATGATAAAGCTGAAAGAATTAAAAAGCTTTCAGAATCAGTAAACAGAATGATGATTATGGCTGTAGTTCTTATAATTATGTTCGCCATAACAAAGCAAAATCATATATAAGAATTTTAGTTTTATTTTTTTATTTTGGGAGAACAGCTCATTTATTGAGCTGTTTTTTTGTTTTATGAATAAAGAAAAATCTAAGCCAATTTTTGTATTACAAATTTTATTAAACGCCCAAATACTCTATATTTGTATTTCAAAAAATAAAAACGAATACCTTAATATGAAATTACTAGAAGGAAAAGTTGCAATAATTACTGGTGCAAGCCGTGGAATCGGAAAAGGAATTGCTGAAGTTTTTGCTAAACATGGAGCAAACGTTGCTTTTACATACAGCTCATCTGCAGCTTCTGCAGAAGCATTAGAAGCAGAACTAAATAGTTTAGGCGTTAAAGCAAAAGGTTATCAATCTAATGCAGCAGATTTTAATGAGGCTCAAACTTTTGTTGATGCTGTTTTAGCAGATTTTGGAACTGTAGATATCTTAATCAACAATGCCGGAATCACAAAAGACAATTTGTTAATGCGTATGTCCGAGGCAGATTTCGACCAAGTAATTGATGTAAACTTGAAATCGGTTTTTAATATGACAAAAGCGATTCAAAAAACTTTCTTGAAACAAAGAGCAGGTTCAATCATCAACATTAGTTCTGTAGTTGGAGTTTCTGGAAACGCTGGACAAACAAATTATGCCGCTTCTAAAGCTGGTGCAATTGGTTTTACTAAATCTGTAGCTCTAGAATTAGGTTCTCGTAACATTCGCTGCAATGCAATCGCGCCAGGATTTATTGAAACTGAAATGACTGCAAAATTATCTGAAGATGTAGTAAAAGGATGGAGAGAAGGTATTCCGTTGAAACGTGGAGGAAGTCCAGAAGATGTAGCAAATGCTTGTCTTTTCTTAGCTTCAGACATGAGCGGTTATATTACTGGTCAAGTTCTTAATGTTTGCGGAGGAATGTTAACCTAAGGTACTGAGTTACTAAGTTGCAAAGGTTCAAAGGTTTTAGTATTCAGTCTATTCTGATTCTAGGATAAAGCTGAACACTTTAGTCAAATAATTGACTTTTTAAATCTGATGACCGTAAACTGTTACTGAATACTAAATAAATATGACGACAAACACGATTCTTTTATTATTGCTTTCTTTAGTAATTGCTGGTGGTTTATCGTACTTTCAATATTTTTATAAAGCCAAAAGTAAATCCAATGTGGTTATACTTTTGGCTTTTTTACGTTTCCTGGCGATTTTTGGGCTATTGGTTTTACTCATAAATCCAATAATTTCTAAGAGTTCGCTGGAAATAACAAAAACGCCTTTAGCAATTGTCGTAGATAATTCGAGTTCTATTGCAGCTTTAAAGTCAGATAAAAAGGCGGTTGAACTTTATCAAAAATTAATTTCAAACCCTGCATTAAAAGAAAAGTTTGAAATTCAATCCTATCAATTTGATAACGATTTTAAAACTTCAGATAAATTTGATTTTAAAGGAAATCAAACCAATTTAGACGAAGCAGCAAAGAACTTAAAAAGTATCAATAAAAATCTGATTTTCCCAACGGTTATAATTACCGACGGAAATCAAACTACAGGAAATGATTATGTATATCGTTTTGATCCTGTTAATAAAGTTTATCCTTTAGTTGTGGGAGATACAACTACATTTTTTGATTTAAAAATCAATCAGCTTAACGTAAACAAATACGCTTTTCATAAAAATAAATTTCCTGTCGAAGTTTTTCTACAATATGCAGGCAACAAAGCTGCGAATGCAGAATTTACTATTTCACAGGGAAATACAATTGTAGCAAAAGAGAAACTTTCATTTTCTCCTTCAAAAAAAACAGCTTCTTTAAACTTGCTTTTGCCAGCAGATAAAGTAGGATTGCAGATTTATAAAGCCAGCATTCAATCTTCTTCAAAAGAAAAAAATAGCTACAACAATATCAAAAATTTTGCAGTCGAAATAATAGATCAAAAGTCAACTATTGCAATTGTTTCGGCTATAAATCATCCAGATATTGCATCATTAAAACGTTCGATCGAGGTTAATGCGCAACGTAAGGTAATATTAGTTAAACCAAATCAAATTAATGAGTTACAAGACATTTCGGTTTTGGTTTTATATCAGCCAACAACGGCTTTTAAGTCAATTTTTGATAATAATAAATTAGCATCAACAAACACGTTTATTATAACAGGAAATAACACAGATTTTAATTTCTTAAACCAACAGCAGAATAATTTAATCTTTAAAATGAGTAATCAAAGAGAAGATTTTCTCTGCGAATTCAAACCAGATTTCAACTTATTTGCAATCGATAATATTGGTTTTGAAAATTTCCCGCCTTTACAGAATTTGTTCGGAAATGTTAGTACAAACGGAAATGTATCTGTTTTACTTTCATCAAAAATTAGAAACGTTTCTACAAATGCTCCATTATTGGCTTTCGCCGAAAATCAGGGAAAAAGAACCGCTTTTCTTTTAGGAGAAAACAGCTGGAAATGGCGTTTGCAAAGTCATGTTGACAATCAGTCATTTGAAAAATATGATATTTTTATTGATAAAATAATTCAATATTTAGCTTCAACAACTTCCAAGAAATCTTTGGCTGTAACGCACGAAAGTTTTTACAATTCTGGAGAAGAGATTATCATCAATGCGCAATATTTCAATAAAAATTATGAGTTTGACGAAAAAGCCAGACTTACCATAAGTGTTGTAAATGCTGTGACTAAACAAACAAAAAACTACGATTTATTGAAAGGAAGCAATTCTTTTTCGGCTACTTTAGAAGGACTTCCAGCAGGAAAATATAATTTTACGGTAAAAGAATTAAATTCAAATACTTCATACGCAAGTCATTTTGAGATTTTAGATTTTGATATCGAAAAACAATTTGTAAATCCAGATGTTCAAAAGTTACAGCAACTAGCACAGCAAACTGGAGGAAAAGCCTTTTTTGAAAATCAAGCTGATAATTTGATTAACACACTTTTAGAGAATAACGAATACAAATCAATCGAAAAAAACATTTCTACTAAAACTCCTATCATTGACTGGGTTTGGTTATTGATATTGATTGCCGTTTTATTGACTACAGAATGGTTTGTAAGGAAGTATAATGGTTTGCTTTAATTAAGGTGAGACGTTCATAGTGCCAAAGTTTCAAAGCTTATAATACGTATAACTTGAAACTTTAAACATGAAACAAAATAAACTATAAACATGGACTTCAGGCTAAAAGTTTTCTACACCGTTGCGCTCCGCCTTAATTTTACTAAAGCGGCAACAGAATTGTATATTACACAGCCGGCAGTTTCCAAACATATTCAGGAACTCGAAGAAACCTACAAAACCAAACTTTTTGAACGAAATGGTTCTAAAATAGCCTTAACACCAGCTGGGAAAACTCTATTAAAATACACTAAAAGTATTTTTGATATTTACCGAGAAATAGATTTTGAAATGAGTTCATTCAACAAAGAACGTCAAGGTTTATTGAGGCTGGGAGCAAGTACGACAATTTCGCAATACATAATTTCTCCAATTTTAGCTAGTTTTCATCAAAAGCAAAAAGACATAAAAGTCAATCTACTGAATGGAAATACTGAACAAATCGAAAACGCCCTAATCAATAAAGAAATTGAAATTGGAATTGTTGAAGGGCAGTCTAAAAATCAATCCATAAAATACATTCCGTTTTTAAAAGACGAATTGGTTTTGGTCTGCAATAGTAAAAATCCGTTAGTGAAGCAAAATGAAATTTCAGTAAACGATTTAAAATCAATGAAATTTATAACTCGCGAACGTGGATCTGGAACACTTGAAGTTATAGAATTTGCATTGAAAAAAGCAGGTTTGAAATTTTCAGATTTACAAATTGAAATGCAGTTAGGAAGTACAGAAAGTATAAAGTCGTATTTGTTAAACTCTGATTGCTTTGCATTTATGTCGATTCATGCCGTAAATAAAGAATTGCTAAACAAAGAATTAATAGTTCTAGATGTCCAAAAATTAGCAATAGAAAGATTCTTTTATATCATTACTTTAGTTGGAAAATCAGATTCGTTATCAGAATTGTTTATTCAAAATATTGCATCTCACTATAACTTAAAGTTATAGTCAATTGCAATTTACGATTGGTATTTATGGCTTAAACGACAGAACTTTGCAATATAAATATCAATTACTTTATTTTGAAAACAAAACAACATACAGCAACACAATTATTCGAAATTAATCATTCATTACAGCAGGCGCTTTTTGCTTTAGTAATTTTGTTGTGCTTATTCTCAATCATTTCTCCGCCAATTGCACTTTTATTAGGAGTCATAATTGTGAATGTTTTCGGAAATCCATTTGTTCAATTCAATCACAAAGCAATCACATTTTTACTGCAGTTTTCAGTTGTGGGTTTAGGTTTCGGAATGAACGCCCATAGCGCAGTTTCAGCAGGAAAAGAAGGTTTTATTCTAACTGTTTTTTCAATTTTCAGTACTTTAATTTTTGGTTTTTTAATTGGTAAATGGCTGCAAACAGACAAGAAAACATCCCATTTAATTTCTTGCGGAACTGCAATTTGCGGAGGAAGTGCAATCGCGGCTATTGCGCCAGTAATTAAATCAAACGAAAATCAGACTTCAATTGCTTTGGGAGTAATTTTTATACTGAATTCAATTGCCTTATTTGTTTTTCCATTTATTGGGCATCAATTAGATTTATCCCAAAAAGATTTCGGACTTTGGTGTGCAATTGCAATTCACGATACCAGTTCGGTCGTTGGGGCTTCTAATAAATACGGATCAGAAGCTTTACAGGTGGCAACAACAGTAAAATTAGCAAGGGCTTTGTGGATTATTCCAATATCACTTTTAACAGCTTTTGTTTTTAATAAGCAATCCAGAAGCTTTGGGACAAAAATAAAAATCCCTTATTTTATTGGGTTATTTATTGTGGCTATGCTTGTAAACACATATTTGCCTTCTACAAATACTTTCACCACACATATAGTTGGCGTAGCTAAAATTGGTTTAACAATTACTTTATTCTTAATTGGTGCAACTCTAAATTTCTCTACTTTAAAAGCAGTAGGAGTAAAGCCTTTATTACAGGGAGTTTTTCTTTGGATCTTTATAGCTGTTTTATCTTTAGTCTCAATTATTTACTTGAGTTAAAAGCTATTTTACATTTGAAAATTTGACAGTTGGTTTGTCTATCATCTTATAAAATTTTCCTTTAAAAGAAAAACGTCTTTCAATTTCAAAATCAAACTGTTTTTTAGTTTTGGCCATTTCAGCTATTTCTACAGGAAGTGTTGCTTCAAATTCATCTTCGACTTTTGCGTCTTTATTATAAGAACCGTTGGTTTTTACTATAATATCTCTAAAATGTTTTTTAGCAGCATCGTCAACAACTTTATAAGAACCAGTCCATTTTATGCTTGCAACATTGGTTAATTGATACTCATTAACTTCCATTATAGGTTTATATTTACCATCAAAGCCAGCCACAAGATACAGATAGCCTTCATACGGGCCACCGGCACCGCCATTAATATGCGAAATAGTAAAAGCAAATTGATCTTCTCCAATTTGTAAAAGTTTTGGAGTAGGACATTGTGCAAAAGCTCCAAAAGCAGCAACACCAGGCTGAAAAGATTTCATTTCCCAGACGTTACCATTTTTAGCGAATTTTGCTAAACCTAACAAACCGCCGGAAAAACGTCCAGTTTGTAAGCCATCTTCATCATGAACAGAATGATTAAAAGCCAATATTTTAAATTGATTTCCTTTAGAATCTGCATAGTCAATATTAGCAAGAAGTCTTGTAGCTACGCCATTTGAATAAGGGAACATTTGATCGCCTTCTACATCATTTACATCTACAAAAGGAGCAGGTTTACAAGTTTTGCAGGTCCAGCTTACAAATGTATTTTTCTCTTTAAGATGATATAATTTACCAGGAAACAATTTTTGCATTATTCTTTCCGCATTAAAAGGATCAGAAAATCTAACTGTTCTTTTTGAATTTAAGATACTATCACTAACATTTTTTGGTTTGATTTCGTTCTCCTGAGCAAAGCAAACAGTCGATAAAAAGAAAATTATATTTAGAAAAGTAAAGCGCATGGTTTTAAGGTTTAGTCCATTAACAAACTTACGAAAGAAAATCTTTATACATGAACTTATATTAGTTATATGGTGTAAAAATTTCAAAAAATTAAATTTACATAATCTTAGACGGTTATACTTTGAATTATCCATAAATAAGGTAAATTTGCACCTCTAAATACAAAAACAAAAATGAAAAACTTCAAATCTAAACCAAGATTAATTGCGTTCTGTGCTTTAATCATTGGGTTTTTTACTTTATCCTGGGGAATTGTAGGTCACGAAAGAATCAACAAAGCAGCTGTAATGGCATTGCCGCATCCACTTCAGGTTTTCTTTTACAATCACATTGATTTTATTACACAAGAAGCTTCAGTTCCAGATATTCGTAAATATGCTTTAAGTTATAAAGACGAAGGTCCAAGACATTATTTTGATATGGAAAACTTTGGTCCAGCTGATAGCTATCCACAAACTTTAGAAGAAGCAAAGAAAAAATATGACGCTAAATTTTTAAGCGATAACGGAATTTTACCTTGGTATATTGAAGATATGATGGCAAAATTGACTAAAGCTTTTAAAGATAAAAATAGAGCTGAGATCTTATTTTTGGCGGCAGATTTGGGGCATTACATTGGCGATGCGCACATGCCATTGCATACTTCTGCAAATCATGACGGGCAATTGAGCGATCAAAAAGGAATTCATTCTCTTTGGGAGAGCAGGCTTCCAGAGTTATTTGCTAAGAATTATAAATTAAATGTTCCTTATGCTCATCATTATGATGATGTTCACAAAGCAATTTGGGATATGATAAATGATACACACAGTTTAGCACAGCCTTTATTAGATATCGATAAAAAGTTAAGAACAGCTACACCAGAAAACCAAGTTTTTAAAATGGATGCTGATGGAAAAGTATTGAAAAGCAAATATAATACAGCTGTTTTTGCTGATGAATATGCTAAAAAACTACACGATCAGCTAAACGGAATGGTAGAAAGTCAAATGAAAAAGGCGATTACAGCAACAGCAAGTTTTTGGTATACTGCATGGGTAGATGCTGGAAAACCAGATTTGAGTGATTTAGATTCGCCAGAAGTTACAAAAAGAAACAGTAAAGCTTTAAAAGAAGATTGGGAACTTTATCAAAAAGGAGATTTATTCGGATTGAAAAACCAAAATGATTAATTAAGGTTTCAAGTTTCAAGTTGAACCAAAACATAAAAAAAAGCCTCAAGTTGTCGAACTTGAGGCTTTTTTTATGCATTTTATCGAACCTTTGCGTATAATTTAGCGTTCTTAAAAGTTAAACCTAAATCTTTAAGCTGGTACTCTTTTTTCTTTAAAACGTAAGAAGCAGATTGATAGTAAGAAATTGTTTCGTTGGTCAACTCCGTATTTTCAGATTTTAGCGGGATTTCATCATAATGAATCTGAAAATCAGGTGCAATGCCGGCTTTTGGGTTAAGTTTTAATTGAAATTGTTTTATTTGTTGTTTTGGAGATAAAATTGTCAAAACATTGTCTTTTATAAAACCTAAATCTTGATAAGTGGCAATAAAAGCCCTAGGCTGATAATCTGGTTTTAAAACATCCTGCCCGAAAAATTTACTTTTATAATCAAAATTTAGCAGCCCAAATAATGTTGGCATAATATCAATTTGAGACATTAATTTGGTGTATTTCTCAGGTTTAATATATGGAGAATAAATTAAAGCTGGAATTCTGTATTTGTCTAACGGAAGTTGTGTTTTTCCGGCACTCGAAGCACAATGATCGGCAACAATAACAAAAACAGTATTGTTGAACCAAGGCTGTTCTTTAGCTTTGTTGAAAAACTGGCGAAGCGCATAATCGGTATATTTTACGCCGCCGTCGCGAGATTTTATATTTCCTGGAATATCAATTTTATTGTTAGGATATGTAAACGGCCTGTGATTACTTACCGTCATAATATGATTGAAAAAAGGTTTATTCTGCTGTGCTTCAGCGTTCATAACTTTTACAGCTTTGTTGTACATGTCTTCATCGCAGACTCCCCAAACATTCGAAAAAGTAATTTCATTTTCAGAAAAGTTAGATTTATCAATAATCTGATAACCGTTTCCAGAATAGAAGTCCTGCATATTATCGAAAAAAGCATCTCCGCCGTACATGAATTTTACGTTGTAACCTTTTTTAAGAAAAACAGAACCAGTAGAAAATTTGTTTTTATTGTCTTCTCTTTTCACAACACTCTCTCCAGCAGTAGGAGGCAAGCATAAAGTTACAGCTTCAAGACCTCGTACCGTTCTGTTTCCTGCAGCATATACATTGGTAAATAATAAACTTTCCTGTGCTAAGCTATCTAGAAATGGCGTGATATTCTGTTCGTTTCCGTACATTTTCATGAAATCAGCACTTAAGCTTTCAACCGTAATTAAAACTACATTTTTATGTTTTTCGATAGAATCATTATTGATTTCACGTAAAGTATTTTCTCCAGTAATTGTCGGAAATTGTTCTTTTAAAAGTGCAAAAGCTTTTTCGTTCGAAATTGTTTTATAAAATTTAAAATAATCAAGTTTGTTATTCTGAAAAGCCAAGTAAAACTTATAAATCCCGTTAGATTGTAACTCGTTAACAAATACATTTTTTGAATTTTCCGTTTTAGCTAGGCTTGGAATTGCAAATAAAGAAGCTGCAAATAGTGCTCCGTAAATAGCTGTAATTTTAAGTTTTTCGTTGAAGCTTGGAATTTCATCAATATAATTTCGGGAATTCTTTACAATAAAAAATGTAATAATTCCAGTAATAATAAATAATCCCGAAAATATAGGAATTACAGGATAAGACTGCATAATGTTACCTATAACTTCATTGGTGTAAATGAGGTAATTAACAGCAATAAAATTGTACTTAACTCCAAATTCATTCCAAAAGAAAAACTCACTTATTGCATTTTGAAGGATCAATAAAACGTATAAAAAAATTACAAATGCAAAAAGCCAGAATCTAATTTTGGTGCGATATTTTGGTAAAAATAAAAACAGGGCAAATAAAGTCGTTTTAATTGCCACAAAAATTAAAACAATTTTTGGTAAAGCACCGCCGTATTCATCAAAAATACTTTTTCCAGAAGCTATATAAATTAAAAAAGAAGCGAAACCCGCGAGAATAAAATATCCGTAAGGTTTATTGTATTTTGAATTGGAGATAAAAATAAGATACAGCCAAAGGAAAATTGAAGCTATTACAAATACAAAAAAATCTGAAATTAAGCCTAAGGTAAAGATTTTGAGGCTTTCAGCGAATGTAAAAGAGCTTTGTGTAATTGGGTGAAAAAAAAGGACAATTCTGAGTATCAAACTTACAATAAAGTACAATACGGCAAGATTGTAAAAAGGCGAAAGTTTTTTGGAAAAAGTCATCTAATTATTTTTTACAAAATTACTTTCGATTGATTAACGCCAGATTAAGTTAGACTTTTACCTTACTTAACGTTATCTTAAAGTTCGCTTAAGATATTGGTTTTCTTAATACTTTGACATTTTGGCTTATTTCTGATTTGGAAATATCCTATCTTTGATGTAGAAAAATTAAATTCGGATCTTAAATTAAACACGATAGATGCATATTTTAATAGTTGAAGACGAATTAGGGATTGTTCAGTTTTTAAAACAAGGCCTACAAGAAGAAGGTTATCAGGTAACGACCGCAAATGATGGTTCTAAGGGCTTCGAATTGGCCCATGAGCAAAAGTTTGATTTGATTCTTTTAGATTGGATGCTTCCAAAAATTAACGGACTTGATCTCTGCAAAGCGATTAGGGTTAAAGATCAAACGACGCCAATTATTTTTTTAACCGCAAAAGATACTGTTCAGGAAACAATAGAAGGTTTAAAAGCTGGAGCAAATGACTATATCAAAAAGCCGTTTAGTTTTGAGGAATTGGTAGAGCGTATTAAAGTTCATTTTAGAAATAAAAAACAAACCGAAATATTAACTCTCGGAACTATCCGCATGGATTTGTCTAAGCATATTGTTTTAAAAGATCAAGAAGAGATTTCGTTAACGCAGAGAGAATTCGAATTATTAACATATTTAATTCAGCATAAAGGAAAAGTCTGTACAAGAAATCAGATTTTAAGGGATGTATGGGATATAAATTTTGAATATGACACTGGTGTAATTGATGTTTTTATGAATGCCATTCGGAAAAAACTGAAACTTAAAATTGAAGAAGATTATATAAAAACTATCCGTGGCGTTGGTTATATAGCCAATGATTGAAAAATGACATCATTATCCTTTAAAAATAGAATTGCGTTAAATTATATTTTAACAACAGGACTGCTGGTCCTGGTTGCGTTCTCAGCTATTTATTTTATTGTAAAACTCACTGTTTACAATCATATTGATGAAAATTTGAACATTGAAATTCAGGATCATTTAAAAGAAATCAAGATTGAAAACAAAAAAGTGGTTTTGATGGATGCTGAAGAATGGGAGGAAAGAGAACATAATTCTGTTGATGTAAATCCTGTTTTTGTTCAGTTTTTGGATTTGAATAAAAAAATAATCGAAAAGTCTCCTAATTTAAAGAATGAAAAATTAGTCTTTCATGAAAACAAAGAACATTTTCAGCTTTTTGACACCAAATTATTAGGGAATAAAATTCGTCAAATTCAAGTTCCACTTCACATAAAAACTAAGAAAATAGGCTATTTAATTATTGCAATGTCACTTTCTGATTCTTCAAAAGTGCTTGAAAATTTGTTAGATACCTTATTGATTGCTTTTCCGATAATTCTTTTATTGTTATTCTTTCTTGCCCGATTTTTTGCAGGACGAAGTATAAAACCCATAAATGACATTATTTACACTTCTAGAGTTATTACAAAAGACAATCTAAAAACAAGAATTCCTCTTCCAAAAACTAGAGACGAACTATTCACACTTTCTAAAACCATAAATAATTTATTAGACCGAATAGAAGATGCAATCGAACGCGAAAAACAATTTACATCAGACGCTTCGCACGAGTTAAGAACACCTTTAACAGTTATTAAAGGAACACTTGAAGTATTAGTACGTAAACCTCGTGACAGCAAAGAATATGAAGAAAAAATTAATTATTGTATTAATGAAGTAGATCACTTAAATTCTCTTGTGGATCAGTTACTTTTAATGGCGCGTTTTGAAAATCAAAAGCAAAATATAAATAGGGAAAATGTGTATTTAAATGCGGTCATTTTAGATGTTCTCACTTTGAATGCAGAGAAAATTAAATCTCGAAATATCAGTGTTATATTAGATGCTCCTGAAGAATTTTATACCTATTCTGATAATTATTTAGTAGTAACCATTCTCCGAAATATTATTTCGAATGCAGTAAAATATTCTAATAATGATAGTCAAATTAGAATTTCGTTATCCAGAGAAAATCACAAGATTATCTGTAATATTTCAGATCAAGGAATTGGAATTGCGAAAGAAGATTTAGAATCCATTTTGAATCCGTTTTTTAGATCAGATTCCTTAAATCATTCTGAAATTAAAGGAACAGGTTTAGGTTTGTTTATCGTAAAAAGAATGACAGATCTGCTTCAAATTAAATTTAAAATTGAAAGTGAAATCGGCAAAGGAACTCAGGTTTTATTGACTTTTGAGGAATATGAAGATCCGTTAAAGTAATTTTAAAATTATTAACTATAAAGCTCTTCAGAATGTTTTTTAACAATAAACTGTAGTTAAGTTAAAATAAAAATTGCTTTTTAATTAATTTATCTATTATATTTGCAACCGAATCAAAGAAGTAAAAAACAAAACCAATCATGATTTCAATTCAATTACATCATCATCATCTACATAATTGCTCTCAAGCGATGTGTTAATGGTATGCGTGTAAATCATCATATTTTAAAACCCGTTTGAGTACATCAAACGGGTTTTTTTATTCTAACTCTTTGTACTCAAACTATAAACCCAACAAACAACTAAAAAAATGAGTACTTTAAAAATTGCAATTCAAAAATCAGGTCGTTTAAACGAAGACAGCATCCAAATCTTAAAAGACTGCGGTATTTCGATCAACAACGGAATCGACCAGCTAAAGGCCGAAGCTTCTAATTTTCCTCTTGAAGTTTTGTATCTTAGAAATTCAGATATTCCACAATATTTAATTGATGGAGTAGTAGATCTAGCCATTGTTGGCGACAATCTTTTGGTAGAAAAAGGAAAAGGAATCGAAGTGGTTCAAAAATTAGGATTCTCAAAATGTAAAGTTTCTGTTGCTGTTCCTAAAACTTTGGAATATAATTCAATACAAGATTTAGCTGGATTGCGTATTGCAACTTCTTATCCCAATACAGTTAACGAATATTTTAATAAATTTGGTTTAAGTGTAGACATTCATCAAATTTCTGGTTCTGTAGAAATCGCTCCAAACATTGGTCTTGCAGATGCAATTGTAGATATCGTTTCAAGCGGAAGCACTTTATTCAAGAACAATTTAAAAGAAGTTGAAGTTATCTTGAAAAGTGAAGCAGTTTTAGCCGTTTCTCCAAAAGTTTCTCCAGAAATTCAAAAACACATTGATACTTTAAAATTCAGAATTCAGGCAGTTTTAAGAGCTAGAAATTCAAAATACATTTTAATGAACGTTCCAAATGACAAGATTGATGCTGTTGGAAAAATTCTTCCGGTTTTAAGAAGTTTAACCGTTTTGCCATTGGCGCAGGAAGGATGGAGCAGCGTTCACTCTGTAATCGATAAAGATACTTTTTGGGATGTAATCGACCAGTTAAAAGAAGTTGGAGCAGAAGGAATTTTGGTTTGCCCAATTGAGAAAATGGTTCTTTAAAGCTTTAAGCTTTAGGCAATAGGCTTTAAGCTTTTGCCAAAGAAATTAAAGATAGTTTAAAAAGCTTAAAGCCTACAGCTTATAGCATAAAGCATAAAAATAATGAATAAGATAAACAATCCAAAACCAGAAACCTGGTCTGAAATATTAAAGAGACCAACTCAAACCATTGATGATATTGAGGTTACGGTAAAAGAAATCTTCAAAGAAGTTCAGAAAAAAGGAGATGAAGCAGTTGCAAAATACACTTCAATCTTTGATGGAATTTCCTTAGATAATTATGAAGTTTCTAAAGAAGAAATTAGTGAAGCAATTAATCTGATTCCGAACGAATTAAAAGAGGGAATCAAATTAGCAAAAGACAATATTTATAAATTTCACAAAGCTCAAAAAACAGATAGAATTGAACTAGAGACTATCGAAGGCGTAAATTGCTGGCAGGAAAAAAGACCGATTCAGAAAATTGGTTTGTATATTCCAGGAGGTACAGCCCCTTTGTTTTCAACAGTTTTAATGCTTGCTGTTCCTGCTGAAATTGCGGGCTGCAAAGAAATTGTTTTGTGTTCGCCGCCAGATAAATCAGGGAAAATTAATCCAGCAATTTTATACGCAGCAAATTTATGCGGTGTAACTAAGATTTTAAAAGTAGGCGGAATTCAGGCGATCGCCGGAATGACATTTGGAACACAATCTATTCCAAAAGTGTATAAAATTTTCGGCCCTGGAAATCAGTTTGTAACCGTAGCTAAGCAATTAGCAACTCAATTTGGTGTTGCAATTGACATGCCGGCTGGTCCTTCAGAATTATTAATTATTGCTGATGATACTGCGGTTCCTGCATTTGTAGCATCAGATTTATTGTCTCAGGCAGAACATGGAACTGATAGTCAGGTAATTTTGGTTTCGACTTCAAAGAAATTAATTGATGAAGTAGAAAAGGAAATCCAATCTCAAATAGAAGTTCTTCCCAGAAAAGCAATTGCAGAAAAAGCAATTGAAAATTCGAAATTGATTTATGTTGAAAATGATAAGATTGCTTTAGATTTAATCAACGAATACGGACCAGAGCACTTTATCATCTGTTCTCAATACGATGATTTTTACTGCAACGGAATCGTAAATGCAGGTTCTGTTTTTATTGGGAATTATACTCCCGAAAGTGCTGGAGATTATGCCTCAGGAACCAATCACACCTTGCCGACAAATGGATATGCTAAAAATTACAGCGGTGTAAATTTAGATAGTTTCATGAAATCGATGACATTCCAAAAAATTTCAGAAAAAGGTATTCAAAATATTGGAAAAGCAATTGAGCTTATGGCTGAAGCGGAAGGTTTGCAAGCGCATAAGAATGCTGTTACCTTAAGATTGAAGAGTTTAGAATAAAGAATATAGAACACAGAATATAGAAAATAGAAGAAAGAACATAGAATAGAAAATAATAGATAATGTTGGAAGTCTATTCTCTTTATTCTATTCTCTATATTCTAAAAATTAAGATAATGAAATTCGATATAAATACAATTACACGTGAAAACGTAAAATCTTTAAAGCCATATTCTTCGGCGAGAGATGAGTTTGAAGATTTCGATACTGCCGATATGATTTTTTTGGATGCAAATGAAAATCCGTTTCAAAATGGAGTAAATCGTTATCCAGATCCACAACAGAATTCGGTTAAAGCCATTTTAGCCAAAAATAATAATACTAAACAGAGTCAGATTTTGTTAGGAAATGGAAGTGATGAAGTTTTAGATTTGATTTTCAGAGCTTTCTGCGAACCAAAAACAGATAATATTATTACGTTGCCGCCTACGTACGGAATATACAGCGTTTTAGCGAATATCAACGCAGTAGAAAACAGAGAAATTCTGCTTACAAATGATTTTCAGCCTCAAGTAGAAAAAATTTTAGAAGCTGTCGATGAAAATACAAAAATCATCTTTTTATGCTCACCCAATAACCCGACTGGAAATTCTTTTTCAGACGAAAGCATTGTGAAATTACTTCAAAACTTTAAAGGTTTAGTTGTAATTGATGAAGCTTATATTGACTTTTCAGAAAAAGAAAGCTGGCTTGTAGAAATTGATGAATATCCAAATTTGGTAATTACTCAGACGCTTTCAAAAGCCTATGGTTTAGCTGGAATTCGTTTAGGAATTTGTTATGCATCAGAAGCTGTTATTTCAGTTTTGAATAAAATAAAACCGCCTTATAATGTAAACGAATTGACGCAGCAAAGAACTATTGAACGTTTAAAAGATTCTGAAAAGATAAAACAAGAAATAGCTTCTATTATAAATCAAAGAGAAGAATTACTTAAAGTTTTACTTGAAATAAATTTTGTAGAAAAAATTTATCCTACAGAAGCTAATTTTGTTTTGGTAAAAGTAGATGATGCTAACAAAAGATATGATCAATTAATCGAAAAAGGAATTGTAATTCGTAACAGAACCACACAGCCATTATGCGAAAACTGCCTTCGTTTTACAATTGGAACAGAAGAGGAAAATGCAGTTTTAATTAAAGAATTAAAGTTGTTGAAATAGAAAAATAGAATCAAAGAATATAGAGTAAAGAATATAGAGTAAAGAATATAGAGTAAAGAAAAAAGTAAGAACTTTAAAAATAGAATGAAAAATCTATTCTCTTTACTCTATCTTCTATATTCTCAAAAAATAAAACATGAAAAAAGTACTTTTTATCGATCGTGATGGAACGATCGTTTTAGAACCTGAAAATTACCAATTAGACAGCTTAGACAAACTGGAATTTTATCCAAAAGCTTTTCAATATCTAGCAAAAATTGCCAGCGAATTAGACTACGAATTAGCAATGGTAACCAATCAGGACGGATTAGGAACGGATAGTTTTCCTGAGGATACCTTTTGGCCAACACAAAATTTCATTCTAAAAGCTTTTGAAAACGAAGGAGTTGTTTTTAATGAGATTTTTGTGGACAGATCTTTTCCAGAAGAAAATGCGCCAACACGCAAGCCTAGAACAGGAATGCTTACGAAATACTTGAATAATCCAGAATATGATTTAGAAAATTCTTTTGTTTTAGGAGATCGTTTAACCGATGTTGAATTGGCTAAAAATCTGGGAGCAAAAGCGATCTACATGAATGATATCGATGGAATTGGCAGTAACGAAATTTCATTAAAACGCGAAGAATTAGATGAAACAATCGTTTTGCAAACCATGGATTGGAAAAAAATCTATGAGTTTTTAAAGTTAGAAGCACGTTCTGCGTCAATAACTCGTAAAACAAATGAAACGGATATTTATATCAATTTAAACTTGGATGGAACCGGAAAAAGTAAAATTGATACTGGAATTGCTTTTTTTGATCACATGTTAGACCAGATTTCACGTCACGGTCAAATGGACTTAGAAATCCTTGTAAAAGGTGATTTAGAGGTTGATGAGCATCATACAATCGAAGATACGGCAATCGCTTTAGGTGAAGTTTTCGCGAAAGCGCTAGGAAACAAATTAGGAATTGAGCGTTACGGATTTTGTCTTCCAATGGATGATTGTTTAGCACAAGCAGCAATTGATTTCGGCGGTAGAAACTGGTTGATTTGGGAAACCGAATTCAAACGTGAAATGGTCGGTAAAATGCCAACCGAAATGTTCTATCATTTCTTCAAATCGTTTACAGACGGTGCAAAAGCCAACTTAAATATCAAAGCAGAAGGAATCAACGAACATCATAAAATCGAAGCAATTTTTAAAGCTTTCGCGAAAGCGATAAAAGTTGCCGTAAAAAGAGATACTGAGAAAATGATTTTACCTTCGACGAAAGGAATGTTGTAAAACGCTATAAGCAATAGGCTGTAGGCATTAGGCCTAAAGCTTATGGCTTAAAGCTTAAAGCTTTTTTAATGAAAATAGTAATTATTAATTACGGAGCAGGAAATATTCAGAGCATTATGTTTGCTATTGAAAGATTGGGATTTAATGCTGTTTTGAGTAATAATCCGGATGAAATTAAATCGGCAGATAAAGTGATTTTTCCTGGTGTGGGCGAGGCAAGTTCGGCGATGGCTAAACTTCGCGAAAGCGGTTTAGATAGTTTGATTCCGCAATTGAAACAACCCGTTTTAGGTATTTGTTTGGGAATGCAGTTAATGTGTAATTCGTCTGAAGAGGGAAATACAAAAGGTTTAGGTATTTTTGATATTGATGTTGTAAAATTCTCAAACAGCGTTAAAGTCCCGCAAATGGGATGGAATCAGATTTATGACTTAAAATCGGATTTGTTTAAGGGAATTTCTGAAAATGAATTCATGTATTTAGTGCATAGTTTTTACGCGCCAAATTGCGATGATGCCATTGCTACAACGAATTATGACGTTGAATATGCATCGGCTTTGCAAAGAGATAATTTTTACGGAACTCAATTCCACCCAGAAAAAAGTGGCGATATTGGAGAGAAGATTCTTGGAAATTTTTTGAAACTAAATCCCAAAGATTAAATTCCAAATTCCAATATCAAAATCAATTTCAATCAAAACATCAATTTTAGAAATTACTAATTCAATAATACTTTTTGAATAATCTAAAATCTAAAATCAATAATCTAAAATAGAAAAATGAGAATAATACCAGCCATAGATATCATTGACGGAAAATGTGTTCGTTTGTCCAAAGGCGATTATGATACGAAAATAATTTACAATGAGAATCCGCTTGAAGTGGCGAAATCATTTGAAGCACACGGAATTGAATATCTGCATTTAGTGGATCTTGATGGTGCAAAATCGAGTAAAATTGTTAATTACAAGATATTAGAACAAATTGCGACGCAAACAAGTTTAAAGATCGATTTTGGAGGCGGATTAAAATCGGATGACGATTTGAGAATTGCTTTTGAAAGCGGTGCAAATCAGATTACAGGTGGAAGTATAGCCGTAAAAAACAGAGCTATTTTCGAAAAATGGATTTCGGAGTACGGATCAGAAAAAATCATTCTTGGTGCAGATGCAAAAGACGAAAAAATAGCAGTTTCAGGCTGGCTGGAAGAATCAAATGAAGATTTAGTTCCGTTTATTCAGGATTATCAAACAAAAGGAATTCAGTATGTTATCTGTACTGATATTGCAAAAGACGGAATGCTTCAAGGCCCAAGTTTTGATTTGTACAGCAAAATTTTAGCGGAAGCGAAAGGAGTAAAATTAATTGCTTCCGGCGGTATTTCAACCTTCGACGAATTACCAAAATTAGCCGAATTAGGCTGCGAAGGAACGATTATAGGAAAAGCGATTTACGAAGGGAGAATCACTTTAAAACAGTTAGAGGATTTTATAATTAGAAAATGAGAAAATTTGATAATTAGATAATTTATGCGTGACGAAAATAATTATCTAATTGACTAATTATCTAATTAACACATTAAAGAAATGTTAGCAAAAAGAATAATACCCTGCTTAGATATAAAAAACGGAAGAACCGTAAAAGGTGTTAATTTCGTTGATTTGCGCGATGCGGGAGATCCCGTTGAATTGGCTGAAATTTATTCAAAAGAAGGCGCAGATGAATTAGTTTTTCTGGATATTTCGGCAACGGAAGAAAGACGCAAAACACTTGTAAATATGGTGCGAAGTGTTGCAGAGAAAATCAATATTCCGTTTACAGTTGGCGGCGGAATTTCATCTGTTGAAGATGTTGACATTCTGCTGAATAATGGCGCAGATAAAGTTTCCATAAATTCATCAGCAGTCAAAAATCCGCAATTAATTAATGATTTGGCTCAGAAATTTGGAAGTCAATGCGTTGTTGTCGCAATCGACGCCAAACAAATTGATGGACAATGGATTGTACATTTAGTAGGAGGAAAAGTACCAACAGAACTAAATCTATTCGATTGGGCTGTTGAAGTGGCAGAACGCGGTGCCGGCGAAATTTTATTTACTTCAATGGACAATGACGGAACTAAAAATGGGTTTGCAAATGAAGCTTTGGCGAAACTTTCCGAATTAGTTAATATTCCAATCATTGCTTCAGGCGGAGCAGGAAATATACAGCATTTTGTAGATTCGTTTAAAGATGGAAAAGCAGATGCGGCTTTGGCAGCAAGCGTTTTTCACTTTAAAGAAATCGAAATCAAAGCTTTGAAAGAAGAACTGAAGAATAATGGAGTGGAAGTTAGACTTTAAAGAAAAGCAAGAAACGAGAAGAAAGACAAGAAACAAGAAGAAAGAAGAAAGAGTAGATTTAATCTAAAATAACAAGAATTCAGAGAATCTAAAATCTGAACTCTAAAATCTAAAATAAAAAATGGATATCGATATCAAAAGCGCACACGGATTAATTCCGGCTATAATCCAAGATTCAGAAACAAAAAATGTTTTGATGCTGGGCTATATGAACGAAGAATCGCTTCAAAAAACAATAGAGACACAGAAAGTAACTTTTTTCAGTCGTTCCAAACAAAGACTTTGGACAAAAGGTGAGGAGAGTGGTAACTTTTTAAATTTGGTAAGCATTAAAAATGACTGCGATGGCGATACGCTTTTGATTCAGGCAAAACCTGTTGGACCAACTTGTCATACTGGTGCCGATACCTGCTGGCAGGAACCAAATGAAGCGAATTATGGCTTCATTTCTCAATTAGAAAACACAATCAAAACTCGCAGAGAAAACGCTGATTCTGAAAAAAGTTATGTAGCTTCTTTATTCGAAAAAGGAATCAATAAAATTGCTCAAAAAGTGGGTGAAGAAGCTGTAGAAGTGGTTATTGAAGCAAAAGATAATAATGATGATTTGTTTCTTAGCGAAAGCGCCGATTTGCTTTTTCATTACCTAATTTTATTGCAGGCAAAAGGTTATCAGCTGAATGATGTTGTGGATGTTTTAAAGAAACGTCAGAAGTAAAAGTTTTGTTTCAAGTTTCAGGTTTCAGGTTTCGGGCTAACGTGCGTAACCTGAAACCTGAAACCTGAAACAAATGAAACTAATTACTCCACAAACTCAAAAACCGCTAATTCTGCTGGCTGATGAAAACCAAATTTTAAACTCTTATAAGGTTGTAATGCAAGGTATTCGATACTGTTACCGTAATCTATTCTAAAAGCACTTCCTTTCCATTTTGTACCAATTTCTGGTTTTAAAAAATTACCGTTTTTAATATTTTTAAGGCTTGAAAAAGGAATTTTAATTTCGACACAATAACCATCAGGATTTATTTTACTTACAGATTCTAGTCCTTTAATATCAAAATCCATTGTGGTTTTCCATCCGCCGCATTCTGGCGAAATACATTTTAAAAGCAGATCATAATTACTTGAAAAAGCGTTTACTCCAATTTCAACATAATTCTGCCCATCTCCATCTGGATCAAGAAAAAGTTCTACTAAATCATCAGTGTAAAAAATCTGGGAATCTTTCTTTTGAGCTTTTCCAATAATTTTAGAATCGATACAATTGTAAGCTATATAAAGGTTTTCGTCATTCCACGAAAGTGATACAAATGTATTTTGAGCAGCTTTTTCTCCAGAATCGTGAATCGCAAACGGACCTAGAAAAGGTGTTTCCCAATCTGATAAATTTCCATCAATGCTGATTTTATTTTTCGTTTTATGAATAGCTATATTTTGTGAATTTACAGCTGTCGATAACATTACAACCAAAAAAGAAGCTATTACATCAAATCTCATATTTAAATTTTATTGATTAAAAACACTAAAATATAGAAGAATAATGAATTTAGGTGTTATTTTTTCATCCTTAAAACATAAAATTTTAAAATACTTGATCTGAATGTTTACATTTGTTGAAGATTAAGTGGTTTAATTACCTTATTTATTACAAATTTATAAATAATGAAAAAATACTTTGGTGGCGTATTTATCGCCTTTTTAGTTGGTTTCACGGCAAATGCCCAAGGACTTTTAAATAAGTCTGAAACTGTTTTTACGCATCAGGATACATTACGTGGCAGTATTACAAAAGAAAGAGCTTGGTGGGATTTAAAATACTATCATTTAGATGTAAAAGTAAAACCATCTGAGAAAACAATTTCGGGTTCAAATACTGTTCGTTATACTGTTTTGACAGAAAATAATAAAATGCAGATCGATTTGCAGCAGCCAATGCAGATTACTAAAGTTACTCAAAACGGAAAAGAAGTAAAATTTGAAAGAGATGGAAATGCTTTCTTTATTACTTTGACTGAAAAGCAAAAAGTTGGAGACACAAAAGAAATTATCATCTCTTTTGAAGGAAAACCAAAAGAAGCGGTTAGAGCACCATGGGATGGCGGATTTTCTTGGAAAAAAGATAAAAACGGAAAAGATTTTATTGCTACTTCTTGCCAGGGCTTAGGCGCAAGCGTTTGGTGGCCGTGTAAAGATCATATGTACGATGAAGTAGAAAATATGCTGATCAGCGTGAATGTTCCCGGAGATTTGACAGAAGTTTCAAATGGAAGGTTAAAAAGCGTTAAAAAGGAAAAAGACGGAACTAAAACTTTTAATTGGTATGTTTCTAATCCGATTAATAACTACGGCGTAAATATCAATATTGGCGATTACGTTAATTTCTCTGAAATATTTAAAGGAGAAAAAGGTAATTTAGATTGTAATTATTATGTTTTAAGAGATAATTTGGCTTTAGCAAAAGAACATTTTAAAGATGCTCCAAAAATGCTGAAAGCTTTTGAAGATTGGTTTGGACCTTATCCATTTTACGAAGACAGTTACAAATTAGTAGAAGTGCCTTATTTAGGAATGGAACACCAAAGCTCTGTGACATACGGGAATCAATATAAACAGGGTTATTTAGGAAAAGATTTAAGCGGAACAGGCTGGGGACTGAAATTTGATTTTATTATTATTCATGAGTCTGGACACGAGTGGTTTGCAAACAACATCACTTATAAAGACATCGCAGACATGTGGATTCACGAGAGTTTTACAAACTATTCTGAAAGTTTATTTTTGGAATATTATTACGGAAAAGAGGCTGGCGCTGAATATGTTATTGGATGCAGAAGAGGTATTGAAAACGACAAACCAATTATCGGTCATTATGATGTAAATAATGAAGGTTCAGGAGATATGTATCCAAAAGGTGCAAATATGCTGCACACCATTCGTCAGATTGTTAATGATGATGCGAAATGGAAATCGATTTTAAGAGGCTTAAATAAGACCTTTTATCATCAAACGGTAACTTCTAAGCAAATTGAGGATTATATCAACGATCAGTCTGGAATTAAGTTCAACAGAGTGTATGCACAGTATTTAACTACTACTAAAATTCCTGTTTTTGAATATATGTTTAAAAATGGAACTTTAGGATATCATTGGACCAATTGTGTTTCAAAATTTGATATGCCTGTAAAAGTAAAAATAAGTGGTGTAGAAACTTGGTTGAAACCAACTACAGACTGGCAGTCTATTAAAACTGAAAATGAAGATAGAAAACTCGAAGTTGATAAGAATTTCTATGTAACTACTTCGAATATTGTCGAATAAAGTTTTTGAAAATTCCAATAAAAAAAAATCCAATAAAAAAATCCCAAATTCCAATTAAGTGGAGTTTGGGATTTTATTTTAAGTCCTTCAGTAAACCCGACAGGTTTGTAAATCCTGTCTGGTTTATTGTTTTCGTAACGTTTTGTCATTTCGACCGAAGGCAGAAATTAAAAAAAAGGCTGAAAAACTTATTGTTTTTCAGCCTTTTTTTTATTGGAATTTGGAATTTCTCTATTGGAATTTAATCTTAACGATTATTTAATTTCGCTTTTTCCTTTATAATATCAGCAATTTTTCTATTTTCTATTTTGCTTTCAAGCCACGAAATAATATCAAGATATAAGAATGCTCTTTTCTCATAAGTGTTCTTCTCAAGCTCTACAAAGCGATCGTGCATTTTTTTGAATTCCTTCTTAATATCGGCTGGATAAAAGTTATTTAAATTTTTAAGGAATTTGATGATTTCTTTCTGAACTTCATGTAAATCATTCATTTTCAATAAAAACTTATACGTGCTTTTAAGATGATTTTCTAAGTAATAATCTTTTCCTAACTCATAATGCGCAATTAAAGACAATAATCTTGCAAAACACATCAAGTCTTCTCGCATTGTTAAGTTCTTGTTGTTGATGATTTTATCTAAATAATTGATGCATTCATTGTATTTTTCATTTCCAAAATAAATGGAAGCAATTTTATAGAAAAACAGCATTTCGTGGTGCTCATCAAGATGTTCACTATGTACTTTAAGTTTGCTTAAAATCTCAGGAATTAGATATTCGCTTTCCGCAAAAGTTCCTTCCAAGATGTGCAGATTTAGTTTATTGTTATATACATATAAAAATGATAGTGATGCAATATTATCGTTTACAGGAAATTTAGGATCTGCAATAGTTTCTTCTAAAAGATTCAGATACTTCTTGAAATTAGATTTATACTTTAACATATAAAGCGATTCTAAGAAATAATGATTTCCTTTCAAGAAAAATACAGGATTAAGATAAATCATGTTCGGATTATCATAAAACAATGTAACCCATTTATAGGCATATTTATAACTGGCCAAAAAGTCTTGAACTAGAAAGCTTCGCCACAAGTTGGCATTATAAAACCAGTATTTTTCGCGAAAGCCAAATTTACTTTCATCCAATTTTGAAATATGTCTATTAAAATAATCGTCAATATATTTGTATTCGGCGTCACTTTTTACGTATCCCGTTTTTAGCATGATTCCGTACAGTTGAAGCGATAAATTTGACAGTTTGCTTGAAATCGTATTGCGGTAGTTCAATTCTTTAGCCTGCACAACCAATTCGTCTGCTCGACCTTGAATACTTCGGGTAATATATTGGGATTCGATTAGTTTTTCAAATTCAACAATTTCATACGCCATATATTTTTCATCATTCTCCAGCGCTTGTTGTTTGGTCTTATCCAAAATTTTCAAACTCTGCTTATACAATCCTTTATTATAAAGAATTACAGCAAAATCCATTTGTTCACGAAGCTGGTAGCGAATATTCTGGCTGGGAATATTCAATCTTATACTTACTAAGATTTGCTTGTATAAGTATGATTTTAAGTTAGATAGCTGAACTTTTTGGATAATGCCACTTTTAAGAATGAGCTTTTCATCATAAACTTCAGATTTATCAAGAATGTTGAATAATTCAATAAATTTTGTGTTTGAACTCGTCTCTAATCGGCTTGCAAAAATTTTAAACTGTCTTTTTTCTGATTTCGAAAGTGATTTGATTAAAACAAATAAGAAATCTTTTTGATGGTTAGCCATTGTAAAAAATAATAATGTAACTTATTGATAATAAATTAGTTAATAAGGTATAAATCGTTTTATGAACAGTATAATTTCATTAAAATGAATTTCGTACTGCGATAGTACGATATATATTTGTTATCAAGATGTGAAATTACATTAAATAAATGAATATGAATAGAGAGAAAGTTCAAATTTTTGACACCACTTTGCGAGATGGTGAACAAGTTCCAGGATGTAAGTTAGATACTAAACAAAAATTAGTTATCGCAGAAAGACTTGACAAAATGGGAGTTGATATCATCGAAGCAGGCTTTCCTGTATCAAGTCCAGGCGATTTTTTATCGGTCTCTGAGATTTGTAAAATTGTAGAAAATGCAACCGTCTGCGGACTAACAAGAGCCGTAAAAAATGACATTGATGTTGCTGCAGCTGCTTTAAAGCACGCTAAGAAACCAAGAATCCATACTGGAATCGGAACTTCACAATCTCACATACTCCACAAATTAAATACTACGCCAGAAGATATTATTGCAAGAGCAAAATATGCTGTAGCACACGCAAAATCGTATGTAGAAGATGTTGAATTCTACGCAGAAGATGCAGGTAGAACAGATAACGCTTTCTTGGCTAAAGTTTGTGAGGAAGTTATTAAATCTGGAGCAACAGTACTGAATATTCCTGATACTACTGGATATTGTCTTCCAGAAGAATACGGAGCAAAAATTAAATACTTAAAGGAAAACGTAAAAGGAATCGAAAACGTAATCCTTTCATGTCACTGTCATAATGATTTAGGAATGGCAACTGCAAACTCAATTGCAGGGGCTATAAATGGAGCAAGACAAATAGAATGTACTATTAATGGTATTGGTGAAAGAGCTGGAAATACTGCACTTGAAGAAGTGGTAATGATTTTCAAACAACACCCATATTTAAATTTAGATACAAACATTAATACTAGAGAATTAAACGAAATGAGCCGTTTGGTTTCTGAAAGTATGGGAATGATTGTACAGCCAAATAAAGCGATTGTAGGAGCAAATGCTTTTGCACACAGTTCTGGTATTCACCAAGATGGTGTAATCAAAAACAGAGCAACTTACGAGATTATGGATCCGCTTGATGTTGGTGTAAACGAATCTTCAATTATTTTGACTGCAAGAAGCGGAAGAGCTGCTTTGGCTTATAGAGCTAAAAAAGTGGGTTACGAACTTACAAAAACACAGTTAGATATTGTATATGTTGAGTTTTTGAAATTTGCAGATATTAAAAAAGAAGTTTTAGATGCTGATATTCATCAAATCATCGAGGCTTCTAAAATTGAAGGTGAATTAATTAGAAGCTAGTTAAGAAGAATAGAAAATAGAGCAAAGAAGAAAGAGAAAAATAATAAAGGATTTAAATACATAAAGAACGAGACGTTATGAATTTGAAAATTGCAGTTTTGCCAGGAGATGGAATTGGACCTGAGGTTATTTTACAAGCCAAAAAAGCATTGTATGCTATTGCTGAAGTTTATAATCATGAATTTGTTTTTGAAGATGCGCTCATGGGAGCGGTTGCAATTGATAAAACAGGAAGCCCTTTGCCGGAACAAACACTAAATCTGTGTTTAAATACAGATGCAGTTTTGCTTGGTGCAATCGGAGATCCTAAATATGATAATAATCCGAATGCAAAAGTTCGACCTGAACAAGGTTTATTAAAGCTTCGTAAAGAATTAGGTTTGTTTGCGAATATCCGTCCGATAAAACCTTACAAAGCATTAATTGAAGCTTCTCCTTTAAAAAGAGAAATTATTGAAGGAGCTGATTTTACAATTTTCAGAGAATTAACAGGCGGTGCTTATTTCGGAGCTAAAACACTTAATGAAGAAGGAACGCATGCCTCGGATTTATGCGAATATTCAGAAGAAGAAATCACCAGAATTGCACATTTAGCTTTTAAATCGGCACAAAAACGACGCAAAAAGTTAACAATGGTAGACAAAGCCAATGTTTTGGAAACTTCAAGATTGTGGAGAAAAGTAGTTCAGAAAGTGAGCGAAAATTATCCAGATGTTAAGCTTGATTTTTTATTTGTTGATAATGCGGCAATGCAGTTGATTTTAAATCCGAAACAATTTGATGTGATTTTGACTGAGAACTTATTCGGAGATATTTTATCTGATGAAGCCAGTGTAATCACAGGATCTATTGGTTTACTGCCATCAGTATCTTTAGGAGAAAAAAATGCTTTGTTTGAACCAATTCACGGATCATATCCGCAGGCAAAAGGAAAAAACATCGCCAATCCGATTGCTTCGATTTTAGCAGCGGCACTTTTGTTAGAGCATTTTGGATTAACTAAAGAGGCTAATGTAATCTATAAAGCGGTAGAAAAAGCAATTGAATACAAAGTTGTAACAGTTGATTTAAAACCAGATTCAAAATTCGGAACAAACGAAGTAGGGGAGTTCGTTTCTAATTTTATTTTCAGTAAAGATGATTTACTGTATTTTAATAATGACAATGTAAGTATTGGACAATCTACAATTGTTTAATATTTTTTGTTAAAAAGTGAATTTAATAACAAGAAGTATTTGAAATGTTGAGATTTTATTTTTTTAGTTCCTAAAGTTTCTGTACTTTTGTGACACTAAAAAATAAATGATGCAAATCTCAATTATTATTATTTCTGTCGTTGTTGTCAATGTGATTCACACATCTGCATCGGGAATGTTATAAATATAATTGAAAAACTATATTACAAACCTTCCAAATACTGGAAGGTTTTTTTTTTGAATAAAAATTAAAATAAAATAAAGCAATAATGGAATTAAATAAGTACAGCAAGACCATCACTCAAGATCAAACACAGCCTGCGGCGCAAGCAATGTTGTACGGAATTGGTTTAACTGAAGAAGATTTAAAAAAAGCACAAGTTGGAATTGTGAGCATGGGTTACGATGGTAACACTTGTAATATGCACTTGAACGATTTAGCAAAAGATGTTAAAAAAGGTGTTTGGGATGCAGATCTTGTCGGACTTATTTTTAATACCATTGGTGTAAGTGACGGAATTTCAAACGGAACTGAAGGAATGCGTTATTCATTGGTTTCTCGTGATGTAATTGCAGATTCTATAGAAACAGTAGTTGGAGCGCAATGGTACGATGGTGTAATTGCAATTCCAGGCTGTGATAAAAATATGCCGGGAGCTTTAATCGCAATGGGACGATTAAACCGTCCAGCAATGATGGTTTACGGAGGATCTATTCACTCTGGAAAGTGGAAAGGTGAATCTTTAAATATTGTGTCAGCATTTGAAGCTTTAGGAAAAAAGGTTAAAAACGAAATTACTCCAGAAGATTTTAAAGGAGTTATTCAAAATGCTTGTCCAGGTGCTGGTGCGTGCGGTGGTATGTATACGGCAAACACAATGTCTTCGGCAATTGAAGCATTAGGAATGAGCTTACCATACAGTTCATCAAACCCTGCTTTAAGCCAGGAAAAAAGATACGAATGTCTTGCCGCCGGAGCTGCAATTAAAGTTTTATTAGAAAAAGATATTAAGCCAAGAGATATTATGACTCGCAAGGCTTTCGAAAATGCTATTACAATTGTAGCAGTTTTAGGAGGTTCTACAAATGCAGTTATGCACTTAATCGCAATGGCTCACTCTGTTGATATTAAAATTACTTTGGATGATTTCCAAGCAATTAATGACAGAACGCCAGTTTTGGCTGATATGAAACCAAGTGGTAAATACATGATGGAAGATATTCATGAAGTTGGAGGAATTCCAGCTGTAATGAAATATTTATTGAAAGCAGGACTTATTCACGGAGATTGTTTGACTGTAACAGGAAAAACAGTTGCCGAAAATTTAGCTTCGACTCCAGATTTACAAGACGGACAAGAAGTAATTCATGAAATTCAAAAAGCTTTAAAGCCAACTGGAAATATTCAAGTTTTATACGGAAATCTTGCTTCTGAAGGTGCTGTAGCAAAAATCAGCGGTAAAGAAGGGGAGTATTTTGAAGGTCCAGCTGTAGTATTTGAAGGTGAATTTGAAGTAATTCCAGGTCTTCAAGCAGGAAAAATTAAACCAGGTAATGTAGTCGTCATCAGGTATTGCGGGCCAAAAGGTGGTCCAGGGATGCCTGAAATGCTGAAACCTACATCTGCTATTATTGGCGCTGGATTAGGAAGCAGCTGTGCTCTTATTACAGATGGAAGGTTCTCTGGAGGTTCGCATGGATTCGTGGTAGGACACGTTACACCAGAAGCTTATGATGGGGGTGGTATTGCTCTAGTAAAAGATGGCGATTTAATTGCGATCGATGCCGTGAAAAATACTATTGACCTGAAAATTTCCGACGAAGAATTTGCAGCTAGAAAAGCGGCTTGGGTACAACCGCCGTTAAAAGTTACAAAAGGAGTTTTACTTAAATACGCAAGATCGGTTTCTAGTGCATCAACAGGCTGTGTTACCGATAATTAATTAATAAAATAACAATATCAAAAATCAATTGCAATAACAATATTAAATCGAAATATAAAATTGATATTGAAATTTGAAATTGATTTTTGAAAACAAAATATACTATGAAAATATCAGGGGCAGAAGCCGTTATAAGATGTTTATTAGCAGAAGGTGTAGACTTGGTTTATGGTTATCCGGGAGGAGCAATCATGCCGGTTTATGACGAATTATATAAATTTCAAGATCAGTTACACCATGTGTTAGTACGCCACGAACAAGGCGCAACACATGCGGCTCAGGGGTATGCAAGAGCAACAGGAAAAGTAGGGGTGGCAATTGCAACATCAGGACCAGGTGCAACAAACCTTGTAACAGGAATTGCAGATGCTCAAATCGATTCGACTCCGTTAGTTTGTATTACAGGACAAGTTGGAAGACATTTATTAGGATCTGATGCTTTTCAGGAAACAGATATTATCGGAATTTCAACTCCGGTTACAAAATGGAATTTTCAGGTAACTGAAGCTTCTCAAATTCCAGAAATTATTGCAAAAGCATTTTATATTGCTCGTTCTGGACGTCCAGGGCCTGTATTAATTGATATTACTAAAAATGCTCAATTTGATGAGTTTGATTTTAGTTATCAAAAATGTACTGGAATTAGAAGTTATGTTCCAGTTCCAAAATTAAAATTAGATAAAGTTGCCGAAGCTGCAGCTTTAATTAATAGTGCTCAAAAGCCACTTATCGTTTTTGGTCAGGGAATTATTTTAGGTCAAGCCGAAGCTGAATTCAAAGCTTTTGTAGAAAAATCTGGAATTCCTGCAGCTTGGACAATTTTAGGATTATCAGCATTACCAACAGATCATCCGTTGAATGTGGGAATGTTGGGAATGCACGGAAATTACGCTCCAAATTTATTGACAAACGAATGCGATGTTTTAATTGCTTTCGGAATGCGTTTTGACGACCGTGTGACTGGTAATTTAAAAACATATGCAAAACAAGCAAAAGTAATTCACTTTGAAATTGATCCAGCAGAGATTGATAAAAACGTGAAAACAGAAGTTGCAGTTTTAGGAGACGTAAAAGAATCTTTAGCGGCTTTATTGCCATTAATTGAAGCAAAATCTCATGACTTGTGGTTCAATCAATTTAGAGAATTAAGAAATATTGAATTTGAATCTGTAATTAAAGAAGAATTAAATCCAACGAATGGCAAAGGAATTTCAATGGGAGAAACTATTGAAATGATCAATAAACATTCAAATGGAGATGCAATTATCGTTTCAGATGTTGGGCAGCACCAGATGTTTGCTTGTCGCTATGCTAAATTTAATTCGACTAAAAGTAATATTACTTCCGGAGGTTTAGGAACTATGGGATTTGCTTTGCCTGCTGCAATTGGGGCAAAAATGGGAAAACCAGAACGTGAAGTAGTTGCGATTATTGGTGATGGAGGTTTCCAGATGACAATTCAAGAGCTTGGAACAATTTTTCAAACCAAAGTTCCTGTGAAAATTGTGATTTTAAACAATGAATTCTTAGGAATGGTACGTCAATGGCAGGAATTGTTCTTTGATAACAGATATGCTTCAACAAAAATGATTAATCCAAATTTCATTGCAATTGCCGAAGGATATTATATCAAATCTAAAAAAGTTACACAAAGAGAAGATTTAGATGCAGCGGTCGCTGAGATGCTGGCTTCAAAAGATTCTTACTTCTTAGAAGTTATGGTGGAAAAAGAAAATAACGTTTTCCCAATGATTCCAACAGGAGCTTGTGTTTCAGAAATTAGATTAAGCTAAAGAAAAGTTTCATGTTTCAAGTTTTACGTTTCAAGTTGGAAAACCTGAAACCTGAAACAAAATAAACTAAAAAACAAATGGAAGATAAAACATTTACCATATCGGTATACTCAGAAAATAACGTGGGTTTATTAAATAGAATATCTGGAATATTCTTAAAGCGTCACATTAATATATTAAGTCTAAATGTTTCTGAATCAGAAATAGAGAATGTTTCAAGATTTATCATTGTAGTAAACACTACAGAAAAATGGGTTCAGAATATTGTTGGACAAATTGAAAAACAAATTGAAGTTATAAAAGCATTTTATCACACAGATGAAGAAACTATTTATCTAGAAAATGCATTATTTAAAATCGCTTCTAATTTGTTGTTCGATGAAAAACAAATTCAAAATATAATTAAAGACAGCCAGTCTACGATTGTAACAGTTTCAAGAGATTTCTTTGTGATTTCAAAATCAGGAAGACGTTCAGAAATTGAAGAATTATACGAAAAATTCAAACCGTACGGAATTATGCAGTTTGTACGTTCAGGAAGAATTTCGGTTTCTAAAGAAAAAATGGAAATATCTTCATTATTAGAATCTTATAAATAAAACAATTTAGTTACTATAACATTATCATTAAACATTAAAACAAAAATGGCAAATTATTTCAATACATTACCACTTAGATTACAATTAGAACAATTAGGAGTTTGCGAATTTATGGAGCAGTCTGAGTTTGCAGACGGAATTGCGGCATTAGCAGGAAAAAAAGTTGTAATTGTAGGCTGTGGAGCACAAGGTTTGAATCAAGGATTAAATATGAGAGATTCTGGTTTAGATATTTCTTATGCATTACGTGCAGATGCAATAGCTGAAAAAAGAGCTTCTTATAAAAATGCAACTGAAAATGGTTTCACTGTAGGAACTTATGAAGAATTGATTCCAACTGCAGATTTAGTTTGTAACCTTACACCAGACAAACAACATACAGCTGTGGTAAATGCTATTATGCCATTAATGAAAAAAGATTCTACGCTAGCTTATTCTCACGGATTCAACATTGTAGAAGAAGGAATGCAGATTCGTAAAGATATCACTGTTATTATGTGTGCTCCTAAATGTCCTGGTTCTGAGGTTCGTGAAGAGTACAAAAGAGGTTTTGGTGTGCCAACACTTATTGCAGTTCACCCAGAAAACGATCCAAACGGTTTTGGTTTAGATCAGGCAAAAGCTTACGCCGTTGCAACTGGAGGACACAGAGCTGGAGTTTTAAGATCATCTTTCGTAGCTGAAGTTAAATCAGATTTAATGGGTGAGCAGACAATTCTTTGCGGTTTATTGCAGACTGGATCTATTTTATGTTTTGATAAAATGGTTGAAAAAGGAATTGATGCAGCATACGCTTCTAAATTAATTCAATACGGATGGGAAACTATCACTGAGGCTTTAAAACACGGCGGTATCACAAATATGATGGATCGTTTAAATAATCCTTCTAAAATTGAAGCTTATGAATTAGCTGAAGAATTAAAAGACATTATGCGTCCATTATTCCAAAAACACCAAGACGATATTATTTCTGGAGAATTCTCAAGAACTATGATGATCGACTGGGCTAATGACGATGTGAATTTATTAAAATGGAGAGCTGCAACAGGAGAAACTAACTTCGAAAAAACAGCTCCGCAAGAAGCTCCAATTTCTGAGCAAGAATATTTTGATAATGGAGTATTGATGATTGCAATGGTAAAAGCTGGTGTTGAGTTAGCTTTTGAAACAATGACTGAAGCAGGTATCATCGAAGAATCAGCTTACTATGAGTCATTACACGAATTGCCATTAATTGCAAATACAATTGCAAGAAAGAAATTATTCGAAATGAACCGTGTAATTTCTGATACTGCTGAATATGGTTGTTACTTATTTGATCATGCATGTAAGCCTTTATTGACTGAATTCATGAAAAAAGTGGATACTAATATTATTGGTAAACCATTTTCAACTTCAAATGGAGTAGACAACGCAGTATTAATCGCTGTAAACAAAGAAATCCGCCAGCATCCTATCGAAGAAGTTGGAGCATGGTTGAGAGAGTCTATGACAGCTATGAAAAAAATTGGATAATTAAAAAATTTGGGAATTCCCGCAAAATTGGATTTTGCGGGTTTTGCACTGTATCAATGATTTGTAATATTTTGAATTAGTAAGCACTTATTAAAGAAAAAAGATATAGATGCATATTGCATTCACTTAACTTCTGTGAGAGTAGTTAAGTGAAGCTGATCCCTTATAATGGGGTATATTTGATAAAATATACTTGTTGAAATTTCTGTTTTAATTAATAATGATGCTGCTATTTTCAAAATAGAGAAAAGTATGGTAAGGCATTTAAGAAATTAATTGTTATTGAAATTTGTTAAATTAAAAAAGGCATAATATCTATTTATTATGCCTTTTTTGCCCTTTCTATTTTGGTTTAAAAGTAAAATTTTATATCATATGCAAATAATTGTAATATTTTATTAAAGAAATGTTTTTTTTTGATAAAATTTATGAATTAAATTGTTTCTAGAATACATTCAGATTTAATACATTTATAAAAAAATTCAACAAACGATGAGCTATTACAAAATTGAAAATTTAGAACAATATTTTAAACATTACAATAAGTCAATAAGGGAGCCAAGAAAATTTTGGGGAAAAATAGCTGAGGAGAATTTCACATGGTACCAACAATGGGAAAAAGTAGTTGATTTTAATATGGCTGATGCGGAAGTAAAATGGTTTACAGAAGCTAAAGTTAACATTACCAAAAACTGTATCGATAGACATTTAAGCAAAAGGGGAGATAAAACGGCTATTATTTTTGAGCCAAACGATCCTTCTGAAGATGCTTTACATATAACGTATAACGAATTATACGAAAGAGTTTCAAAAATGGCAAACGTTCTTCGCGAGCAGGGTGTTCGAAAAGGAGATAGAGTTTGTATTTATTTGCCAATGATTCCAGAATTAGCCGTTGCTGTATTGGCTTGTGCTAGAATTGGAGCGATACATTCTGTTGTTTTTGCTGGATTTTCTGCATCTGCAGTATCTGCAAGAATTAACGACTGCGAATGTAAAATGGTTATCACATCTGATGGAGGTTATAGAGGTAACAAAACAATTGACTTAAAGGGAATTGTTGACGAAGCTTTAGAAACTTGTCCATCTGTAGAAAAAGTTTTAGTGGCAAAAAGAACTAAAACTGATGTAAAAATGAAAGAAGGCCGTGATATCTGGTTACAGCCATTATTAGATGCAGCTTTAGACAATAGTGTTGCCGAAATTATGGATGCAGAAGATCCTTTGTTTATTTTATATACTTCAGGATCAACAGGTAAACCAAAAGGAATGGTTCACACTACTGCTGGTTACATGGTTTATACAGCGTATACTTTTAAAAATGTTTTCAGCCACGAAGAAAATGATATTTTCTGGTGTACAGCAGATATAGGCTGGATCACAGGACATTCTTATATATTATACGGACCATTATTAAATGGAGGTACGACTGTACTTTTTGAAGGTGTTCCTTCTTACCCTGATTTCAGCCGTTTTTGGGAAATTATCGAAAAACATAAAATTACACAATTCTATACAGCACCAACAGCAATTCGTTCGTTAGCAAAAGAAAGCCTAGATTATATTCAAAAATATCCTCTAAAATCTCTTAAAGTTATTGGATCTGTTGGAGAACCAATTAACGAGGAAGCTTGGCACTGGTTCAATGACCATGTTGGAGATAAAAGATGTCCAGTTGTAGATACATGGTGGCAGACAGAAACTGGAGGAATCATGATTTCACCGATTGCGTTTGTTACACCTACAAAACCTACTTATGCAACTTTACCATTACCAGGAATTCAACCCGTTTTGATGGATGAGAAACGTAATGAAATTGAAGGAAACCAAGTAGTGGGAAGTTTATGTATTAAATTCCCGTGGCCTGGAATTGCTAGAACTATATGGAATAATCACGAACGTTACAAAGAAACTTATTTCTCTGCTTTTCCTGGAAAATATTTTACAGGAGACGGAGCATTAAGAGATGAAGTAGGATATTACAGAATTACAGGTAGAGTAGATGACGTTGTAATTGTTTCTGGCCACAATTTAGGAACAGCGCCAATTGAAGATGCAATCAACGAACACCCTGCAGTTGCAGAATCTGCTATTGTTGGATTCCCTCATGATATTAAAGGAAATGCTTTGTATGGTTACGTTATTCTAAAAGAAACTGGAGAAGTTAGAAATAAAGAGAATTTGTCTAAAGAGATCAATCAATATATTGCAGATCACATTGGACCAATTGCTAAATTAGATAAAATTCAGTTTGTATCTGGTTTGCCAAAAACACGTTCAGGAAAAATCATGCGTAGAATTTTACGTAAAATAGCTGAAGGAGATTTTTCTAATTTTGGTGATACTTCAACTTTATTAAATCCAGAAGTTGTAGAACAAATTATGAAAGAAAGAATTTCTTAAGTAAACTATAGAAAAATAAAAAATGCCTCTTAAATTTAAGAGGCATTTTTTTATATTTTAATCTAAAAGAAAAATGGCTTAATAATATGTTGGACTTAGCGAAGTCGAACTCCGTTTGCAGAATCACTTTGCGAGACTTCGACTTCGCCCAGTCTGGCAACCGCATTATTTTCTTTTATAAAAATTTAAAAAAAGAAATTTTACTTTTATTTAATTCCTAAACGAGATTTTAACTTCAAAAATAGCAAACCAATTCTGTAAGCATCTTCAGAAGAAGAATTTCGATCGCTTTTCGGAATTTTATAAATTTCGCATAAATCGTCAAGCGAAAACTGTTTGTCATTTATATCAGTTAGTTTTCTGTACATCACGTCAACATCAAGAGCTTCATTTTTTAATCTGCCGCAATCCAGACGTTCTAAAGCTGCATTGAGCATTTCCACATCAAAATTAATATGATGTCCGACCAAAACTGAATTTCCGATAAAATTAACAAAAGCTTCAAGTGCATCTGGTTCAGGCATTTTCATCATTTTGCTTTCAATGATAAATTCATTTGAAAGACCATTATCCTGAAGATATTTGTATTGAAGTAAAACAGTTTCAAAACTTTCTTTAATAACAATACTATCATCAATAACTGAGAACGCACCAAGAGACAATATAACATCTCTATCCGGATTTAACCCTGATGTTTCTGTTGATAGAACAACAAACTTATTAGGTTTAGTTTCGAATTTAGTTAAATAATCTTTCCAGAATTCTGGATAGTCTTTATTAATATTTTTCAGCCAGTCTAGCATATTTTATGAGAATTGTGTCAATTGAAATTTACTCTTAATCAGTTCCTCCAGGTCTTTCATTGGGGTTAAAGCATTTTTTAATTTCTCTTTGTCAGTTTTTGACATTTCTCTTAAATTAATATATTGGCCAGAGTCGTCATTTTTTAATCCTTCAACAGTTCTAAATTTCGAAAGCGTTAAGAAAGCATCTGCACAGCTTAAATAAATTTCTGCGTTTTTAGAATCTGTTATCGCTAATTGTTTGAATCTTAAGTAAGTATTTTGAATTCCTTTAATGTTAGCATTTAATATCAATAAACGCGCACCATCAATTAATGGCATTAAAGCACGTGTTTTTATATCAAATTTACCTTTATGCGGACCTTCTTCTTCAACAATAAATTTCTTAAAGAAGCTTAAAGGAGAATTTCTTTTTAAGGCATCATTTCCTAAAAAGTCAAAAAACAAAGTATTGTTGACAGCATTTTTGAAAATGACATTTTCAATAGCTTCTTCAATTTTTGGTTCACCAAAAACAATTTCATAATCAAAGAAAATACTGCTCAAATCATTACTGTTTTCACCTGGAGTATTCATCCAGCTGTTGTACTGTTTTGTCCAGTCACTCAATGACTTACACCAAAGCATGTTGCTTCCCATATGTCCATTAGGGCAATATTCGTAACCTACTTTTTCAAGTATAGAAGTTGTTCTTTTTGCTAATCTCAAGAAATAATCTTTTACTTCTCTGTATTTTTCAGGTGTAACATCTTCAAAAATTAGAATACTGTCTTGGTCTGTAAGTAACAGTTGTTCCTTGCGGCCTTGACTTCCAATACTTAACCATGCAAAACGTGCAGGAGGGGAGCCTAAATCTAAAATAGAAAGCTCAACAGCGCGTTTAATGATTGCCAGATTAATTTCGCTCGCAATATTACTTACATGCGAAATTGGAATATTTTTTTGAATTGAATTTTGAATCAAATCAGATAAACGATCACGTATTTGTTTTAAATCTTTCGGAAGCTGCGAACGTTTAATTTCTTTAATTAAAACACCAGGGTTACTGGCTTGAGCCACAATAAGATCATGTTCAGAAATAATTCCTTTTACAACAGATTTGCTTGTTCCGTCTTTTGTAACGCATAGGTGTGTCACATTATGTTTCAGCATTAACAATTGCGCTTCTGCTAATGAAACATTTTCTAAAACTGTAACAACCGGCGAAGACATAATTTTGTCAATAGTTTCAGTAATAGGATAACGTCCTGTTGCAATCTTTGAAGATAAATCGGCATTGGTAACAATACCAATAGGATGATTTTTTTCGCAGATTATAATATTATCGACCATCGAATCGGTCATTAAGATCGCAACATCTTTAATGATATGATTAGATTGCGTTGTTAATGGCGAATTATTGTAGTTAAGTGACTGAATATATTGCATTTCTGATTGCTGATCTAAGAAATCAGTATCAGAAATCAGTTTACCGTTTGAGCTCACGCTGTCTTTTGTATGTCTTGAATTTACAGCAAAACTTTCTAATAAAAAGTTTAAAACGTCTGAGTTATTAGCAACAAAAGGTCTAAACACAGCGATTGGAATAGCGTATATAATACTTTCTTCACGTGCTTTAGCGGTCATCATGTAATTATTTTTGGCAAAAAACGGACGTAAACCAAAAATATCTCCTTCGTGACATTTATTTATAATTGTTTCTTCAGCATCTGCAATAGTCGTAAGATTAATTACACCAGAAGCTACAACATAAAAACTATCATGAAGCGGATCGTTATTTTGAAACAAAACCGCATGTTTTTCTAAATTAATGACACGAATATTCGTAGCAATATCTGATAATTCCTGAAAAGTTAAATTATCAAATGGTTTGTATTCTTTTAAAAAATCTGCAATATGCTCAGCGACTGTATTCATATGTTTGATAATTTATTTTTAAAGTATCGAATGTAAAAATAATAAAATAAAGTCTTACAATGAAAGCATCTTGATGAGAATATAAGGAATATTAAGAAAATGTTAAACATTACTGATTTAAAGGCTTAAAAATGGTTTTTTAAAGTTAAGATTTGGCTGTTTATTTTTTTAAAAAGTTTAAATTTATCAGTTTGCGTTTAAACTAAATTTAGAATAAATATTTTCAGAGGAGTACCCAGAGACGTTTGTAAACGGTTATATAAAAAAGCTTAAAGTAAGCATGAGCAGCGGTTTTTAAAATATTCTATTTTACATAATATAAATTATAGTTCAAATTGAAATAACTCTGATAGAAGAGCTATTCATATAATTTATTCAAAACAACGTCTTTAGGAACCAAATCTCCGCCACCACGTTTTGTGAATTGTAAAACTCCTTCATTCGTAATTAAAACTGCGCTTGCAGAAATTCCATCTTTATCTTTAAGTTTGATTTGAGCTCTGTCTCCAAGCGGATAAACATATCCGGAAACTTCTAAAACTCCAGAATTTAATTCTTTATGTTCACTGGTAACTTCTGCAGTTCCAAAAATCGCATAATTAGATTGTGCGATTGTAATTGTGAAAATATATTCTTTTTTACAGTTTTTACAATTTTCATTGCTCCAGGTTCCAGAAAATCTATTATGCTGTGAATATGACTTTAGAGAAATTAAAATTGCCAGAAAAAGAAATTTTTTCATTGTAGATTGTTGTATAAAAATTTGAACCAAATATAAAACAAAAAAAGCATCATGAATCATGATGCTTTTTCTAAGTTTAATAAAAACTATAATTTTTTCAAATAAACTGATTTTCCATTTAATGAAACGTCAATTTGATTTGTTTTTTCATTGAAAGTTGTTCTCAAAGCATTTCCGTTAAAAATTGTAACGTCGCCGTATACGTGGCCAGCTTCATTTGAAACATAATCAAAAACTACTTTTTTATTACCAGGCTCAATTCCTAATTTGTAGCTTGAAAATTTTGTGCCTCTCAAATCAAAATCCTGCTGTGTATCAATAACATTTCCATCTGCATAAAAATTTGTTACAGATTTACTTAAAGTTATATCAGGATAATACTGATTTACTTTTTTTAAGAGTTCGTACTGGGCAACACTGGCCTCTTCTTGTTTTGATGTGATAGTTTGAGCAAAAGAAAGAGATGTAAATAAAATGGTTAATAGTAAAATGTACTTTTTCATATTTTTTAAATTAATGATTAATAAATAGTTACGCCAAAATATTTGGCAATAACTGTAATTTATTGTTATAAACTTCTTGAAGTTATACTACAAGGTATGAAATCTTTACCTTTGCACGAAATTAAAAGCCTTTTTTTAAGAAAATGACAACAAAAAAATATATTCAGTTGATCCTCATTTTAGGTTCACTTACAGCTTTAGGTCCCTTTTCTATTGATATGTATCTGCCTGGTTTCTCTGGAATTGCAAAAGATTTAAATACAACTGTAGCAAAAGTTTCGATGAGTTTATCGAGTTATTTCATCGGTATTTCCGCTGGACAATTGCTTTATGGACCATTATTGGATCGTTTTGGACGAAAAAAACCGCTCTTCATCGGTCTACTTGTTTACATTTTGGCTTCTTTAGGCTGTATTTATGTTGCTGATATTGATTCTTTTATATTACTTCGTTTTGTACAGGCAATTGGAAGTTGTGCTGCAACTGTAGCTTCTGTTGCAATGGTTCGAGATTTGTTTCCTGTAAAGGATATTCCAAAAGTATTTTCACTTTTAATGCTTGTTGTCGGGCTTTCGCCAATGCTGGCGCCTACAATTGGCGGTTACGTTACAGAAGATTTAGGCTGGCACGCCGTATTCTTTATATTAATGTGTATGGGAATTGTAATTTTAACGGCGTCTCAAATTGGGCTTCCAAACACTTATAAACCAGACACTTCAATTTCATTAAAACCAAAACCGATTATTACTAATTTCTTAGCCGTTTTAAAAGAACCTCAATTTTATACGTATGCTTTCACTGGAGCAATAGCTTTCTCAGGATTATTTTCTTATGTAGCAGCATCTCCTATCGTGTTTATGGATATTTATAAGGTTGACGCCAAAACTTACGGTTGGATTTTTGCTTTAATGTCTGTCAGTTTTATTGGTTCTAGTCAATTGAATTCTATGTTATTAAAGAGATTTTCGAGTGAACAAATGATTTTTGGAGCATTAATTGCGCAATCAATAATCAGTATTGTATTTTTGATTTTAGCTTTAAATGACCTGTTAGGATTATACCAAACTATCGGAATGTTGTTTTTATTTTTAGCCTGCTTAGGAATTTCAAATCCAAATACAGCTGGATTAACGCTTGCTCCTTTTGCTAAAAATACAGGAAGTGCATCTGCTTTAATGGGAGCTATTCAGTTGGGATTAGGTGCGTTAGCATCATTTGCAATTGGTGTTTTCGTAAAAGATTCTGTAGCTCCAATGGTTGCCATTATGGCAACTACAACTATAACAGCATTTATTATTTTAAATATCGGGAAACGATTTATAAAAAATAAAGTAGAACTTTCGGATAGCGATGATGTTATGATTGCTCATTAAAACTTTTAAATTTTCAATTTTTAAATTCCAAATTCCAACTTATAAAAAAGCAGAATCTAAAAATATAGATTCTGCTTTTTTTTGATTCCTATCTTGGAATTTGGAATTTAAAGTTTTGGAATTTAAATTTTTGGAATTTAAAAACTCTAACTTTGCTGTCTTTTTTCTGGTCGAATAATCATTCTAAGAGATTGATCTTTTGCGAAATAAGCAACCATCCAATTCCAGAATGTATTTAATCTGTTTCTGTAAGTAATCAAAGAAATCAAGTGAATAAACAGCCAGATAACCCAAGCAAAAAATCCTTTAAAATGCCATTTTGGACTTGGTAAATCTACTACAGCTTTGTTTTTTCCAATGATTGCCATAGAACCTTTGTCTTTATACATAAATGGAGTCAAAGGTTTATTTTTAACCATAGCTTTAAAGTTTTTAGCTAGATTAAGTCCTTGTTGAATAGCAACTTGCGCAACCTGTGGGTGTCCGTCAGGGAAATTTTTATCTCCAGCAGTAATTGCTGTATCACCAATCGCATAGACATTTTCTAATCCGTTTACTTTATTGTATTGGTCAGTTGCCATACGTCTTCCGCGGCCATAACTTTCTTTCGGAATTCCTTCGAAAATTTTAGCAGAAACTCCAGCGGCCCAGATTAAGTTTTTAGTTTTAATCGTTTCTCCACCTTCAAAAAACACAGTATCATCTACATAATCAACAACTTTAGTGTTTAGTTTTACCACAACTCCTAATTTTGTCAACGCCTCTAAAGTATCTTTTTGAGATTCTTTACTCATTGGAGACAGTAAAGCATCTCCTCCATCAACTAAATAAACATTACTAGCCGATGTATCTAATTCTGGATATTCTTTTAAAAGTATATTTTTTCGCATTTCTGCAAACATTCCAGAAACCTCCACTCCTGTTGGTCCTCCTCCGGCAACTACGATGGTCAATAATTTGCGTCTTTTGCGCATATCTTTACAGATAGCAGCCTTTTCTAGGTTTTTAAGCAATGCGTTACGCATTTCGATGGCATCATTTAATGTCTTCATCGGAATGGCATTTTTCATTACGTTTTCCATGCCAAAGTAGCTTGTTTCGGCTCCAGTTGCAAAAACCAAATGATCGTATGTCAATTCTCCATTGTTCAGCACGATTTTCTTTTCTGCTGGGACAACAGATAATAATTCACCTAAACGAAACTGCAGGTTTTTTTTACCTGCAAAAAACTTTCTAAAAGGATAACTGATGCTTGATGGCTCCAAAAAAGCCGTAGCAACTTGATATATAAGTGGTGGGAAAAAGTTATAATTATTCTTGTCTACAAGTGTTACTTGTATTTGAGGATGGTCTACAAGTTCTTTTGCCAGATTGATTCCTGCAAATCCACCTCCAATAATGACTATTTTCATATATGTTGTTAATTTAAGTAGGATTATAAAATTATTCCTTATAAATGTACAACTTTAATATACAATGACAAAAGTCATAATTATTACTTTTTGAATTTTTTAACAGGTTTTTCAACTATATCGATTTTGTTCTGCAAAATATAATTCGCCATCAATTTCTCGATTAGTTCTTCTTTTGTTAAATGATGAAAAACCGTCTTTACTTTTGTTTTTAATTCAGCAGCAATCTCATGATTTGGTTTTGTTTTGAAGATTTGTTTTGCCCATAAAAGCATATTATTTTCTTCCAGACTTGCTGCAGATGGTTTTTTAAATTCTAAAAATTTAATTCCCAATTCTCTTTCAAAATCGGCAATTTCAGAAGTTTCTTCTTGTTGTAAAACTGTTAGAGAAAGTCCCTTTGCTCCTGCCCTTGCTGTTCTTCCACTTCTGTGAACATAATTTTCGTATGTATCAGGAAGATGGTAATTCACCACATAAGAGATTTCTTTTACGTCTATTCCTCGAGCAGCCAAATCGGTAGCGACTAAAATATTGATATGTCCTTCACGAAATTGCTCCATAATCCTGTCACGGATTCCCTGGCTCAAACTTCCATGAAGTGCTCCAGATGAGAACTTATTTATAGCCAGATTTTTAGCCAGTTTATTAACTGCAGCTTTAGTTTTACAGAAAATAATACCACGTTCCCCATCTTTTGAATTCAAGAAATGCATTAAAACTTCCAGTTTTTCGATCGGATCAACAACAATATATTCGTGATCAATTCCTTCGTTTCCAACAGTTTCCATATTCGCACTTACTTGAACTACATTTTTGTTCAAATAATTCTGAATCAGTTGTTTGATTGTTCCAGGGAGCGTTGCCGAAAATAATAGTGTACGATGTTTTTTTGGTAATTCAGCGACTATTTCGTCTAAACTTTCTTTCAGGATAGCAACCATTTCATCGGCTTCATCCAAAACTAAATATTCTGTCTGCTTTAGATCAATTGCTTTACGCTGAATCAAATCGATAAGACGTCCTGGAGTTGCTACAACAATTTGTGCGCCTTCTTTAAGTCTTTCAATTTGTGGTTTTATAGGAGTTCCTCCGCAGATTGAAGCAATAGATATATTAGGAATATATTTTGAAAATCCTTCTAAGTTTCTAAAAATCTGCTGTCCAAGTTCTCTAGTAGGAACTAAAATAACAGCTTGAACTACAGTTGATTCTGAATTAACCAATTGTAATATTGGTAAACCAAAAGCAGCTGTTTTTCCTGTTCCAGTTTTTGCTAAACCCACAACGTCATGGATTTCAGACAATAAAAGCGGAATTGTTTTTTGTTGAATTTCAGTAGGTTCAACAATGTTTAATTCGCTTAAAGCTTTTAAAATTGGCGCTGAAAGTCCTAATGTTGAGAATTGTTTAGACATAGTTATTTAGTTTTTGTTTCAAGTTTCATGTTTCAAGTTACACAGAAACTTATTAAGTTGTAAAGGAGAAATCACATTTGCTCTGAAATGCTATTTCTCCTTTTGTAAATATATTAATGTTTTAGATTCCAACAACTTGAAACATGAAACCTGAAACTTTTCAACTAAAATTTATCAATCCGGCTCGTTCATGATTTTCTCACGATATTTTTTACCTATTAATAAAGTTAATCTTTGTTTGTAATCGTCTACAAGCCATTCACGGTAGTTTTTACTGCACTGGCTCAAACATTTAGAATAACGCTTAATACGATCTTCGATATCGTCATCAAGTTCTTTTGCTAATGATTTTGCTTCCTGTAATGTTTCAGTATTGTCTACACACATTGCAGCATGCTGATCAAGCGATTTATCTAAAACTACTTTTGAACGAAGATTTTGTTTTATAATTAATTTATGTTCTTCATCAACATCAAAAGTAACATCGGCTGTTTTACTAAATTTAGCTCGCAATTCTGGCGGCATGCTATATTTGAAAAACAACTCAATTTCATGGTCATCACGCAGATTTTCCAAATAAAACTCTGGCGATTTAAATATGTGCTGCCAGTTTACAGGATCACTCCATAAACCAAAACGTGCAGCATTATTTCCTAAATCAATAACTGTAAATTCATCTTTTCCAGGTAATTTACGAGAACCACGGCCAATCATCTGAAAATAAAGAGTCAGAGATTTTGTTGCTCTGTTCAAGATAATAGTTTCTACAGTCGGCTCATCAAAACCAGTTGTCAAAATTCCAACAGAAGTCAAAATCGCATCTGGAGTCTTTTTAAACCATTGCAAAATGTCTTTACGTTCTTCAGAACTACTTGTATTATCAAGGTGTCTAATATCATAACCTGCTTCTCTAAATGTTTCATAAACATATAAAGAAGTATGAATACCGTTATTGAAAATCAATGTTTTCTTGCCTAACGAACGTTCTGTATACGCATGAAGCAGTTTTTCCTGCATCAAAGTATTCGTGTACAAATCATCAGATGATTTTACTGTATAATCACCATTGATACCTACTTTTAATGACGTTAAACCAACATCATAACTATAAGTAGTTGCTCTAGCTAAAAATCCTTTGTCAATCAATGATCCAATTGTATCACCAACAATAAGTTCGTGGTAACTTTGGTGCATTGGTAATTTTATATTAGAACTCAAAGGCGTTGCTGTTACTCCAAGAATAAAAGCATTTTTAAATGAGTTTAATAATTTACGAAATGAATTGTAATGCGCCTCATCAATAATAACCAAACCAATATTATCCAAATGAAGTTTTTCATCATTAATACGGTTTTTTAAAGTTTCAACCATAGCCACAAAACATGAAAAATCGTTTTGGTCTGGAAGTTCTTTTACCTTACTATTGATAATTTTGTTTGTAACACCAAAACCTGTCAACATCTTTGAAGTTTGTTTACAAAGTTCGATACGGTGCGTTAAAACAACCACTTTTTTATCATTATTAGATAAATAGCGGCGAACGATTTCAGAAAATATTACTGTTTTTCCTCCTCCTGTTGGAAGCTGGTACAGTAAATGGTGTCTTGGAGGAGCATTGTCTAAACGGTCAAAAATGGCATCAATATCACCTTTTTGATATGCATACAGTTCTTTTTTCTCTTCTCTTTCTATTTCTAAAGTGTTTTGAGACATTGTTTATTTTTGGATTTTTGCAAAAATACACCGAAAAAACAGTTATTCATCTTATTTTAACCTAAAATAAATGTTTTTTTTAAACTAAGATTTTTTATGAGAGAGGCATTTAGTAGTCGATTTTCTCCAAAATGGCTTCAAAATCGTACTTATTTTTCCATTTTTGGTCTAAAGTTTCTTGCTGAATTGCATTAATTCGCAATTTATATTCGTTAAAAATGCCATTTGAAACAATAAAATTGACAGCCTGCTCAAAAGAATTAAAAATACTTTTGTAAAATAATTCTTGTTTTATGAAATTTTGAGAAGAATAAGTCTGTGCAATTTCAATATTGTACAACATTATATCTGCAATAACGAACGCATCAACGCCAAGCATAATAAAATGTTTTATAAGCTTTTGAGCGACAGATCTACGCATTTTGGCTCTCGGACGCCATTTTGCTCCTGGTTTTTTAATTGGGAAATATTCGTGTGAGATTTTAACTTTGGCATCCTGCAGTAATTTGTCTTCTTTCGGATTAAAAACAAAGTCGTAATATACTTTTACTGGACTGAATTTTTCATACAATTCGATCAATTGTTCTTCGAGTTGTTCCTTATTTAATTCAGATAAATATTTTTTTAAATCGCGTTTGCTCATTATCAAAGTTTAAGAATACAAAAGTAAATTACTTTCTTGATACATAACTTAAAAACCAACCATAATACTTAATTTTGCTGCTATAATTTAAAAAAATAGTATCAATGCTCAAGATTTTTAAAGTTACAGCCATCCTAGAAGGAATTTCTTACTTAGTGTTATTCGCTAATATGCTTATTATCAAAACGAATAATCCTGAACTTTATCATACCTTATTACGTCCGTTAGGAATGACACATGGTGTTTTATTTATCGGATATATTATTTTGGCTTTTTTATTGAAAAAATCTCAAAATTGGGATTTAAAAACTTTTGGGATCATTTTAATCGCTTCTCTTATTCCTTTTGGAACTTTCTATATTGAGAAAAAATACTTAGAAAATGCATAAGCTTTTGGATAAAGTATTCAATTTTTTATATCCTGTTTTTAGAGATTGGGGAATGAGCCGCAACTTTGCGTCTTATATCAGTTTGATCTTTAACATAATTATTTTAATAGCATTAGCATACGTTATTTACTATGCTGCCAAATTTGTTTTAGTAACCCTGACAGCAGTTTTTGCACAGCGTACTAAAACAAAATTTGACGATTATTTAATCCAAAACAAAACCACAAGATATACCGCTTATTTAATTCCGTTTTTCTTTATTTATAAAGCAGTTCCAATTATTTTGGATAAGTACGATTATTGGGAATTATTGTTCGGAAAAATAGTTGGTATTTATATTGTATTACTTGGATTATGGATCGTTAGAACCGTTTTTAATTCGTTACGCGATTATTTAAAGCAAAAACCAGAATACAGCGATAAACCGATCGATAGTTTCGTTCAGGTAATTATGATTGTGCTTTGGATTTTTGGAGTGGCACTTATTATTTCAACTTTATTCGGAATCAAAAAAGGCGAACTTTTAACCATTCTAGGAACGCTTTCGGCAATTATTATCTTGATTTTTAGGGATACCATTCTTGGATTTGTTTCCAGTGTTCAGGTTGCAATCAACGATATGGTTCGTATTGGCGACTGGATTACAATGGATAAATTTGGTGCTGATGGAGATGTTATTGAAATCAATTTGACGACAGTAAAAGTTCGAAACTTTGATAATACCATTACTACAATTCCTACTTATGCTTTAAGTTCAGATTCTTTTCAGAACTGGCGCGGCATGCAGAAATCAGAAGGAAGACGTATTAAAAGACATGTTCTAATAAAAAGCAGTACGATTCGTTTTTTGAATACTGAAGATCTGGCTCAAATGCGAAAAATTCAACTTATTACAGCTTATATTGACAGTAGACAAGCCGAGATTGAAAAATACAACGATTTGAGAGGTGTTGACAAAACGCTTTCGCTAAATGGACGTAATATGACTAATTTAGGTTTGTTCCGAAAATACATCATGCAGTATTTGATGGATCATCCAGGATTGAATAAAAACATGCATATTATGTGCAGACAATTGCAGTCAACAGCCCACGGAGTTCCGTTAGAAATTTATGTGTTTTCAAGCGATAAACGCTGGGCAAACTACGAATATATTATGGCAGATATTTTCGACCACGTTATGGCTTCTGTAGGTTATTTTGATTTGGAAATATTTGAACTTCCTTCTCAGATTGGAAAATTAGAATAGTTTTTTTGTTTCAAGTTTCAGGTTTCAAGTTATCGCAAAGAACCTGAAACCTGAAACCTGAAACCTGAAACCTGAAACCTGAAACCTGAAACCTGAAACCTGAAACCTGAAACCAATCTCCTACTCCTCTATTCTCTCAAAAATAAACTCTGAGTTATTGTACTCAATTGGAACTCCAGGTACAAAACAGGGAAGGTTGAAGTAGGTTCCGATAACACCTTTTCCTAAGTAAAGTTTGTTATCCTTCTTTAAAAGTGCAAGTGGAACTCTTTTCCAGCTTCCGCCAAAAGAAATATAATGATAATCGCCTCGAAGTGTATCGCCTTTAAGATCACCTCTTACGTCGCCAGAATCTTTTCCATATCCGTAACGCGAAATTTCATATCGTCCATAAAAACGTTTGTCGTTCATATGAATATCTAAAACCGCAGTATCTTTATTGTTTACAGCACGATAAAGGGCATGATTGTATTTATCTTTATCTTCTTTTGAATTGCAGGAGACTAGCAGTAAGCTCAGAAATAGAAATAATCGCATATTTTTATTTTATAAAAAACAAAAATAGGTTTTTACTGTGGGATTATTTATTTAACTTTAAAGAAAAAACATGGCAGATAGAGACACTTTTTTAAAAGAATTCAGAGGCGAAACTTTAGGAACTGTAAGTGCTCAATCTTCTCCAGATGAGATCTTTCAAAATCAAACCATTCGACCTATTTTAAAGCTTCAAAACGACCTTTTTGTAGCGGTTTTTATAAATTATGTGAATAAAAACAAACCCGATTTTTATTCGTATTCCGTCGAAAAGAAATTACAGGCAATTGAAAATTCAATTCAAAAAGATATTAAGTTCAGAAATTCGTTAAAAGGAATTGTAATGGCGCTTTTTACCATTCAAGAGTATGATACTTACATTCAGAACTCTTCAAGTTTAAACAAACGAATGATGAATTTGTTAATTGACCGATTGAAAAATCAGGTGCAGTTGTTTGAGGTGGAAGCTAAATAAAGATACTAAGTTTCTAAGATGCTAAGATTCTAAGTTTTTTAACTCAGAATCTTAGTTTCTCACTATTTTAATATTTTAAAAGCTCAAGTAAAACTTCTTCAAAACGATTTCTTGGTAAAAATTGATCTTCTAAAGCTTTTGTAAACGGAATTGGCGAATCTAAACTAGCAACTCTTTTTACTGGAGCATCCAAATATTCGAAACAATTTTCCATAATCAAAGCAGAAATATCACTTGCGATTCCACCAAACATAGTGTCTTCTTGATAAATAATAGCTTTTCCTGTCTTTTTTACAGAAGCAAAAATTGTTTCAGTATCCAAAGGCTGTAAAGTTCTTAAATCAATTAAATCGGCATCAATTTCTGGATGTTGCGCTAAAGTATCTAAAGCCCAGTGTACTGGCGCACCAAAAGTGATTATCGTAACTGCGTTTCCTTCTTTTAATACAGCTGCTTTTCCAAACGGAATCGTATAGTAATCTTTAGGAACATCTTGATAAATACTTCGGTACAATAATTTATGTTCAAAAAACAAGACCGGATTTGGATCGTTAATAGCAGTGTTTAAAAGTCCTTTTGCATCGTAGGGAAATGCTGGATAAACCACTTTCAAACCAGGAGTTTTGGTAAACCAAGCTTCATTGGTCTGCGAATGGAAAGGTCCTGCCTGCGTTCCGCCTCCGCAAGGCATACGAACGACAACATCTGCTTTTTCGCCCCAGCGGTAATGTGATTTTGCCAATAAATTCACAATCGGATTAAATCCTGTTGAAACAAAATCAGCAAACTGCATTTCTACAATTGCTTTATAACCGTTTATAGAAAGTCCCATTCCTGTCGAAACAACAGCACTTTCACAAATAGGTGTATTGCGAACCCTGTCTTTTCCAAAAACGTCAACAAAATTATCTGTAATTTTAAAAGCCCCTCCATATTCAGCGATATCCTGTCCCATAATGACAAGGTTTTTATGGCGCCACATAGATTGCTCTAAACTATTTCGAATAGCATCTATAAAACGAATATTTTCTAATTCAGAATTATGGCTATACTCTTCATATTCATATGGTTTGTAAACATCATCTAATTCTCCGCTATAAGTTGCTTCAATTTCAGGTTCGGCATTTGCCATTGCCCAATTCTCATCAATTTCTTGTTTGATTTCTGCGTGAAATTGCTCGTCTAATTCTGAAGTAAGAATATCATTTTCAGTCAAATATTTTCTGTAATTGGTAACTGGATCTCTTTGTTCCCACTGATCCATTAAATCTTGAGGAACATATTTAATGCCGCTCGCCTCTTCATGGCCGCGCATCCTGAACGTTTTAAATTCCAATAAAACGGGACGCGGATTTTCCTGCATTTCTTTTTTAAGCTGAGACAATTTATTATAAACTTCTACAATATTATTTCCGTCAATAATCCAGCTTTCAATTCCGTAGCCAATTCCTTTATCGGCAAGGTTTTCGCAGGCATATTGTTCATTTGTCGGCGTTGAAAGTCCGTAGCCGTTATTTTCAATAATAAACATTACTGGGAGCTTCCAAACTGCAGCAATATTCAATGCTTCATGAAAATCTCCCTCGCTTGTTGCGCCTTCGCCTGTAAAAACGGCAGTAATTTTTTTATTGTTTTGAAGTTTATCCGCTAAAGCAATTCCGTCAGCAATTCCTAACTGCGGACCGAGATGCGAAATCATTCCAATAATATTATATTCTTGTGTTCCAAAGTGAAAACTTCTATCACGGCCTTTTGTAAAACCGTTTGCTTTTCCCTGCCATTGCGAAAATAAACGATGAAGCGGAATTTCTCTTGTAGTAAAAACACCTAAATTTCGGTGCATTGGAAGTATGTATTCAGATGAGTCTAAAACAGCTGTAATACCAACAGCAATAGCTTCTTGCCCGATTCCGGAGAACCATTTAGAAACTTTTCCCTGTCGAATCAAGATCAGCATCTTTTCTTCGATTAATCGGGGTTTTAATATCTTTTTATAGAGGTCTAATAATTGAGCGTCGGTTAGGTTTTGTCGGTAAAAAATCATTTACTTTTTTGTTTTTTAGTGTTTCAAATATAACAATTTGCGTTAATTTTATTCAATTCTGAAATATTTTTTTAATCAGAAATCTGCTTTTAATGCCTGAGCTTAATATTATTTTCTAAATATTCTATACCTTTGTTAGCGAAAGGTGCTTATGACACCTTTTGTTCTTAAATATAAAATGTAAAGTATGCAAAACATTCCTAGTGTAGACTTACGTGATTTCCTTTCGGACGACCCGAAACGTAAACAAAAATTTGTAAATGAAATCGGCAGTGCATTTGAAAACATTGGCTTCGTAGCCTTAAAAGGTCATTTTCTTGATGATCAATTGGTAAACGAACTTTATGGTGAAATTAGAAACTTTTTCGCCTTGCCAATAGAAACTAAGCATAAATATGAAATTCCTGGAATCGGCGGACAAAGAGGTTATGTTTCTTTTGGAAAAGAACATGCTAAAGGTCGCAAAGAAGGAGATTTAAAAGAATTTTGGCATTTTGGTCAATACGTTGACAAAGATTCCAGATGGGCTTCGGAATATCCAGATAATGTGGAAGTTACTGAATTACCTCGTTTTAATGCGGTTGGTAAAGAAGCGTATCAAAAATTAGAAAAAACAGGTGTTTATGTTTTAAGAGCTTTGGCTTTGCACTTAGGTCTTGACGAATTCTATTTTGATAACTATGCAAAAGAAGGAAACTCAATTTTAAGACCTATCCACTACCCTCCAATTACATCTGAGCCAGAAAACGCTATTCGTGCAGCGGCTCACGGTGATATCAACCTTATTACTTTATTATTGGGAGCTCAAGGTAAAGGGTTACAAGTTCAAAATCATAATGGTGAATGGATTGATGCCATTGCTGAAGATGACGAATTGGTAATTAACGTTGGTGATATGTTGTCAAGACATACAAACAATAAATTAAAATCTACAATTCACCAAGTGGTAAATCCGCCGAGAGAATTATGGGGAACTTCACGTTATTCAATTCCGTTCTTTATGCATCCTGTAAGCGATATGCGTTTAGATTGTCTTGAAAACTGTATTGATGAAGAAAACCCAAAGAAATTTGAAGATATTTCTGCGGGAGAGTTTTTACACGAACGTTTAGTAGAATTAGGTTTAATTAAAAAATAAACTTAAATAAATTCTAATATTAAATTCCAAATTCCAATCTTTTGTTGGAGTTTGGAATTTAATTTTTATGAACTATATTTATTGGGATTTATTTATAGAATAAAAAAGTTATGGACTTTAAAGATCAATTAAAGAATTTATTTCCAGATCATGTAGAATCAAATGAACCAGAGCAAGTTGAAGAACAAGAACATGTTCTCTATGTTCAAAAAGAACCTATGATCTGCAAATTTGAGAAAAGAAAAGGAAAACCAACAACCATTATCGAAGGTTATGAAGGCTCTGACGAAGATTTTAAAATTTTAGCCAAAGAAATCAAAACCAAACTCAGTGTTGGCGGAACCTTTAAAGATGATTCCATTATTATCCAAGGCGATTATCGTGATAAAATTATGGCAATCTTAAAAGAAAAAGGATTTAAAACCAAACGTGTAGGAGGATAAAAAGTTTCAAGTTTCAGGTTCCAAGTTCTTCAAGGCAACCTGAAACCTGAAACTTGAAACAAAAAAAACCTTAGTACCTCAGAACCTTAGCAACTTAAAGAAAAATGATCCAATCATCAGAATTAATACTAAATCCAGACGGAAGTGTTTATCATTTAAACCTTCGTCCTGAACATATTGCACACGACATTATTTTTGTTGGTGACCAAAATAGAGTTGAAAAAATTACTCAGTTTTTCGATTCAATCGAATATTCAACTCAAAAAAGAGAATTTAAAACCCAAACAGGAATTTACAAAGGAAAAAGAATCTCTGTAATTTCTACCGGAATCGGTCCAGATAATATTGATATTGTTCTAAACGAACTAGATGCATTAGTTAATATCGATTTAAAGACGCGTGAGCCAAAAGAAACCTTAACTTCACTAAATATTATCCGAATTGGAACTTCTGGTTCTCTTCAGGCAGATATTCCTGTAGACAGCTTCGTGATGTCAAAATTTGGTTTAGGTTTAGATAATATGCTTCGCTCCTATTTAATTGACGACGTGTCGATTACCGAAATAGAAGATGCTTTTGTAAAACATACCGATTGGGATCCTAGAAAAGGGAAACCTTATGTAACAAAATGTTCTGAAAAATTAGAAAAATTAATCGAATCTAATGGAATATTTAAAGGAATTACGGCAACTGCAGGAGGTTTTTACGGTCCGCAGGGAAGAGTTTTGCGTTTGAATATTCAAGATGGTGAATTGAATAATAAAATGGATAATTTTAGTTTTAATGAAACTAAAATCACTAATTTAGAGATGGAAACCGCAGCAATCTACGGCCTTTCTGCGCTTCTTGGGCATAATGCGTTGTCGCTAAATGCTATTATCGCCAATCGTGCTTCTGGAACTTTTAGTGCAGATCCATATAAAGCTGTTGATGAATTAATTAGTTATACGTTGAATAAGCTGGCTGGAAATTAAATTTGATAATTGTTTATTAAAAAATGAGATAATTATAAAATCCTGACTTATGTTTTTGAGAGTGGCAAGACATACCAATAATCTAGAAAAAATAGAAGATTTTTATGTAAATATTCTAGGTTTCGAGCGATTAGGCGGTTTTGAAAAACATAATAAGTACGATGGAATTTTTATAGGAAAGCCAGGTTTAGACTGGCATTTTGAGTTTACAAAGTCTGAAATAGAAGCTAAACATACCTTTGATGAAGATGATATAATCGTACTTTATCCAAAAACAATTTCAAATTACAACGATTTAATACATAAAATTACACGCAAAAATATTGAAATGATACCAGCGATTAATCCGTATTGGAATGAAAATGGCAAAATGATTCAGGATCCAGACGGTTATCGCATAGTAATATCCTCATTAAAAGCCATAATAAACGAAATAGAATAATGTCTGAAACCCATAAAAAAATACTATTTAAATACTATAGCGATTATCTGGACGAAGTAGTTTCTGAAACCATGTGGGCAGAAATTATAGATCTGGAAAAAGGTCTTTTTAAACTGGATAATATTCCATTTTTTGGTCCATTAATTGCAACAGATGATATATTTTACGCAGAATTCGATGAAACTGAAGAACGTTTTATGCATAGAAAAACAATACAAAATTCAGGAAACTCGATTGTACAGATCGCTATTTTAGAAAAAGGTTTTGATAAGGAAATCATCCGCGAAAAATTAAAGGCAATAAATTGTTTGTCGGAAGGATTGAACGAAACTTTTTTTGCAGCAGAAATTGCGAAAGATGTTGATTATACATTGGTAAGAAGCCTATTGAACGAATACGAGTCGCAGGAAATTATCGAATTTGCAGAACCTTGTCTTTCAGAAAAACACAGAGCAGATTTATTAAAAAACTAAACAAACAAACTTTAGAATACGCATACCAAGCAAGCAACTTAACTTAAACTTAAAATAAATGAAAACTGTCAAAATTGCGGGTGTTCCGGAACACTTCAATTTGCCATGGCATCTATGTATAGAAAATGGTGAATTTGAAGAAGAGAACATCGATTTACAATGGACAAATGTACCCGAAGGAACTGGTAAGATGTGCCAAATGCTTCGTGATGGAGAAACAGATTTAGCTGTTATTTTGACCGAAGGAATTCTAAAAGATATCGCAGCTGGAAACCCAAGTAAGATTGTTCAGATTTATGTGCAGTCGCCTTTAATTTGGGGAATTCACGTTGCTGCAAAATCAGATTATCAAACCCTAAAAGATCTTAAAAATAAAAAAGCCGCTATCTCAAGACTTGGTTCTGGATCGCAGTTAATGGCATATGTAAATGCCAATGAGCAAGGCTGGGAAATGGATGATTTAGAATTTGAAATTGTAAATACCATTGACGGCGCTGTTGATGCTCTGACCAACAAAAAAGCAGACTACTTTATGTGGGAACGTTTTATGACAAAACCTCTTGTAGATCAAGGAATTTTTAGACGCATTGACGACTGCCCTACTCCTTGGCCTTCATTTGTAATTGCGGTACGCGATGAATTCTTGAAAAAGAATCCAAAGATCATAGAGAAAATTCTTGAAATCATCAACAAAACAACGGTTGATTTTAAAGAAATTCCAGAAATAGACGAGAAATTATCTAAACTTTTTCACCAAAAAGCTGAAGATATTAAAGAGTGGCTGAAACTAACACAATGGTCACAGAAAAACCTAACAGAAAAGTCCTTTAATAAAATTCAAAATCAATTATTTGATCTGGGAATTATTGATAAAAAAAGTATTTTTGTAGAAACCGTAAAAGCACTGTAATACTGCTTTTTTGATTCGTATGATGAAATTCCCTAAAATTGACTTTCCGCAGTTAAAATCCAAGCTACAGGTGAAATCACCCTGGGATAGGATTATTATTTCGATTTTGAGTCTTTTAATTACGATTCCGATTTTCATCATACTGCATCAAAATTTAATCGATTTAGAATGGTCATTCAATCTCGATCGTGTATTTATCTTTATTTTTCTTTTTACAGCAATATTTTTTCTGCTGATGTATCTCAGAACGATTATTATTCTGTGCATTGCGGTTTATTTATTGGTTTTGTTTTACGGAACTGTTATTGGGAATTATGGTTTCAGCGAAATCTCAGAAGATTATAATTCTATGATTTATACCATGTCTGATAATCCGTATCCGCAGGACATCATTGTAGCGAAACTGCTTCCTTTTCCGAATAAAACAAAAATTATCAATGCAATAGAATACCAAAACCCTAAAGTGCGAAATTTTGCTATAATGGCGACAACGAAGCATTTTAAAGGAATTAGAGGTTATTCAGATTATCGAACTATTATTCAATGTTTTGCAGTTTTCAAAGAGATAAACGGCAGATGGAATTATGTTAACGATCCAAAAGAAGGTGATTATATTGCTACCGCTAGCGAATCTTTAGATTATTTTTCTGGCGACTGCGATGATCATTCTATTTTGATGGCGGCGGCGATTCGATCTATTGGCGGAACTCCCCGACTTATTCATACAAAAGGACATATTTATCCAGAGATTTTGATTGGTTCTACGATTGATTTGGAGAAAGTGAATTACTTGATTAAAAACGTTCTTTTTCCAAAAGAAAGCTACGGCAAGAAACTGCATTACCATATAGACGAGCGCGGTCAAGTTTGGATGAATCTTGACTACACTGCAACTTATCCCGGCGGTCCATTCATGTATGAAGAAATTTTAGGAGCTTTGACTCTTAATTAAAGTTTCTCTGGAAAAGGCCTTGCGTAATGTCAGGTAAAAAAAATCTTTATAAATATTTGATTACGAATAATTTAATGTCATTTTTTTTTGTAACTTTTTCCTGTTTAACTTTTAACCTCATAATCATGAAAAACTCTAAATTATTTACCCTCGTAATTGCAATTGCTGTTGTATTAATGGTTTCATGTCATAGTAAAAGAAATAAACTAGTGAATTCATGGAAAGTTAGTGCTGTCGAAGCCAAAATTCCGATGACTGATTCTGCTAAAAATGTAATTCTAACCAATGGAGAACTTACTTTTACAGAAGATGGTCATGTTACTGGATTTTTACTTCGAGAAATAACAGACGGAACTTATGCATTAACAAAAAAAGGAACTAGTCTGGTTATTAAAGATGAAGTTGGTACGCCTTATCCTTGTGTAAGCACAATTACCGACGATAAATTAATTTTAGAAGCTAAAGAAGCTAAGTTAACATTCAATAAAATTTAAATTAAGCATTTCAGTTTATATCAATACAAAAAGCCATTCTTTTTATCTGAGAATGGCTTTTTGATTTTTTGCTTTAAAATAAATATCTTTGCATCTCTTTAAATAAGTACAACATATGTGAAAAATAATTTCTTTCGAAAAGTTTAGTAAGTAACCGCATTTTGTGGTCACCTAATTTATTTATCTATAAAAGAAAGGAATTATGCTTATTCTTCAAAATATCTCATATCAGCATGAGAATAAAGACATGCTGTTTCAAAACATTAGTTTTACTCTAAACAATCACGATAAAACCGCTTTGATCGGAAATAATGGCGTTGGAAAATCTACGTTATTAAAAATTATTGCTGGACATCTTCACCCCTTTTCAGGGCAAATTAATCAAAATTCTAAACCTTATTTTGTTCCACAATTATTTGGACAATTCAATAATTTGACAATTGCGGAAGCCTTAAATATAAAGGATAAAATAACTTCACTTAAAGAAATACTTGAAGGTATTGTAACCGACGAAAACTTAGAGTTGTTAAATGATGACTGGACAATTGAAGAACGCTGTAATGAGGCTTTAATGTATTGGCAGCTTCAAGATTTAGACCTTGACCAGAAAATGGAAACTTTGAGCGGCGGACAGAAAACAAAAGTTTTTTTGGCTGGAATTATGATACACGAACCAGATTTGGTTTTATTAGACGAACCCAGCAATCATTTGGATTTTGCTGGTAGAAACTTGCTGTATGATTTTATAAGATCTACTTCTATCGCTTTACTCGTTGTAAGTCATGACAGAACATTGCTGAATATTCTCAATAATACTTTAGAAATGAGTAAAAATGGGATTTCTGTTTATGGCGGGAATTATGACTTTTACGACGAACAGAAAAAGATTGAAAATAACGCTTTAGAACAAGATGTCCAGAGCAAAGAAAAAGCACTCAAAAAAGCCAAGGAAAAAGAACGGGAAACTATTGAACGCCAAAACAAATTAGATTCTAGAGGCAAAAAGAAACAAGAAAAATCGGGAGTTGCGAGGATTATGATGAATACGCTTCGTAACAAGGGTGAAAACAGCAGTTCGAAGTTAAAAGATGTTCACGCAGAAAAAATTGATAATATTTCTAATGACTTGCGTGAGCTTCGATCATCACTTTCGGCTATAGATCAAATGAAATTTGGTTTTAACACAGCTGCTTTTCATAAAGGGAAAACACTTTTTAAAGCCGATGAAATTAATTACAGCTATGAAAATCAATTACTTTGGAAAGAAAATCTAAATTTTGAAATACTTTCTGGAGAGCGATTGGTACTAAAAGGTTCAAATGGCTCTGGAAAAACTACTTTAATCAAAATTATTCTTGGAGAGCTGCGCCCGAAGCTGGGAAATGTTACTTCCTTAAGTAAAAAAGCAATTTATATCGATCAGGATTATTCTCTGCTTGACAGCAATTTAAATATTTACCAGCAAGCACAGCTTTTTAATGATTCTGGATTAGAAGAGCATGAAATTAAGATGAGATTAAATCGTTTTTTGTTCTCTCAAAATGATTGGAATAAACCATGCAGTGCTTTAAGCGGTGGCGAAAGAATGCGTCTTATGCTATGTTGTTTAACGATAAGCAATGAATCTCCTGAAATTATTATTTTGGATGAACCCACAAATAATTTAGATATTCAAAATATCGAAATTTTAACAACAGCAATTAATGAATATCAGGGAACTTTGATTGTTGTTTCACACGATCAGTTGTTTTTAAAACAAATAAATATCGAAAAAGAAATTTGGCTTTAAATAAGCAGCATTACAAATATTTTGGCGCTGCTCATTGTTTATTGAATCAATTAGTGATAACTGCCTTTTGTTATCACTAAAACTTTTGCTTTTATATTTATCTGATAAACAAAACATTATTTAAAATTCGTAAATTGCATCGAAAGATTTTCTTTACAGAAATAGTTTTGGCTATCAAGCAATTTATATATAAATCAAGTTTAATTGAATGGTAAAAAATTATGAAATCAAGAAACAGAATTTTGGCGCTTTTACTTACTTTTTGTTTTATAAGTGAAACTGTACTTCCTTGTACAAGAGTTGTATACGAAGGCATAAATGGTACAATAATAACTGCAAGATCAATGGACTGGAAAGGAGAAATTCCAGCAAATTTGTGGATTTTCCCGCGTGGTATTGACCGATCTGGAGAAGCCGGCACTAGTTCGGTAAAATGGAAATCTAAGTATGGAAGTGTAATTACGAGCTCTTGGGATATTGCATCTTCAGACGGAATGAACGAAAAAGGACTTGTGGGCAATCTTTTATGGCTGGTTGAATCTCAATATCCTAAGTTTGAAAAAAACGGAAAAGTAAAAGGTCTGGCCGTTTCTTTGTGGCTGCAATATGTTTTGGATAATTTCTCGACCGTTTCTGAGGCTGTAAATGCATTAGCAAAAAATGAATTCGTAATAGTGTCATCGCATATTCCCGGAACAGACATTTTTGCTACAGTTCATTTATCTATTTCTGATGCTACCGGTGATAATGCTATTTTCGAATATATAAATGGAAAATTGGTAATTCATCATGATAGAAAATATGTTACAATGACTAATTCTCCAATTTTTGACGAACAGCTGGCTATAAATACTTATTGGAAAAGTATTCCCGGAACAGTTATGCTTCCAGGAACGAATAGAGCTGCCGATCGTTTTGTGAGAGCTTCATATTATATTGATGCAATTCCGAAAACGGATGACACCAGAAGAGCTTTGGCAAGTGTATTCGGTGTGATTCGAAATTGTTCTGTTCCTTTAGGAATTGCTTCAGAAACAGAGCCTAATATCTCCTCTACTCGCTGGAGAACTGTTGCAGATCAAAAAAATCTCGTTTATTATTTTGATAATGTTTTAAACCCGAATGTAATTTGGGTTGAATTCAATAAAATAGATTTTAGCGAAAAGGGAAAGATTAAAAAACTCAGCTTAGCCAATAATGAAAACTATTCTGGTGAATCTTTATTGAATTTTAAAGAAACGAAACCGTTTCAATTTGCGGGATTGGATTAGATAAAATTAAAAAATTGAATGCTTTTGGTGTTTTTTTAGGTTTTATAATTAAAATCATACAAAATTGTTATATTTGATTAACTAATCCTAAACAAATTCCTAAAACCATGAAACAATTTTACAGTAAAGTATTGTTGAGTATTTTTTCCGTCATATTTCTTTTTAGCTGCCAGAACGATGATTCAGATTCTCCTGTTCAGCAGGAAAAGGTTTTATTCTCAGTAAATTATGGAAGTTCTCATACCGGAGACATAAAGGGATACCTTGCCGCATATACTCCAGAAGGTGAGCTATTAAATTATGGCAGTTTGGGAGATTCTTTAAAATGGGATTTGAAAGCAAAATACAATGGTGACAAAATAGATATTTTATATTTTGAAGTGGTGAATGGAATGCAAGTTCAGCATATCAAAAATATTAGTGTTGGACAAACTTTTACCAATTTGCGAAATATTTTCCTTTATCAGGAAACAGATCGTAAAACCTTTAAATTTAAAGTTGAAGATTTTGGTAAAAGAGAAGGAAATGGTAATGTAGAAAACGGATTTTCGAGCACAGCATATTTAATTCATAGCGGTTATGCAACTTTTAATCCTTTAACTTGGAGTAAAATTGAAAACGGATATACTTATGCTGATATCACTTTTACTAAAGGGAATGATATAGAAGAAAAGGAATATGGAGCTGAGCTGCTTCTTTTTGAAAAAAACACTAATAAACCTTACGTCAAATATTTAGATTTAAAAATGCTTACTCAAAACTACACAAGCAATGATGTAATTACGTTAAATAAAAGTGATTTTAGTCCGGCGGAAATTAAGACTGTACAGGTAGACGCTAACAACGTTCCGTATGAGAATATGTTTTTGTATACGTACAATATACAAGCAGACAGAAGAAATATTATAAGATCATTTAATCATATAATTGAGGGTAATAAAATTTGGTATGTGAGCAGTAATGACGAAATACCAATTAATTACTGGCGATTAGTATATTCTGCTAAAACTGGAAACACTTCTTACGTTGCAGAAAGTAATAAAAAAGATGTACCGTCACTTGTAAACGTAAAAGAACTTTCTGGGCATAGTATAACCAAAAATGGAGATAAATTTTCTTTTAAACATGGCGCTGTTTTTCCAGATAAAAAACTTTTAAGGACTTTCGTTTCCTTTTATAAATATAGATATTCAGCGAATAGTATAACTTATATTTGGAATTTTGACAGTACAGAAAGTACAGGAACTTTAAATTTAAAACCTTTTAAATTTCCAGCTGGCTTATTAGATAAATTTCCAAATATCAAACAAACGGATCAAAGAGAATGGGAAACTGGAGATTATGGCCAAGTCTACGATACAAGATCTTCTACCAATGTAATGTTAAACTATTTAAATGATATTTTGTTGTGGAAAACAAATGTATATACTGTAAGTGATTATACATTTGAAACATATTCGATTAAGCTTTAAGTTATTACAAAACATACAGTAAAACCTTCAAATTATATAGTTTGAAGGTTTTTTTATTTAAAAAAAGTAAAAAAATATTGCGCAGTCAAATGACTTCATTATATTTGCAGTCAAATAACTGCGTAATGGAAATTAGAAGAGATGTTTTTCAAGCAATAGCCGATCCTACCCGACGAGCTATTTTAGGTTTAGTAGCCATTCAAGCAATGACGCCTGGCGCAATAGCAGATAACTTTGATTCGTCTAGACAGACTATTTCTAAGCATATCAAGATATTGAATGAATGTGAGTTACTACATCAAGTACAGAACGGACGAGAAATTTATTATCATTTGAATCCTCAAAAAATGAAAGAAATTGACAACTTCATCGAGCCGTTCAGACAAATGTGGGATGATCGTTTCAATAAATTAGAATCAATCATGAAAAATCATAAAAAATAAAAACATGGAAAGAAAGACAAAAATAACGGCAGAAGATGGTAAACAAGATCTCATTATCACTAGAGAATTTGATCTGCCATTAGAATTATTGTTTAAAGCGCATGTTGATCCAGAAATTGTTTCGCAATGGATGGGAACAAAAGTTTTAAAATTGGAAAGCAAAAAACACGGAGGATGGCATTTTGAAACTAGCGATCCCAGCGGAAATGTGGTGTTTAGCGCCAATGGCGTAATTCATGATTTTGTTCTAAATGAGAGAATTACAAGAACTTTTGAAATGGATAATGCAAATTTTGCGCCTCAATTAGAGTTTTTTGAATTTGAAAAACTAACAGATGAAACTAGTAAATTAACGATGCTGATTATTTACAAATCTATTGAGCATAGAGAACAGCAATTAAAATTACCTTTTGCGCAAGGTTTAAATATGGCACATAATAGATTAGAAGAAATTGTAACGAAACTAAAATAAGTATTATGACTAAAAGAAATAAAATTCTCTACTGGATTGCTACGCTTTGGCTGGCACTAGGAATGGCTTCGACTGGAATTGTACAATTAATCCAGAATAAAGAAGAAACAGAAATGATGAAACATTTAGGTTATCCGCTTTATTTTTTAACGCTTTTAGGGGTTTGGAAATTACTAGGTGTTATTGCTATACTTATTCCTAAATTTGGTTTATTAAAAGAATGGGCGTATGCTGGTTTCTTCTTTGCAATGTCTGGAGCAGTAGTTTCTCATTTAGCTTGTGGAGATGGTGCAAAAGAACTTTTTGGACCATTCATATTAATTGTTTTGACTATTTTTTCGTGGTATTACAGACCAGCGGAAAGAAAGTGTTTTAGTGAATTAAAAAGTTAATCAAATGAAAAAAGTATTGACAACCAACGAACAGGATGAGATTTTAAGTACGCTTGAAAAACGTTTTGAGCAAAATAAAAACCGTCATAAAGATTTAGATTGGACAAAAATTGAAGCCAAATTAAAAGCTAATCCTAAAAAATTATGGTCACTGGAAGAAATGGAAAAAACGGAAGGTGAACCAGATGTTATTGGTTATGATAAAAAAACAGACCAATACCTTTTTGCTGACTGCTCTGCAGAAAGTCCAAAAGGACGAAGAAGTATCTGCTACGATCATGAAGCGCTTGAAAAAAGAAAAGAGCACAAACCTGCTGACAGCGCTGTAAATATGGCCGAAGGAATGGGAATTGAAATTCTGAACGAAGAACAATACAAAGAATTGCAAAAGCTTGGAAAGTTTGACACCAAAACATCAAGCTGGATTTTGACTCCGCCAGAAATAAGAAAATTAGGAGGTGCAATTTTCTGTGATTTTAGATACAATACCGTTTTTGTATATCATAACGGTGCAGAATCTTATTATGCTGCAAGAGGTTTTCGCGGTTTACTAAGAGTTTAGAAAGATTAAAACCTTCAAATAATTCATTTGGAGGTTTTGTATTTACTCTCTTAAAATCTTTTCCATCTTTTTTCCTTTTGCCAATTCGTCTATTAATTTATCTAAATAACGAACTTTCTGCATTAGCGGATCTTCAATTTCTTCCACACGATAACCACATATTACACCAGTAATTTTGGATACATTCGGATTCAATTTTGGAGCTTCTGCAAAGAAGGTTTCAAAGTCTGCCTTTTTCTCAATCTGAGCTTTAAGTTGTTCGTCGCTATATCCTGTTAACCATTTTGTTATTGTATCTACTTCTTCTTTAGTTCTTCCTTTCTTTTCTGCCTTTTGAATATATAAAGGATAAACGCTTGAAAATAGTAATTTATATACTCTTTCGTTTTTCATTTCACGCTTTTTAGATAATTTAGGTTTTAAGGTAAAGATAATTCAAAACTAAAAAAACTCCAATACAAGAATTATTTATACCTTAGATTTGTTTTATTAATGTCAATTTTTGCTAACTAAAAAACTATTTATATGGAAAACCAAAACCATTCAAACGACAACACGCCAAAAGTGACAGGAATTGGCGGTATTTTCTTTTTTCTAGACAATCCAAAGGAAACTAAAGATTGGTACGCCAAAAATTTAGGAGTAGAAATTAATGATTGGGGTTCAGCAAGTTTTGAATCGAGAAATCTTGATAATCCAGAGCAAATTGAATCGACTCAATGGTGTCCTTTTAAGAAAGGAGATGAATATTTTTCTCCGTCTAAAAAAGACTTTATGGTTAATTACCGTGTTCAAAATATTGAAGGCCTTTTAGAAAAACTCAAACAAAATGGCGTAACAATCTTAGATGATATTGAAACTTACGATTATGGAAAATTTGTACACATAATGGATACAGAAGGCAATAAAATTGAGCTTTGGGAACCGATTTAATTTTTAATTTTTAATTGTTGATGGTTGATGGTTGATGGTTAATGGTTGATCTTGAGATATAAAAAAAACTCCACTATTTCTAATGGAGTTTTTTAGTTTTATGTTTGCGTTAATTCCAGATTTCATTCATTTCGGTTAAAATGATTGGTTTGCCTTCTGTCACTACAATTGTATGTTCGTGTTGTGCCATAAAACCGCCTTTATTTCCTACCATTGTCCAGCCGTCTTGCAAAGTCTCTGCATAAGTTGACGTTGTTGAAATAAACGTTTCTATGGCAACTACGGAATTCTTTTTAAATCTCGTGACATTAAAACGATCTCTATAATTGGCTATTTCGTGCGGTGCTTCGTGAAGGCTTCGCCCTACTCCATGCCCAGTAAGGTTTTTTATAACTTTGTATCCTCTTTTTTTAGCTTCAGTTTCTATTAAAAAACCAATATCAGAAATACGAACGCCGCCTTTTATATTATGAATGGCTTTGTGCAAGATTTGTCTCGAAGCTTCAACCAATTTTTGATGTTCGTTTACATCAGAACCAATTACAAAGGAGCCGCCGTTGTCTGACCAGAAACCGTCTAATTCTGCAGAAACATCAATATTAATCAAATCACCTTCTTTTAAAATTCTAGTCTCAGATGGAATGCCATGACAAAACTCATTATCAACACTAATGCAAGTCCATCCAGGAAAACCGTAAGTCAAATAAGGTGCAGATTTAGCGCCGAGATCATTTAGAATTTTTCCGCCATAATCATCCAATTCTTTGGTTGACATGCCTGGTTTGGCAAACTTTCTCATTTCTTTTAGAGTGAATGCAACTGCTTCACTCGCTTTTTTCATTCCTGCTAATTCTGCTTCTGTTGTAATTGACATAATTTGTTTTCTTTAGAATTAAATCTGAATCAAAATTACCACTTTTTATTTTTTTTAAGATGATTATTAAATTAAAAACCTCCAAAATCAAAGACTTTAGAGGTTTTAATATGGTTTTATTACCAAGGACTTTCTTCGCTTTCGTCTTCAATATCATTACTAAAGAATTTTCCAGTTGGTCCGTTTTCATCAGTTACAGTATGTTTTATAATAAAACTCGCCGCACTTTCTACGCTTCCAGGTCCGCTGTGATGATTAAAATCTGTAGCAGTGTAGCCTGGATCAATTGAATTTACTTTAAAACCTAAATCTTTTAATTCATAAGCTAGAGTAACTGTAAAAGCATTTAAAGCCGTTTTTGATGAAACGTATGAAACTGCTTTTATTGTATAATATTTCCAAGCTGGGTCGCTGTGTAAAGTAAGCGAACCCAAACCAGAAGTAATATTACTGATTCTCGGATTTTTTGATTTTTTAAGCAATTCTAAAAAAGTCTGAGTAACTCTGATAACACCAAAAAAGTTAGTGTCAAATGTCTGTTGGATTTTTTCGACAGAAGTTGTTGAAGAATCTTGCGGTACATCTCCTAAAACTCCAGCATTATTAATTAGAACATCTAATTTTCCCTGCTCGTTTTCTATAATTTCTTTCGCACTTAAAACACTATCAGCGTTTGTTACATCAATCTGAATTGCTTTAATATTATTAAAACCTTCCTGAGTTAGTTTGTTTACTACTTCCTCTCCTTTTTGAAGATCGCGACTTCCTAAATAAACAAACAATCCTTTTTGTGAAAGTTGTTTTGCCGTTTCTAAACCAATGCTTCTATTTGCGCCTGTAATTAATACTGAATCCATTTTTTTTATATTTTTAAATTATTGATTACAAAGTTGCGTTGATAAAAAACAAAAACATTTGCCATTTGGCAAAAAGCAACTTTAACGGATATTTTTTCTAATTCTGCTCAAAGAAGATTGCGTGATACCCAAATAAGAAGCCAAATAAGAAAGCGGAACCCGATTAACCACTTTTGGAAACATTTCCATAAAAGATAAATAACGTGTTGTAGCATCTTCTGAAACCAGCGGACTTCTTCTAGCCACTTTCTGAATCAAAGCTTTATTGATAATTTTATGAACTATTTTGTCCCAGCCAATAATTGTATTTAATAGTTCTTCCCAATCTCTTTTAGAAAAAACAATCATTTTACAATCGGTAACAGCTTGAACGTAGGCAGAAGAACAAATGCTGTTTTCGAAACTTTCTAAATCGACAACGAGATTATTTTCGTCTATAAAATATTTGGTAATTTCTTCGCCTTTATTATTGTAGTAACAGACTCTCATGATTCCTTCGATAATGAAACCAACTTCTACGGAAATTTTCCCAGCTTCAGAAAAATAATTGTCTTTGCCAATATCTTTTACTTGGGCTTTGCTTAAAATTAAATCGATCTGGTGCTGATTTAAACTTCCAAACTGCAATATATATGCTACTAATTCTTTCATGCACGAAAGTTAGTTATAAGTTTTTAATCGAAATTTGTCATATGGCAAAAAAAGAATTGAATAAAATTTATTAGGCGCCCCTTTATTCTTACTTTGCGTTAAAAATCTTTTTTTGCATAGAAAATGAAAATAATAAAAAGCAGTTTTTTCAGTCCAAGGAAATGTGAGTATGGTAATTTTGAAATAATACCAGATGCCGGTTGGGAATTTTCGCAGACATTCATTGATTATGAATCTAAACTCTTAATAGTATCTCTAAGCATTAAAGACGAAACCAAATGGGAAAATCATGGTTATAATGGTACTATTATTCCAACTAAGCAGTATAAAGTCGACTTAGAAACATTACGTATTTTAGAATTTGAAGATTGGAAGCATTATTTCAATTACAATAAAATTGAAATAATAAGCGAAGATGGAAAATACAAATTGATCACGCAGAGAGTTTTTAAACCTGAAAACAATAATGATTCAATCATTGAAGAGTTATATGATAATATTTCTGGCAATTTAATAAGTTCGAGCCGTTCGATCGCTTTTAGTGAAGATAAAAATGAAAATTTATTAGAAAGTAAATACCGTTCTGAGAGAGAATTAGAAGATCGAATAAGAATATATAATGCTAAACCAAATTTAGCTGAATTCTATAAGATTCAGATTAATCAGTTAAAAGATCAGGATGTTATAATGTACTACTACGATGCTTTTGATACATTCAAACTTACTTTCGTAAATGATAAATTTGTTTTGTCTAAAGGAGAAAGATTTCCTTCAAAACAAGAAGATTGGCAGTCATTACAATATGATGAAATCACTGTTTATTCTAATGTAGATGAATTTTGGAACGATTTTATCAAAGACGAAAAATGGTATTTAAAATATAATATACATTATGGTTTTGAGCATAAAATATTGGTTTTAGCAAAACATATAACAGAGTATTTGAATGAATTGCGCAGGGAACAAAAATCTTCATTTAAAGAATATGAAAAAATTAATGAGTGGCAAGGAAGCGTTTGGAGTGATGAGTATAAAAAGAAAGAAGTAAAACAATGGTGTGCCAATTGTTCTGAGCCAGTGAGTTATTATGGACGTTATCCAAAATATATTTGTCAAGAATGTGCTGCTAAAGACGCAAACGACAAAGACGGAAATATACTTGAGTTTTCTAACCTCGGAATCTCAGGCGGTTTTAAAGCAACTACAAAAAATAAGGATGGAAAAATTATCAAAGAAAATGATACCGACCAATTTTGTGATTGTATAATTGATGGTAAATTGTTTTTTGCACAAGAAGCAAGATTTGGAGGAATTGTAATTCAGCTCAAAGAGTAGCTATAGTTTCTAAAAAACTACATTCCAGGCCAATAAAGAAAATTAAATTTATGTCCGTCAGGATCAGCAAAACCAAAAGTGTAACCCACTTCAAAATTTTCTGGTTCAGAAAAAATAGTTCCGCCAATTTCTTTGACTTTATCGTACCAAAGGTCTACTTCTTCCCTGCTGGCTGCCGATAAAGAAAATATAATTTCATTATCGTTTTTTGTATTGGTAAGTTTTCCTTTTACAGCATTTTCAAGCCTTTTTTCAATAAAAAAGTTGATTATAAAATTATTGTCGCCGAAAGCAAAACTAACTAATTCGTCAGTTTCTTTTCCGTTTTGTTTGAACCCTAAATCGGTATAAAACTGAATTGTTTTTTGCAAATCATGCGAAACTAGGTTTGCCCAGATCATTTTCGTTTTCATAATTAATTTTCATTAGATTGAATTATACAATTATACTAAGTTAATCAATTTCTAATTCACAACTTGTCTTGTAGTTTTTTTTATTTTAACTCATATAGATATTATTAGACTTTATCATTTATAGAAGTAGAACAAAATTATAGAGACCGTTTTGAAATAATTTATAAAAAACAACCTCCAAAGGGAATTCTTTGGAGGTTGTTTTTTGTAGACTGAAAATTAATTGGAGGTACTCAGAAAACGATAATACTCTTTAATTTTAATTTTTAATCGTCTTGCTAAATATTCATTTCCATCTTTCAGTTCATTATGAATAATTTCAGCTTCTTCAATATATTTCAGCTTTTTTTCGTCATTCCAATAATATGGAGGCTCATACAAATTTGATATTCTGTCGGCCATTTTAACTGCCCAAACTTCTATAGGCTGCTGTTTAATTCGGTTAAGACTATCCAGCATTTTTTCCAATGAATCAGTTATTTGATCATTTTTGGTTAAAGCCAGAACTCCAGATGCAACTTGGCTTCCAAATAAATCATTTACTTTTTCATAATCAAACGTCGTATCTTCTATTGTGTCATGGAGCATTGCACATTTAACAGCCAAATCAGAATTCATGTTTTCTGTTAATCGAGTGGCGTTTAAAACTTCAAAAACAACACTTCCTATATGATTGATATACTCTACTCTTTCCCCTTCACTTACACCACCATATTTTTGTCCGTCATGTAGTTTTGAAACCAATTGCCAAACATTCTGAATTTCGTCTATTGACCAGTCCTTTTGTTGTTCCATATTCTATAATGAATTTTTAGATTTTATGTAATTTATTGCTTTTTTTGAATATCTGCAACAATTTTACTTTAAGATTTTTCATTTTATAGAATTTAAGACGGCTTTTATTATCGAATTATTTTGAGATATGCGGTGTAGATATTATCCAGAAGAGAAGTTCTCATATAATATACATTTTCGTCTTTTTCTCTCAAATCAAATTGAATTAAACCCGCATCACAATAATAGTACAACAAGTTATCATCATTTGGAAATTCAATGTTTGAAACAGGCAGAGTTGTTAATTTAGTTTCGAATGCTATTTCACCATTTGTTAAGTCTAATTCAAAAAGTTTTGCTTTTTTGGTGTAACCCCAAATATTCTCATTTTCTTTGATAATGTATTCGATATTATCATCTTTAAAATCAGTTTTCCATAGCTGAGTTCCAGTTTTTGAATCAACAGCATAAAGAGAAGAAACATTGGTTCCTTGTGCTCCAAAATAAAGTTTATTATCATTGCAAAGTATGCGTTCTTTAATATTGTATTGATTTTCAGCTAATTTAAACTGCCAAACAACATCTAATTTGTCAGGACTTAAAGCAAAAAGAACATCTTTATCATTTTCTATAAATATATTTTGACCATCTGTTACAGGCTTTCCGTTCATAGTTCCCTCAAAGTTTTTTTGGTTTAGAACTTTTCCTGTATGTGCATCAAAACTATAAACATTTGAACCGCTTTGGGTAAAAATTTTGTTATCAAAAAAAAGTACTGGAATTTCGTTGGTTGCCGAATCCAGTTTATAATTCCATGCTAAACTACCGTCTTTTATATCAAGAGCATATAAATTACTGCCTTGATTTTGGTTTTGGGCGGTTATATAAAGTTTTCCGTTATGTATAACTGGAGTCTGGTCTTTTAAAACAATCTGATCTGTAATATTACCTAATCTTGATTTCCAAAAAATAGCGCCTGTTTCATTATCTATTGCGAAAATCTCACCATTAATAAACGGAACATAAACAACTCCATCAGCTATTGTTACTTTATTGGCACACATTTCTGCGTGCGAATCCGCAGCTTTTACAGTCCAGCCAATTGTTTCAGTTTCTAAGTCATATGAAAAAAGAGAACCATCGTAATCGTAAATTAAGATTGATGCTTCGTCTAATGCAACTTTTTTAAGTGGTTTCATGGCTTTATTCGTCACAATTTCACTTTCGCTTAAACCTTTATTAGAATAATTAGTTTTATTGGCGGGAGCTTGCCCAAATATATTTATCGCAGTAAAGACAAATAAAAGAGTTATTAATTTTTTTTTCATTTTAAGATTTGGGTTTGATGAATCGATTTCTGTTTAGCAATAAAGCTGCTAAACAAAACAATCTCTGCCAAATGTAATAAAAAAAATATTATAGGATTTTGATGATGTAGCTTCCATATCTCAATAATAAAAAGAAAAAATAAAAGCATAAAAAAACTCCAAAATCTAATGACTTTGGAGAATTAATATTTTTTATTCATTCTTATTTTTATCAATAAGTTTTGCCATATTAGAATTGAATGATGATAGATTTTCGTCTAACGAAGCAAAGAAATCAAGGTCGGCATTTTCCACTTCAATAAGTCCCTTTTGTAAAACAGTTTCTCCTATTTCCGTTAGCCGAATTGTTTTTGCTCTTGTATCAGTTTCATGTTCTTGCCTTGTAATAAAACCTTTTTCTTCTAACGTTCGCAATACTTTTGATACCATCATTCTATCAGCATTACTTTGGTTCGCAATGTCTACTTGTGTTACAGAATTGCTTTTTTTTGAAAGCCAGCCTAAAGCCGCCAACAAAACAAATTGTGTCTGAGTTAAGTCTAACGGATCTAAAACTTTTTTTAGTTTCCTCTGCCAGAGCATAGTTAATTGTCCCAGCAAATAACCAGGGCTATCTTTTGGACTTTTAAAATGAAAATTAATTTCTTTAGCCATAATGATATTGAAGCGTTTTTGTCGATATTAAATCGTCTTTATTAATTCCAAAGATAATCATAAGCTTGGATAATGAAAATTGGTTCTAAAAAGTAAATAACTTACTTTTATTTTGTTTCCAAGAAAGTAAGTTTATAACCATCGAGATCTTTGACGTGAAAAGCTCTGCCAAAAGGTGTATCTATAATTGGACCACAGTTTGTAAGTCCATTTTCTATGAATTGCTCTTTCAATTCATCTACATTTTTGTCAACGGCAAACCAAAGAGCGACTCCAATTCCTAATTCTCTTTCTTCAAGAGGTTCAAGAGGCGTACGAATTGCAAAACTTGCCTGCCCTTCATTATACTTAAAAATACAGGCTTGGGGATTGGTGTTTCCAATTTCAAATCCTAATTTTTTCTCATAGAAGTCTTTTGATGCTTCTAGATTTTTTACTTGTAGCGATGCAAATGTTAGTTCTCTCATATTTCTTAAAATTAAATTGTTGTCGCAAATATAATATACACGACAACAATACGCAAATATTTTTAGCTATTTCTTTTTAGTAGCGAAAAATTATAGATTATTACTTTTTAGAATTCTAGATGTGGACAACATTTTGACTATTTAAGCAATTAATAAATAATACTTAATTTAGTCTGTAGTTTAGGTCGAATCTTAGGCTATGATAGAATATGATAGGATTTCTATCTGTTTAGGACTTATATATTTCTTTTAAAAATATAGGCATAAAAAAAAACTCCAAAATCATAAGACTTTGGAGTTTTGAAATTTTGTGGGCGATGAGGGGTTCGAACCCCCGACCACTTCCGATGAAAAATCGGAATGCTCTGAACCAGCTGAGCTAGTTTTTATTTTTAATTAATTCTTCGATTTTAATTCTGCTTTTCCAAGATTTAATTTGTAATTCTCTTTTATGAGCAGTTTCTTTTGTTTCGTAATTTTCTGTATAAACAACTTGCCAGTCATTAACGCTTCCAGTAAAACCTTTACTTTTTTGATTATGCCTTACAAGCCTTTCAACTAAATTTGAAGTAAAGCCAATATAGAATTTATTTTTAGTTTCGCTGAAAAGTATATATACAATGAATTCCATAAATGATTAAAATAAAAAAAACTCCAAAATCATAAGACTTTGGAGTTTTTGGAATTTTTGTGGGCGATGAGGGGTTCGAACCCCCGACCACTTCCGATGAAAAATCGGAATGCTCTGAACCAGCTGAGCTAGTTTTTATTTTTAATTAATTCTTCGATTTTAATTCTGCTTTTCCAAGATTTAATTTGTAATTCTCTTTTATGAGCAGTTTCCTTTGTTTCGTAATTTTCTGTATAAACAACTTGCCAGTCATTAACGCTTCCAGTAAAACCTTTACTTTTTTGATTATGCCTTACAAGCCTTTCAACTAAATTTGAAGTAAAGCCAATATAGAATTTATTTTTAGTTTCGCTGAAAAGTATATATACAATGAATTCCATGAATGATTAAAATAAAAAAAAAACTCCAAAATCATAAGACTTTGGAGTTTTTGGAATTTTTGTGGGCGATGAGGGGTTCGAACCCCCGACCACTTCCGATGAAAAATCGGAATGCTCTGAACCAGCTGAGCTAGTTTTTATTTTTAATTAATTCTTCGATTTTAATTCTGCTTTTCCAAGATTTAATTTGTAATTCTCTTTTATGAGCAGTTTCCTTTGTTTCGTAATTTTCTGTATAAACAACTTGCCAGTCATTAACGCTTCCAGTAAAACCTTTACTTTTTTGATTATGCCTTACAAGCCTTTCAACTAAATTTGAAGTAAAGCCAATATAGAATTTATTTTTAGTTTCGCTGAAAAGTATATATACAATGAATTCCATGAATGATTAAAATAAAAAAAAACTCCAAAATCATAAGACTTTGGAGTTTTTGGAATTTTTGTGGGCGATGAGGGGTTCGAACCCCCGACCCCCTCGGTGTAAACGAGGTGCTCTGAACCAGCTGAGCTAATCGCCCTATTTTACTAGGCTGCTATCGTTTGTGATTGCGAGTGCAAATATACAGCTAGATTTTGTATTTGCAAGCATAATTAGAAAAAAAATGAAATTATTTCTCATCTTTTTCTTTAGCAATCTATTTTTCAGCTCCTTAAAAAACAAAGAAATTTTTCTATTTTCTTATAATTAAGTTAAAAAACGAAATCTGGATCTGTAATTCTTAATATTGCTTTGTATTCATTTGCTATAGTCATACATTTGCATACCTAAAAATAGTATATTCTAATGGCACGATTTAAAGAAAATGATTTACCTAAATCAAAAATAACTGCTACTTCACTTACCAAAGCAAAAACAATATTTACATACGCAGGAAATCACAAATGGAAATTTTTCATCGGATTGATTTTTCTGCTTTTAACAGGAGCTACTGCCCTAGCCTTTCCTAAATTAATGGGAATGCTGGTAGACTGCGTAAAAAATAAGGACAATGACGAAGCAAACAATATTGCTTTAGGCTTAATTGCAATCTTGTTTTTACAATCATTTTTCTCATTCTTTAGATTATCATTATTTGTCAATTTTACTGAAAATACATTAGCAAACCTGCGTTTGGCTTTATATACAAATTTGGTAAAACTGCCCATGACTTTCTTTTCTCAAAAAAGAGTTGGAGAATTAAACAGCCGTATCAGCGCCGATATTACTCAGATTCAAGATACTTTAACTACGACTATAGCAGAATTTTTACGTCAGTTTATATTGATTATTGGAGGTGTAATTTTACTGGCAACCGAAAGTTTAAAATTAACCTTATTAATGCTGTCAGTTGTTCCATTAGTTGCAATTGCTGCAGTAGTTTTTGGAAGGTTTATTAGAAAATATTCTAAAAAAGTACAAGATCAGGTTGCTGAAAGTCAGGTAATTGTTGAAGAAACAATGCAGGGAATCAGCATTGTGAAGGCTTTTGCAAACGAATGGTATGAAATTGCACGATATAAAGGTAAAATCAGTGATGTTGTAAAATTGGCCATTAAAGGTGGTAAATACCGCGGTTATTTTGCTTCATTTATAATATTTTGCTTATTTGGTGCTATCGTAGCTGTAGTTTGGTTTGGCGTTCGTTTGAGTATAGCGGGAGAAATGAGCGTAGGACAATTAATATCATTTGTTTTATATTCTACTTTTGTGGGAGCTTCATTTGGTGGAATCGCTGAATTATATGCACAGATTCAAAAAGCAATTGGCGCAACGGAAAGAGTTTTCGAATTATTAGACGAAAATCCAGAAAAAATCAATTCTGATTCTAACAAAAACAAAGAAAAAATAAAGGGAGATGTAACATTCAACAACGTAGCTTTTAGTTACCCGACACGTCAGGAAATCCAAGTGTTGAAAAATGTAAATTTTAAAGCTGAATTTGGTCAGAAAATTGCAATTGTAGGGCCAAGCGGTGCTGGGAAATCGACTATTTCTTCGCTTCTTTTACGATTTTATGATATTACTTCTGGGGAAATTACTGTTGATGGAAAAAACATCTATGATTATGATTTGGAAGATCTTCGTGGTAATATGAGTATTGTTCCGCAAGATGTTATTCTTTTTGGAGGAACAATTAGAGAGAATATTGCTTACGGAAAACCAGACGCTACAGATGAAGAAATTATTCAAGCTGCGAAACAAGCAAATGCATTCAATTTTGTAGAAGGTTTCCCAGAAAAATTTGAAACATTAGTTGGAGAACGCGGTGTTAAATTATCTGGCGGACAACGTCAGCGTATTGCAATTGCGAGAGCTTTGCTTAAAAATCCAAGTATTTTAATATTAGACGAAGCCACTTCATCTTTAGACAGTGAAAGCGAAAAACTAGTTCAGGAAGCTCTAGAAGTTTTAATGGAAGGAAGAACAAGTATTATTATTGCACATCGCCTTTCGACTATTAGAAACGCAGATAAAATTCTAGTTTTAGATAACGGAAAAATTTCCGAAGAAGGAACTCACCAAGAATTGATAAACTTAGAAAACGGAATATATAAGAACTTAAGTAATTTACAGTTTAGTAATTCTTAAGTAAAATTTCAATTTTTTAAAATTCCAAATTCCAATACAAAAAAGTCCATTTGTAAAGCAAATGGACTTTTTTGTTAAAATCTAAAATCATACATCTCCAGCAAACCCGACAGGTTTTTAAAACCTGTCGGGTTTAATACGAATTAAAAAGGTTCCAATTTTAGTTGGAACCTTTTTAATATGTAAACTGTAAAACGAGACTGAAAACTGAAAATTATTTCCCTTTTCTACGTTTACGTTCTGCTTTAATCATAGATAACTCACGGCTCGTTTGTCCAGCAACAGAAGTATTTTCTTCTGCACGACGAATTAAGTATGGCATAACATCTTTCACGGGACCAAAAGGCAGATATTTTGCTACATTATAACCGTTTTCAGCTAAGTTGTAGCTAATATTATCGCTCATTCCGTATAATTGCCCAAACCAGATTCTATTATCATTTTTTGCAATTCCTTTTTGAGCCATCATTTCCATTAACTTGTATGAGCTCAATTCATTATGTGTTCCTGCAAAAATAGCCATAGTATCCAAATGATCTAACATATAATTTACAGCAGCATCATAATTATCATCTGTAGCTTGTTTAGAAACACAAATTGGCGAAACATATCCTTTTTCTTCAGCACGTTTGTTTTCTTTTTCCATGTACGCGCCGCGAACTAACTTCATTCCGATATAGAAACCTTCAACTTTAGCAATATCATGAAGCTTTTTCAAGTAATCCAAACGATCCCAACGGTACATTTGTAAAGTATTAAATACAATAGCTTTTTCTTTATTGTATTTACGCATCATATCTGTAACTAAATCATCTGCAGCATCCTGCATCCAGCTTTCTTCACCATCAATCAATAGTGCTACATCTTTTTTATGAGCTTCGCTGCAAACTTGGTCAAAACGAGAAACTACTCTGTTCCACTCCTCTTGTTCTGCTGGAGTTAAAGTTTGTTTTTCGCCTAATTTCTCATACAATTCAAAACGTCCTAAACCAGTTGGTTTAAATACTGCAAACGGAATCGCTAAACGTTCTTTTGCAAATTCAATAGTTTTTAAGGTCATTTCCAAAGCTGCATCAAACTGCTCTTCTTCTTCTTTTCCTTCAACTGAATAATCTAATACAGAAGAAACACCTTTGGTAAACATTTTATCAACTACAGTTAAGCAGTCATTTTCGTTTACACCGCCACAAAAATGATCAAAAACAGTTGCACGAATCAGTCCTTCAACAGGAAGATGTGCTTTGATTGCAAAATTAGTAACAGCCGTTCCTATACGTACTAAAGGCTCGCTGTCAATCATTTTAAAAAGAAAATAAGCCCTATCAAGTTCGGTATCACTTTTAAGTGAAAAAGCAACTTGAGTGTTATCGAATATTTTTTCCATTAAGTTTAGTTTTTGTGCAAAGATATAGAGTGTTTTGAATATTATTTACTAAATGCGATCATATTTTTTCAAATTGTTAATGAGATTATTATATATGACAAATTAGAAAGTAAAATTTTAATATGTCGTGCTACTTTCTATTAAAAAGAAAATATATGCCTCTCTCCGTTAATTAGAATGATTCGTTTTAAAACAAATTAGCAGTAAAGTTTGAATATTATTTCCTTAAAAATGCCTTATTTTGCGGTTTCAATTAACTAAAGAATTATGCAATCTATTCAAGCCAATAATTATTTCGTTCATTTTAACCAAAATGCATACGAAGCTTTAAATAAACATTTAAGAGAAAATAAATACTCTAACATATTTATAATTGTTGATGATCAAACTAATGAACATTGCCTGCATAAATTTATTCCCCTTCTTGAAACAGATTTGACAATTGAAATTATAGAATTTGAGGCTGGTGAAGCCAATAAAAATATAGAAACTTGTATTGAAATCTGGAATATTTTAACCGAACTTGGAGGTGACAGAAAATCACTTGTAATTAATCTAGGAGGTGGTGTTGTAACAGATTTAGGCGGCTTTGTTGCGTCTACTTTCAAAAGAGGTTTAGATTTTATAAATATCCCTACTACTTTATTATCTATGGTTGATGCTTCTGTTGGAGGAAAAACAGGTGTTGACTTAGGAAATCTTAAAAACCAAATCGGTGTAATTAATGTACCGCAGATGGTTTTAATAGATACACAATATCTTGAAACTTTACCGCAAAGCGAAATGCGTTCTGGTTTGGCTGAAATGCTAAAACACGGTTTGATTTTCGATGCACCTTATTGGAGACAGTTCTCAGACTTAAAATCAATTATTTTTGATGATCTGGACGAATTAATTTACCGTTCAGTAGAAATCAAAAATGAAATCGTAATTCAGGATCCAACAGAGAAAAACATTCGTAAAGCCTTAAATTTTGGACATACTTTAGGACACGCCATAGAAAGCTATTTTTTAGAAAGCGATACTAAAACAACTTTACTGCACGGAGAAGCTATAGCTGTTGGAATGATCTTGGAAAGTTATATTTCACTGCATAAAAATTTAATTTCAGAAGAAGAATACAGAGAAATCAAAACGGTAATTAAAGGTATTTATGATGATGTGATTTTTGAAGAAAATGACATTGATCCGATCTTAGAATTACTGATTCATGACAAAAAAAATGAATACGGCGCAATTCAATTTGCATTGATTGAAGGAATAGGAAAAATAAAAATTAACCAATCCGTTGAAAATAAATTAATTCTAGACGCGTTTCAAGATTATAAATCTTAAACTTTTTTTAATCAAAAGCATTGCGTTAGGTATATATTATTTTTTACATTTGCCACGATGAAAACAAACAGTAAACAAAGACAATTCAGTTCTTATAGAAACCGTCTCAACAGTTCTTTACTTAGAATGTTGAACCGTTTTTATAATAGTAAAAGCCCGCTTTGTTTTGATGTTTTCCAATGTTCAAAAGCCGAGCACGAAAAACTGCCTATTATATTTGCCAATATTAGAGTTTGAATTTAAGATTTAGTTCTAAAAACATCTAAATTAAAAACAAAATTTCACTCTCTAAAATATTGACATATAAATGAATACAAAATATTCTGATCTAATAAATCAAACATACTATTTTCCACAAGAGGAATTTAAACTAAACAAAGACAACCTTTTATTTCACAATATCGATTTGATGAAATTGGTTGAACAATATGGCACGCCATTAAAGTTTACTTACCTTCCTCAAATTTCTGAAAATATCAATAAGGCAAAAGCCTGGTTCAGAAAGTCGATGGAAAAAAATAAGTACGAAGCAAAATATTACTATTGTTATTGTACAAAAAGCTCTCATTTTGAATATATTATGAATGAAGCTTTCAAGAATAACATTCACATCGAGACATCGTCTGCATTTGATGTAAATATTGTTGAGAATTTATTAGAAAACGGAAAAATTAACAAAAGTACTTATGTAATTTGTAATGGTTTTAAGAGAGACGAATACATTTCTAATATTGCTAGATTAATCAATAACGGACATAAAAATACTATTCCAATTATTGATAATTATGAGGAATTAGATTTGCTTCAGACAGAAATTAAAGGGAAATTCAAAATTGGAATCCGTATTGCTGCTGAGGAAGAACCTAAGTTCGAGTTTTATACTTCAAGACTAGGAATTGGTTACAAAAACATAGTTTCTTTTTATAAAAAACAAATTCAGGAGAATGATAAATTAGAGCTTAAAATGCTTCACTTTTTTATCAATACTGGAATTAACGATACATCATATTATTGGAATGAGCTTGTAAAATGTATTAAAGTATACATTGCTCTTAAAAAGGAATGCCCTACTCTAGATGGATTAAACATCGGCGGTGGTTTCCCAATTAAGAATTCGCTTGCTTTTGAATATGATTATCAATATATGATTGATGAAATTATCAATCAAATTAAAATTGCTTGTGATGAAGCTGAAGTTGATGTTCCAAATATTTTTACGGAATTTGGATCATTTACTGTAGGCGAAAGCGGTGGTGCAATCTATCAGATTTTGTATCAAAAACAACAAAATGATAGAGAAAAATGGAATATGATCGACTCATCTTTCATTACCACTTTACCAGATACTTGGGCTATAAACAAACGTTTTATCATGCTGGCGGTAAATCGCTGGAATGATACTTACGAGCGGGTTCTGTTAGGGGGTCTGACTTGTGATAGTGACGACTATTACAATTCTGAGCAAAACATGAACGCAATTTATCTTCCTAAGTACAATAAAGAAAAACCATTATATATTGGTTTCTTTAATACTGGCGCTTATCAAGAAACAATCGGAGGATATGGTGGTCTTCACCACTGTTTGATTCCGCAGCCGAAACATATTTTGATAGATCGTGATGAAAACGGTATTCTGGCAACAGAAGTTTTTTCAGAACAACAGACTTCAGACGATGTATTGAAGATTTTAGGCTACAAAAAAAAGTTATAAAAAACGTCAAATTAAGTAAGATTAGTATTTAGAAAATTCTTAATTTGCATTAACATCCAAAAAGGTTAAACTTTTTAATTCAAAAAAAAACAAAAAAAAATGAAAGGACCAATCAGTCAGTTTATTGAAAAACATTATTTGCATTTTAATTCTGCTTCATTAGTAGATGCTGCAAAAGCATACGAGCAGCAATTAGCAGATGGTGCAAAGATGCTTGTGAGTATGGCTGGCGCAATGAGTACAGCAGAAATTGGTAAAATTTTTGCAGAAGTAATCAGACAAGACAAAGTACATATCATTTCATGTACCGGTGCAAATCTAGAAGAAGATATCATGAATTTAGTTGCTCATTCTCATTATGAAAGAGTACCAAATTACCGTGATCTTACACCAGAAGACGAATGGGCTTTGCTAGAAAGAGGATTAAATCGTGTTACAGACACTTGTATTCCTGAGCATGAAGCTTTCCGTCGTTTACAAAAACACATTTACAAAATTTGGAAAGATGCAGATGATAAGGGAGAACGTTATTTTCCGCATGAATTCATGTATAAAATGTTGTTATCTGGCGTTTTAGAAGAATATTACGAAATTGATTTAAAAGATAGCTGGATGTATGCAGCTGCAGAGAAAAACTTACCTATTATCGTACCAGGATGGGAAGATAGTACTATGGGTAACATCTTTGCTTCATACGTAATTAAAGGAGATTTGAAAGCATCTACCATGAAATCTGGAATCGAATACATGACTTTCTTAGCAGATTGGTATTCTAAAAACAGCTCTAACGGAATCGGATTCTTCCAAATTGGTGGTGGTATTGCTGGTGACTTTCCTATCTGTGTGGTGCCAATGCTTTACCAAGATATGGAAATGCATGATGTTCCATTCTGGAGCTATTTCTGCCAGATTTCAGATTCAACAACTAGTTATGGTTCTTATTCTGGAGCGGTTCCAAATGAAAAAATCACTTGGGGTAAGTTAGATATCAAAACCCCTAAATTTATTATTGAATCGGATGCTACAATTGTTGCTCCGTTAATTTTCGCATATTTATTAGATTTATAAAATAATTTATGAAAAGAGTTATAGTAGACTACGCTAAACTTACCAATGAAATTTTAAACCTTTTGGTTGAGAAATTTCCTGATGGTTATGATGATTCGGATGTAATCCGTTTTAGAAATGCTAAAAACGAATTGGTTGAAGCTGTTGAAGTTCGAACAGAAGACACCATTTATTTAGTAAAAATTAGTACTAAACTTGCTGATAGAATTGAAAACTACGATGAAGATGATGATATTGATGTTGATGTAGATACAATCGTTCCAGTTAAAGGAATGGATCTTGATGATGATATTGACGATGATGACGAAGATGATAATCAAGACAAACCTGATGTAGACGGCGGGGACGACGACGATGAAGATGATGATGACAAAGCAGATACTGATTATGACGAAGAGGATGAAGAAGATGAAGATTAATTCATTTCTTTAAAATAAATAAGAGGAACTCTATATGAGTTCCTTTTTTTATAAGTACAATTAACACGATTAGACGAAATTTATATTTTTGATTTTTGTAAGATTATTTTTATTTTTAATCTTTTATTTAAAAGATTATGCGCCCTATGACTTCAGAAATATTACATACTGCATTAAAAGAGAATTTTGGTTTTGAAAAATTCAGACCCAATCAAGAAACTATTATAAATACCATTTTATCTGGACAAGATGCTTTGGCTATTATGCCTACAGGAGGTGGTAAATCAATATGTTTTCAGCTTCCTGCCTTAATTTTACCAGGAATTACAATTGTAATTTCTCCTCTAATTGCATTAATGAAAGATCAGGTTGATAGTTTGAAAACAAACGGAATTTCAGCTTGTTACATAAACAGTTCACAATCTGCACAAGAACAGCAATATTATATAGACAATTTAAAATCTAATACTTTTAAATTAGTTTACATTGCTCCCGAAAGTCTCTCTTATTTAGAAGTTGCTTTCAATGAGTTAAATATCAGCTTAATAGCTATTGATGAAGCACATTGTATTTCCTCTTGGGGTCATGATTTTAGACCGGCTTATACAAATTTAGGATATTTAAAAAGCCGCTTCCCTTCTACTCCTGTTTTAGCATTGACTGCTACAGCAGATAAAGCAACTCGTACGGATATTACAAAGCAGTTAAATTTAGTAAGACCAAAAACTTTTATAGCTTCTTTTGATCGTAAAAATTTGAGTTTAGAAGTGCGACCAGCATTAGATCGTGTGAAACAAATTATCGATTTCATTGAAAATAAACCAAATGAATCTGGAATTATCTATTGCTTAAGCCGCAAGACCACCGAAGAATTAGCCGAGAAATTAAAGAAAAGCGGTATTACGGCAAAAGCATATCATGCTGGTTTAGATAATGAAACGAGAGCCAAAACGCAGGATCAGTTTATAAACGACGATTGTCAGGTCGTGTGTGCGACTATTGCATTCGGGATGGGAATTGATAAATCGAATGTTCGATGGGTAATTCATTACAATCTCCCAAAAAACATTGAAGGTTATTACCAGGAAATTGGGCGTGCGGGCCGCGATGGTCTTCCGGCAGAAACTGTTTTATTCGAAAGTTATGCAGATGTAATTCAACTTCAAAAATTTGCTTCAGATGGACTAAATGCTGATATCCAGCTGGCTAAATTAGACCGTATGAAACAATATGCTGATGCTGTAAGCTGCCGCAGAAAAATATTGCTTTCTTATTTTGGTGAATTGGTAACTGAAAATTGTGGTAATTGCGATATCTGTAAAAATCCGCCAACTTTCTTTGATGGAACCGTTTTAGCGCAAAAAGCTTTATCTGCAATTACCCGTTTAAAGGAATCTGAGCCTTTGGCAGTGATTGTAGATTTTTTACGAGGCTCGAGAAACGCGTATATCTACGAAAAAAATTATCAAACGCTAAAAACGTACGGAATTGGCGATGACATTTCTTGGTACGACTGGAATCAGTATTTAATTCAGCTTATTAATTTAGGATATTGCGAAATTGCTTTTCATCAACACAATAAAATACTCCTTACTCCTTTTGCAAAGAAAGTTTTGTTTGAAGGCGAAAAAGTAAAATTGACAACTGTTGTTAAAAAAGTTATCGATAAATCTGAAATTAAAGAAACGAAAACAAAGATTGCTAAGAATTCTCTTTTTGAAACACTTCGAAAATTACGCTATGAAATTGCAAAGGAAGAAGAAGTTCCTGCATATGTAATTTTTAGTGATGCCTCTTTAAGACAGATGGAAATTTTAAGACCCATGACAGATGAAGATTTTCTTGCTGTTGAAGGTGTCGGTAAAGCTAAACTTGAAAAATATGGTTCAGAATTTATTAAGACTATAATTGAATTTTACAAGAATAAATCTGTTGTCAAAAAAGATAAAAAAGAAAGCACTTATGCTAAAACATTAGAATTATTTCAAAATGGACTTTCTGTCGAAGAAATTGCCGGGCAACGAAATTTAGGAGAAACTACTATAATTTCTCATTTAGCTAAACTGTATGTTGACGGGAATGACATAGATTTGAGTCAATTCGTTTCAGAAGACGAAATCTTAAAAATTGAAAAAGCTCAGATTGAATTAGAAAAGCCTGAGGCATTGAGACCTTACTACGAATATTTTGAAGAAAAAATGTCTTATGATAAAATTCGTTTTGGATTGGCTTTTTTAGAAAGGAAAAATCAAATCGTATAAATAAAAAATCCTGTGAAATATTTCACAGGATTTTTTATTTTGGAAGGTTTACAAATATCTTTCTTCAAAAACTTTTTGATGATGTTTTTGATGTCCAATCATAACAAAACCTAAAGCCCGAACTGAAATTTGATTTCCAGAAGCTGTACCAATTCTTTTAAGTTGTTCTTCAGATAAGCTTTTGTAAAATAATAAAGTTGAGTGTCTTAGAGCTGAAAATTCTGTTAACAAATCTTGTATGCTTCGACTATTTGAATTGGTGTTATTTGCATAGTTATCTTCTTCAAAACTAGGAAGAGGCGTTTTATCATTTCTTGAAAATCGCAATGCACGATAAGCAAAAATACGCTCAGTATCCATAACATGCTGGATAATATCTTTAATCGTCCATTTGCCTGGAGCATAACGATAATCAAATTTATCCATCGGAATATTTTGAACAAACCTGATAAATTCGTGAAGAGAAATTTCTAACTCTTCTATCAATATTCCATCGCCGGCTTGTTTGATATAAGTACCAAAATGTCCTGCATACTCATTTTCTAATATATCGCTTACTTTCATTTTTTAAAATTATATTAGAAACTCAGTTTTAAGCCGAGTTTCTACTTGCATTAGTGTTCCCGAAAAGAGATCTAGTTACCACTTTTTCGTAAACTTTGATCAACTCTTCATTTGGTGACTCTTCTTTATTTAACTCATTGATTCTAAGCAAAGCATATTGTTGGATTGTTAATAATGGCAATACAATACGCTCTCTTATTTGAATCGAAGCTATACCGTCAGGATAATTTTCCATTAACGTTTTATGATCAGCAATTTTCAATAAAAGTCTTTTTGTTTCTGAGAATTCATCATAAATAATCTGCCAGAATTCACCGAACTCAGGATCTTTTCTCATATACGCTGTTAATGGTAAAAATGATTTTGCCAATGACATCATACTGTTTTCAAGTAAAGTTTTGAAAAATAATGAATTATGATACAAATCACTTACTTTATCCCACTGCCCGCTCTCTTCAAAATGTTTTAAAGCTGAACCAACTCCAAAGAATCCAGGAACGTTTTGTTTCAGTTGACTCCAAGATCCAACAAATGGAATTGCTCTTAGATCAGCAAAATCTAACGATTCTGATTTACTTCTTTTCGATGGGCGGCTGCCAATATTAGTTTTAGAATAGTATTTCAACGTACTCATTTTTTCCAAATAAGGAATAAACTTTGGATGATTCTTAAAACTTAAATATTTATCATAACCCAAATTAGCTAACTGCGTCAAAATTTCAGTTTCTTCAGCTGTAAGCTCATTTTTTCCTTTACTGAAAACCTGATTTGTAACGCCGGCACTTAATAAATTCTCAATATTATAACGGCAAGAATCAAGAGTTCCGAAATTAGAACTAATTGTTTGACCTTGAACTGTAATTTGAATTTCGTTATTTTCAATCTTTGGACCTAGAGAAGCATAGAATTTATGAGTTTTTCCACCACCACGCGCTGGAGGCCCGCCGCGTCCATCAAAGAAAATAACTTTAATGCCGTATTTTCTAGAAATTTCAGTCAAGGCAATTTTAGCTTGATAAATACTCCAGTTCGCCATTAAATAACCGCCATCTTTCGTTCCGTCAGAGAAACCAAGCATTATAGTTTGTTTATTTCCTCTAGATTTTAAATGTTTAGAATATTCAGCATTTGTATATAACTGCTCCATTATTGAATGAGCGTTTTGCAAATCATCAACAGATTCAAAAAGCGGAATAATATCAACCGTAGGATTTTCCCAATTGTTCAAGCGAATCATTGCGAAAGTTTCCATTACGTTTAATGCACTTTCATTATTACTAATAATGTAACGATTAGCACCTTCTTCTCCATTATTGGCTTGGATAGTTTTAATGGCCTGAACAGATTCTAAAGTAGATCTGGTGATTTCATCTTCAAAATCACTCGGATTTAAATTGCCTTTGATTTTAGATAAAACATCAATTTTTTGCTCCTCAGTTAATTCAAAATAATTATTTGGAAAAATAGTAGAACCAGAATTCAAGTAATAATTCACGACATCCTTAAATACTGCGTTATGAATTTTACTATTTTGACGAATATCTAAAGTTGCAAAATGGAAACCAAACAAATTGATTTTAACTAAAAACGCTTCTAATTCATCTAAATATAATGACTGATGTTTTTCAATAATTATAGTTCTAATAGTATTTAACTGCGTCAATAATTCTTCTAAAGTGATGAAAATTTCACCTTTAGAATAGAACACAGAACGGTAAAGCTTATGTTCAAGTTCAGCCACCAAAGTGTCTACACCAGAGAAAGTTAACTTACGTTTTAAATTTCTCATTTCAACATAATAACACTTTAAAATTGAAGTACGTAAACGATCTGCAACTTTAAGCGTAATCTCTGTAGTTACAAAAGGATTTCCGTCACGGTCACCTCCTGGCCAGAAACCAAGTTTGATTAGTTGATTATGGATTGGCTCGCCTTCTTTAATATTTTTTTGTAGATAATGTACAATTTCACCAGCTGTGGCATAAAACACATTTTCTAAATACCATATCAAACTTACCGCTTCATCATACGGATTTGGTTTTTCGTTTTGAATAAATGGTGTTTTTCCTAATTGAGCTAACAATTGTTTGATCTGCAATAAATCGTTTTGACGAATTGCTTCTGTCAAATCATTTATAATTCCTAAAACTGGTCCAGGATAAAATTGAGTTGGATGCGCTGTTAAAACAGTACGAACATTAAAGCTTTCTAAAAATTCAATTAGTTCATCATCTTTTTCCTTTGCATCTGATTTTTCTTTAATATCACGCAAAGATCCGCGTCCCTCCATATTGTTAACCTCAGGAAAAGCTGCATCTTCAATAGCATCAAATAATACAATTTGACGCTCTATGTATTGGATAAATCGAAACATTAAATCGATTTTCTCAGTTTCTGAAGCGTTGTTCAGAAATTTACTAGAGAAAAAATCAAAAATTTCTTTTGGTGTTTCCTGTTTTTTAAAACCCGTTTCGCAAGTCTCTGTAAATAAAGGAAGTAAAACTCCCGTATTATCTATAGAATCGAATGGTAATGTTATAAAAACACTATTATAGATGTGGTATTTTGAGAGAACGTCTTGATTAAAACGTTCAATTTTTGGCAACGTATACATAATCGTGTTATAGTTGGTTGGTTAATTAGTCATAAAAAAACCCCAAGAATAAACTTGAGGTTATATTTTAATATAGCATTCAAGAAAAGTTCTTACATATTTTTGAAAATAGTATGCATCAAACGCTTCTTATCGTTTATACTTTCCTCTAGTGAAATCATTGTTTCTGTTCTGTAAACACCGTCAATATCGTCAATCATAAAGATAACTTCTTTCGCGTGTTTAGTATCTTTTGCTCTAATTTTGCAAAAAATATTAAATTTCCCAGTTGTTACAGAAGCTACAGTAACGAATGGAATTTGATTAATTCGCTCTAATACAAATTTTGTTTGAGAGGTATTATTCAGAAATACACCTACATAAGCAATAAATGAATACCCTAATTTATCGTAATCTAAGGCTAAAGAAGAACCCATTATTATACCTGCGTCTTCCATCTTTTTTACTCTAACATGTACTGTTCCAGCAGATATCAATAATTTTTTTGCAATGTCAGTAAACGGAACTCTCGTATTGTCTATTAACATATCTAAAATCTGGTGATCTACTTCATCTAAACGAAATTTACTCATAATTGTTTAATTAATATTACTAATTGCTATTACAAAGTATAAAATTATATATAAAAAACAACAAATTCACATAAAAATTAACTTTTTATTAATCCGTTAACAAATTTAACATTTTTATTTAAATAAAAATTTGCTTCCTGACCCGTTTTTGGAAAATTTGTGAAATCATCCGAATATTCCTGCCCTTTTGCATCGTATTCATAATGTCCAAAATAATTTTCCAATTCACCTACTTCAACTATGTAAGCGTTAAAATGAATCTTATTTTCGATTAATTCTTCTTTGTATTGTGCGACAAAATTCGTAATAATTTCGATACCATCATAATTTATTTTGACATTTTTATACATAAAATCATAAAAAACCACATTATTTTGTGAAATATTCAAATATTCACCAAATCGATTATCAACTAAATCGTTTTCGGAAATTAATTTAAAGCTCAAAATTAACGAGAAAAATATGTATTTACGAGTAATTTCCCTTTCATAATCGCCTGGGTAATGCCCTGCCTCAAATAAGATAGTAGGAACTCCTAAAAATTGAAAAGTGTCTCCAATACAATTAATATTAAAGGAATCATCAAAGCGACCTACCTGCCCTGGTATATATTTCTGAAGCTCTTTATTGATTCCTGCAATGATATTTATTGCTTTTAATCTATTTTCATTAACTTCTCTCTCTTCATTATAGGATGGTGCTAAAAAAGAAACGGTAGCCGGCTTTCCTGTTGTTCCAGCTCCAAAAATAGTTCGCTGATCATGAAGGTTAAAACAATAATGAGGTTTAAAGCTTTCGAAAACTTCTCTCAGAACATTGCTTTCTGGCTGTGTTAGATTTTGCGAATCACGATTTAGGTCAATTTCATTTGCATTTGCACGTGTATATAATCTCGCGCCATCTGGATTCAATATAGGAATGCAGTAAAAAGTAAAAGTATTGAGCATTCTCTTTGCAAAATCAGTTTCATCATTTAGCAGATTAATGAAATCAAATAAAGCTTTTGTTGTGGTGCTTTCGTTTCCGTGCATTTGCGACCATAAATAAACACGGGTTGGTCCAGTACCAATTTGATAACTATATATAGGTTCTTCTAAAACAGATTTTCCAATAATTTGTACTTGATTGTTTGTATTTAGTTTATCCAAAAGTGGTTTAATATGATCTAAAGTCAAATATCTTCCAGATATAGATTTTTCTTTGTATTGGGTAAAAAGTGCTTCTAAATTCATTGTGTTTTGATTAGTTTACAAAAGTAAACATCTTTATTTTTACAATTGTAAACTATTAAAAAGAAAGAAAATTTATAAATGTAAACATATTTCAGAGTTATTTAATCCACACTTGTAGACAATTGGCTTACAAATGTCACAACTTTAAATAATTAAACATAAATAACTGTTTATTAATTAAATATCATGCTTTATATAATGTAATAAGTTAATAAAATTCAAGACTTATATAATATTTACAACTGTAAAATTGTGATAGTTATTCTTTTTGTTTACATTTGTAAATAAGCAAATTTAAAATAATAATTTACAATGGTAAACATAGATGATTTCGTAAAAAGGCTTGAGATTGTATTAGATTATTATGGTTTAAATGCCTCTGCATTTGCAGATAAGATTGGTGTACAAAGATCTAGCATGTCGCATCTTTTGTCTGGCAGAAACAAACCAAGTTTAGATTTTGTGATGAAAATTTTAGAAGTTTTTCCAGATGTTGACCTATATTGGATTTTGATTGGAAGAGGAAATTTTCCTAAAAATGATGAAGTAGTAATTTCTGAAACTAAGATCATCTCACCTATTTCGAATGAAAATTTGTCAAAAGATTTATTTTCAGAAATAAAATTTGATGAAAATGAAAAAGCTAAAACAAAGGATGCAACGGAATCAAAAACGTCAAATTTAAACGTGGCAGATAACGAAATTGAAAAAATTGTCTTTTTCTATAAAAACGGAACTTTTAAAACCTATTCGCCGTAATTCAAAAATTATCGCATATTTGAACATTCGTACAAATAATTTTCATTTACGCGATTCTCACGCGTTTGGAAAAATTAGTTGAATTTTAGAATTGTACGCCATTTTCGGGAATTTTACCCAAAACACCTTTATAGTGTTTTTTCAAAATTTCAAAATCAGCTTCGTAATTTCCAGTTGGAAAAAATGGTTTGCCAAAACTCACTTCTTTTTTACCCCAGTTAAAAGCTACTGGAACAATTGGCACATTAGCTTTAAGCGCAATATAATAAAAACCGGTTTTAATTTCGTTTACTCCTTTTCGTGTTCCTTCTGGTGCAACTGCCAAACGAAAAACGTCTTTTCTGTCAAAAATTGCAGCAATAGAATCTACTTTATTTAATCCGCCGGTGCGGTCTAAGGGTTCTCCTCCAACATTTTTAAAATAATATCCAAACGGAAATTTAAATAATTCCTTCTTTCCTACCCAATTCATCTGTCGTCCAGATATACCACGAGTAAAAATTCCTATATAAAAATCATGATTGCTGGTATGCGGCATTACCATTAATACACATTTTTTCACTTCGGCATTTTCCATTCCCACTATTTTCCAGCCCATTAGCCTAAAAAATATGAATTTGTACAAGAGTTTTTTCATTAAAGATCTAATATTTGGTGCAAAATAAAAGATTTAATACTAAATTTGAGTAAAAGCATTCAAAATGATTCGAAAATTTTTTAGTTACTTAATTCCCATAAAAATTTATAAAAAGAAATCTGCCAGAAGTAAAATTATTGAAGTTACCTGGGCAAATGGAGAGTTAGTACTAGATTCTGAAAACACTAATTATTCTTATGGAAGCCTGCAGCGTATATTGCGATATGGACTTCGAAATATTGGTTATGATACGATTCTAAAAATGGATCACATTTTACTATTAGGAGTTGCCGGCGGAAGCGTAGTAAAAACATTAGTAGACGAAATTGAATATAAAGACCGAATAACTGGAGTTGAAATAGATCCAGATATGATTCAAGTTGCAAATGAGTATTTTAACCTGAATCAAATTAAACAATTGGAACTCGTTATTGATGATGCTTTTGAGTTTGTTTTAAAAACCAAAGACAAATACGATCTTATAATTATAGACATTTTTGAAGATACTCACATGCCGAACTTTTTGTTTGAGAAGTTTTTTGTAGATAGAATTTGTACTCTTTTAAAAGATGACGGCTACGTTTTGTTTAATACTATGATTCTTGACGAAGCACACAATGTTCGAAACAGAAAATATATCTCAGAAGTAAATCCAAAATTGTTTATGACCAAGATGCTGCCTCGCATTGAAGTACACAATGAATTAATAATTATAAAAAAAGTTGCTTAATTTTATGAAACCCCTTGCCTCCATTTTAAACGCCTTACCACCTACTAAAGTAATTGACGAATCAATCAAGATTTCAGAATATACGCCATTGAATTTGTCGGTTTTCAATAAAGAATTAGTCGAAGCAAAACTTGATACATCAGAAGATTTTGAAAAATACATTTCAAATTATCTAAGAGAAAATAACGCTAAAGTTGCATTTGGAGGTTATATTGAGGGACGTTTTTTATACCAGCGAAGCTCAATTTTTTTGAATGATTCTAAACCAGAACGCAATATACATATTGGCCTAGATTTGTGGGCAGAAGCAGGAACCGTTGTTCTTGCAGCTCTAAACGGTAAAGTTCATAGTTTTAAAAACAATATTGGCTTGGGTGATTACGGGCCTACTATAATATTAGAACATGAAGTAGAAAATCAAAAATTTTATACTTTATACGGACATTTGTCGTTAGAAAGTATAGAAAACTTAAATATCGGAGACTATTTTAAAAAGGGTGAAAAGATTGCCACTTTAGGAAATGCCTCAGTAAATGGTGATTATGCGCCGCATGTCCATTTTCAAATCATTCATAATATTGAAGATTACTGGGGAGATTATCCAGGTGTCTGCAACACAAAAGACCTTAACTTTTATATAGAAAATTGTCCCGATCCTAACTTATTATTAAAAATTACTTAAATAGTTATGAAGAAAGCAGGATTGATTATATGTTTGTTATTATTAATTGGATGTAAATCTAAAACAGCAACAGTTAGTAGAGATACGGAAGATTTAAAAATTAAAAAAGTTTCTGGAGCAGAAGTAAATGCCAATCAGCAGCAAAAAGCCTATGATTTAGGAAAAAGAGTTTTAGAAACTTGTAACACTTCAAAATTTAAACCTTTTAATGAAACTGAAGTAACTAAATCGGTTATGGAAAATACAACGGAAGATCGTTTAACCAAAACCTGCCAAAGATTTAGACAATATTACGGAAGCTTTATTGATTTAAAATTAGACGGAGTTTACAAAACCAAAGATGAAGTCATTTACCGTTACCATGCTTTGTACAGTAAAAAAGTTGCAAATAAAGAATTACGAGTATTTGTAAACGACGAGAATCTTATTTCAGCTATAAAATCAATGGATTGGGATGAAAAATTTGACGCTAAATTAGCCAATCAATAAACATATAAATTATGAATTTTAAATTACCGCTTCTCTTATTATTATTTGTTTCAACTTTTGCCGCAGCACAGCAAAGTATAAGTGTAAAAGGCTCTGCTCCTTTTCCTGCTACGCAAGAATACACTTTTATATGTGAAAAATATGCTTACACCGGGCAAGTAAATATTCAAATAGCAAAAACAGATAAAGGTGGTGTTTTAAAAATCACAGTTGCAACAGCAAACGACAAAGCTAGAATTGCCGGTGGACTTTATGTAGATTTAGCCAATGCCGATGTTATTGCCTGTACAGACAAAAATGTAAAAGAATCTACAGACGGTAAGACAACTTCTTATTATTACTTTACGCCTGCTGAATGGCTTAAGCTTAAAAAGAATGATATTTATGCTGTTAGGTTTATAATTGCTGGCGGTCCAACAACTTTTGGCAATCAAACTGGTTATTTTACAGCTTATAATAAAATGAACTACTTTTCGACAGCATTCGATAAATCCAAAAAAACATTTGATACAGCAAAAGAAATTAGTGTTCTATAATGATTTTTTAATCTAATAAATCTTATATTTAACATTAAATATTTTCTTATGAACGCAAACGAAGCCTTAATTACAAAATTCTATACCGCTTTTGCAAATGCAGATGCCAAAACCATGAGCGAATGCTACCATCCGAAGGTACATTTTATTGATCCGGCATTTGGTTTATTAAAAGAAGATCAGGTTTCAAAAATGTGGGAAATGTTACTTTTAAAAAGTAAAGGAAATTTAAAAATTGAATTTTCGAACGTTAAAGCTGACGATGCAACAGGTTCTGCCAATTGGACTGCTACATACAATTTTAGTAAAACAAACAGAAAGGTTATTAATAAAATTTATGCCGAATTTATCTTTCAAGACGGCTTAATCATTAAACATACTGATAATTTTGATGTCTGGAAATGGTCCAAACAAGCTTTTGGCCCAACAGGATATTTATTAGGATGGACAGGATTTTTTCAGAAAAAAGTTCAAAAACAGGCATTATTATCTTTACAAAAATTTCAAGAAGCAAAATAGTTTTCCAATTTAGAATTCAACACCAGTCTTCTTGCCTGATTATAATTTATTGTTACTCATTGTTTTTTACTAAAAGTGTTAATCTCAAATACTGATGAAAGAAATCGTACACAAAAAATTAAATCAATTACAGGCAACTGCAATCTGCGGTAACGATATTAGTTCTTCTTGTCTTTATGTATCTGCTTTAACCATTTTATATGCAGGTCAATACGCTTGGATCTCACTCTTAATTGTTGGCGTGGTATTATTTCTTTTCAGAAAAATTTACGGAGAAGTTGTTGGGGCGATTCCATTAAATGGAGGTGCTTACAATGTTCTGCTAAATACTTCTACCAAAAGACTGGCATCTTTGGCTGCAACTTTAACCGTTTTGTCGTATATGGCAACGGCTGTAATTTCAGCTTCAGAAGGAATGCATTACTTACACGGAATTTTTGAAGGCTTAAATGTTACCATTGCTACCGTTGTTGTTTTAATTTTATTTACCGGATTAGCCATTTTAGGAATAGGAGAATCTGCATTTGTGGCAGTTATCATTTTCCTTACCCATATTGGAACTTTAACTTTATTAGTTCTTGCATCGATTTGGTTTGTTCTTACAAACGGATTAGAAACTTTTCATATCAATTGGCAAACTCCAATTGCTTATGAAAATATTAAAACTGCGCTATTTCTAGGCTTTTCGGCGGCAATGCTCGGAATTTCAGGTTTCGAAAGTTCTGCCAATTTTGTTGAAGAACAAGAACATGGTGTTTTTCCAAAAACACTCAGAAACATGTGGGCAATCGTCAGTTTTTTCAATCCCGTTATTGCGATATTATTAATAAGTGTAATTCCGCTAACAGAAGTCGGCGAAAACAAAGAGTCTCTTTTAGCACATTTAGGACAGACAACCGGCGGATCATGGCTGGCTTGGCTTATTTCTATAGATGCAGTTATGGTCCTCTGCGGAGCCGTCTTAACTTCTTTCGTTGGAGTTTCTGGACTTTTAAACCGAATGACATTAGATAGAATTCTTCCCAATTATTTCTTGAAACAAAATAGCAGAGGATCACATTACAGAATTGTAATTAGCTTTTTAATTCTTTGTATTTCAGTACTTTTTGCAACTAGCGGACATCTAGAATCTTTGGCTGGAGTTTACACTTTTTCGTTCTTGGCGGTAATGGCATTATTCGGAATTGGTAATTTACTTTTAAAATACAAACGAAGAAAACTTCCTAGACCAGAACGTGCCCGAGGCATCGCAGTACTTGCCGCGGTAACTTTTGTTATAGCTGCTTTTCTAGGAAATATGCGCCTCAATATCAATTCGTTTTATACATTTCTGCAATATATGATTCCTTCATTAATCTTTGTAGGAATCATGCTCAATCGCGTTATTTTAATTCGTTTACTAATTGAGGCTTTAGAATATTTTTATCAGCCGCTGCGTAGAATGGTTATTGTGAGTAACCGCTATCTGCAAAATTTGAGCACACAAATCAATTCGCAGGAATTTGTGTTTTTCACCAAAGGCGATGACATCACGATTCTCAATAAAGTTTTGCAATACGTGGAAGACAATGAAACAACCAAAAAACTCAAGATCGTCCACGTTAAAAATGGCTCTACAAACAATGAAGCTTTAAAAAAAGATCTAGAAGTTTTAGACCGCGCTTACGACGGACTTGATATTGAATATCTGGAAATAGAAGGAGTTTTCGGTCCAGAAATAATTGATGAACTTTCTCAAAAATGGAAAATTCCCAAAAATTTCATGTTTATTGGCTCACCTGGAAATAAATTTTCATATCGCGTTTCAGATCTTGGCGGTGTAAGGCTGATTATGTAATTATATACAGAAGCAGAAATTTTCGTTTTTTTCAAGACCTGAAGTCCCGCTATCCGTTACAATCTTTTGTACTGGTCCCGAATCCTCGGGCAGTACAAAAGGATTTCCACTTCTATCGGGGCTAAATCACAAATATCATTTTCATAAGAAACAAGAAACCCGACGAATTTTAAAAATTTGTCGGGTTTACTTTTATATAAACTTTTTTAAACTTTATGATTTGAACCAGCTTGCTACCAATTCATCTTCAAAAGAAGTTGCATTTTTATGAATAAACTCATTTCTGTTTTTATCATAAGAATAATCCAAAGCCCAAGTTTTATGGTTTGCGGCCATTTCTTTTATACTTTGGCATACATAAGCAATTTCCTCATCTGTTGTCGTTGGGTGAATAGACATTCTAATCCATCCTGGCTTTTTGATCAAATCACCAATTGTAATTTCGTTTACCAATTTATTAGAAGTTTCTTGATCAACGTGAAGTAAATAGTGACCGTACGTTCCCGCACAACTGCAACCACCTCTAGTTTGAATTCCAAAACGATCATTCAGAAGTTTAACTCCTAAATTAAAATGAAGATCATCAATAAAAAATGAAATGACACCAAGACGTTCTTTATGTTGTCCTGCTAAGATTTTAATATTTGAAACGGGTTCCAATTCACTAAAAACATAATCAACAATTTCGTGTTCACGCTGCATAATGTTTTCAATTCCCATTTCTTCTTTTAACTCAATGGCAAGAGCAGTTTTTATAACTTGAAGAAAACCAGGTGTTCCGCCATCTTCACGATCTTCGATATTATCAATATATTGATGTTCGCCCCAAGGATTCGTCCAGCTTACCGTTCCTCCTCCAGGACAATCTGGAATCATGTTTTTGTATAATTTTTTGTTGAAAATTAAAACACCAGAAGTTCCAGGTCCGCCCAAAAATTTGTGAGGTGACATAAATACAGCGTCCAAATAAGCTTCTGGATCAGCTGGATGCATATCAACTTCAACATAAGGGCCTGAACAAGCAAAATCAACAAAGCATACACCATTATATTGGTGCATTAATTTTGCAGCTTCATGAAAAGGAGTTCTTAATCCCGTAACGTTCGAGCATGCTGTAATAGAAGCAATTTTTATGGTTCTATCATTATATTTTTGCAATAAAGCTTCTAGATTTTCTAAATTGAAAAGTCCTTTTTCGCAAGAAGGAATAATTTCCACATCAGCAATAGTTTCCAGCCAAGAAGTTTGATTAGAATGATGTTCCATATGCGAAATAAAAACAATAGGTTTCTTTTCTTCTGGAATATTCGTGAAACTTTTCAAATTTTCTGGAATTTTCAAACCTAAAATACGCTGGAATTTATTGATAACTCCTGTCATTCCAGTTCCATCAGTAATTAAAACATCATCATTACTTGCATTCGCATGACGTTTAATAATATGTCTTGCATGATGATACGCTTTTGTCATGGCAGTACCAGAGACAGTAGTTTCTGTATGTGTATTGGCCACAAATGGTCCAAACTCATTTAAAAGTTTTTCTTCGATAGGGCGATACAATCTTCCGCTGGCAGTCCAGTCAGTATAAATGATTGATTTTCTGCCATAAGGTGACGTAAATTCTTGATTTATTCCGACAATGTTTTGTCTAAATTCCTGAAAATAAGTTTCTAGAGTGATGGTACTATTTTTGCTATTCATTAGTTGTGCCTTGTGTTTGACTGCAAATATATCGCTTTTTTATAATATTGCGAATTTATCAATAGTAAACTTCAAACATTACATTCCTGTCGGGTATCTTTAGTTAAAAGATCTTTTTTTTAATAAATTATCATAATATCCTATCGAATTAATAGGCATTAAACTAATAGAAAGTATTATTTATGGGAAATTTATCAGTAGCTACCTTTGGTGGCGGTTGTTTTTGGTGTGTCGAAGCTGTAATTCAGCGTTTAAAAGGTGTACAATCAATAAAATCAGGTTATTCAGATGGCTTTATAAAAAATCCAGCATATCGCGAAGTTTGTACTGGCAGAACTGGACATGCAGAAGTTATTCAAGTTACCTTTAATCCTGACATAATTTCATATCATGACTTAATTTTCATTTTTATGACAAGTCATGATCCAACAACTTTGAATCGTCAAGGTGGTGACAGCGGAACGCAATACCGCTCGATCATTTTATATCATAATGATGAGCAGAAAGAAATAGCAGAAAAAGTTTTTGAAGAAGTACAGCCTGCTTATGCTGATCCGATTGTTACCCAATTGAAACCTTTTGAAGTTTTTTACGAAGCTGAGGATTATCATCAAAATTATTACAATGAAAATCAGGAAGCTGGATATTGCCAAGTGGTTATTGATCCAAAAATTCAAAAACTTAAAAAAATGTATGCTGATAAATTAATTGGCTAATTTTAAGTTAAGCCACAGATTATATTGATTGAACGATTTTTAGTTAAAAAAAAAATCTTTTAAAATCCTTTAATCTGTTGGCAATAAAAGAAAAGAAATAAAAAATGAAAAATCTCAAAATAAATAATCGATTTACTGCCGAACTGCCAGCAGATCCAGATTTGACAAACGAAATTCGTCAAGTAAAGAATACGCTCTTTTCATATGTAAATCCAACAAAACCCTCACATCCAGAATTAATTCATGCATCAGAAGAAGTTGCTGCATTAGTTGGAATTTCTAAGGATGAAATCCAATCAGAAGAATTTTTAAATACTTTCTCTGGAAAAGATATTCTTCCTGGCACGCAGCCGTATGCCATGTGTTATGCCGGACATCAATTTGGAAATTGGGCAGGACAATTGGGAGACGGACGTGCGATTAATTTAACTGAAATTGAAAACAACAATCAATTTTATACACTTCAATTAAAAGGTGCTGGAAAAACGCCTTATTCTAGAACCGCAGATGGTTTAGCCGTTTTACGTTCGTCTATAAGAGAGTATTTATGTGCCGAAGCGATACATTATTTAGGAGTTCCCACTACTCGATCACTTTCTCTCATTCTTTCAGGCGATCAGGTTTTGAGAGATATTTTATACAATGGAAATCCAGCTTATGAAAAAGGTGCAGTTGTCTGCCGTGTAGCGCCGTCATTTATTCGTTTTGGAAGTTTTGAAATGCTGACTGCTCGAAATGAGCTCAAAAATCTAAAAGAATTTGTAGAATTTACAATCAAACATTATTTTCCAGAAATTACCGGCGAGCCTAAAGAACAATATTTACAATTCTTTAAAAAAGTGGCAGATACAACTCGAGAAATGATTCTGCACTGGCAGCGTGTCGGATTTGTTCACGGTGTGATGAATACCGATAACATGTCTATCCACGGAATTACGATTGATTATGGACCTTATGGATGGTTAGAAAACTACGATCCCAACTGGACTCCAAATACTACAGACAGTCAAAATAGAAGATATCGTTTCGGAAATCAGCCTCAGGTTGCCCAGTGGAATTTATACCAATTGGCAAATGCTCTTTATCCTTTAATTAATGAAGCAGAGCCTTTAGAAAAAATCTTAGATTCATTTATTAATGATTACGAAGAGGATTATAAAAATATGTTTTTAAGTAAATTAGGGCTTTTTACTTCAAGTGAAACTGATGATAAAATTATTCAAGGAATTGAAGAAATTTTACAATTATCAGAAACTGATATGACTATCTTTTTTAGAAACCTAAGCCAGATTAAAAAGAATGATTCTGTAGAACAGGCATTTGAAAAAATTGAATATGCATTCTATTTACCAGAAGAAATAAAGGTTGAAATTCTAGATGCATGGCAAAAATGGCTTTCTGTTTATCTCAGAAGATTAAATGTAGAAACACTTTCTGACGAAGAGCGTACTGCGAAAATGAATCTCATAAATCCAAAATATGTACTGCGAAATTATATGGCACAACTGGCCATTGATGAAGCAGACAAAGGCGATTATTCTTTAGTGGATGAATTATTTCAGCTATTACAAAATCCGTATGATGAACAACCAGAATTTGAAAAATGGTTTGCAAAACGTCCTGATTGGGCTAGATCTAAAGTAGGCTGTTCGATGCTTTCTTGCAGCTCTTAATTTATTTATTCTAATGTCACATTGAGCGAAGTCGAAATGCATCATACAAAGTTCTCGACTTCGCTCGAATTGACAGATATAATAGATTGTCACATAGTGTGAAATCTATTCTATAGAAATAATTTGTGATAATTAGTGAAATTCGTGGCAAACCTTTTTATTTCGAAGTTATATAATCTAAAATCATTGTGGCATGCACTCTTGAGTTTTCTATAAACCATTTATGCGTCTGCATTCCACCACATACAACGCCTGCAAGAAATAATCCGTCAACATTAGTTTCCATCGTTTCAGGATTATATACAGGAATTTTTAATTCATCGTTTGAAAGATGAATTCCCATTCTTTCCAGAAAGCTTAAATCTGGTTTATAGCCCGTTAAAGCCAGAACAAAGTCGTTTTCAATTGTAATTCTGCCGTTTGTTGTTTCAATTTCAACTTCATTTTCTCTGATTTCTGTAATATTAGATTCAAAATAGGCTTTTATACTTCCTTCCGCGATTCGATTTTCTATATCGGGCTTGACCCAATATTTTACTCGATTATTGATTTCGTTTTTACGAATAACCATTGTTACGTCAGCACCTTTTCGCCAGCATTCCAAAGCTGCATCAACTGATGAATTATTAGCTCCAACAACCAAAACTTTTCTAAAAGCATACTCGTGTGCTTCTTTGTAATAATGACGAACTTTCGGCAGATTTTCTCCAGGAATATTCATCTCAATCGGAATGTCATAAAAACCTGTAGCAATCACCACATTTTTAGCTTCGTAATTTTGTTTATCGGTATCAATTTTAAAAATCCCGTTGCTTTCTTTTCGAACTTCATTTACTTTTTCAAATAAATTAATATTGAATTTAAAATAACGATGAATGTTTCTGTAATATTCTAAAGCTTCCTGACGCCCAGGTTTTGGCGCTAAGCAATTAAAGGGAATGTCACCAATTTCTAATCTTTCTGCAGTAGAAAAAAAAGTCATGTAAAGCGGATAATTGAAAATACTATTTACAATTGCACCTTTTTCTATAATTAAATATTTTAATTTTTTCTTTTCGGCTTCGATTGCGCAGGCAAGACCAATTGGCCCTCCGCCTACTATAACAAGGTCATATATGGATTCTGTCATTTTATTTTTCCCAGTCTTTATAAGGATTTTTACTCAAATAAGCATTATAATATCTTTCATCATTTGTGACTTCTTCGCCAAGCCAATCTGGTTTTTCAAAAGCTTCATTTTCAGAATTTAGTTCAATTTCTGCCATAACCAATCCTTCGTTTTCACCATAAAACTCATCTACTTCATACACATGTATTCCAGATTTTATTTCGTACCGGGTCTTTTCGATTTTACCTTTCTCACATAATTTTAAAAGTTCTATCGCTTCATCCAGCGGAATTTCATTCTCCCATTCAAACCGAGACATACCGCTGCTATGACTTATACCTTTTATGGTTATAAAGCCTTTATTTCCTTTAACTCTTACTCTAACAGTTCTTTCCGGGACAGAACTCAAGTAACCTTGTGCAATTTTATTTTGAGTAAAAGCTTGTTTCTTGAAGTCGTCAGATTTTACAAGAAATTTTCTTTCTATTTCGACCATTTTAAATGTGCATTATTTTTTATGCAAGTTACTCATTTTAATCAAGCTCTTAAAAGTTTAAAAAGGTAAAAACGTATTAAACTACTTTTTAAAGCACAAATTTAAAACATTAAAATAACTGATTATTAACGTGTTATGTGTTATTTTTTTCGTTAAATTTGATAGAATCTAAACTTTATCATCTATGTCTAAAAAAGCACTTTATCTATTAGGCATTGCAATAACCATCATTTTAGGTACTTTTTTATATCTTAAATTTTGCTGCAATTGCTCTGAGAAAACAATAACGGATGATACTCCTAAAACAGTTTCAACACCTGTCGTGGAGCCTAATTTTGTTCCGTTTGTATTGAATGGTTCTGGAATTGAATATCATACGAATGATAATCTCAAGTTCCTCAAAAACAGCGCAGCATTAATAATGCCTGTTGGTGATTCTGTCTTAACTGGTATAGCTAAATTAAAGACATTCTTAGTTTCAAATCCAAAACAGAAAATAACGATAACGGGTTACGCTACATCTGATGAAACAAATTCTACTTCTTTTGAAAATCTAGGTCTCGCAAGGGCAAATGAGATCAAAAATTATTTTGTTACTGAGGGGTTGTCTGAAAAGCAATTTATTACTAAAGGAGAAATTATAGAAAAATGGAAAATGAGCGCAGACACGCTTCTAGGACCTGCTGATTATTCATTTGAAACCATTGATTCTACTGCAGCTGCAACGCCAAATGATGAATGGAGCGTTTTGAAAGATAAAATAAATGCAGATCCGTTGATTCTTCATTTTAATACGAATCAATCACGCCAAACTTTAAGCAGTCTTGAGAAACAAAAAGTTGCTGATATTATTAAATATGCTGAGCACGTTAAAGATGCTGTTATTCTAGCAGTTGGCCATTCTGATAATGTTGGAAACCGTGATGCTAATATTGCTCTTGGACAAAAAAGAGCAGAATTCTCTAAAAATTATCTTTCTAAAAATGGCATTGACCAAACTAAGATCGAAACTCAGTCTAAAGGACCTGATGAACCAATTGGTGACAATAATACTTCAGAAGGAAAGGCATCAAACAGAAGAACAGTAATTACAATTAAATAACTAATCAAAACATATGATCATGAATATACCTTGTATCTTAACATAAGTCACATACCTATTGGTCGGTTTTAATACTTATATTTGCTCAAACAAATATAAAAAAAATGATTAACCTAGCTATTTACGTGCGTGTGTCATCCCTTGAACAATCATATGATAGGCAAATAAGTGATATAACCAACTACATTAATAGACAGTATAAAGACCAAGAAATTAATATTGAAATTTATAACGAAAAGATTTCAGGTTACAGTAAAACTAAAAAACGCCCGCAACTGGACAAGCTTGTTACCAAATTTAGAAATGACTTAAGTTTTTACACCTGCGTTTATGTTACGGAACTCTCGAGACTTGGAAGAAATCCGACTGAAACACGTGTATTGGTGAACGAACTTTTAGAAAACCAAATCGATATTTGTGTTACAAGTTCCAACGGTGGAACGTTCTTTTTGACTGCTGATAGAAAGATAAATAAAATACAATTGGCCGCTTTTCAATTGATGATGGAGTTTGCCGATATTGAAGCCGAAACTTTTAAAAATCGTGCTCTGTCAGGAAAACGTGACAAGGTGCGCCAAGGTGGAACTGCAGGTGGAACATACAAACCGTACGGTTATGTTGGAATAAATAAAAAGCTTGTAATTGATGAAGTTGAGGCGCAGGTTATCAAAGATATTTTCAATGATTACAAAAGTGGCCTAGGTTGTCTTGCTATTGCTAACAAGCTGAACGATAAAAAAATACCCACTAAAGCTGAAAGTATTGGATTAATGACGGGTACACTTTGGGATGGTAAGCAAGTACGACGACTTTTGTCAAACAAACTGTACTATGGTGTTAGGGAATATTTAAAAGAGAAAGCCGAACTTATCGAGGCTTACGATAGTCCTGACCTTGCAATTATTAATAAGGAACTATTTGATGAATGTACAGAAATTAGACTTAACAAGAGAGGTAAAGGACGAAATATGCACACCAAAAATGTTGTTTTATTACAGTACTTAATAAAATGCGGGGTTTGTGGTCGAAATTACACGCATATTATTTCCACATCTGCTTTGGTTTATTGCTGTTCCTCACGTGTAACTGTAACACAAAAGAATTGTGAAAACATAGGCGTAAATCTTGATGCTCTTGATAGTTCTATTTATGATATACTTTGTAATACCCCAACAGTCTTAGAATTTTTGAGTGACACCGAGCAGATAAAGAAAGACATTCAAGCCAAAATAATTGTTTTAGAAACGTCGCTACCAACTCTCACTGCTGAACTGGCAAAATTAGACAATAGAATAAAGCGATTAGTTACCGATTACTATGATGGAAAAATCGACCACCTGCCGAACTTCTATGAAAATAAATCTGCTGAATGGGAAACCGAAAAACAAAACCTCACGAGCCAAATTTACACTCAACAAAAACAACTTGCATCAAGCAGGAAAACACTTATTGATTTAGCTAAACCATCTACAAATCGACAAATACTTGTTGATGCGAAAAACGATAGAAACAAACTTCAATCAATCTTTAAACAGATAATCAAATCTATTACCGTTTACAAACTTTCATCAAGTATTGCAAGGTGTGATATTAAATTTCAAATTGCTGGCAATCCAGTACCACACACACTTGTAGTTATCCTGAATAGAAAAGGAATTAAAGAATCACCAAAAGTATTCAGATACAAGACTTTTTTACTTAAGGATTTTGACCCAAGAGAACAGGCTGATGAAGATTATTATACACCTGATTATTATGACGACAGCAAGTATAAATCAATCACCGATTGGAACACTGTTAATGAAAACAAAATTATTCTATTTGAGTCCTAAATCAAACAAATTTTATGTGATAATTTTCTTTCAACATATGCAATAGTATTTTACTAAAAACTTTAATTTAAATTTGACTACCAAGAAATGTATAAATAAATCTAAATTAATAAGAATGAGCGAAGTTGTAAAAAAACAAATAAGAGATTTCAATGAAAAAATTGTAATTTGGAAAAAATTTGCAGATGCTGTTTTAGAGCTAAACGATGAAGATTTAAAAACTGAAGGTGATGAAGGTCGTCAAATGTACTGGACTACCACAGGTATCGATTACTACAAAGACGAATCCATAAAGGCGGGGGAAAACATTTTTACCACAAAAAAAAATGGTGTTATTAAAATGGCAGAATTTGTTGTTCCTAATGAATACTTAAAAGGTGGTATACTTGCTTGCTTTAAAAGTATAAATCGTGAAATTACACATTTAGAAAACACTATTAATTCACTAACCTTAAAGCTAAAAAAAGTAAATAATCGTTAATGGAAGAAAATAATTATATAACTGAAAAATATAGGTTACGACCGATTTCTGCAATTGAAGAAGATTTACCTGAAATGACTGAATATTTGGTAATTGAAGGATTACAAACTTATCGACTAACTCATAATACGTCGCTAATAATAATTCACGATGAAGAATTTAGTATGTACAGGTTATATGAAGATTTAAACGCAAATAATATTGAACTTGAAAAAGCTCTAGCTGCATATATAAAAGAGAGACTACTACGTTTTCCTCCGAAGATAAGAGCTCAAATTTTACCATAAAAAATAATTGTCAGTCTTGACCACTTCGAAAAATAAAGTATTATTTATTTACTTGTTTAAAAATTATCCAAGTTTTATATTTAATTTTATGTTATTAAAAAATCCCGATAGCAATAGATATCGGGATTTTTTATTTTATTTTTGCAGACTTCTTTAACTACCTTATACGGAAAGTTAAATGAAAAATTAAGAACTCCCCAGTATTAAGGTGTTGGGATTGTTAATTACAGACTTTCTTCTATGTAACTATCCGATTAAATCGGTCAACGGTCGCAAAAGACCTCTGAAAAAGTTATTAACCTCTTCATCATTAACAATTAAATTTCTAACAGCAAGCTCGTACTTACCAGTACTCATTTCTAATTTTTTGGTTATATTTTTTTAAAACTGGAGTTTCTCTAATTGGGTAACGAGAAATAAGCCCATTAATGTCATTTGAGGAAACCAAACCGTCGAAAACAGCAATTTCACCATTTAGTGTCTGAGCTAAATCGTGAGTTACAGTCAATGTAGGAACATTCAATATCGTTTGATGACTTGGAAGTCCTATCATAATTGCATTTCTAACTCTTTTTTCGCAAAGTCTTGCACACATTCTTTCTCGATGTAATGAAATATCTGCAACGACTGTTGATATTGATGCTTCAAAAATTTCATTTTCATTTTCACCAGTGACAGTTGAAATCTTTTTCGCTACTCTTTTGATTATATCCAAATTATAATAAAGTGCCTCTACCGAATAAGCTGGAAGCGCAACAATTCCTTTTTCATATAACTTTTCTATTTGCTCATCAGTTCTATCATCTGCATCAATTATTGCAAATGCATTAACCCAAGATAATTCTGCAACGCCATTAATGCCATCAATTGCTCGTTCAACTTGTGAACAACTTCCTCTTGGTATTACCGAGACTTTTGGATATAAAAGCGGGTAGATTTGAATATCTAAACTTGTGGCATCACCTTCAACAAATAGAATTTCTCTCTTTGCTCCGAGAATTTGATGCTTAATATCATCTGTAACTGAATCATTTGGAAATAAAAGGTCAATATCCCAAGATTTAATATCATCTCCATCGAACTCACAACCTCTTACCAAAAGAGTAGATGCTGAGGAATTATCGGTTGGCAAATTAATATCGTGTGTAGAAACAACAAAAGCACAATCATTTCTTTTAGCTATTAAAGCAGTAATCATCGGAGAAATTATAGACCTATGCAAATGTCTTTCAGGTTCATCTATAAGTATTAACGAATTAGGTTTGCTTGTTAAAATATTAGCTCCAATTAGCAACGCATTTCTTTCACCATCTGATAACATCCAAACGTTATAGGGTGCCCCATTATTCTTTGAAGCCATTAAACTGTCATCATCTCCAAAAAAAAATCTAATTGGAATGTTAGAAATTGCAAAAATTTCATTTAAAGCATTAATTGGTGATTGGATATGGGAAAGTTCTTTAGCTTTATCAGAATTTTCAGCATCTAGAGCTTTTGTTATTTCTCGTGCACGAGAGTTTTCCTTTAAAATTAAATCAAAAATTGAAATATCAACCCTTTGACTAGAATAATCATTTTTAAATCGTGAATCGGAAAGAGTATCAAAATGACTTATATAATCATTATATGTTTTTCTATCTGCAGAAGTTATGGATACAGCTGAGTTTTGAATCCAATTTTGTCGATGACCTAAAATTCTTGTGCAACGACCAGGATTTAGAGAACTAATTTTAGTCATTAACCCTGATTTCCCCATACCATTTGCTCCTAATATAAACAGGCTTTCGCCAACCTTTAATGGAACTGTTAACGTTTCATCGTTTGACATAGTTACAAAAATGTTAAACTCCTCATCAATCATAATTTAATTTGCTTAAGTTAATTAAAATTTATTTGGGATGAAAATTACTATTTTTTATACTAACAATCTTTAACTTCTACTTTTATTTTTTTATCACATATTTGGCTTTTTACCTCTTAGAGGGAATAAGATGTGCGTGTGTTCCAAAATGCGTAAAAACACCAAAACAACCGACTATTTGACGAAAAATAAGCCTCGTTAAGGGCTTATCTCTTTCTTTTATGCATTGGTGCTATCTTTACGCGAACGGGTCAACCAGCTTGTTGTAATAGAACTTACCTCCCAGTTCGTTGAAAGCTTTAGATACTCGTTGAACTGTTGAAGCATTCTTTTTGGTAATGCTCGCAATCTCTCTGATGCTATAAGACTTACCTTTCTGTTTGGCTCTACGTTGAAGATACTTAATTATATCGGGATGCTTACCACACAGTTCAGCTGGCGTAAACTTACTTCCTGCTTCTCTACCTTTATATACGCCCTTTTCTTTAGCAAGTCGAACCCCCTCTAACTGTCTTTCTCGTAAAGTGGCTAATTCTTGCTGTGATATATTTGCAAGAATCGTTACGACCATCGTAAAGGCTGGCGATTCCTTACCATCAATTAGCGAATGCATACCTATATTGTGAACGTAGATATTTACGCCCTTATCGTGCATATACTGGATGCTGGTCAAAATATCTAGCAAATTACGACCAAGCCTCGAAACCTCGTGCACTGTGACTTGAGTTATCAAACCCGATTCAATATCTTGTATCAACTGTTGCGCTTGTGGTCGGTCAGCGAACTTGGTTTTTCCGCTGATAACATCTATATATAGCTTGTCGGTGTCGTTAACTTGTCGGTCTATATGCTGGCTCTTATCAGAGATTCTAATGTATTTTGCAATCATAAATTTTTCTTTTAGAGACTGGATTAAAACAAAATTATAAATATCTTCTATATCGTGTTAGGGTTTACCCTAAATTACGAACATTTATTTCCTTGCTTAACTTATTATTTCAACGGTTTTACTGGTACTCCAGCTGTACGTTTTTACAACACCCTGACCAGCATACAAAAAAGGTATAAAAAAACGCACCCTGCTGTAGTGCGCTGATTTAAAACAATTTGATTAAAAAGGTTTTAATATGCTTTTTTAAACCGTAACTTTTATTATTATAGATTAAGAAAGAAAAAAAGTAAATTTTCGGGTGAAATAAAAAAATATTATAAAAAAGTACGAAAGTTATTAACACAAGGATAAGTGCACTGGAAGATGATACAAAAACCCCCATTTTAGATATAGTATTATATCACCTTGATAACAAAAAATCTGTTAAATATGAAAAATCAATGTATATTTTATATAACAATGTTAATAATTACGGCACTTTACAAGATTTGAAGGCTTGCGTGAAATTTGAGAATAGATTAAATTTGTATTCAAACAAGAAAGCCCTACTTGCAATTACAAGAGGGCTAATTTAAAACTTTAAAATCAAGATTATGAAAACAACTCAAAAATCATTTAAGACCAGTGAAGGTCGCTTTCACAAACTTTGTAAAAAACTTAAACCACCATCACAATGAAAAGTGAAGATGAAAAAAAGTTCAAAGACATTCTAATCGAAATAATGACGGCCATCATTATTGAATGGATTAGAATAAAATTCTTTAATTAATTTCTTTTGAGACGTAATCTTTTTAGGTTACGTTTCTTATTTATAGCCACTTAGAGATTCTCTAAATGTATATAAAATATACTTTGCAAATATACAAACTCCCGTGCACCTTGCAAGTAAATTATGCAAAAATGTTAAATGAAATTTCAAAAACCTTGAAATATATCAATCTGACTCCTAAACTTAAACATTAAACGTTCTATAATTTCCGCTCCTGTTTCACCTGTTGGTGGTGGGGGGAGGGGTTGATGCCGTCTAACACCTCTTGTTTTAGTCTTGACATTGGGAAGCCAAAAAAGCGTTTGCTAGTGTAATATTCAGGAACACCAAAGCGGAAATAATAAACGTCGTCACCATCTACAACATATTTTGTAACGTTGTCTTTGTATTGAGTCAGTAGCATATCTAGTTCATTTTTGTCGTGCGGTATTGCGCCAGTCTGAAATATAACATCTATTCGGCTCTTGCAATCCAGCAAATAAACCATTCTTTCAAAGATTGTTACTACGGCACTTTGGCTATATTTATCTTGTTCCATAACTCTGTTCTTTGTGTACAAAATTACTCCTTTGCCGTTGGTCGTTGATGTTGTTTTTGTGTTCCGAATTGTAACTAAATTGTGCCCTGTGGGTCACTGTCGCTCGGCTTGGGTCTTCTTCGTAGCTCTTTCAATTCCTGGGATTTCTTGTCTAATTTAGATTGTAGAGCCTGTAAAATGTGGCGTTTATGGTGCTTGCCCGAATCCTTAAAATTTAGTTCCAGTTCGAAAGGTTCATCGATTCCGAAAACTAGTTCTGCCCTACCATCCGTACCAAATCGAAACTTAGGATTTAAGTTTGCTTTTAAGTTCTCAGCTACCCAAGCAGGTTGGTACTTCTTTGTTGCTTCTATTGCGCTTGAAATGTCTTTCAAGTAATCTTTTAATACTTTGATTTCATCGTCCATAATTCCAAGATTTACAGTAAAAATAACTAAAATATTGTTTGTTGATGTTGTTTTTGATGTGGGTCGAAAATAGAAAGCCCGTTTTTGGCACGAAAACGGGCTTAATATATGTTTTAGCTGATTGTTGTCGATTTACTTGGTGTTGTGCCCAAGGATGGGTTTAACGCTTATCTATTGTCAAAGATAACTTTGAAATCTGCTAACATCTGCGTTAGCTCTTGATTTACGTTATTCGCCCCTTGGCTTTCTGTCATTGGCTATTTTATTTATTTCTATTCGTTTTTACCTCCTGAACTTCTTTGAATACAATTTTGCTGGTTGCTCTGTTGTTCGGCTTTGGTTCGACTGTTCGTGCCAATGCTAGGATTCTTTGGTATTCTTTCTCGTTTTCGGCATCAATCTTTTGTTTGATAGATTTGAAGAACTTGACTCTATCCAAATAAAACTTCTCGGGTTTTTCTCCGTCCTGCTTTGCTTCTGTAATTGCTTCGTTTGCTGTTTCTACATCCATTTCTATTAATCCTGAAATGTAATTTGTTTCTTCTGCCGTAAGGCTTAATTTTAATGTTACTGCCATAAATGTTAAATTTTTATTTTTTTTTACATAAGTTGATTGAGTTATCAAAATAAGTTATATCTTTGTCGTGGTCGTAAACCATACTTTAGATAAATTTTAATAAACCACAACACAAAGGTACACTTTTCTTTTGAGATATGCAACTACCATTGTGTGTTTTCTGCTATTCCCCTCAGAATATGAGCTATCACATCGATAGTCCACCCATTACCCAACATACTGTATCGTTCCGTATCACTGACCCCTACCGTATAGCCGTCGGGCACGTTCTGCAACCTCTCGTATTCCGTTGGGGTTAATTTTCGGCATTTTCCGCCCTCAAAAACTTTTTTCTGATGGTTGCCCCCAGTTACGCACGTTAACGTCCCACACTTGCCGTTAAGGTTGTACACACGCTTAAGAATATCGTGACCGTTGATGTGAAGTGTTGCTTGCACCTTTTCGTGGTCACCGTGGTACGTATGGCTTTGCGTGTAGTAATACTTGTCCGCAACGCTTGGCTCGATAATATCGGCAAGGATTACGCCACTATCCGCTGGCTGGGTCAAGTTGAGTATGTTTGTCCAATAGTAACGGTCTCTGTCTTGCGCTGTGGTTAGATTGCTGTTGATGCGTATCGGTTCGACTTCGAGGGCTTGCGTTATCAGTTCCTTGTTGGTGCTGGTCATACTTGCCACGTTCTCGAACAGAAAGTACTGCGGTTTGGTCTCGTTGAGTATCCGCAAGTACTCGTAAAAGAGCTTGGACTTTTCGCCCTGCAGTCCCTTGTTGTGTTTGATGTTGTTGATTGTGGTTATGCTCAGGTTTTGGCAAGGTGAACCGCCAAGAAGTAAGTTGATGTGTGGTAATTCCTTTGAGTTGATATTGGTTACGTCGCCCAGCTGGTGAGTGTTCGGGTAGTTGGATTGTGTTATCTTTATTGGTGCTGGGTTTATCTCGCTTGCATAATAGTTGGTGTAGTTTATTCCTGCTCGGTTAAGTGCCAGTTGCCCGCAACTCATACCATCGTACAGGCTCAATATGTTGAAGTCTGTGGTTGTCATATTTGCTTTTCAACAAGTATGCACCAGCTATGCGTTGAAGTAAAGATTATCTTACTTTGAAATGAAAAACAAATTAAAATCTAACCAACCCGCATTTTACATTGAAGTATGTTATGTAACGTAGTGGAATAACAATACTTCAATCATTATTTATTACTTCATTACCAATAAAAATATTTTAGTTCTTTTTCCTTTTTGTATATATTTATCATTATATCTTATTTTTTGTATTATAATTTTTATTATATAGAGTTCCTAAAAATAGGAAGTGATTTTCCTAAATTTGGGAAGTGGTCAGCCTAAAAATAGGAACTGATTACCCAAATAAGGGACATAATACCGAATTTAAACACTTCCTAAAAATAGGATATGATATAAAAATCAGTTCCCAAAAATAGGAAGTGATAGCCAAACCATTTTCTGTTATAAATGAATTTATATCTGCTGTAAAAAAATATAATAGCTTAAAAAAGTTGACTTATCCAAATTAAAAAAGTATACTTGCTTAAATCAGAAAAGATTTAAAAATCCTTGGTGCTGGCGGGTAGCTCCTGCCAGCTTCTAGTCCAAGTAAAAAACTAGACCATAACACAATACTAGAATAAAAATGAATGTCTACAGAACGAAAAAAAACAAGACTTGAACAACTTCAACAAGAAACAGACCAACGAAATTTCATAAAGAGCTACCCAGTTCTAAATAAGATTAGCAAAATATCTTCAACCGATAAGCAGTTAATCGAATTGGTTTTAGCCTACCAAGATAACGACCAACCATTTAAAATGTCGTTCGGCAAGATTGCCGACCTTTTAGGGATTGAATCAAAGACCGTTAGCAATATCGTGCTTAAGCTTTCGACGTTAGGGATTGTTATACCCGACCACAAAGCAAACGATGTTGTTAACGGTGTTGGGCGTGGTTCATCGACCGACTTAGCTATCGATATTGATAGAATAATCGAATTGGTTAAAGCACCAGCCGAACCGAAAGCATCACGCAAGCCTCGAACAAAGAAAGAACCAGCTTCAACGCCTGAACCAGTCCAAGACCCTCAGCCAACGCCAGCGGTTGATGTGGAACAACGAGCACCAGCCGAACCAATCGAGTCAGTCCAACAACCTGAGCAGGTCGCTACGGATAAGCTAGACGTAAAGAAAGCGGAAATGAAAGCCAAGTTTGAAAGTAAGTTTCATTTCGGCACAAAAGGTCTGCCAATTATCCCTGCCGATTTTCATAGCCTGACCAACAATATATTTAGGGACGCTCTACACTTCAAGATAATAATGGATAGAATACGAGGTTTAGTAAATAATGATTTTGAGGGCTTTTGGTCAGCAGTTCAAGACCTAAAAAAAGAACTACCCAAATAGCAACCAGCGCAACAATAACGAGAAATAATTTCAAGTATGAATGACAAAAAGAAAGTTCAACAAAAACAAGCTTGTAACGACAATCGTAAATGAGCACAACAAAACAATAAGAATAAGATACTACAAACGGATGATTGCAATGTATTTCGAAACGGGCATCGTTTACAAATACACATTCAAAAATAACAACTGTTTAGAATACAAATACATCAACGGCACGCTAATTGGTTGCACGGTGACCGAAAACAAAACCCGCCAATCTTTAATACAAGACATTCAAGATTCGCACGCAGGACGACCGCAAGCAATCGAAAAAGCGATAAGCGAACCAACAAGACAAGAAAAGCAAAAGAGATTCTTAAATGCTCTAAAAATGTTCTTCGAAGCCATATAACAAAAAACCGTCTAATAAGACGGTTTTCTATTTATGGATTAAATACTTTTGGTTGATTGTAAGATATATTCTTATTGTACTTAGCATTATAATGCTCACACCACTTTTCGTTTGTGCTTACCAGCATTTCAATGTATTGGTCTTCATCCATCCCAAAAACTCTAGCTTTAACTCTGTTGGTATCTTCTGCCAAATCGAAGTAGTGAAATTTAGCATCATTAACAAATTTCAAGTACTTACTTTCAATTTTATTCTGCTTTACAATATATTGAAAACCTGAACCAACTTCTGCTACGTTATCTTGAATAATTTCTCCTGTCAACCCCTCTGTTGACACTTCGAAAATTGAATATTCATTTAAAAACAACTGATTGAAAGCAATCATTTTTAATTGGTCAAAACTAGTACAAAGAAAAATTTCTGATTCGTCAGAGATTAAACCATTAGCTAGTATACTTTCTTTATTTTTTATTGCCGAGATGTGATAATAAGTTGTTGTCGTTTTTTGTGTAAATTTATTTGGTCTCATCTGCGGTTCTGCAATTTATTTGTTTGTTAATTTCAAAGTTATTCTTTTTTCTATGTGTGATACTAATCTTACCTAATTATTTTTGTTTTTTTTGAGTAAACTTTAGTTTTTTCACTTGTAGCTTATATTTATTAATAAACGATAAATTATGACAGCAAATGAAATAAACCAAAGCATATCAATAGACGAAAAGATTGGACGTGATAAGTTCCAAAACTTCCAAACCAACCAGCAACCTGATTGGCAAATCAATAGATTTTCAAGAACCACATCAGCTTCTTGGGATGTTGGTTATTACACTGGTTCTACTAGAGATATGGTAATTGGTGAAATAAAAAACAGATACAAAGGCGACAACCAATATGACAGCTGGATTCTAGAAGAAATAAAAATCAGAGGACTATTTGAAACTAAAAGAAAGTTACAGCTTAAATATCCGAATGCTAAAATTTACATTCATTACATCAATTTTTACAACAATACCGACAAACCGAGATTTTGGGATATTACAAATCTGATTCCTGATTTTGAAAGTAACGCTTATCCTAAAAACTCATTCGACCCAAATGCCAAAATAGTCGAAAAGCTTTCAACAATGCTAAAAAATAACGAAGCTATTAACCTTTAAAACTAAGTGAATGAACTAATTCAACAACTAAATACAAAATACAATACCGTACTGAATCGTTACGGATTAGATACGCAACTAAAACGTGTTCATTTTTGGTCGCAACTCTACCACGAATCGAAATTAGTACCACGTGCCGAAAATCTCAACTACTCAGCCGAAAGGCTTTTAAAGATATTCCCTAAATACTTCAAAGATTTAGAGACTGCAAAACAATATGAGCGCAATCCCGAAAAGATAGCAAACCTAGTTTACGCAAACAGAATGGGAAATGGGGACGTTGAAAGCGGTGACGGCTGGCGTTATCGTGGTCGTGGGTTTATACAGTTAACAGGCCGCAATAATTATGAAGCATTAGCAAAACATTTAAACAACGATAACATAATTAGTGAGTCCGAACTATTACTAAGCGAAGTTAACGCTTTAGTTAGCGCATTATGGTACTGGCAAAGGAACAACATTAATACAGTTATCACTTCGAACAATGATTTAAGTATCGAGAAAGTAACCAAGAAAATAAACGGGGGTTCAAATGGAATTGAAGACCGAAAAGCACTCTTCAAAGAAGTAAGTAAACTTAAACTGATTTAAAATTAAAATGCTAAATTTGATTCTAAACTAGTTTAAAAAATTGATTATCAATAAACTATGTAATAACATAGAAAGTTACTAACACTTATTACTAACACATTTTATTTTTAATGTAATATTTTTCAAATATATCATTTATCTTTTTAGTATGGTGTCAGATATATTTTACTATTTTCGTATAAAAAATACTCCCATTAATATTTTATGTATACCACTTTATTAATCCTTAGTGCAATTAGTTTTATTTGTATTGCCGTATTCGGCATCCTTGCATTATTTCTCAGAAATAATAAAAAAACATACAAAACTTTAGCTTCAGTATTTACCATACTCAGTGTTGCATTTGCTTCTTTAACACAATTGGTAGAAAAGAAAGAAGAAAAATCAAATAAAAAAGTAGAGAAGGAAATTGAAAAACCGAGCAATGTTTATCATATAAAAGGTGACTTTATCAATCGAGATAAAAATGTTCAAAATAACTCGAACAAAAATACACCTGTAAAACTTAGTACTTCGTCAAGGGAATACGAAGCAAAAAGTTCTGAAACCAAAAGTGAAGCTATCAAACCACAAGAAAATATTATAAACAATGGAATCATAAATTCAGGTGTCAATAATGGTGTTCAAACAGTGAACAACTACAGTGAAATCCCAATCGTTGATAGACATCTGACATCCGAAGATATCGACTTGATTAAGAGTAAAATACCTATGAATTATGATGTTAATATTACGTGTGAAAGCGGTGAAGAAACAATTAATTATAGTAATGAAATATTAAAAAGCTTAAACAGAATGGGATACAAAATTACCAGTGCTGAAAGTGTAAATATGCTGATTGAAGGGGCAATACAAAAAAAGAAAGGAATCAAATTTCATATAATACCAAATGAAAAATTGAAAAAAGCATTTGTGATGATTTTAAATGATTATTAGTAAAGACAATCTATAGTCTAATATAACTCGTACCTTTAATAAAATCCTTTTCATTATTTTTTTTTTTTAGAGTGGTCGCTATTCATAGTATCCACTTATAATTATAAGACAACGATTTTCAATTATGTTTCTATAGCTTGGTTTCTCGTTTAGTTCTTCGATTCGAGCGTTAAGTTTTCCTTTTCTAAATTCTAATAGACCAATTCCAGCCCAAGACGGCATTAACCCCCAATTTAAATTTGTTGTTAGCTCTTTAGGATTGTCATTTGAAATAATTGGCAAGTTTGGATAATCGAATCCTTTTACAAATACACCATTGTACAACTTACCCGTATCGTTAATGGCGATGTTGAAACGTATTTTTACATCTCTCCTACTACCTTTTTGGTCAACGTAATAGCACATAAATAGATTCACTTTTTATGGGTTATACTCAAATTTACAAAATTATTTTGAATCTTCTTTGTTGGCTAAAATATCTTGCGCCCAGTGCCTTGTGCTTCTTTCTTCTTTACCAACTCGAAGCACATTATCACTATAATTTCTATATTCCACCTTTGGCGGGTACATCACCTTATTATAAAAATCTAGCTTTGAATTTTCCTTTAACCTTACGCCATACGGTATAAATTCATAAGAAAATTTCATCACAATTAAAATTTTACAAAGAACCACCGTATCGTCTTCGCCTAGTCTTTCATTCATCAATACACCTGTTTGAAGTAGGTTCATAAGGGCATTATAGCTTCTTTTATCCTTTATCAATCCTGACGCTTTAAGTACATAAGCATCTACTTCAACTGCTTTTTCTACATCTGTTTTCATCTTCACTAAAATTTTAAAAAAGACAAAATTAGCACAACACGTAACACTCGAAATAAAAATCACTGTTCCAATTTATAACAAAATATCTGAGGTACGGAAAACCGTAATTAAATTAAAATTTTTACGTTTTACTTTATGTTGAATTTAACTACAAGCCAAATGAAAAAGTCACTTGAACAACAATACATTGATGTAAAAGATGAAATACGAAACCACTTTAATGAGTTTGAAAAAGAATCAAAAATTGAAATGATAATCATTAAAGCATTAATTATATTACTGTTCTTTGGTCTTACTTTTCTGATTTTAATATAATCGATATCATTATTATATTTGTTTAAAACAAAAATATTGAAGGCAAATTAACTAACATCATTTCTAAAATTAAGAAAAACATAAATGACTCAAACTCTAACCGAACCAATAGAAAAACTGGCAAAAAATCCTACTGATAAAATTTCTTGGATTTTGATAATTATTGCTATTGCAATTAATTTATACCAACTATGGCAAAATCAAAGGATTCAAAAAACAGTTGAAAAGTTCAAAAATGATTTAGCTAAAAATCAATTCAAATTCACTAGATATACTGAATTGCAAATTGAGTCACTAAAGAACCTATATGATAAGGTAGTGGACTTTCATTTTGCTTTTACTGGTTTAACTCAGCCCCGCTACAAGACTCACAATGGCTTAAAGGATAATATAATATTTTTTCAAAATAATTTTGATAATATGATGGCGTTTAGTCATAAAAACAAAATTCTTTTACCTGAAGATTTTGTTGTACAACTTAGAATAATTCATAATAAATTTGATGAAATCGATGCAGTATGTAGAACAGAATTTTATAAATTAAATCACTTAGAAGACGAAAAAAGTTCATTTAACCCTGAGATTTTGTACAACAATCCAATAGAAGAAGTTGAATCAATTACTATGGCGGTAAATAGGATTTACAAAAGCCCTGTTGGAGCTAGTTTCGAAAGTGACATTCTCACCTTTAGAAATTTAATTGAATCTTATTTCAAAGAGTTAGTTGACTAATTTTATTTTTTCTTGATGTTTATTAGCTTCTCAGCCGCATTAATCCCCAACGCACCCAATGCAAGAATTAGAACCGAATTATTGGCCGCATCGCTTGGGAAAACAAACATATAAACGCATAAACTCAATCCAGCCAGCAAACCAATGAATCGTTTTGATGACGGATTCGAGTTGTATTCAATAAGTTTCTTTAAGTAGTTTATAAGTATCATTACAAATCTTTTTTTTTGCTTAGTTCTTTTGAAAGCTGTTTTATCTCTTGACTCACTTCTTTGATTGCCGTAAATAAATCATCAATCTTATTATTGAGGTTGGTATGTTCTGTTTCAATTACTTTAATTGATGTTGCGTGTTGGTTAATCATAGCATCGTGCTTTTGGATTTTCTCAAACAATTGTTTTAAAAAATATCCAATTATTGAGATAAGCAATGAAATAACCGTTAACGCCAGTTGTTCTATATTCATTTTATTTTGTTTATGGTTATTATAGTTGTAATAAGGGCTAACGTAAACGCAAGCCCTTAATAAAGTTTTTATTATTATTAATGTGTTGTTGAATATTGAAATTGTAATGTTGCATAAGTAGGGTTGCCACTTCCCGCTCCTGACGTATATTCACATCTTACATTACCATTTGACCCTAGAAAGTATACTTTACCAATTGTTTGAATTGTTGACAATGATATGTTTGCAGTACCACAATAATAGTTTGATGTACTTGTCTTATTAAACGGTGTTGAAACTGTAAAATTTGTAGCTGTGTTAGGTGCTGTTGTCGTATAGGTTACTGAAACAGTTACGTTAACAACGTTTCCGATTTTCATATACGTTGCTGTTCCAAGTGTAAAACTAGAACAATTCGAACCTGAAGTAATTATTGGCGTGTATGTCCCACTTTCAACACCTTGCCCATCGAAAGATACTTTTTGCCACGCTGTCCAAGCACCACCGTCGAAATAATTTCTTATGTAAGTTGTTCCTGCTGGAATTGGGTTTGCTCCACCACCGTATGAAGTTATTGTTTGTTTTATATAACCGCCCCCGTCGTGAATTTCGCAAGTTACATACCACCATTCAGCGTTAGGTGCATTTGTTAAAGCTGAACCAATAAAAAAACCTCCTCGTGATAGACTGTTTAAATTTGTTCCACCAATATTTATACCCGTACCATATTCAATACTACCTGCTTTTAAATTTCCACTTGCTTTAATATTTCCAACTACGTCTAATCGTTCGGTTGGTGTTCCTGTTCCGATACCAACATATCCGCCGTGTTTCTGCAACTGTAATGGAACAAAATTTACATTGTCTGTTCTATAACCTCCAATATATGCACCGTCTGCATCATTACCCGCATAAAAAGAACTTACACTATTTTTAACTAAAAGAGCCGTTGTATTATTATTTTGATAAACATCAAGCTTTGCAAGTGGGTTAATTCCAATACCAACATTACCATTAATATCAATTACAGCTTTTTGTGCACCGTTATCTGTTTTAAATACGATTGTTTTACCATTCAATGATAAATCTTTATAATCTGAATTTGATACATCTGTACTAACTATTTCACCTTGTGAGCCACTACCTATAAATTTTAAAACCGCACCATTACCTAGATTAACGTCGAATTTTGCAGTTGGGTTTATACCAACACCAATACTGCCATTTTCTAAAATTCTCATTCTTTCATTGTTTCCAGTAGTAAAAGTCAAATCTTCTTTTTTCGCACCGATACGAACGTGATAACTATTTGTTCCGCTTAAGGATTGAAAACCAATACTTGATTCGTCTGCTCCAAGTGTTGAAACTATACGTAACGGTACTTGGTCACCTGTTGATTCTATAGTCACTACCGCACCACTATCTCGTAAAAGGCTATTACCTAATGCTGAGTTTCCTGTAAATTTTGGTAAAACTCCAACTGTGCCGCTACCCGTAATTGGGTTTGTAAGCGTTGATACTGAACCGTCAGCCATAAGATATTGCGTTGAAGTTCCGCCCGATTTAACAAAGTTTTTGGCTAAAACATCACCAGCAGAACTAACATAAGCTTGTCTTGAACCACCGCCGTAAAACTCAGCAATGTAAACTCCGTTAGTTGTCTGAGCAAGCACACCTGTACTGTTTGTTGAACGACCAGCAACGCCAATCAAACCAACACTTGTTCCATCAATAGCAGTGTTTGAACCGCCAACATTTACAAGAATACCTCTATGATTTGTTGTGGTTATCTGCATCCCAATTTGTGCGCCAGTATTCAAAACCTGAGTATTTAAATAAGTCTTAACCCCTGCTACGCTTTCATCTCCTGTTTTATGAATTACATTCGAATCTAAAGCTTTGCTGTCTAACTGTGTTTGAATTGAGCTTGTAGCATCATTTCGGGCCGCTTGTACATCTGTTTGGTATCTTTTGTTTGTTGTTTCTGTTACCAGTGCCGTTGTATAATCGCCAGCATTGGCAACTACCGCACCAGTACGACCAAACACGCTTGTAACTGCATCAGTTGGCGTTAAAAGCTCCTGCCAATTTGCAAGCGTGGAAGCTGGGCTTTGCTTTAAAATGAATGTTTTATTTATATCTGTTCTAACTGCAATGTCGCCCGACTCTGCTCCTGAGATTGCAAGCATAGCCCCCTGTGAAGCAACAACAAATGTTTCACTGATTGCAAGTGCTGGCAATTGGCTAGAAAACAATTTTCCGCTTGAATCTAGACCAGCATAACCGTTCGCATTGTTTTTATTGGCAATGTCCTCTTTCAACGTCAAAGCGTTATAAACTGCATCTTCGCTTGGTGCAAAGTCATAAGTATTTGCGTTAACGGACTGGGTAATTTTATCGTCAACGTAATCAAAGCCTGGCTTTTGGTCTAAGGCATTTTGCAAGTCGTATTGGTTAGCAATATCTCCTTGAATATCGCCCCAGTTTATCAAGGTTATAAGATTCGGTTTGTTTTTAATGTATGCATCACTGTCGGGGTCGTTAACTAAAAAATCCGCTTGCACGTTTTTTTCGGCATCTGATGGAATGCCCGCAAGCTTTGTTTTGTCCGCTGTCGTGTAATCATTTGTGCTAAGACCTTTACCGCTGATTTTATCAACTTTATTAGCGTATAGTTCGGTAAAATTATCCTCACATTTTATGTTAGCATCACGTAAAGTGTCGCCCAAATTGTCATTTGGGGTTGATGTGTTAATATGCTTTTGAGCCATATAATTAGTACCAACCTATGAGGTTGGTTGTATTTTGAGTATCGTTATTTTGTCCATATTCAGGAACTGGATTTTTAGCTATGAAGTCGTAAAAGTTCTGCTCGTAGCTAATTGCTATCGCTTCGTAGGTCTTCCCTAAGATTGTAAGCTCATTTGCTGGCGTATTTTGCGAACCCTCAGCACCAACTTTGTAAGTTCCTGCGTTGGTGGTCTTGCTGGTGTTGATGGATAAGTATATCGAGCAACTGAAAAATGCGAGCGTATCGATAACATAATCGGTGTAAATCGTCTCGTAAGTTCCGCTTAACGTTCCAGCACTATAATCTGTTGAAATTTTGTTGTATAAATCAATCCCTAAAATCCTTTTCAACTGTGTAGTTTGTGCAATTACGATGCTAGGTGCTAATTGGTCGGGGTCGATATTTCCACCAAAGCCAACCGTCTCGCTAATCGTGTTGGGTTTGATTAAGATTTTAATTTTTCCCATTATTCAATGATTTTAGGCTCGTCGTTATTGTTTTCAGGCTTATCAATCAGATTGATATTTTCCAAGTCCTGTGACCTTGTTGAATTGTTGGTGTTTTCTAGTTTTGTTTCTTCTTTAAAGTCTTCAAAATCCAATTCGATAGTTGAATCGATTACATTAAAAACCTTGTTAAGTCCGTTGATTATCACCTCACGCATTGGGTTTATGTGTCTTCTGAAAAGACCTCTTGTTGCCGTTGCTATCTCATCAGCGTTGGAGCTGAAACCGTTACCGCCAGTACTACCCGCAAATAAGATAGGCGGTGCACTATGTGCGATAATTAGCTTTCTTTCGGCTTCTTCGGAGTAAAAGACATTCTGCTGGTTAAGTTCAGGTGGTGAAAGCTGGTCAACTGTTGTGGCTGTCTCGATTCCCTCGTTGAATGATACCAGTACGGCACTTTGGTTGTCCGTTCCTACTACATCGTTTCGTACCTTATCGGCTTGCTTTTTTGCTTCGTCTGTATCTAAAATACGTCCGTTGTTGTAGTTGATAACCGTTAACACGCTCATTGCATTTAAAAAGTGGTTTTTCGCTGCGTTGGCAAGTTGTCCCTCGACGCTTGCCCAAGGCAACCCACTGAAATAGTCAGGTATTGGGAAAAACGGCTCTCTCGCTGGTCTCTTGCAAACAAGCACTTCTAAATCATCGCCTTTATAAACACCCGTGTAAGCTGGCAAAAACTTTGGCTTGTACTTGTATTGCATTGTCCAATCCCAACTATACCAATAACCGTTAATATTGTTGAAGTCGTCAAGATTAACTGCAAGCTTGGAAACGTCAATACGTTCGATTCTCAGCGGTTTCTTTGCCATTGACCAAATAACCTGAATCGCATAACCGCCAAACAATTTGTAATCTTGGCACAAAAGCAAAACATCTTCATCGCTTATGTACCTTTTTATGTTTTGCCCGTTTATATCGTAAAGACCACAACCGTAGATGTAGTTTACGAATGCGTTTATAATACTTGCATTTGTTGGGCTGTCGTCGTACGAATCTATATAAACTTTGTAATTTGAATTGTTAACACCGTTTGTGACCCATTTTCGCCCGTATGCTGGTTTAATATCAATCGGTTGAAAAGCAGACATTAAAAAATTCGCTTCGAAAGAAAAGTTAGAACTCGAAACGGCTGTTGCTTTGTTGTTTGTACTCATAGTTTTGTACATCTGTATTTTCGTCAACAATCAAAAGCTTACCTAAGTAAACCAAGCTGTTGTTATTCGTTATGTTGCTTATAGTAATTTCATACTTGTTGCCGCTCTCAAAATCTGCGGGAACGTCCGTAATTGCTATAGTTAAATATGAAGTCGAAACCGAAAAAGTAAACACCAAATCAATCATTGTATTGGTCAATTCATTTTTAAGCTGTACGCTTAACTCGTCCGTTGAATTTGGGTATTGTCTAGGAACACATTTAAACTGCTCCAACTGGTTTAATTTTATAACTTTCATATTGATGTTGTTTGAGAAAAAAAAAGCAGGCATATTAATTGCCTGCCTTAATTTGTTAGTTTAAAATGTTGCTTATACGTATGGCTTAATTGCTGCCGCATAATCAACCAAAGCTGCTGAACTCAATACGTAGTTACGTGATAGTTCTGCTTCTTCTGTGTGGAATGTTACGGTAAACCCGTTTAAGTCTGCAATTGCCCCACCCGTTTGGTCGGTTGTCGTAATTGCCACCGCTCCGAACTGAGAACCAGCCGCAACGATTGAGCCGTCATTTTTTTCTATAAATAAAACAACCTCGCCCTTTATAAGTTCATTTATTAATTTTACTGTGTCTAAATCTTCACCTTTTGCAACGTTGAAAACGCAAGGAATATCACCAACAACTGACGTGCTACGGTTATCACCTCCCACTGTTGCAGTTTCAAGATAGTTAACAGTTGTATTTTTAAGTTCTAACCTTGCGATAGTTGAACCGCTGTAAACACTGGCAAGTGAAGTTACACCTGAACCAGTTACGCTAATTCTTTTTAAGCTGTCGAAAGGTGCAACCCCTACCGCCTTAACCCCTGCCATTGAAGACATACAAGATAATTTACGGCTTTTTGAAATTGAAGTACAACCCATTTATTTTTACTGTATTTTTCTTTTGTCATAAAGCATCAACCCAGCATTGTAAATGCTGGATTAAAAAGCCCTATCGTTATTTTTATCCTTGGATAGTGATATATCTTTGGTTAGTTACCCACGTTGCAATTGATTGCTTGTTTTTCAAGTATCTTTTTTGCGCACCGTTTGCCATCTTGTCAACTTCCAAATAAGAAGCATCACCGCTTAAGTCTAAAAGAACTTTTAAGTACTCAGGCAATGTTAAAATCATAACATTAACCATTGGATGAAACTCGATTGCAACACCGTTGTAAGAGATTTTTTCGTTGGCTCCTGACCCCTCAACCAAGAAGTTGATTTGTTGAGCTGCTCCAACTGAGTTGTTGGCGATTTTGATTAATTGGCGGTGTGCCAATGGTGCAAAAATTCTAGGCTCTGAACTTGTAGAGTTGATTACTTTGTCAGGAGCACCAGCGTATAATTTTGAATATTCAGCCGCAATGTTTGCGCTTGTGATTGTAGTACCAGTTAATCTAACAGAATCCGCAACACCTGCACCCGCAACTGTTTTACTGTTAGAATCATTCCAAAGGGCACGAACTGGGATTGAATCAAATTCGCTTGTTGGCATTGCTGCAACTGTAGCTTTAAAAGATGCTGTTAAACCTGTAGTTGCTGCAACTGCTGATTTTGTCGCTGTTGTTGCACCGTTCCAAAGGTGATTTTCTAAGTCTTCACCAATTGCTGGCGCAACTTGAATTAATACTTTTTTATCAAACTCGCTTGATACTTGGTTAAAAGCCCCTGTCGCCATTGATTTTTCAAATCTTGTACCGAATAAAACCGCATCGTCAATTACATCGCTGTACTCGATTGATTTTAAAGCTACACCCGTTTTTTGAACGTTTAAACCGATTGAACCGTCAGCTGTTACCGCATCGGTTGAACCTGCTTTCATTGTTACGCTTACTTTTGATTCGTAAACGTCTGCACCTGATTTAAAGCCCTCTTGAATATCGATTACTCTATCTCTAAGTGTTTTAGAATCTGCATATAATTCTGATTGAATTGCCTCTAAGTCTGGATTTTTTTTGCCCCCACTATAATTTATTGCCATTTTTTAGTTAATATTTACTTTCCTTTATTGTATTGCATCTTTTCGTAGTTGCTCATTTCATCATAAGATTTTGTGATTGCTGGCGGTACGTTTTTGATGGCTTCCGTTGCTGGGGTCTGTGCTTTCATTTCCGTTAATTCGGTATCGGCTTTGATTTTCTCAGCTTGTAATTTTGCTAGTTCTTCTTGTGCTGTTGCTAAGTCTTTCTTCAACTGCTCATTTTCCGCTTTTAGGTCTTCTTGCGGTGCTTTTACTGGCTCTTGTGTTTCCGCTTCTGATTCTGTTGGTGCTTCTTCAGTTGTTTTTTCGTCAGCCATTTCTTCAGCGTCCTGTTTTTCTTCAGATGCTTTTTCTTCGATTGCGGTAATTGTTCCCAAATCGTCGGTTTTGTAAAGCTTTGAATCGATTTCAACGGTTGCATTTGCTATTGGTTCGCCCGCTTCATCTGTCAAGATTTCGCCCTCTTTTAATTCAATCGCAAATACTTTTTTATCTCCGCTTTCGAACTCTTTTTTGTCCTCATTAGCCATAAAAAAATCAGTAATTGTTTTTAGAATGCTTTTTTTGTTCATTGTCTGCTTATTGTAATTTTCATTATTGTTGACCTCTTTAAAACCAAGCCTTGCTTCAATGCTCAACCCGTCAAGATTTCCGCTCTTTACGTCTTGCCAAACTTGGTCATTGTCGATTTTATAACCCATCATCCAAGTACCTGCTGGCACATCAAAGCCCATTGCATTTGATTTGTCATTTATAGGGTCTTGAACTATCCAAGATTCGAAAGGGTAAACACCCGTTGTGTCTTCTGTTTGGTGGTTAATGTTTGTTGTTGAGTTGTGACCGTTTTTGAAGTAGTTCTTTTGTAGTTGGTCGATGGTGTCGGACGTGTAGAATACTTGTGCATTTTCACCGTTTACATCTGCTCGAAAGATTAACTTGTTAGGTATCATTGCAGGTGCGTAAACTATTTGCATTTCGTCCTGTGTAAAGTGAAAAATCTGCGGTTTCTCAGCGTTGAAGTGTAGCAAAGTAGATTCGATTGCTGGGTCTTTCACAAGTGAAACCCTAAACACTCCTTGCTCTTCATTGTTAAATACTAATTCATACTTTTTCATAAATATATTATAGTTTCGAAAAGCCTGAAAGTAAACGCTATGCGTAAAAAATAAGCATAAAAAAACCCGCACTATTTGCGGGTTTTATTTCTTTCTATTGCGGTATTATCAATTCATTAAAAAATTGATAATCTAATTGTGGTTCTAATTACTCACCATCATTCAAATCTAAATGAGTTTAGAGCAATTTGAAAATCAGGTCTTGTAGATGGATAAAAATTGTCTCCTGCCGCTGTCAGTAGTGTATACATTTTATAATTTCTAAAAAAAGAATAGCAAACCATCTTTAGTTTATTGCTATTATGTCCAGCATTAACTACATAATATGCATAACTCAGACCTCTAGAATTAGTTCCAGTACCTCGACTTGTAATTTGGACATTAGGAAGTGTTTGTGATAAACCTGAAACAAGCATTTCATTTGGAACTTGACTATTAAAATCTGATGGTGTAGGGTTATTATTTAAATTTGCCACTACTAATCCAATATAACTATTACTACTATTTGCCGCATACACGTCCATACCTTCTTTGTAGGAAACTACAAAACCAGTTGGTATAGTTAATTTGTAATGGTCTCCAGAATAGGTATTTTGACCTGAAATCTGGCTTGAGAATAATACTAATAAAAAAAAGATAAAATTTTTCATATTTAGCTGGTTTAAATGTTAAATTCAAGATATAAAAATAACATAAATAACCACATATCAACGTACTAATTAGTTTATTTTTAAAAAATCCAAAAAATTAAATTTTAATACATTTCTCTGGGTTTTTATTTTAGAAACTATTTGCTTCGACTTTCTTACGGTCTAATGCTTGTTGGTCTGTAACTGCACTCGAAACAACATAAGCCTGTATTGGCGGTTGGTCTTGTGCGTTCTTAGCAATCGAACTGGCAATTTGATTTTCGCTAGATGCTTGAAAACTTACCTGCGGTGTTGCTGTTGCCTGTGTTCTCGTTCCTCCACCGCTTGCCGTTGGTGTATCGGGCATTGCTGGTGCTGAACCAGCCGAACCACCGCCCACTGCTTGCAATGCTTTTGAAGTGCTGGCAATAATGCTGGCCGCTCCAAGCGCACCCGTTGCAATGTGAACCGCTGACCAAGGCAAACCGAACGTTAACGGGCTGGCTGCATTGTCTTTTGAAACTGCTTCAACCGTATTAATCGCAACTTTTCCCAAAGCTACCGCACCATCTGCAACAATTATCCCTTTTTGTACTGCTTTGTTTTTTTCAAACAAAGATTTACCTGCGGTTAGTGCTACATTACCCAAAGCGTTAATTGAATCCTGTTCGGCTTTCTTTTGGGCTAGTTTTCTATCTGCGATTTCTTTTTCTTTGTCCGCATTCGCTTTGGCTAAATCCGCTTGGGCCGCCCAATAGTCTTGGTCTTGCTTTAACTGGTTAGCTTTGTTTTCTGCATCTAGTTCGAGTTGAAGTGTATTATATTTTTCTGTAATTAACGCTTCCAAATCGCCAGTGTCTTGACCTTTTTGTCTGAATGCTTCAATCTCTAAAAGGTCACGTTCTTTGGCTAGGTCTAATTTTTCCTGCGCTGTCTTGGCATTCATATCTTGATTTGCCCTAAATGCTGCTAATTCTGCATTATTGAGGTCTTCGAGATTTTTCTTTTTTAGTGCAAGCTCGGCTTCGGCCGCTTTTTTAGCTTCTTCAAGTCTCTTTTTATTGGCATCCTGTTGCGCTTTTAAAGCGTCATCACTTGCCTTTTTTCTCGCTTCGGTTTCTTTCTTTGTTTCATCAACTAAAAACTGGTTATTTAAATCAATTCGTTTCTCTTTTAAATCGTTGGTTTTCTTGTTGTAATCCTGCAATTCGTTGTAAGCGTTCAACATTGCATCTTTTTGCGCCTTTAAAGCTTCTTCGCTTGCATCCTTTTCTTTTAAATCTAATAGGATTGAACGCTCACGTAAAAAGTTTGTTCTCGCAATCATTGCATTTTTTTGACTTAATCGGCTGGCTTCGTTGATGTGAGCATTTGCCAAGGCGTTAACCTCTTTTGCGCTCTTGCCTGATGCCGTTGCAAGGTCTTCTTGCAGTTTGTTGTGTCGCTCCAACTCTTTAAAGCTTTCTTTTCTAGCTTCTGTAAGCTTCTTTTGGGCTTTAAGATTGTCTTCGGCCGCTTTTGTTTGCTTTTTCTCTGCAGCCTCACTTGCTGCAAGTGCTGAAACCAGCAACCAAATACCAGCAGTTAGGGCCGCAATTGCCAAAGCTATTGCCACAACTGGATTGGCCGCCAAAGCGACGTTATACGCCCATTGGGCCGCTGTAAGTATTCCCGTAGCCGTTGCGTTTATACCCTTTTGAATGATATTTTTTTCTTCGGCTGCTGTGTCCAAGTTCGTTGCCGCCGCACTGGCAACAATTGCCATCTTTAAAATCTTGAATTGTTCACCAAGTTCCGCAACTCCTTTTAAACCCTCAGCGAAAGCCATCGCCGCTTGCATCTTTGCAAGGATTTTGGTTGCGTCTTCTGATTCGCTGGCAAAAGCACCGATTGCACCAGCTGCAAAGTTTATCCCAGTGGCTGCAATCTGTGTGGCCGCTCCTAATTTTTCTTTAAAAGTCGCTGCCGCCGCATCTACTGCCCTATCTGTTAGTATTTGCGTACGTCTGTACTCCCCAACAACCTGTAAAAGTCCTTGGTATTCTTCGCTTGCTTCTTGTCCAGCAAGTGCCAACTCGTAAAGACGGTCTTCGGCTTCACCCATACGTGTTGTAAGTGGTTGCAACTCGCCATAAACCTGTTCAAAGGTTGCGTTTAAGTCTCTCGTACTGCTGGTTGTCGCGTTTATCTGCTGTTGCAGGTCATTAATTGCTTTGGCCGCTGTAATAGCTTCTTTTGAGGTCGCACCGTGCAACTGGGCCGCTTTCGCAAGCTCTTTGATTGCCGCATCTAGTTGCGCTTTAAGGGCTTTTTGAGCGTCTGCATTACGTTGTGTCTCGCTAGTGTTGTCGCTTATGCTTTCGGTCGTTCCGTCGATAGCGTCACCTAGGTTGTTTACTTCTCTTTGTATTTCATTGGCGTTGGTATCAAAGCGTAAATTAATATTTTGTTCGATGTTTTCGTTTTGCTCTGCCATTAGCAACCCATTGTTTCAAAGTGTAATCTTATGGCTTGCGTTTGGTTCGAATATTCCTTTACTATGATTTGAAACTGGTTATTTGAAATAACCTTAAATACCGCATTTGATAGTGTTGAAGTATTCGGAAGTGTAACCGAGGTCACTGGACAAATCTCTATCCAGCTCTTAACAACGTAGTTGTTATTTGGGTGTGCATTTTGAAGAGTAACCGTAAATATAGAGAAGTCACCCCCAGCCTGTACGCTAACGCTGGAAATATTGCCTATCGTTCTAAGCTTATCCGTTAAAGTTGTTGAAAGGTTAATACCAACTTCAACCCCGCCAGTTGAAAGGTTATTAGCTGTAATCATTCCCTTGTTTAGTGGTATGTTACTGCTAGAAATTGGTTGAAGTGTTTCTAAATAGTCGATTAAAGCCAATTCAACGGCTCTATGTTCTATAGGTTCAATATTACTATTGTCCGCTAAGTTTTCATTTACTAAATCTTTTAATTGTGCGATGGTTAAAGCCATTTTTTAGCATAATATTTTTGTTTTCGTTATTGTATTTGATATTGTGTAGAATCGTAACCCTCGGGGCTGTATTGGTTAGGTGTTGGAATGACTTCTTTGTCCGTATCGTCAAGTGTTACGTAGTTAAGTAAGGTTAATTTGGTCTTCCCTGTAGTAATGTCGATGTTTGCATCTAGCACGCTAAAACGGGTTTCACCAATTATAATATCATTTTGAAGTCTAAACCCTGTTGGCGGTTCGTTTGTTCTAGTTGGGTTAACATAGATTTCTGAACTAGGCAAAAACAAGTCGAACTTATGCGACAAAACATTTACGTTAAGTAACCTTATGGTTTGTGATGAGTAAAAACGCTCGTACAAAGAGCTAGTTTTTTCCTTGTAGGTTAAATTACCTGTTACATCGTCAACCAGCACGCTAAAGCCTAAAGATTGCTTTGCATTAACCAACCAAGGCAACATTAACATATATCTGTTTAATGGTACAACGGTTGTGTCGGTAAGTAAATACCCAAGCTGTACGCCAGCATTTAAAAAAGCAAGTTCATTGTTGACAAATAGAACCAATTCGTTGTTAATCGGCTTGTATCGGTTTTCCTGTTCTTCCAACTCGTTACTGAATCCGTAATACGTGACCAAGTTGGTATTTACTACACCTCTGGGCGGTATTATCGTATAGTTTGTTATTACGCTGTATTCACTTTTCTTTACTGCTCCATTGTCTTGTGTTACTTGTCCGTATTCCAAGCTAGCAGTATTGCCCGCCACGTAATCAACGTTAGATTTATATTTGCTGGTAGCGTGTTTAAAATTGTATTTGGTGTATTTGTCCTGCACCGATTTTGTAAAGCTTTTAGCATTGACAAATGGTGTGTAATCAACCTCTTTTTTTCCGTAAATCTTATCAACCTCGTTAATGTCTTCAACGTTCAAAATCTGCAATTCATTTGTATTTACAATTGGGTTGTAAATAGATAAATTGAACGTCTTAAGAAATGATTGGAAAAAATCAACGACCTTAATTTTTGGCAAAGACTGGATAACGTCAAGTGTTCCACTGGATTTGTCTCTTTCGCTTCCGTTACTAACTGCACGCTGTGCTACAACCTCGTAAACGTCGAACATACCGCCAGTATAAGGAGCAAAATAGATGTACTGCGTGAAAATGTCTGTAACTTCCCAAACTGCCAAATCTGTTTTAAATAAAATGTATGCTTCAAACGTTGGGTATAGTGAAAAATCTACTGTATAGTTGTCAAAAACAGTGTCAGGAACATCAATAAAAATGTTGTTCTCCTGCGTGTTAAAATCAATCGTTGATTTTAAAATTTCTTCACAATCCGCTGGCAATGTGTTACCGCTTGGCTTACGCAACGAAATTGTAATTTTTCCGTTTGGCGTTTGTGAAATCAAGTTCTTAAGCCTTACGTTGATTCGTATTGATTTGCTGGTTCTCAGCATTGCGTCGAATCCTGGCAATGTTTGGGTTGCTCGGTCACCAATATTGACTTTAATAATATCGTAATCATTCCTTGTGTAATAAGATGTTGTGTATTTTCTAGGCAATGCACCATCAAAATCAATTGAACCCTCGTATTTGTCAGGTACTAAAGGATATTGCACGCCAAAAATGTTACCGCTGAACGTTTGTGGATATGCTGTATTGAAAGTTGAACCGAATTTTAAAACGTTGTCATTGCTCAATTTTTCGTCTGAGGTTGCACCGTTAACCCAAACATACATTTCATTAAATAGCTTGTCATTTCTAAGCGGTAAATTGACTTTTAAATCATACTTTTTAAACATCATTTCAACCAAAGCCCTGTAACTTATTGCTGGTCTTAATTCTTCAGTTAAAATAGCAGTCTGATTGGTTACCCCGCTAAAACTCGTGCTATATGCAACGTTGTCGATTACGTCGCTGGTAGTGTCATAACTCCAAACCCTGTTAGTTGATGCAAGCGGTGTTATGTAATTAATTGTAATATCATTTCTGCTAGTAGTTCCTACGCTAGTCGTGCCCAGCTCCTTTAAAAGCAACTGTTTTGATTCAATGCTATTTTTTGCAACTGTTGGTGAGTATTGCAAGCTTGTTGAACCTGTTAAAACACTGCCCAAATCTGTAATTAAATCATCGCCAATTCGCTCTTTAAGGCTTTTAAAATCTGTCTCGAAAGAACCTTGTATATTGGTCATTCCATTTAAGTCATATTTTGCATCTTCAACGGTGAAATTTCCCGTTAAGTTTAAATTTCCATCCGTATAAATCTTGCAGGGAAACGAACCAGTAATATTGGCTTTCTGTACGTCAGTATCACCAAAAAATAAGAGTGCCTGTCTGTTCTTCGGTGTTGCTGGAATTGTAAAAGAAAGCGAATAAGGCGCAAAAACTTTGCTCAAATCCGTAAGGTCTTTTTGAGTATATTTTAAATTGATTGATTCATTATTGAAAAGGTCTAGTTTTACGTAATCCGTTGAACCGCTGAAAGGCGCTATATAAATTTCTGTAACTACCTGTTGCATTATTTTATATCTAATATTTTGTTGTTAGTTTCATCGAATTTTAAGGTGTATTCGATGTTAACTTTATTGTTTAGCCTCGTTAGGTTTATAAGTTCTTCTGGATTGGTTATGATTACGGGTATTTGCTGGAACGTTGAAAAATAACCAACGCTTTCACTCGTAATGGTATCATTGTCAACTGTGATGTTGGTGTTATCTACCGTAATAAATGTGTTATCAACTGTAATCCCAGTTAATGTGCTGGTCACTTTCTCACCACTGAAACGAATTAAATAAACCTTTGGACTGTAAACCAGCTCTTCGATTAACTGCGTTGCTGTTTCGTCGATATGCCCCGTATTAATGATATAAGACAGAGAAACGTTTATCGTATCTCTAAGGCTCGAATGCACTTGCGAGTTGTTAATTGTGCTTGGGTCTCTAAACATTCGGTTAGAGTTGGCTGTCTCCGCTTTATTCGAAATGATGGTTTTACCGAACGGTGTCACATAATCCCATAAGCCAAGCTTATTTAAAAAGACAATCAAATAACTGTCCAATGCACAAAATGTTTGTCTAGCTGGTGGTGTGATTTTACTTTGCAATATCATATTACCGCTTGTACAGGTTTCAACGCTTTGACCAAGGTTGAAAGTGTTTTCAAAATAGTTGTCAATTGACTGGTTGTAAAATCGGCAAGGTGTGTTTTTAAATATGTCTGAACTATTCGGTGTCAATCCATTATTTGAACCCGAATTTTGTTCGTAGTTCCAGCGATAGCCTAGCGTAGCAAAATATGTAGGGCTGACAACCGTACTGGCAACAATTGCGCTGGTTGTTGGCTCTTCTTCTAAAACCTCGCTGATTAACTGATAAAATACGCCTTGTCCTGTTTGGGCTGGCAATGCGTAGGGATTCCAAGCAAATTGCGGTTGGTTTGTGTTTCTTGCATTCTCAGGACTGACAAGCCAAGCTTTGATTAAATCCGCAATATTTACCGTAATGTATTCATCTGTACGGCTTACAATTTCTTTTGCAATTATTTGGTTTGCATCGCCAAGTGTTTTGCTTTGGTCGGTGTTCCAAATCCAAAGATAATGTGTTACTTTTTTTATCTGATTGCCAACGTTAAGTGCCGTTTGTCTAATGTGGATTGGACTGTTGCAAAATTGGATTTTGTCAGGTGTATCGATTATTGTTTTTAAGTCATTTGTTAAATTAGGCATTACTTGTAAAAGGCTGTAAAAGTATTTGCGTTATGTTGGTTATAATGGTCTTGGTCGCTTCGGGCGTATGCCTATCAACTGACATTAATAACTCATTTGGTTGCTGGTATGCTCCGTAATAAACTTGTCCAAGCATTAGCGTTGTATCGCCTTGCACTCTGTAGTTTATACTATCTCTTAGCGTTCCCCCTGCTTTGTTGAGTGTTCCAGCTGGGCGCACTCGGTCGGTCGTGTAATACGTGTCACGTGCAACACGTGAATTTTGTTTTGCTTCTTCATAGATTATTTCACCCAGCTTTAAAAGTTCTTCTTTGATAATCTTGTCGGCTTGAATCTGTTCTTTAGTTCTTCTCGTTCTCGCTATCGCCATCTTTCGCACGTGTTCTTTTAAGTGTGTCTAACAACTTTCTGAGGTTCGATGTTGTTTGCTTATTTTCGGTCTTTGCCGTCGGTGATTTCTCCAACGCACGCCCGCTTCTTAATACTGTCTTTTCTTTGGTCTTGCCGTTGAAGTCTGTACCTATTACTTGATATTCGACCCCTTTCGGCATCAAACGTCGTGCATTTGCTTCCAATTGCGAGTTTATCCCGCTTAGGTTGTCCTCTCCGTAAAACCCATAATACATCTGTCTAAAAATGTACTTGCCCCTGTCAACTGTGTAGCTGATGGAACGCTTAAGCGTACCTTGGTCAACGTGTGCGGTTCGCTTCGATTCGTCAACAATCTGCTGGGCTATTGCTCTAATCTCCGCATCTGTTAACATATTGTACCCTCGTTTGGTATTGATAGCTCTAATTCGAATTGTACACCATCAAGCGAATTGCGAGACCAGTTTTTTAATTGTCTAAGAGTTGATTGTGAAGCAATTTCGATGTTCAAATCGTTATAGCCTCTAAGCAGTTTATTTAATAGCTTGTGAGCGATTGAATGTGTCTCGCTCAGGTTGTCAATGTAGTTCGAATTGGTAAGCAGTTTGTTGTCTGTTATGTCTGTTCTTGTGTCACGCTGTTGGACTATAGTAATGCGATAGTTTGCCAAGATTTGCGTTGCTGTTATGTCAGTATCTAGCAGGTCAAGGTTTACCAGCGGGTAAATGTTAGCTATCTGCGTATCGATTTGAAGCGTTGGCAAAGTTGAAATTGTGTTTACCAATTCATCTTTTTGAAACTCTTTTATTAACCAATCGTTGATATTGTATATTTCATTCATTAACTCTTTAAGTGTTAGTATTCTTTTATTTTATGCTTTCAACAAGTCGCTTTCTTAGCAAGTATTCGGCTTGGAATAAAAAGCGGTCTGTGTCCCATTTTTCAACCTGAGGGAATTTTGTAAAGTCGCCAGCTGTTAGCAAATAAAACATTTCCATATAGCCGCCATAATGCTCATTAAACGCCCTACGCTCGTACAATCCCTGTGTTTCCTCCTGTTGTGGTTGATGAATAAAAGGCGGGTTAAAGATGTACGGGTAACGCTCTTTATAGCTTAATAAGCAGGTAAGAAAGACCTCGTAATTACTTCAACTTCGGCAAGGCTCACTTTATGGACATCTACGGGTATAAGCTTGTATTTAGGCTTAAGCAGGATTTGCAAAAGTGCCTCAAAATCATTTTCACGCTGGAATGTATCAACGTCAATAAACTTTTCAATAACACTCAAATCACCGTCGTATTTATATCGGAATTTAACACGCTTTGGGTTGGTAGTTATCGCCTTATTAAACGCTTCCAAATCGCTTGTTTTGAAATGTTCCTTAACCTTTGCCGTAACCAGTTCAATATCTGCTTCGTTACCTTTGATTTCTTCGCCAAACTTAACGAGCGTCAAATATGGAATGTCGTTTTTTGTTTTATAGATTCTATCAGTGACTTTCATTTACTTGCTGGTATCATTTTTTAATCGTTGGTATTGGTACACTGCGGTAAGTAGTCCCAAATCGATTTTATCATTATCGGGAAAAAGTTCTTTGAAAACCTTTTCGCTTTCTAGCTCTGCTTTTTTTAGTTCCCTGTATTCGTTTTTCAGAATCGGGAAAAAGTTAATAAGCATATTTATTGTATTTTCTTTTGTGTCGGTCGGTTGCGATTTGCAACCTGTACAACTTGAATTTTTCATTTTAGCTGTTTTTAAAGTACTTGTGATTTCATACCGTACAACTTTTTGAAACAAGCATAACCGCCCGCCTCTGTGATATGGTCATAACCGCCCGCCTTGTCAGGAACACCGTTTTTGTAAACTTGGTTTTCCAGTGCTTCGGTGAAATTCGGGCACTTGTCATCGTTGACGTAGTATGTGCCGTTTTCAAAAGCTAGGTTCAAACCGTTAACCCTGTCGCTGATACTTGGATTTTTACGTGGTGCATCGATAATAAAACCGTTGCTTCTAATAATATCGAAATTGCTCGCCCCGTTGCTGGCTCTTGCATTCCCTGACGCATCGGGTATTACATAGATTTTGAACTCAGCAAAACGGGTTTTCAAAATATCGCAAATGTCCTGAGTGTTAAACCCGTTGGCTATCTCGTCCACTGCGTGCAAAACGTTATCCCTCAACACGTGTATTACGGCATTCATTTTGGTAACGTTGAAGTCCAGCCCGATATACAAAATATCGTTAGGTTGAATTGTTTCAACGCTCTTGTTAATCTTGCGGTTGAACGATTTATATACGCTCGCACTGTTCAGGTTGACAAACTCACCGTTGATATACGCATTAAATAACGCCTCGCTGTAAGACTCTCTTAGTGTTTCAATGTAATTTTCAGGTAAATACGGATTGTCATATGTTCTCGCTCTAATAACTTTCTTGTTGGTTGTCCATTCTTTGACAAAAAACTCATACAACCAGCCGAAACCCTCAGGCGTTGAAACCGTATCGACGCAATTCGGCTGGTTATTTGGCAATTTTAACCTGTTGCGTCCAAGGATTCTAACGAAAATATCGCTCATTTTGCCCTTTGGTAGCGTGTCGGCTTCATCAATCATTGAATATGCAACCTCGTAACCTACTATTTTGTTAGGGTCGGACATATTACGCAATAGGATTTTACCGTAATCCGTAGTAATTGTATTATCGTGCTTGTTGATTTTAAACTTAATACCAAAATCGGTTAGAATCTCACTGAACTTTGGCAAAGCAATATCTTTGATAAGTGCATATGTTGGTAGATAATACGCCACATTCAGCCCGCAAAATTCTATTTTCTTGATTACGGTCTTCAGTACACCTGCGTGCGACTTCCCAGCACCGTAACCACCTATTAAAGCCGTATGTACCGAATTGGATAGTAAAAATTCTTTTTGGTGTTTAAGTGGTTTAATCTGTAGAATCATTCACATCAATAAATCTAATAGCTGTTATTGGTGTTGTGGCTGCTTCATCAACGATTACTTTTTCACCGTATTTGGCTGGGTTCATTTTCCCAAGCATCCATTTAAGAGTATTGATTTTTAATCGTCTATCATCAACACTGTCTTTTACAATGGTTTCGACAAGTTCACCGTTGCGGTATTTTTTGGTTTCCTTTGGGCTTTCACTGAAAGCAATTCGCATCATTTCATCAAACAAAAAATTCTCCCTATGCTTTTGCGCCTCCTTGTACATTTCGTTGTACTCAGGATTTTTCTTAAGCCACATCGTAAACGTTGACGGTGAAACAACCCCGAATGTCTGCAACGTAACCGTTAGCGGGTTACCGCTGGCTATATCGTCACAAATACGTCTTACTGCGTCCTGTTTTTCTTCTTCTGTGTATTTTTTGTATTTACTCATACTGATATTATAGTATGAGGTTTGAGATAAGTAAAACCTATTGATAGTGTTTTTTCAATATTTCGTTATCTCTGAGCTTTTTAAGGATTCGATTTAGCTTGCCCCACATTGACTGTTTCGGTGCGCTCCTTTCATTTTCGGGGTCGTTTTTCCAAGTATTGGCGATTTGTAGAAGTGTTAGTTTTTCCTCATAACAAAACCTCTTAAGCAAAATATCGGTTTCCTCTTCATTGCAAATCTGCTGTACAATTATCCAAAATAGTTGCCTGTCAAAATCGCTTTGGTTTTCGGGGTCGATTTCAATGTCTTCAATTTCTAAAAAGCTGAGCTGGGTTTGGTGTAGTCTTCTTTCTTTTGGGCCGCAAGTGGTACTGTTACGATATTGTTAACCTGCCTCAACCCTCTTTTTATTTCGTTGGTGATGCTCCTCGTTGCATAGGTTGAAAACTTATTTTTCTTTTCGGGGTCAAAGCTTTCAATTGCGTTTACCAATCCTATAAATCCGTATTGTTCTAGGTCGTCCATTTCGGATAATTGGAATTTTTTAGTAATTGAAAAAACCAGCTTAACGTTTGCATTAAAAATTTGGTCTCTGATTACACGTGATTTAGTTTGACTATAATCGTAAAAGAGTTTAATTAGCTCTTCGTACTGTAAATCTTTATTTACATTTTTTATTTCTTTGTGAAATTGTTTCATTATTTTATATATGTTTATAAAATAATTGTAATATCAAAAAGAACAAAGGTCAATAGTAGTGACAAACATTAATTAACAATGGAATATCTCAACGCATTTATAGCATTTATAGCAATCGGATTGTCAGCAATTGCAATTTACATTTCAACAAAAGATAATAAAAAACAAATAACCGTTGGTAAAATTGAAGAAGCTTACGAGATTACAATTTTATTACATTCCAGTTATCCAACTTTACGACACCTTTACGAATTACTGGACAACTATTATAATCCACTCCAAAATACTGACCCAGTCCACCGAAATAGTTATTATAAATTGTTCAATGAACATAAAGTAAAATGCGAGGAACGCAATATGTATTATTCAATATATAAACAAATTTTTAGATTAAATGTACTTGCTCATTCATACTTAGATAAAGAAACTAAAATTCAAGTTTTAGCTTATACCGAACTGTATGAAAGCTTGCTTTCTTTTATTTTTACTCTTAACAGAATGTCACAACAAGCTAACTTTAAAGAGGGATATCCTACTGTCAAAAATATGTCAAAGTTTGTCGATAATTTAGAATCAAACTTTATAAACATCATTAATTTGGGTAGTGAATATGTTAGTAGGCGTGAGATAAGAAATTACAGAATGAATGAATTTAAAATAAAATTGGGTCTTAAGAATATTGACGAGGAAAATATTTAAACCAGCAATAAGTAAGATAAATACAAAAGCGAATGACTAGCTAAAATAGTTTTAATTTTTGTACAGATTTCATTCATTTATTTTTATGTTTATATAATTTTTTTTTTTAAAAATGGTAAAGGAAAAAGCATTTCACGATACTATTGTTATCGTAAAAAAAGATACAATTGTTAAAGTGGTTGAATTAGTCGCTACAAAACCTGTTAGCCAAGCACCGCCCATCGTACAGCATTTTAATGATTACAGTAACATTTATACTGCTCTCGCTACAATAGCTGCCTTTCTTGCGTTATTTATTTCTATTAAAGCAAGTAACAAGGCATCCCGTGACAATACGCACCAATTATTATCAGGAAAATTTGAAGAAATTTGCGAACTACTTAGTTCGATGCTTGCAATTTATCCAGCGTTATACAACCCTTATAACTTGTTAGAAAAAAGGAAAACTCAAACCCCCGCTGAAAAAATACTTAGAAAAAATAATTTTGAACAAGAATGGGAAAAGTTTATATCCGAAATTGATTTAGACCTATACTACAGTAAGCTCAATAGACTGACTATTTTGACAAATTTATATTTAGGGGAGAAAGGCAAATCGTCAAAATTTAATCGTTTAAATAGATTAAAAATTTTGGCGGACTTTCTTAAGCATCGAAAATTAAGTGTAGAATATAACAAATTTGCAGAGAGAGAAAAAGAGTTGAAGTTTAGCACTTTATTTTTTATTGAAATATGCAATATACTTTTAAATGTAGCCCGACATAAGGATTTAAAAGATAATTCATTCGATGGACAAATCCCTAAGCCCCCTATTATCTCAATTTTAGTTAGAAGTATTTGCGCTAGAATTTCTGAAAAAATTGATTTAGGGATGAATACAGCTGATTACCAATCATTCAGAAAGCCGTTTTATGAAGATATAATTAGGCAACAAAATTTAAATAAGCGGTAAATATTTTAAATTTGGATGGTAATTAATTATTACAAATTATTCCTAAATCATAACTGCTTCATTTTCAAACAATAAGCTTTTAAAATGTAATAAACAGGTTAATAACAGATATATTGCAATCAGTAATAAACTTAATAGTCCTGAAAGTTTAATGCATAGATTTATTTGGTGGTTGAAATGCATAGAGCATTATAGATTAGGAAACAGAGACAATGCGGTACGTAATTCAATACAAGAAGCAACTTCTACAATTAGAATGGCTCAGCAACACAAAGCAACGTTTAAGAGATTGATTCTCGAAAGTAATCCCGAAATTCAAAAACAGTTTTCTGAAACGATAGAAGAGGTTCATCCTTTATTAAATATTAAAAAAGGTGAGTTAACAAAAATATTTAATGAAGTAATAGAATAATTTTTTTTAACAGCAAATTAAAATGTAAAATGTTGTATATTAGCATTTTAAATAATGTTTAACTTAAACAATTGGTTTATGGCTTGTTATTTAATACCTGTGCTAGTGGGATTAATCTGTGGAATTTTAGGTTACTTACTAGGAAAAATGAACTCGAAAAATGATGATTCTCTGGCACTATCACTTCAAGCAGATTTGGATGCCTGTAAAGCGAACACTAAAAATTTAAATGCCCGAATTTCAACACTAGAAGCCGATCTGGCTGCTAAATCTAAAATAACAACACAATCGTTTACAGCAACGGCTCCCTCTTCAATTGCTTTTGACAGTGCTGGAGCAGCAAATTACCTTGGCAAGAAAATAAAAGAGAACGACTTAAAAATTGTAGAAGGAATTGGTCCTAAAATTGAGGCTTTATTGAACAATGCGGGAATAAATTCTTGGTATGATCTTGCTGAAGCATCAACAGAAAAATTACAATCTATTTTAGATGCCGGTGGAGAAAATTATGCCATACACAATCCGAGTACTTGGCCAAAACAGGCGTTATTGGCTTACCAAGGAAAATGGCAGGAATTAAAAGACTGGCAGCAAAATCTTTTAGGCGGGAAAGAGTGAAATTAGGCTCAAAGGTTCAGAGTTACAAAGGTGCAAAGGTTTACTTCTTTGCGCCTTTTAACTTTTTTCTATAAAGAAAGAATGAAATTAGGTTCAGAGTTGCAAAGGTACGTGCAAAGGTTTTATCCTCTGTACCTTTGCAACTTGGTCCCTTTGAACCTTTTTAAAAATTTTCTATAAAAGAAGATTCCCATTCTTTGACGGTATTGTACCACAACTGGCCATTTTTAACTTCAAGCGGACAATCTATATTATTACTATATAATGCTCCAGTTCCTAAACCTTGCGGCATTTTAGAATTTTGCAAAAATGTCCATTGTGCAATTGCATTAAGCCCAATATTGCTTTCTAAAGCCGAAGTAATCCACCAGCCTATATTATATTTATCTGCTAAGGAAATCCATTCTTGTGTACCTTTAAAACCTCCAATAAAACTTGGTTTTAAAATAATATACTGAGGTTTGATTTCTTGCAGTAATTTTTCTTTTTCTTCGAATGGAAATATACCAATAAGTTCTTCATCTAAAGCTATTGGAAAAGGCGTTTCTTTGCACAGCTCAGCCATCTCTGCAGCATTGCCTTTTTTGATTGGCTGCTCAATACTATGAAGCTGAAATTGTTTTAATTGATTCAATTTATCTAAAGCTTCTATTAAAGAAAAAGCTCCGTTGGCATCAACGCGGATTTCAATTTCTTCTGGAGAAAAATGACTTCTAATAAATTGCAATAACTCTAATTCTTTTTGAAAATCTATTGCTCCTATTTTAAGTTTAATGCAATTAAAACCATCGGCTAATTTCTCTTCGATCTGTTGTTTCATGAAAGAAGATTCTCCCATCCATACTAAACCGTTTATTGTAATAGAACTTTTGTTTCGGGTGAAATCTGACGGAAACAAAACAAATGGATTTTCACTTTTTAAGGATTGAAAAGCCATTTCTATTCCGAATTGGATAGATGGAAATTCTAGTAATTCTTCCCAAAGTTTATTTTCTCCTAAATGAATATTTTCGCATGCCCATCGAAGTTTTTCTTCATAATCATCACGATCATCGGCACTTAAACCTCGAAGAATTCCACACTCACCTATTCCAATATTTCCATTTTCTTCCAGAACTATAAACCAGGTTTCCTTTTCGGTCATAATACCTCTTGAGGTTCCGGAAGGTCTTTTAAAATCTAATAAATATTTATGGTAAGAAGCTTTCAAATGAATTGTTTTAAATCTTAATTGTACAATTTAAGCACTTTTTCAAAATCCTTAGACGGCAGGCCGGCTTTTTCAAAAGCAGCAAAATCCAGCTTAGTTTTGGCAACCCAGCTAAGGCTGTCTGTAACATTTTGAGTTTGGTATTTCTTATAAATAGCTTTTGCCTCACTGTAATCATTAGTGATCAAATAAGTATGTGCTAAATTTAATTTTACCATTAGTTCTGTATCATCCAGCTTTTCACCTTCTTGCAGTGCTTTTAAAGCTTTTGCATATTGTTTGGTCAAAATATAGCAGTAACCTAAAGAACTGTAATCTAAAGCAGTTGCTTTTCCTTCGCTGATTATTGTATTTAATTTCGGAATTGCCTCGTTATATTTTTGTAATTTTATTAATGAAGATGCTTGTGTTCTTAAATCGTTAAAGACGTTTTTAGAAATATCTGCATCTTTATAACAGGCATTTCCAAAATCTTTATAAACTTTTGTTTTTTCAACCGCTAATAATTTTTGAAATTCATCATAACGATATTGTTTCATAATTTTGTTCAAGATACAAACACAAAAATCATCTGAATTAGCCATTTTTTGTGCCATTGTAGAAGTTTTGCACAAACTAATAATTTCGTTTTTATTGTCTTGATTCCAGCCTCGGTTTAATTTAGTGTCAACCCAAGGCACAACTTCTAGAACTACTTTTTGACTTAACAGCCAATTTTTACTTTCGAAACCAAACCAAATTGTGCCAGTATTTTGTTTTAAACAAGAAGATTTGTCTAATGAAAGTCTTTTGGCATCTTTGCTAACTGGTTCAGCCTGAGAGTAACACGCTTTGTCTATCTTACCATCGGCAACATATTTTTTTGCGTTTTCATTTGATGTAAAAATAGAATAAGTACATTCATCATCTCCTGAAATTTTAGACATCAAAAAAACTGCTCCTGCGGAACCTTGGCTTACTCCTGTGGGATCTGGAATAGCTTTTAGCAATGAAACTAAGCTATTGGCCATTTCTTGATTTTTGTCTAAAAGTGTAATTCGGTAAACGATTTCTGTGGTTCCAACTGGTAAATCTTCTGTCGCAATAGAAATTCTATCGCGCGCAGGAACCATAATTTCTTTTGTAGTTGCTCGCTCTTTGTCCCAATAGCCTTCTTTCTGAGCGAAAGAATTAAAGGAAATTATAATAAAAAGCGATAGAATTATTTTTTGGAAAGTTGTATTTCGTGATGATGCTTTAATTGCCACAGATTTCACAGATTAAAATGATTTTTACTTTTAAAAAACTTCACAATATAAATAACATAGATTATGCCAAATAACTTTCTTATGGAAATGAGTGGCTTAGCCCTGAGAGTAGAACTATTTTTGAGGGTGCCAATAATTACCGGAACCCTCAAAACTTTAGTGTATTATTATAATTCTATTGATTCACCAATTTGCAAAAGCATTAAATCCTTGCCTTTATCAAAAAACTTGCGAATAGATTCTTCGTGATTGATTTCGATATAACCAAAAGTATCAAAATGATAACCTAAAATTTTATCGCATTCTAAAAAGTCTGAAGCAATAATCGCATCTTCTACATCCATTGTAAAATTGTTTCCTATTGGAAGAATTGCCAAATCTAATTTTGTGCGAAGCGGAATTAATTTCATATCGTACGTTAATGCAGTGTCTCCCGCAATGTAGATATTTTTATGTTCGCCTTCGATAACAAATCCTCCAGGATTTCCTCCGTAAGAACCGTCAGGAAAACTGCTGGAGTGAATAGCGTTTACATATTTCACTTTTCCAAAATCGAATTTCCAGCTTCCGCCATGATTCATCGGGTGCGAATTGAAACCTTTTTTTGCATAATAGCTAGTAATTTCAGCATTTGAAACAATTACTGCGTTTGTATTTTTTGCTATAGCTTCTACGTCTAAAACGTGGTCGCCGTGTGCGTGTGTCAGCAAGATATAATCTGCTTTAAGGGTTTTGATATCAATTGTTGCTGCCTGCGGATTTCCTGTTATAAATGGATCCACAATAATATGTTTTCCTCCCACTTCTATTCCTAAAGAAGCGTGTCCGTAAAATGTAATTTTCATTTTTGTTAAGTTTAAAGTTTAACGTAGTTCTATCTTCCCCCTAAAAATAAGTTTACAATAATGTCTGAAATCAACGAAATCATACAAACTGTGAGCAAAATAGAAAGCAAGAATGTGCTTAATGCCAGTTTTTTCAATTCTGGATCTAATAATTTAGGATCTTGATTTTTATAAACTGTTATTAAATGTTTAGTTAATGGAATATATGCCAATAAAAATAAATACTGATCAAAATTGTAACCGCTCAAAATAGCAAAAACAACTACTGCAAGCATCGCTGTAATAATCAAAGAATAGTGATAAACCTTTGCTTTCGCAGGACCCATTTGCACTACAATTGTATTTTTACCCACTTTCTTGTCTGATTCTTGATCACGCATGTTATTAAGGTTTAAAACCCCAACACTCAATAATCCAATTGCAACAGCAGGAAGAATTAAAAGCGGATCAACTTCTTTTGCATATAAAAAGTTTACGCCTAAAGTACTTACCAATCCGAAGAAGATAAATACAAATAGATCTCCAAATCCTCTATATCCGTAAGCAGAATTACCTACTGTATAACGAATTGCAGAAACGATTGCTGCTATTCCCAATAACAGAAAAAAGATAGAATACCCGAAATTATCACTTCCAAAAGCAAAATAAATCAATATTATTGCCGATAATAAAGTCAATAAAGATGTAATTATAATGGCTTTTTTCATGGCCTGAGGCGTAATAACACCACTCTGAATAGCACGCATGGGCCCTATTCGATCTTCATTATCAGTGCCTTTTACCCCATCACCATAATCATTTGCAAAATTGGATAAAACCTGTAATCCTAATGTTGTCAAAAGTGCAAAACCAAAAATTTTCCAACTAAATACTTCTGTTGGTGTATTAATAGTTTCTGTTGGATTTGATAAAGCATAAATACTTCCAACTATAATTCCAGAAACTGATAAAGGCAATGTGCGCAGTCTTGCGGCTTCAATCCAATGTTTCATTTATTCTTTTAGTTTTATTTTGTTTCAAGTTTGAAGTTTCAAGTTATCCACAGAACGTGCAAAATGAAACTTGAAACTATTTATTAATTTTATGGTAACCACTTATTTTCACCGAAATTTGGTTTTCTTTTTTCTAAGAAAGCATTTCTTCCTTCTTTAGCTTCTTCGGTCATGTAAGCTAAACGAGTTGCTTCTCCTGCAAAAACTTGTTGTCCAACCATTCCGTCATCTGTTAAGTTCATTGCAAATTTCAGCATTTTAATAGAAGTTGGAGATTTTTGAAGTATTTCCTGAGCCCATTCGTATGCAGTAGCTTCAAGTTCGTCATGCGGAATTACGGCATTAACCATTCCCATTTCAAAAGCTTCCTGAGCAGAATAATTTCTACCTAAAAAGAAAATTTCACGAGCTTTTTTCTGACCGACCATTTTAGCCAAATATGCTGATCCGTAACCACCGTCAAAGCTTGTTACGTCTGCGTCTGTTTGTTTAAAAATCGCATGCTCTTTACTCGCAAGAGTCATGTCGCATACTACGTGCAAACTATGCCCGCCGCCTACAGCCCAGCCTGGAACAACTGCTATAACAACTTTTGGCATAAAACGAATTAAACGCTGTACTTCAAGAATATTTAAACGATGCTGACCGTCTTCGCCAACATATCCTTGGTGTCCGCGCGCGTTTTGGTCACCTCCGCTGCAGAAAGAATAAACTCCGTCTTTTGTCGATGGTCCTTCAGCAGAAAGTAAAACTACTCCAATCGAAGTGTCTTCTTGTGCATCATAAAAAGCCTGGTATAATTCTGAAGTAGTTTTTGGACGGAATGCATTTCTAACATTTGGTCTGTTAAAAGCAATTCTCGCTACTCCATTACATTTTTTATAGGTTATATCTTCAAATTCTCTGGCTGTAATCCAATCCATTTTGATTTATTTTATTTAAACAATTATAGGGTAAAAATAAGGCATTTTTACATTTTTACCTACTCAATTCTGTTTAAGTCTGTAATGAAAATTACTCTTAATGTTAACAATTGTCTTAAGGTTCCAAAAAATAACATTTTTTAACATTAGTTTAGAAAAATAATAATTAATTTTACACCCTAGAAATCAATGAGATACATTTTCTTTCATTGATTTCAGATTGATTTTCTTTCACTGATTTATTAACCTAAAAAATGATTTTTTTGAGAAAATTTAAAAAATTTGTCGCTCATTTTTTTACGGTTTTTATTAACAGACCTCAAATTAATGAGCAAATGATTTATGTGTTTGTCGAAACTTCAAAAAGAAAAAAGTAACACCTAAGGTTAAATGTTAGAATTGTATCTATAATTAGTATATGAATGATAACGAAAAAGAAGAAAAAAGTACTAATTCACACTTTCTAAAAGTTATTTATAAACCAATGGATCAAGCCGTGAAATTCTTTTTTTGCTTTTAAGATATGTGCATTGATTGTTTAAAAGACATACCATCAATGGGGTAATTTCTAAAATACGTAAAGCTATTATTCTGAGATGGATTCGAATTATTTTATTTCTGTTTTTTTTTAATTACAATTTTTTTTAAAACTAGAATAAAAAGCGAAAGGCTGCTTGTAATGAGCAGCCTTTCGTGTTATAATAACTTTACTTTCGTAAATTTCAAAAATTAAAAAAATCCAAATTCCAACTAATAGATAGATTGGAATTTGGATTTTTAGAATATTGTTTTTTTTAAATAAACTTTTAATTTATTAGATAAATCCCGTCTTCTTTAATTTCGATTAATTTCTCTTTGTACAAAGAGCCAATGGCTTTTTTGAATGATTTTTTACTCATTTTCAAAACCGTTTTGATATCTTCTGGATGAGAATTATCATTTAAACGTAGGAAACCTCTGCTGGCTCTTAATTCGCTTAAAACCTTCTCTGCATTTGGTTCAATACTCTCAACTCCTTGCACTTGGAGCGCCACATCGATTTTATTATCAGGACGAATATTTTTAATATAACCACGCATTCTATCGCCGGTTCTTATCGAGTCGTCGTATACTTCATCTTTATACAAAAGACCTTTGTGTTGTTCGTTAATTATTACATTAATTCCCATATCGGTAATATGAGAAACGATTAAGTCAACTTCTTCTCCTTTTTCAACCGTTAATTGGTCATTATTCAAGAATTGATTGGTTTTACTAGACGCAACCAAACGATTGGTTTGTTTGTCCATGTATAAATAAACCAAATAACGTTTTCCTTTTTCCATTGGACGGGCTTGTTCTTTAAACGGAACAAGAATATCTTTCTCCATTCCCCAATCCATAAAAGCACCGACATTATTGATATAATTCACTCTTAAAAGTGCAAATTCATTCAACAAAATATAAGGAACTAGAGTTGTTGCGACAGGTCGCTGTTCGTGATCTAAATAAACGAAAACGATTAATTCTTCCCCAATTTCAAATTCTTTGGGAACATATTTATTTGGAAGTAAAACGTCGTGAATTCCTTCTGGATCATTTTCAGGATCTCCTAAAAACAACCCAACTTTGGTATCACGTAATATAGTTAGTGTATTGTATTTTCCTATTTCAAGCATTTTTTTAACGTTCTAAGTTGATTTGCAACTAAGTTTATGAGCTGCAAAGGTACGAAGTTTGAAAATGGTAAATCGAAAAATGTTTTGGATTAATATTAAAAAGAAAAAGCGCCATAATTATGACGCTTTATTTTATCTCCAGAAGACTATTTATAAACACTTTCTTTTTTAAAGTGTACCGTTAATAGATAATAAACAACCACTCTGTATTTGTGTTTGTTAGACTTACCATATTTTTCTAATACAGCATGAATTGCTTCCATTAATTCTGGTCCGTCTTTTAACCCTAATTTTTTAATTAAAAAGTTGTTTTTTACGGTATCCAATTCAGATTGCTGGCTTCCTGCTACTGTAGATGCATCATCATTATAAATAGATGGTCCGCAGCCAATAGTTACTTTTGTTAGTAAATCCATGTTTGGAGTAACTCCGCATTTGTCTTTTAAATCTGAAGCATACTTCACAATTAGTTCTTCTCTCTTGCTCATAATATTTTATATTGGTTATTATTTCTAAAACCAAAACTAAATATTATAATGAAAAAAAACTAATTTTTAACAAATATTAACTTACAAATTTATTAGATAAGCTTTTTAAAATATTGTTTTAAAATAATATCATTTTCTGTTGTCGGCGTAAAAATCTCGAGAATTCCAGGCGCATCATTTGCATTGTAGAGTATTTCTAAACTGCTATTTAATGATTCTAAATCATTCGCTTTAAAATAGTTGCAGTTATACATTTTAGCTAAATGTTCTGCTGTTAAGCCATGAGAAGTTTCAAAATAGGTATTAAAAACAGGTTTTTCCTCGTGTCCAGGCAGAATTCTGAAAATTCCTCCTCCTCCATTGTTTACCAATATTATCTTGAAATTTTTCGGAATATAAGAATTCCACAACGCATTGCTGTCGTATAAGAAACTAATATCACCTGTAATAAAAACTGTTGGTTTATTATTCCCAACAGCTGCTCCAACTGCAGTTGACGTACTTCCGTCAATTCCACTGGTTCCTCGATTGCAGAAGACTTCTATAGATTCATCAATATCAATTAATTGAGCGTAACGAATTGCCGAACTATTACTAATTTGAAGGATACTATTTTTAGGAAGCGTTTCAATAACTTTCTCGAAAACTTTAAAATCTGAAAAACCAATTTGATTAAGATATTCTTGTCTTTTAATTACTCGGGTTTTATAAACATCTTGGATATCCTTAAAGTAATCACTTTCTACAAAAGATGTTTTTGAGAGTAAGTCTTTAAAAAAATCATTTGGCTGCATTTCAAAATGTTTGGTCAATGCTCCAAATGTATCGTAAGCACGCAGCGTATCAATGTGCCAGTGATGCTCGGGTTTGTATTTTCTTAAAAAACCTTTGATTCTTTTGGAAACAACCATTCCGCCAAAAGTCACTAAAACTTCTGGATTAAATTCTTTAAAATCAGAATCATCAAAAGGTGTAATTAAAGTATCAATGCTATTAATAAAACTTGGATGATGAAGATTCGAAGTCGTTTCTGTAAGTACAACGATTGAAGGATCTGAAGCTAAGTTTTCTATTATTTCTTGATCAATAACATTCGCTTCATTTACTCCGACTAAGATTAATTTTCGTTTCGCATTATTCCAAACAGAAACAAATTCATCACTATTTTCTATAGTTTTTGGAGCAATGTCAGACTGCAGATTTGTAATTTTTGGCTGCACTAAAAGTTCTTCAGTAGTTTCATATAAAGGCTCTTCAAAAGGCGCATTGATGTGCACTGGCCCTTTTTGCTGAATTGCCGTTTCTACTGCAAGATTGATTTTTAAATCATTTTCTTCTGACGCATCTTCGGTCAAATTTGCATTATAAACAGAATGATTTAGAAAGACATTTTCCTGACGAATAGTTTGTCCGTCGCCAATATCAATTTTATTCTGCGGACGATCTGCAGAAATTACGATTAACGGAATCTGGCTGTAAAATGCTTCTGCAAAAGCCGGATAATAGTTTAATAAGGCCGATCCAGATGTACAAACCACTGCTGTAGGCTGTTTGGTTTGCTGTGCAATTCCTAAAGCAAAAAAAGCAGCACAGCGCTCGTCTGCAATACTATAACATTTAAAATTAGGGTTTTGAGCAAATCCAATGGTTAATGGCGCATTTCTAGATCCTGGAGAAATAATAATATTAATGATGCCTTTGGCAGATAAAATTTCGATAATGCTTTGTGCAAGCGCTATTTTGGGGTAAATCATTCTGATCGCGTATTACTTTTTTTAAAGAAAATCTTTGATTTGACTTTCTTAATCTTGCTTACAAAGTTACAAACTTCGCACTTGATTTAAATTATAATTAGGAATATATTAAGTCTCTTTCTCGAAAAAGGAAATATATTTGTAAAATCGAATTATAAATAAAAGCCAGACCTACTATGCGTTTTCTGTATGTACTTTTTTTAGCTGTAACTTTTCAAACTGTAATTTCTCAAAATAAATTTGTTCCTGTTGATACACCTTATCAAACAGCGCTGGAAAATGCTAAAAAAGAAGGAAAACCTCTTTTTGTAATGTTGTATGCTGACTGGTGTCCCCATTGTAATTTAATGAAAAGTGACGTTTTAAGTGATCCAACTGTCATGGACTTTTTGAATAAAAACTTTGTCTGTACCTATAAAAACATCGAAAAAGAAGAAGGGATTGCGCTAAAAAATAAATTCAACACAAAATCACTTCCTACTTTTTTATTTTTGGATGCTAATGAAACATTGATTTATGCTTTAAAAGGCGAAATGAAAAAAGCTGAATTTTTAAATGAACTGCATTACGCTTTAAATCCGAAAATGCAATTGCCTTATTTAGAAAAGGAATTTCTGGCAGATCCGAGTAATTCAGATAAATATTTTACTTATTTAAATACTTTAAAAAAAGGAAAAGACAGAACAGAATTATCTCCAGCAACACATATGTATCTAAATACACAATCTGATGCGCAATTAATTAGTGAATTGAATTGGAGAGTTATTGCAAACGGCGTAACAGATATTAAATCGAGAGAATTTCAATACGTTTTAAAACATCAAAAAGAATTTGCTGCTGTAGCTTCTCAAAATAGAGTTGACCGTAAAATTGAAAGTATTGTAAACGAATTGCTTCGCCCACTGGTTGACAATTTAGACACTGTAAACTATTATAAACAAAGAGAAGTTGCTAAATCTATCCGTCTTCAAAAAACAGATTCTTTGGTTTTTAAATATGATTTATCTTTAGCTGAAAGAACAGAAAAATGGGATTTCTATAAAAAAGTTACTCTTGAAGACACACAAAAATTGGCCTGGAATGATGCTAGTTTTTTAAAAGATATTGGAAATACTTATTTAAAGCATATTAACGATACTGAAAGTTTGAAAAAAGCCATTTTCTGGGTAAATCATTCTTTAGAATTAAATGATTCGTACGATGGTAATTTATTAGAAGCCAGACTTTATAATAAAATAAAAGATAAAAAAAAGGCTTTAGAATATGCTAAAGAAGCCAAAGCCATTGCAAAAGAAATGGGCTGGAATTCTAAAGATGTAGATGTTTTACTAGCAGAATTAAACGCAAAATAATCGCAAAAATTAAATATGAATATTGTTTTAAGACCAGCAACATCAAATGATTTACAAAAGATTTTAGAAATCGTAAATCATTCGATTTTACATACAACGGCTAATTACAGCTATGAAATTCAAACTCTAGAAGTTCAAAAAAAGTGGTTTGAAGATAAAACAGCCAAAAATCTACCGGTTGTTGTAGCCGATCTAGATGGCGAGGTCGTTGGTTTTGGAAGTTACGGACAGTTTCGCGAAAAAATCGGATATCAATTTACGGTTGAACATTCTGTTTATGTAGTCGATCATGTAATTGGAAAAGGAATTGGATCTAAACTGTTGGCAGAATTAATTCGCTTGGCAAAAGAACAAGGTTATCACGTAATGATTGGCGCAATTGATGCTGACAATGCAGGTAGTATCGCTTTTCACGAAAGATTTGGTTTCGTAGCAACGGGTACAATTCGCGAAGTGGGCTACAAGTTTGATCATTGGCTCGATTTGGTTTTCATGCAGTTGATTTTAAAATAACTATATTTTTGTCAGACTGAGCAAAGTCGAAGTTAAGCAAAGTGATTCAGCAAAACAGGACTTCGACTTTGCTCAGTCTGACAAACAAAAAAAAATCCGTAAATCTCAAAATTTCAGATTTACGGATTTTTTTTTCATTACTTTACTTATTAACTTTTTATCCAATTAATAACTTCTGGATCTGTTGGTAAAGTTCTTGGTTTAATTACTTTTACCAATTCTCCTTTTTCATTAATTAAGTATTTTTGGAAATTCCACTCTACTTCAGAATCTTGTAAGCCATTTTTAGATTTCTGAGTCAGGAATTTGTAAATATCAGCCATATCATTTCCTTTTACTGAAATTTTGTTCATCATCGGGAAAGTTACGCCATAATTCTGCTGGCAGAAAGATTCAATTTCCTTCGCTGTTCCAGGTTCCTGCGAAGCGAAGTTATTTGCTGGAAAACCTACAATTACAAAACCTTTGTCTTTATATTCTTTGTAAATTGCCTCTAAATCTTTGTATTGAGGAGTCAAACCGCATTTTGATGCTGTATTGACAATCATGATTTTTTTACCTTTTAAAGATGCAAAGTCAAAAGTATCTCCTGATAAATCTTCAACTTTAAATTGATAAATGTTCTCTTTTGCCATAATTTCTGTTTTAGGTTTATGGCTCGTTTGAGCCTGAACTTGCGATGCTATCATAAATAATGCACTGCAAACTAAAATTGCTATATTTTTCATCGTATAATTTTTTATAAAATTAGCTAAAATCCGCTTTACTAAAACTCTTTTCTTTCTTTAAATTTTATTAATCAAAAGTTAAATAAAAAAATGAAGCCTAACGTTAATCAGACGTTAGGCTTCCCCCCATACAAACAAATCAAACCATGAATTAATTATTATGCAATCTTTTTATAAATAAAATAATCTATATGTTATCGAATTATAGTTGATGACTCGGTTATAGTGAAAATCTTCTTAACCCCCAATGTCAAAACGAACTTTTCAAAATATTTTCAAATGGCTTGTATTGATGTAACTTTTAAATGGTGTAATTCACTCTAACAATTAAAAAAATCTTCGGTTTGGAAGTCCGAGTGCATCAACTATACTATATTTAGTTTTCAACTTTTCAAAATTTAAAGAACAAATTCATAACGTTTCTCATTTAGAGCTTTTAATCAACATCTCTTTTCTAAAATCAACTTTATTAAAAACAGTCAATGCTAAAACAGTTGTCAATCCTACGATTAATATTTTAATTGCATTTCTCTTATTCATAATATCAGTTTTTAGAATCGCTTTTCATTTTTAATATATTCTTTTTCCTACTTCTAAATTTATTTACGAAATTGGATTGTTTTTGGTTTTAAAAAAAAGTAAAAAAAATCATATTTTTTTTTAAACCCCTTTATTTTCCTAGGGTTTAGACTACAAAAAAAATAAAAAAAAATCCGAAAAAAATAAATTATCTTTATAACTGGTTACCACCAGCTGTCTAACTTTTTATGTTTAAACTTAAAATCCAAATCTATGAGTCAAGAAGAATTGTTAGTTTTAATTTACAAAAAGGACGAAAAAGCTTTTACACATTTATATGATATGTATTCTAAAAGCTTATTTTCTGTCATTCATGTCTTAATCAAAAATCGAGAAGAAGCAGAAGATGTTTTACAAGACGTCTTTGTAAAAATCTGGAAAAACATCGATTCTTATAATGAAAGTAAAGGACGATTTTACACTTGGATTCTTAATATCGCTCGAAACACTTCGATTGATAAACTTCGTTCTAAAAACTTTAATAACAGCCAAAAAAACCTTTCCTCTGATAATTTCGTAAATCTGTTAGATGACAGTAATAAATTAGCTAATAAACTTGATGCAATTGGAATTCAGGAATTCGTAAAGAAACTTAAACCAAAATGTATTGAAATCATCAATTTGTTATTCTTTAAAGGATATACCCAGCAAGAAGCTTCGGAAGAATTAGCCATTCCACTGGGCACGATCAAGACACAAAACAGAAACTGTATTAACGATTTACGTAATTATTTAAAAATATAATGGAAGCACAAGAATATATAGAATCAGGAATTCTAGAGTTATATGTATATGGCTTACTAAGCGAAAAAGAAAACCTAGAAATAGCTGAACTGGCAAAAAACAATCCTGAAGTTGATCAGGAAATTATTTCGATCGAAAAGGCTATAATTGCTTTATCTTCGAGCTTCTCTCCTTTCCATTCTGTGGAGAATTTTGAGAAAATAAAAGCCCGTCTGGAACTTAAACATGGCAAAGTAGTCGATATGAAACCAGCTTCAAACTGGTCTCAATATGTGGGCTGGGCCGCGGCAGTATTATTATTGCTTGGTTTAGGCTATCAAACTTTAGAATTAACAAAAACTAAGGAAGCAATTTCAAATGTTGGAAATGAAAAAAATAAAATCCAAAGAGAGTATGCTTATTTAGATCAGCAAAATAAACAAACAGAGAAAAACCTGAGTATTGTTAGAGATATCAAAAATACTGGTGTAACTCTTGGCGGTCAGGCTGTTTCTCCTGCATCTTTTGCAAAAGTGTATTGGAATAAACAAACTAAAACAACTTATATTGATGCCGCTGGTCTGCCAACGCCTCCAAAAGGAATGGTTTATCAAGTTTGGTCTTTAAAATTAAGTCCAGTTCTTACGCCTACAAGTATTGGTTTACTGGATAATTTCGAAGGAAATAGACAAAAAATCTTTGCTGTAAGCCAGACCGATTCGGCAGAAGCGTTCGGTATCACGCTGGAACCTGCAGGAGGAAGTTTAACTCCAACAATGGAACAATTGTATACTTTAGGAAAAGTTTAAAAACTTAAATATTTATAAATGCAAAGCGTATATTAATTACTTTTAATATGCGCTTTTTTATTTTTACAAAATAAACTCTATCAAAAGATTTATGAGTGGAACTTTACTTTTAAGAATTGCAACTGCAATCATTTTATTAACTCATTCTGTTTTCGGAATGTTTAATAACGGAATAAATGATTTCGGAAATTTATTTTTAAATCAAATTGGCTTTGCTCCTTTTGGTGTTTTTCTGGCTTGGTCAATTAAATTGTCGCATATTGCAGCGGCTATATTACTGCTTTTAAACAAATATGTAAAACCTGCAGGATTCATAACTATTTTTATTTTGCTTATGGGAATTATTCTGGTTCATTTTCAGGATGGATGGTTTGTCGTTGGCGGTGGAAGAAATGGTATAGAATATAATTTTTTATTAATTTGTGTTTTATTAGCGATTATGTACCCAAATGGATTTAAATTAAATTATAAAGATTAGTTATGATGAAAATAACTTGTAAAAACTGTCAGCAAGTTTATACTGGTAATTACTGCAATAATTGCGGCCAAAGCACAGAAACACACAAAATTAACGGTCATTTTTTATGGCACGACATACAGCATGGCTTATTCCATTTTGATCAGGGAATTCTCTTTTCTTTAAAGGAACTATTTACAAGGCCTGGAGATACTGTTCGCGAATTTATTGAAGGAAAACGTGTAAGACATTTCAAACCTTTATCTTTGGTTGTTCTGTTAGCAACTTTTTATGGTTTTTTATTCCATTATTTTAATATTCATTATTTAGCAAATGATTCAAATGATGCATTAGATTATGAAAATCTAAATGAATGGATTACAACACATTTCTCTTGGGTGACAATTGCTACAATACCGTTATATACAATTGGTACTTATATTGTTTTTAGAAATCAGGGATATAACTTTTTTGAATTTTTTGTTCTCAATACTTTTAAAGCTTCACAGCGGCTTTTTGTCCAGATTTTGACATTTCCAATATTATTTTATTTCAACAGTACGCATCATTTACAGCAGTTTTCTTTTATAACCTATCTAATAGGTATTATATTAATATTTTGGACCAACATTCAATTTTTCAATAAAATATCAAAAACACGAGCATTCTTTTTATCGATACATAGTCATATCATATTTTTAATCTGCTTTACAATTGTTTTTGCAGTAATACTTTTAATTACAGGCAACTTTTAAAAAACAAAAAGGTTCAACATAATGTTGAACCTTTTTTGAATTAATAATTCCTTTGAATTATTTATTTCTTTACTTTTTTACTTTTATAGTACTTTCTATATTTTGGATAGGTAACAGCTCCAATAACACTAATGGAAATCAAAGTGTAATAAACCCAATTTAATGAATGCGCTTCTCCGCTTGCGTAAGAATGCAAACCAACCAAATGGAAATTTACTCCATAATAAGTAAACAGAATTGAAACAAATGCAAACATACTCATTAAGTTGAAGAACCATTTTCCTCTTAAAGCAGGAACAAAACGAGCGTGAATTACAAATGCATAAATCATAATTGAGATTAAAGCCCAAGTTTCTTTTGGATCCCATCCCCAGTAACGTCCCCAGCTTTCGTTTGCCCATTGTCCGCCTAAGAAGTTTCCAATAGTAAGCATGATCAAACCAATAGTTAAAGCCATTTCGTTGATATATGTAATCTCTTTTAAATTAAGTTCCATTTTGGCTTTATTTTTCTCAGTTGTAAAGAAAATCAACAGCAATGCAACAAAGCCTAAAATAAATCCTAATGCAGTTGGACCATAACTACCTACAATAACTGCCACGTGAATCATTAACCAATACGAGTTAAGAACCGGTTGTAAGTTTGCAATTTCAGGGTCAATCCAGTTCATGTAAGCTGCCATTAAAATCATAGCAGTAACAAAGGCAGATGATGCTACTGTTAATTTTGATTTTCTATCAAAAGCCAATCCGAAGAACATTGTGGACCAAGCTACATAAACGATTGATTCGTAAGCATTACTCCAAGGCGCGTGACCAGAAATATACCAGCGTGCAATTAATCCTAATGTATGAATTGCAAATAACAATCCGACTAAAATATGGAAACCATCTATTGTAATACGAAGCCATTTTTTCTCAAAGAAAATGTTCACGATAATAAAAATGAACATAAAGCTTGCTACTGTAATATACCAATACGGTAATTTTTGAAAAACGTCGTATTTATTATAAGCTATCTCAGCATCGATTTTGTCTTCACTTGGTCGTACTTTGCTACCAAATTTCTTTTGAAAACCATTAATGCTTTCAACTAAATTGTCTGCTGTGTCAAAGTTTTTAGCAATTGAACCGTTGTTTAGGGCACTAAAATATAAAGGCAGAATTTGGTTAACGTAGGTTGAATCCATTCCTTTAAATCCATTATTATTGCGCTCTAAATAAGAAACCCATTTATGATTTGGATCGTTTGGAACCGGAAATATTCTCAAAATGCTTCCGCTTAAAGCAGATTCCATTAAGTTTACTTTTTTATCTGTTTCAACAAAATCTTTCTCAAAATTATTTGGATTTGCTGCTTTGTAAGCCTCATCTAAATAAGGAGATAATTTATAATTTCCCTGCTCATCGAAGAATTTCACAAACGGAGCATATTGATCTTTCGAATCAATTCCGATAATTTTACGAATACTATCATTTCCAGATTTAATATAAATCAAAGGAATCTGAATCCAAACCTGAGCATATTGTGTCATCGATAAGAAAACCTGATCAGAATTCATTCCATTGTAAGTATCCTTATGGCTTACTTTTCGAAGTAACTCAGACGAAAACGTATTAATAGGTTTCATTCTTCCGCCGGCATCTTGGATAATCAATCGTCCAAATTTTGCTGCGTGCGATTCTGGTGCTTTATAAATAGTCAATAATGAATCTAATTGTTTTTGACTTGGCGGCGCTGTAACATGATTAGCATGATCATTAGGATCTGCGGTATGCGCGTGATCGTGATCATGAGAATGAACATGTGGAGTCTGCTGTGCAAAACCACTTAAGCTTATCATTAAAACTAAAATAGTAATTAGCTTTTCTTTTTTCTTTTTAACCGCTTCTAGTTTACGTTTCAAATCACCAAAACGAGAATGTTTTGTAAACATAATTGCCATAAGTCCTATATAAAGTAAAAAATAACCCAAATAAGTAATATTAGTTCCCCAAAAATCATGGTTTACAGATAAAACAGTTCCTTTTTCATCTGGATCAAATGAAGACTGGAAGAAACGATATCCTTTATGATCTAAAACGTGATTCATAAAAATATCATAATCAAAAGTTTCTGTAGAATCCTGGACAGTAACTTTACTTTTATATGAAGAATAACTTTTTTCGGTACCAGGATATTTTTCTGCTATAAAATCGTTCAATTTTATTTTAAAAGGTAAAATGTATGCTTTACTTCCATAAAATAAAGAATATTCAATATTGCCAATTTTAACCGTTTTAGCCTCTCCAATCTGGCCTTTAGACCCCATCAGCATTACTTCTTTTTCTTGTCCTTCAGCTTTAACTTTTACGACCAAAGCATCTGTATGAGATTTAGCTTTAAAATCATTATTTGATTCATATTCCACTTTTCCCTTCATTGGCGGATCTGGAAATACAATTCTAATATCTCCAATGCTATACAACGAACGCATCATTAAAGGCTGTACATTATTTTTAGTGACTTTTCCTTTAAACTGATCTGCCATTCGCATAAACTCCCCTTCAAAAGGAGTCTGAATAGTGTATTCTTTACCAGTTGTATTAATGTTAATTGCTCCATCAGTTGGTTTATTTAAAGCAAATAAAACATTGTGAATATTTTGAACCTCACCTTCTTTAAGATAATGTTCTTCACGTCCGCCGGCACCAGCTTCTACTAATTTAAGATATAAAGTTCCGTTTGGATCTGGTTTAACCACTTCCTTCGCTCCCATTATATAATTAGAGTATGTAACTTCAAACGGTGTTTCATCAAATTTTCCAGAAACACTGAAATCATTATTAGTAACAGGAGATAATAAAAGATTTTTTTCAAAAACCCTTCTTTTCATCTCCCCTTTATATTCACCATCCACAAAAATGGTTAAGAAAGTTTTATCGGAGTAAATTTGATTTTCTGCAGCGCCTTCGCGAATAGGCATCATTCCTTCATAACTAATGTAACGAGTAATAAAAGCTCCTAAAATGATGAAAATAAAAGAAATATGCAGTAAGAAGGTTGCCCACTTTTCTTTTTTAAGCAGTTGATAGCGTTTAATGTTTCCGAAGAAATTGATCACAAAAACAAGCATTATCGCCTCAAACCACCAAGTATTGTAAATAAGTATTCTGGCTGTATCGGTATTGTATTTACTTTCGATAAAAGTTCCAACACCCATTGCAATTGCGAATGTTAAAAAAAGAACGGCCATTAATCGTGTAGAAAACAAAAAAGAGAATATTTTTTTATCCATTTTTAAGGAATTACATTGTATAAAAGTGGCACAAAAGTACTTAAAAATGTTGATTTTAGGCATGTGATATTTGTTAATAAAAACCAAATATATAGCAAGAAATTTGATCAAATTCTCAAAAAAGTAAACTTATTTTTACAAAAACAAACATCTACAATATAGCTGTCTTGATTGTTTTCTTATAAATTAAAATAGATTATCATACTTTAATCTTGGCAATTAGAATAATGTCTGAAAATAAAAATCATATTAGTACCCTGCAATCTGTCGCAAAAGTTTTCGTTACAAATTATCTTTATAAAAAATAATACTAATTTTGCTTTTATGATTCAAATAACAATAATCGGTTCCGGCAACGTCGCACAGCATTTAATAAAAGCTTTTGATGTAAGCAAAACTGTAGAAATTAAACAGATTTTTTCAAGAAACAAGGAAGCTGTGGCTCATTTGGTTGATTATGAAAAGATTATTTCTGACTACAGTGAATTACAGACAGCTGATCTCCATATAATTGCAGTTTCAGACAATGCAATTACCGAAGTTTCAGAACAACTTCCTTTTAATAATCAGTTTGTAGTGCATACTTCTGGAACATCACCAATAGATGTTTTAGATGAAAAAAATCGCAGGGGTGTTTTTTATCCGCTCCAGACTTTTTCTAAAAATAAAAATATAGATTTTTCTATAATTCCTTTTTGTTTAGAGGCTGAAAATACTGCTGATTTTAAACTTTTAGAATCTGTAGCTAAAAGTGTTTCTACTGCTGTTTATTCTATCAATTCAGAGCAGCGAAAAGCACTTCATGTCGCTGCAGTTTTTGTGAATAATTTTACCAATCATCTTTATCAAATTGGACAAGAAATTTGTGAAGAAAATCAAGTTCCTTTTTCAATACTAAGACCTTTAATTCAAGAGACGGCGGATAAAATTAACACGCTTGATCCAACTGAGGCGCAGACAGGTCCTGCAAAACGTGAAGATTCCAAAACAATCAATGCACATTTGGTTTTTTTACAAAATGAAAACAAAAAAAATATCTATAAAATCCTAACACAATCTATACAAGATAATGGCAAAAAGTTATAAAGAAATAATGAATGACATCACAACGTTTGTTTTTGATGTAGACGGTGTACTTACAGACAGTTCTGTTTTTGTAACCAATGAAGGCGAAATGTTAAGAACAATGAATATTCGTGATGGTTATGCTTTAAAAGCAGCGATCGAAAGCGGTTTCAAAGTATGCGTTATTTCTGGCGGAAGCAATGAAGGTGTCCGCATTCGTCTTCATAATCTGGGTGTTACTGACATTCATTTAGGAACTCCAAATAAAGTAAAAACTTTTAAAGAGTACACCGAAACTTATAATATTAAGCCTGAAAATGTGTTGTATATGGGAGATGATATTCCTGATTTTCATGTAATGAAATTAGTTGGACTTCCAGCCTGCCCACAAGATGCAAGTCCAGAAATTAAAAATATCTGTCGTTACATTTCACATGTAAAAGGCGGAAGAGGCGCTGCAAGAGACGTCATCGAACAAGTTATGAAGGTGCAAGGGAAATGGATGGAGTATTTTGATGGAAAACACGATTAATTAATTGTGAATTATCAATTATAAATTGTTAATGAACGTAACATTTATATTTTTACAAGCCATAAACATAAAAATCTTAGAACCTTAGCAACTTAGCCACCCAGAACCTCAAAAATGAAATACCTAAAACTTATTCGTTATAAAAACTTATTAATGCTTGCTTTTATGCAGCTTCTTTTTCGTTATGCATTTTTAAAACAGCAGGATATTCCGTTAGCATTGTCAGACTGGCAATACGGATTACTGGTTTTGAGTACCGTTTTGCTGGCCGCAGCGGGTTATGTCATTAATAATATTTATGATGTTGCAACCGACAGTATTAATAAACCTAACGACGTTGTTGTTGGTAAAGGAATAACAGAAACGGCGGCTTATAATATTTATATTGGTTTGAATATTTCTGGAGTTGCCATTGGTTTTATTCTGTCGAATATTATTCTAAGGCCTACTTTTGCCTCGCTTTTTATCTTAATTGCTTCTTTACTATATTTTTATGCTACAACTTTAAAGCAAATTATGATTTTGGGCAATTTTGTTGTTGCATTGCTTCTTGCTGTGAGCGTTTTAATTATTGGAGTTTTTGATCTTTTTCCAGCAACAACTGCTGAAAATCAAGCGCAGATGGCAAGTCTTTTTTCAATTCTAATAGATTATGCCTTATTTGCTTTTATGATTAATTTTATTCGTGAAATAGTTAAAGATATTGAAGATGTAAATGGAGATTACAATCAAGGAATGAATACATTACCCATCGCTATTGGAATTAATAGAGCTGCCAAAATTGCTTTAGGCTTTGCCGTTATTGCTTTTATATTATCTGCGCTTTACAGCAATATTTATTTTATGGAGAACAAGCTTTATATCGCTGTTCTTTATTCGTTTGTTACAGTTTTAGCCCCATTATTATATTTCATAGTCAAAATATTTACTGCAAAATCTCAAAAAGATTTTCATCATTTAAGTACTATTTTAAAACTTGTTTTATTCTTCGGAATTTTATCAATCTTGGTTATCGCCTTAAATATCAAATACAATGCTTAAAGAAAAACTACAAAAATATAAAATCATTTTAGCTTCTGGTTCGCCAAGAAGACAGCAGTTTTTTAAGGATTTAGATCTTGATTTTGAAATTCGATTAAAAGATATTGAAGAGATTTATCCGCCAGAATTAAAAGCTGTAGAAATAACTGATTATCTGGCAGAACTAAAAGCCAAAGCTTTTGAAGGCGAGTTACAAGAAAATGAAATTTTAGTAACCAGCGACACTATTGTCTGGCACCAAAATAAGGCATTGGGAAAACCAAAAAACGCCGAAGAAGCTTTTGAAATGATCAAATCAATGTCTAACGCTACTCATGAAGTAATTACTTCTGTATGCTTTAAAACTGCTGACTCTTCTACCCTATTGCATGATATTACAAAAGTTACTTTCAATGATTTATCTGATGAAGCAATTTTGTACTACATAGAAAATTATAAACCTTACGACAAAGCTGGCGCTTATGGTATTCAGGAATGGTTTGGTTTTATGGCAGTTGCAAAAGTTGAAGGCTCTTACACCAATGTTATGGGGCTTCCAACAGCAAAAGTTTACGAATTTTTAAGTACATTAGTGTAAAAATTTATTTATGTTTTCTTTTAAAGAGTATAGCCGCGAAATCTTAGCCACCATAATTCTCATTCTTATATTGATTGTTCTTCGAATGGTTATTGCAAAATTGATAAGACGTTTTGCCTCTACTAGTCATTTATTTGAACATAGAACCAATTTAGTAATCAAGTACATTAATATTCTAATGAATATATTGGTTACAACCAGTTTAATTGTGGTTTGGGGCGTTGAAACGCAAGATATTTTCATTACTATTTCTTCGATTGCAACTGTAATTGGAGTTGCTATGTTTGCGCAATGGTCGATTTTAAGCAATATTACTTCTGGAATGATTTTATTCTTTTCTTTTCCTTTTAGAATTGGGGACACGATAAAAATACATGATAAAGATTTTCCTATCGAAGCTGAAATTGAAGACATCAATACCTTCCATGTGAGCTTAAAAACAAAAGAAGGCGAGAAAATTATTTTCCCAAACAATTTATTACTGCAAAAAGGAATCTCTATTATTCCCGCCAAATATGAAGAAAGAGAGTTTTTTGATTAAATGTTAATGGGAATTCTATAACGCCGCGAAGAAAAGCTAGAACAGAAAAGAGCAAATAAAGTGTAATATTTGTTTTATAAAACCAGCTTAAATCTTCAAATAATGACTCGGCCCATAACTTTACCTTTTTATGCAAAGCTTTGCTTTATACTTGTTACTTTAATTTGTTTTGCTTTTATTTTTTGTACTGGAAAAGATATTCTGACTCCAGTTTTAATGGCATTTTTATTTGCTGTTCTACTGCTTCCCATTTTTACGTTTTTAAATACAAAATTTAAATTTCCAAGGCATTTAGCCGCAATAGTTTGTCTCTTAATTTTTCTATCCTTCATTGTCGGTATTTTGGTTTTCATTTCCTATCAAGTTACTTATATGGCGAATGATTTTGATACCATAAAGAAAAATGCAAATACTTTTATCATTGAAATTCATAAATTTATTAGAGAAAATTTTCAAGTAAGCATTGGAGAACAAAAAAAATATCTGGATACAGTAACAAAAGATTCAGTTAAAAACGGCCAGGCTACAATAGTATCTTCTATAATATCTATAAGCGATGTTCTTTTGGATAGTACGATTATCGTAATTTATACGTTTTTGTTTTTAATATATAAAGAGCATTTTAAATTGTTTTTAGCTAAATTAATAAGCCAAGAAAATCATCCGGTTTTAAAAGACATTCTTTCGCAGATAAAAGTTTCTGTAAACAATTATATTGTTAGTTTAATTATTGAAATGATTGTTGTTTCCATATTAACCAGTTTAGGATTGTGGATTATTGGCATTAAATATTTTATATTGTTAGGACTTATAACTGGAATTTTAAACCTAATTCCTTATATCGGAATTTTAATTGCCGGAATCATTACCGTATTAGCATCATTAACTGGATCTGCAGATACTTCTGTTATTCTTGGAATTCTGATAGTAAATATAATTGTTCAACTTATTGATAATAATCTGCTTGTACCATTAATTATTAATTCTAAAGTTGAAATCAATGCGTTTGTTTCTATTATGGGAATTATTGTTGGGGGCGCTGCAGCAGGAATAGCCGGAATGTTCTTGGCCATTCCGCTTTTAGCAATTCTAAAAATTATATTTGATAGAATAGAATCACTTTCACCTTGGGGATATCTCATGGGCAATCACGTACCTAGGAAATTTAAATGGAGAATAAGAAGGACTTCTGTTGAGCATTAAAAAACTTATTTTTTAAACCTATTATTTATTCCTATATTCATAAACAATAAAATTATTAGAAGTAAAATTACCGAATGTCTTTAAACAATAAAATAGTATTTTTTATTCTGTTATGCTTTTGCTTGCAAGGTGTATATGGACAAGTAGATCAAACTAAAAAAGAGCCAAAACCTCAAAAAGACAGTACTGAAATCTATAACAAAATCCGAAATTATTCTAAAAGAAATAAGTTTACGCAAACTATGCATAAACTATTTTTTAGATCGAGGAAACCAAAGAAAAAAGAAGAACTTTTGGTAAAAATAGACTCTACAAATTATGAAGGCAAAATTATTCGAAATATAAATATTATTACATTAGATCCGTTTGGTCATTCTGTTGCAGACACCACACAGGTACCCAAAAACTGGGGAGAACGAACAGGAAACAAGCTTCATTTAAAAACAAAAAAAATAGCGATTTATAATTTATTGTTATTCAAACGAAATACACCTTATAATACCTATAAAGTTTTAGAATCTGAGCGTTTGATTCGTTCCCAGCGTTATGTGACCGCCGTTCGAATCTCCAATCAATCTGTAGGAAAAGCATCTGATTCTGTAGATGTTACAATTAGAGTTTTAGATTCCTGGAGTACAATTCCGAGATTTTCTATTTCGAGCAATCAAGTTTCGATTGGTTTTAAAGAAAAAGACTTTTTTGGCTCTGGACAGCAGCTGGAATACCGTTTTACGAATCGATTTGATGATGGACGAAATGCTAATGAAGCAACCTATACCGTTCCGAATATCAAAAACACTTATATCAGTACCATTCTTCACTACAAAATGGATTTAGATAATAACTATATCAAAAGCATTGATGTAGAACGTGATTTCTATTCTCCTTTAACCAAATGGGCGGGCGGAGTTTATGTTGATGAATATTACAGACGAGATACTCTTCAAGCTCCAGATCTTTCTTATGCCTATCAGCCGATGAAATATACATCACAGGATGTTTGGGCGGGACGCGCTTTTAAAATGTTTAAAGACGATCATGATGCAATAACCAATCTTATTACAACTGCTAGATTTCTAAATGTCAATTACAGCGAATCGCCAACAGAAGTTTATGATCCAGATCATTTTTATTCAAGTGAGAAACTGATTCTAAGCGGTATCGGATTGAATACTCGAAAGTTTATCAAAGACAGTTATATCTTTAGAAATGGACAAACGGAAGACGTTCCTATAGGCAGAATATATGGAGTAACATTTGGCTATCAATACAAAAACACATTTTGGAGGCCTTATGTCGGCGCACAATTTTCATTTGGAAATTACTATCGATTAGGATTTCTCAGTATGAATTTTGAGGCTGGAACTTTCTTTCATCAATCTAAAACCTACCGTACTGCTTTTTTATTTGAATCGAATTATTTTACAAAGTTGTACAGTATTGGGAACTGGAAATTAAGACAATTCGTAAATCCAAAATTTGTTTTTGGTATAAACCGTGACAATGTGATTGGTGATGAACTTAATATAAATGAACAAAATGGTTTAGCAGGATTTAATACTGCATTGTATGGGACTAGTAAAGCTGTTTTATCACTCCAAACCCAAACCTATTCTCCGCATGCATTATGGGGTTTTCGTTTAAATCCATTTTTTAATTACTCCATTGCCGTTTTAGGAAGTCCAGAAGTCGCAATTACTAAAAGCAAACCATATTCTAAACTCACCCTAGGATTGTTGGTTAGTAATGACTATTTGGTTTTTAGTTCATTTCAGCTTTCAATTTCATATTATCCAAGTATTCCGCTTCAGGGCGATAATGTTTTCAAAACAAATACTTTTGAAACTACAGATTATGGACTGCAAAGCTTCGAACTTGCTAAACCAAGAGTTGTTGATTATAAATAATTTTATTTTTTTTCTAAATTTTCAAAAAAGTGTAAAGCAATTTATAATCAATAATTTAGCATAAAAATTTTCTAAAAACGACTCGTCGAAATGCATTTTTATCCGATAAAATACATTTGCTTTATTTTTTTGGCACAGTATATGAATATCTTTGAACAAGATTAACATTTAAAAAAATAAACAAAATGAAAACGATAAAATTAGCAATCGCCGGATTATTTCTAATGGTTGCAAATGCCACGCAAGCCCAAGTATCGATAAACGTTAACATAGGAAATCCTCCAGCTTGGGGTCCTGCAGGATATAGCGAAATGGAATATTACTATCTTCCAGATATTGAAGCTTACTATGATGTTCGTGCTGCCCAATTTATATATTTTGGAGGAGGAAGATGGGTTAGAACAACTTACCTGCCAAGACAATATAGAAACTATGATTTATATGGTGGTTATAAAGTAGTTTTAACCGATTATCATGGTAGAACTCCTTATACTTATTTTGATCGTCATAGAGTAAAATATTATAAAGGATATCACGGTGCTCCACAAAGACCATACAAACCAAGACCAGTTTATGGTTACAATGATCGTCGTCATGACCACAGAGATTACAAACATTATGACAAACACGATAAGCATCATGATAAACATGACAGACATGATGATCGTCACGACGACCATGATCACGGACGTGGAAGAAGATAATACTAAATCACTAGTTTTCAATACAAGAGAGTATCAAATAATATGATACTCTCTTTTTTTTACTAATTTAACTTTGAACTTTTGTTAAATCTTTGTAATTTACATATAAATCACTGAAAAACAGTTAGTTTTAAAAAATTAACCATTGTTTAATGAGATTCTGACTTATATTTGCACCGAATTTTAAAAATCCAAAAAAGAAATTTATGAAAAAGAATGTTTATTTGCTTTCATTTTTAACAATGTCACTATTAATAGGCTGTGACAATAATGATGATAACAAAAACGATAACCAATCGTTGAATAACATTACTATTACTTCAGATCAAAATGCTTTAAATCAAAGGCTTGATTATACCAATTCTGGAGTAATTTCTATTGAAAACGGTTCTTTAACAGGAAAATCTGCTGACAACACTATTACAACTTTCCCTTTAGTTCAAATTGCTGAAGTAAAACCGCCAGTTGATGCTAACGGAAAAACATTACAAGCAAGTCACGTTACAGTGAACGGAAACTATGCTTATGTTTCTTATATCACAAGAGGCGATGTATATTCTGGAGCGATCGATGTAATTGATGTTTCAGATCCATATAAACCAAAATTAGTTACATCAGCTTTAATTCCAAATACTGATATTACATCTCTTACCTACTCTAATGGAAACTTAATTATTGGAGCAGCAAAAGATGTAGATAAAGACCCTTTGCTTGCAAACAATCCTGCAATAGTTTTTAATATGCCATTAAGCTCAGGATTACTTGCTGATAAAGTAACGACTAATTATTTAGAAAGCAGAGTTACAACAGATGTAGCGGCTAACTCTTCTAATTATTTTGCTGTAACTGGAGATAACGGAAGCTTGTTTAAAATGAGTACTTCTACTAAAGCAATTACTGGTAAAACTGCAATGGCAGATTTACGTTCTATTGCATTAACTTCTGATAAAGTAGTGACTTTGAGCGGAAATAAAGGAGTTAACATCTATAATCAGTCTACTCTAGCATTACAAAAATCTTTTACAACATCTACAGATATAAGCGGTGCTAAAAGAACAATGGATATTGACGGAACAAAACTTTTAGTTTCTGAAGGCCCAAATGGTCTTGGCGTTTACGACATCAACAGCGGTTCTAAGTTACAAACAATTGGAATTACTACTGCTGGTGAAGATAATGTTACAAATGCTGTTTCTGTAAACGACGGATATGCATTTCTTGCAAATGGTGCTTTAGGCCTTAATGTTTATCAATCAGGAACTCAATTAAGTTTATTAGGTTCTGTAGGAATTGCAGGTTCTTCAAACTACGTAAAATCAAGCGGAAACTATATTTACGTTGCCAGCGGAACAGGCGGTTTGAAAATCATTAAGATGGAAAAACCGAACACTACATTTGCCAGTTGTTCTTCATACGGAATTTATAATCAAGGAAGAGATTTGATTTTAAACTCCAATGAAATTAAATCTTACCAAGGTGCAACAGCTATTAATTCGGCAATTGTAAATTCTGGTGCAGTTTTAACACATTGCGGCGCTATAACTGTTTTAAGTAACCTAACTTTAAATACCAATGGTACTTTTAATATGAGAGGAAGTTTGTCTCAAGGTAAATATCTACAGTCAACAGAGCTTATCATAAATAATAATGCAGTATTACAAATTGAAGGTTCGGTTGTAATTTGGGGAGATTTAAGATTAAACAGCGGTGCTAAAATTAATTTCATCGGAAACGATTCTTCTATTACAATCTACGGGAAAGTTACAAAAGGAAGTAATGTTACAATTACAGGAACTTACAAAGACACAGAAAACAAGTTGAAATAAACAATAGTTAAATTTCAAAACCTAAATATTTTGAAAGCTGCCAGAACTAATCTGGCAGCTTTTTTTATTTTAACTGCTTTAATTAAGGTACAATTATTGTGCGTTAACAATTCATTTAAATAATCTTCCATAAAATAATTAGTATTTTTGGGACAATTTCAGAAAACAACTAACTCATTACCATGCGAAAAATACAGATCCAAATCTTTCTTTTATTTTTTATAGGTTTTCAAACTTCATTTGCACAACAGCCACAAAAACCAAATTCTGTTGAAATTTACAATCAAATCAAAAAATTGAACTTTTTAGGCTCTGTATTATATGTTGCTGCACATCCTGATGACGAAAATACTCGAATGATTTCGTATTTGGCAAATGAGATGAATGCCAGAACTGGTTACTTATCGTTAACCCGCGGTGATGGAGGACAAAATTTAATTGGACCACAATTACGTGAATTATTAGGTGTTATAAGAACGCAAGAACTAATTGAAGCCAGAAAAATTGATGGCGGAGAACAGTTTTTCTCCCGTGCAAATGACTTTGGTTTTTCTAAAAATCCAGATGAGACTCTAGATATTTGGGACAAAGACAAAGTCTTAGCAGATGTGGTTTGGACAATCAGAAAATTTCAGCCGGATATTATTATTAATAGATTCGATCACCGTTCGCCAGGAACAACGCACGGTCATCATACATCCTCAGCAATGTTGAGTGTTGAAAGTTTTAAATTAACCAATGATCCAAAAGTTTACCCAGAACAATTGCAATATGTAACGCCGTGGCAGGTTAAAAGACAATTTTTTAATCCGTCTTGGTGGTTTTACGGAAGTCAGGAAAAATTTGATGCTGCTAATAAATCTAAATTTACTAAATTAGAAACTGGGGTTTATTATACTGGAATTGGGAAATCCAACCAAGAAATTGCAGCTTTAAGCAGAAGCCGCCACCAATCTCAAGGTTTTGGAAGCACAGGAGTTCGTGGCGAAGAAACCGAATATTTAGAACTTATTAACGGCGAAAACCCAAAAGAAAGAGATAATTTATTTGACGGAATTGACACAACTTGGAATCGAGTTAAAAACGGAAAACCAGTTGGTGACTTAATTACTTCGATTATTTCGAAATATGATTTTAGTAATCCATCTGCAGGTATTCCAGATTTAGTAAGAACCTATTCTATGATCGAGGCTTTGGAAGATACACATTGGAAAACTATTAAATCTGCTGCTATAAAAAATATTATTGCATCATGCTCAGGATTATATCTTGAAGCGGTTTCAAATGAGCAGGAAGCAACTCCAGGAAGCACAATTAGATTGAGCCTTGAAGCTATTAACAGATGCAGTGTTGATATGCAATTGGCAAGTGTAACAACATTGCCGGATAATAAAACTACAGTTCAAAATAGTGTTTTGAAGAATAATAACGATCAGAGAATTAATCTTCAATTACAACTTCCAAACAATATTGAGTATACACAGCCTTATTGGCTAAAAGAAAAAGCAACAGTTGGAATGTACACAGTTTCTAATCAGGAAAATATTGGTATTCCAGACATCATCAGAAATGTAAAAGTTGTTTTTAATGTAAAAATAAACGGTGTAGAAATTCCGTTTGAACGAACTGTAGTTTACAAATATAATGACGGTGTAAAAGGAGAAATGTATAATTTTCTTGATATTGTACCAGAAGTTACAACCTCAATTTTAGAAAAAGTTTTGATTTTTAGAGATACTAAAAGCAAAATGATTCCTGTAAAAGTCCGCGCAGGAAAAGACGATGTAAAAGGAAATTTACAATTAGAATTGCCAAAAAGCTGGAATGTTTCTCCAAAAGAAATTCCGTTCGTTTTGGACAAAAAAGGAAACGAACAAATATTTTATTTTGAAGTAACTCCTCCTGTTAACCCAGAAGAAGTTGTGGCAAAAAGCATTGCAGTTGTAGACAACAAACGTTTTGATAAAGATCAAACGATTATAGATTTTAGCCATATTACGAAACAAATGGTTTTAAAACCAGCAGAATCTAAATGCATTCGAATAGATTTGAAAACTTCTGGAGATGCAATTGCTTACATTATGGGAGCAGGCGACGAGGTTCCTGAAAGTTTAACTCAAATGGGATACAAAGTTTCTATTTTAAAACCAGAAGAAATTACGCCAGAAAAATTAGATTCCTTTAGTACTGTTATTACAGGAATTCGCGCCTACAATACAGTAAGTGCTTTGGCTAATAAACAAAATATACTTTTTAATTTTGTTAAAGGTGGTAAAAACATGATTGTTCAGTATAATACTAACGGAAAATTGGTAACCGATAAAATCGCGCCTTATCCGTTAAAATTATCTAATGACCGTGTGACCGAAGAAAATGCAAAAATTACTTTTCTAGCTCCAAATCATCCAGTTTTGAATACGCCAAATAAAATTTCCTCAAAAGATTTTGAAGGCTGGACACAAGAGCAAGGTTTGTATTATCCAAATGAATATGATCCTGCCTTTACTCCTATTATTTCGTCGCATGATAAAGGAGAATCTGCTAAAGATGGAGCTTTATTAGTAGCTCCGTACGGAAAAGGATATTATATTTACACAGGTTTGAGTTTCTTTAGGGAATTACCAGAAGGTGTTTCTGGAGCGTATCGATTATTATCGAATATTATTTCTCTAAAACAGCCAATTGAAGCTCCTAAACAAGACATAAAGCAATAATTATGGAAGCGAAAAAACAAAAAAAATGGAAAAAAAGCTACACCTATGTTTTGGTCGCTAATGCAATTTATATTGCTATTTTTTTCTTAATCATGCAATTATACTCATAACCTATGCAGCTATTTGACTGGATCGTACTTATTGTAACCTTATTATTTATTGTTGGATATGGTTCGTGGAAAACCAAAGGCAGTAAAAATGTTGAGGATTTTATTTTAGGAAATAATGAAACGCCTTGGTATACTGTTGGACTTTCTGTTATGGCAACCCAGGCTAGCGCCATTACTTTTTTATCTACTCCTGGACAAGCGTATCACGATGGAATGGGGTTTGTGCAATTCTATTTTGGTCTGCCAATTGCCATGATTGTGATTTGTGTAACGTTTATTCCTCTATATCATAAAACTAAAGTTTATACCGCTTACGAATTTTTAGAAAGAAGATTTGACGTAAAAACTCGTTCTCTTGCAGCTATTTTATTCTTGGTTCAAAGAGGTTTAGGAACTGGTTTAACAATTTATGCACCGGCAATTATTTTGTCAGCGCTTTTAGGATGGAATTTAACCATAATGAACATTATAATTGGAGTTTTGGTTATTATCTATACTTTTTCTGGTGGAACAAAAGCCGTAAACGTGACACAGAAACAACAGATGTTTGTAATCATGTCTGGAATGTTTATCACTTTTTTCCTGATTCTGCATTACCTTCCAAACGATATGACTTTTAACAGTGCGCTTCATATTGCAGGAGCAAATGACAAAATGAATATTGTTAATTTCTCCTTTGATCCCGAAGAAAAATATACTTTTTGGAGCGGTATTACCGGCGGTTTCTTTTTAGCACTCGCCTATTTTGGAACAGACCAATCACAGGTTGGACGTTATTTATCTGGAAAATCAGTTCGTGAAAGCCAGATGGGATTAATTATGAACGGACTTTTAAAAGTTCCTATGCAGTTTTTTATTCTTCTAACAGGAGTAATGGTTTTTGTATTTTTTCAATTCAATCCAGTACCATTAAATTTTAATCCGAATAATAAAATTGCTATTGAAAAATCTGCATATAAAGGAGAATATCAGGCTTTAGAAAAAAAACTAGAAAAACTTTCTGAAGATAAAAAGGTAATCAACTTATTGTATATCGATCAGTTGAATCAAGATTATGATAATCCGATTTTGCGCAAAGAATTAGTTGCTTTATCTAATAAAGAAAAAGACCTTCGCGATAAAGCCAAAGAAATTATTTCAAGAGCCGACAGTAATTCTGAAACCAACGACAAGGATTATGTGTTCTTTCACTTCATCCTGCATTATTTACCAAAAGGACTTATAGGATTGTTATTGGCCGTTATCCTTTCGGCAGCAATGTCGTCTACGGCTTCCGGACTAACAGCTTTGGCCTCTACAACAGCAATTGATATCTATAAGCGAAACGTCAGTGAGAAATCAGAAAAGCATTATTTGAATGCTACAAAGTTTTTTACACTTTTCTGGGGAGTTGTTGCCATACTTTTTGCCTGCGTTGGAACTTTGTTTGAAAATTTAATTCAGCTCGTAAATATTATCGGATCTATATTTTACGGAACGGTTTTAGGTATATTCTTAGTTGGTTTCTATTTACGAAAAGTTCAAGCAAAACCAATGTTTATCAGTGCGATTATCAGCCAGCTTACGATTTTTGTAATTTATTATTTTATGATTTACAGTCAGGAAAAACTAGGTTATTTATGGCTTAACTTTATTGGAGCAATTTTGACAATTGTATTAGCGTTCTTATTGCAGTTTTTATTTTTTAAAGGGAAAATAGATTCAGAAATATTAGAAAGTTAATTTTAAATTTATTTTTTATGACAAAGCGTGAATTTTTATTTCATTTAAATGGAGCTAGTTTTGTTGCTCTTAAATTTGCTGAAAAGTTTGTCAAAAATAAATTAGTAACTGATTTTAAGTATAATTTAATACTTACAGTTGCAAGTAACATTGATGGCTCAAATAAATTCGACATATTTCCTGAAGATAATAACATAATAAAGTTAGATTTAACTGATAATGAGGTTGTAGATATATTATATAGAAATAACAAAATTCCAGTTTGGATCGACATTAGTGTTTTAAAATCTAGTAGAAAAACCACAACTTTTAATTTATTATGTTCAGGCAAATACACTGATGACAAGAATGAATACTATTATAACTATAATGGCTCTGGTCCATTTGGAGTTAAAGGTCCTAACTTTCCAATAAATTATAAAGAAGGAAAAAAATTTAGATTGTAAAAATTAATAAATCTGCCTACAAATAATCCTACTGCCCTAGCCCTGATGGAAGTGGCATCCTTTTGTGCCGGGGTTCGGCACAAAAGATATAGCGGACAGCAGGAAACAGCTTCAAAAAATATACTTCAATATTAAAAAATTGTAAGTAAAAGTGCTATTTTAGTTCTTCCAAATAATCTTAAAAGATTAACCAAAAACAACCATAAACCAAAGAACTATAAATGAAAATTTCTGACGATTTAGAAAAACTGCTCCCATTCGGTTACCTTTTCCTAATTTTAATGGGAATCCTAAAAGACAGTATTTATTATTATCAATTTGGAATCAATATTTTAAGATACTCCACAATTATGGATGTGTTAATTAGTCCAATTGCTGAGTTTACTTCAAATCCAATTATTCTAGCTACGATTATTCTAATGTTTATAGCACATTTTTATCTGCCTGCATATTTAGCTAAGAATAAAGACAAAGCATTTATAAAAAAAACTTTTGAGTTAAAATCGACAGATGAACTATCTGCAGAAGAAACTAAAAGCTATTACAACGGTATTGCTATAAAATCTCTTGCAATAATCTTATTGTCATTCTTTTTAGGTTACGGACTTGCAGGTGGTTATTTTGGCAAAGAAAAGCTGAAAAACAACAAATTAGAATATAGTTATCAATTGGATTTTAATGAAGGTGAATCTAAAAATGTATCTTTAATTGGTAATAACAGTTTGTACTATTTTTATTTTGTCAAAGGAGATAAAACTATAAAAATTACACCTTTGGCATCAATAAAAAACATACAACTGATTCAAAACAAAATGATTAATTAAAAAAATCTTCTTTTTTAATTTCTCCAAAAAAACATCATTTATGAAAGATCTAAAAAAATACAGCAATAAAATGAAGGCTGCTTTTATTCTATTAATAGTGATGTTAATCATTTTATTAGGAAACTTTAATACGCTTCGAAATTCTAAAAACGTAAATGATAATATCAATGCGATTTATAAAGATCGATTGGTTGTTGCACATTATATTTTTCAATATTCTAAAGAACTTCATTTTATAAAAGCTGAAGCTGAAAAACTAAATTTAAACGACACTATAAAGAAGAGAGAAATCAATCACACTTTAGACATTATTCATAACATAGATGATTTGTATGCTAAAACGGTTTTGACCAATAAAGAAAAAAAGCATTTTGATATGTTTTTGCAGTCTTGCAAAGAAATAAACAAACAAGTAGAAAATAAAAATTGGAACGAAATTGCCAATTCTAGTGCAAAAGCACTAAAAACATTAGAATCATTATCGCAGATTCAAATTGAAGAAGGAAAAGCTAAACTGGCTGCTGCTAATGCGATGTACAGTAAAAACAATAGTCTTGGCCAGCTTCAAATTGCGCTTCTAATTATTCTGGGCGGAATTACCTTTTATCTTTTGATCAAGAAAATAAAGAAAACCATTAAAATTCCTGAACCACCGAGTTTGAATTAAATTTTAAACACCAATTTTTATCCCGAAACTTCGGCACTAAATTCCAAAAGAATGAGGTCTTATAACGCAATCATTATAGTTAACCGCAAAGTTCGCAAGGTTTTTTGGCACACAAAGTTCGCTAGAAAAGAAATGTTCGTAAAGCTGTGAATAAACTTTGTGTAAATCTTTGCGTGCTTTGTGGTTAAAAAACAAATAAAAAAAATTCCAAAACCCGAAAGCTTTGGAATTTGGAATTTTATATTTGAGATTTATAATTTGCAAAAATTATTATCTGCTCCACTCAGCGATACTGTCTTTATTCAATTTTACGTAATCGGCATTATTTGCTGCTTCTGCAGATGCCAATGACGCTTTTGCAGTTTCAATTGCTCCTTTTTTATCTCCTTGTTTTGCTTGAATCTGTGATTTTAGTCTCGTTACATAGTATGGTTTGTCTGTACTCATATCAAGAGCTTTGTCTACGTAAGTTCTTGCAGTTTCAATGTTTCCATTTGATTGAAATAAATATTGAGATGCTGCATAATAATCATTCCAAGTTGGACCTGCTAAAGTTTTTTCAATACTTGCCACAGCAGTTTTAGCGGTTGGAACTTCAAATTTTAAAGCAACATGAGAGTTTTCCCAAGACATTTCTAAATAACCAAAATTTGGATCTAAACCATTAATTCCAATTGTAAATGTCTCAACTGGTGTTGGTAATGCATCTTCTTTTACAGTAGTTTTTAAAGCAACATAAGCATCACTCCAGTTTTCTGGTAATCCCCAGTTATCTGTAGAAAGATAAAAAATAACGTCCCAGCTTTCAATTCTTGGAACTGTATAAATTGCATATTTCCCTTTCTTTAAAGTTTTTCCATCAATTACCACATCGTCACTGAAGTTGATGATCGTATTTTCATTAGCTCCAGTTCTCCATAGTTTCCCAAACGGAACTAAATTCCCGAAAACCGCTCTTCCTCTTGCTCCTGGTCTTGAATAAGTAACTTCAACATCAGTTAAACCAACAGTTTGTTTGATATATCCTTTTGGACTTGCTTGTGGAGTTTTTACTTGTGCTTCTGATGCTAATGGTGCTAAGATCAGGGCTAATGCAATAAGTAGTTTTTTCATTCTTATGATTTTTTTGTTTTGTTCAAATTTACAAATTCAATAAGGGAACAAATGTTAAATTTTATATAATTCAAGACTTTAACTGTGATATTTTTTCAGCATTTAATTCGTTAAAATGATCTATAACTAAATCTGCTTCTTTTAAATCCTGCAGGTTAGAATGCTCACTTTTATATCCCACACAAAATATTCCAGCTGCTTTCGCCGCTTTTACTCCGTTTGTGCTGTCTTCAATTATAATACAATCTTCTTTTGGTGCAAGAGAAAGAGAAGCAGCATGAAGAAATATCGCCGGATTTGGCTTTGACTTCGGAAAATCTTCACCACTCACAATATGTGTAAAATACTGATGCAGATTGAACCTCGTAAAAACACGATCGATGGTTACTTTTGATGCAGAAGAAGCTAAAATTAATTGTATTCCGTTATTGTACAAATCTTTAATTAAATCTTCAACACCATCCAAAAGATAGAGATCTTCTTTAGTATCAAATGCGTCATTAAAAATATTACGTTTTCTCTGAATCAAATCTTCCACTTCCTGCTCTACAGATGGGAAATAACTCTTCAAAGTTTGAAATGTATTTCTAGTAGAGAATCCTGTAAAAGAAGTGTACATCTCTTCAGGTACTTCTATATTTAATTCCGAAAATTGTAGATAATAAGCATAACGGTGAACAGGCTCTGTATCTACAATTACGCCATCCATGTCGAAAATTACTGTTTTAATCATTTTTTTAAGATTCTGAGGTTCTGAGGGACTAAGGTTCTAAGGCTTTTTTTTACTGAAAACTGCGACTATGACTGATTACTTTTTCAGAAGATGTCTAATTACCGTTTCAGCAGCGTGCAGACCAAATAATCCTGGCATATAACTGTTTGTTCCGTAAAAGGACTTTTTAAAGTTTTTTCCGTCGGTTAATTTTAAACTTTTTTCATCTTGAATTTCAGAAGAAAAAACCACTTTTAATTTATTTATTTTTGCTTCTTTCAAACGCTTACGAATTGTTTTAGAAAAGTAGCAGTTTATTGTTTTAGAAATATCGGTTACTTTTACTTTAGAAGCCAGCATTTTACCGCCAGCACCCATACTGCTAATTATTTTTACTCTTTTTCTTTTCGCAGCAATAATCAAATTCAATTTTGGAGTAATACTGTCAATACAATCTAAAACATAATCAAATTCTGGAGAAACAATTTCAAAAGCACGTTCTGGAGAAAGAAATTCCTGTACACGTGTCAAATTTAATTCTGGGTTTATATCCATCAATCGATCGCCTACAATTTTAATTTTTGGCTGACCAACTGTAGAATGTAACGCTGGTAACTGACGATTTATATTGGTAATATCCACAACATCTCCATCTACAATTGTCATATTTCCTACTCCCGCTCTTGCTAAAAACTCAGCTGCAAAAGATCCAACTCCTCCTAATCCAACTACTAATACATTTGAATTCTGTAAATTACTTAATCCTTCTTTTGTAAATAAAAGCTCAGCTCTTTCTGTCCACTCTGCCATATACTCTATTATTGTTTTTTTTTGTTTGTTTATTTATTTTGTTTCAAGTTTCAGGTTTCAAATCTGTCAGGCTGAGCGAAGTCAAAGCCCGATTTCTTATTGTTATAAACTTAAACTTTACTCAGGACGAAAAATCACATTCAACTTTTCACATTTAACTTCTCACATCTCACTATTCCCTATCCAAAGACACTTTTATAATTACTTGAAATAATACTTTTTAATTCTTTTAATTCTAGTTTTTTATATTCTGATGCTAATTGATAAACTTGCTGAATTGTTTCCTCCATCGTATCGGTTTCTAAAAAGAATCTGTCGTTTGGAACGCTTTGAAAAACAGCTTTTAAATCTGGATTTTTCAATAAATATTTTCCAAAAGAAAGATAAAATCCTGCCGTAATTAATTGTTCGGCAACCTGTTTGTTTTTCGAAAATCCGTGAATAATCATCGGAACTGTAATTTTCAATCTTTTCCTAATTTCAATTACTTCTTGAAAAGCTGCGACACAATGTATTACAACTGGTTTTTTGAATTTTTCTGCTAATGCTAATTGTTGTTCAAAAACTGAAATTTGTAAATCCAGCGGAATATCAATTCTTTTATCTAAACCGCACTCTCCTATTGCCAGACAATTTTCGGTTTGCAATTTTTCTTCTATAATTTTCAAATCGGCATCAATGCGATTTTCTTCAATATACCACGGATGAATTCCCATCGAATAAAATGCAATTGAAGCATCAAACTCTTTCGGATATTGGTTAACCAATTCTAAAACATCTGCCTGATTGGTAAATTGATGGGTATGAAAATTAAAATATTCCATTAATGAAAGGTTTTAACACCCGCTTTAATTTCAATTTTCAAATCATTTTCCTGCGGAACCAGTGGACAAGAATACTCGTAGTTATAAGCACAATACGGATTATAAGCTTTATTGAAATCGACTGCAATTGTATTTCCTTTCGGAATTTCAAGATCTATGTAACGGCCGCCGATATAACTCTGTTTTCCAGAAGTTAAATCTGAAAAAGGTAAAAACAAATGATTTTTGTATTTCTCCTGTACTATAAGTTCTAAATTTTGGTAAACGTTCAATTTGAAATCTTTACCTTTTATTTTAAAATATAAAGTACCGTATTTAATATATTTTGAAGTATATTTTCCCGACTCTTTCATTTCAAAAACTTTTCCTCCTTTAGCTTTTACCAGAGTAGCATTCACAAAAAAAGTTTCGTTTACGGGATAAAATTCTAAGCTTTTAAAAGTTTTTAAATCTTTAGCCATTAACGGACTAGTCTTAGGATCAGCAAATTCTGAGTTCAATTTCTTTTGAAATTTTTCTACTTCACTTTTACTAAACTTTTTTTGGCCATAGCCAAAAGTAAAAACCAACAATAAAACTAGGGCGTTTAATGTTTTCATCTTAGAAATTTTCTGCAAAAATAGTTCAAAAGTAACAAAACAACAACCACTTAACGCGACAAAGTTTCCTAACTTTGTGACGATAATCTATCAAACAAAATGCTTAAAACCGCTTTTACCCATTACATCAACAATTTTAGAGGATTTACAAGAGAAATTTGGATTCTGGCTATAATCACATTTATCAATCGTGCCGGAACAATGGTACTTCCTTTTTTATCCAAATATTTAAAAGAAGATCTTCATTTCAGTTATAATCAAGTCGGATGGATTATGGTTGCGTTTGGCTTTGGTTCTATGCTGGGTTCATGGCTTGGAGGTAAACTTTCAGATAAAATAGGCTTCTATAAAATCATGATATTCAGTTTATTTACAAGCGGTGTTTCTTTATTCTTTGTTCAATATATCACTACTTTTTGGGCTCTTTGCGTTGCCATGTTTTTATTAATGACAATTGCTGACATGTTCAGGCCGGCGATGTTTGTTTCTTTGGGAGCTTATGCCAAACCAGAAAATAGAACACGTGCCCTAACGCTTGTGCGTCTTGCTGTAAATTTAGGTTTTGCTGCAGGACCTGCACTTGGAGGTCTAATTATTATGGGAATGGGCTATTCTGGTCTTTTCTGGGTTGACGGGGCTTCTTGTATTATTTCGATTTCAATTTTTGCTTTATTAGTAAAAGAAAAGAAAAAAGTAGTTCACGATGATAAGACCGAAAGCGCTGTTGAAACTAAATCTGTTTTTCATGATAAAATTTTCTGGGTTTTCTTATTTGTGAGTTTTATCACTGCAATGATATTCTTTCAGCTTTTTACTACTTTACCTTTATATCATAATGAAAAATTTGGCTTAAGCGAATTTCAAACTGGATTATTAATGACACTCAACGGACTTTTGATTTTCTCTTTAGAAATGCCTACGGTTGGATTTTTAGAGCGAAAAGCTTTTCCTAAAATCAGAATTATCATTGTTGGTTCTTTTATAATGGCTCTGAGTTTCTTTATACTTCTTATCAATTTCTGGGCAGGCATATTAGTAGTCAGTATGGTCTGTATTTCTATTGGAGAAGTTTTAACTTTTCCTTTTTCGAATGCCTTTGCTTTGAGCAGAGCACCACGCGGACAAGAAGGTCGCTACATGGCTCTATATACTATGAGTTTTAGTCTTGCTCATATTATTAGTTCAAAAGTCGGGTTTGAGATTATCACAAGATTAGGATACCAAATCAACTGGCTATTTATGGCTTGTATTGGCGTAATCGCAACTGGATGTTGTATCTGGATTAAAAATGCTCTTGTTACAGAAAAAGTGACACAATAAATTTTTAACTTATTAATCCATTTAAATTCAATTAATTACCATTAAATTTGAATCATATTTCTGTGCTCAAAACCGAATTCAACTTAATTTTTAGTTAAATAACTATTTTTATAGTTGTGTAACTAAAAAAATAGTTGTAGGTTTGAATTAAAATTAGAGATGATGCAGAAGTTAACAAACAAAGAAGAAGAAATTATGATGATTTTATGGAAGCTGAAAAAAGCTTTTGTAAAAGAAATCCAAGCAGAAATTACTGAAGACCAGCCGCACTACAATACGTTATCTACTATTGTACGCAATTTGGAAGACAAAGGATATGTTGGGCACAATGCCTTTGGAAATACGCATCAATACTTTCCTATTGTTGCAATTGAAGATTACAGAAAAGGATTTATGAAAACGGCAATTGATAATTACTTTAATAGTTCTTATAAAAGCATGGTTTCCTTTTTTGCTAAAGAAGAAAAAATTTCAGCAGATGAATTGCGAGAAATTTTATCAATGATTGAAAATAAAAACGAAGAAAAATAATCTTGCTTATGGAAGCACTTCTTATTTATATCGCCAAATCAAGCAGTTTAATACTTTTTTTCTATTGCGTTTATTATTTTTTGCTGCGCAAAGAAACATTCTTTAACAGCAACAGATGGTTTTTATTGTCTGGTTTAATAATTGGAGCAATTTTGCCATTATTAAGTTATACAAAAGTGATATGGATTGAGGCTGCTCCATCTTTAGGTACTACCATTCAATCATCATTAATTGAAATTCCCGAAAGAGAAGCTTCTAATTTTAATTGGAGTTATATTATCATGTCTTTATATGGAATTGGCTTTTTAGTTTTTATAATAAAATTTGCAATTGATTTTTATAGTCTCAATTCTATTCTCAAAGGAAAAAAAATACAACAGCAAGCTGATTTTAAATTCATTGATGTTAATGAAAATATAGCGCCTTTCTCCTATTTTGAATATATTGTATACAACTCATCACTGTACACCTCTTCTGAATTGGAAAATATCATCGAGCATGAAAAAGTACACAGCGACCAAAATCATACTGTAGATGTATTAATTTCTAGATTATTCAGTATTATTTTTTGGTTTAATCCAATTGTCTGGCTTTATAAGAAAGCGATCACGCAAAACCTTGAATTTATTGCTGACAGCGAGGCTGCTAAAAAATTACAAGACAAAAAATCTTACCAATACACGCTTTTAAAAATAACAACACACGAAAATTGTGTTGCAATCACCAATCATTTTTATCAATCATTAATCAAAAAACGAATTGTCATGTTAAACAAAAATCAATCAAAAAAGAAGAATTCCTGGAAGTATTACACAGTAATTCCAGCTCTTGCGGCATTTGTTTTATTATTTCAAATTGAAGTAATTGCAAAAGAAAAACCTCAGGCAAAAAAAGAAATTTCGGAAACAACCAAGTCTGTAGACGTGTATAAAATTAAAAGAAACTCTACAGATGCGGAATTAAAAGAAATTAAGGCGAAATTAAAATCAATTCATAATATTGATTTTGAAGTTTCAGAAATAAAAAGAGATTCTAAAAACAATCTAACTTCAATAAAAGTAAATGTTACAAGAGGCGAACAGCAAGCTCAATCAATTCAAATAGGAGATCAAATTATAAAAGATTTTGGAGTACTTGTTATAACAGACAAAGATGGAAACAAAACAATTGGTATTCAAACCTTTGATGATCCAAAAGATTCCAAAACCGCTAAAGAACCTAAAGTTGGAGTTAGCAAAAGCATAAGCACCATAACTTCTGATAACTCAGATGATTCTAAAACAAATTCAGTAATTACAATTAATAAAAACCAAAATACTAAATCAGATAACAATGTTAACACTTATTCTTTTACTAGTACAAAAACTAATACTGATACTAACACAAATATTAACGGTGTTGTAACTATAAATAATGACAAAAATGTTGTCACTAAAGTAATTACTAACGGGGGCTCAACAATTGCTATTTCAAATTCTGCTAAAAGTGCTACTAAACTAGATGGCCAACTCGTGATTGTTGATGGAGAAGAAATGCCAAGTGATTTTGATATTGATTCTATAAAAGCTAAAGATATCGAATCTGTAAGTATTTATAAAGGATCACAAGCTGTAGCTAAATACGGTAATCGCGCTGCAAATGGGGTTATTGAAATTGAAACTAAAAAATAAAAAACTTTTATAAAAAAGAAAATGCAAAAACTAACCAATAAAGAAGAAGAAATCATGCATATTTTATGGAAGCTGAAAAAGGCTTTTGTAAAAGAAATTCAAGCAGAGATTTTAGAAGATCAGCCGCATTACAATACTTTGTCTACCATTGTTCGTAATCTGGAAGAGAAAGGTTACGTTGCGCACAATGCTTTTGGAAACACGCATCAATATTTTCCAATTGTAAGTATCGAAGATTACCGAAAAGGTTTTATGAGTACTGCTATTGACAATTATTTTAATAGTTCGTACAAAAGCATGGTTTCATTTTTTGCTAAGGAAGAAAAAATTTCTGCAGCCGAATTACGAGAAATATTAGATATGATCGAAAATCCAAAAGAAGGTAAATAATCAAAATACTATGGAAGCACTTTTCATTTTTATCCTGAAATCGAGCGGATTGTTGGCAATGTTTTACTTTGCTTACATCTTTTTACTTCGCAAAGAAACTTTTTTCAATAGCAGCCGCTGGTTTTTAATAGCGGGATTAATTACTTCTGTAATTCTGCCTTTTGTAGTTTATACCAAAGTTATCTGGATCGAAAAACCAGCTGTGCAAATTATCAACAAAAGAGTGGTTGAGAATTTTTCTACTGCTAATACTTATAGCGCTAGTACTGCTTCTTACGAACCCCAATACAGCCCTGCAGCGTTGGTTGAAGAAGAGCCAATTGAAATTAATTGGGATTTAGTCTTAATAGCAATCTATAGTTTAGGATTAGCTGCTTTCTTGTTCAAATTTGGGTTTGATATTTATAGTTTGAACGCAGTTTTAAAAGGGAAAAAAATACAGCAGCAGGAAGATTTTAAATTTATTGACATAAATGAAAACATAGCTCCTTTCTCCTATTTCGATTATATTGTGTATAACTCATCACTATACACTCCAATAGAATTAGAAAGTATTTTGGAACACGAAAAAGTGCACAGCGACCAGAATCATACCATTGATGTTTTGATATCTAGAATCTTCTGTATCTTATTTTGGTTTAATCCAATTGTGTGGCTTTATAAAAAAGCTATTTTACAAAATCTTGAATTCATTGCTGACAGAGAGGCCTCTAAAAAAATCAACGACAAAAAAGCGTATCAATACACGCTTTTAAAAATCACAACGCATGAAACCTGCGTTGCAATCACCAATCATTTTTATCAATCATTAATCAAAAAACGAATTGTCATGTTAAACAAAAATCAATCAAGCAAAAAGAATTACTGGAAATATTATGCTGTAATTCCCGCTCTTGGAGCTTTTGTCCTTTTATTTCAAATAGAAACAATCGCACAGGAAAAGAAACAAAACGGATTGCCGACTATTTCAAAAGATACTATTAAATCAAGCGATGAAACTTTTAAAATCACAAAAAACACAACTGATCAGGAATTAAAAGATTTGCCAGGGAAATTAAAAGCAAATCATAATATTGATATTGAAATTTCAGACGTTAAAAGAAATACCAAAAAGGAATTAACTGCTATTCAAATTAAAGTAAAATCAGAATCGGGCAAGAAACAAACTATTGTAATCGACGGTGATGAAGCTATAAAAGACTGTGAATTTGCAATTGGAACTGACGAAGATGGCACAAAATCTATAGTTATTAATACAGACGAAAACTTCTCTGTTCCTGTTATGATGAGAAATGAAAAAGTTATCGTTCGTCACTACGGAGATTCAGACATTACACCTCCTACACCACCAACACCGCCAGTTTTTCCTTCAGGACCCATGCCAGCTGCACCTGCATTAGATATGTCTAAAATGCCAAAACCTCCAGTTGCTCCAAAAAACATGAACGATAAAGTTGCTGTAAGTAAGTTTGAAAAACAAATGGAAGCTTTTGAAAAACAAATGGAAGTTATTGAGCCTCAATTGGAAGCATATGAAAAACAAGTTGAAGCATTAATGTCTCAAAGAGAAGCGATTTACGAAAAAGAAATGGCTAAGTATGAGATAGCAATGGAAAAGTTCCACGCAAACATGGAAAAATTTAATTACGATTTTAAGTTTAAATTTGAAAATGATGCAGAATATGGCAACACAAAACAATATGAGCAAGACATGAAACAGTTGGAGCTTGATATGAAACAGCATGAAAAAGACATGAAACAACATGCGAAAGATATGAAGCAACATGAAAAAAACATGAAACAGCACGAAAAAGATATGAAAGCTATGGAAAAAGAAAATAAAAAAGCTTAATATACTTTGTTCATTTAAAAAAACCAGTGTTAAAACACTGGTTTTTCTATTTCTAATATTAAATATTGCAAAATGAAAAAAAATCTTCTAACTCTTTTTTTGCTTTTTAGTCTTTCTATTATTGCTCAGCAAAATTTAGCCGATAAAGCCATTTTTAAAGCTATGGATAAGACAGCATCAATATTATTAGAAAAATCAAAAACTAATTCAATCTCAATTGGTGTTGTCAATAATGGAAAAACTTTTACCAGACATTATGGAGAAATTGATAAAAACAAAGAAAACAAAGCTGATAATAACACTGTTTTTGAAATTGCATCGATCACTAAATTATTTACCGGTTTACTTACAGCTCAAGCTGTATTAGAGGGAAAACTAAATCTCAACGACGACATTAGAAAATATCTAACTGGGATTTATCCAAATTTAGAATATAACGGTACTCCAATTACGATTAAAGATTTAGTTTCTTTTAGAACTGGTTTTAACAAAGATCTTCCAGATACTGATGAATTAAGAAAAAATCGAAGCGACAGCAGTTACTTGGCTTTTAAAAAGCTGGACGAATCTTACAGTCGTGAAAAGTTCTTTGAAGATCTTAAAACCATTAAATTAGACACCTTGCCAGGAACTAAATTTAAATACAGTAACGGAAGTCTAAATTTGACAGCTCATATTTTAGAAAACGTCTATCACAAAGATTATGAAACACTTCTCAAAGAGAATATATTTTCAAAATTGGACATGAAATCAACTGGAATTAATTTAGATTCAGACATAGTTATTGCAAATGGTTACAATCTAAAAGGAGTATTAATGCCGAGAATTTCAGATAATCTTTGGGGCGCTGCTGGAAGGTTAAAAACTACTTTAGGTGACTTAACTAAATTTATTGCTTACGAACTAAATACAAAAAATAAAATTGTTCAGGAATCGCAGCGAAATCTCTTAAACAGTATCACAACTTGGAACGGCTATTTTTGGGATTATATTCAGGTAGATGAAAATGGTCAAAACTGCTGGAAACACGGTGGTGCATTTGGTACTCAAAACATGTTGATTGTTTATCCAGAAAGGAAACTTGGATTATCGATCATTGTAAATATAAGCGATGAAAATACAGCAAATGCATTAGGAGAAGCCATCATACGATTGTCAAATGATTTACTTAGTGCATACAAAAAACAAACTGGTATTTATGGATATAAAATAATTAATAACAATGTTGTTTTTAGTTATGAACATGATAAAAATTTAAACTCAAATCTTATTAAAAGTATATCGATTGCAGGTTCATTCAATAATTGGAACCCCAATGATAAAAACTATCAATTGATTCAAAAAAGCAAAAACACCTTTGAGTTATCGATTCCAAAATCTAATTTTGAGAAAGACAAGACACATTTTTTTAAATTTGTAATTAATAAATCTGGCTGGATTGAAGCTCCTCAAAATGTAATAAACAGAGAAGCAGATGGCGATAAAAACTTAATTCTTAAAATTTAAAAATTACATAATTTGCACCTTAAAGACTTTGGTTTAAACCCAAAGTCTTTTTTTTATATCTTTGAAGAAACAATCTACTATGTATAAATTCTTAGCCAAACTCAATAAAATCTTACTGCCAAGTTTTACCAAACAAGGTTTAGACATTTCAAAAGCAAAAAAATGGCAAATGGCTATTATTGGTTATCGTGCATACGTAACAAAGCGTGCACTAGATAATTAGCTATTAGATCGTTTTGTTTATCACACAGAAAAGAATCTTTTTCTGTATCATCATATATGAAAAATAAAGAAATAAACCTCCCTCCTGTTCCGGCAGTATTACTAGCAATTATTAGTGTACAGTGTGGTGCTGCAATTGCAAAAACACTTTTTCCTGCAATTGGAGCTGCGGGAACTGCATCGATACGTATTGGTGTTTCAGCATTAATTTTATTATTAGCCTACCGTCCAAATTTAAAAGCAATTACGCCAGATCAATGGAAAATTGTGATTCCTTATGGTTTATCTTTAGGCGCGATGAACCTTATTTTTTATTTTGCTATTGAAAGAATTCCAATCGGATTAGCTGTTACTTTAGAATTTGTTGGACCGCTCCTGCTTGCTATAGCAGGCTCAAAACGTTGGGTAGATTATTGCTGGGTTTTGCTTGCTGCAATAGGTATCTTATTAATTGCGCCTTGGACAAATGATCGTCTAGATCCTTTAGGTATTTTATGCGCGCTTTTGGCTGGAGCATTTTGGACTGCTTATATTGTATTAGGAGGAAAAATTTCAAAAATAATGAACGGCGGACAAGCCGTTTCTACAGGGATGCTATTTGCTGCAATTTTAATTTTACCATTCGGTTTTATAGAAAACGGATTGGCAAATCTAACTCCAAAACTCTTCGGAATGGGAGTTGCGCTTGCACTTTTATCTAGTGCTATTCCTTTTACTTTAGAAATGAAAGCCTTAGGTCAGCTTCCGCCGCGTACATTTAGTATTTTAATGAGTTTAGAACCTGCAGCAGCTTCTATTTGCGCTTTTATTTTTCTTCAGGAAAGTTTAAGTTTTTATGAAATTTTAGCAGTTGTTTGTGTTGTAATCGCATCTGCAGGAAGCACCTTGACTGCTAAAAAGTAATTTAAAAAATCTCAAAAATTAAAATTCCAAATCCCAATTTAAAACTTGGAATTTGGAATTTAGGATTTTCAAATTTAATTTATGTATTAATTTTTTGGAAGTAATACAGCATCTACAACATGAATTACACCATTTGATTGATTCACATCTGCAATTGTTACTTTAGCTTTATTTCCGTTTTCATCTGTAATATATAAATTTTTACCTTTCATCCAAGCAGTAAGAGTTCCACCGCTAACAGTTTTAATAGTTGCTTTTCCTTTTCCATCTTTAATTGCTTTTGCAATATCTGCCGAATTCCATTTCCCAGAAGCAACATGATAGGTCAAGATAGTTTGTAGTTTCTTTTTGTTTTCTGGTTTCAATAAAGTTTCAACAGTTCCTTTTGGTAATTTATTAAAAGCTTCATTTGTCGGCGCAAAAACAGTAAACGGACCAGCTCCTTTTAAAGTTTCTACTAAATCAGCAGCTTTTACAGCAGCTACAAGCGTAGTGTGATCTTTTGAGTTAACCGCGTTCTCAATAATATTTTTATTAGGATACATTGCCGCTCCACCAACCATTACTGATTTTTGAGCGAAAGAAGTAAATCCGAATGCTAATGCTAAAATTGCTGTGGCAAAAAATTTTCTAGTTTTCATAATTATTTTTTTTAAGTTATAATGTCATTTACGGGGATATATTTCTTTTGGTTTTATGAAAAATGAAAATAATTTAAAATAACATTGATATATTCTCAAAATACACTGTACAACAAGTAATTGATCGTAAAGAAATATTTTATTTTTTTTTATAATTAACAGAATTTCGAATCCTTTTTATTATTAAATTTAGATTCAAAACCTCTTTATTATGAAAAATCTACCTTAAAAAGTAAGAAGTAAAAAACTAAGTTCTAGAGTCGATTTAACTGCAATGGTCAGCGTTTCTTTTTTGCTGATTATATTTTTTATGGTAGTAGGGGAATTATCAAAGCCTAAAATTATTGATTTGAGTCTACCTGATAATGGAGATATTGTCTGCAGACCAATTGCTTGTGTGGACACTAATAGAATTTATACAATACTTTTAGATGATAAAGATAGAATTGTAACTTATTCAGGTTTACTACAAGATTCTTCAGTCAATCCAAAAGAAATTATTTATGGTCGAGATGGAATTCGAAAAGAATTATTCGGTAAAAAAAGAGCAATTCTCGAATACTCCACATCAATGGGTAAACCAAAAAATGGTCCAATTGTAATTATCAAACCAAGCAAAAAGTCTAATTTTAAAAATTTAGTTGATATTCTCGACGAAATGGCTATCGTTAAGATTGATACTTATGCAATTGTTCCTGAATTTACGCCAGAAGAAACCAAATTATTAGCATCAAATTAATAATTAAAAATTAAATTTCCAGCATGAAAAAGTCTGCCAAAATTAGTTAGACGAAGTAAGATATATATATCCTGCTTTTTCTTTCCAAATACCATTCGTAACCTCATAGCTTAGTGTATAAAAGTAAGTTCCATCTGGTAATATACTGGATTTTTTTACTGTAGCCCTGCCTTCAGAATATCCGTAGAAAAAATTATTATCTATTCCGTATCCGGTTGTTTCAAATACTTTTATTCCCCAGCGATTATAAATTTGAAGTCTATTGTTTGGAAAATTAGTGATTCCGTCAATTTGAAGAAAATCATTTTTTCCATCTTCATTTGCAGAAATAGCATTGTGAATGACAATTTCATCAGAGGAATTAGACAGAATTCGTCCAAGTGTAAAAATCCCATCATTATCAATAGATGCTGTTACTGTTTTACCACTTTCATCGACAGCCGATGTATAATAGACCCATTTATTTTCAGTTTCATCCCATCTTACAATGGCTAATGTTGTTCCAGGATTACCATTAATAATTTCGTTGGGCGTTGTGGCTTCATTCCAGGACAAAGTAATTGCAATATCTACAGGATTCTGGTTGCTTTCAAAACTCCAATATTCAGGTAAATCAATAATTTGAATCAAAGGATCTTTCTGATTATGTGGGTGTAAAGCATTTGAATCTTTTAGATAATATCTGCTGCTAAAAAAATTGGTCGTTGCGTTACTCTGACTGATCGCCGAAGGTCTAAAAAAACCGCCGTCGCCTATAGGAAATTCAAATTGATTGTTTTTATTTCTTTCAACTAAACCAGCAACATAACTGTTATTACTTGTATTTTGATGCGTTGCATTTTCTTCAAATAAAAAATTTCCGGGCTGAGTCACATTATCTACAATTCCATAATAGAAATCAGAACTGCCAAATACAGTAATATCTCCAGATAATAAAAAGGCAGGCTGGGTAAAATTGTTTTCAAATCTGGCATTATACAATTCGCTTACTGATACTCCAGAAATGGTTTGAGCCGCAGCACTACCTTTAAAATATGTTAATCCTGTAGTCAAATTTGGAGAAAAAGTTACAAGCCCGTCATTATTAAAATTAGCATAGACATAGAAAGTTCCGTCATTAACAAAATCTCCTGTTGTTTTATTATCAAAAGATTCTATAGTAGACAAAATGGTATTTGAGCTCACTGTTAAACCACCAATATTTGAAGTTTGCGAGCTTATTTTACTAACATAGCATATTGATAGTACAAATAAATATATCATTATTTTACTCATAACTTCTTACTTTAATTTATTTACTATTACTTCTAAACGTTGTAAGCGTGTTTCAAGATCTGCTATTTTTTTATCTTGTTGCTCTATTATTACTTGTTGCTCTTGTACAGCTTTTACAAGCGGAACAACAAATTCTGAGTAACGAAGGCTGTAAAAATCTTTTTCGCTGGCTGGTTTAACAATTCCACTAAATTGATACCCAACAGAATTAGCTGCTGATTCTACTTCTTGAGCAATAAAACCAGATTGTAAATCGGTTGTTCCTGTTTTAAGATGATAAATAACGGGGCGAAGTTTATTTATGAAATTTAAACCAAAAGAACTTGTTTGTATCTCTTTTTTCAAACGTAAATCAGAAGGATTTGACCATGCTACCTGTCCTCCAATACTGGTCATAGCATCATTTCCTATCTGCACTGTATTATTTCCTCTACCTAAAGCTGCATAACCAATTACGACCTCATTATCAGCAGAATTGTTAAGTGCTCTTATCTGTGTACCAACATAAACACAATTATTAGCCCCATTTAAAATATCTGTTCCTGAAGCACCGAAATATCTTCCACTTTCAAATCCTATTGCAACATTTCCAGAACCAGAAACATTGTTGTATAAAGCGGTAGCTCCAATAGCTGTATTATTGTTCCCTCCAAAATTTTGGCTTAATGCAAAATCTCCCATTGCAGTATTAGAGTTTCCCGTACTATTATTATTACCAGCATTATTTCCTACCGCTGTATTATTGTTTCCTATTGCATTATTTCGCAAAGCTTGATGGCCATTAGCAACATTTGACTGCCCTGTAGTATTCCCAAACATAGCTTCCATACCCGTGACTACGTTATCACTTCCGGATGTATTTAAGTAAAGTGCATTAAGTCCTAAAGCTATGTTATTATTTCCGGTATTATTATTATTAAGAGAATAATCTCCAATTGCAGTATTATTGATTCCTGTTGTGTTTAATTCAAGGGCTGCAACACCAATAGCTTGATTTCTGGTTCCCGTGGTGTTTGCAGTTAGTGTGTTATAACCTATTGCAATATTATTGTTAACGGTACTATTTGCAAGAGAGTTATATCCGATAGCAATATTATAACTTCCAAAAATATTATTTGCTAATGCGTTGGAACCTAATGCTGTATTAAAATTTCCGCCATTATTTAAATTTAAACTTAAACTTCCTATTGCTACATTCGAAGTTCCTGTAGAAAGCGGATTTGCCCCAACTCCAAAAGAAGTATTATTTGTACTTAAAAGACCACTTTGGATGTTATTTCGTTTAAAAACTAAATCAACATTATCTGTTGTACCTAAAAAATTTGTGCCGGCAACTGTTTGCGCATTTCCTCTAATATCCCATTTTTGTTTTAATTCTGTTGCTAAATTTTCAATTGCTCCCTGCACATTTGTAGAAGGAACAGCAATTGTTGTTGACGATGCCGGAATAGCCGTACTAGGTGTTAATAAAGCAGTTTCAACAGGAGAATTAATAATATACGGAGTTGCTATTTCTCCATTACCAGTGACTGTAACATTAGTTCCAGCGGTTACCACAGATTTTAGGCCTGTTAAATCAAAAGGACTTACTGTTCCGTCTTCACTACTGTAACTTAATGTACTAGTCGCTGGATCATAAGACAATGAAGTTAAGGTTTCCTGGATATTTTCCTGTAAACCTTCTTCATTTAAATAATTAGCGATTATATTTCCAGTTAGTACTACTGGTGTTATTTTAGTGGTTGTTTCTCTTATGTCTACTGGTGTTCCTCCAGTTTCATTAGCATATTGTGCAATAATATTACCAGTTGCGACAACAGGAGTAATAGTTGTAACGGTTTCTGAATTTGTAACTAAAGCAGCCAGATCTATTACCGATGGAACTCCATTTTCCGGATTATAAGTCAGCGTCTGAGCCGTTGCATCGTATACTAAACTTGTCTGTGTTTCGGCGCCTTGGACGAGATTTAATAAATTAACTACCGTTGGTGTTCCATTTTCTGCGTTGTATGTTAATGTGTTTGCAGCAGCATCATAAACCAGACTTGTTAATGTTTCATTATTTTTGATTATGGTTGCCAGTTCTGTTACAACGGCAGGATTATTTAAAATTGTTGAAGCATTATTTGTAACATCGCCAACTACGTCAATCACAGTTACTGTATTATCTTCACTTGTATAGGTATGTTTGCCATCTGGAGCATTAACCAGAGTAGTAATTGTTTCTGAACCTTTTACAAGATCTGACAGATTTATTACCGCTGGAACTCCATTTTCCGGATTATAAGTCAGCGTCTGGGCCGTTGCATCGTATACTAAACTTGTCTGTGTTTCGGCGCCTTGGACTAGATTTAATAAATTAACTACCGTTGGTGTTCCATTTTCTGCATTGTATGTTAATGTATTTGCACCAGCATCATAAACCAGACTTGTTAATGTTTCATTATTTTTTATGATCGTTGCCAATTCCGTTACAACAGCAGGATTATTTAAAATTGTTGAAGCATTATTTGTAACATCGCCAACAACGTCAATTACAGTTGCTGTATTATCTTCACTGGTATAGGTATGTTTGCCATCTGGAGCATTAACCAGAGTAGTAATTGTTTCTGAACCTTTTACAAGATCTGACAGATTTATTACCGCTGGAACTCCATTTTCCGGATTATAAGTCAGCGTCTGGGCCGTTGCATCGTATACTAAACTTGTCTGTGTTTCGGCACCTTGGACTAGATTTAATAAATTAACTACCGTTGGTGTTCCATTTTCTGCGTTGTATGTTAATGTATTTGCACCAGCATCATAAACCAGACTTGTTAATGTTTCATTATTTTTTATAATCGTTGCCAATTCCGTTACAACAGCAGGATTATTTAAAATTGTTGAAGCATTATTTGTAACATCGCCAACAACGTCAATTACAGTTGCTGTATTATCTTCACTGGTATAAGTATGTTTGCCATCTGGAGCATTAACCAGAGTAGTAATTGTTTCTGAACCTTTTACAAGATCTGACAGATTTATTACCGCTGGAACTCCATTTTCCGGATTATAAGTCAGCGTCTGGGCCGTTGCATCGTATACTAAACTTGTCTGTGTTTCGGCACCTTTGACTAGATTTAATAAATTAACTACCGTTGGTGTTCCATTTTCTGCATTGTATGTTAATGTATTTGCGCCTGCATCATAAACCAGACTTGTTAATGTTTCATTATTTTTGATAATGTTGGTTAATTCCGTTATAACAGCAGGACTATTTAAAATTGTTGAAGCATTATTTGTAACATCGCCAACAACGTCAATTACAGTTACTGTATTATTTTCACTGGTATAAGTATGTTTACCATCTGGAGCATTAACTAGAGTAGTAATTGTTTCATTATTTTTCACAATATCTTGAAAATTGATTATCTGCTGATTTCCACTTTGATCAACATAATAAAATGTATTCGAAACAGGATTAAATACTACTGTTCCTTCTGGAACTGTTGTTTCAGAAGAGACTACGATTCTGTTCCACTTATTATTGTACCAATAATAATAACCTGGAGTAACATTTAGCGGCGCTGTACCAGCCGTTGCTTCATTAAAAACTAAAAGACTTGAAGGTAATGATCCTGTATTAAGTATAGGATTCATACTCGTTGTACTTTGCAATTGAACTCTTGGAATCAAGACACCTCTATTGGCTGCAACAACATCTAATTGAGAAGAATTATTCGGTAAAGGAGTTCCGATTCCAACTTGAGCATTACACAAACCTCCCAGAACAAAAAGTAGAAGTAAAATTTTAATTTTCATAAACTTTGATTTAAATTAATAAAATAAAATAGTAGGAATTTTATAGTATCATCAATCAAAATATTAATTACATGTTCGAAAAAGAAAGATGTAGAAAAAGCAGAAATTTAAAAATAAGAGTAATTGTGGTTTTCAAAGTATAATGAAGGCGTAAAAAAATAAATTTTCCAAAAATTGTAATTATTTTATTGACGACAGGATTAAGTTGATCTTATTTCTGTGAAATTTAAATAATAATTACCACAGTATTAAGACAGAAAAAACATAAATAGATTATAGAAAATATATTAAGCTAGAATTCTAAGAATATAATTAAGAGTAATTTTTTTTCATCATTTTGAAATTTATAAATTAAACTAATCGCTATTTAAAATCTAATTGATTGAAAATTACATTTAAATAAGTGACTACTAAAGGTATTTATGACTGTCTCCTTAAATATCAAGAGTGAAAGCAACTTATTTAAAAAAAAGCTTTTTAAATAATTAAATCATATAAAATATATGAAAGGTCAATAAACAGTTATTTGCAAATACAAAATTATAAAAAACTGTTTTACAGCACTATAAACTTACAAAAAAAATATTATATTTAAATAAAATTTTATTTTTTGAGAAGAAAACAACGAGAATAAGACTATAAATTTACACAAATAAAAAACTATAATAATAAAAAAAGTCCCACAAATGTGGGACTTTCTATTTATAAAAAAAATCTAAGAATTATTTTTTCTCAGTTTTTTCCATTTTAGCTTTTAAAGCAGCTAATACATCATTGTTATCTCCTAAAGTTGCAGCTGGTGCATTAGTAGTAGAGTTAGATGAAGTATTTTCAGTTGCAGCTTTCACATTTTTCTCTTCTTCTTCACGGAAGATAGCAGTGTGAGAAGCAACTACTCTTTTGAATTCTTTGTTAAATTCGATTACTTTGAAATCAGCAGTATCACCTTTTTTCAATTTCTTTCCGTCTTCTTTTTCAAGGTGACGAGTAGGAATGAAAGCAACGATATCATCTCCGAATTCTACAGTAGCTCCTTTGTCAACGATTTCAGAAATTTCACCATTGTGGATAGTTCCTACAGCGAAAGAATCTTCGTATTGATCCCAAGGATTAGCAGTAGTTTGTTTGTGACCTAAAGATAATTTACGTCCTTCAACATCTAATTCTAATACAACTACATCAAGTTTTTCACCAACATTTACAAATTCAGATGGGTGTTTGATTTTCTTAGTCCAAGAAAGGTCAGAAATGTAGATTAATCCATCAATTCCTTCTTCTAATTCTACGAAAATACCAAAGTTTGTAAAGTTTCTAACGATACCTGTATGTTTAGAACCTACTGGGTATTTAGAAGTGATATCAGTCCATGGATCTTGAGTTAATTGTTTGATACCTAATGACATTTTACGATCATCTCTATCTAAAGTTAAGATAACAGCTTCAACAACATCTCCAACTTTTACGAAATCTTGAGCAGAACGTAAATGAGTTGACCATGACATTTCAGAAACGTGGATTAAACCTTCAACACCTTCAGCAACTTCGATGAAAGCACCGTAATCAGCGATTACAACTACTTTACCTTTAACTTTATCACCAACAGTTAAGTTAGCATCTAAAGCGTCCCATGGGTGAGCGTTTAATTGTTTCAATCCTAATTGAATTCTTGTTTTCTCATCATCGAAATCAAGGATTACAACGTTTAATTTTTGGTCTAATTCAAGAACTTCACTTGGGTGGTTGATTCTACTCCAAGAAAGGTCAGTAATGTGAATTAATCCGTCAACACCACCTAAGTCAATGAACACACCATAAGAAGTAATGTTTTTAACAACACCTTCTAATACTTGTCCTTTTTGTAATTGACCGATGATTTCTTTTTTCTGTACTTCAATGTCAGCCTCGATAAGAGCTTTATGAGATACAACAACGTTTTTGAATTCGTGGTTGATTTTTACCACTTTGAATTCCATCATTTTGTTTACATATACATCGTAGTCTCTAATTGGCTTAACGTCAATTTGAGATCCTGGTAAGAACGCCTCGATACCGAATACGTCAACAATCATACCTCCTTTAGTTCTACATTTAACAAAACCGTTAACGATTTCTCCAGTTTCATTAGCTGCAATAACTCTATCCCAAGATTTGATAGTACGTGCTTTTCTGTGAGATAATACTAATTGACCTGTTTTATCCTCACGGATGTCAATTAATACTTCTACTTTGTCACCTACTTTTAAATTTGGGTTGTAACGAAATTCGTTTAAAGAAATAACACCTTCAGATTTAGCATTGATATCAACGATAACGTCTCTATCTGTAATTCTAACAACAACTCCTTCAACTACTTCTTCTTGATCTGTAGCGATGAAAGTTTTTGATACTAGTTCTTCAAACTCTTGTAAGTTTTTCTCATCTACTGCATCAATTCCTTCTTGGAAGTTATGCCAGTTAAAATTTGCTAAAAACTCTTCTTGTGATTTTGTTTGTTCAGACATGCTGATAAAAAAATTTGTATTCTGTTTTTCTCGAGTTTCTTTATGCGATAGAAAATACAGAAGTTGTTTTACATAAATGGTTGATTCCTAATGGAAACTCTTCTCTGCCAAAAGGACTGCAAAATTAATACATTTTTCTGAATTAACAAAATAAATCCGATTGATTGTTAGGCAATTATTCAAGAGCAGAAAATTTTGTTTTTTTTCAAGACTTCACATGTTTTTAACCTTAAGAAAATAAATACCAATTATATAAAAGTTCCTTAAGCGTATCAAATACTTCTTTCATGGTGTAAAGAAAATAGATACTTCCTAAAATTAAAAATGGAAGGCGTTTGTTTTTATCCTTTAGTGCAAAAGAAAGAGTGATTGGTACAATTGACCAAAATAACAAACTAGGATAATTAATTTACTTGTAAAACTTATAAAAAACTTCTGAATTAATAAACTCTGCGGCAACTTTATAGATTAATACATTAATCAATGTAGAAATTAATACGAGCTGAATTATAGAATCTGCATTTGAACAATCCTCATCTTTAGATTCAAATTTTGGATTTTCACCGTATTCATTTTTTTGCGAATCACCATTTAAAATCAATAAAATAAATAACCAAATTCCACCAAAAAAAGGAATTAAACACAATAAAATCATCCAGCCGCTTTTGCCAACATCGTGAAGCCGTCTAACAGTTACAGCAATACTTGGGACAAATGAAGTGACAGCATATAATATGCAAAACCACCCGAAAGGAAAGAAATTTAAACTTAAACGAAAAATCGCATCTGTTATAAATAGTATTGTTGCAAAACTAAAATTATAAAGCGAAAACATCCAATATTCACTTCTTCGTGCTCTGCCTTCAAAATTGAAGTAGTCCCTAAAAACTTTTAAATACCAGTTCATATAATCTATCTATAAAAGTACAGATATATAGTATTTTTCTTATATTTTTAAATGATTAATATTTAGTTTTAGTAAAAAAAGAACTTAACAAATGGAGAATGATGAATTAAAATAAAATAGCCTATAGTTTTACAATTTATCTAGTTACTTGCGCGAAAAAATTATTCCAAAAAACTATTAAAAAACAAATTAAACAAAACAAAACCACCAACAAAGTAGAATAAAAGAAAAGAAGCCTTCTTTTACCATACTGAATCACAAAAGTTTCAGGATCGATAAAATGCTTTATGAAAACAATAGGAGAAATTTCTAACTCAGGTTTGAAATGTTTAACACCTAGCAAAAAAGTCCGAATTAATTGTATTCTATTATAATAGAATGCATAAAAAATATGATTTCCCTGAAAAATTTCTTTAATCATTACTTCCTCTTTATTAACTAAAATATAGAAACAGAAATATGCACGAATCCCTCTAAGTGGATACTCTATCGTAATGTCATATAAATCATTTCCAAAGCCAGGTGTGTGTGTATTCTTTTTTACAAAGTTTTTCCAAGCTATAGTTTTAACAACTTTCTCATTAAATTTATTATAATAATGAATACCTTTTTCATCAATACTCATTGCTGTATATATCCTCTTCCAAACATCAACTGCATGAACTATAATAAAAATAGTGGTTACTAAAAGCAGTATCGTAATACATACTGCCGCTAAAACATTATTCTCATTTAAAAAAACAAATACAGATGCGACAAGCAATACAAGAGGAAATATACATAACACACCAATACTATAATTTATTACTGTTAGCGGAATCGATGTTATGGGTTCAAAAGGAGGTAAACTATTCTTTTTACTTTTTTTCATCAACAACAATGATTTAAGTTTGACATTATGATAAAAAACAAAACCAATCCAACAATCAACAATATTAAAAAGGCTAATACCATAGCGTTATCCCTTTTAGCGTAATCAATCTTAAAAGTTTCTGGATTAATAAAGTACAACCCGTAAGCATGAGGATGAATTCTTATATCTGGTCTAAAATGTCTTAACCCTAATAATAAACTTCGAACAAGTTCTAATCTATTTGAATAAAACATATTAAAAATATGTTTTCCTTGAAATGTTTCTTTATGAAGCAATACTGTTCCGTTTTTTTCGTAAACCAGTAAAATCTTAGAGCTCCTTTATTATTTACAACCTGTGAAGCAACGTCATAGTTAAAATAATTTGAATCGGTTCTCCTATTCAAAAAATACACCGAACCTTCGAAGTTGTCTATCGATTCAAAATTTTTCCAATGTATCTCTTCGATTATTTCCCTTTAAATTTGTTGAAATACTTAATCCCTTTTTGATCAATCGTTATTGTAGTATAACTTAATGTTCTTTTAATATAAACTACACTTATTAAAATAAGAGGAATATTTAAAAATATTAGTATAAAAAGTGACTCTTCTGTTATATCTACTAAAAACAAAATAAAGAACAACAACCCAAAAGAAACTATCAAAACAAATAACGTCATGATGCCATAACTATAACTAGCCAGTTTCGATGTTATTGAAGTTATAGGCTTAAAGGGTGGTAAATTTTGCTGGTTCATGTTATTTATAAAAAGTACGAAAATACTTATTTTTATAAAATTCGACAAAAAATCCTTCCAATTTTATACGTTAAAATATCTATATAATTACACCTCACAGGTTTCAAATACCTGTAAGGTGCAGCCAGCATAAATTATCTAGAAATCTTACATAAAAGTTTCTATTAAAGCCTAAAAGAAAACTCATATTATTATTAATATCATTTCAATTTTAAAACATAATTTAGCAAACGATTCGCATACATCTTTGCTCTTTCTTTGACTTCATCTTGTGTAAAACCATCAACTGCAGATGTTCCGTGAAAAAAAATCGGATCTAAAAAAGTCATTTGAGTAAAATAGGCTGTCTGCTCGATATTTTTAAAAAATTCAGCAATTCTAAAATTATGTTTTCCAAAAGTTCTGTACTCCTGCTCCAACGAACCAACTGTCACACTCACTAAAACTTTTTTGCCTTTGAGCTTATCTCCTTTTGAACCATAAGCAAATTGATGTTCGAAAACCACATCAAACCAATGTTTTAAAATCGCCGGCATATTATACCAATATAAAGGATATTGAAAAATTATAACTTCATGACGAAGTAAAGCTTCTTGCTCTTCTTTTATATCAATCTTAAAATCAGGATATAATTCAGCCAGATTTCTAATTTCTATTTCTGGATTCGTTATCTGAATTTCTTCAATAATTGCTTTATTTGCGACTGATTCTTTTATTTGTGGATGCCCTAAAATTATTAATGCCATTTTTTAATTATTTATACTATCATTTTTATAGTTACAAAATTATTTATAGTTTTACAATCTCACAATAACTATCCAATTGGATAGGTCAAACAAGCAGTATGAAAAAGATCGAATGCGAACCTGATTTAATTAAACTCGACGGAAAAACTTATCCGTGCACTGTTAGTCTAGTAATGGATTTAATGGGAGGAAAATGGAAAGCGGTAATTCTGTATCATTTAAAAGACAATCCAAAAAGATACAATGAACTCCGAAAAGAAATGCCTACAGTGACAGAAAGAACATTAAGCTTACAACTCAAACAGTTGGAAGAAGATGGGTTAATTTTTAGAAATGTAGATGGAAAAAAGCCTCCAATAAAGGTAACCTACGGTTTAACGGACTTTGGAAAATCTTTTAAAACTGTTTTAGAATCAATTACCCAATTGGGAAATACAATTGCTTCTGAAAGAGGAGAATTTATTGTAGCTTAAATTATTCCCTATTAAACCTTACTAAATATTTATAGGGTACTTTACTTCCATATAAAATCATGACATTAGAAGAAATAAAACTTAAAATAGAAACTTTTCACAAAAATGGGCAAGTAATCAATGCCGTTTATTGGCTTTTAAAAAAGTATAATCTTAAAAATTCAAATCTTAAAGGATTTGAATTTAGAGAAAAAGCCAAGCCAGATTTTATTCTAATGACTACCGAAGGCGATTTTGGAGAACGTCAAATTATCAGGATTCCAGAAAACACATTCGAATTTCCATTAGAACTAATGCTGATTCTCATTGTACACGAAATGGTTCATGTAAAACAAAAAACAATAAAACCTTATATTTTAGATAAAAACGAACGAGAATGGCAGGCATATTACGAAATGAACTTTCATAATTTATTTCCGCAAGTTCCAGAAATTTCCAATTTTCATAAAAAATTCTTCGCTCAAAAGGGTTTAGAATATTACAACCGAATGGGTGTAGGCTCTGAACTTCAAAAGAAATACGGCGAACAAAAAAAACAAGTCGACGATCTGATTATCTCACTACAGTAAGATTGTATGACTAGAGCTATTTTCTCATTCTACAATAAAATAGCACAAAAGCGCAAAGATTAGAATACACAATAATCCTCCTATAATTTCGACCTTCAAGCGTTGCTTCTTATCAATTGTAAAAGTTTCTGGATTTATATAATGATCGGTATAAATGATAGGATCAATGGTAATATCTGGTCGGTAGTGCTTTATTCCTAATAAAAAAGTCCGAATCAATTCTGCTCGATTAGCATACAGCATCACAAAAAAATGCCTTCCTAGAAAAGCATCATTATGAGCTATAACTTTTCCATCTATCATAACAGGCCAATAAAACTGATCATAAAAAGATTTCGAAGGTCTAATTGATGTAACATCATATTTTGGAGGTTCAAAATAATGCTTGAGTTTTTCTCTTTTTGCAAAGCTGTTCCAAGGTATTCCTTTTACAATTCTCCCATTAAATTTGTTGAAATAGTGAATTCCTTTTTCATCAATTATTGTAGTTGTGAACATTTTATTTTTTGAGTAAATAAGCAATATTGCGATTCCTAACAATATAATTGAAAATACCAAAGACATTACTATGGTTCCTGCTTCATCTAGTCCAGTTTCATTAAGAGAACTTGTCAGTAAAAAAATCAATCCTGTTAGAAAAAACAGTGTCAAAAACACCCAAAAAGACCCCAAGATAAGATTTAGAAACAGCATGGGTTTTGAGCTAATAGATCTAAAAGGAGGTAATGATTCTTGTGGTGAATTTTGCATAGAAACCAGAGATGAATATCAAATATAAGCATAAATTAAAAAAGAAAAGCCCATTTTCTGTTTGAAAAATGGGCTTAAAAATATGTTGTAAAGTCAATTAATGACTCAAATTCTCAATTTCTTTTGGATCGTGTTTATGCTTAAATAAAACAGCAAAAGCAATTGCAATTACCAAAGCGTAAATAGCAAATGACAACCAGATTGTATGCCAGTCTTTCATTAAAACCGCATTTGTAAAAGCTCCGTCTGCAGAAATAGAATTTCCCTGACTTTTTACAAATTCTACCATTTTTTCATTAGCTGGATCTGTTTGTAAAAATCCCGCTAATTCTGTTGTGGTAGTAAACGATTTTGTAAAGAAACGATCGATAGCCCAGCCAGAAGTTAAACTTCCTAAAACTGCTCCTACCCCATTGGTCATCATCATAAATAATCCTTGAGCAGACGAACGAATTTTAGAATCTGTATTACTTTCTACGAATAAAGAACCTGAAATATTAAAGAAATCAAACGCCATTCCGTAAACGATACAAGAAAGAATAATCATCCACAAACCATTTACTGGATCTCCAAAAGCAAACAATCCAAAACGTAAAACCCATGCCAGCATACTAATAAGCATAACTTGTTTGATTCCGAAACGTCTTAAGAAAAATGGAATTGCCAAAATAAATAATGTCTCAGAAACTTGAGAAATCGACATAATAATTGTAGAATACTGAATTACAAATGAATCTGCATATTTCGGGAAATGTTTAAATTCATCTAAAAATACATCTCCATAAGCATTTGTCAATTGAAGCGCCCCTCCTAAAAACATAGAAAAAACAAAAAACAAAGCCATTTTGTAGTTTCCAAATAATTTAAAAGATTCTAAACCAAAAGTTTCAATCCAAGTTGCATTTTCTTTAATTAAACGCTGTGGTTCACATTTTGGAAGTGTAAAAGCGTAAACTCCTAGAATTAAAGCTCCAATTCCAGCAATATAAAATTGATATTCTGTTGCTTTACTTCCGCTCAAATTGGTAATCCACATCGCTACAATAAAACCAATTGTTCCCCAAACTCGAATAGGCGGAAAATCTTTTACAATATTTTTATTGTTTAATTTAAGTGATGTATAAGAAATAGAATTACTTAAAGCAATTGTAGGCATATAACAACACATTGCTAAAAGCATAACTGCAATAAAAGTATCTGGAGTACTTACCTGTGCAATTGCAAATAAAACAACAGCGTAAAGAATATGCAGAACACCGTATAATTTTTCTGCATTTACCCACCTGTCAGCAATAATACCCGTAAGTGTAGGCATAAAAAGAGATGCAATTCCCATGGTTCCAAAAACAAGTCCGAATTGAGTTCCTTCCCAGTTTTTTGTGCCAAACCAATAATTTCCAATTGTTATAAGCCAGGCTCCCCAAACAAAAAATTGAAGAAAGCTCATTAAAATCAATCTGTTTTTAATCCCCATATATTTAAAATTGTCTTTAGTAAAAATGAAGCGGTAAAACTACCATTAAAAATAATATCTGCAAAAAATTATGGTGTTTTAACAACATCATTTACCAATTCTAAAACGGCTGCAAATTGTTCTTCTTTATTTAAGTAAGAATTATCTATTTCTATTGCATCTTCAGCAATAACTAAAGGCGAATCTTCTCGGTGTGTATCCATATGATCTCTTTCGACAACATTTTTAAGAACTTCTTCATAAGAAACATTATCTCCTTTTTGCTGTAATTCGTCAAAACGTCTTTGAGCGCGGGTTTCAGCACTTGCAGTCATAAATATTTTAAGTTCGGCATCTGGAAAAACAACTGTTCCTATATCTCTACCATCCATTACAATAGCTTTATTTTTTCCCATTTCCTGTTGTTGTTCTACCAATTTAGCACGAACTTCAGAAACGGTGGCAACTTTACTAACGAAATTAGAAACTTCAATAGTTCTAATTTGCTTTTCAACATTTTCACCATTCAAAAACATTTCAGCAAAACCTAAATCTGCATTAAATTTAAATTCCAATTGAATATTAGGCAAAGCGTTAATCAAGGCGTCTTTATCAAAAAAGTCAGCTCCAATAATATTCTGCTGCATAGCAAAAAAAGCAACTGCACGATACATAGCGCCTGTATCTACATATACATATTCAAGTTCTTTTGCCAATTGTTTTGCTAAGGTACTTTTACCTGTTGATGAAAATCCATCGATAGCGATAGTAATTTTTTTCAATTTTCTATTTTTAAATTTTTATTCTATTAAAAGCTAGGTTAATAATAAATACTCATCAAAATATCCGATTCTGAACTATCAATTATTTTGGATATTCTTTCAAAATATTTTTTATTTACCATTGGACAGCCATAACTATTGCAAATGTAGCCATCTTTCTCTTTATATGGAACATCATAATAGTAATGAAAAACAAAATCTCTTTTAAATGCATTACTATTAGTGGTATCTAGTCCATACAATTTATAGGCTTTCCCAAATTTCCCTACATAATGATTTCCGATTGAATATCTTCCTAATGAAGTTTTTAGTGAATTGGGAACGTTACTAAATCGAAGTTTTCCTTTTACTCCGGTTTCAGAACCAGAACCATGAGCGACCAATCCTTTATCGATAATTTTATTTGTTTTTAAATCATAAACAAAAAAACGATTTTTACCCGAAGGGATTTTCATATCAATAAAAAAGGCAACTTTCTTGTTATATCGCGGACTTGTTTCTATAAGCTTTTTAACTTTAAGAACTTGATATTCTATTCTTCTGGCATCCGAAGAAGATAAATCTTGATTTCTTTTATTAGATACTATAAAGTAAGCTACAAAAGCTAAAAAAATAAAAATACAAATTAGCGCTATTTTCTTCATATTGAATCTGCAAAAAAAAACTTTCTATTATCGAAAATCAAACCGATTTCGACAATAAAAAGCTATATTTTAAATTAGTTAAAAGTTCTAATTAATAGTAAATATCCATTAAAATATTTGACTTAGAACCATCAATTATTTTTTCTATTCTTTTAAAGAATTGCTCGTTAACCATTGGACATCCGTGGCTGTTGCTAATGTAATAATCTTGCTCTTCTAAAGGAACTGCAGAATAAGAATGAAGGACAATTGCTCTTTTTAAAGCATTGTTATTGCTTTCTTCTAAACCAGCCAATCGATATGCTTTCCCAAAAATGCCTTTATACGTTTTTCCTACAGCGTATCTTCCAAGTGCAGTGCAATTAGAATTTGGCATATTACTAAACTTAAGCATTCCTTTTATTCCTGTTTCAGATCCAGAACCGTGAGCCACTAAACCTTGGTCTATAATTACGTTTTTTTCTAAATCATAAACAAAAAAGCGGTTTTTCCCAGAAGGAACTTTCATGTCGATTAAAAAAGCAATTTTTTGATTGTATTTATGATCAATGTTAATCATATTTTTTAAATCAATAATTCTGCTGTTAATTCTTTCCATTTCTATAGTAGAAATAGCATCATCTTCTTTAAAAGAGAGTTTCGAACCCGTTAAAAACCCTACAGTTACGAACAAAAACAAATAGAATATTTTCATATAACTACTGAAAATTTAAAATTAGACCAAAAAGACTTGTGTTAGCTGCCAATGTATATCTAGAATACGAATAATTAAATTTTAGCTTGTTTATTTTTAAACCAAAGCCCAAGGAAACTCCTGAAAAATTACGTTGTTCATCTACTCTCAACTCTTCTCCTCTTCGGAAATTATATCCTAAACGTAAATTAAATGCTCTTTTCGGAAAAAGCTCTACACCAAATGTTACGTGCCTTAAAGCATTATTAAAAAACGAAACTTTTTCCTCACTTGTTGATCCGTCAATGTTGGTTTCTCCCCTATTAGGATTTGAAAAAGAAATATTCCACTGCTGTAAATTCTCTAAAGTAAGATGCCAGCGAATGGGCACGTGTTCTAATTCTTGTGAAACTCCTGCAACGATTTCAAAAGGCAGATTTTCTTTTATTCCTGAATATGTGGTAAACTGCGTTCCCAGGTTGCGAAATACCAAGGCAAAATTCAGATCATTTTTTTCGTCTAAATATAAAAGCCCTAAATCAATCGCACCACCTATAGAATTATAACTTTCCAGAGAAGAAGTTATTAGTTTCGCATTTGTACCAACATAAAAATTAGTGTAAGGTACGTTGTACGAATATCCCACGGTAAGCGCTCCTTCACTTCCTGTAAAATTTGATGTTGCCTGACCATTCTCATCATAACCTTCAAATGATCCGTAGTTTACATAACTCACGCCAGCATAAAAAGTCTGCAAATGCCTGTCATAAGTATAAGCATAGGAAGCAGTGCCGTAAGAGGCTTCTCGGTAATAACTCCCGTAATTCATTGCCAAGTGATTGTCCATATCAGCGTTTATAAGTGCGGGATTAGACATGGCCTGATTAACATCTTCATCATATATGGTGATAATATCTCCTCCTAACGCTGCCTGCCTTGGTGAAGTAGTTAAGTTTAAAAACTGATAAGTGTAACGCCCTCCAACTTGTCCGAACGAAGCCGAGCAAATCAGTAATATCAGAAATAAAACGATCTGTTTTAACATGTTTTTGGAACGTTCCTATATGGGAATAACGTAAATACAAAGATAAAATTATATAACTTAAAAAATAATTTTTATAAGTATCTGTTTTTCAATAATTATAGCATAATTTCAACTTCAAACGCTTGAAAAAATTATAAAAAAAACACAGATTCCAATTAAAAAAGAATTCCACAATTCAATTAAAAGAACTTTCACTGAATTGAATAAAAAAATCCAAATCCCAATCTTTAAGTAAAGTTGGAATTTGGATTTTAATATATTGAAATTTAATTGACTTTTATTTTAAGGTCTTAGCATTTTTCACATTTTGATCTGTCAAAGCTAAAGATAATACTTCACTCATTTCTTTTACATAATGAAAAGTAAGTCCTTCTAAATATTCAGCTTTTATTTCGTCAATATCACTTTTATTTTCGTGACACAGAATAATCTCTTTAATACCCGCTCTTTTTGCAGCTAAGATTTTTTCTTTAATTCCGCCAACAGGCAAAACTTTCCCTCGTAAAGTAATTTCTCCTGTCATGGCAAGACTTTTCTTTACCTTCTTTTGCGTTAATAAAGAGACCAAAGAAGTTAACATTGCAATACCAGCACTAGGTCCGTCTTTTGGTGTCGCTCCTTCTGGAACGTGTAAGTGAATGTTATATTTTTGAAACAACTCGCTTGCTAAACCAAGTTTCTTTGCATTTGCCTTAATATATTCTAAAGCAATAGTTGCAGATTCTTTCATTACATTTCCTAAATTTCCTGTAATGGTCAAAGCCCCTTTTCCTTCAGAAATCAATGATTCTATAAATAATATATCACCACCTACACTTGTCCAAGCTAAACCTGTAACTACTCCTGCAACATCATTATTTTCATATTTATCACGCTCTAATCTTGGAACTCCCAAAATAGAAACAATATCTTCATCAGTAACTTTTTTGTTGTATTCTTCTTCCATTGCTACAGATTTTGCAGCGTTTCTGATAACCTGAGCGATTTTAGTTTCTAAATTACGAACTCCAGATTCTCTTGTATATCCTTCAACAATTTTTTCTAATTGTTTTTTACCAATAGTTAAATCTTTTGCCGTTAAACCGTGTGCTTCTAATTGCTTTGGAAAAAGATGTCTTTTTGCTATTTCTACTTTTTCTTCAATAGTATAACCAGACATTTTTATAACTTCCATCCTGTCGCGCAATGCTGGCTGAATCGCTGCCATATTGTTTGATGTCGCGATGAACATTACTTTCGATAAATCATAACCCATTTCTAGGAAATTATCATAAAAAGCACTGTTTTGCTCTGGATCAAGTACTTCTAATAAAGCAGAAGAAGGATCGCCACTATTGCCGCTTGATAATTTATCAATTTCATCCAGAATAAATACAGGGTTAGAGGTTCCAGCTTTTTTCAAGCTTTGAATAATTCTTCCCGGCATTGCACCAATATAGGTTTTTCTGTGTCCGCGAATTTCTGCTTCATCGCGTAAACCGCCTAATGAAATACGTACATACTCACGGCCTAAAGCTTCTGCAACCGAACGACCAATTGAAGTTTTACCAACTCCTGGAGGCCCTGTTAAACATATAATTGGAGATTTCATGTCATTTCGCAATTTTAAAACTGCCAAATGTTCAATCATTCTTTTCTTAACTTCTTCCAATCCAAAATGATCTTTATCTAAAACTTTTTGGGCAAATTTCAGATCAAATTTATCCTTAGAATATTCGCCCCAAGGCAGTTCTAGAAATAATTCTAGATAATTTCTCTGGATTCCAAAATCTGGAGACTGCGGATTCATACGGCGCATTTTTGACAATTCTTTTTCGAAATGTTTCTGCGTTTTTTCGTCCCACTTTTTAGTTTTCGCTTTCAGCCCCATTTCGTCCATTTCTTCTTCCTGCGAAACGCCTCCCAATTCTTCTTGAATGGTTTTCATTTGCTGGTGAAGAAAATATTCTCTTTGCTGCTGATCTAAATCAAAACGAACTTTTGACTGAATGTCATTCTTCAATTCTAATTTTTGAAGTTCAACATTCATATAACGCAATGTTTCTAAAGCACGCTCTTTCAATCCATTTATCGATAAAAGACCTTGTTTTTCTTTTACAGATAAGTTCATATTAGAAGAAACAAAATTGATTAAAAACGACTGGCTTTCAATGTTTTTAATAGCAAAAGTAGCTTCAGAAGGAATATTTGGACTTTCCTTTATAATTTGAATTGCCAATTCCTTTACAGAATCTAAAATGGCTGTAAACTCAGAATCATTTTCTTCAGGACGTTCTTCAGCAACTTCTTTTATTGTTGCTGTCATGTACGGTTCTTCTAAAACAACTTCGTCAATTTCGAAACGTTTTTTACCTTGAAGAATAACGGTTACGTTTCCGTCAGGCATTTTTAAAACACGTAAAATACGTGCTACAGTCCCTATTTTATGAATATCGTCTTTTGACGGATCCTCGTCTTCTTCATTAATTTGAGATACAACTCCAATGATTTTTCCGCCCGCATTGGCATCGTTAATCAATTTAATAGATTTATCTCTTCCCGCAGAAATCGGAATTACAACTCCTGGAAATAAAACTGTATTTCGTAAAGGTAAAATTGGCAGAGAAACAGGCAGTTCCTCATTGTTCATTTCCTCTTCGTCCTCTGGAGTTAATAATGGAATTAATTCTGCTTCTGAATCGAATTCCTGAAGTGACAGATTGTCAATAGTAAGTATTTTATGATTTGACATAATAATATATAAGTCGTTTTGTCATTAAAAGTTTAAAACTATCTGTAAATCGTTCCTTAAAAAGTATTGTTTTTGATAAGGGCTTAGTTTACAAGACAGGCCATAAAAATAGACAATCATTATGCCAAATGCAAAATAAGTCAGTTTTAAAATCAGATTTTGATTTATAACTTTCTGCTGATTGAAAAAAAATAAAATTAATTTTATCAAAAGTGTAACAAACCAAAAAAAGTACAGTCCCTATTAAAAACCAAAAGCCACGACTTGAGTCAAAACAACCAAAATATCGAGGAATTAATTGCGCTTTGTAAAAGTAATAATCAGAAAGCGCAGTTTGAAATTTACAACCGCTATTGCAAGGCGATGTATAATGTGGCTTACCGCATTGTAAAAGACGAACATTTTGCACAAGACGTCATGCAGGAAGGTTTTTTAAAGGCTTTTACAAAAATTAACGACTACAAACAAGAAGTGGCTTTTGGTGCGTGGTTAAAAAGAATAATCATTAATTATAGTATCGATTTTTATAAAAAAAATAATGCTTTTCAAGTAGAAGATATAAGCAAACAATTATACAAAGTCGAAGAAAATGATGGAATAATTTCTGAAAATATTGACTTAAACAATCTTAAAGTAAAACAGGTTCTAGATACTATCCTGCAGCTAAAGGATAATTACAGAATGGTTTTAACACTGTTTTACATTGAAGGCTACGATCAGGAGGAAATCTGCGAAATTTTGAATATTACCTATGCAAACTGCAGAACGACCTTGAGCAGAGCCAAAGATAGTCTAAGAAAAAAAATGGAAGAAATATAAAATGAATTGGAATATGAAAAATGAAAAAGACAGTTTAGATAAATTATTCAGCAGATTGGAAAACCAATGGGATGTTCAGGAATTAAACTCCGATCATCAAGTTGATTTTATGCAAAAATTAAATAAAAAAGAACCGAAGAAAAAATACTGGTTTATGACAGCTATTGCCGCTTCGATTGTATTAATGCTCGGAATTTCTATTTTTTATAAAAATGAAAAACCACAACAATTCAAATTTGCCTCCAAAGAAACTAAACGAACCGATTCTATTTTCAATATTCTGATCGATAATGAGCTGGTTAAATTAAAAGAAAAGAGTTCGCCAGAAAATGAGCAGATCATTAATGATGCTTTAAAACAAATGAAAACCTTTGATGCTGATTATCAAAAAATCATTAACGAACTGCAAAAAAATGGCGAAAACAAACAGATTATTTATGCAATGATTAGTAATCTCCAAACCAGAATTTCTTTTTTGCAAACCGTTTTAAAAAGAATTGAAGACAACGAAAAATTAAAAAACACCTCTAATGAAAAAACACTATAACGTATTAATCTTATTTATTTTGATTCCTTTTTTAGGATTTTCAAATGATGACACTTTTATTACTAAACAAAAAAACATTAAAAAAACATACATCGTCAATTCAAACGCTGGAATTGATATTGATAATAAATACGGAAATATTATGGTCTCAACATGGAATGAAGACAAAATAGATCTTGATATCACGATCAAAGTGAATGGACCAAATGAAAACTGGGTTAACGAACGTTTAAACAGTATTGACGTAGAAATTTCTGCTCTTAAAAGTTTGGTTTCAGCTGTAACTAATCTTGGAAATTCTTCTCTTAAAAGTAAAGGAAGCAATAATAGTTTTGAGATCAATTACGTAATTAAAATTCCTAAAAATGGTTCTGTCAAATTGGTAAACAAATATGGTAATATTTCTGCTTTGAGCTTAGAAGCAAATACTGATATTAATTGTAAATACGGCAAAGTTACCTTAGATAAACTAAATGGATCCAACAATCAAATTGAAATTGCATACTGTCAAAATTCAAGTATAGATTATATCAAAACAGGATCTATTAACGCCAGATATTCTGGTCTAAAAATTAATGATTCTGGTAATTTAAATCTAAATGCAAATTATACCGATGTTAATCTTAACGAGGCTCAAAATATAAAATACCAATGCAATTATGGTACATTTAAGTTCCAAAAAATCAATTCGTTAAATGGTTCAGGAAATTATTTAACGCTTATTATTGGAGAGGTTTCAAGCAACTTTAGTTTTGATACAAACTACAGCAAAATCAATATTGGAACTCTGAATGAAAAAGCTGGAAATGTAAACATAAATTCTGGATACACAGATATTGCTATTGGATACGCGCCTAATTATTCATTTGATTTTGATGTTTCTGCCCGATATTCAAACATCAAACATGATAATTCTTTAGATATTTCAGTTTCAGAAACAAAAAGCAACAGCAAAAGAATAAGTGGTTTCTACAGAAAAAAAGGACAAAATAAGATTAATATTAATTCGAACTATGGGAACATTTCATTAATAAAAAATTAATCATCTAAAAATCAAAACAATGAAAAAATCAATTTTACTTTTACTTTTAGCAGTTTTTCTAGTGAACGGCAATGCTAAAGCACAATGGTCTAATAATAAAGTAAATGGAAACGGTAAGATCGTGACCCAAACAAGAACAACTGGCGATTATGACGGAATCAAAATTGCAGGCTCTTTTGATGTTGATTTAGTTGCCGGAAAAGAAGGGAAAATTACAATTAAAGGAGAAGAAAATCTACTCGCCGTAATTAAGGTTGAAGTTGAAGAAAATGAGTTAAAAATTTATGTTGAAAAAGGAACTCAAATTCGCACAAGTATAGGGAAGAAAATTGAAGTTATAGTTCCTTTTGAGAAAATTTCTGCTGTTACTTTATCTGGTTCAGGGGATATTAGAACAAAAAATAAAATTACAAGCGATAACTTATCTGCCAAATTATCAGGATCTGGAAATTTTAATTTAGAAATTGACGCAAAAAATCTTGATTTAGCCTTAAGCGGTTCTGGTGATGTGGTTTTAAAAGGCAGAGCTGATTCTTTTACCAGCAAAATATCTGGCTCGGGAAATGTAAATGCCTCTAATTTAAAATCTAAAAATGTAGAAGCTAATGTTTCTGGATCTGGAAACAGCACTGTAAACTGCGAATCAAGCCTAACTGGAAAAGTTTCCGGTTCAGGAAATATTAAATATTTAGGAAATCCTGAGAAAAGAGATGTAAAAGTTTCGGGTTCAGGAAGTATTTCAAAAGGTTAATTATTAAAAAATATCACGAATTACAAAAACTATCATCAATCAATAATTACTGCAATTCGTGATATAATTATTAAAGACGTTTCATTAATTTGAAACGTCTTTTTTATGTACTCTTCTTAAAAGAAATATGGCTGTAACGAAAAAGATTGCTAAAATTACAATCGCCGCACGCGGACTTCCTGTAATTTGATCTATAATGCCGTAAACGCACATTCCTATTACAATTCCGATCTTCTCAGCAACATCATAAAAGCTAAAAAACGAAGCGGTATCTTCTGTTTCTGGTAATAATTTGGAATACGTTGATCGGGACAGCGCTTGGATTCCTCCCATTACAAAACCTGCAACTGTTGCCATAACATAAAAATGTATTGGTAATATTATAAAAAAGGCAAGCGCACAAAATACGGCCCAAATGATATTAATCACAATTAAAGTTGGAATATTTCCAAACTTGGCAGAAGCTCTTGAAGTTAAAACAGCACCAACAACGGCTACCAACTGAATTATTAAAATACAAATGATAAGTCCAATAGTGCTTTCTTCTTTAGATGACCATTGAATTTCCTGCGCTCCAAAATAAGTAGCTACAAGCATAACCGTTTGTACAGCCATACTCGAAACAAAGAAACCTCCTAAATAACGTTTTAAAGGAATGTTTTCCTGTAATAATGCCCAAACTTTCTTTAATTCTTTAAATCCGTTAAACACTACAGATCTAGTTAATTTTTGCCCTGTATCTTTACTTCCTTTTGGCAAATAATAATAGGTATATTGACTGAATAAAATCCACCAAACTCCTACCATTATAAACGAATAGCGCATTGCTTTCATTGCAGCTTCTCCATCTGTACCGGTAATTCCGAATAACTTTGGTTTCATAATCATCGCTAAATTAACAATCAGCAAAATGACACTTCCTACGTATCCTAATGAATATCCTTTAGCACTAATTCTATCCTGCTGTTCTTCAAAAGCAATATCTGGAAGATAAGAATTATAAAAAACTAAGCTTCCCCAGTATCCTAATAATCCTAGGAAATAAAATAATAATCCAATGTAAATATTGTCCAGATCAAACCAATACAATCCCATACAAGATAATGCTCCTAAATAGCAGAAAAACTTCATAAAGGATTTTTTATTTCCCACATAATCTGCAATCCCAGATAGTAATGGGGAAATAAACGAAACAACCAAAAATGCTGCAGCAGTAATAAAACTTATTAAAGCTGAGTTCTTTAAATGAAGTCCAAAAACATCTATGTAATGATCTCTGTCACTAAATAATGCTTCGTAAAAAATTGGAAATACTGCAGATGCAATAGTCAATGTATAAACCGAATTGGCCCAATCATAAAATGCCCAGGCGTTTAACAGCTTCTTATCTCCTTTTTGTAGGTTTTTCATATATATGGTTTTGATAACAGCCTACGAATTTATCCAATTTTTATTATAATCAAATATTAATTATTCAATTCGTGCATTATTAAATTATCAACTGTACTAAAAACAAAAAAGCTATTCAAAAAATGAATAGCTTTTAAAATTATACCCTTGAGAATATAAACTTATTTTATAGTTCCAACTTTAAGCGCAATAGCTTTAGCTTCTGGAATTAAAGATTTTATATTTGCAATCCTTGTAGCATCAGAAGGGTGCGTACTCATAAATTCTGGTGTTCCAGCTCCTCCAGATTTTGAAGACATTCTAGTCCAGAATGCAATAGCATCATCTGGGTTATAACCTGCAATTGCCATAAGAGTCAGACCAATTTTATCGGCTTCGCTCTCGTTGCTTCTGCTAAATGGCAGCATAACTCCCACTTCAGAACCAAGTCCGTAAGCCTGCGAAAATATTTGTCTTGTAGACTCAGATTTACCACTTGTGGCTGCATCTAATGCTACGCCTCCAATTTGCTGTAACTGTGCTGCAGACATTCTTTGTGCTCCGTGATTAGCAAGTGCATGTGAAACTTCGTGTCCCATTACTGTTGCTAAACCAGCTTCATTTTGAGTTATGGGTAAAATACCAGAATAAACAACAATTTTTCCACCTGGCATGCACCATGCGTTAACCTCTTTATTGTCTACTAATTTGTATTCCCAACGGTAGTCTTTTAAATACTGAGATTGTCCCAAATACGTTAAATATTTTTCTGCTGCAAGCTTAATTTTATAGCCAACAGTTTCAACAAGTTTTGCATCTGCAGTTCCAGTGATCACTTTATTTTCAGATAAAAACTGACTATATTGCTGAAATGAAGATGGAAATAACTCACTATTAGAAACAAAATTCAAATTTTGCTTACCTGTGATTGGATTTGTTGCACAAGCCATTGCAAGTGCTCCAAAAATTCCTAAAAAGAAATATTTTTTCATAATTCTAGCTAATTTTCTTCCAAAAATACAATTAAAAAGATATTTTATTTTATACAATTAAGTGAAAAAATATCAGAATTTAACTATTCACCTACGATGTGTAATTCATTAAACTCTTTTTCAACAATTAAGAAATTATTTTGTTTGAAATTAATTTTATCAAATTCAATTTTTTCATTGTCTATTTCTATTTCAGAAACTTTAAACGGCAAACCGATTAAATTAATTTTGTATTTGCTATAAGGAGTATCGTATTTACCTTCTTTATGAAGCTGAATAATTAGTTCTTTTTCTTTTCCTATAGATCTAAAAGATAAAAAGCTGTAACGTCCCTTTTTATAATCGTAACCATCTTGTGCATCTTCATATACAACAGATTTTTCTTTTCCGTTTTTAAAGTAAACATCAAGCGTCAATTCATCAAATTCTAATTCTCCCACATACTGCTGTACTGGATATTTTGGGATAATGGCTCCTGCTTTTACAAAAACTGGAATTTCATCAAATTTAGTGTCAATCCAGATCTCTCTTCCTCCAATAAAAAGTTCATTTGTCCAGTAGTTATACCACTCACCTCTTGGAATATACATACGACGACCTACAGCATTAGGTTCAAGAATTGGACATACTAAAATTTGATTTCCAAAGATAAATTCATCATTACGATAATGTGTTTGTGTATCATCTTGATCGTAGTAAACCAAAGGTTTCAGCATTGGAAGTCCTTCTTCAATATACTGCCAGAACATGGTGTATAAATAAGGTAATAATTGATAACGAAGACTTACAAATTTTCTGGTAATATTAATCACTTCTTCATCAAACGCCCAAGGCTCCTGATTTCCATGATCTCCAGAAGAGTGCGTTCTGCAAAACGGATGAAAAACGCCTAGCTGAATCCATCGCGCATATAATTCGCCCGTTGGCTGTTCTGCAAATCCTCCAATATCTGACCCTGTGAATCCCATTCCTGAAATTGACATTCTTTGCACTTGAATGTTAGCAATCCATAGATGTTCCCAAGTTGCCACGTTATCTCCTGTCCAAGAAGAAGTATAGCGCTGAGCACCAGAATATGCCGATCTTGTAATGACAAAAGGACGTTTTGGATAAGTAAATCGTTTTACACCATGATAAGTTGCCCTTGCCATCTGCGTTCCATAAATATTATGGGCCTTTCTATGGCTGCACGGATTTCCATCATAAAAATGACGAACATCCATTGGAAAAGTCTTATTTGGAACCTCCATCACTGCAGGTTCATTCATATCATTCCAAACTCCTTTCACTCCTATTTCTGAAACTAATTCTTTAAATAATCCAGCCCACCATTCTCTAACTGCGGGATTTGTGTAATCTGGAAAATTACATTCACCAGGCCAAACTTTTCCTTTCATATATGGTCCATCGGCTCTTTTACAGAAATAATCTTTTTCTAAAGCTTCTTGATACACCCAATAATCTTTATCGATTTTGATTCCGGGATCTATTATAACAACCGTTTTAAAACCATCTTCTGCTAATTCAGCAACCATTTTTTTCGGATCTGGAAAATAGTTTTTATTCCAAGTAAAACAGCGAAATCCTTCCATATAATCAATATCTAGATAAATGGCATCACAAGGAATTTGAAGTTCCCTAAATTTTGAAGTAATTTCTTTTACTTTACTTTCTGGATAATAACTCCATTTACATTGATGGTATCCCAAAACCCATAAAGGAGGTAATTCTGGCTTACCGGTCAGGTCGGTATAAGTTGTCACAACATCCTGCATTTGCGGACCATAAAAGAAATAATAATTCATTTCTCCACCCTCGGCCCAGAAACTCGTAACATTTCTTCTTTCTTGACAAAAATCAAAAAAAGTTCTAAAAGTATTGTCAAAGAAAATACCATAAGATTGTTTGTTATGAAGTCCTATATAAAATGGAACTACCTTATATAAAGGCTCTTGATCTTTTTGATAAGCATATTGGTCTGTGGCAAAATTTTCGACTCTTTTGCCTTTAAGGTTCATTTGAGTTGCCTTATCACCAAGGCCATAATAACATTCGCCATCTTTAGAAAACTTACTCATTTTTACGATATTTCCACCGTATTCGTAGCTTTCTTCCCAATGAAAACCAAGTTCATCTTCAAGAATCAAAAAGTCATTAAGATCGTAAATAGCCAGACGAAGATCTGCTTTCTGAATTTTACATTTTACTTTGCTGGTTCTAATCTGAAAGAAAGTTTCTTCCTCCGTAAGTTCCAAGAAATTGTAACCATGAAGTTGTGTTTTATCAATCGCATATGAAAAGTCATTACTAAAATAACCTTTTGTAGTGAAGCGAAATCGAATCAAACTGTCTCTAAGAATAGTGACTTTTAAAATAACTTTATTATCCGTATTGAAAAAAATCGAATCTCCTTCCTGTTCGTATGAAACAATTTTTGATGGATATAAATCGCCTTTGTATTCTAATGATGTGTTTGTAATCATATCGCTAATGAATTAATTATAAAACGCTAATCTCTATTTCAAACATACAAAAAAAGTTAGTAAAGCCCTATGAATAAAAGGTTTATTCACGAAAACGTTTTTTCTGATCGAGAATTAAATTACTGCTCAAAAAATCGAAAAATCGATAATTTAAGAACAATAAAATGACAAAACAGCACTTATGGAAATGAATGTAAGATTTTTTTTAAACGAAAGAATATACGGTTACACTTAAAGGTGGTAAAATTAATTCAACAGAAAAATCCCTTCCGTCATAAGATATTGAATCAATTTTTAATGTTTTTCCATTTCCAACACCGCCACCGCCATAAATCAATGCATCGCTATTAAAAATTTCTTGTAATTTACCTTTCTTCGGAATTCCTATTCTGTAATTTTCTCTTATTACTTCTGTAAAATTACAGACTACAATTACATTTTCATCGGGATTATTTCCTTTTCGGATATAAGATAAAACCGCATTTTGATGATCGGAGTAATTTATCCATTCAAAACCATCTACTGTAAATTGCTTTTCATACAATGCAGGACATGATTTATAAAGCTGATTTAAATCTGTAATCAATCTTTTTATTCCCGAATGAAAATCATATTGCAGTAAATGCCAGTCTAAACTTTGCTCAAAATTCCATTCGCTTGTCTGACCAAATTCAGCTCCCATAAACAATAATTTAGTTCCTGGATGAGTGAACATATAACCGTATAACAATCTCAAATTGGCAAATCGCTGCCATTCATCGCCCGGCATTTTATAATTAAGAGATTTTTTCCCATACACTACTTCGTCATGAGAAAAAGGAAGCATGAAATTTTCGGTAAACGCATAGGTCATCGAGAAAGTCAGATCATTTTGATGATATTTTCGATAGACAGTTTCTTTTTCAAAATATTTTAAGGTATCGTGCATCCATCCCATCATCCACTTCATTCCAAAACCCAATCCGCCTGTAAATGTTGGCCTTGAAACCATCGGAAACGAAGTACTTTCTTCTGCAATGGTCTGTACTCCATGAAAATTAGCATAGATTACTTCGTTAAATTCTTTAAGAAAGCTTATGCTGTCTAAATTTTCTCTTCCTCCAAAAGTATTAGCTTCCCACTCGCCTTCTTTTCTAGAATAATCAAGATATAACATAGATGCTACAGCATCAACTCTTAATCCGTCAACATGATAATTCTGAAGCCAAAAAACAGCGTTACTGATTAAAAAGGCGCGGACTTCATTTCTTCCATAATTAAAAACCAGACTTTTCCAATCTGGATGATAACCCTTTCTTCGATCTGGATGTTCATATAAATGTGATCCGTCAAAATAACCCAAACCGTGCGCATCATCAGGAAAATGTGATGGAACCCAGTCTAAAATTACACCAATTCCTTCCTGATGCAATCTATCAACCAAAACCATAAAATCTTGAGGCTTCCCGAAACGTGAAGTTGGCGCGAAATATCCTGTTAGCTGATAACCCCAAGAAGGATCATAAGGATATTCCATAATCGGCATAAATTCTACATGCGTGAAACCCGTTTCTTTTACATATTTAACTAAATCATCGGCAAGCTCTAAATAACTTAAAAAGCGATTGTGCTCAGCTCTTTTCCAAGAACCTAAATGAACTTCATAAACAGAATAAGGTTTGTCTAAAGCATTAAATTGCTGACGATTCTGCATCCAGTTTTCATCTTTCCAGCTATAATCTAAATCCCAGACTACAGATGCAGTATGAGGTGGTTTTTCGCAATACAAAGCAAAAGGATCTGCTTTTTCGGTTACAATTCCTCCAATATTCGATTGGATTTTATATTTATAAAGAGCTCCTTTTGAAATATTAGGAATAAATCCTTCCCAAATTCCAGAAGAATCCCAGCGAACATTTAAATTATGTTCGCTTTGAGTCCAATAATTAAAATCACCTACAACTGAAACAGAATGTGCTGTAGGTGCCCAAACGGCAAAGTAAACACCTTTAACTCCATTAACTTCAATTAAATGCGCTCCTAATTTTTCATATAATTTGAAGTGTTTACCAGCTTTGAATAAATCAATATCAAAATCTGTAAATAGAGAATGTGTGATTACTTTAGTCATATTTGTTTTTTAAGGTAACGATTGAAATTGCAATTTTGAGTTTAATTATTGGAATTCTAAATTTTATTCAATTCTAAAGTTGTCAGATAACGTAACCCCTTTTTTAATCACAACAATTCCGTCTTTTATACTGTATAATTCATTAGTAAAATTATCCAAATGTTTTCCGCCGTTAATGTGAACATTATTTCCTATTCGTACATTTTTATCGACTAACGCATTTTTAATAAAACAATTTTCACCAATACCTACATGAATTTTATTAATACCGCTTTCATAATTTAGTTCATCCAGATCTTGATAGAAATCGTTACCCATTACATAACAGTTCTCTAAAACGGTGCCTTCTCCAATTCTGGAACGGATACCAATAACAGAACTTTTTATTTCTTTGGCATTAATAATACAGCCTTCAGAAATTAAAGATTGGTTAATAATAGAATTTCTAAATTTTGAAGGCGGCAATAATCTTGGTCTGGTAAAAATTTTATTCTCATTGTCGAATAAATTGAACTCTGGTATATCTGCTGTTAAACCAATATTGGCTTCAAAAAACGATTCAATATTTCCAATATCTGTCCAATAGCCTTCGTATTGATAACTTAATATTTTATGTTTTCCAACGGCCTGAGGAATAATTTCTTTACCAAAATCTTTAGTTTCCTGATCCCCCATTAATTCCACTAACAATGGTTTATTAAAAATATAAATCCCCATCGAAGCTAAATATTTTTTACCTTTTTCCTGCATATGTTCACTCACTTCAGATTCCCATTCAGGCAGCAATGAAGCGTGCGGTTTTTCTATAAAGGCATGAATATTATTCTCATGATCAGTTTTAAGAATTCCAAATTCTGGTGCATCTTTAGCATTTACTGGTAAAGTGGCAATAGAAATTTCAGCATCGGCAGCAATATGTGCTTCAAGCATTTCATTAAAATCCATTTGATATAACTGGTCACCAGAAAGAATTAAAGCATGATCGAAATCGTGTTTTAAAAAATGTGACATACATTGTCTCACAGCATCTGCAGTTCCCTGAAACCAAGTTGGATTATCTGGAGTTTGTTCTGCGGCCAAAATATCTACAAAAGATTGACTGAAAATACTAAAATTAAAAGTATTTTTAATATGTGCATTTAAAGATGCGGAGTTAAACTGTGTCAAAACAAATATTTTAAAAATATCAGAATTGATACAATTAGAAATTGGAATATCCACCAAACGATATTTTCCTCCAATCGGAACGGCTGGTTTTGATCTTGTTTCTGTTAATGGAAACAAACGTGATCCTTGTCCTCCTCCTAAAATAATAGCAACAACATTTTTCTTTTTAAATTTCATTTTTCTCAATTATTAGGTTGTATATCTCGATATAATCTTGGCAAACACTTTCCCAGGAATGGTCAGCTTCCATTCCTCTTTTTAAAACTTTATTGAAACTTATTTTATCATCGTATAATTTAACAGCTCGATTTATGGAATAACAAATATCTCCAACCGAAGCCTGATCATGGCAGATTCCATTGCCTTCATCACCAAAATCAATAACCGTATCTCTTAATCCTCCCGTTCTCCTAACAATCGGAATTGTTCCGTAGCGCATGGCGTACATTTGGTTTAAACCACAAGGTTCAACTCTCGAAGGCATTAAAATATAGTCAGATCCTGCATAAATCAAATGCGCTAATTCTTCATTATACCCAATAAAAACATTATAATTTCCTTTATAGTCATTACGCAATTGTGTTAACTGCGATTCAATTTCTGAATTTCCTGAACCCAAAATTAAAATATTGATGTTTTCAAAATTTTCAGATAAGGCTAATGCAGAAGCCTGAGGTAATAAATCTCCGCCTTTTTCTTCAAACAAACGTCCTATAAAACTAAACAAGGGTTTTGAAGGATCAAGTTCAAATTGTTCACACAATTTTTCCTTATTTTTTTGTTTGCCAATTTCAAAATTCTCTATCGAATAATTCTCCGCAATCATTTTATCTTTTAAAGGATTCCAGACTTCAATATCAATTCCGTTTAAAATTCCTTTTGATTTATTTCTAACAGAATTAAATAAATTTTCTAAACCGTTTGCTGCGTAATTAATTTCATTTAAATAACTCGGAGAAACTGTAGTAACAGCCTGAGCGCATTTTACTGCAACAGCTAGTGAGTTTATTGAATTGTTCCACTCTAAAAATCCAACGTGCTTCAAATCAAATTCTGGCAGATAGTGCAGTTTATCAAAACCAAACCATCCTTGATACAAACCATTATGAATGGTTATGACTGTTTTTAGATCTTTTAATTTTTCATATTTATAAGCAAATTGAGTTAAAAATGGAATTAACCCAGTATGGTGATCATGGCAGTTAATTACATCTGGAACTTCATTTCGAGCAATTATCCAATCTAAGGCCGCAATCTGAAAAGATAAAAACCGCTCTATATCGTCCTCATAACCATATACATTTGGACGATCGAATAATTCATTTATTTCTATAAGATATAGCTCATAACCTAATATATCTGTGCTTTCTTTAAGAACGCTAAAAGGAAAATTAAAACTTCCGAGTTTAACAGATCCCCAATGAACGCATTCGAATTGATTTTCTTTTTTAAATTTTGTGTCATAAGCAGGAACAACAACTCGTACATTATGGCCAGCATTAGTTTGATATTTAGGAAGCGCTCCAACCACATCGGCCAAACCACCAACTTTTGCCATTGGATAACATTCTGCACTAATATGAAATATTTCCATTTAGAAATTAATTTGCAATTATTATTTAAGAACAATCAGTAATATGTTACTTTTATGTTTTCTAAATTTAGCAAAAAATAAGCAAAGTTCCGCTTCCAAAAAAGTTTTATTGAAATGGCAAAAAAGGCAATCAATCCCACTAAATCATTAAAAATTCCTCAGATAATTATAATATCTGCCAAAATTTGCGCTTTTATTTCTAAAAAATTAGTTACAAAATTTGCTGCAAGAATATTTACAACACCAGTAAAACATAAAGTTCCAAAACGAGAATTTGAAATGGATCGTAAAAGCATTCAAAAAACAATTAATGTTCCTGCAATCGATAAGAGCGTTGTGACTTATGAATATGGCAAAAGTGAGCATAAAATATTATTAGTTCATGGCTGGTCTGGTCGCGGAACACAGTTATTCAAAATCGCTGATGAGCTTTTACAAAATGGCTATTCAACTATTAGTTTTGATGCTCCAGCACATGGAAAATCAGAAGGCAAAACCACAATAATGTCTGAGTTTATAGCTTCTATTCTTGAAATTGAAAAGGAATTTGGACCTTTTGAAATTGCAATTGGACATTCACTTGGCGGAATGTCTGTTTTAAATGCGATTAAAGACGGTTTAAAAGTAAATAAAGCTGTAATAATCGGAAGCGGTGATATTGTACAAGATATTTTGAATGAGTTTATTTTTAAATTAGGATTAAAAAAGGAAATTGGTGATAATTTAAGAGATTTATTTGAAGAAAAATATAAAGTCAAAATGGATGACTTTTCAGCATATCGAGCAGCTCAGAAAATAAAAATTCCAGTTTTAGTAATACATGATAATGATGATCCCGAAGTTCCGGTTAAAGCAGGAATTCACATTCATCAAAATCTTGAACAAGGAACCCTTTACCTAACAGACGGACTTGGTCACAGAAAAATATTAGGCAATCATAATGTGATTAAAAAAACTTTAGAATTCATTAAAATAAATTAACTTTATATAAGTAACACTTCAATATCAATTTTAAAAAAATATCACGAATGGATTTATTTGGAGAAACATTAAATTGGGAAACTAAATTAAAACCCATTTTAAAGAAATATAAGGACAAGAAACATCCTTTAGAATACAAAAATACGTACCAGCTTTTGGTAATGGTTGTTCTGTCTGCCCAAGATTCTGATGCCAATATTAATAATATTGCTCCGGCGTTGCTTGAAAAATTTCCAACATTAAATAGTTTATCAAAAACTGATTTGGAAACTTTTTTACCATATGTAAGTAAAGTTCGTAACCATGGAACAAAAGCAAATTGGCTTTTGGAAATTGCTAAATCAATTAAAAACGATAAAGATATTCCATTAACAATGTCAGGCTTAACCGCTTTAAAAGGTGTTGGAAGAAAATCGGCCAATGTTATTTTAAGAGAAACTCACCAACCAGCAGAAGGCATTATTGCTGATTTACACGTAATCCGAGTTGCGCCCAGAATTGGAATTGTAAAAGAGTCTAAAGACGGAAATAAAATAGAAAAAGACCTGATGCAGGTTTTACCAAAAAATATCTGGTCAGAAATTGGAATGGCAATTTCCTTTTTAGGAAGAGAAATATGCAGGCCTAAACCAAAATGCGAAGAATGTTTACTAACAGATATTTGTTTATATTATTATACTCAAGTACTTCATAATTAACTATTTTCTTCTGGTATCAATCAAATAAATGATTTTCCAAATATCTTTTTCTTTAAATAAAGTAAAAGTATTTACGCCTCTGTGGCTTAATTTATCATTGATGTAAAACTCATAAGGAGCCCAGACATGAGCCATGGTACCGTCAATTTGGATATTATAATTTAAAATTTTCTCTTGAAATTTCATATTTAAAGGAATAGAAGCGATAGATTTGTAAAATTCCTTAGTGCTTTCATCAGATAATTTATTTCCTTTTGAAGAACTTTCACTAATCGATTGTAGAATCATTTTATCTGCACAAACCGATTTTATCTTCATTGAATCTCTTTGATGAAAACCCTCAAAGAATACATCGATACTCTTTTGAACTTCTTGCTTTTGTGCATTTGAATAAATACAGAGAAAAAGAGAAAATAGAATAAAATAAGTCTTCATATAAAATAGATTAAATTAAACCTTTATCGTGTAAAATGATGTTTTAAATATCTAACAAACATATTATTCCTCTTCAATAAAAAAGTAAAAATATAAAAAATATTCAGTTTGACTGAATTTATAATTTCGCTTTAAAGCAAAAAAAAACTTCAATTAGCAAAGCCAATTGAAGTTTTTAGTACTCAGAGCGGGACTTGAACCCGCACGAACATTGCTGTTCACTGGATTTTAAGTCCAGCGTGTCTACCAATTTCACCATCCGAGCATTATGTGGTACCTCCAGGGATCGAACCAGGGACACATGGATTTTCAGTCCATTGCTCTACCATCTGAGCTAAGGTACCGTATTTACTTAAAGTAAATTTGGAATAAAAAACCTCGTTCTACGAACGAGGTTTTGAAAAAAAGGCGGCGACATACTCTCCCACAATACTGCAGTACCATCTGCGCAGGCGGGCTTAACTACTCTGTTCGGGATGGGAAGAGGTGAGCCCCGCCGCAATAACCACCTTAAGGTTTTTAGTTATGGATTTTGGTTTTTAGTTTATTGTTTTTCAACTCAAAACTTATAACCCAGGACTCATAACTGCCCGCGACGGGCAAATATTTTAACATACTGAGATAAAGAAAAGTAAATATATTTTAGAAAGTTTCTTCTCCCGGCCGCAGCCGGGAGAAAAGGGTGTACATAAGCTTACGGATTATTAGTACTACTCGACTATGACATTACTGCCTTTACATCTATAGCCTATCAACGTGGTCATCTTCCACGATCCTTAAAAGAAATCTCATCTTGTGGTGGGTTTCGCGCTTATATGCTTTCAGCGCTTATCCCTTCCAAACGTAGCTACTCTGCGGTGCCCCTGGCGGGACAACAGATACACTAGAGGTTTGTCCAATTCGGTCCTCTCGTACTAGAATCAGATCCACTCAAATTTCTAACGCCCGCAGTAGATAGAGACCGAACTGTCTCACGACGTTCTGAACCCAGCTCGCGTGCCACTTTAATGGGCGAACAGCCCAACCCTTGGGACCTTCTCCAGCCCCAGGATGTGACGAGCCGACATCGAGGTGCCAAACCCCCCCGTCGATATGAGCTCTTGGGGGAGATCAGCCTGTTATCCCCGGCGTACCTTTTATCCTTTGAGCGATGGCCCTTCCATGCGGAACCACCGGATCACTATGCTCTACTTTCGTACCTGATCGACCTGTATGTCTCTCAGTCAAGCTCCCTTATGCCATTGCACTCTACGCACGGTTACCAAGCGTACTGAGGGAACCTTTAGAAGCCTCCGTTACTCTTTTGGAGGCGACCACCCCAGTCAAACTACCCACCAAGCAATGTCCCCCGCTTTTGCGGGGTTAGGCCTCAGATAAACAAAGGGTTGTATTTCAACAATGACTCCAAAGCGCCTGGCGACGCCCCTTCAAAGTCTCCAACCTATCCTACACATCATTTATCCAAGGTCAATACTAAGCTATAGTAAAGGTGCACAGGGTCTTTTCGTCCCACTGCGGGTAAACGGCATCTTCACCGTTACTACAATTTCACCGAGCTCATGGCTGAGACAGTGTCCAGATCGTTACACCATTCGTGCAGGTCGGAACTTACCCGACAAGGAATTTCGCTACCTTAGGACCGTTATAGTTACGGCCGCCGTTTACTGGGGCTTCAATTCAATGCTTCTCCGAAGATAACATCTCCTCTTAACCTTCCAGCACCGGGCAGGTGTCAGGCCCTATACTTCATCTTACGATTTTGCAGAGCCCTGTGTTTTTGATAAACAGTCGCCTGGACCTCTTCACTGCGGCCCCGATTGCTCGGGGCGACCTTTCTCCCGAAGTTACAGGTCTATTTTGCCTAATTCCTTAGCCATGAATCTCTCGAGCACCTTAGGATTCTCTCCTCAACTACCTGTGTCGGTTTACGGTACTGGTGCTTATTACCTGAAGTTTAGAGGTTTTTCTTGGAAGCCCTTAGGCGCACTATCTCTTTGTCCGAAGACTCCGAGTACTATCGTATTTCACCATTCTCTGCGGATTTGCCTGCAGAGAATATAGCTAGGTACTTTAACGAACTATTCCGTCAGTCCGCGGCGCTTTCATCACTCCGTCACCCCATCACAGTAATAAGCAGTACGGGAATATTAACCCGTTGGCCATCGACTGTCCCTTTCGGGTTCGCCTTAGGACCAGACTAACCCACAGCTGATTAGCATAGCTGTGGAAACCTTAGTTTTTCGGTGTGCGGGTTTCTCGCCCGCATTATCGTTACTTATGCCTACATTTTCTTTTCTGACCGGTCCAGCATACCTTACGATACACCTTCTGCCCTGTCAGAATGCTCCCCTACCACTTACAGTAAACTGTAAATCCATAGCTTCGGTAATATGCTTATGCCCGATTATTATCCATGCTCGTCCGCTCGACTAGTGAGCTGTTACGCACTCTTTAAATGAATGGCTGCTTCCAAGCCAACATCCTAGCTGTCTGGGCAGACAAACCTCGTTCTTTCAACTTAGCATATATTTGGGGACCTTAGCTGATGGTCTGGGTTCTTTCCCTCTCGGACTTGGACCTTAGCACCCAAGCCCTCACTGTTATCAATCATTATACAGCATTCGGAGTTTGTCAGGAATTGGTAGGCGGTGAAGCCCCCGCATCCAATCAGTAGCTCTACCTCTGTATAACTAAAATAACGCTGCACCTAAATGCATTTCGGGGAGTACGAGCTATTTCCGAGTTTGATTGGCCTTTCACCCCTACCCACAGGTCATCCGAAGACTTTTCAACGTCAACCGGTTCGGTCCTCCACTGTGTGTTACCACAGCTTCAACCTGCCCATGGGTAGATCACACGGTTTCGCGTCTAACACTACTGACTAAAGCGCCCTATTCAGACTCGCTTTCGCTGCGGATCCATGTCTTAAACACTTATCCTTGCCAGCAACGTTAACTCGTAGGCTCATTATGCAAAAGGCACGCCGTCACCCCACGAAAGGGCTCCGACCGCTTGTAAGCGTATGGTTTCAGGATCTATTTCACTCCGTTATTCACGGTTCTTTTCACCTTTCCCTCACGGTACTGGTTCACTATCGGTCTCTCAGGAGTATTTAGCCTTAGCGGATGGTCCCGCCAAATTCAGACAGGGTTTCACGTGCCCCGCCCTACTCAGGATACCGCTATCTATTATACTCGTTGCCCGTACGGGACTGTCACCCTCTATGGTGCCCCTTTCCAGAAGCTTCCGGTTCCTTGTACATAAAATACCGCGGTCCTACAACCCCGGCACTGCCGTAACAGCACCGGTTTGGGCTAATCCGCGTTCGCTCGCCACTACTTACGGAATCACTTTTGTTTTCTTCTCCTCCGCCTACTTAGATGTTTCAGTTCAGCGGGTTTGCCCACCTATCGGTGTGCTATGCCTTCAGCATAGCGGGTTGCCCCATTCAGGTATCTGCGGATCAGTCGGTGTGTGCCCGTCCCCGCAGCTTTTCGCAGCTTATCACGCCTTTCATCGCCTCTGAGAGCCTAGGCATCCCCCATACGCCCTTATTTTGCTTATTGTACCAGTCTTAAAATCAATTATGACCGTTTTTTTTTGTTTTTTGTTACTAATAACAAAAAACGCTTTCTACTTTCTTATTATTTTCTTATCTCAATATGTCAATGAACTTTTGTCCTTTCGGACCTGTGGAGAATAACGGAGTCGAACCGTTGACCTCCTGCGTGCAAGGCAGGCGCTCTAGCCAGCTGAGCTAATCCCCCATTTTCTTAGTGATGAGTTATTAGTTATGAGTTATGAATTAGTTCTCATAAGGCCTCAACCCCTAAAATTTCCTTTTAATCAAGCTTACAGTCTTTTTTTATTCCGTCTTTTGTAATTTATAATTCATAATTTACAATTAACAATCTTAAAAAAGTAGTCCCGGGCAGACTCGAACTGCCGACCCCTACATTATCAGTGTAGTACTCTAACCAGCTGAGCTACGAGACTCTGTTTTACTTAATTTTCATTTCTTTTAAATTAACAGCAAGAGTAATACAATCTCCAATTCAGATACCTGCAGATAACCATCTTTTTTCCTCATCGTGCCTTTCAGCTAACAATTGAGGCTCTAGAAAGGAGGTGTTCCAGCCGCACCTTCCGGTACGGCTACCTTGTTACGACTTAGCCCTAGTTACCAGTTTTACCCTAGGCAGCTCCTTGCGGTCACCGACTTCAGGCACCCCCAGCTTCCATGGCTTGACGGGCGGTGTGTACAAGGCCCGGGAACGTATTCACCGGATCATGGCTGATATCCGATTACTAGCGATTCCAGCTTCACGGAGTCGAGTTGCAGACTCCGATCCGAACTGTGACCGGCTTTATAGATTCGCTCCTGGTCGCCCAGTGGCTGCTCTCTGTACCGGCCATTGTAGCACGTGTGTAGCCCAAGGCGTAAGGGCCGTGATGATTTGACGTCATCCCCACCTTCCTCACAGTTTGCACTGGCAGTCTTGTTAGAGTTCCCGACATGACTCGCTGGCAACTAACAACAGGGGTTGCGCTCGTTATAGGACTTAACCTGACACCTCACGGCACGAGCTGACGACAACCATGCAGCACCTTGTAAATTGTCTTGCGAAAGTTCTGTTTCCAAAACGGTCAATCTACATTTAAGCCTTGGTAAGGTTCCTCGCGTATCATCGAATTAAACCACATGCTCCACCGCTTGTGCGGGCCCCCGTCAATTCCTTTGAGTTTCATTCTTGCGAACGTACTCCCCAGGTGGGATACTTATCACTTTCGCTTAGCCACTGAAATTGCTTCCAACAGCTAGTATCCATCGTTTACGGCGTGGACTACCAGGGTATCTAATCCTGTTCGCTACCCACGCTTTCGTCCATCAGCGTCAATCCATTAGTAGTAACCTGCCTTCGCAATTGGTATTCCATGTAATCTCTAAGCATTTCACCGCTACACTACATATTCTAGTTACTTCCTAATAATTCAAGTCCAGCAGTATCAATGGCCGTTCCACCGTTGAGCGATGGGCTTTCACCACTGACTTACAAGACCGCCTACGGACCCTTTAAACCCAATGATTCCGGATAACGCTTGGATCCTCCGTATTACCGCGGCTGCTGGCACGGAGTTAGCCGATCCTTATTCTTACGATACCGTCAGGCTGATTCACGAATCAGTGTTTCTTCTCGTACAAAAGCAGTTTACAATCCATAGGACCGTCATCCTGCACGCGGCATGGCTGGATCAGGCTTGCGCCCATTGTCCAATATTCCTCACTGCTGCCTCCCGTAGGAGTCTGGTCCGTGTCTCAGTACCAGTGTGGGGGATCTCCCTCTCAGGACCCCTACCCATCGTTGCCTTGGTAAGCCGTTACCTTACCAACTAGCTAATGGGACGCATGCTCATCTTTCACCGTTGTGACTTTAATTACATCCCGATGCCGGGTCGTAATACTATGAGGTATTAATCCAAATTTCTCTGGGCTATCCCTCTGTGAAAGGCAGATTGCATACGCGTTACGCACCCGTGCGCCGGTCTCTAAATCCGAAGACTTATACCCCTCGACTTGCATGTGTTAAGCCTGCCGCTAGCGTTCATCCTGAGCCAGGATCAAACTCTTCATCGTATATTGTAATATTATACTGCGATGATTTATCTATCGGTTCTTTTCGAATCTTACGATTCTATTACTCTTATTCTTTTGTTTTAACATCTCTGTTAAAACGGCTGTCAATTCAATATGTCTACGAACGTGTCTTCTTTATCATTCCGCCTGTGTTTCAAAGCGGGTGCAAAACTAAAAATTCTTTTTGTTTCCTGCAAGAAAAAATTAAAGTTTTTTTTCGAAATTTTTAAATCTCTTTTTCTCTAATTCTCCTCTCAGTATCTCAAGGAACTTCCCGTATTTGCGGGGTGCAAATGTAATATCCGTTTTCCATTCCCACAAAGCTTTTTCTAATCTTTTTTGAAAATTTCTTTTCTCTTTTAATTAGCTTTTCCTGCCAGTCTGTCTGTGAACATTTCGTTGTTGCGGGTGCAAAAGTACCACCTTTATTTACATCTGCAAGACTTTTTTTTATATTTTTTCCATGTTTTTTATAAACGACTGGTCTTGTGTTTTTTACAAGACAAAGTTTTTTTCGCCGTTTTGCCTTTATTGCGGATTTTGGCTGTTTTGCTTCGCTTTGCCTGGTTTTGCCGCCAAGGCACTAAGGTCCGAAGTGTAGTTTTTTCTATGTTTTTTTAATCTCGCAGAGGCGCAGAGGCGCTAAGTTTCTATTTTTTACTTCGTTTTTTTTGAAATGGTCTTTTCTTGCCGATTTTTTTCTTCTGAAAACTAATGGCCCCAGCCCCGATAGTCCCGAGGATTCGGGAGGAAATCCTTTTTGGGGCGGGGTTCGCCTCAAAAAGATTGAAGCGGACAGCGGGAATAGCTCCTGATTAAAAAACAAATTCTAAATTCTAAATTTTAAATTCCAAATTTCAAATCATAGCATTGAGCTTCGACTCCGCTCAGCCTGACACTTGACATTTAAATTAAATTATAGTTCTCCTTTATATATGTATAAAAAACAAACCCGGCAGGTTTTAAAAACCTGTCGGGTTGCAGAACCTATTATCTATAGGAGTTATTTTTTATTTAGCTCTTTTGCTCTTTGTTGCCATTTAACAGAAAGGTCGTCGTAGTTTACAGGATTAGCTGGTTTTTGATTTACTAATCTTCCTGACTCAAACGCTCGAACTAAAATTGTTTCTATTAAATAATCTTCGTTTACATCGTATGGTTTGTATTCTGTTTTTAAACTTATATCGAATAAGTTTGCGGTCGTATTAGACACAAAAGCTTTAAAACCGCTTTTCAAGGTTTTGATGAGATCGTAAGTTGTGATTCCCGTTTGACGATGAATTAATTTTACAAGAATCTGTCCTTGCTTTCTAGAAAGCTTTTTAAGTCTTTCTTCGAATTCGTTATTTAAATAATCTTCTACTATTTTAAAATACTTCTTTTTTTCACGGTTTGTTTTTAAACGCGCCATCCCATTGTTTAAAGCTGTCAATCTATCCGAGGCTAATTTAGCGTACGGATAAACCTTATATACTCTGTTCTGAAGAATTTGAAATTGTTTCAATTCCTCAGGGTTCATCTTCTCTCCTTTTGAAATAATTATTTCAGGTAACTGGATGGTATCGTTTAAAATAGAATCTTGTTCTGTTAATATATACCCCATTTGTTCGTTCTCTTTTGGAGTAACTTGAGCGCTGGATGAAAAGGAAACTAATAGTATAAACAAAATAAAACTGGTAAATCTCATTGAATCATAATTTAAATGTAAAATTATATATTTATACACAACTCTAATACCAAATTTATATTTTAGCGGAAAAATATTTTTATGAGTACAAAATCTATCTTAAAAGATACTTCTATAGCTTTCTTAGAAAGCTACCTAAATAATGCTTCTCCTACTGGTTACGAAAGCGAAGGACAAAAGCTTTGGATGAATTATTTGAAACCTTATGTTGACACTTTTATCACAGATACTTACGGAACGGCTGTTGGAGTAATTAACCCTGATGCTCTTTATAAGGTTGTTATTGAAGGTCATGCTGATGAAATTTCGTGGTATGTCAATTATATTACTGAAGATGGATTATTGTATGTTGTTAGAAATGGAGGTTCAGATCATCAGATTGCACCTTCTAAGCGCGTTCATATCCATACTAAAAAAGGTATTGTTAATGGTGTTTTCGGCTGGCCGGCGATTCATACTAGATTACGTGATAAGGAAGAAGTTCCTAAAACAAGTAATATTTTTATTGATTTAGGATGCGAAAATAAAGAGCAAGTTGAAGCTCTTGGGGTCCATGTTGGATGTGTGATCACTTATCCAGATGAATTTATGATTTTGAATGAAAACAAATTTGTCTGCCGCGCTATCGATAACAGAATGGGTGGTTTTATGATTGCTGAAGTGGCTCGTTTACTTCATGAGAACAACAAAAAACTTCCGTTTGGTCTTTATATTGTAAATTCTGTTCAAGAGGAAATTGGTCTTCGCGGAGCTGAAATGATTGCACATAGGATAAAACCAAATGTTGCTATTGTGACTGATGTATGTCACGATACATCAACTCCGATGATTGATAAAAAAGTAGAAGGTGATTTGAAAATGGGAAAAGGTCCGGTTATCGCCTACTCTCCTGCTGTACAGAATAATTTACGCGATTTGATTGTTGAGACGGCGCAAGAAAATAAAATTCCATTTCAGCGTCATGCTACATCAAGATCTACAGGGACAGATACTGATGCTTTTGCTTATAGTAATGGAGGAGTTCCGTCAGCATTGATTTCACTTCCATTGCGTTATATGCATACGACTGTAGAAATGGTTCATAGAGATGATGTTGAAAATGTAATTCAATTGATTTATGAATCGCTTTTGAAAATTGAAAATAACGAGACTTTTTCATATTTTAAATAAGACATAAATGTAAATCCGGTTGGATTTGATTTAACCGGGTTTACAAATAATAAATTCACATGAAAATATTACTACTCGAAGACGACTTTACTTTATCAAAGGAAATCTCAGCATTCTTTACTTCAAAGACGTTCGAGTGTATTCCTTATTATGATGGTTCTCTATTGCTGAAAAAATATTTTCCATATGAATATGATCTAATCATTCTTGATATTAATGTACCTGGCACAAACGGAATCGATGTCTGCAAAGGTATTCGAGAAGTCGACAAAAAGACACCTATTATTATGCTGACTGCTTTTAGCGAAATTGAAGATAAACTATCTTCTTTTGATAATGGCGCAGATGATTATTTAGTAAAACCTTTTCACTTTGATGAATTGTATGCTAGAGTTCAGTCTCTTTTAAGACGAAAAGATGTTCCGCAACAGGTACAAGACAGAATAGTGATAAATGATCTTGAGATTTTTGAAGACGATATGAAGGTTTTTAGATGTGGTGAAGAAATTAAACTTACTCCAAAAGAGTTTAAACTTATTCTTATTCTCGCACATGCAAAAGGAAAGGTTCTTTCAAAGCAATTTATTGCAGAAAAGCTTTGGGATTATCATATTGAAACCAATCAAAATACTATTGAAGTTTATATTAATTTTTTGAGAAAGAAAATAGACAAAGATCATGATACAAAACTTATTCGCACCAAAGTTGGTTACGGATATTATCTAAGCGATCAAGAATGACATTAAAAAATCGAATATCACTTTTAGTTAGTTTACTGTTTACCATTCTATTTGGATTGGCATCTACGGTGATATTCATTTTATATTCTAATTATAGAAAAGAAGAATTTCGTGAACGACTTGAAATCAAAGCATTATCTAATATAAAATTATTAGTAAATGTAAAACAGGTTGACAATCAGCTTCTCAAAATAATAGATCAAAATTCTATTAATAAATTATATGATGAAAAAACATTAGTTTTTGATTCTAATTACAAATTGATTTACAGCAGTATTGATGATGCTAAAATTAATTGGTCTGTTGACGATTTAAAGTATTTAAAAAAGAATAAAACTTTTTTTAAACAACAGGGTAATTATGAAGTTTATGGTGTATTTTATGATACTAATGATAAAGATTTTTATGCTTTAATTTCCGCAACAGATGATTACGGAAATAGAAAACTGCTTTTTCTTCGATATACTTTGGTCATTTCATACATTTTTTTCACTACTATCTGCTGGCTCTTGACTTCTTTCATGGTTAGGAAAGCTATGAATCCGCTTAATGCTTTTCATCAAAAAATAAAAAACATAAACGAAAATAATCTCGATACCAGAATTGAATCTAAAAGCAGTAAAGATGAAATTGATCTAATTGCCGACGAATTCAATTTTATGATGGATCGAATTGAAATCTCCTACCAAAAACAAAAGGAGTTTACGGCACACGCGTCGCACGAATTGCGTACACCGCTTTCTAGAATGACTTCACAAATAGAAAATGCCGTTGCAGATCCTGATATTAAACCTAAAAGTAAATCCTTCTTAAATGCAATATTAACAGATGTTAATCACTTAAGTGAATTAATTAATTCGTTATTAATTCTTTCAAAAATCGACAATCGAAATGCTGAAAGTCATGAAATTCAGCGCATAGACGAAATTTTATTTTCATCTATTGAAAAGATAAACAAAACTTTTCCAGATTTTGTGATTCTTTTTGAAATGGAGGAAAGTGATGATCTAGAAACTGCATTAGAAATTGAGGGGAACAGAAATCTTTTAGAAATAGCCATTACAAACGTTTTAAAAAACGCTTATGTTTATTCAGATAATAAGCAGGCTAAAGTTAAAATTAGTACAGAAGACGATTTGCTTGTTTTATCGATTTCTAACTCTGGCAGAACTTTGACAGAGTTAGAACAAAAAAATCTTTTCCAGCCTTTTATGCGCGGAGAAAATGCGAAAGGAATAACAGGTTTTGGACTTGGACTTCGTATTGTAAATAGAATCCTTACTCTTCATAATTCACACATAACATACAGTATTCCAGTTAATAACATAAATTTATTTTGTATTATTTTTCGTAAATAATTTATTTTAAGCTATTTTTAAGGTGGATTTTAAGGTGTCTTAAAGTCAGCCGATAGCATATTTGTATAAAATAAATTTGATACGAATGAAAAAACTATATGCATTCTTACTATTTGTATTGCTCAATCAAATAGTAATGGCTCAAAAAACAGTCACACTTCAAGACTGCGAAAGCCAATTCTTAAAAAAGAATCTTTTTTTACTGGCATCTCAATACAACATCGATGCCTCAAAAGCATTAACCATTCAGGCCCGTATTTGGGATAACCCCACACTTTCTGCAGAATTGAATGCTTATAATCCAGAACGCGATAAGTATTTTGACATTGGTAAAGATGGCCAGAAAGTTTTTGCGGTAGAACAGTTAATTTATCTTGGCGGAAAAAAAAGAAATGAAGTAAGATTAGCGCAAGCAAATGAAAAGCTTGCAGAACTTCAATTCAACGATTTACTCCGCACCTTAAAATTACAGCTTCGCAAAAGTTTTTTCACCGTGTATTACAACACAAAGAATCTTGAAAATACTGATAAGCAAATTGTACATATTGAAAACTTAATTAATTCGTACTCAGTTCAGGCTCAAAAAGGAAATATTCCACTAAAAGATGTTGTGCGTTTACAATCGCTCTATCTTAATTTTAAGAACGAACGAATGGAAGTCGTTAATGACAATATAGAAGAACAGGCAAACTTAAAACTGCTGCTCAATGAAACTGAAAATGTGATTCCAGTTGTAAGCAAAGATGATTCTGATAAATATTTGAAAACAATTCCGTTTGATCTAGAAGGTTTCGAAGACCAAGCAATTGCCAATCGACCAGATTATTTAGCAAAACAAAAAGAAATTGATGCTAATGAATTGAATGTCAAATGGCAAAAATCACTTTCTGTTCCAGATATTACATTGGGAGCAAATTACGATCAGCGAAGTGGAGCCTTTAATAATGAAGCTAATTTAACAGTTGGAATTCCTTTACCGCTTTGGAATAAAAATAAAGGAAATATTAAATATGCTCAAACTATTCTGGAACAATCTAAAATTGAAAAACAAAACTTCGAATTGCAGCTGCAAACAGAGATTACTTCGGCTTGGACTAAATGGGATGAATCGAGACAAAATTATGCTGTTATTAAACCTACTGTAAATTCAGACTTTGAAGCTGTTTACAACGGAATGCTGACCAACTTTCAGAAAAGAAATGTAAGTCTTTTAGAATTTACCGATTTTATGGAAAGCTACAATCAAGCTATAATTCAATTAAATGAATTAAAGAAAAAAGTAGTGTTGGCGGGTGAAGAATTAAACAGTACAGTAAATAAAGATTTATTTTAAAAAATTAAAGAAATGAAACACACATTATTCATAGGAATCGCAATTGTAAGTCTATCTCTGGCAAGCTGCAAAAAAGAAGTAGAAAATCCTGAAACAAATACCTCTTTTGTTTTAAGTAACGATATGCTCAAAACAACTACAACTGCTGCTGCGGAAACTCAGCCATTAAAAAATGAACTTAGTTTTTATGGAAAAATTACTGCTGACAACAATAAAATGATCGATGTTTATCCGTTAGTTGGAGGAAATGTAATGAAAGTAAACGTTGAACTTGGAGATTATGTAAAGAAAGGGCAAGTCCTTGCAACTATAAAAAGTACCGATGTAGCAGATTTTGAAAAGCAGTCGATAGATGCTAAAAGTGATTTGCTTGTTGCTAAAAACAACTTAAAAGTTGCCCAAGAATTATTCGATGGTAAATTAAACTCTGAAAGTGATGTGCTTCAAGCTAAATCTGAAGTAAATAAAGCGCAGTCGCAATTGAGCAAGGTTCAGGAAACCTACAAAATTTATAATATCAAGCCAGGATCAATTTACGAAGTAACAGCGCCAATCAGTGGTTTTATTATTCAAAAAAGTATTAATCAAGACATGCTTTTACGTAATGACCGCTCTGAAAACATTTTTGATATAGCAGAAATCAGTGAAGTTTGGGCAATGGCCAACATCAACGAAATTGATATTAATAAAGTAAAACTGGGAACAAGTGCCGCGGTTACTACATTGAGTTATCCAGATAAAACATTTTACGGAAAAGTTGACAAAATCTACAACGTAATTGATCCCGAAACTAAAGCGATGCAGGCAAGAATCAAATTGAAAAATACGGATTACCTGCTTAAACCGGATATGAATGCAAATATAAAATTGTCTTTTAGCGAAAATCAATCTATGATAGCCGTACCTAGTAAAGCTATTGTATTTGATAAAAGTAAAAACTTTGTTGTGGTATTTAAAGACCGTAATAATATAGAAACTAGACAAGTAGAAGTATATAGAGTTGTTGGCGATATTACTTATATCTCAAGTGGTTTTAAAAGAAAACGAAAAGGTAATCACAAACAATCAGCTGTTTATTTATGGTGCTTTAAATAATTAAAACATGAACAAATTCATTAAAAATATTATTGCTTTTTCCTTAAAGAATAAAGCATTTACCTTCTTTTGGGTTGGGTTATTGGCTGTGGCAGGTTTTATTTCATTCAAAAATATGCCTATTGATGCTTTTCCAGACGTTACCAATACACAGATTATTATAATTACACAATGGAATGGGAAAAGTGCTGAAGAAGTAGAACGTTTTGTTACCTCTCCTATCGAAATCTCAATGAACTCAGTTCAGAAAAAAACGAGTGTTCGAAGCATTACCATGTTCGGATTATCTGTTATTAAAATCATTTTTGATGATGGAGTCGACGATACTTTTGCTCGTTTCCAAGTAAATAATCTGCTTAAAAACGTTTCTTTACCAGATGATGTAGAACCAGATGTTCAGCCACCATACGGTCCAACTGGTGAAATTTTCAGATATATTGTTAAAAGTAACAGCAGAGACAGCAGGGAATTATTGACTTACCAAAACTGGGTAATAGATAAACAGCTTCGCTCTCTTCCTGGTGTTGCAGATTTAAATGTTTTTGGAGGTCAGACTAAAACTTACGAAGTTGGCGTAGATCCTATTAAACTTGCTAAATACAATATTACTCCATTACAAGTTTACAATGCAGTTAATGCAGGAAATTTAAATGTTGGTGGTGATGTAATTGAAAAAAACGGACAAGCTTTTGTCGTTCGTGGTGTAGGTTTATTAAAATCTAGAGCTGATATTGGTAATATTATTGTTGATGATGCTGGTGGAAATCCAATTTTGGTTAAAAATCTAGCCGATGTTTACGAAAGTTCTATGCCAAGGGTTGGACAAACTGGTCTTGGAAATAATGACGATGCGGTTGAAGGAATCGTTGTAATGCGAAAAGGAGAAAATCCGCAGGAAACGCTTGCTCTAATAAAAGCAAAAATCAAAGACTTAAATGACAATGTTCTTCCAAAAGACATTAAAATAGAGACTTTTTACGATCGGGATAATTTAATGAATTTTACGACCGAAACGGTAATGCACAATTTATTTGAAGGTATTATCCTAGTTACCTGTGTTGTATTTCTTTTTATGGCCGACTGGCGAACTACTTTTACAGTTTCTATTGTAATTCCACTTTCGTTATTATTTGCGTTTTTATGTCTAAAAATGATGGGAATGAGCGCCAACTTATTGAGTTTAGGTGCAGTCGATTTCGGAATTATTATTGATGGTGCCGTCGTAATGGTCGAAGGTTTGTTTGTAGTTTTAGATCATCGAGCACATCAATTGGGAATGGAAAAATTTAATAAAATTGCAAAAGGAAGCTTAATTAAGAAAACAGGAACAGAAATGGGTAAGGCTATTTTCTTTTCTAAATTGATTATTATTACAGCTTTACTTCCAATTTTCTCATTCCAGAAAGTTGAAGGGAAAATGTTCTCTCCCCTAGCCTTTACTTTAGGTTTTGCATTATTAGGGGCACTTATTTTCACTTTAACTTTAGTTCCTGTTCTTTCTCATATTTTATTGAATAAAAATGTAAAAGAGAAACATAATCCGTTTGTGAATTTTTGGGACAGAATTGTTTCTAAAGGTTTTGCATGGACATTTAAGCATAAAGCAAAAACTTTAATTGCTTCTATTGGTTTGTTAGCCGCAGTTTTCTTTTCTGCAGGATTTTTAGGTACGGAATTTTTGCCGCAGTTAAATGAAGGTGCATTATGGGTTACTGCTGAATTACCAATGAGTACTTCATTGCCAGAAAGTGTTAAAACAGCAGCAATAATTAGAAAAGACCTAGAAAGTTTTCCAGAAGTTAAAAATGTTTTATCGCAAACTGGACGAAGCAATGATGGAACCGACCCAAATGGTTTTGGATTTATTCAGCTTCAAGTTGATTTAAAACCAAAAGCAGAATGGACACGAAAAATTTCTATGGATGATCTGATTAATGAAATGGATAATAAATTAAAAGTACATCAAGGAATTACTTATAATTATTCACAGCCAGTAATTGATAACGTTGCAGAATCAGTAGCTGGATTTAAAGCTTCAAATGCGGTTAAGATTTATGGTGATGATTTAAATAAATTAGATCAGCTTGCCAATGAAGTCCTAGCTCAAATTAAAGATATTCCAGGTATAAAAGATGCAGGAATTTTAAGAAATGTGGGACAGCCGGAAATAAGCGTAATCTTAGATCGTGAAAAAATGGCAGCTTACGGAGTAACTTTAAGTGATGCTCAAGCGGTATTAGAATTAGCTTTTGGAGGAAAAACTGCTACTGAAAAATACGAGGATGAAAAGAAATTTGATGTTCGTGTTCGTTTTTCTAAAGAATACAGAAAAGATGAAAAAGATCTTGAAGAAATTAAAGTTCCAACCATAAGCGGCATCAAAATTCCTTTGAAAGAAATCTGCGATATTAAAACCATTACAGGTCCAGCATTTATTTATAGAGATAATACGAAACGTTTTATTGGTGTAAAATTCTCTGTTCGTGATCGAGATTTAGGAAGTACAATTGCAGAAGCACAGTCAAAAGTTAATAAATTGAAACTTCCTGCAGGTTACACAACTGGATGGACCGGAGAATTTGAAAATCAGGTTCGTGCGAGTGCGCGTTTGGCTCAAGTTGTGCCTATTAGTTTAATTGGAATTTTTGTATTGTTGTTTATATTGTTCGGAAACTTTAAAGATTCTCTTCTTGTTTTAGCCAATGTTCCGTTTGCTATAATTGGTGGAATTATTGCACTGCATATTACAGGAATGAATTTCGGAATTTCTGCCGGGGTTGGTTTTATTGCCCTGTTAGGTATTTGTATTCAAAATGGAGTTATTTTGATATCTGAATTCCATCATAATTTAAAGGCCAAATTCACGCTCGAAGAATCCATATTTATGGGAGTAAAAGCCAGAACAAGAGCGGTTGTAATGACAGCATTAATGGCTTCAATTGGATTAATGCCTGCTGCAATTTCTACAGGAATTGGATCAGAATCACAAAAACCACTTGCAATTGTAATTATCGGAGGGCTTATAACAGCCACAGTTTTAACTTTATTGGTATTTCCAATTTTATTCTGGGTATTCAACAGAAAAAAACATGTACCAATTGAATAATAATTTTAATAGTTTTAGTTTAAATCAATTTGTTGGATTTAAAAAAGGAAAGCATCATTCTTTGTAATGGTGCTTTTCTGTTTATAAATTGTACAAGAAAATAAAGCATAAAAAAAGACCTTTTGCTCAGAAAGGTCTTTTTAATACTAACTCAAAACTTTTAAACTGTTATCTCAATTCTTTCAAAATCGCAATCGATTCTGTAGCATTTGATAATTCTGCATATTTTAATGCAGTGTATCCTTTTTCATTTTTCAAATTTGGACGAGCTCCATTTTCCAATAAAATTTTAACAATTTCATGCTTGTTATAACGAGCAGCGATCATTAAAGGTGTAAAATCTTCAGAGATTTGATTAACATCTGCACCGTATTCAATAAACTTTTTAACGGTTTGCAAATCTCCTTTACTAATAGCAATATTTAATGGGTTTGCTGTATAACCTGTACGCTCAATTGGATTTTTAATTGTTGAAACTCCATTTGAAGCCATTGCTACATTTCCAAATGTTACCAAGGCTAGTCCTAAATAAATAACTGATTTTTTCATAATGATTGATTGTTGTTAAATGATTGATGATGATGATTTTTAATTTCCATGTAAAAGTAACTATTTTTATCGTATTATGCATTGCAAAGTACCATGTTTTAACTAATTGTTAACAGTAACTTAATAAAAACATAATTAAAAGACTTGAACGTTACCAAATTCATGGTTTTACTATAATAGACTACAAAAAATAAAAAATGTTACAAAAAACTTGAAAAATTTTTCTTTTATTTTTTCAAATTCTTTAAATCAGTGTAAATAGAAATCTTTATTTTTTAACTTTACTATACAATTCAAACTATAAAGTCAATTGATTTAATAGCATTTTTACTTTAAATAATAACCAAAAAACAATAGCTATGATTATTATCAAAAGAATACTTGTCATTTTAATTTTAATTATCTCAATAGTATTAATAGTGGCTTATTTTATGCCAAAAGAATATGTCGTTGAAAGAGAAATTACAATCAATAAACCTGTTGACAGTGTTTTTAAATATGTAAAGTCATTAAAAAATCAGAATGAATTTAGTGTTTGGGCCAATATAGATCCGAAAATGAAAGTGAGTTATAAAGGTACTGATGGAACTGTAGGATCTGTGTCTTCTTGGGAAAGTAATGTAAAAGAAGTAGGAGTTGGTGAACAAGAAATAACAAAAATAACGGAAAATAGGCGAATAGATTTTGCGCTTCGCTTTAAAAAACCAATGGAAGACACAGCGGTTGGATTTATGTCAACGGAACCTATTTCTGGAAATCAAACAAAAGTAAAATGGGAAATAAATGGCGAAATTCCGTATCCAACAAATATTATGCTTCCAATGCTTAGATTAAACCAAATGATTGGAAACGATTTACAAAAAGGTTTGGAAAATCTTAAAAATATAATGGAAGAAAAATAAAATAGAACTTTATAAAAAGAAAAGCATCATTTTATCAATGATGCTTTTCTTTTTAATGGTATTATCTCAACCCTTTTAAAATAGCTACAGATTCTTCTGATTTTGCATATTTGGCATAATCTAATGCTTTTAAGCCATGGTCATTTTCGATTGAAGGTTTGGCTCCATTGGCTAATAAAATTTTAATGATGTCCACATGATTAAAACGAGCGGCCAGCATTAAAGGCGTCATATTTCGTACAATTTTATTAACATCAGCACCATATTCGATACTTTTTTTAACGTTTTCAAGATTACCCTGACATATAGCTTCATGCAAAGGTGATGCTAAGTAAGTTGAAATTTCAATTTGATTTTTAATTGCCGGCTTTTGATTAGAAGCTGTTGCAAAATTTGTAAATACAGCCAAAGCCGTTCCCAGAATGATTACTTTCTTTTTCATGATTGATGTTTGTTAAATAATTAATGATTGTGATGATTTCTAATTAGACGCATCTTATAGGCAAAACGTTGCATCAAAATGAAAAAAAAATTAAAAACTCTTAAAACAAGAAAGCGCAATCAGAAAAACTGAAATGCGCTTTTTGCATAATTAACATTATATTTTTAATTTGAATTTGCTATTTCAAATCAATCTTCACAAAAGAAAATGCCCTGCTGTAAGATATACAAATAGCAGGGCACTCTTTTTACTTTACGGTTTAAATAGTTAGTTTAAACCAGAAATTATTATTTAGAAGATAGGTATTCTAATACGTTTTTATTAATACGCTGATCAATATTATCAATATCAGCTTTTACGAATTTTTCTCCTAAGATATTCTCGTATAATTCAATATATCTTTCAGAAACAGATTCAATATATTCATCAGACATATCTGGAATCTGCTGTCCTTCCTGCCCTTGAAAACCATTTTCGATCAACCAGCGGCGAACAAATTCTTTAGAAAGTTGTTTTTGCTCCTCCCCTTTTTCTTGTCTTTCGGCATATCCGTCAGCATAGAAATAACGAGAAGAATCTGGTGTATGAATTTCATCAATTAAAACAATAACACCATCTTTAGTTTTTCCGAACTCGTATTTTGTATCCACTAAAATTAATCCGCGAGAAGCTGCAATTTCAGTTCCTCTTTGAAAGAGAGCACGAGTATATTTTTCTAAAATCAAATAATCTTCTTCAGAAACAATTCCTTTTGCCAAAATATCTTCACGAGAAATATCTTCGTCGTGAGAACCATTATCTGCTTTTGTAGTTGGTGTAATAATTGGTTCTGGGAATTTATCGTTTTCTTTTAAACCTTCTGCCATAGCAACACCGCAGATTTGTTTTCTTCCTGCTGCATATTCACGAGCTGCATGTCCAGACAAGTAACCACGAATTACCATTTCTACTTTAAAAGGCTCACATAAATGTCCAACAGCAACGTTTGGATCTGGAGTTGCAATTAACCAATTAGGAACAATATCTTGAGTCAATTCCATAAATTTAGTAGCAATCTGATTTAAGATTTGTCCTTTATATGGAATTCCCTTAGGCAAAACTACATCAAAAGCAGAAAGTCTGTCGGTTGCTACCATTACCAAAAGTTCGTCGTTGATATTATAAACTTCTCTAACTTTTCCGCGGTAAACTGATTTCTGATTTGGGAAATTAAAATTTGTAGTTGTGATTGTATTGCTCATTATCTTGTTGTGTTGTTTTTTATGAATGCAAATTTAAAATTATTTCAGAGAGTTACACCATGAAATTCTAAGATTCAGAAATAAAAAAATCCCTAAATAAAATATTTAAGGATTTTAGTTTGAATATGATTCAAAATTAACTTGAAGCTAATTCTTTATCTAAAATTTTAGATGCAATATATCTTGCTACACCATCTTCTGCATTGGTTTTAATAACTTCTAAATCTGGTAAAGTTTCTTTTAGAACCGCTGGTGCATTGCCCATAATTAAGCCTTTTCCAGACGCAGATAACATTTGCACATCATTAAATCCGTCGCCAAAAGAAACTGCTTGATCTAAAGTGTAACCTTCTTTTTCTAATACTTGTTCAATTGCAACTGCTTTATCTATAGATTTATCCATAAACTCTAAGCAGGTTGGTAAACTAAAAGCATGATGCAAATGTTCTGAAGAGTTTGCTAAAACATCGTCCTTTAGTTTTACTAATTTTTCATGATCGTCGCATGAAAAGAAAATTTTGATTGCGCCAAAATCTTCCAGATTTTTATAATCTACTAATTCTGGACGGTATTTTAATTCGGCTTGAAAAGAATTAAGTCTTTCGTTCCATTTGTTAGTCTGCCAAACATTTTCCTTAAATAAAACTACTGTAATTGCAGGATCAATTTCAACATTCAATGCGGCTTTAACCACATCACTGTCTAGGTTAAAAGCAAAAAGCTCTTCTTTATTTGGTGAATGAATTCTAGCTCCGTTTGAACTCACTAAATATACAGGAACTTCAAGTGTTTCAATAATTGCCATTGCATCAAGATGATGACGGCCAGTTGCTACAACTATAAGGTAATTTTGATTGTGCAGTTCTTGAAAAATTGATTTAGTATATTCTGAAATTCTGTGTTGAGGGTTGAGTAAAGTTCCATCAAGGTCACTTACTACAACTTTTATATTTTTAAGTTTTGTCATATTAATTATCAAATATTGATGTTATGCAAATTTACGGCTTTAAGCTCGTTTAGACAAAGTTTCCTAACTTTGAAATCCAAAAATGGGCTAAGTTTATTATTTATTTAACTATTTGATTAAATATTGCGTTTTAAATATTTTAAACTTTTATAATTCCTAATTTATATAAGTTTACAGCTTTCTGAATTACAATTTCAATTTCTTCTAAAGGTAAATCTTCATTAACATCAAACATCATAATTTTCATTCTCGAACGCTTTTCCTGAATCAGAAATGGTTCGTCAAAATGTTTTCCTTCCACAATTCCGATATACGGTTTTTTAAGTTTTTTATGAATCCATAAATAGCAAAACATTTTACGTTTATAACAGAAAAAAGGCATTCCGTATTTTAAAGTATTCGTTATATTTTCATCTTGTTTCAAAATGATTTCTTTTAATGCCAAAAATATTCCTTTTACAGGTTCTTCTTGATTTAAGTAGAAATCATCTAATTGTTTCATTGTATCTTCACTTTTTAATAAATCGACTTAAAATTAAAAATGTTGGAAATAACATAATTAACTGAATTAAAAAAACAGGATAAAGCAAATCAGCGTTAGCATATCTATAACCAAAGCTTACAATTGATACAGGAAAAGTTATTATTAATCCAAACAATGACCAACTTCCTTAAAATAAATCTTTAGGATAAGTGGAGCATACAGACAACGTTCCTAATCCTACATAAATAAAGAAATTTTAAATGCAAAAACTCTATTACCAATGATTTTTATAGTCTTCATTTATTAATTTTAAAAAAAATATTCGTTTTACACTTTTCCAAAGAAACAAGTGTAAAACGAATATTAATAAATGTTAAAACACAATTCACGATTTACATTTAACATTTTACTAAAATTAAAAATTAGTCGTGATTCTCTATTTGTTTGTAGGCATCAATTACCTTTTTAACCAATCTGTGGCGAACGATATCTTTATCATCCAGATAAATAATTCCGATTCCGTCAATATCTTTCAGAACCAAAATCGCTTCTTTCAGACCAGAAATAGTTCTTCGTGGTAAATCTACCTGTCCAGGATCGCCAGTAATCATAAATTTGGCGTTCTTACCCATACGGGTCAAAAACATTTTCATCTGTGAGTGAGTGGTGTTCTGGGCTTCATCAAGGATTACAAAGGCATTGTCAAGCGTTCGACCGCGCATAAACGCAAGAGGCGCAATCTGAATAATTCCTTTTAAAATGTAATCTTCGAGTTTTTCGTTGGGAAGCATGTCACGCAGCGCATCGTAAAGCGGCTGCATGTAAGGATCGAGTTTTTCTTTCATATCCCCAGGCAGAAATCCGAGATTTTCTCCGGCTTCCACTGCAGGACGAGTCAAAATAATCCTTTTTACTTCTTTATCTTTTAACATTTTAACCGCCATAGCGACACCGGTATACGTTTTTCCAGTTCCAGCAGGACCAATAGCAAAGACCATATCATTTTTCTTAATAGTATCAACCAGCAATTGCTGATTTGGCGTCATCGCTTTGATAATCTTACCGCCAACACCATGAACTAAGATTTTGTCATGATCGTAAGCTCTTTTATCTTCTTGACCATCACTCATGATTACACGTTCAATTACATTATCATCAATATTATTGTATCGTGTGAAATGAAGCATTAATCTTTGAAATCTTTTTTCAAATTCATCTAAAACTTCTTTTTCGCCAAATGCTTTTAAAGTTGTCCCTCGCGCTACGATTTTAAGCTTTGGGTAATACTTTTTAATAATTTCTAGATGGCTGTCCTGTGCGCCCCAAAATTCTTTTGGTGCAATATCTACTAGCTCGATTATTCTTTCGTTCAAATGAAGTAGTTTTAAATTAAAATTCCTTTTTTCTTATTTAGGGGTTGTCGGGTCTTTTTTATTAGTCTCAGTTTCCAGCTGCAGTTTCAGTTTTCCATTTTTGTAGAAACTTGGAGCTGCATTCCCACAGAGACTTCTATAACAGCAAGTTAATTTTTAAAATCACAATTTGTCTTTTCTTTCTTTCAATTTGTGTTTACTATTATTAGCTTTGCATTTCTCAAATTTAATGAAAATTAGATTTAAATACTATCAATAGTTATAAACAAAATGATGTCAATAATTACCCTTACTACAGACTACGGCTTAAAAGATCACTTTGTGGGGTCGCTGAAGGGTAAAATACTTTCTGAAAATCCAGAGGTTCAAATAATTGACATTTCTCATGACATTGATCCCTTTAATACTGCAGAAGCCAGTTATGTAATTGGCGCCTCTTATTTAAGCTTCCCGAAAGGAACTGTACACCTTATTGGCGTCGATATTGAACGCAATAAAGAGAACCAGCATATCGCCATGCAGTGGAATGACCACTATTTTATTTGTGCCGATAATGGAATTCTGAGCATGCTTACGCAGAAGATCGTACCGCAAAAAATTGTTGCGATCAATATTCATGACCGTTTCCCGATAGAGTCAACTGATATGGATATCTTTATTCAAGTGGCTTCTCATTTATCAAAAGGCGGTTTATTGAATGTAATTGGCAAAGAAATTACTTCAATAAAAGAAGCGACTGAACTTCAAGCTATTGTTGCCGACGACGGAAACTCGTTAAAAGGTTATATAATTTATATTGATCATTTTGGAAACGTTGTCACTAATATTTCAAAGAAACAATTCTTAGAAGTTTCACGCGGACGCCAGTATGAAATTGTAATGAAACCTAAAAATATCAAAACGATTCTGCCTAATTATTCGGCTATTGCAACTTCTGATAAATATCCGATTAAAACGTATGAAGGAGAGAAACTGGCGATTTTTAATGAAGCTGGTTTTCTTGAAATCGCAATATTTAGAAGCAATCCTTCTAAAGTAGGTTCTGCTAATAGTTTGCTAGGATTGAATTATCGTGATGTGATTACGATTAAGTTTTCGTAAATAATTTTAGATTTTAGTCCCGATCCCGAAACCTCGGGACGGGATAAATTTTAGATTAAGGAAACTCTAAAGTTTGGAATTTGAAATTTCTCTATTGGAATTTTATTTTTTTATAAAAACAACCATCAAATTTGGTACTTTTGCGCACCTGTAAGACTTTATACAATTTAAAAAAATCTAAAATTTGAACTATCAAATTTAAAATAACAACATGTTTGTCAGAATAGTAAAAATGAGTTTTCATGAAGAAAAAATTCCTGATTTTCTCGAGAATTTTGAATCCGTGAAAGAAAAAATAAGAAATGCTGAGGGAAATCGTTTTTTAGAACTGTATCAGGATAAAAATGATAAATGCATCTTTTTCACTTACAGTTATTGGGAAACCGAAGCTGATTTGGAAAATTATAGGAATTCTGAGCTTTTTAATATGGTTTGGGATTTTACAAAAAAATTTATTCAATGCAAAGCCAGAAGCTTGGAGCGTGGATAAATTGGTTAGTTTAAAATAGTTTAAAGTTTCAAGTTTCACGTTAAGCAGGCAACTTGAAACCTTAAACATGAAACAATAAAAACAAAACACGAATGAAATCAATCATTTTAAGAGAAATAAAATCTTTTTTTGGCTCTCCTATCGGCTATTTGGTTATTGCGATTTTTTTAATCAGCAACGGACTATTTTTATGGGTTTTTGAAGGAGATTACAATATTCTAAATACAGGTTATGCCGATTTAACTCCGTTTTTCACTTTAGCGCCTTGGATTCTAATTTTCTTAATTCCAGCCGTAACTATGAGAAGTTTCTCTGACGAAAAGAAACAAGGAACTTTAGAATTGTTACTGACAAAACCTTTATCAATCTGGGAAATTGTAAACGGAAAATTTTTCGGCTCTTTTCTTTTGATTATTTTGGCAATTGTTCCGACACTTATTTATGTAAAAGTAATTTCATATTTAGGTTTGCCAGAAGGTAACATTGATATGGGAAGCACAATTGGTTCGTATTTCGGATTGTTATTTTTAATCGCTTCTTATTCAGCAATCGGGATCTTCACTTCTACCCTTTCAGAAAATCAGATTGTCGCTTTTATTATTGCTGTTTTCTTATGCTTTTTCTTGTATTTTGGTTTTGAAGGTTTAAGTTCTTTAATTCCTGGTTCAAACAATTTTATTTCAGTTTTAGGAATGCAGAATCACTTTAAAAGCATGAGTCGTGGTGTAATTGATACACGCGATGTTATTTATTTTTTAAGCATTACAATCGCTTTTCTATCTTTTACTGTTTACCAATTAAAATCTTATAAAGCGTAATGAAAGCATCTACAAAGCAAAATTTAAAAACATTAGGCATTACTATATTCATTTTAGTTGTTTTAAATGTACTTGGTACCCTATTTTTCCAGCGTTTTGATTTAACGAAAGACAAACGTTATACACTGTCTCCTACTTCATTAGGAATTGTAAAACAAGTTGAGAATCCGCTTTCTATAAAAATTTATATGGCTGGCGATCTTCCAGCAGATTTTAAACGTTTGCAGCAGGAAACCAAACAATTATTAGAAGAATTTCAAGCGTACAATAAAAATATTGTTTTCGAATTTGTTGATCCTTTAGAAAATGAAGAAGAAAGTGACGAACTTACGAAATCGCTTTTCAAAAAAGGATTAACGCCAGTAAACATAACTGTTGACGATAAAGGAAAACAATCTCAAGCAATGGTTTTTCCTTGGGCAATTGCGGTTTATAACGGAAAAGAAGTTAATATTCCATTACTAAAAAATATAATGGGTGCTTCGACTACACAAAAAGTAATGGGATCGATTCAGCATTTAGAATATTCTATCGCAGATGCCATCAATAAAATTACTAAAAACAAACAGAAAAAAGTTGCAATTATAAGAGGTAACGGTGAATTGAAAGAAATTCATATCGCTAAAATGCTGCTGCAGATTAGAGAAAGTTATTTCATCGGACCATTTACATTAGATTCTGTTGCAAAAGATCCAAATGGAACTTTAAATGCGCTAAAAAAATACGATTTAGCCATTATCTCAAAACCAACAGAAAAATTCACTGACGAAGAAAAAGAAGTTCTGGATCAGTTTATAATGAACGGAGGAAAAACAATTTGGTTAATTGACCAAGTTGCTGCCGATATGGATAGTTTGTATAATGATATGGGCGCCACTTTAGCATATCCGAGAGATTTAAATTTGAACGATATGTTCTTTAAATACGGGTTCAGAATTAATCCTGATTTGATAAAAGATGAACAAGGAAGTCCAATAAAACTGGCAACCGGAGAACAAGGAAGCGCAACTCAATATCAGGATTTTGTCTGGAAATTTGCTCCTCAGGTTTACCCAGCAAGCCAGCACCCGATCGTTAAAAATCTTGGCGGTATTAAATTCGATTTTGCAAGTCCGATTGACACTTTAAAAAATGGAATTAAAAAAACTGTTTTACTGCAGTCTTCTCAATATTCTAAAACCATCGGTTCGCCCGCAGAAATTAATCTGAATATGGTAACCGAAAAATCTACTCCAGAAGAGTATTTGAATAAAGGAAACTTACCTCTTGCCGTATTATTAGAAGGATCTTTTCATTCTGCTTTTGAAAATAGAGTATTGCCATTTAAAGACAATTCTTTTACCGCAAAAGGAAAACCAAATAAAATGATTGTTATTGCTGACGGAGACTTGGCAAGAAATCAATTAGACAAAAACAGAATGCCTGTAGAATTAGGTTACGATCAAAGAACTGGAAATCTTTACGACAATAAAGACTTTATCATGAATTGCATCAATTATCTGCTGGATGATACTGGACTTATTAACATTAGAAGTAAAGATGTGGAGCTGCCTTTATTAGATAAAGAAAAAGTTTACGAAAGCTACACTAGGACCCAATTCATAACTATCGGAGTTCCAATTCTAATTTTATTAGTTTTTGGACTTGCCTTTACCTTTATCAGAAAAAGAAGGTACAGTAACTAGATGTTAATAAAAAAATGTAATACTTTGGATTGTTTAAGATATATTTGTAATCCGTATATTTAGCCCTTTATTTGCTAAAAGATCCATCAAAAAATAAAATAAAACAGATGAAATTTATAGTATCGAGTTCGTACTTATTAAAACAATTACAAGTTTTAGGTAGTGTAATCAATAGCAACAACACGTTGCCAATTTTAGACAACTTTTTATTTGAACTAAACAATAGTGAGTTAACAGTTTCGGCTTCAGATCTTGAAACGACAATGTCGGCTACATTATCGATCGATTCTACAAGTAAAGGAAGCGTAGCTGTACCAGCTAAACTTTTGCTTGAAATTTTAAAAACTTTCCCAGAACAGCCATTAACTTTTACTGTTGAGGATAACAATACAGTAGAAATAAGTTCAAATTCTGGTAAATATGCATTGGCTTATGCGGCTGGAGAAGAATTTCCTAAAGCGGTAAGTTTAGAAGATCCGTCTGTAACACTTGTTCCTGCAGAAGTTTTGGCAACTGCGGTAAGTAAAACTATTTTTGCTGCTGGAAACGACGATTTACGTCCGGTAATGTCTGGAGTTTTCTTCCAGTTTTCACCTGAAGGATTAATTTTCGTAGCAACTGATGCGCACAAATTAGTAAAATATGCTCGTACAGATGTAAAAGCCTCTCAAGTAGCAGATTTTATTATGCCGAAGAAACCTTTGAATATCTTAAAAAGTATTTTAGGAACTTCTGATGCTGAAGTAAAAATTGAATACAACGATTCAAATGCGACTTTCTCATTTGACAATTATATCTTAATGTGTCGTCTAATCGACGGAAAATATCCTAATTACGAAGCAGTTATTCCAAAAGAAAATCCAAACAAATTAATGATTGACCGTTCTTTATTCTTAAGTTCAGTTAAGCGTGTTGCGATTTTCTCTAATAAAACTACACACCAAATTCGTTTAAAAATTGCTGGAGCTGAATTGAATGTTTCGGCAGAAGATATTGATTACTCAAACAAAGCAGAAGAAAGATTAACTTGTGATTATCAAGGAGATGATTTACAAATTGGTTTCAACTCTCGTTTCTTAACTGAGATGCTGACAAACCTGCAATCTGACATGATTATGCTTGAAATGTCATTACCAAATAGAGCAGGTATTTTAACGCCTGTAGATGGTTTAGAAGAGGGAGAAACAGTTACTATGCTTGTAATGCCTGTAATGTTAAATAGTTAACATTAAAGTTTCTTTCTGTTACAGGGATATTTTTTAGTTTCAGATTAAAGATCTATCATTGTAAAAAAAAAGATATCGCTATTAACCAACCATTTTTTATACCTAGAAACCGCAATTCCTATAAAGAGTTGCGGTTTTTTATTTTAAGGTTTGGTTGGTTTTGTTTCAGGTTTCATGTTTCAGGTTTGTACATATGCTGTATGTTTTTTAACCGCAAAGTTCGCTAAGTTTTTTTTCTAAGCTTTATATGTCTACAAACGCAAAAAGTTCGCAAAGCTCTATGATAACTTTGCGACCTTTGCGAAAAACCTCTGCGACCTTTGCAGTTAAACTTTAAACCAGAAACGTGAAACTTGAAAACCTGAAACAAAATTTTCTGTAACTTTGTAAAATGAAAATAGAAATTTGGTCGGACATCATGTGTCCGTTTTGTTATATCGGAAAAAGACAGTTGGAAACAGCGCTTGCTGTGTTCCCAAATAATGATTTTGAAATTGAATGGAAAAGCTTTCAATTGGATCCAACTATTACTTCTCAGCCAAATATGGACGTTTACACGTTTTTAGCTGAGAGAAAAGGCATGTCAATCGAACAATCTAAAGAAATGCACAAAGGAGTCGTTGAACGCGCTAAAAGTGTTGGTTTAGAATATAATTTTGACAAAGCCGTTATATCAAATTCATTAAACGCCCACCGAATCATTCAATTGGCTAAAACTAAAAATATTGGCGATCGTATGGAAGAAATTTTCTTCAAAGCTTATTTCACTGATGGAAAAGATTTAAACAACGGTCCTACTTTAATTCAATTAGGAATTGAAGCGGGTTTGGAAGAAAATGAAATTAGAGAAGTACTTGAAAGCGATAATTTATTTATAAAAGAAGTACAAGCAGATATTAAAGAAGCTGGTGAAATTGGAGTTCAAGGAGTTCCGTTTTTTGTTTTCGACCGCAAATACGCAGTTTCTGGAGCACAGCCTGTAGAAACCTTTATAAAAACTATTGAAGAAATTCTCAAATAAAAGAAACATTTAAAAAAACGTAAAAGCGTGCTGTCTATATTTAAACAGCACGCTTTTATTATTTAGTTTATTTCAAACTAAAAATTAATGACTACCTCTACCTTTTGAATCTGTTGATTTTGTTGTAGTGCTTTTTCCTCTAGAACCAGTTGATGATTTTTGAGTTTTTCCAGAATCTTTCATTCCAGATTTCGAATCTTTTCTTGAAGTTTCCATGATAATATAATTTTTTAAATTATTGATATACAAAGTTGCAAAATAGGCGATTGATTTTTTTATAGAATTAAATTCGAATCTTATAAAATAAAAAGCAAACAATCATGTAAGATTAAAATTAAATCCTATAATTTTTTTAAATAACTAATTTTCAAATTTGTATATATGCAAAAGTTGAATGTTTATTAATTTAAAATAACAGCTATGAAAACAAATGCCGACAACAGCATTGCTGCAAAAAATCACTTCATATGCAGTAGACCAGATCATATTGATACAGCTCATGAAAATGAGGCAATGGATGAAGAATTCACAACTGGCCAAAATCCTGATACTACTTATAGAAATAAATGTGATCAGTTTTCTGAAGATAGTTATGAAATTATAGAAAGCGGATTAAATCTAGCTGAAGATAATACTTCATTTTCAACTTATGATCAATCAAATCCGTATGATAGTTATAATTTGGATCATGAAGACGAAAAATACTCTAATCCTCCTTATAAAAATCTTGAAAATTAAAAAACCTTTAGTAAATTATGTCGCCAAAAAATGATCAAGAAATAATGAATGAATATTTGTCTAACGAAAGAACTTTGTTAGCGTGGCTTCGTACTGGAATTGGAATAATGGTTTTTGGTTTTGTAGCAGTAAAATTTTCTCTGTTTTTAAGACAGCTTCCCGCTAAATATTTAGCAGAAACTGTCCCTCCAAATAGTAATTTTACTATCTATTTAGGAATTGGATTATTGATTGCAGGCGCTTTAACGATTCTTCTATCTTATTTGCGCTACACTAAAACTGTCAAATTATTGAAACAGGGCAAATACCAATATTCAACTGCAATGCTGACGTTTATAACAATGATGCTTTTTGTTTTGAGTATTTCTCTCATTGCTTATCTTATTATTGCTGCAAGTACATAAATTGTAATTGTCTAATTCTCACATTATCTAATTATTTAAATTATAAAGATGAATTCACCATTATTACAATTTAACGATAAAGGCATTTACTGTCAGCAGGCAGATGTTTATCTTGACCCTTGGCGCCCCGTTAAAAATGCTATTATCACACACGGTCACTCAGATCATTCAAGGTGGGGACATCAAAATTATATTACTCATTACACCAATGTGCCTATCATTAAACATCGTCTTGGCGATATTAATGTAACAGGGAAAAACTGGAACGAAACTTTTACGATAAACGGCGTAAAATTCTCTTTTCATCCTGCTGGCCACATAATTGGTTCTGCTCAAATAAGAGTAGAATACAAAGGTGAGATTTGGGTATTTACAGGAGATTACAAAACAGAAGACGATGGAATTTCTGTCCCTTATGAAGTCGTAAAATGCCATTCATTTATAACGGAATGTACATTTGGACTTCCCGCTTTTAAATGGGAACCGCAGACAGATGTAATGACCGATATTAATAATTGGTGGGCAGAAAATCGCGCTGAAGGAAAAACCTCTGTTCTATTTGGTTATTCGTTAGGAAAAGCACAACGTTTATTAAAAAATTTGGATCCAAATATTGGAAGAATTTACACTCATGGTGCAATCGAAAATATGACCGAAGTTGTTCGTCCGTTAATTGATTTACCTGCAACAATTCGAGTAACGCCTGAAACTAAAAAAGAAGATTTGCTGGGAAGTATCGTTATCGCACCTCCAAGCGCGCATGGAAGTACTTGGATTAGAAGGATGACGCCTTTTGTAACAGGTTCAGCAAGCGGCTGGATGGCTTTTAGAGGAGCCAGACGCAGACGAGCCGTTGACCGCGGATTTGTTCTAAGCGATCATTGCGACTGGACAGGATTATTAGAAAGCATTCAAGCGACAGGCGCAGAAAAGGTAATCTGCACACATGGATATTCGGATATATTCTCAAAATATTTAAGAGAATTGGGTTACGACGCCAGAACCGCCCACACACAATACGAAGGAGAAACGAATGACTCTGAAGAAAACTGAAAGGAGTTTTGAATTGTGAGTTTTGAATTGTGAGTTGTGAATTGTGAGTTGTGAATTGTGAGTTGTGAATTGTGAGTTGGGAGTTGTGAGTTGTCAATTTATTCAAAATCACACCCTAAACATCAATCACCAATACAGAGGATTAACTAAACAGCAATAAACAATAAACCATTAACTATTAACCATCAACCATTAACCATCAACCATCAACCATCAATTAAAAAACTATGAAAAACTTTGCCGAGCTTATAAAAACCCTGGATAGTTCTAATAAAACATCGGTAAAAGTTGATGCTTTAACGAATTACTTTCAAAAAGCCAGCGATGAAGACAAAGTCTGGACAATAGCTATTCTTTCGCACCGTCGCCCTCCCCGACCTGTTAATACAACTTTATTACGATTGTGGGCAAACGAACTGGCGAATATTCCGCTTTGGTTGTTTGAAGAAAGTTATCATATTGTTGGTGATTTAGCCGAAACTATTGCATTGGTTATTCCAACTACTAAAGAACATTCTGATAAAAGTCTGACGGAATTTCTACAAGAAATTATCGCTTTAAAAAAGAAAACCGATATTGAAAAAAAAGAATATCTCCAGACCAACTGGCTTAATTTAAATTATTACGAAAGATTCGTTTTCACAAAGTTAATTACAGGTAGTTTTAGAATTGGTTTAAGTCAGAAATTAATGACTCGAGCACTTTCTAAATCTGAAAATATTGACGAAGATACTCTTGCATACAAATTAATGGGAGATTGGAATCCGAACACGATTACTTTTCAAGAATTAATTTTAGACGAAAGAAGCAGCGATTATTTATCAAAACCATATCCGTTCTATTTAGCTTATCCAGTTGAAGGAGAACTTTCGAATCTTGGAAATCCAGAAGATTGGAGCGCCGAACATAAATGGGACGGAATTCGATCTCAAACTATTATTAGAGATAATGAAATTTACGTCTGGAGCCGAGGCGAAGAATTAGTAACCGATAAATATCCTGAGTTCAATTCGTTCATCTTAAATATTCCAAATGGAACTGTAATTGATGGCGAGATTCTTCCTTTCATAGATAATCAAATTGGTACTTTTAATGATCTGCAGACGAGAATTGGACGAAAAAATGTATCAGCTTCTGTTTTAAAAAACACTCCAGTTATTATAAAAGCTTATGATTTACTGGAATGGCAGGGAAATGATATTCGAAATCTGCCTTATGAAGAACGCCGTACATTATTAGAAGAATTATTTACGACTTTAATCGGAAAAGATATTCCGCTTCAATTATCAGAAAGACTTAATTTTTCAACTTGGGAAGAAATAACAGCTGAAAGACTAAAATCGCGCGAAATGCGAAGCGAAGGTTTAATGTTGAAGCGAAAAGATTCTCCTTATTTAGTTGGACGAAAAAAAGGCGATTGGTGGAAATGGAAAATTGAACCTTTAACAATAGATGCGGTTCTCACCTACGCCATGCGAGGCCACGGACGAAGATCTAATTTGTTTACCGATTATACTTTTGCCTTATGGCATGAAAATGAAAATAATGAACGTGAACTCGTCACTTTCGCGAAAGCGTATTCTGGCTTAACTGACGCCGAATTTAGAATGGTAGACGATTTTATCAAAAAAAACACTTTAGAAAGATTCGGGCCTGTAAGAAGTGTGACACCAAAATTAGTATTTGAGATTGGTTTTGAAGGAATTGCACTTTCGAAAAGACATAAAAGCGGTGTTGCAACCCGTTTTCCCAGAATTTTAAGATGGCGTCAGGATAAAAAAATCGATGAAGCAAATTCGATCGAAGATTTAAAAAATATGATTTCATAAATGAATAGAGAGCAGTTATTTACAATTGCCAGCAATTGGTTTAAAAATCAAGGCTGGAAACCTTTTCCATTTCAAACTCAGACATGGACTGCTTTCCTGCAGGGAAAAAATGGCTTGCTAAATGCGCCAACTGGTAGCGGGAAAACGTATGCACTTTGGCTGCCTATAATTCTAAATTATATTAAAGAAAATCCAAACTATAAAACAAAACAAACTCCTGGCTTAAAAGCTATTTGGATTACACCCCTGCGCTCTTTATCAGTCGAAATCAAGCAAGCGGCAGAAAGAGTTATAAATGATTTAGATATTAAAATGACGGTTGGAATCCGTTCTGGAGACACTTCCGCAGCGGAAAGAGCCAAGCAAAAAGGAAGAATGCCAGATTTATTAATTACAACTCCAGAAAGCCTGCAATTGCTTTTAGCCTCAAAAGGATACGAATCTACTTTTAAAAATTGTAATTCAATTGTAATTGATGAATGGCACGAATTACTGGGAACAAAGCGTGGCGTTCAAGTAGAATTAGGTTTATCGAGACTCAAAACAATCGCTAAAAACATTCGCATTTGGGGAATTTCAGCAACAATTGGCAACCTGCAGCAGGCTCAGGAAGTTTTGCTCGGTGTCGATTCTGAGGCTTATCATAATTCTGTTTTAATCAAAGCTGTAATTAATAAAAAAATAAAAGTTGTCTCGATTATTCCAGAGAAAATGGATACTTATCCTTGGCGAGGACACATGGGCTTACATTTAATTGATGAAGCAGCAAAAATTGTAAAAGCCAGTAAAACAACACTTATTTTTACCAATGTTCGTTCGGCATGCGAAATTTGGTATCAGAGATTACTAGAAAAATATCCTGAATTTGCCGGCGAAATGGCAATGCATCACGGTAGCATTGATCGAGAAACCAGACAATGGGTTGAAAATGCTATTCGAAATGAAGAATTAAAAGTCGTTGTCTGCACTTCTAGTTTAGATTTGGGAGTTGATTTTGCTCCAGTCGAATCTATTATTCAGGTTGGTGGTCCAAAAGGCGTTGCGCGATTTATGCAGAGAGCAGGACGAAGCGGTCATCAGCCAGGAAAAGAAAGTGTTATTTATTTTCTTGCCACGCATGCTATCGAACTTATAGAAGCTTCTGCTTTGAAAAAAGCAGTAGAAAACAGTGTAATTGAAGATCGTGTTCCATATCTAAACAGTTGGGATGTTTTGGTTCAGTATCTCAATACTTTAGCGGTTTCTGACGGTTTCTTTCCAGATGAAATTTTTAAAGAAGTACAGGGAACATTCAGCTACCAAGCCATTACAAAAGAAAACTGGAACTGGATACTCAATTTCATTACAAACGGAAGTCAGAGCCTTCATGCTTACGACGAATTCAAAAAGGTAGAAATTGAAGAAGACGGACGTTATAAAATTAACAACCGAATGATTGCAATGCATCATAGAATGCAGATTGGAACAATTGTAGGCGATGCTGTTTTGAATGTAAAATACATGAGCGGCGGTTATATCGGAACTATTGAAGAATGGTTTATTTCGAAATTGAAACCTGGTGATACTTTTATTTTTGCAGGAAAAAAACTGGAATTATTCCGAATTCGAAATATGCAGGTTTTGGTCAAAAAAGCCAGTCCAAAAAAAGAATCAAAAATTGCCAGCTGGATGGGCGGACGCATGGCGTTATCTGCACAAATGAGTGAATTGCTTCGTCAGGAACTATATCGAGCCAATACTGATAATCTTTCACCCGAATTAAAAGCGCTTCAGCCATTGTTTAATAGACAGCGAAAAGAATCGATTGTTCCTGATAACAATGAATTTTTGATAGAAACTTTTAAAAGCCGAGAAGGTTATCATGCGATATTTTATCCGTTTGAAGGACGTTTTGTACACGAAGCGCTGGCAAGTTTATTGGCCTACAGAATTAGTTTACTGCAATCGATCAGTTTTTCTCTGGCTTATAATGATTACGGATTTGAATTGCTTTCTGATCAGGAAATTGATATTGAAGCGGTATTGGATAACAATCTATTATCAACAGAATATGTACATCATGATTTGCAGAAAAGTTTAAATTCGACGGAAATGGCAAGAAGAAAATTTCGAGATATTGCCGTAATTGCAGGATTGGTTTTTACAGGTTTTCCTGGAAAAATGGTCAAAACAAAACATCTACAAAGCGGTTCTCAATTGCTGTTTGAAGTATTCAGGGATTTTGAGCCTGATAACTTATTGCTGCATCAAGCGTATCGTGAGACCTTCGAACATCAGCTGGAAGAAGGACGTTTGATTTTGGCTTTGGAACGAATTGCCAATCAAAAAATCGTTTGGAAACAATGTCTTAAACCTACTCCATTTAGTTTTCCAATAATTACAGACCGTTTAAGAGAAAAACTTTCAAGCGAAACATTAGCAGAAAGAATTCAGAAAATGACCGCTTCTAACATGAAATAATACTTTATGAAAATTAAAATCAATAACGAAACATTTATATTGCATTGCAATGGAGCTGTTTTTTGGGAAGAAAAAAATACAATAATTATTTCTGATGTTCATTTAGGAAAAGTGACGCATTTTAGAAAACACGGAATCGCTATTCCGCAAAATGCCATTTCAGAGAATTTCAGAAAAATTACAGAAGTTTTAGATTATTTTAATCCAAAGAAAATTATCTTTTTAGGAGATTTATTCCACAGCACCAAAAATGCAGAATGGGATTTGTTTGAAAACTGGGTTTTAGATAATAATCATGAGACGTATTTAATTACAGGAAATCACGATATTATCGATGAAACTCATTATAGAAAAATTGGCGTAATTATAGTTGAAATGTTAGAAATTGATCACTTCTTTTTTACACATCACCCAACTGAAAAAGAGAATTCTTTTAATTTCTCTGGGCATATTCATCCTGGAATTCTCTTGCGTGGTTTAGGTTTACAAAGTCTTAGACTTCCCTGCTTTTTTCATAAACCAAATCAAATGATTTTACCTGCTTTTGGTGAGTTTACTGGAAAGTATTTTCTGAAACCTAATGTTGAAGATATAGTTTATGCTATTGCTGGAAATGAGGTAATTCAGATTAGTAAAGAATAAAAAAACATTATAATATTATGTTATAAAATTGATAATAAGCAATTTATAGCATTTTATTTAAAGTAAAATTTAAAAAATAATCAAAACTAAATTTACTAGGTTTGTTTTATTAACAACAGCAAATCTTTTCCATTTCAGTTAAGATAATCCTTCCAATTGTTCAAAAACTGGGATCAAAGCTTTTCCTTTCGCTGTCAGATAATATTCAATATGCAAAGGCTTTAATTTAATTGTCGTTTTTTCTAAAAGTCCTTCTTCTTCCAATTCTTTCAAAGCGGTAGACAAAGATTGTTTGTTGGAACCCTGAATTTGTCGCAGTAAAGTATTAAATCGTAGAGGTGATTCTACTGCTAAACGAAAAATTTCTGCTTTCCATTTTCCAGATAACATTTTTAAAAGTCTTTGTGCTGGACAAGTTTCTGTTTCTTCCATAATTTATTGGGTAGTCAAGAAAATCTGACCTATTGTTTCGGAATGTTTTTTAATTAAATTTTGTAGAAAACTTAATGTAAAAATATAAAATGAAAACAAAGAAACCTAGCGAAATGACGACCGAGCAACTATTAAAAAGACAGAAAACAATACAATTTATGATATATATTCTACTGGGCGCTTCTATACTTTTACTTTTAATTATCGTGTTTTTATTTCTAAAAAAGGAATTTAGCGCTTTAATTGTAATTCCCTTTTCGATGATTTCAATTATAATTGACAACTCAAATTCATTAAAAGAAATTAAGCGCGAAATCACTTTGAGAGAGATATAATCGTAATCTGACGATAAAATGTGCTGAAATGTCTAATTTAATTTTTTCTTCACGAAAAGTTTTGCAAAAAAAATTAAATTTGATCTCCCTAAATAAGCCATTTACCTTATGATTTTTCAAAAAAGAACATTTTATTTTTTCGCTCTGTTTTTATTTCTTTTCTGTTCTCTGCAAAGTTTTTCGCAAGAACAAAAACCTGTCAAAAAAGAAAGTCCAGGCAGATTATTTAACGACACCACAGCAACAGACAGCGATTACCTAATGGCGATCGAAAAAGCAGGAGAAGTATTAGAATCTGCTTACAATGACATTGATTTTGAAGGTGATACTCATCATCTTTTTGGCGAAATGAAACGCACAGAAAGTAAACTAAACCTTATTTTAGCCAGTTTAAAAGGCGCCAATCCTAATGTGCGCAACCAGCAGATGTACCGCATTGTACTTCAGGAAATCCAGCAAGAATTAGAAGAACAGAATAAAGCTATAAACGCTCGAAATCTTAATCTTGAAAAAATTAAAACCCGCGTAATTGATCTTCGTAAAGACAAAACTTTAATTACTTTACTTAAAGACACCATTCGCCGCAAGCAGTTCAAGAAAGAATTTGCCGATCTTAAAAAGAGATATATTGGTACTGATAGTCTTATGACTAAAAACCAAACCATTTTAAACAATAAGAAGCGATTGACCGTACAGCGAAAAATTGCTGTTTCTAGCGCTTTAATTACAGTTGAAAGTAAACTTGAAAAATCTGGAATCAGCATTTTTAAGAAAGAATATCCAACTTTATGGCAGATAACAGATTCGGCTACCAATAAAAAGGTGACACACAACATTAAAAATAAAATTATAATTGAAGAAAATGTTGCTGCCTATTATCTAGGTTACAAAGCCGGCGGATTGATCACTTTATGTTTTTTCATGGGCCTTTTGTTTTGGTACATTTCCAGAAACGTAAAATATCTAAATGCAAATGGATACAGCGAAAGTCTTTCTCTTTTAAATTTCAAATATTTAAATCGTGGTGTGTTACTGCCTGTTTTAGTAATTGCACTAAACATTGCTGTTGTTACTAATTTATATGCACCAGCATTATTTTTAGAATTAATGCAGCTTCTTTTACTTGGAGTTTTAACTGTACTCTTTAAAAATCAATGGTCTAAAGTTGCTATGCGCAATTGGCTTTTCTTACTCGGATTGTTTTTTGCCCTTTGTTTCTTAGACTTATTTATTACAATAGGGTTATTACAGCGTTTTGCTTTTGTTGCAATTAATATTTTAGGAATTCGATATGGTTTGGTGCAAATTAAAACCCTAAAAGAAGAACTTTATATTAAAGGATTTTTTAAATGGGCAAGCATCATTTTTATCGGATTAAATGGTTTATCAATTCTTTTTAATTTGTTCGGAAGAGTTTCTCTTTCCAATATGTTAAGCCTTACAGCATTTATTTCGCTTACGCAGATTGTCGCTTTAAGCGTTTTATTAAAAATTATTTTAGAGATTATCCTTTTGCAGATTTATACTACGCGAGTAAAAAGAGGCATCGAAAAAATGTTTGATTTCGAAAATTTATCAGATACCTTAAAAAAGCCTTTTATTATCGTAATCAGCTATATGTGGCTTGTTGTAATTGCTTCAAATCTTAATATTTGGGAATCACTTCGTGCTGCTTTTCAAAAAATATTAAACCATCCAAATACTATCGGAAGCATCACATTTACACTTGGTAACATTGTTCTGTTCTTTATTATTATTTGGGTTGCGCATTTATTGCAAAAGTATGTGGCGTATTTCTTTGGTGAAATTGATGATGAAAACGAAGAAAACGTCAACAAAAGACAGCATTCAAAATTATTAATTACCCGATTAGTAGTTTTAATAAGCGGATATCTGCTTGCGGTTGCGGCGTCAGGAATGCCTTTAGACAAATTAAGTATTTTATTAGGAGCTTTAGGTGTCGGTGTCGGACTTGGTCTTCAAAATATCGTCAGCAACTTTGTATCGGGAATCATTTTGATTTTTGATAAACCGATTCAGATTGGTGACGTTGTTGAAATTAGTTCAGAATCTGGCCGCGTTAAATCTATGGGACTGAGAACTACCAAAATTAATGCGCCAAACGGTGCCGAAATTATTATTCCGAATGGTAATTTATTATCTCAAAACATTACCAATTGGACCTATACTGATAATTTCAAACTTGTTGAAGTTACTTTTGAAATCGTTGGTGAAACCGTTCCAGAAGAAATCAACTTAGTTGTAAACGAAACACTTGCTAACTTGCCAATGGTAAATAATGCAAAACCATCTCAGATTTATTACAGCGCTATTTCTGACGGAAAATATAAACTTCTGATCAAATTTTGGTGTAGTATTTACAGAACCGAAGAAACTATAAGTTTGGCAAGACAAGAATTATATAATAGTTTTAAAAACAAAGGTTTACATTTCTCTAGTTAAATAAAAAAGCGTTAACCATTTTTAAAATAAAGCTGCAACTCTAAAAAAGTTGCAGCTTTATTTTTTTAGATAATCCATAAAAGTTACGCAAAAAATAAAAAAATAAATATCTAACAGTATGATTAGAATCATGTTTTGAAAAAAATGATGATAATACATTTACCCTATTCAAATTATAAGCTAAAAGCATTTCAAATAAACTTGGATTAAATTTAAAATTAAAGAAGAAGGTTCTGCTCATAGGAATGTCGACATATATCCGTGATTTGGATTATCTACCAGATACTGCAATGGTTGAAGCTTGCGTAGCTATAAATGAAAATATTTTAATGGCTTGCCCGGCGTGTCGAGAGCAGACCTTCTTATTTTAGGAAGTCTAATGAATATTGCCACTTTTTGTTAAAATCTGATTTCCATCAGTAACTTTTATTTATCTTTTGGAATAATGTACAAACAATGAATCTAATAAATTAGATCGGGGTTTTGGAAATGAAGGCGAAAGCGATCGAGCGAATTAAATTGATAAAAAACTGCGTTAAGTCCAGTGATTTAAGCAATTTTCACTTAAAACAACTCTCAATAAAAACCTTAAAACCAAATAATTAAAAAATTAATCTCATAAATACTTGTATATATGACCAATCGGTCATATATTTGCATCATCAAATACAATCTATCATGACAAAAGGGGAAGAAACCAAACAATTTATTATAGAAAAAGCCGCTCCTATTTTTAATACAAAAGGAATTGCAGCTACTTCTATGAGCGATATTATGGAGGCGACCAAATTGTCTAAAGGAAGTATGTATGTTCATTTTGAAAATAAAGATGTTTTGGCCTGCGCTGCCGTAGACCACAATATGAAAATATTAAGTACAAAACTTCAGGCGCAATTAAGTCAGGGGAAAAGTGCCAAAGAACAGCTTTTGGCTTATATCGATTTTTTCAGCAATCCACTTAATCCACCTGTTAGCGGCGGCTGTCCGTTATTAAATTTTGGAACGGAAGCTGACGATACTAATCCGATTGTAAAAGAAAAAGTGAACACAGGTATTAAACGAGGACAAGAGCTTTTATCTGCTATTATAGAAAAAGGAATTGCTGATGGAGAATTTAATCCGAAATGGAAAGGATCAGAATTTGCCACTGTGCTTTTTGCCATGCTTGAAGGCGGTCATTTAATGTCGCGCATGTCTGGCAATAATGATAATATGAAAACAATAGAAGAAACACTTAAAAAAATTATATCTGAAAACTCGATATAATTTTTTTTACCATAAAAATGACCGATCAGTCACATTTTTCAATTAATTAATTATAAAAACAATTACCATGTCAAAAACAATTTTAATTACAGGAGCTTCAAAAGGATTTGGAAGAACTTGGACAGAAGCTTTTTTAGCTAAAGGATACAATGTAGCAGCAACTGCTAGAAATCTAGATACTTTAAACGATTTAAAAGAAAAATACGGGAATACGATTCTACCTTTACAATTGGATGTAAATAATAGAGAGGAATCTCTTCAAGTAATACAAAAAGTAAAACAGCATTTTGGAACAATTGACGTTTTAATAAACAACGCAGGCTACGCACTTACCGGCGCGGTTGAAGAAGCTAGTGAACAGGAAGCAAGAGAACAATTTGAAACTAACTTTTTTGGAACTTTGTGGTTAACACAAGCCGTTTTACCTATTATGAGAGAGCAAAAAAGCGGGCATATTATTCAAGTTTCTTCTATTTTAGGATTGGCAACTTTACCAGCCACAATGGGACTTTACAGCGCTTCAAAATTTGCTATTGAAGGTTTAAGTGAAACTTTAGCTTCGGAAGTAAAACAATTCGGAATCAAAGTAACGATACTAGAACCAAACGGATACGCGTCAAATATCTGGCACACTGGAATTAACAGCGAAAGTTTACCTGTTTATGATGAAATTAAAAAAGCTATGGCGGCATCAGAAAATATATTCGGAAAAGTTGAAGCAACAGCTCCTATAATTGTAAAATTAGTCGAAAACGAAAATCCTCCTTTACGATTATTACTTGGAAAAATAGCGTTGCCATTTGTAAAACAGAGCTATGAACAAAGATTAGAAAATTGGGAGAAATGGAACAATGTTTCTGTTGAAGCTCATGGATAAATAAATCTTGATTTATAGCATTTTCAATTACAAAATTAAAAGTTCCAGAAAAAAACTGGGACTTTTTTGTTGTTAGAAAAAGCTATTTCAAAAGTCAATATCTAAAATTTGCTAAATCGCACGTAAGAAATTTAATATTTTATGTAAATTTGATTAGTACCCAATTGTAAAAAAGCATTTTAATGCTGTTTACAAATCATAATTAAATTCATAACTTTAAATACCACAAGGAATGAAAAAATATCTTGCTATTACATTTTGGGCAATCTATATGTTCTTTTTTGCAATTCCTTTTCCGATGCTGATGTATTATAATATCAATGACGAATTTGATATTAATGCATTAAATGATAAAAATCCGTGGCTGGCGCTCGGCATAGTATTTTTATCAATAGTAATATGGCTGATTATTTTAATTGGATACTTCCAAAAATGGATATTGCAGGTTTTTATCACAAAAAGAAATTTAGAAGCAATAAAAGAGACTGGTGTAAAAAGAGAAGCAAAAATTATAAATGCAGTAAAAATTTCAAAACCAACATCTAAATTAAATACTTACGAACTTGAGTTATTGTTTAAAAATCTTTCTGATACCGAAATTACCCATAAAACAATTATTACGGATAGTAAACCTCAAGAACATCGTTTTGAAACTGGCAAGAAACTAAACTTACTGCTCAATAGAAATTCTAAACAGCTTCCCCATTTTATTATTGCAACGACAAATGCAGGATTCAATTATTTGGGTCTGGTATTAAGACTATTGACCTGGATAATTGTTATAATTGCTGTAGCTGGTTATTATATGTATGCTTATAAAACTGAAAGTCAAGGTATGGGCTGGCGCTTTATGAGTTTTGGACATCCGTTAATTATTTGCCCAATTGTAATTTTATTCTATCGTTTTCTTTTGCGATTTATCTTAAGCAAACTAACCGGTCTAAATGATGATTCGGTTCTGATTAAATTTAAAGGAATAAAAACTGCGGCGAGATTGATTAATGTCAGTCAGACAGGAACATATATTAATGAACAACCAATGATGCGTTTTGAGCTCGAATATAAAGACAACAAACAGCATATTCATAAAAGCAGTTTAAAGAAAGTTATTGGACTTCTAGAACTTGATATGACCAAACAAAAAGAGATTGAGATTTTTTATTTACCCGAAAATCCAACACAAATTGCTTTTGCAAGCGATTTAAACAATATTGTATAAATATGAGAAAACTAATTATAGGAATGGTTTGCGGTTTATCATTTATAAGCTGTAACCAAATATCTAAAAGTATTGATGAAACATTTAAACCCAATGACACATTAGTAAATAAAGAAAACAAAAAACAAGAGGATCAAACAATTATCAATAATCCTGCGAAAGTAAATTCTTCAACCGAAAAACGAGCGCTTCTTTCAGATATTAATACACTAACAAAAGCAGAAGAAGAACTTCGAAAACTGCCACAATATAATGGAAAAGAAATTTTTGTTTATTCAACTCTATATTTTTATGATAATGGAATTATAAACGTTATGCTTCAGCATCCTGAAAATCCGAAATATGTTGATGGTTACGAATACAGGGATAATAAATGGTCGGAGCCGAGACCAATTCAGCTATCTGTTAAAGATGATATTCGAGATCGTTTAATTTCACTGAATAAAATCAGTTTTGTAAATGCCGCTAAAATGTCTGCTCTTTACAACAAAAAAGCCGAAACTATCGAAGGAGCTGTACCTGCAGAAAATGTATATATTGCAATCTATAAAAATCAAATTCAATGGTATCCAACTACTATTAGCGGCAGCCGTGAAAGATATACAATACAATTTAATGATGATGGTTCGCTAAAGAGTTTTAAGCAGGATTAAAGTTACTTTATTTAAAATTTAGGAAATTTATACAAAAAAGCTGCGCAAAGTCAGAGACATTTGTGCAGCTTTTTTTATTATGACTTTGATAGCATCTACCCTTTACTTAATACACTAATTGTATTGGCTAGATCTTCTTTCATAATAAAATCCTGAATGAATTCTTGTACTTCTCTTCGTGCTTCAATTTTTGTCTCAAATGAATTAATATGAAATTCGTCATCTTGATCGCTGATATGTATAATTTCAGTATATCCTTTAGAGATCAAACTGCCTTTTAATTTAATAATATTGAACTGTTGATTTCCGTTCAGTTCCTTACGTACCTGTAATTGTATAGCTTTTCCCATATTTAAAAAAATTTCACAGTAATTAGCTGTCATTCAATTATAAATTTATAATAATTAATGACTGGAAATAATATTTTAACACAGTTCGCAATGCATTATTTATCAACAGTTTATGAACATGTTTTTTTAACATATCCCAATAGCATTATGCAATTTTTTAAGAATATAATTTTAAGTATAAATGTATAGTTTTGCCAACAACACATCTGTAACACCTAGTTGGGTTTGACTTCATTTTTCATTTTAAGGCATTATAAAATAAAAAAACAGCCCGAAGGCTGTTTTAATTTTTATGCGATATTAATATAAATATCTGATTTTCTGTAAATGTTATATGCAATAATTAACCACCAACACTTCTGATACATTACCAACTTGGATGAACAAAAAACTTACAAGCAAAATTATCTTTTTCATTTTTTTTACTATTATTTTTTTGAATTTTACTCTATCTCTTCTTTTTTCCATTTATTAATAAAATAATAATCTAATCCTATCACAAATATCGAGGTAAAGCTTAAAGCTATATAATCACTTGTGCTCAGAAATCCCTTCTTGCTGTAGAGCAGGTGTATCGCATATAATATGCCAATGACAGAAGAAATAACTAGAATCAATATTTTATTCTTTGTTTTCATTTATTCTAATTTATTTATATTTAAGTTTTCTAATTTTTTAATTATATTAGTTACATTTTCTTTATTCCAGCCATCAAGCCCCCTTCCTATTCCAGTTATTTTCTTTCCATTGATATAAAATCTTAATTCCTCAGCCTCACTTCCTCTAGCCCCTTTTTCGGGTTTGTATGAAAAACTAAGATCTTCCTGATTCACTTCTTTAAAATGATTATTTATTAAAAACTTTTTATAATAGAAGCAGATTGAATTTTCAAGTATAACGATTTTGTACAAAAAAGGTTTTAAGAAGAAAATCAAAACCTCTAATCCAACAATAATTACAAAAGAAACTATATAAACTATAAAATCAAAATCTTTAGTAGTGAAATAAAACAAACCGTTGAATGCCATCCCAATCAGGAAAAGCTTTAATAATACTGTCGATAAATTTAATTTATAAATCATTTAATTATTTCTTTTTATATGTTTCTACTCCTGAACTCACTCCTTGTATTAAACCATTCGCGTCCATTACAGCATCTGTGAGATTTGCTCCATTATTAATTGCGTTCTGACCTTTAGCTAAACCTGAAATATTGTCCCATGCCCCCATAATATTACCTCCAGACATACTTCCTGGTATCCATCCAGAAACACCATCGATTAATGGAGCATAACTACTTCCTTTTTCTCCAGCTATAAGTCCAGGTACAGTACTATATTCATGAAGAACATCACTTGGTTTTTCATTAAATGAATCAGCCATTTGACTAACCCCAATAGATACTTCTCCTATTGTCAATGGCAATGCAATGCCAGAAGCTCCACCTGTTTCAGGTATCGCCGCAACTGCACCAACTGTTCCTACAACACCAAAAAAAGTATTACTTAAACCATTCATAAATTTATTATCATCGCCCCACAATTGCATTGGCATTCCATATTCTCCTGAAGGTACAGAAGTTTCTTTATTACCGCCAATAACAACTTCTTCCAATTCAATAGTATTGCCGATGTTTTTAGCCCCCTTCAGACCGTACCACGTCGTAGTTTCTTTGTCATATACCCAGCTACCATCTTTATCTTCGTAATATTGCCCCTGCTTAGCATCGAATCCAACAGGTGGTTCAGCTAACATTCCATCTGGATCAATAAAATAAACAGGATTATTGAGTGCATAAGTGTAAGGAGAAAAACGTCTTGACATTTCAGCTTTTGGGTCGATGTTCATCCATCTACCAAGTGCTGGGTCATAATTACGTGCTCCATAGTCGTAAAACCCAAGCCCCAGTTCGTCTTGCAGCTCTTTTCCGTTGTATTTATACTTATTACTATTCGCCGTATAATCATTATACCCTTTATGCTTTAATCCAAAAGGATAATAATTATTTTCTTCAATAATTTCAAGAACTTGTGTTGCGGGGTTCTTAGCATAACTCAAGCGAACATTTCCTAAATGATCTTTGTATTGAAAAACATACGAAAGTGCACCGTCTGTATTCTTCACATAACCTTCTGCTGTCGGGAAAAACTCTAAAACATTGTCTTTGTACTGATAGCCTCCTAAATAATTGGTTGTAGTGGTTACGGTACCTTCGGTAACAATTTTCTCAATTTTCTGCCCTGCTGCAGTGTAAAAATACTCAATACTTCCAGTTGTTCCAAATGTTATTTTCTTTGGTAAATTTAAATGATTGTAGCTTATGGCTGTAATGTTTTTGTTTTTGTCGGTAATCATATTACCATTATCATCATAGCTGTAATCATCGTCTGCTTTATTTGCATCATTAAATCCGCTTACGTTGTTAGAATTATCCACTACTTTGGTAAGCTGGTTAGTGTTTGCATTATATGTATAGACTAAATCATCAATATCAATATTCCCTACCTGAGGATCATAATCTCCTTTACGGCTCAATTTTTTAATATTACCATTTTTATCGTAAGTCAGATTTTCATCATAAGCACTTGTCGTGACGCCATTTTTCTCGTAAACTGCATTTTTAAGGCGGTTTAGGTTATCATATTTATACCCGTAAGCCCTTTCTGTTACATCCGAAGCTGTTTTCCAGAATGTTTCAGAAATATTACCATTATATAATGCACTTACCCCTGCTGCACTGGTCTGAGTAGTGTTGTAATTAATTTTAAAAGCAAATAAGTCAACTGGATCTGTATCCTGCTGTAAGTTGCTGGTTTGGTTTATTGCGGTAAGCCAGCCTCTTATATTATACTTAAAGTCTACTTTTTGAAGCGGGTCTCCTGTATTGTTTCCAACCTTTTTACTTTCCAGCTGCCCTAGTGCATCATAGGTATTATCTGCAAGCAGTTGTACTGCACCGCCATTTATCTGGTGTGTATGGGTAAGCAGGCGATCTTGAGGCGAATATGTAAATTCTTCTCGTACTGTTATTTCAGTATTTCCAGAAGTTCTCTTGTGTTTTGTAATGGAATACAGCGTTTTGCCTGCGAAATCAATTTTACTCTCACTTGAAGTGTAACCTCCTAAATAATTGTGAAGATAGTTTTTTACAGGTCTGGCTTTGTCATCATAAAATATCGTACTCGTTTCACCGGCTGTAGAAGATGCTGCAGTTACTGCTCTTGTCCAGCTGCCCGAAGCCAGACCTTTAATATTTGCTAAAACCGCTTGTCCTTCGACGGTGCCTGGAACTGGCTGTGCGTTTGGAAATTCGTAATTATCATAATAATTAACTGTGAGCAGTTTAAAATTTGTCGGTGCTATTACATTACTGTAGTATGCTTCGATTCCGTCAATATTTCCAGATGTCTGCTTAGTTTCAAATAAAACTGCAGCGGCATTCTGGGCATCCTGAAAAGATTTACGAGTTGCAGCATTTGATGTCTGGTTACTCCAGCCTGTATAAACCGGCCTGCTGAAAGCATCATATTTAGTGATAATCCAGCCGGATGCCGTATCATCTTTAAAAGGAGATAATGCTGGTCCTGTTGCAACCGGCCTGTCTAATTTATCGTAAACAATAAATTCCCATTGTTTTCCAGGCAGTTTTTTCTCTACCAGACGATTTTTATCATCATACTTGTATTGGTAGCATAAACCGTTTAAAACATCTGCAGTAATAGTCCCTTCGGCCATTGGAGGAATTACATAAGCCAGGTTTCCGTAAATATCATAAACATAATAGGTATCGTGTTTATCGCCTGCATCATAGGTTCTTTTTAAAACAACCTGGCCTTCTTTATTCTTAAATTCAACCGTAGATCCAGAACCTTCTGCAGGGCTTGCAGTTGTATTTTCATCATAAGTTACATTTTTATACAACTGGTTTTCTGCATAATATCCGTCATCTGAAAATGAAATATCGTACAAACCAGAACCAGCGCTCCAGGATGTTGATGCCTGATACAACTTTACCTCATCTGCAGTATTGCTCTGGTACTCTAATTTTATTTCATGTCCATTTCCAATTTCCCATGAAGCTCCTGGAGCTGCCTGCTTTAGAACTCTGTTTAAGGGAGAGGATTCTAATTCTTTTTGTGAATATGGGTTTGATGTGTTATACATTCCGCTGTAAAATGAAATTGATGAGCTTAGAGCGGTATTAAAATCAATTTTAGAATAGTTAGTTCCGTTATTTGCTGCTGCATAAGGAAGATATTCTTTTATTTGTCTGCCAAGTCCATCATATTCAATTGGCGTAATAAGATCTTGCCCCTGTCCGCCCTGTCCTATAATCTGAGTTTGAATGGGGCGGCCAAGCCCATCAAAATAGGTCAGATTCTGAGTCATTTCTTCTTTTGTCAGCGTATTCAAATTGGTTGACTGAACTGGCTTTTTTGGCGCTATAGTATATATAAAATTATCATCGCTGAAAGTCTGGGCTATTGAAGCCAAACTTGTAAATAAGAATATACTGAATACTACTATGTATTTTTTCATAAATAATTTTGTTATCTAATTTATTTCTGAATTTTTAGTTTTTGACTAATGAGATTAAATCTACACTTGTTACACTTGCAGTACTAATAGGCAGTGAAATAATATACTGTTTATCTCCCTGACCAGCGGGAAATACAATTGTTTCTGTCCTAGTAGCTGCCGCCCCACTTGTACGTATATAATTAATATTAAAGGTAAAAGTTGCACCATTATGGCCTCCGCCTGAAGCCCAAATGTCAATATATAAACTCTTTGTAGAAGAATTGAATATATACTCGTAATTAAACGTAAGTGGTGGAGGAATCAATGTACATGAACCATATGTATTAGCAGTTGTTTGCCCATTACTAACAAATTGTGCTGCGGCCTTATTATCAGCATCAGCCTGCGAAATAGTGGATAAATAAGCCCCCGTAGGCAACGTATAAGTATAAGAGCCCCCTATATAACCTGCGCCACAATTGTTTCGGGTAAAAGTTGCTGATAGACCAGAACTAAAAAAAGTACAAGTTGCTTCTAGGTTTGCTGCATTTTGTCCATATAAATCTATTGCATCCTGAGCCTGTTGATCAGCTTGTCTCTGAGACAAATTACTTGTATATTCTCCATAAGGGACAGAATATGTAAACGTTCCCGGATCTGAATTCGCCGGGCAGTTATTCCTGAAAAATGTTTTGCTAATTGCTGCATTATAGAATGTACAATTCCCGTTTGCATTGGCGTAAGCTTGTCCATCATTAAGAAATTTAGAATATCCTATTGCATCTGCATCGGCCTGTGAAATTGTAGATATTGAGACCCCAGTTCCTTGAGTATAAACTACTGTTGAGCCCATTCCTCCTGAAGCACAATTATTTTTGGTAAAAGAACCGCTTTGTGCTGCACTATAATAAGTACAATATCCATTAGCATTGGCATAAGCTTGTCCATCTGTAATAAATTTAGAATATCCTAAAGCATCTGCATCTGCCTGTGAAATTGTTGAACTTAAAACACCCCAGTTTTGCCCATAAGCGACAGTTGAACCAGCACTTCCTGAAGGACAATTGTTTTTAGTAAATGATCCATATTGGGGAGAACTGTAAAAAGTACAATATCCATTTGCATTGGCATACGATTGACCATTCGCATTAAAGAAATACAATCCTAATGCATCAGCGTCTGCCTGTGAGGATGTCGATGTCATAAAACCAGCAGGCTGAGAGTATGTCATGGTTGATCCATATCCTCCGGCAGCACAGTTATTCTTGGTAAATTGACCACTCATTGCGGCACTATAATATGTACAATAACCATTTGCATTAGCATAAGCCTGACCATCAGCATAAAACTTTGCTAATCCTATGCCATCAGCGTCAGCTTGTGAAATATTAGAAGATAACACTCCGCTATCTTGAGTATAAACTACGCTTGAACCTGTTGATCCAGGACTACAATTATTTTTGGTAAATGAACCATTTTGTGCAGCACTGTAAAAAGTACAATACCCATTGACATTCGCATTAAATTGACCATCAGTATTAAATTTAGCCAATCCTAATGCATCTGCTTCTGTCTGAGAGTTTGTTGAAGTAACAACTCCAGCCGCTTGACTGTAAAATACACTTGAACCTGCTCCGCCCAGAGCACAATCATTTTTGTTAAATGTTCCACTTTGGGCAGCACTGTAATATGTACAATATCCATTTGCATTGGCATACGATTGACCATCAGCATTGAACTTTGCCACACCTAACGCATCTGCATCTGCCTGAGAAATTGTCGAAGTTAAAATTCCAGCACCTTGGCTATAAGACACACTTGATCCAGTTCCTCCCGCAGAACAATTATTTTTAATAAATGAGCCGCTTTGGGCAGTGCTGTAATAAGTACAATATCCATTAGAGTTGGCGTAAGCCTGTCCATCTGTATTGAATTTAGCCAGTCCTAATGTGTTTGCATCAGCTTGTGAAATTGTAGAAATTGCTACCCCTTCAGCCTGATTATATATTACACTTGAACCAGTACCACCAGAAGAGCAGTTATTTTTTGTAAATGAACCGTTCTGTGCTGCGCTTTTATAAATTACAACACTGCCTGATGAATTATCTCCACAGTCAATTGTCTGGCCTTTATAATTGTAACAGTATTTCTGAAGTATATTTAAGTCTTTATCCTTTACAAATCTTAACCTGCCTTCTTTATCATATTCATAATAAGAAGATAATCCCTTTGGATCTGTTACACTTGTAACTCCTACAAGCGGATTGTAGGTATATGTTGAAACAAATGCATCTGGAAGAGAATCTCTAAACGAGTTTAATGCATTTCGCAATAATTGTTCTGAACAATTACCTGACATACAATTATCATTGTCACTATTGGAAAGAGTCTGCAGATTTGTGATTATTTCTGGAGAAATAGAAGAGTAAGCTACATTATCAATTTTAGCGATGGGCTGTGTCTTATTGTATCCCCATACAATTGAAACCGGAATTCCACTCTCAGGAGTATACTGCAAAACATTTCCTTTATCATCATACAAATCATAGGTAATTTTCTTGTCTGCATTTAAATCTATTACTGCTGCGCCTTTGTTAGCATATACAGCTTTAGGAAGTAATAAATTATTTGTGGAAAGACTTTTATCGTAATTAGTTAATTGCTCTGATACTTTAACTCCACCTTTAAATGTCTGCGTGTTTAAAGGAATGCCAATCATGTAAGCATTCTTTAACTCATTTATAAATGGTTTGGAAGTCATTTCTGGATCTCCCGCATAAAAATACTTTGATTCTAAAATTTCGCCCTTTGAATTTGTAGTTGTCTGAGACGACAGCTGAAGGTATGAGGGATTATAATTAAAATTTGTTGTGGTCACAACCGTACCTGTCAAACTATTTGACGAATTATAAAAATAATTTAATTTCTGTGATGCTTTTTGATAATACCATAATAAAGGCACCCTAAAACTAACGGGTTCAATACTTTGCAAAACTTCAATACCACCATCAAGAAAATATGGACATGTTGGAGTAAAAGGATCAGAAGAATTTTCTCGAATATTTGTTGTTGAATTACGAAACATCTTAAAACCAACATAAAAAGAAGTGTTAGAATTATCTTCAAAATATGTGTTTTTTTCTTCTTCGACTATATAGTTATTGGCTCCAATTGTTTTGTATATCTTTTTTGAAAGAGCTTTTCCTCTTTTCCATGTTGTAGAAATTTGTACTGCAGGACTACCGAGCGGAATTTCATCTCCTCCTGTAGTAAACTCATATTGTGTAAAACCATTATTGGTTTGATTTTTAATATCAACCTGCTTTTCTTTTACATATTTATAAACAACAGAATTTCCTTCTATACCAAACCTTGAATTTGAAGAAATACTATAAGTACCTTGAGAATTTAATCCTGGCATGCAAATTGCTCCTTCAACATCACATGTGTAATAATTATAGTTAGTAAAAGTCTTTGTTGAAAAAGTAGTGGTCATTTCATTAATCAGTTTCCCACTTGTACGGCTTGCATCATTTATATCTGAATAATCATATTCTTTTTTTAACAATAGTGAGTTGTTATCATCATAATTTTCAATATTCTTAATTCTTAAGCCTGCACCTAAAACATTTTTAAGTGTTGCGTCATTATTAACATATTTAAGCTGTAGATTCTGAACACTGTAATACTTTCCATACACTTCAACTTCAATTGTACCAGACTGAGGTAAAGAAAGCGAAACATTATATTCTTGTCCAACCAGACTTCCTGAATTATAGACCATACTTGACCCAGAAAATATTCTCACCTTTGCATAGTGATATTTAAGTAAAGTAGGATTATCTCCTACTGGCTTATTTAATTTAAATGTCAGGGTTCCTGTAGCGTTATTGGCTACATAAGGGATGGATACATAATTAACACAATCTTCAGGATTTGTATTCAAACAAATGTTGCCATCATCAGGTCCTGGTCCTTCTTTTACCGGTACTGTACCTCCTGTACCTTGAATTAGATTGCTATTTACTATTACTGGAACGTATTTATTAAAAATGTCAACTCCATAAAATTGATTATTTTCATAATTAAATCTAGTCCAACCTTTTGTTCTATAGTGTATTTCTTTTAAAATTCCTGCCTGAATTACCGATGTACTAACGGAACGATCTGCTTTACCAACTTCAGTAGGATAAGGAGCACTTAGATAGTGTTTTGGAATCAAATCAATATTATTAGTCATACCATTATTGTAACCAAAATAATCCTGCCCTTTTGATGTTTTGTTAGGCAAAGAAATTGTTGAATAGATAAATTCTTCCTCATTTTCTCCAAATAAATTTGTTAGACGATCTAATCTTAATCTTTTATCATTGTAAGTGCTTCCTGTATTGAAATAAGAATATTCAAATGTATATCCCTTAATACTTTCAAAGCCATCAAATGCAATTTGTTGAATTTCGATTTTACTTAAATAACCATTTGTAGCTCCATTAAACAAGTCTTGTCTGCCAATATTTTTTGTAAACAAAATTCTGGACTTTCCATCGTTAAAATAAATTTCTTTTATTTTTTTTAACGTTGTTTCTGTATTACTGTTCTCGTCAATTACTGCGCCTACGGTATTTGTAGTAACAGGACTTGTACAAGTAGAACCATAAGTGGTTTTCTTTGTAATTTCAACTCTTTGCGAAAAACTCTTGTCTGTTAGAACTCCATCGTTCTGATAAACAAATGTTATTTTGTTATTAGATGGAGTTTTAATTTCATCCACATACCAAGCACTAATATAGCGATCACTGTGAGTCATTGATCTAACAGAAGATTCTGTTGTGTTAAGCGTGTAAATGTTTCCTTGTGAATCCGTAATTTTAAACTTTAAATTTGCTCTATCATTACCAACCAAATCAACTTTAAAAGCATTTGGAGGTATTGTTACAACTTCATTGCTGGAGAAATTTTTTATATAAAAACTTCCATTGACAGTTGGAGATGAAAAAACATATATATCCTTAACTCTTGATTTATCTAGCTCAGGAGATATGGAAGCTATCGCTTCATGTTTATAAGGATGAAGTTTAAAGTAATTAATAAGACCATCCGCGTCTGGAATCTCATCTACATAAAGATTATTCTCATCAATCTCATCTCTTGGGCTTAAAATAACCTGTGCACCAGCATTCAAGTTCCAGCCAAGACCAACCCATGTTGCTTCCTGGTTTACCTTAATTCCAGAAGCATGATAGTCTAAAGATATTGGTAGTTTAAAATCTTTTGTATCAATAGTATATAATGGTATTGAAATTCCAGGAACTCCAGTAGATAAATCTACAGGATACTCGCCATATTTTAAAAATGCCGCTGCCTCAGGAGACTTGGGAACAAAATCGGGTTTCGGAGTATTTGTGCTCTGTGCAAACAAACATTCAGAAAAACTCAAAAACAATATTAAAGACAGCAGAAAACCTGACGCCTTTTTGAAAAGTATAAAATATTTCATTTTATTTACCTGTTATTCTTTTAATTACTTTAACCGATTCGGTTTTAACATCGGTCTGGATTTTAATAATGTAGATTCCTTCAGCATAGTAACTTAAGTCAACTGGAACCGTTCTACTGGAGATTTCAAAATTCTGTAGTGTGCGGCCTAACATATCCACAACACTTGCTGTTCCTTTATTAAAATCATAACCAATAATCACATTGGTATAAGTCGAAACTGGGTTCGGGATAGCTTCAATGCTTGCTTTAACCTTTTCTACCTTGGCTTTATCCTTAAGTTTTACCACCCAAAAGTCATTAGAGCCGATATTGGAATTTTTATCTTTTGATGAACCAGAATTAGATGTACCAGCCATCAGATAACCGCCATCACGAGTTTCTATTAACTTTCTAAGAATATCTTCTCCACCGCTTCCTACAGTCTTACTCCAAATTTCTTCTCCTTGATCGTTAATTTTTAAAGCTATATAATCGTTAATACCATCTTTTTCTTTAGCAATCAAACTTGCTGCTTTTGACATTAACCCGCCCCCTGATCTTGGGCCAGAATTACGTGCATGACCGCCGATTAAATAAGTACCATCATTATTTTCTACCAGCGATGTTAAAATGTCAACTTTTCCAAAATCGAATGTTTTACTCCAGACAACCTCTCCTTCTTCATCCAGCTTTAAAATCCAATAATCAGTTCCATTTCCGACGATGCCACCTTGACTACTCAATGCACTAGAACTGTTTGAGTTTCCGCCAACAATATAACCGCCGTCTTTAGTCTGGTGTATTACATACGGCTGGTCATCTCCATCTGCGCCATAGGTCTTCTGCCATTGAATTTCTCCTGTATCATTAAGCTTTAAAATCCAATAATCTCCAATTCCTTTATTGCCTTCTGTTTTATCGCCGGAAATAGGTGAATTCGAATAACCTGCCAGAATATAACCGTTATCTGAAGTCTGCTCCATACTCCTTAATAAATCTGCATATTGACCGCCATAGGTTTTCTGCCATTCTATAACACCTTGCTTATCTAATTTAACGATCCAATAATCCATATTTCCTCTGCTTTTTTCGGACTTAGCATAAGGATCGGTTATTAAGGATTTTTCGTCAAATTTTGAAGTTGAGATAGAATTCGGACTTGAGCTGGAAGAACCTCCAAGAATATAACCTCCATCCTTTGTTTGAAAGGCACAGAGTAATTCTTCCTGACCAATTCCTCCAATTGTTCTCTGCCACTGCTCATCTCCGGCTGCATTAAGTTTAATTACCCAAAAATCTGAAAGACCTTTACAATTTTCTTTCTTTTGAAAACTCTTAGCTGAGCTTGAAGTTCCTGCAAGAATAAATCCGCCGTCACTGGTATTTTTGATACTTTGAAGCATATCAAAACCGGAACCGCCAAAACTTTTCTGCCAGTCCAGTTCTCCCTTTTCGGTCATCTTCCAGATCCAATAATCTAAATCTCCATGATTTTCTTCTGCCTTATTTCCTGTTTTATTAGAAAGTGAACTTCCAGCCAAAATAAAGCCATAATCGGCTGTTGGCTGAGCATCAAAAAGGTAATCAGCATGTGTGCCTCCATAGGATTTTTCCCAAAGTATATCTTGAGAATGGATAATAAAAGACACAAAAAAAAGTAACAGTAGGTAAAGTTTCCGCATAAGCATTTTTATATAATTTGGGGTTATGTAAATTATGCTGCCAAAATAATTTAATAATTTGGTATTTTTTTACGGCTTTCCGTAAAAATTTAACTTTTGTTGATTGTTTCTTATAAAGGAAATAATGACTTAAAAAATTAAGGATTTAAAAATTTTCAAGACAGTAACTTATTAGCAATGGCTTAAACTAAAATTTTTGAATAAACTGAATTTTAGTTAACAATCCAAAAATTCAAAGACATCAATCAAGAATTGAGTTGCATATACCACCTATCTTCACTATTTTTATAAAATTGCAAAATCAAAATTGCTTGAATACATACAAAAAGATAATTTATAATGATTAACAACAAAAAACTTAAAGCTGTCGCTTTCGGAGAAGTATTGTGGGATATTTTTGGAAATAAAAAAAAAATCGGTGGCGCTCCGCTTAATGTTGCACTTCGAATGAAATCATTAGGAGCTGATGTAAATATGATAAGCTGTGTCGGCAACGATATGGATGGAGAAGCGATTATTGCTGAGGTAAAACGACTGGGATTAGATACAGATACGATTTTAAAATCAGACGATTTTCCAACAGGATTAGTGAATGTAACTTTAGACGAAAGTAAATCTGCGACTTATGAAATTCTATATCCGTCTGCATGGGATAAAATTATTCCAAATGATACGGCTAGAAAATTAGTTCAAGATGCAGACGTTTTAATTTACGGAAGTTTAGTCTGCAGAGATGAGGTCTCCAGACAAGCGCTTGAAGAATTATTAATTACCAATGCTTATAAAGTTTTTGATGTTAATTTAAGAAAGCCCCATTACACATACGAGATTCTCCAGCAATTAATGCAGTCTGCTGATTTTATAAAGTTTAATGATGAAGAAATAACAGAGATTAGCCAGGCTTTAAATTCTCCTTTTCATACTTTAGAAGAAAACATGAATTTTATCTGTTCTTTAACTAATGCAAAAGCAATATGTGTAACGAAAGGTAAAGACGGAGCATTATTGCTATGGGACAAAAATCTTTATTCAAATTCTGGTTATACCATTAAAGTGGCCGACACTGTTGGTGCTGGAGATTCTTTCTTAGGCGCTTTAGTGACTTCTCTTTTAACTGGCAAAGAACCGCAGGTAGCTTTAAATTTTGCTTGTGCTACAGGAGCCTTAGTAGCAGGATCGGATGGTGCAAACCCTGAAATTCCTTTAGTGGCTATTGACGATTTAATAAATAAAAATTAGCACTAAATTAAAATTTATTAATATAAGCCCGATATCTCAATATCGGGTTTTTTTATAGTTATAACATTAGAAAATGCACGGAAAACATGGGAAATATGTAAATTAAAACTGTAATTATTTCTACTAAATCAGCATGAGCATAGTAACTTGGCGATTCAAACAATAATGAAGAATGATGAAAAAATTACGAATTTCTCTTATAAATATTCACGGACTCCTAAAAGGTTCTGGTCTTGAAATAGGACGAGATGCCGATAATGGAGGACAAACTAAATACATTTACGAATTAGCAGAATTTTTATCACAACACGAAGACGTAGAACACGTTCACCTTTTTACAAGATTAATTGACGATCCATCTCTTTCTCCCGAATACGCAGTTCCAGTTGAAATTATCAATGAAAAATTAGACATCAGACGAATTCCGTTTTTAGGAAAAAAATACAAGGCAAAAGAACAACTTTGGGAAGGTTTGGACACTTTTGTAAATGGCGTTGTACAACATATTAAACAGTACAACATTTTTCCCGACTGGCTGCATTCTCATTATGCCGATGCCGGATATGCTGCTGCAGAATTATCAGCAATTTTAAATATTCCTTTTGCTCATACAGGACATTCATTAGGTTTCTACAAAAAGAAAAAATTATTAGAAAGCGGACAAATTGAGGAAGATCTTGAAAAGAAATTCAAATTTAAAGCAAGAATGGCGGCTGAAGAAAGAACCTTAGAACTTTCCGAATTTATTGTTACTTCAACCGAACAGGAAATTGAAACTTATAAAGCTTACAAAAATTTCGAATTAGGAAAATACCATGCGATTTCTCCAGGAATAGATACAAGAAAATTTGTTCCGTATTATTTTCAAGAAGGTGATTCTGAAAAAAATATGGAAGAAATACAGCGAAAATACTGGGTTTCAGAAAGCATTTCAAAATTTCTTACCAATCCGCATAAGCCTATTATTCTGGCACTTTCAAGACCTGACCGTCATAAAAACTTGAATACGTTAATTGAAGTTTACGGAAAAGACAAAGAGCTCCAAAGCATTGCCAATTTGGTGATTTTTGCTGGTATCCGAAAAGATATAGCCAAAATGCCTGAATCTGAAAAAAACGTTTTGACTGACTTGCTTCTGCTAATGGATAAATACGATTTGTACGGAAAAATGGCCATTCCTAAAAAGCATGATGTCGAGAATGAAGTTTCTATTATTTATCGATATGCCGCAGAAAAAAGAGGTGTTTTTGTGAATTTGGCTTTGCATGAAAATTTCGGCTTGACCGTTATTGAATCAGCAAGTTCGGGACTTCCGGTGGTTGTTACCAAAAACGGAGGACCATCAGAAATTATTCCTGTCTGCCAAAATGGAGAATTAGTAGATCCGCAGGAAGAAAATCAAATTAAAAAAGCACTTCGAAATATTTTAACCGATGAAAATCAATGGAAATATTATTCTAATAATGGCGCCATCAATATTCAAAAACATTACAGCTGGGTAAGCCACGTCAATCAATATGTGGAATTGATTAATGAAAATTTATCGCTTTCTTCTGGAGCTGGAATTAAAAAACAGCACTATCCTAATATTAATATCAGCCGCTTAAAAAGAAAAATCGATCATTTATTAGTTTCAGATATTGACGGAACTCTTATTGAACCTAAACTTGCCAATCCTGGTTTAAAGGAATTAAAAACACATCTTATCAATCGTACGGATAAAATGGCTTTTGCAATGGCTTCTGGACGAAATTTAGATTTGGTCAAAAAAGTAATTGACGAAGAAGAATTTCCTCTCCCCGACTTTATTATCTGCTCTGTTGGGACCGAAATTTATTATACCAACGGCAAAGATTATATTCTTGACAAAGGCTGGGCAAAATTTTTAGCAGGACGATGGAAAAGAGATGACATTGTAAACAGATTAAGCTCTGTTAAATGGATCAAATTACAGGAAGAAGAAGCTCAGAATCCTTATAAAATTTCTTATTACTATGAAAAGGAAAACTACGATCATGAAGAACTAATCCGCGTTTTAGGAACGGGCTGGTACAAAGTAAATATAATTCCGAGTCACGGTCAGTTTTTGGATTTTATTCCGAAAAGAGCTTCTAAAGGAAATGCTATCAAATTTCTATGCCGTAAGTGGTCTATTCCGTTGTCAAATGTCATTGCGGCAGGAGATTCAGGAAATGATGTAGATATGTTTAGAGGTCCTGTAAAAGGAATTATTGTTGGAAACAGAAGTGCCGAGCTGGCAGATTACGAGACAACAAAAAGTATTTACGTTGCCAAAACTGCAGCATCTGAAGGGATTTTAGAAGGATTGAAACATTATAAAATAATTAAATAACAAGTTGGTTCTTAAAAAAATAAATACATAGAATTTATATTCTTGAATAGATAAAACTTCTTTATAGTTATCGATCTATACTATGTGTTTCAAAAAAAAAATACTAACAGATTAAATAAGTAATAAAATGTATTCAGGTTCAGGGTTTAGTAGTTGGGAAATTGGAGATGTTGATGTATTTATAGATGAAAAAGGAATTCACCATTTATTTCATTTAATTATTCCAAATCACGATTATATTGCTCATGCAGTATCAAAAGAAGGTCTTTCGTGGAAAAGGGTAAAAAACGCCTTATTTGTAGGCGATCCAGGAGAATGGGATGATGATATGTTATGGACTATGCATGTCAGCAAAAAATCGGAAGGTGATGGTTACGAAATGTATTATACAGGCTTAAAACGTCAAGATAAAGGAATTGAACAGAAAGTTGGCCGAGCAATTTCAACCGATTTAATTACTTGGAAAAAAGAAAACTTATATGGACTTCCATTTAAAAGCGAAGCGCCGCATTATGAAGGAAAAAATAATAATCCGCGAGAATGGATTAGTTTTCGAGATCCTTTTAAATATCAATTTAAAGGCGAAGATTATCTCTTAATCTGTGCTCGAAGTGCCTCTGGGCCAATTTATCGTAGAGGATGCATTGGTGTTGCCAAGAGAGAAAAAGAAGGATATGTGTTGCAAAAACCGCTTCATATTCCATACGTTTATGACGATGTGGAATGCCCATGCGTTTTCGAAATCAAGGGAATGCATTATCTTTTAGGATCTATTAGAGAAGATATTAAAGTCCGTTATTGGTCTGCTCCTGAATTTAAAGGCGAATATTTTGCGTTTCATAATAATGTATTGCTGCCACAAGGAAATTATGCTGCACGTGTTGTAAAAGATGGTAAACACTTTTTGGTCTATAATTTTTATTTTGCTGACGGAAATGTGAACACACACCGTGTTATTCCGCCGCCAAAAGAATTAGATATTGATAAAAGCGGAAGACTTCTTTTAAAAAGCTATTATTACTGGGAAAAACTTTATCAAAAGACCATTCTACAAAAAGATCTGCCTCATCCTTTGCCTATTTTAGGAAATCCAACCGCCGAATTTGTTTTAGAGAATGAAAATAAATGGCGCTTTGGCTGTCGAAGCGGTTACGAAATTTATGGTTTCGAAAAACCTTCAAGCGATTTTGTCTGGGAAGGAACTCTTGCTGTTGAAGGAATGGGAAAAACCGGCTTTGTAATTGAATGTGACAAAGAAGGAACAGGATATTATATTTCGATTGATTTTATGAATGGCTTTGTTCAGTTTAGAGCTTGGGGATTTAATGAAAAAGACGTGAAGAACAATTTTATCTTCGAAAATATTCAAACCAATCAGTTTGAAATTGGAGAAGAAAAACAAATCTATTTTAAGATTATCCGTTACGGAAATTATTACGAACTATCAATCAATGATATTGTCAAATTAACTTTGTTGGATTTTAAATACAACGAAGGAAAAGTTGGAATTTATGTCTGCTCGGCAGTTATCTCTATAAGCGATTCAAAAATTCATGTAATTCCAGAACCAGAAAATGAATATGCAGCTTCAGATCCAGAAAAATATAACGAAGATTATAATAGAATTATGCAGTTAGATACCCGTACAAATACCAATTAAATTTAAAATTTACGATTATGAAAACTCAAATAAAAAGAATTATCACTGGACTATTTTTTTGTCTGGCTTTTAATTTATCACAAGCGCAGCAAAGTAATGACACTCAAAAATGTCGTTACACTAAAACAAATTATGGTTATTTAATGGTTCTTCGCGAAGGCGATAATGTTCTTTCTCAAATTGAAAATCTGGCAAAAGAACAAAAAATTCCATCAGCAAATTTTACAGGAATTGGTTTTGCCCAAGATGCTACTTTTGGTTTTTATGATTTTGGAGAAAAGAAATTTCATCCAAAAACTTTCAATAAAGTAGAAATGGGAAGTATTACTGGTTCTATTGCCTGGAGTGAAAACAAATCATCGATACACATGCACGGAGTTGCAACCGATGACAAATTTGATGCTTACGGAGGTCACATCCTTGCTCTAAAAGTTGGAACAGGTTCGATGGAAATTTATATCACCGTGAATGATGAAAAGCTGGAAAGAAAAATTGAACAGCCTTTGAATGCGAATGTTTTGCAGTTACCTTGTGTGAAATAAAGATTAATGAAAATCTAATATCTACATTTAGTTTGGATTTTCTACGAGATTTAATTTAATCTTTCAGTACTTTCTATTCTTAAACAATGTTCTGCTCCCAAATAAAGCGGATTTCCGTGTTTTTCTGACCAAAATCCATTCAAGACATCTTTGGTAATGCATCTATAAACTGCAACACCTTTATAAGTTTTCTTATCGTCTCCTTTGTAACTAAAATTAATTACTAAAATATTATCCTTAAAAAAGCCATGTCCTTTTTGAATCTGCGAATCGTTAATGAGCCAATGTGCTGCAATTCTATTATTTTTATCTAAGGTCAACGTTAAAATACCTTTGTACGTTATCTCGCTACTCTCATCTTGATTACTTCCAGAAATGGAATATTTACCTGCTAAATCTTGTATAGTCATTTGTTATTATAATGATTTACACCTTTGAGGCATAAATATGACACAAAATTACAGTAAAAAAAAATTAATAAAAACAAATATCTATCTAAGCTAAGCCTCATTACACTTTTCATACTTATATCATAAAATTATTCAACAGCAAAAAATAGGACTTTTAAACAAAACAACTTCGGACGTTTAAACAAAGTCAGTGCAATTGATACAATCTAATTTTGTCCCATAAAACAATTTAAATTTAAAAAAAATGGAACAGAATAATTATCAAGGTGCACTACAAAAAAGTGCTTGTTCAGGATTTAACGCTAAATCTACAACTAGTGAAGTTATAAACGGAATTGATCTTACGGGAAAAGTTGCCATTGTTACTGGCGGAAATACTGGTATTGGCTTAGAAACAGTTAAAACACTTTCTGGAGCAGGTGCTGAAGTAATCGTACCTGCAAGAGATGTAGAAAAAGCGAGAAGAAATTTAGACGGAATTTCAAATGTAATGATAGAAGAAATGGATTTAATGAACCCAAATTCTATTGATACTTTTGCTGATAAATTTTTGCATTCAAGAAAACCGCTCCATTTACTCATTAACAATGCAGGGATTATGTGGGTGCCATTGCGCAGAGACAATCGAGGTTACGAATCCCAGTTAGCCACCAATTATCTGGCTCTTTTTCATCTCACAGCAAGATTATGGCCTGCGCTAAAAAAAGCAGATGGAGCAAGAGTCGTAAATGTTTCTTCTGGCGGACATCAATTTTCAGATTTTGATTTTGAAGATCCTAATTTTTTAAATCGAGAATATGAAACTTTACAATCATACGGACAATCTAAAACGGCTATTAATCTTTTTTCATTAGAATTAGATACTCAAGCAAAAGCCCATAATGTGCGCAGCTATTCTCTATGTCCAGGTGCTGTTGGAGAAACAGAATTAGCAAGAGAAGCTCCAATTGATTTATTTCAAAAATTGGGTTACACTGATGCCGAAGGGAACATACTTCCAGAAGTTGCAGCATCTTTAAAGAGTATACCGCAAGGTGCGGCCACGACAGTCTGGGCGGCCACAAGTAAATTGCTCAATAATATTGGCGGTGTTTATTGTGAAAATGTAGATATAGCAAATCTAAATTCTGATGTGTCTATCATTGGAGGAATTAAGCCTTACTCTTTAGATAAAACAAATGCAAAACGATTATGGAAATTAAGCGAAGAAATGACAGGAATAAAATTCAATCTTAGTTAATATTGTATCTTTATACCACACAAGTAATTATGGATTATCAAGTAAATTATATAAACCCAGACATTAAACTTTCTAATTACACAGGCAGGCTGTTTAAAACAGAAGCGGCGTTTAATGATCATTTGCTTGTGTGGTTAATTTCTGGTGAAACAAAAATTATTCAGGCAGATGAAAGTTTTATATTTGGAGCAGGAAGCACGTTTTTAATTCCAAGAAATCAACTGGCTACAATTATCAATATTCCAAAAGATGGATTGCCGCACAAAGCAGTTGCCATGCATTTATCGGCTGAGAGACTTAAGGAATTTTACAGCCACGACAATTCAAGCCGAAAAGCAACTGTCCCAAAAATTTTCAGTTTTCATAAACATCCTCTTCTCGAAAGCTGTTTAGCTTCGCTGATTCCGTATTTTGAAATGCAGGAAAATTTTCCAGAAAACATAGCTTCTTTAAAAATCATAGAAGCAATTTCCATCCTTAGAACCATTGATCCAGAAATTGACAATGTTTTAGCTGATTTTGGTGAACCTCATAAAATTGATTTAAAAACTTTTATGGAGAAGAACTTTATGTTCAATATGCCTTTGGAAAAGTTTGGATACTTAACAGGCCGAAGCCTGACAACCTTCAAAAGAGATTTTTATAAGGCTTTCAATACAACACCTCAACGATGGCTGACCAAAAAAAGATTAGAATCTGCACATTATCAGCTGACTGAGAAAAATAAAAAACCTGTGGACATTTACTATGAAATTGGGTTTGAAAATTTATCGCATTTTTCTTTTGCCTTTAAAAAACAGTTTGGCTTCTCTCCTACTGAATTACAAAGAATGACAGAGCGCTAAAAGATTAAAGTGAACTAAAAACAATTCTTTAACCAAAAATATCTCATCTTAATCAAAGGTTATAATTATAAGATTTATTCTATATTTGATTGTACAAATTCAATTCTATGAAAAATTAGTACGAAAAGACAAAATAGATTGTAATTCAGTAATGTCCTACCAATAAATTACAAATCAATAACCAAAAAAATTAATTTTGACTTACTTTTAAAAAACGCTGGTACTCCTAAGGAATATTCAGACGACCTATATTTAGTTTATATTGAACTATATAAAACAACAAAGAGTATAAAGAAATTAATTTCAAATCATTGTGAAATTATATCAAAATTAGAATTCGGCTATATCTGCAAAGTCCATATGCAGGGTATTCCAGAAATTGCACGCTCTTTAGCATTAAAAAATCACGCCATATATCAAATAGTAAGACTCTCTAAAATTTTAAAATAGTTATTCTTATTAATTTCGATTCGCACTGTTTGCCTGTCTTATTGCTTTTGGATCCGTCAAATTAAAACGATATACAAAACTAAGTCGATAACGAGCTGCGTTTGGAATACTATTTCGGATAATATAATAATCTGTATCAGCTGTAGTGCTTTTATTTTGGCGTAAATCGAAAGCATTTGATACATCAAATACCAAAGTTGCTTTGTCTTTAAGTAAAGTTTTGCTTAAACCAAAATCAAGCGATTGCAATGCATTATTTTTTGTTTGTGCATTTTGCTGTGCACCACGAAAGTTATAACGTCCTTGAAAACTGAATTTTGATGGCAGTTTTACCTGTGTGCTTAAACGTCCGGTGAAAGTTTTTCCTTCATAGTCAAGATTCTCTTCCTTATAATTTCCTTTTTGTTTAAAATGATAAAAATTCATTTCTAAATTTACCTGAAGCCATTTTAACGGATTATACAATGTTGAAAGTTCGATACCACTTCGTATTTCATGTTGAATATTAATAGGCGTTGTAAAAAATATATCATTTTCACGATAAGTAAAATCCTGAATATAACCGCTTTCCCATTGATAATAAAGAGATGGATTTAGCGTAAACTTTTTCCATGTTTTAAGGAATGCCAATTCAAATACATCAGTATAAGAAGGATTAAGATCTGGGTTTCCAATATATTGTGCATTTAAATCGGTCAGTTCGTTAAAAGGATATAGTGCATATAACGATGGTCGATTAATACGTTTGCTATAATTTAACTGCAAAGTAGATGCTTCAAACTTATAACCTAAATTAACGGTTGGAAATAATCTATTGTACTTTTTGTCATCATTATACGTGTTTTTAATATCTGTAATAGCAATTTTGGTAAATTCTGTACGCAAACCCAGCATGTAGTTAAACCGTCTGGCTTTATTGCTATACTGTGCATAAGCACTAGAAATTGTTTCTGTATAATTTAAATCATTGTCAATATCTTGATAGATTGTCCAAATATTTTCCTGCTCCTGCTCAGCCAAAAACTGGCTTGAGACTTTACGCAGTTCCGTCTTAACACCAATTTCAACAACAGAAACAGTATCAATTGGCTGAATAAAATCACTCTGAATAAGTAAATCTTTACTGTTTCCTATTGATCTAGTTCTAATACCCGGATAAGTCAATACATCTGGATATGTACGCTGTGTTGCAAGATTCCAGTTTTTATCACTGTTCCACCAATCATATTGAAGATCAATAGTCCATTTTTTTACGGGCTGCTTAAACGTTTGTGTATAATTTAACTCTAATTGGTTGTAATCTCTTTTTTCAAGTGATTTTCCTTCTCTTGTCAAAACACTATCTTTTGGATTGTTAATACTGCTATAATCGTAAAACAACTGAGTTTTATCGTCATCTTGTGTGGCATTTTTTAAAAAAGCCGCAGTAGCTGTACGATGTTCATCAATATAATAATCAGAACCAAGATAAATTAATTTGCCATCATCATGGCGGTCCTCATTCTGAACATGATTAAGATAGTTTGGCATACCGTTATTCATAGTTGACTGATTCGTAGTATACAATCCAACATAGTCTGAGGAACGTGTACCGAAATTGGAAAAAATATTGATTTTATCTGATTTAAAATTGATACTTGGATTAAGGCGGCTGTCATTTGGTGATCCAGCAACCAATCGTACCTGACCACTAAAACCGCTTTTCTTATTTTTCTTTAATATAATATTGATAATTCCTGCCGAGCCCGAAGCATCATATCTGGACGATGGATTTGTTATTACCTCAACACGTTCAATCTGGTCGGCAGCAATTTGATCCAGTGAATTGCTCTGTGTTAAACCAGACTGACGTCCATTAATTAATACTAATACACCGCTGTTGCCACGAAGACTTATTCCTCCCGTTGGACTTACTGTTACAGAAGGAACACCATTTAGAACATCGTGAGCAGAACCATTTTGCGAAAGCACATCTTTACCCACTTCAAAAACTTTTTTATCCAGCTTTAAGCTGATGCTGGATTTTTGTCCATTAATTTCTACGGCATTTAATTGTACGGCATCGGTATACAAACTAATAGTACCTAATTCTATTTTGGGTTTCCCAGAAGTAATTTCTAATGGCATTGAATAATTTTGATATCCTATATAACTGAAAAAGATAGTCATTTTACCAATTGGAAGTCCTTCAAAACGGAATATACCATGATCATCAGTTACTCCAGCTGCTATTGTTTTAGAGTTACGATCTTGTATCGAAACGGTAACATACGGAATTACTTCTTTAGTTATATTGTTTTGAACTTTACCCGAAATATCTGCTTGCTGTGCAACGGCGGATAAAGAAATAAATAGAATTAAAATACTGGTTATTAAGGTTTTCATATTTATTAATTTTACAGTACAAGATTAATTGATAAAATAACAGACTGCATTTTAAAACATGCAAACGGCTCCAAGAGCTTGCGAAATGCATTTCTTCATTCGATATTTATTTTATCTTTATCTTATGTATCGACCGACCTTTTTTATAGTTTTATTACTACTATTGTTTACATCGTGTAAGCAATATACCGAGTACGTTAAATCGGATGTAACTTATTATGTTGATGATGATAAGCCTCAAGATTTTCTGGGTCAGTCGGCAGATTCTATATTTAAAGTTTATATTGATATTGAACTTATTAGTCGAGAAAACACTTCCTATCCGCTGGGTTTACAGGTTAATGGGTTTGGTGCTTTTGATGTTTACTGGGATGGCTTTTTAGTGGGAAGTAACGGAAAAATGGCTAAATCTGGCCGAGCAGAAATACCAGGAACTGAAATGACTTATTACCAAATACCCGAAAATTTGGCCAAAATAGGCAAACATACTGTAACAGTAATTGGAACGCAGGCAGATTTACGAGAGTCCAGACGAGGCATAAAAGTAAAACTTGAAAGCTATTTAAGGCTTCATCGTGCACCACTTATTGTGATGTCTTTTATGAACCTCATGGCAGGAGCTTTTCTTATTGCCTCTATTTATTATTTTTTTCTCTACATAAATAGCACTCGCAAAGAAGCTACAGTTTTACTTTTTGGAATAATTTGTCTGCTATTCTTCTGCCTTCTTATCATAGAATATATAAAATTTTATATCGACATTCCATATACAAACTTTTATAACCGATTACAGATTGTCGGGTTACTTACATTCGTAATCTCCATATTAGTTCCTTGGTATTTTATGCTGCAGTTTGACTTCAAAAAAAAGAAGCTGTTATTATTTCTTTTACTTATAAGTCTTCTTACAATCTATATTATATGGTACGGTCACTATGATTTTACAGCTATATATTTTAGTTATGCAATGTGTGCAGTCTCCATCATTATTGCTATTGACGCGACTATCCGAAAAATTAAGGGCGGGTTGATTGTAGTTGTTGGTTTACTGGCAAGTGTAATTGTAAATAAATTTATATTTTATGATTTTGGATTATTTATCGCTTTTACCATTATTGTCCTTTCTATGCTTTACCTGCATACCATTCGTGCTAAAGCTTTAGAAGAAGCTCATAATGCATCATTATTACTTTCATCCAGATTACAGTTAGAGCTGGTTAAGAAAAATATTCAACCGCATTTTCTTCGTAATACGCTGACTTCATTGATTGACTGGATCGAAGAATCGCCTCAGCAGGGCGTTGTATTTATTCGCGCTTTGGCAGATGAATTTGATATTATGAACTCCATTTCGGAAGATACACTAATACCTATTCAGCGGGAAATTGAACTATGCAGGAAACATTTGGATATAATGTCATTTCGAAAAGAAATATGCTATACTTGGGAAGAAAAAAATATTGATCCAAATGAAGAAATTCCACCTGCGGTTATTCATACCATTATAGAAAATGGAATTACCCATAGTTTACCTCCTAAAGAAGGCTGTATTACTTTCTCTTTGAGCTTTAGCAGAGAAAAAAATCACAAACAATATACTCTGTTGACCATGGCAGAAAACCGAAACAGAAAAAAGGAAAACAGCAACGGAACAGGTTTTAAATACATCAAAGCGCGATTAAATGAAAGTTACGGCAATAATTGGCATTTTGAATCTTTTGCTGTAGAAAAAGGATGGTGTACAACAATTAAAATTTTTGATAAAAAATGAAAATTCTAATTATTGAAGACGAGGCTAGAATTGCCAAACGAATCGAAAGAATGACTCGCGATTTTTTTGATAAAGATACTCAGATCTTGCTTTGTGATTCTGTTGAAAACGGATTAAACACAATCGAGAAACAATCAATTGATTTACTGCTTCTCGATTTAAATTTAAATGGAGAAAACGGATTTGATGTATTGCAGACAGTTGTTGCAAGATCTTTTCAAACCATTATTATTTCGGCTTATACCGATAGGGCTATTACAGCATTTCAATATGGTGTTTTGGATTTTGTTCCTAAACCTTTTGATGCAAACAGACTCACACAAGCTTTTATTCGTTTTACAACACCAGAAAAAAACAACGGTCAGGAAATTCAGTTTTTAGCCGTAAAAAAAGCGCGAAATATTAAACTCATCGCAATTAATGATATTAGATACATAAAAGGTGCAGGAATTTATACGGAACTGCATTTGTCAAGCGGACGTATAGAACTTCATGACAAGTCTATGGAATCATTAGAAAAATTGCTTCCATCAACTTTCGAGCGAATACACAAATCTTATATTCTCCGCTGGGAGGAAGTAGATAAACTTGTTGTAGAAGCGGGAGGAAAATATAATATGCTGCTTAAAAATAGCGAACTTTTACCTGTTGGCCGTTCAAAATATAAAGAAATCAAACAAAAACTGATATAGATTTTAATCATTTTCTTTTCTATATCAAATAAGGGACTTAAAGTCCCTCTTAAAAATATAATATCTATTTATTATCCGGTACAGGAGCATTTTCTGCAATCAGTTTTTCATGTTTAAGTTCTTCCCAAAAAGCTTTAGGAATTGATTTCTTGAAAGAATTGGCATTTTCAAAAACCTGTTCTGCATTCCAGGCTCCGGGAATAACCGCAGAAACAACATTAGGTGCTGCCGAAAACTGAAGCGCAGCTGTACGTAGATCAACGTCATGTTTTATAGATATATCAAGCAGTCTATTTCTCTTTTCAATTACACCGTCAGGGAATGTTCCCAAATAATCGTATCGTTCAACACCTGCCAGAAAGCCAGCATTGAGCGGAGCACCTACAACTATAGAAATATCTCTTTCTTCACATAGAGGAAACAATTTGTTTAATGCCTCTTCGTGCTTAATTAAGGAATACTGTGTTGCTGAAAGGAAAATATCGGGATCTGCCTGCTCAATTGCTTTCAATGCTGGTTCAAGAGTATTTACACCAAAACCCCAGGCCTGTATAATACCTTCTTCACGCATTTTGGTTAGTTCCGGAATCGCTCCTTTCATGGCTTCATCAAAGTACTTTGTCCAGTTTTCCTTCATATCTTCGTTATCTGGAGAGAGATCGTGTATATAAACAATATCTAAATACGGCAGGCCTAAGCGCTGCAAACTATCTTCGATACTTCTTCTAATTCCTTCTGCGGAATAATCGTAACGATAAGAAAAATTAAGCTTTCCTTTCCACAAACCATTTTCTAATTTGAAATCTTTGTCTGGAGTAAGCAAACGGCCTACTTTTGTGGAAAGAGTAAATTCTTCACGTTTTTTATTTCTAAGAAAATGCCCGAAGCGGCGTTCACTAAGTCCTAAGCCATACCAAGGTGAAGTGTCAAAATAACGTACACCATTATTCCATGCCTCTTCCAAGGCTTGCGTAATACTAGTATCGGGATTTTCATGAAATCCGTTTCCCGCTGCGACTCCGCCCAGTCCTGATACACTTAAGGGACGATAACGTTTGTTTTGATTATTTTGTTCCATAGCAATTTTATTTTAAAAAATTCTGAATGAACGTACAGACAGAAAAAGATTAGTGCTCATACATCGAATGATGAATGATTTACAAATTTCTGCTAAATCTTGGTTTTTATAATATAGAATTACAATTCGAAGATTACATTATTAACAGCAATAAATACTCGTCGTATAAAAAAAGAGACAATTCAAACATAACTGAACTAATCTTCTGGAAATTAAAGTTTTCTTAAAGCTTAACACTCCAAAAATTATTTTTAGTAACTTAAATAAATGTTATAGGACAATAATAATTATCAACTTAAAATAATAAAGATGATGGAAGATATTAAAATACTTGAAAACAGTCTTAAAGGAAAAAATGTAGTTATAACTGGAGCAAGCAGTGGTGTTGGCCGGGCTGCAGCAGAAGCATTCGCAAGAGAGGGTTGTAATATTGTTGCAGTTGCCAGAGGTCAGAAAGGCATTAATGAAGTTGTGGACTATTGTCGAAATTTAAATGTTTTGTGTGTTGGTGTAAGTGCAGATATGTCAATTGCTGAAGATGTTGAGAAAGTCGTTAAAGAAGCTCTTGCCATAAATGGTAAAATTGATATATGGGTAAATAATGCCGGCGTGATGGCCAGCGGAAAATTTGAAGAAATTCCTTTAGAAATTCATCAGCAGGTCATTAAAACCAATTTGTTCGGATACATGAATGGGGCTTATAATGTCATCAAAATTTTTAAGAATCAAGATGAAGGAATTTTAATTAATAACATATCTATTGGTGGATTTATGCCTGCGCCTTATAGCGCTGTGTATTCTGCTTCAAAATTTGGAATAAAAGGTATGATGGAATGTCTCCAAGGCGAAATATCAAACCGTTCAAATATTCACATCTGTAATCTATATCCTCAGTTACAAAATTCAACTGGAAATCTGCATTCAGCAAAATACTCGGGGTTTGATATGAAAATTCCATTTATTGCTTCTGATCCGCGTAATACCGCAGCTAAAATGGTAGAACTAGCAAAACATCCTAAAAAAGATATGTTTCCCGATTTTCCCGCTACGGCAATAACAAACCTTTATCGATTGTTTCCAAAAACTGTGATTAATACAGCATCTGCAGCCGTAAGGCTAAAAATGAAGCTTAACGACGCTAAGGAAAATAATCCTGGAAATGTTTTGGAAAACTCTAAAGAACCTCTTCGAGTTCATGGAAAACTTCCATCAAAAACTACTCATAACTTCGGTTTAGGACTGCTTGCAGGATTAGGTATAACTGCAGCTTTACTGTTAGTGAGTAAAAAGCTGTAAAAATTGACGAGCTTGTATGTTTTCGCCAAAAAAATATTATTATAAATAACTTTCTATTTTACCAGACGAATTCCTGAAAATTGCCATTGGTGTTTTGGATGGAAAAAATTACGATAGGATGAACGACTGTGACCTTGTGGAGTAGCGATTGAAGCTCCTCTTAAAACCATCTGATTGACCATAAATTTACCGTTATACTCACCAATCGCACCTGCTTCTTTCTTATACCTAGGATAAGGAAGATAGGCGCTTCCCGTCCATTCCCATCTTTCACCCCAATTAAAATGACTGGACGCTGCTTCCCATTCTTCTTCTGTAGGCAGTCTCATACTCTTCCATGCTGCAAACGCCGAAGCTTCATAAAAATTCACATGGCAGACTAGATCAAGTGGATCAATATCCTGCAATCCGCCCAAAGTATAGTGCTGCCATTTACCATCAATAGAATGCCAATAAAGTGGTGCTTTTGCCTTTTGCTGTGTAACCCAGTCCCAGCCTTCGGAATGCCAGTATTTAAAATTCTCATAACCACCCTCTTCCATAAATTGCAAATATTCTGCATTTGTTACAAGAGTTGAAGAGATTTCAAAAGCTTCTAAATACTTTTTATGTCTTCCAGACTCGTTATCAAAACTAAAACCTGTCCCGTTAAATCCTATTTCATAAATGTCCTCTGGCATCGCAATAAATGGAGATTCTTCTCTTTTTACAATAACTTCTTCCATTTCTTTATAGACAGGAAAAAGTGGATTGTGCCCTAAAATATATTTAATGTCGGTTAATAGAAGTTCTTGATGCTGCTGTTCGTGGTTCAAACCTAATTCTAAAACAGCGTAAAGCTCGTCTGAAAGATCATTATGGTGATTTAAATAAGCTTCCATCTGTTCATCGACATAGGCTCGGTATGCATATATATCGGCAACCGACGGACGGCTTAGATTACCACGGTCTGTACGCACTACTCTGGCTCCTACAGTTTCATAATAGCTGTTAAAAACAAAGTTGTACTGTGGATTGAATTCTTTATATCCTTGAAAATTTGGGATAAGAATAAAGGTCTCAAAAAACCAAGTAGTATGTCCTAAATGCCATTTGGGCGGACTCACATCTGCAATAGGCTGTACTACATAATCCTCTATTTCAAGTGGACGGCATATTGTCTCAGAATGTCTGCGTATTTTTTTGTACTGCGATAAAATTAATAGCGCATCATTTTTTTGTGCTGTCTGTTCCATAATTATTGTTTTTAAACGGCTTCCCAAAACGCATCGACAAACCACTCCTTGCTATCCTTAATGCTATAAACCTGTGTAAATCCCGACTGTGCGGCCATTTTCTCGGTATCTTCAGTAGAGAATTTCTGTGAAACCTCCATATAAACCGCCTCATTTTCGGCAAAATGAAATACAGCGTCATCAATAGAAACCTTCTGATCTTCAAGACTAATTAGATAACTTCTGCACGCGCCGCTAAGAGGATCATAAGTTTCATAATGCTCAAATTTATCCACCTTAAAATCAGCTTTCAGCTCTTTATTAATACGCTCAAGCAGATTAAGGTTAAAGGAAGCTGTTACTCCTTTTGCATCATTGTATGCATTAAGAATTGTATTAGGTTCTTTTTTTAAGTCAAAGCCAATCATAACTATGTCGCCTTTATTGAGATTCTTTCTCAGTTCAAAACAAAAACGATAGGCTTCTTCTAACTCCATATTGCCGATATTACTTCCTAAAAACAATATCACTTTTCTACGAGAGGAAAGTTGTGCAGCTTTGTACAGCATGTCAAAATATTCTCCTTCAAGACATAAAATATCTAGGCCTGGTATATTTTTCTTCAATTTTTCATCTAAAACCGAAAGTATATTTCCTGATATATCAATTGGCATGTATCTAAAATCTGTAAGTTCATTTTTTAGATATCGCAGCAAATGCATTGATTTTGATGCATCACCTGCTCCTAATTCAATTAAATCAAATGGCGTTTGAGCTGCATTAATACCAGCCGCTATTTCAGCAGTTTTATTTTCAAAAATATCCATTTCACAGCGAGTCAAATAATATTCAGGTAAGTTCATAATTTCCTGAAAAAGTGTGTCGCCACGTTGATCATAAAAATATTTTGACTGGAGATGTTTTGGATGCTGCCGTAAACCAGCAATTACATCCTGAAGAAAATTATTTTTATTTTGTTCTTCTGTTTCTATATTTTCTTTTATAGCTGTTTCAAATAATTTCATATGTATCGCATTTTTTTGACAGAAAATAATTCCCCATTTAATTAGAGATATTATAACTGTAACTTTTTCTTACTTAAAGGTACGTTTTATTCATGTCTCATAAGTTCTTTATTAAACAGAATCTTAACTTAAAAAAACTGCAGCAACCATCATTAATAGCTGTGACAGACATTATATTTTACTAATCCTTAAAAATTCAATTACAATTATTTTATACCACTTAATACTTGATCCAAAAATTCTCCGTAATTTTTACTTTCTTTAATGATAAATGAAAAACCTAGAATGACTAAATTATCTTTCACAACTCCTATTAAACTGCCATTTTCTTATTTTCTAAACCAAGATGTTATTTTCCTTGCGAAAGATCTTTTGGGAAAAGTACTTTTTACTCAAATCGATGGAAAAATAACTGCTGGAATAATTGTTGAAACAGAAGCCTATTTTGGTGTACATGATAAAGCTTCTCACGCATATGGCGGACGAAGAACTGATAGAACAGAAACACTTTACAGCCAAGGCGGTATTTCTTATGTTTATCTCTGTTATGGAATTCATCACTTGTTTAATATTGTAAGTTCTGTTGAAGGCGAACCACATGCCGTTTTAATACGAGGTATCGAACCATTGATAGGAAAAGATATTATGGAAGAAAGACGGAAAATGTCTTCTTCAAAAGGCGCTATTTCGGCTGGACCTGGCTCCGCAGCAAAAGCCTTAGGAATTGATCGCTCTTTTAATAAAAAAGATTTAGGCGGCGATGAAATATGGGTTGAAGATCATGGCATCCGTTATAAAGAGGAACAAATTGCAGCATCGCCTAGAGTTGGCGTAGCTTATGCTCAAGATCATGCCTTACTCCCGTGGAGATTTTTCATTAAGGGAAATAAATATGTCAGTAAACCAAATAAAATTTAAATGCAGCTTTATTCATAATTAAAAATCTCGTACTAACTATTACGAGATTTTGACGATTCGTGATTTCTTTATAGTGAATCCTAAAACAGAATAATTTACTCCTGCGATAGTTCAGCTTCGGTGTGTAGCGCACAAACCCAGTTATTATTTTCTTTAATCCAAGTAGAAGTGCAGGCACATTTCATAGAACTTTTTTTTGTGCCATCTGCCATTCCTAATTCTATTGAATAAGCTATTATCGCCGTATTTTCAGTAAGTAACTGCGCCTCAATATCAGAAATATTCAATACTTTTATTTTATCTCCATCTCCTGACTCAAACATCTTTTTAAACTTATCTTCATTTACACTTTGCACACCATTCTTTCCAGCGATTATACAAGGAAAATGAGTAAGTTGTTTAACCGTTTCATAATCGTGATTTTCCATTCCCTGCCAATATTTTTTTTCCAGTTCAATAATTTGCTTTTCCATGACTATCTTATTATTAATTAAACAGTTATACAAAGTTCAAACTAAAATCGAAATGCGTTACATTTTTAACATAGATTTAATGTAGAGTTTGATCATTCAAAGCGAGAAAATTTCAGATATGTAGATGTTAATTTACAGCAAGGTAAATTCTTTAAATGAAATGGATTTTAATAAAAATATTCCACCCTATTAGTTGTATAAATTTGATTAAAAAACAATTTAAAATGTTAATTATATAAATCGAAGTTGAAATTATATAAATTTAATTGTTGCCGTAATTTTACTTTTCAGTTACCAAATTCTATACATCTAAAAATCTAATATGAAAAAAAATTACTCAAAATTTTTACTGTTTGTTAATTAACAGCATAATTAAATCCGGTTGTCCCAAAATTTAAAAATGAAGATTAGACGAATGCAAAATGCTTCTCTAACTCACCGATACTTTAACGGCTCGCACATCGAGCTTTGGTTAATGAGGCTTCCTAATTATTGCACTTTAATTTAACAGCAAACTAAAATGAATTATAAAAATATACTGCAGATAGATGACGATATTGACGACTGCGAATTTTTTATGGAAGCGCTCCAGGCAGTATCTCAAGCGGGATATACTTCTATGCATAATCCTGTAGAAGCGCTTAACAAATTGATTCTAAAAGAACTTAAACCTGATATAATATTCCTTGATTTGAATATGCCTATTATGTCTGGTTTTGAGTTTTTAATTGAAATAAAAAAACAGGAAATTATAAAAAACATCCCAGTTATTATTTTTTCTACTTCACAGATGGAAGAGATAAAACGCAAAGCAAGAAACTATGGGGCTGATGAATATATATCCAAACCAAGTGACTTTGATGAAATGAAAAAAATTCTAGCCCATTATACAGCGTGAGAAATTTACACCTGAGATTGGTAATGTATTCATTTTCAAAAACAGCATATTTCCCGCTATTTTTATCTTTAAAGAAACTGACCATTTACGCGGCTTTATAACAGTTGGAAAATGAAATTATCAACACAAATACTTCTGGCGTTTTCGCTGATCATACTACTTTCTGTTGCAGATTCATATACGAATTACCGCTTATCTCGTAAAGTGCATCTCAACTCACAGTTTCTCTCCAAATCAGAAGATGTGATCCGTAACTCAAACAAGACCCATAGAGCTATACTGGAAATGCAAAGTGCTTTGAGGGGCTACCTGCTTACTAATGATACCACTTTTCTGCGCCCCTATTACAAGGGACTGGAAAAAGTACCGCTATTTTTCAAACAACAGCATAAACTTATTGATGATAATGAAACACAGCGTCGTATTTTGGACTCAGTAGCCGTGCTCCATGATGCATGGCTTGTCTATACTGCTGAAATAATAAACGCCAGAATGGAAAACCCTGAAACTTATCAGTTACTGTTAGATTCCAAACTTCGAAAACATGTCGGTAAAAATATTAATGATTCTATAACAGCTAAATTTAAAAGATTTGACAAGTTAGAATATAAAACTCGAAAACATCATAGTGAAATGCTGCTGCATTCCCTTCATAAGACAAGAACATATTCTTTGATTTTCTTGTCCATGACTATTTTCGCTGGAATATGCAGTACTGCTTATATTGTAATTATGATAACCAACCGCATTAATTCGATGGTGCGTCTTGCTGATACCATTTCTAAAGGTCGTTTTACCATAGTTCGGGATTCTAAAAACGACGAACTCAGCGCCCTAGCCTCCTCTTTAAACATTATGTCCCAAAAATTAGAGAAGAATATTCAGGAACTAGAAAACAAAAATGAAGAACTTAATAAATTTGCTTATGTGGTTTCTCATGATCTAAAGGCGCCGCTGCGTGGGATTTATAATGTTATCACCTGGATTGAAGAAGACTTGTCGGAGGAAATTTCTCCTGCTCTTCGCAATTATTTAAACATCATACCTAAAAGAACTCAACGCATGGAAGCTTTGATCAACGGACTGCTCGACTATGCCCGCATCAACCAGAAATCAGCTCCCGAATTAGTTGATACAAATGCACTTATAAATGAAATCACTCAAGCCATAGTACCGAGGGATTTTACTGTTGAATTGAGTAACCTGCCTGAAATTTTTACCGAGCGTCTTAAACTTGAACAGGTATTTTCTAATTTAATCAGCAATGCCGTTAAGTATTCAAAACCAAACGAGGGCCGTATTGAAATTGATTGCCTGACAATTTTAGATGTTTACGAATTTTCCGTAAAAGATTATGGAATTGGAATTGATCCCGAATATCACAAGAAAATATTTGAAATCTTTCAAACACTTCGAGAAAAAAATGAAATGGAAAGCACTGGTGTTGGTCTGGCAATTGTGAAAAAAATTATTGACGATCAGGGAGAAAGCATACAAGTACACTCACGATTGGGAGAAGGAACAACATTTACTTTCACTTGGAAAAATAATAAAAGAATATGAAAACACCCACCATTTTACTAATTGAAGATGATGAACTGGACACTATATCTGTAGAACGTTCATTAAAAAAACTAGAAATCCAATACGAGCTTCATACCGCTTATAACGGACTTGAAGCGTTGCATCTTCTACGTGGTGAAACTGGTAAAGCTCTTTATCCTGATGTGATTCTTTTGGACATTAATATGCCAAGAATGAATGGAATAGAGTTTCTTAAAATCATACGTGGAGATGAAAAATTAAAAGACCTGAAAGTTTTTATAATGACTACCTCTTCTGAAAGTAATGACCGCATCAATGCAGAAAATTTAGGAATATCAGGCTATATTATAAAGCCTCTCAATTATACAGACAATACCAAAAGACCTGATTCAATGGATGCTTTTGTACAGTTTCATCTGCGTAAAATATTATTGGACGAAAGCGTTTAAAGCATTCCTTTTACACATCCCATAAACCAAAAATTTAATCAAACCAAGAACCGTCTATTATGAAAAAATCAAAACCTGTCACAAAAAAATCCAGCGGCGAAGAACTGCTTGTACTTCCCGTGGTAACTGATAAAAAAAACGCCAAGATCAAAGATCAGTCCGAAGAATCCGTGCTAAGCGATGCCGAGTTTTTAAAAATTCTGATGAAAGTAAAAAACGGTAATTTCTCGCAGCGTTTTCCTACCGATCAGAATGGCATTAAAAGATCAATCTGCGACACTTTAAATGAAATAATTGATCTGAATGAACGAATGGTATTCGAATTTCAGAAAGTTGGAAAAAGCATTGGTAAACAAGGAAAATTAACGAATCGTGTCGTTCTAGACGGTGCACGCGGTTCGTGGAGTTCCTGCGTGGATTCTGTTAATACACTGATCTCTGATCTGGTGCATCCAACAATTGAAATTGCACACGTAATTACCTCTGTTGCAAAAGGAAATTTATCGCAGGAAATGCCTTTATCCATTGAAGGAAATCCACTTCAAGGAGAATTCCTTAGAATTGCCAAAGAGGTAAACGGGATGGTAAAACAGCTGAACCTATTCTCTATGGAGGTTACCCGTGTGGCTCGTGAGGTGGGAACTGATGGAAAACTAGGCGGACAAGCAAAAGTTCGCGGTGTGGGTGGTGTATGGAAAGATTTGACAGACTCTGTAAATAAAATGGCGAGTAACTTAACGGGTCAGGTACGTAATATTGCAGATGTAACCACTGCGGTAGCAAAAGGAGATTTGTCTAAAAAAATTACCGTTGACGTAAAAGGGGAAATCTTAGAATTAAAAAATACCATTAATACCATGGTAGATCAGCTGAACTCATTTTCTTCTGAGGTAACTCGTGTGGCGCGTGAGGTAGGAACCGAAGGAAAACTGGGCGGACAAGCACAAGTAAAAGGTGTCGGCGGAACTTGGAAAGATTTAACGGATTCCGTAAATCAGATGGCATCAAACTTAACCGGACAGGTACGTAATATTGCCGATGTAACAACGGCCGTAGCAAGAGGAGATTTATCTAAAAAAATTACAGTAGACGTAAAAGGAGAAATCCTGGAGCTTAAAGATACCATTAACACGATGGTGGATCAGCTGAACTCGTTCTCTTCTGAAGTAACCCGTGTTGCTCGTGAGGTAGGTTCCGAAGGAAAACTGGGCGGTCAGGCAAAAGTACGAGGGGTCGGCGGAGTTTGGAAAGATTTGACCGATTCAGTAAATCAAATGGCATCCAACTTAACAGGTCAGGTGCGTAATATTGCCGAGGTAACAACAGCCGTGGCAAAAGGAGATTTATCTAAAAAAATTACCGTAAACGTTGAAGGAGAAATCCTGGAATTAAAAAACACCATCAATACCATGGTGGATCAGCTGAACTCATTTGGTGCTGAGGTAACTCGTGTGGCGCGCGAGGTAGGTTCTGAAGGAAAACTGGGAGGTCAGGCAAAAGTAAAAGGTGTCGGAGGAACATGGAAAGATTTAACCGATTCGGTGAACCAGATGGCATCTAACCTTACCGGACAGGTTCGTAATATTGCAGAGGTAACAACGGCCGTGGCAAATGGTGACCTTTCGAAAAAAATTACAGCTGTAGCCGAGGGAGAAATCCTCGAGTTGAAAAAAACCATTAATACAATGGTGGATCAGCTGAACTCTTTCTCTTCTGAGGTTACGCGTGTGGCACTTGAGGTGGGTACAGAAGGAAAACTAGGCGGTCAAGCGAAAGTAAAAGGTGTCGGAGGAACATGGAAAGATTTGACTGATTCTGTGAACCAAATGGCTTCCAACTTAACCGGACAAGTACGTAATATTGCGGAGGTAACAACAGCCGTAGCAAAAGGAGATTTATCCCGCCAGATTACGGTTGATACCAAAGGAGAAATCCTAGAGTTAAAAAATACAATTAATACCATGGTGGGTCAGCTGAACTCTTTCGCTTCTGAGGTAACTCGTGTGGCACGTGAAGTTGGTACCGAAGGAAAACTGGGAGGACAAGCGCAGGTTGAAGGTGTTGGTGGAACTTGGAAAGATTTAACGGATTCGGTAAACCAAATGGCATCGAACCTTACTGGACAAGTGCGTAACATTGCCGAAGTAACAACAGCCGTAGCAAAAGGAGATTTATCGCTCCAGATTACGGTTGACGTAAAAGGAGAAATCTTAGAGTTAAAAAATACAATTAATACCATGGTGGATCAGCTTCGAGGCTTTGCTTCGGAGGTAACAAGGGTTTCTCGAGAAGTAGGTACAGAAGGAAAACTTGGAGGACAAGCCAACGTACCAGGAGTTGCTGGAACTTGGAAAGATTTAACAGATTCCGTTAACCAAATGGCAGGAAATCTTACCGCTCAGGTACGTAATATTGCCGATGTGGCAATTGCAGTGGCGAATGGAGATATGTCCCGAAAAATTACTGTTGACGTTCGTGGAGAAATTTTGCAGCTAAAAGAAACCTTAAATACAATGGTAGATCAGCTTCGCGAATTTGCCTCTGAGGTAACTCGTGTGGCACGTGAGGTAGGAACCGAAGGAAAACTAGGAGGACAAGCTAATGTGCCTGGAGTTGCTGGAACATGGAAGGATTTAACAGATTCTGTTAACCAAATGGCGGGTAATTTAACCACTCAGGTTCGTAATATCGCCGAGGTAACGATTGCAGTTGCGAATGGAGATATGTCGAAAAAGATTACGGCCGACGTTCGTGGAGAAATTCTACAATTGAAAGAAACCGTAAATACAATGGTGGATCAGCTTCGTGCCTTCGCCTCTGAGGTAACTCGTGTGGCGCGTGAGGTGGGTACCGACGGAAAACTGGGTGGACAAGCATTCGTGCCTGGTGTTGCTGGGACATGGAAAGATTTAACGGATTCGGTTAACCAGATGGCATCGAACTTAACCGGTCAGGTGCGTAATATTGCCGATGTAACCAAAGCAGTTGCAAATGGTGACCTTTCCAAACAAATTACCGTTGACGTAAAAGGAGAAATTCTAGATTTGAAAAATACCTTTAATACGATGGTAGAACAGTTAAATTCATTTGCTTCTGAAGTTACGCGTGTGGCGCGTGAGGTGGGTACCGAAGGAAAACTGGGCGGACAGTCTGAAGTAAAAGGTGTTGCGGGAACATGGAAAGATTTAACCGATTCGGTTAACGTAATGGCTTCTAACTTAACAGGTCAGGTTCGTGGAATCGCAAAAGTGGTAACATCTGTAGCAAAAGGAAATCTAAAACAAAAATTATCCATTGATGCCAAAGGTGAAGTTGCACAGTTAACCGATACCATCAACGAAATGATTGATACGCTTGCCACATTCTCAGATCAGGTAACAACAGTTGCGCGTGAAGTTGGTGCCGAAGGAAAACTGGGAGGACAAGCAAACGTACCAGGAGCTTCTGGAACGTGGAAAAACTTAACAGAAAATGTAAACCAGTTAGCGGCGAATCTAACCACTCAGGTACGTGCGATTTCTGAGGTAGCATCGGCAGTAACACAGGGAGATTTAACACGAACTATTGGTGTTGAAGCAAAAGGTGAAGTTGAGGCACTTAAAGACACTATTAATCAGATGATTTTTAATCTTAAAGCAACTACTTTACGTAATCAAGAACAAGACTGGCTGAAATCGAATTTGGCTAAGTTTACCCAAATGCTTCAGGGTCAAAAAGAATTGAATGCAGTTACTAAAAAAATCCTTTCAGAACTTGCTGCAGTGGTAACCGCTCAGCATGGTCTATTTTATATTTTAGAAGAAGGTGAAGAATTTATGGATTCTAAATTAAACCTAATTGCTTCTTACGCTTATATAAAACGAAAAAATTCCCTTACTCAATACGGTATGGGAGAAGGTCTAATTGGTCAGGTTGCAGTAGAAAAAGAAAGAATAATACTGAGCAACGTTCCAAAAGACTACATTAAAATAAATTCAGGACTTGGCGATGCCAGACCTAAAGACGTCATTATTCTTCCAGTACTCTTTGAAGGTAGACTTAAAGCAGTTATTGAATTGGCATCACTTGATACCTTCAGCCAGATACACTTGGATTTCCTTGAAGGACTTACAGAAAGTATTGGTATTGTAATTAATACCATCGAATCCAATTCAAGAACTGAAGAACTGCTGGTACAATCCCAATCACTTGCCAGCGAGCTTAAAAGTCAGCAGGAAGTACTTAAAAATACCAACGAAGAATTAGAGGAAAAAGCGATATTACTGGCCAATCAGAAAGAAGAAGTTGAACTTAAAAACCAAGAAGTCGAGGTTGCCCGTAAAGCACTTGAGGAAAAAGCCGATCAGCTGACGCTTACTTCAAAATACAAATCCGAGTTCTTGGCCAATATGTCTCACGAACTTCGTACTCCTTTGAACAGTTTACAGATTCTAGCTAATGAACTAATTGCGAACCGAGACGGGAATTTATCCGAAAAACAAATTCAGTTTGCGAAAACCATTAACTCTTGCGGAGATGACCTTATTCAGCTGATTAATGACATCCTGGATCTTTCTAAAATTGAGTCAGGGTATATTTCTGTGGATTACAACCCGATTAGCTTTGAGGAGATAAGCCGTTTTGTAGCTTCTACCTTCAACCCTATTTCAGAGGCCAAACATCTTAATTTTGAAATCAAAATGGATGAAAATCTTCCTGAAGTTATGGAAACCGATTCACAACGTTTAAACCAAATTCTGAAAAATCTTTTATCGAACTCTTTTAAATTCACTGAAAAAGGATCTGTTAAACTAAACATTTACAAGGCAGAACATAATTGGAAAACTAAAAGCAGCAGTCTGGATAATGCCGAAGCTGTCGTAGCTTTTGAAATATCAGATACTGGAATTGGAATCTCTAAAGAAAAACAGAATATTATTTTTGAAGCCTTTCAACAGGCAGAAGGTTCTACAAGCCGTAAGTATGGAGGAACAGGTCTTGGATTATCAATCAGCCGAGGACTTTCTGACCTACTGGGAGGAAGCATAGAACTGGAAAGTGACACCAACATTGGAAGTAAATTCACTTTATTTCTACCTTTAAAATTTGTCCATATTCCAGAAATCGAAGATATTACAGTCAATGAAGAAACAAGTGTGCTTCATGCTGGAAAGAGCCGTTTAAAATCACTTCCATCTTCGAGTTTTAAATCATCAGATACTGATCTGTATTTTGCAGACGAAATTGGTGATGACAGGACTTCTATCAAACCAGAAGACAAAGTGCTACTGATCGCGGAGGATAATGAAACCTTTGCTAAAATTCTTCTTGAGAGAGCTCATCAGCATAATATCAAAGCCATTGTAACCACAAGAGGTAATGATGTGGTGGATTATATCAGTCACTTCCAGCCTCATGCCATTACAATGGATCTTAATATGCCCGATACCAGCGGCTGGAAAATTCTAGACAGATTAAAAACTGATTTTACCCTGCGCCACATTCCCGTATATATTATCTCGGGAGAAGATGAAAGAAACAAAGGACTCAAACGAGGTGCCAGAAACTTTCTAGTCAAACCTGTAAAAAATGATATTCTAACCTCACTTTTTAATGATATTCAGAATTTCAAAAATAATGCACAAAAAAACCTGCTTATTGTAGATGACAATCCAGCGGAACTGGACCGTATAATTAAAGCGGTACAGGGAGACGATATTTCAATTGATACTGCTTTGACAGCGAAACAGGCAGTTGAGCTTATTGAGACAAAATCTTTCGACTGTATTATACTAGATCTTGTTCTTCCTGATGCAGACGGACTAGATCTCATCAGCGATCTTGAAAACAATATCAGCGGACAGGAAACAGCAATTATTGTCCATTCAGCTGGTGATCTAAGCAAAAAACAGCGCAGTAAACTCGGCCGTTTTGCCCATAGTATTATTACCAAAAGTGCTGTTTCAATGGATGAGCTTGTGGACCAGACTGCTCTTTTCATGCATCGTGTGCATAAAGAACTGCCTGAAGATATGAAAAAGCGTATTGAAACGTTTTACTTAAAAGAAGATGTACTACTAAATAAAAAAGTACTTTTGGTAGATGACGATGTTCGAAACCTTTTTGCCCTTACTACAGCACTGGAACGATTTGGACTGGATGTTATAAGCGCCGAAAGTGGTCACGAGGCGGTTGAAATACTAAACGGAAACGAAACTATCGATATTGTACTAATGGATATCATGATGCCCGAACTTGATGGTTATGAAACTATGAAAATTATTCGCAGAAATCCTAGACATAAAGATCTGACTATTATTGCAGTCACTGCTAAAGCCATGAAAGGAGACAGACAACGATGTATTGAATCTGGAGCTTCTGACTACATTACTAAACCTGTCAATGTGGAACAGCTGTCTTCACTGATGAGAGTATGGCTAAAATAATATTTTAATATGGAAAGCCTCATGGAAAAACATCCCGTAAAAATATTAATAGTCGATGATAAGAAAGAAAACCTACTTTCTCTTCAAGTCATTCTGGCTGGTCAGGGATATGAATTTGTAGAAGCTTCTTCAGGTAAAGATGCTTTAAGAATACTCCTAAAAAACCAAGATTTTGCCATTATCCTCATGGATGTGCAGATGCCGCTTATGGACGGTTTTGAAACAGCCGAGCTCATACGCCAAAGTGATAAACTTAAGCATGTTCCTATTATCTTTCTAACAGCTAATATGGATACTTCCGACTATATTTTCAAAGGATACCAATCTGGAGCTGTAGATTATATGATTAAACCGCTTTCTTCAGAAATTCTTAAAGCCAAAGTTTTAGTTTTTACCGAATTGTATAAAAAGAATAAGGAACTGCAGCTTAAGGAAGAAGAAACAGCTGCCTTAAATCATAAAATTGTAAAAGCTAACGAAAAATTAGCTCAACAATATGCAGCTATTGAAAAATATGCGACAGAATTAAAACAGAAGAATGCGGAACTGGATGCATTTACTCAGATTTCCAGCCATGATCTTCAGGAACCGCTGCGAAAAATCCAGACTTTTTCCAACATGATTCTTACAAAAGAATATTCGAATTTGAGCGAAGATGGAAAATCAAAATTTGACAGGATTTTATATGCAGCCAACCGCATGCGAAATCTAATTAACGATTTACTAGTATTCTCACAAGCAAGCACTACGGAGCACATTTATGAACATACAGATCTAAGCGTCATTATCGAAAATGTGAAAGAAGCTCTCTCTGAAAACATCAAGGATAAAAAAGCTGTCATTACAACTGAACTACATGGTAAGATTTATATTATCCCATTTTTATTTGTACAACTGCTGGAAAACCTAACCAATAATGCTTTAAAATTTTCACAGAAAGATATTCCTCTTACCATTGAAATTAAAAGCCGTATGCTTTCTGGACAGGAATTAGAAAATGAAAAGTTACAGCCCGAGCAAAACTACTGCCACATTGCTTTTAAAGATAATGGGATTGGTTTTGATTCCCAGCACAGCGAGAAAATATTTGGTGTTTTTCAAAGACTGCACAGCAGAGATGATTACGATGGAACCGGAATAGGACTGGCTATTGTGAAAAAGATAGTAGACAATCATAACGGAATAATTACAGCGACAGGAAAACATATGGAAGGAGCCACTTTTCACATTTATATTCCTCAATAATTCTATCTTTCAGAGCATTTACTTTTCATTATACAAAGGATTAAAATAGTGTAGATACAGCCAATATTGCAATAATGAGAATATCAAGAAATCTTTATTGGCTGTTTAAAATAAAACCAATAAAAACGAAAAAACCCTGTTTCGATTAGAAACAGGGTTTTTGAAAAAAAGGCGGCGACATACTCTCCCACAATACTGCAGTACCATCTGCGCAGGCGGGCTTAACTACTCTGTTCGGGATGGGAAGAGGTGAGCCCCGCCGCAATAACCACCTTAAGGTTTTTAGTTATGGATTTTGGTTTTTAGTTTATTGTTTTTCAACTCAAAACTTATAACCCAGGACTCATAACTGCCCGCGACGGGCAAATATTTTAACATACTGAGATAAAGAAAAGTAAATTTGTTTAGAAAGTTTCTTCTCCCGGCCGCAGCCGGGAGAAAAGGGTGTACATAAGCTTACGGATTATTAGTACTACTCGACTATGACATTACTGCCTTTACATCTATAGCCTATCAACGTGGTCATCTTCCACGATCCTTAAAAGAAATCTCATCTTGTGGTGGGTTTCGCGCTTATATGCTTTCAGCGCTTATCCCTTCCAAACGTAGCTACTCTGCGGTGCCCCTGGCGGGACAACAGATACACTAGAGGTTTGTCCAATTCGGTCCTCTCGTACTAGAATCAGATCCACTCAAATTTCTAACGCCCGCAGTAGATAGAGACCGAACTGTCTCACGACGTTCTGAACCCAGCTCGCGTGCCACTTTAATGGGCGAACAGCCCAACCCTTGGGACCTTCTCCAGCCCCAGGATGTGACGAGCCGACATCGAGGTGCCAAACCCCCCCGTCGATATGAGCTCTTGGGGGAGATCAGCCTGTTATCCCCGGCGTACCTTTTATCCTTTGAGCGATGGCCCTTCCATGCGGAACCACCGGATCACTATGCTCTACTTTCGTACCTGATCGACCTGTATGTCTCTCAGTCAAGCTCCCTTATGCCATTGCACTCTACGCACGGTTACCAAGCGTACTGAGGGAACCTTTAGAAGCCTCCGTTACTCTTTTGGAGGCGACCACCCCAGTCAAACTACCCACCAAGCAATGTCCCCCGCTTTTGCGGGGTTAGGCCTCAGATAAACAAAGGGTTGTATTTCAACAATGACTCCAAAGCGCCTGGCGACGCCCCTTCAAAGTCTCCAACCTATCCTACACATCATTTATCCAAGGTCAATACTAAGCTATAGTAAAGGTGCACAGGGTCTTTTCGTCCCACTGCGGGTAAACGGCATCTTCACCGTTACTACAATTTCACCGAGCTCATGGCTGAGACAGTGTCCAGATCGTTACACCATTCGTGCAGGTCGGAACTTACCCGACAAGGAATTTCGCTACCTTAGGACCGTTATAGTTACGGCCGCCGTTTACTGGGGCTTCAATTCAATGCTTCTCCGAAGATAACATCTCCTCTTAACCTTCCAGCACCGGGCAGGTGTCAGGCCCTATACTTCATCTTACGATTTTGCAGAGCCCTGTGTTTTTGATAAACAGTCGCCTGGACCTCTTCACTGCGGCCCCGATTGCTCGGGGCGACCTTTCTCCCGAAGTTACAGGTCTATTTTGCCTAATTCCTTAGCCATGAATCTCTCGAGCACCTTAGGATTCTCTCCTCAACTACCTGTGTCGGTTTACGGTACTGGTGCTTATTACCTGAAGTTTAGAGGTTTTTCTTGGAAGCCCTTAGGCGCACTATCTCTTTGTCCGAAGACTCCGAGTACTATCGTATTTCACCATTCTCTGCGGATTTGCCTGCAGAGAATATAGCTAGGTACTTTAACGAACTATTCCGTCAGTCCGCGGCGCTTTCATCACTCCGTCACCCCATCACAGTAATAAGCAGTACGGGAATATTAACCCGTTGGCCATCGACTGTCCCTTTCGGGTTCGCCTTAGGACCAGACTAACCCACAGCTGATTAGCATAGCTGTGGAAACCTTAGTTTTTCGGTGTGCGGGTTTCTCGCCCGCATTATCGTTACTTATGCCTACATTTTCTTTTCTGACCGGTCCAGCATACCTTACGATACACCTTCTGCCCTGTCAGAATGCTCCCCTACCACTTACAGTAAACTGTAAATCCATAGCTTCGGTAATATGCTTATGCCCGATTATTATCCATGCTCGTCCGCTCGACTAGTGAGCTGTTACGCACTCTTTAAATGAATGGCTGCTTCCAAGCCAACATCCTAGCTGTCTGGGCAGACAAACCTCGTTCTTTCAACTTAGCATATATTTGGGGACCTTAGCTGATGGTCTGGGTTCTTTCCCTCTCGGACTTGGACCTTAGCACCCAAGCCCTCACTGTTATCAATCATTATACAGCATTCGGAGTTTGTCAGGAATTGGTAGGCGGTGAAGCCCCCGCATCCAATCAGTAGCTCTACCTCTGTATAACTAAAATAACGCTGCACCTAAATGCATTTCGGGGAGTACGAGCTATTTCCGAGTTTGATTGGCCTTTCACCCCTACCCACAGGTCATCCGAAGACTTTTCAACGTCAACCGGTTCGGTCCTCCACTGTGTGTTACCACAGCTTCAACCTGCCCATGGGTAGATCACACGGTTTCGCGTCTAACACTACTGACTAAAGCGCCCTATTCAGACTCGCTTTCGCTGCGGATCCATGTCTTAAACACTTATCCTTGCCAGCAACGTTAACTCGTAGGCTCATTATGCAAAAGGCACGCCGTCACCCCACGAAAGGGCTCCGACCGCTTGTAAGCGTATGGTTTCAGGATCTATTTCACTCCGTTATTCACGGTTCTTTTCACCTTTCCCTCACGGTACTGGTTCACTATCGGTCTCTCAGGAGTATTTAGCCTTAGCGGATGGTCCCGCCAAATTCAGACAGGGTTTCACGTGCCCCGCCCTACTCAGGATACCGCTATCTATTATACTCGTTGCCCGTACGGGACTGTCACCCTCTATGGTGCCCCTTTCCAGAAGCTTCCGGTTCCTTGTACATAAAATACCGCGGTCCTACAACCCCGGCACTGCCGTAACAGCACCGGTTTGGGCTAATCCGCGTTCGCTCGCCACTACTTACGGAATCACTTTTGTTTTCTTCTCCTCCGCCTACTTAGATGTTTCAGTTCAGCGGGTTTGCCCACCTATCGGTGTGCTATGCCTTCAGCATAGCGGGTTGCCCCATTCAGGTATCTGCGGATCAGTCGGTGTGTGCCCGTCCCCGCAGCTTTTCGCAGCTTATCACGCCTTTCATCGCCTCTGAGAGCCTAGGCATCCCCCATACGCCCTTATTTTGCTTATTGTACCAGTCTTAAAATCAATTATGACCGTTTTTTTTTGTTTTTTGTTACTAATAACAAAAAACGCTTTCTACTTTCTTATTATTTTCTTATCTCAATATGTCAATGAACTTTTGTCCTTTCGGACCTGTGGAGAATAACGGAGTCGAACCGTTGACCTCCTGCGTGCAAGGCAGGCGCTCTAGCCAGCTGAGCTAATCCCCCATTTTCTTAGTGATGAGTTATTAGTTATGAGTTATGAATTAGTTCTCATAAGGCCTCAACCCCTAAAATTTCCTTTTAATCAAGCTTACAGTCTTTTTTTATTCCGTCTTTTGTAATTTATAATTCATAATTTACAATTAACAATCTTAAAAAAGTAGTCCCGGGCAGACTCGAACTGCCGACCCCTACATTATCAGTGTAGTACTCTAACCAGCTGAGCTACGAGACTCTGTTTTACTTAATTTTCATTTCTTTTAAATTAACAGCAAGAGTAATACAATCTCCAATTCAGATACCTGCAGATAACCATCTTTTTTCCTCATCGTGCCTTTCAGCTAACAATTGAGGCTCTAGAAAGGAGGTGTTCCAGCCGCACCTTCCGGTACGGCTACCTTGTTACGACTTAGCCCTAGTTACCAGTTTTACCCTAGGCAGCTCCTTGCGGTCACCGACTTCAGGCACCCCCAGCTTCCATGGCTTGACGGGCGGTGTGTACAAGGCCCGGGAACGTATTCACCGGATCATGGCTGATATCCGATTACTAGCGATTCCAGCTTCACGGAGTCGAGTTGCAGACTCCGATCCGAACTGTGACCGGCTTTATAGATTCGCTCCTGGTCGCCCAGTGGCTGCTCTCTGTACCGGCCATTGTAGCACGTGTGTAGCCCAAGGCGTAAGGGCCGTGATGATTTGACGTCATCCCCACCTTCCTCACAGTTTGCACTGGCAGTCTTGTTAGAGTTCCCGACATGACTCGCTGGCAACTAACAACAGGGGTTGCGCTCGTTATAGGACTTAACCTGACACCTCACGGCACGAGCTGACGACAACCATGCAGCACCTTGTAAATTGTCTTGCGAAAGTTCTGTTTCCAAAACGGTCAATCTACATTTAAGCCTTGGTAAGGTTCCTCGCGTATCATCGAATTAAACCACATGCTCCACCGCTTGTGCGGGCCCCCGTCAATTCCTTTGAGTTTCATTCTTGCGAACGTACTCCCCAGGTGGGATACTTATCACTTTCGCTTAGCCACTGAAATTGCTTCCAACAGCTAGTATCCATCGTTTACGGCGTGGACTACCAGGGTATCTAATCCTGTTCGCTACCCACGCTTTCGTCCATCAGCGTCAATCCATTAGTAGTAACCTGCCTTCGCAATTGGTATTCCATGTAATCTCTAAGCATTTCACCGCTACACTACATATTCTAGTTACTTCCTAATAATTCAAGTCCAGCAGTATCAATGGCCGTTCCACCGTTGAGCGATGGGCTTTCACCACTGACTTACAAGACCGCCTACGGACCCTTTAAACCCAATGATTCCGGATAACGCTTGGATCCTCCGTATTACCGCGGCTGCTGGCACGGAGTTAGCCGATCCTTATTCTTACGATACCGTCAGGCTGATTCACGAATCAGTGTTTCTTCTCGTACAAAAGCAGTTTACAATCCATAGGACCGTCATCCTGCACGCGGCATGGCTGGATCAGGCTTGCGCCCATTGTCCAATATTCCTCACTGCTGCCTCCCGTAGGAGTCTGGTCCGTGTCTCAGTACCAGTGTGGGGGATCTCCCTCTCAGGACCCCTACCCATCGTTGCCTTGGTAAGCCGTTACCTTACCAACTAGCTAATGGGACGCATGCTCATCTTTCACCGTTGTGACTTTAATTACATCCCGATGCCGGGTCGTAATACTATGAGGTATTAATCCAAATTTCTCTGGGCTATCCCTCTGTGAAAGGCAGATTGCATACGCGTTACGCACCCGTGCGCCGGTCTCTAAATCCGAAGACTTATACCCCTCGACTTGCATGTGTTAAGCCTGCCGCTAGCGTTCATCCTGAGCCAGGATCAAACTCTTCATCGTATATTGTAATATTATACTGCGATGATTTATCTATCGGTTCTTTTCGAATCTTACGATTCTATTACTCTTATTCTTTTGTTTTAACATCTCTGTTAAAACGGCTGTCAATTCAATATGTCTACGAACGTGTCTTCTTTATCATTCCGCCTGTGTTTCAAAGCGGGTGCAAAAGTAGGGAGTTTATCAGTATTTACAATACTTTTTAATGACTTTTTTTAAATATTTTTCATGTTTTTTCTCTAAGTTTCTGATAACATTAGACTTAAGTATTTAAATTTTTAAAATTATTCAGGTAATTTTTCTTACAATATCTATTTTTAAGCAAAAGAAAATATAAAAACACTTATATTATTCAGCTCACAAATGTATTTACATACTTATGAAATGTAAAAATACAATATTCACAAAAGTCAAAACCTTATAAAAGTATATATTATAAGTTATTGTAGCAAAAATTCAATTACAGGATTTATCTGCCCTCAAGAATCTTTAACTCAAATAAATTATAATTTAAAATCCTGCAAAATTATTACAGTAACTCATTTATTAAAAAGACATCTTTAAAGTAGTCCTTTCATTTTATGTATTCGTTTGCTAATATAATGTTCACCATCTGGCAATAATGTCTGTCCTTTTGTAATCCATGAAATCCCGAAGGCTATTACAGCAATGGATTCAAAAATAAAAACAAAAGGAATCTTTTTAAATTTCCATCCCGCTATAAAATATATTCCCATAATCAGCAGAGAACCAATAATCACCCAGCCGCATATTTTATAGATAATATTACGCTTTCCTTTTTGAGTCAGGGAGCCATTAGATGATTTAATAGGGATATCTTCATTTTTCTTTACAAAAAACACTAAGGACATTATAGCAAGGCAGAATAGAAAAGTTGCAGCAAAGGCAAAATGCCACCATTTTCCAGTAATAAAATCAAATACTCCTCCGCTGCCGGTATGAACACTGTCCTGACAATCCAAACAGACTTTTGCAGTTGGCACAAATGCAACACCCATTCCGCAGATTCCTGCAATAAATGTTAAAAGCTGCTCTTTCCAGTTATAACCTTTATAAGTAATAAGCAATGTTCCTAAAACACACAAAACTACTACTAGTATATCACCACGGTCAGTATAGAAATAGTCGCTGATAGAGGGTTCAAAACCATAAAAATCAGATGGCCTTCTGGGAAATACTGATAAAATTACAGGAAGCAGTAATCCGCTGAAGCCTATAAGATTTCTTAATGTGAGGTACGAGAATACCAATTCATTATTTTGTTCTTTGGAATTATCAGATTTATTTTCTAAAGTGAGCAATTTATCAGTTTCTTCCATAATTGAAAATGTTAAGTTTATAAAATATTTTAAATTCCAACCCTTAAAAGTATTACAATCCTTTCAATTATTTATACGTCAAAATACTGATATAATTATTCTTTATTAATCTCCCGCCGAATTTAATCAATTATGGTAATATGCCAGGATTAATCCACTTAAGTTGTTCTAGCTTCTCAGATGAGTGCTATGTGGAAAATCTGCTGCTTCGAGAATACCCTTAACACATTGTAAATCATTGCAATCCTATAAAAATAGGATTTTATAATATAACAGGATTTTTTTTCCTGATAGTAACTTTGGCATAAACTAAAAAAATTAAAATTATGGAAGATAATGCAAACATAGGAAAAGTGGATGATGCTCATATCGATATTTCAGAACCGCAAGAAATTCAATATTGGTCCGAAAAATTAAATGTGCCTGAAGAAGTTTTGAAAAATGCTGTCAGAGCCGCTGGAACCAGTGTAGATGATTTTACTAAACATCTGACACAAAACATCTGATATTATGCCTTGGTATAACGGGGATTATCCCCCATCTTACAAGAATCAGCCGACCGAGCTTAGGGAAAAAGCAGTAGAAATAGCCAATGCCCTGCTTCTAGATGGTGCGGAAGAAGGAATTGCAATTGCTACAGGACTCAAACAGGCCAGGGAGCTCTTAAAAAATCACAAAGAGAAAACTGAAAAACCAGAAAATCATGGAAAGTAACAAGTATAAAGAAATTCATAATGAATCCGAAGATCAAGATATACTAAATGCTCCAAGCATTACGAATCAAGGATCTTCAGGAGAAAGTGCAGCAGAAACGGTGCATCTTAAAGACGGACCATGGCACGATAAGGAAAAAGAGAATAAAAATAATCCAGAAGGCAAGAGTATTAAAGAAGCTACCGATCCTTCAAAATTATTTAAATTTTAAAATAGTAAAGAACTAAATTATATAATTATGTCAAGAGAAAACTTCGATAATTACGATCAGGATGAACGTACCTATCACGCATCAGATGATTCCATAAATTCAGAACTTATTGAGAAAAAAGATCCCGCCATCAACCAGCATGAAAATGATACCACGGTAATACATAGTGATGCTTCAAAACATCCTAACCCCCGTCCAGATGAACGAGATCCTGATGCTAACAGAAGAACCTTAGATGAAGAGAAGGCAGTTGAAGATGACGAAGATAATTAACCCTCCTTCTAAAAAGTTGTCTTATATAGCACAACAAAAAGATGTGAACATAAGATCCTGAAAAGAGTTTTGTACTTTAAACTACTGATTCTCTTCAGGATTTTTTATATGCCGTAAAAGCAATTATTTACCGTGATGATTCACATCAAATTAATTGCATAAATTTGTATGACAGACTTTTTGATCAGTCTGCTTAAAATAAAATAAATAGATCAAAAAAATTACCGTTTTAAAATGAATGACCCGATTCTAGATAATCTTAATCCTAACCAACTGCAGGCCGTTAAAACCACGGAAGGCTACGTACGCGTTATCGCTGGAGCAGGATCAGGAAAAACAAAGGCGCTGACTTCCCGATTTGCCTATATTGTAGACAGGCTAGGGATTAATTCTTCCAACATACTCTGCGTGACTTTTACCAATAAAGCCGCTCAGGAAATGAAAAAACGTGTCAAGGCTCTCATAGGAGATAACTATGATGTGAGTTTTATTACTACCTATCACGGTTTTTGCGTAAGATTCCTGCGCGAGGAAATCAACAAAATACATTATCCGAAGAATTTTATCATTTTGGATGCCGAAGATCAGAAAAGCATACTCAGGGATGTTTTCACAGAGCTTCAGATCAATTCGAAACACTTGACTTTTAAACAAGTTTTACGCTTTATATCTAAGCAGAAAAGCACTTCAAATTACCTTGGTTATATACTTGAAAACAAAAGCTTTGAGCCTGATGAGAGTGATTCGTTATCAAGCCGTGTTTTCCAGATATACCTTGACAAGCAAAAACGAAATTATGCATTGGATTTTGATGATCTTATACATTTCACGGCGTTCATTTTAGACAACAATCCTGATGTACTTTTAAAGTGGCAGGAAAACCTGCACTATATTCAGGTTGATGAGGCACAGGACAGTTCTGAAAGCCAGTTTCATTTAGTTGAAATGCTCTCACGCGTACATCAGAACCTTTTTCTTGTTGGGGATCCAGATCAGACTATTTATGAATGGCGTGGAGCCAAACCTGAATATCTAGTGGAATTTGACACTATCTTTCCTGATACGCAGACCATCATTATGAATCGCAATTACCGCTCCACTCCTAATATCTTGAAGGTTGGTAATCATATCATCAAAAATAATACTATTAGGGTTGATAAGGATATGATCACCGATAAGCCCGAAGGCTTTGAAGTAGTGCATTTCCACGGAAAAAATGATTTTGAGGAGAGCCGCTGGATAGCTTCTGAAATAAAAGAAATATTGCAGTCCGAAGATGCTTCATACTCTGATATAACTATATTATACCGTTCCAACCATCTTTCCAGAAATATAGAGCAAGCGCTTATAAAAGACAATATTCCTTATACCATTTTTGGAGGAATCCGTTTCTTTGAGAGAAAAGAGATAAAAGACGTCCTTTCGATGTTACGCCTTATTGTTCAGGGGGATAATTTTTCTTTTCTACGCATGCACAATCAGCCCACAAGGGGTCTTGGCAAGAAATTTCTAGAAAGGCTTAGTCTTTTAGCCGGAGAGCAAAATCTCTCTCTGCTCCAGGCATTGGAAAAAAACATAGCCGATAAAGAACTCGCTAAAAAAGGTGCCGTAGATTTTCTGGCACTAATTAATGAACTTCGTGAAACTGCTAAAACCAAATCTATATCTGACCTGGTAAAAATCATACTGGATAAGAGCGGACTCTCTGATCTTTACCGAAAAGATGGTGATGAGGACAGGCTTGAAAATATTAAAGAACTTGTAAATTCAATGCTGCTCCTAGAAAAGGAAAATAATGCTCCTGTGAACATTGTCGAGTATCTGCAGGAAATTGCCTTGTATACAGATTTGGATGCCGATACCCAGCAGCAGGATAAGGTAAGACTTATGACCATTCATATTTCTAAAGGTCTTGAATTTCCTTATGTCTTTTTATGCGGCTTTACTGAAGGAATACTGCCGAGCGCTCTATCTATTAAAGAAAGAAGAAAACGTGCCATCGAGGAAGAACGAAGACTCATGTATGTGGCAGTTACACGCGCTGAGAAAAGATTTTATATGACTGATTCGGAGGGTTTTAATTTCACTACGGGCCTCAACAAATATCCTTCAAGGTTTCTCTTTGAAATCAGTGAGGAGTTTTATGTACGAAAAGGAAAACTTTCGCCAGAGATTATTCAAAACAATGAAACAAAATCCAATGTTTTACAAAGTGATACCCAAACAACATTTAAGGAGGGTAATCTGGTTATGCATCCGGTCTGGAATAAGGGGAAAGTAAAAACTGTAGATGTTGAAAAAAACCAATATATTGTGGAATTTGCTGCAATAGCAAAAGAAAAACCAATAGATTTCAGCTTTAAACACTTAACATATGTCGAAGATGCCGATACTGATGAAACTGCTGATTTTACTCCCCAAGACCTGCAACAACATTTAAAATCTGCTCCAAATCCCTTTGAAAAAACAGAACCTGAGCCGAAGAAAAACGTATTTGAAGAAACACAGGATTCCAGCTTAAATAAGGATAAGGATAGCGGGGAAGAAGAAAAAAAATGGTGGAAACCCTGGAGCTAGGATTTAGTAATACACGTAAAGCATGATTTTAGAATCTGAACTTTCGATCACTTTTTCCAGTCTTTTAAAAAATACATCGCTTACCATTGGACAGCCGTGACTGTTTATAATATAGTATTCTTTCTCTTCATCAGGAACTTCTTTATAACGGTGCAATACTATTGCTCTTTTCATTGCATTGCTGTTGGTCTGATCCAGTCCGCTTAGCCTGAAAGCCTTTCCAAAAACACCATTATAAGGCTTCTCCACTCCGTAGCGTCCAAGCGATGTGCAGTTAGAGTTTGGCGTATTGCTGAACTGCAAGATATCTCCTTTAATTCCAGTCTCCGATCCAGATCCGTGAGCAACAAGTCCTTGATCTAGTATCTTGTCATTTTGAAGGTCATATACAAAGAAACGATTTCTTCCTGATTTGATTTTCATATCCACTAGAAAAGCAATCTTATTGCTGTATCCGCGGTTAGAAGCAGTAAAGGATTTGATTTCGCTTACGTGCTCAGTAAGTCTTACAAATTCTACTTCCGTTAATATTTCCTTAGTATCCGCTCTATTGTAGGTAGTGAACGAACTTAAAGAAAAAAGCAGTGCCATTAAAAATATTCTCATATGCAGGCATTATATTAAGTTAAACAGTAGATTGGGGTACTATCAATTACTTTTGATGTTGCAAAATTATGATAAAATTTTACACTATTCCCATGTTTCTGATGTTAAATATATGATAAATATTTGAAATCATGCTAATTAGCTTCTGTTTTTTTTCTTAAAATAAAAAATTATTAGGATAATCCAGAATTTCAGTATGTTTTTTGAAGTTAAATCTATTTAATTTAAGAACATTCAAGTGCTGTCGGGGTATAAATCTCTTTTATGATTTATTTTTCTTTGCAAATTAAGCAAGGTCATATGGCAATTATATAAAGTTGTATAAAAACCTTATAATAAAAATAATAAGTGCTATTCTCAATTTTGATAAAATCAATACTGCTTAGCTTTTAATCACTAGTTATAATTAAAAAAGGAACTTAAATAATTCCCCTCCAATGATTATATCAAGAAATAAAATAAAAAAAAATCTACTGGTTTTGTACTTTGTACTTCCCGCGCTTGGCTTTGGGCAGGTGCAGGAGTATAGTCCAAAGATTGCACTAGCCGTGGAAACTTATGCTTTTTTAAAGGGCCGAAGTGCTGCACTTAAAAACATTGCCAAACAATTTCCTGCACTTAAAAGTGAAATTACAACAGCAACAAAGAGCACAGCAGTTTTGTTTGCCCGAGCAGAACAAAATATAGAGCAGTTTCTGTCCAATGAATTACCTGAGGAAAGCTTCAATGCTTTAAAAAATCAACTGAATGCTATGCTTACCGAGCAGACAGAAAGACCTATTGAAAGGGAGCAGCATGCACGTGATTTTCTTGAAAAAATCAGTAGTAAATCGAGCACATTAAATACGCTTCAGTCAAAAGGAATTATTTCATTTGCTTATCATGATGTACCACACCAAGAAATTACAGATGGACATTTAAAAATTTTTACTACAAAAGATCATCCCAAGGCTGCAGAAACCGATCTGGAAATACCTATCCCTGCAAGCTGGCAGGCCCAAGAAGCAGAAATGACTCAAACTGTGCAGCAGTTTACGAGCTTTCACGGGAAAGGGATTGAAAAAATACTGCTACTCATATATGATCTGCCTGCAGACCAAAATTTTAAATTGGATAAAAAATCAGTCTCAGAAATTATACCACCCCAGACTGAACTGATTCGTACAGAAGCAATTAAAATTGACGGCAGACCTGCAATAATGGTTGAAGTAGAAGAAAACATACCTCACGAAAAAATAAAAATACGCATGCTGCAGTTTATGTTTACCCAAGACCGAAAATTATACTGTATTCAAGGTAGTATCGGACCTGTAGAAAGCAATAAAAACCTTGACCTTCATATTAAAAAATATGAACCTCTCTTCCGCCTAATTGCCTCCAGAACACAAGTTGGAAAATAATTTACAATTTACAGCATAATTTAATTGTGCAAATGCCAATGGTGTAGCAACCTAAAATCAATGGAAATCTTACAAATAGCAGGAATTCAAATTTCAATCTAAAAGCAATTCCCTACATTACGTTATGACTCATCAGGTTTATAACTTCCTTCGTCTGGATATTTAATGCTTCCTTTTAATTCCTCAACGCGCGCGGGGTCAAATTCAGGCAGCTGAAGTTCATTATTATCTTTCCACTTTTTAACCTTTTGTAAAACTTCTGCTGTTTTTTCACTGGATAAAGCAGTATCCTTTGACATATATAATGTCTGAGAAGGATAAGCTAATGCAGTGCCGCTATTTTCGATTATATCCATCATACGCAGTAACAGATCTTCTTGAACTTCTTGTGATTTATCAAAATTAACAGCTTCTATATATGCTGTAATTTCTACTTTCAAAGCATCGGCTGTTATTCCTGTAAATCGTACTACAGGTGGCGAATTGAGTACTGCGGGATGTGCATATAACAATGAGCGGAGCTCTACCAGAAGATAGCGCATTTGGTCTGGAGCTGTATCCATCCTAAAATTAAAGATGGGATTAAAGATAAAGCGGTCACGGTGGGCAAAATTTTCTATTTTACTGGCCGATAATTGTCCATTGGGAATTGTTACTATGGTTCGCGCAGAAGTACGAAGTGTTGTGGAACGCATTCCAATTGATTCTACGGTGCCTTTAATATCATCTACTCGGCAGTAATCACCTACCCGCAGGGGCTGGTCGGCAATGAGACTGACACTTCCAACGAAATTCTCTATAGTTTTCTGAGCACCCAAGGCCAGGGCGATACCTCCTATTCCTAATGCCGCAAGTCCTGCTGTAACGTCAACGCCGATAATTCCCAGCAACGCAATTATACCTATGAAAACAATAGCAGCTTTGGTGGTACGGCTTAGAAATAATATGGCAGATACGGCAGAAATACGTCCTCGCCTATTCATTCTGCTGCGGGTATAAAGGCTTACGAAATCAGTCAGCCTCCAGAGCAGAATTAGAAAAGCGACAATTCCAATAGTGATTATAATAATGCTGAAGCGCTGGCGTACAATGATCGAAATTCCCATTCGCTGGGTTAAGGCTACAAATAAAATAACAGTGAGATACATCATAACCGGCAGCGAAAAAGCTTCTATAACAGCTTTTCCTTTTTCACTCGCTGCTTTCCGCCATACTTTTTGTATAATATAACCAGCTGCAAAAAGTAACAGTCTGGATAGCAGGTAAGATACAACAGTCATCACCACTACTACTGCCCAGTGCCCTATGGGAACATTACCAAGTTTTCGCTCTTTTAAAACCGACGGGAGCACGCGATCCAAAAAAGTCTTTTCGCCCGAGATATCGGCAGACATAATTGACTCTACAGTTTCAGCCGAAAAGAGCCATAAGGCAGGCTCACTGTCATCTGACTGGTTTTCTACGTACAACGGTATGGTTGTTTTGCCTGCTGCAATATTTCCAACAAGATCCACACCTGCTGCTAGATCATCATCTGTTCTTCCAGTTTCTTTATTGCTGACAATGGATGATGGAGAAAGATTACCTCCCTGATCCAGCAGCTGCTGAAAGGTCTTAGCTATTTTAATTCGATCAGCAGTTCTACGATACGAACGTTTACTTAAAACAAAATATTGACTGGCTCTTAGATAGTTCTGTTCGCCTATAGCTTTAATAAATCCATTAACCGTTCCCTGCGGCGTTCTTCTTCCCAGAGAATCTTCAGGTACTTTTACAGACTCTTCAACAGGAGTTTTAGCTGCACCTAACAACTGAGCCATTGTTGTATTTGGCAGCAGTAGTGCAAACAGCATACACAGCAGTAAACGCTTAATATCTAAAATCATATATTATTTCTTTTTCACCACTTTATCTACTAAAATTAGGAAATAATAAAAGAAAAATGAAATCCTTTAAAAAAAAAGAGAATTGCAAATCTGAATCATGCACCAAAAGAGTAGATCTTCATGCGCCATAATTATTTTTTAAAATATGCAGATTTATTATTTCTAGTTTCATGAAAAAAAAGAATTATCTAATTTTAATCTGCTTTATATTTATTATTACCATACAGCATTAGTATCAGTGTAACAATAATACACGAGGCACTTCCTTCAAATAATAGCGAAAGACAATAAGCAGGTACCGATGGATCACCACCAAACATAAATGCTTGAGATAAAGATATAACATATCCATCTCCTCCTTTGGCATAACTATAGATCACCAGCGCTGCAATGCTCAGCACTACACCCGTAAAAGCAGTCTGCATTGAAGACACTGCATTAAACATAAAATTATTGTTACCCTCTCTACGATTCATATTAAGGGTTCTATTAACACCATAAATAATAAAAAATATGTTTAGCAGACGCAGATAAAACAGGTGAGATAAATCTATAATTTCCAGCAGTATAAAAAATAAACCAATTGCCAGAAAAATATAAATCCCATTAATTATTTCGTGCGATAATTTCATATTCCTTCAACTTAAATTAAACATTGTTTAAAAAATAAAATTTAACATAATTACAAAAAAACAAAGTCGAACTGTTCTAGATTTCATATCGTAATATTATAAAATTTCCACATACAATCACCTGATAATAATACAATTAGAACTAAAAAACCTATAACTGATGCTGAAAATGTTTCTTTTAAATTTGATAGTATAATTTACCCACCTTTAATATTTAAATCAACATTATGAAACAATTATCAGATTATTTAGGACAAAAGATAAAAGGAAAAAGAATTGTAATAACTGGGGGCACAACTGGTATTGGAAAAGCAACAGCAGATTTATTAGCCGCACTCGGAGGGCATGTGCTAATCTTTGGAAGAGATCCTGAAGATTTTGAAAAAGCTGTTGCTGATATTAAACAACAGTTCCCTGATGCAGTACTATATGGCACTCCAGCAGATGTAACTAAAAAAGAGGATATTGACAAAATAATGGCTATTACGGATCAAAGCCTTGGAGGTATTGATATTTTAATAAACAATGCTGCCCTTGCTGCCCCTGGAGTTACCGAATGCTCATATGAAGATTTTAAGTATATCGTGGATGCCAATGTAATGGGATACATTGCTTTTGCTCAGGAAGCAGCCAAAAGAATGTCGGCTCAGAAATCAGGACATATTATTAACATAGGATCCATGAGCGCTGAAAGCCGCGAGAAAACCAGCACCGTGTATGTGGCTACCAAATCGGCTATACGAGGTTTCAGCACTTCCCTTAGAAAAGAACTTAATCCGTTGGGAATCAAAGTATCACTTATTGAACCTGGTGCAGTAACCAGCAACATGCAGCCTGGAAACAGGGAAGAACACGAGAAAAAAATTGAAAAACTGGAAATGCTGGAAGCCGAGGATATCGCAATGAGTATTCTTTTTTGTCTCTCCCAGCCTAAAAGATGTGATATTGTTAGCATGCAGATACGTCCGCATCAACAGTTTATTTAAAACATAGGGTTTGTTCCCTACTCCACTCCGGCATCTGTTCAAAGATGTAATGATATCTAATTTCAAAATGCTGAAATTATTCAAATAAAATAATAAATCTTGCCATATGATAGAGATACTAAAAACTACAGATACGGCTGTGGCATTCAAATCCACGGTAGAGTTAACGGCCGATGATTACAAAACTGTCATAGCACCAGCAGTAAAATCATTATCTGAGAAATTCAACGAGATCAACTTTTTGTTTTTTATAGACGGAGAATTTCCAGATTTTATTATGCCTGTTTGGGTGGAAGATGCTTTGATCGGACTGCGAAATTTCGGAAAATGGAACCGCACGGCGATTGTTACTAACTCACAAAAGGTTCAGTCTTTCGCCAGAAGTTTTAGTTTTATTGTGTCTGGTGAACTCCGAACCTATTCGAAAGATAGACTTAAAGAAGCCTTGCTCTGGGTTAGCGGTAATGAAATCCAATATTTTGACAACTCGCCATCTTACAGAGATGCTGATGACCTTGGTGAAAAAGATTTTTCTAATGGCTATACAGATTTAGATCTTAGGAAATTTGATTGAAAATGCAAAATATAGTAGAACTAACGAAGGATTAAAAACTGTCTATCCAAAACACTTGACAATATCAATAAAGAATTATTAAAAATAACAATCCCGCAAAACAATTGCGTTCTGCGGGATTATTTATTACAAACTGATACAGTTAAATTACATAGACAAAATTACAAACTCACTTCTTCTATTTAATAAATGTTCTGCTTCAGAGCATTTTACTCCATCTTTACACTTATTGATTAATTTGCTTTCTCCATAACCTTTTCCTCTCAGTCGAGTGGAATCAACACCATTTTTAACAAGCCACGATACAATTGATTTTGCTCTTTTGTCGGATAAAATTAAATTTGATTTAGCAGATGAGCGACTGTCTGTATGCGAACGTATATCGATTTTCATCTGCGGATATTCCTGCATTACTGCTAAAATTTTCTTTAATTCTATTTCAGCTGCATCTGTAATATTCCATTTTCCAAGATCAAAATAAATCATTGAAATATTTAGCGTTTTAGCTAAATCTGTTCCCACTTTAATAGTTTTTAGTTCCGGCATTTCTATGCCCGCTATGTTTACTTTTTCTAAAGTGAAATCCAATTTGTTATCCAGAACTGCAGAAATTAAGATCGTATTTTCTTTAACGGGATACATTTTTCGTTCTACCCTAACGGAATACTTTTGACCGCAGTTGACTTTAAAACTGTAAACTCCATCAGTTCCTGTGATGAATTCTTGCAGCAGCTTGTTGTTTTGATCATACAAAGTAACCTTAGCACCTTCAATTTTTTCACCTTGTCGGCTGTCGCGCACTGTTCCTGTTAAAGTTCTTTCGCAGACCAATTTTCTGGTTTCTGTAAATTTGTAGATATCATCACTTCCTGCTCCACCCTTCTTGTTTGAAGAAAAATAACCTTTACGGCTATTACTATCTATAATAAATGCAAAATCGTCAAATTTTGTATTAACAGGTTCCCCGATGTTCTGTACCTGATCGAAGGTGCCGTTTTCCAAAATTTTAGAAACGACAATATCAAGTCCACCAAGTCCAGGACGTCCGTCAGTGGCAAAATACAATTCGTTGTCTGCTGAAATGAAAGGAAAAGTTTCTCTACCTTCTGTATTAATTGATGGACCGAGATTCTCCGGCCTGCCATATGATCCGTCGGCGTTGATCAGTACGCTGAATAAATCTGACTGGCCGAATGTTCCCGGCATATCTGAGGCAAAATATAATCTCTTTTCATCTAAACTTAAAGCTGGATGTGCAGTGCTGTATCTATCGCTGTTAAAAGGGAGTTCGGTAATATTTACCCAATTCCCATCTACTAGATTTGCTTTGTATAATTTTAATAGCGTAATATTTTTATCATCTTTCCCGCGTTTCCCATCTAAATAGTTATTTCGGGTAAAATACATTGTCTTGCCGTCTTTTGTAAATACGGGAGTTGATTCATTGAATTTTGAATTAATCTCTTTGTTTAAAAGAACAGGATTGTAAACATTTCCGTCTGCATCTATTGGAGCAATGTATATATTGGTGAAAGATTTATTGGTCCATTTAAATGTTTTCCCTTTTGCTTTACCAATTTTTCTAGCTGAACTGAAAACCAAATTATTGTTTAAAAAAGCACTTCCGAAATCTGAACTCTCAGAATTTACATTTACACTTGAAATTTCAAATCGGCCAGAATTTAATTTAATCTGTTCCAGATAGTTTTTGTTATTTTCAAACAAAATGCCACGGCTGTCTGTATTTGTTTTTTTATTGAAAACCTCCAGCATTTTATCTGCTTTTGCATAATCTCCAATTGATTTAAGGGACTGTGCATAACGGTATAAATACTCTGGTTCCTGCTGTGCATTTAAGGCAAAAAGCTTATCGTACCACGCGGCCGCTTTTGGCAGCTCGGCATTAAAATAATAGGCATTTCCTAGTCTCTGAAACATTTTTTCATCTTCATAACCTTTAGCTGCAAGCTTTTCATAAATTTCAATAGCATCCGCGTAAGCGTAATTATTGTATTCTTTTTCAGCTTTGGCAAGAATTGATTTTTGTGCTACTGCATTTAAGAAAAAGAGAGACAAAAAAAATGTATATAATATTTTCTTCATTTTCATAATTAGAAAAATCTTGGTGATGTAATTCGGCTAAAACTATTCATAAATTCAAAACGCAGAAAGATTTCATGCGAACCCGAATTGTAATTATTTAATTTGGTTGTTTCTCGGTCGTAGGCATAACCAATGTATAAGCTTTTATTTAGCTGAAAACCAGCCATAGCACTCAAAGCTGCACTCCATCTGTAAGACACTCCTGCAGTAAATTTATCATTAAACATAAAATTGGCAGAAACATCGAACTGTAATGGTGACCCGTCGACTACTTTTACTAATGCTGCCGGTTTAAATTTTATCGTTTCATAACGGTCTAAATTGAATACATAACCTGCAATTAAATAATAATTAATAAGTTCTTTGTAGATCGCAGTATCGTTGTCATCATAACGTCTTGACTCTATAAAATTAGGAACTGACAATCCGATATACCCTTTATCTGAATGGTAATAAATACCTGCGCCGACATTTGGTGTAAACTTATTTTTGAAATCAGAAAACTGTGGATCTCCCTGATGTTCCATAGTCAGCTTGTTAGGATCAAGGTTAAAAAAATTACCAGATCCCTTAATCCCGAAAGACAGTTTGGCTGCAGCCGATGTTTGAATTGAATAGGATAAATCTACCGAAAAATTATTCTCAGTTGTTGGACCTATTTTATCATTAATTAAGGAAAATCCTAATCCTATATTACTGTTACTTATAGGCGTATTTAATGATAAAGTACTTGTTTCTGGTGCGCCGTCAAGTCCGACCCACTGCGTGCGGTACAAACCAAAAACACTCATAACTCCTCTTGAACCAGCGTAAGCAGGGTTTATGTTTATGGTATTGTGCATATATTGTGTATACTGAGCATCCTGCTGTGCAAAACCGATGGCAGAACAAAATAATAAAACTAAAACTATTTTTTTCATTTACTTATTTTTAAGATAATGGCTTAACCTATGGCTAAGCCATTGTAATTGATTAGGAATATTATTTAGTCAGATATAAATATCCTGCCTCTTGTTTAGGGCTTGAATTATTATCCTTGTATCTTACTATGTAATAATAAGTTCCTTCCGGCAGTCCGTTTGACTCTTTAATTGTGGTTCTGCCTTCTGAGAAACCTTTAAACACAACATCGTTATTGTTATAGTGATCTCTTTCGAAAACCAAAACTCCCCAGCGGTTAAATATCTGAACCGTATTGTCTGGGTAACATTCAATTCCTCTGATGTAAAATCTCTCGTTCATATCATCTCCGTTCAAAGAAACAGCATTATATATTTTTACTTGACAGCCGTTCACATCAATCTCTGTTGGAACATCTCCGTTATCATTGTTAGAATCTGATTTGTCTTCTACTTTTATACCGCTTAGAGTAGTTCCTGAAGCAGTTGCCTGATTCACTACTTTTCCAGCATTAATATCAGCCTGGGTTAGAGTATAAGTTCCTGTAAAAGTGTGAGAATCGCTTTCGCCTACTGCTAAACTTATTGGTCCTCCAGTGATTACAATTCCTGGTAAAAGATTGGAAATTGTAATATTTTGAAGAGGTACATTACCGTTATTTGTAATTGTATATGTGTAGGTTAAAGTTTCGCCAGCTTCTGCATTATCATTTTTATTTTGGTCGTTTAATTCCACTTTCATAACCAACGTGATTGACGGCACTTCCACAAAAATATTAACCGTTGCATCACTACAGTTTAATGGATTTGCTTTTTCACAAATTTGATAGGTTAATGTATGGCTTCCTCCTTTAGTTCCCGGAGCTACATCAATTGTTCCGTCACTGTTTAAAGTAATTCCTGCTGGAAAATTATTTGGTGTTAAAATAACATCTGCTGGATTTACTGGAGCACCGTTTAATTTATCATTGTCTAAAACATTAATTAATTCAGCTGAACCATTAATTCCGTCAGCAGTTATATTATCATTATCATTTTCTGCTTCAATTCCGAAATAAGGCCTTGCATTACAGCCAGAAGATGGTGCAGGATAATTTACTGTTACTGATTCTGTAGGATTTAATGTAAATTGCATTGTAACAGCTGGTCTTGTTAATTCAAAACCGTCATTACCTTCAATCCACTGTCCGTTAACCAATACCCATCCCGGCCAGTCAATTGGTTTATTATTGCTGTCAACCACAGCACCCGGCCATAATACGTTTCCGCTTAAAGGCATGTTGGTTTGAGTTGCTACAATATTATTAGCGCTGTCGATCCAGTTAATGGTCAATAAACCTTTTGGTGTGAAATTATCAGCTTTTACATTATATGAAACATAAGGCGTATTGTCTGAACAATAACTGTTGGCTGTAACTGTCATTTTAGGAGCTTCAACCGTAACTGAAACTATCGCTGAAGTACAGTTAGAAGGGTTTACTTTCTCACAGATTTCATAAGTTAAAGAGTAATTTCCTGCCGGAGCGTTTGGAATTAACTCAACTGTTCCGTCTGGTTTTAATGTTAGTACATTATTAGGATCTTTAACTAAAACATCTAATTTAACGTCTACAGGTAATAATGGATCGTTGTTTAAAGTATCGTTTGTTAAAACATTTACTATTTCCACTACTTCATTTATACCCACTACAGTACCTATTGGATCTGGTGTTGCTATTAATGTAGTTTTATCAACCGTAATTGTAATGGTTGCTGGAGTTGCATCAACTGCTCCATTATTATCTGTTGCAGTGAAAGTGAATGTATCATTTCCAGAAAATGCACCGCTTGGATCATAAGTTAACATGGCAGCCTCTGCAGGTGTTAAAGTTTGATTAACTGTAACAGGCACTCCCGATAAAGCTAATACTCCATGAGCTGGTAATGTTTTTACAATATAATTTATAATTGTTCCGTCAGTATCAGTCGCCGTCAACGCTTTAATTGCAGTCGCTCCTGCTCTAGAAGGAATATTTGAATTGGTATTATCATGTGCTGCTGGTGCATTATTACCGATCGGAATTGTGATTGTTCCAGGTATTACTGCGGTTAATCCTAAATCATCTGCTGCGGTAAAAGTAAACGTAACGTTTCCTGTAAATGTACCGCTTGGAGTATAGGTAATCATCGCTGCTTCTGCCGGTGTCAATATCTGGCCTACAGCAATCGGGGTTCCCATTAAACTTAATGCTCCATCTGGCGGCAAAGTTAAAATTGTATAATTAGCGATTGTTCCGTCAACATCTGATGCTGTTAAAGCATTGATGGTTGTTGCGCCTGCTGTTGATATAATTACATTATTTGTATCATCATTTGCTATTGGAGCATCATTTACTGCCGTGACAGTGATTTCTATATTCGCTGAAGCTGTAAGACTTCCATCGGTTACCACATAAGGGAAGCTTACCGGTGCTGCCGAATTAAAGTCCGCTGATGGCGTAAAAGTAATTACTCCTGAAGCTGAGATATTAACTGTTCCGTCTGGAACGGCAATAACCTGAGCTGAACCTGTTAATGCAGTTCCGTTGATTGAAACAATAGAAAGTGCATCTCCGTCAGCATCTGTGTCGTTGATAAGCGGTGTTAAAGTAACTGTATTATCTTCGGCAACCGTATATTCATCTTTTACAGCTGACGGAGCATCATTTACTGCCGTAACGGTGATTTCTATATTCGCTGAAGCTGTAAGAGTTCCATCGGTAACCACATAAGGGAAGCTTACCGGTGCTGCCGAATTAAAGTCCGCTGAAGGCGTAAAAGTAATTACTCCTGAAGCTGAGATATTAACTGTTCCGTCTGGAACGGTGATAACCTGTGCTGAACCTGTTAATGCCGTTCCGTTGATTGAAACAATAGAAAGTGCATCGCCGTCAATATCTGTGTCATTGATAAGCGGTGTTAAAGTAACCGTATTGTCCTCTGCAACAGTATATTCATCTTTTACAGCTGACGGAGCATCATTTACTGCCGTAACGGTGATTTCAATATTCGCTGAAGCTGTAAGACTTCCATCGGTAACCACATAAGGGAAAATTACCGGTGCTGCCGAATTAAAGTCCGCTGATGGCGTAAAAGTAATTACTCCTGAAGCTGAGATATTGACTGTTCCGTCTGGAACGGCAATAACCTGAGCTGAACCTGTTAATGCAGTTCCGTTGATTGAAACAATAGAAAGTGCATCGCCGTCCGCATCCGTGTCATTGATAAGCGGTGTTAAAGTAACTGTATTGTCCTCTGCAACTGTATATATATCTTTTACAGCTGACGGAGCATCATTTACTGCCGTAACGGTGATTTCTATATTCGCTGAGGCTGTAAGAGTTCCATCGGTAACCACATAAGGGAAGCTTACCGGTGCTGCCGAATTAAAGTCCGCTGAAGGCGTAAAAGTAATTACTCCTGAAGCCGAGATGTTAACTGTTCCGTCTGGAACCGTAATAACCTGTGCTGAACCTGTTAATGCCGTTCCGTTGATTGAAACAATAGAAAGTGCATCTCCGTCAGCATCTGTGTCGTTGATAAGCGGTGTTAAAGTAACCGTATTGTCCTCTGCAACTGTATATATATCTTTTACAGCTGACGGAGCATCATTTACTGCCGTAACGGTGATTTCTATATTCGCTGAAGCTGTCAGACTTCCATCGGTAACCACATAAGGGAAGCTTACCGGTGCTGCCGAATTAAAATCCGCTGATGGCGTAAAAGTAATTACTCCTGAAGCTGAGATATTGACTGTTCCGTCTGGAACGGTGATAACCTGAGCTGAACCTGTTAATGCCGTTCCGTTGATTGAAACAATAGAAAGTGCATCGCCGTCAATATCTGTGTCATTGATAAGCGGTGTTAAAGTAACCGTATTGTCCTCTGCAACAGTATATTCATCTTTTACAGCTGACGGAGCATCATTTACTGCCGTAACGGTGATTTCAATATTCGCTGAAGCTGTAAGACTTCCATCGGTAACCACATAAGGGAAAATTACCGGTGCTGCCGAATTAAAGTCCGCTGATGGCGTAAAAGTAATTACTCCTGAAGCTGAGATATTGACTGTTCCGTCTGGAACGGCAATAACCTGAGCTGAACCTGTTAATGCAGTTTCGTTGATTGAAACAATAGAAAGTGCATCGCCGTCCGCATCCGTGTCATTGATAAGCGGTGTTAAAGTAACTGTATTGTCCTCTGCAACAGTATATTCATCTTTTACAGCTGACGGAGCATCATTTACTGCCGTAACGGTGATTTCTATATTCGCTGAAGCTGTCAGACTTCCATCGGTAACCACATAAGGGAAGCTTACCGCTGCTGCCGAATTAAAGTCCGCTGATGGCGTAAAAGTAATTACTCCTGAAGCTGAGATATTAACTATTCCGTCTGGAACCGTAATAACCTGTGCTGAACCTGTTAATGCAGTTCCGTTGATTGAAACAATAGAAAGTGCATCGCCGTCCGCATCCGTGTCATTGATAAGCGGTGTTAAAGTAACTGTATTGTCCTCTGCAACTGTATATATATCTTTTACAGCTGCTGGAGCATTATTAATTGTTGGTGTAATCGTTTCAGAATTATTACCTAGAGTCACATCACTCTCCTCACCTGAAATACTTGCTGTATTAGCATAAATTCCTGTACTTTTCACAACTGCTTCCATTGTAAGAGTAGTACTGGCTCCATTGGCAAGATTTCCAATATTCCAATCTGGCGCTGACCATGTTCCTGTTGAAGGTGTTGCACTTACAAAAGTATAGCCTGATGGAAGAACATCTGTTACTTTAACTCCTGTTGCTGTACTTGGCCCTGCATTGGAAGCTGTGATTGTAAATGTAACTGTTGATCCAACACTTGGAGTAGCATTATTTACCGATTTTGTTACCGAAAGATCTGCCTGAACTACAGGTGCAGCAGTTGCTGCATCATTTCCTGCAGTTCCATCAGGGTTATTTCCAGAAATACTGGCAGTATTAGTATATAATCCTGTCGCATTTACCGTTGTTGTAACTGATAAAGAAGCGCTTTCACCATTTGCAAGGGAACCAATCGTCCAATTGGGTGCTGACCAGGTACCTGACGAAGGCACCGCACTAACCAAACTATATCCTGATGGGAGTACATCATTTACAGTTACCCCCGTAGCTTTATATGGTCCATTATTTTTGGCTGTAATGGTAAAAACCACAGTATTTCCAACACTTGCTACAGAATTATCTGCCACTTTTGTAATTTCAAGGTCGGCAGGACAAAGCGCGGCATCAAAACTTCGAGTTGTAACTGATGTTCCGCCGCACGAGGTAGTTACAGTATATTGAACTGAAACCGTTCCTACAGCAGTAAAGTTCAAAGTATTTCCTGATAAGCTGCCAGGACCACTAACAATACTTAATGTACCTCCCGCAGGAGTTGGATTTAATAAAACAGGATCATCGACACAATATTTTGAATCTGGTCCTCCTCCTGTTGAAATCGGCTGGATAGCTGGATTGGATTCCGCACCACATATCTGTACATTCGCTGTTGCGAAAGTATAACTAGTTTCATTGGTACTATTACTAGTACCATCTCCCATACTTCCGCTGATTCTATGTCCTACATATCCAAACTTAGTTTCACAGCTTTTTACCAGCATCGAAGTATGTCCTCCAGTCTCAACCGCCAGTATATTATCTGAATTCAGAAGGCCTCCCGGAGTTGTAGGATTATTAGCTGTACCACTTCCTATTCCAAGTAACGAACCGTTGCTGTTACCAAAGGCATATATTTTATTGCCGTTGGTTAAAACGTTTATTGCAGCATACTGCGAATCATGTTCTTGAGGGCTAAACCATTTAACATCATTCATAAGTGAAGTACTCGAAGAGTTATATCGCGGCTGAACCCAAGCTAATCTTTCAGTTGCAGTAGACCAGTCTCCTAATTGTCTGTTAGTATTATTACCTAACGCGTATAAACTTCCATCTGTTGCTAAAATATAATGTGATCTCAGCGTACCATTACCAGTCGATCCAATCATTTTTGGTGTAATTCCAACTGGAATGCTCATTGGTGCGGCATAATTTTGAGTTGCAGCAACAGTGCTGTTTCCTAAAAATACATTCACTCCCCACACATAAACAGTCCCATCAGATTTCAATGCCATAAGTCCGTCATTATTACCTCTGCAGGCCACCACATCAGTCAAAAATGGATTACCAGCCTCTGAAGTCCTTACTCTGTACCATGTTGTATTATTTCCCAAAGCTCCATTCCCCCTAACGGCAGCAGTTTGTGAAATTACCCACACATCGCCGCTGCAGGTAGTAATTGCAAGCGTTTTGTAAGTTCCAAACATCATCTTAACATCACCAGGTGCTACACCAGCCGGAAGACCATTAGTATTTCCGCCTATAGTAAGCTTTTGAAAAACAGCACTGGTAGTAAGCGATGCATCGAGCACCATTCCTGGTTTTGACCAAGCATATAAACCATCTGTCGCTAAAAGTATCCCTTGAACATTATTAGAAGAAGTACTTCCTAATGCTGCTTTTAAAGGAACTGCCCCTGCTGATAACGCAGGAAAATTAGTTCTGTTAATCGTTACAGGTGCTAACTGGTTTGCGCCTGTATTGGAAATTGTTTCACCCCAAGTCTGAAAAGATCCGTCAGAGGTTCTTACAATGGTAGTATGCCAGCTCGAAACAAAGTTATCATACTCAATAGTAGCAGCATTGTTATTTGACGCTGCTCCAAAATTCGATAAGTCTGTATTGGAACAGCCAGCTATAGGCGTAGCACATTGAGCGTTTGAGAGCTCAATGCCAGCAAAAAACACAACAAGTAGATATAGTGTGTTTTTTAAGTCCAATATTTTTTTAAAATTAAAGTAGTTTTTTATCATAAGTAATCGGTTATTTTATTTTCTGCGGCAGATTATAGGTCTTTACTTCATTATTGAAATCATAAAAATCAAACATTAAATACGTTTCATTGTTTATAGTTCCTGAAACCTTATATTTGAGTATTTGATTTTTAGCTGTCAAAATAATCTCCTTTTCAACTGGCTCTGCGTTAAGCAATACGCCTATTCCGGCAACTGACATCTTTGGAGCTGGTAATTGGGTAATTGAATTATCTATTGATATAATTTCTGCAGGAACACTGATTATTAAATCTGAATAATTTTTTCCCCTTTCAAGCTTTTGAGAGAATTTGACTTTTGAAAAATCAAAAGACAGCTTTACAGGCTCTACCTTAACACGAAATCTTTTTGGAAAAACCGCATGATCACATTCTCCGTCATGTTTTGCGTTTTCCTGAAAGCTTACTTCGTATATACCAGGTTGTTTAAACTGGTAATTATTGATTTCGCTGCCATTTAAAAAATTACTGCTGTTGCTTTTAGAATTTGTAATTGTCCAAGTTGCGGCTGAATCAACATTTCCAAAATCAATTTTTTCATCAAAAGAAATTGTTTTATAGAACTGTTCAGAAACTGTACTTAGATTGTTTTGAGCTGTAGTCTTGTAACTAAAAAACAAGCTGTACAATAAAAAATAAATTAAGAGTTTTTCGTTTTTGAAGCTGAATGAATTCCAGTAATTAGTCGATGTCATAAAATGAAAAATTTAGTTACGATAGCTTTTCGCTAACCGGGTGCGAAAATAAATATCTACATCGGGCCAAATTAGGCCGGCACTTTATCTATTACGTAAAAAGAAAAACATTCTATGCTGAAAAAAAACATATAAAGTTCGTTTACAGAACATTAAAAAAGCACATTGTAAAGTTCTTTTTGAAGCAATAAGAGCTGTGAGTATATAGAATTACTGACAAATGCATTCAAAGCAAAGATGCTGCTTCTCATTTTTTAGTTAATTGATAAAGCTTGAACGCTCAATCAAGAGAATAAAAGTAGTACAGTCGAAAAAGTTTGTTTTTCCCACTCAAAACTATTCCACAAAATTATTTATAACGTAAAGATTTAATCTTGTGAATAATGCCTAGAATTGACTAACTTATTATAATTTTGACTACTTTAGAACATTGCTGTATTTTTAAATTTACTAGTATAAATATCTTTCAATAACACAATCAAAATCTCAAGGATAATTGTAAAAAGTAGATTTCAAAAATTCTTCTAAAATTCTTACAACAGCTGTTAAAACAAATAATACTATTGCTATTAGCCTAATTATTTAATATTTACATTACTAATCTATATGCACCTAAAATCTTTTTTCATATTTACTATTCTTACTATTTTTAATTCTTTCACTTATTCCCAAAATTCAAAATACGATAAGGTTTTCTCGGAAACGGCTCAGGTTTTATTGAGCTCGAACCCAAAGAAAGCCTTGCATAATACTGACTATCTGTATAAAATTTCGCAAAATAATTTAGAAAGAATTAAAGCCTGCATGTTAAAGGCTACTATCCTGCGCCAATATGGGTTACGCAATGAAGCAATTTCTTCATTAAAACGAGCTGACAGTCTTGGGCTGATTGATCAAAATTATACAATGCAGGCACGAATAAATGGGTTCCTATCAACTCTCTACAGAGAAAATGAAATTTACAGTATAGGAAAAATTCATCTCCAGAAAGCAGTGGCTGTCAGCAGAAAAATAAAGGATAAAAACGAGATGTATAAATTTCAGGGGAATTTATCACAGGAACTTGCCTATTATGAGATGTATGCTTTAAATTATTCAAAAGCAATATCAAATCTTAAAGCAGGAAATCAATTGTTTAAAAAAGCGGGTGCAAGTATTGATGTCAATTTTCAGACCGCTGTAAACGATGAAATGATAGCTAAAAATTTCCTGCTGTTGAATAAAACTGACTCCTCTCTCACTTATTATCAAAAGGCATATAAGGAACTTGAAGCATCCCAGTCATCACAAAGCCCGTTAAAAGGTTTTATATATAATGGATTTGCCAGCGTCTATACTGCAATAGGAGATTATCCCAAGGCGCTCCTGAATTATCAAAAGGCTGAAGAAATAGCAGAGGCTTCTAATTTTTTCACACTTAAACAGGAAGTATATACCTCTTTAATGGAATTTTATAAAAAAACAGATAATCAAAAATATATTGAATACAATGAAAGGAATGTAAAACTGACGAAGGACGATGAGTACAATCGCAAAATTATTGCAGATGATTTAATTAAAACCCTTCATAAAAAGCAGTCAATAAATCAGTCCAATTACAAAAAAAGCACCTATATTATTATTGGGATATGTATCTGCATTGTTTTACTTACCATAGGAATCTATTTCTATAGAAGAAAACAAGATTATAAAAAATTTAAAAATTTTATTGATAAAAATGCGGCGGCTACATTAAATGAAGAAAACGATCAAGAAGTATTGAAAGCAGTAACTGCTAAAAAAGATACGTCAAGAGAATATATGTCCGAAGCAACTGAAAATAGTATTTTAAACGGATTACAAGAGCTTAAAAAGTCACACTATTATCTTAATAAAGATATCTCACTAAATTCTGTTGCTGCCGAACTTAATATTAACCAACGCTATTTATCTTATGTAATCAACAAGCATAAAGCAAAAGATTTTGCTAGCTACATCAATGAACTGCGAATAAATTACATCATCGACCGATTAAAAAATGATGAAAACTACCTAAAATATAAAATTAGTTATCTTGCCGATCAATGCGGTTTTTCATCACATAGCAGGTTTACAATTACATTTAAAAAAGTAACTGGAGTTTCTCCAATGAACTTCATTACATATCTGCAAAAAGAAAATGAAGAGAAAAAATAAATTAAATTAAAAAGAGCTGTTGGCAAAACAGCTCTTTTAGGTTTTTCAAATAGTGTACAAGCTTACTAATTCAAATACTTCTAAAATAATAATGAATGAAAAACCAATAATTATAATTAAATCATTAAACGGTTAAGGTTTCGATTTTACGCTACAGTTTTATACTTTTTGCAGTCAGATTTATTTTTTGAAATTTCTAATCCCCTCTTGCAGCCACTCATAGTAGCCGTTAATATCTGGATTATAAGCAGAGGGTTTGTTAAGATCATTTTCTTTATGATCCATTAAAACGTAGTAAGGCTGCGCATTGGTTTTATATTTTAAAATCTGCAGTTCACTCCATTTCTGTCCTCTGTATTTCAAGACTTTACCAGTAATTTTAGAAACAACCTGTTCGTCAGTTGGAAGTGGTCTTTTATCATCTACATATAAAGAAATCAAAATAACATCGTTATTTAAAACATTCAAGACTTTAGGATCTGGCCAAACGCGTTCTTCCATTTTACGACAGTTTACACAGGCATATCCTGTAAAGTCAATCATTATGGGTTTGTTTACTTTTTTGGCGTAAGCTAAACCTTGCTCATAATCATGAAAAGTAGGAATTCCGTTTGGACCACTTTCCGCGCCTTCTGGTAAAGCTGCTTTTTCTGTGTTTTGCGTTACTGTATTTCCAAAACCATTTGGTGATTCGCTGTATTGTTTTGCCGGAGGAAATCCGCTGATATACTGTAAAGGCGCTCCCCAGAGCCCTGGAATCATATAAACTACAAAGGACAATACGATAATTCCTAAGCTCAATCTTCCAACAGAAATATGAGTTACAGGTGTATCATGCGATAATTGGATTTTCCCGAACAAATAAAAAGCCAATACAGTAAAAATAGCAATCCAAATTGCAAGGAATACTTCTCTTTCTAATAAATGCAACTGCAAAACTAAATCAGCATTCGATAAGAATTTAAAGGCTAAAGCCAATTCTAAAAAGCCTAAAACTACTTTTACAGAGTTCAGCCAGCCTCCCGATTTTGGCAGTGAGTTCATCCAGCCTGGAAATGCTGCAAATAAAGCAAATGGCAATGCAATTGCTAATGAAAAACCAAGCATTCCGACAATTGGTGCAATTCCCGCCTGACTTGCTGCCTGTACTAATAATGTACCAACAATTGGTCCAGTACATGAAAATGAAACTACAGCTAATGCCAATGCCATAAAGAAAATACCAAGAGCACCGCCAATTTCTGATTTCTGATCGATTTTGGTCAGCCATGAACTTGGCAGTACAATTTCGAACGCTCCTAAAAATGACAACGCAAAAACCAATAAAAGAAGAAAGAAAACTAAATTAAAAACAACATTTGTAGCTAAAGCATTCAGGGCATCTGCACCGAAAATGGCTGTAACCAGACTTCCCAAAATCACATAAATCACGATAATAAAAATACCATACATCACTGCATTTTTAATTCCTGCAGCTTTATTTTTACTTTGTTTGGTAAAGAAACTTACTGTCATAGGGATCATTGGAAATACGCAGGGCGTAAACAAAGCCGCAAGACCTCCTAAAAAGCTGAAGAAAAATAATGTCCATAAGCTTTCATCAGGGGCTGTTTTTCCTGTTGATGCTTTTTGGTCCGTATTATTTACGTTTTTAGGAATGTCTGTGCTGGCAATAGAAACAGAATCTGTTGTGTTGTTTGTGGTATCCTGTTTAGCAGTAGATTCATCTGTGGCAGGCGAATCGGTATTTTTTTGAACTGTACTTAATGCTGAAGTTTCATTGTTTTGAAACGGCAGATTTGATTTTTTGAATGTGAATTTAACTTCCTTATCGGTTGGAGGCAGGCAGCTGTTATCATTGCAGACCATAAAAAATATGCTGGCATTGATGGTAAAAGCATCTGCAGATTTTCGTTCTATATCTTGGGTAAAAACTGCTTTGTCTGCAAAGTATTTAATCCTCATTTGAAAAACTGGATCATCTACCTCATGTCCCTCTGGCTCAACAACAGCTCCAATAGTTTTAAAATTTTTCGATTTAGGAAAAGTAAAACTTGTGGGTGCCGGGCCGCCTTTTGGCACATTCTGAGAATAAATATGCCAGCCTTTATCGATCTTGGCCGTTATGATTAGGGTATATTTGTTCTCTCCAATTTCTTTTACGGAAGAAGTAAACGAAACTGGATCGTAAATTTGGGCAGTAAGGTTACTTACCGCAAAAAAAATTGCGATAAAAAGAAATATTTTTTTCATGTTATGGAATATTTAGAATTGCCTTGTGCAGCTTTCAATCCTCCGCAGCCATTGTTAAATTCAAATCCTGACAATGGCGGGAGAAATGTTTATTAGATCATTATTTTTTATACCTTGACAAAATCCAATTAGAGATGTCGTGCAAAACTTCGGGTGCAAAAACCTCATCGATTTCTTTACTTTCACTCTGCTTGCAGGTTATGCAGTGCTGATACATATGATTAAGATCTGGATAGATTTTGGTTGTGACGTCGCTGCTTTTGAGGTATTTTTTAAAACTTTCCAGATTTTCCTTTGCGGGAACCTGAATATCTTTATCTCCATTTACAGCCAAAACTGGAATTTCAATTTTTGGCAGATAATCCTTGGGATCGTAATGAATCGAGTAACGGTACCATCTGCGTTCTGCATCTTTACCGTAACGGTATATAAAATCTTTCTCGCGTCCGCCCCACATATGAATCTCTTTTAGAGTAGTCGAATCCTGTGTTTTGAGCCACTGGTCCAGTTTTAGCTGCAGTACCGGTGTTACAGAATCTGTTGGTTTTGTATCATAAACGGCTTTAAACATGATGTTATACATTTCCATTTGTTTATTCACTACTTTGTCTGAAAAACCATAATTTTTGAGAATTGCCGTGTTTTGCAGGTTCAGCATTTCAAGTCCGCTTACTGCAACACCTGATAAACTTACCATAAACTTTACATTTTTATTTCTAGCACTCACAATGGAGGCAATAATACCGCCTTCGCTGTGGCCGATTAATCCAATATGAGAAGCATCAATATTTTTATCACTTTTTAAGTATGCAATCTGCGCATCAACATCATCGGCAAAATCTCCTGTTGTTGCATTTTTAAAATCGCCCGACGTCTTACCTATTCCCCTGTCATCAACACGCAGAGAAGCAATTCCTTTTCTGGCGAGTTCATCAGCCAGGACGGTGAAAAATTCCCTGCCCATATAGGTGTAGTTGCGGTCATGCTGTCCAGTTCCAGAAATTAAAATCGCCAGAGGATATTTCTTTTTATCCTGCGGAATTGTTAAGGTTGCTCCATAGGTTAGTTTGGTGCTTTTTCCTAGAAAAGTCATATCAATAACCTGATACGGATATGGCTTTTTAGGATGCTGCGCAAAAAACAAAGGCTGTATTTCTTTTTCCTTTTTTAAAACAACTGCTGTATTTGGAATGGAGTAATAATTAAAGATTCCTGAAATAGCCGTTTTCTCTGGGTTATACTTTCCTTTAAAAGAGAAACCATACATCTCATTTTTAAAAGACAGGCTGTCTCCTTTTATTTCAGTAACTACTTTTTTATTGATATCTAATTCAGGAATACTGACACTCAGCGAATCTGTTTGGTAGCTGTCAATATTTCCCGATAAAATAATACGGTACGAATGATGCTGGCCCTGCCAGATAGTTTGTGCAAAACTATACTGGCTGGTCATCATCAAGAAAATTAACGATCTTAAAAGAAGGTTTGTTTTCTTTAAATTAAATAATCCTTTCATTATTTTTTCTCTGACTTTAAGTACTCAACAATAATTGAAATTTCATCTACCAATTCGCTTGGGCTTCCAAAATATCCATTTGACATCCAGCGTAATTTTCCATCGGCATCAATAATCATTTTCTCTGGAATACCAGAAAATTTAAATGCTTTCGAGTACTGCTCATATACTAGATCTAACTTTCCTGTTTTAGGATTTTTTCCATCATACAGTATATTAAAATCAAATCCTTTTTCTTTGATAAATGCCTGGGTTTGCTCTTTATAATCCTTTATATATTCCTGCGTATCTACAAAATAGAATTTTACGTTCGCATCTTTTTTGTATTTTTCAACTGCCATCTGCATTCCCGGCATAGCATTTTTACATGGTCCGCACCACATTGCCCAGAAATCAAGTACTACGATTTTTCCTTTTTGATCAGATAGTTTTACTCTGCCGCCTTTGCTGCTTTCTAAATCAAAACCTGCAATTGGAAGGTTTATCAATTCTGAAATTACTTTCTTCTTATGTTGCTCAATATTGCTTAAAGATTTTAAAGATTCTAAGTAAGCCTCAAATCCTGCAGCCGCACCATCTTCTTTTAGGTAAATTTCTTTTAAAGAAGCCAGCATCTGTGGTGTTACCTGATTTTGTTTTACTGCAAGTGCCATATAATTTTTAGCATCGGCTGTTTGTCCTTTTCGTAACAGCATTCTGGTATATACCTCATTGTATACAGCATCATTATAACCGTATAAAGGTTTAATTTTTGCCATATATTTTTCTTCTACATCATAGTTTTTTGTTGCTTCAGCCAATTTAGCATAAGTAAAATATTCTCTTGCCATCATTTGTAAAGCCTGCTCCTGCCATTCTTTCAAAGATAATTTTCCAGCAAACATTTTTGGTACATAGGTTAATCTGTTTTCCATTTCTCCCATAAAAATATCTGCATACTTTTTTAAAGTTTCTATAGAAGCTTTTTCAGTTCCTTCGTGATCTCTGTCAAAAGGAATTGATACTAAGTGCCAGTGATAGTCCAATAAGTTTGTAAAAGAAACTGATTTTACACTGTTAAGAGCATAATTGTAATCCTTATTATTTACGATATAGCCATAAACGATTGATTTAATCATTTTATCATAATACAAACTTTCTACATCAGTATAAACATCTTCAAATTTGCTTTGCGGAAAGTTTTTATTGAATTCATCATATGATTTTACTTTTTTAGAAAAATCAGGTTCCCTAAATATTTCTTGAATTTCTTTGTCTCTGGCTAAAACACCAAAAGGATATTTCGTTACTAAAACCTTTTGAACAGAATCTGTAAATACTTTATTTGTCGAATTATCTAATAAATACAATGTCTTTTGAATATCATATTGTGTTGTATTATCTAGATTTTTTTCGGCTAATAAACCTCGTAATTCTTTCTTGATAGCTGCAGACTGATCGGTACCAGTTGAAAGCTGTTTTAATTTTAATCCGTAGTAAAAAACTTTTTTGCGGCTTTCGGGATGGTATTGCAATTCATAGTTGATCCACATCAAACCAACCTGATCTGCAATGTATGCGCTGTCACTTACCACATTTGGAACTTCATTTTGAAAGGCCCTGCTTCTCAAAATTCCCCAGCCTGTATACGCTCCGGGAACTTGTGCAAACATGTAAGCATGAGGCATTCTTTGTCCTCTGTCAACTATGGTATCGGATTTGAAAACGCAGTTAATAAACGAAGCATGATCTGAAAGTTTCATTTTGGCTTCCCATTTTTTATCTCCTGCGGCTTTTAAAGTAATATCATTCGTAATCCATTTAAAATTATCATAGGTATACACTACCCCATTTACATACATGGCATTGGCCAGCGGTCCGTCGGCGGCATTATAAGTTATAGTGATCTCATCTCCTGGATTTGGATGTTCAGGAGACAGAACAATTTTCTGCATCGGTGCTGCATCTTGTGCCAATAAACCTGTTGTGATACTCAGAAAAAATAGTACCAGTTTTAATTTTTTCATTTTCTTTTTTTGAATTTAGTGCACCCGAAAAAATCGAGTGCACATTTTTAATTAAATAAATTATGGATTCTGTTGTAAGTTTGGAGCATATTCAAAATAAATTGGAGCAAAAGGCATTTGATAACGATCACTATTTGGGGCAAGTGTGAAGGTTTGTCCTGCAAAATCATGGGTAATGGTTTTGGCAAATTCGGGTTCTTTGTTTAAGCGTTTTAAATCAAACCATCTAAAGCCTCCAGTTGCCATTAACTCTCTCCTTCTTTCTGCTAAAACTTTGATTAGAGCGTCTTTACTGTCTGTTGCTGTCATAGCAGTGTATTGTGAAGCTCTGAATCTTTTTTGTCTTAATTTATTTATTTCTGCCATTGCTAAATCGCCAGAACCTGCTCTCGCCAGACATTCTGCTTTTATCAGCATCATTTCAGGTACAGTAGGGCCTGCGTTTCTGCTTTCTCCTGTCAAACCTTCTTTAGAATATGTTCTTCCTAAAGTATATTCCGAATTAAAACTGCTTGATGGCTGTGTAAAAAGTACGTAGCGTAAATCATTGGTATCAAACGAATTGATCAACTCATTGCTTAACGATAATATTTGCGGTGCATAAGAGTAAGAACTATATCCATTCCATTTTGATAAAATCAATTCTTTATCAAGTTTTCTTGACGGATAAGCCGCAAATTCATAATCTTCCAGATTGTTAAGTGTGTTTTGTAATGCTAGTGCTTTTTCGGCATTTTCCAAAGCCAGCGGATAATTACGCATATACAAATAGGTTCTCGCCAAAAGTGCATATGCCGCTGCTCTGGATGGAAAGGCCACATTGTTGCCAGAATTTACAGGTTTTAATCCTGAATTTACTGCATCATTAAGATCGCTAAGAATTAGATTGTAAGCATCCTGTACAGAACTTCTTTTAATGTCATCTGAAACAGTTGGTGTTGTAAAAAGAACAATTCCCAGATCTGTAGCCGAAGTATTGGCATCATACGCTTTTCCAAAAGTATTCACCAGCGTTAGAAAAATAAAAGCACGATGTACTTCTGCTTCACCCTTTATGGCTGCTTTTTCGGCTTCCGTTCCATTTTTACTTTTCATTACTTCATTGATAACTACATTAACAGTGTATAATGCATTATAAAGATTACTCATATCATAATCCGTCTCACCGTCAAAATAGACAACATCAGACCATTTATACAAATTTCTAAAAGGTCGAAGGTAATCTGCAGCCGCTAATGCAGTGGTATGAGCTTCATTTTGAAAACTAATATCATCTGATGCTACATCTATACTACCATAAGTTTTGTCTAATGTAGAACTGTTATTTAGAAGATATCTATAATTTGATGTTTCTTCAGGTATTAGTTTCCCTTCTGTTTTGATATCCACATAATTATCACAGCTTAAAACAAGAACTCCTGCTGCAGCAATTGCTATGTATTTTAAATATTTTTTCATCTTTAAAAAATTAAAAATTAACATTAAAACCAATTGAATAAATCGCCGTTGCAGGCAGTTTCATATTAGCTCCTGTATAAGGTAAAAAGTCAGGATCTAAGCCATCTTTATTTTTTCTCCAGAAGAAACCAAGATTTCTAGCTGTAAAATTTACCGAAGCCCCTCTTACAATTCCTCTGTCAATCAGACTTGTCAAATCATATTTTAATGAAAGTTCTCTGAAACGGATATGATCTCCTTCAATAATTCTGTCATCTGCAAACATATATCGTACATAACTTAGTCCTGTTGACCCCTGAATTCCCGGTACAGAAGTTGTCGCTTCGTCTCCTGGATTTCTCCATCTTTGATCGATATCTGTATTTAAATCGTATTGATTAAATCTGCCCTGTCTGTTTACGTAACCTCCATAAGTTGGTTTAAATAATACATAATCAAACTTGTAAGTCGCCAAAATATATAATGACAATTTTTTATAATTGAAAGTCTGGCTGAAACTTCCGTAATACGAAGGAATGTTAGTTCCCATGTACTTCATGTCCGCAATATCTTTTAGAGAAGTAAAAGAATTTACGATATTACCATCTTTATCATATACCTGAGTTCTTCCAGTTGCGTCTAATCCTGCTGACCTAAAAGCAAAAATACTGTTCAACGGGTAGCCTTCAATAGGTGGTGTACCTCCTGAACCATTTAAATACTGGCTGTAGTTTTGGAAACGAGAATCTGTAACTTCTGTCTTATTGAAAGAAACTACTAGAGCAGAATCCCATGAAAAATCTTTTGCTTTAAGGATGGTTCCGTTTAAACTTAAATCGATTCCATGACCTGCTAAAGTTGCTGCATTTTGTACCAGCATATTATTTGATACGCCATAAAATGGAGATACAGGGAATTCAACGATTAAATCTTTACTGTCTTTTTTATAATATTCAACTGTACCATTTAATCTGCTATTTAAGAGCGAGAAATCCACTCCAAAGTTTAAAATCCCTGTTTTTTCCCAACGTAAATTTGGATTTGCAGGCTGCGAGATAAAAGCGTAAGGCTGCTGTGAAAAAGTATCTAAATCACTTATACTAATATTTGTAAAAGGAAAAACCTCTAAATTGATATTTCCGTTAAATCCGTAACTCGCTCTTAAAGCTAAATTATTAACTAAATTTACGTCTTTAAGAAAAGATTCTTCTTTAATATTCCATTTTGCTCCAGTAGACCATAATGGTGTTCTTCTTAATTTTTTGCTTACCCCAAAATTGTTATAATCATCTAAACGTGCACTTCCTGTAAGTGTATATTTATTTTTGAAAGTGTAACCTGCATTAGCATAATAAGATAAAAATCTTCTATGGAAATCTTTATGAACATTACCATTGCTTAGAGTATAATTATATCCGTTAACATCTACATAATTTTGTGATGGAATATCTACAGAAGTCTGCGTTTTTGAATTGTAGCCGTAAAGTGTTCGTGAATCTTGGGTTTCTCCAGTTTCTCTTGCTTCAATACCTCCCATGGCATTAATCAAATGATCTTGACCAATAATGCCATCATAATTTAATTGTCCTCGCATTGTAGAGCTGGTTTTTCCAAATCTATTACTTTGAAAAATACCTCCTAACGGAATTCCGTATACTAAATCACCGTTACTGTTTATTGAAGTAGCAGAATTGATTCTATCGCGAGCGTAATAGGTATTTTCGTTATACATATTATCATTTGATGAAGTTGAAGTTTCTACAGAATATGTACCAACAGCATCTAAACCTTTTAATAAAGGAAGAGTAGCGGAAACGGTAGCTCCAAAATTTTGCTCGTCTATGGTATTATCTAGATTATTTAATTCATCAATATAATTATAAGTCCACGGCAGATACCCTTTCTGTTCCAGCGGAATAGTTTGCCCAGCATAATAACGACGGTAATAATCAACTGAGTTACCATTATCTCCAACGATTTGATCGTAAGGCAGTAAAGTATTCAATGAAGCTCCTAAAGGAGAAAGTCCTAAAGAATTTTCATTGTATTTAAAAATAGAACCTCTTAAGCTAGTTGTCATTTTTACATAATTGAAAAGCTTAAAATCCTGATTAGACAATAAAGTCAAACGTTGTCCGTCGCTTCCTTTTGCCTGAGTTTCTTCTTTAGAATAGGATCCTGACATGAAATAGGAATAGTCATTCTCTGCACCGCTGAACGATAAGTTGTAATTTTGACTGGTTGAAGCTTGCAGCAAATACTGCTCTGTCTGACCGTAAGTATTACGACCACGTAAAACATCTAATCCGGCATCTCTTTGCGCCTGTGTTATTTGACCACGCTTGTACTGAAACATCAAATCCATTCCCTGACTAACTGGTGAAGTAAGCATGTATGTTACACTTGCTGGATCTGTAACCAGATTTTTATCTACAAATTCCTGCTCTAAATTTAAAACCTGAGAAGAATTCATCAAGGGTAATTTTGATAAAGAAGGCTTATTGGAGAAACCGTAATTTTGAGAAAAATTAATTCTGGTTTGTCCTTGCTTTCCTTTTTTGGTATTAATTACCATAACCCCATTTGCTGCTCTTGCACCATAAATAGAAGCCGCAGCCGCATCTTTTAGAAAAGTAATTTTCTCTATATCATTTGGATTTATCGTTCTTATGTCCAATTCTGTAGGTGTTCCGTCAAGTACAATTAATGGCATTGCATTAGATGTGGGCGATACAGTAGATTTTCCTCTGATAGCAATATTATAAGCTGTTTTTTCAGCTCCAGAACCAAATTTTCTTCCGTACACAAAAGTATTATCGGAATCTAATAAATCTAATTGCAGACCGGCAACCTGACCTTCCAGCCTGTGTAATACGTTGTTTACCGGGATTTTTTCTAAATCTTTTGCCGTAATTACAGCAAAAGAACCTGTAGAACGTTCTTTATCAATATTTTGATAACCTGTAGAAACGATTTTTACTTCATCTAATTTACTGATATCTTCTAGCATGATGGGATTGATAATCAAACTGTCAGAAACTATAACTTCTAGTTTTTTATAACCCATATACTCAAAAATCAGTACATCACCTTTTTTGGCCATGATTTCATACGAGCCGTCAAAGTTGGTAACTGCACCATCTTTTGTACCTTTTACCCAGACAGTTGCACCAATTAAATATTCTTTTTTTGAATTGGTAACAACTCCCTTAATTTTTACTTTTTCTTCCATTACAGAAGTTTGGACTGTCTTTACTTTTGGGTTTAGTGCAATAACAATCAGTTTGCTGTTTACAAATTCTGCCTTATAACCCTCACCAATTAATTGTTTAATTACTGCCATAACATCGGCATTATTGACAGCTATATCAACTCTTCTCTGTGCATCAAAGACATCATCGCTATAGAAGAATTCCACATTGGTCTTGCGGGTAATAGTTTTTAAAACAGCCGATACAGATTGGTTTCTTGCCTTAATAGTGACTTTCTGCGCATAAGCGAAAGCGACTATATGGGTAAAAAATATTGATAATATTAGGGATTTCTTCATAATGGCAAGAAATTTATCCCAAAGAGCGGATTTTACCCCACAATCTTTTGCGGATAGGTTTTTTTTCATACTTTTAAATGTTTTGGTTGGTTAATAGATTTTGACTTCTTTTTTTCGACTGAACAAATACTCGCCGGGAAATACTCGCAATATTTTCCGGTTTTTTTTATTTACTTAGTTACGGTTACTTCATAGTTTTGGTTTATTTTGGTTATTTTATAATTCACATTCGATGTTTTACTGATAATATCCAGAAGGCGGTCTATAGGTTCTTGTTTTAAAACAACACCCGTAAACTTGATCTGCTCCAAGGATTTATTCTCAAACTTGACATTAAAGTTGTACCATCTGGACATCTTGGTCAAAATGCTTTTCAGGCTTTCGTTTTCAAAATAAAATCTGCCGTCTTTCCATGCCGTGTAAGCCGCAGGATCAACTTCTGTTATTTTGATTTCTTCATTTTTATGATATATTCTTGCCTGCTGTCCTGGTGTTAAAACAACAGACGTCTTTTCTGATTCAGTGGAAATACCTGAAACCTTAACTTTCCCTTCTGCAAGAGTTGCTGCAAATAATTGATCTTCTGTATAAGAACTCACATTAAAGTGTGTTCCTAATACTGTTACATTACCTGACTTTGTTTTTACAATAAAAGGACTGTGCGGATTTTTAGCTACTTCAAAATAAGCTTCTCCTTCAAGAGTAACTATTCTTTTATCTGAGCTGAATTCAACTGGATATTTCAAGGATGATTTTGAATTTAACCAAACCTTTGTGCCGTCCGAAAGGTTTACGGCATAGATACCGCCCACAGGAACTATTAAAGTATTATCCCCCGTTGAAGTTGTTCCGTTTAAATCTTTGGCATCATAAACCAAAACACTATTTACATTAGAGATCACACCATTTTTAGAAACAATTTTTTCCTTTTTTGGTTCTAAGGAAACAACTGTCCCATCTGCCAAAACCAAAGTTGGGTTATGGTATACTGGAGCAATGCTTCGAACTACTACTTCATTTTTTGGATTGATTTCACTATTTCTAAAAATAAATACAGCAGCAAGTCCAAGCAGGACTACAAAAACTGCTGCGTATTGTAGAAACTGTCTGTAGTTGAAAAATGAAATTACAGGTGTATGATCCTGCCTGATCTTTTCTCTGACTCTTGCAAAAGCGGCATCTGTATCAATACTGTTGTAAAATGCCTCTTTGGATTTTAAGGTTTCAAAGCGAATCAGCTTTTGATAATACTGCTGATTTTCCGGCACCGAAAGCCATTGCTGCAGTACAGCATTTTCTGCCGTAGATAAACCGCCCTCAGAAAGCTCTTTTCTTATAAGATCAGCGATTAGAAATTCTTTTTTTTCTAAAGACATATTTTTAATATTAAGTATCTATTATTAACACTTTAAGTAAATGTTATATAACTAAGAGTACCAAACACTAAAAAAGGGTGGAAAGATTTAAGTTAAATTTTCAAAAAAAATAAAAAAAACAGTAATTCTGGGTAATTTGTAAGTTTTGTCTTTAACAATTCAATAGCACGTGAACGTTGTGATTTGACAGTGTTTATAGAAATATTAAGCTGGAGTGCAATATCTTTGTATTTCATTCCTTCTAAGCACGAAAGTTCAAAAACTTCTTTACATTTTTCAGGTAGAGAATCTAAGGCAGTGATCAGGACAGCATAAACTTCCTCTTCGAGAATATTAAAATCAAATTCAAGCGCATTATCAGAAGCTTCATCCTCAAGCTTAACCTTTTTTTGCTGTTCTTTTAAGACTCCTAGAGAACCGCTTTTGACCATTTTGTAGATATACGATTTCACATCATCCACTTTTTCAAATTTCAAACGGTCCTCCCATAATTGCAGCATGACATTTTCAACTACTTCCTCTGCTTCAAATTTATCTTTCAAATATTTGAAACTATAGCTTACAAGTCTTGGATATAAGGAATAAAAAAGTTCCTTATAGTATTCCTCGTCAATTTTAATATGTTGCTGCTGTGGATTAATTTCTTTTCTGCTTTTATTGTAGCAAATATATATTTTTAATAAACAAAACTGCAATATCTGAAACCAATTGATATAAAATACCTAAAATCATTGCAAAAAAGCAGGAAAATAAACACTTTTTACGAGATTAATCTAATAAAGAGTTACAATTTAGTATTACAGTTTAATGCTGTATCATCTTTGAGTGTTTGAATATGAATAATAAAAAACATATGATTTTTAGTTTTGTTAAAATATTTCATTATTGCCCCCTTTTGTCTCATAAACTTATTACAGAAATGAAATCTTTGGATGTAGTTAGACTGCAAAAATATATCTAATAAAGGTTATGTTGTTTCATATTTAATGCCTAAATTGGTAATTATGAAAACAAATTCTGATGTATTAATTATTGGCGGCGGACTAGCTGGTTTAACAGCGGCTATACATCTATCACAAAAGAATTTGAAAATAACACTGCTTGAAAAATCAAGTTATCCCAGACATAAGGTTTGTGGCGAATATATTTCAAATGAGATTTTACCTTATCTGGTTTGGCTTGGCGCCGATGTTTCAGAACTTCATCCTACAGAAATCTCTAAATTTGAATTTACTGCTAATAACGGCAAAACAGCAAAAGCAGAACTTCCGTTAGGAGGATTTGGAATAAGCAGATATGCACTTGACGATTTCCTATATCATAAAGCATTAGCCAGCCACTGCACTATCTTTAAAGAAAATGTTACTGATGTTTCTTTTAGTAATGATATGTTTACCGTTACTACTTCAAATCAAATATTAACGGCTAAAATTGTTTTGGGCGCTTTTGGCAAACGCTCCAATGTAGATCAGGTTTTAGATCGGAACTTCTTTCATAAAAAATCACCGTGGCTGGCTGTAAAAGCACATTATTCGGGCAATCTTGATAATGATCTTGTAGCGTTACACAACTTTAAAGGCGGTTATTGCGGCGTTTCTAAAGTAGAAAACAATCTCATAAACATTTGTTATCTGGCAGATTACGCTACTTTTAAACAATATAAAAATATTGAGGATTACCAGCAGCATGTACTTTATAAAAACAAACATCTAAAATTTATTTTTGAAAACAGCAAACTTGTTTTTGATAAACCGCTTACCATAAGCCAGATTTCTTTTGAGAAAAAAAAGGCTGTAGAAAATCATATTATCATGATTGGCGATACGGCAGGACTTATTCATCCGCTGTGCGGCAACGGAATGGCGATGGCAATTCACAGCGCAAAAATAGCATCAGAATTGGTTGTAGAATATTTTTCGAATGAATCACTTTCCCGCGAAGAATTAGAAAAAAAATACACCAAAGAATGGAAGAAACACTTTGGAAAAAGATTATTTATGGGAAGAATCCTGGCCCGCATCTTAACCTATAAAACGATTACCAATTTGTTCATTACAATTTCAGCATCATTTCCCGCTCTTTTGAAAGGAATAATTAAACAAACACACGGAAAACCTATAGCAATTAATTAAATGTCCATAAATACCAAATACAGAACTCAGGAAACCGAAATAATGGATGATTTTTCTCTTCAGGGAGAAGAATTAAGGGCGGCACTTGATCAAATTGCAAACATTAATCAATTGCTCGGCGGGAATAAAGTTACACTTCACGGCGTAAAAACATTAGTAAAAAAGCTCGACAAAACTAAAACAATTACGATAGCTGATATTGGCTGTGGAAATGGTGATATGCTGCGAATGCTGGCAAAATTCGGTCAAAAAAACAAGCTTAATTTACAACTTATCGGAGTAGATGCTAATGAATTTACTGTAAATTATGCCAAAACATTATCTACAGAATATCAAAATATTGACTATAAATGCATGGATATTTTTAGTGAAGATTTTAAAGCTTTTAAGTATGATATTGTTCTATGCACCCTTACCCTGCACCACTTTTCAAATGAGGAAATATTAAATATAATTACTATCTTTAATAAGAATGCCGAAGCTGGAATCATTATCAATGACCTGCATCGAAGTAAAACAGCATACCGTCTTTTTGAACTGATCTGTTTTATTTTTAATCTGAACAGAATGTCGCGCGAAGATGGACTGGTATCAATTTTAAGAGGATTTAGAAAGAAAGAACTGGAAGAATTTTCTAAAAAAACAAATTTAAAAAACTATACCATAAACTGGAAATGGGCTTTCCGCTACCAGTGGATAATTACGAAAAAATGAGTGTAAAAATAGTTACTGCTGCCAAGCAGCTGCCACAATATTCACGTGAAACGGCCGATATAATTCCAATGCTGGAGGGCTGGCTTCACGGACAAGACGAACGTTTTATAAAAAAAGTAAAAAAGATATTTGAAGGTGCAGCCGTTGACAAACGTTATTCTATAATGGATCCAGCTGAAGTTTTTACTGCAACATCATTTGAAGAAAAAAATGACATTTATACTCGTGAAGTTATAATTTTAGGCGAGCAGGTGCTGCAGAATGCGCTCGAAAAAGCAAATTGGGATCCGCAGACGCTTGATTACATTATCACAGTAAGCTGTACTGGAATTATGATTCCCTCATTGGATGCTTACCTCATCAATAAAATGAATTTGAGACAGGATATTATCCGTCTTCCTGTTACAGAAATGGGTTGTGCTGCCGGAATATCCGGTATTATTTACGCCAAAAACTTTCTGAAAGCTAATCCCGGAAAACGTGCAGCAGTTATAGCTGTAGAATCACCAACAGCAACATTTCAGCTTGATGATTTTTCGATGCCGAATATTGTAAGCGCGGCTATTTTTGGAGATGGAGCTGCCTGTTGTTTACTTTCTTCTTATGAAGAAGATTACGGCCCGGAAATTTTGAGCGAAGAAATGTATCATTTTTATGAAGCAGAACACATGATGGGATTTAAACTGACAAATACAGGCTTACAAATGGTTCTAGATATTGAAGTTCCCGACACGATTGCATCGCATTTTGGTGCTATTATTCACCCGTTTTTGGAGAAAAATAATTTAGAAATTAAAGACATTGACCACATGATATTTCATCCTGGTGGCAAAAAAATAGTCAATACGGTAGAATCGCTTTTTTCCGGATTAGGAAAAAACATAGATGATACCAAAGAAGTTCTCAAACAATACGGCAATATGTCAAGCGCAACTGTATTATATGTTTTAGAACGAATTATGGACGGAAATCCAAAATCAGGAGAAAAAGGTTTGATGCTTAGTTTTGGTCCGGGATTTTCAGCACAAAGGGTTTTATTGCAATGGTAATTAGAACATAAATAATGAAAGCACAAGATATTATAGCGCAGTTACCTTACAGCAAACCTTTTTTGTTTGTTGACGAACTGCTTCATGTTGATGAAAATAGCATTACCGGAACGTATACTTTTAATGAAAACCTTGATTTTTACAAAGGTCATTTTAAAGATAACCCTGTAACTCCAGGTGTAATCCTGACAGAAACCATGGCGCAGATTGGTATGGTTTGCCTTGGCATTTACCTGCTCGGTGATAGTTTTAATAAAGATACAGTAATTGCTTTTACCTCTGCCGATATGCAGTTTTTAAAGCCCGTATATCCAAATGAGAAAGTAACGGTAACTTCTCAAAAATCATTTTTCAGATTTGGAAAACTGAAGTGTGATGTCATTATGAAAAACGAAGCCGGACAAGAAGTCTGTAAAGGTATTTTGGCTGGTATGATTACTAATAAATTATGAAGAAGCGAGTTGTGATAACAGGATTAGGCGTTGCAGCTCCCAACGGAGTTGGAATTGAAGCGTTTAGTCATTCCATAAAAAACGGAATATCTGGAATTCGGCATGATGCACAACTACAGGAATTGCAGTTCTCTTGTCAGATTGCTGGTCAGCCTCAAATATCTGAAAAACTTAAATCACAATATTTTACAGAACTGGAACTTCGCGGTTTTAACAGCACGGGCATTTTATATGGTGTAATTGCAGGTATGGAAGCCTGGGAAAATGCGGGATTATCAATAGAAGTTAATGAAGAACCCGATTGGGACAGCGGTACTATTTTTGGCTCTGGAACATCTGGTATCGATAAATTCCGCGAAAGCATTTATAAAATAGACGAATTACAGGTGCGAAGGTTAGGCAGCACTGTTGTAGCACAAACCATGAACAGCGGCATAAGTGCCTATTTGGGTGGAAAGTTAGGACTCGGAAATCAGGTTACCACCAACTCATCTGCCTGCGCAACTGGTACAGAGGCTATAATGATGGCCTATGATCGAATACAATCCGGACTGGCAAAACGCATACTGGCGGGAAGTACAGGCGACAGTGGTCCTTATATTTGGGCGGGTTTTGATGCCTTACGTGTCTGCAGTTCAAAATATAATGATAATCCAGAACAAGGTTCACGTCCTATGAGTGCCACGGCTGCAGGATTTGTGCCTGGAAGCGGTGCCGGCGCATTAGTAATAGAAGATTTAGAAACTGCTTTAAAACGCGGAGCAACTATTTATGCCGAAATATTAGGCGGAAGTGTAAACTCAGGAGGACAGCGCGGTAACGGAAGTATGACAGCTCCCAACGGCACAGCAGTACAGCGATGTATTACAACTGCAATTGAAAATTCCGGTATCTCTGCTGATGCTATTGACGCTATAAACGGACATCTAACCGCCACTACAAAGGACAGTTTTGAAATTGAAAACTGGACAAAAGCACTAAACAGAAAGGGCACTAACTTTCCGTATATCAATTCCTTAAAAAGCATGACCGGACATTGTCTAAGCGCAGCCGGAAGTATCGAAAGTGTCGCCACAGTATTGCAGCTTCATGAAGGTTTTGTTTTTGGAAATACCAATTGCGAAGATCTTCATCCGGAAATTACGGCGCTTATTGATTCCTCAAAAGTGCCTTCAAAAACAATTACTATAAATCCTAAAATAATTGCCAAAGCAAGTTTTGGTTTTGGCGATGTAAATGCTTGTATAATTTTAAAAAAATTTCAAAAATAGATATATGAACAAAGAAGAACTTATCGCCAAACTAAAACAAATTATAAAGCCTTATACCACAAATACAGAAGCATACGATAACCTAACTGAAAATACTGACTTCATTAATGATTTGAGTATCAATTCGGCTAATCTGGTTGACATCGTTCTTGATATTGAAGAAGCTTTTGATGTTGTAATTGATAACACCGATATGGAGCGAATGCTTGATGTTAAAACTGCGGTAGAAATTATAGAAACCAAACTGGCTGAAAAATGATTGGCAATGATGTCATAGATATCCAGCAATCTCGCAAGGAAAGCAATTGGCAACGCAAGGGTTACATAGAAAAACTATTTACTCCCGAAGAACAGTTGCTAATTGCAAACTCTTTAGATCCGGAAAGCATGGTTTGGATACTTTGGAGCATGAAAGAAGCTGCCTATAAAGTCTATAATCGCAAAACCAAAATAAGGGAATATATTCCTAAAAAACTTGAATGCTTTATAGAGTCACAAAATCATGATTTTATAAGTGGAAAAGTTATTTGTTCCGAAAATACATACTACACTAAAACATTTCTTTCGAAAGACTACATTCATACTATTGCAGCCTGCGTTTTAGATAACCTCAACCGTGTGATAGAGATTGAAAAGAAATCAATTTTTAAAGACAGAAATAATATTCCTTATTTTGTTTCTTTAGAAAATAGGTTTCAGGATGTCTCAGTAAGCCATCACGGCCGATTTGAAAAAGTGATAACTATAAATATTCAAAAGCAAGAGAGTAATCTCTTCGCTAAAACCTGCTGATTTCGTTTATTCTTTTACAGATATCGTAAACAACATTTACTTCATAATTACAGTTTATATTCCCCAACTATTCAGTAACAAATCAATTGCAACGATATTCCTCAAAGATCTTATAAAAAAAGGAAGTATAATTCTTTATAATCAAAAGCCTGCAAATGAATATCTGCAGGCTTTGATTTGATGATGAAAGCTGATTATATATTAGCACTTTACTAATAATCTATAATTACTTGTTTTCAATACTTGGCGGAATTAATTTGTACATAACAGGCGTAACAATCCTTGATAATATTGTCGAACTGATTAGTCCTCCAATTAAAACAATTGCAAGCGGCGCAATTAAAGGATTTGAATTCAGAGCTATGGGAATTAAACCACAGATTGCTGTAATAGATGTTAACACCACTGGCAGAAAACGGGTTTCTCCCGCGATAGAGATGGCTTCATCTATTGAATGCCCTTCCTGCCTTAACTGATTGGTAAAATCAACCAGCAGTAATGAATTTTTCACCTGTATTCCCGAAAGACCGATAAAGCCGATAATTGCAACCAGCGACATTGGACTTCCATTTATGAGCAGCAGCACAACACCTCCTAAAATTCCTAATGGTATAATGGAAAGTACAATAATGATTCCTTTAAAGGTTTTAAACTGAAGCAGTAATACGGCAATAAATAAAAAGGTGCTTAAAATAATTACCGCCAGGAAGTTTCCTCCAAGCGCATCACCTTCCGATTCTTTTTCACCTGATAATTTATAATAATATCCTTTTGGCATTTTCAACTCATCCAGTTTAGGAATAATATGAGTCAATAAATCATTCGCGTAATAACCTTTAGCGGATAAAGCAGTTACTTTTGAAAAACGGGATTTATTAAAATGATTAATTGCAGTTGGCGAAGTTTCAAAAGAAATTTCAGCAATCTGGTTAAGTGCTATAGGAGTTCCCTGCAGATTATTGACATAGAGATTTTTCAAAGCATCAAGGTTCGAGAATTTATCTCTTGGCAATGTCAGCGTTACATTTCTAGCATCTCCCCTGTCATCAATATAATCCCCGACGGTCAGTCCTGCTACTGAAAGGCGGATTACTTTATCTACTTCACTGGTCAGGACACCCAATGTTCTAGCTTTTTCTTTATTAATTTTTATTTTAACGTCCGTTTTGTAAGTATTCAACTCGTTGTTGATGTATACGGTTCCTTCCTGATTTCTTAAGATAGTTTCTACCTCAGAGGAAAGTCTCCGTAAAACTTCTTGGTCTTCACCAAAGAGCCTCACCACAATATTGGCTTCTAATGGTGTTCCCTGCTCAAAATCTTTTACTTCAACCTTAGCATAAGGCATCGTTTTAAATTTAGTTCGCAATTCTTCAATCAAAGCCGTTTTCTCTGATGGTTTTGCTTCATCTTCCATTTGGACAAAAATCTGGGCAAAGTCTGGTTTTCTGTCCTGAGGATGTACATTATAGTAAATCTGGGGATTCCCCTTACCCACATTGGAGGTATAATACACAATTTCCTTGTGGTTTTTCAACTCCGCTTCTACAATTTTGGTAACGCGGTCACTCTCTAAAATATTGGCTTGAAGCGGCAGTTTGATATTTACAAGAAACATTGGCTTCTCTGAAGTTGGAAACAACTTAAAACCCGTCACTTTAAAAAGGCCAAAAGCAGTAATACTCAAAATTATAGAAATGGCAATAGTAGTTCGTGGATATTTTAATGCTTTAGGCATGATATCACGATAAGACCTGGTTAGGAATTTCTGCAGATACTGGAGAAAAATATTACCGCCTGCATGATCATGCGTTTTTAAAAATCGGCTACCTAAAAATGGCACTAAAGTCAGCGCTACAATCATAGAGGCTAATACACTGGTGATAACCGCCATTGGAAGGCTTCTAATAAACTCTCCCGAAACATCTGGCAGAAAAGCCAGCGGTAAAAAAGCAATAATAAGCGTTGCGGTGCAGCCCACAACTGCAATTCCTATTTGTTGTGTCCCCTTTAAGACTGCATCCATTTTAGAGTGTCCTTCCCTGAGCCATCGTTCTATATTTTCGACTACCACAATACTGTCATCAACTAGTAACCCCAAAGCCACTACAAGACCGACAATACTCAGCTGATTTAAAGAAAAACCAAATGCATTCATTGCAATCAAACCCAAGGCGAGTGATAAAGGAATGGAGATCATAACGATTCCTGAAGCTCTTAGCCCTAACGGAAGTAAAGTAATGATTACTAAAACAATAGCAAGTGTAAAATCGAATCCCAAATGTCCTAAACGCTGCGATACCATATTAGCCTGATCGAAGCTTTTTACCAGTTTTATGTTTGGAGGTAAATCTTGAGAGAACTCATCTATAATTGGGAGAAATTCTTTCTGTACATCGGTAATGTTTACATTGTCTTTCATTCCCGCAGTTACCAGTACACATCTATGACCATTGATGCGGGTAATATGGTCTACAACCTGCGACTTGTAACCTACTTGGGCTACATCCTTCATATAAATTATTTTTCCATTTGCATTGTAAATTACCGTATTGGCTACATCATCAGCATTTTTAAATTTGCCGCTGGTTTTGACATTAAATATTTTACTATCCAGATCAATGCTTCCTCCAGGAATATCGGCTGCTTCGCTCTGCAGACTTCCCATCACTGCATTTAATGGAATTTTAAGCTGAGCCAGTTTTTCCATTTGCAAATCTATACGAATTTCCTGCTCTGGAATTCCCGAATATTTTACATCTTTAAGGTTGGTTATTTTCTCAATTTTAGACTTAAGCCTATCCGCCTCATCTCGAAGTTTTTTATCTGATGCATTTTCTGAAACCAAAGCAACTTGAAGGATTTTCACATCTGAAGACGCTATTTTTTCGGTTTTAATCTGATAAATATCTTTAGGAAGCTCACTACTTTTAAGGGCATTCATTTCTGTTGAGATTTCTTGATACTTGTTATCCACATCTACTCCATATTTAAATTTCACCTGAAAAGCGGCTACTCCGTCCTCTACCGTAGTTAAGATTTTTTCTATGTTTTCCAGTCCGTAAATTTTATTCTCGATCGGTTTTACGACTTGTTCCTCCATATCTTTAGGGCTGGTGCCGGGATAGATTACCGTAATAAGATACTGAGGAGGATGTGTTGAAGGATCTTCTGCTCTGGGCATTGTAAATAATGTCAGACAGCCTACTACGGCAACCAGTAAAAATATAATCAATGTAAACTGATAATTTTTAACAGCAAAGTTTGTTATTTTCATGATAGCGCTTATTTAATGATCTTGATGGTTGACTGTTCATTAAGATACGCACTGTTAGAGATCACAATCTGATCTGTTTTCTGAAGCCCATCTTTAATAAATACCTTATTGTTCTCGAATTTATGGATAGTAACCGGCTGGCGTTTTACTTTATTGTTTTCAACAATAAAAACAAAAGCTTTGTTTCCATCAGCCTCTATTAGTGAATTGTAAGGAATGATGACAAAATCCTCAGAATGCTCTGCTTTTATTTCTGCCTTACCAAACATTCCCACAGCTGCCTTGCTTTTTTTAAGGCTCAGCTTCAATTCTGCCTGAAAAGAACCTAATGCTGCATCTGCCGCCTGTGATTTTCTAAAAACAAAGGCATCAAAACGTTCGTCAGGATATCCATCAAGAGTAACAACAGCTTTCTGCCCTGCTTTCACAACTGCCCATTCTTTATCTGTTAATCCCACTTTTAGCACATAATTATTATTCTGGCTTGTTTCATTTATAGCCAGAATTGGAGATCCCGGACCAACTACTTCTCCCTCATTTGCTATTTTTTTAGATACAAAACCATCGGCAGCAGCATATATTTTAGAATAACGTGCATTAAAAGCAACTGCATCTTTCTGCTTTCTGGCAATATCAAGCCCCGTTTTTGTGTTTTCAAGCTGCTCTAAAGTATATACACTATCTTTATAAAGATTACTCGCTCGTTTATAGTCGCGTTCATATTTTTTTACGTTCAGATCGGTCTGATTCAAACCTGCATTGATTTCTGTTTCGTCTAAGGATGCTAGAAGCTGACCTTTCTTAAAAAACTGACCTTCTTCCACATAGATACGATTTATTATTCCTCCAATTTTAAATCCGTAATTGGCTTGGTTTTCGGTTGTCACCAAACCAGATGCACTGATATTACTGTTAAGTGCCAATGATTGGACAGAAGCCGTTTTAACGGGAATAATATCAGCACTTTCAAATGGTGAATTTTCCTTTTTTTCCTCTTTACAGGCATAAAAAAAAGGTAAAGCAAAAAGTACTATCAGTATTTTTTTACTGTGTGGTATAAAACTGTTTTTTAGATATTTGTAAACCGAGCCTGAAAGAGGAACGGTTAAATTAATTCTTGATTTCATGATTTTAAGTTTATTAATTAAAAGTAAAGGTTGCATTAGCTCTTTCTAATTCTGCAAAAGCAATCCACGAATTATAAAGCGATATATTGGTATTCAGCTGCGCGTTCACCCATTGGTTTTGAGCATCAAGAAGTTCAATATAAATCGCCTGCCCCTGCTTGTATAATTTGGTAATATCCTCATTGTATTTTTTAGCAGCTACTTTTTGATTTTTATCGGCGTAGAACTGTTCCAAAGCTGACTTTAAATTATGCTGTGAAACCTGAAACTGAAGCAGTAACTGCTGTTTTACATTATCAGTTTGAGAACTTATTTTTTTACTTTCTTCTTCGACTTGTTTGAGCCTGTATTTATTTTTATTGCCCGAAAAAATAGTCCACTCTATAGCTGCACCAGCGAAATAATATCTGGATTGTTTGTTTACTTCAAAATCAAAATCTTGAATACCGAAGTCAGCAAAACCATTTAGTTTTGGCAGCCAAAACGAGCTGGTAAGTCTGCTTACATTTTCATTTATTTCTTTTACCTGATTAAGCTTTTGAAGTTCTTCTCTATTTTGGGTATTTTCCTCATTGGCATCAATTGGTGGAGCATCATTTTCTTCTGCTTCAATCGCTGTATCGAGTTTTTGATTCAGTAAAAAGTTAAAATACGACTTGGCATTATTACTGGTCTGCTTGGCAGTTTCTAAATTGGCTTGTATTCTAATTACCTCATTATCGCTTCGTAAAACTGCAGTTCTGTTTATTTTCTCATTTTTGTATAAAGACTGGTTTACCCTTTGATTTTCCTTTACCAAGGCCAGGGCATCCTCATAAATTTTGATTCCCTCGACAGACTGCAGGTATTTGTAATAAGCAATTTTTATTTCCTTTACTAACTCTCTTTGATATATGGCGAGTTCTATTTTTTGCAGTGAAGTCTGCTGGCTCTTAATTCTCTTATTATAAATAATTTCAAAATTCAGCAACGGCATTGTTGTATGAATCTTAGCATCATAAAAATTATCAGGATTAATTAAAACAGACTGATTTTCTAAAGCTGGAAAAGCGTTCGAGTTGGTTATCTGGTTTAATGTATTGTAAACTGGATTAAGCATATCGCCTATTGGTATATCAATTGTTCTTCCCCCCTCCGCTTTCGTGTAAGTCCCGTTTAAGGAAACAGTAGGATAAAATAAAGAATGTGCTTCTTTCAGAGCGTACATACTTTTGTTGATGTCAAAATTATGCTGCTTAATAACTTCGTTGTTCTTAAGACCAGTCTCTATATAACTGTCGAGCTTGTTCTGTGAATACCCTAAAAATCCCAGAAAGAGTATTGCAAAAGTTAATTTTATTTTCATTTATTATACATTGTTTATAATTTGAACGTTGTTCATTTTTTTGAGCAAAAAAAAATTTAAAGCTTTTCTATTATTTTTAAAAATTCATTATATCCATCATATAAAATGGTATCTGGGTTGGTAAATTTCACTCCTTTTGTTCTCTGTCTGATTTCAAGACAGCACATACCATGGACTAAGCTCCAAACCATAAAAGACAAACCCTCTACCTCATGATCTTTAAAATGACCCTGATCAATGCATTCTTCGATAGTTTTTTTTACGTAATTAAACGTAACGGCACCTTCATCCCAATTCTCATTATCAGAACTTTCAAGAAATTCCATTGGTGCCTTTAAATTAAACATCAAATCATACATTTCAGAGTTTTCAAGGGCAAATTTTATATAGGTAAATCCCATTTTTTTTAATCGCTCTTTTGGATCTTCGATTGTAATTAAGTCCTGAAAATAACTACCTAATTCCTGAAAACCAATTGAATGCAAATCGTGCAGAATAGCATTTTTATCCTTAAAATAAACATAAACCGTCCCTACACTATAATCAATCTCTTCTGCTATGTTTCTAATGGTTGTCTGTTCAATTCCTTTTTCAACGAAAAGCTTTTTAGCACCTTTTAATATCAATGCTCTTAACGCTTCTTTTTCTCGTGCTTTTCTATCTACTGTACTCATCCTATTTCTATTGCTCAGCAAAATTATGATTTGAGGCAAAGATATAAAATAAAATGAACGTTGTTCATTATTTATACAGCAAAATATTTTTTGATTAAATCAAGAACGAAGTTTAGCCACAACACCCTTATGGTTCAATAATTTATAGGCAGCTTTCGGCAAAAATCGGTTCAACCAATAAATTGCTTTCGTATCTCCCACACGTATGGTATAAGTATCGTTTTTTATTGCTTTTATTAAAGCATCAATCAACACATCTGGTGTTATAGATTTGCCTTCCATATTTTCAGACAAATTTGTTTTTACCAGTGGCGGCAGTAATTCGAATACTTTTAATCGGCTTCCTATTATCTGTAAATGATCTCGCAGCGCTTCTGTATAGAAACGTACTGCAGCTTTGGATGCTGAATAAGTAGGAACAAGATTAGAGGGCGTGTAACTTAAAATAGAACTTGTATTAATAATTGCCGCTTCCTTTCTCGATTTCAACATGTCCATAAAAAGATCATTTAATAAAATAACGCCTAAATAATTGGTATTAATTTCCATAGAGGCTTTCTCAAAATGTTTAGAACTGCTTAGACCTAAATTATCCTGCCCATTCATGATTCCAGCATTATTATAAAGTATGTCAATACCTCCAAGTTCACTGATTTGATTGTACAAACTCAAAGCAGCTTCCTGACTTGATGCATCGCTGTTGATAGTGATTAAAGAAGGATATTTTTTTTTGGCAAGCGCTAATTTTACCTGATCTCTTCCCGTAATAATAACTTTTGCTCCCTGCTCAATAAATTGCTTTGCAGCTTCTAATCCGATGCCAGCAGAGCCGCCAGTGATTAATATCGTCTTTCCGTTTAATTCCATAATTTTTATTATAAATATTATTATTTGTATATTTGCTTGCAAAATGAAAGTGCAAATATAAAAACATTTACTTGCGAAATGCAAGTGAATTTAAATTTATTTTATGAAAACTCCAAAAAAAAGATCAGACTGTCCTGTAAGTTATTCGCTTGAAGCCTTTGGCGACAAGTGGTCACTGCTCATTGTAAGGGATTTAATGCTGCACAAAAAATGCACCTATGGCGAATTGGCAAAATCTGACGAGAAGATAGCAACTAATATTTTAGCAGCCCGCCTTCTTTCATTAGAGGAAAATGGAATTATCCAAAAATTGGAACATCCAGAGAGTAAAGCCAAAGTATTATATCAGTTAACACAGAAAGGAATAGATTTAATTCCCATAATTGTTGAAATTAATTTATGGGCGGAAAAGTATACCGAAATACCCGAGAGTAGAAAAGAATTAGTAGCCCAAATGAATGCTGATAAAGAAGGATTTATTAGAAAGAGCATTGATGAACTCACCACAAATATCAATTTTTGAATACAAAAAATTAATACACAATTAAAATTATGAAAAAGCCAGAAAATTTAGATTCTCTGGCTTTTTTTATTCTTAAAAATTTATTGTCAAATGTTAAACTTTGTATTTCTTTGTACCTTCTACTTACCGATGCAAAAGTTAGCAAAGATATTCCCCAGTAATTCATCATTTGAAACTTGACCTGTAATCAGCCCGAATTGATATAAAGCTTCACGAATATCAAGCGCCATAAGATCGCTTGAAAGACCAGATTCTAATCCGAATTTTACTTTTTGAATCTCATCTAACGCTTTTAATAACGAATCATAATGCCTTGTATTAGTAACAATTGTTTCGTTATTTCGAAGCGCGCCTGTATTTACAAAAGAAAGTAATTCATTCTTTAAATCCTCTACCCCAATTTTTTCTTTAGCTGAAATTAAAAGAAGTTTTGCATTTAGATTTTCAAGTTTAGTTGTAATGTTTTGAACTTCTTCTTCAGATAAAATATCTTTTTTATTAACTACAATAAGCAAAGGTTTTAATGGATATTTATTCTTGATTTGTTCAATTTCTGAAACAAAATCAGAACTTGAAGTTTGGAATTTTAATCCATCAAACAAATAAATTACCACCTGAGCCTGCTCTATTTTCTCGAAAGTTTTTTTGATTCCGATGCTTTCTACAACATCTTTTGTATCGCGTATTCCAGCAGTATCAATAAATCTAAATCCGATACCGCCAATTACCAATTCATCTTCAATTGTGTCACGAGTTGTTCCTGCAATGTCCGAAACAATCGCTCTTTCTTCATTCAGTAAAGCATTCAATAAAGTCGATTTTCCAACATTCGGCTCGCCGACAATAGCAACTGGAATTCCGTTTTTAATTACGTTCCCAACTGCAAATGAATCAATTAAGCGTTTTAAAACAAATTCAATTCGGTTTAATAGTTCATGAAACTGTGTTCTATCAGCAAACTCCACATCTTCTTCAGCGAAGTCTAATTCTAATTCAATTAAGGAAGCAAAATTCAAAAGTTCTTCACGAAGTTTTGCAATTTCATTACTAAATCCCCCGCGCATTTGCTGCATGGCAATTTGGTGAGAAGCTTCATTATCAGAAGAAATTAAATCGGCAACTGCTTCTGCTTGTGACAAATCTAGTTTTCCGTTTAAAAAAGCACGAAGTGTAAACTCCCCTGCATCGGCCATTCTACAGCCATTTCGAAGTAATAACTGAATAATCTGCTGTTGAATATAAGTTGAGCCGTGACAAGAAATCTCAATTGTATCTTCTCCTGTATAGGAATTCGGACCTTTAAATACCGAAACTAAAACTTCATCTAGCGTTTTACTTCCGTCTACAATATGTCCTAAATGCAGTGTATGTGTTTTTTGTTTGGTTAAATCTTTATTTTTAATTGATTTAAAAACTGAATTACCTATCGTAATAGCCTCAGCTCCCGAAATTCGAATTATGGCGATAGCCCCAGCTCCAGAAGGTGTAGCCAAAGCAACTATAGAATCTTGATTTATCATGCTGCAAAGGTATAAAAAAAGGCAGAATGTATCTTAATTTCTAATTCAGCCTCAAATCACCAAATTAAGAATTATTAACAAATCATTAAGTGTTAAAATACTGATAATTATCAGGTTGTTTTACTGCTAGAATGAGTAAATTTGAGAGATAAACCATAATCCTAATAAAATGAAAAAGATACTATTCCCTACCGATTTCTCTGATGCTGCAACAAATGCATTTGTCCATGCTTTAGAATTTGCTAAAATTGTAAAAGCCGAATTAATCTTGCTTCATACATTTGAGATTCCAGTTTACGACAGCCAATTTTTTCCAGAGAATTACGCTTCTATATATAGTTCGATCGAGTTAGCCAAATTTGAAATGTTCAAAGATGAAATTCCAAAATTAAGAGCTATCGCTGCCGAACGTAAATTAGATGATATTGTGATCAGACACCGTTTAATGGACGGCGATCTTATATACAACCTTAAAAATGCGGTTAAAGAAGACAACGTAGATTTTGTAATAATGGGAACAAACAGCGTTTCTGATTGGACTAAATTCTTTACTGGATCTAATACCGAATCAGTAATTTCGGGAGTTGAGGTTCCTGTATTGTGCGTTCCAGTTGAGGCAAAATTCAAGAAAATAAAAACTATTGGTTTTACCACTCGCTACCGTGAAAAAGATAAAAAAGAACTTAAAAAAATCTTGAAAATAGCGAAGAAAACAGATGCTAAAGTGAAAAGTTTATATGTAAAAACTTCCAATTCAGACGTGGCAGATACAACTATAAAAGAATGGGAAAACGAATTTGCCAATGACAATGTTGAATTTTTAGTATTGCCAAGTGATGAGGTTAAAGAAACAATTATAGATTTTATTCTTTACAAAGACATTGATATCTTAACCACTATCACACATAAAAGATCTTTCTTTGAAAGTCTTTTCGATTCAAGTTTTAGTAAAAAAATATCAAAAGAAGTACCAATTCCTGTATTAGTTATGCACGAAGATTAATTCTAATATCTGATGATTTTGTCACTTAAAAGCTATATTTGTATTTCAGTAAATTATTCTAATGAAAGCATATCAGGACAAAGTTAGCACGTATTCAGAACTATATAATAAAACCAACAAAAAATATAACAGCATAAGCCTTTTGAGGTTATTGAGTATTTTTCTTTTATTGTTTTTTATGTTTTACTACATCAAAACAAACGAAATACTTTATGTGATTTTAGCTGTTCTGTCTTTTGCTGGTTTTATCATTTTAATGAGAATACATTCTCGTTTGTCTTTTCAAAAACTATTCGCAGAAACACTGCTTAAAATCAATCAAAACGAAATTTCTTTTTTACAAAGAGAAAAAACACCTTTTGAAAATGGTGCTGAATTTATCGATTTTCATCATCCGTATGCGTATGATTTAGATATTTTTGGAGAACATTCTTTGTTTCAAAATCTAAACAGAACGGCATCATATATCGGAAAAAAAACACTTGCCGATCTATTACTGCATACTCTTCCTGAAACTGCAATTTTACAAAACCAAGAAGCTGTTAACGAACTAAAAAACAAAGTAGACTGGAGACAAGAGTTTCAGGCTTTAGCAATTATTAGTGAAGATTCTAAAGCATCTTTTGAAGCTATAAAACATTGGATTTCTTTTAAAAATAATACTTTACCTAAAGTTTTAGTTGCGCTTTCCATTATTCTTCCAACATTATTCTTTGGAGTTTTAGCAGCCTATTTTATCACTTCAAAAACTATTTTACTTTCATACCTGACTTACATTTTTATTGCCAATTTAATTGTTTTAGGAAGGTCATTAAAAAGGATTCAGGGAGAAATAGCAAAGGCAGATAATATTGATAAAATCATCAAACAGTATAGTTTATTGTTGGAAAAAATCGAAAAAGAATCTTTTCAATCTAAAAAATTAATCCACTTACAAGAACAGCTAGTTTATAAAAATGCCAAAGCAAGCCAGCATTTGAAACAGCTTTCAGAACTATTTTCAAGAATGGATACGATCAGTAATTTTGTTACTGCGATTCTTTTTAACGGAACATTCTTGTTCAACCTTCACGTTTTAAGATCACTTTTAAATTGGAAAGAAAATTACGCTTCTGAAATCGATAATTGGATTTCTATAATTGGCGAAATGGAAGCTTTAAACAGTCTTGCTAATTTAGCTTACAACAACTCTGATTTTGTTTTCCCTGAAATTAATTCTGAATATAAAATTGAATTTAAAAATCTAAGTCATCCGTTATTAAATCCTGCTACACGAATTGGAAATGACACTAATTTTCATCCGCTTTCTTTCGTGATTTTGACTGGTTCTAATATGTCGGGAAAGAGTACCTTTTTAAGAAGCTTAGGGATTAATATGGTGCTTGGCGGAATAGGTTCAGTTGTTTGTGCTTCAGAAGCTAAAATACATCCACTTCCAGTATTAGTTTCAATGCGATTATCTGATTCTTTATCAGACAGCGAATCTTACTTTTTTGCTGAAATTAAACGTTTAAAACAGATCATGGATGCTCTTGAAAATCAGCCAGCTTTTGTTCTATTAGATGAGATTTTAAGAGGAACAAATTCGGATGACAAAAGAAACGGAACAATTGAAGTCGTAAAGAAAATAATTTCTAAAAAAGCCGTTGGCGCAATCGCTACACATGACATTGAAGTCTGCTTAACAACAAACGAATATCCTGAAATTTTAACCAATCAATGCTTTGAAGTCGAAATCCAAAATAACGAACTGCATTTCGATTATAAACTTAGAAACGGTATCTGTAAAAATAAAAGCGCTACTTTTTTAATGCAGAAGATGGGGGTTATTTAATTGTGAATGGTGAATTGTTAATGGTGAATTATTATGGTTGATGCTTAATAGTTGATGGTAATAGTTAATGCTTGATGATGAATTAAGAATTATTCTTTATATAAAGCTCATTCACAACTCACAACTCACAATTCACAATTCACATTTCACAATTAAAAATTAAAAATTAATTTTCCTCATACATTTCCATCCACAAACGGGTTTCTTCTAAATCAAGTTCTTTTTCAATTTTGCGAAAAATCTCTTCGTTTACTAATCCTTTTTTGTGCATACTTTCGAGTTTATTACGTTCAACGTTCAAAAGATCAATCTGAACTTTGGTAAACTCATTAAAAATTTGTCCACCCAATACTTTTCCATTTCCGAAAAAATTAGCCGGAAGTTCTGTCTTTTGGAGTCGGTTAAATTTTACTTCATACTTGCTTTTAATGTTATGGAGTAATTCATCGTCTAGTAAAGAAAAATTATCTTCGATATGTGCGATTGTCTCAGAAACTATTTTATTTCGGATTTCATATTCTTCTGCCAAAATAGAATAACGCTCGATTTTTAGTTTTTTAATTAGCCAAGGAAGTGTAAGCCCTTGAATAACCAAAGTGGATAGTATTACGCAAAAAACCAAGTAAATAATCAAATTACGAAGCGGGAATGCTTCTGTTTTATTCAACATTAAGGGAAGTGCCAAAGCAGCTGCCATGGAAACTACACCACGCATTCCAGACCATCCGAAAATGATCATATTTCGATAATCAAATTTTTCTTTTTCGCGGATCTTTTTACTTATTATTCTCGGAAGAATCGCAGCTGGAATAACCCATAAAAAACGAACCAAAATAACCACAATGCTGATAACAGCTCCCCAGATAAACAACGAATTTCCAGAGTAATTACTGATGCCTGCGATAATCTGCCTTAACTGAAGTCCGATTAAAATAAAAATCAAACCGTTTAGAATATTGTTTAGAACATCCCAAATTGTATTTGTCATAATTCGGCTTTCATGAGAAAATATGGTTCCCGATCTCGCAGCCAAAAAAAGACCTGTTGTTACGACAGCCAAAACTCCCGAACCTTCAAAATGTTCTGCAAGTAGATAAGAAGCAAATGGTGTTAATAATGTGAGCGTTACTTCGATAATATCATCACAAACAAATCTCTTATGAATATAATACATGATATAACCAACAGCTAAACCTATGGCTATGCCTAAAACCGACATTAAAACAAAATTTAATCCCGCCTGCCATAAAATAAAATTTCCTGCTGTAATCGCAGTAAGAGCATATTTGTATGCTACAAGACCACTTGCATCGTTTACTAAACTTTCTCCCTCTAGAATGGCAATTAATCGTGGATTTAGTCCTAATCCTTTTGTAATAGCAGTTGCAGAAACCGCATCGGGAGGCGAAACAATAGCACCAAGTAAAAAGGCTAACGGCCAAGACATATCATTAATAAGCCAATGCGCAAAAACAGCAACTAATCCTGTAGTAAAAAACACCAAACCAACGGCGGCAAAAGTTATCGGACGTATGGATTGCTTAAAGTCTGACCAGCTGGTATGCCACGCGGCATGATACAAAAGAGGTGGAAGAAATACGATAAATACTATTTCTGGACTTAAAGCAATTACAGGAAGTCCTGGAACAACACTAATGACAACACCGCACAAAACCAAAACAATTGGAATCGGGAAATTATATCTTTTACTAACAAGGCTAAGAAAAGCTACGCCAAAGAGTAACATTATAATTACTGTGATATTTTCCATTATTTACTGCGGGTATTTATTTGTTTGGGATTATAATTTCTGGCACTAAATTAATATATTATGATAATTAAATTAAAATAACACTAAAAAAGAATCGCCAATTTCTTGACTTACATTAAACTCAGGAAATTTGAGTTGTTGAAGTTTATGGTTTAGTTTTTTTTTAAACACATAGAGACCTAGTATTTTGATTTGTTTGTAAAGAATTAAAAAAGAACGGTTTTACACATAGCCTGCTAGGTTTATTAATACAAAGTAAAATGCCTTTTTTAGCGTTCTAAATCTAGCAGAGATGTCTCCTCTGTCGACATGACAAACAGTACAGAAATAAAAAATCTATTAAATCTGCCCAAATCTTTGAAAATCTGCGTGAAACTATCAGCAAACAATAAAAAAGCCGAATCTTATTTTAGATTCGGCTTTGTTTTTTTATGATTCGCAACTGCTGCAGGAAACAAGACTTGTTACTAATTCTTTAGAAACACTCTGGCTTCTTTGGTAGTATAAACTTTTAACTCCTTGCTGCCAAGCTTCGATCATTAAACGGTTCACATCTTTAATTGCTAATTCTGCTGGAATATTAAGATTTAAACTTTGTCCCTGATCCACAAATTTCTGGCGGATTCCTGCCTGCTGTACAATTTCTAACTGACTGATTTCTTTAAATGTTTTAAAGACATCTTTTTCCTGCTGAGTCAACTGTTCCATATGCTGAACACTTCCGCCATTCAGCATAATTCCTCTCCAAACTTCTTCATTATCTAAACCTTTTTCTTCCAACAGTTTTTTAAGGTATTTATTTTTACGCATAAAATTACCTTTACTCAATCCTGCTTTATAATAGTTACTGCTAAAAGGCTCAATTCCTGGCGAAGTTTGTCCTAAAATTGCAGAAGAAGATGTTGTTGGTGCAATTGCCATTGTGGTTGTATTACGTCTTCCGTAACCTTTTAACAATTCCGGCTCTCCGTAAATTCTAGCTAATTCTTGACTTGCTTTATCTGCTTTATCGCTAATATGTTTAAAAATCTCTGTAGTTTTCATTTTAGCTTCCATTCCTTCAAACGGAATCATATTTTTCTGTAAATAAGAATGCCATCCTAAAACGCCTAAACCTAATGCACGGTGTCTTTTAGCAAATTTATTAGCTGCAGAAAGATAATAGTTCCCTTCAGTTTTTTCGATGAATTCCTGTAAAACAGCATCTAAGAAAAATATTGCCAGTTTTACCGCTTCAGTATCTTTCCATTCTTCATACAACTCTAAATTCATTGAAGATAAACAGCAGATAAATGATTCATCATGAGTTGATGGAAGCATAATCTCACTGCACAAGTTACTGGCATTGATTCTTAAGTTTTGATCTTTATAAACTTGTGGTTTGTTTTTATTTACGTTGTCACTAAAGAAAATATAAGGCAAACCTTTTTGCTGACGGCTTTCTAAAACTTTCGCCCAAATTTGTCTTTTATCAGCATCACCATCAATCATTTCCTGCATCCAATAATCTGGAACACAGATTCCTGTAAACAAATTCTGAATTGGGTTTCCAATACTTTTAATTTTCAGAAACTCCTCGATATCCGGGTGGTCAATATCTAAATAAGCTGCAAATGCGCCACGACGAACTCCGCCTTGCGAAATTGTATCCATTGCAGTATCAAAAAGTTTCATAAAGCTTACCGCTCCACTACTCTTTCCGTTATCTGTTACGGCACTTCCACGCTCGCGTAATTCACCAAAATAACCAGAAGTCCCGCCTCCGATTTTAGTCTGCATAATTACCTCGCCCAATTTATGGGTGATTCCTTCAATTTTATCTGGAACGTGTACATTAAAACAAGAAATTGGCAAACCTCTTTCTGTTCCCATATTTGCCCACACAGGCGAACTAATACTCATCCAGCCTCTTTCGATCATTTCAACAAAAGATTCTTTTAATTCTGGTTTGTAAAGTCTCTTAGCGGCAGCGGTACAAATTCGATCGATTGCACCTTCAACCGTTTCACCTTTTAAAAGGTATCCGCGATTTAAAATTTGCTCACTTTCAGAGTTCTTCCACCACATTTTACTATCGTTCTGTGATTCAAAATTATTTACTGGGTTTGTGTCTATCGTATTCATAAGTATTCTGGGCTTGTATTAGAAAAGATCTTTTGCGGTAATGCTTTTATCATGTTTCGTATATTCAACAGGACGTTTGGCAAAGAAATCGTCTAAACTGTTTGCAAAAACTTCTTCTTCAAACCAAGTCATTTTTGAATATTCGTCTGGAGAAACATTAAAGATCGTTTCAATATTTATTTGTTTTAAACTTTCATCAATTCTAAATTTCATGAAGTTCACTAAGTCTTCTTTATTTATAGTTTCGATCGCTCCGTCTTCAAAAATCCAATCTAAAATATCGGCTTCAACAGTTATAGATTCTTTAACTGTTTCTCTAATTAATTCTAATGTTTCAGCATCGAAATATTCAGGAAATTCTTCACGGATTTTATTAATAATATAAATTCCACCATTCGCATGAATTTGTTCGTCGATAGAAGTCCAAGCAATAATGTTGCTCACATTTTTCATATAGCCTTTGAATCTTGTGAACGACAATAATATTGCAAACTGACTGAACAAAGAAACATTTTCGATTAAAATACTGAATAAAATCAGCGAAACCATGTATTTTCTGTTGTCCTGAGATTTGGTATCCTTTAATACATTAGAAAGATAATCTACACGTCTGCGTACTACGGGAACATCTAAAAGTTTTTCGAATTCATCATTGTAACCTAAAACTTCTAACAAACGAGAATATGCTTCAGAATGTCTGAATTCACATTCTGCAAAAGTAGTTCCCAATCCGTTGAATTCTGGTTTTGGAAAATGCTCGTATATATTTCCCCAAAAGCTTTTTACAGCTACCTCAATTTGTGCAATAGCCAATAAACTATTTTTAATTGCGGTTTTTTCAGCCAGATTTAAATGAGCATGAAAATCTTGTGTGTCGGCAGTAAAATCTACTTCGGTGTGCACCCAGTAAGCTTTATTAATTGCTTCAGTAAATTGGAGAACCTCAGGATATTCAAAAGGTTTATAATTGATTCTTTTATCGAAAATTGACATATATATAGAATTTTAAGTGACTATTTTGAAATAAAAAATCGAGCGCTCTTTTGCAGGTGGTATCGGCGTGATTTTCTATAATTACAAATTTAGCCCACAGTTATCCTTTTGTCCAGTTTTAGATGTTAAAAATCTCTCCAATTATCAACAGTTTGAAAACTTTAAAAATTGGAGTTTCTGCAAATTTTATCAACAGGAAAATAATGTCTTGTAATTCTCAATGAACTAACTGTTTCCCTAAAATTAATAGTAAGTTATCAACATCTTAAAGTGATATTTTTTGAGGTACAGAGCTAAGCAGTTATCAACAGTTGATTTGGAAAAAGATTAATTTTAAAATCAATTTCAAAATAAAAAAACGCTAGTTATTAATAATTATTCTAAATAATATTGTGTTACTAAAAAACATAACATTTTTTATAACAGATAATTAGACTAAAAAACACTTTTAAAATTGATGTGAAGTATATTCAAAAAAGGACAACAATTGCTTTTAACAGGAAAGATTGGTAAAAACATTATTCAAGGTAAATAAATTCAAAAAATATATAGTTTTTATCTAAGAAATTACTCTGATCTTAATAGTTTCAAATATCAATTGTCTAAAGGATATTGTTTGAATATAAAAATTAAAATCAGCTTAAGACATTTTTAAAATTCCGAAATACTAGATTAAAAATCCGTTTTAACAACAAATTTGTATTGATTTAAAAATATTAATCTTTACATTTGCTTTATTTTTATTTATTCTAAATAGAGTAAAATACATATCTGAAAATAAATTTAATCTTGAATAATTCTATAACCATAAATTATCAAAACATGAAAAAGAATCTTTTCGCTTCTTTTGCATTTGCTGTTACGCTTTTTGTAAGTGCTCAGCAAAAAAATACACTTTTAGAACAATCTTTTTGGAAAACCTCTCCAGATATCGAAACTGTTAAGGCTGAAATAGCAAAAGGAAATAATCCTTCAGAGGCAAATGCCAATGCTTTTGATGTTACAACGCTGGCAATTAATAATGATGCGCCTGTTGCAACTATTAAATTTTTAATTGAACAGCCAGGAAATTCGGTTACGAAATTAACGCACGATAATCGTATTTATTTGCATTGGGCGGCTTATAGAGGAAATACAGAATTAGTAGAATATCTTATTAATAAAGGTTCTGATGTAAATTTTGAAGACAGTCACGGAACTACTCCTGCAGATTTCGCAGCATCAAACGGGCAGTCGAGTCCTGCGATGTACGATGCATTTTTTAAGGCTGGAGTAAATCCGACAAAAAAATATGCAAATGGAGCAAACCTTTTACTTCTGGCAATTGCGTCAGATAAAGATTTAAAAGCTGCAGAATATTTTGCAACTAAAGGAATGTCTCTTAAAGATGTTGATAATGATGGAAATACTGCTTTTACATACGCTGCAAGATCTGGAAATATTCCACTTTTGAAAAAACTTTTAGAAAAAGGAATTAAACCAACAGAAACTGCACTTTTGATTGCTGCACAGGGAAGCAGAAGAGAAACTAATACAATAGAAACGTACAAATATTTGGTTGAAGAAGTAAAAATAAAAGCAACTGCACAAAATAAAGCAGGACAAAATGTATTGCATATTTTAGCTGGAAAACCCAATCAAACTGAAATTATTAAATACTTTTTAGCTAAAGGTGTTGATGTTAATAAAGCTGATAAAGAAGGAAATACTCCAATTATGGCTGCAGCATCTGCAAGAGAAGCTGCTGCTTTAGAACTTTTTCTTCCTAATGCAAAAAATATCAACGCTCAAAACGTAAAAGGAGAATCTGCTTTGACATATGCCGTAAGATCTGGAACTCCAGAAGCTGTAAGTCTGCTTTTAGCGAAAGGTGCAGAGATTAATGTAAAAGACAAAGACGGCAATAATTTAGGAGTTTATTTAGTACAGTCTTATCGTCCTGCGGGAAAAGATAAAGATGCTCCTAAACAAGATCCTTTTGATGCAAAAGCAAAATTACTTCAGGATAAAGGATTAAATTTGGCGGCAGCACAAAAAGACGGAAACACTCTATATCATTTAGCAATCACTAAAAATGATGTTTCTCTCCTTAAAAAAATTACTGATTTAAAAGTAGATGTAAACGTTAAAAACAAAGATGGTTTAACTGCACTGCACAGAGCGGCTATGACTTCTAAAGATGATTCGATTTTAAAATATCTTGTTTCTGTTGGAGCCAAAAAAGACATCAATACAGAATTTGACGAGACAGCTTACGCTTTGGCAAAAGAAAATGATCTGCTTACAAAAAACAATATTTCGGTTGAATTCTTAAAGTAAATAGTTTTAAACCTCAAAAATAAAATTCCAAATTACAATTTAAAAAAATATGAAATCTATATTTAAAATTGCTCTTACAAGCGCATTTGTTTTTTTACTTTCTCTTCAATCTAATGCGCAGTCAAGCAAATACAAATGCATGCTGCAGATGAATAATTATATGGGAGAAGGTGCATATATTGTAGTTTCACTCGTTAATGGAAACGGCGAATACGAAAAAACGCTTTACGTAATGGGCGATGATAAAAAATGGTATAAATCATTAAAGGAATGGAACAAATTCCATACTCAAAAAAATGATGATATCAGCGCAAAAACAGGCGCTTCTGTTACTGGTGGAGATCGCAGTGTAACAACAATAGAAATTGAAAATTCTAAAATTAACAAAGGCTACAAATTACGTTTTGAAACAGCTGTTGAAGACCAAAAGTATTATGTAAGCGATCTTGAAATTCCGCTTACAACAGAAGGTTTGGCTACTAAAACAGATGGAAAAGGCTATATTAAATACGTAAGGTTAAGCAAAATTTAATATTCAGCATATTATTTTTTAACCTCTATAAGCATGAATTCTATTTTTTTCTGCTTAAAATTGAAATCTGAGCTTTGTCAAAGTTTTTAACTTTGACAAAGCTTTAAACATTTATTACTTTTAATACATTCAATGACTCTTTCTTTCTGGCGTTACGCACACTTGGCCCTGGCCTTATTTTCTTCTATATTTTTGTTTTTAGCCACGGTAACCGGAATTATTCTGGCGGTCGATGCAGTGCAGGAAAAAACTCTTCCGTACAAAACTGAAAATTTTAATGAAATAACTTTAGGAGAAACTCTTCCTATTCTAAAAAAAGCGTACCCAGAAATTACAGAATTAAGTGTCGATTACAATCAGTTTGTAACGCTTCAGGCAATTGATCAAGACGGAAATGATGTTAATGCTTATGTTGATCCCAAAACTGGAAAAGTTTTAGGAACTCCTGTCAAAAAAAGCGAATTTATTCAATGGATTACAAGCTTTCATCGTTCTTTGTTTCTTCACGAAGCAGGACGTTTTTTTGTGGGCATAATTTCTTTTTGTTTATTACTAATTTCGCTTTCAGGTTTTGTGCTTGTTTTAAAGAGACAGCGCGGTATTCGTAATTTCTTTTCCAAAGTAATTAAAGAATATTTTGCTCAGTATTATCATGTTGTTTTGGGGCGATTGGCTTTAATTCCAATTCTAATTATTGCATTAACAGGAACCTATTTATCGTTGGAACGATTTAATTTTTTTATGGGTGAAGAAAAAGCGAAACCTGTAAAATCTGAACTTTCAGAAAAAGACAAAACGACTTCTATATTTAAAACTACTTTACTTTCTGATGTAAAAAAAATTGAGTTTCCTTTTACAGATGATCCTGAAGAATATTATATCATTGAATTAAAAGATCGCGAGATCGAAGTTAATCAGGTTTCTGGTGCTGTTATTTCAGAAAAACTTTCGCCGGTAACCAAACAATTTGCTGCTTTGAGCCTTGATCTTCATACAGGTAGAATTAACGGAGTCTGGGCTGTAATCTTAGCAATAGCTTGCATCAATATTTTATTCTTTATTTATTCTGGTTTTGCGATTACTTTAAAAAGAAGATCAAGCCGAATTAAAAACAAATTCACAGCTCACGAAAGTACTTTTATTCTTTTAGTTGGTTCTGAAAATGGAAGTTCTTTTCGATTTGCAAATGCGATTCTAAAACAATTAATTGATCAAGGTTACAAGGCTTATATTACTGAATTAAACCGTTTTTCGGCATATCCAAAGGCAGAACATATAATTGTCTTTACTTCTACTCATGGTTTAGGTGATGCGCCTTCTAACGCAAAAAAATTCAAAGCTGTATTAGAAAAGCAAAATCAGGATCAGAAAATTAATTTTTCTGTCGTTGGTTTTGGCTCTAAAGCGTACCCAGATTTCTGTCAGTTTGCGATTGAAATCGATCAGCTTTTAGCCAATCAAAATTGGGCAGATCGTTATTTAGATTTACAAACCGTTAACGACAAATCGGCTGTTGAATTTGTAAACTGGATAAAATTATGGAGTGCTAAAACGGGAATTCCTTTGGCGACAACTCCTTCATTATACAATCACGTACCGAAAGGACTGCAGAAATTAATGGTTTTAGATAAGACGCCGATTTCTGATACCGAACATACTTTTATACTAACATTACGCGCTAATTCTAGGGCTAAATTTGTTTCTGGTGATTTACTGGCAATTTACCCTGCAAATGATTCTAGAGAACGCCTCTACTCTATTGGAAATCATTCTGGAAATATACAATTGGTTGTAAAACTGCATGAGAACGGATTAGGTTCTGGCTTTTTAAATAATTTGGAACCTGGAAATACGATAAAAGCTAGAATTCTTAAAAACCCTACTTTTCACCTTCCAAAAAAAGCACCAAAAGTGGCTCTCATCTCTAACGGAACTGGAATTGCTCCTTTCCTGGGAATGATTGAACAGAATAAAGCTAAGAAGGAAATACATTTGTACAGCGGTTTTAGAATGGTAACTCCAACGCTTTTGGCTTATAAAAAGTTTGCAAAAGTGATGATTCAAAAACAACATCTGGATCGTTTTCACGTAGCATTATCTCGTGAAGGAGCTAATATTTATGTGATGGATCTAATCCAAAAAGATGCTTCTTTTTTCATGAATTTATTGAAAGAAGGCGGTGTAATCATGATCTGCGGTTCGCTTGCGATGCAGAAAGATGTTGAAGCTGTTTTGAATGGATTGTGTCTGGAAAATGGAATTAAAAGTCTTTCTGAATACAAAGAAAATGGTCAATTATTAACGGATTGCTATTAGGATTAGATTTTAGATTGTAGATTGTAGATTTTAGATTTTAGATTTTAGATTTTGGATTTTGGATTTTAGATTTTGGATTTTAGATTTTGGATTTTGGATTTTGGATTTTGGACTGTAGTCCCGAAGCCTCGGGATAGATTATAGACTTTAGATCGCAATTATAAATGAATCCCAGAGGGATGACATATTTATAGATTACATTTGGTTCACACAAAGTTAAAGCTCCAGCGGAGCGACATATATAAACTACATATCGCTCTGGCGAAGCTTTAATTTGAAACGTCTAAATTATAACTATAAATATTTCGCTCCGGGGGAGCTCTAAAAAATGATTTTTTATGCAAAAATCAATTATAAATAAACTTTTAATTCTTTTCGTAACGGTTCAATGCTTTACAGGCTATTCGCAAGTATTACGAAAAAGAACAACGCTCTTAATGGGTGGCCGTTTTGATATTAGTATTGTCGATAAAGACTCGCTTTCGGCTGAACAAAATATCGATATTGTGATTGCTGAAATTACTAGAATAGAAAACCTAATTTCGGACTGGAAAGCAGATTCTCAAATTTCACAAGTGAATCAGAATGCGGGAATTCAACCTATAAAAGTAGATCGAGAAGTTTTTGAACTTGCCCAAAGAGCTGTTAAACTTTCTGAAATAACAAATGGCGGATTTGACGTCAGCTTTGCTGCAATGGACAGAATCTGGAAATTTGACGGTTCGATGACGGAAATGCCTTCGGCGGAAGCCATAAAAAAATCGGTTGAAAAAGTGGGTTACAAGAATATTATTTTGGACAGCACAGAATCGACTATTTTTTTGAAATTAAAAGGCATGAAAATCGGATTTGGTGCTCTCGGCGAAGGTTACGCCACTGATAAATGCCGTGCCATGATGATTGAAAAAGGCATTAAAGCCGGAATTATCAATGGTTCGGGCGATATGAGCACCTGGGGAAAACAACCCAACGGAAAGGACTGGAAAATCGGTATTACGAATCCGTTTAAACCTGAAAAAATTTTAGCTGGTGTTCCTTTAAAAGAAGGCGCTGTCACTACTTCTGGCAGTTATGAAAAGTTTGTTGTTTTTAATGGAAAACGCTACTCCCATATTATAAATCCTGCAACTGGGTATCCCGCAATTGGTTTGTGCAGTGTAACTGTCTTTGGTCCAAACGCCGAAACGGCAAACGGATTAAGTACTTCAATGATGGTTTTAGGTCTAAAAGAAGGCTTACTGCTGCTCCAAAAATTCCCAGAATACAGCTGCGTAATAATTACTGATAAAGGAAAAGTGGTTAAGTCTAAAAATTTCTCTTATAAATTGTAAGTTGTTGGTGGTTAATGGTTAATGGTTGATGGTTGAGGTCATGGGAAGCAGATTTTGTCGAGATGATTACTTTGTCTGTTCGCTATCGCTTGAGTCTTCGGTGAAATGATAAAGGGTATGAAATAATGATAACTCATTATTTAAATTGAACATTCCGCTTACTGTAAATAGAAGCGGAATGTTTTTTTGATTAGAATTTTGAAGCAAACTCTTTTGCAAAATCTTCTAGTTTGATTTTTCCTTGAACTTTTCCATCAGTGTTTAGAAAATCTGCTGCAATGGTTTCGTTGCGAAGTCCGCTTCCCATTTCGGTATATAAACCAGCCATTTCTTCTGGAACTCCAGCTTGAGTCATTCCGCCTAAATATTGTTCATCAGTAAATTCAACCCAAGGAAGTTCTGGTTTTCCAATTGCTGTGCCGAATGTTTTTGCAATTTCTGAAGGCGTGCAAACATCACTAATAATATATCGCACATTTTTTCCTTCTGGTAATTTTTGTAATTCTTCTGCAGCAGCCCATGCAATATCTTCTGGATGCACTAACGGAATACGATTTCCTGCTGGAATATTTGCTCCCATAATCTCTGCCCTTTTTATCATCGGAATATCGTTGAAGAAGTTAATGTAGAAATATCCAGCTCTCAAAAATGTAATTGAAGTATTTAGTTTCTCATAAATCTTCTCAATATTATACAAACCCGCAATTGGTCCGTTTCCTGTTGGTAAATCAGCTCCAATACTGCTTAGCATTACTACTCTTTTAATGTTGGCATTCTGAATCGCTTTCGCGAAAGCGGTACCAGCATCTGTAGTGTTTTGAATAATATTTACACCGCCCATATTTGGAGGCGTCATAGCGAAAAGGGCATCTGCACCTTTAAAAGTTTCTGAAAGAAAATCGACATCACTAACCGATCCTATTACTGCTTTCGCACCAAGATCTTCAATCGCTGCTTTTCGATCTGCATTGCTGCTGATAACTGTTACATCGTGTCCTGATTTTACTAATTGAGCCGTTAAAGGCTTTCCGATATTTCCTAACGAACCTGAAATTATAATTTTCATCTTTAAAGTTTTTTTATTTAACAAGACAAAGGTATCTTTGCACTTACTTTTATACAAGTACTTACCCTAAAGTATGTATCATGACAGCAATTAAAGAATCGTCAACTATTCAGGAAAACAAGCAGTATGCGTTGGAACAATGCCCTGTAACTTTTGTTATGGAAAAAATTGGAGGCTACTGGAAACCCATTATTTTATATCATTTATCGACTGGAGATAAACGTTACAGCGAATTGAAAAGAGCAATTCCGGCTGTAACAGAGAAGATGCTTATTCAGCATTTAAAACAATTAGAAGCAGATGGTTTGGTGATTCGCGAAGCAAAACCTGTCGTTCCTCCTTTTGTGACTTATAAATTAAGTGATGCTGGAAAGGGATTATTACCCGTTATTGATGCAATGGCAGCGTGGGCTTTTAAAGTAAAAGACGGCATCTATAGCGTTTAATAGACACCGCCTTTTCAAACAACAAAAAACTAATTAACTTATTTTTAATCGCTTTGTTTAATTCTGTTTGATAAAATACAAAGCTTCTTTGTAATTGGCAATTTCTGTTAAGGCATTATAAATATATTTTGAAACCAAAGCTCCCCCATCAGAATTAATGAGGTCGATATCATCTTCTGGTGTGTGATACTGCGGATGTCCGCCGGTATGAAAACCAACAGCAGCAATAGATTCTTTATAAAAAGAAACATGATCGGAACCGCCAACATCTCCTGCGTGAATAACCGGATTTAATCCTGTGTTTTCCTGCAGTTTTTGCATCAGTTCGACTCCATTTGGGAAAGTTCCAGCACCGCCCATATAAAGCTCTTTTTTCTCATTCAATCTTCCAACCATATCCATATTGAGCATTACTTTTACGGATTCTTTTGGAACTGGCAGATGGGTTACGAAGTATTTAGAACCTAATAATCCTTCTTCTTCTCCGCTGAACGAAATAAAAATGATGCTTCTTTTGGGTTTGCTTTTTTGTTTTGAAATTTCTTCTAAAATGCAAAGCAGCGCCGAGACACCAGAAGCATTATCATCTGCACCATTATGAATAGCAAAAGCTTCTTTCTTTTTACTTCCAGAACCTGGCCCGCCCCAGCCCCAATGATCATAATGTGCTCCTATTACAATATATTCATTTTTTAAAACCGGATCAGATCCTTGGATAAAACCCAAAACATTTTGAGTTGCAGCACTATCTGATTTCATCTTATTGATGCCTTCTTTTACAAAAACTTTAAAAGGCTGATAATAAGAATTATTGAATTCTTGTAAACCATATTTTTTAAAATACTTTTGAATATAAGCTGCTGCTTTATTATTTCCTTTTGTACCCGGAAAACGGCCTTCCAATTTATCTGATGATAGATATTTATCATGTTTATAAAAGGTTTTGGAAATTTGTGCATTCACGAAAGTGCAGCAAAAAAATACGGTCGTAAAAAAAAGTTTTAATTTCATAATTGTTTTTCTATAGAATGGAACGCGGATAAAACGGATTTGCTTTGCAAAAACGCGGATAAACGCAGATTATAAAAAATAATCAAATAAAATCGTAAAATCAGCGTCTTTACGAAGTAAATGAATGTTATCCGCGTACCATCATTAAAAGATTATAAATCAAAAGAGGTATGTTTAATGTATTTTCGATCATAAGTATACAGTACGTGTACTTTCTTGTCGCTGGTTTGAATTATTGCTGGGTAGCTGAACTCTCCTTTTTCCTGATTTTCCAAATCAAATAACTTTCTCCAGTTCAAACCATCTGTCGAATATTCAACGTCTAAAATATTGCGTCCGTTAAACCAGTCTTTTCCCTGCGGGAGCGGATTATTCACTAATAAAAAAAGATTATTATTTACAGTTAAAGCATCTATTCCCGAATTTGAATTGACCACATTAATTGTATTGGTTCTTATCCAGCTTTTTCCGTTATCTCCAGACCAGCTTGCAACTACTCTATTGTGCTTGCTGCGGGACAACATCTCAATATCACTTTCACTATGCACTAAAAATGTAGGCTGAATGACATTTAATTGTTTATTGTTTTCAACTTCAATTTTTTTCCAAGAATCGTCAGCTTCTGTGTACGTTTCTACATGAATTCTCCATTCGTCTTTATCAACGCTTTCTGTACTGCTGCCACAGAGAATTACGCCCGGCGTAGTTTCGATTGGTTTGTTTCGAATTGGTCCGTAAAATCCTGCTGGAAGATATTTTGGCTGTCCCCAAGTCGTTCCATTATCTTTTGAAACTATCATAGCGCCAAACCATTCTCTGGGATTTTTTCCGACTTTGTAAAACAAATACAAATTCTGACTTTTGCTTTTAAACAATACCGGATTCCAACAGGGAAGCGTATCTCCGTTTTTGATTAATGGCTGAATAAGTTCTTTTGGCGTTGACCATTTTTTATCTTTATAATCAGAAATATAAATTCCGACATCTTTTGCACCTTCGTATTTACCGCCAAACCAAGCTGCCATAATCTCATTTGGTTTATATTCAACCAATGTCGATGCGTGACTGTTGGCTGTAACAGGCGGATCTGCAATATAACTGCTTTCAATATTCACAGCTTTAATTTGCGCTTTTACTGAATTGGAAAAAACAATTACCATCAATAATGCAGCTGTAGTATATCTCTTTTTTAAAATCATTTTCTTTTTTTTTGTTTTTGCTTTTTTTTAGATGAAAGAAGCAAGAAGCAAGATTTTGAATTTACTTTTCAATATGAAAAATGTCTCTTTGATATAGCTTTAAATCCTACATCTCACATCTTTCATTTTACATCCCACATCTTACATCTCACATCTCACATCTTACAGATAAAAAAATCTAACTCTTCTTCAACCCCACTTTATGTCCTGAAATCGCATAGTACAGGATAATAATATAGCAAGGAAGTAAAATCCAATATCCTTTTGTTGAGGCTGCTGCTGTTGCATTTACTTCGCTAATTCCCTGTGCAATAAGATCAGCTTTTGTTCCGTCTACAAATTTCCCATATAGAGGCGGAATAACTGCTCCTCCAGAAATTGCCATTACTAATAATGCAGCTCCTGTTTTCGTAAATTTTCCTAAACCGTTAAGTGTAAGAGGCCAGACTGCAGGCCACACTAATGCATTTGCGATTCCTAATCCAGCAACGAATAAAACAGAAGTAAATCCGCTAGAAAACACAATGCAGAATGACAATAAAATTCCTAAAACCGCACTCACTTTTAGAGCCAAAGCCTGCGTAATATATTTCGGAATCAAAAATGCTCCCAAAGCATAAGTAGCTACCATCGCTAATAAGGTAAATGTTGTAAAGAATTTGGCATCGGCTGCAGGAAATCCTAACGCGATTCCGTAAGCTATAATCGTATCACCAGCAATAACTTCTACTCCAACGTACATAAACAAAGTCAGTACTCCAAGCCAAAGATGCGGAAACTGAAAAATACTTGTTTTTGCTGTTTCTCCCTCTTTTGTTTCTTCGATTGGCGCGGCTTCAACATTTGGCAACGGTGCTTTACGAATCAGCAATCCTAAAATAAACAAAACCACTGCCATTGAAATGTAAGGAACTACAACACTGTCTGCCATATTATTTAGTAATATATTCTTTTCAGAAACGCTTACTACAGCCAGTTTTTCCTGAATTTCATCAATTCCTGACAATAAAATAGATCCGAAAATAAGCGACCCTAAAGCTCCAGCGATTTTATTACAAATTCCCATAATAGAAATTCTTTTTGCTGCGCTTTCAATTGGTCCTAAAATAGTGATATACGGATTAGATGCTGTTTGCAATAAAGTCATTCCAGCTCCCTGAATAAAAATTCCTGTAAGGAACATCCAATACGTTCTCGCTTCGGCTGCAGGAATAAAAATTAAGGCTCCGAAACCCATAATGAATAATCCCAAAGACATTCCTTTTTTATAGCCGATTTTAGCTAAAATATAAGAGGCAGGAAGTGCCATTACAACAAACGAAATATAAGATGCCGAGGCAACTAATAAAGACTGCGCTGAAGTTAATTCGTTAATTGTTTTCATAAACGGGATCAAAGCGCCGTTGATCCAAGTAACAAATCCAAAAATAAAAAACAGACTTGCTATTATTAAAATTGGAACTAATGTGGTTGGTTTGGTTTGTGAGGAGTTAGTGGTATTTGTATCAACCATTTTTATTTACGTTTTTGTGGTTTGATGATTTGTTGAATTGGAGAAAATCATCAGTAGTTAAAAGAAATTTTGTATGCCAAAAATTACTGACATATGGATAAAACAAAAGGAGAGTTACCTCTCCTTTTGAATTTTAAGTAAGGATTGTGTCGATCATTACTCACCAAATTAATTATTTTGTGTCCCACCAAAGTCTAGTTCCACCTGAATCTGCACCGCCTAATTTTGCGATACCATCATCAACTGCTTCTTTGTTAGAAGAATACTCATTTGTAGTATAAATGATTCTCTTCATTAGAGATTTTCCAACTCCTGGGTCTGGGTTATCTGTGTTTAATACAGGATAAATAACTTTAGCATCGCTTCTACGTAAATCTGCCCAAGCTTCCCAAGATTCTGGGAAAATTGCTAAGTATTTTTGAACTGCAATCTGTGTACGTTGATCAGCAGTAGATGTAGACCAAGCTACTGGCAATTTAACAGGGATATCTCTTAAGTCTAAAGCAGGATAAACTGTTAAGATATTTGGTAAAGTTGGCAATGATGAACCATTGATATATGCATCTACTTCAGCAGCATTTGTAATTCCCCATTGTGCTAGAGATAATCTAATACCTGTTTCATACAAAGTTTTAGCATCTCCGCCCATGTTCCATCCATTCAATGCACCTTCTGCTCTGCTTAAATAGTTTTCAGAAGCCATGAAGATTTCGATATTTTTAGTTTCACTAAGGTTGTTAGTGGCACCATTACCCATTACGTCATTATTGAAAGCAGAGAATTTAGTAGTTCCAAATTGATCTTCTAAACCTCCAACAGGGTTACCTCTATAAACTCCAGTATCGATTGGGGCAAACCATTTTGATAAACGTGGATCGTTGTATCCTACTAAGATACTTTCCATAGAAGCTGTCATTACATAACCCCAGCTATTTACAATCATGTTTAAATTGTTTGGAGTAATGTTACTTGCTTTAAAGAATGCACTTTGATCATTTGTCTGCATAACTCCTGCAGCTACAGCAGCTTCAGCTTGAGTTTTTGCTTTTCCTGGATCTTTATCCGAAATTCTTAAAGCTAAACGCAATCTCATACTGTTTCCAAAAATTCTCCATTTGTCAACACTTCCTGAATAAACTCTATCATTTGGGGCAAGAGAGGCTACAGATGCAGTAGAAGAAGAACTCAATACTGCGTTTGCTTCATCTAACAATTTAAAGAAATCTTCATAGATGAATTCTACGCTGTCATAAGGAACTTTTTCTTTACCATTACCTGCTTCAGTGTAAGGAATTGGTCCGTAAGCATCAACCATTTGGTTGTACATGAAAACTTTCCAAATTTTAAGAACTGCTAAAGCTTCAGCATTTCCTTCAGATGCTTTGAAAGCATTTGTCAAAGCTGGCGCAGCAACTGTATAAAATCTTGTCCATCCTCTTCCTTCATATCCGTTAACGAAAGCATTTCTTTCCGTTCCGTATCCACAATTTAAGTAGTGAATAAAAGTTGAAGATAAAATACCTGTTGCAATACCCCAAGTACCTTGATCATCTACACCTGGAGAAGAATAAGATCCGTTGTGGATACCTGCGTATAATGCAGATGCAAATGCAGGACCAGCAAGAGTTGGATCTAACTGACTTTCTGTAAGCGAATTTGGATCCGTATTTATTTCGTCGAAGTCCTTTGTACAACTAGAAAAAGTAGATAGCATCGCTACAGCGACTCCTAGTGTTTTTATTTTAAAACTATATTTCATGATATCTCTTTTTTAATTAAAATCCGAATTTAACATTAACTCCATAATCTCTAGTTGAAGGAATGTTGAAAGATTCTATCCCTTGTAAGTTACCTGTACCTGCTCCAGCTTCTGGATCAAAGTGTTCTGCTTTGTTTAAGAAGAAGAATAAGTTTCTACCCACTAAAGAGAAGTCAATACTTGAAAATCCTGAACTGCCTAATAAACGTTTTGGTAAAGAATAACCAAAAACAAGTTCTCTTAATCTGATGTTTGTAGCATCATAAATAAATGGTTCTGCAATTGGAGTTCTTTGCCCAATAGCTGTCCAGTATTGTTCTGCTGTAATACTTGTAGTATTTGGAGTGTATGTACCATTTCCTGCCGCAACAACACCATCTACAATTATTCCGCCTTCTCTTCCAGCAAGTGTAACATCACTTACCCCTAAACCAGCTTGTCTTGCTTGAGTGTATGAAATAACTTCTCCACCAATTCTAAAATCAACAAGGAAGCTTAAAGAGAAATCTTTGTATTTGAAATTATTTTTGAAACCTGCTGTCCAGTCTGGGTTAAAGTTTCCAGCACGAACATCGAAACCATTTGTTGCCAATGGAATACCAGCACTGTTTACAATAATATTTCCGTTTGGATCTCTTTGGAAACCTTTAATATATAAATCTCCGTATTCACCACCTTGAACAACTTTACTTCTAACTAAACGTCCTTCACCTAGAACTAACTCATCTCTTCCTTCAAAGATAGACTTAACTTTTGATTTATAAGAAGCATAGTTTGCTGTAATATCCCAAGTAAAGTTTGCAGTTTGAATTGGAGTTGCCGTAAGCGTAAGCTCAATACCTTTATTTTCAATATCTCCACCATTTACGATTGCTCTAGAATATCCAGAAGATTCAGGAGTGTTAATATAGAAAATCTGATTGTCTGTTAATGTATTGAAATATGTAAAATCTAAACCTAAACGGTTATTAAAGAATCTAACATCTGCACCAAACTCTGTAGAAGAAGAAATCTCAGGTTTTAAGTTTGGATTAGCTTTTGTGCTTTGTCCGTACAACATACCACCATTTCCTCCAATATATGAGAATCTTTGTTGTGTTTGGTATGGATCTGTATCGTTACCAACTTGTGCATAAGAACCTCTAATTTTTGCAAAGCTGATTACTTCTGGCAATGTAAACATATCAGAAAGAACTGCAGAAAGACCAAAAGATGGGTAGAAATAATCTGTTGGTAATGTAGAAGACCAGTCATTTCTAGCTGTTACGTCTAAGAATAAATAGTTTCTATAACCAATTTGACCAAATCCGTAAACTGAATTGATTCTTTTTTCTGAAGCAGTAGATGTAGATTGAACTGTCTGCACATTAGATAATGCGAAGAAGTTTCTTTTACTTAAAACACCACCAGAATTTAAAGCTGAACTATTTTGTTGCAATGAGTTTGCACCAGCATTAAGTCCGATAGAAAAATCACCAAATTTCTCATTGTAAGAAAGTAAAGCATCAACGTTTAATTCGCTCACTGTTTCATAAGACTCGCTGTATGAACCCATGTTGCTGTTAAATGCATTTGTTGCATATCTGTTTCTTACGTTTTTGTTAGTCATTTGATCTAAACCAGCTCTACCTTGTAAGCTTAACGTTTTTGTAAACTCATATTTAAGAGACGCTAAACCAATAAATCTATTTCTTTTATCTGTACGAGCATCATCTCTTAAAGCAGACCAAAATGGGTTTCCTCCTGGAGCTCCAGTTTCGTCAAGGAAATAGTTTACTTGTCTTTGTCCTGCAGCATCAAAATATTCGAAATTTTTGTAATCGTTGTATGCGATACTACGAGGTAATAAATATGCAGATGTACCAATAGACTCTTCACCAGTTCTCAATAAGTTATCAATATCTTGAACGATGTAGTTTGTTTTTACATCTAATGATAATTTATCAGAGATTTTGCTCGTCAATCTTAAGTTAAGATTGTGTCTATCCATTTGGTTTCCTCCAACGATACCTTCAGCACGTGTGTTGGTATAAGAGAAATAACCTTGCGCTTTTTCGTTACCAGCAGTTACAGTTAATGTATTTGCTAAGTTGTAACCTGTTTTGTAAAAATCAATAACGTTATTAGGCTGTGGAGAATAGCTTTGTGTAGCTGGTCCAGCATAATTTGGGTTACGAACTAACTGCCAGTTTGAAACTTGGCTTCCGTCTAATTTTCCTCCCCAGCTTGAAGATGAGTTTGGAACATACACTCCATTTGTACCTTGACCGTACTCGTTTTGTAAATTCATCAAGTTATAAGCTGAAGAAGCCATAAAGTTAGATGATAACGAAACTGAAGTTTTTCCTGCTTTACCAGATTTTGTTGTAATAACGATTACACCATTTGATGCTCTAGAACCATAAAGTGCTGCTGCAGAAGGTCCTTTAAGAACAGTCATCGAAGCAATATCTTCTGGGTTAATGTTAGAAATACCATCTGGCTGTGTAGTTCCTCCTGTATCAATATCAGGATTTGTTGTTGTTGTTCCGTTACTAATTGGCACACCATCTACTACATAAAGAGGCTGGTTGTTTCCATTAAGAGATCTGTTACCTCTTAAAGTAATTCTGGAAGAAGAACCAACACCATTTGAAGTAGTCGAGAAGTTAAGACCTGCAACTTTACCAGAAAGAGAGTTGGCAACGTTTAATGATCTAGCTTCAGAAAGTTCATCTACTGAAACGTTTTGTGCAGAATACGTAATGGCTTTTTTCTCTCTTTTAATACCAAGAGCCGTAACCACTACTTCTCCCAACTGCTGGGTGTCTGCACCTAAAGCTACATTAATAGTAGTTTGAGATCCTACAGCAACTTCTTTTGTAGCAGATCCTACATAAGTAAAAACTAAAACTGCTGATTGATTTGGAACACTAATGCTGTATTTACCATCAAAATCTGATGAAGCACTTGTTTTTGTTCCTTTAACAATAATATTTGCTCCAGGAATCGGAATTCCAGTAAGAGCATCTGTTATCGTTCCTTTTACTGTAGTCTGCGCTTCAAGGCTTTGGAATCCGAAAAGGCATATGACCAACAGTAATTTTAGTACGTTTTTAATCATATTAGTTGTTTTTTTAGAGTTAATAACATGTTAAATTTAAGAATACGTTTTGTTAACAATACATAATTTCGACAAATGACAATTTTGAAAAGGTGTTGGTGAAAGTTTCGCGTTTTATTGAAAGAAAACGTTTTCATTTGTAATCTAACTCTTCCTTATTTTAAAGGCCAAAATCTATTAATCTAATAGATTTTGGCCTTTTTCAATTGTATTCTTTTTTTTATCTAAAAAACGTTTAAAATTATTCTGCGTTTAAGCGATTTTAGTTCGAAACCTTAAATTTAGTTTTTAGTAAATCTGTCGAATTTCCGCCAACCATAACTTCGAAATCTCCAGGCTCTACAACGCTCTTCATTTCTCTGTTCCAGATAGATAACTCATCTGGTGTAAGTGTAAATTCAACATTTTTTATTTCTCCTTTTTTAATATTCAATCTTTTGAATCCTTTTAGCGTTTTTTCTGGAGTGGTAACAGAGCTGTAAACATCATTAATATATAATTGTACAACTTCATCTCCATCAAGATTTCCAATATTTTTAACATCAACAGAAACTTTCACTTCTCCATTAGGTTTGATTTCGTTTGCACTGATTTTTAAATTTGAATATTCAAACTTCGTATAACTCAATCCGAAACCGAATGAATATAAAGGATGTTCGCTTTCTGCTACATATTTATGTATCGCAGATGGTTTTTGGTTATAATATATAGGTAACTGCCCAACCGATTTTGGAACTGTTATTGGTAATCTTCCTGCTGGATTGTAATCTCCAAATAAAACATCTGCAACAGCTCTTCCTCCAAATTCTCCTGGGAACCATCCTTCAATTACCGCCGGAATATTTTCTGCAATCCAATTTGTAGAAAGCGGGCGACCATTTAATAATACACAAACTACTGGAGTTCCCGTTTTTTGAATCTCTTCGATCAATTGCTGTTGTATTCCAAATAAGTCTAAAGACGCAACGTCTCTGTTTTCTTCTACCAATTCGTTAGATTCTCCTAAAACCACAATGGCAACATCTGCTTTTTTAGCAGCTTCGATTGCAGGCTGTAAGTTTACTTTTTCTAAATTCCAACGGAAATGAGCTCTGGCACCCCAGCCTCCTTCCCACATTTCAATGCGGACTTTGTATTTTTTACCTTTTTCTATATTTTTTGGAACTGTAACCATGCTTGTCGCACCTTTAGTCCAGTTGTCAATTACCAATTGGTCATCGATATACATCCTGATTCCGTCATCAGAACTTAAACCTAACCATCCGTCAAGTGCCTGATCTGATTTTAAGAATCCTGTCCATCTAATAGAAAAATCATCCACATTTACACCGTCTCCAGGCGCCCAAGGCCAGTCGAACTCTAATTGACCGTCGATACGAGTCAATGCTGGAGCTCCTTCTAGATTTCTGTTATTGAAATATTCTCCTTTTAATCCGTTTTGAGATTCGTCTGGCGTAAATAAATATTTAGATGGAATAATTTGTCCTTTTACAATTAATGGAACTCCTTCTTCGTAAACTACATTGGCAGTTTTTCCAACAATTTGCTGTATACCTTCAAAAACTGTTGTTCCAACACTATTTTTAGGAGCATAACCTCCCATTCTTGAAGCGTTTGCATTTGGTCCTATAACGGCAATGTTTTTAATACTTTTACTCAACGGTAAAATATTATTGTCATTTTTCAGCAAAATCATTGATTTTTGAGCAGCTTCTAAAGCAACAGCTTGGTTTTCTTTAGTATGAAAACGCTCTTTAATCAGATTTTTATCTGTGTACGGATTTTCAAATAATCCTAATAAAAATTTCAAACGTAAAACTGCTCCCGCCGCACGGTCGATATTTTCCATTGTCAATTTCTTTTCATTTACCAATTCAATAACAGTATTTTGCCAGAACTCGTTTGAAAAATCATAAAACTGCATATCAACACCAGCAGAAACTGCTTCTCTAATAGCATCTTTTGGAGAATCAGCAACTTTGTGAGTCGTCTGAATGTATTTTATTGCTCCTAAATCTGAAACTACAAGACCTTTAAAACCCCATTCGTTTCTCAAAACATCCGTCAATAACCAATGGTTTGCTGCACAAGGAATTCCGTCCAATTCAGAATACGCACACATTGTTCCCAAAGCACCGCCTTTTGTAAATGCTTTTTGAAAAGATGGTAAATGGTCTTCTCTTGCAGAACGTTCTCCAACCAAAATAGGCGAAGAATTTCCTCCCGCCTGCGGAATACCATGAACGGCAAAGTGTTTAGGCTCTGCAATAATAGATCGATCCGATTTTAAATCATCTCCCTGTAATCCTTTAATGAATGCTAAACCAATTTCACTATTTAAAAATGCATCTTCTCCGAAAGTTTCAGCAACTCTTCCCCATCTTGGTTCGCGTCCTAAATCTAAGTTTGGACCAAAACCAAAATGAACTCCATGTGCTCTGGCTTCCATACCAATTACTTTACCAACTTTATCCATTACGGCAACATCCCAAGTTGCCCCAAGTCCGATGTTCATTGGGAAAGCCGTACTTCCTTCGTCTAAATAACCGTGAAGCATTTCACACATAATAAGCGCCGGAATTCCCCAACGGTTTCCTTTGATTACATTGGTTTGCAAATCGTTGATCATTTTCGCTGAACGCGGATAAAGATCATGAATAGCTCCAATTCCTAATTTTCCAATTTTTTCTGCCGATTTAGCTTTGGCAAAATCTTCTTTATCTTTAAAAAAATCTCCTCTATACATATCCATCTGACGTACTTTTTCTTCAAGTGTCATACGGCTTAACAAGTCTTTTACTCTGTCTTCAACAGGTGTTTTTGCATCCTGATATGGAAACTTTTTCTGGGCATGGGTTTGGTTAAAAAAACCAACAGCCATTACAAAAATAATGGCCGTTTTCTTCATTCTTAATTGTAACATAGTTGTGTTGTGTTTAGTTTTGAATCACTTTTAGCTTTGTTCCATTCACAAAATCGTCGTGCGAAATAAAAAAGCTGTTAAGTGTTTTTCCGTTTAGCTCAATCGAATTGATTTTCCCGTCATTATTGATTTGTCTTTCAATTACAATACTCTCTTTTTTATAATATCTTGGATCTAATTTAATAGTCACTCTATGAAACATTGGCGCAGTAATGGTGTAAATTGGATCTCCTGGCGATATTGGATAAATTCCCATCATCGAATAAACTAACCAGGCCGACATTGTTCCTGTATCGTCATTTCCAGGTAATCCTTTTGGCTCATTTTTGAAATATTCGCGAACCAATTTCTTTACCATTTCCTGAGCTTTATACTCCTCACCTTTCACATAATTGAATAAATAAGGATTGGCAATGTCTGGTTCGTTTGCCATATCAAATTGTTTTATATCAAAGATTTTCTGCAATTGCGCCGAAAAAGCTTGATCACCACCCATTAATTTCTTTAATCCGTTAATATCGTGCGGAACCATAAATGCATACTGCCAGGCGTTTCCTTCGATAAAGCCAACATTTTCTTCAAAATTAGCTCCAGAAGCAGGATCAAATGGCTCGTACCATTTTCCGTCAGCCGTTCTTGGACGAAGCAGATTTAAGTTTTTATCAAATAATTTTCTGTAGGATAATGAACGTTCTTTAAAACGTTTTACATTGTCTTTGTCTCCAAATTCGTTGGCCATAAGCGAAATAGCATAATCTGAAATATTGTATTCCTGAGTGGTCGAAACTGGACCTTTATTGTCGGTTGTTAAATAGCCTTTTTTGATGTAATCTTTCAATCCTGGACGAAGCGGATTATTTTCAATATTATCTGCGCCTTTCAACATCGCATAATAGGCTTTATTAACATCATAATCACGAACTCCTCTCATATAAGTATCTGTAATTACAATACTTGCAGGGTCTCCAACCATGGTAAAAGTTTCAGTCGAATTCAATTCCCATTTGGGTAACCAGCCGTTTTCATCAAACATAGTCAACATGCTTTTTACCATATCAGATTGCTGTTTTGGATAAACCAAAGACATCAATGGATGTACATTTCGGTACGTATCCCATAAAGAAAATACGGTATAACGGGTGTCATCGGTTTTAGCAATTTTACTTCTTTTGATTACGGGATATTGTCCGTTAATATCATTTAAAATATTGGGATGAATTAAAGTGTGATATAAAGCTGTGTAGAAAATCGTATTGTCATCTTTTGAACCACCTTCAACTAAAATTTTAGACAATTCTTCATTCCATTCGTTGTAGGTTTCTTTGTAAATTGCATCAAAAGATCTGTTACCTACTTCTTTTGCTAAATTTTCACGGGCATTTTCGATACTTACGTACGAAATTCCGATCTTCACTTCAACTGTTTCTTCTTTTTCGAATTTATAAGTAAAATAACTTCCAATACTATCACCTACAACAGTTTTGATTGTATTCTCCATTATTCTAGCTTTTCCGTTGTAACCCATCCATTGTGCTTCAACACCGTTGTATTTTGAAGTTTTTTTCCAAACACCAAATTTAGCCGCAGGTTTCGAAAATTGAGCTACAAAGTAAACTGGATATGCATCTTCTGGACTGTTATAACAAAAGGATCCAACAGATCGCATTCCTTCAATTTCTGTAGAAGAAACTACTTTTACCATTGCACCTTCTTCGTTTGTTAATCCCAATCCAAGATTTAATAAAATATTAGATTGCCCTTTCGGGAAAGTAAATCTGCTTACTCCCACTCGTTTTGAAGCTGTAAACTCTCCTTTTACTTTATACTTATCGATGTTTACGCTATAATAGCCTGCCTTAGCTACTTCATTAGAATAAGTAGAACCGTATTTTAAATGATCGATTTCTACTGCTCCAGTCGTTGGCATCAATAAAATAACGCCCAATTCTGGACAGCCAACACCGCTTAAATTCACTTGACTAAATCCTGTCAAAAAGGTATTCTCATTCACATACGGATTCGAAAGCCATTGACTGTCCTTTTCCATCGGTGTACCTTTCACTCCCGCCACATTAAACGGACTAATACTTGCCATTCCGCGTGGTGCAATTGGTCCTGGATAAGCCGCCCCATAATTGGAAGTCCCAATAAACGGATTTACAAAATCAGCAGGCTGTTGCGCAAAAATTGTTATGCTAAAAAACAGCATGTATAAAATACATGCTGTCTTAAATTTATTTTTAGTATTTAAAACCATAGGCTTTGTTCTTATCTGTTGATCGCTTCAATTTTTAAAGTCCAAGCTTCTTTTGCAGGAAGATTGTTTCTTAAACTTTCTGGAATAATTACTTTAAATCCGTTTCCTTCTTTTGTCCATTTTAAAGAAGTTTTAGAACCTAACATGGTAATTTTTGTTCCTTTTTTAGGACTGATAGATTTTACAGTAACTTCAGCAGGAATTTTATCTTCCCCGTCTTTAGCTAAATAAAATGCAAATACATTACCCGCTTTATTTTGTGTAAAACAAATGTTTTCTTCTTTGTAAGGTTCGATTGGTTTTGTGTTGTAAATCGCTGTGCTGTTTACTTTCATCCAATCACCGTAAGCCTGCAATAAATCGTAAGCCCCTTTATCCCATTCTCCTTCTGGACTTGGCGCAATATTTAATAATAAGTTTCCGCCTTTTGCCACAATGTCAACTAACATGTGAATACCTTGTCTTCCAGTCATGTAAGTAGCGCCTGGAGAATAAGACCATCCACCGCCTGCTGGAATACAAGATTCCCAAGGATAAGGCAAAGTCTTAGCAGGAACACGTCCTTCTGGAGTTAAATAGTTTTGGTTTTTACCGTGAACTGCTCTATCCACCACAATTAAACCTGGTTGTTTTGCACGTGCTTTTGCAACCAATTCGTCCATTTTTGGATCTTGATCTACAACTCTGTGTTTGATGAAACCGTTTTTAGATTCGTTTTCAGTAAATTTCTCGTCATAGTTTTCTTTGATGTTTACTTGATCTCTTTTACGAACCCATCCTCCGTCTAACCAAAGAATATCCACTTTACCATAATTAGTCAAAATTTCTAAAATCTGGTTGTGTGTAAAGTCAACATATTTCTGCCATTTTTCTGGATACAAAGACGGATCGTAGTTTACGTTTCTGTCAAATGGTGGAAAATAAGGATCCCAGTAGTTTTCATTATGCCAATCTGGCTTTGAGAAATAAGCTCCAGTTGAAATACCTTCCCCTCTAAAAGAGTTGAAAATCTCTTTTAAAACATCTGCTTTTGGATTTGTATGGAAAGGAACATCTTTACTAGTTATCTTGTAATCAGAATATTTAGTGTCATACATATTAAATCCGTCATGGTGTTTTGTTGTAAAAACCATGTATTTCATTCCAGCATATTTCGCTGCTTTTGCCCATTTTTCTGGATCAAATTTTACAGGATTAAATGTTTTTCTTAACCCTTCGTAATCTTTTATATAATCATTATAATTAGATGGATTACTTCCTTTTTTACGTTCACACCATCCGTAATCTTCAGGACAAATAGACCAAGATTCTACAATACCCCATTGGCTGTAAGTTCCCCAGTGCATTAGCAGACCAAATTTTTTGCCTTGCCATTCATCTAAGTTTTTTAATACTGCCGGATCTGTTTCTGGTACGTATCTTTCATCTTCATATATCGCCTGCGCGAATATCTGAGCTGAAAATAAAAGGGCGATAATGAATATTCCTCTTTTCATCTTTAATCTAATTTATAATTTATTATTCTTTGTTTTTAGTTTAATAGGTAATCTTAATTTAATTTTTCAAGTATAGGCTGATCTGTAAAAGTCAATTCTGTTTTGCTATTTTCATTAAGCTGCTCCAATACAACAACCTTATTCTCGCCTGCTTTCAACCAACAACCTGGTACATAAAGCGTTTGCTGCGGTCCAACTTTCCAGTAACGTCCAAGATTGTGTCCGTTAACAAATACAATTCCTTTTCCCCAACCTGTCATATCCAGAAAAGTATCAGCAGGTTTATCTATGCTTACAGTAGATTCATATAAGACGGGACGTCCAGGTTTTATCGTTTCATTTTTAACAGCTGGAACTTCATTCATTGGCATTTTATACATTTCCCATCCGCCGCTAATTTCAAATTCATTTAAATATACTGGAGTAATAATTCCTTTAGTATTATGTACGATTTCGGCACCGTAGTTAATGCGCCCCATATTTTCAACTAGAATTTCTAAAATACCGTTAAAAGGAATCGTAACTGTCAACTCGTAGTTTTTGAAAACTCTATTCAACTCACCTGCTTTAACCCCGTTTACATAAACTGTAGCAAAGTCTCTCAATCCTTCAATTTTTAATTTACCAGAAATAGGCTGCGTAAATCTTTTTCGATACAAAACATATCCATGTCCTTGACCTAATTTTTCAAATGTTAAAGGCTGGTCATTTACAACTGGTTTTTCTTTTTTTATCCAACTTAAAACATCCATGCTTGATTTGATAGCCTGATTAGGATATTTTGCAACTGGTATTTTGGCTGGAATTGAGGCTAATTTTGTTTTAGAATACTTTTGCATTACTTCACGTATAGCCATAAATTTTGGTGTTGCCCAACCTGCTTCGCTAATAGGAGCATCATAATCATAGCTTGTAATATCTGGCTGAATATCCATTTCTTCATTATAATTTGCCCCGGAGGTAAATCCAAAATTAGTACCGCCGTGTACCATATAATAATTAAAAGAAACACCTGCATCAAGGTACTTTTTAGTTTGACTTGCAATCTCCTCAGATCCAATTTTAATAAATGGTTCTGCCCAATGATCCAACCAGCCAGAATAAAACTCTGCGACCATGTAAGGCCCTTGTCCGTTATGGTATTTATCAACCTGTTTTTTTAAATTTTCTATATTGGATTCCCCATTTGCAGTCGGTAACGCGCCTTCTACCATACCACCTTCAAACAACCAGGCACCGTCAGAAGTAAAAAAAGGCTCTGGAAATCCTGTTTGTTTAAGTATATTGTAAATTGCAGTTTTGTAGGCTTTATGATCCTCAGCACTAATATCGGTTCTTTGAGAAACATAAGAACCAAATTCATTTTCAGCCTGAACCATAATAATAGGTCCGCCTTGATTAGCAAAAAGTCCTTTTACCTCTCCATACAAATGTTCTAGATACGTTTTACAAGCGTCTAAAAATGCTTTGTTATTGGTACGAATTACTAAATCTGGATTATTTTGCAGCCACCAAGGGTATCCTCCAAATTCCCATTCGCCACATGCATACGGACCTGGTCTAAGAATGACATATAATCCTTCACTTTTAGCTATACTTAAAAATTCTGCTAAATCTCTATTTCCTGTTTTAAAATCCCATACACCTGGTGCTACTTCGTGATAATTCCAAAATACATAAGTAGCCACGGTATTCATTCCCATAGCTTTAAGCATTTGCAGCCTATGTCTCCAATACTCTTTAGGAATACGTGCATAATGCATTTCTCCCGAATGTATTTTAATTATCTTCCCGTCTTGCTGAAATTCTCCCTTAGATATAGAAAATCCTTTGGTTTGTGCCTTAGTAAAAAACGGCATCAAGCAAATCAATAATATCCCGAGCTTAAATAGTACCTTCTTCATTTTTTTAATAATTAATCAATTAAAATTTCATCGACAAACAACCAAGAGCTTTCTCCTTTTGGACTTTTCTTTAAGTTGCCTGCAATAACTTTTACAAAACGTGCATTTTGTTTTTGGAAATTGATTTTGAAATCTTTCAATTCTGGAACAGCATTTACTGTATAAGGGCGAATAATTTTGCCAACCTGCGTGTATTTAATTCCATCTGTAGAAATCAACACTTTAACTTGAATTGGGAAATTAACTCCTGCTCCTTGACTTTCTAAAGCTCCAACTTTTACTTGCTCGATACTTTCTACTTTTTCTAAGTCGATAACCAATTCCATATCGTTGACTAACCAAGCCTGCCATTGTCCGTCATGGAAATTTTTACTTCCCCTGATCGTGTTTACCATGGTATTGGCATCACCTTTATAATTCGAATTGTAAGGGGTCAAGTATTTCACTTTTTTCGAAAATGCTTTATGGAAAACAATCGTATCTGTATATGTTTTTCCAACTGGCTTGTCATCTTGGAATAAAGAAGCTTTTAAAACCGTTGTTTCTTTTATTGCAATTGGGCTTGTATATTTTATAGCATGGTGATCAATGGTCTGGTTTCCTAAAACATAACGAATGTCTGGATTAGGAAACTCGTTTTTCAATTCTACCTTAATCTGTTTATTAGCTAAATCAGCTGTAGAAGAAGCCGTTACCAAATAAGCGCTTTTCGCATAATTGATTCCTAAATAATCGTAACGTTTTAATAATGAAAACAATCTTGTTGTGAAATCATTCCAATTGCGTTTCTCTTTCGAACTCCATAAAGTTTCTGATAATGCTGCCAATCTTGGGAAAATCATGTATTCAGAATCTTTTGGCAACGCTAAATGTTCTGCCCACAAATTCGCTTGTCCTCCTAAAACGTGTCCCGCTTCCTGAGGTGTCATTGTTGAAACTACAGGATCAAATTTGTACACTTCACTTAATGGATTATAAGCATCAAAAGCTAAAGGTTCTTCGTTTTGCGGACCTTGGTAAAAGTTGAAATAACAAGGAGATTCTGGTGTCATAATTACGTCATGACCTTGATCTGCAGCTTCGATTCCGCCTTTCATTCCTCTCCAGCTCATTACCGTTGCATCTGGAGCCAAACCGCCTTCTAAAATTTCATCCCAGCCGATAACTCTTTTACCTTTTGAGTTGATGTATTTTTCCATACGTTTTACAAAGTAGCTTTGCAACTCGTTGACATCTTTTAGTTTCTCGTCTTTGATTCTTTTTTGGCAGTGCGGACATTTTGCCCAATTGGTTTTGCGTCGCCTCATCGCCACCAATATGAATATATTTTGATGGGAAAATAGTAATTACTTCATCAATTACATTTTGCAAAAATTCAAACGTAGTTTCTTTTCCTGCACAATAGATATCAGTCAAAGGCCAAACTCCGCCTGACGGAACACCAATTCTCTGATTAAAACAAGCCAATTCCGGATAAGCTGCAATCGCACTGCTTACGTGCGCCGGCATTTCGATTTCAGGAATAATTTCAATTCCTTTTGTCGAAGCATATTTTACGATTTCTCTTAATTCATCTTGCGTAAAGAAGCCACCGTAGGTTCCTTTTTCGTCAGGATTTGTCGTTAATCTCGCATTCCAGCTAGTGTTTTCTTGATCAACTCTCCAAGCCCCAACTTCAGTTAGTTTTGGATATTTTTTAATTTCAATTCTCCAACCTTGATCGTCAACCAAATGCAAATGTAAAACGTTCATTTTATGCATTGCCAAACGATCGATTGTCGCTAAAATGTAATTTTTATCAAAGAAATGACGTGATAAATCTAACATTAAACCTCTCCATTTAAAACGTGGTTCATCGTTAATCGTTAAGCTTGGAATCTGCCATTTCGCAGAAGTGATTGCATATTTGCTTTCAATCGCTTCAGGAAGTAATTGCCTAACACTTTCTAATCCATATAGAAAACCAACATTTCCTTTTGCAGAAATAACAATACTCGTCGGATTTACATCTAAAACGTAAGCTTCATTTTTTAAATTAGGATCTACTTTAAACTGCACAAAATTGCTTACCGGAGCTTTAGTTGTCGTCTCTGGTTTCCATCCTGCAGCTACTTCAAATTTAGAAGCTAAAGCATTTGCAGCATCTCTTTGGAAATCGCCATTTACTACAAACTTGGTATCTTTTGTAAATTCAAAAACACCAGTTTTAATAAAAGTCTGACTCGGTTTCGGAATAATGTTAATATCACTTTCTGTGTAAACTTTCTGCGCATGAGCCGAGAAAATTGAAGCGGTTAGGGTTAATAGGAATAATAATTTTTTCATTCTTTGTTTTTTGGTTTCTCTAATTGTTTGTTCAAACATTTAAAGATGTAGTTTTTAGATTTAGTTTGTCATTTCGACTGAAAGGAGAAATCGCAATAGAAACTCCTCACAGAATGTCGCCAATCTTTGTCGAATCCCGAGTGTGATTCCTCGTTCCTCGGAATGACAAACTGTTGTTTGAAACTTTAATAAAGTTCTAAACTTGACAATTATTTATCCCAAGACATTTTAAATTTCGCATCTTCCATTCTGTGACCTTTTACATCATCAGAAACGGCAAAATTAAATCCAGATCTTAGACTATAACCAGAATATTCTCCGTTTTTATTCAAAGCAATAAAACCAACTTGCAGGTATTCCATGTCTTTGTGGTTTTTATGTTTGTTGTAAATACGTTCTGTAATTTCTTTACAAGCATCGTAAGGCGATTTTCCCTGACGCATTAGTTCTACAACCATTGCACTTCCTGCAGTTCTAATTACGGCTTCGCCTAAACCAGTTGCTGCGGCCGCTCCTACTTCGTTATCCAAGAAAAGACCCGCGCCGATTATTGGGGAGTCACCGACGCGTCCGTGCATTTTCCAAGCTGCACCGCTCGTGGTACATCCGCCAGAAAGATTGCCTTCTTGGTCTAACATTAGCATACTGATGGTATCGTGATTTTCTATATTAATAACTGGTTTGTATTTCGAATCTTCCAGCCATTTTTTCCAGTCTTTCTCCGATTCTGGAGTCAATAAATTTTCTTCTTTAAAACCTTCAGATAACGCGAATTGCAAAGCGCCTTGTCCCGCCAACATTACGTGAGGCGTATTTTGCAAGACCCTTTTCGCAACAGAAATGGGATGTTTGATTCCTTGCAGAAAGCAAACAGAACCGCAGTTGCTGTTATGATCCATAATACAGGCATCAAGAGTAACTTTCCCTTCGCGGTCTGGATATCCTCCGTAACCTACGCTGCGGACAGTCGGATCGGCTTCAGGTATTTTCATTCCAGCTTCGATGGCATCTAAAGCTGATTTTCCTTCTTTTAAATTTTTCCAAGATTCTTTATTAGCAGGCAGACCATGATTCCATGTCGAGATGATGATTGGTTTAGTCTGTTTTTTTTCTTTTGATTCAGCTTCTGGTTCATTTTCGTGATTTGCAGCAAATCCGCTTACGCCCAAAACAGAACTTATGGCTAAAGTGCCTAAAGTTGTTTTCTTGATAAAATCTCTTCTATTTGACATGTGGTTTATTTTTGGTTCAACTCTAAGAAACTAAGTTTTCTTAATGTTGCTAAATTAATCAGTAATAATTTTTAATCCCAGTAAAATCGACTATAACGACGCTTTTACTGACTTAATTGTTTTTAAATTACTCTCTGATAAAGCATTTCCGTCAAAAAATGAAACTCCTGTAGCACCATTTTTCTTCGCTTCTAGAATCGCTTCTTTCAATTCTGCATCCGATTTTAAACCTGGAATGTAGATTCCTGTATTCACTTTCGTTGGTTTTCCTTCTAGATCTGCTACGCCTTGTTTTGTTGCATAACCTACCCAGTCAATTTCTTCATCATAAAAACTATGATAAATCATTGGATACACTTCGTCAATATTCCATTTATCCCAACGCTGACGAACCATGTGATCTGCCATTTCTGGATAAGGAAATACTGCTGCCGTCAATTTTTTATTGTATTTGTGAGCAATTTTGTATGCGTCGTCAACCACAGCTTTTACCGCATTTAATCTGAAATTTTTCCATTCCATATCAATTGAGGTATTGTGGCTATTTTTTGGATTTTTATGATGTTCTTTTTCGAATTTGCTTACACAGGCATCGCAATAACAGAAATCAAATTGTGGTAATTCTGTATCTTGAACCAAGTTGTATTTTGGCAATAAACTGATTGGCAGGAAAATATCTGGGAAGCGAATGTAATCTAAATGTACACTTTCGATTCCTTCTACTTTTGCCAAACCTTCAACCAAGCCCAAAACGTGATTTCTAGATTCTTCTTTAGTTGGGCAAAGCCATTGGTAATAATCTACATATGGACGATTGTCGAAGCAAGATTTTCCTTCTTTACTTACTTGATACCAATCTGGATGCTGTAACGCTACAGAGTCATTCGGGCGGTTCATTGCCATGATCCAAGCGTGTACTTTTAGTCCTTCTTTTGCTGCAAGCGGAACTAATCTTGCTAATAGTTTCGGATCTGTTTGCGTGTTAATTAAAACTTCATCGATTCCGCCGTCTTTGTATTTTTTGAATTCTTTCGAATAATCTGCATCCGATTTTTTAGCGTCAGCAGTGGTCCAAACACCAAAAGTGAATTTACCATTTTCCTGATCTTTGGCTTCTTTTTGTCCGCAAGAGAATAAACTCAGCGATAGCGCAAGAACTAAAACTTTTGATAGTTTTTGAATGCTATTCATTCGTAATAATTTTACCATCTTCTTTAATTATTAAGGTTTTGTTTGAAAAAGGACTCTTTACCAAGATATTAAATCCTGATGAATGATTTTCTAAAACTGGTTTTAAAGTCTTTCCGTCAACAACAATATTTTTTTTACTGATATTCTGAAGGGATTTTGCCCAGGTTTTATTCTTGTCAAAATATCTTTTTTGAGCTCTGTATAAAGTATACAATTCCCATTTTACTTTTTCTTCCTGCGGAATTATGAATTTATCTTCGCTTTCTTTTGAAGAAAAGTATACATAAGCCCATTTTTCGGGCTCATGCATATTGATGACTCCCATAGGCGACCAAACCCAATTGTATTCTGGGAGAAACTTTCCTTCTGAATCTTTTTTTCGTTCGTACTTTCCGTCAACAACAGAATGCTGCCAATTTACTCGAGAGAAATTGACTTTCCAGAATTTATCTTTAGGAACAATATTATCGTGATAAGATGTTTTATAAACAGACCATGGAATGGCAATTTCTAATGTCCAGCCTTTATCAATATCTGATGCATTGTTTAAAGTTCCATCTACTTTTACAGCCGATTTTAAACCATCGATATTCCAATCGTTTAAAACGGTATTTTTTTCGCGGTAAGGTTTATTGATAAATAAATCCCAAGCGGTGTTTAATGCATTTATTTCTAATTCATAATAATTGTGAGTATCATTATCTGGATCAATAAAAACCTCAAAATCATTATTATAGAAAATAATAGTATCACGCTGTCTAAGATTTGCCAAAACATGAGGCTCTTCCATCTTAGCCAGAATATAGTAGTAATTATCGTCCCAGAGCATTTTAACCTGAGTTTTGTATTTTGGAGTTTCAACACCTTCTATGTCGACAAAAGGTGTTGTCCAAGCTGCTTTTTCCCAAGCTTTATCTGCTTCATCGCCGTCAATAACAATTTCTTTTGACGTTTTATACGCAATATAACTTTTTGGTGTAACCTCTTTTTCAGATTGCGAATACCCTATCAAACCAACAAAAAAAACGGCAAGGGACAATAATTTACCTCTACTATGCATCTTTATATTATAAACTATTATCTTTTGTAAACTGAATTACTTCACTTAATTTTCCGAAGGCGATCGCTACATGAGTATCTGCAGCACCGTAATAAACTGCTAATTTATCTTCTTCAAAATCGTGTAAAGCAGCACATGGGAAAACTACATTTGGTACATCTCCAACCATTTCATACGTTTCTGCAGGTCCTAATAAATACGGCTGTGTTCTGTATTTTACTTGATCTGGCGCGTCTGTTTCTAATAATGCTGAACCCATTGCATAACGGAAACCGTTGCAGGTATTGATAACTCCGTGGTAAATCATTAACCAACCTTCGTCAGTTAAAATCGGAATTGGTCCTGCACCCACTTTTGTACACTGCCAAGCACTTTTTTCAAATGGAGATGGTTTCATCACTAATCTGTGTTCTCCCCAATATTTCATATCTGGGCTGTAGCTAATCCAGATATCTCCAAAAGGAGTGTGTCCATTATCACTTGGACGACTTAACATGGCATATTTTCCGTTGATTTTTTGCGGGAATAAAACTCCGTTTCTGTTGAATGGTAAAAAAGCATTTTCGCATTGGAAAAATTCTTTAAAATCAAAAGTATAACCAATACCAATTGTTGGTCCGTTGTAACCATTACACCAAGTAATCCAGTAACGATCTTCGATCCAAACCACACGAGGATCGTATTTATAAGCAGATTCGATCATTTCTGTATTTCCAGATTTCATTTCAATTGGTTCGTGATTAATATCCCAATTGATACCGTCTTTACTGAAACCAGCAAAAATATTCATCTGAACTGCTTTATTATCACATCTAAAAACCCCAGCATATCCGTCTCCAAAAGGTACAACTGCACTATTGAATATACTGTTTGAAGAAGGAATCGAATATCTGTCGATAATTGGATTCTCAGAATATCTCCACATTACATCTTTACTGTTTTCGGGTCTGTCTTGCCAAGGAATAGTACTCATTTTTTTGTTTTTTTTATTTATTAGTTTTTTTTATTCTTTACTTAAACACATAAAATCATAGCTTTTTGGAGCGTACAAAAGGCATTTCACTTGTTTTAACAAACATAGCTTTGCGGACAATCTTACGTTCCTGTAGTTGAAACCACGGGTTATGTTCAAAGCTATGTGTTAGAAACTAGTTTCTTTATACGCTCTTTTCAAAGTCAAAAAAATCTATGTTTCTATGTGTTTAAAAATATTTCAAAATTCTTACCTCTAGAATCTCGCTTTTCCCTCTATTATCTTATTTCTATTATCTTGCTTCTTGCTTCTATTATCTTGCTTCTATTATCTACTCTTCTATCTTCCTAACTCGATCCAGCCAAGTAAACTTCAATATTGTAGTCGTAACTAAAAAGACAACTAATGCAACCGCCGCTTTTGGATAATCTCTGATGATGAAATAAATCGGAAGCAGAATCATGCTTGACTGCCACACAATTCCGATTACACAGTTCATCATATCTAGATAGAAATCATTATTTTTTTGGAAAGATTGATCTTCCGCTTTTAATTGTTTGTAAACTGGATTCCAGAATCCCCAAGGTCTAACATTGCTGTAGAAAGATTTCAGCACTTCCATATCTGTTGGCTTGCTTAAATAGGTTCCTAAAAGACAACCTAATATCGAAAATCCGAAAATTAATGGGAATAAGTAAATCGATGGTACTTGTGAAAGATCGTGCAAGAATGTTCCCGCTGTTAAATTTCCTTTATTCTGATCCAAAACAAACTGAAGAGAAGCTGCAACAAGTCCGCCGACCATTCCCCAGAAATAACCCCATCCGTTAAAACGCCACCAAATCCATTTTAAGAAGTTCGCTGCAACGTAACCTCCGTACAAAGCACTTGTAATCCACAGCGTTAAAGAGTTGATAGAATCTGCAAAGAATCCCATGAAAACTCCAAGTCCAACAACTAAGAAAGAAGAAATCTGACTTACCTTAATATAATGTGCATTTGATGCAACTGGTTTGAAGTATTTTTTATAAATATCATTTACAATATATGCAGGACCTGCGTTTACGAAAGCTGAAAAACCAGACATAAAAGCAGCTAATAAACCTGCTAAAAGAATTCCTTTAATTCCAACTGGGATATAAAGATTCACCACTTTTGGCATTAATAATTCTAAATCTGCTCCTGTAAGATTAACATTTGCATTTAATTCTGGCGCAAGATTTACTAAAGCAATAACCACAATTCCAGTGATTAATAAATATCTCGGAATGAATAAAATTAAGTTGGTAAAACCACTCATGTAAGCTGCTTCTTTTACTGATTTAGTAGAAAGAACACGCTGTAAATCGTAACTTGGTGTTGGACCTGCGACACTTGCAAAGAATCCTTTGAAAAGCGTCATTCCGATGAAAGCACCAAACATTTTGTAACCTTCTGTATTAATTAATCGGTTAAAAGTTTCAAATTTATCACCCCATTGTGTTTCAAATTCCCATCCGAAGAAAACATTTTTCCATTCTGGAGTAATTACGGAATTGATTTGAATATCAGTATAATTAATGAATGCGTAACCTGCGATTAGAACTCCGGCAACAATCATAATAATATATTGCACGACTTCTGTTGCCACTACTGAAAACATTCCGCCTTTTACGGTATAAATCGTAGTTAAGAAAATGATTAACAATGCATAAGCTTGTTCTGATGTTAAGAAAACACCACCGTTCATGTGAACTGTTAAATCCCAAGGAAGAATAATGGTTACAAATTTTCCAATTCCAACGAAGAAATAAGCGATGAAACCAATCGTAGAAATAATAGCAAAAATGGCTACAATAATATGAGAAGCTTTTCCTGCTTTATCGCTTCCAAAACGAGTTAAAATCCATTCAGAGCCCGTCATTACTTTCGATCTTCTAATCCAGACTGCGAGGAACATCATGACGAAAATCTGATTCCAAATCGGCCAAAGCCACATAAACATGAAACTTTTTACGCCATATAAAAATAAAACTCCAATCATCCAGGAAGTTCCTGAAACATCAAACATTCCTGAGCCATTGCTCAATCCTAAAAAATACCATTTGATAGATTTCCCGCCAAGGAAATAATCGTCAAGCCCTTTTGATGCTTTTCTTGAAATCCAGATTCCTATACCGACCGACATTACGATATAGATTAAAATGATTGATACGTCTATAATGTTCATTAAATATTTATTTTGAATTAGTTAGTCAAACCCCAGTTTTTGTTTGGCTGTGCTCCCATTACAAAATGAAGTACGCCGCCTTTTAGCATTTCTTGGTGTGAAATCGCTGTTTTATTAAATGCTTTTCCGTTTAAAGTAGCCGATTGGATATAGAAATTTTTTCTTGAAACATTCTCTGCTTCAATTACAAAAGTTTTCCCGTTTGGAAGATTTAAAGTTGATTTCTCGAAAATCGGACTTCCAATTTCGTATTCACCAGAAGCTGGATTCATTGGGTATAATCCCATTGAGCTGAATACATACCAAGCCGACATTTGGCCGCAGTCTTCGTTTCCGCTTAGACCATTTGCAGTGGTGTTGTATTGCGTATCTAAAATATGACGCACCCAATATTGCGTTCTCCAAGGCTGACCTGCGCGATTAAACATATAAGCAATGTGGTGACTTGGCTCGTTACCATGTGCATATTGTCCGATCAAACCAGAAATATCAGCAGAAACATTGTTTCCTGTAATCTCAGAACTCTCTGTAAATAATTGTTCTAATCGTTTTGTAAATACAGCATTTCCGCCATGAAGCTTAATAAATTCGTCAACATTGTGAGGTACAAACCAGCTGTGCTGCCACGCATTTCCTTCTGTATAATCGGTATGTTCCCTGTGGTTAGAGTGTTTTGGGTCGAAAGGCTCGTTCCAAGATTTTCCATCTTCCGATTTTCCTCTCATAAAACCAGATTTCGCATCAAATAAATATTCGTAAGCCTTTGCACGTTTAGAGAAAAACTCATAATCAGCTGTTTTTCCTAGAGCTTTCGCCATTTGCGCCACGCACCAATCATCATAAGCATATTCTAAAGTAATGGTAACCGATTCGTCTAATAAATTATAAGGAATGTAACCGTATTTTTTGTAGAAATTTAAGCCGCGTTCATCCTGCATCATTGTGACTTTCATTGCTTCAAATGCTTTTTCAGCATCAAAACCTTTAATACCTTTCATATAAGCATCTGCAATAACTGGAATAGAGTGATATCCTGTCATTGTATTGGTTTCATTAGCATACAAAGTCCAAACTGGTAATATTTTTTTGGTTTCGTAATACGCTAACATTGAGTTAACCATATCGGAAACTCTGTTTGGATCTAATATTGTAAGTAATGGATTTTCAGCTCTAAACGTATCCCAAAGTGATAAAGTAGAATAAGCGGTATAATTTTTTGAAGTTACAATTTTGTCATCTTCAGTTCTAAATTGTCCGTTTTTATCACTGTACGTAACTGGCGCAACTTGAGCGTGATACAAAGCGGTGTAGAATATAGTTTTTAAAGAATCAATTGGAGTTTCTACAGAAATTCTGCTTAAGGCTTTATTCCAAACTGCAGAAGCTTCTGTTTTTACTTCTTCGAATTCCTGATCTTTATCTAAATTGTCTTTCGCATTAGCGATACTAACTGAAGAAAGTGCCACTTTTACACCTAATTCTTTAGAATTTTTAGGATCGAAGAATAATTGCAAAGCTGTATTTTCACCTTCTGCATTTTTAGCATTAACAACTTTTTTATCAACAGTAATAATAGATTCTGTGATTGGTTTTGAAAATTTAGCCACAAAAAATACTTTCTGATTTTTTGCCCAGCCTGTACTGTAACGGAAACCGCTGATGGTATTGGCATCTTCAATTGTAATAGAAGTTTTTACTGCTTTGTCCCAATTAATAGTGAAACCAAGATCTACAATAACTGATTGTGTATTGGTATCATTAAAAGTATATTTATGGTATGCGGTTCTTTGCGTAGACGTTAATTCTACATTGATTTTAGGATCTTTAAGAAAAACTTGGTAATAACCCGGTACTGCTTTTTCGTTAACATGATTATATTTTGATTTATACGGAAGGAAATCGCGTGAAGCGGCTTTGGCGGTTAAGTCTAACTTTTTGTTTGTCGGCATAAATAAAATATCTGCCAAATCACCGATTCCTGTTCCGCTTAAGTGTAAGTGACTAAATCCAGAAACTATTGAGTCAGAATAATGATAACCTGAGCACCAGTCCCAGCTTGAAATTCCATTATCAGGACTCACTTGCAGCATCCCAAACGGAACTGTTGCGCCTGGATACGTATGTCCGTGACCGCCAGTACCTATAAAAGGATCTACATAATTTGCTGCAAAACTTTGCTGATGTTTATTTTTATCTACATTTATTTTGCAACTTGCAGTAAAAATTACCGTCAGAGAAAGCAGAGTAATTTTCCTCATATCAAAACAATATTAATTTAACTTTAAATTTAGATAAATTCAACTTTTACCAAAATAAATTTAGACGGACGACATTTAAACAGCTCTAAACATCAAAAAAAAGCAACAAACGACATTTTAAATTACCACTATGATTTTCAACTCAAGCAAGCTTTACACTTTACCTATACGCTATCATGTTTACTTTTGGCTCACGTATTTTTTGTTCAATACTTTGCGCTGGGGAAGCTATTTTAACGATTACGTATATTCTTTAAAAACTACTTTACTTGGTTTTCCTATTCACATGGCATTATGTTATCTGAATATTTTGGTTTTGATGCCTCATTTGGTCTATCGTAAAAAATATGTCCTATATATTATAACAGTGCTTTCGGCAATTTTTGTCATGGTTGTTCTAAAATTTAATTTGACTTATTTGCTGATTACGCATGACGTTTGGCCAGAAGGTCCGCAAACCATCAACACACTTACGCTAAATTATACGATAGACATGATGATGGGTGAATTATATGTGATGACTTTTGTAACAGCTATTAAAATCACGCTCGATCTTTTACAAGAACAAAAACGTGTCACCGATCTGGAAAAATCGCAGCTGGAAACAGAATTATTATTTTTAAAATCTCAGATTTCACCTCACTTTTTCTTTAATACCTTGAATAATATTTATTCGCTTTCTGTAGAAAAATCAAATAAAACGCCTAAGATAGTTTTAAAGCTTTCTGAATTAATGCGTTATATGCTTTATGAAACAAAAGAAAAAAAACAGTCATTAGAGAACGAAATTCTATGTATTCAAAATTATCTTGATTTAGAGAGAATTAGAAACGGAGAAAGACTAGAAGTTAATATGTACATTTCAGGAGATATACATGATAAAGAAATTTCACCCGTTCTATTATTGACTTTTGTTGAAAATGCTTTTAAACATGGCGTTAATAAAAATACCGGAAATGTTGTTATCGATATTAATTTTAAGGTAAAAGGCGATTTCTTATACTTCAGTATTTCAAACCCAATGCCCGAAATTACCGTACATAAAGATAATTTTAACAAGGCAAGTGGTATAGGTATTGAAAACGTCAAAAAAAGACTTGAATTAGGATATAATAAAAGTGACTATAAGCTTTCATTTAAAAATAAAAAGAATATTTTTGTCGTTAAACTAGTCATAAAAGTCACGTAGCCTCGCTTTTAGCTATTTCGAAAACTATACCTACAAAAAAACCATATCGGCCTAAAATAATATTTACAAATGAAAATAAAGTGTTTAATTATCGATGATGAGCCATTGGCAATAAACGTTATTAAAAGTTATATTGAACAGATTGAAGATTTAGAACTCATTAATACCTTTAGTAATTCTATTGAAGGGTTAAATTTCTTGAAAAACAATACTATTGATGTAATTTTTCTTGACATTAATATGCCTGTGTTAGACGGTATAAATTTTATCAAAAGTTTAGAAAACCCGCCTCTGCTTATTATCACGAGCGCTTACGATCAATTTGCAATTGAAACTTACGAGCTGGATGTTTTAGATTATCTGGTAAAACCAATTGAGTTTCCTAGATTAATGAAAGCCGTAAACAAAATCAACAAACGACTTAATAATACCAGTAAAATTCCTCAGGAAAATAGTAAAGAAAACCCTTTCATCTTCGTTAAAATCGACAAGAAAAAAATGAAGAAGATTTTCTTGAACGAAATTTTGGTCATCGAAAGCTTAAAAGATTATTTAAAAATAAGCACCACTTCTGGCAAATTCATCATTCACAGCACTTTATCAGATTTCACGAGTTTATTACCCGAAAGAGATTTCATCAGAATCCACAGATCTTACACGATCGCAATTGATAAAATTGATGCTGTAGAAGGAAATAGCATTGAAATTGAAGGACTTAGATACGTTATCGGAAGATCTTATATAGACGAAGTAAAACAGAAAATTTTGAATTCTTCGATTTAGTGAGAAGTCATTAGTGAAAAGTAAAATGTTAGATGTAAATGTCTGACTTTTTTTCATTTCTCAAATAACATTTTACCTTTTACAAATAACATTTTACCTTTTACAATTAACATTTCACAAAACAATAAAAAACGAAAATGCGGCCAACCACGACCGCATTTTCTCTCAATTATAGGTAACTAACCAAAATAAACCATGAAATAGTCTATTATCTTTATTGCTGGAAAAATCCTTAGAAATGATAACGTTTAAACGCTTCGATAGCCGAATAATCTGCTAATCCTAAGTTGTGATATTTTTCTGCAGTCAATCTATTTCTGTCTTCAACCCGCACCCAAAACTCCCTGCTGTCATCACCTTGAAACATAACCCCGTCTTTTTGAGATTGGTGATAAAAAATTGCATGTCGTTTCTTTAAAACCTGGTCAGGACTCATTGGTACTGCCATGTCAATTTGGTACGATTCCCATTCATGCCATGCGCCTCTGTAAAGCCAAACCCAGCAGTCATCCATAAAACTTTTGTGTTTTAATCTTTTTAAAGCTTCAAACAAACTGTCTAAACAAACTTTATGAGTTCCGTGCGGATCTGCCAAATCTCCGGCGGCATAAATTTGATGCGGTTTTATTCTTTCAATAATATCACACATAATGTCGATATCTGCATCCGAAAGATTATTCTTTTTAACTGTTCCTGTTTCGTAAAAAGGAAGATCTAAAAAGTTAACATTTGAATCTGGCAAACCAATGTAACGAGTTGCTCCAAAAGATTCGCTTCTTCTAATTAATCCTTTTAATTTTCGAACCTCAGGAGAATCAATTTCATTACCAGTTCTGTTTTGAAGAAAATCGATAATTTCATCTGAAACAGTAGAATTTGGATTTAATGCTTTTGAAATTTCTGCAAATTTTAAAGCTTCTTCATTTGAAACCGCGATATTTCCAGAAGTCTGATAGGCAATATGAACTTCATGCCCCTGCTCTACCAAACGGTCAAATGTTCCTCCCATCGAAATCACATCATCATCTGGATGCGGACTAAAAATAATTACTCTTTTCTTTTCAGGAGTTGAACGTTCTGGTCTATAGGTATCATCTGCATTTGGTTTTCCTCCCGGCCATCCTGTAATGGTTTGCTGCATTTTATTAAACATCTTAATGTTCAAATCGTATGCAGTTCCTTCTTCCGTCAAAAGACTCGACATTCCGTTGTCGTTATAGTCTTTATCAGTTAGTTTTAGGAAAGGTTTCTTCGTCAACTCACTTAACCAGGCCACCGCTTTTAATTTTAATTCATCTGTCCAAACACAAGACTTAACCAGCCAAGGCGTTTTTACCCTTGTAAGTTCAGATGAAGCTTCTGTATCTAGAACAAATGTTGTGTTGTTATGCTCTTGTAAATACGTAGCCGGCACTTGCGAAGAAACCTCGCCTTCAATTGTATTTTTTATAATTCCTGCTTTACTAATTCCCCATCCTAGTAAAACGATTCTTTTTGCATTTCTAACGGTTCCAATTCCCATTGTAATGGCTTTTCTAGGAACATTGTCAATCCCTAAAAAAGAAGAGGCCGCATCGACACGTGTCAAATGATCCAAAGTAATACTTCGGGTTCCAGAGTTTACATGCGAACCTGGTTCATTAAAACCAATATGTCCTGTTCTGCCGATTCCTAAAAGCTGAAAATCCAATCCGCCGTACGATTTAATTTTCATTTCATAGTCTATACAATATTGCTGTAATTCCTCGGCGCTAACCTGTCCGTCTGGAATGTTTATGTTTTCTGGAAGAATATTAACGTGATGGAACAAATGCTCATGCATAAAATGATAATAACTCTGAATATCATTTTTATCCATCGGATAATATTCATCTAAATTGAAGGTCACTACGTTTGCAAAACTCAGTCCTTCTTCTTTATGTTTTCTTACAAGTTCTTCGTAAACTTTTATTGGAGAAGATCCTGTAGCTAAACCTAAAACACAAGGTTCGTTCAGCTCATTTTTTCTCTGAATTAAATTGGCAATTTCCTGCGCGACCAATAAAGAAGCTTCCTGCGACGATTCGAAAATAACATTATGAATTTTCTCAAAACGAGTTTCTTCAAATTTTCCTGCTTCCGTAAATCCAATATCTTCTTTAATCATATCGCTGTCGCTCATTTAATTAATGTAAGATAAAAGTAGAATTAAATAGTCCGTTAGAACTAAAATTTCGACTAATAACGACTATCGTTCGGCAGAAAACAAAATAGCAAACTTCAAGTAGTTTTTAACAAGCAAAAAAAGCTTTTATTCGATGATGCTGATTTCGGCAATCGAAACACTTTGCGCTTTTCCTATACCAGCTGTTGCAACAAATCTTAAAAATCTTGCTTTAACTGCAGCAAAACTCTTAAATTGTTCAATTGGGTTGTGTTTGATATTTGAGAATTCTCCTTCCGATTGTTTAGTCCATGTAATATTGTCTTCGCTGGTATAAAATTCATAATTCGAAATTAAATTCAAATTATTTCCAACCTGCTGTGGTATATACGTAAAGCCTTTTATTTCCATTAATTCACCCATGTCGATAATCACAGATTGAGGCAGTTTATTTTCGTCATTTCCAAAACCCCAGTCAGTATTGGCATCGCCGTCAATAATTTTTTCAACAGTTTTAGTGTCACCGCTTGAAACCGAAATCACTTTCCATTTTTCTTTAGAAACGCCGTATTTAGCCGTTTTTACAGCACTATTAATTTTTTCTTTAGTGTTTCTTGAAATGGCTTTAATTGTTACTGCTTTATTATAAGTAAAAGGAGTTTTGTATAAAGTGCTTTTTTCAGAAGGCATTTTTCCGTCTAAAGTATAGTAAACTGCATTTCCATCTTCGGATTTAATCGTAACCAAACCATTTTTATCACGAAGAATCTGCGGTTCTTTTACAAAAGTCGGCGCATTATAGGCTTCAATTGTATTAATTACAAAGCCAGCTTTTGCATCTAAAACATTAATTCTAAGCGCTAGAGCAGTCACACGGTCTAAACGTAAAATTCTTTTGTAACCAATTGTGGTTTCATTGGCAATTGTTTTCCATTGTCCGTTTACATTAACTTCTACAGAAAATGCTTTTACGCGCTGTCCTAATTTTATATATTCCTGAAGTAAAAGTCTATTGATTGCTGTTGGCTTTTTAAACGTAAATTCAATCGAAGCCTGTTTGACTTTATCGTCTGTTGCCCAATAGGTATTTTTATTTCCATCAATCACATTTTGAGGTCCGAAATTAGAATCGGTTCCTCTTGTGTTTGAAGCTTGAACTTTAGAACCAGCCAATAATTCTGTTTTGAAATCGGCTTTGATTGTCGCAACCAATTCCTTTAATCTGGATTCATCATTTTCATGAACCAAACCGCGTCTGTCAACTGGAAGATTCAATAACAAAGTCGCATTTCGACCAATCGATTCGTAATAAATATCAACCATTTCGTCAAGCGAACGCACTTTATCGTCTTCAACGGAATGGTAAAACCATCCTGGTCTTATAGAAACATCGGCTTCACCTGGAACCCATTTTTCGCCGTCTTCGTGTCCAGACATGAATTCGCTGTAATGCACTTTTCCAGCCAACTCATCTTTCTGACGTAATAACGACCAATTGGTTTTTCCTGCGCGCCCTTCTTCGTTTCCAATCCATCTCGCTTCTGATGGTCCAACTCCCCAAACCAAAGTTTTTGGAGCGATATCGTAAATCATTTTATAAGTTTCATCCCAATTATAATAAGTCAGCGAATTGATTTTTCTGGTTTCATTTGCACCTCCGTAATAACCATCCCCGCCATTTGCACCGTCAAACCACATTTCGAAAACATCTCCGTAGTTCGTCAATAATTCTTTTAATTGATTTCTGAAATACGTTATATATTCAGGTCTTCCGTATTGCGGATGATTTCTGTCCCAAGGCGAAAGATATAATCCTAATTTTAAATCATATTCTTTACAGGCTTCAGCCAATTCTTTTACCAAATCTCCTTTTCCGTTTTCCCAAGGAGAATTCTTAACAGAGCGTTCTGTATAAGCTGATGGCCATAAACAAAAACCGTCGTGATGTTTGGCAACCAGAATAATTCCTTTCATTCCAGCCTCTTTTACCACGCGCGCCCACTGGCGAACGTCTAATTGTGACGGATTAAAAAGCTCTGGCGATTCGTCTCCGTAACCCCATTCTTTATTGGTAAAAGTGTTTAATGAAAAGTGTACAAAAGCATAAAATTCCATTTCCTGCCAATCGATTTGTTTTTGCGTCGGAAGCGGTCCAAAAGGCTTTGGAGCATTGGCCAATTCCTGACTCGAAACACTAGAAATTACACCCAAAAGACATAAGGAAAGGAATACTTTTTTCATTGCTGATCTTTAAAATAGTCTATAAAGCATAAATGTAGTATAAATTGATTTTCTGAAGTACAGAATTTCGACCAACAGCAAATTTAAAAGTGTTTTGGTTTTAATTTATTTAAAAGATTAAATTTAATCTCCTCCGCAACCACCACATGAACTCCCACACGAACTTCCGCCTCCGCAAGAACTTCCGCATGAAGAACCGCAAGATCCTGAACCGCTAGAATTATTAGTAAAAAAACTATTTGAGTTATAATTTGTTAATGGAACAAAGAAACTCGAAAGCACTACACTTCCGTACAGAAAATAATTCCACTCCCAATTGTTTTCAATTTCGCTGTTTTTAATTTCTTTTTTAATTGTAGACGGAATGATTTTAGCAAACATCAAATTTATAACTCTATCTATATATCCAATAGAAATTAATACTAAAGGAATAATCGCAAACAGCAAATAAGTTAAGGGTCTATCTCTCCAAATTCCTGTAATAAATCGGCTAAAAATTACAGTTAAAAACATTCCTAGAGTAATCATGACAACAATCACAACAAAAGCAAATTCTTTAGACTTAATAATTCTTTCTCTAATTCTATACGTTGCTTTTTGTAATTGTTCGAAAATTGGTTTCTGCATAACCGCTTGACACAATTGCTTGTAAGGCATTGGTTTAAATTCTTTCATAATTTCAATCACACAATTTTCGTACTGATTTTCGCCAAATTCTTCATCGATTAATTCTAATCTGTTGTTGGTTAAAATCCTGATTTTTTTATTCTGAATTAAATTATTGACAACGCCATGCACAACATTTTCTAATTTATCTTCTTTAAAGAAAACCAATTCTAAAGCAGAAAGATTTTGTAAAATCGGATTTGATTTAATCTTCTCATAGAATAAAGCAAAGCTTCTTTTTACGTACCATTCTAGAAGTAAAATTGTTAATCCAAATAATAAAATATAACCAATCAAAAAGTCTGGATTTTGAATTTTTATTAAAACATGAAATATCAAAAGACAAACTGGAAAAGAAAGGAATATGGAATATTGCAAGAACTTTTTTCTGAGTTTCGAAATATCAAATTTGCTTTTTTCAAGCTGTAAAGAATCTAATTCATTTTGATAGTTCCAAACTTCAGGCGGCTGAATTCCAAAATTTATTTCATACAATTCTTTAGTTCGTTCTTTTGCTTTTTGAAACTTTTCGAATTCATCTCGATTATGAGTTGATGGAATATGTTCGATTCTTTTTCCTAAAAGATTACAGAAATCTGTATATGAATTTGTAAATATTAAATGCTGATGCCACACAATGTCTGCGATTTCAGAAGGTGAAACCATTTCGTTGCTGGTCGCTGCCAAAAACATAAACTTTTTATATTCTAGTAAAGCACTTTGAGTAAAAAATAATGTCCAATGATTTTCTAGTGCCAATCTTGTCGAAAATCCATATTCATCGGTTGCGTTATCAAAGTTAAAACGCTGTACTTTTTCCCAAAGTATTTCATTCATAAAGACATCTTTAATCATTAAAAGTATACCAAATATAATAGCTTATTTTAGTCTTACAAATTAAGTTTTTGTTTTGATTCTTAATTTCGAAATATAAATCAGAATAACAGATAAAACTACAAACGCAACCAAAACAAATACACCGTTTACCATGGCAGTTTTAAAACCTAATTGGGTTGCATCTATAAAAGGATACGGATAAAATTCGGTTGCAAGTCCGTGAACCAAAGTATAAATAATATAAATGATTGGGTAAATCAACCAATATGAAATAACCTTAAAGGAAATCTTTTCTGGACTTACAAAAAACAGCCAGAAAAAGAAAAATAGAATAGGCACAACCGTATGGAAAATTTCGCTTACAATAAGATGATGCCCTTGCAAATCTAAAACCGGACGAAGAAGCAAATTAAAAACAATTCCGACAATCAATATATAAACTGTAATTGCCGTAATAGTAGTGCATTTTCTAAAGAAAGCATTTGCCGTACTTCTTCCTCCAAATAATAACAAAGCACTGCAAATAAAAACGATAGTATTTGTTGTAATGGTAAAGAAACTCAAAAAGCGGACTGCTGCACTGAAAAAAGTAAATTCAGGATTTTTTAACAGCAAATAAAACTGCACAGGCAAGGCATATAATTCTAAAGCAAAAATAATACCCAGCAAAATCTCCCCTTTTATTTTTGTGGTATTTTCTTTTTCCATATTTCACTAAAAGTCAGATCACTAAAATAAGGATTTTATTCGAAATATTTACATCACTCTTTTCTGTTTTTCGCTCTCAGCAATAGTTTTTTCAAGCCTTGACAGTTGCGTTTTTTCTTGCTTGGCACTCATAATCCAGTGGATCATTACTTTTTTATAAGAAGGCGCTTGTTTCTCAAAAAATTCCCAAGCTATTTTATTGCTTTTAAACTGTTTTTCGTAAACTTCTAAAAGTGGAACTGGTTCTTTTTCGTGAGAATATATTTTGGATTTATTTTCAGTTCTAAAACTAAAAGCATTCAAACCTGCGTCGGTCATTAAGCCCGCTTTAGTCAAATCTTCCATCTTCTGAATATTAATCGCGCTCCAAATGCTAGAAGGCTTTCTAGGAGTAAAACGAATCGTATAACTTTCCGTATCAATAGATTTTCGAACGCCGTCAATCCAACCAAAACAAAGCGCCTGATCTACAGATTCTGACCAGCTCATAGAAGGCTTTTTACTTGTAACTTTATAAAAACCAACTAAAAACTCTTTTTCTTTCTGATGATTTTTCTCAAGCCATTTTCTAAAGTCTAATTGATTTGCGAAAAATGTTGGTTCCATTTATTCTTTAATTTTCTATAAATATAGAATATTCCAAACAAAAAATCCGCTTCTAAGTTGAAGCGGATTTTTTATTAAGTATCACAAGTTACATTATCCCAATCTTGATCCATGTAATGAATTAGCCAATTGAGCGCATACTGTCTTTCGTAAACAATTCCTGGATTAATGTTTTCTATTTGTCTTCCATTAATCCTTTCGTCTACACAAGCCCAATTGTATCTGTAATACAAATCGGCAGCGTCTAAAATTTCTTTTTTAGAACGAACCTCATGAACTGCATTTATAAATTCAAGAGGATTTTTGTCATGTCCGACAGGATAATTTTCTGAACTAATATTTCCAAGATCACAAAACTCATTCGGAAAATCTATTGCATCTACTTTTTTCAAAGCCCACATCAAGGTCCAAATTCCTTCACATTTCCATGTTTCATACATTTTTTTGTCTTCCGTTGGATTTGCTAAAAACTCTTTTTCTCCTTCTGTAACAGATTCCCAAAGTTTATAATTCTGTAAATAATCAACAGCTTCTTCAGAAGAAATACTATTGAAGGCAACTAAATTCGTTACAGCCAAAACGCTCACTCTTTCGGCAATTTCCTTTGCAGATCGAATTGTAGTTTCTCTTTCCGATTCAACACAAGGCAAATGCTTGTTGATTTTTATATTTTCTCTTTCAAGAATTTCTTCATTTTTGGCTTTTCTTTCTATTTGATCTTCATCTAATTCTGTCTGATCATTGTCAAAATATTCCGAATTAATATTAACTTTTAATTCTTCAATTTCACATCTTCCTTCTGCATCAATAATTAGATTTAAATCTTTATCTAAAAAATGCTGCGATTCAGATTTACTGATAATAGTTTTTGGCTGTACAAATAAAACAGCATCAAATTCTTTTGCAAGATTTTTAATAATCGCTTTTAATTCTTTCACCTCTCCTTTATCCTGACTTATCGAAAATTCAGAATTTAAGGTTTGTATTTTATGAAGAAATAAACCTTTTATCTCTTCATTTTCGGCTGGCAATGAATTTACAAAACCATACAGACCTTTTAAATTGGCTGTTAACTCAGAATCATCTACTTCTGGAATTTTATACGAAGGTTCAGCTCTTTCTCTGTAGAATATTGTGATTTTTTTTGAAGGACTTAAAATTCCTCCTTTAATTTCAAATTCTAGAACATCATTATTACTCGAAAAATTTCCTTGAGGAACATGAGAAAGAAATATTTCTTTTATCTTTTCAAGTCCCAAATGATGCGAATAAATAGTACAAATCATTTTACGGCTTTTAATATTATCTGCGCTAATATAAGTTTATTTTTACAATAGTTTTTCTGTTTTAGCTAAGAAATCTTCCGTAACCGTTTCGATATTTATATTCATTCTTTCGGCCAAAATGGTAAGCCACCAAATCGATTCTCCTATTTTATGTTTCAATTCTTCTTCTGTATTTGACTTTGGCCATCTTCCTTGCTGTGACATAACATGACGACCTACTAAACCTGCATCGGTCAGGAAAGCCAGTGCATCTTCTTCAACCGTCCATTCGCTTCCATGATGCGCTACTTCCAATTCGTGATAACGCTTTCTTATTGCGGCAGAACGCTGTTTTAATTCTTCAAAATTTAATGATATCATAATTTAGTTTTTAATAAATAATTCTTTAAATACAATCGGAGTAATGTTAGTCTTCTTCTTGAAGAGCTTATTAAACGACTGCGGATGTTCAAAACCTAATTTATACGCAATTTCAGAAACTGATAAAGTTCCTTTTACAATATATTCTTTAGCTTTTTCGATTAATTTTTCATGAATAAACTGCTGGGTATTTTGCCCAGAAATACTTCGTAATAAATCGCTCAAATATCTGGAGGACAACTGCAATTCGTCTGCAACATATTGAACCGTTGGCAAACCATTTTCTTGTGGTTTTTCGCTATTAAAATAATCTTCTAATAAATTTTCAAGTTTAGAAAGCACATCATTATTAACTGCTTTTCGGGTTATAAATTGTCGATTGTAAAATCGATTGCTGTAATTCAGTAAAAGTTCTATTTGCGAGATAATTACATCCTGACTAAAATGATCGATTCGTTCGTTAAGTTCATTCTGAATGTTTGTAAAAACGCCTAAAATTGTCTCTTTTTCTTTCTCAGAAAGATACAAAGCCTCAGCTGCCGAATAAGAGAAAAAACCATATTTTTTAATGTTTTCATTTAAAGAATAAGGACGAAAAAAATCAGGATGAATATTTAATGACATACCGCTGTAATCGGCTTCTTCTTCCTGCATTTTCAGAACTTGCCCTGGAGAAACAAACGACATTCCGCCTTCTTCAAAATCGTAAAAACCATGTCCGTAACGCAGTTTTCCTGTAAAATTTGTTTTGAAAGATATTTTATAAAAATCCAAAAAAATTCCGTTTTCAAAATCTTTGGGATCAAAAACAGCTTCGCCATAATTCAAAATGCTAATTAGCGGATGCAATGGTTTCGGTTGTCCCATTGCTTTATGCAGCTCCGAAATGGTATTGAATATTCTGGGTTGGTTTTTCATTTTCATGGATGAATGTACAGCTTAAAATGCTGAAGATTTTACAAATTTACAAAATGTTCGACTGGCGCAATGTTCCAGCTCACAGTACTTTGATCGATCATATCATGTACGGGCGAATCACTCAATTCAGTCATTAATTTATGCATTGCATTTGTACCATCTTCCTCGCTGTCCCAAACCAACATATCAAACACGACATCTTTCTTTAATTAGAAAATAGTTCGGGAACGAAATCCTTTTTGGCGTTTCAAAAATGCATCAATTGCAGCATTAGCTTCAATAAACTGTTTTGTTGTAAAACCTCTCAGTTTAAAGGCAGTCAATTCTATAGCTTGATTTTTCATCTGATATAAAATTAAAAAGTAAACATGGTTTTGATATTTTTCACCTGATTTTCAGCTCCCAAACTTAAGCGCTCATTGTATAATGCGTTGGCATCATTTCCGGCAATATATCTTAATTGATTCTTGTTGTCAGTCGCAGCTTCGTAGATAATTTGAGCGACATCTTCGGCTTTTGTATAATTCTCTAATTGTTCTGCATTATAGCCTTTACTTACTTCAAAAGTTAGTTTTTCATATGCTTCGTGTTGTGCAACTTCCATTGATCGTATGGCAAAATCTGTTTTCATGCCGCCTGGAGCCACAACTTTTACTTGTATTCCGAACTGAACTAATTCTGATGCCAGACTTTCTGAGAATCCATCTACGGCAAACTTTGTCGCGCTGTAAATCGAACAAGTAGGAAAACCCATTAAACCGAAAGTAGAAGTAATATTAATGAATGTACCGCTTTTTTTCTCTCGGAAGTGAGATACAAAAGCTTTTGAAACCCGAATAACCCCGAATAAATTAGTCACAATCTGACGTTCGATTTGATGATTTTCTAAAGATTCTAAAGCGCCAATTAAACCGTAACCAGCATTATTTAAAACCACATCTATAGAATAATTTTCTGTAATACTTTTAATCGTAGAATCAATTTGTTCTGAATTTGTGACGTCTAACGGAAGTACAATCACATTTTCTAATTGATTTAATTCTGTTTCCTTTTCTGGATTACGCATGGTCGCAATTACCTGCCAGCCTTTGCTTTGAAATAATTTTGCTGTAGATTTTCCTAATCCTGTTGAAGCTCCTGTAATAAAAATTGTCTTTTGCATTTTTAATTGTTTTAAAATTATAATGCAAAGATCAGCCGAAGTGTAAAGGTGTTTGTAGCCGTTTTGGAAGATGTAGTAGCCAAAATGACGGATACTAAAAAACTCCATTATTACTAATGGAGTTTTGGTTTATAAATTCTCTTTTGTCAATCGATCCAGCTCTTTTAACAATGTTGGAATTCTAAATTCTCCTGACATGCTTTTTACTTTTTGAACTGCATCATCCAGTTCAATACCAATTGCCGTAACGTATAGTGGTTTTTGGCTGTCACCTCTTAATATCCCGACTTTATCATTTTCAATCGATGCAAAATTTGTTTTGGCAACGCCAATAATCGGAATTTCTTTATTAAGCCTTTCGTATAAATGTCCGCCTAAACCATATTTTTTATCATCATCTAAATAAACAAAACTGTCCACTATTATAACATCAACTTTTGCTAGATCTATTTGATTTAATAAACTTAAAATACAGGGAAGTTCTCTTCTGTAAAACTCACCAGGAATATATTCTTCTACATTTTCTATTATTTCGGTGTGAATTTTAAAGTTTTTACTTTCATTCCATTCTTCAAATTCCAAACAAACTGTCTTGGCTTTTCCGTCAAAATAGTAAGTATCAAATGCTAATATCATAATATTTTATTTCTTATCAAAGATGCTAATATAAGACAAAATCAACTTTGTAACTCATAAAAAAACTCCATTATTTCTAATGGAGTTTACTGATTTTTTAAATTTAGATCTAAATATTTCGCTCCCATGGAGCTTGTGATAATCTGGTTAATTCTTTTCTATAAATATTTCGCTCTTCCAGAGCTGAAAACTATTTAATTCTTTAGAACAAGCTCCAGCGGAGCGAATATTTATAGAAAACGGTAAAAATCACGAAGAAAGCCCCAGCGGGGCGAAATATAAATTCAACGATTAACCTTTATATTAATCGACGAACCTTGAATTCCATTTCCTATCGTCGCCTTCAACTGAATATTTTCTTTTTTTCCGTTTGATTGAATAATTGCAACACATTTACCATTAAACAACTTACAAGAATTCGCTTTAAAAGAATCCAAATTAGCCTGATAACCATTATCAACGCCAACTAATTTTCCTCCGCCAGTCACTTCAAAATTAATTAAATCCATGGCATTTGGCAATAAGTTTCCATCTTTATCTATCATAGAAACCGTTACATAAATCAAATCGTAAGTATCGTTTTTGATTGTAGTTTTTTCTGCTTTCAAATCAATTTTTGACGCTTCTCCTGCTGTGTGAATTTCCTTTTCTAAAACTACTTTTCCGTTCTTTCTTGAAATCGCTTTTATCGTTCCTGGTTCAAATTTCACTTTCCATGAAATATGCAAATCATCATTTTGTTTTGATTTTGTTCCGAGAGATTTTCCGTTTAAGAATAATTCTACTTCATCGGCATTATTATAATACGCCCAAACTTCTACTTCCTGATCTTTTTTCCAATTCCAATGCGGAAAAATATACAGCATTGTTTTGTTCGACCATTCACTTTGGTACATATAATACACATCTTTTGGAAGTCCGGCCAAATCAACAATTCCGAAATAAGAACTTCTCGCTGGATACGGATACGGATCAGGTTCTCCGATATAATCAAAACCGGTCCAGATAAAAGTTCCCGCCATGAAATCCTGACTTTTAATCGTTTTCCAGTTTTCTTCGTGCGTTGCGCCCCAGTACGATTTCACCTGATCGTAAGCCGAAACCGTCCAATCTGCGTTACCATCAAACGGAGCGCCGTGTTTGGTTGGCCATGCTTTAATTCCATCAGGAAAATCATAATGTCCGCGTGTTTCTAAAGCCGAAACGCTTTCTGAAGCTAATATTTTCTGCCCTTTAAAACGAGTTGGAAAATCTTTATAATCTTCGTGTTTATAATTAAACCCTAAAAGATCCAAAGCTCCCGACTGGTAAATAAAATTCTTCTCAATAACATTTTCGGTCAAAGCCGAAGTCACAGGACGTGTTGTATCTAGCGATTTTACGATTTTAGCCAATTCTCTAGTAATCGCAATTCCTGTAGAATCAAATTGTTCTCTAATTTCATTCCCAATACTCCACATCATAACCGATGGATGATTTCGGTCTCTTTTAATAAAATCTTCTAAATCCTGTTTGTGCCACACATCCCAATCTTTGTGATAATCGTTGGTCACTTTTTTCTTTTTCCAAACGTCAAAAGCTTCGTCCTGAACGATGAACCCCATTTCGTCACACAATTGCATCATTTCTAAAGAATGAGGGTTATGAGACATTCTAATAGCGTTTGCGCCCATTTCTTTCATCAAAGTCAGTTTTCTTCTCACCGCATGAATATTTTCAACCGCTCCCAAAGCGCCGTTATCATGATGAAGGCAGACTCCCAAAATCTTCGTTGGTTTTCCGTTTAAAGAAAATCCTTTCTCTGAATCAAAACTAAAGAAACGGAAACCAAGAGGCGTTTCGTAATTGTCAACTAATTTCGATTTTTCGTAAATTTTAGTAACCACTTTATACAAATACGGGTTTTCAGTATCCCACAATTTTGGCTGATTTAAAACCAAATCGTGAATCTTTTTCTCTGAAGTTTTAGCCGATATTTTTTCTGTTGTAGTGAAATTAGCTACTTCTTTATTGTCAGCATTTAAAACTGAAGTAACCAGTTTAAATTCTTTCGAAGTTTCGTTGTCATTATCAATCGTAACTTCTAAATGAATCTTAGATTTTGCTGCAGAAACTTCAGGCGTGGTTACAAAAGTTCCCCACTTTCCAACGTGCAATTTTTCGCTAGCAACCAAACGCACATTTCTATAAATTCCAGATCCTGTGTACCACCTTGAATTGGGCTGCGCATCGTTATCGACTTTTACCGCGATAATATTCTCTTTTCCAAAGTTGACATATTTCGATAAATCATAACCAAAAGAAATATAACCATTTGGACGCATTCCTAATGATTTTCCATTTATGAAAACTTCGCTGTTCTTAAAAACGCCATCAAATTCTATTGAAACCGTTTTGTTTTTCCAATTTGCAGGAACAGTGAACACTTTGCGGTACCAGCCTTTTCCAGCAGGCAAAAATCCCTGCGCTTGTTTGGTTTTAGCATCTTTATCAAAAGCACCTTCAATACTCCAGTCATGAGGCAGTTGAAGCGTTCTCCAATCTTTCGCATCGAAATTTGCTTGAATTGCATCTGGATAATCTCCTAATTTGAAGTTCCAGTTTTTATTGAAATCTTCGACAATTCTGGCTTGTTTTTGTGCAAAAATTGATACTGAAAACAGTATTGTTAAAGCAATTATTATCTTTTTTAAAATCATAATATATTTAAATAATCATTTTTAAAAATTAGCATTTTCTCCAATCTTGTCATTTCGACGAAGCAGAAATCTTCATTAGTAACTCCACAACGTGAATTACCAATCTTTGTCGAGCTTCTTGAGAAGATTTCTCGTTCCTCGAAATGACAAAAATGAGGGCAATACTTTGCGGGGCTTCGACTTCACTCAGCCTGACAAACCTAAAAAACTATGAACCTTTGTCCCTCTGCCCCTTTGAACCTCAAAAAAAACCTATTGAAATTCGAAATTATCGAGCATCAATCCTTTAAAATCATCGCCTTCTAATGTAATTTTATACGTTCCCGCATTAATATAACCGCCGGATGTTGTATTTAAAATCTTCCATTTTTCTGGTGCTGTAAAAAACTCAATGGTATCGTTTCGCATTAAAATTCCGTACGCATCTTCCATTTTAAATTTGACTTTTAATGGCGTTTCATTTCTGTTCATGAATTTAAAACGCATCAAATAAATTCCCGCTACACCAGGTTTTACTTCAAACTGAATGCTGTTTGCTGTTTTTTTGGTAAACTCAATATAATCGGCTTTTTTGAAATTTCCTTTTTCAATTCCTGTCCCGGTCGTTTTGGCGTTTTCAGCTTCAATGATTACAACAGGTCTTGAATCGTCTTTTTCGCCCATATCATAAACTGGAACAACCGCAATTGTGCTTATCGATTCAGCATTATCAAAAAGAATTTTTTCTCCTTTTTTTACTTTTTTATTGAAGATCGTAAATGAAGCTCCATTGCTGTTTTTCGCTATTTCGTCTACTTTTTTATAATCAGAAAATGAAGTTGATTCTTTCATTTTGCTATCAGCCAAAACATAAATATTCGAATCTTCTTTGGCAGTAAACGAACCTTTATTTTTAGAAGTAACCGAAAATTGTAAATAATCGGCACCAAATAATTCAGAAGGCAATTCGGTAAAAACAACATCAGAATCTGAAAATTGTTTTGAATTGATATCCATCCACGAAGCTATTCGGTTGGTTTTCTCATACGAATCCAGAACCAAATTCTCAATATTTTTTGGCGAAGCATCTGCAGGTCTCAGTTTTCGATCTTTAGTTCCGACGGCAATTGCAGAAATGATAGCCTGCCCTGCTTTTACATTCGGAAAGGAAATCACAATTTTTCCGTCTTTACTTTTTACGACAAAAGTTTTCTTCAAAGCTTGATCGTGTCCCGTTTCTGCCCAAATATCAAAATCTTTTAAAACGACATTTTCGTTAATCGCAACATCAAATAAACGCCAGCCTTTGCAGTCCATTCCGCCTCCGGTTCCGTACCACGGTTCTGTGAAGTATAATTCTACTAAATATTCTCCGTCGGGAACAGGAAATTCATAACGCAATTTGTCAACGCCATATCTAAAACTCTGGAATAATTCAGGATCTTTTGTACCGTTTATTGGGTCAAAAGTCGTTCTCTGACTTGCAAAAAAATCCGGAAGTTTTTCAAAATTATCTGTCCATGATGAAGAACCCCAAGTATATTTTCCGCTTTTGTGTGTATCTGTAAACCAAGTGTTTCCTGAACTATCAGTGAATTCAGATCCACCGCAATTTACTCTGTAGATATAATTATATCCTTTTTTATCTTTTAATAAATCTGTTTTTTTAGGAGTTAAATCGGCTAAATTTGGCGCTTTCGGAAGTGTATTCAAAACGATAAAATCTTTAGCAACCGCTTTCCCGTTTACGTATCCAACAGCGTACAAAACGTTGTATTGAATATTGACATTATTAAACTGGAAATGCTGTCCAATTCCTGGATTTTTTAATTTCCCTAAAGAAGATTTATTGACGTCATTAAACAATTCTACTTCATCACAATTCGAATAAATATCGACTCCGTTTTTGATACCCGGTTTATCCCAACGGCTTGGCCAAGTGTGCGAAACGATATACACCATCGGATTGGTTTTGTTCGAAACGTAATTGGCTCTGTACATATAAAACGCATTTAAAGGTTCACCCCAAATCGTGAAAAGTCCTTTATAATTAACAGGCCCTACTTTGTCGATATCTCGAAATCCTTCTCCGTTTTGCACACGGCCCGGATTTTCGTGCGAAGCAAAAAGCCAATTGAACTGCCCCGCTATTTTATCTTTCACCGATTCGGCTTCGCGGACTTTAATTTCCATTAATTGAGAGAATCTGTTTTCGCTCAAAGTTCCTTTTTGGTCAAACTCGCCTTCGGTATGTAAATCAGCTGAACGCCACGCGCCATATTCGCCGTTTAATAACTGCGTGCTCATTTCCAAGTGATATTTTAAAGGATCTCCGCCATACGTTCCTGACCAGTTCTGCACCACATTCCAGTCTGTTCCTTCTCCTCCATTACAAGTCGTCACGATTCTTTGAGAAGCTGATAACGGATCCATTTCGCGGATAATCTGAGTGCATTCTTCAGCAAATTCTTTCGGAATAGTGCTTTCATTCTGCAATCCCCACATCACCACCGACGGACTGTTTCTGCGTTCCTTAATCCATTCGCGTAAAAGGGTTTTAAAATTTTCTTTAAACTCCGGCGTATCGTACCAAATATGCGCCGAAAACTGACTCCAAAATAAAATTCCGTTTTCGTCTAATTCTTTTTGGTATAATAAATTATGAGGCTGATGCGCTTCTCTAAAAGCGTTAAATCCACCCGCTTTGATTTGCTCTATTCTGGAATGAATCATTTCGTCTGAAAACGAATGACTGTTTCCAATTAAATGTTCGTATTCGCAAGTTCCGTTGATGAATAAGGGTTCGTCATTGATAAAAAAACGATTCTCTTTTCCGTCACGGCTCACCGGCCAGCTTACCCAGCGGATTCCGTAAGGGGTTGTTAACTGATCGATTATTTTTCCGTTTTCATAAATAGAAGTCACCAATTTATACAAATACGGCTTGGACGGCGACCATAATTTCGGATTTACAATCTCTGGAAGTGTTTGTGTTATTTCTTTTATTTCTCCTGAAACGTATTTGACATCACTTTTTGTAATAACAGTTTTCTTTCCTGAAGCATCAAATAGAATGTTTTCAATCGTTAAATTTCGGTTTGAAGTTCCGTAATTCCTGATTTGTGTTGTAGTATGAAGAATGGCTTTTTGTTTGGAAACCGATTTATCATTCCAGATATGAACGCCAAAAGGTTCTATTCTAACGTCGTTTGTAACAACTAACGTAACTGGTCTAAAAATTCCCATTGGCTGAGAGCCTTCCGAGAATCCCCATTCTCCGGAACATCCTCCGCAAACCCAAGGAAGATCGGCAATAAAAGATGGATGTGCTGCTTTAACCAAAATCTGGTTTTCTTTATCGAAAGAAACGGCTTTTGTTATATCTAATGTGAAAGTGGTTCTACCGCCTTTGTGTTCACCGACTTTTTTGCCGTTTACCCAAACTGTTGCGTATGAACTGACGCCTTCAAAATAGAGGAAAAGCTTTTTAGAAACATCTTTTTTATCCAGTTTTAAAGATTTTTTGTACCAAGCAGTACCATGTAAATTTCCATGTTTTGTTCTTCTGAAACCATAATACTGATCCCAATTGTGAGGCACACTTACCTTTTGCCAATTGGAATCAGTTTTTGGATTTTCTACAAAATCTTCTTCTTTCAGCGGAAGATTATCCAGTATTACGGTTTCCCAAGATGAATTCAGCGAAATTTCTTTACGAAGCTTCCCTGACCCTTTGCTCTGACTCCAAACAAAGCAAAGACTTGAAAAAAAACAAAAAATAAAAAAAACTATTCTTTTCATATTTTCTATTTCCTGCAAGGTTTTCAAAACCTTGTAGGTATTATAAATGAAAGTTAATATTAAACCTACAAGGTTTTGAAAACCTTGCAGGAACGCATTGGCCTTCCCTTACTTTTATTCGCGTGAGGGATTGAGGCGGTATCCTTTTATGAAGCGTAGCGGAATAAAAGATATAGCCGAAAGCCCGACCCGAAGGGACACGCCCTAAATCTTATTAATAAAACAACCAGTCAATAGCTGCTTTCTCTCCTGCATCAATATATCCAACATCACGCGGTGTGATGATTTGATCTGCGTCGATGAAACCTAAAATCAATACTTTTCCTTTTCCTAAATCTAATTTATTTTCGCCAGGCTGGAAAGTATAGGTATGAATGTTTACTCTCGGAAGCTCTTTTAAATTCATGGCACTTGCTAAAATCACTTCGGCCTGACCGTGTGCGTTTCCTGCTGCATCGGTTTCTAAACTTGGCGGTAACAAAAATCTCTTTTGATCTGAATTGAAATAACCAACCACTAATTTAACCGCTTTTGTGTTTCTAAACTTCAAATGTGTTCCTTTTTCGTTCTGGTCGTTTTCTGCAAACGAAAATCCTCTTAAGTTTTGAAGTTCAGGAGCAATTTTGGTTAATTCAGAAATATCGGTTCCGTAAACTTTCGTTCCTGGTTTTACTAAATAAGTTCCCGGTTTTTCGTCGATGAAAGTAACTTCGGCCGTTTTCCAAGGTTTTCCTTCTTTAGTTTCAATTTTTCCGTCTTTTGAAGCTTTTAATTTCTCTAAATTTCTTTTAAAATTAGCCAATTCACGTTCGTAATGCGGTAACAATTCAGCCCATGTTTTGTTGTTTCCGTCATCGCCTCCAATCGGAATTCGGCGCTGTGCTGTCTGCATACTGTTGGCATAATAGTATGTGTCTTTTGTCAGGTTTACCAATAATTCGTAATACTCGATACTTTTCTCCAAATGAGGCATTGCTTTGTCTAAATCGGCAATATCATTTGAATAACTGTATCTTAAAACCAATAAGGCTGCTTTTACTTTTTCTGAAAAGAAATCTGCGAAAGCTTTGTAAGCATGCATATCGTTTTTAAGGCGTGCAAATTCTTCTTTGTCTTTGGTTACGCTTGCTTCGGCTTTGTCGATGGCTTCAACAGCTAATCTTCCGTGTTCTGTGATTTCGGCAATAATTTGTGTTGGAAGTTCGCCCGAATGCGGTTCTTTATTCCATTCCTTTTTAGCATATTCTAAAAGCAATTCGCCTGCAGGACCGCACGATTCGTGGAATCCAGGATAAACTCTCCATTTCGACGGATTTACCAATTGGCTTTCGAACATTCCTAACAATAAGGTTTGACGGTTTCCTTCGGTAATTCCGAAACGCCTTAAGGTTTTTGGAGCAATTTCTCCTGTTTCTTCGTAGGCTTTTAAAATGTTATTCGCAGCTTCCTGACTAGTTCCAAATTTGGCAGCTAAATCATTATCCCAGAATTTCACCTCTTCATTTCGGTCTCTTTTGCTGTCCCACGCATATCTTGCCCAAGCTTTGTACCAAATCCAGTCACGATCCATTTCTAGTAAACGCTCGCCTGATTTAGTTTTATCTGCCGAGTAAGGCCAATCCCAATACGATGCCTGTGGATATAAATGTAATGCATTGGCTCCATGAACGCTGTGCATGGCTTTAACCGTTTTTTGAATAAAGTCCGGCGAACCGTATCTGAAAGGTTCTAAGTTGGCCAAAATATGAACGTTCTCAATGTGAATTGATTTTAAAGCGCTTAACTGTTTATGCGTTTCGCCCCAAGGTCCGCCTGGCGTATAAGTCGTTAAAGATTCTCCTGTATATTTACTTTCTGTATATAAGTTTTTATATAATGGAAGTGATTTTTCCATAACCAAAGGCCCGTCTGTATCGTGAGAACGTAAAATAATTGGTGGTTCCTCCGTTTTTCCTAATGCTTGTAAACCGTCGCGAACGCCTGGAATAATCGTTTTGGTGAACCATTCCACATCGTCATCAACCGTATTAATTGCTTCTCCCAAACAAACCATTAATCCAACATTTGGATATTTTTCAATAAAAGCAGCAATCGATTTTCTGGTATAATCTGAAAGTAATGGCGTAATTGGACGCGAACGATCTTGTGTTTTAATGTTGTAATGTTCTGCAAAAGGCTTAGAAACGATAATATTATAGAACATCTGAATTACCCAGATTCCTCTTTTGTTCGCTTCTACCGTTAAAAATTTATAGATTTCTTCGTTCTTTTTGAAATCTTCATCGCTTACTTCTACAGCAAACGGATATTCTTTTAATTTCACTAAGGAAGCAAACGGATGTCCGTTCCATAAATACAAAGAATTCATGCGGTTTTCAACCAGCATATCCAGATATTTTATCCATAAAGCTTTATCGTAAAACCAAGGAAAAGTTTCTGGTGTATACGGATATTCGTAAACGTCACGGCCCGGAAGATAAACCGGTTTCTGCATTCCGATGCAAGCTCCTCTTAAAACCATTTCTGGACTATCATCCAAATTAATTTCTGACGGAAGTTTTCCCGAACTTTTAATACGGTCCGCTAATTCTAAAGAGCCATACAAGGCTCCAGAAGCATCTGTTCCTTGTACATAAATTATATTATTTTGAGTACGAATCTGAAAACCTTCTTTTTTATTCAGTTTACTATCATCGATTTTAGCGCTTTTAGCATTTTTTTTCCAGAAATCAGTTCCTTTTTCACCAATAACAATTACTTTATCTTTTGATTTTTTGAATTTATCAGAAGAAGTTACGCTGAAACCTTTTGCTGTAAGTATTTCAGATAATTTCTCTGCGCCAAATTTTGCTCTCGGCGAACTCGGATCACTCACAACTGTGATGTTCTGCGCTGTCGCGAAAGAGACATAAAAACATAAAAAAAGTAATTGTAAATATTTCATTGTATTGTGTTTTATTCTTTGGGAATACGTTTCGAGACCTAACAGGTTTTAAAAACCTGTTAGGTCTGATAGAAGTAAATATTAATTCTGAAAAATCTTTTTCAAATATGCTACATTCGCACCGTAATTGGCTTTTACATTGTGCACTTGTGTCACGTCACGAGAACGTTCTACAATCAGCCATCCGCTCCATTTCATTTCGTCTAATGTCTGTTTGATTTTTGGCATATCGATCGCTTTATCATTTTCTAACCAAAACTGATCGGTGTTTGATGCATGAATCTGTGCTAAATATTTCTTTCCTAGAATTTTTAATTCTGATGAAATATCTCTGCCATTGTCAACTGCATTGGCAAAATTGAAAGAGCTTTTAATATATTTGGAATCCACTTCTTCTAAAAGTTTTTTCTCTTCTGTAGCACCCAAAGAAGTTTCAATAGCGATAACTCCACCAATTTTCCCCACTTCTTTTCCTGCCCACTGCAATCTCTTGATCACTTCTGGACGTAATTCTGGATTCTTAACCAAATCGGTTTGAGTTCCTAACGGAAGATAGGCCACTTTAACTTTCATATTTTTCATGGCTTGAATACAATCCGTAATCATTGGCGTGATTTCTCTCGTGGCAAAAGACTGCGCATAAAATCCAGACATCGCAATAGAACTGACTCCAACACCGGTTTCTTTCGATTTATCTAAAAATTTTTGTCTCTCAACTGGATCACCTAATTTGCTGTCAAAAGTTGGTCGGTTTCCTAAACCTCCCATGTCCAGTTCGATTCCGTCTGCTTTTAATTCAGCTGCTAGACCAAAAGCGCCCAGTTTTTGTCTTTTTAAAATCATCCAGTCGCAAACTGCCACTTTGTATTTTTGCTTTTTATTGGAAGACTGAGCCGTTGCACAACTGTTGAATGTTGTTGACAGAACAACAAGGAAGGCAATTAATAAATGTTTTTTTAATTTCATGTCTATATTTTTTTGCCACAAATTGCACTAATTTTCGCGAATTACTATTTTTAAAAAATTCGTGGAAATTAGTGAAATTCGTGGCGAACTTTTTTTTACTCTTCTTCAGCCTTAACAGCCGTTACAACTTTTCCTTCTTCGCCCGGCCAAATTCCGTTTTTGATTGGAAGTGCTTTTAACTTCGTTGGATCGATTTTTACATATTTCAGTTTTTCTCTTCTCCAAGTGTATACGATATGCACCATTCCATCAGAACTCTGAATCATAGATGGATACGAATACTGGCTGATTTTTGAATCTTCTAAAACCAAAGCGGCTTTCCAATTGATTCCGTCATCCGAAATCGAAACATTTAAAGGTGTTCTTGGACCTTTTGCTTCTTTGCCAGGAGGTAAAACGTGATTGTACACTAATAAATGTTTGCCGTTTTTAAGAGTTACGGCATCTGTTCCTGAGTTGTTATTTGGAAGTCCGATTAACTCAATATCAGACCAAGTTTTTCCGTTGTCTTTTGAGAAAGTGCTGAAAATAGCTCTGTTTCTGGTTCTCCCGATGGCCTGAATACTTCCGTCTTTATGAAATAAAATACTGGGCTGAATCGCATTGATTTTTTGTTTTCCTCTTGGAAGCGTATCGCCCATTACCCAAGTTTTTCCGAAATCAGGAGTCGATTCCATACGCAGTCTCCAGCCGTCGCCTTCGATACTTGACGGACATAATAAAGTTCCGTTGCTTAATAAAACAGGTTTATTTTTAATTGGCCCTAAGAAACCGTCTGGCATTTTTTGAGCCTCAGACCATGTTTTTCCGCCGTCAGATGAAGTTCTGATTACGCCCCACCATTCTGATGGTTTTGGTCCGATTTTGTAGAAAAGCATTAAATCACCACCTGGAATTTGATATAAAACCGGATTCCATGTTGGTAATCTCGGACCTTCTTTCATTACTCCATCTGCAACTTTTACGCCTTCATTCCAAGTATCGCTTCCTTTAGGTTTAATAGCGACATAAATACAAACATCAGGATGTCTTTCGTGAGTTCCACCGAACCAAGAAGCAACTAAATCACCATTTGTAGCTTCGACAATTGTAACAGCGTGGCAAGACGGATAAGGCGCTTTATCGTAAATAAACTGATCTACTAAAATTCCTTCTTTCCAAGTCTTTTTCTCTAAAGCCGACTTACAACTTCCTAAAAGGAAAAGTCCAAACAAGACAAATGCTAATTTTGTTATTTTCATTCTTAATTAAATTATGAATTATTTTTTTTGACTATAAATACATACCTAACATTTTTTTAGGTAAAAATATTTAATAAGTGTAAAAATAACACCAAAAAATTAACAATGTATCCTGTACTGTCCCGAATTATTAAAAATGCAAATTATTTAACGTATATCGCAAAATTTCCTGACGAAAGTGTGACAATTATTTGATTTTTTTCTACTGAAAAAGCATGAGAAGTCTTATCCAGCTTCTGTTTATTGATGGAAACAGCCGAAATATCTGTTGTCGGAAGATACACAACAGCCGAAGTATTTTCGGGAATAGTAACGTTCCAAACTAAAGCTTTTTTATCTTTTTTCCAGTCGCTTTTAATTAAACCGTAAATCGATTCGTAAGAAGCATTTACGTAAGTCAATCCAGCATCAAAATCAGGTTTCATAATAATTTGTTTGAAACCTGGAGTTTCAGGATTACTTTTGATTCCCGCCATATTTTCGTAATACCAAATCAATAAATCGCCCAAAAGCATCACGTGATTTTGCGAATTCATGGCAGGATCTGCAGTGTTTCCGTTCCAAAGTTCCCAAATAGTGGTTGCACCGTTTTCAACCATATAACCCCAGCTTGGATAGGTTTTGTTTGATGCCAATTTAAAAGCCAAATCACCTCGTCCAAAATTAGTCAGTGTTCGCATTAAAAACTGCGTTCCGATAACTCCTGTGCTTACATGACCGTTTTTAGTTACTTCAACCTCGTGCACCAAATTTTCAAATACTTTTTGTTGTAATTCCTCGGGAACCATTCCGAAAGTCAACGGCAAAAGATTGGCTGTTACAGTATTGTTGGCGTAATTGTTTTTTGATGCATTAAAATATTTCGCATTGAATGCTTTTTTAATTCTCGAAGCCAGATCCTTATAATGTGGAATGTCTTTTTCAGCATTAGCAATTACTGCAAACTTTTTCATCGTATTTAAAAGCTGATAGAAAAAGGCGCTCGAGATCAATTCTCCATCTGTTAAACGAGCAGGATCTTTAGAACGAATTAACTCCAAAGATTCTGGCGGAACGCACCAATCACCGTATTTATCTTTGGTCATGATATCATCTACCAAATAATTTTCTTCCATATAATCCATCCATTTTTTCATAGACGGATATTGTTTTTCAATTACTTTTTTGTCTCCAAACTGCTGATACAGCATATCGGCAACCGTAATATAGGTTCCCGGCCAAGTCACATTATCACCGTAATAACGCCAGAAAGCTGGCGCAACATCTGGAATTCCGCCGTCAATAGTTTGTGCGTTTTTAATATCGTCGAGCCATTTTGCATATAATGTTTGGTTATCAAATAAGAAACTTTCACCATAAGCCCCTGTTGTTCTGTCTCCCAACCAAGGCTGACGCTCGTTTCTTTGCGGACAATCAATTGGCATTCCTTTATAATTCCCGCTGATTCCCCACCACGCATTTTTAAAAATCTGATTCATTATTGGGTTTGAAGAATCGAAAGTTCCTGTTGTGGCAATATCATCATAAACCACTTTTCCAATAAAATTTTCTAAACTTGGTTTTGTTTTAAAACCTGAAATTTCGACAAATCTAAAACCGTGAAAAATAAAACGAGGTTCCCAAACTTCTTCTCCTTCGCCTTTTAAAGTATAAATATCAGTCGTTTTGGCATCACGTAAATTGGCAATATATAACGAACCATCTTGCTGTAAAGATTCTGCAAACTTCATCGTGATTTTGTCGCCCGCATTTCCTTTCACTTTCAATTGCAACCATCCTACCATGTTCTGTCCCATATCTAAGATATAAGTTCCTTTTGGTGTCTGTTTGATTGAAATAGGCTTTACTTCGCGTTTAATTTTCATATTTGCCGACATCTGCCCTTCATAGAATCCGCCTGGTTCCTGAACATATTCTGCCGAAAGCCATTTTTTATCATTAAAATTAATGGTATTCCAGCCTTTCATTTCTTTACGTGCATCGTATTCTTCTCCGTCGTATTCGTTGTTCGACAAGATTGGTCCGTCAGTTGTTATTTTCCAGGTATCGTCTGTGCGAATAACGTCTTTGCTTCCATCCGTATATTCTACAAACAACTGCAAAGCCATTTTCGGATATCCAAAAGTTTTGATTTTATAAGGCTTATAATCCTGACGCATGGTAAAAAAACGTCCGTTTCCTAAAATTGTCCCCAATGCATTTTTGCCTTCTTTCAGTTGCGAAGTCACATCAAAAACATTGTATTTCACATTCTTCGTATAATCCGTAGGAACAGGAGCCAAAACCTGATCGCCAATTTTATTTCCGTTAATGTACAGCTCGTACAAGCCCATTCCGATGATATAAACTTTGGCATTTTTGACCTTCTTTTTCAAGTCAATTTCTTTTCTTAAATATCGGGCTGATAATCGAGAATATTGCGAAATACTATCGCCCGGAGAAGTTTTTTCATACCCAATCCAACGCGTCGATTTCCAGTCGGCATAAGTCAAAATTCCAATGCTGAAATGAGCCGGTTCTACTGATTTTACTTCACCTTTATTGGTAGAAATAATTACTTTCCAGTAAACATCTTGTCTGTCTTTTAGTTTTTTTCCGTTATAAATTACGTTTACAGATTCATCGCTTTGTACTTTTCCACTATCCCATAAATCACCGTTTCCTGCGTTTAGCTTTTCTAACGTTGAAGCCGCTAAAATTTGATAATGGGTTTGTTTTACATCATTTACATTTGCTTTTATTTTCCAGCTCAATCTTGGCTGTAAAACATCAATTCCTTCCGGATTGGTCAGCATTTCGCATTTTAAATCCACAACACTCATTTTATTTTGGGCTTTCGCCGAAAGTGTAAAAAGTGAGAGGATTATTATTAGATGTAAAAAAAACTTTTTCATGGTATTATTTTTTCTCCTAACAGGTTTTTAAAACCTGTTAGGTCTTTTATATTTTTAATAGACAAAGTATTGTCATTTCGACGAAGGAGAAATCTCCACGAGGAGCTCGACAAAGATTGGATTATTGTTGCGGAGTTACTTGCGAAGATTTCTCTCCCGAAGCCTCGGGATGGAAATGACAAAAATGAGAAATAAAACTCTGTGTAAATCCATTTAATCCTTAAAATCTGTGGCTAATATTTACTCAGAAACCAACTTCTCCAATCTCTCAGAAAAAGCAATTTCTTTTCCGTTTTTAAAGATCCTGAAGCCTTTTCCTTTTTTATATTTTTCTCCGGTTTTATCCCAAAGAATCGTAATAATATTGCCGTGATACAAAACATTATCCAGACAAAACCAATCCCATTTTTCCTGTGGAATCAACGGATTCACTTCTATCTTTTCATCGGTTCTCGGACGCAAACCAACCAATCCTGTAATCATCAAATCGTTAAAAGTCGAGTGATTATAATAACGGCTTCTTTCTCTGTCGCCCATTAGCCAATATCCTGTTGTTTCGTCTAAATACTCGCCAAGATAAGGTTTCCCTCTGTAATATTGTGACTGTACGTACAAATCCATTTGTTTGAAATAATCCGTCTTTGCGACAAAATTTTGATCGTAATTATTCAAAACATTCGCTAAAGCCGTTAAGGTCTGCGAACTTGCAAATGGCCAGATTGCTCCGTCCCACTCGCAGGTTCCGGTTCCGTGAGTTCTAAAACGCGGACTTCTTCTTTCGGCTGTTGTCAAACCAAACGGCGCCGAAAATCCTTTTTCGTCCTTAATTTGTTCCCACGCTTTTTCAAAACCTTTCCCTTTTTCAGGAAGATTAAAATACCACGGAATAAATCCTATCGCTTCTCTAACCTGCGCTAATGTATCTTTTTCTGTTAAAGTTTCAAAAAACTCACTTTTAGTATTCCATAATTTGGTTTCGACTAATTGCTGTAAAACATCCGCTTTCGCTTTGAATTTTGCTTCCGCTTCCTTATCGCCTTTCATAGCAGCCATTTTAGAAATCGCCATAGCGTTCCCATACATATAACTGTTAATCGTTGGTCTTGCATTTTGCACTTTACGCCCGCCACTTAAAGATTCTTCCATCCCATCTTTTACATCATGCTGCCAAAACAAACCATCCTTGCGCTGACGGTCTTTTTCCCAAACAGCATAATCTATTACCATGTCTGGATACATATCCCATAAGAATTTTTCATCCTTATTCACCAAATAACGATTGTACAAAGCATCGGCTGTCCAACTGCTGAATTTATACAATTTGTTCATCGGTTTTCCATCATTTCCTCGGTACCAAATTTTCACATCCTGCTCAATATACTGCGGATCATGAACCCATCTGAATTCGTTAATGTGATGCCCCAAAGCACAGCTGATCATATTGTATTTATCTGCATACGAACGATCTACCAAAAACTCAGTAATCGCAAATCCCTGCGGTGTTTTTTTAATATGCTTTCTCGCACTCCACCAACGGAAATAATAAATCTCCTCAAAATTCTGCTGCGGACATTCAAACAACGGAATATTCTTTTCCATCCAAGTCCACGCACTATCATTCGGAATCGCAAATTTCAAATTTTCATCTTCCATCGTGTTGAAATAATCAACATAATGTTTGCAGTTTTTTTCTTTTAAAATAACCGCTTTTCCTTTTTGAGAATGCCCTGCACCCGATTTACAACTTATATTTAAAGTTGAAACTAAGATAAATAAAGCAATTATTTTGTATTTAAAATGATGTAACATATTTAAAATCTAATTATAAAATTCATTATTTGGGCGTGTCCCTCCGGGCCGGGCTGTCCGTTCCCGCTTCCCGATGAAAAATCGGGAGAGCTCCACTTCCATCCCTCACGCGAGAGAACTTTGCGGTTTCCCACTCCTGCAAGGTTTTCAGGTTTTCCACTCCTGCAAGGTTTCCAAAACCTTGTAGGCATTTCTGATAATTCAATTTTCCTCATTTTTGTCATTTCGAAAGGAGAAATCTCCGTTAGAAGCTCGACAAAGATTGGTAACTTACTTTACGGAGTTACTTGTGGAGATTTCTCCTTCGTCGAAATGACAAACTAGACTTGCTAACTTATACCTACAAGGTTATGAAAACCTTGCAGGAAACGTATCGAGACCTGACAGGTTTTAAAAACCAGTCATGTCTAAAAACATCTCTATTAATTCCCAGTAAAAGTATATGTTTGCCCTGCTTTCATATTCACATCGTAAATATTATAATTTGGCAATTGTACTTTAGACAATTTTGCTTCACTAGAAACAATCGGTCTCTTTACTTCGACATCATAAAACAACGGATTTGGATTTTTGCCTTTTGCTTTTTTAAGCGAATTTCCTTTTAAAGTATTTTCTACTTTCAATCGGCAGTTTCCTCCAATTTTCGAATAGATTTTCAACTCCGAAACTTTATTATTTTTCCAAGTCATATCAATTACAAATCCGCCTCTGGCCACCAGACCTTTTATGCTTCCGTCTTTCCAAACGCTTGGTAATGCCGGTAATAAATGTATTGCATCTTCCTGACTCTGCATTAACATTTCAGCAAAACCGGCTGTGCATCCAAAGTTACCATCAATTTGAAACGGCTGATGCGCATCTAACATATTCGGATACGTTCCTCCGCCTTTTCTTTGGTCGGCTGTTACCAAATGCAATTGATCCTGAATTAATTTATACGCGTGATTTCCATCTAAAAGTCTCGCCCACAAATTTACTTTCCATCCCATCGACCAGCCTGTAGATTCGTCTGTTCTGTAAATCAAAGATTGCTTGGCCGCTTCAAATAACTCAGGCGTTTTAATTGCCGAAATCTGATTACTCGGATACAATCCGTATAAATGCGAAACATGTCGGTGATTGTCTTTTGGATTGTCCCAATCATCCTGCCATTCTTGTAACTGACTGTGTTTTCCAACCTTCATTGGAGGCATTTTTGCCAAAGCATCACTTACTTTTTTCACATAAACTGCATCCGAAGAAACTAATTTTGAAGCCTCAATAACATGCGTAAACAAATCAAAAATCAGTTGATTGTCCATTGTAGTTCCAGAGGCAATTGTCGCTTTTCCTGTTCCGCCCGCATGTGTGTTTTCGGGAGAACTCGAAGGAACAACCACCAAATATTTTGTATTCGGATCGATGACCATAAAATCAAGGAAGAAATCTGCAGCTCCTTTCATAATTGGATAAATTTCTGCCAGATATTTTTTATCACCTGTATACAAATATCTTTCCCATAAATCCTGACAAACCCACGCACCGCCTGTTGGCCACATTCCTGATGCAGCAGAATCTACAGGAGCCGTTACACGCCAGATATCGGTATTGTGGTGTAAAACCCAACCGCTGGCATTGTACATCATTTTCGCAGTTTCTGCGCCCGTAACACTTAATTCTTTTGCCATTTGTACAAAAGGCTCATGCATTTCCTGAAGATTGGTTACCTGTGCAGGCCAATAATTCATCTCTGCATTGATGTTTGTCGTGTATTTACTGTCCCAAGGCGGAGTTACCATATCGTTCCAAATTCCCTGCAAATTTGCTGGCTGTCCGCCTGGCTGTGAACTCGAAATTAAAAGATAACGTCCAAACTGAAAATACAATGCCGCCAATTGCGGATCAAATTGTTTTGAGAAATCACGGATTCTTTCATTGGTTGGCTGCTTCACTAAATCATTCGAACCTAAATTTAAAGAAACTCTGTTGAAGAATTTTTGGTAAAAATCAACGTGGGTTTTCTTTATCGTTTCAAAATCTTTTGCTTCGGCTTTAGCCAAATAGTCTTTGCTTTTTGCAATTTCATCGCCCGATATATCCTGATAATTTTTAAAATTCGTTGCAATCGAAATATACAAAGTGACTTCATCGGCTTTGTTAATGCTTAAGATTCCGTTGCTGGCGTTAATTTCGCCACCTTTATTTTTAGCGGTTAATCTTCCCTGAAATTTTACTTTTCCTTTTACGCCTTCAAAATTAGTCCCTAAACCCGAAAGTATAATTTGGTTTCCTTCTGTTGAAGCCACCGTTTTATCAATCGGACTGTTCATGAAAACATTGCACGTAATCTGTCCCGGCTGACTCGCCGAAAGTTTTACCACAATAACCTGATCTGAAAATGCGGTTAGAATTTCTCTTGTAAATTCGACTCCATTTACCTTGTATTTTACTTTTGCGGTTGCGTTGCTGATATCTAAATCACGGTAATAATCGCTATATTTTTGATGTCCTGCGAAGGAAATATAAACGCTTCCAAAAGTTTGATACGGCATTCCGTCATTGGTTTGCGACATGATATCTCTTGTTGCCAAATCCTGCGCTTCATCAAATTTCCCATCAAAAATAAGCTGTCTTACTTTTGGCAAAGCTTCAATTGATTTGGAATGTGCATTGCTGTTTGGAGAACCTGCCCAAATGGTTTCTTCATTTAATTGCAAACGCTCCACCGCCGGATCACCAAAAACCATTGCCCCCAAACGTCCGTTACCTAATGGCAAAGCTTCATTCCAGATTGCAGCTGGTTTATCATACCATAATTTCAGGTCACTTTGTGCTGTTGCTGTAAGCGAAAAAATTCCTAGACAAATCGCCGTAATTTTACTTTTTAACTTCATAGTATATTTTTTTTCGCCACGAATTCACGAATTAACTCTAATCATTCTTTGTGTTTAATTTCTCAAATCTATTTCTCCAATAATTAAAAATTACTCTCGCAGATTATGAAGATTAATAATTCGTGAATTCGTGGCTATTTTTTAACCTCGTAAACTTTCAGATTTTTTTCTCCAAACATTTCATATAATTTGTTGATGTCTTTCAGAGCATTTTTAGGCAAATTTTCTGCTTTGTTTCCAAAAACATACAACTTATCGTAAGTTTCGATCACACAAGTCGATTCGTCGATTTCGCCTTTATCATTCTTCACTTTATTCAAATCCAAATTTAAATATTTCGCCATAAACGGATACAAAGCCATACGTTTTGAAACTCCAAAATCATGTCCTTCTTTTGCAAAATGAGCATTTTCGACCAAATCTTTCTTACCGTACAATTCATACGTTCTCTGAATAAAAGGAAATTCCAATTCGGGAACCGCCAATGTCCAGTCTTTTCCATCTGAAACAATTAATTGCGGTTTTGGCGCCATAATTGCTGAGATTTCCGCATTGTTTGTTCCGTTGCCGCATAAGTGAATGCCACGACCGCTTTCACACGGGCAACCGCCTGAGAAATGAGATGAAACCATCACAACTGGGGCTGAAACTTTTACCCTGTCATCAATTGCTGCTAAAAACATCGTATGCGAACCTCCGCCAGAACCACCTGTAACACCAACTCTTGACATATCAGCATTTTTTACCGTCGCCAAATAATCCAGAAAACGTATTCCGGTTAAAACCTGAACTGTTGATGCAATACTATTTCTGTGCGTTTCTTCAGGAAACTGCAATAATGATTCTCCCCATGCAAATAAATCATAAGATACAACAATAGCGCCCATTTTAGCCATAATGGCGCAACGGTACTGCTCGTCTTTTCTATATCTTCCGTCTCCAAAATGTCCGTCAGGAGTTAAAATAACTGCTGCTTTTTTATTTAACGGATACGGTTTGTAAATCGATCCCGTTGCATAAACACCTGGCAAGATTTCCAAAGCGATATTTTCTACGCTGTAATCTTTATAAATTCTCTTTGGAGTTAAAAGTGGTTTAGACTTTGGCATTGGGGGAGCCTTTTCTAATCCAAATGAGGTTATCATACAAGCTTTTAACTCCGTTTTACGTTTTTCCCATTGTTCTTTTGTCGAATAAAGGCTTTCTAAATAAAACAAGCGTTCTTTTCCTTTATCAACTGAAACTTTATGGTTTTCATATTTACGAATAATGTAGGTTCCATCCGGCTGTTTAAAATACATCAATTCAAACGGAGCCAGAATGTTAGTTAACGAAATAGCCAGATTTCCGGGTTCAATTCTCCAGTCGGCATAATCGAGTTCTTTTCCTTTTAATAAACCTCGGTCGTCGTTAATCGTCACATTAAAAACGGTTTCGATTTTCTTTAAAGTTTCTGAAACCGGTTTTCTAAAATTAGTATCAGAAGTGCTTTGCGCATTGGCAAATGTCAAAGCAAAAATGGAAACTGCAATTGTAATTATATATTTGATATTCTTCATTTTATATTGTTGAGATTTTAGACGCTGATGAAACGGATTTACTTCGTAAAGACGCAGATCAAAGCGGATTTTTTATTTTTTGAATTGCCTCCTGCTTTTGCTGGAGGGAAATAATTTACTTTCTATATTGGCTTTAGCCTAACTTATTCATTTGGCTAAAGCCCTATAACTTATGCTATTTTTAACCTCCAGTTAAAACTGGAGGCTATTCATAAAAAATCCGCGTCAATCCGCGTCTTCGCGATAGCGAATCCGTATCATCCGTGTTCTATATTCGTTCTATAATTTGCATTCGATTGTATATTTTCCTGAACCTAATTCTAAAGTTGGTTTCGTTCCATCAAAACCTGCTCGAACTTTTTTATCATCAATTTTTATTTCCGAACTTTTAGAAACAGGTAATTTTATTGTTGCCGTTGTATTCACGGGAATTTCAACATTCAGAATAAATTTGCCGTCTTTCTTTTCCCAAGACGAAACAATTTTTCCGTAAACCGATTGATAGTCCGCTTTTGCGAAAGTCATATCGCCCACTACTTCCGGCTGGATAAAGAAATGTTTGAAGCCCGGTTTTTCTGGATCGGCCATAATTCCCGCTAAGCTTTGATAAAACCATTCTTCAATCTGCCCCAGCATAAAATGATTCCACGAATTTCCTTTTCTCGGATCCCATTGTTCCGTTAAAGTCGTTAAACCAAATTTAATCTGAAAACCATAACCCGGCGCATCGTAATGATTGTGCATTTTGTACATCGTTTCGTTTTCTCCATTTCTTGCCAAAGTCTGGAATAAATAGCGATTACCAACATCTCCAGTTGTCAAACGATCGCCTTTTTCTTTGATGTCAGCTAATAAATTCTGCATTACAGCCTCTTTATATTGAGGCTCTACAATATTCATAAAAATCGGAACAGCATTGCTAAACTGACTGTTTGTACCATATTGCTTCGTTTCTGGATTGAAAAATTTTGCATTCAAAGCCGTTTTAATTTCAGAAGCCAAAGTTTCGTATTTCTCAACATCTTCCGTTTTTCCCAACATTTTAGCTGCTTTTGCCACTAAGTAAGCGCCATAATAATAATGTGAAGTAGCCGAAAGTGCAATCGGACTGTTTTTTGAATAACCTGCAGCGTGCGTTCCGTAATCGTACCAGTCTCCTAATCCGTGCGATAAGATATGATTTTCAGCTTTTGTCCCTAAATAATCCACATACTTTTTCATTACAGGAAAATATTTTTCGAGTAAAGAAGCATCGCCGTAATATTCATAATACATCCAGGGCAGAATTACACCTGTGACACCCCATTCCGGAGAATCGGTAAAGTCACCGCCAAAAATTACATATTCCGGAACGATAGTCGGAATTAATCCGTTATCGCGTTGTGAATCAGATATATTCTGCATCGTTGCAGGAATGAAAGTCTTTAAATTATAATTGAACATTAAACCAGGGCCGTTCAAATGAATTTCTTCCAGCCAGCCTAATTTTTCACGCTGCGGACAATCGGTAAAAACACTTTGGAAATTACTTTTTATCGAATTATTAATCAGCTGGTGTGTTTTATTAAAAATCTCATTTGAACAGGCAAAACTTCCTGCTTCTCCCGCCGAATTGTAAATGAAATTCGATTTTAAATCAATCAAAGTTGGAAGTTCCTTATTCTTATCTTCTTTATAATTAATGTTTTCAATCTGAACATATTGATAACCGTAGAAACTGAATTTTGGTGTCCATTCTTCGACGTCTTTTCCTTTTAAAGTAAAATCGTAATAGTATGGTTTTCCGGATCTTCCCTGAGCAATTGTTCCTTCTTCATTTAAACCTTCGGCTACCCAAACACGAATAGTCTGTCCTTTTTTTCCCTTGACTTTGATAGTTGGAAATCCCGAAAGATTCTGTCCCATATCAAAAACATAGAAATTCGGTTTCAACTCTTTTACGGTTTTTACTTCGTATTGCTTCTGAATTGTAACCGGCGGTGCAGTCTGCGGTCTTAGAACTCCTTTTGGGGCTTCCTGAATTACAACTTTTTTCCAGTCAACATCTTTGAAACCTTTTCTGTTCCAGCCTTTTTGTTCTAAATTAGCGTTGTAATCTTCTCCACCAAAAATACTGTTGTAGGTAATCGGACTTTTGCTGTATTTCCAGGTTTCATCCGATTTTATAATTTCTTCTGAACCGTCTTTATAGCTGATTTTCATTTTGAAGAGCAATGTCGGCGGACCAAAACTCACGAAGAATTTGGTATATCTTTCTTCCAACGTATTGTACATTCCGTTTCCTAACAAAACACCAATTACGTTATCGCCTTTTTGAAATTCTTTTGCGCTTAATTCGTAAATATTATAATTAACAGTTTTATCGTAATCTGTCCACAATGGCGCAAATTGGCTGTTTCCCACTTTTTTACCATTGATAGTCAATTCATAATGTCCTAAACCTGAGATATAAACAACTGCTTCTTTGATTTCTTTTTTTACTTCGAAAGGTTTACGAAGCATGATACTTCTGCGTGACAGTGAATCTGAAGCATTTATAAATGAATTCTTTTTTTCTCTGTTGAAAGTGGCTGTATGATAATTTCGGCCTTCCGGTAAATGACTGTCGGCTTTGGTAATCGCCCCAATCCAAATCGGATTCAATTCTGATTCTAACGAAGCAGTTCTGAAAGAAGCTGTCTTACTCCATTTAGAAATTTTTCCAACTTGATTCCAGACTTTTACTTTCCAGAAATATTTGGTTTCGTTTTTTAATGGCTTTCCATTATAAACAATATGCAGATTTTTATCTGTATTTACTCTTCCAGAATTCCAGATATCTCCATCGTCATTATTTAATTTTTCTTCTGAAGAAGCAACTAAAATCAAATAAGCAATTTGTGATGCATCAGATTCTTTTGAAACCAGCTTCCAGCTCAGCCTCGGCTGATTTTGAACAACTGCTAATGGATTGTCAGCCATTTCTGTTGTTAAATGTACAGGCAAAATTTGTCCTTTAGAAACTAAGGTTACTAAAAGACAAATTGCTAATACTATGTTTTTGAAATTCTTCATTTCGTATTGTTGAGATTTTGAACGCGGATGAAACGGATTCGCTATCGCGAAGACGCTGATTGACGCGGATTTTATATTCTAGCTATTAAAAAATAAAAAATCCGTTTTAATCTGTGTTTTTACGAAGTAAATCCGTTTCATCCGTGTTCAATTTTATAACTTTTTCGTTATCAACGATTCAATATTAAATACTGCTTCCGGAATTAATTTTCCCGTTTGAGGCAGATCGTCGTAATCATCTGTGTCTGGCGCTGTGTCCGGATTTGGCGTATATCTTTGTTCGCCTGTGCGGAACATAATTCGCTCAAAGCCATCAACCGGAGCATAAAAAATTCTCGTTGATTCTTTTTCGTCGTTTACTTTTATCGTGTAAGAACGGGTTTTAACGTTCAGTTTTACAGTTACTTTATACTCTTTTCCTGCTTCGTATTTGGCAATCGTATTGAAACGCGCTCCCGTTTTTGTTTTCAACTGCCCATCCGAATCAAAAGTTAATCTTACCGCTGGCAATCCTTGTTTATTCTGAAATTCAACTTGTAATAAACCGTGATTATTCTGTTCTGGTTTAACTGTAAAAGTGACTTCCATTTTTTCTGCAAACGGAATAACACGTTCTGCGCGGGCATAATCAAAATAATCCTGATCTCTTAAAGTCAGCCATTTTTTGCCGTCTTTCTTTTCTATTTTGGTTGAAGCCCAAGATAAATCATATGTATTCCATAACTTTAATTCTTGTCCGTCAGGAAGATTACTGAAAACATCATTTGCATTTTCTGTCACAACCGAAGTAACCGGAACCGGAATCGATGCTACCCAAATATCTTCTTTGTTTACACTGTAGCTTACCCAAAGTTTTCCGTCAGGCGGAGTTCCGTCACCTTCTGAAATACCACGAACATATTGAGGCCCTGCTGATTTGTAGTTGCCGCCATAACGCATCGGACTAATTTCCCCATGAACTAATAGTAAATCTTTGTAATTCAATCCGTCATCACTTGTTGAAATTGCCAAAGGCCAGCGGTATTCTGATGGATTGTAAACGGTCGCATAACGATTATCAGACGTTTTTTGTCCCCAGATTTTAGCATTGCTGTTTACAAAACCGGGAGCACGAACGGGAGTGTATTCCCATGTTTTTCCTCCGTCTTTACTAATCGAAGTTAAAGCGTGTTTCCATAAACCTACAACATCACCATTTGGCAGATGATACGAACTTAAAGCTTTATAAGGTTTCTTTAGCGGAATCAATTCGTCATCACGATCTGCTTCCTCTACCCATTGCTGTAAAACCAACGGATCAGATAAAATTTCTTCGCAGGCTTTTTTCAAACCTTTGTCTTTTGCCTGTGTATAAAACGGAAAAGCCGATTTCGACTTGTCCCAGGATTTATTGTATCTGATGAAATAAATTTCGCCAAAACTGCCGTCTTTTTTGATTTCGCGGATCACACGTCCAATTCCTTTTCCGTCGTTTGGATCGTCTTTTTCATCCATCGCAATTCCGTAATACGCCAAAGCAAAAAGTCGTTTGTCTTTTGAAGTATAAAAACCCATTCTCTGATGCATAATCGCATCCAGATTTTTAGAAACGCCTTCTACGCCCTCTTTTTTCCATCCGTCAGGAATATGATAAATTGGGAAAATTACTTTTGGCATTTTCCAGCTTACGCCGTCTTTTGAAGTCATAATCAGCGTCTGGCTTGGCGGAATATGCTCGCCAGCAGGATCACTTAAATACTGCAGATAAAAAGAATCATTCCAATACGCCATTGTAGGCTGATGATTGTATGTCCAGCCAAAACCATCGGCTTTTTCAGGATGTTCTCTGCTCGCACGCATGATCTGTGTAGCGTGAACTCCAACTGCTGGACTTAACTGCCCGTGATGATAATCTACATTTGAAAGTGTTTTACCAACGTAACGAACGGTGTCATTCTGCGCATTTACAGCTGTGCCAATCAATAAAATTGTGGCTGTAGTTAAGAGGTTGGTTTTTATTTTTTGGAAAGCAATCATTATGTTTTATTTTTTATTCTGATCAGACCTAACAGGTTTTAAAAACCTGTTAGGTCTCGTTGCGAATTATTTCTTTTCAATTAATCCTTTTAAAACTTCTTCAGAGATTGTGGTAATCGTTCCGTGTTTGTGTCCTTCGGGAAGGCTTATTTTGGATGAAACATCTTCAAAATGAACAAAATCTGAAGTACTTAAGGCTTTATAATTTTTTGATCCGTAATTGTCATAATACAACAGCCATTTTTTACCCACTTTCACTACCGTTGGTCCTTCTGATAAATATTCTGTCAAAGGTTCTGAACTTTTTCTGAATGGCCCTAAAGGCGATTTTCCGAAAGCTACTTTTATGTTTCGCATGGGTCTGGTGTTGTCTTTCAGAACCAAAACATAATCTTTTTTTCCTTTCTTTACAATCACACAGTCAATTACGCTGAAACCTGGTTCGTAATATAATTTTGTATCAGAGAATGTTTTGAAATCTTTTGTTGTTACATAATACATTCTGTGATTGTTTTTTTCTTCTTCCACACCTTTTTCAAATCGGAACGGAATTGTCGATGCCCATATAATGATGTATTCTTTTTTGACATCATCGTAAAAAATTTCCGGCGCCCAAACGTTTACCACTTCCGGTTCGTTTTTCATTACCGGAATATATTCTTGTTTTGACCAATGAATTAAATCTTTGGAACTTGCATATCCAAAACCATTTCCGCCTTTCCAGTCGGTTGTCCAAACCATGTGATAGGTTCCGTCTGCTCCTTTTGTAATCGACGGATCACGCATGATTTTGCTTGCGCCGATTTCAGGTTTTAAGAATGATCCTTCCAGACCTTTCCAGTTGTAACCGTCTTCGCTGTATGCCAGATATAAACCTTCTGTTGCTGGTTCACGAAACGACGTAAAAAGGTATAAGTCTTTCTTTTTCTGCGAATAACTAATCGCAAAAAGGAAAAAGGTTACTATGATGACTATTTTTTTCATGTCTTGTTTTTCTTTTCCTGCAAGGTTTCCAAAACCTTGTAGGTATATTTTATGTTTAATTCACAAACCTAATAATTCCAAAAAAGCCAAATTTTCATCTTTAGCCCCGATTGCAGTGAAAATCCTTTTTTGTCTCGTTTCTTTAACGAGACAAAAAAGATTGTAACGGAAAGCGGGACGATGTTTCCAAAAATGCCTATTGTTTCTGCTTCTAAATAAAATTATTAAATACCTACAAGGTTTTGAAAACCTTGCAGGATTGCGCTGCGTTATTCTGTAATTGCTTTTTTATCTAAATCCTTTCCTTTTTTAACTGATGTTGTTACATTGTTAAAAACATTATTTTTTAGGAAAACATTCTTTGTGTCTTTTCCGTTTGCTTCGATGAAAACATCCGTAGCATTGAATGGAAAATTATTATTAATCAACACATTAGAAACATTATCTAATTTAATTACCGGAACATTTTTAATTGGTGTTGAAGATCCAGCATTGTCTAAAATAATATTTTTCGAATCTGATATTTTGAAAGAAGAACCAATCGTCGCATTAACTTTTACATCGTGAAATTCAACATCTGTAGCCGTGTTTACCGTAAAGCCTTCTTTTCCGTCCATATTGATGTTGGAGAAAGTGATGTTCTGAATCGGCATTTCGGTAATTCCTAAAATTTGTCCTGCTTTGTTCACGTTTGAAGCTGTAATGTTGCTCATGTGAATGTTTCTGAAAATCGGTGTTTTCTCGGTTACAGGTTCTACTTTGGTGTCTTTATCATAGAAAAGGCTTAGTACAATTGCTTCTTCTTTAATGTTTTTCATTACGATATTATCGACACGAATATCTTCTACAACACCGCCTCGTCCGCGTGCTGCTTTGATACGGATTCCGCGATCTGTTCCGTCGAAAACACAGTTTGAAATCGTGATTTTCTTGATTCCTCCCGACATTTCACTTCCAATAACAACGCCGCCATGACCGCTTAACATGGTACAATTGGTAATCGTAACATTTTCAGTTGCCTTTCCGTATTTACGTCCGTCGCCGTCTCTTCCTGATTTAATCGTAATGCAGTCGTCTCCAACGCTGATATGACAATTTGAAATATGAACATTGGTGCAAGACGAAGGATTAATCCCATCTGTATTTGGCGAATGTGGATTAAAAATCGAAATTCCGGTTACCGTTACATTATCACAAAATTCAGGGTTGATGGTCCAAAAAGGCGAATTTTGAAACATAACGCCTTCTATTAAAATATTTTTACAGTTGTAAGCCTGAAAAAAAGAAGGTCTAAAGAATTTTTTATCAACCGTTCTTTTGTAATATGGTTCTGTGTAAAGGCCTTTGTTTTGCTCTTCCCACATCGTTTGGTATTTGGTTGGAGGAAGCGGTTCTTTGGCTGTTTCGATTCGGTACACTTCATTCCACCACGCTTTTCCTTGTCCGTCGATTACGCCTCTTCCTTTGATGGTAATATTTTCTACATCTTTAGCATAAAATAAAGGCTGGAAACTTTTCATTACAATTCCTTCGTAACGCATTTCTACATAAGGCAAATAGTCATCAAAATTTTCTGAAAACTTCAAAAATGCTCCCGAATCCAAATGAATCGTGATGTTGCTTTTTAGAGTTAATGCTCCCGTAAGATATTCCCCAGCAGGGAAAAAGATAGTTCCGCCACCATTTTTAGATGCTTTTTCAATTGCGTTTTGAATCGCTTGGGTGCATTTTATTCCTTTGTTGTTTCCTCCTTCATTTAGAATGTTTAACCAGCCGTCGTTTGCGAAAGCGGTGTTAAGACCAGTTATGAAGCAGAGGATTATTAGTATATTTTTCATTGTTTATATTTTTGGATAATCGAACTGTTTGTCATTCCGAGGAACGAGGAATTTCACTAGAAATTCCATAAAGTAATTCGCCAATCTTTGTCGATTCTCGAGTGTGATTCCTCGTTCCTCGGAATGACAATATTGTGGATAATCTGTGATTACTTATTTCAAGAATTGCATTTCACTAATTACTTTTTACTTTTCACTAATTACTAAATGGAACGTAAAATCAAAACCCAGTCATTACCGTCTTCTTTTTTTCCTGCTGGTTGAAAATTTTGAGTTCCTTTATTATCAAATGTCCCTATTTTAGTTTTCTTGCCATTTCTTGGATTGTACCAGGTTGCTTCGAATTTATCACCAGAAATTTTTCCTAGTTTGGCTTCTATTATTCTTCCGTTGTAAGTGTAAAACAAAGCATATTTTTCTCCTCTTATCGCAGGAATGTAATCGTATTTTTCTCCTTGGTTAACTACTAATGAAACATCTGGAGTTCCTTCTAAAAATGGAAATTCTTCCATCAGTTTTTTAATATAAACCATCTGCTTTGCTCCTGGTGCATTAATCGCTGATGTCCATAATTCCTTGTTTCCGTACGCTGGTTTATCACCTTTTCTAAACATCTGCATTACGGCGTTGTGCCCGTATGTATATCCTGATGCGCCAGATAGAACTGACCAATATCCGTAACGGCGAACATCATTTGCTGTCCATTTTGGCTGTAAAGTATCGTGCAAACCATGTGGAATTCCTTCGTAAGATGGTTCTCCGTCAAGCGTAGGTTTGGTTGGTTTTAATTCGAAATCTCTTAGCACAAATTTGTAATTGTCTTCTTTGAAATTCGTTTTTATTGAATCCTGATCGTATCTTCTGTGTCCTGATTGGAACATGTTGAAATCCAGCCATTTTGCGTTGTGAAAATTCTCCGAAGAATCGGTTCTTCCAAACGGGTGAAAAGTCACTAATTGATTTGGATTATTGGTTTTTAACGTATTCCCGATAGCGTTCCAGATATCCTGAAATTCATTTCCGTGCGTATCGCCTCCGTTTAACCAAATTACGTTGGTTTTGTTTTTATATCGATTTGCCAAAAACGTTGCATATTCTATTGCCTGTTCTTTGTTTACTTTATTTCCTTTAGAAACGTTGGTGCCCCAAACCGGAACCATTGCTAAATAAATTCCGTTTTTGCGAGCGACTTCTAATGTATAATCTACGTGATCCCAATAATCGTATTGTTTTGCATCTTTAAAATCATTTCCTGCTGTAAGCAATGGTTTTGATACGTCTTCGTTGATTAAAGCTGCATCGCCATATACGTTAACGGCATTGATGTTGTGCAAAACCATCACCTGAACAACGTTAAATCCTTTGTCTTTTCTGTCTTTAAAATATTTGTCTACTCCTGCTCTGTCTAATTTTCCGAATGCCAGCCAGCCTGTGTCGCCCAGCCAGAAAAATGGTTTTTCATCTCCGGTAACAAAATAATGCTGATTTTTAGAAATTTTGATTTCAGGCAGGGCATCTTTTGTTTTGGCAGCCTGCGAAAATCCGCTTTGTGCTGTCAATATAAAACTTGCACTTAGGGCGTATAAATATTTAATTTTCAGATTCATTTTGGTTGTATTTTGAAATTATATTTTTATTTTTTTTGCCACAGATTTCACTGATTTAATGGATTTTCCAAGCTTTGTCTTTAAATTTTTCTCGCAGATTTTGCAGATTGAGCAGATTTCATTTTTAATTTTTAATCTTTGATTTTTAATTCTTTTTAAAAACAAAAACTACTTTTTCTTTTATTTCAGCTTGTGGAATTGTTACTTGTTTTCCTCCGCTGATATTTGCTTTTTTCGATGTATTTCCTGTTGCTTCGTTTATTGTGTATACTTCAAAAGTTCCTTTTCCGTTTGATAAGTCGATTGTAATATCCTGATCGGTTTTCAGATAAAAAAGATAGCTTTTTCCTTTGTTTTCGAGTTTCCAGAGATTGTCTGAAAACGTATTTCCGTCTACTAATTTCATTTCGCTTAAAGCGGCATAAAACTCAGGAAGCTCGATTTTTGGAATATTTGCTAATGAAGCGCCCGCCATTAAAGCCGGCCATCCAAATCTTGGTGAACCGTCGGTTGAATATAAAATTACCTTTTCAGGATATTTTTCTCGGTATTCGCGCACGGCACGATACACCTGATTATCGGTTTCTTTTCCGGTTTTTAATTTTCTGGCGTGTTGTCTTGGTGCCAAATTTTTACCGCCTTCTGGCGCGTAAGTCGATCCGTCTTCTTTGTAATACCAATAACGAATGTCAATTGCATCTACTGTTTTGGCTCTTTTGGCATCGTTTAATATAGCATCCTGAACGTCTTTTGTAGCACTTAAACCTATAATTGCTTTTTTACCTGTTTCGTCTTTCCATTTTTGAACTTCGTCCAGCCAGAATTCCATAAAGTGCAGCGGACCTGTATATTCGGCGCTTGTTAACTGAATTACGTTGCTGTTTTCTGCAAAATTATCCAATGATTTTCTGATAAAACCTTGGTGTAATTTTCTTCTTGCAGGATTCGTAACATCGTAAAACTGCTCTGCCATGAAAATACGCTTGTCTCCTGCATATGGCGGTGGTTCTGGAAATCCCGTACTGTTTATATTGTTGGCCGAACGCCACGGTGAACTTGACCAGTGTGCTCCAGCTTCTATAATATTATGCTGAAAATATTGCTGATTAACTAACAACTGTCCTTTCGCTTCTGCGACATTCGCAAAAAGCGACAAACGCTCCCAGTACCAATCATTGAATTTTGTTAAATCGTATTTGCTTAATTGATCCCAAGCCAAATCCTGACCGCTTCTGGCAAATGGCTGTTCGTAAAACGGCGGCCAAACATCGGCATCAAAACGGCGAACTCTTTCGTGATCGTCCATTCTTCTTTCGTACCACAAACCATAATTGTGCTCTAAAGCGACCATATTATTGGCACTCAAATAATCTGATACTTCATTGATGTTATCTGTAAATCCGGTTCCGATTCTTCCGGGAACGAATCTTGTAACATCCGGAACTGATTTAGAAATATCACTGTCTCTAAGACTTCCTCTCCACCACGGCACGCTTAATCTATTTCCGGCGATTACTTTATTGTCATAAGTAAGCCATCCATTTTTTGTGGTTACTTTTTTATCTGAAATTGTATTTTGCGCTGCATTTATTTTTAAATCATTCGCATTTTTAAGTCCTGAATTATTTGTATTAATTGGATTTGCTTTTGAAACTTCTGCAATCCATTCTACTAAACTTTCTTTTGGAGCTACTGAATTTTTGGTTAATTCGGCCGCAACTTCCATTGTAGGACTTGAAGAAGGTTCTGAACCTAAATCATAAATATGCGGATTTACAGGAAGTTTTTCCAGTCTGTTTTCTAGTTGTGCATAAAATAAACTTCTTGGCGAAATATGGTTGTTTACATCTTTCCAATGCCCGTCTCCAGCCATAATGCCGCCCCAAGTTCCAAAAGCCCAGTTTTGCGCTGTTGGCGGATTGTAACATTCTATTTTCGATGCTGAAGTTTCCCAAATCACACTATTAGCAGCAGTCCATCCTGCGCCTCTTCCGTTTTGCTCTCTGTTATTGTAACTTAAAGCGTGGCCGTCTACATAAGAAATCTCAAATAGTACGCCTGTTGCCCAGCTTCCGATAGCACCGCTGTTATTAAATGGCAAAAATGATTCGCATTGAATAAATACATTTGGTCCTGCTGTACCAAAGCCGCCAACTGCAAAATCGTGGTAGCCGTATTCTGAATAACATCGTTGAAATAAGGTCTGCTGCCCTTCTGTATAAAAGGTATGACGCCTAAAACCTGCAAATTTCAGAGACGGGTTCGGTTGCAATACAGTCTTCAACTGTAATTTGCTGTGCCGATTTTAATACCGAAACGGCTCCACCAGCAAAATGTTTAAAACTAACTTGTTTTACCCAGGCGTTTCTTGTGTTTTCAATGCTGATTCCAAACCATCTATGTTCTTCGTCTTTTGGTTTTGAAGTATCATAAGCTGATTTCAATAAAATATTTTCGATTCCGATTTGCTCAATTCTTCCTGACCAAGAATACGTGTTTACTTTTGCAGTTCCGTAAACATCATCTAAAGCCATTGTCAATGGAGCGTTTAGAGTTACTTCATTGCCATTGATTTGGGTTACGACTCTGTTCCAAGTAATATCCCAGTCATTTTTTTTCCAGCCAACCCAGCCTGTTTCTGCGCCAAAATCATCCATCTTTAACTCTTTAATCCAATTATCGGTCAAAGGTTTTGTGATGATAATTTCATCTGAAGGCTTTAATTTTGAGGTATTTTTTAATTGAATTGTTTTGGTTCCAAGCGGCGTATAATTTGTACTGAATTCAAAGGTTTCACCGAGTTTTTTATCGTCAATTCCTAAAACCCTAATTACAGCTTCTCTTTTTAATCCGGTTCCTAAAAGGATAGTTCCGTTTTCATTATTGCCGCTTCCGCGTAAAACAACGCCTGATTTTCTGATGAATAAAGTACCACTGATTTTAAAAGTTCCTTTGTCTAAAAGAACTGCTCCGCGAAAACCTGATTTATTTGGTTTTAAATTACTTACATAATCAATCGCAGCCTGAATTCTTTGAGTTGCATCTTCTTCTTGTTTTGGAACAAAAATTTTATTCTCGATATTCGGAATTGCTTTTTCTGATGCCATATATCCTGCATAAGAAAAATCAGGAATTTGGTTTCCTTTATTATCTTTTGTGAAAGAAAGTTTTCCTTCTTTGGTTTTGATAATGTCTGGGAAATTGGTTTGTGCTGTTGTAATGCTAATGCTGAAAAGCATCACGAAAGCCGATAAAATTATTTTATCTTTTTGAAGGGAGATTGTATTTTTAAATTGGGTAAAATTCAACTTAATAATTTTTAGGTTTATTATTTACATTCCTAATTTCCACAATCTTGTCATTTCGACGAAGGAGAAATCTCCGTTAGTTGCTCCACTTGCTTGATAAACTTTGTGTTAGTTTCTTGCGGAGATTTCTCCTTCGTCGAAATGACAAACTTTGTGTTTAATCTTTATGTTAATTAAACCTGACAGGTTTTAAAAACCTATCAGGTTTAATTTGAGAATAATCTAGTGACTAAATATAAAACTTTATTGCAACAATCCCTTTAATTTAGCCAATGTATCTCTGTTATTTTCGGTTTTTGTCCAGTCAATTTTATTGTTTGGATCAATTCCGTTGAAATATTTCTCGATGTTGGTATATCCGTCTCCGTTTGCATCTTTATTAGCATCTGAAGCATCATTCGGGTTTAACCCAAATTTTTTCTCCCATGCATCTGGAATTCCGTCATTATCAGAATCTTTGTATGCTTTTCCTTTGTACGTTGGATAACCTCCCACTTGGTCAGGATGCGTTATAATTCCTTTTTTATAAGAATCTGCAGGCAGTCTTCTTTTGATATATTCTTTTCCGATTGAATTTTCTAAACCATCTTTTACTTCGATTTTTCCGGTGCGGACTTGTTTGATGATTCTTTCGTCAACTGCATCTCTTTTTGGAATTGTCGCTCCTACATTCGTCAAAACAAAATCATAAGCTTCCTCAGCCGACATGATATTAAACTTTGGCATAGAGAAAGGTTTTGGCTGTTTGATTGCTGCTAAAAACTCTTTTGTTTGAGCTTCCGGAAGATCTTCTAATTGTACACCACCATTCCAGTTATCTGCTGTAACTTCTGGAGAACCCACGATAAAGTTACCTGAAACATACGCTCTTCCGTATTGTTTTGGTTCAATATATCCAGATTCTGGTTTTACGATTCTATGTGCAATTGGTTGATCTGCTGGTGTTATTGGTCCTGGTTTGAAGTAGTTATTGATGATATTCAGCATCGAACGATAATCACCTCCGTCAAGCGTACGATTCCACCAATTGAATACTACGTTATTCACGAAATTGAAGTCGCCATACATTCCAATAGAAGCATTTCTTGAAATGTTGTCTGCCCATAAATTGCGCATAAATGTGCTGTTTAATCCGCCGATTGTACTTCCAAAAGCGTGATTATAAGTATCTAAGCCTTCTGATGAAATCGTGTTTTGAATCGTGATATTACAAGCCGGTAACTTTTCCAGTTTTGATTTTGCATTTGCTGCGAATTGATGTCTGTATAGCGAAATATTTTCGTCTAATCCCCAACTTACTGAACAGTGATCTATGATAATATTTCCCATCGGATTTCCGCCCAATGCATCGTCTCTTCTAGTTACTTCGGTTGCACCACGTCTAAAACGCATGTGTCTGATAATAACGTCATGAGTATCAATTTCTAAAGTTTCTCCTGCAATACAAATTCCGTCACCCGGAGCAGTCTGCCCAGCAATGGTCACGTAAGGCGCGCGCATGCTAATTCTTTTTTTCAATTGAATAATTCCCGAAACATTGAAAACAATAGTTCTTGCTCCAACTGCTTCACAGGCTTCACGAAAAGTTCCTTTTCCGCTGTCTTCTAAACTGGTAACTACAAATATTTTTCCGCCACGTCCGCCTTGTGTGTATGCTCCTCCGCCTTCGGCTCCCGGAAAAGCAGGAATATCTGCTTGTACAAAATCTTTAGGATATGAAGCCCAAGGTAAATACGGTTTTCCTTGTTTTGCTTCTTCTTTGATGATGTGAAGATTAGCATTCCAGATTTCGCTCAGTCTTTTTTCTTCGTCAGCTAAAACTGCATCTGCTTTTTCCTGAACTGGTTTTGGAATTACCGGATATTGCGCATAAGCAGATGATACAAGAGAACAAAATGACAACGCCATAAATGTTCTTTTTAAAGTACGGTTAGGGAAAATATTATGCATTGAATTGTGTGTGGTTGTAGTTAATAGTTTTTGGCGTAAAGTTTAAGAGATTATTCTTTTGCAGTAGAATCTTTTGTTTTACTCTTCTCTCTTTCTTCGATACGTTTGTGCCAGTCTGCACTTTCTTTATTTAGATCGTAACCTTGTTTTGATAAATAGTTGTTGATTCTTCCTTTATATTTACCAAACCAACCGTGTTTTTCTTTAGATGATCCACCGTCCATTGCATGTTCTCTAGCTTCTACTAAAGCTTTGTAGATGTAATCTTTTTGTTCTGCTGTTAAATTTGGCAACATGTCATTGTAACCTGCAACTGTTATAGGAAGCACGCCGTAAGTCATTCCGTCTTTAACTTCAGTGATTTTATCTTCTGATAATTCTTTACCTAATTTTTTGATGTACGATTTGTGCAGTTTTGCAATTGATTCATCTGCTTTTGATTTCAGTTTATCAATTTTCTCATTTTGTTTTTCTTTTGCTAAGCTGGTATCTTCTTTTACTTTTTTGATTTCAGCATCTCTTCCATCCTGAATTTCAGTTAAATCTCTAAACTGTTGCGCAATGATGTTTGAAACTGCTTTTTCTTTTGCTTCGTTTTTCAAATCTAATTTGGTAACGATTTTTGCAGCTCTTTCGTTAGTAACCTTTACATATTCAGGATCTAAATGCTGTTGTGCATTTAAAGTTGAAAAGGCAAAAACAAGCGATAATAAACCAGCATTTATTTTATTTAGTGCCATGATTTTATTTTTTAGTTATTTAAAAACATTCTTGCTCATTACTAAACAAGAATGTTTTCAAAAATTATTCCTTATTTTAAATCTAATAAAGGTCTAACTAATGTTTCTTTGTTATTAGCCAGATCTTTCCAGTTTACTTTTATAGCTGGATTCACTCCGTTGATGTAGTCTTCGATATTAGAATATCCATCTCCGTTTAAATCACCTTTTGCATCAGATGGATCATTCGGATTTAAACCGTATTTTTTCTCCCATGCATCCGGCATACCATCTTTATCAGTATCTACGTAAGGTTTTCCTTTGTATTCTGGATATCCTCCCACTTGAGAAATATCTGTAATGATTCCTTTTTTATAAGAATCCATTGGTAAACGTCTGTGTTCGAATTGATAGAATTCTTTTTTCTCTAATCCTTTTGCATATTCTGGAACTCCAGTTTTTACAGTTCTTACGATTCTTTCGTCTACTTTATCTCTAATTGGTAAAGTTGCACCAACATTTTTAAGAACGAATTCATAAGACTCTTCAGCAGTCATGAATTTATTAAACCAAGGCATCGGGAAAGGTTTTTCCGTTTTCATTTTAGCAAAATATTCTTTTGCTTCATCGTAAGTCATTAATTCCCCTTTTTTATTCTCTAGCTGAATGCCGCCGTCCCAGTTGTCTTTAGTAACTTTTTCGTTTCCGTTAACAACATTTCCATTAACATAAGCTCTACCAAAAACCATATAAGGTAACTTACTTCTTCCTGATTCTGGTTTTAAGATTCTGTAGCTGATTGGCTGTGTTAAATCGGTAACCGGACCTGGTTTGTAGAAGTTGTTGATGATGTTGTAATTTGCTGTATAATCTCCACCATCTGTAGATCTGTTGTACCAGTTGAAAACTACGTTATTTACAAAATTGAAAATTCCGTTCCAACCGATAGAAGGGTTTCTTCCTGCGTTGTTAGCCCACATATTTCTCATGAAAGAACAGTTTTCTCCACCTAAAGTACTTCCGAAAGCATGATTGTAAGTATCTAATGCTTCTCCGAATAAACTGTTTTGGATCGTAATATTTACAGTTCCAACTTTAATGTCTGGGTAACCTGGCCCTGGATTGTACATGTGTCTATAGATTGACATATTTTCGTCTAATCCCCAAGTTGCAGAAACGTGGTCAATCATGATGTTTCCAACAGGATTTCCTCCGATGGCATCATCACGACGGCCTACAAAAGTTTCTCCACGACGGAAACGTACGTGTCTGATAATTACATCATGCGTATCAATCCAAGTAGATTCTCCAGCGATACAAATACCATCTCCTGGAGCTGTCTGCCCTGCAATTGTAATGTATGGTGCACGAATAATTAATGGACTTTTAAGTCTGATAATTCCGGCAACATTAAATACCACTATTCTTGCTCCACCTTTTTCACATGCTTCACGCAAAGTTCCTGGTCCGCGGTCTTCTAAACTTGTTACTGTATAAACGTTTCCTCCACGTCCGCCAAACGTATACATTCCACCACCTTCAGCTCCTGGAAAAGCAGGGATTTCGGCCTGAGGTAAATCTGTTGGCCTTGCTGCCCAAGGAATATACGGTTTACCATGTTTTGCTTCTTCTTCAATAATAACTAAAGCTTTTTCCCAAGCTTCATCAGAAAGTCTTTGAGCTTCTTCTTTAATTGCTTTTTCCTGCGCCTGAACTTCTGGACTTATCTTCGGATATTGAGCAAAACATTTTGCACTTCCTAAAAAAAGCAGCGATGATGCGATAAATAATGCGGAATTTTTCATGTTAATTTCTTGTTGTGGTAATTCTTTTTAAACAAATCACCTGTATCTTTTGACGAATACAGGTGAAAAGTTTTATATGATAATTCTTTTTTGATATTATAATTTATTCTTGGTAATTATATGTTCCTTGTCCTCCAAAATTATCGTTCCAACCAATCGTTTGTAACAACCAAGGGTTTGAAGTTAGAGCTGTTGTATTAAGACCATTAATATAATAATTTGGATTAAATTTAATATTAACAGCTGCCCCATTAAAATTATCCATCGGCGTAATTAGTGGCGTGCGGATAAAGTTTGCATTGTAAAATGCTGCTAAAGTTGTTAATTGTGCTCCAAAATTTGCCGCATCTGGATCTGCTACTACACTTGCACGAGCAGCAGCTAAAGGATCTGTAGTTGCAGAAGTTGTTGCAACTCTGTACTGCAAAAAGTTACCCGTACGTTTAGTTCCGTTAATTGGAGTCAAACCTAATTTACTCACTGTACCTCCTGTAACTCCTGGCAGAGCTTCATTATCATATAACATCCATCTTTGAACATCCCAGAAACGTTTTCCTTCGTACGCCAATTCTACTCTTCTTTCATATAAAACAGCTTCAATTGCCTGATACTTATCAGATAATGTTCCAATACCATAATTGTTTGCAGAAGGAATACCAACACGATTTCTAATTCTTCCTAAATAAGTTAAAGTACTGTTAGTCTGTCCTAAAGCTGCATAACATTCTGCAATATTCAATAATAGCTCTGCATAACGATATTCAAAAATATCTGTTCCCGAATATTGGAAGTTGGTTTCTTTACTAGCATTAATATTAGTCATTTTTCTAACGAAAGCTGGACTAGAGATTGCAGTGTTTCCATCTGAAAAACCTGCTTTATTTGAACCATCTACCCAACGGTAAGCCCAAAGAACGCTGTTAGGAGTTTCTTTACTTCCCCATTTTGAACCAGAGAAAGCAAAAGTTCTGTAAAATCTTGGATCTCTGTTCAGGAAGAAAGTAAAATCGTTATAACCATTTGCTGCAGTTGGCCTACTACCATCTGCCATCGGAAATAAATCTATCATTTCTTTTGGAGCAGCAACTCCTCCTCCTGTACCGCCTAAACTCAATAAACGAATTCCTTTTTCCCATGAATTATTAATGGCTTGAGAAAGATTACCAGTTCCGCAAAGCTGCACTGTAATTGCTTCTGAGCAAAAAGCATTGTCAATTAAAAACATTTGTTCCCATTGTTTTGCATTACTTCCGTATAATCCGTAACCGTCTGCAGTCAATTGAGCTTCTGCTTCTAATCCAGCTTTTAAAGCTGCTTCCCAACGCTCATTTGAACCATCCCAATTTTTATTAAACAGAGGACTCGCAAATGTTAACAATACTCTTGCTTTTTGTGCCATAGCTGCTCCTCTTGTAAAGCGTCCATAAGCACCTGATGCCCAATTCCCAGGTAATAAACTTGCTGCCATATCTAAATCTTTTATGATTTGAGCTACAACTTCAGAAACTTTTGCTCTCGGAAGCTGAATCGATGGATCATCAGCTGCTGCTTCCTGAACAGTCGTAACAATTGGTACACCACCATATACGCGCATTAAATCAAAATACTGCATCGCACGCATATAGTACATTTGTCCTTTTGCCTGATCACGAAATGTTTTATCCAAATTTGAACCTTTTACATCAACTTCTTCTATAAAAGCGTTGCATTCTCTAATTCTATTATAAGGATGGTTATTAATGCTTGTTGTTAATTTTGCTCCGTAATAGCCATTTCCATCAGCGGAGTTTACAAGGGTTTTATTAGGATTAATAAAATCTTGTGTACCTCCTAGTTCCTCTGTCAATCTTGAGTTGGCATCTGTATAAGAACCAATAATTGTAGAAGTTGGTGATTTATAAGCATTGTAAAAATCATAATATTGATTATCTACATAGGCTTGTGCACGCTCTTGAGTTTGGTAGAACGTATCATCATAAAAGCCATAACCTTTCTTATCTTTTAGAAAATCATCACTACAAGAAACCGCACTTGCAGCAAGTAATAATGATAGTGTTATATATTTAAATGGTGTTTTCATAGTTTCTTTTTAATTTTGATTAGAATGATACGTTAAAATTAAGCGACCAAGTTCTAAGTGTAGGATAATTTACTGAAGAATTATCATACATATTTCTATAATGATCTGGATAAGGATTGTATAAATCCCAAAGATTATTACCTGTTATACCCAATGTTATAGCTGCAATTTTCGTGTCTGCAAAAACCTTCTTTGGTATATCGTAATTAACACTTAAGTTTCTAACAAAACAACGGAAAGTATTTAGCTGCCAGAAGTCTGATGGACTAGACATATACGTCCATTGTGCTACATTCGGATATTTACCATTTGGATTGTCATCACCATACATATCTCTCCAGAAACTCTCACGAGACCACATATTGTTTGCAGATGATGTACCTTGATTTACTAAGTCTACAAAAGTAGCTCCTCCCCAAGATGTTGCAATTTGAGCTCTCAAAGAGAATCCTTCATATTTAAAACCTAAGTTTGTTGTAAAACCATAAGTTCTACTGCTGTTTGCTAATTTCACATAATCATTCTCTTTCATAATTTGCCCATCTGCTGGTGCTAAAGTTCCATCAGGATTAAGCTGACCTGCAACATCTTGATAAGCCAAAGATCCTTTTCTCATTCCTGCAGCAGAATTGATATCAAAATATCTTGGTACTCCTCCAACTGCAGTAGCGCGCTCAGTTAAGTAAGCCCAATAATTTGCAATATCTTCATCTGTACGCAAAATACCGTCTCCTGTTGATGTTCCTTTCCAAACTGCAAATCCCCATACTGGATTAAATGATGAATATCCCACTCGCGAAGTATTACTAGACGGAAGCACATTTCCTTGATCAGGGAATTTTTTGATTTCATTATTATTGTAACTAAAGTTGATTCCAATATTGTAACTCAAATTACTTTTTATTTTATCACTCCAGTTAATAGCAACTTCATGTCCCCATGCATCAATCTGACCATAGTTTTGTTCAGCATAAGCTCCTCCCACAGAAATTGGCACACCTACAGCACTGCTCATATCTGTTAGCATATCTTTATTCTTATCGTAGTAGAAATCATAAGTTAAGCTTAATCTATTTTTCAACAAATTAATATCAACTCCAATGTTGTTTTTTATAGTTGTGTCCCAGGTTACATCTCTATTAGGATTTACTCTAGGAGTTAAACCATTTCCATTATATCCACCTCCACTGGTAGGTGTACCAGGACCGAATTGAAAACCTTTATCTACAATAAGGTCGTAATACTGCTCCCATCTCCATGGTTGAATATTATCTTTACCTGTTTTACCAATAGAGTAGCGAATTTTAAAGAAATCAACCCACGGTACACTTTTTTCGAACCAGCTTTCTTTAGACATTACCCAACCCACTTGAACAGATGGGAAAGTTCCCCAATAGTTTTCTGGTGCAAATTTTGTCGATGCATCGCTACGAAGAATAAACTGGAACAAATATTTTTGTTTGAAACTATAATTGAAACGGCCAAAATAAGATAAAGTTCCTCCTTCAACTTTTGTAGCCTGGCTATTAGAAGTGCTTAATGTTCCCGCAGTACGATAATCTCCTAAATAGTCCTTACCTGTGTTTTCATATGCTAAACGAGTAAATGTATTATACACTTCTGAAGCTTCACCTCCTACCATTGCGCCAATCTGATGATCTCCAAAAGTTCTGTCATAGTTAATCATGAAATCTCCCTGAGTACTTTTTCCGTCTGTATTATTATAATAAACTCTTGAGTTTCTTGCATTCGTTTCCAGAATATAACTACCTGCCGGATTAGTTGTTCCATTATAAAAACTAGGATTAGCTGCACTTGCTAAGTGTCTGTCTTGAAGTTGATAATCTCTAATTCTAACTAAATCATATGGCAATTGAATTTGTTCTGTATATGATGAACTTTGATTTCTTGAATAAGTTACCTTAAAAGATAATCCTTTAACTGCAGCTACTTTATAATTTAATGAAGCATTTACATTGAATGTATTATCATCAGTAACTTGATGTGAACCATTATTTAAATTTGCAAAATAGTTCCAGCCAGCAATATTGTTATTAGCATTTGCACTTCCGAAGTTTTTGTTTGAATTAGGAAATGGAGAAACATAATAATTTTTACCATCTATAGTTGTTTCCCAAGGCACATGTTGCGGCATATGCAGCAAGAATCCATAATCTGCTTGTTCTCCACCAGAAGCAGAAGCATAACTTCCGTCACTAATATTTGACGAGGCTTTGGTAAATGATTTATCAACTGTTCCTACGTTCCCAGAAACAGAAGCAGAAAAATCTAAATTCTTAGCAATTTTTGCATTTATTCCTGTACGGAAATTCCATTTATCATATTTTTGGTTTCCTAAATTAGCATCTTGTGTTAAATAAGTTGCACCTGCAAAATACGTAATATCTTCATTACCGCCACTCACGTTGAAAGAGTGTTTTTGTTGAATAGCTGGTTTCCAAGCTTCATCTAACCAGTTATAATTTAAACCTTTCATTTGCTCCAATTCTGAAGCTGAATATATAGTTGTAGGATCAATTACAGCTGGAGCAGCCACTCTTGAATTAAAAAATCTATTACTGAAAACTCCAAACTCATAAGCATTCAATACCTTACTATGGCTAACTGCATCGTTAACAGCAAATTGACTGTTGTAAGAAAATTTTGCTTTACCAGCTTTACCACGTTTGGTTTTTACCACAATCGCACCTTGTGAAGCACGAGAACCGTAAATTGCAGCAGAACCATCCTTTAATACAGTAATACTTTCAATCTCAGAAGGATCTAATCTATTAAATTGTTCCATTGTAGGTTTACCGTTACTCGGGTCAACTTGAATCATATCGTCAATGATTATCAAAGGAATACTAAAACCTCCATCTTTAGATAAACTAAAAGTTTGACGAATTTGAATAGTTCCTGATTCACCCGGACGACCTGTCCCACTAGTAACATTAACTCCTGGAACTAATCCTTTCAATGCATCAGATAAATTTGTCACAGGCAAATCCATCACATCATCTGGTTTAATTGTAGCAATCGCTCCAGTAAGTTCTTTTTTCTTCTGACTACCATAACCAACTACAACAATGTTTTCAAGTTGATTAAAATCGTCTTCCATTTTTGCATTAACTATAGAACGATTGTTAAGAGGTATTTCTGTTTTTTTCATTCCAATGAAAGAAAAAACTAATGTTGAACCACTTTTTACTTTAATCTGGTATTTTCCATTGTAATCTGTTGTAACTGAATTTTTAGTTGATTTTTCAGTAACGTTAACTCCAGGCAATAGTCCTCCTAAATTATCCGTAACAGTTCCTGTTACTGTAACTTGAGTAGAGTTTTGAGCATAACTCAGTACACTCATCAGTGTAAACAAAAGAAAACTACATCTCTTTATAAGTGCTTGTTTCATAAATGTTTTTTTTGGTTAGGTTATTAATTGTTAGTTAGTCATGTTTTAAACATGTTTTAGTTTTAATAAACTTTACTTAAAGAAATCTTAACAAAGAAGATTAAATGTCCAAAACACATTTATTTTAATATTCCAAAAATATGATGATGATACATTAGAACCGTCCTGCTCTATCCTGTTTTAATCGAGGAATGTCAAAAAAAATGCGACTAAAAAAACAATATTAATAAAAAACGAATGGAAAAAATAGACGAACCAAAATATTTAAGACAAATGTTTGCTTAAAACAAAATTTACAAACTTAATTTGATTAAAATTCTACAAGATTAATATCAAAAATAAACATATAGTATATAATCTGCAAAATAACAACCATTGTGGCTGATAAATAAGAGCTTATACCAAGCGCTTTTTTTACGAAAACGATAGAGATAAATACTAATAGTATATTTATTTTATACTACATAACCTACAAAAAAACACATTGGATAGTTACAGGACAGTATAAAAAGTTTAAATGTTTTTTATAAAAAAATTTTTTTTTTAAACGTAAATTCTGACCAACAAAATTTAAATACTTATTTTTTATCTGTTCATTTAACAGAAATCGTCAAAAAACCCGCTAAACATAGATGTTCAGCGGGTTTGTTAAAATAAATTTCGTTGTGTTTAACCGTTACCTCTTATAATGCTTATCATTTATTCGGATTCCATCCGTTTAGGACTAAATCTCGATCATACTTTTTAATATCTTCTTTCTTCAATTGATGCGACCAAGAAACTCGTTGAGAAATCCCTTTAGCACTTAAACCTTTACTTCCAAATTCTGCATAATAAGCTGTTTTGTCTTTATCTGGAAATCTTGTGTCAATCCATGCATTCCAGCCTTCTGGAATAATATGCGAACCTAAATCTGTATTGATGAAAACAGTTTGAGCATAAGGTCTCCAAGGTCTTCCCAAAAATACTTTATCGACAAATTTGTCTTTGGCTGTAAGTTTACAATCAACGAAAACAAATCCGTAAGTCTGACCTTGCGGAGTCGAAGCTGCCGTTATATAAGAGTTCGTTAAACTTTCGATCGTACATTTATAAAAATAAGCTGTTGCAGCACCAAAAATAAAATCGGTTGTACCGTTGATGAAACAGTTTTCAAAATAGATACGCGTTTTTTCTTCAGATAAATACAGTGTATCCTGATTACCTAGAAGATTGCAATTCTTTACTATAACCCGATCACTTTTAATATGAAGCGCCACCGCCTGCCCTACTCTTCCTGCGGTATTTTCTACAGTAAGATTTTCTAGCGTACAATCATTTCCTTTTATTAAAAAAGAATACGAAGTTCCCGTTCCAAAAGCGGTCTTTCCTGATGGATCTTTTTCTCGAAGCGGTTTTCCCGAATAATCATCAAATGAAATAATCGTTTTGTTTCGATCAGTTCCTTTTAAAGTGATGAACGTTTTAGAAACTGGAATCTCCAATTTCTCTTTATAAACTCCTGGCTTTATAGTTATTACAACACGCTTGTCTGAATTGTCTTTAACATTATTAACCGCTTCCTGAATGGTTTGAAAATCTCCTGAACCGTCTTGCGCAACGGTTAAAGCTAATTTGTTATCGAGCGTTTGTGCTGAAATTGAAAGTGTTGTTATTAAAAATAATGCTAGAATGTATTTCATAAAGTCTCATTTTAAAGTCTTAGATAAAGTGTATCTGTAGAGACGCACCGCAGTGCGTCTACGCGATGCTGATTTTAATTGTCACTAATAATTATTGATCTAAATGCGTAAGACGCACAGCAGTGCGTCTCTACCAAAAATAGGAATCTATTTTGCAATTTCTAATGCGACATCCAAACCGTCATTTCGCCTTTGCCTTTATTTCCCCATGCAAAATACGGAATCAATTTTACTGGTACAGCAGTTGCATCTTTCGAATTAAGCGGTTTGTACAAAGTTTTATTCCATGAATTATCAGATTTTATGACCGCTTCTGCATCAATGCTCACTAAGTTTCTATTATTAAGGGTGAAATTGTTAGTCGTAAATTTCGAATTCACATTTAATGCAATATCATTTACACTCGTTTTCACAGGAAGCTGATCTGATTCTAAACAATAAACCAGCGGTCCTCTTTTTACAGCTATTTGATTTTTAACTTCTTCCACCAACGGATTAGCTTCCATCAATTCAACCGGCATTGGAAGATTCAATTCGATCACATCTCCTTTTTTCCATTTTTGATTTAATTTTAAATAAGCACCGGAAACGATTTTTTCAGTACTCTTTGCGTTATTAACTGAAACCGAAGCATCCTGACTCCAACCCGGAATTCTTAAAAAGAAACTCTGTAAATCTTTTGGAGCCTTTACAATTTTCAATGTTATTTTTCCATCCCAAGGATAATTGGTTTGCTGTTCGATTTCGATTTCTTCTCCGTTTAACGATTTTGTTTTCAAAGAATTACTTCCGTATAAATTCACATACAAACCTTCTTTTGAAAGATTGTAAGCATAATTTCCAACTTCTGCAATTGTTCTGGTTACATTTGGCGCACAACAGTTTGATAAGGCGATATAACCTTCACGCTCATTTCCCCATCTTTGGTGAAACGGCAGATCATTAGACACATTCAGCGGATTATTATAAAGGAATTTTTCTCCTTCTAAATCCATTCCGGAAAGTACACTATTGTAAAGTGCTAACTCTACAATATCAGCATATTTGGCGTCTCCGGTAATTTGAAGCATTCTCCAGTTCCATAAAACATTTCCAATATTGGCACAGGTTTCGGTATGAGCCGTTGCGTTTGGCAATTGAAAAGGTCTTCCGTACGCCTGATGAATTTTCTGAACCACAGTTGGATCATAAGAAGTTCCATCTGGTGAAACTCCATCATATAATGAACCACAACCACCCGTAATGTACATTTTACGATACGTTACATCATCCCAAATCGATTCCAGATTATCTAACAGTTTCTTTTCTCCCGTTTCGGCATACAAATCGGCTACTCCCGCATATAGGTAATTTGCCCTTACAGCGTGACCCATTGCGGTTGTTTGCTCTCGAAACGGAACTCTATCTTGATTATCATCGGTTCCATCATTTGTAGTTCCTCTGATGTCGATTAAATTATTGGCCAGTTCCAGATACTTCGGATTTTTGGTCGTTCTGTACATTTCGACAATTCCCATATAATGTGATGGACAAATCGCATTTCGAGCCAGTTCCGGTGATGCTTTTTTGTAGAAATCATACAAGAAATCGGCAACGCCTTTTGCGATATTCAAAAAGTTAGTTTTTCCTGTAGCGCGATAATGAATGCAGGCAGCAGTCATTAAATGTCCCATATTGTATTTCTCAAAACCCAATTGTTTTTTTACTTCTTCCGGCCCTAAAGTTCCCCAGCGTTCATCGATTAAAACGGGTGTATGAATGTAGCCGTCTTTGCGCTGAACTTTCGCGAAAAGCGCAATAGCTTTGTCCATTTCCTGATCAAGTTTTTTATCTTTTGTAACGGCATAAGTTGCTGCCATTCCTTCAAAAATCTTATAGAAATCACCATCATGAAACGAAGGCCCTTTAAATGTTCCTTTGCTTATGCCTGCTGCAATTTCGAAGTTTTTATAAGCATGCGAAATCTCATCGTTATGATACAAATCCCACATATACGGAAGTGTCTTTTTGGTTTCTACATCAAATTGTTCTTTCCAGAAACCATTTGTCCATTTTACATCTTGTAAACCTACACTTTGCAGTTTTGAATACGGACTTTCTGAATTCGCAACCAAACCTTTGTTCTGCGACAGTAATCCAGAACTAACAAAAAACAAACTAAGGGAAACATTTAAAAAATTTTTCATTTTATAATGATTTTTAACCATATAAGCAATATAATCTCATTTAAAACAAACTTTATTAAACTTGAATTGATAAGATTAAGTTTATCTTATAATTTCTTATATCACTTATATGGTTTACTATTTATTTTACAAAGAAATTAATTTTTCTGCTCATTGAATCTCCATCGGCATCTTTTACGGTTAGTACGAAAGAAGCGAATCCTTTTTCAACGGTTGTAAACTGAATTTCTTTTCCTTTTAAAACTACTTTTCCATTTTTAAGATCAGAGAAAGTGTACAAAGGTTTGTTTTCATAACCTTTGAAAAAATCTCCAGCATTTAAAACTTTCTTCTCTCCTGAATTCACAAAATAATGAGGCGTTGACAACCAGTCCAGATAATTGTCTAATTGCGTAAAACCGTCTTTATCATTATCTTGATTTGCATCTGAAAAATCTCCTGCTTTTGAGTTTTCGTTTAAACCAAAAGCTTTTTCCCACCAGTTTGGCAATCCGTCATGATCAGTATCCCAATCTGCTGGACGAGTTTCTGAAGCAAAATTTGGCCATCCTCCTGCATCTTGTTCGTTATCAATCATTCCTCCCAGACCACTTTTACTGCCTTTATAAGTGAAAGTTCCTTTTAAAGTTTCATCTACAATTCGGTTATCGTGTTTGTCGAAAAACGGCTGATTCGCCCCAACATCTGAAAGTACGTTTTTATAAGCCGCTTTAGCCGATTGAGTTGCTACATATGAAGGAAAAAATGGCTTGTCCACAAAAGTTTCATATTCTACTTTTTCATTATGGCTTATAGTAGATTTTCTTCCTTTATCCTGAGATTTTTCATCAAAATAACCGGGCATAATATTTCCGTTAAAGTAATAACGCTGCATTCCTTTTCCAACGCCTTCATGCTGTGCATTTAAAGCCACAAATATTTTAGTTGAAGCGCCTGGTTTGTAATAATTATTGACAAAATTTACCTCGTTTGCACCACCGTCTGTAGTTCTTTGTCCCCAGTTGTAAACCACATTATTGGTTATATCCAATCGGCCGGTATAATAACCGTCACCGTTTAAACCGCCGCCAATACTCCAGTTACGCCCATAATTATGAGCTAGTAAGTTGTGATGAAAACTTCCAATATCTCCGCCAATTGTAGCAGCAAATCCGTGCATTTTTCCAACCTCATATTTATCATGCCCAGCCACATTCAACGCTTCAGAAATTAAAGTTCTTTGTAATGTAATATGATGTGCACCACGCGAACTAAACGATTCGTCTATTGTCCAGCTAATCGAGCAATGGTCAATAATACTGTAATCTGCACCCGTTAATCCCATTCCGTCAAAAGTAGTTCCGCCTCCAATTCTCACTTTCAAAAAGCGCACAACACCATCATTTCCAGTCAATCCGATTGGCGCCCTGCTAATGGTAATTCCTTCTCCCGGAGCGGTTTGTCCTGCAATAGTGATATAAGGCTGATTTGCTACTAATCTCGAAGCCAGTTTTATATTTCCCGAAACAGTAAAAACAATCGTTCTCGGTCCAATTTCCTGATTGATAGCGTCACGTAAACTTCCTGGTCCGTCGTCATTTAAATTGGTTACTTCGATTACTTTTCCGCCACGTCCTCCCACAGCATAACGGCCGTAACCTTCTGCACCTGGGAAAGCCAATTGTGCAGGTTTAAACGACCACACATTTCCTAAAGTTACTTCTCCATTTGCATCAACTTCATCGACTCTCCAGTAATACGTTGTTCCTGAATATAAATCTGAAACCGTAAAATTTTTATCTGCCAATTTTCCTTTGAATTCTTTTGAAGATTCTGTTGCATTTTCTACGGCATTTTTATCTTCGCCAAAATACAACTTATGAGCGGCCACATTTTTTACGGCATCCCATTTTAAAGTTAGAGTTTTCCCCACTTCAACATGTTCATCACGGTTTCTTGGTTCAGGAGTACGCGCCTGATTCATTAGGTTTGGCGTATCAATTTCAAATCCATTGATGACGATTTGTTTTACGACATCAGGATTTGAAGTTGGATCGATTTCAAAACGAACAATTACATCTTTGCCTTTTTCTGCATTAAAAGTGATATACGCCATCGATGCATCAATTTTAGCATTCGCTCTCTGACTTGCATTTACCGTTTGCTGAAGTTTTCCGTTTACGAATATTTTTATCGGAGAAAAAGTTTTTCCTGTAATGACATCAAAAGCGTTATGAAAAGTTAAAAGTGTGTGTTTTCCTGCTTTCAATCCACTGATTTTCAATTCTAAATTTTCAGAAGTTACTAGACCGTCGCTTCCTAATCTGTTGTAAAACGGAGCACTCATCCCGACTTTGTACCATTTAGAAGTAAAATTTCCCTTTAGTTTAAATGATACATTATTAAATGATTTTTCAGCTTCTTTTCCTTCATTGATAACCCAAGAATCATAACTCGGATCATGAACTTCTTCTAGTCTTCTTTGAAAAAAATCAAAGTCGACTTTTACAATTTGTTTATCAGTGTTCTGCGCTGATTGTCCTTGTCCGTTTGTGGTCAAAATCAGCGACAAAACAGCAGCGCTTATTAATTTCTTTATCATTTTTTTGGTAATAGTTAGTTTAATTTTGTTTTTTCTGCTTCAGATTTTCCAAGCAGATTTATAATGTCTTTTTTTCTTTCTTCCGGAATAACTTTTAAAACATTCAATTCTCCATTCAGGAGTTCTGCTTCAACCGTTGTATTTTGTTTCGCATGCAATTTAAAATGTACGTTCCAATCTTTTGGCCAGGCTGGGAAAAGATAGATTTTTCCGTCAGTTTCCTGCAAAAGCATTTCCTGCATGCCAATCATTCCCGAACCGCCCCAATTATGATCTGGAACCCAGTCAAATCCGGGTCCCCAAAAAGCAGGAAAACGTCGGTCTGAATTCGCCATTTTTAAGGTATTGTATTTCGCGGCTTCTTCTGTTAATCCCAAACTTGCTGCAAAAATATTGTCTTGTTTCCACCCAATATGACTTCTAAATTTTAAAGCATCGAGATCGTATTTCCATGTGTTTAAAGCAGTTTCTAAATCGGGTTTTCCAACTCCGTAAATTCCCCACGGATAAACAGGATACAATTGTGGTACTTCCGAATTATTCACTCGTTCCCAAGATTTTGCAGGAAGTAAAACTTTGTGATTTTCGATCTGACCAAAATTTAAAGGCGGAATTCTGTTTTGCAATCCTTTTAAATATGCAGCGTCTTCTTTGGACAATTCTTTCGCAGAAAGGTTTAAAAGGTTTTCTGTAATAACTTTTAAAGCCGAAATGGTACTGTTGGCATTATTTGCCATTTTATAAGTTTCTGCTCCCGAACCTGGAAAAAGAACCAATTTGCCGTTTCCGTCCAAAGCTTTTCTTCCTCTTTGTTTCGCCAAATATTGATAATGTTCATCAAAAAAGCGAAGACAACTGATTATGAATTGATTGTATTTCTGAATGTCTTCTCCAGCATATTCTTTTTGCTGCAACATCATTTTGCAGAATTCAAAAACCGTATCCCATTCATATTCCAGCCACGCATTATATTCCATTCCTGGATCGTAATCTGCAGGACGTTTCCATTCGTATTCTGCGGGATTTGGTAAACCGAAATTTTCCAGTTGTTCTGTAAATGATGCGCCGTTATGATTCCAATATACTTTGCTTCTTAATTCGGCATTTTTCTGTAAACTCAAATAATAATCCAGCTGTGATTTCATCATGTCAAAATCACCGCTTTTTACCATTGGAAAATAAACCAATCTTTGATTTTGAGCTGTCATGGTTCCTCCTCCCCAATTCCTGAAATCAGGCGTAAAATCTAAATCGGGATTTGTAAAAACGGGATCAACGGTAAACAATCCTCCGTTGAATTTTGTTGGATATTTTCCGTATGCATTACAGCCAAGCATATATCTAAACAGCTGATAATTCTGTCCGATTTGATAAACCGAATCTTTGACATTCGATTGCTTTTTCTGAGTAAAAATAAAACTGCGGTTCCAGAAATTATTCCACCATTTTTGAGTGTTTTTTTCGGCTTGTTTTACTATTTTTTTATTCGAAGAAATTAGATTTTTCAATCCATTATCCCAAGTAGAAAAATCAGATTGATTGGTATTTAAATAAATTTCTAATGTATGTTTTTTGGATGGTTTTACACTTGTTAAATTAAAACCTTTAAAATCTGTCGATTGGTATTTTCCTAAATACGTTCCATCAGGTTTTAGGTTATCACCCGTCATAAAGCCGCCGAAAGTTAAATTCCTAAGCGGATTGAGCATTTGCTCTTTAACCGATTCCATTTTCTGCTGTTTTACAGCCACATCAAAAACGGTATTTCCCCTGTTTCTGTGGTAAAATTTTATGCCGTTATTTTCAAATGCAATCGAATCTTTATAGGTAATAATATCTCCCTGAGGCGCCCATTTATAGGAATTGGCATTATTGGCTTTTCCTTTTGAATCACGGTTTTTATACCGCCAGCTTTCATAAGAAGCTGTCATTTTTAATGCATTTTTACTTTCTAAATCAACATGGATTATCGGTTTAAAAACATCTACCCAAAGTTTGATTTTAGTATCATTCTGCCCGACTAAAACATATCCGTCTTTGAGTTTCAATTCCTGATGAAAACCTGCTGCCCTCTCAAAAGGATTCGGTGTTAACGTCACTTTTACTCTTCCTAATTTCAGCAAAGTATTGTGTTCGTCAAAAGTGCCGCTTCGTGAAAAATAAAAATACAAATCGCCTTTTTCTACCCACACATTCATGCCGATATCACCACCTCCCAAAGGCATTGATTCTGATGAATTATTGCTCTGCGTTGTCCAAACCTGATTGTAATTTTCGAGCACAGGAATTTGCGCTTTAAGGCAAAGCGTAGTGAAGAGAAGTATGTATTTTATGTATTTCATTTTTTTTCAATTCTTGTTGTCATTCCGAGGAACGAGGTATCTCACTAGTAACCACAAAGATTATCAATTACTGTTGCGGAATCTCTTGTGTGATTTCTCCTTCGTCGAAATGACAAACTAACGTCGCAATTCATAATTCACAATTCACAATTATAAATTACCATTCATCCGTTCTAAACGAAGAAACCGGCAAACCGCCTGCACTAAACAATTCCGCTTTTGCGAAATCTTTCCATAAATAACGAATAGCAACCGGTTTCTTTACTTTATCCGAAGTCAAAACCACTGATTTTCTTCTCACTACCGTTTTAGCCGGATAGAAAACTTTGTCTTCTCCCGCTATTTCAAAACCTGTTACTTCTTTGTCATAAGACGTAATTCCGTTGGCTACATCATCAAAAGAAACCGTAACCGAACCGTCTTTTATTTCCATCGATTTGTATTTCGGACTTTCGAATTCGAAACCTTCAATTCCGTACGTTCTTGCCAAAGCCTGAAAAGCCAAACGGTTTCCTCCTTTTTCTTTGTCCATTGGGTGAATGTTATTTTCTTCTCCAATGTCCATTAAAACTACCATTCCTGAATTCGGAATTTCCTTTGAAGCTTTAAACTGCGCCTCTCTCAAATAAGCCGAATTGTATTTCTCCAAATAATCTTTTGGATGGAAAGAGGCATAATTAAACGGCGCTATCTGAGCGTAGTAAAATGGAAAATCTCCTTGTTTCCACAAAGCTCGCCAGCTTGAAACCATTTTTTTCATTAAAGCGGTGTATTCCGATGCTCTTTCGTAATTCGATTCTCCCTGATACCAGATACAGCCTTTTATTCCGTAACCAATTACAGGCGAAAGCATTCCGTTAAATAAAGTTGTTGGAACACGGTTTGGGTCTTTTGCCAACTCTTCTTTTGTAGTCGGAATTTTAGCGCTTGCGAAATCTTTCAGCATTTCCTGATTCATCCACGCTTCCATGCTTGAGCCTCCGTAAGAAACATGAATCAATCCTACTGGAACGTCTAAAACTTCTTGTAAAAGCGAACCAAAATACCAAGCCGTTGCGCTAAAATTAGAAGTTGATTTTGGCGAAGCTTCTTCCCATTTTCCTTCAAAATCCTGCAAAGGTTCTAAAACAGTCGCACGCGGAATAGTGATTAACCGAATGTTTTTATTGGTTGATCTTACAATGATTTCGTTTCCGTTTTTAACGGGTTGTCCTTGAAAACCTTTTAACGGCATTTCCATATTGGATTGTCCTGAACACAACCAAACTTCGCCAATTAACACATTTTTAATGATCACTTTTTCGCTTCCTTCAGCAACTTCAATTGTAAACGGACCACCAAATGACGGTGTTGGCAAAGCTGTATTCCATTTACCGGTGTTGTCTGCTTTTACCTTGTAGGTTTTGGAATCCCATGAAGTTTTTACTGTAACATTAGCGTTCTTTTCTGCCCAGCCCCAAATTGGCGCATTTGACTTTTGTTGCAACATCATGTTATCAGTAAACAAAGCCGGCAGTTTGATTTTGGCATTGATTTGAAGGGTTGCTAAAATCGTTAATAATGCAATAATTGATTTTTTCATTTTTTATTTATTTTTTGCCACAGATTAAAAGGATTATTTGGATTATTAATCTGTGTAAATCCTTTAATCTGTGGCTAAATATTATTTTTATTTTTATTTTACAATACTTACTGGACCCAATAATCCTGCTTTCAACAGCGGTTCTCCTTCTAAACGAAATGGCGCTGTTGTCCATGTCAATCTCTCTTCTTTTGGCAATTTTTGATCGCCAATTAATCTATTTGCCCAAGTATTTGTTATTTTAATTTCGATTGTATTTTTTCCTTTTTGTAAAGCTTTTGAAATATCAGTTTTGAAAGGAAAAGTCCATAATGTTCCACAATCATTTCCATTAATTGAAACTTCGGCTATATTAGAAATTTCTCCCAAATCCAACCAGATTTTATCAGTGCTTTTTCCTTTCCAAACAAAATCTTTTCTGTAGATTACAGTTCCTGAATAATACTTAATATGATCATTTTCAGAAGTGCTCCAATTAAAAAGTTTATTGATTTTAATTATTTCTTTTGGCCCTTTAAATGCTGGATCAAATTGTAGATTCCAGTTTTCATCTAAAGTCTGCACTTTTTCAAATTCAGAAAATTTTGTTTGAGCTAAAACTTTTTTCGTTTCCTCTTTAAAAATCACAAAACCAGATTCATTAGCCTCTAAAATTATTGAAACAATTGTTCTTCCATTTTCGATTTTCCAATTGGTTAATTCCGAAGTTTTATCGGTAACAGGATTGTACCATTGTGGAACTTTTCCAGCTATTCTAAAAGAAGCGTCAAATGTTCTTTTTTCTCCTTTTTGATTAGAAATGAAATAAATATCTTCAGTATCTGATTTGCGATGTGCCCATGCAATTGTTTCAGAATCTGCTCTGTTTAAATTTGGAAAATAGATATCTTGTGTAATTCCAATGGAAGCAAAATCATTTCCTAAATAAGGCAATTTGATAATCGTTCCTTTTCCAATTTTCCATGTTGATGAATTAGCATTATTCCAGATTTCATCCACTACGCTCTGCCATTTTTTAAAATCTTCATTCGATTGTAAACCAGGCTGTACCTTTGGCTTTTCATCTACAAAAATTGTCGCTCCGTCTTTTACCAACTGTAATATTTTTTCGGCGGAAGCCAAAGACAAAATCTTGTTTGGTGCCATTTTGTGACTTCCCGGAAAGAATAAAGCTCCGTATTCAATTCCGCCATCAAAAGAAATTTTTCCATTTACCACTTTCGCACGATTAATTAAAACATCAGCGTTGAAAGAATCGTATTGATAACCATTTAGCGGATTAATCCATTGTGATAAATCGGTGATATTTTTAGAATAGGTAACTTCTTTTGGCATTTTTGCCGTTGGCTGACCCTCATTTTCTAAACGGTTTTTCTCGCTTTCCAGTCTTGCTGCACCAAACACATTTGGAATAAAAGGCACTAATCGATCTGGCACAAAAGAACGGGAAGGAAAATCTTCACCAATAAAAACTGCCAAATCAATCACAGGTTTTCCTTTTTGCAGCTGAAACTGTACTCTTTGGCAATACTCAAACCATGCTTTTCCAGGTTTCCACCAAGTTTGGTCTCTTTGGAAAAAAGTTCCAATATCGTCCAAAGTCATTCCCGGTTTTCTGTCTGTCCACGGATTATGAACAAAAACGTGGTAAAACAAACGGTTGATTCCTAAAGCATAATTGCGGTCTGCAGTGGTTTTCAAATTTCCGGGATGTTCGTCCCAATCCATTCGCAAAGCTGTAAAAGATTCTGCCTGAATAATATCTTTTCCGTAAATATGTCCGCCCGAAATGGCATCTACCATATCAAAAGGTTTATCATGAGTTGGGCTTTTCAGCCAAAATTCCCCTCCCGGATAATCAACATATTTATAATGCAACAAAGCATCACTCATCATGGTTGGCGCAACGTTTTCTGAACTTAACTTAACATTATTTTCTTTTGCAATCTGAGCGACAGTTCCGTAGAAATTATCGGCTACTAAATCGGCAATGGTTTTTCTAACATCGTATAAAACTTTCTCTGAGAAATCGGCACTTTCTATCGGAATTCCCGCCATAACTGGAAGATATTCTACAATATCATAACCACGTCTCTTTTTAAACTCAGCCTGAAAAACCGAAGACCAATTCTGGCTTCCACATTCCCAGCTGTCAAAATGTAGGATTTCCAGAACTTTTGAAGCCAGTTCAGGACCAGCCGAACGAACCGCTTCTCCGAACCAATGATCTAACTGAAAACGAATTAATTCGGGATTAAATTTATCTACTTCCAATCCTTTTCCTGCTCCGCCAGTTGCATTTTCATGTCCTGTAGAAGTGTGTCCCATTCGGATAATTTTCCATTTTCCCTTTGGAGCTTTCCAGTTCAGATTTCCATCAGCATCAACAAAATTGGAAATATTAATGATTTCTGATTTTTTAAATGACTCTGAATTGGGAATCTGTTTGTCTGTAGTCTGTGGAGTCAAACGCCAAATTGCGCCCGATTTTCCTTCGTAATTATCAAGTACGGACTGATTCGAAAGTGTAATTTTACTGACTTTTAGATTTTGTTTCCATTTAGCAAAATCCAAATCTTCTGCTCCCGGCTCTGTTCCAGTTGGATCATAAACAAATCTGAAATATTTTGCCGTAACAGGCGCAATAGTATGCGTGTTAGAAAAATCCATGTCCTGCCAACCGTGACGTGGCGGAGTCATTCTTTCGTGAAATCTAAAATTTATGCCGTCATCACTCACTTCCACAATCAAGCGCTGTGCCTGAAAATCTCTTCCTTTGGTTTCTATGACAATAGATTTACAGGTAAAAGGCTGTGCAAATTCGTATTGAATCCATCCTTTTTCTGCAAACTTGAAATTTTCATCTTTTTTAGGATCAGCCAAAAAGGAAGCATCGGTACTGTTTGATGTCGTTACTTTTGGCAGTTGCATCTGCGAAGTAATTTGATATTCTTTAATCGGAAGGGCAAAAATTGCAATGTCTTTATAATAGTCTTTGTAATGTTCTGGAACTGGTAGTTTTGAAGTCGCCATTTTACCTCCTAAGATTTCTGTAGTTGACCAGACTACTTTCTGCATTGACATTTCAGGTGTAATCCACGGCCCACCTGCAACGGCAAATCCGTCAGCTCCGTGAAAAGCCAATTTCAAACCTAAACGATCTGCTTCTTTAAAAGCCCAATGAATCATATCCCAAAATTCAGGACTCAGCTGTAAAACCGGCGGATCTATCAATGGAGGATTTGCTGGTCCTTTAATAGTCATTAAATAAGCGCCCGCAATTCCGGCTTGTTTCATCGCTTCTAAATCGGCTGTGATTCCTGCTTTAGAATAAGCCGATTTCATCCAATACCAATACACCCAAGGTTTTGAGGATTCGATTGTTGGCTGAAAAAAGTTGTTTTCTTTTTTATTGATTTCCTGTGCTGAGACAAAGCTGGCAAGGAGAAGGATAAAAAAGAGGTGTTTTCTTTGAAACATTTTTGTTGTTTTATTACAATCTGCCTAATCTGCTAAATCTGCGGGAAAAATTTACTCTCGCAGATTTAGCAGATTAAGCGGATTTTTTTTTATTTTTATTTTTTGTCATTTTGACGGAGGAGAAATCTTCGTTAGAAGCTCGACAAAGATTGGCTTTTCTTTGCGGAGTTACTTGCGAAGATTTCTCGTTCCTCGAAATGACAAACTGTATATTATAAACTATACTTGTACTATACTTAAAATATACTTTATCTATAATACAAAATACCTAACAGGTTTTCAAAACCTGTTAGGATACATTAATATTTAAGCTTCTTTAAACTATTTTCTAATTCGTTTTTTGAACCGCTGAAAGGCGTCAAATAAAAACTATATTGATAATCTCCTGACTTAATTTGATATTGTTCTATTGGCTGTGCAACCAATGTCCAGCTGTCATTTCCTCCAACTCCCATCTGCATTAAATCAATATTCAGCGTTAAAAATCCTGGATCTTTCAGATCGTACGTATGACCTGCAGAACTTAAGTTTTCTTGTGTATACGGCCACGCGCTCATGCTTAAAACTTTAGTGCCATTTACTACTAAAAATCCGTTGTTTTTCTGCGGAGTTGTCAGCGCCATCCATCTTACATCGCATCGGTTTCCATTTTCCTGCGGTTTTGGATAATGTTCGATAAAATCATTTATTGGAAGTGAATATTTTCCAACAAATGAACCGAAACTTCTGTCGCTGTAATTTTCCAATTCTCCTTTTCCGTACCACGAAATCTGATCGAATTTTCTTTGCACTCCCATCTGCATTCCGATTTTTGGAATATTTGGCAGTTTGTTCGATGCTTTTAAACTGTAATCTACTTTTATCAATCCGTTTGGTAAGATATTGTAGACCACATTTACGCTTGCGCTGTCTTTTATAATTTCGTAATCGCTTGTAATTTTAATTTCAGAAGCCGATTTATCGATTGTAATGTTTACCAATTTTGGTTTTGCTTTGTACCATTGTTTCAACAGCTTTTGCGATTTCCAACCTCTTTTATCGTTATCTGTAAGCGGTCTTACGAAATTAGGAAGCAATGGGGCAAAAACCTGTTCTTCGCCATTGAAAATGTACGAACTCAAAGCTCCGTTTCCTTTATTGATGTTGATATCAAAATTTTTTCCTTTGATTTTAAAATCAGAATCGGATTCTGAAACGTTTAAAGCTTCTTTTTTAGATTCAGGCGAAACCGCTTCTTTCTTTTGCAACACAAACTGATCTTCCGCGACAGCGTAACCTTTTGAAGCCCAAAGTTCCTCTTTTGAAAGCTGGAATTCTATATTCAAAATATACTCGGCATCGGCTTTCATTTTTGGCAGATACTGACTTACATCTAATGTTGTGGATTGTCCAGCTTCTACCTTAAATGGTTTTAATATTTGGGTTTTGATTACATTTCCGTTTTCCAAAACTTTTAAAACCGGAATATAACCTTCTAAAGATTTAACGGCCTGACGATTTTTGATTTCTAACTGATTTCCGTTTAAAGTGGAAACCGCTGGCTGATACACCCATTTGTTTTCAAAAATCGATCCTTTTGGTTTTCCGTTAGAATCTACAATTCCTTTTGTATTGAAATTTCCGTCATGGTATTTTTCACCAAAATCTCCTCCGTGGGCAAAATAATTCTGACCAGATCTTGAATCAAATTTCACCAATCCCTGATCTTTAAATTCCCAGATGCAACCTCCGATAACTCTTGGAAGCGAACGGAATTCATCCCATAATTCTTTTAAATTTCCAACTGAATTTCCCATTGCATGAGAATATTCAACGAAAATAATTGGTCTAGTATCTTTCTTTTGATCAACTAAAAATTTCGGAGTGAAAACGCCCGGATAAAAACGGCTGACCATATCCACATACGAATCATCCTGCGGATTTTCGAATCGGTAAGCGTGATCAATTGTTTTAGGATAGCCTGGATCTAGCGGATCGATGTAACCGTCTAATTTTGCATTTCCTTGCGCTGGTTCGTAATGCACGGGACGCGTAATGTCGAAATCGTGAACCCAGCCCGACATTGCCGCGTGATTTGGTCCTTTTCCGCCTTCGTTACCTAAACTCCACATCACAACTGACGGATGATTTTTATCGCGTTCCACCATTCTGATCATACGTTCCATATAAGCATTTGTCCAAAGTGGATCGTTGCTTAATTTCCCGCCAATTCCGTGTGTTTCCTGATTGGCTTCGTCCATGACCATGATTCCGTATTGATCGCATAATTCGTAAAAATACGGATCGTTTGGATAATGGCTTGTACGTATAAAATTGAAATTGAATTTTTTAATCGTTGTAATATCCTGTTTGATATCTTCTCTCGTAACGGCTTTTCCTCTTGTTGGATGATGATCGTGACGATTTACGCCATATACATAAGTTTCTTTTCCGTTGATGAGCATTTTACCGTTTTCTTTTGAAAATTCAATCGAACGGAAGCCTACTTTACAGCTTTTGGCTTCGGTAATAGTGCCGTTTTTATCTTTGATGGAAATGACCATTGTATATAAATTCGGTTCTTCTGAACTCCATTTCTTCGGATTTTTGATGGTTTCCTGAAAGAATCCAAAACGCACATTATCCAGACGAGGATAACTTTCGTTGATTAAATCGATCACGGGTCTTTGAAGCGGGTCTTTGAAAATTGGCTGATTATTAGCATCGTACAATTGAACATTCATCGTGTAATCTTTCACTTTTTCTCCGGTAAGATTCTCCACTTTTGGACGCAGTTTGAAAATCGCATCGGTATATTGTTTGTCTAATTTGGTTTGAACAAAGAAGTCCTGAATGCGTAATTTCGGCTCTGCCATAATGAAAACTTCACGCTGGATTCCGCTCATGCGCCAGTGATCCTGATCTTCCAGATAAGAACCATCTGCCCAGCGAATTACCTGAACAGAAACGATATTTTCTCCTTCTTTTAAATAAGGCGTAATATCAAATTCTGATGGCAGAAAACTGTCTTCTCCATACCCTAAAAATTCTCCGTTTAACCAAACCTGAAAACCGGAACTTACGGCTCCAAAATGCAATGTAACCGTCATGTCTTTCCAGTTTGCCGGAACGGTAAAACTGCGTTGGTAAGAACCAATTCCGTTATAATCTTTAGGAATATAAGGCGGATTTATTGGTCGAAACGGATAAACGGCACTTTTGTAAATTGGATTGTCATATCCTTTCATTTCCCAATTGGAAGGCACTTCGATTTTATCCCAGCCCGAAACGGTATTTTTATAAAAATCTTTTGAAGCTTCTTTAAGGTTTACGGCATATTTAAAATCCCAATCGCCGTTCAGCATCTGGATTCGGCTTTTGGTTCTGTCGCCTTTTAGAGCGTCTTCAACAGAGGTATACGAATAAGCAGTTGCTCTCGAAGGCTGTCTGTTGATGCTCGTTACCGTAGGATCTTCCCAAGGCGCAAATTGGTATTTTTTATGCAATTCTGGAACTCCTGCCGGCTCTCCTGTAACGGATTGGGCTTGAGTTGTGTAAGATGTTATTAGTAAAATGTAAAATGTGAATACCGATTTTGGTATCGAAAGTCGAAACCTTAAAAAGTGATTATTTTGAATTGGCTGAAACATTATTTTATTTTTAGTTTTTTTGTCATTCCGACGAAGGAGGAATCGCACTAGAAATTCCGCAACTATAATCGACAACCTTTGTGGTTACGAATGTGATTTCTCCTTCGTCGAAATGACAAACTGGATCTTAATACTTAATACTCTGTACTTAATTCTTCTTCTTTTTCTCCGGCGGAGCCACAAAATTCAATTTGCTTTTTCCTAAATCTTTAGAAGTTGCTATTGCAATTCCTCTTTGTTCTGCTTTGTTAACTGCACAGTAAAAATGATACACAATACCATCATGTTTTACTACGAACGATTTATGCGCAAACAAATCATCATAAGGTTCTGAGGATTTAACCAAGTCGTCACCTTTCCAGTCGGTCCAGTTTACTAGATCATTTGAAACTGCGAAGCGGTTAAATGCACCTTGGTTCCAACCTGTCCAAAAAGCTCCAAAATAGAACATTACCCAAGTATCATTTATACGTTGAATATAGGCGTCTCCTGAGATTCCTTTATGATGGTTGATTAATGGTTTATCGCCATAACGTTTCCATTCTTTCATATCGTTTGATACCGCCATTGCAATACGCTCTGCGCCTTTAGCAGGATTTATACTATCACCTCGGGCATTATAATACATGATAAAATTATGTCCTGTCAGTTTATCTTTATCACGAATCACACTGTTTTTGTACATCGTGCTATTATCCCACCATTTTGCGTCTTTGTCTTTTGGCGTTAAAACCGGGTTTTCTAATCTTTGAAATTCGTGTGGTTTTGTCGGCGCTTCTTTCGTATACGCCATTCCGATTGATAAAACGCCTGCTTCGTAACCTTTGCTGTCTCCGCCAAAATAACTCATCCAGTATTTGTCATCGTATTTTTCCCATTTGTAGCTTCCGCCCCACGTTGGATCTTGCAACGAAATATATCCTGCTTTTTGGTTGACATCCCAATGTTTTTCATTTTCTGAGAAAGACATTACTTTTCCTAAATGTTTCCAGTCTAACAAATTATCGCTTTCTGCAAGCCATGTTTCATAACCTCTTCCATCGTAAATTAAATACGTCATGTACCATTTGCCATCTTTTTTGAATACACTCGGGCAATCCATTTTATAGGAGTTGTCCGTCGGAACCATCACCAAACCGTATTTATAAGGCGTTTTGATTTCTTCGTAAATCTCCTGCATTACGGTTTCTGTAATTTCTCTTTTCTTGTACTTGGTTGCACAGCTGGTTATGGCAAATGCTGAAATAATTAGAATTAGGTATTTAAGTTTCATTTTTGGTTATGTTTTTTTGCCACGAAGGCGCTAAGGCTCTAAGTTTTATATTTATTCTGTGGACAATTTAATCTCGCAAAGTCGCAGAGTCGCAAAGTTTCTATATTCTTTACTCTATATTCTTTACTCTATTTCTATGTTCTAAAATCTTGCTTCTTGCTTCTTGCATCTTCCCACTCTCTTCTATTTCTTCAGTTCTTTTAATTTAGACTCCATTACGTCTTTGTTTAATTTTACTTTTACCATTCCTGTTGGATGAAATCTTCTTTTTAAATCGATTGCATTATATACTATTGTGTAAACATCATTTCCTTCTGGGATTAAACATAAGGGCGTTCTCATAATATCCCACCATTTATTGACTTTGGTTTCTATTGGAAGATAATGCGCTTCTGACCAATTAACACCGTCTGCAGATAACGAATACGCAATCATATTAGGTAAATGATGTCCCCATCCGTCTGGACCGCCATCAAAAATAGCAATGTACAGACCGTTTGGTAGCTGACTTACAATTGGATTTTCAACAAATTGCGGATGCATCGTTTTAATAGGTTCCAAGCCTTTGTTCATTCTCGTCCAAGGTCCTTCTAAACTTTTAGATTCGGCTAAAGCCACAAACCAGCCTTTTCCTGATTTTTTTGGATAATCTGCCCAAGAGTTAAATGGATACGCACCGCTGTAAAATCCAAAATATTTATCGCCTACTTGATACGGAAAAAACGAAGCAACCCCCTGACGGCCTTCCCAAGGCTGAGAGTCCAATCCCGGTTCCATGATAATTCCCATATCTTTATAAGGTCCTCCGATTCCGTTGATTCCATCTACAGTTGATTCGCATCTCCAAATTCTTCCAAATGAATGATTTGGTTCTATTTCTTTACTTACAGTGTATGCCAAATAATAGCCGTACCATTTGTTTGCTTTTTCGTTAAAAACAGGCATATACGACCAAATGGCTGCACGGCGGTCATTCATCGGGTTATCATCTTCGGTTACGGCGTAAGTTCCGCTGGCTTGGTAGATTGTGGATTCTCTTTTCCAAGTAATTGCATCCTTACTTGTCCAATGTCCGATTCTGGTTTTTACACGATCGTAATAATAATCAACACCTTTTTCTCCAGCTCTTTCGGTTGGAAACATATGATAGGTATCGCCGACTTTCACTACACGTCCGCCTTCAAATCCACCCTGAATTCCTTCTGTTCCAGACATTCCTTCATCAATAACTGGTTTGCTTTCTCCGCCGATAATTTCAAAAAGGGGTTTTTCATCTGAAAATCCTTCCACGATAAAAGTTGGGTTCCATAATTTTCCGTCGGGTAATTTGGCATCTCTTGCATTCAACTGCTGATCGATTTTTAAAACTCCCAAAACAGCAAACAATCCTTTTTGGTTTGGTAAAATAGTATGAGTTCCTTTTCCGTAAGGAATTGCGTAAACATCAACAGGCGGTAAACCTGTAATGGTAACTCCGTTTGAAAGGATCTCATTATTATTCCCGATTTGATTTACTTGCAGATATTCCGCATTTTTATCTTGAAAAACACCAACCAGAACCGTAACAGGTTCTTTAAATTTTAATTGTAATGGAGAATTGGTCCCGTTTTTATATTTATCTAAAGGAAGTTCAACGCCTGTTAATCCTTGCAATTCTGGAGCTAAACGAACAATATTATGTTTGCTTCCTGAAAATACATGCGCGTATTGTGTGGGTTTTAAAAGTTTTGTAATTGGATTTTACAACTTCAAATGAAGCAGGTTTCCATTCGGTGTTTTGTGCTGAAACTTGAATACAGACAATTAACAGCATTAGAAAAGCTGTTTTTAATTTGAAATTGTATTTTGTATTTTTTGAAAACATTGGTTTTTTATTTTTTTAAGGCTTTTATTCTTTGAATGCATTTCCCAATCTTGTCATTTCGACGAAGGAGAAATCTTCGTAAGTAGCTCGACAAAGTATTTCCTCTCTTTGTAGAATATTGTCGCGGAGATTTCTCGTTCCTCGAAATGACAAAACTGGCGTTACAATCTTTGTGGTTACGAGTGTGATTCTTCCCTTCGGTCGGAATGACAGACTAGACGTTTCCAAACTAAGGACTAAGGACTAGGCACTAAGAACTAATTACTAAGAGCTCAAATAGCCCTATAACTCACTTTATACTCCACATTCGGTTTTACAATCAACTGATATTTATTTTTCGATAATTCCTTAATCGTTCCTGAATTTGTTTTTGGTTTACTGGCACTTTCAAAAATTAATTTTCCTTCTCCTTCGCCTGCTTTCACTTTAATTTCTTTCGTACTGCAATAGATGGCAACTTCGCCGTTTGGTGTTGGCACTTTTCCTTCCATCCATTTTAAACCTCCAAGATTTGGTTTGATTTCATATTCAGCATAACCCGGTTTTAAAGGTTTTACACCCAAATAATATTTCCCTAATAAATAAATCGGACTTGCTCCCCAAGCGTGGCAAAGGCTTTTTCCGTAAGGACGACCATACATCGTTAAATGTTCCGTTCCTTTTTTGTTTGGATTGTATTCTTCCCAGAAAGATGTCGCGCCCTCATTCAGCATTCCGCCCCAATAATCTTTCATTTCTTTTAAAACATAATCCTGCTCGCCCATCGCACACAACGCTTCCAACTCGTAAAAACGCATGTATGGAGTTGTAATTTGGAGAACATCTTTATTAAGCAGCACCTTATTTTTTACGCTTTGTTTTTGTTCTTCATTAAAATAATTGAAAAAAATACCAAACATATTAGCATATCTGGTTACAATATTTTGGATTTTACCATCTATACGCTGGTGCTTCATCACATTTTCTTTTTTATCCCAAAACACATCAAATAGCTTTGTTTTCAAATCATCTCCTAATTTTTGATATTGTTTTTGGTCTTCACTTTTACCAGCAATTTCAGCACTTACCGCCATGGCTTCAAGACTCCTAGCCAAAAGCATTTGCTCAAAACTAACCTCGCCCGTTTTTGGCAATCCGTCTGCCCAATCAATAAAAACCCAATCTCCTTCTAATGGTTCGAGGAATCCGTTTTTATTTCTTCTTTCTAAACAGAAATCCATAAGCGATTTCATTCTTGGATAAAAGGTTTTGATAAATTTGGTATCGCCAGTATGTAGATAGTAATCGTAAACCCCCACAAACCAATACAGCGAATAATCCATTATAATATTTACGTGAGCCGTTACAGGATCTTTACCGCGAAGTGCTAAGAGTGTTCGTTCTACGGAAGCCGAATCAAAGAATAAATAATAATTCATTAAATAACTTTGATAAGCATCGCCAGACCAAACCCAACGATCACGTTTAATTCCGTCTATAAAAAATTCGCGAGAGGTTAAATGCATCGTGTAAGCCGACACATCCCAAATTTTATTCAATTGTTCATCCGATGATTTGAATGCACCACGGTAATCTAATGGCAAATATTCATAAAGCATCGAAATCGAATCATACTTAATTGTTGCATCAGCTTGCACCTGAACATAGCGAAATGCTTTCGATCCATCATGTGTATAGGTTTCAGGCTGTTTTCCATCAAAAGTCAAATGATCTAACGTTTCACATTTAGCAGAATCCAGCGCTTCTTCGCGAGATTCTCCGTAATAAAGCGCTACTTTACCTTTTCCTTTTAAGCCATGAATTTTAATGTAACCAAAAGTTTCTTTACCAAAATCTACCAACTCACCAGCTCCTATTTTTTCTGTTTTCTTTGCACTCAAAGGTTTAGTTGTTAGCTTAAACTCAGAAGGTTTGTTTTCTGGCGAATTAAAATTCCAAGAACCCACTGGTACCCAAGGTGTTCCCGATTGCTGTGCTTTTCCAGTTTCGTCAATCCAGAGTTTATCTTCATTGGTTACTTTCCAAGAAGCATCAGATTTAACATATTTACCATTAATATAGATAGCTGGCAACACTTCCTGATTGTAAACTTTAAAAGAAATTTTGTGTTTTCCAGCAGGAATTTTTATTGATTTTGGCTGTCCGTAGATTTGAACACCATCTAAAAGTAGTTGAAAAGGTCCTTCCGAAAAGATTTTTGCCTCGTCTGGTTCCGGAATATCTACTTCTGTTTGAAAAGTGACTAAGGCATAAGGACTGTAATATTGCCAAAGCGGTGGAAACACGGCTTCACGTTCTGTACGTCTTACCTGCATTTTATTGCTTAACCAAACTTCGAAATCGCCTGGATACCAGATCCATGTCGCTTCTTTTGATTTTTCTTGTGCTGATGATAGCGAACAGCAAAAAAGGGCAACAAAAAGAAGTAGAGTCTTAAAAATGGAAAAGCGGTTTAGCATAGTAAGTTTATTTTGGGACTAAAGATAAGTGTTATCTTTACATTTCACAACCTGCACTATCCTGCTAATTCATAAAAAATAGCACTTTTTGATAATTTTTTAAGGGAAAAATTACGGCTTATCACTTTTTTAGTACTAAAAAAAATGATGTTAGAATTTTATGGGACGCTGATGAAACGGATTTACTTCTTAAAAACGCGGATTTACACAGATTTTAATGATTTGTGCATTTTTGTCATTTCGACGAAGGAGAAATCACACACGTAGCTCTACAAAGATTGGCGATCTAGATTGCGGAATTTCCAGTGTGATTTCTCCTTCGTCGAAATGACAATGATTGTGGCTATTTTGGATAAAACAAAAGAAAAAATCCGCGTAAATCCGTGTCTTCGCGATAGCGAATCCGTTTTATCTGCGTTTAAATTTAAGCTCACAATCTAAGCAATCATCCTATCAGATTCATTTTCATCTTCTAAAATATAATTAGAAGGCGTTTTGCCCAAATGCTTCTTAAACATATAGATAAAAGCGCTGGTAGTTTCGTAACCCAAATTGAAGGCAATTTCTTTTATGGATTGTTTTTCGCCCAAACGTTTTATAGCTTCTAACAATTTTAAGCGTGTGCGCCAATCGCTGAAATTCATTCCCAATTCTTTAATAAATAAGCGGGATAACGTTCTGGTGCTCATGAAAGAAAGTTCAGCGTAATGCTCTATCGTATTTTTACTAGCTATATCATCCATTAAAAGTTCGACTACTTTTTGGAGTCTTTCGTGATTCGTTGTTGGCAGAAAGGTTGCACTTGGCTCAATTAAAGCTAGTTCGTCTAAGAAAACAGAAATGATTCTTTTTTGTGGCGGAGTGAGATTTCCTTCTATTCCAAAAGAAATGATTTTAAAAACCAATTGCTTTAAGAACATCGGAATATCAAAGGAAAAACTATTTGTTGGCAATCCTTCCATGGCAGACGGATCGATAAAAACGCTGTAATAATTAACGTCTTTCTGAAAAGTAACCTGATGCTCTACACCGCCCGGAAGCCACAAACCCTGCAACGGATTCACCACCCAAATATGATTGCCCACCACAACGTTCATTACGCCACGAGTCGCATAGATTAACTGGCCTCTTGGATGTGAGTGCGAAATGCACATTTCGTTGGTTACCATTTCAGTATAGCCAATAACAGGAATCAATGGATCAATTCTGTATCCATGTTCCTGCGCCATTCGATATGTCCGAATCTGGTTATTCATTGTCCAAATATAGCAATTCTGACATTAGTATTCTTTTAATCTTTGCAAAAAATAATACAGCTGTTGTTTTTAAACCTAATTTAAGAATCAAAAATTACCAAATGGACACTATTAAAGCAAACCCCGAAATAGTTAAAAAAACCACCTACTCGATCTTATTTATTATAAGTTTTTCTCATTTAATTAATGATCTTCTACAGGCTGTCGTGCCTTCAATTTATCCGCTTTTAAAGGACAATTTCAGTTTGAGTTTTACCCAAATTGGTATTATTACTTTGACTTACCAAATGGTAGCGTCTATTTTACAACCATTTGTGGGAATGTATACCGATAAAAACTCAAAACCTTATTCGCTGATTGTTGGAATGTGTTTTACCATGGTTGGACTTTTCTTTGTTTCGATCGCTTCAAGTTTTATCAACTTATTATTATCAGTAAGTTTAATCGGAATTGGATCTTCAATTTTCCATCCTGAGTCTTCACGTGTGGCTCATTTGGCTTCGGGTGGCAAAAGAGGATTGGCACAGTCTATTTTTCAATTGGGAGGAAATGCAGGAAGTGCTATCGGACCTTTATTAGCCGCTTTTATCGTTATTCCACATGGACAATCTTATATCGCTTGGTTTTGTATTATTGCTTTAGTTGGAATTTTTGCTTTGTATAAAATTGCGATTTGGTACACGGCACATTTATCTGAAAGAATGGCTAATAAATCGGCACACCAAATCGAAACGCATCATTTATCTAAAAACAGAGTAATTGCTTCGCTAATTATTTTATTGGTATTGATTTTCTCTAAATACTTCTACATGAGCAGTATTACAAGTTATTATACTTTCTTCTTGATAGATAAATTTCACATCACAATTCAGCAGTCACAAGTATATTTATTTTTATTCTCTGGTGCTGTTGCTGCAGGAACTTTGATCGGAGGACCAATTGGAGACCGATACGGAAGAAAATATGTTATCTGGGTTTCTATTTTGGGAGTTGCTCCTTTTACCTTGATGTTACCTTATGTTTCTTTATTTTGGGTTGGAACTCTATCTGTAATTATCGGATTGATTCTTTCTTCTGCATTCTCTGCAATTTTAGTTTACGCAACTGAATTAATGCCCGGAAAAGTCGGACTTGTCGCAGGTCTTTTCTTCGGATTTGCTTTCGGAATGGGAGGTTTAGGTTCTGCTATTCTCGGAAAAATCGCCGATGCGACAAGTATTGAATATGTATTTAAGATTTGTGCGTTTCTGCCTTTAATTGGTATTATCACTGGATTTTTACCAAATCTTGAGAAGAAAATTAAAAACTAATATATACTAAAAAAAAATGCTCTAAAATATTTAGAGCATTTTTTTTACATTACGTTACTTGAAGTATATTTTTCCTTTTCCTGAGGAGTCATTTCTCTAAAAAGGACTTCATCATTATATTTTACTGTATACTTTTTATCGCTGTATAAGTTTTGATAACCTTCAGCAGTATAAAAAATTGGCATTACAGATCTTTCAATTACTTTATTTTTTTTACCATCTAAACCATCTACTTCTTCATCAGACAAATAATAAACATTAAATTTAAAGACATGATTTTTATCGTTATCCACAACGTTATCCATTACACCAAGCATAGAACCTGGATAAACTTGATCATTAAGTTTAACCGCTAATAAATTTTCATCCACACCGCTATATGATGCATTTGTTCCATCAGCATGGTCAACTATGATTTCTGTTCTGAAAATAGTGTTTCCTTTATCTGAGACAGCAAATTTTCTTATCTCGGTAACTAAACCTTTTCTCATTGAACATATGGTATCTTTAGTCTTAGAAAACACCGTATAATTTTTCCATATTTCAGGTTTAACATTAAATCTAAAGGTTTCATATATTCTTACCTCTTTATTCTGTTTAAATGGTAGAAAATAAACAATCGAGTTATCCAGCTGAGGCTTTATAGAACCTTTTCTATAGCTATAGGTATAAGAACAATAAATCGGCTTTTCTTTGTCAGCAGGTTCTAATTTAAAAAGTGTTCCGGAATCTTCGGTTAAATTTAAATTATATGTTTTTCTAAATGCAGAGATATTTTCAACATTTGCAGCACTTTCTAAATCAAACTCTATAAAATAATTGCCTGGTACCGCTTTAGTATAATTGTATTCTACACTGTTATCACCTTTTTTGACGCTCGTGATAAAAATCTTTTGATTTTGCGAGGCCATCTTATTAATACTAATAAAAGAAAAAATTAATACTGCTAATATACTTTTTGACATAATTACATTTTTATCATTAAACATTTCGTAAAAGCGATGCAAATGTAATACAAAAACTACAAAATATTAAAACTAAAGTAGTCTTTTTATTATTTATTTTTTTTCGACTAATTAAAATTAAAAACCAAATACAAAACCAAAATTGTCAAACCCAGCAAACCAAACAAAAGTTTCACCTTTTTACTAGTTTTAGGAATATCCCTTTCATCTGAAAAATTAACTTCAGGATTTTTATCGGTTAGAGAAATTACAACTGCTGCAATTAAAAGCACAGCAAAAATGTAAAAGGAAATCAATAAAAAGTGAGGCCAAGCGGGATATTTATCGGCAGGAAAAATCCATAAGTACAAGACCCCAACAAATAAACTAAAGGCAGAACCCCAAGAAAGCGTTGCATTTACTGCTTTTTTTGTAGTGCGTTTCCAGAAAACACTCAGCAAAAACACAACCGATAAAGATGGCGCCAGGAAACCTAAAACAGCCTGAAAAATGTTGAATAAATTCTGTCCTTTAATATTGTCAATTGCAACGGCAATCAGAATCGCAAAAACACAACCAGCAGCAATCGTTAAACGTCCAATTTTAATTTGATCTTTGATAGTCGCCGTCGGGTTGATTTTTTTCACATAAATATCATTGGTAAAAACGGTGCTCAAAGCGTTTAAAGAAGAACCAATTGTTCCTACCAAAACCGCAATCATCACGCAGATTACCAAACCGTTCATGCCGCTTGGGAAAAGATTTGTAACCATTGTCATATAAGCCAAATCCGAATTGCTTCCTAATTCGGGATATAAAGCATAACACAAAATTCCGGGAAGAATAAACAATGGCAAAGCCATGACTTTTAACCAGCCAATAAAGTTTACACCCAATTGCCCCTGCTCTAGATTTTTAGCTCCTAAAACACTCTGCACCATTGATTGATCGGTACAGAAAAAAGCAACAGCTGCAACGGGATAACCTAATAAAATAGCCGGCCATGGATAATGTGCATCATCTGAAGGGCGGAGTAGATTCCAGAAGTTTGAAGGTGTTTTGTCAATTAAAACATCGATTCCACCCAATTTTTGCAAACCTAAAAACGAAAGCGTCAGCGAAACTACAATCAACAGAATCATCTGAAAAACATTGACTTTTGCAATCGCTTTTAATCCTCCCGCAAACGTAAATATTCCAGAGAAAATTACTAAAACCGTAACACTCTGCCACATCGGAATTCCTAAAATCTGACGTACTAAAACGCCTCCGCTGAATAATCCTAAAGATAACCAGCTTACTAATATTTTTACCAAAGCATACCACGCTAGAATATTCTGCGTACTGTCGCCGTAACGTTTTCCCATATATTCGGGCATGGTGCTGACTTTACTCGCAATATATCTCGGTGCAAAAACCATCGCCAAAAGCAGTAAAAATACAAAGGCGTACCATTCGAAATTTCCTGCCACAATTCCTGTAGCGTAACCAATACTTGCAAAAGCCAATAAGGATGAAGGCCCAACATTGGTTCCCCACATATTAAACCCGATGCTGTACCAGTTTAATGAATTGGATGCCAGAAAAAGTGTTTCGTTTTTCTTGCTCTGCTTCACACTTACCACATAACCAATGACTAATAAAGTCACCAAATAAACGGCTACAATTATAAAATCGAGCGTCGTTAATTTATCGTAGATGCTGTTCATAGTCCGTATTCATTAAGAATATCGGCAATTTTAACCGGCATTCCAGTTTGCAGTGATTTGTCCATTGCCTGCAATAAAGCCACAGTTCCAATTCCTTCTTCCATGTTTGGATAGGCTTCAAAACCTTGCTCAATGCTGTCAACAAAATATTCTAAATAATTCTGATATTCTCCGCCGTGATGACTTTGTCCCTCAAAACGGAAATAATATTTTATCGTGCTGTCGCCCCAGGTAATTACTTTTTCTTCGCCCGTTTTGTCTGTAACTGCATAACGCAATTCGTGATAATCGGCCTGACTTGCTCCTTCTGTTGCTCTTAAAATCGTGCTCATTCCGCTGTCGCGTTGCGCAGGCTGAGTCGGTGACGTATACACACCGCTTACACGGGCAATTCTTCCATCAGTTGCTTTAAAGATAAAGTGCATCGTGTCTTCATTTTTCAATCCTGCTGCTTGTCCGTTACTGCTGATCATTCCGTAACCCATTACTTCCTGAATGTTTGGCAGATACCATCTGATGAAATCTACAGGATGACTCAAACCGCCGTACAGCCATTTAAAAGATTGCAAAAGCGACCATTCTTTCTTTAAAAACCATCTGTGATCGGCGTGGTATTGCGCTTCAATTGTAATTAAATCTCCTATTAAACCCGCTTCGTAATCAGCTCTTTGTCTTTTGGCTGGTTCAAAGAAACGGGAACTTTGTCCGATAAAGACTTTCTTTCCAGTCGATTTGCTTAATTCTAATAACTCTTTAGCATCCGAAAGATCATCGATAAAAGGTTTAGTACAAACCACATGTTTTCCGTGTAACAAAGCTTGTTTTACGTGCTGTGCATGCAAATGATCGGGCGTGTAAATCGCAATTATATCAATTGAAGCATCGTTTAATAAATCTTCGTAATTGGTGGTGTATGAATGAAAATCGAATTCTTTTGCGCGCTGTTTGCACAAGTCGTCGTTTCTGTCGCATATTTTTACAAGCTCTAATTTTGAACTTTCTATAGCGGCCGACATGGTGCTTCGTCCTTCTCCAAGTCCCAGAATGGCTATTTTTAACATGGGTGTGGTTATTTTAGATTGTTGATGTTAGATTTTTTTGTTACGTATCCTAACAGGTTTCTAAAACCTGTTAGGTATTATTGCCACAGATTAAAGGATTTTCACAGATTAGAAAAAATTATTTTAATTATTTAATCTTTGGTTTGTATTACTTTGAACTTACACATACCTAACAGGTTTTGGAAACCTGTTAGGATAATTAGTCTGTAATTATTTCGTTTCTACTTTGCTTAAGAAAATCCAGGTTTCGTCTGGTTTTGCGCCTTCAATTCCCGATTGGTATTTCTTCATTAAAGCATTCCAGTCGTCTACACGTGGATTATTTTGGGTTGTTTTCGGATTTAGTTTGTCCAGATTTTCTCCCTTCGGAATACTGATTACCAAGATCAATTGTCTGTCTTTTTTGAAAACCTGTAACTGTTGGAAATCGGCGTTGCAGAAACCTTTTGCTACTTCCGGCCATTTTTCGAATTGTGTTTTATGATACTCTACATATTCTTTCTGCAGTTTTTCATCGGCAGGAAGATTCGCTGTTAAAACAATATTTTCCCAATCTGATGCTGGTTTCGAATCTTTACATCTTTCGAAGTTTTGGAAATCATAAACTAAATCTTCATAGATTTTAATTTCTAAAGAAGGAAAAGCACCGGCCAATTTTCTCTTTGTCCTTTCCGGCTGATTCATTTTTCCGTAAATCACCAAATGATTTTTCCATTGGTACAATTCCTGACCAACAATTCTAAAACCAACTAAGGTCGATTTGATTTTTTCGATGTCAAAATCGTTTCCTATCAATTCGATTGCGTACGGTTTTGGCATTTCCTGCAGTCCCCAATTTTCATCGATTACAACTTCTTTTTCTAAATCTTTATAAGGCGATCTAATTCCGGCTGCCTCTTTAATTTTTGTACTCACATACGGATCGTTATGTTCCCATATGTTTCCTTTTGGACCGTTATGGTTTTTTAGGATTTTCTTCTCGGCAATCCAGTTGTTTTTAATCGTAAATCCTTCAGAACCTTCATCGGTATACAAATACAGCCATAAAAATGGATCGTGAGCATACGGACTATTGTAAACTTTGTCGATATAATTTTCTTCAATTCGGCTGTTGGGTTGCGCCGAAAGCGTATAAATTCCTGCTACATCATGCAAATGTTTGGCGTAATGATGAATTTTATTCGCCAGAATTTTGTTGTTCTGCATTACGTTTGGCGTATGCGTCCATCCCCAGCCCATTGCCATTCCGGAATACGATACGTCTGAAATTTCGTTATGTTCAATGGTTATATTACGCACAAAACCAGCACTGATTCCCAAAGTTCCCCAATCTTCATTGGTTACATTGGTGATTAAATTATCGGCAATCACTTCATCAGAGCACATTTCTCTTTCGTCTTTTATAATTAAAGGCAAATGCGCTTCAAAAGCTTCTTCAGAAAAAATGCCAACATTGATTGCACTTCCACCAATATCTTTAAATAAATTTCCTTTTACGGTATTGTGATTTGTTCCTTTATTTAAATCTAAACCAGTCGAAGACAAATGCTCAAAACGGCAGGATTCAAATTGAATATTATTGGCATAATTAACTTCAACAGCCGCACGAGGTCTTCCCACCCACGCCTGATTTTCTAAATTCGCCTGATTTGGCGTTCCCGGCTGTTTCAATTTATAAGCATCCAACAAATACAAACCCGATTGCAAAGGCACATGACCTTTTTCTGAAGGACGCAGCCAATTGCTGTATTGAAATGAAATTCCCTTAAATCTAAAATGACTTACAGGCGAATCAATCGTTCCTTTTACTTCAACCAGATTTTCTAAAACCGGAACGGTAACTTTTGCCGAATTTATCTCTTCGCCCTGACGCGGAATATAATAGATTTTAGCATTTTTCTTGTCCAAATACCATTCTCCAGGCTCATTTAAAAGTGAAAAAGCATTGTTTAAAAAGTAAGCCGAGTTCCCGTTGTTTTTAGAAATCCACGGCGCAGGCCACGGGTGTTCGCTTTGAATACGGCTTTCTGGCTCTTCAAACGAAAGTTTGGCGCTGTCTTTTTGTACTTCAATATTTTTGATTCGGAGATTGGCAATCGACCACCATTGTACGATAAACATTTCCATTCCCGGCTCAAACTTTATCGATTTGTCTTTAAACGGAATCCAGCAGGTTTGCGATTGGTGACCCCAAGATAAAATTCGGTCCATTGCATTTCCAGCAGTGCTTTTGGCTCTCACTGCTTTTTTTCCATTTACCCATAATTGTCGGTAATTGATAATTGAACCTGCTTTTTGAGGCGCATCGGCTACCCAAAATGTTCCTTTTTTACCATTTAAAACAGTAGTTTTTTTCCAGTTTTTAATTTCGATTCCACCGCTAATAATTGGCTTTGCATTTGCATCGGCTTCAATTGTTGTTGGACTTTCCGGCGTTCCCGAATCTTCTGGTCTTACAAACAAAGGTTCGTTTAAATAATACGTTCCGTTCATTACTATAATTCGGATTCCGTCTTTTATGGATGGATCTTTTAGTCGGCGCAGTTCTCTGGCTTTTCGCATTGCCATGTGAACCGTTGCCAGCGGATTTGATTTTGTTCCGATGTTGGAATCATTTCCAGATGGCGACACCCAGATTTCAGCAGCATTCGCCGAAAAAAAAGTGAATACCATTAAAAAAACGATCAGTAATTTGTTGAAAGGAAGTAAGCGCATTATTTATAGTATTTATTTTTTTCTTAGGATAAAATTATCAGGCATTAATTTAAAGCACTAATAATTTTACAAATAAATGTATTTTTAACACTTTTACCAAATAATTGGTCCAATTTACTTGAACATAAAGTTATATGTATCCTGTACCCTCCTGTTTGTGGTTTTTTGTTTAGCCACGAATTGCACTAATTTTTTTATTTAACTAACTTCAATTGCATCCAGCTTTAGATGGAGATTTATAATGTAAAGAGTAAAGGCTTTAGCCAAATTCTGAAGTTTGGCTAAAGCCAGGAAATGTGTAAAATATAACCCCAGCTAAAGCTGGAGGCAATTCATATTCATATTATTAATTACATAGAAAGAAAAATTAGTGCAATTCGTGTAATTCGTGGCAAACATTTAAACTTTTTTTAATAGATTTGTGTAATCGATTACATTTAACTATTATTATTAATGTGAGAAGTAATTTTTCACATCTATAAAAATAATACCAAAAATTTACTAACAATGAAAACCAACCGACTAAATCTTTTTTCTCTTGCAATGGCAATTATGCTTTGTCTGGGGTCGAAAAATGTAAATGCTCAAAGCACCTCTTACGATACTTATGCTAATGTTGAATTCAAAATGCCAAAAGTAAGCGAACCCGTTATTCCAAATAATGTGGTGAATTTAAAGGATTTTGGAGCAGTCAACGGCGGTTATGTATTGAATACTAAATCTTTTGAAGATGCTATTGATGCGCTTTCTAAAAAAGGCGGAGGAAAATTAGTTATTCCGCCTGGAATCTGGCTGACAGGACCAATCATTTTAAAAAGCAATATTGAATTGCATGCTCAAACTGGAGCTTTAATTAAATTCTCTACAGACAAATCTTTATATCCAATTATCGAAACTAGCTTTGAAGGCTTAAATACTTGGCGTTGTATCTCTCCTATTTATGGTAAAAATCTAGAGAATATTGCTTTTACCGGAAATGGAGTTTGGGACGGTTCTGGCGAAGCTTGGAGACAAGTGAAAAAGAGCAAACTGACAGAGGATCAATGGAAGAAATTTGTAGCTTCTGGCGGAGTCTTAAATGAAAAGAAAGACAGTTGGTATCCATCTGATCAATATTTAAAAGGTGCTAAAGGTGCAGATCAGAACGTTCGTCCTGATTTAAAAACTAAAGAAGATTTTGAAGCTATTCATGATTTTCTGCGTCCAGTTTTGGTAAGTATTCAAAACAGCAAAAGAGTTATGTTTGATGGGCCTGTTTTCCAAAATTCACCTGCATGGAATATTCATCCTTTATTAATTGAAGATTTAATTGTTCGAAATATAACCGTTAGAAATCCATGGTTTTCACAAAATGGTGACGGACTTGATGTTGAATCATGTAAAAATGTAGTAATAGAAAACTCTAGCTTTGATGTTGGAGATGATGCCATTTGTATTAAATCTGGAAAAGATAAAGACGGACGTGACAGAGGTGTTCCTTGCGAAAATATCATTGTAAAAAACAATATTGTATATCACGGTCACGGCGGTGTTACGGTTGGAAGCGAAATGTCTGGAGGCGTAAAAAATCTGCATGTTTCTAATTGTACTTTTATGGGAACTGATGTTGGTTTACGATTTAAAAGTACTCGCGGACGCGGCGGTGTAGTTGAAAACATTTATATCTCAGATGTTTTTATGACCGATATTCCGTCTCAGGCGATTTCATTTGATTTGTATTACGGAGGAAAATCGATTGCTGAAACTTTGGCGGAAGGCGGGAATACCGTTAGCACGAAAGCGATTCCAGTAACTGAAGAAACGCCTCAGTTTAAAAATATTGTAATTAAAAACATTACGATTAAAGGTGCTCAGCAAGCAGTATTTTTACAAGGGCTTCCTGAAATGAATTTAGAAAATATTGAAATCTCAAACTTGATTGCCAAAGCTCAAAAAGGATTTTCTATTATTGATGCAAACGGAATTAAAATCACTAACGCTCAGTTGGATATAGAGGCTAAAAACGCTTTCGAAATTTACAATACGCAAAACCTTTCATTAAAAAAAATAGAGTTTAATTCTGGTTCTTCTAGCGCGATTACAATCAACGGTCAGGCGAGTAAAAATATTGATTTGAGTGGTTCTAATTTATCGAAAACTACTACTATTGGAAAGGATGTTCCTAAGAAAGCGGTTAAGTTTTAATTTTTGAACCATATAAGTAATGTAAGTTAATTTAAATTAAAAAAAAATCTCGCAAAGACGCCAAGTCGCAAAGTTTTATTTTCTTAGCGACTTGGCGTCTTTGCGAGAACTAATTAAGAACCAGCTAAATTGATCTTATATCACTTATATGGTTTCAAAAAAACTATAGTTTATAAAATGTCTTAGCATTTTCAAACCAAATCTTACTCTGATCTTCAATTGAAAACTTCGAAATATAATCTTCTAAAGTTTTTACCACTTCATTATAATCTGAAGCTACATTTAAAACCGGCCAATCTGATCCGTACATTAATTTATCGATTGAAAAGTTTTCAAAAATAACATCTAAATACGGTTTTAGATCTTCTGGTTTCCAGTTTTTCCAGTCGGCTTCTGTGACCATTCCTGAGATTTTACACCATACATTATCATATTTTGCTATTTCTTCGATGCCGCTTTTCCAAGAATAAATAGTTTCTGATTTGATGTTTGGCTTTGCTATATGATCGATTACAAACTTTTGGTTTGGAAAATCTTTTACCAAACTTATAGCTGCCGGCAATTGGCGTTCGAAAATCAATATATCGTAAGTATAATTGAATGGTTTTAAAGCTGAGATTCCTCTTCTAAAAGCTTCTCCATACATAAAATCATCTGGTTCGCCCTGCACAACATGTCTAAAACCTTTCAATTTTTCTTCGTTCGAAAAGAATTGTAAACGTTCTTCGATATTTGCATTTCGTAAATCTATCCAGCCGACAACGCCTTTTATGAAATCATTTTTTGAAGCTAAATCCAATAAAAAATGAGTTTCTTCTTCAGACTGACTGGCTTGGACTGCCACACAGCCTTCAAACTGATTTTCTTTTAATAGTGGCTGTAAATCTTTTGGAAGAAAATCTCTCTGAATATTTTGCATCGTTTCATCAATCCAGCTGTCTCGAACGGGATCAAATTTCCAAAAATGCTGATGGGAATCTATTCTTTTACTCATAATTTCTTAGTTAACATCGCTGATTAAAGCGCGGTCTAAATGTACGTAACCTCCATCCACAAAAACAAATTGTCCTGTGGTATGTGATGATTTTTCTGAAATGATAAAAAGTGCCGTATCTGCAATTTCTTCTGTTTTTGTCATTCGGCTTTCTAACGGAATACTTTTGTTGATTTTATTTAAAACTGTTTCGCCGTCTGGCAATGTTTTAATCCAATCTTCGTATGCAGGTGTGTAGCTTTCCGCAATAATAATCGCATTAGAACGGATTCCGAACTGAATCAAATCTACTGCCCATTCTCTCGTTAATCCCAAAACGCCGCCTTTCGCAGCAGCGTAACCTGAAGTTCCGCCCTGCCCTGTTAAAGCTACTTTTGAACCAATATTTAAGATGTTTCCTTTTGATTCTTTCAAATAGGGAAGTGTATATTTAGCCAGTAGAAAGTAACTTACTACATTCAATTTCAATGAATTCATAAAATCCTCGTAGCTAGAATCTAATCCTGCACCGTCATTTACACCCACATTATTAATAATAGCATCGATTCTGCCATATTTTGCTGCGATTACTTTTACAGCATTTTCTATTGCCACAGGATCGGTTACATCTGTCTGAACAAATAAAGAATTAACGCCTCTTTTTTGAAGTCTTTCCACGTATTCAAAACCTCTTGCATTTCTGTCAACCAAAACCGGAATTGCGCCTTCATCAGCCAGTCTGTTAACAATTGTTTCTCCAATACTGCCTTCCTTTCCAGCCGAACCAGAAACAACAACTATTTTATTTTTTAAGTTTAAATCCATTTCTTTTTGTGTTAGATGTGATTTGTAAAATGTGTCTTTTGTGAAAAGTGATTTGTGAAATGTAAAATGATTTTTCTTTTTGTGAAATCTAAGAGGTGAAATGTGAAATGTAAAATCCGATCGCTTTGTGTTTATACAACGAAAATCAAATATCACAAATCACTTTTTACATTTCACTTTTCACAAATTAATCAATTTCAATTAACGCCTTAATCACATTATTCTTCGGATCAATCAAGTTTCCAAAATCATTAATCATTTCAGAAAAACTTGTCCTGTGTGTAATGTATTTCTTCGGATCGATTTTACCTTCTTTCAAGCATTTCATTACATATTCAAAATCTTCAATTGTGGCATTTCTGCTGCTCATTAAAGTTGATTCTCTTTTATGAAAATCAGGATGACTGAAACTTAATTCTCCTTTTTGAAGTCCAACCAAAACAAATCTTCCGCCATGTGAAATATAGTTGAAAGCGCTGTTCATTACTTTCTGATTTCCAGTTGCATCAATTACTACATTTGCCATGTCGCCATTGGTCAATTCAGCTAATTTTTGCGCAACATCATCGTTCAAAGGATTAATCATTTCATCTGCATTTAGTTCTGTTTTACAGAAATTTAATCTGTAATCATTGATATCCATGACAATTACTTTTGCTCCAGCAATTTTAGCAAACTGAATCAAACCAATTCCGATAGGTCCTGCGCCCATAACTAAAACAGTGTCCGTTGACTTAACAGCCGCTCTTCTTACTCCGTGTGCTGCAATTGCCAAAGGTTCAACCAAAGCCAATTCATCGTAATCTAAACCTTGACCGTGCAGTAAATATTGTTCAGGAATTGAAACATATTCGGCCATTCCTCCATCAATATGTACTCCAAAAACTTTAATATTTACGCAGCAGTTTGTCAATCCGTTTCGACACGCCACACATTTTCCGCAGTTGAAATATGGAATAAAAGTAACTTTATCTCCGGGTTTAAAACCTGCTGCATTTCCTTTTACATATTCCGCTGCCAATTCGTGTCCCAAAATTCTTGGATATTCAAAATAGGGCTGAGTTCCTCCAAAAGCATGAATATCAGTTCCACAGATACCAATTCTTTTTATTTTCAATAAAACTTCGCCTTCTTTTGGTTCTGGAATACTGGTTTCTTTTAAAAGGAATTCCTGCGGTTTTTCGCAAACAATATATTTCATTTTTTAATTCGTTTAAATTTCTAATTAGACGCGGCTGATACAGATTCGCTATCGCGAAGACACTAATTTAAACGGATTTTTGATTAATTTTCTTAAATATAAAATCCGTTTAAATCCGCGTTTTTACAAAGTAAATCCGTTTTATCAGCGTCATCATTCGTTAGTACAATAACAGATAGTTATATTACTTTTTATAAGCTACAGCCTTTTGCTTACTAGTTCCTAAACCTTCAATTCCCAATTCTACAACATCTCCTGCTTTAAGATAAATTGGATCTGGTTTGATTCCTAAACCAACTCCGGGAGGCGTTCCTGTACTGATAATATCGCCAGGAAGCAAAGTCATAAACTGACTTAAATAATGCACCAAATAAGGAATTTTGAAAACTAAATTTAAGGTATTGCTGTCTTGGTATTTTTTGCCATTTACTGTCAGCCACATCTTTAAATTGTCAACATCTGCGATTTCGTCTTTGGTCGCCAAAAATGGTCCAAGAGGCGCAAAAGTGTCACTTCCTTTTCCTTTTGCCCATTGTCCGCCACGCTCTAATTGAAAAGCTCTTTCGCTGTAATCGTTCAATAAAGCATACCCTGCAACGTAATCTAAAGCTTCTGCTTCTTCTACATAACTTGCTTTTTTGCCTACAATAAATGCCAATTCTACTTCCCAATCAGTTTTTTCACTGTTTTTTGGAATAATCAAATCATCATCTGGTCCGCATAAAGAAGTGGTCGATTTGAAGAAAATAATAGGTTCAGTCGGAATCGGAGCGTTTGTTTCTTTGCAGTGATCGATATAATTCAAACCAATACAAATAATTTTAGAAGGTCGTGCAACTGGCGATCCCAAACGTACCGAAGCATCCACTTCTGGCAAAGTCGGATTGCTTTCTAATGCTTTTTGCAGTTTTTCTAATCCATTTTCTTCAAAGAAACTTTCGTTAAAATCGGTTACAATCGAAGAAACATCATATCTCTTTTCTCCAATTAAAACTCCTGGTTTCTCTTTTCCGATTTCTCCAAAACGTATTAATTTCATAATCGTATATTTTTAATTGTTAGTTTATTTTTTTCTGATGAATGAACTCCATCAAACACATCTTTTTATGGTCAAGTCTTCTATTTACCAATTCAATTTTGATAAAAAAGGCCTAGCAAAAATAATAAATGTAAATTTTACAATTACAAAAGTAATTTTTAAAAATTAATATTCGAGATATATTTTATTTTCCATTACTTAAAATGACTAAAGTTTAAATTTTTATAACATTTTTTAGATGGTTTGTAAAAATTATATCACTAAATATCATTTTATACAAAAAAAGATCTGCAATAAACATAGGATTTCTTGTTCATTTAAATCTTATTTCTACTTTTGTAATTGTATTTTTTACATTTATTATTTCAAACGATTTCACTACCCAAAATTCCTATATAAAATGATAAAATTAAAAGGCATAACTTGGAACCATACAAGAGGTCTGCTTCCTATGGTAGCCACATCGCAGCGTTTTACTGAACTACATCCAGAAGTTGAAATTTCATGGGAAAAGAGAAGTTTACAAGAATTCGCAGATGCTTCTATTGAAGACTTAGCCAAAAGATTTGATTTATTGGTAATCGATCATCCTTGGACTGGTTTTGGAGCGCAGACCAAAGCAATTCTTCCGTTATCTGATTATTTATCAAACGAATATATTAAAGATCAAGAAATTAACACTGTCGGAAAATCATACGGAAGTTATGTTTTTCATGATAAATTATGGGCGCTTCCTATAGATGCTGCAACTCCGGTTGCTTCTGCCCGCTTGGATCTTTTAGAAAAAAATAATTTAGAAGTTCCTAAAACGTACGACGATTTATTGGCATTGGCTAAAAAAGGCTTAGTGGCTTTTGCAGGAATTCCGGTAGATGTCTTAATGAGTTTTTACATGTTTTGCTGCAGTTTAGGCGAGGCTCCTTTTCTTTCTGAAGAAAAAGTAATTTCTGAAACAACGGGAATCAAAGCACTTCAAATGTTTAGGGAATTGGCACAATTGATTGATCCAGCTAACTTTAACAGAAACCCAATTCAGGTTTATGAAGCAATGGTTAATTCAGATGAAATTGCATACTGCCCATTTGCTTATGGCTATTCTAATTATTCGCGAATTGGCTACAGCCGTAAACTTTTACATTTTTACGATTTAGTAAAATTGAATGATAAAGCTATGATTTCTTCCTTAGGCGGAACTGGATTAGCGGTTTCATCTTTCAGCCAGCATATTGATGAAGCGGTTAAATATGCTGAATTTACTGGTTCATCTCAAGTACAGCAAAATATTTACACGGATAACGGTGGTCAGCCGGGTCATTTGCAGGCTTGGAAAAGCGAGCGAATTAATGGTGTGACGCATGATTATTTCAAAAATACTTTACCCGCTTTAGAACGCGCATTCCTTCGTCCGAGATATTACGGACATATGTATTTCCAAGATCATGCAGGCGATGTGGTTCGCAATTATTTGATGAAAGGCGGAGACGAACTAAAAGTATTGGAAGAAATGAATTCGCTTTACGCGGAATCTCTAAAAATTCAGACAATATGAAGCCTTTAGAAGGATTAATTGTTTTAGAATTCTGTCAGTTTCTGGCAGGACCTTCTGCTGGTTTAAAACTAGCCGATTTGGGCGCACGCGTCATCAAAATCGAACGTCCTGTAAAAGGTGAAGCCTGCAGACAATTGAGCATCAAAGATTTATTTGTTGATGACAGCAGTTTGCTTTTTCATACCATAAACCGAAATAAAGAATCTTTTGTAGCCGATTTAAAAAATCCTGACGATTTAGTTTTAATCAAAAAACTGATTGAAAAGGCTGATATTATGACACATAATTTCAGACCTGGTGTGATGGAGAAAATCGGTTTAGATTTTGAAAATACACTTTCTATAAATCCACAAATTATTTACGGAACCATTACAGGTTATGGAAATGAAGGTCCGTGGGCAAAGAAACCAGGACAGGATTTATTACTGCAATCGCTTTCTGGATTAAGCTGGCTGAGCGGACGCAAAAGTCAAGGTCCAGTTCCTTTCGGTTTGGCTGTTGCCGATTTAATGTGCGGTAATCATTTTGTACAGGGAATTTTGGCGGCGCTTTTAAAAAGAGCTAAAACTAAAAAAGGTGTTTTGGTTGAAGTCAGTTTATTAGAATCGATTCTCGATGTGCAGTTCGAAGCCATTACGTCTTTCTTAAATGACGGTGGTCAGCTTCCTGAAAGAGGAGATATTAAAGGAAGTGCACATGCTTTTTTAAGTGCCCCATACGGTGTCTACCAAACGCAAGACGGTTATTTATCGCTTGCGATGGGCGATTTGATTTTCATTGGAAAAGCATTAGGTTTAGATTTAAGTGAATTTACAGATAAGCATTTTTGGTTTGAAAAACGAGATGAAATCAGAACGATTTTAAGCGAGAGGATTCAAACGCAAACTTCTGATTATTGGATTGCAAACTTGCAAAAAGAAGGAATCTGGTGCGGTAAAGTTTTCAACTACGAAGAACTGGATAATCAGCCTTTTGTAAATGAATTACAGCTGAAACAAACCGTAAAAAATGCCGAAGGCGAAACTTTGGTTACAACCAGAAGTCCGATTCAATTGGATGGAGAAATTCTGCTAAGCGAAAAAGCAGCACCAAAAGTAGGTCAGGATAATTTGAATATACACGAACAATTTTTAAACGATTTGAAATGAAGCCATTAGAAGATTATTTAATTGTAGATTTCAGTCAGTTTCTTTCGGGTCCGTCGGCGAGTTTACGTCTGGCAGACTTGGGAGCGCGTGTGATAAAAATAGAAAAGCCGGGAACGGGAGACATCTGCCGTACTTTATATACTTCTGATTTGATTATGAACGGCGAATCGTCTGTTTTTAATACCATCAACAGAAACAAAGAATCATTTGCAATTGATTTTAAACAGCCAGAGGAACTTCAAAAATTAAAAAAATTATTAGCTAAAGCTGATGTTGTGATGCATAATTTCAGACCTGGAGTTATGGAACGCATTGGTTTAAGTTATGATGAAGTTAAAAGTATTAATCCAAATGTGATTTATGCTTCGATTTCAGGTTTTGGAGAACATCCAGATTTAAAAGATTTGCCAGGACAAGATTTGCTTTTGCAATCTTTAACAGCTTTGACTTGGCTGAGCGGTAATCAGGAAGACGGTCCCGTACCAATGGGATTATCGATTGTTGATATGCTCGCAGGAGCGCATTTGGCGCAGGGAATTTTGGCAGCTTTATACAGAAAAGCAACTCATAATATTGGAGCGCAGGTTCAAGTAAGCATGCTCGAATCGGCATTTGATTTTCAATTTGAGACGATTACGACTTATTTTAATGACGGAGGCGAATTGCCAGTTCGAACTAAAACGAACAATGCACACGCTTATTTGGGCGCGCCATACGGAATTTATAAAACCAAAAACGGTTATTTAGCATTGGCAATGGGATCAATTCCTGTTTTGGCTTCTCTGCTAAAATGTGATGCTTTATTACAGTTTCCTGAAAATAAATTCACATTAAGGGACGAAATCAAAAATATTCTTGCGGATCATTTGCAAACGCAGGAAACACAGTTTTGGCTGGACATTTTAGAACCTGCGGACATTTGGTGTGCAGGAGTTTTAAATTATCAGCAGCTATTTGCTGAAGATGGATTTAAGGTGTTGAATTTTACCCAACAAGTCGAAATGCTTGACGGCTACACTTATAAAACAACACGCTGTCCGATAAAAATAGACGGCGAATATCTGACTTCTGGAAAAGGTTCGCCGAAACTGGGTCAAGACAACGAGAAAATTATTAAAGAATTTATAGACTGCTGATGGAAAAAATTAGAATCGCCGTTCGAAAATTCGATCCGTTCGAAAGTACACTTCAAAAATTATGGGATGCTTTCTGCCTTCAAAACAATATAAAAATGGAAGCAGAAATGATTGCCTTAGAACTTCATGACTTGTATGAAACCACAATTTCAGAAAAAGGTTTAAAAGAAGGAAAATGGGATATTGCTCACATTAACACCGATTGGATTTTTGATGCTGTAAACGAAAATGCGGTTCTTAATTTGTTTTCCTTAATTGGAGAAAATCCACCAGAAAATTATCCTTTTGGATGGCATAAATCGCTTTTGCATTTACAAAAACTAAGTAATGGCATTTTCGGACTTCCCTTTCACGATGGACCAGAATGTCTGATCTACCGAAAAGATTTATTCGAAAACAAAACAGAAAAAGAGAATTTTAGAAAACAGTTTGGTTACGAACTTTCTACACCAAAAACGTGGCAGGAATTCGCAGAAATTGCAACATTCTTTAATCGTCCCGAACAAAATTTATATGGTTCTGTTTTTGCCAATTATCCAGACGGACACAATATGGTTTTTGACTTTTGTCTGCAATTATGGACAAGAGGCGGTTCTTTATTAAACAAAAAAAATCAGATTGATATTCATAATGAAGCAGCAATAAAAGCATTGGATTTCTATCGAAAAATAGTCACAGATAAAAATGCTGTTCATCCAAAATCAAGAGAATTTGGTTCTGTTGAAGCAGGTTTGGCTTTCGCCGAAGGACAAGCTGCAATGGCCATAAACTGGTTTGGATTTGCTTCTATGGCAGAAGTAATTGAAGATTCGAAAGTAAAAGGAAAAATCGATATCACTTCCCTCCCATCCGATCCGGGTCATCAAACAGCTTCTTTGAATGTATATTGGCTGTATACCATTGGATCTGGAAGCAAACACAAAAAACTGGCATACGATTTTTTACGTTTTGCCACAACGCCAGAAAGTGACAAATTATTAACGACTGAAGGAGGTATTGGATGCAGGAAATCAACTTGGAAAGATGAAGAAATTAATACTTTAATTCCGTTTTATCATAAACTGGAAATGCTTCATGAAAATGCATTGACACTGCCTCAAACGCCAATCTGGCCAAAAGTAGCAGAACTGATTGACAGCACTGTTTTGAAAGCCATTGAAACCGATGTTTCGTCTGAAATACTTTTAAAGGAAACTCAGAAAAAAATTAGAGAGTTAAGTCAAGGAACAACATTACACAGCTCTGTCAAAAATTAAACTTGGCAGGCTCAAATTCAAAATATAGAACAAATGAATATTCCCTATAAACCTTTACTGCCCGAAACAGAACAGCCAATTATCATTATCGGGGCGAGTGGTATAGTAAAAGATGCACACCTTCCAGCTTACGAAATGGCTGGTTTTAAAGTTTTTGGTATTACGAACAGAACAATTTCTAAAGCATACGATTTACAGAAACAATTCAAAATTGATCATGTTTTTGAAAATGTGGCGGATGCAGTTAAAAATGCTCCGTCAAATGCTGTTTACGACATTACCGTTTTACCTGATCAATACATTGAAATTTTAGAACAGCTTCCTGATGGAGCTGCAGTTTTGATTCAGAAACCAATGGGAAATGATCTGGCTCAGGCACGGGAAATTGTGGCGGTGTGCGAAAGAAAAAATCTGGTTGCTGCAATCAACTTCCAGCTTCGATTTGCTTCATTTGTAAGCGCTGCCCGTTATTTGATTAATGAAGGAATTATTGGCCAATTGTACGATTTAGAGTTTAAAGTTACCGTAAATACGCCTTGGGAATTATTTCCTTTAATTAAAGAACATCCGAGATTGGAAATTCTTTTTCACAGCGTGCATTACATTGATTGTATTCGATCTTTCTTAGGAAATCCTAAAGGAGTTATGGCTAAAACGGCTAAACATCCGCTTAAGAAATTATCTTCAAGCAGATCGACTATTATTTTAGATTATGCCGAAGATATGCATGTGGTCATTAATACGAATCATGATCATCATTTTGGTCCAAAACATGAAGAAAGTTACATCAAATGGGAAGGCACAAAAGGTGCAATTCGAGCAAAAATGGGCTTATTGATGAATTATCCTGACGGTCTTCCAGACGTTTTTGAGTACGCTTTAGCTAAAAAAGATAACGAAAAAGAATACGAATGGACCGAAGTTAAACTGGAAGGGTCTTGGTTTCCAGAAGCATTTATTGGCGCAATGTCTAATCTGATGCGCTACAAGGAAGGTTCTGATGAAAAATTATCTGCGAGTGTTCAAGATGTTTTAGGCACAATGAAAGTTGTAGAAGCCTGTTATATCAGCAGTAAAAATGGCGGTATTTCTTTTGATGAAGTGTAATTAAAACACTATATTTCAAAACCAAAAAACAAAATTTAAGTCCTCTTACAAACAAACGTGATTTTGACATTTATTTGAAAGAGTCTGACGAATAAAAAGTAATTAGATTATGTATTTTAAATCCACTTTTTTCGAAGATTATCAAATCGACGACAAACGAGTAACTTTAGGCAGAACCATCACAGAAACTGACTTTGTGGTTCATGCCGGACATACGGGAGATTTCTTCCCGCACCATATGGATGAAGAATGGTGTAAAACACAACCCTTCGGACAAAGAATTGCACACGGAACTATGGTTTTCAGCATTGGAATCGGCTTAACGGCATCTGAAATTAATCCAGAAGCTTTTTCTAGGGGCTATGACAAAATGCGTTTTGTAAAACCTGTTCATATTGGCGATACTATTCACTCAGAAATTACGATTTCTGAAAAAGGCGAAGCTAAAAATCCTGAAATGGGAACCGTAACCGAACATGTAGAAATTATCAACCAACGCGGTGAAGTCGTTTTGGTATGTGATCATCTATTGCTTGTGAAGAAAAGATCCTAAGATTCTAAGATACTAAGGTTCTAAGATTTTAAAAACTTTGCATCTTAGAGACTCTGCGAGATTATTTGCAAAACATTTTTTTTTCTCGAAAAGAAAAAAACTTAGAATCTCAGCACCTCAGAACCTTAGCAACTATAAAAAAAACTAAAAAACTATCTAAAAATGCAAATTACAAACCAAGCTGGCGATCTACATGAAGTGCCGACAGAAGGCGGAAATCAAAAACAATATCTTCTTCCTTTTATTTTAGTTACATGCCTATTTTTTCTTTGGGGAATGGCCCACAATTTAGATTCTGTTTTGATTCCGCACCTAAAAAAGGCTTGTGAATTAAACAACCGCCAATCTACCTTAATTGATACTTCAGTTTTCTTTGCTTACTTTATTATGGCAATTCCTGCTGGAATGCTGATTAAAAGATTTGGTTATAAAAACAGTATTATAACAGGATTGCTGGTTTTTGCTGTTGGAGCATTTTTATTTGTTCCTGCCGCTAATACAAGAACTTACGAATTATTTCTATTCGCCCTATTTGTAATCGGATGTGGTTTGACGATTTTAGAAACAAGTGCAAATCCGTATGCTGCGATATTAGGACCTGCTGAATCTTCTTCTAAACGATTGAATTTAGCCGCTTCTTTCAACGGTTTGGCAGCAATGGTTGCTCCAATTGTAGGGTCATTATTTATTCTTTCTGGAACGAATCATACGCCAGAACAAATGGCTGCGATGCCAGAAGCCGAAAAAGCTGCCTATTTATTAGGAGAAGCTGCTTCTGTAAAAATGCCATATATCGTATTAGGAAGTATTTTGGTTTTGGTTGCCATTATTTTCTACTTCGTGCAATTGCCGTCAATGAAAGCAACACATACCGAAGCTGAAATTAAACCAGGATTTTTCTCTGTTTTAAAATTTAGACATTTAAGCTGGGGAGTTGCTGCTCAATTTTTCTATGTTGGTGCACAAGTTTGTATCACAAGTTTCTTTATCAGAATTGCACAGCAAGGTGCTGGATTAGACGAAAAAACGGCAGGATATTATTTAGGAATCTACGGTTTCCTTTTTATGGCAGGACGATTTATTGGGACATTCTTTTTACGTTATGTAAAAGATTCTGTTTTACTTTCAATCTACTGCGTAATGAGTGTTTTATTATGTCTAGTTGCTATTTATGGCTCTGGAATTGTAGTTATTTATGCTCTTGGAGGAATCGGATTTTTCATGTCAATTATGTTCCCAACTATTTTCTCATTAGGAATTAAAGGATTAAAATCGAATACAGAAACGGGTTCTTCTTGGTTAGTAATGTCAATTGTTGGCGGTGCTATAATTCCGTACGGAATGGGAACTTTAATCGATATGAACCATGATGATATTCAATCTGGATATATTATTCCGTTAGTTTGCTTTTTGATTATTCTTTCTTTCGGGATTTTTGGTCATAAAGTAAAAACGGTTTCTGAATAAAAAAATCAATTATATAATTGAAAAGGTTTTCTCAAAAAAATGAGAAAGCCTTTTTTTATGGAAAACCAAATCTTCAGCGGAACGAAAGAAATATTGTAACAATATGTTCCCGTGGTTGAAACTATGGGCTATACATGACTAAAATAATGGTGCTGTCTTTTTGTATAAATCAAATGCCTCCTAATAAACTAAGGTTCTCACATTGATATACAGAAGTGTAAAACTAATTGAAGAATAAAACTTTTCAGCCGATATACAATTCAAAAAAACGCCTCATTTCTGAGGCGTTTGGAGTCATGTTTTTATTAAATAAGTGATCTACGAATTATGATCTCAGTGGAACTTATATATGTTTTATTTTTTTTAACCAGTTCAAAGGTATGTCCAATTTTTTAATACTAATTATTAATTAGACGAAAGGCTTAATTATTCCGACAAACGGTTATTTTTTCTCAATCAGAAGCATTTTTATTTCCAACCTCCACCTAAAGCTCTGTACAAATTAACAACAGCCTGCAGTTTTTGGAGGTTGTCGTTTATACCGCTTAACTGCGCTGCTAACAAATTTTGTTCTGAAGTTAATACGTCTGTATAATTGGTTGCTGAACTATATTCTAAAAGCTGTTGTGTGTAATCTACAGCTTTTTCTAAAGCTTCAATTTGTTTTTTCCTTGAATCTTCTTTAGCAACAGCCATTTCATACGAATACAAAGCATTTGAAACTTCCTGACCTGCTGTTAAAAGACTTTGCTGAAAATTATTGTAAGCTTGTAATTGTTGAGATTGAGCCGTAGTTAATCTCATCTTATTCAATCCTTGATTAAAAATTGGCTGTGTTAAACCTCCAATGATGGAATAGAAAATAGAGTTACTAAAGAAATCTTTCAATTCTAAATTCGAAAATCCGCCGCTTGCTGTAAGCGTTAAACTTGGGTAAAAATAAGTCTTAGCTAAATTTGTTGATTCAAACGCAACTCTGAAATTAAATTCCGCTTGACGGACATCTGGACGATTTTCTAACAATTGAGAAGGTACTCCAACAGCAAGATTTTCTGGAATAATCTGCGTTCCCAATTCTCCTCTATCAATTGGTCCAGGTGCTTGTCCTAATAAGATGTTCAAAGCATTTTCTGTTTCACGAATACTTTGCTTCAAATCTGGAATTAAAACTTCGGCTGCATGCTGGTTTGCTTCACTCTGCACCACTGCTGCGCCTGTTACAATTGCACCTTCTTTTAATGCTTTGATTGTTTCAACATTTTTGATACGACTTGCTAATGTTTCCTCTGTGATTTTTAATGATTTATCGTAAGACAACAATAAAAAGTAGTTGTTGGCAATATCTGCAATTAACTGCGTTTGAACTGCCTGTTTTGCAGCATCTGTCGCTAAGTATGAAGCTAAAGCTGCCCTTTTAGAACTGCTTAATTTTCCCCATATATCAGCTTCCCAAGAAGTGCTTAAGCCTAGTTTGTAAGTTGTTGTCAACGTATTAATATTAATTCCAGCTGGAAAGTTTAGTCCCGCCTGAGATTGTTTATTTCTAGTTACGTTGGCATCAAAATTTAACGTAGGATAGTAAGCCAGTTTGCTTTGGCGTAATGAAGCCTGCGCTTGTATGATATTCTCAATTGCATTCTTCAAATTAAGGTTATTTTCTAATCCTTTTTGAATTAATGCATTTAGTTTTTCATCTTTAAAAATACTCTGCCATGGCATATCAGCAATTGTAGTTGTATCGGCAGAAGCCTGATCACGATACAGCTTATCTGTCGACAGCGTTGTTGGTCGTTCGTACTTTTTGGTAATCGAGCACGCACTTAAAAGTGCGGCTGCAATTACCATAAGAATATATTTATTTGAACTCTTAATCATCTCTTTTTTTAATTAAATTTTACTCTTTGTGAGCTTCTAATAAATGAATTTCCTCATCATCGTCATCGTCATCATAACCATCTTTTGCTGGACCGCTTATTCTCTCCTGCAATGTCTGGAAAATGATAAATAGAACTGGAATAACAAATACTCCTAAAATTGTTCCGATTAACATACCTCCAACAGCTCCTGTACCAATCGATTTGTTACCAACAGCTCCTGCACCAGATGCAAACATCAATGGAACAAGTCCTAAAATAAAGGCGAAAGAAGTCATCAAAATTGGTCTTAAACGTGCTACAGCTCCTTCAATTGCAGCTTGTACAATTGGCAGACCTTTACGTCTTCTGTCTAAGGCAAATTCGACAATCAAAATACCATTCTTCGCCAGAAGTCCAATCAACATGATTAAGGAAATCTGCAGGTAAATGTTACTATTCAATTTGAAAATAATCGAGAATAAATAAGCTCCAGCCAATCCAAACGGAATGGAGAATAATACCGCAAACGGAAGAATATAACTTTCGTACTGAGCACTCAACAAGAAATAAACGAAAACCAAACACAAAATAAAGATGAAAATCGTTTCACTTCCTGAAGCTAATTCCTCACGTGTTAAGCCAGAGAATTCATAACCATAACCAGCCGGAAGATTTTCTGCCGCTACTTCCTGAATTGCTTTAATAGCATCTCCAGAACTGTAACCTGGTTTTGGTGCTCCCGTAATCGAAATAGAGGTAAACAAGTTAAATCTCGAAATAGATTCTGGTCCAAAAACTCTCGTCATTTTTACAAACTCTGTAATTGGCGCCATTGTTCCTGCACTATTACGTACAAAGATTTTATTTAATCCCTGTGTGTTAGCTCTAAACTCTGGAGAAGCCTGAACCATTACACGGTATTGTTTCCCGAATTTATTAAAGTTCGAAGCGTATAATCCACCATAATAACCCTGCATCGTTGACAAGATTGTATTTACAGAAACTCCCGCATCTTTCGCTTTCGCTAAATTAATATCCATCATATATTGAGGGAAACCAGGATTAAATGGAGTTGTCGCATACTGGATTTCTGGACGTTCAGCTAATTTTGCAAGGAATTCATTATTCACTTTATAGAATTCAGAAGTCGTGTGACCACCTTTATCCTGCAGCTGGAATTCGAATCCACCACTTTGACCAAAACCTTGAATGGTTGGCGGCGAAATAAAGAATATACTCGCTTCGCGAATACCGCTTGTTTTGGCAAAAAGCTGTCCAATTACATCATCTACACTAAGATCTCTCTGATCCCAAGGATATAACTTTACAATAACCATACTGTATGCACTACCCGCACCTGCAGTAAAGTTCTGCCCCACAATACGAAGTGTATTTTTAACTCCTGGAATAGTTTTAGCAATACTGTCTACTTTTTTAGCCATTATATCAGAACGCTCCATAGAAGCTGATGGCGGCAAACTGATATTAGCAAAAACTGTCCCTTGATCTTCTGAAGGAACGAAAGCAGACGGCGTAGTTTTCATCATATAAAATAATCCCAAACCTGCTATTAAAATCGAAGCTAAAACAATCCATTTTTTTACAGAAAGGAAACTTACCGAACGCTTGTATCTTTGAGTTACATTATCAAATGCAACGTTAAATGAAGTATAAAAACGCTGTAAATAACTTTTATGTTTATGATCGTCAGCATGCGGTTTTAATAAAAGCGCACACAAAGCTGGACTCAATGTCAAGGCGTTTACAGCCGAAAGGATAATCGCTACAGCCAGTGTAATACCAAATTGCTTGTAGAAAACCCCTGTTGATCCTGTAATAAATGTTACCGGAATAAATACCGCCGCCATTACCAAAGTAATCGAAATAATCGCTCCAGAAATTTCGTCCATGGCATGAATTGTCGCTTTTTTAGCCGATTTATATCCGTGGTCGAGTTTGGCGTGAACCGCCTCAACAACCACAATCGCATCATCGACGACAATACCAATGGCCAGAACCATCGCGAAAAGCGTTAATAAGTTAATCGTAAATCCGAATAAATTTAGGAAGAAGAATGTTCCCACAATCGCAACTGGAACCGCGATTGCTGGAATTAAAGTCGATCTAAAATCTTGAAGGAAAATAAATACTACGATGAAAACTAATATAAAAGCTTCGATCAAAGTATGAATAACTTTCTCAATAGAAGCATCTAGATTTTCATTGACGTCAACCATAATGGTATATTTCATTCCTTTTGGAAAACTCTTTGCGGCTTCTTCAATTAATTTTTTAGAATTAATAATTACATCACGAGCGTTTGATCCTGGAGTCTGGCTGATTGCCATTGCTGCAGATTCTACACCGTTTGTTTTAATTGTTGACGAATAACTTAAAGATCCTAACTCTACTTTAGCCACATCCTTAAGTCTCAGCATTTGGCCGTTTCCGACAGATTTTATAATAATATCCTCAAATTCCTGAGCACTTGTTAAACGTCCTTTGTATTTAATTACATATTGAAACGCTTGGTTTCCGTTTTCACCAAATTTACCTGGCGCTGCTTCGATATTCTGCTCTGCCAAAGCTGCTGAAATATCACTCGGAATCAATTTGTATTGCTGCATTACATCTGGTTTCAGCCAGATTCTCATCGAGTAATCTTTTGCACCGAAAACGGTTACATCTCCTACCCCAACAACACGCTGAATCTGCGGTACAAGGTTGATCTTCGCATAATTTTGAAGAAACGTTTGATCGTAAGCTTTGTCATCACTATATAAAGAGAAAATCAATAAGTTACTACTCTGGCTTTTAGTTACCGTAACCCCAGCCTGAGTTACCTCTACAGGCAGTAAACTTGTTGCTCTAGAAACCCTGTTTTGAACGTTTACCGCTGCTAAATCAGGATTTGTTCCAACTTTAAAGAAGATTTTAATAGAAGCATTACCATCGTTAGTTGCTGTAGAAGTCATGTAAGTCATGTTCTCTACACCATTAATCTGCTCTTCCAACGGAATAACGATACTTTTAAGTACAACGTCGGCATTGGCTCCAGTATAACTTGCAGCTACGTTTACCGTAGGCGGTGCGATATCCGGATATTGGGAAATCGGTAACTCAATTAGGCCTAAAACACCTAAGATGACGATAATAACAGATATTACCGTCGAGAGTACGGGTCTTTGTATAAATTTTTTAAACATTCTTTTTTATTTTAAGTCAGCATAAACCATTTCTGGTTTTTGTTTTTGAGCTTTAATTTCAGTTCCTTCTTTTAAAGAAGCTACTCCTTCTAATACAATTTCGTCTCCTGGTTTTAAACCGCTTGTTACCACATAATAATTTCCTGCTGAATTATCTAGTATCGTGATATTAGCATTTTTCGTTTTTCCGTCTTTTCCTAAAACTACCGCGAAAATTTTATCTTGAAGTTCAAAAGTGGCACTTTGCGGCACAATTATAGCATCTTTTACATCAGTAGGAATTCTTACTGTTGTGCTGCTTCCGCTTCTAATAATTCCTTTTGGATTAGGAAAACGAGCTCTGATATTTACCGAACCAGTTTCTGTATTAATCAATCCGTTTACCGTTTCAATATGTCCTTTTTCTTCATAAACAGAACCATCTGAAAGCAGTAAAGAAACTGCCGGCATACTTTTGATTTTTTGTGTTAAAGAAGCTCCCGTATTATTGTTTTGAGTGAAATTTAAAAGCATTTTTTCGTTCATGGCGAAGTATGCATAAACGTTACCAATGCTTGAAACAGTTGTTAAAGGTTCTGTAGTGTTTGAACTTACCAAACTTCCTAAACGAAACGGAATTGAACCAACAACTCCATTTACCGGACTTGTAACTGTTGTATATCCCAAATTGGTTTTTGCATTTACTAAAGCCGCATTTGCCTGAGCTAATGTTGCCTGAGCCGACTCATAAGTATATTGAGCCGATTCTAAATCATATTTACTGATAATACCTTTTTCTACCAACGGCTTTACTTTATTTACAGCCAATATAGCTGCACTTAAATCTGCCTGAGCACTTTTAATACTTGCAGTTGCAGTACGAACTTGCTGCTCATATTCTGGTGCACTGATTTTGAACAAAGGCTGTCCAGCTTTTACAACAGCTCCTTCATCAACAAAGATCTTATCAATGTATCCTTCAACTCTTGGTCGAATTTCTATATTTTGCTGTCCTTGAATACTAGCAGGAAAATCGCTGTTTAATGTAGCAGATTCCGGCTGTAATGTCACAGTTTTATACTCTTTTATCTGCGGTGCGCCCCCAGCCTGAGCCGATTTATCATTTTTACCGCAAGAAGCGATAACAATTGATGCTGCGAGAATACTTAAAAATGATTGCTTATTCATTGTGAAAAATGTGTAATTATCGATTATATGTAGACAAAATAACTAAAATATAACTAACGAAAATTTTCAAATAGACGAAGAGCGAGAGAGAATCGATAAAGGTAAGCTGACGACCGATGGAATTTTTCCAAATATTAAACAAGCGTTTAATTTTATCTTATCGACTCTAAAATGCTTTTTAGAGACTCTAAATCAGTCTTGGACGATTGCCCAAAATTTATGTTTAAATAAAATGTAATATTGTCCTTAAAACGATAAATTATAATGACACCTAACTTTTTCAGACCCTACTTATTCACCGGATTACACATTCTTGGATGGTGTTTGTTAGGATATATTATGCTGTTTTACATCCCATTAACTTGGAATGTTGTGCTTCCGTCAGCATTTTGGCTTTGGCAGAGTATTGTGCTTTTTTTATTGATTGTTGTTTTTTATTCGACAGCAAAAATTATTGTGCCAAAAACAATTATTAAAGACAATACTTCTCTTTTTTTACTTTGGGCATTTCTCTCTATTTTCAGCATGCAGCTAATTGCTTATTTTTATACCTCTCAGACAGATCTTCATAATCAAATCAGTAAAGCTATTGGTTTTACAAAGTATAAAAATCCTTATTTCGATAATTACGTTTTTACGCTTACGCTTCTGGTTTTAGGAATAAGTACCAGCTGGGCAATGCTGCAATATTGGCAAAAAGCCGCACAGCATAAACAAAAATTAGAACAGGATAAAACAGCCGCAGAATTAGCAATGCTGAAAGCACAGATTAATCCGCATTTTTTCTTTAATTCATTAAACAGCATCTATTCACTTACTTATACTGATATTGAAGATTCGAGAAATGCACTTCATACTTTAAGCCGTATGATGCGTTATTTGCTTTACAGCACCGAAGGAGAACGAACAACATTATTAAAAGAAGTAGAATTTCTAAAGGATTTTATTGCTTTAATGAAACTTCGTGCGAACCGAAAATTAACTATCACTACAGAAATTCCCGAAAAACTTCATGATTACCCAATTGTTCCCATGTTATTATTACCTTTAGTAGAAAATGCTTTTAAACATGGTATTCATGCCACAGATAAAAGCGAAATACACATTAAACTTTCACAAAATGGTACTGATTTAGAATTTGAAGTAGAAAATACTTTCTTCGAAAAAACAACAGTTACTAATGAAGGCGGAATTGGTTTAACAAATACCAAAAGAAGATTACACTTGATTTACCCAAATCATCATTTCATCACTTTTGGAGTTACCGACCACGGAACATATAAAATTAAATTGAAAATAACTTTAGAGCAATGACCGTATTAAAATGCATAGCAGTAGATGATGAACCTTTAGCTTTAAAACTCGTAGAAACGTTTATACAGCAGACTCCCTTTTTAGAATTAATTTCAACCTGCGACAATGCTGTTGAAGCTATGGGATTAATTAGGGAAACAAAACCTGATGTTGTTTTCTTAGATATCAATATGCCAAACTTGACCGGAATGGAACTGGCAAGACTTATACAAGATCAGCCTGGACCTCTGCCAAAGATTATTTTTACTACTGCTTACAATCATTATGCAATTGAAGGATATAAAGTAAATGCTGTAGATTATCTTTTAAAACCTTTTAGTTACGAAGAATTTCTCCGCGCTTCTACGAAGGTTTTACAATTATCTGAAGAAGCAAACAATCAGTTTCAAAATATTGCTGCAGACGATGAATTTATCTTTTTAAAAGTAGAATATCAATGGGTTAGAATCTCGTTAAAAGATATTTGCTATATAGAAAGTTTAAAAGATTATGTAAAAGTTCATCTTGAAGATTCTCAGAAAGCTTTACTGTCACTTATATCACTTAAGGCTTTAGAAGAAAAACTTCCTTCATCAAAATTTATGCGTGTTCATCGTTCTTTTATTGTATCTCTGGACAAAATTAGTGCTATCAGCAAAAACTCGATTTTTATTGATAAAATAGAAATTACGGTTGGTGAACAGTACAAAGAAGCTTTTAAAATAGTAGTCGATAAATGGCTTAAATAAATTAGAATTATAAAAATTATGGAAAAAAGATCAAATAAATATTACCTGACTTTAAGTCTTAAAGAATACGCTAACGGTGCAACAGAACCAGCAAAAGAGCTTGGAATTGAGTTTGACAATCACGATGAAATTTTCGGAATCATCGAAAAAATCAAAGAAAAAAACATCTTTGCCGATCAGTCAGAAGCTGTTCAATTTGCTTTGGGACTAAAATTATTCAGTGAGATTAAACTAAAAAATCGCAAAAATCCTCTTTTTGACGAATTAAATGAAGTTTTTCCTGTTTTTATGAAAAAACTAAAAAGTCTTTAAAAACTCCTTTAAAATTAAGACTTTAGACTCCTTATGCTTTTAAATTATAGTGTTAAATTTCAATAGAAATAAAGATTATCTAATTCTTCTCGGCAATAATTTGAAGGGATTTTCCGTTAAAAATAATGCATGTCCCACTAGATGCTTTTCCAAAAGAAGTTTAATTTCTATTTGAAATTCTTTTGCTTCATATAAAATGGCATAAGTATTTAGGCAAATCTAAATTGAAGATAAAACGGAGAATTTCATTTGAAACTGACCTTTTCATATTTAATGAATCTCTAAAAAAGAATATTCTTTTTCGATTGTTGGATAATGCAAAATTTATTTTTTAACCATTAAAATGAAAGCATTATGATAATTAAAAAAAGTATTTTTTCTTCTTGCTGGGGTCTTAGCTTTAAGCAGCTGCTCCAACAATGATAATGATGATAGTACCAATATAGGGCCGACTGGGCCGCCGGTAGAAACAGGTACGGCAAATACAACTTACACACCTGCATTTTCTGGACAAACGCGTGCAGGAAGTATTCAAACCACAACAGAAATTGAATCTAAAGTTATCACCAACGGTTTAAGCGCTCCTTGGGGAGTTGCTTACCTTCCAGATGGACGTCTGTTGGTAACCGAAAAAGCAGGTAAAATAAAAATTGTTACACAAGCTGGAGTTATAAGTAATGCCTTAACAGGAGTTCCTGCTGTAAATCCAGCAGATCAAGGCGGATTATTAGGAATTTGTCTTGATCCTGCATTTGCAACAAACCGCATGATTTATTGGGCTTTTTCTGAAGTAGTAGCAGGCGGAAATATTACAGCTGTTGCAAAAGGAAGAATCTCAGATAATGATACAGCAATTGAAAATGCAACTGTAATCTATCGTTCTAATACACCAAATAACAGCACATTACATTACGGAGGCCGTGTATTATTTGACAAAACTGGAAATTTATTTGTGAGCATTGGCGAAAGATCTGTATTAGAAACTCGTCCACTCGCACAGGCAGCAAACAGCAGTTTAGGTAAAATTGTACGCATTACTACGAATGGACAAGCTGCACCTGGAAATCCAGTTTTCTCGCAAACTGGCGCTTTACCAGAGTTATACACTATCGGACATAGAAACCCACAAGGACTGGCTCTTCACCCAACAACTGGAGAATTATGGCAGAGCGAACACGGACCAAGAGGCGGTGATGAAATTAACCGAATCACAGCCGGAGCAAACTACGGCTGGCCAACTATTACATACGGAATTGAATACAGCGGCGCCAAAGTTGGCGAAGGTATTCAGCAGCAAACTGGAATGGAACAGCCTGTATATTACTGGGATCCTGTTGTTTCACCAAGTGGAATGACTTTTTACGCAGGAAACCGTGTACCTGAGTGGCAAAATAATCTTTTCATAGGAGCATTAAGTGGCATGCATATTGTTCGTTTAGCTTTTAAGGATAATAAAGTAGCTGGAGAAGAAAGATTATTGGCTGGTGAGGGACAAAGATTTAGAGATATCACACAAGGAAAAGATGAAGCATTATACGCCGTTACTGATCAAGGAAGACTTTACAAAATTGATAAAAAACAGAAGTAAACTAAACTTGTTCATTTATATTAGCCAAAAAACGCCCCAATTATGGGGCGTTTCGTATTTTATAAAATAAAGAATTAATTAAGCTTTAGCTTTTCTTTTTACTGTACAGCCAATTTCTTTAGTTTGGGTAATTGCTGGTTTTTGACCGCTCTTTAGAGATGCAATAACATCTTCGGCATATTTTACTTTATCTGCTTTATTTCCTTCTGGATCATTGTCGATTGCTCCAACATATTCTACAATATTTCCTTTTGAGGTTTTAGAAACGATGAAAATATGCGGTGTACGTTTTGCACCGTACTCGTCAGTAATTTTTTGTCCTGGATCAAATAAATATGGGAAAGGATATTTTTTACTTTTTGCCAAGTCTTGCATTTTAGAAAAAGTATCTGCTGTAGAAGCTTCTGGGTCATTTGGATTGATTGCAATTACAGGATATCCTTGTGGTCTGAATTTTTTATCTAAATCGATAATTCTTTGCTCATAACCAATCGCATACGGACAAGTGTTGCAAGTAAAAACTACGATATAACCTTTTGCATCTTTAAAAGTTCCAAAAGAAACTTCTTTGTTGTCAACATTTTTCAGTTTAAAATCTGGTGCAGTATCTCCAGCTTTAAGAGTTGTAGTTTGTGCCTGAGAAAGAAAGGCAGAAAATGCCAATGCTAGTAATAAAATTATTTTTTTCATGGTTTAAGGATTTATAGTTTTTTATATTCAGTTAATAATTGTTCGTATGTAAATTCCGTCTCGACAAATTTTCGTTTATCATTTTTAATAAATAACGTTGCTGGAATACTTCCTGACCAGCTTGGATCGATTCGGTCGATAAATTCCTGCGGACTGCTTTCGTTTAAAAGAAAAACTTCGTTTTTAAGATTTTTTCTTTTTACAAACGGAATTACGTTCGATTCTAGTTTAGACTTAAAATCTAAACTTACCAATAAAACAGCCAGTTTGTCTGACTTATGTTCTGCTTTTAATTTCTCGAAATGAGGTAATTCTTTGATGCAGGGTGCACACCAAGTTGCCCAAAAATTCACAACATACGTACTGTCCTTTCCGTTTTTAATTCTTTCATTAAGTTGATTTATATTCAAGAGCTTTACGTTCTGGCTATAAGCCGAAACTGAAAAAATACTAATTAGAAAGATATAGTAAAAAGACTTGATTTTCATAAGAATACAATGCTTTAGGATTAAATTGTGCCTTACAAATATAAAGCAATGAAATCTTACTTTTTGTTAATAAAAGTTTAATAGGTTTTAATTTATACAGAAACTCATATAAGCTTTGTGCATTGAATTTTGATAGTCACATTTTATTGACTAATTGACTTATGATTATTTACAAACGAACTTTGTCGAAAATAAAAAACAGTTGTTATGAAAATACTTTCGCTGTTATTAATCATGATTTGCAGTTTAAGCTGTCAATCTCAAACAAATTCAAAAATGAATGAAAATAAAACAAATCCGCTATTATGCGATCCAATAAGCGGAACATGTGAAATTCCAATAAGCGAAAATTCTAATGAAACCGCTAATATTCAAATTGAAAATAAACCTATAAAAATCATTTATTACACAGACCCTATTTGCTCGTCGTGCTGGGGAATAGAACCTCAACTTAGAAAATTAAAACTGGAATACGGCGATTATTTTGATATTGAGTACAGGATGGGCGGTTTACTACCAGATTGGAGTTATAATAGCGGCGGTATAAGCAAACCTTCAGATGTTGCACATCATTGGGATGAAGCAAGTTTACATTACGAAATGCCAATTGATGGAGATGTTTGGCTTGAAGATCCGTTAGATTCTTCTTATCCGTCATGCATTGCTATGAAAGCTGCGCAGATACAGGGGAAAGAAAAAGCAGTAAAATTTATGAGAATCCTACGTGAGAAATTATATCTCAAAAAGAAAAACATAGCAAAATGGGAAAATATTGTAGAAGTTGCGAAAATCGCAAATCTTAATGTCGAAAAACTAAAAACAGATTATGATGGTGATGCAAAAAAGCTTTTTCAAGAAGATTTAAATTATGGCAAAACTCTTGGAGTAAGAGGTTTCCCAACGCTTTTTTTTGCTGATGAAAACAATAATAAATTAACTATTTACGGTTCTAAACCATATGCTTCTTACGAGAATGCTTTACTGGCTTTATTTCCAGAAGCAAAAAAGAAAAGTATCGTAAAAGAAAATCCTTTATCGATTTTTGAGATATATCCTTCATTAGCGCCAAAAGAATTTGCCGTAATTCATGACATTTCTGTTAACGACGCAAAAATTATATTAGAGGAGTTACATGAAAAAGGAAAGTTAGATAGAGTGTCTATAAAAAATGGTTCGCTTTACAGTAAGTAATTTTAAAATGTCCCATGGAACATTTCATTGGTAGAAAATAAATATTTTTCTAGATATCATCCCGTAGGCATGTTTGGGTCATGAATTTGATTATTTAAAATATTGTCATTTCAACAATCAAACGTTCCTACGGAACGTAAAATCAATACATTTATTTTTTTTTCTACCAATGAGATGTTCCTAACGGAACATTTAAAAATTCTTGATCTACATAAAAATTTGAAAATATTATAATAGAAAATCAAAAGTTCCTACGGAACGTAAATTCGATACATTTTTTTTTCTCTACCAATGAGATGTTCCTAACGGAACATTTTAAAATTCTTGATCTACATAAAATTTGGAAATATTATAATAGAAAATCAAACGTTCCTACGGAACGTAAATTCGATACATTTATTTTTTTTCTACCGATGAGATGTTCCTAACGGAACATTTATGACTCTTTTATTTTTCTAAAATTCAATGAATTTTCTACCCTATTACTCACTTATAAAATAACATAAAAATCCAAACCATGTTCCGTTAGGAACATCTCATCGGTAGAAAAAATCATGTATCTAGTGTCGTCCCGTAGGGACGTTTGGAATTTAAAGAATTGGCTCTTTAAAATTATGCGATTGCGACAATCAAACGTTCCTACAGAACGTAAAATCAATACATTTATTTTTTTTTCTACCGATGAGATGTTCCTAACGGAACATTTAAAAATTCTTGATCTACATAAAAATTTGAAAATATTATAATAGAAAATCAAAAGTTCCTACGGAACGTAAATTCGATACATTTTTTTTTCTCTACCAATGAGATGTTCCTAACGGAACATTTTAAAATTCTTGATCTACATAAAATTTGGAAATATTATAATAGAAAATCAAACGTTCCTACGGAACGTAAATTCGATACATTTATTTTTTTTCTACCGATGAGATGTTCCTAACGGAACATTTATGACTCTTTTATTTTTCTAAAATTCAATGAATTTTCTACCCTATTACTCACTTATAAAATAACATAAAAATCCAAACCATGTTCCGTTAGGAACATCTCATCGGTAGAAAAAATTATGTATCTAGTGTCGTCCCGTAGGGACGTTTGGAATTTAAAGAATTGGCTCTTTAAAATTATGCGATTGCGACAATCAAACGTTCCTACAGAACGTAAAATCAATACATTTATTTTTTTTTCTACCGATGAGATGTTCCTAACGGAACATTTATGACTCTTTTATTTTTTTTAAATTCAATGAATTTTATACTCTATTTACTTACTTATAAAACAACATAAAAATCCAAACCATGTTCCGTTAGGAACATTTCATTGGTAGAAAAAATGTTTGTTTTTTTGTGTCGTCCCGTAGGGACGATTGGAATTTAGACAATTGGCTCTTTAAAAATGTATTGGTCATTATATTCAATTTCAAATGCTTTTAGTAATTTTTGATATTCTTCTAAAAAAGATTCTTTTTTATGATGCTCTTCTTGGTTTTGGATATAACGAATTACATTCGGCACATGACTTCTTGAATAAGAAAAAGCACCATAACCCTCTTGCCATGCAAAATTTGGAGACAGTTTTTCCTCTTTAATCCATTTGCTGGTTTCTGTTTTTAAATTTTGAATAAAGGATGAAATAGATTGTGTTGGTCGCATCCCTATAAATATATGAATGTGATCTGGCATACTATTTACACAAAGCATTTTATGTTGATTTGATTGTACAATACCAGTTATGTATTGATGTAATCTGTCTTTCCATTCTTTTCCAATTAATCCTTTTCTAAATTTTACTGCAAAAACAAATTGTATGTGTATTTGTGTATATGTATTTGCCATATGATTTCTACCGATTAATGTTCCTTTTGTACAAATTTCCAAAATGCTAAAAATCGATATATCTCATAGAAGTCATTAAAATATCATTTTAAGCTAAATCTTAAAAAACACAGAAAAGCCGCAAGATAACTTGCGACTTTTGTAAATTATTGTTGGTTACTTTTCAGATCTCTTCCAAAATCAATTCTGCAACTGCATCGATTGCTTGATTGATTATACTTTCAGGATTTCCTTCAAACTCAAAATGTCTGGCAATTTCTTTTTCTGCAATAATAATATGTATAAAAATGGTTCCTACTGGTTTTTCTTCACTTTCGCTTCCGCCTGGAGTTGTAAGACCAGTGAGGGCAACACAGATATCTGAGCTAATATAACGACAAAAATTCTGTGCCATCAATTTAGTCACCTCGGCAGATTCTGCGCTGTATTTTTCTATTGTTCCCCAAGGAATATGCAGTAAATCTTCTTTCATAGAAGAATGGTAACTTACTATCCCTCCTATCAAGATTTTCCCTGAATTAAAAACTGTCGAAAATTCATAACACATTTTTCCAGCAGAAGCACTTTCTGCAAATGATATGGTCAAGTTTTTTTCTATTAGAGCTTGACAGCAAGCGGTCACTTTATGAGATGCCATAATTATTTAATTTTTAATTACTATTTCATATCAAAATTAGAATGTAAGTAATATGGTTATCTTACATAATTTCTTACACTTATTATATTATAAGTAACTGTTAATTATGCAACTATAAATAATTTTCTTGTAAAGGCTTTTAGTTACCTGCTTGTTAAATTTGTAAAACCCTACTTTTTAAGTTTAAAAGTATTACGACAAAAAATTAAAAAAATAGTATTATGGAAAAGCAACACAACCATGATTATGGTCAATTCGACCCTGATTATATAGATCAAAATACTCTTGTAGACGGAACTTATTCAGTTGAAGATGAATATAAACAAGAGCTGAAAAAACACGATGAACGCGAATTTGGTGAAAGTGATCCTGACATCATTGAGCAAAATACGCTAATTGATAATGACAATTACGCAAGGGATGAAGATCCGTATCAATATCAAGAAGAATTTGTAGAAGATCTATCTCATCCAGAACAAGATTTTGAAAAGAATACAAATGTAAGATCTGAGAATATACCAAATCAAGAACGTATTATTAATGAAGATGATGCCATTACAAATGACGATACAGAAGACGACTTGAATGATGAGTATGATCCAGATCTAGATTTAGACAATGATTTGGAGAAAGATGATAATGATGAAGAACTAGATGATTTTGATGCTGAACATTATCCAGAAAACCATCCTAGAGAATAACCATTTATCATAGCTTCAAAACAATTGTTTATGACTATAGTAACACAAATTGTCTGGCTATTTATTTTAGCAATTCCAATTGCCTGTATAAGCTGGACTGTAACGCACGAAGAGATTTTTAGAGAACCGCACGAATGGTGTGTCAGACGTTCTAAAAATGACCGATTTTTAGTATCGAGAAAATTTTTCTACCTCTTTACGTGTGAATATTGTTTTAGCCATTATGTCACAATTGCATTTTTAATTCTTTGTGATTATAAACTTTTGTTAAATGATTGGCGAGGCTATATTTTGGCAGGGTTTTCTCTGGTTTTTACAGCAAATGTCTATATGAGTCTTTTTGCATTGCTGCGTCAGGCGATCAAAAAAGAAAAAGTTGAAATCGAAAAAATCGAAAGTGAAACTGACTCTGAAAAAGAATAAAAATTAAAAAAATAAGTATAACTAAACAAATTATTGTCATGGAGAATTTAAATTTCATAGATCCATTATTACACGGAATTACCCCACAGAATAAATCAATTAATCTTTCGGTTAAACAAATGGTATGCGCAGGAGTTGGTGCACTTTTGGCTTCTGCAGTTTTGAAAAAAACAGGACATCCAAAAGCTAGTGCTGTTGTTGGAAGTATTGCACTGCCAATTTTAGCTTCGGCTTGTTATAAAAAGTATAGTGAAGTTACTAAAGAAAAAATCGATGCTAAAACAAGCAGTGGTATCGAATACAATCATTAATTATCATATGTGATAAAATCAAAAAAGCCTATAATTAATTTTATAGGCTTTCTTTTTATAATCTTCTCTATATAAAAGTATTTATTTTTCCTTTTGAGTAGAAATTTTACAGTACTACTATTCAAAGGATGTGTTATAGGATCTTATTTTACCTCGATATTTCCTTCAACCCAATTTAAGGCTTTATTAAAATCTACTTTTTTAAAACCTTTAAATTCTCCTGGAACAATATAACTAAATCCGTTTGTGAACGAAATAATTTCTTCAGTATCTGTAATGATTGCTGCTCTATTCCATTTTCCTAGATGTTTTAATCCTAAAAGAGCGTCCTCAAGCCACGCTCCAGCCGTAAAGTTTTTAATATCTGTATCGAGGACCAATAAAAAATTAATTTCGTTGGTTTGTTTCACTAAATGTTCAACTGCAGGAACTACTGCTGTTAAAAAATCTTCTTTGGTTACTTCTGCTAATGCTCTAAATGCAACTATGTTATCGGTAGTGTCAATTTGATGTATCATGATTTTTACACTTTTTTTGAGTTATTAATTTGAGTTTTATTCTTTGATATTTTTAGAAAACAGTTGTATTCAAAATACCAAAATCCATCTCAAATGTACTGATTCAATGATAGTTAAATCTTATATTTTTTCATTTGATTATTATATATTTTGAAGGTTCTGAGGTGCTGAGAGGCTAAGGTGCTGAGTTTTTCACATTGGACGCATCCATAGATTAATTGAAAATCAGTTTTTAAAATTAAATGGATATTCGTTGTGTAGACGCACTGCGGTGCGTCTCTACAAAATACATATCCAATACAAAACCTGTGAACCTTTGGACCTTTGCAACTTACAACCTTACAACCTTACAACCTTACAACCTTAGAACCTTAGAACCTTAGAACCTCAGAACCTCAGAACCTTAAAAAAAAAAAAGCCTATCTCTTTCGAAACAGGCTTTTGAAAAAAAATAAAAAATAAACTAACACACAAACTTAATTGTATCCTTGGTTTTGTTTGAATTGTTTAGTCACATCTATTGTTGACTGCGGAATTGGAAATATTCTTCTAAATGGTTCTGAAGCTGGTTTTGCAGTTCCTGCCAAATCAAATTTTCCAAAACGGATCATTTGTGGTCTTCTTTGCAATTCCCAGTACAATTCAAATCCAATTTCTTTATATAAAATAGTTTGATCTATTGATGTTAATGGTTTTCCAGTTACACCTCCGTATAAAGATTCTCTTTTTCTGCTTGTACGCAATTTATTAAGATCATCCATTGCCAATCCTGTGCTTCCTTTTCTAAAATAAGCTTCGGCTCTCATAATGTAGATTCCTCCTAAACGAAATAATGGAATATCAACATTACTATTTCCGTTTCCTCCTTCAGGATCAAATTCGTATTTGAAAATACGAGCCCCTTGATTGATTTCGTTTTGAGCAAATACAGATTGTGCAGGATTTTTAAAAGTCAAAGAAGGTGTAAAATCCATTCTTGTTGTGGTACTTTTTTCCATATATAATGGAGAAACTTTGATACGGTTTCCTGTCATTTCCAACGATCCTGAAGCTAGCAATATTGGTCCGTATTGTGGTCCGTATTGAATACCTCTGTTAAAGTGGAACCAAGGTAAATTAGCACTTTTTGGTACGATATCAGTTGCTGGAACACTTACATCTGTACCATCGTTCATAAACCATGTACCATCGCCATATTGGTATTTTTGCTGAAATCTCGGATCATCGTGGTTTCCATCCCATGTTGCAAAAAACTCTGGAGTTGTGCAAGCCGCATTTGTTCCTCTGTTTGCTGCAGAAGTTCTTTGGTTACGTTCCATACATACATAAGCAAAACTGTTTGAACCGTTACGGATGTAATCTATTTTTTGAGAAATCGCAAAAATAAGCTCTTTCCCATTTTCATTATCTCTTGCAAAGTTTTTGAAATAATCGCTTTCTAAACTGTATTTTCCAGAATTGATCAATAATGAAGTATAGTAAATTACACGATCCATATCTGTTCCTGTACCAGTTGCTGCAGCTTCATTAAAATTAAAATTTGAAGCTGTATTGTAACGATCTTTAAAAACAGCACGATTCAAATACATTGTACTTAACAAACCATAAGCAGCTTCTTTTGTAAATCTTCCGTGATGTGTTCGCTGCTCTCCCATACTTGCCAAATCTGGAATTAAAGCCTCAACATCGGCAATTAAAATATCGATTTGTGTATCAGCTTTTAAAATCTGTAAAGGCGCATTCGGATTCATTGGATCTCTGTATGGCGCTTGTCCGTACAAATCTAATGTTGTATATAAATAATACGCTAAAAGTCCTTTAGCTTCTGCTAAAAACAATTTTTTCTCTGAAATTGAACTTTCTTCAATTGACTGAATTGCTGTTAAAGAACGAGTAATTCCATTAGTAAGTTTGTTCCAGTTATCAACCACAATTGCATTATCAGACTTCCATGTAAATTCATGCATGTCTCTCCATTTTCCGCCATCTCCCCAGTCACTTCCTCTAGTTGGCAAAATTGCCTCGTCTGTAGTGTATTCTTGCAGCGAAAAAATTCCACCGTGATCTACAAAAGTTCCGTCTCCCAATCGGTCATAAGCAGCAGCAAGTGCCCCTGCAGGGTTTGAAGCATCTTCTCCTAAAACCTCATCTAGAACAACTTCGTCAAGATTTGTACAGCTTGCAAAAAGCCAGATAAAAGAAAAGAATGCTAATGTTTTAATATTAAAAATAGTATTTGTCTTCATAATAAATTATAGTTTTAAAGTTGCTCCAAAACTGAATGTTCTTGAAGTTGGATACCTTGCGTAATCGATACCAATAGATTGGTTTCCTCCGTTTGATTTTGGGCTGTTGATTAACGGATCGTAACCTGTATAATTTGTAATCGTAATTAAGTTTTGACCTGTTACATATAGTGTTAAGCCGTTGATCCAGTTCAATCCTTTTAAGTCAAAATTGTATCCAATACGAGCGGTATTCAATCTAATGAAATCAGACTTTTCTAAGAAAAGCGTTGACAAAATTGGTGAGTTTGTAGGGTTCGCGCCTGACTCGTAATATCCTGTTGCTACGTTACGATCTGATGCTAAGTTGTTTATATTTAAAGCATTCAAACCTGTATTATTTAATAAATAACCTCCAGTTTGTCCGATGATAGAAAATGAGAATGTAAAGTTTTTATATCTCATATCACTGTTTAATCCGTAATAGAAAGTTGGAAGCGCACCTTCAATAATAATTCTGTCGCTGTTATCAATTTTACCGTCTCCGTTTTGATCTTTAAAAATATTAGCTCCATTAGCATCAAAACCAGTATGTTCTAACAAGTAGAAAGATCCTGCTGCGTAACCGCTTTTATAGATATTTGCATTTACACCAGATTGTCCAGGTCCTGAAATTGTTCCTGTTAAGATTTCTGAAACTGGCAGATCTTGAATTTTATTATTCAACGTCGCACCGTTCATGTCAACATTCCAAGTAAAATCTTTAGTATTTACTATCTTAGAACCTAACATAATTTCAAAACCTTTATTAATGATTTTACCGTCAATATTAGTCCAGATTGTAGTTGTTGGGCTTAAAGCTTGTGAAGGAACATTCAAAATTGCATCTGTAGTGGTTTTGTTGAAGTAATCTAATGTTCCGTAAAATTTATCATTCCATAAATTGAAATCTAAACCTAAGTTATATTGCGTTACAACTTCCCATTTTAAATCAGGATTTGGTGTTCTGTTAACTGAAACTCCATTAACTAAATTCAAGTCATCGTATAAATAATATCCGTCAGCTCCAGATAAAGAATAACTCGCCTGTGTAATTTTATTTTCAACTTCTTGATTTCCTGTTTGTCCCCAGCTTGCTCTTAGTTTTAAATTGTTTAATGATGTCGAATCTTTGAAGAAACTTTCATTAGCAATATTCCAGCCTAAGGCAAAAGATGGAAAATAACCGTATTTATTATTTTTACCAAAACGAGTAGATCCATCTCCTCTCATAGAAGCTGTTAAAAGATATCTGTTGTCGAAACTATAGTTTAATCTTCCAAAATAAGACTGTAATTCGTTTTCCTGAGCATAACCAGTCGTTCCAGATTGTGTGCCTTTAAAGCCAGGATTAATTGAAGGAGGTACACCTTCACCTTGATTCGAAATTCCGTCAATACTGAAAGCTGTTCCAGATCTTTCAAATTTTTGATATGAAAATCCACCTAAAGCTTCAATTTTATGTTTATCTAAATTTAGATTATAAGTTAAGTAATGCTCAACCAAAGAGTTTTTAGAATCTAAATTATTCTGAACATATTTTCCTTTTGGATTCAAATCTGTTAAGTTTGGAAAAATAGTAGTATTTCTCTCTGACATCGAACGGTCGATACCAAGGTTTAATTTATATTCTAATCCGTCAATGATTCTTAAAGAAGTTTCAAAATTTCCTAAAACTCTCAAAGTACGCGTTTGATCGGTATAAATACTTAATAAATACGCCGGATTGTAGTGCGCATTCATATTAAAGTTGGTATAATTTCCATTTGCATCAAAAACTGATCTCGTTGGATTTGCCATTAATGTGTGAACCAGCAATTGTCCATTAGAACCTCCGTCATCACTTGTAGGAACTCCATCGTCTTTAGTTTCGCTGGCAGTAAGATTAAATTTTAATTTTAAACGTTTTTTATCCAAAAACGACTCAGCAGCATTAATTCTTCCTGTCAGACGTTTAAAATCACTGTTTCTAATAATACCTTCTTGATCCAATTGCGATACAGATGCATAGTAATTTCCAGACTCTGTTTGTTTAGAAAATGCAAGCGAATTACTTTTTGTAACAGCTTGTCTAAAAATAACATCCTGCCAGTCTGTATTACCTCCGTGATCAAAAGCTTTGTCTTTAATAGCATTTCTGTATTCATCAGCACTCAAAACATCTAATTTGTTGGCTACAGTAGAAATTCCTAAAGACGAATCAAAAGTTAAAGTTCCATCTCCTTTTGCTCCTTTTTTAGTCGTTACTAAAACAACTCCATTAGATCCTCTTGCTCCGTAGATTGCAGATGCAGATGCATCTTTTAGAACTGTAATAGATTCGATATCGCTATTATTTAAAAAGTTTAATGGATTTTTAGCTTGAGAACTACCAAAACCAACATTCGTTCCAGATGGGCTCACATCATCATTAGACAATGGAATTCCGTCAACAACAAACAAAGGCGTACTTCCACTTCTAATAGATCCAACACCTCTAATTGTTACATTTACTCCAGCTCCTGGCTCACCGCTTGTACTAACCACACGAACACCAGCAACTTTTCCTTGAATTAAATTATCTGGAGAAATGCTTACACCCTGCTTAAAGTTTGAAGCTTCCAATTGTGTAACTGCTCCAGTAACGTCTTTTTTAGATTGCTTACCGTACCCTACAATTAAAACCTCATTTAATTCTGCAGTAGTTGGTTCTAACTGAATAGTCATAAAACCAGTTTGTGCTGTAACCGTTTTGGTTTTGTAACCAACGTAAGACACATCTATAGTTTTTCCTTCTCCAACAGAAAGTTCAAATACTCCGTCAAAATCAGTTACAGTAGAGTTAGAAGTACTTGTTTCGATTACAGTTGCACCTGGAATTGGCACTTTGTTCTCGTCTACGATTTTTCCTTTAACTTTAATTCTATCAACTGCTTTTGTATTTACGGTTTTTGGCGCAGTTTTTTTCTGTATTAAAACTAATTTTCCGTTAATGTTGTAATTAAAATTGGCTTTTTTAGAAAGATCATTCAAAATTTCTGTAATAGATTCTCCGCTGAGATTTACCGCATACGCAGTATTATCTGCTATTACAGCTTGCCCGTAACTGAATTTATAATCAGTCTGCTGCGTTAATTTTGAAAAAATAGAAACAAGAGTCGCTTTTTCTATTTTATTTTTTACATTTGGCTTTTCTAATAAATTTGTTCTACTGTAACCGCTTTGAAAAGCCAGTAAAGCCAGAACTAAAAAGACAAAACTCTTTAGATTTAAATAAGAAGGTTTAAAATACATGATTTAAGTAATTGTTTTTACGATGCTTAATTTATTAATGGCAGTTGTTCCCGCAACTGCTTTTTTTGTTTTTAATCCACTTTTACTATTTCGCCATAAACTTTGAATTTTAGGTTTGTGATATAATTTATTTGTTCCAAAACATTTTCTAATGTTGCGTCCTTCTTGATGAATACCGTTAACGGCGTTGCTAATACGTGTTCATTATTGTACTGAAATGAAACTCCGTATTTATATTGTAAAATTGTAATAACTTGTTTTAGCGTAGTTTGATCAAGTGTTACATCTTCATTGTACCAATTGACTAAAAAGGCTTTATCTGCCGAATGTTTGATTAGTTTTTCCGATTCAAATAAAGCTTCTTCATTCGGAACCAAATCGACACTTTGCCCTTTACCAGAAACATTTACTTTTCCGGTTACGACAATAACCTTACAATTCAATTTCGATAATTGAATATGGAATGAAGTCCCGACAACTCTGGTTTTTATTTCCCCAGAGTAAATAATAAAAGGATGTTGTTTGTCTTTAGCAATTTCAAAAAAGGCATTTCCTTTTAATAAAGAAACCGTTCTTTGGCCGCCTTCAAATTTTTCAGGATACTGAAATGATGAGTTTGCTGCCAGATAAATTTTCGAACCGTCACTTAATTGGATAGACTGGGGAATCGATGACGTTTTAAATGTGATTTGTTTTTGGTCTAAAACATTTGGTCTAAATAAAAATCCTAAACCAACTAGAAAAAGAATGCTGGCAGCAGCTATATATTTTAAATAAGGATTGAAGGTTTTCTTCTTTCCTATTCTAAGTTGAATTCCGTCATAAATATTTTGAGAAGCGTCTTCTGGATTTCCCATTAAACCATTATCCCATTTTGAATTTTGATATTCATTAAAAGCAAAATCATTTAACAGATTTTCTTCAGCTGCTGAAGTTTTGCTTCTTGAACTTTTATCAAGCAGGTATTCTAAACTATGTTTGATTCTTTTTATCATAAATACTTATTGTTATGAATAAGTACCAGAATCTCGAAATCGTACTATCGCCAAATATTATGAAAACATCAAGCGAAAGTTATTTTAAAATTTTTGATTAAAAATAATAAATGGAGCCAGCCAAGCTAGATCTTTCAAGCCTTCACGAAGTTGTTTTACGGCAGATGAAATTTGGTTTTTTACCGTTTGTTTAGAAATTCCAAGTTCCTCTGCAATCTGATCGATTGTCATATCCTGAAACTTATACATCAATAAAACTTCTTTTCTTTTCTCAGGAAGTTTATCTAATAAAGAATAAAGCAGATCCATAACTTCTGGATCTATAGACGAAAAATTGTCTATAATGTAGTCTTCAAATTTTTCTTCTAAAATAGTCTTGTCAAACCGATTGTTTTGGTAATGCTTAAAAACCTGATTCTTTACGGCACGAAATAAAAAAGGTTCGATTGCATTAATGTTCAACTCTTCTTTGCGCTCCCATAAATCGACAAAAACATCTTGAACAATGTTCTGTGCCAAGTCTTTGTCCTGAGTCATCGTATAGGAAAACGCATTGAGTTTTTTCCAGTATTCGTTATACGTTTTTTCAAAAATTTCAGGATTATTCATAAGGCAATTACAGACTGATTCATATCGTAAAATAATAAAATCAAAAGCCAATGTTTTTTGCGTCAAGGTTATCTTTAAATTAAGAAATGAAAACTTTTGATGTATAAATACTACTTTTTTAGGGACGAAGTACTAATGATTTTGCGATTTCTTTTTCTTTAACTAACAAACAAATCAAAGACTACCTTTAACTTAGTCTTTTTCAAAAATGTAATTTTCTTTTGATGCGTCCCAATCAAATAGTATCAATTCCATTTTAGAATCATGAAACAAATTTTGTTCACTTTATTTCTTGCCGGTGCTGTAAATTACAGCGTTCAGGCCCAAAACGAAAATCTTAAAATTAATCAGCTTCAAGTCATTGGTTCGCATAACAGCTATCGTCATGCTATTGAACCTGATTTATACAATCTCATTCAGGCGAAAGACACTTCGCGTTCCTTAAAAGGTTTACAATACACTCATATTAGTATTACAGATCAATTAAACAAAGGTTTACGCAATCTTGAAATTGATATTTTTGCTGACGCTAAAGGCGGAAAATATACACATCCGAAAGGTTTGGACGTTGTTAAATCTGAAGAAACCTACGATCCAAAAGGATTAATGAAAAAACCTGGCTTTAAAGTTTTCCATATGCCGGATATCGATTTTAGAACTTCTTGCTATACTTTCGAAATCTGTCTTCAGGAACTAAAAAAATGGTCTGATGCCAATCCGGGTCACGTTCCTGTATTTATCACTTTGGAGCCAAAAGACGGCGATGCCAATTTCTTCGGAACCAAACCAGAAGATTTTACTGCAGCTGTTTTTGATGAAATGGATAAAGTAATCAGAAAAGAATTAGGAAAAGACAAACTGATTACGCCAGATATGGTTCGAGGAAAATACAAGACGCTTGAAGAAGCAGTTCTGCACAATAACTGGCCGACATTAAAAGAAGCAAAAGGAAGATTTTTATTCATCTTAGATAATAACGGCGCAAAAAGAGATTTGTACGCATTGAATCATCCGTCCCTTAAAGGACGCGCCGTTTTCATTAACGCCGAGCCTGGAAAACCAGAAGCTGCAACTTTATTTAGAAATAATTCTGAAGATCCAGAAATTGCCAATTTAGTACAAAAAGGTTATTTAATAAGAACTCGCGCCGATTCTGATACCAAAGAAGCACGTGCCAACGATTATTCTCATTTTGAAGCTGCAAAAAAATCAGGCGCACAAATCATCACAACCGATTATTATCTTCCAAGTACTTTTTTCAATTCTCCGTATCAAATTAAATATGATGATGGAAGTTATGTGAGAAATAATCCTGTGACTGGAAAATAGTTTTTTTATTTTAGGTTTCAAGTTATTGCTGGAGCGAGAAACTTGAAACTTGAAACAATAATAATTTTAACCGCAAAGAGCGCAAAGTTCTTTTTAAGATTACGTTATAAACGCGAAGTTCGCAAAGCTTTGCGAACTTATTTATTTTATAAACTTCTCTCAAAATCTTTGTGGTCTTTGCGAAAAACCTTAGCGGTCTTTGCGGTTAAAAAAACTCAAAAGTTAAAAACAATTATGAATTCAAGATATACATTTTTACATATACTGTTCTTTGTTGTTTTCTTCAACAATACTGCATCAGCACAAAAAGTAAAAAACCTCAACGGAACACAAATAGCTTTTCTGTCTGATGTGCATTTACAAGATTTATTTGGCAGTTTTTCAGATTCCGATTATAAAGGAGTTTTGAATCCGAAAACAGGACAGTCTGTTTTGGTGCGAACTATGTCGTCTCAGCTTCATTCTACTAGAATTTTCAACGAAAATTATTTTGCATTTATAGCAGCATTAGATGATATCGCACAACGAAAAATCAAATATGTTGCACTTCCGGGAGATTATACAGATGATGGCCAGCCGATTCATGTTCGCGGATTAGCCAAAATATTAGAACAATATACCCAAAAATACGGAATAGAATTCTTCATCACCACAGGAAATCATGATCCAGTCGGACCGTTTGCGCAAGAATCTGGAAAAGAAGATTTCTTAGGAAAAGAAGGCAAAAGTCAGCCCATTTTTAGCAAAGAAGGCCTTTATAAGCCAAATTTAAACACCGAACAGCCAGTAGTTGTTACCGCCGATATTGCTAAAATGGGTTATTTAGGAATCACCGAACAGCTTCAGGATTTTGGTTTTCATTCAAATAAAAAATACAAATTCTGGGCAACGCCTTTTTCTAATTATACTAGTAAAAATTACTCGTTTGAAAAAGCAGCGGAAAGTGCTAAACTGGCAAACCGTGTGTATGAGGTAGCTCCAGGTTACGAAGTTCCAGATGTTAGTTATGTTGTAGAACCTATTGACGGACTTTGGCTAATGGCCATTGACGGAAATGTTTATATACCTAAAAAAAATGTTTCTTCCGAAAAAGATTCTAAAAATTACAACGAAGCCAGTACGGGTTATAACAATGTGCTTTCCAATAAAAAACATCTAATAAAATGGGTTGAAACTATTTCGGCTGAAGCCAAGAAACAAAGGAAAACTTTAATAGCTTTCAGTCATTTCCCAATGATTGATTTTAATGATGACGCTTCTGCGGAAATAAAAGAGTTGCTTGGTCCAAACAAATGGCAGTTAAATCGTGTTCCAGTTGAAGAAGTAGCTCAGGTTTTTGCAGATGCAGGGCTTAAAATTCATTTTGGAGGCCATATGCACATCAACGATACGGGAGTTCGGACTTCTGCAAAAGGAAATACTCTGGTTAATATTCAGACACCATCGCTTGCCGCATATATTCCCGCTTATAAATTATTGACTTTCAAGAAAAATGACACTGTAGATATTCAGACTATCAGTATTGATAATGTTCCGAGATACAACGAACTTTTTGATTTATATGAAATGGAATATAAGTTTTTGAAAAGCCAGAATATCCAAGACATTTGGAATATTGATATTATAAAAACAAAAAACTATCATGATTTTACCGATTTTCATTTAAAAGAATTAGTTCGTCTTCGATTCTTAAAAGACGATTGGCCTTCTGCATTCAAAGATTTCATATTGAATGTTTCCGCAAAAGATTTATTGAATTTGGCTAATATGCAATCTGATCAAGATTTTGATTTCATTCTTAAAAATAAAGAACAGTTTCAAAAACAATGGAATGAAGCTGAAACTAAATCAGAAAAAATCTTAACTCAGAATAATCTCAAAAAAGAAAACTTCAATTGGACAGGTTATGATCTTTTAGTAGATTTTTATCGTTTCAGAAGTGCCGATGAATTGGCTCTAGTAGATGTTGGAATTCAAAGAGCAAAAGAATACAAAGTCTTATCCAATTTATTTTTAGAAGGTTCTAAAGCTGATCTTTCAAAAGACACTCCACTACAAAAACAAATGAAATTATTCCTGATCATCTTCAATAAATTTATGCATGAAGTTCCAGCAGATCATTTTACAGTTGACTTGAAAAATGGCGAAATTAAGAGTGTGAAGTAATTTATTGTAAGAGACGTTTTTTTTACCGCAAAGAACGCAAAGGTTACACAAAGTTCACAAAGGATTTTGAGTATAATTTTATAAATTAAAGTTCGCAAAGCATTATAGGATTAGCTTTGCGAACTTTTCATTTTATAAATTTAGCTTAAAAAAAAACTTAGCGTTCTTTGCGGTTAAAACAAAAAAAGGCCGTCACAAAAAATGACAGCCTTTTCATCACATTAAAACCTAAAATTTAATGTATCTAAAACCATTATGGCAAATGGGTTAGTATTATTTTTTAATAAAACGTCTTACCGTTTTGATTCCATTTTTCTCTACCGAAATTAGATAAATTCCTGTTTTTAAAGTCGAAACATCAATGCTGTTATTGTTTACGGTTTGAGAAAAAACAGTTGCACCACCTTCTGTATTGATGACATTTACATTTCCGCCAGAAACCTCTGTGCTGAAGAAAAGCTGGCTTTCAGTCGGATTCGGATAAATCTCCAAATTTGCAATTGATTGTTCTAAGTTTATAGGAGCAGATTTTGCCGTTGAACCCGATTTTGTAATTCTAAACCAGTTTATATTAAACCCTGTGTTTTGAACATATATCCCGAAATTATACGTTCCAGCATTTACATTTACGGTTTGAGTAATTGTCTGCCAGTTTTGCCATCCTCCTGTATTTGGCACATTTATAGCACCAAGCTGAATAGTTCCTGCATTTAAATCAGCGGATAACCTTCCGCCTGTAACAGCACTTGAAACACGATATTCTATTTGATAAGAACCAGAAGTTGGGAAATTAATATTATAATAAGCCATCCAATCACCTGTATCGCAATACCCTACATTTAATCCACCACCTGTATCGGTTGTTTCTTCGGTTTGAACACCACTCATTGTATTGTAATTTTCGGCTTGAATTAAAGTTCCTGTTGCAGGAGGATTGCTTCCTGTAATTACCTGATTAATTGCTGTCAGTAAAGATTTTGAGCCTGTTGCATCCTGAGACAATTCCCAAATCATAACTCCCCCCGCGTTCTGAATTGCAAAAGTTGTTTTTTGTTTGATTGTTGGAATTCCGTTGTAATAAATGGTGTTTCCTACCTGATCTAGATTTTCAGCCCCTGGATATTGTGCTACTATATTAGCATAAGAAATTCCTTGATTGGCAGAAGCACCAAAACCATAGCCATAAAACGGAAGTCCGATGATGGCTTTACTTGCAGGCAATCCTCTTCCTGTCCAATAATTAAACTGATTTACTGCCATGCTGTAAGGCGAATGTTGTCCCGGATTGTTTGGTGCCCAAGGCCCTGTTGCATCATAAGCCATAATATTAATCCAGTCGTAAGCTGCAAAAGTAGATGAAGGTACATTGGCACCACCATATCCTTCTGAAAGCGCCGCCGAAATCAATTTGCCATTGGCATGCAGTTTATTGGCAAGAGCAATAACAAATCCGCCGTAATCTCCATTAATTGCTGGGCCTTCCAAATCAACGTCTACACCATCAAAATTGTGAGCCACCACATAATCATAGATTTTTTGAATAAAAGCCGTTCTGTTGGCTGGCGTAATCAAATTGAAGTAATTATCGCGAATAGGGCCTCCTTCTGAAACTGAACCTCCTCCAAGCGAAACAAACACTTTTACATTTTGGGCATGTGCCGCATTTATTATGGCATTACTTCCTGAATTAAAACTCAAATATCCGTTGGCATCAGGATTTTCAAAAGCAATATTGATATGCGTTAATTTACTGTATTGGACAGTGCTTGAAAAAGCATTCAAATCAATCCAGTTCGGAATATAAGCAATGACTTTTTTCTGGGCTGCTACTAAATTAAAAGCGCCCAAGACTAAAATAATCATGCATTTCTGCAGCATTCTTTTGTAATTGTTTTTCATAATAATTGTTTTAATAGATTAATAAACTCGTAAACATGGGACGGTTATTTGAGTTGCATTTTTTTATTTTTAGATTTCAGACTTTAGATTTTAGATTTGATTTGAAATCTAATTTCGTAGAACTAACACTACCTAATTTATTATCTAAATCTAAAGCCTGAGATCACTTTTTAAAACTATTTTTTTATGAATCGTTTGATCGTTTGTTTACCCTCTTTTTCAAAAACTATAAAATAGATTCCTTTTCTAAGATGCGAAACATCAAAACTATTGTTGTTGATTTTTTGAGATGCTACAGTAGATCCTGTTTGAGAATCTACAATTTTTACGCTTCCTCCAGAAAGATCTGCTGTTACATAAAGTGTGCTTTCAACTGGACTTGGATAAACATTTAAAACTGTTTCGGCTGGTTCTTCAATTGTTTCAACTGAAGCCATTCGTGCTGTTCCTCCCGCTACTTTTGTAATTTTAATCCAGTTGATATTCATTCCTGTATTCTGAATGTAGATTCCGAAATTATATGTTCCTGCATTAACATTTACGGTTTGAGAAACGGTCTGCCAGTTCTGCCATCCTCCAGTATTTGGAATATCAACAGTTCCTAAAACAATAGCACCTGCATTTAAATCAGATGATAATCTTCCGCCATTGACAGCACTTGCCACTCGGTATTCAATTAAATAAGAACCAGTTGTTGGGAAATTAATGCTATTATACGCTAACCAGTCACCTGTTTCTGTATAACCAACATTTGAACCTCCTCCAGTATCTGTTGTTGCTTCAACCTGAATACCGCTCATCGCTGAATAATCTTCTGCTTGAATTAAAACTGAAGTCTGCGAACTTGTAGCTGGAACTAATTTCCATTGTCCGCAAGTCTGGTTGTTATTATCCCATTGCTGCACAATTGCTCCAGAAGCTGTACTTGCTCCTGCCACCTCAACAATTCTTCCGCTATGACGGGCAACAATTTTATAATAGCCATCACCAGTTGAAACCAAAATAAACTGCTGATTTGTTGTGGCATTGTATGGATACTGCTCCACTCTTGCGCCATTGGCTTTATTGAAGTTATTGATATCCATTGACATTCCGCTGTGGTTTGCAATGATTTTGTACATTCCATCACCTAAATGCGTGAAAGTAAATTTCTGATTGTTTCCAGAATTCAAAGCCCCTTGATTGATTCCTGCTCCGTTTGACATGCTGGAATTCCAAACGTCCATGTACAAACCGCTATTTCTGTTTTGAAGAAAGAAAGTTTGGTTTCCTAAAGTCGTTGTTCCGTTTGCAATAACTCTAATCGAACTTACTTTATCATTCCAAGTAGTATTCAAACAAGAATTATCGGAATTAATTACTGTTGATGCACCTGTAAAATTATCATCTTGATATAAAATCGCTTGATAACCTTGAGTAATTTTTAGTGAAGAAATATCATCATTTAAAACACCTAAAGAATTTAAACGAGCTAGATTGTAATCACCAATTGTCAATCCGCCAGAGAAACCAGTGTAATTGCAATCTTTGTAAACTGTTATTACATCTGTTGTAGCTGGAACTGAAGGCGTAGTAAGTCCGTAATAACCCCCAAATGTTGCGATAACTTTTGTTGGCTGTGGCGAATGAAGCGATGGCGACTGATCGGCAACATCATCATACGCAAACCCATAAGCCAAATTATCGATATTAATTCCTGGTAAATGCCAGAATTTAGAATAATGATTGGTTGGATTTACTTGATAATATTTCGATGCATCATACCAATTCTGCTGTCCAGGATTTGTCGTTGTTGTATTTACCACATGTCGATTAATCGCAGCTGTTAATTGCGCCTGAATTACAAGATCTAAATCTCCGTCAACCAATCTTCTGTCCAAAACACCTTTTCCTTCAAGCGCTTCCTGCGTTGTTGGTCGGTTTTGTACACGTCCTGTTCTTCCAACAAAAGCTCCAGATTGTCCAACCATTTCTAGTTGTTCTCCAATAACTCGTCCTTTGAATACTCCCGCATCTCCCGCATAGAAAATTAAATCCTCATTTTTGTATTTGTTCCAAATTGCGTCGATATATGATTTTAAATAGTTTGCGTATGGCCCAGATCCTTCGGCATAAGCTGGAGTTTTAGACGGAGCTGTAATTTCTCCAGTTGCATCATTGACACATCCTTGAAATTCTGCTGGAACATTCGCTTTAAAAGCAGCAACAATATCAGCGTGCTTTTTCAAGTCTCCCACTTTCTTTTGATAACCGTTAGCTCCAAACAGCTCCAATCCCATTGGATATTTATATGAATCTACTCTTGTTGGATTTCCGAAGAAACCATATTGATTATTGGTCAATTCGATCATTTCATACAAAATGCCCTGATTCGGATCTGTTGCGTTCTGCGGATTTGGCGATGCATATCCCGACGGAGCTCCGTTAGCACCAAAAAAGTAGAAATACAACTGCGAACCTTTAGAAATAAAAACCCTGCATCCTGCAATTAAAGGTAATGTGAAGGTCTTATTTGGAATTTCACTCAGCTTAGTAAAACAAGCTGCATATTTAGAATTTTGTCCTGGTCCTGTATTTCCGCCATAAGTGGGTCCTGTAACTGTGTTATAAGACGCATTCATTGGTAAAACCTGACTCGTTTTGGCATTTACCCAAACGTGATTTCCTGTAGTATAATCGATTCCTACAATGGCAACATATAAATCGCTGTCGGCAAACGTCGAATTATTACTAATCGTAAATGGTACAGGCCCTTGAGCATGCATTAGGCTTGAAAACACTAAAAAAAGTGTCATCAAAAAAGAAAATCTTTGAAGTCTAATTTTATTCATATCTAAATAGTTTTGGGGTTAATAAATAGATTCTAAAACCAAAGTCATTTTCAAATAAATGACTAACTAAATCCGTCAGGTACAACTGGTATGCCCTCCTTGAATTGCACCCAACGGATTTAAAAATTATTTCTTAATTAACTTCTTACTCCAGCTTTTTTGGTCTGATTTGAAGTTTAGAATATAGATTCCTCTGCGAAGTTTACTCACGTCAATTACGCTTTCATTTCCTTGAGGCTTGTTTTGCAAAATTAATGTCCCAGAATTATCATAAATCGTAATGACTTTATTGTCTAGGTTTTCAGGAGATGAAACTTGAACATAATTTGTGGTCGGATTTGGATACACTGCAAAAACAGCTTCTTCCGCCAGAGGTTCTTCAGCAACATTCAAAGCCATTCTAGCTGTTGACGAAGATCCGTAAGCTTCAATTTCATACAATGAATATCCGTAAGGAGCCAAAGCTTTTGCTGTACATAAAATGCGAAGATATCTTCCTGTTCCACTTACCGTTAAATCATCCGTACCTCCATCACTGGCTGTCTGCGTATTTATTGTTTCATTTTCGGTGAAAACATTATCTGTCGAAAGCTGTACTTTATATTGAGTTGCAAAAGCCGCTTCCCATTTTAAAACTACGCGATTAAGAGTGTAATTACTTCCTAAATCGACATAAATCCATTCTGTTGCATTGGCAAAAGAACTTGCCCATCTTGATGCTGTGCCGTCTCCGTCAGTTGCTTTATTTGCAGAAAGCGTTGCATTTTCTTCTGTAGAAGCTGTTACTGTTTTGCCTAAAGCTAAATTGACATTTGGGTTTGATGTAATAGTACGAACTATAACATCGCTGAAAACTCCTGTTGCTAAAGTTCCGTTCGCGTGAGATGTCACTGCCATTCCAACATAAATCGTATTAGCCATTGTAATCGTTTTTGGCGTTCCAACTTGTGTCCATGTCGTTCCATTATCAGATGAATAAGAAGTGAATGTGTTTCCAGATCTTACGATACGAATCCATTTTGGGGCTGTTCCTGCCACAACTTGGGCTGTTGTTACTCCAGAAGTTGCTTCTCTAGATAAAAATTCTATACCGGCTGCAGCACTTACGTCTGTCATGGCATGTTTAGAAGTCGGCGTAAGTGTTTCACGGAACATTACTCCAGCTTTTGCATACGTATTGGTATTCGTTAACGAATTTACTTTAGCAATAATTTCAGCATCTCCTGTAATAGACTGATTTACAAATTGAAATTGATCGCTTGTTTCCCAAATATCATTTCCTGAACCTTTAATTGTAAAAGTTCCATTAGAATGTGATGCTTCTCCCGCAGGGGTAACAGCTCCTAAATCTGTGCTAATCCAAGGTGATGGCAATCCTGCTGGTGTTTCTGTAGAAACTAAATTTAAAGCTCTGATATTATCAAAATAATAAGTGTTTCCAGAATTTGTTCCCGGTTCAAATAAAAATACAAAGCGGTTTACTTCACTATCTAAAGTCGAAGCATCGGGCGTACTCACATAGGTAAAAGTAATCGTATGCCAAGCGTTGCTTTGTTTTACAACTCCCTGATAAATACTATGTCTCCCAACAGGATAATTTGCAGGAACCGAAGCACTGCTTTCTGCCTGCCAAGAAATTATAGAGCCAACCGGCGCAGATGTATATACATCCATGGCGAATTTTTTTGTGCCCGCTTTAAAATCTCCAATATTGTTTAAAGTCGTATTGAAAGAGAAATTGTCATACATTTCTGTGGACTTACGAACGTATTTTCCAACATTCGAAGAAGTATTAATTCCCGATGCATTCGGATTTGCTATATTTGGTGTATACGTTCCGATAGCGTCTCTAAAAGTAATGTTATGGGTATTTTGATAATCTTCGTAAACAACTCCAGGTGTAAAAGTATCTGGCAGTTTGGTTGAACCAATTCTGATATTATCAAAATAATACGTATCGTTTGTATAAGAACCTGAATTAAACAATAAAACCATTTGATTCACAGCCAGATTCGAAGTTCCAGCATCCGGACTTGAATTGTAATAGAAAGTCAGTGTTTCCCATTGATTTTGTTTGGTTGTAATGGCTACGTAACTGCTATTTCTTCCCGTTGGATAATTGGCTGGAAGCGAAGTGGCACTATTTTCAAAATTCATGCTTACAACCGTTCCAACTGGTGCCGAGGTATAAACGTCAATCATAATTTTATTGGTCTGACTTTTAAATAAACCAGCATCTTCGATTGAAGTTTGTGTATTAAAGAAAAGAACATCATACTGTTCTGACGCGTTTCGAACATACCTCGCCACATTTGCAGATGAATTAACAGAATTTGATCCCGGATTTGCCACAACAGAGTACGTTCCAGTTGTAGTTCCTTTTATGATTTTATTGATGCCATCGTAATTTTGCAAAACGTCGGTTGCAATAATTGGTTTTTCTGGCGCTGCTCGTGTCAGCAGATTATCAAAATAATAGGTTGCTCCAGAATTTGAATTCGATTCAAAAAGGAAAGCAATATTATTGATTGTCAAAGCACTTGTGTTTGGATCTATTATTTTTTCAAACTCAAATTCAATAGTTTCCCATTTGTTTTGAACCGTAGTAGTCGCTTTATAACCACTGTGTCTTCCAGACGGATAATTAGTGGCTGTGGTTACCAAACTATTTTCAAGCTGCATCGAAATTTTAGTTCCAACTGGAGCCGAAGTATAAATGTCAAAAGAAATTCTTTTTCTTCCGTACACATAATCATTTGCATTGCTTATAACTACATTTTTAATATTGAAAACATCATACAATTCAGATGAATTACGTACATATTTTCCAACCAAAGCCGAAGTATTAATTCCTGTTGCAGAAGGATTGGCAACCGCTTCTGTCAAAATTCCTGTTTTGTTTCCGTAAACAATATTTCTGTTGGATTGAAAATCTTCCTGAATTTTCTCGACAGGAATTACCGGTTCTGTTACAACGGCTAGTTTATATGTATTTGCCGTACAGCCGGAAGTGGTCGCTGTTACAGAAACATCGCCACCCGAAGTTCCCCAATTTACCGTAACGGCATTTGTTCCCTGTCCAGCAGTAATCGTCGCACCTGCAGGAACCGTCCAGTTATAAGAGGCGCCTGTTATAGCGTTTATAGAATAAGTTTTGCTGCTTTCATTTTGATATACTTTTGCATCTCCCGCAACTCCATATTTAAAACTCCCATCGTAAACACGAACATAATCGACTTGTAATTTTGCAGGAAAATCACCTGGAACTGGCGCTACTCCCGCTCCATTTACACTGGTATATGGCGTTCCTGCGCTACCAACAGCAAGGTTTAAAATAATGTAAAACTGACTATCGTTAAAAGGCCATCCGCCATTAACTGTTGTATTTGGAGTTGCAGTGTGAAATAAAACATCGTCAACAAACCATTTTATAAAGTTTGGTCCCCATTCTACCGCATAAACATGAAAATCAGAAGATAAATCTGTTGGAGAACTATAGCTTCTTCCTGTAAAATGATATCCGTTTCCATCATAATGTATAGTTCCATCTACAGATTGCGGATTTCTGTGTTTGGCTTCCATAATATCAATTTCACCAGTATACGGCCAATTTCCATTTACGGGAAGCATCCAAAAAGCAGGCCACGCTCCCTGGCCATTAGATAACTTCATTCTAGCTTCAACTCTTCCGTATTTTAAAGCGTACTTCCCTTCTGTTGTTAATTTAGAGGAAGCATACGGCTGATCTGGAAACTGTGACGTTGGCTGATATTTAGCCTCAATGTTCAAGTAACTATTCGTTCCTTCTTTTACAATTGTTGCCTGATTTGGTTCGTAACGCTGCGCTTCGGCATTTCCAAATCCGCAGAGCGATGGACAGCCGTTTCCTGAGATACTTTGCCATTTGGTTAAATCGACTGTCGTGCCATTAAATTCATCAGACCAAACAAGCGTATTACATTGAGCTTGGGCTTTCAGAAATGGCAGCAGTAGAAATAAAACTGCAACACAAAATTGTTTTAATAAATAAGAATTGCTTTTCGGTGGTCGGCCGAAAAAAAAGTCATTTTGCTTCATTTTAAATAGGTTTTTAGTTAGTAAATGTTATTTCTTCAATACAAACCATTTAAAAAAAATAGTTTGTATTTTCCGACAATAACAACGCAATATTAACTAAAAAATCAGGCAAGACTTACATTTTGGAGTACGGTTTGACTACGGTACTATCGAAGAAATGTAACAAATCATCGATGAAAAGCATAAAATCACTTAAAATTTCACTTAAATGAGGAAAACTAAAAATTTAGAATAAACTCAGTTATGTTTGCTTCAGAAGGAAGCTGTAGTTTTTTTCTAATGCGATATCTGGTATCTTCTACACCTCTTACAGAAATTCCCAAGAGCGGTGCAATTTCCTTCGTATTGAAATTCATTCGCAAATACGCACACAATCGCATATCACGCGGCGTCAATTCAGGATAACTAGTTTTGAGTCTCTGCATAAAATTATTGTGCAACTGATTAAAGATTTCTTCAAATTCGTTCCAATGCTTGTCTCCCTGCAATTCGTGATCTATTAATTTATTGATTTTATTAAGCAGACTAAAATTTACATTCGGATCATTTTTCTTATCAATCTGTGCAATCAATTCTTTTATGGAAAGTAGAATTTCATTTAAGTGAATCAAATTAACCGTATTTGAAGCTACTTTGGCATTTTTAAGATTTATTGTCGTTTCAAGATTCTCACGTACAATAGCCATATTCTGTTGTTCCCACGTCAGTTTTTGTTCGTTAAGTTCTGCGCGGCTTCGAAGCAATTCTCTTTCTTGATTCTCTATCAATTGACGACGTTGACGCTCAGCAACAGATTTCTGATATCTAACAATTAAATAAATTACAATACTATAAAGCGCAAAATAAAATAAGTATGCCCAAAAAGTTCTGTACCAAGGCGGTAAAATTTCAAAGCGAAAGACCGCTTCTTCGCTTACAACATCATAAATATTTTTTGCCCTTACATGAAATACATATTCATTTTCAGGTAAATTGGTATATTCCTTTTCGGTTTGAAGACTGTATTCCGACCATTTTGGTTCAAAACCTTCCAGCCAGTATTCATATTTTGTAGCATCGGCTTCATCATAAAAAAGGGAAGAAAAAGCAAAATGAACGGCATTATTAGAATACGATAAAACTCTTGAAATTTCTTTTTCCGCAGATTTTGTTTTATTCGGAAGCACATCGTAACGGCTTGAAAACAGCAGACTGTCTTTTGGAAAAATACATTTAACTTCTGTAATTACAGCTTTGTATTTGGTTTGGTATTTCTTGTTTTTGACTGAATTGTAATGAATTAAACCATCTTGTGTTCCAAAAAAGACATCGCCCTTTGTCGTTGTCTGAATATTTTCGAAACCTGGAACATATAAATATCTAAGTTTTCTAAACGGAAGCTCTTCAACAGCAAAACTCCCATTTGCTTTTTTAGTCATTTTCCCAGTATTTTCTCCAGAAACGTACCATATATTATTTAGATTATCCTCTTTTAATAACCGAATGTGATTTTCCATTCCCAAATATTTTTTAAATATCGCATCTGGAATCATTTTGTTTGAAGATGTACTTTGTTTGTAAACCCCTTTTGTCGTTCCAAAAAAGATCTGATTATCAATTTTAAAAGTATTCAAAAATAAACTGGACGGAAAACCATCTTCTTGATTGTAAAACTGAACATTAGAAACCGAGTCGAATTCGGTATTAAATTGAAGTTTAAAAATTCCTTTGTAACCGTGAGCAATCCAGAAATTGCCGTTGTTGTCCGTTTCAATTATACGGCTGCTTTCCTGAAAACCTTTTATTTTATGCTGATACACCCAAGAATTATTTATTTTTTTAAGAAGATAGAGGCCGTTGTAGCCGCCTGCAAGCAGTAAATCTGGATGATTTGGAACTAAAATCCCTTTCCAAGCGCCGTCTACTTTTGCTAGTCTTTTTGCCGAATTACCAGACACTTCATATATTCCGTTTTTTTCAAAAGCCAAAAGAGAATTTCCAAAAACGCCAATATTCCAAACATTTTCAGACATGCCAGAAATATGCTGAAAGTTGACATCTTCACGATTTCCGTTTTTATAAGCTTCCCAATCGAGCGAGAATAAACCGTTATCCGTAGCGATGTATAACTTGTTTTGATAAATTTGGCTGCAGTATATTTTGGTTTCTGAATTTGATGTGTCCAAAATCTTAGACAAAGGCGAAGAAATCTGAATCATCGAAATACCTTCTTTAAGCGTAACCCATAAATTTCCTTCTTTATCAGTTTTAAGATTTGTTACATAATCATTTTGCAAACCTATTTGTTTATTGATATGCTGAATCAAATTTCCTGAACCATCTATAACTATCAATCCTGTTTGGCGGGTTCCAATTCCGAAATATCCATCTGAAAGCTGAATTCCAGCAGAGATTTGATTTTGCTTTAATAAATAATCAACTTCCGTTACAAAAGGTGTTATCTGATTATCAGAATAGATAAAAAGTCCATTATTTTGTGTGCATAATAAAAGTCCATTATTTGTTTTAAAGATCTTTCTAATCTTCATGCCGGCAAATTTCTGAGCATTTGAAATTGCAATTAATGAGTCGCTTTTTAATTTCAATAATCCTCTTTCATTATCCAAAACATAAATCTCTTGATTAACTTCAAAAAAATCATCAAAACTGGCTTTTGATTTTAAAACCCTAATTTCGTTATTCTTATAAATAAATATTCCTTCATAAGAGAAAAAGATTACATTGCCATTTTGAATAGTAATATGAAGAACATCTCCAAAATTTCGAGCTGAAACGGGAAGTAATTTAACCAGCGAAGTATATCGATATTGGCCGTTAGGCAATTGCGCTGTAAAACCAAAATCGCCTTGCGCTCCAACATAAATTTTATCGTTTTTGTCGATTGCCAGGGAACGAACCATACTTCTGTTTTCGGGTTGTGTGACAATACTCCATCGTACACCGTCAAACTGCATGATTCCGAAGTGATTGGCAAAAAACATCATGCCTTTAGAATCTTGTACGACATCTCCATTTTCTGAAGCTGCTTTATATGTTTTCGGATTATAATTGGTTATAAAAGGAACACCAATCTTTTTAATCTGGGCTTCGATTGAAGAAACGAGTAACAGTGATAGAATTAAAATTCTAATTATAAATTTCGTCATTTTGTCTGTCTGTAGGTTAATTGCATGTGACTTTTGGGAAATCACATTCTAAAAAATGACTCTTTGGGAAAAGTCTTTTTCTAGCTAAATCATCCGATTTTTCTAATGAATCATTAGAAATTCATCATAAAAAACGCATTAAAAAAACGAATGTACAAACTCAAATATATGAAATTTAATTTTAATGTAACAAATTACATTGGTTTTTAAGAATATGAAAATTAGAAAAAATCGAAATTTGATCTAGATTTAAGATATACTTCACGTTTCCTTCGACGACAATTACACCTAATTACTGTCACGCTGAGCGAAGTCGAAGCCCTCAGAACTTGAAACTTGAAACCTGAAACCTGAAACAAATCAAACTCCAAGAATATCGCTCAATTCCTCATAAGTATAAAAAAGCATTGCGCCTTCTTCTTCCAAATCTGAATTATTATAACCGTTGGCAAGTCCAAATACTCGAAATCCGCCATCTATTCCAGCTTTTACGCCTGCTTTACTGTCTTCTAAAACAATACAGTCACTTACCTCAAAACCCATTTCATTTGCGGCATACAAAAATATTCCTGGATCTGGTTTCCAGCTTTTAATTTGATAGGAACTGAAAATCTTATTTTCAAACTTATCCAATAAACCAGATGCTTCCAGATTTAATCTGATTTTTTCAACAGGTCCGCTTGACGCCACGCAATACGCAATATTCAGTTTTTCGATAAATGATACAACACCTTCCATCGGCTTTACTTCTGTTTTAAAAGCTTTGAAACTTTTTTCGCGATATTCTGCTTCAAAAGATTCCGGCAGTTTTGCTCCGATGGCATCTTCGATATGAAGAAAACAATCTTTTAAATTTCGACCATTAAAATTTCGGTATGCATCTTCAATTTCCATTTCAAAACCATACTCAGCTGCCATTTCAAGCAGTATTCCGTTGCCAATTTTTTCTGTATCTACCAAAACTCCATCGCAGTCGAAAATAATACACTTCACTTCCATATTCTTATTTGCATTTAATTAATCTGATAAATGATTCAGATGATAAGAATGTAAATTACAAAAATTATCTCATTAAGAAAACAAAGAAATTAAAGTGAAGCCGAAATTTTAGAAATCATTTGAACGATAAAATCGGCTTGAGCAGGATTTATTTTTTTTAAGGCATCGTGCGTTTGAAACCACTCTCCTCTGTCGACTTCAGGGAAATTTGCTAGTTTTCCAGATTTCGGAGGCCATTCCATTTCAAAATCATTGCTTTTTAGCTGTGTTTCATCAAATTCAAATTCAACCGCCCAAGCATGAACAACTTTACCAGATTTCAATTTTACGTATTGCAGTTTTATGAAATCTCCATCAACCTCAAAACCAGTTTCTTCTTTAAATTCTCGTATGGCAGCCTCCAGCGGATCTTCGTCATCTGTAAACTCTCCTTTGGGAATCGACCAAGATTCTAAATCTTTGTTTTTCCAAAATGGTCCGCCTGGATGAACTAGAAAGAAGAATACTGTTTTATCAATGAATTTATAGGCTAATATGCCGGCGCTTTGTTTCATTTTATCTTGATTTTAATATTTAAAGATAAGTTTAAATTATTAACTTTCTTGTGACTTACTCTCACTATCAATAATTTGTACATATTTACTCCAATAGTGTATTTCTGTTTGCTTTTTGATTTGTATTTTTATGAAATAAAAAAGCAGTATCCAAAATGAAAAAATATCTTTTACTTACCGCAATTCTGGCAGCGAACTTTACAGTTCAATCTCAAAACAAAACAATTACAATTATCAATAATTTGCCTGTAAACCGAGAATTTGAAACAGTTGAATTAACTAAAAAAACGCTGGGATTAAAAGCAGATGCTAAACTTGAAAATTATGCTGTAAAAGAAATTAGCAGCAATTCATTTCTAGAAACCCAGACTGTAGACAATGACGGCGACGGAATTATGGATGTTCTTTTGTTTCAGCCCAAAATAAAAGCTTCTTCAAAGCAAGATTTTGAGGTTTTAGTCGGCACAAATCCTTCTGCGTCCAAAGTCACTAGCTGTTATTCACGATTTGTTCCAGAAAGAACAGATGATTACGCTTGGGAAAACAACAAAGTCGCTTTTAGAACTTACGGTCCCGTGGCTCAAAAAATGGTGGAAGACAATATTCCAGGCGGAACATTAACCAGTGGAATTGATGCCTGGCTAAAAAGAGTGGAATATCCAATTATTAATAAATGGTATGAAAAAACCACAAACGGAACTGGAACGTATCATAAAGATACTGGAGAAGGACTTGATAATTTTCAGGTGGGTCCAAGCCGAGGTATTGGCGGAATTGCTGTAAATGTGGATGGTAAATATTATTTTTCTAAAAATTTTATAAGCTGGAAAACTATTACGAATGGCCCAATTCGAACGAGCTTTATTTTAACCTACGCTGATTGGGATGCGAAAGGCAATAGAATAACCGAATCTAAATTGATCAGTTTGGATTATGGAAGCCAGCTTTCTCGCTTCGAAATCAATGTTACTGGAACCAAAACTATTGCTGCTGGTTTGACACTTCATGATAAAAAAGGAACTACAGGAACAAATTTAGAAAAAGGCTGGCTAAGTTACTGGGAGCCTATTGATGATTCTGAAATTGGAATGGGTTTAGTAGCGTCAAAAGGTTCTTTAATTAGCTTTGATAATCATGTTACCGATGAAAAAGATTTAAGCAATCTATATGGAAATATCTCTGTAAAAAATAATAAAGCAATTTATTATGCTGGTTTTGGATGGAAAAAAGGAAGTCCGTTTCAAACTAAACAAGAATGGGAAACTTATTTGAGTGCTTTTGCTGAGAAGATTAATAATCCTTTGGTGGTGAAGGTTAAGAAGTAAAGATTTCATCACTTTGAGAAACCTGACCGGGTTTTTAAAACCTGTCAGGTTTAAAATTTATCAATAGTTTAAATTGATTTTCTAACAGGAAAATAATTCTCTTTCAAAATAATTTCTAACGGAATATAATGTGTACGTTCAACATCTTCTTGTAGAACCAATTTCTTATACAAATAATTAATCCCCATATAACCTTGGTCTTCTGGTCTTTGATTGATTAAAAAATCGATTATTCCTTTATTTAAATATTCGATATTTTCTTTCAACAAATCAAAACCAATAATGCGGACACCTTTTATATTATTTTTTTCTAAAAATCCAGCGACAATATACGCTCTGGAATTTGGCACAAAAATGCTGCTTACGCCAGAGAACATTTCCAAATTCAACTGATCTATCTTGGAATCTTTTAAAGTGACTTCTGAAAATTTAAAATTCGTCAGTTCGTTATGATCTTTAAAATAAGAATAAAAGCCATCGATACGCTGTAAGTATACCGAAGTACTTTCAATTTCTCTCGTAATTTTAAAAATCAAAACTTGTCTCTCATTTTTTACTGCAAAACTGATTAATCTTCCCGCTAAATAACCGCTCTGAAAAGCATCTTGCCCTACGTATGCATGTTCATTTCCTTCAGAAATATTAGAATCAATCATTACAACTGGAATATTCTTCTTTTGATATTCTTTTAAAAACTGAACAGAATCTTCATAAAATATGGGCGCAAATAATAAACCGTCACAATCAAACTGCATAACTTTTTGAACAGTTTCTTGAAATGAGATCAGATTGTAATCGTAGAAAAAATAATCCAGTACAATTCCGAATTTGCTAAACTCTAAAGCCGCTTTTTCAATTCCCTCAACCTGACTTTTCCAATACTCCAAGGTTTCAGACTTTGGAAGAAAAACTGCAAAATGAAATTTTTTATTTAAAGCCAAGTTACTTGCCAGTATATTTCTTTTATAACCAAATTCCTCAATTATAGCATTAACCTTATCCACAGTTTCCTGCGCCACTTGTCCGCGCTTTGTGTATAATTCTGTCAACTGTTCCCGGAGAAACATTAGCTAATTCGGCAATTTTCTTAATTGTTATGATATTGATTCTTTTTAAGTTAAAAAAATAAAAGCAGTGCAGTAAATTTAATTTATTTTATTAAAAATAAGTTGTTTTACACTTCATTTTACATACATTTGTAAAATACCGTGTACGCACACGCAAATATACACATAACATTAAAAAAACAATTCTTTTTTCTGTTAATCAACTAAAATACACGATTAAAAAACTAAAAAATTTCTAACCAAATGATAGTAGATTCACTACAAAACGCAGCAAAATATTACGCTCTGCATCCCAATTTTAAAAAAGCATTCGATTATGTAAATCAAAATGATATTGCCAATTTGGAAGAGGGCGCTTTTGAAATTGGCGAAGGTTTAAAACTAATTGTAATTGTCGGACAAGGAAATACGAAAGAAGAAGCCGTTAAAGGTTTTGAATGCCACGACAAAAACATAGACATTCAGATTTCAATAAAAGGACCAGAAACTTTTGCTTGGAAACCCAGAGAAAAATGCGTAAACCCAAATGGCGATTACAGCGACGAAAGAGATGTTCGTTTTTTTCATGATGCCCCAGACACTTTCTTTCAATTGCAGGAAAAACAATTTGCCATATTATTTCCTGAAGATGTACACACCGCAATGATTGGCGAAGGTGAATTGAAAAAAATTGTAATTAAAGTAAAAATATAAGCCATGAGTACTATTCAGAATTCTATTGATGTGATTCTAAAACAAGGAATGCTTCCTTTATATTTTAATGCTGACGAAAATAAAAGTATTGCTGTTTTAAAAACACTTTACAACGTGGGAGTTAGAGCCGTGGAATATACCAGCAGAGGCCCTGAAGCTCTTTCTAATTTTAAGAAATTAATTGAAATTAGAAACACTGAAATGCCTGGAATGCTTTTAGGAATTGGTACTATTAAAAACTTAGAACAGGCAGAAACTTATTTCTTGGCTGGAGCTGATTTTTTTATAAGTCCGGGTTTTGTTCCTGAAGTAGCTTCATTTTTAATTGGTAAAGAGGTTTTATACGCGCCTGGCTGCATGACTCCAACTGAAATTATTGCTGCTGAAAATGCCGGAGTTCAATTCATCAAACTTTTCCCTGGAAATATTTTAGGGCCAGACTTTATGAGTGCTATCAAAGATGTTTTTCCAAACTTAATTTTTATGCCGACTGGAGGTGTTGATACTACCCGTCAAAGTATTGAAACTTGGTTTAATGCTGGTGTTTCTGCTGTGGGAATGGGAAGTAAATTAATCAGTAAAAATGTTATGGAATACGAAGCTTACGATACAATCGAAAATGAGACTAAAAGAGTATTAGAACTGATTGGAGCAATAAGAGGTTAAAATTAAAATTCCAATTTTTGAAATACCAAATTCCAAACTCAAAGCGGAATCAGATAAACTTAAAAATTAAACTAAATGTTAATCATACTTTATCTTTCAAATTGAAATTTGGAATTTAAACTATTGATTTTTTAAATAACTAAATAATGGATTCAATATTCAATCTAAAAGGTAAAATTGCACTTATAACAGGTGGTGCGGGAGTATTAGGAAGCAACTTTGCAAACGTTCTGGCTAAACAAGGTGTTGTTGTTGGAATTGTTTCTCAATCGCTGGAAAAAGCAGAGAAAACGGTACAAAGCATAGAAGCAAATGGCGGCCAGGCATTTGCCATTCAGGCGAATGTTTTAAACAAAGAAGAATTAGAAAAGGCAAAAGATTTTATCGTAGAAAAATACGGTCGTCTGGATATTCTAATTAACGCTGCAGGAGGAAATATGCCGGGTGCGACAATTCAGCCCGACCAAGCTGTTTATGATATGAAAACAGATGATTTGCAAAAGGTTGTCGATTTGAATATTATTGGAACTATGCTTCCATCTCAGGTTTTTGCGGCGCTTTTTGCTAAACAGAAATCAGGAAACATCATTAATATTTCATCGGCATCGGCACAAAGACCTTTAACTAGAGTTGTAGGTTATTCGGCATCAAAAGCGGCAATTGATAACTTCACACAATGGATGGCAGTTGAGCTGGCTCAAAAATATGGCGAAGGAATTCGTGTAAACGCTATTTCTCCTGGGTTCTTTATTGGCGAACAAAACCGCGCTTTATTATTAACTCCAGAAGGAAAACTGACTCCGCGCGGCGAAAAAATTATCGATCACACGCCAATGGGAAGATTTGGAACACCAGAAGATATCGATGGTGCTTTATTATTCTTATGCAGCGATATGTCAAAATTCGTAACTGGAACAATCTTAAAAGTCGACGGAGGTTTTGCTGCAACAAGCATTTAAGATTTCTCACGTCCTGCAGGGTTTCTAAAACCTTGTAGGTTAAATTATCATTTCTATAAATAAAAAACATACCAACAAGGTTTTAGAAACCTTGCAGGAATCAAACTAAAAACAAATCAAACATGGAACAAACATTAAGATGGTTCGGACCAAATGACCCTGTTTCTTTACAAGATATTGCACAAACTGGAGCAACCGGAATTGTAACCGCATTGCATCATATTCCAAATGGAGAAGTTTGGAGTATCGACGAAATCATTAAACGAAAAGTCGAAATTGAACACGAAAACGGTGATCCTAAAAAAGGGGCTTCTGGTTTAACTTGGTCGGTTGTGGAGAGTATTCCGGTTCATGAAGACATTAAAAAACAAACTGGAAATTACCTTCAATACATTGAAAATTATAAAGAAAGCATTCGAAATCTGGCTTTATGCGGCATCAAATGTGTCTGCTATAATTTCATGCCCGTTTTAGACTGGTCAAGAACCGATTTATCTTATACGGTTGAAGACGGTTCTAAAGCGCTTCGTTTTGACATTAATGCTTTTGCTGCTTTTGAATTGTTTATTTTAAAAAGACCAGGCGCAGAAAAAGAATATTCTGAAACTCAAATTCAAAAAGCAAAAAGCTATTTTGAAGCCATGACAGATGAAGATAAGGTAAAATTACAACGCAATATTCTAGCGGGACTTCCAGGTGCTGAAGAAGCTTATACGGTTGAAGATTTCTTAGTAACTTTAAGTGCTTATAATCATATTGACAGACAGGCTTTAAAAGATAATTTATTCTACTTTTTACAGCAGATTATCCCTGTTGCCGAAAGTAAAGGTGTCTTAATGGCTATTCACCCAGACGATCCTCCCTACCCGATTTTAGGTTTACCAAGAGTAGTAAGCACCGAAGAAGATTTAGTGGAATTAATGAATGCAGCGCCTTCTCCATCAAACGGATTTACCATGTGTACAGGTTCTTATGGCGTTAGAGCCGATAATGATTTACCTGGAATTGTAAGACGTCATGGCGATAAAATGAATTTTATTCACTTAAGAAGTACGCAGAGAGATGAAGAAGGAAGTTTCTACGAAGCCAATCATCTTGAAGGTGATGTTGATATGTACGAAGTGGTAAAAGCAATTTTAGAAGTCGAAAAAAGAAACAACAGCAAGTTACCAATGCGTCCAGATCACGGTCACCAAATGCTGGATGATTTGAAGAAAAAAACAAATCCGGGTTATTCTGCGATTGGCCGTTTAAGAGGCTTGGCAGAATTGCGAGGACTTGAATTGGGGATCAAACGATCTTTATAATTTGCTTGCCACAAAGGCGCTGGGTTGCGATTTATTCTAAGCCACAGATTACAAGAATTAAGGAGATTTTTTCACGCAGATTTGGCAGATTTAAGAAGATTATTTTTGAATAAATTAACTGCTTAAATCTGCGTGAAAGAAAAAACTTAGCGCCTTCGCGCCTTCGCGGCAAAAAAACTAACTAACCACACAACCACAAAAACCATGATTCGACCAGCCATAACTATCTTTTGCAGCCTTGTTGTAAATATTACAATGGCGCAGGAATTACCCAAAATTCTATCTCAAAAAACCAATTACCTTCCTGATTTTAGCTATGCAGGTTATCACTTTGGAGAAAGCAAACTTCCAGAAACCGAAGGAAAAATTATTAACGCCGCTGATTTTGGCGTAAAAGCAAATGACAATCTAGACGACTCAAAAGCATTCCTCAAAGCTTTAAAAGCAGCAAATGCAGTCGATGGAAATGTAATTTTACAATTACCCGCAGGCCGAATTATTCTAAGCGATATTCTCTACATCGAAAGAAGCAATTTTGTACTTCGCGGTGCAGGTTCTGGTGAAAACGGAACTGAAATCTACTGCCCAAGACCAATGATGTATCTTAAAGATCCTGAATCTCTTGCGGAACTTCGCGAATACCTAACCTCTTTTGATAAAAGACAACGCGAACCCGAAAATAATATTGATTTGCCTTTTTCGCAATATGCATGGTCGGGAGGGTTTATCTGGACACAGATTCCCAATGAACGTGTGAAATCTTATTTGGATAAATATGAGCCCGAACCTAATGTGTTAGCAAAAGTCAGTTCTGGAAAAATGGGTGAATTTGTCATTAATATTTCCGAAGTGAAAAATTTAAAAGTAGGCGATATTGTCGAATTGCAGTTGTTTAATAAGGATGGCGAAAACGGCGAAATTATAAAAGATTTATATCAAGGGGCAAAAGTCAAACCAGGTTCGCATCATTGGAAATTTCCAAAACTTCCAATTGTAAGACAGCAAGTTGAAATCGCTAAAATATCTGGTTCTAAAATTACCTTAAAAACACCTTTAACTATTTCAATAAAGCCAAGTTACCAAGCACAACTCGTTGAATGGAAACATTTAAATGAAGTCGGAATCGAACATCTTCGGTTTACTTTTCCAGATATTCCGAGAGTGGCGCATCACGTTGAACCCGGAAATAATGCGATTTTCCTAACGCGCCTTTTTAACAGCTGGGTAAAAGACGTCAAAATTACCAATGCCGACAGCGGTATTCTAGCCGAAGAAGTTTCTAATGTAACCGTTCAGGATATCATTACCGATGGTCCTCATTTATCGCATTATACCGTAACTTTGGGAGGCGTTCATAATGTTTTAGTCAAGAACTTAAAAATCTACAATAAAGCAGTTCACCCGTTGAGTTTCAATACTTTTTCTACCAAAAATGTATATCAAAATTGTGAGATTTTTGAAGATGCTCTTTTAGACCAGCATTCAGGAGCAAATCATCAAAATTTGTTTGATAATATTACGGTTCATATTACTGCTGATAAAAATAACAGCTTTTACTTATTTGGCGGCGGCGGAGCGGATTACTGGAAACCTTCGCACGGACCTTTCAGTACTTTTTGGAACTTAAATGTTCAGGTCTCAAACCCAGATCAGACTAAACCTGTTTTATTATACGGAATGAAAGACGGTGCTTTCGCCAGAATTATTGGCGTTCATGGAAATACGAAATTTGAAATCAAATACGATGTTGATCCTTATATTGAGTTTTTAAATACAGCGATAGAAAAAATTCCGTCTTTGTACGATTATCAATTAAAAAAGCGATTGAAGTAAAGTTCTTATTTAATCTCGCAAAGTCGCTAAGACGCAAAGAGAAAATTTAAAAAAACTTAAAAAAGAAAACTTTGCGACTCTGCGACTTTGCGAGAATTCAATTCACAATATAAAACTACGCGCTATGAAATTCAAAATAGCTCTTTTGTTTATCGTATTTATCAGCGGAAATTTGTTTTCCCAAAATAAATACCGTCTTAAAAACATCTCTACGACCGACGGGCTTTCGCAGAGTTCTGTCATTGCCATCCATCAGGATAAATTTGGGCAGATGTGGTTTGGTACACGAGACGGATTGAATAAATACGATGGTAGCCGATTCTCTATTTTTAGAAATGATGCGAATGATAAATCTTCTATCAGCAACAATGATATCCTTGCAATTGAAGAAGATAACTCGGGAAAAATTTGGGTGGGAACTTACAATGGCTTAAACTGTTATAATCCTGTTTTGAATAAATTTACAAGATATCTGCATACCAAAGCCAATCATACCATAAGCAATAATGCCGTTTGGAGCATTAAGGAAATTGGCGACGAAATGTGGTTTGGAACTTCAAAAGGATTAACGATTTACAATAAAAAATCTGAATTATTTACTTCGGTTTTCCATTCAGACGATGATGTTTCTACCCTTCCGAGCAATAATATTTTAAGCATTCTAAAAACCAAAAAAGGCGAAATTTGGATTGGAACCACAAAAGGTTTATGTCAGCTAACCAATCGAAAAAACGGTAAATTTCAGTTTAAAAATTATCCGCTGAATAATTTTGATTTATTGAATGTGCAGTCGGTTATTGAAGATAAAAACGGTAATTTATGGGTTGGAACAAAGAATAAAGGTCTTTTACAATTCGATCAAAAACAGAAATCTTATGTTTCTTTTTTGGATAATGAAAAGTTCAGAGAAATTAATACAGACATTCGATCTTTAGTAATTGACAATCAAGGTTCTTTATGGATTGGAGCTTATGACGGAATCTATATTTTAGGTTTGGATAAAAGTCTGCAGAAAATAAACAACAGCAATAACAGTAACGGAATCGACAAAGTAAAGTCACTTTTTAAAGACAAAAAAGGTTCTATTTGGATTGGCTGTTATTATAAAGGCGTGAATCTATGGGACGTTTCCAATGTCAATTTCTCTAACTACAATCAGAATTCGAAAAAGATCCCGATGAGTTTTGATGTTGTGAGTTCGATTATTGCAGATAAAAACCAGAACATTTATTTTGGAACAGAAGGCGGCGGCATTACGATTTATAATAAAAGTACAGAAACCACAAGTTACATCAACAGTAAAACTGGTCAAAGCAATAAAAATGACATCAAATCGATGTGTCTTTCTGACGATCGTATTTTATGGATTGGTACTTTTTCTAAAGGATTATCTCCCTACAATACGATTACGAAAAGAATTGAAGACAATCGAATTGCTTCTGATTTAACGGATTTACTGAAAGAAACCGGCGTATATTCTCTTAAAACAGAAGGCAGTATTTTATGGATTGGAACTTTTGGAAAGGGATTAATTCGCTATAATACAACAGATAAAACTTTCCAGCTAATTGGAAACGACAATACAAAATCTGTTTTTCTGACCAATAATATTATCCGAACTATTTTAGTCGACAAACATAATTTTCTTTGGGTTGGAACTCAAAACGGACTGAACCGCATCCCGTTACGAAATTTTAATCCGAAGCAATATGCAATTCAGCATTTCTTTTACGATCATTCCTCTTTATCAGGCGATGATATTTTGACTTTGTTTCAGGATTCTCAAAACAAAATCTGGGTCGGAACAAAAGCAAAAGGACTTCATTATTTTGATGGAAAAAAATTCAACCGCATCAATCTCAGAATTGGAAATACTATAATAACTTCTATACATTCTATTTTAGAAGATGATGATAAAAACCTATGGATCAGCACCAATCAGGGAATTATCAAATACAATACAAATCAAAAAAACATTGTCATTTACGATCAAAAAGATGGATTAGCAAGTAATGAATTCAATGACAATTCGGCTTTAAAATTAAGTTCAAATCAATTTTATTTTGGAAGCCCGTCTGGTGCGACTTATTTTGATGCATCGAAAATTTCCTTAAATCAATATGCGCCGCAGGTTTTAATTACTGATTTAAAAATTAAAAATGAAACCATAAATCCAGGCGATTCAGCCGAAATTTTAGAGAAAAGCATTGGTTTTACGCAGACTATTACATTAGATTATGACAAAGCCAATTTCTCTATAAACTTTGCAATTCCAAATTACATTAGATCCAAAAACAATCAATACAGCTACCGCTTAACGGGTTTGGAAAACAACTGGACCACTACAAAAAATTCAGAAGCCAATTTTGCTATTCAAAATCCAGGAACTTACACTTTTGAAGTCCGCGGTGCCAATAACGACGGCATTTGGAACAAAACTCCAACGACACTTACCGTAATTGTAAATCCGGCTCCTTGGCGCAGTATTTGGGCATTTTTGTTGTACGGAATCATAATTGGGTTAGGATTATACGGTTTGATCTGGATTATGAAATCGAAAGCCAGATTGAAACAAAAACTCGAATTGGAATATCTGGAAAGTAAACGTGTGGAAGAAAACAACCGTGCTAAACTGGATTTCTTTACCAATATCTCGCATGAATTCAGAACACCTTTAACATTGATTTTAGGTCCTTTACAGCAAATTCTGGCTGACTATAACGGAACGAACGAAATGTATAAAAAGCTTTTAGTAATTGAAGGTAGCGCGAATCATTTGCTAAGCTTAATTAACAGATTAATGGATTTTAGAAAACTCGAAAACGATCAGGCAACGCTGGAATCTGCAAACGGAAACATTGTAAAATTCACCAGGGAAATCTTTTTATCGTTTATAGAATATGCCAAAGACGGCGGTTACGAGTATACTTTTGAAACTGATGATGAAGAAATTCTGGTTTATTTTGACCGATACAAACTCGAACGTGTTTTTTATAATTTGATTTCCAATGCGTTTCGATATACACCAAAAGGCGGTTCAATCAACATTAAAATAAATCACGACCAAAAAAATCTTTTTATTGCTGTTGAAGATTCTGGAGTTGGTATTTCGGAAGAACACATCGATAAAATTTTTGATTTGTTTTTTGAAATTCCGATGCACAATCAAGTTCAAAAAAACTACAATAAAGGAACTGGAATTGGACTTTCGATTGTAAAAAACATTGTAAAACTGCACAAAGGAAATATTGATGTAAAGAACAAACCAACGGGCGGTGTTATTTTTAAGGTTACACTACCGCTTGGGCGAAACCACCTTTTAGACAGCGAAATTATTCCCGATTTTAAAATCAGTGATGATATTGCACAATATACAGCACAATTAGAACCATCGGAAGTAATTGAAAACGAAGACATCGAAGATTTAATTGTAAACGAAGAAAAACAGACAATATTAATTGTTGAAGATCACAAGGTTTTGAGAAAATTCATGAAAAACCTGCTCAAAAAAGACTATAATATAATTGAGGCCGAAAACGGAAAAATTGCTTTTGAAAAAGCTCTAAAATTTGTTCCAAATTTGATTATCAGCGATGTAATTATGCCAGAAATGGTTGGAACAGAACTTTGCTCGAAAATAAAAGAAAACCTTAAAACCAGTCATATTCCGGTTATCCTTCTGACTTCAAGATCTTCATTGGTTTATAAATTTGAAGGATTGGAAAGCGGTGCCGATGATTATATCAGTAAACCATTCAATTTAATGGAATTCAGACTTCGCGTTAAAAACATTCTAAACACGACTGAACGTTTAAAAATCAAATTTTCAAGCGAAGACAGTTTTATTCCATCAGAAATCACCGTTTCTTCTTTGGATGAAGAATTATTGAAAAAAGCATTCAAGATTGTAGAAGAAAACATTTCAAACGAACAATTTGACATTCCGTTCTTCTGTTCAGAATTAGGTGTCAGCCGTACCATGTTATTTCTAAAAATCAAAGCTTGGACCAATTGCACACCAAACGAATTTATTCACGAAATCAGATTAAAACGCGCCGCTCAATTATTAGAACAAAACAAACTAAATGTTTCAGAAGTGAGCTATAAAGTCGGTTTTAACAATCCGAAATACTTCAGCAAATGCTTTCAAAAAAAATACGGAGAAACGCCGTCGCAATATGCAGACAAATTTTATAAAAAGTGTGAGATGTAAAGTGTGAAATGTTAGATGTGAAATGTGAAATGTGTGAATGTGAAAATTTGAATTGCTAGATGTGAACATCTTTTACTTTTCACTTTTTACTTTTTATTTTTCACTTTTTACATCTAACATCTCACGTCTAACATTTCACTTTTCAATTTTCACATCTCACATCTCACATCTCACATCTCACATTTTACGTAAACAATCCGCATTTTTAAAGGCTTAAAAAAGGGTATCTGTATTTTTAGATACCCTTTTTTGTATTTCTATTTCTTTTTTGGCTTCTACATTTGCCATATGAAAATCAAAAAAACAAACTTCTTATTACTACAGATTCTGTTTGTCATTGTGATAATCGGAATGAGTTTATTGCTTTTCTACTTTATCTAACTTATTAACCTTAAAACCAAAAAATGAATGTTTACAAACCAAAAAAACAAACCGTTTAAATGGTGTTTACTGGTATCTTTTTTACTGGTAAATTTCATGATGAATGCGCAGGAAAGAAAAGTAACTGGAAAAGTTACTTCGAGCGAAGATTTACTCGGACTTCCTGGGGCGAATGTCTATATTAAAAATTCATCTGTAGGCGCATCTGCAGATATGGACGGAAATTATACTGTTATCGTTTCAGAAAAAAATGCTGTTTTAGTTTTCAATTTTGTCGGATTTCAAACTGTAGAAATTCCAGTTGGAAACAAAACCGTAATCAACGTAAGTTTAAAACCAGATACAAAAGCCCTTGACGAAGTAATTGTAGTAGGTTATGGAACGCGTAAAAAGAGCGACATTACTGGTTCTGTATCTTCTGTAACAGCAAAAGAATTAACCGCGTTTCCACTTTTAAATGCAGAACAAGCTTTGCAAGGTCGTGCTGCAGGTGTTTCTGTAATGACTAATAATGGTGGTGAACCTGGTGCTCCCGTAAAAATCAGGGTGCGTGGCGGAACTTCGATTAATGCCAGCGGTGATGCACTTATTGTAGTTGATGGTTTTGCAGGAGTTTCGATGCCGGCACCTCAGGATATTGCTTCTATTGAGGTTTTAAAAGATGCTTCGGCTACTGCAATTTACGGATCTCGAGGTTCAAACGGGGTTATTATGGTAACGACTAAAAAAGGAAAACCAGGAAAACCTGTTATTGAATTTAGTAATTCTACTTCAATCCAATCAGTAAATAACAAATTACATTTATTAAATGCTGATCAGTTTGCAGCGTACAGACAAAGTTTTACAACGCACACACAAGGACCTGCAAATACAGACTGGCAGGATGTTATTTACCGAGATGGAATGATTTCGAATACACAATTGTCATTTTCTGGCGGATCTGACAATGTGAGATATTATGTTTCGGGAACGTATTTCAACCAAGATGGAGTGGTAATTAATTCAGGTATTGATAAATATACAATCGTAGGAAATCTAGAAGCTGATTTGTCTCCAAAATTCAAAGTCGGTTTAAATACTTTTACAAGCAAACAAAACAAAGAAGGAATTATCAGCCAGACAGGAGCTGGAGGAACTGGTGCTGCGGGTGTAATTGCAGCTGCGTACAGATTTATGCCTGACAAAGGAATTTACAATGCTGACGGAACTTACACTACAACAGCTCCAATTGGGGATGATATTGATAATCCGTACGCTACGGCAATGGAAAATATTCTGGAAACGGTTTCTATTGTAAACAGAAGCAATTTCTTTGCCCAATATCAGATTACTAAAGATCTTGATTTTAAAACTACTTTAGGTTTAACCGATAATAATTCGCAAACGGGAAGGTTTATTCCTTCTACTTTAATTGCCGGAAAAAATATCAAAGGAGAAGCTTCTGTAAATAATACCAGATTTTCTTCTTTCTTAACAGAAAACTACCTGACGTTCAAACGTGAAATTATTGAAAAAGGAATTTTGACGGTTCTTGGCGGGTATTCCTATCAAAAAAATAAAAATGAAAGTTCATATGCTGCTTCAAGAGGATTTTTAACCAATACCAATTCGTATAGAAATTTAGGCGCTGGAACTGTATTTTTAAAACCAGATTCTAATTTATCTGAAACGGAATTGATTTCTGCTTTTGGAAGGTTGAATTTTGATTATGACGATAAGTATTTACTAACTTTTACAGCCAGACGAGACGGTTCTTCAAGCTTTAGTAAAAACTACAAATACGGAACTTTTCCTTCTGGTGCAATTGGATGGAACATAGGAAAAGAGAATTTCCTAAAAGATAGCAAAACAGTTTCTAATCTTAAATTAAGAGCGAGTTATGGAGCAACAGGAAACCCTTCAATTGGCGCCTACTCTACTTTATCGCGATTCTCTGAAATTTATGATGTGAGCGGTGACGTAATTGTAAATGCGGTACAATTGACTTCTTTGGATAATCCGAATTTGAAATGGGAAACTTCCTATCAGCAGGATTACGGAATTGATTTAGGTTTGTTTGATAACCGAATCAGTATTACGGCTGATTATTATAAAACAATTACTAAAGATCTATTGTTTAACAGACCATTACCTGGGATTTCAGGAATTGCTTCACAGCTGCAAAACGTTGGAGAATTAGAAAATAAAGGATGGGAATTAGGAATTAATACCAAAAACTTCATTGGTGCCGATTTTACTTGGTCAACAAACTTTAATATTTCTTCCAACAAAAATAAAGTACTAAAACTAGCTGATAATAAAGATCTTTTAATCAACTCTGCTCCAGGCCACTTCTTGGCAACTGAATCTCAGATTTTGAGAGTAGGTCAGCCAGTTGGTTCTTTCTTCGGATTTATTTATGACGGCGTAATTCAGCAAGGTGAAGCGGTGTTGCCAGGAAATTTTGAAACAGCTGCAGGAGGAGAAAAATTCAGAGATTACAATGGCGACGGAAAATTAGATTCTCAGGATAAAACAATCATCGGAAATCCAAATCCAGATTTCATCTTCGGGTTCAACAATGATTTCACTTATAAAAATCTGGATTTAAATATTTTCTTCCAAGGTTCACAAGGAAATCAAATCTTAAACTATACTTTGATGGAATTAGCCTCGGGAAATAACAATGCAACAACTGAGGTTTTAGATGCTTGGACACCAACAAATACAGATACAAATGTTCCTGCAAATGCTGCCAGAACCAAAAGAATCACTTCTAGATTTGTGTATGATGGAAGTTACATTCGTTTGAAAAACATCTCTTTAGGATATAGTTTAGATGAAAAAATTGTTTCGAAAATGGGATTAAGTAAAGTTCGTTTTTACATCAGTGCGCAAAACCTTTGGACGATTACAGATTATCCCGGTTCAGATCCTGAAACGAATTACTTAAACGACACCAATTCAAGAAGTAATACCAATTTAGGATTGGATTATGGAGGATATCCCAACGTGAGAACATTTACAGCAGGATTTAATGTGAAATTTTAATCTAAAACCACTATGAAAAAATATATAGCTCTTCTTTGCTTAGGAACAATGACTTTCTTCAGTTGTTCTGATCTGGAAGAAAAACCAGTAGGAATTATTCGTCCAGATAATTTTTTTAACAATACAGACGATTTACAAGCCGCTGTAAACGGAGCCTTTGCCAATATTGCCCACAATAATTATTGGGGAAGAGAATTTACAATTGCCTTAATGCTTCGCGATGACATGGCAGATATTGGCGACAGAACTACTCAGGCCGCGCGTATCGATGTAAATGATATGAGTATGAATGATACTAATGCGCTTGTTGCAAACTTTTGGCCGCAGTCGTACGTAATAATTACCGCAGCCAATCAAGCTATTGAAGGCGCTAAGAAAACACCTGGCGATCCTGCAAAAGTAAATGCAATTGTGGCTCAGGCTTATTTTGCAAGAGCTTTTACGTACTATCATTTGGTGCGCCTTTTTGGTGATATTCCGTATGTTGATTTTGTTGTAAATGATGTGGCGCAGGTAAACTCTTTAAGTAAAACCAAAGAAGCAGATGTTTACCCAAAAATCATTGCCGATTTAGAATTTGCAAAACAATGGCTTGATGACAAACCAAAAGTAAAAGCAGTGCCAGGAAAAGGTACAGCAGCCGGTTATTTAGCATCTGTTTATCTGACTTTAGGCAATTACCAAAAAGCCTATGATGAAGCAAAATATGTAATTACAAACGAAGCCAAATTTGGTTTAGGTTTAGATGCTGATTTTCAAGATTTGTTTAATGCCACAAAAACAGCTTCACTTAAAGAACCTTTATTTACAGTTGATTTTAACAACTTAACTTCTGGAAACTACGGTCAGGATTATACAGCATTTTTTACAGGATCTTTAAAAGATGACAGTTACAGCTACGGACAAGGGTTTTCTGTTGCCGTTCCATCTTTAAAAGTATTTCAAACTTGGGATCAAAGAGATTATAGAAGAGCAGTAAGCTTTGATACGATTATCAGAAAGAAAACTGGTCCAGGCGGTTCATTGCAAATTTATCCTTCAAGCGATAATGAGAAAGCGCCTCGTCCGCACATTGCAAAATATTTCCGCTTTCCAGGAAAAGCAGGTGCAAACGGAAGAACTTCGCAGCACAATTACATTACAATGCGTTTTGCAGAAGTTCTACTAACGGCTGCTGAAGCTTTAAACGAAATCAATCCCGGAACAACCGAAGCTGATGGGTATGTAAACCGTGTTCGCGCAAGAGCAAGAAATAAAGCAGGGAAACTAGTTTCTTTTCCTGCAAACGTAACTCCGGGGCTTTCTCAGACAGATTTTAGAAAAATGGTTATTGATGAAAGAAGATTAGAATTGGCCTTTGAATATATAAGATGGTACGATATTAAGAGACTAAAAAATGGTCCTGAAGTATTTGGTCCTAATGGTCTTGAACCTCATCCAAATTTTGATCCAAACAGAGATTATTTATGGCCATTGCCGGGAACAGAATTGGCAATCAATCCGAATTTAAAACCAAATAATCCTGGTTATTAATATTGCACGCGGATAAAACGGATTTGCTATCGCAAAAACGCGGATTTATACGGATTTTTTCTCTCGCAGATCTCACAGATTTGGCTGATTTTTACTTCACGCAGATTAAATTGCTTTTTAATTTAATTTGCTCAATCTGTAAAATCTGCGGAAACAATTATTCGTGGCGTAATAAAAAAATCCGTATAAATCCGCGTTTTCGCGATAGCGAATCTGTCAAATTCGCGTCTAAAAATTACGATTACAAAATATTTAATATGAAGAATGTCAGTTTCATTTCTTTAATTCTTGGGTTTGCATCGCTGGTGACAGCGTGCAAGCCCGGAATTAATCCTCAAGCAAAAACAACCTCAGCAAGTACACAAAAACTGGAAACGCGTTACAAAATGTTACTCGATTATCCAGTCGATTCGATGTCTATGCCTAGAAGTATGAATATAAAAACTCTTGAAATTCGCAAAGTGCCGTCGAGAGATTGGACGAGCGGTTTTTTTGCTGGAAATCTTTGGCAATTGTACCGACTTACAGGCGATTCAAAATATAAAGAACAAGCTCAAAAATGGACTCCTTTCAGCAAAAAAGAAAGTGTCAACAGTAATTCGCATGACGTAGGTTTTAAAGTGTTTTGCAGTTTTGGAGAAGCTCTAAAAGTGGAAAACAATAAAGAGTACGAAGCGGTAATTATTAAAGGCGCTGAAACTTTGTGTACAAGGTTCAATCCAAAAGTGGGTTCGATTCGTTCTTGGGATTTCAACAAGGAAATTTGGGATTATCCTGTAATCATCGACAATATGATGAATCTGGAATTGCTTTTTGAAGCTTCAAAATTATCAGGAAACAATAAATACCGTGATATAGCGATTCAGCATGCCAATACAACTTTAAAAAACCAGTTTAGAGCAGATAACTCTTGTTATCATGTTATTGATTATAATCCGAATACAGGCGAAGTTAGAAAGAAAACCACACTTCAAGGATACAATGACGATTCGGTTTGGGCACGTGGGCAAGCTTGGGCAGTATACGGATTTACGATGTCCTACCGATATACAAAAGATCCTGCCTATTTAAAACAGGCAGAAGCGACAGCTAAGTTTTTTATAACCAATAAAAACCTGCCAGAAGATGGAATTCCGTATTGGGATTTTAAAGATCCGAGTATTCCAAATGCGGCTCGTGATGTTTCTGCAGCAATGGTTATGGCATCAGCATTATATGAGCTGTATGGTTATACTAAAAATGATACTTATCTGGCTTTCGCCGATAAAATGATGGCTTCGGTACAAACCGATAAATACATTTTAGACACCACAATTAAAGCGCCTTTTCTTTTTGACCACAGCACAGGAAACTGGCCTAAACACGATGAAATTGATGAACCAATAATCTACGCCGATTATTATTTTCTAGAAGCATTAATAAAGGTGCAAAGGCTCAAAGGTTCAAAGTAACAAAGGTTTTGAATCTTTGAATCTTTGAGCCAGAAAACCTTTGAACCTTTGTAACTATGAACCTTTGTAACTATGAATAAACCGAATAAAACTTTTTCAATTTTTGCGCTTTTTGTTTTGTTTCAAATTTGTCTGAGCAGCTCTGCTCAGACAAAAAGAAACATTAATGACAAATGGCTTTATTTAGAAAATCATACTTCAAACCTCAACGAAGCCGAAAAAGCTTCAAACTGGATTTCTCTTAATTTACCACATACCTGGAACGCCGAAGATGCAACCGACTTATATCCGGGTTACAGACGCGATGCCAGCTGGTATCAGAAGAAATTAGACATTCCGCAAATCGATAAAAACCGTGTTTATTCCTTATATTTTGAAGGTTCAAATGTTACCACAAAAGTATATGTAAATGGAAAAGAAGCTGGTTCGCATATTGGCGGATATATAGGCTTTTCAATAGACATTACCAACTTTATTAAAGAAGGAAACAACGATATTTTTGTTCGAGTTGATAATAGTTACGACATCGAAATTATCCCGTCTCAAAAGAGTGATTTCTTTATTTATGGCGGAATCACGCGCGATGTGTGGCTGGTTTCGAAATACAAAAATCATATCGAAAATATAAAAATTACAACTCCTGAAGTTTCTGCCAAAAAAGCTTCAGTGCAAATCGTTTCTACTTTTGTAAATCCAGATAATTCAAAAGATTTATCATTAACCGTAACACTTAAAAATCCGAAAGGAAAAAAAGTAGCAAGTAAAACAATTCCTGTTACCGATAAAACTTCGACAATTACTTTCGAAAATATCAAAAATCCAGAACTTTGGGATACCGAAAAACCTAATTTATATAAACTAAGTGCTGTTTTATCAGAAAAAAATCAAATTAAGGACAGTGTTTCTGAAAAAGTAGGTTTTAGATGGTTTGAATTTAAAGATCATGGTCCGTTTTACCTTAACGGAAAACGTTTGCTAATTCGCGGTACGCATCGTCATGAAGAGCAAGCCGGAGTTGGCGCTGCTATGAGCAACGAACAGCATTGGGCCGATATGAAATCAATCAAAGAAATGGGCGCTAATTTTGTTCGCTTAGCACATTATCCACAAGACCCTGAAATATATAAAGCTTGTGATGAACTTGGTCTTTTGGTTTGGGATGAACTGCCTTGGTGCCGTGGCGGAATTGGTAACGATGTCTGGAAAACAAATACCAAAAACATGCTTGAGGAAATCATTACTCAAAACTATAATCATCCGAGCATTATTATCTGGTCTCTTGGAAACGAAATCAATTGGCTTCCAGACTTTCCTGACGGTGATAATGCAGATAAAACCAACGTTTTTTTAAATGAACTAAACGAGATTGCTCATAAACTGGATCCAACTAGAAAAACTGCGATTAGAAAATATTATGAAGGATCGCATATTGTGGATGTTTTTTCACCTTCGATTTGGTCTGGCTGGTATTCTGGAAGTTATAAAAGCTACCAAAAAGCAATTGATGTTTACAAAAAAGAATATAAGCATTTTATTCATGCCGAATATGGCGGAGACAGTCATGTTGGCCGTCATAGCGAAAATCCAATTACAGGCGAAAATGTGATTAAAGCCGAAGGCTGGGAAGAAGCAATTGTACAGACTAAAGTCGCTAATATTGCTCAAATTGGCGATTGGAGCGAAAATTATATAGTTGATTTGTTTGACTGGCATTTGCATATATCCGAGAATGATCCAACGTTCGTGGGAAATGTTCAATGGGCATTTAAGGATTTTGCTACGCCATTGCGTCCAGAAGATGATATTCCGTATATGAACCAAAAAGGATTAACAGACCGAAACGGAATTCCAAAAGATGCGTATTATGTTTTTAAAAGCTATTGGGCAAAAGAACCTTTCGCTTACATTGAATCACATACTTGGACAGAACGTCAAGGTCCAGAAAATACGCCACGAACCATAAGCGTTTTCAGTAATTGCGAGAAAGTGACTTTACTTCATAACGGAAAATCTCTTGGCGAAAAACAAAGAAATCTTTCGCTATATCCTGCAAATGGTTTAACTTGGGATGTCAATTTTAAAAAAGGAGAAAATATCCTAATTGCTATTGGCAAAAATAAAGATGGCAAAACGGTCTCTGATACTATAAAAGTGAATTATCGTTTCAATAAAAATGACACGGCCTCTTCTTTGCAATTATCTTCAGAAAAACTGAAAAACGGTAATTATCTGGTAACAGCAATTGCAATTGACAACAATAATTTACGCTGTCTGGATTATGAAGCAAGTGTTTATTTTCAATGTATGAAAGGCGGTAAAACCTTAAAAAATCAAGGAACACCAACAGGAAGTGAATCGATAAAAATGGCAAACGGAAAGGCTTCTATTGAAGTTGTTCCAGACGGTTCAGGCAATCCGATTGAAATGACGGCACTAAATCAGAGTTTTAAAGGGGAATATTTGAAGATTTCTGTTGAGTAAAAAGATTCTGAGATGCTAAGACACTAAGATTCTAAGTTTTTTTTAGTCTAGTTGTCATCCTGACAAAAAAATAGTAAAAAAAACTTCGTGCCTTAGCGTCTTCGTGGCAAAAACACAATTACAAAACAAATTATAATACAATGAAAAGACTATTAACCACATTACTCCTTACCTATTCCTTTCTGGGATTTGCACAAAATTTAATCTCAAACGTTCCAAACCGAAATACGACTTCATTAAACGGCGTTTGGAATTACATTATAGATCCTTATCAAACGGGATTTTACAGCTTTCACCTTGATCAGTACGACAAACAGGAAAAACCAGCAAAAGGCGCATTTTTCACTAATTACCATGCTCAAAACAAACAGGAGCTGGTAGAATATGATTTTGATAAATCGCCAACTATTACTATTCCTGGCGATTGGAATTCGCAGGTTACGGAACTGAAATATTATGAAGGAAATGTTTGGTTTAAAAAGTCTTTCGATTACAATTTAGCAGCTAACAAACGTCTGTTTTTATATTTGGGCGCCATCAACTACAAAGCTGATGTTTATTTAAACGGAAAAAAACTAGGAACTCATATTGGTGGTTTTACGCCTTTTAATTATGAGGTTACTTCAATTGTAAAACCAAAAGACAATTATTTGGTTATAAAAGTGGATAATACGCGCCATAAAGAAGATGTTCCAACTGTGAATACCGATTGGTGGAATTATGGCGGAATTACTCGTGATATAACTTTAATTGAGGAAGAAAATTCATTTGTTGAAGATTATACGATTCAGCTTAAAAAGAATAATGCCAGTATTATTTCTGGATTCATTAAAATCAATAATTTTAACTCGGCACAAAATCAGGTTTCGATTGCTATTCCTGAATTGAAGATTAATTACAAAGGAAAAATTGCTGCCGGCGGTATTTTAAACTTTGAAATTCCTGTGAAAAAAATCTCTTATTGGTCACCTGAAAATCCGAAACTATACGATGTAACCGTTAATTTTAGTGGACATAAATTAAATGATAAAATTGGTTTTAGAACAATTGAAACACAGGGAGATAAAATTTTATTAAATGGAAAACCAATCTTTTTAAGAGGAATTTCAATTCACGAAGAAAACGCTAAAGGCGGACGCGCTAATTCTGAAGAAGATGCATTGCGTTTATTGAATTGGGCAAAAGAACTAGGCTGCAACTATGTTCGTCTGGCACATTATCCGCATAACGAAAACATGGTTAGAGAAGCTGATAAAATGGGATTAATGGTTTGGGAAGAAATTCCAGTTTACTGGACGGTAGAATTTACTAACAAAGAAACTTATCAAAATGCTGAAGATCAATTAACGGCTTCTATCATCAGAGATAAAAACAGAGCTTCGATTATTATTTGGTCAATGGCGAATGAAACACCAATCTCAGATGCGAGAAATACATTTATCACAAATTTGGCGGCACATACAAGAGTACTAGATAATACGAGATTAATCAGCGCGGCTTTATTAACTAAAAAAGAAACAATTGATGACCCAATTGGAGAAATATTGGATGTTGTAGCTTTTAATCAGTACTTAGGCTGGTACGGCGGTAATCTTGAAGATGCTGAAAAAATAACATGGAAATCGAAATATAATAAGCCTATTATTGTTTCTGAATTTGGAGGAGATGCCAAGCAAGGTTTTCACGGAGAAAAGAACGAACGCTGGACAGAAGAATATCAGGAATATTTATACATTCAGAACTTAAAAATGATCGAAAAAATTCCCCACTTAAGCGGATTAAGTCCATGGATTTTAGTTGATTTTAGATCTCCAAAACGTCTTCTTCCCGGTATTCAGGATGGATACAATCGTAAAGGATTAATTTCAAACGATGGTAATAAAAAGAAAGCTTTTTACATTATGCAGGACTGGTACGCCAAAAAGAAAAACGAATAAGAAAAAACTATTCATATCATTTCAATCAGAAATAAAAAATGTTATCAATTCATTAACAAAAAACAAACTGTAATTATATGATTTTTCTTCATTATTAACTTACTTTGTAGTTATTCTAAAAATTGTAATCCTATGAAAAAATTAAGTTTACTGGCAGTTACTTTATTTGCTGCCTTCACAGTTCAAGCTCAAGACATAGTAAAGTTTGCTCCGCTTGATGCAAGTCCAGTTGACATTTCTTATTTCCCAAACAAAGCAGTAAAATTCAAAAAAACAGATAATCCAAATCCAGTTGTCAAAGTTATTTACGCTAGACCTTCTGTAAAAGGACGTACAATTTTTGGAGATATTGTGAAATTTGGAGAAGTTTGGAGAGTTGGTGCTAATGAAAATACAGAGGTAAAATTCTACAAAGCAGTAACAATTGGCGGTAAAAATATTCCAGCAGGAACTTACAGCTTATTTGCTATTCCTGAAAAAGATAAATGGACTATCATTATCAACAAAGAATTGGATTTATGGGGCGCTTATGCTTATGACCAAAGTAAAGATGTTGTAAGAGTTTCAGTTCCTGTTAAACCAGTATCTGATGTAATCGAAGCTTTATCAATCGCTTTTACTACACAGGGTTCTGTTGCCAACTTAGTTATAGGATGGGATAAAACAACGGTTGAATTGCCAATTACGATTAAATAAGTTTTACTAATATACCACGAAGACAAAAAGTCGCAAAGTTTTTTTAAGCTTTGCGATTTTTTTTATTTAACGGTAAAGACGACAGGGTTTGCAAGGTTTGTTTTTTTTAATCTCGCTATGTTTGAATTAGATTGTTTTTAATAACGGTTTATGTCGCCCCGCTGGGGCTTTTGGAAATGAGAAACTGATTTGTGATTTCTATAAATATTTCGTCCCGCTGGGACTTTCTTTAGAACATTTAATAGCTCCAGCGGAGCTTAATAGTTATAGAAAATTCTAAGTCATGAAATTCAAGCTCCAGAGAAGCGACATATTTCATCTTATTGAAACTAAAAAAAAGAGACAATGTCTCTTTTTTTTTAAACCTTAACGGTTTCTATAATTTTATCTAATGTAATTGGTAAATCTCTTACTCGCTTTCCAGTGGCGTTAAAAACAGCATTTGCAATTGCAGGTGCCATTCCTACCAAAGCGGTTTCTCCAAGACCTTTTGTTCCCATTGGGTTACTGATTGGGTCTTTTTTATTCACGAAGAAAACTTCCTGTTTTTCAATATCAGCATTTACGGGAACGTGATAATCGGCGAAATTATTATTGATTGGTCTTCCAAAACGATGATCGATTTCGAGAGCTTCCATCAATCCCATTCCGATTCCTCCTACCGCACCGCCGTACATTTGTCCCGCAGATGTTTTTTGATTGATAACCGTTCCGATATCGGCACAGGAAACAACATGCGCTAATCTTATTTTACCCAAATTCGGATTCACTAATACTTTTACAAAGTGTACTGAAAATGAGTAAATAGAATATTTCTTAGCTTCCTCTGTACCTTTCGATTGATTTTCAACTTCTATTCCCTCTAATTTATTAGCAGTAAGCAATGAAGTTAAATCAACTTTTTTGGAAGTATCTTTTTTAGATGAAATCACACCATTTGAAAAAGTTAAATCTGTAATCGGAATTCCTTTTAGAGATGGATTTTCACTTGCCAGCCCAAGCACTTTGCTTATTAATAAATTACAAGAATCATGAACTGCAGAACCTACAGATGAAGTTGTGGCAGAACCTCCCTGTGTGGGACCTTTTGGCAGTCCGCTTTTTCCCATTTCAATAATTACATTTTCTGGCGGTACTCCAGTAATTTCAGCGCCAATTGCAGTCATCATAGTTGCCGTTCCCGGTCCCATATCATTTACGCTGCATTGAAGTACCAAATTTCCATCTGCTAAAAATTTAGCTTTTACAGCTGTTGGGTTTCTGTAACTTCCAAAAGTTCCCGTTCCCATTCCGTAGCCTACCAGCCAGTCGCCTTCTTTCACTGAACCAGGTTTGTTTTTACGGTTTTTCCAGCCAATACGTTCCATACCACCTTCGTAACATTCTAAAAGATATTTACTGCTCCACGGTTTATTTTGTTCCAGATCTTTTTCGGCATAATTCAGTTTTCGAAATTCAATTGGATCCAGATTTAATTTATGCGCCATTTCATCCATAGCAGATTCTAATGCAAAAGAACCCGTTGCCTCGCCTGGACCTCGCATCCAAATTGGTGTACAAGTATCCAAAGGAACAATTCGATAACGCGTAGAAACATTTGCACAATCATAAATAAATCGGGACATGTTTACAGTTCCTTCCATAAAATCCTCATAGCTGGAAGTCATCGCAACGGCTTCGTGTGTTAAGCCAGTCAGTTTGCCTTCTTTGGTTGCGCCTAAACCCATTTTCTGAATGGTATAGGGTCTGAATCCAACATTGGTAAACATTTGCTCGCGATGCAGAACTAATTTTACCGGACGATTTAGTTTTTTTGCTCCAATTAAAGCTGCGATTTCATAAGGCCAAGTGTGTAAACCCATTCCAAATGCACCTCCAAGATATTCAGAATGCACCTCAACATCTTCAACAGGTACACCAAAAACTCCGGCAACACTTTTACGAGTTCCTTCAACACCTTGACTTTTGGTATATAAAATAGGTTTATTTCCATCCCATTTTGCGATGATATTTGCCAGTTCCATCGGGTTATGAACTTCGGTTGGAATGGTATATTCTGCTTCGAAAACAACCTCTCCATTTTTATATCCGTCATGTTCACCTCGATGGTAGTCATTTCCTTTATCGGTTTCAACTTTTTTCTCTTTGTCGGCAGCTTTTTTAAGTTCGGTCGAATGTTCTTCTTTGAGATAATCGGCTTTAATTAAACTTGCTGCATACTGCATACGCTCGAAAGTATCGGCAATAACCAATGCAATCGGCTGATCGTAGTACAAAACCGAATCATCTTTAAAAATCTGAAGCGGCTGACCGAAATTATGTTTGTCTTTCGCCTTTTGATAGCCAACAGGTTTATCCACATTTAAATGTGTGATAACTGCCAAAACTCCAGGCGCCCACTCTGCTTTTTTAGTATCAATGGTTTTGATTCTTCCTTTTGCGATCGTACTTCCAACCAAACACGCATATACAACACCAGGCGTTTTATATTCGGCAGAATATGTTGCAGAACCTGTTACTTTAGCAAATCCGTCAACTCTATTAATATTACTTGTCTTGCTCATAATCTAATTATTTTGATGCTGCTATTGTAAGTGCTTCTGTTATGGCATTGGCTCCTAGTGTTAATTTAAAATCATTATCACCGTAACCTCTGGCGCCTCTCATTGCTAAATCTGCTGCCTGTTTAAAAATCCCTTCTGAAATTGTTTTCCCTTTCAGAAATTCTTCTGCCTCAGTTAATCGCCACGGTTTATGTGCCACACCGCCCATAGCAAGTCTGACATCATTAATTTTATCATTTTTAAGATCTAAAGCCACAGCAACAGAAACTAATGCAAATGCATAACTGCTTCGGTCACGTACTTTTAGATAATGTACATTTTTAGTGAAATTATTATCTGGAATTTCGATTGAAGTAATCAATTCTTTATCTTCCAAAGTATTGTCTTTTTCTGGCGTATTTCCCGGCAGGCGATGAAAATCTGTGAATTTAATTTGTCTTTTTCCTTTTGGACCTTCTACCAAAACATTAGCGTCTAATGCAGCCATCGCCACGCACATATCGCTTGGATGAACGGCAATGCAGCTTTCTGAAGCTCCAAAAATTGCGTGCATTCTATTTACACCGCCAATAGCGCCGCAGCCGCTTTTAGGAACACGTTTATTACAAGGCATGTCCGTATTGTAAAAATACGAACAGCGAGTACGCTGTAACATATTACCGCCTACTGTTGCCATATGTCTTATTTGTTGTGAAGCTCCTGCTGCCAAAGCCTGAGCCAACAAAGGATGTTTTTCTTTAATGGATGCATCTTCCGCAACCTGACTGTTTTTGGCTAATGCTCCTATGGAAACTTTTCCTTTTAAAAATTCAATCTGTTTTAAATCTAAAGCTGTAATATCTACCAGTTTATCTGGAGCCACTACATTCTTTTTCATTAAATCAACCAAGTTCGTACCGCCGGCAATAAACATCGCCTCTTTTTCTTTCTTGATGTTTGAAACAGCAGATGCTGCTGACAATGCTCTTATGATCTGAAAATTTTTCATATCTCCTTTCCTCCTTCCTTCACTTCAGTTATAGCATCAACAATATTGTGATAAGCACCACATCTGCAGATATTACCGCTCATATATTCTCTGATTTCCTCCCTGCTGTTAGCATGGCCTTCTTTGATGCACGCAATTCCAGACATAATTTGTCCTGGCGTGCAGTAACCGCATTGAAAACCATCATTTTTGATAAAAGCTTCCTGCATAGGATGTAGTTTTTTTCCTTTTGAAAGACCTTCGATTGTAGTAACCTGTGCATTTTGCTGCATCGAAGCCAAAGATAAACACGACAAAATTCGGGTTCCATTTACGTGAACCGTACATGCACCGCATTGTCCGTGATCGCATCCTTTTTTGGTTCCAGTAAGCTGCAATTGTTCTCTTAACAAATCTAGTAAAGTGGTTCTTGGTTCGATGTTAAGATTGTGTTTTTTGCCATTTACTTCGATAGAAAGCGGTACTGTCTCCAAATATTCCGCTATTTTTTCGTCCCATTTATTCTCGGATGCCATTACCAATGAAGGCGGTGTCAAGGCGAGAGCGGTAAAAAGTCCTGATTTTTTTATAAAGTCTCGGCGGGAATTGGAGTCTTCCACACTTACTTTATTCGGATTTGTTTTTTTTGAAGCCATTCAGTCTATCTTTAAATTAGCAAAATCACTTTAGGTATTCTAACAAATTTAACAATCTTAATTCACAAAAAGTTATAAAATTCAAACATTGCGCTTATTTAGAATAATTACAGTTTCTCATAAATTTAACCGCAAGAACATTAAGTTTTTTTGATATAGATTATTTAAAAAAAACGCTAAGCCCTCAAAGCTTCATCAATCCCAGCTTTGTGAACTTTGTATTTTTATAAATCTCTCTACTTATTAAACCTTTGTGGACTCTGCGTTAAAAAACAGACACATAGATTTATACATTTTTTTAATTTTAGGAATTTTCAAAATTGTATTTTTACGAGAATAAGTCAAAATTATGTTTCAAAACCAAAATATTTATCTGGATAATAATGCTACAACTCGAGTTGATGACCGAGTTCTAAAAGCTATGCTTCCTTATTTTACAGATTTATATGCCAACTCGACTAGTCAGCATATTGCGGGATTAACCGTTAAAGAAGCCGTTGAAAATGCTGCATGGCAGACAGCAGATTTAATTAATGCAGATGCAGAAGAAATCATTTTTACTTCTGGAGCAACAGAAGCAATTAATTTAGCGATAAAAGGTCTAGCCGATCAGGATCGAAAACACATTGTTACAATTGCTACTGAACACAAAGCCGTACTTGAAACTTGTGCTTTTATGGAAAATATAGGTTTTACAGTAACGTATTTACCAACTAGTTCTGACGGCATTTTAGATATTAAACTTTTAGAAGAAATACTAACCGATAAAACACTGGTTTTCATTGGCATGTTTTCTAATAATGAAACAGGTGTCACACAAGATATAACTGAAATTTCTAAGATTCTAAAAGCTAAAAATGTGCTGTTTTTTTGTGATGCTACTCAGGCCATCGGGAAAATCCAGATTGATGTTAAATCTTTGGGGATTCATCTTTTAGCATTATCAGCGCATAAGTTTTATGGTCCAAAAGGAGTTGGTGCGCTATATATTTCGGCGAAAGCCAAACTAAAATTAACTTCACAGATACTTGGAGGCGGCCAGCAGCGTAAATTACGAAGTGGGACGCTAAATGTCCCTGGAATTATTGGTTTAGGTAAAGCGTGTGAAATAGCTGTAAATGAATTAAAAGAAGATCAATATAGAATTGAATTATTACGTAATAAATTAGAATCAGGATTACTTCAATTTGAAGGCTCTTTTGTAAACGGAAACACTCAAAATCGCATTTGTAATACTTCAAATTTATGTTTTCCAGGTGTCAATTCAGAACAACTTATTATGGCTTTAGGCACAATTTCGGTTTCAAACGGAGCTTCTTGTTCGGCAGTAACTTCTGAGCCTTCTCATGTTTTAAAAGCAATGGGATTACCGGATGAAGAAGCTTTGAGTTCGATTCGGTTTAGTTTGGGAAGATTTACTACCGAAGAAGAAATCGATATTGTTATTGATCGTGTGCTTTTTTTGGTTCGTGAACTTTACTCGAAAATATAAGAAAAAAACTTTGCATCTTTGAACCTAAATCAACAAATCAACTCATCATAATCCTCTTCGGTATCAATATCAATATTTCCTTTTTCGAAGATAATGGAAGCCGTATCTTCAGCATACTTTTTAATGAGTTTTTTTGCGCCTTCCTGTCCTTTCAATTCCAATAATTCAGGAAAGTATTTTTTATGGAATAAGACTGGCGTTCCTAAAGTTTTGGAATAGGCAGAAGCAACAATTGCTTTTCCTGTTTTAACATATTCGTTTATAAGGTTTTCAAATATTGAAGTCGTTACAAAAGGCTGATCACAGACTGCAAAAATACATTGCTCACAATCGGGATTTAAAAGCAGTATCTCGTTTAAACCTTTTACAATTGAAGACGACATTCCTGTTTCCCAATCTAGATTGAAGCAAGTAGTTATTTCAGCAGAATTAAGCTCTTTTAAAACACTTTCACTATTTGCGCCTGTTACCACAACCACAAACGAATTTTGAACTTTAGAAGCTTCTAAAATTGTATTATTTAAAAGCGTTGTCTCTTTGTACTGCAATAATTGCTTTGGCCGTCCTAATCTGGAAGAACTCCCTGCAGCCAAAATTACAATGCCTATTTTATTTTGGAATTTATTTTCCATAATGAATTTCATCATGAATTTTACCTGACTTATATTTTAAAGAAGCTCCTTGTCTTTCGGTAGAAAACGCTTTAATTTCAGAGACAATAGAAAGCGCAATTTCTTCTGCTGTTTCAGAACCAATATCTAGTCCGATTGGACTGTAAATTCTATTGAGCTGTTCTTCATTTAGAAAAACACCTTCTTTTTCGAGATCATCCAGCATTCGGTTCAACTTTGATTTTGGACCTAAGATTCCAATATACTTGCAGTCTGTTTCTAGTAATAATTTTAGAATTCCGAGATCATATTTGTAATTATGCGTCATTAAAACGAAATACGTTTGATCGTCAATACTAATATGCTCTAAAAATTGTTCGGGCTTTGTAACAAAAACTTGATCTGCTTTTGGAAAACGTTTTTGTACGGCATGAGTGGCACGACCTTCCGCAACGGTAATTTTCCATCCTAGAATCGAAACCATTTCTACTAACGGCTGTACATCATTTCCTGCGCCTGCAATAACTAGAGAAATTGGAGGTTTTATATATTCAATTAAAGCTTCATCATCATTTTTTCCCTGAAGTTTTTTAACTACAGAGGTTTTGGTTTTAATAACTTCTTTTACATCCGAAATTAAACTCAAAACTTCATCATTATGATTTAAAATAGGACTGTCTTTTCTGAAAAATAATGTGGTTCCAATCTGAGAAGCATTTCTTTTCAAAGAAAAAACAGTAACAATAACAGCTTCTTTCCTTTCTAATTCTAATTGTTGTAAAAGCTGAATTGAATTATTCTGAACCTCATCGTCAATGTATTCAAAAAGAATATGTACTATTCCGTTACAACCAAGCTGTAGACCAACTTCGGCATCATTTTCATTACTTGTGTTATAAGTGACTAGTTTATTTTGTTTTTGATTAATCGAGAGAAGTGCTTTTCGTAAAGCATCTCCTTCCAGGCATCCGCCGCTTATTGCGCCGGTCAGCAAACCATCTTCTGTAACTAACATTCGTGCGCCTGCCTGCCTGTATGAAGATCCTTCGACTTTAACTACAGTAGCCAGGGCTGTTTTTTTTCCTTCGGATTTTGCTCGAGAATATGCTTTTAGTATTTCGCTGATTTCTTTCATATAAATATTCGCCAACAAAATTTACGTCGACGTCTTTTGAACAAGTGATTATAAAAATACAAATTAAAAATTTAAAGCGAAATAATTCCCATAACAAAAGCCGTCTGCACTGCCTCTGCCGTATTGGTTACTTTTAGTTTTTCAATGATATTCTGCCTGTGACGACGAACTGTATATACCGAGATATGCATTTCTGAAGCGATTTGCTCGCTTTTGTTTCCTTTTGCAACGCTGGTTAAAACTTCTATTTCTCTTTTTGAAAGAATATTTTCAACCTGATTTTTATACTTCTCAGATTCTATTACTTCGCCCGTTTGTATATTGATAATTTTTCCATCGATTCCTTTTCGGGGCTGTAGATCTGTTGAAGGTAAATATAAACATAGCGCCAAAGAAATACTGCCGTTGCTGAATGTTTTGAGATAAATAGTGCGATGATTGATATACGAACATTTTTCTACAGAATCTCTCATTTTTAAACGACTGAAAGTACTGTAATTACTATATTCTTCTTGTGGAATTCCTTTTAAAAACTGATAAAAGTTGAGTTCTAAAACATGACGTTCGACTAAATCATCTGGATTTATTTTGGTAAAAATACATTCTTCAAAAGCCGAATCAATTACCGAATTTGCATCTGGAAGTCCGAATACTGCACCGAAACTTCCCGCATAAATATAACTGCAATCTGACTGATAATCGGATAGAACTGCCACACATTGTTCGATCTTTACATAATTGCTCACAAATTGTTTGTACATTTCAATATCATTTGATTCTCCAATATCAAATTTTTGTTCTAAAAATGTAGTCATTAATTGGTTTTCGATTGAAAGCTTCTGTGGCATTTAAAAGAGGAAATGGTTAATTTTACGTATTGCCCTTCTTGAAAAGCAATTTTAATTTTGGAAAACTAAAAATATCATTTAATATCCCAAAAAAGACCATTATGAAAACATTTTTTTACAAGACATTCATTATTTCAAGCCTTTCTATATTTCTAAGCTGTAATTCTAAAAATGAAACTACAAAAGCCACAACTGCAGAAGAAACCAAAAAAGATTCAGCATTTGTAAATGGTTCACCTTGTGATATTAAATTATCTGCCATACACTTTACAAAAGCAGTTAACGGTGCAGATACTTTAATTAAAACTGAAAAAGACGAAAAAATTATATTTAAAGCAGGCGAAAAATCAGATTATTTTTCAGATCCTGATGGAAAATTATCCAATAACACTGCTCCAATGCTTTTGTCTAAAGTCGATAACACGAAACCTTTTACACTTACAGCAAAAGTAACTCCAGAATTTACCGAAAAAGGATTATATAATGCTGGTGTTTTATACATTTATGTAAATGATAGTTTCTACCAAAAATTTTGTTTTGAACAAGACGAAAGAGGAAATCACAGAGTTGTAACGGTACGCACAATGGGTACTTCTGATGACAATAATCATGATGTTGTAAAACAGCCGTCTATTTACATGAAAATTTCTTCGGATACCAAAACGGTTGCCAGCTATTATTCTCTTGATAAGAAAAACTGGCAGATGGTTCGATTGTATAAAAATAATTATCCAAAAGAAATCTGGGCTGGAATTAGTACACAGTGCCCTGTAGATAAAGGAACTCAAAGCACATTTGATCAAATTAACTTGGAAGAAAAAAGTGTATCTGATTTTCGCTTAGGGATTTAATTTCAATTTTTACGATACCTTTTTTATTGTTTAGGTAATCATTTTTTAAAATGATTGTATGATTTATAGGACTAAGTTTTGTATTTTTATATTTATCAAAAATAAAATATTACCTAACTTTAATAAAAAACTACATGGGAAAATTTGTAATTACTAAAAGAACCAACGGTGAATTTCAATTTAATTTGAAAGCTGGAAATGGCCAGACAATTTTGAGCAGCGAAGGTTACTCTACAAAAGCAGGTGCTGAAAACGGAATCGAATCTGTAAAAACAAACTCGCAGGATGATTCTCGTTACAACAAAGAAGAATCGAAAAGTGGTAAACCGTATTTTACATTAAAAGCTGGAAACGGACAGATAATTGGTTCTAGCGAAATGTATGAAAGTACTTCTGCAAGAGATAATGGAATTGCATCTGTAAAATCAAATGCTCCAGACGCAGTAATTGACGATCAAACAGTATAATATAAACTTTTTCAAACATAAAAAAAGCGAGGTACATGCCTCGCTTTTTCTTTATCTCTATATTTATTTTAATCCAATAAAAACACAATCAATCCTCTGGCTCCATGAGCACCTAGAACCAAAGACTGCTCGATATCTGCGGTTTTTGACGGACCTGCGATAAAAGTTCCGAAACCGTATTCCATGTTTCCAATTCTATTATACGCTTGCTGCATAGTTGGTAAAATGTCTTTTTTGTGAACCACAATTGCTAAATACTGCGCAATAAAAGGTGCCACGCGTTGTCCTAAAATATCATCTGTTACCCAAAGTCCGCTGTTTTCTGCTACGCCAAAATGTGCTTTTATAACTGTTAATTCAACATTCTGCAGTGAATGCGGATCGACCGTTTTCCAGTCTAAAGAAGCAATTTCAGAAAGTTCTGGAAGCGTTGTAATGAGCCTTTTTTCTAAGTTATAATTCGATTTGATGTAATTGATGATTTCATTATAATCAGCAACTTCAACTGGGTCGCCACCAATTCCCTTTAAAACCGTTTTATACGTTTCCAGCACATTAAATTGTTCTGAACCTAAAAGACTTAAATCTGGCAGATCAGCAACCAAATCCGGCTGATTCAGTTTTATTCTATTTAAAATTTCTGCTTTACTACTCATTCTTTTTATCTTTAGATTCTCTTGAATTTTTCTTGTACCATTCTCTAAACGATTCTTCTGGAACGTCTGGCATTTCGCGTTGATCGTACCATTTATTCATCTTATTATTGACCATTCCAGGAATATTTTTCATTACAAATCGGCCTGATTTTCCAGCAATATTAAAGATTGTCGGATTGGCCAAAACTTTTGCCATCGTTTTCATAGCAACGGTTTTTGCTGTTGGCGTATAACCGTCTTTTACCAAAACCTGACGCCATTTGTACAATTGATCGTGAATATCAATCTTAACAGGACAAACGTTTGTACAAGAGCCGCAAAGCGTACTTGCAAATGGCAAATCGGCATTTTTGCTCATATCTAAATTCGGCGCTAAAATAGAACCAATTGGACCTGCAACTGCATTGTGATAACTATGTCCGCCGCTTCGTCTGTAAACTGGGCAGGTATTCATACAAGCGCCACAGCGAATACATTTCAAAGAATTTCTAAAATCTTCTCTGCCTAACTGCTTGCTTCTGCCGTTATCTACAATTACAATGTGCATTTCCTGACCGTCTCTTGGTTTTTTGAAATGACTTGAAAAAGTTGTTATAGGCTGACCAGTGGCACTTCTAGCCAATAATCTTAGAAAAACACCTAAATGTTCTCTTTTCGGAATCAGCTTTTCAAATCCCATACACGCGATGTGGACGTCTGCAAGATGCGCACCCATATCGGCATTTCCTTCATTCGTACAAACTACAAATTCTCCAGTTTCTGCAACGGCAAAATTTACTCCGGTCAAAGCTACTTTTCTAGTCAAAAAAGTATTTCTTAAACTATGACGCGCCGATTCTGTTAAGTACTGCGGATTGAAATTTCCTTTTTCTGTACCTAAATGTTCGTGAAAAGTTTCGCTTACATCTTCTTTCTTTAAGTGAATCGCTGGAAGTACAATATGACTTGGCGGTTCTTTTCTAAGCTGTACAATATATTCTCCTAAATCAGAATCGATGACTTCAATTCCTTTTTCGGCTAAATAATCATTTAAATGGCATTCTTCTGTAAGCATCGATTTGGATTTCACCATTTGCTTTACATCATGTTTTGCCATGATCGAATGCACTATTTCGTTATGCTCTTTGGCATCTGCTGCCCAATGCACAATTATTCCGTTTCGTTGAGCATTCGCTTCAAATTCAACTAAATAGTCATGAATATTGGAAAGCACATTATTTTTGATTTTGGATGCTGTTTCACGAAGCAGTTCCCAATCGGCAATTTGATGAGCAGATTTATCACGTTTCGCACGCACAAACCAAAGTGTTTCATCATGCCAATTGACACGCTCTACATCCTTGTTGAATTTGGTTGCGGCTTCGCTGTGCGGTATTATTTTTTCTGATGACATTTTTAATTATTTAAAAGTCAATTTTGAAATCTTTATTATTGGTTTGCTTTATTTAACCGCAAAGTTCGCAAGGTTTTTACGTAACGTTCGCAAAGCTAATTTTTAATCTTAGCGTGCTTTGCGTATTTTTTCTTTGCGAACTTTGCGGTTAAAAAACACACTCAACATTTATTTTAATTTTCGAGTGAATTTAATATTTCAGCAATATGAATCGTTTTGATCTTGCTTTTTTGTCTTTTTAAAATACCTTCTAAATGCATTAAGCAAGACATATCGCCTCCAGTGATATAATCCACATCATGGCTTTCGTGATCTTTAATACGATCTTGTCCCATTTTCACAGAAACCGCTTCTTCAGTAACACAAAATGTACCTCCAAAGCCACAGCATTCGTCTTTTCTAGTTAAAGCAACCAAATCGAGACCTTCAATATTATGCAATAATTGTTCTGGTTTAGAGAAAAATGGCGCGTTTAATTCAGACATCTGCGAAAGCTTTAATCCACGCTGACCGTGACAGCTTACGTGCATTCCAACTTTATAAGGAAATCTTCCGTCGATATGGTCGATTTTTAAAATGTCGGTTATAAATTCTGTTAGTTCGTACACCGTATTTCGAATTGCGGCTGCTTTATCTTCTTGGTTTTCGTCGTGCAAATGGTCTTTTACATGCAAAACACAACTTCCAGAAGGACAGACGATATAATCAAACCCAGAAAAATTGGCAATAAAATTAGCGTCACATCCTTTTGTTAAATGTGCATAACCGCTGTTTGCCATTGGCTGTCCGCAGCAGGTCTGCCCCATTGGAAACTCGACGTCACAGCCTAATTTTTGAAGTAATTCGTAGGTTGCAATTCCTACTTTTGGATAAAATTGGTCGACATAACAAGGTATAAAAAGTCCAATTTTCATGTTGTAGTATTTAGTGTGTTGTTCATTAGGCGTATACTGTAAAAATGTAAAAAATACGTTTCTCAGCAAATTTACAACATACAGACCGTTTTTACCTAATGTTTATAGAATTTCAAGTCAATTAAATCGTTCTGAATTGGTTTTGGATTCCAGTTTTGATGAATAGCCAATGCCGCGCCCAATGCACTTGCCTGCGCCATCGAAGCCGCATAGACTTCTACATCTGGAAAAGCTTCTGCTAACAAATTCATATAAATAGAATTTTTGCTGAAACCTCCGTCTACAAAAATCTTTTTTACCGGGCTGTTATGAATAACTAAATTGGTAGAAAAAACCTGCTGTTCTACCAAATCCAGCATTAATTGATGATAAGCCGTTTCGTAATCTTTATAGTAAGAAAGATCTCTTTTTTGAAAAGGACATTCTTTTAAAATATCAAAATCGTACTTTTTAGGATAGATAATTTGAAAATTGAGCGAGCGTAAATTGGCTACGATTTTCTTATCAAAGTAAACTTCTTTGTACGTATCAACAGGTACATTAAAATGCTGTGCCAAACGTTTGGTCTGTACTTCATGTTCGTTTCCAGCAAATAAACGCGCCGCTTTTACAGGCTTTTCGGTGTACTGCATATAACAAAGACAGTCATTTTGCAATTCGTCAAAAGTCAAAGGCTTATTGTTGAACGGATTTAAAGAAATACTCCAAGTTCCTGTTGACAATAAAACAAACGGTTCTGTAAAATTGATCGTGTACGGAATAATTGCGGATGAACTATCATGAAGACCAACACCAACAGCAAGATTATCACTATTCATAATCACATCTTTACCGTAATGAATTGGCGGAATTTTAGATGCTATATTTTCTTGTTTCAGCCATTTGTGGTATTTCATTTTTTTAAAATTCCACAAATTGGTATGACAGCCAATACTGGTAATATCGGCATATGCTTCATTGGTTAAAAGAAAACTCAAAAACTGCGGCAGGTGCAGACAGTATTTTATTTTTTCAAATATTTCGGGCTTTTCTTCTTTCAATCGGTAAATCTGCATTCCCGAATTTAAACTGCCCAAAACTGGAGAAGCCGTTTTTACAGCAAACTTTTTCTCTCCTTTATATTTTTCATAGAATTGAGTTTTTAATTCCTCTGGATAATCTTTAAGATAATTATACAGAGGAGTTAAAACTTTTCCTTTTTCGTCAATATACACAAAACTAGCTCCGTAAGTACTGAAATTGATCGCTTTCAAAACATATTCTGTCAGCTCTTTTATTTCAGATAATCGGTCTAAAATCCAATTTTTAAGTACTTCGATATCTTCACACGGAAATCCATCTTCGTCTGTGGTTTCTTCCAGATTTACTGATTTCTCCCAGACAATTTTATAATTTTCGTTAAATAAAAAAACCTTTTTGTTTGTTTTACCAATATCAAAAATCGCAACTACATTCATTTTTTTAATTGTAAATTGTTAATTATCAATTGTCAATTTATAATTAACAATTAATAATTTATAATTATAATCCAGTTGCCAATGTTTTTAAACCTCTTTCGCCAATTAGGTTTTCTCTAACCTGAAGTGAACGATATAATGCTACTGGATTTAAAGCTGCGCCAGAACGAAGACGAGCTTCGGCAACTAATGCGCGAACATCTGTGCGGAATGCATTTTGAAGAATTTCTTGTGCTTTTACCACGTCATTTTCTTCTTGTGCCTGCTCTAATGCTTTTCTATCTACAGAAAGTGCCTGAGCGTAAGCAATCATAATCGCTTCTACAGATTGTAATAAATCTTCTAACGGATCTTTGATGTTGTGAGAAGCGTCGATCATCCAGCCTAAATCTTTGGCGTGATTCATTCCTCTAGCATCCATTCCTTCAACTAATTCATTAAAAATCAAGAATAATTGATATGGTTTTAATGCTCCGGCAGTTAAATCGTCATCGCCATATTTTGAATCATTAAAGTGGAATCCGCCTAATTTGTTTTCCATCAATAATAAAGAAACAATCTGCTCGATATTAGCGTTTGGAAGATGGTGACCCAAATCGACTAAAGTCTGCGCTTTGTCGCCTAACTTTTTAACATACGAATAAGACTGCCCCCAATCTGCTACAGTCGTAGAATAAAAGTTAGGCTCTGCGCATTTGTATTCTAAAAATAATTTCCAGTTTGAAGGTAATGCATCGTAGATTTCCTCTAAACTTTCTAATGTATTTTGGTATGCTTTTCTGAAGTTTAATTGTCCTGGGAAATTAGAACCGTCTGCTAACCAAATAGTAAGCGACTCAGATCCTAATTCGATTCCGTGCTGGATAACTTCTATATTGTGAGCAATTGCCTGTTTGCGAACTGCTTTATTTACGTTTTGTAAAGAACCGTACTTATATGAATTTGAAGCATCTGCCTGATCTTGAAAAGTATTCGAGTTCATAGCATCGAATTTTAATCCGTGTTGTACTGCAAGTGCTTTAATTGAATTGTAGTTGGTTGGGATATCCCACGGAATATGAAGTGAAATGGCTCCAGAAGCGTTGTTTAATTTATGAAGTAAACCAACATCTTCGATTTTTTCTTCGATAGAACGAGGTTCTCCGCCGCCGGCAAAACGCCCAAATCTAGTTCCTCCTGTTCCTAAAGCCCAAGATGGAATTGCAATTTGAAAATCGATTAATTTCTGGATAATCGCTTCTGTATCATTTATTTCTGATGCTGTAAAAACTAATTTGTTTTGGTGTTTTTTTAATAAATCTTCGTTATGAGATTCAATGTGGTTTGATGAGATTAACATAGTAATTTGATATTTTAATAGAGTTTACAAGATATATAATTTTATACTTTTAGTATACTTTTTAACACACAGTTCCCAATTCACACGCGGATTAGACGGATTCGCTATCGCGAAAACGCTGATCTACACAGATTTTTTTTTCCTGATTTGACGCAGATTTATCTTGAATTATATACTAATTAAAATAAAATTAATAATCTGCTTAAATCTATCTAAATCTGCGTGAAACAAAAAAATCCGTTTTATCTGTGTCTTCGCGATAGCGAATCCGTTTCATCTGCGTTTTATGAGTTCCATGCGTTTAAATACTTCAACTTATAAATTTATAATAATTTAAACTCTGGTTTTTACTTCACTTTTTTTGTTTTTTATAAGTTTAAAAGCGATGTGTCTAAAAAAATCTAACGTTCGAAAGATTCGAACGTTAGACCACAAAAAACCACTTTTGCTTAAACAAACTTATATAAAAAACCTAAACAATCTTTATCTATAAAAGCCCATTGCTACGCCGCCGTCTACGTTTAATGCGTTTCCTGTAGATTTACCAAGTAAACCTCCAACAAAAGCATAACAAGCATTCGCAATATCATCAGGCAATATGATTTCATTTAATAACGTACGTTTCGCATAGTAAGCTGGCAGTTCTTCAACTGTTACTCCATATGCTTTTGCACGACCTTCTGCCCATCCGCCAGACCAAATATTAGAGTCTGAAATTACGGCATCAGGATTTACTGTATTCACACGAATTTTGTCTGCTCCTAATTCCGCAGCCATTAAGCGTGTTAGATGCGCCTGCGCTGCTTTAGCCGAACCATAACCTGGATTATTCGGACCTGCAACTACAGCATTTTTAGAAACGATATTAACAATATCTCCTCCAAAACCTTGCTTGCGCATTACTTCGATTCCGGCTTTAGAAACAATGAATTGTCCTTTTACCAAAATATCGTATAATCTGTCCCATTCTTCTAAAGTGTGTTCTGCAATAGATTTAGAGATACTGATTCCAGCGTTGTTTACTACGATGTCAACACCTCCAAAAGCTAAAGAAGCTTCGTCTAATGCTTTTTCTGTGCTTACTTCATCAGTAACATTTAACAAAGTACTAGAAACAGCATCTTTTCCAAATGCTTTAATAAACTCAGCCGCTGCGCCTTGTAAGCGCTCTTCGTTAATATCATTAATTACCACACAAGCACCTTCCTGAGCGAATTTTTTAGCGATAGCTTTACCAATTCCGCCTGCTGAACCTGTAATCAAAGCTACTCTTCCAGATAGTGCTTTTGGTTTTGGCATACGCTGTAATTTAGCTTCTTCCAATAACCAATATTCGATATCGAAAGCTTCTTGGTGCGGTAAAGATGTATATTCTGAAACTGCTTCAGCACCTTTCATTACGTTTACTGCATTGATGTAATATTCAGATGCCAAACGCGCCATTGTTTTATCTTTTGCAAAAGTGAACATACCAACTCCAGGATATAAAATCACAACTGGGTTTGGATCACGCATTGCCGGCGAGTTTGATTTTTTACAGGCATTGTAATAGTCTTTGTACATGGCACGGTAAGCTTCAAAAGCAGGTGTTAATTTTGCTTTGATCGCATCAACGTCCGATAAGTCTTCGTTTGGATCTAATTCTAAAACCAATGGACTAATTTTAGTTCTCAAAAAGTGATCTGGACAAGATGTTCCTAATGGAGCTAATTTTGAAAGATCATTAGAATTAATAAATTCCAAAACTCTTGCATCATCTGTATAATGTCCAATCATCTGGCGCTCTGACGAACAGAAACCTCTTAAAATTGGAGCAACTTTTGCTGCTTTTAATTTACGATCTGTTTCAGGAAGGCTTTCAATTTTCTGACCTCCAAAAACAGGACGTTTTTTTCCGTAATTATTCTCTAAATACGAAGCACATTTCTCTATTACTTCCAGCGTATTAATATAACTATCAAACGCAGTATCTCCCCAAGTAAATAAACCATGAGAACCTAACATGATTCCGCGTAGTTTTTTACCGTTTTTTGCTGCTTCTTCTAAACAAGCTCTCAACTGAAGACCAAGATCAAATCCTGGACGCTGCCAGCATACCCAGCCAATTTCTCCGTTAAATAATTCTTCTGTTATCTTCTTTCCATCTTTCGCTGCAGCAATAGCAATTGCCGCGTCTGGATGTAAGTGATCGATATGTTTGAACGGAAGAAAACCGTGCAAAGGTGTATCGATAGAAGGTGCTTTTGAAGCTAAATCGAAAATACAGTGGTTGAATAACTCTACCATTTCATCTTCAAACTCGATTCCTTTGTACACATTTTCCAGATTACGAAGTCTGTCTAAATACAAAGCCGCACAACCTGATTTTGTTAATGTTCCAATATCTCCACCAGAACCTTTAATCCACATTACTTCAGAAGATTCTCCTGTTAAAGGATCTTTATCTGTAATTTTTACAGAAGTGTTTCCACCTCCGTAGTTGGTCAATCTTAAATCAGCTCCTAACAAGTTAGAACGATAAATAAAAAGCGCCACTTCATCTCCTGCTAATGCTGCTGCCTTAGCTTCATCCCAAAGGTAGCTTACATGCTTAAAATTCATATTAATTGTGTTTGTATTCGACATATACTATTTGTATTATTTCTTGTATTTATTTATAATGAGTTACCAATTCCTACCAAAACGATTGCAAGCATAATAAGCCCAATGCCCCAGAAAAAAGTACTTAATGTTTTTTTAGAAACACCTTTCCATTCTTTCAAATAAAATCCCCAAAAGTTTGCTGTTAAAATAATGGTCGCCATGTGCAGAATCCAAGAGCTGGCACCATTTCCGAGTTTGCTCTCTCCCATTCCGTAAAAGAAAAATTGTAAAAACCACATGGTTCCGGCAAGAGCAGAAAACAAAACATTTTTAGTGATTGGGGTAGATTTATCTGTGTAATTTTTTATTGATTTGTTTTTAAAATTCAAATAAAGACACCAGATAAAGTTGGTTGTTAATCCGCCCCAAAGCAAAACAACATAAGTCACATTATTTTGAAATAAAGGATTAGAGCCAGTTATTACCGCTTGCTCTGCCATTGATTTTCCTGCTTCGATTCCGTAATTAAAAAATGAGCTTAAAATTCCTGAAATCACAGCAACAATCAGTCCTTTTACCAAATTGAAATCTTTGTCTTTATCCTCATGTCCTGTCGCAAAATCTTTCTCTTTAAGCATTCCCGCTTTTCCAGAAATAGCAATTCCTATAAGATATACCACCACTCCTAATAAAACGATCTGTCCGCCAGTATTAGAAAGCATGTGAGAAAATGAAATCTTACCTTCTGTTGGAACAAAATCATAATAAATTGAAGGTACTAAAGCTCCAAATGCGGAGCAGAAACCTAAAGTAATTGAATTTCCTAAAGACATTCCCAAGTAACGAACTCCCAAACCATAAGTCAACCCGCCAATTCCCCAGATTAATCCCATTGAATAAGTAAAGGCTTTTATTGATGGAGAAGCTTCTGCAATGATTTCAGCAAAATTTGGAATCGTTAAGTAAGCTGCAATTGGCGGAACGATCAGCCAAGAGAAAAATCCTCCTACCAGCCAATAGCTTTCCCAAGCCCAGTCCTTTACTCTTTTAAAAGGCATATAAAAACTACCTGAAGAAAATCCTCCGATAGAATGAAAAATGATTCCTAATAATGATTCCATTTAATAATTTTTGGTTTAAGGTTTGTTTGATAGTAATTTGGTTTTGTAAAATAATAGAATGTCAAAAACAAAACTGTCCTGTACTATCCTTTATAGTTCTTGTGTTTTTTTGTTAAAACTAAGGATTATTAGAAATAAGGCACTGTAATTATTGGGTAAATAAATTTAAAATAGCTATTTTAGCAATCGATTTCGTAATTATTGAATCCTCATTTAGGACAAAATTTAAGAATTATAAAAAAAGTATTACAAGCCTTATTGTATTCTCTTTTTTAAAAAAGTAAAATAATTTAGCCACTATAGTTATTTCACTTAAAAAAAGAGGAAGAAAGTTAGAATCAAAATTGGTTTCGTCGAAAGATGAAACAAATTTCCAAGACATAATCATGATTAAACTAATTAAAATAGACGAAGATTCAAGAGTACCTAAATACAAACAGATTGTTGACTCTATTCTTCAAAACATCGCCAACGGAAATTTAAAAATCAACCAAAAAATTCCCTCCATAAATAGTTTTAGTGAAGAATTTTATATGTCTCGAGACACTGTCGAAAAGGCTTATAATATTTTGAAGGAACGTAAAATTATTTCTTCGATTAGAGGAAAAGGATACTACATTACAAGAACAAAACTAGAATCGAAAGTCAATATTTTGTTCCTGACCAATAAACTGAGTTCTTATAAAATGAAGACTTATAGTTCTTTCATTAATACTCTTGGAGCAAATGCACACGTTGACCTGCAAATTTATCATTGTGACGAAACTTTATTTTTGAACATTTTAGATAAGTTTGAAGGCGCTTACGACTATTATGTAATTACAACCCATTTTAAAACTGACGAACTTAAGCATTTGAGTTTTACAGATGAAGTGGTGAATGCCATAAAAAATATTCCGACAGAAAAGCTGGTTGTTCTGGATAATATTAAATTAGGAACCAGCGACGATGTCATTAAGATTTATCAGGATTTTGAAAATGATATTTACAATGCCTTAAAAGAAGGCCTTTCTAAAATAGCCAAATACAAACGCTTAATTTTAGTTTATCCCGACAAAGCTGTTTATCCATATCCAAGAAGAATTTTACATGGATTTAGAAAGTTCTGTGTCGAACATGATATCAATTTTGAAATTTTAAGTGAAGTTTACGATGATATGATTCTTAAAAAAGGAGATTTATTTATCACCATCGAAGAATCTGATTTAGTTAATTTAATGAAACAAATTCGTGATGAAGAATATGTTTTAGGAAAAGAAATTGGAGTTATTTCTTATAATGATACACCTCTTAAAGAACTATTAGGAATTACAGTAATGTCAACTGACTTTAATATCATGGGTGAAACAGCCGCACGAATGATTTTGAATAAAGAAAAAGGTCAGGTAAAAGTTCCTTTTAATTTTATTGATAGAAATTCTATTTAAGATGCTGAGATTCTGAGTTTTTTTCTTAGAAACTTAGTATCTTAGAAACTTACTTTTTATCATACGGAATATATTGATCCCACTCCCAGGGTGTGTAAGTATCTTTGATTCCTATTTCTAGCAAATATTTTATTATTTTCCCTGTCGAATAGCTATTAGACATTATCAGCATTGCAATTCCTTTATCCTGAAAAACAATACTATAATTCTGAAAACCTGAACCCTGTCCTTCTTTAAAGGCTCCATATCCGTAAGGTGATTTTACTATTCCCCAGCCCAGTCCATACGAAAGCTCCGTTTTGTCATTCCAATTCCCGTCTTCTAATGCTCCTGGCCCAAACTGATTTTTGGAGCGAATACGAATCTGCGGACTAAACATTTCTTTGTACGACTTGTCTTTTAGTATTTTTTTGTTCAAAATAGCGGTTATAAATTTACTGTAATCTTCTATCGTAGTTTCAAGTGTTCCCGCTCCTCTTGGCGCGTTGTCTTTATCTTTTTCCTGAACCTTTCCATCGTTATCATATCCGTAGGCAAAATCTTTCTCAAATTTATCCTGCCAGCGGTAGCTTGAATAATTCATCCCAAGCGGTTTAAATATTTTATCCTGAGCCAGTTCTTCCAAAGGTTTTCCTGTAATTTTCTCTAATACTACCTGAAGATATGTAAGCCCTTCACCCGAATAACTGTATCGGCTTCCAGGTTCAAACTTAACTTTAAGCTTTTCATCTGTTTCAAACCAGCGCCAGTTAGGCAAACCCGATGTATGATCTAGGCACATTCTTGCCGTTATCTTTTTGTATTCAGGATACGATTTTAATTCTTTAAAATCTTCATGCCATACTTTAAAATCATATTCATAAATGGGTTTTGGAAGATAATCCTGAAGTGGTTTGTCTAAGGTTATTACGCCTTCTTCAACCAATTTCATAACCAAAACAGCAAATACAGCTTTACTAAAAGAGGCTCCATAAAGATTTGTCTGCAATTCTAATTTCTTTTTTGTTTCGATATTACTCAAACCAAAAGTTTTCATATAAACAGGTTTTTTAGCATTAAAAACAGAAATAGCTAATCCTTTTACATCGGCTTTACCCATAAGGTTTTCAATTGCAACGGTCAAACTATCAGCAGAAATTGTGCTTCCATCAAGTCTTTTAATGACCGGATTTTGTCCTTGAACAGAAATTATATTTATAAAAAAAATAACAAGAAGAAGATTTTTCATGATTAAGATGTATTCAGTGTTACTAATTAATGCTGATTTTATCATTTTTTTTGAGTAATACACTCAAGCAAAACAACTTGACAATAAATCAAATAAAATGACTAAGAATTTTATAATTAATTTAAAAACCATTTTTTACTATATTTCAGTCCTATAATCACACAAATATATTAGCCGTTAAAGCATAAGACAATACTGATAAATAACCATTTTTATGAGAAGCATAAAAGATGATTTGAGCAAACAGCTTTTGGAGCAAAAAAACTCGGATAGCTTACATCCTACAAAAGATTTAAAAGCGTTTCAAAAAATTGCGCAGAATTTTGCTAATTTAGAAAACGGCATTGCGGTGCTAAGCGATTTATATAATAACAAAAGTTATATCTATTCTGGTAAAATTACGGATGAACTAGGAATTTTTAAGAAAGATCAAGTCCAGGAAATAGAAAGTATATGGGAAGATGAACTTTTTGGCAAATTGAATTCTGACGATGTATTGCAAAAATATCTTTTGGAACTCCATTTTTTTCAGTTTATAAAAACGGTTTCTATTGAGGAAAGAAAGGATTTTTGTATCACTAGCAAACTGAGAATGAATGATGAAACGTCTGGAAAGTCTCTCGTGCACAAAATGTTTTATTTTTCAAATCAATATGAAGATGTAGAATTGGCTCTTTGTCTTTATAATTTTGATTTTTCTCTAGCTCTTCAATATGAAGGAGCCATTATGAATACAGCAAACGGAAATATTGTAGAGGAAAATATAACTAGCAATACCTCTTTTCTTTCGGCTAGGGAAAAAGAAATTTTAAAAATGCTCCAAAAAGGAAAACAAAGTAAAGAAATTGCTTCTCTTTTATTTATAAGTATTAATACTGTAAGCCGCCATAGGCAAAACATTCTGGAAAAAATGAAAGTCAACAATACTGCTGAGGCATGTACGCTTGCTGCAAAATTGAAGTGGATATAGTTTTTTTGAGGTGCAAAGTGACAGTGGAACAAAGGCTCAGAGTTTTTTTCTGAAATAAAAAGTATCTAAGTATCTTAATTCTTAATTTTCAACGAAACAAAAACCATAAAAAAACCCCATCTGATGATGGGGTTTAATTGTATTATTTTTTTGATTCTTCGATAGAAACTTTTCTGAACTCTTTTAAAAGTTTTTCAATTTCTAAAGTCGCTTTACGTGCTCTTGGACCTGCTGCTTTAATTCCTTTTTCAGTTAAAGATTCAGCTTCTGCTTTAAATGTGTCAATTTCGGCGTTGATTTTTACTAATAAATCTTTCATGCTTATATATTGTTAAATTAAGCCACAAAAATAAAAGTTTGTGTGATAGTTACAACAAAATTGCTGTTAAATTTAATGCAGTTTTTCATTCATTTTCTTTACAATAAATTGACCTCATAATTTTGCAAAAACGCAGCAAACACAAAAGACTAGCAATCAAATACTTATTTACAAAACAAAATAATCATAATCCTTTTGAAGCTTTGTACATAGCTTTTGTTCTACTAAAAAAATGTATGAAAATATAGCAGAGAACGCTGTGTTGTATGCCTTAAAAGTGGAAAAATTACTCAAAAAAAGGAAATTTTACTCGATCAACATCTTATTGATGTATACATTTTTTAAAATAACACCGTCGATAATGCTTTTATCAAACTTAGTTTTTACAGTTTCTATATTTAAATTTTCAAATTTAAAATTAGTCAAGCGAACATTGGGATCTTTTTCTACTCCGTAAAAATTACTGCACTTAAGATCAATGTTTCTCAAAGTAATATGATCGCCATAAGACAAAGGAATATCTGCACGACCTTTTAAATCATAAAATTGTCGCCAAGCAAAAATTGCCAAACCAGTTTCGGCTTCACCTTTTATATTTTCAACCAAAATGTATTCATACCGCTGTGGAGTGTCTGGGCGCATTTTTAGCCAAAGCAATCTTGAAGCGCCTTCAATTTTACTGTTCCGAAATATAACATTACGGTTATGAATCGCTTCACTCCCATTTGTCAAAGCCGAATGACAAAACCCAAAAGTACAGTCTTCAATTATAATATTTTTGTTTGGTCCGTTATTTTTATCTTGATCCGCATAAGGTCCTTTACCGCCTTTTAAAGCAACTGCATCATCATTAACAGACATGTAGCAGTCTTTTATCAAAACATTTTCGCAAACATCGAGATCGACGGCATCTGTACTTGGCGCTTTGATGCCAATGTGCGGTGAAAAAACATGAAGTCCGAGCAGTTTTACATTCTTACATTTATAAAAATGATTCGTCCAAAAACCAGAATTGACCATTTTTACCCCTTGAAACTGTACATTATTAGAGTTCCAAACAAAAACCAATCTTGGCCTTGAAACCTCAAGATTAGTACAATCTGGATTTTCACTGCGTCTTTTCCAAAAAGCTTCCCAAAACTTTTTTCCGTTTCCATTTATTGTGCCTTCGCCAGAAATAGAAAAATAATCCACACCATAGGCATTAATCAAAGCAGGAAAATAATCTAAGTTCTGTCCTTCCATACGCGAGGGCATTATTGGATAATCTGCGATAGTATCAGAACCTTTTAAAACTGCGTCTTTTGCCAAATGCAAAACTGTTTTTGGTTTAAAAAATAAAGCACCGCTTAAAAACACCCCTTGCGGAATCACAATCACGCCGCCTCCGTTCTCCGATGCTTTATCGATAACAGCTTGTATAGTTTTGGTTTGAAGTAAAGTACTATCGTTTTTAACTCCAAAATTTGTAATTACATATTGCTTTCCTAAATTTTCAAGCTTTAATTTTTGATGTTCTTTAAACCAGTTAGCTATTGGAGTTCCATCAGGAAAATTTTCTGTTTGCTGCTGTGAAAAAGAGAAATTAAATACTCCTATAATAAATAGCATTAAAAGATTATTTCTCATTTCAAAAACATTTTTTATCGGTTAATTATTGTTTTCAACTTTTATTTTGGGCGAAAGCTGTTTCGATAAACTAATCGTTAAATCTTTATTCACACTTAACTTCCAAGCTACAATCGCATAATAGCTAATTTCTTTATCAAAATAGAATAAATATTTTTCTAATTAATCTTTCCGATACGCTTCCTTTTTATCAAAACCGCTTTTTTAGATAATTAAGTAATGGGAAGATAAATTGACATTGTTTTTTTCATTCTATCTGATTTTTATTTTTTAGAACAATGTAAGGGTTTTAATTTTTATTATAACACTTCAAATAAAAAACTTTGTTAGAAAGAATTTCAGGATAGCAAAAAAAAAATGCAGGATAAAGAACAATATTTATACTGCATAAAATGCACAACTTTAAATCAAGTCATAATCAAAATGTGTGCACTAAAAAAATATAAAAAAAATAAACTAATTACATTAAAAAATACATGGCTTTAAAATAATCATCTGCCTTTGTCTGTAATAATTTTGATCCCGAGAAGGAAATTCTTTCGTTTTTAAAATCCAGTTTGCTTTTAAAAAAAGTTTGCAGCTCTTTGAAAATTTCCCGACTCGTTTTGGATTCATCAAACAAAACCACGTTATTTACTAAAAAAGCCAAACTTGGATAAAACTGTTTATTAAATAAACAAACTAATACATTTGTTGTTTTATTTTCTTGAAGAAATCCTAGTAATTCTTCTCGCGTATGTACAACGTAAACAATTCGATCATACTGCTTTGCTTCTTCCTCTTCATTATTTCCAAAAAAAGATTTTTCTGAAAACTCAAACTCATCTTTAAATTTTCTTTTAAACATTTTTAGAAAAACACCTTTATTATCAAGAAAGTGCTAAATCTATTGTTCCGGTTGATGAGTCAATAATTAAACCAGTATCTCCACTGTAAGTGCCGCCTGCTTCACCTGTTTGAGTTACAACGGCTGTACCTCTATTACAATATGGGGCACTTGAGTAAGCAATTGTTGAAGTTGGTAATTCATTTATTTCTATTTGTGCAATGTCTGTACTAGAACAGGTACCATCTGTAAAACTATAAGTAACTATATGACTTCCTAAAGTCGAACCAGCTAAATCTATTGTTCCTGTGGCAGCATCAATAATTAAACCCGTATCTCCACTGTAAGTTCCTCCTGTTACACCTGTTTGAGTTACAATTGCTGTACCTGTTTGACAATATGGTGTACTTGTATACGATATTCCCGCAACAGGCAATGGATTAATAATAACCGTTACAGGCTGTATATTACTACAAGTAGCGTTAGTACCTTTTATATAATAAGTACCGCTAACATCAATAATTGTAGGATCAACTATTGGATCCGTCCCCTGTGCATCTGTAAAATAAGAATATGTCATCCCTGCTTCACTTCCAGCAGTTATTTCAGGCGCCGTAATATTTACTGTATTTGGAAAGCAGACAGCTGCTGGATCTGTGATCAAAAGATTAGGAAGAGCTGTAATGACGACTGTTAAGTTTGAAACTGTAGTACTGCTGCATGGCGGACCAAAAGTTACCGAACAAGTATAATTATTGTTTCCAACCAATAGAGCAGAATAATTTACTAGAGGACTTTTAAGTGTTTCATTAGCTGGAGTGATTCCCGGACCAGTCCATAAATATGAAATTGCTCCCACCGTATCTATATCTAATTGTAATGTGCCTGTACCTAAATTACAAAATGTTGCTGGACTTGAAATATTATTAGCGGTTGCAGTTGGAGCTGCCGCCACACCTATTTGTGCAGATTGAGTTATGACGTTTCCACAACCGTCTTTAATTCTAAAAAAATAGGTATTATCAGTCAAACCAGGAAAAGTATTAGCACTTTGATAAGCACTGAAATTAGCTCCGCCATCTGTACTAAGAGCATATTCCAAAACATTTCCAGGGGCAGGTGAATTTGATGTTGCTACAATAGTTAAAGTTCCATTAGTCGCACCACTGCTGCAAACATAACCACCAGTATTGGTTTTATCTACACTAATAACATTATTAGAATCATAGGTTAAAGTTTGTGTAAGAACGTTAACGGTTCCTCCTTTTATACGTAAGCCAAAGACATAAGTACCGTAACTTAATCCGTTGAAAGGAAGTGATGCTGTATTACTAGCTAAATCTCTAACCTGGCCAACACTTGATGGGCCGGAAACAATAATAACTTGGTAAGCACTAACACTATCAAAATTTCCATTCATTACGTAATTAAATCCTCCACAAACTGGAGTAATTGTATTTCCATTTAAAGTAGCATTATAACCTGAAACTGTAGCATTTATGGTTCTTGTACCACAAGGAATAGTCATATCTAAAGTATAATGACCAGATGGCCAATAATCTAAAGGATCTGAGGCGTTTACTCTTGGTAATGTAGCACTTCCTGAAGTTGCATTTAAGGGTGTACTGCTTGTATATCCTACAGGAACTAAAGGATTATCTGAAGATGTAACCGTATAATTAATAATATCACCTGCCTGAACCGGAGATACAGTTAGAATTAACCTTCCGTATCCCAACGCATTCAAATTTTGCTGAACCCCCGTTAAAACCTGATTAATTGTAAATGTAGAAGCTGCTGGAATAGATATATTTTGAGATACAGGAAGTGTATCGAAACTTCTTGTTGTGCTGCCCTGTGCATCTATATACGTTACATGATAAGTTGCTCCTGCGGTAAAGCCTGTAATTAGCTGTGCGGTACTATTAATTGTGGTTGTAACAATATCTGAAGGATTTGCAATATTAGTAAATGTAACATTCAAAGGAAAACAGCTCAACCTATTAGGTACCGCCCTAATTAATCCTGCGCCTGCACAATTTGTTGGCCCCATCGTACCTCCACTATTATATTGGGTTACATTAAATTCTTTGGTATTACCACAATTGTCACTTAATACAACTTTCATAGATGCACTTGCAATTTCAGCTAATACACCTGCTTTTGTCGCAATTAATGGAAGTCTAACAGTATTAAGCAATGGAGAATAGCCCGCTCCACCCACATCACTATATCCATCAGCGTTTGTATCCTGACCGTACAACTGTCCCTGATACAATATTTTCCAGCTAAATCTTGCAGCATCACTTGGTGAAATAGTCGTACTATTGGCTGTATATTGAAATAATAATTCATTAATAACATTTAGAGGCGTAGAACAGTTATTTGTAGTATTAAAACTAGGATAAGCTAAACTTCCTAATTTAAAATCATTTACTGTTACAGTCGGATTAGAAATAGATGTTGCTCCTGTGATAGTTTGTCCGCAGTCATCAGTCACGCTTACTAAATAGTTACTCACTCCTAACGGATTAAAAGTAAAAGTAGTTGCACTAATTGGTCCACTATTCTGTAAAATCACACCTGGAGCAGCCTGGGTTGCAATAGTATAAGTATAAGGTGCTTTTCCAGCTGTTACTGTCGAGGTCAACGAAGTTGTTCCTCCCACACAATCTGCCACTTTTGTTGGCGTAGCAACATTCATAGCGGTATAGCCATCAGTAACTGTAATGTTAGCGCTGGAGAATACAGTGCCGCCAGCGGTTGCCCGAGCACTTACAACGTAAACTCCCGAACTTAATCCTGTAAAAACATTATTGTTTGTAAATTGTGTAGGATCTCCAGAAACTGGAGCAACTACAACCCCTGCTTTTAATAATTGATATTGCGGTGTAGCTCCCAAACCTGTATTGCTAGCAGTAATAATTCCGCTATTAAAACAACCTGTATTGCTCGGAACGCCTGAAACAGTTTGAGCAAAAGCCTCATTATTCATGAAACTCATTACCGGCAAAATCATTAAAAATATTAGTAAAGTAATTTTTGACTTCATAATTGTTCTAATTAATTAAACAGACTTACTTTGAACACAATATCTTTTGTTAAGGATAAAAGATATGCTGTTTTTAAAACAACTATTTCATAATTAAAAAATCTTATATTTTAATCATTTACAAACACTTATAAAACAAACATAAGTTCTTAGCTGATTAAATTTTCCAATTACCTTTAAAAGTTTAAAAAGTTATAGGAAAAGAAATTTATTTAGGAGCAAAGATTTCCTAGATAATACAAATAAACGCAACACCAACTAAGGAATAATTAAAAAGACTTAATTACAAATAGTTAAACAATAATTTTAAAAATTATTTATAAAAAAGATACTGGCGTAATAAAAAAATATAGCTCTCTAAGTGTGGCTTGTAGTAATGGCTATAGAACAAGAGTGAATAATCTTACTAAGGATTTATAACCAAAATTAATAGTTTTTTATTTTTAAAACATAAAAGTACTCAATTTCAGCATATTAATAAAATTTTAACACTAAAAAAGATTAAAAAAAGTTTATAAAAAAAGAGAGAACCAAAGTTCTCTCTTTTCACATATAGTTGCTAACGTAAAAATTACTTTATTCCCTTTTTAAGTTTATCAATTGATGAGTCATTTAAAAGTCTTATTTGTTCTACAGCAATTTGAGCTATTGCGGTAGCACCTTTTAAAGAAAGATGTGTATCATCTGCCTTATCTTTATCGTAATAAGGATTTTCACCAGCTTTATAATGTAAATGCAATTGTTTTGATCTTTCTGGACCATAAGATTGCTCCAGTAATTCTGTATAGTACTCCAAATCAATAAATGGTACTTTGTATTCCTGCGCCACTAATCTTGTTTCAAAAGGATAGTCTCCATGAGTGGGAACTAATACACCTTTCTCATTAAAATTACGTCTGGCAATTGAAGTCAATAATATGGGTATAGCTCCTTTTTCCCTGCTTTCCTTTACAAAGCGAATTAGATTATAGCGGTAACTTGTATGAGGATTAGTGTAACGAGTGGAATCTTCTATTTTTTCGTCATTATGTCCAAATTCTATTAAAACGTAATCCCCCTTTTTTAATTTTTTATAAATAGAATCCCAGCGTTTTTCATTAATAAAACTTTTAGTACTTCTTCCATTTACAGCTTTATTTATTACAACTATATTATCATTGAAAAATGGCTGTAACACCTGCGCCCATCCATGTTCTGGATTACGATCTGGATCTTTTTTATTAGCCATTGTAGAATCTCCAATACAATAAACTGCTGTTTTTTGAGCAAAACTAACCGTAGTGATTAGGAGTGTTAGTAAGATGTATTTTTTCATTTGCTGCTTTGGGTTGTGATTTGTTAAAATTTGAGATTTGATTTATTTTGTATCGCAAAGAGCGCAAAAAGTTACGCAAAGGGCGCCAAGTTTTTTTGTTTATTTTTCTTTATTGAAATTCTTACGTAGACGCACTGCTGTGCGTCTCTACAGAAAACCTTTGTCACTCTGCACCTTTGAGCCTTTGAACCTTCAAAAAAAACTAATTTTTTGAAACCGCCGACGGCACACCAGCTCTTTGCCCGATAAAAACATCTGTCATTAGAACATTTTCTGCATTCTCGTTTGACAACGCATTTTTTGCCGATTTGATTTCAATATTCTTTAAGGATATGTTCCTAATTTTTTTATCTGGAAAACCCTGAATTACAATTCCCGACTCTGAAGCTTTGTTACAGGTAATATCAGAAAAATGTACATTTGATATATCCGATTGAAAGCCTTTACCTTCTCCGTGATAATTGGCTGTAATGTAAAGACAGTCTTCTACTTCATCGAGTTTTATATTTCTCACAAAAATATCTTTAATATAACCTCCCCTGTCTGCATTGGTTTTCAGATAAATTCCTCTTTTAAGATAACCTGCTGTTTTACAATTTTCAACAAAAACATTGCGAACACCAGCCGACATTTCGCTGCCAATAACGACACCATGCAGTCCTTTGAAATTACAATTTCTAATTACAATATTTTCACTTGGTGTTGCTGTATTGGCCCTTCCTTCATGATCTCGTCCCGCTTTTATGGCAACATTATCATCACCATTATCAAAGTTCACATTTTCAATTAAAACATCTTTTGCATATTCTGGATCGATTCCGTCATTATTATGATTCAATGATTTATAACTGATTCCTCTAATCGTAATGCTTTCTGATTTTAAAAGATGCAGACACCAGAATGGCGAATTTTCGATTCGAATGTTTTCTACTAAAATATTCCTGCAATTCAAAAACTGAATCATTTGCGGTCTTAAAAAATAACCTTCACCAAATTTTCTTTCTGAAATTGGAGTACTATTATGATTCATTTCACGGCTGCGGTTTTTGCCCTCGCCTTCTTTTGATTTAAACGTTTTCCATATTTTTCCACCTTCGCCATCAATTGTCCCTTCTCCTGTAAGCGAAATATTGGTACAACCATTCGCATATAGTAAAGGACTGTAATTGTAGAGCATTGTTCCTTCCCAGCTGGTTAAAACTAATGGCAAATAATCTTTTGGATTATCACTGAATTTAATTTTTGCGCCTTTCTCAATTTTTAAATTCACATTGCTGACAAAATGAATTGGGCCGTTGATCTTATAAATTCCTTTAGGAACAATAATTGTCCCACCGTTATTTTTTTTACACAAAGCCATGGCTTTATCAAAAACTTTTTTGTTATCCGTAATTGAATCGCCTTTTGCACCAAGTTTCAACACATTTATCTGATAAGCAGGAATAACGGGCAGCTGAATTCTTTTCACTATAGAATCTACTCTTTCTGAAGGGAAATCACTGTTTTGGGAAAAAGAAACCCAGGTAAAAAATAGGAGAAATAAGTATTTAGAATTCATTTTTTTATAGTTTTAATAGCTGTTTTTCAGTTTTCAGTTTTCAGTCGCAGTCGCCGTTTTCAGTCACAGTTTTCAAACTGAGACCGAGACTGAAAACTGGGACTAAAACTCTACCTCAAATACCAATTCAAGATCTTGTCTTTTAGAATATTTTCTATTGAATACTGATCTGCTTCTTTTTTAGAAAGTTGATGCGACCATTTCACTCTTTGCGACGGTTGAAAACCTTCACCTTTACAATTGTATTCTGCATAAAAGGCCTTTTTTTCTGCTTCTGGTTTTGCCCAATTTTCCCAGCCTTCTGCTTTAATTTGTTTACCCATTTCACAATTAATAAAAACCGTTTTGGCATAAATACGCCATGGTCTTCCCAGGTAAACATCTTTCGCCTCAGGATTTGCCGTTAGTTTGCAATTTTTGAAAACGAAACCAAAATCAGTTCCTTCTGGAGTTGAAGCAGCAGTTATGTATGAACTTTTAATACTGTGTATAATACAATTTTCAAATAAAGCTGTGGCACCTCCAAAAATAAAATCGGTTGTTCCTTCTATATAACAATCTTTAAAATACTGCTTTGCGTCTTTTCCTGATAAATACAAAGTGTCTTGATTTCCTAAAAGGTTACAATTTGAAATTTTAACTCGATTTGCCACAACAGACAATGCAATAGCCTGACCACGTTCTCCTGAAGTATTTTTTATAGTTAAATTTAAAGCCGAAAAATCATCTCCCTCTACCAAAAGTGTGTACGTATAAAAGGTACTATTTCGACCTAAACTAATTTTTGAAAAGTTATCATCAAAAGTAATGATTGTATTTTCTTTGCTTTCGCCTTTTAAAATTACATTCGTGTTCCATTCTGGTATACGGACTTTTTCGTTGTAAGTTCCATTTTTTACATAAATAGTAACTTTTTCATAAGGGAACGCTGGACACGCATATACTGCATCCTGAATTTTTGTAAAATCTCCAGAACCATCTTGTGCCACCGTAATTAGGGTTACATTTTTCTTTTCTGAAGCCGAAACTTTTGTCCCGTTTTTTACTGCCCAATCTGGAAATCTTTTTAAAACTTCTTTTGGCGCATCAGAATACCATGAATAACCGTTTCGTCTTTCTGCTCCAATTTGATCAATCGACTTCTTTTTGATTCCGTCACGATCGCAAAAGAAAGGTTCATTGATTTCCAAATCCATAAATCTTGCCCAAATAGGCCCAGCATTTACAGCAGGAATCATTTTTTTATCTATTACTTTCCCTGCATCGTTTACAACTCTTTTTTCTTCTAAATTGGTAATTTTAGTTTTTTCAAACCAAGCAACAGCACTTTTGACTGCAGTCACAACTTCTGCTGACGGCTTTTCTAAAGACATTAAAAGCAATACAATTTTTGCCGATTCATAACCGCTTAAAGAAGCCAATTCAAAAGCCCTTGCATTTGCTGGGGCTAAAGTAATTTCGTCATGCTGAGCGCACCATGCTGTTAAAACTCCATTTTGTTTGTATTGTGTTTTTAAGATACAGTCGATTCCTTTATTAAATGCTTTTTTGCATTTTTCAACAACTTCTTTTGAAGGTTTAATACTGTAATAATTGGTTTCATCAGCCACCGATTTTATTACATTTAGAATATTAACCATCGAATCATCATTGTAGGTAATATGCGTATAATATCCTTTCTTTAAGGGATAAAATTGAGGCCAGCCTCCATTTTCATATTGGGCTTCTAGTAAATAATTTAATCCTTTTAAGAAAGACTCCTTATAACGTTCGTCTTTTACCTGAGCATATATTTTTGACATAAAAAGCATTTCCTGGCAAGTTGCTCCATTGTCTGTAGTGGTTTCTAGGGCTGTTTTTTTAAGCGCTATTAGATCCTTCTTTTGCTTTTCAGTCAGCTCTTGCTGCATTTGTATGTTTTTTGGCCAGCCACCAATATCTCGTTGGTACAGTAGAACGTTTTCTGCTATTCTTTTGGCATCCGCCGAAGCAAACCAAGCTGCATCACTCTTACGAATAATTTCAGACCAGTTTTTATAAGTATTCTGAGAATTTACAGCAACACTGCAAAGACATAAAAAAAATAGTATTTGTTTTTTTAACTGCATCATTTCTTATTATTTCGTTACTCTAAACCAATCTACTTCAACATTTCCAGAATCATTTTTCACCTCTTCGCCTAAAGCAAAAAGACCAACTTTGGCGCCAATCCATTTTCCTTCTCTTGCTGTAAATTCACTTCCTATAACTTGATAATTTTTATCATCTAAACTATAGAAGAAACTGCAGATTCCGCCCTTTTTTATTTTTACTTTAAGGTAAATGGTATTGCTTTCTATTGATATGGGTTTTGTTTCGGTTTGTGAGACTGAATCAGCAAAAGTTCCAGTTTTCTGATTCAGGTATAATTTTCCGTTATCGTTTTTAAAACAGAGATAACTGTAATCCAATCCCATAATGATTAATCCTGTAGATTCGCCATTTAACCTAGCATTAAAAGTTAGTTTAGTAGTTGCTGTAAATTCTTCTGCCGGAAATTTTTGCAGTAATAAATTTGGAGCATTAAAAATGTTTGTCGTCGTGGTATTGCAAAACAAATTAAAGTATCCCAAACTTGTTGGAAATCCCCAATTGATTTGTTTATTGGCCTGCCACTGCCATTGCAATCCTAATTTTGGCTCGTTAAACTCATCTGAAGTTGCTGGAATTTCGATTGAATATTTCTTTCCTACATTTGGCTTTTTATAAGTGGTAACTGGTTCTCCAATTCCGTTTTTATCAAAATCTTCTCCCATAACTGGCCAGTCGTTTATCCATTTCATTGGCTGTAAATGAACAATTCGTCCGTAAGCACCCTTATCCTGAAAATGAAAAAACCAATCTTCGCCTGTTGGAGTTGTTACCCAAGCGCCTTGATGCGGACCGTTTATAGTTGTCGATCCTTGTTCCAGAACCTTTTTCTTTTCATAAGGTCCAAAAACATTTTTAGATCTTAAAACAGTCTGCCAGCCTGTAGGAACACCGCCAGCTGGTGCAAAAATGTAATAGTAATTATTTCGTTTGTAAAATTTTGGTCCTTCTATTGTTTCTTCACCAGCATTCCCATCAATTACCATTACTTCGTCATTATTCACAATTGTACCTTCCCAATTCATGGTGCAGATTACCAGTAAACTCTTAATCTGCGCACGGCTTCCCGCAAAAGCATGAACTAAATAAGCTTTACCATCATTATCCCAAAGCGGACTCGGATCTATTAATCCTGTACCGGCTTTTACTAAAAGCGGTTCAGACCAAGGTCCCTCTGCTTTTTTGGCTTTAATCATATAAATTCCAAAATCTGGATCTGGATAATAAATATAAAATTCATTATTGTGATAAGTAATGCTGGGCGCCCAAACCCCATTTCCGTGCTGTACTTTATTGTATGTTTCAAAGGGCGGCTGTTTGGTAAGTGCATATCCAACAATTTTCCAGTTCACCAAATCTTTAGAATGTAAAATTGGTAATCCCGGATTACAGTTAAACGATGAAGCTGTCATATAATAATCATCGCCTGCGCGAACAACATCTGGATCTGAATAATCGGCATGAATGATTGGATTTGTATAAGTTCCATCTCCATTATCAGGCACCCAGACTTGCGCACTATTCTTCTGTAAAGAAAAAACTATAAGAAGAAAAGTGATGATTTTTATATTTTTCATTTTTAAAAGTATTGTCTTTCAAAGAAATCCTAACAGGTTTTAAAAACCTGTCAGGATTCTATTTATTATTCTTAGCAGAGCTTCATGCGACCTTTCGAATTCGCTCCAGAAAACAAAAATTTCTACTCCAAGTATTCAATTAAATTCAACCATCAATCATTAACAATTAATAATTAAAAATTAAAAATCAACAATGAACCATAAACAATGAACCATTAACAATCAACCATTAACAATCAACCATTAACAATCAACCATTAACAATCAACCATTAACAATCAACCATTAACAATCAACCATTAACAATCAACCATTAACAATTAACAATTATCGATTCAACTCCAAAGCTGCTAAAATAAAAGGTCCTGTAGCTTTAGGATCGTTGTCTTTTTTTCTTTCGTTTACATAATATTCGTAAGATCCATCACGATATGGAGTTCCTCCCAAACCTGCAACTTGGCAGCAGTTTGTTAAAGTGATTCCGCCATCTTCATCTACTTTTTTGATTAAAACTTTAGTTAATCCGTCAAAAGCTTTATTGGCTGATTTTTTAAATTTAGCTGGTAAATATCCTTTGTTTGCTCCTTTCGCAAAAGCATACGAAAACATAGCCGAACCAGAAGCCTCTAAATAATTTCCTTTTCCATCAACTTTGTCTGTAACTTGATACCACAAACCAGATTTATCCTGAAATTTAAGTAATGCTTCCGAAACATTGTTTAGATATTTCACCAATTCTTTTTGTTTTGGATGATCTTTTGGCATATAATCTAAAACATCAACCAAAGCCATTACGTACCATCCTAATGATCTAGACCAAAAATTTGGAGAATTTCCTGTTTGTTTATCTGCCCAAGGCATTTGCTTGCTTTCATCCCATCCGTGGTATAACAATCCTGTTTTTGGATCTGTCGCGTGAAGCTGAATCAATTCAAATTGTTTGGCGATATCATCAAAGCTTTTTCCGTTTTCAAATTTAGCAGTATATTCTGCGTAGAATGGCTCTCCCATATACAAACCATCTAACCACATTTGATTTGGATAGATTTGCTTGTGCCAAAATCCTCCACTTTGTGTTCTTGGCTGTTCTGTAAGCTGTTTACGAATTAACTGCATTGCTTTTAAGTATTTATCTTCTTTTGAAGACTCATAAACATCAAAAAGTAAACGCCCTGGTAAAACCAAATCGATATTGTATTTATCAAATTCGTATGTATTAATAGTTCCATCAGCTTGAACCAACTCATCTACGTAACCTCTTACGTAAGCTTTGTATCTAGGATCTGGATTTTTTTTGTATAATTCTTCGATAGAATGTAAAACTAAAGCATGTACATAATCCCATTTTGGTTTTTTGGCATCGTCCAGCATATATGCTTCTGGATGGCGTTTCATTAAAGTTAATGCCATTTTATCTGACCACTTCGCATTCTTTCCTATTACAATATCTTTTTTTGCTGGTTCTTGAGAAGTTACTTTACAACTTGTAAATGTCATAACGCAGATCATTAAAACCGACATCAAATAACTTTGTTTTCTAGTATTTTTCATTTCAAAATATATTTAAATTCTTTTATTTTTCTAATTCTATTGCGGCCAATAAAAATGCTCCTATGCCTATTGCGCCATTTTCTTTTGGTTTTGCCGTGAGGTAATATTGGTTGGTTCCGTCTCGAAAAGGTTTTCCTCCTAAACCTACATTCGAAGAAACATTCAGAATATTTATTTCTCCTTTTTTATCAACTTTTACAAATTCTTTTACAAAACTGTCAAATGATTTTTTAGCTGTCGATTTATAACTGCTGGGTAAATAGCCTTTATTAGCGCCCTTAGCAAAAGCATAAATAATCATTCCTGAAGCTGATGGTTCAACATAATTTCCAAACAGTTCTGGTTTATCTGCTACTTGATACCATAATCCAGATTCACTTTTGTACTGATTTACATTCTTTGAAATCTGATTCAAATATTCTACCAAAACTTTATACTTTGGATGTAATTTCGGAAAATAATCTAAGGTTTCAACCAGTGCAACCATGTACCATCCTATTCCACGTCCCCAAATCGTTGGCGAAGTTCCTGTTTGTTTATCTGCCCAAGCAATTTCTTTACTTTCATCCCAAGCATGATAAACTAAACCTGTTTTTTTATCTACAATATGATTATGAACCAATTCAAATTGTTTAGCGATGTCGTCTAAACTTTTTCCCTTTTCATATTTAACCGTAAACTGCGTATAAAAAGGTTCTGCCATATACAAACCATCAATCCACATTTGGTTTGGATAAATCTGCTTGTGCCAAAATCCTCCGCTCGCTGTTCTTGGCTGTGTTTCCAGCTGATTTCGCAGCTTCCCAATAATTTGTAAATAGCGGGAATCTTTTGTAATGTCATATAAATTGAAAAGCAGTTTTCCCGGATTTAAATAATCAATATTGTATTCTTTGATATCGTATTTTTTAATATTTCCAGTGCTGTCAATCATTCCATCAACATACTCTTTGATATAATTCAAATACTTTTTGTCGTTTGTTTTTTGATATAATTTCTCAAAACCAGACAATACAAATCCCATTTTATAATCCCATTTTGGTTTTTCGTTTCCGTCGAGCTGCCACGCCTGTGGATATTTGTTTAAAATGGTAATTGCAGTTCTTTCGGACCATTTTAAATCGTAAGGAACAACAGCTTTTTCTGAATCATTTTGATTCTGAGCCATACTTTTCCCACCGAAAATAAGCAGTAAAATAATTACGGCTTTTATAGTAATCTTTTTAGAAAGAGATTTATGCATAGTTTGTATTGGTTTTCATTTTTATTCTAAATTACTTAAAAATTTTATCTAAAAATCGTACGGTGTACGAAACTGTTTGTCCAAACCAAGGTTCGTAAAACCAAAACGAATGCGGCGAATCTGGAATTGTCTGCACTTCATTATAGATTTTATTCTCATTCAAAATTTTAATCATATCATTGCGTCCTGCATGGAATCTCGGAATGCTGCTGCAGATGTATAATATCGGCGGTGTATTTTTATCGGTATGAGTTAATGCAGAGGCATTTTTCCAGTTTTCTGGAATTTCATCTGATTTTCCGCCAAGCCAAAAGGCAGCCATATCTCCTTCTGATGATTCTGGATGTTTGAATGCTAATACTCCATCTATATCGACAATCGCATTAACTTTTGATGAATGTTTACTTTTAAAAGTTTTATCTTCAAAAATCGGATATTCGTTTGTTGTTCCTATTAAAGCTGCCATTTGACCTCCTGACGAACAGCCTAAAACCGCAATTTTATTAGGATCTACATTAAATTTTCCTGCATTGTCTTTTATAAATCTGATTGCATTTTTTACATCAATTACACCCCTTGGATATTTGGCTTCCAGCGACAACCTATATTCTATGGCAAAACAAGAATACCCTTTTGATGCGATCTCTTTTCCTAAAAACTGCATTTGGTTTTTATTTCCAGATCTCCATCCTCCGCCATGAATCATTATTACGACTGGATTCTTTTTCTTTTTGGTATTTACAAATGCATCAAAATGCAATGTCCTATCTTGTTCCTTATTATAAACCAAATCAAACATTTCTGTAACGTCTGGATTGGGCTTAATTTCTGGAATTGTGATAAAAGGATATTTCTTAATCAATTTAGTAAAAGTGCTTTTAATTGTATAAGACGTATCAATCTTGTACTGCTGGCTTTGAACTGCAATTACATAAAAAAATACTATTAAAATTAATCTCACTTTCTGCATTTCAATTCTTAATTTAAGTTAAGGAAAGAGCTTGACAAATAGTCAAACTCTTTCTTAACTACTTCAAAAAAACAATATTCTCAAAAAACTAAAAAAATTACTAATAACCAGGATTTTGAGGAAAATCTTTATTTTGGTTTAAATCTAAAGCAGATTGTGGTATTGGTCTTAAAATTTTAAGTTTGCCGTCAACACCAACAAAATTTGCTTCTTTTATTTTATAATTATGAGCTGAAGCTCTCGCTACCAAAGTTCCAGTACGCTTTAAATCGAACCAGCGTTTGTATTCTCCTAATAACTCTCTTCCTCTTTCGTCTAGGATATAGTCGATATTAAATTGAGCTAAAGTTACATTGGCTACTCCTGCTCTTCTGCGCACTTCGTTTAAACGATCTAATCCAGTTCCCGGATTTCCAGCTTTTAAATAGGCTTCAGCAGCTACAAGATAAGTTTCTCCCAATCTTGCTACAATGATATCTCTTGTACTTACAGGTCCTGTGCTTGAAGGAGTAGTTGGGTCTGGATCATCAAATTTCTTAACTGGAATAGTGTAGCAGTCTAAGTTTTTAATTAACGTATGTGCTGCAGAGTATTCTCCCCAAGGATGGTACACAAATGTCGAAGCTAACCTAGAAGCATTTGCTGTCATCCAAGCTGTTTTATCTGCTGGAGTAAACCATTTTGGCTCGTAAAAATGTCTCACTTTTAATGAAGCTGGGTTTGAACTTCTGTAATATGGATAGTATAAAATAGTTTTTGTAACGCCATTTGTTGTTTCAGGCCCTTCTAAAATTTCTGTCATAAAAGTAGCATTCCATCTTGCATCACCTTTTTCGTATAAACCTAGTGCATAATCTGTAGGACATAAATTGTAACTTCTTAGTGGCGCTCCAGTTTCTGCCCCTCCTAAATAAGAACTGAAATAGTAAAACTGGTTGTTACCCAATTTCGTCGGATCTGTACTTGTTGAAGCTTTGTCGTACTGTACAGAAAAAATCGTTTCTGCATTTAAATCATTTCCTGGTTTAAATAGCTGATCGAAAGCGATAGCTAAAGTTTGTCCAGCGATTGCAGCATCGGCATAAGCGGCAGCTTTTGAAAAATCATCCGCTTTACCAAAAGTTTCATATCCTCTTGTTAAATATACTTTTGCTAATAAATCGTTTACAGCTCTTTTGTTGACTTTTCCAGATGTGCTGTAAGCAGCAGTTCCAACATTAGCTAAAGCAAAATCTAAATCTGAAATAATTTGTTCGTATACTTCTTCTGCACTGTTTCTTGTAAAAGATAAAACTGGGCTTGTAATATTCTCGCTTACAATTGGCACACCACCATAAGTCTGAACTAATAGAAAATAAGCCTGAGCTCTTAAAAATCTAGCTTCACCTAAAAGTGTATTTAAATTAGAAGTTTGCTCGGTCACAGTTGAATAATAAATTGCTTTATTCACTGATTGAATTAACTGATAACATGGTCTGTACAAATCGGCAACATTGTCTGAGGACGGAATTAAAAGCGTGTACTGGCTCAAACCTGCTGGTTCTGGAGTTCTTCCTTCCGCATACATATCAGTTCCTGCTTCAAAAAGCCATGGATTTCCTCCGTAAATACTTTTTAGCCAAGCATAGTTTGTGTTTATTAATAACTGAAAACCTGCCGCTGTTTTATAAGTTCCATCAGCTGGAACATTTGACAAACTTTCTTCTTCGATATAATTACTGCAAGAACTTAAGGTTCCTGCAATGATTCCTAATATTATGATGAATTTTTTCATTTGATATCCTTATTAAAATTTAACACTTAATCCTAATTGTGTAGTCACTGATGCTGGACGGTTTACTCCAAAGGCAGCACCAGCCCATTCAGGATCATATCCATCAAAATCTGTAAATACAAATGGGTCTAAAACATTCACATAAATTCTTAAATTACTTATTTTAAGCCTTTTCAATAATTCAGAATCTAATGTGTATCCTAAAGATATATTTTTAATTTTTACGTAAGAAACGTCTCTGTAGTACCCAAATAAAGAAGTCCAATAAGCTCCAGCTCCAGTAGCTACCGGGCCTGGTCTTGGGTTTGTATTATTTGCATTAGCCTCAATTCCTGTCCCGTTTGTTGGAATAAAGTAATCCATTGCTAATTTCTGACGTCCACGGTCGCTCACATCAGCAAAGTTTTGGTGGAAAGTACTTAAAACTGTTTGTCCTTGACTCGTTAAAACTGAGAAATTGAAATCAAAATTACCAACGGTCAATTTAGAATATAAACTTCCCTGCCAGTCTGGATTAGCATTTCCGATTACAGTTCTATCATCTTGATTGAATTTACCGTCATTGTTCAAATCCTTTGGTCTTGCCTGCCCTGGAGCCATTCCGTATGACGCAGCTTGTGCAGCTTCGCTTTCCTGCCAAACTCCGTCATAAACGTAATTGTAGTTTGGATTTAATTCAGATCCTAAAATTAATTTGTTTCCAATATCACTTACTTGATCCTGATTGTAAATTGACTCTAATTTATTTACGTTTTTAGTAAACGTGAAAGTAGTTTCCCAATTTACATTTTTGCTTTTGATATTTTTTGTAGTTAAAAGAACTTCTACCCCTTTATTACTAACAGATCCAACGTTAGAAAATGTATTTTTATAACCTGTTTCAAGAGGTAGTTCTTGTTTATAAATTAATTTATCTGATAATCTGTCATAAACATCTACAGAACCTGTGATTCTGTTATTTAAGAATCCGTAATCAAGACCAAAGTTTAACTCTCGTGTTTTTTCCCAAGTTAAGTTCTGATTCGCTAAATTTTCAGACTGCCAGCCCGAAACTACATTCGCTCCATTTGCATAAAAAGTCTGCTGATTCAATAAAGCCTGAGAAGTATAAGGTGCCACGTTGTCGTTTCCTGTATAACCTAAACTTGCGCGAAGTTTTAAATCTGAAATAACTGAGCTATTTGCTAAGAAAGATTCTTTGCTAATTTTCCATCCTAAAGCTACAGAAGGGAAACTCTGCCATTTATTACCTTCAGATAAAACAGAAGAACCATCCCATCTTGTAGAAGCTGTTAAAAGATATTTGTCTTTAAATGTATAATTTAAACGAACTGCATAAGAACTTAAAGTGTTCTTTTGATATCCAGAACTTATGTTATAACTCGTCTGAACTCCAGATCCCATATTATTTGATCCAACATCAAAAGGCTGATTGTTAGAATATAAATAAGACGTTTCATCAACATTTGAATACAAACTCTGTAATAATAAAACACTAAAATCGTGTACTTCTTTAAATGTGTGTTTTAAATCGATCTGGTTATCCCAAGTGTAGTTAAAGTTGTTGAAGTTTTTAATTGATGCAGAATTTTTTCCGTTTAAGGTTACACCTGCATTGGTCTGCGCTTTATAAGCTGTACTGGTAACAGTGTTTTCGATACCTCCTGCAAATGTTGTTTTAAACGAAAGCCATTTTAAAGGCTGGTATTGGAAGAAAACATTTCCAACTGTCTGCCATGTTTTTTCTGTTTGAGATGAATTGGCAATTTCCATTAATGGGTTTACAGTACTGGTTTTGTTTATTGCCCATGAACCATCTGGATAAGTTAATTTTCCTGGAAGGAAAAACAGTGTTCCTACTTTCTCATTTCCTTGTGCATCTACAGCCCAAGGCGACATCAGCGGACTTAATCTGAAAGCGTCCTGCATTGCTAAATCACTTCCTAATTGTGTATCAAGGCGTGCAACAGTAATGTTGGCCCCAGTAGTAAATTTATCATTGATTTTATGGTTCAATCCCAATTTAAAAGAATATTTATCAGTCGAATCATTTTCGATAAGTCCTTCATCGCTTTGAACACCAAATCCTAAATTATAGCTCAAACCAGAATCTGAACGTCCTGTAACATTTAAATAATTGTTTTGAGTCATACCTGGTTTAAGAACAGCATCTGTCCAGTCAAAATTATAACCGTTGTTAGCGCGGGAAACTAATAATGGACTTTGATTTCCTGCTAAAGCTGCTAATTGCGCAGGTGTTTGTGTTTGAGGTGTTGCACTCATATAGGCAACCTGATGGAATTTCCACCATTCTGCTCCGTTCATCATTTTTGGCATTCTCACGGCAGTTTTATTACCATAAGAAGTATCAAAAGTTACGTTGATTCCAGATTTTACATTTGCACCGCTTTTTGTTGTTACGATAATAACACCACTCGCTCCTCGCGAACCATAAATTGCAGCCGAAGAGGCATCTTTTAAAACATCCATTCTAGAAATATCCTGCGGATTCAAAAAGTCAATATTATCAACTGGAACACCATCTACGATATATAATGGTGATGATCCAACTAATGAATTATTTCCTCTGATTACCACTTTGTATCCGTCTCCTGCACGTCCTGAAGCAGATGAAATCTGAACCCCTGGTGTACTTCCTTGAATTGCCTCTAATGGGCTTGTAGTATTTCTTTCCGTAATAGTTGCAGCACTGATTGTACTAATAGATCCTGTTAAATCAGTTTTTTTAACAGAGCCATAACCAACCACAACAACTTCATTTAGAGAGTTGGATTGTTCTGCAAGACTTACGTTAATTTTAGATTTTCCGGCAATAGTAACTTCTTGCGTTTGAAAGCCTAAATAACTAATAACCAAAGTGGCTTTTGGATTAGTTACATTCATTTTAAAACTTCCTTCAAAATCTGTTGAAGTTCCGTTTTTAGTTCCTTTTTCCTGAATATTTACTCCAGGAAGTGATAGTCCCGCGGCATCGGTAATTTTTCCTTCAATTAGTACTGACTGTGCATTTGTTGTATTACACAGCAGTAAATTCAGGAAAAATAAAAATACAAAGCTGTATTTTTCTTTTTTCTTTGATAGTTTTTTAAAATTCATAGTCTGGTTTAAAGTTTGGTTAATTGATAGTGTTTAGTGTTTAATTGATTCTACTTTTTTCTCATTGATGTAGGTATTTATAAAATTTATGTTTTTTACGTTTTTTAATAAATAAACAGAATCTACTTTCTGAATTTTCACGTTTTTAAGGGTAATATTTTCCACTGGAGATGCTGCATATCCTTCTGCCCAAACGCTGTATTTGCCACCGTTTTTCACATTTACGTTTTCTAAACTTACATTTCTAATGGTTGGAATAAAATTCCCAGTTTGTGATCCGTATACATTATAAAACATGTTTAATTTTAAAACACATTCTTTAACAGTGCCGACTTCAAGATTTCTAACAAAAATATCTTCGATAATGCCACCCCTTTTAGAGTTGGTTTTGATACGAATGGCGCGATCCAGATTGGGACTGTCCATTACACAATTTTCAACAAATACATTATTTACACCTGCAGAAATTTCGCTCCCAATAACAACACCGCCATGGCCGTCGATCATTTTACAGTTTTGCACAATTATATTTTTACTCGGAATTGCCACTCTTCTTCCATCGGCATCGCGGCCGGATTTTATTGCAATACAATCGTCGCCGGTATTAAAAGTGCAGTTTTTAATTACAATATTTTGAGAATACTCAGGATCACAGCCGTCATTATTTGGTCCATGGCTGTTAACCGTTACGCCATCAATAATCATGTTGTTTGTCTTAATTGGATGCAAAATCCAAAAAGGAGAATTTATGATTGTAACATCTTTGATTAATGCGGTATTGCATTCAAAAAACTCAATAAAATTTGGACGAAGATATCTTCCTTCACCAAAAATGCGTTCGGCAACAGGAACTCCCTTTTCAGCCATATCGACCAATACTTCACGGTTTGTCGGATCATTTTGAGACGGAATCCCTTTTTTCCAGCCGTAATTTTTTCCGCCAGACCAAATCCACCAATTGGTGCTGTCAGCCTGACCGTTTAAAGTACCTTTTCCAGTTACAGCAATATTGGTTTTGTTCTTTGCATAAATAAGAGGAGAGTAATTCATTACTTCTGTTCCCTCCCAAGAGGTATGAACGATTGGATAATCTTTAGGATTTAAACTAAAAAGAATCTCAGCGTGATCTTCTAAATGCAGGTTCACATTACTTTCTAAGTGTATAGCTCCAGTTAGATATTTCCCATTTGGAACCAAAACCTGTCCGCCTCCGTTTGCCGCACATTCTTTTATTGCTTTTTGAAAAACTTCCGTATTAAGCGTTTTTCCATCTGCAACAGCACCAAAATTATTTATGTTGTATACTTTATCCAAAAAATGTGTTTGCGGAATACTTTTTAAAACCAAATCCATTTTTTTCCACGGATTCAATGCATTAGAAGAAACAGAAGAGGTTCTCTTTGCGCATGATACCGCCACTACAGTAAAAGCAGTTAAAAATACAATCCAATTAAATGTGAGGTTTTTAGGAGGAATCATTTAGTCGTATTTTCTTGTTTAAAGTCGAAAACGCAAGCAATTGTGTAATCGATTACACGAAAGTAGAAAAATTGTTCTAAGACACCAAATTAATTTATAAAAAAATTATATATTTAATTTTTATTATAAAATATAATTACATTTAATTTAAAAAAACACATAATTTATTATCATTGTAAAATATAAAACGTTTTAGTTATTAATTATGGTAATCGATAACATTTTATATTGCGTAATAAAAAAAAATGTATTTTTGTCTAAAATAATCCGATAAAACTTTTTTTAATGAGTGAAAAAGTAACTATTTACGATATTGCTGAAAAACTAAATATCACTGCTGCAACAGTTTCTAGAGCACTAAATAATAATCCTAAAATTAAGGAGGCTACCCGTGAGCTGGTGATTAAAACCGCAGCGGCGATGAACTATAAGCAGAACAAATTGGCGCTGGCTTTAAAAAGTGGTCGAAGTAATAATATCGGAGTTATTGTACCGCGTATTGACAGCAATTTCTTTGCCTCTGTTATCAGGGGAATTGAAGAAGAACTTTATCCTCATGGCTATCAGGTTATTATATGTCAAACACATGAAAGCATTAAGAGAGAGAATGAAAACCTTCATACGCTTGTAGATGCGCAGGTTGACGGAATTATGATGTCTGTAACTGGTGTTTCTGACGAAAATGACAGCGCTTTTAGAAATGTATTAGAAAAAAATGTACCGCTGATATTTTTTGATAGAAGCAAGCACATCGATGGCGTAAGCTCTGTCACTATTAACGACTTTAAAGGAGGTTATTTAGCCACGAAACATTTGATTGATGAAGGCTGTAGAAATATTGCTCACTTTTCTGGAGATCAATCGCTGGACATCTTTAAAAACCGTTTCTTAGGATACAAACAAGCTTTACTTGATAACGGAATAGAATTTAATGAAAAATATGTTATTTACACCAAAAGTGCTGTCGATGCTGGAAAAGAAGCTGTGGATAAACTTTTGCAATTAGAAACTCCTCCCGATGCTATATTTTCTTCGAGTGATTTTGCTGCATTAGGAGCTATTCAAGAATTAAAAGAGCGCAATATCAATATTCCAAACGATTTTTGTGTGGCTGGTTTTAGTAATGAGCCTTTTACAAAATTCATGGAATTATCTATCACATCTGTAGATCAGTCACCATTGGAAATGGGAAGAATGTCTGCCCGCGTTTTCTTAGAACAAGTCGATAAAACAGATACTATTAAAATCGAAAAAAAGGTGGTTCTTGCACCAGAATTACATATTCGTAAATCTTCTACCAAAACTAATTTTTAATTTTTTTCCTTATATAAGTTATATAAGCTCATTTTAGAATGGGCTTTTTTTATGCAGGCTTCGAGAAGCAAAATATTTATAGGAAAGAATAAACATTCACAGCATACAGCTCCAGAGGAGCGACATATTTTTCTACAGCCTAGATTTATGTCGCTCCTCTGGAGCTTCTTTTGCTTGTCATATTGTAATGCTATAAATATTTTGCTCCACTGGAGCTCTCTCTATAAAAAATAGATGCACTGCAGTGCGTCTCTACGGATAAACCTAACAAAAAAAAAAAGACGCACTATATTGTGCGTCTTCTATATAAACCTTTGTCACTTTGCTCCTTAGAACCTTAGCGCCTAAAAATTAAAGCGAAACCCCTCTTTTCCAAGGAATAAAATCGTTTTGATTTAATATTGCAGCTTTAGTTTTAATGTTACCGCTGGCAACATCAATAATAAATTCTAACATTTCGTCGGCCATTTCATCAATTGATTTTTCTCCAGTGATAATTCCACCAGTATCAATATCGATAATATCAGACATTTTATTCGCTAACTGTGTGTTTGATGAAATTTTTACAACTGGCGCAATTGGGTTTCCTGTTGGAGTTCCTAAACCTGTTGTAAACAATACCATATTAGCTCCAGAACCTACCATTGCAGTTGTACATTCCACATCGTTTCCAGGAGTACATAACAATGTAAATCCTGCTTCATTAATATATTCTCCATAATCGTAAACTCCTACAATTGGTGAAGTTCCTCCTTTTTTAGCCGCACCAGCCGATTTCATTGCATCTGTAATTAAACCGTCTTTGATGTTTCCGGGTGACGGATTCATGTCAAATCCTGAACCTGCATCTACAACTGTTTTTTCGTACCATTGCATTAAATCTAAGAAACGTTTTCCATCTTTATCATCTACACAACGGTTTACTAATTCCTGTTCTACTCCGCATAATTCTGGAAATTCAGAAAGAATTGTAGTTCCTCCTAAAGCAACCAAATGATCCGATAACACTCCCAACGTTGGGTTTGCAGAAATTCCAGAAAATCCGTCAGATCCACCGCACTCTAAACCAATTCTTAATTTAGATAATGGAGCTGGTTGTCTCTTAATTTCGTTTGCCTTTTTAATAGCTTCAAAAGTATCTTTTACCACACTGCTCAACATCGTTTCAATTGTCCCGATAGACTGCTGATCGTAAATTAAAACAGGTTTTTTACTGTTTGGATTTATCGCATCTAAAGCTTCTTTAAAAATTGAAATTTGAAGATTCTGGCATCCTAAACTTAATACCGTTGCTCCAGCCACGTTTGGATTGTTTACATAACCAGCCAAAAGCTTCGCTAAACTGTGAGAATCTTGACGAATTCCACCGCATCCACCTTGATGTGTAATGAATTTAACTTCAATATTATTGAACAAGTTAGCATCGTTTGACGCTTCTTGATTTCCTGCTCCGCCAGTTTCTGATTTTACTAAAGAACGCAACAACAATTGATAATCGTTTTCTTTAGGTTTCATCAACTCTTTCTCAAAGATATCTTTTAAGATTTCGATGTTTCTGTTTTCACAAAAAACTAATGGAAAAAATAACCATACATTTTCTGTTCCAACCTGTCCATCTTCTCTATGATAGCCCTGCCACGTTCTGTCTTTCCATTTATCAACATTTGGCGCATTCCAGCCAATAGTTTCTGTTTTACCAGTAACTTTATCACTTTCGTGTTTTACGTTTAAAGTAGAAAGCAATCCTCCTTTTTCGATTCTTGCACTAGCTTTTCCTACCAAAACACCGTACATAATGATTCTGTCTCCTACATTAAAAGGAACCATTGCAATCTTATGTTTCATTTTTACATCAGACTCAACAGTAATTGATTCTCCTTCAAAATCAATTACTTCGCCTGCTGTAAGATTTACCAAAGCTACCGCTACGTTATCAGTAGGATGAACTTTTATTAATTTTTTCTGCGTTGCCATAATTAACCTTTGTTCTTTGTTCTTTTTGTGTGTTTTTTTATTTGATTCTTTCTTGAAACTTAGCGAAGCCAGCTTCAATACCATTTGCATCTATTTCCTCTAATGCAATTGTAATTGCTTTTGTTAATCCAGGGATCTCTGTTAAATCTTCATCCCAGAAATTTTTATTTTGTAATGTCAAACGAGCGATTTTCTCGTAATCATCAGATTTCCAAAGTCCGTTAAAGAAAGTTGTAATATCTTCACCATCTTTAACCGGTAAACTTTCACCATTCCACGATCCTTTGTAGAAACGAATTAAACTCGCTAATGAAAAAGTCAAATTAACAGGCAGTTTTTTGTTAGCCTTATAATATCCTAATAAACTTGGTAAAACTCTTACTTTGAATTTAGATACAGAATTTAATGCAATATCCGCAAGTGCATGTTTGATAAATGGATTTTTAAATCGGTCCATTACTTCCTCAGAATAGGCCGTAATTTCATTTTTGTCCATATCAAGAGTTTCACTAATTTCACTAATAACGCTGTTTACAAATTTTCCAGTAAAGTCTCCGTTAACAGTTTCCATTACTAATTTATTACCATGCAAAAGTGAAAATGGAACCATTGCCGTGTGCGCACCGTTTAAAATACGAACTTTAATCATTTTAAAAGGACGTATATCATCAACGATTTTTACATTCAAGTCTGTTTTATGAAATGGCAATTTTGATTTTAAATCATCTCCGCCTTCAATAGCCCAAAGGAAAAAAGGTTCAGCAGCAACAATTAAATTGTCCTCATAATCTAATTTACTATTGTACTCTTCAATTTCAGCTCTTGGATATCCAGGAACGATTCTGTCAACCAAAGTACTATGATACGTACAAGCATCTGATACCCAAGTTTTAAATGCATCTTCTAATTTCCATAAATCAACATATTGTAAAATATATTTTTTCAGTGTTTCAGAGTTATAATCAATTAATTCACAAGGAATTATTGTAACTCCTTTAGAAGCATCTCCATTAAAATGTTTAAATCTTTCATATAATAAAACCGTCAATTTTGCAGGAAATGACACTGGCGGCTGCATGTCTGGAGTATCACTTTCAATAAATTCAATTCCAGCTTCTGTAGTATTAGAAACAATAAACTGAAGTTCTTCTTCTTTGGCTAAAGCCAAATAATCTGCAAATTCAGTATAAGGGTTTATAGTTTTTACAATATTTGTAATTAACTCAATATCTTGTATTTTTTCACCTTTTTTAATTCCGTTCATAAATAAGGTATAAAGACCGTCCTGATCATTAATCATATTTACCATACCGTCTTTCAAAGGCTGAACTATTGCAATACCGGCATTAAAATCAACTTCTTTATTTAGTTTGTCAAAAGCATAATCAACAAAGGCTCTTAAAAAGTTACCCTCGCCAAATTGAACTACCTTAATTGGCTGTAACTTTTCTAATCCTGTATTTATTCTATTTAATTTTTTCATTTTAAATTTTCTTTAATGCGTTATAAATAACCATTTACAAACCTTATTTCTTTATTTCTGCCTTTTAAATTGTAAATGAAACATTACACCCGATTAGCAAAATAAAACCTGCTGTGAGGAATGGCGGGTAAAATTTTTCAAGCGTAATGTTCAATTACAATCTCTAAAAATCTAAAAAAAACTTATAAAATAAGGAGTTCGGCATGATTACCCCTTAATCTATTTTCTAATCTCTTTTATAATGTCAAGAACTTGACTAACTTTTGCAGTCAATCCGTCGAAGTCTTTATTTTCTAATATATCTTTTGAAATTAACTGCGAACCTAAACCAACACAAGTTGCACCTGCATTTAACCATGAACTCAGACTTTCTTTAGTCGGGTAAACACCTCCTGTAGGCATAATGTTTGTCCACGGACACGGTCCTTTTATGGCTTTTATAAATTCTGGTCCGTAAATATCTGCTGGAAATAATTTTACGATTTCACAGCCTAATTCTTCTGCTCTCGCAATTTCTGTCAAAGTACCACAGCCAGGTGACCACAATACTTTTCTACGATTACAAGCGATAGCAATATCTTCTCTAAAAACTGGTGTTACAATAAAATTTGCACCTAAACTCATGTACAATGAAGCAGAAGCGGCATCTGTAATTGAGCCCACTCCTAAGATCATTCCTGGAAGTTCTGCCAAAGCATATTTGTTTAAAGCGCCAAAAACTTCGTGTGCAAAATCACCTCTGCTGGTAAATTCCATTAATCTAGAACCACCGTCGTAACATGCTTTTAAAACTTTTTTACTCAATTCGATATCAGAATGAAAAAACAACGGAACCATACCGTTTTCTTTCATTTGCGAAGCGACTTCAATTCTTGAATATTTTGCCATTTTTATTTTTTTATCTTGATACTAATGCAGAGCCATCACCATCAATCATATTTTCAACTTCTTTCAATGTAACCAAGTTGTAATCTCCTGCAATGGTATGTTTTAAACAACATGCTGCAACTGCAAAATCTAATGCTCTTTGGTTATTATTTTGATATTCCAGCAGACCATAAATTAATCCGCCCATAAATGCATCGCCGCTTCCTACACGGTCGACTACTGGAGTAACTTCTTTTACAGCTGCACTGTGAATTGCTTTTCCGTCAAACAAAATTCCGCCGATTCTTTGGTGAGAAGCACTTACAGAATAACGAAGTGTCGTAGCAGCGATTTCAAGGTTCGGAATAAATTCGAACAATTTTGTATATAAATTTGGAAGCGTTTTCTCGTCTTGATAATTCGGATTTACTTTAGGAATTCCCAACATAAAATACGCAGTATCAATATCTCCTAAAATAACATTACTATATTTTAGCATTTCTGGCATTACCTCGCTTGGAGTTTTGCCATACTGCCAAAGTTTTGACCTGTAATTTAAATCGCATGAAATTTTAATTCCTAATTTATGAGCGACTTTAATTGCTTCTAAACAAGCTTCTGCTGCACTTTCTGAAATCGCTGGTGTAATACCGCTCCAGTGGAACCATTCAGCTCCTTCCAACACTTTTTCCCAGTCGACCTGTCCTTTTTGAATAGTTGACATGGCACTGTGTGCACGATCATAAACGACATTGCTTCCGCGTGTTCCTGCTCCAGTCTCTAAGAAATAGATTCCTAAACGATCTCCTCCGTAAACAATGTTTTTAGATTCAACGTTCATTTTTCGGATTTCTCTTAATGCAGAAAAACCAATTTCATTTTCTGGCAGCCTGGTAACAAATTCAGCATTAACTCCGTAATTTGCCAAAGAAACGCATACGTTAAATTCACCGCCGCCATACGTAGCACCAAATGCTGTAGACTGCGAAAAACGTAAATGTCTGTCTGTCGATAAACGCAGCATGATTTCTCCAAATGCAACTACTCTACTCATATTATATTTTTTTTGCCACTCCCGATAGCTATCGGGATTGTGAACTTTGCGGTTAACTTTTAATTAAAATTTGAAATACTCTTTAGCATTGTTGTATGAAATATCAGCAACTAATTTTCCAATCCATTCCATGTCGTTTGGAAGTTCACCGCGTTTGATTTCATCTCCTAAAAGATTACATAAAATACGTCTGAAATATTCATGTCTTGGGAATGATAAGAAACTTCTTGAATCTGTAAGCATTCCAACAAAACAACTGATTAAGCCCATATTGGAAAGCGCATTTAACTGCTTTGTCATTCCGTCTTTTTGATCTAAAAACCACCATCCAGAACCAAATTGTACTTTTCCGCGAACGCTTCCGTCATTGAAATTTCCAATCATTGTTGCCATAACTTCGTTATCAGCTGGATTTAGGTTGTAGATAATTGTTTTGGTCAATTTATCTTTGCTGTCTAATGCATTTAAGAAAGCAGATAATTTTTGTGCCTGTGGATAATCTCCAATAGAATCCCATCCTGTATCTGGACCTAAAATTCTGTGCATACGGGCATTATTGTTACGCAATGCACCTAAGTGAAACTGCTGCACCCATCCAAATTCATGATAAGTTTCTGATAAGAAAATCAAAATCGCACTTTGGAATTTCAAAGCTTCTTCTGGCGATAAAATTCTGTTTTCTCTTTTCTTCTTGAAAATCGCATTTACTTCATTTTCAGTAAACTCTTCAAAATCAATTTGATTTAAACCGTGGTCACTTAATTTACATCCGTTTGCATTAAAGAATTCAATTCTTTTTCTTAATGCGGTTTGTAAATCAGCATAAGTATTAATTGCAACTCCGGACACATCCCCTAATGTGTCCAGATATGCATTATAACCATCATTAGCAATTAAGATGGCTTTATCAGGTCTGAAAGCCGTACTCATTTTGATTCCAACTGAATTGTTTGCGAATTTTTGGTGATATTCTAACGAATCAATTGGATCTTCTGTAGTACAAACTAATTCAGCGTTTACTTTTTTAAGAAGATTCTGTGTGCTGTAAGCTTGAGAATTTATTTTTTCTGAAGTTTCGATATAAATTTTCTCAGCCGATTTTTCATTCAGCAGATCATAAATATCAAAATAACGAGCTAATTCTAAATGTGTCCAGTGGTACAAAGGATTACGCATCGTGTACGGAACTGTTTTTGCCCAATTTAAGAACTTATCTTTGTCTGAACCATTTCCTGTTACAAACTGCTCATTAATTCCTAATGTACGCATTGCACGCCATTTGTAATGATCGCCATTGATCCATACATTTGTTATATTATCAAAAATCTTATCTTCTGCAATAAATTGCGGATTAAGATGATTGTGATAATCAATAATTGGCTGATTTTTAGAATAATTATGATATAACTCTTCAGCGTATTTATTTTCTAATAAAAAATTGTCATGTATGAATGTATTTGCGCTCATGTCTTTTAAAATATAATTTGAGAATTATTCTTCGTTTGAAGGTTTTCCAATTGTAGCAAGGATTCCACCGTCAACATATAAAATGTGACCGTTTACAAAATCACTCGCTTTTGATGATAAAAATATTGCTGCTCCGGCTAAATCGCTTGGATCTCCCCATTTTGCCGCTGGAGTTCTACTAATAATAAAATCGTTAAACGGATGCCCGTCAACTCTAATTGGTTTTGTTTGTTCTGTTGCAAAATATCCTGGTCCGATTCCGTTGATCTGAACATTGTATTTTGCCCATTCTGTAGCCATGTTTTTAGTCAGCATTTTTAAACCGCCTTTTGCAGCAGCGTAAGCAGAAACTGTGCTGCGTCCTAATTCGCTCATCATAGAGCAAATGTTGATTATTTTTCCTTGTCTTCTTTCAATCATGCCTTTTGCAACATGCTTAGAAACGATAAATGGACTTACAAGATCAATATCAACTACTTCTCTGAAATCTGAAACTTCCATATCTAACAACGGAATTCTTTTGATGATTCCAGCATTGTTGATTAGGATATCGATTGGTCCAACTTCACTTTGGATTTTCTCAACAGCAGCCTTTACTTCTTGTTCATCTGTTACATTAAATTTATAACCCACAGCATTGATTCCTTCTTTTTGAAGTTCTGCCACGGCATCGTCAATTTTTTGCTGAGATGAATTTCCGTTCACTACAATTGTAGCCCCGGCTTCTCCAAGTCCTTTTGCCATTGCCATTCCCAGTCCGTGCGTACTTCCTGTAATAAGGGCAACTTTTCCTTTTATATCAAATAAGTTTGTCATATTCTTATCTTAAATCTGTGATTTTACAAACATCCATATCTCCGTAATCTAAGTTTTCACCTGCCATTCCCCAGATAAAAGTATAATTGCTGGTTCCTGAACCTGAGTGAATTGACCAAGGCGGCGAAATAACTGCCTGATGATTGTTCATCCAGATATGTCTTGTTTCCTGAGGCTGTCCCATAAAGTGACAAACAGCCTGATCTTGTGGAATATCTAAATAGAAATAAACTTCCATTCTACGGTCGTGTACGTGAGCCGGCATCGTGTTCCAAACACTTCCCGGTTTTAATTCTGTCATTCCCATTTGCAATTGGCATGTCGTAACAACACTTCCAATAATCATTTGGTTTACGGTACGATGGTTAGCTGTTTCCATTGTTCCTAACTGCAGCTTATTCGCTTCCGCTAAACTTACTTTTTTAGTTGGGTAATTGGTATGAGCTGGAGCTGAATTCAGATAGAATTTAGCAGGACTACCTGCATCATCACTTTTGAAGATCACTTCCTTATTCCCGCTTCCGATGTAAAGTGCATCTTTAAAACCTAATTCATAAGTTGTTCCTTCCACTACAACAGAACCGCTTCCTCCTACATTAATAATTCCAAGTTCTCTTCTTTCTAAAAAATAAGGCGCTTTAAGCGGATCGATAGTTTCTAAAACCAAATCTCCTTTTACCGGAACTGCAGAACCTGCAATATATCTGTCATAATGAGAATAAACCAATACTACTTCATCTTCCTGCATCAGGTCATCAATTAAGAATTCTTCTCTTAATTGTTGTGTATCATATTTTTTTACAGCTTCTGGGCTTGACGCGTATCTTGAACTATATTTTGTCATAATTTCTATTTAATGTAATCGATTGCACAAAATTAATTTTTTATATTGAAAAACCATAATTCAAACCAAAATTTATTTCACTGCCGATCATTTTTTCTTTACAATTCTACTTTTTTCATTCTCGGAACTAGAATATGCATAATCAGCCAAGCCAATAAATATGAAGCTCCGCAGATACAGAACATAATGAAATATCCTGTTTCGATTTTACCCAATTTAGTATAGTACACAAACATGTTTTTCTGTACTACTAAAGTCAATAATATACCGCCAAGCGCTCCAAACATTCCTCCCATTCCTGTAACCGATGCCGTTGCCTTTTTTGGAAACATATCTGAAACAGTCGTAAAGATATTGGCGCTCCAGGCTTGATGTGCTGAAACCGCCAGACCAATAACCAATATGGCAAACCACATATTTATTGTTCCTAAATATTGTGAAAACAAAACGGGAAGAACGGCAAATGCATAAATGAGCATACTTGTTTTACGAGCTTTGTAAGCAGGCCAATTATTGTTTATTAATTTTAACGGAAGCCAGCCTCCGCCAATACTTCCAACACTTCCTATCATATATACCAGCGCGCAAGGCCAGATAATTTCTGTTGCTGTAAGCTTGTACTCTTTCATCAAAAAATCTGGAAGCCAGAAGAGATAAAACCACCAAACTGGATCTGTCAATAATTTACCAATTGCAAAAGCCCAAGTCTGGCGAAACGACAATAATTTAATCCACGAAACTTTTTCTTTTGATTCTTCTTCTACTTCTTCTAATTTGTCAGAAGTAATATATTCTAATTCTGCCTGAGAGAGACGTTTCTGTTTTTGCGGAACTTCATAAAACAAAAACCATAAAATCAGCCAGATAAAACCAACTATTCCTGTTATGATAAAAGCCCACTGCCATCCGTATTTTTCTGCAATATAAGGAACAGTTAAAGGTACGATTATAGCTCCAATGTTACTTCCTGAATTGAAAATCCCTGTTGCTAAGGCTCTCTCTTTCTGCGGAAACCATTCAGCTGTTGCTTTTATCGCTGCCGGAAAGTTTCCTGCCTCTGTTACTCCTAAAAACACACGTGCAATTAAAAATCCTCCTGTTCCTGTTGCCAGCGCATGTCCAATTGCTGCTAAACTCCATAATCCAGTTGCAATTGCATAACCTAATTTTGTTCCTAACTTATCAATAATTCCACCGGCAACCAGCATTCCCAAGGCATAAGCTATTTTAAAAGCCAATTCGATATTTGAATAATCAATTACTTCCTGCTCTGGTGTCCAATGAAAAGCTTCTGCTAAAAAAGGCCGAAGGTAACTTATTACATTTCTATCCAGATAATTAACAGTTGTAGCAAAAAACACTAAACTGCAAATAGTCCAACGGTATTTTCCTATTGCTGCATTAGCTTGGTTCATGATGTGGTTTTGGTTTAAGTTGGTTAGTTAGTTTTGAGAAATCTTGGTTAGAGATTTGTAATTGGTCTGTATTTCGGAACTAGTGTTTTCATCACAATCCAGCCAGTTAAATAACAAACGGCACAGATAGAAAATATAATAAAATATCCAGCTTCAATTCCTTTAAATCCCATGAAAACCATATCTGTTTCTTTAGCATGATCAAACAAAACTCCTGATCCTTTATTGATTAATGTCGAACCAATTCCACCTGCTAAACCTCCAATTCCCGTAATGGTGGCAATTGCTTTTTTAGGAAACATATCTCCAACCGTAGTAAAGATATTTGCCGACCAAGATTGGTGTGCAGCACCAGCGATTCCGATAATGATGACAGGAATCCAGTAACTAATATATCCTAAAGGTTGTGCAATTAGTGCTAACAATGGGAAAAACGCAAAAATCAACATCGCTCTCATTCTTCCTTCGTATGGATTCATTCCTTTTTTCTCTACGAAATAAGTTGGAAGCCATCCGCCGATAATTGACAATAAAGTAATCATATACAAAACAAACAATGGTAAGGCAGCTTGTGTAGAATCCATTCCGTAAACAGAACTTAAATATGCCGGTGTCCAGAATAAAAAGAACCACCAAACACCATCTGTCATAAATTTTCCGAATGCGAATGCCCAAGTTTGTTTGTATTTAAAACACTCTAGTAGAGAAACTTTTGTAGTTGTTTCAGGAACATAACCCACTAATTTACTATCAGCGATGTCATCTTGCTGAATATAAGCTAACTCATCTGCTGTTACTTTTGAATGTCTTTCTGGTTTATCGTACATAAACATCCAGAATCCCATCCAGACAAATCCTAAAGCTCCAATAATAATAAATGACATTTCCCAGCCAAATGATTTTGCAATAAAAGGGATAGTAATTGGCGCCGCTAAAGCTCCTACTGTTGCACCAGCATTGAAAATACTAGTTGCAAAAGCTCTGTCTTTTTTAGGAAAATATTCTGCTGTTGTTTTAATCGCTGCCGGAAAGTTTCCAGCTTCTCCAACTGCTAAAACAAAACGTGCGAAAATAAAAAGAGCCACACTTACATTGATTACCAATGCCGTATCGCTAACAGTGCTGATTATTTCTTTTGAACCGTGAAATCCTACCAACCATTCGCCTGTAATAATTCCTGAAGTTGCAATTCCGCAAAATGCATGAAGACAAGCCCCTACAGACCAAATCCCGATTGCCCAAAGAAATCCTTTTTTAGTATCTAACCAGTCTACAAATCTTCCTGCAAAGAGTAACGAAACTGCATAAAAAATAGAGAATAATGCTGTAATATTTCCGTAATCATTATTGGTCCAATGAAATTCTGGCGCGATAAAATCGCTCCAAGTCAGCGAAAGAACCTGCCTGTCCAGATAATTAATTGTAGTTGCAAAAAACAACAATGCACAAATACTCCAACGGTATTTTCCTGTAGATTTGACATTCTCATTCACGGCAACAGTTTCGGTTTGATTCATAGTAAGTGGGTATTATAGTTTTGTAATTTTTGGTAATCTCAGCCTATAGCATTTACTTCTATTTAAAAATGTTAAAATCAATATTTTAACAATCAATGAAATAAATAATGTAATCGATTGCACAAATATAGTTTTTAATCTCTACAATCCAAATAAATTGTATAAAAAATTATTTTAACTATTTAAATAAACATATTACATAAAAAAAAGAATACAAAATTACACATTAAACAATATATTTGTTAAAAACCAAGAGGTGAAATTCATCCTTTTTATGGGGTAAAATTGTCCTGAAATTTATGTTTCTAGAATCAATTTTATTCTAATTTTACTTTTAGAATAAACGGTTACTTTTTTTACAACAAAAGTTAATAAATATTTAAAAATCAAATAATTACCAAACAAATTGAAAAATAAAAAAACACAACTATTACGAGGAATTGCTTTGGGTTTTCTATTGCTTTGTGGAATATTTTCAAGCAGTGCACAGAATCAGGTAATTCCGTTATGGAATAAAATTCCAGACGAGATAAAAGCAGCAGATTATAAGGAAAAAGAAAGTATTACTGACGGAAAACTGCAAAGTACAACTCAGGTTACCATTCCTACCTTAAGTATTTTTATTCCCAAAGATGCAAAACCCAATCAAACTGCTGTAATCATTTGTCCCGGCGGAGGTTATATGCATTTAGCTTTTGATAAAGAAGGAACAAAAGTAGCCGAATGGTTCAACAGCTTGGGAATTGTGGCTTTTGTATTGAAATACCGTCTTCCGAACGATTTGATTATGAAGAATAAAATTGTTGGTCCGTTACAAGATGCCCAAGAGGCAGTTCGTTATGTAAGACAAAATGCAGCAAAATTAAATATTGATCCGAATAAGATTGGAATTTTAGGTTTTTCTGCGGGCGGACATTTAGCTTCAACTCTATCTACTCACTATGATGATAAAGTTTATGAATCTACATATAAAGTTAGTGCACGCCCCGATTTTTCTATTTTAATGTATCCTGTAATTTCAATGGAAAATCAAATTACGCATAAAGGTTCGCAGACTAATTTACTTGGCAGTAATCCGTCAGAAGATTTAATTGATTCCTATTCAAACGAAAAGAAAGTTACGTCTAAAACACCTCCAGCTTTCTTAATTCACGCTACAGATGACACAGTTGTTATTCCAGAAAACAGTATTAATTACTACTTAGCACTCAAAAAAAATGGTGTTAAAGCAGAGTTACATTTATACGAAAAAGGCGGTCACGGTTTTGGATTAGGAGTTAATGATACCAGTAAATTTTGGACCAGAGATTGTGTAGAATGGCTTAAAGCCAATGGTTATAACTAAAAAATAAAAAAAGGCAAAACTTCGTAAGTTTTGCCTTTTGATCAAAAAAAAAACAAAAAGGAATTAAAAAACATTTTATATTTTAAGCAGAAACTTCTTGTGCTGCGTTGCTTTTCAATTTCGGGGCAGTAATTATTTTACTGGCCACTTTGGGTTTTGCTGCGGGCGCTTTCTTTTTACCAAATTTTTGTTTTCCCCACCAAATAATAAAACCTGTAATGGGTAAACTGGCTGAAATTAAACTAGCGAGAAACGCAATAATTTTACCTGTCAAACCAAGAACGCTTCCTACATGAATATCGTAATTCATACGTCGAATCTTGTCTGGAATATTGGCTTCGATATACTTTCCTGAAAAAGGAGTTTTAATCGAAATTTCCTTCAAAGTCTGCTGATCAAAACTATAGCGGTCCATGTTGTAAAAAGTATGTCTTTGCTTGTAAACAAAAGCACCAATAGGATCTGCAGGTTTCGAAGGAATACTAATCATGATTCCAGCAGCCTGAGGGTTTTCTTTTTTAATATTCAATAATACTTTATCAGCAGTTGTAATATTAAATGCCTTGACAATTGTGGTATCAGATTTTGGAGATTCTCGATTTTCAACTAGCGGAGTTCCTCCTGATATTACCCAATATAGTGACTTACTCCACCACCCAAAACTCCAAACCAAACCAGTTACGGCAATGAAAAAAAGAAAAATACAGCTGTAAAATCCGAATACATTGTGTAAATCGTAATTGACACGTTTAAAACTCGCGTCCCATTTTATTTTAAAACTTTTATCTATTATTGATTTTATCCATTTTGTAGGCCACCACAAAACAATTCCGGAAATTAAAAGAAAAACAAAAATCAGGACAGCAACCCCTACAATCGGGCGTCCTATGTCATACGGAAGCCATAAGGCACGGTGACCGTTTAAGATCCATCTGAAAAAATCTGGCGATTCTCCTCGCGAAAATGTTTTTACATTTAGGATTTCTCCCGTATAAGGATTCATATAAACACTAATAAAAGTCCCGTTTCTTCTTCCTCCTTTTCCTTTTTTACCTCCTTCTTTTCCTTTTTCAGTCGGCTGCGCTTTTAAATCCGTCTTTCCTTTTAGACTTTCATTTTTAGCAAAGTTTTTTCTTTTATCGTCTCGTTTATGTTCCGCTCTTTCTCCCCTGCCTTTTCTGCCTTCTTCTTTTTTCTCTACAAAATAACCAACAATCGCTGCTTCGTCTTTTCCGCCAAAAGTTACGCTGGTCGCATGTTTATCTTTCATTTTCTTATCTGCAATCGTAACCAATTGAGATGGCAGTAAAAATGCTTTTTCCTGTGGTTTTACAAAACGCCAGTCTTCAATAAAATCTTTAATTTCATTTTCGAAAACATATATACAGCCCGTAAGACTGACAATCACTACAATAATTCCAGATGCCAGGCCAAGCCACAAATGCAGCCAGGCCATAACACGCTTAAAAAGCGATTTTTTACTTTTTTTCTTAGTATTGGGTTTTGGTTTTGAAGAAGAAAACATAATTGGATAGATAAATAGGATAAATAAAAAAAACGCAAGTCCTCATAAAAAAGAAGGACTTACGGTAAAAAAATATTAGTATTTTAATTTCTGAATTGCAGTAATTTGTCCGCCTTCAACTTTCATTCCTTTTGTAGCAACAGCTGTTGAGCCGTTGATAGAATAAATCCAGTTTCCATCAGGAGTGTTGATACCAACAATTGCAGAACTTCCGTCTTCAGAAGTAATATTATAACGGCTTGTAACAGAAGTTAATGTTGCAGGAGCATTTGTAACCCATGTAAATGTCTGGTTGTACACATCGGCAATAGCCATTTTAACTGCACCATTGTTTTTTCCAACATTTCCGTACATTAATAATAAGAATTTACCTTTTGAAATGTAAGAGGTAGAAGAAATTTTATATCCTCCAGATTTTTCCTGAACATTGAAGAAATAAGACTTGTCAAATTCTGTAGTTCCTTTTTTGATTTTTACAACGGCAGATGGTTTTGTAGAAGTCACAACAGCATTGCTTGTCGCAATAGCTCCAGAGAAACCGTAAGCATCTCCATTTTCATCTTGAAATAATCCGTTTGTGAAATAAGCTCCTAAGTAACTTGTACGGTTATCTTTGATTACTTTTTCTAATTTAAGTTCTGGATAATTGTAAACTGCTACCCAAGTACTATCTGGATTTACAGTTCCGAAATTATCTACTCCATCACCTTTAATACTCATATATGGCATATAAACTTTGTCTCCAACCTGAGTTGCCCAAGTAAAGAAAGCTCTTTCACCGTTTCCTGCCAATTTCTTAGTATCCTGCTGTGCTTCACCAATAATAAGTGATTTTTCAGCATCAATTTTGTACATAGAAGCAATTGAAGCACCACTTCTTGGAACCTTAATTGTTAGGATATCTTTGTTTACAGCAGCAAATACGTGTACAGTTTCTGCTTGGAAATCAGATTTCTTCACTAATTTTCCTTCAGCATTTAAATTGTAAGTTGTTACAGCTCCAGGATTTCCTTGTCCGTAAAGTAAACTGAAAAAGTTATTTTGTGCTGTAATATAGTAACGGTACGTTCCGTCTTGTTCCAATCCGTTTCCAGTAGTTGTGATAGTTCCTGTAGTAACATCGTCTGCAGTTAATAAATAATCTGCAATTCCTGCTGCTCCTGTTGTCGCAGTAATAATATATTTAGTTTTTCCAGTATCTGTCCCTCCACCTGTTGTGTCGCCTGGTTTATCTGAATCACTGCTGCAAGAAAAAGCTGTAAAAGCTAATACAGCTGATAATAACGCTAATTTGGTCCCTTTTTTCATTGTAATATGTGTTTGTATTAAATTAATTATTTGATTTACTGAAGTAATATCTAAGTTTGATGTAAAAAGCTCTGCTTGGTTTTTGCAAGGAGAAGTTGTCGTAGAGTTTATTATCTAAGAAGTTTTTACATTCAAAAGCAATATTATATTTTCCGTTAGCAAGCGTATAAACTGCATTCAAATCGTGACTGAACTGCTGCGGAATTTCTAATTTACTATCCTTGCTTCCCATACTTGGCCAAGACAAATAGTAAGTATGGACATATAGTAAATTGTAGCCAACGGATAAATTGTTTCCTTTTTTCCATAGATTATTGAAGAATACTGTTGCATCGGCATTTCCGAAAAGGAATGGCATATTTGGAATTCTGTCTTTGTAAAATGGAGAAACATAATTTTGATTTGGCTCATATTCAGTCATATTTCTAATATTCTGATACGTGGCATTAAATCCAGCCGTAAACCTGTTGCTGTACGAATATCTAACCTCCCCGTCAATACCATAATTGGTTACTTTCCCTTGGTTTACATTCGTAGTCATGGTTTGATTATTATTCAAGGTAGGACGAATAAAATCTGTTGCATTTCTATGTAAAAGATTCACATCAAATGACAGCGCATTTTTTACATTAAAACTCGTTTGATAACTTGCACCAATATTAAAGTTGTTACTAGTTTCTGGTTTTAAAGCCAGATTTCCTTCTAAATTATCATTTACATTTCCGAAGATTTCTTCAGGAGTCGGGAGTCTGTAACTCTTCTCAAAAGAAGCTTTTACCTGAAGATTACGCTTTATGTAATAACTCGTTGCGGCACCATATCCTGTTGTAGAAGTATTATCAACATATTTTTGATAAGCAATATCGCCCGCATTTCCAGAAGGATTGTAACTTCTTGAATAAGTAGTTTTTAATGAATAATCTTTTAAGAATAAAGAAGTACTCCACTTTTCATTATAATCCAGTTTATACCCTAAACCTAAAACATTTTTTTGTGTCTTTTTAGGCTGTTTGTACACCAAAGATTCAGGAACTAGTTCATCACTCTCTTTACGGTCAAAAGTATTAAAAGTGTTATTGATCATAAATGAGTGTCTTTCATTCAGCGTATAAGTTGCATTTGCAGTCGCTACACCATTATTGTTATAAAATTTACGAAGTGTACGGCTTCTTTCTCCGCCAGTACCTTCATACTGTTTATAGTCTCCAAACCAATTGTATCTTCTAAAAACTGTATCTACATTTTGTTCGAATCCAAAATTGTAATTACCCGTCACATTAACATTAAGACCTTTGGTAAATAAATCTTTAACCTGATATTTCAAAGTCGGCATAACAATACTTCCTCTTCTGTAGATTTCTCCAAAAACGCTAACCATTCTTGCACCAGTCTGAATATCAGCTTTATTTTCTCCTCCAGTAAAACCAATCATTAATTTATCGGCATATTTTTTTCCTGTTACACCAATATTTACAATTACAGTTTCATTGCGGTATTTATCATGAAAACGTCTTACGCGCTGATTGGGGAAATAAGCTCCCGTATTCAAATCGGCAACGTCTACGTTGACCCAATAATTATTGTCTGAATAGTTTTGAAAAGCATTGATTTCTGTTGTGAATCCGCTTTTTGCCGTATAGCCTGCGTTGATACTAGAACGATGCGTATTAAAAGATCCGAAAGAATAAGAAGCATCTACAAAAGTTCTTGGCTTGCTGTTAGTCACAATATTAATTGCACCTCCAAGAGCATCTCCGCCCAGCCAAATTGGTACAACTCCTTTGTAAACTTCGACACGATCGGCAAGATTGATTGGAATATTATTCATTTGAAATGAAGAACCAAAATTATCCATTGGCACTCCGTCAATAAAAACTTTGATCTGATTACCCGAAAATCCGTTTATAGAAAGTTCAGATCTCGAACCAACTCCTCCTGCTTCGCGGTTACGAACTCCAGAAACACGATCTAAGGCATGAGACAAATCCAATGTTGAATTGTGTAATTTTTTAGCATCAATTGCTGTTACGCTGTAAGCTTGTTTATTTACTTTTTCGGTTGGTGTTCTTCCAAGTACGGTTACGCTTTCTAACTCTTGTAATTCACTTTCTAACTGAACTGGAATATTTATGCTGACATCTGATACTTCTATGTTTTTTTTAAAGCTTGAAAACCCGATTGCCGAAATTTTTAATGTGTGTTTTCCTGGCTTAACATTATTAAAAATGAACTTCCCGTTTTCATCTGAAACCATACTTAAACCCGTTTTTTCTATAACTATTGTGGCAAATGGAATTGTTTGCCCAGATTTTTCAACAACTTGTCCAGATACGGTAACAGCTTGATTTTGCTGGGAAAATGATAAGAACGAAAAGAAGAAAAATGAAATAAAAAATAAAAATTTTTGAGTTGACATATCTTTAATTAGACTAATTATAAATAACTTTGTCGCAAAATTACCATCAACAACCTGAAAAAAGATAGGGAAAAACGGATTATTATTTTGTAAAAACGGATTAAATTTTGAAAATCAAAGCCACACTTTTAACACCAGAAACGCCAATAATTAAAATTCAAATTGGAGATAAATATTGTCCAAAAAGCATTTTAACAGATGAGAATATCAATATAGAAAACAACTATTCAGAGAAAATTAGCAGCCGGCATTTAATTACAGAAGGCTTAGTTATACTCGATACCCAAATGTATTATTCGAGCTCAAAAACAGTCATTTTTGAAATAGATGAAGAATCTGTTATTATGAATTTTATTTACAGCAGCAATGTAGAAACTCAAATAGACCAGTTAGAAGGCGAAAAGTTTTCTAAAGAAAATACACACAATATTTTTTATACCAGTAATTTTAAAGCTTCATTTACAATTCCACCTTTTAAACCAATAAATTACTTGTCTATTATTTTATCAAAGGAGTTTTATTACAATATCATTAATGAAGATTGGCAGCTACATGAAAAATTTTCAAAAAACATTCTTAGAAAAGAATCCAGTTATTTAAACTCAAAATATCTTCCTTTTTCGCCCGCAATTCAATGGGTTACACACGAAATAAAAAATTGTACGCGTCAAGGTGCACTCAAGAGAATTTATATTGAAAGCAAAATTAAAGAACTTCTAATTCACCAGCTCGAAGCAATAATTACCAAACCTCCATTAAAAGAAAAAATTGACGAAGAAGAATACAACAAACTTTTGGAAGCAAAAAAAATACTAGACAACGATTATCGAAACACACCTACCCTGCCCGAACTTTCACGACTTATTTCGCTAAACGAATTCAAATTAAAAAAAGGCTTTAAAGCTTGTTTTGGTACAACCGTTAAAAGCTATATTATCAAACTTAGAATGGAACACGCCAAAGAGTTATTTCAAAGCAAAACAGCAACCGTAAGCGAAGCTGCTTATAAATGCGGATACAAAGATGTTTCTCATTTTTCGGCCGCATTTAAAAGCTATTACGGCTTTTCTCCACAAAAATTTAAAATCAATACCGACATTATTCAATTTTGGTTAATAGGTTTTTCATTTTTGTGGTAAAAAAAAAGGGTCTTAAAATTATGTCCGTCGACTTAATCTTAAAACCCTTAAAAATTCGACATTAATGTATATTGCAAACTTATATACAAAACCCACGATCAAATGAATCTGTCAATTAAATTCTAAAAACGTTTCTCCAAAAACAGTTTTTTATAAAAATTCTAAATGACATCTAAAAAGGTAAAGAGTGCCACTGTTTCAAATTTCTATATGTCAAAGTTATAATTCACAAAAGCAATTACCTTACGGTTTTCCTCATATTGAGAAAAAGCTAGGCGCTTCTTATCAATAAAACAAACTAACAAACTGTTTATCAATAAAATAAATTTTAAAGTTTAACATTTTTTTTACACAACTCAAACTCATCTTCTTTTTTAAAATTGTGAAATCATACTTTAAAACACTTTCTTGTCCTAGATTAAGAGCTGTTTTTTTCTTCTTAAATTATCTTTGTAATGTAAAATATAAGTTCAATCAAAAACTGAAATCAAAAAGAGAAAAGGTATGAAAGCCTTAATTTTTTTTCTTGTTCTAGATTAAGTTGAAGCAAGATAAGAACCAATAAATTTGCAAAGTAAATTACAAGTTCTGTCAAAAACTGAAATAGAAAACAAAGAAAAAATATTTGAAACATAAAATCTTTTCTTGTTCTAGATTAAGTCGAAACAAAAACGAAAGAAATAAATTTGTAAAGTAAATTAGAAGTTCTGCCCAAACTAATTTTTTAAGTAAAAAAAACTTAGAACCTTAGCCACTCAGAATCTCAGAAACTTAAAAAAAATGAAAACACTTGAATTCTTATTACTCGGAAAAAACGAAGCAATTCTGGCCATTTTACTTCGCCTTGTAAATGCTTATGAAGATTGGAACGCTGTTTCTTTCAACAATGAGAAAGAGGCTCAAGAATATTTTCAGAATCACAAAATCGATGTTGTTCTATTGAGTTCCGGAATCGAAGATCATATCGAAAAAGAATTTACTTCATTTTGTTTAAAACATCAGCCAGATGTAGAAGTAATTGAACATTTTGGTGGAGGAAGCGGTTTACTAAAATCTGAAATTCTCCACAGATTACATCTAAAAGGAAAAATTTAGGTGCCAGAATCTTCCTTTTAAAATTCATTAAAGCTTTAAAATAATTCATTCACGAAATATCCAATTTGATTGACGATATATCGTTAGGATAACTATTGCCTTTTCTGAAACACCTTTTAAAATCAATACATTACAAACAAGGCATTTAATTTGAATGCAAAACACTGAAAATCAAATACTAAATAATTTTTAAAAACCATTTATTCACAACAAAATCAAATTATCATGAAAAAATTAATCCTTACCGCAGTTTTATTATTAGTTACATTTATCGGATTCGCTCAAAAGCCAAGTCCAGCATTATTAGATCCAACAAACCATACATTGGTACTGGTAGATTATGAAAGCCAAATGGCATTTGCAGTAAGCAACATTCCAATCGATCAACTTAGAAACAATACAGCCCTTGTTGCTGGAGCATCAAAAATATTCAAAGTGCCAACTATCGTAACAACAGTTGCAGAAAAATCATTCAGCGGACCTGTTTTTAGAGAAATCGAAGAATTCTACCCGCAAAAAACTTCAAACTATATTGATCGTACCACAATGAACACTTGGGAGGATGCTCCTGCACGTAAAGCAATTATTGCAACAGGTAAAAAGAAAATTGTTTTTGGCGGATTATGGACAAGCGTTTGTATCGTTGGGCCAGCATTATCAGCAATCAACGAAGGCTATGATGTTTATGTAATTACAGATGCAAGCGGAGACGTTTCTAAAGAAGCGCACGAAATGGCCGTAACACGTATGGTTCAAGCTGGCGCTCACCCAATAACTTCATTACAGTATTTATTAGAATTGCAACGCGATTGGGGTCGTCAGGAAACTTATGTACCTGTGACAGATTTAGTTAAAAAATACGGTGGCGCTTATGGTGTAGGCGTACAATATGCTCACGAAATGTTGAAACACTAATTTTATTTTAAATTAAAAATTGAGAATTAAAAATTAAAAGATATTTAAAATCTATAGTTTATTTTTCCAGGAAGATGAGCTGAAATTTAATTTTTAATTCTCAATTTTTAATTAAAACCCACTCTCCAAAACCACTTAAATACCACAACCATGAAACTCATTTCTAAAATAACAGCCCTTCTTTTAATCATTTCTCTTCCCATTTTCGGGCAAAACAAAAAAGCCACACTAATTGTTCATCATGCAGTAATTCACACTCTGGACAATAAAAACACAATCGTTGAAGCGATGGCTGTTGCTGATGGAAAAATTCTTAAAACGGGAAAAAACAGTGAAATATTAAAGTTAAAAGATAAAGCAACAACAATAATCGATGCCAAAGGAAAAGTAATTATTCCTGGAATATTTGATTCTCACATGCACATTATCCGTGGCGGAAGATTCTACAATACCGAATTACGCTGGGATGGAGTGCGATCTTTAAAAAGAGCGTTAGCCATGCTGAAAGAACAAGCACAAAGAACTCCAAAAGGACAATGGGTGCGAGTTGTAGGCGGTTGGAATGCTTACCAGTTCGAAGAAAAAAGACTGCCAACTTTGGCCGAAATTAACGAAGCAAGCGGCGATGTTCCGACATTTGTACTGCATTTATATGGACACGCTTATTTAAACAAAGCAGGCTTAGAAGCATTAAAAATTGATTCTAATACGCCAAATCCAAATGCGGGATTAATTGAAAAAGATGCTAACGGAAATCCAACCGGATTATTAATTGCTGAGCCGAATGCTTTTATCCTCTACTCTACTCTTGCCAAACTTCCAGAATTAACTCAGGATGAAAAATTTAATTCGACTAAGCAATTTATGACCGAAATGAATCGTCTTGGCGTAACCGCTATTATGGATGCAGGAGGTGGATTTCAAAATTTTCCAGACGATTACGGCGTAACAAACGGTTTATGCAAAGACAGTGATTTGACCATCAGAATGCCTTATTATTTGTTTGCACAAAAAGCAGGAAGCGAATTAAACGATTACACCAAATGGATTAATACTGTTGAAATTGGTGAAGGCTGTGATGACGATCATCATTCGGACAAAGTAGAATATCACGTTCAGGGCGCCGGAGAAAACTTGGTTATGAGCGCAGGAGATTTTGAAAACTTCGACAAACCAAGACCTGAATTAAGCCCAGCGATGGAAGGACAATTGAAAGAAGTTTTATCATTATTAGTAAAAAACAAATGGCCATTTAGAATACATGCGACTTACAACGAAAGCATTACAAGATTTTTAAATGTCATCGAAGACATTAACAAGGAAACTCCTTTAAACGGCCTTTTATGGTTCTTTGATCATGGAGAAACGGTTTCTGTAGAAAATTTAAAACGAATAAAAGCCTTAAATGGCGGATTAGCAATTCAGCACAGAATGGCGTATCAGGGAGAAAGCTTCATTAAAAGATATGGCAAAACCGCTGCTGCAAATACAGTTCCGCTTAAGAAAATTTTAGAATTGGGAATAAAAGTCGGAATGGGAACTGACGGAACCCGTGTGGCAAGTTACAATCCGTGGGTTGGTTTATACTGGTTAACTACTGGTAAAACACTTGGCGGTTTAAAATATATGAATGACGAAAATATCGTAGACAGAACAACCGCTTTAAAATTATTTACTTACGGAAGTGCCGAATTAATCAATATCGAAAAAGACCGAGGCATGCTGACTGCAGATAAACTAGCCGATTTTGCGATTCTTTCCGACGATTATTTTTCAACTTCTGAAGAAAAAATACTTAACATCGAATCCAAACTAACAGTCGTAAACGGAAAAGTAGTATATGCCGATAATGACTTTAGAACCTTTGCCAAGCAAACCCAAAAAGCAATTCCAGACTGGAGTCCGGTAAATTACTTTGGAGGTTACCAAAAAAATTAAATCATGAAAAATACATTCTTACTATTGTTGCTTTTGGGAATCTTTTTTTCTGCAAATGCACAACAAAAACCAGTTTTTCAAAAGCTGCGATATGAGGATGATTTCCAATATCTAAAACCCGATTCGACGAAAAAACTGGTACGAGAAAATCAAATATATTCCATTAGGTAAAAACGATAAATACTACGCCTCAATTGGCGGTGAAATCAGAGAACAATATTTTTATACCGTTAATGACAAATGGGGCGACGAAACAACTGGCGGAGACGGCTACTTACTTTCACGTTATTTATTAAATGCCGATATACATTTTGGCAGATTCAGGACTTTTGTTGAATTCCAAAGCAGTCTTGCCAACAGCAAAATAGATCCAAGTCCGGTGGATGAGAACGAACTGGATTTTCATCAGGCTTTTTTAGATGTTGATTTCATTCAAAATAAAAATCAGCAGTTAATTCTTAGAGTTGGTCGACAAGAAATGGCTTACGGCTCACAGCGCTTAGTAAGCGTTCGCGAAAGACCAAATAGCCGAATTGCCTTTGACGGAGTAAAACTATTTTATAAAAACAACAACTGGCAAACAGATGCTTTTTACTCTCATCCTGTTGCTAACAGAGCTGGTGTTTTTAATGATGATTTCAATGACAATGCTAAACTTTGGGGAAGTTATACGGTGATTCATAAAGTTCCTTTTATCCAAAATATCGATTTGTATTATTTAGGATTATGGAAAAACCGAGCTGTTTTTGATAATGCAGTTGGTGAAGAAACAAGACATTCGATAGGAACCAGAATTTGGAAAACAAAAGGAAACTGGAAATACGATTTTGAAGGATTGTATCAATTTGGAAAAATAAACGCTCAAAATATTGCAGCATGGACACTTTCATCAAACACATCTTATACTTTTGAAAATGTAAAATTCAGTCCTGAAATTGGTTTAAAAACCGAGTTTATTTCTGGAGATAAAAATAATAGCGACAATACATTACAAACATTCAATCCCTTATATCCAAAAGGCGCTTATTTTGGATTGGTTGGGTTAATAGGTCCAGCGAATTTAATTGACATTCACCCATCGATTGCTTTCGATCTAACAAAAAATTTAGGCTTCGGGATAGATTATGATATTTTCTGGAGAAGTTCAATTCATGACGGTTTATATGCTCCAAACATGCAATTACTATACTCTGGAGACAACACAACCGAGCGTTTTATAGGAACACAATTGATCGCTAATTTTGATTATAACGTAAATTCCTTTTTAACGCTTTCCGTTGAAGGTGCTTGGTTTAATGCCGGAGCTTTCCTAAAAGAAGCCGGTTCAGGAAAAGATTATTTTTATTCAGCTTTGACTGCTCAGTTTAAATTTTAAATTTGCAGAAAAGCTGATGCAATGGAAAAGAAATATTCAGTTGTTTTTCATCCCTCACAAGATGGAATTGAGATAATCAAAAAACTAAAATTAGAATTATTCAATAAAATTGGATGGTATAGCAGCTGCAATTCTGTAGCACATATTACAATTGGTGGATTTAAAGCGAGTGAAAATCAGCTTGAAAAATTCATACAAAAGCTTTCTAAAATCGCTGACACTTTAATTCCAATACAAATTTATTTAGATCATTTTGATGCGTATGAGGAAAGTCGGGCTTTCTTTATATCTCCTAATGAAGATTCTAAAGTAAATTTAAAACCTATGATGAAAAAAATTCAGGAAACACTTCTGATTTCCAGTAAAGACAGAAGCGACGATCCTCATATTTCAATAGGACGAAATCTAACGCCTGAAAACATCAAAATTGCCCGTGATTTATTCACTACAATTAACATGGAATTTTTATGTGATGCTATTATACTAAGAGAATTTGATCCGATTAAAAAACAATATTTTATCTTAGAAATATTTCCTTTTGGCAGTAATCCTCAGCCAGAATTAATTCAGGGAAGTTTATTTTAACCGCAAGGTTAGCAAAGATTTACGCAAAGAACGCAAGTTTTCTTTTTGAACTTTACGAGAAAACCTTTCGTTCTTTGCGGTTAAATAAACACAAGCAAAGCAACATGAAACTAAAAAAACCTGAAACCTAAAACTAAAAAAAATGTTTCGTATATTTGAATTTTACAATTTATAAATATGAAATCTCTAGATTCATTTTATCAGGATATAACCGAAGGCTCTTCAGTTGAACCAAAATCATTACTTCCAAATGACATTCAAAAAGAAATTGGTCATTTTAATGTATTTGATATCAAAGAGCTTTTGGAACGCATGAAAGGAAAGCCTGGAATGCCTTATGACAGAAGGGCTTACTACAAAATAAGTTTGATTCGCGGGAAAAACAGAGCCGAATATGCCGATAAAATAATCGATATAGAAAAGCAGGGATTGTTATTTGCAACACCAAAAATTCCGTACAACTATTTACCGCAAGACACCAACCAATCGGGACAGTTTTGTGTTTTCACCAGCGAATTTTTATCCAAAAACAAAAGCGGAATCGATCTCGACGAACTTCCTATTTTCGCTTCAGACGGTTATCCTATATTTCAATTATCTGATGAAGAAGTTGAAGAAGTTGCTGTGATTTTCAACAAAATACAAAAAGAAATCAATTCTGATTATATTTATAAATACGATTTAATTCGAAATTATGTTGCGGAATTAATTCACTTCGGACAGAAATTACAGCCTATAACAGCACTTTATTCTAAACATAATTCTGCTGCGAGAGTATCTTCTTTATTTGCGGAATTGCTTGAAAGGCAATTCCCAATTGAATCTCCAAATCAAAGATTAGAATTGCGAACTGCCAAAGATTTTGCATCTAGACTATCAGTTCATGTCAATCATTTAAATAAGGTTTTAAAGGAAAACACTGGAAAAACCACAACAGAATTAATCAGCAGCCGATTAACAAACGAAGCTAAAATCCTTTTGAAACAAACCGATTGGAATATTTCTGAAATTGCCTATTCACTTGGTTTTGAAGAATTAGCGCATTTTTCTAATTTCTTTAAGAAACAAACGTCGTTGACGCCTTTGGCTTTTAGATTGTAGATTGTTGATTTTAGATTTTAGATTTTAGATTATACAAATACGCGCAATACTTGTCATTGCGAGGAAACGAAGCAACCGCACTAGTATGAGTACCTGTAGCAAGTGAGATTGCTTCGTTCCTCGCAAAGACTATGCTTTAAGTATATTCTGTGCGTGTCCTTCGACTTCGCTCAGGAATACATAAAATAAGAATTGGATTTTTGGAATTTAAAAAAAAATGAATTTCAGTTATCTGATTTGAATTTCGCAAACATCGGTTTGATATTTACAATTCCCAAATCTACTTTGCTCCTACCTTTGTCTTATCAATTTAAAAGATCGAAAAGATGAATTTATCAAACAACAAAATTTTAATTACGGGTGGTGCAAGCGGTATCGGACTTGGACTTACTGAACGATTTATTCAAGAAAACAATACCGTTATAATATGCGGCAGAAGAGAATCTGTTTTAAACAAAGTAAAAGCAAAATTTCCATCGGTGATAACAAAAGTCTGCGATTTATCTTTAGAAGAAGAAAGAATCGAACTTTACAAATGGATTTCTGAAAATCATCCGGACTTAAACGTATTAATCAATAATGCTGGAATTCAAAAATGGATTTCTGTTACAGATGCTGGTTTTTACGAAAGTATGAAAGCTGAAATCTCGACAAATATCGAAGCTCCTTTACATTTAACTTCATTATTTATAGAGTTAAAATCTTTACAAACAGTTATGAATGTAACTTCTGGATTGGCATTTTCCCCTTTTGCAAAAGTTCCGGTTTACTCGGCTACGAAAGCGTTTTTCCGTTCGTTTACGATTTCACTTCGTCATTTATTAAAAGCGAAAAATATCGAAGTAATCGAAATTATTCCGCCGGCACTAAATACAGATTTGGGTGGAGTTGGTTTACACGACGCACATCCAAGTGTAAACGATTTTATTGTTTCTATTTTTGAACAACTAAAAGAAGGCAGAACAGAACTTACCTTTGGAACCAGCGAAACCAGATTAAACGCAAGTGTACCAGAATTGAAGGCATCATTTGAGGCTTTGCATTCTAATTAAGTAAAATGTTGAATGTGAGATGTGAGATGCAAAAAAGGAATTCTACCTTAAAAAAACATGACAAAAATTTCACATCTACATTTCACATCTTACAACTAACATTTTACATTTTACATTATACATTTCACAAATTAACAATTATAAAAAATGGCAGTAAATACAAAAATAGCTCTGGTTACAGGCGGAAGCAGAGGTTTAGGAAAAAATATGGCAATTGCAATAGCAAAAAAAGGAATTGACGTAATTATCACTTACAACAGCAAAAAAGAAGAAGCTGATTTGGTGGTGAAAGAAATTGAAAATTTAGGTCAGAGAGCGGCTTCGCTTCAATTAAATGTGGCTGAGTCAAGTACTTTTGATGCATTTTTTACAGCAGTAGAATCAACTTTAAAAAGTGTTTTTAATACTGATAAATTTGACTTTTTGGTAAACAACGCTGGAATCGGAATTCACAATTCTTTCATTGGAACAACTGAAGCGGAATTTGATCAATTGACTAATATTCAGTTCAAAGGTCCGTTTTTCTTAACCCAAAAAGGATTAAATATAATGAATGACGGCGGCGGAGTCGTAAATATTTCTACAGGTTTAGCTAGATTCTCGTTCCCTGGTTATGCTGCTTATGCTGCAATGAAAGGGGCAATTGAAACCTTAACTAAATATCAGGCAAAAGAATTAGGCGCTAGAAAAATCAAAGTAAATGTTGTGGCCCCAGGCGCAATCGAAACAGATTTTGGCGGCGGAGTGGTTCGCGATAATGAACAAATGAACCAACAAATAGCTTCTGTAACCGCTTTAGGAAGAGTTGGTTTACCTGACGATATTGGTGGTGTCGTAGCTTTTTTATGTACTGAAGAAGCTCGCTGGATAAATGCACAACGCATTGAAGTTTCTGGTGGGATGATGCTTTAAGTTAATTGTTGATGGTTGATGGTTAATGGTTAATGGTTAATGGTTGATGGTTAGTGGTTGATGGTGGTTAATGGTTAATGGTTAATGGTTAGTGGTTGATTGTGGAATGGTTAGTGGTAATTTTAACTTTTAACTTTTAACTTTTAACTTTTAACTTTTAACTTTTAACTTTTAACTTTTAACTTTTAACTTTTAACTTTTAACTTTTAACTTTTAACTTTTAACTTTTAACTTTTAATTTCTTAACCCATAAAAAACAAAACCCGATAAGCTTTAAAAACTTATCGGGTTTGTCATTTCAAATATATTTGAATTAGTAAGAAGTTTACCTAATTTGGATTCTTTTATAAAATTCACCGTCCTGATCGAAAACTACATTGTAAAACTTTGCATCTTTGACCACTCCCGCTTCATAACTTTTTATATTTAAATTATTTACGACAGCAAAAAATTGTTTCAAAGACTTAACGGGATAATTTTCTTTAAGATAAGCTTGTGCTTTTTTCGGCAGTTTGGTTAATAATGTTTGTGTTTTGTAAGCTTTAAAATTTCCTTCTTTATCATATCGGGCAAAAGCAATTGTTTTTGCTGTTTCATTAAATTTTGCTTCAAAAATGATATCTTCATTTTTACCGTATTCAATATCCCAAACTGGTTTCTTTTGCGGATATTGGTTTTCAAAAGCTGTTCTAATATTTTCTGGCGGCACTATAATCCCATTTTGGCCAATTAGAAAATTACTATAAATTACAAAGGCGAATAAAATAATTTTTCTCATGCTTAGATTTTAAATTAAAAATATAAAACTAAACAAATATTAATAATTTTCCTACGAAATTAATTTTTCTCTACTATCACATTAAAACCGCCGTCTTTATCAAACTGTATATCATAGAATTTGGCGTCTTTTTCAATTCCAACTTCATAGGTCGTTATTTTTTTATAATCTACAACAACTGCAATTTCGCGAATAGCTTTGGCCGGGTAATTTTTCTTTAAATAAGCTTGTGCTTTTGGTGGCAGCTGGCTTAAAGGAATTTGTAATTCATAAGCTTTCATAGCACCCAAATTGTCGTAAACCGCTAATGCTTTGGTTGTGTTATTTACATTATATCGTGCTTCGTAACGAATTTCATCATTGTCATCTCCCACATATTCTTCGGCCCAAACCGGCACTTTACCCGGATATTCCTTTTCAAAAGCAAGTCTCACAACTTCTGGAGGTGTAACTACTTTTTTCATATTAGTTCCTTCTTGTGCAATTAAAAAACTGCTGCATAAAAAAGTAAAAGTCAAAAACACGTTTTTCATGGCTTCATTTTTTAAATTAAACTTTAAATAACGTATTAAAAGTACTACTTTTTAATTAAGAACAAATGAAGTGAACAACATTTTTAATGAACGCAAATTAATCATCTTAAAAACAAACACTTAAACAGAAATCAATTTATAATTCCAGCTTTTTTAATCTATCGGTTAGCTCTCTTTTATAAGTAATTCCTATTGGAATTTTTTCATTTTTAATCACCACAAAATCTTTTTCAGTAACCTCAATTTTATCTAAGGCAACTATATACGATTTATGAATACGCATAAAACTTTTTTCTGGCAGGCATTTATCAAATTCAGTTGTTGTAATCGATGCCAGATAAGTTCTTTTAATTGTATGCAGTTTTACATAGTTCCCAAAACTCTGCGCAAACAAAAGCTGATCCAATTCGATATTCATTAAGTAGCCGTCGACTTTTACGTTAACCGAATTAATTGCTTCTTCTGGTTTTTGTTTTCCATTTTCTGTGGCAAAAAAACGATCAATTGCTTTTAAAAATCTTGGAAAATAAATCGGTTTCAGCAGATAATCAATTACGCCGTAATCGTAGCTTTCTAAAGCAAATTCAGAATAAGCGGTTGTTAAAATAGTTTTTGGATGGGTTGGAAGAATCTTCAGCAGTTCCATTCCAGAAATTTCAGGCATATTAATATCCAGAAACATCAAATCAACTGTATTTTCTCTAAGATAATTCATTGCTTCAATGCCATTATAGCCTTGAAAAACCAATTCTAACTGCGGATTCTGTTTGATGTAATTCGCCAAAACATAATGCGCCGCTGGTTCATCGTCTACAATAATGCATTTTTTTGCTTCTCTCATCCTACAAACTTTTTAAGTTGTATTTCCAAATCAACAATATAAGTCTGTTTATCGTCTTGAATATCTAATTTATAATCTTTCCCATAAATTAAATTCAAACGTTCGATTGTGTTTTTTAAGCCGATTTTGGTCGAAATCACATCGTTTTTCTTCGGAATCGAATTGGTAACATGCAGATGTAGTAACCCTTCTTTTACCGTAATTGTAATTTTTACATAGCAGTTTTCTATTGCACAAGTTCCATGTTTAAAGGCATTTTCAACAAATGCAATTAAAAGCATTGGCGAAATTTTATAAGCGTTTTCGTTGTCAATATCAGCATCAAATGTAATGTCACAGCGATAGCCAACACGTTCTTTTTCAAGCTGAACATAACTGTTTATAAACTCCAATTCGTCTTCTAAAGAAACGCATTGTTTACTGTTACTTTCCAATTGATAACGCATGAGCTGCGAAACTTTCATGATCAAATCTGGTGTTCGGTCTGGAAATTGAAGACTTATTCCGTAAAGTGTATTAAAAGTATTGAACAAAAAATGCGGATTCAATTGTCCTTTCAAAGAATTTAACTGCATTTGATTGAACAATAAAGCCGCATCGGTTTGTTTTCTGTGGATACGATAAAATTTAAATACAATTATCGGACTCAGAATACAGACTAAAGTTCCTAAAACGCTGGCCAATTGATAAGCGTAACTTCTTTGATGTGAGTTTTGATACAAATGACATTTGGCAAACATATCCAGCATTGTGATTTCGTACAATATGACAGAAAACACAAAAACTCCAAACAATGTCAATATGATATACGTAAAAGGTTTGTTTGCTTTGAATAAAATTGGAAGGAGAAAGAAACGGTTAAATTGGGCGTGCATGTATAAAATACAATAGAAAAATACCCCCATTAAAATAGAAATGAATGAACTAAATAGCATCCAATCATTTTTTAAGGTATAAATTGTAAATGAAAAAAGGACAACGGCAACCTCCTGCCACCATTTGTTATCCAATATGTTATCGACTTTTTTGTTCATTCTTAATTTGGAAATAGTTTACAAAGTACGAACAAATATTTAATTATTTTTTTCAAAAAATGACAAATTCAATTCGTCATTTACTAGTGCAGTACATCACTTAACATGACTTTTATCAGCGTAAGAGAAATAAATTTGTTTCATCAAAAAACATTTCATATCACACCTTGAGTTTATGTATTTCAAAAAAATTACCATTTTATTTTTATTGATTTTTGCCTCAATTGGTTACTCTCAGACCCTTTCTTTAAAAGAAGCAATAAAAACTGGGCTTGAAAACTACGGTTCCATCCGAGCAAAAAACAATTACACCAATGCATCAAAAGAGACTCTAAAACAATCTCGTCGTGATTATCTGCCTAACTTAAATTTGTCGGCGCAGCAAGATTACGGAACTGTAAACGGACAAAACGGACCTCTTTATGGTTTTGGAGGACTTGGAGTTGCTTCATCAGGACTTCCATTACCTGAACAAAACTGGAACTCAGCGTTTGGCGCACTTTATCTGGTCAACATGAACTGGGATTTTTTCACGTTTGGAAAAATGAAAGAAAAAATCAATTTGTCTAAGATTGATGTTCAGGCCAAAGAAAAAGATTTAGAGCAGGAAAAATTCCAACAGGAAATCAAAATTTCTGCTGCTTATCTTAATTTATTAGCGAGCCAAAGATTATTGATTTCGCAGCAAAAAAATCTAGACCGCGCAGAAATTTTCAAAAAGACAGCTGTTGCCAGAGTTAAAAACGGATTATTAGCTGGCGTAGATTCTACACTAGCAACTGCAGAAGTTTCTAAAGCTAAAATTGCTTTAAACTTAGCTAGAAATTTCGTTAAAGAACAAAACAACAAATTAGTTGATTTGATGGGTGTTGCGCCTCAGGATTTTGTTACTGATACTCTTTTTGTAACTCAGATTCCAAAAGAACTAATTAAAGGAAACGCGGCAAATGACAGTCTGCATCCGTTATTGCAATTCTATAAAACGAGAATTGATTACAGCAACCAGCAGGTTAAATTATTCAAACGTTTTTATTACCCAACAATGAGTGCTTTTGGTGTTTTACAAACGAGAGCTTCAGGATTTGAAAACAGCTATGCAACCGACCAAAATGCTTTCAGCAGAAATTATTGGGACGGCGTAAATCCAGATCGTACAAACTATTTGATTGGAGTTGGAATTACGTGGAATTTAACCACGCCGTTTAGATCCAGCAAACAAGTCAGCGCTCAGAAATTTGTTTCTCAGGCTTTGCAGGAAGAATACAATCAGGCGGATAGAGAATTAAAATCACAGCTGAATTTTGCCGAAGATAAGATCAGAATTACTTTAGAAAATTATGCCGAAGCGCCTATTCAGGTTGATGCGGCAAAAAGAGCTTACCTGCAAAAATCGACTTTATACAAAAACGGTTTAACCGACTTAACTGATTTAACACAAACAATGTATGTTTTGAATCGTGCGGAAATTGATCGTGATATTGTCAACAATAATGTATGGCAGTCGTTCTTGTTGAAAGTTGCTGCAACGGGCAATTTTGACTTATTTATAAATGAATTTTAATTAGATCCAAATGAATTTAATACGTTTTGCACTCCGCAAACCCATTTCCATATTAGTATTGGTTGCGGGTCTATTTTTCTTCGGAATTGGTGCCATCAAAGACATTAAGGTAGATATTTTACCGAAAATGAATTTACCGGTTATCTATATTGCGCATCCTTTTGGAGGTTACACGCCAGACCAGATGGAAGCTTATTTTGCCAAGACTTACGTCAACATTCTGCCTTTTGCCAACGGTGTAAAATCGGTAGAAACCAAAAATATTCAGGGGTTAATGATCATGAAATTAACCTATTATGAAAACACCAATATGGCGCAGGCTGCAGCCGAACTGAGTTCACTTTCGAACAGGATTCAGGCGGCATTTCCTCCAGGGACACAGCCTCCGTTTATCATTCGTTTTGATGCTTCTTCACTGCCAATCGGGCAATTGGTCTTGAGCAGTAAAATACGTTCAAATAACGAATTACAGGATTTAGCCAACGTTTATGTTCGTGCTTCGTTTACTTCGATTCCAGGATTATTGTCTCCTGCGCCTTTCGGCGGAAGCCCAAGAACAATCGAGGTTAACGTTGACCCAGATTTACTGCGTTCGCACAATATGACTCCAGATCAAGTTGTAGAAGCGATTCGTGTCAACAACCAAACGGCTCCAGGCGGAAACGTGCGAATGGGCGACAAAAATTATATCACGCCAACCAACAATACAATTAAAGAAGTTAAGGATTTTGAAAACATTCCGTTATTCAAAGGAAGCGTTCAAAACTTAAAATTAGGCGATGTAGCGACTGTAAAAGATGGTGCCGATATTACTGCGGGTTATGCTTTGGTAAACGGAAAACGTTCGGTTTATGTCAGTATCGCAAAAGCCGGAGATGCTTCTACTTGGGATGTGGTTCAGAAATTAAAATCAGAACTTCCTAAAATTCAAAGTACATTACCCGAAGACGTAAAATTATCATACGAATTTGACCAGTCGGTTTATGTAATTAACTCGGTTAAAAGTTTAATTACCGAAGGAATTATTGGTGCGGTTTTAACGGGTTTAATGGTTTTATTATTCTTAGGAGATAGACGTGCCGCGTTAATCGTAATTTTAACGATTCCGATTTCGATTATTTCAGGAGTTTTATTCCTGAAATTATTTGGACAGACGATCAACTTAATGTCGCTATCAGGATTGGCTTTGGCAATTGGTATTTTGGTGGATGAAAGTACGGTTACGATCGAAAATATTCACCAGCATCTCGACATGGGAAAACCAAAAGCACTCGCTATTTGGGATGCTTGTCAGGAAATTGCTTTACCAAAATTATTGATTTTATTGTGTATTCTTGCCGTATTTGCACCAGCATTTACAATGGTTGGTATTCCGGGAGCGTTGTTTCTGCCTTTGGCTTTAGCAATCGGATTTTCTATGGTAATTTCATTTTTATTATCGCAGACTTTTGTGCCTGTAATGGCCAACTGGTTAATGAAAGCGCATCCAAAACACGATCATACGCCGGAAATTACAGACGATGAAGCTGAATTTAATGCCTGCGGCTTAACTCCAGAATCTGAAAGAGAGCTTATTACGCAGAAAAAAAACTATGTAGAAAAGGACGATACAAACAGCGACGGAAAAATAGGTGCTTTTGAGCGTTTTAGAATCCGTTTTATGAGAACGCTGGATCGATTATTCGTTCATAAAAAAGCAACCAGTATTGTGTATTTAGTTTCTGCAACGGTTTTAGCAATTGTATTAATTACTTTTATTGGAAAAGATGTTTTCCCGAAAACCAATTCAAGTCAGTTTCAACTGCGACTTCGTGCTCCAGACGGAACGCGTTTAGAAAGAACAGAAGAACAGGCTGTAATTACGCTAAAAGAATTGAAAAAAATGGTTGGACCTGAACATATCGGAATATCTTCTGTGTATGTTGGACAGCACCCGTCTTTATTCTCCATCAACCCGATTTACTTGTTTATGGCAGGTTCGCATGAAGCTGTTTTTCAGGTAAGTTTAAAAGATTATCATGCCGATATGGATGAGTTTAAAGACGAGTTCAGGGCAAGATTGAAAAAATTACTGCCAGACACTAAAGTTTCTTTTGAACCAATTGAATTAACAGATAAGGTTTTAAGCCAAGGCTCTCCTACTCCAATCGAAATTCGAATTGCAGGAAAAGATAAAAAACGAAATGAATTATACGCGAATCAAATTGTTGATAAACTAAAAGCAATTTCGTATTTCAGAGATGTGCAGATCGGACAACCGATTCATTATCCAGCAATGAATATTGACATTGACAGAACCCGTGCAGCAGAATTAGGCGTAGACATGAACGATATTTCACGTTCGCTTGTGGCTTCAACCTCATCATCAAGATACACCGAAAAAAATATGTGGGTTGATGAAAGAGCGGGATTATCATACAACGTTCAGGTTCAGGTTCCGTTGAACCAGATGAAAAGTAAAACCGATATTGGAGAAATTCCGTTATTGAGAAACTCGCTTCGTCCTGTTTTAAGTGACGTTGCTAAAATTACACCCGGATTTGTAAGCGGTGAAAATGACAATTTAGGGGCCATGCCGTACATTACCGTTACTGCAAACATCAACCAAACCGATTTAGGTACGGCTACAAAAGATGTAGGCAAAACAATTAGTTCTCTTGGCGAATTACCACGTGGTTTGTTTATCACGCCAATTGGACTAAGTACTGTACTGACTGAAACATTAAGTAGTTTACAATCAGGATTATTGGTTGCCGTTTTTGTAATCTTCTTAATGTTGGCCGCTAATTTCCAGTCGTTTAAAGTTTCGTTAGTAATCTTAACGACAGTTCCTGCAGTGGTTTTAGGAGCTTTATTAATGCTGACTATTACAGGTTCTACACTAAACTTACAATCGTATATGGGAATCATTATGTCGGTTGGGGTTTCGATTGCCAATGCCGTTTTATTGGTTACGAATGCCGAACAGCTTCGAAAAATAAATGGCAATGCCTTAGAATCTGCGCGTGAAGCTGCGGCGCTGCGTTTGCGTCCGATTATCATGACATCTGTTGCGATGATTGCGGGAATGCTGCCAATGGCTATTGGCCACGGCGAAGGAGGCGATCAGGTTTCTCCGTTAGGAAGAGCGGTTATCGGTGGACTTTTATTTTCTACTTTTGCCGTATTATTAATCCTTCCGCAGATATTTGCCTGGGCACAAGAAAAAACAACGACACAATCTGTTTCTTTAGATCCTGAAGACGAAGAAAGTATCCATTATATCTCATCATTAAAACCAAAAAATGAACACTAAAATTATAAAATACAGCCCGCTGTTTTTAGCAGCATTATTTTTTCTGAACAGCTGTAATTCCAAGAAAGAAGAAGTTGTTACGGCAGAAATTGAACCTAAAACAGAAACGTTTCTTTTAGAAAAAGAAAAACTGACTACAGAATTGCGTTTACCTGCTGAATTAACGGGTTTCCAACAAGTAGATTTGTATGCTAAAGTGAGCAGTTTCGTAAAATTATTAAAAGTTGATATTGGAACGAAAGTAAAAAAAGGACAGCTTTTGATTGTTTTAGAAGCGCCGGAAATCAGTTCACAATTGGCTGCAGCCGAATCAAGATTGAAATCGATGGAAGCGATTTATGCAACCAGCAAAAGCACCTACAACCGTTTGTATGAAACAAGCAAGGTTGAAGGAACGATTTCTAAAAACGATTTAGAAATGGCAAGCGGTAAAAAGAATTCTGATTACGCACAATATCAGGCTGCCGTTGCGGCACACAAAGAAGTAGGCATTATGAGAGGATATCTTGAAATTCGCGCTCCTTTTGATGGTGTTGTAGCAGCAAGAAATGTGAATTTAGGAACTTATGTTGGTCCAGCCGGAAAAGGTTCTGATCTGCCTTTATTGACGATTCAACAGCAGGATAAATTGCGTTTGGCGGTTTCTATTCCAGAATTGTATACGGGATATTTACACAATGGAGACGAGATGAGTTTTAATGTAAAATCGTTACCAGAAACTTTTAAAGCGAAAATTACCAGAATGTCTGGCGCTTTAGATTTAAAACTGCGTTCTGAGCGTGTTGAAATGGATGTTATCAATACCAAAAAAGATCTTTTACCTGGAATGGTTGCCGAAGTTTTATTGCCGTTAAACGCAAAAGACAGCACATTTGTAGTTCCGAAATCGGCGGTGGTGAATTCTGCTGAAGGTTTATTTGTGATCAAAGTTTTGAACCACAAAGCAACAAGAGTCAACATTAAAAAAGGAAGAGAAATCGACGATAAAATCGAAATATTCGGTGATTTAAATCCGAAAGATAAACTGGTAAAAATTGCCAGCGAAGAAACTAAGGAAGGCGATACAATAAACGAATAACCTGCGTTTTAGTCTTCATTTTAGTGATTATTAATTACTGTACGCATTTTTTAGGAATGCAAATTTAAAAATTTGCCTAAGGACAGCTCCTCTTTTTTGAGGGGCTGTTTTTTTATTAAGCAAATTAAAAAAATAAATAGGTAAATGTACTGGGTTATAAAGATTCGTAAATTCATACTTTTGAAAAAATAATCTACTTTAAAATAAATAAATTTATCTACAAAAATATATTATCTGTAAATTTAACTGACAAATGTGGTATTGAATATCTAAATAAATCAATATTTGTTTATTAAATTCTTATTTTTGGAGATTTATCACTTATGAGGTTAAAAGAATTATAAAATAATTTCTCATAAACATAAAATTAATCAATTTAAAAAAATCAGATAAAATAAATTTAAAGAAATAAATAATTGGAAAACTCATTCATAGAGCAAGCAGAATATCTTCCAAAAGAAGATTTTATTACCTTATCTAGCAGCCATCCTAGAGAGGATTTTATTTTAACTAAATTAATGCAAAGTGGAGCTAAATTACTTACGGGACCTCGTGGATGCGGAAAAACAACCCTAATTTTAAAAGCATATAACAAATTACTTTCCGACAAAGTCGGTGCATTTGGAATCTATGTTAATTTTAAAACATCACTTAAATTAGAACCTATTTACAAATCAAACTCAAATGGTAGTTTTTGGTTTACGTATTGGATGTATTTAAAAATATATGAAGGTCTTTATCGAAGTATAATAGATCATAATAAAGATAAAATTGACTTAACAATAAAAGAAGAAGATATTAAATCAATTCTATTTCATTTAGAACTTGGTGAAATATCAAAGTTAACATCTACTCAAACTGATTTAAGTTTTTATGCTCTTGAGCAAGATATTGATAAAACATTAAGAGTACTTAAAAAAAACAGATGTATAATTTTGTTCGACGATGCCGCGCACGCATTTTCAATTGAGCAACAAAAAGATTTCTTTGAGCTATTTAGAAAAATTAAAAGTCGCTACATTTCTCCAAAAGCTGCTATTTATCCAGGTGTAACAAGTTTCTCTCCAACTTTTAATGTAGGTCATGATGCTGAAGAAGTTAATGCTTGGATTGACCCTGAAAATGAAAAATATTTAGATTTCATGGGTGAGCTATTACAAAAAAGATTACCTCAAGAAGTGTTCAAAGAGTTAGAAGAAAATATTAGTCTTCTTTATGCAATCTGTTATGCATCATTTGGCATACCTAGACAATTACTAAATATCGTCCGAAATCTATATTCGCAGAACGATGATTCTTCAATTACAACGTCAATAGATAGAAAAACTATTTTTAAGCAGATTAGAGATAGTTACAAAAGCACATTAAATGTTTTTATATCCTTAGAAAAAAAGATACCTACTTATGTAAACTATATTGAAGAAGGAAAAAATGTTTTTGAAAAAATAATTGGATTATTAAAAGAGTATAATAAGAATAAAGCCGTAGAAAGAAAGAGTATAACAGTAGCAATAAAACAAAGAACTCATCCAGATTTAAAAAAAATACTTGGTTTTTTTCAATATGCAGGGTTAGTAAGTTATAAAGGGCAACTTAGTAAAGGAGAAAAAGGGGTGTTTGATTTGTATTTAATAAATATTGGAGCACTTCTCGATTTTAATGCCATATTAGCAACGAAATCTATAAATTTGAATGACTTAAAAATTGCTCTTTCTGTTAGAAATGCTCATGAATACACTAGAACACAGTCAGAATATTTGCTTTCTAAAGGTCTAGATTCCATTAAATTAAACTTACCAGCATGTCAAAATTGTAAATCTGAAAGAATAAACGAGAATGCGAGATTTTGCCATAATTGTGGTGCATCGTTAATTACACCTTCTAATTACGAAAACCTAATAAATGAACCGATAGAAAGTTTGTCCCTAACTTTAAAAAGAGTAAAAAGTATTAAATCAAATTCTAATATTCGTAAGGTCAAGGATATTTTATTTGATATTGGAGGAACAGAATTACTTGAAGTTCCTCAAATTGGTAAGTATTGGGCAAATAAAATTTATTATATAGCTGAAGAATTTATATCATAATGGCAGATTGGAAAAATTGTATTTGTAAACAGCCAAGCACTGTTTCAATATCTAATATATCAAATTACGTCGATTTAATTAATGAAACACTATCTCCAATAGATAAGTTTTACAAAAGAAGAAACGAAATATTAGCGGTAACAACTCCCACGTTTTCTACTGCAAATCCAACCATAATGCCTCTTCTTTTAGTTGGCTTAATATCAATTGTTGAAAACTATTATCGAGATATTATATCCGAATTAATAAAAATTTGTCCTATTTCTAAGGAACTCAGCTCAGAAAAAACTATTAATTTGGCAACAATATGGTTTGGCTCAAGTAATTTAGAGAAAGGATCTTTAGAAAATACATCTTTTTCTGATTCTAAAAACATTAGCAAAAACCTTAAATCTATATTTGGTATAGATGTAGATGCATCAGCTAACCAAGTTAATGCTCCTTTAGTAGAATTTGGTAAATTATGTGAATTAAGACATGCAATTGTTCATAGCGGTGGCGAATTAAGTGGCAAAAATGCAATTAAATTACAATTGCCAAATTCCTCAAATTCAGTACAAGTTATATTAGATTACAGTGAAATGCAAGAAGCTGCCGAAATATGTACTTCATTAATTTGTGCATCCAACTTAGAACTTTTTAAATTGATGGGACATCGTTGGCTCCATAGATGGCCAAGCTCTCCAGCTTTTGCAGGAATAGACTTAAATCAAGTTTACAGTAAGTTATGGTCAGTCTTTTATTCAACTATAGACGATAGAACTGGGTTAATTGCTCAACCATTAACTAAAATTAAAGCACGTAATAACATAATATTAACCAGAGCAACGTAATTGTAATTCTTATTTTGAATTGAATTTATTTCATAAATAAACCTCGATTCCTAAAAATCGAGGTTTTTCCATTTTTATAAACCTTACTCCTCACTCAAATAAGGATTCAAAATCTCAGCCAATTCATTGAGCCAATAATAATTGTCTTCAAAATTGGTTAGTCCAATTTGAAGGGTTTCGTGTTGTCGCATTACGCCGAGAGCTAAAATGCAATTTACTTGTCTTAATATTTTAGCCATATCTTCGGGATCTATAATATGGTTAAAAAAATCAATCAGCCTTGTTTCGGCTTCTTTGGAAAGGGTGTTTCACTATGAGAACGAAATAAAACACACAGGTTTAAAATTAGCTATGCATTATTTTTACGAATACTCAAGTTTGTAGCTAAATTTTTATATTTTTGCTCTAAAAGATAAAACGTTTGTTTTAGTATCGATTCCATTCATACTATAATGAATTTGTATTATTTTTAATTGATCATAAATGAGTAATTCCAAACTTACTCTGAGAATAAATGAAATGACGACAATTGAACTTTTATATCAAACGTTAAATGAACGCAGGCGACCAGAAGACATTGCAGAAATGATCTTCGAATTAACAAAAGATAGTTTGACAAACAATGAAAAGCTTCTTTTAGAAAAAGCATCAAAAGGTTCGTTATCAAAAAACATTTACGGTTATACCTCAATGCTTCAGACTTTTGCAGAAGCCAAAGGAGCAACAAAACAAATTGAAAAGGCTTTAGAAATCTTTCAACTCAATCCCGACACTAAATTTGATTACAATAATCAAAAAGATATAGAAGAATTTATTGCCCTTGTTTCTCCTATTATCAATAAAAGTATAGGAAAAAACGATTTTAAGGCTGATAGACTTAATAAATCGCAGAGAATAGAAAACGGAATTGATTTATCTAAACGCAATTACAATAAAAAGTGGCGACTGCTTAAACGAATAGAAAATAAATTATTAAAATTTATTACGGAAAGTAAAAAAGTTGAATTTCAAAAGATTGCAAAACACGGCTTAGTTCATACTCTGGATTTTACAAATTTCTCCTCAGATATAAATACTGCCTCTTTTATAGCATATTATAATGCTCGATGCAATCTTAGAAGTGTTTTTACAAATGAAAGTCAGATTAGATCTTTTGATGAAATAAGTGAAATGCTATTAAACAAATGCAATAGAAAAGATATACAATTACCAAACCCGACCAATTGGTGGGCAATAGCACACATTTATACAAGTCAAGAAGTATTATCTCATTTAACAGATCAGGAGAAAGGGTTACTTTTGGGCAAATGGACAACTATACTACAAGAAATTGCTGCATTTTTAGATCAAATTTGGAATGAAAATGATATCAATAGAGAAACGATGGTTGTAAAAAGAGGTAATGACTCTACAACTTGGAATAATACAGCAGGGGCATGGAATAAAGCAAGAGACAATTGGATGAACTTAATCTATTCATTAGGATTAGATTATATTCTGGAAGAAATTTGTTTTGGTAAAACATTACGACTTATGGCTGCTGATGTAGTTGCCTGGCACTTTTCGACAAACGGAAAACTTGATCCCAATACTGAAGTATGGAATAAATTACCTTTGCCTTGGGAAATTTTTCAAAATAAAGTAAATTGCAACAAAGATTTGGTTATTAAGTATTGTGTACAAGCAGGCCTTGATCCAGAAAAATCAGGCTGGATAGCTGCTAGAACACATGGAGTGGCAGAATTTACTCCAACGCCAGAGCTTGTTCATGGCGTTACAATTTCTAATCCATTTTTAGCAACAGTTTTAAAAAGACATCGATTTTTTTCAGGAAAAAAATAATACTTTTTATTCCTTAAATTAAATAAAACAGATAGGTTAGTTCAGTGGTAGAACATTCGGCTCTTTACCGAATAGACGTAGGTTCGAGCCCTACACCTATCTCAAATTTCTGATATAGCTCAGAGGTAGAGCATTCGGCTCTTGGACCGAATGGACACAGGTTCGAGCCCTGTTATCAGAACAAAAACCTCGATCCCAAAAATCGAGGTTTTTCAATTTTATAAACCTTACTCCTCACTCAAATAAGGATTCAAAATCTCCGCCAATTCATTGAGCCAATAATAATTGTCTTCAAAATTTAAAAGTCCGATTTGGAGAGTTTCGTGTTGTCGCGTTACGCCGAGAGCTAAAATGCAGTTTACTTGTCTTAAGATTTTAGCCATATCTTCTGGATCGATTATATGGTTAAAAAAATCAATCAGCCTTGTTTCGGCTTCTTTGGAAAGGGTGTTTTTTGTACTCATAATGTCGTAGTATTAGGAATATAAAAACCCTTGCATTTTAGTGTTCCTAACGCCTACGACAGCGTTTACGGTCGTTTCCGATACCGTACACATAATACAAGGGCAAATCTTGTTCTAATTTAAAGTCGAAATTATAGGAACTTCAAATGTAAGAAAAATTTTTAAAAAGAAAGATTTTTCTTTCAATACTATTTCTATATTTATCAACTTTACAATATACCAAATGTATAAAATCGTTATTAGAAATAATCATTTTTAAAATTATATGAATTACCTCGAGAAAGTCCCAGCGGGACGAAATATTTATAGAAAACAATTTTTCCCATTTTAAAAGAACCCCAGCGGGGTGAAATCTTATTTACCGTATGTCGCTCCGCTGGAGCTTTGGTAAGGCACGTGTTATAAATCTATAAATATTTCATTCCTCCGGAATTTTCTTTACAGATTTAAAAACCACATTTAATTAAAAGAATCAATTGCCTCCAGCTTTAGTTGGAGGTATAAATAAAGTTAGAAAAGGCTTTACCCAAAATACGCATTTGGCTAAAGCCTTATTACTATTGAATCTTTTAATCCCTAGTTAAAACTAGGGGCTATTCAATAAAAAAATGCAAGACCAAAATTGATCTTGCATTTTTTGTAACTTCATAAATGTAAAAAACTACACTGTCTGACGTTCGTGTTTTCCTTCTTTAATTTCTTCTACCATTTTTTTATTAAAAGCTGGCAAATCATTTGGGTTTCGGCTTGTTACTAATCCATTGTCTACGACTACTTCTGAGTCTTCCCATTGTGCTCCGGCATTTTTCAAATCGTTTTTAACAGAAAAGAACGAAGTTACTTTTCGACCTTCTAAAACATCTGCATCTACCAGAATTTGAGGTCCATGACAAATAGCCGCTACTGGCTTTTTACTTTCAAAAAAAGAACGTACAAATTTTACTGCTGCTTCTTCTCTTCTTAATAAATCGGGGTTTATAACTCCTCCCGGAAGAACCAAAGCATCGTAATCGGCTTCATTTGCCTGATCTAATACCACATCGACATTATATTCTGTGCTCCAATTACCGTCTTTCCAAGATTTAATAGTTCCTGATTTCAAACTTACAATATCTGCATTCCAACCTTGCTCTTCCAGATAGGCTTTAGGAGATGCTAATTCTGATTCTTCAAACCCGTCTGTTGCTAATATGGCTATATTCTTTTTCATAATTTTAAATATTTAAAATGTTATTAATTTTGATTTACCTAAAATTACTTATTTGAAACAGCCAGAGAAAGCGGACAGTGTTAAACCTTTCTTTAATAAAAGTTAATTAATTGAAATTCAGATTTTTATTAAAAATTAAACTGAAATTATATAAAATCTATGCCATTATACTTCACTATTTTATAGGATGACAACTTAGAGAACGATTAAAAATCATATTAAGGGAGTTACCTCAAATCCTTTTTAATAACCAAATATTTTAAATCGGTAGTTCCAACATTTTTGATTCCGTGTTCCATATTTGAGGGGCAGTAAAAACTCGTGTTCGGACCTGCGATTTTGGTTTTTCCGTCGAGGTAGAATTCGGCTGTGCCTTCGATGATATAGAAAAATTCTTCTTCTACATGATGATGTGGTGCGTGGGTAGATTTGCCAGGTTCGACAATGCTCATTTTGAGTGTGTTTTCCTGAGTGAAGTTTTTATCTCCAAACCAATATTGATAACCTACTTTGGTTTTTGTGGCTTTGTCTAATTCGAAATGATTGACACAGTTCTCGATTGTGTATTGCGGTTGTGCGGTTTCTTTTTTTGTTTCCTGAGAAAAGGTCTGCTGGAAAAATAAAACAGCAATTGTGGTTTTTAGGATGGTTAGTGGCTTCATTTTTTTTATTGTAATGTTACGAAAAAAATTAATACAGGTGGTGTTGCTCAGTCCCACAAAAGAAACCATTACTATTTTATTAAAAGTCCCAGCGGGACGAAATATTTATAGAAACAATTAATTACATTTTGATAGAGCCCCAGTGGGGCGAAATATTCTCTGTTGATTTCGATAATTGTTATATCGCTCTGCTGGAGCTTTTGTAACCGCTATTTAACAATCTATAAATATTTCATTCCTCTGAAATTTTGCCTCCGAGAAAATCATTAGTGGTAAAATTTGAAAAAGTTCTAATGAAAAAGATACGTTCTCGTCTAGCCCCGATCGAAATGGTATCTTTTTGTGGTATCGTTTCTTTAACGAGACTACAAAAAATATAATGGAGAGCGGGACAAATGGTCTTAAAAACTAAAAAATGTCTGCTCCTTAAAATAATCAGCCAGACAAAAACTGAATAAAATAAAGGCTTTCCGAAGTTTTTTAAATCAATCTATGACACGATAAGAAAATATTATGATAAAAATATTTCATAATTAGAAAAACCGCCATACATTTGCCTAACAGTGTTAAACAATTTAATACTCGAATATAATGGCTAGTAAAGATCGAATTTTAAGACAAAAAGAAGAGACAAGGAACAACATCCTTGGGGCTGCTTATGACATCGTGAAAGACGAAGGCTGGAATGGTTTGAGTATGCGTAAAATTGCCGACAGGATCGAATATACTGCTCCTATTATTTATGAATATTTTTCGAATAAGGAAGCAATACTAGAAGAACTGACTGGCAAAGGTTTTATGAAACTGGCGAAAGAGTTACAAACTGCTAAAGCCAAATTTGAAAAACCCGAAGATCAATTAGAAGCCATGTGGATGACTTACTGGGACTTCGCTTTTACTAATACTGAAATGTATCAGTTAATGTTTGGTGTTCAAATGACCTGCTGCGCACAGCGATGTTCGGCTCAGGAAGCACCTTACAAATTGTTCACCGGAGTTATTGCTGAAATCATGAAGGACAGCAACCCTAGTGAAGATATCATCAAACAAAAATATTTTACTTTCTTTTCTGTTATTCATGGTTTAATCGCCATCAACATCATTAATAAAAGTGATATTTTAGAAACAATAAATGCTCAGATTTTGAAAGATGCCATTGGTGGTATCATCAAGTCTATACAATAAAAAAATTTTCAATTTTACTTAACGGTGTAAAATGATTTAAACAGGATAATATTAAATCCTTTTTTTTATAACATTCGCTTAACACTGTTAGAAAATTTAATAAAGGTAGTAAAAGCTCTTTTTTTAGACTCTTACTTAACAATGTTAGATAATTTAATACCGATTTAGAATAGAATTGGAAAGGGCTTGCTGTATAGAAATTTGTGCACTTTTACTTAACAACGTTAGATAATTTAATTCAATTAAATATGAATCCCGAGAATGCCAGAATACCAAAGAATTTAATCCGAGAAAATGTTCAACCAATTAAAACCACTATGAAAATGAAAAATGTAATTATAACCAGTTTTATTCTGGCCCTAGTATTAAGCAGCTGTGGCGACAAAAATCAGGCGCCTACTGCTCCGCCTCCACCGGTTTTACCTGTGCTGGCTATTACAAGTGCAAACACTACAACTGACGCTGAATATCCTGCTGCAATACAAGGAACTGTTGATGTTGAAATTCGCCCGCAAGTAAGCGGAAACCTTGACAGAATTTTTGTTGACGAAGGTGCTTATGTAAGCAAAGGACAAACTTTATTTAAAATAAACGAACGTCCGTTTCGTGAGCAGTTAAACAATGCTTTGGCAAGTCTACACGCTGCAGAAGCGGCTTTAATCAACGCTAATTTAGAAGTTGATAAACTTACTCCGCTGGTTCAAAACAAAGTAGTTTCTGACTATCAGTTGAAAACAGCTAAAGCTTCTCAAAAAATTGCTGCTGCGAATATCGAGCAGGCAAAAGCAATGGTTGGTTCTGCTAAAATTAATTTAGGATACACAAATGTGACAGCTCCAGTTAGTGGTTACATAGGAAGACTGCCTAAAAAACAAGGAAGTTTAGTATCAGCTTCTGATGTTGAACCTTTAACGACTTTATCAGACGTTCATGAAGTTTTTGCTTATTTCTCTTTGAGCGAAACAGATTTCATCAACTTTAAATCACAATACGCAGGAAGTTCACTTGGTGATAAAATTAAAAAACTACCTCCAGTTACTTTGATTTTGGCTGATAACAACGCTTATCCTCAAACCGGAAAAATCGATATGGTTGACGGTCAGTTTGATAAAACTACTGGAGCCATCACTATTAGAGCAACTTTCCCAAATACAAACGGAACGTTACGTTCTGGAAACACAGGAAGAATTCGTTTAGGGTTACAACACGACGATGCGATTTTAGTGCCGCAAGCCGCTACGATTGAAATGCAGGATAAAGTATTTGTTTTCACCGTAGGCAAAGACAACAAAGTAACCAAAATGCCAATTACAGTTGTGGGTAAAAACGGTACTAATTATTTAATTAAAGATGGTGTAAAAACGGGTGATCAAATCGTAATGAGCGGTATTGATAAACTTCAGGACGGACAGGCTATTCAACCTGAAAAAGCTGCAAAAGTTGCCCAAGTAACTAATAAAAAATAATTCTAAAAGACAATGTTCAAAATATTTATACAAAGACCTGTACTGGCAACCGTAATTTCCATTTTATTGGTAATTCTGGGGGTATTGGGTTTAACTAAACTGCCTTTACAACAGTTTCCTGATATTGCGCCTCCATCGGTTTTGGTAACGGCGGTATATCCTGGAGCCAACGCAGAAACGGTTTTACGTTCTGTGGCACCTTCTATCGAAGAATCAATAAATGGTGTAGAAAACATGACTTATATGAGTTCTACAGCCAGTAACGACGGTACTTTAGCGATTACGGTTTTCTTTAAACTAGGTACAGATGCCGATCAGGCTGCGGTAAACGTACAAAACAGAGTTGCTCAGGCAACGAGCCAGCTTCCTGCCGAGGTTGTACAGCAAGGTATTGTTACTGCGAAGCAGCAAAACAGTTTCATCATGGCAATTGGTATGTACACTGAAGATGAATCAAAATACGATCAGACTTTTGTGGCCAACTATGCTCAGATTAACATTATTCCGGAACTAAAACGTATTCCGGGTGTGGGTTCTGCCAGTATTTTTGGTGGTGTAAAAGATTATTCTATGCGTGTTTGGTTGAATCCAACGCAAATGTCGACTTACAAAGTTACGCCTAGCGAAGTTATGGGAGCAATTCAGGACAAAAGTTTGGAAGCGGCTCCAGGGAAATTTGGAGAGCGAAGCAAAGAGGTTTTTGAATACGTTATTAAATACAAAGGAAAATTAACCAAACCAGAAGATTATGAAAATATTGCTATACGTTCTAATGCAGATGGCTCAGTACTTCGCTTAAAAGATGTAGCGAGAGTTGAACTTGGTGCTTACTCTTACAACAGTTTAACTCGTTTAAATGGTAAAAAAGGAATTGTAATTGGGGTTATTCAGTTAGCAGGTTCTAACTCGAATGATATTCAGATTGCTATTAACAAAATGATGGAAAAGGCTTCTAAAGATTTTCCAAAAGGCATTAAACACAATATTTTCTATAGTACAAAAGTATCTCTTGACCAATCTATCGAACAGGTTGAGCATACGTTAATAGAAGCTTTTATACTGGTGTTTATTGTGGTATTTATCTTCTTGCAAGATTTTAGATCAACATTAATCCCGGCTATTGCTGTACCTGTAGCAATTTTAGGAACGTTCTTCTTCATGCAGTTATTCGGATTTTCGATCAACCTTTTAACGCTTTTCGCATTAATTCTGGCGATTGGTATTGTGGTCGATGATGCCATTGTGGTAGTCGAAGCGGTGCATGCGAAAATGGAGCACAAACGTTTGTCTCCAAAAATCGCAACCCATGAAGCAATGCACGAAATAACGGGTGCTATTATCTCGATTACGCTGGTAATGGCTGCTGTATTCCTGCCGGTTGGTTTTATGGAAGGCTCAACAGGAGTTTTCTATCGTCAGTTTGCCTTTACGATGGCAATCGCAATTGTAATTTCGGCTGTTAATGCCTTAACATTGAGTCCGGCGCTTGCTGCTTTATTCTTAAAGGATAATCATGGATCTCACGATCATGGCGCGCCTTATGAGAAAAAAGGATTTAAAGAAAAATTCTTTACCGCTTTCAACAGCAGTTTTGAATCGTTGACAAACCGTTACGTTGGAGGATTGAAATTCTTAATCAGAAGAAAATGGTTGAGCTTAGGCGGATTAGCTTTAATTACTGTTGCAACAGTAATTATGGTGAAAACAACTCCAGCAGGATTTATCCCAACAGAAGATCAAGGATTTATTGCAATTGCAGTAAATACGCCATCTGGAACATCATTGGACGGAACTCAAAAAGTAATGACCGATGCTGAAAATACTTTAAGAGGTTTAGATGCTTCTCGATTTGTAACCGCGATTTCAGGTTTCAACTTATTGACGAATTCAACAAGTCCATCTTCTGCAGTAGTTTTCGTATTACTTAAGCCAAATGAAGAACGCGGTGATGTAAAAAACATTGACGAAATCATGAATCAGGTTCGTGGTAAACTGGGCGCTATTTCTGGCGGAAGTTTCTTCGTATTCAGTTTCCCAACTGTTCCTGGATTTAGTAATGTTGAAGCTTTAGATTTGGTTCTTCAAGATAAAACGGGAGGAAAACTGGATAAATTCTCTGGAATCTCTCAAAATTTTATCGGCGAATTAATGAAACGTCCGGAAATTGCAGTTGCCTTTACCTCTTTCAAAGCAGATTATCCGCAATTACAATTGGAAGTTAATGACGAAAAAGCAAATCAGTTAGGCGTTAATGTAAAAGACATTTTACAAACGATGCAGGCTTACTTTGGTAGCGCACAGGCTTCTGATTTCAACCGATTTGGTAAATATTACCGTGTGGTTGTTCAGGCCGATATCGAAGACCGAGCTGATCCAACAGCCATTGACAGAGTTTTTGTCAAAAACAAAACAGGCGAAATGGTGCCAATAAATACTTTAGTAAAACTAACCCGTATTTATGGTTCTGAAACCGCTTCTAGATATAATTTATTTAATTCAATTTCGATTAATGCGATTCCGAAACCTGGATTTAGTTCCGGAGATGCCATTAAAGCAATTGAAGAAGTAGCAGCACAACAATTACCTGCAGGTTACGGGTTTGAATTCTCGGGCCAGACTCGTGAGGAGATTTCTTCTGGAGGGCAGTCTGCAACTATATTCTTACTGTGTTTGATATTCATTTATTTCCTACTTGCTGCACAGTATGAAAGTTACATTTTGCCTTTGGCTGTAATCTTGTCAATCCCTGCAGGTATTTTTGGAGTATTCGTAGCGATTGGTTTAACTGGAATCGAAAACAACATTTACGTACAAGTTGCCCTAGTCATGCTGATCGGACTTCTTGCTAAAAATGCCATTTTGATTGTCGAGTTTGCCGTTCAAAAACGAAAATCGGGACAAGCGTTAGTCAGAGCTTCAATCGATGCAGCAAAATTACGTTTGCGACCAATTATCATGACGTCTCTTGCTTTTGTAGTAGGTTTAGTGCCAATGATGAGTGCCAAAGGTCCATCTGCACAAGGTAACCACTCCATCAGTATCGGGGCAGCTGGGGGGATGCTTTCAGGAGTAATTCTAGGTTTGTTTATCATTCCAGTGCTCTTCATCATCTTCCAGCATTTACAAGAAAAGGTTTCTGGAAAACCAGTTGCCGTAATTCATAATGAAGAAAAATAAATATGGAAAACTATATAACAACAGCTTTAGTAGCCATTATCATTGGCATCGCTTATATATCGTACAGAATCTCAAAGGATCTTGAGACCAGAAAAGATACTTGTACAGAAATCTAATAATAAAACAATGGAAAATCATATAACCAAAATCGTGACCTTCGCCATTCTGATCACGACCTTAATATCCTGTAAAGTTTCGAAGGATATTGAAACTCCAAAAGATGCATTTCCTGAGAATTTCAGGAATGCATCGGTTTCGAGTGATACAACCAGTATTGCCGATTTGGAGTGGAAAAATTTCTTTACAGAAAAAGATATTATCAAACTAATCGACAGTGCCGTTGCGAGAAACAACGATTTGCAGATTGCCGAAAAGAACATCGAAATTGCACAATACAGATTCACACAATCAAAATGGGGAAATGTACCTCAGGTTAATTTATTTGTAAATGCAAGCACAAGCAATCCGTCTGATAACAGTTTTACAGGATTGAATTTAAACCAAGCAATTGGAGCTAAACATATTGATGATTATTCTGCTGGAGCTTCACTTTCTTGGGAAGCTGATATTTGGGGAAAGATCAGAAACCAAAAGAAAGGTGCTTACGCAGGATATCTTCAATCTGAAGAAGTAAAAAAAGCTTTGCAGACTAATATCGTAGCTAATGTTTCAAGAGGATATTACAATCTATTGATGCTGGATGCACAATTGGAAATTGCCAGGCAAAATCTAAAATTAAACGATAGTACAACGAATATTATCAAATTAAAATACGATGCAGGTCAGGTAACCACTTTAGCAATTCAACAATCTGAAGCACAGAAATTAAACTCAGCGCAATTGATTCCGTTATTGGAACAAAACATTGCAATTCAGGAAAATGCTTTGAGTGTTTTAACAGGTTCTTTTCCGAATTCAAAAGAAAGAACAATTCGTTTAAGCTCAATTGATGTAAAACACAATACAGCAATCGGGATTCCATCTTCATTAGTAAGCAGAAGACCTGATGTAAAAAGTGCCGAATTGGCTCTGAAAGTTGCCAACGCAAACGTAGGAATCACAAAAGCCGATTTATATCCAGCTTTGAGAATCACCGCTCAAGGCGGATTAAACTCTTTCGAAACCAGCAATTGGTTCAACATTCCGGCTTCTTTATTCGGAACGGTTGCGGGAGGTTTAACACAACCGCTTTTGAACAATAAAAGAGTAAGAACGCAATATAATATCGCTGTCGCGGAAAGAGAAAAAGCAGTTTTAAATTTCAGACAATCGGTTTTGGTTGCTGTAAGTGAAGTTTCGGATGCTTTGGTGAAAGTAGAGAAATTACAACAGCAGGAAACTTTCTTAAAAGAAAAAGTAAAAACATTACAGCTGGCCATTAAAAATGCCAACCTATTATTCAAAAATGGTATGGCAGAATATCTGGAAGTTTTAACTGCGCAGGCAAATCTTTTGCAAAGCGAACTGGAACTTGCTGATATCAAAAGACAACAGCTTACAGCTAATACAGATTTGTACCGCGCTCTGGGCGGAGGCTGGAAATAATACCTGTTACATTACCCGTTAATTATTTATTTTTTGAGATGAAAACGCTGTGAGACCTTTGGGTTTCACGGCGTTTTTTAGTTTTTTTAATTTGGCGCTAAGGCGCTAAGGCACGAAGTTTTTTTTTTTAAGCCTCTCGCTGATTTTATTTTATCTCATTTTATGTCATTGCGAGGAACGAAGCAACCACACTAGAATTAGTGATTCAGCAAATGAGTTTGCTTCCTTGAAATGACAAATCTGACTCAAAATTTAGCTATTTTTGGTAAGCTTAAAAATTATATAATGATTTCTAACCACCAGATATACCTCAATAACTTAAAACAAACCATTGAAAGCTACTATCCTCTTTCTGAAAACTCATGGCAATTGATTGAGGGCATTGCAGCATTTCAAACCCTTAAAAAAGGAGAAACGTTATTGCAAAACGGAGAAATCGCTAAAAATCTTCATTTTATTGCAAAAGGTGTTTTACGAGCTTTTATCACAGACCAGCAGGGAAATTTCTATAACAAAAATCTCTTTCTTGAAAATTATTTTGCAGGTTCTAAGGTTTCATTAATGCTGCAATCACCTTCAAATTTTACAATTGAAGCTTTGGAAGACAGCATTATCATCAATCTTAATTATAAAAAATACATCTCGTTAATTAATAAAAACGATGATCTCAAAAACTTTTATATCGCTCATTTAGAGAAAAACTGGATTATAGATAAAGAGCAAAGAGAAGTCGCTTTGGTCATGCAAAACGCAACCGAGCGATATGTCAATCTTTTACAAAAACATCCAAGTATTGCAGATCGGGTTCCGTTGTTGCATATTGCATCGCATTTAGGTATTACGCCAACACAGTTAAGCCGAATTAGAAAAAGTCTGGAAAAAGATTTGTAAATCAACATATGTAAAGGCTTTTCTAAAAGACTGATTTTATCTTTGCTCTATAATTCAAACTTGTTATTACAATGACCAATAGAAACCTTATCAAAGACAATATTGACAATCTTACAGCACTTTGGAGAACTGTTGCCACTCCTCTCCTTTCCTATCATAAATTCGATCCTTTTGAATTCAGCCAAATAAAAAACTCAGGCTGGCCTAACCGCTTATGGCTTCGTGAAGATATTAAAGAAGAAAATCTTCCGCAGATTATGGAAATTATGGAAAAAAATCCAGGATTAGTTATTCCGTATTGGGATATTTTTGGAAGTAACTCCAGTGAATTTTTTGAAAATAAAGGATTTAAAATCCGAATTCAATTGATGGCTATGGCCTTAAAACTGGATAAAAAATTCACACTTCAAAATAAGTTGAATTTTAAAAGAGTTCTAAATGAAGAAGATGCCAAAACTTGGTCTGATATTTATCCATTATCTTTTAGCTATGTAATCAGTAAAGAAACGCTGGTGCATAACTACGAAAATATAAAGTTTTATCTGGTTCATTTTGAAGAAAAACCAATTGGAACACTGACCCTTTTTCAAACTGGAAATGTAATGGGAATTCATGGCGTCGGAGTAATTCCAGAAATGCGTAAAAAGGGTTTTGCAGAAGAAATTATGAAATTTGCCCTCAACGAAGCAATTGATGCCGGCTGTGAATATGCACAACTACAAGCTTCAGCTTTAGGAAAAGGAATTTATACAAGATTAGGTTTTGAAGATTTGTTTTTGATTACTAACTACCAACTGACGTAAATTTTAAAATCAAAAATTCCAAATTTCTCATTTTCTGTCATTGCGTTTAAAAGTCTAAAATCTATCCCGAGGCTTCGGGACTAAAATCTAAAATCAACAATGTCCCAAATGCCCCTAAAATAGTCGCAAATGCGTATTCGTTAAAAAGTAAAACATTATTAGATTTGTAATACATTAACTAATAACCTTTTAAAACAATACCCAATGAAAAAAGCAAAAATTATTTTTTGGATTACGACTATTATTATTTTTCTATTTGAAGGTGTTATGCCCGCTTTATTTTCACAAAGCCAGGAAGCTAAAGAAGGAATCAGACATTTAGGTTACCCTGAATATTTTGGAGTTGCCTTGGTAATTTTTAAAATTCTAGGTGTTTTGGCTTTGGTAATTCCACAAGTACCTAAAAATGTAAAAGAATGGGCTTATGCAGGATTTGGTTTCGATTTTATCTTTGCTTCTATCAGTCATTTTGCGGTTGACGGAATAAATTTTCAAAGTTTTTTTCCATTGATCTTCTTAGTGATTCTGGCGATTTCTTATACCTATTACCATAAAATAGAGCGATACAAAAATATCGCGCTGTAAATTCAAAACTTTATGATTGAAGTTTTTAAAACAAATGTTCAAGAAGAATCTCAATGTAAAATTATTATTGAGAAACTTCTTGAACACTATCCTAACAGCGCTATTAATTTTGACCTTGAAGACTGCGATAAAATTTTACGAATTCATGCTGCGGGAATTTCAAATAATATAATAATTGAGCTTCTGAATGCACATGGTTTTCATTGTGAGGTTCTTTTATAAAAACATAATTTATTGATTTACAAATAGTAAAATAAAAATCGTAATTTTAGAATACTAATTTTAAAATATCGAAAATGAATATTCCGGCAGAACATCAAACCATAATGCCTTATTTAATTTTACAAGGCGCAGCAAAATTTATCGATTTTACAAAAGTTGTTTTTGGAGCATCTGAAACTAACACAAAATCAATCCGCGCAGACGGAAGTATAATGCATGCTGAAGTTACCCTTAACGGAAGCACCATTATGATTACGGATGAAATTACGGATTGGGCAAAACAAACTTCACACCTATTTGTTTATGTTCCCAATGCCGATGAAACCTATAAAAAAGCTATAGAAAACGGAGCTGTTTCTTTAATGGAGTTAAGCGACCAAGATTATGGCAGAACCTGCGGTGTTACAGATCCGTTTGGAAATGTGTGGTGGATTACCTCTGTAAATAATTAAAGCAGAAAACCGAAATTCAAAATACTGATTATTAGAATTTTAATATTTTTTATCGTATATTTGAAGTACTATCATTCCCCTAATCCTATAAATTTAATTCAACAAAATGTACTGGCAGGTTTTCTTAAAACCCATCGGTTCACAGCTGTTATTGATGTAATTCTAAAATTAAAATAAGATGAAAAGCGGTATCCAAAATACTATTATAGAAACTTACAGTGAATTGAATGATACTATTGCTTCTTTTTCGGAGGAAGAAATTAATATTGTACCATTTGAAGGAAGCTGGACGGCCGGCCAAACTGCACAGCATATTATTTTAGCTTGTGCTGATATTCCAAAGCTGTTTGCTGGAAAAACAGAGAAAACAAATCGTGAGGCTGATGAAAACGTTAAAAATCTGGATGCGGTTTTTTTAGATTTTAATACCAAATATCAATCTCCCGAAAATATAAAACCTGCTGAAATTGATTATGATAAAAGCAAATTATTGGCTTCATTAAATAAAATACAAAAAGATTTATTTGAAGCTGCTGAAACCTATGATTTAACGCTGACGTGTCTTGATGCCAAAATACCAGGTTTTGAAAATTTCACTATTTACGAATGGATTTATTTTGCAATTGTTCATACACAAAGACATACACATCAATTGAAATTGATTTATGAAAATATCAAAAAATAATAAATAGTTAAACCAAAATTTATTTTTATGAGATCAAAAGTTAAGACCATTGTTTCTTCTGGTTTAGTAGCTGGCACATTAGATATTACTGCAGCTATTTTAATTTATGCCGTGATCCTTCATAAAACAACAGCCGAAAAAATCCTGCAGTCTATCGCAAGCGGTGTTTTTAAAAAAGAAGCTTATACAGCTGGAACAGAAATGACTTTTGCGGGTTTAGGTTTACATTTCTTAATCACTTTTATATTTGCCTGGTTTTATTTTAAGATCTTTCCGTACATTCCTTTTTTCAAAATAAACACCCTTTTATCTGGAGTTTCGTATGGCTTCTTTATCTGGGTTGTAATGAATCTTATTGTACTTCCAATTGTTTTTCCTGTTTTACCAGAAAAGAAATTAGACTTTGCTCTCCTATTGTCAATTTTAATCGTAATTTGCTGCGTAGGGATACCAATAGCTTTCATAACGCAGAAATATTATGCTAAATGGTATTAGAAAAAAGGTTCAAAGGTTTAAGGTTCAGAGTGGCAGAGGTTGAATTTAGCTGCTTTATACTTTTTACATTTTTGATTTCTGAAAATAATCTCAAATGGTCTAAAAACAAAAAAGTAATTCAAGTTCCGTAGAACCCGAATTACTTATATGTTAAAAAAAATATCTTCTTAAAAGTGCTTAAACCTTTGTTCTACCTGTAATTAGTGAAATAATAAATAACACTATAAAGATAAAGAACAAAACTTTTGCAATACCTGCAGCTCCAGCGGCAATACCACCAAAACCAAAAATTCCGGCTATAATAGCAAGAATTATAAAAATGACTGTCCAGCGTAACATAATTTTAGATTTTTTAGTTCGTAAATACGACTATTCAATAGTCTGTTTTGTTTGTTATTCAAATTTATTTTATTCCTACAAATCTTGTTAACTCAAAACGCTTTTTAAATTAACTCAATAAACTAAAAAACAAGTATTTACCGCAGGTTTTCATTATTATTTTTTAGTCTTACAGAATTACCATGTTTACGCTTTTGAGTTAATTTTTTAATGGATTGGATTAATCGCTGCTCCTATCCCAAGGTAATTTTATCAAAAATAATTACAGTAATGGAAGAAGCTAAAAAGCATGGTGTTCTTTTAGAAAAAACAGAAAGAAATTTTGAAGAATTGGGTGTTTTAAATCCAGCCATTTATCAAGATGGAAATACTGTTCACATGTTTTACAGAGCTGCCAAAAAAGGAAATTTCTCCACTATAGGTTATTGTCGTTTTGAAGGACCGACAACTTTAGTAGAAAGACGTTCAAATCCGATTTTTCTTCCAGAGTATATTTATGAAATTCATGGAGTTGAAGACCCAAGAATTACTAAAATAGATGACCTGTATTATATGACTTATGTCACGTATGACGGATTAAATGCCTGCGGTGCCTTTGCTGTTTCTAAAGATTTAGTAAAGTTTAAAAAGAAAGGAATAATTACACCGCGATTTATTTTAAATGAATTTACTAATCTAATTAGAAACCATTTACAAAATCCGAGTATTGCAAAGATATTAGCTTTTAATACCGAAAGAAACTATCCGCTTACGGAGACCATGAAAGAGCATTTATACGTGTGGGATAAAAATGTGGTTCTTTTTCCGAAAAAAATTAATGGAAAATTTGTCGCATTGCACAGGCTCTTCCCGTCTATTCAGATTGTTACGTTTGAAAAAAAATCTGAGCTTACTGAAGACTTTTGGAAAAATTATTTAAAAGATCTTCCGAGTCATATTGTAATGGAACCCAAGTTTGACCATGAAACAAGTCATATTGGACCAGGAGCTCCGCCGATCGAAACAGCAGACGGCTGGCTTTTAATTTATCATGCTGCTGAAAGAAGAGAAAAAGGATTGGTTTATCATGCCTGTGCCGTTTTACTGGACTTAGAAAATCCAGCTAAAGTAATCGGCAGACTGCCAAAACCAATTATTACTCCTTCTGAATATTACGAAAGACATGGTTATGTAAATTATGTAGTTTTCCCGACTGGAACTGCAATTTTTGATGACCGATTATATATTTATTATGGCGCTGCCGATGACAAAATTGCGGTGGCATCTTTGAACCTTAACGAGTTATTAACCGAACTAAAAATGAATTCTCATGAAAACAATATCAAATAAATCAAAAATAGTTTTTCTATCTACTTTTCCGCCAACACAATGCGGCATAGCAACTTATACTCAAGATACAATTAAAGGAATCACCGATGTATACGGTAAATCTATCACATGCGAAATATGTGAGCTTGTGGATACACCAAAAGAAAAACCAACACAGGCATTTACCTTAAACACAAAAAACAGAGAAGAGTACGCAAAAGTAGCAGAAGAAATCAATCAGGATGGAGCTGTAAAATTAGTTCACATTCAACATGAGTTTGGTTTGTTTTCAGGAAATTACGGAGATCATCTATTAGATTTTTTAAATGTAATTAAAGTACCTGTGACATACACTTTCCATAGTGTAATACCAAACCCAAACAACGAATTAAAAACTTTTGTAAAACTGTTATTGAGTTACAGCAATTCGGTTTTTGTAATGACTAACAAATCAAAAGAAATACTAATTAAAGACTATGACATCAATGAAGAAATAATTACTTGCGTACCTCATGGAACTCATATCGTAGTTTATGAAGCTCCTCAAAATGCAAAGGAAAAATTAAACATTGGAGATCGTATCGTATTATCAACTTTTGGACTTTTAGGCGAAGGAAAAAATATCGAAACTGGATTGCAGGCACTTCCAAAAATTGTTGAGAAAGCACCAAATGCATTGTATTTAATTATTGGAAAAACACATCCAAATTTAATTAAAGATGGTGTAGACACTTATAGAGAAAAATTAGAGTCAATTGTAGAAGAATTAAATCTGCAGAATAATGTACGTTTTATAAACAAATATTTAGACACTGATGAACTTTTAGAATACCTAAAAGCTACAGATATTTATATGTTTACATCTAAAGATCCAAATCAGGCTGTAAGCGGTACTTTTGCTTATGCAATGAGCTGTGCGTGTCCTATAGTGGCTTCTAAAATTCCTCATACAAAAGAAGTATTAACTCCAGATTCAGGAATATTAGTAGATATCGGAGATGTAGATCAGTTTGCAGATGCGGCAATTAAATTAATCGCTGATGAAAACTTAAGAAATGAAATGGGTATAAACTCGTTTACAAAAATGCGTGCTTCTTCTTGGGAAAATGCTGCCATTACCCACATGAATACATATAAAAACTTAATGGAAAATTCTTCAGAGATTAAATACAGTTATCCGGAAATTCAACTAAGACATATTAAAAGATTAACTACCGAACTTGGTATTATTCAATTTAGTAAAATTTCAATTCCAGATTTAGATTCTGGATATACATTAGACGATAACGCAAGAGCATTGATTGCTTTCTGTATGCATTACAAACTGACTCAAGACAAAGATGATTTAGCTTATATCCTAATCTACTTAGATTTTATCCAGCGTTGTCAAAAACCAAAAGGTGATTTCATCAATTACGTAGATCAGGAAAATCGTGAACATGTTGAACAAAATGCCGAAGTTAACTTAGAAGATTCAAATGCAAGAGCAATCTGGGCATTAGGAACTGTGGTTTCGCTTTCAGATATTCTTCCAGAAGCTATTACTAAAAAAGCAACTAGATGTTTATTGAATTCATTAAAATGGACTGAAACTATTCAATCGCCACGTTCTATTGGTTTTGCAACAAAAGGTTTGTACTTGTATCACTCAACAATTCCTAATTTATATGTAGCGGCAATTATTAATAAATTGAATGCAAAACTGCTTAAAAATTACGAAGATACAGCTACAGAAGACTGGAAATGGTTTGAAAATTATTTAACATACGGAAATGGTGTTTTACCAGAATCAATGCTGTATGCTTACTTAATTACTAATAAGCCAATTTACAAAAAGGTTGCTTTAGATTCTTTAGATTTCTTGATTTCTAAAACATTCGTAAATGGTGATTTTAAAGCAATTTCTAATAGAAGCTGGCACCATAAAGGTTCAGAACCACAACAATATGGAGAACAGCCAATAGATGTTACTTACACGATACAGACTTTAAATGCTTTTTATGATGCATTTAAAACTCCAGAATATAAAAAGAAAATGAGAATTGCATTTAATTGGTTCTTAGGTAAAAACCACTTGAATCAAATTATGTACAACCCAGTAAGCGGCGGTGGTTATGACGGACTTGAAAAAGAAAATGTAAACTTAAATCAAGGCGCAGAATCTACAGTATGTTTTTTAACAGCAAGATTATTAATGGAAAAATTAGCTCAGACACAGTCTAAAGTTATTCCGTTAATGAAATCCCGTACTGGAATCGCAATTAATTCATAAAAATAAGGTAGAAGCTAACCAAATACTTCTCTTTTAAAACCCTGAAAATCCCTTTCTAAATGAAAGGGATTTTTTGTTTTTTGCTATTTCGTCAAAATCTTCAAAATCTTCACTAAATAAAAAACTGTTTAAATAATTTGCCTATCTACTAATAGGTAGTATATTTGTATGAAAAATTACTGCCATGACAACACGAGAATCTATTATTGAAAAAGCAGATCAATTTATAAGAGACAAAGGATATAACGCTTTTAGTTTTAAAGATATCTCTAATGATATTGGTATAAAAACGGCGTCAATACATTATCATTTTCCAACAAAATCAAATTTGGGCGTAGCAACCATCAAAGAACATATTGAAAGAGTTGAAACTTTAAAGAAAAAAGTGGCTAATGAGTCACCGTTAACAAAACTCCAAGCTTTCTTAGAAGTACAGGCAAAAATCAAAAAAGAAAATAAAGTGTGCATTGTTGGTTCACTAGCTACCGATTTAAACACCTTAGATGATTCTATAAAAACAGAATTACAACAATTCGCTCAATTGGTAATTACATGGCTTACTGGAATTTTAATTGAAGGAAAAGAACAAAACATATTTGATTTTGATATGGCACCAAGAACAAAAGCAATAATGATTATAACAAATATGGTAGCCATTGTACAGCTTTCGAGGCTTACAATCGATGAAGATTTTGAATTGGTAAGAGAAACAATATTAACAGAATTAAGACCTAAAAAATAATGAAAAGAGTAGTTATAACAGGATTAGGAGCTGTAACTCCCATTGGAAATAATGTGTCAGAATACTGGCATTCCTTAATTAATGGAGTCAGCGGTGCAGCACCAATAACAAGATTCGACACCTCACAATTCAAAACTAAATTTGCATGTGAAGTTAAAAACTTTAGTCCGCAGCACATTTTTGAGAAAAATGAAATTAGGAAATATGATCTTTTCACGCAATATGCTCTATATGCAGCAGACGAAGCAATAACAAATGCAAATATTGATTTTGATACCTTAAATAAAAACCGAATTGGTGTTATATGGGGCTGTGGAGACGGCGGTATTTCTACTTTTGAGGAACAATTTGGAGAATACAAATTAGGAAACGGTACACCTAGATTTAGTCCGTTTTTCATTCCAAAGAGAATTGTCAATATAGCTTCGGGAGCCATTTCTATTAAATATGGATTACGCGGCATTAATTACACCACGGCTGCGGCTTGTTCTGCAAGTAATACCGCAATCATAGATGCTTTCAATTACATTCGCTGGGGTAAAGCAGATATGATTATCAGCGGCGGGTCTGAGGCTTCTGTTACAGAATCTTCAATTGGCGGCTTTAATGCTTCGAAAGCATTGTCAACTTTAAATGATGATTACACTAAAGCGTCACGTCCTTTTGATGTTACAAGAGACGGATTTGTTTTGGGCGAAGGTGCCGGCGTTGTAATTTTAGAAAGCTATGAACATGCCATCAAAAGAAATGCGGTAATTTATGCCGAAATTGTTGGCGGCGGACTGGCGGCAGACGCTTATCATTTAACAGGAACACATCCTGAAGGCGAAGGTGCAGTTTTAGGAATGGAACTTGCTCTTGAAGAAGCGGAGATTACTCCAGACAAAATTGATTATATCAACGCACATGCTACCTCTACTCCAACTGGTGATTTAAGCGAACTTAAAGCATTGGAAAAAGTTTTTGGAATAAATCCGAATGCCAATATTAGTGCTACAAAATCTATGACTGGACATCTGCTTGGCGGCGCTGGAGCTATTGAAGCAATTGCCTGTATAAAAGCACTTCAGGAAAACATTGTACCGCCCACTATAAATACAGAAACTGTTGAAGAAGAATATGCCGGCAAATTTAATCTTACTCTCGGAAAAGCACAATCGCGAATAGTTGATTATGCTATGAGTAATACTTTCGGTTTTGGAGGTCATGTTGCCAGCTCAATCTTTAAAAAATTTAAAGAATAACGATATACGCCAAAATTTAAAAGTTTTCATTTTTATAAATCCCTTTCCTAAACGAAAGGGATTTTTTATTTGCAAAAACGGCAACGGAAATTTATTTCAAATATTGTGAGCCTATGAAAATTATATAAGGCTCGAAAAAAGTTGTGTAATATATTTTAACAAGTATCGGGCTAACTTTCATATATAATTTAATCAGTAGAAAAAACTGTTAAATAATTGATTCTCATTTTATATCATTCATATTAAAAACAAAAACATTTTGATTCTCAACCTAAAAAATACATTTGCTGAAATTGGAGAAACAACATTGTTCGCCAAAAAGTTTTTTAAGGAGGTATTTATTCCGCCTTATGAGACGAAGGAGTTTTTAAAACAATGTTATGTCATTGGCTACAAATCGCTGCCTTTAGTTGCCATTACAGGTTTTATTATGGGTTTGGTACTTACACTCCAGTCAAGACCAACCTTGGTAAAATTTGGTGCCGAAAGCTGGCTTCCAGGAATGGTTGCACTTTCGTTAATTAGAGAAATTGCACCAGTAATTACAGCTTTGATTTGCGCCGGAAAAATTTCATCTGGAATTGGAGCCGAATTAGGATCTATGAAAGTGACAGAGCAAATCGACGCAATGGAAGTTTCGGCAGTAAACCCTTATAATTATTTGGTTGTAACGAGAGTATTAGCCTGTACTTTAATGGTGCCGATTTTAGTTTTTTTTGCAGACGCAATCGGAATTATGGGCGGATATGTAGGAATTAATATTCACGGAGATGTGAACTTTTACAGATATCTAACTCAAATTATTCAATCATTAGAGTTTTTAGACTTGTTTCCTGCTACTATTAAAACTTTCTTCTTTGGATTTCTTATCGGAATGATTGGATGTTATAAAGGTTTTAATGCATCAAATGGAACAGAAAGTGTTGGACAAGCTGCCAATTCAGCCGTTGTAACAGCATCATTAAGCATTTTTATTATTGATATGGTTGCCGTTCAAATAACCGATTTATTCTTTTAAAAATGACCAAAGAAAAACTACATAAAGAACCCAAAACGAAAGAAAAAGATCAAGCTCCAATTATTGAGATTAAAGATCTGCACAAAACTTTTGGAAAAGATAATAAAGTATTAAAAGGCGTAAATCTTACTTTGAATAAAGGAGAAGATTTGGTGGTTTTAGGACGTTCAGGATCTGGAAAATCGGTAACGATAAAATGCATCGTTGGATTGATTGAACCTGATAAAGGTGAAATTAAAGTTTTTGACGAAAATGTACTGAACATTTCCAAAAAAGAACTGAATGAGATTAGAGTCCGAATCGGATTTTTATTTCAAAGTGGAGCACTTTACGATTCAATGTCGGTTAGAGAAAACCTTTCTTTTACATTGACCAAACACAAACGTGATTTAAGTGCCGAAGAAATCGAAAGTGAAGTTATGGAAGCTCTTGAAAGTGTTGGTTTATCAGAAGCAATTGACAAAATGCCTTCTGAATTATCTGGAGGAATGAAAAAAAGAATTGGTCTGGCCCGCACCTTAATTTTAAAGCCTGAAATTATTTTATACGACGAACCTACAACAGGTTTAGATACGATAACATCGAGAGAAATTAGTGAATTGATTCTTGATATTAAACACAAACAAAAAACATCATCGATCATTATCACACATGATATGGCTTGTGCGAAATTAACTGCTGATAGAATTATTGTTTTGAAAGAAGGAGTAATTCACGCCGAAGGAACATACGAAGAATTAGAAAAAAACGAAGACGAATGGGTACGCTCATTTTTTGAATAAAGCAAAATAAATAATAGAAATCATGGAAAAGCAATCGAGATATACTTGGAAATTAGGAATGTTTGTAACAATAGGTTTACTGCTTTTTATAATGGCCGTATATTTTATCGGAAAACAAAAAAACCTATTCGGTTCAACCTTTCATATTACTTCTCAGTTTAAAACTGTAAGTGGTTTAGAAGTTGGAAATAATGTTCGTTTTTCGGGTATTAATGTCGGAACTGTAGAACAAATTCAATTAATAAACGATTCATCTGTAGTTGTTGTTTTAGTAATGAAAGAAGATGTTCGAAAATTTATTAAAACAGATGCAACGGCCAGCATTGGTTCTGACGGATTAATGGGCGACAAAGTATTGACAATTACTCCAGGGCAAAAGTCCCAAAAAGTTATTCAAGACAACGGGCAGATTGCTTCTGTCGACGGAATAGAAATGCACGATATTATGAAAAGTGTTAAGAAAAGCGTGGATAATATTGGTGTAATTTCAGATGAAATAGCCATTTTCAGCCACAGTATGAACAACGGAAACGGTGCGCTAGCTAGATTGGTTAGAGATGATAAAATGGCGAACAGCGTTTCGAACACGCTTTCTAATTTAGAAAGTGGAACAAAGGGTTTCAGCGAAAATATGGAAGCTGCAAAAAGCAATTTCCTGTTTAGAGGTTATTTCAAGAAAAAAGAGAAACAAAAGGAAAAACAAAAAGAAGAAGCCAAAGAGAAAAAAGAAGAACAGCAAGAAAAAGCTCAAAAAGAAAAAGAGCAAAAAGAAAAAGAACAAAAGGAGAAAGAGCAGAAAGAGAAAGAACAAAAGGAAAAAGAAGAAGATGCTAAAAAAGCTGAAGCTGAAAAGAAAAAATAAATTGAGAAAATTTGAAATTAAAAATTCAGAATCTGTTTAATCATAATTCTTTATTACAACTTTAAGTTCTAATTTCTAACACTTTAAATCTAAATTCATTCCAGTTTTTAAACAACAAAAACGTATTGTACATGCCAACTTCATTTAAACATACTGCCTTAAAAGTCTTAAAAATTACCGGAATTACGATTGCGGTGATTTTGTTTTTATTGTTTATAATTCCGCTGCTGTTTCCTGGTAAAATTGCTTCTGAAGTAAAGAAAATTGCCAATGAACGTTTAGACACCAAACTAGATTTTAGCAAATCAAGACTTTCATTTTTCACTCATTTTCCATCTTTGACAGTTTCTTTAGACGATTTATCTCTTACAGGTTCTAAACCGTTTAGCAATGATACTTTGTTAAAAGCAGATCAAGTTGCTTTTGGTATAAACTTAAAACGTTTGATTTTTGATAATGAAGTAAAAATCAATAAGCTGTATATTTCAGATGCTTTAATCAATGTAATGGTTAACGAAAAAGGTCAAGCGAACTATAATATTTATGTGGCTCCCAAAGACGAGAAAAATGATCCAAACGCTCCAGAAGAAGGAACAGCAATTCGACTAGAACGCATTGATTTAGAAAATTGTCATGTTAAATATAACGATCGTTCGGCCAAAATTTTGGTCGATGCTCAAGGTTTTAATTATGTTGGAAAAGGAAACCTAAGCGAAGATATTTTTGATCTTGCAACCGATGCCAGAATTGAAAATCTGGATTTCTATTATAACCGAACAGCTTATCTTAGAAAAAAAGAGGTTCGCGCCGATTTAATTACCCGAATTAATACACATGCACTTTCGTTTATTCTTCAAAAGAATGAACTTAATATCAATAAATTACCCTTAAAATTTACTGGCCTTTTTTCCATTCTTAGAGATGGTTATAAGATAAATATAAAAGCCGCTTCAGAGAATACAACTGTTAAAGATTTATTGTCTGTTATGCCTCCAGAATATTTAACATGGTTAGAAAAAACGGATATTTCTGGCCGAAGTGATTTGGTATTTACTTTTAAAGGCGATTATAATGTCGCTAAAAAGCAAAAACCAAATCTAGCTTTTAACTTAAAAATAAATGAAGGTTCGGTAAATTACCAAAATGCCCCTGTTCCATTAACCGATTTCCAAGTGGATTTGAATGCAATACTTCCTTCATTGGATCCTGAACAATTATTGATTAATCTGCGAACATTAAAATTTAAAGTAGGCGAAAAAGATTATTTCAACGCTTATCTGCATAGTAAAGGTCTGAGCGAAATGGATATCAATGCAAGTGTCAAAGGCGCTTTGGATTTGGCTGTCGTTGATGCCGCTTTAGGTTTAACCAGTGTTGACGTAAAAGGAATTTTAAAAACCGATATTCAGGCACGCGGTACTTTCAGCACGTCTAAAAAACTTTTTCCAAAAACTATCGGTGGTATTTCATTACGAAACGGATGGCTTAAAACAGAATATTATCCAAATCCAATTACCAATATCACTTTTGTTGCCAATATGCTTAACAAAGCAGGAACCTGTCAAGATTTGATTGTTGCAGTTGCTCCAGCCTCTTTTGTTTTTGAAGGAAATCCTGTTTACGTAAATGCAACTGTATCAGATTTTAATGATTTGGCTTATAATGCAAAAATAAAAGGTGAATTGAATGTTGGTAGAATCTATCAGGTTTTCTCTCAAAAAGGTCTCGATTTAACGGGTTATGCAAAAGCAGATCTTTCATTGAAAGGAAAACAAAGTTACGCTACAACTGGACAATATGACAAACTAGATAATAAAGGAACTTTAATCCTTAAAAATATAAAAGCAACATCTGAGTTGTTTCCGAAAGCTTTTTTTATCAAACAGGGAAATTTCCGTTTTCAAAATGAGAAAATGTGGTTTGAGAAATTTAATGCGTCTTACGGTAAATCAGATTTTGATATTAACGGTTACCTCTTAAATACAATAAATTATTTCTTAGAATCGCACGGAACTTTGAGCGGTAATTTCAACTTAAAATCAAAATTGATAAATGTTGACGAATTTATGGCACTTGAAAAAGGCGAAAATAAAGATCGAAATATTGAGGTAGAATATGCCAAAGAAGATCATCCGAAAATGAGCGGTGTAGTTATAATTCCGAAAAACTTAAATGTCAGTTTAAATGCAAGTGCAGACAAGGTAGAATATAACGGACTGGTCTTCAATAAACTTAACGGAAAAACGGGTATTACGAAAGGTGGGTTTTATTTAGAAAATACAACCTTTAACATCATTGACTGTATTTTAGGAATTGATGCAACTTACAAAGATGAATCACCTACAGCAGCACATTTTGATGCTCACTTTCGTGCGAAAGATTTTGATGTACAAAGAGCTTACAAAGAAATTCCGATGTTTCATGATATGGTTACCGCAGCTGAAAAAGCTTACGGAATAATTTCTGTCGATTATAACATCAAAGGAGATTTAAACGGTAATATGGGACCTATTTATGAATCTCTTCAGGGAGGCGGTACATTGAATTTAAGAGACGTAAAAATTAAAGGCCTAAAACTTTTTGATGGAATTAGTTCTAAAACTGGACAAAATGGTTTGAATAATCCTGATATGCAAGGAATTGAAGTCAAATCTACAATAAATAAAAATCTTATTCATATTGAACCATTCACCTTTACTGTAGCCGGTTTTAAACCAACTATAAAAGGAACTACAAGCTTTGACGGACTATTGGATCTTAGAATGCGTTTGGGTCTTCCCCTTTTCGGACTTATCGGATTTCCGATTGTTATTACTGGCACGCATGACGCTCCAAAAATTAAAATATTCAGCAAAACGGGACAAGAAATTGATCCTGCTGTTTATGACGAAAAAAACAATAAAGTTATAAAGGAAGAAAAAGTAAGTAAATCTAAAACAAAAAAATCGTAATGAATTCTAAATCTCCACATAGTCAAAGTGCATTTGAGAAATTTGCTACAAAAGTTTCCAAGGCAGCAGGAAGTACCACTGCATTTATTGGCGCATTTATTATCGTTGTTGCCTGGGCCGTTTCGGGACCAATTTTCGATTATTCAGAAACTTGGCAGCTGGTCATTAATACTGGAACTACAATTATTACTTTTTTGATGGTTTTCTTAATTCAAAAAGCTCAAAATAAAGATTCGCTCGCCATTCAATTAAAGTTAAATGAGCTTGTTGCTTCTAATGATTTATCCAGCAATAGTTTGGTTGATATTGAAAGCATGACTGAAGAAGAAATGATTATTGTTCAAAAATACTATCATCGATTGAGTGAACTGGCCAAAAAAGACGAAAGCATAAGAACTTCACATTCTATTGCAGAGGCACATGAGCTGCACAATCGAAAACAACAAAAAAATAAACCATCAGATAAAACAACCATAAAGAAAACGGGCAAAACCACTCCGAAGAATACCAAAAACACTACCAAAAACGCATCTAAAAAATGAAATTAAGCTCTACAGAAACTTACTGGCCATTAAAAAATGCCATAAAACATAGTTATCCCTCGATCGATTCTGATATCAATACCGATATTTTAATTATTGGAGGAGGTATTACTGGAGCCCTTACCGCTTACAAATTAATTAACGAAGGAAAAAAAATTGTTTTGATAGACCGTCGTGATGTCTGCGGAGGCAGTACATCAGGCAGCACTGCTTTACTGCAATACGAAATTGATGTACCGTTACATCAGCTTATTAAACTTAGAGGGGTAAAATGTGCCGTAGAAAGTTATCAAAATGGAAAAAAAGCCATTTTTGATCTTCGTAATATTATTGACACGGTAGGGTGCGACTGTGATTTTGAATTTAAAAAAAGCATCTATTTTACTACACTAAAAAAGGATGTCCCATATTTAAAAAATGAATTTAAAGCCCGCAAACAGCATGGTTTTGAAGTTAGCTGGCTCAATCGATCTGAATTACAAAAAATGGGATTAAATGCCATTGCAGCAATAGAATCTAAAACTGCAGCCGTAATGGATCCGTTCAAATTAGCTACTGATCTTTTATTTCATTGCCATGAAAAAGGCATGCAAATTTTTGATCGAACAAATGTTGCTTCAATACAACACCAAAAAGGTAAAATAATTGCTGAAACTGATTCAAAGAACTCCATAACCGCTTCACATATAATTCATTGCACAGGTTATGAAAGTACAGAAACCTTAACCGAAAAGGTTGTCGACTTAAAAAGCACTTATGTTATTGCATCTGAAAGTCAGCCAGATCTTCCTGAAAGTTTTAAACATGCTATATTTTGGGATACCGCCTCTCCTTACCATTACGTTAGGACTACAGAAGATAACCGAATTATTATGGGTGGCGGCGACGAAGATTTTAAAGATGCTGTAAAACGCGATAAATTACTGCCTAAAAAAGAGCAGTATCTTTTGAAGAATTTTTTTAAACGATTTCCAGACTTAAATTTCAAAATTGATTATTCCTGGGCAGGTACTTTTGGAGAAACCAAAGACGGACTCCCCTATTTTGGAAAACCAAATCCGAGAAAAAACGAACATTATATTCTAGGTTTCGGAGGAAACGGCATAACCTTCAGCGTGATCGGAATGAATTCTATATTAGATTCTCTTCACAATAAAAAAAATACAGATTTGGAGTATTATCGATTTGGAAGATGAGAAAAAGGTTCTAAGAGACTAAGATTCTGAGATACTAAGTTTTTTCTTAGAGTCTTAGTATCTCAGAACCTTAGCAACTTTATAAAACTAACTCCATTTGGATATTGCATCTTTTATAGGGGGTTGAGAGTCCGAAAACTTTTTCAAAACCCAATTTGTAATACAAGTTTATTGCAGGTTTTAAGATCGTGTTACTTTCTAAATATATCTTTTTTGCACCAAGTTCCTTTGCAGTATCTACTATTGCTTTTCCTAACAACCAGCCAATATTTTTACCTTGTGCTTTTGGCGAAACGGCCATTTTAGCCATTTCGAAATCATATTCAGGATTTTTCGTTTTTATAAGTGCGCAGACTCCAACAGGTTCATTTTTATACAAAGCCACTAAAATTTTTCCGCCTTTATTCAAAATATAATCTTCTGGATTATCCAAGGCTTTATAATCAGCTTCTTCCATTTCAAAATAAGTCGAAATCCATTCTTCATTTAGAGATTTAAATACTTCTTTATATTCTGATTTATACTCTACAATTTCAACATCTTTACTTTCTCGAATTTTTTTCTGGTCGCTTACTCTTTTAAATAATGATTTTTGCTGCAACAAGAATTCCCATTCTTCAATTGCTGCCCAAAGATTATGTTTTGCTTCAGAAATCAAGCCTTCAACAGCCACATCGATGTCTAATAATTGATTTTTGATTTTGTTCGAAATCAAAAGTCCTTTCTCGGTTAAAACAACGTTATTCTTGCGTTTATCATCGGTCTTCGCTCCTTCTTCAAGTATTCCGGCGCCAATCATTTCCTGAATAATTTTGCTTACAGAAGGCTGAGAATGTCCAATTTCATTCGCAATCTCCGTAATTGTCCTTTCTCTATCTTCTGCAATCGTATAAAACACAGGAAACCACTTCGGATTAAAATCTATTCCGTATAATTCGTAAATTTTAGCAGCATCATCTGTAAAACTTGCCGTCATTAAACGTAAACGACTTCCCAAAGCCACTTTACCAACTTTATTAAAAAATTCCATAACAATAATTAATTATATAACTAGTTATGCAAATGTACAAAAAAATCTTTTAATTAAAGATTTTTTTTCTAGGTCCAAAGCTGCAAAGATGCAGAGGAACAAAGTTTATTTTTTTTGCTATTCTAAATTTTATTTTTTTATAAAAAAAATAAGACTCTGAGTTGTAGCCAACTTAGAGTCTTATTTGCTTATGTATATATCTTGCTTAAAGCTATCGACATTAATTTTATAGGTACAGAAACAAAGTTTTTAAACCTTTGCAACTTTGAACCTCTGCCATTTTGAACCTTTGAAAGTTAACAACTTAACCTAAGCTGTAATAGCCAACGAATTCAAATTGAATTTATATTCTTTTGGGCTGCAGTTGAATTTTTGTTTAAAAATTTTTGAGAAATAACTTCTGCTTGTAAAACCAATGCAATACACTATTTCTGAAATATTTAGATCTGAAGTTCGTATCAATATCTCGGCTTTTAATACACGCATATGTGTGATATAATCATTAACAGTACGATTGTGTATCATTTTAAAGCCCTCTTGAAGTTTATTTGGAGATAAACCTGATCTTTTGCTTAAAGATTTAATAGAAAAAGCTTCTTCTGGACTTGCTTTAATAAACTCTGAAAGTTCTTTAATTTCTTCCATTTCTCTTAAAGTCAATCCGTTTGACTCATTTGCGAAAGCGTGCAAGTCGTCTGAATGTTGTTGAATTTCCATTGCAAGGATAATTCTCATAATACCTTCTTTCAATAAATTACGAACAATTCCAGTTTGTGTAATAGAATTAAGCTGTTCGATTTTTTCTGCAATTTGTAAATTATAAGAACCTATATAAAAGAAATCCTGAACTAAATTATTTTCAAAAAAGGTATCTTTTACTCTTTGGTTTAAAGAATGTAATTGAGTTTTAGCATCAACTTGAGTTCCCACAATAATTAAAGTCAGTTTAGTTTTTTTACCTTTTTCAAAAAATAAAACATTATCCTGATTTTGTTTTGAAGTTACAATAGCTGTTTGAAAAGTTTTTAGTTTTCGCTCTTCTCCATTCAATCCAAAACTATGCGACAAACTTCCTTTAGAACAATATGCAAAATAAATTGGTGATGATTTTACATTTAGAATATCTAGTCTGACATCGCTTGAAAATGTCATATCAAACTGAACATACGAAATATTATCATTAAAAGAAGCTCCTATAATTGAACCTTCTGCAAAACTATTTTCTACTTCAAGTGTATATTCGTCTAAGTCAAAAGTCACTTTTCCGCCAAAATTAGTATGAAGTTCATCAAATATATTTTGTGTTTTTTCTGTATTTATAGTAACAATTTTCATGGTGACTGGATTTAAATTCTATAATTTGCTAAATAGATCTTTGCTAAAAATCTGAAGTCAAAGTTCGTGTAAACACAAGCGAAACGTGTTATATAATTTTATCGTTTTGTTTTATAATTCCTTATAAATGATTATTTTAACAGATATAAATTCAACTCTTAAATATGAAAAGTTTCTCTTTTGCTCCCATTAGTTCTCCAGATTCTAAAATCCTGATTTTAGGCACAATGCCCGGAACAAAATCTTTAGAACTCAATCAATATTATGGTCATAAGCAGAATAACTTTTGGAAATTTCTCTTTGAAATATTAGGAGAAGAATTTTCGCCGGATTATGAAACTCGAAAAAAATTATTGATTAAAAACCATATTGCTCTTTGGGATGTCTTACAATTTTGCGACCGTGTTGGAAGTCTCGACAGCGCAATTAAAAATGAAATTGCAAATGATTTTGAAGATTTTCTAGAAAAACATCCTAAAATAGAATACATTCTTTTTAACGGACAGAAAGCCGCTGCTTTTTTTAAGAAATATGTTCACTTAAAAAAAGAATATAAAAAATTTACGCTTCCTTCTACCAGTCCCGCCAACGCCAGTAAGACTTCTCAAGACAAATTAAAGGAATGGAGTATTATTCAAACCTTATTATAGAAGCAATAATTTTATACAATTAAAATGCAAATATTGGAATCATGTAACTTTTTCCTTTTAAAATATAACAAATTATAGCCACTCTGAATCTAATTTTACATCGTAGAAAACAAAGAAAAATAAGCCCTGTTGAAAATGTGATGAACGAAATGGAAAGGCTTTCTTCTTACTAAAATTACTTAACAAACTTTAAAAAAGTTTAGATTATAAAGAGAACATTGGTTATGTTAGTTTATTTTTGGGAAAAAGCTGCTCTATAATTTTATAGAGCAGCTTTGTTTTTTAGAGTACCTTTAAAAAAGAAAAACATGAAAATTCAAACCTATTACAATCATATACGGTTTTATACTCCGCACCATTTTGTATATTATCCCATTCTAGTCCTATTTTTAATTGCAAGCATTTATTTTGCTAAAACAACAGAAGATCCACTTATTTGGATATTCATAAGCGTTATTTTTGTTTTTCTGTTCGCACTTGCTTTTATGCTGCGCCAGCATTATGCACTTACACTTCAAAATAGAATTGTACGTTTAGAAATGCGTTATCGTTATTTCTCTTTAACAGGCAAAAGATTCGAAGAATTTGAGTACAAACTTACAGATGATCAAATATTTGCATTGCGCTTTGCTCCCGACAGCGAATTGATTCCGCTTGTAGAAGATGTTTTAAAAAACAATTTAAGCGGAGATTCAATCAAAAAAGCAATCGTGCACTGGAAAGCAGATTATCACAGGGTTTAGCAAAGAATAACAATTACAAAAATCAATTTCAATATCAAGGATCAATGACAATCAAAAGAATTATTTCAATTTTAAATTGACATAGATTTTTGATATTGATTTTGATATTGAACTATTCCTTTTTTTTATTAAAAGCTAAATAAAATAGTGATAATACTATCCAAACCGATACAATTATAATGAAATATATTCCGATAATATTCGGATGCAGGTAATTTGGTTCGTAAAAAAGTTTATCTAAAGTGTTGAACTTTTCTGCTAGAGCTTTTCTTTCAAAATTATTTCGAATTCCATTCAACGGTTCCCCATGATTATCTCTATAATGATAAACATCTTGGGTTAATTGTTTCGGAATCAAATTGGTTTCTATATTGTATTTTCTAAGAATTGTGTCTAATTTTTGAAATTCATACGTTAAAGAATCTTTCTTAGATTTATACAATATTTTATAACGATCTACTGCAGATTGATACTTTTGTTTGTCGATCGAATCACCATGTACAGCATTAAATAATGAGTTGTTTTGCAAAAATATGCAGATATCTTCATCATGTTCGGGATGCACAGGAAGTCCTTTAAAAATAATCTGTGTACTATCTTTTATAATTTTTTTAGAGATAATTCTTTTATACAATTCTTCTTTATCTAAACCAATAATATCCAGAATACTGTCAGCTTTATTTTTAGTTTTGTCAAAAGTACTTGTGAGGGCTTTTATGGTATCAATACTATAATAATTGGTTTCAATTATTGGATATTCGCCTGCAGAAATGGTATCTTCCTGCTTAATTACAGGATACGGCTTTGGATATAAGATGTTCTCATAATTAAAAAGTTTCTCCGAACTGTAAGATGTATAACCATATAAAAACGGATTTAGAACATTAAGTAGTTTTTTGTCTTTATTAAAATCATTTTCAGATAATTCTGTTTTTAGTTTCGCATTCATTCCGAAGCTGTAACTAACAAAAAATGAAAAAGTTAAAAACGAAATCAGCAATAAACAAGCAGTTATTTTAAGCAAACTTCCTCCTTTATAATTTTCTCTAGAATGATTTCGGACTAAGAAAATAAGAAAGAAAAGTAAAAACAAACCGCTCACAAAAAAATGCGATATCGAAACATCATCGTAAAACTTAAAACGGTAGAATTCTGTATAAATATTAATTTTTGAAATTCCTTTAAAAGTAAAATAACCGTATAAAAAATAAGCTAAGTGAATTAAGGCTAATACAATTACAGATTTTACGAAATAACGTTTTAGATTTTTGGTCATTTTTAAAAAGGTGCTAAGGTTCTGAGATACTAAGGTTCTAAGATAATTAAATTTTTCCTGTATGTTTAAACGTAAAATTAAAAAGACGCACAATTGTACGTCTTTTTATTAATCTCAGAACCTTAGTATCTCAGAATCTTAGACCCTTTTATTTCGAAATATCAAACCCCTCTTTCACAATTTCGCTTTCTACTTTACCGATTAATTTATTGGTTTTACCAGTTAATCTTTCTTTTTTCCAGTCGCCTTTTATGTAGAGAACTAAGGTAATTAATGCTGTCACTACCGAAGAAATCGGGAAAGCCCACCAAATTCCGATTTTTCCTAGTGGTGTATTATGAGATAAAATAAAAGCCAGCGGAAATTGAATTACCCATTGCGAAACCAAAGTTAAAATCATTGGCAATTTTGTATTTCCAACGGCACGGAACACGCCCGTTAAGCAAAGTTGTAAACCTAAAAATCCCCAGGAAAGGCAGGTAATTCTAAGAAATTCTGTTCCACCTTCTATAACCGCTTGATCTTTTGGAACAAAAAACGCAATTAAATATGGCGCAAGAATAAACGCTATTATTCCCAATCCTGTTAGCAATCCGAAACCGAGATAAGCACCTAGTTTTGAAATTTGAGCAGCACGTTCAATATTTCCTGCACCAATATTTTGCCCAACAAGAGTAGCAATCGCCATCGATAAACCTAAAGCTGGAATTAAAATCAGCTGAATTAAATTGGAACCTGCTCCATAAGAAGCAACCGTTGTTGTACCAAAACGTACAATTAAAAACGTAATCGCCATCATACCCAGAGCACGCATAGATTGCTCTATAGAAGATGGAAATCCGATTTCAAAAGCTCTTTTAATGTGATTATAGTCAGGTTTAAAATCTTGAGTGCGAAGATGAATTCCGTGTTTTCCTCTAAATAAAATCACAAATCCAATGATAATAGCCAAAAGCTGCGTAGACAAAGTTGCCAATGCAGCACCTTTTACGCCCATTGCTGGAATAAAATTCCACCCGAAAATAAACAAAGGATCCAGCGCAAAGTTCAAAATTACTGTTCCTAAAACAATATAAACAGGAAGCGTTACACGACCAACCCCGCGCATAATAGATTGGAAAATCATAAATCCGAAACTAAAAACCAAACCTACAAAGGCGACTCTCATAAATCCTAAAGCATCTGCATAAACCTCAGGCGTTACTTTTAAAAGATATAAAAAATATGGACTCAAAATATATCCAATAATAGATAAAACTATAGAAACTATAATTACCATTGACAATGTCTGCGCCGCCACATGATTGACCATTGTTTGATTTCCCGCACCAAAATATTGCGCAATTAAAATAGATCCTGCAATCGCCAGCCCGGTTCCTAAAGCAATGGTTAAGAATATTACGGGCGTACTTATTGAAACTGCAGCAACAGCATCTCCGCCGAGGCGACCTACCCAAAAAGCGTCTACCAATTGGTAAGCGGCTTGTAATAGATTGGCAATCATGATTGGAACTGCCAGCTTTAATAATGAAGAAAGAATTGGTCCTTCTAATAATTCGTTTTTTTTCATTTTTTATTTCAAATAATTATTTAAAAAATAAGTTGACATATCAACTTTTAAAGTTTAAAAAAAATTAAAGCATTTCTAATTTATCTGCATAGGATTTTACCGCATTTAAAGCTTCTATTCTTTCCTTTGGAGAAAATACAGACATTACTTCTTCTTCTGCCCTTTTCATTAGCGATCGAATATTTTTTGCCATAGCAACTCCATCAGAGGTAAGACTTACAATATTCTTTCTTTTATCTGTTTTATCTTTTACAACCTCAACTAAATTCTTCTTTTCAAGCGCTGTAATACTTCTTAAAATCGAAGATTTATCGCGCATTGTTTTGTCTGATAATTCTCTTTGCGAAAGGCTTTTATAATTCAAAATCATCAGCAATGGCAATTGTTCTAACTGCAATGTAATTCCTGCTTCTGCCATTAACGCATTGGTGCGTCTAAAAATTGCACGTTTTATACGGTGAATCTGAAAGAAGAAACTATCGGATATTTCCTCTTTCCAAAAATTTGAAAAACTTTCCTTATCTGTATTTGCTTTTTCCATGATGCAAAGTTATAAAAAAAGATGACATGTCAACTAATTTTAAATAAGACACATATTTTACTGATAACCAAATACTTCAATTTAACAATTCAATATAAAAAATAAAAATGAACGATAATTTTTACTAACTTTAATGTTAAATATTACCTAATCAAAATCTAAAAACTAAATCTGATGAAAAAATTATTTGTTTTTTTGGTAATGACGCTCTTATGGATTCCGCTAAAAGCTCAAACTATCGCAGAAAATAATTCTAGTGAAAGTTTAACAACTTTTAAAACTGAAAATGAAGATTTTCAGGACAGTTATTCAGATGATCTGCCGTGGCATGCGAGAAGATTCAAGGTAACGGCGGGTGCTTTTTTTCCTGTAAATAATACAGAAGTTGAAGTAGGAAGTAATAATGGAAGTTTTGGTAATTTAATTGATTTTGAAAAAGATCTCGGCTTTAATAAAAGCTCTGTTTCATTTATGGGAACTTTTGAATGGAGAATCTCAAGAAGATCAAGACTTGGAGCCGAATATTACTATTTGAGCAGAAGTGCCACTAAAACACTTCAGAAGGAAATTGAATTTGGTGATCACGTTTATCCGGTAGATGCTACTGTTTCTGCCTTTATGGACAATCATATTGCAAGAATTACATACAGTTATGCTTTCATATCAAAACCAAAATACGAAATTGGAGCGCTTATTGGCGCACACGTTCTATTTGGAGATGTAGGTATGAGATTAGAAGGAGCAACAATCGAGGCAGAATATAAAGATAATTTTGACTTTACTGCTCCTCTGCCAGATATTGGTCTCTTTGGAGAATTTGTATTAGGTAGAAAAGTTGGTCTTTATGCTAATATCAATTATTTTGCTATTAAAATTAATGATTTTGACGGACGGTTGTTAAGTTACAATTTATCTGTGTTGTACAATGTTTATCAAAATTTTAGTTTAACAGCTGGATATACTGGTCTTAATATCAGAGTTGATGTTGAAAAAGAAAGATTAAATGGATTTTTTAAATGGGGATATAACGGTCCAACTATAACAGCTACTTATAGCTTTGGAAATCATGTTAGGCTTTATAAACATTAATTTTAAGGTGCTAAGGTTCTGAGAGGCTAAGTTTCTAAGTTTTTTTAACGCAAAGACGCTAAGATTTACGCAAAGTTCGCAAAGTTTTTTTCTCAAAGCTTTGCGAACTTTTGAGTTTTTGCAAAACCTGGCTTGTTAAAAAACTTAGCGTGCTTTGCGGTAAAATTATACTCAAAGCAAAGAAAACCTGAAACCTGAAACTTGAAACTTGAAACTTGAAACTTGAAACAAAAAAAAACAAACCCGATAACTCTCCAGTATCGGGTTTGCATTACTAAACTTAACTTAATTAACTCAAAATAAAACTCAACTAATTTATTTCTCTAGTGGAGTGAATTTTACTGCTGTTCCTCCTCCAGCGGCCAACTTAATATTTAATACAGTTTTATTATTTACTTTTTGTTTAGAGATTGTAACAGGATAAGGATTGGTTTTATAATTTGCTCCAGGTCCGTCTGCATAAATTTCTGCTTCGTATTCTTTGTCTTTATCTAAAAATGAAAGTGCTACTTTTAAATCTCTTGCATTTCTGTTTGTAATTGACCCTAAATACCAGTTTTTCTCTTCCCAGTCTTTACGCGCGATTGTCGTGTATTCACCAATTTTAGAATCTAAAACTTTAGTGTCAGACCAAGTACAAGGAACGTCTTTTACGAATTGAAATTCTGGTTTGCCTTCATAATTTTCGGGTAAATCAGATGCCATTTGCAGCGGACTGAAAATAATAACGTATAATGCCAATTGGTTGGCTAAAGTAGTCTGCACTTTTGCTCCAGAAGGCGTTTTATAATCAAAATTGAAATTCCCCGGCGTGTAATCAAAAGGTCCTGAAAGCATTCTGGTAAAAGGAAGCGTAGTTAAATGCTCTGGTGTATTTCCTCCATCTACAGACCATGCATTATATTCCTGTCCGCGTCCGCCTTCCTGAGACATAAAGTTCGGGTAAGTGCGCTGTAAACCTGTTCCTTTCATTGGTTCGTGGTTATCGATCATGATATGATATTTGGCCGCTGTCTCAATTACTTTTCTGTAATGACGCGCTCCGTATTGGCTGTCATGCCATTCTTTTTTATCCAGGAATTTGTTTACGTACCCCGTTTTTACTGAATTCACACCCATTTTTTGATACAATTTGAATGCATCTTCCAGCTGGCTTTCGTAGTTTTTGGTTGCTCCTGCAGTTTCATGATGTCCAATTAAACGAACATTTTTCATAGCAGCATATTTTGTAATTTCTTCCAAATTAAAATCTGGATAGGCTTTTACAAAACTAAATGCAGAACCGTCTGCTGTCCAGTCGCCGTCCCAGCCTTCATTCCAGCCTTCGACTAGAACACCGTCGAAACCATTTTTTGCAGCAAAATCAATATATTCTTTTGTATTCTTAGTTGTTGCACCGTGTTTTGGACCCTGTCCCCAAGTGTACTTTTCTAAATGCATTCCCCACCAGATTCCAATATATTTTGAAGGTGTGATCCAAGATAGATCTTCAATTTTTGAAGGTTCATTTAGATTCAGCATCATGGTCGAAGTTGCCACTTCTCCAGGATTTTTACCTACAACAATGGTTCTCCAAGGTGTTTTAAAAGGCGTTTCTGCATATACTTTTACACCATCTGCCCAAGGCACCAAATCACTTTTGTATTGCTTGTCTGTAGTTTTTAGAAGTGTCATTGAGGCAAAATCTGTTAGATTGGCTTCGTGAATCGCTACATACAATTTGTCTTTGGTTTCAAAAGTTGCCGGCGTATTAATGGTATCTGTTTTACTCATTAAAGTTTTACGGTATTCACTTTCGTAATAACTATTTTCACGATGAACTGGAATCCACCAAACTTCATTATTGTCTTTAAAAGTAAACTGTGTTATTTCGTTAGAAATTTTGACTTTTCCTAAATGAGGCTGTTTCGGAAATTCATAGCGAAATCCTACTCCATCATCAAAAACCCTAAAAATAATATCAACCAAACGCTCCTCTCCTTTTGATTCTTTTAAATGAACAATTAATTCGTTATGATGATCTCTCACTTTTTTGAATTCTCCCCACGGCTGTTCCCAAGTTTCGTCGGCCGATTTTTCTTCTGTTGAAACGACTTCAAAACCTTCCGTCATTTTGGGAAGTCCTTGAAATTCGAAACCAAGCAGAGAAGGTTCAATAACCGATTTTCCGTTAGAAGAAAAGCTATATTGTGGCTGTCCCGTAGCTGTTAATTCAAAAGTTAATTCGGAGATTTTTTCAGGAGAACTGATTTTATACGTTTTTTTAGTACTGCAGGCAAAAATCAGCATTGATGCCATTGCCATTAGGCAGTATCTATATTTTTTGTTTTTCATTATTTAAATTGTATTAATTACAGCTCTATTTAATTTCGCTCATTATTTGTTTTGCTTTTGCTGACTGCATGGAAACAAAATAATTAAACGCTTGATCGAGTTTTTTCTGGGCTTCGACATTTCCTTTTTTCTGTACGCGTAAATCATACAATTTGCTGATTTCCGGGAAAATATTTTCTGTATCTTTTACTCCCGAAAAAGTTTTTATTTTTTCAATAAAAGAATAACCAAATTCAACTGTTGGTTCTATCATTGTTCCTTCTCCGAAATCATTCCAAGTAATAAGCTGTAGGTAATTTACATTAGCATTTTTAGCCAAAGCAAGTGTTGCGTCTAAGGTCGCTCCATTATTGTGCTCGATTGTCCATCCAATTGCTGCTCCGCCTCCGCCTTCTGCATAAAAATCTTTAAATCCTGGATAAGCGCTTCCCATAGCAACTCCTAATTTTGGTTTGGTATTGGTGTAAAAATTCGTCAGGAAGCTGTTGTCTTTGTATACCCATGCATACTCGCCAGAAGCATTTTCGCCTGCTTCGTAAGATTGATCCCAAAGTGTCAAAAATGTTGGCTTTGTGGTTAAAGTAGCAAATACATTTGTCCATTCGGCAGGAGTCTGCAAAATGATTGGTCCAAAATTCATTAATAGAGGTTTGCCATTAATTTTGATATAATTAGCATCAGTAAAATAATTATTTTGTACATAAGCTAAATCTGTTTTTGCAGCACTGGTTACCGAAATAGCTTTTCCAGCATCTACTGCACTTTTGGTTACTCGATCTTCATACACAATGGCATATTCTAATCCTACTTTTTCCAGCATATCAATCAGCTGTTCGGTATTTTCTTTGACCATTCTATAGTCATATACATCAAAAGTTCCATACCAATCTATTAGAACTCCATCAATTCCAGAGTATTTCATCATCAATAAATGATTTTCAATCACATTTTTATCGCCTGAGTGATAAGGTCCAATCAGCGGATAATAATAAGATGCTATTTCTCTACGGCCGCTAGCCGCAACATTATTCGGATTTTTGTTGGCCATTGTCCAATGATATCCCCATTTTTTATCGGCACTGCTTTCGTTGGTTTCAAACCACGGCATGTAGTGAACATAAATTTTGGTGCTGTTGGTTTTCTCTATCGCAACAGGTTTTACTACTTCTGGTTCTACGGGTTTTTCTGGACCTTTGTCATCACTGCTGCAGCCAGCAACCATCACAATGTTCATTAAACCGAAAACCAGCGATGTGATATATCTTTTCATACTGATGTATTATTTATTATTTTATATTTTTTGCCACAGATTAAAAGATTAAAAAGGATTTTTTGTTTTGTATTTGTTTACTTATAATCTGTGAGAATCTTTTAATCTGTGGCTAAAATAAAGCCCTTCATATATTCATTCGTAAAAACATGTCAGCCTTCCACGACTAACCAACATGGAAGACTGACAGTTTAGAAACCTAATTCAAAGGATACCCAGGATTTTGTTTCAGGTTTTTATTTGTAGTTAAAACTGTACTTGGAATTGGAAAAATTGCTCTGTATTTTTCAGTAGTTCCTTTTTCCCACCATGGAAGAAAAAATGTTCCAAAACGAATATTATCTGTTCTTCTTCTTCCTTCAAATGTAAATTCTTTCAACAATTCTTTGTCTATAAAAGCAAGATCAATAGTTGCCGGCATTTCTTCTCCAGCACGTGCGGTTACTTGTTGTAGAAATGGTCTTGCTAAATCTGGCGAGCCCAAACGCACGTAACATTCTGCCTGCATCATTAAGATTTCTGCATAACGAATTAAAACAAAATCATGATCACGCTCCCATTGTTCTCCTGCTTTCATTTCGTATTTAGCTAAACGAACTCCTTCATTTTCTTTGGCATCTGTTAAACTTGTCAAGTTTTCTGTATAAGTCAACGGTTCTCCATTGTCCATCATAATTACAGAACCCGTGGCAAGATTAATTTGATCTCCTGCCAGCATACATTTTTTTCTTTTGTCTGTATCTGCAAAAGTTGAATATACTCCAGGCTGAGCGCACATTCCGTTAGCGCTCCAAGGGTAATTTCCTATTGGTGAAATTGCTAATTTTTGATTATAATGAGCAGACATTGAGTTCATGTAATTTCCAACCGTTCCTGCTTTTGAATCGTAAGGAATTGCAAAAATGATTTCGTTTGAAGTTTGATTTTCTGTGGCGAAATTGGCAAAGAAATCTGGTGTTAAACTGTAACCTGTTACTTTCTGACATGCATCTAAACAATCCTGCCAGCGCGCCACGCCAATAAATGCTTCAGAATTCAGATATAATCTTGCCAAAATTGAATAGGCTACATTTTTAGTCAATTTAGAATACACTACATTTCCATTTAAATACGGAATTGCATCTGTAAGCTCTTTTTCAACAAAATCGTAGACTTCTTTTCTAGTTGAATTGGTTGGAAGATCTGTATCTTCAAAATTAGTTACGATTGGAACATTTCCGAATAAATCCAAAAGATTGTAGTAGTAATAAGCTCTAAGCGCTTTTAATTCTGCAAAAATTGGGGCTTTTGCTTTCTCTGTCAATGACGATTTATTGATTTGATAAATGATCGCGTTGATCTTAGCAATTCCAGTATAATTGTAACGCCAAGCCGAAAGAATCATTCTATTATCAGCTTTCCAAGTATGTTTTTGAGCATCTTGATATTGTCCGCCATCGTACCAGTTTGTTCCTCTTGTTGGAATTGTAGCTTCGTCTGAAACTACTTCATTCAAAAAGAAAACATATTCGCAAGTCGGGAAATTATTCGATATTGCATCAGAGAATCCTCTTAAAGAAGAATAAGCTCCACCAACCAACGCATCTATTTCTTTAGGTGTGTTTCCAAAATTTCCATCTTCTACCTGATCATATAATTGTTCGTTTAGATCAGTACATGATACCGTAAAAAGCATGCTTAAAAGTATCGCTGCTGTTATTTTGATTTTCATTTTTAATATTTTATGGTTATCAATTCGCTTAGTTATTCAGCGTAAAATTTAGTCCAACAGAAATCGTAGTTGGTCGAGGATAATTGTTGTACCTGTCAATTCCAGGAGCTGCTAATCCCGTTTGATCCATTACTCCAGTTTGATTTATACCGTCTTGAGCATTTAGACCAATCTCTGGATCTACACCTTTGTAGCCTGTAATTACAAATAGGTTTTCTCCCATTACATAGAATCTAACTTTAGATTTTTTGTATTTTAATGGCAGTGTGTAACCAAGTGATAAGGTTTGAAGTCTAAAGAATGATGCATCTTCGATCCAATAATCAGAATACTTTGGTGCCGATGTAATACCGCTGTTTAAGAAATCATCAGGCACATTAAAAGCTGGTAACCTGTTTGGATCGTTTAACATCATATTGGTTGCATTTAATGCTTTTTGCCCAAACATTCCGTAGCCTGAAATTCCAAGATCAAAATTTTCATAAGTAAAATTCATTCCGATACCTAAAGTTAAATCTGGCTGGATGTTTCCTAAATCTCTTTTGTCTGCATCAACCAATGCGCTCTCTGCCACTACTTCATTCGCAGCGTTATAATATTGAATTTTTCCATCAGCATCTAAACCAGCATTTTTAAATCCCCAGAAAGTTCCAACTGGATATCCTTCGGCAATAATTTGAGAATATTGTCCAGACATACCTGCTAAACCGTGCAGAGATCCGCTGTAAATAACATCTGTTTTGTACGTTGGGTTCGAAAGTTTTTCGATTTTTTGAACGTTATGACCAAGTGTCAAATTCGCATTCCAATTGAATTTATCTCCTTTTACAATATCTGCATTCAAAGTAAGTTCAACTCCTTTGTTTGACATTTCACCAACATTAGCCAGCATAGTTCCTACTAAGTAAGGAGGCTGAGGCACTTCGTAAGTATATAATAAATCTTTTGTTGTTTTAGAATACCATTCGAATGATCCTGTAATTCTATTGAAAAGACCAAAATCAAAACCAACGTTTATCTGCTCTGTTGATTCCCACTTCAAATCAGGATTCGGATTTTGTTTTGGTGAATAAGCCAAACTCCAAGTTTTAGTAACTGGATCGTAGTAACTATCGTTTCCAACTCCTAAAATAGAAAGCGATTTGTATTCGCCAATTCCATCTTGATTTCCTGTAACTCCGTAACCAACTCTAACTTTTAAATTGTCTAACCATCCTTTAGAAGATTCCATAAATGCCTCGTTAGAAATTCTCCAGGCTGCAGATGCAGATGGGAAAGTTCCCCATTTATTGTTTTCTCCAAAACGGCTTGATCCGTCGCGTCTTACAGTTGCTGTCAATAAATATTTACCGTCGTAACCATAGTTGGCGCGGGCATAAAACGAAACTAAATTTGATTTTCCTTTGTATGAATAAACATCACCCAGACGATAATTGTAACCAGCCCCTAAATTGTTATAGCTGAAAGCATCTGTTACAAAACCACCTCTTTGTGCTCCAAAACCTTCGTAAATATTTTGCAGATAAGAATATCCAGCCAAAGCACTTACGTTATGTTTGTCGAAGGTTTTATTGTAGTTGACATAAAGTTCTCCTTGTGCATTTGTAAATTCGCCATAACTTCTCTGTGCAAAACCGCCTTCTGTCTGCCCTTCCATAACGGCATAGGATGGTTTGTACGAACCTCCTTTTACGGCATTATGTTCTAATGAAATATTAGCTGTAGCGGTAAAATCGTTTAAGAATTTGACATCCGTTTTAAAATAACCTAATAATCTGTGTCTCTCATTATCAATGGTTCTGTTGGTTAAAATCTCAACTGGATTTTGATAAATATTTCCAGTTACCTCAGAAAACTCACCATCAGAATTGTAAACTGGAATTGTTGGATTTAAGTTGTAAGCTCTTTCAAAAATTCTATAGTCTATAGGGTGCCATTTGTCGATATTTGCAAATAATCCCATATCAAACTTTACATCTTTGTTGTCTCCAAGAAATTGATAAGCTGTAACGTTTCCGCTGATTCTTTCTAAACCGGATCTTTTTATAAGACCTTCATTGTTTAGATAAGAAAGTGAAGTTCTAAAACCGCTGTCTGCTTTACCAGAATTAATACTTAAAGTATGTGACTGCGAAACTGCAGTCTGTTCAATTGCTTTCTGCCAGTTTGTGTTTCCGCCATAATCTACAGCATCTGCCAATCCATTTTCACGAACATAACCTCTCCATTGATTGGCTGATAAAAGATCTAAATTATTGGCAGCGTAACCAAAACTTGATAATCCGCTGTACGTTACAGACACTCCTTTAGTTCCAGATTTAGTCGTAATCATGATTACCCCGTTTGCTCCTCTAGAACCATAAATTGCAGTTGCAGAAGCATCTTTAAGAACATCAACCGATTTAATATCTGCCGGCTGCACCACATTTATGTCTACCCCTGCAATACCATCAACCACAATTAACGGACTGTTGCTTGCTGTTAAAGAAGTTCCTCCACGTAATCGTATTGTAGAACCCGCGGATGGATCGCCGGAAGGACGAATAATATTTAATCCTGCTACTTTTCCTTGTAAAACTTGTTCAGTTGATGAAATGGTTCCTTTTACTAAATCATCTGCTCCAACAGTTGAAATAGCTCCCGTTAAATCTGATTTTTTTACTTTTCCATAACCTACAGAAACCACTTGTACTTCTGCCAAAGTATAACCATCATTTTGCAGACGCACTTCAAGATTAGAAGTAGTTCCTGTAATCTGAACTCTTTGAGTTGTTGAACCAATAAAAGAAACTTCGATTGCACCTCCTACGGCTACCTGAAGACTAAATTTACCGTCAAAATCTGTTGTAGTTCCATTTTTTGTTCCTACTTCAATGATAGAAGCTCCCGGCAATACATTGCCAGTATTGTCGTAAACGGTTCCTGATATCTGTTTTTTGCCCTGCGCAAATATGCCGGCAGAAAGAAAAAGCATAAAAATCATCAATACCGCCGATTTAGCAGTCCACATTTGATGCAGGACGCTTTTTTTATTTTTACTATTCATTAGAATTGGTGTTTTAATTTAATAGTGAATTATTTATCTAAAGTTTTTAGCGGAATTGTCGTGTCCGAAATCGTTTTGTCTTTGTTGTCTTTTACCAAAACATGAATTTCATTTAAATTTGAAATACCATTTAGTTCAGAAACAAGATTCACAAAACCTTTAATTTCTGCAGTTCCTCCAGAAAACTCACCAGAGAATGTTTTTGTGCCAGCTGTAATAGTGTAAAGTAATTTGTTTACACCTGGTTCGTTATTTTTTCTAGACATTCCAAGAAAATCTTTTTGACTTATCTGTAATGGGAAAAAGTTGAAACTTGGCGGCGGCGGCGGAATAAATTCTCCAGCATAAATAATTTGGTCGCCAGAATTTGTTGTCCAGTCTTTTGCTACCATTAGGAAAGTAATATTTTCCATAACAAAACCTGGCTCTGTATTGTAATATTGCTGCGGAATCAAATCCATTCTGTAAAAACCATTTCCAAGATCTTTCAATTTTGTTTTTTCAGACACATCTGGAAGCCATGCTTGATACTCCTGCAAAACTGCCCAGTTGTTTAAACCACTATGAAAATGAACGCTTTCAACACCTGCAAAACCATCTTTCAAATTAGAATTGAATAAAATACTAACTGGTTTATCAATTAAAGGTTTTGTTGGGTATGATCTGATTACCTCATTTGCAGTATAAAATGACGTAAAATCTGTATACAGCATATTGGCAACCTCACTTTGTTTAGATCCGTTTTTGTTTTTTAAACGAAACCAAAAGCCCGCACTTGCTGCAATTTCTGCAGGAGTTTTAGAAAAATAAACTGTTGGAGTTAAAGTAAAACTCCAAACTTTGTTTCCTTCATATTTAAGTTTGGCAAATTCAGAAGAGTTCTCCCAATTTCCAGCATCTGGTTCAGATGGCGACCAAATCCAGATGTATAAATTTTCGTTTTCTGCAAATGTTGTTCCTGATAAATCAAAATACCAGGTCACTTGTTCATCATATTTGTATACAACAGGATAAGATGACATTGGCCCTACAGCTCCAGCAGCCTCTTGTGCCTGAATAAAATTAGGAGCCATCAACAAGGCAAGTAAAATTGTATATATAAACTTTTTCATATTACTTTTTAATTAATAGCATTTAATTTAAATACATAAGACACAAAATCTACTCCGTCTGAAGAATGCGTTAACTGAATCTGCATTTCTTTGTTTTTTCCTGGAACGGAAATCAATCGAAGTTCGTCTGTTTTTTGAGTTTTTTGTGCATCACTGTACAAGTAGATTCTTGTTGCAGCAGCATTGGTCTGCTGAAAATCTGAGCTAAGTGCCCAATATCCCTTTGGAGCAAATAATGGAGGGACATTTCCAGTTACTTCATAACTTGTAGGCCTGTTGTTTTCATCTACACTGAAGTTGATTTTAAAATCTTCGTAGTTGAAATAGGTACTCAAGTTTTCTTCATTTGGTTCGATCTTATTTGCTTTCGCAACTTCATCAACCATTTTCAGATTTGCTAATTGCCAATTCCCATTTACTTTCTCATAAATGGTAATCGGATCTACGTAGCTTCCATCTTCTGTGTTGTCGCAGCTAAGCGCAAAAAAACACATTATAAAAGCTAACCAATAAAGACTTTTACATTTCATAAATTTTGGTTTTTGTTAGTTTGTTACCCCTTCAAAAGGATACAGCGAAACTAGAAGTTAAATAAATCTTAAAAAAAATATCTGAGAAAAATCAAGATAAAATCTGAGCATTTTAAAACACAAATAATTAAATATCAATTATTTATATTTATTTTTACATTTAAAAAATCAAGACGTTGTTTAGATCAAAATCGGTAGTTTTTTAATGGTAAAAATGACAATATCTAAATTAATCACTATATTTTTTTCACTATGTATATATATAACTAGTTTTTATTGTATAATTGCAAATAATTTATTCGTTTTTAACATTTACAGCTTATTTTTGTTCCAAAAACCACCTTCTAAAGCGATGTTACTAAACAATTTACAAGATTCTAAAAATTAGGTTTCGTGTAATCCCAAACTTATTTTTAATTTTAAAACGAATTAACTAAAATATCTAACAACCACTTTTTACCCTAAACCAAAACTAAATCATGCGAAGAATATTGATACTGCTTTTCTTCATTGGAGGTTTTTCTCTAACTGCGAAAGAGACAAATCCTTACTTAGAAGAATTAGATCAGGTTCTCTTGAAAAAAGATGTTTACCTGAAACAGAAATATCGAAAAATTGAAGCTTTAAAGAAAAATGTTTCCAAGTTTACGCTCAGTCAAAACAATGAAGAGCTGTATAATTGTTATATGTCATTATTTGAAGAATACAAATCTTTTAAATATGACTCTGCTTATTATTATCTGGAGCAATCTAAAATCAAAGCTAAAATTTTAAAAGATCCCAAGTTTTTGTCTAAAAGCCGAATTAAAGAAGGTTTTGTTTTACTGTCTTCTGGACTTTTTAAAGAAGCAATTGATACTCTGAATGTTATTGATGATACTAAACTTGATCTTAAAAATAAATTTGAATATTATAACATTAAAGCCCGAGCCTATTATGATTTAGCCGACTACAACCGTGATCAGCGCTTTAATATTCATTATGTGCAACAGGGAAATCATTTCTTAAAAAAGGCATTGGCTTTAATTGGTACAAATACTAATGAATATTGGGCCGCAGAAAGCCTGAAACGTCTAAAACAGCAAGATTGGCGCGGGGCAGAATTCGCCTTTAGTTATTGGATCAACAATTATAATCTGCCTCCGGATTATTACGGAATTGCAACTTCGAGTCTAGGATATATTTATTCGGAAAGAGGTTATACTAAAAAGGCTATTCAATATCTGGCGCTTGCCGCAATTGCAGATGTCAAAAATGCAACAAAAGAAACGGTTGCACTTCGAAATTTGGCCAACGAACTTTTTAAAATGGGATATTTGGATAAAGCCAACGAATACATCAATATTGCGATGGATGACGCCACTTTTTATAACGCCAGACATCGAAAAATTGAGATTTCATCTATTCTGCCAATTATAGAAAAGGCACAATTGAATAATGTAAAAGACAAAAATGATAAACTGGAAAAAATCATTATTCTATTGACTATTCTTACGGTTATTATTTTTCTGTTTTTAGGCATTATTTTCAAGCAGTTGAAAGAAAAAAATAAGGCTAGAAAAATTATGGCTTCTTCTTATCTGCAATTACAAGAAATGAATGTGAGTTTAAGCGAGGCAAATGCTATAAAAGAAGAATATATTACGTATTTCATCAAAGCAACTTCGGCTTTCATCAATAAAATAGATCATATTCAGAAAAGCACGCTTCATAAAATTATCACCAAAAAAACAGATGAAGTTATTGCCAGTTTAAAGCGCTATAACGTAAAGGAAGAAAGAGAAAATCTATTTCATCAATTTGATGAGATCTTCTTGAGATTGTTTCCCACTTTTGTGACCGAATTCAATAAACTGTTCCCAAACGATCATAAATGCATTGTAAAAAAAGGCGAACTTTTGAATACCGAATTACGAATTTTTGCTTTGTACCGATTAGGAATTCAAGACAGTAGTCAAATGGCAGAATTCTTAGAACTTTCTGTGGCTACAATTTACACCTACAAAACCAGAATTAAGAGTAAATCTGATTTTAAAGATACTTTTGAACAGAAAATTATGGAGATTAAAACTATTTGAAGGTGCTGAGGTGCTGAGGTTCTGAGATACTAAGGTTCTGAGCTTCTGAGTTTTTGAGTTTTTGAGATCTTCTAAAAGCTTCGGAGAAGCTAAATATTTATAGAAATATAGGTAATACCTCAAGAAAAAAGCTCCAGCGGAGCGACATATTATTAGTACTTAAATTTATATGTCGCTCCGTTGGGGCTTTTTGTATAACAAACATTTTTCTATAAATAATTCGTCACTCTGTGACTTCTCATAAAAAGAGCAATTTCCATTATATTTTTTTTCTGATAAAACATGTCGTATGAACTACATCCCAAAAAATTCTTGAATTGCTTCGCCTATTCGCTATCGCTCAAGTCGTGGCTATTTTTTATTATTCAGAAGTCTCCAATTGTAAAATTGTATTTTGATAAAGTTTACTCAAAGAAAATAACTGCTCAACAAAAATCATTACTGCAATAGGCACGAAGAAAAACATGATCAAATCTTCTTCGTATAAAAAATAAGTTGTAATTAATAAAATACGGGCATATTCTAAATAATATATCCATTTTCGCTGTTCTAATAAAGCCCCGCAATTGATTAAGGTGATTATAATAAAAGAAAGTACAAACAGTTTATCATAGATTTCTAAATAATCAAAATAATACGTAAAAACGGTTAAAACCAGCGTACAGATTCCCAATTGTATATAAAGGTAATTTTTAAATCGAAGTCTTTGATGCGGATTACTTTTATCCTGAAGAAAACGTTTTTCCAGAATGGGGCGAATATCTTGATCCATGTGGGCCGGACTTCCAAAAACGGCTTTCCATCGGGCTTTAAATCCGCTCGAGCGTTTCCATAATTCGTAAATTTCAAAGTAATAATGAAAATGCTGCCACAAGAAACTATAGCTTTTGAGCGGGTGCGTTAATCCGTATTTTGGTTTTTCTTCCTCGGTTTGGAAAGTTCCAAAAAGGCGATCCCAAAACGTAAACATATCTCCGTAATTTTTATCCAGATATTTTTCGTCAGATGCATGATGAACGCCATGAACAGAAGGGGTTACAAAAACATATTCCAGCCATTTTATTTTACCAATAAGCTGTGTATGTGTAAAAAAAGAATATGCTCCATGAACAATCAGCATTGTAATTACCATTGTGGGATGAAAACCAATTAATGGCAGCACACACCAAAATCCCGTTCGTATTATTGCCTGAAAAGTTGTAATTCTTGCCGCAGCGGTAAAATTAAATTCTTCGCTGTGATGATGCACAATATGCGCCGCCCAGAAAAAATTGACTTCATGTCCTAATCGGTGGTACCAATACCAAACGAAATCGGTGGCAAGAATGAGGGCAAACCAAACCAAAGCGTTGCTCGGAATATCAAATATTCTATAATCGTCATAGATTAAATAATACAACTGATAAAAACTGGCGGCAATAAATAAGTTAATCAACCGCTCTGCAATACCAATGCTAATATTAGAAACTGAGCTTTCATAGTTAAAAATTTCAGGCCTTTTTCTGCGTTGAGCAAGCTTATATTCTAAAAACAAAAAAAGAAAAAAGGCTGGCATAGCAAAAGCTAGAAAATTGATATTTTTCATTTGTATGATATTTTTCGATTCTAAAAATTGTATTTAATAGCACAAACGAAAAAGACACTCCCGTTAATTACCTTTTTAGGGAGACTAAAAATGTAATCAACGAAAATGATCGTTACGAAGTAAACCTGATTTAATTTTGTTTATACTGAGGCGCTTCTAAAGCAACTTCTTTTACCGATTGTGTTTCGGCTACTTTTTTCAAAGCAATAATATAAGCAGCAATACGAGGCGTTACATCATGTTTTACTGCAACTCTAAAAACAGTATCAAAACCTTTTTCTAATATATCCTCCAGACGTTTGTTAATCTGGTGAATTCTCCAAGACTCCAAAAGCGAATTTTGAAGCCATTCGAAATAAGAAACCGTAACACCGCCGGCATTGGCTAAAATATCAGGAACAACTAATATATTTTTATCATGGAGAATTTGATCTGCATCTGAAGAAACGGGTCCATTGGCACCTTCAACAATAATTCTTGCCTGAACATCACCAGCATTTTTCTGGGTAATAACATCTTCCTTAGCCGCAGGAATCAATACATCGACATCTAAAAGCAATAAATCTTCATGTTTTATGGCAACCGAATTTGGATAACCTTTTATCGTTTTATTATTCAAATTATAATACAAAATCAGTTCTGGAATATTGATTCCGTCTGGATTATGCAAAGCTTCTGAAACATCACTAACGGCAACGATTTTTATTCCTTTTTCATATAAAAACAAAGCCGAATGCAGTCCGACATTTCCAAAACCTTGAATAGCGGCAGTAGCTCTTGCAGGTCTGATTTTTAATTTTTGAAGTGCCAGAAGACTTATAATACTTACGCCTCTTCCAGTAGCTTCTACTCTGCCTAAAGATCCTCCAGAATGAAGATGTTTTCCTGTAACTACGGCATGAATTGGTCTGCCGTGTACTATAGAAAATTCATCCATCAGCCATCCCATTTCGTCTGGACCAGTTCCCATGTCTGGAGCTGGAACATCTTTTTCTGGTCCAAAAATATCTGCTAAAGCTTTTGTGTAAGCTCTTGTAATTTTTTCTAATTCTGCCTTAGAATGATTTCTAGGATCGCAAATAATGCCGCCTTTAGCGCCGCCAAACGGAATTCCGGTTACAGCAGATTTCCAGGTCATCCAGGCGGCAAGTGCTTTTACTTCATCAAGATTAACAGCGGTATCATATCGAATGCCTCCTTTTGAAGGTCCTAAAGCTGTATTGTGGATCACTCGGTAACCTTCAAAATTTTGAACGTCTCCGTTATCTAAGACAATAGAAAAGTTTACAGTGATTTGTTTTTCTGGTCGTTGCAGTTTTTGTCGAATAGAATCATCTAATTTTAAAATATCTGCAGCAATATTAAAGCGATCAATCATCGATTGAAAGGGATTATGTTTTATAATTTCTGAACTCATAATATATAGTTTTTAGTTTTGGGTTACTTTTTAAGTTATATCTTCTTTATGAAGATTTTTATCTGCTTTATTCCTTCTGCTACATGCAACACGGAATTTTTATTAAACAGCAGCGCATCAAAATATTTATATTTCTATTGGTTCTCATATTTCATTTTTTAAATAATTCAAAAAAAAGCCTTTCATGGTGCAATGAAAGGCTAAAAAAAAAAAAATAACTAACAAGTACTTTCTCTATTAACGCCATTTCAAAACGCGGTTCATCATGCAGCACATCGCAAAGCTGCATGGAAAAAACGTTTTCATATTTCGGCTATAGTTTTTCATTGTTGAAGCAAATCTACAAAAATATATTTATAAATTCTATAGAATTAGTCGAATTTATTTTCGATCAATTGAAAACATAACATTAAATCAACTGTAAATTAAAGGATTAACACCTAAAAAAAATTACTGCAATTGTGAAATAAATATAAAAACGATAGCAATTAAAGCCAGAAACAAGCCAAAAATATTGGTTTTAGAAAGCTTTTCTTTAAAGAAATAAGCGCCAATTATAGTTCCAAGAATAATAACCCCCATATTCATTCCTGCAAAAACTGTCGACGGATTTTCTGCAAATGCTTTATGGGCTTTTAGATAAAATAATATATTTCCGAAATTAAAAACTCCAACCAGCATTCCGAAAGGAATATTTTTAAGTTCTAATTTTTCTTTTGAAAAGATTACTTTATAAAGCACGATAAACACCGAAACAGCAAACGAAATTAGAAAAACCAAAAACAAGGATGTTGTATAAGGAACTGCTGTATACAAAGCAATTTTCTTAAAAAGTATATCTACAAGTCCAAAACCGAATAATACCGATGCTGGATAAATCCACTTGTTGTCATTATTATCAGACTGTTTTCTAAGAATGAATAAAAGTGCAGCAAAACCAATTAAAACACCAATAACTTTATAGGTATTAAATTCCTCATTAAACAAAAGCCAGGCTGCTAAAATGGGAATAAAAAGTGATAATCGCTGCGCGGCATCTGTCTTTGCAATTCCCATAAATCGAATGGAAAGTGCCAAAAATAAAAATACAATTGGAAGCAAAATTCCGACTGCTGTATAAATTCCTAAAGGTGCATTATTATCTAATGATTGAAGGTCTGGTCCAAAAGTAAAATAGCAGAGTGTAATGGCTGTTACATAATTGAAAGAAATGATCTGAGAAGGATTTGCATTGTATTTTCTTGAAATTTTGAATACAACACCCACAATAACACTGCATAAAATGCTTAAAATAAGGAATAACATATATTTTATATTTGGATTGTAAAAGTAATCTATTCCAAAATAAAAAGGTCCAACCGGTTTTAAAAAACCGGTTAGACCAGATAAAATTTCAAATAAAATTCGTTTAAAATTTGCTGATATAACTTCCGTAAATATCTCTAAACTGATTTCCTTTTGCAAATCTGTCTTTGCTTAATTTTCTATATTCAACCAATCCCCACAAAACAAATTCTTTCATAAAGTATTGATCTTCTTTTGCCAATTGAGGCTGGTATTTTTTTAATAATTCATCTAATGGAGTGACTTCATCCAGAATACTTTCATACTCAGCGTCTGAAGCATCGTCTAATAATTCGAAACCACTTTCGGCAAAAAACCATTCTACGACATCAGAATATGGCGTTTTTTCGTCTGGTTTTTCTAATTTTTCAATTTTAGGAAAATATTCTGGAAACAAAGTTCTAATGGCGGAACCAATAAGACTTTCGGCTACAACATCTGCTCCCTCCTGCTCGCCTTCGTAAACCAATTCTACTTTTCCTGTAATCGCTGGAATGATTCCGATAAAATCAGATAAACGCAGCGTTGTTTTATCAACTCCTAAAATCAATGCACGACGTTCTGCGGTGCTTATTAAATTTTCAAAAGCCGTAATACTCATTCTGGCACTTACACCACTTTTATTATCAATGTATTCGCTTTCTCGGGCTTCAAAACTTATTTGCTCTAAAATATCTCTGGCTAAACTTGGTACATAAACAATATCCGTTTGGTTTTGATCTAATTTAGATTCCTGCTCTGTAATTGTTCTTGCGATAGCAATATTCTCTGGATAATGCGTTAAAATCTGAGACCCAATTCTGTCTTTTAAAGGTGTAACTATACTTCCTCTATTGGTATAATCTTCTGGATTTGCCGTGAAAACAAACTGCATATCTAGGGGCATTCTAACTTTAAAACCTCTAATTTGTATGTCGCCTTCCTGAAGGATATTGAATAAAGCAACTTGAATTCTTGCCTGTAAATCGGGTAATTCGTTGATTACAAAAATACAGCGGTTCGCTCTCGGAATCATTCCGAAGTGAATTACGCGGTCGTCTGCATAAGACAATTTTAAATTTGCCGCCTTTATTGGATCTACGTCTCCAATTAAATCGGCAACGGTTACGTCTGGAGTTGCTAACTTTTCGAAGAAACGATCACTTCTATGCAGCCAAGAAATTGGTGTGTCTTCTCCTTTTTCTTCAATTAAATCTTTAGCAAAACGAGAAATCGGATTTAACGGATCGTCATTAATTTCTGAACCCGATACAAACGGAATATATTCATCTAATAATTCGATCATTTTACGTGCCAAACGAGTTTTTGCCTGTCCGCGAAGTCCGAGTAAATTAATATTATGACGTGATAAAATTGCGCGCTCTAATTCTGGAATTACAGTATTTTCAAAACCATGAACGCCTTCAAAAACAGGTTTTCCAGATTTTATTTTTTCACGAAGATTATTTCGCAATTCATCTTTAATGCTTGTACTTTTATATCCAGCGGCTTTTAATTGACCTAAAGTCTTTATATTATTTATTTCCATTTTATTGAAATATAGATTGTTTATTATTGATTTGGTGAGCGTTATATTTTTTTTGTCAAAGAAACCTTTGAACCTACATAGACGCACTGCTGTGCGTCGCTACAGAAAAAAACTTTGAACCTTTGTTCCTCTGAACCTTTGCCCCTTTATTTAATTCTTTTCTTCCTATTCGTTTCATAATCTTCAAAAATCATTTCACCCAAACCTTTCAGTCCAGTATAAAATGCTTTTCCCTGATTTGCTTCTGTAAACTGATTTACAAAACGCTGTAAATACGGATCTTTGGCAATCATAAAAGTCGTGATCGGAATATGTAGTTTTCTTGCCTGCTGTGCCTGCGTGTAGCATTTATCCACAATATATTCGTCAAGACCATTACTATTCATATAATAGGAACCATCTCGTTCGCGAACGCAGCTTGGTTTTCCGTCAGTAATCATGAAAATCTGCTTGTTTGTATTTCGTTTTCTGCGAAGGATATCCATTGCCAGCTGCAAACCTGCAACCGTATTGGTATGATAAGGTCCAACTTGCAAATACGGCAAATCTTTAATTGGAATTGTCCAGGCATCATTTCCAAAAACTAAAATATCGAGTGTATCTTTTGGATATCGTGTTGTAATTAATTCAGCAAGAGCCATTGCCACTTTTTTTGCAGGCGTAATTCGGTCTTCACCGTATAAAATCATGCTGTGACTGATATCGATCATCAAAACCGTACTCATCTGTGCTTTGTACTGCGTTTCTTCGACAACCAAATCATTTTCGGTAAGCATAAAACTTTCTACTCCATTATTGATCTGTGCATTTCGAAGACTTTCGGTCAAAGAAATTCTTTCTAAACCATCTCCAAAATTAAACTCACGGAATTCCCCTGTGTGTTCATCTCCATTTCCGGCATGTTTTGTTTTATGATTACCGCTTCCTGAACGCTTCAAATTACCAAAAATCTGATCTAAAGCCTGTTGTCTAATGGCTCTTTCGGTTTTTGCAGTAATTCCTAATCCAGGACTTCCATCGTCTTTAACTTCATCTCTGATGTATCCTTTTTTCTTAAGATCCTCAATAAAATCGTCGATGGTATAATTTTCGTCGGTAAGTTTATATTCGATGTCCAGTTCCCGAAGCCAGCTGATAGCTTCGTCAAAATCGCCCGAAGTATGGGTGATCAACTCTTTAAAAATAGTAAAAAGTTTGTCAAACGGAGACTGAAAAGGAGCTTCGTAAGTCTTAAAGTAAAAGCCTTTTTTAAATTCGTTTTTCATAAATCTAAAATTACGTCTTTTTAGAATTATGAAAAACGAATCGTTTATTAATTTTTAGTTAAAATATTTAATCAAAAACTACAATTAACAATGTTAGATGTATTAATTATTCAAATTTTCCGTCTACGTAGTACCAAGATCCATTTTCGAACTTAAAAGTAGAAAACTCATAATGTACTTGTGGTTTATTATTTGAATCTAAAAAGTATGCTTTGAATTCAACTGTGTTTTCTGTAAAACTCAAAATTTCAAGTTTTTGCCACTTATTCGAAACTGCCCATCTTAAAATTTCTGGTTTTGAATAATATTTTCTTTCTGAACTATAAGTCGTTTCCAAAAGATAATCTGCATTATGAGAAGCGTATGCCGAATATCTCGAACGCATTAATGCCAATGAAGATGGAGCTTTTTGACTAGTATCTAAATACAATCCGCAGCAGTTTTCAAACAATAAACCGGTATCGCAGAAGCATTTTTTATTCTCCATCGACTGGTTCTTCTCCATTAATTTTTACATGAAGCTGGTTTAACAAAACCTGATAACGAGTGATTTCTCTTACTTCCTCATCTTCTTCAGCAAAATCAATCATTTCATCTAGTGTTTCGCTTACTTCCAATAATTTATTGTTTGCTTCTCTGTCATTTTTTGCAGCGATTAAATCGATAATTTCTTGTACGCTTGCTTTTAAGGTTTCGAATTTACTATTCATATATTTTTTTTGTTTTTATTTTGTTTCAAGTTTCAGGTTTCAGGTTTCATGTTCCAAACGTTAACTTGAAACATGAAACCTGAAATTTAAAAACTTATTTACTCTTCGTTTTTACTTTCGTTAAATTTCTTTACAATTTCCTTTAGCTTTTCTTTACGAGCTATTTCGGCTTGCTTTGCTTTTGCTTGGGCTTTGTGCAATTTATCATTGTGTTTCTTGATATTGCGTTCGTTATTGCGTCCCATTATATTTCTCTTTTAATTTGTTCCAACGTTTTCTCCGTAAAAATTAATTCGTTGATAATCTGCTTTCGCAATTCATCAATATCATCATAATCAAAATGCTTTGCCCAAGAAGTTAATTGCTGCAAATTTCTTATTTGTTTCAATCTTTTGGTCGTTTCAAAACTTGTTCGCAGCACTGCTTTACCATCATATTCTGGGTTATTTTTATGTTCATAATTGGCAAGATTTTTTTCGAAATCGGCTTTTATGTAATACAGTTTTTCTTCGACATTATCTGGGTAAAATTCTTCCCATTTAGCAAAACCAATCTTAGTTTTCGATTCTGTTTCAGGTTCTCTGGCTATTAGACGCCATTTACTGTTTGCCAATCTTCCCCAATGATTGGAAACGCGGTACATTCCCGCTTCTGTATAATAATAGGAACTTCCTGCTTTACTTTCAAATTGCTTTTTTAAACCTTCAATTTCATTTGGAAGCACTTCCTTAAAGGCACAAAATGTATTTTTAAAAGAATTAGGATGTGGCTTAAAGTTTTTCTGCATGCTGCAAATATACTCAGATTGTACGGAACTCCCTAAAACAAACATTAATTGCTTACCTTTGCTTCGTAATTTCAAAATAAAAAAAAGATGTCTAAAGATTCACAACAAAAAATGCCGCAAAAAGGAGTTTTTACAGGTATTATAGAAAAAGATGAAAACAATAATTATTTCTGCGGCGAATATCTTTTAGATTATAAAATGGTTCAATCGAACTTTAATGTCGGCGATTGGATTACTATAAAGTCAATTATCGAAAATCCAAGCGATATCAGCTACAATAAATATCCAAAGAAATCAAGAAACTTCGATAAGGCTAATCATAAGCCGGAATAGTTCTTTGGTTTCAGGTTTCAGGTTTCAAGTTTCAAGTTTCAGGTTTCAGGTTGGAACGTTTAATTTTTAACGCAGAGAACGCAAAGTTTTTTTTATCTAAAGGATGTTTAAAACACAGAGTTCGCAAAGCTTTATCAATACAAAGCTTTGCGAACTCTGTGTTTTTGTTTTATTCAGAATCTTATAAAACTCTTTGTGCGCTTTGTGGTTAAAAAACGATCAGTACATCACATTTCCATTAACTCTTAACGATTCCGTAAAGAATATTTTTTCGATCAAAACTAAAAAGTTAAAAAAAAGTGTACCTTTGCAAAAAATTTGTCGATTTGAACTAATTAATATCGATTTCAAACTAATAGACAAGTAGTTACCTTTTATTTATGAAAAAAATAGTTGAATACCGCAAGTTACTAAACGTAGAAAAAACTGCAGAGTTAAAAGAGTTAAAAACAATTTATCGTAATGCAATGAAAGAAGCGCATCCTGATAAATTTCAAGGAGATGACGCTGGTCTAAAAGCTGCAGAAGAAAAAAGTAAAACTATCATCGAAGCTTACCACTTTTTAGTAAGCATTCACCCTGATACTATTAAACTTAATTTACCTGAGTACACAGAAACAATTTCAACTTGTACAATTACAGATTATAAATTTGTTGAAGGTCGTTTAATCATTGACTTTTCTAACGGAAGCGTTTACGAATACATTAGTGTTCCTAAAGCAACTTACGTTAAAATGGTAAATGCAGATTCTCCTGGAAGATTTGCAAAAAGACATATCTTAAACTCTTTTACTTGGAGAAAGAAAACAAATCAAGAATAGTTTTTAAACACTATATTTACAAAAAAGCGCTCTATTAAACGAGCGCTTTTTTTATGTCAAAAAATTAAAAATTTGATTATTAAGATTTAAAATTAGTTTCTAGTTAAGAGTTTTAAATCAAATTAAGCCAACAAACACACTGATTCAATGGGTTTTAAGACTAAAAAAACTATAACAAAATTTTAGGTTACAAAATTCTGTATGTTTTATAATTTTAGATACTTTTGTTGCACAAATCAATTAACTAATTAATTTTTTATAATGAAAAAAATACTTTTTGTACTTACAGCTTCTGCAGCTATCATTTCTTGCAGCAAAGTTAAAGATGGAGAATACCTAATTACGGGTACAGCTACAGGGATTGAAAACGGGAAAACTATTATTTTACAAGGTGCAGATCCTGCTACAAGAATGCCAGTTTCTCTTGATACAGTAAAAGTTGAAAATGGAAAATTTGAAATAAAAGGAAAAGTAACTGAACCAGCTTTCCATACTTTGATTTTACAAGGAGCTAATGGTCCTATTCCATTGATTCTTGAATCAGGTGAAATTAAAGTTACAATTGATAAAGACAGTATCCAAAAATCTAAAGTTTCTGGAACTTACAATAATGATGAGTATGTATCTTTCATTGAAGATATTACAAAAACTCAAAAAAGCTTAATTGATTTTCAGAAAAAGAATAATCAAAAAATGCAACAAGCACAACAAGCTCAAGATACTGCAGTTATCAACAGCTTGATGAAACAATACATGGAAATCCAGAAAGAAGTTGGAGAAAACAGCAAAAAGAAATATTATACTTATGCTGAAACTCATCCAAAATCATATATCTCAGCTATTCTTATTCAAAATTTATTGAATGATCCAACAGCTGATACTAAAAAATTAGAAAGCCTTTACAATTCTTTAGATGAGTCTTTGAAAAAGACTACTCCTGGAAAAGAAATCAAAACTAGATTTGGCCAAGCAAAAATGCCATCTGTTGGAGCTACAGCTGCACCAGTGGGCAGTGCTAAATGAAGAGCAGATTTTTCGGCTCCTAATCCAGAAGGAAAAGTAGTTTCACTGAAACAAAGTTTAGGTAAAGTAACAATCGTAGATTTCTGGGCTTCATGGTGTGGACCATGCAGACAAGAAAATCCTAATGTTGTAGCAATGTATAAAAAATTGCACCCAAAAGGATTAAATATTGTTGGAGTGTCTTTAGATAAAGATGCTGCAAAATGGAAAGAAGCGATTGCAAAAGATGGCTTAACTTGGACACACGTTTCAAACCTAAAATTTTGGGACGAGCGAATTGCAAAACAATATAATGTTGAATCTATTCCTGCCACTTTTATTCTTGATGCCTCAGGAAAAGTGGTTGCTCAAGACTTAAGAGGTCCAGAATTGGAAGCAAAAATCGTAGAGCTTTTAGCTAAATAATAGCATTTTCAGAATAATAAAAAATCTCCCTCGTGGAGATTTTTTATTTTATACCCAATATTGAAAACTCATTAAAAATAGCAACAGTTTTAATTAATCAGCCCTTAGAAAACGATCTGCATATTAAATATGTTTGTTTTTTTTTAAGTCAACACTCATAAACAAACCAGAATTTTTGATCAACTTTACCCTTGATTTATGAGGAAAATCAGTAATTATAAATTTAAATCTATGTTGTAAAACATAAAAAAACGGCAATCACACATTAAGAATAATCCTATTTTATTGAATAAATAAAAAAAAAGTCCCAATTAAGCTTTTTTTATTTTCTTCACTTCCAATGAATTAAAAAATAACTTTAAAATAACTTAAAATTAAGTGCTTTTTTTGTTTGCAAATGTAGAAAACGTTGCTATCTTTGCAACCGCTTAGAACAACAAAGCACAACAATACAAAGCTGAGGGGAGATACTCAAGCGGCCAACGAGGGCAGACTGTAAATCTGCTGTGTGAACTTCGCAGGTTCGAATCCTGCTCTCCCCACGGAAAGGCCGAAAAGCCGGAAAACTGCAAGTTTTCAATCTTTTCAAAAAGCCTTAAAAAATGTCTTAAAGCCAGTAAATCCGATGATTTACTGGCTTTTTTGCTTTATGGGCTGTTTTCAATATTTATAAATGCTCACAAAATTAAAGGTGCAGAATCGGTGCACTTTCCAGCGCGCAGAAAAGTGCACCAGAAACAGCTAAAATCCCTTATATTATAGGGGTTAACGAGATTAACGACTTGATTTGGCAGTGATATTATTCTACATTTATTAATTTAAAAAGTAGGATTATGTTGGAAAGCAGTTTTGGTTTGGGATTCTTTTTAAAAAGACCCAAAATAGAAAGTAGAGAATGGATTGTGTATTTCAGAATAACTGTTGACGGTATCCGTAAGGAAAGCTCAACTAAAAGAAAATGGGATAATACACGATGGGATCAAAGGTTCGAAAGAGCGGTCGGCTCAAAGGAAGATGCAAAATCGCTGAACTTCTTTTTGGATTCGCTGACTTTAAAAATCAATGAAATCAAAACCGAAATGATGTACAGCGGCAAAAGCATAACCGCTGAAAAAATTATGGACGAGGTGCTGGGAAGGACAGCCCCAAAGATTAAGGTGCTTGAAGAATTTCAAAAGCATAACGATGAAATGGAGGCGCTTCTTGGAAAAGGCTATGCAAAAGGCACCCTTGACCGGTTTACCATTACTAAAAACCATTTGACTGCGTTTATAAAATTCAAGCTTAAAAAGCACGATCTTGAATTTGCGGATTTGAATCTTGAGTTTGTAAAGGATTTCGAGTTTTACCTTAGAACTGTACGGGACTGCAGCAACAACACCACCCTAAAGTATATTGCAAATTTCAAAAAGATTGTAATCCGCGCCATCGATAAGGAAATAATCACAAAGGATCCATTTAAGAACTTTAAGGGACGTAAAACAAAACTGGTGAAAAAACCACTCACCGCACAGGAACTGTACGAACTGGAAAGTCATTATTTCACAACTGACAGGCTCAATGTCGTAAGGGATGTATTTGTCTTCCAATGCTACACTGGCCTGGCGTACATAGACGCATATCAATTAAAGAAAAAGGATATCAAAGAAGGCATTGATGGAAATCTATGGATTATGTCCGAAAGGCAGAAAACAAACTCATCATTTAATGTCCCTCTTCTTCCCCAAGCACTGAAAATAGTTGAAAAGTATGAACAGCACCCGCTGTGTATCCAGCGTGGAACCGTGCTTCCAGTTTCATCCAACCAGAAAATGAATGAGTACCTGAAAGAAGTTGCTGTATTGTGCGGTTTTCCTTTTACGCTCAACACGCATATGGCCCGCCGTACTTTTGGAAGCACGGTAACCCTCAATAACAATGTTCCTATTAACGTCGTTAAAGAACTGCTGGGTCATGCATCGGTAAAACAGACTGAAGCATATGCTATAACTGAGCAGGCCACAATCGGACGTGAAATGTCCATTTTGAATAAAAAGCTCAACAAAACCTCTTCAAAGATTTCAAAACCCGATTTAGCAGTTCTCGGAAGACTTGAAAAAGAAATACAGGCAATCAAAAAGAAATACAATATAACTTCATGATATTTGCATTCAGGTATCAATTAAAACCATAGAGGCTATCTCAAAATTGTTGAGATAGCCTCTTTTTATATAGTTTAATTTCACTCTTATAGCCTGGATGATAAGATGGTGTGTACTTAATGTAGCCTAAATCCTGAAGCTGTTTAAAATACTTATGATACGTGGGCAGCGTATTGACATGTGAGAGCTCCATAATTTTACTGCGGCTGACTTTAATCCTTCTTCGCTGCCCCTGCCTATACCCTAATCCTAATATTGCTATTAAAATAGACAAATGCCAGACATTCAGCTGTGGATCTTCACTGTAAAGTGAGATGTAATCCATAATCTTCCTTTCTTTAAACCTATTGTTTTGTTTCATCATCAAATAGTTTTTGAAGATCTTCTTTATTGTAGTAGTACGAGCCAAACACTTTTTTGAAACGCACTTTTTGGCTTATTCTAAGATTCTGTACTGAACCTGCTGAAATATCAAGCAGTTTCCTCACAGACTTACTTCTAATCCACTCTGGCTCCAAAGTTTCTTTCAGTCCACAATCCTTATCTTTAAATGCAGCCTGTATTTTATCAATCAGAAGAAGACCAAACTGTCTCAGATCTTCCTTGGTTACAATTTCATTCATAGTACTATTTCATAAAATTTATTAATTGCAGAACATTTAGTTGTCCGCATCAGCTGAAAACAAAAAATATACTTCACTGCCACGATTTTTTTTAAAAGATGGTCTATACTTTATGTATCCATACTGATGAAGCTCTTGGACACATTTATGATATGTATTTGCAGAGGAAACTTTGGCAATAACTATAATCTCCGAGCTGAATACAAAAATTGGGTTAACAAAGCCCTTAACGGATCTAAACTGCAATAAGGCCGCATAAATGGCAATATGCATTGGACTGATCCGATAATCATTCTCTATTGCGGTGAAAAAATCCGATAAAGGCTTTAAATTTTCCATAATTTTAAAGTGAAGGCGATTTTCTTTTCTTTACTTTATTGTCTTTCCTCCCTGAATCCCCTTCATCTGAATCTGGATTTTGTTTTTGTTTTTGATCTTTAGAAACTGATTCTCTTTGAGATTCAGCCTTCTTCTCTTCCTTGCTCTCTCGATGGTTGATTCGCTGGAGATTTGTATCATAAACATTGACGGTCTTAAATTGCGGATTAGCCTCCACATACATTTTACTTTCAACGCCGCCCACAACAAAAGTCGCCGACTGAAGATTTCCTTTCTTAAGCGAATTCAAAAGGTCTTCTTTATACTGCGGCGTGTTGAGTTCCTTGATTGAATGTTTTGCCAGACTTGCTTCCAGATCATACCCGTAGTTCTGATGGTATTGGTTCAGCTTAAAATTACCATTGTCAGATTGTTTAAAGTCAATTTTAAGCCAGCAATTATAGCTCTCCCCTTCTTTGTTTTTAAGATCTTTATTGACAGATCTGCCTTCCATCAAATTATAAGCCTCCTTCATTGTAATGCTGGCGCTGTCTTTGTTGATGTAGAAGGTCTGTTCCAGACCAGGTTTGTTTTCTTCTTTCTGAAGATTGACATGATAGGAATTAAAAAAATACATATCTGTCTGCTCAGACCTTTTGAAATTTAATTCTACTGTTATGGTATCCTTATTTGGCAGACCATTGTTCATAATGCCGGTGTGCATGATTTTAAAATCCTTAATTCCCTTCATTATGTTCTCTCGCAGTTCAGCATCGAACGTTTCTCCAAATCCAGTATATTTCAACTGGTCTTTCAGGTATTCTAAATTTTTCTCATTCATTGCATTTTCATTTAAATTGTTTCCTAAAAATTCTTTCCTTTCTCTTTCCCATGCGGCAAATCCAGTCAGTTCTATTGCTTCATTTTCGGAAGTATTAATTCCGCTTGCTAAAACTGCTCTTAAGTCAGCTATAATCCCTTCTATCGGCACACTTTTATAATAGTCTGCATCTGTGGTCATTTCATAGCAGTATTCTTTTGCTTCCCAAGCATTTTTAAATAACTCAATTGAATAGGTATCTGTTACCAGATCAGTATTAAAAGCAGCAAATCGATGGCCGTTATAAGCCATTTCCTCGGCAAACGACAGCATTATTTCGGTGTCAGCTAAATTGATTATCATAATTTATTTCAAAGCTTAAAAAGTGTCACCGCCTCATTCGGGAATCGGAAAAACCAGATCAGCCAGATTATTGTTTATATCTACTTCCAGATGTCTTCCGCCGTTTTTTTCAATCATCTGAATCGTCAGATACTTATTCTCAGGTATAGTAAATTTCTGCAGCGCATAAACTTTTATTATTTCAGATTTAAAAGGAATCACAGAAGATGATGAAGTTGCATACAAAGGCTCCAATTCAATTTCCTGTGATGCAGTTCGTTTTGATTTTCTCTTATCCCTGATAAAAAAACGAAACTGATCAATATCATAGTTAATCTTTGATTTGTTTTCAAAAACAACACGCAGATACAAAACATCCTGCTGGATAAAGATGCCGTTCACCTCCAGTCTGATCTGATATTTTGATTTTTTTAGACCACTGATTTTTTTCTTTTTGGAATATGCAGCCAAAGCACACTGTTCAATTCTTTTCTGATTTTCGTTTTCTAAAGAAAACAGCACATCCCTGCTTGCAGCCACAGCATTTTCAGCCTTAAAATTTAAGTCAGGGCACGAATCGTCATAATTCAGTACAAAAACGTATAATTTTCCGTCAGATGTTACAACTGTCAGATTGGTCTGGAAAAAATGCTGTTTAGCAGCTTTTACAAGCAGTATATTCTCAACTCCTTTTGCTTTCTGTACAAGCACTTCTGCACTTCCTTTATCTATGCTCTTGATTGTATAAGGAAAAACAATGCTTGTGGTTTTAGAATAACCTACCTGTAGATTTTTATACTGGTCTTCGTAAAAGACAGTTTCCCTTGCGTTTGACTGTGGATTAACTGAAGTACAAACCAGCAGCAAGCTGATTAAAAACAAATAATTCGCTCTTTTCATATTTTCTCTCTTTTAAGGTTTTAAATTCTTTTGTTTTTCATCATACAGCAGCACCTGATAACCTGCCTTTACAACCACTTTTATGAGTTTTACCTTTTTGCTCATAAGACTTTTGGCTGCCTCGATGCCCATACCTGCGGCCTGTGCTCCCCATGAATCCGAAATCCCGGTCAGACCGAGAGTCTGAATGGATCTGTCAGCTGATGCTTTAGCCACATCCCTGTTAATCGCTCCGGGAATATAGATGCCGTCAATCCCGTCCATATCATAGACTGCCAGCTCGACGGGAAATATCGAATTATTGTACTGGATGTTTGTGATTTTTACCTCCAGCCTCTCTCCTTTTAAAGCCGCCATACCATACAGAAAAGTATTTCTGGGTATAATTGTTCCTTGGAGAAAAATATCATTCGTAAGTCTTAATTTAACCACCGAGCCATTGACAATAGTCTGCGTCTGATGCACAACTGCTTCAATAGAATTTTGAATTTCTTCAGCAGGCTGCGAGTCGTCCAGAGAATAAAATTCATTTGTTTTCAAAGAGGTCTGCGCATGGGCATTCCGCTGAAGTGAGCTTATGTTATTCTCTGCTTCTTTTTTCTGCACTGAATATATTTGGCCTTTTTTGCTGTCAGATGTCTGCTTTAGCCTTTCCTGCACACGATGCGGATGCTGTATATCCAAAATATTTTCCAGCATACCGCCTAACTGCTGAAGTTCGGGATCAGGTTCCTGCGGAGCGCTCATGGCTGACATTAGCCCTTCGAGTTTTTTAATCTCTTCCGATTCACCTCCAGAAGTGCCGTAATTTTCAAATTCCATCATATCCTGACCGTAAGCAGGGACAGCAGGCTGGCTGATTACTTTTTCAAGAGCTCTGAGCTTCTCATAAACTTTCTGCTCATTATGGTCCTGAAAAGACTGAGAATTAAAAGCGGATCTGTTTTTTTGGAAGCATGCGGGATTCAAAATCAGTTGTGGAAAAAGAATCTGCTTTATCTTCCGAGACTTTATTATCAATATAGTTCGGATCTTTTTTTATCTGCTCGCGCAGCTTTATCGAATCAACTGCCGCTTGATCGTAATAGCTCATCTTATCCAGTGCCGAGTCTTCTTTAAATTTAGGCAGTGGCAGATTAAAATTGAATCCCTTCTTTTCATCGTTCCCTGCCATCTTGGATTCCATTCTTCCGCCGCCTAATGAATAAAATAAGAATGTCAAAAATGGAAATGTTATAAGAGGCAGCATTAAAAGCATCTTTCTCTTTTTAGATTCCTTTGGTGATACTATTTTCTCTTGCATAATTTTAGTTTTTCAAGTTGATTGTCTTAATTTTTGAAGCTTCTGGAACCTCAGCTTCTTTATAAAATGTACTATATAGGTTATAGATTAAATAACCCGATGCCAGAACCGTAAAGAACAGAAGCCCCAAGATCAGTTTTGTTTTTGAGAGCCCGTCTGTGGCTCTCTTCATTTTTTCTGCCCATCTTTTCTGCATTAGCAGATAATACTTGTGATACACAAAAGGCTCAATCTGCCTTGTAAAAAAGGATTTCATAAATCTCTATTTTCTGGTTTCTGCGGAAATATCTTTGTTTTCAATCGTATTAAACCGCTCGATAAGAAAACCATGCGGATTATTATCGCTTCTTGATACATTGCGAAGCGCACCTTCTGTAAGCAGGCTTCTTTTCAAAATACTGGTAGTACGGATAATGTTCTGTCTGGCATAACATCTAAAACGGTAGGGATATTCACGGATATCAATACTCACACTGTCAATCTGGATGGTCTGGCTGATATTTCCTGATATAATACCCGAATAAAAATTGTTTTCCTTCAGGTCATCATAAATACGTTTTGCACTGTCGTCTGCCAGATACAGCGCTTTTGTTATATTGGTTTTAATGACCTTATCGTCAGGATCAAGGGTAAAGAAAAACTTGTGAAAGGTTTTCACATGGTCCCTTGCTTCAACAGCAATATTATCTTTTCTTTCCGAAGCGTAAGCTTCCAGCGCTTTGCCGTTTGCCAGAATATATACTTTATCATGCATAAGGCTCACTGTCTGGAAACTTTTATAGACAGCATAGCAGCTTATTATGATGCAGCCTGCAATTACAAGCATCGTGAAACCTCTCACATATCTAAATGCCGTATCAATGTTTTTCATTTTGGTAAACATATGCTCCTGTTATTAAGTCTGTTTGGAATTTCCTTTAAGCCTGTCATTCAAATAGTTTCCTTTATCCGTAAAATAAGGACTGCTTCCTGCTGTCGCAGCCATGCTGCTGGTCATTCTGCGATCCGCATCTCCCATCGCATCAGCAGCCATTCCAACCGCGTTTGAAGAGGTTCTCACAACAGAATTGGCTGAACTGCCAAACATACTTGTCACTTTATGGCCCAGGGCTCCTCCTCCGCCTGCGTGAACAATATAATTGGCAACAGAAGGCACGGTAAAATATCCTATGATACCTATTATCATGAAAATTAAATATGACATATCGGTCCTGCTGAAAAAAGTATCTCCTGTAGCCTGCACCTGCGAGAGGTCCAGCTTGAGCATTAGCTCTTGAATCTTTCCGATTATGCTTCCGAATATATTGGCCACGGGAAGCCACAGGTAAATATTGATATATCGGGCAAGCCATACAGTGAGCGTGTGCTGGAAACCGTCAAATACAGCTATTCCAAATACCAGCGGCCCTAAAATAGAAAGCACCACAAGCTGAAAGGTCCGAAGGGTGTCAATGCATAAGGCGGCAGCTTCAAACAAAACCCTCAGCACCTCGCTCAGCCATTCCTTAACCGAATTTCGAAAACTGTAAGAAGCTTTTTCCATGGCAAATTTCACATCATTGCCTATGCCTGCCAGCATGCTCTCATCAGATGGATCAGCACCGTCATGTGTATACTTATACCATCTGTCGCGATCACCCGTCCCGGCTGCCCCTACATACATCTTCCATGGATCGGTTTCTTTAATTGCTTTTTCTTTCTCTTTAAGCAGAACAGCTACTGCATTGTTAGAGCCTGTTACCATAGCGGCAGTAGCTGTAACAGTTGGTTTCATAACTCCGTTAATAAGTGCCAGAACCGACGGAAAAATCATAATGCAGAATCCTATTACAAAGGGACGGAAGAGCGGATAAAAATCAATGGGCTCGGCACTTGCTATATGCCTCCACACGCGTGAGGCGATGTACCATATAGTTCCAAAACCTGCGATTCCCTGCCCTACAGCAATTAGGTTAGAACACAACGGCATCATTTCATCATAAAGCTGGTCTAAGACCCCATGTAGACTACTCATATCATCACCTAGTCCCTGTGCTATTATTCTGCAGGGATGCAGTAATAAGATAAGTATCACACAAACTGCTTTTTTGTTTAATAGGCATTTCATACTCTACTCTTTAAATTCCTGAAAACTCTTTGAGACATAAACATCTTTTTTCTCTTTTGATCTCTGAAGAGCCAGCACATTAGATGAGGCATTAAAGTTTCTTAAGAAAAGCAGTTTATCCTGCATCTGCTCATAGATATCGTCAACTGCCTTTAGTCTTTCATCATCCGACATCCTTAGCTTATCAGCTGTTATGACCATCGTAAGTTCATCAAGATTTCGCAGGCTCTGATTAAGCAGGTTTCCGTAAACTTTCTCAAAGTAATTTATTTCCTGTCCGCTGAAATTTCCGTTTTTTATAAATCGGTTCATTCCGTTGCGGCTTTCCTTGACTATTGAAATCTGATATTCCACTATCTCTCCTACCCTTTTGTAATTCCTCACCGCTGGACTTACCTGCATAAGAGCATCTAAAAAAGTTTTATGAAGGCTGAAGTTTCCTTCAGTCATTTCTTTCACCGTTTTGTATCCACCTGAAAGCAGCTCGTACCCCTTTTTCATATCACTGAGAATTTTCTTGAACTGGGAAAGCTTTTCAATATTCAAAATCAGCTGCTGAATTTCTGCTGACTGCCCTATTGATTTAACCGGAATCATTAACAAAGTGATCAATATTGCCAAAATCAAAATCTTTTTCATAGTAGCTTAATTTATAATCCATATAATTCATCAACATTCTTCGAATCCTTTTTATCGGCAGTTTTTGATACCGACATCAGTCTGGCATCCCTGCTGAAAGAAAGACAGAAATTATAATCCTCCAGCATAGTTTTGTGCAGGAGATCAATGCGTTCAAGCCTCTGGTCATCTTTTAGTTCCAGTTCTGCATCGGTAGTAATAACAAGCAGCTGGTCGAGAGTCTGGCTGCAGTTCTGAAGCAGCCTCCCAAAAGACCTCTCGATGTAGTCCAGTTCATTACCATGAAACAAATCTGCAGTTTTAAGATCTGCCAAAGTCTTGCTGCAGAGTTTCATTATTTTAAACTGCATGGAGATGATCTGGGCAGTTTTATAATAATTCCGAACCTTTGGATTAATTTTTTAAAAGTGAGGTAAAATAATCACTGTGCAGGTTGACTTCACCTTTTCTGGCATCCCCTATAAAATTGAGTCCCTTTGATACTGCCGAATATCCTTTCTTTGCATAGTCAATATAAACCTGAAGCGCCGCTATCTGAAGGATAAGTTCCTTCCTCTGCTTTGCCTGCCCGCTCATACCTTGATTAAAAACAAAGAGCGTTATTAGTATTACAGCTGTCTTTTTCATGATTTTTAAATAAATTATGGAATTCCGTAAAATTGTTTCACCCGGTTTACATCTGCTTCTGTTTTGGCCCTCTGAAGACTCAGCAGTATGTTCTGCTGGTTAAACATTGTAAGGTCATCGTAGTTTCCATCAATCTGGTCAGCAGCCTTGTTGATGATTTCAAGACGTTTGAGATCGCTCATCTGGGTGGCAAAAGAATCCAGAATCAAAAAAATCTGGTCGATATTCTTCACACTTTCCTCCAGTATTCCTGTATAAACGCGCTCCATGTACTGGATTTCACTGTCTTTAAAATGGGTATCCTGCTTAAAAAGATTCCAGGCTCTTTCATATTCCTGAACAAGCTGTGTCTGCTTTCTGGTAATTTCTTTTATCCTTTGGTAGTAGGTAATAATTGACTTTACTTTTGCCAGCTCTTCATAGTAGCCTTTGTAAAGATCTTTCTGTTTCTGGGTCCAGTCCGAGATCTCATCTAGTTTTAGTTTGGATAGTACATTTTCCACCTGCTTCTGTGCATTCTGAAGCCAGATGGTCTTATTCTGCAGTCTTTGGATTCGAAGATCGATTGCTTTAATTACTTTCTTGGTTACTGCTTTTACAATCTCAAGTATCGGCAGTACCGCTACTTTTTCAGCAGGTCTCGCCGAAGTGCCGGCCAGCAGCAGGCAGACCAAACAGACAATTAATTTCTTTTTCATTATTCCTTTTCATTTAATTCCATTTCTCATATCCTGAGCCATTGCGGCTATTCCTTTCTTTATGTCCCCTCCAAACTTCTTCGCGTAGGCATTCATTTTCACTTTCTCGCTTTCCTCCGTTGTGTACGCCAGATATTCCTCGAGCGAAACTTCCGTGCGATATACCTTGGAAAGCATCCCTCCCAAAGAGATAAAAACTTCCTTGTATTTCCTGGCTGGATCATTGGCTTTGTTTACTGATAAAACCAGCGCCTTTTCTTTATCAGTTAGTCCCAGCAGCTCCTGAATCTGGTCAAACTTATTCTGATATTTACTCTGGTCAAGAAGGATCTTGCAGTCGCTGTTGTTGATAATAGCCTGCTTGACCACTGGTGAAGAAATAATATCCTCCACCTCCTGAGTTACCACTATTGCTTCCCCGAAGAATTTACGCACAGTCTTAAAAAGATATTTTATATAATCTGCAAAACCCTCCTTCATCAGTGCTTTCCATGCTTCCTCAATGAGTATCATTTTTCTGATCCCTTTAAGCTTTCGCATCTTATTTATAAAAACTTCCATTATTATGATGGTCACTACAGAAAAAAGAATCGGGTGGTCTTTGATGTTATCCAGCTCGAAGACAATAAAACGTTCTTTCAGAAGATTCAGATTTTCGGTTGCGTTCAGCAGATAGTCAAACTCACCTCCCCTGTAATACGGACGAAGTACATACAGAAAATTATTTACGTCAAAGTCCTTCTCCTTTACTTTATCGCCTTCCAAAATGGAGATAAAATCCTCTTTCAGGAATTCATAGAAGCTGTTAAAGCAGGGAAATATTTGTTCATTAGAATCCAATTTCTCGTAATACAGCTGCAGGGCATTGGAGAGTGCTACATACTCGCTCCGGTTAAAGGTTTCGTCGTCTTTTTTCCAGAGTGCCAGCAGAAGCGTTTTAATGCTCTCTTTTTTCTCCGTATCCAGACTGTCTCCTTCTGAAATATAAAATGGGTTAAAACGGATAGGATTCTTTTCATCATAAGTGAAATAATATCCGTTGACCATATCGCAGAGTCCCTTATAGCTGTGCCCAACATCCACCAGCACGATATGGGTACCCTGCTCATAATAACTTCTTACCATATGATTGGTAAAAAAGGATTTGCCGCTTCCAGATGGCCCCAGTATAAATTTGTTTCTGTTGGTACAGATGCCCATCTTAACAGGCTCATCGCTGATATCCACATGAACTGGTTTTCCTGTCAGCCTGTCTCCCAGCCTGATGCCGCACGGACTCAGCGAAGATCTGTAGCCGGTCTCCATATTCAAAAAACATACTGCCTGTTCCGTGAAGGTATCAAAGGTGTCATTCATGGGAAAGTCAGCTGCATTTCCCGGAATTCCTGCCCAGTAGATCTGCGGAGCCCCGACTGTTTCCTGTTTTGCCGACGCATCCATCTGAGCCATCGCAGAAGATATTTTATTTTTAATCTCTTTCAGTTCTTCCTTATCCGTGCTCCAGGCCAGTACATTAAAATGCGCTTTAACCGGAAGCCTCTGCTGTGATACTGCTTCGTTCAGGAAATCATTCGTCGCATCTCTTGCAATCATGTTCTCCCTGCTGTAAGCCGATAGCGACTGCAGTCTGAGCCGCTTGCTTTCAAGCTTCTGGATGGTCTTCTGTGAATCCTCAATGAAGATATACTGATTGTAAATATGACTGCAGGATAAAAGCTGGCCGAGCGTTGAAGCAAAACCAACGCTGAATTTGGTCTTATCGGTCGAATAGCGGTCAAAATTGATTCTTGATCCGCATAATCCAGGCAGATCAGCCGCATCACCAAGTGTAAACAATTGGCAGTGTTTATCCCCTACTGATAATCCTTCGTCAAATCTTATATCCTTAAAAACGAATGAATTTTCCTGCTCTGATAAAAAACAGTACTTTTCCACCAGCCCGATTCTTCTGCTTTCGCTTCTGAGCGATTCATTTTGCAGACGCTCCAGCTTTATAAATCCGCTGTCTTCCATAATTCTCTTAAACTGGCCGCAAGTATCTGCAAAATCCTGAAGCAGCTGCGGTTTTAATGTTTCCACCGGCACTATGGAACTTCTAAGCAGATTAGAAAACAATGAGGTTGCATTTCTTCTTCCCGCTGGTTTCTTGGTCAGCATGATATAGCAGCAATGATCTAGAAAAGGTCTTTCGTTGAAGAAACGCTCGCTGCTTCTGGTCAGAAAACTGCTGTCTTCACTTGAAAAATCAGCCTTGTACGAACTTTCTAAAAACCAGTCCTGCTTATGAAAAACACAGAATTTCGGCAGTACCTTTATAGCCTTTATCCACGACTGGTGGAAAGCTTCATATTCCTGATCCGACATTGTAAATATTTCAGGCAGTTCAGCCTTAAATACAATGGTTACATCTCCTTGTTTTGACAATATGCAGTTATGCTCCACTGCCATAACCGGCAGCATATTTTCCATCCTCTTCTCCATCCTTTATACACTTTTATCATTTACGATCTACAGCTATAACTCACAAAAACCGCTCTGCTGTAAACTTTAATCCACTTTGGTACCTGTTTTTTAGCCAGAGCCTTCATCATGCCGTATTCTCCGTAAGTATTGCTCATTTTGTATATTTTAAAAACAAGAAAACCTCCTGCCGTTCCAATAAAACCAATGCATATCAGGGAAGGAACTCCAATTATATACAAGACAGCAAACAGAATCATAAGACCTGCAGCACCTCCGCCCAAATACCAGATGTACTGCGCTTTAAGCCCCTTAAATTCTATACTCTGATTGATTCCTTTATTGATCGAATAAACGCTGTTACTCATTTTCTCTATCGTTTAAACCCCGAAAAAGGATTTAATTACAGTAGCGACTACCACCAGAAACACACAGCTTCCAAACCAGGCAGCTGCGACTTTTCCGGTATCAGGATCTCCGGCATTCCATTTCTGGTATACTTTTACTGCCCCTATCAGCCCGAGGATCGCTCCTACCGCATACATTAATTCAGTGCCGGCATCAAAGTAACTTCTCACTTTCTGGTTGGCTTCATTAATTCCCGCCACACCATCCTGGCTGTAAATAACATTACTAACCAGAATCATCAGCAGCGACGATCCCATAGCTCTAAATCGTCTAAAAAGACTTTTTAATTTCCATCTGCATTTTTTCATCACACATCATTTTTAAAGTTATTCTTTATAAAAAGAAGAGGAATAACGCCGTTGCAGCTCTATTTTTCCTGTCACACAAAGCCATACCGCACCAGAGAGAACGGGGAATATTCCTCTTCTGATTTTTTTAAAATACCGGTCCTTCCCAGAGACTGTCTGCTTCGCTCAGACTTAAAAGAAGATTGGGATATAGTTGGGACTCAGAAACCATAAGCTGATTAATGTTCTCCTTGAGAGAGGAAATTTTCACATAAGGATATTCATCCAGAAGCATTCGCAGGTAGTTTTGAAACTGCTGTTTTGTTAGTCTTTTTTCTGCACTTTCTTTAACTGCTTCTTTAATACGCAGCGATAGATTTTCCGCATCTTCCAGCGTATCAAAAGATTTGGGAAATGAATCGGATATTGATTTTATTTCCTGTGAATTTATCGTAGTTTTTTTTAGAAATGGTATCTGCAGTTTCTTTTCACCTGATAAGATTTTTTTTAAATCACTACTGTGAAATTTTAGTAAGATTATCAGATACCAGAAAATTACAGCGATACCGGCCGCGGTCAGATAACTGCCCCATGAAATATTTGTAAACATAGCTCCTCATTTTATCGTTCAACATTTTATCCTTCTCTATGAAAACCACCGTCAGTTAAAAGCTGGCGGGATTTATTCTACAGGCCAAAGGAACGACAAGGATAAATTTTCTACAAGTACAACTTTTCTGTACCCTTTTTGTATCCTTTCAAAATGCTTGAATTTAAAGGGCTGCCAAATTATACAGGGCAATAAATTCTAATATGTTTTTATTTTACGGATTATTTTCTCAAGACTTTCAATAGCAATTTCCTTATCGCGCTCTTCCGCATTATATGAATTGCTTCTGACTGACTGGTAAGAAAGATTTCTCTTTACTGGAGTAGAGAGATAAGGTACAATGCTTTTAAATATGTAGTTCATAGACTTGGCCTTAATAATTCTCGCTTCGTCTGTCGCCCTTAAAATAAGTCCAATCTGATCTCCTGAAAGCATACATTCCAGCTTGGAATCAGCTTTCTCTACAAATTCACTTCCAGCATAATTGGCCGTCTGCTGCTGCATTTCGATTGCAGCCTTCTTTTCAACATATCTTAATTCGCTGGAAAACCAGTATTCCAAAAATAAAATCAGATTCTGCTGTGATGGATTAAAGGTTAATTTTAAGCTTGCGTTTATTTTAGATAGTCTGCTGCAGATGTAAAGTAATTTTTCAAGCCTTTCCGATAAATTCTCAAAACCTTCTAAATAGCATCCAATTTTAGCAGCCAGTTTCTCTGCATATTCTCTGGAATTAAAATTCATTCTAATAAGCATAAGATCAAGATCTGAAATACATTCTGTTTCAGAAACTGGATGCTTAATTTTTTGCAGTTCAGTGATTATCTCCCTGTAATACAAAATCTGGCGGTATGTAAATTTTGTGTTTCTGGAATTATGCAGCGGCGCCGCGAGAAGATCTGTAATAAATTGCAATTCTTGATCATGATCTGCTGAGTTTTGTTCTTTTTTACCTAGATGCTTTAAAATCGTAAGCGTCTCCTTTTTCCATACTGAAAAATAGCTGTAGGATACCCTCTGGTCCAGACTCATAAAGGACGAATATCTGATTTCTACAAATGACAGCAAATCTTCCAGGGAATTAACGATCATGTCAAATATTCTTAAAAATTCAGGAGTGTTGAATTTTTCTCTTTTTCTTATCTCTACTACCCTGTCTATTAAGAAAACCAATGAAGAATGATATTTTCTTATAAGAAGTCTAATCTGCCTTTTACTTTTCAGCTCGAAAAAAGAATATTTAATATGAATTTTAATTTTTTTTGATTCAGATACTATTGTTTTATTCAAATTCTCCAATTCATATTCCGATACTTTTACAGAAGAATTATCAGCATCAAATGAATTTATAATCAACGAATCAAACCATTCCAAAGGATACATTTTATTCATCGTCTTATCGTTTTAATTAAACAGTCTCTGGCAGAATAAGAAGCGGATTTGGTAGCTTACTTTTTATTGGAACGAAATTCTGTTGGGAGCATGCCGGTATGTCTTTTAAAAAATACGCCAAAGTTTGCAGGGCTGCTGAATTGTAGTTCATCGGCAATATTGACCACAGTATAGCTGGAATCAGTAAGAAGATTTTTCGAAACATTGACAAGAGCTTCAATTATAAAGGATTTCGCAGTTTTTCCTGTGCTCTCTTTAACCATCTTATTCAGATGCCCCGGAGTAATGAATAAAGCACCCGCATAAAACTGCACATGATGCTGTGTTCTGAAGTGTATTGAAAGTAAAGTCAGGAATTGGATTACAATGCTTTCTCTTCTTGAAAAATCAAGATCGAGCTCTGGTTTATATTTGGAATGTATAAACTTGAGTTCATATATAAACAGATTAAAGCATATCCGGCGCAGCTTAATAATAATATCTGGTCTTTCATTTCCGTACTGCAGCACACTCATCAATTTATAAATTACCGATAAGACTTTAAAATCATTCTCCTTCAGGCTGATCTTTTGATCAGATTTCAGCATTAAAAAGCTGAAAGCATCCAAAAGCTCTTTCTCATAACAGTTATTATGGGCAAAATCAAAATTTGTCCTTATAAGATAAAGCTGGATGTTAGGAGTTACCTCAAGTTTGGTGCAGACTGAATTATAGGGAATTAAAAATAAATCTCTGCGTTTCAATATATTGGCCTCGTCATGAAATCTAATATTCATTTTGCCGTTTTTGATTAAAAGCACTGAAAAATTCGAAATGGAAAATGGAACTTCCAGTACATTTTTCACTTTGTATTCTGAAAGCAGCAGTACATCGATACCGTCATTTTCAATGCTTTTAATTTCTGTATTTAAAATTTCTCTAATCATTTTTTGTCTTTTGCGCAGATCTGCTTTTAGATTTTATCCTTGAAGAAATATTCCATCCATATTAGAAACTGGAAATACAAATTTGACAGACAGCACACGTATAAAACATACGCTGTTAATCTGGGGCTCTCAGTAATATTGTCTTCGTTTAAAACGTAACGGACAAGCTGATCGGCCGCAAAGAGCTTCATTATAAAATAAAGACTCAAGAGATTGAAAAAGAATAATAAAATATAAAACAAAGCACGCTTTTTCATATTCAGACAGATTAGAAAATTATTAAATCACTTATTTTTAAGTTGTTCACAGTTTAATTGAACCAGCACTATTAAAACTTCAATAGTCGTTATGCTTACTGGTTGTAGAGGTCTCCCAGTCCCTATCCTTTCTCTCCTTTTCACTAAATAAAACTGCTTCCGAAATGGATGAAATAGATAAAATGGATTCCTTTTCATCTGTTAGAAGTGTCGAATCCTGTCTTTTTGAAATCTCATATTGAATTATAAAATCATCCACGATCTGGTACTGCTGGCCGCGGAGATTTCCGAGATTAACTATATATCCCTTCACATCAAGTTTCAATGATGATCTCAGTGTACTTTCATCAACAATTATGTATAATGTTGAGACAGGATCCTCCGTAGATGAAATTGTATCTAAAGCAGAACTGCTTTTCTCAAAAGTCTTTAGTTCATTTCGCCCATGTTGGGCTTTTAATACTGAAATGATCTTTTCTTTTAATTGGGCAGGAACCAGAAGTATATAATCTCCCGCCGCAACTTCCTTAAAGTTTTCCTTTGAAGCAGTTCTTTTTTTTAAATCTAAACTTTCTCCTTTGTTATTTGTTCCTTTCGAAATCAGACTTAAATCGGAATTGTCTAAACTGTCATTTGAACATGAACCTAAAAAAATAATTAAACCAGTTAATAGTAAATTTTTCATAATGCAAAATGGTTTGGTTAATTGAGAATTTTTCTCAGTCCATTTTGCCCGGGCCAGCAGAACTTTTGCTCAGTGCTTTACTGAATCTTTTGCTGTTGAATTCAAGGCAAATCTAAATTGCAAAAAATCATAAATCAAGCACTTGTATGTGGATTTTCGGAAAATCCACTATCGATTTTCATGAAATCAGCAATGTATTTTTCCTACATTAAATATTGCAATTCAAATATTTAAAGTATTTTTGAAAGTTGCTCTCTAACTACCTCTACATTGATTTTATTAACCTGATTTATGCTTTTATCAATGCATAATCTCAAAATTTCTATGTATTATGAAATGTAATTTACCGTTACTGCTGCTTCTATTTATAATTAAATCTTTAACTGCCCAGAATACTCCGAACAGAATTCCTGATTCCCTTACTTTTAAAAGTTATGAATATTTGGATGATAGAATTTATGAATACAAAAATGACAGTCTGAAAGCCTCCCCATATTTATACGCCTATTTAAATAAGGCAAAAACGGAGAAGAATCATGAACAGACGGTTAATGCATATCAAAACATACTTCATGAGTCCCCTATGAATCTTCGATTAAAATATGCTGACAGCATGGTGATGGCAGCTGCAAAATCAAAAAGCAATGAACTGATTGGATCGGCTTTTTTATCTAAAGGAATAGTGTATTACAGCCAAAAGAACTATGTAAAAGCATATGACTATTACATTAAGGCAAACGAAAGCATTTCCAAAACTGAAAATGATTACCTGATCTACAAAACCAAATATCATATTGCACAGATTAAATATTATCTCGGTTTTTATGATGAAGCTATCTCACTCTTTAATGACTGCCTTGCCTATTTTAAAAAAAATCAGGCACGACCCTACTTAAATTCACTGCATTCCTTAAGTGTCTGCTATAATAAGGCTGGGGATTACAGCAGATGTTCGCAGACTAATGCATTAGGACTTGAAGAATGTAAGCGTCTGAAAATTCCGGAAATGGAATTATTTTTCAAACACTCAGAAGGAATCAACCAGTTCTTTCTAAATAACTATTACACCTCTATACAAACGCTTCAGGAGGTTCTGCCTCACCTAAACGGCATGACAGAATTTGCCAACGTATCTATTGCAAATTTTTATATCGGAAAAAACTATTGGAAACTTCAGCTTGCTGCAAAAGCAGTTCCCTACTTCAAAAAAGTGGAAAAGGCATTTATTGAGAAAGGCTACATGCGTCCGGATTTAAGGGAGGTTTTTGAATTACTGATTAAATATTACAAAAAGGAAAATAATCTGGAATCCCAGCTTTATTATATGGACCAGCTTTTAAAAGCGGATTCTGTATTAACAGATAATAATAGGTATCTAATGGGAAAAATCCATAAGCAGTATGATACTAAGGAAATTCTGCTGGAAAAAGAAAAAATACAACAGCAGCTTGTAAAAGAGAAATATTATGACGTTATTCTAATCAGCGTAGTTGTGGTTCTGTTCTCTGCTGTCATTTATGGCACCTATAACCACTTTGAAACCAAAAAGCGCAATAAGATAAAATTTGACCTGCTTCTGGAAAAAAATGAAAATAGCAGCATACAGAAACAGTCACCCGAAAAATTCGAAATAACCGATATTGCACAGGAAACTGTACAGCAGATTATCAGACACCTTGAAAAATTTGAAAGGGATAAAAAATTCCTGCACAAAGAGGCGACGGTGGCCGCTTTAACTGTAAGGTTTAATACAAACAGCAAATACCTTTCAAAAGTGATATACTATCGCAGCGGCAAGCATTTTGCTGATTATATCAATGACCTGAAAATTGATTATCTGGTGGAACTGCTGCGAAACTCAAGCGCGCATAGAAATTACTCGATAAGCTCGCTGGCTGAGGAAGCCGGTTTTACCTCCACTCCTAGATTAACAAATGCTTTCCGCTCCAAAACAGGAATTTCACTCAGTTATTTCCTTAAAAAGCTGAGGAAAGAGAATTCCTGAAAATATTTTGTCACCAATACCGTTTGCAGTTATGGTAAAACTTTACATTTGCCCTCTTAATTTAAAAAAATTGTAAAATGAAAGACCTAGTTGCAAAAATCAACGCTGAAATCGAAACGTTTAAAACAGAATCTGAAGCTGTAGCAGAAAAAGGAGTTAAAGCTGCAGGGGCTAGAGCAAGAAAATCATCTTTAGAAATTGAAAAACTTTTAAAAGAGTTTAGAAAAGTTTCTATTGAGGAGTCAAAGAAATAAGAATTACGGACAGTGTCTTACTGGATGTAAAAGGTTGATAATGGGGCTTTTCGGCCCCATTGTTTTTTGATTTCTTTATTTGATTATGCCAGCTTATCCCGCTTTACGCTCCAATCTTGTATGCCGAACCCCGGCATAAAAGGATTTCCACTTCAATCGGGGCTGGGAAGAAATATGCCTTATTCTATAATTTACATAAGCAAGCAACGGGAATTATTTCGCAGAAATTTCCCAAATGCCTACACGCATAAGATTATTTATGTCTTCTGTCGTGCTTAAGTTGGACAAATATACTAGTCTTACTTCAATTTTTGTTGATTCAAATTTAGCTCTAGTCATACTCCTAAAACATTTTTCATAGTCAATGTAAAATTGATCTAGTAGATTTTGCGGAACTGATTTGGAATCAGTGATATGAAATTCTGTTTTATTATTGGTCTGCTTGAAAGGGAACCAGTTAGTATAAAACCCTTCAGGCTCAATTAATCCTAGGTTTTTAATATCATCTATACCCATAGCTTTAGGTAAAGGTCTACCAACGTTGTCAATTTTTACACTCCATCCAATTGATTGAAAGGATTTTAGAAAATCAAGCTGTTCGCCACACATTAGAAAATAGGATTTTCTATCTGGTTCTGATTCTTGAAAAAGTTTAAGTCTGAGTATATCGTTTAATATTCGTTGCTGTTCACCTTCTCCTTCAGTGTAACCTGATCTAGCATATTTAAATTCCATAGCAACTTCGTGACGAAGTCCGTCAAGCATTGAGAAAAATCGCAGATCTAATCTCTTGTTTGTGAGATTTGGGTGGTTTCTGTCCAGCCAGATTTCATTTGTACCTGTCTTTGTTCCAATAAATTCAGAAACGGGATAAATAATGGAGTTCTCAGCCAGAACATACCTGCGGTCAACCGCTGTTATATAATTTAGCCAGCTATGCAGTGCAGTCCCCACATGCTTCAGAAAGAGATCTGATACCATAGTTAATTTTTTAATGAATCACTTATTTTCAAAGGCCTCAAAGGCAATTCATTAATCCCAGTAGTAATCAATCTTGTCCATGGATTATCCATATGAATTTCTATATATTGGTTATGTTCTGTTGTACCAACGTACTGGTGGACTGCATTGTCCATAAATTCTTTAGGATTTCTCGATTGCAGCCCTCCCACTAGAATGGCCATTTTTCCGACAACATTCCCTTCACTATTTAAAAATTCTTGTTCAAATATTTGTACACCTTCCATGATTTATTTTTATGATTTTATTATTGGATTTTCGCCACTAGCAGAATGGCAATGTGATCTAGGTTAAAAATGGAGACATGCTTTAAAAAAACTTATTTTTTATTTTGCTAAAAAAATGCCTAAACATTTTTTACTTTGATTTCAAACTATTTTCTATTTCTTCTACTCTTTTCATAAAATCTGACAGAGAAATTTCGAAGTATTCACATAACAGTTGCAATGTACTTATTGAAACATTATTCTTACCTGTTTCAATTCTACCAATATGAAACGCAACTTTTTTATTTTCTTTTATATCATTATTAACTTCAAGTTGATTAACATTCTTAAGTTCTCGATACTCTTTTGAGACGAGCGAGATTGCTTTTAATAGTTTATAGTTTTTATATTGTTTCATATATATCAAAGAGAACAAGAAAAAAAAACGAAGACAATGACGAATATGTCATTAAGTTTTTATATCTTTATGTCCGAAATACTTGAATTAGTATTAATTTTGCGATTCTTCATGTAAAATATTTGAAGCATTCGCTTTGAATCTCGCGCCGTAAAACTGGTAATTTTAGCAACGAGATGATAAGTAAGATGCTCACGTCTTCTATGGGCGTGGGCTCACTTATTGTTGCTCGGTATACCAGTACCTTCGGCGCAGTGAGATGAGTTCCATGCCTTTTTTTAGGTCATAACTTTTTCTTATTTTCTTAGTGATTCTCTTCTCCTACCTTACTTTCAAGTTTCGCTTAGTATCAAAGTTGAACCTTTTAATTTTTAATGTCTATGTAAAAAAAAAACTATATGTTATTAAGCCGTTTACTTAATGCATAAAAAATGGCCCTCAGCTGCAGCGACCAAACTAGAGCAGAGGACCTTAGCTAATCAAATATCCATTTAACTAACCAATCCCAATATTATGAATTATTTTTCATTTTTTAAGGATGGAAGAGCTCTTTATTGCCTATTTTTTGCTGGCATCCTGTTGTCTTTTTCCACCGTTTATTCCAGAAATTTACGAAATTCAAAAATACTTTCTCGCCAGAGCTATCAGGTTCAGGGTATTGTAAGTGACGGAACTTCTCCTCTGCCAGGAGTGACAATTATGCTTAAAAGCACTAAGAATTCGGCCGTAATCACAGACTTCAATGGCCACTATTCTATTCAAAGTTCTTCTAGGGATACATTGATAGTATCTTTTATTGGATTCAAAACCAAATTGATTCCAGTAAATGACAGAGCTAAAATTGACATTAAGCTTGAATATGATACAACTACCTTGCAGGAGGTTCGGGTAAATGCTGGTTATTATTCCGTAAAAGAAAGTGACCGTACGGGGAGCATTGCCCGAATTACCTCCAAAGATATTGAAACCCAGCCTGTGACTAATGTGCTGGCTGCCATGCAGGGCCGTATGGCCGGAGTAAGTATCACGCAGACTACTGGAGTTGCCGGAGGCGGTTTTGATATTAAAATCCGCGGGCAGAATAGCCTGCGATCAGCGGCCAATGCCCCAATGTATATCATTGACGGGGTCCCTTATTCTTCCAGCCCTATTGGTTCGGGGCAGACCTCATCCATTTTTCCGACCTCAACCAGTCCGTTGAACAGCATCAATCCTGACAATATAGAAAGCATCGAGGTTCTAAAAGATGCCGATGCTACCTCTATTTACGGATCGCGGGGAGCGAACGGGGTTGTATTGATTTCAACTAAAAAAGGAAAATCCGGAAAAACCAGATTTACCATAACAAGCAGTACGGGAGCCGGAACCGTTACAAGATTTCTCAAGCTCATGAATACTGAACAATATCTGGCAATGCGAAAACAAGCTTTCGTAAATGATGGAAAACAATATGGTAGTGCGGATTATGATGTTAACGGTACTTGGGATCAAAACAGATATACTGACTGGCAGCAGGAACTACTGGGTGGAACTTCAAAAATTTATGACAATCAGATGACTGTTTCCGGGGGCTCAAAAAACACCCAGTTTCTGCTCAGTGGTAACTACCATAGTGAATCAACAGTATTTCCGGGCCATTTTGGTTATAACAGAGGAGGGTTTCAGGTCAATATCAACCACAGGTCTGAAGATAATAGATTTCAAATGATATTCACAGGCGGATATTCTGCACAGAAAAATAACCAGCCAGCCAGTGATCTAACTAATGCCACAAGGTTTCTGGCACCTAACGCCCCTGCACTTTACAATGCAGACGGAAGTTTAAACTGGGAAAATCAGACTTGGGAAAATCCACTGCGAAACCTTAATGCAAAATATGAATCGAAGACCAAAGACCTCATTGCAAACGCTATGTTGTCTTATGAGCTATCAGAAGGTTTAAGTATTAAAAGCAACTTCGGTTTTACTGATCTGGGTACTCAGGAAACCCGCACGGCACCTTCAACAATCTTTAACCCCGCTTACAATTACACCAGTCAGAGATCAGTGCTTTATCAAAACCAGACTTCAAGGACTTCATGGATTATAGAACCACAGCTTACGTGGGAAAAAGAATTTGCAAAGGGAAAAATAAATTTATTGGCAGGCACCACTTTTCAAAACCAGACCACAGCTGCTCTTTATCAGTCAGGGAGCGGTTTCAGTTCCAACAGCTTAATTTATAATCTTGCAGCCGCCAAAGTCATTACCATACAGCTGGACGATGAAACACAATATAAGTATCAGGCTATTTTTGGAAGGTTAAACTATAACTGGCAGGACCGATATATTTTAAACCTTACGGCAAGAAGAGACGGATCCAGCCGCTTTGGACCCGGCAGACAATTCGCCAACTTTGGAGCGGCGGGATTTGCATGGCTCTTCACAAATGAAAATTTCTTTAAAAACAGTTCATGGCTCAGTTTTGGAAAACTCCGTAGCAGCTACGGAACTACAGGAAACGACCAGATTGGAGATTATCAGTTTTTTGACACCTATGGTACAACAGGTGTCAACTATGATGGTGTGACCGGAATTTCCCCTTCAAGGCTTTACAATGCTGATTTCGGTTGGGAGATAAATAAAAAACTTGAATTTGCATTTGAAACAGGATTTTTCAGAGACAGAATCTTCACAACGGCAGCGTGGTATCAAAACCGTTCCTCTAATCAACTGGTAGGTATTCCACTTCCAGGAACAACAGGTTTTTCCTCCATTCAGGCCAATCTTAATGCTGTTGTTGAAAATAGAGGTTTAGAATTTACACTGCGTACAGTTAATCTAAAAAAAGCAGATATTCAGTGGATTACCAATTTCAACCTCACCTTTGCAAAAAATAAACTGCTGAGTTTTCCTGGTCTGGAGGGTTCAACCTACAGCCAACAGTACAGAATAGGTGAACCTCTCAATATTCTGCTGCTGTATAGACTTAAGGGCGTAAATGCACAGACAGGCATTTATGATTTTGAAGATGTAAACAACGACGGCGTAATATCTTCACCTTATGACAGGCAGTATACCGCTGATCTGAATCCCAAGTATTTTGGAGGCATACAAAATCAGCTCACTTATAAAGGCTGGAATCTTGATTTTCTTTTTCAGTTCACAAAACAACAGAACCGAATATTTCCAATGGGGACGCCCGGGATGATGTCCAATCAGCAGACAAGATTAACAGACAGCTGGCAGACAATAGGGAACCAGACAGCCTATCAAATGTATACAACTGGCACAGATAGAAACGTAGTAAATGCAAATAATAATTACCTGCTCAGCAATGCAATCATAACCGATGCCAGCTTTATCCGTTTAAAAAATATTGCGCTTTCCTATACTGTTCCGTTAAACCTGAAAGATACAAGCTGCAAGGTAATGCTGCAGGCTCAGAATCTGCTGACTTTTACAAAGTATCAGGACGGCGATCCTGAATTTTCTACTATCGGTTACCTCCCTCCTCTTAAAGTTGTGACTGCAGCGGTACAATTAACCTTTTAAAAAAGATATTCTAATGATACATTCTATTAATTCATTTTTTTCAATGCTGGCCATATTGCTAATGTTCAGCTCCTGTACTGATTTTGTCGAAGTTGACCTTCCAAAGTCACAACTGACCGCACAAGCTGTATTTGATAATTACGACACTGCAAATGCCGCTCTTACCAATATTTATTCAAAGATCAGAGATAACGGAATTCTGAACGGATCAACCATAGGAATTTCAAACCAGCTTGGAAATTATGCAGATGAATTGACTGCTTATGGCCTCCCCTCAAATGCAGTATTTACATTTTATGATAACACGGTTCCTGCTTCATCAACTGTGATACTGACATATTGGAACAGTTCCTACAACCAGATCTATACCGCCAATGCAATATTAAAAGGGGTCGAAAACAATATTAATTTCAGTCAAGACCGAAAAAAACAGCTTCTTGGTGAAGCCCTTTTTATCAGGGCTTTATCGCACTTCTATCTTCTCAATCTTTTCGGTGGTATACCATACATCAAAGAGACTGACTTTGAGCAAAACACAAAAGTCATTAGGATGACCGAAGAAAAAGTGTATCAGAATATTATTAATGATTTAAAACAAGCAATAGATCTATTACCGGAGAATTACAGCTCTACAGATCGAATCCGTCCCAATAAATATGTCTGCCACGCTTTTCTTGCGCGGGTTTACCTCTACAATAAAATGTATGAGCAGGCATCAAATGAAGCCTCTGCAGTGCTGAACAAAACAGAACTTTTTATAATGGAAAATGATCTTTCAAAGGTATTTATAAATAATTCGAAAGAAACTATTTGGCAGCTGCAGACCTCGGTAGCAGGCCAGAATGCAGCTGAAGGATCCTTTTTTATCTTTCAGGCCGGTCCGCCTTCCACTGTAGCACTCACCCCCTATCTGTTGAACTCCTTTTCAAATGCCGATCTGCGCAAAGCCAGCTGGATCAGGACCGTTACCAATGCAAATGGTTCATGGTCTCATGCTTACAAATACAAAGAACAGAACAACACTTCAGTTTCTAAAGAATATTCCATCATTTTTCGCACTGCCGAACAATATCTAATTAGAGCTGAAGCGCGGATCCGTCAGGGAGACCTCATTGGGGCAAAAGAGGATCTGAATAAAATCAGAAGCAGGGCAGGTCTTGCAAGCACTGCTGCAGTTTCTCCGCAAGAAATCCTGAATGCTATTCTTCAGGAAAGAAGATGGGAGCTTTTTACAGAACAAGGACATCGCTTTTTTGATTTACGCCGATTTGGGGAAATAGATGCCGTGCTCTCAGAAGTTAAGCCAGGCTGGGATGCCACGGACAAGCTTCTTCCCTTGCCCGAGAATGAACTTAATTTAAATCCCAACCTTCTTCCTCAAAATCCTGGATATTAAACCTTTTATTATGGCAACATTTATTCCATTGAGAATATTTAAAATCTCATTTTTACCATTTTTTAACCTTGTTCCATTTTTTATTTTGCCATTAGTAACCTGCCCTTTAAAGGGGCAGGTAATGCAAAAAAAGAAATTAGATCAGGCCTCTTACAAACTATGGTCTAATTTTGAAATAGATAAAACGGCACCGAATGAAAAATGGGTAAGCTACGGCATTAATTACGCCTACAGCTTCGATACGTTATTCCTGCGCAACGTTACGGACGGCAGAACCTACAGTTTTCCTACTGCTGTAAAGTCCTTGTTTACTAAAAATAATCTCTTTCTCTTTATGAAAGGAGATACCTTAACCACCATTAATCCAGAAAACGGAAAAAAGGACATAATCACAGGAGCTGATCATTATGAGTATTCCTATCAGAATAACCTGCTGCTGGTTTTTATCCGTTCAGAGAAAAACAAAGGTATCTTAAGAGTTAAGTCCCCGCTAGATAAAACGCTTCTGGAGATACCTAATGTGACTAAATTTTCCATGAGCCCTTCAGGTAGTCGATTGTTATATAACATCACTCTCAATGGAAAGAATTCCCTGTTTCTTTTTGATCTTAAAAATATATCCGTGTCAGAACAGCTGGTAAAAACTGATGAAAACTATTATGACAATTTTACCTGGCAGAGAACTGATAAAGCTGTCGCTTTCTGCAGTAATTCAAAAGCAGGAGCTCCAGTATCACTGCTTCTCTATACCATTGCTGACAAGAAAATTTATCAGCTTGATTTAAATGTAGTGGATAGTTTTCCTAAAGGAGCTTCCATAGCCGCCACTTCACGAAATAAGATGCTGATATCAGACGATCTTAAAAAGGTTTTTTTTTCTTTAAAAAACAAAAGCGAAGCGCCCCTTAATCAATTAGATTCAAAAGTAGAGATCTGGAGTACTAATGACAAATGGATATACCCACAGGAGCAGCGAAACGGAAATTCTTACTCGACTCCAAAAATTGCGGTATGGATGCCTGAACAAAAATTATTCAGACAGATTACAGACAATAACTTGTCTTCTATGATGCTTTCCCCTGACTGCAGCTACGCTGTGCTGTCCGATCCAAAAGCCTATGAACCACAGTTCGAATTTGAAGGTCCCAGGGATTATTATCTTTTAGATCTTATCACTTTTGAAAAACATCTTCTTCTAAGAAAACAATCTGTATTAATGCATGATATTTCCATTTCTCCAACAGGAAAATATATCACGTACTTTAAAGACAAAAACTGGTGGATTTATTGCCTAAAGGATAAAACCCATACCAACCTAACTTCAAAAACTGGCATTCCTTTTTTAGGAAAAGTAGTCGCGCTTTCAGCTGACAGTCCTTATGGAAATGCCGGTTGGACTTCTTCAGACGAAGAAATTCTTCTTTATGACGAATTTGATTTGTGGGCTTTTAAACCGGATGGCACCCGAAACAGAAGATTAACTAATGGCAGGGAAGCACAAATTAGATTTAAACTGGATCTGAAACCTAAAACAATTAACCGTAAATATCTTTATGACGGACTAGTGCACCAGCAATATGATATAAAAAAAACACTACTGATGCGGGGTGAAAACCAAAATGGTCAAACAGGATTTTACACGTGGAATTCCACTGAGGGAATAAAGACAATCATAGCCCGCGATTCCTATTTTTCCAATCTTATTACAGGATCAAAAAGAGGCACCTATTTCTGTATGGAACAGAAATTTAATCTTCCTCCGAGGATGATTGCTGTGGGAAACAATTTAAATGAAAAATGTATTTTCCAGAGTAATTCTCAGCATGATGATTTTAACTGGGGAAGAAGCGAACTTGTATCTTTTCAGAATTCAAAAAATAAAAACTTAAAAGGTGTTTTATATTACCCAGCAGACTATTCCCCAAATAAAAAATACCCCATGATTGTATATATTTATGAAATACAGTCCAGCGGACTCCACAAATATTGGAACCCTACGCTGGAAAACGAATCAGGTTACAATCCAAGTGTTTTTACGACTACCGGCTATTTTGTCTTTCTGCCTGACATCCTCCATGAAAAGGAAAATGTCGGCCCTTCCACCTTGGATTGTGTGCTTTCCGGCACAAAAAAAATCATGGAAACAGGAAAAGTGGATACTAAAAGGATTGCAATTATGGGACATTCCTTCGGAGGCTACGAAACTTCATATGTTATAAATCAGACTAACGTATTTGCTACGGCAATAGCCAGCGGAGCCATAACAGACCTGACAAGAAGATATCTCACCGTAGGCATAAATACGGCAAGACCAGAAATATGGCGTTTTGCATCAGGAGGCTGGCGTATGGGAGACAAAACGCCTTTCTCCAGCAGGGAAGATTTTGACAGAAATTCACCACTTGCGTTCATTGAAAATTTACAGACTCCGCTTTTAATGTGGAGCGGAAAAGAAGACACACAGGTTGATCCATTCCAGACCACAGCATATTACATGGCACTGCGCAGGCTAAACAAAAAAAGCATCATGCTTCTCTATCCAAAAGAAAGCCACACACTCCTTAATCCAGTTAACCAGAAAGATCTAACCATTCGAGTGTTACAATGGTTAGATTATTATCTTAAAGATGAAAAAACACCTGACTGGATCAACGGTCATATTTAATCATTAAATAATTAAAACTCACAATGCCGCTCCTGTTTGGAGCGGCATTGTTTTTTAAAAGTTAGTAACAAGCTTATGGCTGCTCTTGCCATAAGGTCTCTGTACAATTTCCAATATTGTCTTTAGCATAGAGCTGATTACCGTTAAAACTACAGATGTAGGTTCTTTCCTGATTATCACATTGTTTGACAATGTCCTGACAATTACTCGGATTGTAAGCATCAACAAGAACCATTTCTTTTTCTGCACTTTGCATCGAAGTGGTTGTAAAAGCCCCAATAATACCCAATGCAGCTACTGCAAAAGGCATTGCGTTTTTAAAAAATTGCGTTTTCATAATATCAAATATTAAGTTAACTTTGATCTACTTTTTTTTACAGGTTTTCGATCTGCCTCCTGATACTGGCCAGTATATTTTCAAATTCAAATTATTCTGAATCCTTATTTTCCATCTTATTTCTCAGCTCATCTTTAAAGTCATAAACCACTAAATCACGTCCAATCACTGCATATAAATGGGTATGGCTTACTCTGAATGATTTCATTTTTTCGTCTTTTAAATTATAAACCGGAAAGCTCAGTACATAAGCGTTCTTACTTAAATCGTAAACATCGATTATGGATGCCTGGTTCCATAGTTTATCATTTTCATATCTTCCCTTTATTTTTGACTGGACAAAAAGCAGATTTTCACATACGGCAGCTTTAGCATTAACAACATAAGGAGGAGCTGACATTTTTCTCTGTGTGCTGTCTTTAATGTAAGAGACCTTTATTTTTGCTTTACTAGTTGTATCAATTGTGTTACCACGAAAAGTCAGTCTGCCTATCTGGTCAGCTACGATAAATTCATTTCTGTACAGATACAGATAAACTATTTTACGCTGCTTCTCACTGTAAGTCAATATTCCGTCCGTATCAAAAACACCATCTATCTGCTTTTGAAGCAAAGAGTCATTATAAACCACTTTTGTTTTGTCATTCGAATTGTATATCCCTAAAACATGAGCGAGGTTCTTACCATTGTTGGAACGAAACACAACAGCTGTACTGTCCATTGGTTCTGCCTGTGTAAAGTATGGCAGACTTTTAAGTTCACTATTAACTCTCCAATCAGAAATTTTTCCTCTGAAAATCGCGGGAACCGTTCCGTCTTTCAGATAAAAATACTTTCCTCTGACATTAATTGTTATACTTTTAAAAGGATTTTTTTGGGGGATAAAACTAATCTGATGCACTTGCTCGTCCTGCAGTTTTTCATCCACCGAAACAATATGTAAAGGGCTCGTATAATTTCCCAAATAAATTCTTCCCTGAGAGATTCCTGCGATATAAAAAGAATTAAACGTTAGATTTTTTTTAGAAAGAAATGTGACAGGATGCTTTGCATAACGTCTTATAAAAGGATTTTCATAATGCATAATATCTTCTGAATACAGGAATAAAAATATCATGATTCCTGTGCTGCAAAGACAGAGGATAAACATACTCCTAACTGGTTTTAAATTATAGCTGAAGATTTTTATGTGATCAATCTTAGTTCGCCAATAAACCGCCAATGCTGCCAGCAGTATAAAAACAAAATTAAAAACCAGATGTACTTTCCAGCTCATTTTCTCCAAAATTCCACCGCAGGAGCAGGGAACAAAAGAACTGTAATTCAAAACGATGAATATATATATAGTAAAAAATGTCATTAAGCTGAAAGCCCCCAACAGCCCCCATATTCTGAATTTAGGTATACATAATAGTAAAGCAACAGTTAATTCTAAAATTAGAACTAACCATGCAATCCATGAAGCAAAGGCACTTATCAAAGGGGACTGTCCAACCTGAACTTGAAAATTTTCAAAATCCATTAGTTTGCTTATTGAAGCGTAAATGAACAACAGTATATAGAGCAGACAGATCGTCTCGATAATATAATATTTAACATGATTGCTTAAGGTCATTTGCTTATCGTTTTAAAATACATTATAAATTTTCTACTGTGTAATTAATGCAAATGTAAATCAGATTTTTCGTGCAGATACTTTAAAAACCAAGCCAAAAACTTTTGAAAATCAGGCAATTTTATACTTCTACATTTGCAGCATAAAAAAATGCCTGCACTTTGTAAGAATCGTGCAGGCAATAAATCATGTTGAGTCTCTTTTCAATCAGCCTTTTATAGAGGCACTGATTCCGGCAAGTTTTTCATGCAGTTCTATAAGCCCTGCTTTCTGAAGGCATTCCTCAGAGAGGCTCTCCAATTCAGTTCTTCCCTGCTCGCTAATGGTCTCCAAAAGGACTGATGAACCTTCCCTGATCTTCAGTCCGTCCTGAATCAGATGGCTTAATAGCAGCACATTTTTTCTTGAAATTTTCAAATCCATCTTCACCGTCTCGTTCATGCCCGGGATACTCAGCACCGTATCAAAAACCCTGGCCGCATCATTTGCTGTAATCATAACGTAATGTTTTAAAATTAATATTTAGCTCACCGCAAAATTAGAAAGTATACTACCAATTTACCCTACTCAAAATTTGGGGAGGATTGCTTGGCTTGGCCGTCTTTTCTAATTTAGCCTCAGGTAAATCCGCAGTAACTCTGCAATTGGTGCATTTTAAATTTTTAAGGCAGATTCTGATATGGATTTCCTTTGAATTTTTGTATGCTATGAAACTTTAGTTCAGCTGATTGAAAACGCTGAAAAAGCCTTTTAGAAGCTTTCGGACTGCGGTTTTTAGCCGTCAGCAAGATGTCTGGTTGTATCACAACCAAAAATCTTGCTGCCCCTCTGCTCGGAACTCGCTGGCAGTGAAACTTTAAGATTGAATGAAATTGAAACAATGAAAAGAAAAGATTATGGAAGACAAAAACAGCAGCAGAAACAGATGGCTGCACATCCGGCTGACTAAAGAAGAATTTGATTTTATTGATAAGAATTTCAAAGCGTCAGCCTGCCGCAAACGCAGTGATTTCGTGCGCAGAAATCTGCTGAGAAAACCCATTGTAATGAGATATAGAAACGAGTCGCTGGATAAGCTGCTGCAGGAGCTTATCCAGCTCAAAATCCAGCTGAATTACATGGGAAACAATTTCAATCAGAGCGTTAAAAAACTCCATACCCTTTTTGAAATTTCCGATTTCAGAGTATGGATTCTAGCGTATGATTTAGACAGGAATAATTTTTTTTCGCTGGTGGACGAAATTAAAAAACACATTGAAAATCTTGCCCAGAAATGGTTGCAGTCATAAACACGGGACAATCGATACGAGGAATTCTCATATACAATGAGAATAAAGTTGCCCAGGGGTGCGCGGTGTGCATCGGTGAGGGAAATTATCCAGCCGATATTGAAAAAATGTCAGAATCATTTAAGCTCGGCGTATTTCTAAAACAGCTCCAGCTCAATGAAAATGTAAAGCGCGGCGCAGTGCACATCTCACTGAATTTTGACCGTTCGGACAAGGATTTATCAAAAGAGAAACTCATGGAGATTGCCTCTTCTTATATGGAGAAAATTGGATTTGGCGCACAGCCCTATCTGGTCTACCAGCACCACGATTCGGGACATCCACACCTGCATATCGCGTCCATAAATGTGAGAGTAGATGGATCCAGGATCAACATGCACAATATTGGAAGATACCAGTCCGAAACGGCCCGCAGAGAATTGGAGATTTCTTTTAATCTGGTTCGGGCAGATTCAAGAAAAAAACAGGGTCCTGCACTAATGGATTCCATTGATGTGGAAAAAGTAAAATACGGCGCAGTGGATTCCAAAAGAGCTATCGGCAGCGTACTAAACGCAGTTATTCCGCACTACAAATACACAACCCTTGGCGAGCTTAACGCAGTATTGAATCTGTATAACGTCAAGGCGGAAAGAGGAAAGGAAAATTCAAAAATGTTTCAGAACAAAGGGCTGATCTACCAGATTATCGATGAGAATAAAAAGACCGTCGGGGTTCCCATAAAAGCCAGCAGTTTTTATTCCAAACCTACCCTTTCCCGGCTTGAAATTAATTTTGCCTCAGCTAAAACGGCGCGTATTGTAAACATGAAAAGAACCCGAAATGCCATCGATCTGCTGCTTTTAAAATACCCGTCCCTTACGCTATCACAGCTCGAAACACGGCTGGCAAATCAGGGCATCACGGCAGTTGTCAGAAAAAATGAACATGGGATAATCTACGGCATGACCTACATAGATCATTATACCAGATGCGTTTTCAACGGAAGCAGTCTCGGCGCTGAATATGCAGCCAAAGGGCTGCTTCAGCGTCTGGGGCATTCCTTTAATTCTGAGAAACATTATACCGTTCCTGATGGTACTGCTCAGAACCGGGGTTCTTTTATTTCCGCAGCGCAAGTGCAGCGGATAATTGATGATGTACTGTATGCGGGAGCACCTTCAGATTACGTTCCCAATCAGCTTAAAAACAAACGGAAAAAAAGAAAAAGAAAAGGACAGTCTGATAACCGTTAATACTTAAAAAATCATGAGCATGCAGACAGGAGAAAATGAACAGGCGCTTAGAAAAATATTGGATATGACTAGACTGATGGGTATCGCAGTGCTGCTCATCCATTTTTATTATTACTGCTTCGATTCGTTCAGCCGGTGGAATCTTGCGCCCGATTTTGCAATCAGGATTCTGGAGAATATCCATCGTACGGGGCTTCTGGACAGCTTCCATAAATCAAAGCTTTTTGCGCTTGGATTCTTGGTTATTTCCCTAATGGGTGCAAGGGGAAGAAAAGATGAAAAGCTCCATTTCAGAACTGCTTTTTATTATATGGCATTGGGGCTGGTGTTTTACTTTGGATCTTATCTGGCTCTTGTAATCTTTTCAGATATTGAGCTGTGTTCAGTATTGTATATTTCTTTGTGTTCTCTGGGCTATCTGCTGATGCTTTCCGGTGGCACGCTCATCTCCCGCATCATACGCAGAAAGCTTGGTCCTGCAGATATTTTCAATAAGGAAAATGAAACTTTCCCTCAGGAGGAAAGGCTCATTGAAAATGAATATTCCGTCAACCTTCCCGCCCGTTACCATCTCAAAGACAAAGTGCGTGACAGCTGGATCAATATCATAAATCCTTTTCGCGGTATTCTGGTTCCCGGAACTCCCGGCTCTGGAAAATCCTACTTCGTAATACGACATGTAATCACCCAGCATATCGCCAAGGGATTTTCCATGTTCATATATGATTTTAAGTTCGATGACCTTACCATCATCGCCTATAATGCCTGGCTGGAATTCCGTCATCTTTATGCCGTGGAGCCAAAATTTTACATCATAAATTTTGATGACCTCTCCCGTACCCACAGATGCAATCCTCTCGATCCTGCAGCAATGTCAGACATTACCGATGCCGCTGAATCGGCGCGCACCATCCTTATGGGGCTCAACCGGGAGTGGATCAAAAAACAGGGGGATTTCTTTGTCGAATCGCCCATAAATTTCCTGACGGCAGTCATCTGGTACCTCAGAAAATACAGCGATGGCGAGTACTGCACCCTGCCCCATGTCATTGAAATGATACAGACCGATTACGAGAGCCTTTTCACTATTCTCAGAACCGAAAAAGAGATTGAAGTGCTGATCAATCCCTTTGTCAGTGCGTTCCAGCAGGAGGCAGTCGACCAGCTGGAGGGCCAGATCGCTTCGGCTAAAATCTCGCTGGCAAAACTCTCCTCCCCGCAGCTTTACTACGTGCTCTCGGGCAGTGATTTCACACTTGATATTAATAATCCAACCGATCCGAAAATTGTCTCAATGGGAAACAATCCGCAGAAAATACAGACTTACGGAGCGGTGCTTTCCCTTTTCGTGAGCCGTCTGATCAAACAGGTAAACCAAAAGGGGAAACTTAAAAGCAGCCTTGTTTTTGACGAGTTTCCCACTATCTATCTCAACAATATCGACAGCCTGATTGCGACTGCAAGAAGCAACAGAGTGAGCACCTGCCTTGGAATTCAGGACTTCAGCCAGCTGCGTAAGGACTACGGACGCGAGCAGGCTGACGTGATTGTCAACATTGTTGGAAATATTGTTTCAGGACAGGTCAGCGGAGATACGGCCAAACAGCTATCAGAGCGTTTCGGAAAGATAATGCAGGATCGCGAAAGCCTCTCCATCAACAGCAGCGACACCTCGATAAGCCGTTCAAGACAGCTCGAATCTGCAGTACCGCCATCCAAGATCTCTACGCTGAGTTCGGGGGAATTTGTCGGCATGACAGCCGATAATCCGGACTGCCGCATTGAGCTTAAAACCTTTCACTGCGAGATCATCAACGACCACGAAAAAATAAAAAAAGAGACCGATAATTACAAGGAAATCCCCATCATTCGAGCCATTGATAATGTCATCATCCAAAAAAATTACCTTCAGATCAAAATTGAGATTCAGGAAATAATCCACAGCGAAATGGAAAGGATAATTAAAAATCCGGCGCTTTCCCCGCTGGTTCTCAAAAAAGAAAAGTAAATGTTAACCGCTCAAAAATAAATTAGCGGTTTATATAATTTTTACGGTTTAACGTAATTATATTTTTTATTCTACTAATTTAATTTTTTATGATTTAAGTATCCCAGTAAAATTACCTGTTTTTTTTACAATTACATACAATAAACTGTTACTACAAATTAAAGGTGTATATATTGGATTTCTCAGTGAATGATGAATAGGAAGCTGGCCGGTCACTATTGTACAGCGACTTGGAGAGATGGTCGGCTGAGAATAGGCAGACATCAGTACAAGGCCTTTTGAAGCAAATTTATCAGTATTTGGTGTAGGATTTCGAACTCATTATAACCCGCCATTAAATAGCCCATATTAAACCAGTCCCGAAGGGCGGACGAAATGAAATTGAGTTGGTTATGCGCATGCAGCAGACCGCTGCCACTATCTTGGTTGTCCTTATGATCTAGTCATACGTGTAATCTATTGAAATCAATTCCTTTGTAGGAAGATAAGCATTTCCTGACCCTGTCGTTCGCCCCCTTTCAGAAATAAGATGAAGTTCCCTTTTTGCTCTTGAACAAATTACATAAAGCAGTTTTTCCGCCGCCCTCTCTGTTTTTTCATTCCAATTTGGTAATTTTCCATGTAATAATCCAAAAGAGATTACTGTGTCGAATTCTTCTCCTTTAATACCGTGGCAGGTATTAATTACAATACCTTCCTCATGTTTAAACATTTTTTTAAAACTTTCAATATCCTTAGACAATTCAAAGTCGGGATTTTCTAGTCTTTTAATCGCTCCCTCGAAAAATGCATCCCAATGAATTTTCAGATGTTCATTGGAATGGATATCAATTTCCAATACATCAAATAAATAATAGAAACATTCTCTCAGATAATCTAATCCATCATCATTATTGGAATTAATAGAATTAATAACCTTTAAGAATTCTTTTTCCTTATATAGCGCTTCTTCAAAAATAAAGACATCATAACATTGTAATTCATTTATGATTTCTTTTGCCCATCTCTTACGCAAAATATAAGATTTTGGAGAAGGGGGAACAAGAAATAGTCTTGCAATCTTGAACCATAAATTTTCTTTATTTTTCAGCAAAGGAGATAATCCGACAGCATCAAAATTAACCTCAGGCAATAGTGATTTAAGTTTTCTGCCCATGGGAATTACGAGATACCAAGTTGGGGCAAGAACGCAGATTTCACGCTCAGGCACACCTTCACTCATTTTTTTTTTAATTATTTCAACTATGTGCGCAACAAGGAAATCCTTATGCACGGTATTATTATATGTAATGACAGCTGGATCCTCTGCATTGTTTCCAACTGCGTTTATGTCAATATCTGAAGTCTGAAAATTTCTACAGTAATTTATTATCGACTGATTACTTCTATAATTTCCAGATAGCTCCATTTTTTTAAAAACTGTATTAAATTGTTTTTGCATTTCAGAATGTGTTTTTGCAATGCCACCCAAAGAACCATATATGGCCTGATCTTCGTCGCCAACGACAAACATTTTACAACTGCCTGTTTTAGCATTCATGATATTTGCTAAAATTGCATACTGCAATTCTTGGGTATCCTGATATTCATCAACGCAAATCATTTGAAACATATTTTTAAGCGTTTCTGATATTTTAGGATATAAAGAGAGGAGCTTATTTGAATAATGCAATATCTGGTCAAAATCTATTAATCTGTCTTTACTCAGCAGTTCATGGTATTCATCAATCAGTGCTTTATTAATTTTCTCTTCCTTCTCGCCTGAAACCGAGTATCTAGTTGAGACATCATCCCAATACTTAAGATTATATTGTTTTTTTAAACTATCTATTATATTCTCGGAGTTATACTCATCTGATATCGAAAAGCCGTTTTTCAGTTCTTCCAAATAGCACATGTATGGCCTTAAAATCCATTCAAGGCAGAACGCATGGATAGTACCTGCCCATAAATTTGAATCTTCAGCATTTAAATCTCGAATCCTTTTTTTAATTTCATCCGCTGCTCTATTTGTGAATGTCACAGCTACAATTACCTTTTTTAAAGTAATCAGTTGATTTAACTCATAAGCAATTTTAAACGTAAGTGCCCTAGTTTTTCCGGACCCCGGACATGCGGTCAAAAAAACACTGGAAGGCTCAGTAACCGCATCTATTTGTTGTTTATTTAATCCCTTTAGCATTGATTTTCGTAATTAACGCGGTTAATACATCATTCGGCAAAGTTTCTTTATAATACTCAAGCGCTTCAGCATGTGAGGCAAAGGCATTTAGTATTTCGAATATTTTTTTATAATCTTTATCATCACCATCAAAGCATCTAATTGATAGGGATTTAAGCCTATATTGTGCAATCGATATTAAAGTTGCGTCATTAAAGCTCTGGCACGAAAAAACCACAGCATTTATGATATATTCCGGAATTACAGTTATACACGTTACTTCATCAGATATCATAATTGCAAACCATCCTTTTTTAAATTTTTCAGCCAAACGTAAAATTTCCTTTCCAGATACGGCAACGCTCTTGTCTTTTAGAAGCTTTTCTATTTTATCTATTTCTGTCTTTTTTTTATATTCTTTTTTAAGTGCAGCAATTACTTCATATGAATTATTGGACCGTAGAAAATCGACCTCAAAAGTATATTTTGCATAAAATGGCGCCACATAAATATTATCTAGGCAATATGAGTCCAGTTTTACCTTTCGCGCTATACCTGCCACCTCAGATTGTCTGCAATTCTTCTCATAAGTTGTATCATCCCTCTCAGCCGGATCAGGTAAAGGAACAATTGACATGTCGTTATCAGTTAATATGCTGCAGTTTCTTCGTATTCTGTCTTCACTAAATAATTGCGCGAGATTTTCAAAACCTGTACTGCCTATATTGATCAACGAGATACCTAATTCGTCTAAAGAAACACCAAAAACTTTTTTAATTAATGTTGGTATTAAGATATGTTCTGCATCCCCTTCGACCATTATGATACCTTTTGCAAAAAGCAGATTCGTTCTGTTGGCATCTAAATACCTTTCTAATTTTACAATTTTTTTTGGGCTCAGATTTTTTGCTGGATTATACACTTCAGTTTTTCTATTCCCTTTTCCTAGTATATTCATAGAACCTATTGCACTTACAGATGAAATATTGGTCGAGTGAGTCGAAATAAAAATCTGCGTTCTTTCATTCTTTAATTTTTGAAACAAAGTTTTTTGAATGTGAGTATGCAGGTGTGCTTCAGGTTCTTCTATTAAAATAAAATTAGCTATTTTATTTTCTTTTTTAATTTTTTCAAATTCCAATAACTTTAGAGAAAGATATATAAGATTTGCGCCACCAAGACTTAATTCCCACAATCTTCCCTCATAATCTTCTTCATCTGAATCCCCAACCCATAATTTCAATGATTGCAACAGCTTTTCCATTTCATCGGGAAGCTCTGACTTAATCCGTACATTTGGAGCATATGTTTCTCCAACTGTTTCTTTTATGCTTTGCGAAATCCCTGACGATACCAGCTTTACTTCGTCAAGATCCGAAATATTCTTATTTAAGGTCGTAATTTGTGACTCTATGTGGGTCTTTTTATCAATTGATATGTTTTTCTCCTTATCTCTAAGAAGATTAAGCAAAGGATTGTCTCTGTAAGAGCGTAAATCAGATTCGACATCCCTTAGCGCCTTTGCAAACGTGCAGGCAAATTCATTGGGAATTGAAATGCCATACATTTTTACTCCATAAATATCTGCACGTTCGTCATCCGGATTAGGAAAAACAAGAGAATCAAAATCTGCAACATATTGAGAATAATTTAAATCATCTGAAAAATCAATATTTCCGCGTCCTGTAAAAACAGCCTCGTAGTCATTGAGTGAAACGTCCACCAATATTTCCTCAAGTAATTCCTTTGATTTAAATTCATCTTCAGACAATTCAAAAAGCTTTCGTCTAATATCGATTCTTGGCCTAAAGTACATAGAGTACGTGCCTTTTGAATGGTCAAAATCATTTACAACTCCCATTTTATGCATTGCTATTGACTGCGCTTCTTCACTAGAATCAAGGTCTTCAAATTCGATTTGAATGATTATCCAGTTTCCTTTCCATCCGCCTATTGAACGATTAAAATCGGTTTCATGCAGTTTAATTGTTCGTGGCATGCTTTCGTCAATAAGAATTCGAATTGCATGAAATAAGTTTGTTTTTCCGCAACCGTTTTCACCGATTACAGTATTCACTCCTTTATTAAATCGCAGAGATACATTGCGAAAGTTTCTAAAATTTCTTATTGACAGCTTTGATATATACATTTTTAAATACTTTAAAAGATAATGCAGATCTATATAGACCCTTCATTTTTAGAAAAATAAATTTTAATGAAAAGTATTGAAACATCAAAAGCTTTCAAAACACTGAGTATTATGAAACTCCGAATATTCGAAAATTTGCTCATTATAATTCTAAATCTACATTATAGCGGTAAACATCGACTATATTAATAAAACATAAACAAGTATAAATACCTGATTTTAGCAAGCAAATTTCTCTGTAGCAAATAGAATCAATCTCTGACAATTGGACTTGCAATCCCAAAAATTCGGAGATCCACTTTTTTTTGCACCTGCTAAAAAATAAATATAAATCCTAGTATACATTAGGGGTTCAAATAATTTAGATCGAAACCTGTTCACAAGTAGCAAATTTACCATAAATCATCTAAAATCTATTTTGAAAATAGATGTTTTAAGTTTTGTGGTAAAATCGTGGCACTTCCAATTTACCTCAGCAAAATCAAGGCTTTCCGGGTTTACGTTCGAAACTTATACATTGGATTTCTGTACGCTGCTTTAAAACTATATTTACTTGTGCAAAATAATTTTCTTAGGTGGTAGATTTCTTTAAAATCTGCAGCGTCTTTTCGTCCTGCTCTCCATGGTAATATTTCTCAAGCACCTTCCTGAAACAGTCGGGCGTATCTGGCAGCAGGCTGAAGAGGGTCATGCAGGATTTGAGTTTTCTCTCATCCGGTCTGCCGAAGATTTCCAGTGCCGTTTTATTTTCGATTTTAAGCATTGCACGGGTAATCTCCATCAGACGTTTTCCAAGTATCGGATGGTCAAGATACAGTGAGGCTTCCTTTAGGTTTTCAATGCCGTAAAAGATATTGTAATCCGTATATCCCAGTCCTCTCAGCTGGGGAAAAATAAACCACATCCAGTGGGTCTGTTTTCTTCCTTCTCCGATTTCGCGCAGTGCATTGCCGTACGTTTCCCGCTGCGCCTCTAAAAAACGGTCCAGATCATATTGCTTTTCCATTGCGGTGTTTTTTTGCCGTTTGAATTTACAAAATATTTCAATGCCGTTCCCAGAACAGGCGTCTGAAATTGCTTCTGCCTGCCGTAAAATGAACTGGGAAATTTCCAATGAAAACGGATTAAAAGAGCCGCGAAAATAGCACCCGCAGTCTCCTGCATGCGCATAACGGCCCTGCCGCCCTTCGGGACTTATAGCACTCCGAAGCCTTTATCGGGCGCTTGATTTTGTGCTTTCTTTTTTCCCGTTTTTCTTTTGGAAAATTTCATGCGGGGCTTGGGAAAAAACAGATAAACATTCACTTAAAATCTTGCATCATGGAAATCTCAGGACGAATTACAAAAGATGCCGTAACGGCAAAAGTTTCAAACGACAGGGAGGTGATAAATTTCTCCATTGCCATAAACGACAGCTACAGACCAAAAGGGTCTGCAGAACTTAAAAAGATTGTGACCTACATCGACTGCTCCTATTGGATGGGTTCCAAAATGGCGCAGTGGCTTAAAAAAGGAACTATGGTCGAACTCTTCGGGCGCATAGGTCTGAATGTCTACAATAATGCCGAGGGAAAAGCGCTCGGCTCGCTGACCTTTCACACCAGTAATATCAAGATACTGGTTTTCCCGAAAGCGGAAAGCGATTCCAATGCTCCCGCAGTTTCAAAGAAAAAAAAGGTTAAAAATGAACCCGACGACCTGCCGTTCTGATTCAAACAAACGCCTTTTCATATTAAAATTTATACACCATGAAAGCATCAGAAAAATTTAAAACCGCCATAGAAAGTTACCTGAGCGAAAAAGCGCAGAACGACGCCGAGTTTTCCGCTGACCTCAACAAAGAGAGCAAAAACCTCGAAAGCTGTTTCCATTACATTTTCGGCGAGGTCAGAAAAACAGGCGAATGCGCCTTTGACAATCAGGAAATCTTTGACATGGCTATCAGGTATTACGCAGACGACAGCATTGGAACGCCTGCCCCTGTTGCGTGCAGAGTGGCGCTAAGTGCTCCTGCAAAACCTGATTTGTTCTCAACTGCTCCCGGAGTATCGCAAAGCACATTTCAAAAAACAGAAACGGTACAGCCTGTAAAGCCTGTAAAACCCTTAACACTCTTTGACTTATGATACCCAAAACAGTTACAGAAAAAGAAATAAGCGCTTTAAGCAAAACCCTAACCCCAATCACAGCGCAGATGCATCAGTGGGCGGAAAAAAACATTTTCCTGAAATGGGCGGTGCTCTCAAGGGGAAAATTCCATTGTCTGGAATGCACCCATTCGTGGAAGCCCGACAGTCAAAGCCAGTCCTGCCAGAAGTTTATCAAATGTGCCTCCTGTCAGGGAAAACTTAAAATGCATCAGCACAATCAGGTGCATTTCAAAGAAATCGAATACTTCGCTCTCACCGATACCTGCTCTGGGTATCAGGTGGTGCGAATCATCTGCTCGCACAAGAACATGAAAAAGAATGTTCTTCCCGCCTATTGCCATACCGAAGTAATGCAGCATTGGATAAATCCAAAAGGGGAAGTACGCACCATCTCAAGAAGCACCAATGTTTTTTCCAATGCCTATGATGCATGGCAGTACTATTCCCCTTTAGAAATCCGTCCAAAGGATTTTCAGAACTCCCCAAAATACCGCATCAATCCCTACAAGGTTTATCCGCACATGAAAGTCATTACGTTTTTGAAAAGAAACGGCTTTAAAACTTCCGTGCACGGCATTGCACCGCAGATACTCTTTACTGCCCTGTTAAAGGACTATATTGCAGAAACCCTTTTGAAAAGCTCGCAGACCTCTCTGCTCAAGCATTACCTGACTTCGCATGAACAGCATCTGCGTGAAAACTGGCAGGCAGTAAAAACCTGCCTTAAACAGCGTTATCAGATTCAGGACATAAAAATTTGGGAGGATTATATTGCCCTGCTCCGATGGTTCAAAAAAGACCTCAGCTCACCTGCGCTTGTCTGCCCTGAAAATTTAGACCAGGCGCATGACAGGCTTGTTGCCAAAAAAAGGGACATACAGCGCAGAAAGCATCTTGCGCAGATGCGTGCTGAAATACAGAAAGCAGAGCCGATTTATGAAAATGATAAAAAACAGTTCTTCGGACTTTCTTTTACCGATAATGACCTTACCGTAAAAGTCCTTGACCGTGTGCAGGATTTTCTCTATGAGGGCGACACGCTCCACCACTGCGTATTTACCAATGAATATTATAAAAAGAAAGATTCCCTGATTCTTTCTGCTCAGATTGAAAACAGACCCGTGGAAACCATTGAACTCTCCCTTTCCAAAATGGAAATTATCCAGTGCAGGGGGCTTCGCAATAAAGCCACTAAATATCACAGCAGGATTCTTAGGATTATAAATAAAAACCTGCCTGAGATTGCCGGACGGCTGAAGAAACGAAAAAAACAGACTGCTCCCGCTTAACCCATTTTACTATTGATACCGCAGATTTTACACTGCGGTATTTTTTTGCGCGCGCAGACACTTTAAGGTGCACGGAGCAGTCCCGGCTTAGGGGCTACTGTGGAATGTTAAGTCAATTTCATCACAAAGTTCGGGCACGTCCTTCGGTTCTCCGCAAAAAATTCCCCCATAAATGCAGGGCTGCGCTCCTGCTTTATTGCGTTGCTTTCTGCGTTCGCTCGTCCCTGCCCGCACGGCGGTGCTGTAATTAATCTTAAAACTGCAGCAATTATGAAAAATCAATATCAAAACACAGACTGGCAGAAAGTATCAGAAATCGAATTGATCTATAAAACCAAAGTAAAAAGCACTGAAAGACCGTGTATCACTTCTTCCAGAGATGCTTACCGCATACTGCTCGACAGCTGGGATCCCGGAAAAATAGAATTCTTTGAGCAGTTCAAAGTGCTGCTGCTCAGCCAGTCCAATAGGGTTCTGGGAATCTATGAGGTTTCCTCAGGAGGCATCTCAGGAACCGTGGTTGATATGCGCCTGCTTTTCGCGGCAGCCCTAAAAGCTGCCGCCGTCGGGATCATTATCACCCACAACCATCCCTCCGGAAAGACTGCACCTTCCGAGGCCGACAGAAATATGACCCGAAAAATCCGCGAAGCGGGAAAACTGCTGGATATCCCGCTGCTCGACCACCTGATCGTGACACCCGAGACCTATTACTCTTTTGCAGATGAAGGCGCCCTGTAAGGGCGTTTTCATCTTTCATGCCCTTGCGCTGTTCTGTTTTTTGAAGTAATTTTGCCCTATGAATCATGAAGAAATAAAACGCCATTTTGAGAACAATCCGCCGCCGAAGGAAGTAGTGTGGACCGAATGGGCGAAGATTACCGACACTCAGGTTTTCCTGAACAGCTGTTATACCACCATCAGAAATTTTAGCGGCCCGATAGACCGCTGTCCGGCATGGTGGCATTTACGAGATTTTTACCTGCTTATGAAAAAAACAGCAGGCCAGCCAATCAATGAGGAACCAGCTTCAGAATAATTCTGATCCTTCCGTAAATTCTTAATAAAGGAAAAAAGCACCGAAATCGGTGCTTTTTTTATGCCCCGAAAAATAAGGCTTTTTAAACTTTGTTATTATTTGGAACATTTTATTTTTAAAATTTGTTACCAACTGTACTAATTTTGGTCTGTATAAAATGATTAAGATTATGAGCCGGGCTATTGTACACATCGACATGAACACGTTTTTCGTATCCTGCGAAAGACTCACAAATTCTGAACTTAACGGCATACCGCTTATCATTGGAGGCGGTGAGAGAGGCGTTGTGGCTTCGTGCTCCTATGAAGCCAGAAAATTCGGCGTGCGCTCGGCCATGCCGATCCACATGGCCATGAAGCTCTGCCCTCAGGCAAAAATCATGAAAGGCGATATGGAGCTCTATTCGAGGCTCTCCCATGACATTACCGAAATCATTCAGGAAAAAGCGCCCGTGGTGGAAAAAGCCAGCATTGATGAATTTTATCTGGACATCACCGGCATGGATAGATTCCACGGCAGCTACAGATGGACCGATGAGCTCGCGCAGCGCATTACAAAAGAAACAGGCCTTCCTCTCACCTTTGCGCTTTCGGTCAATAAAACCGTATCGAAAATCGGTACAGGGGAAGGCAAGCAGAAGCAGAACCTTGAAATTCCTGAACATCTTGTCCAGTCCTTTTTAAATCCGCTCTCCATTAGAAAAATTCCGATGGTCGGCCAGAAAACCTTTGAGCTTCTTTCCCGAATCGGCATCCGCACCATCCAGACACTCTCTGAAATGCCTGCCGAATCCCTGCAGCAGATGATCGGCAAAAACGGAACCGAACTCTGGAAAAAAGCCAATGGCATTGACAACACGCCTGTGGAGCCCTACACGGAAAGAAAATCAATTTCAACCGAAGACACCTTTTCCCAGGACACTATTGATGTGCTGAAACTAAACAGAATCCTGCAGGGAATGGTGGAGAAACTGGCCTATCAGCTCCGTGCAGAGCAGTGGCTCACCTCAACGGTGACCGTGAAGATCAGATACGCCAATTTTGATACCGAAACCAAACAGTGCAGAGTCCCGTACACCTCAGCGGATCATATTCTGACTCAGACGGTAACAGATCTCTTTACCAAACTCTACCAGCGCCGTATGCGCCTGCGTCTTATAGGCGTGCGCTTCAGCGGACTGGTCAGGGGAACCTACCAGATTGACCTATTCAATGATACCGAAGAAATGCTGGCACTCTATCAGGCTATGGACAGAATGAAGACCCGTTACGGATTTGATGCCGTGATGAGATGCGCCGGCGCATCTTTCAAACCCAATAATAAAGACGAAATTCTAAAACGCAAAAAATAGATCATGTACCTCAACTGCCACTCTTTTCATTCCCTGCGCTACGGCACCATTCCGCTGGATGATCTGATAAGACAGGCAGCGGATTGCGGTGCCACGGCGGCAGCCTTGACCGATATCAATACCGTAACAGGGATTTATGATTTTATAAAAGGCTGCGAGACCTCAGGCATAAAACCGCTTGTCGGGATAGAATTCCGCTGCAGACATAAATTTCGCTATATCGGTCTGGCCAAAAATGCTGCAGGACTTGCCCAGATGAACCGCTTTCTGACCGATCACAATTTCAGCGGAAATCCCCTGCCGGAAAAGGCTCCGCCGTTTGAATCGGTTTTTTTTATATATACGTTGGAAAATGCGCCGGCAGAGCTCAGCGAAAATGAATTTATAGGTATTGAGCCTGACCAGCTCGGAAAGCTTTATATGCCTGAGCTTAAAAAGAAGATTTCCAAAATGGTTATCCTGCAGTCCGTGGTATTCCGAACCAAAAGGGAATACAACCTGCATAGGATCCTGCGCGCCGTTGACCTCAATGAGCTACTGTCCAAACTTGGGCCCAATGACTGCTGCCGAAAATCCGATATGATGATTGCTGAAGCTGAACTTACCGCCCTTTATAAAGATTATCCCGAGATTATCCAGAATACGCGATACATCATCGAGCACTGTAATTTTAAATATGATTTCGAAAGCCCGAAAAACAAAAAACATTACACCAAAAATAAAGCCGGTGACATTGCCCTTTTGACCACACTGGCCGAAGAAGGTCTGGTGTGGCGCTATGGAAGACATAATGCAGAGGCAAAAGCGCGTGTGGAGAAAGAGCTCAAAGTCATCAATGATCTTGAATTCAGCGGCTATTTTCTCATTACCTGGGATATCATACGATACAGCAGCAGCCGGGGTTTTCTCCATATCGGAAGGGGTTCGGGCGCCAACAGCATTATTGCCTACTGTCTGGGAATAACAGACATCTGTCCTTTGGAGCTTGACCTGTATTTTGAGCGGTTCCTGAATGAGAACCGTAAAAGCCCGCCCGATTTTGACATCGACTGGAGCTGGAAAGAGCGTGATGTAATCTTAAAATACATCTTCGACCGTTACGGTTATGAGAATGTAGCTTTCTGCGGCACTAATGTGGAGTTTAAATACCGCTCGATTTTCCGAGAAGTAGGCAAGGTTTTCGGCCTTCCCAAAGATGAGCTGGATATGCTTGCAAAAAATCCCATGAAACTCCACCAGACCAATTCTATTGTCAAGCTGGTGCAGGAATACGGCATGATGCTCGAGAAATATCCCAATATGCGCAGCATGCATTCCTGCGGAATCCTGATCTCGGAAGAGCCGCTGACCAATTACACCCCACTGGAAATGCCTCCCAAGGGCTTCCCTATTGTGCTATTTGACATGCATACGGCAGAGGATATCGGTTTTGAAAAATTTGATATCCTCAGCCAGAGAGGAATCGGACATATTGATGATACGGTAAAACTAATTGAGAAAAACAGAGGCCTTCGAATCAATATTCGGGACACCTCATTATCAAAAAACGAGCAGTCAGCCAACAAATTTCTGGCAGAAGGCAGGACAATCGGATGCTTTTACATTGAAAGCCCTGCCATGCGGGGCCTATTGCGCCGCCTGAAATGTGATAATTACAAGACACTTGTCGCCGCCTCTTCCATTATCCGTCCTGGAGTGGCGCAGTCGGGAATGATGAAGGAATATATCTTCCGCCATAACAACCCGTCAAAATTTGAATATTTTCATCCCGTTTTTGAAAAGGAGCTCGGAGAAACCTACGGGATTATGGTGTATCAGGAAGACGTGATCAAAATTGCCCTGCATTACGGCGGACTTTCAGCTGCAGATGGAGATATCTTAAGACGTGCCATGTCAGGGAAAGGTCGCTCAAAAGCCGCTTTGGAGAAAGTAAAGGACGATTTCTTTATTTCAGCCGCTGCAAAAGGGCATCCCGAAGCACTCAGCCAGGAAATCTACCGACAGATCGAATCCTTTGCGGGCTACTCCTTCTGCAAGGCGCACTCTGCCTCTTACGCCGTGGAAAGCTACCAGAGCCTCTATTTGAAGGTGCACTACCCTGTTGAATTTATGGTTGCCGTAATCAATAATCAGGGAGGTTTTTACAGAACTGAAATCTATGTGCACGAAGCCAGAATGGCCGGCGCAGTTATCCATACTCCGTGTGTGAATAAAAGCGTATATGAAACTGCTCTTTACGGCACCGATATTTATCTGGGTTTTATGCACCTGCAGGGCCTGGATTCCAAGCTCTCGCAGTTCATTTCTTTTGAACGCGAAAGAAACGGTATTTATAAATCACTGGAGGATTTAATAAACAGGGTGCCCATGGGCATTGAGAATGTAAAGGTTCTCATCTTTATAGGCGCTTTCCGCTTTACGGGAAAAACCAAAAACCAGCTGCTGGTGCAGGTAAGCCTTTTGATGAATAATTTCAAGCCTGAAAACCGCGGGCTTATGCTCATTGAGCAGCCCGCAAAAGAGTTCAAGCTGCCGGTTCTGGAGCGCTCGGTTTTTGAAGATGCTTTTGATGAAATCGAGCTTTTGAATTTCCCAGTTTCCTGCACCGTTTTTGATCTGCTGCAGACAAAACACCGCGGAGATGTGATGGTGCGTGACCTTCTCAAATACCATAAAAAACAGGTCCGCATGCTGGCCTACCTGATCTCGACCAAGCAGGTGCCGACCAAAAGGGGCAATATGTATTTCGGTACATGGATCGACCATGAGGGAGCGTATTTTGATACGGCGCATTTCCCCGACAGTCTGGTCCACAATCCATTTCAGGGAGGCGGCTGCTACCTGCTTTTGGGAATCGTCGAAATTGACTATCATTTTCCGACCATCACTATTTCAAGGATGGCGAAAATGCCATTTATCCCTGATCCACGATATTCGGACTCTGAAAAAAGGTTTACCACACAGCACAATATCAAACAAGATGTCAGCAGCACACACCGCCAGCCTTATCCGCAGGAGCATGAAATTAATCTGCCGCGCCACAGAATGAAATTTTGAATATTTATTTATGTAAAGTCCTAAGAATGAATTAAATTTGATAGAGAAGCAAGAAAAGGAAAAGAAAAATAAGCATGAAGCACATCAGTTTTCTGCTGTTTCTTTTCCAAAGCTTTTGCTTTCGTTTTTCATTTTCTTTTATAAGCCTTTCAATGCGTTTAATGTCTATTGGGTAAGTGTCCATAAGATCGTTTTGTCAAACTTAAGCGCAATGAAAAAAATAAAAGCCCCTTTAATGATATATTAGTATCAGAATAAGACATTTTTAAAACAGCCTTAAAACGGAAAATTATGTGTTATTATACCCAGCAGAATGCCTCGATAGAAGATCTCAAAAGACGCTTTAACGCAGAACTCGACAATGAGGAGACTTATCTGCAGTCGGATTTTATAAATGGGTTTTCACACCCTAACATTCCTGTAATACTCAATTCCTCTCCGCATCTTATCACAACGGATTATACTTGGGGGCTTCTGCCTTCCTGGGCAAAAGACATTGAGTTCAGGAAAAACACGCTCAATGCCCGCATTGAATCCATTGACGAGAAAGCGTCCTTCAAAAACATAACCCATAACCGATGCCTGATTATCGCTTCGGCCTACTATGAATGGCACTGGAATGACGAAAAGGGAAAAAGCAAGGACAAGTACCAGATCAACTCGCAGGATGATGAAATCTTTACTTTTGCAGGCTTGTATTCATCGTGGACAGATCCGATAACGGATGAGATTAGAAACACCTACACCATGGTGACCACTAAGGCAAATAAGTTAATGGACTTCGTGCACAACCACAAGCACAGGATGCCTATAATGCTGAAAAAACAGGATGAAACGGCATGGCTGGACCAGTCTGTAAAGATTCAGGAATTTGCCTATCCCTATGAAGGAAACTTAATTGCACTTCCGTCAAATTAAAAACAGTTTTATGAAACAGGATATCGATTATTTCAACGGCATAAGCACCGAAGATCTGTTTAATAGATTTATGCAGAAGCTGTATTCTAAAACACAATTCATACAATATAATGACCCTGATGACTTTTTCGATCCTGAACAGGAATACGGAAATCACATAACAGAGTGTATTGCAGAAGAAAAAGATTTTATACGAGAATTAATCCTAAGTACTTCCGCTGAAGCTGGAATAGCATTGACAAACGAGCGTGTTGAAGAATTGGTGCAGCAGAAAAGAGAAGAAATCAACAAACTGACAGGATCAGCAATCGAAGAATATATTGAAAAGATTTCGGTTACCTATATTGATCCTGTCCCGGAATGCAGCCAGAAATACCTTGTTCAGCAATGGGTGTGTATACTTCGGAAGTTTATAAAATCATTATTAGGCAGGTAGATAAATGCCAGAATAAAAAGCACTCACTTGATATAAAGCGGAAGTAATTTGCTTCGCCTAAAATCAGAGCTACTTTCCCAAAGGTCAACATTCGATAGAAATCAATAAAGGCATTTGTATAAATTTTAAATCTAAGAATTCCACAGCCATAAAATCAGACTCCAAGCAGATATTTTTAAAGACTTACTTAAAAAAAGCGATATAAAAAAAGCGTAAGCCCTATTTTTAAGCTTCAGAATTCTAAAAATTAAAGTAAGGATAAATGCACTTTTTGCTTAAGTTAAACTTAAAATCGATAAAATGCAAATTTAAACGATAAAAAAATCGCTAAAAATTTTGTCATATAAAAAATCGTCACTAACTTTGACGAAAATAAAATCGTTATGTCAAAATCTGAAAATCAAGATCTCTTCTTAAGAAACAATACAGGGAACAAATCCAAACTTGCAATAATTGAAGGGTTTGTTGTGCGAACTGCTGAGCTTAATGAAATTACAGATTATCTTCAGGAGTCAGTCGATAATAATAATTTTAGAAATATTATTATTATCGGTCAAAGAGGTGCAGGCAAGACAACATTAATGCATAGATTAAATTATTTCCTTTTAGAAGATGATAATCTTTCCGAAAAGTATTTACCAATATTATTTACTGAAGAGCAATATAACTTATCTGACTTAACAAATTTATGGGAAGCAATAGCTGTATTTATAGAGGATAACTTTTACACTGAAGACCTTACATACAAAATGGAGCAAATTATTGAGGAGGAGGATGATTATGAACAAAAATCTTTTACTTTTCTTCATAATTTTCTTGTTTCAGTAAATAAAACTGTGATTCTATTTATCGAAAACATTAATTATTTTCTAAAAAAACTTTCCCAAGAAGAAAAAGAAAGACTCAAGTCTATCGTTACCTCTTCGGGTTCAATCAAGATTATTGGATCATCAACATCTTTTTCAGATGGATCTATTGATTTTACCGACTCCTTTTATGATTTTTTACAAATTGTTCCCCTTAATGGACTTAGCCAAGAAGAATGCATAAAGCTGTTAATTAAAATAGGCCAGCAATACGGAGAAGAAGAACAAATAAAAAATGTAATAAATAATTACCCAGGTAGAGTTGAAGCATTGAGAAGATTAACCGGAGGGATTCCTAGAACAATTTCATATTTATTCCAGATTTTCTTAGACAATGAGAATGGCAAAGCAATTAAAGATCTTTATTTACTTATAGATACGTTAACATTATTATACAAATCTGAACTTGATCAATTATCAGCTCAGCAGCAAAAAGTTATAGATGTCATAGCTAGAAGGTGGGATGCTATATCTGTTAAAGAGATAGCAAAAAAAACTAGACTGGAAAGTAAAAATATATCATCGATACTTTCCTATCTAGAAAAAAATCAACTAATCGAGAAAGTCCCAACATCTACAAAAAATCATCTTTACAGAATTAAAGAAAGGTTTATGAATATTTGGTACTTAATGCGATTTGGCAGAAAACATGATAAAGATAATGTTGTATGGTTGGTTCGATTTTTTGATGCCTGGTGTGATGAAAGCGAATTGACAAATAGATTAAAAAAATACATTCGCAATGTAAAAGACGGAAAGTACGATCCAACTGCTGCTATTGACATGGGTAATACATTTTTATCCTGCGAAAATCTTCCAGATTATTTGAAAGAAGAATTAATAAACACTACAAACTCAATCCTGCCAAATAGACTTCTAAAAGGCACAAGGACAACTTCCGAGCAAGCTCTAACCGAAATAAAAAAATTAATAAACGAAGGCCATTTTACAAAAGCAGTAGAAAAACTTCTTGAAGTTGATGAAAAAGACATAGATTATTATACTGTAGCTACATCCGCTTATCTCAATGTCGGTGACACAAAAAATGCATTAGAATCGGCTAAAACAGCCCTTGATATAGACAATTCAGACCCACTAGCCAATCTAATTGTTGGGATTATCTACGATATGTACTTAGATGATCAAGACAGCGCAATTAAATACTATAAAAAATGTTTAAGCCTCCCTCAAGAACATCCGTATGCAGCCAATTTATTAGGCAATATTTACAGTAAAAGAAAAGACTTTGAGACTGCTATTGAATATCATAACAAGGCAATTTCTAAAAACTTTAAACAACCCTTATTATCTTTAGGAAAGATCTACATAGAATTAGAAGACTTTGAAAAGGCTGAAGACTATTTCAAGGAAGCAATTAAAGCTAAAGTTGAGGGAGCATACACAGAGTTGTCAAAATTATTGGTGAAGACAAAAAGAAATAAAGAAGCATTAGCCGCACTTAAGAATGCAGTGAATGCTAGCGAAGAAAAAAGTCACATAATTTTAGGACTTTTCTATCTCATGGGAAAAAAACCTAATTTCAAACAAGCGGAAGTACAATTTCTACAAGCCATTGAGAAAGGCGAAGTTGAAGGATACGAACAGCTTGGAAAACTTTATTCAAAAACCAAAGAAATTGAAAAAGCTGAAGCAACATATATTCAAGGTGTAAAACAAAACAGTAGCGAATCTGCCCATCGTCTTGCTCACTTGTATAATAAAAAAAGAGATTTTGAAAAAGCTGATGAAATGTTTCAAAAATCGATTGATTTGGGTGATAGTTCGGTTTTAGGATGCTGGATAGAAGGAATTTATGACTACAAGCGATTTAATAAAAAGAAAAATGCTTTAGATTTAGTCAGAAAACATATTGAAAGATTCGGTCAAACACTACGCTTCAATTTACTTTATGCGAAAATGTTATTGTGGAATGATAAAACAGAATCTTCAATACAAATTATAAAAGATGAGGTACCAAAAGTAATTAGTACTTATAATGACGAAAATGAAGATATGCGATATTCGCATACAATCTTTACACAACTTGTGGATTTTTTCCTTCTTTTAATTGCAAAAAAGGAATATCAGACTGCACTAGAGTTATTTGACGACTCAAACAGTCTTGATCTAAAAACAGTACTAAAGCCAGTTTATTATTTATTAATGGGCGAATTAAAGAGTGAGTTCCCATTGGAATATCTAAAAGCTGGAAAAGAATTAACTGAAACAATTAACGATTTAAAAAAGGAGGTGGAATATTTAAGAAAGAAATAAACGAGCTTATAGACCCAAATATTAGCGAAATAAAAAAAGCACAGTCCAAGAGCTTCGAAATCTTAAACTATGCCTTTGACTTTTCGAAATATTATTTCTTAGAGATCTGAAATATGATAATCAAGATCGTAATACAAAGCAAAAATAGACAAACAAACTTTTTCTGCAAGCATTTTGGTCATTTTCTTTTCTCTCAAGAGCTAGTATTAACAATAATTAACAGCTTTACTAATATTTATGCTGATCCCTGTCATTACATTAAAGGCAGAAACATTATTCGAAGTACAGAAATTTAACTAAAAAATTAAAATTAAAATGGCAAACGCGCAAATTAAATATTACCCAGTTGGAAACGGAGACACCTCCCTAATTACATTAGAAGACAAAACAACAATCATTGTAGACTGCAATACTAGAAATTGTGACAATGATGAAATATACGATGTTAAAACTGACCTTTTAGCAAGTATTCAACGAGACAAGGGCATTCCTTTTGCCGACGTATTTATATTGACTCATGGTGATCATGATCATTGTCGAGGTTTCGAGAAACACTTTTATACAGGTGATCCTCAAAAATACTCTGAAGCTGACAAAAGAGAAGGAAAAATCCGTTTAGACGCAATGTGGTTCTCACCAATGATTGCAGAAGAACACGATAATCCTGACGAGCGAGTTTACCAGAAAGAGGCAGAACGTCGACTTACACTTCACAGACAAAATGATCCGAAGAAAGACATGCCTGGAAATAGAATCAGAATTATTGGCTATGATGGAAATCCTGATTACAAGAATTTAGACCACTTAAGATCAACGCCAGGTCAAATCGTGTCACGTTTTAATGACAAGGAACAAACGCTCTTTTCAATATTTATCCATTCTCCATTTAAAGAACATCTTCAATCAGAGGATAAAGAGTGGAAAAATCAGGCAAGTATTGTATTTCAGGCAAGATTCAAAAATAATGCATCCCAGTTGGATTTTTCTGCATTGGCAATGTTTGGGGGAGATTCTGACCATATATCATGGGAGCTTATCTTGGACAAATCTAAGAGATACAAAAATGAACATGCTTTAAAATGGGATTTATTTCTTGCCCCCCACCATTGTTCCTGGTCATTCTTTAATGACAGGCCTCAAGCAGAAAACTCAACACCAAAAACTACATCTTTGGATGCGCTTGATTACAAAAGAAACAATGCAAAAGTAATTGCCTCGAGTAAGAAAATATCAGCATATGACAAAAATCCGCCACACTATGCGGCTAAAACAGAATATCTAAAAAAAATAGCTGAAGATAATTTTATAAACACTTCAACCTATAATTTACTTAACAAAATACCTCAACCCATAATTTTTGAGGTAACACAACAGGGAATTACTAAGCCTAAACAGACGGAAGGCACAGCCAGAACAACTGGAAGCGCAGCCTTGGGTCTTGTAAACACTCCTTCAAAATATGGAAATGGAAAAGTTTAGCAGAACCCTGCAGCAACATGCTGAAAACATTGAGAATCCAGACCTTCTGGATTCTCTTAAATCATTAGAAAATTATATAGGCAACAGTACAGAAATTTTAGACTGGGGACACAATAAGGTAGCTGTCGCGTTAGAAATTAAGATTGACCTTCCCAGTTTAGGGAATTTTGCCAATTTGGATATCAGAGCTACAGAACCTGTAATCTTGGTCTTCGATAAGATTAATTATCCAATTTCAGCACCTAAGGTTTATACAGACCGCCTAGATTTTCCAAAGAACAATCTTGCGCATTTATATGTCGCGGTTAACAACCGCCCTCCGGCATTATGCTACATACGCGGAAATGCTGATGAATGGTATTCAAATAAAAGAATCGACGATCTGCTAATAAGGATCCGCAATTGGTTTCGAGATGCAGCAACTGGAGAATTAACACAAAATGGTGAACAATTCGAGCCATTAAGACTTGAAGGTTACTCTGGAAGCATTATGTATGATTACAACACTATGATAGAGGTTATTGAAGGCAAAACGAATCTTCAATTTGAAGGAAAATATAGCGTCGCACTTTTCGAAAGAAATACTTTTGAAACAAAAACATCATATAAATTTAGCAGACTTATCACTTCAAAAAATGCGCTTGAAGTGCTAAAAGATGTGGATGAAGAACGTAAAAAAGAAAAGAGTGACACTACAAAGAAGAAGTACTATTATGCGGTTATAATGTGGACAGAAGGAAATGAGACATTTCCTGAATTTAAAGTAAATATTCCGTCGGACTGGGAAGATTTTAAATCATTCTGCAGTTTTTACAAAATTAATGTCTCAGATTTTGAAAATTTTATCACTACTACAAGCGATCTTAATGAATATATACATTTCCCTGTAATTATTGGCATACGCCGCCCAAATCAGATAATCGGCTATTCTTCTAACGTAGAATTTATAAACTTAGATTTTAAACTGGACACATCAGATTTTGCACAGGGTAAAATCACCAATAATGTGCCAATTAAGATGCTAAAGCATAACCAGCCTTTAACAAATGCTCTTGCTGTTAAAATTTCAGGGAACAACTTAAACATTGGAGACCGAAATTTAATCTTTGGGTGCGGTGCTTTGGGTTCAAAGATAATTATGCATTTTGCCAGATCCGGACATACAAATATGACTATCTTAGATCCCGATGATCTATCTCCCCACAATCTAGTTAGACATGCTCTTTTTTCTGATGCTGTAGGAGAAAACAAAGCGGAAGCTTTGGCGGAAAAAATAAATGAATTATTTCCTTATCGACTAACCATAGGGGGACCTTCCCTTAAGGATGGATGGGACAAAAGCGAAACCTTCAGTAGATACAAATGGATATTTGATTTTACGGCTTCAAATGCTTTTTTCAACAAACTTATTGTTTTAGAAAATGCGAATCAATGTAATGTAGCAAGCGCCTCTATTTCAAATTTTGGAAATTTAGGCATTATGTATAAAGAAGGGCTGGAACGAAATCCACGTATTGACGATTTACAAAACCACCTTTATAGTTTATCCGAGCATGATAAGGATATTGAACAGTGGCTTTCAGCTGAGCAGATGGCAGTAAGCGCCAATAATCTGATTATCCAGGTTGGAGTTGGCTGTAATTCTGAAACAACAGTTTTGGCTGATGATAGAATTTCTTCACATGCCTCCTTTTTTTCTGGCGCATTAAAAAAGGAAGTCGAAAACATATCGCAGAACGGAAAAATATATCTAAATCGTATAAATGATTTGGATGAATACCGAATTGAGACACAAGTAATAAATGTTGAACCTTTTAAAGTTCTGAAAATTTGCAACAATGATAGATGGACAATCCGTATGAAAGGTCACATTGAAAAACATCTTTTGCACAAGTTTAAAACTGGCGGCACAGTTGAAACAGGAGGCGTCTTTTTAGGAAGCTGTAACTACAAGACAAAAACCATCCATATAACTGGTATAATTAATGCCCCGCTCGACAGCAAAGGCAGCTCTGTAGAGTTCATAAGAGGCGTGGAGGGACTATCCCAGCAGATAGCCGAAATTTCTAAAAAATCTGGAGGTCAGATCGGCTATATTGGTGAATGGCATACGCATCCGTCAGGTCCTAATATTCTAAGCGTACAGGATTTACAAAGCATAGAACTCCATAAAAAAGAATGCAGCCTTTTGCACCCCCCGTTACCAGTACTAGTAACCCTTATAACTCCCACCGGAATGTTTCCGTATATGTATTAAAAATGGAAAAGGAAATCAATTTAAAAGCTAAGAACACACCTCAATTATGGATATTGCTTTCTGCAAATATACTAATTATACTGGCAGTTGTTTTTCATGCCGAGTTCAGAGATCTTCAAAAGGATTTTGACATTTTATTCATTTTTAAAAGTTTAGGTGCATCCATTGCTCCCTTAATATTGTTTCTGCTCAATGGTTTTGTATCGAGCCATCAAAAAGCTATTTTAGTATTCTGGAAGTTGAAGGATCCTCTTCCTGGGTCTGAAGCATTTTCAAAATTAAGCAGACAGGACACAAGAATCGATCGAAAAAAATTAAAGCAGCTATATGGCATTTTACCGAAGAAACCGTCCGAACAAAATAAACTTTGGTACAAAATTTATAAAAAACACGTTTCAAATCTTATTATCTCTGAAAGTCATCGGGCATTTTTACTGGCTAGAGATCTAACATCCATGTGTTTTCTTTTTGTGCTTTTTCTTGGAATACCGGTATTGATTATTATTGAATCTCCTACTAATATCTCCTACTTTATATATTTGATCCTACAGTATTTTTTTGTCGTAATTGGTGCAAAAAATAGAGGTCGCCGATTCGTAACAAATGTATTGGCAGAGGAAACAAAATGATTTTTCCAAAATACACACTTTTTTTTACATTTCTTATGTAAATCCCTGCGTAATTTACTAATTTAACTTGAAAGCAAAAAAACTGCTTTCAAGTTATTTTTAGCATAATGTTTCAAATGATTTGAGAACCTAAATAACTATAATGGATATTCGTTAATTCATAAAACATAACTAATCACAATGCTTTATATTTTTCAATATATTTAGCATATAGTAGTAAAATAAATATTCCCCAGCTTTGGCTACATACTTTTAATCTTTCAGACCATTTAGCACTAACTCTCATAAAAGATTTTATCAAAATTTGAAGGTGCAAAGTTGCAGTTGCCTTCTACTTCTACAGTCTACATTTACATCTTGAAATGGAGAGCAATATTTCAATAATACTATTAATTAAATTATTAGCCGATAGCTTATAATAGTATTGCTTTTAATTTTCAGCGGAATTCTTTGCTCTTATTCTTCTTTTATAATGAATCATGATATCTTCGACACTAACAACACCTGTAAAGAAAGAAGTACTGAAGTAAACGTCGCTACAAAGGGATAAATAATTTTTGCCTGAAAATTTTATAGATATTAAAAACTTTTGACATATATCACTATTCAATACATAAAATTGCACTATGCTCAATCTCCATTTTAGTTATATTTGAAGAAAGTAATAGTCAATGAATCCAATTTTAAAAAATGATTAGAACAATTGCAGACTTTCTTGAAGAATTTAAAAATAATGGTCTAGAACAGATAGCTACTAATGACAGAGATATCAGTCATACCGTGACCATTGGAAATATGTACGAAGGCCTGACAGCTGAAATACTAGACAAAGCAATCTTCGATGGATTAAATCTCAAAATTGTAAAAAACAGTTTCATTTACAATGACAGCAATAAATTAAGCAAGGAAATGGACTGTATGATTGTAATTGGGAATGGAACGAAATTATCGTTTACCGATCAATTTAAATATCATATAAGTGACGTCGTCGCGGTCATCCAAGTTAAAAAAAAGCTTTATAAAGATGCTATTTCTGATGCACATCAGAATCTTAAATCTGTAATTGACATATCCGAGCCAAGAGATGGAGAAATTTATATGAACCGGATTTTATCAGATTCATACAGGTTGCTTGTCGGAAAAAAAATACCTACAAAAGAAGATCTTCCTAAGTTACCTTTTAGAGATCAAATTCTATATAATTTCCTGCTAATGCAGTCATTCTGGCCCATCCGTATTGTGATCGGCTACGATACTTACAAAACTGAAAATGCATTGCGAGAAGGTTTCGTTTCCCATCTTGAAGATGTAACCAAAGATGGCACTGCCCCCGATTACAGCCCTATTAGTTTTCCTGATTTAATTATTAGTGGAAAAAACTCAATTATTAAAAATGTTGGTATGCCTTTCTGCCTCCCTTTAGATAATAATATGGACTTCTATTGGGAAATTTTACAAACAACTAATAAATCTCCAATGTATTTGCTACTAGAGATGATTTGGACAAGAATAAGCTACAGATTTAGCCTGGGATCTGAAATTTTTGGAGATGATTTTGCACCAGAATCATTTCATAGATTTTTAAGCTGCAGAGATAAAAAAATAGATCATTCTAATTTTGGATGGGAATACAATTATTATTCATTTACCGATCAGCAGCTTTCTATTTTACCTGATAATTTTGAGTGGGAGCCAGTCGAAATAGATTCAAATGAATCAATATTAATGATGGGGCTAATAAAACTTCAGAACCTGACATTGAATAAAAAAGATGCTGCATTCTTTGAAGAAAAAAATATTAAAATTGAGGATTTAGTAGATTCTTTGGTAAAAAAAAGGCTTGTGTACAAAGAGAAAGATACTCTGTTTCTATTACTCGATCTCCCAATCCTGGCATTTGGTAATGGAAAAAATTATGTTGGTGAAAATAAAAGCGGAGAAATGACATCTTGGATGAGAAAACAAGAAAATAAATAATTTACGTTTTTATAAATTGATTAAATCTATTTATGAAAAAAAATTCCAAAAGAACCAAAATAAAGAAAAAAATCCAGCTATTCATACATCAAGTTTTATGACAAAATCATTGCACATAATATTTTCAAAAAGAATAAAATCAAGAAAATCAGTTCTTAACAGATGCCAAAAGTAATTCCATTTTTGAGCGGTAAAATCTTAAAATAAACATTCGAATATGAGTGCAGAATCGGTGCATTTGTTTTTAAGATTCATTTAAAACACTGTAATAAAGCCGCTTAAACACTTAAGTTCGAAACATTACTACATCAAAAAAGCTATAAAAATCATCAATCTGAGATTTGTGGCAAAATCGTAGCACATCTTACTTTTCAAAACTAAAAGTTCAGTAAAATCAAGGCCTTGCGGCTTTAGGTTCGAAACTGTACCTTAAGTCAATTATATCTAAAAGCAAACAGCTTTATACAAAGCAGAAGGTCTTGTTTTAATTTCTAATCTTCCATTGTTGTCTTAGAAAAACATGTTGCATCTAAGAGCTATTGCCCGTCTTTCAACTGATGTCTATACTTGATTCCTAAAAAAGAAGGCATTATTTTCGCAGCAGAAAAAACTAATAAACCTGATAGTATTTTTACACTGCTGCACCACCACTAATACCTCAATACTAAATTAATCTTTCTTACATTTACCCCTGCACCTGCAGAATTATCATTCAAACACAGACAAAATGGATCCCCGCCATCATGATTTCCCTGAAATAGAATCCGTAAAAGCATCAAAGAGAACCCTTTGGGTAAAAGCCATGGCCGCAGTTATTTTTGCAGGCATAATCCTGGCGGTGCTGAACCTTGAAATAGCCATTATGCAGTCCCAAAGCGTGCACGGGGGATTTAAAATCTTATCTGTGCTGCTCTCACTGCTTCTTTTATTTTTTATGGCCTATGCCGTCCTAAAAGGAATAAAGACCAGCAGAAACAACAAAATCAGCAGAATATCTGTGGACCGCAGCGGCCTGCACCATTATAAAGATGATGCAATAGTCGAATCGCTCGCTTTTAATTCCCTGCGGCCGGGTCCCCGTCCCGAAAATTACGATGTGATAGTATCCGAAGGCGAAGATACGAGCTATATAATCTGCGTGTACTATTTCGATAAATCCAAAAACATAACATCCCTTAAAGCCGTTACGCTTAACACCCCGTTTTCAATCCGCAATGCAGAAGAGCTGCAGCGGCATTTTATAAAAGGCATAATGCAGCTGCGCCCCGATTTGAAAGTTTCCCCAAAGGTCCTGGATTTATTAAACATCAAGGATTCATAAAATTCAAAAATATGCCATTTATGACATGCAATAGTCTGCCGGGCCATAATAATATAACAAAACAAAGCAGCCTGCCGATCCCTCTTGCAGCGCGCATGAATAAGACTCCTTGAGAAAATGGAAAAGCGGCTCAGGGGTTACCATAAGGACAAAACGAACCAGTAACCAAGGAAGCATACAGTACAACTTTTAAACCGGCTGTCCAGCTGCTGGCTATTATATAATTAAAAATAAAAATACTGTAAACAAATTCAAACGGCGCCTCCTACCTTCGACCTGTTACTGGTACACCGGTAATGTACCCTATACAAATAAAGATAAAATGGAAGATAGGTTTATGGACAGGTCTGCAGCTATATGGGATTTTCAACAATCCCCTGCAGACCAAATAAATAAATAATTAATTATCCTCCGCCTGTTATCTTGGAAATAAAAAGCAGTGGACTTTTTTATGAGCCATACTGCTGATGAATGCCCGAAGAAATTTTGCCGGATTGCATGATTTAAAATGGAATGCCAAATACTGCATTGAGCCAATTTATAAGTTACCGCTCACCAAGAATACAGCCCTCACCGGCTTATACCTCTCTGGACGATAAAAAGTACCCTGCCAAATAAATGCATAAGATTCTTTAAATTATTCCACAAACTGCATAAATTCTGCCTTATATCAAAGCCAGCCTCAAATTAATCTGCCGCTTTCTTTCACTAATACGCAGCTTAACACCATAGCCCCGATAGAAGAGGAAATCCTTTTGCGCCGGGGTTCGGTGCAAAAGATTGCTTCGCCAGTTCGCTTGCGCTCGGGTGCAGCGGATAGCGGGAAAAAGCTCCTTAAAACTCATAGTAAAGCAATGCTGAAAAAAAGAGGGAAAAAGCTCCCAAAAATGTATAGCAAAGCAATGCTGCAGAACTTAGACATAACAGCTCCAATAAATAAATAATCAATACCAAAACCTCAGTTTACATCTATTTAAGGGAGACGGCATCTTCAATATGCTCTGCATTTATAAAAGCCGCAATATACTGCTGGACATCATTACTTTTATCGGCAGCTGTCTCAAAGGTATTGATATGAAACTCCTCATCCTGGTCCGATATGTGGATAATTTCGGTATAGCCTTTGGAAATAAGGCTTCCTTTGAGTTTAATTACAGTGAGCTGCTGGCGCGGGTCCAGATCTTTTCTCACCTTTAACTGTATCGCTTTTTCCATGGCAGGATTTGTTTAATGTCTGGTCAATTTGAAACCCAAATTTATAATTTAATTTACAGACGCGGGCACTGGCCGCTGTTAAAATTACAAGTATTCTAAGCTGCACTATACATTGATGGTGGAGTATTTGCTCCATAAAAAGTTCTGTCAGCTGGAAATTATTATGTCCAGCAGATTTGAAACCTGCTTTCCTAAGCTAAGGTTAAAAATTGTTTTTCCTATTAACCTCCCGCTGGCTGCCGTAAAAATGGCTGCCGGCAATTTAGCCCCGATAGAAGCGAAAATCCTTTTGCGCCGACGTTCGGCGCAAAAGATTGGAACAGACAGCGGGAAAAAGCTCCAAGAAAAAACTAAAATCAACAGAGTGGATATGCAAACAAAAGCAGGATAAAAGTATGCCGATTTAAAAAAGGAAGTGCGAACTTTTACTGCCATGTCTATTCTGCTTTATTATATTGTTATTACTTGATAAATAAAAATTAAAACTGTTCCAACTGATAGATCTGCTCCATCATGAGCCATTTTTCTCCCGGTTTTGCTCCGGGGGGAGCCTGCTGAAACTTCCACATTAGCTGCTCCCACTGCTGAACCTCTGTGTTTGCAGCATCCATGAGCTGTTTTCTTTCGGGAGTAAAAGTCTCGTCCACTTCCATACACATAAATAATCTGTTACCTAAAAGATAAATTTCCATAGATACAATTCCGGCATCTTTAATGCTTTTGGTAATTTCAGGACGTGCATTTTCTGCAAGATGATATTTTTTATATTCTTCTATCAGCTCTGGATCATCAATCAGATCGCAGGCATAACATATCCTTTTAAACGGCATACTTTCCTGCTTAAAGTTTATATTCTATTTTTTTCCCTTTATAACCCAGCACTTTTTTTGTTCCGTCTGGCATCACAATGGTAAAAGTCCTTTCAGATAACATGCCCTTATATTGTCCTCTCCGGCTAGAAATAGTTAATTTTTTCTTCTTTTCACTATAGCTGAAATCAATTTCTGTGTAGGCGCCTTTTTCATAATTATAATTATCAAATTCATCTTCATAAAGAGTAAAGAAACCATCCTTTCCAGGATATAGTTTTATTTGAAGATTGTCCCATCTTTTTTCCTCGGCAAACTGCACTTGAGGCCCTATTGGAAGTATAGCGCCTTCCTTAACATAAAGCGGTATCATATCAAGAGTTGTTTTTCTGGTAATTTCCTGGCCGCCCTGCAGTTTTTCGTTGGTCCAGAAATCATACCAGCCGCTTCCGGCAGGAAGATAAACGATTCTTGATTTTTCTGCTTTAAAATCTATATTCTGCTTTTGATTCTGGCCTTCTTTAATTTTTTCGGGTGTATACTGGGCCTGGACCACTGGCGCAGCCAAAATAGATTTTCCGAACATAAACTCATCTTTAATATCCCAGCTTTTGGAATCATCGGCAAAATCCATAAATAATGCCCTCATAAAACTGGAATCTTTATGGGTTACTTCCCAAGATGTCGAGTAAATGTAAGGCAGTAAGGAATAACGCAGATTTATAAATTTCTCAATTGCATCGTATACCGGTTCTCCTTTCTGGCCAAAGTTATAGATCTCGCGGGGTATATCTGTACCATGCGAACGCATCATCGGATTAAAAGCGCCAAATTGCAGCCAGCGGACATAAAGCTCGCGAAACAACGGACTATCCGCTCCAGACACCTCTCCTTTTTGATTGTAAACTCCAGCAAAAAAACCTCCAATATCTGAATTCCAATGCGGCATACCGGTTAGGGTAAAATTAAGTCCCGCCGGAATCTGAGCACGCAGGTTTTCCCAGCTGGATTCTACGTCTCCTGTCCATGTATTGGCACCATAACGCTGCTGGCCGGCAAAAGCAGATCTTGTCAATATGAAAACCCTTTTATCTGAAGTCTCTTTACGCTGATGATCGTAAACTCCGCCTACAGTCATCAGAGGATAAGCATTTCGGACCTTTCTAAAAGTTCCCAAATATGTTTTGGTATCGTAATCTTCCGGCTTTACCCAAAGATGATCGGGCTCTGTAGAATCCATCCACCAGCCGTCAATTCCTTTTGCAAAAAGGCCTTCTCCTGCATATTTCCAATAAATGTCTCTTGCCTTTGGGTTATAGGCGTCATAAACACGCACTCCGGAAGGATAATCTTTTTTGGGCGGAAAAATTTCGCTGCCGGATTCAGGCCAAGTCAGAAAATCAAACAGCATTGCGTTACTATTCAACTCATTATAAGGCTTGGTTTTTGGTCCAAACGAAGACCAGATCGAAATAATCATATGGGCATTGAGACCATGAATTTCATCTACCATCTTTTGAGGCTCAGAAAATTCAGGATTAAGAAACTCCATCGCATTCCATAAATAATTATTCCCCCAATACTGCCAGTCTTGGATTATTCCGTCCAGAGGCACTCCCAGTTCGCGGTATTTTTTTACTACGCCGACTATTTCGTTCTGGCTTTTATAACGTTCTTTGCTCTGCCAGAAACCATAAGTCCAAAGCGGAAACATTGGAACGCTTCCTGTAAGCTTTCTCATTTGCGAAACCACTCCATCAGCATTTTTACCGTACATAAAATAGTAATCTGCCCCATCTCCTACATTAGATTCAAAGGAAGTCCCGTCAGCACTGTCTTTAAATTCTGTAGGAGCGTAATTATCCCAAAAAAGCCCATACCCTTTTACCGACTGAAAAAAAGTCACGGCATCTTCTGTATTTCCCTGTTCCAAACGATAATTTTGATTTCTTTGGTTTAAATCTCCTCTCTGGTGCTGTCCTAATCCATATATAGGTTCATTTTTGTCTAAATCAAATGCCTGATATACGGTATAAGAATTGGTATCGGTATCTTTTACAGGTGTAAATTTTGTTCCCTTTTTTTTCTCACGCAGTAAGGTTTGATCTGAACTTGCAAATGAGATTTCTCCTGTTGGGAACTGCACTGTAACATTAAGGCTTTCGGATTTTAGAACCAATTGGCTGTTTTGACTTTTTACTGTAAAAGGAGCTGCTGACGGTTTCATGATTACCGAAAGGCTTTCTTTAGAATAAACACCCGCTGCGGGATATTTTATAACTCTTACAATAGAAGGACTGTAAAACTGAATTTCTATTTTATTTCCATCTGCTTCAGTTTTAATTCCTAGACTTGTTTTCTCATACTTCTGCCCGTAGCTCATTACACAGAAAAGCAAAGGGCAGATAAATTGGTAAATAAATTTCATTTTGATAGTTTGATAGTTAATAGTATTATAGTTTTTATTTTTTGGTTTGCATATTATGAAAAGCAGGTGCTTAAGAAATCTTTTTCTGCTGTAACAATTCAAAAAGAAGAGGCATATGATATTCGAATACCCCTTTTAATGCGTGCCTCGAAATTTTGCAGATGCTAATGTACACTTTAGCCGGCAGGTGTAAAAAAAATGATACATTTTGGCCTGTCATAAAATACATTCCACTCCCCTCTTTGTCTTCAATAAGTACAATGATACATAAGAACCTGTCAAATAATACATTTATATCCCATATGCTTTTTCATTAAAGGATATTTTTACACCCTGACACAATCGATTTAGCAACAGGGTTCACTAATAAGCTTTTACAGCCATAAAAATGCGGACTACTGACAGCTTTACAGAAATTCAAATTTCAGCTCCATCAATCAGTTCCCTATGCTTATAAGTCAAGAAATCACAAAACTGCTAATTATCATATAAACCATTCGTAACCAAAAAACATGAAAAAAAACACAATAGCTTTAGGCCTTTCGGCCGGATTACTCTTGGCATCATGTGCTGTTAAAAATTACACCAAAACAGATGACGGTGTTTTAATAACTCTGAAACCAAGAACAGAAAACCAATTGCGCACACTGCGCCTTCAGGTTTTAGGCAATGATCTGGTGCATGTTGCCGCAACAGCCCAGGAATTTCAAAAAGATTCCAGTCTGATTATTGTTCCCAACCAGCAAACTGTTCCATTTCACATTAATCAATCAAAAGATTCTATCCAGCTTTCAACCAAAACGCTGAATGTTATGGTTTCGGCAAAAGACGGCGGAATCAAATTTAAAGATAAAAACGGAAAAATACTGCTGGCTGAAAAAGCAGGCGGCGGCAGAACTTTTCTTCCCATCCAAGCCGATCAGACAAAAGGCTATACCGTGCGCCAAATATTTGAATCGCCTCAAGATGAAGCATTTTTCGGACTGGGACAGCATCAGTCGGATGAATTTAATTATAAAGATAAAAGCGAAGAACTTTTCCAATACAATACCAAAGTATCAGTGCCATTTGTCGTATCAAATAAAAATTACGGGCTTTTGTGGGACAGCTATTCTTTAAGCCGATTTGGAGACAGCCGTCCTTATGAGCAGTTAAATCAGGTTTTTAAATTATTTGGAAAAAATGGCCAGCCAGGTTTCTTAACCGGAACTTACAGCACACCTGAGAAGAAAAATGCACCGCTGATTCGCGAAGAAAAATCCATTTTCTTTGAGGATGTAAAAAGCATCAAAAACCTGCCAGCAGATCTTCCTTTAAAAAATGCCAATGTTACTTATGAAGGCGAAATTGAAGCTCAGCAGGACGGAGAATATAAATTTATACTGTACTATTCTGGTTATGTAAAAGTCTATTTAGACAATCAATTGGTGGTCCCTGAGCGATGGAGAACTGCCTGGAATCCTAACAGCTACAAATTCTCTATGAATCTGAAAGCGAACAAACGCACGGCTTTAAGGATAGAATGGAGACCAGACGGTTCAACTTCTTACTGCGGATTAAGAGTAAGAACGCCGCAGCTGGCTGAAGAAAAAAACAGCCAGGTCTGGTGGAGCGAAATGAACAAAAAAATTGATTATTATTTTGTTCATGGCAATTCTATGGACAGCATAATTAAAGGATACCGAACCTTGACTGGAAAATCTCAAATTATGCCCCGCTGGGCAATGGGTTATTGGCAGAGCCGCGAGCGATACAAAACCCAAGATGAAATCTTAAGCAATTTAAAAGAATTTAGAAAACGCCGGATTCCAATTGATAATATCGTATTGGATTGGAATTATTGGGAAGATGATGCCTGGGGAAGCCACAAGTTTGATCCTGCCCGTTTTCCTGATCCACAGGCTATGACAGACTCGATTCATACGATGAATGCCAAAATGATGATTTCGGTATGGCCTAAATTTTATAAAACTACAGCGCACTTTAAAGAGTTTGACGAAAAAGGATGGATGTATCAGCAGGCCATTAAAGACAATGTTCGTGACTGGGTTGGGCCTGGTTATGCAGGATCATTCTATGATGCTTATGCAAGCGGTGCACGCAAACTATTTTGGAAACAGATCTACGAAAATTTATATCCTATAGGCGTAGATGCCTGGTGGATGGATGCCAGCGAACCTAATGTGTTGGACTGTACAGATATGGAATATCGTAAAAAACTGCAGGGACCAACCGCTTTAGGACCTGCAACCGAATATTTCAACACTTATGCCCTTATGAATGCAGAAGCAATCTACGATGGACAAAGAGCTGCAGATTCCAATAAACGTGTGTTTCTTTTAACAAGATCAGGCTTTGCAGGATTGCAGCGCTATTCAACAGCAACCTGGAGCGGCGATATTGCTACAAGATGGGAAGATTTGAAAGCACAGATTTCGGCAGGTCTTAACTTTTCTGCAAGCGGTATTCCATACTGGACGATGGATATTGGAGGTTTTTGTGTGGAAGACCGTTATGTGAGTGCACAGCAGCAGTACGACAAAAATGGGAATGAAAACGCTGACAGCAAAGAATGGCGTGAATTAAATGCGCGCTGGCATCAGTTTGGAGCATTTGCTCCGCTATACCGATCTCACGGACAATTTCCTTATCGCGAACCTTGGAATATTGCTCCCGAAGGCCATCAAGCATACGAGTCTATTGTATATTATGACCGCCTTCGCTATAGATTAATGCCTTATATCTACACAATGGCGGGTATGACGCATTTTAATGACTACACCATTATGCGTCCGTTGATAATGGACTTTCAAAACGATAAAAATGTCGTTAACATCAGCAGCCAATTCATGTTCGGATCTTCTTTTATGGTCTGCCCTGTTTATCAATATGGAGCACGAAAAAGAGAAGTGTACCTTCCTGACGGCACAAACTGGTACGATTTCTATACGGGCAGGCTGCTCTCAGGAGGACAGACTCTGCAGGCAGATGCGCCTTATGGACGTCTTCCCCTCTTTATTCCTGAAGGCGCTGTAATTCCTGTTGGTCCAGAAATCCAATACACCGATCAGAAACCTGCTGATAATGTGGTGTTGTATATTTATAAAGGCCGCGATGGCAGTTTTACTTTGTATGAAGATGAAGGTGTTAACTACAATTATGAAAAAGGCCATTATAGTGCGATAAGCTTCGATTACAATCAAAAAAAGGAAACCTTAACCATTGGCGAGCGCAAAGGAGATTTTAAAGGCATGCTAAAAGACCGAAAATTTAAAATCGTCGTTATCGATTCATACAACTCAAAAGCATTCCTTTCTGATGCTTCTGGAAAAGAAATCGATTATAACGGAGCGCTTCAAGTCATAAAAATTTAATCATCTTAAAACAATCACATCCAGCATCTGCATTTAGGACAACCTTAATGCAGTTCTTGGTGTGATTTTGAAAAATATAAATCCATGAAATTAAAAAAGTATATCATTTGTTTATTACTGCTGTCCTCAGCAGGCGCTATGGCACAGAAATCTCCTGTTTTCTTTCCTAAAGAAAACCTGATGGCAATGGGGATTTATTACTATCCGGAACACTGGAATAAAAAAGACTGGGAAAGAGATATCAGCAATATTTCCAAGACTGGTTTTGAGTTTATTCACATTGCAGAATTTGCATGGATAGACATGGAACCCGAAGAAGGGCTTTACAAATTTGAATGGCTTGACGAAGTGATCGATTTGGCTGGAAAATACAAATTGAAAGTTATTTTAGGCACACCAACAGCAGTCTCACCGGTTTGGATGGGCATTAAATATCCTGAAATCTATCTGATGGACAGCCGTTATCAAAGGGCTGAGCATGGAACAAGAGCACAGCAGTCTTTGAGCAATCCCGTATGGAGAAATTTTTCTAAAAACATAATCAGCAAATTGGCAGCGCGCTACGGGCATAATCCAAATGTAATTGGGTGGCAGCTTGACAACGAGCCAGAAGCCAAAGAAGATTACAGCCCTTCTTCCCAAGATGCTTTCCGCAAATGGCTGGAAAATAAATACCGCACCATAAGGGCTTTAAATACGGCATGGGGAGCCTCTTTCTGGAGTCAGACCTACAGCAGTTTTGACCAAGTTAAAATTCCAAATGCAGATCATGTCGGTTGGTGGGGGATCAATCCGCATGCCTTGCTGGACTTTAAACGATATACTGCCGATACGCAGGCCGATTTTTTAGATTTTCAGGCAGACATTATCAGACCTTTAATTGCAAAAAACCAGTTTGTAACAACAAATTATACCGCTATTACTCCATCAGCAGATCCTAGAAGAACAAAAAAACTCGATTTTAACTCTTTTACCAGCTATCCTAACAAAGGAGTATCTAATATTGGAGACAAAGGTTTTCGTCTTGGCGATCCCGGGGAACTTTCTTTTGCCTTGAGCTTCTTTAAAACCAGAGACAACATCTCAGGAATTATGGAGCTTCAGCCTGGTTTTGTCAACTGGGGAAATGTTAATCCTCTGCTGCAGCCTGGCGCAGTGCGCATGTGGCTTTATCATTGTATGGCCGAAGGCATGTCTTTTGCCTGCTCTTATCGTTACCGCCAAATCAATTACGGTGCAGAGCAGTACCACAGCGGCATTACAAAACTTGATGGAATCACACTATCGCAAGGAGGAAAAGATTACCAGCAGACGATGCAGGAAATGAAATTATTGAGAAAGGCTTATAACCCGAAGGCTGAAATGCCTAAAGAAATTAAGGCTCGAAGAACTGCTTTATTATGGAATTATGACAATTCATGGAGCATGGGCCGTCAAGCGCAGACAAGCCAATGGAATACGCTGTCTTTTTTTCAAAAATATCTTGAAATCGTAAAATCATACGGAGCTCCCGCAGAAATAATTTACGAAAACGAACCATTAGATTCTTATGCCGTTGTGATTGCTCCTGCTTACGAAATAGCCGATGAGAAGCTTATTGCCAAATGGACAGAGTACGTAAAACAAGGCGGGCATTTAATTCTAACCGTGCGTACGGCTGTTAAGGACAAAAACGGGCATTTATTCCAAGCAGGATGGGGCGCTCCTATTTATCCTTTAATCGATGCCAAAATTGAAGACTTTGACCATCTTCTGCCTTATGCAAAAGGAACTATCCAAGGTTTCGGAAAAGAATATTACTGGAACAACTGGGCAGATTTAGTAAAAGCCAATAAACCTGAAAATGTCCTTGCTAAGTACACCAATCAATTTTATGCAGGCACGGCAGCTGTGGTTACCAACAAAATAGGAAAAGGAACCGTTACTTATATTGGTACAGATACAGACGATGGACAGCTTGAAAAAGAAGTCCTGCAGCAGGTGTATAATCAGGCTGGAATTGCTGTTGAACATTACCCTAAAGGAGTTTACATCAGCTGGCGCGACGGATTCTGGATCGCAGTCAATTATTCTTCAGAAGATTACCAAATAGAACAAATACCCAACACTTCAAATATTTTAATTGGCGGTAAAATTGTACCTCCAGGAGGCGTAAGCGTTTGGCAGCAATAAAAATGACTTTTTTCTAAACAGCCATAATTCTTAAAGATTCCTGCAGCTCCTGCTGCAGGTTTCAACACTGACTAACTATAAATTTAAACCAATCAAAATGAAAAAAAATCTAATCGCTTTGCTTTTTGCCTTGAGTTTGTGTGCAAATGCAAATGTAAAAATGCCGCTGCTTTTCAGCGACGGAATGGTCTTACAGCGCAATAAACCCATTTCTGTTTGGGGCTGGGCCAATTCAGGAGAAAAAATTGAAGTCACTTTTAATAAACAGACTCAGAGAACTAAAGCAGACAAAAACGGAAAATGGCTTTTGTACCTGAAACCTGAAAAAGCAGGCGGTCCTTTTAAAATGACCATTAAAGGAAACAACAGCCTTACCATTGAGAACGTTCTAGTTGGAGAAGTCTGGATATGCAGCGGGCAGTCTAATATGGAATGGCCGGTTGCTCAGGCACAGAATGCCGATTATGAAATCAGTCAGGCAGATAATCTTTGGATACGCCAGTTTTTAGTGGACAAAGATTTAAACCCGGCACCTCAAGAAGAACTCAAAGCAGGAAGCTGGAAAGAAAGCAGCAAAAAAAATACAGGAGCTTTTACAGCGGCGGGCTATTTTTTTGCAAAAAAAATATACAATGAATTAAAAATCCCTATCGGAATAATAAACTCCTCTTGGGGGGGCACCTGCGTGGAAACATGGACCAGCAGGGAAGCTTTTGAAAAAAGTCCCGAATTCAGCAGCATGATTGCCGACCTTCCTAAAATCCCAATGGATTCACTGCTGAAAAATAAACTGGCTGCGCTGAAAGTGCAGATTGAAAATCTTCAAGGATTTAAAATCACTTCAAACTCAGAAAGCCAATACAAAACGGCAGACTTTGATGACAGCTCGTGGCCGGAAATGCATGCCCCGCAATTATGGAACCAGCAATTGGGCAGTTTAGACGGCACAGTCTGGATGCGGAAATCTTTTATGATTTCAAAAGAAGAAGCTGGTAAAGAGGCTTTATTGGAGCTGGGCAAAATAGACGATGAAGATCTTTCTTATGTAAATGGAATTGAAGTGGGAAAGAATACCCAATGGGACAAAAAAAGAATATACAAAGTACCAGCAGGAACGCTTAAAGAAGGTCTTAACATTATTGCCGTACGAGTAACGGATTACAGTGGAGGAGGCGGGATTTTTGGCGATGAGGCTGACTTAAAATTAACTGCAGGCAGCACCATTGTGCCGCTTGCAGGGAAATGGAAGTTTCAGGTTACAGAAATCAGAACAGACCTGTCTCCAAACAGCTATCCTGCCCTTCTTTACAATGCCATGATCAATCCTTTGATTCCCTATGCTATTCAAGGCGTTTTATGGTATCAGGGAGAGGCAAATGCTACACGCGCCGAGCAATATAAAAAAGCTTTTCCATTATTGATCAGCGATTGGAGAAACAAATGGCATCAGGGAGATTTTCCTTTCTTTTTTGTGCAGCTGTCTTCTTTTAATGAGTTTGGAGGAACCAGCAGCACTGGCAGCTATTGGGCAGAGTTAAGAGAGGCTCAGAATTTTACTCTTCAGAATGCTGCCAATACCGGCATGTGTGTTACAGCAGATATTGGAGATCCAAAAGATATTCATCCAAAAAACAAACAAGATGTAGGATACAGACTGGCTGCCATTGCCTTAAATAAAGTATATGAAAAAGAAAATGTTTTCAGCGGACCAGCATATAAGTCTATGGAAACAAAAGGCAGTCAGATTCTCTTAACATTTGACAATGCTGCAAGCGGTTTAATGGTTCATGATAAATACCACTATGTAAAAGGATTTGAAATTGCCGGATCTGATCATGTTTTTCATTATGCCGAAGCCCAGATAAAAGGCAGCCAGCTTTTGGTGTGGAGCGATCAGGTTCAAAATCCGCAGGCAGTCCGCTACGGCTGGGCCGACGATGCCAGCGACTGTAATCTGTACAATACTGAAAATTTCCCTGCTGTTCCTTTTCGAACAGATGACTGGAACAGCATCACAAAAGGCATCAAATACAGCTTCGAAAAATAATCAAGCCTATTGAACATTTCAATTTTCCCTATCGATTCTGCAGAATCGATAGGGATTGGAATGATGGCTGTGATTTTAGATAAAAACAGCCCTTCTTGTACTGCAGCTGCAGATAAATGATTAATTTAGACCGAATGAAAAAGCATAAAGCCCTCTTACTATTTCTTGCTGTTTTTGGAATAATTTCCTTCCAAAGCATTCTTGCGCAGTCCAATTATATTTTTCACCAGTTGAAAACCAGCGAAGGGTTTTCGAGCACCAATGTCAAGACATTTTTAAGGGACAGCTACGGTTTTTTATGGATTGGAACCGAATCGGGACTTAATCGATATGACGGCTACGAATTCAAAGTTTACACGACCAGCTCAAAAAAGCCCAACAGCTTAATTTCCAACGATATTTTAGGTCTGCAGGAAGACGGCATGGGCAATATATGGGTTAATTTCGGACATGATAATGCAATATATAATAGAGATAAGGACTGCTTTATTACAGACATCACTTTTCTTTTAAACAAGCTGTACATTCGCGCAGATGCCAACTGTAAAATTTATGTGGACAAAAAAAAGAATTTATGGGTTTTTAATAAGAAAAACATATTTTTCTATGATGTAAAAAAAAGGCATACTTCCATCTTTACCGGCGTAAACATTGAAGACCCTTTTGCTGTTAGCGTAACAGATAATGGCGAGTCTGTATATTGTGTTGAAAATTCTCAAAAGTGCTGGCAGCTAAACAGCAGTACAGGTCATATCAAAACCATTAAACTGCCAACTCACAACAGAAAAAATGGAATTGATGATTGGCATATCATTTTTCTAGACAGCGACAACGGATTATGGACCTATTTCAGCAATAATCCTAATGAGGTTTACTATCGTGATTATCAGACAAAGAAATGGAGCTCCACAAGTTTAAAATCCAGCATAGACAGCGATATTAATTTTGTCAGCAGCATTATCGAAAATAAGCCAGGCGAAATATGGATTGGAACAGATCATAAAGGGATTTTTATATTTGACAAGTCAAAGAACAGCTTAACAAACTGTATTCAAACCCCAAACAAAGACAATTCCCTGCCATCCAGCAATATAACTTGCATGTATCGCGACAACGATGGGACCATCTGGATTGGGCACAGCAAAAAAGGCTTCTCTTTTTTTAATGAAAGCTTTAAAAACTTCATCAATTTCAAACATCCGGAATACTCTGATATCAGCACCATAATGGAGGACCACAACGAAGATCTCTGGATTGCAACAGACGGAAAAGGACTTTTTAAAAAAAATAAAAAATCAGGAAATACCTCTCGAATTCCATTTCCCAAAGCAGCGATTACCTGTTTATTGGAAGATCGCACAAACCGCATTTGGATCGGCACTTATCAAAATGGACTGTTTTGCTGGCAAAATGGTGTGATAAGCCAATATACCACGAAAAACAGCAAACTAAGCAACAACAATGTCTGGAACTTAAAACAAGATCGCTATGGCAATATCTGGATAGGGTCTATGGGAGGAAAAATACAGCAGCTTCCGTCCGATGCCACTAGTTTTGATTCTGTGATTTCTGTATTTGAAGATCAAGTTTTTGCACTCGATATGTTTTACGACTCTGGCGATGAACTTCTGCTGGGCACGGGTTACGGGCTTTTCAATATTGATATTACCAACAATAAAAATGTCATCTCGTATGGCAATAAAAAAGGAACGCAAAAATTCAAACACTTTCAGATTTCTACGGTCTACAAAGACAAACACAATATTTTGTGGATTGCCCACAATGACGGCCTTAATGTGTGGGATCCAAAAAAAGATACCATTTATTACTTCAACAAGTCAAATGGCCTTTGCGACAATTCTGTGAGCGGCATATTGGAGGACAATCGCAATAACATCTGGGTTACAACCCCCAATGGGCTTTCTGTTTTAACTGTCAGTTATGACGCAAATGATAATTTATCCATAAGCAGTAAAAACTATTCGGTTAAGGATGGCCTAATGGACAATTATTTTAATAAGCACTCTATACTGCAATTAAGAAACGGTGATATTCTGCTTGGCAATCTGGACGGATATACCATAATCAATCCAAACAAGCTGCTAAAAGAAAACAGACCAATTTCAAAAATTATTTTTACAGGACTGACTCTTGGGAATCAGACTATAGAGGTGGATTCTATTTATAATGGACATAAATTGCTGCAGCATTCCACAGAACTGCTTTCCAAGCTTACCTTAAGGCACGATGACAGGCTCATTACTCTTAAGTTTACGAGTACAGATTTATTAAATGCCGATAAAGTCAAGTATTTTTACAAGATTGAAGGGTTTAATTCGGAATGGATTCCTATTCAGGACAATAAAATTGTAATTTCTGCCCTACCAGCAGGCAGTTACAAACTTTTGGTAAAAGCGTATGATAATGCTTCAGGATGGAACAATAACATCAAAGTATTAGCATTGAACGTACTGCCTCCTTTTTACCTAACTGTATGGGCGTATCTTTTTTATGGACTAACGATCGCGGCGATTATTTGGTATACCGTACGCAGATCAAAAATCCGCCATCATTTAAAATTAGAAGAACAGCGCGAGAAAATGAATCGCGAGAAAGAATGGCATATAAACGAAATGAAGCTGAACTTTTTTACCAACATAAGCCATGATCTAAGAACTCCCCTAACTCTTATCATAACACCTCTGCAAGTGCTGTTGAATGATGCTATGGATGAGATCATGCGAAAGAAAATAAATGTGATCCATAAAAATGCACAGCAGCTTCTTTCCTTAATCAATTCCCTGCTGGATTTTCGCAAATTAGATGCAGGAATCGTCAGTTTAAATTTGAAAGCATCAGAGTTTGTAAGTTTCGCCGAGGATATCTGCAGTTCGTTTAATGTTTATGCCGCGGAACGCAATATTCAATTATCTTTTGAAAGCGGAATAGAAAGTCTGCTTATGGAATTTGATAAGGATAAGATCCAAAAAACACTTACCAATCTGCTTTCGAACGCTTTTAAATATACTCCCGATGGAGGAAAAATTCAGGTAAAAATTAGCCGTGACGCTACTCAAGTCTGCGTTAAAGTTCGAGACACTGGTTCGGGAATCAGCGATAACGATAAACCGCTTGTCTTTGAGAGATTTTATCAAGGAGAACAAAGCCAGAATGAAACCGGCAGCGGTCTAGGACTGCATATTGCAAATGAATACATCCATCTTCATGGAGGTGCCATAACCATTGAAGATAATATTCCGCATGGCTGTGTATTTACCTTTAAGATCCCAATTAGAGAAAGTTTTGAAAAGAATTTGATGCTTAGTCCTGCTACTATTGATATTCCAAATATTCAAGAGGAAAAAACAGAAAGTCCTGCTGAACAGCTGGTTCTTTTTGTAGATGACAATAAAGATTTGTGCGAATTTATAGAAGACAACCTAAAAGACGACTTTACGGTGCTTACGGCCCATAATGGCCAAGAGGCTGTCGAACTGCTGCAAAAACACAATATTACAGTTATTGTAAGTGATGTAATGATGCCTGTTATGGATGGCATTGAACTTTGCAAATTGGTCAAAACCAATATCTACTGGTCTCATATCCCGGTAATTCTGCTTACCGCGCGCACTGCTGAAGAATATCATATAGACGGATTAAAATACGGAGCAGATGATTATATCACCAAACCTTTTAACATTCATATTCTCAAACTTCGAATTAATAAATTTATCGAATGGACCAAAAAAAGCCATGCCGCATTTAAACAAAAAATAGACGTTAATCCTCAGGAGATTACCATTACCTCTCTAGATGAAATTTTTATCGAAAAAGCGATAAAAGCCGTAGAGCAGCATATCAGCGATACTGAGTTTTCTGTAGAAAATCTAGGAGACACTTTAGGCTTGAGCCGAGGGCATCTGTACAAAAAACTGATGTTCATAACCGGTAAAGGACCAGCCGAATTCATTAGAACCATACGTTTGAAAAGAGGACGCCAGCTTTTAGATAAAAGCCAGCTGCAGGTTTCGCAGATAGCCTATGAAGTCGGATTTAATTCGCCGAAAAGATTTTCAAAATATTTCCGTGAAGAATTTGGTTTATCTCCTTCTGAATATTTAAAACTTCACAAAAAACTATAAAAACAACGCAATAAAAATGCAGCCTTTAATCCTACAATATTAAGGCTGCTTTTTTTTCTCAGACTATATTCGTTTATTAAAAAGCGTTTCAAAAAACGGCTATAAACTGCTTAAAATATTTTTATTTGAAAATATCCTGCGAGAAAAGATACAGATTGTTTGCCCATTCTGCATCATCGTGCGCATTACCGTCTACATGCCACACATGAGGCACTTGATTGGTCTTTAAGCAGCCGTGAATGCGCTGGCTCACATTGAAAAGCCAGTCTTTACTGCCACAAGAAACCCACAATACTTTAAGATCTTTTCTTGCCGCTTTTATGTCAGGCACAAGTTTAAGATCAGAAAGCCCTCCTACTTCATTTGTATTGGGAGCTGAAGAAAAGCCTCCAACAAAAGCAAAAGTATCAATATTGGAAAGGCCAATATTCAGAGACTGCCCGCCTCCCATAGATAAACCCGCTAAAGCTCGCTTCTCTCGATTGCGGTATACAGCATAATTTGATTCAATATACGGAATGATATCCTTCAGCAGATCTTTCTCAAAAGATACTCCATAACTTTTATATCCAATTTCTTTCTCCTTTTCTTGGTCAGGAGCCGGATTTTCAACAGTGATACTTGAGCTGCAGTTGGGAAAAACCACCAGCATTGGCTTGATTTTTCCGTCACGGATTAAATTATCTATAACATCCTGCGCACGAATCCAATCCGTCCATTGCCCTTTATCTGAATTAAGGCCATGGAGCAGATAAAGCACTGGGTATTTTTTATCAGACTCATAGCCTGCAGGGGTGTAAACTGTCATTTCGCGGCGAGTGCCCAATGTTTTAGAATTGTACTGAACCACTGTCAGTTTTCCAGAAGCCATTTCTGCGTGCTTGTCCCTAAATCCTTGCGGCGGATCTGGAAATGCTGGTTTGTCGTCAGCATTCAATACTATGGGCTGCAGATTTAATTCTTTGTCTGTACTATTCTCTGTTTGGGAATGTCCTATAGACCAGCAGACCAAAGCCAAAATCGCAGTTAATATCGGTTTAGTTTTCATTCTTCTTTTTTGTATAATAGTCATTCATAATAAACCAAGCTTTTTTCTTTTCTCCATTTTCAGAGATTAATCCTTTCCTATTATACCCTTTTTGATATACAGGATGCATTCTTCCCAATGACCTGTAATCATACAATAGCCATGGACAAACGCCTCTTAAATTTGGAATAGTTTTAAACATTTCGATCTGATTTTTATAAACCTGCTCTTGATATTCTTCAGACCAATAAGAAGCTTGATCTGCAGGTACATTTCTATTTCCATATAATGCCTCGGCTCCAAATTCTGAAATGAATACAGGTTTATTAGAAAAATCTACTTTCCACTTCACTTCTGAAGGTTTTCCCTGCCAGGGAATATACCAGCCTATATATTCATTAAGCGCAATTAAATCAGAGTACTTATAAAGCGTATCCCAAATATGAAACGAATTATTGGTATAGCCTTGCGTGTTTATAACATGCGTAATCAATCTTGTAGAATCGATTGCTTTGCATTTTTCCGTTAAATCAATAAGCGCTTTATCTCTATTTGGAGTACCTGGATACGTCTCATTCGAAAGGCTCCAAACCACGACTGAGCATCGGTTTTTATCTCTTGCAATCATTTCTTGCAGCATATCCTGCATTTTGTAAGGAACAAGACTATCAGAAAACTTAATATTCTGATAGATTGGAAGTTCGCTCCACACCATCAAACCCATTTTTTCAGCTTCTTTAATCATGTCCTCATTATGCGGATAGTGGGCCAATCTTACTAAATTGCATCCTAGTTCTTTTGCTGAATTCAGCAATAGCCTGTCATCTTCCAATGAAAATGCTCTTGCTTTTTTTATAGGATTTTCTTCGTGAATATTGACAGCCTTGATAAAAATGGACTTTTTATTTAGTAAAATTTCACTCCCTTTAGTTTCAATGCTTCTAAAACCAATTTCATCAGTTATAGAATCGGTTGCGCATTGCAGAATTACATGGTACCGTTTAGGATTTTGGGGTGACCATAGCTTGAACTTGGACAAAAATTCAAGCTTTGCATAACCGCTGCTATCTGCCTTTGTTTTATAAGCGATATTTAATTCCGGGATTCTTACTGTAATTTCTTGGCTCAAATTCTCGCCGTTTAGCCTCACCCAGCCAAACACATTATTTAGACTGCCTTTTTTTAACTGAATAAAATAATCGGCAATATAGGTTCTGGGAGTTTCAATAACTTTTACATCACGTGTGAGTCCTCCATAATTCATCCAGTCATATCCTAAACCGGGAATTCCATTCTCTAAACGACGGTTGTCTGTTTTGACAATTATGGTATTATCGCCATCTTTTATTTTATCTGTAATTTCAAATTGAAAAGGAGTAAAACCTCCCTCATGGCTTCCCAATTTTTCTTCATTCAGATATACGTCGGCGCTATAATTTACTGCTCCAAAATACAGAAACTGCCTTGTATTTTTCTTTTTAAAAAGAGTAACCGTTTTTTTGTACCAGACAGCGCCCTCATAAAAAGCCAGTTCGCACAATTGCGAATTGAAGTCGCTGGGAACATTCAATTCCGGCGCACCGTCAAATGAATATTCAAAAAAATCTGTTTTCTTCTGAGGTTTTGGCTCGATCCAAATTTTTTTCCAGTCGCCAGCAGCACCTGGATCAGACAGCACTTTCCATTTCCCATTTAAACTTATTGAGTTTCTAGATGCAGCATTGACCATTGCTGTTTGGGCATTTGCCTTGCTGACTAAAAAAAACGCCAATAAAATGGTTACTATATGTGCTTTACAGATTTTTTGCAGTCGACTCATTTTTAGTTAATTTTAGCTGGTTTATACGTGAAACTATCAAAATCAGCAGATGCTTTGGTGTTTTTGTTTTGAGATGCAGCGTAAAGTCCAATATACACTCCTGTAAAACCTCCATTGGTCTCAGAACTTAGGTACCAAATATTGATTTTATCTAAAAATTTAAATTCCTTTCCCTCCAGAGAATAGTAGAAACTGTATAAATCTTTATTGCCTTCCACTTTCAAATAAATCTTATCGGCAGGAATTTCCACTTCAGATGCGGTGTGATTCAGTATGCCCATTTTATAACGCAATACTAGTTTATTTTTGCCTTTTTCTGTTTTCTTCAAAGAAAGGTCGTAATGTGCCTGACTTGAATAAAAGATAGTCATACCAGCTTCGTCTCCACTTCTTGCATTATCCAATGACATCACAGTAGAAGCTGAAAAATCAATATGTTCCTGTCTGCGTCCTGCGAAAGTTGGCGAATCGTTGTCGTCTAAAGATACCGAAGTGGCTTTTAATCGCAATGAACCTTTCTTTTCGGTAAGTGAATATTGCTGCATAAAAGGATTTCTAAGATAATTCCAATCGGTTCCGAGCTTTACTTCATCAAAACTTGTAGAAAAATCATGAGGTTTTACAGCCTGCAAAGGTAAAGTAGGCACATTCATATCTATATTAACCGTACCATTGCCATTTATTACCGGCCAAGCACCTGCATCCCATCTTACAGGAGCCAGAAATGTTTCTCTGCCTAACACATGGTGCAGCAGACTCTGGGGACGGAAGCCTAGAAAGACAATCCACCAAGAACCATCATGCGACTGAATAAAATCGCCATGTCCTGTACCTTGAATCGGATTGCTCTGAGCAATTTCGTTAATATGCGTCAGAATCGGGTTGGCAGGATTGGACTCGTAAGGCCCATAAACGTCCCTGCTTCGCGCTATGGTTATTTTATGGCCGTATTCTGTGCCTCCTTCTGAAATTAGCAGATAATACCAGCCGTCTTTTTTATAAATGTGCGGAGCTTCAGGATAGCGTCCTCCTGTTCCATTCCACACCGTTTGTCCTTTAGTGAGTTTTTTTCCTGTTTTAATATCAATTTCGCAGATGGTAATGCCATTCTGATTCGATACAAAATAAGATTTGCCATCCTCAAAATATAACGAAGGATCTATACCGCCCTGATCGACAAAAACGGGTTCCGACCACTCTCCTGCAGGATTATCGGTATGCACATAAAAATTTCCTCCGCCCGATACATTGGTCGTGACCATATAAAAACGGCCTTCATGATAGCGGATTGTAGGGGCATAAATACCGGCTGAAGGAGCGCATTTATCTAACTTTAACTGGGAAGGGCGCGTAAGGCAATGCCCAATTTTGGTCCAATTGATTAAATCTTTACTGTGAAAAATGGGAACTCCCGGAAAGTATTCAAAGCTGGAAGTGACCAAATAGTAATCGTCTCCTACCCTGCATACGCTAGGATCTGGATGAAATCCAGAAATGACTGGATTTTTGTATCCCTGCGCATTCAAGAAATGGCAGCATCCGACTATAGTGATTAAAAGGAAAATTATTCTTTTCATATTTTTAATTATTGCAATGCTTTATTTTAAATTAAAATCTGCCGCTCCTCTAATATCAGCAGCTGAAGCTCCAATCATTACTTTGAATTTGCCAGGTTCTGCGATCCATTCTTTTTTAGTGTCGTCATAATAAGAAAAATCTTCTTTTGTTAAAGTAAAACGCACTGTTTTTTCTTCTCCCGGTTCCAGTGAAATTTTTTCAAATCCTTTTAATTCTTTAATAGGACGAGGCAGGCTTGACTTTTCGTCATTAACATAAAGCTGTACAACTTCTTTTCCTGCTACTTTTCCTGTGTTTTTTATGGAAACTGTTACGGCTAAAGAGTCAGCAGCTGTAATCGTTTTTGATGAAACAGCTGGTTTCCCGTACTGGAATGTAGTGTAGCTCAATCCATATCCGAAAGGAAAAAGCACAGGGATTTTTTTAGTATCGTACCAGCGGTATCCTACTAAGATGTCTTCTTTATAATAGACATTTTTCCCATCACCAGGATAACAAAGCTGGTCAAAAGCATGTGCTCCTGCGTCCTCCAATTTTTTAGGAAATGAAATAGGGAGTTTTCCTGACGGATTTGCCTCGCCAGAAATAATATCAGCCAAAGCATTTCCTGCTTCCGAACCAAGATACCATCCTTGTACAACGGCTTTTGTTTTGTTAAGCCAAGGCATCAAAACCGCATTTCCGCTTAGTAAAACAACTGCAACATTATTATTTACTTTCTGTATTTCTTCAATAAATTTGTCTTGACCAAACGGCAGGCTCAGTGATTTACGGTCTCCGCTTTCACAATCCTGAAAATAATTTTTATTCAACCCTCCAACAAAGACAACTATATCAGCCTGACGAGCGGTCTCGATCGCTGCGTTTTGCAAAGAATCAAGATTTAATTTAGAGGGTTCTTCGGCACCATAAAGCGGTCGTCCCGAAGCATATCCCATACTATAAACAATATTATTTTCGCCGTATTTATTTTTTAATCCCTGTAAAGGAGAAATTTCGTAAGCCGCTTTCAATGACGTAGAACCGCCGCCAACGATCAGGCTTTTTACGGCATTTTCACCTATCACAGCAATTTTTTTGTATCTGCCTTCTGGAATAGGTAAAAATTGTTTTTCGTTTTTAAGCAATACGATTCCTTCCTGTGCTATTTTTCGAGCTGCATCGCTATGCTCGGGAGAAACAAAACGGCCATAAGGACGATTGGCGCTCATAGTAGTGCGGAAAATCATTCGCAGAATTCGGCTTGCTTTATCGTCAAGTTTTGACATTTCGTATTGGCCCGATTTAATTCCTTTCAGAAAAGGATCGGCTAAATAATAGCTCGAAAAAGGAAAATGGCCTTGCGTGGTCAGTCCATTGGTATAAGTACCCATTTCAATATCAAGTCCGCCATTGACCGCTTCGTCAGTATTGTGGACACCTCCCCAATCGCTAACCACTACACCATCAAATTTCCAGTCGGTTTTTAAGATTTGGTTGAGTAAAATGTCGTTATGGCAGCAGTGCACTCCCCATATTTTGTTATAAGCTCCCATGATAGACCACACATTCCCTTCCTGAACTGCGGCTTTGAAGGCTGGAAGATAAATCTCATGCAAGGCACGATCGCTTACATTGACATTAATTTCGCCACGAGCTATTTCCTGATTGTTCAGGGCGAAATGTTTTACGCAGGCCGCCACTCCATTAGACTGCACGCCTTGCACGTATGGAACCACCATTCGCGAAGCCAAAAAAGGATCTTCGCCCATGTATTCGAAATTTCGTCCATTAAGCGGCGTACGGTAAATATTTACGCCAGGCCCTAACAGCATAGTTTTGTCACGGTACCGGGCTTCTTCTCCAATAGATGTGCCGTAAAGCTGCGCTATCTTTGGATTGAATGTTGCCGCAAGACAGGTTAAGGCAGGAAAAGCAGTGCATGAGTCATTCGTCCATTGTGCTGAGTTCCATTCGTCCCAGAGTTTTTCATCGCTCACCCCGTGAGATCCGTCTGATGACCATACATCTGGTATGCCCAGACGCGGAACTCCTTTAGAGCTGAACTTTGACTGCGCATGGCAAAGTGCTACTTTTTCTTCTATCGTCATTCGTGATAAGGCATCCTTTACACGAACTTCTATTGGCTGGCTTTCATCTAAATAAAGAGCAGATTGCGCCCATCCAAAAAATGGCGAGAGGAAAAAATATAGTAATAGTAAAATGGTGATATATTTTTTTTTCATTATAGTATGCTTTCTAATTCATTATCAGGTTACAGAACAATACTTGCCTCAATAAGCAAGAGAATCATTCCGAGATATTTTTAACTATTTTTCAGGATTAATTATAATTGCAAAACCTCCTCCAGGAGCCATCTGCACTTTCAATTTGCTGGCATTGGTCACTTTAATTATTTCACGTTTGTAATCTGTTGGGTCTTTTTCGGCATTCAATCCGTCTTTAAAAACTTCTGCTGTAAAGCTTCCTTTTCCAAGGAAAGATAAATCGAGTTCTATTTCTCTAGCCGACCAATTGGTTAATCCGCCTATAAACCACTTATTGCCTTTTTTTCTGGCAATGGCTGCATATTGGCCTACCTTTCCATCCAGCGCAACTGTCTCATCAAAAGTGGTCGGAATTTGAGATATAAATGTAGTGCTTTGCTGTTCTTTCATATAAGCTGTTGGACTATCCGCCATCATTTGCAGCGGCGCTTCATAAAGAACATACATACCCAGCTGATGGCATCTTGTGCCTTGGCTCATTGGCAGTGAATTGCTTGGACGAAAATCTGCTTTTGTTGCATTGCGCATAGCTCCCGGCGTATAGTCCATAGGTCCTGCCAGCATTCTTATAAAAGGTATGCTCGCTTCATAATGCGGCATGTCATCTTTTGGTGTCCATTTCGCATTTTCCAAGCCTTTGACTCCTTCAAAATTTAGGATATTTGGATAGGTTCTTTGAATACCAGTCGGCTTATACATTCCGTGATAGTCAATAAGAAGTTTGTAAGAAGCCGCCTTTTTCGCAATATTATAAAGCGAGTTAACCATTTTTTGATCGTCACGGTCTATGAAATCTATTTTAAAGCCTTTCACTCCCATATTTGAATACTTGGTAAACGCATCATCTAAAACCTGATTTACAGCATACCATGAAGCCCAAAGCATGATTCCGACATTTTTTTGTTTTCCGTAGTCGATAAGTTCTTTAATGTCCATAGCTGGCGAAATCTTCAAGATATCGGTTTCTTCGCTCCATCCCTCGTCTATCACCACATATTCAATATTGTTTTTAGAAGCAAAATCGATATAATATTTATAAGTCTGCGTATTGATTCCAGCCTTAAAATCGACTTTCGATATATTCCAGTCATTCCACCAGTCCCAAGCCACTTTACCGGGTTTGATCCAGCTCATGTCAGAAATTTGTGAAGGCGAAGAAAGTTTTTGAACCATATCATTATTCAAAAGCTCGGTGTCGTTTTCGCTTATGATGACTGCCCTCCAAGGAAAACTTCTACTGCCGTTTGTTTCTGCAATGTAGCTCTCTCTCTCAGAGACCATGTAATTCATTTTATTATAGCCGCCTAAACGCTCCTTTTTTGGATAATGTGCAAATATTCCCCTAAGTCCATATTGCGTTTCATTATTTCGTGTTAAAAACATGCCCGGATAGTCTTGGAGTTCAGCCTCAATAATAGCTGCTTTTTTTCCATTTCCTAAATCGACAAGAAGCGGAGAAATAGCTAATGAATCTTTGACAAATTTAGAAAGCGGAATTTCATCATAAAGCGCTTCAAAAGCAGAAGTATACATGTCTTTTTCTCTTAAATCGCGAACATAGGGTACAAAAGCTTTATGGTCTTGGCTGAAGTTAAAACTGGCTTCTTCAGATGCAATGGTAATTTTTTTATTCTTATTTGTAAAAAAACGATAAGCTACACCATCATTATAAGCTCTTAATATCAGACCAAAATTTCCTTTAAAATTTACAATCAGCTGATTGTATTGGTCCACAACCGTTTTCTTCTTATAAACAGGTGTTTCGAAAGTGGTGTTTGAAGCCGAATTTTTAGTGCTTGCAATTTTCGCATTGTTTCCTAAAATCTCTCCGCTGCTCAATGTTAATGAAATAGCTGAAGGAGCAACGACTTCTGTATTGTTATGTTTCACTGACCATCGGATTTTGGCGCCGTTTTCTAAATCCATCTCAATCTTTCCGTTAGGAGACTTGAGATGGAGCACCTGCGCCGATCCGCCTGCTGATAAAAATATAAAAATAACTGCCTGTAATAAAGTCCTTTTCATTTGATGTGTGGTTATTGTAGTTAGTAATTAAATGTTTTTTGGTACGCTTTGAAAAAACTTAAAAACGTTCGCTTAAACGTTGTCTCTTTTGGAAAGCTGTTTTTAGCATCTTGCTGCACAAATTGATATTGGTGCTTTGAATTATAGCTTCGAAGTTTTTTTCAACTGGCAAATTTGACAAGAAAAAACAGCTGACTACGGTACGCTTTGTATTAAAAAAGGGCAATAATTGTTGTACTAATCAATATTTTAGACAATATAAAGATGATTGATATGGTTTTTCAAAAAGATCTGCTTCCAAAAACAGATAGCAGCAGTGAAATTAAATATAGGTTCTTACCTGTTTGATGTAATTGCTCCAAATTCAATTTTAACACATAGAAAAATAGATTCAGAAAGCTTTAAGAAGCGTTTCACTAGTTTAAATGCACATAGCAGCTATGTGAAAGAATAAAATTCTCTTTTGGAGACCTTAAAAAACATATAAATCTATGTTTCTATGTATTTAAAACAATTACACCCAACAGGTTAGGTTCTTTTAATTGATTAAGCCTTTTGCTTTGAGCCATCTGCCGCATGCCAGACTCCAATCTGACTCTGTGCTGCCAGATTTGCCTAGTCCATAGCCGTGTCCTCCTTTTTCGTATATATGAAACTCGCAAGGAATCTTATTTTTCTTTAAAGCTAAGGCATATTGTATACTGTTTTCTACTGGTACAGCACCATCATCCATGGAATGGACTAAAAATGCTGTCGGAGTTTCACTATTGACTTGCAGTTCATTTGAAAAATTATTAACCTGCTCAGCTGATGGTTTTTCGCCCAAAAGATTAATTCTCGATCCCATATGGGTTATCTCTTCACGCATTGATATTACAGGATATATTAACAGTGAAAAATCTGGACGCGCACTAGTTGCATCTGCACTCTCATATACTTTTGCATTAAAATGCGTTGAAAGAGTAGAAGCCAAATGCCCACCTGCAGAAAAACCCATAATGCCGATTTTTTTAGGATCGATTCCCCACTCTTTGGCTCTGCTTCTAACCAAACGGATGGCACGCTGTCCATCTTGCATAGGGCCAACAGATTTATCGGTCATTATAGCAGCATCTGGCAATCGATATTTTAATACAAATGCCGTAATGCCAAGACTATTGAGCCATTGTGCAACCTGTTTTCCCTCATGACCGATAGCCATTCCGGAATAACCTCCGCCAGGACAGATAATAACGGCAGTACCCGTTGCTTTTTCAGCAGGAGCAGGATACACATCTAATCTCGGATTCGAAACACGCTGCATCCAGCTATCGTCTGAATTGGTTTCTTTATAATCGGCATTAGCTATAGCCCCAGGCACTTTCTTATCCCACAGGTTAATGGTTTTACTTTGCCCAAATGTTTTACCTGCTACCATAAGCATAATAAGCAATGCGGTTCTAATTCTTTTTGTTTTCAAAATACCTTTCATTTTAAATTATATATTCTAACTATTTTATAAAGCCTGTAAATCCTCCTCTTGGCAGGCACTCAATTTTTAATACGCTGCCTTTTTTAACTTTTATTGTTTCAGAAGAAAAAGATTTATCGTCTTTGCCATCTTTTATCAGCTCAAAATTATAAGTCCCTTTATCAAGGAAATCGAAGTTTATTGTTAAAGTCTGAGCCTGATCTTTACCGTTTAAACCTCCAAGATACCATTTATCTGCCTTTTTTCGGACCATAATTACTTTTTCTCCCGGAAAGCCGTCAATTAATTGCGTATCATCCCAACTTACAGGCACTTTTTTAAGAAATTCTTTGGCTGGTTCAGGAAGCGATCTGTAGGCTGATGGTTTATCGGCAAAATGCTGCAGGCCAGACTCAAAAACAACAGCCAAAGCCAGTTCATGAGCATAGGAAGTAATATGGGGATGCTGGGAATTTGAAAAAGTAACCGGAGTATAATCCATCGAGCCTACTACATTTCGAGTAAAAGGGAGTGTGGTATTGTGAACAGCTGCTTTATCTGTAAGTTCAGCCGTATTGTTGTACCATTCTGCTCCATAAACAGCTTCGGTTGACATCAAGTTGGGATAAGTTCTAGCCCAACCTCGAGGAACAGTAGCTCCATGAAAATTCACCATTAAATGATATTTAGCCGCATCTTTTAATATGCCAATATAATATTGCATCATATCTTGCTGGTCGCCCGCAAAAAAATCGACTTTTATGCCATACACGCCAATTTTATTTAGCCACGAAAATTCCTTGGCTCTTTTTTCAGCCGTTTGTAATCGATCGTTTGGAGTAGGTTCCATCCAGCTTGTGCCGGAATTGTACCATATCATAGGTTTTACCGATTTGCTTTTGGCATAATTTACCGCATCAATGATGTTACCGCCATTTGTCATTACATCCCACTCCCAGTCAATAAGCACGTATGGCCAGTTCATTTCAACAGCCAAATCAATATAATCGGTTACAATCTTGTAATCTTTAGAGCCACGGTTGTTGGCCCAGTAGATCCATGAAACGGCGCCGGGCTTAATCCATTGGGTGTCTTTCACCTGGCTAGGCGTACTTACATCTGTAATAAGAGTAGACTCTACAATATCTGAAAGTTTGCCAATTATTATAGTATGCCATTGGGAGTGCCATGGCTGTTTTGATTGCGCCGCAGAAGGATATGCAATTTGATATTCATCAGTATTAGAAGTTCTGGTTAATCTGGCGGCGCAGTTATCCTCGCTAATATCAGCTTCAGAAATCAATGCCCACACTGGTTGGTCTTGAAGTTTATACAATGCTGGAAAGCCATATTGCTGTACTTTATCCGTAGCTGTTTCGCCTCCTGTGTTATAAGGGAAAAATCTTTCGTAAGAAGGATCGTATGGCTGCATCCATCGGTCTGCTTTTTTCGGCAGGACATAGGTCGTAGCTTCTCCATTAATGCTAAGTTTAGAATCGGAAGCATCAGGAAATACATAACGAAAGGCTACTCCGTTGTTATAAACCCTGAAAATGATATCTAAAGTCTGATTGTTCGTGTTTTTAAAATGAAATGTTTTTTCGATCGCTGTATTTTCGCAATGCTTGCGCTTGCCGCAAATCATGTCGTACGTATCTTTCACCGAAACAGATTCAGATTGTCCAACTGATAAAAGATTCCCCACAAACTGCTGATCTTTTCGTGTTATGCCTAATTTTGATTCGCGTACCACTTCAGAAAGGGTCTTGTCACTTTGGTATAAAACTTTATAAGAAACACCGTCAGGCTTATTTTTATCTGGCAAGTTTAAAATAACTTGCATGCGTCCGTCAGGAGAACTAATCTTCTGAGCATCTATACAGAATGAACATAAAAAAAGGATTAAAAAAAGGCTTTGCCTCGCTGCTAATGTCATATTCTTTTAATTATTGAAATGGAATAAAACTTAATTTAAACACATAGAAACATAGTTTTTTATTGCTTCTGCTTAAGATTATAGAAAAAGCAAGCTTTAACACATAGTGCTATGTGTACTCCTAAAAGCTATGTTTCTATGTGTTAAAAAAGTTTCACCCAACGGGTTTAATTTGATGTAATAGTAATGGTCTGCGCTTGTAATCCATCTCCAGAAACCGTTACTTTGATTTCTCCTTTTTGATGACTACTTCTCACAATTGCCAGAGCCCTTCCGTGCCAAGCTTTTCTAGTAAGAGATTGATAGGGTTCAAAATCCTTTAGATTCGCGTTATCGACTGCTTGGATAGTTCCAGGTCCTTCAATTTTAAAAGTAAGGCGTCCGTCTGCATTAGGATTCAAAACTCCTTCTTGATCCCTTAGTTCAACTGCAATATAAGTTAAATCTTGTCCGTCGGCTTTCATCTCTTTTCTGTCGGCTGCCAATTTAATCTGCACCGCCTCGCCTGCTGTTTTCAGCGTAACGGACTCCTGTTCTTTGCCATTTGCTGCGCCAACTGCTTTTAAAATTCCCGGCGAGTAAGGTACGATAAAAACAGCTTTAAATTGTTGCTGCTCTCCTGTTTCCTTCTCTCCTAAAAACTGGTCATTAAGATACAGCTGAACTTTTGGATATTTGGAATATACTTCGACCTCAACATTTTTCCCCATATATTCAGGCCATGTCCAGCTTTCCCACGTAGGATATACCGACCACCACGTCTGTTTAATTTCCAGGGGTTCTGGTGCAGGTTCTCGAACTGCCATATAGAGTTTTTCTTTTTCGTTATACAGCATGCTTCTATAATGTGCAATAGGTTTTCTCCAACCTAGAAGATCTATATCTCCGCAGTAAGCGCCATGCCATGGAAAAAAATCATTCTCCCAATGTTCTCCAGGCACTTCTCCTGAATAATAGTTACGCCCTATTCCCGATTCTCCCAGATAATCCATGGCTGTCCATACAAAATCTCCAATGATGTAATTGTTTTTCTGTACTAATTCCCAGTTTTTAAAAGCATCTTTAGGATACGATTCTGTTTGGACTATAATTCGAGAGGGTACTCTTATATGGTCTTGCGGCGCTTTGTCTAAGTTGTAGTTGTATCCCGCAACATCATGCTGAGCCATCAAAGGATCGAATATATCCCAATTTTTACCGCCATTAACAATAGCCGATGTTATCGGACGGCTTGTATCGATTTTCTTTATTTCTTCAGAAAGCATTTTGGCCGTATTCACCGCATCTGGATCTTCTCTTTCAGGTATTTCATTTCCAATGCTCCACATAAAAATGCAGGAATGATTGCGGTCGCGCAATACCATGGCTTGCAAATCACGATTCCACCAGGCATTGAAATAATTTGAATAATCATATTTATTTTTCCCTACTTTCCAACAGTCAAAAGATTCGTCCATAACCAACAGACCTAATCGGTCGCAGGCATCTAAAAAGGCTTCTGAAGGTGGATTATGAGAAGTTCTTACAGCATTGAAACCGCTGGCTTTTAAAAGCTCCACTTTGCGCTGTTCTGCTCGGTCAAAAGCAGCGGCACCCAGAGAACCGTTGTCGTGATGCACGCATCCTCCGTTGAGCTTAATTGTTTTTCCGTTGAGCTGAAATCCGTTTTCTGCCGTAAACGCAAGAGAGCGAATGCCAAAATTTGTCGTGCTCTCGTCTAACATTTCCTTTTGTTTTGAAACCTGTATTAAAGCTTTATATAAGGAAGGCTGTTGCGGACTCCAAAGTGCCGGATTGCTTACTTTTATAAGCTGGATCACGACTTTTTCACTCTTTGGAGAAAGCACCACTTTTGTTTGATTACGTCCTGCAGTATTGGAATTCGGATTTTGGATTAATGCTGTAACAGTAATTTCCTGTAACGATTCGGTTTCATTCATCAGTTTTGTTTCCACACGAACTGTTGCTTTTTTGGCAGAAATCTCTAAAGTGCTGATTCCTGTTCCCCATTGCGCTATATGAACTTGATTGGTCTGAATCAGCCAGACATGTCTATAGATTCCCGATCCGCTATACCAACGGCTGTTCATCTGCTGTGAATTGTCTACACGCACAGCAATCACATTCTGTTCTCCATATTTAAGATACGGAGAAAGATCGTAGCTGAAAGAGGAATATCCGTACGGATAAACCCCAAGCGATTTGCCATTAATAAAAACTTCGGAATTCATATAAACCCCTTCAAAATAAATCCCTGTTTTTTTGGTCTTCCAGTTATCAGGCACTGTAAAAGTCTTTCTGTACCAAGCGACTCCCGCCGGAAAGTATCCTCCTCCTGCACCAGTTGCATTCTTTGGATGAACTTTGCCTTCAATGCTCCAGTCATGGGGCAGATCAAGGTGTCGCCAGTCTTTATCATTGAAATTATCGGATGACGCTTTAGTTTCCTCTCCTAAAAAAAATCTCCAATCATTGTCAAAAAGCTGTTTTCTTTTTAAGTTTTCCTGTGCATGCAGAGATAAAAAATTTAGAAGCAGCATGCATAAAAGAAGCATGCTCTTCTTTAGATAATGTATGTGATGCGGAATTAGATTATTCATTTTCGTTATTTGATTTTATGCTGTTCTGAAATAATGCGGCAAGACGCTACTGCTTTTGATGATATTCTAAAGTAAATCCAAATTCATACGGCTTATTGCCAGAATTGGTATATTTTTCCATTGTTTTTGCACCCCACGAATCATCGCCTCCAACACCATGAATATTTAGATCAATATTAAGGTTAATAAAATCGCGTCTGGCCAGCTGATAATCATGTCTGGCATTTTCCAAATCTTCTTCTGTATAAGGCCAAGCACGGAAATTCAGCGGCTGCAATCCCGTTACTTTAATACTGTTTCCGTTTGGCGATTCAAGAGAAAACCAACGCACATCACTGCGGTTTGCATTATCTTGCGGAGCTGGATACGGAACAATAAAATGTTCTAGCTCTTTGTGATATGCCCCTAATAAAGAAGCTGTTTTTCGGTCTGGATAATTCTCGTAAGGACCTCGGCCATACCAATCTAAAGCATTATAATTTTTAGGAATGCGCAGTCTCATTCCAAATTTAGGAATTTGTCCGATAGTATCGTTTAATGGCATGTAAAAAGCTTTTGTGCCTAATTTTCCATTTCCATTTAGCTGATATTCTAATGCATAATTGGCTCCAATACGGGGAAAATTGATATCAAACTTTACCGTAATTAAGGTGTCTTGTCTGGTTACAGAAACTTTTTTAACCACTCTATTGGCCGTCGCGTTTTTCCATTTTGAAAATTCTTTTGAATAGCCGCTCTGCTTTTGGTTATCATTTGGCGGTTTCCAGAAATAAGGCTCCAAAGGTCCTATTAAAAGCTCCTGATCTTTAATCTTCCAGCTTGTCAAATTACCATTGGTTTTATTGAAAACAAAATTCATGTCATCTGTTTTAAGCTCAATCGCAGCAGGTGTTTCCTTTACTTTTACAGCCTTTGCTCCAGAAATGCCTTTTTTCCACTCATAAGGTTTTATTATAAACTGCTCGCGGGCGATGCAATAGCCTGTTTCTGCCCAAAGTGCAGCTTCTTTAAGCCTCACATAAATATTAAGGCAGATTTCAGAACAGGTTTTCTGTTCGTTCTGAAGATATGGAAGATCAACGACAGCAGAAGCGCCTGGCAAAACAGAACCTACGTTCAGAATACCTTTCTGCAAAGATTTTCCTTCGCAAACATATTCATATTCAATATCGAAATTTTGAAGCGGCAGAAAATCAAAACGATTCGTGACTTTAATGCTTGTTTTCTTTTCATCCTGCATTTCGAAAACGACAGGCTGATAGACTTTCTGCACCTCATAATAATGGGGATATGGTTTTCGATCAGAAGAAACAAGTCCTCTCATGACAAAATTGCCATCGTTGGGCTTGTCACCAAAATCTCCGCCATACGCCCAAAATTCGCTATCTTTTAAAGTATAATCGTCAGGGTGCTGGGTAAGTTCAAACGGAGAACCATCTTTCGCTTTTGGCAGTCCGTGTTCGTCCCATTCCCAGATTGCAGCACCGCATAGGCTTGGATCTGCATAAATTACATCCCAGTATTCCTGCAAATTACCGCCTGAATTTCCCATAACATGAGCATACTCGCGCATAATTACCGGTTTGTCTTTTATCTTTTCGCCCAATTTCTTAAAATCTTCAGGATGCAGATAACTATCATCATAGAGATCTGATATTTCCCTGTGGGTATCCGAAAAAACCAGACGTGTCTTATCGAGTTTGCGAATGGTATCTGACATTGCTTTCATATTTTCTCCTTTACCGCCTTCATTTCCCAATGACCAGAAGATAACGCAAGCATGATTTTTGTCTCTTTCAACAAGCGATACTGCACGTTCTAAATGGGAAGTTTTCCAGAGAGGATCTTCACCCAGCTCTTTATTCCCTAGACCGAAAGCATGGGATTCCTGATTCGCCTCGTCCATTACATAAAAACCGTATTTGTCGCAAAGCTCATAAAACAGCGGATCATCTGGATAATGGCTTGTGCGTATCATATTGATATTGGCCTGCTTCATCAGTTCCATGTCTTTCACCATGACTTGTCGGCTGATAGATTTTCCCGTACGCGGATGCATTTCATGGCGGTTAATGCCTTTCAATTTCACCGCTTTGCCATTGATGTAAAATACGTCTTCACGCACTTCAATGCTTCGAACGCCAAAATAGCATTCGGCTCTGTCTACAATCTCATTTTTTTTATTTTTAAGCTGCAGAACAAGCTTGTACAAATCGGGAGTTTCTGCTGACCAAAGTTTCGGATTATCTAATGTGGTGCTCAACGTAAAGATTCCTTTATCGGATGATGAAGCAGGGGCTTTTGCCTGAAACCGTTTCTCTACATAATCTCCTGATTTTGAATATCCGCTTATAGTAGCCTCAACTTTCAAGCCTGAAGTATTCTCTGTGTGTCTGTTATCCAAACGGACATCGATGGCAACTTCTGCTTTTGAATATGATTTATCTGGAATTGCTTTTACAAAATAGTCTCCGATAAAGGTCTTAGGTCGTGCAATCAGATCGACATCTCTGAATATCCCGCCCAAACGCCAGATATCCTGATCTTCCATATAACTGCCATCACAGTATTTGTATACCTCTACGGCCAGTTTATTTTCTCCTTTTTCAATATAAGGCGTAATGTCAAACTCGGCAGGTGACATGGAATTTTCGCTATAGCCAACTTTATGCCCGTTTATCCAAAGATACATTGCCGATTGTACTCCTCCGAAATTAATAAATATCTGTTTATTACTCCAGTTCTCGGGAATCTTGAAGCTGGTAGTATAGCTGCCAATGGGATTTCTTTCTTTAAAGGCCGTAAAACTCTCATCGGGCTCACCGCTTACTATTGGGATATCTCTTTTAAAGGGATAGGCCACATTGGTGTAAATAGGGGTTCCAAATCCTTGCAATTCCCAGCTGCCAGGCACTAAAATAGTAGTCCAAGCATCAGTAGAAAAATCTTTGCTGTAAAAGTCAGCTGGTCGAGACTGCGGATTGGCCGACCAGTTAAATTTCCATATCCCATTAAGAGACAGAAGCATTGGATTTTTTTTTTTCTCTTCAGCAAGAAAACCGTACGCATGAGGTTTTTCCTTATTGATGCCATTAACAGCGGGATTCTCCCAGTCATTTACCTGCTGAGCATCTGCAAAGTTAACCGCAAAAAACACGGCAATGAGAAAGATCTTTTTTATCATATCGATGAGTTTGAACGATTGCTTTTTAGCACTTATCTGTTCCTTAATGCTTGACAATTTACTACTAATTACTTTTGGCAGCATCTGCATACTGTACCTTATAGACTACTGCTATATTGTTTGGAATAAATTTTGGTTTTGCTATCACCAGCGAATTATTATCTTGCTTCCATGTTACCTTTTCAGTGCTTCCTAGCAGTTTAATGCTTTTTATCTTTCTGTTTTCTTTTGTTTTTCCAAGAGATTTTACCGCAACATCTTCTGAAGGCGCTCCCATTACTGAAACATAAAGCAGATTATTTTTCTGGTTGAAACGAATGTCTTTCTGCGATAAGCTGGTTTTGCCTTCGTTAAAACCTGCATCTTTTATAGGGTTGCTTGTGTCTGCAATTGGTCCTTCGCCAAAAACTTTCCAAGGACGGGTATCAAAAATACTCTCTTTATTTACATCCATCCATTTGGCTATATCTTCAAGAATTGCGATTTCTTTATCATCGATAGAACCATCTCCGCGTACAGGTATGTTTAGCAATAGGTTTCCGTTTTTACTGACAATATCAATAAGCATCTGAATAACCGTTTTAGCTGATTTATATCCATTTCCATCATAAATTGCCCTGCTGTAATGCCAATCGCCAATACAGGTACAAGTCTGCCAAGCTTCGTTTTGAATCTGGTCAGGCACTCCTCTTTCTACGTCCCAAACCATGCATTTTTTCTGTTCTGGAGTCAGTACTTTACCAAATAGAACTGCTTCGAGTTTATTATCATGGGTTGCCATGTTGGTATTGTAATAATGAGCTGCTATTTTCAATCCTGCGTCACTTACCGGATAAAGCGGAAGTCCTGTATCGTCAAAATAAAGAAGGTCTGGTTTGTAGGTATTGATTAAATCCATAGTGCGGTTATAAAAATTCTCACAATATGCTACAGAAGGAATAGAGGCTCCGTTATCCCAACTCCATTGCCCCCACAAAGAGGTAATACTCTCAGCACTTCCAGCGCTTAGAGGATGGTTTTGTGCATACAACTCCTGCGGATCCAGCCCTTCCCACCAAGTGCCAACACCATCTTTTTTAGTAAGTTTTCCATCATAAGGAATTCCTGCATAAGGTCCTTTTTTGTCTGAGCGTTGCGAAGTTTCAAACCAAGTCCAGGCATGAGCCGCATGAACGCTTAATCCAAATGGCAATCCTTGTTTTTTAGCCGCCGCAGCCCAGCCAGAAATAATATCTTTTTTAGGACCAACTTTTGTAGAATTCCACCCTTGGTATTTGCTGTTCCATAAATCCAAATTATCGTGATGGTTGGCCATAGCAAAAAAATACTGTGCTCCTACTCGTTTATAAAGTGCCACAATTTTTTCAGGATCCCAGTTCTCAGCTTTCCAATCCTTAATAACCTCTTTAAACCCTGCTTTAGATGGGTGCCCGTAATGTTCTACATGCCATTTGTACTGCGCTCCGCCTTCATCATACATAAATCGGCCATACCAATCTCCCTGCTCTGGCTGACATTGCGGTCCCCAATGCGCCCAAATTCCAAACTTGGCATTGCGAAACCATTCAGGGGTTTTATACTGCTGGAGAGACTCCCAAGTTGGTTTAAATTTTCCCGAAGCGACCTTTTCAGTGTTCTCTGTAACCGGTGACTGGTATTTTTGCTGTGCCTGCAGAAAACTGGCACATAGGATACATAAAGCTGTAAATAATTGATTTCTTTTATTCTTTTTATACATTTTGATTTTTATTTTTTGTTAGCCCGGAGCTAACGTGTTTTTGATTTTTTCTTTTTGGCTTTTATGATAAAAATTATTGGCTTTCTAAGTTACAGCAGAATGTGCTGATACAGGTACATAATCTCTATATGAAAGTCCTAACAGAGGTTATTCTACTGTTAGGACTTCTGTCAATTTAATCTATCTGTTTTTTTTAATCATTTTAAATGATTGGAGAAGATTGCCTCCAGTTCCTTCAACATTTACGATATACAATCCCGACTGAAGTGCGCTTCCCATTGAGAGTTGGCTTGATTCTGAAACCTGCACAGACTCAACATTTTTTCCATTCATATCAAAAATTCTCACACTTATCGGTTCCGTATAATCATTTATTTCAATTTTAAAACTGCTTGTAAATGGATTTGGAGAACAGATTACAGTAAATTTTTGCTCTTGCAAATTTTCTGTATTTGCACTCAGCCTCAAGGTTGTACCTGACACCGCATTTACAGACCATTGCTGGTTATTGCTTGTGCTGAGACTCCATTGGCTTAAATCTGCTCCGTTGGCTGCATTTCCTAAACCATCCAAGTACAATCCGGTCGCTTTGTTTTTAAACTTGAAATAGCCCGAACCAGCATCTTCTCGTATCCATTTCTGCGCTTCACTTCCACTATAGCTCCATTGTCCAGCGATTGATGGATTTGCTGTTCTGCTCATTCCGTCTATATACAATCCAGTCGCTCTGTTTTTAATCATAACTTCGCTGCCGTTATACTCTAGAGCCCATTGCTGAGCACTGCTTCCGCTATAGCTCCATTGCCCTGCGTTACTTCCATTTGTGGTTCTGCTCATTCCGTCTATTAGCAGTCCAGTGCTTCTATTTGAAATGGTGTAATAAGCTGCAGTTTCAGCAAGATCGTCACCATAAACAAGTCCTCTTCCAACGGTGCTCATATATACACGTCCATAGATATTCATATCTCCCATTACGAAGTTTCCGTTTCCTGTGCCTCCATACTCATGTGCATCATCGTTAACGCGAGTCCAATTGCTGCCTTGATCTACAGAACGGAAAACTCCCGTAACTCCGCTTACAGTACCCCAGATATAAATAGTTGGATAAGAAGCGCCAGCCTTTGCTTTACCAATTCCGACTGCAGAAGCATTGCTTACCGCTGTTGAAGGTGCGGTAAAACTAGCTCCGCCATCAACTGACCTTATTAGTCCGCCATAATTCTTAGCAATCCACAAATGCCCAGCGTACCCAGGAACTGTTCTAATTAGGCTAGATCCCCCTGCTCCAACATTCGAAACCGTATTGAAAGAAGCTCCTCCGTCTGTACTTACTTTTAAATCTCCGTTACTTGCGCTGTAGGCATAAAATTTATTGTTTGTAATGGCATCAGATACGGCAACCGTATTGAAATTAATTCCTGTTACGGTTGTCCAGCTAGCTCCATTATTGGTAGAACGATACATAGCGCTGGAAGATTCTGGAACATGTAGAATAGTTGCGCCGTCATATGAAAGTGCCACCGTTCCGCGTGGTCCTGCTAAGTTTGCAGTTGTTTTTATCCAATCAGTTCCTTGATTGTTGGAATAGTACATATACTCTCCAAGTCTTACAATTTTATTGGTATTTCCTGATGCATAGGCCAATCCAGATGTTGTTCCCATTGCAGGCTTATATTGTGGTGCATATACCGAAACATCAGTATGTTTAAATCCGTCATAATCTCCAATGACGCTCATTAAAGGTCCACCTGGAATGCTGATTAAACCTAGTGGAACGCTCTCTTCAAGGCCAATAGCATCAAACTTCCACGAGGTTTTTGATGCATTAAGATCATCACAGGTAAAAATACCGTTTCCAGATATTACGCTGGCCTTATTGGCATTAAACGGATTAAATTTGATGTCCCCAGTCCAGTGAATGGATGCTGAAAATCCTGAAATCCAAGTACAGCCATTGTCTAAGACATTGATTCCCGAATTTCCAACCAAATCTCTCCATGACGCACCGCCATCTGTACTTAAAAAGAAGCGATCTGCATAAATTATATTGCCCTGTGCATTGGTATACTGCGCCATATAAGTATTCATTGATGAGGCAATCAAACGCTGCGAATTGGAAGGGTCAACATCGATTCCGCCAAAAGGCCCCGAAAAGGATGATGGTGTAATATTCGTTAAAGCCCCTGCGCTAGAAAGCTTCCAAATCTGTCCCGAAGAAGGATTCCAAGGCCCTTCCTTATCAGCATAAGTGATTAATAAAGCCCTGTTAGAATCTAACACTGCTCGCTGAGGCATATAATTTACTGTGGCTCCCGAAACGGCATTCCAAGTATTTCCAGCATCTGTACTTTTATAAAGATTGGATGCTCCAGTTCTAGAAACACCAACATAAATAGTCTGAGTGCTGCCTCCAGAAACTGATGCAGAATCAAAGATTACAAAACAGATTCCGTTGTCATTCGCTGTCGTTGTAACAGGAAATGACGATACCTTAGACCAAGTTGAACCGCCATTAGTACTTTTAAACAATCCGTCACGTCTGCTTCCGCAAAAAAGCACATTAGAATTGTTAGGGTCTACCGCCAATCGCTCGCCGTTAGATCTTCCCATACCGTTTCCATGCGCCTTAAATTGTGAGGTTACTATAGTTTCAGTAAAATTGGCCCCTCTGTCGGTTGATTTTAAAATCGCTGTTTTCTGACCATTAAAATAATCGGTTCCCACCAGCATATATACCACATTATTATTCTGAGGGTCAATAGCCAGCGATTCTACTCCCTGATAACCCAGCTGGTCTACACTGGTCCAGTCCAACAAAGGTATCCATCTGTTGCCGGATGAATCCCAACGATAAGCTCCTCCGACATCCGTACGGGCGTATTTTAAATTGGCATCTGTTTTACTTGGAATAATGCCGGTAACAAAACCTGCGCCTCCAATCTGAACATTTTTCCAAACACTCTGGGCTTGGGAAACGAAAACTGATAAAATCAATACACATAATAAGTAAGCTTTTTTCATCTTGATTTGTTTTTTAAAAGTTTAAATTATTATCATCCTTACAATCTATTCTCACCCCGAACCAATGCTTTTAATTCTTAACATTTTAGTACTGATAAGAGCTGCCGCACCAGAAATGCGGCAGTATGCTTCATAATGTAAAAGCAAAAAATTGCTTTTTTTCAGGAATAGCCAATAAATGCCTAATCCTGAAAAAACTTTGAAAGGCGGTTATCTTAAAATTTTAGTTAGCCCCTGCTTTAAGAGCATCTATCGTACGTTGATCTTTTACAGTAAAATTACTCCTGTCTATAGCTGCACCTGTATCCCACCAAAAAGGTTTAATACCACGCGCTAATGCTTCTTTGGTTGTAAAGTTTATCCAATAGTCTACAGAGGCGTTATGCATAGCCAAATCTTTAGGAAGATAAGCAGGATCACTACGTCTGTAAGCGCCATACTCTCCCATTATAACCGGTATTCCTTTATCTATAAATTTGGTTTTCATCTTGTTGTAATCAGCCATTATCTCGTCCTCTTCTCCGTATGTAGCATTACGGTCAGGTTCAATGGTCGAATGATGGCCTTTACCCCAGTAGTAAATCAATTTACCCCAGCTCTCATCTTTATTTCCGATACAAAATTGTGATGGTGTATAGTTATGCACCTCAACCATCAGGCGATTTGGCACCTGATCTGTAGGAAGCGTGTTCATCAGGTCAAATGTCAATCCAGGATTTGTTTGAGGACCTTGAACGATAAGAACGCGGTGACTGTTTCTTCCACCCGTAGAGCGAACAGCTGTAACAAACGTTTGGTGGTACGATGCTAATACTGCCACCTCCTCCGCATTCCTGGCATCTGGTTCGTTAGCGCTGGCAAACATCAGATGCTCGTCAAAATCACGCATTGCGGTAGCGATTTGTTCCCATAATGCTTTTTGTTTAGCATTGACAGCCTCCTGCTTTGCTTTAGTGATGTTTTTTTCCAGCCATCCACCGTCCCAGTGAATATTAAGCATAACATATATGTCGTTATTCACACAATAACCTACGACCTCTTTTACCCTATTGACCCAATTCTGATCAAGATGTGCGGTAGCTTCGTTGTCAAGATGAAAATTCCAAGCGCAAGGTATGCGAATGGCAGAGAAACCTAATTGCTTTACAGCTTTTACATATTCCTCTGTGATTACTGGACTACCCCAACCGGTTTCACCACCCGGTGCTTCAAATGTATTCCCAATGTTCCATCCCAGTTTAAATTTGGCTGCCAATTCAACCGCTGTGCTCATCCCTGCAGCATCATCTGGCTTTGGAGATAAATTATAACCTGGATATAAATTGCCTGTTTGTGTAACTGTAATGCGTCTTGCCTGTCCGTTATCCGCTGTAACAGTCAGCACAGCCGAACGGCTAACTCCGCTGTTGTTAGCAGAGGCCGTAATTGTGGTCTTGTCTGTGCCTTGAGCACCGCTTAATTTACTTAGTTGCAGCCAAGATGAGGCTAAATTTGTTATGCTCCATGTACTGTTTGCTTCAATTGCAATTGGTTCAGATGCGCCTCCCTCAGGCATAAAAGAAACCGATTCTGTCGAAACAGTCAAATACGGCTCTTCATCTGTACCTTTAGAACAGCTAAAAGAAGATCCGCTGATCATAAAAAGCAGCAGCATCTGATATAAGAATTTATGCTTCATTTAAATTGTTTTAGGATTATGATTTGAACTGCGGAACTTCTGCCACTTGCTAATTTCCGCAGTTCAGAATCTTTATTTTACTAATTAGTGCTAGCGTTATCAAGAATCTTTACTACCCTGATATTATCAACTGCTGCTCGGAAATCTCCAGGCGCTGGAGTCGAGGCATCATTAATAATAAAAAAGTTGATGCCGCCTATGCCAGAACCGCCAACCAATTCGGTTAAACTTGCTGCTGAATCGCCTGTTCCTTCTTTATCATCCTTCTTAGTGCGGAACTCTGTTAAAGGAATCGTTACCGTAGTCCATTTACCTTCTGTAGTAACTCCTTTACCTCCTGTAGTTTTCCAAGGTTCATATCTTGCCAAATAGGTCCAGTTATAATCCTTTACAATAAAAATAGAACTGCCTTTCCAAGTTCCAGCAATGTTAATTTCAAATTTTAAGGCAAACTGGCTAAGGTCTAATGTCAAATCGTTAGGCTGAATCCAATGCTGAGCCTGCTCAATATTAATGCATCGTCCGTTCTCCCACCAAGAACCGTTTCCAGCACTTAAAGCTCCTGGATTTAAAATAGCATATACGCCTTTATTTCCTAGGAAATCTGGATCATTATCACTTGTTGAAGTTCCCCAAGACATGCTTCCTATAGTATCAAAATTGCAGATCATGCCTGTAGTTAAATCATTCACATTGAATAAGGTTGTAATTTCACCTGAAGCGGTAGTAATTTTTAAAGGACCGCTGACTGCTGAATCAGGCATTTTAAAAGTAATTGAAGTTCCTTCATCTGAACCTGTAAATTCCTGTACGGACACGCCAGCAAAGATGAGTTCGCTGATCTGAAACAAATTTGTTCCATACACGACCACCTCTTCCCCCGGTTGCGCAATTTCATTTGAAATGTGATCTAGCGCTGGAGGTCCAGCCACAATATCAATATCAAAAATCGCTTTTCCGTCTGGTGTAACAAGCTGAATGGTGTTTAAATCTTTTTCAGCAACAGATGGAAAAGGAATCACTGCCGGCACTTGTACAACTGCATAGTTATCGGCAAACAAACCTCCATTAAAATCGACCGCAATACCATTGAAGGCAATCTTTACTGCATCTTTTAAACGAGATCCCTTTAAGACAACCCACTGCCCAGGAACCAGTTTATTCACCAATGTGTCATTTGGAGCTGCTGCATAATTGCGCACCTCTGTGATAACTGGTCCAGCACCGGAATCTTCATCATTGTTGCAGGACACAAACATTGCCGCCACAAGCATCATACCTGCAAAAAGCAGGCGGGTAAAACTATTGTCTATTATTTTTTTCATAACTGTCATTATTTATAGTATGGAACTGACGGTTCATTTAACTTAGGGTTCACCACAACCTCTGTTGTCGGAAGCTGCAGAGTAAAAGTAGCAGAGGTTGCAGGCGATATCGTTCCAATAGGATCGTTTGGCGTTGCAGTTTTCGAATCCTTGTCATAATCAAACAGTACTCTCTGCTGGTTGCTCAAAAGCGCCACTGCTTTTTGAGGATTATAATACGAGAGTCTTACCAAATCATACCAGTATTGTCCCTCACAGGCAAATTCTACTCTTCTTTCTTTAAGAATAATGTCTTCATTAATTGACGTTAGCGGATCTACTCCTGCGCGCGTTCTTACCTTATTAAAATACAGCAGCGCATCGGCATCGCTTGTTGAAACATCATTTCCAAGCACCGCTTCTGCATACACCAGATATACATCTGCAAGTCTTAAAAGGGCATTATGTTCAATAGATCCCAAGTATGACATCGCAGGCGAATTATTATCGGCTTCATTACCAATAATATGCTTTTTCATTCCCGGAGAGGCTGCCGTATAACCGCCTCCCGCGGCATTAAGCTCAGGATAATGGTCTCCTGGCAGCATAAAACTTGCTTTTCGTCGGATAGAATCCTGCTCTGTATAAGCTAAGTACAAATCGTAACTCACCCCTGGAGCTCCCCATGCACCTCCTTTTTGAGGATTAATGTCATTGCTAGGTGAGTAAGTCAATAATTGGTTTCCGTTCATCCATTCGGTAGTAGCAGACCACTGCAGTGCAAAAAGTGACTCCTGATTGTCGTTAAACTTAGTTTTAAAAAGATCTGCATAACTAGGCAGCAAGCTTAGCCCGCTGTTTGCAATAACATCTTTGGCATAAGTCTTCGCCAGATTTAAAAATTCTTGATTGCGGCTTCCTCCAGTCTGGCCTACACCTGCTCTCGTCAGGTAGACCTTGCTTAGCATCCCTTTAGCTGACCATGATGTAACTCGGCCTGGCTGATCGGTTTTAGGCAGGTTTTCTGCCGCAAAAGTCAAATCCTCGATTACAAATCTGTACACATCCTCTATTTTGTTTTTATTGACTAGAGGCGATTTTATCAGTTTAGTATTATCTTCTATAATAGGCACTTCACCCCAAAGCATTGCCAAGTGATAGTAAGCCATAGCACGCATGAATTTTGCTTCGGCTATAGCTCCATTTTTATCGGTAGCTGAAACTGTTGAAGGTGTTTTTTCATTAATCGCGTTAATAGTCGTATTGCAATGTGCCACTATAATGTAAAGTGCCGCCCAGCCCGTTGTCAATCGTGCATTGGATCCTGAAAGGGTAAAAGTATTGAGCTGTACCAGATCCGAGCCCTGATATTGAAGAATAAGATTACCGCTTAATATGTCTCCTAAAGGCAAGTAAGCTGTATTATTCCATTGCGCCCAAATTTTGCCGCCGTATAATGCCGCTGTGGCTAAACGAAGCTCTTCTTTTGTCTGGTAAAAATTTTCTGTGCTTATCTCTGATTGCGATGGACGATCAAGAAAATCGTCTTGGCACCCAACAAGCACTACTGAAGCCAGCAGGCTTAGAATGATATTTTTATAAATAGCCTTCATAATGTTCTGTTTCATTTTTTAGTTAGTTAATCCCAGATTAAGTCCAAATGTAAAGCTTCGGGATTGCGGATAGAAACCATTGTCAATTCCTGCCTGCAGAGGATTCCATGAACCCACCTCCGGATCCATTCCCGTATAGCTGGTAATTAAAAAAGGATTGTTGACATTCACATACAGCCTAAGCGAGCTTATATGTATTTTTTTCATCATCTCACTTGGAAAAGAATAGCCTAAAGTCATGTTTCTGCATCTTATAAAAGAGCCATTCTCTACATATCGATCAGAAAAACGGTTGTTTCTGTTGCTGTCATTGTTCTTTAATCCGACAATTGAAGTCTCAGGATTGGTTACATACACGTTATTCACGTCTGAATCCGAACCATTAGGATCAATTAAAGCCAATACAGCGTGATCTTTCAAAGACTTCAAATAACCGTTATTGGTAAGAGGATTGTCTCCATTGATTCTCATTCCGTTTACGACCTCGCTTCCCTGGTTGGCTGTAAAGAAAATATTCAGATCAAAACCTTTGTAAGTAAAGGTATTGCCAAGTCCAAACTGAAAATCTGGAACAGGCGATCCTAAAAATGTCTGATCTTTTTCAGTAATCACGCCATCTCCGTTAAGATCCTTAAATTTAAGGTCTCCGTACCACACTCCACCCGAATTAGGAGTAATTGGCAGCACTGTTCCGTCAGTATTGGTTGGCAGTGCATGGTTTTTAAAATCTTCTGCTGTAGCAAATACGCCATCAACTTTATAACCGTAGAATGCTCCTATTGAACCGCCTACTACAGTTCTAGACACAACATCTCCTCCATAATATCCTGGAAGAAAAGCTCCGTCAGTATTTAATTTCATTACTTTATTTTTATTATGAGATAAAGTAAAATCGGTAGTCCATGTAAAATCTCCGTGCTCCATATTTCTTGAACTCAAATGAAGATCTATACCTCTGTTGCGAACCTGTCCAATATTGACATAAGGAGCATTGATGGCTCCTGGAGAATACCCCACAATAGTTCCTGAATACAATGGAAGAGGAATCTGCATCAATAGCCCATCAGTCATACGGTTGTAAACATCGACAGATAAATTAAGCTTCCATCCAAACAAAGCTGCATCAACCCCAATATTTCCGTATTTGGTCTTTTCCCATTCTACTTCAGGATTTGCGATATTGGTAGTCATTTGTGCATTACCAGAAAGCCCTGTTGATACCGATTCTAAGGTTGACAGATAGGCATTGTTTCTAACATTTTGATTGTTGGTAAGCCCATAACCTGTTCTTAACTTCAATTCATTGACTATTTTAGAGCCTTTTAAAAATTTCTCATTGTTTAGTTTCCATGCAAATGCTCCAGAATATGTGGTTACCCAACGGTTATCAGGCGCAAATTTCGAAGAACCGTCAGCACGGATATTTGCCGTAAAGAGATATCTGTCATCATAGATAAAATTCAAACGTCCAAAGTACGATTCTAGTGAGCTGTCTCCTTTCGTGCCTCCATTGGTAGCAGTAGTGATATCTCCGCTTCCGATATTGGTTACATTATTAGAAATGAAATTTCTTCTTCCGGCAGAAACATTTTCAAATTGCGTCAGCTGTGCCTCATGTCCCAAAAGAGCATTAAAATTGTATTTTTTATTGAAGACTTTCGAATAGGTGAAGAAACTTCTAAATGTGGTAAAATAGTCCTGGCTGTAAGCGTAAAAAGCTTCATTGGTCACTTTTTCGGCTAGCCCGAATTTATAGGTCGGGCTAAACCTGTCTTCTGTTTTATACAGAAAATTGCCTGAAACCTCATTACGGAAAGAAAAATCTTTAGTGAAAGCGATGTCTAAATAAAAATTGCCAAAAAACTGATTTCTCTTTGGATTATTTTTATTGATAAGCGCCAATGCGTAAGGATTTACACGCTTTGCAATCCATCCTTCGCTGCTTTCTTCCCCTGCAAAGCTTCCATCGGCATTTCTCACGGGAATATCCGGTGTCTGGCTTAGTGCTTCCTGAATAACATTTGATCCGGTAGAATTCACATTCTCATCAATGTGAGTCAGCTGTAGGCTAGTGCCTAACTTAAGCCAGCTCGTTGTCTTATTATCCAAGTTCAAACGCACTGATGCTCTGGTAAATTCAGATCCCAAAGCTATCCCTTCCTGATTAAAATACGATCCTGAAAGCAGATACTGCGTTTTTTCAGAACCGCCGCTTAAAGTAAGCACATGATTTGTGACAGGAGCTTTACGAAACAATTCTTCTTGCCAGTTGGTGCCCTCACCTAAATAATTCGGATTGGCAAATTCAGGCCTCTCATCAAAACCCCATACTGCTGCCCTCTGATTGATAAATGTGGCATACTCCCTTAAATTCATAGTCGGATACTGCTTGATAAGCTCTTGAAATCCCGTTGAAACCTCATAAGTAATTTTAGCAGCACCTTCCTTGCCTCTCTTTGTCGTAATCACAATTACGCCATTTGTAGCCTGCGAACCATAAATTGCTGTTGCTGAAGCATCTTTCAAGACATCTATCGATTCAATATCTGAAGGGTTTATGGTCGCCAGTGGATTGGTGCCATTGCCGGTGTCAAAACTTTGGCCAATGATAACCCCGTCAATTACATACATTGGCGAACTGCTGCCAAACGAAGACATGCCTCGGATCTGTATGTTTACGCCTCCCCCAGGCTGTCCCGAGGTCTGCTGCACCACCACACCGGCAACTTTTCCCTGAAGCGCCTGGTCAAAAGTAACCGGTTGTGTTTTGCGGAGCTCGTCGCCGCTAATCGAGGATATGGCTCCTGTCAGGTCTTTCCTTTTGGCTTTTCCATACCCGATCACCACTACTTCGTTTAGCGCTTTTGAATCCTCTTTCAATTGGACTGCAATCTGCACGTCTGTAATTTTCACTTCCTGCTTGACAAATCCCAGATAGCTGAATAGAATTGCATCGCCGATTTTCGCAGTGATGGCAAAACCTCCATCGGCATCTGTAACGGCTCTCCGATCAGTTCCTTTAAGCTGTACATTCACCCCAAAAAGAGGCTGCCCATCTGTTTCTGATGTAACAGTACCCTTAATTCTTATTGGATCAGAATTTTGGGCTGACATCAGTCCGGCATAAAATAGCATCGCTATAATAATGCCTGTATTAAAAAGACTGTAACTGCGCTTTTTAATGCATCGCATTCCTTTTTTTTCATTCATAATTTGGTTGGTTAGGTATTAGTTAATAAGCTGGTTTGCCTCTTTGAAAAACTCTTAGAGACAGGGAACAAATTAACAATAAAGACTTGCCAAACTATGGTTCTATTTGTATCAGAAAAAGGGTCAAATTGTAATTATTACTAGACTTATGATAAAAAAAGACAACTATTTATTTCATTAAAATATTTTATATCATAATTTTTTATGATATTATCAACACCTAACACTAAATCAATACTATGTGAGAAAGCAGCTCATGCAGAAGCATTCGTGGTGTTCTCGTTACAAAATCTACGAGAGAATTTAGCAGATACAGCGCCGGTATCTTCAAAAAATAGAAATTTCAAGAAGCTAAACTGTTATTTTAATAATTTATTTATCTTTTTCACTAAGATACTTAGTTTATGAGCAAAGTAAATAGTACTGATTTACTAACACGATTTCAAGCTGCCAGCAGAAAACATTCTGATGCATCTGCATTTATACATGCTGTAATTACCAAAAAAGCAGGACTTTCGGAAGCCGGCCGCATATATTTAGGACTTATTCTTCATAAATCTATAACCGTGGGAGAAATCTCTAAACTTTCGGGTTTAGGCATAGGTGCCGTAACGGGATTAATAGACCGGTTGGAAAAATGAAACTCTAAGAAAGGCAATTCATCAAGGAAGACCTAAGAAAAGTCATCATTGTTCCGAATGTCGAAAATAGTATGAGGCTGCTTAAGCCGTTTTTTGATAAACTGCAGGAGAAAACTATGGCATTGCTTGCCATTTTTTCAGAAGAACAAATAGAAACTATAGAAAGCTATTTTATCAAAGCCACAGCCATAATGGAGGAAACAAAAGATAATTTAAACAAAAAATAATATAGAAGGTCTTACTGCAATTAACTGACCAGAGCTGAAATATGGCTCTGCATCACCACACTTATCTACTTTTTAATCAATGGCGCACAGATTTTCGAAACTCTGGTTTTTGTGCCTAAATGGACCGAATCTGCCCTGAAAATTTTAAGCTTTTACTGGATGGAAAATTACAGGCTGTTAGATACTCTTGTTATTTTAGACACTTTTTGACCTTTAATTGATTTCTCCACTTGACGGAAATCTTGCTGTTGATATAGTATTTGTATAATCTATTGTACTAATGCAAAAATGGATAATTTCACAATTGTGCCATCACATTAGAGAACATCTGAAATGAAATTCACTGAAATATAAAAACATCAAAAAAAAAAAAAAAAAAATCAAATTTAACAAAAAAATCGCTATTATTTTCATCAATTAATACAAAACATTATGAAATATTTTAAAATCTAACTGTATTAGCGATAAAAGTTTTAGATTTGCTGTTAAACACAAGCAATCATATTCCTTCGATGAAGAACACTTCAGAAGATATTTTTTTATGGCAGCAGATTAAAAAAGGTGACATTACCGCCTTTGAAAAGCTGTATGATATCTACGCTGATGTTTTACTTACTTTTGCTTCACAATATACTAATGAAACTTCGATTGCTAAAGATGCTATTCATGATGTTTTTTTAGACATTTATAAATACCGCACTGGACTTGCTCAAAATGTAAATGTAAAATCGTATTTGTTTAAAATCACACAGCGTAATGTTTTAAAAAAGCACAAAGCTTCTAAAAAAATATTTTCTATCACCTCTGATTATGATTCAGTTATTTTAAAAGAACTCTCTTTTGAAGATACTTTAATTGAAGAAGAAAGTAATACTGCTCTTAATTCAAAATTAGCATTTGCGATGCAGGAACTAACCGAAAAGCAGCGCAAAGCTTTATTCTACAGATTTAATGAAGACAAACCTTACGAGGAAATTGCTTCTATTTTAGACATTTCCATAGAGTCCTGTAGAACACTGATTTACAGATGCTTGAAAGAACTTCGAAAAAAACTTTAAAAAAAGGTTATTTTTTTTGTCTATGTTTTAAAAGAGTTGTTCTCTTAGTAAATATATACCCCATAAAAACATCGCCTTGCAAATTAATTTTAACAAAATATCGAACGATGAAAAAGATTCTTTAAAGAATCAAATTCGTCTTGGACTAATCGAACTAGCCGAAGAAGAATCTAAGCGCAGGAAGAAAAAAAGACTTCTCGCCTATTCTGTCGCTGCAAGTGTTGCTTTATTAGTCTCTCTATCTGTATTTATCAATCGGAATAATACTGTAGGCAGTAAACCGCAAACAGCATTAGAGCAATTTGCCGCAAGTAATACTTCGACTGATTCTAATATTGATTTAGAAGAAATCTCGCTTGTTTTACAAGACAAACAAACTATCGCGGTGCAAGATAGTGCGGTTATCAGTTATGGTAAAAATGGAAAAAAAGTTACGGTTGGAAAACAAGCTATAAACACAAATTCAAGCGTGGCTGCCTTTAATACTGTGCGTGTTCCTTATGGAAAAAGAACACAGATTGTATTAACAGACGGAACAAGAGTATGGCTGAATTCTGGCTCTTCCCTGATCTATCCGACTCAATTTGACGGGTCTATCCGTGAAGTTTATTTAACAGGAGAAGCCGCTTTTGCCGTAGCGCATGATAAAACCAAACCTTTCTTTGTAAAAACAAAAGAATGTAATGTACGCGTACTTGGAACTGTATTTAATGTAAGTTCTTATCCTGAAGATAAAAACGTTCAAACTGCTTTATTAGAGGGAAAAGTAAGAATTACTTATGCTAAAAAAGGAATTTTAAGCAATCAGGAAATTCAGGAAGATTTAACTCCAGGAATGATTGCAACGATCAATAAAGATAAAAAACAGCTTAAAGTAGAAAGAAAAGATGTTGCCTCTATATTGTCGTGGAGAGAAGGTTATTTTACCTTCAAAAGCCAGTCATTAGGAACTATTTTAAACAAGCTCTCAAAATATTATAAAATTGAATTTATTAAAGGTTCAAACTTGAATTTAGAAACCAGCTACTCAGGATCTTTTGCCTTAAATGAAAACCTGAATTCGCTGGCCGCTGCTTTGTCCAGTATTACCAATAACAACTGCACTGTAAACGCAAACCAGAGAACTATTACAATTAAATAAAAAAATCAATTCTAAAAACCACCAAAGCCTATGATAAAAGACCAAAAGTAAACATATCAACCCTTATTTGTAAAAACTAACCAAAAAAAAACCAAAAGATGTTGGCGCATCTTTTGGCAGTTGTAGAACAGTAGTCAACGTGAGTTGACTGCATCTTAATCCAAAACAAAATTATGAATAAAAAACATAATTCAGAAAAATTATTTTCTGAACGATACCACTATTACCTATATCTGCTGCTTATGAGATCTCTTACTGCATTTATCTGGATAAGTATGTGTAGTTTATATGCGAACCCTTCTTCAGGGCAAAATAAAATACATGTTCGTTTCAAGAACGCACCGCTCACGGAGGTATTTTCTACTTTAGAAAAACAGGCGAACTATGTCTTTTTCTATAATGATGATGTACTTAATTCTGCCACTACAATTACATTGGACAAAGAGGCAACTTTAGAGGAAATTTTAAACAATGCTTTCAAAAACAATAATCTTACTTATGATATTATCGATAAACAAGTTATTGTAAAGAGAGCTAAAAAAAGACCCGAACAGCTGGAGTATGAATTAACAGGGAAAGTGACCGATAAAAAAGGCGCGCCGCTTATTGGAGTAAATGTTGTCTTGAAAGGAAAACAAACTTGGGACATTACCAGAAAAGAAGGTGATTATCGCATGAGAGTCGCTCCAAATGATACTATCGTTTTTAGTTCGTTGGGTTTTAAAACGGTAACCATTCCAGTAAATAATAAGAGAGTAATAGATGCCGTGCTTGCTGCAGATGTAATGGAACTTCACAGTGTAGAGATTACCGTTTCTAACGGATATACCGAAATTCCAAAAGAAAGAGTAACCGGATCTATCGGGTTAATAACTGCTAAAGAATTGGCAGAAGTGCCTACAGTAGATATTCAATCAAGGCTGGAAGGAAAAATTGCCGGTGTAAATGTAGATCCAAGAACAGGTACTATCAGCGTGAGAGGAACTAATAATTATGGAGGAACAGGACAGCCGTTAATCGTAATTGATGGTTTTCCGCAATCGAGAGAAGATTTTGCTTTCTCTAAAAGAGGTGTTCCGGGATCTTCTATTTTAAGTTATCTTAATCCAGATGATGTAGAAAGCATTTCGGTTTTAAAAGACGCTGCTGCGAGTTCGATCTGGGGTTCTGCGGCCGCCAACGGTGTCATTGTAATTACAACCAAAAAAGGCAGAAAAGGGGAACCAGTTATAAATTTTAACACCACTACAACGGTAGGTGAAAAAATTGATTTGGGAAAACTGCGTGTCATGAATTCAGCTCAATATATTGATTATGAAAAAGATCTTGTTAACGGCGGTTTCGCTGCTGATAATATTTCGAACTGGCAGGCTCTTAATCCAAGCGCAGCGCAGGAAATAATGTTTAGACAAAAAAGAGGCGAAATTTCTTTATCTCAAAGAGATCTTCTGCTAAACCAGTTAGGACAAAATAATAATTTGGATCAGATAGACAGATACTTATTAAGAAATTCATTTACCACCCAGTATGATTTATCTATAAATGGCGGAAACGAAAAAAGCACCTACTATTTGTCTTTAGGTTATAATAAAGACAATGCGGCAATGCAGGGAAATGATTCTAAATCGTATAATATCACATTAAACAACTCCTTTCAGCTTAAAAGTTTCTTAAAACTGAATACGGGAATCAATTACGTTCCAACAACATACCAAACCAATACTGTTGCAAATGAAGCCTTATCAAATGTATCTGCTACAGCTTTACGTCCGTACGATATGATTGCCGATGAAAATGGAAATGGAATTGATCGTTATTTTCTTTTTAGACCAGAAGTTTCACAAGGATTTGAGGCAAAAGGATATTTACCATGGTCTTACAATTATTTAGATGAACTGAATTATTCTAATGTAATAACAAAAGGAGCTAATTTAAGATTAAATGCAAGTTTAACAGCTACAGTTACAAATTGGTTAAATTTTGAAGCATCGGGAATGTATACTTCTATCACAAATAAAACCAAATCTTTAAGTGAGTTGGATAGCTATTATACCCGAAACATGATCAATCAGGCGACATCTGTTAATTCCGCTGGAAAGTTAGTGTATGGTATACCTCTTGGATCTTATTTATCTAATACGAATACTAGCAACGACACTCAGAGCATGCGTTTTCAGATGAATATCAATAAGAATTTTAACGAAGATAACAGTTTACACTTTTTAGCAGGTACAGAAATCAGAGAAGAACGCAGAGAAGGTTCCAGCCAAAGATACTATGGTTATAATACTGACACAAACTCGGGACAAGCTGTAAATCCTACGGTTTATTATAATACTGTTTACGGATGGCAAAGTATTATTGGGACTGCTGATACTAGTGTTAATAAATCAAGAAACCGCTATTTATCGTACTATGGATTAGGCTCGTATGATTTTATGAACCGTTACCATATTTCAGGAAGTGTTCGTTTTGATGACACCAATCTATTAGGGGCTTCTAAAAAAAATAGAGCTGTCCCGCTATGGTCTGCAGGAGCAAAATGGGATATTAATAAAGAGTTTTTTTTAAGAGATGTTAGCTGGCTGAGCACTTTAGCATTTAGAGCTACTTACGGTAAAGCAGCAATCTCTCCTGCCGGTGGTTTTGGAAGCCAAAGTCCTGTAATCAGTATTGGATCTGTCGATTTTAATACGCAATTGCCTATTGGATCTATCAGTGTCCCTGAAAATCCAGAAATTAGATGGGAAACAACGACAACAACAAATTACGGTATAGATTATGGTTTTTTCAACAATCGTTTACGAGGAAGTGTCGATTTATACTATAAAAAAACAAATGATATTCTAGTGAATCTGCCATTTAATCCAACTTACGGCTGGCCATTTGTAAATTATAATGCAGGTACTTTAAAAGGACATGGAATAGATTTTACTATTTCAGGAGCTATTGTAAATGCTGAATTTAAATGGAACAGTACTGTAAATCTTGGTTACAATACAAATGAAGTTACAGACTCTCGTTTTAAAGCGACCACTACTAACCAATATCTATCTGGTGTAACAACAGAAGGTAAAAAAATCGGATATGTATATGCCTATGACTGGGCAGGATTGGACAGCAGCGGACAATCTACCATACGCAAAAAAGACGGTACAATTCTAAATGCAACTCAGGGAATTGGAGCAGTAGATAAAGACGATCTAAAATATATGGGAACTACATTTGCTCCATATTCTGGAGGTTTCATGAATGATTTCTCCTTTAAAAACTTCAGATTAGGAGTGCAGATCACCTATTATGGAGGACACGTGTTTAGAAATACAGTTTTACAAAATTACCCTTCTTACACAGGAGTGCAAAACGGAGCTGTTGCAAAAGATGCACTTGTTGCAGATCGCTGGAGACAAGCCGGAGATGAAGCGAATACAAATGTTCCTGGTCTGGCAAACATCAGTTTTAATAGTTTAAACCGTTACCAAATGGCAGACATTAATGTACTTCCTGCAGATAACATTCGACTACAGCAGGTTGCACTAGGTTATAATGTACCAAGCCAATGGTTAGAAAAAACTTTTATAAAATCATTGAGTTTTAATTTCGCAGCAAGAAATTTAGGATTGTTATGGGTTAAAAACGATTTAGGAATTGACCCTCAGTATTTGTCAAACAACAACTACAATACACTTCCTCCACAGCGTACCTACACTTTACAATTTAACTGCGGTTTTTAATTTTAAAAAAACAGATTTATGAAATTTCTTAAATTCACACTATATATTCTGCCTGCACTTCTGCTAAACTCTTGTAGAGATTATGTTGAAGTAGAGCAAGTTGGAAACAACAGAATTTTAAAATATACTTCAGATTACAGAGCCATTGCTAATGCCTACACCGACATTAGCGGTTCTGGAGGAATTTATTTGCTGGCCAATGCCGATGTAGAATTTCCTGCGACCTATCAAAATGGCGTAAGTACAATTTGGGCAAACAGTTATACCTGGCAGGACAAAATCTACGATCCTTCTCAGGGAGATTCAGATTACATTGGGTTATACAAAGCCGTTTATTACAGTAACGTTCTTTTGGACGGCGTTATGGGCAGTGAAAAAGGAACAGATGCCGAGAAAAAAGAAATCTATGCCGAAGCCTTTGTTCATAGAGCATTTGCGTACCTTCAGTTAGTAAATACTTACGGTCCTCAGTTTGATCCAGCTTCTGCTAATTCAGAAAAAGCGGTTCCGTTATTATTAAAACCAGAACTGTTTTCATCATTGGACAGAAGTACAGTGGGACAGATTTACGATCAGATTATTTCTGATTTAAAGAGTGCTTTGGCAAATGATATCCAGGATACACCTCCTTTTAATGTGCTTCCATCCAAAAAAGCAGTTTATGCATTATTGGCAAGAACGTATCTTTATATGGGCCAATATCAATTGAGTCTCGAAAATGCTGAGAAGGCCTTACAAATGCAAAATGGATTAATTGATTTAAAAACATTTGCAACGGGTTACAGTTATCCCGTTTTAATTCAGAACCCTGAGGTTATATTTTCAAAAACTTTGCTGTTAACGTATAACAGAGCACCTCTTTCTAATGATTTGCTAAGTAGTTTTGGAACCACCGATTTGCGTTATGATTACTATACAATAGCTGGTAACGTTTCTATTTCTCCAACTTACACTGGAAGAGGTTTTGGAATTGCCACCTACAGCAATACAAACGGAATTAACGTGGGAGTTTCGGTTCCCGAAATGTATTTAATCGCCGCTGAATGTTATGCCAGAGCAGGACAAACTCAAAAAGCCGTGGATTATCTTAATATTCTTAGAGCAAAAAGATTCAGAGCCAATGCAGCTTATCAGGTAAGTGCTGCAACAAGTACTGAAGCTTTAAATCTTGTTCTAACAGAAAGACAAAAAGAATTTATAGGAAGAGGTTTCCGCTGGTTCGATCAGCGAAGATTAAATCTTGATCCGGCTTTTCAGAAAACATACACACGAATTTTTAAAGGAAATACCTTTACCCTTGCTCCTAACAGCGATGGATATGTATTCCCAATCAATCAAAATTACATCGATTTAAACCCCGAACTGGGCAAATAAATTCATTACAATGTTAAAAAAATTAAATATCAAGCTTTTGGTATTGGCGTTTTGCGCCCTTACCATAAAAGTTTCGGCTCAAGAAGTTACATCCAGATTACAAGGAATGGCAGACATTCCTATTTCTGGAACGACTATAAATATGACGTATGATCCAAAAGGCGGTCCATTAGAAAACATAAAAGAAATCAAAGGTTACGCTTATGTTTTTAATGATTACAGATGGGAAATTGAAGATCTTAAAATGAAAAAAAATGGCGCTGTTTACAGCGCCGATTTTACAGTTCCAAAAAACTGTGCTTTTATGGCTTTCAAATTTTATGGTAATACCGAAAATGGATTAGTTACAGACACCAATCAGGACAAAGGGTATATGCTGGTAGCTTTTAAAGAGCCAAAAGTAAAAATGCCCGGAGCCGATTTGGCTTGGGCAACTTTTAGAAACAAAAACTTCAACGGAGAGTTTAACGGATATTTCAAAGATTTTTCTATTGATGGAGATGCGACCGAATATTGGTTAAAAAAAGAAGTGCAAGACCATCCAGACCGATTTCCTGAATTTTTTGATACCTACATCAAAATCCTGAAAAAACAAAAACCAGAAAAATTTGAGGAGATTGCGCCTAAAGTTTTAACGCAATTCTCAAAAAACACAAAAGGAATGCCTGAAGAAGTTTTTGTGAAACTCCGCAATATTTATCTGTTTGATTTAAAAGATCAGAAAAAAGCAGATTCTTTAGAAACAGTTATTGAAAAGCAATTTCCAAATGGGGCTTATTTAAGATTTAATGCCTATCAAAAAATCAATAAAATTGCTGATGCAGCTGAGAAGTACAAAGCGGCTAATCAATTTTTAACTGATTTTCCATACAGTAAAGAAGTGCCCGCATCACAAAATTATCTGTATGACAATATTGTAAAAATAAAATTTAGCTATTATTTCGAAACTAAAGATTACAAAAGTATTCTGGCTCTGATTCCAACAATGAATTTTGCCTCAATCAATGATGGTTACCACCAGTATATTTCAAAAGCTTTATATCTAAAATCGGTAGATCCGGCAGTAATCGAAACAATGGCTGTGCCTATGATAAAAGAAATGAAGGCAAAAGTAAATGACCTGTCTTATATGCAGGGAATTTACTGGTCTCCAAATCAGGCAACAGAAAATGCTAAAAATCAATTGAACAATGAATTAGTCATTCAGATTCGTATGTTCGATATGCTGAAAAAATATCCAGAAGTTCTGGAAACTTTTGATGCGCTTCCATTAGAAAAACGTTACGAAAAAGCAAGCATTAACGACATACACGTAAGAGCTTTAGAATCCTTAAACAAACCTATTATCGAGGTATTGAAAAATGCAGCAAGAAGAAATACTTTATCAGAAGGAATGACGGCTAAATTGAAAGAAGCGTATTTAAAAGAAGGCAAAAAAGAAAGTGATTTTCCTGCCTATTTAGAGCAGCTGAAAAAAGAAAACAAGTCTGAAGAAAAAATCGCTTTAATCGATATCGCCGCTCCGGCCATTAAAGTTCAGGGAACCGATGGAAAAACAAAGCAATTGGATTTAAACAGCGGTAAAATTATCGTAATCGATTTTTGGGCAACTTGGTGCGGACCTTGTAAAAAGGCTTTTCCCGCGATGCAGCAATTGGTTACCAGCTTCAAAGAAGACCAACAAGTTGAAGTGTACTTCATCAGCACGCAGGAAAATCATGAAGGTTACAAAAAAGCAGCTGTTGCCTATCTAAAAGAGAAAGGGCTGAAAATAGACACATATTTTGATTTAGCTAAAAAAGGCGGTTCTACAAACAATGAATCTTTCTCAAAGTATGCAGCAATTTTCAAATCCAGCGGTATACCGAGAAAAGTAGTAATCAAAAATGGAAAAATTCGTTTTACTTCTGAAGGTTATTCTGGAAATCCAGGACAATTGGTTGATGAACTTACAGGCGTTATCAACGCTTTAAAGAACGAATAATTCGCTTTCTGAAAATCTAATTATATGAAAAAAATAGTCTTACTATGTACATTCGCTTTGAGTGTACATAGTTTATCTGCACAGAAAAAAACACTTGACCAATCGGCTTATCAGTCGTGGGAGAGAATTAACAGCAAGACTTTATCCTATACTGGTAAATGGATGTCCTACAGTACTGTATTTCAAGATGAAGAAAAAGAAAATAAAAAGCAGATTATTGTTCAGGAAGCTCCAAAAGGGAAACGTCTGGTTTTTGAGAATATCAGTGATCTGAAATTCATTGGAAAAAAAGACTGGATTCAGTACACTAAGAAAGACAGTACCATACTCCAAAATTTAAAAACGGGAGCAAAAAGACTTTGGAAAACAAAACATTATACCAATGCTCTTGCAGGAACTGATTTTCTATACTACACGCGTCCAGAGGCTGAAAAAGGTCCTTTTTTTCTCCAGCGCTTGGTTTGTTACAATTTAGAAAGCAATGACAGTATTGCTGTAAACAACATTAAATCATCTCGTTTTTTAAAAAACAAATCCATTGTATACGCACAGATCGAAAAAGACAAAGTGTTTCTAAAACACGGAAATCCAGGCGGTAAACAAGAAACTATCTATAGTGGGAAAGCTTCTGATTTTGGAGATTTTCAATTAAACGATAAAGAAAACGGCGGTACTTTTACTTTAAAAGGAAATAAAAGCTCCGATTTTAATATGGTTTATTATTTTAATCTCAATACTAATGCAGCAAAAGCCGTATTCAATTATGATGATATCAAGTTAAGCGAGTCTGGTTATTCGATTTCAAAAACAGCGTATGGATTAAATGAAAATAGTCGCTTTATCACCTTGTCAGTAAACTCGAATAAGCGTCCGGAAAATACTCAGATTCCAAAATCGGGTGTTGAAATCTGGAGATCGAATCAGGGAACGATGGAACGCAGACAGGAATTGTTGAGAAGTTCCAAAACACTTCCAAGCGAGCAGAAATTTCTTTATGATATCCAAAATAAAAAAGTAGTCAAAATTGCTTCAAATGGTGAATTTGATCAGGTTTTAATACCAGAATCTGGCAGCTTTAAAGGTGTTTTTGGTTTAGATAAAAAACCGTATGCTGTAGAAGTAGACTGGACTTTTAACGAACGTAATGATGTTTACTGGATCGATGCCGAAACAGGAAAATCTACAAAAATATTAACAGGCGTTTTTGGCAGTCCAACTTGGAATCCGCAGGGAAGTTTTGCTGTTTTTTATGATGAAAAGGCAAAAGTGTGGACCGTTTTTGACAGCAGTTCTATGCAATTCAAAAATATCAGTTTACAAATTCCTTTTCCGATTTCAAATGATAATGTAGATATGAAATCGGCAAATACCGCTTATGGAATCGCGGGCTGGTTAGATAATGGAAACACAGTCGTTTTATACGATCAGTTTGATTTGTGGGCTATTGACCTGACCAATCAAAAAAAGGCGTATTCGCTCACACAGCAGTATGGAAGAAAAAACAAAACGGAACTTCGATATGGGGAACAAGGTTATTTTGGAAATTTAGACAACATAAAAACCATTACATTAAATGGTTTCGATACAGAACATAAATCAAATGGGGTTTATAAATTAGTCGATGCCAATTCTATTACAAAAATATTAGCTCCTTCAGAATATAACGTACGCATTGAAGAAGTTTCTGGAGATAATTCGAGTGTTTTATTCTCTAAAGAAAGCTATACTACTTTTCCAGATTTATGGTGGGGAACTGAAAATTTTAAATCACAGCAAAGAATTACCAACATCAATCCGCAGCAGAAAGATTATGCCTGGGGAACTTCTAAATTGCTGAGATGGAAAACTTTTAACGGCAAAGAAAACCAGGGAAATCTATATCTTCCGGACAATTATGACAGCAAAAAAACATATCCAGTAATTGTTCATTTTTACGAAAAACATACTGAAGATTTTAATCAGTACCATCAGCCTGAAGCCAGCACTTCCAATATTAATATTCCAACTTTTGTAAGCCAGGGTTACATTGTTTTTCAGCCAGACGTGCATTATACGTATGGCGACGTTGGAAAAAGCGTGTACAATGATGTCATCAGCGGGATTGAATATTTAATTTCAAAAGGCATTACCGAGAAAGGCAAAATTGGAATTCAGGGACATAGTTTTGGCGGTTACGAAACTTCTTTCTTAACTACAAAAACAGATCTTTTCAGCTGTGCAATTGTGGGTTCCGGGGTAAGTAATTTTACTGCCAATTATCCTGTAATGCGATCCAATGGTATTTCGACAATGTTTAAATACGAAGCCGATCAATATCGTATGGGAAGTTCTATGCACGACAATCTGGACGGATACATCAAAAATTCGCCTATTTTTTCGGTTAAAAACATCCAAACGCCAATCCTTATTTTTCACAATGATAATGACCGTGCAGTGCCTTATCAGGAAGGACAATCTTTGTTTTTTGCACTTCGACGTTTAGGCAAAACTGCTTTATTAGTGAATTACAAAAAAGAAGGACATACTTTAGATGATGCGGCGAATAGAAAAGACTGGACGCTCAAAATGCAGCAGTATTTTGACTTTTATTTAAAAGGGGCCGCGCGTCCTGACTGGATGTAATATAAGCCGATACATTTATACACCCCAAAGACTGTTATTTGGAGGTCTCGTATGAGACCTTCCAACTAACAGCAGTAACTTCCTATACTTTTTTCAAATAAAAATTCAATCAAAAAAAGAACAATAACTATCAAAAATGAAAACAAAATTAATTCTAGCGCATTTCCTGCTTCTGGGTTTATCTCAAGTTTCTGCGCAGTTTAAAACTACGTTTCCGCTGCCCAAAGAAGTCGCACACGGAACGCTTCCAAATGGAATGCAGTATTTTATCATGCACAACGAATGGCCAAAAGACAGAGCCGATTTCTATTTCGTGCAAAACGTTGGGGCAATTTTAGAAAATGACGATCAGGACGGATTAGCTCATTTTTTGGAACACATGGCTTTTAACGGAACAGAGCATTTTAAAGGAAAAGGAATCATCAACATGCTGGAAAAACAAGGTGTTTCTTTCGGAAAAGATATTAATGCTTATACGGCTTACGACGAAACGGTTTACAACATCAGCAATGTTCCCTCGCAAGACAAAACTTTATTGGATTCTTGCATGTATGTACTGCACGACTGGTCTGGCTCTCTCCTTCTTGCCAATAACGAAATTGATGCCGAAAGAGGCGTAATTCGCGAAGAATGGCGTACCAGAAGAAATGCAGATTACAGAACAGGCGAAAAAATCAACAAAGTTCTTTTTGAAGGTTCAAAATATGCAAAACGCAATGTTATTGGAGATTTGAATGTCATCAATAATTTCAAGTATCAAGTACTACGAGAGTATTACAAGAAATGGTATCAGCCTCAAAATCAAGCTGTCGTAATTACAGGTGATATCGATGTGACTGTAATCGAAAAACGTGTTAAAGAGATTTTCGGTTCGATACCAAAACCCAAAAAAATCAATAAAAGAACGTATGAAAAAATTCCGTTCCAAAAAGAAAATCGTTATGTGCTGGCAACTGACAAAGAGTTACAGCGTTCTGGAATTTCACTTTCATACAACAAACCAAAACCTTTAGTTCAAGATCAGGCCGAAATGAACAAAAGCATGCAGGAAAATCTGGCTTTGCAAATGATGAATAACCGATTTAACGAATACATTATCAATAACGAAACTGCAGGTTTGGCATTCGGAATTTCAAATGAAAATCTTTCGAGATTAGACAGCAAATTTTCATTAAATGTTACGCCAAAAAAAGGAAAGTTCATCGAAGCTTTTACCGAAGCTTACCGAGAATTTGAAAGAGCGGTGCAAAACGGATTTACACAGCAGGAATTGGACCGTTTAAAAACTAAAATGCGCACCAGCTATGACAATCGTTTAGCAAATAAAGATAAAATTGGAAACAGTTATTGGGCAGAACAATTACAGCTTTATTTTTTAGAATCCAATCCGGTTTTTAGTGTTGAGGGAGAACATGAATGGATTAATGCTTTCTTGAATACTGTTACTTTAGATCAGGTAAATACTGCATTTAAAGCTTTAGAGCCAAAAGATAATTTAGTATTATCGGTTTCTGCTCCAGAAGATGCTGCAATGAAATTTCCTGAAGCAAACGAGTATTGGAATGCTGTCAAAACTATTACAAATTCAAAATTAGAACCTTACAAAGAAGAAGAATTGACAGCTTCGTTGGTGAAAGAAGAATTGACAGAAAGACCAATCGCAAAAATCGAAGACATAAAACTATTCGCTAATGCGAAAAAATATACTTTGGCAAACGGTGCAAAAGTGATTATTTATCCAACTTCTTTAAGTAAAGACCAGATTTTGTTTTCAGCTTACAGCGCTGGAGGAAATTCTCTAGCACACTGGAAAGATCTTCCTTCGGCTCAAATTGCATCGGGTGTGGCTGCGTATTCTGGTTTAGGCGATTATAAATTTACCGATTTAAAAAAGAAACTAACTGGAAAAACCGCCACTGTGAGTCCGTATATTGGAGGTTTGTACGAAGGTTTTAACGGAAGCAGCAACAAAGAATCTTTGACCACTTTATTACAGCTTACTTATTTATATTTCCAGCATCCGAGATTTGACAACAGTACCTTTGACAAGATAAAAGAGCAGTATCAAAACAAATTAAATAATGCTTCAAACAGCAATGAAAAGGCTTTAAACGATACTATTTCAAATCTAAACAGTAATTACAGCAAACGCAATTGGCTTTTAACACAGGATTTTATCAATTCCCTTGATTTAAATAAAGCTATAAAATTCTATACAGAACGTTTTTCAAACGCAGCCGATTTTACCTTTTTGTTCGTCGGAAACATTTCAGAAAAAGATATTGCTTTAATCAATACCTATTTAGGAAACATTACAGCAAATGACAGAACAGAAAAATATGTCGATCATAAGATTGCCATGAAAGAGGGAAAAGTAGAAAAAACGATTTTCAGAACAATGGATACGCCAAAAACAACTGTTTATCTTCATTTAGAAAACAAAGAGGTTGTTTATAACAAAAAGAACAAAATCTTCAGTTATATTTTATCTGAGTGGCTCACAAAACGCTATTTAGAAACCATTCGCGAAGAAGAAGGCGGCAGTTACGGCGTTCAGGTGCGAGCTAATATTTCGCAGATTCCTGCTCCATTATTTTCTCTAGAAATTAACTTCGATTGTAATCCTGATAAAGCAGATGCTTTGGTGAAAATTATACATGCTGAAATTACAAGAGTACAAACCGAAAACATTCCTGCCAATATGCTGGAAGACATCAAACAATCTATTCTTAAAAATCATCAGGAACAAATTAAACAGAACAATTATTGGTTAAGCGTCATAAGCTCTTATGCTCGTGATAACGAAGAACCTCTAGATACGGAACTTCTTAAAAGTACTTTAAGTGCGATAACTGCAAAAGATGTGAAAGAATTCAATTTGAATGCTTTAAAGAAATCTAACACTGTACAAGTACTGATGAAAGCAAAATAAGAATCTCTTATAAACCTTATCCTGAATTGGGTTTATAATGTTCTTATCGATTTTTTTATTTTTTATTTTAATTAGTTTTTAAAGGCTGTCCAAAAGACAGCCTTTATTATATAGAAGCCGCCTTTAAATTTGGACGCAAAACCTAAGGCAAATTTTAATGATCATTCACTTATTTATGTTTTATGGCAAAATCGCGGCACTTACAGTTTGGACTTCATAGTTTTTTACACTAAAAGCTGAGTCTGATTTTAAAAAATTGTTTTTCTTTTAATAAACATTTATAAAATAATTTAGGGTGCAAAAAATGCCCTTAATTATTTTTACCAATTTACTTCAGCGCAGCCATTTGCTGCTTTAATAGCAGTCTGATACTATCTGGCCGTTGTCCAAATACTGCTGTATATCCTTTTGTAAGGCTTCCTTGCAGGCCAAAGAAATCTGCGCTACGACATCTTTTTGCATGGTCAGCGAACCACAAATCATAATAGTGCCCTTGTCACGCAGGACCTGCGTCACCAACTCTGACTGCTCTTTTATAAGCTCGGTAATATACAGCCTTTCTTTATCACGTGAAAAAGCCAGGTACTGGCTGGAAAGTTTGCCGCTCAGCAGGTATTGTTCCAATTCCTGTTTCAAAAAACTGTCATACACCTCTTTTTGCCTGGAACCATAAAAAAGATGAACGGGCACTTGTTTGTTTGCGTTGATCATACCCCTGAAAGGCGCGATACCAGTTCCGTTGGCTATCATGATGACGGGACGTTTATTATCAGGAAAATGAAACTTAGGGTTTTCCATTACCCTCGCCTGAAACGAAGTTCCCAGCGGCGAATTTTTCAGAAAAGTACTTCCCAGCCCGCTTGGGAATTCACGTACGACCAATTCAATTGTATCCCCTATCCTGGAAACGGAATAGAAACGTTCCCTATTATCATCAGCGGGATAAATAGTTAAAAGATCACCGGAGGTAAAACTGACTTTAGAATCGGCTTTAATGCAGACACGGAACAGCTGCTCGTCTGTGGAAAAATACCTGTCTGCAAACGCAAAAGTTTTTAATTCCGTTGGTCTGGCAGAAAAAAGAGCCGGAGATGCTATCAGCGGCAGGGAATAACAGTTTATCAGCGCTTTAACCCATTCCGAAAACTGTTCGGCAGATTTGTCGTTTATCATGTACAGGGGAATAGTCATATCAGCCCAGCCTTGCTGCTGCAAAGCCCTGAATACCTGTTCGGAATAACCGCAAAAATCAGCGTAATCCAGTGACCCAAAACCTGCTACCGAAACATTGACCTTGTGCGTTTGCGGGGTTCTCTCCAGTATGTTTAAAAAACGGGACGCACTTGAAGGAGCATCACCTTCACCATAGGTGGAGGTAAGCACCAGCAAATATTTGGCCTGAGGATATTCAGTATAATTATTCATGTCAGTCAAATAGGGCTTTAAACCACTATTTGTCAACTGCTTAAACAGCTCCTGCGCAAAGATGCGCGTGCCGCCGGTCTCAGAGCCTACTAATAAAATATATTCTGCATCTGCTACCGAATACAGATTCCCCGGGGTATGGAGTACGGATGACTTTTTGTTTTTTAAAATAATACCGAATAAAATATAGATTATAAGTCCCAATGCCGCCATGAGTAATATAAGGGGCCCCGTATTATCAATAGGGCCGCCTATCTGCAGCCGAGGAATATGAATAGCAGACAGCCGTTCTTCAGAAACCGCTGTAATGCTGCCAGTATGAAATGCAGCCATAAATGTTTCAATCATCTAATTTTATAAGTTTAGTATCTGCTCTTCTTATCAAAAAATCAAAAACAGCAACGGAATAATAATGCCTAAAGCGAATTCAATACCACGGATACCTAAGAAACCTCGGTCACCCTTGTTCATAATCAACCCTGTAATGATCACGATGATGATACTTACGGCAAAGGCATCGGAAAAATATTTCCAGTACGTACCTGGATTATAGTGCAGAAAGGATAACTGGAAGAAAAACGGACGTCTTTTTATCCCTTGATATTCCACCTGGCCGTTTACGGTATCAACGGTAAAGGAGGAACCAGTCGAAAGGAACACTTTCAGAGTTTGAGGATTGGGATAAAAATGCTTTTTGTAATGCTGGTCTTCCGATACAGGTTTAAGGAGGTTTACAATTTCGCTTTTAGTAAAATTTGCACTGCGCGGAAATTGTCCTTCAGCTTTGTACTGTTGGACGGAAACGTCATACTGCGGGTTAAAAATATTTTGATGGTTCATTGCGATCCCGGAAACAAGATAAATGAAAAGCACTCCCGAAAAAAAGAAGGATAAGTGACCATGCAGATTTCTGCTGTATTTGCGCAAAGTATTGCCCCAGGTCGAATTGTTAATTATTTCTTTAGCCATATATTTGTAATTTCGGATATAAACATATTGTGATGAGAGGTCGGTGCATTTTTGTACATATCAGCAATTTTATAAGACGCAGCTGTCTTATTATAGTCTAAATCCTGTATCATTATATTTTTACATTCAATAATCATCCTTGCTTCCTTATAGGCCATTAGTCCTGACGGCGTTTTTATCGGTGTAAGACCTGCTTCTTTAACTTTGTCATTAGACTTTCCTGACTTATTACCTAAAATTCGTAATGCTCCACGGTATTTTTCGGAGAAGACGGTCAAAGTGTAGCCACTCTCCTGCTGTAAAAACTGATAAGTATATCTGCTGCTGTTTATGAAAGTAAAAACTACTGGTTTTTCCCATATATAACCTAATCCTCCCCAGCTGATCACCATGCTGTTAAATGCTTTTTCTCTGCCTGCGGTAACCACCATCCATTGCTCACTGGTAAGCTCGATGGCATTGTCCGGTAAATCTTTTGGGTTGATATGATCGTACTGTGAATGCCATCCGGAATTTTGCCTGATGCTGTGCGCTTGTATTACAGGCGGCTTTGAATCATTGCCGCACCCTGATAATGCCAAGATTAACAGCAAGAAGCCCGACAGCCATTTTATGTTTATTTTTTTCATCTTGTTATGGGCTCAGCCCGTTTATTAGCGGATTGCAATGCTTGTTTTATTTATAAATGCTGGATGCCAAATTATCGGCGTGTGCTAATTTTGTATCTGTACCTTTGGCACTTTTTAGTGGAGTTTAATAATCTCATCCATAATCGTTGTTCAGAGACCGAATTTCTTTAGGAGGACAGTAATTTAGAAGTCAAAATCTCACTATTTTTATCCATTACTACTATATAAAAATGGACTGCAGAATGCCAACATTGAGAAAATGTATTCAAAATGAAGCATTCTGCATATTGAAGGATTAATTTATTATTATAATTCTAAAAATTCACCAACGTTCAAAAGCAGCAGTTCTTTTCCTCTATCTGCAAATTTTTTCACAGATTCTTCGTGATTGATTTTAATGTACGGATTACTATCATAATGATATCCCAGAATTTTACTGCACTCCACAAAATCTGAAGCAGTTATAGCGTCTTCTATATCCATTGTAAAATTGTCCCCGATTGGAAAAATGGCTAAATCCAGTTTGGTACGAAGGGGAATTAATTTCATATCATAAGTTAATGCTGTATCACCTGCAATGTAAATATTTTTACTATCTGTTTCTATCACAAACCCTCCAGGATTCCCTCCATAGCTGCCATCTGCAAAACTGCTCGAATGGCTGGCGTGAACATATTTTACTTTTCCGAAATCAAAATTCCAGCTTCCTCCATGATTCATAAAGTGCGATTTAAAGCCTTTCTTTTCATAATAGGTTGTAATTTCGGCATTTGAAACAATAACTGCATCTGTATTTTTTGCAATTGCTTCCACATCTAAAACATGGTCGAGATGCGCGTGGGTTAAAAGGATATAATCTGCTCTAAGAGTATTGATGTCAATTGCATCTGCAAGAGGGTTTCCTGTAATAAAGGGATCCACAATAATGTGTTTACCACCTGCTTCAATTCCTAACGAAGCGTGTCCGTAAAATGTAATTTTCATCTGTATAAATTTAATATTGAACTTGTTTTTATTGGTCGATTATGGACTTGCGATTATTTTCTAAACTGTTATTTGTACGAAGTTTTCAGTATCAAAATTACAGTCGTTAAAACTTAAAAACAATAACAGACCTGAGAGTTCGTTAGTTACCTACAGGTTAGTTTTTTGGTTATTAAAAGGATCGATTTTATGTTTATCTTTTAATTAACATAATTTAATTCAAAGTATCTTCTTCGCAGTTAATCTTATTATTACCGAGTAATAATTTCTATTGCTTTTAGATTTAGAATCAGTTATTTTTTATAATTATCTTTGGCTGCAAATCAATTTTATTTTTTTGGATAAATTAGTCACATCCGAAATGTTTAAAAAGGAATATTTAAAAAATATACCTTTAAATTTTCAATGGCAGACAACTCCATTACAAATATACTCGCTGAGTTTTTTAAGCAACCATTTCAAACTGCCGATGTCTGTTCTCCAGAAAGATTATAATTTCTTGTTCTATATCCGCGAAGGGAGTTTTATAAATCGCATAGACAATAAATTGTATGAGTTTACAGCAGATTCAATAATTTTTATTTCGACTCATACTGTGAGTTCCCTGCAAAAAATACCCGGCAGCTTAAAAGGTTATTTTATACTGATTGAAGAAGAAACTATGTCTCAGCTTTTCAATCAGCAGGATCTTATGAATGTCTTTTTTATAGATCCGATTTTAAAATTAGAAAGTGCCGAAAGTAACTGGATATATTCGATCTGCAGATTACTTTCAACAGAACTTGAAATCTCACTTCCAAATATGCAGATAAGCAGTAATTTAGTGCAGGCACTGCTGAATAAAATACTCCACTTATCTAAAAACCGCAGATCTATCTCCAGAACCCAGCAGATCGCGATTCAGTTCAAACAATCAGTGCATGAGCATTACAAATTTGAAAGAGCAATTTCATTTTACGCAGAAAATTTAGCCGTTTCCTCCAATTACCTAAACAGATGCGTTAAAACTGTTTTTAACAAAAGCTGCAAAGAAATAATTACCGAAGTTGCAATTTTAAACAGCCAGATATTACTGGCAGATTTCACCAAATCCATTTCGGAAATCAGTTTTCAGCTTAAATTCGAAGATCCCTCTTACTTTACAAGACTTTTCAAAAATTTCACAGGCTTAACCCCATCCGAATACAGAAAAAAGTTAATGCACGATTTGTCCTAATCGAGGCACGCTTATTACTATACTCTTCTGCGCACTCCATTATAATTTTGCTGCGTTAAACTTTACGCAGTTCAAAAATCAGCTGCTGTCATCAGCCGGCACGAACTATTGAGCTTAACAGAAACGCAGTATAAATAAATAAATAATATAAAATTACATGACTAAGTTCTTTAATTCCGCGATGGCGGCATTGTTAATTTCAAGCACATCAATTTTTGCTCAAGTTGAAAACGATACAGAAAAACCTAACTCAAATCCTCCTATAAGCATAGAAACTATGGCAGGCAGCAGAGGCGTGATGTATCAATTAATTATAAATAAAAAATTCCAAAGCATTCCCCTGGGATTTTTCAGTGTTACTAACGCTGCTGCTACATGGGAAAAAGAAATGACACCCGATATTATGACCCAGGCTCATCTTACTTATACTTTATTTAAAGGTCTTGATATATCTTCCGGTATGCAGTATACACCTGTATATGGTTTCAGATCAGTTGCTGGTTTAATATATTCTTACGTATCGCCACAAATGCTGATTATTGTAAATCCAAAAGTTGATCTGGCCGATGATCTTGCTGCAGAAAGTTTAGCATTAATAGAATACAGACCAAAAATCAATGATAAACTTAATTTTTACAGCCGTTTGCAGGGAATGTACGGTTTCATTCCTAAGTCGGGAATTCACAACAGAAGTTATATTATGCTGCGTGCTGGTATAGGCTATAAAGAATTTGCTTTTGGGGCAGCATCAAATATTGACTGGTACGGTCCAATAAAACACAATGAAAATAACTTCGGAGTATTTGTAAGCGCTCTTTTATTCTAGAATTTTAAAACCAACCTTTGCCCAGTAATAGAACCAAAAAATCATGTATACAATATTAAAATCGGCACACTCATTAGCTGCATATCTCACATTAATTCTTTTATTAACAGCTGTACTTTACGCCTTTTATGGCTGGATAAATAAGAAGCCTTTTACGAACGGAAGTAAAATAGTTTTCCTACTGGCTCTTATTATAATTCATCTGCAGTTTGTTTTTGGACTTGCCTTATATTTCCTGTCTCCGCTGGGGATTTCAAACCTCTCAGGCGGGACGATGAAAAATAGTGCCGCGAGATTATACGCTTTAGAACATCCTTTAATGATGCTCATTTCTGTTATCCTGATTACTATTGGTTATTCTAGATCTAAAAGAGCATTCGATGAAAAAATTAAGTACAAAACAACATCCATTTTTTACACAATAGGATTTCTTTTAATTCTCACCAGACTTCCCTGGAGTATCTGGCTAGGATAAATTTCAGTTGAATTAATATGATATAAAAAAACAATTTAATCTTATGCAAAAAAGCTGAAATACATATTGTATTTCAGCTTTCTAATTTACTTATATTCAATAACATTATTTAATTATATAAACTCCAGTCTATATTCTTTTCTCCCCATTCTCTTGCAGAAGTGGTCTTAATGCCTTTCTTAAAATTAAAAGTCGTTTTAAAGTCCCATGATACGCCTCGTCCGCTGCCGAAAATAGACCTGTACTTTTTTACAAAATTTGTGGGGTCATTATTCAGGTCATTTTCTAACTCCTTCAGATCAGAAACCGTACGTTTAAATTTTTGTCCAGACAATGACTCAATAAGATCTCCAAATTGTCCGTAAGTAATTGTATCTCCTCCGATATAAACGATACTGTTCTCAATTACTGGTTTTTCAAAAAAGATTTCTGCAGTTAACCTGCCGATATCTTCCGGAGTTGTAACAGTAACCGCCGTGTCCGGGCTTCCTAATGCATTTATAACTTTTCCATCGAAATCTACAACACCAAAAAAAGGCTCGAATAAATAGCTGGTAAAGAGTCCGGTTGAAATAATGACCCATTTTGTATCATTTTGAGATCTAAGAAGTTCACGCACATCAAGCTGTTCATCAAATAAATCCTGCGCGCTGCCACGCCCTATCACTTCAAAATCAACACCAAACTGCCAAGGGAAATAACGTTTCACACCTGCTTCCAGAACTGCATTTGCCAGTTTAAGCTGGAATCCTCCGGCACCGCTTCCGTATCCAGTGCAGGAAACAACTGCATCGTAATTTTTAAAAATTGAAACTAACTCTGACGAAGGAGCTGAAAGATCCCCAGCAATAATATTTACGCCAAGAGCTTTTAGTTGATTTATATTTTGCTTTTTTTCAGACTCCTCTGACTCTATAGTTTTCTGACGAAGCAGTACCGTAACTGTTGAATTATTTTCTTTTGCTTTTTCAGCCAAATTAAGGATTACAGGCATACCTAATTCACCTGCTCCTAAAACTAATATTGATTTATTTTCCATACTTTTCTATTAAACGTTATTGAAAAAATTACTTTCTTTTAAAGTTTTCTATTTTCAATGACAAAGTTATGACAGCTAAATTTCAAAAAAAATAAGGCACCCTCATGAATGTTAGTTACTTACTGGTTAGTATTCTGATTACCAGCACCAATATTTTATAAATTTATATATAAATTAACACGCCATAAATTTTTGATATCCGATTTCTAAAAATACTGATTATCAAATATATTTTTTGATGCAGCCAAATTTTAAAGAATGATATTATAGTCCTACCTTTATGGCATGGATGGATTTTGTGGAGGGCCATCCGGTAAAAACCAGCCTTAATACATAACAGGAAAAATATATGGAAAGACTTATGACCGATGATGAAATTGTTAACGCATGGGATGACATTTGTAAAGTTTTAAATAAGGACAATGATGATCTTAAAACTGACATACTAAATCACGTGGGAAATAAATGGTCATTATTTATTATACATGCTTTAGGAATTGATGGAAGAATGAGATTTTCTAATCTCCAAAAGCACATTAACGGAATAAGCCAGAAGATGTTAACAAAATGTCTTCGTGAACTGGAACGGGACGGGCTGATTTCAAGAAGTGTTTATCCGGAAGTTCCACCAAGAGTAGAATATGAATTAACTGCCCTGGGACGTGGTTTATTAGTTCAGGTTACTCCTTTGTGGTTTTGGATTGCAAAATCAGTAAATGAATTCAGAGAAGCAAGAGCTAATTTCGAAAAATCATAATGACTATGAATTGATATTTTTAAGTTTTTAGAATTACAGCATTTTTTAGCACAAATTTAAACTTTTGTTTATAGCATATTAGATTATCATATTGTTTAAATTATTTAGAAATTAAAAGATTTTTGGTTCAATCCCCAACAGGACATCTAAAACAAATTTACAAAGCTAATGAAAGACAGACAATACATATGATACGCCAATTTCTTTAAATCTTCCAAAAATGATGTTGAATTTTGTCCTCTTCCCGTCACTACTCAGGACATAAATAAAGTGTATTATTTATAAACTATTGCTACTTAAAAAGTATAAAAAAAATAAAAAAGTCCATTTAGAAATGAGCGCAGAATATAGAAAATACCATATTGGAGGTGATACACATTTTGCACGTAAAAGCTAAGGCAGTTTTGCATTCAATTTTTTTGCCGAATCTGTTTCTATTAAAAAACATGGTGTAAATTTACACCAAATAATTTTTATTATTATGACACGACAAAGTATATCATTAACTGCTCCCAATGAAGAATGGTTAAAAAATCAGGTTAATGCAGAAGAGTTTAGCAGTAAAAGTGAAGCCATTAACTTTTTAATAAAAAAAGCACGTTCACAAAAAGAGTTTTATGACCTTGTAAGAGCTAAAATAGATAAGGGAGAAAAAAGTGGCTTTGTAAAAAAACAAACCAGAGAAGAAATGTTAGCGGAATTTAAAAAGGATTTGGGAGATGTATAGCTACTATTTAAGCAGCGAAGCCAAAGAAGATTTAAAAAGAATTTATTACTATGGTGTCGGTAAGTTTGGAATGGTCCAGGCCGATAATTATTTCAATATGTTTTACGATTGTTTTGACAAAATAGAACAAAATACATTTTTATTTCAATCTGCCGATCACATCAAAAAAGAATATCGTTATTGTGTTTGCGGTGTAGCTACTTGGAGTTGATACCTTTTTTGCGACTAAAAGCCTAGGCAGTCTTATACTGAAGCATGAAAAAAAGAAGGATACAATGATTAAAGTTTCTGGCTGGCAGCTAACTTTATTCCTGCTAAATCATACGGCATGAAAAATACAAGAAGAACCTTTACTTTAGGCTTCAAGATTCTGGCCGCTTCCATGAGCATCCACTGCGGAAGGGTCAGCGACGTGGCAAGAGAGCTCGATATCAGCACAAGCACCCTACAGCACTGGAAAAAACTTTATAAGGAAGGCAGATTTACCATAAAGAAAACTTCGGCTGAAATATCACACAAAAATGAGCTGTTGAAGCTTAGGAAACAGATCAAAGATCTGGAAATTGAAAGGGACATCCTAAAAAAGGCTCAAAATGTCTTCTCCAGGAGCGGCGTGTGAAATATGAATTCATCAGAGAAAACTCGAAAATATTTCCCGTTGAGAAGATGTGCCGGATTTTTCAGATCCATAAAAGCAGTTTCTTCCGATGGAGAAAAAGAACACCCACCGCAAGGGCACAGCGAAAAACCTTCATCATAAGCGAAATTAAAAGAATCTACCACTGGAGCCAGTGCCGATACGGGAGTCCGAGAATTGCTAAAGAATTAGAATCTATAGGTATAAAAGTTTCAAGAAAATTTGTCGGGCAGATTATGAAGGAAAACCATCTCAGAAGCATTGCAAAATCAAAATATAAAAAAACTACAAACCCATCCCGTAATGGCAGCGTGGCGCAAAACAAATTAGAACAGATTTTTAAGACAGGCAGAAGAAGTGAAATCTGGGTTTCTGATATAACTTATATCGAAACAGAGGAAGGCTGGCTGTATCTCACTGTGGTGATAGACCTTTTTGACCGTAAAGTGATTGGCTGGTCAATCAGCGAAACAATGAGAGCAAAAGATACCAGCATAGATTCTTTGACAAAAGCTCTTCTAAATCGCCCCCTTCAGAAGAGTCAGAGATTACTCTTTCACTCCGACCAAGGAAAACAATATGCCTGCCGTGAGTTTATTGCTTTATTAAGCACAAACAAAATTACCCAAAGCATGAGCCGAAAAGGAAACTGTTATGATAATGCGGTAGCAGAAAGTTTCTTCAAAACATTAAAGGTAGAACTGGTATACCAAAATAAATATAAGACTAAAGAGAAAGCGGAAAAATCAATAGCCGATTATATAGACAACTTTTACAACACCTGCAGAAGACATTCTGCGCTTGGAAACTTAACGATAGAAGAGTTTCAGAATCAGCAGCCAATTAAATAATAGCTCTTCTTATGATGCCAGCTTAAACTGGGTACACAATCGATGCATTTAGATTTAACAAGAACTTATAATACTGTAATAAAACATTTTGATGGCTCACGTTCGAAGCAATACAAACATCAAAAAACTGTTGTAATATTAAGCAATTAGAAATTTGTGGCAGATTCGTGGCACATCATTTTGTTTAAAATTAAAACTTAAGCAAACACGATCCCTGCCGAGTTTAGGTTCAAATAGTATGTACTCAAAAAGGACCACTTTAATTTTAGCATACGCTTCAGCTAACATTATTTTAATCTTCGTTCTAACTCACATAAAAAAGGGATGACTATATTATCATCCCTTCCATTTTTTGAATTAATAATTATTAAACTTTATTCAAAGGAGGCTGTTTCCAAGTTCCATCAATAGCTGCTTGTTTTGGCCAATATAATCTCATAATTAATGCGAAAGGTCCTTTTGGGGCGGGCAACCAATTCGATTCTTTTTCTTTTCCAGGAGAAACAGCTTGAATATAAAAAGTGAGTCCTCCATCAGGATCTTTTTTAAATTGAGGCATCATGGGAGAATTAAGCAAATAACGATTAATTGGATTAGCAACAAGCAAACTTGCCGGCTGATCATACATCGTAAGAGACCAAAAAGAATTAACAGGTGGAAGCTGTCCTTTAGGAAATCTCAAAATATATTGGTTTTTACCGTCCAATTTTTCCCCTTTTGCATCAACATAGTACGTCGGATATATGGCTTCTTCTTTTGAGTTTCCATAAATTCCCAGAAAAGCGCCGCTCATTCTAAAAAGATAATTGTTTTTGAGAAATTCCCTCGTTCCAAAGCCATCACCTGAAAAAACTTCTCCAGTTATAAGTTTTTTCTTCAAAACATCCATTTCCAACCATGCATCTTTTATTCCTTCATTCATTGCATTTTTAACATCCGGACTTAAACTTTCAGGATTAAAAACCTTTCCTTCCTGAATTCCAATTTTAGCAAATCGAGCACGTAAATCTTTTTCAGAAGGATGAACTGGACAAAATTGCAGTGCAAAATTTAAATTATTAAAGAATTCTAATGAGTTTTTTTGTTCGTCTTGTGTCAAAGGTTTTATAAAATCAATTGGCTTTGCTTTTGTTGGAGCTGGTTTGCCTAAATAAGCAGAAAGTGTTTTAACACTATATTTTTCCTGTAATGCTTTTACATTTTTTAAGTCACCTGGATCAAACAGCTGTGTTCGAATAATTCCCAAAGCAATTTGAGTTTCACATTTGATAACCTTGGTAATTCCTTTTGGCGTATCTCCATTCCAGTCAGGTCCAGCGAGCATAAAAGCCCCTCCACTATTTCCAGTTGCACGGCTTCCTAAATAAGCAAAATTGTGTGTGTACATATCAATCAACTGCAGACTCCAATATCTGTTTTTTTCAATCGGAGGTATAACAAAAACAATTGGTTCGCTTCTCAAATCTAAACCAATCCAAGAGTATGGAGTATCGGAGTTTGGGGTTTGAAGCGCTCTATCTTCAGATGTAAAGACACGGGAAATATTACGAATCGTATTCCACGGCGCTTTAAATTCCGGATTTTGTTTATCTACAAAATAAGCATATTGTATTCTGGTATTATCAACCAAAGGAAATCCATAAATATAGGCTTCCTTGGTAATACTTCTAACTTCTTCAAGACTTAGCTCTTTTGAATTGTCAGAAACCGAATTATTACTTTCTGTATTTTCTTTTGAAGCTTCTTTTTTACAACTTAACGATATAAAAATTAGCAGAATTAAAGAAAATGAAACAAGTTTTCTGTTTGTCATCATCGTTAAATTTATAAGTTTTACTGTTATTTTACTTTTTCAATTGCTGGAGGACTCCATGTTCCGTTCAATGCATTTTCTTTTGGTCCATATATACGCATCATTAAATAAAAATCTTCTGTTGGTGCTGGAAGCCAGTTCGAACTTAAACTGCCTTCTGGTTTCTGATTCTGAATGTAAATAGTTAATCCACCGTCTTTATCATAAACTAAACCATCTGTAGTAGAGTTTATTAAAAATCTATTTATTGGATTTTTAATAAGATAACCGCCTACTCCATCTGCACTTTTATCATACATTGTAATGGACCAAAAATATTTTGCCGGCGGAATCTGCGCTTTAGAAAAATGAATTTTATACTTGTTATCCTTCCCGTTCAATGTTTTTCCTTCCGAATCAATATAGGCTGTTGGATAAAAAGCTTCCACTTTATCATTACCATAAATTCCGATCATTACTGCAGCAGAACGAAGTAATCTGTCACCTTTATAAAATGCCCTGTTTCCAAAAGCATTCATCATATTCCATCCATTTTTTTGTTCTCCAATTTTGGATGCTTTTTCTTTTATTGCTGCAATTCCTTCATTAATACCATCATTAATAGCAGTTTGAATTTCTTCACTAAATTGCGATTTATCAAATGATGCACCTGGTTTAATACCAATTTTTTCAAACTTAGCTAAAGATTCTTCATCTTCTTTATTAATTGGTTGTACTAAATTTAAGTACATATTAAAATATTTAATAAAATTAATGTTTGCCAAATCGTTCGGATCTGTAATCGGAAGCCAATCTATGGAGGCGGGAGCTTTTGGAGTTTCTTCATTTAAAAATTTGCTTAAAGACAAAATTTTAACCTGATCCTGAATTTTCCCGACATTTTGAAGATCTTTTGCATTAAATAGCTGAGTTCGCCCAATTCCGGTAACAAACTGACTTTCTACATGAAATACTTTTTTAAATTTTCCATCCGGGATTTTGCCATTCCATTGCGGACCTACGAAAAGGTAATCTCCAGCTTCATTTCCCGTCGCTCTTGTTCCTACATAAGCAAAGTTGTGAGTAAAAAGGTCTACAAACTGGAAAACATAATAGCGGTCTTTAACTGCCGGTACAGAAAAAACCATTGGTTCTGCACGCAGATCTAATGCAAACATCGAATAAGGCGTATCAGCATTCATTGAAACTACATCTTTTCTCGTATCGTCTGCAGGCTTTCGATCATGCGTAATCACATTTACATCACTTCTGTAACCGGGACTTTTTTTATTGATCACAGTGAAATACAAAGCTTTATATCCCATGAGCATAGGATAAGCAAAAATGTAGGCTTCTTTAGCAAGTTCTTTTGCTTTTGCAGGAGTCAAAACATTTTCATCCTTTGCGGGTTCTTTTTTACAATTGCTTAATAATACGAGGCTTAAAAAAATTACAACTATTCTTTTCATAATATTGGTATTAGATGGATTTAGAAATCGCTTTGATATAAATAATTAGTTGCTATTTGCTTTTGAGGAAAAATGATTTTCAAACAAAGAAAATAGGAACTATAATAAAATTACGTTAGTCAATTCTTATTTCAGAATTTCATATGTTTCATTTTATAAAATGAAACCAATTTTATAATATAGAAGATTTGGATAGTCTAAAGATAGTTATCTTTTTTAATCAAACATCTTCAAGATATTGTTTTATTTCAAATTGGAGTTGATACCTTTTTTGTAACCAGATAATAAATTAAAATACTAAAAATCAGTATTTGGCATTTTTTTTATGTGCTAAAAGAGATCTGATTCTATTTCAAATATTGTAGAAATTTTGTTTCATTTTACAAAATGAAACATAAGCAGATGATATAATGATTATTATTGTGTTTTTAATTTTTAATTTTAATGGAGTTGATACCTTTTTGGTACGTAATATTTAAGTAGAACAAATTTTAATTTTAAAAATATATGTTTTAAGTGAGTGATTTATTTATACTGCACTCCAGGAACTAAGCAGATGGCTTAAGTTTTATAATATTCGAAAAAAATAATTCAAAAAAACAGTTTTTTTTCAAATCCAAGGGTGTAAACTAGACAATCCAAAACGAATATCTACTGAAGTCTGAATAAATTTTCTGAAACAAAAAATAGAACCTTTATAATTTCGAATAAACAATTTTAACCTAAAAGTTTTATAAACGATGAATAAAATTGGTCTATTTATTTTACTACTGATTTCTCTTAAAAGTATGTCCCAATCTGACACATTGATACTAAAAAATGAAAACTTACTGATTGGCAAAGTCAAACTAATGTCCGGTGGAATAATTCAACTTGAAACAAACTACAGTAAAGATGATTTTAAAATAAAGTGGAAAGAAGTAAAATATTTTTCTTCACCACAGACACATATTATTACTCTCGCTTCTGGTGAACTTTTAAACGGCGCTGTTATGGGAATTATAGATTCTCTAAAATGCAAAATAATTGAAATAGATACTAAAATCATAAAGACAGTAAATCTTTCGGAAATAGTTTATATAAAAACTATTGATGTCAATTTTTGGGATCGTTTAGATATAAGCTTTGATGTCGGCTTTAAGCTTACTAAAGCTCAGAACTTAAAACAACTTTCTATAAATTCCAGCGTTGGATACAATGCAAAAAGATGGTTTGCTACCGGAACGTACAAGCAAATTCAATCTGTACAAGATCAGAGTGAAAAAATCCAAAGAATTGATTCGGATTTTAATTATGTATACCTCCTGCCAAAAGATTATTTCATTACCGGATCAATTTCTACACTATCAAATACAGAGCAAGAAATTCAATTACGTGTCATCTCCAAAGGTGGTTATGGGCGATATTTATTTCGTGACAACAATAAATATTGGGGAATAGCCCTTGGGTTATCATATAACCATGAACGTTATCAAAATGAAAAAGAAATTAATAAAAGTTTGGAATTTTTCTCGGGAACCGAATTAAACTTTTACGACATTGGAGATTTTAGTATTTCTTCAAAACTACTTGTATTTCCAAGTCTCACAGAGAAAAAAAGAGTACGCACTGATTTTAATCTAGATACCAAATACGATTTGCCACTAAACTTTTTTATTAAACTATCTTTCGTATATAACTACGATAACAAACCTGTTGCAAATTCATCAAAAGATGATTATGTTTTTCAAACATCTTTTGGTTGGAAGCTTAACTAAAACATGTTACTTTTTTAATGGAGTTCATAACTTTTCTTCGACAAAAAGGTAAGGCATTTTAATAAGACTTAACATTTGAGAAACATAAGAAATTAAATATATCAATAATCAAAAAATATTGATATATTTACAAACAAATTATTAAGAATAACATCACTGAATAACAATTAGTTAAATATCAAAAAAAGCTGTTTTTGACATAAATAAACAGTGAGAAAGCAAAAATTTTAACTCAGGTTCAGAATCGGTGCACTTTAGGTTTAAGACATTATAAAAACGTAGCATAGATGCGGGTTTGAGCGGTAAAGTTCGAATCCTGCTCTCCCCACCAAAAGGGTAAAAGAAGCCAAAACGAAAGTTTTTTAATCTTTTCAAAAACCCATAATAAACGTGGTAAAGCCTGCAAATCTTACGATTTGCAGGCTTTTTTGTTATATACTGCTTTTCAGATTTTTTAAAACTGCTCAAAATTTCTAGGACAAAATAAACTCTTGCGCAATTTAGATTCTAATATTATTAACTATCAAAATTATTCTCGATTTTATGAAAAAGATTGTCTTTCTGATCTTCGGTCACAGAAATTAACCTAATATTTGTCTAAGGAAATTGATAAAAAATCGACGTATACTTTTTTTTATGTGCCGACTCTTAAATCAGCATATAAAACCTAATATTTACTAGTGTTTAATAATTCATTAAGGAACCTCTTTTCTGCAAAACATAGTTAATAAGGCTTTCCTGTCCAGCCAATTATTCCTTCACCAGCTTAAGCTTTTCATGACCTAATCAAAGAAATGATAGATTAGGTCTCTTCTCATTTATAATAAGAGGAAACCATCTCAGAAGGCATCAAGTCGGCTGGATGATTTAGATTGTGAAATAAATAATCAGCTGATTTAGAGAGCTGAATTTTAAAACAACTGGTTGCTAATTCTGTAAAACTTATATATTAAAGCAGATTATATTTGTTTAAAAATTTAAACATGCCGAAAAATACATCTAAAAAGAAGATTGCAATTCTGGGAGGCGGTCCAAGCGGCCTTTTTCTTTATAAAAGATTAGTTGAATCTGGAAGTACTGATCTGGAGGTTACCATTTTTGAAAGAAAAAGCATGCTTGGAGCAGGTATGCCGTACAGCACCGAAGGCGCCAATGAAGAACATGTTACCAATGTTTCAGATAATGAAATTCCTGAAATTGTCAATTCGATCGAAGAGTGGCTACAGACTGCTCCTGCCGAATTATTGGATAAATTCGATATAAATCCCAATAAGTTTAATGAATACAAAGTATTACCGCGAATTTTATTTGGATATTATCTTTCTTCACAATTCGAGCTTCTGCAGCAAATCGCTTCTGTAAAAGGAATTCTTACCACTATACATTATCAGACTAATGTTCTGGACATTATTTACAATAAAGAGTACAATAATGTCACCATAGAAACTACAGATGATAAAGCAGTTTTTGATTATGCGGTAATTTGTACCGGTCATCATTGGCCAATACGATATGAGGGAAAAGTAAAAGGTTATTTTGATTCGCCATATCCTCCCGCAAAATTGGCAGTGCATTTGAATCATGCCGTAGCAATAAGAGGATCTTCTCTTACTGCAATTGATGCCATTAGGACTTTAGCCCGCAGTAACGGAAAATTTATTAAAGAGGCTGATGGAACTATTCGTTTTGAAAAAGCAGCAGAGAGTCCAGATTTTAAAATGGTTATTCATTCCCGAAGCGGCATGCTTCCTGCGGTGCGTTTTCATTTAGAAGATTCTCATTTGTCCAATGATTCATTGCTGACCAGAGAAGAGATAGACGAACATCGAAAATATAACGACGGCTTTTTATCGCTTGATTTTATTTTTAAAAATAATTTTAAAGAAATTTTCCGAGAAAAAGATCCTGACTTTTATGATCGTATTAAAGAGCTGTCAATAGAGGAATTTGTTGAAGAAATGATGGAACTCAGGGAACGTCTGGATCCGTTCCAGCTTTTAAAAGCAGAATATATACAGGCCGAAAAATCAATAAAAAGACAGGAGTCAGTATATTGGAAAGAAATGCTGGCGGTATTAAGTTTTGCTATGAACCATCCTGCAAAGTATCTTTCGGCAGAAGATATGCAGCGATTACAAAAAGTACTCATGCCTTTGATTTCCATTGTAATTGCATTTGTACCGCAGAAATCCTGCAGTGAATTACTTTCTTTACACCATGCAGGGGTTCTGGATATTGCTGCAGTAAATCATAATAGTTCTGTAGAACCTCAAAATGGCGGAGGCATACTTTACAAATACAATGACGAAAATGAAAATTTACAAGCTGTTTACTACAATACTTTTATCGACTGCATTGGCCAGCCTCATTTATCGTACGACGATTTTCCATTTAAAAGTCTGCTTTCGCAAAAATTGATAAGTCCCGCCAGATTAAAATTTAAATCTCACGAGACAGCAGCTAAAGCACTAGAAACAGGAAGTTCTGTCGAGAAAGATTCGCAGGGAAATTACTTTTTAAATGTATCGGGTATTGCGATGAACGATAATTTTCAAATTATTGATCAGTATGGCGCATACAATGAAAATATTTACATTATGGCAGTACCTTATATCGGAGGATTTAATCCAGACTATTCTGGTTTGGATTTCTGTGAAGCAGCTTCAAAATTAATTGTCGAATCTATTTTATCTGATAATTAACAGTTTTTAATTATTAAGAAAAGAAAAAAACAGCAGAAAACTCAGGTGTAAATATATAAAATTAGTCAAGGCAAAATAATGTATATATACCTGCCTTTCTTATTCAAAATGATCAATTTTACAAAGCTTACATTCTTATTTCAAGTAATTCAATTTGCTCCCGCTGCTTTCTGCAAATATTATTAAACCAATTGGCTTATTTTCGCCATCCTGCTTTTCGTACCTATCTAACCAGCGTAAATACAGTTCCATTTAAGCAATCAGAGATTTGTGGCAGAATCGTGGCACACTCTCTTTTAAAAACTAGAAATCCAATAAAACAAAGGTCTAACAAGTTTAGGTTCGAAACTTTTAGAGTTTTTTTTTCTCCTGATGAAGAATTAATTAAAAAACGAATGCAATAGGTTAATTTTAAAACTAACTCTCAAAAGATTAAACTTCTCTTATGTTTTTGGTAATTTTAATAAATTTCAATTCGTGATTATTTTTATCAATGTACTAATTCTTTAAAAACATCAAAATTGATATCAGGTATGTTCATATAAATAACACCATACAATACATCTATGCATCATATGGTGTTTCTTTAAAATTAAATTATCTTAGATTGTCCGAATACTATTTGCAGGCTTCCGCCATAAGCATCTGCATTTCTTCTAATAAACCTGCAATAGGTGTGTCGCTGGTATTTGTAAGACAAAGATTGCCGTTGGTACTGATCGCCCCAATAGTCTGCTCCAAGCCCTTTCCTGAACGAACCATTGGACCATATACAGATTTAAGTTTGAGCTTTCCAAAATCAGTTTTATATTTCACCTTTACCAGATTAGTAACCATTATTTGGTGATTGAATGCTTCTTTTAATATATCTACCATTTTTTGGATATCTGCACTGTTGAAAGTCAGCGTTCTGAAAAAACCAAGATAATTCTCTACATGTTCTTTTGTTTCTGTTCCATTGAGACCTGATTTTGCCAATCTGGCTATATCCCAAAAAGATTGCTTTTCTTCTGGCTCAAAATAAACGGGATGAGTCGTAATATTCAATCCGCAGTTATCATCTAATTGAAGCGCTTTTCGTGTGCAGATAGGAGAAATTAATTCAATTTTTTTGTCATCCCACTCATGGCGAAGTTTTCTTCCTGCAATAACCACAGCAGCGCAAATTGCACCATGCACCGTTGTTTGCTCCAGTCTTGATCTTTCTATAAGCTGTGATGTATGCTCGCTTGAAAACTTAATACTTTCAACTTTAGGAGAAACAGCATCAGGTTTTTTAAATATATATATTGAAGTTTCGTTATCTTCAACAGCAGTATCCTCAGGAAGTCCAAGTGTTTCATCGTTAGATTTTTGCGGTGCTAATACCTGCGGAATCTGGCCTGTAACTGCCTCCAGTAAATCCCTAAATAAATACATAAGTGAAGATCCATCGGCTAATGTATGATTGGCTGCTAAAATCAATACAGTATCTTCAGGTTTTTGTAATACAATCACTCTAAAAAGAGGGCCCTCTTCAGTATTAAATCGTGTTGCTAATTCCTTTTCGACTACTTCCTCCCATTTAAAATTGTTATCGATTTCTATGACCTTCAGTGGAATGACTAGGGAGTCAACATGTTCGATAAAAGGTCTTTTAAATTCATCCATTCTAATTCTTGCTGAAAGGTTGGGATGTCTCTTCTGAACCTGATCAACGGCCAGTCTCCATGCATCAGCCGATTCTCTTCCTTCTACTTCTGCTGCCAAAGCAAAGTCCTTAGAATCAATCTGATCCAACAGCCAGAACGTTTTTTCAAATGCACCCAATGTGCGGTTTTCATGTTTTGTCATTTCTAATAGTTTTTAATTTTTACTGATTCTTAGAGAATGATTCTATATCTCGTGTGATTAATAATAATCAACATGACCGTTTTTCATTCTCCGCAGCAAAATTCAGTAAAGACCGATTCTCTAAAAATGGATATAGTGCAGTTATTATTGTAGATTTTTCCCTTAATTAGATTTGGTGTGACAGAAGACAAAATCAGGCATCATAAGTATAGTGCAGAGCATTAGGAATTGTCAAAACTACCAGCTCGGGATATTTGTAATTATTTATAATGATAGAGGAATTGCAAATGCTGTCGTATGTAATAACTATACAAATAGACAGCACAGAAAATTTATGTATTAATAGAAGTATAGGAAAAGAGAAACGGAAATTTGTAGAGGAATTGGAAATCAAAAAAACGAACAAAAGAGTATAAATTTTAGCTAACCAAAATTAATTTAGAGATTATTAATTTTATTCCGTATCGGCTGCTCCGGGAAATTTTTTAATGATTAAAGATTTCAGTCTCTCTTGATTCTGATCACCCCATTGGCCTAAAGCACCTATAACTGGAATTAAGCTCTCGCCAAATTTAGTGAGACTGTATTCTACTTTTGGCGGCACTACAGGATATATTTTCCTAACAACGAGCTCATGTTCTTCCAATTCGTTCAACTGGATGTTCAGGACCCTGCGTGAAGCGTCTGGTATTTTACGCTGCAATTCACTTGGTCTCTTATGGCCTTCGTTAATAAACCAAAGCAGGCGTATTTTCCATTTACCATATAATACTTCTCCTATCAGGTCCAGTCCGCAGTTTAAGTTCGGTATTGTTTTTCTTTCATACATATTGTAAAAGTACTAGTATGTTACGATTTGTGCAATAGGGGAAAAATTTATCCCTATCTGAATCGTAATTCCGTACTTGTGAGAAAGTTGCATACTTCTGAAATTTGTACAAAAGAAATTATCATGAAACAAATAATAGATTATCAAAACGAGTTATCAGGCAAAATTGCGCTTGTGACAGGAGGTACAAAAGGGGCTGGCAGAGCGATAGCCGAACGTTTAAAAAATGCCGGTGCTACGGTAGTTATCAGCGCAAGAAACCAACCTGAAACACCAGATAAAGAGCTGCATTTCATTCCTGCAGATTTAAGCAAACCAGAAGCTGCTGCCAAAGTTGCTTCTGAAGTATTTGAGAGATTCGGTAAGTTAGATATCCTTGTAAACAATCTGGGAGGTTCTGAAACTCCTGGCGGAGGATTTGCTGCATTAACCAATACAGATTGGGAAGAAACAATACAAGCCAACTTACTGGCACCAGTTCGTCTGGATAAGGCAGTTCTTCCAAAAATGCTTGAAGGTAAAAGCGGGGTAATAATCCACATAGCATCTATTCAGGGAAAACTTCCTTTGTATGATTCCACGCTGCCGTATGCTGCCGCAAAGGCCGGACTTATTAATTACAGCAAAGGATTATCGAAAGAAGTATCTCCAAAAGGTGTACGTGTATTGACCGTTTCTCCAGGATGGATTATGACCGAAGCATCAATACGCATGATGGAGCGCATTTCTGAAAGCAGTAATATAACTATAGAAGAGGCTGAAAAAGGTGTAATGGCAGCTTTGGGAGGTATCCCTTACGGAAGACCAGCCAAACCGGAAGAAGTCGCTGAACTCGTTGGATTTTTGGTATCACCCAGAGCAGGTTACCTGACAGGAACAGAATATGTAATCGATGGTGGAACAATTCCAACGATCTGATTTTTAATATATGTAATAGTTACCTTGAAAGAAGAGGTCTATATGTCCAATAAAAATAGTAAGTAATAAAATAAATAAGCATTAATAACCATAAAATAGATACATTATGAACTTACCAGAAGTAATACAAGACTTAGTAAAAGCGCAAAACAATTTTGACAGTTCGGCTTTTGCCGATTGCTTTTCAGAAACTGCAATCGTATTTGATGAGGGAAAAAATTACACCAGCAAAACAGAAATAAAAAACTGGATAGAAAAAAGCTCAAAGGAATACAATACGGCAATGAAACCGCTTGAATTTGAAGGAGATGCTGAAAAGGGAAATTTAAAAGCAGAAGTATCCGGAACTTTTCCAGGGAGTCCCATTATTCTTATCTATAATTTAACGTTTAAAGGAAAACTTATAGAATCGTTGGAAATTAATTAAAGTTGCAAAAGCAGACCTTAAATTATGATTATTCTATTAGGAGAATTACATACAATTGAATAATTGACCTATTTAATTCTCCTAATTGTTTTTATAAAGTTTCGAACCTAAATCTTGTCAGTCTAGATCTTGTTGGATTTTACATTCACCTTATCTTTCTCTATTTGCAACATGTTTATAGTTAAGGAATTAATGTTGACGAAATTCCTAAATGAACATCTTTGTGCTTTGCCCCCCACTCATCCAATTGCAGGCAGATAGGAATGAGAGCACTGCTTACAGGAGTAAGTTCATATTCAACCCTCGGAGGCACTTCATGATACACGGTGCGTATTACCAATCCATCACGTTCCAGCTCGCGAAGCTGTAATGCCAGCATCCTTTCGGTAATGTTCGGGATTATCCTTTTAAGCTCCCCAAAACGTTTTTTACCGTCACTTAACCGTATTAAAATTGGCAGTTTCCACCTTCCGCCCATTAGTTGTACGGCGTAGGTAAGATTACAATCTGAAAGAAAATTTCGATTGATGTTATTTGTGGTATTTTCTTTTCTATTTGTCATTACTTACAAAATTGTATGTACATACAATAGGTTGTGTACACTACAAAATTATAGTGTTCTTGTTAATTTTACAATCAATATAATAGAAATAAATGAAAACAGAAAAAATAAAAGTTGGTATAATAGGGCTTAACCCCGACAGCCAGTGGGCATCAAAGTCACACCTTCCTGCATTAAGGTATCTATCTGAGACCTATGAGGTTATCGGAGTAGCCAATTCTACTCATGAAAGCGCTTTAATAGCTGCGGATAAACTAGAAATACCAATTGCTTATGAAAACCCAGATGCCTTAATAGCATCAGCCGAAATAGAACTTGTTGTTATTACTGTAAAAGTCCCTTACCATTATGATCTTGTAAAGGCTGCGCTTGAAGCAGGCAAACATGTGTACTGCGAACACCCCTTGGGTAACGGACTTACTGAAACGGAGCAATTAGCAGCGATTGCGGCACGGAAAAATGTAGTTGCAGCAGTAGGGACGCAAATGGTTGTATCACCAGAATTGACTTATCTGGAGCACCTTATTAAAGATGGCTATGTAGGGAAGGTTTTATCCACTACACTGCTAGGCTCGGGAGGTCCTTGGTCAGATGAAGCAATTTCGGCTAACTATTATCTATACGATAAAACAAACGGCGCTACAATGTTGACCATCCCCTTGGGGCATACATTGGCAGGTTTAACTAAAGTTTTGGGCGGTTTTGATACTTTGACAGCAAAAATGATAAACAATTACACAACAGTAAAACTTACTGATATTGGTGAAATAAAACCTAAGACCTCTGAAGACCAGATTATGGTAATAGGCCAATTGAAAAATGGAGCCGCAATTTCTATTCATTACCGCGGCGGCGTTTCAAGAGGCACTAACCTTTTGTGGGAGATTAATGGAACGCACGGCGATATACAGGTAACAGGGCCGCTTGGACATGGTCAGCTTGTCCCTTTAGAAATTCAAGGAGCCCAAGGGAAAGATACGAAATTACAAAACCTGCCAATTCCAAATGAAATGTATGAGGGTTTGCCTGATAATCCGGTAATTAGAAATGTGGTGCTGCTTTACAAAAGAGTTGCTGCTGATATAAAAAATAAAACGAAAACAGCACCAACTTTTGACGATGCAGTTGTACTATCACATCTACTCAATGATATCGAGAAGTCTTCAAAAGGTTAAGGTAATAAGCTTAAAGCTTAATTACTGCAAAATCCATGTTTTAACAATCTTAATTTCTAAGTTTTTTTGGACTGTCTGGGATTTTAATCAGATAAGTACTTTTATTTCCCTATATCGATCGTAATTCCGTACTTGCTTACAAAGGTTATTTCAGGATTTTACTTCGTTGATTTAAATAAAGTTATAGATTAAAAGAGTTGTTTTTTGGTTCCTAAAGAGACGTTTTTGATATAGGGAAAAATGTACAAGGGACTCTTCCAAATGTCCATTTTCAAGCCTTAGTGTTTTACGCATCTTTGTATTGTAAATAATTCAAAACAAATAGTAACTAATTAATAATAAACAAAATGAAAACACTTATTTCAACATTAAGCCTTTTATGTATCTTTACTTTAAGCCATCCGTTATTGGCTCAATCAAAACGAGTTCCAGCATCAGCCGGACGATTAGAATTTATTGAAGTTGAACCAAATGTAAAACTTCATGTAACCGACCTTGGGGAAGGACAGCCTATTGTATTAATACACGGATGGCCGTTAAATGATGCAATGTATGAATATCAATATCAATATTTTGTTCAAAAAGGTTTTAGGGTGATCGGAATATCAATGAGAGGATTTGGAAAATCTGACAGACCCTATGGTAAATACGATTTTGATGTTTTCTCAGATGACATCAAGGTAGTTTTAGATAAACTTAAGATCGAAAATGCAGTTCTCGGCGGTTTTTCTATGGGAGGTGCAGTTGTCATACATTATATGGCAAAATACAATGGAGCACATGTGAGCAAACTGGCACTTTTTGCCGCTGCCGCGCCTTCGTGGAAACAACGTGAAGGTTTTCCATATGGTGCTACCGATGAAGCAGCTGCAGGATTAATACATACAACAAGAACTAACAGACAGCAGTTGATTGAAGATTTTGGTAAAGCCTTTGGAGCGTCGGAAAATGCAATCTCACCAACTATGTCTCAATGGCTGGCAAGTATAAATTCTGATGCCTCTCCCTATGCAACAACACAATCTATAATAGCTTTGCGAGATCTTGATTTACGTCCTGCCTTATCAAAAATTAATGTGCCTGTAGCAATATTTCATGGCACGAAAGATAAGCTGTGTGATTTCGTGTTTGCAGAGCAATTGCACAAAGGTCTAAAAAACTCTTACATTGTAAAGTTTGAAAACAGTGGACACGCACTATTTATTGAGGAAATGGAAAAATTCAATACAGAACTTGAAAAGTTTACAAAAAAATAATTTATAGTTGCAGTTCATTACTTTGTAAAAAATAAAGATTAGAAGCTAATTAAGTATCATCGCCGGTCTTTTAAAGACCGGCTTTTAAAAGAATTGATAATGAAAGAACACGTTTTTGATATAAGCCTGAAAAAAATAGGTATGCTTAAAGTAGATAATGATAGCCTCGAAATGATCAATTCTGAAGCTTACAAAGAATATATAAAAGTGCTTTACCTTGATGCAGACTGTAAGATCAAGGTAGATTTTCAAGTATATAATACTTCAGGCAGTTCTCTTTTTTTTATAAGTCCCAATCAGGTTCTCAGCATCGAAGAGATCGGCAAGCAAGAAGGCTTCTTTATATTTTACAATAGTGATTTTTACTGCATTCAAATTCATGACGAGGAAGTTGCCTGCGATGGACTGCTGTTCAATAATATTCATAATATGCCCATGACGACTGTACCTCAGACAGATTCCGCATTTATCGATTATTTATTTGTTCAGATGCAAGATGAATTTATTTTGAAAGATTCCTCGCAAGAGGAAATGATCCGTACTTATCTGAAACAAATCTTCATTAAGTCAACCCGACTCTGGAAACTGCAGCACCTAGACGGTGTATTGGGGCAACACCACAATGATCTCGAATGTTTCAGGCGTTTCACCCAATTGGTTGAAGCAAACTATAAACAAAAACATAGTGTAGCAGACTATGCCGATATACTTGCTATAGCACCCAAGACTCTGACCCATAAATTTAAGCGGATGAACCTGCCGCAACCCAATGAAATTATCAAAAACCGAATTATATTAGAAGCAAAAAGACTTTTAGTTCATACTGCTAAAAGTGCCAAAGAAATCGCATACGATCTTGGATATGAGGACCCAGCTTATTTTAGCCGTCTTTTTTTCATAAAAACTAATGAAACCCCATTTGGCTTTAAGAATAAATACCTCAGCATTCAGGCTTCAGAAGAAAGTCTTTAAAAATCAGAAAAAAATAAAATAATGACAGGTAAATATTTTGTGCATACTTTTCTATACCTCTTCTTAACTGCAATGTCTATTAATGCACAGCAAGTTAAAGATCCCAATATTAGCGAATTGGCTGAACGCAATCAACGTGCACCGGAAAGTGTTTTTAAAAAATTTCGCAATGCAGGCATGGATCCTGTTGAACATCAATTAACCGATATTGAAAGAGAGAAGTTAAACAATGCCTTTGCTATACTGCCTCCATTACATCAAAAAATTCTAAAAAAGCATCTGCACAGTATCAGTTTTATGGATAATATGCCCAATACTGCCCTTACATCACCTGTCGAAACATCTGATTCGGTAAAAATGTATAATATAACTTTCCGTGCTGAAATTCTTAACCAGACTATTTCTGAGTGGACAACCTGGAAAGAAAACACCTGCTATCAAAAATTAACAGACAGTCAATATCAGGTTACGATTGAAGCTGGTAATCTCGATGCCATTATCTACGTTTTACTTCATGAAGCTACACATGTCGTGGATGGCGTTCTAAATCTAACTCCTCATCTGAATGAAAAAGATGTTTGGGAAGGATCAAAAGACTTTACACAAAATGTTTGGGATAAATATAATGAGCCTTCGGAGAACGTAATCAATCCATTACTGGATACTGTACTCTTTAGAAGTGGTAAACCAATCGAAGTTTCATATGCCCCAGAAGTGTATAAAGCAATTCAAAAAACACCTTTTGTTTCACTCTACAGCACAGCATCATGGTTTGAAGATCTAGCCGAGGCATTAACTATTTATCATCTTACCGAGAAAATGAAGCAGCCTTATAAAGTGGTAGTTCTAAAAAACGGAATTCAGGAAGTCCTATATGAACCAAGCAAGAATAAACGTGTGAAAAAAAGGCAAAATCAATTACAGATTTTTTATACATAAATTAAGGCCTTAAAATTCAAACGAAACAAGATTTTAAAAATGTTCTTTACTTAAACTCATAAATAATGACAATTTAATGTTTGCCAGAATCATTGCAACAAGTGTTTTGGAGGTGATACCTTTTTTGCCACAAAAAATTAAGGTGGTTTTTAAGATATTTCATGAGGCAAAGTTTTGCGGCAGAATCGTGGCGCGTAAGTCTTGACCTAGTACTAAACTCATTAAAATCTAAAACCTCCAAAATCAAATAATTTTCAAAAGTCCTAAAATATCACGGTCCTTAAGAACCTATTTGCGAACCATTTTATGCAGTATTTCAGGAAGGTTTCAATATTACAACCTTAAAACAGTTTACAAAAAATAAAAAATGAATTGTAATATAGCGATTCTTGCATTCGTTTAGTTAGCCAAAGAGGGATATCGTAGTGAAATAAAAATAATTTAGTTTACTATTTTCCAGTAATCTTTTTTCGATGACCAGCTCCCCATTCACTTAAAGTTCTTAAAACGTCTCTCAGAGTTTCACTGTATGAAGATGCTTCATAAATAATGCTCACAGGCGTAGTGTCATATACATTTCTCAATATCAATTCGTTTTGTTCTAAATGCTTTAGTTCCTGTGCTAATATTTTTGGAGAAATACCATCAACATCCTTCAAGATTTCATTAAAGCGCTTGGAGCCATTTACCAAACTCAAAACAATTGGTAATTTCCATTTGCCATTTAGTACATATAAAGCATCTATTACATTCTTCAAATTACTACCGCATTCTACCTTCGAAATCTCCTCGTTTTTATTTTTCGTTTTCATATTGTAAATATATCAACTTTCTAAAAAGTAACCGCTTTCCTTTGGGTAACTACTATCTTTTTAATACTTATTGAATTTACCTTTGTATCAATAATTAAAAAAGATAAAAAAATGAATTCAAAGAAAATATTACAACTTAATTCCAGCATAATGGGAGAACAATCATACAGTAAAAAATTGGGGAATGCTATTGTAGAAAAAATTCAAGAAAAATATGCTAATAGTACAGTTGAACAATTGGATTTGGTAGAAAGTAATATTCCCCATCTTACTCCAGAAACGTTTCAAGCAATGTTTACGCCAACAGAGCATCAAACGGAAGAGACAAAACAGAGACTTAATTTGTCGGACAAATTGGTAGCACAATTATTCGATGCAGACATCATTGTAATCGGAGCACCACTTATCAATCGCACTATTCACAGTTCTCTTAAAGCTTGGATAGACCATATCACTCGCCGTGGAATTACATTTGGTTACAGCAAAGAAGGTATGCCTATAGGCTTAGTAACTGGTAAAAAAATATATGTTGCTATGAGTTCAGGTGGTATTTATACCGATGAACAGGGCAAAGCCAATGATTTTGTAGCACCTTATCTAAAATCTTTTTTAGGCGCTTTAGGAATGACAGATCTTACCATATTTAGAGCAGAAGGACTTCACGTAACTCTAGTACAAGATACGGCATTGGAAAAAGGAATTAGTAGTGTAGTTATCGATTAATTACTTGATGATATCTTTATCGAAACGCTAAATAGTATTCCTTTGGTTGTAAGAAAGAAAGACTTATAAGGAATGTAACTTCGTCTGGGCTGGTATTTGATTTAGCTTTGAAAAGTAGTATTTTTGAAACATAACCTGTAGTCTGCTTCCAAAGTCCAGACTTTAAAATAAAAATATAATATGGATGCGGCAAATTTAAAAACAAAAGCAGTTATTTTTGATATGGACGGAGTGCTGGTTGATTCGGAACCTTTGTGGCAGAAAGCAGAATTTGAAATTTTCTCTTCACTAGGAGTTCAGGTAACTGAGGAACTAGCATTGATCACTAAAACAATGACTACAAAAGAAGTTACTGAGTTCTGGCGCAGTAAATGTGCATGGGAAGATATAAGTGACCAGCAGGTGGCAGATTTAGTAATTTCTCGTGTAATTGAACTCATTGAGAATGAAAACTGCCAAATAGAGGGTATAGAGAATTTTGTGAAGCTTATTAAAAATCAAGGTTATAAAATTGGGCTAGCTACAAATTCTCCTTATAGAATTATACCTGTGGTGCTCAAAAAATTAAAATTGGCACAATACTTTGATGCAGTATCCTCCTCTGATTCAGAACGAAATGGCAAACCTGATCCTAGTGTGTATTTAACTACATGCCGTAAGCTGGAAGTAGAACCAGAGCAGTGTGCTGCCATTGAAGATTCCTATTCAGGAATGCTTGCAGCCAAAAGGGCAGGAATGAAAGTGGTAGCATTTACAAATGGAAATACAGACGCAGACATAAGTATCGCAAATGACGTGATTAACAATTTCAGACATATTGACCAATGGCCGGCAGCCTGCAGCAACTGAGGCGAGTACTTGTTATATCTGCCTCACTGCCCACATCATCAGTCCCATTCAGAGATTCAATAAAAATATACGATAAAACAGAAAGTTTAAAATATTTCTTACTCCTTTAGGGCTTTCCACATCCCCTTGCATATATAATAGATACTTTAGCGATCCAAAAGATTCAAGTGTCAATTATATAAGCCTCCTTATAAATTTTATAAACTACAGTAGCAGCGCAACATGTAATTTTAATATCACAATGAATAATTACAAATCAGTGAATTAAAATAAGATTATGGAAAATATATTCAATCAGGAAAATCTGGAAGATATACAAAAAATGATAGAAGATAAACTCAGCAGTGTTCCAGGAGAACTAATCCTCTGCGGGGCAGTAGGAGCTCTGCTTTTATCTTCGTATCTTAATAAAACTGGACATACTCAGGCGGGCTCTGTAATTGGAAAATTATCAATACCTATAATTGGAATAGGTATTGCCAAATATCAAGATGTTTTGAAGTCCGCTGTACAAAGCATTTCAAAAGCTGAATCAGCTTCAGATTCTCAACAGACAGAGTAGGACGACTCTAGTAAAAGAAATATAAAGGAAACAGAAATCAACAACTGTTTCCTTTACTTTTTAAATTTAATTCTTTTATCTGCTCCTTAATAGTTTTCATACAGCTTTTTATCCTTTCCAGAAGCTGGACTTATATTGCCTGCCTGTTGCTAAAAATGCCTTCTGATTAATTATAAATTATATAAAACTCCATCAAAATTCTATAACTTAAAAAGCTGCTGTTCAAGCTACTTTTGGAAAAATATATTTATACACCCACCTTTTAGTCCAAATATGAAAATAGCAGCAGCAAGTCCAGTTATTCCATTATTTAAAAAAATTAATATTGAATCTGGCACAAATTCCGCAGATGAGGCATTTCGAATAGAAACGCAGAAACAAAATCTTTTAACAGATTTATACAGCAGATCTGATGATGAACCAGACTTTGACTGTGAATTTCTAGATGCAGCATACAGCTGCAGCGAAAACGAAAATGTTATTGATTTAGAATCTCAAGATGAACTTACAGATCTATTTAATGATAACCAGTGGGATGCGGAAATCTATGATCCGTATCTGGAATCAACTTATTATTAGATAGGAATTCGCAGCTGCCAGTTTACCGCACAACATGTGGAGAAACTGATCCACACAGTCAGATAACTTCCCGGGCAATAGAAAATTATTCTTTTAATTTTCGTTCTGCCCATGACATTCTGTTCTCAACATGTTTTTCCACCCTGCATACTACTAGCACTGTTTTCTCGTAATAACTTTCAGGCTCATAAGTTTTTTAATTCCCTATAATCCTAAGTTTTGTATCAAAATCACTGCATGTGTTTTGAGCAACCAAAAATTCACTAAAATTAAAAACTAAAGAAGTCTAGGTTCCAACATTATTAAATCAAGCTCTCAAATTGAAAATAACGGATAAAAAACTATATAATACTCTACATCTATCAATATTAAATATAAGCTCAGTAATTTTGAAATATTAAACAACTAAAAATAATCAAATTATATCAAAATAAGATATTAAATTGGATTATGAAAACAGTTGATAAAAACAATATACAGCTCATCGAGGACTTTTTTTTGCTCAAATTTTAGCGACCGAAACTGCTTTTATTTTACCACAAAAAGTTAAGGCAGTTTTTAAAATTATTTGACACATCTAAGTTTTGTGGCAGAATCGTAGTACATCGTTATTTGCAAAATGAAAAACTAACAAATCAACGCTTTCAAAATTTAGCTTCAGAACTTTTATTAATCTGACTTTGATTTAAAAAATATAACTGTTGTTGCAAATAACAGCAATAGTATTAGTTATTACTCTCTGAAATTGAATTACAAATTTGGATTTGTGCATGTCTGGGCAAACCTACTTACAACTTATAACAACTTACTTTTTTTGCTGTTATTGGTTTAATAAATAAAAAGTATGCACAAATTTTCGTTAAAGAGACATTAGTCCCATAAATGAAGTATTTTGTCCTATAACTATATTTCCTAATGATCTTATTTTGCAAAGAAAATAAAACTATCAAAGACTAATAGTTTTCTTTTAAAACTTCTATCTCATAAAATAGTATAATTAAACTAGAACTAAGACTAAACAAGTAACAGATCATTATTTAGTCTATATAAAACCAGTTGTTACAACAGCATCAATACAAAGTAAGGTCAATTTTAAACACTTATACTTTTATTTGTCCATTTATTACTTCTCAATAAATCAAATAACCTAATTGTAAAAGTATTGCTAAATGTTTCTGTAATTTATGTCTGAAAGTATAACATTGTAGACATGAGTAAAATAATTAATAATCAACACATTCATATTTGAATTTTTGAACTAAATTTTTGAATTGATAATAAAGCGCAAATAAAAGACATGACTCCTGTTAATGCCATAATCATATCTGAGGAACAAGAAACTTTTCAAATCTTAAAAAAATTTGAGGAAGAAAACGCTATGATTATTGAGATAATTGGTAATGCGGATTGTACAAAAGACGTAATGACTTTAATAAAAGAGAAAAAGCCAGACCTTATTTTCTTAGATATTTATCTTACAGATAATTTGTTTTTTGAAATGCTCGAACAATTAGAATTTAATATTCCGAAACTTGTATTCATATCAGCAAATAAAGATTATGCTGTTAAAGCTTTTAAACACGATGCCGTTGATTTTTTACTAAAACCAATTGATTTTAATTCCATAATAATGGCTATTTATAAAGTAATTAAAAGAAGGGAAATGGAGCGCTCCTATCAAAATCAAAAAATTAACAATATAAATATTTCAAACACTATAAGTCAAAAAAATGATTATGTTGCCGTTGCATCTTTAGAAAAAATAGAACTCATACCAATGTCCGAAATTACTTTTTGCAAAGCAGATGGGAAGTATACCGTTTTTATTTTAAGTAACGGAGCCAAGATAATGTCAAGCAGAAATCTAGGTGAATACAGTACAATTCTTGATAACAGTTATTTTTTTAGAATACACCATTCTTATATTGTCAATCTTCGTTATATCGCTAAAATCTCAAAAAAAGACGGCTACTTCTGCGAACTTTCTAATGGAGTAATTTTACCAATTGCCAAAAGACGGCAAGATGATTTTAACAAGTTTATAAAACTTAAAGATTAAAAATAAAAAGTTAACCTCAATTACCCGCAAAATGAATATCCATAATAATTCAGAAAGCAACGTGGCAGAAGAAAAAAATGATAATACTACTTATCATTTGGAAGAACCTTTAACTGACCTTGGTAAAATTTTAGATTTTTCAATGGATCTAATCTGCTCTTGTGATGAAGAGGGAAGATTTGTATGGGTAAATAAAGCTTCAGAACGTATTTTAGGTTATAAACCTGAAGAATTAATTGGTAAAAAATACAGTGATTTTTTATTTCATGAGGATAATGGTATTCCGATAAATGAAAATTTTGATTTTACGAGCGAGACACACTTACCTATATTTGAAAAAAAGTTCATCCACAAAAACACAAATATTATCTATTTGCAATGGTCTGTTGTACGAGATAATGTTAAAAATTTATGCTACTGCATAGGGAGAGATATTACTGAGAAAAAAAATATAGAAAAAGCAATTGAATTTGAAAGGCTGCAATTCTTTAATATATATTCGCAGGCCCCTTCCTATATGGGAATTTTAAATGGTCCCAACCACGTTTATGAATTGGCAAACGAACTTTATTTGCAGTTAATTGATAAGAGGGATATTATTGGGAAGACTGTAAAAGAAGTTTTGCCAGAACTTGAAACTCAAGGGATTTTTGAAATTTTAGATAATGTATTTAAAACAGGGGAAAGCTTTTGTGCTAATGAAATGCTCATAACATTTGATCGTTATAGCGACGGAAAATTCAAAGATTTTTACTTAAATTTTATTTTTCAGGCCCGCAGGAATGCAGATAATACTATTGACGGAATATTCATTTTTGGGAACGATGTAACAGAGCAGGTTCTATCGCGAAAAAAAATTGAAGAAAGCGAAAAAATGTATAAAGATTTAATCCATAAATTGCCAGTTGCTACCTACTCTTGCGATGCTGAAGGACGAATAGTACTTTATAATAAGGCCGCAGCCGCATTATGGGGTAGAGAGCCTGAATTAGGAAAAGATTTATGGTGTAATTCATGGTACAGTAATGATAATAAAAAAGAGCACTCTGCACCTTTGAATTTATGTTCGTTGGCTACAGCACTAAAAGATGGTGATCCAATCCTTAATAAGGAAATAATTATAGAGCGCCCGAATGGCGATAAGCGCAATGTGCTGCCACACCCAGTTTCGTTTCACAATGCTGATGGTGAAATAACAGGAGCAGTTATTGTACTTTCTGATATTACTGAAATGAAACTGGCACAAAAAGAGCTGAAAAAAAGTGAAAAAAAATACAGGTATCTTTTTGACAACAATCCAATGCCAATGTGGATTATTGATTTAGTGTCTTTTAAATTTCTGGATGTAAATAAAATGGCAATTCTGCAATACGGATATAGCCGTGAAGAATTCCTTTCTATGACTGCCTTGGACATACGGCCAAATGATGATAAAATTCATTTCATAAAATCGAGTGATACTTCAAATATTACTAAATCGAATTATAATAGAGGAATATGGAATCATATAAAGAAAGATGGAACTATTATTCCTGTTGAAATTATTGCCCATAATGTTGTTTATGAAGGAACAGCAGCAAGATTAATTCTTTCTAATGATATCTCTGATCGCAAAAAGGCAGAAACAAATTTGGAAAAAAGAAATCGGGAGCTTATCAAAACCAATTCGGAACTGGATCGATTTGTATATAGTGTATCACACGATCTACGTTCGCCTCTAACATCTATTCTTGGTCTGATCTCTTTTATTGAAACAGAAAGCAAGGAAATTGATACTCTGAAGCATGCTGAATTGATACGGATTAGCATCAATCGTTTGGATGACTTTATAAAAAATATTTTAAGCTATTCGCGTAATAACCGTACTGGGATTTTAGTGGAACAGATTTCGCCAAATGAAATGGTACTTGATATAGTAGATTCGCTCCAAAGAATGAAAGAAGCTAAAGGGATTCGTTTTGAAATTGAAATTACCGAACAAAAACTTTTTTACACAGACAAGCTTAGATTTACAACCATTATAAAAAATCTAATTTCAAATGCCATAAAATACCATAAAAAAGAGGAAGATGACAGATTTGTAAAAATATTTGGATATTCGGATAATGAAAATCTACATTTTTCAATAGTAGATAACGGGATAGGAATTGATCCTGCATATCATCAAAAAATATTCGAAATGTTTTTTCGTCTTTCGGGCAAAGATGGCTCAGGTATTGGTCTATATATCGTAAAAGATGCTGTAGAAATATTACAGGGCTCTATAGAAGTGCAGTCAGAGAAAGGGATCGGAACCAAATTTAATATCACTCTAAAAAATTTGAAACCATGCTAAAAGAACTACATTCAAAATTTGAAACCGTTATGATTATTGATGATAATCTGGTAGATTTATATATTATCTCACGAATGGTTACGCAGAATAATTTTGGGAAAAATGTGCTGCATTATACAGAGGCACAAGAAGCCATGAAATATCTGCAGGAGAATCAGGACAATATTTCTAAATTACCTGAAATAATTTTTGTAGACATTTACATGCCTCTAATGTCCGGATTTGAATTTATGGAAGCATATGATAAATTATCAACTACTCTAAAAAATTATTGCAAAACCTATATCATATCCTCAACAATTGATAATGAAGATATTGCACGATCAAGCAATAATAAGAATGTGGTTTCTTTTCATGTAAAACCGATTACCAAAGAATTTCTTGACCGAATTTTTTAGGAGCAGTCATTGTTACTATTAATTCTAATAATTGAATTAAACTAAATCAGGATTTTATACTTCACCACTCCGCTTGCAATATCGTAGTGATGTAGTATCAGAATTTTCATAGCTGGAATTTATTGCAGTAAACGGTTATACTATATAACTGTCGGTTATTACTTCTCCCTTTTAGTTTTAAAGGTATCCCTGTTAATTTGCATATACAATATTAAAAAAGAATGTTTTGCACAATCTAATAAATGCTTTTAGCTTAACTACCTGCTATTCTGAATCATGAAAAAACCAGTTTTCTATGTAATATTTGTTACTCTAATGATTGCGCGATCAACAAATCGCCATCGTATTTATTTAGCGCATGAACCAGTTGAAGGTTTTATTTACTCAATGCTTTTTTTATTATTTACAGCAGGTCTTGGCTGCTATACTATTTTCAAAAAAATAGACTTTAAATTAAAAAACTTGTACTAATGACTTAAATCATAATAAAGATGAAAAAAACGGTACAACATCCCCGTTACATGGGCACGTCAATAAAAAATAAAATTAAAAACATTAGAGAATTAAGAAATTATACACAGCAATATATGGCTGATCAACTTGGCATTACCCAAGCCGGTTATAGCAAAATTGAAAAAGGAAAAACTCTTGTGTCATATTCTAAATTGCTAGAAATTAGCGTAATATTCGAAGCTAGTATAGAAGAGATAATAAATTTTGACAGTAAAGAATGTATTAAAAGTTTAAATACAATTAAAGATACTAACACAGATTTAAATGATAACTATAAAGTTCTAAAAGAACTTTATGAGGACAAAATAAAACTTTTAGAAAAGCTTTTAAATAAAACTGAAAATGAATTAGAATATTATAAAACTAGATTTGGTCTGTAACACAAAATTAAAATTATGAAATTGTGTACTTAATAACTTTTGCCATAAAAAATTAAACACCTTCATATTCTATTTTTTGTTGCAGAATCGCAGTACGCTATCTGGAGCTCTCTGTAATATCAAACTTATTAACTCAGCTCAAATGTCAGTAAATTTGAAGTAGTAAAATCTCAATTCCAAAAACATACTGCCATATTTCACTAAAAAATAAAAGTGAGAAAGAGGACATATATAAGTAATCACCTTTGACATTTTATTTTTTTTTAATATTTTTAACCTACTAAAAATCTTTCTAGTTTTGAAAAGAAAAAACAAAATGATCCCTACAAAAACTCTTTCTTTAAGAGGTCTTCAACCAATCTTTAATTGTTGAGATTAACCAGCAGCTAAATCTACTACTTCGAGTTTTTAACTGCAGTATTTTGTTCTATTATTATATTTCTTATCGCAAAAATGATAAACCTAACGAATAATTGATTGTTAATCTTTTTATTTAAAAGCACTACAGTCAATTTTCAATTATTAAAATATTCGTGTAGATTATAAATTTCAAATCTATACTCAACTATCATTTATGGCTTGGGGAGATATATTTATTACTCAATTTTATTAAAATCTAAATTGAATAAATGAAATTCAGTCTAAGTATAATATTCTTTCAGTACTCTGTTGGAATTAGTTGGCTGCCTTTAGAGCAAAAAAAAAAGAGTTATTTAATTAGTTCAGCACGATTGCTTAAGATTTTACAGAATATAGCTTACACTACAAAATAAAACAGATATCAAAGAAATGAAAGTCGGAATTATAGGAGTTAAAAATATAAATATGGATTATGCGCATAGAGCTGCCAAATTAGGCTATGAAGTATTAATCAGCCACACAAAGCAGATTTATGGCTTAAAAGAAATAATTCAAAATATGGGCAATAATGTTAAATTAGTTGATATGTATGACGCAGCTATAGCTGAAATCATTGTATTCTCTTTAGACTGGGAAGAACTAGAATCATCAGTATCCCGTTTATCAGATATGTCCGAAAAAATAATATTACACACTAACAATTCCATTTTTAAGTTTGAATCTCCATCTTCTTCTCTCCCTGTAATAATAGGAAAATCTGCTAGTGAAAAGATCGCTTCCCTATTGCCAGATGCACACGTGGTGAGAATCTTTAATAGGTTACAACCTTTAATCATAAATAAAAATGAATCTAAACACCAAACAGAAATTTTTTATATGGTTAAGAATTCAAAAGTAGAAAATAAGGTAATTTCTTTTTTGACTGCTTTAGACTTTTCAAGTACTGCCCTAATAACAGTAAATGAAATGGATCTACATAATTGACACAAATCACAAAACTTCGTTTATGCCAAAAATAGCAGGAACGAAGTTTTGTTAAAGTTTTGGTCTATTAGGAAATATTCTTAAAAATGACTCAGTTTGATCTAAGGTAAAAAAGGCTGAAGAGTTTCAGCTTTATAATTTTAACAATTAAATAAATTTATTCTTTTAGTATTTATTGAAATTAATTTTTGTTTTTTGGCGTAATGTACGCGGAGATCTGGACAAGAAAACTTCAGCCATCATACATCTGGCACTTCCGCCGCCGCAAGCCTCGATTGTATCTAAACTTGAACTTAAAATTTCAGCATGATTCTCCAACTGGGAAATCTGCTTAGGAGTCAAACTTTGATGCGCCGATGCACTCATAACAATATACCGCTTATCATCTTTTCCTCTGACTTCTAACATATTTCCAGCAAAATTATTTACCTGGGCTTCGGTTATTAAAATGATTTCTTTCTGATCCTGTTTAAGATTATCCAGAACCATTTTACGTTCTTTTTTATCGTCAATACAATCTGCGCAGATAACCGCAAAAGTCTCGCCCAGACACATCATTACATTTGTATGATAAATAAGTTTACGCTCGCCGTCAACAGTCTGAAAAGCTTCAAAAATTACAGGGGCATAATCAAAATCTTCACAGAATTCTATAAACAATTCTTTATCTGCTCTTGGCGATAAGGCGCAATATGCTTTTCCATTGGCTCTATCTAATAATAAACTTCCTGTTCCTTCTAAGAAAATACCATCCTCTTCTGCAGAAGTATAATCCATTATATTAGTAATCTCGAATCCTTTTTCTTCTAGAGTATCTAAAATATCTTCGCGGCGTTCCTGGCGGCGGTTCTCAGCAAACATTGGGTAAAGCGCAACATCGCCATTTTCATGAAATGAAACCCAGTTGTTTGGAAAAATACTATCCGGGGTATCGGTTTCCAAACTATCCTCTATAACCGTTACATCAACGCCAACAGCTCTCAGTTTCTCAACAAAAGCATCAAATTCCTGCTGGGCTTTAGCATTTACTGTACTTGGCAATAATCCGTCTAATACTTTTTGGTAATAATTATTTACAGCCGTCTGCTCATTCATTCTAAAAGCAACTGGACGAATCATTACGATTGCATTTGTTGTTTGTCTCATTTATTTATCTTTTTTGTTTCAGGTTTCAGGTTTCAAGTTTTAATCGTGAAACCTGAAACTTGAAACTTATTTTTCTAGTCTCTAATTAATGGAAGTGTTGAACATCTCAATAAACCCTCCTGCTTTGCAATTTCAGCATACGGAATTTCTTCCACAGTAAATCCGTTTGAACGGAGCCAGTTATTTAATCGGGTAAAATTTTTCTCAGAAACCACAATATCTTTATCAATCGAAAATACATTGGAAAACATATTGTACATTTCTTCTCTTTCGATATGAAATAAATTTTCTTTCCCGAATAAATTTACCAAATACAGATAATCTGCTTCTTCACGAAAACCTCTTTTATAGATTATTCCTTTGTCTTTTCCAACCGGCTGAAAACAACAGTCTAAGTGTAATGCATTGTCGCGGGCTTCCAATTTCGATTTAACCAGATCAAATTCTTTTACAATTTTATTCGGAAATAATTCTTTTATAAAATTGACGCCATGCATATTTGTTCTTGCAGTTATATAATCTTTATAATCGCTTCCTTTATAAGTACCAATAAAAATATGATCATTCCAAAGCATAACATCTCCGCCTTCTATATGAACTTCTTCCGGCGGACGCACCACTTTTAAAGGATCTATTTGATCAATTACATATTGAATGGCATCTAACTCTCTTTCTCTATTTGGCAGAATGTTAGATTTCACAAAAACATCATCAATTACAAATCCAATATCTCTTGCAAAAATCTGATTGTAATTTTCTATCAATTCGGGGCGGTAAACAGTTACATCATACTTTTGAAACACAGCATTAAAAGCATCCATTTCAGCAGTCATATCTTTTTCGATAGGATATGTTCCTGCTTTAATATGTTCCAATGATTTAGGATCATAGGCTTCTTCTAATGAAGGAGTCGGCCCATTATGAACGGCAGAACCCAAAACTACGGCACGCAGTCTTGACGTTTCGTTCTTTACATTTAATTGCAACATAACTTTATTATATTTTAAAGACAAAAATGGTTCATCTTTCATTAAAATGCATTTTTCTTTAGCTTCTTTACTCTTTTAGTTTACCACTTTCTACAAACCATTTTTTCCATACGCCTCCTACTCCATCCTTCCAATTATTCAAATTAAATGTATTGACTCCTGTACTAGTTCCTCTAATTTCATAAACATTAATTGCAGCTGCATTCCGATTCCATTCCAGTAGAGTGTTAGGCTTACAAATTTCTGGCTTGTTATCTGGAATTTCTGTATTTGGTGCTATAAAGTATGCGGTATCTTCCCTTGCAGGATAATTGCCAAAGACTCTTGCAATTCCTTTTTCGTCGATACATACCGATGTGTATTCATCACACGCAATTCCTTTAGCTTCTACTTTATAATCATTTATAATTCGAGCTAAAAAAGTCACATGCCTTCCTTTTCTATCGGGGTTATCATAATGCGTATCGGTAATTACATCTTTTAATATTGCATTATCTAAAAATAAATCATTTGATAGTGCAATTTTAGTATCATAAGGATTCAATAAAGCTTCTTGAGAAGTTATCGTGCCGTTTTGAGCCGAAAAATAAAAACCACCCTGAATAGCCATTCCAGCACTGGTTCCGCCTACAACTGCCTTTCTTTTAATAGCTTTATTAATTGCTTCTGAAATTGGAGTATTTCTCCAATACGAAATATATTCCCATTGATCTCCGCCTGCAAACCATATCGCCTCAGCATTATTTATTTTATCCAATATATACTTATCTGACTTCGCTGCAGCAGTCTTAAAGACAATGGTTTCAACAGAATTAACGGCAACACCTAAAGAAGAGTGTAAGTACGAATTATAACCATCGGATCCCGAAGTTCTTAATATCAAAACATCTCCGCCAGCTGCCCTTTTTAGAAACCATTTCATTGCTTCATCATTTTCGGTGGCTCCTCCCATTAAGCAGATTCCGCCTTCTGGAACAGTAATTTTATCTACTTTATTTCCTGTAAAATAAGACACGTAGTTTTTTACTTCTGGTTTTTGTTGAACTGAATTTTCCTGATTATTTTCAGAAGAACAACCGCTTAAAATCAGCAGAAAAATTATCGTAATTGTTTTCATTTTACTATGATTTTACCAATTAAATAAATATAAAGGAGGGAGAATCAGCAGCATAGACGCTATTAAAAACACCAACATTCTAGGCAACATCCATTTAAACCATTTACTATAGGGTATTTTCGCCAAAGAAAGCGCTCCCATTGTAACCCCGCTTGTGGGAATGATAAGATTAGTAAAGCCATCACCTAATTGAAAAGTAAGCACAGCCATTTGTCTGCTTATTTCTGATGCATCACAAATAGGAATAATAATAGGCATCGTTAAAGAAGCTTGTCCTGATCCTGAAGGAATAAAAAAGTTTAAAAATGATTGGAAAAAAAAGATACATTCGGCGGATATAGCTTTGGGCGTGTCCTGCGTTATTGATACAATTGAATTAAGTATTGTGTCAATAATTTTGCCTTCCTGCGCAATGATTAATAGTCCTTTAGCCAGTCCAATTACCAAAGCTGCTGTCATCATATCTTTAGCTCCAGATACAAAAGCATCTATCGCTTTTGACATAGACATTCTGTAAATAATGGAAACAAAAATTGCTAATGCCAAAAATAAAGCAGCAATTTCGTTTATATACCAATCATAATTACTCACCCCATAAATTAATATGATAATTGAAGCAAAAAGTGCATATAAAATTATTTTTCTTGAACCGTCTAATTTAAAATCTGATACCTCAAGACTGCTTTTCTCTTTTTCATCAGTACTGCCAAATAATAGACTTTTCTCGGGATTTTTTTCGATCTTTATTGCATAGTGAGTGATTACAGTACAGGCACAGGTTGTCAAAACAAACCAAACAAAAATCCTATATTCCATCCCGCTAAAAATTGGAATTTGTGCAATACCTTGTGCAATACCAATAGTAAATGGGTTACTAAAGGCTCCTCCAAAACCAACACCAGTGCCAACAATTGGAATAGCGGCACCAACAATAGCATCATAACCCATCGCTTTTGCCATGGGTACGGTAATTAAAATAAATATTAAAATTTCTTCGCTCAATCCAAAAGTAGCTCCAGCAAAAGAAAACAATATAATTAAAAAAGGAATAATGAAAATTTTATGTTTTGGCTTTTTTTGACTGAACTCAATTACATTAAAAAGTCCAGCATTTATGGCACCTGTCAAATTTATAATAGAAAAAGCACCTCCAACCAAAAATACAAAAGCAATAATTTGCGATGCGGAAATAAAACCTTTAATCGGAGCTTCTAAAAAAGCTTTAATTCCTTGAGGAGATGCCGCTACATGTTTGTACGAACCTGCAATAATCTTCTCAGTATTGTTCCCGTGTGACCTATCGAACTCTCCTGCAGGAATAACCCAAGTTAAACCAATAAAAAGAATAGTGATCACTAAAATGATAGTGATTGTATCTGGAAATTTTTGTAATAGTTTCATTTTTTTAAAGTTTAAATTTTTCTCCAGGTAGAAGAATGTCTATAAGAATATTTTCACCGCCCAAAAGACCATCTTTTGTTTTAATACTATTTTTATTCGAGTTTTTTAAAATGATAACTTGTGATTCTCCAGAAACTACTGCTGAGTCACCATGAACAATTAGGGCAGTTGATTCATTAATACCAATTGCTTTTTTATCAGGATGCTCTAAAACAACTGAAAGGAGCCTGTTCATTCTCATCCTGTAAATAAAGTGCTGATCTATGATTGCAGAGGGCATTAGTCCAAGTCCTTCTTTAATCTCAAAATTTTCTGACTCAATAGTTCGAAAGTTACCAGTGTACTGAGAATGTTTATACTCAATACCAGTTATCATTTCCCTGCTCATTACAGCAGCGCCAGCGCTTGTTCCAGCAATTGTCGCACCATTTTGGTATGCGGTGTGTATGGCTTGGTATGCTGGTGTGTGAAGAATTTGGGACATAAATAAATTTTGGTCACCGCCAGTAATGTAAACTAAGGATGCTCTTTTTATAGAATAAATCTGATAAATGCTTTGCTGCTCTTTTTTTAAATTAAATGTTTTTATTTTATCCGCATTGATCCCTACGTCAACAAAACTTTTTTTAGCATAGTATGACGCAGAGTCTGGCTCCTCGCTTGCCATTGGAAGTATTACAATAAAATCGTTATCTTTCAAATTACTAGTGCTTATCAATTCCTTAATCAGTGATTTAGATATTTTACCGCCTCCAATTATAAATAAGTTTCCTTTGGCTGTATTTTTTACAATTTTGCCTGCTGGTAAATTATCTTGTTTGAAAGACTTATTTTGTTTTGATTTGCATGATAAACTTAGTAATAAAATTATCATTGCTAATTGTTTGAAAGTTTTCATTTTTGACATTAAATTTTTTCTTCCAGATCCCAGATAAACACTTTCTTCTCACTATTTTTTTCACTCACATATCCTCGATACATTCCTTCCGAGTTATAAGAAAAATTAACATTGCCATCCTTATCAATTGCGATAAGTCCTCCTTCTCCTCCAAGCTTTGTCAAATGGCCTTTGATGGTTACTTCAGTTGCCTGCTCAAGAGACATTTTCCCAAATTCCATTAAATTTGAAACCATTGAAGAGACTGTGGCCCTGATAAAATATTCTCCAACACCTGTACAGGACACGCCGCAAGTCTTATTATTGGCGTAAGTACCAGCACCGATAATTGCAGAGTCACCAATACGTCCATCCAATTTATTGGTCATACCTCCAGTTGAAGTTGCTGCAGCTATATTACCATTTCTGTCAATAGCAACAGCGCCAACAGTTCCCATCTTTAAATTGGTATGATCCAAAAAACTTGCTGTTTCAGAAATTTTTTTCGCCTCCAAAAATTGTTCTTTTCTAAAATCAGTGTCAAAATAATGGTTATCCACTAATTCATGATTAGTTTGTTCTGCCAAACTATCCGCAGCCTCGCCTGAAATCATTATAATATCTTTATTTGCTAATAAGCTTTTGGCAAATAAAATAGGGTTTTTAATTTTCATACTGTTCGCTACCGCTCCAGCCTCTAAAGTAGCACCATCCATTATTGACGCTTCCAGTAAATGTTTGCCCTCACGAGAATAAACCGCTCCCTTTCCTGCATTAAAATGGATACTATTCTCTAAAACTACTACAGCGGCACTAACAGCATCAACAGCATTGCCTCCTTCTGCTAAAATTGCTTCTCCTGCATTCAAGGCAAGAATTAAGTCATTTTTTATTTTATTTTTGTCTGTTTGTGATAAATTCTCAGGAGTTATTACACCGGCACCTCCATGTATACAAAGTGCAAAGGTTTTTTTATTTGTCATTTCTTTTTTCTTTTTCTTTTTTTTGATTTGAAAGAAGACTGCTGGCGAAATACCATTTATTGATGGATTCCGCAGTAGCAGCTTCTTATTTTGATTTTAATATCCTGGATTTTGTTCTAATTTGCCGCGCGCAATCGTAATTTCATTTTGCGGAATCGGATAAGTTGTTCTAAAGGCAGGAATATTTAAAATTGAAGATGCCTTTCCTAATCTAACTATAGTAAACCACTGATGTCCTTCAAAGCCTAACTCTCTTTTGTTTTCTTCAATGAGAATATTAGTAAAAGCATCTAGATTTGGAATCTCCGCTAAAGTGTAAGGTTTAGCAGGCAGAGCTCTTTGACGCACCACATTTAAATCAGCCAAAGCTAAAGTTAAATTTTGCGGGTCTTTCTTTGCCAGTGCCTCTGCGCGGATTAAATAGATTTCTGAAAGTTTGAGGATAATTGCATTTCCATCTATCTCGCTGTCACGGGTTCCATATTTATCACAAAAAACTTCTTTTCCTGAATCATAATATTTATAGCTTCTTGGATCGTTATCAGCGTCCATTGCTTTGAAGAAATTATTGTAGTTGGCAGAAACCTCTGGAGGCGAAACTGATAAATATTCGGTTAAACTATTGCCGTCAATACCTAAAAACTGTAACTCCAGTATAGCTTCAGACGAACCTTCAACATCATAAATATCATTAAATTTTGTATTTAATTTATAAGTACTATTGCTGATCACTTTAGTGGCGTACAATATAGCGTTATCATAATCACCTTGATATAAATAAACCCTTGCAAGTAAAGCCTCGGCTGCTGCTTTTGTAATAAAAAATCTAGCACTGTCATATTTCAAAATTCCGATAGCTTCTTTTAAATCTGAGATTATCTGCTGATAAGATTCTGCAACAGTAGACCTGGAAATTTCGGCTGCCGCTTTTGCATCCAAATATTTAGTTGAAACAGGAACACCATATTTTGAGTTTAGATCTGTAAATTGTCCAAATTGACGCAGCGCATCAAAATGCCCTAATGCCCTGCAGAAAAGTGCAGTTCCTTTAGAATTATCATCTTGTAACTGAAGCTCTTCCATTTTTAGCAAAATCAAATTACTGGCATTAACAAGAGAATAAACATTTACCCAATTGCTTTGAATATAAGCATTTGAGGGAGGGACAATAGCATTGTCTAATTGTGTAAAACGTTCCTGAAAGCCTGTCGCATCAGCATTACCGCCTGTTAATTCCTGAGCCAATATAAATTCACCTCCATAGTAAGTGCCGCTTTGCATCACATCATATAATCCGACAGCTGCTGCCTTTAATGAAATATTATCAGTTATTGCAGTTGCCGCTGGAATTTCATCATCTAATTTAGTGTCTAATACATCGTCACATCCTAAAACTGTAAAGGCAAGCAGCATAGACAAGAATATATATATCTTTTTATTTTTCATGATTTTAAAATTTAAAATGTTGTACTTAGTCCTAATGTAAAAGTGCGCGCCTGGCCTAGAGTTCCAAAATCTTCCCCTTGCATGCTGTTTAAATCTTGCTGACTTGAAGTATTTGTAGAAACCTCAGGATCAAAACCTAAATAATCTGTTATGGTAAACAAATTTTGAGCTTGTACGTAAAGAGAAAGACTATTTAAACCAATTTTATGAATAACATTAGAGGGCAGTTTATAAGCAAGACTTAACGTTTTCAATCTTATGAAATCACCGTCTTCCAAAAACTGCGTGCTAAAACGCTGCATTTGCCCATCTTTTGTTGATGGTCTTGGTACGTCGGTAATTTGCCCAGGCGTTCTCCAATAATTATCATATACTCTTTCGCTTATATTAGAATAAGGGATGCCGCTTTTTGTATAACCATAATTATCATAAACATGTCGGCTTTGATTGAATATTTTATTTCCTCCAGAGAATACGAAGTTTGCTGTTAAGGTAAATCCTTTGTATGTAAAATTATTGCTCCATCCGCCAAAATAAGTTGGTAATGCACCGCCAACAATCTGCCTGTCAGAGAAATCAATAATTCCATCCTTATTCACGTCATCAAATTTTGCGTCTCCAGTTTGAGGATCTACACCCAAAAATTTAATTAAATATAAAGTACTAACCTCTTGTCCTTCTTTAAGAATATGATTTCTTCCTACTTCTTCTCCATCATTGATTAATTTTTTAATCTTGTTGTCAAGCAGCGTAAAATTTACTCCTGTATTCCATTTAAAATCATTTCCATCAAAGACAGCAGCATTAATTCCAAATTCGAATCCTTTATTTTCTATAGCCCCAACATTTTGGTAAACGGAGTTAAAGCCTGTAAGTCCCGAAACTTTAGCCTGCAATAAAAGATCATCTGTTTGTTTGTTGAAATAATCTGCCGTAAAATTGATTCGGTTTTTAAACAATCCAAAATCTAATCCAATATCGAGCTGTTTTGTTTTTTCCCATCCCAAGTCTGGATTTTCTAATCGATTAGGCGCTATTCCCGGAACTCCGTTATAATTAGCATTCAAAGTATAAGTTCCTCTCCAGTTTGAACCAATTTCCTGATTTCCTGTAAGTCCGTAACTGGCTCTGATTTTAAAATCAGAAATACTTTCAATTTTGAAAAATTTCTCTTTATTAATTCTCCATGCCAATGATCCTGACGGAAAATAACCATACTGGTTGTTCTCTCCAAAGCGGGAAGAACCATCAGCTCTCACTGTAAATGATGCTATATATTTATCATCATAAACATAATTTGCTCTAGCAAAAAAAGACTGCAATCCGTATTGATTTCTACCAGACGTACTCGCAATAATTGTACTTGCCGCCGAAATACTAGATGTTGTGTTAGTAGCGTATCCTACACCAGACTGATCTGAAAAACGAGTTTCATTTTCTTGTATTGTCCAGCCTAAAATAGCTCCGAAATTATGCTTTTCGCCAAACTGTTTGTTGTAGTTTAAAGTATTTTCCAAAAGCCAGTTGGTTTCTTCATAAGTCGCAAAAATACCTTCACCTGTTTTAGATTTATTTGTGCCAGACGGAACGTAAGAATCCTCAACTAAGTTGGAATATTCTAATGAAAAAGCAGACTTAAATTTTAAATCTGGAATAATTTTCCATTCCACATATGCTGTTCCCTGTACACGTGTCGATTGAGAGTTGTTTTTATATTCTTTGGCAATTTGAACAGGATTCTCAAGAGGCCACCAAGTATTGTATTTGAATGGATTGGTGTAATTCCCTTTATCATCATAAATTGGTTCTGTAGGATCCCATCCCTGCGCATTAATTACAACTCCATATTCATCGTTTTCTCCAATTGTTCGCTGATGATTACTTCTAGTTATAAAAAAAGTGTTTCCAATTTTAAACTTTTCATTAATATTATGATCCAGATTCATACGAGCACTTAATCTCTTAAAGCCTTGCCCCAATTGAATTCCTTCCTGATTATAATAATTTCCGCTTAAGTAATAACTTGTTTTTTCGCTTCCGCCTTTAACACTAAGATCTAAATTTTGCGTTACACCCACTCTGAAAATTTCATCATAGATATTGGTGTTGATTCCTTTTGAAGTATCAATCCAATCAAAATAATCAGAACCTAGTCCGTCAAATTCTGCAGCGGTATTAAAAAATTTTTTAAACTTCTCGCTGTCTACCATTTTTGGATATTTTGAAATTTGAGCAAAAGAAGTATAGTAATTAACATCGACAATACTTGCACCAGTTTTACCTCTTTTTGTGGTAATTAAGATTACACCATTCGCACCTCTTGATCCATATATAGCTGCAGCTGCAGCATCCTTTAAAATTGTAAAAGATTCAATGTCATTTGGGCTCAAATCCGCTAAAGGATTAACAGGCTGTATATTAGCATTCAAGGCTGAATTATTTCGAGATACTATTGGAATTCCGTCTACTATGTATAAAGGCTGGCTGCTGGCCGAAATAGAAGATACACCACGGATATTAACACTCACAGCACTTCCCGGTGTAGCCGACGATGAACTAATATTCACCCCTGGAGTCTGTCCCTGCAGACTATTTTCAAAACTTGAGGAGGTTCCCTGAGGCAGGTCTTTTGTTTTTATAGATTGTACACTCGAACTTACATCCTTTTTAGATTGTGTTCCGTAACCAATAATCACCACTTCATCTAGACTTTGTTGACCTGATGTCATAAAAATAGTGTAATTGGATTTTCCATCTATAATTACTTTTTGAGTTTGAAATCCGATATAAGAGAGTTCTATTAAATTGCTGTTATCAGGTATTTGAAGTTCAAATTTTCCATCAAAATCTGTAATTGCACTTGCTTTTGAATTAGGCGCAATAACATTGACACCTGCCATGGGTATATTGGATTGTTTGTCTACAACAGTTCCTTTTATAGTTTTTTGAGCGTATGTTGAAATGCATGATAACAACACAACAATTAGCTTTAGTTTATTGTTTAGTTTCATTTTCTTGATTTAAAATTTAATAAAATTGACAATAGAAATACCTTAACTATTCATGAAAATGAAGCGTTTTGGCATAAAAATCTGTAAACGAAGAAGGGAAACTTTAACAATTAAATATTGGCTGCAAACCTTTTAGATAAAGTGATTTGCAATCAATACAGCGGTTTGATAAATTGGTAAAATTCATTTGGTTTGGGTTAGTTTGGTTGAGAAAATAAAAAAATACAATAATGATATCAAACACTCCAGAACGGTGGTGTATAAATATCAATTTTATTCAGCAATTAAAGATAGGCTGAAGACCTCTTAAAGTAAGAGATTTTGTTTTTGTGATTGTATTTGCTTTCCCTGAAATCAAAAGAGACTGATTTTATTTGATGTTAAAAGTAGAAAAAAAAATGAATTAAAAAATAAAAACCACACTTTTAATTAAATTTTATTTACCCTTTTAGTTTTTATAATGATTTTTCTTTATAATTTTAAGATTCCTGCCAAATAAAACAAAAAGATTTTCTAAAAATCTAATATTGGGAAACATATTCATTTGAAAAATAGTTTCCCAATATCAAAATAAATAATTCTAAAAAAAGAAGTATGAAAATTGATTGCTTTGTCATTATCTGCGGAATGCTTTAAAAAACAAAAAAATTAATTTGATATTATAAATTTAGAACGTTTTACGACTTGGTCTCCCTTTCTGATGGAAAGTAAGTATTGACCCGCTTTTAGATCTGAAACGTTCACATCTAAGCTGTTTTCACCAGGATTCCCCTTAACGTTAATTGTTTTTAAAAGCGAAGCATTAAGATCATAAATAGAAACTTGAATATCTTCTTTTTCTGCCACTGCAAAATCAATTTTAAGGATATCTACAGTCGGATTTGGGTAAATTACTATCGGATTATTCGTCACTTCTATATTTTTAATTTCCTTAAATTTTGCGGTTCCGCCTGAAACATTCAATGTATAATCTTCTGTTTCGCCATAAGTATAAGTACCGCAAGAAGATGTAATTGAATTGTAACTTACTATGATCCGCATTCTGATGTTTCCATTTACGGCTGATGACGGTATTGTGATTTGAGGTGTTAAAGTGGAGCTGCTAAAAATAGAATATACCTCTTCTCCCGAATCGGTAAATGCACCATTATTATTTAAATCAATAAATACTTTCCAGTATAATTTTCTCGTTGCACTAAATCCAGGAGTCAATGTCAAAGTGGTCGCGGTTCCTTTAGAGATGTTAGCTACTTGTGAAGAAAAATCGGCATAACCTCCATTTGAATTACTTAAATTACTAATACTGCCAATTGCTACTTTTTTAATCCATTCTCTACTGGCATCACTTCCGGCGGAAGAACAATAGGTCACTGTACCGCCCCCTCCAGATGTTGTGGTGAAGTTTATCGTTGCAGCTAGAGAAGAACCGCTTGTGCAATTGCCATAAACTTCAACATTATAAACAGTATTGGTATTTAAACTTGTTAAATTAACCGAAGTTGCTGTTGTAGCGCTAAGTGTTGTCCAAGTTGATGAACTATTTGTCTTATATTTAACAGTATAATTTGTTGCAGTACCCGCCCAGTTAAGGATTGCAGAATTAGTTGTTATGCTGCCTACAGTTAAATTTGTAGGCATAGGACAGCCTGATGGTGCAGTACCTAATGTTTCTGTTAAAGTCCCATTAACTACTTTAATCACTCCATAACTTGCTTTAGATCCTGAAACCGTCGTCCAATCGTTTAAATTTAGTGTGGTAGACCCTGTACTATCCCCTTCAATTTTGATGATCTTTACTCCTTTTCCGTTATTGTTCCAAGTTAAAGCAGAGCCTGAAGTCACGGTTTCTGGTAACGAACTGGTATCAAATTGATAAAAATAAGCATAGTTTGCGCTTGCCGGAGCAAAAACCTTAGCAATGCCATTCTGATCAATACATACTGCGGTTTTTTCATAAACTCCAATTCCTTTAGCATTCAATCCCGCACCTAAATCTTTCCACATTCTGGCAATAAAAGCGGTTTGCCTACCTCTGCGATCCGGATTATTATAATGTGTATCAGTAATTACATTAGCCAGTATTGGATTGTTTAGAAAATCATTTGCTCCAATGGTCATATCTGAATTATATGGATTGGCCAAGGCTTGAGCTGATGTAACACTTGCATTTGCAGCACTATAATAATATTTACCTTGAATAGCGCATCCAGCGCTGGTTCCTCCAACAGGTACTTTCTTTGTGTTTATAAGATAATTTATAGCGTCTTCGACCGGAGTATCTTTCCAATAAGATACATAAGTAGCTTGATCTCCACCTGCAATAAATAAAGCTTCAGCATTTCTGATTTTTGTCGCAATTTCTGCAATACTGGCCTTTGCTCTAGTATCTATTAAAATTGTTTCTACAGAATTTACTGTTCCCAATCCATAGATATAATCATTGTAAGCTCCTGTACCTGCAGATCTAATGACAACAAAATCACCGCCACCTGATTTTTGTATCATCCATTTTATTGCATCATCATTATCTGTTCCGCCTCCCATTAAACATGTACCGCCTGTAGTTGTGGTGTTAACATCCGAAGTACTTCCTGTTATCCAGCTTGTATATGTTTGTGAGTATGCAAAATTTATTGTGAATAGAAATAATACTATATTCAAATAATTCTTCTTGATATTGTAAATATTTTTCATAATATGTTTTTTTGTTTAATGTTAAATTTAAAAAGTAACAATAGTCCTAAATCGCAAACTATACTGTTGCAACATGCCTAAAACATATTACAAAAATGTTCACAGAATTATAAATGCTATTGAAAATTATATTTCAATCTTATAAAATTTAATAAAATGGAATATTAGTTTTCAATACAATTTCCAAAGTAGAAAGTAGAAATTAATATATTGAAAACTTTAAGTATGAAGAAAGCTATTTTCAACAATTGAATATTGGCTGCAATCCTTTTAAATAAAGTGATTTGCAATCAATACAAACGAGTGCTAAGTTATTATAGTTCATTTTTTGTAGTTGAGAAAATTAAAAATAAAATAACTAAATTGTAAACGAGAAGCTTTTAAAAGCAAAGGTCCGTAACAATTTTCTTCAACAATTAAAAATAGGCTGAAGACCTCTTAAAGTAAGAGATTTAGTTTTTAAAATTTTATTTATTTTCCTAGAAATCAAAACAGTAGATTTTATTTAACCAAAAATATAAAAAAAAATGATTCAATAAAATAAAATTTACAAATTCATTAAACTTAATTCATCAATCATTGTTTTTATATAAATTAAATGCATATAAAATCAAAATTTACTGAATAAATAAAAATTTATTATGAGTTTAAAATTGATTTAATGGAGCTTTAAAAAATATTTAAACTATTCTAACACACGTGTAAATTGGACTCGAAATCAGAAAAATCAGGAAAGTAAATTTATCGTTCGAAAGAGCTAATCTGCAGGAAATATCGGTATACGCTGTATTTGTTAATACCCAATCTTATATTTTTTGACCTGCCGATTTGATCTCTTTAAAATCCTCATAGTTGGTAAAGTACTCCAATGCCAAAACTAATAGTATTGCGCTTGCATTATATACTTTTTGCATTATGACTGCCAAACCCAAATAACCAAATCCAAATAGAAAAAAGAAACAGTAAAAGGTCAACAAGCATAAAATACAGCAGAATTTAAGGAAATGAAGTTTTGACTTTAGAATATATATCGTAATTGTAAAGAGACCAAACAATGTTAAAACGATCGATATGGTTCCCAGATCATGCAAGGGCGTTGCAATTAAGAAAATAAATACTATGTTAACGATGCCTATAAATTTTAAAATTTTGGCCCATTGTACTGAAGGTATTTTTTTTGACATATTGATAAAAAAAATCCCATAACCCGCCGAGTGGAATGCCATCGCAATAACTGCCCAGATCCTGCCGGGATTTTCTGAACCATTTATCGCTTTTGCAGCAAATAAATTGCTTACGAAATTTTTTGACCAGCCAAACCCTATGGAATTCTTGTCAAACAATGAGCCGCCAGGATAAAGTGAGGCCGCTATTACCATCAAAATCAAGGAAATGGACAGACAAAGTAAAACCGAATATTTTTTAACCATCTTCTTAATTGTTCAATTTTCCAACTCTCGACTAATTCATATGTAAACAAAAATACAGAAAAAACTAAAGCTGTATTTTTTCTAAAAAAATTAAACTTCGAAGTAATAATTCTAAAATACTGCAAAACAACAGAGTTCTTCTAAGTCGTTAAAACTTCTGCCGCAATTAAATTCAGGTATTCTCTAGGCGTGTATGTAGTTATATCTTTAAAATATCTGTTAAAGGATGATTTAGAATTAAAACCAGATTCATACGCCAATTCCAAAATAGTAATACTGCTATTTTTTTCTGATAAACTTTTAAGTTTTTCTTTTACATATTCGATTCTGTATTCATTTATGAAAGTATAAAAAGACTTATTTACAAAATGATTTAATGTCTCACTTATATGATATTTATTGACGTTCGTAAGTTTTGCAAGCTTATCAAGCGTGAGTTCGCTGTCCACATAGTACTGCTCCTTTTCCATTGCTTTTTCGAGTCTCAGCAGTATCTTAAACATTTCACTCTGGCTTAATATTTCTTTTCTCTTTTGAGGCAGGGATGCTTCTTTTTCTTCTCTTTGAATATTTTCAATCGGATCCAATACAAAATTACTTACACTGCTTGGCTCCATTTCAGTAGTAATCTCATCACCATTGTAATTTCCAGAAGATAAAAGCATTTCAGTTCCTGTTACTGCCCCATATTTATAATTTATTATTCTAATTGTAATGACAATAAGAAGAGTATAAATTATAGATCGGCACAAATAATTTGAAGAGTCGAAGAAAGAGTTGAAAATTACAAACAAGACTCCTAAAACCCCAACACATAAAAAAAGAGAAGCAAGCTGGACAACTAACTTTTTCTCCTGACTGTTTCTTGGCAGTTTATTCATCGCCAGATAAATGATGCCACATGAAAAAATAATATCCAGTGGAAGCAGTGTGTAAAGACTAATTGTATTGTACCAGTACAGCACTAAATAAGCTTTTGGCGATGTTACTGATAAAACACAAACAGTAGAAAAATAACCTATAGCACCGATAATAAACGGAATAAAAAGATACCACTTTGAAGCAGTTACAAATTCAGGACGGATTGTTTTTAAGGTATAGAGGTACAATAATGGAATGTAGCAGAACCCGATAAAGGTATTCATCATATTTAAAACCTGCTGATCCTCCACAAAAGTAAAAATGAAAAATTTTATAGAAAGATGCAGCCCAATGCATACTACGAGAGATATCAGCAAATCATCTGCATTTTTTCTGTACCTGCTTCTTAAAAGTAATACTGCGGCTAAAAGAGCCTGAAAAATTCCTATTGCAATAATGTATTTCATCTTAAAATCTTTGTGCTAAAGTACCATGAGGCTGTTAATTTAATGTTTATTAAATGCGAAATAATTGATTCGTAACAATTTAATAACAAAAATTAAAATATTAAATATCAATATCTTACAACCTAATCAAAAGATTGACACTTTCCAAAAGTAGTTCTAGATCGACAAAGTCGTTTCCTAGTTTAAATCGAAGCAATCTTTGCAGAAAAACTACAAAACATGACACCTAAAATTATTTTAAAATCTTTGTTTAAAAAGGAAAAGATATTTAAAAAAATACTTTTCACTGCCGCACTAACAATTGGTTCTATCGTATCAAATAATGCACAGACCATAAAAGGAATTGTTACAAGCGATGCAGGAACATTGCCTACAGCCAACATTTCTGGAAAAACATTTAATAACTCGGCAGTTTCAGATCTGCAGGGTGCTTTCACCCTTACTGCACCAACCGAAGGAGAGGCTGTTATTGAGATCAGCTATATTGGATTTGAAACAAAATCGATAACTGTAAATCTGGCAAAAGGAATAAATGATTTGGGGCTGATTCAAATGACACCAGACGGCTCAGCAGCACTAAAAGAAATTGTGGTAAAAGGAACAATGGCTCCTTCTCAGGCAAAAGCTTACAGCATCAAGAAAAATTCGCTTGCCATAATGGATGTAATGGCGGCCGATGCTATTGGTAAATTACCAGATCGTAATGCCGCCGAAGCGGTACAGCGTATGCAGGGTGTTGCCGTAGCACGTTATCATGGAGAGGCCGATCAGGCAACGGTCAGGGGAACTCCTTTTGCGTGGACTTCTACCCTCTTTAACGGAAATCGTCTTCCAAGTTCGAATGTTATGGGAAATCGTTCATCAGTTTTAGATGCCGTTCCTTCAGAAATGATTCAATATGTTCAGGTTGCCAAAGCTGTTACCCCAGATATGGAAGGTGACGCTATTGGAGGATCCATCAATTTTATTACACGCACAGCACCATCAAAACGTGTTTTGAATGTCAGCGCGGCCGGAGGTTACAATACATTCAGTGAAAACGGTACTTACAATGCTTCTGTAACTTATGGAGACCGATTCTTTAATAATAAATTGGGAGTAATTGTTTCTGGGGCAATCTGGAGCAGACAATGGGGATCTGATGAATTTGCTGCAACTTATAACACTGGTGCTGCTGTTGTTGAACAGAAAAAATCACTTAATACTGTTCTTTTTAAACGTTATATGGGAGAGCGTGAAACTAAAGGATTAAATGTAGGTGCTGAATATAAACTTACTCCATCTGATAAAATATTCTTTAGAGGGATGGCTAATAAATTTGATGACATTCGTCCTGTTTATGAATCTTATATTGATTATACCAATTCTCGTTTTCAATACAATTACAGATATTCTCATTATCAAACAGCTTTAAATGGTTTTGAAGTTGGTGGTGAACATCAAATGAGTGAAAAATTTAAAATAGACTGGAGCTACAGCAATCATAAATCAGAATATTACTTAGATACTCCTCCAACTTCAGGCAACAAAGGACTTCCTATTGCTACTTTCCGCCAGAAAATAACAGGTGGTTTCAATGATCTTTCCAGTGATGGAAAACGTTACTGGGGATTTGATTCTCCAAACGGAGTCGGCGGTACCGTAGATCACTTCGAAACTGGTATTGCAAATCCAAACGAAGTGATGGATCCTTCAAAACTACTATTAAACCAGCTGGTAATTGCTCAGCTTGATAACAGTGAAAGAGACCAGATCGGGCAAATTAATTTAAAAGTAGAAGCCAGTTCCAAAGTAAACCTGAAATTCGGTGCAAAATACCGTCATAAAGACAGAACAAACACTTACGGATCTAATTTTGTTTATCTGCCTGGAGCAGCTGTCGGAATTCCAAATTCGCCTGCTTTAGTACCGCTTTCAGCATTGCAAACTACTAATTTCCCTAACGGAAGCAAGTTTTTCCGAAACATGAATGGTGATTTCAGCCAGTTCATCGTAAACCCATTGACTAAAGATCAGTTGTTTAATATGTACGGACAATCTTTCCAGACTGCTAACGGATTTATGGATTTTACATCCAAAACAAATGCAACTTCTTTTTATACAGGTGATGAAAATGTAATTGCAGGTTACGCAATGGCAGAAATCGATGCAACAGATAACTTAAAGATAGTTGGAGGTCTACGCAATGAGTATACTGCTATGACTTTAAACGGAACTAAAGCTACTACTGAAGGAACTCCTGCAGTAATAACGCTGAGTCCGTCTGTGGTCGAGAATAATTATAATTCGTTTCTTCCCATGCTTCATTTAAAATATAAAGTAAGCGACAAATCAAATCTTCGTGCTGCTTACACCCGCACATTTGTCCGTCCGAATTTTGGAGACATGACACCTGGAAGTTCAACAAATACAACAGCTTCTCCTATGACTATTACACAAGGAAATCCTGATCTAAAGCCAACATTCAGTAATAATTTTGACGTAATGGGAGAATACTATTTTGATAATGTGGGAATTCTTTCAGGAGGTATATTTTACAAAAATATTACAGATGTGGTATTTACAGATGTAAGTATGCAGAACATTGACGGAAATGATTATTTGATTACTCAGGCAAAAAACCTAAACAAAGCATCTTTAGTAGGATTTGAAGCTGGAATTAATAAAAGGTTTGATTTCCTTAATGGATTCTGGAGCGGTTTCGGAGTAGAATTTAATTACACTTATTTAGACTCAAAAACCGATGTGCCGCGTGTTAACGGAACAAATACTTTCAATGACAAAACAAGTCTTCCTAACCAGTCTAAGAATCTTTTCAATGCTATTTTATTTTATGAAAGAAATGGCGTAATGGTTCGTCTTGCAGGCAATTACCGCGGCAATTCTGTAGAAACCATAAATCAGCAATTAGGTCCTGATTATTACATCTGGTCCGATTCTAATTTCACAATTGATGCTTCTGCAACTGTCAATGTCAATAAAAAACTTAAAGTATTTATTGAGTTAAACAACCTTAGTGATTCACCAGTAAAAATGTATATGGGGAATGATAAACGCCGTGTTACTTCGCAGGAATGGTACGGAAGCCGAGGACAGGCAGGTCTGCGTTATGACATATTTTAAAAACAAATAAATTAATCAATATAAAAATGAAAAAGACAATTATTATAGCTGCAATTTTAGTACAGACATTAGCAAATGCTCAGCTTACTGACAGTATTAAAAGACTCGTTCCTGTAAAAGGTGCATTAAATTTTAGAGATGTAGGCGGATACAAAACTACAGATGGAAAAGAAGTTGTTTGGGGAAAAGTATTTAGAAGTGCTGGAATTGATAAATTGACAAATGAAGATCTAGCGCTTTTGGATAAAAAGAAAATCCATACAGTAGTTGACTTCAGAGGCGTTGCAGAATCTAAAGCAGCCCCAGACCGTTTACCTCAAAATACAGATTACACTTTAAGCCCAGCAGGAAGTGACAGTATTCCAAATCCTGCTCAAATGGTTAAACTTTTAAAAGAAGGAGGTTTTCTTGAAAAATTTTATGGGATTGATGCTATGAAATACAGCGGAGACAGATTCCGTCCGTTATTTGTAAAATTATTAACTGCTGATAAAAAAGAAGCCGTAATGTACCACTGCACCGGCGGACGTGATCGTACCGGTATGGCAACTGCCTTATTTTTATATGTTTTAAACGTTCCTGAAAAAACCATTGAAGAAGATTATGTGGCATCTAATGTATATCTTAAGAAAATGAACAACGGAATGATGGCTCCGCTTGCAAAAATGAGCGGTTTGACTGAAGCACAGGTAGAAAATGAAATGGCATTAAAACCAGAACTTATCCGTTCGTTTTTTGGAGGCATTAAAACGCAATACGGAAGTATAGAAAACTTTTTACAGCAGGAAATGGGAATCGGACCTAAGGAAATAAACATTCTAAGAAAAAAATATACTAAATAATAATTTCAAGTTGTTGTTTTTAAAAGCGATTGATTTTTCAATCGCTTTTTTGCTTGTATATTTTTTGCCGCAAAAATTCAGGTAGTTTTTAGAGATATTTTACTAGTCTCTTTTTTTAAGACAAGCTCTTCTTCGAGCATTTGAAACCCGTCTTACCCTTCTTGTTGATTTTGTAAATCAGCTTCTGAATTACCATAAGCCATATAGTGGTAAAAGCCATTGTTAAGGTAATTACTGCTAAGGTAATCTGGTACATAAAAAGGACCTATCAAACCTAGTGAGGAAGCGGTTGTTATTAATACGAAACTAAACTCTCCTATCTGAGATAATAATGCGCCTGCGTATATACTATCACGCCAAGAATTTTTTGTAACCCTAAAGAGAACCGCGTTAATGACACTATTGCTGAAAAGCACCGCGATTGAAATTAGCAGTATGGTTAAAGTATGCTGCGAAAAGAATTTAATATCCAACTGCAGTCCGACGGCTACAAAAAAGAAAGCCATAAAGAAGACCCTGAACGGCATAAGGGATTTATCGAGCCAATGAGTCGCTTTATCATGACCGATTAAAATTCCTGCTGCAAAAGCCCCAAAAGCGGTTGATAAACCGAGCGCTCCAGTTATCCAGGCCATTCCAAAACACAAGCTGAAACCTATGAAAACCTGCAATTCGTGATCTGCCGCAATTTCGCTGCTCATGGGAAGTTTCAGTGGTTTCTGCCCCACTGCACGTTTTAAAAACAGCAGCATAAGCAGTCCAGCAGCGCACACTTTAATCAGCTGTGTCTGCGAGATATGATTTCCTGACATAAAATTTAGGATCAGCATCATTGGAATAACCAATATATCCTGCAGCAAAAGCACACCTCCTGTAATTACTCCCAGACGACTGTTAATTTCTCCCGTTCTGGCCAGATATTGAAATACTATAGCAGAGCTGCTTATGCTTATAATAAAAGCCATCAAAACTGTAGTTGTCATTTTCCATCCTGCATAAGCCCCAATGGTATGCATAAAGAAAAAACTCAGCAGCAGATGCACAAAAGCGATTAAAAGCGGTTTATGAATATTTCGTTTCAGATTTTGAATATCAATCTCACGGCCAATGGAGAACATGAGCAGTACAATTCCGATTTCACCTATTTCTGCAATCACTCCTGGATGGTCAATAATATTGAGAGCCTGAGGCCCTAAAAATGTTCCAGCGACTATATAAGCGATAAAATATGGCTGTTTTAAACCGCGAAGAAGCAAGATAAGCAGTAAAATAACAAAGGACAGCACAGCTATCCCAGAGAATAATTGTGATAACATGTGGAAATGATTATAAAGAAAGCTGCCGGAGGCAGCTTTCTAACTGTGTTGTTTAACTTAAGAAATATCAATCAGACGGGGAGATTTTTCTTTGGCTTGTTCGAGCTTTGGAATAGACAGCAGTAAAATTCCGTTTTCGTAACGAGCACTGATTTTATCTTCGTCCACTACATTTTTTGGCAGGGTAAAGCTTCGCTGGAAGGACTGATAACTAAATTCCCTGCGAGTAAAATTTTCTTCCTGGGTATTATGCTCATTTTGTTTTACCGAAGAAATAGTGAGCTGCCCATTGTCAAGAGTAACCTTAAAGTCCTTTTTGTCCATTCCTGGTGCGGCGACTTGGACTTCGTAATTCTCATCTGTTTCCTTAATATTCACAGACGGCAGTGTAGTGCTTGTTGCTGAAAAATTGTTGTTTTCCCAATTGAAAAGATCACGGCCAAAAAAATCATCAAAAAACAAGCGTTGAAAAGCCGGTATACGGCCTGCATCTCTTTTAATAAGATTCATAACATTAATTTTTAAAATTGTTAGACAATAAAAATTTGAACGTGCACACCAGCGTGCACAAGAAAAAAAACAAATTATGTGCCAGTGGAAAAAAATGACATTTTTTCATATATTATGATGAAAAAATGTCACTAATCAAGGTTTCTAAGTTCGTTTGTCGAACTGTCAGTTTAGGCAGAATATAACGTCTTGAAGGAGTAGTTGAAATCGAAGAGCAAAGATTCAGTTCAGGATTTCATTAGAGAAATGTCAATGAATTTCGTAATTAACTCGGCATATTAGAATGCGGCTAGCGGCTAATATCTGTTTTTCTTTCAGCAAGCTCTGTTGGCGACTGTCCGAATTGTTTTTTAAAAGCATATGAGAAGTGCGATAAGTTTTCAAAACCAACTTCGTAAAAAACGTCAATAGGTTTTCTATGCTTTTCGGTCAGCTGGTAATGGGCAAGTTCCAGCCGTTTCATTGTCAGCCACTTTTGTGGTGTGGTATCAAATGCCTTTTTAAAATCCCGCTTAAAAGTAGTCAAACTGCGTCCAGTCAAATAAGCAAATTTTTCTATAGGCATATTGAACATATAATTTCTTTGCATAAACGCTGAAATATTGATTTTGTGCGGTTCTGAAAAATCGGATAAAATAGTATCAATATCTCTATTTACAGAACGTAAAATAGTAATGGCTTCCTGAATTTTCAATGTCGACAGGTCTTGCGGCAGCTTGTAATCCAAGTTAAAATAAGGAAGCATTGAAGCGAAAAAACTGTCCAGCAAAGGATCTTTGGGGAACGGAATAATGTTGTCAGTTTTGGAAGCCAGAAAGGTTTCCATATTTTTATGCTCGTAGAAATCTCTCAAAACATCGTGGGTAAGTTTTACGATAATTGCTTTGTAAGGCAGACCGTCTTTTTCAGATTTTATAAGTGAAGCCAGCCTGTTTCGTGGAAACAGAAATGTTTCACCTGCTCCCAAAACATACGTTCTATTGGATTGGATTACTTTTAATTCGCCCGACAAAACCCGAACAACAGAATGTTCTTCAGCTATCATTTCGGTATTGTGATGAACTGCTTCGCTGCAAGTAAAAACAATTTCAGCATGGTTATTTATCTGTCTTGTTGCCATAATGCAAATGTAAAAAAAGAAATAAGGCTCAACTATGTAAGCCTTATTTCTTTCAATTATATTAGATGTCAAATTTTACACCAGTCAATTCTTCACTTATAGTCCAGAGCCTTTGGGCAGCCTGGTCTTCCACTGCAAACGGTGCAACCCCAGCTATTCCAGCAGGACTTTTTCTGCCAGCTTCACTATCATAGAAATCAGGATTGTAGTCTGCAATTTCAACATTTTCTAGATATACACCTCCAATATTTTGAAGTTTAGGGCTCGTAGCTGCCCAAACGGTTGTAGCAGCTCCTTGTTCTTTGGTTTTTTGTATTTTTTTCATTTCTGCTTCGGCTTCAATGTTTGGTGTTCCGTCTGGATGCAGTGCACCTATTGCAACAAAATCTTCAAAAGTTAAATATCTGCTCAAATTCGTCTCTAGAATTAAACCAGGGTGTAAGCTATAAGCACGAACACCAAACTGCTGTGCTCTTTTATCCAGTTCTACCGCAAAAAGCACGTTTGCTGTTTTGGCTTGCCCGTAAGCTTCAAATTTGTCGTATTTCCTAACATTGTAATTTACATCTTCAAAAAGAACTGGCGAAAAGTGATGCCCTGAGGATGAAACATTTACCACCCTTGCTCCATTTGCTTTTTTCAAGGCGTCCCACAGCTTCGCAGTCAAATGAAAATGCCCTAAATGATTGGTAGAAAATTGTCCTTCGTAACCACGCTGATCACGCTGCAAAGGCGTCCACATAATACCTGCATTGTTTATAAGCATATGCAGCGGTCTTCCCGAAGCTAAAAAATTTTCAGCGAATGCATCAATAGAATCTGGGTCTGTTAGATTTAATGTTTCTACTTCTACATTCAAAATTCCTTGCAGATTTTTCTTTGCTTTTTCCGTATCTCTTGCTGGAACGATAACTGTTGCCCCTGCCGAAGTCAGTGTTTTGGTGATTTCTAATCCAAGTCCACCGTCACCACCTGTAACAATTGCGGTTTTGCCTGTAAGATCGATTCCTTGGATAACATCTGTTGTTGTTGATGCTTTGTTGAAGCCTGAACCTATCGGTTTTTGTAAAGCTCCGTTGTAATTATTTTGTTCCATTTTTTTAAAAATTTTATTAAAACAAAAATAAAAAGCATTTATCCCACAAACTTTGTTTAAAAGTCCTATTTACTTTGTTTATAGGGTCGGTTGTTGTTAATGTGCTTACACCTCTCTCCTTATTATAAAAGCATATATAAAGGAAGCTTTCCAAGCTGAAATATTATACGTCTGAGATTAATTGTCCTCAGATGAAAATGCATCAGCTTTCGGATCATAAAGCATTGCCGTACACAAACAGTTTTTTCTTTCTTTACTGAGCAATATTGGGCAATTCACGCAAGTCTTGCAATTTTCCCAAAAAAGATCGTCACTTGTAAGTTCCGAGAATGTAACCGGTTCAAAACCTAGTTCATGGTTCATTTTCATTACGGCAAGACCAGAAGTCAAACTGAATATACGGGCAGTTGGATACTTCTCACGGCTCAGCTCAAAAATAGTTTTCTTAATCCTTTTTGCAAGTCCAGTATGTCTGAATTCAGGTGCTACAATTAATCCTGAATTAGAAACATATTTTCCGTTCTCCCATGCAGAAATAAAAGAAAAACCTGCCCACCTGCCATCTGATGCAAAAGCGATGACAGCTTCTTCTTTTTTCATTTTTGCTTCAAGCATTTCTGGAGAGCGCTGAGAAATACCTGTTCCACGTGCGATAGCCGATGATAATGTTACCTCACTGATTTGCTTGATCCAAAAAGTATGAACAGATCTGGCTTTCTCAATAATAAATTCAACTGGTTCCAAAACATCCGCGGCAGTTGAAGGGATTGTTTTAGTGTAAAATGAGCTGGAAAATAAAGCACTTTTACTAGGCAGCTGTATTTTAGGATCTATAATAGGGTTTATAATTTTCATAATAATTTAGTTTACAATATTTTAGAGATTAGCAAAACAGTAATAAAGAAAACTATGGTGAACACCATTAAATTTATTACCCTTCCTTTATTGTGTGTAGATTTATTTGTTATGTATTGTTTCGTAATCTCTTTACTTCTAGTCTTATTTGTTTTCATATATCTATATTGTTAAAGTTGCAGCAAAAGTTTTAGAACCTACAAATCAATTCGATTCTATCAAGTTTAAAACAACTGTAATTTTTCTGAAAGCTAAAAAACAAAGGGTATGCCAAGAAAAACAAATATTTGCAAGTAATTAATTATCAAGATAATAAAGAACAAAATAGTAATTACACTATTCAAATTATTATCAAAATGATAAGATCATAATCAAAATGAGAGGCACACTAGGCTTATAATATTAAATTTCTTAACCCATAAGACATCCCAAAAGTTTATGACCAAAGAACTTTCATTACTTTTTGGATAAAAAAAAACTGCCAGCATAAATACTGGCAGTTTTAATTTGGAATTATAAAGTGTCTTTAAGAACAGCACTAAAATGAGCTTCAAGATCCTGATGTTCTATTCAAGGCTGAATTAACACTTATAATATCTGTTTCTAATTTCATCATAACACAGATTAGGGTACTGATAACCTCCCATAGTCTGTTTTAACTGTTTTTCAGTTAGTTTTTGCACATCACTCGGTAGAAATTTTTTAACTTCTTTGTCTTTTGGTTTTTTGTTAAACATAACTTATAGTTTTAAAGTGATTATTATTCCAATCATTTAAAGACACTTGGAATTTATGTCTGTTTTAGCGCAGTTTTTTACTGCTTAAATATCTTTGAATTAACTGTGCAAGGTCATGATTAAGTTCTGGTATCCACAAAACCAAAATTATACTTACAAATATGATTTATTTTTACGATAATTACTTACTTTCAGCTTATTTTTTTTAAATTTTAACATAATTACTGATTTTATAACAAGGAGTATCTAAAAATATTCATGAAACAATGAACCCTATGAAATGTTTGACCAATATGCTTTAGATTATTCTTATTTATAAATTGCGATTATTTTTAAAACAATATAACTGGCAAGAAGTCCGTTTAAAAGTCTTAAAATGCCGTCTTGCTGCTCCTGTGTGTCGTAATCAAAATGAACCAGCATTTCTGCAATAAACTCAGAATACAGGATTCCCGGTTCTATTGCGCCTAATGCAATTTGATCTAAATCATCCAGCTGGTATTTTCCAGGAGCAACGTTATGCTCCTTTATTTCCAGAAAAAAGACTTCTTCATCATTGAGCTCAGAGACTGTCTGTTCAAGGCCGTCTAACAGCGCGATATTAAAATCTTCCTTCTTCCCAAGCAGGCTTTTCAGATAACCTGACAGACCTTCTGTATAAAGGTCCCTTTTCAGCAGATAATGTTCAGCAGAAAACTTTTTACTTTTGAGCTCATGATCAAACATAGAAATCAGTTCTGCTGCCATTTCTAGGGTCAAAAATTCAATTTCATTCTGCTCGCCTTCCGCCTCATTGATCATTACGGCCCATTTTGAATAATACTGCGGATAATTTTTCATTACATAAACTTCCATAGCTTTACATATGGCAGGATTTTTTTTATAGGCTCCCAGTAAATGTAAATACTTTTTATCGGGAACATCCTGAAATTCAGCAAAACCAGAATAGTAGCCGTCATTGTACACTTCACTAAACAAAAAATCAATTTTTGCCTCCCTCTTCTGAGCATACTGATAAAACAGCACCTGCTCAAAAAATAGATTAAAATTAAGGCAGTTAATTTTGGACCAGGCTTTTCTGTTTTTATCTAAAAAATCAATGCTGATTCTGGCGTACTCTTTAAAAAAATCAATATCATTTCCCCCTGTAACCCCCATGTTGCATCCAAAATTATCGGGACGCTTGTGATAGCTCTCCATTTCATCGGGCATGTAGAGAAGTTCGGGTGAAATTTCATTCCACATTTTAGCATAGTTACTGGCAGTAATTTCTAAATTCTGCGTGAGTACAGCCGCATCACGAAATTTTTCATTCAAAGATTCCCAAACAAAAACATCTCCGTCAATGTGCAGAAACGGTTCGGTCTGCATCTGGTATACTTTAATTTTAGAAACAGCCCAGAGATCACTGGGATAATCATTTAAATCATCTAAAACGACATGAACTTTTGTATACGGAAGCTGAAGTTTTGTAATTAAGATCTCATATCCGAAACGATCTGTGTACAATTCAACATCTTTATGAAATTTCACCAATTGGTGACAGCTTAAAATCCAGCTCAACCAATTGTATTTATAGGAAAACCAGCCATAATTACTTTTTATATCAGTTGAATTACCGGTCCAAAAACTTTGTATTATCTTCATTTAAATGGAGCTGAGCTTATCTTTTTAAATTAAAATGCCAATTATTCCCGATTCTTGATTCATACTGTATCCTATAAAAATGCCTTAAACATCATTTTTCAAATTTGAATCAGTATAATACCACTTGCAATATAACTTAATTATTTGTAAGTTTTTTACGGTATTCCGTATTATCAAGAGATTCGACTCTCAGCCGTTCAAAACATTATATCCAACTGGAGTCCAAAAAAATAAAAAATGGATGATGTAGCTGACAACACTAATACAGCCAGCAGAAGTAGATGGGAGCAGGATATCTTAACAGTATGAAAGAGGCCTTGAAAACACAGGATTTTAATAAACAGTACAATCATCAATATCCCTTTTCAAAACCTCTGCTTTTAAATTTAATTTCTCGATCTAATTCTTTATTTGAATCGCTTCCTATTGTTCAACATGTATTTTTTTGTAAAAACAGACTAAAAGCCAGAAATTAAATAGTGTTAAAATCACATTTTATTTATTTTTTAACTTTTATAATGAAAGAAAATTTCTTAACTTAACATAATAATTGATCGACTAACGGTTAAAAAAACCGATGTATTACCTAAATTTATTAAAAAACAAATGCATGGCTTTTTACCATCGATCAATAAAATTTTACTATTTATTAATAATTAAAAACAAATTACAAATTTAAAAATCATCGCTAGGGAGAAAAAACTACTTATCACAATCTATTTTGTATTTATTTTGTATTTCTAGTTTCAGAATATTCATTCTGTGCATCTTTTCTATTGATGATATTTTAAAATTTTTAGAGAACCAAGGTATCAGCGTATATCTCTTTATTAAACATTTAAATTATCGTATTATGAAAAAACTTTTCTTATCATCTGTCCTGCTTTTTCCTATTAATTCGGTTCTCTTATCTAATCCTATTGCTGTCAGCCCTTATCAAATCTTTGAAGCTGTAGGCTTTACAAAATCCATTAGCCCACTTGAAACAGAAAGACACAGGGTGTGGATTAATCTAACAAATCCCAACGGTTTATTTAAACAAATTCTTATCGGATATGTAAAAGGAGCCACCAACGGATGGGATCTCAATTATGACGCTGTCTCATTGGATGCTAACAAGTTCGCCGATTTTTACAGTATCAATGAGGATAAAAAACTCGTTATTCAAGGACGTGCGCTGCCATTCGATTTAGCCGATACAGTGCCTCTTGGTTACAGATCCAGTATTGTTGGAGATTTGACTATTGCCATTGATCGCGCTGATGGCGATTTATTAAACTACAATATTTATTTACATGATAAAGAAACTGGTACTGTTCATAATTTGAAAAGTGGCGGTTATACATTCTCCTCTCCTACAGGTGTTTTTACAGATCGTTTCTTTATAAGTTATGGTACTGATAAAAACTTAGGAATAGATGATTTTAAAAATGTTCCACAGAAATTAAATGTTGCATCGAAGGATAAAACCATCAGGTTAAAATCTGACAAGACAGGATTAAATGAGGTTTCTGTTTTCGACATAGCAGGAAAACTGCTTTACAATAAACAAAATATCGGGGAGTCAGAATTAGAGATTTCCAGCATTCAATCAGGGCCTCAAATTTTATTAGTTAAAACAACATTAGATGATGGCCACATTATAACTAAGAAGGTACTTTTCTAGTTTGAAAAAAGCACAAAAAAAATTAAAGCCAGCGGATACGATCAAGTTTCCGCTGGCTTTTTTTATGTAATTTTAAGAACATTTGTTGTTTATATTTCAAAAGATACTAATAGAGTAAAAATATTCATTTATCTATTTTTTACTTTTTAATTGATATAAAACAGAACTGTGCGGTTTTAAATCTGTTCCTATTTCTTTTGAAATTATTTTTGATTTTTCGCCTGTCCACATATTTAAAACCTCCACAGAACCTGAAATTCCAAGATCTGAAAGGTTTACAGTTACTTTTTTTGAAACTGTATCTGAGATATTAAACAAAGCCAGATAAATACTTCCATCTTTTGCATTTTTTGAAGTCACGGCAATCTTTCCCTCTTTCTGGAAAAGTTGTTTTACTGCTGTACTTTCGTTATGCATTTTCACGACCTCATTATTTGTCAATAAAGATAGCGTAAAGGCATCGTTGCTAGGTAAGTCTCCCCCAAAGAACAATGGTGATTTAAAAATGTTGAAAAATGTAATCAACGTATATTGTTCGTCTTTTGTTAAACGCGTCATTCTTTCTTCGCCACGCTCTCCCCTAATCGAAATACGTCCTAACGGAATCATATCGCAGTCTGGCCATGTTCCCGGTGCAATGTATGGATACCATTTTTGTGCTACATCCATCAAATGTGTGATATGAGGCCATGTGTCCCAAACATCATCCACCATACGCCACATATTGGCATGTGTAGTTACATGTGGTGCAGCAGAAATTGGTGTTTCTCCAGGTGAAGTGCTCAAGACTATTTTACGTCCGCAATTGTCGATTGCATTTCTTATTAAGTTGATTTCTCCTTCATGATAAGGTCTTGATAAATCATCGATTTTAATGAAATCTACTCCCCATTGTGCATATAATTCAAAGATAGAATTATAATATTCCTGGGCTCCGGGTTTATCTGCCACAAGAGTATAATTATCTCTTAACCATTCACATTGTAATGCTGTAGAATAAATCTGGTCTGCTGTGATTCCGTTGGTTCCTTTTACTGGGAGTTTATCTTCAACTGCTTTCTTCGGAATTCCACGCATTATATGAATTCCGAATTTTAATCCTTTTTTATGGATATAATCGGCTAAAGGCTTAAAACCTTGTCCATCTTTCGCAGAAGGAAATCGGTTAACGGCTGGAAGATATCTTCCGTACTGATCGATTACATATCGCGGGTTTGTCTGATTATAACCTCCTGCTTTATCATTTTCAACAAACCATCGAATATCAACAACAATATATTCCCATCCAAATTTCTTGAGCTCTTTTGCCATGTAATCGGCATTGGCTTTTACTTCGTGTTGTTCAACTGTTGGGCCATAGCAATCCCAGCTGTTCCACCCCATTGGCGGTGTCTGAGCCCATTGCTTGAATTCTTCTTTTTGAAAGGTTTTATTTTGACAATTCGATGAGATCGAATACATAATAATACCTAATACCAACACAACTGTGTTTTTTATCTTCATCTTAATTTGAATTAATTTGAATACTATTTTTCTATTTAACGTTTATGGTTACTTCATCAGGTTTTAACCACTGGCTCGTAAATTTAATTTTGATAGGTTGTGCTTCTCCATTTGCCTGAATGTAAGCTGCAATGTGTCCATGAAAAACTCGCTGTACATTATCTGTGTAATCTGTCATATCGCTGTTGTTTCCTGCTTCAAGTCCTAATAAAGTTCCGGGTCCGCTTATTGTACATGTCACTTCATTGTCTGAAAGCATAACTGGAAGACCGTTTTGATCTTTAACCTGAACCATAATTTTAGCTACTCCTTTGTCTCTGCTGATGGTAATATCCTTCTTGTCAATAACTAATTCAACTGGCTGGTTTGTTGTTTTAATTGCATAATGAGTTACTTCTTTATCGCTTTTATCTAAACCAACTACTTCTAATTTTCCTGAAACAAACGGAATATCCCAATATATTATTCCCGTTTTTTCATCGTACGATTTGGTATCGCCTACTACTTTTCCATTTAATTCTAAACGTGCTTTTGCCGCATTGGTATAACAAACCACGCGAATTTTTTGTCCAGTTTCGTAATTCCAGATTGCCCAAGCATCTTTAGAAATATCTTTTTCATTTGTCAGCGGATACGTTCCTAAATAAGCCATTGGTTTATCTGACCACAATGACTGGCGGAAATATCCTCTTGGTTTGATTACGCCCGCAAAATCAACTAAACCAGAATAAAATCCTCTCGAGGGCCATCTTCCAGATTCTCCTAGATAATCAATTCCTGTCCAGAGAAACTGCCCGAAAATATGTTTGTTATTTTTTACAGCAAGCCAAGGCTCTATATTATGCGTATTTTCACTTCCGTAAATCACTCTTTGAGGGTATTTTTTGTGATCTTCTTGATATTTACTTTCTGTATAATTGTATCCTGTAATATCTAAAGCACCTGGATATTCTGTTTCGTTAGACATTGCAACACCCGCCAAACCAGCCGTTGCAGGACGAGATTTGTCGTATTTTTTAACCGCTGTAACCAAGCGTTTGGCAATAGCCCCTAGACGCATGGCATCTGGTGCATCTTTTTTGTAACCACCATACGCAGCCTGTCCAAAACCATTGGTTCCTTTATCTAAAACTGGATGCGAATACGGATCGTTTGGATAATCTACTTCATTGCCAATACTCCACGCAAATACGGAAAGATGGTTTCTATCACGACGGACAAAATCTTCTAAATCTCTTTCTGCCCAATTGGCAAAAATATCAAACGAACCTTCAAATCCTGGCGTTCCATAATTCCAGCCTTGTAACCATTTGCGTTTTGGAAATTCCCATTCGTCATAAGCTTCGTTTAAAACCAATAATCCTAATTCGTCACAAAGCTCATAAAAATCTGGTGCCTGCGGATTATGACTTGTACGAATCGCATTTACTCCAATTTCTTTCAGGGTTTTCAATCTGGTCTTCCAAACTTCTCTAGGAACGGCAGAACCTAGAACTCCAGCATCGTGGTGTAAACAAACGCCTTTCATTTTCATCCATTTTCCGTTAAGGGCAAAACCGTTATTAGGATCGAATGTAAAAGTTCTAAAACCTGTTTGTGTTACTGTTTTGTCAATTTCTTTTCCATTTTGTAAAACTGTAGTTTTGAGTTCGTATAAATTCGGATTATCTAAATCCCATAATTGTGGATTTTTTACGTTTATTTTAGCAGCTATTTTTCCTTTCTGATTTGCTGCAACTTCAACTTTAGAAGAAGATTTTGCTACTGATTTTCTATCCTGCGAAAAAAGTTCATTTATAATTGTAAGGCTAGTTTTTTCTTTTGAGCTATTTTCGACTTCAACCTCAACATTTAATATTCCATTTCCTTTTTTTACTTCTGGATAAGCGTAAACTCCCCATTGTGCAATATGTACTGGATTTGCATAAACCAACCAGACATTTCTATAAATTCCAGAACCGCTGTACCATCTTGAATCAGCACTTTGACTGTGGTCTACACGAACAGAAATGATATTTTCACTGCCATATTTTACAAATCCAGTAGCGTCATAAGCAAACGATATATAACCATTTGGACGCTTTCCTAATGAATGTCCATTAATAAAAACTTCACTTCTATTGTAAACCCCTTCAAAATACAAATAGACTTTTTCGCCCGATTTACTTTGCGGAATAGTTATAGATTTTCTATACCAGGCAATTCCTCCTGGCAGATAACCTGTACAGCTTGCAAGAGTCGGACTCAGTTGTCCTTTTACGCTCCAGTCATGCGGCACATTTACCTGCTGCCATTTACTGTCGTCAAATGAAACGTTTTTGGCATCAGAAATATCCTCAAGATTAAATTTCCAGTTGTCATTGATTTTGTTCGAATCTCCAAACGAAATCTGGCTGATTGCCGAAAAACAGGAGAAGAGAAATATGGGTAGTAAGATCTTATTTGTATACATTATCTTTAGCTTTAATATATTTTTAATTGACTGGTTTTATGGTATAAGATGTTCCCTTTTTAGTTTCAAATACTACGGTGTAACCAATAGACGATTTCTCGCTTTTGATATTAAGTTTTTCAATTACGAATGGTTCTCCTGCTCTTACAGCACAAATGCCTCCCTTATTAGATACAATTTTGGCCTGGCTCATTTTGCCATCATTCCATTTAATATCTACAGTGAAATTACCTTTTGCTGTAATCCCTTTTATTGCTCCGTCTGTCCACGAATTTGGTAAAGCGGGAAGCAGATGTATTTCTTTGTTCTGGCTCTGCATGAGCATTTCTATTACACCAGCTGTTCCTGCAAAATTCCCATCGATTTGAAAAGGCGGATGAGCATCGAAAAGATTTGGATAACACCCGCCATGTCGGCTATACTCGGTATTGTTTTCTTTTGTTAATCTTAATTGGTTTTTAAATAATCTATAAGCGTGATTCCCATCTAAAAGTCTCGCCCACATATTTACTTTCCATGCCAGACTCCAGCCCGTACCATCGTCGCCGCGCAATTCTAATGTTTTCTTTGCTGCCGCAGCCAAATCTGGTGTTTTTAGCGGCGCTATTAAATTTGCAGGATGTAAAGCATAAAGATGTGATGTATGCCTGTGATGCGGATCTTCTTCTTCAAAATCTTTATACCATTCTAAAAGTTGTCCTTTATTTCCAATTTGAAAAGGAAGTAATTGATCTGAAGCTTTGTTAACTTTTTGCCTGAATTCTAAATCGGTGCCTAGGACTTTAGATGCTTCTACGGTATTTTCAAATAAATCTTTTATGATTCCGATATCCATGGCAGAAGCTGTCGTTACAGTTCCTTGCTTTTTTCCATCATAAAAATATTTGTTCTCTGGCGATGTCGAAGGCATCGTTACCAGATAGCCGTCTTTGTTTTTTTGAAGCCAGTCTAAACTAAATTCTGCTGCTCCTTTTATAATTGGATATACTTTTTTCAAGTATTCTTTATCACCTGTATATTCATAATGTTCCCATAAATGCCTGCTCAGCCAGTTGGCTCCCATATACCAGTTGGCCCACATAGGATCTCCTTTTCCAAAATCACCTACAGGATTGGTCATTGCCCATATATCTGAATTATGATGCAGTACCCACCCATTGGCATGATAATAACTTTTGGCTGTTTCTGTTCCTGTTACCGAAACATTTTTAATGAACTCGTCAAGCGGAAAAAACAATTCGGACAAACTTCCCGATTCAACAGGCCAATAATTCATTTGCAAATTAATATTTGTCGTATAATTACTGCTCCAAGGTGCACGAAGTTTGTTATTCCAGATTCCCTGAAGGTTGGCCGGCACATTGTGTGTACGCGAGCAAGAAATTAACAAATAACGCCCAAACTGAAAAAATAAAGCTTCAAGACCAGCATCTTTTTCGCCTTTTGCATATTGCTCTAATCTTGTATCAGTCGGCAGATTCGATTTATCGGTTTCTTTTTCATTAAGCTTTAAAGAAACTCTATTAAAAAAATGCTGAAAATCTGCAACGTGATCTTTTAGTAAATTATCATATTTCTTTGTTACAGCTTTTTTAATTGGATTTTCTGCGAATTTATGTTCATCTTTTCCCTCGCTGTCTGGACATTTATCAAAGCCATTAAAACTGGTCGCTGCCGAAACGAAAAGTAGTATTTCAGATGCATTTTTAATTACTAATTTATTTCCATCAGAATTCATTACACCTTCTTTTATTACGGGTTTAATAATCAATTCAAAACGCATTCCTCTACAGCCAGATGCATCTTCATAAACGATTGGTTCTTTGTTATAATCAATATAATTCGGATCTGCATGCGAAGGCGCTTTGCCTTTTAAAACCACTGACTGATTTTGTACTGTTTTTTGATTTCTTAAAAGACTTGAAGCATCAATTGTTACTGAGAGTTTCTTCAACTGATCTGCCGAAAGTTTAATTACAATGCATTGCGCTGGTGCCGAAGCAAATATTTCTCTTTTGTAATTTACACCGTTTATCTTAAAACTGGTAGATGCTAATCCCGTTTGTAAATCCAAACTTCTATTATAAGATGCTGCTTTTTGTCCGTCAAAATCCTGTGTCAAAATAAGATTTCCCAAGGGCATAAAACTTTCGCTGTAAGCCCCCTGCATGTTTTTAGTCAAAGCATAGGCTTTTTCAAAATCTTCATTCGTTAGTGCTTCTCTAATTAGAGCCAGATTCTTAAAAGCATCTGGATTTACATTTTTCTGCACAGGTCCGCCGCTCCACAAAGTTGCTTCGTTCAACTGAATTAATTCAGAATCTATTCTTCCAAAAACCATTGCGCCGAGTGTTCCGTTTCCAATTGGCAGAGCTTCTGTCCATTCAACAGCGGGCTGATTGTATTGGAGTTTTAAATCTTGGGCATAACCCACAAAACGGAACAAAAACAAAAGCAAAAAACTTTTTCTTAAAAGATTGTAAAGCATCATTTTTAAATTTTTAATTAAATAGTTTTCAGTTTTAAAACCGTTACCGAATACGCAGGAAGATTCAATTGCTGTTTCCCTTTTGCAATTTTATATTCGCCTGTTTTCGGACTTATTTTTTTCGGATCTGCAAACGTATTTTCATCCTGAACATTCGGACTTACAAGTGTAATTATACTTCCTTTTGAACCTAATTTTGCTCCTTTCAAATCAATCGAAACCTCTTGATTTGATGCAGATGTATTAACCAATTTCACAATTATTTCTTTTGTATTGGCATCTTTTACTGCAGATGCGTATAAATTGTTTTGCCCCGTTAATGGTTTAGCTTCTTTAGTAATACTCAATAAATCTGTCCCTTTATTGGTTGAAAACAATTGCTGTACATAATAATTGGCGGAACCATAAGATTGTAGATTATTAAACCAAATCATATCTGGAGTCCATTGCCAAGCATCTTCGTGAGCCATTAAAGGGGCATAAGATGTTAGATGAACTACTTCTGCATTTCTTTCCAGTCCGGTCATAAAAGCAGCTTCAGAAAAAGCACATTCCCAATTATTCCTGTTATTCGGATTGGCTCCTGAAACACTTTGAGCAGCATATTCTCCAGCAAATATTTTGGGACCTTTTCTGTCATAATTATCATAACGCCCGGCATTTTCTCTAAACCATTGCGGACTTTTATAATAATGCTCATCTACAAGTTCAGCATTAAGTTTTTTAAGTTCTTCCATAGCAAAATCAAAATGTTCACCGTCTGGAGAAGGACCACTTCCAGATACAATAATGATGTTTGGGTATTTTGCTTTTATTGCTTTCTCAAAAACTTTATATCTTTCAATATAATCAGGTCCCCATTGTTCGTTTCCAACTCCAATATATTTTAGATTAAATGGCTTTGGATGCCCCATATCCGAGCGGATTTTCCCCCAAGTAGTTGTGACAGCACCATTGGCAAATTCAATTAAATCTAAAGCATCCTGCACATAAGGGTCAAGTTCGTTTATTGGAGCCAATTGACCAGTATTGTACTGACAAGCCATGCCGCAGCTTAAAATGGGAAGCGGTTCTGCACCAATATCTTCTGAAAGCTGAAAATATTCAAAAAATCCTAATCCAAAACTTTGAAAATAATCTGGCGTTTGTTTATGACTGAATTCTACATTCCAACGGTTCATCATCGTTTTTCTGTCTTCTACATTTCCAACTGATTTTTTCCATTGGTAACGATCTGACAACGTTCTTCCTTCAACAATACAGCCTCCCGGAAAGCGTAAAAAACCAGGTTTCATATCATATAAAAGCTGCACCAAATCTTTACGAAGACCATTTTTTCTGTTTTTCCAAGTATCCTCAGGAAACAATGAAAATCATATCTAAATCTATAGTTCCTGTTCCTTCAAAAGTTATTTTCAATTTTGCTTTGGCTTCCGTTTGAAGTGCTGTTATTTGTGCGGTATAATTGGTCCATTTTTCAGATTTTGGATCGACACTGGTTTCTCCAATTACTTTTTGATCTTTATCAATAAGTTGAAATATAATCTTTTTGACACCTTGGTTATGATTTGCTGCTTTTAAAGAAAGGTTATATTTTGCATCCTTTTTCACTCCCATTCCTCTAAAACCTTCATTTATTAAAACATAACCTTTTGCATTATTAATTTCAACTCTGCAAAAAACAGTATTATCTGCCTCAATTTTTATTGGCGCTGCGCTACCCGATTCTTTATTTAATGAAGATCTTTTTGTATTGGGCTGTTCCCATCCCATTAAAGGTTTTTCAAATTCAAAAGATCTATTTTTAATCATTTCGGCATATAGCCCTCCATCTGCAGCAAAATTGATATCTTCAAAAAATAACCCGAACATGGTTGGCTGGATTTTAGTAATGGTTTTAGAGGCATCTACTTCTAAAGTTACTTTTTGAGCATTTATATAAAAACTGCTTAAAAGAATACCACAAATAGTAAATTTTGTAAGGATCTTATTTTTCATAGTTTTTGGAATGAAAGAATTATTTTTTTACTGCCTCTAATTTAGCTGGAAAAGCTGCTTCTCCGTCTAAATTTGTTACGATTAATTGATCTACGTTTTTACTTTCTACTGCATGTTTAAAATATTCTGGTTTATTTTTCCCCCATTGTACAGTACAATTCTGAACTTTAATACGTTCAGCAGCATCAAAATAAAATCCCGAAGTACTTCCTTTTACAAAACCTTCAACATTAGAAGGCCTTCTATCGTATACTCCACCTGGAAAAGATGTTGTCTTATCTATAAAAATACTCACATTGTCAAAAACAATATTCTTTATTTTATCTTTTGATTCGCCGCTCACAAACACACCATTTTCTCCTGTACATTGAATATTAGAGAAATAGATGTTTTTTATTTCACCCACTTTTCCTTCTGTTGCACCTTTTGGAAAACGCCAATTGGCATCTTTATGATTTCCTTTTGCCCTGCTAAAAGCCGTTACATAAATGGGTTCTGCTTTTCCCCACCAAGTATCTGTGGTCAACTTACTTTCGATAATGATATTTGAGAAAATGACATCGCTCACTGTTCCTTCATCTCTGTTCTGAATTCCTAATGCTCGATTGCTGTTTTTAATGATGCAATTATTGAACACTACTTGTCTGATTGCATCCATGTTTTCTGATCCAATTTTGATCGCACAGCTGCTGCTGGTCATTGTACAATTAGTCACTGTTATATTTTCGCAGGCGCCAAATTCTTCAAATTCCCTTCTGTTCTTTAAACAAATGCAATCGTCACCGCTTTCGATATAACAATCGCTGATTCTTACGTTTTTAGAATGATCCAAATCGATACCATCGCTATTGCGTACTTTTAAACTGTTCAATAAAGTAATCCCGCTTATTACAACATCGTTACAACCTACTAAATGTATGGTCCAATAAGCTGAATTTCCGATATGAACATCTTTGATTCTGATATTTTTTCCTCCAATAATGGTTAACACATGCGGTCTTGGATCCAGTACATTAAATGGTTTTAAAACATACGAATCTTCTAATTCCTCGCCCATGAAAGAAATTCCGTTTCCATCAATTTTGCCGCTTCCGCTAATGGTAAAATCTTCTACATTTTCTCCTCCAATCCATATTGTACCTTCTCCTGGATTGGTCCTAAAAGCGCTTTTTGTATATAACTTTTCATCTGGACTAGCCAATAATTTTGCTCCTGCTTCGATATGAAGATCTACTTTTGATTTAACATCAATTGGTCCAGCTAAAAATGTAAATGGTGCCGGAATTAAAACTCTTCCTCCGGTTTTACTGCAGGCATCAATTGCTTTTTGAATGGCTGCTGCATCATTGGTTTTACCATCTCCTTTTGCTCCGTACTTTTTAACGTCATAAACATTCTGTGCCGAGACTGTTAAAGACAGACAAAAAATCAGGATCGCAATTATAGATTTCTTTTTCATTTTACTTTATTTATTAAAAACCTTGTTTAAAATAGCTTTAGCAAAGTTTTCGGTTTATTTTTTTAATTTTATACTGCTGGTTCGCGTCTCTGCGGCGCAATTTTATTTAGCAGGCAGTTCAAACTTATTTTGTTCTGGCTCTATTTTCCTTTTTAAAGATTCGCTGTCCAAATTACTTGATGGAACATCTTTAAAAATAATTTGGCTGATTTTATCAGAAGGAACATCAATACCTTTCATTGTCAGATTTTGTACATCATCAAAAACAAAAGCGGGACGAAAATCTTCTTTCTCCAGTTTCAGTTTTATGTTTTTCATTTCGATTCCGTTTACATGACGAACGTAAAAACCCCAAGAAGGCAGTTCTCCAAACATGGTAAATTCAGGATAACCGCTTATGTTTTCTTTTACATCTTTTAATCTGCTTAAAGGATGATATGCCATTCCTTTTGAAGCTCTTCCGGGATATGTAATTTCTATATTTTCTAAAGTCACATTTTCTATAAGGTGTCCTGGAATTCCAGCGATAGAAGCAGGAAACGGATTATGGAAATAATCTACTTCTGGCCCGCGCATATCGTAATCTATATCTGGACGCCCAAAAGGAACTTGCACTTTTACATTTTTAACCGATACGTTTTTGATATATCCCGGTTTATCTCCATTTCTATGGCCAAGACGAATCAATATTGCGTTTCCTGTATTTACAGCGGTTATATTGGAAACATTAATATTTTCAATTGCTGCCCCGTCAACAGATTCAATTGCAACTGCCGATCTGAACGTATCAAAAACATTGATGTTTTCAATTGTTACATTTTTGAAACTGCCATAAGAGCCAGTTCCAAATTTTACGGCATTGGCACTTGATCTGATCGTGCAATTTGCAATGTAAATGTTATTATTATGCAAGCCCGGTACTTCTGATTTTAAGCATATTCCATCATCTGCTGCATTTACATTGCAATTGGTTATGCGAACATTTTCGCATCCGTCAATATCAATCCCATCATTATTCCAGTAAGCTCTGCTATTGACTTGCATAGCATCAATTACAATATTTTTGCAATCTGTAAAACACTGCACCCAGCCTGGACTATTCTTTAAGGTAATATGGGTCATGGTTATCGAGTCGCATTTTACAAACGAAATGAGTTTTCCTCTTCCATCTTCAGGACGCATTCTTCTATAATTGTATTTTGGATCAATTCGAACTCCAGTATGATGCAGGCTGTCGATTGCCAATGCCAGTTCTCGTCCTTGTCCATCTATAATTCCTTTTCCATTTACGGCAATATTTTTTGATTCATTTGCTACAATCAAAGCTCTTATTTCTCCGTACTTTGGATAATCATTTGGATTGATGCTTCCTAATAATACTGCCCCTTCTTCAAAAAACAATTCTACTCCGCTTTTTAAAACGATACTCCCGGATAGAAATTTACCTTTAGAAAAAATAACTCTTCCTCCTTTATTTTTATTTGCTGCATCGATAGCTTTCTGAATAGCTTTGGTATTTAAAGTTTTACCATCTCCTACGGCGCCATAAGCAGTTATTATATAATCTTTCTTCTTAAAAGCATACGTTTCTGGATTGAAGCTCAGCTGCAAAAGAAAAAACAAAATGAAGCAATTCTTGAAAACTTGTTTGTTGTAAATATTCATACTTATTTCTTTTCAATTACTAATTAAAATCACCAAAAAACAGTATATAAAGCCACTAAAACGCCACTGATAATAAATGACCCGATAATAAATTCTGAAGACACCTTAAACATTGATTTATCCACCTCTATTTTATGGATTTCAGATTCTTCTTCAGAAACTGGTTTTGCCAGACTTATTCCAACCATTATCAACACAATCATGAAAAAAACAATAGTCATCCTGTCTAAAAAAGGATAATCTGGGAAAGCGCCTTCTGTCCACATTGGAAGGAATTTTAAAACTGCCGCAAGTGGAACTGTCAATAATGCTCCTGCAAGTCCCGCTGACGGAGTTGTTTTTTTCCAGAACATTCCCAATAAGAAAATGGCTAAAACTCCAGGAGAAAAGAAGCCCACATATTCTTGTATGAATTGATAGGCCTGATCTAATGATTTTAATGCCGGCGCAACAAAAGCGGCAATGATCATGCAGACAACCACACACCATCTTCCTGTACGAACCAGCTTTTTTTCTGATGCCTGAGAATTAAAATATTTTTTATAAATATCTAAAGAGAAAATAGTCGAAATACTATTGGCTTTTCCGGCTAAAGAAGCTACGATTGCAGCTGTTAAAGCCGCTAAAGCTACTCCTTTTAAACCTGCAGGAAGTAAATTCATTAAAGTTGGATACGCATGATCTGGTTTTAAAACTCCAGCAGCATCTACCATTTCCTGCTGAAACATGCCGTTTTCATGCATTACAAACATCGCGATTCCTGGTAAAACAGCTATAATTGGAACCAATAATTTTAGGAAAGCAGCAAATAAAATTCCTTTACGGGCAGTTTTTAAATCAGCTCCCAAAGCTCTCTGAACAATATATTGATTGCATCCCCAGTACGCCAGATTATTGATTAACATACCGCCTATTAAAACAGACATTCCAGGCAGTTCATTGTAATGCGGATTCGATTCGTCTAATATCATATGCAAATGTCCTGGTGCTTCACGGGCAATAATAGAAAGTCCTTTTAAAATGTCTTTTCCAAAACCAAACTGATCCGAAAGTAATGTTAGAGCTAAATAAGTTGTTACCAATCCTCCAAGAATTAGGACTATAACCTGAAACATATCGGTATATCCAATCACTTTCATTCCCCCTAAAGTAACAATTACCGAGAATAAACTTAATGCAATAACACAAAACTGAAAGCTTACCGGCGCAATAGATGAAATCGCCAAAGCTCCCAAATAAATAATAGACGTAAGATTTACAAATACATATATTAACAGCCAAATAATAGCCATAATAGTACTGACTGTTCCGCTATATCTTTTGGCCAAAAATTGCGGCATAGTAAATATCTTGTTTTTAAGATAAACTGGTAAAATAAACATTGCCACTATAATTAATGTGGCAGCCGACATCCATTCGTAAGAAGCAATCGCAAGTCCGATGGCGAACCCCGAGCCACTCATACCTATAAAATGTTCTGCTGAAATATTCGAAGCAATCAAAGAAGCTCCGATTGCCCACCAAGTTAGCGATCCTTCGGCTAAAAAATATTCGTTGGAACTAGTGGCTGCAGTTTTCTTGCTTCTGTAAATATACATTCCATAAGCTGTAACTATGACAAAGTAAATAAAGAAAACAATGTAATCTGCGGTTTGTAATACATTCATAATTGTGTGGTTATTGTGTGGTTAGATAGTAAAATGTATTTTAAGATTTGATTTGTATCAAATTTTTAGAAACCATTTTCTTTTATATAGAAAATAAAGTAAAAGAAGCTGTATAACAGTTACTGATAAAGCGGCAAATACGGGCTGCCAAATAAGCGGCAGAAAATTTATAAGTCCGCCAAAGACATAATCTGCCGTATGTTTAAAATCTACTAAACCTTCGGCGGCCATGTAAATTAAAATAGAATTTGAACCAATTAAAATTAAAGGGAACGCCCATTTATGAAAATCCAGTAAATCGATAATTAAATAAAAACAAACAAAAAATAAAATACTAAACCCGCCAACAAAACAAACAAAAGAACTTGTCCATAAATGTTTATTGATTGGAAAATTAATATCCCAAATTAAACCAGCAATAATTAAAATTACTGCTGCAAGAGCCATTAAAAGAACTTTTACTTTTATAGATAAATGACATTTTGATTTTAAAAATGTTCCCGTAAAAACACCCAGCAAAGCAGTCGAAATAGCAGGCAGGGTTGAAAATATGCCTTCTGGATCGTAAACTGTGCTGTGCAGTCTGCCGGGTAAAAGCAAACGGTCAATATAGCCCTCCAGCGATCCTTCTTTGGTCAAAACTCCAGCTCCAAAATCTGGTACGGGAATCCATTTCATTGCAGCATAATAACCAATTAAAATTCCGAAGAACCAGATCAATTGTTTTTTCAAATCAAAATTCAAATAGATGATTCCGGCAAAAAACCATGCTAGTCCAATTCTCCCTAAAACGCTTGCAAAACGCGTGTGGTCAACACCGTCAAATCGCAACAATCCATTTACTACAAGACCTAAAACCAGTAAAATACAGGTTCTTTTCAGCATGGAAAAATAAATCTTTCGTTTTTCTTTTGAAGGCAATTCCTGAGGTGTTTTTACTCCCGCTAAACTCATTTTCTTTTCAAAAGAATATGGCATAGAAACTCCTGCAACAAATAGAAACACAGGAAAAATCATATCATAAAAAGTAATTCCATTCCATTCTGCGTGATGCAGCTGTGATGACATCCAGATAAAAACAGGAATTGGAGCTGCTTTTGCCAGAGCATGGATAATATGTTCCCCGCTCATAATCCAAAACATCACAAATCCCCGCAGTGCATCTAAGGAAATTAATCTTCCATTTGTAGGCTTATTCATTTTTTTAATATTCAGTGGTCGGTTGATAGTTTTTTTAGTATTCAGCCGCAGTCGCAGTTTTCAGTGTAGTTTATGTTGAATACTGAGGCTGCAAACTGCAAACTTATTTTATTGGTTGAATAACAAATCCGTAGCTGTATTCACTTTGTGTTAGTACATATTGTTCGTGCGGCGGCAATCCCCAGCTGTTGTCCCCTCCTAAACCTCGCTGTGTTAAATCGACACAAACTACTACTTCTTCTCTTGGGGTAATATCGCTGGAGTGAATATTCTTTTTAGAAATTCCTCCGTCAAAATCACTAGGATAATTATTCAAAGTACTCATAGATAAAGGCTGCAGACCTTTTATTTCCAAGCCATTTCCTGTATTGCTTGACAATTTGAACCAGCGTATATCGGTCTTGTATCCATTTTCTTGTGGGCGTGTATAAGGCACATATTGGTCTGCAACCTTACTATTATAAATTCCTTTGAATGAGGCTGTTTTTCTGTCTGGATAATTTTCTAAAGGTCCTCTTCCATAATAATCCAGATTTTCCAATGTCTTTTTCAAGGTAAAAATCATTCCGAAACGAGGTAATTCTGGTAACGGATTACTGCCTTTTTTATAAGATGATTGTATTTCTAAAGCACCATCATTTCCTAATGAATATTTGATAGTATAATCAGATGCAACATCGTTCAGTTTTAATTTTGCAATAACATACTGCTGCCCATTTTCTTCTGTCTGCTGAATGTTTTCTAAAGTGGTATTTTTTCCTGCCGTTCTCCAAACATTAGTTCTAATCTGCATTTTATTTCCAATATCGTTATCAGTTGGTGCTCTCCAGAAGTTGGGTTCAGGATATTGTTTAAAATATTCCTCACCATTTAAACTGTAATACGAAATTAATCCAGTTGATTTGCTGATTTTTACAACAACATTATTTGACGTCAGAACAAATTGCTCTTTTTCGTCCTGAATTTTAGCAGTATTTATCTTTTCTGATTTTGCAAAATAATTGGAGTCTTCAATAACAAATTGCTCTTTCGCAATTTCAAAATTCTGAGGCAGTAATTCTGATCCCGTTTTGGTGTACGCAAAGACATTCAATAAATATTCTGTTCCTTCTTTTGACTCTAATGTCGGTAAATCGAGCTTATACTGCTTTTTTGTTTTTGGATTTAGAGCAACATTAATTATTCCTTCTTTAATTACTTTACCGTTTTCTAAAACCTCATATTTAAAGTTGTACTTATTTAGATTTGTAAATCCAAAATCATTTACAATTTCAATTAATCCATTCTTGATATCAATGGCATTAAATAAAATATCCTGATATACCTTTTTTACTTCAAATGCTCCAGGATGTGGAGTTCTATCGGGATAAACTAATCCGTTGTGACAGAAGTTTTCATCGTTTAAATAGTTTTGGCTCCCCATGTCGCCGCCGTAGGTCCAATATTTTCTGCCTGCTTCATCTGTTCCTTCAAATCCCTGATCTACCCAGTCCCAGATAAATCCGCCCTGCATATTTTTGCTGCCGCGAATGATATCCCAATATTCCTGAAAATTACCACTGCTATTGCCCATTGCATGCGAATACTCACACATGATGTATGGACGGCTGACTTCTTTACGTGCCGCATATTCCTTCATGTAAGCAATTGTTGGATACATCGGACATACTATATCTGTATTTTCATTTTCTTTTGCCTGCTCAAACTGAACTAATCTTGTATTATCTCTTTTTTTGATCCATTTGTAGGCTTCATGAAAAACAGGTCCATTGGCACTTTCATTACCTAATGACCAAATAATGACAGATGGCGCATTTTTATCTCTTTCAACAAGACTATAGATTCTATCCAGATGCGCTTCTCTCCATTCTGGAAGGTGGCCAGGATTCGTTTTTGGATTCATATAAATAAGAGGCTGTCCCTCTACTCCCATTCCATGACTTTCGATATTGGCTTCATCTACCAAAAACAAACCGTATTTGTTGCATAATTTTACCCATAAAATATTGTTTGGATAATGACTGCAGCGTACGGAATTAATATTCAGCTGCTTCATCATTTTGATATCTTTCATCATCGTGGCTTCGTCCTGATAATGTCCAGTTTTTGGATTATGTTCATGAATATTTACACCATGAACCATTATTCGGATTCCGTTTACCAATAATTGTCCGCCCTTTAATTCTACTTTTCTGAATCCAATTTGAGTGGAAACGGTTTCGATAATCTCTCCTTTTGCATTTTTTAAAGTCAAAAGCAAGGTGTATAATTTTGGCGTTTCACTACTCCATAATTTAGGATTGGATACCTTTTGTGAAAAATTGATTGTCTGAATTTTTGAAGCTTCAAAATTGACATTAAGTTCTTTTGTAAATACGTTTTTTCCAGAAGCATCTACCAATTTTGCTGTCAATTTTTGATTGTTAACAGCAGTCGACGTAAGGTTTTTTAAACTTACTTCGACATTCAAACTTCCGTTTTTGTATTTTGTATCTAAATCTGGTCTGGCAAAAAAATCTGAAATGCGAATATTATCTGTGCTGTATAAATATACATTTCTATCAATTCCAGAAAGTCTCCACATATCCTGATCTTCCAGATACGAGCCATCGCTCCATCTGTAAACTTCTACAGCCAGATCATTTTTTCCAGGTTTTAAATATTTAGAAATATCAAATTCTGCAGGACTTTTAGTGTTTTCGGTATATCCTACTTTTTCACCATTTACCCAAATATACATGGCAGATGTTCCTGCTTCAAAATGAAGAAAAACATGTCGGTTTTTCCAGTTTTCAGGCAGTACAAAATCTTTTTTATAAGAACCAACAGGATTATCCCAATGATTTATAAAGGGCGGATTTTTTTCGAAAGGATAGGTTATATTGGTGTAAATTGGTATACCATAGCCATTCAGTTCCCAATTTGAAGGCACCTGAAGCTCTTTCCAGTGCAGGGTGCTAAAATCCGTTCTATAAAAATCTTTTGGGCGCTGATCTGGTGTTGGCGACCAGGAAAATTTCCACTTACCGTTTAAAGAAAAATACCAAGGTGAATTTTCATATTTATCGCTTATCGCAGAAGTTTCATCTGCATAAGGAAGAAAAGCTGCACGGGCAGGTTCTCTGTTAATTTGAAATACCTCTGGATTTTCCCAGTCGTTGCGGTCTTTTTCCTGAGCCGAAATTCCTGCCGTGATAAGCAGTAAAAGGTTTATAAAAAATATTTTGGTTTTGGTTTTATACATTATTTTGGTTTTAGATAGCTTTCAAATGAAATTTTGATATTCCTAGAACTTCAATTTCTCAGGTAAATATTTAGCCACTAATTCTTTATAATATGGAAGTAGTGCTTTTACGTCTGGCTTAACAGGTGCTTTGGTATATAAATCATAGGGATTGAACTTTCTTACCCAGTCAAACATTTCGATGTCTTTTTCATTCATCAAATGAGCATAAGCATTTTCTTTATGCTGTGAATAAAACGAATGATAGCGAATCATATATAAAGCTGGATCTGGAAGATAATCTTTCATAATCTGGTACAGATATTCATCATGTCCCCAGCTCATTTTTACATTATCCAGCCCGCAGTTTTCTGTATATACACCAAATTTGGTATTGAATCTTTCGTCGGTATAATCTGGATTTTCTTTAAAAAACTCCGAATAAACAATCTTATCCGAATAAGCACAGCCAACTGGAAATGTATCGCCCACAACCGCCCACTGCGGTTCTCCAAAAAGACATAAAACTTTACCCAAATCGTGAATAAATCCTGTCAATACAAACCAATCTGGATGTCCGTCTGCTCGAATGGCTTCAGAAGTCTGTAAAAGATGTTGTGTCTGGTCTAAGTCAATATCTGGGTCGCTGTCATCTACAAGTGTATTTAAAAACTCAACAGCTTCCCAGATTGACATTTCTTTTCTATTAAACTGCAGGAAATCCTGTTCTTTACTGCATACAAAATCATAAGTCTGATAAGTATGGTTTATTCTATAAAACTCCTTAACCGTTTCTACTCTTTCCGAATCGACGTAATTTCTAAATTCTTCTTTTTGTTTTTCTGGTGTACTTTCTGAAGGATCAGGATATCGCAGCAACAAATCATCTTCCCATTCATCTAAATTATTCAACGGATTATCTGTGTCTATATGCTTTTTCATAATGCTAAAAAGTTTAAAAGTTATAAGACAAAAATAGAATTACATCTACCGTTCAAAATGGATTAATACATCAAAAACATGGATAATTTTAATTATTGTAAGATTTTTATACTTTTTTATTGACTTTTTTTAATTCCCGCATTTTAATACAGCCCACGGTTTAGACTGTGTGAGAAAGCCTGAAAAATTAGATTGTGGATTTGCAATGCGAATTTGAAAAGCGCGCCGAAAGTGGAAACCTTAGGCTATGTTTCGAAAAATAATTCGTGTAAGTAGCGGCTAAAAACTAATTGATTATTTTACTAGGCGGAAAACCAAACTGTTTTTTGAAACAACGGCTAAAATATAATGGATCATTAAAACCAACCAAATTAGTGACCTCTGAAACATTATACTTTTTAGTTTTAAGCAGTTCTGCTGATTTTTTTAAACGAATGGTTCTGATGAATTCGTTTGGTGCCAAATCAGTCAGTTCTTTAATTTTCCTATACAATTTTGAAGAACTAACTCCCAGTTTATCGCATAGAAATTCTGTGGAAAGATCTACTTCGCTTAAATTATCATTGATTAGTTTGGTAACTTTTTCCATAAATTCTTCGTCAATTGGAGAGTGAGTCAGCATGCTGATTTTTCCTTCTACTTCTCCAGAGAATTTCTGTTTAAGCTCCAGTCTTGATTTAATCATGTTTTCAATAACTGTTTTTAGCAGTAATGGCTCAAAGGGTTTAACCAAATAGCCGTCTGCACCCATGTCATACCCTTTAACTTTATCCATGTTTTCAGAAAGGGCAGTAAGCATTACCACCGGAATATGGCTAATGAACTCATCGTTTTTAAGTTGTCGGCAAAATTCCAGTCCATCCATCACGGGCATCATAACATCGGTAACGCATAAAATGGGTTTAATTTGTCTGCAGATTCTCAACCCTTCTTCACCATTTTCTGCATCATAAACTTTGTAATAATCAGACAAATAGTCAACTAGATATTTTCTAAGTTCACTGTTATCTTCAATTACCAAAATTTTCTCTTTAAGTTCTGTGTTCTGAATGATTTTCTTAGCCGCTTTTTCTGGAATAAGCATACTCAGATTATCATTTTTCAGCGCATATTCAAAAACTTCTTTATGTTCATAAGATGCTCTGTCAATTGGAATTTCAACCTTAAACGTACTTCCCTTACCTGGTGTGCTTTCTACAGAAATGGTTCCTTTATGAATTGCTACTAAAGATTTTACCAGCGACAAACCAATACCAGATCCTGTATTATTGGCTTTACTGTTTGTTGCCTGATAAAAACGTTTAAAAATTTTATCCTGACTCTTTAATGGAATTCCTATTCCGTCATCCGTTACTTCGATTACTAAAATATCTTCAACACTATCTTTCAGCATGACGTAAAAATCTACGTTTCCGTTCTTATTAGTAAACTTTAAGGCATTCGACAACAGATTGTAAAGAATTTTATCGTATTTATCATTGTCCAGCCAGCCATTTATTTCCTCATCTTCAGTAATAAAATTGAGCTTAATCTTTTTATTATAAGCCATTTCCTTAAACGAATCGAATATATTTTTCGAATAAGCAAGAATATCCGTTTGAGTTACCTTTAATTTTAATTCACCAGATTGTGCTTTTCTAAAATCTAATACTTGATTTACCAAATTCAGCAATCTGCTGGCATTTTGATAAATCAGATTGTATCTGCTTTTTTCATAATCGGTAGCATTGCTGCTTTCGTCCAAAAGCTGTTTTGCCGGACCTAGAATAAGCGTTAACGGGGTTCTTAATTCATGCGAAATATTGGTAAAGAAGCGTAACTTCTCATTGTTCAGTTTAATGTCGTGCTCCCTGTTTACTTTTTCAGTAAGCAATTCTTGCTTTAAACGAATTCGGTTTTTAATTTCTTTTCTGATGAAATAAAAAACACCAAATAAAAGTGCTAAAAACAGTAAAAAAGAAGTCGGCGTAAGCCAGAAAGGAGGCAGGATTTTTATTTTATATGAAACCGATTTACTCCAATATCCGTCACTGTTGCTTGCTCTTATTTTAAAGACATAATTTCCTGGATAAAGGTTGGTATACTGCACTATTCTAGAAGTACTGTTTGCCGTAATCCAATGTTTATCAAAACCTTCCAGCATGTATTGAAATTTATTCAGCTTTTCATTTGCAAATGAAGGAGCAGAAAACTGAATCGAAAAATTGCGGTTTTTATGGGTAAGTTCTATTTCTTTTCCATAATTCAAATCTTTTGAAAGCGGAATTTCTCCATTGATCTCCATTTCGGGAAATACTTCCTCATTTTGAATTTTAAATTCGGATATGACAGGTAACGGCGACCATTTATTTCTTTTCATTTCTGGCGGTGAAAAAGAAATAATTCCGTTTTTACCTCCAAGGAAAATATTAGAATTATTAAAGTAAAAAAAGCCGCTAGAACTAAAAACGTCTAGTCTGTTACCGCTGTTTACGTGATAGATACTAATATCTTTTAAATTAGATTTAACAAAAGCAATGTTATTATTATTGATGTTCAGCCACAAATTTCCGTTGGCATCAGATAAAATATCGGTAATCCATTTGCCTGAAAGTTCTTTTAGATTTTTTACAGGCTCAAATTGATTATTTTTCGGATTGTATAAACATAATCCAAAACGTGTTGACGCCCAGATTTTTCCTTTTGCATCTACTAAAATATCGCTGACATTTTCATCGTGCGGCACTCCTTTTTCTTTGATAAAAAGGGATGAATAGGTTTCTATTTTTCCTGAATTGATATTGTATTTTACCACTCCTGTTTCGGTGGCAAACCAAACATTGTTTTTGGCATCTCTTTCAATGGCATTAATTTGAAAGTCTGGCAAAAGTTTACTAGAAGTTTGTACTTGAAGTGTTTTAGTATTCAAAATCACTGCGCCTTCACCAAAAGAACCCACTATCATCAAATCATCTGTAATTTTTCTAAAAGCAAAAACAGGCGATTTATCAAATCCAGCTTTTATTTCTCTCGAAGAATTTGTGCCGTAATTGTAAACTAAAATATTACCATCCCAAAGACCGCAATAAAATATTTTTCCATCATCAGAATAAATACTGGCAATGTCTTTTCCGGTATTGTGCAAAGGAGTTGAGCCCTTTGTATTAGAAATAAAAAGTCCGTTGTGATAGGTTGCCACAATCACTTTTTCGTCATAAGTTTTAGCAAAACCCCTAATGCGAGGTGCCTGATTGCCAATAGAACGTGATATATCTTTATTTAAAGTGAACTGATTTTCATAAGGATCATACTTATCCAATCCATCTTCTGTTCCAATCCACAAAACTCCTGATGCATCAAAATAAAGGGCTGAAATTAAATTATCTACAAGTGAAGTGTCATCTGATAAAATAGAATAATACCATTTGTAATTTCCTTTCTGAATGTCTTCTAATTGATTACAAACCAACAATCCTCCCAAAGTTCCTACCCAATATTTTCCGTCTGGAGCGCGGGCTACTGATAAAAAATACGGACCTAAAGCGCCTCTAATTTGTTTGTTTTCTATATATAAATTTACAAACTGGTCGGTGGCTCGATCGAGCTTGTATAATCCTTCACGGGTTCCAACAAAAATATCCGATTTGCCATCCTCGTAAATAAAATTAAGATATGGATTTTTTATGTTTGAATTTGGAACAGATAGCGTGTAATTGTTAATCTTTACTATTGCTCCTTTTGCATCCATAGTAATTTTTGCTACCGATGCTTTTTCATAACTTCCTATCCAGACATTGCCTTTTTTGTCTTCAAAAATTTCTTTTACGTAATCAAAACCTTTAAGCTTAATTTTTTCAAATCGGTTCTCTTTGAGAAAAAAAAGATATACTCCTTTTGTTTTAGTACCAACCCAGACTCTTTTAAATTTATCGACATAAACAGATCGCACCTCGTCGTCGGGCAGACTATTTGGATCTTCATTTTTATGAAAAAAAGTGGTAAAAACATGTGTATCCATTTTGAAAAGAGTCAATCCTTTTCTGGTACCAATCCATAAATGGTTGGATTGTTCATCCAGCTCCAAAGCTGTTATGTCATCGTTGTATAATTTATTCTTTCCAGGTGTAGAACTCATATAGTTTTTGAACTGGTAACCGTCAAAACGATTTAATCCTGAAAACGTTCCAAACCACATGAAACCTTTCTTATCCTGTACAATATGGCGCACCGAATTATGAGACAATCCGTTATTGTCATTATAATGCGCAAATTTTATATTCTGTGAATAAGAATGATAAAAAATGGTAAAAAACAAGACTGCTACAAGGGATTGCTGTTTCATTAAAATAAATTATAAATGCAATTTAAACTTTTTGACTTAATAAATATCAAAATTATTTAACAGATAAATTATCAATTTTGTTGTTTTTTAAATCAATTTTAAAATGATTAGAAGGCTCTCCATTCATGGTTTTCAAGAATATTTCGGCCCATAAAACGAGTTTGGGATTATTTGATTTTTTCAATTGGATGCAAACCAATTCGTATTGCTTTAATCTCTTTTTTACAATTTGTGAAACAGCCAATTCACCGGCATTTTTTAAACGGTAAAAATCGAAAATCATATCAAAACCAGTCCATGATTCAAAATCGGAAATTGACAGGGAGTTTGATTTTAAATCTTTGGCAATCTCTGATGTGTTTTTATTTATTTCTACTAAATCTTTGCCTGAAATATTTATAATTGATTTTAGAAAATCAGCTGGAAAATCTTCTGGCAGAAATCTTAAACGCACCAATTCTTTTAAATGCCAATTTGTAAATTCTTTATAATCTTCAGCTTTTAAAATTTCTTTATTCCAAATATGATCATTTTTAGTGTTTTGCAAATGAGCATATTCTTCTTCGTAAAAAGGAAATAAACTATTGAATTTATGGACTTTGCCAATGACAATTGTTTCAACTTCAAACTCAGAATCAGAATGAATGGTCAATATTTTATAAGCCGGCATATAGGCAGCTAATGAAGGTGTTTGAATATTAAACAAAGTATTCCCCTTTGCAGAAGTTCTTACTCCTGTATCGTTAATATGCATATGGCCGCCAAAATGAATCTGAATTCCAGCATCTGCAAATTGCTGTGCTACTTCTTCATCAGGAACTCTTTGTAATTGCATTTTATTGGCACCAAAAAGCTGTTTTAATTCAGGCGATGCGTTGTCATTAAAATCTACCATTGGGTAATGACTGAAAGCTATCAGTATTTTTCCTCTTTGTTTCGCTTCTGCTGAAACTTTTTTCACCCAGTTTAACAAATGGCTTTTATAAATCAGAACGTTATTGTAACCTGTATTGGCTCCTGAAAAATCTTGCGGATTATCTGGCTTTCCTGATAATTTCTCATTCGGAACATAAGCGTTGGCATCTATCGCCAAAAGCCAGATTCCCTTAATAGGTTCAACTACATAACTGGCATCTGTAAGAAACAAACTGGTATTTTTAATTACATACGTTCTTTTTTCTAAAGAAGATTCTTTTTGCGCTTCTTCAAAATTATATTGGTCATACGTATAATTTGAAAAAGGCGTTTCCCAATACAAATCTGTTTTTTTCGGAAAAAAACCAAAATCACGCATTTCGTGAATGGTTTCTTTATAGCCCCAATTTTTTATATCAGAAGTAATAATAGGTTCTAATTCACTTTTATTTTTGTTGACATTTTCTTTAGAACTGCTTATAATCTGCTCTTTTCCATCTTTACCCAGAAAATCAGTTTTTGCTGCATCTTGCGAAAATGGCCTTACAACATCATGATTTCCTGTAGTCACCCAAAAAGATAAACCATACTTTTGAGAATATTCATTAAGTATTTTTCTCAATCCGCGCACATGAACGGGTTGTCCGTCATCGCTAAAATCGCCTGGAAGCACAACTTGTTTGATACCTCTTTTTACAATATTATTCAAGGCCTCTAAAAAGGCAAAATAATTTTCATTGAAAATTCTGGTAGAATGCAGCTGAGAATTCATTGTTCTGATATTGGCATATTCGCCAGTAATCGGATTTTTGATTCCCTGATAATCGTTATCCTCAAATTTTGCAAAAATATCTTGTAAATGAACATCGGCTATAAAAGCGATTTGAACTTCTTTTTTAGAGACCTTTTGCGATTTGCAGGAATATAAAAAAAGTAATAGTACTACTATAGCCGATATTCTAAACATGTATTTTTTATGCTTTATTTTTTAATGTAAGCTTCCAATTTATCTAAAGTGTTTAATTCTGTTTCTCTTGCACTTGAAGAAATAATTGTTGTTTGTAAATTTTTCGCAGGTTTTGAGATCAATAAATATTGAGTTCCATCATCTGTACTTTTTTCATAATCTTTTGGATTATACATAATTGCTGCTCCAATCTCTACGATTTCAGCGGCAACATCTTCGGGATGCTTTCCCCAGACTGCGATATAATTTGTTCCTTTTTTAGTTCCAAAATCTTTGAAATAATTAATTCCTGTAGCAAACTGCACTTTTTCTCCGCTTAAAGAAACTGCTTCAACCTTAGCCTCTCTTTTACCAGAAAACACTGTAACACGAACTAAGATGTCTACTTTTTTTCCTTTGTATGGCACCCCTCTAGAAATCATTTCCATCCACGAAGTAGTATCTGTTTTTCCTACACGTGCTAAACGATTTGTTACTGGATTTAAAGGCACAACTTTTTCGCCGTCCCAAAGTTTTACACCTCCCAAACCAACAGTTGATGCTACTTTATAATAATCAGCTCCCCATCCTTCTTTTTGCTGCTGCGGTGTTGGGTACCAATTTGCTTTTCTTAACTCTAAACCTGGTTTAGCTTTAGAATAAACATCAATCGCTACTTTATCGCTAAAATAAATTCTTAAAGCCATCCATTCATTTTCAACAGCTGGACCGTGATGTCCAATGGTTTTATATAAATCTCCTGTTTCTGAGCCAATATCTGTCAAATAAGTAATTTTATCAGACTTCATATACAAACTGGTGTCTGTATTATTCTGTCCAAAACAAATGCAGCAAAAAAGTAAAGTGATGATGACTGATAATCTCATAATTTCAATTATTTATAGTTTAAAATTTAATTCTCGTAAATTTAAACTAAGATTTCAATACTTTCACTATTACGCAAACGATTTCTCAATAAATACTCATTTTGTGATAAAAAAAGAGCAGCACTACAAAACAACAGGAGGGAAAATATTTTCTTTACTTATCATCTACTTTCACCAAAACAAAATTTATCCCTAACGGGTTTTTAATTATTTTACAGATTAAAGGATATTCAGGATTTTTTACGATCCACATTTCGGTTTCATCAATTTGCGCGATTACGTGCAAAGCATCGACTATTTTTCCATCAATAGAAACAGGATTTTTATCTTCGCTTTTGTCTAAAACATAAGTTGTGTTATTATAAACGAATGAACTACTTTTTATTAGATCTTGATATGCCGATCTTGAAATCATAAAAAAAGTTTCTGTTGGTTTTAAATTTAAAACTGGCTCATATTCTCCTTGGTTAAAGCTTAGGGCGTTACCTTTTTCAACAGCTTCGGGAAGCATTACAATACTACTTTTTACGCCTCTAGTTTCTAGTTTAAACGTTAGACCGCCTTTTGCTGTTTCCGCTTTAAGGGATAAAGTTCTGGTCTGTCCGTGCAATTTGCAGACATAATTCAGTTCTGTATTGTTTTTAAGTGTCGGAATGTAGGTTTGTGCTTTTCCTGTTTCATAAAATGATAAAAACAGAAATACTACTATTATTTTTTTCATCTTGTTCATCATTTTATTTTGCTGGCGGTAAAACTGTTGTTCCCCATACGGAAGGTTTTGAATCCATTTCTAAAATTAATTCTCCTCCATTATTTATATCATCGTGTAAAATCCACGCTTTATTGTACGGTTTTCCGTTTAACCAAGCAGCTTTTATGTATTTGCTTTTATCGTTCATTTTTTTAGCTGAGATTTTAAACTTTTTACCATTCTCCAATTGTATCGTTGTTTCTTTTATCAAAGGTGTATTAATAAGATAGTAAGGCTGTCCTGCATTTGGATACAATCCCATCATGTGGAAAGCTAGCCAGGAAGACATTGCCCCAGAATCATCATTGCCAGGCAGACCTTCTCTTGAGGTATTGAAATTATTTTTGATAATCGTCCTGATTCTGTCACTGCTCCTATACGGTTTCCCGATCCAGTGATATAGACATGGTGTTAAGAATGACGGCTCGTTGGCAACATTATATAAATCTGAGTTAAAAAAGGTATTCAATCTTTCTTCAAAAGCTTTTTCTCCTCCAGATTTACGAACCAGTTCTGGAACATCGTGCGGAATGCTAAATGAATATTCCCATGAATTTCCTTCGTAGAAAAACACACACCAATGACAGACATACCAAGGAGATTCGATAATTACTGGCGTATATTTGAAAGTAGGTTTCTGAATTTTTGATTCTCCAAAAACAACATCATCCAGCCATTTTCCATCTTTGTCTTTTGGCATAATAAAACCCTTGGCGCCATTATTTTCGTAATCCGAACGCCATAAATTCTGCCAGCTGTCTGCTTGTTTCATGTATTGATTGTACAAATCTATTTTACCTAATCCCTTAGCTACAATAGCAATATTGTAGTCATTGTATGCATAATCGATTGTTCGGTTTCCGGCGCGGTCTGTTCCGTAGGGAACGTAACCTAATTTTAGATAATCTAATAATCCGCCTCTTCCTTCTTTTTCTTCATTTCCTCCCGGCGGTACTGTCGCGTCTTTGATCATAGCCTGAAGCGCCATTTCGTAATCTATTCCTTTTAAGTTTTTGACAAAAGCATCGGCTATAACAACCTCAGCGTTAGAACCTCCTTGAGTTCTTCCGTTGTCGTTTCCGCTTCTTCCTTCTGGCAGATATCCTTCGCGTTTGTAAATGTTCAGCATCGCATTGATTATTTCAACTTTTCTTTTGCTGTCAATCAAAGTAATTAGAGGGCTCGAAGTTCTAAACGTATCCCAAATTGTATAAAAATCGTCGTAATATGATTCATCATTTGTCCATAACGGATTTTCTCCTGTCCGGTCAACTGGCATAATCATGGTATGATATAAACCTGTGTAAAACATTTTTTTATAAGCATCTGATGTATCTTCCGATAATTTAATTCGGTTTAATAATGTTTCCCATTTATTTTCTAATTCAGCTAAAACAGTATTAAAATTCCAATGTGGGATTTCTACTTCAATATTATTTTTTGCCTTTAAGTCACTTAAAAATGAGATTCCTATTTTGACATTTAGTTCTTCTTTTCCTGTGTTTCCGAAAGAAATGAGAGCTCCAGTTTTTTTTCCTGAATCAAACTGCGCTTTTTGATTGTTGTAAAATTTCCCATCTTTAAAGATTACATATTTTGCAATTGGCTGATCGAAAACTGCCCAGAAATAAACGGTATAAGCGCGTCCGTTATTCCATCCGCCTCTTATTCTGCTGTATCCTCGAACTTCGGTATCCGAAACGATTTCAATCTGCGAACCTACAAACTGCTGAGCTTCTCTGGCATCTGGAATCTTTTCTTCTCCCAGAAAAAATCCGGGATCAATTTTTAATTCTTTTGAAATGTTTTTGGGATAAGTAATACGGTAAAAAGATACTTTTTCTCCAGTGGTTATTTCTGTTTTGATTTTATTTTCTTTAAAAACAGTTTCATAATATCCGAGTTTTACATTTTCTTCTGTTCTAAAGGATGTTTGATCCATTTTATCTAAAGCTCCAGAAAATGGCATGATTTGAATATTTCCGTATTTCGGGCCTCCGCCTGTTCCGCTTACGTGTACCTGGCTGAAACCTGTAACTTCTTTTGGCATTGGAAGCCAGCCGCTGTTGGGACTTGAGGTACAATCTGGACTTGGCTTTACCATTCCGTATGGACAAGACGGACCAATGAAAACCCGCCCAACTCCTTCTGATCCTATCATCGGATCTACATATTGATGAACTGTTTGCTGTGCTTTAGCCGTACTTGCGCTAAAAATTGATATTCCTAAAAAAAAGATAAACTTGGATATTATTTTCATTGTGTATTATTTCTTTAGTTTTAAGGGTTTGGTTGAGAAGCCATCTCTAAGATCAACTCACCTCCACTGGTAATATCTTGGTGTGAAAGATTAAAATTTTGTACTTCTGTATGGTTGTATTTTATGTCTTTTATATAAACATTTTCATTGCTGTTGCTGGCTGCTTTAATTACAAATGTTTTCCCTGAATAATACTTTGGATTTAAATCTATCGAAATTTTATTAAATATTGGACTTCCTATCTGGTAAACGGCATCTTGGTCTGTTCCTCCATTCATTTGAAATAAACCCAATTTGAGCAAAACGTTTAAACTTCCCATTAATCCTTGATCTTCGTCTCCATTATATCCCGTTGAAGGTGATAATCCGCTGAAAGTTTCTTTTACTACGTTTCTTGTCCAATACTGTGTTAAATCTGGTCTTCCTAAAACCGTAAAAATATTAGAGGTCTGCATAGATGGCTGATTTCCAAAATTTACAGGAATTCTACTGAATTCTGGGTGTAATTCTGCATCGTGCGATGTACCTGAAGTATACTTTTGTTTTTTAGCGGTTTCAAATTGAGTATTCAATTTTACGACAGCTTTCTCTTTTCCTCCCATCAAAACTGCCAGACCTTCAATATCGTGCGGCACAAACCAGGTTGACTGCGCTCCATTCGATTCTATAAATCCATTTTCATATTGATACGGATCATAATTTTCTCGCCATTTTCCTTCTACATTTTTCGGACGCACCCAGCCTATTTTGCTATCAAAAATATTCTGATAGTTTTGGGCTCTTTTCATGAAATACTTATAATCTTCTTTATGATTTAATTTTTTAGCCAATTGTGCCAAAGTCCAATCTTGGTAAGCGTATTCTAAAGTCTGGCTTGCACCGTCTTCATGGCTTCCGAAATTACCTTCTGGAAGCGGATAAGGTACATATCCTTTTTGCAAATAATATTTTAATCCGCCTCCAATGTTCGTATTATGTTCATATCCTGCTTTTTCCATAATACCGCCTGGCATATGATTTTTTTTGAGTGCGGTATAAATTTCCTCTAAATCATCTTTTACAATTCCTTTTTGAATAGCGCTTACGATAAATGGTGTTGCAGAAGCTCCTGTCATGACGTAAGTATCATTTCCTCCAGAAGGTCCGCGCGGAATCATGCCTCCGTCTTTGTAATACTGCATGAGCGAATACACAAATTCTTCCATAATTTCAGGATATACAAGTCCCCAAAGATTATTTATTGTCCATTGTGCACCCCAAAAAGCATCTGAATTGTAATGATTGAATTTTGGTTTTCCATCTGCATTTACAGGCAAATGTCCCACCCTGAATTTTTCCCCTGTATTATCAGGATAGGATCCATTTGCATCACTAATCATTTTTCTCCCTTGCAGGGCATGCCAAAGATCTGTATAAAATCTTCTTTGATCGGTTTCGGTTCCGCCTTCTATTTTTATTCTTCCTAATAAATTACTCCATTCATTTCTGGAATTATCAACTGTTTTATTAAAATCCCAATTTGGTAATTCGGTTTCTATATTGTTATTGGCATTTTCAATTGAAGTGTAGGATATTCCCACTTTCATCAATAATTGTTCTTTTGTTTTATTAAAATAAACTAAATAATTTCCTGTTAGATTATCTCTTTCTATAGTCGTAATAGACTCATTGGTTCTAATTTTAAAAAATACGGTTAATGGTTTTGGACGTCTAAAATTGGTACTCAAAACTAATGATCCTGAAAGTTCATAATCATTGTTTTTTTCTAATTTCCCATTTGTATTTTCGCAAGGTCCTAAAATAGTGTTCAAATTAAAAAGAACTGCTTTTTGTGCTTTTACAGGAAAAGTATATCTATGAAAACCAACTCTTTGTGTGCTGGTTAATTCTGTAATTATTTGATAACGATCTAGTTTTAAAGAATGATATCCTGGAGTAATGATTTCGGTTTGGTGACTGAATTTGGAATAAAAGTCTTTAAAAATTGTTGGTTTATTTTCTGGTGCAATTGTTACGGGCATTACTGATACTCCTGACATTTGCCATTCGTGAATGTGGCTGAAACCTTTAATTGTATCTGTAGTATATTTATAACCGCCACCCCAATCGCCGTTAATTTCGGTATCAGGATTTAGGTTTACCATTCCAAAGGGACGACTTGCTGATGAAAAGTAAAACCATCTAGAATTTTCGGTGTCCAACAACGGATATACCATATCAGACAGCTGTTTTTTCTTTAAATTAACAGCTTTCTGAGCATTGCATGACACTAAAAAAATAAGAGTTAAACCTATTACAATGTGTCCTATTTTATAGATTTTATTTAGTTTCATTTATTCTATTTATTGGTGGGGCAAATATGGTTTAGACAGATTTTTTTGTTCGGATATAGGCTAATTGAAATTAGTAGAGATACTATTTTCTAAACAACAAAGAGTTATATTATTCTTTAAAGTATAAATTGATAGAATGGTACAAAGCTTAATCTTTCATTGACTTTCAAGATCGGCATTTGATTAAGCTTTGCATTCATTCAAAAAAATGAAAATGAAACTGAACTGGTTCTCACGAGCAACTAGAAACCAGTTTTTCTTTAGTAAAAAAGGAGAAGAATTTTTACGCTCTTCTCCTTTTCAAAATTAAAATTGGGTTACAATGCGTACTTAACTAAAACTTTATTTTTAATATCCATCGTTCTGAATCAGGGCTGGATTTAAGACCATCGCGTTGGTTGGAATTGGGAAAACACGACGATAAACATCTGTATTGGTTTTGTATCCCCATTGTCCTTCATATTTTCCAAAACGGATCATATCATTTCTATGCCAAGCTTCCCAAGCAAATTCACGGCTTCTTTCTTTGTAAAGCTCTTCTAAAGTTACACCGCTCAAGGCTGCAGATGTTGTACGGTTAGAGCGAACCATATTTACTAATGCATCTGCACTTTGTCCTAAAGTTACTGCTCCACCTCGAAGAATTGACTCTGCTTTCATTAAAAGAACATCTGAGTAACGCAAGAAAGGAACGTCGTTCTTTTGGTTACGATTTGTTGATGTTGCATCTGGATAAAATTTAATATTTCTATACCCCATATTCCAAGCAATTTCATCGTTTCCAAGATCGAATAAGGCTACACTTTGACGAAGGATAATATCTGGTGTTAAATTTACCTGATACGTGTAAGTTGCACCGCCATCAGATCCTGTATAAAATTGATCGTATCCTTTTTTAGTTGTAGTAACCATTACTGGTGTAACTCCATCATTCATATACTGGAGACCCGTAAGCCACTGTTTGTTACGAATGTCATTTGCATCATTGAAATAAGCATAAAATTCTGGCAGCGTGCTTCTTGGTGCACTTGGTGTATAAGGAAGACCAAACTTAGTTCTTTCAGAACGTGGCACATCATAACGAGCGTGATACATTTGTCCGTTATAACCAACTGTAACGGCTGCTGGATCATAAGGTACTGCAAAAATGAACTCTTTCATTTGTGGTCCGTTTGCTGGATAAAACATTTGCAAATACGTCGCTCTTGGTTCAACAGCATATAAATTAGAGTTAATTACCTCATCACAAGCTGCAATACATTCATTATAACGTTGTGTCCCTGTATAAACTTCAGCATTTAAATACAATTTAGCAAGCATTGCATTAGCAGTCTGTTTATTTGGTCTACCGTAGGTTGTAATTCCTGCTGCTGGATTTAGATTGGGAACTGCATTTTTTAATTCACTCTCAATAAAATTGAAAACCTCTTTTCTTGGTGTTTTAGCATGAGATGTAAAATCTCCATATAAGGTATCCAAAGGTACATCTCCATAACTGTCCATTAACATGAAATACGAAATAGCACGCATAGTTTTTAACTCTGAAATCAAAGTTTTTTTCTCTGCACCCTCCGGCATTGTTTGTCTTAAAATAGAAATTGCCTGATTACTTGTTCCTATCACTTTAGAAGACCAATCCCAAAGACTTCCGATAATACCATTATCAGCATTCCAATCATGATAATGCATCGAAATATAGTTTCTATTATCGAACCAGTTACCTCCTCTTGACGGCAAAATAGCTTCATCTGTAGATAAAGATTGAGACCACCACCAGGCAAATGAAAATTCACCGCGGAAAGCTGCATAAACAGGTCCAGTAGTTTGAATATATTGTGTTGAGTTTTGAGGAAATACTTCAGGTGTTAATTGTGTTGTAATAGGCACTTCTAGATCGTCACAAGACCATATTAAACCAGCTATAAGTACTGGAAGTCCTAAATATTTTAATATCTTTTTCATAATTTTTAGCATTTAATTTTTAGAAGATCACATTTAAACCAAACATATAAGTTCTGGTTTTTGGATAGAAATTATTTGAATCTACACCCGGAGCTGTTCCTCCTTGTTCTACTTCCGGATCAATTCCTGTGTATTTGGTAATAACAAATACGTTGTTTATTGTTTGGTAAATACGTACGCTTTGTATGTATTTGCCCACCTTACCAAAATTATATCCTAAAGTCATGTTGTCTAGTCTTACGTAACTGCCGTCTTCTATAAAACGGTCTGAATACTTGTAAGAGTTTAAGTCATTTGGTGATTCATTTCCTGCATCAACTAAAATATTATTGGTCATTGCGGTGCTTGGCCTGAATAAATCGGCACGAGTTGCATTGAAAATTTTATTACCAAATACTCCTCTGAAGAAAATACTTAAATCAAATTTTTTGTATTGAAAATTATTTGCCCATCCTACCAATAATTTTGGTTGTGCGCTTCCTGCATAATGATAATCTACTCCAATTTGAGGTGTAGTAGTTAAATCACCATTTTTATCATAGTATTGTGAAACTCCTGCAGCATTTTTTCCTGCATATTTCAATGTAAAGAATTGTCCTAAAGGTTTTCCTTCTTTAAAGATTTGTAATGTACTTCCTGTTTGTCCACCACCGTCTGGCTGTACACGACGAATGGAATCACCTCCAACAAAGAATGGACTGGTTAATTTTACGATTTCATTCTTATTATGTGATAAATTCAGATTAGTTGTCCAGCTGAAATTTGCTGTTTTAACTGGAGTTGTGCTTAAACTAACCTCAATACCTTTATTAGACATTGTACCACCGTTTGCAACAATTGTTCCTACTGGTACAAGTACAGGATTAACATTATAATTGAAAATCATGTCTGTTGTCTTTTTATTATATAAATCAACAGAACCTGTAACTTTTCCTTTTAAGATAGCGAAGTCAACTCCAATATTTGAAGTAGCTGTTTTTTCCCATTTCAAATCTGGGTTAGCGGCTTGGTTAGGCCCGTAAGCTCCAATTTGTTGTCCGTTATAATAGAAAGTTCCTAAACTTCCAGAAATAAATTGAGCTGTGTAAGCATTAAATCCAGAAGAGTTTCCAGTTACCCCCCAGCTTCCGCGGATTTTCAAATCACTAAAAAAGCTTTGATTCTGCATAAAACTTTCTTTGTCTAATCTCCAAGCACCACCTACAGAAGGAAAATATCCCCACTGGTTATTTGCTCCAAACATAGAGCCTCCATCTCTTCTAAGAGATCCTTGTAAAAGATATTTATCTTTATAGTTATAATTTAAACGTCCAAAATATGAGATCAAACGTGTTTTTTGATATGCTTTACTATCTCCAAAATTTACTACATACCCATTAACAGAAGTGTAATTACTTAAAGCAAGGTTATTATATCCAACATTGTCTACAGGAAAGTTTGTTGTTGTAGCTTGAAAACCATCACCTAAAGTGTTTTCTTGCCAAGAATACCCTAAAACCGCTTTTATTTTGTGCTCTCCTATTAATTTATCCCAAGTAAAGAAGCTCTCAATAATATTGTTTCTTGTTTCATAAGAATTTCTCAATGCAGAACCATTTACACCAAAATTTACCAAAGATTTTGTCAAAGGAGGATCTGGATTGTTGTAGAAGTTGGCACTATTGTATTGTGAATAATAACTGTCGTAAAATTCTCCATGAGATGCAGTTAATCTTTGATGTGCTAAATTCAAATTATAAGTAATTCCAAATGGTAGTTTTACTTCTGCAGTAAGATTCCCAACAAGGTTATCCGTTTTAGTTTCGTCAGTACCATGCTCGATTAAAGCTACTGGGTTGAAATATCCTGGGCTGACAAAATTTTCAAAATAACTTCCATCAGCATTTCTTACTGGCGACACAGGAAGATAACTTGCTGCTTGTAAAAGAACAGTATTACGCTGTGGTACATTTTGATATTTTGTACTAGAATTAGTAACATTTAAACCAAATTTAACCTTATCATCAAAAGCAAATTGTTCGACTGACAAACGAGCAATGATACGAGAAAAATCACTTTTCAACATTACTCCTTCTTTGTTAAGAGAAGTAATACTTGCGGTATAGTTTCCATGATCGCCTCCTCCGCTCATAGACAAGTTATGACTGCTTGATGCCGCACGTCCTGGTCTTAAAATTTCTTTCTGCCAGTTAGTGTTAGCGCCTTTATCATTTTCTGGAGTAAAATTCAAATTGTTTTTAGTTGTAAAAGCTCTCAGCTGATCTGCATTCATCATGTCCAGATTATTTGAAACTTCTTCCCAGCCCACATAACCATTGTATGCAATTTGTGTTCTGCCCTTACTTCCTTTTTTTGTGGTTACCATGATAACACCATTTGCCGCACGGTTACCGTAGATTGCTGTTGCAGCAGCATCTTTTAAAACGTCAATTGTAGCAATGTCATCTGGAGCGATTACAGAAATGTCGACTCCTGGAATTCCATCTATTACATAAAATGGTCCTTGAGAACTATTTAATGTTGATGCTCCACGCAAAACTACAGATGCTGTTTTAGTTGGGTCACCACTAGAGGAAATGTTCAAACCAGAAACTTTACCCTGCAAAAGCTGTCCCACGTCACTGATTGCTCCTCGGTTTAAATCTTCGGCTTTTACAGAAGTTACAGAAGTAGTAAGGTTTTTTCGAGATCCTTTTCCGTAACCTACAACTACTACTTGTTCTAAGTTAGTTGTTGTTGACTGTAATTTAACCGTATAATTTGATTTTGTCCCGTCTAATTTTACCGGTTGATCATCAAATCCCATAAAGGAAAATATAAGTGTCGCATTTTTGTTTGAAGCTGAAATTTTAAATTTCCCATCAAAATCTGTTGTTACTGTATTCGTTGTACCTTTCTCTAGTACATTGGCGGCTGGCAGTGGAATGCCTTTGTCATCTAAAACTACACCGGACACTTCTGTTTTTTGTGCCCAGGTATTAATTGAGAAGCCAAAGCAAAGGGCTAATAATAAAAGTTTAAGTTTTTCCATTGTGATATTGGTTAATTGGTTAAATAGTACTGACGAAATTAGTGCTAATGAAATGTTAAGAAATGGACAAGTTATTCATAAACATGGATAATTTCTATAAAGTCAGTGATAGTAAGGCTTGCCAAAGTTATTTTTCTAAAATTCTATAGTTAAAAACTTACTAATAAATCGTTTTCGCGAAGATTCAGTTCCTGTTTTTCATTGTTGTTTTGGTTTTGGTTATGAAGTATTGGTTATTTTTTATGTATCTACGAATTAATCGCAATTAAGTATTATTTTAATTACTTTCAGTCCATTTAATTTCCCAATTTTTGATTAATTCTCTTTCATTAGATTCATCAAATTGAGTATTGTTTACAACTGATTTTCTAAAGGCTTCTAAAAACATTTTCCATCTCGGCCAATAGAATCCTTTGTACATTCCCTGCCATGATCGGGAAGCATAATCATTCAAATGACCTTCTCCACCCCAAAGCGTAATTAGTGTTTTTGCATTTTTTACATATAATTTTGAAACCTCTGCTGAACTTCCGTAATCAGAAGCCGATTTTACCCATTGATCTAAACTATTTAATGGCTGCCCGGACATCATTTTATCAATCTCCAAAGCTTGCTTTTCTATTTTTTTAAAAAGCTGGTCTCCTTTGATAACATCTTTCTGCTGATACGCTTTTACACATTTCATTAAATCCTCATCAATACACAATGAATAATAATGTCTTGAAATATCAATTAAATCGTAATTAATAAAATTCTTTTTATCATACTTTGCAGCTTCTTTGTGAAGGATATCCAAAGCTTCTTTTAATTTTTCCTTATCTCCAGGATTTCCTTTAAATTCTGTAATTGTGGCCGTTGGGCGTTTAAATAACAAATACGCTCCAGCCCTATCATTCCACCAGCGAGTTTCCCAGTATTTCACATTATAAACAGATTCTAGTAATAATTCCCAAGCTTGAAAAATAGATTGAGTAGGTTTTTGTCCATATCTCGCATGTAAATATTTAGTCAGCCAGTCATTAAGAGGCTGCTCACCTTTAGTCCACGCAAGATCATATATGTATTCATAAACAATTGAATTATTATTTAAGCCTTCTGGCATTGCCCCATAACCCACAATATTTCCTCTATTTGGATTCTGCAGCAAACTTGTCAATTCATTTTTATAGAAATTTAAATCTCCGTATACAGGATTTGATCCTCCATAATTATGGACATAACCATAAGTCCATTGTTTACCATAAAAAGCTTCTTGATTTTCCCATACCTTATACCTGTCATTGGCATAATCCTGAACCATCAATCTGTCATTTGGAACTTTGCTTAAAAATGCGCTGGTTGCCTCTTTTGTCCAAAACTCTTTATTGTCTCCAAAAAGCCATCCCTGCATTACCCATACTGCACCAGGAGCTGCTTCATTAATAGTTTCGTAAATTGCACTTCCGTAATTAGAAAGTTCTTCGTATTTATTATGCTCAGAAACAGGAGGTTCAATTTCATTAAAAGAATCTGCTAAGTAGAAATTAGATGCGCCATACTTTTGGGTATAAATTTCAATAAAACGTTTTCCTATTTTTTTAAACAATGGATCTTTGGAATCTAATAGAAAAGTGCTTGCAAAGCCGCCTCCCGACCAAGATTTTAATTCTGTTATTTTAGCCTCAGGATGTTTTTCGGCAAAAACTTTAGGCACATAACCACTAAAAGCAGGAACAACAGGATGCATGTCTAAGGCTCTCATCCTTTCCAATATTTTCTTTTGCAGCTCTTCTTTTTTACTAAACCATTCTTTTGGCAATGGTCCTTCTAGACTATTAATATTCCCCATTCGCTGCCATGGCAGATAGGCTGGCCCTGCAAAATGAGCTTCTAACTGATTGCTGGTCAAGCCATACTCTTTCCATAGTTCCTGCCATACTGCTTCCTGACCTTCCATTGCGGTAGGAAGATTTATTCCGTGCATCGCCATCCAGTCGATTTCTTGTTCCCATCGTTTCCAATCCCACCATGGTGTCGTATAACCAAAAGTACAGGCATTTAAATATTCTCTATATTGAAATGGCGTCTCACTCTTTTTAGAATATTTTGGCCATGTCGTGGGTAAATGAATTCTATTTCCTTCCCAGCTGACTAAAACTGCACCTATATCCCTAAGAAAATTATAAGCAGCATAGCAGACAGCAGTATTATTTGATGCTTTTATTTTTACTTTATTGTTTGTTGTTTCAATTTCAAACCAATCTAATTTATTCCCTTTGTTTTCAATAATACTTAATTCGAACTCGCTGGCACGATTACCTATAAGTCTTTCAATTACCCTTTGGGCACTGTCTGTTTTTTCTTCATTTTTGCAGTATACTTTCACTACACAAAAAAACAGCAGCATAAAAAATGGTACAATTCTTTTTAAAGAACCGTGCTTTTTATTTAGAAAATTCTCTTTTTTCATATCAATCACATATTTATTAAATTGTCTTAAAACATTTCTAAAACATAAATAAGGGAGATTAACTATTTAATCTCCCCACAAAACAAACCAAACAAAAATCTATTACTAATAATTAACAATTCTTATTTAATAAAATTTAGAGCAAAATAATGGGCTCTGAACTGGAAAATAAAATTATGTATAAGACTATCAGAAAAGATGGATTCATCAATCAAAAACATAGACATATTTTACAGTTTGTTTATTTAAAAATGGTATTGTTGAAAATACATATTAAAGGAATTGTTTATTCATTCTCTGATTGCCGAAGAAAAGGTTTAAATCTTAGAGACTAAAAAATGATACTATTAGTTTTTTGTGTAAAAACATTTTTTGACCTTTTAAAAATTCCTGAAAAGTTTTTTGACAAAATCGATGCAAAACTTAGAATTTAAAATATGATTGATTTAAAAAGTAAAGTTCTGTCGAAAAATCAATTACATTTACTTTAATCTACTTTACAAAACCAAATTTAAAAATGAGATATTAAGTATTAAAATTTCAAATCATTTACTCTTAATTTTCCAATTTCTAAATAATTGATCTATTTAATTGTTAAATATTTTATTTTGTTTAATTATTTTAAAACAAGATTAAACAAAATAAAATTGTTTATTTAATTTAGATTTCAATAATAAGCTTTCCTTGTAATAACACAAAACCCCAAATTAAAAAGATACTTTGGAGTTAATATTAGCCACAAATTATGAAACACTTTAGCTTATTAGTGTAACAAAAATGTTTAATAAAAAATTAGATTTGTCAAACAAAAACCTAAAATAAATTGCTATGTATCAAAATGTGAGGATCTTAAAAGATATAGTTGACCATACACCATTGCCTATCGCAGTTTATACAGGTGATAATCTAAAAATTGAGCTTGCCAATACTGCTATGATTCAACTTTGGGGGAAAGGCAATAATGTAATAGGCAAAAATTATCTTGACATTCTTCCTGAGATTAAAAAAGATTCTTTTTTTGATGAGGCCCTTAATGTACTTAAAACTGGAATTCCCTTTCATGCTCAAGACAAAAAGGTAGATCTAATTAGTAATGGCGTCACAAATTCATATTATTTCAATTATAGTTTCATTCCTCTTATTGATGAACAAGGAAAAATTTATGGAGTAATGAATACTGGGGCAGATGTAACTGATTTACATATGGCTACGCAACAGGTTCAGAGTGCAGAAGAAAGGCTTAGAATTGCAATAGAGTCATCTGGAATGGGAACTTATGAAATAGACCTCGTAACCAAAAAAATCAAAACTTGTGGGAATTTCAATTCTATATGCGCTATTGAATCAGAAATATCCACTGAAGAATTAGTCGCAAAACTTCATCCAGACGATTTAGCAGCTCGTGAAAAAGCACATAAAGAAGCTGAAAGCACAGGGAAAATATGTTATGAAGCTCGAATTGTAAATAATGATAAATCCATACGATGGACAAAAATTAATGGCAAGATTATTAAAGATGAAAATGGAATTCCAATCACTATAATTGGAATTATTCAGGATATTAGTGAGCAGAGGCAATTTGAAGAAGAATTAAAAAAACAGGTTGCTTACAGCACCGAAGAACTAAGGAGATCAAATGATGATCTACTTCATTTTGCAAATGTAGTAAGTCACGATCTAAGAGAACCTGTAAGAAAAATTAAAATTTTTAATACTCTTTTAAAAAATGAAAAAGAAATTAATTTTAATGAGAGCAGTAAAAAATATCTCCATAAAATAGACCAGTCTACACTTAGAATGAACAATATAATAGAAGGTATTCTCAGCTACTCTACTATTGATAAAACCAAGCAGTCTATTGAAAAAATTAATCTCAATGAAGTTATTGATGGTATAAAAACAGACCTAGAACTGATTATAAAAGAGAAAGGCGCAATATTGAGTTCTTGTGACCTGCCCGAAATAGAAGGAGCGCCTATTCTTATTACACAGCTTTTTTATAACCTTATACAAAATGCATTAAAATTCTCAAAAGCAGATGAGCCGCCAAGAGTTATTATTACATGTGCAAATACAACTTTAAATGGTGAAGATGCTGTACAAATTGTCGTTAAAGATAATGGCATCGGACTCGACTCTGTTTTCGCTGAAAGGATTTTTAATGCTTTTGAAAGATTAAATTCTAAAGACGAATATGAAGGAAATGGACTCGGGCTTTCGCTTTGCAGAAAAATAGCAAAAAGACATCATGGTACAATTACAGCCACCGGAGAAAAAGATAATGGAGCCGAATTTACAGTAACGCTTCCTTTAAAACAAACAACACAAAGTATATAATATTGAATAAATATTTTTGATTACGGTAATTAAGATCAAAAATTATAATGGCTAAAATTTAGAATCATTCTATTTGTACTAATCACATAATAGAAGACATTTTCAGTTAATTTTATTTGGATATAAAAGTGAAATAAATGATATAGACAAAAGCCTGCCCAGAATGAAACATAATTATAAAATAGGGAATTTCTTAAAACTTATTTCGACTGGACAAATAATTTACATGAACTATGAATACTGAAAATCATTATATCAATAGAAGCGGCTGGTTAAGGGCAGCTGTCCTAGGTGCAAACGACGGAATCTTATCTACTACAAGTTTAGCAATTGGTGTAGCTGCAGCGAGTGTAACAAGAGAACCTATTTTACTGGCTGCAACGGCTGGTTTAGTAGCTGGTGCCCTTTCTATGGCAGCAGGCGAATATGTATCTGTAAGTTCCCAGGCTGATGTTGAATCTGCTGATCTTAAAAGAGAAAAAGCAGAGTTGGAAAATATGCCAGAACTTGAACTTGAAGAACTGACACATATTTACATTCAAAGGGGACTAAATAAAGAATTAGCAAAACAGGTCGCTCATGAACTAACCGCTCATAATGCTCTTGAAACTCACGCAAGAGATGAACTAGGAATAAATGAAATTACGCAGGCCAATCCATTAATGGCGGCATTTGCATCGGCTGTTTCATTTATTATTGGAGGTATTTTACCGCTTGTAGTAGCTATCCTCGCTCCTATTAAACAAATGGTATTTTATCAATATGGTTTTTCAATACTTTTTTTGGCACTATCTGGAATACTAGCTGCAAAGGCAGGCGGATCAAATATTTTAAAAGCAGTAATGCGTATCTGTATCTGGGGTACTTTTGCAATGGCAGCATCTGCGCTAGTTGGCTATATTTTTGGAGTTCAGACCGCTTAAAAAGTTAGGATTTCAATGTAATATAAATTTAATCAAATCTTAAGCGATAAAAAAAAATAAGATCCCTTCTAATTCGTTATTTCGTATATACCTAAAAACAAACTGAATAATGAAGCTTATCGCAATGTTTCTCCTATTAACATTTATGTCTCCTGTAAATTGGGAACCTGACTTTAATAATGCAAAAAAAATTGCAAAAGAAAAGCACGAATTAATTCTTTTGAACTTCTCTGGTTCAGACTGGTGTGGACCCTGCATCGTAACGCGCAAAGAATATTTTGAAAGTCAGGTGTTCACAGATATGGCAAATGAAAATTTAGTACTGGTTAATGCTGATTTTCCAAGAAAAAAGAAAAACATCGGAACAGCCGAACAAGTCCAGCGTAATGAAGGGTTAGCTGAAATATATAATAAAGAAGGCAGTTTCCCTTTAACACTTCTTCTAGATGCTGATGGCAAAGTAATCAAAACCTGGCACGGAAAACCTGAAACCTCACCTGAACAATGGACTGCCGAAATAAAAGCGATCTGTGAAAGCCGAAAATAACATATTCAAAAAGCAAAAATATTCACAATCCCTAAAACTCATGGGAAACAACTTTACCATTACAGTTGTAGCTGAAAATGAGAAAAAAGGAAATGAGAATATTAATCTTGCTATTGAAGAAATCAGGCGGATTGAAAAGCTGCTGACTACTTATAGCACAGATAGCCAGACCAATCTGATTAATGATAATGCAGGAATTCAGCCTGTAAAAGTAGATCTGGAAGTCTTTAATCTTATCGAAAGATCCATTGGAATTTCGAAAATCACACAAGGTGCATTTGATATCTCTTACGGAAGTATCGACAAAAGTCTTTGGAATTTTGACAAAACAATGACCACACTTCCTGATGCACTGACAGCAAAAAAAATGGTGCACCTTATTGATTACAGAAATATCATGCTGGACAAAGAAAACTCAACTGTATTTCTAAAAGAAAAAGGAATGCGGATTGGTTTTGGAGGTATTGGAAAAGGTTATGCCGCTGAAATGGCCAAACAGATCCTTTTAAAACAAAATGTTCAAAGCGGCATTATAAATGCCAGTGGAGATCTATCTGCGTGGGGATTACAGCCTGATGGAAAAAAATGGACAATTGGCGTAGCAAACCCTGACTCTCCAAATGGTGCTTTTTCGTACATGGAAATATCCAATAAAGCAGTAGCAACCTCTGGCAACTATGAAAAATTCGTAACCATTAATGGAAAAAAATATTCGCATACCATTGACCCAAAAACAGGGCTGCCAATAACCGGAATAAAAAGTGTTACCATTATCGCTTCTAATGCAGAATTTGCAGATGCAATGGCAACTCCAATATCAGTTATGGGAATTAAGGCAGGCTTATTTTTAATAGATCAGATCCCTGATTTATATTGTATTATTATCGATGACAGCAATAAAATTTACACATCAAAAAACATTAACCTGAAATGAAAAAGCCAAAGCAAAAAAAACTGGTACTGTTCTGCAGTATTGCTTTTACAGCTATTCTGTTCACCTCTTGTACTTCGGTAAAAGAATACCAGAAGGGAAAAATCAACGATTCTGAAATGGTGCTTTCTAATCGGAAAATCGAAAAGACAGAACTAAGTTTTCAATCCTACCGTGAAGGAGCTTCCGGAGCAAATTCAGGAAAAAGCGGTGGCGGCTGCGGGTGTAACTAATTTTGATACGATAAAAAAATGAAAAGAATATTCATAACAGGGTTTGCTTTGTTGGCATTATTTCAGACAAAAGCACAAAATGTTCCTACTGATTCTATTAGTTATAAAAGCAAAAAATTAAAGCTGGAAGAAGTAAATCTGGTTTCCAGTTATTATAAACAGGATGGAGATAATTCTGCCGTTACTGGAGGTATTGGTTCTGAGCACCTTACAGATATAGCAAATACTATTGATGTAAAATTAGTAAAATACGGAGAAACTGGAATTAAGCACACTTTTGATATCGAAGCTGGTATAGATCACTATACCTCAGCATCATCAGATATGATTGATTTGAGTGCCAATTCATCTGCATCATCTTCAGACAACCGCTTCTATCCTTCGTTGACTTATTTGAGAGAGAATGAAGAAAAAGGAAGAACATTGGGAATTGGAGTTTCATCATCAACGGAGTTTGACTACCAGTCCTTTGGAGGAAACATCAGCTTCTCACAAAAAACAAAAGACAGAAACGGAGAATTTACAGCTAAATTTCAAACCTTTATAGATCAGTTAAAATTAATTGAACCAGTCGAGCTCCGCCCTCCAGGCCAGGAAGGCTATGGCAGCGCCAACCGTAATACTTTTGCAGGAACTTTAAGCTACTCGCAGGTTGTAAACAAGAACCTGCAGGTAATGCTTGTAGGAGATGTAATCAGCCAAAATGGATACTTAAGCCTTCCTTTTCATAGAGTTTATTTTACAGATGGCTCGGTGCATCAGGAAAAAATGCCGGATACCAGATTCAAAATTCCATTGGGAATCAGAGCCAGTTATTTCTTGGGAGACAATATAATTATTCGTGCTTATTACAGATATTATACTGACGATTGGAGCTTAAAAGCGCATACCGCCGATATTGAAATTCCTGTGAAATTAACCCAGGCTTTTTCAGTCAGTCCTTTTTATAGATATTATACACAAACAGGAACTAAATATTTTAAACCATACGGAGAACATACTGCAGCTGATGAATATTACACCAGCAATTATGATTTATCTAAGTTTAACAGTAGTTTCTTTGGAATGGGCATGAAATTTACGCCTCTAAACGGAATTTTTGGACTTAAACATTGGAATACATTAGAACTCCGTTATGGGCATTATACCAGAACTACTAATATGACTTCGGATATTATTAGCATTAACATAAAATACAAATAAAAGATAATCAACCACTTAAAAAATAAAATAAATTTAGGCACGCTTCTTGTTTATTCTAAATACAGTAATGAATTAAAAAAATGAAATTATGAAAACTTTAAAATATTTATTGATTGGAATCGTATTCTTTTCTTTTAGTCAATCTCAAGCACAAGTATCTGTAAATGTAAATATAGGAACTCCTCCTGCATGGGGTCCGGTGGGCTACACAGATGTTCGCTATTATTACCTTCCAGATCTTGAGACTTATTATGATGTAAGCACGTCAAATTATGTGTACTTAAACAACGGAAGATGGGTCAGAACAAGAGCGTTGCCTGCTGCCTATAGAAATTATGATCTTTACAATGAGTACAAAGTAGTTTTGACAGATTATAGAGGAGACCGTCCTTATGACAATTTTAAAACCCATAAGGTAAAATATGCAAAAGGTTATAAAGGAAAACCTCAAAAAACAATTGGTCCAAAACCTGGTAAAGGGAATAATGGACATCACAATAGTGGGAACCATAATGGAAATGGCAAGGGCAAAGGAAATGGGAAACATTAATGCAAAAGAGGCTTTGGGGAGCCTCTTTTTTATATAAAATATCTAGAATATTTATTAGCAACCAAGGAAAAAACACTTCATTGTGAAGTGTTTTTTTTTGTATAATATGTAAAATTGTAAATCTTTTACATCAAAGAAAAAACATTCCATCCACAGAGTACTAAAGAAATTATCATCAAAATTTTGGATGTCTTTTTTAGATAAGCAGCCTTTTTAGCTTTTGAAAAGATAATCGCCGTTATTGCTAATGAAAATATTTCAATAACTGTTAAAAGAAAAGCATCTTGAATACATTCGGGAAACACACTAAGATAAGCTGTCTTGCAATCTTCAAACTCAGTGTAGATTTTGCTTATATATATCCACCAAATTTTATCTAGAACATTAATGGCAAGCAATAATACTCCCATACTATAAATAATCGTTTTGTATCTAGATTTCATAATCATACGAATTAAGCTTTAGAAAACCTCAAAACTGCACATTGCTGTGACAGTAATGAGGCTCCGCTAAAATATTATACAATAGTAGATTCAAATTGTTTAAGGTCTCGGGTATTTTTTTGCACAGCAAGGGCCGAGAACAATCCTAATACGAATGACATTCCGAAGAAACCTTTTTCACTCAATAGTAAATTAGCATTCCACAAACCAATTATAAGTAAGACTATAGAGGCAATAGTACTAAACCAGCTTATACTGTAATATAAGTCGGTTACTGGTATTCCTTCCAGCTTGTCACGCACACTTTTTTGTACTGATATTACAGAAAAAAGACCAAAGAGAAGAATTGTAAAATAATAGCCTTTTTCGTTATAAGCCATTTCCGAATTGTAAAGACCAATACAATAAGAGGTCATACCAATAATTAATGTCATCCAAGATGCTCCCACAAAGGCAGCGCTCGGTTTTAACGGATTAAATCCATTGTTTGATTTTGCATTTTTTGATTCTGAATTGTTGTTTGATTCATTTGATTTTAGCGGTTCCATAATTTTATGTTTTATAATTATGAGACAAATTTCAGGATGAAGCAGGAGTTATCAAAATCAATTTCCATATAAAACTGACGATATAAAATACATTTTATTATTTTTACCTCAATAAAAATCTTATTTATGAATGCACTCCAAGAAATATCAAACATAATGAATGAGAATGATAAAAAGGCATTCATACAGTATTTATCAAGAAAAAACAAGCGAAAAGACGCAGGTAATATAGCTTTATTTAATTCTTTAAAAACTGACGATATAAAACTTAAAAAAAAGAATTTATTAGATACAAAAAGTACAGATGCGTATCATGCCCTTAGAAAAAGACTTTATGACACCATGATTGACTTCATGGCTAATCGAAGTTTTGAAAATGATACTTCAAAAGAAAATGCAATACTTCGTCTTATTGTTGTGAGCCGCCTATTTTTTGAACATAAACTCGAAAAAACGGCTTTCAAATGTTTGGCAAAGGCTGAAGAAATTGCAGTCAACTTGGAACATTTTAGTCTGCTTAATGAAATATATCTGACTCAGATACAGTTTGCCCACTTCGATCTGTCACAGCCAATTGAAAAAATAATACAGAATTTCAAAGCAAATAAAAAACAGCTCGAATACGAAGAACAGCTTAATTTGGGCTATGCTGTTTTGCGACGCGAACTGGCTGCTATTTATCATGAAAGCCGGATTGTAGACTTCCAGGCGCTTATAAAAAACACTATTGAAACATACGGAATTTCTTTAAAACAAGGATTAACTTTTAAATCTCTTTACCAGATCTTATTCATTGCCAATGAGTATGCTTCTATAAACAACAATTTCTCGCTTATACAGCCATTTGTTCTTAAGAGCTATCGCTTCATTAGTAAAAAAGCAGATTTGACAAATAAGCATTTGTACTATCATATCTACATATTATATTTTATAGCGAACTTCTATTTTAGAAATGGTCAATTTAAAGAATCTTTAAGCTATTTGAATTCGTTGTTTACACAACTGAATAATCAGTCTGGTAAGTATTATCAGCGTTTTTGCCTGAGATATTTTTTACTGCTTTCTTTCAATGAAAATTATCTTGGAAATTTTCAAAAAGCGATAGAGACTGCCGAGAAGTCTTTAACTTTAAATAAAAAGACAGATCCTAATGACAGTAACGATATTCGTTTGATGCTGATCGTTTTTTATATACAGCAAAATTCAGGACGTAATGCCGTAAAAGAAATGGCAAAACTAAACCATACCGACAGCTGGTACGAAAAAAAAATGGGAATGGACTGGACAATCAAAAAGTGTCTTGTAGAAATCTTGCTTCATGTACAGGAAGAAAATACAGAACTGGCAATATCGCGTATAAAAAGTTTTAAACGTCGTTACAAAAAATATCTTTTAACGGTAAATGAAGATCGAGTTATGCAGTATCTCTTTTTTGTAGAACAATATGTACTGAAACCAGAAATTATAAAAACTGAAAAATTTCAAAAAACAATTGAAGATTTTATCATTATATCTCAAAACGGACCTAAGGATATTTTGATCATGAGCTTTTTGGCATGGCTGCTCGCAAAAGTACGACAGAACCCTATTTATGAGACAACTTTAAATCTTTTAACTACCTATTTTCCTGCCTGAATTTCGATAAAGAAATCGTAATTTTGATTCTCTAGAATTTGATCAATTTTTTTTTATTAAAAAAACAAACCTGCAGCAAGCAACTGCTGCAGGTTCAACATTAAGTAATCAACCAGGGCAGTTATTTACTGCCTTTACTATTAGATGTTGAGTCTGTTTTTACACTAGTACTTCCTTTTTGCGTTGTTCCGTCAGATCCAGAACCTGTAGAACCTTCACCAACGGCACCGGTTGTTCCATTTGTACTAGTATTTGTGGTGTCAGAATTTGGTCCGACAGTATCAATAGTTGTTTCTGTTGAATCAGCACTATTGGTGTAAGTATTATCTTCAGCAGCATTTTCATTCTTTTTACATGAAGAAATGACCGCTGCAAACAAGAAGATTAATATCGAGGTTTTGAATATAGTTTTCATAATTTTTATTTTTTAGTTATTATTCAAAGTTATTTCTCCACACTCTTTTATTGTTACATTATCGATCTCTAGATTTTATATATTTCATACATCTATCTGAAAATCAAACAACAACCACTACAAAAATATTTTTACAGAAGAATCTCCATTTATTTTGTACTCTGCTAAAGTTTTGGACTTAGATTCAGGTTCGATTTTTTTCTTATTTTGGAAAACTTCAAAATCGATTTTGCTTTTCTCATTTAGTAGAATTTTAAAATTGCATTCGAAATCCGCATTTCCTAAAACTTTAAATGTTATTGTTTTTTTTACTTTTTTAAAATTTACAATTGGATAATCTGTAAAAATTAAAAAGTCTTCATTTCTTACTTGATGATATTGTCTTGTCATGACTCCAAAACCCACGCCAGCTCCATAAACTTCCTGCCCTACCTGTCCGCTTTTTTCCCATCCATTATAAAGATCTTCGAGCGGAATCCAAAATGTTTTGCCTATTTCGCCTGTTTTAGCTTCGTCTGAAACCATCTCAGGAGGAAGTTTGGTTGGATAATAATAAGGAAATCTGCTGATAGCGTATTTTAAGAATTCTGGAATAAGAATTTTTAATGCGGGTTCAAGATCTATCGATTCGGCCTGTATTAAATATTCTGATAGCGCTGCATATACTTCCATTTCTTCGTATGCGGCAGTATAAGGTGCTTCGTTAAGAGGAAAAACAGAAAAGTAATTTGGGTAGTTTTTCCCAAATCCGTATTGGCAATCCCATATCTGCATATTTTTGAAAAGACAAGCCAGACAAGCGTAACTTAAATCCAGGTATTCTTTTTTGTTCGTAATTTTATATAATTCTAAAAGTGCTCCAGCAGAAAAAGCGGTATTATTGGCTTGATAAAAAATACTAAATCCACAGCCTATGAGTTTCTTAACTGCTTTTTCAGCTTCATTTAGATAACGTTTCTCCTTTGTCAAGCGATACAGCAGCAGCATTAAATGTGCATATGATCCCGGCACATCCTTTTCACCTCCCTCTCCAGGAGCAGTTTCCTTTTTAACAACTTCAAGAGTATCCATTTTATAAAATACCGGCCACTTATAATCAAAATGATGCGCAACCTTAATGGCAAATTCAATAGATTTTAAAACGAGATCTTCTGCTTTTTTTTCGCCATTCAAAGCGAGTCTTGTCAAATTCATGAGAGGATGATGCAGGTACCAGGAATCCATTACCATTTCCTTCTTTTGTTCTTCTGACTTATCAAGTTCTTCAATAAGTTCTGGAAGCCATCTGTTGATTGTCTTTATTTTAGGATCGTAAAACGAATCTATTCCTTCGAGCAAATCATTATAAACTGGATGTTTTTCTCCGTACCAGAGGGTTAATTCATTAAGAGGCATTAATACGGCGAGCTGAACCATAACTTCTGCCGGAGTATCGTAATCGCATAAATAAGCATTTAAAAAAGAGTTTCCTTTTGTCTGAGTCCATGATCCTTTATTATGATACAACTCGTCCAGACAATTTTGGGTAATTTCAGGCCAGTTGTGATAAATGATTTCAGGATGTGGTAAAACGCAATAAACATCTGCCAAATTTCTAATAAACTCTTGTGTTTCTTGTATTTCATTTTCAATTGTATCTTCAGAAAATAAAACATAGGCATCTGATATTACATAGGCTTTATCTGAAGGCAAAGGTTTTTCTTCTGTTATTGGTAATTGAAAACCAATTTCAGGCCAGCTTCCGCCAACAGTATTTTCTAATGATGTTTCTGTTGCCTCACAATATTCGCTTATAGAGCCCAAATCTTGAAAGTAAAAAAAAGAACCTCCTTTTGGTTTGGTCATACTTGCAAAAAGTAGTCCAGACCTTGAACCTATTTGATTGGTATGGATGGTTCCATTTGTATTGGCAACATTTCCACTTTGGGTTACAGGAATTATATCTCTTGGCCAAAATGGAATCATAAAAGGCTGATTAGCTTTAAATGTAGTTTTATAATGAAGTAAAGCTTTATCAGAATTCGGAAAAGAAATAGCTGTGCTGTAAGTGCCCAGTTTTGTTTCTAAATTAATTATGAGTATTTCCTCGTCATCAAATAGATTTGTGACTTCAAAACAACTATTCATAGCAAATGCGGCACGAAAGGCCATCTTTACCTGATTTGGCCAAATCACCAAAATCCATAATGAATCGCCTGTATTATAAACTTGGAAAAAATAGTTATGAAATTCCTTTTCCCATATTAAAACGCTGTTTTCTAAATCGGCCTGCACTGTGGCTGCCCATGGTGAAATTGTATGCATACATCATTTGTTTAAGATAGCATTAATGGTAAATTTTGAAATTTTGTTTAAACAAATATTACTCGCCAGTTTCTGCGTGAGGTGCATCTACAGGTTTTGATTGTGATGAACCTATCTGTCTCAAATAAATAGAAAGTACTATAATTGCAAATACTGATAAAAATTCGCTCTGCCAATTTTGAAATGATTCAAACCAAAATCTTGAATCGGTAATATATTTTGATGCTGTTTCTGGGGGCATTCCTTTGAAAGAGAGCTGTTCATTTTCGTCTTTTAAACTTCCATAAAAATGTGCAACGAATGAAAGCGCAAATAATAAAAACAACATAATACTAAGTGAATGCTTGTAAAGAGCCAAAATAAATCCTCCTTTTTTAACGGGCCAAGGAGCGTCTTTTTTATTGGGAGAAGGTTCACGGTCAACCTCTTCTTCTTTATCAAAATCTTTAGATTCTGAAGATCCTTTTTGCTGTAAAAAAATGGTTAATACAACAAGAAGCGCCATTTGCAAAAATTCACTTTCCCAATTTTCAAAAGTAGACTCTACAAAATGTCCTGTTGAGAAATAAGATAATATAGTAATTGGAGTCACTCCGTTTTCGATAAGATCTTTATTATATTCTTTAAAACCAAAAAGAATCTGCCCGGCAAACGAAGCAAAAAATAATAATAAGAAACAAATTGAAAGTCCGTTGTTGCGTATAAAAGTTTTCATAATATGTCCATTTCAGAAAACATTACTGATATACCGCCAGCACTTGGCAATTCATAAAACAGTTTTTGTATTGTAGTTATTTTTTTGTGACCAAATAAACTTTCGATATCCTTTTCTTGATAATCATAGAAAGTGTTCTTATTATATGTTGAATTCATTTTCATAATTTTAGGTGTATTATATTAAACCATAATCCCTCTATCTTCTGCATTTATTCATCTGCTGGTAAAAGCTGAGATTCCATAAATTTTCCTGTAACAATAGTTCCTTGTTCATCTTCCCATTGGGTAATGACATTTTCTATCAAATCTGGTTCAAAATCTATAATTTTCATTACTTGATTACCAAATTCCTGCTGTACTTTTTGACCTTTCTTAAACATAATCTTAATCCTTATTGTTATACAAAATCTTCTCTTTTCATTATTTAATAAATAAATCACAATATAAAAATTCATTTATTTTTCTCAATGTTAAAATTACTTATACTGGCTTTCAGTATTTTACAACATTATAGAGCTTTATTATATTATTAAATGATTTATTGAATATCAAGTCTTCTAAAATCCCTAAATAAATAGCACTGCTTTAAAAAAAGAAAAGGAAAGCTCTAAATAGTTTTAAAGTTTTCCCTTTCTTTTACTTCAATAATAAATTACTGCGTGATATAGAGTTGAATTACTTCCAAGGATCTAAAACTACTTTCACACATCCGTCTTCACGTTTTTTAAAAATGTCGTAAGCATGCGAAATCTCAGATAATGGCAGTCTGTGTGTAATAATATCATCAAGCTGTACTTTTCCCTGAACCACATATTCTAGTAATTTATCAATATGTTTATGTGCAGGAGCTTGTCCGCCTTTTAGGATAATTCCTTTGTCAAAGAATTGTCCCAACGGAAAATTATCGTAATTAACAGGATAAACGCCCAGTACAGCAACTATTCCGCTTCTTCTTACAGCACTCATACAAGCTTCTAGTACTTTTATGGAACCTTTTTCAAAATTAATAGTTGCTTTAATTCGGTCACCTAGATTTCGATCAGGTTCAAAACCTACGGCATCAATACAAACATCTGCACCGCGGCCGTTTGTTAAAGAACGAATATGTTCTACAACATCTTTTGGTCCATCTTCCCATAAAATAGTAGTGCAACCCGTTGTAGCTTTTGCTTTATCAAGTCTGTATTGAAGAGTATCTACAACAATAACCTGCGCTGCTCCTCTTAACCAGGCACTTTTTGCAGCCATTAAACCAACTGGTCCCGAACCAAAAATAGCTACTGTTTCTCCTCCTTTAACTTCTCCCCAATCTACTCCTGTATATCCAGTTGGGAAAATATCTGTTAGAAAAAGAACCTGCTCATCTGTTAAATTATCAGGAACAACTCTTGGTCCATAATTCGCATAAGGAACTCTTACGTATTGAGCCTGACCTCCGTCATAACCTCCGTAAAGATCTGTATATCCAAAAAGTGCACCTCCTTTTTCTGTGGCTATGCCTCCTTCAGGTCCATAATGTTCAGGATTGCTATGTTCACAATTTCCTGGAACATCGTGATTACAGAAAAAACAATTTCCGCATGCAATAGGAAAAGGAACTACAACCCTATCGCCCCTTTTAACATGAGTTACTTCAGAACCAACTTCTTCTACTATCCCCATAAATTCATGTCCGAGAACCATAGGTCTGGGCTGAGGAAATCCTCCTGAATAAATATGAAGATCAGATCCGCAAATTGCTGTCGAAGTAACTTTAAGAATGATATCGTCTTTGGCATTTAATTTTGGGTCATCGACTGTATCGTATTTTATGGATCCAGGTCCATGGATAACTGCTGCTTTCATAATATTTATTTTTACATTAATAGAACGCTAAGTAACTCTTATTTAAACCATTAATATTATATTTTAATTCCATTTTCTTACATAAAAATTGACTGGTAATGATGTAAACTAATCATTTTAAGCTATAATATTTTGGGGTGTTGATTTTATAAATTTGAGAGAGATTTGAAAAATCTGATTCAAATCCAATAATCCTTAAAACAATTTTATTATGTCACAAACAGATGATAAATGGAATGATGGCAGCATTTCGTCAGGAAGCAATGTATCGTATTGGATTGATTCTACTTCTATTCTTGCTTTTCAAAATCCTGACCAAGATATTACAACAGAAGTCCTTATTATTGGCGGCGGAATTGCTGGTCTGACTACAGCTTATAAATTATTAAAAGCAGGTAAAAAAGTGGTTTTAGTAGACGATGGTGTGATAGGAAGCGGAGAAACCGGCCGCACTACAGCACATTTGTCCTGCGCCTTAGATGATCGATATTATTATTTAGAAGATACTTTTGGCAAAGATGGAGCAAAACTAGCCGCCGAAAGCCACAGTGCTGCAATTGATGAAATAGAAAATATAGTGCAGACTTTAAATATCGATTGTTCCTTCAAAAGAGTAAACGGTTATTTGTTTCTGCATCCTTCGGATAAAATAGAAAATCTAGAAAAGGAATTCAACGCCACACAAAACGCTGGAATAGACACCGCTTTTTTAAAAGAAACCCCAACAATAAACGGCGGGGAATCTATGCCATGTATTGTTTTTAATAATCAGGCACAATTTCACGTTTTACAATACCTTAAAGGAGTTGCTGATGCTGTTATTGCTCTTGGCGGAACTATTTATACAGAAGCAAGAGCCGAAAAAATTACTAAAGATGGTGCAGAAGTAAATGGGTATAATTTTTCTGCAGAACATATTGTTGTGGCTACTAATTCGCCTATTAACGATACTTTTACGATGCACACCAAACAAGCGGCCTACAGAAGTTATGTTATTGCGGGCAAAGTTCCCAAAGGCAAACTGCCAAATTCACTATGGTGGGATACTGGCGATTTAAATTCGAAATGGGTTTCGCAACCTTATCATTATGTTCGTTTGGAAAATTTTGATGACGAATATGACTTGCTGATTTCTGGTGGAGAAGATCATAAAACTGGGCAGGTTGATGAAGAAGGAATTTCGGAATTTGAACGATATGAAAGACTGGAAAGCTGGACACGAAATTATTTCCCTGTACTTGAAGATATTGCCTACAGATGGTCTGGCCAGATAATGGAACCTGTAGATGGTTTAGGTTATATGGGGAAAAATCCTGGAGATGATAATATTTATATTATAACTGGTGATTCTGGCAACGGAATGACTCATGCCACAATTGGCGCAATGATTATCAGTGATGCAATACTTGGAATAAAAAACAAATGGGAAGAATTATACAGTCCATCCAGAATTTCACTCAAATCTATTGGAGATTTTGCTAAAGAAACTGCGAATATGGCTTCACAATATCTGGATTGGGTAAAAGCTTCTGATTTAAAAAATACTGCGGATTTAAATGCTGGTGAAGGAGGTGTTCTTTCGTCTGGTTTGAAAAAAATTGCCGTATATCGTGATTATGATAATACGCTGCATGCTTTCTCGGCTGTTTGTCCGCATTTAGGCTGCATCGTGCAATGGAATACTAACGAAAAATCTTTTGACTGTCCGTGTCATGGTTCTCGATTTGCATCAGATGGAACGGTAATGAATGGTCCTGCAAAAACTGATTTGAGTCCAATACACGTCAAATAATTTCATAAAAATATAAAATAAAAAAACCTCCATCCTTATTTCAGATGGAGGTTTTTTCATAACTAAGCGTTTCTATTATTTATCATCGCCTTCTGTGGCGTCAAAATTAATAGTATTATAAGCCGCTTCTGTTAAGGTAGTATCAGCTTCTTTTTCTTCGTTTAAAGTTTGAACCAAAAGTGATACTGCTTCATCTTCACCTAGTGTTTTAGCAAACGCTGCAAGTGTTCCGTATGTTGCAATTTCATAATGTTCAATTTTTTGAGATGCTGCAATAATTCCGGCATCACGAACTGCTCCTTGCTCTGTCTCTTCCATAATTCCTTCACCTTCTTTGATCAAGCCTTCCATTGCATCGCATTTTTTTGCAACAGCTTTTTCTCCAACAGATGCAAAAACTTCTTCTAAGCGGGTAACTTGTCCTTCAGTAACTTTTAAATGCTCATTAATTGCATCAATAAGATTTTGAGAGGTTGCATTTTTAGCCATTTTTGGTAATGCTTTAGTCAACGCTTTTTCTGCCCAATAAATATCTTTTAAAGAGTCAACAAATAAGTCTCTTAATCCTTCTGCTGCTGATGATTTAGCTTTTACAGTTCCTTTTGGTGCAGCTGTTTTAGATGCACTTGTCTTAGATGCACTTGTCTTAGACGCACTTGTTTTAGATGGGTTTGTTTTAGATGCAGCTGGCTTTTTTGCAACTGTCTTTGTATTTGAATCTTTCATGATAATAATTTTTAAAATTAGTTTATCAAATGTAGGGAGCATTCAAACAGTTAGCTTATACAATTCTAATTCAATATTATAACATTCAAATATTTGAATATCAACCAGTAGAAAATTGAAAAAAATATAATGAATTCTTAGCTACTATTAAATTAGGTTGTATAAAATTGGGAAATCAAATACTAAAACTATAGTTTAATTTCTTGCAAAATATAAAAGTTCGTTTTTTATAATACACTACTTTTTCCAATAATTGTGGTATATTTACACCATGAGAAGAAATGGAGAAATCATTATAATAGAAGACGACGAAGATGACAGAAATTTTCTTAAAGATATCTTTGATAGTCTGGGCTACCCGAACAAAATTGTATTCATTGAAGACCCTACACTTGCAATTCCTTATTTGTTAAAACCTCAGACAAATCCTTTTCTTATTCTTTCGGACATTAATATGCCGAAAATTGATGGATTCGAACTTCGCAGCCAGATTCTTGCTCATGACGGAATAAGTCAAAAATGTGTGCCTTATATTTTTCTTTCTACTTCAAAAAATCCTGAAAATGTAACTAAAGCTTACAATTATAATGTGCAGGGTTATTTTACGAAAGAAGAAAATTTCCCAACATACAAGTTAATGATTCAAAATATCATGGAATATTGGCGTACAAGTTTAACTCCTTCATCGTCTCATTAATTAGATCAAAAACTTTGGTGTAATCTACTGAATCTTAAGATAAAGAAATAGTTAGATTATTGTAGAACAGATTTGAGCATACTAATGAGTTCATCATAACTATTGGGCTTACTCATATAGTGTATAATTTCTTTTTTTTGCAATAAGTCCTGAACAAATTCTTGGGAAGGCGTTGAAATCAAGATTACAGGTATGTCTTTCAGTTTCTCATGACTTTTTATTTTCTGCAGAAACTCTTTACCATTTAAAAGTGGCATATTGTAATCTAGAAATATCAAATCAGGAAGCTTTTCGGCGCTTTCTAATTTATTGAATGCATTAACGGGGTTACTTTCGACGCGAAAAACTATTTCTGTGTCGATACTATAGACCGCTTCCATGAATATTTCAGCGTCATCTATATCATCATCAATGAGTAGAATTTCTTTGTATAACATAATTTTATTCTTTTTTTTTTTTGCGTGCTATTATCCCAATATACGGATTATTCTTTAATCAGGTTTAAATACTATTTCTATCTTTTGGGAAATCTGGCAGGAAAATATGGAATGTGCATCCTTCTCCTAATTGAGATTCTGCAAATAAAACTCCTTGATGATTCATAACAATTCTTCTGCACAAAGCAAGACCAATACCGCTTCCTGGAAAAATATTCTGTCCATGCAGACGTTTGAAAATTTCAAAAATTTTATTTTTATAATCTTCCTTAAAGCCAATTCCGTTATCGGTAAATGAAATATGATGATACTGCCCTAATATTAGCGGAGAATCTGTAAACTGCGCTACATACTCTCGAGAAACTAGAGTCGAACTAACTTTAATCTGTGGTATAACCTCTGGATTAGTAAATTTTAAAGAATTACTCATTAGATTATAAAACAGCTGATTCATTTGTAAACCTACAGCCTGAACCACTGGCAGTTTTCCCATTTCAATCACTGCTTTTTTCTCTTCAATGGCCAGCTCAAAATCAGTCCAAATATTTTCTATTACCTTATTTAAATCTACAGGCTGTAAACTTTTCTCAGGTTGTATTAATCGAGAAAAACTCAGAAGATCTGAAATCAACTGACTCATACGCGCTGCTGAAAAAGCAATTTTTTCAACTAAAGTTTTCGGATTTCTTCCTGAATTTTCTTCCTGCAGCAAACCTGCAAAAATTCGAATTTTTCGTAAAGGTTCTTGAAGGTCGTGACTGGCTACATACGCAAATTGTGCTAGTTCTTCGTTAGAATGTTTCAAGGCATAGTTGGTCTGCTCCAAATCTAAATTAGAAGCCTGCAGCTCTTGTAAAACAGTTTCAAGTTCTCTGGTTCTAAGTGCTACTTCAATCTCCAGTTCCAATTGCAGTTCACGCTGAATCGTAATGTCTTGTGCTGTCCCGCTAATTGTTAGTGGTTTGCCCTCTATATCAAAATACGTTTGCCCAACAGCATGAATTACCTTTTCCTTTCCGCTTTCTCCATGAATAATGCGGTATTCAGCTTCGTACTTTCCGCTAGATCCTGCTTGTTGTGCGGCAAAGAATGCCTCTGTTACCCGTTTATGATCTGAAGGCTTGATAAGCGCTTGTATATCTTGAGATGATACATGAGTACCATTAAGTCCAAACATTTCGGCATGGCGTTCAGAAACGGTGCTCATTCTTGTATTGACATCCATTGACCATGTACCTAACTGTGCTAGTTCTACAGCAGATCGAAGTGCTTCCTCAGCTTGTTCAATTTTCTTAATTGCATTGATCTCTGTTGTAACATCAGAACTTACATACAGTACCGCATATACTTCACCCTTACTATCCATCAAAGGCGTAAGACTTATATTGTGATACTGCGGTGTTTCTTCTGTAGTATGGATATCTGCTACTCCATTGGCAGCCAAATGTTCTCCACTGCGATAAACCTCTTGTACGGCTTTTATAAATTCAGGAGAACTTCCTTCCAAGACTGTAATTAAAGATTGTTGCTCTATTGAATCTCCTTTATTTATTTTCTTTATAAAGGGTTCATTTGCATTCTCAATAATTAAATCTTCGCCTACAAATAAACTTATAGATACAGGTGCAGCTGCTAATACCGAACGAAGTTTAGATTCGCTTTCTCGAAGTGCAATCTCCGTTAATTTACTCTGTGTGATATCAGTAGCATGAACAATTAAGCCAATTACTATTCCTTCGTTATTTTTATGCGGCGTATATACAATACTAAGCCATCTGGTAACTCCCATTCTCGAAGGAGCAAACATTTCATATTTCTCCTGCTCACCTCCGTAAGCGACCTCAAGATGCGGAAGTGTTTTTGCATAGGCAGCTTCTCCTAAAAACTCCCGTACACTTTTACCAATGGCTTCATGTTCATTTACAGAGAACCACTCCATAAATACACTGTTATAAGTTTGATAACGCTGTTCTTCGTCCAGATAAAAAATCATGGCCGGAACAGTATCTCTTAATAACTGCAGATGGGCTTCACTATCTTCCATTGCTTTTTGTGCCATAACCTGTGCCGTGACATCAATAGCAATATCTAAAATTGCATAAATCTCTCCTGCCTTGTTACGCAGTGGTGTATAAGAAATATTATAATAATTATCATTAAGGACTCCATTCTGGTTTATTTTGACCAGCGAAGCAGGTGAAATAAAAGGAACTCCCGTAGTAAAAATATCATCGAGTATTTTAAGGTACGCTTGGCCTTCAGTTATCAATTCTGGCATAGCCTCTCGCAACGGAAGTCCTTTAATATCTGGTCCTTTACCTACTATATCAATAAAAGTCTGGTTAGGATATTCTATAATAAGATCCCTGCCAACAAATAGACCTATACCAGCGGGAGCGGCAGCAATCAGGGTTTTTAATTTGGTTTCGCTCTCCTCTACTTCACGGCGGCTTAGGACCTGTTGCGTTACGTCGGTAGCTACTACTAATAAAACTGTTGCATCTCCAAGCGCATTGTGGTTAAGCTGATAAGTTAAGTCAACATACACATCTTCGAGCCTGCCTTTGCGGAGCAATTCTACTTCTACTTCTTTGGCAATATAGGCATTACCTGTTTGGATCACTTGCCTTAGAAGGTCGTCAAATCCCTGACCTTTTAGTTCTGGAAGTGCCTCCAAAAGTGGTTTCCCAATAATTTCATGAGGCTGGCGCCCTACCAATTCACAATAAAATTTGTTAGCATTTTGAAAAATCAAATCTTCTTCTATACTAATAGTAGCAATACCTACAGGTGACTGTTCGAACATTGTTACCAACTCATCCTGACGTGCTATTATTTCCTGCTGGGCCCTAAATGATGAGGTAACATCAGAAGCCATAACGAGAATGGCATAAACAGTATTTTTCTCATCACACAAAGGTGTAAGGGAGTAATCGAAATACTGTTCTATATTCAATTTTTCATTTCGAATTCTGATTCCAGAAATTTTATATTCTTCTCCCGTTACATAAACTTCATTGAGCTTTCTATATAAATCCTCGTAATCTTTACCTGAAAAGACTTCTTTTATCTTCTTACCGATAATAGCAATGTCTTTTGACCAGTATTCCATCATTGCATCGTTGACCAATTCAATATAAAATTCACTGCCACGAAATAAAGCAGTGCCAACAGGAGCTTTTTCAATAAGTGCACGAAAACGAAGTTCACTGACCTGCAATTGTTTTTCTTTTTCTTTTTCGGCAGTTATATCTATAGCAATTGCTGTAATATATTTTTCTCCCGCTGTATCTTTGACTAAAGAAATACTATTGTTAACCCAAATGACAGAACCATCTTTACAGATGTAGCGTTTGGTAATTAGAAAATCCTTTCCATTTGCAATACAATCTTTTAAAAGGATCATATTGTTTTCTAAATCATCAGGATGAGTTAGTTCTCCCAGATTCATTTTTAATATTTCCTCTCTGCTGTAACCCAGCATTTGACAGTAGCGGTCATTCACTTCTATTACCCGCCCTTCAATATTGGCTTGTGCAATTCCTGCATTGGACTGCATTAAAACGCTGTTGAGCTGTGATCGAACAGATCCAGATTCTATAAGATCGGGAATAATTGCTGAATTTTCTGTACAGGTGACAAAAACACCTTCAATTGTATTATTGGAATTGAAAATAGTACTATATCCCAGAGTCAGGTACACGCGTTGTGAAACGTTATTTCTATTGAGAACTGTTACAATATTAGATTCAGATCTAGAAATACCATCATCTATCATATTATAAATAGCATCAGACACACTTTTCCATTCCAGCCGTAAAGTTTCTTTTAATGATTTTCCTAAAGCATGCGGATGCTTTTCTGTACCAGAAAGAAAGGGGCGAAAAGAATCATTATAAAAAAAAATCTTGTCTTTTCCCCATACAACAAACATAGGAATACTCGAACCAAACATAATACTCAAAGCAGTACGAAGACTATTCGGCCAAGATTCTGTTTCTCCCAAAGAGGTATTACTCCATTTCATTTCCCTTACTAGGGTTCCTAATTCTCCTCCATTTTTTAGAAATGAATTTTCGAATTCTTTTTTACTTAACTGCACCTGCGAAATATTTTGTTTTAAGTGGAAAGATAAAGCAATTTTAATGAATGACCAATTTTTTAGAAGTCCAGTATCGAAAAATCATTAACTAAATTAACTGTAATTACTTGAGCAATTACGTTCAATAATATAAAATAATAGATCATTTAGTTTATAAGTCATTGCCTATCTGTAAAAATTAACTTTAGTAAAAATTCTAAAAAATTAATCTTGTTCTGATGCAAAAAAAATACCTGATTCGTTGATGGTCATTTTTTATTTATCTGACCTACTGGTAATTGTAGAACTATATATTGTAATATTATAAATACGTGACATTAGGATAATTTACATTTGATAAAAGAAAAATTACAACTTTTAACTAGCTAGAGATCTGACAAGTAAGGGTTATAATTTTTCAAAATTTCAAAGTATTTAACTAATAAGATATTTTATGAAAAATTTTCAAGACGAAAAACAACGCGATTTATCAATCAACAAATCAGATGGCACAAACAAATTTCTAACCACAGATCAAGGCCTTCGAATTAATGATGATAACAACTCGCTGAAAGCTGGAGAAAGAGGACCTTCTCTACTCGAGGATTTCATACTAAGGGAAAAAATAACGCATTTTGACCACGAAAGAATTCCAGAAAGAATTGTTCACGCACGAGGTTCAGGAGCACATGGATTTTTTGAAGTAACCAATCCAATTCCAGAATTAACTAAAGCAGGTTTTCTTAAAGAAAAAGGTCTTAAAACGCCTGTATTTGCAAGATTTTCTACCGTTGCAGGATCAAGAGGCTCTACAGATCTTGCTAGAGACGCCAGAGGTTTCGCAGTTAAATTTTATACTCAAGAAGGTATTTATGATTTAGTTGCAAACAACATTCCTGTGTTTTTTATACAAGATGCCGCTAAATTTCCCGATCTTATTCACGCAGTAAAACCAGAACCTCATAATGAAATGCCGCAAGCTGCATCTGCGCATGATACTTTTTGGGATTTCATTTCATTAATGCCAGAATCCATGCACATGATCATGTGGGTAATGTCTGATCGCGCCATTCCAAGAAGTTATAGAATGATGGAAGGTTTTGGAGTGCACACGTTCAGATTGATCAACGAAAGAGAAGAATCTGTTTTTGTGAAATTTCACTGGAAACCTAAATTAGGAACTCACGCTGTTGCTTGGGATGAAGCGCAGAAAATTTCAGGAAAAAACCCAGATTTTCACAGAGAAGATCTTTGGGAAGCAATTGAAATGGGTAATTTCCCAGAATGGGAATTAGGCGTTCAGGTAATTCCTGCTGAGGATGAAAATAAGTACGAATTTGATCTTCTTGACCCAACAAAATTAGTTCCTGAAGAATTAGTTCCGGTAACTATTGTCGGCCGAATGGTTCTGAACAAAAATCCAGATAATTTCTTCGCAGAAACAGAACAAATTGCTTTTCACCCGGGTCATATTGTACCAGGAATTGATTTTAGTAATGATCCGCTTCTACAAGGAAGATTATTTTCATATACAGATACACAACTTTCTAGATTAGGAAGTCCGAACTTCCATGAAATCCCAATTAACAGAAGTGTCGCTCCAGTTCACAATAATCAACGTGACGGACATATGCGTCAGGAAATTAATAAAGGTCGCGTAAGTTATCATCCTAATTCACTTGGCGGCGGCTGTCCTTATCAAGCAAAAATTGAACAAGGCGGTTTTGCAAGTTTTAATGAACGAGTTGATGCGCATAAAGTAAGAGAAAGAAGCGAAAGCTTTAATGATCATTTTGGGCAGGCAAAATTATTTTTTAACAGCCAAACCCCAGAAGAAAAAAGCCATATTGTAAAAGCATTGCGTTTTGAACTTGGGAAAGTAGAAACTACTGCCATAAGAGTTAGAATGTTAGGACTGCTTTCGCAAATTGATACCACTCTTGCTGAAAAAGTGGCTCTTGGACTTGGAGCTACTGTTCCGCCAATTTTGGAAACACCGATTAATAAAGGTGTATCTCCTGAAAACGAAGGCGGTCCTCAAGAACCTCAAACTGTAGAATCTAGTGTTTCTGCTTCAGAAGCATTGAGCATGATTAAAAATCCAACAAATTCACCAACAATTGCTTCTAGAAAAGTAGCCATTATTTGTTCTGATGGCGTTTCTGAAGCTGCTGTTCTGAATATGAAAAAAGCACTTAAAAAAGAAGACGCTAAGGGATGTATTATTGCGCCACATTTAGGGTCAATTATAACTGATTCTGATGGTGCAATTGCTGCCGAATTTAGTTTTTTAACGGCTTCATCGGTATTATTTGATGCTGTTTACATTCCACACGGATTAGGATTAAATGCATTGGCAGAAAATGAAGATCTTCTAGAATTCGTTAATGACGCTTACAAACACTGTAAAGTTATTGGAGCAGATGGCGAAGCATCCGAAATCATCAGCAGCGCACCTTTTGCTTCAAAAATCACAAATGATGACGCTGGAATTATTATAACAAGCGATGTAGCAACTGAAGGATTTGCTCAAGATTTTATCGCTGCAATGACAATGCACCGTTTTTGGCAGCGTGAACCAAACTTATACAATTAATTTCAAAGAAAAAACACATGAAAAATTCAGAAAAACCTATAGAAAACAAAGCAGCAAAAAATAACAAGAATTTTGTTGAACCTGCATCCGATGCTGCAACAGAATTAAAAGATCTTTTTATTGACAGTCTTAAAGACATTTACTGGGCTGAAAATGCACTAGTAGGTGCTCTTCCAAAAATGGCTGACAACGCTACTGATCCAGGGCTTGCTAGTGCTGTATTAGAACATCTTGATGTCACAAAAAACCAAGTTAAAAGATTAGAACAAGTTTTTGATCTTTTAGGTGAAAAGGCCGAAGGAAAAAAATGTGAAGCAATGGCTGGACTTCTTAAAGAAGGAGACAGCATTCTTTTAGAAACTACTCCTGGAGCGGTGAGAGATGCTGGAATAATTGCCGCATCGCAAAAAATAGAACATTATGAAATTGCAACATACGGAACCTTAGTCGCTTTTGCCAAAACGCTGGGAGAGAATGATGCTGCAAAATTATTAACGCAAACTCTTGCAGAAGAAAAAGAAGCTGACTGCATACTGAATGATGTAGCTTTAAATGCAGTTAATATTGTAGCAGCGGAATAAACTTTTTCAAACATTTTAACTTATATTTTTCAATTTCACTAAAAAACATCTGTACAATGCAGATGTTTTTTTTTGATGAGTGCAGAGTAAACTACCAGCCAAATTATCCAATCCATTATTCAAGCATAAAACTTCCAACACTTAGAGCTAACTAACTGTTAATTATACAATTAATACAAATACATATGTAAAATTATAGACATAAAGCAAGTGTACTTTTACAGTATAAAAATTTAAAAAAAATAACATTATGAATACTTCAAACACAAAAAAAAGCACTGATAGTGCTAAGGCATCAGATAAAAAAACTGATAAAAAAGAAAGTGCATCAAAAAGCAATTCTAAGGATGATTCTAAGAAAGATTCAAAAGTTGCTTCAGATACAAAAAAAGGAACAACCACAACTAAAAAATAGTGATGTATGAATTTAGATGAAAAAGAAAATTACGGGCAAAAAGACCAGTATTTTCAAAACGACCGAGATGAATATGAAGATCCAGATATTGATTTGCCTCCTGTAGATCATTCTATTACAGAAAATGCAGAACCAGATTATAGTACGGATTTCGTTATTAATGAAGATGCCAATCTTGAAGAAGAGGACGATGATGATTTAGAAAATGATCTTGACGATGAAGATGACGAAGATCAAGATTCTGAAGAAAGTATTAAGAAAGAAAGAGACACTTATGATAACGAATAATGATATTCTCTTACAGCAAGCCGCCTAATTTAGGCGGCTTCTTTATTTATATGACCTTAAACAGGCAGATAAATCCAAAAAGTTGTTCCTTCTTCAGGAATACTGGTGAAGTTAATAATTCCGTTATGATTTTCAATAATACGTCTGCAGAGAGCAAGACCTATACCATTTCCGCCGTACTGATCTCTTTGGTGCAGACGCTGAAACATATCAAAAATACGGCTTGAATATTCATTATTCATTCCGATACCATTATCTGCAATCGAGATTACGTGAAAGTTACCTACAGGAGCAGCCTGATCAAAAGATTTGTCGCTGCTAGCTGAGATTTCTTGATAAGATATATTTACCGCTGGTTGTAAAGTATTAAATTTTAACGCATTATTTATCAAATTATAAAATAACTGACGAAGCTGAGGTTCAAGCCCAGTCACAGTTGGAAGCACATTTACGTTTACAATTGCATTTTTTTCTTCGATAATCAGGCTTAAATCATCTAAAGTTTCTGAGATGACTTCATTAAGATCAACTTTGCCAATAAATTTATCATGATTATTAATACGCGAGTAATTCAGTACATCTGATATTAAATTGGACAATCGGCCCGCAGCAGAGGTTATCTTATCAAAATAATACAGTTGTTTCTGCTCTTCAGTCAGATGTTCTGATGCGCGTGACAGCATGATCATAATTTTTCGAAGTGGTTCCTGCAGGTCATGACTGGCTATAAAAGCAAATTGCTCCAGCTCTTTATTTTTGAATTTTAATTTTGAATTTGCACTTTCGAGCTCAAGCTGAATCTCCTTTAGTTCTGAATTGTCTTTTAGGGCTTCAACAATCATTTTCTGAGCATTATTATTGACAAAATAAATAAGCCAGCTGCTAAAAGAACCATCTTCAGATTTATTAGGTATAATAGAAACATTATGCCAGATATAATAATCATCTTTTTTAATTCTAATGTCTGTCGAAAAATCTCCTCTAATCTTTTTGGCTCTACTCCATCCTTCAATCAAAAGATCTACATCATCATCATGTATAAAAGTACTTATGCTTTTTTTATCAAAAGAACTAAAAGGTGCTGTTAAATATGCTTCGAAGGCATTATTTGAAAGCAGTACATTATTGCGGTCATTTACAATACAGATTAAAACAGGAATAGTGTCAACTAACTTTCTATAGCGATTTTCACTTTCTCCCAGCTTTTCGGAAAGTGCTACAAGCTCAATATTCTTTTTTCTGATTTCATCATAAGCAGATATTGGCGGTTCGTATTTAAAGTAGTCTACCAATGTCTTTATTTTTGCATCTGAAAGAAGTCCTGGTGAAGGCACTTGATGACTGAGAGTGGTTTTTGAATGGTTATCTGTATAAATATATTCTATATTTCCAGATATTTTGGCTGCATATTTATACGCCTCGGGATTGCATTTTTTCAGATCAACTTCATCCGTAAGAACAGCCAATATCTCTTTTTGAGTAGCTCTGATAATATTAATTCCTAATACCAGTACAGAGTTTTTTCCATTAGCTATGGAACATCTTGCTACTTCTGAAACTGCTGTCGAAAATCTGGTTTGAGCCTGTAAAGGCATGCCACACATTTCCGCAATTTTCATTGAACGCTTATGGGCCAGTATAAGGTCCATTTCATTATCAAGATTAATTTTTACAATTTCCTTCATAATCCCTAAAATATTTTTCCAACCAAAATTGTAGCATCATCTGTTCCTCTTACATTGTCTTTATATAAAGCCGAAGCAATAATACCAGGACTTTGCTTAATTATCGAAGTCAGCTCAGCGAGATTCCATCTAGTACGGAGTCCGTCGCTGTGCATAATAATAATTTGATGTTTTTGATAAGGAACAACCGTATTGTTTAAGGTACGTGGTATATTATGTCCGATAATACCGTTATAGGGCGTATAAGTTTTATTATCAAGTCCGTTATAGATACGTGTATTGATATTTCCTATACCGCATATATTCCAAGTTTCGGTTGTATAATCTGCGCAGGCAATGGTTGCGACAAGTCCCCTGCTCTTTTTAGCATGTTCGTGAACATATCGTAAAATAGATGTCGGATCGTTCTCTGTACATTGTTTAAAGGCTCTTATAGCCTGCTGTACGGCTTCATTTGCTTTTGCACCGTGACCTAATCCGTCGCCGCAAAAAATCTGAAAACCTTTTTTACTATATTTAATGTAATATCCATCCCCGCAAACTCTTTCACCAGGATAATTTACACTTATAACAGAAAGGTTTAATTCATTTTCTGAATGGATAACGGAAAAATCAGCCTTATCACAAATTTTTATATACTGCACAGTACCCCATCCGCGCATGGAGTAAATCTGAAAATCATTACTTAATCTTTTGATTGCTCCAAGTCCCTGACCAAGTGTATTTGAAGTAGAGTAACCATCATTCATTATTTTGGTTACATTTTCAATTCCTATTCCTTTATCCAGACAGTAAATTTCTATTTCATTATGACTTCCGTTGTAATGCGCTCTATAAAGCAGATCACCGCCGTCGGCATATTTAATAAGGTTAGAAGTAAGTTCTGCAATTATAATATCCGTTTCAGCAGCTCTGTGTGGTGTAAAACCTAACTGTAATGCTAAATTATGTATTTCTCTTTTTATAAAAGCAATTAAGCTTCTATCGTCAATTTTGTAAACGGAAAAAGTATTATCCATTTTTCCATTTTATTATAGTAACGGTTGTGCCGTTTCCTAATTCGGTTTGTATATCAAATTCATTCACTAGTCTTTTTGTCCCTGGCAAGCCAAGTCCAAGACTTTTTCCAGTGCTGTATCCATCCTGCATAGCCATTCCAATATCTTTTATTCCTGGTCCTTTATCAATAAAAGTCACACGCACGCCATTATCGCGTCCGTTGCTTACAGATTCAATAATGACTTTTCCTCCTCCGCCATACTTTAAAAGATTACGGACGAGTTCGCTTGTGGCCGTAATTAATTTGGTTTGATTTAAAATACTCATTCCAATCTGTACGCCATATTCCTTTACACGATTGCGTAACGGAACTACATCCTGCTCTTTTACAATAAGCAGTTCTTCTTTATTCGTTGCTGTCGTCATATACCTGCTCCTCGTTATCGCCATTGTACATTTTCGCGCGAAGCAAATCCATGCCTTTTTCAACGTTTAAGGCACTTATAACACCATTTAAAGATAATCCAAGTTCGACGAGTGTAATAGCCACTGCTGGCTGCATACCTACTACGACTGTTTGTGCATCCATAATTTTTGACATTACCGCAATATTTCCTAAAATTCGTCCCATAAAAGAGTCAATAATAGAAACCGCTGATATGTCAATTAGGACACCCTTTGAATTATGTTTATTTATAGTATTTATTAAATCAGATTCAAGATTTTCCGCTAATTGGTCATACAAATCTACTTGTATTGTAACTAGAAGAAAATCTCCCATCTTGAGTATAGGAATTCTTTCCATTTCAATAATCTTAATTCGTTATTTTCTCTTCACAACCGTAAGCTGAAGCATGTCAAAAGCTGTTTGAAGAGCGCTTGCAAGTGAAGCTTTGGTAATAATTCCTGTAAGATCTATTCCTAAATGCACTACAGTCTGCGCAATTTCAGGACGAATACCACTAATGATACATTCTGCTCCCATTAATCTGGTTGCACTTACCGTTTTGATAAGATGTTGTGCTACAAGCGAATCTACTGCAGGCACTCCTGAAATATCAAGTATAGCAATAGAACTTCCTGTGTCAACAATCTGCTGTAAAAGATTTTCCATTACAACCTGAGTTCTTGAGCTGTCAAGTGTACCAATAATAGGCAGCGCCACAACGCCGTCCCAAACTCTAATAACCGGAGTAGAAATTTCGCTTATTTCATCAATTTGTCTAGCGATAACATCTTCACGTCCTTTCATATAAGATTCGAAAGTCAGAATCGTCATATTGTCCAAAAGTGTACTTAGCTGTAAATTTGCGTCGTATAACTTTGAAGATTCAGGCTCAATTTCTGAAAGGATTTTTGAAGCAGCTTCTTTAAAAGCAATTAAATACTGAGCATTTTCACGAGGTGAAAAACCACGTCTCCCTCTTGAACTTGAAATTCCAATTAGCAGATCATTTACTCTCTCAAATTCTTGTGAGTTTGTATTGCCGTTTGAATGCTGTAAGGCGTCTAATAAAAGGGCTGCGAACTCTTTTGATTCTTCTTCTTCTGTCGCCCCATCAGTAGAACCATTTGCTTGTAAAAGCTGAGACCATGTAGTCAATAATTTGTTTTGGTGCTCTTTCAAGCTTCCAAGGAGATTATTTTGCATTTGCTGTGATATTTGGATATTTATGTAAATATAGACAAATAATTCTCCATAATTTCCAATTCAAGAAAATAGATGTAAAAAAAAAATTACTAAATTTTGAAACTTTTATCGTTTTATATGACAGGTAATTACTTATTAATTTTGAGAAAAATTGTATGAAGCAATTATAAAAATTTAAAAAATCATCATACAAACAACCTTAATTTTTTGCTTCAACATTTAGTTGTTATTAGGTTGTTTTTAGGAAATAATACTATGCTAATGCCTTGCAGGATTCAAAAAATTCATAAGCTCTTTTTTCTGCATAGGAATACGTTGAATTACGCAGCGGAAAAGCGCAGTGACCTCCATATTTTGGAGTTTCCAGATACACGTATTCACTTTCTTTTGCTATAGCTCTGGGATAACATCTTTCGCCCAAAAAAGGATCATCAAGCGAATTGATAATTAAAACCGGAATGGTAATATTTTTAAGTGAAAATTCAGGGGAAACCTGCTGGTAATAGTCATCTCTGCTCGCAAAACCATGCAGCGGTGCCGTAAAATATTGATCCACTTCATCAAACGAAGAAATTTTATCGATTTGATCACGGTTAATAAAATCTGGAAACTGAGCCGCTTTATATTTGAGTTTTCTTTTAATATCAATTGTAAAATTCTTCAAATAAACTCTGTTGAATCCTTGTTTGAGTACTTCGGCACTGGTGGCGATATGAGTTGGAACTGAAATAGAAACCCCTGCTTTTATGCGTTCGTCGAGTTTTGTCCAGCCAAAATAATTTAAAAGCTGTACACCGCCCATTGAATATCCGATTAAATAAACTTCTTCGAATCCTTTTTTTAAAACAAACTGCACGACCTCATCCAGATCGTCAACTGCACCATGATGATAAAGTCTTGGCAGGCGGTTCATTTCTCCTCCACAGGTACGATTGTTCCATGCAAAGACTGAAACTCCTTTTTGCTGAAAATAAGCTGCACAGCTGTTATTATAAGTTCTTCTGGAATCTCCTTCTAAACCGTGGCACAGAATAACCGCTTTTTTAGGATCATTTATCATAAAATCGATATTGATAAAATCACCGTCATTTAACTCCAGTTTTTCTCTTGTGTATCCTGGCACATCAAACTTCTTAAACAAAGCAGCATAAATAGTAGAAACGTGCCTGTTTCGATGAATAATAGAAGGAAAATCATATTCTGATTGTTCAATTAGTGGCATGATAAAAAAGATTTAATGTGCTTTATACAAAGCTAAGAAATCAATCGATAGGAAATTTAATACAGCCTTTTAAATTTCAATTTTCTGAATTATTAATAATATGCGAATGTGTTTTTTAAGGAAAAAATACATTTATGTCTAGATCTTGCAAAATCGAAATGCTATTATGTAATAGCTCATTCTCTAAAAACAAATAAATTTGAGATGATTTACTAAAAAATACAATTATGAAAAATCTATTAATGCTTTTATTATCAATTTTCTTTTTTTCATGTCAATCAAAAGAAAATAAAAACACTTCTGTATCTGGCTCAGATTCAATTGCTACCAATAAAGACACTTTAACTACTAAAATGGTCACGAATACAAAAGAAGAAATAAACAAACAAGTAGGTGACACAATCTTCATGGATTCTAAAAATGAGCAAGGTTTATTTATTGCTGATGGCTTATTGGATTCTATTCATCCAAAAGTATATGTTAAGTATAAAAATGAAGATTTAGGCGAATTGAATGGCAATATTATTCCAGCTGCAGGCAAAGGAAACATTCGTTTCAATCAAATTATTTTCCCAAATAAAAATTCAGACGGACCTTTTGGAATGGATTTGAAAATTCCGCTAACGCAAAAAGGAAATCATATTATTGTAATTGGACATTCGCAAATGGCTGACAATCCTTATTGGGGTAAATTTAAGGTGCAGCTTGAGAATAAAAAGAAATGATAAATATAAGGTGTTAATTAAATTTATTCTGCTAAATTTATATAAAAACCTAAATTACAATATTTTACAAATAAATTCTCAGAACTTAATCTAGATTAATCGATAGGCTGTTGCCTCCTATATAAATTTGTAAAAGAAATCTAAGAAAAAAACAGATAAAAACTTAGATCTTAATAACAAATACCAAATTGGGATATTCCTAAATTTATTAATCTTAAAAACCAAAAAAATGAGTACAATTACAGTAAAAGACGGAACAGAAATTTATTATAAAGATTGGGGAACTGGACAACCAATTGTTTTTCACCACGGGTGGCCGTTATCAAGTGATGACTGGGATGCGCAAATGATGTTTTTCTTAAAACAAGGATATCGTGTTATTGCACATGATAGACGCGGACATGGACGTTCTGGTCAAAGTTCTGAAGGAAATAACATGGAAACTTACGCAGCTGACATTGCAGAATTAACAGCTGCACTTGATCTAAAAGATGCTATTCATATTGGCCACTCAACCGGCGGCGGTGAGGTAATTCGCTATGCGGCAAAATACGGAAAAGAACGTGTTGCAAAAGCAATCATTATTAGTGCGGTAACTCCAATTATGATAAAAAATGAAACGAATCCTGATGGTGTTCCATTATCTGTTTTTGACGAAATAAGAGAAGGTACTGGATTTAATAGAGCTCAATATTTTTATGATTTCCCAATTGCTTTTTACGGATGGAACCGCGAAGGAAAAGAAGTTCAGGAAGGAATTAAACATAATTGGTGGCGTCAAGGAATGATGGGTTCTGTACTGGCTCATTATGAAGGAATTAAGGCTTTTTCTGAATCTGATTTTACAGAAGATCTTAAAAGTTTAGACATTGCTGTTCTTGTACTGCACGGAGAAGACGATCAGATTGTTCCTTATAATCAAGCACCAAAAGCTGCTAAATTATTGAAAAACGGTAAACTAATTTCTTATCCAGGATTTCCTCACGGTATGCCAACAACTGAAGCTGCGACTATTAATAAAGATATTTTAGAATTTATTAAATCTTAAAAATAACAAACTGCTTTTCTATATAAAAACCTCCAAAATCAAAATGTTTTTGGAGGTTTTTATTTTTAGGTAATTAACAATTTGGCTAAAAAACAAATACGGCTCCTATTAAGGATACCGCATTTATCAAACTAATTCAATTAAAAAAAACTATAAACTTGCTTTCACTTCACCGCAAGTCAACATATTTTTGGGATAATAAGGATTTTTGATTTCCTTACTGTCACTCACCCATCCTGTCCCGGTCATGGGACAAACTTGTAAAAACAATGCAGTATCTTCTGCTTTGAATTTAGGTGCCAGATCCCAAAACTTGACAGACAATGATTGAAAAACTTTGCGCTGTTTATTGATGTTTTTTGTTGCAGCAACTTCAGCCGCAAGTTCTATGATTTCTTTTCTTGTTATCGTTGCTTCGTTCATTTTCTCGAGAGTTAGTTTTTTAAACTTAAAACTCTGTAATGAATTCTGTAATGCTGTGGCATTTTTTACAACTGCAATACTATCTGAAATTAGAAGGTTGTTTTTTAAAGCCAGATAATTGCTTGTGATTTCTTTTTTCTGTGCTTCTCGTTTTGCTGTCAATTCCGGAGCAACTTCTTCTTTTGATGTTAACTGAGCCTGAGCCAGACTGCTTAAACAAATAAATGCTAGTGCTATTATTTTTTTCATATTGTAGTTGTAGTGGTATTAATTTTTGAAAGGATTTTATCGATTTCAATCAAAATACTTTCGAAATGTTCTTTATTTAATCCTGTTGTTCCGTTCATTAGTTTTGTAACATCAGCTCTTAATTTGACCAAATGTTGTTTTCCGTATAATCGTACATCACTGCGCTGCGCTGTATTTAAAGCTTTCCCTGGTTCTGCCTCTTTAGGCAATAACAACAAGTTTAGTTTTTCAATATAACTACGCTGTAAACCTCTTCTGTAAAAATCTAATTTTTCATTCCCGCTAAAATTTATCCATACGGTTTGCCCCAAATCGTTTAAAAATTCAGGAACGGTATAAGCTCCTTCTGACTGCATTGCTTTAAGGCTAATGTTATAAAGCATTCCAGAACTCAAAAGCATATTTAATACCTGATTTTGCTGATCTGCTATTTGATCTTCCGTTTTTAAAGCAATTAATTGATTAATTTCCTGCGGATACATCCAAAGAGGCGCAACAAACAATTGTCTTCCTACGTAATCAATCGCTGCTTTTACTTTTGCTTTTGGAACGGGCTGGTATACTACACCTTTTTCATCGACAGTTCTTTTAGTAATGTAGTTATTACCTATATATTTTAGTACGTGATATAAATACAAACCATATTGTCTTACAACTGCTTTGTGCATATCTGATAAATTATCATATGCATCATTTGGCTGATACGTCCATTGAATAAGATTTGGAACTACACGCTTTAAATTTTTGATTCCGTAATCACTTGCAGTTACTGCATCGTCACTAAGATCTTCTGTCTGACTGCGCGGATCTTCATCTTTTCCTTCTCCTCCAAACCATAATTTAGGATTTGCAGTCAGGCTATCTGTCGTTAATTTAGCCAGTATTGTTTCTTCTTCAAACTCATCTTTTGCTTTTGGAAAATAGCTGTATCCCCATTTAAGAGCCCATTTGTCATAAGCACCAATTCGTGGATAAATACCTTGCGGACTAATATTATCTTCTGGCTGTGCAACATAGTTAAAACGTGCATAATCCATTATAGAAACGGTATGTCCATTTGCTTCAACCCATTTTTTATCTCTTAATTTTTCTACTGGAGTTGCGCTGCTCGCTCCCATATTATGACGTAAACCAATTGTATGACCAATTTCATGCGAAGAAACAAAACGAATTAATTGCCCCATTAATTCATCATCTAAATGCATTTTTCTGGCTCTGGCGTCTAAAGGTCCTGCCTGAATCATGTACCATCTCTGCACTAATTTCATCACATTATGATACCAGCCAACATGGCTCTCAATGATTTCTCCACTTCTTGGATCACTCACACGTGGTCCGTAAGCATTTGGTGTTTCAGAAGCATAATATCTTACTACAGAATATCTTGCATCTTCCAAACTCATTGTTTTATCGTCTTCCGGCCATTCTTTACCCACAATTGCATTTTTAAAACCTGCAGCTTCAAAAGCTTTCTGCCAGTCGTTGATTCCTGCAATTAAATACGGTCTCCATTTTTTTGGCGTTGCAGGATCAATATAATAAACAATTTGTTTTTTAGGTTCAACCAATTCGCCATTTAGATATTTCTTAATGTCTTTGTCTTTTGGTTCCAAACGATAACGCTGAATTATGAATTTCGTTTGCGCACGCTGCTCATCATCATCGAACAAAACATATTTATTGGCAAAAAAACCAACTCTTTCATCGGCAAAACGTTTGCGCATTGGTGTTTTTGGCAATAGTACAATAGAAGTATTTAATCGTAAGGTTACACTTCCGCTGCTCGCTGTTGAGTTGGTGTACGTTTTTGTTGTTTTTACCTCAATGTTAATTGGATAGGTATCGATCGATTCAATAAAAGATTTATCATCTGCAAGAGAGGTTAGTTTTTTCTCTGTTTTCTCTTTACTTTCCAAAGAAAACATTGGATTATCTTTCTTGAAGGCATCAGTTACATCAATAACAACATTTCCCGTTTCAGGATTGGTTGTTTTTATTGGAAAAGCGGCCACAATTGGATTTTCATTACTACCTGCTAATGCTTTTGCAAGCATAGAATCTGCGTTGCGGACATCTTGTTTGTATTGTAACGATCTTAAAAAAACGGTATTATTTGCTCCTTTTTCAAAATAAATAGTCTGCTCGTTGGCTTTTTCACCGCCAAAAACCCCCATTCCTTCTGGAGTAGAAAGGTATCTTGTTACAACAAGCATATATCTGTTAAACAAACTATCAGGAATTTGAAAGTAAAACTTCGTATCTACCTGGCTAATCGTAAAAAGACCAGCTTTATTTTTAGAATTGTCTTTTATGATTTTCTCGTAGGGCTGTAAACCTTTCGGCTGTGTACTCGTACTATCCGCTTTCTTTTCGGGCGTTTGGGCAAAACCATGCTGGTGAGTGGCCACCAGCATGATTGTTAAAATAAATAATTTCTTCATGAGAATTAAAATGGAACCTTTTCGTCTGTGTTTAAGGTAAGTTTAGGATTCTTTTGCAGAACAGATAAAGGAAATGGTATAATGTATAATCGAGAGTTTGGCTGTAACGTATATGTTTTTTGAGGAACAGTTTTGTTTACAATTGGAAATACTCTCGTAACTGTTTTCGCGTATTCTGTTTCGGTATTTAATCTTTTTAAATCAAAGAAACGGTTAAAGCCTAAAAGCAGTTCTTTTCTTCTTTCGTTAATAACCAAGTCCATTGTTTCTTTTCTAGTAGTTGGAACGGTTAAGTTAACGGTACCAGATAAAATACGTTTTGCTCTTAATGTATTTAGAACATCAACGGCTTCTTTAAATTGGTTATCTCTTGCGTAACATTCTGCCAGCATTAAATATACCTCTGTTGTTTTCATACCAACTGTCGGATAAAAGAATTTCGTATATACCGTTGCCCAATAGGCTGTATTTGAACCCTGATCCAGATTGGTTGCGCTTGTAGTATTAAAAAACAAATTAAAACGCGCATCGTTTGTACCGAATAAAGTCCTTAGCTCGGGACTGATGATATATTGGTAAGCAAAGTTCATCTCATTATAACCCGTCATATACATATAACTTAGTACTTCAACATTATTTGCTGCTGGAACAGCAAGTACATTTGGTCCGCCTTGGGCATTATAAGCAACCATATCAAATATTTGATTGTTATAGCTTAATGATTTTTCTGCAGCTTCTTTTGCTTGGGCAATTTCACGTTTAAACAAATGAACTTTAGCCTTAAATGCATAAGCAAATGCTAATGAAGGATGGTAAATGTCAAGTGGTTTTTCTTGAAGAAACGGCAGTGCATCTTCAATATCTTTCTGAATAAAATCGTAAACCTGGGCTACGGTAGATTTTGAAGGCTGTGCTTCTAAATCAAATTTATCCATAATACAAATTCCGCCATCTGTAGCAGCAGTCTGAGGATCATAACCTTTTGCGTAAGTATTCACCAATAAAAAGTGATCGTAAGCTCTGTAAATTTTAGCTTCTGCTTTTGCTAAACGTTTGGTATTTTCATCACCTTTACTTTCATCTACTAATGAAATAATAGTATTCCATCTGTTAATATAGGTGTAAGCCTGATTATAAAAACTAGAACTTCCAATTAAAGAGACTCTATCTACACTTTCATCAAAAGTAAAATTGACAATATCTACATTTGGAGTTTTGCCTATTACGTTTGCTTCTTTCATCCATTGATCGTCTGACAAATACTGAAAGTTATTGATTGGATAACCTCTGTTTGGCAGCGATACCAATTCAAGAAATTGTTCTGGTGTTTCAATAACTAAAGCTCCTTTTGGCGTAATATCTGTATAATCTTCGCATGATGTTACTGTAAGCATCATCAGCGACAGCAGTGTTATATATATCTTTTTCATTTTTTTAAAGAGTAAGGTTAAAGCCTAATAAATACGTTTTTGGCGATGGCAAATTACGTGTAGCAGAGTTTGCGCTGTAAACTTCTGGGTCGATACGATTTCCGGCTGCACTCCAATACCAAATATTATTCATTTGAAAAGTAAATTTTGCTGATGAAATATTCATTTTAGCAGCAAAGGTTTTTGGCAGATTATAACCTAGTGAAATGTTTCTAAGTTTGATATAATCTCCATCTACAACATTCGCACTTGAATTTTTCCACTGGCTGCTTATAGTAGTTGCATAATTTCTAACACTTTCGTCTAAATCTACATATAGACGCGTATTGCCATTTTGATTGGCATCTGTGTAACGATCTGCAATACCTGATAGGTTTACCACATCTGTATCCATCGCAAGAACTTCTTTACGCATTACGTTCCCGCCAGAGAAAACAAATAAGAAATTCAAATCAAACTGCTTATACGAAAATCGCTGTGATAACGAACCTGTATAAGTTGGCATTAAACTTCCCATGTTTACTAATGCATCGGGATTTGTTACCGTTTTTATACTTGTAGAAATTGGATTGCCATTTGCATCAAAAGTAATTGATGGATTGCCATTTTCATCTAAAACATACGGATAACCATTTGTTGTTCCTCCGTATTGGTATGCATATAAACTATTGTACAATTCATTTTCTTCAAAGAAATCTCCAGGCGAAGCAATATATACAGAAGCTGATGACTGTGCTCTTGTCACTTTTCTAACAGTTGTTTTGTTGTAAGCAAATACAACATTAGAAGCTACACGAAAACTACCATTGTTGTACCATTCAGACCCAACAGTAAATTCGACTCCTTTGTTTAATAAGGCTCCCGCATTAATTCTTCTTGTCAAAGCTCCCACTGTAGGATCTAAATCTGTCGTTGCCAATAAGTCGCTGCTATATTTACGGTATAAATCAATACTACCATTTAACTTCGCTCTAAACAAACTATAATCTAAACCAACGTTTGTACTTTGCGTTTTCTCCCATCTTAACATAGGATTAGGCTGTGCTGTAATATTGGTGTATTGTAAAGATTGATATAAGTTATCGTTTCTTCTTGTAGCGGTAATGTATGGAGTTGTACTTTGATCTATATTTCCGTTAATACCATAAGTTCCTCTAAGTTTAAGAGAGGTTACCCACTTTACTTCTTTCATGAATTCTTCATTGCTGACATTCCATCCTAAACCTGCAGACCATAAAGGACGATTTTTATACTTCGGATCTACTCCAAATAAATCTGCTCTATCTACACGGTAACTTCCTGTTAAGTTATATTTAGATAAATAGGTGTAACTCGCAGTACTAAATACTGAAAAATAACGGTGTAGTATTTCTTTTTGTGTTCTCGCTAAAGCCCCTAAAGTTCTATTATTTCCGAATATATAACTTGAAACTCCAGTCTGACTTAACGCAAGATTATTCATTACAGCCGATGTAAGCGTTACAGGGTCGTAACCATAACGCAGCGACTCGACAGTTCTTGGCAGAAAAGTCTCGCGCATTTCAAAACCGGCTAAAGCATTAATAGAATGTTTCCCTTCACCAAATTCCTCAGCATAGTCTAACTGATTTCTAAAAGAGTAATTAGTAGAGTGATTACTAGATTGTTCGTAACGTCCTCCTGTAGAAAAGCCTGCTACTGGTGTATAAACATTTGTTGTTGGATTATATCCTGTCAGTGTATTAATTGCATAACGCATTTTATAAGAGTTAATGTCATAATACTGTTCATTATCGTTTCTTCTTACCTCATATTGAAACTGTGTATTATAACTTAGTCCTCTCCAAATTTTAGCTTTTAGGTTAGCAAATGCTCTTAAACTTAGTGAATTTTGTTTCTCAATCCCTTCTTGAAGTGAGTTTAAAACATTAAAAGACATTGGTTTAAAACCACTTAAACTTGCCAGTTTTTCGGCAACAGCCGGATTAATAACACCGCTGGAAGTAAAACCATCTCTAATTCCAACAAAAGGTGCTATTACAAGATTTCCATTGTCATCTGTAATTCGCTCGTATCTTTTTTGAATAGTCAGGTAATCATTATAATCACCATCGGTTACGTCGTCATTGCTATAAGTTCCATTTACCCCAAATGTTGCATTCAACCAGTTATTGATCTGAAAACTGCTTTTTGCATAAAGATTAAAGGCTCTGCTTTGGTTGAATTTTACCCGATTTTTTGATTCGTCGTAATTTAACGACACGTACGTATTTTGTTTACTTGTACTACCAGAAAATGCAATATTGTAACGCTGTCTGAATTCATTCTGCCATACATTATCATGATAATCTTGTATGTAGTCGTTTTTTCTCCATTGCGCAAGTGTGCTGTCGTAATCAGCATTACTAATTTTTCCTTCTTCCAAATTTCTGTTCAGTTGATAAAGAGGACTGTAATATTTCATACTGCTGTTTCCAATATCTCCATAATTGTTAAACATCGTCGATGTGTTTGAAAATCTGGCTCTTTCTCTATTGTATACAGCTTGTTCAAGATCAATTATATCACTTGTAGAAGCATAATTCATATCTCGCAAATTCGGTTTTTCGGCAATAAAGAAATCTGAATTTATACTTACTTTTAATTTTCCATTTCCTTTTTTGGTTGTTAAGACGATAATACCATTTGCTGCTCTTGAACCGTAAATAGAAGCCGCAGCTGCGTCTTTAAGAACGTCTACACTTTCTATATCATAAGGATTAATATCATTTAGAGTCAATTCTGTTGGAAGACCATCTATTACAATAAGCGGACTGTAACCAACTTCAAGAGAAGAAAAAGTACCAATACCTCTTAAAATTGGTTTATCTGCTGCAGCGCCGCTTGGATTTTTTTGAAACATCAAACCTGCAACACGACCTTCCAGCGCACTTGATAAATCAGTATTAATGTTTTCATTTAATGTTTTTTCATCAACTTTGGCAATTGCTCCAGTAAAATTACTTCTTGCTATGGTTTGAAATCCCGTTATCACAACTTCTTTCATCGCAGCCACTTTGTCCTCTACAACTAGGGTCAGCTGTGTTTTGCCTGAGATACCAAAAGATTTTTTCTCAATAGTCAATCCAGAGCATTCAAGAATGCCATTTTCTGGAACATTATCAAATGTAAAACTTCCGTCAAAATCGGTTATACTATTTCTGTTTGTTCCTACAAGGGTAACAGTGACTCCAGGAAAAGGCTCATTTTTATTATTTAAGACCTTTCCTCGGACGTCGATTGATCCGTTTCCCAAATTTTCCGTTTTTTCTTTTCCTGCAGTTACCACAATGGTTTGATTGGTAAGCGAGTATTTTAAATTTTGCGAACTGAAAATTCGATTTAATGTTTCTTTTAAACTCGAATTCTTTACATTAATAGTAACAGGATTCGAATCTTTGAGCAATTTCTGAGTATAAAAGACTTCGTAGTTACTTTGTTTAGCAACTTCTTTTAAAACCGTTTCAAGCGGTGCGTCTTTGAAATTAATGCTAATATTCTGTGCTTGTCCTGAATAACTGCAAAGCAGCATAATAAGTGCACCGAATATCTTTAAACAAGTAGAAAAATTAAATCTGGGAATCTTTTTTCCAGATTTTTTGTAAGGTTTTTTTGGTTGTAAATTTAATTTCATACATTTACATTGGTTATAGTTAAACAATAGGTGGACAACTTATACTGGCTATAAACTTTTATAACAACCAGAAGCATCGCAACTGCCTCTGGTTTTTTAGTTTATAGACCAATATATACGGTAAATCTAGCTTTAGGGATAAACAATAATTGTTTTTCCTTCGACCTTAAATTTTATATTACTAAGCTCAAGTACTTTTAATACTTCAGATAAATTTTTATTCATAAACGTACCTCCGTTAAATCTGACATCCGAAACATCGCCGCGGTATTCTACTTTAATTCCGTACCAACGTTCCAGTTGTTTCATCACTGTTTTTAAGTCGGCATTATCAAATTTAAAACGGCCGTTTTTCCAGGCAATCGCAGCTTCGGTATCCACTGCTTTAATTTTAATTTTAGCAAAATTGTCAGATACACTAGACTGCTGTCCGGGTTTTAAAATTGATTTTTGATTTTTATAAGAAACCGCAACACTTCCTTCTAATAAAGTAGTTTTTAAAACCGATTCATTATTATAAGCATGGACGTTAAAATGAGTTCCCAGTACTTCAATCGACTGGTTGCCTGACTTTACTATAAAAGGTTTATTTTTATTTTTGGCTACTTCAAAATAAGCTTCTCCTTCTAACTCCACAACTCTTTGATCGCCGTTAAACTGAGTTGGATATTTAATGGATGAAACGGTATTTAAGTATACTTTGGTTCCATCTGCCAAGACAATATTATACTGTCCTCCTGTTGGAGTTGAAAGCGTATTAAATGAATCTGGATCATCTTTTGAAGCATCAGCATTTGGGTTAATGATATAAGTAATAACACCATTTGCTCCCATTTTAATAGTCACTTCTTGCTCGTCTCCTTCTTTGGCAATTGTATCTTTTCCAGAAATCGCAGACAGGACAATTTGTTTTCCGTTAGAAAGCGTTAAGATTCCTCTAGTGCCCCCTGGAGCAATTTCTTGTGGTTTTGCAACAACCTCAATATTTTGTTGTTTGGGTTTGGTGAAATAAAATATTCCCGTACCCAATAATACAGCTATTGATGCGGCCACAGCAACACGAGGCCAAATACGAATTACCTTTGTTTCTTTATACAAAGGTAACTTCGATTGCAGCAATTCGTAACTATCCTGTAGTTCATACTCGTTAAGCTGGCTGTTACTATTCGAAGCTTTATGCAAATACCAGGCATCGAGTTTGTCTTTATCTTCATGAGATAAAGTCCCTTCCTGATATTTTTTTAGCAATGCTAAGATCTCCGTTTCATTCATAAATACAATACGAAATTTGGTCCCGTTTTAAGTAAGACAGTTAGAAATGACTTTTGTCATAGACAATGACAAAAAAAAATTAAAAAATTATTATCATATCATTAATAAAGCAAGAATAGTATTAACTCTTCTTTACGGATTACAACGATATATCAATATTTTACGAGAGAAATTAACAAAAACACAGCGACATAGTTACCACATAAAAACACCCATAAAATTTTTGAGTTTTTCTCGTAATATTTTAACGGAATTATAAACTTGCTGTTTGGCTGTTTTGTCTGTAATATTTAATTGAAGTGCAATTTCGTCGTATGAAAGTTCTTCAACTTTCCTTAAGAGAAAAACTTCACGCATTTTTTCCGGAAGCAAAGCAATTTCTTTTGCAATTATTGCTTCTAATTCTTTTTCTCTAAGTCTAGAATCAGCAAATACATAGTCGTTTTCAACAAAATTAGAAATGGAATCGGCATAGCGGGAAACCACTTTTTCATGAGCGATATAATTGAGTACTCTATTTTTTACCGCTTTATATAAATAGGAAGAAAGAGATCCTGTTAGTATCAATTCGTAACGTTTGTTCCAGATCGAAAGAAAAACCTCTTGAACAACGTCATTGGCCTCATCTTGATTTTCAAGTATTTTATAGGCATGATTCAGTAAAAGTTTCGAATACCTTTCAAAAATTTCTGTATACGCTAGCTGATCATCTTCTTTAAGAAGATCAACTAAAATATGATCAGCATATTCGCTATAAACAGGCATTTATGGGAAGGGTTGAGAATCAAAAAAGCAATATTAAACATTTTTTGTGTTAAAAACTAAAAGATGATTCGGTTACAAAAGGATGCATAGTTTTATAAGAATCCTTTTCTTACATCACCTTTTATTGATGATTCCATTATGCGAAAAAAGCGATTTTACCTGTCTCTTTTTCTAATGAAAAATTTCAGATTTTCACTTACAATTAAAATCAGAAATATTCTAAAACAACAAAACAGAAAATGATCTTTTGGACCAATTTCTGTTTTTAAATTCGATTAGAATGCAATCAAGCAATTCTAATTAATGCTTTCTGTTCTTAGAAACTTTTTTAATTAAAAATAACCGCATGATTTTTTTCTAATCGTTCTTCTGAAAATGCTTTTTTGGCTGTAAAAGTTTTTCCTTCAGAGCGTTTTACATCGCCTTGATATTGCATACTAAAACTCACATCATTCTCACTCGAAGTCAGTACTCCATCTTTATAATAACTGGCAGTACCTTTTCCTGTAAAAATAACTTTATACAACTGGCCATTTTCTATCACTTTAAAAGTCCCGCCTGATGGTCTAATACTGATACCATTTTTAACCGACATTCCTCCTTTTTCAGAATTAATATTTTTACCGATCAAAGATTGTCCCCATTTTGTAAAAGTATAAGCAGTTGCTTCTGAATAACCGCCAAAGGCATAATCTCCTTTTGATAAATTATTTTGAAGGGAAGAAAACAATTCAAAATAAACTACTGCCCCCTTCTCTTCTCCAGAAATCGACTTTGATTTTAATGAAAAATCAATGTTATATGCATTTCCTCGAACGCCGAAATTTTCAAGATAACCCTGCGATAACTCGACACTTTGATTCCCTATTTTTAAAAAACCTTGATTTACATTTCCATTGGAGTTTTCCTCATCATCCTGGGAACAGGAGGAAAATAATGTTATGAAAACCAGCGCTAATAATTTGATACTGTTACTCATATCTTTATGATTAAATTTTTTATACTAATAATTCGTTTTCATAATCAGGGAAAGTAAATCAAATTCCTGTCCCTGATTTCAAACTTATTTAACTATGATTCTAGTAGATAGTCCTGTTTTTAGGCTTTTGATGAAATAACTTCCTGATGCAAGATCTGATATAGAAATATCTGTTTCAAAACCTGCTGTATCCAATTGTTTTATTAGAAGTCCGTTCATACTAAAAATTACTACGCTGTCATAATCAATGCTGGATTTCAAGGTAATTTTACCAGTTGCAACTGTTGGGAATGCATAAAAATCTCCTAACTTTTTCCATCGTCCGTAAAGCGTAAAGTTTTCTTTCTGTTTACTGTCAAATCCACTTATTTCTTTTCCGTAAGCGCTGTCAGAATACCATCCTAAAAAACGATAACCTACGCAAGAAGCCTCTTCAAGTTTATAAACAGTTCCTGTTTCTACGCTTGCTTTATTAGGATTAACTGTTCCTGATGGTAAGTTCATATAAGAGATATTATAGAAAGTAGGCGGCACAACCTCATCGGCTTTGTTATTACCTCCTGCTCCCCAAAAAGCATATAAAACTTGGTTTCCTGTTGCAGTAACTGCAATTTCTTTTAAAGAATTAGGCACTGTGGCAGAAGCCGACCATCCGAAAAATGTGTACCCTTTTAAAACTGGAACGGGCAGCGTTAACAATGTACCCTCAGTATATTCTAGGGGAGTTAAACCCGTTAAAGCTTTACCGTCAATTGAATTCATATAAGAAATTGCAGATTTTACAACTGGTTTTGCGTCGGGTTTGTTGTTTCCGCCTTCGCCCCAAAAAGCATAAAACACCTGATTTCCTGTTGCTGTAGCCGGAATACTTTTAATTAATCCAGGCGAAGTCGCTGTACTTGACCAGCCAAAAAAAGTATATCCTTCTAATTTTGGTGTTCCTAAATTGGTAACTGATCCTTCCATAAATTCAGCTGGTGAAAGGGTTATGGGTTTTCCATCGATAGAATTCAGATAATTTATTGGTGAAAATTTAGAATCTGCTTTTAACCATCTCGGATCTCCCAAAGCTCCGCCGCCGATACCTGCTGCTGCTAATGGAGAATTTTTAGAAAAACTAAAATTTCCCTGTAGTGGATTAGGATATGAAAGTGCTGTCATACCTAAACCTGTCAATGTTTTAACATTGGTTTCTGTAACGGCAATAGTTCCTTTTGTTGATTGAGCAGATACTCCTGTAAAAAGATTGTTGTCTAAAACTGCCGTTCCTGCGCCATTGACATTGTTAGAATAGAACATATAAATCGCTTTCGGATTTTCACGTTCGTCCTGCATAATATTATTCTTGAAGGTGAAAGTTGATGTTTTACTGTATTGATTATCTATAAATACAAAACCATTTCCTTCCTGACTGCAGGCATTATAAATTGTATTATTTTCGATCGTTACATTTATTGGCTCGTTTACATTATCTTTTTTCTGAAGAATTATAAAGTTGTTTCCTTTTGAATAATTGAAAATGGTCGAGTTTTTAATCGAAACCGAATTTACTATATTTGAATCTGGCTGAATAAAATTACCTCCCTGAGCGCTGCTTCCGTCAATTAAACAATTATCTAAAGCAATTTTTGAAATTGGATGGTCGCTAGCTCCTTCTGTTATTAATAAACTTTGTTTGATTCCTTTTATCGAAGCGTTTTTAATTTCAAAATTAGACAAACCTGCTCCTTTTTTAAACTGCATTACATTAGAATCAGCATTTGTGAAATCAAAATCTACACCATTGAAACTGAAACTTCCGGAGAAGATTTCTGGATTTTCTGAATAAAAAGATCCAGCAAAAACAGGTTTTGCACCTTCATCTGGAACAAATGTATATTTATGATTTTTCACCGCTAGCGGAGTACTGGCTGTGTACGTACCGCCAGCCATAATAAACTTTGTACCATCTTCTGCTGCATTATATTTCTCAACAAAATTTTGCGGATTTACATAAACATCTAAACTTCCGTTTTGAGTTGACGTAATACTATACACAAGGCTGTTGATGTAAACTTCAATATTGGTATAAATGCCATCAACTGTTTTTAAATTACCATCGGCAGCACTTGCAGGATTCAATCCTTTTTCTGTTTCCCATTTATCCGGCATACCGTCTCCGTCTGTATCTAAAGGTGCTTCGCCAGTAGGAAGAACCGGCCATCCGCCAGCTGCTGATGGCGTATCGATATAACCGTTTGTACTTCCGTTACCGCCATTCATAACACTTGCAGTTCCAGAGCGAGTATCATCTACTGCTCTTTTATCTACAGCATCTCTGTATAAATTGGCACCTGCATTTTCTAAAACCAATTCATAAGCTTTTGTCGCACTGTGTGTCGTAATTTCGCCAAAAGGATGCGGGGCTTCAATTTTAACTTCTTCTTTATCAGCATCACTTACTGGCAGCTGGCTGCTATGAAACTGACTGTAAACACCATAAGTCCAGTTATCCTGAGTAGTTCTTGGAGACCCGACAACATAGTTACCATCTACATAATATTTACCCCAGATTCCATATAATGGAGAAGTGGCATCTAAACTTCTTCCCGTTGATAAAATACGTTCTTTAGTAGAATTAGAAGTTCCAGGGCCTGGTTTCCAGTAATTATTAACCAGATTCACATTCATAGCGTCTCCGCCGTAACAACTGTTTCCTCCCCAGTTGTATATGACGTTGTTACGAATATCAACTAAATCGGTTTTTGCAAAAATATCGTTAGCATATTCTCCCAACCTTGGATTACGGCTGTCATGATGCGCTAATAAATTATGGTGAAAAGAAGCATTTTTACCTCCCCAAACACCACCGTAACCGTGAGCTCCTTTGGCATGAACTGAATTACGTAGACTTTCGGAAATGATACACCATTGAAGCGTAAAGTTTTCATTTTGGTAAAAAGAGACACATTCGTCTGTTGACCAGCTCATCGAACAGTGATCTACAATAATATTTTTTTGGAAACGTCCGCCTAATGCATCATTTTCTACATCATGAGTATCTCCCATTCTAAAACGTAAATAACGAAGAATTACATTATTTCCTCTTACTTTAACATTGTAATCTTTTATCGTAATACCACCGCCTGGCGCTGTTTGTCCCGCAATAGTGATATTATCTGTAATATTTAATTCACTTTTCAATTCGATATTTCCCGAAACTTTAAAAACAACAATTCTAGGACCTGCCTGATTTATGGCATCACGAAGAGAACCTGCTCCCGAATCATTTAAATTGGTTACATAAATTAGTTTTCCGCCGCGGCCTCCTGTTACGTATTTACCGTAACCTTCTGCTCCTGGAAATGCTGGAACAGTTTCTGTGCCTCCTCCAGTACTTTCTTTTTTAACTTCAATCTTTCCTTCTCCTGTAAAAAACTCAGGATTTGTGATTTTGTCATAAAGTCCTTCTTTAAAATCTACTCCATTTATAGTAAGCTTTTGAACATTCAAAACAGTATTTAATACCGCTTTTCCATTAGCCGTTATATTCAAATTTAAGTTTGACCCTGCGGCGCGTTCATGACTAAAAATTACGTAATTATCCTGACCAACGTTTATTGTTCCAGAACCAAAAGCATTTGCAGATGCTCCATCAATTGCAGTTGGATAATTTAATGCTGGGAATTTTGTACTTTTTTGAGTTAAATCCCAAGTTCCGATAAATTCGCTGTTGTCTCCTTTTAAAAGTAAAATACCTGTATTGGCAATAACGCCTTGACCCGTATTCATCGGAATAATATTTCCACTTCCAGAAATTGGTCCGCTTAGAGTCATTATGGTTTGATTGGCTATTCCGGAAATCATTTCAAATTTCACGTTTCCAGAGACTACTATTGGAGCTTCTAATGTCATTCCTGCACCGCTTGTATTATAGTATACGCGTGTTCCGTCTTTAAAAATTAAATTTCCTGTAGCTTTATGAGCACCTCTTAATCGAAGTGTACCAGCGCCAGAAAAAATAATATCAGCTGGAAAAACAGTAGCTGTTGTTTCTATTTCTTTTGTGCTTGAAACAGTTTTACCCGCAGTAGGCATTTCAGCTGGACTGAAATTTGCTGCATTATCCCAGCTTTTATTTACTGCTGCTGTAAATTCATAATCAAAATTTGTTGGCGGAGTTACTTCGTCAGGTTTGTTGTTTCCTGCTGTTCCCCAAAAAGCGTATAATGTTTGATTTCCTGTTACAGTCGCTGCAATTTCTTTTAAAGAATTGGGTACTGAAGCCGAAGCTGACCATCCGAAAAAAGTGTAACCTTTTAAAGTTGGAACTGGCAGTGTTAGGGCTGTACCTTCAGTATATTCTATTGGTGTTAAACCTGATATAGCAGTACCATCAATCGAATTTAAATAGACAATAGATGATTTAACAGCTCCGCCAATTGTCATATTGATAGTGCTTACATCACTTAATCCGCCATATTCATTTGCAGCTTGTATGGTATAAGCATAAGTACCTGCTGTTTTAGAAGTTTCTACGTAACTTGCTTCAGTCGTAATGGCTAAAATCTTTCCGTCTTTACTCACAACATAACATATTGCATATTGATTTTCATCCCATTTTAAAGTGTTATTTTCAGCAGCAATAAGATTGGCTGGTTTTGTAACTTGTTCTACAACTCTGCGCGGATCCCATTTATCTGTACCACTCAGCACATTTTCGATTGTGAATTCATCTGCTTGAGCTTTTGTCAAAACTGGATTATAATTTCCTGTCTGCGAAATGCCGTTTACTGTAAATGTATTGGTTCTATTATCAGTATTAACGGCAATTCCGTTTCCGTTTACACTATTGTATTCTGCAAAAAGTGCCGGATAAGTTCCCATATTTGCCCATCCAAGTACATTGGGTTCATTTATCATTTTGGTATTGAGATAAACTGCTCTTGGTGCGTTCTGCCACGGACGCCCTAAATAATAACTGCCTGAAGCGGTAATGGTATTATTATTAAAGATATAACCATATTGTGTAGCTGCATCGTGGTTTGGTGCTACGATATAACCGGGTGCAACAGAAACCAATTTACATTCTTCAAACCAATGTGTTCCTCCTCCGCAGATAAAATCGACATCTCCTTCGATTGTTGATTTATAATAAAAACTTCTTTTTCCGCCTGTTACCTGCGTATCTTGTTTACTTCTTAATCTAATTCCGTTATAAACATTTCGATCTCCTGCGGGATTTAGTGCAGGTTTTTGTCCAGAATTTATAATTCCGTCTTTGTGTTCTATCGTAATATTTTCCATGTATAAATCATTGGCTTCGATAGAGAGAACGGCATTTTTAATTCCCTGACCTGGATTTCCCTGAAGGATTACTTTGTCTTTGGATTGTGCAACCAAAGAAACATTGTTTTTTCCTGATGGAAGTTTCAATACAATATCCTGCGGATTTGTACCATCTCCACCCAAATTATAGGTTCCGTTGGTAATTAAAACCAAAAATCTCGATGCAGAATTATTAGGCGCTGCGTTAAATGCTTCGGCTATGGTTTTTACATATTTTCCAGAAGCCAGCTGTTCTGTAGTCGCATCAGCATCGACAATTAAATCAAATTTTCGTTTAACTGGAATTGGTTTGTCCATTGTTTTAAACGATAAACTAATCGCGTCACCATTATTACCGGAAAGGTCTTTTACAAATCCTGCAGGTATACTAAAAGTATATTGTTTATTATATTCTAATCCGAAATAACTAAATTTTACCGTTTTATTTACGAATTCGGCAGTTAGATTTTTTCCGTTTAAAACTGCTTGTCCAGAACCTAATTGAACTTGTTCATTAAAGTTCAGAATGATATTTCCATTTGCTCCAACAGCTAATGACGCTTCTGCTGGAAACGAAGATTCGAGAATAGGTGCGTTTGTATCTGTAACCAAAACCTCATCGGCTTTAATCATCACATTAGATAAAATCGTAGCCGTTACATCTACAGCAGATCCGTGTTTGGGTCCGTTAATATTTGGAAACCATCTCAGGTATATTTTTTCTTTACCTTCTGCTTCAGCAGGAAGAATTCCTCCAATAGAAGTAATTGTATTAGTATTGATGGTCGTTAATGCCGAAACATTAACAAAATTTACGCCGTCTAATGAATATTGAAAAGTCCATTCATCAGCTCCATAATAATAGCCAAGCAGTCCTGAGGCAACATTAATATTTTTATAACCAACTGTAGAAAGCGTTGTCATAAAATAATAGAAATTTCCTCGCTCTGTATTCCAGACGCAAACCCCATTTTTTCCGCCTCTGTTTTGAAGTCTTACATTAGGTGCAAACACATTGTCGGCAACATTGTAAGCAAATAATTGAGGTTTATTTTCTATTTTAGAATAAAGTTCTGCTACTCTCGGATTAGCATATTGGTCATTTTTGAATGTCCATCCCGCAATAAAATTTTGATTGGCATAAGTTCCTGTAACTGTTTGGTTTTGATCCATAACCACAGAAGTACTTAGCGAAGTAGAACCATCAGACCAATTGCTGAATTTAATAATATCATTTTCAACAGCTGTAATGGTAACATTTGTTCCTTTTTCGTACACCGAAAATGCACCGTCTTTTCCGGCTGGAGCAATAGAATAATCTCCTAATCCGAATGCTCCATTAACATTAACAGTCAGGTTATAAGTTGCAATTTTTTCGTACTCTGCAATAAGAGTTGTATTGTCATTAATGGTATAAGTTAAAGGATTTGCTGTTGAAACTACAGCGCCTTTATCATCTATCCATTGTTTAAAATTATATCCAAAGTTTTTATTGGCAGTTAATTTTAATTCGGTTCCTTTTGCAAATGTGCTTCCTCCAGGATTAGTGACAACAGTTCCTGATGAAGCTGGATTAACGCTCGTGGTTAGTTTATAAGTAACCGCATTAGAATTTTCGGTTATTTTTTCAAAGTAATCTAAATTGAATAAATATCCCGTTCCTAATCCAGTAAAAACCAGATACAAATCGTATGTACCTGTGGTTGGCGTAATGGTGGTAGAGAACTTTTTATAATCAGAAAATCCAGTACTTCCAGAGACAACAGCGGTTCCTATTAAAGTTCCTGTTGCTGATCCTAACCTCAATTCGATATTACCTCCTGCCGAACCCGCGGCGACGATATCAAAACGAGTTACAAATTCGGTAAACTGGACGGCATTAAATTTAATCCACGTATTATTTTTAATGTAACCTACGTTTCCTCCTCCCGAAAGAGAAGCATTGGTTTCTGCCCTCGCTCCCGAAGCCTGATTAAAAGTTTCGGCTTCAATTCTCTCAATGGTCTGAGAGAACCCCATTACTGTAAACAGTATGAGGAATAGGTGAATAAATTGTTTTTTCATTTGGTTTTTGGTTTTAGTTAGTAATAGTTTGTCAAAAGAGTTTTTATTCTTCTTCACACTCTTTTGACGGTTTATAAAAATTTTAATTGAATTCTTTCATTCCTTCAAAAACAAGTCTTGCTACTTCTACAGCACCTTTGGTTTGAAAGTGTGTATTGTCTTTTTGACCATTCGGATAAGCTTCATATAATCCTGCAGGTAAATTCATAAAATAGTTTTCACTCACATAAGGCTGTCCTTTTTTTGTAAAAAAGTCCATTGATTTTTGGTTTAAATCGATAATCATTACATTCTTTTCTTTTGCAATTTCTTTTACAGCGTCAGGATATAAACCATGAATATTCTGCAGTTTACCTTCCTTCCACGGAAAATTTCTGGCTACGGGAGTTATCAAAATTGGTTTGGCTCCTTTTGCTCTTGTTTGTTCAATAAAAAGCCTTAAGAATTCTTTATATCCTTCAAGATTAACATAGCGTTCTGGTTTGTCTTCAGCTGCATCGTTATGACCAAACTGCATTAAAACCAAATCTCCTTTTTTGAGATTTTCATAAACAGAGCGCCATCTGCCTTCCTGAAAAAAAGTACGAGTGCTTCGGCCGCCTCTCGCCCTGTCATCTACAAACGCGCTGTCTGTTTTGATTAATTTATCGATCTTTTTTAAGCTGTCTTTGACTAAAAATTGCTGAAATACTTGTCCCCAGCCTGTAACTGGATATCTGACTTTCATGTAATCTTTTCCTTCTTCGTAATTATTGGCATAATCCGCTACTGTCGAATCGCCGATTAAATAAACTGTGGTTACCGCTTTTGATCTGGTAAAAGCCATTATTAAGACTGCTAGAGTCATGCTTACTAGTGGAATTACAAATTTTGTTTTCATATTATGTGCTAAATATTTTAGTTAAAAAATTGTCGATGTATTGAATTGTAGGCTCAAACCACGGATTAAAAAGACAAAATGAATGAGGAGAATTTTCAAATTCATGAACTTCAGAATAGATTCCGTTTTCATTCAAAACCTTTCTGTAATCGTCTCTTCCTGCGTGCATTCTTGCGATTGAACTATTGATAAATAATGTTGGCGGTGTTGATGCATTTACATAACTGAGAGGAGAAGCAGCTTCCCAAAGTTTAGGACTGTCTTTTCTGGAATAACCAAGCCAATAGGTTCCTGCCGAAATATTTTTACTATCATCTCCTTCACTGCTTTCAGAATGTACAAATGAAAGAGTGCCATCGATACTCACCACAGCATTAACCTGAGATTTTGAATTTGAATGGGTTACTACACCTTCAAAAAGCGGCATATTTGCTGTCGTGCCCATAAAAGCGGCCAATTCGCCTCCCGCCGAAAATCCGAGAGCAGTTATTTGATCTGGGTTGATGTTGTACTTTACTGCATTTTCTCTTACCCAGCGAATGCATGCTTTGAGATCGTAAATTGCTGCGGGAAAAAGCGCTTCTGTAGAAAGTCGGTATTCTGGGGTAAAACACACATATCCCAGGCTTGCGAGTTTTTGTGCCATTTGATGATGCTGCTGTCTGCTTCCAGAACGCCAGCCTCCGCCATGAATAATGATAATTGCGGTTTGTTTTTTCTGGGCATTTTTATCATAAAAAACATCCGATTTCATTTTACGTTTTCCGTAACTGCAATAAGTTATATCTGTTTTCTGCATCACATTATTAAAATGCAGTTCTGGAACTCTCGTCGTTTGCGGAAAATATTTAAGCGTTTTCTTAAAAGCACTTGCATTGGTAAACGAAGTATCCTTGACATTTGTAATGCCTTTTAAATACTGAGCGTTTATGTTTTGAAAGAAAATCATACAAACCCCAATAATTACTGCGCTAAGATTTTTATTTTGAAAATTCATTGTCCATATCTTTAACTTATTATGATTTATATGATTAAAAAATGAATTATTTAATTGCTGGTTTCCAATCTCTCAAAACAGCTTTCATCGAATAATCTTTTTTAAATTCTTCGGCTGATAATACATGAGACCATTTTACGCGGGAGTTTGTATTTCCTCCTGTCTCTGTAGACAAATATTCGGCATAAAAAGTGGTCTTTTCGGCTTCTGGTTTACCCCAGTTGTGCCATCCTTCTGGCTTAATGTGCGGTCCCATTTCGCATTTTAGAAAAACAGTTCGGGCATAATTGCGCCAAGGTCTTCCTAAATAATAAGTACTGTTTCCCGAATTTGTAGTCAACTTGCAATTCAGAAATACGAATCCATACGGATTAGATTGAGGCGTATTGGCTGCAGTTATGTATGAACCGCCTTTCTTGGCAAAGATTTCACATTGATCAAAAACAGCTGTCGAACCTCCAAAAATAAAATCGGTTGTTCCTTCGATATAACAATTTTTATAGTATTGTCTGCTGGTATCTGCACGCGGATAAAGTGTATCTTGGAAACCTAAAAATCTGCAATTTTCAAAAATAATTCGATCGCCGTCAATTCTCACTGCTACAGCTTGTCCTACTGGTCCAGATGAATTTTCGAAAGTTATATTTCGTGCTTTAAAATCGTTTGCTGTAATTATAAAACTGGCAGATCCAGAAGTTCCAATTGTTCCGCCTGCACCATTCGATTTGGAAGCATAATCATCATAAGTAAGAATTACTTTTTCCTTGCTTTCGCCTATTAAAGTAATATTGTTTTGGTCTAAAACTACTTCTAGTTTTTCTTTGTAAACACCGTTTTTAATGAAAATAGTAGTTTCGGTTGTTTTTAATAATGCAACCGAATTCAAGGCAGCCTGAACTGTTGTAAAATTCCCAGTGCCATTGGCATCTACAACAATATCGTACGATTTGAGTTCTTTTGGAGCTTGAGTTCTTATAGCATAATTTGCAAATGAAACATTCATAAAGAAAATCGAGACTGCTAAATATCTGAATAGTATCATTTTGTTTTCTGTTTTAATCCACAACTTTCACTTCTCCTTTAATCGACTCTAGAACTTTTAGATCTTTATTCATAACCATTTTCTTTCCGTTAGTTTTTAATGAAATATCTTTTGTTTCTAAACCGCCCACCCAAAACATCTGATTTTCTCCAGTAGATTTCAAGCCATCCAAACTCACATTCTGGCTATTAGAAAAACTTACTGCAATTCCTGGTTTGTCTAATCTTAAATCAAGATTTTTAAAAGCAATTTTGCTTGCGTAATTCATCTGAATACCTACATCTGAACGAATGATCATATTTTCAAATTCGATATTAGTAACTGGCATTTCGGGAATTCCCATAATTTTCAAAGCCTGAGAAGCTCCGTTTACATAGATGTTTTTAAAATACATATTTTTGAATGCAGGAGTTTCTTCTGAGATTGGTTCTTTTGCTACTGTTACTTCTCCTGTATCTTTATCTTCTGAGAGTGATTTTCCGAAATAGTACAAATTAAAATTGATGGCATCAGTCGGAATATTATTCATTCTGATGTCTTCCATCCAAATATTTTCAACCACTCCGCCTCTACCTCTAACTGACTTAAAACGAAGTCCGCAGTCTGTACCATTGAATGTGAGGTTTTTAACGAATATATTTCTAACATCTCCAGACATTTCACTTCCAATAGTAAAACCACCGTGTGCATGATAAACGACACAATCTGTTATTACAAATAATTCTGTTGGTTTTCCTCTGTCCCTTCCTTCTTTATCTTTTCCGGATTTGATACAAATCGCATCGTCACCAACATCAAAACGGCAGTTGGTTACCGATCCGATTCGGCAGGATTCTAAATCCAGGCCATCGCCATTTTGAGAATACCAAGGATTGCGAATCGTTAAATTGCGTAAAGTAAGATGTTCACACATTAACGGATTTACGTTCCAAGCAGGAGAGTTTTGAAAAGTCACTCCATCCAAAAGCAGCTTTTTGCAATTTACCAGACTTACCATAACTGGACGAAGCGCTTGTTTATAAGGCTCCATATTTTCTATAGTAGGCTTACTTGGAAGTTTATTTCTTTCTTCGTTTCCAATATAAGCTCCTTGTGACGGATACCAAATTTTGCCGTCTTTAGACAAAACACCTCCAGAATTAACCAATTCATTCCATTGATTACTGGTCATTTTACCCATTTTGACAGGCCTCCATACAGCACCATTTCCATCAAAAATACCTTGGCCTGTAATCGCAATATTTTCTAGGTCAACACCCATAATAGGCGATTCGCATCGAATTACTTTACTTCCTTCAAAATAAGACTCTATCAGCTTATATTGTTTTAAATCGCTTGTAAAAGAAATAAAAGCGCCATTTTGGGTATGAAGGTTTACATTGCTTTTCAGTTTTATAGGGCCTGTTGTCCATAAACCTTGCGGAATAACGACAACGCCCCCGCCTGACTCAGAACATTTGCTGATGGCATTATTTATAGCCGTAGTACAAAGTTCTTCGGTGTTTGGAACTGCCCCAAAATCAACAATGTTCAAAGTATCGGTTTTAAACTTCGGAATTTGTATCTCGGGCATTTTAAACGGAAGTTCAATTTTGGAAACATTTCTTTTTTCTGAAGATGCATTTTTAGCCGTAATTCCTTTATTATTGCTACATGAAATTGCCGTAAATACTGCTGCTGCAATAATAATAGTTGTTTTAATTTTTATCATAATCAATTGTAATTTGATGTCTTATTTTTTTTGTCTGAAAACATTTGCAGTTCAATTCCAGCCATTATAAACGGACCGACAGCTTTTGCATCATCATCTCTTATGGGTTCCGAAATATAGTATTCGAATGAACCGTCACGATCTTGAGGATTTTTTCCTCCTAATCCGGCAACAGCACAGCATTTGGTAATCGATATTGTTCCGTCTGGATTTTCTTTTATAAACTCTTTTAGAATTCCTTTGTAACCTTTTTGCGCCGATTTAAGGAATTTTTCTCCGACATAACCTTTGTTATAGGCTTTCGCAAAAGAATACACAAACATTGTTGAGCAGGTAGATTCCAAATAATTACCTTTTCGTCCCGGCTGATCCATGACCTGCCACCACACGCCTGTTTTAGAATCCTGTGCTTTTAGAACAGCTTCATATACCTTTTGAAGAATTTCTATTAAATTTTTTCTTTTGGGATGATTCTCTGGAACAAAATCTAATATGTCTACCAATGCCATACAATACCAGCCTTGTGCACGCCCCCAGACATGCGCAGAAGTTCCAGTATTTTTATCTGCCCAAAACTGAACTCGTTTCTCATCATAACCGTGAAAATTCAAACCTGTTTTGGAATCAAAAGTGTGTTTTTGAATAAGTTCTGCCTGTAGAATGGCATCATCAATTGCTTTTGGATCATTAAAAACAAATCCATATTGAGCAGCAAAAGGATCTGCCATGTAAACACCATCGAGCCACATTTGCCACGGGTAACTTTTTTTGTGCCAATAACCGCCATCAGAAGTTCTTGGATGCGTTTCTAATTGTTTGTGAAGCACATCCATTGCGATTTTATATCTCGTATCATTCGTTTTCTTGTAAATTTCAAAAAGAAGTTTTCCAGAATTCACTAAATCTAGACTGTATTTTTCAAGCTCGTAACCACCGCCAATTTTACCTTCTTTATCAATAAGCTGTTCTGCGTATGAAAGTCCGTAATCGTAATATTTTTGTTCTTTCGTATAATCATATAATTTCTGATTAGCAAGTGTGACCAAACCATTGGTGTAATTCCATTTTGGAAATTTTACACCATCAAGAAATACAGGATTCGGAACACGTTTTTGGTCAGAATCGGCCATTTTCTTTGCCCACTCGATTGGCGTTATTCCAGATTTTTCTTTTGATTTTAATTGTCCAAAGGATATTAGAGGACAAACAATCAAAAAGAATGCATAATATTTCATTTTTTCTTTCATAACTTCTTAATTACCTTCTACTCTAAACCAGTCATAATCGGCATAACTGCTGTCGTTTACCGCTTTTGTTCCTGCGGCAAATAGACCAATTTTTGCGCCGACCCATCGTCCTGCAACAGGTTTAAAAGAATCACCTAATTTTTTGAAATTCTTTCCATCGATACTGTAATAAAAAGTAACTCTGGCATCAAACGGTTCTTTGTTCTGAATCATCTCCACTTTAGCGCGAAGCTGTACTTCTTTTTTATTTATCAAAACTGAGGCAATATCTTTTTCACCTTCTTTGGCAGTTCTCGCATTTTTCATTGTGCGCTGCACCAGATTCAGAATTTCCTGTTTTATCCTGTTCGATTGCGATATAAGAATAGTCTTCACCAAATACAATTAAACCAGAACTGCTTACTCCTGCTTCTGGATTGTTCTCGAAAGTCAGTTTTGCAGTTGCTGTAAAATTATCGCCAGGGAATTTTTGCAGTAAAAGGTTGGGCGACATCCACATTGTTTTGGTATTTTCATCGCGCGGAATGCAGTTTAAACGCATAAATCCTAGATTTGCAGACGACCATCCCCAATGTTTAGCCGGGTCTTGATTGGCCTGCCACTGCCATTGTAATCCAAGTTGATGTCCATCAAATTCATCAGAAGAAACCAAGGGAGTTGCAGGATAGTTTTTGCCTACATTTGGTTTTGTCCATTCTAAAACCGGTTCGCCAATACCATCTTTATTAGAATCTATTCCCATAATCGGCCAGTTATCTTTCCAAGTAACAGGCTGTAAATTGACTACACGTCCATATGCCCAACGATCTTGAAAATGTATGAACCATCCATCACCATTTGGCGTTTCTACATAACCTCCCTGATGTGGTCCATTCATTACAGTATTTCCTTGATGCAAAACTATTTTAGACTCATAAGGACCCCAAACATTTTTAGAGCGCATTGCCAATTGCCATCCAGGTTTTACACCTCCAGCAGGAGCCATAATCCAATAATAACCATCGCGTTTGTACATTTTAGAACCTTCAACTGTTGTGTGGCCATTGTGTCCATCAAAAACCATTGCGGCATTGCCAATTAGTTTAGTGCCATCTGACGTAAGTTCAGACAGCATTAAAACTGTTTTTACATTGGCACGGCTTCCTGCAAAAGCATATGACAAATAAGCTTTTCCATCTTCATCCCAAAACGGACATGTGTCGATAATTCCTTTTGCTTCTTTGACTAAAACTGGTTCTTCCCAAACACCTTCTGGATTTTTGGTTTTGACCATGTAAATTCCGAAATCTGGATCTCCCCAATAGATGAAATATTCTCCATTGTGGTAACGAATAGAGGGAGCCCAAACGCCATCACCATGACGAACGGTGCGATAATGCTCAATAGGAAATTGATTTTGTAATGCATATCCAACCAACTGCCAATTTACCAAGTCTTTGGAATGAAGAATAGGAAGCCCGGGAATACTATTAAAACTGGATGCGGTCATATAATACCCCTCTTTACCTGCACATACATCGGGATCCGAGTAATCTACGTGTAAAATAGGGTTCTTATATTTTCCGTTTCCTAAATCGGCATTCCAGCCTTGAGCTTTTACTCCCAAATAACATAATAATCCAAGGGAAAGCAGTAATTGTTTGAATTTCATTTTTTAATTGTTTTTGATATAATTCATTGATTCGTTTAGGTTAATCAGCATCGAACAGTACATAGAAGTATCCTCAACCACAAGGATACTTCCTCAGTACTGAAACCACTTACTTAATTAACAAAAACTTATGGGAGCCATCTCGTATCTCCTACTTTGTTGGTTACAATTGGAGAATTAGAGTCTTTAATCATTAAATTTCCGTTTGCTGGATCGACAAATAAATTTTGTGCACTAATGCCTAAATCTGTTCCTTGTATTCCAGCGGCACCAAGCAGATAATCTGTTGTGGTGTAATTATTGCCGTATGTCGTAGGTGTGTTGGCCGCAATTGCCTGAATCACTTTACCGCAGGCAGAGGCCAGTAACACATTTTTAAAGATTAATGTTGATCCTACTGCAGATGGTATATTGATTAATGATCTGTTGTAAGCATAATCGTAAATGGTAACATTTTGATATTCCAAATGAATTGGATATGCAGATGTTCCATAATCGAATAGGTTTTTAAAGTTTCTATTTTTATCTGTTGTTTGATAGTAATCTCTCATAAAAGTACAATTTGAGAAAACTGCTCTTTTTACATTGTCAGCTCCAGCAGAACCAAAAGCAAATGTACCGTAAGGTCCTGTGTGTCCTCCAACTTGATCAAACGTACAATAGCTCATATCAAAGTTTCCGATTTCTTTGTATTTTCCGTTTCCTTGATGTCTCCAGAAGCCTCTTTTGAAATAGTTGAAAACACAGTTGTAGAATGTGATAGACTCTACTGTCCAAGAAGTTCCACTATTAAAGAAATAGCTGGCATCTATAGTTTGGTAAAAACGAATATTTTCAAAAGCCAGAGATGATAAGTATGATCCTTCTGCAATATTCCAGTTTCCGTTCATTTCAATCTGTGGGCGTTCTCCTTGTGTTCCTCCTGTCAGCTTAAATCCTTTTGATATGGTAAACGGAGTAATTTTGAATAATGAACCTGCTTCAAGGAAATATTCTGTTCCTTCTGGAACTGTTGGATCGTCGTTGTTAGTTCGCAGCAATGCATCTAAATCCATTCCTTTTGTTACAATAATAGTAGAAGCTGACGGTCCCGCAGAACGGAAAGAAACCTGATTATAAGGTTTATCATAACGTCTTGGTTTATTGTTATCAAAAATATTAACGTTATACAAAGTGTTTTTTTCTAATCCTTCAACCTTTGCTTCTCCTTTACTCATTTCATCAGAAGTTAATTTACGCCCGATAGCAGGAAGTTCTGCAGACTGAGCTGGCTGAACCGATATACTGTCTACTGGATTTCCAGCAGAAACTGCCCATGTTACAGTTACATTTGTTTCGGTAATATTCACTCTTTCGACTGGCTGTAAAATAGGATCGAATGGCGGACGGTCTTCTGTCAGAGCACTTGTGTAAGCCCATTGTGAATTATGATCTCCGTTAACGTGATTCGATCTTACTCTAATATAAAACTGGGTTTTATAAGGAATGTCGTCCATCAAAATTTGTGTATCTGTAATGGTATACGATTTGTACAAACTTTTATAATAGTTATCCAAATGAAGTTCTACCGTATAAGACGCTGCATCATTAACTTTGTACCACACCACAGCTATTGAATTGCTTTTTACTAATGGAGCAGGAAGCACGAATTTTGGCTGGAATAAGTCTTCGACAGGTTTATAACGAAACTCATCTGTATCGCAGGATTTTAGCATTTCTCCACAGACAATTAAGCCCATAAATGATAAAATATAAATTAATGTTCTAAAATTTTTCATACTACTATTCGATTAAAAATTAAAACCATAAAAATTTTGAATGGCTCCTCGATGATCTGTAATTACCTTGGAAGGATAAGGACATAAATAACGTAATGGATCATTTGGAGATACAGATGAAGCATTGTTGTAATTGATAAAACCTCTAAAACTCCATTTAATATCATTTCTAGGTTCATAACTTGCAGTATCATTGTTTAATGAATACCAGCTTATCGCAAACGGAAGTTCTGTATAACCAGCTGGACGTGCTTGTAGAATTTCATCAATACCTTTAATATCTAAAATGGTTCTGCCTGAGTTTGCAGGATCTGGAATATTTTTATAATAAATACTTCCTGGAACTTGGTCTATTCCCGGCACATAAGCTCCATTTGCTACGCGTCCCCAGTTAAGCAGTTTATAATATTGATTGTAAATAACTTCACTAAATTTATTCCAGCGTGCTAGATCGAATTTACGTTTGCTTTCGCCTCCAAATTCCCATTTACGCTCATCCATAATGGCTTTAAAAAACAACTCTGGAGATGATTTAGCTTGTACATAATTGTCTACTTTGTCCTGCCAGTTAGACTGTGAAAAAGCTCTGCGTCGCACTCGTCTCAAACATTCTTTGGCATCTTCGCGCGGACCAAAACGTTCGTTTACAGCTTCTGCATACATTAATAATACATCTGCAAATCGCATCCATGCGTAGTTTATACCTGTTCCTTTTGTGCTGGTGCTTCCTAATGGATCTGTCATAAATAATTTCGACCATTTTCCTACTGCTAAACGTGCTAAATCCAGACGGATTACCTGATTCAGGTTTTGATCGTATGATAATGGTGCACATGTAATATCTCTTCTTAAATCTTTATTATCAAATGAATAAAGATATTCTCCGCATAAACTTAAATTTCCTGATGCGCTTCCGTATGGATGATTTCCTTCAATAATTGGAACTCCCACAAAATAGCCGTATTCTCCAGATGAGTTTTTTAGCATTGGCAGCGAAAATATCACATCGTCATTAACTGGGGTTTCCCAATTATTTTGTTTTACCCAAAAATCTTTGAAACTCAATTTTAAATCGTGCTGTCTGCCTTGGATTACTTTATCCAGATATTGAATGGCAATGTCATAATACTGCTCGTAATTTTTACCTCTTTCCATGTGCCCAATACTTGCAGGATTGTTTTCGTCAGGGCGAAGTGTCCATCCTCCTCTTGTAAGTGCCAGCAAACCAATTAAACTTTGATTGAAACTTCTCGATGCGCGTTCTACTCCATAATCTAATTCACTTGCATTTTTCATTAAAGGTTCAACCGATTTTAAATCGTCGATTAAAAATTCAAGAATTGTATTTCTATCGGTAACTCCCACGGCAAAATTTTCGTCTCCAGTTGAGGATTTTGTTCTAAAAACAACATCTCCCCAAATACGAATCATGTCTAAATAAACCATCGCACGAAGTGTTTTTACTTCACCATACATATGCATAATATTTGACGGCTGCGTTTTAGGATCTGAATTATATAGTTCTGAACTTTCAATTCCTTCAATTACATCATTTGCTGTATTGATAATTTTATACATCGCACTCCATGTCGAGTTTAAGGTTGTCCAATACGGTTTTGGATCAAAACAGGCAATATCCGACCCGTTTCCGTTTACTGTATTGGTTGTAACTCCCGACATTTCGACATCGGTATTCATATTAAAAACAAAGGCCAGACGATTTGAATAAGCATCATCGGTAAGCATAAGCGTGTACACGCCGGCAACTGCAGATTGTATGTCTTTTTCTGATTTGAAAACTTCTGCCTGAGTAAAACCTGTTGCAGGCTGTACATCTAGATAATCTTCGCAGGCTGTAAAAGTCAGCGCAAAAATTAACAGAAAACTTAATAATATCTTTTTCATTTTTTTGTGATTTAATTCGTTTAATTAAAATGACAGCTGCACTCCAAAAGCGTAGTTACGAGTTCTTGGATAGGCATTGTAATCAATATTTGGTGTTAGGCCTGTTTCCAGGTTTACTTCAGGATCATATCCAGAATAATTTGTCCAAACAAATAAGTTACTTCCAGTTACATAAAGTCTGATTCTGCTGAATCCTACTTTACTGCTGTTTTGCTTTGGAATTGTATATCCGATACTCAGATTATTTAATCGAAGAAACGAACCATCTTCAACGGCATAAGACATTGCAATAGGACGTCCGATACTGGTCGGATTCCACATTGTAGCATTTTCGTTTTGTTTCGCCAGCATTTCTGGTGAATAGCGAAGATCGTTCCCCATGTCATCAAAATTTCTCCAGCGGTTATTCAAACCTACTTCCATCCCTAAATTATTTTGTGTGTTTTGATACCATGAAGTCATCATGATTTTGTTGGCATTATACACATCAAAACCTGACATGAAATTGAAGAATGCAGATAAATCAAAGTTTTTCCAAACTGCATTTAAACCAAATCCTCCTGAGAAATTAGGATTAGTATCTCCAATAACTTTTCTGTCTTTATCACCAATTACATAAGTATTTGGATCTGAAGGATCAACATCTGTAAGTTTTTTGAATTTAGCATTTCCAGGACGCGGATCTCCCGAAAGATTTTTTGAGTTTGCTACACCGTCTTTCAATTTCCATGTTCTTGTAACTGAATCAAAAGATTCGAAATCATCCATTGTGTAGAAGCCATCATTTTCAAAACCAAAAATTAAACCTTTTGTACCGCCAACATAAGCACGGTAATCGTCATCATTTAATAATTGTGTTCCTGCCCAGCCAGAACTAAGAATCCACTCTTGCTCTCCACTTGAAAGCTTATCAATTTTGTTTTTGTTGTGCCCGATATTAAAAGTTAAATCAAGCTGAAAATCTTTTTTTCTGATAACATTTCCTGTAATTGCAAACTCAATTCCTTTGTTAGAAGTCTGCCCGACATTTGTCATCATTTTTGTAAAACCAGATACCGAAGCAATATCTGACGGCACTAATAAATCTTTTACTTTATTGTGATAAAAATCAAGACTTCCTGTAAGGCGTTCGTTAAAGAAACCGAAATCAAGACCTAAGTTGGCGGTATAAGTTGTCTCCCATTTTACATTTGGATTGTTTAGGTATTTGTCATTATAAAAATTATAGTAATAATGATTTTCTTCTCCCCATCCTACAGAACGGTCTCTAGATACGCCGTAATATTTCGCATATAAATCGCCGCTGATTCTGTCATTTCCAGATGCTCCATAACTTACACGAGCTTTTAAGTTGGAAACCACTTTGCTGTCTTTTAAAAAACTTTCGTTTGAAACTCTCCAGGCAAAAGCTCCCGCAGGAAATACTCCCCATCTATTATCAGGTCCAAACTTTGTAGAACCATCCGTACGAACAGTAAACGTAAAAAGATATCTTTCGTCGAATCCGTAATTTACACGTCCAAAAAAGGAAGAAATTCTATTTGGAGAACCTGCGATTGAACCGTTATCAAAAGGAGTTCCTAATGCCAGATTATCTAAGGCTTTTGAACCTGAGATTTCTTCTGGGAAATAACGCGTGCGGTAAAATTTTGCAGAACTTTCCTGATCTTTAATTTCCTGCCCAACCATTAATTGAAAATCGTGTTTTTCCTTTAATTTGAATCCGTAGTTTAAAACATTGTTCAACTGCCATCTCGGCGACTGCGTCATGGACCAATATACAACAGGCAGATTGTTATTGGCATTGGCTGTACCAGTATCTGTACCCCAGAAACGACCGTCTTCACTGTATTTGTATTCGTAACCAAATGAAGAACGCAGCGTTAAACCTTTTTTGATAGTCCAGGTTAATGCTCCAGTAGTATTAAAAGTTCGCGTAGTTCGTTCACGGTAATTCTTTTCTGATTCTTCTATTGGGTTGAAACGCGCACGAATTTCATAATCTTCTGGATCAAAATAAGTATTGTCGTCTGGTAATGTCATATAGTCCTCTAAACCTGCTGTCGGCGCTTCGCGTAAAGCTCGAAGCAAACTAACACCTTCTGTTCCAGAACCGTCTATAGTTTGATTTGTTAAACGGGTTTGATATTCGAAAGTAAGATTGTCTGTTAATTTTGAATTCAAGATCAAATACAGATAGTTTTGGCGCATACCAGTTCCTATCAATGCTCCCGGCTGCTCTTGATTGACAAATGTGAATTTGAATTTCGTTTTTTCACTACCTCCGTTAACGTTTATATCGGTATATCTGGTAATTGGGTTACTTCCAAATATTTCGTCCTGCCAGTCTGTTCCTTTGTTGCCTTTATAAATGTATAATTCATTGGCACGTCCGTAATTGTTATAAAATCCAGTTGGATTTGAGTTACGCTGACGTTCGTATTCATACTGCATCATTACGAACTCATACGGATCCATTACATCAAGGTGATTGGCAAGCGTTTTTATTTGTGTGTAATTATGAATGTTTACCGAAACTTTTCCTGCCTTTGGGACTTTTGTAGTAACCAAAATTACTCCATTTGCACCTCTCGCTCCATAAACAGCTGTTGAAGCAGCATCTTTTAAAACTTCTACAGATTCGATATCTGTTGGCGGAATATCATTTAAGTTGGCAACTTCAAATCCGTCAACCAAGATTAATGGTGAATTATCTTCTGTAATAGATCCGCCGCCGCGAACTCTAATCATAACTTCAGATCCTGGAGAACCATCGGCAGTTGTAACTTGCACACCTGGAAGTCTTCCTACCAAAGCTTCAGCTACCGAAGCTGTTGGTACTTTTGCTAACTCTGTACCTTTAATACTCGAAATCGCTCCTGTTAGATTTTTACGCTTTTGCGTACCATAACCAATAATTACGACTTCGTTCAGCTCACTGCTAGATTCTTTCATTTGAACAGTAATGCCAGATGTGCGCCCTTTTAACGCTACCGTTTCATCTGTCAAACCAATAAACTTGACAATCAAAACGGCTGTTTCTGGATCTGTCACGGCAATGCTGAATTTACCATCAAAATCGGTTACTGTATTTGTATTTTCATTTTTTACTATAATCGTTGCGCCGGGAATCAGCCCCATATTATCCCTTACTGTACCCGTCACGGTTACACGCTTCTGAGCATAAGCGCTGCATGTTAAAAGTAACACAGCTAAAATGCTCCAGATATATTTTTTTATCTTCATAACTAGACTATTTTTTTATTTGTTTTAAAAGCGAAGTCATTAGATTTTATACTTATATGCAGAATGTTTCCACGATGATAGGATCATGTGGTATGAGTATAAATCTGTTAAGGACTGCTGATTTTATTTTATTAAAGTATTCCGAGTGTATCCGCAGATGTATTAAAGCTCATTTAAAAAGAAATCTGCATTCGTGACCTTATTGGCTTCAATAGGAAATGCTGCTTGTAATTCTTTTGTTTTTACAACCTGCATGTTTTGATCTAAACACTCTATTTTAACACGAACATTGTTAGCTTCTTCGCCCGTTTGAAATAAAATAAAATCGTCTGTATAATTAATTCCGCCGCTCGCAGTTGCCTTACTTCTGGTAACAAACATGTCTTCTTTTACAAAAGTTCCATCAGAAACTTTATAGCCGCTTCGTTTTATGGAAACTGTTGTTTTAATTGTCGAATAACTTTTGTCTGCCGTAATGTCCAATGATTTTAAACGCAGTATTCCTGTCCTCGTAATAATGTTCAAGGTAAGCGGTTCTTCAAAAGGAGATGCATACTGCATGGCATCTGATAAGTTGACATGCTGGTTTGCCAATGCAGGCTGAGGCACAACCAAATCATTTAAATTGGTTGGAGAAGGAATCATTTGATCTGGATAATCGGATGCTACAAATTTGTATTTTCCATTGTCTAATGAAAAACGATAAAGCAAACTGTAATTAGCAAAATAATCTCCATTGTCTTTATATACAAATAAAGGTCTGGTTGAGATTCCGACATTCAAATTCCACGGCTCACCATTTAATTGAAAATCTAATGATTTGACTGTAGAACTTTCATATTTAAAATCATCATTAGAGCAGGAAGTCAGCACGAAAAATAAACCCACTCCAAGTATTAGGTTTTTCATCATTTTCATATCCATATAAATTTAAAAATGAAGAATATTTGCCTTTTCGTTTCTTCTACAGCTGCGGCTGACTTTTTTCGTTGGTGGCGAAAATTTGGTGTGAGTGTTAGTTTGGTTCATAATTTTGGTTTTAAGATTAGTTAGTTAAAAATCCGTTAAGATTATGAAGCAAAACTAGATATAGCTAATCTCAAATTGGGGTAAATATTGCTTTTCAGAAAGGGTTAAATCGCTATTTACCCCATAAAAACTGACTATTTGATAATTAACTTTATTATTTTTTATATTATGTAAAAAAATATTCACAAATAAAAAAACATATCTCAACATATATAATCAATATTCTAAATCACTTCATAACAAACTTTGAGCATTAATGTAATTGCAAATCGCAGTAGCAAATTCATAAAAAAACCTCAATACAAATTAGCATTGAGGTTTGAATGGCATTTTTTAATATATAGAAACATTAAATTTTAAAACTAAAAAAAGACGTTTCACTTTGCATTAAAACAACTGTAAAAAGTTATTTATATCTAACGGAATTGTTTACGATATTCTACAGGAGTATAATTGTATTTTGCTCTAAAACATTTTCCGAAGTATTTTAAATCATTAAAACCAACTTCAAAACAAATTTCTTTAATCAGCAGATCTTCATTTTTAAGAAGCTCTGCAGCTTCATTCAGCCGCATATCTCGAATAAAAACAACTGGTGAAACACCTGTAATACTTTTAAGTTTATTAAAAAAACTAGCGCGTGACATGCACATTAATTTCCCTAATTCATCAACAGAAAAATCAGATTTAGAAATGTTTTCTTTCACCAATTCAATTACTTGAAGCATAAATTTATTGTCTCTATTGGAAATCTGCAATGGTTTCTCCTCTTCTATTTCAGCAATTCTTCCTGTAGAATACAACTGCTGCAGACGAATACGCTGTTCTAAAACATTTTTTACTCTTGCTTTTAAAAAACTTACATTAAAAGGTTTTGTAATATAATCATCTGCACCGTATTCCATTCCTTGCAATTTACTTTCAATTGCTGTTTTTGCACTAAGTAAAATCACCGGAACATGACTGATTGCAAAGTTGTTTCGGATAATTTTAAGCATTTCTATCCCGTCTAATTCAGGCATCATAATATCGCTGATTATAAAATCTGGAGATAATTCTGCCGCTTTTAAATGTCCTTCTTCTCCGTTTTCTGCTATATAAATGGTATAATCACTTTCTAAAATTGAAACAATAAACTTTCTCAATTCAGGATCATCTTCAACCACCAAACCAATAGGTTTTTCTCTTATTTCTGTTTCAAGATGTTCTTCTGCTGTTAATTCATCCTCAGCCAAATGTTCATCTGTTTCTTCAAACACTATATCTACCGCATTAGAAAAATGGCTGTATCCTTTTTGAAAAGAAATTTCAAAACTGCTTCCTTTACCCAGTGTTGTTTCAAGTGAAATTTCTGCACCATGTTTTTCAACAGAATCTTTTACGATTGAAAGACCTATTCCGGTACTTGGATTAAAAGGATTTTCATTATAATTTGAAAAACGGACAAATAACTTTTTTTGAACTACCGAATTGATTCCCGGACCATTATCGCTCACTTTTAAAGAAACTTTTTTTTCAGATTCTTCTACTTTTACTTCAATCAAATTTCCTTTTTTGCAGTATTTAAAAGCATTCGAAAGCAGATTGACTAAAATTTTATCAAGACTATCTGGATCTGCCCATATATGCGGTTTGGTTTCACTAATATCTACTTTTAATTTTATGTTGCGCTGAATACTGGTTTCTGTAAAACCTTCACAAACTTCAGACACAAATTGCCCTAGATCTATTTCACGAACTTCTAATTTTCTATCCTGCATTCTTCTCAAGTCTAAAATCTGATTGACAAGATTGAGCAGCTTAGTACTGTATTTTTCGATAACACGAAGCTGTGATTTAACCGAATTATCTATTTGATCATCTGAAAGCATTACTTCTAAAGGAGCAGTAATCATGGTGAGAGGCGTGCGAATTTCATGTGAAATATCAGTAAAGAAATTCAATTTCAATTCACTTACTTCTTTTTCAACCCTTACATCGTTACGCAGTTTTAAAATTGTTAAAACCGCTCTTCGAATTAATAAAAACAAACCAATACCCAATAATAAATAACATAAATACGCCAAGTTGGTTCCCCAAATTGAAGGTCTTATTGTAATTTTAATCTGTCTCTCATTGTCCAGCCATAAATTGTGCCCATTTGTAGAGGAAACTAAAAGTGTATAACTTCCTCTCCCCAGATTGGTATAATTAATAGATTGTCCTGCTTTAATGTAATTCCATTCTTTATCAATACCTTCCAATTTGTAGCGATAAACAATGTTTTCATTTTTGATATAATCTAATGCAGAAAACTGAACTCTGAAAAAATTCTGATCGTGCTGCAACGTGACTTCCTTTAATAAATCAGGATTTTTTGGTGTCTCAGGATTTACTTCGTACAATTCTTTATTGTTTACTAAAAATCCAGATATTGCCAGATAAGGTTTAAATGTCGAAGATTTAATTGCTTCTGGTTTAAAATAAATAACTCCATCTGAATAACCTGAAACAATTTCGCCGCTTGATAATCTGCATTTTGTTGCTTCTGAGAATATTTCGGTTCCAATAATAGATTTCAACTCTGGAAATGTTTCGCAGCTATTATTTTTGGGATCAAAACGAACTATTTGATTATCACCCATCAGCCATATTTTCCCAAATTTATCCTCCTGCATTCCAACAACACCTTCTAGTGGAAAACCGAAATTTTCACTCCAAAATGTTTTCACCTTTACGTTATTCTGCTTGTCTATATCAATCAGAATCAGTCCTTTTCCGTTTGTAGCCAATGCCAAACGATTATCAGAAGTAACAATAACATCCAGAATATCATTTCCCGAAGCCTGAAAATGTTCTTTAATTTTCAATTGGGATTTACTGCCTTCTGAAAAAGAAAATAATTTGTAAGACGATACAAAAAAGATTTTGTGCTCTTTGGTTTCAACGATTGAACGAACTTTATCTGCTCCGCCAATTGGATAGTTTTTTAGTTCGTTTCTATAACTCACAAAACTGATTCGGTTGTTTGATTCTCGAACTAAATTAATTCCGCCTCCCCAAGTAGCGAAATAAATTTGGCCGTTTGTTGCTTGAAAAACTTTATAAATATCATCTGAACTAATACTATATTTATCCTTTTCATCATATTTATAGTGTTGTACTGCAAAACTAAAAGAGGACTGCTTGGGAGTAAGACAGAAAACGCCATTTCCGCGTGTTCCAATCCATATTCTGCCTTTAGAGTCCTGCATCATACTGTAAATATCTGCGCCCCAGCCTGGACTGTTTTGTGATAATGTTCCGTCAGAACCCAAGAAACCGATCTTTCTTTTTTGCGAATCAAACAATTCAATATTTTCACCGCGGCTTGCTACCCAAAGATTCTTCTTATTGTCTTCCATCAGACTGCGGACATTTTGCTTTTTGTTATCTGCGGATGTTCTTAAGTTTAATGACAAAAAATTACTGTTATTAAATATAATTAAGTCCAATCCCTGCTTATAAGAACAAAACCAAAGATTTCCTAATTTATCAAACATTGCGGTATGCATAACATCTGATACAGTTTCTTTTGATTCCTTAATACATCGTAATACAGAACGTAACTTATTCTGTTTTTCGTCCCAATAAGCAAAAGCTCCTTTATTGGACTGAATCCAGACTGTTCCGTTTGGCGAGGTTAACAGAAAACTTTTTTGCTTACCGGCTGTTGTAGCGGGATTGCTTGAATCGACTTCTAATTGTTTTAATTTTCGGGTAAGTAAATCAAACTGAAATACTGCTGATGGAGTATCAAACCAAAAATATCTTGAATGCGTTAATCCTAAAAAATTGATATTTTCATTAGGCAGTCCCGGCAGTGTTTTAGCATTATAAGTATCGAGTTTACCTGCTTTTATATCATACAAACAAAAGCCGTTACTTTTTGTAACTATCAATACCTTACTGTCTTCGACAATATTCAATAATAGAATATCATCTTTGATTCCTAAATTCAAATCAAAGAAAGTACTTGATTTTTTATTGTATCGTATAAATTTTCCTTTATCACCGCCAAACCAAAGATCTTCCTTTGTTTCTTCAGCAATATTAAATGAATTAGACTTTCCAGCTTGTCCTGCCATATTCGAAAAGAAATACTCCGGTATTTTAGCAGACTTATTTAACCTGCAAATACCTGCATCTGTTAAAAACCAAGTCGTTCCTAACTTATCTTCAAAAACATCTCTAATTTTTCCGAAATGCTTATCCACATCAAAATTAACTCGTCTAACCTGTTTGTTAGTTTCAAAAACGATCATGTAGTTTCTACTTTCAGGAAAAAGCCAGGTCCTTCCAGAAGGCATAATTTTAAAATGGTCAAAAGTATGATTAGAGGAATCTCCTTCTGTAGGATTATGAAATTTTAGTTCTCTTGCATCAAAATAATAGACATCATTTTTCTCAGACTGAATCCAAATTCTTTCATCATTATCGAACTTAAATTTAGAGACACGATTAGACTTTATATTTAAAGGCACACTTTGTTCTACTTTAAATTTTCGAAAAGTATTTCCATCATAACGAATCAGTCCATTGAAAGTTGCCAGCCAAATAAATCCTTTCTCATCTTGCTGAATTCCTAAAACTCTTGATTGGCTTAACTTACCATCATTTGAAAAATGAGTAAGAAGGCCTGTTGGCTGAGCAGTACAAAATGCACTTATCAAACAAAAAAATAAGACAATGGTTTTATGTTTCAGCATACTTAAATTTAGTTTTTGGCGGAAGTCACAAAAATATCAAAATTACTTTCCTAACCTAAAATACGAACTGTAATTAGCAAAATGCCCTCTATTAAATAGTTATTTTTACTCTTTTACCAATTGAGGCAAATTCATAAAAATGATGCTTAAGCTTTACAGCACGTGTGAAATAGCAATTAATACTCAGCTAAAAAATGTAATCCTATAATTTTGTATCTTCAATTTTGATAAACATTCTACGCAATTTCAATAAAAAAAAACCTATTAACTATATAAACCCAAAACCACTCACACAATTCAATGAAAAAAGTATACAAACTTGTGTTTATGCTAAACTTCCTTGCATTAAACACTTTTGCACAAGAAAACGCTGCATTTAAAAATCCAAATTTACCTATTGAACAACGCGTTGACGATTTGGTCTCCCGAATGACAATCGATGAAAAAATAAATCAGTTAATGGATTCCGCTCCTGCTATAGATCGTCTGGGCGTGCCAGAATACAATTGGTGGAACGAATCCCTCCATGGTGTGGCGCGTGCGGGATATGCTACCGTTTTTCCGCAATCTATTTCTATTGCCTCATCTTGGGACCGACAGTTAATTTTTGATGTTGCGAGTGCTATTTCTGATGAGGCGCGCGCCAAACATCATGAATATTTAAGACGAGGACAGCATGGTATTTATCAGGGATTGACTTTTTGGTCTCCAAATATCAACATCTTTCGTGATCCACGCTGGGGACGCGGACATGAAACTTATGGAGAAGATCCCTTTTTAACCAGCCAGCTCGGACTTAATTACGTTAACGGACTTCAAGGTAATGATAAAAAATATTTTAAAGTAATTGCTACTGCCAAACATTTTGCTGTTCATTCTGGCCCAGAACCATCTCGCCATCAATTTAATGTCGATGTGAGTGATATTGACCTTTATGAAACGTATCTTCCTGCTTTTCGTACTCTCGTAAAAGACGGTCATGTTTATTCTGTAATGGGAGCTTACAACCGATTTAGAGGCGAATCATGCAGTGCAAGTCCGTTTTTATTCAATATCCTTAGAAATGATTGGGGGTTTAAAGGTTATATCGTTTCCGATTGCGGTGCTGTAACTGATATTTGGAAATATCATAAAATAACCAATGATGCGGCTTCAGCTTCGGCTCTAGCAGTAAAAGAAGGTTTAGATTTAGAATGTGGCAGCAGTTACAAATCACTAAAAGAAGCGCTTGACCGAAAATTGCTGACAGAAGCGGATATTGATACTGCCATAAAACGTTTGTTTACCGCTCGTTTTAAATTAGGAATGTTTGATCCTGATGAAATTGTTCCTTATGCTCAAATTCCCTACTCCGTAAATAATAATTCTGCAAATGACTGGCTTGCTCGTACAGCTTCTCAAAAAAGTATTGTTCTTTTAAAAAATCAAAATAATACATTACCGCTTTCTAAAGACATCAAAACAATTGCTGTAATTGGACCAAACGCAAATGATATACAGTCACTATGGGGAAATTACAGCGGTGTTCCGAGCAATCCAATTACTGTGCTTAAGGGGATTCAAAACAAAATTGAGCCTAGTGCAAAGGTATTGTATGCAAAAGGGACAGACCTTGCAAAAGGTGTTCCTGAGATGAATGTAATTCCGTCTATTTACTTTCAAAATGAAAACGGAACTCAAGGCTTAACAGGAGAATATTTTGATAACACTGAATGGCAGGGAAAACCACTTTTTGTTCGTAATGATGATAATATAGATTTTCATTGGGACATTAACACACCTGATCCGCGTATGAAAATGGGGAATTATAGTGTAAAATGGTCTGGTTATATAACGGTTCCAAAAACAGGAATTTACAATATTTCTGACTGGTCAAAACCTTTTATGACCATAGATATTGAAACGGGGAAAACTACTGGCGGTAAAAACAATCATCATCCGAGAATTCGTCCACAGAAAATTACATTAGAAGCTGGAAAAAAATACAAGATTGAAGTGAAATATCAAAATTTCTATGGCGATGCAATTGCGCAGCTTTTATGGGCAGAACCACAAGAAAATGCATTAGAAAAAGCGGTTCAAACTGCCAATCAAGCCGATGCCGTAGTTTTGGTATTGGGATTAAATGAACGATTGGAAGGTGAAGAAATGAAAGTGGAAGCGGATGGTTTTGAAGGCGGAGACCGTACCAGCCTTAACTTACCAGCAAATCAGGAAGAATTGATGAAAGCAATAAAGGCAACTGGAAAACCTGTTATTTTAGTTTTAATAAACGGAAGTGCTCTTTCTATAAATTGGGCAAATGATAATATTCCTGCTATTTTAACAGCTGGATATCCAGGACAGCAAGGCGGTAATGCAATTGCCGATGTACTTTTTGGTGATTATAATCCAGCCGGCAGATTACCTGTTACGTACTATAAATCTGTAGACCAGCTGCCAGATTTTGAAAATTATGACATGAAAGGCCGCACGTACCGCTATTTTACAAAAGATCCTCTTTATCCTTTTGGATTTGGTTTGAGTTATACTAAATTCAAGTACAGCAATTTACAAATTCCTGCAAATGCAATTGCAGAAGCAGACTTAAAAGTATCGGTTGATGTAACCAATATTGGTGACCGCGATGGAGATGAAGTTGTTGAATTGTATATAAAAGATGAAAAAGCCTCTACTCCGAGACCAATATGTCAGTTAGAAGGTTTTGAGCGAATTCATCTTAAAAAAGGGGAAACACAAACAGTTAGTTTTACAATTAATTCGAGACAATTATCTTTAATCAATAAGAAAAAACAACGTGTTGTAGAACCAGGATGGTTTACGATCTCAATTGGAGGAAAACAGCCAGATGGTTCGAGCGATATTCAAACTGGCCGAATAAATATTACAGGAAAAGAATTATTACTGGACAAATAGCATTAAAATTTAAAAAACAACAAAGCCTTTAAACAACTACGTTTAAAGGCTTTGTTGTTTTAAATAAAATTGAAAAAAGATATTATTATAAATTATTTTTATAAGTGCTAAAAATTATTAATTTGATTAATAACACAGCCTGCCATAAATTTGTCTCATCAAAATCAAACAACTGATTTAAAATCAAAAATAACTTTTAAAAAATAGAAAACATGAAATTTACAAGAAGAGCAAACGCAAATTGGAAAGGTACAGGAATGGAAGGAACAGGAACTATTAGTACACAAAGTACTACTTTAGACAATGCTCAGCTGTCTTTTAAAACCCGTTTCGATCAAGGTGTGGGAACGAATCCTGAAGAATTAATCGCAGCGGCACATTCTGGTTGTTTTACTATGCAGTTAAGCTTTTTGCTTTCTGAAGCCGGATTTGTTCCAGAAGATTTAAGTACAGAAGCTAAAGTGACTTTTGAAGATGGAAGTATAACTTTAATACAATTAATACTTAATGGTAAAGTTCCAGGAATTTCAGAAGAAGATTTTCAAAAAGCAGCTCAAAAAGCAAAAGAAATTTGTCCGATATCTAAATTATTAAATACTGAAATTACTTTAGCAGTAACACTAAATGCATAAGCAAATTAAAATAGAAGCTTACTAAGAATAATACTTAAAAAAGCCTGACTTTACGGTCAGGCTTTTTTACTTTGCATTATAAAATCACTTACTGATTTCACAAAATAAGGAGAATCGTTCCATCTTATTTTACGGTAAGCGAAGTCTTTTTTTAATGATTCCGGAAGACAATTCCAGATCGCTTCGTTCATTTTTTCCAGCAGTAATTTCTTTGAAAAGGAATCTGAAACTACTAAACTTATTTCTCGTACTGGTTTTGGTTCTTTAAAAGGTTTAAAAAGTCCCAAATCTTTTTCGTTAAGAATAGAAAGCTCTGGAATAATGGCAAAACCCAATTGTGCATGAACCAGATTTTTTAAAGTTTCGATCGAACTAATATCATAAGTAAATTGTTCTTTTATTTTTCCTGGTGATTTTATGCCGCAGATATCGAGCAGTTGCGCATTGTAGCAAAACTCACTATGAAGCAGCAATAACTCTGTTTTATCTCCTGGCTGCATTTCATAAAATTCATCTTTAATCATCGGATGAAGTTTATTCAGATAAGCTACAAAGGGTTCCTTAAATACTGGATGTTCAATTAAATTTGGGTTTCCTGTTGGTGTTGCCATTAAAGCCACATCTAAGGCACCAGTTTCCAGATCTTTCATTAACTGCCCTGTATTGGCTTCTTTTATAATAAAATGCACTTTTGGAGTCGCTTCTTTCATTGCCTTAATAAACAACGGAATCAGATATGGAGATAATGTTGTAATTACTCCTACTTTAACTTCTCCTTCTAATAAGTTTTTTTCATTTACTACAAAATCACGTATTTCGTCGGCTTCACGTAGTATTTTTTTGGCTCGGTTTATAATTTCTACTCCTAGTATTGTAGGCGTTAAGGGTACTTTATTACGATCAAAAATTTTGATGCCTATTTCTTCTTCCAGATTTTTTAATTGAATTGTAAGACCTGGCTGTGTAACCATGCATACTTCAGCAGCTCTCGCAAAATGCCTTTCTTCGTCTAACGCTACAATATATTTTAATTGTTGTATGGTCATGATTATAAATTTATTTTATAAAGATAAACAAAAAACCAGTTCTGCTTATAAAACAGGAGATTTCTAGTGATTTTGTCTTTTTAATGGTAAGATAAATTTAAAAGTACTTCCTTTTCCGAGTTTACTTTCAGCCCAAATTTCGCCATTATGTTTTTTTACAAATTCACTGCAAAGTAATAATCCAAGTCCATTTCCGATTTCATTTTCTGTTCCTTTTTGGATTACTTTCTCATTGATTTTAAACAGTTTTTCTTTTATGTTGTCTGGAATTCCTATACCATTATCCTTAATTGAAACTTCAACTTTTTGATTGGACTTTTGCATCCTGATTATAATTTCACCATGATGATCTGTAAATTTAATGGCATTGGTCAGCAAGTTTCGCAAAACAGTATCAATCATATCTTTATCCAGATCAGCTTCAATAATTTCAGTTGATTCAAACTTAATGTCAATGTTTTTATTTAATGCAGCGTTTTTATTAAGTCCGATGTTTTCTTCAATCAATTTATTTAAGATCACTTTTTTAGGATTGTATTCCATCATTCCAGTTTGTACCCTAGACCAATCCAAAAGGTTTTCAAGCAACTTGTAAATATTTTTGTTTGATTCGTGCAGCAATTCGGTAATCTCTTTAATTTCTTCACGGCTGTACGTGTCAATTTCCTCCGACATTACTTCTGATAATGCAACCGACGATCCCAATGGACCTTTTAGATCGTGTGCAATAATAGAAAAGAATAAGTTTTTATCTCTTAGAAGTTTCTGTATTCTAAGATCTTGTTTTTCTTTTACTAATAATAAAAATCCAACCGTACCAATGAGGGTTAATAAAAATAATCCGATACTATACAAACTGTCAAAAATACTTGGTCTGAAAAAATTTTTCTGTGGATTTATATAGCTGTAAACCGCTCGCAAAAAGATTAAAATTTCAAAAGAAACATAACAAAGCAGGTAAAAAATACGGAATAAATTATTCTTTTTTTCTTTAAAATAACTAATTGTTGGCGGCAGATAAATGGCAAATATTCCGAGGGACATAATCAAAATACGAGTATTCATCGTACTTTCTAAAAACGTTGAAATATTAAAAACCAACATTGTCACAACTGTAATACCAATTTGCAAATGATAACGTCTTGAAAATTTGGTTTTAATCATAGACATTATTGCGATCGTTTCATAACAAGCGCCTGCAAGAATGGTAGTATTGGCAAGGTTTATCGAGATAAAATCTGGAGCTACGTTTCTTAAAAAAATAAATACCCAGCCAATAGTCAGTAATATTTTTCCATATCCAAATGTTTTTAATTTTTTCTTATTCTCTGCTGTAGCATACGAAAAGGCATAACTAAAAATAAGAATACAAATAAATAAGTTTCCCCAAAAATAGAGCATAAAAACCGTTTTTGGATCTAGAGGTAAAAATTTGAACATTATTGAGTTATGTATATTAAAAACTGACCGCAAATATACAAAATCACAGTATAATCAATACTTATCGACTGTTAGGTATAAAAATTACTAATCTTGGCGACTAATGATAAAGTGAAAAGATCATCTAAATTTACTTTAAATGATCTTCCAACATTATTGAATACAGAGCTGTATAATTTCAAAATTCTATACTAAGAATTATTCTTTTGCCTTTTTGTTTACTACAAGTTTAGGCTTATCAGGGTTATTAGACAATATCCAGCCGGTGCGGTATATCCAGTCTGTCATTTTATGAAGTTTGGCGAAATCAATATTTTCAGACTCATCCATTGGTGTATGGTATTGACTGTGGAGTACGCTGGTAAAAAAAACAGCTGGTATTCCTTTTTGAGCGTAAGGAAGATGATCCGATCTAAAATAAAAGAATTCAGGATGTTCAGGTCTGTCCCAAAGTTTATCAAGCTCGAATTTAGGACCTTCTTCGTTTGCTTTCTTAGCGATATTAACCAGTTCAGGAGAATTTTGATGAGGATCACTTGAACCCAATAATGCCGCTTGATTGATATCGTTTCTTCCTATCATATCTCCGTTTAAAACTGCGATTATATCTTTTTGAGGCACTGTAGGATGTGAAGCATACCAGCTAGAACCTAATAATCCGCGTTCTTCTGAACCATGAAAGACAAATAATGCAGACCTCTTAGCTGGTTGTTTTTTATAAGCTCTCGCAATGGCAAGCATGGCGACACAAGTACTTGCGTTATCATCTGCTCCATTGTAGATTGAATCTTGTCCATATTTTTGACGCACACCGTCGTGATCTTGATGTCCGCTAAAAAGAACATATTCATTTTTTAATTGTGGATCTGTGCCTTCGATTTTTCCAACAACATTTACTGAAGGATATTTATAAGTTTCAGAAATGACTTCGGCTGATAAATTCTCTTTGGTATTTTTTAGAAAATCAATTTGATCATTATGAACCCAAAAAGCAGGCATTCTAGAGGGCACAGGCATTTTGTCGCGATAACCTTCGATACCATAAACACCTCTTTTCATCTGCGGCTCCACTTGAGACCAGCATTTTTCTCCAAATTCATCTGCAATAATGATAAGAGCTGCAGCGCCTCTATAAGCAAGATCTTCATAATACTTCTGCTTAACAAATCCTGGATAGCGTCTTTCAAAAAGAGAAATGTCTTCGGAAATCCCGTCTTTCGATGCAAGCAAAACAACAGCTTTTCCTTTTACATCTACTTTTTTAATTTCTTCTGGTGAAATTTTTCCTAAATAAAGTAAGGGAGCTTCAACTTTATTGGTTGTGGTTTCGGCAATTAAAACCTCACTCCACAATTTGAATTCTTTTTGACCAATCATAAATTTGGTGTAGTTTGTAACCTGATGCCTGTACAAATCAAAAAACTGGAAAAAAGTACCATCGTCTCCTGCAGGAGACATTCCAGCTTGTTTTGCTTTTTCTGCCAGCCAAACAGATACTTTCAACTCGTCTAAAGTACCGGCTTCGCGCCCATTAAAGTGGTCTCCTGCCATTTGGTACATATCCGTTTTAAGATCTTTTACCGTAATTGCAGAAACTAAAGGCTTTTTTACTGCTTGCGAAAAAATCACATTGCAGTATAAACTAAGTAATATAAATAACTTCTTTTTCATAATTAAAATCAAATTAAAGAATTAAAATAATTTTCTTGCAAAAAAGAAGGGTCTGAAAAAAAACAAATCTATACTTTTTATAAATATCCTTCAATAAAAAATACTTTTTTTATTACATTTTGTTTAATCCTCAATTAAAACAAGACTTAACCTACAATAATTTAAACACTACAATAACTTGCAATGAATCTTATGCAAAATAGAGATGTTTATTTTTACAATAATTTATTATTTTCTTCAATAAAATCGTAAAACAACATTTTTGAATGCATATTCTTGATATATAATCTTTATTTGAAAAAAAATAAATAATATTGCTGAATTGATTCTTACCTAAAGCATGGCCCAAAATTCAAATATTGACGAAAAAAAACTTCTTCTTGAATTATCTCAAGGAAGTGAGCTTGCTTTTACAAATGTATACAATCAGTATAAAAATAATGTTTACTCTACTGCTTTTAGAATTACTAAATCAAAAATTTTATCAGAAGAAGCTGTTCAGGATATCTTCTTGAAGATCTGGCAGAATCGTGAAACTTTGTCTGAAATAGACCATTTTGAAAATTATCTTTATATCATCTCGCGCAATCATTTGTTCAATTCCATTAAGAAGATTGCAAGAGAAGCTACTTTAGCATCAGAAATTAATTTAAAAGAGACCGGCTTTATAGATACAGATACCTCAATTAAAGACGAGCAGTACAATATAATTTTAAACCAGATTGTGGAACAGCTTCCTCCGCAGCAGCAGAAAGTTTATAAAATGGCTAAATTGGACGGTTTGAGTCATCAAAAAATTGGTGAAAGTTTAGGCATTTCGACTGAGACTGTAAAAAAACATATGGCGCAGGCTCTAAAATTTATACGTCTTAAAATTTCTCCGTACATGAATATGTTCCTGACGTTTCTTCTATTTTTTAAATTATAGATTAAAGTTTTTTCTCTCAAAAAAGCCTCATTGGCTATTATTTTACCTTTTTTTTACATTTTTTTTACATTTCACTACTCCCTCCCCTTTTTTAAATGGTCTTTATAATAAAGAGACAACATTAGAGATGTCTTATCCCTAAAATCAGAAGGGCTGAAAAAAAAAAAAAAAAAAAAAAAAAAAAAAAAAGATAACCCAATCTATCATTTACAAACAAGTACTAATTTAATTTACTAAACAATGCAGCAAAAAAAATTCGAAGAGTTATTTGAAGGCTACCTGCAGAATAATCTATCTGATGCAGAACAGCAGCAAATGATGGAAATAATTCAGCAGGGAACCCATGATGATTTTCTAAAAGAAAAACTTCATGATATGCTGAAAAACGATAACGTTATTGAAGTAATGGATAAAAAACAGGGAGATAATATTCTAAACTACATTTTATCTAAACCTCAACACGAACCTAAAGTTTTAGATTTAAATCCTAAGAAAAGAAGCAGAAAAACAGTTTTGAAATTTGTATTTGCGGCTGCTAGTATTATTGCTTTGATCGCTATTGGAAATTCATTCTTTTTTACCGAAAAAAATTCTCTGCCTGCCCCAGCTGTTCAACCAGAAGTTATAGCAGAAAACACTTTAATTGATTTCAGCGGTAAACAATTAGTACACCTTCCTGATGGCAGTACGGTTCTTTTAAATGACAACAGTAGTTTAAAATACGATCAAAATTCTTTTAACAGCAAAACTCGCGAAGTAACACTGACGGGAGAAGCTTTTTTTGACATTAAACGCAACGAAGAAAAACCTTTCATTGTACATACGGGTAAGGTACAGACTAGAGTTTTAGGTACTGCTTTTAATATCAATGCCAAAAATTCTTCAAACAATATCGAAGTTACAGTTGCTCGTGGTAAAGTTCAGGTTGGAGACACTCAAAAAGTCTATGGCGTGATTACTCCAAACCAACAGATTAAGGTGAATAAAACTACTTTGAGTTTTGAGCAGAATAATATCAGCGCTGCGGTAGTAACGGAGTGGAAAAGTAATTACTTGATTCTTGATGATATCAATATGACCGAAGCTGCTGCTTTAATTTCTCAGAAATATAAAGTTCAGATTTTAATACAGAATGAAAAAATTAAAAACTGCAGAATAACCGCGAGTTTCTTAAATGAAGAAGATTTGGATCATGTTTTAAAAGTAATCTCAAGTGTTCTAGAAACAGAATATCATTACGACAAAGCCGGGGCTGTTATTTTAGATGGCAAAGGGTGTGAGTAAAGAGTAAAGAATACATAATAACTAGTAATCAGGCTGGCTAATCTCCTACTTAGAAAGCTGAGAAAAATAAATATTAACCTTAAAAAACGAAGAAAAACAACCCAAAACCAAAACTAAAAAAGCCATCCAGCTCCTACACCAGATGGCCAAGATTTTTAACAATTAATCCAGTAACCATTAAAAAACAAGCAAATTTATGAAATTACGCTGTAAAACAACCATGTTTGACAGGGAAAAGAAATCATCTTTTTTTCACTTGTCAAAAAAAACCATTATGATCATGCGAATCAGTTTATTCCACATTTTCTTACTGACCTGCGGCACTCCAATGGTATTTGCTACCGAAATGAGCGGTCAGAATTTAGAATCGATATCTGTTGATATTGAACTTCATAATCAAGACATTAAAACTTTATTTAAGACAATAGAAAATAAAACGGGACTACTGTTTGCTTATCAGCCGCAGATTATAAAAGATTTTCCAAAAGTAACTACACCACGAGGACGCCGCAGTGTTAGTGATATTTTGAATACCGTATTTCAGGGCAGTAATTTAGTTTACAAACAAGTAGATAAAAACGTTGTCATTTATAAAAAAGAAACTCCTAAAACCACAGCATCAAAAACAGATGACAGTGAAGCCAATTACATGCTAAATGGTAAAGTGCTGGATGAAAATGGCCTGCCTCTGCCGGGTGTGTCTATTGCAGTTGTAGGAAGCAATAAACAGGGCGTTTCAGATTTTGATGGTCAGTTTTACATCGAACTGCCAGCAGGGAAACACGTGCTGAAAGTATCTTATTTAGGATATAAAACACAGCAGGTTACCGTTGAAAACCAAACCTCTATTACCATTAAAATGCAGCCCGATCTGGCTAAACTAGATGAAATCGTAGTGATTGGTTACGGTACAACCACAAAAAGAACTTCAACTGGGTCTGTAGTGAAAATTACATCTGAAGATATTGAAAAACAACCGATAACCAATATTCTGCAAACGCTGCAGGGAAGAACTCCCGGCGTTTTTGTAACGCAGACTTCGGGTTATGCAGGAAGTGATATGAATATTAGTGTCCGCGGGCGAAACTTTATTGAAGGCAGTAATATTCCTCTTTATATCGTAGATGGAGTTCCATACATTGGAGACGATATTAAACAACAGGTGCAGGATCAAAATGTGATTAGAGGAGCTCAAAAATCAACAAGTCCGCTAAACATCATTAATCCAAATGATATCGAAAGCATCGAAATTTTAAAAGATGCCGATGCAACGGCAATTTACGGTTCAAGAGGTGCAAACGGTGTTGTACTGATTACGACTAAAAAAGGCAAGTCTGGAAAAACTGAGTTTACCATAACTACCAACTCTGGAGTTTCGGAAGTAGCGCATATGGTCAAAACATTAGATACTCCCGCTTACCTAAACATGCTGCAAACTGCTTTGAATAATAACGGCGATGTTGCTGATGTTGGCAGTAACGGTATTGCCCTTACAGACTGGGATCCTAATGCTTATACAAACTGGCAGAAAAAATTAATAGGAGGAACTGCTAACTTTAATAATTATTCGGCATCTTTAAAAGGCGGGAACGAAACAACGAATTTCCTTTTGAGTGGTGCTTACCATAAAGAAACTACGGTTGTGCCTGGAGATTTTAGCTATGATAAATTCTCTACTAATTTTAATATTAATCACAGCACATTAGACAGGAGATTAAAAATTGGTGCTTCGGTAATTTTTGCTACAGATAATAATAAACTACCATTTTTTGATATCACAACATATGCGGTTGGCACTGCTCCTAACCGTCCTTTATACAATGCAGATGGCAGCTATTATTGGTCACCAGACTATTTTAGTGATATAAATCCTCTTGCCGCTCTAGAGAAGAGAGTAGACGATAAAGGACTCAATTTAATTACCAGCTTTAATCTTCAATACGAAATTGCAAAAGGACTTTCTTTCAAAACAGATCTAGGATATGGAAGAGCTCAAATGCAGACCAAACAATTTATGCCAGGATCGGCAGTTAATCATGTTTATGCTGAAGCAAACGGCAGTAATGTAAACTTTCAAAGATCTTATACGGTTTCAACTAATAATACCAATAATTTTACTGTTGAGCCTCAGCTTAATTATACAACAGAATTATGGAAAGGAAACTTAACAGCACTTGTTGGAGGTTCATTGCAGAATAGAAAATCAGAGATGCCTTCTTATGTGAATTCAAATGGTTACAGCTCAGATAATTTAATTGGTAACTTAGGAACTGCAGAAAGCATTACTGCCAACAATGGAAGTGTTGAATATAAGTATATTTCTCTTTTCAGCAGATTAAACTATAATATTCAAAACAGGTACATACTAAATGTTAACTTTAGAAGAGATGGCTCATCCCGTTTTGGAGCGAATAATCGTTTTGGAAATTTTGGTTCTGTTGGTGCAGCCTGGGTATTTACACAGGAAAAATTCTTAAACAATCTTTCATGGTTAAGCTTTGGAAAACTACGCTCTAGTTATGGTGAAATTGGAAGCGATGCAATTGGAGATTACCAATATGCTGATACTTTTGACACTCGTACATATGGAAGCGGAAATGCCTCTATGACAGCAGCTAGAATTGCAAACCCTAACATTAGATGGGGATTAACAAAGAAATTTGAAGCGGCACTTGATTTAAGTTTCCTAAACGACCGCATTTCTTTTACCGTAGCTTATTATAAAAATACTTCGAGTAACCAATTGGTAAACTATACCCTTAGTGCACAGGCAGGTTTTACAACTTATACGGCAAATTTACCGGCTGAAGTTGAAAATAAAGGGTGGGAATTTACCCTTGGTACAACAAATATTCATACTAAAAATTTAAACTGGTCAACTTCTTTTAATATTTCAACCAATTCTAACAAATTAGTATCATTTTCTGGAATAGAGTTTACCAGCTACTATTCTCAATATGTTGTTGGAAAACCTTTAGGGGGCAGATATTTATACAACTTTACAGGTGTTGATGCAGATGGAATTGCTCAATTTGAAGATAAAAATGGAGACGGCAGAATCTCCAGCGGATTTGCAGAAACCGGCAGAGGAGACAGAAAATATTATGGACCAACTTATCCGCAATATTATGGCGGTATCTCCAATACGATTAGCTATAAGGCTTTTACTCTTGATTTTTTATTTCAATTTGTAAAACAGGATGGTACAACTTTAATGACGGACACCGGGGCACAACCAGGTTATCCTTACAGCACTGCAAATTTTCAAGTGGATGAGTATAATCATTATTTAGCGCAGGGAAATGTTTTAAGCTCTGGTTTTCAAGATAGTTTCTATGATTATATGGGATCAAATGCCTCAATTGTAGATGCATCGTATATAAAACTTAAAAATGTAAGTGCTTCTTACCAAATTCCTTTAGATGAGGCAACAAAGAAATATTTGCAGAGTATCCGACTTTCGATTCAAGGACAAAACTTAGTAACATTTACTAAGTATAAAGGTCTTGATCCTGAAACACAGGGATTGGCACTTCCGCCATTACGTACTATAACTTTTGGAACTCAGTTTACATTTTAAATCTCAAAATCATGAAAAATATTTCAAATAAATATACCTATATATTTTCATTTTTTCTTTTGCTAGGAATTACGAGCTGTGACGATGCTCTTGATGTTGATATCCCTAGTAATCAATTATCATCAGAAAATGTGTACTCTACAGAAGCAACTGCTGAAGCCGCTGTAAACGGAATCTACCAAAGTATGGTTACAGATTTTTATTATAACAGAGTGCATTCTATTCTTGGAGAAACTGCTGATGAATTGGTGCCAGCAGCTGGTATTGCCAATGTTTACAGTTCTAATGAAATCCCAGAAACCGACGGAACTATAAATGGTAATTGGGGCGAATTATATAAAACTATCTATAACGCAAATAACGTAATTGAAGGAATCTCTAAAAGTACTTCTCTTAATGATGTGAAAAGCAAGCGATGGATTGCAGAAGCAAAATTTTTACGAGCGTATTGTTATTTTTATCTGACTAATCTTTGGGGAAATGTGCCTTTAGTACTGACTACAAATGTAGATGTATCTGCACTGTTGCCGCAATCTCCGCAAGAAACTGTTTATGCACAAATTTTGCTTGATTTAACAGATGCGTCAAAAGATCTTCCAACGGATTACAAAGATTATGACCAAGAAAGAATTAGAGCTACAAAATGGGCTGCAGAAACTTTATTGGCAAGGGTAAATCTTTATTTAGGAAGATGGACTGAAGCCGCTGCTCATGCCTCTACAGTAATAAACCAGACAGGAACTTACAAAATAATTACTGATCTGGGAGATGATAACAGTCCGTTTATTGCAGACAATGATGAAGCTATATTACAGATACCTTATTTTAATGTTGATTACACATACGAAGGATCTTCTGTATTTACAACCGGTGGTACTTTTTTGCTGAGAAAAGGCAATTCGCTCTTTGAAACTGGTGACGCCAGAAAAACAAATTGGACAATTGATATTACAAATGGAGCCGGCGTATTATTAGGTATCGCACCTTATAAATATCACAACGGATTTGGTGATTCTCCTGTAGAACGCTCTACCGTATTAAGATTAGCAGAGCTGTATTTAATTAGAGCCGAAGCCAGAGTAAGATCAAATGATATTATAGGTGCCCAGCAGGATATTAATGTTCTTAGAAATAGAGCCTTATTAAATGATACTACCTTAACAGATGTAAATCAGTTGCTAGACTTAATTGCTCTTGAAAGACAACGCGAGTTCTTTGCAGAAAACGGACATCGATGGCTGGACCTTAAAAGAACTGGCAAACTAGATGAAACCCTCTCTGTTTTATCTGATAAAATCTGGAAAACTTCAGATAATTTATATCCAATACCAGAACCTGCTATTCGTTCTAATCCCTTTTTAATCCAAAATACAGGATACTAAAAAATTAAAAATAACGCAAGAATGTACTTTCAACAAAAATACATTCTTGCGATTTTAAAAACACTATGGAAACAACAATTGTAAGAGTTGAGGATTTGTCGCATCAATACAGTAAGGATTGGGCAATACAAAATATTAGTTTTGAAATTAAAGAAAATAGAATTTTAGGCCTTTTAGGATCTAATGGAGCTGGAAAATCAACTACAATGAATATTCTTTGCGGCGTGCTAAACCAAACCAGCGGCAATATTTTTATTGATGGAATAAATCTAAAGGAAAACCCGGTTGAAGCCAAAAAATTAATTGGTTTTTTACCGCAGACACCACCTTTGCACTTAGATCTTACGGTAGATGAATATCTAATTCACTGTGCGGAACTGCGTCATGTAAAAAAAGAAGATTTAAAAAATGCTTTAGAGAAAGCCAAGGAACAATGCGGTATTTCACATTTCAGCCACCGATTAATTCGAAACTTATCTGGAGGTTACAGACAACGTGTAGGTATTGCTCAAGCTATTATTCACGAACCTAAATTAGTAGTTTTAGATGAACCAACAAACGGACTTGATCCTAACCAGATTTTAGAAGTTAGAAAATTAATCAAAAAAATATCAAAAGATAAAGCCGTTATTTTCTCTTCTCATATTTTATCCGAAGTTCAGGCAACCTGCCAGGATATCAGGATGATTGAAAACGGACATATGGTTTTTGCCGATACACTTGATGCCTTCAATAACTATATCGAAGCAGATAAATTGACAGCAAGTTTTGAAAATCCACCGCAAGTCGAATCTTTAACAGCTATTCCAGAAGTGACAGATGCTGTTTTTCTTTCTCCTAAAAAAGTGCAGATAACATTCGACGGAACTCAGGAAGTTGCCGAAAAAATCATTTCGTTAAGTGTTCATAACAATTGGAAATTACGTGAGATTCAATTCGAAAAAGTTTCCCTTGATGAAATTTTTGCGCAGTTATCTAAAAAAGCGCCTTCTAAAAATTCTATTCCTTCTTAAAAAACAAACAAATGAAAACAATATATAGAATTGCTAAAACAGAGCTCAACACTATGTTTTACTCACCTGTCGCATGGGTTGTTTTAGTAATATTTTCAATCCAGTCCAGCTGGAAATTTTTCAACTCTATTGAACGTTTTGAAAAAGCACAAAAAATTGGAGAGGGTCTTGGCAACTTAACTCAGATTACATTTTCAGGCTTCAATGGTTTATATACAGAAATGCAGAATTATTTATACTTGTATGTGCCGCTTTTAACAATGGGACTAGTAAGTCGCGAAATTAACAGCGGTTCGATCAAACTGTTACTTTCTTCGCCAATTAAAATTAAAGATATTGTACTTGGTAAATATTTAGCTATCGCTGCTTACTGTCTTTTATTCATTGTGATATTAGGATTACAGGTTGGTATTGCGTACTTCTCTATTGAAAATTTAGATTTAAAATTTGCCGTATCAGGTCTTATTGGTTTGTATTTATTGGTTTGTACATATGCCGCAATCGGGCTTTTTATGTCTTGCCTCACTTCTTATCAGGTTGTGGCTGCGATCAGTACTTTGGTAGTTTTGGCAGGTTTAAATTTCATCGGCAAACTTTGGCAGGATGTTGAAGTTGTAAAAGACATCACCTATTTCCTTTCTATCTCCGGACGTGCAAATGAAATGCTGGAAGGTCTAATCATCAGTAAAGATGTAATATACTTTATTTTGGTAAGCAGTCTTTTTATCGTGTTGAGCATCTATAAACTACAGACAGGAAGAGACGCACAAACAATCTCAAAAAGAGTTTTAAAATATACTTTACTAGTCACAATTGTTTTATCATTTGGCTATATTACTTCCAGAGCTTCTCTTACGCTGTATCAAGATATGACGCGTACAAAAGACAGAACATTAACAAAAACCAGTTTAGATATTGTCAAAAAAATAGACGGCCCTATAAAGTTAACTACTTATGTAAACTTACTAGACATCAACTATTATATGGCGATGCCTTACTCTCAAAATTCAGATATAGCAAGCTTTGAAAAATACACCCGTTTTATACCACAGATGGAAATGGAATATGTGTATTATTATGATACGTCAAACAATGAAGCTCTATATGCTCAAAACCCTGGATTAAACGATAAAGAGCTTGCGCAGAAAATGATCGAAACACAGGATTTAAAGCTAAAAAAACTTTATTCTCCAGAAGAGATTAAAAAGGTTGTAGATTTAAAACCTGAGCAGAACAGAGTTGTACGAACTGTGGAATATAATGGTAAGAAAACATTCTTAAGAATGTATGACGATATGTTTAAGGTTCCTATGGAAAAAGAAATCTCTGCCTCTTTAAAACGTCTAGTTGTTCCTGCTCCTAAAATCGTTTTTGCAACCGGCAACATGGAAAGAAGCGTTGATAAAATTGGAGATAAAAATTACAAAACTGGTTTTAATGAAATCACTTTCAGATATTCACTTATCAATCAAGGATTTGATGTTTCTTCTGTAGATATTAATGCGCAGAATATTCCAGAACAAACCACAATTTTAATCATTGCCGATCCGAAAACGCAATTGAGCCAAGGTGCTGTAGACCGCATCAATAAATACATCGATCAGGGAAAAAATGTAATGCTTTTAGCTGAACCTGAAACGAATTCTGCTTTGGCTGCTGTAACAGATAAGTTAGGTTTAAGTTTTACCAAACAAGCTCTAGTTCAAGAAAGTGAAACTAATTCGCCAGATTATTTAGTTACTGAAGTTTCAAAAAATATTGATTCGACTGTAATCAAATTAACTAAAAACAAAGACAACAATCCAATTCCGTTTTTAGGAAGCAGTGGGATTAAAATGGTAAAAGACGTTGGTTTTAAAGTGACACCGCTTTTAAAAACCAACACACAGCCGGCTTGGGAAGCAAAGACTGGAATTACTTCAATTCCTGAAGATTTGAAAAAACAACCTGCTGTAACTGCTGTTCCGCTTGCTGTAGCTTTAACCAGAAATGTAAATGGTAAATCACAAAAAATAATTGTGGCAGGAGATGCCGATTTTATGGGTAATGCCGAATTAAGCCGAGGCGGATCAGGAACATTTCAGTTTTTTACTGATATCTTCAGCTGGTTTACCAATTATGAATTTCCTATAGACACTACTCGACCTGAAAATATCGATAAAAAAATAACGGTAAATGCCAATCAGGTTTTCATGAGTAAAATTGTATTTATTGCACTGTTTCCTTTATTGATTATACTCAGTGCTGCTTTCATACTGATTAGAAGAAACAGAAGATAAAAAGTATCAAAATGAACACTAAAAAAAATATCATCATTGGGATTCTCGCTTTGTCTTTTCAAGGCGCATATTCCCAATTCAAAACCAACATTCCGCTGGATAAAAATGTGACAACCGGAAAATTAAAAAATGGGCTGACATATTATATTCTCCACAACGAAGAACCAAAAGACAGAGCCAGTTTTTACTTTGTTCAAAATGTAGGTGCCATTCTAGAAGACGACAATCAAAACGGATTGGCGCATTTTCTGGAACACATGGCATTTAACGGAACAGAACATTTTAAAGGAAAAGGGATCATTAAAATGTTAGAGAAGAACGGAGTAAGTTTTGGTAAAGACATCAACGCTTATACTGCTCAGGATGAAACAGTGTATAATATCAGCACAGTTCCTGTCAGCAACGAAAAACTAATCGATTCTACACTTTGGGTGCTGCATGACTGGTCAGGATCGCTGTCTTTAACTGATGCCGAAATCGATGCTGAAAGAGGTGTAATCAGAGAAGAATGGAGAACCAGAAGAACAAGTGATTTTCGTTTAAAAATGCAGACAGATCCCGTTTTATACAAAGGTTCGCAATACAGTAAAAGAGATGTTATTGGCGATTTAAATATCATCAACAATTTCAAATATCCTGAACTGAGAAACTATTATAAAAAATGGTACCGCCCAGATTTACAAGCTGTAATCATTGTTGGTGATATTGATGTAAAAGCAATGGAACAAAAAGTGAAGACCATTTTTTCAGGAATTCCACTGGCAAAAAAAGCAGTTCCCCGCCCCTACTTTAATATTCCAAAACACGATGAATTGTATTTTGGCACGGCGTCAGACAAAGAAGCATCTTCTTCTTCCATTACACTTCAATATGTCTTAGACGAGCCTTTATTAAAAGACAGCATCGTTACGCGTAAAAACGTAATGAACTCATTTTATACCAGCATTTTAAATAATCGTTTCAAAGAATTGCTTTTAAAAAATCAAAGTGGTGCTTTAAACTTAAAAACCTATTTTGAACCTATTTCAAGATTAAATACATCGTTTAATATTTCGGCTTTAGCCAAAAAAGGAAAAATAATCCAGGCATTTGAAGAAGCTTATACAGAGACAGAGCGCCTAAAGCGTTTTGGTGTTTCTCAAATAGAATTAGATCGAACTAAAAAGATTTTCATAAGCTCTTATGATGATTTTATAAACAATAAAGATAAAGTTGACAACGACAGCTGGGCAGATAAACTGACCAATTATTTCTTAAAAGCTAAGCCATTCCTTTCCCCTGAAGATGATTATAAATTAATTGTTGGGATTATAAAAAGTATCTCTTTAGAGGAATTGAATGCTTATGCGAAAACCATTCAAAAACCAACAAACCAAGTGGTTTTAGTTACTGGTTCAGATCAGGATAAAAATGATTTCCCAACAAAAGAAGCTGTTGTAAGCGTAATGAAAAAAGTCGAAAACATGACTTTGGAACCTTACACTAAAAAAGAAAACAACGCGCCGTTAATTGATAAGGAACTAAAACCTGCTGCAATTAAAAAAACATTTGAAATAGCTGGGGTTAAGGACGCAAAAGGTTATATTTTAGAAAATGAAGCTAAAATAATTGTACTTCCAACAAACTATTCACAAGATCAGATTATTTTCTCGGCATTTTCAAAAGGAGGTAAATCTTTAATTAAGACAGAAGATCTCGCTTCTGCCGAAATTGCAACAACAATTGCAAGATCTTCAGGTCTGGGTAATTTTGATAATATTGGTCTAAAAGAAAAACTGACCGGAAAAGTTGCGCAGGCCGCACCGTTTATTGGTCAAAATACACAGGGATTCCAAGGAAGTTCAAATAAAGCCGATTTCGAAACTATGCTGCAAATGGTTTATCTTTCTTTTGAGTCGCCGCGTTTTGATCCAAATATTTTCAATATCCTAAAAGACCAATATAAAAACCGACTGGAAACTATTAAAAAAGATAATGAAAGTGTCTTTAAAGATTCTATTGATTTAGCAAATTCAAATCATAATGCCCGTACTTTTATTTTCAATGAAAAATTTCTTGAATCTATTGATCTGAAAAAAGCCGAAAACATTTACCGTGACAGAATTAAAAATGCCGGTGATTTTACTTTTATTTTTGTTGGAAACATTCCAGATTCCGCATTAGGATTAATTCAGAAATACATCGGAAATATCAACTCCAATCCAGCCTTAAAGGAAAATTATGTGGATCATAATTTTGAGCCTAAAAAAGGAAAGACCCAAGTTCATTTCAAACGTCCTATGGAAGTTGCAAAAGCAACCGTTTATTTAAACTTAACCGGAAAAACAGAATACAGTAAAGAAAATGCCTTGACAATGTATATCATCGGAGAACTGTTATCAAAACGATTCTTGCAGACCATTCGTGAAGAAGAAGGCGGCAGTTACGGTGTAAACGTTGGCGGAAATCTGGAATTGATTCCTAAACCAACTTTCAGTCTGGCTCTCACTTTTGACTGTAATCCTGACAAACAGGAAAAATTAATGCAGATTGTCTGGAAAGAAATAAACGACTTAAAATCAAATCCAGTCAATGCAAATGATTTGGAAGATATTAAACAAGCTTTGTTAAAAAACCGAGAAGAATCGCTTAAAACCAATTCTTTCTGGAATACAACAATCTATAACAGCACATTAAATCAGATTCCGTTTTCGACGGATGAGGAATATAAAAATTTAATTTCTAAAATTAATCAAAAAACTATTCAGCAGTTTAGTAAGCACGTTTTGGATAGTTCTAGCAGTGTCGAAGTTATTATGAGCCCTGAAATCGAATCAGGAAAGTAAAACTTTAGGATACATTTTTATTTTATTAGTCATTAAAGGTTGTCCTCTCTGGGCAGCCTTTTTTGTTCGGTCATTCATTAAAAAAGGGCGTTTGAAGAAAATCAACCGCCCTCTTATATCTCAATAAAAAAATCTTATTTCGCAGAAAGTAACTCCATTATCTTATGATAAATCGCTGTGTTTTGATAAACTCCCATAAATTTATCTGCTCCTGGTCCATAAGCAAAAACTGGAACTGGAACTGCGGTATGATCATTTGTGCTGAAACTTCCGTGAACGTAACCTTTCTCGATACTTCCATCAATCAATGATAATCCACCTGTCTCGTGATCTGCGGTTACGACTAATAAAGTTTCTGGATTTTTATCTACAAATTCCATTGCTTGTCCAACTAATTTATCAAAATCCAGCATTTCACGAACAACATATTCAACATTATTTTGGTGCCCGCCGTAATCAATCTGCGCACCTTCTGCCATGATAAAAAATGGATTTTTAGTTTTTGAAAAAGTGCTTGTTGCTTTCGCTAAAGATTTAGTTAGAAAATCTCCTCTCCCATTTTTCATAGAAACAACAGCTTTATCTTCTAAAACTACAAATCGATTGTTTTTGATGGTATCTAAACTGGCAAAACTATCTGAAAATGTATATCCTTTTTCGATTAAAGCTTTAGACAAATCTTTACCGTCTTTTCTGGATTTAAATTCATTTTGACCTCCGCCAATTAAAATATCAGAAGGATTTGCCAGGAAATCATTTGCGATTGGTTCGCTCAAACTTCTTTCCGGCTGATGTGCATAAAAAGCCGCCGGCGTAGCATCTGTAATATTTCCTGCTGAAATAATTGCCGTTTTATAGTTTTTCTTAATCAATTGCTGTGTAATCAATTCCAACGGTTTTCCTTGTTCGTCAACACTAATAAAACGATTATTGGTTTTATGTCCAGTTGCCATTGCAGTTGCTCCAGCAGCAGAATCTGTAATGTAACTATCTGAAGCTTTGGTGATAGAAAATCCTTGAGTTGGAATGTTAAACAAACTCAATTGTCCTTTGTTTGCGGTGTAACCAGAATATATTTGAGTTAATCCCATTCCGTCGCCAATTAAAAGAATAACGTTTTTAGGACGTTTACTTTTAAATGCATTTTTAGGAACGTAAGCTTGATGAAATTCTGTGTTTTGGTAAAATGTCGTTTTAATGCTATTAATGAACTGCGTCAGCTCAGTAACTTTATCTGTTCCGATAAAATCAACTTTTAAATTCATCAAAGTCATATAAGTATTTACGTTGTCCTGCGTTGCCCAGAATCTTACTTTTTTATTTTGATCGTGAACTTTCTTGATAATAGCTTGAATTTTTTCAGAATCTGCCTGCGTTAGAACTCCTTTCCCGTTCCAAACGGTGATTTCTTTTAAATCTTCGCTGATCATTTCTACACGCGCTAATTGATCTGGCGTGTAATTTTCGTTTAATCTTCCGTCAAAATAAATAAAATCTGGATATTCATTCCATTTTGAAGGTAAAGGTCTATTTCCAGAAATGACCACTTTTATATTTTTATTCGAAATAATATCTGGAAAAGTCTTTAACTGCTGTGCAATAACTTTCAAAGTCGCATCGGCATCAGACTTAATATCAATCATTAAAATTAAAGGTTTGCCGCTTGGGTATGCCTTTCCTTCTAAAGTTTTTAATTTAGAAGAAAGCGGTTCCAAATACATGTTTTTAAGGGTATTGTGAGCTGCAATTTCTTTTGAAGTGTGGGCTACAAACAATTCGTTATTCACCAAAAAAACATCGGCTTCAATAACACCGGTTTCATTAGAATAAGCGCCATAAAATGGTAATTTACTCTCGTAATCGTTATGAGAATGAATATTAGAAGAACTGTATTCCTGCGCCTGCGCGAAAAGGAAAAACTGAAGGCAAAAAAGGGTGATTATTTTTTTCATCGAAAATAAATTAAATAACAAAAAGTCGTAGGTTACTTCTTGAATTGTATGAAAATAAAAAATGGTTTTATTAATTTTTTACGGCCGCAGCCTCCCGACAAAAAGACTGCAGCGTAAAAAAACTAAAAAAACACAATGAAATTATTGATTACCAGCCTTGGTTTTGAGTCAAAGCTCCTTTGCTTACTGCGATTTCATCTGGCGGTATTGGCCAAACATGGTGAATAGCAGGATTAAAATTACGAGCTGGATAAATTACGCTTCCATCATAATGGTGTAATGGTTTGGCATACGTTTCTTTTGCATCTCCCCAACGCACTAAATCAAAGTGACGGTCTGTCCACTCGCCTGCTAATTCGCAGCGTCTTTCTCTTTTTAAATCAACTAAAGTAGCTCCAGAAAGATCTGTAAGACCTGCGCGGCGGCGAATCATATTGATTTCTGTATCGGCATTCTGCCCTTTCATTAATTTCGCTTCCGCTAACATTAAAATCACATCTGCATAACGTAAAAGAGGTACGTTTAAAGCCGTTGAAGGTTTGTCTCCGTTTGCATTTACGTAGCGAATATCAACTCCGCCCGATGTTGTTTTTGGATAGCTGAATGGCTCCATGTATTTTTTAAACTGATAACCTGTTCTATTACTTGAACTTACCACGTGGTTTCCTTCGTTAAAAGTTACCAATTCTCCAAAATACATGAATTTATCTCCTTTTTGTAAAATGGTAGCACTGCGTCTTTTATCGTTTGGAACATAAGTATCAAACAATTCTTTTGTTGGATAGAAATTTCCCCATCCGTTGTAAACTCCCCATCCTTTATCTTCTAAACAAACTCCAGGAAAAATAGATCCTAAAGAAGTATTTTCTGCACTTGAAGTAACAGACCAAATATATTCTGATGACCAGTTATTGCTGATTTTAAATACATCCTCAAAATTGTCTAATAATTTGTGTTTTCCGCTTGCCACAATCATGTTGGCATATTTTATAGCATTGTCCCAATCTTTTGCATACAAATACGTACGAACTAAATAAGCCCATGCAGCAGTTTTGTGAGCGCGTCCGTAATTGTCTGGCGTAAGCTGGTCAAAGTAAGGTAATAAATCGGCCGCTTTAATTAAATCTGCAGCAATGTAAGCGTAGTTTTCTGCAACATTTTTAGCACGAGGCACATACACATTTGTTGGGTTTTCTCTGTCCTGAATTGGAATTCCTGCACGATCGTCTCCATAATGGTATGCTAATTCTAAATGCATTACGGCATGATTAAAATAAGCTTCTCCCAGCATTCCGTTTCTTGTACTTTCATCCAAAGGAATATTTGGCACATTGCGAATTACATCGTTGCAGCGTTTCATAATTTCATAGTGAATTCTCCAAATATCTTTTGTATCCGATTCTGCTCCGTCAACAATAAAATTTTTGATACGCTCTGCGTTTTGTCTTGGTTTTGTTCCGATATCATCACTTGCATTATTCAGCCAGAAAAAACCACGGCCATACATATTATCATCAGAATATAAAGCATATATTGCGTTTACTCCTGCCTTTGCATCTGCTGGAGTTTTCCAGAAATTTCCGCTTGAAGGCGCCCCCTGTGGTACAACATCAAGTTCACTTTCACAAGCCGAAGTGCCCATTAAAAGCACAAAACTCAATAATAAAAGACTTATTTTTTTCATTTTAATTGTTTTTTATTTTTTAAAAAGTTGCATTAACACCTGTCATGTAAATACGTGAAAGTGGATATTTACCTAAATCCATTCCGAAGTTTTTAAGACCAACTTCAGGGTCCATTCCAGAATATTTAGTAATTGTAAATAAGTTTTGTCCAGAAATAAAGAATCTAAGTTTTGCTTTTCCGTTCAGCCAGCTTTCTTTTACGGTATAACCAATCGACACGTTTTTCAATCTTAAGAAAGAAGCATCTTCGATATAAAGATCAGAGATACGTCCGAAGTTATTGTTGTTGTCTGTTGAAGATAGAACCGGAACATTGGTGTTTGTATTGGTTGGAGACCAAGCATCTTTAGACTCTGCCAATAAGTTATATCCTGGGAAAGAAGCATTTAAACCTGTATGCTTTACAGCGTTGAAAACACTATTTCCAGCAGCTCCGTTAAAAAAGATATTCATATCGAATCCTTTGTACCTAAAATTAGCATTCAAACTGTAAGTTGTTTTTGGAAAAGGACTTCCTAATACTACTCTATCGCTGTTATTGATAACACCATCGCCGTTTTCATCTTTAAATCTAATATCTCCTGCAACAGCATTTGGCTGATAGGCCACACCATTTTTGTTTACATAAGCTTTTGCTTCTGCATCACTTTGAAATAATCCGTCTGTTTCATATCCGTAGAAAGCACCAACAGGACTTCCAACTTGATAGATATTTGCTAAAGGCAAACTACGAACTCTGCTTAAGTTTAAGGGTTCAAGCGAAGTCAAATCGTCTTTAATAGAGACAATTTTATTGGTTAACAATCCAGCGTTTGCTGTAACGTCAAACTTAAATTCGCCTTTTGTTTTTTGATACGTTAAACTAACCTCAATACCTTTATTTTCAACATCTCCAGAGTTTACAATTCTTCCTTGCGGCGTTCCAGAAACACCAGGTAATTGGTCACGAACCAGCATGTCTTTATTTTTTTTCACATAAGCATCAACAGATCCAACTAAACTATTATTTAGCATTGTAAAATCTAAACCAATATTAGTCTGCTCAGAGCTTTCCCATTTTAAATTAGGGTTTGATAATTCGCTTTCCGCATAACCGTAATTAATAGATGGAGTTGCTCCAATTAAAGCTTGAGTTTGTGATAATGGTACACTAAACTGATATGGTCCAAGGTTTCCTAAATTTCCAATCTGCCCCCAGCTTGCACGTAATTTTAAATTGCTTACAATTGGCTCAAGACCTTTCATAAAACTTTCTTCAGAAATTAACCAACCTGCAGAAACAGAAGGATATACTTTCCAGCGGTTGTCTTGTAAAAGTTTTGAAGTTCCGTCACGACGCACAATTCCTGAGAATAAATATTTTTGATTGAAGTCATAATTTAATCTTCCTACATAAGAAGAAATGATTTCATCTGATAAACCTGCCCCTGTCTGTTGAATTAATTTTGCATTTAATAAATAGCGCTGTGATGGATCTTCGTTGTCAAATCCAGTTCCTTCAACTGTATAGAAATCTCTTTTAGTTTCTTGATACGTATATCCGGCTAAAGCTTTCAAATTGTGTTTCCCAAATGATTTTTCATAAGAAATAGTCTGCTCGCTCAATAAATCGGTAATTGTCATATTTTTTAGAGTCAGTCTATTGAAATCAAATATTTTTCCTGGCTCAGTAACTTTTACTGTGAAATCTGTTGCATTATCCTGAATTCTGGTATATCCCCAGTTTGATTTTACTTTTAACCCTGGAACAATTTCCCATTCCGCATAAGGATTGATCAAAATGGTAGAAATTGGATTTTTGTTATCTAATCTTTTTAAATATGCCACTGGATTGATAACATCTCCGTAAGAACCAATATATTTTTCAGGAACACCGCCAAATTGGCCAGAACCATCTTCTCTGTAAATCGTCGCGTTTGGCGGATACAAAATCGCTGCTTGAATTGCTCCTGTATACGAACTTGAAGTATTAGCAGTCTGACCATCAGTTAACGAGTATGAAAGATTTTCCCCAATTGTGAAATTATCGGCCAATTTAAAAGATGAATTTGCTCTTACTGTATAACGTTCTCCGTATGTGTTTAACAAAATACCTTCGTTTTTTCTATAACTTCCAGAAAGAAAGAAATTAGATTTTTCTGTTTTTCCATTTACAGAAAGAGACAGATCTTGAATTTCTCCTGTACGGAAAATTTCATCCATCCAGTTTGTTTTTGTAGTTCTTGCTGTTGGTTCAAATGCAGTGTCAAAAGCAGGAATTCTTGGTAATCCAGCGTTATCTCTTGCCAGATTCATAGCATCAGCATATTCTGCAGCGTTTAGAACTTCTAATTTTTTCGCTACATTTTGAAAACCTCCCTGATAGTTTACATTTACATTGATACGATCTGAAATTCCTTTTTTAGAAGTAATTAAAATTACACCTCCAGAAGCTCTCGCACCGTAAATTGCCGCAGAAGCCGCATCTTTTAAAACACTTATCGAAGCAATATCATTTGGATTTAAAGTGTTTAAAGAACCACTGTAAATAATTCCGTCTAAAACAATTAACGGAGTCTCAGCATTTAAAGATCCGATACCACGAATATTAATTGTTGGCGAAGATGTTGGATCACCTCCATCGTTAATAACCGTTACACCAGCAACTGTTCCCTGCAGTAATTCGGCAGCATTGTTATACGTTCTGCTAGAAGTTTCTTTCATAGAAACAGATCCTACAGCGCCAAGAACTTCGTTCTTTTTTACACTTCCGTAACCCATAACAACTACTTCCTGAAGTTGTTTTACATCAGCTGCCAGTTTTACTGTAATGGTTTGTGTGCTGGTAACTTTTACTTCTTGTGTAATATAACCAACGTATGAAAAAACAAGAGTAGCTTCTGCTGCATTGATTTCCATTTTAAAAGTTCCGTCAAAATCTGTAGCTGCAGCTGCATCAGAACCTTTGTCTTTGATTCCAACGCCTGGTAACGGCATATTGTCATCTGCTCCAAAAACAGTTCCTGAAACAATTATTTTATTCTGATCTGCCGCTGCTACTTTTTGATTTTTTTTGATAACGATATTATTACTCACAATTTCATATCGAAGTGCTGCACCGCAAATTCTGTCCAACGCTTGTTCCAGCGTTACATTACTCAATTTTAAACTTAATTTTTGATTGGTATTGACTTGGCTGCTTTCGTACATAAAATGCACATCGACCTGATTTTCAATTTTTTGAAAAATATTTTTTATACTTTCATTTTCAACTTTTAAAGTTACTCTTTTGTTAATGTCAACATTCCCGGCGTTTACTGTCAGCGTCGCAAAAAACAAAGCCATAAACAGGAATAATTTTGTTCCTATTGTCCTTAAGCTCTGACAATTTACGGCATACCGCATTTGTTTTTCATTCATAATTTTTAGATTTAGTTGATTGTTTTTGTTTATTTAGGATGCTACGTAGTTTATTTTTAATGTGCTGAAGAATTACTCTATTTTATAAATACCCGAATCCATTTTATAATCGGCATTGATGATATTACACACCAATCCAATTACTTGATCGGCAGGCAGTTCTTTAAAATAGGCGCTTATCTTTAAAGCATTTAATTTTTGATTTTTGATTTCGATAGCCACATTATAATTGCGGTTAATTGTGGCAACAACTTCGGGCAGAGGCGTATCTTCAAAAACCATAATATTTTTTCGCCATAGTGAAATTGTATTCACTGGAATATCTTTAAAAGCCTGAAGCTTATTGCTGTATGATTTAAATACCACTTTTTGGCCAGGAGTTACATACACATTCTCTTCTGTAACGGTAGATTTCACATTTACTCTTCCAGTTAAAACTGAAACTTCCTGGGTTGTTTGGTCTGGATATGCCTGTACATTAAAACTGGTTCCGAGAACTTTGGTATCCATTTTATTGGTGTGAATGATAAAAGGATGTTTTTTGTCTTTGGCTACATCAAAAAAAGCTTCACCAGAGAGATATACTTCTCTGGTATCTCCTTTAAATTCTTTTGGATATTTTAAAACACTTCCGGCATTCAGCCATATCTGCGTTCCGTCACTCAATTTTATTTGAGCATGTTCGCCAAGTTTTACCGCTAATTGTGTGTTTTCAATTGAATGTGATGACTGATAAAAAAACACTGATAATCCGATTAGAAAAACCAAAGAGGCAGCAACCGCCCAGTTTTTATATTGAAGAGCAATAACATTATTGGTTTTCTTAATTTGACGTAACTCTTTTTTTAGTTTCGAACGATCTGACTGTATCATTTCCATGTTTTCAAAAAAATCATCAGTACGATCGTACCATTTATTCCACATTTCTTGTCCTTTTGGAGAATACTTTCCTTCTAAAAAATGTTTTATTTCTTGTCTTAATTTATCAGGCATTATAATTTCTTTATGTCTTTAATAGTATGTCTTTGGAATTGTAATTTTCGGTAGGTGCGCAAGGTTACGCTTCTGTTAAGAAAAAAAAGAAACCTTAATTTTGATTTTACTTTTAATTGAACTCGCCCAAATAAGTGCGCATAAATTTGAGCGCATAAGTAATATGATACTTTACCGTTTCTATTGAAACATTCAGTTCCTCAGCGATTTCTTTATTGGTATAATGTTTTACCCTGCTTAGAATAAAAACTTCTTTTGATTTTTTAGGAAGTAGCATTGCTGCCTTATCAACTGCTTTTTGCAGTTCGTCGTAATAAATAGAATCTTCTGTTGCATTATGACTGCCGTACGAAACAGTATTTCTATCCAAAACTTCTTGTACATATTGGTCTGCAACTGTATGAGATTTTATATAATCTAATGTCATATAACGAACCGAAGTGTAGATATAAGCCGCAAAACTTTTTTGAATGACAATTGTCTTGCGTCGTTCCCAGATACTAGTAAAAACTTCCTGAACAATTTCTTCTGATATTGCTACCGATTTCATTCTGAGGTATACAAATCGAACAAGTATGTCTCGATATCTAAAATAGAGTTCATCAAAAGCTTTGTCTTTGCCGTTTCTTAATAATTCGACAAGTTCTTCGTCTGTAAACTTCTTATACATTGTACATTATTTTGGCATGAATAATCAAATGAAAAATGCAGTCTGCAGCATTTCTTCTGATTTCGTGTTGATAATGTTCGTGTTGTTTCAAAAATGACATATACAAAGTATTAGGTTCTTTTTATATGTCTTCAAAATTAAAGATGAGGGTAGGTCGAAAAGGTTACGTTTACATTAATAAAACGGTCTTAAAACGAAACATATTATTAACATTTGAAACTAAAAGTTACCTGTAAAATAAGGTTATGAAGTATTTGAAGTAAAAAATAGAATGGTCTCTCTTTTATAATAATCCTTCTCTTATAAAAAAGCTTTTTTTGAGGTTTGAATGATAAAAAAGCGCTTAACAAAAAATTAAAGGCTCTAAGCGCACGGAAGGTTAAATCATAGCTGTTTTAATTTTTTTTATAAAAAAATGCCCCCAATAAGCAGCAAACTTTTTGGGGGCAATTGTAAAATTAATTTTTTGTTTTACACTAAATCGAATCTATCTAAATTCATTACTTTATTCCATGTTGCAACAAAATCGTTTACAAATTTTTCTTGTGCATCTGTACTTGCATACACTTCTGCTACAGCTCTTAATTCTGAATTAGAACCAAAAACAAGATCTGCACGTGTACCAATCCATTTTGGCTGACCTGTTGCGCGATCGTTTCCTGCGTACAGCTCCTTATCATTTGAAACAGCCTGCCATTGTGTATTCATATCAAGCAGATTTATGAAGAAGTCATTCGTCAATTTTCCCGGACGATGTGTAAATACACCATTTTTTGAACCATCTGTATTGATGTCCAGCACGCGTAGTCCTCCTAAAAGTACTGTTAGCTCAGGTGCTGTAAGGGTTAATAAATTTGCTTTATCAATAAGAAGTTCTTCTGTTGAAACTGGTGATTTAGTTTTTCTATAATTTCTAAAACCATCTACTTTAGGCTCCAAATATCCAAATGATTCAACATCTGTTTGTTCTGATGACGCATCCATACGACCTGGAGTAAAAGGTACAACAACTGTACTTCCTGCCTCTTTAGCCGCTTTTTCAACTGCTGCAGCACCTGCTAAAACTATTAAATCTGCCAGTGAAACTTTTTTTCCATCGATTTGAGCATTGTCAAATTCTACGCGTATAGTTTCTAATTGGTTTAAAACCTGTCTAAGCTGCGTTGGGTTATTGACCTCCCAGTCAATTTGCGGCTGTAGTCTTATACGTGCTCCATTTGCACCACCACGTTTATCAGATCCCCTAAAAGTAGAAGCCGAAGCCCATGCCGTTGCAACCATTTGAGATGTGCTTAATCCGGTGTTTAGTATTTTTTCTTTTAGCTGAGCGATATCATTCTCCTCTATTAATTTATGATTTACTTCTGGAATAGGATCCTGCCACAATAATTCTTCCTGCGGAACATCAGGTCCTAGATAGCGTGCACGTGGTCCCATATCACGATGTGTCAATTTAAACCATGCACGTGAAAAGGCATCAGCAAACTGATCTGGATTCTCTAAAAAGCGTCGTGATATTTTTTCATATTCTGGATCTAACCTCAGCGATAAATCAGTAGTAAGCATTGTTGGAAAATGCTTTTTATTAGGATCAAAAGCATCAGGAATAATTTCTGGAGCATTTTTAGCTACCCATTGGTGTGCACCTGCAGGACTTTTAGAAAGTTCCCATTCAAAACCAAATAAATTTTCAAAGAAGTTATTGCTCCATTGTGTTGGAGTTGTTGTCCATGTTACTTCTAGTCCACTTGTGATGGCATCAGGACCTTTACCTGAACCAAAACTATTTTTCCATCCAAAACCTTGAAGTCCTAAATCTGCTGCTTCAGGTTCTTTACCAACATGGTCAGAAGAAGCTGCACCGTGAGTTTTACCAAAAGTATGTCCTCCCGCAATTAATGCTACTGTTTCTTCATCATTCATTGCCATACGTCCAAAAGTATCTCTAATATCTTTTGCCGCAGCAATCGGATCTGGATTTCCGTCTGGACCTTCCGGATTTACATATATAAGCCCCATTTGTACAGCGGCAAGAGGTTTTTCTAGATTTCTGCTGTGAATATGACCATCTGCATCATCATCTGACGATACAACTCCATGATCTTTTGGCACACCTTCAGAACCATCTTTATAACGTTCATCACCTCCAAGCCATGTAGTTTCAGAACCCCAATAAACTGATTCATCTGGCTCCCATACATCTGCTCTTCCTCCTGCAAAACCAAATGTTTTAAAGCCCATTGATTCCAAAGCAACATTTCCAGTTAAGATCATTAAATCTGCCCAAGAAATTTTTTGACCATACTTTTGTTTTATCGGCCATAATAATCTTCTGGCTTTATCAAGGCTTACGTTATCTGGCCAGCTGTTAAGCGGCGCAAAACGCTGTTGTCCTGCTCCTGCTCCACCGCGTCCGTCATGTACTCTGTAAGTTCCAGCGCTATGCCACGCCATTCGGATAAAAAGACCTCCATAGTGACCAAAATCTGCGGGCCACCAATCTTGTGAATCAGTCATGAGTTCATGTAAATCTTTTTTTACCGCCTCAAGATCAAGAGTTTTAAATGCTTCAGCATAATTAAAATCCTTATCCATCGGATTTGATAAAGCTGAATTCTGTCTCAGGATATTTACTTTTAGCTGCTTTGGCCACCAGTCACGATTTTTTGTACCTGTTGCTGCTTCCTTATCCATGCTCCCATTATGAAAAGGGCATTTGCTGATGTCATTCGATTGATTATCCATAATTGCTTTTTTTTATTTTTACTAAATTACAAACTATACAAAGAGAATTCCATTGGTTTGAATAATAAATATTTTTTATTTTATAGATAAAATCTATTGTAATAAAATAAACTCTACATATCATTCCACTCTTGTCTTCATAAACTAATTTCAATTTTAGCTAAAGTTATTGACAGCTAGATTGGTATTGGTTCTACATCTACTCTTCTGAGTGGTCTTCGCCAAAGTTTAAATATTAAAATAATTAAAACAGGAAAAAAGCAAACTGCCGACATGACAAGATAAATATCCTTATATGCTAATAATATGGAAGCTTGCGAAGTTTTGTTCGAAAGAGTTTTTTCTGCCTTTTTTTGTGCTTCCGTTTCGGATAATCCCATATAGAGAAAATTCCTTTTGGAATTTGCTAGTTGCTTCTGCGCCATTTGGTTTAATTCTGTTAATTGCTGGTTAAGACCTGTTTTATGCTGTATATTTAAACCTGAGATAAAAGTCCCTAAAATGGCACTTCCTAATAAACCTGCAAAAACCGCTTGGGCAATAATTCCGCTCATCATTCTAGATGCGCTTAGTTTTGGAGGAACTCCTTCGGAAATATAAAGAAGAGAAATTGGGAAAAGAAAACCAATTCCGAGTCCTTTAAAAATTAAAGGAAGAAAAAAATCTGAAGAATCTATTCCGGGGTAAAACCGAAAAAAAAGAATGATATGGTAAAATCCGTAACATGCAAATCCCATAATCCAAATAGTAGCCAGGTAAATTTTCTTAAACAAAAGATAAGTCGATAGAGGAATAGCAATACATAATCCTATTAATAATGCTAAATGTGTTCTGGCTCCTGAAACAGCATCAAAACCTAAAATATTGGTCATATAACCTGTTACAACACTTCCTGTTCCGTTAATTACACCAATATAGAACATTAAAAAAGTTCCAATAATTACATTTTTAAAACGATAAACATCGGGATCAATTATGGGATCATCTGTAAAACGCACATGTATTAGGTAAATGCCAATTAGAATCAATAATAAAGCTGCTGCTAAATTAATTTTAGGATCGTTAAGCCAATTTCTGCTTTGCCCCTCCGCGCATAGAAAGAGAATTACGGTAAAAAATAAAATCATAATAATCCATCCACGCCAGTCAAATTGAAATTTGGTTTTCATTGGAGCAACATCTGCTTTGTAAAAATACCACGCCAGAAGAATACAGATTAAAAAATTGATGTTCAGAAAATATATGCCAAATGTCCAATTATAAAAACTAGTAAAATGTGTTCCTAAATATTGGTAAACATGCTGGCTGCCTTTTTGAATGAATTGCAGAATTCCGTACAGCAATGCCATATTAAAAGCTGGATTATATTTTAATAAAATTGGCACCATTGAAGCAAAAATTCCAATTACAGAAACAATTCCTAAAAGCGAACGCCAAAAGGTAAACCATTCTATACTTGACGCAAATAAGGAAGCAGTATTGAATATAATGGATAAAAATGCAGCTGACAAAATCATTGTCCGCACCTTAATCTGCTTGCCCAATTTTAATCCTAAAGGCATAAAAGCCAGCATGACAAAAATTGGAATATATATAGAATAGGTAAAAACAGTAGTCGATGCACCAAAATTTCCTAAAACTTGAGAATTGTCGTAAGTGGTGACATTCAATCCATTAAAAAAAGGAATGGTTAAGATATATAATCCTACGAGTGTAAAAACGCTTCCTTTTTTTCCTGCAAACATATTTATTTTTTTACTTCGACTGTTACGTTCATTCCTGGCTTTACTTCTTCTAAATCTTTAGGATCTGACTCAAATTCAATTTTAACTGGAATTCGCTGCGTTATTTTGACAAAGTTTCCTGTTGCATTATCTGGCTCAACCATCGAAAACTTAGCACCTGTTGCTGGAGAAAAGCCGGTAACTTTCCCTCTAAACTCTTTTTCACCAAGAGCATCAATTGTTATAACAACTTGTTGTCCTATTTTAATTTTTCTGATTTGTGTTTCCTTAAAATTAGCCGAAACCCATAATTTCTGATTCAATACAATTGTTGCAATGACTTGATTGGCATTTATTAATTCGCCAATTGATAAGTTGCGTTCTCCAGCTATACCATCTGCGGGAGCAATAATATTGGTATACGATAATTGTAATTTTACTGCTTCAAGGTCAGCTTTTTTACGCGCGACTGTAGCTCTAGCTGCTTCGAGATTGATGTTACTTTGCTTTGTTACAGAATTATTTGCGTCTAATCCTTTTTTACCTGCTTTTAAATAAGCTTCTTCTGATCTTAATTTTGAAACTACTTGATCATATTGATTACGCGTAACGGCAGAATCTGCATACATATTTTTGAATCTTTGGTAATCTTTTTGTGCTTTTTCAAGACTGGCCAAATCGCCTGCTAATTTTTCTTTTGCTGCAGATTGATTTGAAGATGAAGTAATTATGGTTTGCTCTAATGAATGAAGGTTTCCAACTGCAATTGCAAGATCTGCTTCGGCTTGGCTTACTTTAATTAAATATTCTGAATCGTCCAAAATTACCAGTGTATCTCCTTTGTGCACTACCTGATTGGTTTCAAACCGAATTGCGGCAATGTGTCCAGATGCCCTTGCTGAAACGTTACTTATATAAGCCTCAACTTGAGCATTATTGGTAGTTTCGTAATTGCTGAAATCAAAAAACAAACTCAAAATCCAGAACCCTCCAGCAGCTAAAAAAATAAAAGAAATAATAGTTAAAATCGTATTTCTCTTTTTATCCTTTTGAATTCCTTCAGCTGGTTTATTTTCTTCGCTCATACTATTCTAATTTTAAAGTTTACCCATTGCAAATTGCAGGGAATAATACTGAATGATTAAATCTAAATTCGCATTGACAAGTGAGATTTTTGAATTATTCAATTGCAGTTCAGCATCAACCATATCGCTTATTAAAGCAAAATCATTATCATATCTGCTTTTTACAATTTTATAATTACTTAATGACAGCTCTACATCTTTTTTGTAAGTCGCTATATTTCTTTTACTTTCCTCATACTTAACAAATGCTGTTTTTACTTCGCTTTCAACTTGGTTTTTGGCTGCATCAAGGGCTACATTGCTTTTTTCAATTTGAAGTTTATCTCCTTTTATGCGGTGTTTAATGTTATAAAAGCTTGATACATCCCAATTTAAAGAAATTCCCGCTGCCCAATAATTAATAATATTGACATAGTTTGGCCATTGTGCAGGATATTCTGTATTTAAAATAAGATTTGCATTTATACTTGGCGAAAATCCGCTTTTTGAGATGTTTAGAGTCGATTCTGATAATTGAATGCCAATTTCCGCGCGCTTGATTTCTTCTCTATTCTGGAAAGCTTGGGAAATGCTTTCTTGCAATTTTATTTCTTCAAATGGAACACCGCTTTTATCTATTTGAGGTTTTAGAATTGTATTGGTTGGAATACCTATCAAAACATCTAAATAGTTGCTTACTAATTCTATATCGTTTGTATTTTTAAAAACCGAAACTTTAAAATTAGATTGTTGCAATTCTGTTCTAAGCAAATCGCTTTTTAAATTCTGGCCATTCTCTACACGAGATTTTAGCTGCTTAATTCTAAGATCAGTGTTTATAATATTTTGTTTCGTTACTTCAATTTGTTTGTATAATTTTTCAAGCGTAAAATAATAAGTTGTAATGGCATTCTTTACTTCTGCCTGCGTCATTTTTACTGCTGATTCCTGCATCTGGCTCAGGATTTTCTGCTGTTCAATTTTTCTATTAATTAAACTTCCATTATAAATTGGCATTGAAGTAATAATATTGGCAAATGCTTGATGATTAAAATAATCTACTGTTATACTGTTTTCGTAAAAACCTTCATATAGTTTTGGATTTCCAATATAAGTATAACCACCATTCAGAGCGATACGAGGGGCTTTAGCAATTTTGGCCTGGCTTACATTTTCATTTGCAATTGCCGCATCTACAGTTACCATTTTAAGCTGCCTATTATTCTGGATTCCTAATAAAAGTGCTTCTTCCAGTAGAATTGTTCGTGAATGGTCAAGACTGTCTCCCTGAGAAAAAATTTGTAAAGTACTAAAGAAGGTCAAAATCAAAAACAAATAGAGAAGTCGTATTTTTTTGTTCAACATATAATTCATTAATATAATTTAACGCGTTGATTTTCAAAAAGTATTCTAAATTTAAAACCGTTTAAAAGAAGGAATCTGGATATTTAGGCTTGTATGTGTTGATTTTAAAGGATTAACATAAAATTTTGTTAATTTTTTTCATTATAAATATAGTAAATATTTCTGTATATAAAAATAAATCACTAATATTGAGTAACTTAAAATCAAAACACGATGCTTATAGAACTTGCTTTAACGGGAAAATTCATTGTAGATATTGTTAAAAGATTGAGAAATGACAAGACATTTCGAACCCTAGGATTTTTACTTTTCGTTTTAATTTTGGTTGGTACAATGTTTTTTTGGTTGGTAGAACACCTGCCTTTTCTTAAAGCATTGGCTTATTCCGTAGGAACACTTTCCATGAATAGTCCGTACGATCATGAAATTACTTTTTCCACTATCGGTGTTGTTTTTAATATTATATACATTTTTATAGGTGTTGGTGTATATCTAATTTTTGTACTTGAAGCAGGAAGAACAATTATTGCTGCTCATGAAGAATTTGAAAAAAAACAAGCTGAAAAAAAAGCGCTTAAAAAAGCAAGAAAAGAAGCTGGACTTTAATGAATAAAATATGAATTCAAATACATTAGAGCATACCGAAGCCTGGGTAATTGCTCTCCTCCTTTTTGCATTGATGCTTATTTCAAGCTTTGTTGGAAAACAAATTGGAAATTACATTCATAATAAAAATCAAACTGAAGAAAAACCGCCAGAAACTTCGGCTCTCATTGCTTTGCTTTTTTTCTTACTTGCATTTACATTTGGTATGAGCGGCGAACGCTATGATTCACGAAGAAAGGTTGTTGTAGAAGAAGCCAATATTATTGGTACTGCCATATTGCGAGCTGATTTATATCCGGACACTACTAGAGCTTTATTTCGTAAAGATTTTAAAGATTATGTAGAAACACGAATTTCTTATTATACGGCAGGCCCAGATGCAAAAGGGATTTTAAAAGCCGACAGCTTATCGCAGATTATTTCGGCTAAATTATGGAAACGTGCAACTTCACTTTCTAAAGATCCAGCTAATCTAGCTGCAACGCAGCAAATGATTCCTGCTTTAAATGATATGATTGATGTAACTACTACCCGGCTTTCTGGAGAAAAGGCAAAAGTTCCTCAGAGTATCTTAGTCATGCTGTTTTTTCTGGCTGTAATTATTTCATTTTATGGAGGATATTCTGAGGGCCGTAAAGGAAAAATTGACTGGCTGGTACAAATTGGATTTTGTATTTTGGTTTCTTTAGTAGTTCTATTTACTTTAGATCTAGACAGACCGCGCAGAGGTTTCGTTAACCTAGATGTTCCTAATCAAACTATAATTGACTTGAGGAAAAATTTTCAGTAATTAAAAAGCTATAATACACTATATAACAAAAAGCCCTAATTTTCATTAGGACTTTTTTATTGTTTTGATTTCAATTAAAATATTATAATTGTGAAATAATAAATTCGCTTCTTCTGTTGGCTTGATGCTGTTCTTCTGAACATTTTACTCCATCAGTACATCCATTTACTAACTGGGTTTCGCCATACCCTTTTCCAGTTAATCTATTGGCATTAATACCATTTTTAATCAGCCATTTTATAGTTGATTCGGCTCTTCTATTAGATAAAGCCTGATTGTATTTATTGCTGGCTCTGCTGTCGGTGTGTGAACGAATATCGAGTTTCATTGTTGGATTATTATTTAAAACATCCAAAATCTTCTCTAGATCTAGCGCTGCTTCCCTTTGAATATCTGATTTGTCCAATTTGAAATAAATCATTTTAATATCAAAACATTTTCCTAAATCATCGCCAACGGTAACCTTACAAGTGGCTTTATCCAAAGCAATTGGCAGGGTGGTTTTTCCTGTTACTCTATCAATAGTCACCATTACTTCTTTAGTCGTATAATCTGTATTTTCTGCTCTTACATTATACGTTTTACCGCATTCTACAGGAAAAGAATAATTTCCTGAACCATCAGAAACTATGGTACTCTTAACGATCTGATCCTCATATAATGTTACTTTTGCACCAGAAAGAATACTGCCGGTTACAGCATCAGTTATTGTACCTTCTAATCCTTGAATACATTGTAGTTTTCGGGTTTCAAGAAATTTATAAATATCATCAGAGCCTTGTCCGCCATCTTTATTCGAGCTGAAATATCCTCTTCTCGAAACTGGATCAATGATATAAGCAAAATCATCTTTGGGAGAATTAATATCAGCACCTACATTTTGAATATTGCTTATACTTCCATCATCTTCAATTTTCCCCACAAAAACATCTAATCCGCCTAGTCCAGGATGACCATCCGACGCAAAATAGATTTCATTTTCGCTTGTAACGTATGGATAAGTTTCCTTGCCTTCTGTATTTATGGTATTTCCCAGATTTTCAGCTGGCCCATATCCGCCGTTAGGATTGATACTTACTTTATAAATATCCGACTGACCAAGTGTTCCCGGCCTGTCTGATGCGAAGTAAAGCGTTTTCTCATCATCGCTTAGAGCTGGATGTGCTGTACTGTAATTGTCACTGTTGAAAGGAAGTTCTGTTATATTTGTCCATTTATCATTTTCGAGAGTAGCTTTGTATATTTTTACTAAAGTAATTTTATTTTCATCTTTACCTTTTTTACCATTTATAAAATTATTTCTTGTGAAATAAACCGTTTTTCCATCTTTGGTAAAAGCTGGGGAAGATTCATGAAATTTGGTATTTAAAGAGGTTTTAAATTTATTGACTTTAGAACTTGCATTGGTTGCTGGGTCAATAGCTGCAAAATATAAATTAGTGAAATATTCTCCTGTCCATTGATGCTTACGCTGCGAGAAATTACCCGTATCTCTTGCAGATGCAAAGTATATTTTATTATTATACACAAACGAGCCATAATCAGAATATTTGGTATTTATTCCTGCATCTTCAATTTTATAACGCCCTGAATTGTTTTTGATTTGGTTAAGATAATTACTGTCTTCTTTGTATAATTTTCCTCTGCTGTCATTATTAAACTTAGCGCTGAATTCTGCCAGCATTTTATTTGCTTTTTCGATCTGACCTACTGATTTTAATGATTGTGCATACCTGTAATAATACTCAGCTTCAGGAGAAGGGTTCATAGCAAAAAGTTCTCCGTACCATTTAGCAGCTCCTTCAAAATTAGAATTGAAGTAGTAGGAATTCCCCAGCTTTTTAAACATATCTTCAGATTTGTATCCTTTATCTGCTACGCGCTCATAAGTCTTAATCGCATCGATATAGGCATAACTATTATAGTTTTTATCTCCCAAGGCTACTTTTTTCTCTTGAGCATAACCTTGAAAAAAAACACTTATTATTGTACAAATGAGTATAACTTTTTTCATAATAAATATTTTTAGAAGAATCGAGGAGTTGTCATTCTATTATTATTTTTGAAAAATTCATAACGCAGGAATATTTCATGTGAGCCTGAGTTATAGTTGTTCAGACGAGTAGTTTCACGATCATAGCCATAACCAATATACAAACCGTCGGTTATCTGAAAACCTGCCATAGCACTAAGCGCAGCACTCCATCTGTAGGCCACACCTACCACAAATTTATCAATGAACATAAAATTAGCCGAAATATCTACTTGCAATGGAGCACCTTGCACCATTTTACCCAATACTGCTGGCTTAAATTTAATGTCCTGATATTTGTCTAGATTAAAGACATAGCCTCCCATTAAGTAATAATTAATTTTATCCTTATAGATGGCAACATCATTATCATCATAACGATTGGTTTCTATGAAATTAGGAACAGATAATCCGATATAGGCTTTATCAGAATGCCAATAGATTCCTGCCCCAACATTTGGTGAAAATTTATTGTCTAAGTTCTGAAACTGCGGATCGCCTTGATCTTCTGGATTCAATTTATTAATATCGAGATTAAACAAATTGGCTGTTCCTTTTATTCCAAAAGAGAGTTTGAATTCTGCCGAAGTTTGAACAGTATAAGACAAGTCTACCGAAAAGTTATTCTCATTAGTAGGTCCAATTTTATCATTTACTACTGATAAACCTACCCCTAACTTGCTATTGTTAATTGGGGTATTAATAGAGAAACTGCTTGTTTCCGGAGCACCATCAAGACCCACCCATTGGGTACGATATAATCCAAAAATACTCAAAGCTCCCCGCGATCCGGCATAAGCAGGATTGATATTGATTGTGTTGTACATATACTGCGTGTACTGCGCATCTTGCTGAGCGTAATTTGCAATTGCTGTAAACATCAAAATGAAAGAAAATAATGTTGTTTTCATAATAGAATATTTATTATTACTATTTTTTTTCTATTACCTGGAAGTAAGTCTTAAATAATTTAAGTGGAAAAATTGCCGTACCGAATACTAGCAAAGTATACAAAGTGATTTGCAATGCGATTGGCATAATAGCCTGAAAATAAAAGTAAAGAGAGTAATTTATTCTTCATAAGTTCAATTATTAGGATTATCAAACAATTTATTTATAATAGAAATAAAAACTAAAGACAGAAATCTGAGGCAGATAAGTAAAACACTTTAGACAAACCGCTATAAGTTTAAAAAGAGTGAATTAGAGGTTACAATAAATGATAAAAGAAATTACATGCTTTTAAGAAGACATGTACAAAGAGACGGCATGAAAAAAATTATAGGTCTCTATAAAACTTATTAGATTTGAATGGCTTGAATAAATTAAATAAGGATTTTTTGAACTAATTAATTGAAATAATACTTATAAGACAATCCTATTTAATTAAAGTTTTGTAAAAGTAATAAAATTTTAAAACACTAGCAATCAAATTTTTAATTTTTCATTATTAATAAAAAACTTATATAAATAACCATTATAGTATCCAATAAAAATTTCCAAAAAAAGCCCTAATATTTATTAGGGCTTCATTGTATATTATAATTAGAAATAAATTAAAAATCTACTTTACTACAGTTGCCTCAAGTTCGACTTTTAAAGTTTCAAAAAGAGTTTTTACTTCCAGAACTGTACTCGATTGTTTTATTTCGTTATTCTGAATCCAGTTTTGTAAAACATCGAAATTTTCAAATAACGAAGTACTTTCTGTTGTATAGATATTAAGTCTAACAATATTTGTTAATTCGTAATCAGCTTCTTTAATTACTTTTTCTAAATTTTCGATTGCTTGTATCAATTGAGTACGCATATCAGCATCACTAGAAACGCCATTATCATCAATAGCCGTTTGACCAGAAACATACAAAGTTCCTTTTACGTTACTCACTTCTACAGCTTGAACATAGCTTCTGGCGCCCTGCCATTTCCAAGGATTTATTGTTCGTTTTTCCATCTTTTATATTTTTAAATTAATTAGATGCAAAAATCAGAAAGGCTTTGTTTTCCAGGGCGTGATAAACATCACAATTTTGAATTATTAAAATAAACGGCTCAGCGTCTCGCGCGAAACACCAATATAAGAGGCCAAAGAGCTTTTAGGAACACGCTGCAGCAAAGCTGGATTTTTGAGCAGTAACTGTTCGTATCTTTCGCGTGCATTTGAAGTTAGAAATGACAATATTCTTGTTTGTGATCCAATATGACCTGCAATAGATTTTCGGAGAAAAAAACGCTCCATTTTCTGTATTTCCGAACAAAGTTTTTCGAAGTTTTGCAAAGAAAGGCTATATACAATTGTATCTTCAATACATTCTAATGATAGTGTTGCTTTACTTTTAGTATAAAAAGCCTGAAAGTCGGTTTCCCACCAGTCTTCCATTGCAAAAGAAACGATATGTTTCTTGGCATCTCTATCTTCATAAACTAATTTGACTAATCCAGAAATTACAAAATTTACATCTGAAACTTCATTTCCTTCTTCTATAATAAATTGGCCTTTTTGAAAAGTTTTTAACTCAAAATGAGATATAATAAAAGCAGCTTCATCATCTGTTAAAGGAACTACTTTCTCAATATGCGCTTTTAAAAATTGCTCTGGATTATTCATAAAAGGTACTTTTTGTATAAATATAAATGAAAGCTTTTTAAAACAAAAAAATCCAAATCCCAATTAAATTGGAATTTGGATTTTAAAAATTGGATTTTTATATCGTTTAGTCTAAAACAAAACTCACACTTACATTTGCAGTAATTTCGATTTCGCCAATTGCCAAAGTTTCGTTTGAAGCTCCAGCTGCATCCATCTCCATTGATTTCATTGCTGCATACATTGGTCTCGGAGTGTAAATCTGAGAGTTATCTGAAATTGTAAAAGCTTTGCCTACTTTTTGTCCTAAAACAGAAACATATTCTTCTGCTTTCACTTTAGCATCTTTCATCGCTAATTTTCTAGCTTCAGATTGGTATTGTGCTAATTTAGATGACTCAAAAGAAACTCTGTCAATACGATTGATTCCCTGCTGTACCAAACCTTCCATTAATTCGTCATATTTAGACAAATCTTTTACAATAATCTCTACAGTCTGAGCTGCGTTATAAGAAGTTTTCTTTTTCTCATAATCATACTGCGGATTAAGAGCAACTTGTTTTGTTTTAAAATCTGCCGTTGGGATATTCATTTTTTTGATGAATTTTAAAACAGCATCCATCTTTTCGTCATTTTGTTTTTTAACGTCCTTAGCATTATTCCCTTTTGTTTCAACCGAAGCTGAAATACAAACCTGATCAGGCGCTACTTTTACTTTTCCTTCTCCATTCACGTTGATTAGAGGTATTTGTTTGATTTCTTGGCCGTAAGACATAGTCATAAACATGATTGTTAAAAATAATACTAGTTTTTTCATTTTTGTTAAATTTTAATATTTAGTAAAAGCTTTTCAAAAGTTATGCCAGCATTATAATTTTCCCAATTTTGCCATTGCAAAAAGTATCAAAATCGGAATGGCAAGCAGGATTACCATTAGGGTTTGATCTGTAAATAAAGAAGGCTGTTTGATCAAAGTAATCAAATAACCGCCTATAGCGCCTCCAAAGTGTGCCGTATGTCCAATGTTATCATTTTTGGCGCGCATTCCGTAAATAGAATACAATAAATATAAGATTCCAAAAATATATGCGGGCATCGGAATTATAAAAAATATTCCCAGCATCATGTCAGGCTGCAGCAATATAGCAGAATACAAAACTCCTGTTACAGCTCCCGAAGCACCAACAGCGCGATAACTGTAATCATTTTTATGGAATAACATGGTAAGAAGATTTCCGAAAATTAAACTTCCGAAATAAATAAGAATAAAAGAGAAGGTACTAAGCCAGCCTATAACAACTGGTGCAAAAAAGTAAAGTGTCAGCATATTAAATATTAAATGCATCATATCTACATGCAGAAATCCAGAAGACAGCATTCTAATTTGTTCGCCCGAACGAATACTTCCTACATGAAATTCGTATTTTCTAAAAAAAGAAAGATCATTAAAACCTTTGTAACTAATAACAGCGTTGGCAACGATAATCCCTGCTAAAATGATATTCATAAATTATAATTATTGTGAATTGTAAAGATAATCATTCTAAAACATAAGTGCGTAAGAAAGCAAAATATCAATCATTAATCATTTTTGATTTATCTTTGTAAAAAAAAATTACATGCAGTTTCTCGTTTATATTCTAGCCTATCCTTTGCTTTGGCTAATCTCTATACTTCCTTTTCGATTATTTTACTTATTCTCAGATTTTGTATATTTTCTAGTGTACAGAGTTATAGGATATCGTAAAAAAGTTGTTCGCGAGAACCTAGCGCTTACTTTACCACATTTAAGTGAAGCTGAAAGAAAAGATATCGAGAAGAAATTCTATAAACATATGTGCGATATGTTTTTAGAAATGATAAAAACCATGAGTATTTCTCCAGAAGAAATGGAAAAGAGATTTCATGTAACCAATATTGATCTCGTTTTAGATTATGCTAAAAAAGGAAAAAGTGTAATTCTTGTTGCATCGCATTATGCAAGTTATGAATGGCTTTTAACGATTAATCCAAAACTTGGATTTCAAGGAATTGCTGTTTATAAAAAATTGGCCAATCCGTATTTTGATAAATTGGTTCGAAAAATTCGTTCGAAATACAATACCGAAATGATTGAAACCAGAAAAGCAATTCCGACAATGGCACAAAACCAGCGTAATGGGGTTCTAAGCATGTATGGTTTGGCAAGTGATCAATCTCCTAAATTAGATAGAATTTTCCATTCAATGAAATTTATGGGAGTAGAAGTTCCTGTACACACAGGCGCTGAAATGCTGGCTAAAAAATATGATCTTGCGGTTATAATGGTAAAGGTAAAAAAAGTGAGAAGAGGATATTATGAAGCAACTTTTCTTTCTCTTGCTGATAATCCGAAAGATTTTGAAGATTTTGAAATTACAGAAATGTATTTAAAGGAAGTCGAAAAGCAAATTCTTGAAACACCAGAATTTTATTTATGGACACATAAAAGATGGAAACATCGAGTTAAATAAAAATTTAAAAATCCGAAATGCAGCATTTGCTTTTCGGATTTTTCCTTTAATACTACCTTCGAATTTCATAAAACGCATTCTATAAGTATTTTGATGTGTTTTTGTAATGATTTTTTTAGATTGATTAAAAAGGGAAACGATATAAATTTGATCTTCTCTAATTATCAAAAAAACAAAAAAATCATTAACCATGATCAAAAAATTACTATTTACAGTTTTATTACTGTTTCTCAATCTCAGCATTTCTGCTCAAAGTCCCAAACGAGGCATTGCTTACGGATATCATTCAGAAGCAGATATGCTGGCCTTAAAACCTGGTCTTTCTTGGTGGTACAATTGGTCGCCAGAACCTGATGCGGCTTTAAACGCAAATTATGAATCACTTGGAGTTGAATTTGTCCCAATGGCATGGGGAAAAATCAGCGATGCAGAAGTTCAGACTTTCATCAATAAAATAAAACCAGGAGCGAAATATCTTCTCGCTTTTAACGAACCAAATTTCACCGACGGCGCAAGATTAACACCACAAGAAGCTGTTAATGCTTGGCCAAATATTGAAAAAATTGCTGCTGCAAAAAACCTTGAAATTGTAAGCGCATCTCCAGCTTATAACGGTCCAAACAATTATGGCGGTTATCAAGATCCTGTTGTTTGGCACAATCAGTTTTTTCAATTATGTCCAAACTGCAAAGTCGATTATATTGCTTTTCACACGTATGATGATACTGCAGGTTCTGTCATTGGTGTTACCGGACTTTTAAAGAAATTCAATCGTCCGCTTTGGATTACTGAATTTGCCAATAGAGTTATTCAAAGTGCTGCTGATAAAACAGCTTTTATGAAAACTATTTTAACCAATTTTGAAAATGATCCCGACATTTTCCGTTACTCATGGTACACCGGAAGAGTAAATCCTACTTGGACAGATATGTTAGAAGGACAATTATTAAGTGGCACAAGCGGTGTTCTACGACCAATTGGAACTGAATATATCAATGTCCCTTATACAACAAAAAAAATAACTGTTCCAGGCCGTGTTGTAGCAAACAAACACTATAGAAGAAAAGGAACCGGCTTACAAGCCACGTTAGACTCTAACACGGGGCAAAATGTTTGTTTTATCAATGATGGAGACTGGAACGAATTTATGCTAAATGTTCCTGATGCTGGAACATATAATTTGACTTTTAGAGTTGCATCACCCGTTAACACTGGAAAATTTGATATACTTATAAATGATGTAATTGTTAAAACAGACGAAACATTTCCGCCAACTGGCGACTGGCAGACTTATGGAGACAAAGTTGTAAACGGAGTTGCATTACCAAAAGGTGAAGTTTACTTGAAAATAAAATTCAAATCAAACGATATCAATTTTAATTATATTGATGTTATTGCCGCTAATCTTGGTGTTGGAGAATCTGAACTGGAAAAAAACAGTTTTACAGTTTATCCAAATCCAATAAAAAATCAGTCTATTCTTCATATCAAATCTGCAGAAACTGAGTCATTAAAATTAAAAATTGTTGATATGAATGGAAATACCATTTTTTCTTCAGACTCTTATTTTACCAATCAAGAAGTAAAAATTGGTGACAAATTACCAAAAGGGGTTTATATTGTAAATGCTGTTTATGGTAAAATTGAAAAATCAATTAAGATTATTAAAAACTAAGATATTAATTCTTCAATTTTTAGAAATTAAAATCGTCTATAAATATTTGTTCCGTAGGAACATTTCATCGGTAGAAAAAATTATAATAGTACCAGATTTCACGTTCCGTAGAAACGTCTGAATTTTTGACCTCCTTTTTAACAATCTAATATCAAACGTTCCTACGGAACGTCTACATGTATGTGCTATTTTTTTTCTACCGACGAAACATTCCTACGGAATGATGACCGTAAATAAAACTAAAAAAATTGAGTAAAAATGCTGTAAATATTGTTCCGTAGGAACATTTCGTCGGTAGAAAAAATAATAGTATCAGATTTTACGTTCCGTAGGAACGTTTGATTTTTGACCGCATTTTTAACATCTAATCTCAAACGTTCCTACGGAACGTCTACATGCATGTGCTATTTTTTTTTCTACCTACGAAACATTCCTACGGAATGATAACCGTAAATATAAAAAGTAAAAAGTTGAGTGAACATTGTAAAAATATTTGTTCCGTAGGAACATTTCATCGGTAGAAAAAAAATATAACGTCACCAAATTTCACGTTCCGTAGGAACGTTTGATTTTTGACCGCATTTTTAATAATCTAATCTCAAACGTTCCTACGGAACGTCTACATGTATGTGCTATTTTTTTTCTACCGACGAAACATTCCTACGGAATGATAACTGTAAATATAAAAACTAAAAAGTTGAGTGAACATTGTAAAAATATTTGTTCCGTAGGAACATTTCATCGGTAGAAAAAAAATATAACGTCACCAGATTTCACGTTCCGTAGGAACGTTTGATTTTTGACCGCATTTTTAACAATCTAATCTCAAACGTTCCTACGGAACGTCTACATGCATGTGCTATTTTTTTTTCTACCGACGAAACATTCCTACGGAATGATAACTGTAAATATAAAAACTAAAAAGTTGAGTGAACATTGTAAAAATATTTGTTCCGTAGGAACATTTCGTCGGTAGAAAAATTATAATAGCAACAGATTTCACGTTCCGTAGGAACGTTTGATTTAAAAAAAAGGGCTGTCTTTACTTAAGACAACCCTTTGAATATATAAAAAAACTAAAATTTTAGATTCCAGCTATTACTTTAATCTCATCAATAATACGAAGAGCCAGTTTATCTGCAGCATCTTGAGAAGGTGCTTCTGTATAAATACGGATAATTGGTTCTGTATTTGATTTTCTTAAATGAACCCATTCTGTTGCAAAATCAATTTTCACACCATCAATTGTTGAAATATCTTCGTTTTTATATTTCTCTGTCATTTGAGTTAAAATGGCATCAACATCAATCTGTGGCGTTAATTCAATTTTATTTTTGCTCATATAATATTCTGGATAAGAAGCTCTCAATGCAGAAACCGACATTTTTTTCTTAGCCAAATGCGTTAAGAACAAAGCAACTCCCACCAAGCTGTCACGTCCGTAATGTAATTCAGGATAAATAATTCCGCCGTTACCTTCACCGCCAATTACAGCATTGTTTTTCTTCATCAATTCAACAACATTTACCTCTCCTACTGCACTTGCTTCGTAACTTCCGTTATGATTTGCAGTTACATCACGCAATGCGCGAGAAGACGACATGTTTGAAACTGTGTTTCCTGGCGTTTTACTCAATACATAATCTGCACAGGCAACCAAAGTATATTCTTCCCCAAACATTTCGCCATCTTCGCTGATAAAAGCCAAACGGTCAACATCTGGATCGACAACAATTCCTAAATGTGCATTTTCTTTTACAACCAATTCAGAAATATCAGTTAAATGCTCTTTTAGAGGCTCTGGATTGTGAGGGAAATGTCCATTTGGTTCACAGTATAATTCTACCACTTCAACTCCCATTTGCTTAAGAAGTTTTGGAATAATAATGCCACCAGAAGAATTTACACCATCTACAACCACTTTAAATTTAGCTTCTTTTACCGCTTCGATATCTACCAATGGTAAGTTTAAAACTTCATCAATATGAATATCCATGTAAGCATCGTTTGGTGTAATTTCACCTAAACTATCCACATCCGAAAAATCAAAAGCCTCAGCTTCAGCAATCTCAAGGATTTTTGCACCATCTGCACCGCTTAAAAATTCGCCTTTTGCATTTAATAATTTTAAAGCATTCCATTGTTTTGGATTATGCGACGCCGTTAAAATAATTCCGCCATCGGCTTTTTCCAAAGGAACGGCAACTTCAACCGTTGGGGTTGTTGAAAGTCCAAGATCGATTACATTGATCCCTAAACCAATTAGAGTATTTACTACTAAGTTGTGAATCATTGGCCCAGAAATTCTGGCATCGCGACCAATTACAACTGTCAATTTATCTTTAGAAATATTATTTTTTAAGAAAGTTCCGTATGCCGACGCAAATTTTACCGCATCAACAGGAGTTAAATTATCTCCTACTTTTCCTCCGATCGTCCCACGGATTCCAGAAATAGATTTTATTAGAGTCATTTTTGTGAGTTAGGGTTATTTTATTACAAATATAGAAAAGTTACTGAGTTACTCCCGCAGTAAATTTCTAAGAATTTGAAATTGCAGTACGGTTTTGCTTTGAAAGAACACAATTTTATAACAAAATGATTTAAAAAAGTTTTTATACATTTACTAAAATAACTTAGAAACTTAGCCTCTAAGAATCTTAGCAACTCAAAAAAATGAATTTCTTAGCCCACATATATCTTTCTGGAGAAAATGATTTAATCAAAATTGGAAATTTTATGGCCGATGGAATTCGCGGGAAACAATTTGAGCATTTTCCCGAAGATGTAAAAAAAGGAATTTTACTGCATCGATTTATTGACACTTATACCGATTCTCACGATATTTTCAGAAAAAGCACCAAACGTTTGCACGACAGATATCACCACTATTCGGGAGTAATTGTAGATATCGTTTACGATCATTTTCTAGCCAAAAACTGGAGTAATTATTCGGAAGAAAAATTAGAAAGTTTTATTAATCGATTCTATAACTCTTTACATGATAATTATAGTATTCTGACCGAAAAAACACAAGGACTAATGCCTTATATGATCGAAAGAAACTGGCTTTTAAGTTACAGAACTACAGAGGGGATTCACCAGATTCTAACACAGATGGATCGAAGATCCAAAAACATTTCTAAAATGCAGTATGCGATAGAAGAACTTAATGAATTTTACGACGAATTTGAAGAAGAATTTACTTCATTTTTTGAAGAAATAAAAATACAAGCAAAAGCAAAATTGATTTCTCTTTAACTGCTTTTTCTCATTTACAAAATGATTACACACATGAAAAAAATTACGCTTTTAATAGCCCTTATTTATATTAGCAGCAATGCACAGCAGGTAAATACAGCACCAACGGGATTAGTTGTCACAAAAGCAATGGTCGTTTCTGCACGCGAAGAAGCCTCTAAAATTGGTTCCGATATTATGAAAAAAGGCGGCAATGCTTTTGATGCCATGGTAGGAACCGAATTAGCGCTTGCAGTCGCGTTCCCTTTTGCTGGAAATATTGGTGGCGGCGGATTTATGGTGTATAGAAAAGCAAATGGAGAAGTTGGTTCTTTAGATTACCGCGAAAAAGCACCTTTGGCAGCAACAAAAGATATGTTTCTGGACAGCCAAGGAAATGTTATAAAAGGAAAAAGCACCGAAACAGCTCTTGCTATTGGTGTTCCTGGAACTATTGCCGGAGTTTTTGCTGTACATAAAAAGTACGGAACAATGCCAATTTCTAAAATTCTAGAACCTGTAATTGCTCTTGCAGAAAGAGGAGTTGTAGTGACCAAAAAACAAGAAAAAAGTTTAAAAGATTATCACGAAAGTATTGTAAAAATAAACGGCGAAACTTCTCTTTTGTCAGGAAATTTTAAAGAGAATGATACTATTAAATATCCAGCTTTAGCTAAAACTTTAAAAAGAATTCAGAAAAAAGGAAGAAATGAATTCTACAAAGGCGAAACGGCTAAAATTCTTGTAGATTATCTTCAAAAAAAAGGCGGTATTATTACCCTGCAGGATTTAGCGAAATATGAAGCCAAATGGAGAAAACCACTTCAATTTACTTATAAAGATTTAAAAATTACTTCGATGTCACCTCCTAGCAGCGGAGGAATCTGTCTGGCACAAATTTTAAAAATGCTGGAGCCATACGATTTAGCAAAAATGGGACATAATACAGCTGAATCTATTCAGGTTATTGTAGAAGCTGAAAGAAGAGCATATGCCGACCGCAGTTTCTTTTTAGGAGATCCAGATTTTGTAAAAATTCCGATTAAAGAATTATTAGATAAAAATTATTTACAGAATAGAATGGCTAATTTCAATCCAGAAAAAGCCACTCTATCTTCTGAAATAAAAGAAGGAAAAGTAAATTACGCCGAAAGTACCGAAACCACACATTATTCTATTGTAGACCAATTCGGAAATGCAATTGCTGCTACTACAACTTTAAATGATGGTTACGGTTCAAAATACTATTGTGATGAATTAGGCTTCTTCTTAAACAATGAAATGGACGATTTCAGCGCTAAACCGGGTTCTCCTAATATGTTTGGCTTAGTTGGAAATGAAGCCAACAGCATTGCACCGCAAAAACGCATGTTAAGTTCAATGACACCGACAATTGTAGAGAAAGACGGAAAATTATTTATGGTTGTAGGAACTCCTGGAGGTTCAACCATTATTACGTCTGTTTTACAAACCATTTTAAATGTTTACGAATATAATTTGAGTATGCAGGAAGCTGTAAATGCACCACGTTTCCATCATCAGTGGCTTCCCGATTTAATTACTTTTGAACCTAGTACCTTCGAAACAAAAACAATTGACAAGCTTAAAGCTAAAAATTATCTAATCAACGAAAAACCAACTCCTATCATCGGAAAAGTGGATGCAATTTTAGTTCTTCCAAATAAAAGTCTTGAAGGCGGAGCTGATTTTCGTGGAGATGATACTGCCGTTGGTTTTTAATAGTTCTGCCTTTTTATTTTTTTAATCTAAGATTATAGCCTAATTTTGTAAGAACGATAATTTTTAAAACCTAATGCTAAAAAAATATTTCAGAAGACTCGAAAGCATAATTGCTTTGGCGCAATCGTTAATGACTCCAAAGCAGTTTATTTTTTTATCAAGTGTTTTAATTGGGATTTCATGCTCTTTAGCAGTAATCGTTTTAAAAACTTTTGCTCACAGCGTATTTTCTTTTGCCACTTACATCAACGGAATTTTAAAACTAAGTTTCATTAATAGTATTCTGCCAATTGTTGGTATTTTACTGACGGTTTTTGTGGTAAAAAAAGTACTTAACGGATCTATACAAAAAGGGACTTCACAGATACTTTATGCTGTTGCAAAAAAAGCCAGCATTATTCCTAGAAAGCAGATGTATGCTCAAATAGTTACTAGTTCCTTAACCGTAGGTTTGGGAGGTTCTGCAGGTTTAGAAAGTCCGATTGTGATTACTGGAGCTGCATTTGGTTCAAATTTCGCTCAAAATTACAAACTGCCGTACAAAGACAGAACTTTATTAATTGGCTGTGGCGTTGCGGCTGGAATTTCAGCTGCTTTTAATGCTCCAATTGCTGGAGTTCTTTTTGCTATTGAAGTTTTACTGGTAGATGTTAGTATTTCTGCCTTTACACCCATTATGATTTCTGCTGCAACAGGTGCATTGGTTTCCGCAATTGTTTTAGACGAAACGATTCTTTTGAGTTTTAAAAAGCAAGAAACGTTCGATTTTCATAATATTCCTTTTTACGTTGTTTTAGGTGTTCTTACGGGATTAGTTGCTATTTATTATTCTCGAAATTTTCAGAGAGTTGAGCATTATTTTTCCAAGCAGCAGATTAATCCATACAAAAAAGCGTTAATTGGTTCATCGCTTTTAGCTTTATTAATTTTTATTTTTCCAACGTTGTTTGGTGAAGGATATGAAAGTATCAAAACTTTGTCTGAAACAGATCCTGGAAAACTATTAGACAATACTTTGTTTGCAGATTTTAGAAACAACCAATGGGTTTTACTTCTTTTTGTGGGAGCCACAATGATGGTTAAAGTTTTTGCTTCAGGATTAACTATTGGAAGTGGTGGAAATGGAGGAAACTTTGCTCCTTCTCTATTTTTAGGTTCTTATTTAGGCTATTTCTTTTCTAAATTTATAACACTTATTGGTTTATCAAAACTTCCTATTACCAATTTCACGATGGTCGGAATGGCTGGAATTTTGAGTGGTTTATTTCATGCTCCTTTGACCGCTATTTTCTTGATTGCAGAAATAACAGGAGGTTACGGATTAATGATTCCGCTTATGATAGTATCTTCCATCAGTTTTGCGATTTCTAAACGTTACGAAAAATATTCGCTTGACGTAAAAGGATTAGCGAAAAAAGGTCACGCCTTTACCAGTAATAAAGACTCTAATATTCTTTCAACTTTAGATATCGACACCATCATTCAATGTGATTATTTAACCGTTCATCCCGATGAAAATTTAAGTAAATTGGTCGATCTTATTTCACATTCTAACCAAGTTGTTTTCGCAGTTGTTAACAATGATAAAGATTTAGTCGGCGTTGTACATTTTAATGATATTAGAGAAATTATTTTCAATGCTTACCGCGTAAAATATACCCAGATTAAAGATGTAATGAAAACGCCAGCTGCTACAATTTCTTCATTTGACAGTATGGAAATCGTGATGAGTAAATTTGAAAAATCGAAATCGGCATTTCTTCCTGTTTTAAGAAACGGCAAATATCACGGCTTCATTTCCAAATCAATAGCACTTGAAGCTTATAGAACAAAACTTCGTTCTATGACGATTGAATAAGCTTAATATCGGATAAGTTAAAAATTTTATTTATCCGATATTAAGAAGTAAATTTGTCGTCGAATGTGGAATATAGATCTAACATACAGAACAGAATTTCAGTCAACCTTTGATCGATTGTACCAAAAAAGGCAGGAACTGCAAACCAGCAGACCATTGCCAAATATTGCTTTGCATAAAATTAGAGAAAGTTTATCTATAGAATGGACGTACAATTCTAATAGTATTGAAGGAAATACAATGAGTTTGCGCGAAACCCAGATGGTTATTCAAGAAGGAATCACAATTAAAGGAAAATCACTTCGCGAGCATTTTGAAACCCATAATCACGATAAAGCTATCGATTATCTTTACTCTATTGTTGATGACAATTACAAACTTAGAAGCATTGATATACTTTCTATTCATGGTTTAGTTTTACGTTCTATCGAAGATGATTTTGCAGGGCGAATTCGTAATGGAGGCGTTCGAATTTCGGGAGCTAATTTTATGCCTCCAAATGCCAATAAAGTTTCCGATTATTTGGACGAATTAATTGATTTTATCAATACAAATCCTCTTGGTTTAAATGATATTGAACTCGCAACAATCTATCATCATAAACTAGTCTGGATTCATCCTTTTTTTGACGGGAACGGACGCACAGTTCGCTTAACCATGAATTTATTATTGATGCGCTCTGGTTTTCCTCCTGCAATCATTTTAAAAAATGATCGCAAGAAATACTATGAAGCACTTAATCAAGCTAATAACGGTAATTATCAAAAACTAACACTTTTAATGTGTCAAGCACTTGAGCGAACACTCAATATTTATTTAAGTGCTATGCCAGGAAGTAGTTACGACTACCAATCCATACAAAATATCGTTAGCGAACCCGACACACCATATGGTCAGGAATATGTAAGTTTGTTGGCCAGAACAGGAAAAATAGACGCTTATAAAGAAGGTCGAAATTGGTATACAACCAAGGAAGCTATCGAAGAATATATGGCAACAAGAAAAAGAAAACGCTAGTTGCTACTAGCTTAATTTTGTTACAATTTTTAACATAAACTTCTATAGTCTAGTGCAAAAAGAACAAATCAAAGTGGTAACTTTGCGTTTTGCTCAAATTTATGTTAGAAAAAGACAATACTATTGAAGTTCTTGGTGCAAGAGTTCATAATCTAAAAAATATCGATATCTCTATTCCGAGAGAAAAACTAGTTGTAATTACTGGTTTATCTGGTTCTGGAAAATCGTCTTTGGCGTTTGACACTATCTATGCTGAAGGTCAGCGTCGTTATGTTGAAACTTTTTCGGCATATGCCAGACAATTCCTCGGCGGGTTGGAACGTCCTGATGTAGATAAAATCGACGGACTTTCGCCTGTAATTGCTATTGAACAAAAAACTACCAGCAAAAGCCCACGCTCGACTGTTGGAACTATCACTGAAATTTATGATTTCCTGCGACTTCTATACGCACGTGGTGCAGACGCTTACAGTTACAACACTGGCGAAAAAATGGTTTCGTATTCTGATGAACAAATTAAAGATTTGATTATTCAGGATTACAAAGGAAAAAGAATTAATATTCTCGCTCCCGTAATTAAAGCCAGAAAAGGACATTATGCAGAATTATTCCAGCAGATTACCAAACAAGGATTTTTAAAAGTCCGCGTAAATGGTGAAGTTCAGGATTTGGTTTCTGGAATGAAACTAGATCGTTACAAAACACATGACATTGAAATTGTTGTAGATAGAATGCAGATTGAAGATACACCAGACAATCAGAAAAGATTGGCTGAAAGCATTAATACAGCAATGCATCATGGTGAAAATGTTTTGATGATTTTAGATCAGGACAGTAATGAAGTGCGCTATTTCAGTAGAAATTTAATGTGTCCGACAACAGGAATATCTTATCAAAATCCAGAGCCAAATTTATTTTCATTCAACTCTCCAAAAGGAGCTTGTCCGCATTGTAATGGATTGGGTACAGTTCATGAAATCAATGTAAAAAAGATTATTCCGAATCCGAAATTATCGATAAAAAGCGGTGGTTTTGCGCCTCTTGGCGAATATAAATCTTCTTGGATTTTCAAGCAGTTAGAAACCATTGGAGAAAAATTCGGATTTAAAATCACCGATCCAATCGAGAAAATTCCAGAAGAAGCCATGACCATGATTTTGTATGGCGGAAAAGATAAATTTGCCGTAAACTCAAAAGATCTTGGCGTAACGAGAGAATATAAAATTGATTTTGAAGGAATTTCTAATTTCATCAAAAATCAATACGATGAAAGTGCCACAACAAGCATAAAACGCTGGGCAAAAGATTTTATGGACGAAATTAACTGTCCCGTTTGTGATGGTTCTCGTTTGAAAAAAGAAGCACAGTTTTTTAGAGTGAATGAAAAAAATATCACCGAATTGTGTGATATGGATATATCTGATTTGACTGCCTGGTTTCAGGATTTGAATAATCATTTATCAGACAAACAGCTTTTGATTGCTTCTGAAGTGGTAAAAGAGATAAAAGATCGTTTGAACTTTTTGATGAATGTTGGTTTGAATTATCTGGCTTTAAGCCGAAGCTCAAAATCGCTTTCTGGTGGTGAAGCACAGCGTATTCGTTTGGCAACACAAATTGGTTCGCAATTGGTTGGAGTTCTCTATATTCTGGATGAACCAAGTATTGGTTTACATCAAAGAGACAACGAAAAACTGATTAAATCTTTGGAGCAGTTACGTGATATCGGAAACTCGGTTATTGTGGTAGAACACGATAAAGACATGATCGAAACAGCTGATTACGTTATTGATATTGGTCCAAAAGCAGGGAAATACGGCGGAGAAATCATCAGTATTGGAACTCCGGCAGAAACTTTAAAATCAAATACCATTACTGCTCAATATTTGAATGGTAAAATGAAATTAGAGATTCCGAAAAAGCGTAGAAAAGGAAATGGTAAATTCTTAAAACTAACCGGCGCAACAGGAAATAACCTGAAAAATGTTTCTATTGAAATACCTTTGGGACAATTAACCTGCGTAACTGGAGTTTCTGGAAGTGGTAAATCGACTTTAATTAACGAGACGCTCTACCCGATTTTAAATGCGTATTATTTTAATGGCGTAAAAAAACCACAGCCTTATAAAAAGATTGAAGGTTTAGAACATATTGACAAAGTAATTGATATAGATCAAAGTCCGATTGGAAGAACACCGCGTTCAAATCCAGCGACTTATACCGAAGTTTTTACAGAAATTAGAAATCTGTTTACAATGACTTCTGAAAGCATGATTCGTGGTTACAAAGCGGGGCGTTTCAGCTTTAACGTAAAAGGCGGACGCTGCGAAACATGCGAAGGTTCTGGTGTAAGAACAATCGAAATGAACTTTCTGCCAGATGTTTACGTAGAATGCGAAACTTGTCAAGGAAAACGTTTTAACAGAGAAACTTTAGAAATTAGATATAAAGGAAAATCAATTTCTGATGTTTTGGACATGACGGTTGATGAAGCGGTTCCGTTTTTTGAAAATATTCCGAAGATACACCGTAAAATTAAAACTATCCAAGATGTTGGTTTAGGTTATATTACTCTTGGTCAGCAAAGTACAACTCTTTCCGGAGGAGAAGCGCAGCGAATTAAACTGGCTGGAGAATTATCTAAAAAAGATACTGGAAATACATTTTATATTCTTGACGAACCTACAACTGGATTGCATTTCGAAGACATTCGTGTCTTAATGGAAGTAATCAATAAATTGGTTGACAAAGGAAATACAATTTTGGTAATCGAACATAACATGGACGTGATCAAACTTGCAGATTATATCATAGATATTGGTCCTGAAGGCGGAAAAGGCGGCGGACAGCTTGTTGCAAAAGGAACTCCTGAGCAAGTAGCCGAAAATAAAAAAAGTTATACCGCTAAGTTTTTGAAGAAAGAACTAGAGTAATTTATTTATTTGGAAAATGGACGGATTAAAAAGCGTCCATACAAAATTGGAATCCTTCGGAATCTCCATAATCATTATCATCCGATCCCCAGGCTTGCGGAGATTCCTCTCCCGAAGCCTAGGGATCGGAATGACAAAAATGAGAATGCTTTTTTAGTGGATACATATCAATGTGTCACATTTCTAAATTAAATAAGTAGGAAAGTTGTTTAGAACTTAAAACAAATTCCTAATTTGTTTAGATAATCATTTGATAATGAAAGAAAAAGCACAATTCCAGCATTATTATAATATTACTTTTAGATTATAATTCCTGTTTTTTATAACAATTCTAGAAAAAAGCGTTAATTTAGTATCCGCTTTTTCTGAAAAATTCAAAGTTTTAAAGAGAGATCTTTAAATAAAACCAATTGTTTATTTGAAACCAACTGCCCTAGCCCTGATGGGAGCGGCATCTCCCGATTTAGAAAAACAAGGCTTTTTAGCCGTAGTTTTTGTTTATCGGGAATATAGCGGACAGCAGGAATCAGCTCCTTAGTCATCGTCTGAGTTCATGATGACAATGAGGAAAAACATAATAAAATAATAAATTAAAATACCTAAAATGAGATTAGAAGATTTTGATAATGATGAAGATAAAGTAATTCAGGATCGTTTGAAACAAAAAACGTGGAATGAAATTAGAACCAATGACAGCTGGGCAATTTTTAAAATTATGTCTGAGTTTGTAAATGGTTACGAAGCAATGGGGCGTATTGGTCCTTGTGTTTCGATTTTTGGATCTGCGAGAACCAAACCAGATGACAAATATTATTTACTGGCTGAAAAAATTGCCTACAAAATTAGTAAAGCAGGTTACGGTGTGATTACAGGAGGTGGTCCCGGAATTATGGAAGCTGGAAATAAAGGCGCTCATTTGGGTGGTGGAACTTCGGTTGGGTTGAATATCGAACTTCCTTTTGAGCAACATTTTAATCCGTATATCGATCATGATAAAAACTTGAATTTCGATTATTTCTTTGTGAGAAAAGTAATGTTCGTTAAATATTCGCAAGGTTTTGTGGTTATGCCAGGTGGTTTTGGAACTTTGGACGAAATGTTTGAAGCGATCACTTTGATTCAAACTAAGAAAATTGGAAAATTCCCAATTATTTTGGTTGGGGTTGAATTTTGGTCTGGCTTAATCGAATGGGTAAAAACGGTATTGGTTGAAAAAATGCATACAGTAAGCCCAGAAGATTTAAACTTATTTAAGATCGTAGATACTGAAGATGAAGTTGTTGACGTATTAGATAAATTCTACAAGAAATACGATTTAAGTCCGAATTTCTAAATTTAAAGCTATACAGATAAGTGATATAAGCGTTTAAGCGCAAAGCCTAAAACAATACTTTTATATGAACTTATATAACTTATATGGTTAAATTTTACTTCAAATACGTAAAAATTGAAAGCTGTTTTTTTAAACAGCTTTTTTTATGCTATTTTTACAAAAATCCGAAGTAACTTTATATACGTAACTTAAGTATATAACTCATAAATTTTGCGCCATTCTTGAAATTCTTTTTTAAAATTATCTGCTCTATTTTAGTTTTATTCAGTTCGATAAAACTTCATGCACAACATCTGTCTAAGATGGAGGTGGCGGTAAATCTTGAACTGAAAACACTGAATGTAAAACAAGATATTACGTATTACAATACTTCGAATGATTCTTTAGTCTCGATTGTTTTAAACGACTGGAATAATGCTTTTGCTGATAAAAACACACCTCTGGCAAAACGATTTTCTGATGAATTTTATAGAGGTTTTCATTTGGCCAAAGCTGCTGACAGGGGAAAAACTACAATTCTAAACCTTTTGGATCCCAATTTTATAGCTCTTGAATGGGAAAGAGACGGTAAAAATCCAGATTATATTACGGTAAAATTAAACAGGAAATTGGCGCCTGGAGAAAAAATAGATTTACATCTTACTTACATTTCAAAAATTCCAAACGACAAATTTACTCGTTTTGGTTTTGACCAAAATGGCGGAATGGCTTTGAAAAATTGGTTTATAAGTCCTGCGCGTTTTGAAGATCATAATTTTATAAAGTACAACAATTTCAATCTAGATGATATTGCCAACGCAGTAACTAGTTACGAAATTGCTATTAAAATCCCGAATCAATATTCTATTACAACAGACCTTAATTCGGTTTCTAAAGATGTAAGCAATAGCGATTACAGTATTTATTCCTTCTCTGGTAAAGACAGAACCGACTTTAGTCTTTTTATAGAAAAGCAAAACGGATTTCGAACTTATGCGAATGAATCAATAGAAATTGCAACTAATTTGAAAAGCAAGAAGATCGATGAAATTCAAAAAGCTATAATTATTGATCGGGTTGCTTCTTTTGCTGAAAACTTTATTGGTAAATATCCGCATGAAAAAATAACAGTTTCTCAAATAGATTACGATCGAAATCCGTTTTATGGATTAAATCAGCTTCCTTCTTTTATTAGTCCGTTTTCAGATGATTTTATATTTGAAATTCAGTTTTTAAAGACATTTTTAAATACTTATCTCCAAAACAGTCTTCGTTTGGATCCGCGAAAAGACAACTGGGTTTATGATGGAATTCAGATTTATGCCATGATGAAATATATGGAAGAGAATCATATGGATCAAAAAATGCTGGGAAGACTTTCGAACATGAAGCTTTTTAAAAGTTACAACATCACCAACTTAACTTTTAATGAGCAATACAGCTATTATTACATGTTAATGGCTCGTAAAAATTTAGATCAGCCTCTGGGAGATCCCAAGAATACTTTAATCAAATTCAACGAACAAATTGCCAGTAAATATCGAGCTGGATTAAGTTTGAGTTATTTAGATGATTATCTGAATCATAATATTGTTCCAGAAAGTGTAAAGGAATTTTACAATCTCAACAAACAACAACAAACAAACCGCTACGATTTTGAAAAAATATTAACCAAAAAAAGTCCCAAAAATTTAGATTGGTTCTTTAATACGATTATTGATTCTCGAGACATTATCGATTATAAATTCTCTAATGTTTCTAGAACTGCAGACAGCGTTAAATTTTCAATTAAAAACAAAACTGGATTTTACGCTCCGATTCCCGTTTACGGAATTAAAAAAAAGGAAGTTGTTTTTAAAGAATGGATCGAACCTAAAACAAAGGATTCTGTTTATGAATTCGACAGAAAGAATGCTGATAAAATTGTTTTAAACTACGATAATGAAGTTCCAGAATACAACCAAAGAAATAATTGGAAATCGCTAAAACATATTGCAGTAACCAATCGCCCAATTAAATTTAACTTCGCCAAAGATTTAGAAGATCCTTTTTACAATCAGATCTTATATCTTCCGACGCTGACTTATAATTATTATGATGGTTTTACGCCTGGAATCCGCTTTAGCAATAAGACGATTTTAGACAAACCTTTTAATTTTGATATTAATCCAGCTTATTCCCTTAAAGCAGGAACGATATCTGGTTCGTCTGCTTTTTCTTGGAATCAATATTACAGAAACTCCACTTTATACAATGTGCGTTATTCCATTAGTCAAAATTATTTTCATTACGCACCAGACGCTACTTATTTGAGATTGAATCCGATGGTGTTGTTCCGCATTCGTGAAAAAGATTTTAGAGACAATAGAAAACAACAATTTTTATTTCGCCAGATTATTGTAAAGCGAGAAGCGAGTGAATTTATTACGGATAACTCTGAGCCCAATTATTCTGTTTTTAATGCACGTTACTCAAACACCAAAACTGAACTGATTGACCATTTTAGTTTTATGACCGATTTGCAATTTTCGGGTGGATTTGGAAAAGTATCAGGAGAAGTTGAATACCGAAGATTATTTGAGAACAATCGTAAACTAAACTTAAGATTGTACGCTGGAAGTTTCTTGTATAATAAAACAAATTCAGATTATTTTAGTTTTGGTTTAGACCGACCGACTGATTATTTGTTTGATTACAATCTTTTTGGAAGATCTGAAACCAGCGGTTTTTTTAGTCAGCAGTATGTAATTGCAGAAGGGGGTTTTAAATCACAATTAGAACCTGCGTTCGCCAATCAATGGATGACCACTTTGAATACTAGTTATGCCGTTTGGAATTGGATTGAACTTTATGGCGACATTGGTTTCCTTAAAAATAAACACCAAAAAGAGTTCTTTGCTTATGATACTGGTGTGCGTTTAAATCTAGTTCCAGACTACTTTGAACTCTATTTTCCTGTTTATTCTAATAACGGATGGGAAATAGCACAAACAAAATACAATGAAAAAATACGATTTATTATCACTTTTTCGCCAAAAACTTTAGTCACACTTTTTACCCGAAAATGGTTTTAATCGAATAAATTTTAAACAAAACTTGCGAAATTATCAACAATAATAAATATTAAATAGAAATAACACAAAAAAAGTACGTAGTTTTTTGATTTTAAATACAAATAATTAAATTATATTTATTTTAAAGAATTATGATTATTGATTGTTTTTAAGTAATTTCGCGACATAAACATGACCCTTCAAGATTATGATAAAAGAAAAAAACAATACTACACTGACATTTGAAGATTTCAAAACTGAGGTATTGAATGACTATAGAATTGCTGTAACAAGCCGTGAATGTAGTCTTTTAGGTCGAAAAGAAGTACTAACAGGAAAAGCCAAATTTGGAATTTTCGGTGATGGAAAAGAAGTTCCACAGCTGGCAATGGCAAAAGCTTTTAAAAATGGTGATTTCCGTTCTGGATACTATCGCGATCAAACTTTTATGATGGCTATTGGCGAACTGGATGCTAAACAGTTTTTTGCTGGTTTATATGGTCATACCGATTTAGCTTATGATCCAATGTCTGCCGGAAGACAAATGGGCGGACACTTTGTAACGCACAGTTTAAACGAAGATGGTTCTTGGAAAGACTTAACGAAACAAAAAAATTCAAGCTCAGATATATCTCCAACTGCAGGACAAATGCCAAGATTATTGGGATTGGCGCAGGCTTCTAAAATTTATAGAAATGTTGACGGAATTACCATCAAAGACAAATTTTCAGTAAATGGAAATGAAGTTGCCTGGGGAACTATCGGTAATGCAAGTACTTCTGAAGGTTTATTTTTCGAAACTATAAACGCTGCAGGGGTTTTACAAGTTCCGATGGTAATGAGTGTTTGGGATGATGAATACGGAATTTCTGTCCACGCCAGACATCAAACTACTAAAGAAAATATTTCTGAAATATTAAAAGGATATCAACGCGATGAAGACGCTAAAGGTTATGAAATCTTTAGAGTAAAAGGCTGGGATTATGCCGAATTGGTTTCAACTTATGAAAGAGCTGGAGCAATTGCACGCGAAGAACATATTCCGGTTTTGATTCACGTAAACGAATTAACGCAGCCACAAGGCCACTCTACTTCTGGTTCTCACGAACGTTACAAAAATGCAGAAAGACTGGCTTGGGAAAAAGATTTTGACTGTATTCGTCAAATGCGTTTATGGATGATTGCAATTAATATTGCTTCTCCAGAAGAATTGGCAGAACTTGATTTTGAAATAAAGAAAGAGGTTCTTGAAGCTAAAAAAGAGGCTTGGAATTCGTTCATTAACCCAATTATAGAAGATCAAAAAAATCTTCTGAGCTTACTAGAACAAATTGCTGAAGCAAGCATTAATCATAAAGACAGAATCAAAAAATTGATTTCTGAATTAGGCGCTATCAAAGCTCCTTTAAAAAAGGAATTATTGGTTTACGCTAGAAAAATTCTTCGTTTTATTGAAGTTCCAAACAGTAAGATGCTTTTATCAAACTGGATTACAAATTTCATTGCAGAAACGCAGGAAAAATTCAGCAGCAATCTGCATTCTGAATCTTCTCAAAATGTATTTTCTGTAGAAAAAGTGCTTCCTAAATATGCCGAAAATGCTAAACCAGATTTGGACGGAAGAATGATTTTGCGTGATAACTTTGATGCTTTATTTTCTAAATATCCAGAAACTTTAATTTTCGGTGAAGATGTTGGAAACATTGGCGACGTAAATCAAGGTTTAGAAGGCATGCAGGAAAAATACGGAGAACTTCGTGTTGCCGATGTCGGAATTCGTGAAGCGACTATTATCGGTCAAGGAATTGGAATGGCTTTGAGAGGTTTACGTCCAATTGCTGAAATTCAATATTTAGATTATTTATTGTACGCTATTCAGATCATGAGTGACGATTTAGCTACTTTACAATATAGAACTGTTGGAAAACAAAAAGCACCATTAATCATTAGAACCCGCGGACACCGTTTGGAAGGAATCTGGCATTCTGGTTCTCCAATGGGAATGATTATCAATGCAATTCGTGGTATTCACGTTTTGGTTCCAAGAGATATGACTCAGGCCGCAGGGTTTTACAATACACTTTTAGAGTGCGACGAACCTGCTTTGGTAATTGAATGTTTAAATGGTTACCGCTTAAAAGAAAAAACACCTCTGAATTTTGGTGAATTTAAAACGCCGATTGGTGTTGTAGAAACCTTAAAAGAAGGTGCTGATATTACTTTAGTTTCTTACGGATCAACTTTAAGACTGGTGCAGCAGGCAGCTAACGAATTATTGGATTTAGGAATTGACTGCGAAGTTATTGATGTTCAATCTCTGCTTCCGTTTGATATTAATAAAGATATTGTAAAAAGTATCGCTAAAACAAATCGTCTTTTAGTAATCGACGAAGATGTTCCTGGAGGAGCTTCGGCTTACATTTTACAGCAGATTTTAGAAGAGCAGGATGCTTATAAATACCTAGACAGTAAACCGCAGACTCTAGCTGCAAAAGCGCACAGACCAGCTTACGGAACTGATGGTGATTATTTCTCTAAACCTTCTGCTGAAGATATTTTCGAGAAAGTATATGATATGATGCACGAAGTTAATCCTTCTAAGTTTCCTAGTTTATACTAAGATTTAGAATGTTTTAGATATTAAAAAAGCTCCAAATATTTGGAGCTTTTTGTTTTTATATACACAAAGTTAGAGTCATTGCGAGGAACGAAGCAATCTCTCTATAATTTGAACTTAGCAAATGAGATTGTTTGCAATGAAATAAAAATCCGTTTAAATCAGCGTCTTCGCGAAAGCGAATCCGTTTTATCCGTGTCTAAATATCACGCAACATTGCTCGAGCTCTTTCCAAATCCTCTGCAGTATCAATCCCAATACCAACATGCGTTGTTTCGACCATTTTAATGCGTTTTCCGAATTCTAAATATCGTAGCTGCTCTAGTTTCTCAGAAGCTTCTAAAGATTTCATAGGAAGGCTGTAAAAATCTAATAAAGCCTGCTTTCTAAAAGCATAGATTCCGATATGTTGAAAATATCTTACTCCAACATTTTTCTCTCTCGGATATGGAATAACCGAACGAGAAAAATACAAGGCAAACTGCGATTGGTCTACGACAACTTTTACATGGTTCGGATTATTGATTTCATCTTCATTAGTAATTTCGCGCATTAGCGAAGCTAAATCAATCTTTTTATCTGTATCATTTTCAAAAACAGATAAAACTTGTGCCAAAGGTTCTGCTTCTGTAAAAGGTTCGTCGCCTTGAACATTCACCACAATATCAACGTCAAGATCTGCAATAGCTTCTGCAATTCGGTCGCTTCCAGATTCGTGTTCTTTGATGCTCATAATCGCTTTTCCGCCATTTGAAACGATTTCCTCAAAAATCAAATCAGAATCGGTTACTACAAAAACATCGTCAAACAAATTTGTTGAAACTGCCGCTTCGTAAGTTCTTAAAATCACAGTTTTCCCTCCTAAATCCTGCATCAATTTTGCAGGAAAACGAGTTGAAGCATATCGGGCTGGAATTACCGCTATTATTTTCATTCTTCTATTTTTAAATTTATTTTTTCTCTGCGAATCTTTGTGACACTTTGCGTTATAACTTTACCACAGAGATACACAGAGTTTTCACAGAGATTCTCAAAGTTTTTTTACATCAATTTTACTGAAGTCATACTTAATGAACCTGCCAGTAATTTATCATTAAACAGACTTAAATCATCAGCTTTATCTTTTAAACCTAACGTATACAACAACGGAAGATAATGTTCGGGCGTTGGAACTGCCAATTGAATGGCTTTATTCAATTTTTCAAAATCAATTAAAGGTTGGAAATTTCCATCAAGCAAATAATTATTCACAGTTTCACGAGCTTCTATAGCCCAATCGTAACCGTAATTGTCTTTATCAAAATTTCTGAAATCGACCATTCTAAGATTGTGGACAATATTGCCGCTTCCGATAATTAAAACGCCTTTGTATCGCAATGCCTGTAATTTCTGAGCCAATTCAAAATGATACTGACCCGATTTGGTATAATCGATACTTAATTGAATTACAGGAACATCTGCATTCGGATACAAATGTTTAATGACGCTCCAAGCGCCGTGATCTAAACCCCAATGTTCATCTAATTCGACCATTACAGGATCTAGGATTTTCTGTGTTTCAACTGCTAGTTCGGGACTCCCTTTTGCGGGATACTGCACATCAAAAAGTGCCTGCGGAAAACCTCCAAAATCATGAATGGTTCTGGGCATTTCCATTGCAGTAACTTTCGTTCCTTTTGTAAACCAATGCGCCGAAACACATAAAATAGCATTAGGCTGCGGCAATGTCTTAGCCAAATCACGAAAACCCGCAACAAACTGATTTTCCTCAATTGCATTCATCGGACTTCCGTGTCCCAAAAACAAAACCGGCATTTTATCAGTATTCGAAAACGTTGATGAAATCGAATGTAAATCGTTTAATGTTGTCATTGCTATATAATTTCAAACACCAATTTCACAGATTTACACAAATTGTTTTTTATTTAATTCGTGCTAATTCGTTAAATTCGTGTTTTTATTCTTCAAAATTCTCGTCTTTAAATCCTATCAAATATAACTTATTTTTAGCACGTGTCATTGCCGTGTAAAGCCATCGTATGTAATCGCGGTCGATTCCGTTTGGCAAAAAAGGCTGTTCAATAAAAACAGTGTTCCACTGTCCTCCTTGCGATTTATGACAAGTAATAGCGTAAGAGAATTTAACCTGTAATCCGTTAAAATATTCGTTTTCTTTTACTTTTTGAAAACGCTTGTATTTTGTAGATTCATCCTCGTAATCTTTCATTACTTCTTCGTACAAACGATTTGATTCTTCGTAAGTTAAAGATGGAGATTCGCTTTTTAAAGTATCTAAAATCAAAACCGTTTCAAAAGGTTTTTGATCGGGATAATCGACCATTCTTATTTTTACTTTAGCAAAAGTAAATCCGTACAATTCTTTAATTCCGAATAACTCTAAAACTTCGATAATATCTCCGTTGGCAATAAATCCGGCTTCATCAGTTTCTTTAAGCCAGAAATAATTGTTCTTTACGACCATCAAAAAATCACCAACCGAAAGTTCACTTTCTTTGAATAAAATTCGGGTTCTAATTTGTTCGTTGTATTGATTTGCCCTTTTATTGGAACGAACAATAAAAGCGGTATCTTCAATACTATAATTACTGTACGCCATATTTATAGCATCCTGAATATCATAGCCATCCGTTAAACGAACAATATCTTTAAACTTCTTTACATTAAATCGGAACTCGGTTATAAAACTTTCTTTCAGCAATTCACGTAATTCTGTAGCATTGTATAAAATTCCAGAACTTTCTTCCTGACGCATTACTTCGTCTAGTTCGATATGTTCAATTTCTTTATCGTAATGAATTCCTAATGTCTGAACATCGAGTGCTGGACTAATATCTAAGTTTACCGGCGGAAGCTGTGCCGTGTCTCCCAACAGAATCATTTTACAATTATTTCCAGAATAGACATAATTAATTAAATCGTCCAGAAGTGAACCGCTGTCTAATGTGCTGTCTGAAATCATAGAGGCTTCATCGACGATAAAAATGGTGTTTTTGTGCTTGTTAACCTGTTTGGTAAAAGCCACTCCTCCACCCGATGATTTTTTAGGAAAATATATTTTTTTATGAATCGTAAACGCTGGCGTATTTGAATAATTTGCAATTACTTTTGCCGCGCGTCCTGTTGGAGCCAGCAAAACAAACTTTTTATTGATATCGCCTAAATTATTGACAATGGTAGAGATTACCGTCGTTTTTCCCGTTCCAGCATATCCTTTCAAAACGAAAATGGTGTCGTTTTGAGGTTCCGTTAAAAAAATTGCAATTTTCTGAAAAAAAATATCCTGTTTGTGAGTTGGAGCAAAAGGAAATCGTTTTTGTAAAATACCGTAAAACAGTGCAGAATTCATAAAATAAAGTTGAAAGACAAAGATCGGTTTTTTAAATGGCAATGGCAAAATTCAAATTTTAAATTCCAAATTCCAAACTTTTAAATTCAAAAATGAGGAATCCCCAAATAATCACAAACAAACATTATAACTTATTTAATTTCAAATAAATAAACTTTTTATTAACCTTAGTTTAAAGTTTAATTCCATTTGTTTTTTGAAATTGCAGTTATAATTGTTCCTTTTTAATTTGTAAGTTTGTGGTCGCTTAAATTCTTTCTTGATTTAAAACAGGTAACGAATTGTAAATCAACTATGTCATTACAAAACACTAACATTACTTCAAAAAATTACAAAAAACTTTCTATTCAGGTTTCTCTGACTGGATTTTCATATTGCTGTTTTGATACTTTAAATAATGTCATCACATCTTTTAAAGAAATTCAATTTGACAATTCGAATAAATCAACGAAAATTGAAGATTTATTTGCTGATGCGTTTAAGAATAATCCTGAATTAAAAAACACGTACGATGAAGTAATGGTTATTCATACCAACAATCTTTCAACTTTTGTTCCGACTGCTTTGTTTGATGAAAATTATTTAGGAAGTTATCTTCAATACACTACAAAAGTATTTGAAACTGACTTTTTTACTTTCGATCAAATTTCTAATTATGAAATGAATGCCGTTTATATTCCGTATGTGAATATCAATAACTTCCTGATTGACAATGTTGGATCTTTTGACTACAAACATGCGAACAGTATTTTGGTCGAAAAGATTTTGGATAATTCTCGTAATAATGACGATAAGAAAATGATTGTGAATTTCAATCCTGGAAATTTCGAAATCATTATCGTTCAAAATCAGAAGCTTTTATTGTTCAATTCTTTTGAATACAATACTCCGGAAGATTTTATTTATTACATTTTGTTTACCGCAGAACAATTGAGTCTGAATCCAGAAAGTTTTCCATTAGAATTGTTGGGAACCATTACAGAAAATGATCCGTTTTATGCGATTGCATACAAATATATCCGCCATATTTCTTTTCTAGACGTTACAAAACTGCAGGAAAAGAACAATTTTACAACTGCTCAAAATCAAAAACATTATATCTTATTTCAATCATGAGAATCATTTCAGGAAAATACAAAGGACGCAGAATTTTTCCGCCAAAAAATCTACCTGTAAGACCAACGACTGATATGAGTAAAGAAGCATTGTTTAATGTTTTGAATAATCATTTTAGTTTTGACAGCTTAAAGGTTCTGGATTTATTTTCGGGAACAGGTAACATCAGTTATGAATTCGCTTCACGCGGAAGCGCGCCAATTACGTCTGTTGACGGCGATTTTGGCTGTGTGAAATTCATCAAGCAAATTTCATCAGAATATGATTTTGATATTGCTGCGACTAAAAGTGATGTTTTTAAATTTCTAGAAAACTGTAAAACTACTTACGATATTATTTTTGCCGATCCGCCATACGGATTGGATCAGGCTACTTTCGAAAAAGTTGTTTTAACGGTTTTTGAAAAAGGATTACTAGAAGATGACGGCATGATGATTATCGAGCATTCAAAGTATACCAAAATGGATCATTTGAGTAATTTTTCTTTTCAAAAAAGTTACGGCGGTTCGTTTTTTAGTTTCTTCGAACTAAATTCAACCGATGATGATGAAGAACTGCCACATGACAGTTCTAAAAAAGATACTGAAGAAGACGAAGGATAGTTTTTTTTAAAAGATATAAAAAGAGTCTAAAATTAGACTCTTTTTAAGTTTATCTCTAAACGAAATGACTGTTTCGACGAAAGAGAAATCTCCGCAAATAATTACACGCAATCCAGCTATCGAATCCTACTCTCATTATCATTAACGCTTTTTTCTTTAAATTCACTTTCTTTTATTTTTCCAAAAGAATAACGAAGTGTAATTGAAACTTCATTCGCATCAACCAAATATCTCGCTCGAGATCCTATGTCATTGATTGTGAATCGCTCTGTATAAATCGTGTTTTTAAAAATATCATTATAGCTTAAAGTACAATTCCAGTTTTTACCGAAAGATTTTGCCAGCGACATATCAAAAATCAGCTTTGCATTTCGTTCAAAAACACCTTCTTTTTGTTTGGTTGCTCCCCAAAAAGACAGAACAAATGTAAAATCTTTTGGAAGCTTAAAAGTATTGTTAGAGTAATAATATAGATAAGGTTTAGACGAATTGAATAATGCATTTTCATCTTCAATTTTGTTTTTAGTAAAAACTAAAGAGTTTGTATTGGTCCAAAACCTATAGGTAAAAGGCACTGTTAATTCGATATTAAACCCTGATTCTTTTTGGAAATTTTTCTCCGTAAAAGTCAGCACATTATTCTGATTGTCAAAAACAAAATCTTGATAAACAGGATTTTTATTTTGATATAAAGTTACTTTTAAAGACTTATCATGATACTGAAAAACCGTCGAAACAACATCCATAAAAGTAGGACCTAAGTTGATATTGCTTCCATAAATAAAATACGGATTTATGTAAGTTGCAATCATACTTAACGAAGAATAATTGGGTCTCGAAATGCTTTTAGAATAATCGACACTTAAACTTTTCGTACTGTCTATCGCATAAGAAAACTGTGCTTTTGGAAAAAGATTGGTGTAATTTTTATCAATTAAAAAAGAATTGTCTGTACTGTATTTTCCGCTGACATTGGTGTTTTCAATTCTAAGTCCAACCGAGAATGCTGCTTTTTTAATTTTTCCAGAAAGCTGGGAATATGCTGCTAAATTGGCTTCTTTAAAATTATAATCAAAAGTGGTGTTTTCATTTTTATCATAATCAAAAACATCATAATTAGATTTTGATTTTGCGGCAGAATAAAGTCCGCCGTATTCTAAATTCATTTCGTTTTTAAACTTTTTTTCTAAATCAATTCTTCCCGAAAAAGCATCAACATTAAATTTTTGATCACGGTTTTGAGATAATTCTAATTCGGTTTCATTGTAATTATTCTGCACCAAACTCCACAAATGCTGATTGAAATTGGAATACTGAAAACCTGCAAAAAGCTTGGTATCGATTGCTTTTATTTTTTTTGAATAATTGACAAATGAATTGATAAAATTCTTTGAACTAGAATTATCGCTAAAAGTATAAACGTTGTTTTCGTCGTTCATATTTTTATTAAAAGTAAAGGTATTAATATCAAAATTATCGCCCTGACTTTTACCATTTATGTTCACCGAGAAGTAATCTTCTTCATTTATTTTATAAAATAAACCTCCTCCAAAAATATATTGATTTCTTTTGGTAACTGCCGAAACATCATAATCTGAAATTATGCCCGCTTGAGGAATTTGATATGCAATACTATGATTTTCCCACGGTTCGAGTTTATTGTAATTGAAATTAGCTTTCCATTCCAGTTTATTTTTTTTGAAACTCGAATTGAATCCTAAGTAATTATTGTAGTTTTTCTTAAAGGAAGCTGTTTCGCTAATTTCAGTTCTAAAACTATCTTTTTTACTCAATTTTCTGGTAATCAAAATGACGGCACGTCCTTCAGCTTCATATTTTGAAGACGGATTTTGAATGATTTCAATCGTTTTGATATCAGCGACAGCTAAGGCATTTAACTCATTCATTCCTACTCTTTGATTGTCGATATAAATAAGCGGATTTCCTTTGCCTACAATTGAAATGCTTTCACGGTTTGGGCTTACCTGCACCAATGGAAGTCTGGAAAGCAAATCAACAGGATTGGGAATTGCATTGTAAATTGAGTTGGCTACATCCACTTTTATATTGCCGTTTGAATTGGTAAAAGTCTTTTTGTTTTGGGTAATAACAACTTCATTTAGCTTTTGCGAAATGGAATCTTTAGGGGTTTCATTTTGAGCATTTGCTATAAATGAAAGACAAAAAAGCATAAAAGCTATCAAAAGTTTTAGCGGCAGGTAAATATTCATTTTTGAAATAAAAGTTTTGGTTAATGACAATGCAAAAGTGCTTTGAAAAACCAATTCCGAAAGTTAATTGAAGGTTAATGCGGGGTTAATCTCCAGATTGTCTTTTAAAAGCATTATTTTTGAATCGAGAAATCGAACGCAATTTTTAAAGATCAGCATTCGAATTTCACAAAAAAAGCAGCTTAATCGTCGTGTTATAAATGAAGCAAAGAATCAATTTATTAATCGCATTTTCTGTCCTTGCATTAATTGTTTTAATGACGGTACAATGCTATTTGGTAAAAACCGCTTACGAATATAAAGTGGCGCAGTTTCATACGCAGATTAAAAATGAAATTGCACAGATTAGTAATAACTACAGCGATATTGATTCGGCGTTGGTTGCTCGAAAAGAAGCACTTTATAAAGGTCTCTCTGAGAATTATCTTAAAGGAAAAAAATCCAAACTGGATATTAAAAATGGAATTCTAGAAAATGAATTCGAAAATGCATTAACACAGAAAATTAAACGAAAATTTGAAAGGGATTTACCCAATTTCGAAATTGATTTTGCGATTGTTCTCAATAAATTTATACTCTACAAAAACGCTGCAAAAGCTGATACTATTTTCTCTGAAAAACCTTTTATCCAAAATAAATTATACGGTAATCTGACTTCGTTAAACAATGCTTTTTTGGTGAGAAGTTATGTTGGAACCACAAACGGAAACTTTGATAATCAAGAATATAAATTACTGACAGAAGATTCAATGTACGTCTCGGTTATCGATTGGGAAATGATTATTTTAAGACGAATGACATTCATTTTAATTTTGTCTTTATTATCGATTCTCACGCTGATCACACTTTTTGTAATTGCGCTAAAAGCATTAATTAAACAGAAAAAAGTAAGTGATGTTAAAACCGATTTCATCAATAATATCACACACGAACTCAAAACGCCTTTGGCAACTTTAGGAATTTCAACAAAAATTTTGGAGCAGAAGAACATTCGTGACAACGATGAAAATTTCAATGCAATTGTCAATACAATTTCGCGTCAGAACAATCGCCTTCAAAGTTTGATTGATCAGGTTATGGCGAATTCTTTGGCAGAAAATGAATTGGAATTACAAAAAGAAAAAATCGAAACAGAAGATTTTCTGCTTTCTATTGTAAATGATTTTAAAATTACGTTTCCAAAAATTACTCTAAAAACCGATTTTCAAACCCAGAAAACGATTTTAGTTTTAGATAAATTCCACTTGACAACTGCTTTTTTGAATGTATTGGAAAATGCCGTAAAATACGGTTCTAGTACGATTACTATCAAAACTAGAATAGTCGAAAATCAGTTTGCAGTCAGTATTGAGGATGATGGAATTGGAATTGCCAAAAACAAACAATCGCTTCTGTTTGACAAATTCTATCGCGTAGAACAAGGAAATCTTCATAATACAAAAGGTTTAGGTTTAGGTTTGTATTATGTTTCTCAAATTATAAAAGCGCATCAAGGCTCTGTCAACGTTGTGAGTGAGTTAGGAAAAGGAACACAGTTTACTATTTTATTAAAAGTTTAATTCCCTTATTTTGAAAAAATTACTTTTAGCTGAAGACGATTTTGATTTTGCAGCAATTTTAAAACAATACTTAGAACTGCATCAATTTGAAGTAATCTGGGCAGAAAATGGCGAAATAGCTTTAGAGTATTTCAAAAACCAGACTTTTGATATTTGTGTTTTTGATGTGATGATGCCTAAATTGGACGGATTTTCATTGGCTGAAAAAATAATTACGATCAATCCTGAAATTCCATTTATTTTCCTGACGGCAAGAAAGTTAAAAGAAGACAAAATCATTGGTTTAAAATTAGGCGCGGACGATTATATCGTAAAACCTTTTGAAGTCGATGAACTCGTTCTCCGTTTGCAGAATATCCTTAAAAGAATCGAACAAAAAAGAAGTCTGGAAGGCAACAATATAATCGAAATTGGTTCTTATATTTTTGATAATGAAAGATTAACACTCAACAATAAAAATCACGTACAACAGCTTACAGAGAAAGAAGCTTCTCTTATTGAATATTTATATCTAAACCATAACCAGTTATTAAAGAGAGATCAAATTTTAATGTCTGTATGGAAAAAAGATGATTATTTTTCAGGCCGAAGCATGGATGTTTTTATCAGCAGGCTTCGAAAATATTTTAATTCAGATCCAAAAATCAAAATTGAAAGCGTTCGTAATATCGGCTTAGAATTTAAAATAGAAAAACCTTGACGTATCAAGGTTTTTTTATTTGAGAATTATTATTCATTGTCTATCAATTGGTTAAAAATAGCAATTGAACAATGTAAAACTTTAAAACCTTATTTTATTTTCTCACAAGTTCTTGCTTGTAATCATATAATCTTTCACCAACAATTGTATAACAACTTTTAGCTATTTCAATTATACATTTGAATAAGAACTTTTAAATCTAACAATCATGAACCTAAAAAGATTTTTCGGAGGATTATTGACAATCCTAGGAATAGTAGGACTTATATATACTGCTGTAATTTTTGCCAGCACATCTGGAGAAACGAGAGATATCAAATCATTAATTATCTACGGTGTACTAGGAATCGTTTTTTTTATGTCAGGAATCAGTTTGGTTCGTGCTACAAAAGATGAGGCTTAGTTTCTTTTAAAGTAACATTTAAAGTAACAAAGGTTCAGAGGTGCAGAGGTTCAAAGGATTTAAAAACTTTGTCCCTTTGTGACTGTGAGCCTTTGAACCTTAAAAAATCTACTCTTCTAAAACTGGATCAAGATTCAATTCTGTAAAATCTCTTTCTGTTTTAGAAATTATAATGGTTGCTACTGTGTTGCCTATCAAATTTGTAATTGCTCTGGCTTCACTCATAAATTTATCAACTCCTAATAAAAAAGCCAAGCCTTCAACTGGAATTTTATGCAGCGCTGTTAAAGTCGATGCTAAAACAATAAAACCGCTTCCGGTAACTCCTGCTGCACCTTTTGAAGTAATCATCAAAATTCCGATTACAGTTAGGATTTCAAAGAAACTCAAATGTACATCGTATAGCTGTGCTAAAAAAATTACCGACATCGAAAGATAAATTGAAGTTCCATCGAGATTAAAAGAATATCCAGTCGGAATTACCAATCCTACAACCGATTTACTGCAGCCCATTCTTTCTAGTTTTACCATAATACTCGGCAAAGCAGCTTCTGAAGAGGAAGTCCCTAAAACCAATAAAAGTTCTTCTTTGATATATTTTAAAATCGAAAGAATGCTTATTTTATAATATCGCAGTATACTTCCTAAAATTAGAAATACAAAAAGCGCCATTGTTAGATACACACAAAGCATTAATTTCCCAAGTGGAATCAAAGTTCCTAGCCCGAATTTTCCAATTGTATAGGCCATTCCGCCAAAAGCTCCAATTGGCGCCAGATACATTACATATTTTAAACAGGTAAAAACAACTTTAGAAAAACGTTCCAGAACCAAAATAGTTTGTTCTCTTTTTTGGTAGAAATTCAAAGCAATTCCACAAATAATTGCTGCCAGCAAAACCTGCAGCGTAAAATTGGAAAAGAAAAACTGAAGCCAAGAAAAATTTTCAGCATTCGCATTTGTATATTGACTTGCATCTCCGAGAGTCAATCCCGATTTATCAATTTTTCCAGGTTGAAATAAATAAGCAACTGCAACGCCAATTGCCAATGCTATTGTAGAAACTATCTCAAAATAAGCAAGAGCTTTTATCCCAATGCGTCCTACTTTCTTTAGATTTCCCATTCCAGAAATTCCCAGAACAATCGTCAGGAAAATAATTGGTCCAATAAAAAGCTTGATAAGGTCAACGAATCTTTTGCCCAAAACTTCCATTTTCATACCATTTTCTGGTGAAAAATGTCCGAGCAGAATACCTGCAATAATTGCAATTAAAACCCAAAAAGTCAAATTGGTAATTACAGCGCGGAAAAGACTTTTATTAGTTTTGGAAGAAGGATTTGGAGTAGAAATATTCATGAAGCAGGTTTAGATAGTTTCACAAATATATAAAAAATGCAGACCTATAAGCCGGATTCTGTTCTTGTCTCGTTTTGCAACGAAACAATACCTTATCATTTATCTAGATCATGCATTACTGCATGACTCAAGCTACCTACCCTTCAGCAACGAACGAGAAGCCCTTAAATGCTGATATACTTGGTATTTCACCGCATAGAGTTTACCTGTTTTCACTACAGCATTACCTGTACATACTTTCTGCTGCACTTGTCCTAATCCCGATCCCGAGACTTCGGGACGAGACCGACGGGTGTTACCCGCTATGCTTCTCTGTGGTGTCCGGACTTTCCTCCCTCCCAATAAATTGGAACGACGATAAGGCGGTCTGCGCAGCAAAAGTACAATTTTATCACTTAACTATATTGGTTTTAAATTTCCCATTTTATGAGCTTTACCATAACTTTTTAATTTTAAATTAGTTATCTTTAAAAATCTATTAATTTAAATTCAGTTATCATGAAAAGAATGTATCATTACGCAACTGTCTCAAAGGCTTTAGATCAATTGAATGAAAAAGGATTTACATGCGATTTTAATCGAAATGCAGACATGATTAAAAAGAATCCTGAGAAATTTGAAATTGTTCATGTGTATCGATACGAAGGGGAATCAGACCCAGCGGATGAGGCAGTTGTATACGGAATTAAATCTACTAACGGCAAAAAGGGCGTGTATGTAGCTGGTTTTTCAGCCGATTCAGATCAGGAAACAGCTAAATTTTTATTTGATTTAAGTATTAGAGGAAGGTAGTTTATTAACTTTTGTCATTTCGACGAAAAACAAATCAACTAAAATGCTGTAAAGTAAAATGCGATTTCTCTTTCGTCGAAATGATATAAATGGAAAGAATTATTGTAAAAATGTGTTAGTTTTAACCTTAAAAACTGATTCAAAACATTAAAAACTTAAATCCATTTTTTTCTTTGCTTTTAAACTTTTAAGATGTTTTATTGGATCAAAGTTTTCTGCATGACCACTGTATTGTCCTTCTTCACAGCTTTTTTTAATATTATAATTTATTTTCTTCTTCTTCCAAAAGACGCAATTCAGCTCTCACAACTTCACTTGCATTTTTATATCTTCCTTCAGAAAGTCTATTTTTAGTAAAATTTTCAAAATGATTTCCTAATGATATAGAAGTATTTCTTCCCATGCTTAATTTTTAGAATTATAAAGTTACCAAAAATTGGTAATTCCCTCTACTCTCTTTTAATATAACGTCTTTTTACTTTAAATATGCTCCACAAAAAAAGCCCGTCAATAAAACGGACTTTTATGCAAAAAGCGTAATTTAATTTACGCCGTTGGTATTTTCAATTTCCAACCAGGTTGAATTAAGTCAGGGTTTGAAATAACATCTTTATTAGCTTCAAAGATTGTCTGCCAGGAAACTCCAAATTCTTTTCCAATTTTAGAAAGCGAATCACCACTTTTTACAGTATAATCTGTTGTTGGTCTTGCGGCAACTTGAATATTCATGACCACATCACCTGATCTGTAATCTGGATCAATTTTAGCATAAGAATTCCAAAGTTTTTCTTTGTCCTCAGCAGATTTTGCTTCTCCGTCAATATATAAAACGTTATCCTGCTCTCTTAACTGCAAATTGGCGATTCCTAATTCAGCTGCCAAATTTGTCAATTCTCTATATTTATCTAGTAAACTCATGATGCTTTATTTAATAGTTAATTTGTTATCAACTTTTTTGGGTTTCAATTCCTGTATGCTTTGTAATAGAGGCTGTAATTTATCTCTTTTAATTTCTCCCGAAAGTGTTACAACACCTCCTACAACAGTTGCACTTACCCCATCATACGAGTCTACAACTTTATGTATCGATTTATCTAATTCAGCATCTGAATTGATTACCACAGTTGCTGCAGCAGGTTCTTGATTAGCTCTTGCAATTTCGCAGGTATTCACTACAGATTTTACACCTTTCGTTGCTCTAACACTTTTTTCGATATTTTTTTTGAAAATTTCGTCGTCGCAAGTTCCAGTAATTGTTGCGACACCTTCATGCACAGTAACTTGTATGTTTGGTGTGTCACTTAATTTTTCGCTGATTGCTTTTTCTATATCTGCATCTTTAGGGGCGCATGCTGCAAGTGAAACAAAAAGACCGATTCCCAATAAAATTGATTTGATTTTCATAATAATAAAGTTTTAATAATTAACTATCTAAAATTAAACAGTTTAAATATCAAAACATTATAGGATATGCTAATGAGTTTTATATCTTTTCCAGTAAAAATAAGCTAGATTTATTTTTGAGAGTTTCTAACAGTAAGACTAATTCACCTACTTCAGTCATTGGCATTTTTACAACAGTATCAATTTCAGCTTCATTAGAAGTTATTACTAAAGTTCCTTCCTTATCTTCTTCATATCCTGCAGCCAAAGCATAAAATTTTGGATTTGAAATTGATATTTCCTTCTTTCCATCTTTAAACCAGCCATAATTGGCTTCATAAATGATTTTGTTTTCTAAAAACTGAATATTTTCTTCGCCGTAAGTATTCCACAGAGAAACTCTAAGTGTATGAAAACCTACTAGAGAGAATATACCAATTCCGATAAAGAAGCCAATATGTAAACCACTTCCAAGTGCGACACTAAAAACTGCCCCACCTATTGGAAAAATAAAAAAAGAAAAAGCTAAGGAAAACATCACTACTCTTACTAAGAACGGAGATTTTTTTACTTTTAAATTTAAGGCATTATTTGATAAATTATATTGTTGCAAAAATTACATTAATTAAAAACGTTCCACCAACTCAATTAATTCCAGCTGTTTTTCTAAATTTACTGTTGAAATTTCTTTACTCCAAAATGGTTTGTTATTTAAAAATTTCATCCAATTATCAAAATGTCTTTCGAAATGATTTGTTGAGTTTACTTTATCTAAATATACAATAGCCTCCAGTGCTGATCTTTGATCAAACCATAAATCTGGTTTTATTAAGTAATAATCGAGATATAAATTCAAATATTCGACACATTTTTCTGAATTAAAGTGCGCTAAGACTTTACAGTATACAGTTCCTGCATAACAGACTTCACTTTTTAATAGATGAGTTCCAATAATATCTATAAATTGTGTTTGATTTGTGATTGCAGAAAAAAAAGCTCCGGTTTGCCTTGTTCGCCAATTAAAATCACCAAGATTGCTTTGAATAATTTCAGGTGAGATTTCATTTTTTACATCAATCAATTTTCTAATCCACTCTTCACTTATATCGTTAATATTCATGTAGAATGGCATTACCCATCTTTTAATAAAATTTTCCGTTAACTCAAAGTCATTTTTAAACAAATATAAATTTTCAAAAGGAGACTTGTGACTTACTGTTGCACCCGCAACATGCAATTTTAGTTCATTCAATTCTTTTTTATTCATCTCAAGATATTTTCATTTAATTGAGTTTTTAATTATAAACTTATCTCACTTTAAAATAATTTACTTCTGCAAAAATATTCATTTCAACCTATAAAATGACTTAATTAAAAAAGATACTTAGCTAATAAACTCTATTATCTTCTAATACTCAATCCACTCAAAAAACCTTTAAAAGTTTTATGATTTTCAGATTTGTGATTTGGTAATTTTCAGCCTATATTTGCTATCGAATAAAAACAGAATATGGAACAATTTGTAGTATCGGCTCGTAAATACCGCCCGCAGACCTTTAAGGATGTTGTGGGGCAAAAAGCCATTACCAACACTTTGTTGAATGCTATTGACAGCAATCACCTTGCTTCTGCACTTTTGTTTACGGGACCACGTGGAGTTGGAAAAACTACCTGTGCGCGTATCTTGGCCCGTAAAATAAACCAGCCTGGATATGACGATCCAAATGAAGATTTTGCTTTTAACGTTTTTGAGTTAGATGCTGCTTCAAACAACTCGGTTGATGACATTCGAAGCTTGATTGATCAGGTTCGAATCCCGCCGCAAACTGGACAATACAAAGTATATATTATTGACGAGGTTCATATGTTGTCTTCGGCTGCTTTTAATGCTTTTCTTAAAACATTAGAAGAACCGCCAAAACATGCTATTTTCATTTTAGCAACAACAGAAAAACACAAAATTATCCCGACGATTTTATCTCGCTGTCAGATATTTGATTTTAAAAGAATTACAGTAAAAGATGCTAAAGAACATTTAGCTGAAGTTGCAAAAAGTCAAGGAATCAATTTTGAAGATGATGCACTGCACATTATTGCTCAAAAAGCAGATGGTGCAATGCGTGATGCTTTGTCTATTTTTGACCGTGTGGTTTCGTATTGCGGAACTAATTTAACACGTCAAGCCGTAACCGAAAACCTAAACGTTTTAGATTACGAAACTTACATTTCGATTACCGATTTGATTTTGGAAAATAAAATTCCAGATCTTTTATTAGCATACAACGATATTCTTGCAAAAGGTTTTGACGGACATCATTTTATTGCTGGATTGGCTTCTCATTTTAGAGATTTACTAGTCAGCAAAACGCCTTCTACCATTGCTTTATTAGAAGTGGGAGAACAAGCACAGCAAATGTATGGCGCTCAGTCTCAAAAATGTTCTCAGGAATTTTTATTGAAAGGAATTGATATTGCAAACGACTGCGATTTGAAATACAAATTGAGTCAGAATCAGCGACTTTTAGTAGAATTATGTTTGATGCAATTGGCCTCTATCAACTTTGATGGAGAAAAAAAAAAGTTGAGCAATTCATAATTCCGCCCACTTATTATAAAAATGGAAGCTTCTCTATAACGGAAGTTAAAGCCCCAGATTTAAAATCCCAAAATCCAAATACGGAAGAAAAAATCAATATCGATGTCAATCAAAATGGCAGCGAAAACGATAATTCTAACGTTCCAAAAACTGGAAATAGTACTCCAGCCACAGAAGCTCCAAAAACTCAAACTGCGGAAACTCCGAAAACAGAAACAAGCAATACGCCTAAGGTTTCTGCATTTTCATTGGCAAGTATCCGAAAAAAGAAAGAACTTGAGGCAAGCAGTAAATCTTACGTAAAACCTTCATCTGTTTTACCTACTGAAGAATTTACAGAAACTGAAATGTTATTGCATTGGAACAAATATGCAGAACGTTTAGGTCAAAAAGGATTCAAAATTATGGAATCTATCCTATTAATTAACGATCCTGTTTTGGATGGAACAAGAATTCTTTACGAACTGCCAAACGAAGGTTCAAAACTAGAGTTTGAAAGTCAGATTAATGGATTATTAGGGCATTTAAAAGGACATTTACACAATCATGATATTACTATTGAAGTAATTGTAAATGAAAAAGTAGAAGCTAAAAGAAGTTATAACAATCAGGACCGTTACAATCGTTTCTTAGAGATCAATCCAAACATCGAACTTTTGCGTTCAACATTTGGATTAGATTTGAAAGATTAATTTTTTTGTTTCTGCTTACAGATTTCTAATTCCGAAATTATAAACTTTATCAAGCCATTTTTTTCTCTGCTTTTCTTCAGAACCTTTGATAACTCCTATATAACTTACTTTTACAGGTTTTATACCGCAAAATTCTAGAGTAGATTTTTTTAACTGATTAACACTTGGTCTTCCGTAAACAAATCTATAATACCAGCTCGGCTGATCTAAAGTTGTAATTATGTGTGCAGTCTTTCCTTTTAGCAGTTTATCCCACCAAACTGAATTTTCTCTGTACTGAAAAGCCATTCCTGGAAGAAATAAACGATCGATAAAGCCTTTTGTTATAGCTGGAAGTCCGCCCCACCAAACGGGATGTATCCATACCAAATGATCTGCTCTTTTGATTTTACCCCAAGATTCCAACAAATCGGGTTCTAATTCGGTTCGTTTTTGGTAACCAAATTTTAAATTGGGATTAAAATCTAGAGATGCAATTGTAATAGTTTCTATTACAGCGCCAGAAGCTTCGGCTCCATTTTTATAGAATTCTGCAATGCCAAAATTAAAGCTGTCAGGATTCGGATGCCCATTTATAATCAGTATTTTTTTCATATTGTTCTTTTTTCAAAAATACTATTCGACTTATTTCTTTTACTGGACAAATGTCCTGAATATTGAAATTGCTTGATTTAATTTTCTAGCAGATTTTTTATCTGAAGAAACGATTGAAAAAATCTGCGTAATCTGCAAAATCTGTGTAAAACAAAAAATACTATATCGCTGCTTTTCTGATTCGGCTTAGATGTCTTGGTGTTATTCCTAAATAGGAAGCTAAATATTGCAACGGAATTAACTCCAAATATTTTTTCTGATTTTTGTAAAGTTCTTCATAACGCTGTGCGCCTGATAATTTCTGAAAAGAAATCATTCTCTTTTGAAGGTTTACAAATTCTAGTTCTGTTAATTTCCTGCCCGTTTCCTGCCAGTTGAAACTTGATTTATATAATTCTTCCAGGCTTTTTCGATCTAAAACCTGTAATTCTGTATGTGCTAAGGCCTGAATGCTTTCTTCTGCTTTTTCTTCTGTTATAAAGCTGGCAAACGAAGCCATAAATTCATTTTCAAAGGCAAAGCAATTGGTGATTTCATCTCCTTTATGATTGATAAAAAAGGAACGAAGAATTCCTTTCTTTATAAATACAATTTCATTGCAAACCTGATTCTCTGTTAATAAAAGTTCGCCTTTTTTCAGTGTTCGAAATGTGATTAAATCATCTAAAAGATCTAATTCTTCCTGAGAAAAATCTTGAATGGACTGGAAAATTGACTTCATTTATTAAATATCAACTTTAAGAAAAAACTCTTTCAATTCTTTTATCAGGAATAAGCCATAGCATTGCTACTATAAAATAAGCAGCTCCTGAGATCCATTCGTTATAAAATGAAGCTATTATTCCTATTATATACAAAACTGCAGAAGCTTTTCCTTTTAAATCTTTTCCTAATGCTTTAGCCAAGAGCGAATCTTTTCCTTCTGTATCAACAATTATTTTTTGAAGAATTACAAACGCTACTGCGCACAACAACAAAATGATTCCGTATAATGCCATTGCTGCTTTTGAAAAATTATGTTCTCCCATCCAGCCTGTTGAAACTGGAATTAGGGATAACCAAAACAATAAATGCAGATTGCTCCACAAAATTTTTCCGTTTACTTTAGATAAACCGTGCAGTAAATAATGGTGATTGTTCCAGTAAATTCCAACGTAAATAAAACTCAATATATAACTTAAAAACTTAGGTATCAATGGTTTTAGATCTGCAAACTCGTTTCCTTCCGGCACTTTAATTTCCAAGATCATAATGGTTATTATAATTGCCAAGACACCATCACTAAAGGCTTCAAGTCTAGTTTTATTCATTTACTAAGATTTAAGTTTTCAACTTATAGGTTAAAAAAGTCTGCCACGAATTCCACAGATTTACACGATTTTTTATGCTTATTGTAAAATATAACTCGTGTAAATCTGTGGAATTTGTGGCAAAAAAAAGTTATTGTATTTAAATTTTACCGTAATACATTGCTTTTACGATTCCGTCAGAAAGTCCAATTTTTGGAACGTAAATCTGGCGTGCGCCGCTCCACTTCATCGCATTTAGGTAAATACGGGTAGCGTGAATAATAACGTCGGCACGGTCAGAATTCAGACCTAATTCGGCAATTCTCTGCTCGTAAGACAATGAATTTAAGAACGCATATTGTGAATTAATATAAATGTACGAAAGCGGTTTTTCTTGCTGCTTTCCAGACATTTTAAATAATTTATTGATGTTTCCTCCAGAACCAATTAAAGTAACTTCCTCGTATCCAGCGGTATTTGTTTTAATCCATTTTTCGATTTCGTCCCAAACCACATCATGAACCATATTGTTTAGCAAACGAACGGTTCCAGCTTTAAAAGATCTTGAATTTATCATTTTTCCATCAGAGAATAATGTAAATTCAGTGCTTCCGCCTCCCACATCTACAAAAAGATAGGTTTCGTCTGTTTTTAATAAATGATGTAAATCTGTAGAAGCAATAATTGCAGCTTCTTTTTTACCGTCGATAATTTCAATTTTAATGTCGGCTTTTTTCTTAATCAAAGCCACCACTTCTTTTGCATTATAGGCTTCACGCATTGCAGAAGTTGCAAATGCCATATAACGCTCTACTTTATGTACTTTCATCAAAAGGTTAAATGCTTTCATAGCATCAACCATTCGATCTATATTTTCTGGCGAAATTTCTCCAACTGTAAAGGCATCTTGTCCTAAACGAATTGGTACACGAACAAGGGAACTTTTGTTAAACTGTGGTTCTTTCCCATCTTGTTCCACAACGTTGGATATCAGAAGCCTCATGGCATTTGAACCGATATCTATCGCTGCAAACTTCCTTATATTAATCATGCTCACTATATGATTTGAAATTGTTTTATTATTAATTTACTTTTTGAGGGACCTCATCCAGCATTGCTATTTTATTCTGATAATACTTATAGGTCTCAAATTGTGCTCTAAATGGGGCATGATGGTTTTTAGGCTTATATTTATTATCTAATTTATAAGAATGATATCTCACTTTTACGTTTCCTTTCCAGGCAATGTTGAAATTATCTATCAATTCTTTTTTAATTTCAAGGTCATAAATCGGACAGGTTACTTCGACTCTTCCGTCAAGATTTCTGGTCATAAAATCGGCAGATGAAATGTACACTTCTGTTAAACCTGCATTTCCAAAAATATAAACTCTTGAATGTTCCAAATAATTATCAACGATACTTATGGCTTCGATGTTTTCGCTCATTCCCGGAATTCCAGGAATTAAAGAACAAATTCCTCTCACTTGAAGCTGAATTTTCACACCGGCATTACTGGCTTCGTATAATTTATCGATCATTTTAAAATCGGATAAACTATTCATTTTTAATTTAATATGTGTCTTTCTACCCGCTAAGGCATGAAGAATTTCACGATCAATTAGTTTTATAAATTTTGTTCTGGTATAATGCGGCGACACAATTAAATGTTTGTATCTGTGAACTCTATAATTGATGTCAAAAAATTCAAATATTTTTGATGTATCCTTCAAAATTCCCTGATGGCAGGTAAGAAGCGTAACATCGGTATAAATTTTTGCGGTCGATTCGTTGAAATTTCCAGTTGAAATAAATCCGTAACGTCGGTTTTTATCTTCTTCTGTTCTTTCGATAACACATATTTTACTGTGTACTTTAAGACCTTTCATTCCAAAAATCAGTTCGATACCTTCTGTCTGCATTTGTTCTGCATAGGAAATATTCGAAGCTTCATCAAAACGTGCTTGAAGCTCGATTTGAACCACTACTCTTTTTCCATTCTTAGCGGCATTAATCAGCGAACTGATAATCTGTGAATTTTTTGCTAAACGGTATAAAGTAATTTTGATACTTGTAACTTTAGGATCTAAAGCAGCTTCACGCAAAAACTTTGTCAAATAAGAAAAAGACTGATATGGTGCATGTACCAAATAATCTTTTTTACTGATTTTTTCCAAAATACTTCCTTCTAAACTTAAACCTGGAACAGGAAGCGGCTCGTTTGGTTTATACAATAAATCGTAACGTCCTAAATTTGGAAAACTCATATAATCACGTCGGTTGTGGTATCTTCCTCCTGGAATAATACTATCTGTTTCGACGATTTTCATTTTATCTAAGAAGAAACGCAGCGTATCTTCTTCAATTAAACTATCATAAATAAAACGAACGGGTTCTCCTATTCGGCGGTCTTTTACAGATGTAGCAATTTTTTCGAGCATACTTTTACTCAAATCACTATCAATATCCAATTGCGCATCACGAGTAATTTTGATCATATGCGCCGAAACAGTCTTATAATCAAATATATTGAAGATGTTTTTTAGTTTAAAACGTATAACATCATCGATTAGAATTACATATTGTTTTTCATCTTCTGAAGGAAGAACGACAAACCTGTTTATGTTTTTCGGAATTTCGATTAAAGCATATCGAACCTCATCATTTTTCAATTCCAAACGTACTGCCAAATAGCCTAAAGTATCTTTTAATACTGGAAAAACAGCCAAATCATTCAGAATAATTGTTACTAATTCTGGACTTAATTTTTGGGTGAAAAAATCTTTTAAAAAGCATTCCTGCTTTGGCGTGATCTGATCTTCGTTGATAATAAAAATGTTTTCAGATTCAAGCTCTGCTTCGATATTTCCTAAAATACGTAAACTTTCAGACTGCTGCTGAATTACGATTTCTGTAATATCTTTAATTAATTGATGGGCAGAAATACCTCCCAAATATTTTTCGCCAGAAATTCCAGAGAGACTTAATCTACGAATGGCTGCATACCGAACTCTAAAGAATTCATCTAAATTGTTTGAAAAAATTCCAACAAAACGCAGTCTGTCTAAAAGTGGAACCGTGTTGTCTGCTGCTTCTTGAAGCACTCTTGCATTAAACGCTAACCAGCTTTTTTCTCTATCGATATATTTCTGTTCGTACACTGTAATTATTTTAAATCTTTGGGGAAAATAGTTTTATGTGTTTTGCCTTTATCGATTGTGTTCCAGCTGTCGGCATCAAATTGCAATGAGACAAAGCCAGATGTTGGAACATTTTCTATAAAAACATCCCCAAATTTATTAACAAAATTTGTAATAGCCTCGTTATGTCCGAAAAGAATAACGCTTTCAAAACTATTATCACACGATTTGATAACTTTTTCGAGTTGTTTGTCATCAAAAGTATAAAGGTCATCCTTATAAACGATGCTTTCTATAGGGTAAGAAATGTTTTGTGCAAATATTAAAGCCGTTTCTGAAGCTCTTGCTGCAGTACTGCTCCAAATTATATAGGTTTTAGGAAGGTAATCTGAGATATTTAATGACACATCATGCGCGTCTAAGATTCCTCTTTTCATTAACGGACGATCGAAATCTTTTAATGGTGCTTCCCAACTTGATTTAGCATGACGTATTAAAATAAGATTTTTCATAAACAATAAATTTAAAAACCTGACTTGCAGACTTATATTTTTAATTAAGTTCTAATTTACAAAAGATATTTTAAACCTTTTCTTTTTTTTATTTGTGTTAACATTATATCCAAAATTTAACAAGAATGAATAGTTTATTAATCGTTAACTTTTAAGTATAACATAAAACGCAGATTTTTCTTTTTTATGTACTTCATCTATAAAATGAGTATTTAGTCGATATTCTTTAAATTTTCAAAATTTTAACTAAATATTTGATTTTTAACAACTTACAATATTTAAAAACGCTCTGTTTTCAACAAAAAAGCAAAAAAAATGTATTAAAAATTTGGCTTTTTTGTGTTAAAAAAAATGCTTTTTGACGCTGTTTTATATACAAAAAATACATTTCAACGAGTTTTTAGGTTAGTTACAGACAAAAAAAATCAAAAATAAATAGACCCTATAACTTTGATTCTGTTAAAATTTTATAAATACTTCAAAACAAAGTCTTAAGTTATGAGAACTAAATCTACTCTTGAAAAAGCAGTAAAATTTGTTTACAATTGTAAGTTTATTTTTTCGTTCAAAAAGAACATCTTTCAAAAAAACATTTTTTTCGTGCTGTTTTTTTTAACAACAACTTTTTCATTTGCTCAAAGTGAAAATGTGGATTCGTACTTAACCAACTTAGAAAATTCGGGACAGGATTCTAAGCTTAGTGATCTCAAACATCTTCTTTACGATTTACAATCAGCTGTTTATGTTTCTTCTGGAGATATAAATGTTTACGGCGACCAGCCTACTGCTTTGTTCACAGATATTAGTTCGGTTAATAGTCTTAATTCTTCTATTGCTACAAAAAGTGACATCGAAATTGTATCGATTAAAATTGAAAAAATGACAGATTTAAACCAATCCATCGATCTGAATTCTTTCTCCGCTTTCGAAAAATTAAAATACATTTTCATCATTTCAGGAATTGGGACTAATCCTTCTGTTATCAATAATTTGATAAAAAATGATACTTCAAAATATGTTCTTCTGTATAAAATTTCTATAGGCGGATAATTTAAAACTACTATTATGAAAAAAATCTACTCTCAATATTTTGCGGTTTTTTATTTCTTGTTGATGCTTATCATTGGTATTACTGAAGCAAATGCGCAGGTTATTAAACCGTTTAAAGAAAGAACATCTTCTTATTCTCCTACCAAAACGATTTATAAAATTAAAGGAGATTTTACGATGATTGGAAACACTAATCTAACTATGCAGAATTACGACGCTGGTGAAACCAACGGACCTTTCCCGATGGTATATGTAGATAAGGATAATAACAATCAAACTGTTAACTCTTCTGCGGCAACTTTGGATTTGCTAAATGACAGCGGAGTAAAATTAACGAACTGCTATAATATTGTTTATGCTGGATTGTACTGGACTGGGAGAGTTTCTGATGCGGCTTACAGTCCAAACTCTTTTAATGTGACTAAAAATGGCGTGACTAAAACTTTAGATAAAAGAAAAATTCTGTTTAAAGGGCCTAATGACAGTACTTATGATGAATTTACGGCGACAGATATTTATTTTCCGACAAATGCAGATAACAATATGTTTACTGCTTACGCGGAGGTTACGGATTATGTTAGAACAAACGGAATTGGTGAATATTTTGCGGCCAACATCGCGGCAACTGAAGGTGCTGACGGAGGCGCGATAGGAAAATATGCGGGATGGGGTTTGGTCGTGGTTTATGAAAATTCTAACATGAAAAACAGAGATATTACTGTTTTTGACGGACACGCTTTTGTGCAAAATAACATAACCGCAGAACATAGTTTTCCTGTTTCGGGCTTTAACTCTGTAACATCTGGGCCAGTCGATGTTAAACTTGGAGTTATGGCCGGCGAAGGTGATGTGAACTATGAGGGTGATTACTTTCAGATTCAAAAATTAAATACCAACAATTATTTAAGCTTAAGCCGAACTGGAAATTCTGCCAATAACTTTTTTAATTCTTCTATTAGCACTGGTGGAAACAACCGAAATCCGAATTTGGTTAATAATTCGGGACTTGATATCAGCATGTTTAAACTTCCAAACAGTAACAAAGATATTATTGGAAACAATCAGACGTCTACGACTTTTAAATATGGATCTACGGTTGACACCTATACGATTTTCTCGATCGTAATGGCAATTGATGCATACGTACCAGAAATTGAAGGTGTTCTTACAGCTACAACTATTAACGGAAGTTCTGCTGGTGCTGGTCCTTACACTGTTTTGCCAGGTCAAGAACTTGGCTATAAAATACAAATAAAAAATAGAGGTTCTGAAGCGATTCAAAACAGCAAGATTGTTATTCCAATTCCGTACAATGCCACATTTGTTAGCGGAAGTTTAGCTAAAACAGTGAATTTCACTCCAGCTCCTTCGCCAAATTTGCTTACTTACGAACCTACAATTGGCGCCAACGGATCTATTGTCTGGAACATTGGCACATTACCTTTACCATCTGATCCAAATACTGTTTTGGCTGAGCTGACATTCCAATTAAAATCTACAGAAAACTGTGCTTTGCTTAAAAACTCAAACTGCAGTAATGTAATTCAAGTAAACGGCTCGTTAAGCGGACAAGGTGTAAATTCGACTGTAACAGTAACCGACAAACCTTTAATTTTAGGTTATACAACCTCTGGAAGCTGTACAGGAACTACTATATCTGCACCGCTTCAAACCACTATAGATTCTTCAAATTATACAAATGTGAATTGTCAGGCTACTTCACCAACTATTTCTTTTACTTTTTGTAATAATGCATCCTCAATTCCAATTACAGATGTAACGGGTTCGTTTCCTTCTGGTTCCACATTTTACAATGCATACCCAGTAGTAGCGGGAACAACAACCCAATATACAATTAACAACCCTTTCCCTGCTACCGTGGGAACATCAACTTATTATGCAATTCCTCCCGGAGCTGCTGCCGGATGTTACTTTCAATTTACGATAAAAGTTGAAAGCATTACAACAATGCCAACTGTTATAGATCCCGTAAACTATTGTATTGGCGATAATGCGCTTCCTTTAACTGCGGTACCAAGCAAACCCGAGTATACATTATACTATTACCAAACTGCCACTTCAACAGGCCAGCAGACATTAACACCTTCTACTGCTGTTGCAGGACAATTTACTTATTATGTTGCAGAAGGAAAAACTAATGCTTGTATTGGTCCTAAAAAAGCAATTGTAGTCAATATAAATTCAAAACCAACAATAACTATAACCAATCCACTTCCTATTTGTGCACCAGCAGCTACAGTAGATTTAACCGCTGCAAATATTACTGCTGGCAGCACATCAGGTTTGACTTATACGTATTGGACTGATGCTGCTGCGACTCTTCCGTATGCCAATTTTAGTACTGCTGTTTCTGGAACTTATTATATCAAAGGAACAAATACTTCTAATTGTTACGATATAAAACCAGTCGTAATTACCAAAAGCACGGTTATAGTTACAGAATTAACTGCTTCACATACAGACGTAAAATGTTTTAATGAAACTACTGGGTCAATTACTGTAAATAATGCTTCTGGAGGAGTTGCTCCATACAGTTATTCATGGAAAAAGAACGGTTCTGCCTATGCTGGCACTTCTCAAACTTTAAATAATTTGGGATTTGGAGTTTATGAGGTTACAGCAACTGATGCCAATGGCTGCCAAGGAACAATAACAATTAGCATTTTACAACCCAATGCACCTTTAGCCCTTGCAGTTTCTTCAAAAACAGATGTTTTATGTTTTGGTGAAAGTACTGGATCTGTAACTGCAGGAACAATTACAAATGCTGTGGGAACACTAACTTATTCTTGGAAAAACAGCGCAAATGTTGAAGTAGGAAGTACAGCTTCTGTTTCAAATCTGCCTGCGGGAACTTATACTTTAACGGTAACCGATTCTTGTTCTTCTCAATCTAATTCGGTTACAATCGATCAGCCAATCGCTGCTTTAACTTTGGGAATTTCTTCTAAAACAGATGTTGTATGTTTTGGTGAAAGTACTGGATCTGTAACTGCAGGAACAATTACAAATGCTGTGGGAACAGTAACGTATTCCTGGAAAAACAGTGCAAATGTTGAAGTAGGAAGTACAGCTTCTGTTTCAAATCTGCCTGCGGGAACTTATACTTTAACAGTAACAGATTCTTGTTCTTCTCAGTCTAATACTGTAACAATTTCGCAGCCACAAAATGCATTAAGTGCAGTAAAAACACAAACTGATGTTACTTGTGGAGGCGGTAATAACGGTTCTGCTACCGTAACGGTTTCTGGCGGAACTTCTGGATATACTTATACTTGGAATACAACTCCTGTGCAGACAACTGCTTCGGCAATTGGTCTTACTGCTGGAAACTATAGCGTTGTTATCACAGATGCAAATGGATGCCAGCTTTCGGAATCATTTACAATTATTGATGGAGATTCAGTTATACCAATTATAAATCCGTTACCACAGACTACTACAATTTATTGTCCAGCAGCGCCTGTTTTTGAACAAGCAACTGCTTCTGATACTAATGGAACTATTTCTTTATTAACCTACGTTGATACTATTACGCCAGGAAATTGTGCTGGATCGTATACAACTACAAGAACTTGGACCGCAAAAGATACTTGTGGAAACATTTCGCTTCCTGTTAGCCAAACTATAATGGTACAAGATAATACGGCGCCAACTTGGACAATTCAAGCGGGAACTTTAGATCAAACTATTGAGTGCAGTGATGCAGCAGCTTTAACAGCTGCACAGGCTTTATTTCCAACAGCTTCTGATACTTGTGACGCTGATGTAACCAATATTGTAAAAGTAAGTGGTCAGTTTATAGCTTCTGCAAATTGTGCAAATGCTGGAACTTATACCAATACTTGGACTGTGAAAGATGACTGCGGAAATACTTCTGATACTTTCACGCAGGTGATTACTATTCAAGATACAACTGCACCAATATTTACAGGTACTCTTCCTTTGGATATCGAAGCATCTTGTGACGCAGTTCCTGAACCAGCTGAAATGCATGCTTCAGATAATTGCAATGGAGATTTGCCAATTGTATTCTCCGAAACAAAATCGGATATTCAAAATGGATGTGCTTCTAACTACACTTTAACCCGCACATGGAAAACGAGTGATTGTAGTGGAAACACAGCATCATATACTCAAATTCTTACTGTAAGAGATAAAACGGCTCCGACTGGAACAGCTCCTGCGAATGTAAATAATTTAGCCAGTATAGATTTGATTCCTGTCGGAAGTCCAACAGACATAAAAGATGCTGCTGATAATTGCAGTCCTACAGTAAATATAACTGTAGCAGATACCAGTACTGAGTGCGACGGAAATGTTTCTATCGTAACGAGAACTTACACCTTAACAGATTGCGCTGGAAACATCACTAAATTGGTTCAGACCTTTAGTGTAAATTGTAAAGTTATAAAAGTCATTGTAGCGAATGATGATACTGCTGGACCAGTTGCCGGTGTAAATCATAGTACCACAAATGTTTTGAATGTGTTTTCAAACGATACTCTTGAAGGTATCCCAGTAACGCCAACCGATGTAATACTGACAACCGTAACACCAAATAATTATTTACAATTAAATCCTAATGGCTCTGTAGATGTATTACCAAATGCGCCGGCAGGAACATTAACATTAGTATATCAAATTTGTGAAGCAGGCCAAACAGATAACTGTGATACTGCAACTGTTACAATTACAATTGAAACACCAAAAATGACGGTTACTGCAACACCTATTTGTATCAACGACGTTCCTTACATTGATTATGTAGTTACTCCTATAAACTTCACTCCTGTGAACGGATTAACAATTGCTTGGGCAGACAGTAGCAATACTATTATTACAACAATGACCGATTTACCCTTAAATGGTCGTGTATTATGGCCTGGAGCTGTTGTCGACGGAACTGGAAAAGGAATTGACTGGCCGGGATGGATTTTTGAAAATAATACTTGGATCCAAGGTCCTGATGGATTTGAAAAATTACGTCCAGCAGCTAATCTGATAATATCTTTAAATCCAACCGAAACTATTACTGTTAATTATCCACCAGCAGATCCGTATTGTACTGCCAGACCAACATTTACAATTAATGCTAATGACGATAATCCAGCACCAATTACAGGACCTGGAGCAGTTACCAATATTGTAAATGTTCTTACTAACGATACATTAAACAATAATGCTGCAAATATTAATGATCTAACATTAACAATTGTAACGCCAGATCCTAAAGGAGTTTTAACATTAAATCCAAACGGATCGGTAGACGTTGCTGCCAATGTACCTGCCGGTACTTACATATTGACTTATCAGATTTGTGAGAAAGCCGATTTCGGAAACTGTGATACAGCTATTGTAACTATCATAATTCTAGATACTCCTGCTCCGCCTACTCCAGTTGTGGCTAATGATGATAGTTACAACAATATCGGATGTAATACTTTTGGACTTGTCGGCAATGTTTTAAGTAATGATTTCAAAGGGCTAAATCCTGCAACGCTGCAACTAGTAAACTTTACACTTATTAACGAAAATAATACTAAAACAGATCCAAACATTACAATTGACGCTTCTGGAAATGTAACCGTTTCTAGTTTGACACCAGCAGGAACTTACACTTATAGCTATAGAATTTGTGACAAATTGAGTGCTGAGAATTGTGATACTGCGATTGTCACTATTACCGTAGTTCCAAACGGAATTACAGAAATTAAAAGTACAGCTTGTACTGATGATTCAACCCTGATTAACTTAACAACTTTACTGCCAGAAGGCAGTCCGACTACTGGTTCTTGGATTGATAGAAATAATACGAATAGCCTTCAGGGAAGTGTATTTAATCCTTTTGGTTTAGCGCTTGGTAATTATTCTTTTGAGTATATAATAGCAGATGAAAAATGTCCAAGAAGCATTGTCCTAGATATGGAAGTAAACGATGATTGTAAAGTATTAGCCTGTGGCAATGTTTTACCTCATAATGCCTTTTCTCCAAATGGCGACGGAACGAACGATATTTTCAAAATTGACAATATTGAAGATTTAACTTGTTATCCAGAAAATACAGTTGAAATATATAACCGCTGGGGAATTCTAGTTTTTGAAACCAAAAATTATAACAATACAACAAATGCATTTGACGGTAACTCAAGAGGAAGAACAACTGTAAAGCAATCTGATGGACTCCCAACTGGTACTTATTTTTATATCATTAATTATAAGTCTGTCGATGGAAACAACACTATTCAAGATAACAAACTAGACGGGTATTTATATCTATCGAAATAATCCAATTTTGAATAAAACAACTAATTGATTTTTTAAATCATTAGTAACATTAAATAATATATCTACTATGAGAACAAAATTATTTTTCTTCGTCATTCTGTTAGTTACCTATATGGGGCATGCACAACAAGATGCGCAGTTTACTCAATATATGTACAATACCATAAATATCAATCCTGCTTATGCTGGTTCTCGTGGTGCATTAAGCATTTTTGCGCTGCATCGTGATCAATGGGTGGGACTTGATGGAGCTCCAAAAACCAATACAATTTCAGTAAATACCCCAATTAATAATAGTAATGTCGGACTTGGAGTGTCTTTGGTAAACGACAAAATTGGTCCAACAAACGAGAATCAATTTTCTGTAGATCTGTCTTATACAGTTCCAACCTCAGAAACTTGGAAACTCTCTTTTGGTATAAAAGGTACAGCCGATATCTTTAATCTTGACGTAACAAAACTAAATCTAGAAACACAAGGAGATCCACAATTTCAGAATCTGAACAATGATTTTTCGCCCAATATTGGTGCAGGTATTTATTGGCATTCTGATAACGCTTACATCGGATTATCTGTTCCAAATTTTATACAAACCAATCGTTACGACGACAATGATGTTGCCATTTACAAAGACAAAATAAATTACTATTTAATGGGAGGTTATATTTTTGATTTTTCTCAAGAAGTAAAATTCAAACCTGCAGTTTTAACTAAAATGGTCGAAGGCGCACCACTTCAAGTTGATGTGTCTGCTAACTTTTTTTTCTTTGAAAAACTCACCTTGGGTGTTGCTTACAGATGGGATGCTGCTGTAAGTGCAATGGCAGGATTTCAACTCACAGACGGACTATATCTTGGTTATGCCTATGATAATGAAACGACCCGATTAAGAAATTACAATTCTGGCTCACATGAAATTTTCCTGCGCTTTGAATTCTTTAAAAACAATGGTAAAATGACAACTCCTCGTTTCTTCTAAAAAAAAAAGTATTATGAAAAACTATACACTATATTTCTTCACAATCATAAGTGCTTTTTCATTTAGCAGTTATGCACAGCAGTCAAAAATAAATTCTGGAGACAAAAAATACGATAATTACGCCTACGTTGATGCCATAAGAACTTATGAAAAAGTAGCCAATAAGGGTTATAAATCTGAAGACATGTTTAAAAAATTAGGCAACTCTTATTATTTTAATTCTGATTTTGAAGGGGCTGCCAAATGGTATGGTGAGTTATTTGCCATGAATAGTGTTGTTGAACCAGAGTATTATTATCGATACGCCCAATCTTTAAAGTCTACTGGAGATATTGCTAAGGCAAATAAAATTTTTGATGAATTTAATACTCAATCAAAAAACGATACCAGAGCCAAACTTTATAAGAATGATGTCAATTATCTCGATGAAATTAAAGCAAATTCTGGAAGATATAAAATTGAAGATGCTGGAATAAACAGTAAATATTCAGATTACGGATCTTTTGTTTACGATAATAAAATCTATTTTGCCTCAGCAAGAGATACAGGAAATTTTTCACAGCGTAAACACAAATGGACAGGAGAATATTTTACGAATATTTACAATGCAGATCTTAATCCTGAAACAGGAAAAGCTGCAAAAGTAAATAAGTTTAAATCTGCTATAAATACAAAATTCCATGAAGCTTCTCCAGTTTTTACCAAAGACGGAAAAACAGTTTATTTTACTAGAAATAACTACATCAATGGAAAAAAAGGAAAAGACGATAATAAGATTACGCTAATCAAAATCTATAAAGCTGAATTGGACAGTAATAACAAATGGACCAATATTGCCGAACTTCCTTTTAACAGCGATAACTACAGCGCTGGACATCCAGCTTTAAGTCCAGATGAGAAAACATTATATTTTTCATCAGATATGCCCGGTTCAGTAGGACAATCAGACTTGTATAAAGTGAGCATCAATTCTAATGGCGGATACGGAACTCCAGAAAACCTTGGAACAACAATCAATACTGAAGGAAAAGAAACTTATCCTTTTATTACAAATGAAAATGAAATCTACTTTTCATCAGATGGGCATCCCGGTTTAGGTGGTTTAGATGTTTTTGTTGCTAATATCGAAGAAAATGGTACAATCACTAATATTCAAAATGTCGGAGGAGATGTGAATTCCCCTAATGATGATTTTGCCTATATCATTGATCCAGTTTCCAGAAGAGGATATTTTAGCTCTAATAAAGACGGTGGACAAGGTTCTGATGATATTTATAAATTCTTAGAAACCAAAAAACTAAAATGCATTCAAGAACTGGAAGGCATAATAACAGATGCCGAAACAGGAGCAATTCTGCCTGGAGCAATAATTACTTTATACGACAATCAAATGGCAGTTAAAAACTCTACTGTTTCTGACGGTTCAGGAAAATATTCTTTTCCTGTAGAATGCGGCAAAACCTATAATGTAAGAGCAGAAAAGCCAGAATACACCACAAAAGAAGTTAATGTTACTATTGCCAAAACAAGCGGTAAAACAACTTTACCAATTGCATTAGAAAAATCAACCTGCAAAGTTACTGTTGGAGATGACCTCGGAAAATGTTTTGGAATTAAAATGATTTATTTCGATTTGAATAAATACAATATAAGAACAGAAGCTGCTTTAGATTTAGAAAAAATATTGGTTGTTTTAAACGATAACCCAACAATGAAACTCGATATTCGTTCGCATACAGATAGCAGAGCAACACATCAATATAATGAAGTTTTATCTGAAAGAAGAGCAAAATCAACTATAAAATGGCTGATTAAAAATGGCGTAGCCCCAAACCGATTAACCGGCAAAGGATATGGCGAAACACAGCTTGTCAATCAATGTGCTGACGGTGTAAAATGTACCGAAGAAGAACATCAAGCCAATAGAAGAAGTGAATTTATTATTACTGCTTTATAAAAATTGATCATTTCATTTTAAAAAGGCTGTCTGTACAAGACGGCCTTTTTCAATGTAAAAAGTCGTTGCAATTCAAAGAATTACAACGACCTCTAAAAAACCAACCTGTTCAATATTCGATTTAAATCTTAACAAAAATGTTAGTGTAATATTTTTTTCCTGTAGCAGCGTCTGTCGTTACAGATAATCCGAAGTGCGTATAATCACCTTCGATATTCTCTTTGTGACCAGGGCTGTCCAACCAGGCTCTCAAAGCTGCTTCGGGAGTTTTATAGTTGTAGGCAACGTTCTCACCAACTTTTTTAGCTCCCAAAACATCTGTGAGATTTTTAGATCTTTCAGTAAAATCATTATGGTCTACAACATTATTTTCAATCATATATTTATTATGCTCTTCACATATATAAGATATATGATTAATGCGTTCCAAAGCATTTAAACCAATACTCACACGGTATTCGTTTATTAGCTTCATGGTTTGTATTTCTGTATCGTTGTAAGTATAATTGGCAACAAGCGTTTCGACAGGAGTATTATCCACGCTTCCTTCGGCAGTCTCAGCAGAACATGAGTTCATTGCGATTAGAATCGCAATGAACAACATGATGCGCATAATCTTTTTCATAATCAACAGCATTTTAGCGGTTTAAAGTAAATGTTGGGGCAAATCCTTTAAATTTATTTTTGAATAATTATCGTCTGATTTTCTGTACCAAACATATTCAATTTACCGTTAAACTACAAAATTAATCGATGAACTACATGTGTTTTTTTCTTTTACCTATAAAAAACTTACAAATTAAGAAGAAAGTCGATCAATCTTCCACGTAAAATCAGATTGACTTGTATAGCGTATTCTGTCATGAAGCCTATTAGCTCTTCCTTGCCAAAATTCAACTTGCAGTGGAGTAACTAAATAACCACCCCAATTATCTGGTCGGGGAATTGATTTTCCTTCAAATTCTGATTCTAGTTTTTTCAAGTTTTCTTCTAAGAAAGTTCTGGACGGAATCACTTCACTTTGATTAGAAACAATTGCACCAAGTTTACTTCCTTCTGGGCGGGAATCAAAATAATTATCAGAAATAATCTCAGAAGTTTTTTGTGCAATTCCTTTTATGATTACCTGACGTTCCATTTCCTGCCAGAAAAAAGACAAACAAACATTTGGGTTCGCTTCTATCGCTTTTCCTTTTTCAGAATTATAATTGGTATAAAATATAAATCCTTCTTCAGAGAATTTCTTTAACAAAACAACACGCGATTTTGGAAATCCGTCCAAACCAATTGTCGAAACTGTCATGGCATTTACTTCTCCACTTCCTCCGAAATCTTCTGCTTCATGAAACCATCTATTAAATAAATTAATAGGATCTTCAGGAATGTTAGTTTCCAGTAATTCGCTTTTTTCGTAGGATCTTCTATAATTACTTAAATCATTCATGATTTTATATTTTAGATATTAGATTGCAGATTTTAGATTTTTTTGTTTCTAGTTTCAAGTTTGTCAGCTGAGCGATCCCGAAGCTTCGGGAGAAGCCTCTAGTGCTGCAAAAGCCCTTTTCCCGGAGCCTCGGAATCGCTCATGGTGAAAGCCCTTGTTCGCGTTCCTAAACTTAGTATCTTAGTACCTCAGCCCCTTAGAATCTTAGATCAAAATTCAAAACTCACCCCATCATCACCCAAAAGTACATTAGGAAAAACGGTTTTAGCTTCTTCTTTAAAACGTTCAATTTCGTCATATCGTGTTGAATAATGACCTAAAACCAAATATTTCACATTGGCTTTTAAAGCAATTCTAGCCGCTTCTTTTGCCGTGGAATGCAATGTTTTTAATGCTAAACGCGCTTCAGATTCTAAAAATGTAGATTCATGATATAAGACATCTGTATCCTTGATAATCGGAATCACATCTTCGTTATAAACTGTGTCTGAACAAAAGGCATAGCTTTTTGGCGGTTCGGGATCAAAACTCAGTTTTTCATTTTCAATTACAGTTCCGTCATCCAGAGTAACATTGCCGCCGTTTTTTATCTTTTGATAATAAGCAATATGAACATCGTAATGCTGAACAGCTTCAACATTCAGCTTGCGCTCAGCTGGTTTTTCTTGAAATAAAAATCCGTTTGTATAAACGCGGTGTTTTAATGGAATTGTTTTGACAATAACTTTGTTATCTTCAAAAATTACTTCACTTTCTTTTGATTCCAATTCATGAAAAAACAGGCTGTAAGTTGTCCATGATTCTGTCAATTTTAATTGAAGCAGAATAAGTTCTTTAATTCCTTTTGGGCCATAAATATGCAAATCGGTTGTTCTTCCTAAAAGGGAAAAAGTCGAAATCGTACCGATCAATCCATAAAGATGATCTCCATGAAGATGCGAAATAAAAATGTGATTAATCTTTGAGAATTTAATCTTATTTTTTCGAAGCTGAACCTGAGTTCCCTCTCCACAATCAATTAAAAATAATCGGCTTTTAATTTCTAAAACCTGCGAAGTTGGGTTGGTAAGCGTTCTGGGAGTTGCGGCATAACAGCCAAGTATAGTCAACTTCATTTTAGATTGTTGATTTTAGATTTTAGATTGATGAAATATTTTAGAATTGATAAAAGCATTTTAGATTTAGTAACAATCTAAAATCTAAAGTCTAAAATCTGAAATCTAAAATCCTAAGTCTCTTTCGATTTCTTCCATTTCGATAATATCATGTGCTTCCAAAAGAGAAGGAACTACAACCAATTTATCTGAAATAGCATTAAAATCAAGATCAGAAGCTACAATGACGAAAGATTTTTTTGCTTTTTTGTGAGCTTTAGAAAGCGGTAAAAAAGCTTTTAAATCATTTTCTGACAGCTTAGAATCTGATGATAAATCGATTATAATATTTTGTTTTTCAAAGGTTTTAAACTGCTGCGTAACTTTTTCCAAGAAAGCATTTACATCTCCTTGTGTATCTTTAATAGTAACGGTATGTCCTTTTTGATCTACTTTCATTTTTTAATTTGTGGGGCTTATATAAAAATTGATTTTCTAAGAGCTAAGGTACGAAGTTTTTTTATTTTTTTGTTTCAAGTTTTAGGTTCCAGATTTCAAGTTTGTCAGGCTGAGCGATCCCGAGGCTTCGGCAGAAGCCACGTTTAGTATTAAAAAAGCACTCTCCCGAAGCCTCGGGATTGCTCAGTGGACATTCTTTCAAAACTGAAAAACGCGATCAAAAAACTGTTACTGAGACTGAAAACTGCGACTAAAAGCTACTGAATCTTAGAAGCCAGTAAATAAATAACCGCCATTCTAATCGCAACACCATTTTCTACCTGATTTAAGATAACAGAATGATCAGAATCTGCAACTTCAGATGTAATCTCTACTCCTCTGTTAATTGGTCCTGGGTGCATGATTACGATTTCTTTTCCGAGAGAATCCAAAAGCGGTTTATCAACTCCGTATTGCTGTGCATATTCGCGTGTTGATGGAAAAAAATTTACATCCATACGTTCGTTTTGCACTCTAAGCATATTGGCAACATCGCACCATTCTAAAGCTTTTCTTAGATTCGGTTCAACCGTAACACCAAGAGATTCAATATATCTCGGAATCAGTGTTTTTGGTCCGCAAACTTTTACTTCTGCGCCCTGCATCTGCAAAGCATATATGTTGGATAAAGCAACTCTCGAATGCAGAATATCTCCAACGATAACTACTTTTTTTCCGGCAACATCACCTAATTTTTCTCTAATAGAATAACTGTCCAATAAAGCCTGTGTTGGATGTTCGTGCGCACCGTCTCCAGCGTTTACGATACTGGCTTTGACATTTTTAGATAAAAAATAAGCCGCTCCGGGATTGGAGTGGCGCATTACAACCATATCAACTTTCATCGAAAGGATATTATTTACAGTATCAATCAAAGTTTCTCCTTTTTTAACCGATGACTGCGCTGCAGAAAAACTGATAACATCTGCAGAAAGACGTTTCTGCGCTAATTCAAAGGAAAGTTTGGTTCTGGTACTGTTTTCGAAGAAAATATTGGCAATTGTAATATCTCGTAATGAAGGAACTTTTTTAATTGGTCGGTTAATGACTTCTTTAAAATGATCTGCCGTTTCAAAAATCAGGTTAATATCATTTTCGTTGATATATTTGATTCCTAATAAATGATTTACGCTTAATTCTTTCATTTTTATTATTTATTTGTTTATTCTTTGAATTGTTTAATCGTTTTTTTTTCAAATCGTTTAATCGGTCTTTCTGCCGATTAAACAATTAACCGGTTAACCGATTAAACTAATTCGTTACTAAGTGAACAACATCTTCACCATCATTTTCTTTCCAGCTCACTTTTACTTTTTCGCCATTAATAGCATCTACCTGACGGCCTCTATAATCGGGTTGAATTGGTAAATTACGGCTGAAGCGTCTGTCAATTAATACCAGTAATTCAATTTCTGAAGGTCTTCCAAAAGATTGAATCGCGGTTAATGCAGAACGAATGCTTCGCCCCGTAAACAATACATCATCAATAAAAATGACTTTTTTGTCTTCGACTATAAAATTGATTTGCGTTTTATTGGCTTCAAGTGGTTTATCAGTACGACGGAAATCATCTCTAAAAAAAGTGATGTCTAGATATCCCAAAGAAATTTCAGGAACCTTGTATTCGTCTTCTAATATTTGTTTTAAACGTTCAGCTAAAAAAACACCTCTTGGCTGAATTCCCACTAAAATAGTATCGGAGAAATCAAGATGTTTTTCGATTAACTGACAAGCCAAACGATGGAGTATGATAGTAACTTCTTTTGAATTAAGTAATACTTTTTGGCTCATAAGTAATTGTAATGTTTGGTTTGCAAATATACGGAATCTGATTTTATTTGTTGGGGAAATCTAAAGACAAATATTATTTTTTGAAATTACGTTTGTCAAAACTTTCAATAATTGAATCTAATACTTCTTTTATTTTTTAGCTATATTAAAATCCACTCCTACAATACTAATCGAGCCGATGACCCTTTTTTTGAAAAATTAAGATTTCCATGATTTTTCTTATATTTGATAAACACTGAAATATTAAACATCATGAGAAAAATAATCGTCATATCAATGATTACAATCGATGGCGTAATGCAGGCACCGGGCGCACCTGAAGAAGACACATCAGGAGGTTTTGAATACGGAGGCTGGGTTGCTCCATTTGGTGATGAAGAATACGGAAAAGTTACGCAGAAACAAATGGCTCCTGCGGACATTCTCTTGGGCAGAAAAACATTTGATATTTTCGAGGATTATTGGCCAAAACACGCAGAAGGCTGGCCGAGAATTAACGAAGTTACCAAATACGTTTTATCTTCTACCAGAAAAAACTCTGATTGGCAAAACTCCGAATTTCTTTCCTCTATAGAAGATATCAAAAAACTTAAAAACTCTGAAGGCGGCGACATTAAAGTCTGGGGAAGCGCAACACTTGTTCAGCTTTTACTTCAACATGATTTAGTTGATGAATTGGCTCTAAAAATTCATCCCATAATTTTAGGTAAAGGAAAAAAATTATTTAATGAAAGTTCAACTCCGGCAGGATTTAAATTAGTTGAAAGTACAGTTACGCCAAGTGGGGTAATTGCTGTAAGCTATAAGCGAGCTGCCGAAGTTAAAACAGGGATTATTGGAGAATAAAAGATATTGATAATCTTATCTCTAAAGAAAAACAAATACAATCTTTTTTGGAAAGAATACCAATTCTTGGTGTTTTTGATAAAATTTTAGTTATGCCAAAGAATACATCAATATTATTAGGGGATTATTTTGATAACTTTATAAGTTCACAAATTAAAACTGGACGATTCTCATCTGCCAGCGAAGTTGTTCGTACAGCATTGAGAATGTTTGAAGAAGAAGAAACAAAAAAAACTGACTTAATTAAGGAATTAAAAAAGGAGAGAAATCTGATTTTGTAAAAGATTTCGATCGTCTTTCTTTTTTAAACAATCTCGATAAAAAATATTCAGATAATGAATTATAAGATTAGTACCGAAGCATCTTATGATTTAGAAAAATTCTGGAAATGATGTAAATCATATTAGAAAAGTTTATTTTAGAAGTAAAGTAAAATCAAATTTAATATTCTATAAGATCAACATAAAAGAAAACCAGTTATAAATCATTCGAATTTTACATCAAATGATGAATATCGAGAGGCATTTAAGGAAATAATCTGAATCCAAATCCTAAAACTTTTTCCAAAAATTGTATAAAACATTTTCCTGAATGTTGAAGTAATTTTATTTATGAATTTAAAAACTCAACATCATGCAAAATAAAATACTAAGATTGTTAATGGTATTCGTTATACTATTTTCATTTACAAGCTGCGAACTAGTAGGAGACATTTTTAAAGCCGGAATGGGATTCGGAATATTTATCGTAATTTTCATTGTTGCGATTATTATTTGGATTTTCGCTAAAATGTTCGGACGTAAATAGACACAAATAAAAAATTAAAAAATCCCAAATTCCAAATTAAACTTGGAGTTTAGGATTTTTTTATGAGTGTAGAATAAAGTCAATCTTTGCGGAGCTTCTCATGAAGATTTCTCCCTTCGATCGAAATGACAAAAATGCGCTAATCAACTTTATAATTTATCTTTTATCAAAGCTCCCAAAATTGGAATTGGGATTTTCATTATTGGAATTTAAAAAATTAAAGATTGTACATCTTCTTTCTTTGTTCTTGAATTTTTTCATCATCAAGATATTCGTCAAATGTCATGTAACGGTCAATTACTCCGTTTGGTGTCAACTCTACGATTCTGTTACCAACAGTCTGTGCAAACTCGTGGTCATGAGTGGTGAAAATTACAGAACCTTTAAAGTTTTTCAGCGAGTTGTTAAAAGCTGTAATAGATTCCAAATCTAAGTGATTTGTTGGCTCGTCCAGCATTAAAACGTTAGCACGCTCCATCATCATTCTAGAAAGCATACAACGCACTTTTTCTCCTCCAGATAAAACTCTAGACGTTTTTAAAGCTTCTTCTCCAGAGAAAATCATTTTTCCTAAGAAACCACGAATGAATACCTCATCACGCTCTTCCTCTGTTTTAGCGTATTGGCGTAACCAATCTACTAAAGTCAAATCATTTTCGAAGAACTTATGGTTTTCAGCTTGTAAATAAGCTTGGTTGGTTGTAATTCCCCAGTCAAAAGTTCCAGAATCTGCTTTTTGTTCACCGTTTAAGATTTCGTAGAAAGCTGTTGTAGCACGTGAATCTTTAGAGAAAAGAACGATTTTATCGCCTTTTGCCATATTCAAATGAACATCTTTAAATAAAACTTCCCCATCTACAGATGCAGATAAATGTTCTACATTCAAAATCTGATCTCCAGCCTCACGATCCTGATCGAAAATAATGGCAGGGTAACGACGGCTTGATGGTTTGATTTCAGAAATATTCAATTTAGAAATCATTTTTTTACGAGAAGTTGCTTGTTTAGATTTCGCAACGTTTGCACTAAAACGACGAATAAATTCTTCCAACTCTTGTTTCTTCTCTTCTGCTTTTTTGTTCTGCTGTGCACGTTGTTTTGCCGCTAATTGGCTAGACTCGTACCAGAATGTATAGTTTCCTGAGTAGTGATTAATTTTTCCGAAATCAATATCAGAAATATGTGTACAAACCGCATCTAAAAAGTGACGGTCGTGAGATACAACGATTACAGTGTTTTCGTAGTTTGCCAAGAAGTTTTCTAACCAAGCGATTGTCTCGAAATCCAAATCGTTGGTAGGCTCATCCATTATAAGCAAATCGGGATTTCCGAAAAGCGCCTGCGCCAAAAGCACACGAACTTTCATTTTTCCTTCCATATCGCCCATTAAAGTATAATGATCTGCTTCTGTGATACCTAAGTTAGACAACATCGCAGCTGCATCAGAATCTGCGTTCCATCCGTTCATTTCTTCAAACTGAACCTGAAGCTCCCCTATTCTGTCGGCATTGGCATCGTTATAATCTAAATAAAGTTCATCCATTTCTTTTTTAACAGCATACAAAACTTTATTCCCCATTAAAACGGTTTCCAAAACAGTATGTTCGTCGAACATGTTGTGATTTTGGTTTAAAACCGACATACGTTTTCCCGGCTCTAAATGAATGTGCCCAGAAGTCGGATCGATATCACCCGAAATAACTTTTAAGAAAGTTGATTTTCCAGCACCATTGGCTCCAATAACGCCGTAAATATTTCCGTGAGTGAAAGTGGTATTTACTTCGTCAAACAAAATTCGTTTGCCAAATTGAACTGATAAATTATTGACTGTTAACATGAATGTCTTTTTAATTAATTTGGTGCAAAAGTACGGAAAAAGGTTCAGAGTTGCAAAGATGTCGGAATGTGAAATGTAAATTGTAAAATATGAAATGATTACCCTAAAAACTTCTAACTTCTAAGCTTTTACAATTTACTTTCCTTCGCCAGCGCAACTTCCAGACTTTCAAAATTCGGAAGGACTTTAGAAATTAAACCTTCTTTATTAAGAATAAAATGTGTTGGAAATGAATTCAACTGCAAAGATTCATTCATATATTCTTTCATATCTGGAATTACCGAATATGACAATGGTTTTCTAGCCAAAAATGTTTTTAATTGTTCTGGTGAATCTTCGGCTAAACTCATAAAAACAATATCTTTTCGATCTTTGTATTCTTCAACCAATTTATTGACTTGCGGAAATTCTTTTATACAAGGTGTACAATGAATGTACCAGCATTTTATCACGATAATTTTTCCTTTCATGGATTCGTTGGTCACTAAATTTCCATTTAAATCCTTAAAGGAGAATTTCGGAAAAACAGTTCCTTCCATTTTATAATTTTTGTAAGAGTCAAAACCAATCTGATTGATTGTCGCTTTTATGCTTGTATCTGTCTTTGGCAGAATTTTGAACAACTTATAATAGTATGTAGAGTTATCTGATTTTAACCGAATTGGAATAAAATTTCCATTTGCTAATTGATCCAAAAAAGCCTCTTTCGAAATTTCTTTAGAAGAAGAATCAAGAGCTGTAAAATCTCGCGAAAGCATTATTTTTTTATTCTGATAAACCGACCATTCCGTATAATTTTTCTGAATTTGAATGGGATCAACTTCAGGATTTCCGAATTTGTTTTGGGCCGAACAGAAATTAAGAATTAAAAGAAAAGTATTTATGTAAATGAATTTATGCATGAGTTTTAATCAGATATAATGAGATTCAAAAGTACTTAAAAATCTATGGAGTTTTTAGAACAAAACTTTTACTTTTTTACAACTACAAATGACAGCTTGGCTAATTTTGACAATTTCACTGTGTAAAAAATAAAATTAAACAGATTGTCATTCTTTTTTGAAAGTTTATTTAAATGTTAATGCGATTTCCTTATATTCGCAAAAAATTCTGACTAAAAATGACGTTCCCTTTTCAATTTGAAATTTTTGAAAAAACTTTTTACTGGCATTTTATATTTGAAACGTTAGCTTTTTTTGTTGGAATAAGAATCTATTATTTTTTAAAAAAGAGAACTCAAGATTCAATATCAGACACCAATCGTTTAGTTATTATGATCGGAGCAATGGTTGGAGCGTTGATCGGATCGCGATTTATTGCTTTATTAGAAAATCCATCTCAAATAACCCATCAAACTTTTTTAACCTTATATCAAAATAAAACGGTGGCAGGCGGGTTTCTAGGAGGATTATTTGGTGTCGAGCTTATAAAAAAAGCGATTGGAGAAAAATCTTCGTCGGGAGATTTATACGTAATTCCAATAATAACAGCTTTGTTTATTGGACGTATTGGATGTTTTTCGATGGGAATGGCAGAACCTACTTACGGCATAGAAACTAACTTTTTTACAGGAATTAATTTAGGTGACGGTTTAAAAAGACATCCTATTGCATTATATGAAATGTTTTTCATGATTCTGCTTTTCATCTTTTTTCAAAGTATAAAAAATAAAGCGCTGCTGAATGGTGACCGTTTTAAAATCTTTATGATTTTATATTTTCTGTTTCGTTTTTTAATTGAATTTTTAAAACCATACGAGCCTTTGCTGCTTAATTTGAGCAGTATACAATGGAGCTCTATCTTAATTTTTGTTTACTATTGGAAATTTCTTTACAGGGAATTTTCCTTTAGCTATAAATAAAAAACGTACTTTATAACATAAAAATATTATAATGAAAACTCGCGACTATATATTTTACGATTACACCAAGAGTCTATGTCATCAATGTCTGGCACTTGTAGATACAAAAATTGTATTTCAGGACGATAAAGTTTGGATGCTCAAACATTGTAAAACACATGGTGAATCAAAGTCGATGATTGCGGATGATGTAAATTATTATAAACAATTACGTAATTACAACAAGCAGTCTGAAATGCCCTTAAAATTCAATACAAAAGTGCATTACGGATGTCCTTACGACTGCGGATTATGTACAGATCATGAACAGCATTCTTGTCTGACGATTGTAGAAGTTACAGACCGATGTAATTTAGCATGTCCTACTTGCTATGCAAACTCAGCTCCAAACTATGGAAGACACCGGACTTTAGAAGAAATAGAAAAAATGTTTGATGCTGTTGTGGCTAATGAAGGAGAACCCGATGTTGTTCAGATTTCTGGAGGAGAACCAACAGTACATCCAGAATTTTTTAAAATTTTAGATATAGCCAAAAGCAAACCAATCAAGCATTTAATGCTTAATACAAATGGTATTCGAATTGCAAAAGACATCAAATTTGTAGAAACATTGGCCACGTATATGCCTGACTTTGAAATTTATTTGCAGTTTGACAGTTTTAAACCAGAAGTATTAGAAAAATTACGAGGCGAAGACCTAACAGAAGTACGCAAAAAAGCAATAGAAAATTTAAATCAGTTTAATATCTCAACTACACTAGTAGTCACACTGCAAAAAGGAGAAAATGACGATGAGATTGGAAAAATAATTGAGTATGCATTACAACAGAAATGTGTTCGTGGTGTCACTTTTCAACCTACACAGGTTGCAGGCAGAAATGACAACTATGATGATATTTCGGGAAGAATAACCTTGACAGAAGTACGAAGAAAAATTTACGAGCAATATCCACTTTTTACACCTCAGGATCTCATTCCTGTTCCTTGTAATCCAGACGCTTTGTGTATGGCATATGCTCTTAAAATAGATGGCGAAGTTTTTCCAATGACTCATTTAATAAACCCAGAAGATTTGTTAAACAACTCAAAAAATACAATTGTTTTTGAGCATGATGAAAAACTAAAAACACATATGCTTAACTTATTTAGTACTGGTATTTCTGTGGATTGTGCAGAAGGAGAATTTAATGAATTGATGTGCTGTCTGCCAAGAGTTCAGTCAGATACCTTGAATTATAATAACTTATTTCGAATTTTAATTATGAATTTTATGGATGCCCATGATTTTGATGTAAGAGCTGTAAAAAAATCATGTGTTCACATTGTAAGCGATAAAATGAAAATTATTCCATTCGAAACCATGAATTTATTTTACAGGGATAATAAAATTGAAAAAATCCGACAAGGATTAAATGTCTAGTTATTAAATTAGTCTGAAATATGGAAGCATTAATACTTATTGGCGTTATTTTTACAGCAATGTTCTTGATTGGTCTAATTGGTTTAATTTTTAGAAAAGAAGACAAAAAATTTTATCTAACCTTAATGTTAATTCCTGTTGTCTTTGCTGTAATTGGATTTGGAACATGTGCATTAATAATAAGCGGTCTGTAACTTTATAATTTAACTCACCTAGAAAAAGATCTAAATATGGGAGATTTTTTAGCTTTAGCAGGAGGTCTAGCTGCCTTAGCAAGTGTACTTGCTTTTTTTATCGGATTATTCCGTTTGATATTTATATCAGATGACAAAAATACATCATTAAAAATAATCTTGTATTCTGTGATTGGTTTTGTAATTGGCTTTGGCACATGTGCTGCAAATTTTTCATTGGGAGGAATGCACTAAAAAAAACCTGGCAACAAAAATTGCCAGGTTCATAATGCGCTAGTTGAGGCAAAAACCAAATAACAAATTACCTCAATTCACAGCATTTAAGAAATAAAAATTAGGTTAAAAAATAAATAACCAAACTCAATTTTAACCGTCCCAATTTTCTTATTTCTAAATTTTCAATCATTTATATTAGTTTAGAAAGTTCATTACTTTCAATGACTTTTTGTGACCTGATTTATCTGTTACTATTACAACAAAAATTTGTTTACTAGCAAAACTCGGGCTATTAAGTAGTACCTCTTTGTTGTTCTGAATATTTCTATGACTTGTAACAGTTTGCCCTATTGTATTAAATACGTCAACTTGAGTAATATCTCCTGTTTCATTCGCTACTGATAAGGTATTGTTTTTAAAATAAGCTACTGTCGCATTACTTTCAGCCGAAATATCGTCCACCGCTAATGTTTTTGCTGTAGCTTGTGACGCAAAATAAGCTGCGTATGCTTTAGATAATTCAGATGAATTACCGCAAGAAGATGCATCCCAGTTTACAGACCAAGTCATTAAACCTCTTAAAGAAGGATATGGCCCGCCTGGCTGCAGAGTGTATGTTCTTCCTGAAAAAGTAGTTCCGTTTCTTAAATAATCCATAGCATTAATTCCTTCTGTAGGAGTTAAGTAACCGCTGCCTGCTGCGCTCGGACAAGCTGGTAATGCAATAAGAACTTTTGAGGCTGGTAAACCATCAAAATGCATTCCCGTCGAAGCAATGTTGTACCCTTTTATTATCATATCAGTTAAGGCTGTTACCATGTTTGCTTTCTTAGCCGTGCCATAATATTGACCATCTAATCCGTTTTCTCCTCCTGTATTATACAATTGAACAGCTAACAAATCCAGTTCATTACGTAAGTTTTGAATGATTGGCAAGAAAGAACCAAAAGTATCTGTATAAGTCGTATATCCTCCTTGTACGTATTGTGTTTCTGGAGCTGCTGTTAATAAAAATCCAGGGCCATAATACGCTTTTAATTCTTTGAAAGCATCTACTACGTTTTTCAATCTTGGATAAGCAGAAATACCCGCATACGAAATATCTCTTAAATTTCCTGCACTAAAATTCATCGATCCGCCTTCAAAATCAATATCAACTCCATCAAATTGATACTCGTCGATAATTGCTTTTAGACCATTAACAAAAATATTTTTTTGAGTTACATTGTCCAAAACAACATGTCCATTTTGACCTCCAATAGAAACAATAACAGGAACTCCGCTGTCTCTTAAGGATTTTATATCGTTTTTCAACAATTGCTTATTGAAAACGCCATTAGTCAAATATCTAGTGTCATTTGTAGTTAATACTGGTGTATAACCATCACGATTAACTGTTTCTACGAAAGAATAATCCACTACGTTAAACTTACTTCCTACCATTTGAGAAAAATATAAAAATGGAGCAGCAGTATTTTCCCAAGAATGTGCATATCCTAAAATAACTTTAGATGGAAGCGGAATGAATCTATTCGTGCTCACTGGAGCAATTTTAATAGTATTGTTGAATGTAGTCACAGCAGCTTTATTATCGGTTGCTTTGATTACAACTGGATAATCCTGATATGCAGTTGGTGTAAAATTATACGTATAAGTATTATTTGTACCTGCTGTCATGTTAAATGTACCTCCATTTATTGTTATAGTAACACCAGAAACTGATCCATCACTATCAACAGCTGTAACTGAAATTGGCACAACTTGGAAAGAACTTTGGTTTACAGTTGTGTTCGATGGTGAATTCCAAGTAATGACAGGCACTGCATTTGGACAGTTTGCACCTGAACAAGTTAATGTAAAACTATATGTTTTTGAATCTGTTGTTCCGTTTGATGCTGTAGCCGTAACCGTTAATGTATGAGAAAGCGAAAACTGATTTGTAGCTGGTGTCCAAACCGCTGTATAAGTTCCAGAAGAATTAGTAGCGCTCAAATTTTGTCCGTCTAAACTAAATGCAACAGAAGAAATTGTAGTGGCATCTGCAGCACTTAATCCAACACTTGCAACAAAATTAATTGATGATCCTAAATTTATAGCAATCGCCGAAGCTGTTGGTGCTGTAATAGCAACCACAGGCTTAGTCGTAACTACCGCTTGTGTATTGAAATTATAAACTGTCGGCGTTGTCGGAACAGCAAAGTTTGCCAGATTATTTGGAAAATAAGGTACTTCTCCATTTTGCCATGAATTTAATTTCAAACTTAAAACCTGTGTATAACCCGCTACAACTGAATCATCAAAAGTATAATTTCCTGATGCATCTGTTGTTGCCAAAACACTTTTCCAGTTATGAGTATTATCTGTCCATGGTAAAACCAATTCAACTTTAGCATTTGCTACTGGTGTTGAACCATTTTTCACAGTACCGCTAATTAAATTTGCAGCCATTGCTAATGCTGCTTTAGCTGTTGAACTGGTATTGAAATTATAAACCGTTGGATTGGCAGGAACAGGGAAGTTTGCTAGATTATTTGGAAAATAATTTACTTCTCCGTTTTCCCAAGTATTTAATTTTAAACTTGTAACTGTTGTATAACCTGCTACAACTGAATTATCAAAACTGTATTTTCCTTGCGCATCGGTTACAGCAATAACGCTTTTCCAGTTGTGTGTGCTGTCTGTCCAAGGTAAAACCAATTCTACTTTAGCACCAGCAACTGGAGTTGTTCCATTTTTAACTGTTCCGCTAATTTTGTTCGTTCCAACTACCACTACATCTTGAGAGAAGTTTAATGTTTTGTTGGCATTCAAATTAGAATAAACTGTCGAAGCCGGCGTATACGTTTGACCTGTTAAGGCTGCGGTTACTGTATAATTTCCGCCTGACGGTAAACTAAGTGAATAAGCACCGCTTGCATTTGTAACAGCAGCATAACTTCCTCCTGTAAAAGAAGCTGTAACAGTTACTCCTGAAACGGGAGTTGTATTGTTTAAAACAGTTCCACTTACGGTATAATTAACAACTGCTGCACCTTGTGTAAAATTCAACGTTTTGTTTGCGTCGATAGCATTATAAACTGTTGAAGCCGGAGCATAAGAGAATCCAGTTTTTGCAGCTGTAACTGTAAAGTTAAGTCCTGCTGTTAAACCTGCGATGCTGTAAACGCCGCTTGCGTTTGAAACTGCTGTTAATGTTGTACTTCCTGAAACTGCAGAAACGGTTACGCCAGAAACTGGAGTTGTTCCATTTAAAACTGTTCCACTAACTGTATACGTTGGCTGAGTTCCATTAATAACTACTGCAGTTTGATTAACTGTAACGTTTGTTAAAGTTACAGGAGTAAAACTATAAGTCGCTTTTAAAGCTGTTAATGTATAGTTTTGTCCCGAAGTTAGATTGTTGAATGTAAAATTTCCTCCTGTAGAAATCACAGTTTGAATAACAGTATTACTTGCATTACGCAATTCAACCGTAACATCTGGAATTAAAGCTGATCCGTTTTTTACAGAACCAGAGATACTTACTGTTCCAGCAACAATGCTTCCGAAAGAAGTATCAACCTGTGTTAGTAAAGAATTTGGAACGGAACCTCTGGTATCCTGAGATAATTCCCAAACCATACCTCCAGCTAAATTTCTTGATTTTATATATTGTACTTTTAAATCCATTGACTGCTTATCTTCATAAGAGATAAACTGTTTTAGAGTCGAATTGTACAAATAAGGAACTTTGGTTGTATTATCAAAGTAACGTACCCAGCCTGCTGAAGCCGCAGCTGGAGTAACTAACATAGTATTTGGATCTAAATAAGGATGAGAATTTGTAACTGGATTTCCGACTAAATCGCAGATTTCAATACTTCCTGATTTTTCGCACGCTGCAGGACCATCCCATGTACCTGTTGGATTTTGCGGATTGGTACATCCAGCAACAATATCTCTTGGTGCAGAAACGAATAATCCAGGTAAATTTGGATTGGTTCCGTTATTTGCCACATGGTCAAATTTCTTTCCGTAGAAAGGAAGTCCCATGATTAATTTATTTGCAGGAAAACCAACTACGTTTAAATATTGATTTGTTAGTTCATCTAATGATTCTGACTGTGTTGCGCCATAAAGCGGATCGTTTGTGTTTCCACTTGAATATAAAGGTGCGTTGTAGCATGTTTTGTCATACCAGTTCCCGCCAAAATCATATCCAAAATAAGTTATATAATCGCAATACGTCGAAATATCTTCTGTCATTCCGTATTGTGATCTGTTTGTTGGTCCTAAATATTGCTGTGCTACTTTTCTAACGTTGTTTCCAGCAGCAATTGTAATTAATTTATTTGGCATTGCCTGACGCATAGCTTTTAATAAGTATACCAAGTTTTTGTTGTCATCAGGACTGTATTTTTGTGGAGGAATTGGAGCTCCGTTAATCACTTCTGTACCATCAGTTCCTCCAGAAAGAGGATATTCCCAATCGATGTCAAAACCATCAATAAAAGGATAGGTAACAATAAAGTTTGCCATATCTGCAGCCAAAGCAGCTCTTGCCACTGGGCTTGCTGCAATTGGAGAAAGATCCTGACCTTTCGTCCAACCTCCTACAGAAATTAAAACTTTTAAATGAGGATACTTTTGTTTGAGTTTCATTAGGTCATAAAAATTACCTTTAACAGGAGCATCCCACGGAATTCCACCTTCCATATGCTCAAAATCAGCATAGGTATCCAAGCATTGTAATTTTGTATTCTCAGGATGGGCAGGATCATAACTTGTGCCATAAAAAGAATAATTTAAATGCGTCAATTTACTTCCATCAATTTTGGGAATATTAAAATCCCTAGCATAGATAGACCATTGTGCATAATATCCCACTACTTTTTTTCCGTGAGCTGGTTGTGCCAACGCGAGCATGGGAAACAGTAACAAAAAGAGCAATCTGTAATAATGTTTCATAGTTAATAAATATTTGATTAATAGAAAATAAATAATTGGGCCGCAGATCTCAAAAGCATCTGGGTTTCGCTCAACTGCAGGTTGGAAGGCTGCTGTCGACTGGGAAATAAACTCAAATTACATTCTATAGATAAATATTACTATTACCGATTTTTTTATAATCAATAGCAAATAGTAGTGATTGATATTTATTTATAATTTTTAAAAAATTAATATTAAATACAAATGATAAATTTGGGACGACTCATCAATCTATACTCTTCTTTTTGTCATGTTTTTTTATTCTTTCTATTTGGTTTTTTAAAGGTTAATACTCTATTATTGGTTATTTTTTATACTTACTTATGACTTGAATTCATTTTAAAATTCTAATTTGTAATTACCTCTGCCAAATAATTATGGCAGAGATAATCACCACTCTTAAAAAAACATTAGCAGCTTTAAAAACGTACTAAATACTAATTCAAATCCAACTTTAAATTAATTTCTTCAAACTCTCATAAACAGATAATTCTACATCTGCATGATCTTTTGTGTTGCATTGTTCTATTAAACCTTTTAGATCTGCTGTCTTTAATGTCGATTTATTATCTAAAACCAATAATAATTCTTGTGACGCATCATTTAATTTTTTTGACAAAGGCAGTAATGGCTGTACTAATGGAGCATTTGCACTTAGTTTTGTCAGCTCCTGATGTACTGCAATCCATTTTGTAAAATAGGCTGCTACTTTAGCTTTATTATCTGCCGATTTATTTGCTAAATATTGATTTACAGCCGCGTTAAATCCTAAAGCATCTTTGGCATCTGGTCCGCATGCATCTGCAAATAAGGTAAATGGAGAATACATTTGATATTCCGTTCCGCCTTTGTTACGTGTATATCCTTTTAGCGGTTCAGTAACATTTGAAAATTCTTCAAGCGCTTTAATATCTTGATTATTGGCAATATTTCTTAAAATCACATCTTTATTTCGAATATGTGTAAGCCCTAATTCTTCCAATCTGAAAGAAACCGATTCTAAACGTTTACGCATATTCTCTACATCGGCAACATCTTCTGCAGACCAAAGTCTTTCTGCAATTGCAGCTGTTCTTGGCCAAAGTCTAGAGTCTATTGTTGTAGAGGTTACTAATTCTGTCCACATTGTTGCTTCTCCGCCAAGGATTCTAGCCTTTTCTTCTGCGGTTAAATTCGCTCCTTTTGGCATTGGATCATTTAAATAATGACTTGCAATTGGATACATCAAATCGATATAATACCCATTTGATAAAACTGTTTTATAACCTTTTTTTACAGCGTCTACCAAAGACTGGCCGGCCGCCATTCCTTCGTTTGGACCTCTCCATGAATGTACAATAGCTTCTTTAGATAAATCTTTGGTTAAAATTTCTTCCCATCCCATTAACTGTTTTCCGTGTTTCTTTAACATTGGAGCCAGCTGCATTGTGAAATAGGTTTGTAACTCGTGATTGGTTTTTAAGTTGTGTTTCTTTTTAAATTCTTGAATTTTAGGATTTGCATCCCAATCTTTTCCTTCGTTTTCATCTCCTCCAATGTGGAAATAAGCTCCAGGAAATAACGGACAAACCTCATCAAAAACTTCACTTAGAAGTTGATATGTTTTAGGATTTGAAGGATCTAATGTAGGCGAAAAAATACCAGCATTTCTTTCAATTCCATAGGTAGCGATTGCTGTACCTTGAATATTTTTTTCGGATGTTCCTCCTGTCAAAGTAATTACTTTACTTCCTATTTCTGGATAAGCTGTTAAAATTGCTGATCCGTGACCTGGAACATCTATTTCTGGAACTATTAAAATACCACGCTCATCTGCGTATTTTACGATATTTTTAATTTCCTCTTGTGTGTAATAAAGTCCATCCGAAGCTAATTCGGTAAACTTTGGGTGTTTTTTCATTTCGATTCTCCAGCCTTGATCATCAACCAAATGCCAGTGAAAAACATTCATTTTCATGGCTGCCAAAGCATCAATATTTCTTTTGATAACATCAACTGGCTGAAAATGTCTTGAAGCATCGATCATTAAACCTCTCCATGTAAATCTTGGAAAATCTGAAATTTTTGAAGCTGGAAAATAAAATGAAGTTGAATTGTTTTGCAGTATTTGCAATAATGTCTCAAGTCCATGCAAAGCTCCTAAATCACTCGAAGCATTTAAAATAATTTTATTTGAAGCAATATCTAAATGGTAACTTTCATCTTCATATAAACCAATTTTACCATTTTTTGTACAATTGATCTGCAATTCTGCATTCGGAACTTCATTTAATTTGGAAATAAAACCTTGTTCAAAAAATATACCTGTTCTACCATCTAAACGGCGCAAAAAACGAGTTACTCCACCAAAAATTCTTGGATTTGGATTACCAGTAATGTTTACTTTAAAATTTTTAGTTAAATTAAAATTACCTTCATTAATAACAACGTTCTGAGGCCAAGGCATAAGATTGAGCTGCTCTTTCTGAATTTGAGCACCTGCAGATATACCTGCAAATAATAGTACAAATAGATATTTCATTTTTCTTTTTTTTTGGTTTGGATAGTTTTCTAAGTATCCTAAATTTATTAAAAAAACAAAACTCAGACAGATTTCTGCATTACCTCACTTTTGCGATGAGATCAATCTGAATTTTGTTATTTGATTCATTTTTAAATGAATCGGAAAAAATTTTAGTAATCAAAACGTTTAAAAGCTTCTATTGCCTCATATTCAGCCAAACCTAATTCATCGTATAATATGGCTGTATTTTTGTTTCGATCTTCTGCTCTAACCCAGAATTCCCTAGAATCATTTCCTTGAAACATAACTCTGTCTTTTTGAGACTGATGGTATAAAATCGCATGACGTTTTAATAAAACTTCAGAAGGGCTTAAAGGAACAGCCATGTCAATTTCATGAATATCCCATTCGTGCCAAGCTCCTCTGTAAAGCCATAGCCAACAATCGTCCATGTAAGGCTCATGTTTAAGTTCTTTTAACGCAGCGAATATCGCATTTAAGCACACCTCATGAGTTCCGTGTGGATCTGCAAGATCTCCAGCAGCGAAAACTTGATGTGGTTTTATTTTAGCAATAATATCTTTTACAATGGCAATATCTTCTGGACCTAATGGATTTTTCTTAACCTGTCCAGTTTCATAAAAAGGAAGATCTAAAAAGTGTGTATTCTCATCTTTCAACCCAATATATCTTGTTGCAGCATAAGATTCTCTTCTTCGAATAAGTCCTTTTAATTTTCTAACTTCAAGAGAATCAATTTGATTTTCTGATTTATTGTTTAGAAATTTAATTACTTCTTTAAAATTGATATCAGATTCACCTTTACCAATAAAATCACTGGCAACTTCTGCAAATTTTAATGCTTCGTCATCTGTAACGGCAATATTTCCTGAAGTTTGGTAAACCACATGAACATCGTGACCCTGCTTGATTAATTTTGAAAATGTTCCTCCCATAGAAATAACATCATCATCAGGGTGCGGACTAAAGAGAATTATTCTCTTTTTTGCAGGATTTGCTCTTTCGGGACGATGCGAATCATCTGTGTTTGGTTTTCCTCCAGGCCATCCAGTAATAGTGTGCTGCAAAATATTAAACATATTAATGTTCATATCATAAGCAGAACCTTCCTGCGCCAAAAGATCTGACATTCCGTTATTGTTGTAATCACGGTCTGTCAATTTTAAAATAGATTGTTTTGTTTTTTGACACAACCAAACAATCGCTTTACTTTTTAATTCAGGAGTCCAAAGACATTCGCCAACTAACCAAGGTGTTTTGAAACGTGTTAGTTCTGAAGCTGCAGACTGATCTAAAACGAAAGTTGCGTTTGGATGATTTTGTAAAAATGTTGCTGGAACTTCTGAACTGATATCTCCTTGAATAGTTCTCTTAATGATATCGGCTTTGTTTTGTCCCCATGCCATCAAAACAATACGTTTTGATCTCATAATGGTTGAAACTCCCATTGTAATGGCGCGTTTCGGTACATTGTCAATACCGTTAAAAGCTGATGAAGCATCTACTCTCGTGATATGATCCAGTGTAATAATTCGGGTTCCAGAATTGATATGCGAACCAGGCTCATTAAAACCAACATGCCCTGTACGCCCAATTCCTAAAAGTTGGAAATCAAGACCGCCTGCATTTTTAATATTCATTTCATAATCGATACAATATTGATTGATTTCGTCAATTCCTACTGTACCGTCTGGAATATTAATATTCTCGGGTTTAATATCAATATGATTAAAAAGATGCTGATGCATGAAATAGTGATAGCTCTGATTGTTCTCTTTAGTCATCGGATAATATTCATCCAAATTAAAAGTGATTACATTGCTAAAACTTAGTCCTTCTTCTCTGTGCATTCTCACTAGTTCCTCATAAACTTTAATAGGCGAAGAACCTGTAGCAAGACCTAAAACGCAAGATTTATTTTTTTCCTGTTTAGATCTAATTAGCTGCGCAATTTCCTGTGCCACAATTACAGAAGCTTCTATTGATCCTTTGAAGATTTCGTTATGAATTTTCTCAAACCGAGTTTCCTCAAATTTTCCCGCGCTTTTGTAACTGATATCAGGTTTTATTTCTAAAGCACTTTTCATTTCTTTTCTTTTTTTGTAGTAATTACCATTTTGGTTTTAAGAATGGTATAGACAACTTTCGCCGCCTATACCATACTACTAACCAAACTCAATATCTTTGTTTTTTTTAGAAGTTAGGTGCATTAACATCCCACCAAGTTCTGGTGCCTCCGTTGTCAGGACCGCCAAGTTTTGCAATACCTGTTTTAAGTCCTTCTGGGTTTCCATCTTTTTCAGTAGAAACAAAGTTTATTCTTCTTACACCATATTCAGTTGTAATAGCGCCAGCACTTTGGTTGTTAAGAATTGGTAATAATTTAGGGTAACCTGTTCTACGGTGTTCAGCCCATGCCTCCATACCATCAGGGAAATTAGCAATCCATTTTTGAGTAATGATTTTTTGTAATTTAACTTCATTACTTGCAGCATTATCCCAAGCAACAGTTACTTTATTTACAGCTAAACCACTATTAAATGGAGCAACTGGATCTACATAATCTTTAGCTGTTTTTACATTATCTGCAATATAATCAGCAGCACCTCCAGTAGCAAGCTGATCAAAAGATGCAGTAATACCAGCTTTATAGAATGATTCAGCATCACCTCCCATGTTCCATCCTCTTAAAGCTCCTTCAGCTCTTAAGAAATTTACTTCGGCTGCATTTAACCAAACTACTTGTTTATCATCTCGTACAACTTTTCCAAAATTTGAGAATTTCAAGTGTAATGATTTATCTCCAAGAATTCCTCCAGTACGAATTCCTTTGTATTGACCAGGAAATTGCTCTGATTCGGCAAAATACACTTTAATCCTTGGATCATCATAACCTCCCATGATAGATTCCATGTCTGCAGACATACGACTATCATTATATTCATAAGCTGCTACTCTAAGAGGGTGCTGTGATACATTTTTATTTACAATAAATGAATCTGCAGCAACAGTCATTACACCAAATTTTTGACTTGTGGCTTTTTCTGCCTCCGTTTTAGCTAAAGTTGGATTAATTTTTACAACACGCATTGCTAATCTTAGTCTCAATGAATTTGCATATTTAACCCATTTCGTATAATCTCCTCCGTAATTCGAACGATCTATTTTAGTAAAAGCACTTGGCTGTCCAGCATCTATTCTTTTTGTCAATTCTGTAACTGCAAAATCCAGATCTTTAAACATTAACCCATAAGCTTCTTCTTGAGAATCATACCCAATTGCAGATTCTTCAGTACCTAATTTTGAATATACAATTGGTCCCCATGAGTCTGCCGCTTTATGCAAAGTTTGTACTTTAACAATTAAAGCAAGAGCATAAATATCATCATATATCCCTTTAGTATCTTTTTCTACTTTTAAGTAATTTGCCATTACTTGTGTGTAAATAGCTTCCCATCCCCAAAGATTCCAGTTGTCAGAAAGTGCATACGAAAGATTATTATTACCATCAAATCCCGGTGCTGTAGTATAGCCACCCCAAGTATTTCCAGATAAATCAATAGCTACCTGATACTTCCAACCTGGAGTATTTACCATTACGTTATCAAACATAGCCGTAAAGGGTCCTTTAATATGATTAAAGTCCTGTGTTAGTTCTTCCTGAGTAAAACCATCAGGATTACTATTAATCTCGTCGAAATTATCTGTGCAACCAACTAAGGCTAGAAGACTCAAACAGATTAATGATTTTTTTATATTATTTGTTTTCATGAGATTTTAAATTAGAAAGTTACATTTAAATTAAGACCGATACTTCTTGTTGATGGTAAACCATAAATATCAACTCCCTGTAAACCTTGACCTGTACTTAAAGCAATATTTGGATCAAATGGCGCATCTTTATAGAAGAAGAATAAATTTCTTGCTATTAATGATAAAGTTGCTGTATTAACAAACGGAAGCGTTTTTTTATTGAAAGTATACCCAATTGAAACCTCTCTTAAACTTACGTTAGTAGCGTCATATACATATTCAGCTGTAGCACCATTAAGACCTGCAACTGCAGTGTAATATTTCTCAGCATCCATAGAAGTAACTTTTGTACCATTCGGCATAACTGCATTTACTGCAACACCACCTGCATTTCTGGCGTCACCACTTCTTTGTGATACTCCGTAAAAATCATTCATAGATTCTGTAATACTCATTACATCTCCTCCAAAACGGCCATCAATTAAGAAATTAGCTGTAAATGCACCAAACTTAAATGTATTTGACCAGCCTAACATGAAATCAGGATTTGCATTACCAACTTCATGAAAATCAGCTTCAACTGATAAATTCCCTTGATCATCTAAAACAATTTCTCCCTGATCATTTCTAACAATACCTTTTCCTTCAATAACTCCAAATGGTCTTCCTTCAGTTAATGAATATCTGTAGTTAATATTGTTTACCGGAGTTAAAGGAATTGTACCTCCTAATTCTTCTGGAATTTCTTTTACTTTATTTCTATTGTGAGAATAGTTTACCATAGTTTCCCATGAAAATTTATCTCCTTCAATAATCTTTCCACTTACAACAAGCTCAATACCTTTGTTTTCGATACTACCCGCGTTGATTCCGTAGAAAGTATAACCATAAGGGTTTGTGGCAGGAGCAGGAACTTGAATATATTGATTTTTAGTTTCTGAATTATAGTAAGAAATTTCAAAACCTAATCTGTTGTTAAACATTCTCCACTCAGTACCAAATTCAAATTCTGACTTCAATTCTGGTTTTAATCCTTCACCAGGTCTTGGTCCAACTACTGGAGGGATAATATTACCTCCCTGAATTGTAGATTTTGGAGAAGTTACAAAAGCAGAAACATCATTTCCTACTTCAGCATAAGTACCTCTCACTTTTCCAAAGTTAATCCACTCTGGCATAGCTATCATTTCGCTTAAAAGAGCTGTAACCCCTACAGATGGATAAAAATAAGATGGAGTATCAGTATTTACTAAAGTAGAAGACCAGTCATTACGTCCAGTAACATCTAAATATAACATATTTTTATAACCAAAAGTCGCAGAAGCAAATAGAGATTGTACTTCTCTTGAAGATCCTGTAGCCTGAAGACTTAAATTGTCAAGTCCAGTTGCAGGTCCAAAATTCCCTAATGTAAATAAGTTTGCATTAACAAGTCCTCCAACAATACCTGAATCTAAAGTCGTAGCATGATTTGCCAATGTATTGTTGATACTTGCTCCAACAATAGCATTAAAGCTAAAATCTTCATTGAAGTTAGTGTTAATTTTAGCAATTAAATCACCATAACGCTGTGTGCTTAATGTAGCAACATTAATATATCTACCGTTTATATTAGATAAAGAAGTATTTGTTGTAGCATAAATTCTTTTATCAAAATCGTTTTCAATTCTGTTATAACTATATCTTGCACCAATGCTTAACCAATTGTTTGCTTTAAAGTCTAACGCTATATTTCCATTAAAGAAATTATCTTTATCTACAGATTTGTTTCTGTTGATTAACCAGTAAGGGTTTTGAACGTAGATATCAGTATTTAATGGAGTGTAGAAATTTTGACCATATAGGTTCCTATCTGGCATATACACTTCATAATTATCTTTGTAGTAATTAAAATCATTTGCACGCTGGAATAAATATACTCCCGTTAAAGGATTTGAATAAAGTCCATTTACAGGTCTGTTGTCGATAGTCTGACTTGTATATTTAGCATCAGCAGAAACAGTTAATTTATTATTGAAAAATTTTCCTGTCTGACGAATTCCAAAGTTATTTTTCTTTAAGCCATTTCCTTCAATGATTCCAGAAGAAGAAGTATTCGCATAAGATAAACTTGTAGTAGAAATATCAGTACCTGTAGTAAATGCTGCAGAAGTAATTTGGGTAACTCCTGTGTTGAAGAAGTCTTTTACAAAATCTTTAGAAGCAACTTTTCCTCCCCAAGATTTTTGTGCATTAGCCGTTCCATATTCATTTTGGAATTCTGGTAAAGAATGAACAGATTCAAAAGTTGTAACAGAAGAAATAGCTAAATTTCCTGTGTTCTCTTTAACTTTTTTAGAAGATAGTAAAATAACCCCATTTGCTCCTTGTGATCCGTATAATACAGAAGCTGCAGCACCTTTAAGAACTGTCATTCCCTCATAATCATCAGGATTAATTAACGAAACAGTATCTCCACCATCACGGTTACCTCCTGCTGTACTACCAAAAGAGTCATTTGGCTGGTTTGAACTTCCATTATACAAAGGAATACCATCAATAACATAAAGTGGCTGGCTGTTCATGATCGATGAGTTACCACGAATTACAACTTTTGTTGATCCTCCAGTGCCTCCAGAACTTTTTGTTACTGCAACACCTGCAACTTTACCAGCAATTGTATTAATTACGTTAGCATCTTTTACACGTGTTAACTCTTCACCTTTAAGCTCCTGAGCAGCATAAGTCAAAGATTTTCTAGTTTTCTTAAGACCTAAAGAAGTTACAACAACCTCATTTAATGCATTTGAAGCTCCTTGAACCATCTTTACATTAATTGTAGAGGCGTCTCCTACAACAATTGTCTGAGTTTCCAGCCCTACATAAGTAAAAACTAAGCTCTGACCTTTTTGAACTTCGATTGTGTACAATCCGTCAAAATCGGTGGTTGTTCCCTTTTGACCTCCTTGTACAGCAACAGAAGCCCCTGGTAATGGCATACCGTCAGAATCTGTAATCACACCCTTGACACTTTTTACTTGTGCAAGCGAAACCTGCGCCGTAAAAACAATCATAAAGATTAAGAAAATTTTTTTCATGTTTATTTTATTTTGTTAGTTATGAGGTAAAATTATTCTTAAGACATTGTTAAAAAAAATAAATTAAACCAACGACAACAAAATTTAAACCAACGACATAAATCATTCAATAATACGCTTTACGAAAACGTTCTAATTAAAAAATAAAACACCAATATCGTTTTTTTTCGAAATTTTATTCAAAAAAATTGTCGCTTTGCAGTTAATTGTTTAAAGTTGCACAATATTTCAGTATTGTTAAGAAAAACTAAAAACACAAATAACTTAAAACCAATTGAAAGAAATCAGAAAAGTTAAATTTGATATTAAACTGCAAAATCATATTTGGTTTTGGGGAGTCTATTTTACATTAAACTTTTTAAGATGGGGAGCTTACTTTAATGATTATCCGTACGCTTTCAAATCAAATTTGATTGAATTCTCATTGGTTATCCCTTTAGTATATTTGAATTTATTTGTTTTGGTTCCAAAATATGTTCTTAAACAAAAATACATTCAATATACTGCATGGCTTTTAGTAAGTCTTTTTGGAATCTATTTATTAAAAACCGCCCTTACCTATTATATCATTTCCGAAAATATTTGGCCTGAAGCAAACAGAGAATACCATCCGTTTGAAATTAATCACATTGTAGCAGTTTGTATTGGCGAATTGTATGTTCTTGCAATGGCATCTTCTGTTTATCTTACTTTAACCTGGCTAAGAGAAAGAGAAAGAAACAGATCTTTGCGGGAAAATCAATTTAAAATAAAATTAAAGTATCTTGAAAACCAGATTCAACCGCATTTTTTCTTTAATACTTTAAATAATTTATATGCACTTTCATTAGAATCTTCAAAAAAAGTTCCTGATGTAATTATCAAACTTTCGAACTTAATGGAATATGTTCTCTACGATGTAAAAGGAACTAAATTTGTTCCGTTAATAAAAGAGATCGATTATATTCAGAACTATATTGAAATCGAAAAACTTCGTTTTGAAAATGTTGAAGTAACTATAAATCTCGAATCGAACATCGAAGATGTTGTTGTACCACCGCTAATCTTTATCTCATTGGTAGAAAATGCTTTTAAACATGGTGGAGTAAACAACAAAAATTTGAAGATTAAAATCAATTGTAAAGTTATAGACAACAAAATCCTCGATTTTGAAATCTTAAATAATTTTGTAATTTCACAAAATCATAATCCGAAAAGAGGAATTGGTTTAGTAAACACAAAAAAGAGATTAAAACTCATTTACAGAAACAATTTTAGTCTTAAACACAAAACCAAACTAAATTTCTACATAATCAGATTACAAATACCTACTCAGAATGAAGATTAAATGCGTGTTAATTGATGATGAGCCTTTAGCGATCAAAGTCCTGCAAAATTATTTCACCAATTTTACAGATTTTGAAGTTATAGCAACATTCAATAACTCTTTAGAGGCGCTCGATTTTATTAACAGTACAGCTGTTGATGCCGTCTTTTTAGATATCAACATGCCTATGATGACAGGGTTTGAACTTATCAGCCTGATTGAAAGTAAAACCAAAGTTATCATTACAACTGCTTTTAGAGAATTCGCCGCCGAAAGTTATGATTTAGATGTTTTAGATTATTTAGTAAAACCTATTCCGCTTCCGAGATTTATTAAATGTATCAATAAAATTACTACCGAATACAATCTCAAAAACAATATTAAAGTTGAAACCACAAAAGGTGATTCTCATATTTTTATCAAAGTCGATAAAAAAATGATGAAAATTAATATTGAAGAAATTTTATTTGTTGAAGGAATGAAGGAATACATAAAAGTTGTCACACCGGATAAAACTTATATTACACATAAATCTCTTACATCCTTGTCTGAAGAATTGCCGGCAGATCGCTTTCTTAGAATCCATAAATCTTATGTAATTGCACTAAATAAGGTAAAATCTATCGAAGGAAACCGTGTTCAAATCCAATCTTATAACATTCCGATAGGCCGAAACTATAGCAAAGAGGTTAAAAATAAAATTTTAGAGTAAATATATTTATGAATTACATTTTCTAAACAGGTTAAAATTAACACTTTGTTGAAAAAAGAGTGTCGTTGGTATAAATTTAACATTATTTATACCTTTTTATTTTTTTTTGATAATCCTAACAAATATATTTACGGTCTTCAAAAAACAATAAAATAAAAAATTAACCTTATTATTATGAGTTCAGAAAATGTGCAAACCAAATGGGGGCAGTTTATCTCTTTGATAATCGTGTTCTTCTTTTGGGGTTTTGTTGGTTCTGCCAATGACATCCTGATTCCAGTATTCAAAAAAGTATTCACTTTATCTCAAGTACAATCACAATTAGTTGCGTGGGCATTTTATGCTGCATACTTCGTAGGATCTATTATTTTCTTTTTAGTATCCTTAAAAATGGACGTTTTACAAAAATTCGGATATAAAAAAACCCTTTCAGCTGGTTTACTCCTTTCAGCAGTAGGATCATTTTTATTCATTCCTGCCGCAACAATGGAAAGTTTCCCATTCTTCTTAACAGCTTTATTTACTGTAGGTTTAGGATTTTCAATACAACAAATTGTTGCTAATCCATTAGCTATTAAAATGGGAAGTCCTGCAACTGGAGCACACCGTTTAACATTGGCTGGAGGTATTAACTCTTTCGGAACAACAATTGGAGCTATTCTTTTAGGAATTGCTTTGTTTGGAATGGGAGATAATAAAAACACTACACTTTCATTAGAAGACATCAAATTACCTTTCATCATCCTTGGACTAGCATTTATTGTTGTAGCCGTTTTTATGAACTTCTCTAAAATCGAAGATCCTGAAAAAGAAGAAGTTGAAGTAGTTAAAACAGCACACGAAAAATTTAATATACTAGATTACCCACAACTTTATTTAGGAATGTTAGGAATCTTCATTTATGTTGGAACTGAGGTTACTATTATCAGTAATTTACCAGCTTTACTTCATACTGCAGAATTCGGAAACGTTTTAGAAGATGCCATTGCTCCATTCATTGCCCTTTATTGGGGAAGTTTAATGATTGGCCGTTGGAATGGTGGAGTTAACGTTTTCAACACTTCAAATCTTGTAAACACAGCATTGAAATTTATCGTTCCAGCTTTAGCATTCGGGGTTATTATTGGAGCAAATATCTTTGCTGCGCATGATGTTTCTTCATTCTATATTTACCCAATCTGGATCTTATTATTCATTGCAGTAAGTTTTGTAGGAGGTAAAAACGCAGGAAAAACTTTAATGCTTTTCGGAATCTCAGGATTACTAATGATGGTATTAGGATTAGTATGGCCAAACCCAGAAATAGCTAAATTCTTCTTTATTTCAGGAGGTTTATTCTTATCTATTATGTGGCCATCAATCTTCGATTTAGCCATTGCAGGTTTAGGAAAAAACACAGGAAAAGCATCTTCTTTCTTAATCATGATGATTCTTGGAGGTGGTGTAATTCCATTAATTCAAGGAAGTATTTGTGACTTTGATATTTCTCATCCAGGAGGAATCTTCGGAATCACTTGGACACATTTCTCTTATATCGTACCGCTTTTAGGTTTTGCTTACTTAGGATTTTACGGCTACTACTGCCCAAAAATATTAAAAAGACAAGGTATCAACCACGTTGAAGGTGGCGGCGGAGGACACTAAACTTTATAAAAATCCAAATTTTTTAAATTCCAAATTCCAATTTATAGTATAATTGGGATTTGGAATTTTTATTTTAACCAATAGTAATCGACATTAATAACCTCAGAGCCTTAGCGTCTTAGATCCTTAGTCCCTTAATTTCACTTTGCATTAATAATATCGCTAAGATTCTTTTTAAAAACAGCTTTATTTTCAGCCGTTAATGAATAAACAACATCTTTATCTGCATGAACTATTACTTTGTTGATATCTGCCTTTAAAAGAGCTTCAGGGTCTTTTATTTTTAATGTGCATGCACCGTCAAAAAAACCGTCATCTTCAATAATCTTTCTGGCTTCAATAACAGATCCATCACTCAGAACTGCTGAAATAGTCATTTCTTTATTTAGCGTTTTAGAATAAAAACCATCCATAACCAAAAGCAGCCTGTAACTATTCTTCATTTCGGGACCTTTAAACTCATGTCTCGTAATATTATAGCGAAGACCTTTAGCGAGGGTTTGAAATTTCACAGAAGAATCCAACTCGTAAGTTGCGACGTCGCCTGCATCATTTACAGAAGTAATAACTTTTGCCTGAGCATTTAGTAAAAAGCTAGCTGCAAAAAAAGACAACAATATCAATATAACTTTCATATTCAACTATTTAAGGTTTATATAAAAGTAAAAAAAATCGTCTCTTCTCGTTAGAAAAAAGACGATTTTAATTTTAAAAGTATCTGAGAATTATTTATTTCCCTTCTCGAAGTCAGCTACGAACTGCGCTAAACCGATATCAGTTAAAGGATGTTTCAACAATCCGTAAATTGCAGAAAGAGGTCCAGTCATAACATCAGCACCAATTTTTGCACAATTTACAATATGCATTGTATGACGTACAGAAGCTGCTAAAATTTGAGTCTCGTAACCGTAGTTATCATAAACTTCTCTAATTTCCTGAATTAAATTCAATCCATCTGTAGAAATATCATCTAAACGTCCAACAAACGGAGAAACATACGTAGCACCAGCCTTAGCAGCTAAAAGTGCTTGTCCTACAGAGAAAACAAGAGTAACGTTTGTTTTAATTCCTTTATCAGAAAAATATTTTGCCGCCATAACACCTTCTTTAGTCATAGGAAGTTTTACAACGATTTGGTCATGTAATTCAGCCAGCTCCTCACCTTCTTTAACCATTCCGTCATAATCAAGGGCATTAACTTCAGCACTTACATCACCTTCTACAAGATTGCAAATATCAACATAATGCTTTAAAATGTTGTTTTTTCCGGTAATACCTTCTTTTGCCATCAATGATGGGTTAGTTGTTACACCATCCCAAAACACCTAAAGCTTGTGCTTCTTTAATTTGAGCTAAATTAGCTGTGTCAATAAAAAATTTCATAATTTATATTATTTAAATTGTGTTGATTAACTAGGCGTGACCACATTTATAAAAGGCGCACTCAGCAGAACGATTACTAAGTACCTTTTTTTAATCTGGCTGGATTATCCACTCCGACTCTGCGGATCAGCTTCTATCCCTCACGCAAATTCAGCTGCAAAATTACGAAATCAATACCAATAACAATTTCAAAAACCAAATCAATTTGCAAATTTCATTAAAATTCACAAAATAAATTGCAAACAATAATTTTACTTAATTTTAAAAATCTGGCTTTAATGTTTCAAATTCGGCTAAACTTATCATTATAAACTCGCCGAAGAATTTTTTCTGTTTAATTCTTTCAATTCATCTCTAATTTCTTCAAGCACCTTTAGAGTATCTTCTTTATAAACTTCAGAATTATTAATCTTATCGCTTAAAGAACTTAAAATCCTGCGAATTACAAACCAAATAAACAGAAAAATTAAAACAGCAAAAATAGTAGGCAAAAACTCTGAAATCTTATCCATAGTATTACAATTTATAATGATTCATTAACATTTTTTCGTACATCTTATCTGGAAGAGCACGTTTTAAAACGATCGAAAACTTCTGCATAAAAGCACCAACTTTATAATGCACGTTTGGCTTTTTGGTCTGAATAATTTTGTAAACTGCCTCAGCCATTTCATTCGGATTACTTCCTGCGTCAACATGATCATTCATCGTTGCCAAAACCTCTCCGTAAACTTTTTCGTAAGCAGAATCTTTAATAACTGGCGCATGATAACGGCCAGCAGCAATATTTGTAGCAAAATCTCCAGGCGCAACATTGGTAATTTCAATTCCAAAAGATTTAACTTCCATTCTTAAAGCTTCAGTAATCAATTCTAAAGCCCCTTTTGATGCCGAATAAACACTTCTGTAAGGAAGTCCCATATAACCTGCAATAGAAGTAATATTTATAATAAGTCCAGAATTTTGTTTACGCATTTGCGGTAAAGCAGCTTTCATTACTTCAATTGGTCCAAAGAAATTAGTCTCAAAATTATTTCGGATTTCCTCAGTCGGAATTTCTTCTAAAGGCCCTGTAATTCCAACTCCAGCATTATTTATAACAATATCTAATCTTCCAGAAGTTTCAATAATTTTAGAAACTGCTTTCTGAATAGAATCAGAATTTCGTACATCTAAAGCCACCAAAGGGAAAACTGAATTTAAAACTTTCTCAGGATTTCTGCTGGTTCCATACACAACGAAACCTTTTTGATGTAAAAATTCACCAATAGATTTCCCAATCCCTGATGATCCTCCGGTAATTAAAACGACTTTATTCATTTTGAAAAGTTATGAGTTTTGAGTTATAAGTTATGAGTTGGTTCATTGAGGTAAACTTTCAACCTCTAACTAATAACTTTTAACTTTACGAAGTCCCAAAAATAAAAAAATCCTCCTGATAAGGAAGATTACAAATTAAATTTATTCTAAAAAAAATGGCAAGCGACCTACATCGCACCGCTCAACCACGTACCCTTGCTATGTTCCCATCCTGGGGGAGTCTGCAGGAGCTGGTCGTGTAGGACTTGCCAGTGCAAATATACAACCTTTTTATATTTTTGCAAGACCTTTGTTGCTATAAAAATATCATCGTATATTGGCTTATTCAAATTTTAAACTATGAAAAAATATAACTTCCTAACTTTCATTTTATTAGGAATCACATTAATTGGATGTGGAGACACAAAAAAAGGTGAAAATTCTTTGTTTACTATCGACGATTCTGCTTTTCCTGCTCATTTTACGCAAAAAGAATCGGTTTCAATAGGAATTTTAAACCCAAATTCGAAAGAAATTGACAGTATTGCTTACTTTGTAAATGATAAAAGAGTAGGAAGCACAAAAGGTGCTGAGAAATTTAAATTTGATTTAAAAGAACAAAAACTAGGTTATCAATACTTAAAAGCTACTGCCTATTTTGGCGGCGATTCTTCAGATGCTACTAAAAGAATTGAAGTGATTTCTGATATTGAACCAAAACTATTAAAATACAAAGTAGTAAATACTTTTCCCCATGATACTACAGCATTTACAGAAGGTTTAGAATTTCATGACGGAAGACTTTTTGAAAGTACAGGACAAAAAGAAGATTCCTATTTTAGAGAAGTTGATTATAAAACTGGAAAAGTAATCAAACAAGTGGATCTTCCTAAAGAATATTTTGGAGAAGGAATCACTTTTTTCAACGGTAAAATCTACCAACTATCATGGCAGGAAAAAACTGGTTTTATTTATGATGCCAATACTTTTAAGCTAGAAAAAACCTTTAAATACGATAAAGATATCGAAGGCTGGGGAATGACACATGACGATAAATATATATATCATTCTGACGGAACGGAGAAAATCTGGAAAATGGATCCTGCTACTCAAAAGTTGATTGACTATATCAATGTATATTCTGGAGCTGCAAAAATTAAAGCAATTAATGAATTAGAATTAATCAACGGAAAATTCTATGTAAATGTTTGGCAGAAAGATGCAATTGCTGTTGTAAATCCAACTTCTGGAGCTGTTGAAGGAATATTAAATCTTTCAGATCTGCGCAAATCTATTAAAGCTAAAAATGCAGAAGTCCTTAATGGAATTGCCTATAATCCTGCTACGAAAACTATTTTTGTTACTGGAAAATACTGGGACAAAATTTTTGAAATAACAGTTTCAGAATAATTTTGAAATAAAATTTCAAAATTTTAATTTCAAAATCTAAACATGAATTTCACAGATTTCACGGATTAGTTCGTGATAATTTGTGAAATTTGTGCTTTTATAGACTTATCTAAATATAACAAACTCATATTAATGGTTACTTTAATTACCAACATACAAGAATTACTACAGGTTCGCGAAACTCCAATTGCTAAAGTTTCTGGAGCAGAAATGGCAGAACTTCCTACTATAAAAAATGCTTTCTTAGTTGTAAAAAATAATTTAATCGCTGATTTCGGTTCAATGAAAGATCTTCCTGAAATTAAAGCTGATAAAATTATTGATGCTACGGGCAAAGTTGTTCTTCCTTCTTGGTGCGACAGTCACACGCATATTGTCTACGCAGGAAATCGCGAACAAGAATTTGTGGACCGTATTAACGGACTTTCGTATGAAGAAATAGCAAATCGCGGAGGCGGTATTTTAAATTCGGCTAAAAAACTCAACGAAACTTCTGAGGAAGAAATCTACGAGCAGTCAAAACTTCGTCTGGAAGAAGTTATGCATTTAGGAACTGGTGCTGTTGAAATAAAATCTGGATATGGGCTAACTATTGAAGGAGAATTGAAAATGCTTCGTGTTATTAAAAAACTGGCTGAAAATTATCCAATTTCTATTAAAGCTACATTTTTAGGAGCGCATGCTTTTCCAACGCATTATAAAGAAAATAAAGCTGGATATATTGAAGAAATCATCACTAAAATGATTCCAGAAATTGCTCAAAATAAATTAGCCGAATATGTAGATGTATTTTGTGAAAGCGGTTACTTTTCTGTGGAAGAAACCGAAAAAATTATGCAGGCAGGAATTCAATTTGGTCTAAAACCAAAAATTCACGTCAATCAATTTAATTCTATTGGCGGCATTCAGGCTGGTATTAAATTTAAAGCACTTTCTGTTGATCATCTTGAAGTTATGACATCAGAAGATATTGAAGCTTTAAAAGATAGCGAGACAATGCCTGTAGCCTTACCGTCTTGCTCTTACTTTTTAAGCATTCCGTACACTCCCGCACGTGAAATGATTAAAGCAGGCTTACCTTTGGCTTTAGCAACAGATTTCAATCCTGGTTCTACTCCATCTGGAAACATGAATTTTGTTGTTGCAACGGCTTGTATCAAGATGAAAATGACACCAGAAGAAGCAATTAATGCTGCAACAATAAACGGTGCTTATGCCATGGGACTTTCAGAAACGCATGGAAGTATTACAAAAGGCAAAAAAGCCAATCTGATTCTAACAAAACCCATTTCTTCTTATTACCAAATTCCTTATGCCTTTGGAAGCAATCTTATAGAATCTGTTTTTGTTGAAGGAAAAATTCTAGAATAAACAATTATTCTTTTTACAAAATAAATCATTCCAAACATAACCCGTAGTTTCAACTACGGGAAACTTACAGTTCTCCGAACAGTGACAAAAGCATTCAAATTTACCCATAAAAAAAGGCCTGTGAAAATCACAGACCTTTAATATCTAAGTGGTATTATATCCCTTTGGCAGAAATTATCTTAAACTGAAACTAGTTTTAGAAACTAATTCGTCATTATCAAAAATATTGATAAAGTAAGTTCCTTTAGCAAAATCTTTTCCTGGAAGATCTTCGCTCACGTTTACAGTTTTATTTTCATATTTCACAGTAGTTTTAAAACTGTAAGTCAATGAATTGTCACCGAAATTTTCAGTTTTCTTTTCACCTAAAACATTGTTCTTAGCATCGATAACTTGTACATAATACGTTTTATCTCCAGATTTTGCGATTTGATTTTCAGCAATAGTAAAACTAACTTTTAAAACATCAGCACGACTTGCTTTGTCTGTTTCAATTTGTTTACCAGAGCTTTTCAATTTATAAGCTGAAGTTTTTGTATTTAGTACTGATAACTTCGCACCTTTTTCTACTGTTTTAGCCAATTCTTCGTTTTGACCAACTAATACTTCGTTATATTTCTTAGATTCTCCTAGAACTACAATAGTACTATCTCTTTGAGTAGTTAAAACACCATTTTGTTTTTTCAACTCATCATTTTCAGCAACTAAAGTTTTCATTTTACTCTGCATTGCCTGAACTTGAGATCTGTATTTAGAAACATCTCCTTTAGACTTGTTTAAATCATCCATTAAAGCAACTACTTTATCTCTCTCTTGGATTAATTCGTCAGACATAGAAGTGTTTTCAGCAATTGCAGCATCATAAGTCGCTTTCAGCTCTTGCAAATCTTTCATAACAGATTCTTTCTCTGTCAAAGTTGTTGTAAGTTCTGTTTTAACTACATCTGTATCAGATGATAATTTAAAAATATACACTAAGCTACCAATCAGTAGGACTGCTAAAACTGCGATTATCGCCTTTAGACTTGAATTGTTGTTCTTTGGGTTTTCCATATTTAAATAATTTTCTTTAATAACAAATTTAAGAATTAATATAAGGTAATAACGTAAGTTTCTACAATTATATTATTTTTGGAAAATAAATTTTTTTCATGGAAAAATTAATCCCTTTCACTATAAATGATTTAGCAAAAGTCACGAATCATCGAAGTGGTGAAATAAAGTTCGGAGAAAAAATGATTGTCATTCCATCTGGAGTTGATAAAATCAATTTTTTAAAAGAAAGTGAAGCTAAATATGTTCTTCTTGGAATTCCTGAAGATATAGGCGTACGTGCCAATTACGGAAGACCTGGAGCTGCTTCTGCATGGCAGAGCGCGATAAAAAGTATTGCCAACATTCAGCATAATCGGTTTTGTAAAGGAAGCAACATTATTGTTTTAGGACAGATTAATGTTGCTGACGAAATGCGTGAAGTCGAAAATCTTGATTTTAATGATATCGATGATCGTTCAAAATTAAGTCAGCTGGTTGAAAAAATTGATAAAGAAGTATCTCATATTATTTTTACCATAATTAAAGCTGGAAAAACGCCTATTATCATAGGTGGGGGCCACAATAATGCTTACGGAAATATTAAAGGAGCGGCTTTAGCCAAAGGAAAACCTATAAACGCAATAAATTTTGATGCACATTCTGATTTTAGAATTCTTGAAGGACGTCACAGCGGCAACGGATTTTCATACGCTTACGAAGAAGGGTTTTTAAAAAAATATTTCATTTTTGGACTTCACGAAAATTATACTTCAAAAAGTGTTTTAGATATAATTAAAAAACTAGAAGACCGAGTTCGATATAATACTTATGACAGTGTAAACATTAGAAAAGAAAAAGATTTCAATCGAGAAATGATTGCCGCTTTAGATTTTGTTAAAAATGATGCTTTCGGAATTGAAATTGATCTTGATGCAATTCCTAACATTGCAAGCAGTGCCATGACAATTAGCGGTTTTTCTGTTGAAGAATTGAGACAGTTTGTTTCTTTTTTCGCCGAACATAAAAACGCTGCTTATCTGCATGTCTGCGAAGGAGCACCAGATTTAGACAATTCGCCTAATAATAATTTAATTGGTAAATTAATTGGATATTTAGTAACCGATTTTATCAAAGCAAACATCGAAAAAGATTAATTAATCGACCAAATAAAATTCTAACGCGAAGCTGTTTTGCCAAATAAAAGCTAATTCAAACAAACGATTAACCGAATAAAACTATCTTTGCACGGCATTTTAGTACTTAAAACTAAAATACTTAATACCTAAGATATGTTATTCGAAGATTTATCACTTTCAAAAAGTATACAAAAAGCCGTATTTGAAGAAGGCTATTTAAATCCGACACCAATTCAGGAAAAATCTATTCCGATAGTTTTAGCAGGTCGTGATTTAATTGGCTGCGCGCAGACAGGGACAGGAAAAACGGCAGCATTTGCTATTCCAATCATACATCAATTACATAGAATTGTCGGTTCATCAAAAAAAGCGAAACAAATTCGTGCTCTTGTAGTTACGCCTACACGTGAACTAGCGGTACAAATTGGCCAGAGTTTTGACACTTATGCTAAATATACTAATTTAACACAGCTGACAATTTTTGGAGGTGTATCTCAAAACCCTCAAGTTGAGGCTTTAAAAAATGGAATCGATATTTTAGTTGCGACTCCAGGACGTTTGCTTGACCTTCATAAACAGGGTTTTCTAGATTTAGACCATCTGCACACTTTAGTGCTCGATGAAGCAGATCAAATGCTGGATATGGGTTTTATTAATGATGTCAAAAAAATCGTAAAACTTACACCAAAGAACAGACAAACTTTACTTTTCTCTGCTACAATGCCAATTGCAATTCGCGAACTGGCAGAAATGTTTTTGCAGGATCCAGAAAAAGTAGAAGTATCTCCTGTTTCATCAACAGCCGAAAATGTAGAACAACGCATTTATTTTGTAGATAAAACTGAAAAAAGAAACTTGTTGTATAGTTTAATTAAGGAAGAAAATTTATCAAATGTGCTTGTTTTTTCAAGAACAAAACATGGTGCTGACAATGTTGTTAAAGCGCTTCGTAAAAAAGATATTCCAGCAGAAGCCATTCACGGAGACAAATCTCAGAATGCAAGACAAAGAGTTTTAGACGCTTTTAAGAATAAAGAAGTTGGTGTTTTGGTTGCTACAGATATTGCGGCTAGAGGAATTGACATTGAGCAACTGCCGTATGTGATTAATTTTGATTTACCGAATATCCCAGAAACTTATGTTCACCGTATCGGTCGTACAGGTCGTGCAGGAAATGGCGGAATTGCAATTTCTTTCTGCGGAAAAGATGAACTTCCATATTGGAAAGATATTCAGAAATTAATTAAAGTTGATGTAAAAACAATCGCAGATCACCCTTATCAATGGCAGTCTGGAAGTCCTGAAGCTGGAGAAAAACCTAAAAATTCTTCTAATAGAAGCGGTGGAGCTCATAAATCAAGAAAATCAAATACTTCTAAGAAAAACAAAAAACGCTGGTACTAAACAGCGTTTTTTTCTTTTATAAGGTAATTGATTATCTTAAATAATTTGACTGGTTCAAAAGGCTTAATTATAATATCATTCATTCCAGACGAAAGGGCTTCATCGGTAATTTCATCTTTGTCAAAAGCCGTTAAAGCAACAATTGGAGTTTCTATTCCTGCCAGACGAATTCTTTTTGTCGTTTCAAAACCATTCATCAAAGGCATATTGATATCCATTAAAATTAAATCAAAGACTTCGTTTTCAAGAATTTTAAGCGCTGCATAACCATCATCAACCACTTTACAGATATAATTATTTTTCTCAATAATCTTTTTGGTTACCAATTGATTAATTAAGTTATCTTCTACGACTAAAATTTTATAAACTTCATTTGAGGTTAAATCAACTTCGATTTCATCGATAATGCTTTTCGTTTTAGCCAAATCATGTTCAAAACCAATTTCAAACGAAAATGAAGTACCTTTTCCTAGATCACTATCCAAAGTAATAGTACTTCCAAAGAGTCCAAGAAGTCTTTTTACAATACTAAGTCCTAATCCAGTTCCTTGATAATCTTCATCCTTTCTCCCAACTTGAACAAATTTTTCAAAAATCTTACTTTGGTCCACAAGGGCAATTCCTACGCCATTATCCTTAATTAAGAAATGCAGGTAATTCAGTTTTCCTTGTACCCTGCTTAGTTTTACAATTATTTCGACTTGCCCGTCTTTAGTAAACTTTAGTGCATTACTCACTAAATTCATTAAAATTTGAGCCAGTCTTAATTTATCTCCAATTAAATATTCTGGAATTTCAGGATCTATGTCTATTGAAATTCTATTGTTGTTTTTTTGGGAAAGAAAAGAAAGTGAGTTTTTTATAACTGTGATTTCATCTGAAATATTAAATGTCAAATTTTCAAGTACTACTTTATTTTCTTCAATTTTATTAATCTGCAGAATATCATTTACCAAAGACAGTAAATATCTGGCAGAAAATTTAAGCGAACTTAGATGCTGGCTTCTAGAAATTTCTTTATGTTCTTCTAATAACATATTGGTAATTCCAACCACACCATACAGCGGAGTGCGTAATTCGTGGCTTATAGTCGAAATAAATTGTGTTTTGAGCAAAGATGCCTCCTCTGCAATTTCTTTCGCTTTTAGAAGCTCTAAATTATGTTTTTTCTTAAATCGAATATTCTTAACTAAAGTGATGAGTAAAAACAGAAGTATAAAAGAAATCAAGATAAAAAGAATAACGATGATCCTTGATTTTTTAAGACTTTGAGACTGCTCTACTTTTTCACTTTCAATTTTATCAATCTGTCTTTTATATTCATCTAACTCAAGCCCCATTCCCGCAATCGAAGCTTTTTTTAGTTTCTTTTCATTATATAGTACTTCCGAAATTTTATTGTGATTCACTAAAGCTTCATAAGCCTCTTTGTGCCTTTTAATTTTATTTAAAAACTTTGAATATTCTAAATAAACATTCGATAAATCTGTTTTTTCTTCACATGTTTTTCCTGCTTCAATAGCACTTAAAAAATAAGTATTAGCCGCATTATTATCGTTTTTGTAACTTAAATAAATCGCATTAAGCATATCTACGATAACTTCTGTAGATCCGTCGCTATATTTGTTTTTTGTGCTGTTAATGTATTTTAAAAAAAGATATCCCTGATCGTAATTTTTAATATCAAAGTATGCCCAGGTAATATTTACATTTGTAAAGTAAACTTCTTTTAAATCATTAATTTTCAAACCATAAGCTACAGATTTTTTATAATAACTAATACCTTTGTCAAATTGTTTCTTTTCGAAACAATACATGTTCCCTAGATTATTATAGAGGTTGCATTTTAGAGAGTCGTTATTTGTTTTATTGGCATAATACAAGCTTTTTTTATAGAAGAAAATCGCTTTATCAAAGTCTGATAATTCATTATAGTTAGCCGCAATAATATTATAGGAACGAGAAATGAGGCAATAGTCTTTTAGTAATGTCGCAGAATTTAATGCCGCTCTAGAAATTTTTAGTGATTGCTCAAAATTAGATTCCCGAAAATTTAAAAGTGCTTTTTTAACCAGCTTATCGATCTTAGGATCTTTATTACAATTAGATTGAGAAATTGCCGAATTGGCGAAGCAATTCAGACCAAAGAATAGAAGTAAAAATATCCGTATTTGGGGCATTAATCGGCTAGTTTTATCAAATATACACTTTAAAATAAAAAAAAGCTGTATTTCATAAAAAAATACAGCTTTTGACTTGTTATTTAGGACACTAAGGCCAAAAAATAATATTCTTAGTGTTAAAATCTTATTCGTTTATTGTTATTCTTTACCTTCTTCCCACTGTCCTACAACAGAAGTTGCCAGTGCATTTCCAAGTACATTTGTTGCACTTCTAAACATATCACAAAAATGATCAATAGGCAGAATCAATGCAATACCTTCAATTGGAATATCAAACATGCCGCAAGTTGCCGCAACAACAACTAAACTTGCTCTTGGAACACCTGCAATACCTTTACTGGTTAGCATTAATACTAAAAGCATCGCCATTTGAGTTCCCAAATCTAAATGTACATTGTAAAACTGCGCAATAAAAATACTGGCAAAAGTCATATACATCATGCTTCCATCAAGATTAAACGAATAACCAAGCGGCAGCATAAAAGAAACAATCTTATCTTTTACTCCAAAACCTTCTAATTCTTCTGTTAATTTAGGAAATACAGCCTCACTGCTCGTTGTTCCAAAAGCAATCGCTAATGGCCCAGTGATACGTCTTAATAATTCTGTCATTCTTCCCTTTAAGAAAATATAACCAACAGCTATTAAAAGAACCCACAAAGTACTAATACCGATTAAGAATGATCCGAAAAATTTAAAATAAGTAATTACCAATTCTTCAGCATCTCTAATAGCAAAAACAGCTGCAATAGCACCAAAAACTCCAATTGGAGCAAAGTTCATTACATAGTTTACCATTTTTAAAACAATGTGAGACAACTTATCAAAGGCTCCAATAATAGGTTTTACCTTTTCTCCTAAAGATGCTGCAGCTAATCCGAAGAAAATAGAAAAAACTACAATCTGCAGGATTTCATTTGTTGCCATTGCTTCAACAATACTTTTTGGCACAATATGCTCAACAAAATTTTCGAAAGATAAATTTTGTGTTTTACCAGTTACCTCAGTAGCAGCTGCCATATCTACGTGCTCTAGTTTTAGACCAACACCCGGCTGTAGAATATTTACGTAAAACAATCCAATTAATAAAGAAATAAATGAAGCTGTAAAAAACCATCCTATAGCTTTTCCTCCAATTCTCCCAACAGTTTTAATATCTCCTAATTTTGCAATTCCCACTACCAAAGTCGTGAAAACCAAAGGGGAAATAATCATTTGCACCAAACGAATAAAAATAGTTGCCAGCATTTTTATCTTAGTACTAAAAGATTGTGCTGCTTCAGGCGAAATTGAATTGTGTAATATGATTCCCAAAATAGCTCCAAGAATCATCGCAATTATAATTTGCCCTGTTAATCCTGAAAGAAATGATTTTTTTTTAGTTTCTGTAACTTGCATTAATTTACTTTTTAATTATTAAAATATAAGACCCTCACTGTCTTACCTTTTATTAATATGTTTTGTTGATTAAATAAAAATCAGCCAAAACAATTGCCGCCATCGCTTCTACGATTGGCACTGCGCGAGGCACTACACACGGATCATGACGTCCTTTTCCTGTCATTGGTGTAATGTTACCTTTATTATCTAATGAGTCCTGAGTCTGCATAATAGTTGCAACAGGTTTAAAAGCTACTCTAAAATAAATATCCATTCCGTTGCTGATTCCTCCTTGAATTCCGCCAGAAAGATTGGTTTTAGTAGATCCGTCAGGATTGTACAAATCATTGTGCTCGCTTCCTTTCATTTCAGAACCAGGGAAACCGCTTCCGTATTCAAAACCTTTTACTGCATTTATAGAAAGCATTGCTTTTCCTAATTCTGCATGAAGTTTATCAAAAACCGGTTCTCCTAAACCAACTGGAACATTTTGGATTACACAAGTTACAACACCTCCAACGGTATCTCCTTGTTTACGAATATCACGAATATATTCCTCCATTATCGCTGCAGATTTTTGATCTGGACAACGAACAGGATTACTTTCTATTTTTGAAAAATCTAATTCTTGATAAGGCGTTTCTAAATGAATTGGCCCAACAGAAGAAACGTAAGCATTAAACTTAATCTCTGGAAGCATTTGTTTTGCAATTGCCCCAGCTACTACCCTGCTTGCAGTTTCTCTAGCCGAACTTCGTCCGCCGCCGCGATAGTCACGAAAACCATATTTCTGATCGTAAACATAATCAGCGTGGCTTGGTCTGTAATTATCTTTTATATGTGAATAATCATCTGACTTTTGATTGGTATTTGGAATAATAAATCCAATTGGGGTTCCTGTAGTTTTTCCTTCGAAAATCCCAGATAAGAACTGAACTGCATCTGGTTCCTTACGCTGTGTAACAATTGCCGACTGCCCTGGTTTTCTTCGAGCCATATCCAATTCAATTGCTTCAAAATCAAGTTGTATTCCTGGAGGGCATCCGTCAATAATGCCGCCTAAAGCTTCACCATGAGATTCTCCAAATGTTGTAACTTTATATAGGGTGCCGTAGCTGTTTCCTGCCATTGTATTTTGTTTTGAGCAAATGTAAGTTTTATGAATTAAATTAAAAAATTTAAAACTGGTATTATTAACTAAACATTAAACCGATTAAAAATCACAATTTGGTAAAATTATCCGCTTTTTCATAACCTTTTGATAAAATAAAACCATTCAAAATTTCTTTCATTTGTAAAACTTCAAATCAAGAAAAATTGAAAAAAAGAAATGTCGAATTGGTCGTTCTTTCTGATGTCCATTTAGGAACTTACGGAAGTCATGCAAAAGAACTAAACAACTATCTTTCAAGCATTAAACCCAAAACTTTAGTATTAAACGGCGACATTATTGATGCTTGGCAGTTTCGTAAATCGTACTTCCCGAAAGCGCATTTAAGAGTAATTCAGCGTATAATCGGAATGGCTTCTAAAGGAACAAAAGTGTATTATATTACTGGAAATCATGATGAAATACTTCGAAAATTCAGTGATATGAATATGGGTAATTTTGCTTTGGTCGACAAATTAGTTTTAGAATTAGACGATAAAAAAGCATGGATTTTTCACGGAGATGTGTTTGATGCCTCTGTGCAGCATTCAAAATGGATTGCAAAACTAGGCGGATTAGGTTATGATTATTTAATTCTAATAAACCGATTTGTAAATTGGTGTCTATCAAAGCTCGGTCGAGAACCTTACTCTTTTTCTAAAAAAATAAAAGCAAGCGTAAAAAAAGCAGTTAAATTTATTTCTGATTTTGAAACTACTGCAACCGATTTAGCAATCGAAAAAAATTACGATTACGTAATCTGCGGTCATATCCATGAACCAAAAATTATGACTAAGGAAAACAAACATGGCTCTACTTTATACCTTAATTCTGGCGATTGGGTGGAAAACCTAACAGCTCTTGAATACCATAAAAAACGCTGGAAATTGTTCTCTTACAAAGCAGCTAATTTTGTTGAAGAAGAAAATCTTTTTGAAATGGAAGATATTTTAACTTCCCAATTAATATCTTCAATCATATTAAAATAACCTCACCAAAACCTATTTTTTAACAATTTTAAGAATCTTAATTTCGAAAATGTGAATTATATAACAATTTTCAAAAATATTATACGTTCTGTATCTAACTGTAATTATACATTTGAAAAAAATTAATTAACCATTTTTATGAAAAAGATCATTTTATCAGCCCTTATGCTTTTAGGATTAGCATTTACGGCTCAATCACAAGAAATTTCAAAACATGCGTTAGGGTTACGTTTAGGTGACAATAACGGTTTCGGAGGAGAAGTATCATACCAATTAGGATTGAACCAAAAAAACAGACTAGAATTTGATTTAGGCTGGAGAAACAGCAGAGATGTTGATGCTATCAAAGGAGTTGCCCTTTACCAATGGGTTTGGAACATCGACGGAGGATTTAACTGGTACGCTGGTGTCGGTGGTGGAGTTGCTGCTTGGGATTATGACTATTACAATAATAATTTCAGATATAATGACAGCGGAACTTATGTTTTCGCAGCAGGAGATATTGGTATCGAATATAGATTTAGTGAAGTGCCAATTACATTATCATTAGATGCTAGACCTGAAATTGGTTCAGGATACTATGATGATGACAATTTTGGATTTGACGTTGGTTTAGGTGTTAAATTCAGATTCTAAAATAAAAAATTAAAAAATAATTGTAAAAAGAAACCTGTCGTTTAAAGCGACAGGTTTTTTTTTATTGATTAAAGTTTTTGTCAGGGTAAGCGAACTAGAAGCCCTTTCTACATCTTAAACCTTCGACTTCACTCAGGATAACACTTAACTTAAAATAACAAAATCAAAGAATAAGTACTAAAGTTTAAGTACCAAACTCTAGTACTAATCACTAAGAACTATGAACCAAGAACTAAAAAACTAATTACTTAATAATAATCTCTTTCTTAGAATGAATTTTCACCACAGTGTAAGGATACGAAATCACCTGCATTGTCATTGCATCTTGCGCCGGGCTGTTTTCTTTTACAGTAATAATGATATTCTTATCTGTTTCTTCGACCTTTTCAACGTCTATAGAATAACCGCTTGTGTTTTTCTCCCCCATATTCAAAATCACATAATTATAATCATGAACATTTGGATCCTTCATTTTATCAGCCAAAAGCGGATCGTTTTCAAGCATCTTAATCTCATTTGGTTCGGTCAAGATCTCAAAAAACTTAATATTACCGCCGCCGTCAGACTGCTTTGTCAAGACTTCATACAAAGCATTTGAATTTTCAACTTTCTTAACACCGCACGAAACCAAAACAAAAATTGCTAAAACAGAAATTACTTTTTTCATTTATCTTTTTTAAAATTAATGCTTTTCATATTTATAATCATCAACAGCTTTTTGGTACAAAGCCTCATACTTAGGCAGAATGTTTTTAATATCAAATTTTCTTGCCACTTCCAGCGCATTTGCCTTAAACTGACTCAATACCGCATCATCTCTTAAAATTTTAAGAGCATTTTCGGCCATTTCTTCAACATTTCCAACGTTGCTTAAATATCCAGAAAAACCATCAAAATTTACCTCAGGCAAACCTCCAGAATTACTAGAGATTACTGGTACGCCGCAAGCCATTGCTTCCAAAGCAGCCAAACCAAAGCTTTCTGTTTCTGAAGGAAGCAGAAATAAGTCTGTCATGCACAAAATTTTATCAATTTCGTGGCTGTTTCCAAAGAAAATAACTTTGTCTAAAATTCCCAGTTCCTGACATAAAATCTCTGCTTTTTCCTTCTCAGGTCCGTCACCCACCATCATTAACTTAGCTGGAATTTCTTTTTGGATACTATAAAATATCTTAATAATATCCGGAATACGTTTTACCTTTCTAAAGTTACTGATATGCGTAATAATTCTCTCGTTTTCATTTGCCATAACATAACGATGACATGGCGCAGTTGGATCTTTTTTAACCTTATCCAACTCAATAAAATTCGGAATTACTTTAATTTTATTCTTAATCTTAAATAATTTCAAAGTATCATCTTTCAAACTCTGCGAAACCGAAGTCACATAATCCGATTTATTAATGCTAAAAGTTACTGCAGGTTTATAAAAAGGATGATTTCCAACCAAAGTAATATCTGTTCCGTGAAGCGTAGTAATCATAGGAAGATTAATTCCTTCATTTTTAAGCATTTGTTTTGCCATATAACCCGCATACGCGTGAGGGATAGCATAATGCACGTGAAGAAGTTCAATTTTGTATAACTTCACCATGTCAACCAATTTACTTGACAAGGCTAATTCGTACGGCTGATAATGAAACAATGGATATTCCGGAACATTTACTTCGTGATAATGGACATTCGGATTTAAAAGTGCCAGTCTTACCGGCTGACTGTATGTGATAAAATGTATTTCGTGTCCTCTTCTGGCTAATTCGAGACCTAACTCTGTGGCTACTACACCACTACCTCCAAAAGTAGGATAACAAACAATTGCTATTTTCATGGATTAAATTTAATTCTACGAAATTACTCAAAAATAGCGTTCAATTAAGCTTTTAAATTGTTAGATTTTTGACAAAATTAGATTAATTCTAGTTAATAAATATTTTTAGCAGCACCACAATATCTGCAAAAAAGACCTGTAGTCCCGCTGTCCGTTAAATCTTTTCCTTGCTAAAGAAGCAAGAAAAAGGATATCACTTCCATCGGGGCTAGAATAGACGTTTTGGTTTTCATAAGAAGTGCAGTATGACAATCTTTGTCAAAGTTCAAAACCTTGACAATGGTTAATCCGTAAGTTTTAGCAAAAATTGAAACCTTAAACTTGAAACAATTTAAACTAATGAAATAAAAAAAAGGCACAAAACCAAAGTTTCATGCCATTTCAAATCTTATAAAATTTCTTTTTAGAAAAATCTGCTATGCCAGCTGTCGGCAGCAGGAACTTCCCAAGATTCGTTGAACTCTTCGATATTGTTAACCAGATTATTAAAAACAATCGTATTCTCAGAAACCGATTTATCTTTTACCATCTTCTTAAAGTCGATCAATGGTTTATGTGCAATATGTTCTCCCAGTTTAAAAGTAACGTTCATTTTATCTAACAAATCAACATTATATTTTTTCTCCAAACTTTGGATAAATTCTACCGAACTATCGATAGAACAACCCGTCGCAGCCTGCACATCTTGATTAACAGCCAATATGATAAATCGATTGTATTTTAGTAAAAAAGAAGCTTCTAGACTTGTTCCGTGTGCGGCCCATTGTTCTACAAAAGCTTTTAAGTCTGTTTCGATTTCAGAAAACTCTTCCTCAGAAAATTTTCTGTTCGATTGATAAATCCAAACTCTAGATTCACCAGGTAAATTTTCAAAAGGTATATACATTTTTAATTTTAGATTTTAGATTGTTGATTTTAGATCTGTTTCAAGATTCAAGATTCAAGTTTAAGGTTTCATGTTCAGTTAAAAACTTAGCATCTTAGCACCTTAGAATCTTAGACCCTTTTTTTACAAATCCTGCGCATTAGCAATTAACTCCGCAACGTCCATTACTTTTACCTCTCCCTCTTTATGTGCATGTTTAATTCCGTCTGTTAACATCGTATTACAGAACGGACATCCTGCTGCAATAATATCAGGCTGTACTTCTAACGCATCTTCTGTACGAAGAACGTTTACTTCTTTATTTCCTGGCTCGGCATCTTTAAACATTTGTGCTCCACCGGCGCCACAGCATAATCCGTTTGATTTTGAACGTTTCATTTCAACTAATTCAACATCCAATTTCTGAATTAAATCTCTTGGTGCTTCGTAAACTTTATTTGCTCTTCCTAAATAACAAGGATCATGGAAAGTGATTTTTTTTCCTTTAAATTGTCCGCCTTCAACAGTTAATCTTCCATCATCAATTAATGATTTTAAGAATTCTGTATGATGAATTACCTCGTAAGTACCTCCTAATTCTGGGTATTCATTTTTTAAAGTATTAAAACAATGCGGGCAAGCAGTAACAATTTTTTTTGCTTCGTAGGCGTTCAAAACCTCAATATTCATCATGGCCTGCATTTGAAACAAAAATTCGTTTCCAGCTCTTTTTGCAGGATCACCAGTACAGCTTTCTTCTGTACCCAAAACCGCAAAAGAAACATTGGTACGATTTAAAATTCGTACAAACGCTTTAGTAATTTTTTTTGCTCTATCATCAAAACTTCCTGCACAACCCACCCAAAACAAAACTTCTGGCTGTTTTCCTTCGGCAAGCATCTCTGCCATTGTTGGCACTACTAAACTTTCTGACATCTTATTTTGTTGTTAAATCGGTTAATCGTTTATTTGGTTAATCGTACTCTTTACTATAACCTACTAAAAACCTCAAATATTTTAAAATTGATAAACAGTTAAAACAATTAACCGTTTAAACAATACATTCTAATTCTCGTTTTTCCAATTTAATCGGTCTTGCTGACTGTACTGCCAAGGTGCACCGTTATTTTCTATATTGGTCATCATGGCATTCAGCGACATTGGCGCAGCACTCTGCTCCATAACCAAATAACGACGCATATCCATAATAATAGACAATGGGCTTATGTTTACTGGACATTCTTCCACACATGCGTTACAAGATGTACAAGCCCATAATTCTTCTGGAGTAATATAATCATTTAAAAGTGTCTTGTTATCTGGAACAAAAACACCTTTGTTAGCATCTATATTTTTACCAACTTCAGTTAAACGATCTCTTGTATCCATCATAATTTTACGAGGAGACAATTTTTTACCTGTTTGATTTGCAGGGCAAGAAGAAGTACAACGTCCGCATTCTGTACAAGTATAAGCGTTTAACAACTGAACCCAGTTTAAATCCTGAACATCACTTGCTCCAAATTTAGCCGGAGCAGCATTCTCATCAGCAGGCGGTGCAGCAGCAAACGGATCTGCATTTGGATCCATCATTAATTTAACCTCTTTTGTAACCGATTCTAAATTATCAAACTGACCTTCTGGTTTCAAGTTTGCAAAATAGGTATTTGGAAAAGCTAAAAGAATGTGTAAATGCTTTGAGAAGTATAAATAGTTCATAAAAACTAAAATACCAGCAATATGCAGCCACCAGAAAACTTCGAATAAAAGACCTACCAATTCATTAGACGAACCATTAAAAATTGGTGCAATAAACTGACTTATTGGATAACTTCCTGCTTTATGAAAATGTGAATAACCGCCTGGAACATTTTGTAAATGCAAATCGGCAGCATTCATTAATAAAAACAAAATCATTAAAACAGTCTCAAAATACAAAATATAATTGGCATCGCTTTTTGGAAATCCAGTTAAATCTGAATGTATAAAACGTTTCAATCTGATAAAATTTCTTCTGATCCAGAAAACTGTGACAGCAAAAATTACCAATATTGCCAATATTTCGAATGAAGCAATTAAAACATCATAAACAACACCCAAATATGGTGCAAAAATTCTATGTGTCCCAAAAAGTCCATCTATAATGATTTCTAATAATTCGATATTAATTATTATGAAACCAACATATACAAAGATATGAAGTATTCCTGCTACAGGGCGTCTCACCATTTTTGACTGCCCAAGAGCAATCAATGCCATGTTTTTCCAACGAGCTTTAGGATTATCTTTTCGATCTATATCAACTCCCAAATTAATATTTCGGATGATTTTTTTTACGCTCGCTGCAAAAAAACCGAAACCTACTATAAGAAGTATCGCGAATAAAATATTATCTAAATAACTCATTTATAATTATTTTTTATCAGTTGAGTTTGTTTCTTCTGCTGGTGCTACGTATGGTTTATTTTTCTTTCCGAAAAGAGAAACATTTACATAACGAGTTGGATAAAGACGTACATCTTGCAACAACAATTCAAGCTCTTTTGAAGTTTTAGCCAAATTGTTGTAAAGAGCGTCGTCATTCAATAATTTACCAGCTGTGCCTTTACCAGAATTTAAGTTATTCATTAAACCATCAACTTTTGCCAAAGCCTGATTAAGATTACGTACTGTTTTTCCTAAATCTGCTTTGTTTAAAGAATCTGATATTTTGTTAAAGTTACCTGACATTTTATTCAAGTTTGTCACAACGCTGCTAATTTGGCCTTTATTGGTATCCAAAATATTGTTAAGGCTTCCAGAAGCTCTATGAAACTGCTCCATAGTCTGGCTTAACTCAGCAATTGTTTTCTTTAGGTTTTCTTGTGTAGTTTTATCTAAAGTATTGTTTAAACCTGTAACTAGAACATCGATATTAACCAGCATTTTATCTAGTTTTTGCTGAATTGGTTCAATTTTTCCGCCTAAAGATTCCGTCAATCCAAGCTCTACAGTAGAAGTTAGTTTCTGCCCATCTTCTGCTAATTCTTTATCAGCAAAATTTGGAACAATCTTAATTTGTTTACCTCCAATTAAACTTGGAGAATAAATTGCAGCTACGCTTGATTTCGAAACTGGAAAATCAGTTTTAAGCTGAAGCTCAACTAATAATTTACCTGTTACTTCATCAATAGTAATTTTATTTACTTTACCAACAGCAAGTCCGTTAAGTGTTACTGGAGCTGATGGTGATAGATCTTCAACGTTATCATATTCAGCATATAATACTTTATAATTTGTAAAAAGATCTCTGCCTTTTAAAAAACTATAACCCCAAATAAATAATAAAATCGATGCGATGACTAATATAGCCGTTTTAATTTCTCTTGTTAGTTTCAAAATTCTAAGTGTTTATACAAAATTAATATAAATATTCGAACTTACGCTTATTATTTAATTGCGTCCTGAATACTGATTTTTTCTCCATCTTTAGTTGCTACTAAAAATGCTGCGCCATATCCTTTATTTTTAGCTTCTTGCAAGTATTTTTGCGCTGTTTCGTAACTTGAAGTTTCTTCGTAGAAATATTTATAAATATTATTTTCGTAGATCATAGTTACATTTTTAAGACCTTTAAAATTTTTAGGTTCTAAAGGTGTTTTCTTAATACTGGCAATAAGCTGTACTTTAAAGAGTGTTCCTTTAGGAGCATTTTTTACCGCTGCAACCTGCGCCGTTGCTTTTGGTTTTGCTGGAGTAGTATCTCTTATGGGCCGACTCTCAGCTGCTTCTGGTGCTCCAGAACCAAAATATTCTCTTTTATAGCTTAAGATAGCTTCTGCAATTGCTCTTGCAATATCATCCTGCCCTTCTTCTGAATTTAAAATATTTCCTTCGGTCGGATTTGAAACGAAACCAGTTTCAACTAAAACTCTTGGCATATAAGCTTTATGAAGTACCATAAATGGCGCTTGTTTTACACCGCCATGACGAAGTTTTTTACCTAATTTTTCAAAGTTTTCTTCAATTTTACTCGCTAAGGAAATACTATTATCCAAATATTCTTCCTGCATCAAAGTCATACCAATCATTGATTCTGGAGAATTAGGATCATATCCTTCGTATTTACGTTTATAATCTTTTTCTAATGTAATTACAGAGTTCTCTTTTTTCGCCGCTTCAAGATTAGAGGCAACTTTACTCAAACCCATTACATAAGTTTCGGTTCCATCGGCTGCCGTATTTTTATTGGCATTACAGTGAATAGAAACAAAAATATTTGAATTGGCTCTATTGGCAATATTGGCTCTTTCGACCAAATCTATAAAAACATCTGTTTTACGAGTATAAATTACATTTACATTAGGATTAAGTTCTAAAATCTTGCCCACTTTTAACACAATAGCTAAAGCAATATTTTTTTCAATTCTCCCACTATAAACTGCTCCAAAGTCATGATCTCCATGTCCGGCATCCAAAGTCACCTTAAACACATTTGACTGACTATGAGCATAAAAAGACAGTATTGTTAGAAATAAAGTAAATATTACCTTAAATTTGTTAATTCTATTCATAAATCTAAAAGTTAATTTTAATAAAACGCAGCTGTTATAATTTTTAGAATTGATTATTTTTGCCAAAAAATTATATGTAAGTTTGACATGTCAAAAAACAAGCCATAATTTTACAAAAATAGCATTTAAACCTTTGCATACAAACTTATTTAATATCGTTTTAATATCATTTTTCCTAACTATAGGTTGTGGTAATTTATATTCGCAAGAAATAAAAAATAAAAAAAAGCCTTTACCTGCTGTAAAACAAACAGATAAAGAAGCTCCTGCAATTACAGATACTATAAAGCTTGATACTGTTAAACCCAAAAAGACTTTTTTGGATGGAAAAGTAAGATACAAAGCAAAAGATTACGCTAAGATAGATCAAAAGAAAAAGCTTATTACTTTGTATAATGAAGCTGAATTATACTATAAAGATGTTGAATTAAAATCTGGTATAATTGTTCTTAATTATGAAAAAGATGAAGTTTACGCTGGAAGAATTAAAGACTCTGCTGGTGTTTTGACTCAATATCCAAATTTCAAACAAGGGGGCAGCGAAGTACAGCCAGATTCTATTCGTTTTAACTTCAAAACCAAAAAAGCTTTAATTTACAATTCGAGAACTGAACAAGGCGAATTTAAAATCAAAGCTGCTGTTACTAAAAAAGAAAATGATTCTGTTTACTTCTTAAAAGGCGCCCGTTTTACAACTTCTACAGATGTTGACAATCCAGAGTATTATTTCCAGACCAATAAAGTAAAATTTATTCCAGGAAAAAAAGTAATTACTGGTTTGACCAACATGGTAATCGCTGATGTTCCTACTCCACTTGCACTGCCTTTTGCTTATTTTCCGATGAGCCAAGAAAAAAGTGTTTCTGGTATTATCATTCCAAGTTATAATGACTCTAACACAAGAGGTTTCTCTTTGCAAAATATGGGTTACTATTTTGCCCTTAGCGACAATTATGACCTTACGGTACTTGGAGATTATTACACCAACGGAAGTTATGCCATGCGATTTGAATCATCGTATGCCAAAAGATATAAGTATCGAGGAAATATAAATGTTCGTTTTGAGAATTTAATTAGCAGCGAACGCGGCTATCCTGACTACAGCAAACAAGGTATTTATAACATTCAGTGGTCTCATTCTAAAGATACGAAATCGAATCCTAATTCAACCTTTTCTGCATCGGTTAACATGGGTAGCAGTAAGTACTTTAAACAATCTATCAACCAGGCGAATATTGGATCGAATTTGAACAACACATTAAGTTCTTCGATATCTTACAATAAAACTTTTAACACTATTCCCGGTTCTCGTATTTCGTTATCTGCAACGCATCAGCAAAATACGCAAACAGAAGACATTATCATGACTCTTCCTTCCTTACAGGGAAGTATTGACCGTGTATACCCTTTTGTTGGAAAAGACGGCGTTAAAAAGGGCTTAATTAAAAACATTAACTTACAATACAGTGTAAGCGGTAAAAACTACTTTAAAACAAAAGATTCTTTGTTTTTTAAGCCGCAGATGTTTAACGATGCTCAGTTAGGAATGCAGCATACCATTCCGCTTAGTACCAACTTTAAAATTTTTAAATATTTTAGTGCGGGAGCTTCAACGACTTATCAAGAAACGTGGGTTAATAAAACCGTATCCAAAAATTACGATTCGGCTGAAGGAAAAGCAGTTAATACAACTGTAAATGGTTTTGACTCTTTTAGAACTTATAATTTCAGTACCAATTTAGGAACTACTATTTACGGAACTTTCAATTTTGGCGATGACAAAAGAATTCAATCGATTCGACACGTAATGCGTCCGAGCATTACTTATGCTTACACACCAAGTTTTGAACGTTATTACGACACATATGCGGTTGATGCTACCGGAAGAATTACTTCTGAATATACAAGATTTGAAAACGGTCTTTTTGGACAGCCTGGAAAAGACAATTCAAACATAGTTGGTTTTGCTTTGAGTAATACTTTTGAAGCCAAAGTAAGAGACCGAGACAGCACAAAAACAGAACCTAAAAAAATAATGCTGCTAAACAATTTAAACTTCAGCACAAGTTATAATTTTGATGCTGACGGAAAAACTACTTTCGGCTGGCAGCCTGTTTTAGTAAGCGGGGGAACACAGTTTTTTGACAATAAAATGAATATGAATTTTGGTGCAACACTTGATCCGTATGCACTGGACAGCGGTAACCAAAAAATTGACAAGTTCAATATTGACAATGGCGGAAGTTTATTTAGACTTACAAGTGCCAATTTAACGGTTAATTATTCATTTTCGAACAAAGGAACCGGCAAAGAAAAAAATACTCAGAGTCAGCGGAATGGAGGACGAAGTGATGACTTATTTGGTACGAATACAGATTTAAATGACAGCAGAAACAGTCAGTTTGCTAATGAACCGGAAAAAGAGGATGTAATTACGGAATTCTTTAATTCGAAAATTCCATGGGATATGACTTTAGCCTACTCATTAACGTATTCAAATACCAACAGGCAAAATGAAATTTCAGGAAACTCTATTATGATTTCGATTAACACAGATATAACGCCAAAATGGAAAGGCGGGGTTTCTACTGGTTACGATTTTGTACAAAAAGGGGTTACTTTTACGCAATTCCGTTTTGAAAGAGATTTATTAAGCTGGAGAATGGCATTTAACTGGCAGCCTCTTGGAACAAACTCTAACTGGAATTTCTTCATCGGAATTAAATCTGGTATGCTTAGTGATATTAAATGGAACAAACGAAGCGTTTCTAATAGATAAACTACTTTCGAATCAAAATAATTTTATTATGAAAAAGATCATCTTTACCGAGAAAGCTCCGGCTCCAATCGGACCTTATAATCAAGCCGTTTTATCTGGAAACACGCTTTATGCTTCTGGGCAAATTGCAATCAATCCTGAGTCAGGAGAATTGATTACAGCTAACATTAATGACGAAACCCACCAGGTTATGCAAAATATTGCTGCCATTTTAGAAGCAGCTGGTATGACTTTTGAAAATGTAGTGAAGTCTACTATTTTCATTATGGACATGAATAACTTTGGTGCTATTAACACCGTTTACGGTTCTTATTTTAACGAAAAAACCGCTCCAGCTCGTGAAACGGTTCAAGTGGCTTGTCTGCCAAAAAATGTAAATGTTGAGATTTCTATAATTGCTGTGCAATAGCATCTAATAATAATTGTGCCGTTGCTTCATTTGTTGCCAGCGGCACATTATGTACATCGCAAACACGAATCAACATATTGATATCAGCTTCGTGTGGATGACTTGACAGAGGATCTTTAAAAAAGAAAACCATTTGTGTTATTCCTTCCGCTACTCTTCCCGCAATCTGCGCATCTCCGCCCAGCGGACCAGAAAGCATTCTCTGTGTTTTAAAACCAGCAGCTTCGGCTTTTCCTCCCGTAGTTCCTGTACCAATAAGCCTTATCTTTTCATTATGCAAAACAGCTTCATTTTTGATTAAAAAATCAATTAAATCAGCTTTTTTTCCATCATGAGCAATAATGGCAATTTCCATAAAACCAAAACTATTGATTAGCAACATGGTATGCAATTAATCCATCAATAGGTCTTCTTAAAACATTCCCTAATTGTAGTTCATATTTATTGAATGTTTCTTGTAATTCATCTTTCAAATAAAATGCAATAGAACCTACAAAATGAACTGGAACTTCTTTACAGTTATCGAATTGTTTAATGTAATTCTTAACGAAAGATTTCATTCCTTTAAAGATAATTTTTCTGCAGAACTCAGTGTCTTTGTGCTTAATTAAAAACTTCGCATAGGTTGCTAAGTAAGCATTTGGATTTGGTTCTTTATATAATTTATTTTTAATAAAATCTGGATCAACGTCGTACTCTTTTTCAAGTTCAACAGCCAGTTCTTTAGGCATTTTATTAAAATAGTATTTTCTAATTAATTCTTTTCCGAAAACATTTCCGCTGCAATCATCCATAACAATGTATCCTAATGATTGTACTTTTTGATGCAATACTTTACCATCAAAATAGCTGCAGTTAGATCCTGTTCCTAAAATAGAAACGATTGCTTCTTGTCCTTTTGGAGTTGTTGCATAAACGGCTGCGTAAGTATCTTCTTGAACATCAACAATAGCGTTAACAAAATACTCTTGGAAAATTTGTGATAGTGCTGTTTTCATTCTATCAGTACCACATCCGGCACCGTAAAAGAATAAATGAGTAGCATTTTTTTTGTTTTGTAAAATATCAAAACGATCGTTTAATCTTTCAATAATTTCTGGACCGTCAAGAATTTCAGGATTTAATCCTAAGGTTTGTGTCGTGAATAATACTTTTCCATTATCATCAATTGCAATCCAATCGGCTTTAGTAGATCCACTATCAACTATTAATTTCATTTTTTTTTGTTTTTGGATTAGGTCTTCCCTATTCTCAACTTAAAAGTGTACTTTTTACATTAATTATAGAGGTAACAAAATAAGAAAATCCCGTTATTTGACTAACGGGATTTTGCAAAAATATATATTATTATTTTAAACCTGCAATATGTACAGATAAATCAATTAATTTGCTTGAGTATCCGTACTCATTGTCATACCAAGAAACTAATTTGAAGAAAGTTGAATTTAAACCGATACCTGCAGTAGCATCAACGATTGAAGTTCTTTTATCTGAAATAAAGTCTTGAGAAACGACAGCATCTTCAGTATATCCTAAGATACCTTTCAATTCGTTTTCAGAAGCTTTTTTCAATACAGCTAAGATTTCTTCGTAAGTAGTTTCTTTAGCTACTTTCACAGTTAAATCTACTACAGAAACGTCAGCAGTAGGAACACGGAAAGACATTCCAGTTAATTTTCCATTCAAAGAAGGGATAACTTTTCCAACCGCTTTTGCAGCACCTGTTGAAGAAGGAATGATATTGATTGCAGCTGCACGTCCACCTCTCCAGTCTTTTCTAGAAGGTCCGTCAGCAGTCATTTGAGTTGAAGTAGTTGCGTGAACAGTAGTCATTAAACCTTCAACGATTTCGAAATTATCGTGGATAACTTTAGCTAATGGAGCTAAACAGTTTGTAGTACAAGATGCGTTAGAAACAACTAAATCAGAAGCTTTTGCAGTTTCGTGGTTCACTCCCATTACAAACATTGGAGCATCAGCAGAAGGAGCAGAAATGATAACTTTCTTAGCACCACCTTTTAAGTGCTCACTTGCAGTTTCGATAGTTGTGAAGATACCAGTACATTCAGCAACAACATCTACATCAACTTCGTTCCATTTTAAATCAGCTGGATTTCTTTCTGCAGTGATACGGATATTTCTTCCGTTTACATAAAGTTTTCCTTCTTTAACTTCTACAGTTCCGTCGAAACGACCGTGAACTGAATCATATTTTAATAAATAAGCTAAGTGATCAACATCTAATAAATCGTTGATTGCAACAACTTCTACATTATCTCTATTGAAAGACTCTCTAAAAACGATTCTTCCGATACGTCCAAATCCGTTTATTCCTAATTTTACTTTTGACATTTTACTAAATTTTTGCTTTTGTTTTTATTACACTATTTCAAAGTCTAATTTCCTCACAATAAACTTCTCTTCTTTTAAACTTTTATATTAGGTTATGTTGACATGATGTCAGACACTCTTAATAATTCTCTGTCGATTTCAGATTTTCCTTTAATTGCCTGCTCAAGCGGCGTTAAAATCACTTTATCTTCTTTAAGTCCAACCATATAATTTGATTTTCCTTCAATTAAAGACTCTACTGCTTTTACACCCAAACGACTCGCCAATACACGGTCGAAACAAGATGGAGAACCACCACGCTGCATGTGTCCTAAAACAGAAACACGTACATCGTACTCAGGTAAATTAGCTTCAACATAATCTTTTAATTCGAATACATTTTTACCAATTTTATCTCCTTCGGCAATAACAACTATACTTGATGATTTCCCTGAAGCTTTACTTTTTTGAAGTGAATCTAACAATCTATCAAGACCTAAATCTTCTTCAGGAATAAGAATTTCTTCTGCACCAGCTCCAATACCCGCATTAAGTGCAATGTGACCAGCATCTCTACCCATAACCTCTACAAAGAATAAACGGTTATGTGAACTTGCTGTATCTCTAATTTTATCAATACAATCTACAACTGTATTTAAAGCTGTGTCGTACCCTAGAGTAAAACTTGTACCATAAATATCATTATCAATTGTACCTGGAATTCCCATTACAGGGAAATTATACTCTGAATTAAAAATCAAACCTCCAGTAAAACTTCCATCTCCACCAATAACTACCAAAGCATCAATTCCTGCTTTTACAAGGTTTTCGTGTGCTTTTTTTCTACCTTCAGGGGTTCTAAACTCAACTGAACGAGCCGATTTTAAGATCGTTCCACCTTTGTTTACAATATTATTTACACTACGAGGTCCCATTTCTTTGAAGTCTCCTTCAATCATTCCTTGATACCCTCTATAAATTCCGATGCATTCTATATTATGATATGCGCAAGTTCGAACAACTGATCTAATTGCAGCATTCATTCCAGGTGAATCTCCTCCTGAGGTAAGAACACCTACTTTTTTTATTGTTTTTGGCATTATTTAAGTATTAAAGTGTAAAATTAGCAAACATTCAGCACTTATTAGGTTATGATTATTATAAATTAATAAAATATGTTAAATTCAAACGTTTTCGTTAATAAGTTTTTTATAGGTAAAAATTTCATTTAAAATAATAAATCGCTATTTTTTTAATTAAATCGTCAAAATTAACAATACCTAAATGAAGTGTTATAAAAATCGGAATTTCTCTCTCACATGAAAAATTCGAATAGAGGCCCTAAATTTAGCACAAAAAAAACCATTATAAGTATAATGGTTTATAAATGTATATTTTTAACAAACTGTTAATAATCGTTATCTGGAATTAAACCTTGATTATTAACTGGTTCTTGTTTTTTCTTCTTTTCTTCGTCCTTTTTCTTTTTCTCTTCTTCTTTCTCCGCTTTCTTTTTATTTTTTTCCGCATCCTTTTTACTGGTGAAGTTCACGTAATCAGGATTTAAATAAGAATCTTGAAGATCGTCTGACGAACCTTTTACAGCTTTTTCAATTTTATGATTCTTAAACAGCTTATTGACTAATTCACTAAAAGTATCAAAATCGACTTCATAAGAAATACCAACTCCTTGTGTATAACCAATTCCCTGCCCGATATAATTAATATCATTTTCTTTATTGAATAAACGAAGATTCATTGTACCGTCTTCATTAACACGATAAAGAATTTCAATATCTCCTACGATGGCAGATTCATTTACACCTCCAACAGGAACTCCCAATTTACCATTGATTGTAATTCTTTCGTTAACCTGAGAAGATATATTCGCCACAAACTGGCCATCTACTTCCTGCCCCATTCTTCTATCGGCAGCAATATAGTTTAAGTCTATGTTGACTTTATCATTATCTGATTTTATAATTCCGCCTAATAAACTAGATGCAGTTTCTGTTAAAGTCCCCGAGAAATCTCCTTGGCTAAAACCGTCTGTACTCATAAACGAACCTGTAGATAATAAATACAATGCCTGTGTCTGACGAATATCTTTATCGTCTAACTTATATTGTATCTCCGATTTCAAGACATTACTCACAGATGGAAACTGAATATCAAAATTAGGTTCTGGACTTGCCAAATCTCCTCTCAATCCAATTACCACTTCTACAGGAACTTTTTTATTGAATGAAGAAGTGTTATCTAAAAGTACAGCAGGATTGGCCTGAGTTTTATAAACTGCTTCTAAATTCAGCTGAGCACGCATCGGGTTTCCTTCCCAAATAATAGAACCTCCCTTTTTAACAGCAAATTTTTTATCGATAAGTCCGCCGTATTTAAAATTATAAGTTCCTTCATATGCCTGGAAATCTCCCCACATATTAAATTTACCCAGCGTATTGATTTTAAATAAAAGCGATCCGTATCCTTTTCCTTTCATACCATGTCCAGAATTTCGGTCGAGTATAACTTCTACTTCGGCATCTGGCGTAATATCAAAATCAAACTCAAGTTCAAGTCCGTTGTAATTTCGGGTTTTCTCAACAATTCCGTTTGCCAGGTTAAATTTTTCTTTTGGCGTCACAAAATGAATCCAGCTGCTCTCTCCAACACTTTGTACATTATTAATAGGTATCTTAACTTCAGTTCCTTTCTCAGACTTGGCATCAACCTTAATAAATAAACTTTCTACCGGACCTCTTATACTAGCCGATCCGTTTATGAAAGCCGTGCCAAAATACGCAGCATCGTCACTATCTTTTGTATCGAGCGCTAATAATCGTTTGGAAGTTATGTTTAGATCTAATTTCCAATCTCCAAAATTATGATGCTCAATACTTCCATTCAACAAACCTTTTGTTCCATATTTAGTATCCGTCAGCTGATTATTTCTAAATAAAAATTTCTCATTTGTCAAATCAATTACTGTTCGATCGCTTAATTCGTAATCGACATTTAGATAGGGCACAGTCATTCCTGCCTTTTCAACATACAATCGTCCGTTTATTTCTGGTTTTTTCAAATTCCCTACAACAGCTGCATTTCCAGAAACAGAACCTCTCACATTCGACAGGACATCCCCTCCAACCGTTCCTAAAGTTGCAAGATTAAAACCTTCCAGTTTTAAGTTCATGTCCAATATCGTTTCTTTGTTCTCAACTGCAAAAGTTCCTCCGGCTCTAAATGATTCTGTAAAACCATTTTGTATAGACGAATTGACCGTAAACTTCCTAAAAGTTTCGTCTCCAGAAATATCAAAATTAAGTGTTCCCAGCTCTGTTTTATTTAAAACAAGATGATCTATTTTTATAGATGCGGTAGGCTGATAAACATTCTTATTCTGTTTATAATTTATGTTTCCATTTAAATTTCCATTAAATACAAACTTGGAATTTAGAGGCGTAATTTTATTAATGTCAACATCTTCAAAATTCAGGACGAGATCTTTATAGTCACTTCCTTTAATGACACCATTCAAATCAATTTTCTGATTTTCATGCGATAAAATAATATTATCGATCGTGAAGTTTTTAAAATACTGATCAAAGACAATTTGATTATCCTTCTCAGAGTCTTCGTTTAAATACCATATATAGTCTTTAAACTTCATCTCTGATTTCTTGATTCCGACAATATTGTTTTTATTCTTGTCAATAGTATGATACAAATCGAGATTGAAGTAATCTTCACCTGCATTACCGCCTTTAAATTCAGAACGCACAAAGAGCGTATCTTTTGATGTAACATTAATCAAATTAAAATCACGAATCTTATAATAAGGCGTTTTGATACTATCTAACTCGATGTATGCATTGTAAAGCGTATTTTTATTATCGATATTAATTCGAATGTTATCAAATGTATTTTTAGCGGCCGTAATTTTCTGTGATCTAAAACGGAATTTAAATTCCTGTAAATCTGAATCGATTTTTCCTCGAACAACTGTAGACGAATCGATATTAATGTCTGGATAAAGCATTTCTACCACCTTATCGTATACACGGAAATTAAAGCGCAAAAACTGGCCTTTTCTAACTTTATAAGGTTTATAGTTGGTATATAAACTTCCAACGGAATTCATTACCAATTTATCTAATTGGTCAAATCTGAATTTTCCAACAATTTTTCCGTCTACAACATCATTTGAACTAATTGTAATAGTTCTTAGTCTGTCTGCGTCAAAATTGGAATTTATCGTTAAATCTTCAAAAACATAATTGGATTTTGGATTTTGATATTCAGCATCTTTTATAAAAATGTTCCCTTGAAGGTTTTCTATCGAATTTCCCGTTACCTGAACCACAACATCTCCCTTGAAACGAGAAATGGAATCGTTGATAAATTTCAGTTTTCTTAAATCTGAATTCTCAACATTAATATGAAAATCATAACGATTTTCTTTTTTACTTAAATCTAATAAACCATCAAAATTTAAATTCAGATTTGGGTCATTTATCGCAATTTGACCTTTATAATACGGCAGTTTAAAATTTCCATTTACTACTATATTATTATACGTGTATTTGTTATAATCTAATTTCGAAATATCTCCTTTTATAATCGTATTCAAATACTTTTCTGTAAAACCAACTCCATCCACATCCAGATTCAGCGTTGTTCTTCCGATATCTTTTCGGGCTAGAACCGCACCAACATCAAAATTAGTCAGGATAATATTTCCAGAATATGAAGCTTTATCAATAAAATCCATATTATTCATATGAAGATCGACTTGTCCATTTCCGAGATCGGTTGCCATTTTAAAATCTGTTTCTAATGCTGTTGTAGAAACTTTTGCTTTTCCGACAATATTAAATTTTCCTATTCTTTTAAGTTCTTTCGGAAGTTTTTTACCTAAAACCTCTGGAAGCAAAACCACTAAATTATCATAACTAGAAAGCAGTTTATCAAATTTACCGTCCATAAAAAACTTCTGGGTTTTACTGCCCAAAAGATTTTTGAAATTTATAGTCCCATTAATTTTTGATCCGTTTGTATCGCTTAATTTTAATTTAGAAAGTGTTAAATTATTTAGCGGACCATCTAATTTTGTTTTTAGTTTAAAATGCTGATTTTTACCTAAGCCATCATAAAAATTACGAATATCATTTGTTGCAATCGATGCTGAATCTATTACAACATTAAACTTGACCTTGTCTGTAAAATCAATGAAATCTTCTGGTTTATAATTTAAAATTGCTAAACCGTAAATTGAAGATCGTTTGGTTGTAATTGCTAAATTTTCAACCTTAATCTGTTTTTTGCTATACGCAAATTTCCCAGCAAAATTAGAAACATATAAACCACGGTGATCCATAAATGAAAATCGATGAATCCTAGTAGTTACTTCTGGTCCATACAATTTAAAATCACTTATATAAGCATTTAGTTTGGTAAAATCTAAAAATAAAGGCGTTGTTTTATTTTCATCCACAACAGAAAATCTTCCCTTTTCTATGTAAGCATTTTTTGCAGTTAAAAGGAAATGTTTTGTTGATTTTTTCTTCGGAGTATTTTTAACCTCAAAGGCTTTTATAAACTTATTGATATTATTTTCGTTTTCGCCTTTATACGTTTTCAGATTAAAAATTAAACCTGTCAAACGTAAATCGCCAAAAATCAAATCGCCGTCCAGCAGTCTGGTGAAGCTGGCAATATCTGTAGTAATGATATCCGAATAAATCAAAGTTTTTTTATGATGATCTAAAATCATCACATTTTTCAATTTTACACCTCCAAAAATGTTGATCGCCGTTTTTTCTACACTAATATTTACTTTAAAATCTTCGTTTAAAGAATTGGTCAGATAGTTGGCAATCTGAGTTTGAACTACAGGAAGTGATAATGTAATAGCTAATGCTAACAAAAGTAAAATCAACCCAATTAGGGTTCTAGATATTATTTTCTTTACTTTTTTGATAGCTTCTTTAATTTTAGTTTTCTTTTAAATTTATTTTGAACAGACAAAGAACCGCTGTTTTTGATAAAAATTCTTTAATTTTGGTCACTTCTTAAATCAAAGAAATATAATAATTTGATTTGTCAAATATAATTCAAAATTTGTGCCTTTATATGCAAAATCCAGAGGTTTTTATTCTTGCCATCGAAAGTTCATGCGATGATACTGCTGCCGCGGTTTTACATAACGACAAAGTATTGTCAAATGTTGTTGCCAATCAGTTAATTCACAATCAATACGGCGGTGTCGTTCCTGAATTGGCTTCGCGAGCACATCAGCAGAATATTGTTCCAGTTATAGATGCTGCACTTCGTAAAGCAAATGTACAAAAAGAACAGTTAAGCGCAATCGCATTTACACAAGGACCAGGCTTAATGGGATCTTTATTAGTTGGAACTTCTTTTAGTAAATCCTTATCATTGGCGTTAGACATTCCGTTAATTGCTGTAAATCACATGCATGCACATATTTTAGCGCATTTTATTGATGAAGAAGGTTATGATAAACCAGAATTTCCTTTTTTAGCTTTAACGATTAGCGGCGGACATACGCAGATTGTAAAAGTGAACAGTTTTTTTGACATGGAAATCATCGGAGAAACAACAGATGATGCTGTAGGTGAAGCATTTGACAAGAGCGCAAAAATCTTAGGACTTCCTTATCCCGGCGGACCATTGATTGACAAATATGCCAAAGAAGGAAATCCGAAAGCGTTTACTTTTACAAAACCGAAAGTTCCTGGTTTAGATTTTAGTTTCTCTGGACTAAAAACAGCGATTTTATATTTCATTCAAAAAAATAAACAAGCCAACCCCAATTTTATTGAAGAAAATCTAAATGATATTTGTGCTTCGATTCAGCATACAATTATCGAAATTTTGATGGATAAAATAAAAATGGCGGTAAAAGAAACCGGAATTACGCAAATTGCTATTGGCGGCGGTGTTTCTGCCAATTCAGGCATTAGAACCACATTGAAAGAAACAGAAAGCAAATACGGCTGGAAAACTTTTATTCCGAAATTCGAATACACAACAGATAATGCAGCAATGATTGGAATTGTTGGTTATCAAAAATATTTATCAAATCGTTTTGAAACTTCTTCTGTAGTTTCAAAAGCACGAATTCAATTTTAAATCATGCAGTTATTTTTTAATCCGAATATAGACGAAAGCACTCAAAGTTTTTCTTTTGATAAAGAAGAGAGCCGTCATATTATAAAAGTTCTTAGAAAAAAAGATTCAGATATTCTGCATGTTACAAATGGTTCAGGATTATTGTTTGAAACCCAGATTACATTGGCTTCAGACAGTAAATGCATCGTTGAAGTACTTTCTATAACGAATGCCGAAAAACCTAAATTTCATTTACACTTAGCCGTTGCGCCAACTAAAATGAATGATCGTTTTGAGTGGTTTATTGAAAAAGCAACTGAAATTGGAATTCAGGAAATTACCCCAATTTTTTGCGATCGTTCAGAACGAAAAGTGATTAACAAAGATCGTTTCGAGAAAATTATTCTTTCGGCAATGAAACAATGCAACGAAACTTTTCTGCCCAAATTAAATGAAGCAATCTCGTTTAAGGAATTTATCAAAAAACAGCAAAAAGGCCTTCAACTGATTGCGCATTGTGAAGAAACCGATAAAAAATCACTAAAAGAAGTCTTAAAACCAAGCGAAGATGTAACCATTTTAATTGGACCAGAAGGTGACTTTTCTGAGAAAGAAATTGCATTGGCATTAGAAAATAATTACAAGCCCGTAACGTTAGGAAACACGCGTTTAAGAACAGAAACAGCAGCAGTTGTCGCTTGTCATAGTGTTGTTTTTTTTAATGAAGTTCCTAATAATTAAGTTTAATTAGTCATTGCGAGGAACGAAGCAATCGCATTTGCAAATTAAATTTACAAAGCTTTGTCAATAAAAGGTCGTATTACTTAGTGAGGCTGCTTCGTTCCTCGCAATGACAGATTGATAATATAAATTACATGAAAAAAATATTTCTTTTGTTTTTATTGGTTTCAGTTTCTTCATTTTCACAAGAAATTGCTTTGCTTAAATACAGCGGAGGCGGCGACTGGTATGCCAATCCAACATCTCTGCCTAATCTAATCAGTTTTTGCAATGCTAATATTTATACCCGTATAAAGAGCAAACCTTCGACTGTTGAGCCAAGTAATCCTGATTTATTTTCTTATCCTTTTGTGCACATGACAGGACACGGAAATGTAGTTTTCAGCGATTCTGATGTTACCAACCTTAGAAATTATTTAACAGCTGGCGGTTTCTTGCATATTGATGATAATTACGGAATGGATCAATTTATTAGAAAAGAGATCAAAAAAATATTTCCGAATAATAATTTAGTTGAAATTCCTGCAAGTCATCCTATTTTTCAAAAACCATTTCCATTCCCAAACGGATTACCAAAAATTCACGAACATGACGGAACTCGTCCGCAAGCGTTTGGTATTTTTATCGAAAATAAATTGGTTTTACTTTATACCTACGAATGCGATTTGGGCGATGGCTGGGAAGATGCTGAAGTTCATAATGATCCTGCAAATGTTAGAGACAAAGCCTTGAAAATGGGTGCAAACATCATTAATTATATATTTACTAATTAGTGACTAGTCTGTAGTAATTAGCAGTTCATCAAAAACAAAAACAAAAAAACGCCATACCAGAATTATACTATTCACAAATTACTAGTCACTATCCACTAATCACTATTTACCATTCACTTTTCACTAAAAAAATGCAGCTTACTCACGAAGAAAATCAATTTGAAAGAAAAACATTTCCCATCACTTTAGTTTGTGATCATATTTACTTTCAACAGAATATTGGTTCTTTATTCAGAATTTCTGAAGCTTTTGGAGTAGAAAATATTATCTTTTTTGGAAAAGATATTCCGCTGACACCTCGTAAAATCAATAAAACTTCTAGAAGTACTCATCTTCATGTACCTCATTCTGTGATTGAAGATTTTACCGACCTTCAATCTTTTCTGATCGATAATGATTTTGAAATTATTGCATTAGAAATTGCCTTAACTAGTAAACCCTTAAAAGAAGTCGTTATTCCAGAAAACAAAAAAATCGCCCTTTTGATTGGAAGTGAAATCAATGGAATCTCAGACGAACTTTTAAAACTTTCTCATCAAATTGTCCATATCAATATGTTTGGCAAAAACAGCAGTATGAATGTGGTTCAGGCTGCGAGTATTGCACTTTACGAACTTACGTGTAAATAATTAATCAATTCTGCTTGTATTTTGAACCATTATTTTGATTTTCAACAATTTGATTTATCGAAATAATCGTTTAACGTACAAATTTTTACGACGAAATGCATCAAAAAAAATAAAAATAAAGTAAAATCTTACTAATATTTTTTATTGATTTTTTGTAAGAACCAGTGTTTGTAAGGCACTGCAAAAATTCCCACAAAATATTCTTTATAAAATTTTTCTGTAATTTATTTTTGTTATAAAATTGCTGCAATGTTTAACTAATCAACATTTTTATAACAAAAACCCAAATTATTATGAAAAAAGTTATTATTACCACATTTGCAGCATTAATGCTCTTTGCTTGTCAAAATGAACAATCTGATTCTAACAGTCCAGATGCAGTAGCAGCTTCTCGCCGAGGATGCGCTACACAAGACGTTTTAGAAGCACAATTAAAAGCTGATCCTTCATTAGCTATTAGAATGAATGAGATTGAAGCATTTACTGCAAAACATTCTCTTACCAATTTTACAGGCCGTTTAGTAAATGGCAAAATCGAAATTCCAGTTGTAGTAAACGTTCTGTATAGAACTGCTGCACAAAATATTTCAGATGCACAAATTCAATCGCAGATTGATGTTTTAAACAAAGATTTTAATGCATTAAACTCTGATTTTAATAATGTACCTGCTTTATTCTCTGGAGTTAAAGCTAATATCGGGATTACATTTGTTTTAGATCAGATCATTAGAAAATCTACTACCAAAACTTCTTGGGGTACAAATGATGCCATGAAAAAAACAGCTCAAGGCGGACTTGCTCCTACTTCTCCAACAACTAAATTAAACATTTGGACTTGTAACATTGGAGGCGGAATTTTAGGTTACGCACAATTTCCTGGCGGATCTTCATCTACAGATGGGGTTGTTATTGACCCACGTTACTTTGGATTATCTGGTTCTGCAAATGCTCCATTTAACTTAGGAAGAACTGCTACTCACGAAGTTGGACACTGGATGAACTTACGTCATATCTGGGGAGATGCAACTTGCGGAAGCGACCTTGTTGCCGATACTCCTACTCATAACGCAGAAAACTATGGCGTTCCTGCTTATCCTCACTATAGTACTTGTTCAGGAAATCCTGTAGAAATGACTATGAACTACATGGATTATGTTGATGATGCCGCAATGTATATGTTCTCAACTGGACAAAAAAACAGAATAGCTGCAATATTCACAACTGGAGGTGCTAGAGCTTCATTTGCACAATAATCAGCAAAAAATTATATGGCAAAGCGGGATGTAATACATCCCGCTTTTTTTATTTAAACTCAAATTTTAAAATGCTTTTTCCTATATTTATAGTCTAAAATGAAAACATGATCACCTCAAAAACTATTTCAAACGGAATTTTAAGAGCTTTAGCAACAATCTTAATAGTCGGCATTATTTTATACTTTTTATATTCAATTCAAACAGTAATTGTATACTTATGCATTTCATTACTATTATGCTTAATTTCGAATCCGTTGGTTTTATTTTTAAAGAATAAATTAAAATTCAGCAATTCTTTAGCTGCTACAACAACGATCATTCTTTTTGTTTTTTTAATTGCAGGCTTCATATTATTGTTTGTTCCGTTAATTATTTCTCAGGCCAACAATTTAGCGCTTTTAGATACAGCGCATCTTCAGACAAAATTTATGGAAACAGAAAGACATCTTGAGGAATATTTTAATGTCCAGCATATTGATTTAAATAAAGTTATAAAGGATTCTAAACTTACTTCCGTATTGGATTTCAGCTATTTTACAGGATTTCTTAATTCAATACTTAATTTCATGGCCAATATGGGAATGGGATTGGTATCAGTGTTTTTTATTACTTTCTTTTTTATTAAAGATCAAACCGTTTTTAAAGATCAAGCGAGAAGAATACTTCCAGATTCAAATGAAGACAAGATTATAAACTCAATCACCAAAATAAATCATCTATTGACCCGCTATTTTATTGGTTTACTATTGCAATTAATAGTGGTATTTATTCTTTACCTTATTGTATTACTCATATTCGGAAATAAAAATGCATTTGTAATTGCTTTTTTGTGTGCGATATTAAATATAATTCCATATTTGGGACCGATTATAGGAACTACTTTGGCTGGAATCTTAACCATGATCAGCATGATCGGACAAGATTTTCAATCGGAAATTCTGCCGACTACAATCTATGTAATAATAGGATTTTTAGTCGTTCAGGCTATTGACAATAATATCAGCCAGCCAATAATTTCGTCAAAAAGTGTAAATTCGCACCCGTTAGAAATATTTTTAATTATTTTAATTAGCGGTATTACATTTGGAATTGTTGGTATGATCATCGCGGTTCCGGTTTTTACAATGATTAAAGTAATCTTAAAAGAATTTTTTCCTAACAATAAAATTGTCTCCGTATTAACCGAAAGAATTTAGCTTTGAACACTTCTATTTTGCATCCAGATATTCAGGAATTTATAATTCAAAATACTGGTGCAGACTTAACGAAACTAGCCCTTCAGAAAAATCCATTTCCAGAAGCAGACTGGATTTTAATTTTAAACCAAATCGAAGCGCGTTCTAAAGCAAAAGATAAACTTCCGACTTGGTTTTCGGCTGCAAATATTATTTATCCTAGCAAAATTTCTGTAGAACAGACTTCTTCAGAAAAAACAGCTGCTTACAAAGCTGATTTAATTTCTGGTGAAACTTTAATTGATCTTACAGGCGGTTTTGGTGTTGATGATTATTATTTTTCTAAGAAATTTATAGCTGTAACGCACTGCGAAATCAATGAAGATTTATCTGAAATTGTAAAACATAATTTCAATCAGTTAGAGATTAAAAACTGTACTTTTTATGCTGGCGATTCCATTCATTTATTAGAAAAATCCGATCAAAAATATGATTGGATTTACATAGATCCTTCGCGAAGAAATGATGCGAAAGGCAAAGTTTTTATGCTGAAAGACTGTCTGCCAAATGTTCCCGAATTACTTGATTTTTATTTCGAAAAAGCAGATTCTATTTTAATTAAAACTGCGCCTTTGCTGGATATTTCGGCTGGATTGTCTGAATTGAAAAATGTAAAAAACATTCATGTCATTGCGCTGGAGAATGAGGTTAAAGAATTACTATTTGAAATTCACAAAAATTATTCGGGTGAAATAAAATTAAAGACTGCGAATATTTTAAAAGAGACAACCGAAACTTTTGAGTTTGTTTTCGGCGAAATATCTTTTTCTATTTATGATTTTCCGCAGAAATATCTTTACGAACCCAATTCGGCTATTATGAAATCTGGAGGTTTTGATGAAGTAAGTGCTGTTTTTCAAATTAACAAACTGCATAAACATTCCCATTTGTATACTTCAGAGAACTTAATTGATTTTCCAGGAAGAAGATTTGAAATCCAAAAAGTGATTCCGTACAATAAAAACGAAATGAAAAATGAACTTGCGAATCAGCAGGCGAATATCACAACGCGTAATTTTCCAGAAACGGTTGAAAACATTAGAAAAAAATGGAAAATAAAAAATGGCGGGAATTTGTATTGTTTTTTTACAACCGATGTAAAAGATAACAAAATAGTTTTAATTTGCAGCAAAATAATCTAAACAATGAAACAACTATTTACTTTAACCATTTTTCTATTAACCCTTACCGCTTTTGCCCAAAAACCATGTGAATATAGTACCAACGTTACCGATTCTATTGGTTCTTATAAAATCACCAACGAATATTTAGTAAACGAGAAAAATTTTGGAGGAACTTCTAATTACATCTTTTTTTCGCTTGCTCAAACAGACGGACTACCAACTCTAAATGTGCAGTTAATTCAAAAGAGTAAAGAATTTATCAAAGCGAATTGTTTTGACAAAAATTCTAAAATATTTTTACAGCTGCAAAACGGAAAAATTGTTTCGCTAATGCATATCAACCAAGAAAATTGCGGAACTCTTATCCGTGACGAAAAAGGTTTTGACAATCGTGTTAATACTGGTATTTTTCTTTTTATGAAAGACAATTACGAAGAGCTGAAAAAATCTCCTGTAACCTTAATGCGAATTAAATACTTAACCAACATTGAAGATTACATTGTAAAGTCTGAATTAACATCTGAAATGAATGGTAAAGTTTTCCATCCAAATACTTATTTTATGGATAACATTCGATGTGTTGAATAATCCAAAATAATTATTTAGCAATAAAACCTTAATTTTAAAGTTAGCATGTAAAAATAACAACATGATTAATTATGAAAAAGGCGATAGATAAAAGTTTAAATATCTCAAGCTATGGAATATGTTTATTTTCAATAGATATCTTGGAAGATTTTTTGAAAAATGAAAAAATAAAATCAAAAAAACTTTTAAAAAACTTTCAAGATAATCATGACAGATATTTAGCCTTGCTTAAAAAAGGAATATGGTTGCCATTCACTCCAATAAACTCGATAGAATATATTATTAAAATAGAAAATCTTGGTGAATCATTTGATAATCAATGGTTACAAAAGCTAAAATATGATGATTTCAATATCGAAATCAAAGATTCATTATGGATTACTGATACTGGAAGCTTCTACCAATTTGATAAAAATAAATTTTCAGGAGAAGAAATATCATATCAAACACTTGATGGAGAAACATTATATTCTGGATTAAAATTTAATCTATCCTCTGGAAAATATCTTGTATCAATTACAGGTTTTACAAGAAATAAAGAACTTAAATATCCACATCCGAATTATGGTTTTTTATTCTCGCTGAAAAAAGTTGAAGAATTTGACAGTGTAAATGATCCAAGGGAAGATGAAAAATATAATTTTAATATTGCAGATATTTAATTAAAGAATAATTAATCACATTTCCATTTTTGATTGGCAACTTTATCTTTTAAACCCGCTTTTAAATTGTAATGCCACCATTCTGAATCAAAAGAATTAAAGCCGTTTTTAATCATAACTTTTTTCAGATAAGCTCTTTTTGAAAGGATTTCTTTTGAAAGCTGTTTGAAATTGTGGCTCGCCTGAATTCCGAAAAAGTCAAAAGAAGTTCCCATATCGACTTCTTTTCCATTTATATCTACCAAAGAAATATCTACGGCTCCTCCTCTATTATGGATGGAGCCTTTTTTTGGATCTGCAACGTATTCTGGATTCGACACAATCTCCCACATTTTCTTTTGGATATCCAAAGGTCTGTAACAATCAAATAATTTGATTCTATAGCCTTTTTTTAGAAAATCAGTATTGGCCGCAATTAAAGCTTTGACCGTTTTTAAACGGAGCATACATTCGGCACAATCATATACTTTTGCTTTTAGAAAATTATCTTCGGTTGCGTATTTCATGTCGTAGATAAAATCATTACTGTAATCTCTTAGATTGACAAATGTTGTATCTGAGATTTGTGATTCAGAAATATCTGTGTAGGCTTCGTTTTGTGCTTGTAAAGATGCGGTACCAAAAAGGAAAACGCATAAAAGTTTTGAAAAACAATTCATTGCTTTATAATTTTAAAAAATTGAAGTTAATCAAAAAAACTTAAAACTGCTTCCTTTATAATTTGATCTTTACACTAAAATAATATGTTTTATAATTTACATGGTTTTAAATCTCTTTCAAAACAGACTTTATTTTAATATCTTTATGAATATTAGATTATTATGACTTTATAATTTAAATTATTAATTCTAAAATCAATTATTATGAATTGCAAAGCCAAATACTTTTCTCTAGTTTTATTAAGTAGTTTTATATTGATTTCATGTAAAAAAGAAACGGTTAAAAGTCTTCCTACAACAGATTCAACCTCTATAATAACACATGCCTTACAATCAGATTCGGCCGTAATTAATCCATCCGATACTTTAAATGATTTGGTTGATAAAAGCGTTATTGGAACTCAGTTTTTAACTAAAAGCAGTCTGGCTCCAAGGCTGAAAAAACTATTAGGAGCTGATTATGAGCAAATGGTAAAATATTGGAATACAGAAACGCCTTTTGAAAAACAGGAAAATATCCTGCATGCCTGGGGATGTAAACAACACGACTGCAGTACCTATTCGTATGATCTTTTTATCGACGTAAAAAATAACAAGATAAATGTTTACAAGTTTGAAAAATCTAAGCTAACTATTTTTAAAGAAGATGATTTTGAAATCGAAATTAAAGATAACTTTTTGAAAGATTTGAACGTTAAAAAAGAAAATGTAGAAGTTGAGGGGTAATTGTTAATGGTTGATGGTTGATGGTAAATTGTTAATTGTTAATGGTTAATTGTTAATGGTTGGTGTTTAATGCCTATTTTAATTTTTAATCAAATCTCCCCTGTCATTAAAATATTTTCTTTTACTCCTTTATTTTTGAGCATTCTGAAATGGGAACGCACGGCGTGATAAAAAGGATACGAAGTATAAGGCAGGTTGTATTCTTCTGCGTAACGTCTTATTATTGGGGTGATGTACGGATAATAAGTATGCCCAACACCTGGAAAAAGATGATGTGCAACGTGATGTGTAAATCCGCCGTATAAAAAATTGGCTAGTTTACTATTGGTGCTAAAATCTTTGGTAACTATCATTTGATGTACTGCCCAAGTATCAGAAAGATTTCCTTCTTCATCTGTATTCGGAAAATGAGCATCTTCATCGACATGAGTCGAAACCAAGGCTACTACCCCAAGCGCACTGCCGCACATGTGCATAGACAGCCAGGCAAACAGAACCATATACCAAGGCTGTTTTAAAAGTATCATTGGCAGGAAAAGCAAATAAGCAATATTAATAATCTTGGCCGCAAATAAGCGATAGATTTCTGGTCTCGGAATCTTTTCGACTACTTTTTTTACGTAATTATCTTTGGTACCAAAAAAGTCTTTAAAATCTCGTATATAAATCCAGTTGAGACTATAAAATGGATATATAAACCACATATAAATATGCTGATATTTATGATAATTAAATAATGGACTGTTGGGAAATATTCTAATTATATCGCTTTGTTTGATATCTACATCCCAATCTGGAACATTTGGATATGCATGATGCAGGCTGATATGACGGCGCATCCAGAGCCAGTGATTACTGCCGAAGAGTTCTAAAACATATAAAAACCATTCGTTATGTTTCGGTTTTCTAAACAATGCTCCATGCGCTGCATCATGAAAAGCATTTATAAACAAAACAATCATAGTAATTCCAGACAAAATATAAAATAGAAAAAGCAAATAGGTCTGGTTACCAAAAAGTAAAATACAGCTGTAAAATAGAAAGAAAACAACTAGAAGTCCTAGAGATTTTACAACATTTAATACGTATAAAGATGAATTCTTTAAGACGGTTTCATTCACTTCTAAACGCATCTTTTTAAAAAAATCATCAGTTCCGGGTTTGACATAAACCGGTCGTTTTAATTTTTCCATGTGTATTCTGGCTAGAAATTGTCTATCAAATTTAATAAAAAAAAACTTAATCTACTATAACACATTTATTTAACTATAAACTTTGTAAAATAAAAAAAACCACTCTATTAGAGTGGTTTCAATAATTTTTTTTCAGGTTATTTTGTTAGATATTTTCGGAAAATTATTTTTTAAAACTATTCCTCAAACTTTTTTTCTGCCAGGCGCAATCTAATGGTATGGATACGATCTTCTATTTCTTCTAAATCATTAAGAATATCATGTTTTTCGTAAACCGCCCTGTCTTCATTAACCATATTTTGCTCTTTTTCTGGAGCAAAAAGATCATTCAAATCTACATCTGGGAAGTTTTTACTTAAACTAATAAGGAATTCAGATCCAATATTAGCAGTACCATGTAAATATCTTCCAATCATTACTGGGCTAAATCCTAAAATTTCGCCAACCTCTTTTTGCTTTAATCCTTTAGCTTTAAAGAATTTGCTTAATTTTTCGTTATACATCATTATTTAAATTCAATATAAAATGTACTCAAAATACTTTTTTTAACATAAAAACTTATTTAAAATATAATATTTTTCTTACATTTACATAAATTATAAAAGATTAAGTTATTAATAGCAAATATATGTCAAAATTAATCAAAAACAGCAATTTTAAAGAAGATAATTCTCACAACCTAAAAGCTTACGAATTTATTGACAAGCATTTACCAGTTACCTACGTCGACTTAACTATCGCTTGCCTGCTTAAAAAAGGAAAAACTCCTCCAAGTAAAGCTTTGATTAGAAATGTAAGAAATAAAGCAATATTAAGAAATGACATTTTGCTTGCATTGGTAGAAGTAGCTGCAGAAAATAAAGAGGCAATTGAAAAAATTAAACTTATAACTTCTTAAAAAGATTTCTAACCGAATCTTATGAAAAATAACATTATGATCAACCAGGATATACACAACACAAAAGAAGAATACCAAATCGATTTTACTAATGATCTGCTCAGAAATAAATCTCTTACCCTAGACGATTTAGCAAACCTAAACTTATACGGAATGACTCCTGAACAATATATAGAAGGTGCAGAAATACATTTCAGATGTTTTAATCAGCTTAAAAAAATAGAAGCTGAATTAAATTAAAACTATTTTTTTATTTTGTCTCGAAATTGTTTTTTTTTGGAATGCTGCTAAAAAATGATGTTTTTTTTGATTTAGAAAATTCCCATATTTTCTGGTTTGATTGTAAAGCCTAAACGGAGCATGCTTTTATGTTCCTGATAATCTATTAAACTTTCTGTATATCCCACAAACCATTGCAATGTAATGTAATAATTTTCGTCTTTATAGGGTTTCCAGTTCAGCTGCGTCTGCAGAGAACCATAATTGATGAGTCCGCTTCCTTTTCTAAAAAGAACGTCGGCGCTCCATCTTCCTGGCTGAATCTGATAAGTTGCGCTTGCCTCACCGTAACCGACATATTTGGTTAATCCAGGATTATCTTCTTTATCAACTAGCGGAATCCAGCCTCTAATTCCAACTGTCCATCTGGGAGAAACTTGTGATTTTAATGAAAAGGCAAGCATATTCCAAGTTCTTGAATAGATCGAATCTCTTCCGTTTGATTCGTGTTCCAACGAAATTGTTCCATACGTTAATCTTCCGCCTTTTAAATAAAACGGACGAACGATAGCAACTCCAGGGTTAAAATTAATTTCTGAAAAGGGTTTTGAACTTGCATAAATATCCCAAAATGCTTTTTGAGTGTACATTAGATAAGGAAAAAATCCGCCCCATAAAGGTTTTGAGTTTAGTCGGAGTTTAAAACTAACTTGATATTTTACATCTGCAGAATTTCGTGTAATGGGTTCGCTCAACGGTATACCGGTTAAAAAATAATTATCCTTATGAACAGAAAAACTATGTTCTTTTAACAATGAATCTGCGGCGCGGAAATTTTTTTTCTCTTCTACAATTTGTGAGTTGGATGTGATTGTAAACAATATGAAACAAGTCAATAGGTATTTAAAGTACATTTTTATGATTTAAAGTTGGAGCTTTATTGTAAGCTTTTACACTAATGTACGTTATTTTTACTGAATTTAAAAATTGCTTATTTCAACATTTTTTTATTAGTATTTCTGCTTTTCCAATACAAAAGATACAGGAGTCCCATTAGTATTATTAGGATGTCTATTTTGAAAATCTGCGGTATTCGCATTATATGATCGCTATAGTAGCTTCCTCCTAACAATGCACCAAACCCGATTCCTATTTCCATAGAAATATACATTGTGGCTACTGCTTTGCCGCGGTGTTCTGGATTGCTTAAATCGATTGTCCATGCACTTATTGCTGGAGATAAAATTCCAGTTCCCATTCCGTAAAGTGCTGCGCCTGCTAATAGCATATTTATATGAGTGCCTTCGCTTATTACAAATAATGCAATTGCAGTTACCACTAGTCCTGCTAATATGACATTCGTTCTTCCGTGTCTGTCAGAAACTTTTCCAGCTCCAAATCTTATCAAGACAGATGCTACTGTAAAGGCTGTAAAAAATATTCCTTTATTCTGTGCTCCCAAATGTTCGCTCCAATCTGGAATCAATGTCAAAATTAAACCATAGGCTGTATAAGAAAAGAAAGTGATGATTCCTGCAGGAAGTGCCCCAACATCTATAATATCTTTTCGACCGATATAAAACATAGATCTATGAAGTTTTTCTTTTGTTGCTAAAGTTTCTTTCATGTTCATTACAATCACAATAGAAAGAAAGGCAAGAAATGACGAACCATAAAACATAACATCAATTCCATAAGCATTTACGACCCAGCCGCCTAATGCAGGTCCTAAAGCACCACCAATACTAAAACATAAACCATGCAAACCTAATGCTTCGCCCCAGCGCTCCTGCGGAATAATATCTGCTACATAAGCAGAAGTCGCAGTAGGCTTAAATCCGGTTGAAAAACCATGAACTAAACGCAAAAGTAAAAATCCAGAAACTGAACTTAAGATGGGATATAAAAACCCGCAGATCAAGCAAACAACAGATCCTACAGCCATTACAGGAACGCGTCCCCATTTATCGGTTAGTTTTCCGCTAAAAGGCCTCGAAATTGCTGCTGTTAAAGTAAATAATGAAATAATTAATCCTTTATATTCTGCTCCTCCTAGACTACTTAAATAACTTGGAAGTTCTGGAATTATCATATTAAAACTTGACGAGAACAAAAGCGAGCTCATGCAAAGCAGAATGAATTGAAGCGTATAAATAGATTTTTTATTTTGTGACATTATCAGGCTGTTAGAATAATTGCTGCGAAGCGAAGAATGGAATAAATCGCAGGCTGCAAATATACTTTTCTATTCTGAAAAAGCTTTTAATAAATCTTCTAAAAATTGCTTTCAATTTCAATCAATTTAAAAAAAAGAAAAGCCACTCAAAGGAGTGGCTATTTGCGAACGCAGAAGGATTCGAACCCCCGACCGTTCCCGACTGAAGTTGGGAGACTCTAACCAGCTGAGCTATGCATTCGTAATAAATTTTCGAGTTACTTACATCATAAAATATAAAGCTCTCTGTAGTACTTCGAGCTGTTTTTTGGCCATTTTTGATTTTACAAATTTGTTCTGAGATAATTTTGGAAGCAACGATGAAGACTTTTTAAAGCATACTTTTAAATCTTCAAAAATTTCTGTTTTTGACTTTGAGGCATCTATTAAAATTAAATCTTTAATCTCTTCTATTCTAGATAAGCTGTTATAGAGATGTTTACTAAATAAGCAAACCATAGAATTTGTATTTATTCCGTCTAATTCGAAAAAATCTACTAATTCAGAATATTCATAAACTACAAAGACAGAATGATCAAAACCTCCCGATTTATTTTCATTTTTCAACAAGAAGGAATCTTCAGAAAAGTCAAATTCACTCTTGAACTTTCTTTTGAACATTTTTAAAAAAATACCTTTATTATCGCGAACTAAAACTTTTTCTTTTTTAATCATCTCTCAAGATTTAGCATTTTTATCCTTATTTATAATAGATTATACTTCAACAACATAAAACACGAAAATCCCTTATATTCTCATATCGGGACTTTAATTAAAATCATATATAGTTTTTACAAAATAAGTACTGTTCATTTTTAGCTGACTTGTAGAATGAAGAATACATACGAGCAAAAACATGTATGCAAATGGCTCAATCGCAATGCTATTAAGCCTCAAATAGGATTTGGGAGCTTTTTAAAGTTGTATAAAGAAGGTTAGATGTATTGGGTATTTCCATTAAAGAAAACAGAATATATAACATCTTGGAGATAAGGGAGATTTAAAAGTTTTTATATGAATTAAGAACACGAATCATATAAGGAAAAATATTCCTCAATAGTCAGGACTATAAAAGGAACTTAAATAAGCAACAGGCGTAGAGGTAATTTCAAAAGGGATGAGCTCGACATTTTATCGAGCTCATTATTAACTTCATCATAAAATTATTTAAGTTTTTGACATCGTTTATTTACACTTGATAATAAGTATCTAGATCTAAATAATTAGACTCCAACATTTAAGTTTTGAGTTTCAGACGGACTGTAATTTTTCAGTTTTTTAATTTTATCGTTTAATTTCAAAACTCGATCCAATTGCTTTTGTTGGATCGTGTATTTAGTATAATATTTATACCACTCTTTTCCAATAAAAAAGGTTGTCACAGAAACTCCTGTGAGTAAACCAATAAGGTAATTAGTCATGTCCATAATTTCTTCTATTTAAGTTTATTAGTTTATTTTTTTGGTTTATTTATTTTATAATTTTTAAAAAGCATTTTTATCTCCTTTTAAGGTTACAATAACTGTTAGAAAGCAAATTTTGATATCCTTAATCAGACTCCAGCGCTGTACGTATTCAATATCTGTTGTAACACGGCGTTTCATATCTGATACTTTCTTAGTTTCGCCTCTAAGGCCCGAAACTTGGGCCAGACCTGTAATTCCTGGTTTAACAAAATGACGTACCATAAAATTATTGATATGGTCATTATAGTCAGATGTGTGCTTAATCATATGAGGGCGCGGCCCTACGACACTCATATTTCCTATCAAAACATTAAAGAACTGCGGCATTTCGTCTAAACTGGTACGGCGGATAAATTTTCCTATTGGCGTTACTCTGCTGTCTCCTTTTTGTGCCTGCTGGGTTTCGTCTCCCATATTGACATACATGCTTCGGAATTTATAACACCAAAAATGCTGGTTCTTTTTACCCGTTCGCATTTGTTTGAATAAAACTGGTCCTTTACTTTGTTTTTTAATTAAAAAAGCTAACAAAGGATACAGCCAGGACAAGATGAAAACAATAACCAAAATACTGAAAGCTAGATCAAATATTCTTTTTGCTAATCTATTATAAGCATTTTGTAAAGGCTCAAAACGGGGCTTGATAACATGAAAATTATTTTAAATGAGTTGAGTTAAAGTGTTTTTTTGAAATTGATGAAAAATCGGGTACAAATTTCAAACGCATACAATGCTTGTCACCAAGCTCAAAGAAATAATTCAAATCTGAAATAAAATCAGGTTTAGTAACTATGTACAATTCATTTATATTATTTTCAGATGCATTATGAATGGCGTCGCAAAGTGCCAAGGAAAAATCTTCATTACTTGTGTATTCTACAGACGAATTTTCGTTAAGAATACCCACAAAATTTATGAAGAATGAATTGTTTTCTAAATGAGAAGCCAATTCGATACTTGTTTTATTAAAGCCCCATATTGCAACTGTATATTGCTTAAAAACCCAGCCTTTTATTTTTCCTATAACTACTGTAAACAAAATTCTGGAAAACAAAAAGTAAGACAGTAAAAAACTCAACTGTATTAAATTTGCCTTGCTTCCAAAGAAGTACAAAACGTCATCCTGAAAAATGAAAATATAACTGTGCCATAATATTCTTTGTGTAAAGAAAGCACGCCAGCTGTTTCTAAAAAATTCATCTAAACTAAAAAGAACGTCTACTCGATACAATTGAAAATAAGTAACTGAAAACAACCAGCTTAAAATTGTAATCGGAATCATTTTATTTAGAAATAATCCATTCCAACCAATATTTTCTTCAGTTGCAAAATTCAAAAATATCATAGTCCCTAAAACCATCGCAATCATATCTACAATGGCGCAGCACATTATGAAAGTAAATTTATGTCTGTTTCGCATTTCTTATCTTTTTCAATAAATTGTAACACAATGCTCCTATTAAACTTCCAACGATTCCATAAAAAATATCCATCAAATCGGGGCTTCTTCTCTGGATCAAAAACTGTCCTCCCTCAGCTATACATACTATTATTGTTGCGATCCCAATATTTTGTATGAAATTCAAATTTTTGCTGTTATATTCACTCTGTTCCGTATAGATTTCCAACAAGAAACCTACAGCTAAAAAAGGAACAGCAGTACGCAAATTATAATAATGGTTACTCCAGTTCAAAAGCCATCTTGGCAGATAGGTTTCTCCCCCAAAACCAGGATCAGACAGCCACGAAAAATAAAAAACGGCACCAATAACAAAGAGCAATAGCAATAGAACTATTTTATGAAACATTTTATATTATTTAATTTTAGTAAATGGCTTTGTATTGCTTAAGCGCCTTTTACAGCAAGACTTCTTTTATACCAAGGTTTCTTTACTTTTGCTTCTTGATACTGGTAGCCGTAGCTTACGCCATAACCGTATCCGTATGCCGTTTTCATGTTTACGCCGTTTATAACAATTCCGACATTTTTTAATTGTTCTTTTTTAATAAAATTACTTACCTGGACTAAATTGCTTTTATCTGTATAATCGTATTTTACTACAAAGACTGTTACGTCTGCCAAATGACTAAAATTCAGTGTATCAGAAACTATTTGCACAGGAGCCGTATCTAGAATGATGTAGTCATAAATTTTTCTAGCTTCTTCAATCAAGGAATCAAAATTAGAATTGGTTATTAATTGAGAAGGATTTGGCGGTGTTTCTCCTGCAAACAAGACGTCTAAGTTGGTAGAAAAATTATTGTCTTTCTGCAAAAATTCTTTCCAGTCGTCTGCTTTATTAGCTAAGAAATTAGAGAGTCCTAATACGTTTCTATTGATACTAAAATAATCGTGTAATTGAGGATTTCTTAAATCGACTCCAATAAGCAGCACTTTTTTATTGAGATTACTAATTGTTATGGCATTATGAAAAGCACAGAACGATTTTCCTTCTCCCTGAATAGATGACGTAAACAGGATTACATTTCCTTTACTTTCCTTATTTCTGGGCAGCAGATAGGATATATTTGACATTAAGGCTCGTGATGCTTCTGCAATCAGCGAACGAGAAGTAGCCGTGTTATCCAGTTTTTCGCTTATATTTATTTTAGGAATATGTCCCAAAATTGGAATGTCGGCAATTACCTTTTGAATATCCTCTTCGTTGTGAATTTTGGTATCTAAGAATAATCTAAGATATGTGAACCCGAAAGGAATAAGTAAACCAAACATAAAAGCTCCTAACATAAATGCTTTTGGCTGCGGAAAAATTGCCGAATAATTGGTTTCAGGAGCATTTAAAGTTTTTAGGTTTGATTCTAAAATTGCGCCGTTTAAAACTGCTTCTTCTTTCTTTTGCAATAATGCCACATAAGTTTCTTCTTTCATATTAAGATTGCTATTGATATTACCCAATACTTTATCTTTTGTAGGAATGCTTTTTACTTTTGCTTCGGCAATACTTTGTTCTGATTTATTTGCTCTACTATTTTGAATAAGAAAGTTTAAATAACCTTCCAGCGTATTTAATATTTCTTGTTTTTGAACCTTTAACTGGGTCATTAAACTAATATACGCAGGATTATTTTTTTGTGCTCTTTCTAAGATCAGCTGGCTGTCCATTAGTTTTGCATTGTAATTTACAAGCATCTGATTAACAGCTGGAGAATCTAAATTATAACCTGTACCCAAAGTTTGTGCAACGCCAGATTGTTTAATATCGTTAATCGCAAAATTGGTAAGTGTTATTTGACGTTCGTTGAGCATAGAACTCTCTTTTGTCTGGCTTCTATCGGCTGTTTTTTCAACGATGTAATTGTCCATTACCCCGATATCATTATTTTGCAGGTATTTTTCTTTTACACTTTCTATAGAATCTTTTTCTTTGGTGAAATTTTTTATCCTTTGATTTAAATAAGAAACCGTATTACTAAATACTTTTTGCTTGTTGATGACAATATTTTTATCCAGCAACGTGATCATCTCGTTTAATATTTTTCTGGAACGATCTGGACTTGAACCTGTGTGTTGTAATTCTATTACTCCTTGTGCTTTTTCGTCAGATAAAACAATAAGCGCTTCTTTCAGATTTTTTAAAGCTATATCTGTCGGTTCAATTTTTACCTTATAATCATTCTCAAAATAATAGGCTGGATTCTTTTTTGCTTTTGCAGATAATTGAATTTTAAATGGCAGTCCATACACTGGTTCATTGCTTTGATATCCTTTAATTCTGAAACTTTTTTCTGCAGCTGGATCTGTTACCGTAAATCCTTCTTTGTCTATTTTAATTTCATAGGTAACTTGTGGCAGTGAATCTCTAGAAACTGTTGGAATCAAAACAAAAGGAACTTCATTTATATAATTATTTTGTACAGTGTATGCTTTTTCAAAATAGCTGAAATTTAAATTCAAATTCTTTACTACACCCAACAAAAACTCATTGGAAGTCATCAGTCTAATTTCGTCTTCTAAATTATCCTCACTACTTTTTTTGTCTGTACTGATGGTAATTATTTTGGTTTTGTCTTCTTGTTTTTTATCAATAAAGATCGTAGCCGAAGTTTCGTATGTTGGCGGCGTTATTTTTATGAAAATATAAGCAGCACCTACAAATACAATTAAGCTAAGTAAAAACCAAGGCCAATACTGAAAATACTTTAAAAATTCTTTTTTAAAATCCATAACCATTTAATTAATTAGCAATTCTATTACTCTATTTTTTACTTGTAAATTTTACTTTGCAATTACTATAATCAGCGCTGCCAGAGAAGCAACTATTCCGATTAATTGCAATGGATCTTTGATTACCCCGCCGCTATTTGCTTTGAGTTTATTTGGCGTTACAACAATAACATCGTTTTGTCTGATTCTGAAATTTGGATTCGACATCCAAGAAGCGGTTGTCAAGTCAATATGATATACCAAACGTTTTCCTTCTGATTCTCTAATCAGTTGTATATCTGTACGAATTGCCGAATAAGTCAAGTCTTTTGCCAGTCCGATTGCGTCAAGTAAGCTTATAGATTCTTCGCTAAAAGCTATAACACCTGGAGAATTTACTTCTCCCAAAATGGTAAATTTATTATTGAGGACTCTTACCTGAACGGTTGGATTTACCAAATAATTCTCACTGATCAGACGTTCTTTTATTTTGACTTCGACATTGGCTGGAGTTAATCCGCCAACCTTAACTTCATTTAAAATCGGCATCATAATCGTTCCTTGCGGATTAACCAAATATCCTGATAACCTCATCATTTCTACAGAAGTCTGCGAATTATTGGTTCCGTTATTAATATTAAAGGGTGCAGCAACTAAAGGATTTAGATCACCAACATCAATTTTTAAAATATCATTTGGCTGAATTTTAGGAGATGTATAATTAATCGTCGTGTTTGCATATTTATCTAAATCTTGCAAATACAACATTTGTTTCTTGGTCGTACAAGACTGAAGCATCATTAAAAGCAATAAAATTATTGAAAAGGAAATCTTTTTCATGTTAATCATATTATATATTAGTATTCTTAATCTAAATTTCGTGAATCAAAATTCTGCTGATGACTTACACTTCTTTTAAAACAAATGGATCATTGTTAATGAACGATGTACTGCCTTAAAGCGATTGTTTTCTTCAAAAAAACAGTTCCAATTGCTGCTAAACCATGAAATTTATAAATCTTATAATCTTCTTGTAAAACTTCAAAAGCGCGTTTAAAACTAGTGCTCATTCCTCCCATTCTCATCTTAACGATATAAGAATCGATATAACTCATCTTAATTTTATATTTGTACAAATAGCGAAGTAAGAATTCTGTATCTGAAGCAATTTTAAAATCCAGATTGTACAAACCGTGTTTATCGATTATACTTTTCTTTAGATAAACAGTAGGATGCAATGGCAGCCAGCCTTCTTTAACTTTTTTAATACTGAAAACACCTCCTATTCGGTCTCTAATTAATCGTTCCTGCATATCATTCGAAACATAAACTCCATCGCCGTAAACGCCGTCGATGTTTGGTTCATATTCAAAACGAGCTGCAATTCTGGTTAGAGCCTTTTTATCATAAAATTCATCATCAGAATGCATCAATCCAATAACGTCTCCTGTTGCCAGTTTAAGTCCTTTATTTATGGCATCATACATTCCTTTATCTGGTTCAGAAATGAACTGAGTTATTTTATCACTATAAGAGGAAATAATTTCTTTGGTTCCGTCTGTAGAGTTCCCATCAACGATTATATATTCTACATCATGATAATTTTGAGACAATACACTTTTAATCGCTTTTTCGATTGTATTTTTACGATTGTAACAAACTGTGATTATGGTAATTCTCATAATAATTATATTTTAAGGTGAAAATCTTTCATAATTATAAGGTAAAGCTAAAACAAAAGAATACTACTAAAAAAAGTTCTCGACGAAGCACCGTAATCCTCGTTAAAACCCAAAAAAATGAAGTTTAGGTCTTAGAAATGAGCGATATATGTCCTTAATCAGGAAATTTAGGGAAGAAATTAGCAGCGATAATTTATGTTTTTAGTAAAAAACAGAAGAAGCTGTTTGTTGATTTAACAATAGCTTGTCAAAATAGTTAATTGTAGAAACCAAACCTTCTCTAAGCTGGATTTTAGGTTCCCAATTATTAAGTTTATTTTTTGCCAGAGAAATATCCGGCTGTCTTTGTTTTGGATCGTCTTGCGGAAGTTCGAGATGAATTATTTTTGATTTAGAATCTGTCAAGTCAATAATTGCCTGAGCCAGTTCCAGCATCGTAAACTCATTTGGGTTCCCTAAATTTACAGGTCCTAAAAATTCAGGAGCAGAACCCATCATTCTAATCATGCCTTCGACTAAATCATCAACATATTGAAAAGAGCGGGTTTGCAGTCCATCTCCAAAAATTGTAATGTCTTTTCCCTGTAATGCTTGTACAATAAAATTGGAAACCACTCTCCCATCTGCAGGATTCATATTGGGTCCGTAGGTATTAAAAATTCGAATAATTTTAATCGCTACTTTATTTTGATTGTGATAATCCATAAATAAGGTTTCGGCGCAGCGTTTTCCTTCGTCATAGCAGGAACGAATCCCAATTGGGTTGACATGTCCCCAATAATTTTCGGTTTGAGGATGCACAAGCGGATCTCCATATACTTCACTTGTACTGGCCTGCAATACTTTAGCATTAATGCGTTTGGCTAATCCAAGTACATTAATTGCTCCCATTACAGACGTTTTTATGGTTTTAATGGGATTGTATTGGTAATGTACAGGAGATGCAGGACAGGCAAGATTGTAAATTTCATCAACCTCAGCATAATACGGTTCTGTAATATCATGTCGCACCATTTCAAAATACGGATTATCCAACAGCTCAATAATGTTAGATTTTGCTCCAGTAAAATAATTGTCCAAGCAAATTACTTCGTTTCCTTCATTCAATAATCTTTTACATAAATGTGAACCTACAAATCCAGCTCCTCCAGTTATCAGTATTCTTTTCATATATTCTATTTATTTTTGATTAAATCAATTTTTGTCTGAATTTGAAAAAAGTAATGTGACTTAAAACGTGCCAGATAAAACCCTTCTTTTCCGTCTAAAAAACCTAATTTTAAAAAGTAAGCACCAAAAAAATAAACAACAGGAAGTAATCCTGTATTGAGGAGTCCGTATTTAATTTTTTGATTTAAGGATAAAAGAGTGTTCTTAGATTGTTTAAGCTGTAAATACCTTTGTGCTTCCCAAGTCGAGTAAGCATTGTGTTTGTCAATGTAATGTTCTAGATTTTTGAAATCTTTATGGATAACTTTGGCATCAATAATACCAACTTTGCCTTCTATAATAGGATGTTCATGCACTTCCATATCCAAATGGCTCCATAAATCTTCATCGATTTTTTCGTAGGCTCCTTTTGATTTTTTAAAAAGTGCCGATTTTTTAAATCCATAACCATATCTCAGTTTTCTGCCCATAAAATAGTTTTCAAATTGAATGGTAAAACCATTATAAGCAGGATCTTGGGTTTTAGTTTCTACTTCGTTCACAAATTCTTCGGTTACAAATTCGTCAGCATCTAAAAACAAAATCCATTCGTTGAGAAGGTTTGCATTTTGAAGTGCCCAATTTCTTTTTTTTGGGAATTTACCATTCCATTGAAATTGCAATACTTCGGCTCCCATAGCTTTTGCTATATCTATAGTATCATCGGTGCTACCTGAATCTACTACAATTACTTGAGAAAATCGCTTTAATTTGCCCAGACATGAGGGTAAATTTTGAGCTTCGTTCTTAACAGAAACGATTACGGAAATTGGAATTTTATTCAAAGCTTCTAGATTTTATTAATTTGGCAGGATTTCCTGCTACGATAGTATTTTTCTCGACATTTTTGGTTACTAAACTTCCTGCGCCTACAATTGCATTTTCGCCAACTGTTACGCCAGGCATTATAAGTGCTCGTGCTCCTATAAAAACTCCTTTATGAATTGTTATTTTTTTGGTAATCAAATTCATTGACGGATTATCAAAAGCGTGGGTTCCAGTACACAAATACACTTCCTGCCCTACTGTGGCGTGCTCAAATATTTCTACAATGCCAAGCGTGTAGGCGTTGGCGCGATCTCCCAGACAAGCATGATCGTGAAGAATTAGATTCCACGGAATTTGAATTCTCGCTCTTTGGTGCACAAATGGTTTTCCGTAAATTTTACAGCCAAATAATTTGAGCCAAAATAATCTCCAGGCATTAGCCGGTTTTGGAGTCCAGACACAAAATAATAACCAAACATATTCCCAAACTATCATTTTAATTCGCTGCGTTACCGACCATGGTGAATCGTAAGGCGAATTTTGTGAGTATTCTTGTTCCATTATTGTTATTATTTGATTTTCATAGACTCAAATTCGTTTAAGAACTCAACGGCTAATTTTTCGTTAGAATGAGTCTCGTTTACCTTTAAGCCTGCTCTTGCTAAATCATTTAGCTGTGACGGGTTATTGATTAAATCTTTAAGGTATTGATTCAAAATTTCAACTCTTTTCTCCACACGATGATCGAAACACAAACCGTTTTTATTATGAATTAAAAAATCTTTGAAACAATCTAAATTGGAAACTATTGTTGCACAGCCCCAGCTCATGGCTTCTAATGGGGAGACTCCAAATGTTTCGCCTTTTTCTGCTACTGAAGGATAGACAAATACGGAAGCTTTGGAGTACATTTCGTTTAATTTGTCCATATCAAAAATAGGTTCCAGAAATCTCACATTACTGTCTTTTGCCAGCTGTTTTAGTTCTTCTAAATAAGCTTCTCCGCCTCCTCCGGTTTCTGTAGAATAAGGTCCTACAATAAGCAGCCTCCAGTCGTTTGTGTCTAAAGAGGCAAAAGATTTAATTAAAATATCTAAACCTTTTTCAGGATGAATTCGCCCTGTGTATAGTATTATTTTTTCCTTTTTTGAAAAATCAACAGCTTTTGTATTTCTAAAAGGCAGTGTATTAGGTATCATTACCACTTTATCAAAATACTCTTTTTTGATTTCGTCTTTTATTGCTTTTGCAACTGGGGTTGAATTTGCACGTAATCTGGAATTTTTGGTATAAAATCTCATTTGCCCTTTAGGCATTCTAGACACATCAATCATACATTTTTTCTTTTGATTCGATGGTAAGAGAATCGGCAGCCAAAAAGTATTAGAAATAATTACATCTGTATTATTTGCTATTTTGCGAACGGCTTTTAAAGTGTAAAAGAGATCTAAAATTTTAAGAATAATTCCAGAAGAGGGAACTTTGTAACCTTTAACCCTAACGTGATTGATTCCGCCTTCGCTTTCAACATTTAAAAATCCTTCGTACGATTTTGATATGTAATTTACCTCATGACCTTGATTAACAAATTCTTTTGCCAAACCGTACCACATTTTTTCTACAGCACCGCCCAATAATGGCGGAACGGGGAAAAAAGCGCCTTGAACTATTGTTATTTTCATTGCCTTACATAGTTTTATATAATTCGACCATTTTCTTTCCTACTGTTTTTATGTCGTATTTATCTATTATTAATTCTCTGCCATGTTTTCCCATCATTTCTAAGAGCATGTTTGAAGAATTAAAAACTTTAAGCAAAGTCTTTTCTAAATTTGTAACCGATAAATCAATCCACCACCCGCATTTGTGTATTTCCAAATCTTCCCACGGCGTACCGTGCGTTGTTATTACTGGAACGGCTACTGCCAGTGCTTCGGCGACAACAATTCCGAAATTTTCGCTGTGAGTTGGAAGAACCATTACATCTGCAGATCGTAAAAAATCCCATTTGTCTTCTCCGTATTTTGCCCCTACAAAACGGACATTTTTTAAATCCTCGACGCTCTTAATTAAGTTTGTTACGTATTCTTCTTCACCAGTACCTGCAATTTCTAGCGTCCAGTCTTCTGTATTACTTGTTCTCCAAGCATCTATCAGTAATTCTACACCTTTTTTAGGATGAATTCTTGACATGAATATCATCTTTTTGGTTCCATATTTTTCCTTGATTTTTTTGACATCTCTTAAATAAATGCCGTTTGGAATAATATGAATTGGATTTTTAAACCCTAATGCTTTAATATTTTCAGCTTCCATATCAGCGGTTGCGTGAAGGCAAACCGATTTATTTATGGCATGTTTTTGATATAAAAAAAGAGCTATTCTTTTTTTCAGCGGATTATGAGCCAGAATCCAAGGCTCCAGCATTCCGTGAGGAGAAACGATTACTTTGATTCCCAATTTTTGAGCTGTTTTTTGAAAGATCCAGTTTTGAGGGCTCCAAATTCCGTTGATGTGTACAATATCTGGTTTTTCGTTTTCAAGAAAAATGCGGTACTCATTTGCCAAAGAAAACCAGCGTAATAAACTGTTATTGAAAAATTTAATTGAAACTCCCTCGATAGAAATAGGATCTTTGGACATTCCTGTAGCGATGCTAAACGAAGTATCGTTTTTTAATGCTTTGCTTAACAAACGCATATATTCTGTAGTGCCGCCGCCGCTTTTATCGATACTGGCTATATAGTGAATTACTTTCATACAATTTGATTAATTTCTTTATAAACAACTTCAATAGCATTTAAAGAATGTTCGGTGGTAAATTTTTGAGATTGTTTTAATGATTTCTCTATCAATTCCTTCATTTGAAGTGTATCCAGAGTAATCAATCTTTCTAAAATTTTTGCCGAATCTTCTTTCCATTTTTTTAAATGCAATTCATCATTAGGTCTTTTGTCAATATAAAAAGCTGCTGGTCCGCCCACTTCGTTCATAGGAGATCTGTTAGTGGTTATGACTGGACAATCCGAAGCCATTGCTTCGATTATAGGCCATCCAAAACCTTCGTCAAGAGAAGGAAACAAAAGACAAACAGCCCCAGAATATGCATTGTTAATATATTCATCAGATAAATTACTAACAAAATGAATATCTTCTTTATAAGGTGATTTTTGATGTAAATCAGACAATTCCTCTGAAGGTTCTGAGCCTATTAAAAGCAGCGGAATCTTTTTTTTACTTATTCCGCGCCAGAAATCATATATTTCTATTACGCCTTTTCTGTTTTTATAATATTGATTTCCACCAATATGCATAATATATCCATCTGTCAATTCTATATTTAATTTAGCTTTCAATAAATTGCGGGATTCAATTGGAGATAACGGATGAAATGCACGATTTAATCCATTGTAACATACTGCAGAGTTCACAATTTTGCCTTGATGTAACTCGTGCAGATCTTCTTGTGTTTTTTTTGAAATTGAAATAAAATTTTTCCCTTGTGAAAAGCCATTTCTAATGTAATTTTGATATTTCTTACCTGAAAATGATGTTGGATTTTCAGGAATATTCCCTAAAGCCGATTTCAAGGCTAAAAAATCATGACAGTGCACTACATGTTTTTTATTTTTTACCAAAGGAACCCAAGGTCCTAAAGCCTGATCTGTAAATACAAAAAGAGTATCTTTTGAAGCTCCCAGCAGTTTGAACCTTACTTCTAGCGGAAAAATAATGTATTGGTCTACATACCCTAACCACTTTTTTAAAGACTTAGAACTTGGAAGTTTGTAAAATCGAGCTTTCGGACTCCAAATTTCTACTTCATGGTCTCTTTTCTGTCATTCCGTTGAACAGCATATTAGCATAACGGGGCATGCTTTGGTGATCTAAAAAAGAAGGATGTGCAAAAAGAACAATTTTCATTTATTCGGTTTTCGGTTTGATATTTATACTTGCTACTAATAAACCTGTAGCAACTACCGCGCAGCCCAGCATACTTGGCTGTGCCCATTGGCCTTGAGTAATCATAAATAAAGCCGTTCCGCAAAATGTTACCGGCAGTAATTTGTATACACTTGGTAATTTAATTGATTTTAAAAACAGACTGATTGCTAAAACCAATCTTAAAACAATAAGGCCGCCGCCCAGAATCAGTCCTTGTTCTCCTCCGACTCGATTCAATTCTCCTTCAGAAACTAAGAAATCTCTTTTTCCTACTAACATTTGTGCACCAGCATTGGTTCCCATTCCGAGATTGCCCACAAATAAAGGTGCTTTTAATAATGAAACTATTGGCTCGGTAAATCCTGATATTGCTCTGGTAAAAAAAGAATCTTTCATACCGCCGCCCTGAGTATTTGCGGTTTCGACACGGCTCATAAAAACTTCTGTTCCTAAACTAAAAATTGTTGTCGTTTTTTGTAAAACAGTAAATAAAACAAAGATTACTACAACAGTAAATGCCAGTCTAATTATCGATTTAACACTTGTAGAGGAACCTAAAAAAGTAAATAAACCTACTAATATTACACCTCCAACCGAAGTTCTGCTTACTGTAAGAGGCAAAGCAATCAGCAAGGCGATGGTGCTCGAAATAAGCAGAATCTTAGAACAGGCTTCTTTAGACATCCAAAAATAAAAGACAAAAACAGAAACTAAAATATAATAAGCCGATAATCCCGTTGTAAAAGAAAATGTCCCTGATGGACGAAAATATCCCATCGAACCAGAAAAACCTGCACTTCCTTCTCCTCCAACTCCAATATTAATAAATGCAGTCTGCGGACTTATAAATTGAAAATAAACGATTAAGGTTACCAGAATATTTATTGCCAGCATCACACGTCCGAATTTCAATATGTCTTCTTTTTTAAAAACTTCTCCAATTATAAAAATCAAAGGAAAATGAAGCAGCATAATTCTTGCGCCGTAAAGTCCTACGAAAAGATTTTCATGTCCAAAAGTCAATGTTACAGCCAATCCTAAAAGCGTAAAAATGCTGCTTAAAACCACATAGCCGTTTACAAATTTTACATGCAGATAAAAGGCCCGCAGGATAATGTAAACTGCAATTGGATCACGCACTACTAATAAAGGTGTTGCCAAACTTGGCAAAATCCATTTACGCAAAGCACCTTCAAAAATCCATAGTAAAAAATAAAGCCATATCGCTATTTTTATAGATTTGTAATTTGGTGCTGCTATTTCGTTTGTTATATCCATTTATCCCAATTTTTTATAAAACTCAAGGAAGAAAGCGCCTCCGCCATTTCTTTTCCATATACCGACCAAGGTCTGGTCTTCGCTTTATTTTGTGCTGCGATCCCAAATTGTTCTACTAATTCAGGTTTCTCTAGTATTTTAGAAATTACTTCTTTTAATGCTTTTGAAGAGCCTGCTGGTACAATCCAGCCGTCTTCGCCGTCTTTTATTAAATCTGGTCCTGCTGTGCGATCGGTTGTAATTACTGGAATTCCCTGCGACATTGCTTCTGTAATTACTAATCCAAAACCTTCAAAAAGAGAAGGAAATACAAATACATCGTGTTCTCTCATACAGGCCAGCACTTGATCATGAGATAAGGACGGAATCCATTTGTGTTTTTCTAATTCTCGGTTGAGTGCATTACAATTCGGTACAGCTTTTTGTCCTACAATTGTCAACTCTACTTTGTCTTGCAATCCTTCCACAGCTTCAAACAAATAAGAAAGTCCTTTTCTCTGTGATAAGCCTCCTATAAATAGCACTTTAAGCTTTCTATTAACAAGCGGCGGATATTTCTTTTCTGCTGTAACTTCTGGAAATCCATACGGAATCACTTTTATTTCTGCTAAGTCTCCAGAATATTCTTCCAGCGTTTTTTTGGTAAAACTGCTGGCTACAAAAATGATGTCTGCTAAAGCCAGTTCTTGATCTTTTTTATTTAGTTTTTTTAAAGAGTCATTAAAACCTGTAAGTGTACTTGACCAGTCTGGATTAATAATAAATTCCTTTTGCATTAATGATCGAGAACTTTTCCAATACCCAATAGGAAGGTCGTAAATACAATAAAGTCCTAATTGTTTTGCTTCTATAAAAGTTGAAAGTGCTCCATCTTCATAAGCATAAACGCCAGATAATCCTTGTTTTTTGGCTTTCGCTAAAGTATTGGCTACCCAATTATCGTGTTTTTGATAAATTCTGTCAATACAGAAAAATCCTTTTTCGTGTGTGATTAAAAAGTCTAATTTGAATTTTGAAGTCAGCAGACGTCCAAACTCAAAAAAAGATTTTGAACGTGTATAAGGCTGCCAGGCTGTATCTAAACTTCTTCTTTTTAAATCTTTTAACTTCGGATTATTGCCTAACTTATATAATAATTGACCCGGAAATATTGCAATTGAGGTAAATAATTTAAAAAGCTGCTGCTCTTTTAATAACCCATTGATCAAATTTTTTGAATTTGCATTTAAGGTCGGATGTGAGACCAGCACTTTCATGATATAGAAATTGAATTAATAAATTGTGATGCCATGCCGTTTAAATCAGAAACCTCAAGATTCATTGGAACTATATTCAAATTATTTTTTTCGTACTTAATGATTTGCGGTATAGTATATTGTCCTTGAGTTGGTGTCCAGTTTCTAGAAACACAAATCGTATTTATTTGATGTTCTTTGTAGGCTGCATAAACGCCGCTTTTTTCTGTCTGGAAATAAGGTGTTGTTGAAATTCCAAAATCACTGTCTAAGAGTACTTGCGATATTACATTTTCAGCTTGTATTCCTAGAACTTCATACTCTATATTATAATTTTGTAATATCTTGGTGCAGTTCGTTAGCTGAGGACCATTGTTCCCAATAAAAACAAATTTTAGAGGCTTACTAAATGTATTTGAAGTTTTCATCAAATCATCAACAAAATCTTTAAAAGGAGCTCCGTTATGAATCGTACCAAACAAAACAAACTGTGTAAATTCCTGCGTTTCTTTTTTCACAGCTGTCAGCGGTATGTTGCCGCAAATTGGCAGTACTTCTGCTGTAATATTTTGTGATTGAAGAAAGAATTGGTATAATTTATTTTGGGTATTAATCGAATGCGTTTTAGTATTATGAACTATTTTCTTGGCTATTACCTGTTGCAATTTGCCAATAACTTTGTGCCTGATTGAAGATTCTGAATCTATTCCTAACCACAACTCATGAAACATAATATGCCACTTATGATTTCCTCTTATTTTTTTTAAATAAGAAGGCAGCCAAAATGGTAATCCTTTCGGATTAAAACTGTACGGTACATATTGTAAAGAAATCCAATCGGGTTCTAAATCTTTTATAACACTTTGCAGTAAAACTAAGCGCTCATTATGATCTGCGATTACAGGAATTCTATGAACTGTAACTGGAGTTTGTTCTGCAATTTGATTTTCAGTAGTAAAAAAAGTAATCTGCTGATCGCATAAGGCTAAAATCTGAGCTTGATGGCCAGATCGTATCAGCATGCCGCATAAACGGCGAGTATAATCGCCTACGCCGTCATTGCCAATTTCGGCAGAACCGCAAATGAAGAGAATATCCATTTTTTGATTTTAATTATGAATTATAGAATCATCAGGTTTAATAATTTCCTTACTTACAAGTCAGGAAACGATCTTGATCAATGTCTTGATGGTGTTGTAGGATACTTTTTTTATATGTTTGGAGGTACGGGAAGTTTTCTTAAAACCTTTATCAATAAAGTTGACAACTGGGAATATTCGAGGATAATGATTTCGCACTAAATGCATAAATTTTTCAATTCCTTTTTTTCCTCTCCAGCTTCCATTAATTAGATGGATAGCGTACGATTCTTTATCTAAATAAATTGAGTTTCCTACTAATATATTGGATGGGAGAATGAGCATATTCTCTTTTAAGATTTGTTCTTTGTCTTGATAGGTATATCCGTATTTTTCGGCGACTGGGGTTATTACAGAACCTATTATTACTTTTTTTAAATCGATGGTTCCGTCATCAGCAAATAATTGTAGATTCTTGTATTGGTCTAAACAATCTTTAATGTAAGGATGTTTGGGTACTGAAGCAAAAATGGCACCTTGAATAGCAAAACCCATTATTGGTTTTCCGGCAGTTTTAGGCAGGAAGGAAGAATTTAAACGCTGCATTCCCCCATCTTCTTCAAACAATCCAGGATGTATTTCATGGGCACTAAAAAACCCATAATCAAACCATTCTTCTTTAAAGGGTTTAAGTATTCGAACATCTGAATCTAGATATAGTCCGCCCTCAGTATATAAGGCATATAGACGAATGTAATCTGCCGCGAAAGCCCATTTTTTGGCCAGCAATGCCTCTTTTACAAAAGGTATCGAATCAAAATCAAAACTATCCTTGTCCCACAAACGGATATTAAATTCTGGCAAATGAATTTTCCAAGTTTCAATACATTCTTTTATAAATGGAGTATATTCTTCTCCGCTAAACCAGCATATATGAATTGTTTTTGGAATCATAATTTATTATCCTTTTTTAGATTAAACTCTATAAAACCTCCCTAAGAACTTGCTGATTTTAATAGCTATTTGTTTTTTTCTAATTTCTCTTCTCGAGTGCGCTAAAATTGGACTTTTAGAATATTCCCAGTATACTACATCTTCTTTTCTTGGTATTCTCCCTTTAAAAAATCTTGCAAAGTGATTTATTCTCCAAGGTTTTGAACTTCCTAATGCATGAATCATGGTTGCTTCTCCGGGAATAAAACCCATTCCGTCTTTTCCAATGTAACTGATCTTACCATGATAGGCTTCGATAGTTGCGTTTAAAGCATCTTGATCTGATTTATCAAAAAACTGAAATCCTTCCCTTCTTAATATGGTTGAATTATGCACCTGATTTAGAAATATCGATTTATCTAGTCCGCCTATTGCGTCGCCCATTCGCTCTTGAAGTTTAATCCACAACGTTAAAAAAGAAATATTTTTTTTACTGAGTCCAACAAAACCGCCGTTTACATAAATCTGGTTTTTAAACTGTAAATCAATATTATAATTTTTAAAATAGTCTCTCCATCCTTGTCTGCGCGGATGAAATTCTTGTAAAGGCGAATTAATGTCTTCGCAAACGGCCACACCGCATTGAACCCATTGTTCAAAGCATGTCCACGAATCAACAACAACAATATCTGGATCAAAATAAAATAGCGCATCTGCATCTTTTGCAGGTCCTTCCCATAGTTCCAGCATAAAATCTGGTTTGTAATTCGTAAGACTGTAGCTCGTAACGAGCTGCAAAAAAACGAGTTGAATGCCGTCAACAGGACTTACGGTAATTGCGTCCTTCCATTTACCAATGTGTTCTTTTTTGTCTTTTGAAACCCAATCTGGCAATGATCCTCGATAACCTACATAAACAGTTCCACGAAACCCTTTTATGTATAACGAATTAGAAAGGGTAGCAACTCCATAATGGTAATGTCCCTCAAATAAGGTGCAAACAGCTGAAATCATATCTTATTATGTTCTTTTTTTATAAAACGTGCAGTACTCCTGTCTAAATTCATTTACAGGCTTTTATTATTTACAATGATGACTTATGAGACATCTTCATATTCTTGATTTTTTAGTAGAAGAATATGATACAAACAAAACAGAACAGTTTGGACGACGGATACTAATCCTAAAGCTATATTAAAATATAAAACTCCTCTCAAATTGCTCAAATCCAGCAGACTTGCAAAACCAATAATGGCAATTAAATTGATTAAAATTACCGCTATTGGCGACATCGCCCAGCCTCGTGAACTATATAAATTAAAAACGATTCCGCTGAATAATCCAATACAGCTGCTGATAATGCTTAATAATAATTCAAACGATAATCCTTCATAAGCATCTCCTAGAAGCCATAAAATTGGAGCGGGAAATAAATAAACCGCCAGCACAATTAAACTTAGTAAAACCGCCAAAAATCCCATTATTTGAAAAAAGCGTGTCAATAAAAGGTATTTTTTCGTCGCCAATTTGGCAAATCGCGGCACTATTAATGTTGCAATAATTACATTAAAAATTGTTAGCATTACGCTCAATCTGCCTAAGGCTCCCAATTGTGCCAATGAAGTTGTGTTACCAAAAACTGAAATCAGCCAAATTGTAATCTGACCCGAAAGACAGTAATAAATTGAGGTTGGTAAAATGCGTTTGACTAAGCTTAATATTTCCTTTTTTACTTTCAAATCTGGCTGTTGATCTTTGGCAGCCATGCTGTACACAATTTTTCGTAAACCAATATTTCCCCAGATTCTAGGTATTCCTGCCGCCAAAATGGCTACAAAAGAAAATGGAAAAATAAACATGGTTAATGCCGAAAGTATTAACCTCACAATTCCCACGCCGACTTGATTTTTCTGCAAAGGCAAAATCGTCTGATTCAATTTCGGAATAATTTCTAATAACGAGTCGGACAAAGCTGCATAAAAAGCAGGAATCAAAGCTATTACAATGAAAATTGCTGCAATCCAGCTGGCTCCATTGTGCAGTAATAAATAAAATAAGATTGGTACGGAAACTAATAAGCTTGCTACTGCAAATTTTTTCCTTAAATCTAAACCTGTTGCCAAAACGGCACCCATTTTTTCTTTATTCTCCCACACTTTTCCGCCCTGTGCCATTACTCCGGTAATTATTCCTCCATCAGCAAGAACAGTCATTGTCCCGAGCATGGTATTGGCCAAAGTATAAAAAGCATATTCCTGAACAGACAACAATCGAATTATTAAAATTCCAGAAGCAAATCCTAAAGCCTGTATCAGAATTTGCGCACTTCCTGTAATTGAAATTAATTTGCCCCAATTGATAACAGTATCATACTTAGGGTGTTGTTTGAGCTTTATCAAAATATTTTTCAAGAAATAGAAATAAAAAGATTAAAAAATAGATTCTTTTTTACAATTGTTAAGTTTAACCTTTCCCAATTCCTTTAATCTGAAAACCAATTGCGGCTAATTTTTCTGTATCTAAAATGTTACGCCCGTCAAATACAAAAGCAGGTTTGTACATATTGATGTAAATCGAATTCCAATCGTAGGTTTTAAATTCATCCCACTCGGTTAAAACAGCAACTGCATGCGCCTGATGGAGCGCTTCAATTGGTGATTGGTAAACAAAAATCTGCTTGAGTTTTAAATCGATTTTTTGTTCTGTGAGTCCTTTTAATTCCCATAAATAGCGCATATCGTCTTTGACTTTTGCTTCAGAAACTTTAGGATCATACACATGAATTTCTGCTCCATCTTCAATAAGATGTTCCGCTACATAGATCGCCGCCGATTCACGGGTGTCATTGGTATCTTTTTTAAATGCCCAACCTAAAAATGTTATTTTTTTACCGCTGACTGTATTAAAAAGAGAGGTAATAATTTTTTTTGCAAAACGATATTTTTGGTAATCATTTAGGATAATTATCTGCTCCCAATAATTGGCTACTTCTGGCAAATTAAAATAGCGGCACAAATAGACTAAGTTTAAAATATCTTTTTGAAAACAAGATCCTCCAAAACCTACGGAAGCTTTAAGAAATTTAGAACCAATTCTACTGTCAGTTCCAATTGCAGATGCAACCTCATCAACATCTGCTTCTGTGACTTCGCATAAAGCGGACAAGGCATTAATAGAAGAAATTCTCTGTGCTAAAAATGCATTGGCCGTTAATTTTGATAATTCTGAAGACCAAACATTCGTAGTTAAAATCTGTTCTGGAGACAGCCAATGTGCATAAATATCGACTAAAGATTGAATAGCTTTTTGACCGCTTTCTGTTTGGTTTCCTCCAATTAAAACACGGTCGGCATTTAATAAATCATTGATTGCTGTTCCTTCTGCCAAAAACTCAGGATTAGAAAGAACTTCAAATTTAAATCCGTTTCCAGTATGATCTAGAATAGTCTGCAAAGTCTCTGCTGTTCTAACCGGAAGTGTCGATTTTTCGACTATAATTTTATCGTTCTTCGCTATTCTGGCTATTTGTCTGGCGCATAACTCAACAAATTTTAAGTCAGCAGCCATTCCTTTGCCTTCTCCATAATTTTTTGTTGGTGTGTTTACAGCTATAAAAATCATATCTGCAGCTTCGATGGCGCTGTCTACTTCTGTAGAAAAAAACAAATTACGTCCTCTCGCTTCACGAACAACATCTGCAAGTCCAGGTTCATACACAGGAAGATTGTCTAAATTTTCATCATTCCATGCCGCAATACGGCTTTTATTTAAATCGACAACAGTTACTTTAATTTCTGGACATTTCAATGCGATAACAGACATTGTAGGACCACCTACATAACCAGCACCTAAGCAGCAAATATTTTTGATTTTCATTTAAATATCTTTTTTGGGAGGCGAATAATTTTCGTTTTTGGAAACCAGTTAGTTATTCGAAGTAATTCATTATCGAAAAACCGCATTCTTTTAAAAGCTGCTCTTTTCTCATTAATTTTATATCAGACTGCATCATTTCCTGTACTAATTCAGATAACTCATATTGACATTCCCAGCCTAGTTTCTTTTTAGCTTTTGTAGGATCGCCTATTAGTAAATCTACTTCTGTTGGTCTAAAATATTCTGGATCTACTGCCAATACTTCTTTCCCAATTGGAAGCTGATAATCTGGATTACTGCAAGAAGCTATATATCCTTTTTCATCTATACCTTTGCCTCTAAACTCTAATTCGATACCTACTTCGGCAAAACTCATTCGGACAAATTCGCGAACAGGGGTAGTTTTTCCTGTAGCAATTACCCAGTCTTCAGCTTCTTCTGCCTGCAAAATCATCCACATCATTCGCACATAATCTTTGGCATGTCCCCAATCTCTTTGGGCATCAAGATTTCCTAAATAAAGTTTATCCTGCAATCCCAACGCAATTCTTGAAGTTGCTCTGGTAATTTTACGTGTTACAAAAGTTTCTCCACGAATAGGAGATTCATGATTGAACAAAATACCATTGCAGGCGTACATTCCGTAAGCTTCTCTGTAATTTACCGTGATCCAGTAAGCGTACATTTTGGCTACTGCATAAGGTGATCTTGGATAAAAAGGCGTTGTTTCTGACTGTGGTACTTCTTGTACTTTTCCATACAACTCCGAAGTTGAAGCTTGATAGATTCGAGTTTTGTTTTCTAATCCAAGCAAACGAACAGCATCCAAAAGTCGCAGAGTTCCCAAGGCATCAACATTTCCTGTATATTCAGGAGTTTCAAAAGAAACTGCCACATGACTCATAGCAGCCAAATTATAGATTTCATCAGGTTGAATTTCCTGAATCAAACGCGTCAAATTTGTACTGTCGGTCATATCTCCATAATGCAGAATAAAATTTCTGTTTTCTATATGAGGATCTTGGTATAAATGGTCAATTCGATCGGTATTAAATGAAGACGAACGTCTTTTTAATCCGTGTACTATATAGCCTTTTTCTAATAAAAATTCACTTAAATAGGCTCCGTCTTGTCCTGTCACTCCTGTAATGAAGGCTGTTTTTTTTAATAGATTCATAATGTAATTATAAGGCACAAAGGCATTATGCTGCAATGTTGCAATGTTTGATAAAGTCTTATTTGTAAAGTTTTTTGGGAGAGATTTCCAGATTAAAAGAATGGACTGATTAGTAAATCTTTTCTTTTAAGTTTTCAATGTTTTCTAGAAACCAATTGTAGGTTTTTTGGATTCCTTCTTCTAAGTTCACTTGGTGTTTCCAGCCAATATTATGCATTTTAGAAACATCCATTAATTTTCGCGGAGTGCCGTCAGGTTTGCTTTCATCCCAAATAATATCTCCGGTATGACCCACAATCTTTTGTATCGTAACAGCCAGATCTTTAATGGTTAAATCTTCTCCTGTTCCTACGTTGTACAAATATCCCGGAAGCTGATTTTCTACAGCAAAAACTACGGCTTCTGCCATATCATCTACAAACAGAAATTCGCGCATGGGTTTACCAGTTCCCCAAAGTATTACAGAAGCATTATTATTTTCTTTAGCTTCATGAAATTTGCGAATCATAGCTGGCAGAACGTGAGAGCTGTTCAAATCAAAATTGTCGTGAATGCCGTATAAGTTTGTCGGCATCAAACTGACAAAATCTTTTTTAAACTGCTTGCGTATTGCTTGGCATAATTTTACGCCAGTAATTTTAGCCAAAGCATACCATTCGTTGGTACTTTCTAAAGATGCTGTTAGCAAATATTCTTCTTTTAATGGCTGCATCGCTAATTTTGGATAAATACATGAACTTCCTAAAAAGATAAATTTGCTTACGCCCAAATTATGCGCTTCGCTAATCAAGTTGTTTTGAATTTGCATGTTTTCCATCAAAAACTGATACGGATAATCATTATTAGCCAAAATTCCGCCCACTTTTGCAGCGGCATCAATAATAACGTCAGGTTTAATTTCTCCTAGAAAATCACGAACTGATTCTTGTTCTCTTAAATCCACTTCTGTACTGGAAGCTCCAATAAGATTATGATAACCTTTTGCAGTCAAGGTTCTCCAAATGGCACTTCCTACCATTCCCTTATGTCCAGCAATATATATTGCAGCATTTTTATCAATCATATCAGGCTCTTTTTTATTGATTCTTTTAAGAGTTTTATTTTATAATAATGGAGAAGCAATTGATTCTAATTGCTGGTAGACTTGTTTTACTTCCTGCGAATTTTCTTTTTGCAAAACCATTAGAGCATCGGCAGTATAAATCAAAATGCAATTTTTAACCCCAATAAAAGTGGTATGCATTGAAGTTCCTATTACAATATTTCTGTTGACATCTATTGGATGGTCTTTCTCAACCAAATAATCATAAACCGATTCAAAAGAACCCAAATCTGACCATTCAAACTGGGCTGGAACCACTTTTATATCCTTACTTCGCTCCATAACGGCATAATCAATGCTTATGGAAGGAATAGTAAGTGATAATTCATAATCTAAAAAACCATCTTTATTAGATTCCCAAACTGCTTTTGATGCCCAATAAACTTCTGGTTCCTGCTTTTCAAGTTCGCTTAAAAACTTTCCAGCTTTAAAACAAAAAAGGCCGCTATTCCAGAAATAATTTCCGTTTTTCAGATACATTTTTGCTGTTTCTAAATTTGGTTTTTCATGAAATGCAATTACATTTTCACCTTCAAATTCGATATAGCCGTAGCCCGTTTCTGGTTTTGCTGGTTTTATTCCAAAGGTTATTAGATAATCTCGATTGGCTAATGCAATTGCTTGTTGCAAAGCAGCTGGATATGAATCTTCGCCATCTATAATATGATCCGATGGTGTAATCAATAAAACATCTTCTGGCTTTGATGCAAAAGCTGCAAACGCAATTGCCGCAGCTGTGTTTCGGGGAACTGCCTCTATAATATGAGTAAAAGGTTTATTGAATTTGGACATAATGAGATTACTCATTTTGTAATTTTCAATATTTCCTACTACTATCATTTTGTTTGAAACATTTTGATTGCGGGCCACTGTTTTTTCGAAAAGCGACTCACCGTCAAAAAGTTCCAGATATTGTTTAGGCAGTGTTTTTCTGGAAAGAGGCCACAACCTGCTGCCAATTCCGCCAGTTAAAACAACATGTGTTACAGAACTAATTGCCATTAGAGTGCATTAAAATTTCTTTTTGATACACTTCATTACGAAGATTAGTGCTCGAAAAACGGTGGTCTCTGGTATTAAAATACAATTCGATTCCTTTTTCTTCACAATAGGTCCTTCCGGTAAAATCTCTGTCTTTGTATTCGTCACCTACAATGCGCACATCGAGAGTAAAAGATTTTAGAATGTCTTCTAAGTCTTGTTCTGTAGCGTACGGAACAATTTCATCAACAAACTTACACGCTTTTAACTGTATGTAACGCTCTACTACAGTTTGTGTTGGTTTATTTTTTGTCGGGCGATCTAATGTTGGATCTGTTTGTAGACCAACAATTAAATAATCACAATGTTGTTTTGCTTCTTCAAGCATTTTAACGTGCCCTGCATGTAACAAATCAAAAGCACTAAATGTTATTCCAGTTCTCATCTGCTTAATGTTTTAAATTAAAAAATATGTTTGTTAATGTAGAATTGTCGGGTAAAAAAATAAACCATTTTATTCGGGTTTCGGCGGTTTTTTTAAAATTTTGAATAAGGGTTCCCCGTGAATAGTTACATTCTAACTACTCAAAAAAGAAAAAATAAATGGTAAAAAACTTTTAAAATTTTGCTCCTATATTAGTATCAAAAAATTTTTATTTCTGCATTAAAAAGCTCGAAACCAAAATCAAATAATATCAATTTGTCTAGAACAATAATTTAAGATAAAATTATGATAATACGGCTGATGAGAAATTTCGTTTTTGTTGCTAAATGTCCTTAATAAGGAAATTTTAGCATAAAAACCATCAGTGATTTTAGTGTCCTCGAATTAAATTTACATCTTAGTTTGTATACAAAACCATATCATATCTTAATGATGGTTTCCAGATACTGCAGCATATAATTTAATGGAAAACATTTGGCTTACACCAATCAATGTATAGACTATTATCCATTAAAAGAGAATTACCAATATAACGGCTTAAGCTATTTTAAACAACTAATTTACAAATACAATAAATTAAGGATTATGAAATGGTATGTAGTATACACAAAACCTAAATGGGAAAAAAGAGCCGCAGAACAATTAACTAAGTTTAATATCAATTGTTATTGTCCTGTGATTAAAAAAATTCAACAAAGATCAGATAGGAAAATAAAGGTAGAAGTGCCATTGTTTAATCATTACATATTTGTACAATTAGCAGAAAAAGATAGAAACTTAGTATTTCATTCTCCTGGAGTAGTGCGATTTTTATTCTGGCTTGGAAGACATGCTATTGTAAAGGATCAAGAAATTGAGACTATTAAAGAATGGCTTAATACCGGAGACACAGCTTCAGAAATATCTGTTATGCAATACCAAATTGGAGATAAGATCCATTTAAATTCTGGTCCTTTTTGCGATCAAAATGCAGTGGTAAAAGACATTACAAAAACGCATTATGTTTTAATTCTAGAATCTTTAGGGTACGTTTTAAAAGTAAAGCATAAATCATAAAACGAAAAAAGAGTTTTTTAAGATATCCCTGATGATCTTAAGTAAACTCTTTTTTAAAATTTCAAAATGAAGATTGCGTTTTGAAAATTAATTATCTAATTGAAAAATCTGGCTTTTTTTGATTCCTAAAATCTTTACTAATTGGTCTAGCTTTGATAGTTTAAGATCGACCATTCCTTGTTCGATTTTTTCGTACTTTTTGACACTAATTTCCATTTGAATTGCAACATACTCGGGGGTGTGATTATTTTGCAACCGATACTCTCTAATTTTTAAATAGTAATTTTCCATAATCGTATTTTTTATTACTAATTCTAATTGGTTAAAGTTTGATTAATAATTAATTGCGATGGGTATTCTATCTCGTTTCACTAAAAAAAATGGATACATCAAATTTAAATATGAACTCTATTGAGACCTCTAAAACTTTTGAAATTTCGATTAATTTAGAGACCGTTAAATCAACATCGCCTCTTTCAATTTTGCCATAACCGCTGGTACTCATTTTTAATTCAGCAGCTACATATTCCCTAGTGAAATTTTTTAATTCTCTTATCTTTCTAATATTTTCGTATACACTGTATTTCATAAAAAGTAAAAAATAAAAAATATAAATAATCTTATTTGAAGTTACTGTTAGAACTATTACTAAATCTTGACAGTAAGTCATTCGTTATTTTTGTCTTATTTGTAAAAAAAACACATTTTTACGACAACTATTCAATTATTAATAAGGTTTAAAGCTAAATGACGGTTTTTCTTTATCATTCATTTTAAATTTTGATCAAAAATATATAATGTTTCGACTATTTAATAATAAATCTGTTCAACGTATTTTAAAATCCGATAAAATACAACATGTTACATTTTAAGGCTCCAAAAAGTGCTTCCTAATATTCAAAAATCCTTATTTTATAAGATAATAATCACGTAATTCTACGCACTTCAGGAACGTAATTGCTGCATAGCTACATTGAAAAAGAGAAATCAGAAGATTCTGATGAAGAGTTCAAACAAAAAAAATCCGTTAACTATTAATGTCGGCTTTAAAAGCTTTTTTAATAGTTAACGGATGGAGTTATAAAATATTATGCTTATTGAGTTACCAGAAACTGCGGATAAGGATTAGAAGTTGTATTGATAATTACAGTTGACACTCCTTCTTTTACATTGACTAACAATTTACTAAGCGCTGAGTTTGACTTAAAATCGTTATTCATAAATATAGCGGAGTATTTACTATTCCAATCTCCATCAACCGCAAGAGAAGTTACATTACTTGTAATTGTCGAGTTTAATATACTTGCGTAAACCGGGTTGTATAAAACAGATGAAAATATTGGAGCAGCATCAGAGAAATTACAGCCTTCTATAAAGGTTGTAATAGCTTTAATAGTTGATTTTGTATTTGAATTACCAGAAAAATTAACACTGTACAAAGAAATCTCTCCACTGCTGATAGTGTAATTTCCTGTGTAGCCCGTAAAATCACTATTGGCAACCAGCGGATAATTGTTTGAGGCTAAAGCAAGTGCATTTTGTCCGCCGCTAAATTTACAATTTACCCAGGCATTTAAATTATCTGCCCTTGTCGCTAGCATAGAAACGGCTGTGGTACAATTAATAAACTGGCTTCTGTAAAACATTGTTTTGTCAACAAAGCTAGAATTGTCAGAAACACCACCTGCAAGAGGATCTTGAAAGAAACCTTTTCCACAGTTTACAAAAGAAATATTGTCTAGGAAATTATTATCAAATCCCATCATTTTATCCAGATGAATTCCATTAGTTTGATCTCTAAACACTACATATTTCAGCCACACATAAGCCATATGTTGTGTTCCGTAGTTTTGTGACGAATAAACGCCTGTACTTCCACCTTGAAGCGTTAAATGTGCTAATACAAAATTAGCATCCTGACCGCCTGTAAGTGATATTAAAGGAAAATCGTCTTTTAAACCAACAATAACTGTTTTACCAGTACCTTTTCCTGTAATTCCGTGAAGTTTGTCAAGAGGAATTTTTAAAGTTGAACTAATATAAAAAACACCTTCTGGAAGTTCCGCGATTCCTGCATTATTAATTAAGTTCTGAATATAGGTTGTACTATCGGGTTTACCATTTCTGTCGTTTCTCCAATTTGCACCCAGCGGATCTGGTAAAGTTTCCCAGTTTGGTCGAGCCCACGCTGTGTATTTTGTTCCTAAAATAGAACTGCTTAAATTTGAAATTACCGTCGAATTGCCAATTGCTGCTGTTTGTTCAACACCATTATATTTTATAGAATTACTCGTATCGACATTTCCCCAGAGATCATATCCTGTTACAGTTCCGCTTCCTCTTTTGTATCCTCCTACAGCACCTATCATAGTCATATTGGTTCTTGCTGAAATTACATCAAATTCTGTGGTAAGTTTTTTATTCAATATCGAAACGTTGGCAGCATCAATATCAAAAGCTCCTGTACGAACTGCAGAATAATTATTACCACCACCTAAGTCGGTAATTTTAACATTCCCCATATTGCTGGCCTTAAACATTGCAAAAGTTCCCTTTCCTTCAAGGTTCCATCCCTCAGCATCAATACCAACAAATGTAGCAGACTTTAAATTATCCATTTCTGTTGTATTCGCGTGAGGCGTCAAAAAGTTAGTATGCAAATGTACATTACCATAACTAGGAGTTGTTGAATTTCCTTTCATAGTAAGAACTGTAGCTACTCCGCCAGATTGATGCTTTATAAATTTATTGTTTCTAAAATAACCCGACTGACTACAGTCTACTAATATAGGACCTCCAAAATTTATAAATGAGTTATTTTCAAACGTTGCATTTGTAGCTTTTAAAGTTGCCCATTTAATTGATTTTAAAGTGCAATTAGAAATTACTCCTCCTGCCTGAAGCGTGATTGTCTTATCGGCTGGAAGCAGGTATTCTATAACAACGCCTGTACTTCCTGCGGCTATTGTAATATTAGAAAACAAATTTAAAGACGGATGTCCGTATAATTTTTGATTACTTTTCATGACAATGTCCACGCCAGAATAATCTCCCTTTTCTAATCTTACTGAACCATATTTGTCTAAAGCCTGCTGAAGAGTCGCTTTTTGGGTAACTGGTAATAAATAAGCATTAAAATAGTCATTTTCTTCCTGCTGATTATTAACAACTGGAGTTTCTGGAGTTTTAACCGGCGCCTCATCAATTGCATAATGATAGTTTTGTGAAAAAACTGCAGTTGAAAAGAGTAAAAAGTAAATTAGATGTTTCATTGTCCCGATATAATATAGGAATTTGTGCCTGTTTTTCTAAGAAATCCAAACCTTACATTTCCAGCAGTACTAGTAAACTTTCCGCTTCCAGCTGCATTATAATTAATTGTTACACCAGAAGCCGCTTGTATTGTTAACACCGCACCATTATGTGCTTCTAGATTAATAGTTTCACCAATTGCCATGCTTCCAAAGTCAGAAGTCAACGTTAATGTAGATGAAGCTGTACATTCTATTGTATTATTTACATCTCCAGCCGCAATGTTTCTGGATGAAGTAAATGAAACGATTGCTGATCTAAATGGAGTACTTGATGTTCCTCCTGCTGTTTTTGCATACAAAGCATAAGGTACGCTCAAAAGCTGGGTAACTCCTGTAATATTGTAATTAGATCCTCCCTTAACGTCTACTTGAGTTTCTATAAAATAAGGTCCTTTATCCCAAGCGATTTTACTAACAATCTCCTGTACCAATTGTTCCTGTACCAATTTCAAGAGAAACCAGACCATTTGCATTTGTAGTAACAGAATGTGTTTCCAGATAAACATTAGTTCCTGTTGCAGTGCCTTGATGCACAATAATTCGAAGGCTGACTCTCGAATTAACAACCAAACTATTATCTTGGGCTCGAACAATTGCCTGGTAGCTCATTTTCTCAGGTGATTGTGCAAATACCTTAAGCGTAACAGTCACAAATAATAATAAAAGGGTATATGCCAGTTTCATTCTCTTTTTATTTTTTTAGTTTTTTATTATTTTAAAAGATTTCAAAATTTTGTTGTCATTATACACCACAAGTATATAAATAGATGGACTTAGATAACTAAAGCTGACTTGTGCTTCAGTTTGATTAATTGTGTTTTGTTTTAAAAGTCTGCCTTGAATATCATAAAGCTTGTAGGACCTTTGACCGCTTTCCAGCTCTAATCCGGTCATGCTTACGGTAACAAAATCTATTGTTGGATTTGGGAAAACGAATATTTCTGTTGTAGGTTTGTCAACTTCTGGAGTGCCTAAATTGGCATCTTTTTCTTGATGCTGTATTCCTTGAGCAACATTATATACAGATTCTTCTCCTATATAAGTGTAAAATACTTGTCCAATTGAGTAGGTAACGGTTCCAGAACTTCCAGTCGCATTACTTCCAGATGTAATTATGGTTTCCATAATATCGTTGGCCGGCGTACTTTGACTAATTCCTAAAAAAGGAATGAAAAACAGTGCAATTATGTGTAGGTTAGTATATTTCGCTCTTAAATACTTCACAGTTTATATCCTATATTTTGTTTATACTGCAAAAATATTTAATTTCAAAAATTAATCGATATAATTAAATTTAATTCCGATTAAACGCACCAAATGTAGTATTTTAATGACTTTTTACTTACATTGAAAAAGTTAAAAAAAATTAATTTGATGGTTAACAAAGCAATTTGGGAAAATAAATTTAACTACACGAAACAATTAAGATGAAATGTTTTTGGCTCGCAATAGAAACGAATGTTATCTATGAAATAACGCTGCAATATTTTATAAATTATATAAGAACATCAGTTTTATCTAATCTTCAATACAGCTGTCTATATAATTTATAATTCACATTTATTAGGCATGCAAATAAACATAATTCATTTAATTAACATATATCTATTTGATTTTAAATCACTTAATCAAAAATATAAAATTAATTATTTCTTTTAATAAATGGATTAACTCCAAAATATTTTTTTCAAAAGGAAAAAAATTAACCTAAATCATATTCCTTTTTAAAATTTAAGAATTTGACACAAAAAGGATGTTAAAAAATGAAAAATAACGATGAAAGGCTATCATCAATTTTTGATAAATTATGTCTTCTTTAATTTAAAAAATGCTTTTCATCGATAATAATAGCTTTATATAGAAAATGCAAGTATTAATGAAATATTTTTCCTTTTTTTGATCAACTTATTGAATAATAAGCTGTAAATACTATTTTAATATAAAGACAATATTTAGGCTAAAACCAATCAAAATTCTTACATCTATTTACTAACCAAGCAGAAATGCAAATAAAAAAAAATGTAATCTTTTCCTACTAATAAACTGTAAGCCAATAAATTAAATTCTGTTCTTTTAGTCCCAACGCTAATATTATCATATTATTTTGCTCAAACTTTAATTTTAATATAATTTAAAATGAAAAGACCTAACAACAATAGTTTAAAAAAAGGAATAAAAGGGACAAAAATGGAATATCCAAACCGTCCGCTGCACGAGCTTTTTGCACAACAAGCTGAAATATCTCCCAATTCAATAGCACTTGAATTCGAAAACGAAAAGATTACCTACAGCGCATTAGCAAAAACAGTAAACCAAATAGCTCATTATTTTGCTGCTAAAGGTTTATCTTCTGGACAAATTGTTGCTGTGTCTATGGATCGAAGCCCAAACTTAATTGCTTCTCTTTTGGCAATTTTACAATGTGGAGCTGCCTATTTGCCTTTAGATCCAAAATTTCCCGCTGAACGTTTGGAATTTATGCTCGAAGATTCTGAAGCTAGTTTTCTGCTAACCACAAAAGCACTTTCAGGCTCGCTGCCAAATTCATCCAAAAATATAGTGATCGAAGATGTATTGGCTTCATTAGAACAATTTGCTGTAGAACCGCTTTCTATTTCAGTCGATCCAAAAGCAGTTGCTTATATGATGTATACTTCTGGATCTACCGGAAAACCTAAAGGTGTAACTGTAACCCACAAAAACTTAGTGAACTTTCTTTTCAGCATGGCGATTGAACCAGGCATAAGTGCAGAAGATAAACTATTGTCTATTACCACTATTTCATTTGATATTGCTGGATTAGAATTATTTCTTCCTTTAATAAAAGGTGCCGCTGTCGTTTTTGCAGATCATGACACTACTCGTGACGGACAGTTATTATTGAATCTTTTGCAAAAGAAACAAATTACAATACTTCAAGCTACACCAACTACTTGGCAGTTGCTGCTTGATTCTGGCTGGGAAACTCCGCTTGCTTTAAAAGCACTTTGCGGCGGCGAAGCTCTGCCTTTGAACCTTGCCCGCCAGCTAACTTCGAGATGCAATTCTCTTTGGAATATGTACGGACCAACAGAAACTACTATTTGGTCTGCCGTAAAACAAATTAAGGCAGATGATGAATTAATAACAATTGGACTGCCAATTGCAAACACACAAATTTATTTATTAGATGAACAGCGTCAAATTGTTACAACAGGAGCAATTGGAGAAATAGTTATTGGCGGAGACGGAGTCGCAGAAGGTTACTGGAAACGTCCAGAACTTACAGCCGAAAAATTCATTCCAAATCCGTTTTCTAATGACCCAGATTCGATTTTATATCGTACGGGAGATTTAGGTAAAATTTTACCAAATGGAGAGTTTCAATGTTTAGGACGTATCGATCATCAAGTAAAAATTAGAGGCCACCGCATTGAGCTAGGTGAAATAGAAGCTACTTTAAATACTTTATCTGGTATAAAACAATCCGCAGTAATTGTCAGCAATCACTTTGGGAATGAAGACAAAATTGTGGCTTATTTAAAATCTAGTGAACAAATACAAGATGAAAAACAAATACACGAAGCACTTTCAAAAGTTTTACCAGAAATATTAATACCCTCTAAATACATTTGGGTTGATGATTTCCCGATAACTCCTAATGGAAAAATTGACAAAAAGAATTTACCCGTTCCTGAATATAATAGACCAGACTCTGCTCCTCTTTTTAAGAAACCAAACACACAATTAGAAAAAGATATTGCAAAAATCTGGAGCGAAGAATTGAAAATATCAAGTATTGGAATCGATGATGACTTTTTCGATATGGGTGGCAGCTCTGTATTAGCACAAAAAGTAACTACATTAATGAAACAGCAATTATCGAAAGATGTACCTGTTTCTAAAATTTATATTCATCCAACAATTCGAGAACTTGCAGCTATTTTAGAAGAAAATAACAGCGATACTGCCAACGAAGACTTATTTAAATTTAAGGAAACTAATAAAACAACTTCTCCAGACATTGCAATAATTGGGATGGCTGGAAGATTTCCTGGTTCTGACACCATAGACGAATTGTGGGAAAATCTAAGAGATGGAAAAGAAACAATTTCATTATTTACAAAAGAGGAATTAGACAGCAGTTTACCCGAAAGCCTTCGTAAAGATCCGCTTTATATAGGCGCTAGAGGAATTCTGCCTTCAGCTAAAACATTTGATGCTAATTTCTTCGGATTAAATCCGCAACTTGCCGCAGCAATGGATCCACAAATCCGAATATTTTTAGAAATATCATTTGAAGCGCTGGAACAATCTGGTCATCTTCCTAAACATTATAAAGGAAGCATTGGCGTATATTCTGGCAGTGAAATCAATTCTTATTACGAAAACAATATATTTAACAACAAAGAACTAAAAAGCTCAATTGGCGAATTACAGATCTATACCGTAAACGGAAAAGATTTTATTGCACCGCGTACTTCTTATCATTTAAATTTAAAAGGACCATCTGTTAGTGTACATTCCGCATGTTCTACTTCACTATTAGCAGTTGCGGAAGCCGTAAAAGCCATAAGAACTGGCATGTGTGATATAGCTCTTGCAGGAGGATCGAGCGTTACTGCACCTATTAATAGCGGTCATCTTTACGATGATGGATTTATTAAAAGCCCCGACGGTTCTACCCGATCTTTTGATGCTTCTGGAAAAGGCACGGTTTTTAGTGACGGCGCCGGAGTAGTTGTACTTAAAAAATTGGAAGAAGCAGAAAAAGATGGAGATATTATATATGGCGTAATTAAAGGAGTTGGTGTAAATAATGACGGAGGAGACAAAGGCAGTTTTATGGCACCAAGTCCTAAAGGTCAGGCGGGAGCAATAATTAATGCTTTTAATGATGCTCAAATATCACCTTCAACAATTAGTTATATGGAAGCACATGGTACTGCGACTCCAATTGGTGATCCGATAGAAATTGAAGGACTTAAAATTGCTTACGGCAGACAAGAAAAAAATAATTATTGCGCATTAGGTTCTATAAAAAGCAACATGGGCCACACTACAGCTGCGGCCGGAGTTGCAGGATTAATCAAGGTATTATTGGCAATGCGCTATAAGCAAATACCGCCTATGGTTAATTTTACTAAACCAAATCCGAATATCGATTTTGACAATAGTCCTTTTTACATCAATAATAAATTAATTGATTGGAAAGCAGACAGTATAAGAAGAGCCGGCGTAAGTTCTTTTGGAATTGGCAGTACAAATGTTCATGCCATTGTTGAAGAATATGAAGCGAAACCTTTAATATCTTCAGCTGGAAGACCACTTGAAATATTAATGTGGTCTGCAAAAAGCCAAAACAGTTTATTGGGTTATGAAAATGCGCTGGGACATTTTATTGACAAATCAAAAGAAATTCCTTTAGCAGACATTTCTTATTCTTTGAATATAACGAGAGATGACTTTAACCACAGAAGTTTTTTAATAGCAGATTCTACAAAAAGTGCTGCCGAAAAATTACTTTGCCTAAAAACAAAAAGTTCTAAAACCTCTTTATTAAAAAGTGTCCCTAACGAAATTGGGTTTCTTTTTCCAGGTCAAGGTTCCCAATATGTAAAAATGGGTAAAACACTTTATGACAATGAAAAAGTATATCGTGACGCTGTAGACAAATGCGCCGAGCTTTTAATGGACGAGTTGCAGCTAGATATACGTGATATAATTTATCCGCAGATCAAATCGAACGAAGCAGAAGAACTTCTAAAAGATACTCGTTTAACACAGCCTTCTTTATTTGTCACAGAATATGCATTATCGCAGTTATGGCTGAGCTGGGGAATAAAACCGACTTTTCTCTGCGGTCATAGTATTGGCGAATTTGCAGCTGCACATTTAGCAGGAATACTAAGTTTGAAAGATGCATTACACATAGTTGCCGTAAGAGGAAGATTAATAAGCGAACTTCCCGGCGGCTCTATGCTTATTGTTCGAGTATCTATTGATAAATTAAACGAACTGATTCCTGATACACTTTCTGTTGCTGCCATAAATGCAAATCAGTTTTGTGTTGTTTCGGGTAAAAAAGAAGACATTGCTGCTTTTAATCAGGAGCTTGATGTTCAAGAAATTCCGAACAAGTTGCTTAATACAAGTCATGCATTTCATTCTTTCATGATGGAACCGATTTTAGACAACTTCAAGAATGAAATAGAAAAAATAAAATTAAACATTCCTCGCCTGCCAATTATTTCAACAGCAACAGGAACTTGGCTTACAGATACAGAAGCGACAAATTCAATGTATTGGGTTAATCAATTAAAAAACACAGTTCGATTTGCCGATGCTATGAATACAGCATTCGAGTTAGACGATTTTATTTTACTAGAAATTGGTCCTGGGCAAACCTTAACAACTCTCGCACGTCAACAGGCTGCGGGAAAAATCATCGCTGCTTTTCCTAGTTTGACTTTTCCAAAAGACGAAGAGGAAAATGAATACGCTACAATATTAAATACGCTAGGCGATTTATGGCTAAGAGGTATAAACCCAGACTGGAAAGCTTTTTACAAGGAACAGCAAAGACAAAAAATAGAATTACCTAGTTATGTTTTTGATCGCAAACCTTGCTGGATTGAACCTTTAGGTACAATTGAAACAATAGTCAAAAAATCAATAATCCAAGAAGAAATACCTGCAATTTCAATAGAATCTGATAACATAAACAATTCGTCAAATGATTCTAAAAAAGAATCTATTCTCTTTAAAATTTCAGAGATTATTAAAAATGCATCAGGCATAACATACGATTCAGATTCAGCGTCGTACAGTTTTTTAGAATTGGGATTAGATTCTTTATCACTTACTCAGTTATCCGGAAAATTGAAAAAAGAGTTTGATTTACCAATCACATTTAGACAGCTTAACGAAAGTTATTCAACGCCATCATTATTAGCCGATTATATAGAACTTAATTTACCCGAAGAGCATTCAATCAATAGTAATAATAAGCAAATTGAAATAGGCTCTGACCAAACTATTAAACCTAATATTTCTTCAAATGACATACAATTATCTTCCAATCAAAATCAAATTTCGTTAGAACAAATTGTACAGCAAATTCATCTTTTGAGTCAGAAAGTAGATCAATTACAAAATTATCAAAGCTCCTCAACAAACGGAAATTCTTCATTTACCCATCTAAAAGCAGAACATTTTGACACGGTTAAATTGAATACTAAAAATGGAAACGAAACAAATGGAACGAATGGGGTTCATAAAAAAGAAAAGTCTTTTGAAATTTCAAAACTCAATAATCACCATTCAAATGAAAATAATACTGCTGAAAAAAAGTATACAATAATGGCAAATGAACCTCCTGTTCAAGGCAGTAAACTGGGACGGGATGAAAACGGAAATCCGGCATGGTTTATACAAGATCCTACTCAAAATGGAAATTTTGTGAAGATCAAGTTATAAGAAACAGATAAGAAATAACTAGTAATTAGCATCTTAAATTATCTATTTAAAACTGCACAATTACCTTTAAAACAGAGTAGTAATGAAAAATCAACCTCAAATACAAACAGAAATGGAAACTGAAACTGAAATTCAATTTAATCCATTTTCACCTGAAATTGAACGCGTAATTTACACCACAAATTCGCAGCAAGAAATATGGACAGATTGTATTTTTGGCGGAGGTGATGCCAATAAAGCTTACAACTTGTCTGTATCTATTAAACTGAAAGGCAATTTAGTAATAGATAAATTTGAGAAGACTGTTCAAACTTTAGTACAGCGTCATGAAGGTTTGAGAGCAACATTTAGTCCAGATGGCCGCTTTATGTGTATCTACAGCCATGTCAACTTTGAAATCTCTCATAATGATTTTTCTAACCTGTCAGCGATTGAAAAAGAACTTTCTACAGATAATTTAATAAAAGAAGAAGTTAATGCTCTTTTTGATCTTGTCAACGGTCCTCTATTTAGGATTAATTTACTTAAAATAGATGATTTTGAATATCTCGTAACCTTAACCATTCATCATATTGTTGGCGACGGATTAAGTATTGACATAATACTAGAAGAACTGGGTACAATTTATTCTGCATATATCGAAAACAAAGAACCAAAACTACCAGAACCTGAACTTTTTAGCGAATTTGCCGAAAGAATAAATTCGTTTATGGAAAGCAGTGAATATAAGTCTTTAGAAAATTTTTGGATTAATATTTATAAAGAATCGGTTCCTACAATTGAACTGCCATTAGATTTCGAAAGACCTCCTTTGCGAACCTATAACAGCAGCCGTATTGATTTTCCTCTAGATGAAACTATTATAAATAAATTAAAAAATATAGGAATAAGTGCCGGCTGCAGTTTGGTTACCACACTGCTTTCAGCATTTGAAGTATTCTTATGTAAAATTACTGGCCAGCATGATTTAGTCGTAGGATTTCCTTCTTCGGGAAATACATTATACGACATGCGCCAATTGATTGGCGATTGTGTGAATCTGCTGCCGCTCAGAAGTAAAATCAGCTCAGAAATTAGTTTTTCAGATTATTTAAAAGAAAGAAATTCTCAATTGTTTGATGCTTATGAACATCAGCAGGTTAGTTTTGGTCATTTATTAAAAAGTTTTGCCATTGCCAGAGATCCTTCAAGAATTCCGCTAGTTCCAGTTATACTTACAGTTGACATGAATCGAACTATAGAAGAGGAATTTTCATTTGCAGGTCTTTCGCACGAACTTAAAGTAAATCCACGTCAATTTGGAACTTTTGAAATTCAGCTGCATATTTTTAAAGCCAAAGATGGACCTTCATTTCAATGGTCTTATAATACAACATTATTCAAAGAAGAAACTATAATTCAGATGATGGCATCATTTGAAGAAATTCTGCATAAAATCATAGACAATGCAGATAATCCATTATCCAATTTTATAGGAGGTAATTATTTAGCAGATTATAGTGAGCTGAATAATACCGAAATGCCTTATCCAAAAGTTTCCTTAATTGAATTACTTCGAAAACAAGCAGAAATTACTCCCGATAATATAGCTTTAGAATTTCACGATTCTAAAACGACCTATCTGGAATTACATAAAAAAGTAAATCAGCTGGCGCATTATTTAAAAGCACAAGGAGTTGAATCGGGCGATTTTATTGCGGTTTCTTTTTCAAGAAGTCCAGAACTGGTTTATACATTATTAGCCATTATGGAATGCGGCGCCGCCTATTTACCATTAGACCCAGAATATCCTAAAGAACGTTTAGAATTCATGCTCAATGATTCGGGTGCGAAAGTTTTATTAACCAGTAAAACATTGTTCGCCTCTTTGCCATCATGGCCGCAAACGCTTTTTATAGAAGATGCAATGGATTCATTAGATGAATATTCAACATTACCGCTTCCTGAAACCGTTAGTCCAGAAAATATAGCGTATGTACTTTATACCTCTGGGTCAACTGGTAACCCAAAAGGTGTTCCTATTACCCATAAAAATTTGGTGAATTTTCTTTGTAGTATGGCTTTAGAACCTGGCATTACTGAAAATGACAGATTACTATCTATAACCACTATATCTTTTGATATTGCAGGTTTAGAATTATACCTCCCGCTTATTAAAGGTGCGACATTAATAATAGCCGATCATGAAACAGCCAGAGATGGAAGACTTTTACTAGAATTAGTAGAACGTGAAAATATTAATTTTTTACAAGCAACACCAACAACCTGGGCAATGCTTTTAGATTCTGGCTGGTCTGAAAAATTACCACTTAAAGCCCTTTGCGGCGGTGAGGCAATGCCTGCAGATCTAGCCAGAGAACTCTTGTCTAAATGTGATACTCTTTGGAATGTTTATGGCCCAACAGAAACCACAATATGGTCTTCTATAAAACAAATAAAAGCTGACGATAAATTAATAACTATTGGAAAACCAATTGGAAACACACAAATTTATTTAATCGATGAACATGGTCAGCTTGCTGCACCTGGAAATATCGGAGAAATTGTTATTGGAGGTGATGGCGTTGCAAAAGGTTACTGGAACAGACCAGAGCTAACATCTGAAAAATTTATTGAAAACAGATTTTCTTCTAATAAAGAAGATGTTATTTATCGCACAGGTGATCTAGGAAAAATACTTCCCAACAATGAAATTGAATGTTTAGGACGCCTGGATCAGCAGGTTAAAATTAGAGGTCACCGTATTGAACCCGGCGAAGTCGAACAAGCCTTGTTATTACTTGACGGCATAAAAGCTGCGGTCGTACTAGCCGATGAAAATTTTCTTATAGCACATATAGTACCTGATAGCAGCTTAGAAAATGCAGAAAATCAAATACCGCAATGGCGCGAAGCTTTAGCCTCACGATTACCCGTGCAATTAATTCCGCATGATTTTAATTTAATCGAGAAAATACCAACAACGCTTAATGGAAAAATCGATCGCAAAGCATTATCGCAATATAAAGTAAACAAAAAAGTAACTTATACTGCTCCTCGAACCGAAGAGGAAAATATAGTTGCCACCATTTGGAAAGAAAGCTTAAATATAGAAAACATTGATATTTTTAGTGATTTCTTCGAAATGGGCGGGCATTCAATCAAAGGCGTTAAGGTTATGATTGAAATTGAAAAGCATACCGGTAAACGAATTCCTTTATCAGCATTGTTCAAATATTCGACAGTAGAAAAATTTGCAAAACTTTTGAACACCGGCACAGAAATTTATTCGGATTGTCTGGTTCCAATAAAACCGCAGGGAAACAAAGCGCCTCTTTTTATCGTTCATGGAGCAGGACTTAATGTTTTAAATTTCATTAATTTAAGCAAACATTTTGATCCAGACCAGCCTATTTATGGTATCCAAGGAACTAAACCTAAAGGCTTTGATGGATGGTACGAATCAATTGAAGCGATGGCTGCTCATTATATAGATGCAATCATAAAAGTAAACCCGAAAGGACCATATGCATTAGCAGGGTTTTCTTTTGGAGGTATTGTTGCTTTTGAAATGACACGCCAATTGAAAGCACAGGGAAAAAAAGTAAGCTTGACCGCACTGCTCGACTCTTATGTTGATTCTTCTTATTATTATGGAAATTACAGGCGAAAACAACTTGTGAGATACTTCGATATTACACACAGAAGGCTGGATTTTTTAAAAGAAATGTTATTGAGCTGGGAAGCTTTTAAAATGCGTATCAATGGAAAAAAAGAATACATTCTACAAAGACATTTTGGCAAGAAAAAAGAAATGACTGAGCAGGAAGAATTAGCTCTTCAGCAATTTATAGAAGCCGATGGCATGGTTAAAAAGATCGTAGACCGTTACCACTTAAAACCACAAAACATTGAAGTTGATTTATTTCGATCAAAAGATGACGCTAATTACAAATTAGACCCAACACATTTGGGATGGAAAAAAGCAGCATTAGGAGGCGTTACAATTCATAATATCTCTGGTAATCATTTAGATATTGTAGCACCACCAAATGACAAAGTATTAGCGCGATTACTTCAGGACATTTTAGATGAGAAACATGAGAACATTTAAACCTGTCATTGAATATTCAACGATAAAGGACATAAAACTGATTCCTTGTAAACTCGCACCATTAGATACTGATGAAATAATCATTTACACTATTTATCTGCCTGATTTTATCGAACTAAAATCTGATTTATCTCAGTTTCTAACTTCTAAAGAGCTTAAGAAAGCACAACGTTTTTTTAAAGAAATAGACCGAAGCAGATTCATTATATACAGATCAATTTTAAAGTTCGTTTTAGCAGCTCATACCAAATTGAATGTAAAGAATATTTATCTGGATTATCAATTTAACAAAAAACCATATTTGGCTTCACATCCTTGGTTGTTTTTTAATCTCTCACATTCTGAAGACTTTGCAGCTATAGCAGTTTCGCGCAAAAATGTTGGATTAGATATTGAATATATGTCTAAAGATTTCAATTTTACAAGTCTTCTTCCAGATGTGTTTGACGACAATCAAGTTTTGCAGATTCAAAATGCAGCTGATAAAAAACATGCTTTTTATACTTCATGGACACGCAAAGAAGCTTTTGTAAAAGCATTAGGAAAAGGCATCGATGAAGATTTTAAACAAATTCCGAGTTTAGATGGACAGCATAAAATTGATTTTAGCCTCATAAAAAACAGTAAAAACTGGCAGGTAAATAGTTTTAATCTTGCAGATTCTTATTTGGGCGCTGTTGCATTTGAAAACCTATCGGCAATAAGTAGAAATTTGGTATTCTACATTATGCCAAATAAAATGGAAGCGCTTCTAGAAATGGCTCAAATCAAGAATAATTAATTTTTCAGAAAGAAATTATCAAAAACCAATTTTATACAAAACAAAAAAGACACTCGATTTGAGTGCTTTTGATGTGAACGTAGAAGGATTTGAACCTTCGACCGTCCCGATTAAAAATCGGGATGCTCTATCCAGCTGAACTACTTGATCAAAAACCATTTTTATGCAAACAAAAAAGCCACTCGATTTGAGTGGCTTTTGATGTGAACGCAGAAGGATTCGAACCTTCGACCGTCCCGATTAAAAAATCGGGATGCTCTATCCAGCTGAGCTATGCTATCAAAAACCAATTTTATACAAAACAAAAAAGCCACTCGATTTGAGTGGCTTTTGATGTGAACGCAGAAGGATTCGAACCTTCGACCGCCTGCTTAGAAGGCAGGTGCTCTATCCAGCTGAGCTATGCGTCCATTTGTTTTAAAACTTTATGGCAAAGTTTCTGTCGGGGTGGCAGGATTCGAACCTGCGGCCTCCTGCTCCCAAAGCAGGCGCGATAACCGGGCTACGCTACACCCCGAGCTTTAGTCATAGATTCGTATCTGTGGTCTTCCCGATCTCAATCGGGACACGATAACCGGGCTACGCTACACCCCGAAGGCAAAATTTAAGCGGAGAGACAGGGACTCGAACCCTGGCGACGGTTACCCGTCGACAGATTAGCAATCTGCTCCATTACCGCTCTGGCACCTCTCCAAGCTCAAGAAACGTGTTCTGTTTTGCGGTTGCAAATGTAAGACAACATTCCATTTCTCACAACTATTTTTACGCTTTTCTTTAAGTTTTTTTAATCTTTTTTTTAAAACACTTCACAATCAAACAAATAGAATTAACAAAAATTTCATCTTCAATTTAAAATCACCCTATTCTACACAAAATTTGAATTTATTCAAATAAAGAGTAAATTTGCTTTATTAACTAATATTACAGAAAATGAACAAAAGAGTTGTTATCGTTTCTGCCGTTAGAACACCTATCGGAAGTTTCATGGGAGGGTTATCTACCGTACCCGCACCAAAATTAGGTGCTGCCGCAATTAAGGGAGCACTTCAAAAAATTAACCTAGACCCAAAATTAGTTGATGAAGTTTTTATGGGTAACGTAATTCAGGCCGGCGTTGGACAAGCTCCAGCTCGCCAAGCAGCTCTTTTTGCTGGTTTGTCTGAAGAAGTTGCCGCTACAACTGTAAACAAAGTTTGCGCTTCTGGAATGAAAGCGGTTATGTTTGCTGCGCAGGCAATCGCGTGTGGAGATGCTGAAATTGTTGTTGCAGGCGGAATGGAAAGCATGAGCTTAATTCCACACTACGTACAAATGCGTGCAGGAAACAAATTTGGTCCAGCTACAATGCTTGACGGAATGCAGAAAGATGGTTTAACAGATGCTTACGATAACAACGCAATGGGAGTTTGCGCTGATTTATGTGCTACTGAATATAACATCAGCCGTGAGGAGCAGGATAATTTTGCTATTCAATCTTATGAAAGAAGCGCAAAAGCCTGGGATTCTGGAAAATTTGACAATGAAGTCGTTCCTGTGGAAGTTCCACAAAGACGCGGAGAACCAATTATATTTTCAAAAGACGAAGAATATACTAATGTAAAATTAGACAAGATTCCATCTTTGAGTCCTGTTTTTACAAAAGACGGAACTGTAACTGCTGCTAATGCATCGACAATTAATGACGGAGCTGCAGCGTTAGTTTTAATGTCTGAAGAAAAAGCCAATGCATTAGGCTTAAAACCTTTAGCCTACATCAAAGGATATGCAGATGCTGCACAAGAACCAAAATGGTTTACTACAAGTCCAGCAAAAGCATTGCCAAAAGCGTTAGACAAAGCTGGAATTTCAATTTCAGATGTTGATTATTTCGAATTTAACGAAGCATTTTCTGTAGTTGGTTTAGCCAATGCGAAAATCTTAAATTTAGATAACGATAGAGTAAACGTTAATGGAGGTGCTGTTTCATTAGGACATCCGCTGGGTTGTTCAGGAGCGCGTATTATTGTAACTTTACTAAATGTTTTAGAACAAAACAATGCTAAAACCGGAGCTGCTGCAATTTGCAACGGAGGCGGTGGTGCATCTGCAATTGTTATCGAAAGAGCTTAAATAATATTATCTAAAATTAGGAGTTATCACAAGTTATAACTCCTAATTTTTAACTTATAAATTTCCTTAAATGTTCGGAATTTGCAATTTAGCTATAGTACCCGTTCGATCTGAACCAAGTGACAGAAGTGAAATCGTTACACAACTTTTGTTTGGCGAGCATATCGAAATTTTAGAACGCCATAATCAATGGGCTAAAATAAGAATTCAGTTTGATGACTACGAAGGCTGGGTAGATTCGAAACAATATCAGGTAATTTCTGAAGCAAATTTCAATCAATTAAGTAAAGAGGCGATTATCTTAAATGCCGATTTAATTGATTACATAACCGCTCCCGACAATTTATTACTTCCAATTCCACTAGGAGCTTCATTATCATTTCTAAATAACAGCGAAATCAATGTTTCTAATTTTGATTTTGAGGGAACAAAAACAAGTGGCATCAAACCTAAAAGTGCACTTATAAATACAGCTTTTATGTATTTGAATGCTCCATATTTATGGGGAGGTAAAACACCTTTCGGAATCGATTGTTCTGGTTTTACCCAAATGGTTTATAAACTAAATGGTTATAAAATTCATCGTGACGCGTCACAGCAGGCGCTTGATGGCGAACCTTTAAGCTTTATTGAAGAAAGTGAAGCCGGGGATTTGGCCTTTTTTGATAACGATGAAGGAAATATTACTCACGTTGGGATTATAATGGACAACAATTACATCATTCACGCCAGTGGAAAAGTTCGTATTGACCGTTTAGACCACACCGGAATTTATAATCCTGAATTGAATAAACACACTCACAAATTAAGAGTAATCAAGAAAATTATTTAAACACAAAATTAACAACGATTTAAACAAAGTTTACCATCATCCAACGGTAATAAATAATTCGTCTAAATTAGTGCAATTAGTGTTTAAGCACTTAATCTAATCGTCTTTCTAAATTCAGAAGGACTATACCCTTTTTGTTTTCTAAAGAACTTATTAAAATGGCTTTCATCCGTAAAACCAAATTCATAAGCAATTTCATTAATACGTTTATCGCTGAACTGTAAACGATGTTCAATCAGTTTTGTTTTGTAATTACTGATATATTGCTGCATCGTTTCACTTGCATGTTTCTTAAAATAACGGCCTAAATACGTATTCGAAATTCCGAAATAATCACTGATAGATTCTGCTTTAATCTTCTCAGGATAATAAATATTGTTCTGAATATATTGCAGAATATCCATTGCTTTTCCTTCAGTACCAATATTCACTTGTTCAGGAAGGTATTTAGCAATATTTCTTGCTACAATAATAATCAAAGTATTTACCAATTGCTGAATCAATTCCTGATTGTAAACATCTTTATCGTTATGTTCTCGACAAATTGCTTCGATCATCACTTTAACCAGACATTTATCGGCATCATTTTTTAAAATACAGCCTGGCTGATGATTAGCATTTTGCAGAATGTATTCTAAACGCTGAATATTTTCATTCTGCAGACTAGAATTCTTCAAATAAATATCATTAAACCTCAAAAAGAAAAACTTTGTTTCCGTTTCAATTGTAAAATTATGACAATCTTCAGGCGTTAATAAAAACATATGTCCAGCATCATATTCAAAAATATTTTTGTTAATACACTGCCTTCCTGTTCCGCTTAAAATATAGACCAATTCAAAGAAATTATGACGATCACCAACATCTGGATATTCATCTAAAGTCTCAAAAGAAACCGTAAAAGGTTCGTATAAATTTTCTTTTTTCATGACACTGATAATTATTTGAAGTTGCAAATTTACATAAAAAAGACAAATATATACAAATTAATAGTCCTAAAAACAGTATAATTTTGCCAAGTGAAATTTAAGATTTAAAAATACAATATCATGGAATATAGAAAATTAGGAAACTCAGAACTTGAATTATCAACTATTACATACGGCGCTTTTGCTATTGGCGGAACCATGTGGGGCGGAAACGAAAAGAAAGATTCAATCGATTCGATCCACGCTTCTATAGATCATGGCGTAACTACAATCGACACTGCTCCTTTTTACGGATTCGGTTTAAGTGAAGAAATGATTGGTGAAGCTATTAAAGGTCACGATCGTTCTAAAGTTCAACTGCTTACAAAATTCGGTTTGGTTTGGGACGGAAGTAATAACGGAAAAGGAGATTTCTTTTTTGATGCTGATGACAACGGAAAAAAAGTTCCTGTATACAAATATTCATCAAAGGAAAATGTGATTAAAGAAATCGAAGAAAGTTTAAAACGCCTTCAAACTGATTACATTGACCTTTTACAAATTCACTGGCCAGATGCTACAACACCAATTTCTGAAACAATGGAAGCTGTAGAAACCTTAATACAACAAGGAAAAATTAGAGCATTTGGAGTAAGTAATTATAATGTTTCTCAAATTCAGGAAGCACAAAAAACAATTCAAGTGTCTTCAAACCAAGTAGCGTACAGCATGCTAAACCGTAAAATTGAAGAAGAACTAATTCCTTTCACAGTTGCAGAAAACATCGGAATTATTGCTTACAGTCCAATGGAAAGAGGTTTGTTAACTGGAAAATATTTCACAGACAGTAAATTAAAAGAAAACGATCATAGAAATGGTTACTTCGGTCAATTCGACCTTCAAAAAGTAAAAACTTTGGTAGAAGAACTAAGTTCGCTGGCAAACGCAAAACACATTTCACTTTCGCAATTGGTTTTACGCTGGACAAGCTTACAAAAAGGAATCTCAATTGTTTTGGCAGGAGCTAGAAATGCCGAACAAGCCATTTCAAATGCAAAAACAATGGATTTCAATTTATCAGTTTCAGAATTAGATTTCATTAATCAGGCAATTTCGAAACTTAAATAATATTCTTTTAAACACATAGAAACATAGTTTTTTTGTTGTGGTTAAAGGCGTTTCACTTTCATTAACATATCCCGAGGCTTCGGGACTATATGTTAGAAACTAGTTTCTTTTCATTCCTTTTCAAGAAAGAAAATCTATGTTTCTATGTGTTAAAAACAATCTCAAAATTTAAATAATTAGAATTTGGGCGTGTCCCTCCGGGTCGGGCTATCCGTTACAATCTTTTGTGTCTCGTTAAAAAACGAGACACAAAAGGATTTCCACTGCTATCCCTCACGCATCCATTTTCATAAGAAACAATAATTTTAAAATGAAAAAAATATTTATAATCAACGGCGGACAAAAATTCGCACATTCAGGCGGACAATTCAATAAAACAGTTCAAGACTGGACAATTGAATTTCTTTCAAAAAACAATAATTACGAAATAAAAACAACTCATATCGAAGACAATATCGATCTTCAGGAAGAAGTAGAAAAATTCGTTTGGGCAGATTTAATTATCTATCACACACCCGTTTGGTGGTTTCAACTGCCAAATCTTTTTAAAAAATATATCGATGATGTTTTTACACAGGGACACAACAACGGAATCTATAAAAGTGACGGAAGAAGCCGCGTAAATCCAGACATCAACTACGGAACAGGCGGACTTTTACACGGTCGTAAATATATGCTGACAACCAGTTGGAATGCTCCAAAAACAGCGTTTACATTGCCCGGAGAATTCTTCGAAGAAACTTCTGTTGACGACGGCGTAATGTTTGGTTTTCATAAAATGAATAAATTTACAGGAATGGAACGCGTAAACGGATTCCATTTTCATGATGTAGAAAAAGGCGCAACACCAGAAAATATCGTTATCTTTAAAGAAGATTATACGAAACATTTGGAAGAAACTTTTAAAAACTTATAATATGATTTCGATTACCGCAATTTTAAAAAGTAAACCAGAGAACTTAATTGAAGTTCAAAATATGCTGACACATTTAGTAACCGAAACTAGAAAAGAAACAGCATGTATTCGTTACGATTTACATACTTCCGACAACGTATTTATTCTTTGGGAAGAATGGAGAGATCAAATTGGTCTAGATTCACATAACGCACAATCCTATTTAATTGATTTTATTTCAAAAACCGAAAGCTTAGTCGCAAGCCCAATTCAAGTTTACAAAACAGCTCAAATTTTATAAAGGTTTTCCGCCACTAATTCACGAATTAATTAATCTAAACTTTACACATATAGATTCTAAAAATAAATTCGTGAATTCGTGGCTATAAAAACTACTTTATTCCCCCAAAAGCGCCAAAACACATATTCTTGTGTAGAATTTCTACCTTAGAAAAACCTACTTTTTTCATTAAATCCAATTGGTAATTCATAGATCTTGGCGTATCTTCTTTTGCAATATAATCGAATACATTTTTGCGATATACTGCTCCGCCAATGCCTTCTAAATATTCGCCATAAATCTGCCAGGTATATTCATTCAACAAATCGGTATCCTGTGTAATCAAATCAGAAATCATAAGACATCCACCTGGTTTTAACAATTTAAACAATTTGGTAAAAGTAGTTTCCCAATCCTGATCATCTCTCAAATGATGTAAAACCGCTCCAGCCAAAATAATATCAAAACTATTTTCTTCTAAAGCAGCTTCACGAATATCGCCTTGTTGAATTTCGACTTTTCCATTTGTTACTGCCGAAACTCTTTCAAATGCTTTATCCAACATTGGCAAACTCAAATCGACCAGCGTACAATTTAAATTTGGTAATTTAGACAACATCATTAAAGTATAGTTTCCAGCACCGCAGCCAATATCCAAAACATGAGTTGCGTTTGGCACAATTCTTTTTGATGCTTCGGTAATTAATTCTAAAGAAATCTTAGCATCAATTGTGGACAATTGACCCGTTTCTAAATTCGAAAAACGTTCGACATCCTTGTCAAATCTTTCTTTAATCTCTGTAATCGTTGATTTTTCCATGTTTTTTATTTTAGATTTCTCTCGCAGACTTTGCAGATCAGCAGCTCTTGTTGCTATTATTGATCGAGATTTTTATGATTAAATTATTTAAATAAATTAATACTCTGCTGTATCTGCAAAACCTGCTTAAGAAATATTCTATTTTTCAAAACTACCTCATTGACATATACTTTAAAAATACTATTTTTATCAATTAACAATACTTATAAAGTATCATGGAATTACGTCACTTAAAATATTTTTTGGCTGTAGCCGAAGAATTAAACTTTACTAAAGCATCAGAAAAACTGTTTATTTCACAGCCACCGCTGAGCCGTCAAATTGCTGAATTGGAAGAAGAACTTCAGGCAAAGCTTTTCATTCGAAACAATAAAAAAGTAGAATTAACCGAAGCTGGAAAATATTTTGAAAAAGAAGTAAAAACCCTTTTTCAAGATTTGGAACGTATTTCTACTAAAACAAAAAAAATTGCAGAGAACATTTCAGGTGAATTCAGAATTGCTTATATCAGTTCCATTTATTCGGCTGTTATTTCAGATTTAATAAAACATTTGAAAGCGCAGTTTCCGTATGTCAATTTCAAACTTTTTGAAGTTTCAACAACAAAACAAATTACAGCATTAGAACAAGGAAAAATCGAAATGGGAATAATTCGTTCACCAATACAATCTCCTAAGATAAAAGCACACTTATGGTTTCAGGACGGATTTTCTATTGTTTTTAATAAAAACATGATTCAATTAAAATCTGAAAAAGATATTTTGGATTTACGAGACGAAACTTTCGTGTTTTTCAACAAAGATTATGCACCTCATTATCATGAAGTTTTGTTAGAACTCTGTGCTTTTTATGGCTTTACTCCGAAAATCATCCATGAAGCAAACAACATTAACTCTATTGTACAATTAGTGAAGAATGGATTAGGAATTTCGATCGTCCCTTCGAATATTGCTAAAAGCAATCAGGATTCTGAGATAGGATTTATCGAATTAAAAAAAGTAAATCTTTTTACCGATGTTTCACTGATTACTTCAAAAGAAGATGATTCTGAAATTACAAAAACGGCTGTTGCTTTTTTATTGAATTTTTCTAAGAAATAAAAAACTGCCACGAATTACAACAATTTTCACGAATTATTTTAAAACAAAGGAAATCCGTAAAATCTAAATATAAAACGTATTTAAATTGCAGCATATAAAACTATTCGTGAAAATTGTTGTAATTCGTGGCAGACAAAAATTTCGTTACAATTTATCACACGAATCGCAGTAAGAAAAACAGAAAGTTTAAATATCTTAGCAAATTCAAATTCTACAATAAAATTTCAATATAAAATGGCCGAGCAATCTTCAATTCAGTGTCCAAACTGCGGAACTCCTATCGATGTCAATGATGTTTTAAAACATCAGTTGGAAGATAGCATCCGTAAAGAATTTCAACAAAAAGCCAGTATTCAAAATCGTGAAATTGAGCTTAAAAACGAACAGTTCGAAAAAGCCAAAGCCGAGTTTGAAGCCAAGAAAAAACAAGAAAACGAACTCTTTGCTGAGCGTTTGGAGCGAGAAAGAAAAATAGCCGAAAAAGAAATCTCTGAAAAGCTTAAAATTAAACTCGAAGAAGAAAACAAAGATCGTTTGCTTTTAATGGAAAAAGAGCTCTCTGAAAAATCAGATAAAATTAGGGAGTTGAATAAAATGCAGGGTGAAATTGCCAAATTACAGCGTGAAAAACTGGAAATGAAAGAAGCAATTGAAGCCGAAGCGCAAAAACAGCTGAATGCAACTTTGGTTTTAGAGCGTGATAAAATTCGTAAACAGGAAGAAGAAAAAAACGAGCTAAAAATCAAAGAATACCAAAAGCAGTCTGACGACCAGAAGAAACTTATTGAAGAAATGAAACGCAAGCAGGAACAAGGTTCTATGCAATTGCAAGGCGAAGTAATGGAATTGGCGATTGAAGAATGGCTCGCAAATAATTTTCCGCTTGATAGTATCGATGAAGTTAAAAAAGGCGCAAATGGTGCCGACTGTCTTCAAATTGTAAATACACGTGAACTACAAAATTGCGGTTCTATTTATTACGAAAGTAAACGAACAAAAGCTTTTCAGCCATCGTGGATTGAAAAGTTTAAAAATGATATTAGAACTAAAAGAGCCAATATTGGCGTACTAGTTACCGAAGTGATGCCTTCTGGAATGGAAAGAATGGGAATGCGTGACGGAATCTGGATTTGTACCTATGAAGAATTTAAAGGTCTGAGTGCAGTTTTACGTCAATCCTTAATTCAGGTTAGCCAGGCTGTACAGGCGCAGGAAAACAAAGGTGATAAAATGTCAATGTTATACGATTTCTTGACAAGCAACGAATTCCGACTACAGATTGAAGGAATTGTAGAAGGATTTACGCAAATGCAAAACGACTTAGATTCTGAAAAAAGAGCGATGCAGCGAATCTGGAAACAAAGAGAAAAGCAAATCGAAAAAGTAGTTCATAACACTTTAGGAATGTACGGTTCGATTCGTGGAATTGCCGGAAATGCTGTGCAGACCGTTAGGGCTCTAGAATTAGATTTTATTGAAGAAGACGAAAGTGAAGATCCTAAGGAATTATTCGAATAAATAAAAAAAGGCTTCGATTAATTTCGAAGCCTTTCTATTAATTACCCTTTTTTAAAAGACATTGTCAATCCAAACTGATTAGAAAGATAAAGCTTATTGTTCTCAATAGAATAACCTGAAGTGGTTCTTAACAATTGTAGAAATTCGCTTTCTTTTTTTGCATCACATTTTTTAGTTTCTGAAGTAAGATCCAAAAACTGAATTTTTCCTTCTCCTTTAGAAAGTAAATTTCCTTTAATAGCATTGCATCCCGTTGATCCAGAAAAATTTGACGGAGTCAGTTGAACTTTTGGAAAACTTGCGAAATCTTTCTCACTTATTGTTTTTCCGTTCAAATTCTCTAAAATCCAAGTTTGTTGTAATTTCTTTTCAACTGATTTTTCATTTGTTACAGCAACGGATGTTGCTTCTTTACTCGATTTGCAGCTGTAAGCCAATGATGCTGCAATAAATAACATTAAAATCTTTTTCATGTAAAATAAATATAAGTTTTATTTTACAAAAATATTTTGTCGCTACAGCATTCATATTCCCTAAAAGTTATTTTTAAACCACTTTAAGACATTTTAGTAATAAATATCAATCTACTTTTCTAAAAACCAAAAGCTTTGCAGAAGGGTTCGAAAGTGTTAATCTGTTATTTTCAATAGAATAAGTAGTTACGTTTTGAAGTGCTTTAGTAAATTCTCCTTCTTTATTTCCTTGAGGACATGCCATAAGGGTCGAAAGGACTTTGGTAAATCTCAATACATCCTTTTCATAAAAAAATTGCCCGCTAATAGTATTACAGCCGCCGTAGCCAGAAAATCTATTTTCTGTCGAATTAATCTCGATTCTTGGGAATTCCTTTTGAAAATCGGCAGCAAAAACTTTATAACCATTCAATTCTTCTAAAACCCAAATGTCATGAAGGCGATAATCTGTTATATATTTACCGCAGCCGCTCAGCTTTTGAAACTCCAAGTCAGCATTATTTTTAATTTCAACTTTTACGCTGTAAGGCGAAATTGCGCCAGACATAGAGTCTTGACAATCTAATTGCTGGATTGTGACAATTATAGATGCCGTTTCGTTACTGCTTTTATACATCTTGACATTGGCATCCATCGCTCGTATCGCATCTACAGCAGGAAAAGTGATGCTTTCTTTACCACTTATTAATGAAGTAAAAACAATTTGATCATTTCCTATTTTAACTCCCCAAAAAGGCTCATTTCCTGTTGCTTTAAAATAAAAATTTAAATCGTCTTGTAAAGTTCCTGAAGTCGATGCGCTTGTATTAGATTCTTTATTTGCTGCCGTTTTACAGCTTATCATCAAAAGAGACAATAACAAAAGTGAAAGTATTTTTTTCATAAGATCTTTATTTAAAAATGTTACCAATCCTTAAATAGGTATAAAATTCCTATGAATTTACGACTTTTTTTGAAAACCTTATTTAGAATCTTTTCAAATTTAATGCTATTAAAATTTTACAAATCGGTCCAAAAGCTACACTACGTATGATATTACGCTGAAATACGTAGTAATAAAACCTCTACTCTACTTAAAAATTTAAATAAATACGTATTTAAATAAGTATAAATACTTATATTTGCGTAGTAATACTTAATTAAAGAAATCATGATTAGAGTAATAGTAGTTGGAAACGGCATGGTTGGTTATAAATTTTGCAAAAAATTCGTTGCAAAATCAGGACAAGAAAAGTATCAAATCACAGTATTTGGTGAAGAACCGAGACGAGCTTACGATCGCGTTCACTTAAGTGAATACTTCGGGGGAAAAACAGCAGATGATTTATCTCTATCAACAAGTGAATGGTACGCTGAAAATAACATTACTCTTAATACATCAGAATTAATTACTGATATAAATCGTGAACAAAAAACAATATATACACATCTAGGAAAAACGCATACTTACGATTACTTAATTTTGGCAACTGGTTCTTCGGCTTTTGTTCCTCCAATTGAAGGAGTAGAAAAAGAAGGCGTTTTTGTATACAGAACCATCGAAGATCTGGATTCTATTATGGCATACGCCAAAAAAATTAAACAAAAAGGCGCAACCGAAGCTGCAGTTTTAGGCGGAGGATTATTAGGTCTTGAAGCAGCAAAAGCGGTTAGGGATTTAGGACTCAACCCACACGTTGTGGAATTTGCACCTCGTTTAATGCCCAGACAATTAGATCAGGGCGCGAGCGATATGCTGCAATCTAAAATTGAAGAATTAAATATCGGAATTCATCTTAATAAAGCCACACAATATATTGACGGAAAGGAATGCATAACAGGAATGATGTTTGCCAATGACGAATTGTTAAAAGTAGACATGCTGGTTATTTCTGCCGGAATTAAACCTCGCGACGAACTGGCAAGAGTTTCTGGGCTGGAAGTCGGTGTAAGAGGCGGAATTGTGGTAAACAATCAAATGCAGACCTCAGATCCTTCTATCTATGCAATTGGCGAAGCGGCACTTTATAATCAAAATATTTACGGACTTGTTGCCCCAGGTTACGAAATGGCCGATGTTGCCGCTGAGCAAATTTTAAATGGTGATAAAACCATGAGAGAAACCATCGATATGTCGACTCAATTAAAGTTAATTGGTGTTGAAGTAGCGAGTTTTGGTGATCCTTTTATTGAAAATAATGACGTTACAGCCATTATTTATGAAAACAAATTAAGCGGTATCTACAAAAGAATTAACGTTACAAAAAATTCTAAAAAACTATTAGGTGGAATTTTAGTTGGAGACGCAAGCGACTATAACTCACTTTTTCAAATCTATGTTAACGAAATGACTCTGCCTAAAAATCCAGAAGATTTAATTCTTGGCTCAAGAGATGGATCTGAAGGTTCAAGTTTAGGAAGCGTAATGGACTTACCAGATACAGCTGTAATTTGTTCTTGCGAAAATGTTACTAAAGGCGCCATCTGCTGTAAAATTTTAGACGAAAGCTGCAGTTCCTTATCAGATGTTGTTAAAGCAACCAAAGCAACTTCTGGTTGTGGGGGTTGTAAGCCAATGGTTTCAGATTTGGTAAAAGCGACTCAAAAATCACTTGGAAAAGAAGTAAAAGAAGTGATATGCGAGCATTTCAGCTATACACGCCAGGAATTGTTCGATTTGGTAAAAATCAATAAATACGAGAATTTCTATGACGTTATCGATCATCACGGAAAAGGTGACGGATGCGAGATCTGCAAACCAGTTGTGGCTTCAATTTTTTCTAGTATTTATAATGATACAGCCAATAAACATGTAACAACACAAGACACAAACGATAGATTTTTAGCAAACATTCAACGAAACGGAACTTATTCTGTTGTTCCAAGAGTTGCAGGAGGTGAAATTACAGCCGAAAAACTAATCGTAATTGGCGAAGTTGCTAAACAATTTGATTTGTACACCAAAATCACTGGAGCACAAAGAGTGGATTTATTCGGAGCGCATTTGAGTGATTTGCCAAAAATCTGGAAAATCTTAATCGATAACGGTTTTGAAAGCGGCCACGCTTACGGAAAATCGCTTCGTGCTGTAAAAAGCTGCGTTGGAAATGCTTGGTGTCGTTACGGAATGGACGACAGTGCCGGATTTGCTATCGAACTAGAAAACAGATATAAAGGAATTCGCTCTCCTCATAAACTAAAAGGTGGCGTTTCGGCCTGCATTCGCGAATGTGCCGAAGCCCGCGGAAAAGATTTCGGATTAATTGCTGTTGAAGGCGGATGGAATTTATACATTGCTGGAAATGGCGGTGCCAACCCAAAACACGCTGTTTTATTGGCTGAGAAAATCGACAAAGAAACCGTGATCAAATATATGGACAGATTCTTAATGTATTACATAAGAACTGCTGGTCCGCTTGTGAGAACTTCAACTTGGTTAGAAAAATTGGACGGAGGTTTAGACTATTTAAAACAAGTAATTATCGAAGACAGTTTAGGAATCTGCGAAACACTTGAAGCTGAAATGCAGACATTAGTAAACACTTTCGAATGCGAATGGAAACAAGTCCTGGAAAAACCAAGATTATTGAAACGTTTCAATCACTTTATAAACTCAGACGAAAAAGATGATAATGCTGTTTTTGTTCCGTTAAGAGATCAAAAAGCACCAAAAGCTTGGTCTTAGTTTTATAAATAATTTTTAAACACATAGAAACATAACTTATAGGCATATATAAAGGCGTTTCACTTACATTAACAAACATAGCATACCTGTAACAAAAATTACAGTTTCAAAAATTTTTAATTTTTAATTCTCAATTTTTAATTAAAAAATCAGCTCCAAAAAAAAATATCATAAACGTTGCTGTCCTTCTTACCCTCTTTTTTACTGCGCCATCATAACTCTCATGATTGTAAAAAGAGGGCTAAGAAACAGGAATTAAAATTTATTACCATGGAAGAAATCTTAAATCAATACGAAACAGTTCATGCAAGCGATGCAACAATTTGGTTCAAAGCAGGTAAAGTAGAAGATTTTCCAACCAACCGAGGCGGATGCATCAAATACAAAAACAAACAGATTGCCATTTTCAATTTTACACGCAGAAATGAATGGTATGCCTGTCAAAATGCCTGCCCGCACAAAATGGAAATGGTACTTTCAAGAGGAATGACAGGATCTGCCGATGATATCCCGAAAATTGCCTGCCCAATGCATAAAAAAACATTTTCACTTGTTGATGGATCTAACCTAAACGGAGATGATTTTAAAATTGCAACGTATCCGATTAAGGTTGTGGAGAATGAAGTATTTGTTGGATTTGTGGATTAGAAAAAATGTGAGATGCTAAAAGTAAAATGTGAAACGAATTTTAGTACTTAAAAATACATTCTCAATTTTCACTTTGTACTACTCACATTTCACATTTCACATTTCACATCTCACATATTTACTAATTCCGTATCTTTGAAATCTATTATCAAACCAAACAATGACTACACCTTTTCAAAAAGCAAGCGAATGGATTGATGCTGAAAACGCACAAGATCCAAACATTGAAATCGATCAAAATACAGAATATCCAAAAGAATTATTGTATTCCAACAGGATGTACGAAAGACTGATGCAGTTTGAACCAAATGCATCTGAACAAATCCAGATTGCTTCAAAAGCACAGCACATCTGCCGATGGAAAGTCGCAAGAGAATCATACCCAATGGATCGCGTTGGTTATTTGAAATGGCGAGAAGAATTAAAAAAATTCCACGCCAAAACTACTGCCGAAATTCTGGAAAAAGCAGGTTATGACCAGACTTTTATTGATCGCGTTTCGTTTTTAATTGAGAAAAAATTACTAAAAAAAGATCACGAAACACAATTATTAGAAGATGTTATTTGTCTTGTTTTCCTTGAGTATTATTTAGAACCTTTCGTTCATAAACACGATGAGGAAAAACTAAAAAACATCATCAAAAAAACCTGGGATAAAATGTCAGACAAAGGACATCAGGAAGCCTTAAAAATCAACTATTCCGAAGAAAATTTAAATCTTATAAAAGCCTCTTTAGGATTGTAATTCAATTATATGAAAAAAAGCAGTCAGGAAGAAGATAAAATCACTTTCAAAAATTTACGCCGTCTGTATTTTTTTGCACTTCTTACTATTGCTTTAACTATAATTGTAAGTCAGATTTTAGTACAATACAATCTGAACCAGCAGTTAAGCGATTCTAAAATCATTAATTTCTCAGGAAAGCAAAGAATGCTGAGTCAGAAAATCGTAAAAGAAGTTCTGATTCTCCATTATGTTTCTGACACCGCTTCTGCTAAACAAATTTCACATCTAAAAAGCGTTTTATCACTGTGGAAAAAGAACCAAAATGCACTTGTAAACGGCAGTGACAGCTTAGCTTTTCCTAAAGAAAAAAGCGAGACATTAAATAAATTGTATCTAGAAATCAATCCGATTTTTAATAAAATTGCCCAAACAACCGATGCATTTCTATCAAATTTAAAACAGAAAAAACAAACTTCAGAAAATCAAAAACTGGTTCAGATTATTCTTGAAAACGAAGGCATTTTCCTTTCTAAAATGAATCAGATTGTAACGCAATACGATCTTGAAGCACACGAAAAAGTAACCGAACAACGCCGAATAGAATATTGGATTTTTGGCTTTACACTTTTGGTTTTACTATTAGAGTTCTTCTTTATTTTCAAACCCACAAATAAGAAAATCGAACGCTTAATTGCTAAACTTCTTTCTTCCGAAAAGAAAGCTTTAAAACTGGCATACGACACCGAAATACTTAGCGAAATCAAGGAAAACTCGGTTAAAGAATTAAAATCACTTAACTATGCAATGGAAAATACCCTTCTCTATTGCCGAATTGCACCCGATGGTTCGATCATACATATTGGCGAAAAATTTGCCAAACTGCTCAATTATACCAAATTTTCCTCCAACAAAAAATTCTCAGAAGTTTTAACCGTTGACGAAAAAGAACAATCCAATTTTGACCGCCTGATATTTGAAAAACAGCGAAGCGGCTGGCAGGGTGAAATAAAAATTATCACCAAAGAAGAGTTCGAAATCTGGCTTGATTTATCAATGGTTCCAGTTATGATTAAAAAAGACGAATTAGAACTTCTAATTGTCTGCTTCAACATTACAGAACGCAAAAAAGCACAACGCGAAGTCGAACGTTTAAACCTTGAAAACACCACCGAAAAAATCAATCAGCAAAAGATTATTTCAAGCAAGATTGTTGAAAATCAAGAAAACGAACAAAATCGAATCGCGAAAGAAATCCATGACGGAATTGGCCAGATGCTTACTGGTTTAAAGTTCAGTCTGGAAAGTATTAATTTAGATGACAGAGAAAAGTCGGAACAAAAAATTGAGTATTTAAAAAAACTTTCACTTGATATTATAAAAGGTGTCCGTACGGCAACTTTCAACTTAATGCCACCAGAATTAAGCGATCACGGAATCGTTTCTTCGCTGGCAAAACTTACGCAAGAACTTTCCAAACTAACGGGAAAAGAAATCCTTTTTTACAACAAAACCGATTTCGACCAGCGTTTGGATTCTCTAATCGAGATTAATATTTACCGTCTTACGCAGGAAGCCATCAACAACGCCATAAAATACGCCGAATCTTCTCATATCATTGTACAGCTTTCACACAGCGAAACGCTCCTCAGCATTATTATTGATGATAACGGAAAAGGTTTCGACATGAATTCAGTCGACAAAAAACGCAACAGCGAATCTGGAATGGGACTTTTATTTATGAAAGAGCGCATACAATACGTTAACGGCCGCGTTTTCATCAATTCAATTCCTGGCGAAGGAACGAGAATCACTTTTAATATTCCAATTCTTAAATGAGATAATGTGGTAATTAGAAAATGGGATAATTAGAAAATTTACCTAAGCGTCCAACTTTTTCCATTTGTCAGGCTGAGCGAAGTTGAAGACACCTCAATCTCAATCGACAATTTTACAATTAAAAAAATTGAAATTTGATATCGTCCTTGATATTGAAATTGTCATTGACATTGTATTTTTTTCTAATGATTTTTTAATGTTGGAATTTGGAATTTCAAAAAATTGAAATTTTAAATAAAAAAAGTACGTATATTAGCGTCTTCTTTATAGATGAATATACGTAAATATCCAGAAATCAAATTAAGTAAATTATGAGTAATAACATTCGTGTAGTGCTGGCAGATGATCATGTTTTTGTTAGAGACGGAATCAAATCTTTACTAGAAAACGAAGCAAACATTGAGGTTGTAGGCGAAGCAATAGATGGTGCCGATGCGCTTGAAGTAGTTGCAGAAAGCAAACCAGACTTACTTATAGTAGATATTCGTATGCCAAACTTAACTGGTATAGAGGTAGTAGAAAAACTTAGAAGCGAAAATAACGACATCAAAATTATAATGCTTTCGATGCACGAATCGGAAGAATATGTTTTGAAATCTATAAAAGCTGGTGCTGATGGTTATTTATTAAAAGGTTCAAGCAAAGAAGAATTTTTAAAAGCTCTTCATAGTGTTGCTGCTGGCGGAAAATATTTCAGCGGTGATATTTCTTCTATTTTAATAAGTCAATTAACGAATTCATCTACATCATTAGAACCTAAGCAAAATTTAGGAGAAGAAATGATGATCACTAAAAGAGAAAAAGAGATTCTAACTCTTTTATTATCTGGAAAAGGAAACAAAGAAATCGCCGAAGCTCTTGATATCAGTAAACGTACAGCTGAAGTACACCGATTTAATTTGATGAAAAAACTAAAAGTTAAAAACTTGATGGAACTTTCGAATAAAGCTGCGGAGTATTCCTTAATTTAAAAATACGTATAAATACGTAATTATTTTTCAAAAACTGCGTTTTAGCATCTTTTAACTAAGTTATAGTACTTAATTTTACTAAAAAATATAAGTGCTATGAAAAATACAAACTCATTATCGCAATCACACAAAATTTTATTTTTGAACACATTGGCTTTTACAGTGTGTTTTGCCTGCTGGACATTAAATGGGGTTTTAGTAACCTTTTTAGTAGATAACGGAATTTTCCACTGGAGCGTTGTTCAGGTTGGATGGTTACTTGGAATTCCAATTTTAACGGGATCTATTATGCGTCTTCCAATTGGTATTCTGACCGATAAATTTGGAGGTAAATACGTTTTTTCACTTTTACTGCTTCTCAGCTCAATTCCGTTGTTTCTCCTTCCCTACGCCGACAGTTTTTTCATGTTTGCCGTACTTAGTTTCTTCTTCGGAATGGTCGGAACCAGTTTTGCAGTCGGAATCGGCTATACATCAATCTGGTATCCAAAAGAATGGCAGGGGCGCGCTTTAGGAATCTTCGGAATGGGAAATGCAGGCGCAGCTATTACAACCTTTCTTGCACCTTCATTATTAAATCATTTTTCAATTGGTGATCCGCAAAATGGATGGAAAATACTTCCTGTGATTTATGCTATTTCTTTAGTTCTTATCGGAATCGCATTTCTAATTTTTGCCCAAAATAAAAAAATAGAAAACAGCAACAAAACTGTTTCACAAATGCTCATTCCATTAAAATCGGCTCGAGTTTGGCGTTTTGGAGCTTATTACTTTTTAGTATTTGGCTGTTTTGTAGCGTACTCGCAATGGCTTTTACCAAACTTTATGAATGTTTATCAAACCAGTTTGGTCATGGGCGGTTTGTTTGCTACCATGTTTAGTCTTCCGTCTGGTGTCATTAGAGCTTTTGGAGGTTATTTGTCTGATAAATTTGGAGCCAGAAAAGTGATGTACTGGGTTTTAGGTTCTTCTGTAATCTTAAGCGCATTATTAATGGTTCCGAAAATGGAAATCACTACTGCGGGACCAGGAATATTAGCAGCCAAAAAAGGAGTTGTGAAAGAAATCAACGAAAAAATTGTAAAAGTAGGTGACAAAGAATATCCAATTATACAGAAAGCCTCACTTATAAATGAGAATGCTATATTCCCAACCACTTCGAGCTGGCAGAATGTTGTAGTAGCTCATAATCAAAATGTTGCCAAAAAAGAGTTAATCGCAAAAGGAATCACGGTTATTAAATTTGATGCCAACATGTGGGTATTTTTAGTATTAGTGATCTTAATCGGAATTTCATGGGGAATTGGCAAAGCGGCAGTTTATAAGCATATTCCAGAATATTTCCCGACAGAAGTTGGTGTTGTAGGCGGAATGGTAGGAATGATTGGTGGTTTAGGCGGTTTCTTTGGTCCTATTATCTTCGGATATTTACTTACAACTACTGGAATATGGTCCAGTTCATGGATTTTTATTCTAATTTTTTCAACTGCCTGTCTAGTTTGGATGCATTACACGATAACACAACTATCTAAGGAAAAACAAATTAAAACAAGTAAAGCAAAATTAGAGCCAGCATATTAAACATAGATTAAAAAATAATTAGAATTATGACTTAGATCATAGAAAACAAAGGCTTTTTCTTATAAATTTACCTTCGATAAAAACATAAAAACTTTATGAAAAAACTTAAACTAATTTTAATACTTATCGTAGGATTAAGTTTCGAAATTCAGGCGCAGGAGTTAGATGTAAATCTGCAGATTAGACCACGTTTTGAATACCGTAATGGTTATAAAACCCTTATCCCTGAGGGACAAAAAGGAACATCTCAAATATCACAGCGTTCTCGTTTAAATTTCAATTATAAACAAGAAGATTTAATTGTAAAATTAACTCTTCAAAACACCAGAACCTGGGGCGATGTTGCACCAACAGCAGTTGCTGATAAAAATGGAGTTGCCGTTTTTGAAGCTTGGGCACAATATAATTTTACAGAAAAATGGAGCGCAAGAATGGGACGCCAAGTTCTTTCTTATGATAATCAGCGTATTTTTGGAGAACAAGATTGGGGACAACAGGCACAAAGTCATGATGCACTTACTGTAAGTTATCATACAGAAAAGCAAAAATTTGATTTTGGAGGCGCCTATAATTCTACTGCCGAAAATACTTTCCAAACGCCTTACACTATTGCCACATATAAAACTTTGCAATATGCCTGGTATCACAATCAATTTAATGAAAATTTAGGTTTGAGTTTCTTATTATTGAATACTGGTTACGAATATGCCAATGCCGATGCCAAATTACTAGTAGATTACAAGCAAACTTTTGGGCCGTACCTTACTTATAAAACTGGTAAAATAGATACTAATTTTTGGGTATACGGGCAAACAGGAAAAAGTACAGATTTACAAGTAAGTGCCTGGAATGCGGCGGCAAATTTTGGATATCAAATCACTGAATCTTTCAAAGCCGGCTTAGGATATGAATTCTTATCTGGAAAAGATTCAAACGACGGAAGCTCAGTTATTAAATCGTTCAATCCGATTTTTGGAACTAACCACGGCTTCAATGGTTATATGGATTATTTTTATGTTGGAAACCATTTAAACAATGTAGGTTTACAAGATGCTTTTATCAAATTAAATTACAATATTAATAAATGGCAGTTTGCTTTAATGCCTCACGTATTTTTAGCTGCTGCTGATGTAGTTACGCCTTTAAACGAAAAATTAGATTCTTATTTAGGAACTGAGGTTGATGTTACTTTTGGTTATAATTTCAAAAAAGACATTACAGTTACAGGAGGTTATTCTCAAATGTTTGGTTCAAAAACAATGGAATTTATAAAAAATGGAGATGCCAGCCATACTAATAATTGGGCTTGGTTAATGGTTTCTGTGAATCCAAGAATTTTTAGCTGGAAAAAATAATTTTTCTACAAAATTAAATTATATTTTTTACCCTTTTCCTATTTCGGAAAAGGGTATTTTTTTTTCACCTAAAAGAAACTTGATATATAGTTTAATTAATTATATTTGAGCCGATTATGAACCCCAAATTCTATCCTAATGAAACCATTTTTAAAATTATCAATGTTAACTTTCATTGTAGCCCAGCCTGGCATTGCCCAAAAATACAATGATGATTTAATTTCAAAAAACTCAGAAATAAATTTTGCAAAAACGCAAAAAAGAGGAATTAAAAAAAACAACATAGTTTATTATGTTGAAAAGGATTTACAAACCATATCTGCTTACAAAAGAAGCAAATTGAAATGGCAAACCAATGTAATTTCTGCTTGCGGAGAACCAAAAAAAGGACAACCTGAAATTAGATATGTAGGTTATAATTCAGATAAACTGCTTATCGTAATGGGAAAACATCATTTTGCAGAAATTGACATAAATAGCGGCATAACAACAATCGTTGGTTAAGATTAAAAATAGAGAGATTTTATAAATCTGAAATTTATACAGTACCCTTTTTCCAAGTAGAAAAAGGGTATTTTTTTTTAATTTGGGAGGAATTTATTTTACTCTTTAATCGCTATATTTGAGATAGAATAATTTAATAGTCTAATGAAACTCATCGCATGGAATTGCAACATGGCATTCAGAAAAAAAGCAGCTTTCATTCTCGCTCACAATCCTGATATTGCTGTAATTTCGGAGTGCGAAAGTCCTGAAAAATTAAAATTCCCAAACGGCGTACAAACTCCAAATGACATTATTTGGTACGGAGCCAATCTCAATAAAGGAATTGGTGTTTTTTCTTATAGTGACTACCGACTTCAATTATTAGACTGCCATAATCCAGACTTTAAAAATATTTTGCCCATAGCCGTCACAGGCGGAAAAGTTAATTTTACTTTGTTTGCTGTTTGGGCAAATAATCCCGCTGATAAAGATGGCGCTTATGTAACTCAAGTGTGGAAAGCAATTAATTATTACGACGATTTAATCAAAGAGACAAAAACAATCTTAATTGGCGATTTCAACAGCAATACGATTTGGGACAAACCGAGACGAGAAGGAAATCACACGACGGTGGTAAACAAATTAGCAGATAAAAATATTTTCAGCACCTATCACAAATATTTCAATCAAATTCAAGGCAAAGAAGCACATCCAACTTTGTATATGTACCGACATGAAAACAAGCCTTATCATATGGATTATTGCTTTGTCTCAAATGATTTTATAGAAGTTTTAGAAAGCGTTGAAGTGGGAAGTTACAAAGATTGGACTTTGTACAGCGACCACAAACCTTTAATCATTAAATTCAATATATAAACCATGAACAACTGGACAAAAAGATGGGACGACCGCTACAGCAGTGAAGAATTTGCGTACGGCGAAGAGCCTAATAATTATTTAAAAGAACAACTGGAAAAATTAAGTCCCGGCACTGTTCTTTTTCCTGCCGAAGGCGAAGGACGAAATGCTGTTTTTGCCGCAAAATTAGGCTGGAAAGTTTCGGCTTTTGATATTAGTGAAGAAGGAAAAAACAAAGCTATAAAACTTGCAGAAACAAATAATGTTTCTATTGATTACCAAGTTGGTGAACTGGAAACACTAAACTTTCAGCCAAGACAATTTGATGCAATTGCTTTGATTTACGCGCATTTTCCTGCAGCAATTAAATCTGAAATTCACAAACAGCTGAATCAATTACTCCGCGAAGACGGTATTATTATTTTTGAAGCTTTCAGCAAAAAACATTTAGAATATCTTGCCATAAACGAAAAAGTGGGCGGACCAAAAGATATTGAATCGCTTTTTTCAATTGAAGAAATCAAAGCTGATTTTCCGAACTACGAAATCATTGAATTGGAAGAAAAAGAAATTGAACTTAATGAAGGTTTATTCCATAACGGAACTGGTTCTGTAATTCGATTTATCGGCAGGAAAAAATAAATTTAATACGAGTAGAGACGTACTGCAGTGCGTCTCTACAGTCAAAACCTTAGCATCTTAGCAACTTAGAACCTCACATCAAAAATATTTATGCTCCATAATTTCGGAGCGCAGTGTGGCAACTTCTAGAATTCCAATTCGTTTTCCAACTGTTTTAATCAACGCTTCTTTTTTAAGAGTCGAAATTACTCGAATGGCCTGTTCTTCGGTAGTTCCTGCAAAATCGGCTATTTCTTTTCGGGAAAGATCGATATCTATAACACCATCATCGATTTGTCCAAATTTTCGATGTATGTAAAGCAGTAAATCGATAACACGTTCACGGACATTCATATGTGCAATTTTGCGAATGTTGTTTTCACTTTTGTTTAATTCATCGGCATAAAACAACATAAGAGCGTATGTAAATTCAGGAACTTCTTTTAAAATTTCCAGCATTGTTTCGTTACTGAAATTACACAGAACAGTATCTTCTAAGGCATAAGCTCCAATTAAATACTTTTGCCCCGTTCCAAATCCGCGAAAGCCAATTATGTCTCCATTTTTTGTCAGGCGGACAATTTGCTCACGGCCGTTAATGCCCGTCTTTACTGTTTTCACTTTTCCTTTGCAGATAAAATAAAGTCCATGCAGCGGTGAACCTTCCGTAATAAAACGATCTGATTTTTTACAAACTAGATTTTGTTTTTTCGAAACATACTGCGTCATCTGTTCTAAATGCAAGTGTTTCTTTATGAAACAATTTTCATTGGTACAGGAATAACAAATAATTTGCTCTTCTTTCATGACTTTTCATTTTTAGCAGATTAAAAACTAATTTGTTGTTTGTCATTTTACTGCATCAAAAATAAAAAAATAAATTTAAAAATTAAGTATTTATACGTAAATAATACTTATTTTTGTTTACGTATTCATCTAGAGTGAAGCAGATTCGATAAAGTAGTATTCAAAAACAGAATTGTAATGCAAAATACAAAGATCAAAACCACCTGTTCCTATTGCGGCGTTGGATGCGGCATAATCGTAACTAATGATACCAAAAACGGTGTAATGGTTGAAGGTGACAAGGACCATCCTGTTAATAAAGGAATGCTGTGTTCTAAAGGAATGAATCTGCACTACGTAGTTAACGAAACATCTGATAGAATTCTGTATCCCGAAATGCGGGGCAGTAAATCTTATCCGCTGGAACGTGTCAGCTGGGATACCGCTCTTGACCGTGCTGCTGCTGTTTTCTCTTCTATCATCAAAAAACACGGACCAGACAGCGTTGGTTTTTATATTTCTGGACAATGTTTAACAGAAGAATATTACTTAGTAAACAAACTTGTAAAAGGATTTTTAAAAACCAATAATATCGATACCAATTCCAGACTCTGCATGAGTTCGGCTGTTGTGGGTTACAAAAAAACTTTTGGAGAAGATTCTGTTCCAATTGCTTATGATGATATTGAATTGGCTGATACTTTTTTAATTACCGGGGCAAATCCTGCTTGGTGCCACCCTATTCTATTCAGACGACTTGAAAAACATAAAGAGAAAAATCCGAAAATAAAAATAATTGTAATCGATCCGAGGCGGACAGACACTGCTGCTTTCGCCGATTTGCATTTGCAGATTATTCCAGGTTCTGACATTATTTTATATCATGCCATTGCCAAACGAATCATCGAAAAAGGCTATGTCGATCATGATTTTGTAAAAAATAATGCAGAAAACTTTAAACAGTATAAGGATTTAGTTTTAAATACCTCTTTAGAAAAAGCTTCTAAACTCTGTGGAATTTCTGTAAGCGATATTAAACTGGCGGCAGACATTATTGGTAAGGCAAAAGGTTTTATTTCGCTTTGGGCAATGGGTTTAAATCAAAGTGCTGTTGGGGTTGATAAAAATACGGCTTTGCTGAATTTATCTTTGTTAACGGGACAGGTAGGAAAACCAGGTTCTGGACCCTTTTCATTAACGGGTCAGCCCAACGCAATGGGCGGCCGCGAAGTGGGCGGAATGGCAACACTTTTGGCAGCACATAAAGATATTGCAAATCCGACGCATCGAAAAGAAGTTGCAGATTTTTGGGGTGTTGACGAAATTTCAGATAAACCTGGATTGACAGCAACTGAAATGTTTGAAGCATTGGAATCGGGAAAAATGAAAGCAGTTTGGATTATTTGCACCAATCCATTAGTGAGTTTACCCGATTCCAGAAGAGCTGAAAAAGCACTTAAAAACGCCAAATTTGTTGTGGTCCAAGACATTTCTCATAATGCCGATACAGCCAAATTTGCCGATTTATTATTGCCTGCAGCGGGATGGCTGGAAAAAGAGGGAACGATGACCAATTCTGAACGTCGTATTTCTTATTTACCAAAAGGAATTAATGCGCCGGGAGAAGCGCTTCCAGATATTGAAATTCTAATTCGCTTTGCGAAAAAAATGAATTTCAACGGATTTAATTTCAATGGCGCCGAAGAAATTTACAAAGAACATTGTGCACTTACGAAAGGAACCAACATCGATATTTCGTTCTTAAATTACAACCGTTTAAAAACCGAAGGGACTTTTCAATGGCCGGTTCCAGATTATGGACATCCGGGAACACCTAGATTATTTACCGATAAAAAATTCTATACGCCTTCTGGAAAAGCTATTTTCAACCTTCCTGTTTCTATCGAAAATACATCCGTACAGCCAAATGCGGAATTTCCTTTTATACTAACAACAGGACGAATTCGCGATCAATGGCATACGATGACCAAAACGGGAAAAGTATCGAGGTTGTTAACACATATTCCGAGTCCTGTTTTAGAAATAAATCCGATTGATGCTTTTAAAAACGATATTAAAAACGGTGATATTGTTACTGTTACCAGCAAAAAAGGAGAAGTCCGTGTAAAAGCAAAAGTGACAGACTCTATAAAAGAAAAAGTTGTTTTTCTGCCAATGCACTGGGGAAAACAATTAGAAAATGATCTAAATCGAACCAATAATTTAACCAATACAGTAGTCGATCCAATTTCAAAAGAACCTGATTTTAAATTCACTACTGTTTCCATTACCAAATATGTAAAACCTTTCCAGAAGATTGCAATTGTTGGCGCCGGCGCTGCTTCTTTCCGATTCATTCAAAATTATCGTGAATTCAATACAACTGATGAAATCATTGTTTTTTCGAATGAAGTAAATCCGTTTTACAACCGCGTTTTACTTCCAGAATATATGACTGGAGAATTCAGCTGGGAACAATTATTAAAAGTAAAAGACGGCGAAACTTTTAATAAACTAAAAATCACCATGAAAGCGGGGATTTCTATTGATAAAGTTGATACTAACTTAAAAACAATAAAAGACAATCAGGGTAACACACATACTTTTGATTCCTTGATTTTAGCGACTGGAAGCCGTCCTTTTGTACCTGAAAATGCACAATTACATCTTCCAGGACGATTTACCGTGAGACGTAAAGAAGATGCCGATCGTTTAAAAAGACATCTCGACAGCACCAATCTTCCTCCAGAAGAACAACACGTTGTGATTATTGGCGGTGGATTATTAGGTTTGGAATTAGCTGCAGCTTTAAAACATAAAAAAGTAAAAACTACAATTGTTCAAAGGGCTTCGCGTTTAATGGAACGCCAGCTGGATCGAATTTCAAGTAAGCTTCTGGCAGAAGAAGTACAGCTTCGCGATATTCAGATTTATTTTGATAATGAAGTAAGCACGGTTTTCGAAACGGATAATCCGAATGAGATTGAAATAGCTTTAAAGAGCGGTAAAATCATTACAGCAAATGCGATTGTCTATACGATTGGAACAATTCCGAATATCGAAATTGCTCGAGAAAGCGGTCTTGCCTGCGGACGCGGTGTAAAAGTCAATCAGTATTTACAAACATCAAATCCTGATATTTTTGCTATTGGAGAAATAGCTGAATTCAATAATAAGTTATTCGGAATCACTTCTGCTGCCGAAGAACAGGCCGATATTCTGGCTAACTTTTTGGCAGGCGATATCAGCAGTTATTACAAAGGTTCGATTTTAATGAATATTTTAAAACTGGAAGATATAAATCTTTGCAGTATTGGTGATATTGAAATTCCCGAAAACGACGATTCATACGAAGAAATTGTTTTTTCAGACTTGAAAAAACGTTACTATAAAAAATGCATCGTAAAAGATGATCTTTTGGTTGGCGCGATTTTGATGGGCGATAAAAACGAATTTGCCGAATTCAAAACGATGATCGAAAGCAAAATAGAATTATCAGACAAACGAAATTTATTGCTCAGGGGAAGTTCAAATGCAAAACCTGTTTTAGGAAAACTAGTTTGTTCCTGCAGTCAGGTTGGTGCTGGAAATATAGAAGAAACTATTAAAAGCGGCGTAAACGATTTTACCGATCTATGCAAAAACACTGGCGCAGGATTAGGATGCGGCAGCTGTAAAACAGAGGTTAAGGAGATTCTTGCGAAGTGTAGATGAGTTTTTTTGTTTCAGGTTTCAAGTTTCAAGTTGTTGGAACGTGCACCTGAAACCTGAAACCTGAAACTTGAAACCTAAAACTTGAAACTAAAAAAAATGAAACTAACAAGATTAATAGTAAAAGGAGGCGTTATTTCGCCGGGGGAATTACGAGAAGTAATTGATATTGCATTGGAAGAAGGTCTCGATTCCATTTCTTTTGGTTCCAGACAAGATATTATTTTTCCGCAAGGTTTTAAATCATTGGACAAAACGACTTTGGGCAAACATCACTTTGTTTATCCCGATCAAAAAAGCGGGAATAATATTGTTTCTTCTTATGTTTCGACAGATATTTTTAGAAATACAAACTGGCTTACTGGAAATCGTTTTTTATATATTTTAGAAGAATTTAAAGAACAGCCCAAACTAAAAGTCAATATAACAGATCCAAAACAGCAGCTTGTCCCTTTATTCACGGGTCATATAAACTTTATTGCTTCAGAGCACGAGGATTACTGGTATTTGTATATTCGTCTTCCGCAATGGGAAAAAATGGAGGTTTATCCTGTTTTAATTTACAGCTGGGATTTGGCCAAAACCTATTACGAAATTGAAAAAATAACAGACGAAACTGCTGTTGACATAGAATTACTTTTTACTTTGGTCAGCGAAGCATTAGATACTAATAATCGAACAATTGATAAACCTTTAAAAGTTCCTTTTTATCCTTTTCCATATTACGAAGGAATGAATAGAATGGGGATTGATCAATATTGGCTGGGATTATACTGGCGTAATAATTTGTACGATCTCGATTTTTTAAAAGAAATGTGTGATTTGTGTTTTGAATGCAAGATCGGTAAAATCTGTATCACACCTTGGAAATCATTCATTATTAAAGGAATCCCGAAAGACCGCAAATTAGAATGGGAAAAATTTTTAGGTAAAAGAGGAATCAACGTCCGTCATTCTTTACTAGAATTAAACTGGCATTTGCCTGTTGCAATGGAATGGGCATTGAATCTCAAAACATTTCTGGTGCGTACACTCGACCAGTTTGACATCAGCACATACGGATTAAATTTTGGAATTGCAGAATACAATCGTGACGGCCACTATTTTACTTCGATTGTAATCGAAAAAAACGAACTTCCTGCAGCTTTAGAATCCATCAAAATTAGAGATACTTATAATGTTCTTTTTGCTAAAAATTTCGACCCAAACACACGAGAATATATTGTACATTCTCAGGATATTGACAAACTAGAACTGCCGACAATTTTAATTGAATTAAGCCGAAAATATTTTGAAGAGCTTGGAAATTCAACAATAGAAACAACAGAAAATCCGCAGAAAAAAGAAAAACCACAATTAGATATTTATCAATGTCAGGAATGTTTAACGCTTTACAATTCTGAATACGGAGATGAAACTCAGGGAATTCCAAAAGGTATTTTGTTTGAAAATCTGCCAGAAACATATTGCTGCTCTCTTTGTGAAGCTCCTAAAAGTAATTTCAAAATTTTGGAAGCCGTTGAGCATTAGCTTTTTCTACAAAAAACTTAACATTTGGGTATTCAAAAATTGCGTATATTTAGCTTAACTAAGAATTTATATCCAAACATTGTACTCCAGCTATTGTTTACCTCTTAGTAATCGTCTATTTTACTCAATAAAAATACAGTTATGATAAAGAGAACAACTAAAACCCCTGCTGTAAATACTACCGATATTCCAGCAGAAACAATTGTAGAACAAACTACAGAAACACAGCCAGAAGCAAAATCCACCGTTAGAAGAACAACCAGAACTGCTGCAAAGACAACAGCTGTAAAAACACCCGCAGCAGTTAAACCAGCTGCAAAAACACCTGTGAGAGCGGCAGTAAAAGGAGCACCTAGAGCAACCGTAAAGAAAGAAGCAATAACACCTGAAAGCACAGAACCTATTGTTTCTGAAATTGTTGAAATTCAAACTACTGATATTCCAGTTCCTTTTGAAGCAAACCAACCAGTTGTGACAATTGAAAAAATTGGTAAAAACAATGATATAAAATCAAAGCTGAAAGCTAAACTTAAAGCTAAAAAAGAAAAAGAAAAGAAAAGAGAAAAAGCGATTAAAGCTGTTATCAAAAAATTAGAAAAAGCTAAGAAAGCAAAACTAAAAGAAGCCGAAAAGAAAAAAGAAAAGGCAAAAAAAGCTAAAAAAGCAGCAGAAAAAAAAGCTAAATCCAAGAAAAAAGCAAAGGCTAAAAAGAAAAAATAATTTACTTAAGGAAAGGTTTAACTTTAGAGTTGAGCCTTTTTTGTTTTTAAATGGATGCATGTATGAACATCACAAAAAGGATACTAATTTCGTGTTCCGTAAAAGGCTTCGACTCCGCTCAGCCTGACAATCGTTAAAATAATTTGTAAATCGCAACTATCAATTCACAACTCACAACTTACAACTCACAACTTACAACTTACAACTTACAACTCACAATTCACAACTCACAATTCACAACTCACAATTCACAATTCATAATTAAATAACCTATCCCCCAATCGCAATCATACTGCGATTATCAAAGTGTTTTTTTGGATCGTCCATTTCGTCAATGGTAACCATTCCAGCGCGGACTTTCTTTTTATTTTGAATGGATTCTGAAATCAAATCTGCGATTGATTCTCCATTTCTAAAAGCAGTCAATAAATCAGTTTCAGAATTAGAAAAAAGACAGTTTTTTATTTTGCCATCTGCCGTCAAGCGGATTCGGTTGCAGCTGTCACAAAAAGGATTTGTAATAGAACTTATGATTCCGAAATCACCTTGAAAACCTTTTATTTTGAAATTTCTAGAAGTAAAGTTTTTTTCGTTTTCTAATTTTTGAATTTCATCTGAAGAAAAAGCATTTTCTACCAAAGATAAAATCTCTTTTTGCGAAACCATTTTACTCCTGTCCCACTCATTCCCTGCAAAAGGCATGAATTCAATAAATCGGACAGAAATAGGCAGAAACTGCGTCAGTTTAACAAAATCTACAATTTCGTTATCATTAAATCCTTTGATTAAAACCACATTTACTTTTACCTTAAAATCATTATTCAAAAGCAAATGCAGATTGTCAATTACTTTCTCAAACTGATTTCTAAGTGTTATCGAATGAAATTTCGACGAAACTAAAGTATCTAGACTCAAATTGATGTTTTTGATTTTAAACTGTTTTAAAACTTCAATATTACGATCAATTAAAATTCCGTTAGTGGTTATCGAAAGTGAGATATTTAAATTTGATAATTTAGAAACTATTTCCGGAAAATCTTTTCTTAATAAAGGTTCTCCGCCCGTTAATCTTATTTTGTCAACACCATTTTTTACGAAAGTCTGAGCGATACCAAAAATCTCTTCCGCCGTCATTAAACTGGCTTTTGGAGAAAGCGCAATTCCGTCCGCGGGCATGCAGTACGTACAACGCAGGTTGCATTTTTCCAGCAGCGAAATGCGTAAATAATTGTGTTTACGCCCAAAACCATCCGTCAAAATAGTGTTAGAGGTTGTCATGATTTTTTCCTTTTAAAATATGAAAGACGTGCATAACGTGTGGAAACACAGCGTCCATCGACTCTTTTACTCCATTAGTTGACCCCGGCAGTGCCAAGACCAAACTTTTACCCAACGTTCCAGCGACACTTCTTGAAAGCATTGCATAAGGCATTCTCTGTTGTCCGTAATTGCGTATAGCTTCTTCGATTCCTGGAATTCTGCTTTCTAAAATCGGCGATAGCGCTTCTGGAGTTACATCTCTTGGCGATAAACCTGTACCTCCCGTAAAAATAACTAATTGATGATCTTTTGCGAAAGCTTTTGTTTTCTCTTGAATAATATCCAGTTCATCTGGAATGATTTCATAATGAGAAGTTTCGACTCCGTAAGAATCTAATTTTTCAACAATTGCTTTTCCAGAACGATCTTCTTTATCACCTGCAAAAATTGAATCAGAACAAACAAAAACAGCTGCTTTTATCGCATTTGGAAATTTATTTTTAAAAGAAGATTTTCCGCCTTCTTTATTGACTAATTTGATTGTCGAAATTTCAATTTCTTTATCAATTGGTTTCAGCATATCATACATTGTGAGCGCCACGATAGATGCGCCGTGCATGGCTTCAACCTCAACTCCCGTTTTATAAACGGTTTTTACATTGAATATGATCTGAATTTCTAAACCTTCAATTTTATATTCCACCGAAGTAAATTCAATTGGAATTGGATGACAATCCGGAATAGATAAATGTGTGTTTTTAACCGCAAATAACCCCGCGGTTTTTGCCATTTCAAGCACATTTCCTTTTGGGACCAAATTATTTACCACAGCATCAATCGTTTCCTGTCTGCTGACTTTTACAATTGCGGTTGCGGTTGCTTTTCTTAATGTACTTATTTTATGTGTAATATCTACCATTAACTATTTTGTTTCCAAGTAAATGTATCGTTTTCAAACATTTCTTTGCCAAAAATTGGAACGTCTGTTTTAATCCAATTTACAATTGCTTCTGTCGCTTCATAAACTTGTTTTCTGCGTGTTGCCGAAACAAATACGAACAAACAAATTTCGCCTGTTTTTACAACTCCCAGACTATGGTAAATGTGCATGCAGGTTAAATCAAATTTAGCGAAAGCTTTTTCGCGAATCGTGTACAAAGATTCATTTGCCATATCGGTGTACGCTGAATAATCGATCGCAACTACAGTATTATCGTGAATAACATCAGCACGAACTTGTCCTAAAAAAATATTGTGCGCACCAATCGTATGTTTTGATTGATGTTTAGCGATAGATTCCGCTATAAATTCAGGAGCAATTGGCCCTTCTACAAATACATTTTTACTCATTTTTAAGTTTTTTTAATAAGGACTTTAAAAGCCGTTCATCAAACTTTTCAATTCCTTTGTTCTGCTAATGGTAAGCTGCATTCTACAATCTGTGTACATTTTATTTGCTATAACACCACCGTCACCTTCAGAATAGCATTTAAACTTACAATTTGAATCTCTAAATTTTATCCAGTCTTTTTGAGCAGCAACTAAAGCTGTCTGATCTTTTGTTCCTAATTTATTTTTCAGCTGATTATAAACTTTATTCAATTCTTTATCTGCTTTATCATAAGCTTCATAAAGCTCTGTTTCACCAGTAGCATCAACTTGGTTTTGTGAAAAACCGAATTGAGAAAAACAAAAAAATAAAAACAATCCGAAAATAACTTTTTTCATAGTAGCTATTATTTATTAATTAGAATGGATTTTTCATGCAACGATTCTTTCATTGCTAAAGCACCTCCAGCAATGCTTTTTATATTTTTAAATTGATGCTTTTGAAGCAATTCAACTGCGATTTTACTTCTGATTCCAGATTGACAGAAAACGTAAATCGTTTGATTTGAATTCAGTTTTTTAATTTCATTTTCTAGATTCACCAACGGAATCTGAAGGCTGTTTTTCAAGTTTATTTTTGGCAGTTCGTCTTCATTTCGAACATCTAAAAAAAGAACCTCATCATTTTCAATTTCATCAAAAATAAGCTCAAATTTTATTTCTTCAATCTCATTTTCAGATGAATTGTATTTCTGTTCGAAATCTTCTTTAGTCATTTCTATTTTTGAGCTCTTTTCGAAATCATATTTCTGTTGCTCATTATTCAAAATATTATAAATCAGAATCTTTCCACTCAAAACTTCTCCTACTCCAAGAATCATTTTTATGACTTCATTGGCCTGAAACATTCCGATAATTCCAACTGAAACACCAATTACACCAGCGTCCTCACAATTCAATGCACTATTATTTTCCTCGGGATACAAACATCTGTATGTTGGCCCGTTTTGATAATTGAAAACTGAAACCTGCCCCTGAAATCTAAAAATCGATCCATAAACCATTGGCTTATTTAAAGCCAGACAAGCATCATTAATTAAATATTTAATCGAAATATTGTCTGTTGCATCGACAATTATCTCATATTTTTCAAATAAATTAAAAACATTCTTCCCTGATAATTTCTCTGAAAATGCTTTTACTTTTACCTGCGGATTCAATTCTGAAATCATCAGTTTGGCTTCTTTTGCTTTTGATTTTCCAACGGCCGAAGTTTTGTAAATAACCTGTCTATGCAGATTTGAAATTTCAATACGATCATCATCAATAATTCCGATTTCGCCAACTCCTGCTGCAGCCAAATAGGGCAGAATTGCCGCGCCTAAACCTCCAGCCCCAACAACCAAAACTTTCGATTTCAGTAATTTGTATTGTCCTTCCTCTCCTATTTCAGGAAGAATTATTTGTCGGTTATATCGATTTGATGTTTCCATATGTATTATCCTCCTGCAAATGGCGGCAATAAAGCCACAATATCACTTGCCTGCAAAATGCGATCTGTAGTTTTTGAAACTATTTTTTGATTTACTGCAACGCTAAAACTCAATGATTCAAATTCATATTTTTCGTTTAAATCCTGCAATAATTGTTGCAGTGATAATTCTTCGGAAAAAGATAATTTTTCGAATTCACATTTTGTTTTTTCAGCAACAGCTCCAAAATATTTTACCTCGATCATTCTTATAAATTTAAATTCTGAAATATAAATTCGTCATCAAAATGTTCTTGAAAATACGAAATCCAGCTTGACGTATTTCGCACTACTTCTCCAATAACTATAATTGCTGGTGATGATATATTTTTTTCAGATACCAATTTACTAATTGTATTGACAGTTCCAATTACTTTTTGCTCTGAATTTTTAGTTCCATTCTGGATAATTGCAATTGGCAGATCATCATTTCTGTTTTCCTGATAGATAGAAATGATTTCATCTAATTTATGCATTCCCATCAAAATCACAACGGTCGCAGCCGATTTCGAAGCCAATTCCACATCTTGTGATAATTTATGATCTGAGGTTGTTCCTGTAATTACCCAGAAACTTTCGGCAACTTTACGTTGTGTTAAACTAATTCCGACCGATGCAGGAACTCCTAATGCAGATGAAATGCCGGGAACGATTGCTGTTTCAATTCCAAATTGTTCTGCAAATTCAATTTCTTCACTTCCTCTCCCAAAAACAAAAGGATCACCGCCTTTTAAGCGGACAACATGTCCGTAGGTTTTTGCCATACTCACAATCAAATCGTTGATCTGATCTTGTGTGTAGGCGTGACAGCCAAGACGTTTTCCAACAAAAACAATTTCTGCATTTGCTGCGTAGTTTAATAATTCCTCGTTAACCAAAGCATCGTACAAAACTACGTCTGCATTTTTCAGTGCTTTTATGGCTTTCATTGTGATCAATTCGACGTCTCCAGGACCTGCGCCTACAATCGTCAATTTTGGTGTTTTTAAGTTTCGCATAGTAATTAACTTAAATTGATATTGAGGTCATCTAATTCGTCCATTGAATTAATATTGGTTAAAGGAAAATTTTCACTTTCTTCTATTTTTATAATCTGATGCGGTAATTTGGCCAGCAAATCCATCATTTTCAATTCATCAGAATCGATTGCTTCTTTTATTACCGGAACAATATTTTTCGAGTAAATACCAATTAAAGGATGTGTTTTACTTTCTGAAGCAAAAATTGTAATTCCAGCTTCTTTGGTATGTTTTGAGATTAATTCCTGCAATAATTCGGTTGAAATCAAGGGAATATCACAACTTAAAATCAGATTAAATTCGGTTTCAGAATGAGATAATGCTGTGTAAATTCCACCCAGCGGACCTTTATCCACAATCAAATCTGGTATTTTTTCATATTCCAGATAATCATAGTCTTTAGATGCTGTGATTAATTTTATTTGATTTGTAATGGGCAGAATCGCCTGAATAATGTGATCAATGAATGGTTTATCCTGAAACAAAACCAATCCTTTTTCTGACTGCATTCTTGAGCTTTTTCCGCCGCAAAGAATAAATACTGTTAATGCTTCCATGACTTTTTTTTGTTTCACGTTTCAGGTTGCCAATCTTTATCCCGATGGTCGAAACCGTCGGCTATGTTTCATATAGCAATCATTTAATATTTTAGTTTCAAGGAAAAATCAATTTAATACTTGCCATCAAAATGACTGTTCCTAAAACCATTTTTAATGTTCGGTTAGAAAAAGAACCACTTCCATAAAATCCGCCTAGCATTCCTCCTACTACGGCAATTGGAACTAAATAAAAACTTTCTATAGGAATTGTTTTTCCTCCTAAAAAGAATCCCAGCATTCCTGCAAATGAATTTACAAAAATGAATAAACTCGAAATCGCTGCCGACTCTTTAACAGAAGCCCATCCTAGAAACAATAAAATCGGACTTAAAATTATTCCGCCTCCAATTCCCAGCATGCCGGACAATAATCCGATGGTAAAACCAATTAATAATGCAAAAGGTAAATTAATTTTTACTTCTTCTTTCTCTTTAAAATTAAATATCCCGAATAATCTTAATGCCGCAAATACGAGAACAATTCCTAAAACTATTTTGTAAATTGTATTATCTAAAGTTATAAAACCACCAATAAATGCCGCAGGAATAGACGCAATTGCAAACGGATAAAAGAGCTTTGGTTTAAAATAATTATTTCGGTAGTAAAACAAAAATGAAATACTGGAAACAAATAAATTTAACAATAAAGCAGATGGTTTCATAATCGAAATAGGAAACGCAAAAATGCTCATCAAAGCCAAATAACCCGAAGCTCCCCCGTGCCCAACACTTGAATATAAAAACGCAATAACGATTAAGGCGAAACTGAATAATACTATATTTTCGGAACTAAGGAGACTCATTTTTTGGTTTAATTGTTAAATTGTTTAATCGTTTTTTTGCTTCAATCTATTTTCTTCTTCTATTTTCTCTCTTCTATTTTCTTTTCTCTATTTTCTTTCTTCTTAAAAAAAACTAATCAATTGGCAAAATAGTCACTAATTGTCCTTCTTTTATATTTTCTACATCTTGTTCTACAATTACCAATCCGTTTGCAATAGCAAAAGAGTTAAGCATCGCCGAACTTTGACCATCTAAAATCGTCACGTTTGTTTCGTCGTATTTTGCTTTTAAGAACAACGTTTTTTCTGTATCATTTTTGATTTCAGAATTTAGTTTTCGAACTACTTTTGGTTTATGAATTTCAGAAAAACCCATTTTATTTTTCACTGCCGGCAAAACATAAATATAAAAATTAGTCAATGACGAAGCTGGATTTCCTGGAAGTGCAAAAACTAAAGTTTCTTTTTTAGATCCAAAAAACATTGGTTTTCCAGGCTTCTGATTGATTTTATAAAATAGTTCTTCTACTCCATTTTTCAATAATGCTTCTTTTACAAAATCATAATCACCTACAGAAATTCCACCCGAAATTAATACGATATGATTCTTTTTTAAAATTGATTTTAATGCCTTCTTCGTGGCTTTTAGATTATCTTTTACTCTGTAAACTTTCGTTTTTTCGATTCCAATTGTCTCAAGTGCTGCCTGAAGCATAATAGAATTACTTTCGAATATTTTTCCTTTTTTTAGTTTTTTTCCAGGCTCTACTAATTCATTTCCAGTAACTAAAATACTTACTTTTGGTTTTTTATACACTTCAATTTCTGTAATTCCCAAACAAGCTAGAAATCCAATTGCGGCAGGAGTCAGCAAAGTATTAGGTTCGAAAACAACATCACCTTTGCCAATTTGCTCTCCTTTTGCACGAACATTTGTATTTTTCTCTGGCATTTGAGCAATTAGAATTGAATCTGTATTGGCCATTACATGCTCCTGCATTACCACTGTATCAGCATCGTCTGGAACATAGGCACCAGTAAATATTCTGATGGCTTCATTTTGTTTTAGTTTGATATTGGAGTGATCTCCAGCCTGAGAAATCCCTACAATATCGTATTGATGTCTTATACTGTGCGTAAAAGCATACCCATCCATTGCAGATTGACGAAAAGGAGGCATAGAAATTGGCGAGTAAATTGTTTCTGCCACGACATAGCCTCGCGCTTTCTGTACTTTAATTTTCTGCGTTGGCATAGCATTACTATTCGCTGCTACAATTTCTAAAGCTTCTTTTACTTCTATCATTATTTATTTAGTTAAACTAAGTATAAATACTTATTACAAATATAAGTATTTAATATTAGGATGGATCAAATTTTGAATTTTCTTTTTCGTCTTTATAAAATTACTTTAATTTATTCAAAATCAACTTTAAAATTTCATTACAATTAATCTGTTTTTTAATTTGAAAAAGGCTATATGATAGTTTTTAACATTTTTTGCCTGAATATGAGACATTAAAAACCTTAAAATTGAGGTTTAAAATAATGTAAAATACTACATTTCAACCAGCAGGAAAAATTTATTTTAACAAATGTTCGAAGTATATGTTCTTTTGAAATCTCTTTAAAATAAGGGCTTAACAAATACAATAGAAGTTTAAACGGTATATATAAGCGAAGTTTTTTCAAAAAAAAATCAACAAACTTTTGGTTTTTATTATATAAAAATTAACTTTGTCTATAGGATTAGTAGAGTTTAAAATAATATTTCAAACCATAAAAACTATTATTGTGAAAACAACAGAAAGCATATCGTATTACATTCTTCCTAAAAAGTACACTTATAACACTTGCTGTTATATGTGCTTCTGTTGCTAAAACCTACTTTTATTTTATTTGCTATTTGATATTCTGTTACAGCAAATTTCTTAAAAACACTATCAAAAAAATATTTACTGAATTTTACCCAAAAATCTTTCTGATGCATTTTCTGCGTTGGATGGATTCTTGAAACCACACCTATTATTCAATAATTTAAATAACTAACAACTAAAAAAACTAAAATGAAAACAATGCAAACCTGCTGCTGTAAATAAAAAAAGCCATTTCTGCGGCAACAGAAATGGCAAGGCTTAAAGAACATTTATCACTAAATCAAGAACACTTTTAGAGTGCTGTATAAACAGTGCTCAGGGCGTCTTGTTAATTACTTAAAACCAGTACAAAGAAATGAAAAAAAAGTTAAACATATACATACCGCTGTTTCTACTCTTCATAACGGCGGGAATACATGCCCAAAATACTACACCTCTTATACAGTCTAAACTTGACGGAACTGTTGTAGACGCTATTACAAATCAGCCAATTATAGGAGCATCTGTTACAATTAAAGGAACAACTCACGGCGTTGTGACAGATGCGGAAGGAAAATTTTATTTTCAGACAGGACAAAAATTTCCATATACTTTACTTGTAAGTTACATTGGATATAAAAAAGCAGAAATTATTGTTGAAAAAAATCCAGTTACCATTAGTCTTAAAGAAGAACGCCAAGAACTTGATGAATTAGTAGTTGTTGGATACGGAACTCAGAAAAGAAAAGACATTACAGGTTCTGTAGCTTCTGTGCCTAAAGCTAATTTATCTCAGGTAACTTCTTCGGCAGATAATCTTTTAAGAGGCGCTATTTCTGGCGTGGTAGTTACGCAAAGTTCTGGACGTCCTGGTGCTTCTTCTAGTGTTCGTATTCGTGGAGGAAACTCTATAACTGCTGGTAATGAACCGCTGTATGTTGTAGATGGAATCTTAATTTACAATGATAATTCTAACAGCTCTGCGGGAGTAGCTTATGCAGGTTCTAGTGTTAACGTTTTGTCAACTATCAACCCTGCTGATATTGAATCAATCGAAGTATTGAAAGATGCTTCTGCAACAGCAATTTACGGTTCTCGAGGTGCCAATGGTGTAGTAATTATTACCACTAAAAAAGGGACAAAGGGACAAGATAATATTTCGTATCAAGGTTATTTTGGATTTCAGAATATTTCGAAAAAACTTAGGATAATGAATGCCAGCGAATGGGCAAGTTTAAGAAACGATGTTCAAGCCAGTATTGGTCAGGCGCCTTCTTTTTCTGCAGCGCAGATAGAAGCCTTAAAAACTTCTGGAAATTATGACTGGCAGTCTGCGGCATTTGTAACTGCAGCACCAATACAAAGTCATAACTTGTCTTTTTCTGGAGGTGATGAAAGATCAAGATATGCCATATCTGCTGGTTATTTTGATCAAGACGGAATTGTTTTGGGTAGTGATTTTAAACGTATTTCACTTCGTGCTAACTACGAAAGAAATTATTCTCAGAATTTCAAATTTGGTGTAAATGCTAATTATACCAATTCAGTATCAAATGGAGTAGGTGCCAGCAGCAGTGGAGGAAGAAATCCAAATCCTTTAGTTGGTGTTCTATTGACTGCTCCAGTAGTGCCTATAAAAAATGACAACGGAAGTTATAATGTTACCAATAATCCTTACGCTACTTCTGTAAATGGTTATGTTCCTAACCCCATTAATGATTTAGAAAATACCACTAACGAAACTAAAATCAATAGAATTTTAACCAGCTTATTTGGTGAATACAAAATCACTAAAAAATTAACGGCTAAAGTTGCAGTAAGTGGTGATGTCATCAATACAAAACAAAATTACTACGCTCCTGCAAACACATCAAATGGTGCAGGAACAAAAGGTTTAGCTTCTGTTGGTGAAAGAGCTGTAAGTTCTGTTTTAAATGAAAATACCTTAAACTACAATACAAATTTTGGCGAAAATCATAAATTCTCTGCTTTAGGAGGTTATACACTTCAATATACAAAAGGAGAAGTTGTGAATGCAGGAGCACAGACATTTGTAAATGATGCTAATACATACAATGCTTTGCAAGATGGTGTGCCAGTAAAACCATACAGCGATGCTTACGAAAGTGTTTTAAAATCATGGCTGGCAAGAGTAAATTACTCTTATAAAGGAAAATACAACTTCACAGTCTCTGGACGTGCAGATGGTTCTTCTAGATTTGGTTCTGAATCACTTTGGGGTTACTTCCCTTCTGCTGGATTCTCATGGAATATTACTGACGAGGAATTTGCAAATAACATTAAAGGTGTAACAGAAGCTAAACTTAGAATTACTGCTGGAACAACAGGAAATCAGGAAATTGGAAATTATCTTTCGCTGGCTTCAATGGGTTCTGTAAACTATTCTTTTGGAGGTACATTGTATACCGGATTGGCTCCTACCCGATTGGCAAATCCAGATTTGAGATGGGAAAAAACAAATCAATATAATGTTGGATTGGATTTATCATTATTAGATCGAAAAATCAATTTTGTATTTGATGTGTATTACAAAAAAACAAAAGATTTGTTAATCAATGTACCAGTTCCATTGAGTTCGGGTTATGCAACTGTTCTTCAAAATATTGGAGGTGTTGAAAATAAAGGTCTTGGAAATTGGTTTGACAACAGAAAACATCAAAACAGAAAATTTCGCTTGGAATTCAAACATCGTATTTTCTGCCAATAAAAATAAAGTTACAGAAATAGGAAATGGCGTTAATGAATTTTTCCCTGTAGTTCCAAATGGTTCTCTACTACAGCAGCAGCCTGTTATTGTAAAAGTTGGTCTGCCTTTGGGAAGCTTCTGGGGATATAAAACAAACGGGATTTTCCAAACTCAGGAAGAAGTAAATACACAGCCAAAAATTAACAGTTTAGCCAATACAAAAGTCGGAGACAGAAAATATGTTGATGCAAATGGAGATGGCGTAATTAATGCTTTGGACAAAGGAAATTTAGGAACGTCTCAGCCAAAATTTGTTGGAAGTTTCAGCAACACGATATCTTACCACGATTTTGACTTAAACTTCTCTTTTCAAGGATCTTATGGCGGTAAAATTTTCAATGCTTTAAATCAGCAGTTAGAAATTTCTACGCTGGGAACAAATGCAGCATCTACTTTAAATGATCGCTGGACACCAACAAACCCAAGCAATGAAATTCCTAGGGCAACAAGTTCCCCATTAGGAATTGTTTCTGAGCGCTATGTAGAAGATGCTTCTTTCTTAAGATTAAAATTAATCACATTAGGATATACTTTACCAAAAAGCGTTTCTAAAAAATTAGGAACAAAAAGCGTGAAATTTTATATCTCAGCAGAAAACCTAATTACGTGGACAAAATACACTGGTTATGATCCAGAGGTAAGTTCATACGAACAAAACAACTTATATCCGGGAATTGATTTTGGTTCTTATCCAAACTCTAAAACATTCATCTCGGGCTTGAACGTAACTTTCTAAGTAAAAAAAATATAAAATGAAAAAGATTATTATAACATTCCTTTTTAGTGCAGGTTTACTTGTATCGTGCACGGAACTAGAGGTAACGCCTACCTCTTTTGTAACAGAAGACAATTACTTTATAACCCAGGATGATGCTGTAGCGAGTGTAACTGCAGTTTACGCTTCGTTAAGTATTGATCCGGGAGAGCAGAGTTTGTTTGGAAGAAACCTTTATTTCTTAACAGATATGGGTTCAGATTATGCTGCAGCTGGAGTTTCTGCTACAAATCCGCAAGTTAGAGCAATGAGCAGTTTAACGCATGATGCAACAAATGACCGTGTTCAAGTAGCTTGGAGACAAATTTACAATGGAATCAACAGAGCGAATGTGTCGATTGATAATATCCCGAAAGTAGCTGGAAATGAAGTAATCAAAACTAGACTAATCAATGAAGCAAAATTCATACGAGGATTATTGTATTTTCAAGCAGTGCGTCTTTGGGGCGGTGTCCCAATTGTTTTACACGAAGCAAAATCTATTAATTTAGGAGACTTAAAAACTAACCGAGCAACTGTAGAAGAAGTTTATACTCAGATTATTCAAGACTTGACTGATGCTGAAGCTTTACCTCCTACTTACACTGCTGCAGATGCCGGCCGTGCAACTTCTGGAGCTGCAAAAGCAATTTTGGCAAAAGTTTATTTGACGAGAAAAGACTGGCCAAATGCAATTTTAAAAGCTAGAGAAGTAATTAACGGCGGATATGGTTATGCTTTGTTTGAAGATTTTCAAGATATCTTCACAAAAACTAAAAAGAACGGAAAAGAGCATATTTTTTCTGTTCAGTTTGAACCTAATCAAGCAGGAAACGGATCTAGCGGAAGTACTTTTCAATCAACATCATTTACTGGATTTACTGCAACAGAACCAGCAGATATTATCTCAGACGTAGCATTGTTTTATGACATTTATGCGCCTGGAGATAAAAGAAGAGATGTGAGTTACGCCAAGCAATTGCTGAATCCCACAACTGGAACGCTATACACATTTCCGAAACCAATTTTCAAAAAATACTTGGATTTAACCAATTTAGCAACACCTGGAAATGTCGCTATCAACTTTCCAATTATTCGTTATGCCGACATCTTATTGTCTTTAGCGGAAGCGATAAATGAACAAAGCGGACCAACTGCAGAAACTTACGAATTAATTAATCAGATACGAAGAAGAGCTTTTGGAAAGCCAATTACGACTCCAGATGCAGCTGTTGATTTGGCTGGGCTGAACCAGACAACGTTTAGAGCGGCAATTCAGGAAGAACGTAAAAAAGAATTTGTTCAGGAAGGACAGCGCTGGTTCGACTTGGTAAGATGGGGAACTCTGGTTACTGAAGTGAAAAAAGTAACGGCTAAAAATTCGGTTTCAGAAAGAAATAATCTTTATCCAATTCCTCAAAGCGAACGAAATATTAACCCTGACGGTTTACCTCAAAACCCTGGATATTAATCTAAAAAGTAACTAAAAAAACTATAAAATCATGAAAAAATTAAATAACCTTTTAAACAAAAGTCCAAAAACGGGGCTTTTGTTTACCGCTTTTCTAGCCGTCCAGATCGGGTTTGCACAAGAAAACACAGAATTTAAAGGAACTGTTGGCAAAACTTTGGCTGATTCTAAAGAATATTGGCCAGAACCAGTAAAAGCTCCAAAAGGTGCTCCAAATATTGTTTGGATTTTATTGGATGACGTTGGATTTGGTGCTGCAAGTACTTTTGGAGGTTTAATCAATACACCTACTTTTGATAATCTGGCTAATAATGGTTTACGTTATACGAATTTCCATACTACTGCAATTTGTGCTCCAACACGTGCTGCATTACTAACAGGAAGAAATTCAGGAAGAGTTCACGTAAGCGGATTTTCTCACACTATTTTATCTGCTGGTTTCCCAGGATGGGACGGAAGAATTCCTTCTGATAAAGGTACAATCGCTGAGATTTTACGTGAAAACGGATACAATACTTTTGCCGTTGGTAAATATGGTGTAACACCAGATGAAGATGCTACAGATGCAGGTCCGTTTGACAGATGGCCGACAGGAAAAGGTTTCGATCATTTCTACGGATTCTTAGGTTCTCAGACAGATCAATACAATCCTGATTTGGTTGAAGATCAAGTTCATATTAAACCTGACGGACGTCATTTAAATGAATTAATTACAGACAAAGCAATCAGCTATATTCAAAAACAACAAAAAGCCGCACCTGGAAAACCATTCTTTTTATACTACGCACCGGGAGCAGCGCACGCACCTCATCAAGTTGCTACAAAATGGAGCGATCCTTATAAAGGAAAATTTGACGAAGGTTACGATGTTTACCGTGAAAAAGTAATTGCAAACCAAAAGAAATTAGGTGTAATCCCTGCCAATGCTGTCTTGCCAGAACGCAACCCACTGATTACAGATTGGAAAAAACTGACTCCAGAGCAAAAGAAAGTTTATGCTAGATTTATGGAAGTTTACGCTGGTTTCTTGACTTATACAGATTATGAAGTTGGAAGAGTTGTAAATTATTTAAAAGAAAGCGGACAGCTTGACAATACTTTGATTTTTGTAGCGATTGGAGATAACGGAGCTAGTAAAGAAGGAACTACAGAAGGAACAATCAATCAAAGTTTGTTTTCTCAAGGTGTATCTGACGAGGAAAATTTGAAGAAAAACTTAGCGAATATTGATGAAATAGGTACGCCAAAAGGTTTAAATACCAATTATCCGTTAGGATGGGCTCAAGCAACGAATGTTCCGTTTAAAAACTGGAAACAAGATGCCCAATCTGAAGGAGGAACACATAATCCGTTAATTGTTTTTTATCCAAACGGAATTAAAGACAAAGGCGGTATTAGAAATCAATACAGCCACGTAACCGATTTGCTTCCAACAACATTGGATATTGTGGGAATTAAAGCTCCAGAATACATCAAAGGAATCAAGCAAGATATTATTCAAGGTTCTTCATTCCAGGCCTCATTAGATAATCCGAAAGCAGAATCTTTACACAAAGTTCAATATTACTATATCTTCGGAAACAGAGCAATTTACAAAGATGGTTGGAAAGCTGGAGCAGCACATCTTCCAGATTCGTTTGCCGTTAAAAAAGCTTTTGGTAAAAAATGAAAAGCCTGCACCAAGTAATTTCGATACTGATGTTTGGGAATTGTACAACTTAAACGAAGATTTTAACGAGCGTAATAATCTTGCGAAAAAATATCCTGAGAAACTTGCTGAACTTCAAAAATTGTTTGATGAACAGGCAAAAGAAAACAACGTTTACCCGTTAATAGACTGGCAGGATGTGTACAACAGACGAATCCATAATACAGGAGCCGATAAAGGAAAAACAGTTTCTGATTTGATTAAACAAGTAACTAAATCTGGAGATACAGAAAGTACTTCTAAATAAGAATTACCAAACCTGCAAGACTTTCCAAATCTTGCAGGTTCTCAATCTCAACAAATTATTTTAGAAGATTTGAAAATCATTAACTAAAAAAATAAATTATGGCAGCAACAAAACCAATTATCAAAAAAAGCATTTTTGCCTTGGTGCTTGTAGTAATCGCAGTCACTTTTTACTACTTAACAATATGGGCAACTCCCTATTATGTGCAAAGTAAATTTGCAGAAAAAAGTGCCGGTTACGTAAATGTGCCAAGATTTGGAAATCAGCCAAATGCAGAAAACAGCAGAGTAATTCCGCTTCCAAATCCTGATTTCTTGTATTCTACAATTAATTATGATTTGAAAGAGAATGTATTAAAAATCTCTGGCGTTGTTCCTGATTCTACTTATTGGTCAATATCTGCATACCAAGAAAATACAACCAATTATTTTGTAGAAAACGAAGAAAAAGTAAAAGCAAAATTTGAATATTATTTAGCTCTAGAAGGAAGTACTTCAGAAGTTTTAAAAAATGTTCCGAAAGAAAAAATCATTTACAGTCCAACGACAAAAGGATTGATTCTGTTTCGTTATTTAGTTTCAAAAGCGTATCCCGTAAAAACGCTGGCCGAATTACAGCATGGCGTTACGGTAGAGAAATTAGCGAAGTAATTTTAAAATCAAATAAAAATGGCTTTAAATCAAAAAATTAAAAAAATAGCAATCGGATTAGGATTAATTCTTTTAGCTGTAGTTTTAGGAAGCGGCATTGGTATTTATAATATCAAATCAGGAAAAAGTGATTCACAGCGCAAAATTGGAAACTGGCAGACAGTTGATAAAGACAAAGACCTCAACACAGCTGATTTGCTGACAATTGCACAAGTAGCAGTTTACGGACCTTATGCATTGACTAAAAAAGAAGTAATTTACCTGAGTACAAATACAGACAGCGAAGGAAATGCATTAGACCCAAAATCGGATTATGTGATTAACGGAAAAAAACTTGATGCAAAATACTGGAGCATTACGGCTTATGATGAAAATGGTTTTTTAATTAAAAACCCAATCAACAAATACGGCTATAATCTTGAAGATGTAAAATATGAGGCCGACAGCACTTCTTATAAAATCAACCTTTCGGGTACAGAAAAAAAAGAAAACTGGCTTCCTATTAACAATGTTCAAAAAACGAGTTTGATCATTCGTTTGTATTTACCATCAGAAAAATTGAGAGAAAATTTAACCGTTGAAACACTTCCAACCATTCAAAAAGTGAAGTAAAACAACAAATTCTAACAAATTAATGAAAAAATAAAAAATAAAACTCTACTAAATCCATAGAATTAGCAGTTAAATTATTTATTTTTACATTAAAGAATTAAAATTCAAAAAGATATGAAACGAGTAGATTATGAAATCATAGGGAAAAAGATTGTCGTTGGGGCAATCCTATTTTTAGTTCCGCTGGTAATTTTAGCTGGAGGATTAGCATTAATTAATCAATTTTTAAAATAAGAAATCATGGCAATAGTTCAAAAAGAAAAATTAACAAGAGATTTAACGATAAGTTTTTTCATCTATTCATTGCCGGTATTGGCAATTTACCTTTATTTTAAACTAACAGGCGGATCAGTAACTGATTCTCATATTGCGCTTCATGGATTTTTAGAATTCGCAAAACCTGCTTTTGAAAATATCCGCACCTGGGGATTAACGGTTTTTATGCTGGTTTTGGGAGTTATCGAATTTGCAGCAGGTTTGTACGATGACGAATGGACAGGCGAAGAACGTAAAATTGATATCGTTTGTTTTTTAGCTCCAAAATTACTTTTACCGCCGGTAATTGCCTTTTTTAGTTTAACAGCTTTACCTTATTTACTTCCAAACTTGGCAAATTCATTAGCATGGGTTCCGTTTTGGGGAGGGTTTTTCCTAATCGCAATTGCAGACGATTTAACGCAGTATTGGTATCATAGACTGCACCACCAAGTTCCGTTTTTATGGCGTTTTCACAGAACACATCACTCAGCTCCATACATGGGAATGGCGATGGCTTCTAGACAAAACTTTATTTACACGGTTTTCTTTTCTCAAATTTATTTGACAGCAACATTAACGTATTTAGGTTTAGGGTTACCAGCTTTATTTGTTTTAGTAATTAAAAGTTTCATCACTTTGGGCGCACATTCAAGTATTGCTTGGGACAAGCCATTTTACAAATACAAAGTTTTGCATCCAATTGCATGGGTTTTAGAAAGATTGATTTCTACTCCAGCAACCCACCACGCACACCACGCAGATACAAGCGGAGATGGCGTTGGACATTTTAAAGGAAACTTCGGAAACATGTTTTTTATCTGGGATGTAATCTTCGGAACTGGATTAATCACTCGTAAATTCCCAGAATCATACGGAACAAAATCATACAAACAAGAAGAATGGTACGCACAATTTTTATGGCCAATTTTCAAGTCTAAAAAAGAAGGAAGTTCTCTTGCAGAAGGTGTATTGTCACTACCAATAAAAGCCAAACCAGTTTCTGAAGAACAACCGCAAGCTCCAGTACTAGAACAAGCGTAATGGTATGAGAAATAAAATCTTAAAAACCAGTATAACAGCAATTGCCTTTGTATGGGCAGTTGCTGCTTTTTCGCAAAATGAAAATCATAGTTCATTATCGTTAGATTCATTTTATTCGAAAATAAAAAGTCAAAAAAATCCGCAGATTGTAGACGCGCGAACGCCAGAAGAATTTGCTTTAAATCATATTGAAGGTGCTGTAAATTTCAACCTTCAATCTGAAAATTATGACCAATATGTGGCTAAACTAGATAAATCTAAACCTGTTTTTATCTATTCTATTGGAGCCGGCAGAAGTGTTATTTTAGAAAAAGAATTACTAAAAACGGGATTTTCAGAAGCGTATAGCTTAGAAGGCGGTATTGCAAATTGGATTGGCGGCGGAAAACCGTTTTATTCCAATCTTAAAAGCAAATTATCCTTAAAAGAATTCAATAAAATAATTGCAGATAACAAAACGGTTTTAGTAGATATTGGTTCCAAATATTGTGGTCCGTGTAAAAAAGTAAAACCTGTTTTAGAAACGATTAGAGGAGAATATAGTTCGAATTTAAAAATCGTAGAAATCGAATTAGAAGATAGTCCGCAGGTTATTGCAGATCTAAAAACAATTAAAGTTTTTCCAACTTTACTCTTATACCAAGATGGAAAAATTGTGTTTAAAAAAGAAGGCATCAGCGATTTAAAAAATGAAGTTGATGTTGCATTGGCTTCGAAATAATACTTGATTTTTTACTTCTGAAGAAGTTCATCTAATTAACTAAAACACATCCGCTTTATGTCAGGCTGAGCGAAGTCGAAGCCACGCTATCAAAATCGACAATATTTGAAAGACCACTTTTAAAGATTCTTCGAAATGAAAAAATGCGCATAAAATTCAAAAATAACTAACCAAAACCAATATGCCAGCATATAAAAAAATAACCAAGATCGTTATCCCTATTTTAATTATTCTGCTTATCCTAGCCGCCTTTCTATTCTGGCCCATCAATACCAATGAAACCTTAGTAAAAGAAGATCAAAAACTTGCCGAAGGCAAAAAAGAATTTTTAGCATCAAAAGCTGCTGCAGATTCCGTTTCTGGAAAAAAGACCAATATTATTATTCTTTTAGCCGATGATTTAGGCAAATATGATATTTCGCTCTACGGCGGAAAATCGACTCCAACACCACAGATTGATTCTCTGGCAGCATCCGGAGTTACATTTACAGATGGATATGCATCGGCTGCGATTTGTTCGCCTTCGAGAGCTGGATTAATCACAGGAAGATATCAGGAACGTTTTGGACATGAATATCAGCCAGGCGATCGTTATCCTAAAAATAACTTAGAATATTATGCTTTTAAATATTTGCTGGATACCAATAATTGGAAATTAAATGATAAGATCGAATATCCAAATGATGCCTCTATTGCAACGCAGGGTTTGCCAAAATCTGAAATTACTTTTGCCGATTTAGCCAAAAGACAAGGTTACAGCACCGGTATTATCGGGAAATGGCATTTGGGACATAACAAAGGATTTTTTCCGCTGGACAGAGGTTTCGATTACCATTACGGATTTTATCAGGCTTTTTCATTATATGCTCCAGAAGACAATAATCCTGATATTATCAACCATCATCATAAAGATTTTACCGATAAAACAATTTGGGGAAAAGGCCGTGTAGGAATTGGACAAATTCGCCGAGACAACACCATAATTGATGAAAAAGCGTATTTAACAGAAAAATTTGCTGACGAAGCTGAAGCTTTTATCGATAAAAATAAAAACAAACCTTTTTTGCTGTACATTCCTTTTAATGCACCACACACGCCATTTCAGGTTCGAAAAAAATATTACGATCGTTTTCCGAATGTAAAAGACGAGAATAAACGTGTTTATTTTGCGATGATCAGCGCTTTGGATGATGCGATTGGAAGAATTCGTGCAAAAGTGAAAAAAGAAGGTTTAGAAGATAATACTTTAATAATTTTTGCTAGTGATAATGGCGGCGCCGATTATACTTTTGCGACAACAAATGCACCGTTAAAGGGCGGTAAATTTTCTCATTTTGAAGGCGGTATAAATGTTCCTTTTGCACTTTCGTGGAAAGGGAAAATCAAACCAAATACGGTTTACAAAAAACCGGTTAGTACTTTAGATTTTTTCACCACAATTGCCGCAGCCATACATTCTGATTTGCCAAAAGATAGAGTTTATGACGGGGTAGATTTAGTTGCAACAGTAAATGAAAATAAAACAGCCCACAAAGATTTATACTGGCGCTCGGGCGATGCAAAAGCGATTAGAAGCGGTGACTGGAAATTAATCATTAGCGGCAAAACACATGAAAATTGGCTGTATAATCTTGCTTCTGATAAATTTGAAACAACAGATCTAGCGCAGAAAAATCCAGAAAAGGTAAAAGAATTACAAACTGCTTTACAAACTTGGGAAAAAGGTTTGATTGATCCGCTTTGGCCAAATCTAACCTATTATGAATTTGATTTTGGAAAACAAAAATACTTTGTAGACCTCTAATCATCCTTTACACAAACCCGACAGGTTTTAAAAATCTGTCGGGTTTAATCTAAAATTCAAATCTAAAATTAATACCTACGAGGTTTTAAAAACCTTGCAGGAAAGAAAACATTTAAATGTCAACCTCAACAAAACAATTTAATATTCACGAAGATTGGACTGTCGTCATTCTCGGTTTTCTTATTATTGGAATATCTCTTTTTATTTTCCTTCCACAAGTTCCTGTTTTCAAATGGACAAACGGAGCTGATTTAATCACTAATGTATTCGAAATAAAAAACCTCCAAATTATTGGTTTTCAATTTATTTATTCTATTTCAATCGGACTTATCGGAACTTTTCTAGTGGGAAAATCAATTAAAAATTTCCTATTCACATTTCCAGTAATTTATACTCTAACTATTCTTGCACTAATAATTGCAGGAAATACAGAAGTTAAAGCATTAAATCTAGAAGCTGTAATTTTCAGTTTACTAATCGGATTAATAATTGGGAATTTTTTCAAACTTCCAGAATGGTTTCGTTCTGCTTTGTCAACCGAACTCTTTGTCAAAATCGGACTCGTTTTGTTGGGAACTAGTGTTATTTTTTCGGATATTTTAAAAGCAGGGTCTTTAGGTTTAATTCAGGCTTTGGTGGTTGTTTTATCCGTTTGGTATTTTGCATTCTGGCTTTGCAAAAAGTTAAAAGTAGACGACGAATTAACAATGATGATTTCGAGTGCTGTTTCTATCTGTGGAGTTTCTGCGGCGATAGCAACTTCTGGTGCAATAAAAGGAGATTCTAAAAAACTATCTTATGTAATTTCGATGGTTTTGGTCACCGCCATTCCGATGATGATTTTTATGCCCATAATTGCCAGTCATTTTAATTTTCCTGAAGAAGTTACCGGAGCCTGGCTTGGCGGGAGTATTGATACTTCTGGAGCGGTTGTAGCATCTGGGACATTAGTGGGAGAGACAGCTTTAAAAATAAGTACAATTGTAAAATTTTCACAGAATGTTTTACTGGGTTTAGCTGCTTTTGCCATTTCCATTTATTGGACTTACACGCATAATCAATCTGCTGAAGTAAAGAATTCTAAACCAACATTGGGTGTAATTTGGGAACGCTTTCCAAAGTTTGTCATTGGCTTTATCGGTGCATCAATTGTTTTTTCATTTTTTGTAGCTCCTGAAACTCGAGAAGTTCTAAAAGAAAGTTTGAAAAACCTACAGGGACTTTGGTTTGCTCTGGCTTTTACAAGTATTGGTTTAGAAACTAATTTTAAAGATTTACTGCAGCATAATAGCAGAAAACCTTTAATAGCATTTTTAACGGCTCAATTATTCAATATTATTATCACATTGATTATCGCTTTTTTGCTTTTTAAGCCTTAAAAATCTTCACTTTACAAAAATATCCAAGATAAAATTTTGACTAGTAAATTATAATAACATGAATAAAAGAATAAACATTTTATTTTCCGTTTTACTGACAGGAATAATAGGTTCTTATAAAACCAATGCCCAAACCACATCTTCTAAACCAAACGTAATTTTAATTATGGTTGACGATATGGGCTATTCGGATTTAGGAAATTATGGTTCTGAAATTAAAACACCAAATCTGGATCGCTTAGCAAAAGAAGGAACACGCCTTCGCGAATTTTATAATAACTCGATTTGCGCGCCAACCAGAGCCTCTTTATTAACGGGACAATATCAGCATAAAGCTGGAGTTGGTTATTTTGATGTGAATTTAGGTTTACCAGCCTATCAAGGTTATTTAAATAAAGAATCTTTAACTCTCGGCGAAGTTTTCCGCTCTGGAGGTTACAGCACTTTAATGTCTGGAAAATGGCACGTAGGTTCTGAAGATCAATCGCAATGGCCAAACCAAAGAGGCTTTGACAAGTTTTACGGAATTTTAAAAGGTGCTTCAAATTATTTTGATACTAAACCGCTTACGTTTGGAAAAACGCCTTATCCTGTAAAAATGATTCGCAATAATGAAGAGCTGCATCCAAAAGATGATTCGTATTACTTTACAGATGAAATTGGAAATAATGCGGTTACCTTCTTAGACGAACAAAATAAAGAAAACAAACCTTTCTTTTTATATCTCGCTTTTACTGCGCCTCACTGGCCGCTGCAGGCAAAACCTGTTGATATTGCTAAATACAGAGGAAAATTTGATGAAGGCTGGGATGCTTTACGAGAAAAAAGAATTCAAAAATTAAGAGAGAACGGAATTTTACTTCCAGGACAGACTATATCACCAAGAGATCCTGAAGTTCCAGAATGGAATAAATTGACCTATGACGAAAAGCAATTCTGGAAAGCTAAAATGGAAGTTTACGCCGCAATGGTAGACAATATGGACCAAAATGTTGGGAAGGTTTTAGAAAAACTTAAAGCTTTGAAAAAAGACAAAAACACTCTGATTATTTTTATTGCAGATAATGGTGCACAAGGCGGTTTCAATACTTACAATCAATTAAGAAGAGGTTTGGTTCGTAACGACGGACCAGTTGGAACTTCTGGTTCTTTTGATTATCAAGAACAAAACTGGGCTTATTTATCGAATACTCCATTGCAGGATTATAAAAATAATATGCACGAAGGGGGTTTCAGTTCTCCGTTTATTGCATGGTATCCATCCAAAATTAAATCTGGTAGAATTGATAAAGGAACTGGACACATTATCGACCTTGCTCCTACTTTTTACGAATTGGCTGGAATTGAATATCCTAAAAACCTTAATGGTGTAAATTCTAATCCGCTTCCAGGGAAAAGTTTACTGCCAGTATTATTTGAAAATGCTTCTGAAGTAAACAGAGGTGCACCGTTATTCTGGGAAAGAGCTGGAAATAGAGCTGTTAGAGAAGGAAAATGGAAATTGGTTTCTATTTATCCGTCTTACCAATGGGAACTTTATGATCTAGAAAAAGACCGAGGCGAAACAACAAATGTCGCAGCTCAAAATCCTGGAATTGTAAATGATCTTTCTGCAAAATATTTTGACTGGGCAGATAAAACTGGAGTTGTCGAATACAGCAAATTCAAACAAAAAGAAGAACTGATCCCTGGAGCAGTGCCTAAGAAATAATTACTTTTTTTGATATTTTTAGTAATTATACCAAAAGCGATTGTTGTAAAATAGTCGCTTTTAAATAAAAAATGGTGTACAAAAAAAGCAGCAATTTATTTGCTGCTTTTTATTTTTATCTCTTACGATAATAAAATCTCTAAAACAATATGAAGCTTAGATTTCTGCTCTTAAATATTTAATTCCATTTAAATAGAAAAGTCTTTTTTTCTTCCATCACAGAAGCAAAATATTGACGATTATGCAGTACTGATTTATGATTTATTTTAAACTTTCCAGCTTCTTCATTATGAAAAATTGCTTGCTCAATATCACTAATTTTATCATAGCACACTGCTAATTCTATATGAGGAATAAAATTCCAGCATTCTGGGGTTGTTGTAGCAATATCATTTTCAGGAAATTGTAATCCAAGGATAAATTTGTACCAATAAATAGCTTTTTTAAAATCGCCTTTATTTTGGAAAACACCTGCAATCTCGCAACAAATCTCTGCTCTGGGATTATCGAAAGTAAAACTATAAAATAATGCCTTTAACGCATCATCCAATTTACCTTGTTTTTTAAGAATTTTTCCAATTTCCAGGCAGGCATAAACAAAATCATCAGAAGATCCTTTTTGGATTTCTAAAAACTTTGTAAAATAATTTTCTGCCTCAGCATACATTTCATGATCTCTCAACTCTCTCGCATAATAAAAAAGCGATCTCGGTGAAAAATAATCACCTCTCTCAACCATTTCTTTATAAATCTTTAAGTTTCTATCTGAAGAAGAAGATACTCTTTTGTGGGTTACAGCAATTTCCGAAACTAAATAATTACCACCGTATTCTATATACTCATGAACGGGATCATTCCATTTATAATTGTTCTCTCTCTTAACCAATCTTTCTCTATAAAATGAAAACAATGGATTATTATTCTCATCTACTGAATAATTATACTTCATTAAAACCATATCTGTTTCTAATGAAAGCGTTTCTTTTAATTCTAAAAATAAAACTTGATCTTTCTCAACAAAAATATCATCTGCGTCAAGCCAAAATTGATAATCTTTTGTTGCTTTAGAAAAAGCAAAATTTCTGGCATCTGCAAAATTATTTGTCCATTTAAAATCATAAACTTTATCTGTAAATGAATATGCAATATCTTTTGTTTTATCTGTTGAACCTGTATCGATTATAATAATTTCATCTACAAGATGTTTTACAGAGTTTAAACATCTTGCTAATAACTGTTCTTCATTCTTCACAATCATGCAAAGGCTTATTGTAATCATAATAACTCAAATTAGTTTAAACAATTGTTTTTAAAAATTTGAGAACAAAATTACACCTGCAACCCATTTAAGACTACCCCTAAAAGACTGAATAATAACAGAATAATGTTTTTTTTTCTTGAATATCATTTAAAAAAAAACATACCCAAAATATGAGTATGTTTTTTATATAAGTTAAATTATGTTTATCGATTAGATCTTAAACTCATTTAAAGATTTCTCAATAATCTCCAGACATTCATTAATTTGCTCTTCTGTCATAACCAAAGGCGGAGCTAATCTAATTTTATTTCCGTGAGTTGGTTTTGCTAATAATCCGTTGTCTCTAAATTTTAAGCAGATTTCCCACGCTAAATCAGAGTGTTCATCGGTGTTGATTACAATTGCATTCAAAAGTCCTTTTCCGCGGACAAGTGTAATTAAATTATTTTTTTCAGCGATTTTATTTAATCCATCTCTTAAAATAATTCCCAAACGTTCTGCATTTTCAGCAAGTTTCTCATCTTTAATTACCTCTAGAGCAGCAATGGCAACAGCAGCAGCAACAGGATTTCCACCAAAAGTAGATCCGTGTTGTCCTGGTTTAATAACATTCATAATTTCGTCGTTACACAAAACAGCCGAAACTGGATAAACACCGCCAGAAATTGCTTTTCCTAGAATTAAAATATCTGGCTGCACATTTTCATGATGAACGGCTAATAATTTCCCTGTACGTGCAATTCCAGTCTGCACCTCATCTGCAATAAAAAGTACATTGTGTTTTTCACAAAGGGCTTTTGCTTTTGCTAAATAGCCTTCAGAAGGAACATACACTCCCGCTTCCCCTTGAATTGGCTCTACTAAAAATCCAGCAATATTTTTTGATGAATTTAAAGCATTTTCAAGAGCTTCAAGATTATCATATTCAATTTTTATAAAACCATCTGTAAAAGGTCCGAAGTTTTTACGGGCTGTTTCATCGTTTGAGAAAGAAATAATGGTAGTGGTTCTTCCGTGAAAATTATTCTCACACACAATAACCTGCGCTTGATTTTCAGGAATTCCTTTTACTTCATAAGCCCATTTTCTGCAAACTTTAAGTGCTGTTTCAACGGCTTCAGCTCCAGTATTCATTGGAAGAACTTTATCAAATCCAAAATAATTGGTTACATATTCTTCGTAATTCCCTAATTTATCATTGTAAAAAGCACGAGAAGTCAAAGTTAGTTTTTGCGCTTGCTCTATCATTGCGTTCACAATTTTTGGATGACAATGACCTTGATTTACTGCAGAATAAGCCGATAAAAAATCATAATATTTTTTGCCGTCAACATCCCAAACGTATACTCCTTCTCCGCGTTCTAAAACTACTGGAAGCGGATGGTAATTGTGAGCTCCATATCTATTTTCTTTTTCGATCAAAATTTCTGATTTTGATGAAAGTGCTTTTTCTGTACTTATCATAATCTGCTTTTTATTTTTACAAAAATATTAAAATTAAATTAATTTTCGACTATAAAATTATATTTTGACTCAAAAATAACAAAATTAAAGTCAAAAATTATTTTTTCAGCATTTAAAAAGCTATATTCATTTTAATACATTTTATATTTTATTCTCCCTTTATTAAAAAAAATAGTTACTTTTATAAATCACAAAAACCGAATTTATTAAACGATTTTATTGAATGGAATTATTAGACGAATTTGATATTAGTATTATTAAAGAATTAGAAAAAGATGGCAGAATGGCTTTTTCTGCGATTGCTGCTAATTTGAAAATATCAAATACAATGGTGCATCAACGTATTAACAGAATGATCGAACAAGGTGTAATTGGAGGTATAAAACCCATTATTCAGGAAAAGAAAATTGGATATGACTGGGCATCTTTTACGGGAATTACGCTAAACAAAGATTCTGATTCTGACCGAATAATTGAAGCACTTAAAGAAATTCCAGAAATCACAGAATGTTATTATGTAACGGGTTCCTTTACTTTATATATAAAAATAATTGCCAAAAATCATGAACACATGCGCCGCATTCTTTATGAAAAAATTGATGGAATTCCAGGCATTGCCAAAACTGATTCTATCGTAGAATTGGGCTGCGCTTTTAAAAGAAATATATCCTTATAAAAAAACACGTATTTGTTATCTAAAATATTGGTTACAAACCTCACAAGAATTTACTTATGAGGTTTTTTTGTAACATAATATTTCTGATATTTGTTAAAAATTGTAGAATTATGAAAAATACAGTGCTAATTTTATTCAGTGCAATCTTATTTTCAAACCTTATGAATGCACAACTAAAACCCGTTAAGTATACAGAAGGAAACCAGCAGTTAAATGGTTTATTTATAAAATCTGCTAAAAAGAGCAGTCAAAATCCTGGAATCTTACTTTTACCAGCCTGGCTGGGAATCGACAATGCTTCTAAAGGAATCGCGGAGGAATTATCTAAATTGGGTTATCATGTTTTTATCGCTGATATTTATGGAGAAGGAAATTATCCAAAAAATACTGGAGAAGCTGGAAAACAAGCTGGTTTTTATAAAGCCAATTTTGAAGCGTACCAAAAACGCATCAATATTGCATTACAAGAATTAGTAAAACAGGGAGCCAATGCCGATAATATAGTTGCTATTGGTTATTGCTTTGGAGGAACAGGAGTTTTAGAAGCTGCACGCGGTCATCTAAAACTTAAAGGAGTTGCTTCATTTCATGGCGGTTTAGGGAAAGATGCCAGCAGAAAAACAGAAACTATAACTACGAAAGTTTTAATATGCCACGGAGCTGACGATCCGTTTGTACCAAAAGACGAAATTACAGCATTCCAACAAGAAATGCGTGATTCTAAAGCCGACTGGCAAATGATTTATTATGCTGATTCTGTTCATTCATTCACCAATCCAGAAGCTGGAAATGATAATTCAAAAGGTGCGGCTTATAATCCTGTTGCAGCAAAAAGATCTTTTGACCATTTGCAATTATTTTTGAATGAAGTTCTAAAAAAGTAATACTACCTGCCCTCCCAGCCAAAAACAAATTAACTAAACCAAACCAATGTCACATAGTAAAATTAGAGAAGATAAAACCTGCTTGAACTGCAGGCATGTTGTAGAACAAAAATTCTGTCCAAATTGCGGACAGGAAAATACAGATTCCAGAAAAACATTTCATCATTTATTTATTCATTTCTTTGAAGATTTAACGCATTATGAAAATGCTTTTTGGAAAACAATAAAAAACCTTCTTTTTAAACCTTCTACTTTAACTAAAGAATATCTTTCTGGAAAAAGGCTTTCTTATTTGGCTCCGGTTCGTCTTTATATTTTTATAAGTTTTATTACTTTTCTTTTAATTGCATTATTCCCAAGTGAGATAACTGAGAATTTGACAAAAAGTGAAAAGCAAATTGCGTCCAGTTTAGAAAAAGAAAATACAAAAGAAATTAAAAGCTACACTGAAAAGTCTTATTTGAAGTCAAAAACATTGGATAAGTCCTATTTTAAATTGAAAACAATGAAAGAAATCGATTCCATTCAAAAATATGGGAAAGAAAGCGAAAAACTGACACAATTTGAATACTGGCTATATGAAAAAGCTGTGCACGTGACGGAGAATAACACTAAAAAGCAAATTATTGAAAAATTTATAGAATCTTTTGTACATAACATACCTAAAATCCTGTTTATCATCATGCCTTTTTTTGCATTTTTCTTGTGGCTTTTCCACAGTAAAAAAAGATGGTATTATTTTGATCATGGTATTTTTACACTTCACTATTTTTCATTTCTGCTTTTGATATTTCTCATCATGTTTATCGTCAACCGATTAATTGGTCTTTTGGGAGAAGATAATCCGTTATCTTTTATATCAGGAATTATAACATTTGCAGGAACGATTTGGATGTGTTATTATTTTTATCCCGCACACCATCGTTTTTATGGCGAATCTAGAATAGTGTCCTTTATAAAAAGTTTTTTCTTATTTGTAATAAACTCACTATTTATTATATTTTTACTCACCTTTTATGTTCTTTACACATTTATTAATTTACACTAACAATAAGAATGAAAAAATTACTCGTTTTATTATTAATTGCTTCTGCGTATTCTTGTAAAACTACGCAGTCAGTTGCATCCAAAGACAATTCGGATCCGACAAAATATATCAAAGTTATTACCGAGAAGGATCTTAAAAAAATGCTTTATACTGTTGCTTCTGATGAAATGGAAGGCCGAGAAACAGGTTCTAAAGGACAGAAAAAAGCTGGTCTTTATATGATTGAGCAATACAAAAAAAACGGGGTATCTTTTCCTAAAGGCGCTTCAGATTACTACCAGCCAATTCCTGCTGCTTTCTTAAACGCAAAACGCAATCAAAATTTACCTGACTCAGAAAATATCTGGGCATACATTGAAGGTTCTGAAAAACCAAATGAAGTTTTAGTAATTTCTGCTCATTATGACCACGTTGGAATTAAAGACGGAGAGGTTTATAATGGAGCTGACGATGATGGTTCTGGAACTGTAGCGGTTATAGAAATGGCTAAAGCGTTTGCTAAAGCTAAAAAACAAGGCCACGGACCAAAACGTTCTATATTATTTCTTCACGTTACCGGAGAAGAACATGGTTTGCACGGATCTCGTTTCTATTCTGAAAATCCATTATTTCCAATCGCAAATACGATTGCTGATATCAATATTGACATGATCGGACGTCGCGATGTTGAGCATGTTAAAACAAACAATTACGTATATGTGATTGGTGCGGACAGATTATCTTCAGACTTACATAATGCTGTTGTAGCTCAAAATGACAAATACATCAAAATGGACTTAGATTTTAAATTTAACGACCCTAAAGATCCAAATCATTTTTACGAGCGTTCTGATCATTATAACTTCGCAAAACATGGTATTCCATCTGTTTTCTTATTTAATGGAGTTCACGAAGATTACCATGGAAAAGACGATATTCCAGAAAAAATCGAATACGATGCTTTGGCCAGAAGAACAAAATTAGCTTTTGTAATCGCATGGGATTTAGCGAACAGAGAAAATAGACCTGTAGTTGATAAAAAATAAGGTGCTATTTTTTAGGTACAAAGGTTCAAAGCTGCAAAGGTTCAAAGGTTTTTATAAAAGACACGAATGTTTTAAAAACTACACTGATTTTGATTTAGAAAAATAACCTCAAAATTGCTAGAATTTCAAATACAAAAAAGGGATGAGTTAAAACTCATCCCTTTTTGTTTTTTTATACAATGCAAAAGAAAAACCTTAGTCCCTTAGCAACTTTGAACCTTTGCACCTTTTTTAGTCATTCATCGAAATTAAAAACTCTTCGTTGTTTTTAGTTTTCTTGAAACGGTCATTTACAAAATCCATAGATTCTACTGGGTTCATATCCGATAGATATTTACGCATAATCCACATTCTTTGTAATGTTTTTTCGTCTAACAATAAATCATCACGACGTGTACTAGACGAAGTAAGATCGATTGCAGGGAAAATACGTTTATTGGCTATCTTACGATCTAATTGTAATTCCATGTTACCAGTTCCTTTAAATTCTTCGAAGATAACTTCGTCCATTTTAGAACCTGTTTCTGTTAATGCAGTTGCGATGATACTTAAAGAACCTCCGTTTTCTACATTTCTCGCAGCTCCAAAGAAACGTTTTGGTTTTTGCAATGCATTTGCATCAACACCTCCACTTAATACTTTTCCAGATGCTGGCTGTACTGTATTATAAGCTCTTGCCAAACGTGTAATAGAATCTAAAAGAATCACAACATCGTGACCGCATTCTACTAAACGTTTTGCTTTTTCAAGTACTATATTAGCGATTTTTACGTGTTCTTGTGGTTCTCTGTCGAATGTAGAAGCGATAACTTCACCACGAACACTTCTCTGCATATCTGTAACCTCCTCAGGACGTTCGTCGATAAGAAGAACGATCAAATAAACCTCTGGGTGGTTAGCTGCAATTGCATTTGCAATATCTTTAAGAAGCATTGTTTTACCCGTTTTTGGCTGTGCAACGATCATACCACGCTGTCCTTTACCAATAGGTGAAAACAAATCAATAATTCGGGTTGAAACAGAACTGCCTTTTTCTGCTAGTTTGAATTTTTCTGAAGGGAAAACTGGTGTTAAATGTTCAAAAGAAACTCTATCGCGAACAACCTGCGGATCGTGCCCATTAATTTTTAATACACGAACCAAAGGAAAAAACTTCTCTCCTTCTTTTGGAGGGCGAACCACTCCTTTTACAGTATCTCCGGTTTTTAGACCAAATAATCTAATTTGCGAAGTTGATAAATAAATATCATCTGGAGAAGCTAAATAATTGTAATCTGATGAACGTAAAAATCCGTAACCGTCGGGCATCATTTCAAGAACGCCTTCACTTTCGATAATTCCATCAAATTCAAAGTCTGAATCTCTAAAATTATTGCTTTTTTTATTTTTATGATTAGGATTTTGGTTGTTGTGATTTCCATTTCCGTTTCCATTGCCATTCCCGTTTTGATTCTGATTTGGATTCGAATTCGGGTTTTGATTTTGGTTTGGATTCTGGTTTTTATTTTGATTCGGATTAACCTTTTTTGCAGGAGCAATTTGTGGAGTTTTCTCAGCCGTTTCAGCTGTTGGTTCAGAAGTAGCTATTTCTGAAGTAACTGATTCTGAAGGCTCTTCAGTTGTAATTTCTTTTACAACTTCTTTATCTTTTTTAAGAGCTACTTTTTTCTCGTAAGCCGATTTGTTGAACTTTACAATTTTAGGCTCTTTCTTTGCTGCTGATGTCTTATCTCCTTGTACTTCTGGAGCGGCAGCTTCTGCAATTGGCTGCACAGTTTCAGCAGTATCGTTTTTTTGAACAGTTTCCTCTACTTTATCAAATTCTAAAACGGGAGTATTTTTGGTATTTGCTGCTTTAGTTTTCACTGGAGCTATTCTCGCTCGCTTTGGTTTTTCGTCTTTAGAATCAGAAACTGCTTCTGTTTGAGGAGCTTCAGCGGGCACAAGAGTACTTTCTTGATGTGCTAAAATTTGACTAATTAAAGTCTCTTTTTTGACACCATTAATCTTTATTGTTTTAGCTAACTTAGCTATTTCTTGAAGCTCAGCAAGCTTCATTTCTTTTAATGCAGAAATATCAAACATGAATGTTCTATGAATTTAATTATTTTAAAGGAAATACTGTAAAAAGAATAGGTAGATAATTAATTTGAATTGACCGCAGTATGAAGTGCTTACGGTATTATGATGCAATAATACGAATAAAATTTAATCATACAATAGTATTTTAAAAAAAGAAAATATATTTTTGTAAAACATTTTTAGATCATGATACAAAGAATTCAAACTGTATATCTATTTCTGGCTTTTGCTGCAACGGGCATTTTAATGCTTTTTGTTCCGTTATGGACGACAAGTGCAGGAAAACCATTCTTTTTTATGCAGGACCAGCTTTACACCGTTTTGTTAGGGTTAACCACAATGCTTAGTGTAATTAGTATTATTTCATTCAAAAAGAGACAAAATCAGTTTGTATTAAACAGACTGAACATAATATTAAATTTAATTTTATTAGGATTATTTGTATATCGTTCGCTAAATTTATCTGGAGAGGCTGAAGTCTCTGAGAAAGGTATTGGGATGTTTCTACCAATTGTTGCTATCGTATTATTAGTTTTAGCTAATAAGGCCATCAAGAAGGATGAAGATCTTGTAAAATCTGTCGACCGTTTGAGATAAACCTATAAACTTAATTTTTATGTGCGAAGAAGAACCCGAATTTTATTCGGGTTTTTTTTCGCCTTAAAACGAAATAATTGTAAGATAATTTTCATAATTTTGTCGTTCAACTAGTTTCTAAAGAAATGACTCCAAAAATAAAAATCCATCTTGCAGACGATCATCAGGTTTTAATTGATGGATTATCTAACTTATTGAAAACAGTGCCAAACTTCGAAGTAGCAGGAAGTTCACTAGACGGCACAACAGTCTTTAATGATGTGGTTTTGGATGGAGCTGATGTTTTAATTCTGGATATCAGCATGCCAAAAAAAGACGGAATTGAAACCTTAAAAGAATTTAATGAAAAACAATCGCCCTGCAAAGTCATTATTTTATCTAGTTATGATGATTTAAAAATCATTAAAGAAGTAATGAAACTTGGCGCAAAAGGTTATCTCACAAAAAATTGCGCAGGCGAAAACATCATTGAAGCGGTTGAAGCAGTTTATAACGGACAGGAATATTTTAGCGATGCTGTTAGAGAAAAAATCTTTAATACCTTTAAAGATAATCCGAAATTGAACCACAATGCAGTTATCGAAAATCCGATTCTAAGTCCGCGTGAAATCGAGATCATCATTTTAATTGCCTTGGAATACAGCGGAAAAGAAATCAGCGAAAAACTTTTCATTAGTTCACATACTGTTGAAACCCATCGCAAAAATATTATGAAAAAACTAAACATTAAAAGCACAATTGGTTTAGTAAAATATGCTCTTAAAAACAATTTGATTAATCCATAAAATCAGTTTTTATGTTTGGTTTTAATTTTTTCATATCACTTCTTTTCTCTTTCGCGGTCAAAGGAACTTTTGTTTCGCAAAAAGTTGTCGCAAATCTTCAAAGTCACAATCCTGTAACACAAACTGAAAACAAAACAACTGTTAATCAGCTTAAAATGAGTGAGCAGTTGCGAAATAAAAAAATAGTCAGTTTATCAATTGTTCTAATAGTTATCATCTTCTTTTTATTTTATTTTTTATATCAGAACAATAAATTAAAACAAAAAATAAAACGAAAAGATACGAAACAAAAAATCCTCCTTGACATCATTAATTCTGGAATTGATACTCAGGAAATAGAGCGAAAAAAAATAGCCTCTTTTCTGCATGATAATATTAATTCACTGCTTTCATCTGCTGGATTACATTTAAATACTTTTACTGCCCAAAACGATATTAAATCTGATGAAATACAAAAAGCAAAAGCCATTTTGTCTGAAGCACATGAACTTTTACGAGATATGTCCCACGATCTTGTTCCTTCGCTTTTAGTTCGCTTTGGGTTAATTTATGCATTAGAAGATTTATGCGAAAAAAACTCCAATTCTGCGATTGAATTTGAATTTTCGAGTTCTATCCCAACTAGCAGAAGATATCTTGAAAAATTTGAAATGAAAATTTATTTCATTGTAAGCGAACTTTTCAACAACGTTATAAAACACAGCGACGCCAAAAAAGCGAGGCTTTCTTTAATTGAAAAAAACGATCAGTTGATCTTGAGTATACATGATGACGGAATTGGTTTTAGAACCCAAAAGCTAAATGATGTAGAAGGTTTTGGTTTGAACCGAATTAGAGCCCGAATTAAAAAATACAAGGGAAAACTATCTATTACATCAAAAGAAAATGAAGGAACCAAAATTAAAATTCAGATTCCATTACCGAATTAAAGTTATTTTGCTCCAATTTCCACAATTTCTAAATCTTTGATTTTATCATCATCAATTACAAATCGAAGCATTGTTCTCACTTTATGAAAACCACTTTTTCCTGCGGCACCCGGATTCATGTGCAATAAATTATTTTTCTTATCAAACATTACTTTTAAAATGTGAGAATGCCCGCAGATAAAAAGCTTTGGCGGATTCTGTGCCATTTCTTCTTTAATATTTGGATTGTATTTACCAGGATAACCGCCAATATGCGTAATCCATACGGAAACATTTTCACATGAAAAACGATTGTTTAAAGGGAATTCCATTCTTGCTTTTGCATCGTCGATATTACCGTAAACAGCCCTAAGCGGTTTTAGTTTTTTTATAGTATCGGTAACATTCAGATCTCCAATATCGCCGGCGTGCCAAACTTCATCTGCCTGATTAACATATTTTAAAATAGTATCATCTATATGGCTGTGCGTATCAGAAAGCAGAAGGATTTTTGTCATTTTTTTAAAGGGGCTTAGGTTCTAAGATGCTAAGATACTGAGATTTTTTTGTTGACACATGTTAAAAAAACTTAGAACCTTAAAAACTCCAATCTGCCGTTAGACACACTGCGGTGGGTTTCTACAGATATACATCACAGAAAAACCTTTGAACCTTTGCCTCTTTGAACCTTTGTCCCTAAAAAGAAAAAACTTAGTCCCGAAGTCTCGCGAAAGCATCTTAGAATCTCAGAACCTTTTTTCGTACCTTTGTACCTCTGAACCTTTGAACCTCTACAGTGAGATATTTTATTCAATTTGCTTATAACGGAACACATTATCATGGCTGGCAGATACAGCCCAACGCTTCTTCTGTTCAGGAAACTTTAAATAAAGCTTTATCGGTTTTATTAAATGAATCTATTAGCATTATGGGCGCTGGAAGAACAGATACTGGTGTGCATGCAACTGAAATGTTTGGGCATTTTGATACTGAGAAAACTTTAGATGTTCCAATTTTGATTCATAAACTGAATTCTTATTTACCAAAAGATATTGCCATTTTTGATATTATTCTGGTTCATGATGATGCGCATTGCCGATTTGACGCAACCAAAAGAACGTACGAATATCATATCAATACCATTAAAAATCCATTTTTACAGGAATTAAGCTGGTATGTAAATCAGAAACTGGATGTGAATTTGATGAACGAAGCGGCGCAGTTATTATTGAAACATACCGATTTTCAATGTTTTTCAAAAGTAAATACAGATGTAAATACTTTTGACTGCACTATCTTTGAGGCGTTTTGGAAACAAGAAAACTCAAAACTGATTTTTACTATTTCAGCAAATCGATTTTTGAGAAATATGGTTCGGGCAATTGTCGGTACTTTAATTAATATCGGTTTACACAAAATTACGCTGGCAGATTTTGAAAATATAATTGCCAGTAAAAGCAGGGAAAAAGCTGGATTTTCGGTTCCAGCACATGGTTTATATTTAACCAAAATAGATTACGATTATTTATAGCTGTAGGCTATAGGCTTTAAGCAATAAGCTTTTAGCACTTTATTAAAAGCCTACTGCCTAAAGCTTATAGCTTAAAGCACCAAAAAAAATGAAAGCAAAAGCATTCGATACAGGATTATTCAAACGAATTTTAAAATATACAAAGCCTTATAAATGGCGTTACTACGGTGTAATTATTTTCGCCGTATCGCTGTCTATTTTCGCCGCACTCCGCCCCTATTTACTTAAAGAAACCGTAGATGGATATATAAAAACCCATGACAAGATGGGATTATTGATGTATATCATTTTGATGGGTGTAGTTTTATTAATGGAAGTTTTCTCGCAGTTTTACTTTGTATATTGGGCGAACTGGCTCGGTCAAGACATTGTTAAGGACATTCGAACAAAACTTTTTAAACACATTTTGAGTTTCAGAATGAAGTATTTTGATTTGGTTCCGGTTGGCCAGTTGGTTACTCGAGCCGTTTCAGACATTGAATCGATTGCCCGTATTTTCAGTCAAGGTTTATTTATGATTATAAGCGACTTGATGAAAATGTTTGTCGTACTTATTTTTATGTTTTACATGAACTGGAAGCTGACTTGGATTGTGGTTCTTGCCATGCCTATTTTGGTTTTCATTACCAGAATATTTCAACGTAAAATGCAGGTGGCTTTTGAAGAAGTGAGAACTCAGATTGCCAACATGAACTCTTTTGTACAGGAACGCGTAACGGGAATGAAAATTGTTCAGCTTTTTAATCGTGAAAAAATCGAAGCCGAAAACTTCAAAGACATCAATAATAAACATCGCGTGGCTTGGATCAAAACGATTTTATACAACTCGATCTTCTTCCCTATTGCTGATATTATTTCATCTATTACTTTGGGATTAGTTGTGGTTTATGGTGGTTTTAGAATTTTGAACGGAGATCATTTTACCACTTTTGGAGATTTGTTTTCGTATACAATGTTTATTGGAATGCTCTTTAATCCATTAAGACAAATTGCAGATAAATTCAATGAGATGCAGTTGGGAATGATTGCTGCCAATCGTGTTTTTGATATTATAGATACACAAGATCATATTCAGGATACTGGGAAAATTGAAGCGCCAGTTTTTAACGGAAGTATAGAATTTGAAGCGGTTCGTTTTAGTTATATTCCCGAGGAAGAAGTTATAAAAGGAATTGATTTATCTGTTGCTGCAGGACAAACCATTGCGATTGTTGGCTCTACAGGTGCAGGAAAATCGACTATAATTAATCTGCTGAATCGTTTTTACGAAATTAACAGCGGTACGATTTGTATTGACGGCGAAAATATCGAGAACTATACGTTGGCTTCACTTCGAAAACAAATCGCAGTAGTTTTACAAGATGTATTTTTGTTTGCCGATACGATTTACAATAACATCACTTTACATAATCCAGAAATTACCCGCGATCAAGTAATTGATGCCGCGAAGAAAATTGGCGTTCATGATTTTATTATGAATCTGCCCGATAATTATGATTTTGATGTAAAAGAGCGAGGCGTAATGCTGTCGTCTGGACAAAGACAATTGATTGCTTTTTTACGTTCGTATGTAAGCAATCCAAGTATTTTGATTTTAGACGAAGCAACTTCTTCTATAGATACCTATTCTGAAGAATTGATTCAGCGTGCAACTGAAACAATTACAAAAGGAAGAACTTCTATTATTATTGCCCACCGATTGGCAACAATTGTAAATGCAGATAAGATTGTGGTGATGGACAAAGGACTAATTGTTGAACAAGGAACGCATCAGGAATTATTGCACAAAACTGATGGTTATTATAAAAATTTATATGACTCACAATTCGCCGTGGCGAACTAAGTCATAACCGATATTCTTTGAAATTTAGATTAAAAAATATTACTTCACGACGTGCTTTTTTAATATACGTTATTGTTTCGATTCTTATCACAGTTTGTTCTGTATACATGTTAAGTAATTTAATTACTGATGTTACAAAAAAAGCAAATGAAAGTGAGGCGCGATTGAACTTCATTAAAAAACATGAATTAATGTCGCGGGAATTTTCGAGATTTCTGGAACAGGAAAACAGAATCAAACATGCTTTAAAAATCAGCAATAAATCAAATTTATCAGCTAATATAAAAGTATTGTCATCTGTTCAGTCCATCAATTCTATGATAGTTGATAACTGGTTTCAGATTAATGATGAAAAAATAGAATTTGGAAACGATTCTGTTTCTGATGAAATAAAAAAAGATATTACCAATTTTATTGCTAAAAATCAAACCACTGTTCGCAGCAACACAGTAATTAAACAAGGAAAAGAATGGGTTTGGAGAATTTACTTTAAAACCATCTCTAAAAATCATACTACGGTTCGTTGTGGTTATGACATCAGCTTAAAAAAATTACACGATAATTTTTCGACTGTTGACAAAGCTGCTTCGAATTATGCTTTTGTATTTGACAAGGCAGGAACATGCGTTTATCATCCCGACTCCACTTTCATAGGGAAAAACATTTATGATTTCTCTGCTATTAAGCCATCAGATACCATTTTCACTTATAAGAAAGATCCCAACAGAACTTCGGCATCTGATTTTTTAAAATTGGATTACACCAAAAGAGTTACGATGTCTGAATTTTTAAAGCTGGATGTAATCAGTTTTACGACAAGATTAGATATTAAAAATCTGCCTTGGTATATTTCCATTAGTTTTCCAAAAATGATTGAGGATGAAACTGTTTTATTGACTAAAAAATATTCAACATGGATATATTCTATAACAACAGTTATGCTTTTGCTGATATTCTACTTATTTTCTTATGCCAACAGACGCGCCTATAAAGAAAAAGGAATTGTAATTAAGGAGAAAAACAAACTCTTGGTAGAAAATGAAAAAATCATCAAAGAGAAAGCACTTATCCAACTGCAGCAATTAAAAGAGCAGATAAATCCGCACTTTTTATTCAATTCGCTCAATTCACTTTATATGTTAATTGGAAGCGATATTAAAACTGCGCAGAAATTTACTTTGAACTTATCTCGTATTTATCGTTATTTAATTGATCCGCCTGAGAAGAATGTCGTTCCTCTAAAGGATGAATTATTATTTATCGAGAAATATATCTTTTTACAGCAAACCCGTTTTAAAGAAGAATTATTTTTTTCTATAGAAATTGAAGACGAATCTGCGTTAAACAAATTTATTCCGTATCTGGCTTTTCAAGTTGTAGTCGAAAATGCTATAAAGCACAACACAGCTACTCAAGAAAACCCTTTGACGACAAAAATCCTGATCAAAGCAAATCAGGTTATTATCAGTAACAATCTTCAAAAGAAATTGAATGCAGAACCAAGTACTAAATTTGGTCTAAATTATCTGCAGAGCATTTACAATTATTATTCAAACAACGAATTTGAGACATCAGAAAAAGATGGCAGTTTCGTTTGTATCCTTCCTTTACTATCCATTCACTCCTAAAAAAAATCCGTTCACTCCTTTTTTTTTTTTTGCTGAACTAAAATCAAATAGTTTCGGCCAAAAATTAACCTAAACTTAACATCTGATGAAGGAAAAGGCATTCCTGCATAATTTGATAACATTTTGCTTACTCATTTTATTATTATCTCCGCTTACTGTTCAATCTCAAAAGAAAAAGAAAGACAAAAAAGAAGCGTCTACTGAAATTACAAAAGATTCAACCGACTCCAAAAAAGGAAAAAAATATGATGACCTTGTAAAAAAAGGTTCCGTTAAAAAAGGACTGTTCAACATTATTCAAGTTAAAACTGATGTTTATTTTGAAATTCAGGACAGCTTATTTGAAAGAGAATTTTTAGTTGTAAATAAATTATCTCAAGTTCCTTTTCAAGTAAATGAAGCTGGTTTAAATAAAGGAATGAATTATGAAAACAAAATTATTAGTTTTTATAAAGATACAATCGCAAAGAAAGTCTGGGTAAAATCGTATGTTCCTAAAGTTTCTTCACCAAAAGAAGATGCGATTACACAATCTGTACAAAATAATTTTGCCGAATCTATTATTGAAGTTTTTGATATTGAAACTAAAAACAACGATTCTACATCTGTCGTAATAAAAGTAAACAAGATTTTTGACGGAAAACAAAAAAGCTTCAATGATGTTTTGAGCAACATTGGGTTTGGAGGTTCTGTAAAATCTGAACTATCTTATATAGAAGGATTAAAATCTTTCCCAAAAAATATTGTTGTTAAATCTCAATTAACAACTTCTGTAAGCGAAGGCGGACCGGCACTATCGGTAACGCTTGGCGTGACTAGTAATATTATTTTATTGGATAAAACTCCAATGAAACCTCGTTTTTCTGATAACCGAATTGGTTTCTTTACCGAAAAGCATTGGTACTTTGCCGATGCACAGCAGGCAATGCTTGAAAAAGAATTGATTACCCGCTGGCGTTTAGAACCTAAGAAAGAAGATGAAGAGCGATATTTGAAAGGTGAATTAGTAGAGCCGAAAAAACCAATCGTTTACTACATCGACCCATCTACTCCAAAACAATGGAGAAAATATATTATCGATGGAGTTCACGATTGGCAGGCAGCTTTTGAAAAAGCGGGTTTCAAAAATGCAATTATTGCAAAAGAACCTACTGAAAATGATTTAGATTTTGATATTGATGACGTACGCTATTCTGTGATTACGTATGCTGCATCTCCAAAATCGAATGCTATGGGGCCATCTGTTGTGGACCCACGAAGCGGTGAAATTATCGAATCGGATATTATCTGGTGGCATAATGTTATGACTTCGCTTCAAAGCTGGATGCGAATTCAAACTGGACCAATCGATCCAAAAGCAAGAGGAAATAAATTCAGCGACGAACATATGGGAGAAGCTATTCGCTTTGTTTCGTCTCATGAAGTTGGACATACTTTTGGTTTAAAACACAACATGGGTTCTTCTTTTGCTTATGATGTTGAATCTTTAAGATCTAAAGAATTTACAGCAAAAATGGGCGGCACAGCTCCTTCTATTATGGATTATGCGCGTTACAATTATGTAGCACAGCCAGAAGATAATGTTACCGTTATTACTCCAAAAATTGGTGAATACGATAAATATGCTATCGAATGGGGTTACAGATGGTATGGTCCAAATGACAATGAAACTTTAAAATTAAACACTTTAATTGCCCAGCACCAAAATGACCCAATTTATTTCTACGGTGAACAGCAGGAAAATATAATTGATCCGCGTTCGCAGTCTGAAGATCTAGGGAATGATGCTGTTAAAGCAAGCGAATATGGTTTAAAAAACTTAAAACGTGTTGTCGATAATATTGTAAACTGGACTTACGAGAAAGATCAATCGTATTACGAAACTGGAAAATTATACATCGGAACTATTGGGCAATGGCAAATGTACAATCGCCATGTAATGAACAATATTGGCGGTATTTATCTCAATACAACTGTTCATGGCGATAACAAACAAAGTTATGTTCCAGTTCCTGCAGTAATGCAAAAAAGAGCTATAGATTATTTGAATAAAAACATAATTACGATTCCGCAATGGTTGTTTTTTAATGACATTTTGGACAAAACAAATCCGCTGAAAGATTCGCCTCTTGGTCCTTACGAGTATACGCCATACACGCTTTCAAGAGAATTACAATACAGCATTTTGTATGATTTATTAAGCGATGATCGTTTGCTTAGAATGACAGAAAACGAATTGTATCAGCGTAATAAAACCAAAGAACAGGTTTTTACCGTAAATGACTTGTTTAAAAAATTACATCAAAGTGTTTTTGCTGGAACATTGGCCAATAAATCTTTGACTATTCTAGAAAGAATGACACAAAAGAATTATGTAGATGTTTTAGTTGTATCGACCAATAAATTGTTTGAAAAAACAGATGCAAAAAAAACAATCGAAATTCAAGAAACACTCAATATGCCGCATTTATGTAATTATATAGATGATGCACACATGGCAAGAAATATCAATCAATCTTCTTTAAAAAGAGTTACAGAAGTGACTTCTGATAAAAAAGGAGAATTAAATAAAGTACTTCAATTATTAAAAACAAAAAAGAATACAGGAGATCAATCAACCCAAAACCATTACCGCGATTTAATACAACGAATCGAAAAAGCCCTAAATAATACAACCTTTTAATACCAATCCAAAAACATGAAAAAAATTCTACATGCCTTACTGCTGTTCCTGGCCATCGCAGGATACTCGCAGGAATCCCGAACTATTACGGGAATTATTCTAGACGAAGCAGATCAGTCGCCTATTCCAGGTGCATCGATTTTTGTCGAAAACAATGCCATTTCAAACAAAACTGCATTAGCAGGAATTATTCAAAGTGAAGCAATCGGAACTACTACAGATTTCGACGGTAAATTCACCTTAAAAATTGGAAAAAACGTTACTTCTTTGAGAGTTACTTTTATGGGATACAAATCGTACACTCTTGAATTAGACTCTCAAAAAAACTATACCATTAATTTAAAATCTGAATCTGCAAAACTTCAAGAGGTTGTAGTTACAGGTTATCAAAAAATTGAGAAAAGAAAAGTTACCGGTGCTGTTACCAAAATTGATATGGCTGCAATCCAGCAAACTGGGGTTTCTAGTATAGATCAATTATTGGTGGGACAAATTGCAGGTGTTGCTGTTTCTACTCCATCTGGTGCTCCTGGTGCTCCGGCAAAAATTAGAATTAGGGGTACAGCTTCTCTTAACGGTACACAAGATCCTCTTTGGGTACTTGATGGTTTACCATTAGAAGGAAATGAAGTTCCAAAAAATTACGATAAAGATAATATCGATGTATTAAACAATTTCTCTATCGCAGGTTTAAACCCAGATGATATTAAAGATATTACTGTTCTTAAAGATGCTGCTGCAACGGCTATTTACGGTGCTCGTGCTGCAAATGGTGTAATCGTTGTAACTACTAAAAAAGGTAAAGCCGGTAAAATGGTTGTAAACTTTAATACAAATACTTTTATTACACAAAGACCAGAATTTTCTAAATTAAACTTATTGAATGCAAGCCAAAAAGTTGATTTAGAGCTTAACATGGCAAGCCGTGAAGATTTAACATACAGAGACAACGCTGGAGAAATTTCTCGTATCCTTAACGGATCTAATGAACTAGCTGCTTTTAGAGCTGGTGGATTTTCTTCTTTAAGTCCAGCAACTCAACAATCTATTAATGATTTAAGAAACAACAATACCAACTGGGGTAACTTAATTTACCAAACTGCAATAAACACGCAGCACGGTTTAAGTTTATCTGGCGGTGGTGAAAAATCAGATTACTATTTCTCTTTAGGATACTATGATGAGAAAGGAACAACTATCGGGACTGGTTTCAAACGTTACAACTTAACTTTGAAAAACAATTTCGAAATTACAGATAAATTTAAAGTTGGAGTTGGAATTTTTGGTTCTGAAAACAAAACTACATCTTACTTAACAGATACTGACGCTTTTACAAGTCCAAGTAATTATTCTAGAAATGTAAACCCATATTTAACTCCATACAATGCTGACGGAAGTTATAAATATGACCAAGATATTTCTGGTTACTCAGATCGTTATGTTCCATTTAATATTTTAGAAGAAAGAGCAAACACTTCTTACGACTTAAAAACAAGAGCTGTAAAAGCTTTATTGGACGCTGAATACAAAATCACTAGAGATTTAAGAGTAACATCACAATTAGGTTTACAATTAGACAATACTTCTAGCGAAAAATTTGCTGATAAAGACACTTATTATACTAGAAAACAAAGAGAAAAATCTCGTTACTTTACTAACGGAGCTTTCAACTATTTCCTTCCTGATGGTGGTATTATCCAAAACTCAAACACTGACTTTTTTCAGTACAATCTAAAAACTATGGTGAATTACTCTAAAACTTTTGGAGAAAAGCACGAAGTTGAAGCCATGATTGGTAATGAGTTAAGAAGAAGTTACGCAACTTCTATTTCAACAAAAGGTTTTGGATTTGACAAGAGCACTTTGACTACAAAACCAATTATGTTCCCAAATACCAATTTTGCTAATGATTTGGAATACAGAACGTATTTGAAAACGGAAAACGAAAATGCTTTTGCTTCATTTTTTGCTACGGCATCATATACATACGATAGAAAATACAGTTTCTTTGGAAGTGTTAGATACGATGGTTCAGATTTATTTGGTGTAGATCCAAAGTACAAATATCTGCCGCTTTGGTCAACATCTGCTTCATGGACCGTTTCTGAAGAAGATTTCTTAAAAGATAACTTAACACTTTCTAACTTAAGATTCCGTGCTTCGTATGGTTTACAAGGTAACATTGACAAAAATACTTCTCCATTTGTAGTAGGAACGTATAAAAACACAACCATTTTACCAGGACAGACAGAACAAACCATTTCTGTAGAAAGTCCGCCAAACGATAAATTACGTTGGGAAAAAACGTCTAATACCAACTTAGGTATGGATCTTGGCTTGTTCAACAACCGTATCAGCATTGTAACTGATTTTTACGGAAGAAAAAGTTCTGACTTAATTGGTTCAAGAGCACTTCCTTTAGAAAATGGTTTTGAATACACGAATTTAAACTGGGCGCAAGTAACCAATAGAGGTTATGAGATTACTTTATCTACAAGAAATATTGACCGTCCAAATTTTAAATGGAATACAAGTATTAACTTTTCTCACAACAAAAGTAATGTAGATCGTATTGAAGTACGTGATAATGATTTTCTTCCAAGTAGAGAAGGTCTTCCTGTAAATGCTGTTTTTGGTTATAAAACAAATGGAATTGACGAAAACGGATATCCATTATTTGTAAACAAAAAAGGAGAAACAGTAAATGCTCAGAAATTCTTCGGATTATATGATCCTTATGCTGACTTCTTCCCTGGAGAACTTACACAGTCAAGTTTATCAGCTGCTGAAATGAGAGATTTATTTGTTTACTTAGGCGATAGAGATCCTAAATTTACAGGTGGTCTTACCAACACTATTAAAGTAAGTAATTTTGATTTCACAGTAGCTGCTGCCTTCAATTTGAAGCAAACTGTAGTAAGAACTCCTCCTTATAACGGGACAATAGTTGATAGAGGACAAAATTATACTAATGATATTTTAAATGCATGGTCACCAACAAATACATCTTCTAATTTACCTGGAATTACAAGTAAAGATTCTGGAACAGGAGATTCGTATATGGCATACTTATGGTTTTCTGGACAAAATCAAATTCCAACTTACAATTATTTAGATACATGGGTTAACGAAATGAGTTATATGAGATTAAGCAGTATGCGTTTAGGATACACATTCCCTAAAGCATTTACAGATCATATCAATATTCAAAGCATCAGACTTAATGTTGAGGCAAGAAACTTATTCGTAATTAGTTCAGATTACAAAGGTTACTTTGATCCAGAAACTTTCGGAAACATTTATGCACAACCAGTTCCTAAATCATTCACTTTAGGATGTAATGTAACTTTCTAATACAATTAAAGATGAAAAAAATCTCAAAATACATATTACTTTTTGTTGCTGCAATTGCAGTAACAAGCTGCGATGATTATCTGGATATAACACCTGTTGGCCGTGTTATTCCAGAAACACAAGAACAATTTCGTGCGGTATTAACAACAGGATATTCAAAATATCCGGAACATAAAGCATTGACAACACTTCGTACAGATGAATTGACGATGGATGAATTTAACGAAGATGTCAATATCTACAAAGATATTTTTATCTGGAAAGATTCCAATCCAGACCGTATTACAAGAGATTTTCAATATCAGGATTTATATAATGTAATTTTCTACACGAATGTGGTGATCAACGAAGCATCAAAAAAACTAGCTGCTTCTGAAGAAAAAAATCAATTAATTGGAGAAGCTTATGCTTTACGAGCAATGGCTTATTTTGATTTGGTTAACCTTTTCGCAAAACCATACAACGCTGCAACTGCTGCTTCAGACAAAGGCGTTCCTTTGGCTTTAGAAATTGATTTGGAGCAGGTTTTCGTTCCTCAAAGTGTTGAAGTAATTTACAATCAAATAATTACTGATACTCAAGAAGCTGAAAAACTAATCAATTTAAATTCACAACCAAAAGGTTTAAATTATCGTTTTTCAAAAGTTGCATTATTCAGCTTAGAAAGCCGTGTTTACTTACATCAGCAACAATGGCAGAAATCTTTAGATGCTGCAAATAAAGCGTTGGCAATCAACAACAATCTGGTTGATTTAAAAGCTGCCTCTGTTTTTGCAACAAAATACGATTCAAAAGAATCTATTTTAGCTTTAGAAGATGCATACATTAACAGATTAAAGGGAGCTTCATATGCTTCGCCTGAATTAATTGCGGCTTACAGCAGAACAACCGATTTACGTTTTCCTCTTTACTTTTTAGCAAGCGGAAGCCGTTTTAGAATTCAAAAAGGCGGTAATGACGATCAAAAATGTTCTTTCAGAACTTCTGAATTGTATTTAACAAAGGCAGAAACAGCTGCAAAATTAAATAACCTTGGCGATGCTAAAACAACATTGTTGAGTTTCATCAAAAACAGATATACTGCTGCAGCATATGCTCAGCTTGAAAGTGATGTAAATGCGATGAATGAAGCTGATTTAACAAACTTCATTTTAGCCGAGAGACAACGTGAATTTGCTGTTGAAGGACAGCGTTGGTTTGATTTGAGAAGAACATCTCAAAAACAAATTGTTCACAAATTTGGTGGTGAAGATTATACTTTGATACAAAACGATCCGCGTTACACGATTATTTATCCAGCAAGTGCGAGATTGAACAATCCCAATCTATAATACCTATTTGTTTTTTTAAAAGGTTCAGTTGAAAAACTGGACCTTTTTTTTTTGATATAATATTTACAACAAAATGCATTCTTTATTGTAATAAATAATTAGTGAATTATCTTTGCAAATAATTCGAGCGTATAAAAATGTCTAAAAGATGAAAATTGCTATTGTTGAAGATGAATATCTTGCTTCCAGCTATCTAAAATCCATTTTAGAGCAGCAGGAAATTCTACAGATCACAGCAATTACAGTTCTAAAATCTGTAAAAGAAGCTGTTGCTTTTTTTAGTGAAAACAAAGTCGATTTAGCTTTTATGGACATTCATCTGGGCGACGGAAAGAGTTTGGAGATTTTCGAAAAAACAATCATCGCCTGCCCCGTTATTTTTATTACCGCTTACGATTTTTATGCGATATCTGTTTTCAAGCATTTTACAATCGATTATCTTTTAAAACCATTTGAAGAAACAGAATTATTAGAGGCGCTTCATAAATTCAAAAAAATCAAAAACAGTTTTAACAGCGAGTCTACGCTTCAATCCCTAATAGCGCTAGAAAATCCAGAAAACAGTAAAATACAGCGTCATTTCTTGGTCAACCACGGTTATAAATTGATTTCTATTAATGAAAGCGAAATCAACTATTTTGCTGCCACGGGAAAGCATCTTTTTATTTATGTAAAATCTGGAAATAGTTACTTATATAATAGTACGATTACAGATATCATAAACAACCTAGACACCTTTAACTTCTTTAAAATAAACAGAAAGTATATCGTTCATAGAAACAGCATTAAAGAAGTCATCAAACATTCTCACCAAAAAGTAGAATTAATTTTGACCGTTCCTTCTGTAGAAAACGACCCTATTTTCATCAGCAAAAAAGAAATTAATAATTTTAAAAATTGGCTCGATCAGTAATTAACAATTCATTATCTTAAAATTTATACTTACTGGAAAATTAAAAAACTACATAATTCACAATTTGTGATTTAAAATCCGATTAAAAACTGTCGAAATCGCTTTAAAACGTTAAATTAGCGTTATAGAAATCATAAAATTAATCTTTCATAATCAACAACATAGCGGTAATTTTTCGTTTATTATTTATCTTTGAGAATATAGAAATCAAATGTAAAAGAAAATGCCACAAAATAGATTTTATCCAAACGAACAGTTTAAAGAAATAGAAATAAATGCCTCATTACAATTAAGATATGCAATTTCAAACAGAGGAAGACTTATAAGTTTTACTGATGAAATTGAAAACGGACGCATCCTGAAAGGCGGATTAAGCGATGGATATCCAACCTTCCGTTTTAAGGTTAAAAAAGACGATAAAATCGTAAACAAATATCTCTTCCTATACAAATTAGTAGCCCAATATTTTATTCCGAAAGATTCCGAAGATCAAACGTATGTTCTGCATTTAGATTACAACAGAGCAAATGATGATGTAAGCAATTTACGCTGGGCAACCAAGCAGGAAATGATGGCGCACAGCCGTAAAAGTCCGAGAGTTATCCAAGCCAAAAAGAATCTAATCGAACACAATCTTAAAGCCGACGGACGAAAATTAACAACAACGAAAGTCATGTTAATCAAAAAAATTCTTGCGCGTCCAGAACAAAAAACACGTCTTAAAATGATTGCCAAACAATTCGGAGTAAGCGAAATGCAGATTAGAAGAATTGCCAGCGGAGAAAACTGGGGACACGTTAAGATTTAATGGTTAATAGTTGATGGTTAATGGTTAATGGTTAATGGTTAATGGTTGATGGTTGATCATTAACAACTAACAACTAACAACTAACAACTAACAACTAACAGAGTTTGTCAGGCTGAGCGAAGTCGAAGCCCACGCATAGGATTTCACATGAAATTTAAAATTATAATAGCCACAGATTATACAGATTAAAACTGATTTAAAAATCTTTTTAATCCTAATAATCTGTGGCTATATTTTTTTTGAATTTTAGTGCTTTTTGAAATTGATGATGACATTGTTATTGAAATTGAAATTGAAAATTGACATTGATAAATTTTCAGATTTAACTTCTAAATCTCAATTTTCAATTCATAATTCACAATTTACAATTAACAATTACTCCGGTTTCTGTGAAAAGACCAAAATCTGTGTTGCTAAAAACAAATTTTCGAACGTTGATTTAAAATAAATCATTAAATTCGCAAGCACAAATAACAAAAGAATAATAATCGAAAAATGAGTTTCGGAAATATAAACTTCATTTTCGGTAGTTAATATTAAAAACCAAAAAAATGAAATACGACGTTATTGTTTTAGGAAGTGGTCCTGGCGGATATGTTACAGCAATTAGAGCTTCACAATTAGGCTTTAAAGTAGCTGTAGTTGAAAAAGAAAATCTTGGTGGTGTATGTTTAAACTGGGGATGTATCCCAACTAAAGCATTACTAAAATCGGCTCAGGTTTTTGATTATTTAAAACACGCTTCTGATTACGGATTGAAAGTTTCAGAATTTGACAAAGATTTCCCAGCAGTAATTCAACGCAGCCGTGGTGTTGCTGAAGGAATGAGCAAAGGAGTTCAATTCTTAATGAAAAAAAACAAAATTGACGTTATTGAAGGTTTTGGAAAACTAAAACCAGGAAAAAAACTTGACGTTACTGATAAAGATAATAAAGTTACAGAATACAGCGCTGACCACATTATCATCGCTACCGGAGCTCGCTCTCGTGAGTTACCAAACTTACCTCAAGATGGTGTAAAAGTAATAGGATACCGTCAGGCAATGTCATTGCCAACACAACCAAAATCTATGATCATTGTTGGTTCTGGAGCAATTGGAGTTGAGTTCGCTCACTTCTACAACTCAATGGGAACAGATGTTACTATCGTAGAATTTATGCCAAACGTTGTTCCTGTAGAAGACGAAGATATCTCAAAACAATTTGAGCGTTCATTGAAAAAAGCAGGAATTAAAGTTATGACTAACTCATCTGTTGAGCGTATAGACACAACTGGTGCAGGAGTAAAAGCGTTTGTTAAAACTGCTAAAGGAGAAGAAGTTCTTGAAGCTGACATCGTACTTTCTGCTGTTGGAATCAAAACAAACATTGAAAATATCGGATTAGAAGAAGTTGGTATTGCTGTTGACAGAGATAAAATCTTGGTAGACGCTTACAACGCAACTAACATTCCAGGATACTACGCAATTGGAGACGTTACTCCAGGGCAAGCTTTAGCTCACGTCGCTTCTGCTGAGGGAATTAACTGTGTGGAAAAAATTAAAGGTCTTCACGTAGATCCTATTGATTACGGAAACGTTCCAGGTTGTACTTATGCAACTCCTGAAATTGCTTCTGTAGGTTTAACAGAAAAACAAGCAAAAGAAAAAGGTTACGAATTAAAAATTGGTAAATTCCCATTCTCAGCTTCTGGAAAAGCAAAAGCTGCCGGAGCTGCAGACGGATTCGTAAAAGTAATTTTTGATGCTAAATACGGAGAATGGTTAGGATGCCACATGATTGGTGCTGGTGTTACAGATATGATTGCTGAAGCAGTTGTAGCTCGTAAACTAGAAACTACAGGTCACGAAATCCTTAAATCTATCCACCCTCACCCAACAATGAGCGAGGCTGTTATGGAAGCTGTTGCTGATGCTTACGGCGAAGTAATTCACTTGTAAAAATATACCGTTTTACGGTTATATATAATTTTCAATCTAAAAATCCGATTTGCGAAAGCGAGTCGGATTTTTTTATTGTTATATCCAATCAACAGCTTTGTTTGTCATTTCGAGGAACAAAGAATGATAATACATTGTCTCAAAAATAAAGCCTTAAACTTTTATAAAGAAAAATTTGTTAAAAACTTGACATTAAAAAATTTTCTCATCGTCTTAAAATTCTTATTTTTATTATTTCTAAATAATTTTGCATGAAATTACCATTTATAGAAATAATTGAAGCCACTACAATTGATCCCAATCTATTAATTTGGAAATATTATGATGAAGACAAAGAAATCAAAAACGGAGCAAAATTAACCGTTAGAGAAAGTCAGCAGGCAATGTTACTAAATGAAGGACAGCTTGCAGATGTATTCTCACCGGGACTTTACACCTTATCTACAGAAAACATTCCGATTCTGAGTAAACTAAAAGGCTGGAAATACGGATTTGAAAGTCCGTTTAAAGCTGACGTTTACTTTTTCAATACTCATCAATTTATCAATAACAAATGGGGAACTCCTGCTCCTATCCTATTAAATGATCCTCAGTTTGGGCAAATCAGGGTTCGCGCTTTTGGGAGTTTTGATATTAAGATTGTTGATGCTGCCAAATTCTTTCGTCAATATGCAGGAACATATCAACAGTTGACCATTTTTGAATTACAGAATCAATTAAGAGATTTTGTTGCGCCAAAATTTGGTGAAGTTCTCGCAAATGAAAATATTACAATTACTGATGTTGCTGGAAATATTACCCAATTAGGTCAAAAAATAGAGCCTTATCTTAAACCTTATTTTCTACAATTGGGAATTGAATTAACGCAGTTTGTTATTACCAGCGTGACATTGCCAGAAGAAGTTACCGCTCATTACGATAAAATCACCAATATGAATATGGTAACGGATATGGATAAGTTTACCAAATTTAACACCGCAACTGCTATTGGAGACAAAGGAACAGCGCTTCACGATGCAACACAAAATGCACTGAGTATGGGAATTCTTTTAAACCAAATACAGCAGAATAAAGAAACTCCAAAACAAGAAACAGACGATCTGACTTCTAAACTTCAAAAACTCAAATCATTGTTTGATGCTGGTTTAATTGACGAAGCGGAATTTAAAACAAAGAAATCTGAACTATTAAGTGAACTGTAATGGAAGAAAAAAAAGTCAATTCATTTCTAGACAAACTTAAAGCAAACGCAAAAAAACAATCTAATTACGGCGGTGAATTAGAAATTACCCAAGCCCAAATGAATGTAAAGGATTGCCCAAATTGCGGCGCTGGAAGAGCCAAACAAGATGGCGTAACACATTGCGCTTATTGCGGATTTGAGTTCATAACAGTACAACTTACAGACGGAGTTTACATTAAGAAAGAAGATAATTCAATTTAAAAAATCAAGATAAGTGTTCGGATTATTCAAGAAAGAAAAAGAAGAAAGTCTACCCGATTGGTATTGTGAACTTCAGGAATCACAAGAAAGATGGTTTAGTTTTTTAGAAAAATTGGAAACCAAAATGGAAGAGTTTGCAACGGCAGCAATTCCAGAACTAAAACAGATTTTAGAAGAAGACGATGATCTTTATAAAAGAACTTTTCAGAAAGTTTATTCAGGTGTAAATGGGCAATTAAACAATATAAGAGAAAAAGCCAGAGACACTTTCGAAGAAAAAATATTGGATACTTACCAAAACATCAATTCGCAGGTTTCTGTTCTAAGTAAATATTACGGGTTAATTTCTGATTTTAGAACTGTTTGTTCCGATCGTTATCATAGAGGTTTTGAAGACAAATATGAATATTGGAGAAAACAAATAGAAAAAACACAGGAGCGTGATCTTGAAATAGAATATCAGAAAATCTTAGATGAATTTGAATCTATTAAAGATAAATTCAGCTGTAAACAATGCGGTGGAAATATCACAATCGAAAAAATCTTTTTAATCGAAACCTATATTTCATGTCCGTATTGCAAAACACAGAATACTTTTGCGCCAAGCACACAGGGAAGGAATTTACAACATATTGCACGGGGACTTGCCGAACAGAGAACTGCACATTTACAAGAGGCTTATGAAATTGAAAATGAAAAAGAACGTGCCTTTTACCATCAGCGACATGAATTAAGTTTGAGCACAATACACGAAACAGACAAAAAAGTTTTGAGTGAAATCAATGCGAAAATGGATGAACTGGAAGAACAAAGACAGTCTGCAATTCAAAATGCTCCAAAATTATATCATACTTATTTAAGAGCAATGTATGATGAGTGGAATAAAATTACCCCAGATTTGAAAGAACACAACGAAAAAATGTATCAAAATCAATTGAAATATAAATAGTTATTAACCCTAAAAATCGACAAATGTTTAAAAAGCTTTTTGGATCTCTAACCGGAGACAATAAACAGGAAAACCAAAATTACGAAGCCCAGACTTCAAATAACAATTACGAAGACGATAACAATTATCAAGAAACAGAATACGATCCTGAAACTTTACACGGAACACATTACGATGTAGAAGATTTTGATAATGAAGTAGCTGCAAGAGCGGAAGCTTGGATTGCAGACGAAAGAGCAAACGGCGAAAATCTAGATGAAAAAGATATTCAAAATATATATTTCAACTACAGAAGAGCAGTTTACACAGAATGGAACAATTGCGATTCTGATCAAATGATACGATTTGAACATGCTAATTCACTAAAATACTCAGGAATTCAAACTTCAGGATTTGTAAAAGTAGATGACAACAATCCGTTTTTAGAACCTGTACATGGCGTAGATTTAAGAACTTATACCGCAATGTGTCTTAAAATAAGCGCCGGAATAGATTACTTGGAAGTTTGTAAAGCAATGGGATTTGAACCAATAATCTGGGAAGAATTAAATACAATCTGGCCGCAGCGTATGGGCGAAGATACTTCGTTTACGGTTACAACTTTATTCGGACAATATTACGCTGAAAATGTAACAGTTCCGCAGTTGGAAAATCTTAAAGCTGAAATTTCTGAAGAAGGTGCTGCAAATCTAGAAAGAATCAGAACTGATCGCTATTTCTACGAAGAACTTGCAGGAGCAAGACAAGCAGGTTATGAATACGGAATTGACGGTGCTCAATGGATTTTGGATAATTTCGGAATCAATCTTGCCGATTTTCAATCTGTGGCAATGCAATGGATGACGGAGCAAAATCAGAATTGGAATTCAGAAGACATCATGGAATTCACAAATTATCAGCAGGAAAAACAAAAAGAATATGCTGCAAAATTTGCCGCAGAACAAGGCGGGAATATTGCAGACGATGTAAATTTCTAAACCCGATTTACTTTTGATATAAAAAAACCGATTTGCGAAAACAAATCGGTTTTTTATTCGTTTAGAATAACGTAAAAATTAGAAAATCACTCATAAATACTATATAATGGAAGAGACAAAAATATTCTACGCCGACGGAGAAAATCCAAAAATGATTGAAGCTTATAAAAAAGCACAAGAAACCTTTAAATATTTCTGGAGAGAATTATCCTGGGAATATCGCCGAATAATTCCAGGGCTTGATGTTGCTTGTGTAAAACTGGCTTTTACGCAGGAAATCGACAATGAAACTGTTGTAGAACACATGTGGATTAACGATGTAAATTTTGACGGAGAAAATATATACGGTGTTCTAGTAAATGATCCTGACGAATTAACGAATGTAAATAACGGTGATGAAGTACAAATTCCAGTAAATCAAATCAGCGATTGGTTATTTGCAATTGGCGGAAAAACGTATGGTGCTTTTACGATTCAGGCAATGCGTTCTGAAATGAGTAAGCAAGAAAGAGCATCACATGATGAAGCTTGGGGGTTAGATTTTGGTGATTTTAATGATATTCTGGTGGTTAACGAACAAAAAGAAAAAGCAGAAAACATCATTGAACATCCGATGAGTAAAAACATGAAAGAAAGCCTTATTGACTTTGTAAAAAATAATCCTGAAGAAATAACAGCTCAAGACGAATTGGGTTATACGTTTTTACATCGCGAAACAATTGCAGGAAATCAGACTTCTATTGAAGTTTTATTAGAATCTGGCGCAGATAAAAATGCCAAAACCGAAAATGGAAAAACTGCATTAGATTTTGCAAAAGAACTTAAATGGGATCATTTACTTCCTTTATTGCAGTAAAATTTAAAAATCCGATTTACAAGTAAATCGGATTTTTTTATTTGAATGTTATGGGAAATAAATATTGATTTTTCGTAACAATTTAAGGCCTGAATTTTAATAATAAAGCATTAGTTTTGCATCGCCCAAATCAACATATCTGCCATGAAAAAATTAGTATTCGTTTTTGCAATTGTTCTTTTTTTTCCAAATTATTTTTTTGCACAAACAAAAGGTGAAGCACAAAACATCTTTGCCAAATCATACGATTATGTAAATGATTTCGAAAAAATCCTTACTCCAAAACAAATCAAGGATTTAAACGATTATTTAAAAGCAAGTGAAGCCAAAACAAAAAGCAAAATCCTAATTGTTACAACCGCAACAATAGCACCTTATACAGACCTGACAGATTATTCGCTGGACTTAGATAAATACCTGCTTTCTAAATTAAAGATCGACACTTCAATTTTAATTGTAATCAGTAAACAACTAAGACAAATTCAAGTACAGGGAGTTGACAAAATACGTGCAAAAATGACCGATCAAGAAATGAAAGATATCATAGCTGCGTATGTGGTTCCTGAGTTAAAAAAAGGCGATTATTACAAAGGTTTACAGCAAGGAACTCTGCAGCTGATAAAAAAAATAGAATAAAACAAGATCCGATTTGCGAAAGCGAGTCGGATTTTTTTATATCGTAAATTCCCAGTTTTCGAATAAAAATAATATCTTGTATACACTTAAACTACAAACCGATAAAGATGACTTTAGAAGAATACAAGAAAGAATTTTCAGAAGATGACGCTGTTGGATGGTTAGAAATTGACAAAGAATTTGACCGACTTTATCCAGGGCAGGAACCTAAACATTTTGTACCTGCGATTAGTTATATGCTTGGTGGAGAAGACCCTCTAGACGGTATAAGCGTGTATGAAAGTAAAAAACAAACAGATCATTATCATTTTATAACCTACGGATTTTCTGAATTATATTATAATGAAGAAAAAGTTGATGGGGAATTTAGCAAATGGGGTTTTGAGCTTACTTTTAGACTAAAACCTTTCGAAGCCGATAACGGAAACCCAAGCTGGGCAGTGGTTCTACTTCAAAATATTGCAAAATATGTTTTTAGCAGCGGTAACTGGTTTGAAGAATTTCATTACATGCCTGCAAACGGACCTATTCGTCTCGATACAGATACCGATATTACAGCACTTGTTATTGTAAATGATCCCGAAATTGAAAAAAAACATACCCCGCATGGAGAAGTTTCATTTCTACAGATTGTTGGAATAACTTCATCGGAATTCGAACATATCAAAGCAAATCCTGGAACAGCCGAAGAATTGGTGAACAAACTTAAAGAGAACAATCCGTTATTGATTACCGATTTAAATCGAAAAGACTAAAAAATCCAAAATGATTAATTATAACGGTAAAATTTTTAAACCCTTCAGTAATAGTGACAATGGAGAAACGTCTCACGAGACAGTATTTCATTATCAACAAGAAGGAAATATTTTAACGGCTCAATATTCGGGAGGAAAAATAGTTACTGGGCACTTAATTGGTTTGGTTGATGAAAAAGGAAATATCGAAATGCGCTATCATCAAGTAAATGACAAAGGCGAATTAATGACAGGAATGTGTTCCTCGAAACCAGAAGTTTTAGAGAACGGAAAAATAAGACTCCATGAAACCTGGCAATGGAACTCTGGAGATCATTCTAAAGGAAATTCTATAATTGAAGAACAGTAGAAATCAGATAATCTAAAAACAAGTCCAATTTGGTCTTTTTAAAAAAAATTAGCCCGCCTAAAAACTCAATATACAAAGATATCTCTAAATGAAATTAAAGATTATAACTTTTATTATTACAGCATGTTTTTACGGCATTTCATTTTCTCAGGAAAATGCAGTGAAAAATCCCGAAACAACCTTTTCACAAAAAGAATCCTTTCTTGATACTGTTATTGAGCCGCTTAAAAAAAATCCGTTATATTTTGAAAAAGTGTTTCTTCATACCAATAAAACATCTTATTTTATTGATGACATTGTTTGGTTTAAAGCTTATGTTGGTGACATTTCGAACAAACCTTCTCTAAAAACAACACGTCTCAATGTGAATCTCTTGGATGTAAAAGGCAAAATAATTCAAAATCAGCAAGTTTTTATTTATAAAGGAATCGGAAAAGGACAGTTTATAATAAACGATTCGCTAAAAACTGGAGTTTATTATCTTGAAGCTACGACAAATTACATGAGAAACTTTGGAGATGACAATACCTTTATTCAAGAAATAAATATTCTGAACAACATTTCCGTAAAGCAAACCTCTTCGAAAAATAAATATGATATTCAGTTCTTTCCAGAAGGAGGTTATTTACTGGAGAATGTAGAAAATACAATTGGCATTAAATCATTATGTAATGGAAAAGGAATTGATTATTTAGGCAAGATAATAAATACAAAAAATAAGGAAGTTGCCACTTTTAAAAGCCAGCATTTGGGAATGACAAAGTGTAACTTTCTCTATGAGCCAAATGAAACATACAGTGCCGTTGTCCATATTAATGACACTGTAATAAAAGTAAATCTGCCTGCTGCTCAAAAAACAGGTATGCTTTTAAATCTTGACAATACATCGCCTGAGTATATCAAACTAAGTCTTAAGACAAACAGCAATTCTATTCCTGAAATAAAAAAGAATCGTTACAAACTGTTATTTCATCAAAAAAATAATATTCTAGATTATCTCGAAATTCAAAACTTAGAAGCATTAAATCTAGAAATCGACAAAAAAAACTTCTATAAGGGTATTAATACGATTACCCTTTTTAAAGATAATCAGCCAATTGCGGAAAGAAAATTTTACGTTGAAAAAGAAGTACAACCAATCGTTGCGATAGAAAAAACAACTGTTGAAAATGATTCTATTAACTACAAGCTTAAAATATCTCACTTAGATCAAAGTATAAATGCAAATTTGAGTACGTCAATATTACCTCTAAACGCATTAAATTATACAGAAACCAATACTATAAAAAGTGCTTTCCTCCTATCTCCTTATGTAAAAGGATATATTGAAAATCCTGCCTATTATTTTAATACAAAAAATGATAACAGAAATCAGCATTTAGATTTACTGTTGCTTACGCAAGGCTGGACTCAGTTTACATTAAAAGAAATGATTGCTGACTTAAATCCTGTTTATAAATATGATTTTGAAGCAGGATTTAAGCTAAAGGGCAGCTTGTCAACTCTTCCTGCAAATCATCTGGCTCTGTTAACGACAGATAATATAATTATTGATAAAATATTTTTGAATGGAAAAAAAGATTTCAGCTTCAATAATCTTCTCATTTACAAAGGAGATGCAGTCAAAATTTCATTTGTAAACAATAATAACGAAGCCATAAAACCAGAAAATATTCAGCTTAATAATTTAAAAAACTCGTCGTTGACTAATGTAAACAGTGAAAACAGAATAAAACAAACTTCTATATTAAACGAAAATTCATGGAATGAAATGTATACAGAGGGCTCCATAAAATTGGATGAGATAAGAATTACTGCTCAAAACAAAAGAGCTGTCGATCGAAAAAAACTCATAAAAAAATACCAGCCATTGGTTTTTGATATTGGAAAATATTATGATATAGAAATTGCAGAACATTTTAAGAACAAAGATTTAATGTATTTTTTAAATTTTGATCAAAATGTCAAAATGGTAACCTGGAAAGGTCAAGAAACCTATCTAGAAACTGGAATTGACAAAGAAGCAATTTTATATATTGATGGAAAATATATTTCATCTAATGAATTACTTGGTGTTTCTTTAGAAATAAAAGACATCGAAAACATTATGATTCAAACTGTGAAAGGAAATAAAATTTTTCAGGTTTTCACCACACAAAACTATCAAAATAATATCGTTGAACTTTTTAATCAATACATCATTACAGACGGATTTGATAAAGAGAAAAAATATTATTCACCAATTTACGCTTTCAATACCGAAAAGTACAGTAATTGGACAGAAATTGATTGGAAACCAGATTTACAAACGAATAATGGAGAGGTTTCATTCAAAATAAAATCCAATCCTCAATTACAAGGTTATTTATTTTCAGTTCAAGGTTTTGCACAAGATGGTTCTTTGATTTCAGAAAATTTCAAAATAAATCAATAAACGAATTCATTAATGATCATAGAAGAAGTCCAAAATAAACATTATCCAGCTTTAAAAGAATTGTTTTTAAACGAAAGAAAAAAAACTTTTTCATGGCTCGATACATCCAAATTCCATCTAGATGATTTCGAAAAATACACACAGGGAGAATATATTCTCACTGCATTAGTAAATGATATTCCTGTTGGTTTTATTTCGATTTGGATGCCGACAAATTTTATTCATCATTTATATGTTGACGAAAAATATCAAAACAAAAAAATTGGAACAGAATTATTAAAAGCAGCTATTGCCGTAACAAAATCTGCCGTAACTTTAAAATGTCTAGAAAACAATACAAAAGCAATTGAATTTTATAAAAAAAGAGGATTTACAGAAAAAGAAAAGGCATACTCTCAACATGGCGGCTGTATTTTTTTAAAATCTTCTGAAGAAATAGTTTAACACATTAAACTTGAAAAACATGAACAAAGAAATTCAGGCATATAACGATTCTCAAAGCGATGAAGATCAAAAGATATGCACAGTTTTAAGTACTAAAATCAACCATTTACTGCCCGAAGCCGAGAATAAAATCTGGCATGCACACCCAGTTTGGTTTTTAGATGGAAATCCGATTGTGGGTTACAGCAAATTGAAAGATTCTGTTAGATTGCTTTTTTGGAGCGGACAATCTTTTGACGAAGAAAAACTTCAAAACGAAGGTTCTTTTAAAGCTGCTGAAATCCGTTATACAAACTCCGATCAAATCAATGAAGAAGATTTAAAACGCTGGCTGGAAAAAGGAAAAGAAATTCAGTGGGATTATAAAAATCTTGTAAAACGAAAAGGAGTTCTTATTCGATTAATGACCAAACCCTATTAACTTAAAAAACCAAAATGAAATTTTTTCAATTATTAGCCGTTATCTTTTTTACATCAACAACCTTTTCACAAACCAAAATGCGCCCTGTAAACGAACTTATAGATCCAAAAGATTCTGGATGGAAATTAGTAAAAGAATGGATTGATACTGCCAAAAACAAAGTAGAAATTCTTCCAGCAGATCCACAGCAAGCCAAAGATGCTTTGTATCATACACAAGTAACAACAAAATCACCAATGGGTGCGATTGTATATAAAACCGGCGGAATCATAGTAGACAACGGCTGGATTAGAATCTTAGGCTCAGGCAGTTCCAAACTCAACCGCAGTCTTCCAGATTGGAATAAAGGAAAATCTTTTAAAGAATTTGGAGAAGCTCCTTCTTATTTTTTAATTGCAGACGATGCTCTGGGTGGTTTTTATATATTAAACGGAGGCGCTTTAGGAACAGATCTTGGCAATGTTTATTATTTTTCTCCAGATAATTTAGAATACGAACCGCTTGATATTACCTATTCTCAATTTTTAGAATTCTGCTTTAATAATGACTTAGACAAATTTTATTCAGGCAGCAGATGGGAAAATTGGAAGAAAGAAGTTGCTGTACTGCCAGGCGATCAAGTTTTTAATTTTTATCCATTCTTGTGGTCAGAAGAAGGAAACGATATCAACAAAGTGCAGAGAAAAATAATTCCTATTGAAGAACAATACAGCTTAAATTTAGATTTAAGAAAACAGCTTGGGCATTAGAATGAATTCATTTCAAAACTTAAAACAGCTAAACTTTATGTTTTTGCATCAAGAAATTATTTTTTGTAATTAAAAACGTACATTTGAAAATTACAAATTAAATTTACAATGAATAATTTTAAGCTACTCCCACAGCAATTCTCTTCAATCTTAGCTACAAAAATTTCAAATGGAGAATTTGATTCTGCAAAGCAAATTATTAATAGTGAAAATATCAATGTTAACTCCTATATAAATGCTGAATATTATAACACATTAATAATTGAAGTTCTAACATCATATGGATGCAAAGATGAAATTGAAAGAACAGAAATGATACATTATTTATTAGAAAATGGTGCTAATCCTAATATGTATTGTAAAAGTGGCTATAATGCTCTACACATAGCTGTACAACGCCATAATCTTATAAAGTCACTGGATTTACTTCTCGATTATGGAGGAGATGTGAATTTAACTGACAGTAAAGGAGCAACAGTTGCTTATTGGGCTATACAAGGATTTCCTTGGCGAACAGAAGGTGACGAACGCCAAATTCATTTGAGCGTTATTGAAAAAATAATTATGCTCGGTGCTGATTTGGATTTAAAAAACAAGTTTGATATAACACCTAGAAAATGGCTCGAGCACACATCAGAAGATGTAAAGAAACTTGTAGAAGAATGTGAAAAAAAAGAGCGTTTATATAAACCTAGTGATACTATTTATCCTAAATTCCCAACAAATTACAAATTTCCAGAAGTTGTTGAACAATTAAGAAGTCTTATTCCTTCTAGCGGAAAAGCTAATACAATTGAATCAGAAATGTTAAGGGGTTTAGACAATCTTCAAGATGAAGCCTTTAGAAACGGAAATATTAATTATAATGAACAGCATAAAGGTTTTGCGAAATTTATACAAACAACATTAACTGAGTCGTCAATTTTTGACGAAAAAGAAATTAAGAAAATCAACAGTGTGGCTAAAAAACTTATGAGTTCTAAAAAGCCATATTTACATAATGATGTTTACGATTATTTAACGGATCAGATTTGCATTTATCACAATCACAAAAACAAGAAAGAAGTTAGTAAAAAGAAATGGTGGCAGTTCGGAAAATAATAAAACTTAAGGTCTTTATTAGTATATAATCAATTATCATAACAACGTTTTGCGTTAAATTAATTTGTATTTTAGTAAGATCAGAACTACAACCTAAAACCTTCTAATCATGCTGAAACAAATTTTTCTTCTCCTAATTTTTTGTTTGGGAATTCAAACGTATTCTCAAGAACTTGGTTTCACGATTCCAGATTACAAAGCAATCGAAAAAGAAATTAACGATAAGAATTCCAAATTCTTTTATCCCAAATTAATGGAAAGGCTGACGAAAAATGACACTTTATTATCGCATGAAGAATACCGCCATTTGTATCTAGGATACGTTTTTCAGCCTAAATACAATGCCTTTTGGAAATCGCCAGATGAGCAAAAACTAAACGAATTATTTGGAAAAGAAAAACTCGAAAACGCAGATTATGATGAGATTATTAAATTAATCAATCATTCTTTAAGTGAATTTCCTTTTGACCTCAAACAACTCAATTACCTCTCTTATATTTACCATTTAAAGGGCGACGAAACTTCATCTAAAATCACTTCTTTTAGATTTCACAGTATTATGAATGTGATTTTATCTTCTGGTGACGGAAAAAAATGCGAAACTGGTTTTCATGTTTTACTGGTCGAACACGAATATGTTCTTTTGAACGTTTTCGAAATCGAATCGAAAGGTCAGTCTCTTGTCGACAACTGCGATTATCTAAGTTTTGAAAAAGGTGCTTACAATGTTGACGGTATTTACTTTAATATCGAAAAAATGCTGGAAAACGAAAGAAAAGCAATTCGATAATTTTTTTCAAATTTGCTCTTATAAAAAATTAAATTTCTCTTTTAGCCCCGATGGAAACGGCATCCTTTTTTGGCTCTTCACTCCTATTGTCTGCCAAAAAAGATATAGTGGACAGCGGGACAAGTGGTCTTTTGAAAAACTAAAGTACTGCTTATAAAAACAAAATAACAACTCCAATAGATTTCTGTCTACTGGAGTTTTTTTTTGATAAAAATTATATTTTTATTGTTTATCAATAAATATTTATTATTTTAGCAGCATAACTTTTAATCTAATTACAATGGAAATTAAAATTGGAACACCAGAAATCCTGAAATTTTTGAATATTTTATCTTGGATCATTTTTATTGGTTTATGCATAGAAGCGGGTATGTATTTATTTAATGGTATTTATACAATGACTATAAATTCATACAACGCACGGTTTCTCAATTTACTAGATCTTTATAATTTCAGTCCCAGCCATTATATTCAGGAAATGATTCTTATGAGTATTGTCGCTGTTTTAAAAGCGATTATGTTTTACCTAATTGTAAAAATGCTGCATGAGAAAAAGCTAAATGTGACACAGCCTTTCACTGCAGAAATGGATCGTTTTATATTTTACATGGCTTATCTGGCTTTTGGAATTGGTTTGTTTTCTTACTGGGCTTCAAAATTCAACAATTGGCTCACTACAAATGGTGTAAAGCTTCCTGCGCTAGAAACATTAAATTTAGAAGGTGCCAGTGTATGGATATTTATGGGTGTTATACTATTTGTTATCGGACAGGTTTTTAAAAGAGGAATTGAAATTCAGTCTGAAATTGACTTAACTATTTAAACTAGAAATTATGCCTATAATAGTAAATTTAGATGTAATGATGGCAAAAAGAAAAATGTCATTAAACGAACTTTCAGAAAAAGTAGATTTGACATTATCTAATCTTTCGATTTTAAAAACAGGAAAAGCAAAAGCCATTCGTTTTAGTACACTTGAAGCAATCTGTAAAGTATTGGACTGTCAGCCTGGAGATATTCTAGAATTTTCGGAAGAATAAATTAGATAGCTTTTTTCGATTTAATTTGTATTTTCGTACAAAATTATTTCTATTTCAAAAGGTTTTAAATCTAAAGAATCTAAAAATGAATATTTTAATTGTTTACGCACATCCCAGCAGAAAATCATATACGTTTCAAGTTTTAGAAAAATTAAAATCTGTTTTAGCTCTTGAAAAATGGAATGTAGAAGTTTCCGATTTATATGCTTCCAATTTCAACAGCGATATGTCTGAAGAAGAATACGAACGTGAAGGTTTTGGAAGAACAGAACTGCCGATTTCGGCAGATGTTTGGAGTGAACAAGAAAAAATAGAAAGAGCAGACTGCATTATTTTTCTTTATCCCGTTTGGTGGAGCGATTGTCCTGCTAAACTAAAAGGCTGGTTTGATCGTGTTTATTCTGTTGGATATGCATACGGTCAAAATGAAACTTCAAGAAAAATGAAAACAATTCCCCTTGGACTTGTAATTTGTACAGCTGGACATCCAAATGATTTTTTACATGAAATCGAAATTGCCCAAAGCATGGAAAAAGTAATGCTCCAAGATCGACTTGGAAAACGTTTTGAAAATAAAGAAATGATTATTCTAGGCGGTACTTTGGACTTGGAAAATGTGATGCAAAAGCACTTTGACCAGATGAATCTAATTCCAGAAAAAATAAAAACTATAAAGCAGTAATTACCCAATATTAATAAAAAATGATACAAGAAGACGAGTCACAAAAATCAGTATTTGAAGAAATTCCAACCGAAAAAATTTACTCTTCCAAAGCCATAAAAACAGCAACATTTTTTGCTGGTATTCTAGTTGGAGGATATTGCATTGCCGAAAATTTTAAAGCTTTTAATGATTTTGATAAAGCAAGAAAAACATGGATTTTCACTATAATTTCTACAATAATAGTTATTGTATTGGTATTCTGGCTTCCTGATAACTTTCCTTCAATTTTGTTTCCAGCGGCTTATTTAGGAATGGCTTCTTATGCTGTTCAAACTTATCAAGAAAAAAATATTCAAGACCATATCGAAAAAGGTGGAGAAACTTTCAGCGGTTGGAGAACTTGTTTGATTGGTTTGATCAGTATTTTGATTTTTTTAAGTCTTGTTTTAGGTGCTTCCACATTAATTGACGGTATTTAATTAAATCTTAAAATCAATTTGTTAATAATTTGGAAGAAGGATTAAGAACACTCCTACCTAAAATTTCTATTGACTTTAATAAAATAAACATGAATCTTAAAAAAATAAAAGTTTATCATTTATTTTGGTTTGTTGCTGTATTAGTTGCATTCATTGCATTAGTGTCAAGCAATTATCCTAACTCATCATTAGATATAAACATTTCAGATACTTACTTTGTCATTTCAAATTATCATTTAGCTATTGTTTTATTTTTTTCTTATCTATTAATGGGGCTCGGGTATTGGCTGGTTCTAAAAATTTTAAATAAACAGCTGTTTAAACTTTTGACTATTATTCATACCGTAATTTTAATCGGTAGTTTTCTCTTTTATTGGATCGTTGTAGTATTTGGCAAGCTCCATCTTAATAATCGTACTTATAATTATTTTGATGATTTTGAATTAATCAATATTACTTTAGTGTCTGAATTCTTAATCATAATTTTCGTAGCCACTCCAATTTATATAATCAATTTATTAATTGGAATTTTTAGAAAAAGTAAAACAGAAATGATTCAACATTAAGTTTAAATCTAAATTCTAAAAATCAATTCTAAAATCTAAAGTCTAAAATCTAAAGTCTAAATCAAAAATCTAAAGTCTAAAATCTAAAGTCTAAAATCTAAAGTCTAAAATCCCTCCCCCCCTTCCTTGTCCGAAACACACCGTAAAATTGTCTTTTAAACACCTCAACTAATTGATTTTTAGATTGTAATTTTACTTTACTAATTTATAAATCACTAAAAATGAGCGCACAAAGTTTTACCACAAAAATAATAGTAGATCAATCTCCAGAAGAAGTTTTTAAAGCCATACAAAATGTTAGAAGCTGGTGGTCTGAAGAAATTGAAGGAAACACTGCCGAACTTAATGATGAATTTGATTACCATTATGAAGATGTTCATCGATGCAAAATAAAACTGGTTGAAGTTATTAAAAATGAAAAAATAGTCTGGCTGGTTGAGCAAAACTATTTTAAATTCACCGAAGATAAAACCGAATGGACGGGAACAAAACCAACTTTTAAAATCGCAGAAGAAAACGGAAAAACAGAACTTACATTCACCCATTTCGGATTAGTTCCTGAATATGAATGTTATGAAGTCTGTAAATCTGGCTGGACGAATTATATTCAAAACAGTTTAAAAAAGCTGATTACAACTGGTAAGGGTGAACCGAATGCAACTGGAAAACCTCAAACAGAAACCGAACGAAAATTATCTGAAAAATAAAATACAGATTCATAATTCTATTTTTAGACTACATCAATAATAGATTTGGCTACATCTCTTTGATAGATGCTTCGCAACTTTGTATCATCAAAAAAATAGAATTATGAAAATTATAATTACAGGTTCTTTAGGGAACATCAGCAAGCCTTTAACTGCAGCTTTAGTACAAAAAGGACATTCGGTTACCGTAATTGCAAGCAGCAATGCAAGACAAGAAGAAATTGAAAAATTGGGTGCATCGGCAGCAATTGGTTCTGTAGAAGATTTGAGTTTTTTAACCAAAACTTTTACTGGAGCAGATGCCGTTTATTGTATGATTCCTCGAGCAAATTATTTTGATCCGAATCTTGATTTGGATGCGTTTACACGAAAAATAGGAAATAATTATGCCGAAGCAATCCAACAATCTGGTGTAAAACGTGTTGTTTTTCTGAGCAGTATTGGTGCACATTTAGAACAGAATTCTGGAATTATCCAGCGTTATAACGAGATTGAAGCAGTTCTGAATAAACTTTCAGATGTTTCGATTACGTTTATGCGTCCGACTTCATTTTATTACAATTTGCTGGCTTATATTCCGATGATTAAAAACCAAGGAATCATTGCAGCAAATTATGGTGGAGATCAATTGATTCCGTGGGTTTCTCCAAACGATATTGCCAGCGCTATTGCAGAAGAAATCACAACTCCGCTTGACGGAAGAAAAATTCGTTATGTTTCTAGTGAAGAATTAACGGGTGATGAAACAGCTAAAATTCTGGGCGATGCCATTGGAAAACCAGATTTAAAATGGCAGTTAATCAGCGACGAAGAAGTCCTAAACGGATTAGTTTCTGTTGGGATGCAGCCAAAAATTGCCCAAGGTTTAGTTGAAATGTATGCCGGACTTTACAACGGTACACTAGGTGAAGATTATTATAAGAATCGCGCTTCTGAATTAGGAAAAACAAAACTGGCTGAATATGCCAAAGAATTTGCTTCTATATACAACCAAAATTAAGTACTTTAGACTATGGCAAATCAACAACCCGTTCGAATAAAAAGTATCAGCGAATTTCATCAATTTCGAAATCTGCCTAAACCGGAACATCCTCTTGTAAGTGTTTATAATTTTGAAGATTTAAAATACTTAAACGAAAATGAACCAAAAAGCCTGATGCTTGATTTCTACTCTATTGCACTCAAAAGAAATGCAAATGCAAAAATGCGCTACGGCCAGCAGGAATATGATTTTAAAGAAGGAGTTTTGTTATTTATTTCACCGGGTCAAGTTTTTTCTATAGAAGGAAATTCCGAAATGCAGCATACAGGATGGTCATTATTGATCCATCCTGATTTTTTATGGAATACACCGCTTGCGCAGAAAATCAAACAATACGAATATTTTGGATATGCCGTTCATGAAGCGCTGCACCTTTCTGATAAGGAAGAAAAAATGATTATCGATCTCATCAAAAATATTCAGCAGGAATATCAATCGAATATTGACAAATTCAGCCAAGATGTAATTATTGCCCAAATCGAATTATTGCTTACTTATTCGGAGCGTTTTTATAACCGTCAGTTTATTACCAGAAAAATAAGCAATCATCAGATTCTGGCGCGCTTAGAAAAATTACTTGAAGATTATTTCAACAACGATTCCCTTAGTAAAAAAGGTCTGCCAACCGTACACTATATTGCCGAAAGCCTGAATGTTTCTCCCAATTATTTAAGCGGTTTATTGAAACATCTTACCGGACAAAGCACCCAGCAGCACATTCACAATAAACTGATTGAAAAAGCAAAAGAAAAACTATCGACCACAAGCTTATCTATAAGCGAAATTGCTTTTGAATTAGGTTTCGAACATCAGCAGTCGTTTAGCAAATTATTTAAAACCAAAACGAATGTTTCTCCTCTGGAATTCAGACAATCTTTCAATTAAACATTTAGCGAAACGATTCATTTATTTCATAAATTCGTTGTACTAAAAACGAAAATAAATGAGCACAAAATCTACAATAAAACCTGCCAAAAAATGCTACGAACATCTTGGCGGTAAACTTGGTGAACTCCTTTTAGAAAACTTTGCAGATAAAAACTGGATTGCTAAAAAATCGCCTTCAGACAAACATTTTTACATTACAGAATTGGGCGAAAAAGAGTTTTCTAAATTAGGAATTGATCTCTCAAAAATTAAATCTGAAGAAGTTTAATTTTATAAAATTTCCAGTCATTTTCTGCAATAATTATCGAGCCGAATTCCTTACCTTAGTTTGCTTTTAAATCTCGAATTATGACTAAGAAAGAAATCGCTAAGAACTTTCTGAAATTGGCCGCAAAAGGGCATTCTCACGAAGGTTTTAGATTATATGTCGGAAAGAATTTCAAACATCATAACCAGCACTTCAAAGGTGATGCCGAAACTTTGATGCTGGCTATGGAAGAATCTGCCAGAACAAATCCGAATAAGGTTTTTAAAATTCACCATATTTTAGAAGACGGAAATCTTGTCGCAGTACATTCGCACCTCAAACAAACACCCACAGATATTGGTTTTGCCGTTGTTCATATCCTTAAATTTGAATCGGATAAAATCATCGAACTGTGGGATTTAGGTCAGCCAATTCCTAAAGAAACTATCAATGAAAATGGAATGTTTTAGATTAATGGTGAATTGTGAATTGTGAATTGTTAATTTTCAATCATAAATTTTTAATTTTTAATCTTTAATTTTTAATTGTAAAACACATAAAACACTAATCAACAATCTTTTAATCCATCAATGAAATCATTTTTTAAACTTTCGTCTTTTTTATTTTTAGTACTTGTTTTATCCAGCTGTCATTCGACGGCACAAAAAAAAGTAGATTATAAAAAAAGTATTGACAGTTTAATTCAAAATGCAGATCCGCTTTTTAATGGTGTTGTTCTTATTTCGCAAAAGGGAAAAACTTTGTATTCTAAAGCAAAAGGATATTCTGATTTTGATTCTAAAAAAGTTTTAAAACCAGAAAGTCAGTTTGAGATTATGTCCAACAGCAAACAGATTACAGCTGTTTTGATTTTATTGGAAGTAGAAAAAGGAAAAATTGACCTGCAATCTCCAATTAAAAAATATCTGCCTCATCTTAAACAAACTTGGGCAGATTCGGTTACCGTTCATCAATTATTAAATCATACTCATGGAATTATAGATTTAGATAAACCTTTGGCTTTTAAACCTGGAACCGATTTTAAATACGGAAATTTGAGTTTTAATTTACTTGGTGAAATTGCGGCATATTCGGCACAAAAAAGTGTTTCGGCATTACAAAATGAACTTTTTCAGAAACTGGAAATGAAGAATACTTTTTCTTACGATAAAAGCAAAATTCAAAATTTAGTTTCAGGATATTTTAATGAAAACAATGTTTTAGAAAAAGTAACCCAAAGCCAGATCACACCGCAAAGTTTAGGTGCAGACGGCGTTGTTTCTACCGCAGCAGATTTGGTAATTTGGAATAATAAGCTGCACAACGGGAAAATCTTAAAGCCAGAAACCTATAAATTAATGATAAAGTATAATATTTTGTCGCAGCATAATGTCTTCGGAAAAGACAAAAAAGGCTACGGTTACGGCATAAGAATTATCGACAACGAGCCTATAAAATATTTGGGACACACAGGTTTAGGAGATGGTTTCTCTTCTCTTAACTTATATTTTCCTGATTCTGGAATTAGTTTAATTATTCTAGAAAATCAAATGAACGCTAAATCTGATCTTTTTTATGCTTCAGAAATTAAGATCAAAGACATTTTGATGAAGAGCAAATTATTCAATCAAAAATTATAAAATGGCAAAAAATAAAACTACCGAAACGCAGCAAAGTGTAACTGATTTTATTAATGCTGTCGAAAATGACGCAAAAAGAAATGATGCTTTTGAACTCTTAAAAACAATGCAGGAGACCACAGGTTTTGAACCAAAAATGTGGGGTCCAAGTATAATTGGTTTCGGAAGCTATCATTATAAATACGATAGCGGACACGAAGGTGATGCACCTCTTACCGCTTTTTCTCCTAGAAAAGCTGCCACCACAGTTTATTTTTATTTGCCCGAAGAAAATAGAGAAGAACTTTTGTCCAAACTAGGAAAACACAAATCTTCAAAAGCCTGCATTTACATCAATAAATTGACTGATATCGATATTGAAGTCTTAAAAAAGATAATCTTACTTTCAATTGAATTTACCCAAAAATTATATCCCCAACAATAAAAATGATCACATTCTTAATTATCCTAGTTCTAATAGTTTTTATAACTTATAACTTTTTACAACATCCAAAATTCGGAAAAGCACCTTCTGGTGAAAGGTTAACCACAATTCAAAATTCACCTCAATATAAAAACGGAAAATTCGAAAACCAGCATTTCACGCCAGATCTTGCCGAAGGAGCTAGCTTTGCGGGAGTTTTGTTTGAATTTTTCTTTAAAAAAGTAGACAGAAAAATTCCAACCGATTTGATTCCGTCCGTAAAAACCAATTTACACGAATTACCTATCGATCAGGATATTTTGGTTTGGTTTGGGCATTCGTCTTATTTCATTCAGCTTGAAGGAAAGCGTTTTCTAATCGATCCGGTTTTCAGCGGGAACGCCTCTCCTATTCCCGGCACTACAAAATCGTTTAAAGGATCTGATATTTATACTGTTGATGATCTTCCAGAAATTGATTATTTATTGATTACACACGATCATTACGATCACTTGGATTACGAAACTATCCTAAAATTAAAACCCAAAACTAAAAAAATAATTACTGCTCTTGGAGTAGGCTCTCATTTTGAATTCTGGGGTTTTCTCCCAGAAAATATCATCGAAAAAGATTGGTACAGTACAATAGTATTAGATGAAAATCTTACTATTCACACGACGCCCTCCAGACATTTTTCGGGCAGAAGTTTTAAACGCTGCAATACGCTCTGGACTTCTTTTGTTTTAGAAACTAAAGATTTTAAAATGTATCTGGGCGGAGACAGCGGTTACGATTCGCATTTTGCTGAAATCGGCGAAAAATACGGACCTTTTGATGTTGCGTTAATTGATAACGGTCAATACAACGAAAAATGGAAATACATTCACAACATGCCAGATGATGTGATAAAAGCCATGAAAGATTTAAAAACGAAAAGGGTTTTTCCAGTTCATTCTTCTAAATTTGCTTTATCACTTCACTCTTGGGATGAGCCGTTAATCAGAGTGACAGAATTAAATAGTTTATCTGATAATCCAATCTCTTTGATCACACCTATGATTGGTGAAGCAGTAGAGTTGAAAAACGAAAACCAAGAATTTAAACAATGGTGGAAAGGGGTTAGGTAATTTTTAATGGTGAATTGTGAATGGTTAATGGTTAATTGTTGATTGTTGATTTTACCTGAAACTTGAAACCTGAAACTAAACATTTTCAACGTCACCCTGAGCGTCCCGAGAATTCGGGAGAAGGACACAACGTAAAGGGCTTCGACTTCGCTCAGCCTGACAATGCGGGCAAAAACTTGAAACTTGAAACCTGAAACTTCATAAAAATGAGACAAAAAATAACCTTCTTAACGATTACGTTTCTCCTAACGATAAATCTGTTTGCTCAAAACACTTATGTCTTTTTAGGATCTTATAATCGTGATAAATCGGCAGAGACTATTCAAGTTTATCAGCTCGATACTTTAAGTGGTAAATTGGTGAAGTTTACTTCGGTTAAGAACGTTGTTAATCCTTCTTATTTAACTGTTTCTTCAAATGGGAAATTTGTTTACGCGTGTACCGATACAAAAACGCCGAACGCGGGAAGCATTAGCAGTTTTGAATTTAATCCTGCAGCTAAAAGTCTGACTTTTCTAAACAGTCAGAGAAGCGGAGGCGAAAATCCTGTTTATGTTGCCGTTCACAAAAGTGGCAAATGGATTGCAAATGCCAATTATACAGAAGGAAGCGTTTCTGTTTTCCCGATTTTAGAAAACGGAAAAATAGATTCTATTGCACAGAATTTCCAATATATGGAAGGAAGCACACACAAAGAAAGACAAACAAGATCTCACGTTCATTCCTCTGTATTTTCTCCGCAATTTGATTATCTGTTTTTACCTGATTTGGGTGCCGATAAAATCCGTTGTTATGCTTTTGATGAAAATCAGAAAAAGCCGTTAATGGAAACTAAAAATCCATTTACCAAAACCGATTTAGAAGCTGGTCCAAGACATTTTACCTTTCATCCGAATCAAAAATTTGGGTATTGTATTGAAGAAATGGCGGGTCAAATAAGTGTTTACAAATATAATGATGGCGTTTTAAACAAAATCCAGCGCATTGCTACTCATCCTGACAAAATAAAAGAAGGTTTTGAAAGTTCTGACATTCATATTTCTCCAGACGGAAAATTTCTTTATGCCACAAACCGAGGAAATGAAAACAATATTGCTATTTTCTCTATTGACGAAAATGGCCTTTTGAAAAATATTGGTTATCAACCGACTTTAGGAAAACATCCTCGAATTTTTGCCATTGATGAAAGCGGCAAATTTTTGGTTGCTTCGAATGTTCTCACTGGGAATGTGATTGTTTTTAGAAGAGATCCCAAAACGGGATTACTAAAAAAAGTTGGTAAAGAAATTAAAATGGAAAATGTTTCGTGTGTGCAGATTAAAAGGATTTAATTTATTTTATAATGACATATTCTACGATCTCAATTAAAAACTAACTATAAAACTTCAAAAAATGACAAAACCATATTTCAACTTGCAACCCGATTTTTTAGAAGATGAAATCGTAAAGTTAATTCCTTTAGAAGAAAGTCATTTTGAAGAGCTGTTCAAAGTTGCTTCAGATCCTTTAATTTGGGAACAGCATCCTGCAAAAGACAGAAGTAACAGAGAAGGCTTTAAAACCTTTTTTGAAACAGGAATAAATTCTAAAGGCGCTTTTTTAATTTTAGATAAACAAACCAATGAAATTATAGGAACTACCCGTTATTACGATTATAAACCAGAAAACTCAAATATTGCGATTGGATATACTTTCTTAGCAAGAAAATTTTGGGGCGGACCTTATAATAAATCTTGTAAAAAACTATTGATTGATTATGCTTTTCAATATATAAATTCGATAATATTTCATGTTGCAGCAGAAAATTTCCGTTCGCAGAAAGCCGTTTTAAAACTTGGAGCGCAAAAAACGAATACAATGGTAGTTGTTAATAATGGGATAAATTTACCCCACTTTGAATATGAACTGAAGAAGCGTAATGAATTATAAGTTAGAAGTTATGAGTTATTGGTTAGAAGTTAGAAGTTAGAAGTTAGAAATCAAACTAGAGTCATCAGCTAATTATTGTGGCGCTTACCCAAACTCACAACTTATAACCAATAACTCATAACCAATAACCCTTAACTCATAACCCTGAACCCTGAACCCTGAACCCTGAACCCTGAACCCTGAACCCTTAACCCTGAACTCATAACCAATAACCCTTAACCCTTAACCCTTAACCCTTAACCCTTAACTCATAACCAATAACCCTTAACCCTTAACCCTTAACCCTTAACCCACAACCCATAACTCCAAAAAAAAAATGAAAAGAATTACAGTTTTCTGTGCCTCAAGTTTTGGTACTGATAAAATTTACGAAGAACAAGCAATTGCATTGGGTAGAACTTTAGCCGAACAAAATATAGAATTAGTATATGGAGGTGCTAATGTAGGTTTGATGGGCGCAGTTGCCGATGGAACTTTAAATGCAGGCGGAAAAGTAATTGGCGTTCTTCCTAACTTCTTAAGATCTAAAGAAATTGCACATCAAGGCTTAACCGAATTGATTTTGGTTGAAAGTATGCATGAACGCAAAACCAAAATGAATGAATTATGCGACGGTGTAATTGCGCTTCCAGGTGGTTTTGGAACTCTTGAAGAGCTTTTCGAAATGCTGACTTGGGCACAATTAGGACTTCATAAAAAGCCTATTGCAATTTTAAACATAAATGGTTTCTACGATTCACTTTTAGAATTGCTTCAAACTATGACGGAAAAAGGTCTTTTAAAAGAAGTAAATCAAAAAATGCTTTTGGTGAGTGAGGATATAGAAGATTTACTAAACCAAATGAAAAATTATACTCCTCCAACAGTTGGAAAATGGATTGATAAAAAGGAAGTTTAAAACCTTTTTAAAAATACTGTAAAACATTCAACCAAAATTAACTAACCAAAAAACATGAAGAAAATTACCTTATTATTATTTATCATTTCTTTAATTACTTTCAAAACAACGGCACAAGATTCAAAAGTTAAATTCGGAATACAAGGCGGTTTAAACTACTCCAGCCTTAGAGGTTACGATTCTTATGTAGACAGCAATCCTGGTTTCGCTTACGTATTAGGATTTTCTTTTCAACATCAAATTCAAGAAAATTTATCGATAAAAGCAGATTTGAATTATGAGAGAAAAACTCAGATTTCGAAAGGTACAATCGAAGTATTAGAACCAACGCTTCCAACAGAACCATTTGGAACTTATAAATTTAAAGCAACAGCATATTTAAATTATATCGTACTTCCTATTTTGTTAAAATACAATTTCTCTGATGATAAAAGTTTTTACATAAATGGTGGACCTTATTTAGGTTATTTACTTAAATCTGGTCTAAAATCAAACTCAAATATTCCAGGTTTAATTAATGAAAATGATGAGGACACAAAAAATAAAAAATCTATAGATTTTGGTTTTTCAGCAGGAATTGGAAAAGAATTTAAATTAAATGGTACTAATCAAATTTATATTGAATTAAGAGAAAATCTTGGCTTAACAAATATTTCTGACACTCCAGTTATAAACGATGGTTCTATAAAAACCAACTCACTTAATTTATTAGTAGGTTACACTTTTAATTAATTTTTGACATTTTTACTACAGCAATTTCATAATTTAGAGGTCGGAAGAAAAAATTGAAGTTTGACTGTAAAATATTGTTTTACATAGAACTTATAACATCTAACCTTCAAACAAATGAAAACAGAAAACAACAAATTTGCAAAAGCCGAAATGCTGATTCGGAAACCGGTTTCAGAAGTTTTTGAGGCTTTTGTAAACCCACAGATTACTAGCAAATTTTGGTTTACTAAAGGTTCAGGAAAGCTGGAAGAAAACCAAAAAACAGAATGGACTTGGGAAATGTATGGTTTTTCGCTTACGGTTCAAACATTGGTTTTACAGGAAAATAAAAAGATTGTTATTGAATGGGGAAATCCAGACGAAATTACTTTAGTAGAATGGGTTTTTAGTCCGTTAAACGAAAATGAAACTTTTGTGAGTATTACAAATTCAGGCTTTCATGGTGATACAGATAAAATAATCGATCAGGTTCGCAATTCTACAGAAGGTTTTACATTGGTTTTAGCAGGTGCAAAAGCGTATTTAGAGCATAACTTACAATTAAATTTAGTTTTAGATCGATTTCCGAAAGGTCTTGCTTGATGGTTATTTAAACGCAAAGAACACAAAGGTTTTTAGCAAAGTCCGAGAAGTTTTTTGGACGGTCTTTAAAATGGAAAGTTCACAAAGCTTTATTTATTTTTTTTTACAGACAAAGCTTTGCGAACTTAATAAATAGGTTTCTCCCAAGTCTCGTAATTAAAATACCTTAGCGCACTTTGCGTTAAAAACAAAAGGCATATTTTGATTTTAGCTTCAAGCTTACTTGAGAAACTTGAAACCTGAAACTAAAAAAAACAACACAAAATGGAAGTTAAAAAACCTGAAAACATAGACGAATACATTGGCGGATTTCCGAATGAAGTTCAGGAAATTTTGGAGAAAATTCGAATGACGATTCAAAAAGCTACTCCAGAAGCCAAAGAAAAAATCAGTTATTCGATGCCGGCTTTTGAACAGAACGGGATTGTAGTTTATTTTGCTGCTTTTAAAAATCATATCGGACTTTACGCATTGCCAAGCGGACATGAAGCTTTTGCTGCAGAACTTTCTAAATATAAATCCGGGAAAGGCTCTGTTCAATTTCCATTGAAAGAAAAAATACCTTATGATTTGATAACCAAAATTGTAAAATTCAGAGTGAAAGAAAATCTCGAAAAAGCGAAAAAGAAATAAGCCTTTATGAATTTAATTGAACATTATAATCAACTTTATAAAACCTCTTCTCAAACTATTGCAGCAGGGAACTATGGTATTGATTCAGAACTTAAAAACGAATCTGATTCCCGTTTCGGGATTACATTGCTTATTCGTCCAAACGAAGAAATAAAAGAGAACATTCAAACTTTTATAAACGAATTAAGAAAAGCCGAACCAGAACAATATTTCTATCCTGATTCTGACATTCATATTACTGTAATGTCGATTATTTCTTGTTCTACAGCATTTCATTTAAGTCAGATTTCGCCAAACGAATACATTGAAATTATTTGCAGGAGTTTGGTTGATGTAGATAAAATTAAAATTCACTACAAAGGTGTAACTGCCTCACCTTCGGCAATTATGATTCAAGGATTTCCATCTGATGATACTTTGAATAATTTAAGAAACAGACTTCGCGAAAATTTTAAAAATTCTGGTTTACAACAGAGTATAGACAGTCGATATGAAATTTTCGCCGCGCATTCTACGATAATGCGTTTTCAGGAAAAACTTCATGATCCCAAAAAACTAATGGAAATAACAGAAAAATTCCGTGATTACGATTTTGGAGAATTTGATGTAAAAAATATAGAATTAGTATATAATGACTGGTATCAGCGTAAAAGTACTACGCGTATTTTGGGTGATTTTGGTTTGAGGTGATTTTTTCGCCGCGAATTCCACTAATTTGCACTAATTATTTATTTCAACTAACAAGCAACTCTTCAAAGTTTATTTGAACTTTCCAAAATGCCATAAAACTCCAGACGGATCATGCAGAAAACATTCGCTTCCCCAATCTAAATAACGAATCGGAGTTAATTTTACCCCGTCGTACCTTTCAGGAAGATTTAAAACTTGAAGATCATTATAATAACGCTCAACATCATCAACTTCAATAAAAATCATAGTATTATCAATCCAATCTTTGACGTAAGCATCTTGCAGGTAAAATGCAATTTCATTGGATTTAAAAACAGACATTTTTGTGTCTAAAACTGTTTCTTCAAATCCTAGATCACGATAAAAACTTCTTGAAACTTCGAAATTTTTAGAACCAATAAATGGTCGAATTGACTTTACGTTGTGATTCATTTTTTTTAGATTTTATACATTATTAAAACCATTCAATTCCTTTATCTAGTCGATCAAAAAAATCAGTAAAGGAATTTCCAATTTCGATATGATATTTGGTATTTAAATCAATAAAAGGAGAAAGAATAATTTTTACAGAATTATTGTCTTCAAATTCAATTCCAATAAATTCACCGCTTCCATTAGTTCCGATAGCCAGTGTTTGTGGTAATCGCTCAAATATATGATACTCTAAATTTGCATCAATTATTTCTTCTAAACTCCAAAGTTTTATAAACTCAACTCCAATAAATTGATCTATTCCTAAATAATTCTCTATATAAAAAACATAATCTTCTGGAAGATCGAATTTTAAATGCGCCTGAATATCCTCAATTTGTATAGAAGATTTAGAGTCCCTTTTAGAAAAATCATACTTTCTTAAAATCTCGTTCAACACTTCCATTACTATAAATTTATGTCGTTATAATAAATTAAAAACCATTTATTTCCAATCAATTTAAATTGTCTTTCGACTTCAAAACCACTGTCTGGAATCCAAAATCTTTCCGTAATTAAAGTATCCGTTTGTACTAAAGAATGTTGATATTCTCCAATTTCAGTTTTTTCAGCTACAGGAACAGCTTGAAACTGCCAGTTTTTTCTATTCCAGTCGTATTGTTCAAAACCAGAAACATGTTTCCCTTCAATAGGAAAATCAACTCTTGAAACCTGAAACACGGAATCTGAATGAAACTTTTTATTGAATTCGTCGAAATTTTCTGCTGGTTCACTTTTTTCCAATTTCTTAACCGAAGAATCCGATTTTGATTTTTGCTGGATTTTATTCTCTTTACAACTTATAAAAATAACCGAAAGAACGAAAAAAATAACTGTACTGTATTTCATAAGAAATAAGTTTTAACTCTTCTTCAAAATACTTCCCAAACCACGTCCAATTTGTTCGATAGCCTCGATACCTTTTGCCAATGGAGATGCTGTAAAATCTTCGTAAGCGTCCATCGCGCTTTCTTTACGGTCGTCTTGCGGATAAACTAAAATTACGTTATTCTCGCCAAAAGACTTTTCAAACTTCTGAGGCAGTTTGTCAAAAATCGATTGGTAAGAAACAGAACCTTTTCGAGAAAGATTGAAAACTACTAAATCTGTTGATTTCATTTCATCAGAAATAGATTCAAAATCTTCCCAATCCGAAACATTTTTAAACCCTAATTTAGCATTCAACTTCAAATTATTAGCAATCTGCTGAATGGTTTCATGCGTTTTATATTCGGCATAAAGCACAATCGAAATACTTAATTCCTGCGATAAACGACAAATTTTTTGAAGCAGTAAATGAAAACCAACTCCTCTTTCTGAAAATGGCGGACAAACAAAAACTAATCTTTTTTCTTCGATAAAATTCTTTTGAAAACGGCAGATAAATAAACTTTTATCAACGTTATTAATAATGGAATCGACGTTTTCTCCAAAGATTTTATCAATAAATCCTGTTTTTCTCGGCCATCCTACAATCACAATATCCGACATAATTTCTTTTGAAGTTCTCGCAATTCCACTTGCAGGATTGTGGTCGATTCTGGCAATTGTATTAATTTTTACTTCCGAGGCAGAAGCCTGAACTACAAACTTATCAACTGCTTTTCGGTACTTCAAAATATTCTTTTCGGCTTGACCGTTATTCGGAACAATCGTCAGCAGTGTAACGGGATTAGACGATTTTTTATCTTTAATCAATAAAGCAAAATCAAGCAAACTGGCTGCTGCAGAAGTTTTCGCAAGCGGAATCAAAATATGTTCGTCTAAAATTTGATCTCTTCCAGTATCTTCATGTGAAATTTCTTCTTCGCAGATGGCAATTTTTTTGGCCGCTTTTTCAGTTGCAAATGAAGCTACGATACAAGTTATCAGAATTAAAATAATGGTTCCGTTTAAAATATTCTCATCTAAGATTTTGGCTTTAAATCCAACTAAAATCACGGCTAGAGTTGCGGCCGCGTGCGCACTGCTCAATCCGAAAATAAGCTGTCTTTCGGTTTTTGTATATTTAAATACAAGCTGTGTAAAAAATGCTGCAATCCATTTTCCAAATATCGCAACAACACTTAAAGTTCCAGCAACAATTAAAGCAGTTGGTCCGCTAAGAATTACGCTTACATCAACCAGCATTCCAACAGAAATCAAGAAAAATGGTATAAACAAAGCGTTCCCAATAAACTCAATTCTATTCATCAAAGCAGAAGAATGCGGAATTAACGGATTTAGCGCCAAACCTGCAACGAATGCTCCGATAATAGGCTCTACTCCTGCTACTTCGGCTAAGAAAGCTGCAAAGAAAACAACAGAAAGCACAAATATATAATGGGCGTGTTTTTCACTTTCTAATTTTTTGAAAAACCATTTGGCAATTCTTGGAATAACCAAAAACATTATGGCAGAAAAAATCGCCAATGAAACCCCTAATTTGATCCAAAAAGCTTGATTTAGATTCCCTTGACTGCTTCCCATAATTACGGCAAGAATTATCAAAACTGCAGTATCAGTCAAAATTGTTCCGCCGACTGTAATAGCAACGGCTTGATTTTTAGCAATTCCCAGTTTACTCACAATTGGATACGCCACTAATGTGTGTGTCGCGAACATACTGGCGGTTAAAAAACTGGCATTGAAATCATATTTCAACAAATAAAAACAAACTGGAAAACCTATAGAGAGCGGAAATATAAAAGTAAAAAAACCGAATAATAAACTCTTATTTCGATTGGCTTTGAATTCATTCATATCCAATTCTAAACCCGCAATAAACATGATGTACAAAAGTCCGATTGTGGAAAATAAATCGACAGCAGAATTTTTGGCCAGAATGTTTAATCCGTGCGGCCCGATGATTACTCCCGAGATAATAAGTCCGATGATTCCGGGGATATTAATTTTTTTTAGTAAAATCGGCGAAAGCAGAATTATAAAAAGTATTAAAGAAAAAATTAACACGGGGTTGGTGAGCGGTAATTCGAATTCTTGTAATAGATGTTTGAAAAATTCTATCATATTGTAACTTTATCTTCTTGTGGCATTATAATTTGTAAAAAGACATTTTTCAGAATTAGAACAAAATCCCTGAAGTATTAATAATTGGAAAGAATCGCGCTGATTTTCACAGCTTGATTTACTACAAAAATACCTAAAAAACACGAACTTTCTACGAAAACTGCATATTACGGATTTAAATTTATTTCGTTGCTGAATTATTAAAATTTAATATTTATTTTAACAAATACGCAAGATTAACATTCAAAAATAAATCTTCATTGCATTATTCAATTATCTTTGTCTTAACAAAAATTGAACAATGGAAGAATGTATCTCTGTTTTTGATATGCTTAAAATTGGCGTTGGCCCTTCAAGCTCACACACTTTGGGTCCTTGGCGCGCTGCGGAACGCTTTCTGGAAGAACTGAAAGAAGAAGCAATTTTAGAAGATATTACAAGGGTAAAAGTTGATTTATACGGTTCTCTTTCTTTAACTGGAAAAGGGCACGCAACAGATCTTGCCGTTATGCTCGGATTGAGCGGTCAGGATCCTGAATATATTCCAGTTGAGGATATTGCTGGAATTATCAAAAAGATCGAAACTACAAATGAAATCAATTTGGGAAACCAAAAAGTGATTCCGTTTTATTTTCTCCAAGACATTGTTTTCAACAAAGAATTCCTTCCTTTCCATGCCAACGGATTGAAATTTACGGCTTACAAAGCTGATAATTCGGAATATGAATCTACTTTTTATTCTATCGGCGGCGGTTTTGTGGTAAAAGAAGAACGCATAAATGCTAAACGAAAAGAAGTTATCAAATGTGCTTTTCCATATCCAATTCAGAAAGCTGCGGAATTATTAAATTATACAATTTCTGAAAACAAATCGATTTCTGAAATTGTGTATGAAAATGAAATTTCAATGCGTCCTGAAGCAGAAGTGCATTCTGAATTAATGCGTATTTGGAATACGATGTTAGAATGTATGTACATTGGCTGTCATTCTGAAGGAATTCTTCCAGGCGGACTTCATGTTCGAAGAAGGGCTTTTGACATGCATCAAAATCTTATCGGTTTATCTAATTATAATGATCCGCAAAGCTGGTTAGAAGAAATTAGAAAAACCGAAGTTAAATTTCGCCAGATCCTAAAATGGGTCAGCTGTTTTGCACTTGCCGTGAACGAAGTAAATGCATCTTTAGGACGTGTAGTTACTGCTCCAACTAACGGAAGTTCTGGTGTAATTCCTGCTGTTCTAATGTATTATATGGTTATTGAAAACCACAATGCAGGCGAAAAAGAAATCAAACAATTTTTATTAGTGGCCGGCGAAATTGGAAGTATTTTCAAAAAAGGTGCTACAATTTCAGCTGCAATGGGCGGATGTCAGGCAGAAATTGGCGTTTCGTCTTCAATGGCCGCAGCGGCGCTTTGCGAACTAATGGGCGGTACTCCTGCTCAGGTTTTAATGGCTGCAGAAATTGCGATGGAACATCATCTTGGCTTGACTTGTGATCCAATTGGCGGTCTGGTTCAGATTCCTTGTATCGAAAGAAATACAATGGGTGCTATAAAGGCTATAAATGCGGCTGAATTAGCCTTAGAAACTGATTCTAAAAATGCTAAAGTACCATTGGATAAAGTAATTAATACCATGTGGGAAACAGCAAAAGACATGAATTCCAAATACAAAGAAACCTCAGAAGGCGGACTTGCAATTGCTGTTAATATGGCTGATTGTTAAAAATATTTATTTGCCACGAATTACACAAATTTACACGAATTCATTTTTTATTCACTTCGTGAAAAATTCGTGTAAATTCGTGTAATTTGTGGCAAAACCAAAATCAACTTCATGAAAAAACTTTACTTTTTACTTTTTTTCTGTTCGCTTTTACTGCATTCCCAAGAACGTTATTTTCTAAATTCTGATACAAGATTATACACTTCTCCAAATTCTTCTGCAGATTTTTTAGGTTATTTTAAATATGGTGCAGAAGTTCGTTTATTGGGTGAAAGTCAAAATGGCTGGCAAAAAGTACAAGCCGACAATTTTAATGAAGGATTTATTGAAGAGAAATTTTTAGCAACAAGACTGAATGCTAAAGATGTAAAAACTAAAGATCCTCAAAACCCAATTCTTGAAGGCGGCGATGCTTATTACGGCAGCAATCACCTTTTTGTTTTAGCAGCTGGACTCAAAGCAAGGGCATTACCAGATAAAAATTCAAAAATTAGAGAAATTCTTTTTACCGGCGATCCTGCTGCGGTAAATTATCTTCCTGTAAATCCAGACGAATGGGTAAATATTAACGGTAGTTTTTCTGAAGAATATGCCAAATTTACACTGAGAAAATTTCTCGGTTCAAGACCTAATTTTAATGCTTTAATAAAAGACTTTGATAAATTAGATATTAATGCGATTGCCGAGCGTAAAACATTGAGCGAAAGAATTGTAGAATTGGCTTGGAACAGCGATTATTCCAGCTTAGTTCCAGCGTATCAAAGATATTATGAAGTGGTTAAGCAGATAAATGATCCTAAATTAATAGCTGAAACAGAATTGAATATGGCTTTAGCCAAAGCCTTATCCAAACATAAACAGCCTGAAGAAATTATTGCTTTTATCCAGAAATCTCAATATTCGTTAAAAGGATTTAAAACAAAATCTGTTTATATATCGCAGGCTGATCTGGTTAAAACATTTGGAAATCCGCCCAAGAAAACTCGTATTTCAGACGAATGCGGTCTTTACTTAAGTGACTTGTTTTATTATTATCCAGATTTGGAAGTTTCTGTAGATGAGAAACAAAACAAAGCCGAAATCATTAAAGTTTTCATCAACGAAAACAACAAATTTATACTAAATCAAAATGCCGTTTTAGATCATACGCTGTCTGAAAAAGCTTTCATTGAAAAATATGGAACTTATATTGAAGCTTCGTTAAAATCACCACACATATACTCTATCATAATGGAAGACAGTCAATTTAGATTAGAATTTAAAAACGGAAAGCTATTTTCTGTCGAAATATTCTATTATTGCTGATTCTCAGTTTACAATTATTCAATACTTTTACAATATCAAAAAAAAATAAAATGTCAGTAGCAAAAAAAGATTATAAAAGAATCACAACAAAGTCATTAATTGAAATGAAAAGCAACGGAGAAAAGATCTCTATGCTTACTGCGTATGATTATACAATGGCGAAAATTGTTGACACTGCAGGTGTTGATGTAATTTTAGTTGGTGATTCGGCATCAAATGTTATGGCTGGTCACGAAACGACACTGCCAATTACGCTAGATCAAATGATCTATCATGCTTCGTCTGTAGTTCGTGCTGTCGAAAGAGCTTTAGTGGTAGTCGATTTACCTTTTGGAAGTTACCAATCCGATCCTAAAGAAGCTTTACGTTCTTCAATCAGAATCATGAAAGAAAGCGGCGGACATGCAGTTAAACTAGAGGGCGGAAAAGAAATTAAAGAATCAATCAAAAAAATATTACATGCTGGAATTCCAGTTATGGGTCATTTAGGCTTAACTCCTCAATCGATCTACAAATTTGGAACTTACAGCGTTCGCGCCAAAGAGGAAGAGGAGGCAGAAAAGCTGATTGAAGATGCTCAAATGCTTGAAAAAGTGGGATGTTTTGCAGTTGTCCTTGAAAAAATCCCTGCTGATCTTGCTAAAAAAGTAGCAGACAGCATTTCTATTCCTGTTATCGGAATTGGTGCCGGCGGCGGTGTTGACGGTCAGGTTTTGGTTATTCACGATATGTTAGGAATGAATAATGAATTTAGTCCGCGTTTCTTACGTCGTTACTTAAATCTTTACGAGCAAATGACACAAGCAATTGGTCAATATGCTGCTGATGTGAAGTCTAGTGATTTTCCTAATGCTAGTGAACAGTACTAAAATTAGACTAGCTTAGATTTTTAGACTGACTTAGACTTCTTAGAACTTTGTCTTACTTTTATTCATTTGACCAAGTCTTAAGAAGTCTCATTCTAACAATCTAAAGTCTTTACCAAAATCTATCAACTATTTAAAAATGCATCAATTTAAAGAGCTTTTGATTTGGAAAAAAAGCAGGTTATTTTGTTCTAAGATTTATTCTATAACAGCCACATTTCCCAATGAAGAAAAGTTTGGAATAATTAATCAATTGAGAAGAGCATCTGTATCAATTCCTTCAAATATTGCAGAAGGTTCTTCGAGAAATTCTAATAAAGATTTTGCTCGATTTTTAGAAATCGCAATTGGTTCTGCTTATGAAGTAGAAACACAACTTCTAATTTCTTCTGATTTAGGATTTATAAATGAAGAAAGTACAACCGAATTAATAAATTTACTTGAAGAAATAACAAAAATGACATCAAGATTTAGAGCAACTTTGCTGTAAAACTTATCAAAAAAAATCCAGTCTAAGAAGTCTAAAATCTAAAAATCTAAGCTAGTCTAAAAATGAAAATTCTTTCTAACAAAAACAATCTCCAAATTCTACACGAAGACAATCACATAATTGTGGTTAACAAACGTGTTGGCGATATTGTACAGGGAGATAAAACAGGAGACAAACCATTGTCTGATATTGTAAAAGAATACATTAAAGAAAAATACAATAAACCTGGAGATGTTTTTTTAGGAGTGATTCATCGTTTGGATCGACCTACAACCGGAATTGTTGTTTTTGCCCGAACGAGTAAAGCATTGACACGCATGAACGAATTGTTCAGCAATCGTGAAACGAAAAAGACATATTGGGCGGTTGTGAAAAACAAACCAAAAGAAGCATCTGCCAAATTGGTTCATTATTTAAAACGAAACGAGAAAAATAATACTTCAAAAGCACATTTAAAAGAAGTTCCCGATAGCAAGCTGGCTAGTTTAGATTACACTATCATTAAAGAATTACAGAATTATACGGCACTGGAAATCAATTTGCACACTGGTCGTCATCATCAAATTCGCGCACAATTAACTGCGATTGGTTCCCCTATTAAAGGTGATTTAAAATATGGAGCAGATCGAAGTAATCCTGACGGTGGCATTCATCTTCATGCTAGAAAACTCACTTTTGTGCATCCAGTTTCTAAAGAAAATGTCACTATTGTTGCTCCCACTCCAGAGGATCCAATCTGGAATGCTGTATGATTTTTATGATTTAATTCTTATTTTTTTAATTTTTATCGATTAACTTGCATAGAGTAAAAAACAAAGCTAATCGTAAAATGGATTATAAAAGTGACATCGGGTATAGAAAAGAAACGCTGAAAAAGTTATTGTATAACATTCAGAAAAGCGAAGATTTAATTATAAAAGCTTTGTATGATGACTTTAAAAAACCAGAGTTTGAGGCTGTTGTTACAGAGACAAGTTATGTTATTTCGGAACTTAAAGATGTTATTAAAAACATTCATAAATGGGCTAAACCTAAGCGCGTTTTTCCTTCTCTTTTAAACTTTCCTTCTACTGATAAAATTTATAAAGAACCTTATGGAAACGTTTTAATAATTGCTCCTTGGAATTACCCTTTTCAATTAGCCTTATGCCCTCTAATTGCCGCTGTAGCTGCCGGAAATAGAGTTACTTTAAAACCATCAGAACTTACTCCGCATACTTCTGCTGTGATTGCGAGAATTATTGAGAAAACATTTCACATCAATCACGTCGAAGTTTTCGAAGGCGGTGTTGAAGTTTCTAATCAATTATTAGCGCAGCGCTGGGATTACATTTTTTTTACCGGAAGTGTTGCTGTTGGAAAAATCGTTGCAAAAGCTGCAGCCGAAAATTTAACCCCAGTAACATTGGAACTAGGCGGAAAAAACCCATGTATTGTCGACGAAACTGCTGATTTAAAACTAGCAGCAAAACGAATTGTATGGGGAAAATTCATTAACGCAGGACAAACCTGCATTGCGCCAGATTATATCATGGTGCAGAAAAACATGAAAGTCAATTTTATTACCTACTTAATGGAAGAAATCATTAAAGCGTACGGAAAAAAAATTGACAAATCGCCAGATTTTGCACGCATTATCAACATCAAAAACTGGTACAGATTAACCAATATGATCCAAAACGAAAATGTATTGTTTGGAGGTGAAAGTGATGCAAATCAACTTTATATCGCTCCAACTTTACTTGAAGAACCAGATTTGGATAGTCCTGTTATGAAAGAAGAAATCTTTGGCCCTATTTTACCAATTCTTACATATGAAAACGAAAATGACATTGAAAAGGTCGTCAGCCGTTATGAGAAACCTCTTTCATTTTATATTTTTAGTGAAAATAATTCATTTACTAAAAAATTAATTAAAAAATACTCTTTTGGAGGCGGATGCATTAATGATACAGTCGTTCATTTTTCTAATAAAAGACTTCCTTTTGGCGGTGTTGGACACAGCGGAATCGGCGCATATCACGGCCAGCTTAGCTTCGACACATTTTCGCATCACAAAGCCATCGTTAAAAAAGGAAACTGGCTTGATTTACCTATGCGCTACGCACCCTACAAAGAAAAATTAGCTTCAATTAAAAGGATTTTAGACTGGCTTTAAATTAGTTAAAACCTTTCGGAATGTTTTATAGATTTTTATACGGAATTGATTAAAAATATTATATTTACGTCAAGATACTTATCAAATATTACAAGTCTATAAAACAATTTTACACCAAATGAAATCTACACTTGCCCAAATTGAGGACATTAAAAAAAATGGCTATTCCCTTGATTTTGCTACAGTTTTTAATCACGCCTTCGAAAACTATAAAAAAATTGCGCTTTATTCTGGTCTTATTATCTTAGTTTTTTCAATTATAGCTGCGATGGTATTTATGGGAGTAATAATTGCTTATTTTGGAGTGGGAAGTATGACGAAAGATTTTTTTGAAAATCTAGAAAACCAAAAACTTACGGCATTAGAACTTGTAATTCAAACTGTTACCGTGTCTGCATTAGCAGGAATTACGGCACCTTTTGGTGCAGGTTTTCTAAAAATGGCAGATTGTGCAGATAAAGATATCGAGTTTAATGTTTCTACTATTTTCAGCTATTATAAAGGTCCGTATTTTGGACAAATTTTTGTAGCAGCGTTTATTCCAGCTCTTGTAGGAACTGCTCTTTCGAATTTTATTGACAGCTTCGACGTTTTGTATGTTGGAAATGTTATTTCTTTTATGGTCTCTTTCTTTATGTATTTATCAATTCCGTTAATTGTTTTCGGAAATTTGAGTGCAATAGATGCCATAAAATCAAGCATTACTCTTGTTACTAAAAATCCGCTTAACATATTTGCATTTTTCATCATAGGTTTTATTGGTTCGCTTATTGGTATTTTCGCGTGCTGCGTGGGAATTATCTTTACTGTCGTATTTAATAGCTCGATGATTTATGCTACTTATTTTGCCATTTTTGGAATACAAGAAGAAGAGGATTCAATTGATTCAATTGGAAAATCTAATTTAGATTAAAATAGAAATTCTTATTTGTAAAGAACTTAACCACTTCTTTTAAGAATTCTCAAAAGGCTGTTTACTAAACCAATACATCCAAATTCTATGGCGGCTGACTATAGTTTTTTTAATTCGGTTATTTCAGGAATTGCCAGCATTGGTAATACCTTAAAATCAATTATGACAGGATGGTACGTAGTAAACTATGATATTATTTTTTACAATAATCCTAAACTCATTTTATTAGGATTATCACTCTTCGCATTTCTTTCGCTGTTAGTATACCAGTTTTTTAGGATCAAAGCTAAAATTGGATATTTCATCGAAAAAAAGAAAGAACAGGATACGATTAGTAAAGAATATCAGCTCTATATTCTATTTTTTGGTATTGCAGTAATTGTAATTGAAATCATCAACGAAATTTTTAAGATTAGACCCAAAAGTCTACTTATAGTAAATGTTTCAGTTGGTGTTGGTGTACTTATCATATACGCAATTACAGACAAAATTAAATGGCTGAGAGATCAAATTCAGCAGATCTTTATTTTCTCTTTTTTCATTTACATCGCATACGTAGGATTCAACATCGTAACTCTTGATAATGATGTTGTTCCTATTATCGTTTTCCTCATCTCTTTTTTCTTTTCGTACAGTATCCTTAAACCGATCAAAATTTATTGGCTCTTTGTTGGTTTAACTTTTACTTTTTTAATTACGACGATTATATTTCAATTAATTCCAATAAAATCTTCTATTTTACTGCTTAATTTCTGTATTCTAATTTTCATTATTAATCAAGTAAAATATGCTGTTTTATTAAACAATCGTGACAATTTTAGATTTGCCAGCGAAATTGTTCATAAAGGAAATTCTCTAACAATTGCCTATAACCAAAAAGGCGAAATCTTATTTTGCAGCGAAACCGTAACTGCTATTTTAGGTTATGAACCCGAAGATGTAATGGGATTAAAGTTTTGGGAGTTGACACAAGATTCAGAATTCATAGAAAAATCAAATCCCGTTAAAAATCATGAAGACAAACTTTACATTAGAAAACTAAAAAGTGAAAATGGCGAGTTTAAATATATTCAATGGAAAGATAAAAAATTCTCTGACGATTTAATTATCAGTATTGGGCAGGATGTTACAGAGCAGATTATTGTTCAAGATCAATATAAAAACCTAATTCAAACAGCAACTGATATTATTTTTGAAATTGATGCCGAAGGACATTTTACTTTTTTAAATGAATTTGGTTTCTCTATTCTGGGATATCCTGAAAATGAAATTATCTCGAAACATTATTCTAATTTCATTCACGAAAATTATATTAAAAGTGCGGTTGACTTTTACGAAAATTTAGTGCTTAATGAAAACAATTATCCGATAATTGAAATCCCGATTTTAACGAAAAATGGAGAAGAAATATGGATTTCACAAAAAATTATTGTTCGCAGAAATGACTTCGGATTAACAACAGGATTCTCTGGAATTGCAAGAGATATTACAGAGAAAAAGAATATAGAAAACGAGAAAAAAAGACGTCTCAAAAAAATTGAAGCCTATAATAATTCGACCAAAAAATTATCAACGACTGATTTCAGCAAATACGACAAACTAAATACTGTAATTGATTTAATTCTGCAAGAGGCTGCAACAATAAGCAATGCTAATCGTGTGAGCTTCTGGAAATATCATAAAGATTTAATTATTTGTAAAAATCTTTTCAGTCTTGACAATCAAAATCTAAATGACAAAAACATTTTAAATAAAGAATCGTATCCAATTTATTTTGAAACTTTAAATAATAAAGCGATTATAAATGCGCCGGATGTATTTAATAAATTAGAAACATCTGAATTTCAAAAATTATATTTTACAAAGAATAACATCAAATCAATGCTTGATGTGCCTATTTTTTTAACGGGACAATTGGCAGGTGTGGTTTGTTTTGAAAGCACCGAAAAAAAACGCGAATGGGACAACGAAGACATCAATTATGCGAGAACAATATCTGATGTCATTTCGCTGGCTATTTCGTCTCAAATGCGCTTGGAAGCAGAAAGAAGATTAGAATTCAAAAGCCATCTTTTATCTGCCCTTTCCTTATGCACCGAGAAATTTCTGCTGAGTAAAACCACACAGCAAATGTTTCAAGAAACGTACGATATTATTGGTAAAGCTGCCAAAGTGGATCATATGTACTATTATGAAAAAGATCCAATTTACAATACCGTCAGCCAAAAATACAAATGGTCCCGCGAAGGAATCGAGCATCAAATTACACCTTTGCGTCACATGACCGAAGAAAATTTAAAGGAAATTTACGAAGCAGCCGCACAGAAAAAAATTCTAAACACACTCACCAGAAAACTTGACGAAGGATTTTTCAAAACCCTTTTGATTAATAATGAAATCAAATCTATTTTAATATTGCCTCTTTATATTAACGATATATTTACTGGTTTTATAGGTTTTGACGATTGTACGAAAGAAAAGAAATGGTCTGATGAAGAAATTTACATCTTTCAGGTTTTAGCAAATAACATTTCTTCTGCATTGGAGAGAAATCGAAATGAAACTAAAATTCTTGAAAGCGAAGAAAAATTCAAATTAATAGCAAACAATATTCCGGGCACGGTTTATTTGTCCAAATTTGATGCTTTCTCAACTAAAATATTTCTTAATGATGAAGTTTTAAATTTAACTGGATATTCTAAATCAGAATTTATAGAAAACAATTTATCATTTCTTTCTTTAATTCATCATGATGACAAAGAAGAAGTGATAAACAGCCAAATCGACAATCTGCAAAAGGGAATGCCTCTGCATAATGTATATCGCATTAAACGTAAAACTGGAGAATATATTTGGATTGAAGAATTTGGAGACGTAATTAAAAGAGATGACGAAATTGAGTTTGTCGGCGGTATTTATTTTGATATCACCAATAAAAAAGAAATCGAAGACGCTATAAAAGCCAAGCAATTAGCCGAAGCAGCCAATAAATCGAAGTCGGATTTTCTGGCCAATATGTCGCACGAAATTAGAACTCCTCTTAACGGAATTATAGGTTTTACACATTTACTAATGAAAACTGATCTTGAAGAAATTCAGGAAAAATACATGACAACTATCAATCAATCGGCACATTCGCTACTTGAAATTATAAATGACATTTTGGATTTCTCTAAAATTGAAGCTGGAAAATTAGAACTCTTTATTGACCTTTATGATATCAAAAAAGTTCTGGGCCAAGTTTTCGATTTAATTGTTTACGAATCCAATCAGAAAAATTTGGAACTCGAATTAAATATCGATCCTGATGTTCCCAAATACATCTGGACAGATATTGTGAGAATAAAGCAGATTTTGATCAATCTTCTGTCAAATGCAGTAAAATTCACGACTGAAGGTTCAATAAAATTAAATGTGTCAGTTTTAGAAAAAAAGAAAAACAATAATTGTGTGATTCGCTTTTCGGTAATCGATACCGGAATTGGTATTCTTGAAAAGAATCAGAAGAAAATTTTCAAAGCTTTTTCGCAGGAGGATAGTTCTACAACGAGAAAATTTGGAGGAACGGGATTAGGTTTAACCATTTCAAACCAATTACTTGCATTAATGGAAAGCCGTTTACAGCTTGAAAGTAAAATTAACGAAGGAAGCAATTTTTACTTTGATTTAAACCTAAAAACAAGCAATCAAAGTATTAGTGACCGATACAATGCTGAACTGAAAAGTCTCAATATCGAATTGGATCCTGAAGAAATCGAACGGAACGATAATGAAATTACATTTCTAATTGTTGAAGACAACAAAGTAAACATGCTTCTACTTAAAACAATTATTAAAAATCTCTACAACAATGCTTACATCCATGAATGCGAAAATGGATATGAAGCGATACAGCAATTTGAAAAAATAAATCCAACAATCGTTTTTATGGATATTCAGATGCCAATTATGAACGGCTATGAAACTGCAAGAGCCATTAGAAACACCAAAAAAGGCCGTGATATTCCGATAATTGCGGTTACAGCTGGTGCAGAAAAAGACGAAAGAAACAAATGTCTTTCTGCTGGAATGGATGATTACATTTCAAAACCAATCATGAAAGGAAGTGTCGAAGAGACATTAATCAAATGGCTTACCTAATTTTAAATGTATCAAAAAATAAGTATATTATTTCTGTACATTTTTTAAACATTAATCTTTCGAATGTGAAATTTATCATAAAAAATATATAAATTCGTACAATCAATTTGATAATAAGTTTAAAAAGAATTCAATATGAAATGGCTCGGTAGAAGACAAAGTGATAATGTAGAAGACAGAAGAGGTTTATCTGGCGGAAAAGTAATCGCTGGAGGTGGTGTTATTGGTATCATAGTTTTACTACTTAATGTATTTGGAGGAGAAACCGGCCAGCAGATAGCACCAATCCTAGAACAAATGCAAGGCGGGCAATCACAAACTGAAACTGCAGTTCCCTTAAGCAAAGAAGATGAAGAAATGGGGAATTTTGTAAAAGTTGTTTTAGCTGATAACGAAGACATCTGGAGCAAAATTTTTGCCGAAAACGGAATGACATATGAAAAACCAAAATTAGTACTTTTTAGAGGCTCTGTACAAACAGCATGCGGCGGTGCATCATCTGCTTCTGGTCCGTTTTATTGTCCTGGCGACCGTAAAGTCTATATGGATTTAGCTTTTTTTGAAGAATTAAAAACCAAATTTGGTGCTAAAGGCGGAGATTTCGCCATTGCTTATGTAATTGCACACGAAATAGGTCATCATATCCAAACCTTATTAGGAACATCTGCAAAAATGCGTCAGGAACAGGAAGGAAAAAGCGAAGCACAAGCCAATAAATTATCTGTTGCGTTAGAATTGCAAGCAGATTTTTACGCTGGGGTTTGGGCACATTATAATCAGGAAAATTTAGATACGGGCGATATTGACGAAGCATTAAGTGCTGCTAATGCAGTTGGTGACGATGCAATTCAAAGTAAAATGCAGGGCCAAATTGTTCCAGATTCTTTCACACATGGAACATCTGAACAAAGAATGTATTGGTTTAAAAAAGGTTTTAAAACCGGTGATATTAAACAAGGAACTACATTTGAAGAAATTCGATAATACATAAACCAAATATATTAACCACCAGAAAGCACAACCTAAAAGTTGTGCTTTTTTTTTATCGAACACAATAAATTCCATAGGAATGTCTCGTCGCTAGAATTAACAAGAAGAAAAACAATAGTGTGTTTTAATCGATCACATACATTCCATAGGAATGTCTCATTGGTAGAATCAAATTTAGATAGTCGGTTATACGCTCCATAGGAGCGTTTGCTGGGAAGAAGATGTATTATTTTTCGATAAATCAAGTGTCCTTACAGGACACAATGAAAAACAACACCATTTTTTTTTCTACCGATGAAATATTCCTATGGAATATAAAATTGGTTTCGGAATTTTGGCGTTTGAAATTTGGAATTTGGAATTTGGAATTTGGGATTTTGAATTTTGAATTTTGGAATTTCAAAAAACTGAAATTTCAAAAAATTGGAATTTTACTTTTTTTGTTTTAGGCAGAAAACAAAAAAAGCCTTGAATTTCTTCAAGGCTTTGAATCTGGGTGGCTGACCGGGTTCGAACCGGCGACCCGCGGCACCACAAACCGCTACTCTAACCAGCTGAGCTACAACCACCATTTTTGCTTAGCGAGTGCAAATATATAACAAAGGTTTACTTCTACAAAGAAAAAAATGAAAAATTTACAACAAATTTTCTAAGCTATTGACTGCCAAACATCTTTCAACAGTAAAACCTTCGGCAAAATCTTTTCCAACTAATCTTCCTAAGTCCTGAGCGCGGTAATTTAAACTTTCAAAGAAGTTTTTACTGGTAATTGGCGTAGCGGGTTCTTTCGAATTCGGATCGTAAAATTGTGTTTTATATGCCGAGATCGCTTCTACTTTTTTATTCTCAAAACCTGTAATGTCTACTACGAAGTCAGGAGTGATATTTTTCCACTGAATGTAGTGATATACCACTTTAGGTCTCCAAGCTTCTTGTTTCTCGCCATCAATTGACGTTTCAATTTTCATCAAACCTGATAAAAAGCAAGAATCAGAAACCAACTTACTTCCTTTTCCGTGATCAATATGGCGGTCATCGATTGCATTACACAATACAATTTCGGGTTTATACTTACGAATCATTTTAATGACTTCTAATTGGTGTTTTTCATCATTCACAAAAAAACCATCACGCATTGCTAAATTTTCACGCACAGCGACACCTAAAATCTTTGCGGCATCTTTTGCTTCCTGATCTCTAATTTCTGCAGTTCCACGGGTTCCTAATTCGCCGCGTGTTAAATCTACAATACCCACTTTTTTTCCAAGTGATACTTCTTTTAAAATTGTTCCCGCACATCCCAATTCTACATCATCTGGATGCGCACCAAAGGCTAATATGTCTAATTTCATTTGTTTTTTTGTTTGTTTTGTTTCAAGTTTCAGGTTTCAGGTTACGTACAGAACGTGAAACTTGAAACTTGAAACCTGAAACTATTTTTTCAATACTCTCTTCATCGTCATCGATTTGTTGACGCTTTCCTCCCATTCTTTTTCTGGAATACTTTCTTTGGTAATACCGCATCCCATATACAAAATGGCTTTGTTTTCCTGAATCTGCATGCTTCGTAAATTTACAAATAAATCAGAACTTGCATTATTTCCAGCAAAACTGCTGTTTAATTCTCCTAAAAAACCTGTGTAGAAAGTTCTATCATAGTTTTCATTTTCAATAATAAACGCTTTTGCTTTTTTCTTTGGCAGACCACAAACGGCAGGCGTTGGATGCAATGTATCAATAACCTCCTCTAAAGTGGAGTTATCATTTAAAACTCCTGAAATATCGGTTTTTATATGCCAGATCGATCCTGCTTTAAGACTGTAAGGTTCAGAAACTACAACCGAAGCCGCAAATTCGCGAAGTCTTTTTACAATAAAATCGGTTACATACTGCTGTTCGTCTTTTTCTTTCTGCTGCCAGACAATTTCAGTTTCCAAATTATCTTTCTGCGTTCCAGCCAGAGCCATGGTTTCAAAAACATTCCCATTTGCTTTTAAAAGCTTTTCAGGTGTTGCTCCCATCCAAAGTCCAATTTTTGGATGAAAAAAGCAATAACAAAAAGTCGCTGGATACAATTGAACCAAATGCTGAAAGGTTTCAACAAAATCAAATTCCGTTAACGGAACTTCTTCGCTTCTTGATAAAACTACTTTTTTAAATTCTCCGTTTTTAATGGCATTGATTCCCTGGGCAACCAAATATTCATATTGAAACTTCGCTTCAGGATCAAAATTTAAATCGTCAATTTTAATGGGCTCAAATGCTGTAACTTCTTTTTCGGAAGTAATAATTTCCGATTCGTTTTCTGGAATTAAAATCAATTGCTTTTCATCAAAAGAAGCAAAAACAAATCCTTTTTCGCTGTAATCCGAAACGGTGTGCAAAGTATTATTTTGCTGTAAAATCCCAATAAGATCAGTAGTATTGGGTTTAGAATAAAGTACAAATGGTAAATTTTGCTCTTTATGATTTTTAATTTTTAAGAAAAATGGATTCATAATTTATTCACTTTTCTTTCTATCCAAAACCATATTCGTCAATTTGCAAAGCGAAATCAAATTTCCAGCTTCATCTGTAATTTTAATTTCCCACAAATGAACCGTTCTTCCTTTGTGAATAATTCTGGCTGTACCAAAAACATAACCTTCACGAATACTTTTTAGGTGATTTGCCGAAATTTCGATACCTCTTACCTCCTGCTCTTTCGGATTAATAAAAAAGAAAGAAGCCGCACTTCCTACACTTTCTGCTAAAGCTACAGATGCTCCGCCGTGCAGCAATCCCATTGGCTGGTGAACACTTGGATTTACAGGCATTTTTGCAGTTAAAAAATCTTCTCCGGCGTCGATATATTCAATTTTCAGCGTTTCCATCAATGTGTTTTTAGAAAACTCATTGCATCGCGCTAAAATCTGCTCTTTTGTATGATTCATTAAAATAAACTTTAAAAACGTAAAATTAAAGAAAGATAAGACACAAATCGAAAAATCGGATTCTAAATTGAAAATCATTTATGAACTTGTCAGTTTTTTGCTATTTTTACAAAAACTATCAATATACATCTGAGGCTGAAATGCAATGTTTTTTTTGCCACAGATTTCACAGATTTAAAGGATTTTAAAAATATAGCCACTAATTGCACGAATTTCCGCGAATTAAATTTGTGAAAATTCGAGAAATTCGTGGCGAAAAAAAATTCTTTAATCTGGCAAAAAAAAACATAGAAATGCGTCAATACTTTACAATCTTAATTCTGGGTTTAATTCTAGCTTTCAGTTCCTGTCGAACTGATTTTGATACTGTTGCCAGCACTGGAGATTTAAAGTTTTCAAAAGACACTGTTTATTTAGATACTGTTTTTAAAAATATTGGTTCGAGTACTTACCAGCTGAAAGTTTACAACCGAAGTAAAAACGACATTTCGATTCCAATTGTTCAATTCAAAAAAGGTTTAAGCTCTAAATACCGCATGACCGTTGACGGAATGACCGGCACTAACGGCAAGATTTTTAAAGATGTTACGCTTTTAGCGAAAGACAGTTTGTATATTTTTATAGAAACAACGGCCGATATTACAGACACCAACCCGACTGATTTTTTATATACTGATGAAATCCAGTTCGACAGCGGGGCTAATCTTCAGGAAGTAGCTTTAGTTACTTTGATCCAAGATGCTGTTTTCTTATATCCAAACCAAAATCCTGATGGAACAAAAGAAAAAATACAAATTGATGGCAAAGATGTTGATGGATTTTATCTGAGTGAAAATGATGCTGTAAACGGAAACGAATTGATTTTTACCAAACAAAAACCCTACGTAATTTACGGATATGCAGGAGTTCCAGAGAACAAGACCGTAACTTTTGAAGCTGGCGCAAGAATCCATTTTCATGCTAATTCTGGTTTATATGTTGGTAACAATGCTTCATTACAGATTAACGGAACAGCCTCAAAAACGGATCAATTAGAAAATGAAGTTATTTTTGAAGGAGATCGCTTAGAATCTTTATATTCTGATATTCCTGGACAGTGGAAATCGGTTATATTTTCTAACGGAAGTTCTAATCATTCGATCAATCATTTGACTTTAAAAAATGCAGTTACTGGATTAGACTTTAAAAATCCATCTAATACGGTTGAAATTAAAAATACGCAGATTTACAATTGTGTTGAATACGGAATTTTAGCTGAAAACACTCATATTATTGGCGAAAACATCGTAATCAATTATGCTGGTATAGCAAGTTTATCTTGCGTTTACGGCGGCAATTATAATTTCACACATTGTACTTTTAATAACAATTGGTCAAACCCTTCGCATTTCGCAGTTACTTTAAGCAATAGTTTAACTGGCAAAACTCCTGAAGCAAATGCGTTGACAAATGCAACTTTTAACAACTGCATTATTTACGGTTCTAATTTTAACGAATTGAATTTGAGTAAAAATACAAGCGCTGCTTTTGTCTATCAGCTCAATAATTGTTTATTGAAATTCGGAAATACCACAAATCCTGATTATCAATTTAAAACCGATACAGAACATTATAACAACATTATTCTAAATGAAAATCCGAAGTTTTATAATGCTGCTCAGAATAAATTCAATATTGATAAAACTTCTGCCGCTTTCGCGAAAGGGAATCCGGCATATATAATTCCGCTAGATATTTTAGGAATTACGAGAACTTCTCCACCAGATTTAGGTGCTTATCAGAGTCAAGATTTTCCGAAGTAACATTTTTAAACCATATAAGTTATATAAGAAATTTAAGCTTTTTCTATTAAAGTATATCACAAATACTTTTAAATGAACTTACATAACTTATATGATTAAAAAACAAATCGTAAGAAAATGTATCTAAAATTAAAGATCGCTTAACGTATCGCATTCATAAAAGTAGTAGATTTGTTACAATACATTTTTAAACTTCTAAAAATCAGATTTTTAAAATGAATTTATTAACCCAAATCTTAACTATTAATTTATGAAAAAAAACTACTTTTTATTCTTATTGATGTTTACCGCTGTTGGTTTTGCTCAAATTCCATCCGGCTACTACAACACGGCAACTGACACAGGTTATACCTTAAAAACTCAATTGTACAACATTATCAAAGGACATACTGATAATGGTTATGCAGGTTTATACACAACCTACCAAACATCTGACGTTGATAATTTTTATGAAAATGACGGAACCGTTTTAGACATGTATTCTGAAAATCCATCAGGAACAGATCCTTATAATTACAGTACAGGAAGCACTCAAAGATGCGGAAATTACTCGGTAGAAGGCGATTGTTACAACAGAGAACATATTATTCCGCAATCTGTTTTTAATGAGCAGTCTCCAATGGTTGCCGATGCACATTTTATTACTCCAACAGATGGAAAAGTAAACGGAATGCGTTCTAATTACCCGCACGGAACTGTAAGTTCTGCTACATACACTTCTCAAAACGGAAGTAAATTAGGATCAAGTTCAGTATCTGGATATTCAGGGACTGTATTTGAACCTATCAATGCTTTTAAAGGTGATATTGCGAGAATGTATTTTTATTTTGCAACCCGTTATGAAAATACAGTTGCAGGTTATTCATATGCTATGTTTGATGGTTCAAGCAATAAAGTTTTTACAACAGCTTTTCTAAATACTTTATTAGCCTGGCATGCTCAAGATCCTGTTAGTGCAAGAGAAATTGCTAGAAATAATGCTATTTATACACGTCAAGGCAATAGAAATCCATACATAGACCATCCAGAATATGTAAATCAAATTTGGGGCGGAACATCTTCTACAGATACTCAAGCGCCAACTGCACCTGCGAGTTTGGCTTCAACATCAAAAACTGCAACTTCAATTACACTTGCTTGGAATACCTCTTCAGATAATGTTGGAGTTACAGGTTACGATGTTTACGCCAACAGTGCTTTAAAAACAACTGTTACTGGGTTAACAGCAACAATTACTGGATTAACAGCTTCTACCACTTATTCTATTTATGTAAAAGCAAAAGATGCAGCTGGAAACACTTCTGCTTCAAGCAATACAATTTCAGTTACAACCAACAGCAACGGAACTGGAACAGCAACCGACTTACTTTTCTCTGAATACATTGAAGGTTCTGGAAACAACAAAGCTCTGGAAATTGCAAATAATACAGGAAGTTCGGTCAACCTGTCTGCTTATACAATCAAAAAACAAACCAATGGTGCTGGTTCTTGGAGCACAGGTTTGGCTTTAACGGGAACATTAACAACTGGAAGTAAATTTGTAATTGTAAACAGCTCTATTTCTTCAAGCTGTTTTTCTACAAGTTCAGCCAATATTTCGACAACGGCAACCGAATTGACTTTTAACGGAAATGACGCTGTAGGTTTATTCAAAAACGGAGTACTAATTGATATCATTGGAACTTTTAATGGCGGAACAGCTAATTTTGCTATTGATGTTACTTTAAGAAGAAAATCTACTGTGACTTCTCCAAGTACAACTTTCAACTTAAGCTCACAATGGGATTCTTATACAACCGACACGTGCGGCAACTTAGCAAGCAAACAAGCGCTGCCAATTGAAGAGGAAATTGCTGAAACATCAGAGGATATTGTTATTTTTCCAAATCCTTCAGATGGAAATTTCAATGTTGGTTTAAACAATTTTGAATCTCCTTATTCGATAGAGATTATTTCTTTTACTGGACAAAAAGTGTTTGAAAAACAAAATAGTACAGATGCTGTAATTACCGCAGGGAATCTTCCAAAAGGAATTTATCTAGTTAAAATTGTCAAAGACTCTAAAACTATTATTGAAAAGATAATTATTAACTAAGTCAGAAAACTATATTTTCACGCAGATTTTACAAAATTAAACCTGTTTAATCACTAAAATCTGCGTGAAATAATATACTTCGCAGAACTTTTTCACTTTATAAACTGAAAAAAATCCGCAAAATTTGCAAAATCTACGAAAAACAAAAGGTTTGGTAATTTTGGATTTTTCGCAGCTCAAAAATTGCCGTCATTTTCATAATCTTCTTGAAATAAAAACCTTTGCAAAAGACTTTGATTCAAAAAAAGTTTATGACTTTGCATCCATTGTGGTTAAACGAAATCTGCCAGAAAAAAGCAGTTTTATATTTTTTCTAAAGACTTTGTTATCAAATTTGCGCTTACTATTTATTTAAACTAAATTTGCAGCTCAATACAACAAACTACACATCACAATGATCCATTTCTTTGAAAACCAAAGCAAAACTGTTTTTGCCGTACAAACGCAAAACGAAATTTCAGCTCAAGACATTTCAAAATTAAACTGGCTATTTGCCGACTCGAATAAGATCGAAAAATCCGCATTGACGGGTTTTTTTGTTGGTCCACGCGCCACTATGATCACACCTTGGAGCACAAATGCTGTAGAAATCACTCAAAATATGGGTGTTCCGGGCATTATCAGAATTGAAGAATTTCATCCAGCAACGGAAGATTTTACTGATTTTGATCCGATGCTTTTTCAAAAATTCAATGAATTAGATCAAGAGATTTTTACTATCAACATTCAGCCGGAACCAATTCTGGAAATTGATGATATTGCAGCTTACAACAAAGTTGAAGGTTTAGCTTTAAGCGAAGAAGAAGTAGATTACTTAAATAATCTTGCTGCAAAACTTGGAAGAAAATTAACCGATTCTGAGATTTTTGCTTTCTCTCAAGCCAATTCAGAACACTGCCGTCACAAAATTTTCAACGGAACTTTTGTAATTGATGGTGAAGAAAAAGAGACTTCTCTTTTCAAATTAATCAAAAAAACATCTCAGGAAAATCCTAACGATATCGTGTCTGCTTACAAAGACAACGTTGCTTTTGTAAAAGGACCAAAAGTGCAGCAGTTTGCACCAAAATCTGCTGACAAACCTGATTTTTACGAAATAAAAGAATTTGATTCTGTTATCTCATTAAAAGCAGAAACACACAATTTCCCAACAACAGTTGAGCCTTTCAACGGAGCTGCAACAGGTTCTGGAGGAGAAATTCGTGACCGTTTAGCGGGTGGACAAGGTTCGCTGCCTTTAGCAGGAACTGCTGTTTACATGACTTCATATTCTCGTTTGAACAATGACAGAAAATGGGAAAATGCTCTTGAAGAAAGAAAATGGTTGTACCAAACGCCAATGGATATCTTAATCAAAGCTTCAAACGGAGCTTCGGATTTCGGAAATAAATTTGGGCAGCCGCTTATTACAGGTTCTGTTTTAACTTTCGAACATTCAGAAAACGACCGTAAAATTGGTTACGATAAAGTAATCATGCAGGCGGGAGGAATTGGTTATGGAAAACTAAATCAGTCAATTAAGCAAAAACCACAAGAAGGTGATAAAATCGTAATTCTGGGTGGAGAAAATTATAGAATCGGAATGGGTGGTGCTGCGGTTTCATCTGCAGATACTGGTGCTTTCGGTTCAGGAATCGAGTTGAATGCAATTCAGCGTTCAAACCCTGAAATGCAAAAACGTGCTGCTAATGCTATTCGTGGTTTGGTAGAAAGCGACAATAACCCAATTGTTTCGATTCACGATCACGGTGCAGGTGGACACTTAAACTGCCTTTCTGAATTAGTGGAAGAAACTGGAGGTTTGATCGATTTAGATAAATTGCCAGTTGGAGATCCAACTCTTTCTGCAAAAGAAATTATCGGTAACGAATCTCAGGAAAGAATGGGATTGGTTATTGGTCAAAAAGATATTGATACGTTGCAAAGAATTGCCGACAGAGAGCGTTCACCAATGTATCAGGTTGGAGATGTAACGGGAGATCACCGTTTTACTTTCCAATCACAATCAAATGGTTCAAAACCGATGGATTATGCTTTAGAAGATTTCTTCGGAAGTTCTCCAAAAACGGTTATGACAGATAAAACTGTTGATAGAAAATATGCTGATGTTGCTTACAATGTAGGGGATTTCGAAAGTTATTTAAAAGACGTTTTACGTTTAGAAGCTGTTGCCTCAAAAGACTGGTTAACCAATAAAGTGGACCGTTGTGTGGGTGGAAAAGTGGCAAAACAGCAAAATGCAGGTCCGTTACAATTGCCTTTGAATAATGTCGGCGTTATGGCTTTGGATTATTTAGGTAAAGAAGGAATTGCAACTTCTATTGGGCACGCTCCTATTGCAGCTTTGATTGATCCGGTTGCGGGTTCTAGAAATGCTATTGCAGAATCGTTATCAAACATTATCTGGGCGCCAATTAAAGATGGTTTAAAAGGAATTTCACTTTCTGCAAACTGGATGTGGGCTTGTAAAAACGAAGGTGAAGACGCTCGTTTATACGCTGCTGTTGAAGGTTGTTCAGATTTTGCAATCGAATTGGGAATCAATATTCCGACAGGAAAAGATTCACTTTCGATGAAACAAAAATATCCAAACGACGAAGTAATCGCACCGGGAACGGTTATTATTTCTGCTGGAGGAAATTGTACAGATATTAGAAAAGTAGTGGAGCCAGTTTTACAGAAAAATGGAGATTCTATTTATTATATCAATTTGTCTCAGGATGATTTCAAATTAGGAGGTTCCTCTTTTGCACAAATCAGAAACACAATCGGAAACGAAACTTCTACTATTAAAGACGCTTCTTTCTTCAAAAATGCTTTTAACACAATCCAGGAATTAATCGGCGAAAGCCAAATCTTAGCGGGTCATGATATCGGAAGCGGTGGTTTAATTACTACTTTATTAGAATTATGTTTTGCTGATGTAAATCTGGGAGCTAAAATTGATTTTAGCGCATTCGCGGAAAAAGACTTATTGAAAATCCTTTTCGCAGAAAACATCGGAATTGTTTTCCAAGCTAAATCTGATGCAGCTGTTGAAGCTAAATTAAACGCGAATAATATCGAATTCTTCAAAATTGGTTCAGTTCAAGAAACTGCCACTTTAGAATTTGCAGATTACAAATTGGATATTCCAACTTACAGAGATGTTTGGTTCGAGACTTCTTATTTATTAGATCAAAAACAATCTAAAAACGGAAGAGCTCAGGCACGTTTTGAAAACTATAAAAATCAGGTTTTAAATTATACTTTCCCTGCTCACTTTACAGGAAAAAAACCAGAAATCGACAATTCTAAACCAAGACCAAAAGCAGCAATTATCCGCGAGAAAGGAAGTAATTCTGAGCGTGAAATGGCAAATGCTATGTACTTAGCCGGCTTTGATGTAAAAGACGTTCACATGACTGATTTAATTTCTGGTCGTGAAACTTTAGAAGACATTCAGTTTATTGGTGCAGTTGGAGGATTCTCTAACTCAGATGTTTTAGGTTCTGCTAAAGGCTGGGCTGGAGCTTTCTTATACAACGAAAAAGCAAAAACAGCTTTGGATAATTTCTTCAAAAGAGAAGATACCTTATCTGTCGGAATTTGTAACGGATGCCAGTTGTTTATGGAATTGGAAGTGATTAATCCAGAGCATGAAGTTCACGGAAAAATGCTTCATAACGAAAGCCAGAAACACGAAAGTATCTTTACTTCTGTAAAAGTTCAGGAAAACAATTCGGTTATGTTATCGACATTGGCTGGAAGTACTTTAGGAGTTTGGGTTTCTCACGGAGAAGGTAAATTCAAATTGCCTTATGCAGAAGATCAATACAACATTGTTTCTAAATACGCTTACGAAGGTTATCCTGCAAACCCTAACGGTTCTGATTATAACACCGCAATGATGTGTGACAAAACTGGAAGACATTTGGTTATGATGCCTCATATTGAGCGTTCGACTTTCCAATGGAACTGGGCGCATTATCCAAAAGACAGAAATGACGATGTTTCGCCTTGGCATGAAGCTTTTGTTAATGCCAGAAAATGGATTGAGAAAAACTAAAAAATATATTTTAAAAGCGCCCGAATTTATCGGGCGTTTTTTTTTATAGCCACGAATTACACGAATTTCCACTAATTAATTATTAGTCTAAAAAATAGCAACAGATTAAGGATAGAAGGATTTTTATTCATCGCTCATCCTAATAAATTGAAACTAATTCGTGGAAATTCGTGCAATTCGCGGCAAAAAAACCTCGGCACTATCCCCAAATAAGCCGAAGCATTTCATATTTCATTCCTTAAAAGCTGATGCAATTCCAGTAACAATATTCGCTGTTCCGAAGGCAAATAATCCAGAAGCAATTGCAGCTTGTCCAGAGAAAAATTGACTTTCGCGAATTACAGCACTAAAAATTGTTCCGCCAGCCAGTCCGGCAATTAAACCTAAACCAATTGTCGAAATAATCCACCAAGGTTCTGGTTCAGGAATTGGCGGTTTTTTCAAAAATCTTCTCCACCAGCCCGGATATTTAGTTCCGCACCAGCCCATCGCTAAGAAAAAAGCAGTTTCCATAATATTAGTTTTTATGTGTTGCCTACTCGTTTGCTTTTCGGCTTCCGCATTTTGACGGGATAAAAGTAGGATTAGAAATTTTTAAAAAGTCAATGAAATTTCCTGTTTTTAAAAGGGGAAAAACACCTTTTTTTTTAAAATTTGGAGTTTCATTAAGGAACCATTAGTCTATACTAAGACTAACTTAATAATATCTTAAGATGCTTTCTTCTTCGGTATTTCAGTTGATAAATAACTTTGTGGTATGAAAAAATGGAAACAAAATTTAGCAGCCGTAATTATCCTATTTGCCTTAAGCCAATATTCTTTTAGCCAAAAAACAAATGCTATAAATGGAACTATTTCAGATGGAAAAGCTCCAATAGAATTTGTAGACGTAGTTTTAAAACCAGTTACTGATACAACCAAAACTGCAGCTTATGCCGTTACTGATGCTTCTGGAAAATTCATTATAGAAAATATAAATCCTGCCGATTATGTTTTAAAATTTAGATTAATTGGTTTTAAAACAGCTATTCAGAAAATAAAATATTCAGGTTCTTCTATTGCTCTCGGAAATATCGTTTTACAGGAAGATGCCAATTTATTGAACACAGTTGTTGTAAAATCAGAAAAAAAGCAAATTGAGAAAACGGCCGAAGGTTTTGTATTTAATGCTGTTTCTAATATTTCCCAGTCTGGTGGAACTGCAATTGATATGCTAAAAAACATTCCGACTGTGGCTGTTGATGCAGATGATGCTATTTCGTTAAGAGGAAAAACACCTTTGATTTTAATTAACGGAAAAAATTCTGCTATTACCAATATGAATCAGATTCCAGCAAGCAGTATCGAAAGTATTGAAATTATTACAAGTCCAACTGCAAAATACGATGCCAGTGCAGAGAGCGGCATTATTAACATAAAACTCAAGAAAAATAATTCAAACGGAATAAACGGTGCAGCGGTTCTAGGAAGCGGTTTTGGTGCAAAAGGCAGAATTAATAGTTCGGTTCTTTTAAATCATAAAACGGATAAATGGAATGTGGGTCTTGCCTATGACAATCGTTTTGCTGGAAGAACTAAAAGAATAAAAGGTGAAAGAACGAATTATTTTATTGATGATGAACATTTTATCAATCAAAATAGAAGCGACCAGCGAACTGAAGGTTTGCAAAATTTAAAGTTTAATGTAGATTTTTCTCCAAATGAAAGAAATACTTTTTCGTTTGAAGCACTCGGAAACATTGAAAATCAAGATAATGATGAAACATTAAGAACAGCTATTTTTAAGAGTTCAAATGAATTTTACTCTAGTAACAAACGTCATTCGCTAGAATTAGAGCGTTCAAAAGTCGCAGAATTTGCTTTTAATTATGATCGAAAATTTTCTGATGATAGAAAAAGTTTAAACGCCAACATTACGACTTCGTTTAATTTTGATAGAGAAAACACCGATATTGATACTGATAATTATGATGAAAATCAGATACAAATTGGCGACACTTTTTGGCAGAGAACTCATAATTACGAAAAAGAAAATATCTCAAATGCCATTTTAAATTACGCATTCCCTATTTCAGAAAAAACTATTATTGAAACTGGGTATAAAGGAACTTTTAGATTCTTTAATTCTGATTTTCAAAGTGCAGATGAAATTAATAATGAATACGTAATTAATCCGCTAGCCAGCAATATTTTTGATTTTAATGAGCAAATAAATGCTGTGTATGGACTTTTAAATTCTTATTCAGGTGCCAAAGAGAATCCGAAATGGAAATACAATTTAGGTTTACGCGCAGAAAATGTTTCAAACAATGGAGCAACACAAAACAATAGTGACCGCTTTAATAATGATTATTTAAAACTTTTTCCTTCGGGATCAATTCAATTAAATTTAAAATCGGATGAGTCTTTAAAATTCGGTTACAGCAAACGTATTAATCGTCCAGATTTAGATGATTTGAATCCGTTTATAGATATTACAGATGCATTGAATCCGCATGGAGGGAATCCGTATTTGAAACCAGAAATTATTCATATTGTCGAATTGAATTACAACAAAGAGTGGAATAATTCTTCTCTTTCTGGAAATGCTTTTTATAGAAATGCCAATAATACGATTAGACAATATGCCATTTTACAAGACAACGGAGTGGTTTTATTACAGCCTCAAAACATTGGAAACACCGTTACTTACGGACTCGAAACGATTTTCAGTTTTAAACCGATTTCTTTTTACGATGCCAATATTAGTGTAACTGCTTTTGAACAAAACATTAATGCCGATAACTTAGCACAAGTTCAAGATATTGTCAGCAGCGCTTTCAGCTGGTACGGAAAAATGATTAATAATTTTACGCCTTGGAAAGGCGGAAAACTTCAGGTTATTGGCAACTATAATTCTGCCGTTGCAACTCCGCAGGGAAAACGAATTCCGATTTACAATGTAGATATGGGTTTTCAGCAGAAATTAGGAAAAGGAAATGCCCGATTGGGTTTGGTAGTTACTGATATGTTTAACACTTTAGAAAGCGGTTATAAAAACAGCACTTTATTGTTTAGAAACAATAGAATTTCTAAATCTGATACTCGTGCTTTGATGCTGACTTTTGCTTACACTTTTAAATCTGATTTTAAAGAAAAATTACTCGAAAATCAGTTTCCTACAGAGTAAAAAACTGACCAAAAATAAATAATTTCATTCTTGTATTTTTAAGCTTCCATTCTATTAAAAAAATGGATTATATTCGCTCAGAAAAAAATCAGCCGCTAGATTTTTTAAGCCCAAAAACATTAAACCTACATAGAATGAAATTTTTAAAATTACTTTTTATTTTCAGCTTATTTTTTGCTGCCACAACATCACATTCACAAGTTCACGTAGATCAAATTACGCACAATTCTAAAGATCGTTTTATTACTACTACAATCAATTATCCTGTTTCTGGAACTTATGCGCCAATTGGACAAAAACAGCCTATTACGGTTTTAAATCCAGACGGAACTGGTTTTATTCAGGCTGATGATTTGAGCAAACAAAAGATCAATTGGGGAATTGAGTGCACAGAAGAAGGAGTTCCTGTTTTTAAAGAAGGCTTCAATAGCGCCTCTTACACCTTCTGGTACAGACCAAATGATAGTGAAGAATGGTATTACTCGCAATTCTCGATTCATTTTGCCAAGAAAAAAATGTTCTTAATGGGAGAGCGAGTAAAAGAATATGAAGATTACAATGTTCAATAGTCTGTAAAAAATAGTCCTGCTATTAAATTTTTCTTGGTTTTTATGAAAGTTTACTACAAAAAAGAAAACGTTTTCGTTGAATTTTGATAGTCTCTATAAATTTTCCCATAAAATTTCATAAAATAAAAAATTATACCTAAATTTTATTTAATTTGCAGTAAAATTCAATATATTAAACATGGTTTCAATCACACGCCTTTTTGATTTTCCCTATTATCAACAAGAAACTTACAACCTCCCAGTTGCTCTTGCAACCAAAAAAAATGGAGTCTGGGAAAAAACATCTAGCCAGGAATATATTGCAAAAGCAAATGCTGTTTCAAGAGCATTATTGCGCATGGGCGTTAAGAAAGATGATAAAATTGCCTTAATTACTTCAAATAACAGAACCGAATGGAATATCATGGATATTGGTATCTTGCAGACTGGTGCGCAGAATGTTCCTATTTATCCAACTATTGCTGAGGAAGATTACGAATATATTTTAAACCACAGCGGCAGTATTTACTGCTTTGTTTCTGATGATGAAGTATATCAAAAAGTACAGGCTATTAGAGCGAATGTACCTACTTTAAAAGAGGTTTATTCTTTTAATGAAATTCCAGGCTGCAAACATTGGTCTGATCTATTATTAGCAGGAGAAGACGAAAGCAACCAAAACGAAGTTGAAGCTATAAAAGACAGCATTAAAACAGACGATTTAGCGACTATTATTTATACTTCTGGAACGACAGGAAAACCAAAAGGTGTTATGCTTTCGCACAAAAATATTGTTTCAAATGTTTTAGACAGTGCACCAAGAATTCCTTTTGATGCTGGAAAAAGTACTGCTTTAAGCTTCTTACCAATCTGCCATATTTTTGAAAGAATGATTTTGTACATCTATCAATATTATGGTGTTTCGGTATATTTTGGCGAATCTATTGATAAAATTAGTGATAACTTAAAAGAAGTTCGTCCAACAGTTATTACAGCTGTTCCAAGACTTTTAGAAAAAGTTTACGATAAAATTTATGCTAAAGGTGCTGAATTAACCGGCATTAAGAAAAAACTATTTTTCTGGGCTATTGATTTAGGTTTAAAATATGAACCATACGGAGCAAATGGATTTTGGTATGAATTCCAATTAAAAATTGCCCGCAAACTTATTTTCAGTAAATGGAAAGAAGGTTTGGGCGGAAACCTGGATTTAATGGTTTCTGGAAGTGCGGCTTTACAGCCTCGTTTAACAAGAGTTTTTGCTGCTGCAGAAATTCCAGTTATGGAAGGTTACGGTTTATCTGAAACTTCTCCCGTAATTGCTGTAAACGATCAAAGAAACAAAGGTTTTAAAATTGGAACGGTTGGAAAACCAATCCGCAATATAGAAGTTAAAATTGCCGAAGACGGAGAAATTCTTTGTAAAGGACCAAACGTAATGTTAGGCTATTTCAAAGATCCTGAAAAAACGGCTGAAGCTTTACAAGACGGTTATTTCCACACAGGAGATATCGGTGAAATTGACAGCGAAGGTTTCTTAAAAATTACCGATCGTAAGAAAGAAATGTTCAAAACTTCTGGAGGTAAATACATTGCGCCGCAAATGATCGAAAATGCTATGAAACAATCTCGTTTTATTGAGCAGATTATGGTTGTTGGTGAAGGCGAAAAAATGCCTGCTGCTTTTATTCAGCCAAACTTTGAATTTGTAAAAGAATGGGCTAAAATTCATAAAATTACATTAGGAAGCACAGATAAAGAAATCAGCGAAAATCCAGAAGTAATTAAACGTATTGATAGTGAAGTGGAAGAAATCAATAAAAAATTCGGACACTGGGAACAAATCAAACGTTTTGAACTTACGCCAGATGTTTGGTCTATCGACGGCGGACAATTGACACCTACGCTAAAATTAAAACGTAAAATCATCAAAGAGATTTATAAAGATCTGTATGCTAAAATTTATGGTCAGAATTAAATCAGAATAATATAACCAAAAAGAAAACGGCTGTCGATAATTTTGACAGCCGTTTTTAATTTTGAAGACACCAACGCAAAATCTTCGCGATGTTTTTGGCATCATCAATACCGCGGTGATGGGTTCCTTCCAGCGGAATATTCAGTAATTCAAGTGCACCATTCATTCCGGTTGGTTTTACTAATCCAAACTTTTCGGCAAAATGGGTTTTCACATTAATATGTTCATCAGCCATCGGATACGTCACTCCAAACGATTTACACTGCTTTTTAAGCATATTTAAGTCGTACTGACCGTAACTTGCCCAAGTATATAAATCGGGGCTGTATTGGTCGATTAACTGATTCACGGCTTCTTCAAAAAGAACTCCATTACTATCCAGCAAATCCTGAGTTATAGTGGTTAATTCTGTACAAAACAGACTCACACTTGAACGCTGGGGCCTAATCAAAATCCCTTGATTCTTCGTAATTTCTCCCGTTTGCGTATCTAAAACCGCTAACCCGATTTCGATAATTTCATTTTCCTGTCCTTGTGGGACTGCACTCTGCCAGCATGTGGCTTCTAAATCGATAATAATAATAATTTTATCTGTTGTTTTCATTTTTTTAATTTTTTAATAATTGTTTTTTTTAACCGCTAAGAACGCTAAGATTAATTTCACGCAGATTTAGCAGATTTTGTATAATGTTTTTAATCCTTTATCCCGATAGCTATCGGGAGTGGCTAGAAACTTAGAAGAACATGCTTTTAAAATCTAGAAAGAAACTTCTTTTCTTAGACTTTTTCTCATGCTTTTCTTTTTTTGCAGCACTTTTCTTTTTCAAAACTTCTTTAGCTTTCTCCATTCGTTTAACTGGTTTTATTTCCTCAGTTTTAGAATTTTCGTAAAACTTTTTGAAAGGACGCGGCTCGAAATCAACCAAAATTGCCGCCATATTTATAGCATCAATGTTTGACGGATCTGTTTCACCTTTAAAGAAAGTCTCGATTGGTCTAAACTTATCTTTCTTCTCCTTAAACTTATTCTTTTTACTATGATCGAAATCTAAGCCCAATAGATTACTGAAAACATTCAAGTCATCTTTTGTTGGGTTATTTTCGAAAATCAGCCAGCACAAATCACGAAGTTGTCCACGAGAAGGTTTGTACAAATAATCAAAGTATTTACCTTCTTTTTCGGTCTCGTATTTTTTTCTAATTGCTTTTTTGTATTTTTCTAATGTATTGTTTTGCATGGTATTTTTTTTTTTTGCAATTCTTGGGAATCTCAGGAAATCGAAGGTTTTTCTGGGAAATCCAATATCACAAAAGTTAAAAGCACCCTTGCTCTACCAGAGAAATATCTCTAAATGATATATATAATCTCCCTAAAATTCACCCTTTCATTCCATAGGTTAATCAGTTTCAAATCCATTTTTTTACTTGAGGCATATGACGACTCGCTAAACTCCACTGTTTCTGTTTGATCACTATGATCCGACCTAAGTCCACTTTTTTGATTCATCCTTAAATTTTTATTATTAAACTAAATTTTTTACGTCGCGACGATTTCTTTATGAACAAATATTACAATCGCCCTGCGCATTTATTTTGCGTACTTCTTTAATTTTCTATCCCGAAGCCTCGGGACTGAGTTGCTAAGTTTTCAAACCTTTGTACCTCTGTACCAACCTTTGCACCTCAACAAAAAAAAAAGCACCCAATTAAAGGTGCTTCATAACAAATACGATATAACTATCTTATTGCCTATATTGATGCACCAACATGTAAAAGCATTCACGCTCCGAAGGCGCGGCTACTAATCCTGGGTTTTGTATGTATAAATTAAAACTCATTTTATTTATTTTTTAATTGTTGTTGTTGTTTTTCTGAAACTCATTGTTTCGATTTTGTCTGGCAAAGATATGATGGAAAAAATCATATTTCCAAATATTTTTTAAGATTATTTTTCTGACTATCAATTAGTTACACGCAAAATTAAGACAAAGAAATTCCTGTCCGCAAACTGGTGCAGATCTCTATTTTATATCAAATGACTGTTACTCATCAGATTACTTTCCAAGACTATATCTCTCTATTTTGATTAATCATTAAACATATTGGTTAAATATTTTTTTAGATTTTTTTAGTTCTGGTTTGTTTTTCTATCATTTTGTTGTTCTCTTTTATCACACTGAGCTTCCCGAGACTTCGGGAGAAATGCTTTTAAACAAAAAAAGCGTCCCGAATTAGGACGCTTTTTATATTTTATGATGAGTTAAACTCTAAAATTACATTTCAATTTCATAAAAATACATATAGCGTCCTGCCATCTCAGCGGGAAAATCTCCTGCTAAAAGTTCAAAACTTGATTTAATTGAAAGTATCATATGTATTTTTCTGTTTTTAATTACAGATACAAATGTAGTATAATTTAGATTAATTTAACAAAATATACCAAAAATATATTTTTTATAACAAATCAAAGTTTGTAAAATCCGTAAGATAGAAAACTGTATCAATGAAAAATAAATTATTATCAAAAGTCAGAACATTTTCATCATGTAAATCTTCAAGAATAATGCCTAATTCATCATTAAAATAGTCATTATTTCTAGTATTAATAAAACCGTTTGAGTTAAAAAATGTTTCACATTCTCTAATTCTGTTGCACTATCAGATTGAACAAATTTTTGTTCCACTACAGCATAAAGTACTTCTGCCTGTTCATAAAATCCAATTAATTGATATGCAGTATCTGGAAAGAAATAATTGTTCAGCAACAAATTATTGAAATAATCTTCCCAAGATTCATAATATATAATATCATTAAGCTTGATTACTTTATGCTTGTTCTGAAGATAAACTTTTTGCTCTGCACCTGAAGATATAAAGGCATGAATGTTTATGTAATCCAAAAACTATTTCGATCACAGAATTTTTTTATTAACGCTGTTTCTTCACTTTTGATTTGCTTGCTTGACTTAAGCGCTCTGCTTGCGCTCTCGCTTTCTCTAAGGTAACGGGAGACTGTTTGGATAGAATTTCCATGCCTAACTTGGCTCTTTCCTGAAATGATATTTTGTAATTCATTTTTCATGAAGTTTAAAGTTCAAAGATAAACTTTTTATCAATACATCTTTTAAACCCTGCAATATCAAGATTGCAGAGTTTTGATTTTTATGTTATTATCTATTACTGGCACAAGCCTTATAAATCTGCTTTTCTGAAAATGGCGATAAAGTTTCTGCCAGATTACGGCTGGTTCTTAAACAGCTTAGTATTTTTTGCCTTAAATTGATATCGTCGCCAAACTCTGTATGCATTAAAAGTTCGAAGATTTCCTGCAAATACATGGGCTGTTCTTTGTAATCTCCCTCAAACAATTCGTCTGAAAGGAAATTAATTACGGATGGCACTACATCACGATGTGTTGGTTTTTGATTTTCTTTTGACATATTCGAAAATTTTTAGACGCGCGAAACCCTCATCGTCGGTTGTGTCAAAACACTACAAAGAGTGGAATTAGGGCTATCACTAGCTCCTGCAACGTGAATGAGGGTTCGCTTATGTTAACTTAAAATTTAAGTTTCGGATTTCTCCTTGTATAATATTTTGACTTTACAAAGATATTATTTTATTTTAAAAGAAAGAAAAAACCTACTTAATATTAATATGTATCTATATTCTTTTGTCAATTTTGAAACCTATTGCATTAGCATATGAATCCAAATCTATTGAGGCGACAGTACCAATCACCTGTTGTAAGTAATGCGTTAATTGTAAAAAAAAAGAAACTAATGATATTTCTTTTTCACTAAATTCAACATTTTGAAACTTTCTAACTAAATAATATTTCTCTATACTTTCTTGCACATTTTCAGGAGATAAATCCTGAATTCCTTCATAATCTACATAAAAACTTCCATAAGAAATACTACACCCCATTTCCATAGATTTCAAACCAGTCAAGCTTTTCAGATGGTTAATTAATGTTTTTTCCTGTTTTATAGAATTAGTACTTGTTAAAATCCCACCTATAATTTTAGTTAATGCTCTAGGATCTTTGTATTCACCTGCATTTATTATACGGGCAGATGTTCTTTTCAATTTCCTTACACTCTCAATTTTTCTACCAGCATATTCAAAATAATTAATAGTTTCCTTATTTGAAACCTTAACAGAACCTTGAAAGTCAGGTTTTACTTCAAAGACAGCATACACCCCTTCAGCTGGAATATAAATAAACCCATTTTGATTAAAAACAAATGGTGTGAAATGTTGATCATAGATTACAACATCAATTTGATCGCTAGTAGCTCCATTTGAATCTATAACAATTGCTTTATCAACACAATATCTGTTAGGCAGGTATTTTCTTAACCATTCAATCCAAACATTTTCTAGCGCATCTCCAACAGAACCTGGATGAGTAATAAATTCTCTGTTAGTATTTAATTGTGCTATCATTTGGTTTTGAAGACCACCAAAAAGTTCTTTTAAATTAGCATTACTCATATTTATACAATTTGTTATTAAAAAAAACATTAAAAGAATAATCTCTAATTCCTTTTTTATCAAATCCAATTATCAATAAAATAGGATTTTCGATATTTGAGTCCTTATTTTCAACTATTTTTTTTAATGCTTTAAAATCTGTTAAACTATAGTTTGAATTAGAATTTGGGTGTGTATGCCACTCACCCAAATAATGAATTTTTTCTTCATCAAATATCCTTACAAATGTTTCTTTTAGGTTTTCATCAACAATATGTTTAAAAGAAGTTGGAGAATTCTCAAAATTAGTTGAAAGAATTTGTTTTACAACTACAGCCTTTGTTTTGTCATCTGTATAGTATCCCATAAGATATCCTCCTATTTCATTAGGATAAAACTTTAATGCTATTTTTTCAAATTCTTTAATAATCTCATCTTCAAATTCAATTTGTAAACCTATTATTTTATTATTTAATATCAATTTTAATCTTTTAAGTTAATTTTATAGCTACTTCCTAGTTCAACTTGCAATAAAAATGTTTTCAGCACCTTACCTTTCTTTAATCTTAAATCAATATTGCTTAATGCTAAATTAACTAAAGCATTTATATTATGAAAAGATGCTTTAAATGTAGGATTCCAGCATCCTTGTGGATTAAACATATCCATTAAATCTTGATTAATTTCTTGAAAAATTTCTGAATTCTTGTTATATATATTATCATTTTCAATTATACATACTAAATCATTAGCGTGATTTGATATCGACATATTTACAATAGTTCTATTTCTTATTTCTAATTGATCCAAAATAATATTAACATCATTACTAGCTGAGCAATTAAAAATAAAGTCATATTTATTGAAGAAATCAATGTAATATTTTTTTAAATCTGGCAGAGTTTGAAGCGGTAATAATGGAAAATTATAAGCTTCTACATTTACAAAAGGAGAAATTGCAATTAATGAAATTTTTAATTCATCTACCTTTTGCCTCTCTCCATGCATAAAATTATATTTCCCTCTACATATATTTCCAACTTCCTTTATGTCATAATCTAAAATATCAACATATCTACATCCCCCTCTAACCAAAGATTCTGATAAATTACTACCAACAGCTCCTAGTCCTAATATTAATATTTTTTTTTCTGTTAAGCCTTTATCTAATTTTCCTCTTCCAAAAAATAACTCATAAGAACTGTCCACTGTCTTACACCATATTATAGGATCTTCTGAAATCTCATTCTTAAAAATTGGAAGATTATAAAAATCAATCTTTAAAGTTTCGAAATGTACTTTATCATTATCAATTGGATAACCATATAATAATATCAAGTACTTGTTCTCTAATAAATGCTTTCTTTCTAGATGTCGTTTAGAATCATTTAGAAACTTTAAAAAATCATTTGATAAAATAGTTCCAAAATCAGACCATTTCTCATAGGCGAAATTGCGATAATAGACTGGTGGTTTTTTCTGCAATGTAATACAACCCTTTATTTGCTCCTTGGAATCCACTATAATATCTACTCCATCCAAAAACAATATTATTACTTCCTGCTTGGCTCTTTAATCCTTGAATCAAAAATGTATTTTTATCATTAAATGTATTATGTTTACTAAAAAACATAAAACCAAAATCATCTTTAGTAAGTGATTTATCAGGGTCAGAGAACAAAAAAATTTGATTTGCATCCTGATTTTTATAAAAAAGATATTCAAAGCGTCCATCGTTTAACTCCTTAATATAATATTTGTCTACCCACTCCAATAAAGCTTTAATATCAAATTCTAACTTATATTCCAAATCTGGATGCGTAGGATTATGGAAACAGACTGATCCATCAAAATTTATATGGGAATATTTTTTCAAATCTTCATTTACAAACCTTATTGATTCCGTGCTGCCTTCTTTTAGAGGATAATTGTTTGAGATTTTAACTTCAAAAATAATATTTGGTTTCAATAAACACGAAACCTGAATTTTTCCCACAATACAACTATCGATGATCTCAAAATTTTTAATTATTTTAAGATCGTCGAATTGTTGAAAAATATTTATTATTGAGTTTAATTTCTCTTCCATTTATAATCCAAATTGGTTGCTTGGTGGAATTATAGCTTTCGATGAATCATTAATTCTATAACTGCTTTTAGATTCAGATGATTCCTCTACAATCTTATATTTTTCGTTTTCTTTAAAATGATTTTTTAAATTTTCATCATTTAACTCTACCTGTTCCAATAAGAATTTAAAATCATTTTTTAGCAAAGTTTTTTTATAACTATCTATTGTTTTTGCAATATCATTACTTGAATTACCAGGGTCTTTTAATGAAAAATTATCTCCTTCAATTTCATCAATAATATATTCCAAAACCACCTTTAATTTTGACCATAAATTACCAGAGACAATTTTATTCTCAAATGCCTTTATCACAATTAATTCAATGAAAAAAGATTTATAATCCTTATAATTTTGATACTTCCATATTTTAAGAAGTCTTATTATTTGTCTCGCATCACTCTTTCCTTTTATATTATCTATCTGAGCATGAATGTTAGTTTGAGTATAATTTGAACCATAAACATTTATATTTATATTAAGGTAGTTATCATTTGGATAATCACCTTGTTTCAATTCTCTTCCTGGTACTACATCAATTTGCACAATGTCATTATCTTCATCTGCAAAGAATTCAACTCCAATAGAAACTTTTTGTTTTCTTATATAAGCTATTTCTTTATATTCACTTTGTAAAAAATCAAAAAAATCATCAAACATCCCTGTAATTGTTGAAAAAGAATTTCTTTTACAAGGAACGACAACGTCTAAATCAAATTTTGCATTTACAGCAGTATGTTTAGCATAAGACCCTGAATTAAAAGGTGTATAAATGTCATCAACAAATTTTTCTTGTAACTTCTCTTTAATTTCTTTTCTTCTTTCTTTAAACTTATCAAATAATGAATCAATATGTTTCATTTTATGCGTTTCTAGCACATTAACTAAAAAGTCAGATCTGTCAAATCCCATAATTTTATATATTAATTTAACTCATTTTTCAATGGCAATGAGCTTTAACCATATCTTTTTTTATTTTTCATGCAATTTACTCAAATCTATTTATAATAAATTTCTTAGTAATATTTTAATCTACGAGTAACCCGTAAATCGGTCAAAATGCACATTTTTAACATTTTATTCAGTTAAATCCCAAAAAAGCATTTAGCATTCTTAGTCGTTTCCTCCGCAACCTTATCCAAAGTAATCCCTTTAAACTGTGCAACAGTTCCGGCAACATACGGCAGAAAAGCAGGTTCGCAACGGCGTTCGTGGTATTTCTTTAAGAGGCTGTTCGGAACATTTTTAGGAAGCATAAACGGCGCATCGGTTTCGATCATCATTTTGTCGAGCGGTACGTACTGAATGACTTCTTTTAAATGGCTGAAACGTTTGGCATCTGAAATCGCTCCCGTAAAACCGAGATAAAATCCGTTATCGAGATAGGTTTTGGCTTCTTGCAGCGTTCCTGTAAAACAATGCACTACCGCTTTTGGCAATTGCGGTAAATAGTTTTTGGTGATATTCATAAAGCTTTCAAAAGCAGCTCTTTCGTGCAAAAACAAAGGTTTCTGTACTTCGATCGCCAATTCTAATTGGGCTTTATAACATTCTTCCTGTTTCTTTCTGGGCGAAAAGTCACGATCAAAATCGAGTCCGCATTCCCCAACCGAAACGACTTGTTTCTGCTTTAATAAATTCCGCAGTCGTAAAATGCTTTTTTCATCAAAACTCTTCGCATCATGCGGGTGAATTCCAGCCGTCGAATATAATATTCCCGGATATTGTTTTGCGATTTCTAATGAAGCTTCGCTGTTTCGTACGCTCGTGCCCGTGAGTATCATCTGCGATACGTCAGCGTCTAGCGCATCTTGTACGACATCGTCTATGTCGTTTTGGAATTGTTTGTTGGTCAAATTAATTCCGATATCTATGTATTGTTTCATTTCTTTTTTGTTTTTGCCACGAAGGCGCTAAGGCACAAAGTTTTTTTCATTCTTTGTGCTGAATTAATCTCGCAAAGTCGCAGAGGCGCAAAGTTTTTTATGCAATGCCTATAAAATTGTTACACGCAGATTTGAAAAGATTTAAGCAGATATTACAGATTAATTATTAAAAATCAATTAAATCTGCTTTGATCTGAAAAATCTGCGTGAAACAAAAACTTTGCGTCTTAGCGACTTTGCGAGATTCTATTATTTTATTCACTTTGCGTAGACGCACTACAGTGCGCCTCTACACGGAAAACTGTGACTGCGACTGAAAACTAAAAATGAGTCGCAACACTGAAAACTGAGACCGCGACTGAAAACTAAAATCAATCCTCACGGCTTCCGTCATCTGCCATTCTCACCAATTTCGGTGTAAACTTCGCAACCACATCAACCAAATCCTGTTGTGCTTCCATCACTTGGTTGATATCTTTATACGCCATTGGGGCTTCGTCCAGACCTGCACCAATAAGCGTAACGCCATGATCTTGAAGGATAGATTTCATCTCTGTTTTGGTAATGTTTTTGATGGCTTGGGTTCTGCTCATTTGTCGTCCTGCTCCGTGTGAAGCCGAATTTATGGCGTTCTCCTCGCCTTTTCCTCTCACCAAAAATCCTGGCGCAGTCATACTTCCCGGAATGATTCCCATAACGCCTTTTCCGGCTGGGGTTGCTCCTTTTCTATGTACGATCACTTCTTCGCCGTTCCAGATTTCTTTCCACGCAAAATTATGGTGGTTTTCGACTTTGGCTAAAATCGTCGCACCCAAAGCGCGTTCCATTTTGTTATGAATAATCTCGTGACAAGCCGAAGCGTAATCACCCGCCAAATTCATCGCCATCCAGTATTCCTGACCCAATTGTGAGTTCATATCCAGATACGCTAAATTTTTGGCCACTTCTGGAAGTTTACATTCGTCTTTGGCGATTTTAGTATAATGTCCCGCGATTGTGGCACCCATTCCGCGTGAACCTGAATGCGTTAACAAAGCGACATATTTACCTTTTGGGATATTCAAAACCGAATCGTCTTTTACAAATTCCATGATTCCGAATTCTACAAAGTGATTTCCACCACCAGAAGATCCTAATTGCGACCAGGCTTTATCTTTCAAGTTCTTCACAAACGGATTCATATTAAAGGTATCGTTCTCCAAAACCGCATGATCTGATTTGTACTGACCGTGAAATCCGTGACCCGCTCCAAAAATCGAATTGGCAATTAATTCTTTTTTGAATTTAGCTTCGTTTTCAAAGTAAAAATCTTCAGGAATATCATAAACCGACAACGCCATTCTACACCCAATATCAACCCCAACACCATAAGGAATAATGGCATATTTTGTGGCCAAAACTCCGCCAATCGGTAATCCGTAACCTTGGTGTGCGTCTGGCATTAAAGCTCCTGCAACTGTTACTGGTAATTTCATGGCCACTTCCATTTGTTTTCTGGCTCCGTCTTCGATATGATCCAATCCGTAAGCCGAATACGCATTCGGATTCTGATTTAAAGCAATAAAATCTTCTGGTTTTTCATTCGATTTTTCGATTAAAGCAACAGCCAGTTTACTGAAGACTTTATCGTCTATATAATTCTCTGGAGTTTCTAAGACGTTTTTGAAATTAGCGATCATTTCGTCTCTTGTGAATCCGTTGCTTGTGTTGTTTATTTTTAAGGCAATCCCAATTATTTTTCCTTCCGGGAATCCTAATTCTAATATATCTGTACCGTTTATTTGTGTTTTCATTGTTTTGTTTTTTAAGGGACAATCCCGATAGCTATCGGGACAGAGGTTTATAGGTGCAAAGGTTTTATATAAGTGCGCAATTATTTTAAAATCGACCACGATTTTCTTTTTGCAGTAATAAAATTTTATGAATTCTCTTAATTTCTACTATTATTGGTTTTATTTCATATTCTACATTGAGCATCTTAAAGATTTGTTTATCATAAAAATATGCCCTAAAAAATGTTCTGCCATCATCTACATATGTTAGTGGTCCAACGTATTTTTGCATTACCTTCCATGTAGCAAATTTTTTTAAAAAATCGTCTAATTTCTCATCAAAATGTTCGATACAATTTCGCATATCTCGATTTTTCAAAACACTCGAATCACTAACATGATAAACTTCACGTAGCTTTTCCCCTCGAATTTTATAATATCCAGTGTTTTTTGAAGGCCAAAAAAATCGAGAAATACCTCCTGCATTTAGGATAATGTTTTGAAGTAAATCTAGAATTGCATTGTCATTCTTGCAATCATGATTTCCATTTTCCCAAAATTTGTTTACTGACGCAACGTCATTCAAAATTGAATGTGTTTTATTTAATAATGATTCAACATAAAACGCTTCGTCAAAAGGATGGATTTCAAATTCTGAATTTCTCATATCTATCAATTTATTTTTTCAAAGATTCAAATACTACTGCGCAATTATTCTGCGTAGATTAATTTATTCTAGTTTTTCTCATTTTATGTCATTTCGACGAAGGAGAAATCCTCGCGAGAAGCTCTATGAAGATTGGCTTTTCGTTGCGGAGTTACTTGTGGAGATTTCTCTCCCGAAGCCTCGGGATCGAAATGACAAATATTACTCAGAAAAATCTTTGCGACTCTGCAAGATTAAATTTACCAAACTTTGAGGAGACGCACAGCAGTACGCCTCTACAAAACCTTTGTCCCTTTGAACCTTTGCCTCTTTGTACCTAATTAAACCTAATCCACTAATAATTGCGTAACAACTGCTGGATTCATCGCCCATTGCGCTGTATAAACCTCATCTGCAATTTCATTTTCGGTGATTGTTAAGCCTTGAGCTTCCGCTTTCAGCTGTAACAAACTACCAATATTCAATTTACTGTTTAATTTTGATAACAACGCCTGAACGCCTTTGAAATCCAAACCGCCTATAAACCTGACCTCCGAAAGTCATCTCTAACCAAACGATTTCTCTTTTGGCTACATCCAACACTCCAAAAACCAAACCTTTGGCAACATTCTGCGTCACACGAACCTGATGATCTACACACGACGGATCGTATGCTACACCCGTTTTCTCCGAAATTTTCATCGGGTGTTTACTGTTCATCCAACCAACAATTAAATTTGGCGTAATACTTCCGTTGCTGTACGCATTACAAGTAAAAGTTACAAATTTAGCTTTGGCCTTCGCCAATTCGTCGATGTTGATGTTGATATATTCGGCCGTTCCAATTTTATTCGGAATACTTCTGATATCACCACTATGCTGGCAACCAGTTGTAGTCAATCGGCTGAAAGAACAAATATCGGCTTTATCTTCATAAGCGATATGACAGCTCAAATCCATATCTAAATGCTGTGCTGGCAAATCTTTACCCCATTGCATAAACAATCGCACTTCGTTACCTTCAACTGGGAAACGTGTTCCCATTAATGCAACCGGCAAATCCTGAACGGTTTCGCTTCGATCTCCTATAGAAACCGGAATGTTAAACAACTGCGGATCGATATACATTGTCTTGTTTTTGTTCGCCATTTTTGCAAATCGTTTTTTCATGGCCAAAAGACACAATTCTTCGATTTGGTTTTTCATTGCTTCCAACTGCACATCATCATACAATTTCAATAAACCGTTTGGTTCGATTCTTTTGTTTGTTCCGCCCAAAGGTTTCACACTTCGCTGCATATTTTTATCAAAGTAATTTTGAGCATACATATTTAAAGTAAACACCAATCGAGCCGGAACTTTATCGATGATTTCTTCAAAATGGGCAATTGTTTCTTCTGCTCCAAACCATAGCATATTCGAAAATAACGAACGTGCAAACAATCCTGGACGTTGTTTTAATAACGCAAATGTTTTATCGGCATCAAATTTCAATCTTGACGAATCTACTTTGCTTTGCCAAACATCATACACTTGGTTGTAGAAACACATCCATTAAAAAGTTCAATTTCTCAAACCCTTTTCTTTTGCTGTATTCTGCCAAACGAAGCGCTCGAATAAAACGAACCCACATTCCGCGTTTTGGATGCATGATTTCGCACATGGCTTCAACGTCCATGGTCATATTGTTTAACCAGTTTGCCACCATTAAACATTCTTTTCTTGAATATTTAAGTTTCAAATCTTTTGCAGATGCAATTCTAGCCTGCGCACTTGTATCCAAAGAATTATGAAAATGCTGGCCATTTTTAGTCGCTCTTTTAACAATCGTTTTTGGCTCGATAATCTGCAACATTCCAGTATTTTTATACCATAAATATCTTAAGATATCAGTTGGTGTTTTTAAAAATTGAGATGCTTCGGCTTCTTTACCGTTTTCAATCAAAAGACCGATTACTAGCATTAAAGTTTCCTTCATTGCAACATCAACTTTTGGCAAAGGCAAATTTTGCATCGCCATTTTTAAACTATCTAGCTGAGTAGCGTCTAAAGCCGTTTTTGACTGCAATAATGAGATATATAAATCATTTAAATCTTTTTCTGTCCACAATTCAAGTACTTTCAATTTGCTTCCCTGACCTAATTTTTCGATTTTACCAAATTCAAACGGAGTTCCGCAGAACGGACAACCGTTGTATCTTTCTAATGGAAAAGTATTATCTGGGATAATATGTCCACATTGTAAAGTTGTTCCGTTTTTTGTTTTAAAAACATTTCCGAAATATGTGATAATATGATCTACAACAGATTCTCCCGTTGGGATATTCCATTCTTTTACCAATGGCGTCCAGTTTTTATCTGTTCCTAAAACTTCTCTCAGCACTTCTAAAACTTCTACTTTATAATTTGGGTTTACGTTGTTTAAAGCGTGCAATAACGATTCAGAAAATGTAAATCCAAGTTTAGAAACATTGGCTAATAAAACCGATGTTGTTCCTGATAAATTTTTAATATCATTCGAAATCATTTCTGATGGAATGAAAATCGCATTTTGACGTAAACTGATTTTTAATAATTCTCTTGTTTTCATTTTTTTTAATTTTTAAAATTTAGATAATGGTGTTTCTGAGTTCTACCTAAAAGATTTTGAAGTAAGAAACACTTGACCTTAAATTGGAGTGTAATTGATTAACTGAGTTTATCTGGTGGGTTTCCCCGAAGAAGTAAGTTAATCTTGACCCTCGCTTTTTATTAATGATAATTTTAAAACTTTAATACCAACTCCCTTATGGAAGCTGGGAAATTAACCTATAAGAAGTAAGTTTTAATTGACCATTAATAGTGGAACAGGTGGGATTCGAACCCACGACCCGGACATTAAAAGTGTAAGAAGTAAATTTTGATTGACCTTTGATTGATAATTTCAAAACTACCTGCTCTACCGCTGAGCTACTGTCCCATATAATAGTAGAATAAAAAGGTAATGGTGTAAGTGTGTACGTGGAAAGTGTTTCGAAGTAACTCCAACTTGACCTGTTTTATTCTTTTTTTATTTCTATGAACGTTTGTTTTTATTTCTGAACAAAGATTTCAAAACTAGTGCGCAGTTATTTTGCGCAGTAAAAATTTTGCTTTCATTTTTGAGAAATAGTATTTGTTTTATTTCTTGAACAAAGATTTCGAAACTACTGCGCAATTATTTTGCGCAGTAAAAAAAGAATTTTAAATTTGAGTAAAAAACAACATGAATTTAGAGAAAATTTATTCTGAATTACTCTCAAATATTGGCTTTTCAGCAAATGAAATTCAGCAGAACTGGGCAGGTTTAGAAAAGGCATATTCCAAAAAATCAAGGCATTATCATAATCTCACACATTTAAAAGAAATGATAGAAAGCTTTGAAACCTATTCTAATAGGCTTCAAAATCCGAATGAAATATTATTTTCTATTTTTTATCATGATTTTGTTTATTCGGCTTCCAAAAAAGACAATGAACTCAAAAGTGCTGAGTATGCTTTGTCGATTTTACCTGAAAATGTAAACTTAAATAAACAATTGGTTTTTGATGCCATCTGCGCTACACAACAACATCAGCAAAATGAAATTGAAGATATCAATTGGTTAATCGATTTTGATTTGAAAATCCTTACGAAAGATTGGGACGATTATAAAATCTATTTTGAACAGATTAGAAAAGAATACCGTATTTATCCTGATTTTCTATACAAACCCGGGCGCGCCAAAGCTTTGAAACATTTTTTAGAGAATGAATTTATTTTTCAAACTGAGGAATTCAGGAGTTTTTATGAGGAAAAAGCTAGACAAAATATTGAAAAGGAAATTTCAATATTAACATAAAGTATGTCTGTAGAGACGCACTGCAGTGCGTCTACACAACGAATATCCACAATACGTTAGACGCACTGCGGTGCGTCTCTAAAATACAAACCGAAAAACAAACATTCTTATGTCACAAAATAAAAACGCCTTAATCCGTTATAAAACCATTGATAAATGTCTGCAAAATAAATACAGACAATGGACACTCGAAGATTTAATCGAAGAATGTTCTGAAGCTTTATTTGAATACGAAGGACGACAAAACCCGATTAGTAAACGAACAATTCAGATGGATATTCAGCTGATGCGAAGTGAAAAACTGGGATACAATGCGCCAATTGTGGTTTACGATAAAAAGTATTATAAATATGAAGACGAAGATTTTTCGATAACGGATATTCCGCTGACGGAAACGGATATGAATGTTTTAACTGAAACGGTTTCGATGTTGAAACAGTTTAAGGATTTCTCTTTATTTAATGATGTATCAGATATTTTACAGCGTTTAGAGGATAAAATCTATTCTGAAAAATCACATACCAAGCCCGTAATTTATCTGGATAAAAATGAGAATCTAAAAGGGCTGCATTATCTGGATGAAATATATCAGGCTATCATAAAGAAAATGGTTCTGATAATTACGTACAAATCTTTTAAATCGAGAGAAGAAACAAAATTTCATTTTCATCCTTTTATATTAAAAGAATTCAACAATCGCTGGTTTTTAATCGGAAAGAAAAAAGCATTACAGCCTATTACCAATTTGGCTTTGGACAGAATCATTGCAATTGACTACGATTTTAATCATCCTTACCTAGAAGAAGATTTTGATGCTGACGTTTATTATAAAGATGTAATTGGTGTTACGGTAAATTCGGGATTAAAAGCCAGGCGAATTGAAATATGGGTAGATGCGTCGAATGCACCTTATGTATTGACAAAACCTTTACACACTTCCCAGCGATTAATTAAGGAAAATGAGGACGGAAGTATTATTGTCCAATTATATGTGATACCAAATTATGAAATGGAAAGACTTCTTCTAGGTTTTGGAAGTTGTATGGAGATTTTAAGACCAGAAAGTCTGAGAAATCGTATGAAAAAGATACTTCAAGATGCCATTTCTCGCTACGATTCTGAAAATTCAACTGAAATAAATGCATAATTTTTTAAAGAATATCGAATTAAATCCGATTTAAAAACCAAAAAGACATTTTTACAGAATGGAAAATGTTAAAATCTAAAAAAAGAATAGTATATTTCCCTATAAATAAACCACCAAATCACTCTAAATCAGTGATATTTTTTAACTAACCAAAAATTTATTAAAAAATTATATGCATGCATAGTATTTTTTAATTATATTTGAAATCGATATAGTTACCTATGAAAGACAAGACGATAGATTATATTTTGAGAGCGACGTGGCAGGCTGTTTCAAGAATGTATAATGAAGAGGCTGCCAAATATGATGCTACAATGGCAACAGGATTTGCTCTTTTAAGTATGGACAAGGAAGAAGGAACTCCATCAACCGCTTTAGGTCCGAGAATGGGCATGGAAGCAACGAGCTTAACAAGAACGCTTAAATCTATGGAAGAAAAAGGTTTAATTGTTCGCAAAAAGAACCCAAGCGATGGTCGAGGCGTTTTGATCTACCTGACCGAATTTGGAAAAGAAAAAAGAGATTTATCTAAAAATACAGTTCTGAAATTTAATGAAACGGTTAGAAAACATGTCTCAGACGAAAAGCTGCAGCATTTTATAGAAGTTTCTGAAATTATCAACGAATTAATTCAGGACAAAAATATTTTCAATCATACAGAAAACTCAGAAAATGAATAATCTCCTTTAAAGAGAAAATTCAAATTCTACCCAAAAAAACAAATTTTACAAATATGAAACGCACAATTAAAAAAGTTGCTGTAATTGGATCCGGAATTATGGGTTCAGGTATAGCTTGTCATTTTGCTAACATTGGTGTTGAAGTTTTACTTCTTGACATTATCCCGCGCGAACTGACAGAAGCTGAAGCTAAAAAAGGATTAACACTTGAAAGTAAAGCCGTTCGCAACCGTGTGGTAAACGAACATTTGGCGAATTCATTAAAATCGAAACCCTCTCCTATTTACAGCCAAAAATTCGCTAGCCGAATTACAACTGGAAATACGACTGATGATATGGCAAAAATTGCCAATGTTGATTGGATTATCGAAGTTGTAGTGGAACGTTTAGATATCAAAAAATTAGTTTTTGAACAAATTGAGAAATTCCGTAACCCGGGAACTTTAGTTACTTCTAACACTTCTGGTATTCCAATTCACTTTATGAGTGAAGGAAGAAGCGAAGATTTTCAACAACACTTCTGCGGAACTCACTTTTTTAACCCTGCGCGTTACTTAAAATTATTTGAAATTATTCCTGGTCCGAAAACTTCAACTGAAGTGTTGGATTTCTTAAACGAATACGGATCTAAATTTTTAGGAAAAACTTCGGTTGTTGCTAAAGATACTCCGGCGTTTATTGGAAACAGAATAGGAATTTACGGAATCCAGAGTTTATTCCATTTAGTAAAAGAAATGGGATTAACGATTGAAGAAGTGGATAAATTGACTGGTCCCGTAATTGGTCGTCCAAAATCAGCTACTTTCCGTACGGTTGATGTTGTTGGTTTGGATACTTTGGTACATGTTGCTAATGGTATTTATGAAAACTGCCCAACTGATGAACAACACGAATTGTTTAAACTTCCAGAATTTGTTACCAAAATGATGGAAAACAATTGGCTGGGAAGCAAAACGGGACAAGGTTTCTACAAAAAAGTAGATAAAGATATTCTTTCTTTAGACTTAGATACATTAGAATACCGCGCTGCGAAAAAAGCAAATTTTGCTACGCTTGAACTGACAAAAACTATCGATAAACCAATCAATCGTTTTAAAGTTTTAGTAAAAGGAACAGACAAAGCGGGAGAATTCTACAGAAAAAGTTTCGCTGGAATGTTTGCTTATGTGTCGAACAGAATTCCTGAAATCTCAGACGAATTATATAAAATTGACGATGCCATGAAAGCTGGTTTTGGATGGGAAAATGGTCCATTCGAAATCTGGGATGCTATTGGTGTTGCCAAAGGAATTGAAATCATGAAAGCCGAAGGTTTAGAACCTGCTGCATGGGTTAACGAAATGCTGACTTCTGGAAGCGAAAGTTTCTATACTGTAAAAGAAGGAGCAACTTATTTCTACAACATTCCAACAAAATCTCAAGTTAAAGTTCCTGGACAAGATTCATTCATTATCCTAAACAACATCCGCGAAAGCAAAAAAGTTTGGAGTAACAGCGGTGCAATCATTCAGGATTTAGGTGATGGAATTTTGAATTTAGAATTCCAATCTAAAATGAATACCATTGGTGGCGATGTACTTCAAGCCATCAACAAAGCAATTGACTTATCTGAAAAAGAATATCAAGGTTTAGTTATTGGAAACCAAGCAGCGAATTTCTCTGTTGGAGCTAATATCGGAATGATTTTCATGATGGCAGTTGAGCAGGAATACGACGAATTGAACATGGCAATCAAATTGTTCCAAGACACTATGATGCGTGTTCGTTACTCTTCTATTCCAGTTGTTGTAGCGCCTCACGGAATGACTTTTGGCGGTGGATGCGAAATGAGCTTACACGCTGATAAAGTAGTTGCTGCTGCTGAAACTTATATGGGATTAGTTGAATTTGGTGTTGGTGTGATTCCAGGTGGTGGTGGTTCTAAAGAAATGACCTTAAGAGCTTCTGATTTATTCCGCAAAAATGATGTGGAGTTGAATGTTCTTCAAGAATATTTCTTAACAATCGCAATGGCAAAAGTATCGACTTCTGGTTACGAAGCTTTTGACACTGGACTTTTACAGCACGGGAAAGATATTATCGTAGTAAACAAAGATCGTCAGATCGCTGAAGCTAAAAAACATGCTTTATTATTAGCTGAAGCTGGATATACACAGCCTATTAGAAGAAATGATATTAAAGTATTAGGAAAACAAGCTCTTGGAATGTTCTTAGTTGGAACGGATCAAATGGAAGCTGGAAAATACATTTCTGAACACGACAAGAAAATCGCTAACAAACTGGCTTATGTTATGGCCGGAGGTGATTTATCTGAAGCGACTTTGGTTTCTGAACAATATTTATTAGATATCGAACGTGAAGCTTTCTTGAGTTTATGTACAGAGAGAAAAACTCTTGAACGAATCCAATATATGTTAACTAAAGGAAAACCGCTTCGTAATTAGAAAAGTAGAAGAAAGATGCAAGAAGCAAGATTTCAAAACAAAGTTTTGTCTTTTCTCTTGGCTCTTGCTTCTATAAATCTTTAAAAAAAACAAAACAAATGAAAACAGCATATATAGTAAAAGCATATAGAACAGCAGTTGGAAAAGCTCCAAAAGGTGTTTTTAGATTTAAAAGACCTGATGAATTAGCTGCAGAAACCATTCAGTTTATGATGGACGAACTGCCTAATTTCGATAAAAAACGTATCGATGACGTTATGGTAGGAAATGCCATGCCAGAAGCAGAACAAGGTTTGAACGTTGGACGTTTGATTTCTCTTATGGGATTAAAAGTAGAAGATGTTCCTGGAGTTACGGTAAACCGTTACTGCGCATCTGGACTGGAAACTATCGGAATGGCGACTGCTAAAATCCAATCAGGAATGGCAGATTGTATCATTGCAGGTGGTGCAGAAAGCATGAGTTTTATTCCGATGGGAGGTTACAAACCAACTCCGGATTATAAAGTTGCTGCTGCAGGTCACGAAGATTACTATTGGGGAATGGGCTTAACTGCTGAAGCCGTTGCCAATCAATACAAAATTTCAAGAGAAGATCAGGATGAGTTTGCATACAACTCACACATGAAAGCTTTGAAAGCTCAGGCAGAAGGTAAATTCGACAAACAGATCGTTCCAATTACTGTTGAGCAGACTTTCATCAACGAAAATGGTAAAAAAGAAACAAAATCATACGTTGTAAAACAAGACGAAGGACCGAGAGCTGGAACTTCTATCGCTGCTTTATCAGGTTTAAAACCGGTTTTCGCTGCTGATGGAAGTGTTACTGCGGGTAACTCCTCACAAATGAGTGATGGTGCTGCATTCGTTTTAATCATGAGCGAAGAAATGGTAAAAGAATTAAATCTGGAACCAATTGCACGTTTGGTAAATTTTGCTTCTTCTGGTGTTGAGCCAAGAATTATGGGTATCGGTCCAGTTAAAGCAATTCCGAAAGCCTTAAAACAAGCTGGTTTAGAATTAAAAGATATTGACTTAGTGGAATTAAACGAAGCTTTTGCTTCTCAGTCTTTGGCTGTAATTCGCGAATTAGGTTTAAATCCGGATATCGTAAACGTAAACGGTGGAGCAATCGCTTTAGGACATCCTCTAGGTTGTACAGGAGCTAAACTTTCTGTTCAGTTATTTGATGAAATGAAACGCAGAGGAAGTAAATACGGAATTGTTTCTATGTGTGTGGGTACTGGGCAAGGAAGTGCTGGGATTTACGAAGTGTTGTAGTTTTTAAGAGGAAAGAAGCAAGAAGCAAGACTTGATTTTTGGAATGATAATATTCTGAGAGTAAACATTTTTAAAAGTAGTACAAAACCTACATTTAATTTTTCTTCTTATCTTGCCTCAAAAAAACATGAGACACAATTTTAAGAATTTGAAAATTTGGATTTTAGCTATGGAAATTACAAATGACATCTATAGACTAACAGCCACTTTTCCAAAATCAGAAATTTATAGTTTGGCAAATCAAATGAATCGATGTTCTGTTTCAATGCCTTCAAATATCGCTGAGGGCTCAAACAGAGGCAATAAACATTTTCAACATTATTTGAATATCAGTTTAGGTTCGTCATTTGAATTGCAAACACAATTGTTAATAGCTTGTCAAAATGATTATTTAACAAAGGAAAAAACAGAAAAATTAGAAAACAAAATAATTGAATTTCAAAAGATGACCACAGGCTTTATTAGCAAGTTAATTTAAAATCTTGCTTCTTGCTTCTTTCATCTTTTACCTAAAAACATAAGCAATGGCAGATACAATCGAAAAAAACGTGACTCGTGGTGGTCAGTTTTTAGTTAAAGAAACAAAATGCGAGGACATCTTTACTCCAGAAGATTTCTCGGAAGAGCAGTTAATGATGCGTGACTCTGTTAAGGAGTTCGTTGACAAAGAATTATGGGCGCATAAAGATCGTTTTGAGAAAAAAGATTATGCTTATACAGAAGCTTCTATGCGTAAAGCGGGTGAATTGGGACTTCTTGGAGTTGCAGTACCTGAAGAATACGGCGGATTAGGAATGGGATTTGTTTCTACAATGTTAGTTTGTGACTACATTTCTGGAGCAACTGGTTCTTTCTCAACTGCTTTTGGTGCGCATACGGGAATTGGAACAATGCCAATTACACTTTATGGTACTGAAGAACAAAAGAAAAAATACGTTCCAAAATTGGCTTCAGGAGAATGGTTTGGAGCTTACTGCTTAACTGAGCCAGGCGCTGGATCTGATGCAAATTCAGGAAAAACTAAAGCTGTTTTATCTGAGGACGGAACTCATTATTTAATTACAGGACAAAAAATGTGGATTTCGAATGCAGGTTTTTGCAGCTTATTCATCGTTTTTGCCCGTATTGGAGATGATAAAAACATTACAGGTTTCATCGTAGAAAATGATCCATCAAACGGAATTTCTATGAATGAAGAAGAACATAAATTAGGAATTCGTGCTTCTTCTACTCGTCAGGTTTTCTTCAACGAAACAAAAGTTCCGGTTGAAAACATGTTGTCTGAAAGAGGAAACGGTTTCAAAATTGCGATGAATGCTTTGAACGTTGGTCGTATTAAATTGGCTGCTGCTTGTTTGGATGCACAAAGAAGAGTTACTTCCGGAGCTGTAAAATATGCTAACGAAAGAATTCAGTTCAATACTTCTATTTCATCATTTGGAGCTATCCGTTCTAAATTAGCTGAAATGGCAACTAGCGCTTACGCGGGAGAAAGTGCTTCTTACCGTGCTGCAAAAGACATCGAAGACAGAATTGCTGCTCGTGAAGCGGAAGGAACTTCTCATCAGGAAGCTGAATTGAAAGGTGTTGAAGAATATGCTATCGAGTGTTCGATCTTGAAAGTAGCGGTTTCTGAAGACGTTCAAAACTGTTCTGACGAAGGAATTCAGGTTTTTGGCGGAATGGGATTCTCTGAAGATACTCCAATGGAAAGTGCTTGGAGAGATGCTCGTATCGCACGTATCTACGAAGGAACAAACGAAATCAACAGAATGCTTTCTGTAGGTATGCTGATCAAAAAGGCAATGAAAGGACACGTTGATTTACTTGGACCAGCAATGAAAGTTCAAGAAGAATTAATGGGAATTCCCTCTTTTGATACTCCAGATTTCTCTGAATTATTTGCAGAAGAAAAAACAATCGTAGCTAACTTGAAAAAAGTTTTCTTGATGGTTGCTGGAAGCGCTGTTCAAAAATATGGTCCAGAATTAGATTCTCACCAACAATTATTAATGGCTGCTGCAGATATCTTAATCGAAATTTATATGGCTGAAAGTACAATTCTTAGAACTGAGAAATTAGCTAAAAAAGAAGGTGAAGATAAAGTTCAAGAGCAAATTGCTATGGCAAAATTATACTTGTACAAAGCTGTAGATATTGTAAACTTAAGAGGAAAAGAAGGAATTGCTTCTTTCTCTGAAGGAGACGAACAACGTATGATGTTAATGGGATTGAAACGTTTTACAAAATACACTAACCTGCCAAATGTTGTGGCGTTGAGAGAAAAAATTGCAGAAAAATTAGTTGCAGAAAATTCATACTGCTTCTAATATTACAATAGTTTTTAGCTTTTAATTTGTTTAAACCCGCGCAAGTCCGAAACTGAGCGGGTTTATTTTTGTTATTTTCCAGATCTTTCTTCGCAATATTTTTGCAACGATTTGCAAAATTTTCGTTAAAATTAACTTGCAAAGTGAATTATAATAGTTAAATATCCAATGTATTACTTTATATTTAACGTTCTAAAAACGCTAAAAACAAAATAATGAAACAAATTACTCTAATCGCTTCTTTTTTGTTGTGCTTTGGTATCACGACGACCTTTGCTCAAAAGAACAAAAAAATGGACATAATCGCTTATTACACTGGCGATTCAAAACTTATTGATGAATACGAAGTTGGCAAATTAAATCAAATTATTTTCAGCTTCTGCCATTTAAAAGATGGAAAATTAAGTGTTGATTCTCCTAAAGATTCAACTACAATCAAACACTTAGTTTCTCTAAAAGCAAAAAATCCGCAGCTAAAAATTATTTTATCACTTGGCGGCTGGGGTGGCTGCGAACCTTGTTCTGCTGCTTTCTCTACTGCAGAAGGTCGTTTAAAGTTTGCTAAATCTGTAAAAGAAATAAGCGATTCTTATAAAGTTGACGGTTTAGATTTAGATTGGGAATATCCAGCAATCGAAGGGCTTCCAGGTCATTTGTATCAGGCTGTTGACAAACCTAACTTTACTGAACTGGTAAAAATATTACGTTCTACATTAGGTAAAAAATACGAATTGAGTTTCGCTGCAGGAGGTTTCCAAAAATATTTAGACGAATCTATTGACTGGAAAGCTGTAACTCCTTTGGTAAACCGCATCAATATTATGAGTTATGATTTAGTAAACGGATATTCTAAAGTTACTGGTCATCATTCTCCATTATACAGTACAAATGCTAATGAAGAATCTACGAATAGAGCTGTTGAATTTTTATTGAAACAAGGCGTTCCTGCAGAGAAACTAGTTATTGGCGGTGCTTTTTATTCAAGAACTTGGAAAAATGTAGAAAACGTAAATAATGGTCTTTATCAAGCTGGAGAACATATTCAAGGTATCGATTTTAAAAACTTTGCTACAACTTATACTGAAGCAAATGGATGGAAATACTTTTGGGATGATAAAGCAAAAGCACCATATTGGTATAACGCTTCAACCAAAACTTTTGCAACATCTGATGATCTTAAATCTATAAAAGCAAAAGCAGAATACGTAAAAGCGAAGAAATTAGGAGGAATTATGTTTTGGGAACTTACGTTAGATAGTTTCCGTGACGGAATGGTAAATGAAATTTACAAAGTAAAAACAGCAAAATAATTTTGTTTAAAAGAATAAAAAAAGGCAGTTATCTAAATAACTGCCTTTTTGTTTTATAGTTACAAAAACCTTATTGAACTTTTGATTTATCCAATTCTCCGATAAAAGGAATAGATTCTAAAATTTCACTGCGAATAATCGTTTGTAGATACACTTCCAACTGAATAAATTTAGCCGCATTTATAGCTCCAATCGCTTTTTTGGCTTGACTATAGGTTTTAGAGTAAAGTTTTTCATAATCAATATGATTTTTTAAAGTACCTTTTGCTAATTCATCGGCTTTGGCATCTGTCAAAGTTTCATAATTAGCTGCATAATCATTTATTAATTGAAATTTGGTTTGTCCGAGCGCTTTACGTTTGGTTTCGTACTCATCATACACTTTTGTAAAAGCTGCTGCTTGAGCATCTGACAAGTTCATGTATTGTTTTACTAAATCACTTTTAGATTTTCCGTAAACACTTTGCAAAACATCTACATCTTCTTTAAAAGAAGATTGTGCATAAGATGAAAATGAGGCAACAGCCAGAATAAGAATAAGACTTAATTTTTTCATAGTTTCAATTTTAAATTTGTTTTTAAAAATAATATGCATACTAAATATACTGATTATTAAAACCTTAAAACCCAAAACAGTATATCTATATCTTAAATAGGTAAAACTATTATTTATTCACCGATGTCTTTGGAGCACTAATTATTCCATCATAACTAATTGGCGCTCTATTGTTACTATTTACATTAAGCGTAGCTGTTCCATTAGAAAAAATACTAAACATTAGATCATAAACATCGTTTTTTCCTCGAACTGTCGCTTTTAAAATGGTATTTTTCTTTTTCTTTTCAATTTTGATATTCTCAGGTTTTCCTTCAAATTTAATTCCGCCGTCACCATTATACGCAACATTAAATCCGCGTCCAAAAAAAGGAAGATCGCAAGTTGTGTTTTCTGTATTAAAATTCAAGAAATAAGTATTATAATCCAGCTGAATTAATCTTCCACCTTGCGGTGTAACCTTTTGTGCTTCAAAAACAAAATTCTTGGCATCTAAAAGTGCTTGAATTTCATTTTGCTTTTTTAGTTCTCTTTCTTCTTTTAATTCTTTTTTTGTTTTTTCCTGTGCCGAAACTGAAAAGCTTAAGAGTGAAAAAATCAGGAACATAACAGATATTTTAGCTTTCATAGCATTATTTTTTAGTAAAACGCATCATTGCAATATCTCCAGAAATAAAATTTAAAGTTTTACCATCATCTGTAATATCGTATGAAGTAATTTTTTGAAGTGTACTCATGTAAGTCTGTTCGCCCTGTTGTCCGTCCAGACACATCATTTTGGTCACTGCCATTGGCTGTGTAAAATCAATTTTATTTCCATTTACAACCAATTTTCCAGTATAAGAATTACAGCTGTTATTGCCCGAAACCTGGTTTTCTTTTGTGTTGAAAATTATTGTAGGTTTCTTATTTGGGTATAGACCATCAAAAGTAATCTTTGGACTAGTGATATAATTCAGTTCCCAAGTTCCGTCGAGTTTTGAAACTGCATCACTTTTTTTACATTTAAAAATATTGCAGGAAAGCAATATTGAACTAAGAAAAACGAGAGTAAAAATCTTTTTAATCATAATAGTTAAGAATTAAATATGAGCGAATTAGAGCAGGATGATCTCAGAAATTATTCGTTAAAACCATACGAATTTACGCAATATTTCCGTGTTATGTGCTCAATCGATATTAAATTATAACGAATAGTTTGACTTTTTTTTAACTTTTAGAGTTAAGCCATTCCGTTATTTTATGTTAAATTTACTTAATATTTAACTAAAATGCCCATATATATGAAAAAACTAATTGTTTCTTTCGCTATAATTACAGCCGTAATCATTGGCTGTAAGACAAATACAAAATCAAGTGATGCAAAAACATTAACAGTTGCATTAGAACCAAAAAGCAACAGTAAGGTTACTGGAACTGCTGTTTTTACAGAGAAAAATGGAAAAGTTACTTTTACTGCAAAAATGACTGGATTAGAACCAGGAGTTCACGCTATACATATCCATGAAAAAGCAGATTGTAGTGCTGCAGACGGAAGCTCTGCTGGAGGACACTGGAATCCAACTTTTAAAAAACACGGAAAATGGGGAGTTGGCGAATATCATAAAGGTGATATCGGAAACTTTACTGCAGATGCAAAAGGTAATGGATCGATCACTTTAACTACTGACGAATGGTGCGTTGGATGTGGAGATTCTAACAAAGATGTTCTTGGCAAAGGTTTAATCGTTCATGCAGGAACAGATGATTTTACAACCCAGCCTACAGGAAATGCCGGCGGAAGAGTTGCTTGTGCAGGAATCATCAAATAAGAAAATACAATAACCACTATTTTTAACAAAATCTAGTGGTTATTTCATTTTAAAATGAATCCTAAAACAAGAAAAAGACATAGCTTTGCATTAGCAAAATTAAGTCAATGATTAACCCATCAGCACACGGCTGGATAGATAAGTTTTTTAGTGAACAGAAGTTTTCAGAAGCAATTCCTTTTGAAACAGTAGAATCGTTTTACTATAAAGTAAGAGAAACGGGATTTATTTATGGTCATATTATTGCTATAGATTCTCAGATTCCGATTCCGATAAAAGGCTGGTTTAAAACCGAAATTTCTAAAGTAGCTTTACTTAATACACTCTATCATGTTTTTTGTTTAGAGAAAAGAAACTCGGAACCTAAAAATTTCATCTCAGAAGTTTTAAAGTTTTACAAACAAATGAATCCAGAAGGATTTAACTTGTTTAAAATTTTACTTCCAAAAGATACTCCTTCCCTCTCTCTGGAAAGCATTATTGACCAAAGGGTTCAGACGAATGACAGCATCATCAGCAAAAACTTTTCGCATTTGGTAACAAATGCTTTATTGTTTATTGATGTTTTAGCTTTTAGACAATATTTGGCTCATGGCGAAATTCCAGAAAAATATCTAAAACGTATTGAAGAAACAGTTCTTGGTATTGTGGGTTTAGCGCTAAAAACTAAAACGGTAAAATCACAGCACGATGATTTATTGATTAAATTATTCGAAGCTTCTATTCGTTATTCTAAATTCTCTAAAGTTACTGTAGATACTTTAGAAACCTTGCAGTTAGATTATTTCAGCAACAAATTAGAGCAATATTATTTAATTGATATGGCTGGAATGGCACTTTGGAGTGATGGTGTTGTTGAAAATGAAGAAGCTTATTTTTTATATTCTTTAGGATCAATGATGGGTGTTACAGATGAATTTACAGCCCAAAGTATTGCAACAACAAACGCTTTTATCACAACTCATAAAAGTAAAATTCCTTATTTTAATTACTCGAACCCTGTTAAGCATTTTTACGATCAAATGACGCACAGCGTTATAAAATTGATCACAAGAAACAAAAACCGATTGGTAAGAGAAATTATGCAGAGTAAAGAACTCGTTGTTTTATTAGCATACTCTACAACAAGAGATTTGGATGCAAAGGAAAAAAAGAAAGTCAAAAAACAGCTTTTGGACATTTGTAAAACAATTCCATCGCTTACGATATTTTTACTTCCAGGAGGAAGTTTGTTATTACCAATATTAATCAAGTTTATCCCAACAATGCTTCCATCTGCATTTAACGAAAACTTAGATGAAAATGAATAAAAAAAATCGCCCTTTTGAGGGCGATTTTTTTATCTATTAAAGATCTAATTGATAAACTTCGTCTAGTTCATCATTCGACGCGATATTTACATTTAAATCGGTTACAAAACCTGAATTTAATCCGTAAACCCATCCGTGAAGCATTAAATCCTGACCATTTTTCCATGCATTTTGTACAATAGAAGTCTTAGCTAAATTGTAAACCTGCTCTTTTGCATTGATTTCAACAAAAGCATTAAAACGTTCTGTTTCGTCCTCAATTGAGTTTAAGTATTTATCGTGCAGACGGTATTCATCTTTTATGTGACGAAGCCAGTTATCAATAATTCCAACAGATTGGTGTCCCATTGCAGCTTTTACACCTCCGCATCCATAATGTCCGCATACGATAACGTGTTTTACTTTTAATACATTTACAGCATAATCTAAAACACTAAGCATATTCATATCAGAATGCACAACCATATTTGCGATATTACGGTGAACAAAAACTTCACCTGGTTTTGCACCAACAATTTCGTTTGCAGGAACACGGCTGTCAGAACATCCAATCCATAATAATGGCGGCGACTGACCTTTTGCTAAATCAGCAAAATAATTTGGATCTAATGCCAATGAATTCTCTACCCACTTTTTATTGTTTTCTAATAACTGCTCATAAAACTTTCTCATTTTTTTATTTTTTTTTGTGGTAATTTTTAAGTTATAATCTTCTCAAAAAAGAACTTGAGGTAAAGTTACCTAATTTTTAAGATTTCTTCCTCCTTAAAAACACCTTATTTTAATTATTCTCCTTTAACAACTTCTTTTTTAACCACTTCCCTTTTTGCTACATCATAATAATGTTCAATAGTAACGTGATTGTTATTATCTGGTGTATTTTCTAATTCGTATGCTTCTTTAAAGCCTTTAAGTTTGACTTTAATGTTATCATCAATTGCCCTTGTTTCTTTAAATTCACGAATCAAATCTAAAACATCATGTGCAATATATTCTGTATCATGAGCATTGATAATTACTTTTGAATTTTCAGGAATTTCATTCAGCGTTTGTTTGATCGCAGCTTTATTTAAAAATGAAACTTCCTGCGCTAAATCGATGTGAATAATATCACCGTCTTCATATTCTTCTTTTTTGAAGATATAAGCTCTTTTTAAGTTTCCTCTTAAAACAAAAATGATACTAATAATAATTCCCAACGCAACACCTTTTAGCAAATCTGTCGCAACGACAAAGACCAAAGTTGCAATAAAAGGGACAAACTGGTATTTCCCCTTTTCCCAGAAATGCATAAAAGTTGCTGGTTTTGCTAATTTATAACCCACTAAAATTAAAACTGTTGCCAATGTTGCCAACGGAATTTTGTTTAAAATTGCTGGAATCGATAATACACTTATTAATAAAAGTACACCATGAATAATAGTAGACATTTTAGATTTTGCACCAGCATTATTATTAGCTGACGAACGCACTACAACAGATGTCATAGGAAGTCCTCCTAAAAGAGAACTTATTATATTACCCACACCTTGCGCTTTTAATTCAACATTTGTGTTTGTGTATCGTTTTTGAGCATCCATTCTATCTGAGGCTTCAATACATAAAAGTGTTTCAATAGAAGCAACAATGGCAATTGTAACAGCAACTACCCAAACCTGCGGATTTGAAACAGCGGCAAAGTTTGGCGTAATTATAATTGATTTAAATTCATCAAAAGATTTTGGAACTGGCAAAGAAACCAAATGTTCTTTTCCAATTGCCAAAGCGCTTCCTGTTGATACAAATATTTCATTTAAAACAACCCCAGCAATAACTGCAACTAGTGCTCCTGGAACTAATTTTATTCTTTTTAGAAATGGTACTTTCTCCCACGAAAGCAAGATTACCAGTGAGACTAAAGAAACTACTACGGCTCCTAATTGAATGTGATTTAAAAGATCAAACAAAAACGAAAAAGAATTACTTCCATCATTTTGTATAAAGGCTTGATCCCCTTCAAAATCAGCATCATAACCAAAAGCATGAGGGATTTGTTTTAAGATGATGATGATTCCTATACCAGCTAACATTCCTTCAATTACATTTGTTGGGAAATAGTTGGATATACTTCCGGCTTTTAAAAATCCTAATGCTAATTGAATTAATCCTGCAATAAAAACAGACATTAAAAATACATCGAAAGCTCCAAAATCGGTAATTGCGGTTAAAATAATAGCTGTCAACCCAGCAGCTGGACCCGATACACTAATATGTGACTGGCTTAAATAACCTACCACAATACCGCCTACAACACCAGCAATAATTCCAGAAAATAACGGCGCCCCAGAAGCCATTGCAATACCTAAACACAATGGAAGAGCCACCAAGAAAACCACTAAACCTGACGCAAAATCAGACTTAAGGTTGGCAAAAAGATTGATTTTTTTTGTCATAATAATACAATACTAAAAAAATTATTCATTAAAGATTTACCCCATTTGTTTAAATTCAAATGCGGTTAAAGATCAAATAATCGGAAGTATTATACTAAATTGGGAGGTGGAGCAAATATGCTCGGAGAAATATTGTCAAGTTTTACAATATTTTCAGATATGATTGTTTTTTTCTCGATGTAAACCGGAATTATAACTTCATGCTCCAAAATTGATGGATGGTGCATAACATTTTTCAGCTCTTTATGTACTTCTTCTTCAGCTATACTAAAAGATACAACTGTATTATTCCCTTTCTTTATCGCCTGAACAATTGTCGGGGTCGATAAGAAGGCAATAAAAATGAATAATAATATGCGAGCAACTAATTTCATTGAAGCAAAAATAGCGTTAAACAAATAAAATCAAAGAGATTTTTATAGAAATTTAACATAAACAAAAAAGCAGAACGCAATTTTTATGCTGTTCTGCCTTTAAATCGTTAACAAACAATATTTTAAAGAGTTTCTTCTAACCAAGCATTCATCATCCAAATTGTTTTTTCCTGCTCAGCAATAAAGTCACTCATCATAGAATTAGTACCTTCATCGTTAATTTCGTCAGATTTGTTTAATATCTCTCTTTCAATTTTTAACAAATCTGATAACGAATGAACAATTAACTGAACAGCTTTTTCATCATTAGAAATATTTTTTCCAACAGTTAATTTGTTATTTTTAATATAGTCCTCAAAAGTGTGCAGCGGAGTTCCTCCAATTGTCAAAACTCTTTCGGCTATCATATCAATTTTTAATTGTGCGTCTGTATATAATTCTTCGAATTTTACGTGTAAATCAAAAAAACGTTTTCCTCGAATGTTCCAGTGAATCCCTCTCAAGTTTTGATAATATACCTGAAAGTTTGATAATAATACATTCAACTCTTTTACTAATTCTTCTGATTCTTTTACAGGTAATCCTAAAATATTTGTTTTCATAATTTAATTTTTACACTAATTTACTACAAATTTAAAGTAAGTTTCATGAATTTTATATAAATAAAAATTATATTTTCTTATTTTTGCATCAAAATTTACTATCAATATGACTATAACTCAATTACAATATGTGTTAGCAGTTGCTGAGCATAAAAATTTCACTCTAGCTGCTGAAAAATGCTTTGTAACTCAGCCAACCTTGAGTATGCAGATACAAAAGATTGAAGAAGAACTTAATATATTAATTTTCGACAGAAGCAAAAAACCTATTCAACTTACTGACATTGGTCAAAAAATAGTGAACCAGGCGAAAAACATTGTAAACGAAGCCGATCGAATAAAAGACATTGTAGAGCAGCAAAAAGGTTTTATAGGAGGAGAATTCCGCTTAGGAATAATTCCAACCATTATGCCGACGCTTTTACCGATGTTTTTAAATAATTTCATTAAAAAATATCCAAAGGTAAAACTCTTAATTGAAGAGCTTAACACAGACGAAATTATTGTAAAGTTAAAAAACGGACATTTAGATGCTGCGATAGCTGCAACACCGCTGGAAGATGAAAAAATTAAAGAAATAGTTTTATACTTCGAACCATTTGTGGCTTATATTCCTGAGCATCATGCTAGTTTTCAAAAGCAGGAAATAGAAGTTTCTGATTTAAATTTAAATGAAATCCTTCTTTTACAAGACGGACACTGCTTTAGAGATGGAATTCTTAATTTATGCAAAAATGGTTCCGACATCGATCAGACTAATTTTCAGATTCAAAGCGGCAGTTTTGAAACCCTGATTAAATTAGCAGACGAAGGCCTTGGCACAACGTTACTTCCGTACTTGCACACGTTAGACTTAAAAGATTCCGACAAACTGAAACTACGTAATTTTAAGGAACCAAAACCTGCTCGTGAGGTAAGTTTAATTTACCCAAAGAGCGAATTAAAAATGCAAATCATTGACGCGATCAGATCTACAATTGCCGGCGTTGTAAAAGGAGCAATTGTTTTTCAGAATGTTCAAATCATTAGTCCTTTACAAAAGAAAGCATAAAAAAAGGAGCCAATTTTGGCTCCTTTTCTCTTATACTTTAATTAGCTGTAGACTCTGTTTTAATTCTGGTTTTTCAATAATGAAATTTAATAACCATTCTTGCAATTGTTCCATTTCGTAAGGCAACAGTGTTTTGATAGCTTTTTCTAACTCCTTGCAGAAAAGTACCGGGTCGAAACTTACTCTTTCAAGTATTGATTTCGTGTAATCAAACATCATTTTTGACATAATAAAATAAGATTTTCGGGGGGTTATCTATTTTTTTAAACTCGAGCAAATTTAATCAAATATCCAACATAAATACTACTTTTAACTTATTTTTTTAAAAAATTTAGCAACGAATACGTTTTCTTAAAACATATAAATCAATCTAGAATAATTCTAAATAGTTCATTTAAACCTTTTTAAAAGCTCGAAACATCTCTCTTTTCCCTGGAGGGCCTGCCAATTTTTCTACTGTAAACCCAACTTCGATCATACTCCTTTTAACAACTCCGCGCGCTGCATAAGTTACAAGAACACCGTTTGGCTTTAAACTATTGTACATTTTCTGAAAAATTTCTGTACTCCAAAGCTCCGGTTGTACTCTATATCCGAAGGCATCAAAGTAAATCAAATCAAAAATTTCAAAATCGTTTATTTCGTGAAAAAATTGTTTCCTTTTGGTTAACGAGAACAGATCGCAAATTTCTACCTTTTTATCCCATTCAGTTTTATGCATTTTTTCAAAAATGTTCTCAAATTCCAATGCTTCCAGCTCTTCGGCATAATTCATCTCCAGAATTTCATTTGCATCAACGGGATAAGCTTCTACTCCAACGTAATCAATATTCTGTTTTTTACGGACAGCTTCTAAAAAAGTAATAAAGGCATTTAAACCTGTTCCAAAACCTATTTCTAATATACTTATTGGCTGCTCAAATAAATCAAGTCCGTTTTTAATAAATACATGTTTAGCTTCTTGAATTGCACCATGTTTCGAATGATAACATTCATCCCATTCTAGCAAACGAATTGTAGTTGAGCCGTCTAGCGTTTTAATTATTTCCCTTTTCATTTTTTCGAAATTTGTAATAGCTTTTTATTGATTTTCAAGCCATTTTAATATTCAAAATTAGTCAAAACTAATGCGTAAAGCCTTAAAAATCGATAGTTTTTTCATAAAATCTTTATAAAAACGAATTAAATATTTGAGTTTATTATAGGATAAATAAATCTCAATCAAAAGCAGTAAATAATGAATTTTCACTAAGCTTTTTACATTATTTTACTTAATTTTGCATTCAATAAATTCTATTTTACATGATATCATCACGTTAGATTCTCGACCGTGAAATATCTCACAAAAAACTTACATAACTATGAGTACAACTCAAACAAGCAAAATTGAAATCATAAAAGCTACTTCTACAAAAATAAACGAAGTAGATTTTGACAACTTAAGTTTTGGTGCTGTATTTACAGACCATTTATTCGAATGCGATTTTAAAAACGGACAATGGCAAAATCCTGTCATTAAACCTTATGCTCCTATTTTGATGGATCCATCTTCAAAAGTCTTCCATTATGGTCAAGCTATTTTTGAAGGAATGAAAGCTTATAAAGATGACAATAATGATGTTTGGTTGTTTAGACCGGATGAAAACTACAAACGTTTTAATAGTTCTGCAGTAAGAATGGCAATGCCAGAAATTCCGGAATCTATTTTCATGGATGGTTTAAATGAATTATTGAAAGTAGACAAAGACTGGATTCAGAGAGGAAACGGAGCAAGTATGTATATCCGTCCGTTTATGATTGCTACAGGACCTGGAGTTATCGCCAATCCTTCTGACGAATATAAATTCATGATTTTACTTTCTCCTGCAAAAGCTTATTACGGAGGTGAAGTAAAAGTAATTATTGCTGAACATTACAGTAGAGCTGCAAATGGCGGAATTGGTGCCGCGAAAGCTGCTGGAAATTACGCTGCGCAATTTTACCCAACTAACTTGGCAAACAAAGATGGTTTCCAACAAGTTATCTGGACTGATGATGCAACGCACACAAAATTAGAAGAAGCTGGAACAATGAACGTTTTCTTCAGAATCAACGATACTTTATTGACTGCTCCAACAAGCGAAAGAATTTTGGATGGTGTTACTAGAAAAAGTTTGATCGCAATGGCTGAAAAAGAAGGTCTTAAAGTAGAAGTTCGTCCAGTAATTGTTTCAGAATTAGTTGAAGCTGCTAAAAACGGATCTTTAAAAGAAATTTTTGGAGCTGGAACTGCTGCAGTTATCAGCGTAATTAAAGGCTTCTCTTATCAAGATGAATATTATGAAATGGCTCCAATCGAGAATTCATACGCTTCTTTCTTAAAAGAAAAACTAACAAGTCTTCAAAACAAACTTTCTGAAGACACTTACGGATGGACAGTTAAAGTTCAATAATCAAAAGATATTTACAAAAACAAACCCGACAAATTTTAAAAAATCTGTCGGGTTTTGTGTTTTACTCTATTATAGTATAACTATTTAAACACAATATTGTCATTTCGACGAAGAGAAATCTCTGCAAGTAACTCCGCAACGAGAATTCAATCTTTGTCGAGCTTCTCGCAAGGATTTCTCCTTCGTCGAAATGACAAACTATACTCAAATAGCACAGCATTTTTTTTACAAAAGCTTCGAAAAATCAGGTTTAAAATAATTTGGACCTTTCATTACCTTACCGTCTTCACGATAAATTGGTTTCCCATCTTCGCCAAGCTTACTCATATTACTACGCTGAATTTCATCAAAAACAGCTTCAATTTTATCTTGAAGACCATGTTCTATAATTGTACCGCACAAAATATACATCATATCTCCAAGTGCGTCTGCAATTTCAACTAAATCATTATTTTGAACTGCCTCATAATATTCTTCATTTTCCTCTTTCATTAAATTGTAACGAAGTAATTTTTTCTCAGCTCCAACATCGGCAATTGGTGTTGCGCTGTGGCCAATTTTAAAAGCGGTGTGAAATTCTGTTACGGCGTCAAGTTGTTTTTTCATATAGTTGTTTCTTTTTTTTTGCTAATTTAAACTACTTCGATATAAATCTAGCAATAAAACTGAATTAAATCAAAAGGCAATTTAGCAGCAAATCGTCTGCAATTCTCTAAATTTGCCAAAAATAATTTTAAAGCTATGTTTAGTCAAGGACAATTAATATTTGGGGTGTGTTTTTTTATTGCTTTTGTAATCGTAATGATATTTGCTTATCGAAAAGATTTAGCATTACATAAAATCTTTTACAAAGGAAATTATAAAGTATTACTTGTTTTTTTACTATTCATCGCAATTTTATTTTTGATTAAAATTTTCTTTAAAAGATAATTATCCTCAAAGTTAAAAGGGTCTTTTTTCGATAAAAAAGTACATCGCAGCAAAATAAAACCTAATAATTATTGGTTATTAGTAAGACTCACAATAAAATTTATAACTTTACGAAACCAAACAATCTACCAATGAAAATTCTTAAGTATTTATTTCTTTTTGCGTTATTAAGTCTTGTTGCCCTTACCGTTTTTGTTGCTACACAAAAAGGAATTTTTGATGTAGAAAGAAGCAAAGTAATCAATTCGCCTCGTGCAACGGTTTACAATTACCTTAATGATTTTAGAAATTACGAAGATTTTGAATCTTGGTCGGTTGAAGATCCTTCAATACAAATGACTTTTCCGAACAAAACAAGCGGAAGCGGCGCTTCTTTTTATTGGGACGGGGTTGAAGGAAAAGGAAATGCAATCATCTTGAAAACAAAAGATGGTGAAAGCATTGAGCAAAAAATGAAATATGAAGGTACAGAAGCAGATGTGAGCTGGACTTTAAAAGATACCTTGAACGGAAAAACTAAAGTTACCTGGAAAGGAAAAGGAACTATGAGTTTTCTTTTCAAAATCTACACTGCATTACATGGAGGTTCTGACAGAGTTATTGGTACTATTTATGAAAAAAGTTTAGCCAATATTGATAAAAACCTTGATTACGAAACAAAAACTTATGCTGTTAAAGTTGATGGATTGGTTAAAAAAACTGAAACTCCATATATAAAACAAACTTTTACAAGTGAGATAGAAAAAGTAAACAAAAATGCCCGAATTGTAATTCCGAAGCTAATTCACTTTAGCGAAACAAACGGATTATCTGCAAGCGGAAAGCCTTTTATTATTTATCATACGTACGACACTAAAACAGGTTTAGCTAAAATCTCTATCTGTTTACCAATCAATAAAGAAATTTCTATTAGTTCTGGAAGTGACATTCTTTCTGGAAAACTTAACGGATTCGATGCTGTAAAAACTACGCTTACCGGAGATTATTCTCATAGAAATGAAGCTATTGCCAAAACAACAGCTTTTATAAACAAAGAAAAGATTACTCCAGAATTAAGCTGGTCGCATCTTGAAATTTGGACACTAAGTAAATTGGATGTTAAAGGCTCGTCTAAATTAGTTACTGAAATTTATTTCCCAGTTAAACCTAAAGTAGAAGAACCTGTAGTAACTACACCAGTTTATTCACCAGAAACCCAAGCGGAACCAGCACAGAAAAAACCTGCTGCTACTCCAGCCCCAGCTGCAACAACTCCTGCTAAAGAAGAAGAACAGTCAGAATTCTAAACTTAAAGGTGTTGATTAAACCTTTTGTTTTAAATTCAGTCTAAGTTATATTAAGAAGGTTTACAAAACAAAAAGTTTGATAGACGAGAAGGAATTTATAAAACAATTATTAAACCCTGAAACGCAAAATGTTGCGTTTCAAAAACTCCTATCTGATTATCAGAGACCTTTGTATTCTCATATTCGAAACATTGTTTTGAATCATGATGATGCCGACGATGTCTTGCAGAATACTTTTGTAAAAGTCTTTCAGTATCTTAAAAACTTTAAAGGTGAAAGTAAACTTTTTTCATGGATGTATCGTATTGCTACAAACGAAGCTTTGACTTTTTTATCTCAAAAAGCAAAATTAAGCGGTATTTCATCCGAAGATCTGCAGAATAAAACAATTGACAACCTAAAAGCAGATCTTTATTTTGATGGAGATGAAATTCAAATCAAACTTCAAAAAGCAATTGTAACACTTCCAGAAAAACAACAGCTGGTTTTCAAAATGAAATATTTTGAAGAATTAAAATATGAAGAAATAGCAGAAATCTTAGGTACTTCTGTGGGAGCTTTGAAGGCGTCTTATCATCATGCAGTAAAAAAAATCGAATTATATGTTACATCAAATTAAACCTTTTGTAACTAAAACTATCTTATAGGTATTATGAAAACATTTAAATTAGAAAACGAACCAAAAATAAAATCTGGATTTAAAACTCCCGAGCATTATTTTGATGATTTTTCAGAGAAAGTTTTACAGCAATTAAACGAAAAAGAAGTAAAAGTAATTCCTTTTTACAAACGTAAAAAAACATTCTCTCTAGTAGCGGCAGCGGTAGTAGGTTTTGCCTTAATGATTCCAATTGTGAACAATTATAGAGCAACATCAAATGATCTTGACGAAGCTACTTTAGAAACCTATTTATCGTATCAATCTAATTTGAATCAATACGATTTAATTCAAAAATTAGATGACAGCGATATCGAAAAAATAAACAATGACATTACTTTGGAAGATGAAACGATAGAAGATATTTTATCGACCAGTCCGAACATAGAACATTTAATTTCAGAACAAAACTAAATTAAACTTAACTTAACTTAACAATGAAAATAAAAAATATTTTACCGCTTCTGCTCTTTCTGACGAGTTTTTCATTTTTTGCACAAAATGGAAAAATTGACGAAAAGCGTGAAAAAATTAAAGCTTTTAAAGTTTCTTTTTTAACAACAGAATTAGAACTGACTTCTACAGAAGCCGAAAAATTCTGGCCAATTTACAATGCTTACGACGACAAGCAATTCGACTTAAAGCATTTGAAAATGAAAACTTATCTGCGAAAATTAAATGATGACAACATCAATAATCTTTCGGACAAAGATGCAGTAACATTATTATCTCAAATAGAAAGTACAGATAAGGAATTATATGTGCTTCGAGAAAAATACATGACAAGCTTAAAGAAAGTGCTTTCAGCAAAAAAAATACTAAAGCTTAAAAAATCTGAAGACGACTTTAATCGAAAATTACTACAACAATATAGAGATAAAGCTGGTAAAGATTAAATTCAAATACGAAACAACAGTGATAAGGACCCTATATAATAATACTTACTTTATTATTTAGGGTTCTTATTTTTTTATTTAAAGTTAAGTCGAACTACTTTATTGTGTCCCGCAGCAATTGCAGTATTACGATTGACAAATCGGATGGTAAAAAGTTTTGAATCTGTAGAAAGCTGTGTCCAGTTTTCACCTCCATTTTGAGAATATTGTATTCCTTCAGAACCTACACAAATAATTTCTCTGCCGCTTCCTCCTGGAACATATTGCACACATGATGCATAGCCAAATCCTAGATTCTGGCCAATTAATTCCCAAGTTTTTCCTCCGTCTTTTGTAAAAGCTTTATTATCTAGTTTTTTATTGGGAAATTCATAATCGCCACCAGCAATAAATCCTTGTTTAGAATCGTAAAAATCGGCCGTAAAAATTCCTGTCATTTCCTTTCCCTGCACAATTGGAGTCTCAATTACTTTCCATGTTTTTGCTTTATCTGGCGAATAGAAAACACGTGATTTTTTTCCTCCAGAAACCAGCCAAGTATCATTTCCTTTTATTACAATATTCGTATTACTGGCAGCAAAAGCAGCTTCTCCGGTAGCATTTGTTGGTAATTTATCAGATAATAATTTAGTCCAAGTTTCTCCTCCATCGCGAGTAACAATAACAGAAAAAGTATCTTCTGTCGGGTCACCAATTGCAATTCCTTCTTTATCGTTCCAAAACTGCATGCTATCATAAAAAACTTTGGGATTAACTTCTTTATAAACCAATTTAACTTTACGATCTTTTTTTGATACAGAATAAAGTAAAGCTGGATTTGCGACGCTCAGTAGAAATATATCTTTAGAAGTTTGAGCAATACTTCTAAATTCTAATTTAAGCGTATCTCGGTAAATATGCTCTTCAAATTTCTCTTTCTTATCTAGGTCATAATATCCAAAACGCGAATTATCAGCACCATACCAAACTTTATTTTTATCAATTAGAATTGCTCTTATACTAATTCTATCTTTAAATAAGGTATCTACAGTCATTGATGTAAAACCGCCGCTGTAGCAAACTTTAGTTTTATAATTAAATGTTTTAAAAGACATCAATAAAATAAAAATACCACAAAATAAAGCGAGTTTTTTCATAAGAATTCAAAATTTGGTTAATGCTAAAATACGATTATTTCTAACAATTCAAATGATTTTTTCTGGCATAATAATTGAAGTATATTTCTTACAATTGTAAAAAATAAAATATGAGAATTATAGTTTTAACTGGAATCTTACTATTATTTATGAATTCAGCTCATTCACAAAAAGTTAAAGTATATCCTAACAGTTCTTACGTACAAGAAAATTTAGATTTAAATGCTGTAGGCTTACTATTTGAAGAATCTGCAGATCTCGCAGACTTTGAGAAAAAAATAAATTATCCCCAAGATCGAATTTCAAATCTTGATTTAAATGATGATGGAAAAGTTGATTACTTAAAAGTTTCAGATAAAATCGAGAACAACATTCAAATAATAAAAATTCAATCTGAAATGAGTCCCAATATATATCAAGATGTAGCATCTATCAATATTATATTAAAGAATCAAAATAGAAGTGCAAATTCGGCTATCCGCACAGATCGTCAAAATATAAATCCAAACAGGAATGCAGATAGAGAACGAAGTTCATATTATAATGACTCAGGTTTACGTGCTAAAGACATCATACTTCCGTTTATGTACACAGCACTAAATATCTATTTAACTATTAGAAGATAAAGTACCCAATAAAATCACACTCATTATCAATAACATAAAATCTAAAAGCAATAAAATTATTTTGTGGCACAGTAATTGGATATCTACTAATACAAATAATTTAATATGATTTAGTCATGAAAGCGAAATTACTTATAATAGCCCTATTTGCATTAGCAATCAGTTCATGTCAAGCACAAGCTGGAGCTACTGTATACGCCAAAAATTCAGATATAAGCGATAATTTAGATTTAAGAGCAGTAGCTTCTATGTTTGGAGAATCTGCAAATCTTCAAGATTTTGAAAGAAGATTAAACGATCCTAAATATCAAATTTCTAACCTTGATTTAAATGGCGACGACCAAGTTGATTACCTGCGTGTAATTGAATCTGTAGAAGACAGAACCCACGTTGTAATTATTCAAGCTGTTTTGGATCGTGATGTTTACCAAGACGTTGCTACTATCGATGTTGAAAGAGATAATTATAATAAAGTAAGTGTTCAGGTTGTTGGAAACTCTTATTTATATGGCGACAACTATATTTATGAGCCTGTTTACAGTGTTGTTCCAGTAATTTATACTTCTTTCTGGGTTACTAACTACAGACCATACTATTCAACATGGTATTGGGGTTACTATCCAACATACTATTCTGCATGGAGACCTTATCCTGTGTATAGATACAGAAATAACATAAATGTATGTATCAATGTTCACAACAGCTACAACTACGTAAACACTAGAAGAAGTTACAGAGCTCCAGCTATTTATGAAACAAGACGTACATATGGTTACGAAAGAATGAAACCAAATTACAGCTTTGCTCAAAGACATTCTAATGTCAGCAACAGATACGATTTAGATCAAAGAAGAATTGCAAGCAGAGAATCTAATAGAAATTCAAACACTTACAACACTAACAGATCGAATACTGGAAGAGTTTATTCAGAAAACAGAAGTACGAATACAAATTATAATACTAACAGAACAGCTTCTGATAGAGGTTACAACACAAATCGTACAGCAAATACTAACAGAGACAATACTGCAACAGTAAATGCACCTGTAAGAACTGAAAATACTCAAAGATCAGATTATGGCAGAAATAATTCGGCTACTACTCCTGCTGCAAGAGGAAATTCAGAAAATAGAGGTTATAGTAACAGACAATCTTCACAAACAAGTGAAGCTCCTAGAAATTATTCTGAAAACAGAGCAAGTTCAAATAGAGTGAATACTCAGTCTGCTCCAGTGCAAAGAACCGAGCCTTCAAGAAACTATTCTGAAAGCAGATCAAACACTGCAAGACCTCAAAACACTCAGCGTTCTGAGTCTCCAAGAGTTAGTCAAGAATCCAGAGGAGGACAGACACAGAGAGAAAGCGGCTCAAATTCAAGAGGCGGCGGAAGAAGAGGTTAACAATATTTCAATTTATCATTAAAATAGAAGCACAATTTTACGATTGTGCTTTTTTTTATCTTTTTAATTTTAATTGCTTCTAATTTGTTTTAAAACAGTAAATTTGCAACCGTCTTTTATAAAAATATACATGAGCGCATCGCATAAAAACTTACATAGTAAGTTGTCTATTGGGGGTTTATTGATTACTTTAGGGATTATTTATGGAGATATTGGAACATCTCCATTGTACGTAATGAAGGCTATTCTGGGCGATCACACGATTAATGCCGATATTGTTTTAGGAGGTATTTCTTGTGTGTTTTGGACCTTGACATTACAAACTACAATTAAATATGTACTTATTACCTTAAGTGCAGACAATCATGGTGAAGGTGGAATCTTTGCGTTATACGCATTAGTCAAGAAAACAAAAATTCAATGGCTCATTGTGCCCGCCATCATTGGAGGAAGTGCCCTTCTTGCAGACGGAATTATAACACCGCCGATCTCAATCTCATCTGCTGTAGAAGGAATTAGGGCATTTTATCCAACAATGGAAACACAAACCATTGTCTATATTGTTATTTCTATCTTATTTGTTTTATTTACGATTCAGCAATTCGGAACTAAACTCGTTGGTAAATTCTTTGCACCAATGATGTTAATATGGTTTGCGATGCTGGGAACTTTAGGAGCTATACAAGTTATTAATTTTCCAGAAGTAATTAAAGCCATTAATCCATATTACGCTTATCATTTATTATCGATTCATCCTGATGGTTTCTTTGTTCTTGGTTTTGTATTTTTATGTACAACTGGAGCTGAAGCTTTATACTCTGACATGGGACACTGTGGAAGAAAAAACATCAGAATCAGCTGGATTTTTGTAAAAACAACTTTAGTTTTAAACTACTTCGGACAAGCAGCTTACTTAATTCACCATGAAGGAAGTACGTTGCAGCAACTAGGTGGAGAAAACGGGAATCCGTTTTACTTAATTATGCCGCATTGGTTTTTACCATTCGGAATTGTAGTGGCAACATTAGCAGCTGTAATTGCTTCTCAAGCGCTTATCAGCGGATCATTTACTTTGATAAATGAAGCTATGCGTTTGAATTTCTGGCCTAAAGTAAAAATCAAATATCCAACAGAAGTAAAAGGTCAATTATACATTCCGTCAATCAACTGGTTATTGTTTTTTGGTTGTGTTGGAATCGTTTTACATTTTGAAAAATCTGGAAACATGGAGCATGCGTATGGTCTTGCCATTATTTTATGTATGATCATGACCACGATTTTGTTGAATTATTACTTAATCATGAAACGTGTGAAATTATATTTCATGGTTCCGTTGATCACAATTTATCTTTTGATTGAATTTAGTTTCCTTTTTGCTAATATCACGAAATTCGCTGAAGGTGGTTATGTAACATTGATTATTGCAAGTATGCTGATCTCTGTAATGACTATTTGGTACCTAGCTAAGAAAATTAATAAAAACTATACGAAAGTGGTTAAAATTGATGACTACAAACGTGTATTAGTAGAACTAAGCCAAGATTTATCTATTCCGAAATATGCGACACACTTAGTTTACATGACCAATGCAAATCGAGTTGATGAATTGGAAGAAAAAGTAATTTATTCTATTCTGCAAAAACGCCCAAAAAGAGCTGATATTTATTGGTTTGTTCACGTTAATATCTTGACAGAACCTTATAAAACACAGTATAAAGTAACAGAAATCGCTAAAGACGATATTTATAGAATTGACTTTAATTTAGGTTTTAGAGAACCTACTAAAATCAATTTGATGTTTAGAGAAGTTATCAAAGACATGGTGAAACGCGGCGAAGTGGATATTACAAGCCGTTACGAATCTTTAAACAAAAACAATATTATTGGAGACTTTAAATTTGTTTTATCTGAGAAATTCTTATCAAACGACAACGATTTAAGATGGCATGAAAACATTATCATGAATTCTTACTTCTTTATTAAAAAACTGAGTTTATCTGAAGAAAGAGCTTTTGGACTAGACAGCAGTTCTGTAAAAATAGAGAAATTCCCAATGGTGCTTCATGCGCCAGAAAATATTGGATTAACGCGTATTATTAAATAAACGCTTTTAAATAATTCAAAAAAACACTCTATCTTTTAGAGTGTTTTTTTCTTTTAATGAGAATCTGAATTAAGATTCAGTATTAAAAATTTAACTTTCAATCAATTAATAGTACCTTTGCAACTCAAATATTAAAAATGAGATTACACAGAAATTTAGTTTATACTACCATCGACTCTTTAAATGCAATTTTCAATGAAGGAGAATATGCAGACAAAGTGGTAGCAAGAGCATTAAAAAAAGACAAACGTTGGGGAAGTTCTGACAGGAAGTTTGTTGCTGAAACGATATACGAAATTGTTCGTTGGAAACGATTATACGCAGAAATTGCAGATGTTAAGGAACCTTATGACAGAGATAATTTATGGAGGATGTTTGCCGTTTGGGCTGTTCTTCGAGGTTATCCAATTCCTGATTGGAGACAATTGGAAGGAACTCCTGAAAGAAAAATAAAAGGTCGTTTTGACGAATTATCTAAAAATAGAGCTTTAAAAGAATCTATTCCAGATTGGATGGATGAATTAGGAGTTAAAGAATTGGGTGAAAAAGTGTGGGCAAAAGAAATTGCCGCACAAAATCAGCCGGCAAAAGTTATTCTTAGAACCAATACTTTAAAAGGTACTAAAGAAAACCTTAGAAATACTCTGATGGATTTAAATATTGAAACAGAATATTTGAAAGATCAGCCAGAAGCTCTTGTTTTAAAAGAAAGAGCAAACGTATTTTTAACAGATGCTTTTAAACAAGGTCTTTTTGAAGTTCAAGATGCCAATTCGCAATTAGTTGCAGGATTTTTGGATGTAAAACCTGGAATGCGTGTTGTTGATACTTGTGCTGGAGCTGGAGGAAAAACATTGCATATGGCTTCTTTAATGGAAAATAAAGGTCAGTTGATTGCAATGGACTTATACGAAAGCAAATTAAAACAACTAAAGCTAAGAGCTAAAAGAAACGGCGCTTTTAATATTGAGTACCGTATTATCGACAGCACAAAAGTGATTAAAAAACTACACGAGAAAGCAGACCGTGTTTTAATTGATGCACCTTGCAGCGGTTTAGGAGTTTTAAAGAGAAATCCAGATTCTAAATGGAAATTACAGCCTGAATTTATTGATAATATTCGTAAAGTACAGAGTGAAGTTTTAGAAAACTATTCTAAAATCGTAAAACCAGGTGGAAAATTAGTTTACGCAACTTGTTCTATATTACCATCAGAAAATCAGGAGCAGGTAGAGAAATTCTTAAAAACAGAAATCGGACAACAATTTACTTTTGTTGAAGACCGTAAAATGCTGGCTTCAGAATCTGGTTTTGACGGATTCTACATGGCACTTTTGGAACGTAAAGCTTAATTTAAATTCCAATATTTTTAAATTCCAATATTTTTAAATTCCAATATTTTTAAATTCCAATATTTTTAAATTCCAAATTCCAATTATTTACGGAATAACTCAATATTTAAAAATCCAAATTCCAATCTTAAACTTGGAATTTGGATTTTTTTAATTTATGATATTGGTACTTCGTTATCTAATTTTGACAAAGTTTAAAACTTGACAAAATTCTAAACTCAAAGTATTGGAATTTGGAATTTTTAATTTGAAATTTCTTCAAGATTGCAAGGTCGGCTTTCGCAGTAACTTTCCGTTTTCGTTTTCTTTAAATTTTGAAACAAACACAATTTCTTTCGGTTTTTCATATTTTCCCAAAACATCAAAGAAATCGGCTGGAAAGTCTTGTTTTTCCCCTTCAATAACCAAAACTAATTTTTCTCCTAAAACAGTATCAGGAAGTCCAGTTACAAAAAATCTGTTATTTATTTTGCCGATCAATTTAGCTTCAATCTGTTCTGGAATCAGCTTCACTCCTCCACTATTAATTACATTATCAATTCTTCCTAGAAAAATAAATTGCTGTTCATTTACCAATTCTACCAGATCATTAGTCACAATTGGTTCATCAGAAATTGTAGAAACATTAATTACTAGACATTGACGATCGTCTTGAGATATTTTTACGTTTGGCAGAATTGAAAAAACAGAATCTCCCAGACGTTTTGCTGCAATATGAGTAATTGTCTCCGTCATTCCATAAGTTTCGTAGATTTCGGTTTTAAGCGGTAAAAGTTGTTCCTCAAGAGAAGAATCCATTTTTGCACCACCGATTATCAGCTTACGAACTTTTGAGAGTTCTTTTATCGAATTTTGAACCTGAAGCGGAACCATCGCAACAAAATCATAAGTTTTAGAATTTAAAGCCAGCGGATGAAGACTTGGCGAAACTACGTCAAGTTCTAATCCTAAAATTAGACTACGCACCAGCATCATCTTTCCCGCAATAAATTGAGTAGGAAGACACAATAAAGCTTTATCTCCCGGTTTTAAGTCGAAGAAATCACCAGTTGCCAAGGCAGAATGAATCATTGCCTGTTTTTGCAGTCGAACTAATTTAGGAAGACCAGTGGTTCCTGAAGTTGTCATTTCGATATATTCTTTTTTATCAAACCAATCCAAAAAGAACTCTCCTATTGATTGTTCGTAAGCATCTCCTTCTTTGATAAAACTATAAGCGACACGACACAAATCTTTTGCGTTTAAATGATAACCATTTAACTTGAAATAATTGTGAACATTTTTATGGGTTAAATTTGACATGATTTTAATTTATTACTTCAATTTTATTAATATCCCCTGTTAATCTTTCTTTCCAATTTGTCCAGCCGTACTTTTTACTGAAAATAAAAAGCAGAATAGGATAAATAACTACAACAGGCAAAATAACATCAATTCCTGCTGAGGGCTCAGAAAGATCTTTAAATATAGAATTTGTCTGAAAAACCGACCAGTCTGAAGTAACCAATAATGCTCCTACGAGATTATTAGCAGCATGAAACCCAAGAGCCAACTCCATGCCTTCATCCATTAAGGTGATAATTCCTAAGAAAAGTCCTGTTCCTATGTAATAGATCATTATAACATTTCCCATTTTGGCCACTTCTGGATTTGCCCAATGCATTGATCCAAAAATAACTGAGGTCATAAGCAGCGGAAACCATCTATTTCGAGCCAGATTAGCAAATCCCTGCATCAAATATCCACGAAAAACATATTCTTCTGTACTGGTTTGAATCGGAATTAAAATAGAACCCAAAACAACTAAAATTAGAAATGGAATTAATTTAAAATTCAATACAAACTGTTCTGGAGCTCTTAGATAAACAAATAAAAAACTCAATAAAGAAAAGAATGTCCACAAGAAAAAAGAAAAACAAATTCGGCTCCAATCTACTTTTGACCTTGAAGTTGTTACTGACAATAATGTTTGATGATGAATATATTTTACAACAAAATAAATTCCAGCAAAAGCAAAAATAAACGAGATCATTACCAGAAAAAGCGTTGTATTGGACTCAAACATTTTCATAACTCCTTCATTGGTCGTTGGAAAAGCTTTTTTCTCTGAAAAAGTTTTATAAAACACCGCGGCCGTAATTGGAATTTGTCCCACAAAAGAAGCCGCAATAATAAAAACAGATCCTAAAAGATATTTCCAAAACTTATTTTCAGGTTTAATTCCTTGCTCTAAAAACATAAATTTTAAATTTTAAAAAATGAGAATTCAAATTCGATAAGTTAATCTTACTTTTGGTATAGCTAAAATACCTCTTTTTTATTTTACGAATATTGAAACGTTTAAATATAACAAAATGATACAAATCTACCACAATCCGAGATGCGGAAAATCACGAAACTGCCTTGCTTTTATAGAACAATCCAATCAAGAATTCGAAATTATACCTTATTTAACACAAACTCCATCTTTTGATGAACTCAAAACTTTGCTGAAACAGCTTAATCTTGAGCCTATTCAATTAATTAGAACTAAGGAAAAAATCTGGATCGAAAATTTTAAAGGCAAAACTTTAAGCGATGATCAAATTATTAACGCGATGGTAGAAAATCCAATTTTGATAGAAAGACCAATTGTTGTGAAAGATGGAAAAGCTATTATTGGCAGGGATCCAGAACTAGTAGCTTCTTTTTTAGATTGATTCTAAAATACCTTATTAACATTTTTTTGTGAGTTCTTGCTTTAAACCAAAAACTACATTTGCCGTCTAAAGAGAAAAAGAAACCAAAAAAAATGAAAAAAATCAAATTTGCCGTATTACTTGTATTCTTATTTACAAGTTTTTACAATTACTCTCAGCAAGGTCCGGGTGGCAAAAACAAAGTTAAAGTCACAGGAAAAGTTTATGAAAAAGTAAGCAAACAACCTTTGGAGTATGCTACAATTTCTATTACTGCTCCAAATGACACTAAAGTTATTGCTGGTGGTATTACAAATCCAAAAGGAGAATTTGAGGTTGCTGTTGCGCCTGGAACTTACGACATAAAAGTTGAATTTATTTCTTTTAAATCAACAGAAATCAAGCAAAAGAGTATTCAAGACGACACAAATTTGGGCGTAGTAAATTTATCTGAAGATGCAGCACAATTAAATGAAGTTGTAGTTCGTGCAGAAAAATCATCTGTAGAAATAAAATTAGATAAAAAAGTCTACAACGTTGGTCAAGATATGATTGTAAAAGGTGGAAGCGTAAGCGATGTTTTAGACAATGTTCCATCTGTTTCTGTTGATACAGAAGGAAATGTAAGTTTAAGAGGAAGCGACAACATTCGTATTTTAATTGACGGAAGACCTTCTCAGGCTATAAATATGGCAGAAGCCCTAAGACAGCTTCCTGCTGATGCAATTGATAAAGTTGAAGTAATCACTAATCCATCAGCGCGTTATGATGCCGAAGGCGGATCTGGAATTATCAATATTATTCTTAAAAAAGGGAAAAATCAAGGTTTTAACGGAACTTTAATTGCTTCTACAGGTTTACCAGAAACTTATGGTTTAAGTGCCAATGTGAATTATAAAACTGAAAAACTAAACTACTTCACAACTGCGGGGTACAACTACAGAACAAACGAAGGAGCTGGTAAAACAAATTCAGAATACCTTAATCCAGACGGAACAACAAAAAGTTTCTTGGATGAAGATCGTGATACTAAACGTACCCGAAACGGATTTAACGGAAGAGCTGGATTTGAATGGACAGTTACTCCAACGACTTTCTGGACAAACGCCATTAATTATCAAAAGAACACTGGTGACGATCGAGATTTGATTAATTATTATAATTATGATGCCGGCCGTAATTTTACAGGAACAACTTACCGTTTAAACAACGCAGATACTGGGAGCGAAAATATTGAGTTTACTTCAAACTTAATTAAAAATTTTAACGACAAAGGACACAAACTTACTGCAGATCTTTCTGTTTCAAGAAATACAGATGACAGTAATAGTACTATTACTGATTCACCAAATTTTGATACAACATTAAACAACCAAGTACAAAAACAAGTTTTATTTCAGGCAGATTATGTATTGCCATTAGGCGAAGGCAGTCAATTTGAAGCAGGTTATAAAGGAAGTTTTGGTGATTTGAACAACGTTTATGATGTTACAAATGGTACAGTTCCAAATCCTAATTTATCAAACACATTAGAGTATAAAGAAAACATTAATGCCCTTTATACGCAATATGGTTTCAAAGTAAATAAATTCTCTTATTTATTTGGTCTAAGATGGGAAGACACTAATATCGAGGTTAACTTATTAGATAACAGCGATTTTAACACTAAAAAATACAACAATTTATTTCCAAGTGCTTTTGTTAGTTACGAAATTTCAGACCAAAGTAATTTCTCTGCAAGTTACAGCAAACGTTTATCCAGACCAAGAGGACGTTTTATGAATCCAGCTGTAAATTACGCAAGTAACATTAACATATTTCAAGGAAATCCAGATTTAGATCCTTCTTTAACAGATAAATATGACATCGGTTATATCAAAAGATGGGATAAAGTAACATTTAACACCTCAGCGTATTTTGAAAGCACAAAAGACGTATTTAGTTTTGTAAGATCTCCTACTGGTGACGTTGTAACTCCAGACGGTGAAGTGGTAACCCCTGCACCAGGTGAAACAGTTATTGGTACTCCAGTAATCAAAAGTTCTCCTATCAACTTAGGAAGAGAACAAAAATTTGGTTTCGAATTTACATTTAATTATACTCCATTCAAATGGTGGAAATTAAACAGTAATTTCAACTTTTTCAACGTAAAAACAACTGGAGAAAACAGTTATACCGATACACAAGGAAACGAAATTGTTCAAAATTTAGACAATCAGGCTAATTCTTGGTTTGCAAGAATCAACTCTAAAGTAACGCTTCCATACAAAATTGACTGGCAATTGACAGCTATGTACAATGGCGAACAAAAAACAGCTCAAGGTAAAAATTTAGGAATGTTCGGAATGAATACTGCTTTAAGCAAAGATGTATTAAAAGACAAAGCTACAATTGCATTCAATATCAGCGACATCTTTAATTCTAGAAAAATGAGATCTTATACGTATTTGGATAATGTAAATTCATACAGCGAATTCCAATTTCGTAAACGTCAATTTAATTTGTCATTCACTTACCGTTTCAACAAAGCAAAAGGTGAAAGAGATAAAAATATACCTAAAAACAATGAAGGCGGCGGAGAAGGCGGCGGAGAATTTCCTGGATAACATCAGTTAAATTTCAATTCCTGAAATTCCAAATTCCAATCTCTTTGAGATAAATTATAATACAAAAAATCCCAAATTCCAATTTATAAGATTGGGATTTGGGATTTTTTGTATTTAACCTTTTATATTTTGGAATTTAGAATTTCAGGAATTGGAATTTTCCAAATGAAATTGGAATTTGGATTTTTTAGTATTGGAATTTATTTTTTTGTGCAGCAAAAAAAAAGAACCCAAAAGGGTTCTTTTCTTATGACATCAATCTAGTATTTAATAGATTGTTCTTCTTGTCTTTTTTTAGCTCTCTTTTCTTTGAACATTTCCCAGCTTGCTCCCGTAACCCAATAAGATACGAAACCAACTAAGAAAAACATTAACCAAAACCCTATAGTTAGTATGGTTAAGAAAAGTAAAAAGCCTAAGTACTGTGAAAATTCAAACATGTTTTCCGGAATTTTTGAATGTTACGACAAATGTAGGGTATATATTTTTTCTCAGCAATAAAATCTAAATCAATTTTCGTTAAATAACATTTATCCGTATATTTATACTCATTTTAAATAAGCTTTTTTTTGAACGTGAAACCTTTTAAATAAAGAGTTCATTTCAAATCATAATAATTTTCAGGAGCTGTATCCTGCTGTCCGCTGTATCTTTTTGTTTTTAAAGAAAAAACAAAAAGGATGCCGCTTCCATCAGGGCTAGGGCACTCGTTTTCAAAAGAAGTTTCAATTTTACAAATAACATTTCACATTTTCAAATAACATTTTACAAACAAAAAAATGAAATACAGAATAGAAAAAGACACCATGGGCGAAGTTCAAGTCCCAGCCGATAAATATTGGGGTGCACAAACAGAACGTTCTAGAAATAATTTTAAAATCGGGCCCTCGGCTTCAATGCCAAAGGAAATCATAGAAGGTTTTGCTTATCTAAAAAAAGCTGCAGCTTATGCAAATTACGATTTAGGAGTTCTGCCAATAGAAAAAAGAGATGCAATTGCAGCTGTGTGCGATGAAATTCTAGAAGGAAAACTAGACGATCAATTTCCTCTGGTAATCTGGCAGACAGGTTCTGGAACGCAAAGTAACATGAATGTAAACGAAGTTATTGCAAATCGCGCGCAGGTGCTTAAAGGTTTTGAAATTGGCGAAGGCGAGCAATTCATCAAAGCCAACGACGATGTAAATAAATCACAATCATCCAATGATACTTTCCCAACCGGAATGCATATTGCAGCCTATAAAATGGTTGTTGAAACGACTATTCCAGGTGTTGAAAAACTGCATGCTACCTTAGCTCAAAAAGCAGCAGAATATGCAGATGTTGTAAAAATCGGTCGTACACATTTAATGGATGCAACACCATTAACCTTAGGCCAGGAAATTTCTGGTTACGCCGCGCAATTAGCTTTTGGCTTAAAAGCCCTAAAAAATACTTTATCGCACTTATCTGAAATTGCATTGGGCGGAACTGCGGTTGGAACAGGACTAAACACCCCAAAAGGTTATGATGTAAAAGTTGCAGAATACATTGCACAATTTACGAATCATCCGTTTGTAACAGCAGAAAACAAATTTGAAGCTCTTGCTGCACACGATGCAATTGTTGAAACTCACGGAGCTTTAAAACAATTAGCCGTTTCTTTAAATAAAATTGCGAATGATATAAGAATGTTAGCTTCTGGTCCACGTTCTGGAATTGGAGAAATCCATATCCCTGAAAATGAGCCAGGTTCTTCTATTATGCCTGGAAAAGTAAATCCTACGCAATGTGAAGCCCTTACAATGGTTTGCGCACAAGTTATCGGAAATGATATGGCAATTGCCGTTGGAGGAATGCAGGGACATTATGAATTGAACGTTTTCAAACCTGTTATGGCAGCTAACTTTTTACAATCGGCACAATTATTAGGCGACGCTTGTGTTTCTTTTGACGAACATTGTGCACAAGGTATCGAACCGAATCACAAACGCATTAAAGAATTAGTAGACAATTCATTGATGCTGGTTACGGCCTTAAATACTAAAATCGGTTACTACAAAGCTGCCGAAATCGCACAAACCGCACACAAAAACGGAACTACTCTAAAAGATGAAGCAGTTCGTTTAGGCTACGTAACTCCAGAAGATTTTGATGCTTGGGTAAAACCTGAGGAGATGGTTTAAATTTTTGATGGTTGATGGTTGATGGTGATGGTTGATGGTTGATGGTTGATGGTTGATGGTTGATGGTTGATGGTTGATGGTTGATGGTTGATGGTTGATGGTTGATGGTTGATGGTTGATGGTTGATGGTTGATGGTAACTATTATTTAAAAAAAAAAGGATTTCTCAAATTGAGAAATCCTTTTTTTTTTAACCTTTTATAATTCACAATTAACCATTAATCATTCACAATTCACCATTCACCATTCACCATTCACAATTAAAAAATCATTTTCCGTCGACATAATCTTGTAAGTAACTGAATCTCTCTGTTAATTTACCGTTTTCTGTGATTTTGGCTCTTTTTAGAATTCCGTCTTTATCACCGTTGAAGAAAGCAGGAATTACGTGTTCCATAAATTGTTCTCCAAAACCTTCGCTGGCATCTTTTGGAATTTCGCATGGAAGATTATCTACTGCCATAACAGCAACTGCTGCGGGATGGAAGAAATCAACTTCTTTATCTTCTAAAGGAAAATATCCGTACAAAGGTTCTGCAATTGTCGAAGAACGAACTGTACTCGCAATCGGTCCATTTACATCGCAGGAAATATCTGCCACGACTTTTAACTTACAATCGCTGGCATTCAGCATTTCTTTAGTTAAAATCATTGGTGCATTACTGGCATAAAAATGTCCTGCAAAGTAAATATCAGACACTTTGGTGAATCTTTCAAAATCAGATTCATATTCTTCTGGATGATTCACAAAATCATTAAAATCTAAAACCTGTCCGTCTTTTCTTTTGTTATATTCCAAAACATCAAGCTGCACATACACTGCCTGCGCATATTTTTTCGTCAAATAATTATCAACCGTAATTTCTTTTACTTTTATAGCATCCAAAATTTCTTTAGCGCCGCTCCCAACCTTTCCAGTCCCAGTAATTACAAATTTTAAGGCCGGCATTGTAATACGTTTTAAGTGCATTATCAAAGCTTCTTTTCCTGAAAGTGTTTCAGCTTTTGGTAACTTAAATAACTCGAATTTAATTCCGAAAGCACGAATTCCGTTATAAACACCAACCATTCCAGCATAACGTCCAAAACCAATTAAACGGCGGTCATGTTCGTCAACAATGGTTTCGTGGTCATACAAATCAATATTTTTTTCTAAGATTGCCTGCAATAATTTTCTATTGTGAGGTTGTTTTTTAATCGTATGAGAAAAAAAGAAATAGGCTTTGTTTGGAATCAAATCTTCGACAGGAACTTCTTTCACACCAAATAAAACATCACAATCTGAAACATCTTCAGTAACGGTGATTCCCATATTTTTATAATCCTCATCAGAAAATATTCTAATATCCGAACTTTCTACTTTTACAGAAGCATCATGATAAAGCTGCTTTAATCTTGTGAGTTCATTTGGAGAAAATACAACTCTTCTATCTGGTGGATTTTTTCTTTCTTTTATGATTCCAAACTTCATTTATAAATGATTTTAATATTCAATAATATAACTTTTTATACTGTATTTGTTTCAAATATAACAAATTTAGTTAAATTTTTGTTTCCAAAATACTATTTAGAATGCTTCAAAAACGTTACAAGCTGAAAAACAAACAAATAAAATTTACAACTCTTAAAATTATGTTAAAAAGAATAAATTAAACTGTATAAATTGAGAAAACAACAAAATTGAATTCGATATATTTGTTTTTAAAGAACGATGCAAATGATTTTCCTTAAAAAAACAAAGATACCACAAATACTTTTCTCAGTTCTAGTTTTGAGTTCATGTGGTAAAAACAAAAATACACAAACAGATACTACTCCTACAGTCGAAGATACATTACCTAAAATGAAGCCGTTAGGTGCTGAAAAGAAAATTTCACAGACCTATAAAAATTCGGTTGTTGGTAGAATTAATCATTTTTACAATAAAAACTGGCCTAATAATACTATGAATGGCAGTTTTTTAGTGGCAAGAAACGGCCAGATTATTTTTGAAAGATATAATGGGTTTGCTAATAAAAATGAAGGTACTAAAATAACTCCAGAAACACCTGTACAAATTGCTTCTGTCAGTAAAGTTTTGACAGCTACAGCGGTTTTAAAACTCGTAAATGCAGGTAAAATTGATTTAGACCAGAAGGTAAATACTATTTTAAAGACATTTCCATACGAAGACTGCACAATCAGAATGCTTTTAAGTCATCGTACTGGAATGCGTAATTATGCTTATTTTACAGATAGAGATAAATCTGTTTGGGATAGACATAATCAATTAACAAACAAAGACATTCTGAATATTTTAGCAACAAAAGACATTGGTTTGGAATCTAAAACTGGAACACGTTTTAGTTATTGCAATACCAATTATGCAATGCTGGCTCTTATTATTGAGAAAATTACTGGTTTAAGTTATAAAGAGGCGATGTCTCAGATGATTTTTAAACCATTAGGAATGACGCATACTTATGTTTTTGACGATGATAAGGACAGAAAGAAAATTGTTCCTTCTTACAAAGGAAACGGTGTAGAAATTGGTTTCGATTATTTGGATAATGTGTACGGAGACAAAAATGTATTTTCAACGGCACGAGATCTTTTAAAATTTGACCGCGCGAGACAATCACCTGACTTTTTAAAACCTGAATTATTGAAACAAGTTTATACAGGCTATAGCAACGAACGTAAAGGGACTAAAAATTACGGTCTTGGAATTAGAATGATTAATTGGGAAACTGGTCAGAATTTTTACTTTCATAATGGCTGGTGGCATGGCAATACTTCGTCGTATATTACTTTAATGAAAGAAGGAGTTACCATAATTGCGCTTTCCAATAAGATGACAAGAAACACTTATGCAGTTCGCAAATTAGCGCCGATTTTTGGAGATTATCCTTTTAATTTTAAAGACGAAGAATAAGAAAATTTTTCTGAAAATTTTAGCATAAAGTAATTTCAAATAGCATAAATTTGCAATCCTATTTTTGGGGTCGACTGGTTTTGACAGCAAGTCGAATTGAACAGTAAGCACGTCGAGCATTGAGACCTTGCTCGTAAATATAAGATCTCGAACTTTTACACGGCGAAAATAATTACGCTTTAGCTGCATAATCCGAATCATAGTAAGATTGCGCCACGTCTCTACAAGGTAGAGAAGCTGGATTCTCCTGGAAAGCCTTGGTTTGTGGCGTTCCGTCAAGGAGAACCGTAAAAATAAACCTAGATACCCATGAGCTTCGGGTGGGTTTCGAAAATTAAGAAGATAAGTGTTCGGTGGCTGTTTCTGGCCTAGCTTAACATCGAAAATCTAATCAGGAAATAAGCGTGTAGAAAGCTCTTTAGTTGCTTGTTTGGACCCGGGTTCGATTCCCGGCGACTCCACAAAAAAGCCTGTAAACTATTTGTTTACAGGCTTTTTTTATGTACTTAATTAAACCGCTTTTTACTAATTCACGTTATTTAAAAAAATAACCAATCGTTATTTGGAAAACTCTATTCTTCATGTCATTATTGATAACATAACTGACATCACTTTCTTTAAAAACATTAGAATATGATAGATTATATCGTAGGTCTGTGTAAAACTTATCTTTATATTGATAACCCAATCCAAAGTTTACAGAAGTATCAATACCTGTTGAGTATTTTTTCAAATCTAAATTTTCATGATTGTCGTAACCTAAAAAATTATCGTGATATTCATTATTAGCTTTTAGAAGTATTCCTATTTGAGGTCCTGCCTGCACACTTAATCCTTTTAGCACATAATATTTTAGCATTACAGGAATATTCAAATAGTTTAAGTCTATTGTGCTTTTATAATTGGAATTGGTTACATCCTGATCAGAAAAGGAGATTTTTGTTCCCTGCTGGCTGTACAATAATTCTGGTTGAATTGAAAAGTTTTTCGCCACTGGAATTTCGACCATTAATCCTGCAGTAAATCCCGTTTTGCTTGATGAATTCAATTCACTTTCATCAAAAGTAAGATTTGCTAAATTTAAACCCGCTTTTACACCGAGCTTGACTTTTTCAGTTTGAGCCATAACAGTCACACCTAAAAAGAGTGTGCATATAAGCATATATTTTTTCATAGATAATATTTGTTTAAGAATGGCAGCTCTCAAAAAGGAAAGCTGCCGTATTTCTATCTTAATTTGTTATTTTTTAATAACCTTAGCTGTGTATTTCTTGCCTTGTACAGCGCACTCTAAAACATAAACTCCAGAAGTTAATCCGCTTAGATTTACATTTGATGGAATACTTGAATACGTTTTACTCCATACAGCTTTACCATCCATTGCATACATTTTGATTTCTGCCTGCCCATCAATCTTTTCAGCTAAAAATAGGTTTACATTATCAACAGCTGGATTAGGGAATACTCTAAAAGGATTTGTTATTTTTCCAACAAGCATACCTTTTGAATCAAATGGTGCTGACATACTATTACATCCATTATTATTTGTTACTTGAAGGCTGTAATTTCCTTCCCAAATTGTAATTATAGATTTTTCAGTTGCGTTTGGTATTGGTCTTTCATTTAAAAACCATTGGTAAGATGTTCCTTCAACCGAAGTTGTTAATTTCTTCTCTCCCACAACCTGAATTTCTGGTACAATGTTGTTCTCCAAAATTGAAATCGTAGTACTAAAAGTTTTACCAATTCCATTTTCATTATAAACCGTTACAAAATAATCGCCGCTTTCTGTTGTCTTGTAAGTTGGCTCTGTTGAACCATCAAACCATTCGTATGATTTATAATTTCCAGGATTTAAAACAACTTCTGGACCGCAGACAGCTCCACTAACTAAGTCAGATTCGAAAGTATCAAATGTTGCCGTAATCTTTTCTGTAAGCGTACATCCGTTTTTGGTTGTTATCGTTACAGAGTAATCTCCAGCTTTATTTATTTCGATACCATTAGTACTTTCACCTGTACTCCATTTGTATGAAGCAACTTTTAATTTATCTGAATTAAAATTAGTTTGGGCATCAATATATAAGCTTTTGCCTGCATATCCATGAATTACTGGACTATCAAATATTTTAAAATCTGATGTTGTTCCTTGATAAAGATAATTTTCGACTTTATTGTTTTGTGCAATACCGTCATTTTCCAATTTGGCGATAACATTAAACACATGAGAATCTCCGCTGTTATCAAGTTTAGGCTGTTTCTTTAAAATATATTCTACGCTTTCGCCAACTGGAATTCCTGATTCAATAGCTTCTGAAATAGTTTCATTTGTATTGATATATTCCACATCTAATTGAATACTATTTGCAGGAATTGCAATTTGTCCTTCATTTGTCAGCTTTACTTTAAATTCAGAACCGCCGCATATATCTTTTGGTGACATTATTTGCACAGATACATCTAAAACAGGTTCGCTGATTATTTTTAAATCATCTAAAACCATATAAGAGTATCCGCCTTCTTTAGCATGTCTAAGTCGAAGCATTACAGATTTTCCTGCATATTTACTTACGTTTACTGCTCCTCTTTGCCAATCAGTATCTGAATAAGTTCCTTGTTTAGCGTCTTTCCATATTTCTGTCCATCCACCACCTTGCGTTTTAATATCTATGCTGAATGAGTTCCTATAATTACATTGCATTGCATAGTAAAATTCTAAAGAAGTTGCATTTTCAGATAACTTATACATTGGCGAAACCATTTCTCCATTAATTGCATAATATTCAAGCTGATTGTAAAGCATTGTTCCTAAAGTATCTCCTGTATGATCTTTTTTCGGCAGTGTCAGATTTGTATTATCTGGCTTTGGAACAGCTCTCCACGGATAATTATCATCACTTTGATTTGAAGTGTAACCATTTGTTCCAAATATTGAACCCTGAGCTACACTTGAAAAAGTTTCAATATCTAGAGTCGGTGCCTTAGCCACAACCTGAAAAGATTTTGTAAGAGTTGCCGCTTCAGCTTTTGGCTGGCCGTTTGTAATTACTTTTACATTGATTTCGTAATTTCCTGGTTCCAACTTCGGAAGACCATCTAATGTGTAAACAATTGTTTGATACTGTAGGATCTGATCATTTCGTTCTAAAACAATTGGTTCACCGACAGCTTTACCATTTTGGGTAATTTGATATTCTATCGAAGCTTTTTCTACTTTTTTATAAAATACATTTCTTGCCCCAATAAAAAATTGGTGAGAAGGTACATCTTCGTAAACAATTTCAGGTACACTTAAATCAGATAACTGTACATATTCTGATTTCTCTGTAATCTTAATATTATCTACTGCAAAACCATTAGCAAATAACCCATTATCATCGTGCTGGAATGCTACAATAACACAAGGTTTTCCTGCATACGGAGTTAAATCTACGTGATATTCTATCCAGTTATTAATGTAATACATTTTAAATGCCTGTTCCCAGGTTTTACCACCATCTGTACTTACTTTTACATATCCGTCAGAAATTCCAGCGCCATCTCCAAAGGCATCAAATGTCAAGTGTGCTTCTTTGTAATTGCTCAAATCCAGCACAGGAGAAGTCAACATATCATTTGCAGCGTCGCAGTTACAAATATCATCGTTACTGGCCATAAATTTTGTATGCTCTGTTAGGTAAAAACTTGGAGACCTTAAATCTAAGTATGTTCCGAGTTTCCAGCCTGCAGCACCTTTGTTTTCAAAAGTTCTCCATCCTTTATATCCAGCTGCATCTTCAAAATCCATTGTATAAGGCAGCACCGCTATTTTCTCATCTTCATTGTTCCAATTATCGTAATCAAAAGTGTAAGTATTATTTTCTGGCTTGATATCCTGAGTCATATCATCAGGAAATACAGAAACTTTAATGGTATTAGTACCAATGCTTTTTAAATCAATATTCGGAATAGCGTACGTTATGGTATCTCTATACTTAGTAAATGCCAATGCCACTTTTTCTGTTTTTGAATAAACTTCATTTTGTAAATTATCAAGAATTTTTACGGCAACATTTACCTGCTCTGCTTTTGTCGCAAAATTATTGATGATTTTAGTAGTTATTGTTGTATTAGTATTGTCAATTTTACAACTTCCAGCATCTATTTTTGCATCTAAAAGCACCAAGTCATAAGGTGCATTATCTAGATGAATATTATCTATAAAGGCTCCTAAGAATCCGTCATTATAATCATCTGTAGCAACACGAAAACGAATCGCTCCTTTTTTACCTGCAAGTTCACTTAAGCGAATACCAATTGGCTTTTTACTAAAATCATTATTAATTCCAGTAAACCATGGGCCTGACAATACACCATCATCATAAATATGTAAAGTTGAAGGATAATCGATACCGGTAACTTTTTTCCAGTTTTGATTATCTTCAGAATATTCTACCACTAATCCATCATATCCATTGTGAAACAATGAAATAATATCAAACTCAACATACGGAGAGGCAACATTACTAAAATCGAATACTGGCGATTGTAATGTAAAATCAGCATTCAAAGCCATTCTTTCAGAAGCATTTGCAAGGTTTTCAGTAGCCCACAAATATTTCGATTTTGTATCTCTAAATGAATAAGAAGATGCCTGCCAAATAAATTTTTGATTGGTAGCCAGTGATTTTGAATACCAGCCTCCCGGTGTTCTTTCAAAATTTTGATTGTAAGGAAACTGAGTAATAATACCGCTGTACGAAGCACTTATAGCACTATTATTAGCCGCTACAGGATCTTGGCTGTATGATACAAAAGCTTCATAAGTATGCAGACCTGCTGCTGATAAATCAATTGTTCCATCAAAAGGAATTGTCATTTCTGTATTTCCTTTAAATGCAGTGCTTAACGTTATATCTTTCCAGATGGTTTGATTTCCAGAAGCTGTATCTGCATATCCCACTTTTAATTGAGATCCTGCTGGTATATCTTTACAGCCCACATTATAGATCGTTGCTGTTAGTGCATGATTTGCTGACAGCGAAGTGCCGGTATATTCCGGAAGATTTAATCCTACTACTTTAAGATCAAAATCTTTTTGCTCTGGAACAACCATAAAACTTGTAGTAAAAGAAATTCCATCTTTTGCGCCAAATTCTGTAACTGGAGCAAAATCAAATTTAACTTCTACATAGTTTAATTTAGTCGTGCTTATTAAGTAAGGAAGTTTTTCCTGAATTTTTACAATCGTTTCTTCACCAGATGCCAAATCTTTATCAAAATTAATAACGCCATTACTGCCGTAAATTTCATTCAATCTGCCGCCAAAACCTGGCACCATTAATCTCAACTTATAATTTAAAACCTCATTTGCTTTAATTACAGTTGAGCCTGTATTTTTAAATTTAATATAAAAAGGCTCATCTCCTTTTAAAGAACCACAGGATGCCACAGGATTTTCAACAGAAACAAGTGCTATTTGTTTATCTGCATAAGCAGTTCCAATACCAATTGCGTACCAGGCATTACTAACTTGTTTGTATTCTTCAGAACCTATTCCGTATAAATCTTCTGTAACCATTAAGGTTGCCTGACGCATATCGCTAAAGTTTGAAGAAGGCGATAAATACTCTGTTAGTGTTATGTAGGCAATTTTTTCTGCTTTAGTCAGACCAATAGCTTTAACATCATAACTATTATTAAGGTCATTTACACCTTGACCACCTTCGCTTAAAAGGTAAAACCAATAATTCGTGATACCGCTGTTAATGTGCACGCCGCCATTATCGTAACTAACATTTGTTGGACTTATCCAATTTATTCCTCCATACGTATCAGGCTGACCCTGCGCTTTTGGGTTACCCATATTTCTCATACTGCCATGAGTGTACAACTCACTTCCAAGCATCCAAATATCTTCTTTTTTGTCTTTTCCAACATAAAATTCAACACACGTACCAAAGATATCACTGAAAGATTCATTCATCGCTCCCGATTCTCCTTGATAAATTAAGTCGGCGGTTAAACCTGTTACACCGTGAGTTAATTCGTGGGCTGTAATTCCTAAACCAACATACGGCGTACCATAACCATCTCCAAATTGTGCCCATCCGCCAGTCCATGAAGCATTTTCGACATTAGTGCCTAAATGCGCAAGACCAATAATGGTCATTCCTTTATCATCGATACTATTTCGATTAAACCTTTCACCATAATATTCTATGGTTTTCTGCATACCCCAATGAATATCCATAGCAACCTCATCGTGATCTTTGTTATGCAGTTCATTCCAAATATTATCTTCATCAACAAATTCTGTGATTACCTCATCTGCAGCATGCTCGGCATGGTTCATATTCCAAGTAACCATTGGTACTTTATATTTACCTTGCAGACCTTCTAGTCTGTATCCGTCAGCATATTGTTTGGTATTAAAAACTACTTCTCCAGCATATCTTGATTTACCTTTTCCTAAACTCTGATCTCCAAAAGCAGCATCACGACTTAAATCAAGGTTTAAAACTATTTTTCCTGTATTTGCATCTACATAAATGGTATGACTTGATTGCGGATTTGTCGCATAAATATTAAATTTCCAAGCCAGGTAATATTCTTTTAATTCAGAAGAAAAATTAGGTCCAACATAAACCAGCTCCCCCTGTGGTTTTGTGCTAATGTTTTTATTAACTAAAGAACCTAATTTTTTACTCTCCCAAATATATTGCTGTGCATTTACGGCTTTAAGCGCATTGTCTAAAGCTGTCGCTGCATTTATTTTATAATTGCTGCTTACCGTTAATTTCTTAGCCGTTGCACCAAATGCATCAATTTTAGTTTTATTTTCTCTCACCTTATAAATTGCTCCTTCAACAGGAACCGAGTTATGCATTTGCTGATACGTAACTACTGTTCTCCCATGAGTATCAGAAACTGATTTTACCTGCATTTTATCGGACGCAGCTAAATCAAAATCGCCTTTTTTAACCTCAAATATATTTTTAGCCGTTACGTTTGCAGTTTTTGCAAAAGACTTAACCTTTGTACTAACTGAATCCTGCGGATTTGTTTTTTGTACCGTACTACTTAGATTTTGTCCGTATAATTTTTGGCTTTCCTGTTCCTTCTTCTTTACTGCTTCAGTTTCAGCATCAGAAAGTTCTATTCCGTTTATTTTTTCTTCTTTTTGAGTGAGAAGATTTGCAGCATCATTATTCTGACTTGAATATGAATCACTGGCATTTTTAGAAACCTTATCTTTTGTCCTGCTTAAAGTTGGTGATCCTAATGCCATTACTGCATTGCCCTTTAGTTTGTTGGGAACAGGTGACTGAGCCATTCCTACGGAACAGACAAAGAAACCTAACAAAACAAACAAATACTTGGTTTTAAAGTAAATTTGGTTCATTCGTTTTAAATTTAAAAATTAATAATATAGTATGCTTGGTTAATAAATATTGTGCTTCGATGGCTCATAGCAAAACCATAAAAGCAGTTTCTAAAAATCAATTCGGAGTTTGATCTTTAGGATTTTCTTTTGTTATTTTTTCTAGAATTTTTAAAAGGGTTTTCTTTTTTGTTTCTGTTTCTTCTAAGAGTTGTTCTAAACTTTTAGGAGGGATATCTTTTTTCTTCCTATTCATTCTAATTTATTTACTTCGATCTGCGCGCTAATCGATTTGGTAAATGTAGAATGGAGATTATGTGTTTATGCAAAAAAGGACTATTGCAAAAACACTCTGAGGCAGAAAAGTTCCACCCAGAAAGCACTCAAAAAAAAATAAACCAAACTAAATCAGATCATTAGCTTGGTTTATTTTATGATGTTAAATACGTTAAATTGTATTGAGATAAGTGGAGAGATTTACCTTTTCGTTGGTTAAATCAAACTTTTTACGCAGTCTCGTTCGGGCATTTTCGATAGATTTAAAGGATTGTCCTGTAATTTGAGAGATTTCTTTTGTGGTTAAATCCAGATATAAAAGTGCACATAATCTTCGATCTTTTGGAGTAAGAGAAGGATAATCCTCCGTTAATTTGTCGAAAAAAGATTTATGAACCTGCTCAAAACTTATTTCAAATTCTTTCCAGATGTCTGTATTCAAATTCTTCTCAAGACGCTTTAAAACTATATCAATAGCCTGCTGCATTTCTTTATTAACAGTTTTGAGTTTAATCTGTTTAAGATCCGTCAGGATTTCGTTAATGCTGTCTGTACGATGTATTTCTGCCATTGCCTTTCCTATGAGAACCTTTTTTTTGGCTTCCAAACTTTCGTTTAAGGCTTGCATTTTTGTCTTTAATTTCTCTTTTTCGAGCTGATTTTTAATATTCTTGTTGCGGTATTTTATCAGTAAAATAATTAAAATCAATATCCCGATAACCAATATTAAACCAACTACATAATATTTAAATCGCTTTTTTTGCTCAATAAGCATCTTTATCTGGGTTCTGGCTTTGTAATCCTGTTCCAGCTTTATTCTTTCAATGTTTACTGTCTTTTCTTCAATATTTATACTATCCTTAATGGCATTATATTTCTGAAAATAATAAACAGCATTTTTATAATCCTTCTTAATTACATAAACTTCATAAAGCATTTTATTGAGGTCTAAACCAGAAGAACTATATACATTTTCGCTGCATAATTCTAAACCTTTCTTTGCGTTTACAATTACGGTATCATAGTTTTTTTCTTTTAAATTATATTGAGAAAAAGACTGATATACAAAAGCCTGCAGTAAATTATCAACACGATTGCTCAATAAAGAAAAAGCTTTGTCAAAATACTCATCAGCTTGTGTCTTATTTTTTTTCAAAACATATGCTCTTGCAAGATTAGTGAATACGTAAACCTTTAGATCATCATTTTTTAAACTTTTATTTAGTCCTTCGGCTTTATGAAAATAATGCAATGAAGAATCTAAATTTCGACTGAGATATAAAGTCCCAATATTATTTAAAATTTTGACCAGTTTTACAGCATCATTTTTTGACTTTTGAAAACGATATACGTTTAAGAAACATTGCAGTGCTTTTTCTTTATTTTTCCCTTGTGCATAGATAATCGCAAGATTGTTTTCTAATTTGGATGCTTCTTCAAGGTTGCCATTTTTTTTGTAGATATCATAGGCTTTTAAATAATACTGAAGGGCAACATCTAATACCTCTCTCGCAGAATACATTTTGCCTGATGTAATATAAACACCAGCCAAGGTAAGTTCAGATTCTTTTGTTTTTTTAGCTTCAGTCTCAGCCAGTTCTATGTATTTTATAGCTCTTTCCCAATCTGTTTTTTGTAATCTTAAAGCAATTTTGCGACACAGTTCTACTTTTTTCTGATGATTGTTAGTAGTATTTACACTATCTATCAGTTCTTGTGTTGACTGTGAATAAATAGTAAGGGGAAGCAAAAAAAGCCATAAAAAAAATAATCGTGGTATCATTTTTAAAAATTCTATTGGGAATTCCAAATTTAAACAATATAGAAAGCTAAATCCTAAATAAAACTCTTAAAAAGCATTCTGCTGCCGAAAACTTAAATATCTAGGAAATGTTTTTTATAAAATTTTTAAAAAGTATATGTAAAAAATTGATTGAAATAGAGTCTCAATTTTTAAGATTCATCTGTGCTTCTTATCATAAAAAACAATATTTCTTCTTCTAGTTCTTTTGATAAATTTTCACATTCCAGCTTACGTCGAAAATTTTTTTCAAACCGTTTCTTATAAACCTGTGCATTGACAACATTACTGCAATAATCATCACAGATGGTTCTAAACTTATCATTTGTTAAGTAGAGAACTTTCATAGATTCAAAATATTCCGCAAATTTGATATTGTATAATTCTTCAGGCACAGTCATAATTTAGAATTTAAAATATAAATTTTTACACTTTTAATCTATGATTAACAGTCTCTAAGAGAAGAAAATAATTCCATAAAATTTCTTTTAGGAACTAAGAAGTAAATTATTTCTATACTAAATTATAAATTTAAAACGCCATTTGTTTTACAAAGATGTTGCAAGTTATAATTTGCAACAATATTAAATTTGAAGATTGTTTTTTGCAACAATATAAACTCAAAGTAATAATAAATAAAAACTGATCAAGCTTATCTTTAAAATCTATTATTCTTCAGGAAGTAAATTATCTAAATCTGATAAAGTGTAAAATTTAAGTCCGTTAAGTTTCATGTACTTACAGACAAATTCTAAGGTTTCGATTTTGGTCTGATAATTTTCGGTTACATTTTTAACTGGTTTGTGACTGCATAAAATCAAGATCTTATCATTTTTCTTCGCGTAATCTAATAACTCCAAAAGATATGGAATACTAAAATGAATATGGCTGTTATCGATATCGAATGCAAATACAATTTTTGAATTATTAAAATAACTGTCCTGCTTTTCAGGAACTTCACCTCCAAATGCCCTGCCTCTAATAATTTTAAATTTGCTTGATAAAGCCTTATCAAGTTCTTGAGACCTTTCGCCGTAAGGATAGGCAAAAGAAGTAACATTAAAAGATTTCTTTTTCATCGAAGCAATCATTGGTTCTATTTCCTGCTTCATATACTCGTCTATTCCGTTTTTTTGTACAAATTTCACAGCATTATAATGATGATAACCGTGGCCAGCAATTTCATGCCCTTCTTTCTGCATTTGAAGAAGTTTTTTAATTTGAGGTTCTCCAATAGAATCTATTCTGCAGACATTGAAAGTTGCTTTCCAAGAATATTTTTTCAAAGCGGCATCAGCTTCAGCCCACTCATCTACGTACGCATCATCAAAAGACAAAATCACACCAGCCTTATAAGGTTTTGGCTCAGGTTTTTCGTTTTTAGTATTACAGGAAAAAAAACTTAAGAACATTAAAAAAAGCATTGTCTTGAGAAAAAATAGCTTCATACAGAGTTGAATTAAATTGAAATTTTAAATATTCTTTAAAGAATAGAATCATTCAAATATAAACACTTTTTGAGATATTTTACTTACACGCTGCAACAAACGAAAACATATTTTCCTCTACTGATCTTCTTAGAATACTATACTTCTAATTACTTTTATAATATCTAACACTAAAGCTAACAGGTTTAAAAAAAACTTGTTAGCTTTAATCTGTGATAGTAATAGAATATCTTATTCCAGTTTAAACCATTCATTTACTTCTTCTGAAATTGTTTCTTTTATTTCTGGATTTTCAAATTCATTTGAAACCGAATTATAGACATAATCTTTCTTCCATTTTTTATAATGCAAAGCGATCTGCTCAATTGCATCGCATATAAATGTAACCTCATCGTTTGTCATAATCGGATGCAGTGACAAACGAACCCATCCTGGTTTATTGGTCTGGTTTCTTTCTAATAATTCATTAGTAAGTTCTGCCGATTTTTTTTCATTTATATTGAAAAGATAATGCGCATATGTACTCGCACAAGACCACCCGCCGCGAACCTGAATGCCGAAACGGTCATTTAAAAGTCTTACGATTAAGTTATAGTGAATATCTTCGATGACAAAAGAAACACAGCCAATTCGTTCTGTTGTAAGGTCTCCTAGAATGGACAAACCTTTTATTTTTTGAAGTCTTGAAAAACAAAGATCAAGCAGTTCTTTTTCTCTGTTTTTAATGTTTGAAACTCCCATTTTATCTTTTAATTCTAAAGCTAAGGCAGTTCTTATTACTTGTAGAAAGCCTGGTGTCCCACCATCTTCTCTAACTTCTATGACCTCGCTATAACAATATTTACCCAGCGGATTGGTCCATTTTACATTTCCACCGCCTGGATTATCCGGAAAATCTGATTTGTATAATTTCTCATTAAAAACCAAAATACCGCATGTTCCTGGTCCGCCAAGAAATTTATGAGGCGAAAAGAAAACAGCATCTAACTGCTGCTCTGGATCTTTTGGATGCATGTTGATTTTAACATAAGGTGCCGAAGCTGCAAAATCTACAAAGCAAAGTCCACCGTTTTGATGCATGATTTTAGCCAATTCATGATAAGGCGTAATAATTCCAGTAACGTTCGAGCAAGCTGTGAACGAACCAATTTTTAAACTTCTGCCGGCATATTTTTTAATTTCTTCCGAAAGAATTTTAGGATCGACCAAATTATTTTCATCTGCGGGAAGAATCACAACTTCGGCATTTGTTTCGTACCAGGAAACCTGATTCGAATGATGTTCCATATGTGTGATAAAAACTACTGGCTTATCTGCTTCATTACTCGTTCGCAGTCCCATGATTCTTTGCAGCTTCGATAAAGCAGCAGTCATTCCGGTTCCTGTTGTGATTAAAACATCAGATTCATTTGCGTTAACTGACTTTTTAATAATATCTCTGGCATGTTGATACGCGTAAGTAGACGTTTTTCCGGTCTGACTTGAAAGCGAATGCGTATTGGCAATCATCGGGCCTATTTTATTAAGCATAATATCTTCGATCGGATTGTATAATCTTCCGCTGGCAACCCAGTCGGCGTAAAGCAGATTCTGCTTTCCATATACCGATTTATAAATATGATTTATACCTACTGTATTTTCTCTAAATTTAGAGAAGTAACATTCTAATTCAATTGGCTGTGTTTCTGTCTCAATAGCATTCATTTCCTGATCATTTTAAATTAACTAAATTTTTTATTGATGAACTTTAATTTTTTGGTGAGCAAAGCATTTTGACTTGACTCTACGTTTTTAAAACGTTCATATTTTTTTCTCTAAAAGCGATTTAAGTGTAGACTGTAATTCTTCGCCTTGAAGATTTTTGGCTACGATTATTCCGTTCGAATCCACTAAATAATTTCCAGGAATCGCTCTTATTCCATATAATTTCGCAACGGCGCTGTTCCAAAAAAGTAAATCGGAAACGTGCAGCCAGGTTAGATTATCATCCTGAATTCCTTTGATCCAGTTTTCTTTCTTTTTATCCAAAGAGATTCCAACAATATTAAATCCCTTATCGTGAAATTCTTTATAAGCGGCTACGATATTTGGATTTTCTCTTCGGCATGGACCGCACCACGAAGCCCAAAAATCGACTAAAGTGTAACCTTTTAAATTTTCATAAAAGCGGATTGGTTTTCCCTCAGGATCATTGGCAGTAAAATCTGGAGCTTTTTTCCCAACTGCTAATCCGTCCAAAACAAGGGCAAGATCTTTTAGTTCTTTTACGTAAGTAGTATTTTGCTGGGTTTTATCAAGCAAGGCAATATTTTGTCTTATTTGTTCTGGCGATAATCTGTAAGACCAATTTCTGTACAATACATAAGCAGAAACAATTGAATTAGGATTTTCTGTAATGAATTTACTGATTTCTACATCTTTTGATTTTTTGTAAGTTTCAAATAAATCTTGAGAAGCAGAACCTTCGACTACAGAATTACTGTAATATTTCTTCGGACTTAATTTTACTGTAATCGGGCTTTTTTCAAGAAAAATATACAAAGGACTGCTTTCTGTATTCACACTTAAACCATATAGTTCTGGCGTTTTCACTTTAGTTTTGAAACTAAAATTTCCGTCTTTTACTTTTACCGAATCAATTGTGGTAAACATTTTATTATGAAACTTTTGCAGATAAACATAATTGACAACTGTATCTACAACAGTTCCTTTTAGTTGTAAATTATTTTCCTGTGCCTGAGATTGCGTAAAGCCAAAAAGTAGCGCAAAGCCTAATAGTATTTTTTTCATTTTATTTTGATTTTTAGTTTAAGATTGGACAAAAGAATTCTAGGCCAAAGTCACAAAGGCTTCTAGAAAATGCTGTTTAATAAAAATATTGGGAGAATTTAATGTCTTCACATTCGGAAAAAAGCAAGACTATTTTCTTCGAAAATTAAATTCAAAAGTTCGTAACCTGAGTATAAGATTGATTCGGTTTTCATTTTAAAAAAATAAAAGTTTAAAAATATGATCTTATTCAGATTTGGAGGAAATCTTTCTTATCTGTCCACCACAGTGGAAGGATTTAGCACCTTATTCGGTAACAGGTTGCTAAGACGTCAATGGGCCTATTCCCTCGGTCTTTCTGGATAAGTATCATTCAGAAATTTTCTGTGATACAAATATACATACTAATTCTATCAAATTAGTAGTATTTAGTAATATTTTTTAAAATTTTATTTTAAGAGTTGCTCAAAACCCTTTAAAACACTCTGGAAAACAATTATTTAGTCCTAAAATAAATTTCAATTAATTTTTATTTTTAGAACAGTAATTCCTAATACAATAGCTTTAAATTCTTTACTCCATAAAAAAACTCATTTCGTTTTGAAATGAGTTTTTAACTTTTCTGACCGAATAAATTATTTATTCTTTCTTTTTTTAGCACTTTCCGTCTGCAGTTTAACACTGTCTTTTTGCACTCCTTTTGAAGGCGTGTAGGTAGACCCATCTTGTGCACTTTCTCCGGGCCCGCTTCCTCTGCCGGCTGTACTTAAAGAATCTGTATTACCATTTGCAGATGTTGGCGTTTGAGTAGTAACAATATTAGTTGATGTAGTGGCAGTATCAGAAACTTGTTTTGTTTCCGTTGTGTCAAGCGGAACACTGGAAGTTTCTATTTGATCGCTGTAGCCGTCATTCTTTTTACAAGAAAACAGCAATCCAATTACAACTACAAAAAGTATGACTTTTAATTTTAATAATGCTTTCATAATAAACGTTTTAATATTTACAAAAGCTAAGTAACTACTTATAAAGCAGTTTATTTTACAATATTTCTATTGAATTTTATATAACCGCAATTGGTTTGATTAGCAATAAAAAAGCCTGTAAATTTCGATTTACAGGCTTTTAAAACTAAAAAGTAACCAATTTTACTCCCAAAGTAAACCATCTTGAAGGGAGAGGCACCGCTCCTACTTCATAATAAGTGGCATTAAATATATTCTGCGCATCTAAAAAGATTGTAAATTTTTGAATAGTCTGACTTATTCTAAAATCATTTACCCAATAAGAAGGTCCAGTAATTCTTTCGTCAAAGCGAGTTGCAAACAATACTGAAAAATCTCTGTATTGATAATCGATCGTATTTGTTATTTGATGTTTCAACGAAGAAATAAGATACTTAGAATATACTTCGGTACGAGAACTTTCAAATTGAGAATCTAAATAAGTATATGCTAAAAGAATATTCAATCTTGAATCTTTAGAAAAATCAAATCTGTAATTACCTCGCAAATTAATTCCGTTTGTTTTTAAATCACCGGTGTTTTGGCTCTGCCAAGGCTGAGTGGTTAAGTTACGCATCCAATCGATGTAATTGTTTATTTTTCTGTAAAAATAATTGGCATTGAAACTTAAAGCTCTTTTATTGTATTTAAAACCAATTTCACTTTGAAAAGCATTCTCTGAATCTAAATCGGCGTTACCAATATTTCCTGTCTGCTTTAAATATAAATCTGTAAACGATGGAATTCTCTGGCTTGTTCCAACATTTCCAATGATTTTAAATGCATCTGTAATGGCATAACTAGCATCAATTCCAGGATAAACCTGCCATTTATAATCAGAATTATAATTTAAATAAGTTCCTAAATTTACGTCTAGTTTTTCTGTAAAACTTGTTCTGTATTCGGCATAGATTCCAACATTCTCACGGTCGTGATCGCCAATATTAGTAGAATGAATATTTTCATTTCTAAATTCTGCGCCAAAACCAATTTCGCCTTTAGACAATTTAACTGTCGAATTCAATTCTCCAGCAATAGAATTAGTATAATGCTGACTTCTTCCAACATTCAAATTTGAGTTTCCTAAGTAACGGTAATCATCATAATTATAGCGGTAAGTTACTCTCGGCATAATTTTCCAATTTTCTGTAATAGCATGTTTCGACTGGATATTGGCAAATGTAGTCTGCACTATTTCGGTAGAATTTCGATCTCCAGGCGCTGCATAAAATCCGTTTGCTCCAAAGCCGTTTTTGATGTAACCTGCCGAACCTAAAATTTCATTAGAATCATTGATCTGTACATTTCCTTGGTAGAAAATTTTATTGTTTTCAAATGCGGTATTATAACGGTAACCGTTACTTTTATCGTGCGAAGCAAAAATTAAATGCTGTTGTTTTTCTTTACCTAAAACGGCTCCTGCCTGCACACCTGTTCCGTAAAAAGTGTCTCCAGTATCTTGAGTATCTTTTTCAAAATTAGAACCCGCATAAGTACTTACCAAAAATCCAGAATCTGTTGGTTTTTTAGTTACAATATTAATTGCTCCCGTTAAACTGTTAATTCCAAAAACTCTCGCAGCTGGTCCACGCACTACTTCTATTCTTTCGATTGCTTCTACCGGAAGAGGCAGATTTAGCATATTATGAGCGGTTTGCGAATCGATTACTTTTGCTCCATTTAGCAAAACAACCGTCTGTTCAAAACTTCCGCCATCTACACTAATATCGGCTTGAGTTCCAAACGGACCTCTTTGTCTAATATCAACTCCGTTTGCATACTGTAATACTTCCTGAAGCGTTCTTCCTGGAAGTTTCTTAATGGTTTCACTTGTTATAACATACACATTTCTATTTTGTTTAGAAATTGGGGTACTAAAACGGTTTTCATTAATTATAACTTCCTCCATATTATTGATGGAATCTTTTTTGGTCTGCGCGTAAAAATTGGTACAAATTACTGTAAAAACAGCAAAATAGATTTTTTTCATTTGGTTAATGTTTTTTTGGCAAAAGTAGTATCTTGCCGTACTAATCAAGCATACCAGTTTTGTAATTATGGATAGTCCGGTTGAAATTCCTTTTAAAAGCTTTATTCAGCTTAAGCCAGAAGAAAATACAGCGCTTTATCTTCAGATTGTTTTTGAATTTATCAAAGCCATACAAACTGGTTTTCTTCCCGAAGGAACAAAACTTCCCGGCACAAGAATACTCTGCAAAGTATTGGCAGTCAATCGCAATACATTAATTAAAGCTTTTCAGGATCTGGAATCGCAGGGATGGATTGAAACGCTTCCGAATAAAGGAACATTTATTTTATCACAGCAAAAACAAAAAAAACAAATTGAATATACTGTTGTAAAAGACCAAAATCAATCTGAATTAGATACTGGTTTTACATTTCAGCGTTCTACGATTCTTGAAAATCCAACAGAAATTAGTAATCTGCCTTATCAATTTAATGACGGAATGCCAGATTTGCGATTGGTACAAACAGATGTTCTGGCAAGACTTTATGTTTCTAAATTAAAGAGACGAAAAACTTCTAAAACATACGAACAAATCGAGCTGCGATCGCATTTAAATTTTAAAACCCATTTTTCCAATTATTTAAATCTTACGAGGGGAATTAGAATTTCGACTTCAAACCTGCTTACAACCAGCAGTCACGAAATAAGCTTGTATCTGGTTACAAAAGTGCTCATAAGTCCTGGAGATAAAGTTGTGGTGGCTTCTCCCAGCTATTACATGTCCAATATGACTTTGACCAATACGGGAGCTCACATTATTTCTATTCCAGTAAATGAAGACGGAATTGACACCAAACGATTAAAAGAAATCTGTGAAACTTCTACCATCAGAGTTTTGTATCTTACTTCCAATTATCATTATCCGACGACAATTTTACTGAGTGCTAAAAAGAGAATTGAAGTTTTGGAATTGGCGAATCAGTATGGATTTGTGATTCTCGAAGATGATTATGACTTTGATTTTCATTATGATAACAATCCTGTTTTACCGTTGGCAGCATTTGATTCTAACCAGCGTGTGGTTTATATAGGATCTTTTGGAAAATCGCTTCCTTCGGGATTTAGCTACGGATTTGTTGCTGCTCCTTCTGAATTTATTAAGGAACTTGAAAAACATCAAAACATTCTCGAACCCGGAATTGATGTTATTAAAGAACAGGTTTTAACCGAATGGATTACTGAAGGCGAAGTGCATCGGCTTTCTAAAAAAAATAAAAAAATCTACAAAGAGCGCAGAGACTATTTTGTTTCATTACTTAACGAAAAACTAAAAGGCAAAATTAAATTTAAAGTGCCGCCGAGAGGTTTAGCCATTTGGGTAGAATGGCTTCCTGATTTTAACCTCATAAAATTTCAGAAAGAATGCTCTACAAACGGATTATTCCTTCCGAAAACCATTTTGTACCAAACCAAAGATCTTACTGCAACCCGTTTAGGATTTGGAAATTTGGAGCCAGAAGAAATGGAAAAAGCCGTAACAATATTAAGCACAAGTCTGGAAGCTACAGTTTCTTCCAACAACTAATTTGAACAAGTATCTCATATACTGACAATTATGTAATTTGTAATTCTAATCCTATAAGCAGAAAAGGTATTTGGAAACTAACTTTGGTATCAATTAGTCTCTAAATCACCTATATCATGCTTTATACTATTTTACAACTATTATTAGTATCTATTGCGGCAACATCTGCCATGACATGGTTTAGTTATGCAATGTCTAAAAATTTCAGGGAATTGTATAAAGAGCCGGTACTCTTGAGTTACGCTATTGACAAAATGAAAATTGAACTTTCAACACAAGCAAAAATAAATTGGGGATGGATATTGCATTATGCAATTGGTTTTTTGTTTGTAGTTGGATATCACACCATTTGGGTAAAGAATATTGCACCAATTACACCGTTAACTGCTCTTATCTTAGGCGCTATCAGCGGTATAATTGGCATAATCAGCTGGATAATCATTTTTAAAATGACCCATCATCAACCCCCAATTGATTTTAGAGGTTATTATATTCAGCTGTTCTTTGCCCATATAATTTTTGCTATTGTTGCGACTGCACTTTATGCTATTATGTTAACCCTGATAATCTAAGAAAACTTATGTCACTTTCTAAATACAACCAAAAAAGGGATTTTAAACAAACACGTGAGCCCAAAGGAGAAATCGAAAAATCGGCTGACAAGTTAATTTTTGTGGTGCAGAAACACGCCGCATCACATTTGCATTATGATTTTAGGTTAGAAATGAATGGTGTTTTAAAAAGCTGGGCAGTTCCAAAAGGACCGTCAATGGATCCTGAAGTAAAACGTCTTGCTATGATGGTTGAAGATCATCCTTATAGTTATAAAGATTTTGAAGGCACTATTCCGGAAGGAAATTATGGGGCAGGAAATGTGATTGTATGGGATAATGGAACTTATACTTCTGATGAAAAAACAGCATCTGATGAAAAACAATTACTGGCCGATCTTAAAAAAGGGCGTTTGAGTTTTATCCTAAAAGGAAAAAAACTTAAAGGCGAATTTTCTCTGGTAAAACTTCATGGAAAGCAGGAAAATGCCTGGCTGTTGATTAAAAAACACGACAAATACGCTTCTGATTCTGATATTTTAGAAAATGATAAATCCGTGATTTCTAAAAGAACTTTGGATGAATTAGAAAAGAGATCTGAAAAGTTAATTTCTAAATCGGAAGAAAAAAGTAAAACTAAAAGTGCCGTAAAAAAAAAGCCTAAAGCAAAAACTGCCGAAGCAGGATTCTTAAAACCTATGCTTGCCAATATAACTGAAAAACCTTTTGACGATGAAGAGTGGATTTTCGAAAACAAATATGACGGTTATCGTACAATTGCTGTAGTCAATCCGCCAAGTGTAGAATTATTTAGTAGAAATAAAATTTCGTTTGATACTAATTTTAAACCAATTGCAGAAGAATTAAAAAAAATAGATCATACTGTTATTCTCGATGGCGAAGTTGTAGTTGAAAATGATGCTGGACGTGCAGACTTTCAAATGCTTCAAAATTATCTTAAAACCGGCATTGGCAATTTAAAATATTATGTTTTTGATTTATTGAATTTAGACGGAAATTCAATAACCGACTTATCTCTTCTTGACCGAAAAGAACTGCTTAAAATCTTATTTAATAAATATGATTTTTCGAATATTTTTTATTCTGAACATACAATCGGCGATGGAATAAAACAATTTGAAAATGCCAGAAAAAGTAACAGCGAAGGCATTATTGCTAAAAAGGCAGACAGCTCATATTCCGCAGGAAACAGAAGTAATAATTGGCTGAAAATTAAAATTTCTAACGAAGAAGAAGCTATCATTATTGGAGTTACAGAACCTAAAAATTCCAGAAAATATTTTGGTGCAATTTTGCTGGGGCAGTACAACGGAAAAGAACTGCAATATATTGGAAAATGCGGCACCGGTTTTACTGAATCGGTTTTAAAAGAACTTTATACCAAATTACAGCCTCTTTTTATTGATAAGTCACCACTTAAGGAAAAAGTACCTTTACGCGACAAAATTCAATGGGTTAAGCCCAAAGTGGTTTGTCAGGTAAAATATTCTGAATGGACGCAAGACAAAAATTTAAGACATCCGGTTTATTTAGGATTGAGAATAGACAAAAAAGCCAGCGAAGTAAATTTCATTGGCAATATCAAAGAGAATAAAATAACCAATGATAATACAACTGCAATGGAAGATTTAAAAGAACATAAAACTGAAAATGATTATGATTTGAAAATTGGTAAAACGACTTTGCATTTAACCAACCAAAATAAAATCTATTTTCCTAAAGACGGAATCACAAAAGGCGATGTCGTTCAATATTATAATGAAGTGGCACCACTTATGCTGCCGTATTTAAAAGACCGACCAGAATCTATGAATCGTTTTCCAAACGGAATTGATTCTCCTAGTTTTTATCAAAAAGATATTGATTTGGACAAAACGCCAAAATGGCTGAAAACCAAAAAAATATTCTCTGAATCAAATGATGCCGATGTGAATTATTTGATTTGTAACGATAAAGAAACGCTTTTGTATATGGCAAATCTTGGCTGTATAGAAATGAATCCGTGGAACTCGACTATAAAACATATTCAAAATCCAGACTGGCTGGTAATCGATTTAGATCCTGCCACAGAAAATGATTTCCCATTAGTGGTACAAACAGCATTAGTGGTAAAAGAAGTGATGGATGAATTGGAAACGGAATGTCTTTGCAAAACTTCTGGCGCTACTGGACTTCATATTTATATTCCGCTTGGAGCGCAGTACGATTATGATTCAATTAAAATTTTAGCCGAATTAATTGCGAAAGAAGTTCATGCAAGACTTCCTAAAATTACTTCTATTGAAAGAAGCATCAAGAAAAGAAAAAACAAATTATATATAGATTTTCTGCAAAACCGCCGCGGGCAAACTTTGGCTGCGCCGTATTCTGTTCGTCCAAAACCTGGCGCTACAGTTTCTACACCTTTAGAATGGAGTGAAGTCACAGAAAAACTGCATCCTTCACAGTTTACCATCAAAAATGTATTGGGCCGTTTTGAGAAAAAAGGTGATTTGTGGAAACCTATTTTATCAAAAGGAGCCAATATTAAAAAGATTATTTTAAAGCTGGAAGAAAAACAAAACAGCTAAGATGATTTTTTCTTTTTAGTTTCCAGACTTGCTTTCAGCATTTCCATTAAGTCGTCACTTTGTTTGTGCACGACTTTAAGTTTTGGAGAAGCTTTTTGTGGTTTTCCTTTGGCTTTCTTTTTAATAATGTCCAAAAGTTTGGCAGTATATTCGTCTTTAAATCCTGTAATATCAAATTTCTCAGTAAGCTGATCAATAAGTTTTTCGGCCATATCCATTTCTTTTGTAGATTTTTTCGACATTGGCGGTAATTTTAATTCACTTGTACTTCTAATTTCTTGTTCAAACCGAATTCGATTTAAAACAATTACATCTTTATAAGGTTTTAAAATCGCAAGGCTTTCTTTATTTCTTAAAACAAAACGTGTTACCCCGACTTTTCCTGAAGCCTGAAGCGCGTCGCGAAGTAGTCCGTAAGCATTCATTGCACCTTTGTCTGGTTCAAGATAATATGGCTGTTCGTAATAAATACTTTGAATTTCTTTCTCAAGAACAAAGCTTTCAATGTCAATAGTTTTCGTTTTGATGGCATCTGCGGCTTCAAAATCTGAATCGTCTAAAATGACATATTTATCGTCAATTTTATATCCTTTGACAATATCAGCAAAATCGACTTCTTTGCCCGTACTTTCATTCACACGCTTAAACTTGATATTTGCATGGTCTTTTTTATCCAGCATATCCATATCAAGACTGCTTTCCTCAACCGCCGAAAACATTTTAATTGGAATATTAATTAAACCAAAACTTACCGAACCTGTCCAAATTGATCTCATGATTATTGTTTTAGAAATATCTCCCTAAATTAAATAAGGAATAATCTATAAACGTTACAAAATCAACCCGTTATTTTATAAAGTTATGAGTTATGCTATAAATTATGAGTTATGGGCGAAATCATAATTCATAATTAATAATTCATAATTAATAATTCATAATTAACAATTAATTACCAGCCTTTAACAGCTCCACCTTTAAATTCCTGCTCGGCAGCTTTTTCTACTTCAGCAGATTGAAACGCTTGTAAAAACTGTTTTACTTTTTCTTCGTTTTTATTGTCTTCACGGCTTACCACTAAATTTACATAAGGTGATTCTTTATCTTCAACAAATAAAGCATCGCGAGAAGGAACCAATCCTGCTGCAGAAGCAAAAGTATTGTTGATGATAGCGATAGAAACATTTTCGTCGTCTAAAGCACGAGGCAATTGCGGTGCTTCTAATTCTAAAATTTTCAAGTTTTTAGGATTACTAACGATGTCTGTAACTTTAGGAAGTAAACCAACGCCGTCTTTTAATTTCAAAAGACCGTTTTTCTGCAAAAGCAATAAAGAACGTCCGCCGTTTGTTGGATCATTCGGAATAATGATTGTGCTTTCGTTTTTCAATTCTGAAAGACTTTTTATTTTTTTAGAATAAGCTGCAATTGGGTAAACAAATGTTTTTCCGATAATTGCCAATTTGTAACCGCGTTGTTTAGATTGTTCGTCTAAATATGGTTTGTGCTGAAAAGCATTCGCATCAATATCTCCTTGGCTTAAAGCTTCGTTTGGAATAACATAATCGTTAAAAGAAACCAATTCCACTTCTAAACCGTATTTTTCTTTTGCTACTTTTTTAGCTGCTTCGGCTACTTTTAATTCTGGGCCGGAAGCCACACCAACTTTTATAAAATGCGGATCATTGTTTTTGCTTTTTCCGCAATTTGCTACAACAAGAGCTAAAGCTAAAATTCCGGCTGTTTTCAAGAAATTTATTTTCATGACAATTCTATTTTTAAATTTTTAATTCTAATTTTTTAATTGATAATTATCTGTGATCAAATCGTTTTGATAATCTGTCTCCTGCAAACTGAATCAGGAATACTAATATTACCAGTAATGCCAAAACCGAATTCATTGTAACAGCATCATAACCAATATATCCGTACTGATAGCCCACTTGTCCAAGTCCGCCCGCACCAACAGCGCCGCCCATTGCAGAATAACCTACAAGCGTGATTAACGTAATCGATGCAGCGTTTATTAATGAAGGTAAAGCCTCTGGAAGTAATACTTTGTAAACTATTTGAAGAGGAGTTGCTCCTAAAGCTCTTGCCGCTTCAATTAATCCTGAAGGAAGACTTAACAAACTGTTTTCGACTAATCTGGCGATAAATGGAGCCGCTCCTATACTTAACGGTACTAATGCCGCACTAACACCAATTGAAGTTCCTACAAGGGCGCGTGTAAACGGAATCATCCAAACGATTAAAATAATGAATGGAATCGAACGAAAAATATTTACTAAAACAGATAATGTCCTGTTTAAAGCAGGCTGTTCTAAAATTTGATTTTTACGAGTAAGAAAAAGTAAAATTCCTGTTGGAAGCCCCAGTAAAAAACCGAAAAATCCCGATACAAAAGTCATAACAATGGTTTCCCATGTTCCTTTTAACAATAATTCTATAATGGAATCAGACATAACCTATAATTTCTGTTTTAATATGTTTTGAATTAAAATATTGAATCGCGGCACTATAATTTTCACGCTTTCCTGATAATTCAATCAGCATTACACCAAAATTTACATCGCCTGCCTGATCCATTTGTGCACTGACAATTTTAAAATCAGTATCAAAAAGTCTTGAAACTTCAGAAATAACAGGTTCGTTTACCGATTTTCCAGTCATTTCTAATTTCAACAACGGATTCAAAGTTCCGTCATCTTCTTGTTTTAATTTTTCCTGATAAACGGATGGGATATCAATATGTAAAGAAGATGAAATAAACTCTCTAGTCAATTCATGTTTCGGATCGGCAAAGATTTCTCCAACACTTCCCTGCTCTATTAGTTTCCCGTGACTGATTACCGCAACTTCATCACAAATAGATTTTACAACTTCCATTTGGTGCGTTATCAATAAAACAGTAATATTTAGACGTTTGTTAATGTCTTTCAATAAATTTAAAATAGATCTTGTAGTTGCAGGATCGAGCGCGCTTGTAGCTTCATCACACAAAAGCACTTTTGGATTATTGGCTAAAGTTCTTGCAATTGCAACTCTTTGTTTTTGTCCTCCCGAAAGACTTGCAGGATAATCATTTGCTTTTTCTGCTAAACCAACTAATTGAAGCAGTTCTAAAACACGCATTTTAATTTCCGTTTTTGAAGTTCCAGCTAATTCCAGCGGAAAAGCAACATTTTCAAAAACAGTTCGTGACGAAAGCAGATTAAAATGCTGAAAAATCATTCCGATTTGTCTTCTTTCAATCGCCAATTCCGAATTTGATAACTGCATAAGCGCTTTGCCGTCTACTATAATTTCTCCAGAAGTTGGTCTTTCTAATAAATTCACACAGCGAATTAAAGTACTTTTTCCAGCACCAGAAGTTCCAATTACACCAAAAATCTTCCCTGGAGGAACTCTAAGCGAGACATCAGACAAAGCAGCTACTATTCTGTCTTTCTGATGAAATGTTTTGGTTACATTTTTTAATTCAATCATTCTCTAATTACGTTTTAAAATCAAAAAAAGCCTTTCAAATAGTTATGAAAGGCTTTTTCGAAACAAATAATATCATTTATATATAAGCCAGATCAATAAGATTCATAACAGCATCACAGCACATCATACTGCAGCTATAATAATTCTTCATATTCTGGTTACTATTTTTCATTGCTGCTGCAAATTTAAATAGTTATTTTCAATTTTACTGTAAAAATTATCAAAACTTTTATTAGCCTATCAATATAGTAGACTTTTTCAAAATAAAAAATTCCAAATTCCAAATTCCAGAGTGAATTGGAATTTGGAATTTAGAATTTGAAATTTTTGATTTAGAGTTTTTATTTTGGAATTTAAATCCTAATTATTCTGTTCTGCAATAGTAGATTTATTCAATTTTATAATTCTGATTTTCTTATTGGTATTGTCCGATAAAAAAATAAAATCATTAAGCTGTGCCGTTCCAACAATAGTTCCAAATGAATTCTGTCCCAAAATATCTGAAGCGTTTACAACTGCTTTATAATTTTGTTTGATAAAATCTTCTTTTGGGTATAATCTTAAATAAGAAGCACTTCCAACATTTTCTGAAGTTACTGCCCAATCTTTGCTGAAAGACACAGCAATTGGTTTTATATCTATAAATTGTGTTTTCTGAGGCTCGATTGGAGTTGTTAAAGATGTTGCCGCATTTGCTTTAATATTGGCAATGTTATAGTACAAATAGCTTTTTGCATCTCTTCCTGCTACCACAAGATTACCGCCATACACATCCATTGAATATACCTCTGTATAACCATTTAATGTGTTTAATTTTGCAAGAGGCTGTAAATCCCAATCGCTTGTTTCTGTAATCTGAGAGGTTTCAAATACTTTAATAGACTTTTCTTTTTCTTTTACGAATACCAATCCATCTTTTACAACTACGCCAAAAACGTGTACAAAAGTCTTCCACCATTGTCCGTTTCCAACAGTACTGATTCCCGCATTTGTGGTCTCATCAAAAACAAATAATCTCGATTCTGTACTTCCAACATAAATACGGCCATTGTCAACCGCAACAGAAGTCAAACTCGTTAACGGAATTGTAGTTGTTCCTTTTACATATTCTTTAATGGATTTGATATGAGTAAAAGTAACAGCATCAAAAACCTCCAAAACGTTTCCATTAACAACGTATAATTTATCTTTTGAAACGGCTATTCCTTTAGGATCAAATGCTTCTGTGCTTCCAGGAATATTTTCTGCGGTTAGAGTCGCTTGTTCTGTTGGATAATAGTAATCGTAATTTTTAGATTCAATATCGTCTTTGCTGCAATTGGTAAAAAAGCAAAGTACAAGAATTAAGGTCAAAATATGTTTCATATCTATTTTATATTTTAATTCCATTTTCCTTCGCCTTTATATTTCAGCAAAAATGGATTCTTTGGATTAATGGTAAATACTGGTTTTTTGTACGTTCCGTTAAGGTATTTTGTCTTTGTATAAGTTTGTAAAACCTCTGGATCTGTAAAAGGAAGGTCATTTAAATAAATCAAATATTTATAAAAATGAGTCAGCATTTCCTGCTGTCCGCCGCCTTCTCCGCTATTGGCCAAATTACTGCTGTGGCTGAAACCAATATGATGCGAATACTCATGCGACCAAACTGACATTTCTCCTAACCAATGTCCGGTAACGTATCCAGATTCCCACTGTGATGCCAGATTTCCTCCACCCCAGGCAGAATCACCTCCAACCATTGCCATCCAAAGCGTCCTTTTATCTAGATAATTCCAATATATTTTTTCAATTTCTTCTTTTGAAATATAATCGTAAACTCCGTCTACATCTTCAGCATTTCCGTGCCAATTCAATGCCCCATTTACAGCAGTTCCCGCCAAAGTAGCCTGCTCTTGCTTGTATTTATCAAAATTGGTAAAAGTGCTGTAATATAACGGATGGCTTAAGGCGTAAGAATAATTGATAATCATTGTTATTGCTTCTTTTGCCAAAGCCGGATTCATTGGAAGGTATTTACCTAAATCGTTAATATGATACGAATCATTAAACTGCACTAAATGATTGGATTTGATCTTTTTGATTTTTTGAAATAATGGATCCTCAGATTCAACAGAGAATTCAATTGCACCAGAAGAGAATCCTTCGATTTTGTCAATTGTTACCGTATTTCCTGTTTCTAACAAATAATCATTTTTCTGATCTGTTAAAGGTATTTTATGAAACGAGCGGTGAAAAGCAGGAATTTTTGAAAAGCTGTAAATCAAAAATCGCTTATCGTAATTCGGCAGTTTTGCATAAATTTTCACATCGTTAAGTCCAACAGGCGAATAAAGCGAAATCTGTACAGAATCTTTTCCTTTTTGAATCACCTGCAGCGGCTCATTTACTCTAAACCATCGATCTGTTTTATCGTACATTCTTGCTGGATCTTCGTCATCAGCAAACATGGTCATCGGATGATTTTCTGCGGGTAAAGCTGTAGCATCAATGCTCGGAAGGTAATTTGGTTTGTACGAATCTCCATCGTCACTGCAGCCAAAAATTATACTTGAAAGTAACGCAAGTACAATGTAGTGAGTTTTTTTTCTCATTTTAAGTAAGTAGGTTTGGGGGTTAAATATGCACACAAAACTATCAATATGCTTTTTAAAAACAAACAGATTGAAAGAAAAGTATGAAATTAAATTGTACTAAAAGTAAAATTATCCAGTCACTACAGTACTTAAAAGTTATATTTTAAGATTTAAAAAAATGTATTTTACGTTAAATCTAAAGTTTCGATTGTAGATAAATCAGCATTGAATTTTACAAAAGATGCAGGAAATCCAGCTTTAATTTTTCCGATTTTATCTTGCAGACCAATTGCTGCTGCAACTCTTGAAGCCGCCATTTTTACTGCTTCATCTGCAGAAACTTCAAGATGATTATAGGCGTTTTGTACTGCTTCTGCCATTGATATTGCCGCACCGGCCAAATTACCGTCTTCATTTCTGTAAAAACCATTTTCTAAATGAGCATCAAAATTGTCCCATTTAAAATTGGATACTTTTCGGCCTAAAAACGTTGCGTCGCTGATTAGAAAGAATTTGTCTTTTTTAAGTTTGTAAGCCACTTTGGCCGCTGCATAATCACAATGTACGCCGTCCAGAATAACTGGAGCATAAACTTCTTCATTTTCAAAAACTGCCCCAACCAATCCTGGTTCACGATGTCCAAACTGTGTCATGGCATTAAATAAGTGCGTTACCAGATTTATTCCTTTAGCAAAATAAGGTTGCGCTTCTTTATGGGTTATGGTCGAATGCCCGATTGAAATGGTAATTCCGCTTTCAATCAGCATATTTAATTGTTCTTCTGTAAAACATTCTGGAGCAATTGTAATTACTTTTATTACATCTTTTCCTTTTTCGATAATTTCCCTAAGTTCTTCATTTGTTGGTTTTCGCACCTGATCGATACTGTGGGCGCCACGTCTTAAGGGATTTAAAAATGGTCCTTCTAAATGCATTCCGAAAACACCATTATTATGCTTTTTTATGTAATCGCGAACTGCTTCAATTCCTTTTAAGATTGTTTCGTTTGAAGAAGAAATCAAACAAGGTAAAACATGTGTTGTGCCGTATTTCAAACTCGAATCGTAAATATCCTGAATGGTTTCTTCGTTGGGAGTCTGGCTGAAATAATACTTTTCGCCGCCATTGATTTGAATATCTATAAAACCAGCTGCAAGATGATTGCCTCCTAAATCAATTTTTTCAATATCACTTGGAATTTCATTTTGCACCGAAATAATAATTCCGTTTTCTATAATAACGACACCATTTTCGATTATTTCTTCACCGGTATGCACAACAGCGTTTACAATTGCTTGTTTCATGTTTAATTTATTTCTTTTAATTTTTAACTCAGAAATGAAAAGAGAAAGGTCGTATTATTTCTCTAAATAAAAAAGCTTCAGAAAAAATCTGAAGCTTTTTTGAATTTAAATTCTGAAAATTAATATACTACAGTCATTGCAAACTGCATATTTGATTTGTTTTAATCTGGATTTGCCAGTATTTTGTACAACTCTGCATTAGAAAGATAAAACTGATTTTCTAGACTAATTTGAGATAATTTGGCACTTACTAGATTATTTTCTCTAGAATTAATTAAGAAAATGGAACTTTCTCCAAATGAAAACAGTTTCTCTTCTGAATTCAGCATTGTCATATAATCGTTAACAAGATTATCAATTACGGTTTTCTGTCTTCGTAAAGAAGCGATTTCTGTCTGCTGTGCTTTTATTTTATTTTTAAGTTCCAATCGCTGCTGCCCAATGTCGAACTGCAGATCCTGAATTTTAATTTTAGCCATTTTTAAATTCCCTCTTTCTTTTCTTAAGAAAATAGGAAAACTAAAATCGATATTAAATTTATAATCATCGGCATTAAAAGTATTCCAGTATTGAGGTTCTGAAATATAATTGTAACCAACATTTACTTTAGGAAGCAGTGAATTTGCCTTTAACCGCCTGTTCACTTCCAAAATAGACATTTTAGTTTCTAAAGATTGTATTTTCGGATGCGAATCCAGTGATTCAACATCAACCATCATGGCATCTGTTCTTAAAGTTTCTTCAATCGTCTGACCTAAATTCTGCTCTGGTTTTACAAAATCTCCTAATTCAACTGGAACATTTTCAATCCACAAATAATTAGCCAGATTAAGTTTTGCTTTTGCCAGTTTCAGATTTGCATTTTCTACATTTAATTCTCTGTTTCGCACAGTAATTCGAGCTTCAACGCTGTCAATTGCAGGAGAGTCTCCAGATTCAATTAATTTTTTAACACCAGAAAAACGCGTACTTGCAAAGCCTAAGTAATTTTTATACAATTCGGCTTCATTGTAACTTCTTCTCCAATCGAAATAAGCTTCACTCGCTTTGTACAAAACTGCGATAGCTTTCAGCTTTCGTTCGGCATCACTTAATTTTACCTGAAGTTTTCCTTCTCTCACATCAGCCATTCGCTGATTAATAAACATTCCCTGCCCTAAAGCCACGCTGATTCCGAGCGATGTTAAACCCGCTTCAGGTGTACGATTCTGCGGATTGTAATATTGTCCGTCTGTATCATCAAAACCAGCTTTTACTTCAATTCCGTACCAAGTCGGAATTTTGAAACTGCTGTTTAATATGGAATAATATTCGGTTCCTTTAAATTCTTTCTTATTGTAATCTACTTCAATTTTTGGATCAAAGCCCCCACGCGCCGCCATTAATCTCGCCTGTGCATTGGTTACTTCAAGATTGGCTTGTTTGACGAGCGGATGGTATTTTTTGACATATCCCAAAAACTCGCTGAAACTCAATTCTTCTTCATTAAAGCTTTGACTTTGAAGCGAAGAAAAACTCAGCAGAAATAAGAAAGAAAGCAATTTTACAAGATTTCTCATTTTATTTTTTCTCCTTTCCTTTTTCTTCTTTATCACCAGAATTATAATAGTTTGGCGGGAAACCATTCAAGTTTCGCCAAATTTCATACCCTACAGAAACCGTTTCGAGCAAAGCAATACTTTGTGCTCCGGCACCAATACTTAATTCTTTTGGCCAGTGACGATCTTCTCCATCTGGCGATACCAAAATTCTATATTTCCCATTCGGACTAATAAAGTTTTCTATCGCAACGACTTTACCTCCATAAGTTCCGTATGATAATCCTGGCCATCCAGAAAATACGATTCTAGGCCATCCGTCAAACCAGACACGAACTTTTGCACCGCGGTGAACAAGCGGTAAATCAATAGGATCTACGTAAGTTTCTACAGCAATATCATATTTAGACGGCATAATGCTTACAACTGGAGTTCCTTCTTTAATAGTTTCTCCAAGACCAGCCAGCAAAGCACGATTGACATAACCGCTCTGAGGCGCTGTAATGTAATATAAACCATTTCTCAATTTATAATTGGTGTATTGATTTTCCAGCTTATTTACCTGAGCTTCTGTATCGTACTGTGTACTTAATGCTGTAAATTTATCACTTCTTGATTTTGATATTTTTTCAGCATATTCAGCCGTAATTCTATTGATTTCAACTTTGGCGTTTATCAGTTCGTTTCTGCTGCTTAAAAGTTTATTTTCCTGTGTAATAATATAAGCTTCAGACTCTTGCAGTTTTAATCTTTTCTGCTCAACATCTGTCATTGGTTTTAAACCTTCTTTGTTTAATGCTGTAGAACGATCAAATTGTGTTTTTGCAATTCGCAATTGTGTTCTTACCGCAACAAGATCCATACTGTCACTTTTTATTTTCAGTTGTGCCTGACGAATTTTATTCTGCGCCTGCTGCAATTTCAATTGTCTTTCTGTTGTAAGCGACTGTGCCTGAACATCAAGAGAACCTACTTTATCACTATACGATTCTGCTGCCATTTTTTTGGCATCAACTTGTTCTTTGGTATTTGCAACCAAATTTGGATCTAGGTAATCTTCTTTAATCTCTGAAATAAAAAGAATAGTATCTCCTTTTTTTACATAATCTCCTTCTTTTACAAACCATTTTTCAATACGTCCAGCAATAGCATTATGCACAGTCTGCGGTCTTTGATCTGGTTTTAAAGTCGTTACAGAACCGCTTCCAGATATATTCTGTGTCCAAGGCAGAAAAAGACAGCAGATAAGAAAAATCAAGAATCCGATTATGACTTTATTTAAAATTTTATAATGTGGCCTGCGGGCAACGCTTGTAATCGATTTGTATTTGCCCGGCGTTATAAGTACGTTATTATCTTTAGATATATTGAGCATGATTAAAGCTTTATGTCGTTAATAATTTTTCCGTCATCAATCGTGATCATACGGCTGCACTTGCTTTTCCAAATGTCACTTTTAGAAGTTACAATTACAGTCCAGTCGTTTTCATCAGAAAGTAAAAAATCAACAATTTTGTTCGAAGTTAATTCGTCCATTTTATCAACCGGATCTTCTAAGAATAAAATATTCGGTTTCCCGACAATACTTCTGGCCAAAAGAATCTTTTGAACATCTGAAGCAGAAAGTTCGCGCCCGCCTGGATGAATTTGATTCTCGAGTCCGTTCTCAAAAGTTTTAATATACGGTGTCAAACCAACATTATCTAAAGCCCATTTTAAATCATCACTGTTTAATGTTTCGTTTCCGAAAACAATATTCTCGCGTATTGTACCTGCAAAAAGTGTATCACCCTGCAAAAAAGTTCCTGCCTGAGCTCTGTAAGTGTCTTCGTTAAGACGGTTCATATAATTATCGGTAACATACATGGCACCGCTTTCTGGCTCCAAAACTCCGGAAAGAAGTCTTAACAAAGTACTTTTTCCAGCTCCGTTTGTTCCGGTTAGAATAATTTTTTCGCCCTGAGAGATTTTTAAATTAATATTCTTAAGCGATTTTTTGGTATGTTCTGGATAATTATAACTGATACTTTCGGTTTCTATATTAATTCCTTTTTCTGTTTTATCAGAAGTCTGCGGAATGCATGAAATTTCCATATCCGTAATCTGTCCAATTTTTTCAAGGGAAGTCAAAACATCATAGAAAGATTCTAATCCGAAAATAATTTTCTCAACTGAGTTAATCAATAATACAATTACAATTTCAGCTGCTACGAACTGCCCTATGTTCATTTGGTGGTGAATTACCAGAAAACCACCGATCGACAATAAGGCAGCGGTAACAATTACTTTAAAAATAGTCAGCTGTATATATTGTTTTTTCATTACCTGAAAGTGTTTTTCACGGTAGTTAACATATTGACTCACATAGCCGTCATTTCTGTCTAAAGCGTATTCAAAAGCACCTTTTCTGCGGAAACTTTCTCGATTGCGGGCAATTTCCTGAAGCCATGCTGCTACTTTATATTTAAACTTCGACTCGTTCAAACTGGTTTCTAGACCATCTTTGTAAGAAAATTTAAAAATGACATATAAAATAACAATGAAAAGAAGTCCGATAACCATAAAGAAAGAATGGTAAAGAACCAGTAAAATAATACCCAGACCCACTTGAAGAAATGCTGTACAGAAATCAAGCAGTAATTTTGCCGTTCCTTTCTGCACCGTTAAGGTATCAAAAAAACGATTGGCTTTTTCGGGCGCATATTCAGAATACATTTCTTTAAATTTAATTAAAGGCATTCTGTATGCAAATTCAAATGAAGAACGAACGAAAATTCGCTGTTGCAGGTTTTCGACTATACGAAGCTGTAAGATTGTTAAAACACCGCCAAAACCAACTCCAATTGTAACTAAAACTACGAGAACAATCCAAGAAACGCTGAGTTGTCCGCTTTGAATAAAATTAATAATAGCCTGGATTCCCAAAGGCAGTGAAAGGTTTACTAACCCTCCAAAAGCAGCATAGAAGATAATTTGATATACATCGCGCTTATCGAGCTGCAATAAGGTATAAAAACGTTTTAATGGTGTCATGAATGTAAGTATAAATACGAGATTATTACATAGAATAAATATACGGCAAAAACCGTATTCGAGATCAAGATTTTTCTTCCAATCCCTAAAAAACAAGTATTTATGAGTTCACTCGAGGAGGCGGTAAATGTATCTTACCATGAAATCCAAACGAAAACATTGGATTATTGATGTAGTTTTTTCCTTTGGTTTCTATGTGAAAATAAAAATTAGGCATTGATGATTCTATCGAAATCAAATATTCCATTGCTGGAATTCCTTTGGCTAATTTCGCTGTTTTCGTGTCTTTTGTTTCGTAATCATCCAACTCTTCTGGAATTCCGTCACACTTAAAAACTTTCTTTAAAAAGTTACATGCAATACCTTTTACAGTATAAGTTTCGGCATTGTCGCTTATAATTCTGCCAAAACTATTGGAGATATTTAAACTGCTGATTAAAAAATAACCGACTAGTAACACCTGAAGGCATTTGCAAAAAAAGCTATTTTTAATTTTATTCAACATTTTCTAAAAAATAAAAGTTACATCACCAATAAAATCCCTGAAAGACTTTAACCAAATACAGTTTAATATTTCTAAGTCTTTTTTGCCTCTAAATTTACTTTTCAGTCTAAAAATCACATTCGATTTTGTTCAAAACCTCAGTGATTTAGAGCAGTCATCCTAATTTTTAGGAGCGCGCAATTTAGCGCCATTTTTTTTGCAGAACATTAAAATAACATTAGAATTTAGCTCTTTTTAAAACTTTAAAAATAAATTAACAGGACATTCCTACACTTAAAGATTATCGAAATTATATAACACCACGCTATAATTCTATAACTCCCAAATAGATAGGAATTCTACTTTTGATAATCGAAAATTTCGATAAAATATAATAAAAAGATTAAACAAGTGTTACCGATTAAACAAACCCGATTTATAAACCATTTAATATATAATCAAGAGATGATCTACGCAAAAAATGATTTGACCCGATTTTTAGATGCACAAAATAAACTTTATCTGACTGCTCTTTCTGAGATTAAAAAAGGAAAAAAAGAAACACACTGGATGTGGTTTATTTTTCCGCAGATAAAAGGATTGGGAAAAAGCGCGCTCTCTGATTATTATGCGGTTGCAGATCTTAAAGAAGCAACTGAATTTTTAAATCATCCGATTTTAGCAAAACATTTAATTGAAATCTCAAAATTGCTTTTGACTTTAAAGAAAAAGTCAGCAGAAGGTATTTTGGGAGAACTTGGTGCAAGAAAACTGCATTCGTCAATGAGTTTATTTGTTCAGGTAGAAAATGCAGATCCTGTTTTTCAAGAAGTTCTGGATACTTTTTTCTACGGGCATTTAGATCAAATGACTTTAAACTTTACTAAAAAAGCCGTTAAACAGCCAGAAGCTGTTCTTTCTTAATACTCTCTCTTAGGATTCTAAAAAAAGCGGTTATCTCAAAATTGAGATAACCGCTTTTTTACGTTTATATAGCTAACATCATTCCGTAGGAATGTCCCATTGGTAGACAAAATAATGACCCGTCATATTCACGTTCAGTAGGAACGTTTGAAATTGGTAAATTGTTAAAAAACAATGTCAAAATGAAACGTTCCTATGGAACGATGAATATGCTAACAATAATTTTCTACCGATGAAATGTTCCTACGGAACAAAAAATATAAAAAAAAAAGACTATCACTTTTAGATAGTCTCTTTCATCAACAATATAATTACAAATTAAAGATAAAAATCTCTTTATGAACTTTTCTCAAAATTAGAAACGCCTTTTTGCAGCCAGTTTAAATATTCTTGAATATTTGGATTGTAGGCTGAAGTTTCATTGAGCTTTTCGCCGTTATGATTTACCAAAACATAAAAAGGCTGTGCATTGGTTTTGTAAGTTAGTGTTTGAAATTCACTCCATTTTTGACCAATATATTTTAACTTTTTCCCTGTCAGCTTAGAGGTAGTCTGCTCGTTTTGCGTCAATTCTCTCTTGTCGTCAACGTATAGAGAAATCAAGACCACATCGCCTTTTAGAATTTTCTGTACTTTTTCGTCAGACCAGACATTGTCTTCCATTTTTCGGCAGTTTACGCAGGCGTGGCCGGTAAAGTCGATCATAACTGGTTTTCCTATTTTTTTGGCGTACTGCATTCCTAAATCGTAATCGGTAAAGGCCATAATGTTATGGGGCCCAAGCTCTGCTCCTTCTGGAAGATTCTGTATTATTTGCGACGAACTTGAATTATTCAATCCATTTGGAATTTCGCTGTAATGCATTGGCGGCGGAAAACCGCTGATCATTTTTAGCGGAGCACCCCAAATTCCGGGAATTAAATAAATGGTAAAAGCTAGGACTACAACACCAAGTCCAAGTCTTCCAACGCTGATATTTGAACTCGGCGTATCATGCGGTAACTGAATTTTTCCGAATAAATAAAAAGTCAGCGTTCCAAAAATGGCAATCCAAATGGCTAAAAAAGCTTCTCTTTCCAGCCAATGCAGCTGCAGAACCAAATCGGCATTTGATAAAAATTTGAACGCTAGAGCCATTTCTAAAAATCCCAAAAACACTTTTACCGAATTTAACCATCCACCAGATTTTGGAAGTGAATTCAGCCAGCCGGGAAAAGCAGCAAATAGTGTAAAGGGTAAAGCCAAAGCCAATGAAAAACCAAACATTCCCACAAAAGGTGCGATTCCTCCGCGTGAAGCGGCTTCCACCAATAACGTTCCAACAATTGGTCCTGTACATGAGAAAGAAACAATTGCCAAAGCCAAAGCCATAAATAATATTCCAACGATTCCGCCTTTGTCTGCTTGCGTATCAACTTTATTTGCCCATGAATTCGGCAGCATAATTTCGAATGCACCCAAAAATGAAAAGGCAAATACCATTAACAGCACAAAAAAGATCAGATTGAACCAAACGTTTGTAGAAAGCGCATTAAGAGAATCTGCTCCAAAAACCCAAGTTACAACGGCGCCTAGAAAAATATAAATGGCAATAATCGAAATTCCGTAAAAAATGGCTTTTCTAATTCCCTGCGATTTGGTTTTGCTTTGTTTGGTAAAAAAACTGACCGTCATTGGGATCATCGGGAAAACGCAAGGCGTCAGCAATGCAGCAAATCCAGAGAAAAATGATAAAAGAAAAATAGTCCACAAGCTTCTTGATGCTGTTTTGGGCTGGATTTTTTTTACTGCTGCTTTTGGCGTTTCAACTATTTCTTTTGAAACTATTGATGCTTTTTCTTTTAATTCTAAAACCGAAGAATCAACAACAATTGGTTTATTATTTTCTTTTACGGTTGTTTCTATTAAAGTTTTCGCTTTCGCGGAAGGAATAATCGTAAATTCTAATTCATCAGAACTTGGCGGCAGACAATTTTCATCATTACAAACCATAAACTCCACTTGAGCTTTAATTTTGAAAGGTTTGGACGAAAGTATTTTAATGCGTTGTGTAAAAGCTGCTTCTTTTTCAAAAAACTTGATCTGCATTTTAAAAACGGGATCATTAATGTTTTTTCCTTTTTCTTCTTTTACATTATCAACTAATTGAAAATCTGAACTCCTGCTGAAACTAAAAGTTGTGGGAAGCGGACCTCCGTCTGCAACTTCCTGACTGTATAAATGCCAGCCCGATTCTATAATGGCTTTTGCCTGCAATTCATATTCAGTATCAGAAATTTTCGCAATACTGGTTTTCCATTTTATTGGGTTATATATCTGAGCTTTTACTAATATGGAAAACAGCAGGAAAAAGCCCAGTAAAAAAATATTCTTTTTCATGGGTAAAAACTTTAGAAAGAGGGTTGAATAGCAAAACAACCCTCTATTAAATCCGCTATTCAAACTAAATTGCTTACTAATTCAAAATAATTGATTGATAGGGAAATACAAATTAAACTCTAGTAATAAAAACTCTTCAGATTATTGTAGTGGTTTGAAAACGATTTCATATGAATCGGCTTTGTATAAAAACGAATTCGCAAAGTCCTGAATATCTTTTGCTGTAATACCTTTTATAATATTTTCGTAATTATTAGGATCATTCATATTCTTGCCATCTATAAAATAACTGTAAAGCAAATAACTGCTATACATATTAAAATTTTTGCTGTCTTCTTTCTCCTTTAAATAGTTTGTTTTTGTTTTTTCTAAATCCTCAGCTACAATATCTCCTTTTTTAATTTTATCAATTTCTTGATAAACAATTGGAAGTAAATGCTCTACTTTATTAGCATCGCAGTCAAAGTTAATTTCTAGACTAGCTTTTGAAATTGGTAATTTGTCAATTCCTGAATCCACACCTGCGCCATAAGTTCCACCTTCTTTTTCACGAAGACTTTCTGTATAACGCAAAGTCAATATATCTCCTAAGAAAGAAGCTAAAATTTTGTTTCGCTGATTATAAGCATAGTCCTTTACAAATGTGATTCGAACAGAACTTTTTGCAGTTTCCATTTTTATGAAAACATCTCTATCAATTTTATTCGACGTCCATTTTGGAATCTCGGTATTAAATTTTTCCTTTCGTTTAATCCCATTTATACTTGCGATGTATTTTTCTAGTAATGGTTTTAAAACTTCTGCTGTAACATCCCCAACAATAAAAAAATCAAAATTTGAAACATCTGCAAAGCGATCCGTATAAATCGCTTTCATTTTATCAAAAGATAAATCATCGATATATTTTTGATCTAATGGACGAATTTTAGGGTTATTTTTTCCGTAAACAATGTTAGACAGACTATCCTGCATCTTAGCATTAATGTCGTTTTCTCTATTTTTTAAAGAGTTTTGAAGTCTCTGCTTTAAAAGTTCGTACATTTTAGTATCAAATCTTGGCTGTACAAAACGCAGATGCACTAGCTGCATCATCGTTTCGATATCTTTAACATTTGCAGAACCCGAAACTGTTTCCTTTACAGAATTTAAACTTACAGATGAATTTGCAATTTTTCCTTTTAAAACCTTTTCTAAATCAACATTAGAAAGTTCACCAACGCCAGACATCATTGCCAGACTTGTAGAACGATATGCTGAAGGCATGTCTTCAGATTTATACATGGATATACCGCCCAAACTTTCTGCTTGCAGGTTTATCTGTTTTTTGTTTTTATCTGCAAACTTATAATGCACTTTTACGCCGTTGCTTAGTACAAAAGTTGTGGCATCGATTGCAGTTTCTTTTTTCTCAGAAACAATTTTTCCTGGATTAATTTTGAGATTTCCTAAAAGTGTTTTTCCTTCAAAAGTATCTACATACGCCTGTAGCGAAGTGTCATTTTCAGCTTTCTCAATAATATCAAAAGCTTTTTCTTGTGCTAAATTTCCCTCCCCTTCTACACCGGTTACTGTTACAACACGATTTTCTTTTGTGTATAATTTAGTGATTTCGTCCTGAAGCGTTTTAGTATCAATATTCTTCAAAATGCTTTTCGTCATTTCAAATTCTGCTTTAGGATCTGCGATAACTTCATGGTTCAAATAATCATCTTTTACCATTCCGATTACTTGTTTGTGCGAAATCTCGTTTAGTTTGTCTAAATAATTCTCATATCTAGAAATCGTTTCTGTAACTGCTCTTTCGATTTCTCCTTTTGAAAAACCAAATTTATAAGCTCGAACCCATTCGTTCATTACTGCTGTTAAAGCTTCGGCTTGTTTATCTGGTTTTGGCGTTATGCTTACTACAAAAACATCGTTCAAACGTGAATATTTTTGATATCCAATTTGCGCTCCTTTAAAAGGACATTCTTGTTTTTGAGCCATTTCGCTCAAACGATTGTTTATAATTCCAAACGCAATGCTTCGCTGTGTAGATTTTTCTAAATCGGCATAAGTTCCACTTGCTTTCTCAGCTTTATGACGAATCATAAAATTGATATTCGATGCTGCAATTTCTTTGTCTAGAGCCAGTTTAAAAGTAGGTTCTGCTTTTTCTGGAATAGCAACTTCAAATCTTTTTTTCGGATTTACGGGTGTTGGAATATCTGCAAAAAGTTTTTTGATTTTTGCCTCAATTTCATCTGCATTAATATCTCCAACAATTGCGATTGCCTGTAAATCCGGACGGTACCAATCTTTATAAAAATCTTTTAAAACTTGATATTTGAAGTTTTTAACGATTTCCATATCGCCAATAGGCATACGGTCTGCGTAAAGCGAATTGTTGTAGTAATATGGCGCTAACTGATTGTAAATTCTAGCGCGCGCGTTTTGTCTCGTGCGCCATTCTTCGGTAATTACACCGCGCTCGGCATCGATTTCTTCATTCGTCAGCGATAAAAAATTAGACCAATCGTGTAAAACCAATAAACAAGTATCGACTACTCCTCCATCTTTTGACGGAATATTGTCTAAATTGTAAACTGTTTCGTCTGTGCTGGTATACGCATTGATATTTTTGCCGAAAACAGCACCTTGTTTTTGAAGCGTATTCAGGATTCCTTTTCCTTCAAAATTTTTGGTTCCGTTAAAAGCCATATGTTCCAGAAAATGCGCCAAACCTTTCTGCTGGTCGTTTTCTAAAATCGAACCTACATTTTGAATGATGTAATAACTTGCTGTATTTTTATTGACCTCAGTAGGATAAATATAGTACGTCATTCCATTTGGCAGCACTCCTTTTTTTATTTTTTGGTTGACCGCAATTGGATCGTTTGCTTTATAATGCTGCGCTTGCGCGAATGACAAACATCCAACGAAGAGCAGTAAGATCGCTATTTTTTTGCTGTATTTCATAAAGCTGGTTTATTAACTTTTCAATAATTTGTCAAGCTGTTCTCTTAGTTCAGGATTTGAAGGACGAAACGCATCTGCATTGATAATGTTTCCTTTTGGATCAAACAATAAGAATCTCGGAATGGCATTTACCTCGTAATTTTTAGCCACATCTGAACCAAAATCTTTATCTGCCATTAACTGAATTCCTTTTAATTGTTCTTTAATAACGTAATCTTTCCATTTTTGTGCATCTTTTGGTTTATCTAATGAAAGGCTTACAAAAACAATATTTTTTCCGTGATAATCTTCTTCGATTTTTTTCATGTGAGGAATCTCAGCCTTACATGGTCCGCACCAAGTTGCCCATAAATCGATGTAAACAAATTTACCTTTAAAATCTGAAAACGAAACCGGTTTATCATTAATGTCTTTATACGTAAAATCTAATCCTTTTTGACCTACGCTTTTATGCAATACTTTTTCGTATTCTACTAAAAATGTTTTACTTGCATCAGAAATCATAAAAGGTTTTATACTTGGTGCAATTTTTTCATATTCTTCAATTTTCATTCTTGATGTTGCAACTGCATCACGAAGATAAACATCTTTTAAAGCTGGATCTGTAATGTGAGTAATTGCTTCTGCTAAATCCAGACGTTTTGGTCCTCCACCAGAATTCATTGTTACATAAAAGAAATAATGTGACATTAATGAAACGCCATTTTGCAATTTTAATAAATCTGGATCTGTAAACTTTTTATCGGTCTGCCAAGTTTTGATTACCGCAGGACGATCATCTTTATCTGGAAATGCAGTTCTAGGCATTCTGAAAAAAGTATACGTCAATTCTTCAACATCTGTTGCAACGGCTAATTTTAATAACTTATTAAAGCTAGCATCTTTCGTTTTTATTGAATTCGAAAATTCTTCTGCTTTAGCCACACCTTTATCTATAAAAGGATAAAACTCCACATAAGTTACATTTCCTCCAAGTCTAGCGAAAGGCGCAAATTCGTTGTAAATTTCATTGGCTTTTTGAACCAAGGCATTTTGTCCGATATTTTTCCCGCTTAAAACGTAATTTTCTTTATTGATAACAAGATTGATATCCAATTTAGGTTCTAAATACAAACGAATTAATTGGTTTCTGCTTTTAAATTGTCCGTAATCGACATAATAAAAGCCAGCAGCTGAAACTGGTGTCATAAAGCCAAACTCCCCCAGCGAATTAACTTTTGCGGTAGCTGCAACGACTGGCTTTCCTTCTTCGACATTGTAAAGTGTAACTTCTTTTACTTTACTATCTGGAATCGAAATCGTTCCTTTAATTACTGCATATTCAGATAGGTTTGCAGCAAAACTCATTTGAACCGTAATGAAGGTTAAAATGAAATAAAAAATGTGTTTTTTCATAATAGTATATTTGTTTTTTGATTGATAGATTAAATTGAAATTCGCATCGATTGCTCGTCTTGTTCTATAATAATATCTTTGCTTTCTTTAGTTTCTTTCAGCTTTTTTAGATTTTCTGGTTTTACTAAATCTTTGGCTTCGAAATCGTTTATCTGAGTAACTTTTGCTCCAACTTTTACTTTCTTTAAATCTTCGTTTTGCTGATCTAAAACTCTTTTTACTAAAAGATTCTGGTTTTCATCAAAATCTAAATCGAGTCCGCTCAAATAAAAAGAAGGTGTTTTATTGAAATTTTTATTGGGTTCTAAATACACGGTTTTGTGTAATAAATCGATTGTAAAATTGAAACGTTTTATTAAATCAATTCCCAAAGATCCATCGGCGAAAGCCCAGCTTTTATTGGCTTCGTCATACTCTTGAAGTGCCACGGTTACATTTGAAAAATTGTTTCCGTTAATAGAAATATTCGGAATGGCGCCGCCAACAATTTTAGTTTGTTTTCCTAAACTGTAATTGACAGATGTGTACTCGGTTTTTAAACTTGCTTCGAGATTATTTTTATGATTAAAAGGTCCGTAAGCAATGAGATCATAACCTGCTCCAGTATCAAAAGTGAAACTGCCTTCGACTGTTTTTTTATCTTCAAAAGTCAGATTCATTTTTACTACCGGAAGTCCCGATTTATAATCAAAAACCAACGGCTTTGCTTTTCCCCAATAATTAAAATTTCCGAAGTTGTACAAATCAATAGTCATGGTATCAAAATTGACAGAAGTGATATAATTTCGAAGCAGATTGGCACCAAATAAGCCGTCATAAACACCGTGCTTTGGAAAAATTACCAATCCTTGTTTTTTTAAAACCTGATCTCCTAAATAAATAGTATTATCTGCGGAATACTGAACCTGCTGACTGCCGCCAACAACAGATGCCGATTTACTTTTCGTAACCACAACTCCAGCTTTGTAAGCACTGTCTGGATTTAAAGCCATTCCGTCGGCGCCTGTGTCAAGAAGCATTAAAAATTCTCGGTCGGCTTTGTTTAGTTTTATTTTAATGGCGATTCCGTTTTCGATAATTTGAAACGGAATACTTGCCACTTGTTTTACTGTTGCATTTCGGTCGACTTTGTATAAACCATCAAAAAAAGTCACGTACAAAATTTTGTTCTCTGAATTGAAAACAATTTGAGATGGCTTTTTTTGTTTTCCATTAAAACAAAAATCTACCAAAGCAAAAGTTTCATTTTTAATCGTTACAGTCTTCCCAATTTGTATAGAATCTAAAACGGGAAAAGCATTAAAAATACCATTCAAATAATATTCGTTTGAAGACGAATCTCCAACGCCAACAGTAAATTGTGGCGCCAGAAGATCTTTTATTTCATTATAATTTTTATTCTGAAAGGCTTTTTCGAAAGTTTCAATAGATTTCTGAATGCTGTTTTGAGCATAAATGTTGCAGCTAAAAATCAATATTGAAAGCAGGAATATCTTTTTCATTTCGGGTTACTTTTGTGCCGTATTCGGTTTCACTACCACTTTTTCTACTCCGAAATCTTTCAATAAAATGCTTGAATATTTTGTAAATTCTTCAGGCGTATAAAGTTCTTTTGAACCGTTTACTAGTTCTGTAAATCCTTTTAGATCATTCTTTTTTTCGTACTCTCTTTTCTTGCGCTGTAAAATTGTAAATACATGACTGTTAACACTCCATTTTCCGTAATCATTCGCTAATTTTTTACTCCCAAAAAGAAATGGATCATCATATTGTTTACCCACTCTTAATCCGGTAATAATCACAAAAGAAACCTCTTCAGAAGCATCTTTGGATTTTAAATACGTATCGATAACCTCAAACGGCACATTTCTTTTTCCGTCTAAATAAGCTTGTTTGTAAAAATCAGGATAATCTTTTTCCTGGATTTCTGGGCTGTACTTTTTGAAGATTCCTTTTTTAGCTGCTTCTTTTGCATTTTGAAGCAAGGCTGTAAACTGCTCTACGTTTTGAAATCCGCCGGCAATATCAATTACTTTTCCATCTGCATTCATAAATAAAAATGTTGGAAAACCAGTTACGCCATATTTCATACATAATTTTTCACCAATTTCTTCTTTTAAAATATCAGACTTGAAAGTGACGAAATCTGCACTTAAAACAGCTGCTACTTTTGGATCTGGAAATACTTCTTTGTCCATTTGTGCACACGGCGCACAGCCTGTAAAATACAAATCGACAAAGATTAATTTCTTCTCTGTTTGCGCTTGTTTTTTGGCCTGCGCCCAGCTTTCTTCGGTAGATTGAGCCTGTGCTTTTAAGGCAATAGATGGACAGGCAAGCAGCAAAACTGCGCTTGCGATTCTAATAAATCGTTTCATAAAGTGTGATTGTTAAGAACCGAATGAAGAATGAATTTCATGCTTCATCCGGTTTTTTTTTAGTTTAAAATTATCTTCGGCGGTATGCAACATCGACAATTTTGCATAAGCCTTCATATTTGTCAGTTAATACTAAATCGCCGTTTACCGGAGGAACTGTATAAAGCTCTAATGTGCCTGAAGTTCCATAACTGCCCACAATTAATTTTTTGTCAGCATTTTTTGCTAGAGAATTAAAAGCGATATAAGTTATTTCTTCAGCACCTTTATTAATCATCAATTTAGCCGATTGTGTTCCGTTGTCATATTCATACACTTTACCACCAACTGCATAAAATAAATACCCTGAATCTGGGCTTACAGCAAATTTTGTTGCTTTGTCAAATTCTGGCGCATTCAAAATTTCTTTGTAATAACTTTGAATCAAACCTCGAGAAAAACGCAGTAAATAGTATTTTCCTGTTGATCGATTTTTTAGAACAGCAAAATTTTCATAACCATTAAATCCAGAAGTAGTCATGTAGATTAAATCGGAGTTCGTATTATTCCAATCTAAAGTTGATGCAGTTCCAGTGACAGGTGGCATCGCCGAACAATTTCCTTTTGAATAATTAAAACGAACAAAACTGCTAGTCTCATTATTAAAGAAAACCGGCGCTGCACTTGAGCCATTATTAGAAGCTATAAAAGGCGCTGCATAAAAAGTTTTTGTAGCTGTCTCTAATATGTTTTGAGGCAAACCGTATTTTATATTAAAAGCGCGGTAATAATAATATATATCGCCTTTGCTGTAAATAAAATTTTCGCCTCCGGCACCAGGAGTTTCCATAAAATCAACCCCAAAATTGGTAGGAAATGAACCTCCCAAAGTTTCATAAGCCAAATTTTGTGATTGAGTCCACGCAAAAGAATCTGGATCAAGTCTTGCGGTACCATTTTCTGTAGTAGTTACATAAATCCCATAAGCCGAAGTAGTAGAAACGGCGCTTCCAAAACAAGAAACCTCTACAGCTTTGCCAGTTAATTTTAAAGCAGAACCTGAAGCATCTAAAACATCTGTAATAATTCTTGGTTGTGCAACACCTGGCACAATTGAAACCATATCGAGACGTGCTTTATCGTTTACATTTCCTATCACCATCCAGCCTTCATAAATAGCCGAAACTACATTTAGCTTAAAAGGTTCTTGCTGCCAAGTAACGCCTGTAACTTTATCTTTTACAAAATAGTAGATATTATAACTTCCTGGTGCTAACTTTATGACTCCATCCAAATTTTTGGTAGTTGCAAGCAATGTTCGTGATTCTAATAAAAGTTTAGCAGGATTTAGCGCTACCCATTCGTAGCTGTAACGATCTGTACTGTTGACGTCAATTAAAGTTTCATTCAAATCAGGCGTAATTTTAAAATTATCACCCGTATAAACCGTATACGCTTCTTCAATACCAGTCGCGTGTATTTCATTTATTGCACTATAATTGTAATTTCCTTCATCCTCAGCACAGCTATAAGTTAAAACCAGCAACAGCGACAGAAGAAATTGAATCTTTATATTTTTTAACATAATGTTCTATTTTTAAAATTTACTAAATGATTTTTAAGGAAAGACCATTTCTTTCCCATCCTCTTCATAAACAGTATTGCCAGATGCTTTTTGGTCAGCCAGATAACGTTTCATAAAAGCTTGATAATACATAATATCAGAAATAGCAAGTCCTACTGAACCTAATTTCTGATTGAACATTGCTGGCTCTAAATGAATCAAGTCGCACATCAAGAAGAATTTCTTTGCCGAAAAAACACCTAAATATGGTGCATACCATCCGATAGGCTGCGTTAATTTATCATCAAAAGAAAGTTTGAAAGTAATAAAGCTGATTTTTTTATTCGTCAGATTATTTATTACTTTACTTTTCATATTCGTATTAAACGATTCGTTTTCCTCTAAATTTAAAATCAGCAAAAAACCATTTTTCTTCATGTCTGCAGTTCTGAAAACAGTTACTGGCAGATCATTCACTACCGTTCCTGCAGGAATTACAAAATTTTCAGGAATTTTAAAATGAGTTCCTGATACGGCAGTACTTTTGGGATCTATGGTAATTTTTACTTTTCGGTCCACATCACTGCTTTTTCCTTGCACTCGAACTGGAATATTATAAATTCTACCAGCAATTTCAGCCTTGTCTAAAGCGAAAGTAATCCCTGTGCTATCTGTTACTGTTATAGTTGCACCGTCAGAAATTCCATAAACAGAAGGTGCAAAATAAATGCTGTCACTTCCACTATATGTTTCTATTCCTTCCTGATCGCATGAAGCAAGTCCTAAAAATGATAAAAACAATATGCTTAAAATCAATATTTTTTTCATGATACTTTGTTTAAAATTATTGGAAATTAACTTCAATGTCTGGCAATGGCACAACATATTGAAGTGCTCCCATAGTTATGTTTCCAGAAGCTGCTGAGCCATTAGGAACTGTAGCACTATTTATTCTTTTATAGTAAAAGAATAGCTGTCCCTCGCCAATAAATTCTTTTTTATACTCTTTTGTAACTTCTGTAGTAACATTTGCCGTTGCAGCCAAATTTGTTAAACCGCGATTAAAACGAAGTGTATTTAAAAAAGCAATTCCGTCGGCTGGTACTGGTGCGGTTTCTGCAGCTATCAAGTACATTTCTGAAAGTCTTATCATAGGAATCTGCAGACGAAATAGCTTTGTTTTTGTCTCTACATCTTCATATTTGTAAAAAGTTTTTTGCGTTTTTCCACCAACAGCAGGAACTTTCCAGCTTGGCAGGCTTCTGTAATCATTATCATTTGATTCAAAAACAGCTGTTAATCTGCTCAATAAAGGCGAATAAATAGCTTCATTGGATAGATTATAATCAAATAAAGCTTTTTGTTTTGTATACAATCTGTAATCACTTAAAGCGAAAAAGTTTTCAGAAGAAAAAATTCGATCTGGATTTGAAGCATTTGTGGCTTCTAAAAATGGAGTCCATGGAAAAAATGTCGTCGATTTAGTAAAGTTAATTACTTCATTTGCTACTGCAGAAGCCCCTGTTTTATCTCCAGAATATAATAACACACGTGCTTTAAGGCATTTTACTGCCAAATAATTCATTCGTAAACCTCTATTTGCAGAATAATACGGATTAGCATCAAAATCAGTAGTAGCATTATATTTTCCTGAAGTCAAAATTGGATCTTTTTTTAATAATTCTAAGGCTTTATCCAAATCAGCCAGAATCTTAGCCACAACATCTTTTGCAGAAATCAAAGGCTGATTTGCAGTAACGGCAGTGTCATAATAAGGTATTGCAGGAAGCGAAGGATCAACTTTATAGATTGGTCCATATAAACGAAGCAGATCAAAATGAAGCATTGCTCTAATCCCGATTGTTTCTCCTTTTAAAAGATCGGCTTTTTCCTTTGAAACAATTCCTGCATGTTCATCCATGCTTTCTAAAAATTTATTGGCATACAAAATAGTTTTATATCCTGTTTCCCAAATATCAGAGAACACTCCTTTAGGATGACTTTCTGTATAAGAATACGATGCTATTTTACTTTTAGAGGTATTGTTTGTCATATTATATTGTTGCCCTAAAATTTCTACAGCATCCATTGTCAGCTGTCTTCCGTAAAGGTCATCAGATACCAGACTTAAATAAAGTCCGTTATGCACATTCTGCATTCCGGCTTCATTTTCAAATATTTGATTTTCTAAAATTTTATCCTGAGGCGTTACATCCAAGAAATCACTGCAGCCTGTCGCTAACAATGCAATCAAGATGATTAATGCTATTTTATTTAAATACTGTTTCATAATTTCTGTATTAAAATGATACGTTTATGCTTAAAGAATAAATTCTTGAAAAAGGATATTCAATTCCTCGCTCAGCTTTTATAGTCGAAACTCTAAAAAACTCATTTGCATAAGCATTGAATGCTAAACCAGCTAATCCTGATTTATTAAGCCAAGCTTTGTTGGTTACGCGATATCCTAAGCGAAGCGATTCTCCTGATATATAATCTGCTTTTTGAATAAATCGAGACGAAATCGGTGTTTCGTTTGTTAAGCTTATAGCCTTAAATTGTGCGATTTGTCCTGGAGTTGTCCATCGGTCTGTAAACGCTCTGGCATCTTGATTATCAAAAATATTACTTGAGCTGATATTTTCGACTTTGTCATATAAAGCAGTGTTGAATTGATCTGCTCCAAAACTGTAACGGATGAATACTCCTAAACTGAAGCTTTGGTAATTAACACTTGTAGAAAAAACACCTGTTGCAATTTCTCTTGAATTACCCATGATTCTTTCATCATTTTTATCTAAAATAAATGTAGTTTCTCCATTTTTCTTCAAGAAAACTTCTCTTCCTGTAGCAGGATCAATTCCTAATGAAGGCACTGCCCAAAGATCATTTGTGCTGGCTCCATCATAAAATCTTGTCAGACTGGTTGTTTTTTTGGCCGCATCATTTAATGAAGCCAAAGCATTATTAAAGCCTCCTAATTCATTTTCATTTGTAGTCGCTGTTAATCCAACTCCCCAATAAAAATCAGATTTAGCATTATTAATAATAGTATAATTGGCTTTAAGCTCTAAACCTTGAGTAGTGATATAACCAATATTTAAAGGATAAGCGGTAACTCCAGTTGAAGCCGCAAGATCGATTTCAACAATTTGTGGAGAAGTTCTACGTCTGTAAGCTCCCAAAGTTGCCGTCAATCTGTTTCTAAACATTGCCAAGTCTAATCCTAAAGACAAATCTTTTGTTTTTTGTGGCTCTAAATTGATGTTTGCCAATTGCGAAACGTTTAATCCGGCGCCAAAAATATTAGTATTAGGATCATAAGTATAAATATCATGTGAAGCAAAACCAACAAGATTTTGATTTCCTGTCTGACCAAAATTTGCACGAAGTTTTAAGATATTCACGACATCCACATTCATGTTAAATTCATAGTTCATATTCCATCCAATACCGATACCATAGTAAGGTGAATATTTTTTATTTGTTCCAAAATTGGTTGCTCCGGAAATTGTCTGAGTTAAATCAAGCAAATATTTTCTATTGTAAGCATAATTCAGCTGATTGGTTAAATCAACGCTTCGCACCATTTCATTGTAATTTCCAGGTTTTGAATCTTTCTCAAATCCAAAAGCAAAGCTAGGATTGCCTTCAACTCCTAATGGGAATCCTCTTAAAATAGAACTATAAGATCCATATCTTGTTTCTAAAGCCGAAGCTCGCAACGTGTAAGTAACAGAGTGAACATTATTAAAAACATTTGAATATGTCCCTCCAATATTTCCATTCCATTTATTAGTCAGATAATCTTTTCTCTCATAACTTCCTTTTTCTGTTGGAATATCTGAAATGAATTGCGTGTTATCTGGCGAAACGAATTTTGTAGATGTAGTCTGCAATCTAGAAACCGATAGTGCTGCAGTTGTTTTTATATGAGGATTAATGTCATAATTAATAGCAAAGTTGTTTGTGAAATTAAAATCTACACTCTTGTCAAAGCTGTTTAAACGAACATTATATAAAGGATTCTCTGCCTGATTTACATAATCGTTTACAATTGGATTTCCCACAGGAATATTAGTTCCATCTAAATAACGTGTTGGAACTCCATTTTCATTATATTTTTCATAATACGGACTTGCTTTTGCCCAAGTAGCAAATGAGCCATAGGGAGATTCCTGATTATTACCTCCTGAAATAAAGAAGTTATTATTGAAACTTACTTTTTTCTTTTTATAAATCAAGTTGGCATTGTATCCCCAAGTATTATGCTCAGAGCCTTTCATTGTTCCGGATAAAGATTTGTAATTTCCGGCAAGATTGAATCTAAATTCGTCTGATCCTCCGCCAATTGACAAACTGTGTCCCGAAGTAATTCCCATTTGAATAGGCTCATTCAGCCAGTAAGTATCAACACCACGACGCACATTTGCCAGACGCTGGTTATAAATTTCATCCCACTTAAATTGTGTAGCATAGTCGCCAAGACGCTTTATTACATAAGCGCCAGAAAGTCTTTCGAATTCTAATTTCTGCTCCGCATTCATTAAATTATAAACACTTAAATCTGCCAATTCATAAGATGAATTATAGACATAAGAAATTTGTAATTTTCCAGGAATTGGTTTATTGGTCTCGATAACAACAACTCCGTTTGCAGACCGTGAACCATATAATGCCGTAGAAGCAGCATCTTTAAGAAGCGTAATATTGGCAATTCTATTAATATCTAAATCAACAACTTGCTGTAATGTAGTCGGGAATCCGTCTAAGATAAACAAAGGTTGATTTGGATCTTCTTTAAAACGATCATTTACTTGATTTACAGATAAACTGGTCTGTCCTCTCACTTCGATTACTGGCAAAACATTTGGGTTTGAACCTGCAATGTTATTGTTTAAAACCATAAACGAAGGATCTAACGTTTTTAAGGCCTGAACAACGTTTTGAGTCGAAACTTGTCGTAATTCCTCACCTTTATAAGTAGAGACTGCTCCTGTAATTAATTCTTTTTTACGAACCGTAACCCCTGTATTTACGACAACACCTTCTAATTGTTTGGTCTCTTCGGTAAGAGAAACATTGATTACCTTTCTGTTATTTACGGCAACAATCTCGGCTCTGTGTCCAATATAAGTAAATAATAAGATTCCATCATTTGGCGCTGTAATTTTAAATTTCCCGTCAAAATCTGTTTGGGCAGCTGCATTTGTACCTTTAACTTTTACGTTAACCCCTGGCAGCGGTTCTTTTTTCTGATTGGTTACAACACCAGAAATTTCTATATTTTTAGACTGCTGTACTACAACTCTTTCTGGACGAACCTCTTTTACAACAATCGTATTTCCATTTGCAAAACTAAAGTCAAAATCTTTACTTGTAAAAGTCGCTTTTAAAAGATCATTTACCCTAATTTTTCCCTTTTTTAATTGTACTCTCGGTAATTTTTTAAATAAATCTTCCTGATAAATAAAAGTATAATTTGTTTGCTGCTTGATAATGTCAAAAACTTCGTCAACAGACACCATTTTATCAGCTGCAATTACAACTTTTGTGTTTTGTGAAAATAGATTTACGGGAGAAAAACCAAAAATTGTAGTACAAAACAAGAAGATAAAAGTTCTCATAATGTTAATAATTAGCCTCTTTCTCAAATAGAAATAGGCACTGGTTAATTTAAATTTCATAAATTTACATGTTAATTGGTTGGTTGGTTGTTAAAACTGATTAATTGATTAATACACAGAAAGGGATGAAGTGCAGTACGGTGAGAGGTCTAAACTTTAATCCCTTTTCTTTTTATTTTATAATAATCTTATTGTCTTTTTTCTCATAGGCATTAATAAAATTGATGTTTTTGATGGTCGTTAATATGTCTTCTAATTTTTGATTTTTATTTAAAACTCCATTAAATTTTACGTTTCCAAGAGCTGGATCAGCAAACACAATATCAGCATCGTACCATCTAGAAAGTACTCTTGCAATATCTTTTAGAGGCATTCCTTTAAACACAAATAATCCTTTTCTCCACGAAATTTCGTTGTAAACATCTACATTAGAAACCGTAATATTTCCATTATAATCAGTTATTCTAGATTGTTCGTTTGGCGCTAAAATTTGTTTTTTACTTGCATTACTTACCGCAACTATCCCTTTTACCAATGTGGTATAAATAGTAGTTTCGTCTTTGTAGGCTTTAATATTAAATTCTGTTCCAATTACCTCTACATTTTGACTTTGAGTTTTTACTTTAAATCTTGAACCTTTGTGTTTGGTGCTTGGCGAAACTTCAAAATAGGCTTCTCCATAAACCAACTCTACTTGTCTGGTTTCGCCATCGATAAATGCAACTGGATATTTTAGCTGAGATTCAGAGTTAAGCCAGACTTTAGTACTGTCGGCTAATTGAACAAAAAATTGTCCGCCTCTCGGAATCGTTAAATAATTGTTTGCGATTGCGGCAGGTTTAGCATCTTTTGAATTGTAAATCAATTTTTCTCCGTTACTTGAAGCATTCCCCTGCGTATACGATTTTCCTTTTTCTAAAGCAATTACAGAACCATCTTCTAATGTCAGAGTAGCTTTGTCGCTGCCAATTAGAATTTCTTTGTGGGCAACTGCCGGCGTTTCTATTTTAAGCGGATTTGTTTTACTAATGAATAATGAAATCGAAATCAACAATAGCAGTGATGCTGCCATCGCCATTAGTTTAAAAGTCGTTTTAGTATAAAAAGGCTGAAGAGGAATAATTTTATTTTCTTCAGATTGAAGTGCATTTTGAAGACGCGTTCTCATTTTGAGTTCCATTTCTTCTTTAGAACCCAATGCATCGTCCCAATCTTGTGCGGTTTGAAAACTCTCGTAATAATTCAATAATTTATTATTCTCCTCGAGAGTGGTATCCCCGGAAAGATATCTATTTAGCAGCACTAAAAAATCCTCTTTTTTCATTTTTTTTATATTAATTCTGGGAGTTATTAAGTAAGTATCCAAAAAGACACATACCCCCTAGTCCAAATCGTATTTTTTTTGATTTTTTTTGAAAGACAACTAAAAAAGAAGAAAAACCACGCATCAACAATCTAATCACTGCATTATTTTTTTGCTAAAAGATATTTTTTGAAAGCCATAAAATCATCGCCATACTCATACTCTCGCCCATAGAAGATCTTATAGTATGCAGGGCTTTTGTAATATGGTTTTCGACGGTTTTTGTAGAAATATTAAGTCGTTCGGCAATTTCTTTATGACTCAGTTGTTCTTCACGGCTTAATTTATAAACCGCCTGACATTTTTCGGGAAGCGATTCGATAATTAAATTGAGCTGCTGAACCAATTCGTCGTGCATTAACTGCGTTTCGGGAGTAGTTGTTAGAAATCGTTTTTCAAGATCATCAAAAAGTTCGACATGTATTTTGTCTTTATTTTTTCTTAAATGATTAAAAACCTGATATCTGGCGCACGCGTACATGTAGCCTTTTAAAGAAATATGAATTTCAATTTTTTCTCGATTGTGCCAGATATTCATGAAAATATCCTGAATAATATCTTCGCACAATTCTTTGTCTTTGATGACATTATAAGCAGACATAAAAAGCGCCTGCCAAAATTTATTATACAATTCTGTCAAAGCCGATTCATCGCCGTCACGAAGACGATCAATTAAAATTTGATCTTGATTTAAGGTAAGAGTCGACAAATGAATGATGGTTTACGAAATTGAATAATTCGCAACAAACATAATAAATTTAGCCAATAATCCTAATTTGTTCTCGACAACACAATTTTATATTTGCTATAATTCTTAATTTTAAAAACAACTAAACGTTAAAAAATCTTTAATCTAAAACACAAAATACATTCTTTTTTTCAACTTAAATGAATTCTTCAATTAAAATAAAATGGATTTTACAAAATATCAAATTCAAACCATTATTAAGTTAAAATTGTATTTTTATTAAATTTCAAAAAAATGCCGTAGCCAATTTCTTTAAATCTAAAATTGAAATTTTTTATCTTATTTTTTCAATTGAAACTCTGCTTAAGCTTTAGAAATAAAAAAAATCTGCTGCAGAAGAATCCACAGCAGATTTTTTATCTGTTCAAATTTTAGAAAAGAATTAAAACGTAATGATTTTAATTATTTCAAAGGATTTTCTTTAACATCTTCATTCGTTAGAACAAAACAGAATAAACCTTAATTTTGCAGCAAAATAAACAGCAGATGAACCTGAATGATCTTACCGTAATCGATACCGAAAAAATTGCTTTAGATGATTTATTCTTTAGTAATGAAAACAAATCTGCCCTGCTTCAGATTATTAAAGAACATCAATATTTTGAGGAATTAAAGAAATACAATCTTAAAGTTGATAATAAGATTTTATTGCATGGAAGTTCAGGCTGCGGTAAAACTACGACGGCAAAAGCAATTGCAAATACTTTAAACAAAAAGATTATAATCATCAACCTCAGCACTATAATCGACTCTAGAATTGGTGAAACTTCTAAAAACTTAAAAGCAATTTTTGACAAAGCCATTCGCGAAAGAGCCGTTTTATTTTTAGATGAATTTGACCAAATTGGTAAAAGCCGCGACAGCGATGATAAAGATGTCGGCGAAATGAGACGATTGGTAAATACTATAATTCAGCTTTTTGATTATTTCCCTTCTGATAGTTTACTGATTTGTGCCTCGAATCATTACGAAATAATCGACAGCGCTTTATTAAGAAGATTTCAGCTTCGTTTGAAATATGAAATGCCATCTGAAAACCAGCTGAATATTTATTACGATAAAATTTTAGACACTTTTCCAGAGCATTTTCAGAATATAGAAAGACGTTATGCTATTTCCTATGCTGAAGTTTTAGATTACATTAATACTTCGATGAAAAAGCAGATTATTGCTGCTTTAGATTCAAATAATAACAAATAAAAATTTTAAAATTTATTTGTTTCTGAGAACGTTTGATTTTCATTTTTTAATCCCCTGACATATCAAACGTTCCTACGGAACGTATTTGTACTGGCTGCTATTTTTTTACCAATGAAACGTTCCCAAGGAACGTATGCTATCATAACAAATTTTACTTTATATACAGACATTCAGAATGAATTGGCGTATAACTAAAAAACCCGCTGTAAAAATACAGCGGGCTCTTTCACTTGGGTGGAGTTTTTATAGTGATATAAATAGTGTACGAAATATTACAATCCTCTTGTTAACCATCCTCTTTTGCTGGCAGTTGCTATCGCATAAGGCGCAATCCAGAACAAACTGAAAGTGTAAAAAAGGCTGTATGAATATGCCCAGAAAGATTCTGCAAGCGTATATCTTTTTGCATAAAATAGCATTGTGAAACTAGAGAAAATCAAAATTGCCATTAAGGTCGAGCTTAAAAATAATATTGGGTGTACCGCAATAAAGAAGAACATAAATAATAGGAACGGATATGTCATTAAAATTTTGAAAGACTGATTTAAAAAGAAAAATCTTGCTCCAAATTTTGATTCTTTTCTAAAATCTTTAAAAGCATATTTAGCCATCATAAGATTTTCACGAACATTGCTTCTGCTCCATCTGATAAACATTTTGTACAATCCTTTATAGTCTTCTGGAACATTAGTCAACACAACTGCATTTCTCTGAAACAATACATGAAAACCTTGTTTCAAGATCATATTTGTCATAGCACGATCTTCTCCAATATCTGAAGGCTGTCCCATAAAAGTTTGGTTGATCCATTCTGGCAGACAATTAAATACTGCATCTCTTCTATAGGCTGCTAAAGCTCCAGGAGTACATAATACTGCACCTGCTTCACTTTCTGCAGAACGTTGAAATTCAAAACTCATTACGAAGCTTACATTCAGCATTTTTGGTAAAATAGCTTTTTTATTATTCAAAACCTGAACGTTTCCTGCAACAGCACCGCACTTTTTGTTTACTACAAACGGACTTACTAAGTTTCTTAAAGTATCTTTTTTAACGATAGAATCACTATCTACTGTTACAAAAATTTCACCTGTTCCTAATTTAAATCCTCTGTATAAAGCATGGCGTTTACCTGCATTTTTAGGTTGTTGGAAAATAGTTACACGATCTCCTAATTTTGCTTTTGCTTCCTGCATCCAATACCAAGTATCATCTTTACTTCCATCGTCAATTGCTAAAAGCTGTAATTTTTCTGCTGGATAATCGCTTTCTGCAAGACTCATTAAAGTATCCCAAACTAATTTTCCTTCATTATAAGCTGGAACGATAATCGTACAAGTTGGCAATAAATCGTCTGATACAGATGGAATTGCTTTATATCTTAAATACAAATAAGAACTGTACAAGAAAACTCCTGTTTGGTATAAGAATAAAATTGTAGTTATGATTAAAAATGGCAGTCCCCAAGTTGAAGCAATTCTTTCAAAGTGGAATTGTTCAAAATCGTCTTGTAATTGAACTACCAAATACACACCTGCAATCATTAATAAAAATGTTGCAATAAGAACTGCTAATCCAAAAGGACTTGTTGGTCTTTCTACGTGTATTTTTTGTGATTTTTCTTTAGTTCCAAAAAAAGAACTGTTTAATGCTTTTTCGCTGATAACCGAACTGCTGTTCGAGTAAAATTGTTCTGAGATAATTGTTTCGCTTTCCATGCTTATACTCCTGTTTGATTTCTTTAATATGGCTTTTAGTAAAATCTTTTCTTCTCCTTTTATTTGTTTCTCGTATGGGGAGAAATAATAAAAAACAAACGCATCAAAGATTTTGACATAAACACAATTTGCAAGCGTCGTGCCAATAAGGTTTAAAACTGATGTAGAGGCTTTTAGCGAAATCAGGCCAAAAAAGAGTGTATAATTATTTTACACTTTGTGCATATAGTATACAGAAAAACGGAAAATTTCAGAGTTTAAAGTCAGATTTAAAAAGGGTCTTGAAGAGTATTATTGCTCCCTTTTAACAGGATTTCTTTTTAGGATTAATTAAGAAATCAAAACTCAAAATAATGTAGAGTGAAAAACATCTAACAATAATTAATAACGTAAAATTTAAAATAAAATTGCAGGAGCTATTTTTTTTCTCTTTTCAAAAAACATTCTTCACAAAAAAACAGGAATTCTTACTTAAAAAAGTTAAATTTAGCCAAATAAAAAATTAATAATAAATTTTAGGAGACTAAAAGCAATGAATATAAAGCATTACAATCTTTTATTAGCTGATGATGATGAAGATGACTGCGATTTTTTTAAGGAAGCCCTCGATGAGATTCCCATTGAGACCGCTCTTTCCACAGTTAATGACGGTGTGCAGCTGATGGATTATTTAAAAACTAACGCTTTAAACCTTCCAGATGTTCTTTTTCTTGATTTGAATATGCCTCGAAAAAACGGTTTGGAATGTTTAGCAGAAATAAAAGGAGACGAAAAACTGAAAGATCTGCCCATAATAATTTTCTCAACCTCCTTGGATACTGAAATTGTAAACAACTTGTATAAAAAAGGAGCATCATTTTATATTAGGAAACCAGGTGATTTTTCTAAATTAAAAAAAGTTATCGAAAACGCACTGACGAACGCATCAGAGAACAATTTTAAACAGCCCGAAAGAGCAAATTTTATATTGCAACCCTAAATCTTCTTTGGAAATGAACCGAAAAAAAAAGGAACATTATTTTCTGTCCGAAGGAGGAGAAATGGGCAGTTTGATACGTTCTAAGGATTGGAGCAAAACGCCTTTGGGCGATCCTGAAAAATGGCCGCAAAGTTTAAAAACTATGACGGCAATGATGCTTAATAATCCTTTTGGGATGTACATTGCTTGGGGAAAAAATTATACTCAATTATATAATGATGCTTTTCTGCCAATTTTGGGCGCAACCAAACATCCAGAAGCATTAGGTGGAAGTCCTCAAGTAACTTTTGCCGAAATCTGGGATATTACCGGTCCTATGTTCGCCGATGTAATGAAAGGAAAAGCAGTAAGCTATCCCGATTTTAAAGTATTTCTATCTAGAAATGGGTATACAGAAGAATGCTTCTTTGATTTTTCATACAGTCCAATAAAAATAGAAGACGGATCTATTGGCGGTATTTTAGTTACCGTAGTCGAAACTACAGACAAGAAAATTGTTGCAGATGCTTTACAGCAAAGCAATGCTCGATTTGTAAACAATATTATGCAGGCTCCAATTGCAATGTGCATTTTTAGAGGCGATAATTATGTGGTTGAAATTGCCAATGAGCAAATGATCGAACTCTGGGGAGCAAATGCAGAAAAAATAATCAATCGACCTATTTTTGAAACTTTTCCTGAATTTAAAGAGCAAGGTCTCGATGAAATTCTTCAAAACGTTTATCAAAACGGAAAAAAAATCACGACTAATGAACGTTCTGTTCAATTAAATAGAAATGGTCAAACCGAAAACACTTATATCAATTTTGTATATGAAGCGCTTAGGGAAAGTGACGGCACTATTTCTGGTGTTGTGGCAATTGCTACCGAAGTAACGGCTCAGGTTTTGGCTCGTTCAAAAGTCGAAGAAAGTGAACAAAAGATAAGACAATTGGTCGAAAATGCTCCTTTTCCTATTGCAGTATATGTTGGTAAGGAAATGCGCATTGAACTTGCCAATGAATCAATTATAAAAATTTGGGGAAAAGGTAACGACGTAATCGGTAAAACGTACAAAGAAATTCTTCCGGAGCTGCATAATCAATCTGTATTTGAACAAGTCGCAATGGTTTATGAAACCGGACAATCTTTCCATTCTAAAAATACACGAATCGATATTGTAATAGATAATGTATTGCAGCCATTCTACTTCAATTATAGTTTTACACCACTGTACGATACAAATGGTAAAATTTATGCGGTAATGAATACTGCTGCAGAATTGACAGATTTGTATTTGGCCAAACAAATAATTGAAGAAAACGAACAAAATTTAAGCAGCATGGTGCATCAAGCACCAATTGGCATTTGTTTACTTGATGCTGATACTTTGATAAGCGAAATTGTAAATGACAGTTTTGTAGAAGTCGCTGGAAAAACTTACGATGAAATTGCTGGAAAATATTACTGGGATGCTTTTGCAGAAGTTAAACCTTTTTATGAAAAAGAACTGCAGAAAGTAATTATAGAAGGAATTCCTTTTCATGCCAATGAAGTGGAAATGGTATTAATCAGGCATGGCAAAAAAGAAAAAATATACGTAACTTTTGTTTACTCTCCACTAAAAAACATAGAAGGCAAAGTAACTAAAATCGCAATTTGGGTTCTAGACAACACAGCGCAAGTCACTGCCAGACAAGAAATTGAAGAAGCAGATAAACGCTTTAGAAACACCGTTAAACAAGCTCCTGTAGGAATTACAATTTTACGCGGACCTCAGCATGTGGTAGAAATGGCGAATGAGTCTTATCTAAAATTGGTTGCACGCGAAGAAAGTACTTTTGTGGGCAGACCTCTGTTTGATTCGTTACCTGAAGTAAAAGATACTGTTGGCTCTCTTTTAGATAATGTTTTTACTACTGGAATTCCTTATTATGGAAACGAAATGCCTATTCCATTAAACCGATATGGAAAACAAGAAATTTGCTATTTTGATTTTCTTTATCATCCGCTAAGAGAAGAAAATGGAGAAATTACGGGTATTATCGTAACCGTAACTGAAGTTAGTGAAAAAGTAGAAACCCGTAAAAAAATTGAACATAACGAAGATCGGCTTAAAATTGTTGTTGAAGCCAGTGAACTTGGAACTTGGGAATTAAATGTCAAAACTAGAGTTCCTGCTTATTCTCAACGTTATCTTGAAGTTATTGGTGGTTACAAAGAAGATGTTTCTTTAACGCATGAAGAATTATTGGCACATCTTCATCCAGATGATATGCATATTCGAAACAAAGCATTTAAAGATGCTTTAACTAATGGTTTGCTGCATTATGAAGCTCGCGTAATCTGGATCGATCAATCGATACATTGGGTTGAGGGAAAAGGCAAACTTTTTTATGATGAAAATAATGAACCCGAAAAACTAATTGGAACGGTTAGAGATATAACGGAAGAGAAAAAATACCAGCAGAAAATTGAAGATAGCGAAAAAAAATTACGCAATCTTATTATGCAGTCTCCAGTTCCTAAAGCCATTTTAAGAGGAAATAATTTTGTAATCGAAATGGCCAATTTTGCTCTTCTAAATAATATTTGGAAAAAAGGAGAAGCTGATGTTCAGGGAAAAAATATTTTAGAATTATTTCCAGAACTTAAAGAACAGAAATACGCCGAATTACTAAAGAAAGTTTACGAATCTGGAGAAACTTATTCTGAATACGAATCGCTGCTTTTTATTAATGATCTAAATTCTGTTAATCAATTTTATGTTGATTTTGAATTTGCACCGCTCCGCGAAAGCGATAATTCTATTTCTGGAATTAGAATGACACTTATTGATGTTACAGAAAAAGTAGAAGCCCGAAAAAAAATCGAAGAAAGCGAGAAAAGATTCCGTTCTCTAACCGAAAGTATTCCGCAGCTAATATGGGAAACAGATGCAGAAGGTAATTCTTTGTTTACTTCTGGAAGATGGCAGGAATATACTGGTATTCACCCAGATCTCGACGACTCGTGGCAGTCTATGGTACATCCAGATGATTTTGAAGAAAATATCAAAATCTGGAAACATTCGCTTGCAACAGGAGAATTATATCGATGCGATGTTAGAATGCGAAGAAAAGATGGAAGTTATAGATGGCATACAGCTATTGGAGAACCAATTTACGATTTAGATAATAAAATTATAAAATGGGTGGGAGCCTTTACAGATATTCATACTGAAAAAGCATTTACACATGAACTTGAGCAGCAAGTTACAGCGAGAACAAGAGAATTAATTCAGATCAACGAATCGCTTCAAAAAAGTGAAGAACGTTATCATTTAATGGTTGAAGAAGTTCAGGAATATTCTATTTTATATTTAAATCCAGAAGGAATTGTTGAAAATTGGAATGTTGGGGCTGAAAAGATAAAAGGTTACAAAGCAGAAGAAATTGTTGGTAAATATTTTGCCATTTTTTATACCAAAGAAGATCAAGAAAATCACCTTCCAGAAAAACTTTTACAAATCGCGAGAGAAAAAGGAAAAGCAATTCATGAAGGCTGGCGTGCACGAAAAAATGGAAATTTATTTTGGGCAAGCGTTGTGATCACAGCGGTTCATAATAAACAAGGTGAGGTTATTGGTTTTTCGAAAGTGACGCATGATTTAACAGAGAAAAAAAGAGCTGATGATACATTAAAAATGAATGCTTTGGAATTGGAGCAAAAAAAACAATGAACTGGAAGAAATGAATAAAGAACTTCAGTCATTTGCATATATTTCAAGTCATGATTTGCAGGAACCGCTTCGTAAAATCCAGACTTTTGCTTCTCAGATTATGGAAAAAGAATCTGAAAATTTATCTGAAAGCGGAAAAGATAAATTTAGAAGAATGCAAAATGCCGCGCAGCGAATGCAGACTCTAATTAATGATTTACTAGCTTATTCTAGAACTAATGTTCAAGAACGTGTATTTGAAAAAACAGAACTTTCTAAGATAATCAACGAAGTAAAAGAGGATTTAAAAGAAGAATTGGAACAAAAAAGTGCCATTATCGAAATGGGACAAACATCAGAAGTTGATATTATTCCGTTTCAATTCAAACAATTGTTGTACAATTTGATAAGTAATTCATTAAAGTTTTCAAATCCAGAAATTCCAACTGTCATTAAAATTAACAGCGAAATTAAAACTGGAAAAGAATTTAAAAATGAGAAACTCATTCCAGCTAAAAACTATTGCCATATTAAAGTGTCAGACAACGGAATTGGTTTTGACTCTCAATACAATAAAAAAATATTTGAAGTTTTCCAGCGACTACATGGCCGAGACCATTATAACGGAACTGGAATTGGCTTAGCAATTGTGAAGAAAATCGTAGAAAACCATAACGGATTTATAAGTGCTTCGGGCGTACAAAACGAAGGAGCTTCTTTCGATATTTATATTCCAGTAAGCTAAAACTTTAAATCGAATTCATAAAAAAACGGAAAATAACTTTAAAGCTATTTCCGTTTTTTATTTTTTTTAAAAGAAAACTAATTATCTAGTATAAACAGTAATTACACCAGTTGCTTTATCTTTTAATTTAAGTTCTTTGTTTGTAAGGTTCATAATATCACTAGTTGTAGTAATACCACCAATAGTAACAGTTAAATCATTATGAGATCTTACATAAGTTCCTGTAGTTTCTACCAATGCACAATTACTTCCATTATAATCACCATACACTGCTGCATTACTTAATCTTAGATCTAAATAATCTCTGTTGCATCCTGGTGCGTTTGCTGCGGCATCAACCAATACTTCTTCAGTACCAACAAGTGTACCTGTTTTGCTTAAGTTGTATTTTCCTTGTAATGGAACAATTGTTTCTCCTTCGTTATCATCGCTGCTGCAAGACGTTGCAAACATTCCTAAGCCTAAAGCCATTGCAAATAATATGTTTCTACTTTTCATGTTGATTTGTTTTTATTATTGAATTAATTTAATAATGCTAAATTACAGGGATACACTTACAAAAAATTCTATGATTTCAACAAAATCTTACATAAATCGCATTTTAACGAAATTTTATTTTTTTACATACTTTGATATAATATACTTTGTAACAGGCTTTAAAGGACGATTATTCTCGGGATGCCTTCCATGACCATTAAAAAAGTCGACTCCATTTTCAGTTTTTGCATACCATACAAATGCATCTCAGTTTTGCAAAAAAATATCATTTCAATGAAAATTGTCGAGGTTTAAGTTCCTGCAGTCATGGAGTGGTCAAAAAAACGCTTAAACAGGCACAAGGTCTTAGATTGACACTTTGTGGATGGGAAGATTAATTTATCTTCCCTTTTTTTTATTTAATTATTTGATAATAATCACTTTACAATAAATCCACATTAGTTTTATTAATTTGATATAAAACTAATCGTTATGAAATTCTTTAACCTAAAATTCCTGATATCATTCAAAGAATGGCTTTTTTTAAGAGCTATGCAATCTTCTTTCCTTCATTAATAAATCATTTAAAAATAAAGGAAAGTACCATTGAATGAATAAAGTTGAAAACTCATTTTTGAACAAAAACCAATTTGGTGAAGATTTCTTGTGGGGTGTTTCTACCGCCGCTTTCCAAATTGAAGGAGCACATGATTCTGACGGAAAAGGTTCTTCTATCTGGGACGTTTTTACTTCTCAAAAAGGGAAAATAAAAAACGGACATCATGCCCTAACCGCCTGCGATTTTTATAACTCTTATCAAGATGATATTAATCTGATTAAGGAATTAAATATTCCGAATTTTAGGTTTTCGATCAGCTGGCCGCGAATTATGCCAACTGGAATTCATCCTGTAAATCAAGCTGGAATAGATTACTACAATAAAATTATCGATTCGTTACTTGCATCTGGAATCGAACCGTGGATTACACTTTACCACTGGGATTTACCGCACGCTCTCGAAGTAAAAGGAGGCTGGACAAACCGCGAATCGGTTTCTTGGTTTTCAGAATATGTGGAGGTGTGCGCGCAGCATTTTGGCGATCGTGTTAAAAATTGGATGGTAATTAACGAGCCTTCTGTTTTTACCGGAGCGGGTTATTTTTTAGGAATTCACGCACCTGGAAAAAAAGGAATTACCAATTATCTAAAAGCGATGCATCATGTTACTTTGGCAACAGCTGCGGGCGCAAAGATATTACGAAACCGAGTTCCTGATGCGAATATCGGAACTACATTTTCATGCACCCATATTGAACCTGCAACGGAAAGTTCTAAAGATATCGAAGCCGCAAAACGTGTCGATACTTTACTAAACAGAACTTTTATCGAGCCTATCTTAGGCTTAGGTTATCCGCAGAAAGATCTTCCTGTGCTAAAAAAACTCAACAATTATATTCTTGAAGACGATTTAAACAATCTCGATTTCGATTTTGATTTCATAGGACTGCAATGCTATACTCGAGAAGTCGTAAAATCGGCAATGCTGATTCCGTATATTGGTGCCGAATTGGTCAGCGCCGAGAAAAGAAATGTGATTGCGACCGAAATGGGCTGGGAAGTTTATCCGCCTGCGTTATATCATGTTTTGAAAAAATTCAATGCGTACGAAGGAATTAGAAAAATTATCATCACTGAAAACGGTGCCGCTTTTCCAGATACAGTTACAAACGGAAAAGTTTTTGATATCAAACGAACACATTACATTCAAGATCATTTAGAACAGATTTTAAAAGCTAAAAGTGAAGGTTTGAATGTTGAAGGTTACTTTGTGTGGAGTTTAACCGATAATTTTGAATGGGCTGAAGGTTACAGCGCCAGATTCGGATTAATTCACGTTGATTTCGAAACACAAAAACGGACTATAAAAAACTCCGGTTTATGGTTTAAAGATTTTTTATCTTAACCCCTATCTTAAAAAACACAAAAGCCTTTCGCAATTAAACTGTGAAAGGCTTTTTTTGATTTAAATATGATCGAATTGATCAACGCAATCTATATTTATAATTTTGTTTTAAGATTCCGATATGAATCTTACCATTCTGTTTTAAGTGAGCCGTTACAAGAATATATTTTTCCTCAGGGTAATTTATATCATAGCTAAAGGTGGTGTCTTTTACTTTTATTTGAAGCAGATGTTTTCCATCATCAGATACTGATAATGACGCTGTCTCATAAGTAGGCATTGCATCTGATGCTTTTAAATTGATGTCTTTAACTTTCTGCTTATCAAGAAGCACTTCCAGCTTTAAGTTATCAAGTTTCATATTTGTGGGCTGTTCAAACGAGACAACATATTTTTTACAACCGAATGTGCAAAAAACAATTAATAGTATAAGAAGCTTTTTCATAAAAGATATTTTTTAAATGATAATTACTAGAATTAAATCTATTGTAATGTTTTATAAATATAAATAATTTTATCACAATTCAGTTATAAGAAAAAGGCAAGTTTAAGTGTCTCAAAAATTCATAATTGACGACGAAAAAAGTCAAGAAAAAAAACATGATTTTGAGTAAAAAAAATCGTTATTTTATTGATAATCATTAGGTTTATCGGTATTTTTTTCTTATCTTTAAGCTATAAATAACAGATAATATATGCCAAAAAACAAACTTTTTCAACGCCTTAATTATTCCCTTAAAAATTATTTTTTTTATCTCTTTTCGCATTTTATTTTTAAAAATGCTTTCCAACTTCATTTAGAAATTTTGTTTTCTAATCTTTTTTCTGCACCAAACATAAAAGTGCAGAATATACCGAAGCGACCGCTTCAATTTCTTTCTTAATTATTTTAGAATTGACAATTTAAAAGATTTCCTCTTTAGGATATTCTTTCGACTCCTCATTTTCATTTCCCAAAAAACCAAACGTAATTCTATGATTTATTTCTTGTTTTGCAACGATTTTACTTGTTCAACTATCAATCTCAATTTATTGATTTCTTCAATACTCTATTTTCTATCTTTTTTTAATCATTCAAGGCAACTTTTTCAGGACTTTTTGCATCTATTATAATATAGGTCAGATTGGTTTTATATTGAAATAACATGTTCTAACGAACCTAAATTACTATGCCTTGTATTTTGATTTAAGGAATTCTCGGGAATCTCTGGGAAATGCGGGAATTCTGGGAATACCTTATCTACAGTGGCCTACAAACGCCTTTACTTTGCCATAGAAATTAGTTCAAGTTTTGTCTGCAGACTAAAACAAATGTATAAACTAATTAGTTCTAATTAGCAGTGTGGAAAAACCGTAAGATCGATTCTATTCGGGAAGTATAAATAACATCTTACAGTCCTACACGCTCTACTTCCCAAAATCAATTTGGTATTGTCATAAATAGACTCTGGATAATTCTGGACAGCAATACCTATGTCTAATTTCTAAATTAAATTAAAATGAAAAAACTAATACTGTTTATCGCTTTTGCGTTAATATTCACGATATTTTCTTGTACTCCTGATGAATACGAGACTCAAACAGAAAAGAAAATTGAAAAGGTTACTAAACCTTTACAAGCTGGTGATGCAGATCCTGATGGTCCTGGTGATGGAGGTATCAAGAATCCACCACCAAAAGTTTAATAAATATATATTTTAGTATCTAATTAATTACTATTTTCGGGGAAAGTAAATTTGTATGTTACGGTCCCCGTTTTTTTATTTTATTATACTTCTTTTTCTTTTTTCCTGTCAAGAAAAAAAAATCATTAATACTCACACAGACTCTATACGAAAAGAAGCCCTTACATTAAGAAATAAAGGAATAGAAAATTCCGAGAAACAAAACTTTAATACTGCTTTTTATGAGTTTAATAAATCTAAAATACTTTATGAAACTTTAAAAGATAGTGCCAATATCGGATATATCCTTATTGAAATGGCTTGTATTCAGCAAGTGAATGGAGATTATTATGGTAGTAAGGAAACAGTAACAGAAGCATTGCCATATGTTAAAAAAAACGCACAATATTTAGCTAGTATAAATAATAGGCTAGGCATTGCCGACAAAGAACTTTCTCTTTATGATGATGCTATTCTTTACTATAAAAAAGCAGTTGATGGTTATACGAGTCCTGCTGGGAAACAAATGTCTTTAAATAATATTGCTGTTGTTTATATCCAACAAAAAAAATATGATAAGGCAATTATTCTTTTAGAATCTCTTTTAAATAAAAAATTATTAAAGGAGGAAGCTGAAGAAGCAAAAGAATCTATAATATTAGATAATCTCGGTTATGCGTATTTTAAGAAAGGAATGGATGAAAAAGCATTCCGTTTAATGGATGAAGCTCTTCAAATAAGAAAAGACGATAAAGATACTTACGGAAGCATCGAAAGTTATCTACATCTTGCGGATTACTATTCTAAAAAAGATCTTCAAAAATCAGATGAAAATGCTCTTGCTGCTTATAACATTGCTACAAAACTAAACAGCGTTGACGAAAGACTCGAAGCGCTTCAAATTCTAATTTCAAATAATCATAGTTCTCAAGACACCAAATATGTGCAAAAATATTTTACACTAAACGACAGTATTATTAAGATTAGAAATAACTTCAAAAATAAGTTTGCTAAAATTAAATACGATTCTAAAAAAGAAAAAGATGAAAACGAAAAACTTCGTTTGGAAAAAGCAGAAAATCAATTGTTTCTTCAAAGAGCCAAATACATGCGAATTGTTTTTGTAATTGTTTTTGTTTTTTTAGTCATTTTAATAGCAATTTTAATTCGTTATTATAAAAATAAAAACAAGGCTATAGAATTTAAAACTTCGTACAATACCGAAACTAGAATTGCTAAAAAAATCCACGACGAATTGGCAAACGATGTATTTCATGTAATTGCTTTTGCCGAATCTCAACCCTTATCTCAAGAAAACACTAAAGAAAATCTATTACAAAAACTAGATGATATCTACGGGCGCGTGAGAGGAATTTCAAAAGAAAACAATAAAATTGATACCGGGGTAGATTTTACCAGAAGTATAAAAGAAATGCTATCTACTTATAATACTAGAGAAAGGAATATCATGGTTACTAATTTAGAAAGTGTAAACTGGGAAACTATAGATGATGTAAAAAAGATCGCTATCAGCCGAATTTTACAGGAATTGATGGTCAATATGAAAAAACACAGTGAGGCAAACCTTGTGGTAATAAAATTTGACAGTGACCCAAAATCAGTCTTAATAAACTATACCGATAATGGTAAAGGCTGTGAAAAAACTAAGATGATAAAAAATGGTCTCCAAAACATGGAAAGCCGCATTCAGGCTGTTAAAGGAACTATAGATTTTGATACAGAACCGGGTAAAGGTTTTAAAGCAAAGATTTCAATGCCAAAATAAATTAAAATTAGAAATGTAAATAGATTCAAATTTAATTTAAAGAAAAAGGCCTTTCAGAATTTTACTTCCAAAAGGCCTTTTTTCTACAAATTAATTGGCAATATTATTTCCAACCGCCGCCTAAGTCTCTATAAACATGGACAGCAGCATTCAATTGTTCCTTTTTAGTATCAACCAATTCTAGTTTAGCTTCTAATGCATCTCTTTGTGTCATCAAAACTTCGAAATAATCAACTCTTGCAGATTTAAATAAATCGTTAGAAACGTCAATAGAAGTATTTAAAGCTTCTACTTGTTTCGATTTAAGATCATATCCTTTTTGAAGATTATCAATTTTAGACAATTGATTTGAAACTTCTAAATAAGCGTTTAAAACGGTACGATCGTAATTATATAATGCTTGAAGTTGTCTTGCATTTGCACTTGCAAACTCCGCTTTAATTGCATTTCTATTAATCAATGGTGCAACAAGATCTCCCGCTAAAGAATATAAAAGAGATTCGGGCATTGTAAGCAAATAAGATGGTTTAAAAGCTTGTACACCTATTGCAGCAGAAATATCCAAAGATGGATAAAACTCAGCACGCGCTACTTTTACATCTAATTTTGCAGCTACTAACTCCAATTCTGCTTGTTTCACATCTGGGCGATTAGCTAATAATTGAGATGGAATTCCAGAACTTACAGCAGCTGGAAGCAAACTTAAGAAATTAGTATTGCTTGTTCTTTTAATCTCCTGTGGATATCTTCCCAATAAAAAGTTGATTTTGTTTTCAGCTTCTTTTATCTGCTGCAAAATATCAAACTCCATACTCTGTGAAGTTAAAACCTCTGCTTCAAACTTCTTAACTCCTAGTTCTGTTGCTCTTGCAGCCTGCTTCTGAACTTTTACAATTTCTAAAGCGTTAGTCTGCAATTTGATCGTTTGTTTTACAATATCCAACTGATTGTCTAAAGCTATTAATTCATAATAAGAATCTGCAACTTCTGCAATAAGGTTTGTAATAACAAAGTTTCTACCTTCAACAGTAGCTAAATATCTGTTTAAAGCTGCTTTTTTAGAATTACGAAGTTTTTTCCAGATATCTACTTCCCAATTTGCATAAGCAGAGATTGTAAAATCTCCCAGCGGATCTGGTGTTTCTACACCTGGTTTAATTTCTGTTGTAGCATCACCGGCACCCTGGCTGGTATATCTACCTACTTTTTCTATTCCAGCGCCGGCGCGAACACCAACTGTTGGTAATAAAAGTCCTTTTCTTACTCGAATGTCATTCTTAGCGATTTCAATTTCTTGTAAAGTGATATTCAGCTCCTGATTATTTTTCAGGGCAATATCAATTAAATCAATAAGATTTTGATCTTTAAAGTAATCTTTCCAATTTAAAGCTGCCGTATTATTGTTTGCATCCTGAGCTTGAGCCGTTGTACCAAATGACTCAGGAACTGGTGTGCTTGTGGTAATTGCTGCCTCAGGTGCAGGGGCTTTACACCCTGCAACCGTAAGACATATTCCTAATGCAATACCATATTGATATGATTTGAATTTATACATGATTGTTATCAATTTCTTCTGTTAATGGATTTTCTTCTTCATGTTTTACTAGTTTGTGTTTCTCAGCAATCTTAGCGAATATGAAATACAATCCAGGAATCACGAATACACCACAAATAGTTCCTATAAGCATACCTCCTGCAGCTGCTGTACCAATAGTTCTGTTACCAATTTTACCTGGACCAGTTGCAAAAGCAAGCGGTAATAAACCTGCAATAAAGGCAAACGAAGTCATCAAGATTGGACGGAACCTTGCTTTAGCTCCTTCCATTGATGCTTGTAAAACTGATAATCCTGCTGCGTGTCGCTGAATCGCAAACTCTACAATTAATACCGCATTTTTACCCAATAAACCAATAAGCATTACCATTGCAACCTGAGCATAAATGTTGTTTTCTAATCCTGTTAATTTTAACAGAAGGAAAGCTCCAAAAATACCCGCTGGCAAAGAAAGAATTACCGATAATGGAAGGATAAAACTTTCGTATTGAGCAGCTAATACTAAGTAAACGAATCCTAAACAGATCAAGAATACCCAGATTGCCTGATTTCCCTGAGCTACCTCATCGGCAGAAATACCTGCCCAGTCAATGTCATATCCTCTTGGTAATTTTTCGGCCGCAATTTTCTGAATAACTTTAATCGCTGTACCAGAACTATAACCCGCAGCTGGTGAACCACTTATTTGTGTTGAGGTATACATATTATGACGTGTAATTTCAGAAAGACCATACACTTTTTCTAGTTTCATAAAAGCAGAAAAAGGTACCATTTCATCACGATCATTTTTTACATACAATTTTAAGATATCATCTGGCTGTGCACGATATTCTGGCGAAGCCTGAACGATTACTTTATAGTTGATACCAAATTTGATAAAACTGATTTCGTAGTTACTTCCCACAAGAGTTGACAAAGTATTCATGGCATTTTCGATAGAAACACCTTTTTGCTGTGCCAAGTCATTATCGACTTTCATCATGTATTGAGGGAAACTAGAACTGTAAAAACTAAATACGTTTGATAATTCCGGTTGTTTATTCAATTCAGCAACAAAATCGTTATTTACTTGTTCCATTCTCTTATAATCAACAGAACCTGTTTTATCTAACAAGCGAAGCTCAAATCCTCCGGCAGCACCATATCCTGGTACAGCAGGCGGTTGGAAAAATTCGATATTCGCTCCTGTAATATCTTTACATTTTTCCTCCATTTCATGCATAATCTCAACAACAGATTCTTTTCTGTCACTCCAATCTTTCAAGTTCACCAAACAAGTACCAGAGTTGGCTCCTGTACCTTCAGACAAAATCTCATAACCTGCTAAAGAAGAAACAGATTTTACTCCATCAATATCTTCGGCAATTTTTTGAACTCTCTCTGCAATATTATTAGTTCTTTCTAAAGACGAACCTGGAGGAGTCTGAATTACGGCATAAAACATTCCCTGATCCTCATTCGGAATAAATCCTGAAGGAACAGAACTGCTTATCAACCATGTTCCAGCACAGAAACCTAAAAGTGCCACAATAGTAACAACTCTTCTGTCAACAATTTTACCTAATAGATTTTGATATTTACCTTGCGCTAAATTGAATTTATCGTTAAACGCATCTATAAATCTATTTGCAGGGGTTTTCTTTTTAGGCTGACCATGATTGTTTTTTAACATCATCGCACAAAGTGCCGGTGTCAATGTCAAAGCCACAATACCAGAAAGGATAATCGCAGTTGCCATAGTTACAGAGAACTGTCTGTAAAATACTCCAACAGGACCAGACATAAAAGCAACAGGAATGAATACCGCTGCCATCAAGAATGTAATTGCGATAATTGCTCCTGCAATCTCGTGCATGGCTTTTTTGGTTGCTTTAAATGGAGAAAGATGTTCTTCTTCCATTTTGGCGTGAACGGCCTCGATAACTACAATCGCATCATCGACGACGACTCCAATTGCCAATACCAAAGCAAATAATGTAATCAAGTTCAACGAAATATCGAAGAATGTCATGAACACAAAAGTTCCTACCAACGATACTGGTACCGCAATTGCAGGAATAACTGTCGAACGCCAGTCTCCTAAGAAAAGGAAAACTACCAAACCTACCAGAATAAATGCTTCAACCAAAGTATGGATTACTTTTTCGATAGAAGCATCAAGGAATTTAGAAACGTCATACGAAATTTCATAATCCATTCCTTTAGGAAATCTTTGCTTGATTTTTTCCAGTTTAGCTTTAACTTCTTCAATAACCTGATTCGCGTTACTTCCAAAAGATTGTTTCAATACAATAGCCGCAGATGGTCTTCCATTCAAATTAGAATAGATATCGTACATCGAGCTTCCAAATTCTACTTTAGCAACATCTTTTAATCTCAAAAGCTCTCCATTTGGATTTGCTTTTACTACAATATTCTCGTATTGCTCTTTTGTTGTAAAACGTCCAGAATATTTCAATACATATTCAAATGCCTGAGAACGTTTACCAGAGCTTTCTCCTGTTTTACCTGGGGAAGCTTCCAAACTCTGACTGGATAATGCTTCCATTACCTCATCAGCAGAAATTTTATAAGCCAGCATACGGTCTGGTTTCAGCCAGATACGCATTGCATATTCACGTGTTCCTAAGATATCTCCAGAACCAATACCATTTACCCTTTTCAATTCTGAAAGAACGTTGATATCGGCATAGTTATACAAGAACTTCATGTCGGTATTTTTATCTGTACTGTAAAGGTTCACGTACATCAACATACTTGGTACTTCTCGTGTAATTTTGATACCTTCTCTAATTACTAATGGAGGTAATTTATTAGTAACCGAAGCCACACGGTTCTGAACGTTAATAGCTGCCTGATTCGGATCTGTTCCTAAGTTAAACACCACTTTAATTGTAGCTTCACCATCATTTCCTGCGTCAGAAGCCATATATTTCATTCCTGGAACTCCATTTAAGGCTCTTTCTAAAGGAATAACAACAGCTTTTACCATCAATTCACCGTTAGATCCCGGGTAATCTGCGGTAACGTTCACCATTGGCGGTGAAATGGTAGGGAATTGTGTAATTGGTAAATTCAATACAGACAAAATCCCTAAAAAGACAATTATCAACGATATCACTATCGACAATACTGGTCTTTGAATAAATTTATTAAACATTTTTATTTTTTTTAATGATTAAACTAAAAGGAAATCAATAAGTTACTTGCAAATATTAGTACTTTCAAAATAAACTGAATACTTAAAACTGCGACTGAACACTAATTTACTCTGCTTTTAAGCGCAGGTTATTGATAACCTTTTTAGGAGATTCAAATTCGTATTTAATTTTATCATTCTCTTTTACTTTCTGAACACCTTCAAGTAAAATTTTATCATTTTCATTAAGTCCGCTTTTGATCACATATAAATCAGGAATTTCACCTGTAATAGTGATTTCTCTAGAGCTTACCTTATCATTTTTATCCACAACAAAAACATATTTTTTATCCTGAATTTCGTAAGTCGCTTTTTGCGGAATTACAATTGCATTTTTAAGAGGAACCAGCATTTGTACTTGTCCTGTTTCACCGTTTCTAAGTAATTTATTAGAATTTGGGAATCTTGCTCTAAAAGCAATATTTCCTGTTTCATTGTTAAACTCACTTTCGATAACTTCAACATTTCCTTTTTCTTTAAAAATGTCTCCGTTAGCCAAAACTAAATTCACTTTATTATCTGCACGATCTTTTACATTTGTTTCATAGCTGATATATTCTGGCTCCGAAACATTGAAATAGGCAAACATCTGACTGTTGTCTGAAAGACTTGTCAGTAATTCGCCTTCATCAATTAAACTTCCTAATTTTAATGGAATTCTATCGATTGTTCCATCAAATGGAGCTCTGATTTCTGTAAATGATAAGTGAAGTTTTGCAAGAGCAACTTCAGCTTTTGCAGACTGCAATTTTGCCTGAGCTACACTTAATTCGTTTTTAGAAACGATATTTTTATCTGCCAATAGTTTTGAATTTTGTAATTCAATTTCTACTGATTTTTGTTCTGCCTGAGCTTTAAGCAATTCAGACTGATACATGTTTGGCATAATTTTAAACAACAGCTGTCCTTTTTTTACAAACTGTCCTTCATCAACATAAATGTTTTGTAAAAACCCTTTTTCCTGGGCGCGGATTTCAATGTTTCGTACAGATTTAATCTGCGAAACATATTCTTTTGTAAATGAAGTGTCAAGTTTTACGGGATTAGTTACTGTAAACTTTTCCGCTTCTTCTTTTTCTTCTTTTTTTGCTGTACAACTGGTTAAGCACACCGCGGCCATAAAGCCCGCGAACAAGATGATTCTTTTCATGATTTTTAAATGGAAATTAAGCGATTGAATGCTTGGAATACAAAGATTCCTTAAAGATGGATAAAACATCAGTAAGCCTTGGTCTGACCTTAATTGTCATATAAGCGGAAGTAAGAGAAAAATATACAGCAGCAAGATATGCAGGATCGCAACTTAGGCAACCAATGTATATTTTAAAATCAAATTCTTAATACTCTCTGAGTAATATATATAGGATTTGAATGCCCTAAGTTAGGCGTAGAAATTTTTAAACGATTGGAATCATTTGCAGCAGATTGATCTGACAAAGCCAGATACAAGTCGTCTACTAAACTGTAAGACGATGCAAAAAATTTATTCGTAAGTCCATCAACATCATCATTTCCTAGAAATTCCTCTTCAATATCAATATCTGCGGCATCTTCAAAAGTTGAAGATCCACGATCTTGATTAGTGAATTTAACTCGGTGTTTCTTTTCAAGATTATGGTGCTGAGGTAAGCCAAAAGTATTAGCATTAAGATATTGGCCTCCGCCGAACAGAAGCATATTCATGAATACTAAAAATACTATTAACTTTCTCATTTGGGTGCGAAAGTAATAAAAGATTGGAATAAAAAAAATAAAATAAGAAAGTCTTAACATGTAATCGTAAACGAAAACGTTTTCACTTTAAAATAAAATCAAAATGGACATATTTAGACAACAAAAACACAGTCAAAACACTACAAACCAATCACTTAAAAGACGATCTGCATAATTACAAATTCCTGTCCTGCCTTTGTGAAAAGCTCTCCAGTATCAACCATACCGAATTTTTCATAAAATTGTTTTTTTTCTGCCCTTGCATTGCACCAAACTTTTTTTATTTCCTTTTCTCTCGCTGCCGTAAAAATGTGGTTCAATAATGTCGATGCAATTCCTCTGCCTTGATATTCGGCTAAAGTGGCTAATTTTCGAAACTGCATCTCTTCTCCCGTAATAAAACAAGACACTATTGAAAGTAATTTATCATTCTCGTAAGCACCATAATGCAATCCTAAATTATCTTCTTCGAGCTGCACAAATTCAAAAGGCTGGTCTGGCCACATCACCTCATGTCTGATCTGCCACGTATCGGATGCATTTATTGTTTTAATTTCCATTTTAGTCCATTAGAAGTTGACCAAAAGTAATGCATTTTATCATGAATTTGAAAAATCAAAAAAGAGATGAATGTTAATATTCTTTCAAAAATTAAACGAAAATAAATCAGACAAATCGTTCAATTTAAACCAATTATCATTATTTTTATAGTACCAACATCAAATATCTTCCATTATGAAAAATTTCTTTTTAGCTGCTTTTTTATGTATTTGTGTCAACGGATTTGCGCAATTAATACAAATCGGACCTCAGATTTCAACTAATATAACTTCTGTAAATGCAAAAAATTTTAGTTCAGATCACACCAACACAGGAATTGGTATTACGGCATTTGCCCGAGTAAATCTTTTACTTTTTTATGGTCAGGGCGAATTTGGTTATTCGAAATCAAATTTCAGTGTTTATCAAGATGGCATTGGTGAAACCGAATTTAAACTAGCTGGGACAGACGCTTCGTTAATTGCCGGGTACAAGCTTGTACCACTTGGTAAAGTTGGAAATGTGAGGCTTTTTGTTGGGTATAACTGGAAAAATTATTCGGATATTAGTAAAAATAATAACCTCAATTCTATAGCATTAGAAAAGAACAATCATAGTATAATTGGCGGAGTCGGAGTTGATGTATGGAAATTGACTTTTGACGTAAGATATCTTGCTGGTTTAACCGATATCGATTCTTCTGATGGTGAAATTAAAACAGGAATTACAAATTTTTCGCTTGGCTTTAAATTCTTGTAAAAAATAAAAGGGAATCAATTGATTCCCTTTCTATTATATCTTAACGTAGTAACTTTCCAAGTTATCCTCATCTATTTTTTCGATACCTTCTTCTGTTTTAACAGCTACGTTGATTACATGCAATACATTTGATTTTTCGTTAATACTGCAATTCCAAATCGTTCCGTCTGAAAGTATGATTTCTGAATATAATGATACGGTATTCTTCTGATCATTATAAACTAAATTCTCAGTTTTTAGAATTTTCTTTTGTTTGGTTTTTCTATCAATTTCGAAAAACAAAATTTCATTTTCATTAATTTCAAGAAATTCATCAAAATCAGTCTGATTATCGGCACCAGCAGATGTAGTTGCCCAAACTGGATGACTTCCAGTTTTCTTCCAAGTTCCTATTGCATGGTCTAAGATATTTTTTCTTAAAACATCACGTAAGGTGTCCACTTTTTTAATAGCTTCTTCCGCTATTTCATTGTCAGGTTTAATTTTTGCGGCTAAAGAAAATAAATCAATAGCTTTTGCAAAATCAGCTTTTTTATAATACGAAAGGGCTAATTCGTATTTATTCTTTTGAAATGTGGTTTTTTGATCATTCTGCCCGAAAAACTGACAAGTCTTCAACAAAACAATTAGAATAAAAGTCTTTTTCATTAAATTAGTAGGTTTATTTTTTGCAAACCTAATTTATTTTAAAGAAACTTTCTTACACTTTCTATTTTTTTTTCATTGTCTTAAATAATTCAATAATAAAAAACGCCTCTTTTCTATTGAAAAGAGGCGTTGTAATATATTTAAAAAACGTTTAATTATTTGATCTGCAAAATGTTATTTTCTGGAGTTGCATCCATAAAAATACCTCCGTCAAGTTGTACCTGCTTAATTTTTTTTGTACTTTTTAAAATAATTTTAGCTGTTTTTTGATTCTTTTCCCAAACTGAAGGAGTCTGATGCAATACTGCTTTTGAATTATCCGCATAAGTAATAATTGCATCAAAAGGAATAGCAAAACCTCCAATGTTTTCTACTGTAATTATTTTATTATCCGAAGAAATATTCTTTACTGCAATATCAAGGTAATTATTAGTGAAGAACCAATTGTTGAAGAACCAGTTTAGATTTTTCCCTGTTGCAGTATTAAATGAATTAAAATAATCCCACGGAATAGGGTGTTTTCCATTCCAAGTATCCATATAAGCGTGCAACGCCTTTTTGAACAATTCATCGCCCAGCATATCTTTTAAAGCTAAATATGAAAGTGATGCTTTTCCATAAGAGTTATTTCCGTAACCTGCTCCAGAAACTTGTGTAGACATTGAAATTATCGGCTGATCTTCTTCCGTAGATCGATCATTTATGTATCCTTTTACTCTAAAGTCCTGATAAAATTTGTCTGCTGCTTCTTTACCATGTTCTGCAATTCCAATTAAATATTCAAAAGTTGTTGCCCATCCTTCGTCCATAAAAGCATAGCGTGTTTCGTTGATTCCCATATAAAATGGAAAATAAGTATGTGCAACTTCATGGTCCTGTACCAATTGTGCAAAAACAGGATCTCCCATTTGCGAATCGTTACACATCATTGGATATTCCATATCTGCGAAACCTTGAAAAGCTGTCATTTTAGAAAACGGATATGGAACTCCAGGCCAGTTATTTGAAAACCAATCTAAAGCATATTGATTGTTTTTTACTGAATTTACAAAATCTGTTCCTTTAATATCATAAGCTGCCTGAACACTTGCGCGGCGATTGGTTTTTTTATCCACTACAACACTGCTGGCATCCCATAAGTAATGATCGCTTAATCCAAAAGTTACATCTGAAATATTTTTGGCTTCAAACTTCCAAACATTCCAATCGTATTGTTTGGTTACAATACCGCTTTTCATTTCTTGTTCATTGGCAATATGCAGAATTTCATCTGTCGTGTAGGATTTTTTTAATCGAGCGGCAAATTCTGGCTGTAAAACCTCATCTGGATTTAGTAAATCTCCAGTTGCGTAGACTACATAGTTTTTTGGAGCTTTTACAGAGAAAACGTAATCATTAAAATCGTTGTAAAATTCTTGGCGGTCTGTGTGTGGTAATCTATCCCAGCCATTATAATCGTCATAAACCGAAACCCGAGGATAGCTGTAGGCTACAAAAAATGTAGTTTCGTCAATCTGTCCTTCTCTTCCGCTTTCTTTAGACAAAGGATAATTCCATTGAATATTTAGGATGGTTTTTGAATGTGGCAAAATTGCCTTTTTCAATTTTACATTTCCAACTGTTCCCCAGTTTCTTGCATCTTCTTTGTAAACTTCATTTTCTATTTTTAATGAAGTGATAGTCAAGCCGTCGCTTAAAAAATCGTCGCTTACAGAGCTTCCGCGAGGTGCAGATGGCTTATGAAGGTTGTTTACAAAACGAATAGCCAAGTTTTTTAAAGTGTCTTTACTATTGTTCTCGTAAATAATTGTTTCTGTTCCGCTTACAATTTTAGTTTTCGGATCAACCGAAATCTCCATATTGTATTTTCCGTGATTCTGCCAATAGTTTTTTCCTGGTTTTCCGTCTTTAGAACGAGTTCCTTCTGCGTAAGCTTTTTTTATGTTTCTTGGCATATAAAGCTCTTGTGCAAAGCTGTTTTGGGCAAAAAAAACAAATGCTATTACTGCAAATTGCAATATTTTCTTTTCCATAAGTTATTCTTAGATCTTTTAAATTAATTTTTGATAACAGATTAGTGGTGTCTTTTCTGCGAATGTTACAAATTTAATTATTAATTGTTAATGGTGAAATGTTAGATGTTAGATGTTAGATGTGAAAAGACTGCTCTAACATCTAACATCTAACATCTAACATCTAACATCTAACATCTAACATCTAACATTTTACATTTTACATTTAAAAAAAAACCGTCTATCACTAAAAGAAACAGACGGTATCTACAATTAATATATAACCTTTATTACTACAAAATATAGTCGGTGTTAATAAAATTTGATTCTTTGCTGTTTAGCAATTCCTGCAGAATTTCATTATTATAATCGATATCTTTTGAAGCTACAAACGTACGAATTGAGAAAGAACGCAAAGCATCTGGAATACTTAATGTTCCTACAGCCGAATCTTTGCGGCCTGTAAACGGAAACGCATCTGGTCCTCTTTGGCAAGAACTGTTGAGGTTTACTCTACAAACTAAGTTTACCAAGGAATCAATAAGCGGGGCAAGCGTTTTTATATCTTTACCAAACAAACTCACCTGTTGTCCGTAGTTAGATTCTGCCATATCATTTAAAGGTTCTTTAATATCTTTGAATGAAAGTACAGGAACAACTGGTCCAAATTGTTCTTCGTGATAAACGCGCATTTCCTTGTTAACTGGATATAAAACCGCTGGAAAAATATAATTATCAGTATGCTTTCCTCCTTTTTCATTAATGATTTTCGCTCCTTTACTAGTTGCATCATCTATTAATCCCTGAATGTAACTTGGTTTTTCGGTTTCTGGAAGCGGTGTTAAAGAAACTCCTTTTTCCCAAGGATTTCCAAAAATTAAACTATCTACTTTTTCAGAAAAGCGTTTATTGAATTCTTCTCTAACAGATTCGTGAACATATAATACTTTGTAAAGCCGTACAGCGTTGTCCGTTAAAAGATAAAGTTCCCGCAATACATTCTTGAATTGCCAAATCTAAGTCGGCATCTGGTAAAATAATCGCTGGATTTTTAGCTTCTAAACCTAAAATCAAACGCAGTCTATTTTTGTTTGGATGCTGATCTTGTAATGCAATCGCCGATTTACTATTTCCAATTAATGCCAAAACATCAATTTTTCCAGATTTCATAATTGGAGAAGCCACTTCACGTCCTCTGCCATAAACAATATTAATTACCCCTTTTGGGAAACTGCTTCTAAACGCTTCTAATAATGGTGTAATACATAAAACACCATGTTTAGCAGGTTTAAAAATCACTGTATTACCCATAATTAAAGCTGGGATCAACAATGAAAAAGTTTCATTCAGTGGATAATTGTAAGGTCCAAGACACAATACAACTCCAAGAGGTCCGCGGCGAATCATCGCGTTTACACCCTGTACTTTTTCGAAGTGCGAACTGCGTCCATTTAATTCTTTATAACTGGCAATAGTATCGTAAATATATTCTACCGTTCTGTCGAATTCTTTTTGTGAATCTCCAAGATTTTTTCCAATTTCCCACATCAAAAGTTTAACCACTTCTTCGCGGGTTTCCTTCATTTGTTTCACAAAATTTTCCATGCACTTAATGCGATCTGCTACTTTCATAGTCGGCCATAAGCCCTGACCCATATCGTATGCATTGGTTGCAGCTTCGACAACTTCCGCCGCTTCTTTTTCTCCCATAAAAGGAATAGATCCTAATAAAGTCGGCGAATATTTTTCTGTTGAAGAAATAGTAGAAAACACAGGTGTGGTTTGCCCTGTCCATTGTTTCAATTCTCCGTTTACAAGATAAGTATCTTGATTTATCAGCGTATTAATCTGATATTCTTCTGGTATAAAACTCATAATTTGGTTTGTTTAATGGTCTGGTAATTCTATTTTCAAAAGAAAAAAGAGGCCTTTATATGCCTCTTCTTCTTTTATGGTTGTACTGTTTCGCCCTCCCAATCCAGGATTCCGCCAAGCAGATTGTAGGCATTTTCGATACCTAGTTCGTTCATGATTTGACATGCTTTTGCACTTCTAGCTCCAGAACGGCAGTATACATAGTAATTTTTATTTTTGTCTAATTCTTCGATTTCGTAAATGAACCCCTGACCCTTATTGATGTCAATGTTTAAAGCATTTTCAATATAGCCGTCATTAAATTCGTCTTCAGTTCTTACGTCAAGTATAACTGCATTTTCGTCAGCTTCTAACTGAGCAACCCAATCTTCTTGTGATAAATTCATAATAAAATGTGTTTTTGTAAAATTACGACGTTTCTATTTATAAAAAACGTACCAAATGCGATTTCGATTATTATTCTCAGAAAACGTTTTAGAGAAAGTATTATAATCAGTGATTTACAAATTTACTTACTATTTTTAAAAATTCAGTCTACAAAATCGGTAGAAAATAGGATTTTTTCATTTCCGCTAAATACATCTTAAATCTAATTTTATGACAATGAATCCCAAATCAAACTATTATCTTTGCAAACAATTACAATTTTTAATCTCTTTTTGATAAAAATTTAGAAACCAAAAGTATCATCTGTCAGTTTGAGCAGAGTCGAAAACCGCAAACATCTCGACTCCGATCGAGGTGCCAAAATTATTATAGCAATGCAAAATTCCTTAAAAACCATATTTCCCAATTTCTCCAACGAACTTATCGCTACTATAGAAGAAAACGGAAGCCTGCAGGATTTTGAAGCTGGAACAATATTAATGCGTATGGGGCAGTATATCAAAAATACCGCTTTAATCACCAAAGGAAAAATAAAGATTTATCGTCAGGGCGAAGATGGCGGCGAGTTCTTAATGTACTACTTACAGCCTGGCCAAGCCTGTGCCATTTCTATGATCTGCACTGCAAAAAGTGAGAAAAGCCAGATTATGGCAAAAGTGGTAGAAGATGTTTCTGTTATGATGATTCCGCTGCAGTTAATGGACAAATGGATGATGGAACACAGAAGCTGGTACGAATTTGTAATTGAAACCTATAGAAGCCGTTTTGAAGAAGTGCTGGAAGTGGTTGATAATATCGCTTTCCGTTCTATGGACGAACGTTTGGAGTTTTACCTAAAAAGACATTCTGATGCCTGCGGCTGTTCTGAAGTCAATCTTTCACACCAAGAAATTGCAACGGAATTAAATACTTCGCGTGAAGTGATTTCTCGATTATTAAAAAAAATGGAACAACGCGGTCTGGTTAAACTAAACCGAAACCAGATTGAGTTATTAAACACTAATTTCACGAATTAAAACTAATTCCAATAATTTATTTCTAAAAACGATTGTCAGGTTGAGCATCCCGAGGCTTCGGGAGAGATTGCACATCGCATTTCGACTTCACTCAACGTGACAAAATATTTTATTAGTATTAAACACATAGAAACATAGCTTTAGTAATTTTAAAAAGGTTTTTCACTTTCATTACTGCACATAGGATTTAAAATTTATGCCGACAGAATAATTCGTGAAAATTTGTGAAATTCTTCTTTAAAATTCCTTCTGTGATAAATGTTACTGTAGGATTCTAATTTCCGAAGCAACTTTGCATCAAAAGAAATGCAATGGAATATTTAGGCTATTTTGCTTCAATCATAATCGGAATTTCGCTTGGCTTAATTGGCGGCGGCGGTTCTATTTTGACTATTCCTATTCTCGTTTATTTATTTCAAGTAAATCCAGATCAGGCAACTTCATATTCCCTATTTATTGTGGGATTAACGGCTTTATCAGGAAGTTACAGCCATTACAAAATGGGAAATCTCAAACTGAAATCGGCGTTGTATTTTGCAGTTCCCTCTGTAATTTCCATTTTAATTATCCGCGAAGTAATTTTTCCTCAAATTGCTGCGACATTATTTTCTGTAGCCTCTTATACGGTTTCAAAAGATTTTCTGATCATGATAATCTTTTCCATCTTAATGATTACGGCAGCAATTTCGATGATTAAAAAAAATCAGCCTGAAATAAAAACAACAGAAACCAATTATTTGCAGCTTAGTTTAATTGGCTTTTTAGTGGGAATCGTCACGGGATTTCTTGGCGCTGGCGGTGGATTTTTAATTATTCCTGCGCTTCTTTTCTTTGCCAATTTACCAATGAAGCAGGCAGTCGGCACTTCATTATTAATTATCACAATTAATTCGTCAATAGGCTTTGCAGGCGATTTATATATCGGGACACCAATCAATTATACTTTTCTATTAAGCGTTTCGGCAATGGCTTTAATCGGAATGATTATTGGAAGCCAGCTTTCTAAAAAAATCGATGGTGCAAAACTCAAACCTCTTTTTGGATGGTTTGTACTTGTAATGGGAATTTACATTATTGCAAAAGAAGTTTGTTTTAACTTTTAAAATTTAAAACGGATTGCCAATCTGTTTAGATTTTTATTTAAATATTTTGAATTTAGTTTTACTTGTAGAGTAATCTTTGTCAAAGTTATACACTTTGACAAAGATGAAACTAAAAAGTGTATTTCTTAAATCTCTCCAAACCTCTCTTTATAGCGCTCAAGCTCATGTTCTGTTCGGTTGAGAAGTTTTTCCAGAAGTTTGATTTTGTCTTCGTAAAGCTCTTTTAAAATCGAAGAATTATCAGCATTTATCAAAATGCTTCCGTTGTTGTTTCCTGTTATTTTATTAAAATTGTTAAAGTATTTATCGTAATCAAAACTAATTATATCCTCTACACTGACATCTAAAATTCTTCCAATTTCAACCAATTTCTCGTAACTCAAAGAAGTCTTCCCTTTTTCAATTTTACTGTAACCTGCTTGTGTTACACCTAATCTTTCTGCCATATATTCCTGAGTATAATTCTTTAACTCTCTAATGTTTTTAATTTTGTTTTTAATTGTTGCGGCCATAATTTTTCTGATTTGGGGTCATGTATAGTTAAAACAGCCAGCCGTTGGTTAAACAGCGTAACTATACTTATTTTTGGGTATTCTAGTATTGCTTCATACTACTAATTTATGAAGCATTGTTTTTTCGTTAATTTTTCCTTTTTGCAATAAATAACTACACATCAAAGCTCCCATTATGAAAACAAAATCATAATGGAAAACATCAAATACAAACATCCTTGAATTTTAAATTTAAGCGGTTCTTCCAATACTTCGCTCAAACTGAAGATCTAAAAAATGATCTATTTGTCTGCTTATCAAAACCCGATCCTCTGCCTTGATTTTGGTTCTTATTTTATTTTTGTAAACATCCTTTACAAACACAAAATAGTTAAACTCCGTTTTTTCTCTAAACCAAGCGATTATAACAAGACTGTAACACAAAACTGCGGGAATAATGTAATACACATCTATTATATCAGAGAAAATCATGCAATAATAAGTAACAGCTGTAACGGCAATAAAAACACTATTTTCTAAAAAGTATTTTTTCTTTTTTTTCAGCAGTCCAATCTCTTTTATTTCATCAAATTGATACTGCCAATTTTTAGATTTGTAATGAAATCTAATCTTGTCGCGAAAAATTGTTAAAGACATAATTAATTAGTAGGTAAAAATAGATTTAAAAGTTATAGTAGAAATCATTTTTAAAGAATATTAGGGGAATAATTCTTAGATACGCAATATTAAGCATTAACTTCTTTTTTTTCCTACAATAGAAAATTATAGAATATAACTATAAGTTGTAATTAAATCTTTAATAATAATTTACCCCTTTTATTACTTATAAAATGTCCTGATTTAGGAGATTTATATTTTGGGCGTTTCCTCCGGCCGGGCTATCCGCTTGTATCTTTTCCTTGTTAAAGAAACAAGAAAAAGGATACCGCTCCTATCCCTAACGCACACTTGAGTGAATGATTTTTTTTGGTTTTAAAGATTTTTAACAATTGTCTCCATCTGGAGATAAAGAAATTTGAGTCTAGGTTTTAGCCAAACTTTTTATTTGGCTAAAGCATTCTCACCTTTCAATAAAAAAACCTCCAGTTAAAACTGGAGGCAATTCATATAATCAAATAATTAAAATTCGTGAATCCGCATTTATAAAAATCAATGCTCTCCATACCCAATATCATCCATTTTTCCGCTGAAAACGCGATATTGAATAATGAAATAAACAATTACCAAAGCCAAAGCGATAAAAAACCAGCTCAAACCAGCATTTAATCCGTATTCGTGAGCGGCAGTGTTATAAATCGTTAAGGACGGATTTACTTTGTTGGTTGAAGGCAGCACATTTGGGAAAATAGAAACCGCTGTTGAAGCAAATCCGCCGACTAAAAACAAAGTCGAAAACAGAAATCCGTGACCATCTTTTTTAAACGAACGAACTTTGAATAATCCTAAAATTCCAACAAAAGTCATTAAAGGAAAAAACCATAAAATCGGATTTTCAACAAAATTATGAAATGGTTTAGGCTCGATAAAATGCCAAATCTGCAATGAAATACAAACTAAAACCAGCAAAACAATATTCAAGGCAAAAACTACTTTTTTCAATTTCGGATTCAGAGATGAATTTGTTTTATAAATAATCCAGTTTGCCCCGTGAATAGTTAAAGCTACAGTACTTACAATTCCTAAGAAAAGCGTAAACCAATCGATAATTCCCAGCTCATTGGCCTGCGGACTAAAAGTTGGATTCCACAAAGGCAGAAAGAAAAAATGTGCTTCTTGTGTAGAAACGCCATTCTGCACCATTCCAAGATTGACCCCGCGAACGATATTTCCTAAAGCAATTCCAAAAAACAAAGCCAAAAGCAAACTGGCAATTCCGAAAGCTTTATCCCAAATACTTTCCCACATGGGATGATGCACCTGTCCGCGCATTTCTAACCCAATTGCACGAAAAATCAAAAGCCATAAAATCATAATCAACGGCAGATAAAATCCGCTGAAAGAAGAAGCATATAAAGTCGGAAATGCAAAGAACAAAACACCTCCGGCTGCAATCAGCCAAACCTCATTAGCATCCCAAAAAGGTCCAATTGAGTTTGTAATTACTTTTTTATCTCGCTCTGTATCTGCAAAAAACAAATGAATAATTCCTGCACCAAAATCGTAGCCGTCTAAAACCAGATAAACTGCCAGGATTCCCATTAAAACTACGTACCAAAAAAATTCCATACTTATATTTTTTCTGTTGAAAGTTCCACATGATGCGGTCCTTTATTGATAATTTTTCCAATTAAAAGTAAAAACAACATTCCGAGCAGTAAATACAATCCTATGAATCCAAGCAATGTAAACAAAGTATTTCCAGAAGAAACCGTTGGCGAAGCCCCTGCAGATGTTCTCAGTAAATTATAAACCAGCCAAGGCTGTCTTCCTAATTCGGCCGTGTACCAGCCTGTTGTATTTGCGATATAGGGAAATGGCATCATAAACATTAGTGACCATAAAATCCATTTAGTTTGAAATAATTTTCCTCTAACCAATTGAAAAAGAGAAATTACCATTAAACCGATAAAAACTGTTCCAAGTCCAACCATAATATGATAGGCATAATACAATCCTGAAATATTTGTTGGATGCAGATCTTCTTCAAACTGATCTAAACCTTTAATTTCCTGATCCCAATTTCCGTAAGTCAGGAAACTCAAAATATTAGGAACGGCAATTTTGTTGTCCAATTTTTTGTCTTTTACATCGGGCTGACCAATTAAGACAATTTCAGAACCTCTTTTCTCGGTATGAAAAATTCCTTCCATTCCTGCAAAAGTCACCGGCTGGTATTTTACCACATTTTTTGCCAGTAAATCTCCAGTTGGCACAGCCACAATAATACTCGAAATCAATCCAAAAATTACTCCTGTTTTCAAGAACAATTTCCCAAAAGAAACATTCTTTTTACTCAAAATATAAAAAGCCCCGATTCCAGCTACAACAAAAGAACTTGTAACCAAAGAAGCGGCTTGATTATGCAGATAAGACGGCCAAAGCCAAGGATTTAAAAATAAAGCTTTGAAATTGGTTAATACAAATTTTCCGTTTTCTAGAATTTCATAACCCACAGGATTCTGCATCCAAGAATGTGTGGCAATAATAAGATAACCACTTGCCCAAGAACCAATCATGATTAATACACCAGTTACAAAATGCCATTTATGCCCGAGGAGTTTTTCTCCAAATAAAAATATTCCGAGAAACGAAGATTCGAGAAAGAAAGAAAACATTCCTTCCATCGCGAGCGTCTGACCAATAATTCCGCCCGTTAATTCAGAGAATTTTGCCCAGTTGGTTCCAAATTGAAACTCCATCGGAATTCCGGTAACAACGCCCATTGCAAAATTCAGGGCAAAGATTTTCATCCAGAAATGGGTGGCGTGATTGTATTGTTCGTTATTGGTTTTTAAGTATTTCCATTTAAAGTAAACAATGATGAGCGAAAGGCCCATTGTAAGCTGAGGAAAAAGATAATGAAAAGTAATGGTGAAGGCAAATTGCATTCGATCATAAAAGAGCATTTCTTCCATAATAGGTAATTTGTTTATGAAGTTCCACAAATTTACCCATTAAAACCCGAATTACCCCCTAAAACAAGAGTTTATTTCTAAATTTTTGAACCATATAAGTGATATAAGTTTGATTTAGTTTTTGCGGTAATTTTTTTAAACTCATAAGTAAACGCTGCATCTTTGTCAAAGTTACCTCCAATTTATATTTACTTATATCACTTATATGGTTTTAAAAAAATCATTTCTTCAAAATCCCTTTTTCTACACTATCGTTAATCAAACCTTCAGCATAATTCCACAATGATTTTGAACCATTTTTAATTACGCTTTTCTTCTCATAAACCTTGTCATACTTCACGTCAAATTCTTTCCAAGTTCCACCATTGTTAGAGGTGTTTTGTAATAAAGGTTCTAGACGATCCATCGATTTTGCAAATTTAGCTTCATTGGTTTCACCAGCTTCAAATTCTTCCCAAATAGCAATAAACTCTTCTGCTTGGTTTTTTAGGCAGTAAACCAAAGATTCGATTAGCAGCTAATCGTTCTTCATCTGTATTTAAATGATTTTTTACGGTGTCGTACATAAAAACGTCTCCAGCATCAATTTCGACAATGTCATGAATGAGAACCATTTTAACGACTTTTAAAACATCAATCGGCTCATCTGAATGTTCTGCCAAAACAATTGCCATCAATGCCAAATGCCAGCTGTGTTCAGCATCATTTTCGCATCGGTCGCTGTTAAATAACTTTGTTTTACGCTGAATATATTTTACTTTATCAATTTCTTTTATAAAAGCAATTTGATCTAATAAGTCTTTTGTGTTCATAGTAAATGATTATTTTTTTCTTAAAATGACATTCGTCATATGCAAAATTAGAAGTAAAAGCTTAATTGCTCAACTTTAAATCACTTTATATAACCTGTATGATAAAATCAATGTTATTTTTTAACAGAAATCAAATTTCTGTAACATTAGTCACCTATTTTCTGAGAAAACAGCAGTACATTTGTATCCCACATATTTTAGATTTCATATCATGAAAATAGAACAAATTTACACCGGATGTCTAGCACAAGGTGCTTATTATATTACTTCAGATGGCGAAGCGGCCATTATCGATCCGCTTAGAGAAATACAGCCTTACTTAGATCGTTTAGAACGCGATGCCGTAAAATTGAAATACATTTTTGAAACACATTTTCACGCCGATTTCGTTTCGGGCCACGTCGATTTAAGTAAAGAAACTGGAGCTCCAATCGTTTACGGACCAAACGCGGCCTGCGAATTTGACTGCATTTCTGCAAAAGACGGACAAGAATTTAAAATCGGAAAAGTGACTATTAAGGTATTGCACACTCCTGGGCATACTATGGAAAGCACTACTTTTTTATTGATTGATGAAAACGAAAAAGATCACGCTATTTTCTCTGGTGACACTTTATTTATTGGAGATGTCGGCCGTCCAGATTTAGCACAGAAAGCTGCTGGAATGACACAAGATCAATTGGCTGGAATTTTATTTCATTCTTTAAGAAATAAAATTATGACTCTGGCTGATGATGTAATTGTTTATCCTGCACATGGCGCTGGAAGTGCCTGCGGAAAAAACATGAGTAAAGAAACTGTTTCGACAATCGGGAACCAAAAAGCAACAAATTATGCTTTGCGTGCCAATATGACCGAAGCTGAATTTATTGAAGAAGTAACGGATGGATTATTGCCTCCTCCTGCCTATTTCAGCATGAACGTTGCCATGAACAAGCAAGGTTACGAAAGTTTTGAATCGGTTTTAAACAACGGAATGAAAGCTATAAATGTAAAAGATTTTGAAGCTGTTGCAGAAGAAACTGGCGCTTTAATTTTGGATACCAGAAGTGCTGCCGATTTTAGCAAAGGATTTATTCCGCAGTCTATTAATATCGGAATTAATGGTGATTTTGCGCCGTGGGTTGGAACTTTAATTGCAAATGTAAAGCAGCCTATTATATTGATTACAGCTGATGGAATGGAAGAAGAAACCGTAACACGTTTAAGCCGTGTAGGTTTTGATACTATTATTGGGCATTTAGAAGGCGGATTTGAAGCTTGGCAAGATGCAGGTTTTGAAACAGATACCGTAAACCGAATTACAGCTGAACAGTTTGCAAACGAAGTAAATATCGAGACAGATAAAATAATCGATATTCGTAAAGAAACAGAATACGCAGCCGAACATATTGAAGATGCTTACAGCAAACCTTTGGCTTATATTAATGACTGGGTAAAAGACATTAATCCGAATGAGCATTTTTATCTTCATTGTGCAGGTGGTTACCGCAGTATGATTGCTGCTTCTATTTTACAGGCACGCGGATTTAGAAATTTTTCTGAAGTTGAAGGCGGTTTTGGAGCCATTTCAAAAACAAATCTTCCAAAATCAGATTTTGTTTGTCAGAGTAAAGTATTAAAATAAAATTTTAAGGTACAGAGAGACAAAGGTTCAAAGCTGCAAAGTTTTTCCCTTTGAACCTCTGTTCCTTTGAACCTTTGAATCTAAAAAATATGCTAGAAATCATCAAAGAACCATGGCCTTGGTATGTTGCAGGTCCGTTGATTGGATTGACTGTTCCAATTTTATTAATTATCGGAAATAAATCTTTCGGGATTAGTTCTTCTCTTCGTCATATTTGCGCGGCTTGTATTCCGTCAAATATTTCGTTTTTTAAGTATGACTGGAAAAAAGAAAGCTGGAATTTATTTTTTGTTTTCGGAATATTTCTTGGCGGTGTAATTGCAGCTTACTTTTTATCGAATCCGAATGCGGTTGTAATTACTCCAGAGCTTTCAGAACAATTGGCAGGTTATGGAATTACAGATCATACTGGTCTAGTTCCTTCGCAATTATTTTCTTGGGAGAGTTTATTAACGCTTCGCGGATTTATTATGATTGTCGTAGGTGGATTTTTAGTTGGTTTTGGAACTCGTTATGCGGGCGGATGTACGAGTGGACACGCAATTATGGGATTATCAAACTTACAATGGCCTTCACTGGTAGCCACAATCTGTTTTATGATTGGAGGTTTTGTAATGTCCCTTTTGATTTTACCTTATATTCTTTCACTTTAAAATTTCAAAAATGAATAATTTAGAAAATAAAAATATAGATAGCGAAGGAATCAACGCAAGTCAGAAAAAAGAAAGCGGTCTATCAAACCTTAAATATTTAATCGTCGGAATCTTTTTCGGGATTGTATTTGTAAAAGCAGAGATTATCAGCTGGTTTCGTATTCAGGAAATGTTTCATCTGCAGTCTTTCTTTATGTATGGCGTAATTGGAAGCGCGGTTGCAGTAGGCGTTGTTTCTGTTTTCATCATTAAAAAATTCAATATCAAAACGCTTCAAGGCGAAAAAATCGAGATTCAGCCTAAAATTTTCAACAAAGGACAAATCTACGGCGGACTTATGTTCGGTTTTGGATGGGCGATTACTGGCGCTTGCCCAGGTCCGCTTTTCGCGCAGATTGGAACTGGAGCAACTGTAATCATCGTTACTTTATTAAGTGCTATTGCAGGAACTTGGTTTTATGGTTTGATTAAGGATAAATTGCCTCATTAAGATTTTGTTTTTTTTCAGGTTTCATGTTTCAAGTTAACTTAACATAACACAAACCCGACAGGTTTTAAAAACCTGTCGGGTTTATTCTTTAAGAAAAGATTCATTCCGTAGGAATGTCTCGTTGGTAGAAAATTAAATGTGATTGCCATTACACGTTCCGTAGGAACGTTTGATACATTATTTCAAATGCATTATTTTCATAAATCATTTGTCCCTACAGGACACAATGCAAAACCATATTATCATTTGTTACCGACGAAATATTCCTACGGAATAAAAAGATTCGTTTCTTCATAGAACTTCCCATCTCGTTATAGATTTCACTATCACGCGAAACTTGAAAACCTGAAACCTGAAACTTAAAACTTGAAACCCGAAACAAATAAAAACCAAAAAACTTTTCTTCATCGATTATTAATTTCATTTCGTTAAGTTTGCTTTCGAACAACATTTCCTAGAAAATAAAAACATGAATCGTTCCGAACAGTTATCTCAATTACAAAATACACAAAAATGGGACGTAATCATAATTGGCGGTGGAGCTAGCGGTTTAGGAACTGCAATTGATGCTGCCAGCCGAGGTTATAAAACAATTTTATTAGAAGCTGTAGATTTTGCAAAAGGAACTTCAAGCAGAAGTACAAAACTGGTTCATGGCGGGGTGCGTTATTTGGAACAGGGAAATATTCATTTGGTAAGAGAAGCTTTAAAGGAAAGAGGTTTAATGCTTCAAAATGCCAATCATTTGGTCAAAAATCAATCTTTTGTTATTCCAAATTACCATTGGTTTGGCGGATATTTTTACACTTTCGGTTTAAAAATTTACGATTTATTATCGGGGCGCCTGAGTTTAGGAGGTTCTAAATATCTTTCGAAAAAGAAAACAATTGAATTGCTTCCAAACGTCGAAGAAATCGGATTGAAAAATGGTGTTATTTATCACGATGGTCAATTTGATGATTCTCGTCTAGCAGTTAACATGGCTCAGACTGCTGTGGAGAATGGAGCCTGCGTTTTAAATTATGTAAAAGTTGTCAATTTACTAAAGGACGATAAAAATCAAATAATTGGTGTTCAAGCTCAAGATCTAGAAACCGGAATTAAATATAGTCTAAAAGGTGCTGCCATTATAAACGCAACTGGAGTTTTTACAAACGCTATCATGAAACTCAATGATACAGTTTACAAAAAATATATTGTTCCAAGTCAGGGAATCCATTTAGTATTTGATAAATCTTTCTTGCCAGGTGAAAATGCCTTAATGATTCCGAAAACAAAAGATGGACGAGTTTTGTTTGCTGTTCCGTGGCACAATCATGTTGTGGTGGGAACGACGGATACTTTAATAAAAAAACAAAGTTTAGAACCAATTGCTTTAGAAACTGAAATTCAATTTGTTTTAGAAACAGCACAACGATTCTTAGCCAAAAAACCAACACGAACAGATGTATTATCGGTTTTTGCAGGTTTGCGCCCGTTGGCCGCCCCAAAAGAAGAAGGAAAAAGTACCAAAGAAGTTTCTAGAAGCCATAAAATAATTGTTTCTGAAACTGGGCTTATTACCATTACTGGAGGAAAATGGACAACTTACAGAAAAATTGCCGAAGACCTAATAGACAAAGCTATTAAAACGGAAAAATTAACAAAAAAGGAATGCGTTACTGAGCATCTTTCTATTCACGGAAATAAACCTACAACGTCTCTCGATAGAGAAAATCACCTTTATATATATGGTTCTGATATTCCAAAAATACTCGAATTACAAGAAAACGAGCTGGAGTTAAAAGAAAAACTGCATCCTGATTACGAATTTACAATGGCAGAAGTCGTTTGGGCGATTCGCTATGAAATGGCAAGAACTACTGATGATATATTGGCAAGACGAGTACGATTATTATTCTTAGATGCCAGAGCTGCAATTGAAGTTGCAGAAAAAACGGCAAGAATAATTGCCAAAGAACTTGGTCATGATGAAGCTTGGATAAGTACAGAAATTGTCAATTTCAAACAAATTGCAAAAGGTTTTCTTTTGTCTGAATTCCAATAAATCGTAAACTCTGATGAATTTGAAAATCTGCTTGCTTAAAAACTATCTTACAAAAGATTATCTGATATTTTTTCGAGCCATAATTACTTTTTGATTTTAAAAAATCATTAAACAACATCATATCAATAGTTTACACTAAAAAATTATAGTACTTTTATTCTCTGAAAATTATACAATACGTTCTTCGAAAACCGCATTTAAACAGATTAACAAAAAATTAACAAAACATTTGTATATACAACTATTAAAAGTTCTACATTTGTATATACAAATTATACACTTACGACTATGACAATTGAAGAGGTTATTAAGAGTACGGTTAAGATGGATAATGCGAAAAAAGTTATTCTGAATATCATGTACACGCAGAATGTGATTCAGGATCATTTCAACGAGTTAATTAAACCGTATGATTTATCTGGAGAACAATATAATGTGTTACGTATATTAAGAGGGCAAAAAGGAAAACCTGCCAATATGTGCGTAATACAAGAGCGAATGCTTGCTAAAACAAGCAACACAACACGGCTGGTAGACAAATTATTATTGAAAGAGTTTGTAACTAGAAATGTTTGTCCGGATAATCGAAGAAAAATTGAAGTTTTGATTACTCAAAAAGGATTAGATGTTTTAAAAGAATTAGATCCGAAAGTAGACGAACATGAGAAAACGTTTGCTGACAATTTAAAGCCAGAAGAATTAACTTTCTTAAATCAATTATTAGAAAAATACAGAACCAATAAATAAATTAATACTATGAGCAATTTCTTAGAAAATCAAAATTGGCGTTATGCAACGAAACAATTTGATGCTTCAAAAAAAATATCATCTGATGATTTAAATACTCTGAAAGAAGCAGTTAGATTAAGCGCTTCTTCTTACGGATTACAACCTTATAAAGTAATTATCGTTGAAAATCCAGAATTAAGAGAGCAATTAAAAGGCGCAGCTTACGGGCAGGCACAAATTACTGATGCTTCTCACCTATTTATTTTTGCTAACGATTTAAACCTTGATGCAGCTTCTGTTGACAAATACATCAACACTATCAGCGAAACAAGAGGTGTTCCTGCAGATGCATTAGGAGGATTCAGCGATATGATGAAAGGTGTAATCTCAAATTTACCTGTAGAAGCAAAACATATTTGGACAGCAAAACAAACGTATTTAGCTTTAGGAAACTTATTAAATGCTGCTGCTGAATTAAAAATTGATGCTACTCCAATGGAAGGTTTCAATGCTGCTAAATTCAACGAAATTTTAGGTTTCGATAAATTAGGTTTAAATGCTTCTGTAATTGCAACTGTAGGTTACAGACATGAAGAAGACAATACACAGCACTTTAAAAAAGTTAGAAAATCTCACGAAGAATTATTTATCACACTATAATTATTTATTAATCAAATTCAAATTTTAATTTTAAAAAACATGAAAAATTTAAAAACTATTGCAATAGCATTATTCGTAGCAGCAGCTGGTATTTCAGTAAACGCTCAAACTAAAAAAATCGACGTAAAAGCGTCTACTATTAAATGGGTAGGTAAAAAAGTAACTGGAGAGCACTCTGGAACTGTAAACTTCAAAGATGGAGCTGTAGTTTTCAAAGGAAAAAAATTAGTTGGTGGTAGTTTTACTGTTGACATGACTTCATTAACTTCAACTGATTTAACTGGAGAATACCAAGGAAAATTAAACGGGCACTTAAAAGCTGATGATTTCTTCGGAACTGAAAAATTCCCAACTTCAAAATTAGTTTTCAAAACTATTGGTGCTAAATCTACTGACGTTTACACTGTAACTGCAGATTTAACTATCAAAGGAATTACTAAACCAGTAACTTTTGATATCACTGTAAAAGGAAACACTGCTACAACTGCTTTCAAAGTTGACAGAACTAAATACGATATTAAATACGGATCAGGTAGCTTCTTCGAAGGTTTAGGAGACAAAACTATCAATGACGAATTTGAATTGACTGTAGCTTTAAAATTCTAATATTTTAAAACTTACTAATTCAAAAATTGTAATAAACCCCAGCAGTTTGATACTGCTGGGGTTTCTTTTTTCTTTTCAAAATCTTAACGTTCTTAATGGTATAATAACGCTTTCGTAATAAGTATCAGGACTTTGATTAACATTGGGCTTCTAATTTTGGGGAAATTAAAAAAATCAACAACTAGAAATTTAAATCATAGTTATGAAAACAAAATTACGTATTGCCTGTATTCTATTCACTATCAGCTTTTTCGCACAAGCGCAGCAACAGCCAAAAGGAATTATCGGAAATACAAACTGGATGAACAATTGGACGAACTTTAAACCTGCTGCTAACGACTACAATGAAGCTACCAATATAATCGCTGGAAACATTGATAAAGACACCAAATTATTAAAGCGTAATACTTATCATTTAGTAGGTGTGGTTTACGTTACCAATAATGCAACTTTGACAATTGAACCAGGAACGGTAATTCGAGGCGACGACAAAACCTGCGGGACTCTTGTTATTACAACTGGTTCAAAAATTATCGCAGAAGGTCTGGAAACAGATCCTATTATTTTTACATCAGAAAAAGAAATAAACAATAGAAAACCAGGAGATTGGGGCGGAATCATTGTTTTAGGAAAAGCTCCAATAAATTCTTTAGGAGGCATGCATACTCTGCCTTTTGATCTAGAAGCAAATTTGAATCATTATGGAGGTACCGATGCTGAAGATAATTCTGGAATTTTAAAATATGTGAGAATCGAATATGCGGGAAGAAAACTGAGTGCTTCAAAAGAATTAAACGGACTTTCTCTTGCTGGTGTTGGAAGAAAAACAATTGTTAGTAATATACAAATTAGTTTTTCAAACGATGATTCTTTCGAATGTTATGGCGGTGATTTGAATATGAGCAATTTAATTTCATACCGAACAACTGATGATGATTTTGATTTTACACAAGGTGCTCAAATTAATATCAGCAATAGTATTGCAATTCGTCATCCGTTTTCTTCGGATATTTCAGGTTCAAGATGTTTTGAGGTAGATTCTTATGAGAAGGTCGCTAATACTGATATGACCAAAAAAATGACCAAAATTAATGCAACCAACATTACATTGGTTAATTTAGAAGAAAACAATCAAGGCTTGGTAAGAGAATCTGCATACATTAAAGAAAATACATTTTTCAATTTAACCAACAGTGTCATTTCTGGATTTTCCCCTTTTGTTTTATTGGAAGGAAATATCGGAAATGGGGAAGCTAATTTAGCTAAAATTACTTTTAAAAATGTTGTTGCTAATAATTGTACTGGTGAAATTGAAAGCGAATCTACAAGTAACAATTCTGGCATAAAAAGCTATTACAGCAATCCTGCAAACGGAATTGAATTTACTAAAATTAAGCTTAATGACTTATTTGCGCTTCCTAATATCAAAGGAAATCCAGATTTTAGGTTAAATGTAAACAACACAATAGCAATTGGTAATTAAAGAGTTACCATAGTATATTTGATCAAAATTTAACAAAATTTGCATTTTCGAAAAGATTTTTTTCAAATTTTATGTACTTCAATTCAAATTACATTTATATCTTTGTCACAACAAAAACAGAAATGAGAACAATATTAAACAATACTTGGTGGTGGAACAATTTACGTCAGACGTCGTGAACAAAGCTTCCTATGGTATTGTAAAACTATAAAATATAAAAGGCTTGTCATCACGACAAGCCTTTTTTTTTGGTCAAAATTTAAAATAAAAAAAAAACGAACTAAATAAAACTATACATTTTGAAACCTTTTATTCTTAATACACATTACAAACAAATTCTGGCAGATACGGTTACTCCAGTAAGTATTTATTTTAAAATTAGAGATAAATTCCCGAACAGTTTATTATTGGAAAGTAGTGATTATCACGGAAATGACAACAGTTTCTCTTACATCTGCTGTAATCCGATTGCTACTATAAAAATTGAAAACGAAGTTATCTCTAAAACTTTTCCTGACGGAACTTCAGAAAAAATCAATATTGATGCTTCTACAAATATTCCGCAGGTCATTCAGGAATTTTCAAGCCAGTTTAAATCTCAAAAAAACGATTTTAAATTCATCAACAATGGTTTATTCGGATACATTTCTTATGATGCTGTTCGTTATTTTGAAAAGGTTTCTATTGCGAAAAAAGACAATGCAACTGCAATTCCAGATATTTTTTATGCCGTTTACCAAAACATTATTGCGATCAACCACTTTAAAAATGAAGCATATATTTTCTGCCACAGTTTAGACGGGAAAAATAACATTGCTGAGATCGAACAATTATTACAATCTAGAAATATTGCTTCATACAAATTTGCAAAAGAAGGCGAAGGATTTTCAAATTTAACCGATGAAGAATTTAAAGAAAATGTGGCTTTAGCGAAAAAGCACTGCTACAGAGGTGATGTATTTCAATTGGTTTTATCCCGCCGATTTACACAAGGTTTTAAAGGTGATGAATTCAACGTTTACAGAGCTTTAAGAAGCATTAACCCTTCTCCATATTTATTTTTCTTTGACTATGGAGATTTCAAAATATTCGGTTCTTCGCCAGAAGCACAGATTATCGTAAAAGACAGAAAAGCTGAGATTCATCCAATCGCTGGAACTTTTAAAAGAACTGGAAATGACGAACGTGATGCTCTTTTGGCTAAAGAACTTTCTGAAGATAAAAAAGAAAACAGCGAACACGTAATGTTAGTCGATTTGGCTAGAAATGATTTAAGCCGAAACGGACATGACGTAAATGTTGAAAAATATAGAGAAGTTCAGTTCTTTTCGCATGTAATTCACTTAGTATCAAAAGTTACTGGACATTTACACGACAAAGCTACAACAATGCAGGTAGTTGCAGACACGTTTCCAGCAGGAACATTAAGCGGTGCTCCAAAACACAGAGCTATGCAGTTAATTGAAGACTGCGAAAAAACCAATCGTAATTTTTACGGAGGCGCAATAGGTGTTATGGATTTTGACGGAAATTTTAACCACGCCATTATGATCCGAACTTTCCTTTCTAAAAATCACCAATTGCATTGTCAGGCTGGTGCAGGAATAGTAGCAAGTTCAGATGAAGAAAGTGAAATGCAGGAAGTTTATAATAAATTAAGAGCTTTAAATACGGCGTTGGAAATGGCAGAGAAAATTTAGTCATCAGTGTTCAGTTTTCAGTCGCAGAACTTGAAACCCGAAACTTTAAACAATTAACAACAAACCACAAACCATAAACTATCAATAATCCATGAAAAAAGTAATTTCAATTTTAGTTTTAATCATTACGATCACAGCTTGTAATTCCGAAAAAAAGCAAAATTCTATTGAAGGAACCTGGCGTCTTATTTCTGCTGAAACGACAGAGAAAGATTCTACTTTTTCGACTTTCAATGCAAACACAAAAATGATTAAAATTATAAATGACAGTCATTTTGCTTTTTTAAATCATGATTTGAAAAACGGAAAAGATTCTACAACAGCCGTATATTTTGCAGGAGGAGGAAAATATACTTTGAAAGACAGTATTTATACCGAAAACCTAGAATATTTTAATAACCGTGATTGGGAAAATGGCAAATTTGAATTTGTAGTAAAAATTCAAAACGACACTTTAATACAAAAAGGTGTTGAGAAAGTAGAAAAATTAGGAATCAATCGAATTATTACAGAAAAATACGTTCGAGAAAAATAAAATTGGTTTCAAGTTTCAGGTTTCAAGTTTCAAGTTATTGGAACGTGAAACTTGAAACATAGAAAACCTGAAACAAAAAAGACATGAAAAAAATACTAGTTATAGACAATTACGATAGTTTCACTTACAATTTAGTGCACTATTTAGAAGATTTAAACTGCGAAGTAACCGTTTATAGAAACGACGAATTTGATATTGATGAAATCGCATCTTTTGATAAAATTTTACTTTCTCCAGGACCTGGAATTCCAGATGAAGCGGGTTTATTAAAAGCTGTAATTGAAAAATATAGTCCAACGAAAAGTATTCTTGGCGTTTGTTTAGGACAACAGGCAATTGGAGAAGTATTTGGCGGAACACTTTCAAATCTTGATAAAGTATATCACGGCGTTGCAACAAATGTAAAAACAGTCGTTTCAGACGAAATTTTGTTTGAAGGTTTAGGTAACGAATTTGAAGTAGGAAGATATCATTCTTGGGTTGTAGACAGCAATTTACCAGATGATCTAGAAGCAACTTCCGTAGACGAAAATGGACAAATTATGTCTCTTAGACACAAAAACTATGATGTAAGAGGTGTTCAGTTTCATCCAGAGAGTGTTTTAACACCAAACGGAAAAAGGATTTTAGAGAATTGGATTAAGAGTTAGTTTTTCAGCCTCAGTATTCAGTCTCAGTTCAAACTTAGAACCTTAATCCCTTAGCAACTTAGAATCTTAAAAAAAATGAAAACTATATTAAACAAATTAATCAATCATGAAGTGCTTTCTAAAGAAGAAGCAAAAAATGTATTGATTAATATTTCAAGCGGTCAATACAATCCAAGCCAGATTTCGGCATTTTTGACAGTTTTTATGATGCGAAGCATAACAATCGATGAGCTTTCAGGCTTTCGCGAAGCTTTATTAGAATTATGTATTCGTGTCGATTTATCAGCCTATAATACAATAGATTTATGCGGAACGGGCGGTGACGGAAAAGACACTTTCAACATTTCAACTCTAGCCTCTTTTGTTTCTGCTGGAGCTGGAATTAAAATTGCCAAACACGGAAATTACGGAGTTTCATCGATCTCAGGATCAAGCAATGTGATGGAAAAAATGGGAATTAAATTCAGCAACGATCCTTCGTTTTTAGAAAAATGTATCGATCAAGCCGGAATTTGTGTTTTGCACGCTCCCCTATTTCACCCAGCGATGAAAAATGTTGGACCAATTAGAAAAGAACTGGCCGTAAAAACATTTTTTAATATGCTGGGGCCAATGGTAAATCCTTCATTTCCAAAAAATCAATTGGTTGGGGTTTTCAATTTAGAGCTGGCGAGAATGTATGCTTATTTATATCAAAACACCGATGTGAATTTTACGATTCTGCATTCCCTTGACGGATATGATGAAATCTCCTTAACTGGTCCTACCAAAACCATTTCTAACCACATGGAAGGAATGTTGAAACCAGAAGATTTTGGTGTTCATCTTTTATCACAAAGTGAAATTGAAGGCGGTAAAACCATCGAAGAATCAGCTGATATGTTTATCAACATCATTTCAGGAAAAGGAACTGAAGCACAAAACAATGTAGTTTTAGCGAATGCTGCAATGGCAATCGCAACGGTTACAAAATGCTCTCCAAAAGAAGGTTTTGAACTGGCAAAAGAAAGTTTGTTATCCGGAAAAGGACATCAAGCTCTTAAAAAATTACAACAACTATCTCTTTAAAAAACTTAGTACCTTAGAAACTTAGCATCTTTAAAAATGAACATTTTAGATAAAATAATAATAGACAAAAAAAGAGAAGTGATTTTGAAGAAATCGATTATTCCAGTTTCTCAGTTGGAAGCTTCTGTATTTTTTGGAAAACAAACTATTTCTCTGAGTCAGAAATTAAAAGAAAGTAATTCAGGAATTATTGCCGAACACAAACGTCGTTCTCCTTCAAAATCAATCATTAACAATAATTTTACTGTTGAAGAAGTAGTAAAAGGCTACGAAAATGCAGGCGCTTGCGGAATTTCAGTTTTAACAGACGGAAAATACTTTGGTGGTTCTCTAGACGATTTGCTTTTGGCTAGAGCATCGGTAAATATTCCGCTTTTGCGAAAAGAATTTATTGTAGACGAATATCAGATTTTAGAAGCAAAAGCTCACGGGGCAGATTTAATTCTTTTGATCGCTGCTGTTTTAACCAGAGAAGAAATCAAATCATTATCTGAATTTGCCAAAAAATTAGATTTAGAAGTTTTACTAGAAGTTCACAATCAAGAAGAACTGGAAAAATCGATTATGCCAACTTTAGACATGATTGGTGTAAATAACCGAAACTTAAAAACATTCGAAGTAAGTTTAAATTTCAGTAAAGAATTGGCGTCGCAAATTCCAGACGATTTTGTAAAAGTTTCAGAAAGCGGTATTTCATCAGTCGAAGCTATTCAGGAACTAAAACCTTACGGCTACAAAGGTTTTTTAATTGGAGAAAACTTCATGAAAACCGACAACGCTGGAGTGGCTGCAACAGAATTTATTAAACAATTAAATATATGAAGGTTTGCCACAAATTACACTAATTAGCACGAATTTTATTAGTGAAAATTCGTGTAATTCGTGGCAAAAAATAATAAAAAGCCTTTGCGAACTTATCGCTTTAAGCATAATCAAAATTAAAAAACCTTAGCGCACTTTGCGGTAAAAAACACACAACTGTAATGAAACTCAAAATATGCGGCATGAAATACCCCGAAAACATCCTCGAAGTAGGCGCACTCCTACCCGATTATATGGGATTTATTTTCTGGGAAAAATCCGCACGATACTTTAACGGAGAAATTCCGGAACTGATAAAAACAATTAAAAAAGTAGGCGTTTTTGTCAATCAAAGCCAAGAAGAAATTCTGGAAAAAGTAACAAAATACAATTTACAAGCCGTTCAGTTACATGGGAATGAATCCGTCGAATTTTTATCGGAATTAAAAAAACAACTGCCGAAAAAAATCGAAATTATAAAAGTGTTTTCGGCTGATGAAAACTTTGATTTTGAAATTATTAAACCTGTTGAAAGTGTCTGCGATTATTTTCTTTTTGATACCAAAGGCAAATTACCAGGCGGCAACGGCACCACTTTCGACTGGACTATATTAAAAAAATACAATTCTGATAAACCTTTCTTTTTGAGCGGCGGCATCGGAATTAACGAATTAAAAGCCATTGAAGAAATTTCAAAAAGTAAATTACCTATTTATGCTGTCGATGTAAATAGTAAATTTGAAATCGAACCAGGGCTGAAAAACAGAAATCTATTTAGCAACTTCAAACGCAAATTTGATGTTGCCAACTTTTAAACTTTAAATAAAATGAGTTTTAACGTCAACGAAAAAGGATATTACGGAGAATTTGGAGGAGCTTATATTCCAGAAATGTTATATCCAAATGTAGAAGAATTACGTCAAAAATACCTTAGTATAATGGACGAACCGGATTTTAAAGCCGAATTCAACCAACTGCTAAAAGATTATGTTGGGCGGCCAAGTCCGTTGTATTTTGCAAAACGTTTATCTGAAAAATACAACACCAAAGTCTACTTAAAAAGAGAAGACTTAAATCATACCGGAGCACACAAAGTAAACAATACAATCGGGCAGATTTTACTGGCAAAACGTTTGGGCAAAAAAAGAATTATTGCCGAAACTGGTGCTGGCCAGCATGGTGTTGCAACAGCAACTGTTTGTGCCTTAATGGGAATTGAATGTATCGTTTATATGGGTGAAATTGACATTGCGCGCCAGGCACCAAACGTTGCACGTATGAAAATGTTAGGCGCTGAAGTTCGTCCAGCACTTTCGGGTTCAAGAACACTTAAAGATGCCACAAACGAGGCGATTCGCGACTGGATCAATAATCCTGTAGATACACATTATATTATCGGATCTGCGATTGGACCTCATCCTTATCCAGATATGGTAACGCGTTTTCAGAGTATTATCTCAGAAGAAATTAAATGGCAGTTAAAAGAAAAAGAAGGCCGCGAAAACCCTGATTATGTAGTAGCTTGTATTGGCGGCGGAAGTAACGCAGCGGGAACGTATTATCACTTTTTGCACGAACCAGAAGTTGGCATTATTGCTGTTGAAGCTGCAGGAAAAGGTGTTGACAGCGGACATAGCGCTGCAACGAGTAAATTAGGAAAAGTAGGCGTTATTCACGGTTGCAAAACTTTGCTAATGCAGACTGCAGACGGACAAATTACTGAACCTTATTCTATTTCAGCAGGATTAGATTATCCTGGAGTAGGGCCTATGCATGCACACTTAGCCCAAAGCGGACGTGGTGAATTTTTCTCGGTAACCGATGATGATGCGATGAATGCAGGTTTACAACTGACAAAATTAGAGGGAATTATTCCGGCAATCGAAAGTGCGCATGCCTTTGCAGTTTTAGATCAGAAAAAATTTAAACCTACAGATATTGTGGTTATCAGCCTTTCTGGACGTGGTGACAAAGATTTAGATAATTATATAGATTACTTTAAATTGTAATAAAAATTGTAATTTGGACGTTCCAATCCGATATCCAAACTCAAACAAATAAAGAGAAAAATCATAATTATGGAACTATTATTCTCATACGGAACATTAAGATCGAAACAAATTCAAATGCAGATTTTCAATAAAGTTTTAAACGGAACTCAAGATCAAATACTGGGTTTCAAATTAAAAAGTTTGCAGATAGAAGAAGAATTTGGAATGGCAGATTATGTCGTTGCAGTGCCAAGTGAAAATCTGGAAGACATTATCCATGGTGCTGTCTTTGAGGTTACTAATACAGAATTATTAAAAGTTGATCAATTCGAATCTAATTCATATAAAAGAGTCCAAGTCAAACTAAAGTCAGGAAGAATGGCATGGGTTTATACAGAAAATAAATAATCGATAAATATTACGATAAAAAATACGTAACCGGTTTTTTGCAAACCTGTTAGGACAAAAACACACACTAATGAACAGAATAACTCAGAAATTACAAGAAGATAAAAAAATACTCTCGATCTATTTTTCTGCAGGATATCCGAACTTAAATGATACCGTGCAGATTATTGAAGATTTAGAAAAAAATGGAGTTGACTTAATTGAAATTGGGCTTCCCTTCAGTGATCCTTTGGCAGATGGACCAACCATTCAGGCAAGTTCTACACAGGCTCTTCATAACGGAATGACTACTCAAATTCTATTCGATCAGCTGAAAAACATCCGCGAAAGCGTAAAAATTCCATTGATTATTATGGGATATTTTAATCCGATGTTACAATATGGTGTTGAAGCTTTTTGTAAAAAATGTGCTGAAATTGGAATAGATGGTTTAATTATTCCAGATCTTCCAGTAGATGTTTATGCAGATGAATACAAAGCTATTTTTGAAAAATACGGATTAATTAATGTGTTTTTAATTACGCCTCAGACTTCAGATGAACGCATTCGTTTTATTGACAGTGTTTCGAACGGATTTATTTATATGGTAAGTTCTGCAAGCGTTACAGGATCACAATCTGGTTTTGGAAATGTTCAGGAAGATTATTTCGAAAGAATCGCAAACCTAAACTTGAAAAACCCTCAAATTGTAGGTTTCGGAATTTCAAATAAAGAAACTTTTAATCAGGCCACAAAATATGCAAAAGGCGCTATTATTGGAAGTGCTTTTATTAAACATCTGAGTGAAAAAGGTAGTGGGAAAATTGAAGATTTTGTTGGAGCGATTCGATAATTATCTAAACTAAAAATTCTGTTTGTCATTCCGATGAAGGAGTAATTTCATTAGAAATTCCAGTTCTAAAGTCGCCAATTTTTGTCACATTACGAGTAAGACTCCTCCATCGTCAGAATGAAAAATAAAACTAATACAGCTGAAATACTAAGTGTTTCAGCTTTTTTTTGCTCAAAATTATCGAAACCGTTTTATGTTAATATTTTGTTAAAATAAAATTAAACAAGCGTTTAAATTAAACAACTGTTTAATTTTGCATCCGATTAGAAACAATATCATGTCACAGATCGAATTAAACGATAAAAAAATTCAGATTCTTAATGTTGCTGAAAAGCTATTTTCTGAGAAAGGATTTGAGGGGACATCAATACGGGATATTTCCAAAGAGGCAAAAATTAATATTGCCATGGTTTCGTATTATTTTGGTTCAAAAGAAAGACTTCTAGAAGCTTTGATTTTTTACAAAACTGTTGATTTAAAATTACAACTCGAAAATTTATTACAGGAAAACCTTGAACCTCTTGAAAAAGTCAATAAATTAATCGAAATTTACATTAACAGAATTTGCCTTAACAAAGGGATTTACAGAGTTTTACATTTTGAACTTAACAATAAAAAAAGAGAGAAGAGCCTAAATGCGTTTACAGAACTTAAAAAAGGAAATTTAAAATCTGTTGAAAGTATTATCAAACAGGGTCAGACTCAGGGTGTTTTTAGAAAAGATATTAATATTCAACTAATTACACCAACTATTATTGGAACCTTCTTTCACTTCCATATGAACCGATCTTTCTTCGAAGAATTATTGGATTTAAAAACAGAAGAAATGTTTAACAATTACATTAAAAACGATCTCACAAAGCACATTCAACAAACTATAAAAGCGCTACTTGTTTATGAAAATTAGTCAATTAATGCTCTTTGGAGTTTTCTTTATAGGAATATCTTCAATTGAAGCACAAGAAAAAACAAGTTTAACCTTAGACGAAGCCGTGAAAATGGCCTGGGAGAAGAGTAACGAAGTTACGCTTGCCAATACTAAGGTAAACACAAAAAAGTATGAATTACAAACGGTTAAGAATAACCAATATCCAGATTTAAAAATTTCTGGGCAATATCAACGTCTTACAAAAGCTTCGATTGATTTGCCAAATCAAGGTGAAGGTGCTTCTTTGGCTTCTCCAGACCGCGCAATGATAGGAATGGCGAATTTAAGCTTACCTCTTTTTGCTGGATTTAAAATTCAAAACAGCATTGAAGCTTACGATAAATTATACGAAGCTGAAAGTGCTAACGCTGAGAAAACAAAAGAAGATGTTGCTTTAAGGGTTATTACCTATTATACTGCTCTATACAAAGCACAAAAAACTTTAGATGCTCTAAATGAGAATCAAAAAAGCGCTAAACAACGTGTTACTGATTTCATTGAATTGGAAAAAAACGGAATTATTCCGAGAAATGATTTATTGAAAGCGCAATTATTAGTTTCAAAGACACAATTATCAATCGATGAAGCTAATAATAATATCACTAACATTAATTATTATTTAACGACAATACTTAAATTAGATCCATCTGTAAAGATTGAGGTAAATGAAGAAGATTTCTTCAACTTGAAAACAACCAACGCACCTACATCTGATGCTATGGCTCTTGAAAACAGAAAAGATCTTGAAGCAATTCGTTTACAGCAAAAAGCTTCAGAAGCTAATATCAAGATTGCAAAAGCAGCTTATTACCCAACTCTTTCATTGTTGGGAGGTTATACCGCTTTAGATCTTAAAGATATTATAACTGTAAAATATGCTATGAATTTTGGTTTAGGTTTATCTTATGATTTATCTGGAATTCTAAAAAACAGCGCACATGTTAAAGAAGCAGAAAGCAGAGCTTTAGAAGTTAAAAATACCGAAGCTATTATGACGGATCGCATTAAAGTTGAAGTTCAAAAATCTCTTGAAGACTATGACTTGGCAATCAATCAAAGTGTAGTTTATGACGAAGCACTTCAACAAGCAGCTGAAAATTACAGACTTGTAAAAGATAAATTCGATAATGGGTTGGCAGATACCAATGACTTGGTAGAAGCTGATGTTGAGCAATTAAGCGCAAAAATAAATACAGCTGTATCAAAAGCGACAATTATTCAAAAATATTACGAACTACTTTCAGTATCAGGACAATTATCACAATCATTCAATCTTTCTAAAATATAATCGATATCTCTCATGGAAAAGAAAAAGACAAATAAAAAATTCATCATCATACTAACCGTTTTGGTTTTAGTGGGAGGAACTTACGGAATATCAAAATACATGCACTCATTGGCTCACGAAGAAACAGATGATGCTCAAATTGAGAAAAAAATGAACCCGATTATCCCAAGAGTTTCTGGGTATATCAGCAAAGTATATGTGAAAGATAATGATTATGTAAAAAAAGGAGATACTTTATTTACTATCGACAAGAGAGATTATCAGTTAAAAATTGATGAAGCAAATGCTGCATTATTAGGTGCTGAAGGTCAATATGAAGCTGCAAAAGCTGATATCGGAAGTGCATACGCAAGTATTTCAGTTTCTGATGCTCAAATGAGATCTGCAGGTGGTTCTATCGAAAGTGCAAAAATTAGATTGAGACAACTTACAAACGATTACAACCGCTACAATAACTTGTACAAAACTCATACTATTACAAAACAACAATATGAGCAGGCTTTAACTGCAAAAGAAGAGGCTGAAAACCAAGTACGTGTTTTAGAACAACAACAAAGAGCTAGTTCTTATCAAAAATCTGTTATTCAGTCAAAATCTAAAGTTTCTGACAAACAAACAGAAGTTGCAGCAGCAAACATCAAAAAAGCAAAAACAATGTTAGATGTTGCTCACTTAAATCTTTCTTACACAGTTGTAACTGCAGCTATTGATGGTCAGGTTTCTAAAGTTGATATTCAACCAGGACAATTAGTACAGCCAGGACAATCTTTATTCTACATTATCAATAATAATGAAGCTTGGGTTGTAGCTAATTTTAAAGAAACACAATTAAACAAAATGGTTGTGGGACAAAAAGTAAGCTTAAAAGTTGATGCGTATCCAAATTATGAGTTTAAAGGAACTGTAACTTCATTCTCTCCTGCTACAGGATCTCGTTTTTCATTGTTACCTCCTGATAATGCAACAGGAAACTTCGTAAAAACAATTCAAAGATTACCAGTAAAAATTAGTTTAGACCAATCAAACGATCCTGAGAAAGTAAAACTTTTAAGACCAGGAATGAATGTTGATGTAGACGTACATTTAAAATAAATAAATGGCAACAGCAATACAAGCAGACGACGATTTAGTAGAATACGGCTTCAGACGTGTTGTAATTACAATTACAGCTGTACTTTGTGCATTGCTGGAAATTGTTGATACCACGATCGTAAACGTAGCTCTAACAGACATGCGCGGAAGTCTTGGTGCTACCTTGACCGATGTGGCGTGGGTAATTACAGCATACGCAATTGCGAATGTTATTGTAATTCCGATGACGAGCTGGCTATCACAGCAATTTGGAAGACGTAATTATTTTGTGGCTTCCATCATAATATTTACGGTCTGTTCTTTTTTGTGTGGTAATGCCACAAATATTTGGGAACTTGTAGCCTTTCGATTCGTACAAGGTATGGGTGGTGGAGCGCTTCTGGTAACAGCCCAAACAATTATTACAGAAAGTTACCCAGTTGCAAAACGTGGAATGGCGCAGGCAATTTACGGAATGGGTGTAATTGTTGGTCCAACTTTAGGTCCGCCTTTAGGAGGATATTTAGTAGATAATTATTCTTGGCCGTACATTTTCTATATCAACATTCCGTTAGGAATTATTGCAACTATCTTGGCTTTAACTTTTGTTAGAAGTCCAAAATATGGAGAAAAATTAAAAGCAAATCAGGTTGACTGGTGGGGAATTGTTTTGTTGAGCACCTTTATTGGTTCTTTACAATTCGTACTAGAACACGGTCAGCAGGACGATTGGTTTAACGATTCACTTATTGTAACTCTAAGTGTCATAACTGTTTTAGGATTAGTTCTTTTTATTTGGAGAGAGCTGACATACAAATATCCAATTGTAAACTTGAGTGTTTTAAAAGATGGAAATTTACGAATCGGAACTATTATGTGTTTCATACTTGGTTTCGGTTTATATGGCTCGACGTTAATTATACCAATTTATACGCAATCCATTTTAGGGTGGACCGCAACTGATGCCGGATTATTATTAATTCCAGGATCTATTACAACGGCGATTATGATGCCATTTGTTGGAAATATGATTCAGAAAGGTGTTCCTCAAGGATATATGGTTGGAGTAGGATTTTTAGTTTTCTTCTTCTTCACATTCATGATGTACAGCCGTATGACACCTGATACAGGAGTTGAACATATGTACTGGCCTTTAATTTTAAGAGGAATTGGTCTTGGATTACTTTTCGTACCTATTACCACCCTTTCGCTTTCTACATTAAAAGGAAAACAAATTGGTGAAGGTGCAGCTTTTACAGGAATGATGCGTCAATTAGGAGGATCATTTGGTATTGCGATTATTACCACTTTCATCACACGTTTCAGCCAGTCACACCGAGTAGATTTAATAAACAATCTTGATCCTGCCAAATTTGAAGTGCAGCAACGAATTGCAGGAATGCAGCACGCCTTTATGTCGAAAGGATATAGTGCAGATGTTGCTTTGAAAAAAGCATATCAGGCAATAGAAGGTTCAGTCATGAAACAAAGTACAGTAATGGCTTACATGGATATTTTCATGTACTTAGGAATTATGTTTTTATGTTGTATACCGATTATTCTCTTTATCAAAAAAGGGAAGAATAAAATTAATCCCGCAGATGCGATGCATTAATGTTAATAATTATTTATAATACGAAAAAGCCGAGTTCACTTTCCTGTAACTCGGCTTTTTATTTTACTATTATTTCTTTTCTAAGAGGATAATTTTATTGAATTTTTTAAATAACTCTGTAAAAAACTTAGAACCTCAGCTACTTAGAATCTTAGCATCTTAGAAATTATCTTGTAAAAACCAAATGATTTCCTTTCGAAAGATTGGCATCAAACTGATATCCATCATAATTAAATCCTTTTAAATCATCTACCGTTTCAGCATTAGTATCGATGATATAACGAACCATCATACCTCTCGCCTTTTTGGCAAAAAAACTGATCATTTTTAATTTTCCGTCTTTATAATCTTTAAAGTCTGGAGTAATAACAGGAACTTTTAAAGCTTTTACATCAACAGCAGAAAAATATTCGTTACTCGCTAAATTCACGAATAACTCACCCTTTTTCAATTCTTTGTTCAACGCTTTTGTAACTGTTGGTTTCCAAAATTCGTGGAGGTTTTTGTATTCACCAACTGGCATTTTAGTACCCATTTCTAAACGATATGCCTGCATTAAATCAAGCGGTTTTAAAAGACCATAAAGACCAGATAAAATTCTTAATTTATCTTGAAGCGCTTCTAATTTCTCTAACGGAATAGTATAAGCATCCAAGCCTGTATAAACATCTCCATCAAAAGTATAAACCGCAGGACGCGCGTTTTCAGGCGTAAAAGGCGTTTTCCAATCTTGATTTCTTTTCCAGTTTAAATCTGCCAATTTATCTGAGATTGACATTAATTCAGATAATTCAGATGGCTTTTTTTGTTTAACCACTTTATGAACTACTCTTGCTTCTTTTAAAAATGAAGGCTCTGTATGTTTTGTAGTTGGTAATTCTTTTTCGAAATTTAAAGACTTTGCTGGCGATATAACTATTTTCATTTGTGCTTTTTTCTATGACTCAAAAATACAAATTGCATTTCTAAAAACAGATTATCCTAATTGATTTGTTTTATTGCTCTATAGTTTTTTCTTCCGCCACAAATTACACAAATTAGCACGAATTTTTCTTTCATGCAGGTCGCGAAGATTTTTTACCACAGATTAAAAAGATTTACACAGATTTTTTAATCCTTTTAATCCTGTAATCTGTGGCAGAAAAAAATAAATTCGTGGTAATTTGTATAATTCGTGGCAAACCTTTTTCTCAATTCATAAAAATCGATATTAAAAACTATTAATTTCTTCAAAAAAGTGAGCTGTAGATTATAATAGGCATTTTCTATGTTGTAAATTTGCATGCATTTTTATTCTATTTTAATAGAAACTATTTCTATTAAAATATAAAATGCATTTTACTCAAAAATCACTGAATTCGTGGCTACACAAACAAATTATAAAACTGCTTTACAAAACAAAATTTTCGATATAATTTCGAAAGCATCAAAAGAACTTAATGTTGACAGTTACGTTATTGGCGGATTTGTTCGCGATTTGCTTTTAAACCGAGGTTCTAAAAAGGATATCGATGTTGTCGCAGTTGGAAGCGGTATTGAACTGGCTTTGAAAGTGTCTGAACTACTTCCGAAAAACCCAAAAGTTCAGGTTTTTAAAACTTACGGAACAGCAATGCTGCGTTTTGAAGATACGGATATCGAATTTGTTGGAGCCCGAAAAGAGTCTTACAATTTTGACAGCCGAAATCCGATTGTAGAAAACGGAACACTTCAAGACGATCAAAACCGTCGTGATTTTACCATAAATGCTTTGGCTTTATCATTAAACGAAAGTAATTTTGGTGATCTTTTAGATCCGTTTGATGGTTTGGCAGATTTAGAAAACAAAACAATAAAAACGCCTTTGGATCCAGATATTACCTATTCTGATGATCCTTTGCGAATGCTGCGCGCGATTCGTTTTGCCACACAATTGAATTTTGAGATTGAAGAAAACTCGCTAAACGCGATCACAAAAAATGCTGAACGTATTAAAATTATTTCTGGCGAAAGAATCGTAGACGAATTAAATAAAATTCTTTCTACAGATAAACCTTCAATCGGATTTTTACTTTTATATAAAACTGGACTTTTGGATATTATTTTACCTGAATTAACGGCGTTGAATCAGGTAGAGGAAATTGAAGGTCATACGCATAAAAATAACTTTTACCACACGCTTGAAGTTGTCGATAATATTTGCCCAAATACAGATGATGTTTGGTTACGCTGGTCGGCTTTACTGCATGATATTGGGAAAGCGCCAACAAAACGTTTCACTAAAAAACAAGGATGGACTTTTCATGGCCACGAATTCCTAGGCGGAAAAATGGCTAAGAAAATCTTTGAACGTTTACACATGCCTTTGAACCATAAAATGAAATTTGTGCAGAAAATGGTTATTATGAGTTCGCGCCCGATTGTTTTGGCGCAGGATATTGTGACCGATAGCGCAGTTCGTCGTTTGGTTTTTGATGCTGGTGAAGATGTTGAAAATCTAATGACTTTATGCGAAGCCGATATTACGACTAAAAATCCATCGAAATTCAAAAAATATCACAAGAACTTTGAAATCGTCCGTAAGAAAATTGTTGAAGTTGAAGAACGCGATCATGTTCGTAATTTTCAACCGCCAATTTCTGGTGAAGAAATTATGGAAATATTTGATTTAAAACCTTCAAGAGAAATCGGAATTTTAAAAGAAGCAGTGAAAGAAGCCATTTTAGAAGGAGATATTCCGAATGAATATCAGGCAGCTTATGATTTTGTGATTAAAAGAGCTGCTAAATTGGGCTTAAAAAAAGTAGAGAAATAAGTACTATCTATAAAATGAAAAAAGAGAATAAATCAGTAATCATTTGGTTACTATCGGGCTGTGTTTTATTGTTTTTAATGGTTGTCGTGGGCGGAATCACACGTTTGACCAATTCAGGTTTATCAATGACTGACTGGCATTTGGTAACCGATACATTTCCACCTTTAACTGAAGCCAAATGGCAGGCCGCATTTGATGAATATAAAAAGTTTCCTGAGTATCAAAAAATCAATATTCATAACGATTTTCAATTAGCAGATTATAAATTCATTTATTTCTGGGAGTGGTTTCACCGTTTCATCGGTCGTATTATTGGATTGGTTTTCTTTGTCCCATTTGTTTATTTCTTAATTAGAAAAAAACTGGATCGCGCAACCATCAAAAAATGTGTCATTCTTTTGGCGATGGGAGGTTTCCAAGGATTTTTAGGATGGTTTATGGTGAGAAGCGGCTTGATTGATAATCCAGATGTAAGTCACTTTAGACTTTCATTACACTTAACTTTTGCTTTCATCACTTTTGCTTATACACTTTGGGTCGCTTTAGATTTAATCTATCCTGAAAAAAACAGCAGAATCAATATTCCGCTAAGAAACATTGGACGATTTGCTTTAGTGGCTTTACTAATCCAAATTATTTATGGCGGATTTGTTGCTGGATTAAATGCTGGATTAATTCACAATCACTGGCCCTTAATGAGCGATGGGCAATTTATTCATGATTCGGTTTACATCGAACAGCCAACATTAATTAAAAATCTTATTGAAGGAAAAAGCGGTGTTCAGTTTGTGCATAGAACTTTTGCTTATGTTGTTGTAGCTTTTATTTTGTTTTTATATTACAGAAGTACCAAAATTTCGCTGACAAACACACAATCTAACGGAATCAAAACTCTTGTAGTTTTTGTTTTCATCCAATTTTTACTTGGAGTTTTCACATTATTATACAGCGTTCCATTGGCTTTAGGATTAATTCACCAGATTATGGCATTTTTCCTTTTAAGCGCTATGACTTTTACGCTGCACCGACTGAGCAAATAACTCATTTTATGTAAACTAAAAAGAGCCGAATTGAACTGCCCCCAAAAAGTTAGACACTATTTGGGGGCATTTTTATGGAATAGATTTAATTCGAATGAATTATAATCTGTTGAAATCTATTTTAAAGTAAAAGTTTTATGCCAGCCAAGATTTAAAATCCTGCACTTTTTCTCGGCTTACAATAACCTCATCTTCTCTGTAAGTTGGTAAAATAACTTTTAGACGAGAATTGGTATACACCTGAATTTCTTTAATAGCTTTTAACGGCACAATAAATTTTCTGCTTACGCGAAAGAAATCTTTCTTGTCTAATTCCTGCTCCAGGATTTCTAAAGTCGAATCGATTAAATAATCACGATTTTCGTAAGTATGAATGTATGTTCCTTTATTTTCACTAAAAAAGCATTCTATTTCTTCTGTAGTAATGACTTTTAAATGCTGTCCAATTTTAACTGTAAACCTCTTTTTGTACGTTTTCTCAAAAGGATTGGAAAGCATTTGGCGAATCTGCTCAAAATCTAATTGCAGATTTGAACTTTCTGCTGCTTTTGGCATACGGGTTTTAAACTTCGAAACGGCCACTTCAAGATCATCTTCATCAATTGGTTTTAAAAGATAATCAATGCTGTTTAATTTAAAAGCCTTTAAAGCATATTCATCATATGCAGTAGTAAAAATAATAGCACTTTTGATGTCAATTTTTTCAAAAATTTCAAAAGACAAACCATCTGATAATTGGATATCCAGAAAAATTAAATCTGGATGAGGGTTATTTTCAAACCATTCAACTGATTCTTCAACCGAATGAAGCATCGTTTCTACTTTTACATCTAACTTTTCAAGTTTTCTTTGCAGTAATCTTGCCGCTGGTTTTTCGTCTTCTATAATTAATGTGATCATTTACTATAATGTAAAATTTGAAAAAAAATTAATTCAAAGTTACTCCCATTTTTTTTTATTCGCAGCGTCTTCTTCCATGTATTTTCGAATTTTCTTTTCCTCCCAGTTATCACTAAAAAAATAATCGCCGCTAAAAACAAGGAAAGCGTGAATTAAAAGTGCTATTCCCCATGAAAATGCTGTTGAGTAAGTATGCCACTCAAATAGACCACTTTGTCTAAATTCGTTGCCTATAAAATTTTTATTCAAACTTAAAAATATAATAATTACATTAACAATAATGTAAACTTTTAAATGTGAGTAAAAGCCTTTGATTTTCTTTACTTTCCTATACGCCTTATTATAACGTTCATCAGTGTTAAAATCCTGCCCGTATTCTTCGTACATATGTCTTCTTAATCGTCCCATTTTTTTATCTTTTAATATTATTTCCACTTATTTTTGTTCTGTTTTTCCTTCTCCATAAATTCTTTGATTTTTCTTTCTTCCCATTCTTTTCCTAAAGTTGGGAAAACTTCAAAAACTTTCAATCCGTGAAAAACGACCCCTACTCCCCACCATAATAAAGGCCAGAAAAACCATAAATACTGGGGTGATGTATATAAATTGATGAAAATCAGAATCGCATTTACCAATACATAGGCAACAAGATTTCCATAAAATCCTTTGATATTTTCAACTTTTTTTCTTGCTTGAATGTATCTTTCTTCTTCGTTATAATTCATTTCCATGACTACTCCCATTTTTGTTTTTTATTTCTTCTCTCTAAAATACTTTTTACTTTACGTGCTTCCCAATCTTCATCAAAAATCTTAAAAGAAGCAAATACATCTATTGCTGAGCCAATGACTACCGCAGCCCACAAAATCATAATTACACCATTTAACAAATTAATCGGGAATACATTTAGCGGCAGTTCGGTGTATCCTTTTAAAAGGTAAAGTATTAGAATGATGGTGTAAATAAATAACTGTTTGTAAAAGGATTTAAGTTTAATAACTTTCCGACTTGCTAATTTCTGTAATTCAGATTGTTCTTTATCAAAATCAAATTTTGTTTCCATATTACTCCCAAGTTTTTCTAATTTTTTCTTTCTCTAGAATTTCTCTAATTTTTCTTTCTTCCCATTTTTTATTGAAAAAAGGCGGCAGGCTGAAAACTTTTAATCCGTGCATAATAAGAGCCATTCCCCATCCCATCAAGCACCATAAAAACCACAAATATCCTGGAGAAGTCATCAGATTTACCACAATCACAATTGGATTAGTTAGAAGATAAACTGTCAAATGCTCGTAAAACTCTTTTATTTCTTTTACTCTTTTCTGAGCATCATAATAACGTTCTGCTTCTGTAAAATCTTTTTCCATGATTATTTCCAGGTTTTTTGTTTGTTTTCTCTTTCTAGAATCTCTCGAATTTTTCTTTCCTCCCAATCTGAACTATAACCGAATACCTTAAAAGCGTGCATCGTAATTCCAAATCCCCAGCCTAAAGCAGAAAACCAAAACCATTGAAATCCAGGTGAAAATCTTAGATTGATAAAAACTAAAAGCGGAATCACACAACAGTATGAAATTATATTTGCATAAAATCCCTTTAATTCCTCAACTCTTTTTTTGGCTCTATAATAAGCTTTCGCTTCATCATTATAATCTGCATTTGTTTCCATAACACTAACTTGTTTTGTTAAAATTGGAATTTTAACCGTAAAATTTTTCTCGTCCTGCTCCACCTTCACTTTCCTATCGGTTATAATTCCGTAACGGTTTACGATATTCTGCAGTCCAACACCTTGTCTGTCCTGCAGCACTTCTTTCTTCTGAAGATCATTTTGAATAGCCAAATAATCTTTATCAATAAATATTCTAATATGAAGTGGTTTCTGTTCGCTTACCACATTATGCTTAACTGTATTTTCAAGCAAAAGCTGTAAGGAAAGCGGCACCACTTTAGCATCTGGATTTATGTCTTCTGTTGGCAATTCGTAAAACAAGCTGTTTTCGAAACGCATTTTCAACAAATTCATATAGGTTTTCGCAAATGATAATTCGTCTTCAACCGAAACCAATTCTTTATCTTTTTGTTCTAAAACATATCTGTAAATTTTAGATAAAGAAGTGGTAAACCGCTGCGCATTATCTGGATTTTCTTCGATCAATGAACTTAAAACATTCAAGCTGTTAAAAAGAAAATGCGGATCAATTTGATTTTTTAAGCTTTCGAATTTAGCATTTGCTGTTCCTGCAATGATTTTCTGTTGTGTTATTTCAAATTTTGAAGCCCTTTTCCATTTTACCATAAAACTTCTGGCCTGCATAAAAGTCGAAACTCCTAATGATAAAATGATGTAGAAAAGATGCACCCATAACATTCTTGCTCCAAAAAACACATCTAAAGTTACATGTTGCACGACAACGAAAATAAAATAGTTTATTCCTAAAACAACTGGAACCGTATATAAAACGGTTATTAAGATTCCGTAATAAACTCTCAGATTGGTTTGTTCCAGCCAATCCCATTTTTTATCTAGAAAAACATTGATAAATCCGTTACCGAAACCCAATCCAAAAGAATAAAGACAGCTTATAAAAAAGGTTAAAAGAACGTTTCTAATATTTAGATCATCTCCTAAACAAGCTGAAAATATTATCGCAAATACCATTGCAATCTTGAAACATGCTATAGTTCCACCTTTTAAATCAGAAAAAACAGTTCCATCATCTTTCATATAATCAGCTTAGTTTAATATTTTTATTATTTACAAGTTTTTTGAACTTCAAGAGCTCTTTCTAATCCCCATTTTGGAGAAAAAGGAGTTTCTGGTTTAAAAGTACCAAAAAGTTCAATAGCTTTATCAACTTGTACACATAAAGGTTTTGTGTCAACTCCTGTCCATTTTGCGCCTCCTAATTGATAGTCAGCTTCTCCAAAAACTGCTCTTGGATTGTTTGGGTTAAGTGCTTTAGCTTTCGCGTAAGCTTCCATAACTTTTCCAGAATATTTCATTCCGTTTGTCATTGGGTCTGCTACAACATATCCTGTATAAATTAGCGCTTGCAATACATATAATTCTGAGTTACTTTGATCTTTTATCAATTCAATATCTAATGCATCCTGAGCTTTGGTTAATAACAAATCGATTTTTGTTTTATCTTTTTCTGTAAAAACAGATAACGTGTTTACCAAACCTACATAGTAATTAGGAAGCCAGCTTGTTTTTTCTGCCGCTGCGATTCTTTCAAACATTGCAGAAGCATCTGCATTTTTGCCTTCTTTCCAAAGCCCGAAAGCTTTAGTCATTCCTTGTTCAAATTGTGTTTGTGCAGATAATAAACTGCAGATAAATAATGTAATAACGGTGATAATTTTGGTCATGATTTCTTTTTTTTAAAGTTTATAAGTTATTAAGATTCTGGTATTCTAAGGTTTTTTTATTGATGATTAAAACTCTTTTTTTAAGGTTCAAAGGTTTAGAGCTGCAAAGGGACAAAGGTTTGGTTTTTATATTGTTACTATTTTTAAAACTTTGAACCTTTGTCACTTTGCTTCTTTGGTCCTTTCTAATTTATACTTCAAAAGTATTACGCTTTTTACTCTTTTAAAATTAAATGATACTGAGTTGTTGATTTTTGATGATGAATTGTTTTTTTGGAGATTCTGAGGTTCTAAGTGACTAAGATTCTAGTTTTTCTTAGCAACTTAGAATCTCAGAACCTTAGCATCTTTTAAAGATTCTTCAACTGATTCTCATTTTTATTCTGGCTGATTGTCCAGAAGAAACCAACGAAGAAAAATCTATCTGCGGTTGGTGTTACAGCTTGTCTTTGATAAACTCCGCTTGGATCTGCTGTTTTGGCATAATCATATCCAAAAACATTTTGTGTTCCTAAAATATTCGAAACAGAGAAGTAAAGAATTTTTTGTGTGGTTAATAAATAGGCCCAGTTGAAACTTAAACTATTGTAAGATTTTGTTTTTCCGCTCATAAATTGCGTTTGGTTCGGATCATTGTAAGGACGTCCTGAGCTGTAGCTATTTGTAAAACCTACTTGCGATTTCCAGTCTGTAATAAAATATTTGGTTACAACAGACAAACTATGATTAGCAATAAAACTTGGAGTAGCCATGTTTGGAAAGTTTTTATATTGTCTTTCTGAATCGATGTATGAATATGAAATCCAATATTCTAAGTTTTTGTACAAATTGCTGTCTCTCCAAAGTACATCCAATCCTTTTGCATAACCCGATCCGTTATTATTGAAAACCGAATTGTACTGAATATCTCTTGTATCGTATTGAACTAAATTGCTGTAATCTTTATAATATAATTCTGTTCTAAGCAGTTGTCCAGGTTTTGTAAACGTATAATTTAAGATATAATGTCTGGCTTTTTCACTCTCAAACTGATGGTATTTTGAATATTTAATATAATCTACAACAGGCGTTTGAGAAAAATCTCCGTAAGCAAACGAGAACTGGCTGCTTTTTGAAACTTTATAACCTAATGAAGCTCTTGGAGCTATGTTATTTTCGTTTAACAAACTGTTATTTGAATATCTCAAACCAACTTTTAAAGCTAGATTTTTAGAGATCGAAAGATCTCCTTCTGTGTAAGCGGCAAAAATATTAGAATCGTATCCGTTTGAACCGTTAATAGAAACATTATCATCGAAATTTTCGTTGTATTTGGTAATGAAATAATCTGTACCGAAAGACAATCTAAAATGGTTGGAAACCTTTTTGGCAAGTTTCAATTTCAACTGTGCTGCATTTTCGTTGCTGTCAACATCTGTGATATTATATTTCAATTTATTTTTACTGTAACCGTAACTAATTCCTGAAGTTAACTGCCATCCTGTTCCAAAACTTCCTTTGTATGAAGAATTCAAATAAAAGTTATTATTGTTCATATCGGTTCTGATCGGATTTTCGAAATTGATATTTTTCTGATTCAAATCGAATTTCTCCGAGTCGAAAGAAGCGTATAATTTAAAGATTCCATTTGTGAATTTATATCGGTAAACCGTTTCACCTCCAAGAGATTGATATGGATTATTCCAATCTACATTTTGTGGAATTACTGCTTGATAAGGCGCCAAATTTATATAAGCCATATTTACACTTAAAGAACTTTTTTCCCATTTTTGAGTATTTCCTACACTCAAACCCACTGTCATTAAACCGATATCTGTTTTTTCGTGATCTTCTTCGTCTTGCGTGTTTAAAAGTAAAACACTAGATAGAGCTTCGCCATATTCGGCAGAATAACCTCCAGTAGAAAATGCAATTCCACTGAACAAGAAAGGAGAAAATCTGCTTCGAGTTGGTAAGTTATTGGTTGTCGCTCCGTAAGGCTGCGCAACTCTAATTCCGTCAATAAAAGTCTGTGTTTCATTGGCTTCACCTCCACGAACAAACAAACGTCCGTCTTCGCCAACAGTTTGTGTGCCAGGTAAAGTTTGTAAAGCTGCCACGATATTTCCTGCAGAACCCGCAGTTGTTACAATATCTAATGGTTTTAAAACAGAAACCCGTGCTTTGTCTCCAGACTCTAAGGTTCCAGCTGTAATTACAACTGCATCAAGAGCATTTACGTTTTCTCTTAATTTTACCGTTTGATTTTTATAATTGGTAACATCAATTTCGGTTTTAAAAGTTTCGAAAAGTAAAAAACTAACTACTATAAATTGATTTCCTTCAGCAGTTGTTTCAAAAGAAAAATCTCCCGTTTCAGAACTTGTTGCTCCATCATAAGTGCCGTCAATATAAATATTAGCACCGGCAACTGGTTTTCCTTTTTGATCTACAACTTTTCCAGAAATAGTATTTTGTGCAAAAATTAAAGCTGTAAAAAATAAAAAGCTAATGGTAAAAAATAATTTGGTTTTCATATCATCTTTGGTTTTGATGAAGCAAATGTATTTTAACATTTTCTGTTAAAAAATATATAATAACCCAATTGTAGAATTTCGAGGATGAGTTGTAAATTACTAATTTGTATCTTAGCTATGAAATCCAAAATCATCATTTTATGTCAGAAAGTAAACGAATTTCAAATCTATATCAATCCATTTATAATGGTAATCCTTGGCTGGAAGTAAATCTTGCCGATACTTTACAAAATGTAACAGCAGAGCAGGCTTATAAAAAAGCAAATCCAAACCTTAACACGATTTGGGAAATTGTGAATCATTTAATACAATGGAGAAGAAACATTTTAGAACGCATGCAGGGAGAAGTAATTATAACTCCTGACCATAATTATTTTGTACCTGTTCTAGACCCTTCAGAAGCTGCTTGGGAACAATCGCTTCAAACATTGGCAAAATCTCAAGAATCATGGAATACTTTTTTCGAAGATTTTAATGACGAAGATTTGGCTAAAATTTACGTAAATAATGGCCATACCTATTACGAACACATTCACGGAATTATTCAGCATGATGTGTATCATTTAGGTCAGATCGTTATTTTGAAGAAATTGGTTTAATTTAATTCATAAAGAATTAACGAAAAATAAAAAACGAAATCTAAAATATATTCATATGAAAAAATCAACACTATTATTATTTTTTTTATTTATGAATGTAATCGCTTTTTCGCAGCAAACTGAAGCCAAATACGATGAAAATCTTGCAAAATCTCTTCATGCCGACGAATACGGAATGAAAAAATATGTTTTTTGTCTTTTAAAATCTGGAACCAATACAACAGCTTCAAAAGAAGAAACCAAAAAACTTTTTGAGGGACATATGGCCAACATCAATAAATTAGCAAAAGAAGGAAAACTGGTTGTTGCTGGCCCTTTTATGAAAAACGACAGAAATTATAGGGGCATTTATATTTTTAATGTAGAAACTATAGAAGAAGCAAAGGCACTTGTTGCAACAGATCCTGCCATAAAAGCCAATTTACTGGAAGCCGAATTAACGCCTTGGTATGCCACTGCCGCTTTATTGGAAACTTTAAAAATACATGAAAAAATCGCCAAGACGAAAATGTAATAAATGAAAACAGAAAAAGAAAAAATGATCTCTGGCGAATACTATAATGCGTTTGATCCAGAACTTGTCAAAGGACGTAGAACAGCCAAAAATCTTTTGCACACTCTTAATGTAAAAGAATATAGAGTAACCAAAAAAGCAAAAGAAATTCTAAAAGAACTTATTCCAAATACTGGAGATGGTTTTTATATAGAGCCTCCCTTTCACTGCGATTACGGATATAATATTTTTTGCGGCGACAACGTTTATTTCAATGTGAATTGTGTCGTTCTAGACTGTGCTCCTGTAAATATCGGATCAAATGTATTTATTGCACCAAATGTTCAAATCTACACAGCTTCACATCCGCTTGACGCTGAATTAAGAAAAACGCTTGAAAATGCTTACCCAGTTACCATTGGAGACGATTGCTGGATTGGCGGAAATTCAGTTATTTGTCCAGGTGTTACAATTGGAAAAGGCTGTGTTATTGGCGCCGGATCGGTTGTGACAAAAGATATTCCAGACAATTCATTAGCGGTTGGAAACCCAGCAAAAGTAATTAGAAAATTAAATCAAGAACCTGAATCAAAAAAATAATGCTTACCCTTAATAAAGTTCATCATATTGCCATTTTGTGCTCAGATTACGAAAAATCTAAATACTTCTACACCCAGATTTTAGGGTTAACAATTATTCGAGAAATTTATCGCGAAGAGCGTCAATCTTATAAATTAGATTTGGCTTTAAATGGTTCCTATGTTGTTGAATTGTTTTCATTCCCGAATCCGCCGCAAAGACCTTCAAGACCTGAAGCTGTTGGTTTAAGACATTTGGCTTTTGAAGTAATTAATTTAGAAGAAACTATTGCTTTTTTAACTTCAAAAAATATCGAATCAGAACCAATCAGAATCGATGAAACCACCGATAAACGTTTTACTTTTATTGCAGATCCTGATTTATTGCCGATCGAGTTTTATGAGAGATAGATAATGAGAGGTGCAAAGGCTCAAAGTTGCAAAGCTTCAGAGGTTTTTCATTTAACGAATACACCTACATAAATGTGAGAACTTTGCAAATAAAGTAAACAAAAACTTTGCGCCTTGTCGACTTTGTGGCAACATGTTTAACCGAACGAATTTTCTTGTTTATATCGGTTTTAACATACTAAATTGATTATTTCTTATAAAAAACCAATTTTGATGCTTAATTTTGTGATCCGCATAAAAAAAATGCGATTTCAAATTTACTTCTAATGAACAAAACGGCGCAAATCAAAAAAAATCATCAATTTATAAAATTCCGAAAATTAGTTATTGTTTCTATTTTAATTGGCTTCCTTTCTGCCTTTCTTGGAATTTCTCTAAAAAAAATAACCGAATATTACGAAGAAATCTTCTTTCACCAAGTATCGGTTCATCCTCTATTTTACATTGTATTTCCAGTTTTCGGATTATCTGTAATTTATTTCCTGAGACAATATCTTTTTAAGAAAAAAGAAAATAAAGGAATTAAAGAGGTTTTTGAAAGCACAAAAACCGAAAAAAATCTTCCTTTATATAAAATTCCATCTCACTTCATAAACGGATTATTAACTGTAATTTTTGGAGGTTCAACCGGAATTGAAGTTTCTACAGTTGTAGCCACAGCAACAATTGGTTCTGTTGCACACGAAAAAGAAAATGTTTTCCGCCAATACAAAACTGAGTTAATCTGTGCAGGAGTCGCGGCGGGAGTTACTGCCCTTTTCAGCAGTCCGATTGCGGGAATATTGTTTGCTTTTGAAGTTATTTCCAGAAAAGTAACACGTGCATTTATAATTTCAAATGTAATTGCTGTTTCAATTGCTTTTGGCTTACTTAATATTTTAAAAGAAGAACCTCTATTTGCTGTATCTATTACAACCTGGCATTTAAAAGCGATTCCGTATTTTATTCTTTTAGGAATTTTAGCTGGAATGAATTCTGTTTATTTGACTAAATGCGTTTTATTTTTCAAATCTCAATTCGGAAAAATAAATACCCATTATTATAAAATTATTATCGGATCTGCTGTTTTGAGTATCTCACTTTTTATTTTCCCTCAATTATACGGAGAAGGATATCATGCTATAAAAGGGATTTTTAGCACCAGCCAGCTTCCTTTAACCATAACGTTGGCACTGACATTTATAGGAATCTTGGTTTTAAAACCAATTGTTACTTCAGTAACTCTTGCCTCTGGAGGTGACGGCGGCGTATTTGCTCCAAGTTTATTTATTGGTGCATTTTTAGGATTGTTATTAGCATCAATATTAAACAGTCTTTTTCATGTAAATGTAATTCCAGTAAATTTCATGATCATCGGAATGGCAGCTGTTTTAAGCGCCAGCATTCATGCTCCGTTTACAGCAATATTTTTAGTCTGCGGATTAACAAACGATTATACTCTCTTTTTACCAATTCTTATAGTTTGCTTAATTTCAAAATACACTGCGAAAACAATATATCCATACACTGTATATAGTTACGCGCCAAGCTTGACTAAATAAATAATTTAGCCACAGATTTCACAGATTAAAACGATTAAAAAATCTTTATGTATCGTTGAAATCTATTGCAAAAAATATCAAAGTTTTACAATAAATACCACATAAATGCCCACTCAAAAAATTAGAAGAAGCTACAGAAAAACACGTTACATTCTTTATAAAGAAACTTTAATTGATTATAAAGAACATTTTTGGTCCTTTTTAGGTTCATTTGTTGGTATCGGAATTCTAGCTTATCTTGAATCTTCTCATTTTTCGGGGAGTGATGTTGTGTATTTAATTGGTTCTTTTGGTGCCTCGAGTGTTTTGATTTACGGAATTATTCAAAGTCCATTTTCGCAGCCGAGAAATTTAGTTGGCGGTCATGTTATTTCGGCTTTTATAGGTGTCACTATAAATAAGCTTGTACCCGATATTGTTTGGATCTCTGCTCCTCTGGCAGTTTCACTCTCTATTATTTTCATGCAGATTACAAAAACCCTTCATCCGCCGGGAGGTGCTACTGCTTTGATTGCAGTTACAGGTTCAACACAAATAAAAGCTTTAGGATATATGTATGTGATTTCGCCAGTTTTAGTTGGTGTGCTTATTTTACTTTTAACGGCTTTAGTTTTTAATAATCTGACTTCCAGCAGAAGCTATCCTAGTCATAGTACTTATCATAAACATTATCATAAAATTAGAAAAAGATTGACTGGAAGGTAATTATCATTCCTATTCCTGCAAGGTTTTCAAAACCTTGTAGGTATAGCTTTAATACGATTACAAACCTATAAGGTTTTGAAAACCTTGCAGGAGCGCCAACTAAATAAACTACCGTAAATCAAAACATTAAAATCTTTTCAACAAATCTCAATTCACAATTCGTATTTCGTTTTTTATATTTTACCTTTGACCTCTCAATAAAAACAAATGTTATGGTTTATAAATTTAGAGTAATTCTAGACGCCGAAGAAGATATTTTTAGAGACATTGCAATTCTTGAAGATGATACTCTTGAGGATTTACATAATGCAATCTTCAACGCTTTTGGCTTTGACGGATCAGAAGTCGCTTCATTTTATACTTGTGATGAAACTTGGAATCAAGAAGATGAAATTCCGCTTTTTGATACTGGAGATGTTCCTGGCGAAATAAGAACCATGAATGATTATCCCTTGTCTAGTATCTTAGATCGTGAAAACACTAAAATTATCTACGTTTATGATTTCATCAGTATGTGGACTTTCTTGGTTGAATTAGCTGCTATCGAAGAGGAAGCCGTTGGAGCTGTTTATCCTGAAACTTTGTTCTCTCACGGTGAAATGCCAGACGAGGCTGTCGAAAAAAACTTTGAAGCTGATATGCACGACGATATCTACGGAGAATTTGAAGACGACCTAGACGAAGAGGATCTTGACATGTTCGAAGGCGACGACAGCTTCGAAGATTATGGATTTGAGGAGAATTGGAATTAATTTTTTTCAGGTTCAAAGGTTCAGAGTTACAAAGGTTCAGAGGTTTATTTAAAATCCAAGGATTTTAAAATGTAATATTTTTCTTTATTTTTATGTTTTAATTTTTAAAATATAAAATGAAAACTTTTCGTGACCTTTTGATCTGGCAAAAATCTATGTCCCTGGTAACTGAAATTTACCAATTAACAAATTCATTCCCAAAAGAAGAAATTTATGGACTATCTTCACAAATTAGAAGATGTTCCATTTCAATACCGAGTAATATTGCTGAAGGATATGGCAGAGATGGAAATAGTGATTATTTGAGATTTTTAAATATTTCAATTTCATCATTATTTGAATTACAGACTCAGCTTGAAATTTCATTCAATCTAAAATATATAACCGAGTATCAATTCAATAAAATAAATGGAGAAAGCAGAGAAATAGAACGAATGTTAAGTGCTTTTATTAGAAAAATAAAAGATAGAAAATAACCTTTGTCCCTTTGAGCCTCTGCATCTTTGTACCTAAACAAAAAAAATGATCAACCTATTCAACACCCACATCGAGACGCTTTCTATACACCGTGTAGGAAACAAAAGCCGTAACGAAGCGATTTTTTTATCAGAGCAGCCATTTAATTTAAATGATGAAATTGTGCCTCTTATAAAAGAATTCTTTTTTAAGCCTTTTAGAGAAAAAGAAGAAAACTATTATCAGTTTGCACACGAAGTGGACTTGGACTACAACGATATGTTTAAATATGCAACTGAGATTTTTGCTAATCCGGCAAATGTGCATGAGGTTTCTAAAAACATCACAAAGCATTTGTACGAGCAGTCAAATCATCCGCATATTAAAAACGGAGAGGTTTATGTGACGTATTTGACTAATCTTAGTATCGATAACAATGTTGTTGATGCAATTGGGATTTTTAAAAGCGAATTGCAGGCAGACTTTTTACAGTTTGAAGAAAAAAACAGCAATCTTGAAATGATTTTACAGCAGGGAATCAACTTGAATAAATTGGATAAAGGCTGTTTGATTTTCAATTATAAAAAAGAAGAAGGTTATAAAATTCTAACTGTCGACAGTAACCGTTATGATGCTCGTTACTGGTTAGAGCACTTTTTATCTGTTGATGCTTTTGAAGATGAAAATTTCATCACTAAAAAATATTTAAAATTCTGTCAAAACTTCGCAAAAGATGTGGTTTTGCCAGCAGAAGATAAGAAAGAGGAAGTAATGTTTATGAACCGATCTGTGAATTATTTCGCTAAAAATGATCAGTTTGAAGAGCAGAATTTCTTGAATGAAGTATTAGATAATCCAGACTTAATTCCTGAATTCAAAAATTATAAAGTTGATAAAGGAGAAAAATACAGCATCGAAGATGTAACCTCATTCCCAATTGCCAACGCAGCAGTTTCTGACGCAAGAAAATCGATTAAAAACGTTATTAATTTGGATACTCATATTCAGATTAAAATGGATTTTATTAATCCTGAAAGCGCAGAAAAATTTGTTGAAAAAGGATGGGATGAAGAAAAACAAATGTATTACTACTTAGTTTACTTCAACAAAGAAGAAAAAAGCTAAGAAGTTTTCATTTTCTATTACTTACTGATAAAAAACCTCAAAGCTTTGGCTTTGAGGTTTTTTTGCTTAAAGATAAATTTTATACTTTCATAGACGAAAGAAATCATAAAATGTCGATCATTCTTAATTTATCATTAATTTTGCATTAAAAATAAACTAAGATGGATATTCAGTTTTTTAAAGAAAGTCCCTTCACTACCATTATATCATTTCATAAGCTGATTGAATCTTTTGAAGAAATTGCTTTATCAGACGTTGATTACAGATCGAATTACGCAAAAGCTATTTTAAAACAAATTGAATCTATCCCGGAATTAAGAACTGGGATTCAAGATTATTCGGTTATTAAAGATAATGAAGCTTTAATTAAAAATATTTTAGCCGATTTATTCCCAACAGCTTTAACGCAAAACGAAATAAAAGCAGTTACAATTCCATTTCAAAACATCTCCTTCAATTATACAGAACGTTTCAAAAAAATTCTAAAAAACGCTGGAGACGAATTTTATATGGAAATTCGTGATTTCGACGAACATCAATTTTACATTAATAACTGCTGTTTGATTTTGAGCAGTTACTATAAACAGCATATCGATTTCAACAAACCATTTTTCTATGATATTCCAGACGAAAGCGGTGTCGAAAAACATTATCGTATTTTGTACAATGCAGATTTCATGGAAATTATTCCGACTGAAAATGCTATTGCGTTAACTCAGGAAGATATCGATCAGCTGATTGATAATTACGGCGATATTAATTTGTGGAAATCTAAATTCCCAAAAGGAAGCTGGATCTTAAGAGGTTTCGGAATTGTTTCTTTATTTGATGCTACAACAGAAAGTGCCATTTCTACATTGAAAAGTAATTTGTTGAAACCTGGAGCTAAAACAGTTACAACAGATCAGGAAGTTTCTAATATTTTCCAGTCTATTTTTAATCTTCCAAAATTAAAAGTTGGGTTTATTATTTACAATCCTGAAGAAGAAAAATTTATTAGACCTGCAAAATACGAAAACCAGCTTAAAAGCTTTTTACTTTCTGCCGATCAGGAAGTCGATTGTAAAAATGCTTTTTTTGGATGTTCATTTGAAAATTTATTAGATAATAAAGAACCTTTTGTGATTTCTAATGTTACTAAATTTACAGAAGAATCGACCAATAAAAGACTGGGAGAGCATCTTTTATCGCAAAACATTAACAGCTGTATTTTTGCTCCCGTTATTAGAAACGGACATTTACTGGGTGTTGTCGAATTGGTTTCTGAAAATCCAAGAGATTTAAATAGTGTGAATGCTACAAAACTAGAATTAGTACTTCCGTATTTAACTGATACAATTGATCGCTACAATACAGACATGCAGCATCAGGTTGAAGCAATTATTCAACGTGAGTACACTACAATTCACCCAAGTGTTTACTGGAAATTCAAAAAAGAATCGCAGAACTATTTTCAAAATTTAAATCATACAAAAGATTATATTTTTAAAGAGATTGTATTTAAAAATGTGTTTCCGCTTTATGGACAAATTGATATTAAAAGTTCTTCAGAACATCGAAACGAAACGGTAAAAACTGATTTAAAAAGCCAGCTTACAGCTCTTTTAGAAATTTTCGAAAATCAGGATCCGAATTCTAATTTGGTTCTTTTGGAACAAAGAAAATTTGAATTAGAATCCCTTCGAAGTGAACTAGATTTCCCTCTAAAAGCTGATACGGAACAGCATATCCAACGTTATATCGAAGAAGAAATTCACCCGATCCTTAAAAACACAAAAAGCAACGCTAAAAACGAAAAATTAGAAAAACTTTACTTTGAAAGTCTGGACGAAAAAACAGGAATGTTTTATCAGGAAAGAAAGAAATTTGACAATGCAATGTCAATCATTAATAAAAGACTGGCAACGGTTTTAGATAAAAAACAAGTTGAAGCGCAGCAAATTTATCCGCATTATTACGAGCGTTTTAAAACGGATGGTGTGGAACACAATTTGTACATCGGAGCTTCAATTTCGCCCACCAAACCATTTGATATTATGTACCTGCATAATCTTCGTTTGTGGCAGTTGCAGACTTTATGCGAAATGGAATTGGAGCATCATGAACTTAAGGAATCACTTCCTTATGAATTAGATGTGACGTCATTGATTCTGGTTTTCAGTTCTCCGCTTTCAATTCGTTTTAGGATGGATGAAAAACGCTTTGATGTGGACGGGACTTATAATGCAAGATATGAAGTCGTAAAAAAACGAATTGACAAATCGAACATTAAAGGAACAAACGAAAGAATTACTGAAAAAGAAAAAATCACAATTGTTTATTCTCAAAACAGCGAAGAAGCAGAATATTTAAAATATATTAAATACTTACAGCACAAGAAAATTCTAGAACCTTCGATAGAACAATTTGAAGTTGAAGATCTTCAAGGTGTTTCTGGTTTGAGAGCTATTCGTGTCAAAGTGATCAATAACAATTCAAATCCAGGAGTAAAAAAGATTACTTATCAAGATTTATTAGATGAGCTCAACTAAAAGTTGAGCTTTTTTTTGCAATACAGATGAAACTGATTCGCTATGGCGAAAACGCTGATGGACGCAGATTGATTTTTTAGGTTAAATTAAAAATCCGTTTTATCAGCGTTTTCGCGATAGCAAATCCGTAAAATGAGCGTCTATATTTTTAAATTTTAAATAGATTTAAAAGCGATCACAAACGCGATTACCGTGATAATTAATCCGAACATGAAAAAATTGTAGGCAATTCGAAGTAAATTATATTTTCGCTGTAAAACCAATCCGAGATAATACAAATCTTTGATCATTGTAGAATATAAGTAATCTCTATCCTTCATCATTTCGTTCATTGCCCAATCGTAATCTTCAAGAGGCATTTTATAGAAATTTCCAAAGAACATTAAATTCACTTTTTTTGCTTCTACGTCATTACGTGTAAAAAATCCAGAAGTTACTTTTGGACGTGTGGATAGAATCGCAAAAATAATTGTAATAACACTAGACATCAGCATTATAAATGTCGGAATAACCAAATGGGCATTTTTCGGACTATCTAATTTTGGAATTATAGAGGATAATGCAATTGAAATTATAATCGCATTTACAGACAATAAAATATTAGCCTTACTATCGGCGATTCCGCTTAAACGAGTATGATTCCCAAGTGTAACACGAAATAAAGTATCAATACCACGATCTGGTTTTTCTAATTTTTCTTTCTTTTTATTTTCTTCTTCAATCGCCGCTGCCGCCTTCAACTCCTGTTTATTTATTTTTTTCTGAATTAGAAGCAGGTTTTTTTCTTTTAAAGGCTGCCATTTTTTCAATGCATAATCAGTATAAAAGCGGTGCTTATTCAATAAAAAATTCAAATTTTCTCTGGTCCATTCGGCATTAGAAAAATTTACTATTCCAGTATTTTTTAGCTCCAAACGCAATAATTCACAAGTTGTAGCGTATTCTTCTCCCATTAAATGAGCATAATCTGCGTCTCTAATGATCTTTTCTAAATGAGTTTTGGGTACGTACTCTTTAACTGTTGCCAAAATCAAACTCGAAACTAGCGCAATAAAATCCTCTGATTTTCCTTTTTCGCGTAAAAAGTCGGCCGCTATTTTAGCACTCGTTTTTTCATGATTGTCATATCCTTCAACATATCCAGCATCGTGAAACCATGCTGCAACCAGAAGTGCTTCTTTATCATCACCTTCCACATCTTCTTTTTTACACAGTTCTTTTACCGCAGAAACTACGGTGAAAGTATGGTTAAAATTATGATAAGAATATAAATTAGAAAGTTTATCTTTGAGTAAATTACTGACGAAATCTTCGGATTGTTCTATTAGATTCATAAAGAATATTTTTATACCACTAAATTATGAAATTGTTTTTGGATAATCATTTTATTGCTAAGATTAAAAACTATTCATTAGCAATTATTACTATATCATTGATCAATTCTTGTGCTACGCATAAGCCGCAATATGGCAAAAATGTAAGCGCAAACGAAAATGAAAACGCAACAGATACCATAAAAATTGCGCAAACATTTTATCTTGTCGGCGATGCTGGAAATGCCGATGAAGCACAAGCGCAGCAAACGCTTGAACTTTTACACAAAAGGCTGAAGAAAGCTAACAAGAAATCGACCTTACTCTTTTTAGGCGATAACATTTATCCGAAAGGTTTTCCCAGCGATAATAAATCGGGAGACAAAGCTTTAGCAGAAACAAAACTTACCAATCAGTTAAAATTAGCAGATGGTTTTAAGGGAAAAACTATTTTTATTCCTGGAAATCATGATTGGTACAGCGGTATAAAAGGGCTGGAACTTCAGGCTGATTTTGTAACGAAGCATCTCAATGACAAAAAAGCATTTATGCCCAGAAAGTCATGTCCAATTGAAGATGTAAAAATTGACAGTACTACAACGTTAGTAACTATTGACAGCGAATGGTTTCTAGAAGATTGGGATAATCACCCGACAATAAATGATAATTGTGATATTAAAACCAGAGAAGCATTTTTTGATGAACTGGAAAATATTTTAAATAAAAATCAAGAAAAGACAGTTGTTCTGGCAATTCACCACCCATTGTTAAGCAATGGAACTCACGGCGGACAATTTTCACTAGAAAAACAATTATTTCCGCTGGAGAAAAAAATTCCGCTTCCTATAATTGGATCTTTTATTAATTTACTCCGAAAGACATCTGGTGTAAGTCCACAGGATATTCAGAATAAACAATATACAATTTATGCCAAAAGGATAAAGACGCTTTTGCAAAAGCAGAAAAATGTAATTGTAGTTTCTGGGCATGATCATAACCTTCAATTCATCAGCAAAGAAAATATTCAGCAGATTATTAGCGGTGCGGGTTCAAAATCCGAAGCGGCTAGAGCCATAAATGAAAATGATTTTTCTTATGGAGGAAATGGTTATGCAACCTTAACTTTATTTAAAAGCGGCGATGCCAAAGTTTCTTTCTACGGAAATGACAACAATAAAGAAAAACTGCTGTTTGAACGTGAAATTATAAAAGCCAAAGAAATTAATTGGGCTTCAGATATTCCAAATAGTTACCCTGCAAAAATTACAACTTCTATCTACTCAGAGAAAATGACCAATAAAAGTTTGTTTCATAAATTTTTATTTGGGCAGCATTACAGAAAATATTACAGCATGCCAATTGAGGCGAAAGTTGCAACTGTAGACACTTTAATGGGCGGCCTGAAACCTATTCGCGAAGGCGGCGGACATCAATCTGTTTCTTTAAGAATGTCTGATCCTAAAGGTCGTGAATATGTCATGCGAGGCATGAAAAAAAGTGCGACTGTATTTTTACAATCTGTTGCTTTTAAAGATCAATATGTAGTAAATGATTTTGAAGACACATACGCAGAAAATTTCTTGTTTGATTTTTACACCACTTCTCATCCTTACGCTCCGTTTGTAATTGGAAGCATGTCTGATCAAATTGGTCTTTTGCACACTAATCCAGTTTTATATTATATCCCGAGACAGAAAGGTTTAGGTGAATTTAATGCAGGTTTTGGAGATCAACTATATATGGTTGAAGAAAGACCTGCTGATAATCATCTGGATGGAAAAAATTTCGGAAATCCAAGTAATATAATTGGTACAGATGATCTGATGACCAATCTTCATAAGGATGAAAAATATTCGGTTGATGAAAAAGAATATATAAAAGCCCGTTTGTTTGATATGCTTATTGGCGATTGGGACAGACATAGCGATCAATGGCGCTGGGCAGAATATAAAAAAGATGGTAAAGTAATCTACAGACCGATTCCTAGAGATCGTGATCAAGCTTTTGCGAAATATGATGGAACTTTGCTTTCCTTATTAATGAACATTCCTGCGCTTCGTCATATGCGAACTTTTAAGTATAAAATTGACAATGTAAAATGGTTAAGCAGGGAACCTTATCCAATGGATCTGGCTTTTTTAAGAACTTCTGGAGAAAAAGAATGGATTGAGCAGGCAAAATTTATTCAGGAAAATTTATCTGACACCGAAATTGAAAATGCTTTCAAAAAAATGCCAAAAGAAGTTCAGGATGGAACTGTTAATGAAATTATAGCCAAACTGAAAAACAGAAAAAGAGAACTTCAAAAATATGCATCACGTTATTCTGATGTTTTAAGCAAAACAGTTATGATTGCTGGTACTGATAAGAAAGACAAATTTGTATTGAATCACGATGCTAAAAAAAGTATTGAAATTCAAGTTTACAGAGTTAAAAAAGAAGGTGACGAATTACAATATTCAAAAACAGTAACTGATGCTAAAACCAAAAATTTATGGATTTATGGTTTAGATGATAATGATATTTTTGAAGTAAAAGGAGATCAGAAATCGAAAATTAAAGTTCGCTTAATAGGCGGCCAAAACAATGATACTTATAATATCGAAAACGGAAGAAAGGTTATTGTTTACGATTTTAAATCAAAAGAAAACACTTATAATTTAGATTCAAAAACTCAAACGCAGTTAACTGACGATTATGATGTTAACTTATATAATTATGAAAAACCGAAATATAATGTCGTTTCTGGTCTTCCTAACATTGGTTTTAATCCAGATGACGGTGTAAAAGTGGGTATCAATTTAAATTATACTGTTAACAATTTCAAACAGAATCCTTATACACAAAGACATGTTTTAAATGCTTTTTACTACTTTGCGACAGGCGGTTTAGAATTTAATTATGCAGCACATTTCCCAGGTTTATTAGGAAAATGGGTTATTGATGTTGAATCGTTGTATACAACTCCAAATTTTGCTATGAATTATTTTGGATACGGAAATGAATCGCAATATGATGATGACGTTAGCTTAGATTATAACCGTGTTAGAATCAGAAAATTTAATGCTTCGGGAGCCATAAGACATGTTGGAAGATATGGAAGCGAATTTAGCATACAGCCGATGTTTCAAAGAATGACGGTTGAGCAAACTGAAGATAGATACATTGACATTCCCAATATTGTGAATCCAAATGTTTTTGACACTCAGAATTATGGCGGACTGAAAGTAAAATATCTTTTCAAAAATTCTGATTTTGCAGCGAAACCAACTTTAGGGATGGCTTTTATGGTCGCTGCGACTTGGACCACAAATTTATCTGAAACAAAACAAAATTTTCCAACTCTTGAAAGTTTCTTAGGATTCACGCATAAAATTGATCACAACGGAAAATTGGTTTTAGCAACTTATTTCAAAGGAAAAGCAATTTTGAATAATAATTTCGAATTTTATCAAGGTGCTGCTTTAGGCGGTGACACTGATTTACGTGGTTTTAGAAATGAACGCTTTTTAGGAAGTTCTTATTTCTCGCAAAGTTCTGATTTACGTTTAAGTTTGGGCAGAATTAGAAAAACAATTGCTCCATTTACCTACGGAATTTTAGGCGGTTTCGACTACGGAAGAGTTTGGCTGGACGGAGAAGATTCTAAAAAATGGCATCACGATTACGGCGGCGGACTTTGGTTAAATGCCATTAATGTTTTAACTGCCAGAATCTCTTATTTTAAATCTCCAGATGAAATAGGAAGAGTTATTTTTGGCGCGGCATATAGCTTTTAAGATAGGTTCTAAGATTTTTTTAGCCACGAATTACATTCATTTTCACTGATTTTTTTTAATATTATTCGTGGAAATTGGTGTAATTCGTGGCTAACTTTTTATTATCATTTTTGATTTCTAAGAAAAACTCAGAACCTTAGAATCTTAGCCTCTCAGAACCTTTTATCATTTTAATTTAAACTCATAAACATTCCCTCCTACTTTATTCGTTTTTTCGTCGGCAATAAGTAAGGTGTTGTTGTCTTTAAAAACGATGGCTTCTTTTTGAGAAAAATGGTTTAGGTTTATTTCTGTATGAGTTCCTTTGTGGAATAAATCTCCTTTGAAACCTTTAAATAAAAGAACTTTATCATGGCTCAACAACGCTACTTTTTTTCCGTCAGGGCTAATTGTGGCACTCGTTAAAACACAATGATTGTAATTATTGCAAGTTTTAAATTCGCCAATTCTTACTGCTTTTTGAGTTCCAGATGCATTTTTGATTTTGTAAATAAAAGCAGTTCCATCGAAACCTTTGCTTCTGTTTTTTGTAAAAAGATAAAAGTAACCGCCCTGTTCAAAAAAGCCTTCAACATCAAAAAACATTTCTTTTTTCTTTGGAGGAAATTCGGTTTGTTCTGGATACGAAAATGAGATTTTATATTCGGCTTTAGCCAAATCTTTGTTTAATTCGCTTTTAGCAACTTTATAAATACATAAATCTTTACGTTCATTATCATTATTTCCAAAATCACCAATATAAATATTTCCAGTTTTATCTCTTGTGATATCTTCCCAATCGATATTTTCTGCATTAGAGATTGTAATTGTTTTTTCTAATTTTCCTTTAGAATCAATCGCATAAATTGCATTTTTATTACCGCTGTCTTCTAAGGTATAAATTGTACTTGTTTCGGGGAAATAAGTTATTCCTGAAACTTCTTTTAATTTTTTCGGAAGCGAATAAAGTGTCTTCAAATCATTCCCTGACTGTTGCTGACAAGCCAATAAAACTAAAGACGCGAATACTAAAAAAGATTTTTTCATAAGATTATATTTTCTTCTTAAACCATATAAGTTATATCAGTCAATTTAAGAGTTGATTTAATGAACTTAAATTGGATGTTAAATTCTAAACTAAGTTTGTGTTTTTAAAATTACGGATAATAAACTCAAATGCCGCGTGCATGATATGTCCCATCGATTTGGCATTTTTAAATTTCATATCGTTAGTATATCGGTACAATTCCATTTTTAATTGATTCAGATGTTCTTCTGTCGAAATGGTATCGTGACACATTATATTCAAGAGTTTTTTAATTCGATTTTCTGCCGAATGAATACGTTTGGCCAAAATCGCTCTTTCTTCATCTTTATACTGAATTATCGAACGTTCTTCCAATTTTTCTTTGATGAGCTGAATCATTGGATAATTTTCTTTGAAAAACTGAGGGCGATATACTTTGAAATTTCCCTCATAACATTGCTGGTCAAAATCAATTGGACGAATTTTATATACTACTTGATCAAAATCGTGAATTGGGACAATTACATAATTGTACGCACGCATATCACCCAAAAGACGAATCATACAACGTTCGTTAAACTTCACAAATTCTTTTGCAATCTGCGCTTTTTCAGTTTCAGAACAACTATCCAACAAAGTATCCATAAAAACATCACCTGGAATTCCGATAATGTGTTCTTCGATCAAAGTATCTTTATAAACCAAAAAATTGATTTTATCTGGCGAAAGAATATCTTCCAATTCTAAACCATAAATTCGAGAAGCATCTGCTTTTTTAATGTAGAAATGAACGTAATTATCGTTGAGGATATTTCGAACTTTAATTCTAAAAGGTTTCGAATTTCCGAATGTACAATAATCAATCGCATCAATATTCAGGAACTGGATAATTTCGCTGTTACCATCAGAATGAAGGAGAGAATAAATTCTTTTTAGGTTTAAATCAATTTCATTGCGTTCAAATTCGCTGTAATATACACGAATCCAAAGAGTATCATTATCATTTTTATCGTAAACATTTATCGAGCCCGAAAAACGAAGCAAATCATCATAAAACACAGAAACTTTAGAAATACGTTCGTATCGCTCTAAATAGTTTAAAAGTTGCAGTGTTAAAGGATAGGACGGTTTTTTTAAAACCATTAATGGCTCGCTCATTTTGAATATCTTTATTACAAATTTACGTCAATACGATTAAAGTTCGAATTTAAAGTAACAAAAATCAATTTGGCTCGTCATACTAAAAACTAAAACCAGAAAAATTTGGAAACCATATTAACCATTGAGAATCTGAACAAAAGATACGGCCGAATTCAGGCTTTAAAAAATGTATCTTTTACTATACAAAAAGGCCGTGTTTATGGCATTCTTGGCCCTAACGGAAGCGGAAAATCAACTACATTAGGAATTGTATTGAATGTTGTTAATAAATCTTCTGGTAATTATCGCTGGTTTGACGGCAATGTAGAAACGCATGAAGCTTTAAAAAAGGTTGGCGCAATTATAGAACGACCAAACTTTTATCCTTATATGACTGCTGAGCAAAACCTGAAATTGGTCTGCAAAATCAAAAATATCAATTATTCTAAAGTTAATGAAAAGCTGGAATTGGTTGGTTTGGATGAAAGAAAGGATAGCAAATTCAGTACTTTTTCGTTGGGAATGAAACAGCGTCTGGCCATTGCATCTGCACTTTTAAATGATCCGGAAATTTTAATTTTAGATGAACCAACTAACGGATTAGATCCGCAGGGAATTCATCAGATTCGAGATATTATTAAAAAAATTGCTTCTCAGGGAACTACTATTTTACTGGCATCACATTTATTAGATGAAGTCGAAAAAGTTTGTTCGCAGGTAATTGTTTTAAGAAAAGGCGAAGTTTTATACTCAGGTTCCGTCGATGGAATGTCATCTAATGAAGGTTTCTTTGAAATTTCTTCGAATGATAATGAGCTATTAAAATCCGCTTTAAAAGATCACAATGCCGTAAGTCAAATTAAGGATGAAGACGGAAAAGTTTTAGTGTATTTAAAATCAGATTTGTCTGCTTCAGAATTAAACCAATTTTTATTTTCCAAAAATATAATTTTAAGTCACTTGGTAAAACGTAAAAATAGTTTGGAAGCGCAATTTTTAGAATTAACCAAAAACACTCATCCAAAAAACTAACCAAGCCATGAAAAGACTTATCTCTATAGAATTACAAAAAATCTGGATGAATAAAGCCAGCCGTATATTAACACTAACTTATTTTATATTACTTTCTTTTATAGCACTAATTGCAGCCATAAAATTTGACATTGGCGTTTTTAAATTTCATTTAGCAGAAATGGGAATTTTTAACTTCCCTTTTATCTGGCATTTTAATACCTATGTTGCTGCTATTCTTAAATTTTTTCTGGCTATTGTAATTGTTTCTATGATGGCTAATGAATACAGTTACGGAACTTTAAAACAAAACTTGATTGACGGTTTAAGCAAAAAAGAATTTATTCTGTCTAAATTTTTAACCGTGGTTTTATTTGCTTTCGGTTCGACAGTTTTCGTTTTTATTATGAGTTTAATTCTGGGATTGTTTTTTTCTTCTTATACTGAATTTGATATTATTTTTAGTGATTTAGATTATCTTTTAGCCTTTTTTGTAAAATTAACAGGATTCTTTTCTTTCTGTTTATTTCTTGGAATTCTGGTAAAACGCTCCGCATTTGCATTAGGATTTCTTTTGGTCTGGAGTATAATTGAAGGAATTGCAAAAGGTGTATTGGCTTTTAAAATTTTCCCAGACAGTAATACTGGCGAAAAAGTTATGCAATTTTTTCCATTAGAATCTATGTCAAATTTAATTGTTAATCCAGGACCTAGATTATCCGTTATCAAGAATATTGGTTCACAAATGGGAATCGATACAGATATGGATTACAGCGTAAATTACTTTACAGTTTTAATCGTTTTAACATGGACTTTCTTATTTGTATATTTTTCTTACAAACTATTAAAAAATAGAGATTTATAGTATATTTGTTATACTATGAAGCATTTTAAAATCTTAATTGTTTTATTTCTGCTGTCCTGTGTCACGCATAAGACCAGTGCTCAAAATATTACTGTTAATCCAAATATCACGCCTATAGATTTAGTTCAAAATATTTTAATCAATAGTTCTTGTATTGCTATTGAAAATGTAAGCGCTTCAGGAAATCCGTCTGCAAATGGTCAAAGTTATGCTTCCTTCACCGCAGGAACTAATTTTCCTTTTTCGGGCGGACTTGTTCTAAGTACTTCGCCAAGTCAAAATGCAGAAGGTCCTTACAACCAAGCAGATTCTAAAGGTGTACAAGTACAATCGTGGAACGGTGATAATGACTTAAATAGAGCATTGGGCATTAACAATAGCAGACAAGCAACAGTATTAGAATTTGACTTTACTGCTTTGACGAATTCTATCAGCTTTAATTATCTGTTTGCTTCAAATGAATATCAGTTCAATTATCCATGCATTTATTCAGATGGTTTTGCCTTTTTAATTAAGGAAGTTGGAAGTTCCGAAGATTATAAAAATTTAGCAGTTCTGCCAAATTTAACTACGGCAGTTTCTGCGACAACTGTACATCCTAAAATAAATCCTATTACAACTCCAGAAGGAATAGTAAAAGGATGTGATGCTGAAAATGAAACTTATTTTAATGGTTATAATTCTGCAGTAAGTCCAATAAATTATGCGGGGCAAACCGTTGTAATGAATGCTTATACAGATGTAGTTCCTAATAAAAAATATCATCTAAAATTAGTTATTGCAGATGATGAGACCAGACAATATAACTCGGCTGTTTTTATACAAGCCGGAAGTTTTGTAACCCGAATAAATTTTGGACAAGATAGAACGGCTGCTAATAATAATCCTGTATGTTTTGGAGAAAATTTCGTTTTAGACACCAAATTAAGCACTTCTGATTACAATTTTAAATGGTTTAAAAAAGACGATTCTAATAATTATATCCAACTATCTGGCGCCATAACTTCTACATACGCTGTAATTACATCGGGAACTTATAAAGTAGAAGCTACATTAAACGGCACAACTTGCGTTTCAGTTGGGGAGATAACAATCGAATTTACGCCAGAAATTGCCTCAACAAATACTTCTTTATTGCAATGTGATGATAATACAGATGGAATTTCAATTTTTAATTTGACTAAAGCTGCCAATGTTGTGAAAAACAATGATACACAAATTATCAATCAAGGATACTATGAGAACTTAGCAAATGCACAAACCAAAACAAATCCAATTGTAAATCCAGAAAGTTACACCAATAAAGCTCCAAATCAAATTGTTTATGCCAGAATTGAGAATTCTTTCGGATGTTATACTACTCCACAAATTGCTTTAAACATTTCAAATTCAATTATTCCTGATCAATCTCCAATTGCAACTTGTGATGGTGACGATACTCAAGACGGTTTGTACCAATTTGATTTAAATTCTGAAGTAACACCCCAAGTTTTGACAGGATTACCAGCAGGATTGATTATCAATTATTATTTGACAGCAAATGATGCGATAACAGAAACAAACGTACTTCCTAATATTTTTAAAAATACAACGCCAAATAGTCAGACAATTTATGCTCGAGCAGCAAATGGCCCTGATTGTTATGATATAGCTCCAATAGAATTAATTGTCCACACTTTTGATCCTCCTAATTTTGAAGATGAACCACTGTATTTATGCAAAGGTTATCAGATAACATTAACGGTTGAGGCGGGTTTTCAAAGCTATACTTGGTCAAATGGAAACACTACAAATTCAACACAAATTGACACTGCTGGAGATTATTCTGTTACAGTAACTGATATTAATAATTGTCAAAAAACTAAAAAATTCAAAGTCATTCTATCTGAACCGGCAGTAATTACTGGAGCCGAAGTAAAAGATTTTTCAGGTATAGAAAATGCGGTACGAATTCAATATACTGGAGTTGGAAATTATGAATTCTCTCTAGAAGGCTCTGTTTTTCAAGATGATCCAACATTTACACAAGTAAATCCAGGTATTTATAATGCAATTGCCCGAGACAAAAATGGCTGCGGAATATCTAATTCGTTTGTAGTCTATGTGTTAGATTATCCTAGATTTTTTACTCCCAATGGCGACGGATATAACGACTTATGGGCAATCAAAAATATTGAAGAAATGCCTGATTATAGCATTTCAATTTTTGACCGTTATGGTAAATTGTTAAAACAAATGACTCAAAACAGTTTGGGCTGGAACGGAATCTTCAATGGACAACAATTGCCGTCAGATGATTATTGGTTTACACTTCAATTCATTAATGGAAAAAATGTTAAAGGTCATTTCAGCTTGAAAAGGTAAAGTAGAATTTTAACTAATTCTTTACTAAAAGCTTAAAACAATTTAAAAAGTAAAGCATAAAAAAATACAAAACATCAAATTTATCTTATATTTACTTTAAATTCTTATAAGATGAATTTATGTAAAACTTTACTCTTTCTTTTTTTACTTTCTACAAATATTTATTCGCAAAATGATTGCATCGATGCAATTGTAGTTTGCGGCAATTCTGGTTTTAAAGGTTTAAGTATACAAGGCGCCGGAAACGTTCAAGAAATTACAGGAGAAAACAGCTGTGGTTCTAGAGAAAATAATAGCGTATGGTTAAAAATTTCAATTAAAACTTCTGGAACGTTTGGTTTTATTATAAAACCTGAAAGTTCTGATCTTAACGAAGATTTTGATTTTTTTGTATTTGGTCCAGATGCAAAATGTACTTCATTAACATTTCCCATTCGCTGTTCTACCACAAATCCTAATATGGCAAAACTCACCTACAACCATACGGGAATGACAGCTGATTATTTTGACACGTCTGAAGGTCCTGCTGAACTTGGAGACGGGTATATCAAATGGATTAACGCAAATGCTGGAGAATCTTATTTTATTGTAATTGACAGGCCTGTCGGAATTAGTAATTTTTCTTTAGAATGGCTGGGCACAGCAACATTTGATGATGCACCAAGTATCAGCGTTCCTGTTTTAAGTGATTTGAATATTACAAAATCTGACTTTTCTGGACAGGCAAATTCTTCATTAATTTTTGATTTGACAGCAAATTCTCCAAAAATAACAGGATCTCAAACAGGAGTAAAAATTACTTATCATACTTCTGAAAATGATGCTATTATTAATAGCAATCCAATAGCAGATCCAACTGCTTACAGAAACACTACAAGTCCCGAAACTATTTTTGTGAGAGCAACAAACACGATTACACAATGTTATAATACTGCTTCTTTTACAATTAAAATAAATGACAAAGTTGTTTTTCCGAATAACAAGGTTGAAGTTTGTGATGAAAATGATGCAAATCCATTCGATGGAAAAACGAAAATTGATTTTGATCAAGTAACAAAAGTAGTTTTTGATAATGCTGATGTTTCTGGTTTAACTATCAATTATTATTTAACTCAAAGCGATGCTGATAATAACAGCAATCAATTGCCAAATCTTTTTAACAGCATTACACCATTTGAGCAATCGGTATTTATAAAAGCCTTTAATAGCCAGCTCAGCGCATCTGTAGCAGAAGTAAAAATTACTATAAATCCTTTACCGCCAGTAAACAATGTCAGTCTTGTACAATGTGATTCTGGTGAAAATGCTAATGGTTTTGTGTTGTTCAATTTAAAAGAAGCAAATGCAGCTTTGACCAATAATAATCCTGATCTTGAAACTTCTTTTTTTATAAGTAAGACCGATGCTGAAAGCAATACAGATCAATTGTCTACAGAGTATACCAATAGTAGCAATCCTCAAACTGTGTTTGCCAGAATCACTAATTTACAAACTAAATGTAGCAGCATCTCTACCGTAAATTTAAAAACCAATGTAATTTCGGTACAAACTTATCTATTAGATATTGCTTGTGATGATGATGAAAATGAAGATGGCATACATACCTTTAATTTAACCAACGCAAATATTCCTTTCACAAACACTCAAGAATTAAAATATTACGCTACAGAAAATGATGCTTTATTAGAACAAAATCAGATTCAGACACCTTCACAATATAACAACAAAGTCCCTTATAATGATTTTGTCTATGCAAGAATTGAAGAAGGAAATGAATGTTTTGGAATCAGTAAAATTAAATTAGAAGTCATCCGATTACCCGATATAGAAATTATTGGTACAACAACAAATGTCTGCGATAATGATTCTTCTTATTTTGCCCAATTAGATGCTGGAATAAAAGACATTAATACATTAAGTGACTTTGTATACGTCTGGAAAAAAGACGGTGTTGAAATATTGGACAAAACAGCATCAAATATCGAAGTCAATACCAGCGGAATTTATACTGTAACAGTCTTCAACAAAAATAATTGTTCTAAAACGAGAATAATTCAGGTTGTATCTTCAAACATTGCAACTATAGAAAGCGTTGAAGTTGTCGATTTACAAATTGATAATTCTAATAAAATTAAGATAAATGTTTCTGGAAGCGGAGATTATGAATTTAGTTTAAATACTCCAAACGGTCCTTTTCAAGATTCAAATGTATTTGAAAATATAAAATCTGGAATTTATGAAGTCTATATTAATGATAAAAAGAATTGTGGACTGGTCAGTAAAACAGTAGCCGTAATTGGTGTTCCACAATTTTTCACACCCAATAATGATGGTTTTAATGATTATTGGAATATCATTGGATTGAATGGCAATGAATATAAAAATTCCAAAATTTATATTTATGACAGATTTGGAAAATTACTAAAACAATTAACCACATTTGACAACGGCTGGGATGGAACATTTCAAGGAATTCCATTACCATCAGATGATTATTGGTATACTTTAAAATTAAGCGACCAGCGAGAAAGTAAAGGTCATTTTTCGTTGAAAAGGTAAATTCCAAGTAACTCAATTTTATAATAAAAAAGAATCCCAAACTCCATACGGAATTTGGGATTTTTATATTGAAATTGAAAACTAATTAGATTTTATATCTTTTTCTATCAGTTTCACTTAAATAAATCTTTCTTAAACGAAGAGATTTTGGAGTAACTTCAACATACTCATCTTTTTGAATATACTCTAAAGCTTCTTCTAATGAGAATTTGACAGCTGGAATAATTCTAGCTTTATCATCAGCTCCAGAAGAACGTACGTTAGAAAGTTTTTTCGTTTTAGTAACGTTAACAGTCATATCGTCGCTACGAGTGTTTTCTCCAATAACCTGACCTTCATAAATATCTTCGTTAGGATCAACAAAGAATTTACCACGATCTTGTAACTTATCTATAGAGTAAGGAATTGCTTTTCCATTTTCCATAGAGATTAATGAACCGTTGTTACGTCCAGGAATTTCTCCTTTGTAAGGCTCATATCCAATGAAACGGTGTGCCATGATAGCTTCACCAGCAGTAGCAGTAAGCAATTGATTTCTTAAACCAATGATTCCACGAGATGGAATATTAAATTTAATAATCATACGCTCTCCTTTACCTTCCATAGAAAGCATTTCACCTTTACGGATAGTAACAAATTCAACTGCTCTACCTGAAAGGTTTTCTGGTAAGTCGATAGTTAATTCCTCAATCGGCTCACATTTAACACCATCAACTTCTTTGATGATAACTTGCGGCTGACCAATTTGAAGCTCATACCCTTCTCTTCTCATTGTTTCGATAAGAACAGATAAGTGTAATACACCACGACCAAAAACCATGAATTTATCAGCAGAATCAGTCTCTCCAACTTTCATTGCTAAGTTTTTCTCAAGCTCTTTTGTCAATCTTTCACGAATATGTCTAGAAGTAACAAATTTACCTTCTTTACCAAAGAAAGGAGAATCGTTAATTGTAAACAACATACTCATTGTTGGCTCATCGATAGCGATAGTTTGTAAAGCTTCTGGGTTTTCGAAGTCAGCGATAGTATCACCAATTTCAAATCCTTCAATACCTACAACAGCACAAATATCTCCAGCAATAACTTGATCTACTTTTCTACGGCCTAAACCTTCAAAAGTGTGTAATTCTTTAATTCTAGATTTGATTACTTTACCGTCTCTTTTTACTAAAGAGATTGGCATTCCTTCTTTCAATACACCTCTTTCAAGACGACCAATTGCGATACGACCTGTAAAAGAAGAGAAATCTAAAGATGTAATCAACATTTGAGGAGTACCTTCAGATACTTTTGGAGCAGGAACATTAGCGATAACCATGTCTAATAATGGTTCAATGTTTTCTGTTTGATTTCTCCAATCATCAGACATCCAGTTGTTCTTAGCAGAACCGTAAACCGCTGGGAAATCTAATTGCTCTTCAGTTGCACCTAATTCAAACATTAGATCAAAAACTTTCTCGTGAACTTCTTCTGGAGTACAGTTTTCTTTATCAACTTTATTGATAACTACGCAAGGTTTCAATCCTAAATCGATCGCTTTTTGCAAAACAAAACGAGTTTGAGGCATTGGTCCTTCAAAAGCATCAACTAGCAAACATACACCATCGGCCATGTTCAATACACGTTCTACTTCACCACCAAAATCGGCGTGGCCTGGGGTGTCAATAATATTGATTTTTGTTCCTTTATATTGAACCGATACGTTCTTAGAAGTAATTGTAATACCTCTCTCACGCTCTAAATCGTTATTATCTAGGATTAAATCACCTGTGTTTTCGTTTTCACGAAATAATTGACAGTGATACATAATTTTATCAACCAAAGTGGTTTTACCGTGATCGACGTGGGCAATAATTGCAATGTTTCTAATAGATTCCATCTGTGATTTTTAATGGGCGCAAAGGTACACTTTATTTTTTAATAAAAAACGTTTCTGACATAGTTTGCGTATATACAATCAATTAGTTAATATAAAACACCAAAATATCGCCTTCAAAATAATATTAACATATGTTTAGTTATAGTTAATTTAACTATATTTGAGGTAATGAAAAGTAAAACTCTCCAAATTACTCTTATTTATTCAATCATCTCGATAATTATGGCAGTTTTGTGTCATATATTACTCATAAGTTACTTTTCTTCATCAGAATATCAATATTTATCACTTATAAAAGACATTATCTTTATTCTAATTACAGGATTGGTTTTCAAGTTTATACTGGCAAAAAATGAAAAAAGGAGTATTACCATTTTTGAAAAGCTAAACAAAACCAATGAAGAAATAAAGGAATCTAATGAGAAATATGACATCGTAGCAAAAGCAACAAGCGATACTATCTGGGATTGGAAAATTCAAGAGGATAGTATTAATTGGAACAAAGGAATTGAAAGTGTTTTTGGTTACAACCCTGAAGAAGTTGGAAAAACTTCTAAATGGTGGTTTGACAAAATTCACCCAGAAGACAGTATCCGAATGTCAATAAAATTATATTCTTTTATTGAGCAAAAAACAGAAAAATGGCAGGATCAATACCGTTTTAGATGCGCAGACGGGACTTATAAATATGTTTTGGACAGAGGTTTTTTATTGAAAGATGAAAGCGGAAGAGCCATTAGAATGATTGGTGCTATTCAAGACATTACTAAACAAAAAGAAGAAGAACAACGTTTAAAGCTTTTAGAAACTGTAATTACTCAATCTAGAGATTCTATTTTGATCACAGAAGCCAATTCGCCTGACGGAAAAATCCCTAAAATTGTTTATGTTAATCCAGCATTTTCGCAAATGTCCGGATACCAATCCAATGAAATAATTGGAAAGTCACCTAACATCTTTAAGGGGCCGAATTCTGATTCTGAAGAATTAAAGAAACTTTTACGTGCTATAAAAAACGAAGAAGAATGTCTAATTGAAACTATCAGCTATACCAAAAATAAAGAAGAATTTTGGGTACGTTTTTCCATGATTCCAATTTTCAGCAACGAAGGAGCTATTTCGCACTGGATTTCCATACAAAGAGATATTACCGACGAGAAAAAACTGGAAACAGAAAAAGAACATCTTATTCGAGAATTAACCCAAAACAATAAAGACTTAAAACAATTCTCTTACATTACATCTCATAACCTTAGAGCTCCATTATCTAATTTAATCGGACTTTTAAATTTAATTGAAGACATCCCTGTAGAAAATGAAGAACTTCAGGAAATCCTTACTGGTTTTACAAAATCAACACATTTATTAAACGAAACAATTAATGACTTAGTAAAAGTCATTATCATTAAAGACAATCCTTCGATGCAAAAAGAAGAAGCATCTTTAGAAGAAGTTTTTGAAAATGTATTCAGTCAGCTGTCATTCCAAATAGAATTGCACAAACCTATAATCAAACTTAAGTTCGACAAAGTACCAGAGCTCATTACCAATAAAGCATATATTGAAAGTATTTTATTAAACTTACTTACCAATTCCATCAAATATAAATCAGAGAATAGAAAATTAAAAATATCTATAACTGCAGAAAAAATCGATAATAAAACAATCCTAACCTTTAAAGACAACGGAATTGGAATTGATTTAGAAAGAAACCGAGACAAAGTATTTGGTCTTTATCAAAGATTTCACAATTATCCAGATAGCAAAGGATTAGGTCTTTATCTCGTGAAATCGCAGGTAGAAACAATGGGAGGAACTATTTCTATAGACAGCGAAGTTAACAAAGGAACCACATTTACAATAACATTTAAAAATTAATATTATGCTTGAGCAGATCTTATGCGTTGACGATGATCCAATCACATTGATGCTATGCAAAAAGGTAATTTCGAAATCTTCATTTTCACATGAAGTTATTACAGCTCAAAACGGTGAAGAAGCCCTCCATCATTTCAACACCTTAAAATACACAAACGATAAAAATAAAAGAAAACCAGAATTGATTTTCTTAGATTTAAACATGCCAATAATGGGCGGATGGGAGTTTTTAGATCATTTTACTTCTTCAGATTATGACGAATTCAACTCTGCTCCTGTAATTGTGCTGTCCTCTACAATTGACCCAGAAGATTTAGCTAAAGCAAAACAATATCCTATTATAATCGATTTTCTTTCTAAACCCATTACACAGCCAATGCTGGAATATCTTAAAAAGAAAATAGATCTTTAAACTTAAAAATTTCACATCAAAAAATCCAAATTCCAATCTTTTAAAATTAGAATTTGGATTTTTGATTTTGATCTAATAAACAAAGCGTTTACTTAAACTTTCATTTTTAGCAGAAACAAAAAAGTCCTCGAATGAGGACTTTTATATATCTTTCAAATTGTATTTAATTACAATTTAGCAACATGTTTAGTTAATTTAGACTTCAAGTTAGAAGCTTTATTATCATGAATGATGTTCTTTTTAGCTAATTTATCAATCATAGAGATTACAGTTGATAATTTTGCAGCAGCATCAGACTTATCAGTAGCTAATCTTAATGCTTTAATTGCATTACGAGTAGTTTTATGTTGATATCTGTTAAGAACTCTTCTTTTTTCGTTACTTCTGATTCTTTTTAATGCTGACTTATGATTTGCCATTTTCTTTAATTTTAGATGTAATAATTTATTATAAATACTAGTTAAAAAAGAAAAACCTCCCACAATTGTAAAACAATCACTTTGGTTTTAACTAATAAAATAAAAACCGAGACACCAATTTTTATTTTACAAAACTTATTTACAACTAATTTGTAGTCCGTAGGGGAATCGAACCCCTGTTACCAGGATGAAAACCTGGCGTCCTAACCCCTAGACGAACGGACCATAATTCTCCTAAGTTTGGAAACTTTTCAATATGTAATATAACTTGTAGTCCGTGGGGGAATCGAACCCCCCTTACCAGGATGAAAACCTGGCGTCCTAACCGATAGACGAACGGACCGTGCTTCTGTATTGCGGATGCAAAGATACATCTATTTTTTAGTTGCACAATAGTTAACACAAAAAAAAATATATTTTTTTAATATGCCTTAGCAAAAAGCACTCTTTTAGAAGAAGGATTCCCAGTAAACACACAGGTTCCCACCTCTTCAACAGCATCTAAAGGGATACATCTAATAGTTGCTTTTGTCAATTCTTTTATCTTCTCTTCTGTTGCAGCAGTTCCGTCCCAGTGAGCAGACAAAAAGCCTCCTTTACCTTCAAGAACTTCTTTAAACTCCTCAAAATTATTTACTTCTGTAATATGAGTATTGCGGTAGTTTAATGCTCTGTCAAATAAATCTTTTTGAATTTGTTCTAACAAGTCATTAATGTATTCAACAATTTTTTCACCTTCAACAACTTCTTTAGTCAAATTATCACGTCTTGCAACCTCAAAAGTTCCGTTTTCTAGATCTTTTGGACCAACAGCAATTCTAACAGGAACACCTTTCAATTCCCATTCAGCAAATTTGAATCCTGGTTTTTGAGTTGTTCTGTCATCGTATTTAACCGAAATCTTAAGCTTTTTCAATTTCGCAGTCAATTCATTAACCGCTGCCGTAATCTGTGCTAATTGTTCATCTGTTTTATGAATCGGCACAATAACAACTTGTATTGGCGCTAAATTTGGAGGCAGTACTAATCCTTGATCGTCAGAATGCGTCATAATCAAAGCTCCCATTAAACGAGTAGAAACTCCCCACGATGTTCCCCAAACATGTTCCTGTTTTCCTTCTGCATTAGCAAACTTAACATCAAAAGCTTTTGCAAAGTTTTGTCCTAAAAAGTGAGATGTACCAGCCTGTAATGCTTTTCCATCCTGCATTAAAGCTTCAATACAATAAGTTTCATCTGCACCTGCAAAACGTTCTGTTTCAGTTTTAAAACCTTTTACTACCGGAATTGCCATAAAACTTTCTGCAAAATCAGCATAAACATTCATCATTTTTTCAGATTCCTCAATAGCTTCTGCTTTAGTAGCATGAGCAGTATGCCCTTCCTGCCATAAAAACTCAGCTGTTCTCAAAAACAAACGCGTACGCATTTCCCATCGAACCACATTAGCCCATTGGTTAATCAATAAAGGCAAATCTCTATATGATTGTACCCATCCTTTATAGGTAGACCAAATAATTGCCTCACTAGTTGGACGAACAATAAGCTCCTCTTCTAACTTTGCATTAGGATCAACCATTAATTTTCCAGGTTTTTCTGGATCGTTTTTTAATCTATAATGTGTTACAACAGCACATTCTTTTGCAAATCCTTCAGCATTCTTCTCCTCAGCCTCAAACATGCTTTTCGGCACGAACAAAGGAAAATACGCATTTTGATGTCCAGTTTCTTTGAACATACGATCTAATTCAGCCTGCATTTTTTCCCAAATAGCATATCCGTATGGTTTAATTACCATACAGCCTCTAACTCCTGAATTTTCAGCTAGATCTGCTTTTACAACCAGCTCGTTATACCATTTCGAATAATCTTCTGATCTTGTAGTGAGGTTCTTACTCATATTGTATAGTTTGGCACAAATTTTGTTTTAATAATTTTAACTAAATAGTTTGACAAAACTAACTATTTTTGTAATGTGCAACAATAAAAAACACCACAGATATGAAAACTAACATTTCTCTTCGCCAAAACTCTAATCATTTTTACTTAATTGGATTATTGAGTTTATTACTTGCGTCGTGTGGTTCTTACCAAAATTCATCTTATCATGACAATGATGGTGTATACGGTAATTCTTCATCAAACAGATATGTGCAGCAGTCTAATGGCACAAACAATCAATACAAAGATTATTTCAGATCACTGCAAGATGATAACCAACCGACAGAAATTTTTACTGACGTTGACAATTATACCAATTATTCAGAAAATGACAGTATTCAAACAGCTTCTGTAGCTTATCCTGCATGGGGAAGCAGTAGCTCTGACGTTTCTGTAAACGTATACTCAAACCCATCATGGTCATTTGGCTTTGGAATGGGCTATCCTTATTATGGATGGGGCTATGGCGGATACTGGGGCTGGGGATACCCAGGTTACTGGGGAGGCTGGGGTTATCCAGGATACTGGGGACCAGGCTGGGGCTATCCAGGATATTGGGGAGGCGGTTACTACGGCTACAATAACTATAACTACACTTACGGAAGAAGAGGTTCTGCCGCATATTATGGAAACAGAAATTATGCATACAACCGAAGCTACACTTCTAACAGAGGTTTTACAACAAATAGAAACTACACTACTAACAGAGGAAGTTACACAACCAATAGAAACTACACAACAAACAGATCTAATGGTTATACTGACTTTAGAAGATCTAATATGAATGGAGGAACTAGTCCGTCATTTACAAATAGAAGAGCTAATACCAATAGTGTAGATTACAGTAACTCTAGAAGATCTTACAACAATAGTAACACTACGACAAACAGAAGCTACAATTACAACAATAGCAACAACAGCAGTTCATCAAGAAGCTACACTCCTAGCAGTCCATCACGTTCAATGAACAGCGGTGGCGGTGGAAGCATGAGATCTTCTGGCGGCGGCGGTGGCGGCGGTATGAGATCTGGCGGTGGCGGAGGAAGAAGATAATTTTTTCTCACTAAACTAAATTCAAACTAAAACTTATCCAAATGAAAAAAATACTTTTCCTACTTATAACAGGACTAACTGCCAGCGCGTCATATTCTCAAGAAGTTTCAGATGCTTTGCGTTATTCTCAAGACAATCTAACAGGAACTGCAAGATTTAGAGCTATGAGCGGTGCTTTCGGTGCTGTTGGAGGGGATTTATCATCTTTAAGCGTCAACCCAGCTGGTTCTGCAGTTTTTAATACCAATCAAGTTGGAATATCTTTTAGTAATCAAAACATTAAAAATAATTCTGAGTACTTTGGAACTCAAACTTCAGATAAAGAAAACTCTTTTATTTTGAATCAAGCGGGAGGTGTTTTTGTTTTTAAAGATCGTAATCCTAACAACGGTTGGAATAAAATTGCTATTGGCGCGACATACGAGAATACAAATAATTTTAATAATGATATTTTCTCTGCTGGAACAAATCCAATCAATTCTGTTGATGACTATTTCTTATCCTTTGCGAATGGAATTCCTTTACAAGATATTGATGGATTAGATTATAGAGATTTAAACTATAGAGAGCAACAGGCTTATATGGGATACTGGGGACATGTTGTTGACCCTGCATCTAATACACCAGGAAATACTCAATACATTAGTAATGTTCCTGCCGGAGGAAATTATTATCAAGAAAACGAAATCCACACTAGAGGTTACAACAGTAAAGTAGGTTTTAATATTGCAACTTCATACAAAGATAGACTTTATTTAGGAGCCAACTTAAATGTTCACGTAACTGACTATAGAAGATCGACAAGTTTTTACGAAGACAACAGCAATCCATTACAACCTTATGAAACTATTTCAAATTTACGTTTCAATAACGAATTGTATACTTATGGAAATGGTTTTTCTTTCCAGCTTGGAGCTATAGGAAAAGTAACTGACGCTTTTAGACTAGGTGTTGCTTATGAATCGAATACTTGGTATGAACTATATGATGAAACTTCACAAAGTATTTACACTACAAGACAAGCAGATGGCGGACAACCTTTAAATGCGAATGTTAACCCGAATATTGTAAATGTATACGAATCATACACTTTACAAACTCCAGACAAATGGACTTTTAGCGCTGCGTATGTTTTTGGAAAATCAGGTTTATTAAGTGTTGATTATGCTGTAAAAAATTACGGAAATGCAAAATTCAAACCTACAAATGATGCTGGTTTCAGAGGAATCAACAGTGATATCAGTAATGATCTAACTAGTACAGGAGAGCTTCGTATTGGTGGTGAATATAAAATTAATCAACTAAGTTTACGAGCTGGATATCGTTTCGAAGGAAGTCCGTACAAAAATGGAACTACTGTGGGAGATTTAACCAGCTATTCTGGTGGTTTGGGTTACAATTTTGGAGGCACTAAATTAGATTTAGCTTACTCTTATTTAGAAAGAAAATCGAATCAAGGATTTTTTGCTACAGGTTTTACAGATGGGGCTAACCTGTCTTCAAAACTAAACAATGTAACACTTACTTTATTATTTGAATTGTAATTAAGAATAAATAGATGAATGAAAATTTCCGTTTGGTATTTACTGAACGGATTTTTTTTTTACTCCTAATCTAAGATCATTTTTATTTTTAATCTCAAAATAACATCCTAAAAGCAAAATCCGCTTCATAAAAAACACCTAAAACATGCTGAAACTAGTGTGTTTGAATAAAAAAAGTGTAATTTTGCACTCCAATTTATAAAAGTATGAGAACCAAGTCTTTAAAAAAGAACAAAATTAACGTAATCACTCTTGGGTGTTCAAAAAATGTTTATGACAGTGAAGTCCTTATGGGTCAGCTGCGTGCCAATGGAAAAGAAGTTGAACATGAAGCTCCAGCAGAAAAAGAAGGAAACATTATTGTAATCAACACTTGTGGTTTTATTGATAATGCAAAAGCAGAATCGGTAAACATGATTTTGGAATATGCCGATAAAAAAGACAGAGGACTTGTAGATAAAGTTTTCGTTACAGGATGTTTATCTGAACGTTACAGACCAGATTTAGAAAAAGAAATTCCAAATGTGGATCAATATTTTGGAACTACAGAATTACCTCAATTATTAAAAGCTCTAGGAGCAGATTATAAACATGAATTACTTGGAGAGCGTTTGACTACGACTCCAAAAAATTATGCTTACCTAAAAATTGCAGAGGGCTGCGACAGACCTTGTAGTTTTTGTGCAATTCCTTTAATGAGAGGTTCGCACGTTTCTCAGCCAATTGAAAAATTAGTTAAAGAAGCTCAAGGTTTGGCTAAAAACGGCGTTAAAGAGTTAATTTTGATTGCTCAAGATTTAACTTATTATGGACTTGATCTTTATAAAAAAAGAAATCTTGCGGAACTTTTAGAAGAATTAGCAAAAGTTGAAGGCATAGAATGGATTCGTCTTCATTATGCTTATCCAACTGGTTTCCCAATGGATGTTTTGGAATTAATGAAACGCGAACCAAAAATCTGTAATTATATTGATATTCCGTTACAGCATATTTCAGATTCGATTTTAAAATCGATGCGTCGTGGTACAACTCAAGCTAAAACAACTCAGCTATTAAAAGATTTCCGTGCTGCAGTTCCAGGAATGGCAATTAGAACTACTTTAATTGTTGGTTATCCAGGTGAAACTCAAGAGGATTTTGAAATTTTGAAAGATTTTGTTCAAGAAATGAAATTTGACAGAATGGGATGTTTTGCTTATTCTCACGAAGAAAATACTCATGCTTATTTATTGGAAGACAATGTTCCAGATGACGTCAAACAGGCTAGAGCAAATGAGATTATGGAATTACAGTCTCAAATTTCTTGGGATTTAAACCAAGAAAAAGTAGGCAAGACTTTCAAATGTATTATCGACAGAAAAGAAGGAGCACATTTTGTTGGACGTACAGAGTTTGACAGCCCTGATGTTGACAATGAAGTATTAATTGATGCTTCTAAACATTACGTAAAAACAGGTGAATTTGTTAATATAAAAATAATTGAAGCTACAGAATTTGATTTATACGGAGAACCTGCTTAAATTTACGCTGAACAATAGTTAACATTAGATAAAAGATACTTTTATGAAACCAATTCAAACTTTATTTATTTTAGTTTTAAGCCTATTCTTTTTCGATAGTGCCTCTGCACAATATGGAAACGGATACAACAATGGTTATGGTAATGGCTATGGCAACGGTTACGGAAGAGGCGGCGGAATGGACAGAAGTATGATGGCAGGACAGCAGCAAGGTTCACAAAGTAAGCCTAAAGAAATTCCTGTTGAAGAAACGGCTGGTAAAATTGTCGAACAAATGAAACCTGATGTAAATCTTGATGACTTACAAGCAATTGCTATTACAAATGTTTTGACAGACAGTTTAAGAGAACAAGGTATTTTATTGAAAAATGAAAGCAGCAGTCAAGAGCAAAAAATTGAGCAGATAAAAGCTTTAAGAGAAAGTACTGATAAAAAAATTGGCTCTTTTTTAAATCCAGATCAAATAGAGAAGTACAAAACTTTCATGGAGAAGCTAAAAGAAGGCAAAACAGGAAAATCTAAAAAGAAAAAAGACAAAGACTCAAAAAAATCTAAAGAAAATACAGAAGTAAAAGAAAACACAGATACGAAAATCGAAGAATAATCGTTTAAAACCATAAACAACGAATTATGACAAAAAAACATTTTTGTTATCTTATTTTAGCTGTTATAATCAGCTCTTGCTCTACAAATCCGTATAAGAATACGGAAAAAGCATATGACCAGCAGTTAAAAACTTTAGAAAACCAGATTACCAACAAAGAAGCAAAACCAATTCCTGCAACTCCTGTTGTAATTGATACTTCTTATGCACAACAATTAGGAATTATAAAAGATACTTTATCTAAAACTGGTTCTACCTATTTAGTAAATGGAATTAATACAGAGTGGATTGGTACCGTAAACTTTAATTTAAGAAAACCAAGTTTCGTTATTATTCATCATACTGCTCAAGATTCGCTTCAGCAGACTATTAGTACTTTTACAAAAACAAAAACTCAGGTTAGCGCACATTATGTTATTTCTGAAAATGGAAAAGTAGTCCAAATGCTTAACGATTACCTTAGAGCTTGGCATGCTGGAAATTCTACTTGGGGAAAAACAACAGATTTAAATTCCTGTTCTATCGGAATTGAATTAGACAATAATGGTTTCAAACCTTTTACAGAGGCACAAATCAACAGTCTTGTTGCTTTGCTGACTAAGCTGAAAAAAGACTATAACATTCCGACTCAAAACTTTTTAGGTCACGCCGATATTGCTCCAGGAAGGAAACAAGACCCAAGTGCTTTATTTCCTTGGAAAACACTTGCCGAAAAAGGTTTCGGAATCTGGCCGGATGAAATTCTAGAACCTGCACCATTCGATTTTAAAATCGAACCTGCGCTACGAATAATTGGATATAATACTAAAAATTTAACTGCAGCAATTCAGGCATTTAAATTACATTATATTCAAACCGACGCAACCTCAACCTTAGACAGAAAAACAATTGATACTATTTATTCGATTTACAAAAAACAAGTTCAATAAATAAGATTCAATTTTTAAAATAAGCAACGCATTTCTAAGTTTTAGAAATGCGTTTTTTTTATTTAAATAGCGAAAGAATGCAAAAGAAATTGATCTATAAAAAGAAGACACACTGCAGCGCGTCTCTACAAAATATTGTTAGAATATACCCACTAAGAGCTTTAACTGAACACAACTAACAACTAACAACTCAAAATTCACAGTTTACCATTCACAATTTACAATTCACAATTCACAAACCTCTTCCAATAAAAAAGCTGCCAAAACATTAGTATGTTTCGACAGCTCCAAAAAAAAAAAAAATATCAATCTTTATCTCTAGAAAGAGTATGTTGTAGCAATTAAACCATAGAAGCTTCCTCCTGTTGGCAATGCATCTTTATCTAAGAATATATCTTCAGACGCTGCATCGTATCTTAGCTCAGGAATAATTGTAAGCTTTCCAACTTTGTAATTTAAAGAAACTGTGTTTGCAAATACACTAGATCCTGTTAATGTTCCCATACTTGGCGCTGCATCTTTAGCATCAAAATATTCCATTCTGTAAGCTAAAAGCAATGATGGGCTGAATGAATAATTAGCATATCCAACTATTGAAAACCACTCACCATCTAAAGCACTATCAAAATCGTTTGTAGTTTTAGCGTAAGTTGCATTTAACCCAAGACCAAAACTATCACTAATTGTTTTAGAAGCAGTCAAGTCAAACTGAGTTTTATTTTCGTCTGATACTGGAATTACACTTCCTGGTATTGGATTAGTACTTCCTGTTGTAAAATTCAAATAAGCACTTCCTGTATCTCCTATATATCCTACCTGCCCTATGAACGTTTTTTGATAAGAACCCGCATCCATCGCTGATTTAAAATCTGTTGGATTTGTTACTCCTAACATAGCTGTAAATTTACCAGCAGTATATTGCGCTTTAACCCCTGTATTAAAAAATGGCCCATAAGAAAAAGCATAAGACATACTGTAGTTTTTGTTATCTACGGCATCCAAAACTTCATATCCAATATGAGTTCCAAAACTACCTGCTACTACTTTAAATTCATCAGTCAAATTGTATGTAAAGAATAATTGTTTAATTAAAAATTTTGCACTTACATCTTTATCTGGTGTTTCATTATATGAAAACTCTGCTGCTCTTTTTCCGAAACCTAAGTCTACAAAAACAGAAGCTTTTCCAAAAGTATGACCTGCCTCGATCGACGCCATTCCTAGTTCGAATGAATTTTGCGAGTTGGTGAAGCTCGTTAATCCATTCATCTGTTTTGAAAAATCATATTTATAGTACGCATCTGCAGAGCCTCCCCAGGTGGTTGCTGGTGGAGCGGCTGCTTCATCTTCTTGGGCAAAAGCAAAAGAACTTGTTAACATCGCGGCTAAAATGTGAAATACTTTTTTCATGTTTTAAATTGGTTTTTAGTTATTAATTGATTCTGGTTAGTTAATCTTTTATATATCTATTTAATAGTATAAGTCATTTCTAAAACCTATTTCCGCCCTCTAAAACATCATCATTTTCATTAGCGAATTTATTAACTTTTGTATGAGTAGAATAATTCAAAAGTACTTTTTTGACGTTTTAGACGAAGAATTACGGATTACAAAAATTAAATTAACAATAATCGTTATTTGACATTTATCGATATTTTTTTTTGAAAATTCAACAACAGAATTTCAAGTAAAACAATTAAAAAAACAGGGTTTAATTAAAAAACAAAGCTAAAAACTGACATAAAACGATTATAAAATAACCTTAAAATAAAAATAACCCCAAAATAAAAGGGGGTGTTAATCAAAAATAACACAAAAAAGAACAAAAGTCATATTCTCGTATCAATTAAAAAACAGTTGAAACCAGCGAAACTAATTCTTACAAAAAATAAAATCAGGAAAACCACCTTTATCATCACTTTTACAAGCTCAAATGCTTAAATAAAAAGTTCATAAAAAACAAAAAAGCCTGCTCAAGTTTGAACAGGCTCTTTTTAAACAGACAATTATTTTCTAGTCTACCTTATTATACTTTCTTAAATATTCTCGAACTTTAAGTCCAGATTCTTTTAAATCTTCGTCTTGCCATTTCCCTTCAGATTTAGCTGATTTCTTTAGGATTGAACAAGTTTCATCTTTATCAGATACCGACCAAGTAATCCAGCTTATCTTTCTAGATTCCATCCAATCTATATATTCCTGCCAAGCTTGATAGTTTAAAGGTCCATCTCCTGATGCTTCCATTCCTGCTGATTCTGAAACAAAAACGGGGAGTCCGCTTTTGATTGCCGCGTCTGTTCTGTCTCTTAATTCTTTTCCGTGTGTGGCAGCATAAAAATGCATGGTATACATTATATTAGTATAACCTGTAATTGGGTCTTCGGCAGGAAGATCAATATCTTGATCCCAATGCGGACAGCCAACGAGTATAATATTATTAGGATCGTTCTCTCTGATGACTTTAATTACCTCTTCCGCATAATTTTTTACTTCCCACCAAGTTTCATGATCTGGCTCATTAAATACTTCATATATAATATTAGGATACTTAGCATATTTTTTTGACATCTCTTCAAAAAATACTTTCGCCTCTTTTAAGTTGATATTGTGGCTGTGCCAATCTATTATTACATAGATATCCGATTTTATGGCGCCATTTACAACTGCTTCTATTTTTTCTTTAGAAAACTGCGGATTATTAATATAGGAAAGATCTCCGAGTTCTACACCCATTGCAGCGCGAACTACATTACAATTAAAATCTTTTTTTAACCAGGCTACTGCTTTTTCATTATAAAATCGAGGCCATAAACTATGCCAGCCAAAACTTAGTCCGCGAAGAACAACAGGATTGTTATTCTTATCTACAAGCTGCGTTCCCTGAACACTTAACTGACCATGCTTTTTTACAAATTGTGCATTCGAAATACTGCCAAACATTACAAGAAAAAAAGTGACATACCAAAGCTTCAACTTCATAATATTAGGTTTTAAGGAATTAGTTTTAAAGTTATAACATCATGCGAAGCAATTGCTGCACTAAATGCTTTTTTAGTATTTCCTGCTTCTTTATTTTTCCAAAGATCTTTTATTTTGAATGTCGTCTTATTAAAATCCGCTTCATATCCGAAATCGGCATCTTTGAAATTGTTTTTATTCCAATCAAAATTAACTTTCTTTGAAGTTTCAGTTCTATTGATAAAACTAACTGCCCAAGCTCCATCAGAAAGCGGTTTTACCCAAACTTCTACTCCATCTAAAACAGCGTATTTAAATCCTTGAACTCCAAGCTTATCTTGATTAACGGCCAGTAACTCTTTATTGGTCAAAATTGCCAGTGTTTCTTTAGACATTTTTCGATAATCATTTCCTGTAAATAATGGAGACGACAACATACACCACATTGCAAAATGCGATTTATCTTCTGTATCATTCATTTCGTTTCCAACTTCCATCATATCAAAATCATTCCAATGATCTGGGCCAGAATATTTACGAATGTTTTTTCGCATATCGGCAATTTTCATAAATCCCCAAGACGACCAATTTTCTGGATGCTTGAATTCGCAGTCGAAACAAGGATAGATATCTCCCGAAATTCTCCACAGGTTTCCAACTGGTTTTCCCCATTCCCAAGGCTGATTATCGCCCCATTCGCAAAGACTAAAAACAATTGGTCTTCCAGCTGTTTTTAACGCATTGCTCATTGTTGTATAGGCTTCTTTAGCGGTAATTCCTTCGGTATTACACCAATCGTATTTTAAGAAATCGATTCCAAGCTTGGCATAAAATCGAGCATCTTGATATTCATAACCTCTTGTTCCTGGATATCCTGCACAGGTTTTTGTTCCTGCACAATTATATAATCCGAATTTTAATCCTTTACCATGCACATAATCAATCAGTGATTTCATTCCGTTTGGAAATTTTTGTGGATCAGGAACTAAATCGCCATTTACATCACGTTCATGTGTCATCCAGCCATCGTCTAAGACAATGTAATTGTAACCGGCAGCCGCTAAACCAGAAGAAACCATTATATCAGCAGTTTCTTTTACTAATTTTTCGTCAATATTCGTTGCAAACGTATTCCACGAATTCCAGCCCATTGGCGGAGTCATTGCAAGGCCTTCAAATTTTCCGGCTTGTTGTTTATGTGTATTGCCTTGAGCTAAAGCAAAACTGGAAACACTCAAAGTCAGCATTAAAATTATTTTCTTCATTCTCAATGAATTTAAAAGATATACAAAAAAGATATTCCCTAATTGAAAATTAGGGAATATCACAAAACTAACTCAAAAAACAGAAATGTTTATTTTAATACAAATCCTAAATCGTCAAACAATACAGTATTACCACCGTCATTATTAGACTCTTGGAATGTAATCATTGTAACACTTGATGGACTTCCTAATTTATCCAACGGAATTTCCATATAAACCCAACTTGTTGTAACTGGAATTACATAGTTTGGCCCTCCATTTAAATTAAAGTTCACTTGTCCATTTTTAGCTGCTTTTACAGCAATTCTAAAGGCTTTATATGGTGTCATATCAAAATTAAAGCCCCAGTTTCCACCGTCCCAGCCAGCAAATTCCCACTGCCAAGATTTTTCTCCTTGATAGGAATCTCCTCCAAAATCAAAATTAACTCCTTTGCCTGCCCAAGGTCCACCCCATTGCATTCCATATAGTTTATCATCATACAGCGCTGTGCCAATTGCTTCTTTTGAAACTGCTGTTCCTGAAATATTGGTTACAGCCAAATATCTATGATCTGCATTGGCTGGAATTTTAACTACTACCTGCTCTAAAGTTGATGATATTACTTCAACTGGAACAGCAGGCTGTGTTGGAGTTGCTGAAAGCGTAACAATAGGATCTAGAAAATACTTACCTTTTATAATTACTTCGTCACCTTCTGCACAATTTATATAATTAAAACCGCTAAATGTTGGCACTGGAGGCGCAACCATTAAATCAAACTCTGCTGTTCCATTTTTTGTAACAACTTTTAGTTTATTCGAAGCATTCGCAAAAGGAGTCGCTTCATCTACCAAAACAATTATGTCAGTATCGGTTACAAAAGTTGGTCTAAAATAAGTATCAAAATCATTAAAATATACTTTTGTAGTACCCAAAAGTCCTTTTCCGTGAATAACATAATAGTTTTTCGGATCTACTAATGTTACTGGCTCTAGCGGCTTAAGAGTTCCGTCAAGATTATATCCCGAAGGCATTACTGATTCTATTACAGGTCCTCCGCTGGAAGCATCTGCATTATCATCGTTAGAGCATGAAGTAAAAAGCAATAATGATATTATTAATGCGAGACATGCTGCTAATGAAACAATTTTTAAATTTTTCATGTTTTATATTTTTAAAATTATTTAAAAGTATATGGTACTACTTCTGTCAATTTTGGATTTTTAGTCAAGTCGTCAGCTGGATAAGGTAATAAAAGATTTGTTGCCGAGATTGTAATATGTTTTTCAGCTTCTCTGTTTCCTCTATTTTGTGCTTCTAGAATCGCTTTTGCTTTTTCAAAAGGTAAACGACCTAAATCAAAATAATAATCTCCTTCGCACGCCAGCTCAGCACGTCTTTCTTTAAAAATATCATCGAATGTTATAACTGATTTTGGTGCAAGCCCTGCTCTTTTACGAACTGCATTATAAGATTGAAGCGCTTGTGCATCTGATGTACTGCCTGTTTGTCCGCCCAAAATTGCTTCAGCATGAATTAATAGTAATTCTGCATAACGCATCATGTAGCTGTTCATGCTACTTTCTCCATTATTTACAGGATTAAACGCTCCCGTTATTGGGAGATTTTCTTTCCCGATAACATATTTTTTCAATCCTGCACCAGATTTTTGAGCTTCGTACTGAAGTTCAAAAGTATAACCCAGAATTTTTGGAGCACCTAGATCAAGTGTTTTGGCGTAAGTCAAATTTGGATAGAAATCTCCAGGAAGCATAAAAGTCTCAATTCTTCTTCTGTCTCCATTTTCAAAAACATTTTTAATTAAATCTTGAGATGGTGCAATTTGTCCAGAATACGTTGTTTCTACCAATCTGTTTTCTGGAGCAAATAATGTATTGGTGAAATTACCATCAAAATACCCTCCAGTTCCTGTCCATTGCCAAGCAAAAATAGATTCTTCGTTATTATTGTTTTTTTGCAAAAACAAGTCGGCAAAAGACTTAGTCGGTAATTCATCACCTCCTAACAATTTAAACTCACCGCTGTTAATTACTTCCTGAGCCATTTGTCTCGCCAAGTCATATTTCTTTTGATATAAATAAACTTTTGCAAGCATTGCTTTTGCAGAACCGCTTGATACGTGCGCATTCGCAGCATAATCTGAACCTCTGTTTTTTGTTCTCAAATTAGCAATCGCAAATTTTAAATCATTTTCGATGAATTTGTAAACATCTTCAGTTGGATTACTCGGAATAACGTAGTTTTTAGAATAGTCTGCATTATTTTCGATAATAGGCACATTTCCCCATAATCTTACCAAGAAGAAATAAGAAAATGCTCTAATAAAATGGCATTCTCCTAATGTATTATTCAAAGCTTCCTTACTAACATTTGGACCAACACTCTGCGGTAAATTACTGATATAAGCATTAGAATTTGCAATAGCTCCAAAACAAGATCTCCAAGAATCTGAAATATATCTTGATGTATTTGTAAAACTCAAATCTGTAAATTTTCCAAAGTCATTATAAATATCGGCATACATATTACCAGAGATTACATCTGTAATACCGTAAAAACCTTCTTTATTCATATTAAACCAAACTAAACCATAAAGTCCGTTGGTCGCATTGTCTAGTTTTTCGTCAGAATCATAGTAACTTCCTATTGTAGGATTTCCTTCTGCAGGAACATCTATAAAATCTTGAGAGCAAGAGGATGAGAACAACATCAATAACGCCATAAAACCTACGCTGCCTCTTTTATATATATTTTTCATATTATTTTTTATTAAAATTCAACATTAAAACCAAAAGAAATTAGTCTTGGCACAGGATAACGTCCGTTATCAATTCCAGACATTAATGCGTCTTGATTATAAGCACCCACCTCAGGATCATAACCTGTGTATTTTGTAAAAGTGAATAAGTTTTGTCCAGAAGCATAAATTCTCAATCTTGTTAGTTTGATTTTTGAAATTATATCCGATGGCAACGAATATCCTAAAGTTACGTTCTGAATTCTTAAATAAGAACCATTTTCAATCATACGGGTAGAAACGGCATTATTGATATGATCGTAACTAGAAGGTTTAGGAAGCGAAGCATCTAAGTTATTCGCAGAATAGAAATCGGCAGCTTCTGTTAAATAATTAGTTCCCAAGTTACTATTCATCGTTCCCGATGCACGAGTTAAATTCAGCAATTTATTTCCTGCAGTTCCTTGAAGGAAAATCGATAAATCGACATTTTTATATTTAAAGTTATTTGTAAAACCGTAAGTGAATTTTGGATTTGGATTTCCAATATTCGTTAAATCGTTTTGATCGATTTTACCATCATTATTTAAATCTTTATAAATAACATCACCTTTTACAAAGTCTGGCAATAAAGAGTTTGTTCCGTTTTTTAAGACTACTCTATTTCCTGAACCGTCAACATGTCCGTATTTTAATAAATCTTCATCAGTTCTGTAAATCCCTACAGCTTCGTATCCTAAAAACGAACCAATCGGCAGACCTTCCTGCGTTCTTGAAACACTTACAGTACTATAAGCAAGTGTATTAGTTGTTTTTATAATATTTAAACCTGCCATGTCTGTAACTTTATTTTCATACTTGGTAAAGTTCAAACTAGAATCCCAAGAGAAGTTTTCTGAGAATTTATTATGATAGCCAAGAGTTACCTCGATACCTTTATTCTGCATACTTCCAAGGTTAAAATATGGAGGATTTACACCACCTTCATAATCACCGCCTCCAGAAAGATAATTTGGCAACGGAACCTGATACAAGAAGTTTTTAGACACTTTTTTATAAACATCAACCGATGCTGTAAATTTGGATTGAAACAAAGTAAAATCTAAACCTAAGTTTGTTTGATCCTGAGTCTCCCATTTCAAATCTTTATTTGGAGTATTTGAAGGAAGATAAGAAGTTCCCATAGAACTTACCACTACGTGAAGATTAGAATCGTACAAGTTATTTCCGATTTGATTGTTTCCTGTTTGCCCCCATCCAAATCTTAACTTGATATTATCAACATATTTTCTAGTGCTTTCCATGAAAGATTCGTTCGAAATTTTCCAAGAACCGCTGGCAGAACTAAAAACACCCCATTTATTTCCTACGAAAAACTTAGAAGATCCATCTGTTCTAATCGCAGCAGAAATACCATATTTATCTGCGTAATCATAAACTACCCTTCCTAAATAAGATGATAAAGTTTGAGTTCCAGAATAAGTACTTTTAAGCACTGCTTTCGCTAAATCTCCGCCGGCAAGCGTCTGGTTACTATTATCTTTATAACCATTTCCTTCCATAGAATATCCTTCCCAATGTGCTCTGTTTGATTCCTGAACAGCTAAAATTGTAAAATTGTGTTTATCAATTGTCTTTCTGTAAGTAAGCATGTTTTTTAAGTTCCATGAATTACCAGAAGACGGATTATAATATAGATTAGCGTAATTTTTCACCGCATTACCCAAAGAATACATAGGATCAAATCGTTGTCCTAAATTATCGTAGATATACCCTCCCGCTTCAAAACGATATTCTAAACCTTTAAGAATATCAACCTGAGTATAAAAATTTCCAGAATAATTTTTTCTTACTAATGTATTTGAACCTAATAAAGAGGTTGCAACAGGATTAACAAATGAAATACCACTTGTTGGTCCAGCAAATGCACCATCCAATTCTCTTACTGCCACATCTGGAGTCGCCAAAAGAGAAGTAGCTACAACTCCATTAAACTGTCCGTTCAGTGTAAGTTTTTCATCTGTAATTGCACCACTTACATTGATACCAACTTTAATAAAGCTGTTTACCTTAGCATCGATATTAGCTCTAACATTGTATCTTTTAAATCCAGATTCGATTACGATACCTTCTTGATTTAAAACACCTCCAGAGATATAATAGTTAATCCCTTCTTTTCCGCCTGAAAAAGACAACTGATTAGAACTCATTAATCCTGTTTCATAAATAGCATCCTGCCAGTCTGTACCCTTTCCTAATAGTTCAGGATGAGCAAATTCTGGACGTTTTGATGACGGATCATAGACATCTGCCAAAGCATTTTGATGAGTAGCATATTGCTGCAAATTCATAGAATGCAGTTTCTTAGGCAGATTACTGATTGAATATGAATTTTCAAAAGACAATTTCCCAGTACCTTTTTTCCCTGATTTAGTAGTTACAATGATAACTCCATTTGCTCCGCGTGAACCATAAATTGCAGTAGCAGAAGCATCTTTCAAGATATCAATAGACTCAATATCGCTTGGGTTAATAAGCGCTAATGGACTTACAGTAATATTTCCGTTGTTTGAAAAGTTAGAATCTCCAGCTGCATTTCTTCCAGAAGTAGAAGAGTTTCTCGCATCACCAGAAATAGGCACACCATCAATTACATACAAAGGTTCATTAGTACCTGTTAAAGAAGAAACTCCACGAATCCTTACAGAAACATTACTTCCCGGCTCTCCAGAGTTACTATTTACAACTACCCCCGCAGCTTTACCCTGAAGCATTTGGTCAAATGAGGCTACTTTTAGGTTCTCAATATCTTTTGCCGCAACACTAGAAATAGCACTATTTACATCTTTTCTCCTTTGAGTACCGTAACCAATTACAACTACATCTTTTAAATCTTCAGCATTTGATTTTAAAATTACATTTATAGTCGATTTACCATCTACAGCAACCTTCTGCGTAGCAAATCCGATAAAAGAAAATAATAAAGTTGAATTTGCAGGAACATCGATAGAATATTTACCGTCAAAATCAGTTGAAACCGTTGCTTTAGAACCTGCAACTGATACGTTTGCCCCTGGGATAGATAATCCCTTTTCATCAGATACCGTCCCCGAAACCTTTACCTGCGCAGTAATAAAATTACTGGTCAGTAACAAAAATAATATCAAAGGAACAGCTCTGTGGTCAGCCTTCCAATGAATGAAGCTAGTCATTAGTTTTTTCATAATAAGTGTTTGGTTAGTTTAAATTTGTTTTATTGCCAATCTAAGAGATCAAAAAGCCTGGTATATCAAACTCTTAAATTATTTAACAAATCTATAACAGAGAGAATTATCAAATCGATAATATTATATCATTTAATGATAATATTTTTACTTTAAGCGATTAAAAAAACACATATGAAAATAAAATCATATAAAAATTAAATTATTCGCAACAACAATCCTCAAAAAGAACCTAACACCTATATAAAAATCAACAAAAAGCGTAAAATCAAACGATTTCGTTAAAAATAATATTTACTAGTGACAAAAAAGTATCACTATAAAATACGTTTCAATCCAGAAAAATCTTCTCTGTATTGACTCGGAGTACAATTTTTTGTCGCTTTAAAACTGCGGTTAAAATTGGCAATATTATTAAACCCAGATTTAAACGCAACTTCAGAAACGCTCATATCTTTTTCTACCAGCCAGCGAGCAGCGTAACCAATTCTAATATCATTTATATAATTGACAAAAGTTTTACCTGTACGTTTTTTAATGAATCTATTAAAAGAAATAATAGACATACTCGCCACATTTGCCACGTCTTCTAAAGTAATTTTTTCAGCAAAATGTTTCTGCACATATTCGTAGACCAATTTCATTTTATCGTAGTCATCAAAAGTATCATAGTCAACTGTATAAGTCGAAAGCAGACGCTGATTTCTAGAATTTGCCAGATCATATAATAAAGAGGTAATTTCTAAAAAATAATCCATTCCGTCTAGTTTCGAAAGCCTTACAAGTCTTGGCGTCAATTCTTCTGCTGTTTTTTTCGAAAAAAGAATTCCGTGAATAGATCTGTTAAACATATCACGAATCGGATTCATAATTCTTCTAGACAATAAGGATTCATGAAATAAATCATTATGAAACTGAATCGTTATTTCATGAATTTTTTTACTGGTACATTTACTCAACTCCCAGCCGTGATATAAATTTGGGCCAATTAAAACGAGTTCGATATTATCAATTTCTTCAATATTATCTCCCACAACTCTCTTAACACCTTTTCCGTTTAAAATAAAATTAATTTCAAATTCCGGATGATAATGAACAGGAAAATCAAAGCTGTCTTTAACTCGGTCAAAAACTAAAAAGCTGTCGCTAGCAGCAAGCGGTGCAATTTCTCTATAAAAATTTTTCGTAGTCCCCATCTCAGAATTATTATTAGTAACGTAATATTTTGTTTTTTGACTGCAATAATATGATATATAATTGATAAAATAATATTAATTCCACTATAATCATCCAATTATCTTTGAAAAAATAAATTATCATTTCTTTAAAAAGAACATTAATAATAAACATTAATCATTTTTAATTGAATATGTTTTTATAGTTTTAATAATTTTAGCAATAAAATCATAATGATTTTTTGACAGACAAATCAATACTATTTCCAAACCATAACCACTTGTTTATTTTGCTTTTAGCCGAAAAACAAACTAACTAATCTGCAATGAAAAAACACTTTTTGACACTTTTGACAGTAACAGTACTTACCAGTTCATGCATAGCGCAAAAAAGTATAGATAATACTAATTTGTCACTTTCAGATAAAAAAGCAACTACAGAAACTAAGACACTTTATAAAAACCTAAATACTTTATCTCAAAAAGGTTTTCTTTTTGGTCATCAAGATGATTTGGCTTACGGCGTGAAATGGAAATATGAAGACGGTCGAAGTGATGTAAAAGATGTAGCGGGCGATTATCCAGCTGTATATGGCTGGGATATTGCAGGTTTGGAAAATGAAAAACCTAATAATATTGACGGCGTTCCTTTTGCCAAAATGAAACAATACATTATTGAAGCCAATGCAAGAGGCGGAATTTCAACCATAAGCTGGCATTTTGACAATCCTGCAACAGGAAAAGATGCTTGGGATCACACTCCAAACTCTTTAAAAACAATTTTACCAGGAGCCGAAAACCACAAAAAATTTACTTCTTGGTTAGATAAAGCGGCTACATTTTTTCTGTCATTAAGAGATAAAAACGGCAAAAACATTCCAATACTTTTCAGACCTTTTCATGAACTTACCGGCGGATGGTTTTGGTGGGGAAAAGGAAATTGTACCCCAGAAGAATTTAAAACGGCTTGGAAATTTACCTTTGATTATCTACAAAAGAAAGGTGTCCACAATTTAATTTACGTTTACAACACAGGTGGTTTTGGAAGTGAAGCAGATTTTTTAGCTAACTATCCCGGAGATAATTACGCCGATATTTTAAGTTTTGACTCTTACCAAAATAGCAACGATCCAAATGGAGAGAAATTTATTGCCGAAGTTCAAAATCAGTTTAAAATCTTAAATGAAATCAATATTAAAAAACATAAAATAATAGCTTTGGCCGAAGCTGGTTATGAAGCCGTTCCAGACCCTAAATGGTGGACAGGAACTTTATTAAAAGCAATTGGAGATTATAAGATCTCTTATGTTTTACTTTGGAGAAATCACGGCTGGCAGGAAAAAGAGCAAAAAATGCATTATTACGCACCTTTCTCAAGACAAGTAAGTGAAAAAGATTTTGTCGATTTTTATAATCTAGATCAAACTATATTTGAAAAAGATATTCCAAAAAAATTAAAATAACTGCCCACAAAACAAATGACAATCTTTAAAAAAAATCTAATGCACGACAAAATTAGTTTAAAAGAAAAAATAGGTTACGGTCTTGGAGATGCTGCATCATCTATGTTCTGGAAAATTTTCAGCATGTATCTGTTGTTTTTCTACACCGATGTTTTCGGATTAGCGCCTGCTATAGTCGGAACCATGTTTTTAATTACCCGAATCTGGGATTCCTGCTTTGACCCAATTGTTGGAATTTTAGCTGATAGAACAAAAAGTAAATGGGGAAAATTCAGACCGTATTTACTTTGGGTCGCCATACCATTTGCCGTGATTGGAGTTTTGACTTTTTATACTCCAGATTTTGACGAAAAAGGAAAAATCATTTACGCTTATGTGACTTATTCTTTAATGATGATGATTTATTCATTAATTAATGTTCCTTATGCCTCACTTTTGGGCGTAATGTCTTCTGATAGAAAAGAAAGAAATACGCTTTCATCTTATCGAATGGTTTTTGCTTTTGGAGGAAGTCTTTTGGCACTTTGGCTGATTGAACCTTTGGTAAATTACTTCGGCGGAAACTTAAATTCAAAAACAGGCTGGCTGACAACAATTGCCGTTTTCGGATTAATTACAACTATATTCTTCTGGACTTGTTTTGCATTTACAAAAGAAAGAGTACAACCAATTGGAGACGAACAAAACAATCTAAAGGAGGATTTAAAAGACCTCTTAAAAAATAGACCTTGGTGGATTTTATTGGGAGCTGGAATTGGCGCATTAGTTTTCAATTCAATTCGAGATGGTGCTGCGGTTTACTATTTCAAATATTATGTAAGCAGCAGTATAAACTTCGATTTTTCGCTTTTCGGAACCGATTTTCATATGACTCCAACCTCAATATATTTGGTTTTAGGACAAGCAGCGAACATCATCGGAGTGATCGCAGCGACGCCAATTGCAAATAGAATTGGTAAAAAGAAAACCTTTTTTGGTGCAATGGCACTGGCGGCAATTCTTAGTTTGATTTTCTATTTATTTGGAAAAGAAGACATTTTCTTAATCATGACTTTCCAAGTTTTAATCAGTATTTGTGCAGGCTGTATTTTTCCATTAATCTGGTCAATGTACGCAGACAGTGCCGATTATTCTGAATGGAAACAAGGACGAAGAGCTACAGGACTGGTATTTTCTGCTTCTTCCATGTCACAAAAATTTGGATGGACAATTGGAGGTGCAGGAGCTGGATGGCTTTTAGGATATTATGGTTTTCAAGCAAATGTAGAACAAACTGCAACCGCTCAAAACGGAATTCAATTAATGCTGAGTATACTTCCGGCAATAGCAGCTGGAATATCGGTAGCTTTTATAGCATTTTACCCATTATCTGAAGAAAAACTTCAAACAATTGAACAAGATTTAAACCAAAAACGAGACCAAAAATAAATTAGTACAGATACCGAAATCAATTAATATGACAACGATAACATCTTCAGCCATTTTTCGAGAAAGAAAGTCGGCATTAGAAAAAGAACATACAACACTTCTTGAACAAAAAAATGCACCTCAGGAAGCTGCTGGAAACGGAATTTATGACCGTTACAAAAACCCTGTAGTAACTGCTGCGCACATTCCGTTGAACTGGCGTTTTGATTTTAACGAAAAAACAAATCCTTTCCTGCAAGAAAGAATCGGAATAAATGCTGCTTTTAATGCTGGTGCAATGAAATGGAACGGCAAATATTTATTGGCAGTTCGTGTAGAAGGAATCGACAGAAAATCATTTTTTGCCATTGCCGAAAGTCCAAACGGAATTGATAATTTCAAGTTTTGGGACAAACCCTGCGTAATTCCGCAGACAGAAGAACCAGACACAAATGTATACGATATGCGTTTGATTCATCATGAAGATGGTTATGTGTACGGTATTTTTTGTACTGAAAGAAAAGATCCAAAAGCACCAAAAGGCGATACAAGTTCGGCTGTAGCCAATGCTGGAATAGTTCGTACAAAAGATTTAGTTAACTGGGAAAGACTTCCTGATTTAATTTCTAATACGGGACAACAGCGAAATGTTGTTTTACATCCAGAATTTGTAAACGGAAAATACGCTTTATACACACGCCCTCAAGATGGTTTTATTGATGTTGGAAGTGGCGGCGGAATTGGTTTAGGTTATGTGGAAGACATGACAAACCCTGTTGTTAAAGAAGAAAAAATCATCTTTGGAAAACAATATCATACTATTTATGAATTGAAAAATGGTCTTGGCCCTGCTCCTATCAAAACATCAAAAGGCTGGCTGCATTTGGCACACGGAGTTCGTAATACTGCTGCAGGTTTACGTTACACTTTGTATATGTTCATGACAGATTTGAATGATATTACAAAAGTCACACACGTTCCTGCCGGACATTTTATGGGACCAGAAGGAACTGAAAGAGTCGGCGACGTTTCGAATGTTTTATTTTCTAACGGATGGATTGAAGATAATGACGGAACTGTTTATGTCTATTATGCCTCTTCAGACACCAGAATGCACGTAGCAGTTTCAACCGTAGAGAAATTAGTTGATTATGTTACCAATGCACCAGCAGACACTTTTATTTCTGCAGGTTCTGTACAGACTATTATTGATCAAATCGAAAGAAACAACGCAATTTAATATATCGTGTCATTACAAAGAAAGCTTTTAAAATCTGAACTCACCTCAGAACTTGATTCCATTTTAAAATATTGGTCAGAACATACTGTTGATGAGCAAAATGGCGGTTTTGCAGGTCAGATCGATTTTAATGATCAAAGAATTGAAAATGCAGAAAAAGGTTCGGTTTTAAACGCCCGAATTCTTTGGACTTTCTCTGCCAGTTATCAAACCACAAAAAACGAAAACCACAAAAAATTGGCAGAAAGAGCATTTGAATTTCTCAGTGCTTATTTTTATGACACAAAATTTGGCGGTCTTTTTTGGAGTATTAATGAGGATAAAACTCCAAAAGACACCAAAAATCAAATTTATGCTTTAGCATTTGCAATCTACGGATTGTCTGAATATTATGTGATTTCAAAAAATGAAAAAGCTTTAGAAATTGCTAAAAATTTATATCTAAAAATTCAAGAACACAGTTACGATCCTGTAAACAAAGGCTATTTTGAAGCTTTTACAAGAGATTGGCAGCCAATTGAAGATTTACGTTTGAGTGCAAAAGATGCGAATGAAAAGAAAACTATGAATACGCATCTTCATATTATTGAAGGTTATGTAAATTTATACAAAGTCTGGAAAGATGAAAAACTGCTTGAAGATATTATTGAATTATTAGAAACAATCGAGAAATATTTCATTAATACTGAAACTGCTCATTTACGTTTATTTTTCAACGAAAATTGGGTCGAAAAACCAGATGTTATTTCATATGGCCACGACATTGAAGCAGCTTGGCTTTTACAGCAGTGTGCGGAAATTTCGGGCAATGAAAAACTGATCGAAAATTATAAAAAATACGCCGTTCAAATTGCTGAAGTTACAAAAGAAGGACTTGATTCTGATGGAGGTTTGTGGTACGAATTTGATCCGGAGAAAAACAAATTAATTGCCGAAAAACATTGGTGGCCGCAAGCGGAGTCTTTAATTGGTTTTTACAACGCTTACCAATTAACTGAAAAAGAAGAATATCTGGAAATTGTTTACAAAAATTGGAAATTCATAAAAAAACATATTCTCGATCAGAAAAACGGAGAATGGGTTTGGGGAATTTACCACGACTATTCTTTAATCGAAAAAGACAAAGCCGGATTCTGGAAATGTCCTTATCATAATGGCCGAGCCTGTTTGGAACTTATACAGCGTATTAAAGAATAACTTTATTGATTTTAACTCTAATTTACAGTCGCTTATGAAACATTTTTTTCTTTTTAGTTTATTATTTATGACCACAATAATAACCGCGCAAACAAATCTTATAAAAAATGCAGGTTTCGAATACGAGTTTGTAAATTGGAGAGGCGAAGAAAATGGTGCTCTTTCTACGTATGATAAAAAATCTGGGAAAAATGGTGCGCTGATTAATCAATATACTGGTGCAGAATGGAGGGCTTTTGATCAAGTTGTTTCAATTCCGCGAAATACTTTTGCAATCGAATGCAGTGCATGGATGAAAACCGACGGTGTAGAAATCCAAAAAGAAGATTACAAAGCTGCCGCAATAATTATCGAATTTACCACTGATGCTGAAAAGAAAATCAGCTCTGAATTAATTGGCAATGCAAAAGGTACCACAAGCTGGATCAATTACAAAAAAGCCATAAAGGTTCCTGCAGATGCTAAAAAGATTAGGATAATGCTCGCTCTTGCCCAAACTAACGGTACTGTATTTTTTGATGATATTAAAATAACAACGCTTTCTGAAGAAGAATTTTTAAAACGAAATCCTTAAACGATATAAATAAAAAGGTCTAAAGTAACGTAAAGTCCTAGCCCTGATAGAAGCGGCATCCTTTTATGGTGGGGTTCACCATAAAAGATACAGCGGATAGCGGGAAACAGCTCCTTAAAATATAAATCATGAAAAACAGATTTCTCAAAACACTTTCTCTAACACTGCTTTTGTCGACAATTGCTTGTCAGGCGCAGGAAAAAATAACGGTAAAAGGCACGCAGTTTTATAAAGGTGATAAACCTTATGCCTACATCGGAACCAATTATTGGTACGGCAGTATGCTTGCTTCTAAAAAAATTGGGGACAGAAAAAGACTTTTACGCGAGTTGGATTTAATGAAGAAAAACGGAATTGATAACCTTCGTGTTTTGGTTGGTGCGGATGGAGGAAAATACGATTTTACGGTTCGCCCGGCTTTGCAATATGAGCAGGGAAAATATGATGAAGATCTTTTGGATGGTTTAGATTTTTTAATCAATGAAATGAGCAAACGTAATATGTATGCCGTTTTGTACTTGACAAATAACTGGGAATGGTCGGGCGGAATGTCGCAATATCTAGAATGGAACGGTAAAGGTGCAATTCCGGTTCCGAATATTCCGCCAAACACTTGGCCTCAATTTATGTCGTATACAGAACAGTTTCACAGCTGCGAACCTTGCATGGAAGCTTTAAATAATCATGTAAAGTTTATTATTGGAAGAACAAATGCTTATTCTAAAAAGAAATACAACGAAGACAACACCATTATGGCATGGCAGGTTGGAAATGAACCAAGACTTTTTACAGTAGAAAATGAAGCTAAATTCACAAAATGGTTAAACAACATTGTGGATTTAATTGATAGTTTAGATAAAAATCACTTGGTTTCTACGGGTTCTGAAGGAAAAAACAGTTCGAACGACAGCATGGAAATCTTTGAAAGAACGCATCAGAATCCGAATATCGATTATTTGACCATGCATATCTGGCCAAAAAACTGGAACTGGTTTAAAGCCGACAATGCCGAAGCTACAATGCCAAAAACAATCGAAAACACTGGAAAATATATTGACGATCATATTAAAGTGGCAAATAATTTAAAGAGACCAATTATTATAGAAGAATTTGGTCTTCCGAGGGAAAATGAAAACTTAAATGCTGGGGCTTCGTCGATCTACAGAGATAAATTTTACAGTTATATTTTTGGACGAGTTCTAGAAAGTCATAAAAATGGAGGTCCGTTGCAGGCAGCGAATTTCTGGGGATATGGCGGTGAAGGAAAAGCCGTTAATGAAACGGGAAAATGGAATCCGGGTGAACCACTTACAACAGATCCTCCGCAAGAACCACAAGGTTTGAATTCTGTTTTTAACGGCGATAAATCGACTTTAGAAATCGTTAAGAAATACAATCTAGAATTGAAGAAATAAAAAAATATTCATCCCCCTTTTCTGTAGAGACGCACCGCAGTGCGTCTTATGTGCAACGAATATATGGAACGTAAACTTGGCGTAGACGCACTGCGGTGCGTCTCTACAGAAAAAACAAATCAAAAATTGATGAAAAACGCTATAACAATATTGCTGCTTTTATTTTTCTTAAACCTATCTTTTTCGCAGAAGAAACAGGATTTTACTGTAAAATCTCCAAACGGAAAAATTGAAGTTAAAATTAATGTTGATGATAAAATCAGCTGGACAATTTTGCATGAAAACGATGTGATTTTGACTCCATCAGAAATGTCTATGACTTTGGACGAAAATATTGTTTTAGGAAAAAATGCTGTTGTTTTAAATTCAAAAAAGGAAACTGTAAACACTTCTTTTGAAACACCTTTGTACAAAAAGAAATCAGTTCAAAACAATTACAATCAATTGACTTTAAACTTCAAAAATGACTTCAGCATCGAATATCGCGTTTTTGATGACGGCGCTGCGTATCGTTTTATAACTAAAAAGAAAAAAGATATTACCGTTAAATCTGAAGAAGTGGTTTTAAACTTTGATCAGGATTACAATACTTTGATGCCTTACGTCCGCGACTTACGAAATCCAAAAGATCCGTTTATTTCTTCGTTTGAATCGCATTATGAAAACAAAAAAATCAGCGAGTTCAAAAAAGATACTTTAGCCTTTTTACCTTTTTTAATTGATTATAAAAATCATAAAAAAGCCGTTTTTTTAGAAGCAAATCTGGAAGATTACGCGGGACTGTTTGTAACCAATAATAAAAACAATTCTGGTTTTGAATCTCGATTTTCTAAATATCCGCTAAAGGAAATCAACGGCGGTTTCAATTACCTCAACAAATTAATTACAGAAAGAGCAGATTATTTGGTAAAAACCAGAGGAACAAGAAGTTTTCCGTGGAGAGCAATTGTGATTTCTGAAAATGATGCGGATTTAGCCAATAATGATATGGTTCAGAAATTGGCCGAGCCATCAAAAATAAAAGATGTTTCGTGGATAAAACCCGGAAAAGTAGCGTGGGACTGGTGGAACGACTGGAACATTTATAATGTTGATTTTAAAGCCGGAATCAATACACAAACTTATAAATACTATATTGATTTTGCTTCTAAAAACAAAGTCGAATATGTGGTTTTAGACGAAGGCTGGAGCGTAGAAACCGATATTATGAAACACAACCCGAATGTTGATCTCAAAGCTTTAATCGCCTACGCGAAAGAGAGAAACGTTGGAATTATTTTGTGGGCTTCGTGGATGGCTATACATGATAAAGCAGAAGTAGTTTTCGACAATTATGCAAAGCTGGGCGTAAAAGGTTTTAAAGTTGATTTTATAGACCGCGACGATGCTAAAATGGTCAATTCAGTTTACGATATTGCTCAAAGAGCAGCCAATCATAAATTGCTTTTGGATTTCCACGGCATGTACAAGCCAACCGGAATTCAGAGAACTTTTCCAAACATTCTAAATTTTGAAGGCGTTAAAGGTTTAGAAAACAATAAATGGACACCAAATGATGATGTTCCGTTATACGATTGCACCATTCCGTTTATCCGAATGATGGCCGGACCAATGGATTATACGCCCGGAGCTATGCGAAATGCCACAAAAAGCGAATTCAAGCCAAGTAATTCCAACCCAATGAGTCAGGGAACAAGATGTCATCAACTGGCACTTTACACCATTTTTGAAGCGCCTTTGCAAATGATGGCAGACAGTCCAACAGCTTTTATGAAAGAGCAGGAAAGTACCGATTTTATTGCTAAAGTTCCAACAACTTTTGATGAAACGGTTTCTTTAAATGGTGAAGTTGGTAAATACATTTCCATTGCCAGAAGAAAAGGCAATACGTGGTATTTAGGGTCAATTACAAATTGGGAGTCCAGAGATATTACAATCGATTTTTCTTTCCTTGAAAAAGGCAAAAAATTCCAAGCTGAAATTTTCTCTGATGGTTTAAATGCAGATAAAGCTGCAACTGATTATAAAAGAGAAATCATTACAATTGATTCTGCAACGAAATTAACGTATCGATTAGCAAGCGGTGGTGGATTGGCGATGATTATTTAATAAAAAAATATAGAAACCTAACAGGTTTTAAAAACCTGTTAGGTTTGATATAGTCAAGATAAAATCTTCTCAATCGCATTTAACTCATCATTCGAAAACTCCGTATTCTGCAAACAATCAATATTATTACACAATTGTTTTACAGAACTTGCGCCAATTAAAACAGATGTAATTCTTTTATCTTTTTGCAGCCAGGCCAAAGCCATTTGCGCCAGAGATTGATTTCTATTTTGTGCAATTTCATTCAGCTGAATTAATTTCTGAATACGTTCTGCCGTAACCTCATCTTCTTTCAAATGTCCGTTTGGGTTATGCGCTCTTGAATTTTCAGGAATTCCGTTTAAATATTTATCCGTTAAAAGTCCTTGTGCCAAAGGTGAAAATGCAATACAGCCCACTCCTTTTTCTTCTAAAACATCTAATAAACCATTTTCAACCCAACGTTCCAGCATTGAATACTTTGCCTGATGAATCAAACACGGCGTTCCTAATTGTTTTAAAACATCAACCGCAACACGAGTCTGCTCTGCCGAATAATTACTGATTCCAACATACAACGCTTTTCCGCTTCTCACAGCATAATCCAAAGCCATCATCGTTTCTTCAATCGGCGTTTCAGGATCTGGGCGATGCGAATAGAAAATATCAACATAATCAACTTTCATTCGTTTTAAACTCTGGTCTAAGCTTGACAATAAATATTTACGGGAACCCCAATCGCCATAAGGTCCGTCCCACATTGTGTATCCCGCTTTTGTCGAAATAATGATTTCATCACGCAGGTTTCCTTGAAAATTATGCCATAGAATTTTACCAAAATTAGTTTCTGCAGAACCAGGAACTGGTCCGTAGTTATTGGCTAAATCATAGTGAGTAATACCTTTGTCAAAAGCTTCTACAGCAATACTTTCACCATTATCAAAATTATCTACTGACCCGAAGTTGTGCCATAATCCTAAAGAAATCTCAGGTAATAATAACCCGCTCTTTCCGCATCTGTTATATTTCATTATTTTAATTTAATGGTTGGAGTTTTTATAGGTTTTAAAGGTAGAAAACAAACCTCAATAATTAAAAAAACTAATTCATTTTTAATTTTGTAAATTTGTTTAAATTATAATATTATGAATAATAATTGGCAAAATTTAATTTCGATAAATCCTGATATTAGGTTTGGTAAACCTGTAATTAGTGGAACCAGAATTTGTGTTTCAGATATACTTTCATGGCTATCAACAGGAATGTCTTTTGAAGAAATTATTGAAGATTTTCCTGAATTAAATAAAGAACATATTCTTGCAGCTTTAGCTTTTGCTGCAAATAGAGAAAATATCACAAAAATAATTGCTGCATAATGAAATTACTTTTGGATGCGAATATCTCTTGGAGAATTGTAAAGCTCATTGAAAATGATTTCCCAGATTGTTTTCATTCCAAAGATATTCCAGTTAATCAGCCTGCAAAAGATTTAGAAATTTGGGAGTTTGCTGGAAAAAACAATTTCACAGTACTTACGCATGACGACGATTTTGAAAAATTATTACTTCTAAAAGGCGTTCCTCCAAAAGTAATAATACTAAAAACCTTCAACAAAAACACCAAACAAATAGCTGAACTTCTTACTTCAAAGAAAGAAATAATTGAATCGTTTATTTTAAACGATGAATTAATGATTTTAGAAATTTACTAAAAAGAATAACCACGAATTCACGAATTTTTAAACAATTAATTCGTGAATTCGTGGCAAAAAACCTTTGTTTCTTTGAACCTGTGCAACTTTGCACCTCAAAAAAACCTATTCTTTAATTTCAAAACCACCAAGTAAACCTTTATCAGAGCTTCCTCCAACCATAATTTTAAAAGTTCCTGGCTCAACTAAATAATTTCCTTCGTTATCATAAAAACCAAGTTCTTTATCCGTTAAAGTAAAATTTACCGTTTTAGTTTCACCCTTTTTAAGATTCACCAATTCAAAGCCTTTTAATTCTTTTATTGGGCGAACGATACTTGCAAATTCATCGTGAATATATAATTGCACTACTTCTTTTCCATCATAATTTCCTGAATTCGTTACTTCAACACTTACCTCAACTTTTTCTCCTTTTGCGAAAGCAGTTTTGTTTATCTTCAAGTCTTTATAATCAAATTTTGTATAGCTTAATCCAAAACCAAACGGAAACTGAGGCGTTTTCTCCACATCCATATAATGCGACCAAAAAACATTTTTATCACTGTCTATTGGTCTTCCTGTACTGTATTTGTTATAATAAATTGGCACCTGACCCACATTTCTAGGAAACGACATTGGCAGTTTTCCGCTCGGATTATAATCTCCGTATAAAACCTGCGCAACTGCATTTCCAGTCTGCGTTCCTAAATGCCAAGCTTCTACAATTGCTGGAACATTTTCTGCTGCCCACGGAATACTTAACGGACGACCATTATTTAAAACCAAAACTACATTCGGATTTACTTTGTAGATTTCTTCTAACAATTCCTGCTGTAAACCTGGAAGATTCAAATCAGTTCTACTTCTTCCCTCACCACTTTGGAAACCATATTCACCTAAAACCATTACGACAACATCGGCGTTTTTTGCCGCTTTTTTAGCTGCTTCAAATCCACTTTTATCTGTGGTGTTAAAAACCGTTTCCGTTAAGAAAGTCGCTTTTTGTTTCAATAAATCGGCTCCTTTTTCAAAAGTCAGCTGATTGTCTTTATATTGCTGCATTCCTTCTAAAACCGAAACTGCTGTATCATCAGAAGCAGCAATTCTCCAGCTTCCTAGCGGACTATTTTTATCATTTGCCAAAGCGCCAATCAAAGCAATTTTTTGTCCTGATTTTTTTAGCGGAAGCAAATTCTTTTCATTCTTCAATAATACAATTGATTTCTTCGCCATGTCTAAAACGCCGTCATTATTGGCTTTACTTCCCACAACTTCTTTTTCGCGTTTTTCATCACAATATCTGTACGGATCATCAAATAATCCTAACTCAAATTTTACTCGTAGAATTCTGCGAACAGCATCATCAACCAAAGCTTCTTTCACTTTTCCAGATTTTACCAAATCAACCAATTTTGCCACATACAAATACGATTCCATATCCATATCAGAACCCGCAATTACCGCTTTTGCAGTTGCATCTGTTTCATCTTTTGCGTATCCATGCGCGATCATTTCTCGAATCGAAGCATAATCAGAAATTACAAATCCGTCAAACTTCCATTTTCCTTTTAAAATATCTCTTTGCAGAAAAGCATTTCCCGTTGCCGGAACGCCATTTAAGGTATTAAACGAGTTCATAAACGTACGAACTCCCGCTTGAACCGTAGCTTCAAAAGGAGGCAAAACGGAGTTGTACAATTTAGAATTGCTGATATCCACAATATTGTATTCTAAACCAGCTTCGACATAACCGTAAGCTGCAAAGTGTTTTGCACAGGCCGCAATTGTATTTACTTTTTGAAGATCTGCAATAGTTTCTCCTTGAAAACCTTTTACTCTTGCATAACCCACTTTACTTCCCAAATACGGATCTTCTCCCGCACCTTCCATCACGCGTCCCCAGCGTGCATCATTTGCGACATCTACATTTGGTCCAAAAGTCCAGTTAATTCCAGATGCCGAAGCTTCATCTGCCGCAATCGCTGCCGATTTTTTTATCGCTTCCAAATCCCAACTCGCAGCTTCTGCCAACGGAATCGGACTTAACGTTTTATAACCATGTATAACGTCAAAACCAATTATTAACGGAATTCCTAATCGCGTTTCTTCAACTGCAATTTTCTGTACGGCACGAACTTCTTTCACGCCGCGAACCGTCAGCATTGAACCCACTAATCCTTTTCTTAAATGCTCATATTTTAATTCGGCAGTCCCACCTTTTGGCGCTGGACCTGTAACATCCCAAAAACCATTGTATTGGTTCATCTGCCCTACTTTTTCCTCCAGCGTCATTAACGGCAAAAGCAAATCTATTCGCTGTTCAACAGTTTTGTTTTTATCCAGATACGGCTTTTTTTGTGCATTCATATTTCCAATCGTAAAAAGGGCAAAAACCCCAATAGTTATTATTTTTTTATTTTTCATATGTGTGGTTTAGTTAGTTTTTTTTTAAGATACTGAGATTCTAAGGTTCTGAGCTACTAAGTTTTTTGGGCGTGTCCCTCCGGGTCGGGCTATCCGTTTCAAGTCCTCGCTCTTCCTTCGTCAGGCTGTGGGCTTTCCACTACTATCCCTCACGCAAGCATTTTCAAAAGACACAATCTTGTCATTGCGAGGAACGAAGCAACCTCAATAACAATTAGCCACAAACTGGATTTTGCAAATGTGGTTGCTTCGTTCCTCGCAATGACAAACTTTGGGTATTAACTTTGCGAGGCTTCTCCCGAAGCCTTGGGGTCGCTCAGCCTGACAAAAAAATCTAAAATCTAAAATTCCGACGTAAAACAAGAAGCCGGTAAATTCGCTTTATTAAACAAATCTGACTGTATTGTATTTCCCCATGCAAACCTCACTTTTGCAGGATTCACAACTTTTTTACTTGTCAAAATCACTTCGTTATTTTTAATCGAAGCTTCGGCTGGATAGAAAACGCCATCGCCTCCCGCTACTTCAAATTGATTCGATTTTTTATCTTTAAAATACAATCCATCAGCATAATCAAAAGAAACTACCACTTTATTTTTCTCAACTGTAATTACTTTAAATAGCGGTCCGTTAACCAAATTGGAATTGGCTTTGTAGGTTTCAGCCAAAGCCAAATTAGCAAGGCGAATTCCAACATCCTTTTTATTTTTGGGATGAATATCAATCGTATCTGAAATGTCACTGATAACGACCATTCCGGTTTTTGAAACTTCTTTCAATAATTTTCTTTGAGAATCTCTAACCGTAACATTTGAGAAATTATTACTTCCCGTTTTAAAAGGCGCAATTTGAACGTAATAAAACGGAAAGTCATCCTTCCATTCTTTTCTCCATGAGGTAATTAAGGCGCCTAAAGTTTTATCATAAACCAAAGAACCTACATTCGATTCTCCCTGATACCAAAGCGTTCCAGCAATTTTAAATCCGACAATTGGATAAATCATTGCATTATACGCACGGCCAGGCTGTCTTGGTCCGTATTCTTGTTCGTTTAGTTTTTTAGCATTTTCCAATAAAAGTGGATCATTATTTACAACATCTTCGGGCATCCAGATTTCGGCAGGAGTGCCACCCCAATTCGAAGAAATTAATCCTATTGGAACATTTTTCAAATCTTCGCGCAGGCGTTTGGCAAAAAAGTAACCTACAGCGCTAAAATATTTCATGGTTTCTGGAGTCGATTCTGTCCAGTTTCCCAATAAATTATTCTGCGGACTTTCTGCAGTCAATTTCGGAACAGTAAAAAATCGAATATTCGGATTTGTAGCATTTTTTGCTTCCTCTTCTCCACCATCAATTCCCCAGCTTGCCGACATTTCCATATTAGACTGTCCTGAACAAAGCCAGACTTCACCAATCAAAATATTTTTTAAAATGATTTCATTGTAGCCTTTTATATTAATAGAAAAAGGTCCGCCAGCTTCGGGAGTTTTAATCGTGATTTCCCATTTCGCCTGATTATTGGCAACGGTTTTATATTCCTGATTATTCCAGCCAGAAACTAGTTTTATTTCTTCTTTTGGATTTGCCCAACCCCAAATTTTCACTTCAGAATTGCGCTGTAAAACCATATTATCACTAAAAATATTCGGGAGCGAAACGTTTGCCATCATAGTACTGGAAATCAATAGAAAGAAGACAAACTTATAAATATTATTTTTCATGTAATAAGCTTTTTAAAAATGGAGCATATTCATCAGCCAAAACTTTGTGATCTGCTACATCTGGGTGTCCTGAACAACCTTTGGGAGTCATCGGCTTAAATTTGAAAATCTGAATTGGCTTATGCGCTTTATCATTCGCGAAAGCATTTTTAACTTTATTCAGACAATCTTCAAAAACGCCCCCTTTTTCTCCTCCAACCATTGGACTATTCGTAATTACAATATGTACATTCGGATTATGTTTGTACAACATTTTGATGAAATTGATGTAATTCGAAACATACTTTTCAGGATTAAATGGAAGGCGTTCTTTTTTTCCGTCTCCACCAGAAAAATCATTGGTTCCCAAGGCAATACTGATAATATCCGGCTGAAAAGCAAAATCATATTTAGGTTTCGAAGGATCTTTCGTTAAATACAAATTTTGATAAACATCTGGCATTATAGCTTCGTCCTTATTTTCGTCATTCCAATTGCGATACATTCCAATTCCAGAAACACAGCTCATCAAATAATCAACACCAATCTTTCTTGAAAGTGTTGGACCGTAAGCATAATAACTGTTGTGGTGATCGTAATATTCTCCTTTATCGCAAGGAATGTCAGAACCATCACTTGCCGCGCCACAAGTAATAGAATCTCCAATAAACTCGATTTTCTTTTTCTTTTTAAAAGAAATTGTAGTCAGTTTTGCCGTTGTTCCTGCGAATAAAACATTACCGCTTTGCGCTTCTGTATTTTTATAGATTTCTAAACGATGTTCTTTTTTGTTTGAAGTCACTTTTATTGGAAATGTTTGAACATCACCTTTTTCAATCCTGATTTTCCCAATATATTTTCCATCCAAAACCAACTGAACATAATTATGATGTTCGTAAGAATCTACACTCTGAAGTGCAATTGAACATTCATTTCCAATAAAATTAAACGAAACCGAAGATGCAGTCCCTATCAAAATGACATTATCGTTTTGAAGTTTATCAATTCGGCCTTGGTATAAAAAAGTTTTACTTGAATTTTGAGTTTGTGAAGTCGAAACGATCGAAATCAGCAAAAACGAAATTAAAAGAGTTATTTTTTTAGGAAACATAATTTATTTGTTAAAATATAAATACGATTCACAAATATATTTGAAATGAACTAGACAGAAAGATACTAAAATGTCAAAATGCAATAAAAAAACACCACATAAACACATCATTTGAAGGATAACGAATGCTATTTGTACTTTTAAAGGGTGTTTTTGTTCTTTTAAAATAAAATAACGGTTTATCTTTAACGTTTCAACTTATATTAGACTAAAAAAAATGAGATCAATCCTTTATATTTTTTTACTTCCTCTTTTTTTATTTTCTTCTTTCACTGTGAAAAGGGAAGAGAAACAAAAAACAATTCAAAATCCTAAAATTGAAGCCGAAATTGATCGGGATTCTATTATCGCATATGCCAAACAATATTTAGGAACACCTTACTTGTACGCAGGCAGTAATCCGAAAAAAGGTTTTGACTGCTCTGGCTTTGTAAGTTATGTGTATAGCAATTTTGGTTTGACATTGCCTAGAAGCTCAAGCGGTTATAAGAATTTGGGAAAAGCTCTAAAACCTGAAGATTTTAAGGTTGGAGATATTTTAGTTTTTTACGGTTACAAAGACAGAACTATTGTTGGTCATCTTGGAATTATATGCGAAGCTAACGGGATGCATTCTAAATTTATTCACGCCTCATCTGGAAAAGCACAGCAGGTTACGATTACAGCTCTTGATACAGAACATTATACCAAACGTTTTTATAAATGTATTGATGTTTTATCTAAATAGTTTTTACCACAGATTAAAAGATTAGCATCCATTTTATATAATTCTTTTTAATCCATTAATCTCTGGGTTCAATTTTTTCATTCTGAATAAAATAAAATTTAAAAAAACCATTTTTAGAATTTGGAATTTATCCAGCTAATTATTGGAATTCGAATTTAAACTTTTATTCTTCTGTCAATAGTTTCAACAGACTTTCATCTCTTTGATAAATGTCTTTATAGAAATTCAACTGCCCTTCGCGGTCTACCCACGCTGTAAAATATCCGATATAAACAGGAACTTTTTTCTTAAGTGTATACCAGCTTTCTTTTCCGGCGTGCATGGCTTTATCGATTCTGGCAGGATTCCAAGATGGATCTGGTTTTAATAATTCAATTGCCAATTCACGAGGTTTTGCAACACGCACACAGCCGTGGCTAAAAGCTCTGCTTTCCCTTTCGAACAAACTTTTAGAAGGCGTATCATGCAGATAAATATTGCTTGAATTTGGAAACAAAAACTTTACCAATCCCAAAGAATTATTTTTTCCTGGAAGCTGGCGAACGGCCCCGTTATTCCATTCTAAATTTTTCTTTTGAAGATAGTTTTTATCTTTCGCCATTCCTGGCTTTATCTCTTTTGCAATAATACTCGGCGGCACATTCCAATACGGACTAAAAACAATATTGTTCATCATTCCACTGAAAATTACGGTTTTTGTCATTGCTTTCCCCACAACAACAGGCGAAGTAAAAGCAATTTTTCCATCCTCAATTAAATACAATTTAAATTCAGGAATATTTACTTCAATGTATTTTTTCCCTTTTTCCAATTCAGGATCAATCCATCTGCAGCGTTCCATATTGGCGATTATGGTTTTTATTCTGTCAGAAACTGGAATATTCAAATCGTTTATATGTTCTGTTAAAATGGTGTTTTTTGGCGCATAACCGTGTCGTAGTTCGTAATTTTTCATGGCTTTAATTAAAACTGTATCACAAATCGCGCTTTTAGTATCTTCTTTAAGATCTTTAGTTACAAAAAGTCTTTCTCTAATTTGAGCTATAACATTTGAAGAATCGCCTAATTTTAAACTTTTAAAATCATCTCCCGTTTCAATGTTTTTCCAGCCGCCTTTTTTCTCAATTTCTCTGTATTCTTTTAGAGCATCACGAAGTTTATAATATTGGCTGAACATCTTTCTTTTCTTATCGTCTAAAATGGTCGATTTTTTAAAGATAGAATCTGAAAGCACTTGATAATTGAACTTTTTACGAGGTAAAAGCCATTCTAAAGAAATAACCGTTTTTTCATCAAATCCTCCATATACTTTTTCGGCATAATAGTAATAGAGATTAGAAAGAAGTAAATCCGTATCTTCTTTTGATAATTTCTTGGCAGCATTATTATCAAAAACCAAATTCAATTGTTCGCTGTATGGAAAATTTGCTTTTAATCCTTCTTGATCCAGATTTTTGTATTGGTTGAATAAAGTATTACCAAATTCTACAACGCCTTTATTATCCTGCCACAATTGAGTTGATTTATTTTTTTGATATAAAGAAGTTACATCCCTTTTAAATTTTGAAAGTTTCGGATAACTTTCATAAAATGCAGCAACGCGAGTACTGTCAATTGTAAGTTTTAATTCTGGAATTTTCTCAACTTTTTTTATCGAATTTTCCTCTTTTTTATCTGCTTTAGAGTTACACGAAAAAACAGTAAAAAGTACAACCGTAATAATAAGCGAATACCAAATTTTCATACCAGAATTTTTTATTAAAAGTAGAAAAAATTCTATTAAATCAAAGTCTTCGCAAATAAATCTTATTTATCTTTTTTTCTGATTTTAAAAGTAATTAAACTGCATAAAAAAAGCCCCAAACAATTACTTGTCTGGAGCTTGCCATATAACCAACCTATTAAAATTCTTAGATAACCGTACCTTTTAAAGTAAGGATTTTTGGTGCTGTTTCTGCACTAGTTGTTACAGTAACTGTTTTTGTAAATGCACCTTTGTTTGCAGCATTGTAAGTTGCAGTAACTTTTCCAGATTTTCCAGCCTGAATTGGTTCTTTGGTGTAATCTGTAGCCGTACAACCACAAGATCCTTTAACGTTTGTAATCACAACAGCTGTTTTTCCAGTATTTTTAAATTCGTAAACAATTGCCTTTGGAGTTCCTTGTGGAATTTGTCCAACATCTATTGTTTCTGCTTTCCAAGTAATTGTAGAAGCCGAAGTTTCTGAAATTTTAGTCTCTGAAACTAAAGATTTTACTGGAGCAATCGCCGAAAAAGACATTAGCCCTAAAGCCAAAGCTAACATCAAAATTTTAATCATTTTCATAACGGATATATTTAAAATGGTTTATAGTTCTAATTTGATATTACAAAGGTATTTCAGACAAAACCAAATCGCTGTTAACCGCTTTCAAATGTTTGTTAATGACTTGTTAATCGCTTATTTTCAGGGTAAAATTGATTAATATTACACTTTTAAAATTCCTTATTCTTGAAAATTAATAAACTCAACAGCATCATTCTCTTAGGATTGGTAGCCATCATTAGTATTTTGGTGGCACAATTGTTATGGACAAAAGAGGCTTTTACAATTGAACAAAAAAAGCTTAGCCAGAAAGCACATATTGCTTTACTGGAAGTGGCAAAAAAGCTCTATGAAGGAACAAATCATGAACTGCCGGTACAGAATCCCGTACAGAAAATATCCAACGATTATTATATTGTAAATGTCGATAATGAATTTGAACCTGAAATTTTAGAGTTTTATCTAAAAACGGAATTCAAAAAAATGAATATCACTACAGATTTTGAATACGCGATGTACAACTGCCAGAGTGATGAAATGATTTATGGTGATTATATTTCGCTTTCAAAGAAAAAAGCAGAATGCAAAAAAACTGTTTATTTCCCTAAGCATAAAAATCTGGTTTATTATTTCGCTGTACGTTTTCCTAATGAAACTACGTATTTATTTAGTTCTATGCGTTTTTGGTTTATCCTTTCAACGGCGTTAATTTTAATTTTACTGATTTATGTTTATTCTATTTTTAAACTTTTACAGCAAAAAAAATATTCTGAATTACAGCGTGATTTCATCAATAACATGACGCATGAGTTTAAAACGCCTCTGGCATCTATTCTTATCGCTTCTAAATATCTAATTGAGCAAAAGCCAATTAAAGAAGATAAAAAGTTATATACTTATACCGATATTATTATTAGTCAAGGAAATAAGTTAAATAGCCATATTGAAAAAATTCTAAATGTTGCAAAAGCAGATTATGCTCCTTTAGAACTTAAAAAAGAGAATATCCTAATTGTTCCTATAATTGAAGAAGCAATTTCAAATATCAATTTAAAATATCCAGATGCTGTTTTTACAATTGAAACTTCATCGAATGATTATTCAATAGAAACTGATACTTTTCATTTTGCTAATTTAGTTTATAATTTATTGGATAATGCTGTAAAATACTGCAGCGTAAAGCCAGAAGTAATAATCAAAATTACCGAAGATAAAAATTGTTTAAAACTTGAGTTTATTGATAATGGAATCGGGATTACTCCTAAAAAAATATCTTTTATCTTTGATAAATTTTACCGTGTTCAGAACGAGAAAAGTAATGAAGTCAACGGATTTGGTCTCGGTTTATATTATGTGAAAGAAATCTGTACACTACAGAACTGGAAAATAAAAGCTGAAAACAATGTTGAAAAAGGCGTAACAATAACCTTATCAATTCCTTATAAAAAATGAGAAATTTCAAAATACTTTACGCCGAAGACGACGAAACTCTTGCATTTTTAACCAAAGACAATTTGGAGCAGAATAATTATGAAGTAATTCATTGTGCTGACGGAAAATCGGCATTGAAAACTTTTGAAGAAGAAGATTTTGATATCTGCATTTTTGATATTATGATGCCAAAAATGGATGGTTTTGATTTGGCAGAAGCTATTAGAAAAATCGATCTTGATATTCCTATCATTTTTCTTTCGGCAAAAACTTTAAAAGAAGACAGAATTAAAGGATTACGTCTGGGAGCCGATGATTATTTGGTAAAACCTTTTAGTATTGAGGAATTACTTTTGAAAATTGAGATTTTTTTAAAACGTTCGCAGAAAAATATTGCGCCTGTAAAAACTATTTACGAAGTAGGAAAATATCAGTTTGACACTAAAAATTTTATTCTTTTTAATGAAGAAGAAAAAGTAGGTCTTACCCAGCGTGAAGCCGAATTATTGAAACTCTTTCTAGATCATAAAAATTCGGTTTTAAAGCGCGAACAAATCTTAACCTCTTTGTGGGGAACAGACGATTATTTTATGGGCAGAAGTCTTGACGTTTTTATTTCGCGTCTTCGCAAAATATTAGCAAATGAACAAGGCATCTCAATTGAAAACCTTCATGGCATTGGGTTTCGATTTTCTATTGGATAACCAGTTTTAAGAAATATAATCGTACAGTATGTCATTCCGACGAAGGAGGAATCTCCGCGACAATATTCCGCAAAGTTATGACCAATCTTTGAGGAGCTACTTGCGGAGATTCCTCCTTCGTCGGAATGACATACAGAATGTTCAAATTTACCTATAAATAAAACTTAACGCAAGGTTTATACACAGTCATGACAAATCTTTGGCGAGTTACTTATGGAGATTCCTCCTTCGTCGGAATGACAAACTAAACTATTAAACCTTTTCTGATCAAATCTCTTCGTAAATTAATAGTTTAAAAAATCTAAGTCAGGATTCATAGTTTTTATTAATGCTATTTTCTTCTCTCTCCTCCATCCTTTAATTTCTTTTTCACGTGCTATTGCTTCCTGAATCCAATTAAATTTTTCATAGTAAAGCAAAAACTCAACTTTATAGTTAGACACAAAAGTTTTATTCTCAAGTAGAATATTTTCTTTATGTTTCAACAATCTATTTTTAAGGTTATTTGTAACACCAACATAAAAAACAGATCTCGCTTTATTTGTAAGAATATAAATGAAATAGGTATGAAAACCTTCTTGTAAATACATAAACAAAATGATAACAATTTTGCTAAAAATAAAGAAAAATCTGTAAATAGATTTTCGAAAAACTTTGTATTTTTAATATCTAAATTTCCTTGATATGAAATTACATCATTTGCGAAATGCTACTTTGGTGATTGAAACAGAAAAGCATGTCATTTTAGTGGACCCAATGTTAGGCAAAAGAAAAACAATTCCGCCTTTTACTATTTTTAGATACAAGCCCAAAAGAAATCCGCTGGTGGCACTGCCAAAAAACAGCCGAGAAATATTAAGCCGAGTTACACATTGCTTAATTACTCATTTGCATCCAGATCATATTGATAAAGCCGGCGAAGTATTTTTACGAAGAAAAAGTGTTCCTGTAATCTGCAGTTCAAAGGACGAAAAAGCACTTCTTCAAAGAGGACTGACTGTTATTCAAACTTTAGAATATTGGGAACCTCAAAAATTTTTAGACGGAAAAATAACTGGAATTCCTGCCATTCATGGTTACGGTTTTATCTCTAAACTTATGGGAAATGTCATGGGATTTCTTATCGAATTGGCAGATCAAAAATCAATTTATATAAGCTCTGACACTATTTTTACCGAACATGTCGAAAAAGTTCTAACACAGCTAAAACCAGATATTTCGATTGTCGCCTGCGGTACTGCGCGATTAGATATCGGACAGCCATTATTAATGCGAATGGATGACATTTTGAAATTTGCAACCCTTGCTCCAGGAAAAGTTCTTGCCAATCATTTAGAAGCTTTAAATCATTGCCCAACAACTAGATTGCAATTACGATCTGCTCTTTCAGATCATGGGCTTTTAACAAAAACGTCTATTCCTAAAGATGGTGAATGTTTGGAGTATTAAAGCACTAATAATCCAAATTCACGAAGCGTATTTATAGGTTTAGAATACCAAAATAATTCGAAATCTTCTAATGAAGTTTCGAAATCATTTTTCACTTCTTGAAAGGTATAATTTTTAGCACTTGAAATTGAAATTTTAGACAAGATTGAAATCAGCCACTCCCCTTCTTCTTTGCTGGTTTGAATATTGAAGCTTTCTTTTTTATCGTGAAAAGTTAAAGACATCATTTCCCAGCTTCTTCCTTTTTTCGATTTTATAAAAATTTCAGCAGATGGTTTTCCGCCAAGCCAAACCACTTTTGCATTTGGTTTTGTATTGAAATCATTTTGTTCCTGAAGTGCATCAAAAATAAAATCGGGATGAATTTTGGTTTTCGGAATTTTAAAATCAAACCAGTCTTGCAATTCATAATCAAAACAGATTCCGTGCATGAAATTAAAAAGTGATTTCTTTAATCCGAAACTGAATTTATCATGATTAATTCCTGTAGAATCTGTGTAATCAATATCATTATTGGCAAAAGTTCCAATTGCTTCTGTTTTTTTGGTTACGCCAAATTTTTCAGGATATAATCCGACAGGACTATGAGCTGTTAAAGCAAATTGATGCCAAAATCCAGATTGTAAAACTCCTGCTTCAAACAATTGACGCACCATTTCGAGACTGTCAATTGTTTCCTGAATCGTCTGCGTTGGATATCCATACATTAAATACGCATGAACCATAATTCCGGCTTCAGTAAAATTTCGAGTCACTTTCGCGACCTGTTCTACAGTTACACCTTTATCAATTAATTTTAATAATCGATCTGAGGCTACTTCCAAACCACCAGAAACAGCAATACAACCAGAAGCTTTTAGCAGTAAACATAAATCTTTTGAAAAACTTTTTTCAAAGCGAATATTCGTCCACCAAGTTACAGCCAGTTTTCTTTTTAGAATTTCAAGCGCCAAAGCACGCATTAAAGCTGGCGGTGCAGCTTCATCAACAAAATGGAATCCGTTTTGTCCAGTTTGTTCGATCAATTCTTCCATTCGATCACAAAGCAGACTTGCTGCAACGGGTTCGTAGACTTTTATATAATCTAATGAAATATCGCAGAAAGTACATTTTCCCCAATAACAGCCGTGCGCCATTGTAAGCTTATTCCAACGTCCGTCACTCCACATTCTATGCATCGGATTTACAATTTCAATTACTGAAATATATTTATCCAACGGCAGATCTGAATAATCTGGAGTTCCTACATAAGCTTGTTTGTAGTCGTGTTTTAAGGAATTATTTTTATAAACTACTTCTCCATTTTCTAATAAAAAAGTTCTTTTATAAGAATTGTAATCTGGATTTTCTAAGTTAAAAATTAATTCTTCAATTGGAACTTCTCCGTCGTCTAAAGTGATAAAATCGAAAAATTCAAAAACACGTTTGTCAGAAAGTGAGCGTAATTCTGTATTTGGGAAACCGCCTCCCATCGAAATTTTAATTTCGGGATGATTCTGTTTTACCCATTGTGCGCAACGAAAAGCACTGTATAAATTTCCAGGAAAAGGAACTGAAATTAAAAACAAAGTTGGTTTTACAGCTTCAATTTTTGCTTTCAAAAGCGAAATCAAAATCGAATCAATATAAGTTGGTTCCTGTTGAAATGCTTCGTACAATTCATCAAAAGAATTTGCACTTCGGCCTAAACGTTCGGCATATCTGCTGAAACCAAAATTATCGTCGACACATTCAACAATAAAATCGGAAATGTCTTCGAGGTATAAAGTTGCTAAGTGTTTGGCTTTATCCTGTGTTCCCATTGTTCCAAAAGCCCAATCGAGTTCTTCTAACTGTGCAAAACGAGAAGCTTCTGGCAGAAAATCTTCCTGACAAATCTGCAATGCCAAAGTTGGATTTTTCCCCTGCAAAAACTGGATTACAGAATCAATCGTCTTGATGTATTCGTCTTGTAAAGCAAAAATTCTCTTGGAATTATCTGAAACTTCAATATTTGTAACTTCAAATCTGAAACTTGAAACTTGAAACAAATCAATTAATCCTTTTTTCGAAAACAATTCTAAAATCACATCAATCCCCAAATCAGCCTGAGCCGATTCGATATTTTTGGTATTTAGAAAACCTTTTATATAAGCCGTTGCCGGATACGGAGTATTCAGTTGGGTAAATGGAGGCGTAATTACAAAAAGTTTTGTTTTCAAGAGGAATTATTTTTTTGCAAAAATACGAGATATTTGGAGACTTTTAAGTTAAAGATTTTTAGCCGCTCTGTTTTAAGTTTCTGATTTTGTATTGTAGGATATTTAACTACATTTGTCGACATCCAAAATAATCAAATGAAACAAACTTTACTTTTATATTTCATATTCTTCACAGCATCAATTACAGCACAAAATATTCAATGGCAAAATACTATTGGTGGTAATGATTATGATTGGTGTGACTTCATAGAAAAAACAAGTGACGGAAATTACATTTCTGGAGGATATTCATACTCAAATATTTCTGGAGATAAAAATGAAAACTCAAGAGGACAAAATGATTTTTGGTTTTTTAAACTTGATGATTTAACTGGTAATTTGTTATGGCAAAAAACTATTGGCGGTACTAGCAACGACCACTTAGTTTCTGCGAAAGAAACCACAGATGGAGGTTACATATTAGGCGGATATAGCTCGTCTGGAATTTCTGGCGAAAAAACTCAAAATACTAAAGGAGGTGACGACTATTGGGTTGTAAAGCTTGATTCTAATAGAAATATCGTTTGGGACAAAACATATGGAGGAACTGGTACAGATAGATTAACATGTATAATTGAAACTGAAGACGGAGGTTATTTAATTGGTGGAGAATCTGATTCTAATATTTCTGGCGATAAAAATGAAAACTCGAAAGGCAGTATTGACATCTGGGTTATCAAGATAGATAATCTAGGGACAATAGTCTGGCAAAAAACAATTGGAGGAAATGCTGCCGATTTAATTTCATCTATCAGTAAAACAAATGATCATAAGTATGTTGTAGTCTCATCTTCAAGTTCTAATATATCTGGTGACAAAACTCAAAATTCCAAAGGAATTTTTGATTACTGGATTTTAAAACTTGATCTTGACGGATCCATCATTTGGCAAAATACTATTGGCGGAAATAATGGAGATTATGCAAAATCAATAATAGCAACAGCTGATGGAAACTATTTTATTGGTGGAGATTCTTCTTCTAGAATATCAGGTGATAAAACAGAAAACACTATAAATAACTCTAATGATGTCTGGCTTGTAAAATTAAATAACAATGGACAATTAATTTGGCAGAAGAATTTTGGAGGCGATGATACTGAAATTTTTTCTAATATGAGATTAACATCTGATAATGGTTTGGTTCTAGGAATAATGTCTTACTCAGGAATTTCTGGAATTAAAACAGAAGCTTCTCAAGGTAACCGCGATTATTGGATTATAAAACTAGACTCAAATAATATATTGGAATGGGATAAGGCTTTTGGAGGTTCTAGTGTTGATCAGACCCAGTCTATAGTTCAATCTAATGATGGTTCTTATGTTATTGCCGGCTGGTCACAATCTGATATTTCTGGAGACAAAACTGAAAACAAAAGTGGTCTGCAAGATTTTTGGATTCTTAAATTTAATGTTTGCAATACCGCAGAACCAATTGCCGATCTCTCACAATCTTTCTGCACACAACAAAATGCAACTTTAAGTGATGTTCAAATTATTGGACAAAATATAAAATGGTACGACACCGGCTTTTCCGCATATTCTTTACCAAGTACAACTGTACTGGAAAACGATAGAACTTATTATGTTTCGCAAACTCTAAACAACTGCGAAAGCGAAAGATTAGCAATTACTGTAAAAATTCAAGATACACCAAATCCAATTGCTAATTCTCCACAGCAATTTTGCATTCAAAAAAATGCTACCATTAATGATATTGAAATTATTGGACAAAATATAAAATGGTATGAAAGTACTTCCTCAAATAATACTTTATCTGAAGAAACATCCCTAGAAAATGGAATTACCTATTATGCTTCTCAAACCATAAGTAACTGTGAAAGTGACCGAATTCCAATTACAGTAAATATTCTAGAAGCAACAGATAGAGATTGCATTAATTTAGTTGAAGAACTTCCTTTTCCAAAATTCTTCACGCCAAATGGTGATGGTTTTAATGATCTTTGGACGATAAATCCTGCCTATTTAGCACCAAATGCGGGAATAAAAATTTTTGACAGATATGGAAAATTCATCAAGGAATTAGCCCCAGGCACTTCTTGGGACGGGAATTATATTGGCCGTCAAGAACCTGCCGCAGATTATTGGTTTATTGTAAAAAGATTAAATGGAACAGAATTTAGGGGTCATTTTAGTTTAAAAAGATAAATAAACAGAAAGTCCGCAAAGTAAATTAATACGTTGCGGACTTTGCTTAAATCTTATTGTCTAGGTATAAATTAAAATTTATGCTCGTCTTTACTAATTACCAAAAATGAAATTAAAGAAATAAACGCAGCAGCTGTTAAATACAAACCTACGTAACTCACACTGTAAGTTGAAGCCAGCCAAATCGCAATCATAGGTGCGAAAGCAGCGCCTAGAATTCCTGCCATATTAAAAGTTAGTGAAGCACCTGAATAACGAACGTTTGTTGGAAATAACTCAGATAGAAAAGTTCCAAGCGGGCCGTAAGTAAATCCCATTAAAGCCATTCCGATGCAGGCAAATGTTGTCACTAAAACAATATTTCCTGAGCTTAAAAAGTAAGAAAAGAAAAAGCCGAAAATTGCGATTGCCGCCGTCGCAATAATAAGCATTTTACGACGTCCGATTTTATCAGCCACTACAGCCGAAACTGGAATAAAAATAGCAAAAAACAATACCGAAAATAATTGTATTAATAAACCATCTCTTTTTACAATTCCTAAGTCCGAAGTTGCCCAGCTTAATGTAAAAACTGTCATTAAGTAAAAAACTAAAAAGGTTGTAATCGCTGCAAAGGTTCCAAAAATAAGTTGATTTTTATATGATTTAACTAATTCTAAAAATGGGACTTTTACTTCTTCGTGTTCTTTTTTAGAATTTTCAAAAGAAGGGGTTTCCGTAATTTTGGTTCTAATATAAAAACCTACTATTACCAAAAGCGAACTGGCAATAAACGGAATTCTCCACCCATAATCCATAAAATCCTCATTGCTCATAGAATCCGTTAATAGTAGAAAAGTTCCACCAGAGAGTAACAAACCTATTGGAGCGCCCAATTGTGGAAACATTCCGTACCAAGCACGTTTATTTGGCGGTGCATTCTCAATCGCTAATAAAACAGCTCCTCCCCATTCGCCTCCTAAACCAACGCCCTGCCCGAAACGGCATAGCATCAATAATAATGGAGCGGCAATACCAATACTGGCGTAACTTGGCAAAAATCCGATTGTAACTGTCGAAATTCCCATAGTCAGCAAAGCGGCAACCAAAGTAAATTTACGACCGATTTTATCTCCATAATGTCCAAAAAAAGCAGAACCTAACGGACGGGATAAAAATGCAATTGAAAAAGTAGCTAAAGATTCTAATGTCGCCATTGTAGAATCTGAACTTGGAAAAAATAACTGAGGGAAAACCAACACCGCGGCGTTGGCATAAATATAAAAATCAAAAAATTCGATTGTCGTGCCAATAAGGCTTCCAAAAAGAACATGTTTTAGGGAGTTCTTTTGATTCGGGTTCGTTTTCATGTAAAATAGATATAACTTTTTTTTTGATTACAAAAATATAGTTTCATTACCAATAATTCATCTTTAATAGAATTAGTTTTAGAACACTTATGCTTTTTAACAAATTTCATGTATTTTAGATTTTAAAAATAAGCATTTGATCTGTTTTTAAAATCTTGATTACTGGAACTTTAAAAGAAAAATCAAAAATCAAATCTTAAGCAATCGTTAAAAGAGTTTTTAACTGTATATTTTCATTAAATTTACAGCTGTCAAAAATAAATTTAAAATTATGCCTACCGACTGTATCAGCTTTCAATCTTCTGGATATTTTTCTAAATTGATGCAAGATTATTTAGATCAAAAAACAGAATTAAAACCGCTGTACAACAACTTCCCTACACTGGAAAATTTCGAAAAACAGATTGCAGAAAAAGCATCTAATTTTGATAACAATAACAGAACTGCATTAGTTGATACTTTAAAAAAACAATATGAAAATATTGATATTTCAGAATCAACTCAACATAACATCACTCTTTTAGCGTTAGAAAATACGTTTACAATTACAACTGGCCACCAATTAAATCTATTCACTGGCCCGTTGTATTTCTTATATAAAATTATCTCTACTATTAATTTAACTAAAGAATTAAAATCGAAATATCCTTCTTATAATTTTGTACCTGTTTATTGGATGGCTACAGAAGATCACGATTTTGAAGAAATTAATTATTTTAATTTTAAAGGAAAAAAAATCCGTTGGAATGCCGAAAGCACAGGTCCTGTTGGCAGATTATCGGCAAAAGGTTTAGAAGATTTATTTGAGGTTTATTCTAAAGAATTAGGTTCAAGTTCAAATGCAGCTACTCTAAAGAAATTATTTGAAGAAGCTTATTTAAAACATGAAAATCTAGCCGATGCTACACGTTTTTTAGCTAATAGTCTTTTTTCAAATTATGGACTAGTTATTATAGATGCTGATAATGCCGAATTAAAACGCGCTTTTATTCCGTATATAAAAAATGAGTTAGAAAATCAAACGTCATTTAAGGAAGTTCAAAAATCTATTGAAAATCTTTCAGACTACACTGTTCAGGTAAATCCGCGAGAAATTAATTTATTTTATATAGAAGATAAACTCCGCGAACGAATAATTTTTGAAGATGATAAATATTGGGTTAACAACACTAAAATTTCATTCTCTAAAGAAGAAATTCTAAAATTAGTTGACAGCAATCCTGAAAAATTCAGTCCAAATGTAATCATGCGTCCGTTATATCAGGAAATTATTCTGCCAAATCTTTGCTACATTGGCGGAGGCGGTGAAATTGCTTATTGGTTAGAATTAAAAGCATTTTTTGATGCCGTAAACATTACTTTCCCGATCTTATTGGTTCGAAATTCGGTTCTTTTAGCTACAGAAAAACAAGCTAAAAAAGCTGATAATTTAAATTTAAGCTGGAAAGATTTATTTAGTAAATCTGAAGTTTTAATTAATGCTATTACCCGTAAACTATCTCCTTTTCCAATTGATTTAACTGAACAAAAAGAAGCGCTTGAAAAGCAATTTAATTACCTTTTTGAATTGGCTGAAAAGACCGACAAATCTTTTAGTGGCGCTGTAAAAGCACAAGAAGTAAAGCAGAAAAAAGGTTTAGAAAATCTGGAAAAACGTTTGTTAAAAGCTCAAAAGAGAAAACTCCAAGATCAATTACAGCGTGTAACTGATTTGCAATGCGAATTGTTTCCGAATTATAGTCTTCAAGAACGTCAGGCAAACTTCTCTGAATTTTATTTAGAAAACGGAGATCAGTTAATTCCGCTTTTAATTCAGAAATTAAAACCCTTGGAAAATAATTTTAACATCATAATCACCTAAAATAATTATCTTTAAAAAATTAAAGTAAGTATTTCGGAACAAATAACCAGCTCATTTCCGAGATTATTGCTCTCTCAAACCAAATAGAATTATTTTTATAACCTATTAACTAACTAACCAAATGGTAAGAGAACGCCTAATTTCGCTTGATGTCTTTCGCGGACTGACTATTCTATTAATGACTATTGTAAACAATCCCGGTGACTGGGGAAATGTTTATCCGCCGCTTTTACACGCACACTGGAACGGCTGTACACCAACCGATCTTGTATTTCCGTTTTTTATATTTATAATGGGAGTTGCGGTTCCACTTGCAATGCCGGATAAAGTTTACGACGATACTACATTTAATAAAATACTCATTCGTTCTCTAAGAATGTTATGTCTTGGAATATTTTTTAATTTCTTCGGAAAAATTCAATTATTTGGTCTAGACGGAATTCCCCTTCTTATTGGTCGACTAGCGATAACCATTGCAGTAGGATATGCTTTAATGGGAAGTTTTAGTACTAAAGTAAAAAATATTTTAGCTTTTAGTATATTAATCATCTATCTCTTTTTAGCCTACGGTGGTTTCGAAAACTACCAAGACGTTAGACTTCCAGGAGTTTTACAACGTATTGCAATAGTCTATTTTGTAGTTTCACTTTTATATTTAAAAACATCTAAAAAAACACAAATTATTGCTGGAGCTGTTTTACTTCTAGGATATTGGGCAGTAATGACTTTAATCCCCGTTCCTGGAATTGGAGAGGCAAATTTAGAACGAGGAACTAATTTAGCTGCATGGGTTGACAGTATTCTTCTAAAAGGACATATGTACCATGAAACTAATACCTGGGATCCTGAAGGGATTTTGAGTACGATTCCTTCAATAGTAAACGGAATTATTGGTTTACTGATAGGGCAACTATTACTGCAAAATATATTAAAAACCGAAAAGGCAAAAAAAATGGCAATTGCCGGAATCGCTTTAATTATCGGAGGATTAATTTGGAATTTTGTATTTCCAATTAATAAATCACTTTGGAGCAGCAGTTATGTTTTCTATACTACAGGTTTAGCTTCAACTTGTCTAGCTTTACTGTATTATATAATTGATATTGCCGAATATAAAAAAGGTTTTAAGTTATTTGTTATCTGGGGTGTAAATCCAATGATTGTATTCTTTGCTTCACAGATTATTCCGCAGGCATTGACTATGATTCGATTTCAAAATCCGCAAAACCCACAAGAACAAACCAATCTTTTAGATTATTTATACCGCTTCGGAATTGCACCATTTTTTAGTAATCCAATGACAGCATCACTCGCAGGTGCTTTAACTTATGTAGCAATCTGGACATTTATTTTATGGATTTTCTACAGAAACAAACTGATTTTCAAAGTATAAAACAATTTAACTAGATCTAATATAAAGACATACCAAAGTGTATTTTTTATTATTATAATTATGCTTTTTATATTAAATGCACGACAGCATATCGCTAATTATTACTTAAATGGTTCTCAAAAGACATTTTTATTAACCAAAACACCTTTCTATCAAGTTTTAATTATGAATTTATTAAAATCAATTGATAAAAAAAGTATACTTTTGCACAAAATTTAATAAAATATAAAATGGCAACAAATAGAACTTTTACAATGATTAAACCAGATGCTGTTGCAAACGGACACATCGGGAATATCTTAGCAATGATTACTAATGGTGGTTTCAAAATCGTTTCATTAAAATTAACTCAACTAACTGTAGCTGATGCAAAAGCATTTTACGCAGTTCACGCAGAAAGACCTTTCTACGGAGAATTAGTTGAATTCATGTCACGCGGACCAATTGTTGCTGCTATTTTAGAAAAAGATAACGCAGTAGAAGATTTCAGAACTTTAATTGGAGCTACAAACCCTGCTGAAGCTGCTGAAGGAACTATTCGTAAAGCATACGCTACTTCAATCGGAGAAAATGCAGTTCACGGATCTGACAGCGACGAAAACGCTGCTATCGAAAGCGCATTCCACTTTGCAGGAAGAGAGCAATTCTAATAAGAATTTTGATTTTCAATCAAATAAAAAACCCGCTTCAATTGAAGCGGGTTTTTATTTTTTAATTATAAATGGATTAAAGGTTATCAGACGTCTTTTTCACCATTTTCTCAATTTTTCCATCTAAATCTTTTAGAAGCTCATCTAATGCACTTTCACACATTGGTAATACTTTATCAAAAGACAAAACAGGTATTCCTCCTACAATTGTTCCAGTTTTCTTAGAATTTGCTCCTTCATTAAATGCAAATACTTTTTTTCCATTTTTGTCATATAAAGCGATTCTTGCATAAGCTCTCATTTTAACGGTTCCAGTTCCGCCAACTGCAAATCCTTTTTGCAAAGCGAAATGAATTTCTGTAAATAAAACTCCGTCAGCCTTCTCACTAAAAATTTTAGCAGATGCTACTTCATTAGTTGAACCATTTATTCCTTCATATATATATTTATATCCTGGATAATTAATGATAGTGCTTCCTGCATCTCCTTCTCTAGCAAATTTTGGAGTAAAATCAATATATTCTTGTTTTTGTGTTACTTCACTTTCTGGAACTAAATCAAACGGAAATTTTTTAGCATAATCATTAAAAAAAGCATTATGATACTTCTCTAAAATAGGCGCTAGGTTAAAATTTGGATTATTTCCTAAATCTGTTACTGCTGCAATGCTATTTAAACCTAAATCTGAAAGATCTATTGTTTTGTCAGTGTAAAAAGAAACTACAGCAACTTTCTTCTTTTGAGAATAAGCAGTTAAGGCAAATAATACGGTTAAAATAAGTAAAAATTTTTTCATTGTTTGTTAAATTGTTGGGTTATTAAAGGGATGTTACTTACAAAAAATAACGCGCAAATGTATCGCAAAAAAAAACACTCCACAATAGAAGTGTTATTTTATTTTAAAAATAATCCTATTAAAAAGAGCTATCTCAAAATTACCTCTTTTACTACCTCGCGTCCTAACTCCTCATTAATCATTTTAACAATTTTAGATTTTCCGTGGCTTAATTCCTCACGCAAAACTGCAGATCCTAATTCTACATAAAGTGTACTGCCTTTTAGGACAACATTTCTTGTATAAGTATTTACGCCACTGCCCATAAGGCTTTTCCAAGCATCACGAACATCGATTTGATCCATTCCAGGCTGTAATTTATTCACCTGAATAATTTGCTGCAAAACTGCACTTATTGTAGACTCGTTATTTATTCTTTTCGCCATCATTCAATAGATTAATTGGTCCCGCTTTTTTATAATGATATTCTATTTTTTGTGGATTTTTAACCACTAACTGCTCATCAGAAAGCGAAATAATTTCTTCACTCCATTTTGCATAATCTGTTTTATAATCTAAAAAGACATGTTCCCCAGCAAAGCGAACTGATACATTTTCAAATGTATCTGTCGTTAAAAATGTCCCGTCAAACTGCGGCATTACCTTCGTTCGAACACCTTTATTATTTTTAATTTGAAAGAAATCAAATGTTTCATTCATTTTATAATCCTTCTGCTCACCTTTGTCAAAAACTACTTTTTCAATTTCCCAATAACCGTTTAGTTTAGTAATATCCGTCGGTTTTATTTCTTGTTTACAACTTAAAAACAAGATTGACAAAACCAAGATCATAAAAGTGTTCTTCATAATTATTATAATATTAAGGAGCTGATACCTGCTGTCCGCTATATCTTTTACTTTTTAAAGAAAAAAGTAAAAGGATGCCGCTTCCATCAGGGCTAGTGCTTCAGTTTTCAAAATAAATTTTTAGCGAACTACAAAGATAAACTTATAATCATCAAAAGAAATGCTTTATCTCTTAATTTATTGAGCCTATCCAAAACAATCTTTTTAATACCCATTATAATAATTACCCTATTTTAACAACATAAAAACTTTTAAGGGCAAAAGATATTCACATTTTTAATGAATTTCAGATCCAAATTACTTTTGAAAATCTCTACAAAAAAGATGAAAAAAATATTGATATTACTTTTTAGTCCAATACTAATATTCTCAAAATGCGAAAAGCCAGAAAAAACTAAGAAACAAAGTGTAGAGACAATCACTTCAAACTTAAAAGATACTGACTCAATAAAAAACGATTCTTTAAAAAGTAAAAAAGAAGTTTCACCCATAAAAATTACAGCAGCTACATTATTAAAAAACGACTATTCCAATCACAAAGACCTGAAATTAATTTACAAAAACTCAGGAAAGAAAAATATTAAAGCCATTAAATTTGAATGGTTCTGTAAAAATGCATTTGACAAACCCGCAAATGGAAGATATTTTTATGCCGACGGAAGATTTACTGAAAAGGTAATATCCTTAATAAAATCTGGCGAAAGCAGAACAGAATTCTGGGAAGACTTTTCTACAGATGCTGATAAAATAACTAAAATTAGAGCTTATTATGTTGTCTTTGTCGATGGTACAAAATGGGGATCTGATGATCAGTAAATTTCCACATAACAAGAATTAACATTAAACTATTTTATATATTTTTAGTCAAACCCTAAACCAAAACAAAAAACATGACTAAAACTATTTGTACAATTCTAGCGGCCTTATCGTTTATAAGCTGTAGTAAAGATTCAACAGAACCAGATTCAACTCCAACAGAAACAATGTATTTCCCTCCTTTAACTGGAAATGCTTGGGAAACAAAATCGCTGACTGATTTAAAATGGAATCAAAATGCAGTTCAACCACTGCTAGATTACTTAGAACTAAAACATTCCAAATCGTTTATGATTTTAGTAAACGGACGAATTGTTTTAGAAAATTATTTCAACAATCATACAGCCACAACAAATTGGTATTGGGCAAGCGCCGGAAAAACTTTAACCTCAACATTAACTGGAATTGCGCAGCAAGAAGGATTACTAAACATTAACAATAAAGTATCCGACTACATTGGAACTGGCTGGACAAGCGAAACAATTGCTCAAGAAAACCAAATTACCTGCAAAAATTTACTCTCTATGACTTCTGGATTAGATGACAGTACCGATGAAGTTGAACCAGCCAATTTAATTTATAAAGCTGATGCAGGAACAAGATGGGCTTACCATAATGTTTATGTAAAACTACAAGATGTTGTTGCAAAAGCCAGCGGACAAAGCTGGGAGAATTATTTCAATGCCAAATTAAGAGATAAAATAGGCATGAATGGTACTTGGGTACAGATTGGAGTAAACAGCGTTTATACAAGTACCACAAGAAGTATGGCGCGCTTTGGATTATTAATGCTGAATAAAGGAAAATGGGAAAACAATGTAATCTTGAACGAATCTTTTTTTAATGAAGCAACCGCCACATCACAAAATATTAATCTAGGATATGGTTATTTATGGTGGCTAAACGGCAAAAGCTCTTATCATTTACCACAATCGCAGCTTACATTTCAAGGAAGCGTAATTCCGACTGGTCCAAATGACATGTTCATGGCTTTAGGAAAAAACGATCAAAAAATATATGTCGTTCCAAGCAAGAAGATGGTTGTAATTAGAATGGGAGACGCAGCCGACAATGTAAATCTAGCTTTATCAGATTTTGATAAAACTTTATGGGAAAAGATTAATGCTTTGTATCAATAAAAAAATGAGCTTTTAAATATAAAATGTCTTAAAAGACCCTTTTTATATTTAAAAGCTCAATATTTTTTTTAGAAATAAAATTCTACTAAAAAACTAACGATTAGTTTTTATTCTTTTCAAAATACCTAAAAAGAATAAAATTATACCAGCCACTAGCAAAATATAATAAAAAGAAAGATTGTTATCTCTCAATACATTTGCCAAAACAAAACAAATAACGCTTGCAAAATAAAAAGCAATCGCTGGTATATTTTTTATAGACTCAAAACTCATTTTAAATTATTTAAAGAAACTATCAACAAATTCATACTTATTAAAGACTTGTAAATCTTCAATTCCTTCGCCGACACCAATATATTTTACCGGGATTTGAAATTGATCTGAAATACCAATTACAACGCCGCCTTTCGCAGTTCCGTCCAATTTAGTTACAGCCAATGAAGTAACCTCTGTCGCCGCTGTAAATTGTTTGGCCTGCTCAAAAGCATTTTGTCCTGTAGAACCATCTAAAACCAAAAGTACATCGTGAGGAGCATCGGCAACAACTTTTTGCATTACACGCTTTACCTTCGTCAATTCGTTCATTAAATTGATTTTATTATGAAGACGCCCTGCGGTATCAATAATTACAACATCAGCATTTTGAGCAACTGCAGACTGTAAAGTATCAAAAGCTACAGAAGCTGGATCACTTCCCATATTTTGTCTTACAATAGGCACATCAACCCTATCAGCCCAAACTTGTAATTGGTCAATTGCTGCAGCACGAAAAGTATCTGCCGCACCCAAAACAACTTTATGACCTGCTTTTTTAAATTGATAAGCCAGCTTACCAATCGTTGTAGTTTTACCAACTCCGTTTACTCCAACAACCATTAAAACGTATGGTTTTTTATCTTTAGGGATATCAAATTCAGTTGCCTCGCCTGTATTGGTTTCAGATAATAAAGCCCCTATTTCGTCTCTAAGAATTTGATTCAATTCATCTGTTCCTAAATATTTATCTTCAGCAACACGTTTTTCAATTCTTGAAATTACTTTTAAAGTTGTATTTACGCCAACATCTGAAGCTACAAGAATTTCTTCCAGATTATCTAAAACATCATCATCAACTTTAGATTTTCCAGCAATGGCTTTACTTAACTTAGAGAAAAAAGTAGTTTTTGTTTTTTCAAGACCTTTGTCTAAAGTCTCTTTTTTTTCGGTAGAGAATAATTTTTTAAAAAAACTCATTTTTGTAGATTTTTAGATTTATTAGATCTCTTGATTGTTTAGATCAGAAATCCAAATCTTTAAAGAAAGTGCAATTGTTTTTCAATTAACCTTAATTTAAACAGAAATTCATATTAAAAAAAGTCAATTACTGTGTTTCTTTAAATTTATAGACAAATATAGGTAATAAAAAAGCTACTTCCGAAAGAAAGTAGCTTTTCTATATAATGTAATTGTAATTATTTCTTTTTCAAGAATTCATCAACTTCTTCAGGAGCCATAATAGATTCTACGAATGTATATGCACCAGTTTTAGGAGATTTTACCATTTTGATGGCTTTTGATAATCTCTTAGAAGATGTTTGTAACGATGCTACGGTTTTCTTTGCCATGATTCAAATGTTATTTGAAGCTTTTATAAAACTCTCATGGCTAAACCATTCGAGATTTACAAAAATCTCTAATTATTACTTAATTTCTTTATGAACAGTTACTCTTTTTAAGATTGGATTAAATTTCTTAATCTCTAATCTGTCTGGAGTATTTTTTTTGTTCTTAGTTGTAATATATCTAGAAGTTCCTGGAACACCAGAAGTCTTGTGCTCAGTACATTCTAAAATTACTTGGATTCTATTACCTTTCTTTGCCATCTTGCTATATATTTATTTAGGAAAAGATTATTTGATAAATCCTTCTGACTGTGCTTTTTTCAAAACAGCAGTGATTCCATTTTTATTAATTGTTTTTATCGTAGATGCTGCTACTCTAAGAGTAATCCATCTATCTTCTTCTGGAAGATAAAAACGCTTTTTAACTAAGTTTACAGAAAACTTTCTCTTAGTTTTGTTCATAGCGTGAGAAACGTTATTTCCTACCATCGCTCTTTTACCTGTAAGGTCACAAACTCTTGACATTATACTTATCTTTTATCGTTATTCAAAATCAGGGTGCAAAGAAAAGAAAAATAAACCATTGTAGCAAAAAATTATTGCACAAATTTTAAAATTTCTTTCTGCAATATTTCTAAACTCTTAACTGTTGCCCTATCTACCACTTTTTCACGAGGTTGTCCGAAGTTAAATTCTTCTACAATTACTTCGTTCGGCGTCGCCAAAGCAATAAAAACAGTACCGATTTCTGCATCTGAATCACCTTTTGAAGGTCCCGCATTACCAGTCGTAGCAATACCGTAGTCGGTTTTGAGTAAGTTTTTCACACTCAAAGCCATAGCAGATGCAACTTCTGCACTTACCACAGAATGTTTTTTAATTATTTCTTCTGAAACTCCTAAAACATTTATCTTAGTTTCGGTTGCATAAGAGACCACGCTTCCTTTAAAATAGCTTGAAGCGCCCGGAACAGCCGATAAAAGCGACGCGACTCTTCCACCAGTAAAACTTTCTGCCGTTGAAACTGTTTTATTTTGTTTGGTTAAAATTTTACCAACTACAGATTCTATGGTTTCATTCTCTTCATATCCCACAATAATGTCATGGATAATCAAATCTAACGAACGGACATTTTCCTCTATTGCAGTTTCCAACAGCTCTTTATCTGTTCCTCTTGCGGTCAATCTTAGACGTACGCGCCCTGGATTTGGCAGATAAGCAAGTTTTATAAATTCCGGCAGATTATTTTCCCAATGTTCAATACGTTCTGCAACTAAACTTTCACCTTGACCGTAAGTTAAAATGGTTTTATGAATAATATATGGACGTTTATATTCACGAACTATTTTTGGAATTATTTCTTCTTCAACCAAATATTTCATTTCATAAGGAACACCTGGAAGCGAAATAAAAACGGTATTTTCTTTTTTCATCCACATTCCCGGAGCAGTTCCCACTTTATTATGCAATACTGTGCAAGTTGACGGAACCAAAGCCTGATCTTTATTAAGCTGCGAAATTGGTCTTTTATAAAAACCTTCAATTAATTGCGTTACATGCGCCAAAACCTCTGGATTTACAACCAATTCGTCGTTAAAATAGTCACAGAATGTTTTTTTCGTAACATCATCTTTTGTTGGCCCTAATCCGCCGGTTACAATTACCACATCCACTTTGTTTTGCAGTAAGGCAAAAGTGTCCAAAATATGCCTTTTATCATCACTGATCGAAAGCATTTCTATTACTTCAACTCCAATTCTATCAAGCGATTTGGCAATAAAAGCTGAATTTGTATCTACGATTTGGCCAATTAAGATTTCATCTCCAATTGTTATAATTGCTGCTTTCATATCTATGTAAGGAATATTACCTGTAATTACGAACAGGTTTATTATAAGAAGAAGTTATTCGTGATGAACTTTTATAAGATTCATCATATTTAATCCAAATCACAAAAAACGAATCTTTTAGATTTAGATAAGAAAACCCAATTCTTTATAAAAACAAGAATTGGGCTGGGTATTATATTTTACAAATCAAAGTCTTTTTTGATCTCTTTGATTGCTTCTTTAACTTGTATTTTAATACTTTTAAAAGTTTCAATTATATCTTTTTTCTTGCCTTCTGCTTTTGTCCAAGCTTCAACTTGCAAAATCTCTTCAAAAGCCACATTTAGCCCCATTAAATCTAAAGTAGGCTTTATTTTGTGCGCATATGAATAGGCATATTTATGATCCTTTTTCTTTATTCCCTCTTTAATTTGTTTCAAATCTTCGGGAACTTCTGTAACAAATAAATTTAAAATTTCGTTTACAAATTCAGGATCGTTGTCTGAAAGCGCATACACTTTCGAAAGGTTGTATTTTAAAGCCATTATTTTACTTGTATTCTGAATAATTTTTTATCTTCTAAAAAGCCTTCTAAAACATCATTTGGTTTTACAGCTGCAACACCTTCTGGCGTTCCTGTAAAAATAATATCTCCAATTTTCAATGTAAAAAATTGAGATACATAAGAAACCAGTTCATCTATTTTCCAAAGCATCATGTTTGAATTCCCTTTTTGAACTGTCTCTGCATTTTTTTTCAATTCAAAATTAAGATTTTCCATAGAAACAAAATTAGTTTTTGGCAAAAAATCGCCAATAACTGCCGAACCGTCAAACGCTTTGGCTTTTTCCCAAGGAAGTCCCTTTTCTTTTAATTTACTCTGCAGATCACGTGCTGTAAAATCAATTCCAACACTAATTTCATCATAATATTTATGAGCAAATTTAGGCTCAATATATTTTCCAACCTTATTAATCTTTACGATTATTTCAAGTTCGTGATGAACATCTTCAGAAAACTCTGGAATTACAAACGGATGCTGTTTCAACAAAACTGCCGAATCGGGCTTCATAAAAACCACTGGTTCTGTTGGACGCTCGTTTTTTAATTCCTCTATATGATTGGCATAATTCCTGCCGACACAGATAATTTTCATTTTTTTTTAGGTTCTAAGATTCTAAGACGGTAAGATTCTAAGAAAAACTGCGCAAAAAAACTTAGCGACTTAGAACCTTAGCAACTTAGAAACTTATTTCGTATTTAATTTTCTTAATTTAATTGCTGTTAATACTTTTTTGGTATATAAAGGAAAATCAGCATTTTGGATCCAGCTGAAATATCCTGGCTCTGCTTCTAAAACTTTTTCAACTTTAGCACCTTTATGTTTTCCAAAAGTAAAAATTTCTTCATCGTCTTTATCAAAAGCGATCATTCCGGCAAAATCTGCTATTTTTTTACGGGTTGTGAATTCAGACAACGATCTCATATCATTTTCCAATTCTGGATAACGATCTAACTGCGCTTTTAAAATTTCATAAGTCGCCATTGTATCTGCTTCTGCCGAGTGTGCATTTTCTAGACTTTTTCCACAATAAAACTTCAAAGCAGCACTCAAAGTACGCTCTTCCATTTTATGAAAAATAGTCTGAACATCTACAGAAACTTTATTTTTCATATCAAAATCTACTCCTGCACGAAGCAATTCTTCTGCGAGAAGCGGAATATCAAAACGATCTGAGTTAAAACCACCCAAATCACTATCTTTTATCATATTATGAACTTGCGGAGCAAGCTCTGCAAAGGTTGGTTCATTGGCTACTTTTTCATCTGTAATACCATGAACTGCCGTTGTTTGCGGAGGAATTGGAATTGTTGGATTAACCAACCAGGTTTTACTTTCTTTATTTCCGTTAGGAAAAACTTTAAATATTGAAATTTCTACGATTCTATCTTTACCGATATCAATTCCCGTTGTTTCGAGATCAAAAAAGCAAATTGGCTTGTTTAGTTTGAGTTCCATTTCTAATTTTTATAAGTTTACAAATGTAATTTTTAAAGCCGAATTTCCTCGTTTATTCTCATTTTTTTTGTCGAAAAAAGCTTTCAATTCGCAATTTTAACTTTTCAAAAATAGGTCACCTTCTAGTTGACGCTTTGATTTCTAACCTTTTCTTACAAAAGAAAAATCCGATAAGTTTTTATACTTATCGGATTTAAATCTATACTTATAATATATTTTTAGAAATCTCTATCTACATCAAAAGCTTCTAAATATTCTGCTACTCTTTTCACAAAACTTCCTCCTAATGCCCCATCTACAACTCTATGATCGTAAGAGTGCGACAAGAACATTTTTTGACGGATTCCAATAAAATCTCCTTCTGGAGTTTCTATTACTGCAGGAACTTTACGAATCGCTCCAAGCGCCAGAATTCCCACTTGAGGCTGATTGATAATCGGCGTTCCAAAAACACTTCCAAATGTTCCCACATTTGTAACTGTGTAAGTTCCGCCTTGTGTATCGTCTGGTTTTAGTTTTCCAGCTTTTGCACGGTTTCCTAAATCGTTAACCGCTTTTGCCATTCCAACAAGATTTAATTGATCTGCATTTTTAATTACAGGAACAATTAAATTTCCGTTTGGCAATGCTGCTGCCATTCCTAAGTTGATGTTTTTCTTTTTAATGATATAATCGCCATCTACAGAAATATTCATTCCAGGGAAATCTTTCAATGCTTTTGCAACGGCTTCCATCATAATTGGAGTAAAAGTAAGTTTTTCGCCTTCTCTTTTTTCGAAAGCTGTTTTTACTTTATCTCTCCATTTTACAATGTTTGTTACGTCTACTTCAATAAACGATTGTACGTGAGCAGAAGTTTGAACCGAAGCTGTCATGTATCCTGAAATCAGTTTACGCATTCTGTCCATTTCTACAATTTCGTCGCCTCCATTTACAGAAACTGGAACCGCCTGCTGACTTTTTTGTACAACTGGCTCTGGTGTCTGAACTGCTTTTGGCGCTTCAACAATAGGTTTAGGAGCTTCAATCGCTTGTGGCGTTGCTGCAACACCAGATTTACGATCTTCTATATATTTTAAAATATCTTCTTTTGTAACTCGGCCGTCCTTTCCAGATCCAGCCATGTTTTCTAACTCATTTAGAGAGATATTTTCTTCTTTCGCGATGTTTTTTACTAATGGAGAAAAGAATTTTTCTGATCCTGAAAAATCTTCTGCAGTGGTTACAGTTTCTTTTACTGCTTCAATTGTTTTTTCAATTTCAGCCGCCGCTTCAGGAACAGCAGTTTCTTCAACCGAACTCGTTTCTGGAGCTGGTGCCGCACCGCCTTCAGTTTCAATAATAGCAATAGTCTGCCCTACTTGTACCAAATCATCTTTACCAAACAACTGCTCAACTAAAATTCCTGATACTTCGCTAGGTACTTCACTGTCAACCTTATCTGTTGCAATTTCAAGTACTGCTTCATCAGCTTCAATTTTGTCTCCAACTTCTTTCAACCAATTTGTAATAGTTGCTTCAGCGACACTTTCTCCCATTTTTGGAAGCTTTAATTCAAATCTTGCCATATTGTTATTCTAAAGGATGATTTTGATTTTCTGATTGCGAAATTACTGAAAAAATTAAATATAAATTACACTTTGTATAATTTTTACTTAATTTTCCTGATTTCCCCTCTCCCATTTCTTAAATTACTTCCAATAATAAAAGCTGTTCTTTTAGGGAAAATCTTAAAAGTAATGTTCTTATCTTTAAGAGTTTCTATTATATTGATACATTTTTTGAATGAAACATATTGATTATCCAAAATGATCTCTGTCTTTTTACCCTTTAAAATCAGGCACGAATTTACCATTTTTTCTTTTTTCAAATTCAAAAAACTAACTTTATTTTCTAAAATCGAAGCTAGTTTTTCAGATAAATTCGCATTTTCAGAGTACAAAATATAGCATTCTGGCAATGGTTTTTCTTTTACATTTCCCTGAAACATTTTTACAATAGAGAAAAACCAAGTTCCAACTTGAATGAAAAAACTAAAAAACCATGATTTCTTAAAATGTTTCGCATAAAAGAAATTCATAGCTTCCTGAAAACGTTTCATGTATTTTTCGTCTTTTATTGTGCTTTCTCCCTTATAATGCAAAACTGTGGTATCGTGAAAATAAAAGTTGTTTTTCCCTTTCTGAAGCGCACGATATGACAAATCGATATCGTCGGCATACATAAAACAATCTTCATCAAAACCATTTAAATCTTGATATAATTTACTTTCTAAAAACATAAAAGCTCCTACTAGAATATCAACTTTTCCCGTTTCGTTTTCACTTAAATGCTGTGCGTAATATTGATTAAAAAGTTTTATTTTGGGAAAGATTTTATACAACCCAAAAACTTTAGTAAATGCAACCCAAGGCGTGGGAATACCGCGTTTACTTTCTGGAAGAAAATTTCCCGTCCCGTCAATTAATTTACAGCCAATAATGCCGAGATTGGACTGCCTTTCGGCGAAAGCCAGAATTTTAGTAAAGGTATCTTCTGCAACAACAGTATCGGGATTTAATATACAGATGTAGTTTCCTTTCGCTTGACGAAAACCAATATTATTCCCTTTCGGGAAACCAAAATTTTCTTTGTTTTGAATCAAAGTAACTTCTGGAAATTTTTCCTGCATCATCAAAACACTTTCGTCTGACGAATTATTATCTACAACAATAATTTCGGCCTCAATTGCTGCAATCGCTTCCTGAACACTTAAAATGCATTGCTCCAGAAAGTAACGGACATTATAATTGAGAATAATAATCGATAACTGCATGAATATTTGATCTGTAAATTTGGGTCGAAAGTTAGAAATTTTCTGATAACCCCAAACGCAATGACCAATCGTTTTTACTAATTCCGTAATCCAGCGCGAGATTGCTGCCGTTTCGTTTGTTCCATTTGATCCGAATTCCTGTTCCCACAGCTGGATTCCATTTTTTAAAATCGTAAGTATCCAACTTAGAAACCGAGGAAATATTGGTAAAAAATACGGCACCAAAAAATCCATTTCGGCTAATATCCGTTCTATATTCGGTTTCAAAATAAATCAAGGCATTACTTCTATATCTGTTTTTGGTAAAACCGCGCCCTGTTTTTCCGTCGCGGTCCCAGCCAATACTTGGAAGATCTAAATAATGTGGTTTTCCGCCAAAGGTTGACCAATAAAAAGCTCTTGATGCCCAGACTCTGTGTTTGGTTTTACTAAAAGAATGATATTTTCGAGCATCAATATACAATGACTGCCATTTATCTCCTTCCACTCCGCTGGTGTTAATTCGCAAATCGGCTTCTACATACAATCCTTGTTCTGGATTTATAATATTTTTTCGAGAATCGTATAAACCTTGAACAGCAAAACCAAAAGAACTTTCATCAGAATAATTGCCATTCATATATTTAAAATAATCTGTTTCTTCATCTATATAAGATTCTTCAGAAATATTCTGGTAATTATCAAAAAGAAAACCAACTCCCAAACGATAATTTCCAACAATTTTTCTGGTTATGAACTGATAAAAATGCCACTGCTGATAATCAAGAGTTGACATTTCTTTTTTTGACTCATGTTCGCCCAATCCATAAGTAAGCTGCGGATAAATCATATACCGATAATCTCCAATAAAATTCCACTTATTTTCACTGGTATAAATATAAGTCTGAATAGGAAAAACATATTGTTTCGTAAAACTGAAATAAGGGGAAAATGTAACCTGAGACATTTTAGTTTTTTGATGATCTTCGCCTAAATAAAATGTAGTTAAAAAAGAAACCACTAAACCTGTACTGGAATTTACATCTACAGGAACTGGCAGCAAGGAGAATGCTAGTTTTTTTTGATTGTCTTTTTTGATTGTATCATTTTTATCAAAAATTCTATGAATAACATCTAGAATGTCTCGATTTCCCATACTTATACTGTCGTTTTGCGCATTACAAAACGAGGCGATTAAGAAAAAAGAGAGTGCTGATACAATTCTTAAACTATTCACTTACAATATTTTAAAAACTCTTCTTACAAATTTAAAACTTTATTAAGAATTATAGTCAAATTTTTAAGTGAATAAAAAAGAATTTTAAAATGAATAGAAAAAGTTACATTTGAATATCTAAACATTTGATTTTAAACTCCTATGCGTTATCTATTTGTGTCCTTTTTACTTTTTTCCCTTTTTTGTTTTTCTCAAAATGATCAACAAAAGCAAGATCTTGTAAAGTTGAATAAATGGTTTATCGCCGGTCCTGTTAAAGAAAAGGAAGAAACTATAAATTCCATCCGTTTAGAAAAAGGAATCGTTTCGGTTACTGCGAAAGATAATCCAAAAGGCGAAATAGAACTGAATGTAATGATCACAGCATCTGAAACGAATGACGGAATTTCGACCAATCTTTCCAGCGAATCAAAGTATGTTGAAATTACGTATGAATCTACTCAGATTATAAAATTACAAGCCAGAGAAGGAAATCCTGAAGGAACTGGCTGTGTGCACGGAGGTTCGCATCCGAGAGTTAGCCTTCCTGCCTCTCCAAACCACTTTAGAACTATAAAAATTCCGTGGTCAAATTTCAAGCAAGATGAACTTCCGGATGGGAAAGTTTTAAATATTCACAATTTATGCAAATTCAACTTTGTAAATTACAATCCAGTTTCTGGAGATATATTACGGATAAAATCGGTCTTTTTTTAGTTTTCAGTCACAGTGACAGTTTTCAGTTTTTAACACTGAATACTGAGACTGGAAACTGAGACCGAGACTGAGACTGAATACTAACTAAAGGTGCAGCTGAATTTTGTATTTGTTCAAGATTTTCATCACGAAAAGCATAATCGTAGAAAATACCAAAGACCAAATAATCCCAGGAACTCCCTCTCTAAAATATCCCGGAATAATATGAATATTGAATTCTTTACAGAAATAATAAATAACGCCCGGCAAAATATAAATCAATAACGGATTTGCAGCGGCTGGCATAAAAAAGTCACTCCATTTTGTCTGCTTCTTAACTTCCATTAACCAATACAGAAAGTAAAATAAGATTGTGCAAATTCCTGCTGACAGCATTGTCCATGAAGGAGTTCCGTGTATTTTTGATATCCCGAAATAAGGTCGGAGAGCAAATCCAACGGCAAAAAACAAAACTATAAAACCAATAACCGGCCAATTGATTTTGTTTTCAATCTTTCGATCAAAAAACAATAAAGAAATAATTATTCCTGCAGAGGCTAAAGCAGCATGTGTTAGATGCCCAGCGATGAAACTAAGCCAAGAAATTTTTTGAACAAATGAATTTTCAATAAGATTTAAAGAATTCATAACCACGCAAAAAACTAAAAATCCGATCATTGCCCAAAGATTTCCAGATACTAGCCAATAATAAACTACTGTAAAAAGATATGCCCAGCCTATAAGTCCTAAAATTCCCCACCATTTTGGAGTCATTCCTCTTTCTCCAGTGTCTTGAATGTACAGAAAGTAAAGGGCAATTAAAACCAGAATTCCGCCATACTGAAGTACATTTTTCAGCCAAATAGGAAAATCTTTGGGATATTTATTCCAAATCGGAATTGGCATGGCATACGCCAAAAGTCCCCAAAAAGCAGGCGCAATTATCATTTTAGAAGCATCATAACCATATTCGGCATTCACCATAAAAACACCAATAATTATAAGTGCTAAAGCTCGTTTGAAAGTATGAGTCCAAATTGTTTTTGTAGTATCTCCTTTTATTAGTCTGGCATTAAAAGCAAACGGAATTGACATTCCGACAATAAATAAAAAAGCAGGAAAAACTAAATCTACAAAAGTCATTGCATCTGCATCTGCAGGCATATGTTTCATCCATTGAGGGACATTTTGAATACTTGCCAACTCATTTACAAAAATCATTACAAAAATCGTAATTCCACGCAAAGCATCTATAGAAATAATTCTCTGATTAAACAAATTCGTTTTTATTTTCATAATTTTTTACTTTTTTACTAAAAATCAAATATAGTATAATTCTAAAATGTCTTATTACAATTTCTATGTTAATTTTGTCACTTATAAATTGAGTTACATAGCTTTACCCCATGTTCACATTCTTTAAATCGAAACCTGCATTAAAAGACTTGCTTGACGGCAGTTTTGTTGACATTCATTCTCACCTTATACCAGGAATTGATGATGGTGCTAAATCTCCTGCGAAATCTATTGAACTTACTAAATCTTTTCAAAAATTAGGAATAAGTCAAATTATCACGACACCGCATATCAGTCATTATGTTTGGAATAACTCTTCTGAAATTATACAATCAAAACTTCAGGAAACACAAAATGCATTAGAAGAAAATCAAATAAAAATACCTTTTAAGGCTGCTGCTGAATATTTTATGGACGATTGGTTTGAAAGGCACTTTAGAACTGAAAAGCTTTTAACTTTAAAAGATAATTACGTACTGGTAGAAATGTCATACATTAATGCTCCTGTACAGCTTTATAAGATACTTTTTGATTTACAGGTCGCAGGATATATCCCTGTTCTGGCCCACCCGGAAAGATATTTGTTTTATCATAAAAACTTCAATGAATATGATAAATTAAAAAAGGCGGGGTGTAAATTTCAGTTAAACTTACTTTCTGTTGTTGGGTATTATGGAAGTGAGATTAGCAAGACAGCCGAACAGCTTCTAAAAAAAGGAATGTATGATTTTGCAGGAACTGATGTACATCATAATAAGCATATCAGATCTTTTGAACAAAAAGTGAATGTTAGTAGTGTTTCTATTTTGAAAGAAGTAATTGCAAATAATTCTTTTTTTAAGATTTAATACTTTAGAGCTATCAATAAGCATTTTCTTCGCCTTGAACAATATTCATAATTGTTCTAATTATAATTTTAATATCTAATAACAAACTCCAGTTTTCTATATACCAAATATCGCATTCCACTCTATTTTCCATATCAGAGAGCTTTTTTGTTTCTCCTCGATAGCCATTTACTTGGGCCCAACCTGTAATTCCAGGTTTTGCATAATGGCGGACAGAGTAGTTATCTATTAGTTCCCCATATTCTTTAGCTAGATTGACCATATGAGGCCTTGGTCCAACAACAGACATATTTCCTAAAAGAACATTGAAAAATTGAGGCAGCTCATCAATGCTTGTTTTACGCATAAAGGCCCCAAATTTTGTTATACGTGAATCTCCTTTTCCTGCCTGTTTATCGTGTGCCAAATCATTTACGTACATACTTCTAAATTTAAAACATGAAAACGATTTATTATCACGACCAGAACGATCTTGTCTGAAAAATATTGGGCCTGGTGATTCTAATTTGATAATTAACATCACTATTGGGAATAGCCAGGGAAAGATTAAAATTATAACGAGTATCGAGAAACAGAGGTCAAATATTTTTTTTATGAGTCTGTTAAGTGTTAATTCTAAAGGTTCAGGACGCAGCATTAAAACAGGTGTGTTTTCGTAAAAAGCTACCTCAACCTTACTGGATTTTGTGTACAACTGGAAATCTGGAATAAATTTGATCCTTACCAAATTTTGCTCACATATTTTTGTCAGCTTATTTATTATTTCAATATTGTCTATATGCAGAGCCACATAAACTTCTTCTACTTTTTCTCTAATAATAAACTCTTGTACATCATCGAATCCTCCTGTAATAGGAATAGAATGATTTTCAATTTCATTTTTTTGATCAAAAAAACCTAAAAATTTGTATCCGTAGGTTAAATTTTTAGCTAATATCTTGCGCATCTTTTCCCCAGTTTCATTAGCCCCTACAATGATGATTTTTTTAAAATTATATCCTTTAGCTCTAATATATTTTAAGATCTTCATTAACACATAACGAGAGATCACGAGCAAAGCAAAGAAAAACAGGTAAAAGTACAATAGCCTGAGTCTGGAGATGTCTGTATATTTTAAAAGAACCACAAAAAAGACTATTAACGCAACATGCATAAAAATCTTTTTAATTGTTCTTCTTAAAATTGATTCGATATATTCTATCCTAATAATTCTATGAGAGTCTTTTTGCATCAGTAAAGCTATCCAGATTAGGTTCGCCAATAATGAAATCGTTTTTTCGTCTTTTAAAAAAAGCTTGTCTAAATCCCCAAATCTCGCCATAGCAGACAGATATATAGCAAAATTTAACAATAAAAGATCCCAGCACACAAATAAGAATTTGGAGTAACGCGAAAAACGATAACGTGATAAGTTTTGCAAAAAATTCATCTTCGGCTTATTTCTCTAGATAAGATTTGTTTTTTAGTCTGGATGACGAAAATAGTATTTTAATTATTCTTATATACTATTTTTAAATCAATTCTTGTGAAACTTTAGATTAAGGACATATTATACAATGGCTTGGTCATAAAAAAAACGGCTCAATATATTTGAGCCGTTTTTTTCCTTTTATAAATTTAGCCGATAAGTTTCTTGAACCATCCTGCTTTCGAACTTTTTTCAACATATCCATAACCGTATTTTTGTTGCGGATTTGTATCATTAAGAACAATACACATATTTGGAAGTTTTTTGTCTCTAAAAAATCCGTTTGCAATTGATATCATTCTTTTTTCTAAAAATCTGGCTCGCATAATATACACAAAAGTATCAGCGTTTTTCGCAACCAGTAAAGTGTCTGTTACAAGACTGGATGGAGCAGTGTCAACAATAATATAATCGTATTCTTTTTTTAGTTTTTCGAATAATTGATCTACTTTTTTATTATCCATTAATAATTCAGCTGGATTTGGAGGAACTACACCTGCCGGCAGTATATAAAAATTTTCATACCCAGTATGTTTTACAATATATTGGTCAACATTATGATCATTTGATGATAAATAATTTGTTACCCCTTCGACAGGAAGATCCATATATTCATTGAGACGTGGACTTCTAATATCCATGGCCCACAAGTAAAACTCTTTTTTCCAGTAATGCAAAACTTGCTGCTAAATTCGTTGAAACAAATGTTTTTCCCTCAGAAGCAAAGGTTGAAGTTACAAATATCGTTTTAGCCTTACCTTCTTCTACCTTATTCAACATAAATCCAAGATTGGTTCTAACAATCCGAAGAGCTTCTGCAGAGCTGCTTCTGCTATTGGATTTAATTAATTCCGAAATATCATTGCAAGAAGGTATTTCGCCAATAAATGGAATTTGTGTTTTTCCTTCCAAATCATTGCTGTTTTTGATTTTGGTATCTAATAAGTCATTCGCATAAATAATCACAAATGGAACTAGCAACCCTAATAAGACTACCGCTAAATAGATAATTTTTTTCTTCGGGTTAACTGGTGTCTGTTCCGCTTTTGCGCTATCAATTACTCTTGCATTAGGCTCTGTTGCAGCAAGTGAAATTGCTGTTTCCTCTCTTTTTTGAAGTAAGTATAAATATAATTCTTCCTTTACTTTCTGCTGCCTTGCTATCCCTCTTAATTGACGTTCCTGAACTGGAATTTTAGCAATTTTATTGTTTAAAATTCCTTCTTGATTTCTAATGTTTTTATTTTGAATCTCGAGATTGGACTGGATTCGATTTAAACTAGCCGTAACACTTGATTTCAAAGAATTAATTTGCTGGTCTAATTTAATTACAGACGGGTTGTCAGTTGTTGCCGATTTTAAAATCCTGTTTCTGTCTAATACCAGTTGATTGTAGGCGCTAATTAAACCTCCTGCATCTCCTTTATCAGTAATAATATTCGAAGGAAGTAAGTCTGAATTAGTACTGTTTTTCATAAAACCTAACAATGAAGAAATAACATTTAGTTGAATTTCAGTTTCTACTCCCTTTTTATCATATTCATTTGATCCTTCGATAAATAGCTTAGCTTCAGAATTTATATCTGTTAATCTATTCGTTTTTTTAAATCCTTCTACGTTTTGTTCTACACCATCAAGTTCTTTTGTTATCAAAGAAAGTCTGTTTGAAATAAACTGAGAGGTGTTTTCAGATATTAGATTTTTATCCTCAGTAGCATCTTCATTATAAATCTGAATCAAATTATCTAAAAATGCTTCTGCCCTATTTGCCACCGGATCTGTAATTGAAACCTCTACAATACTACTTGTTTTACTTATAGGATCAATTTTGAGTCTTTTTTTAAAATCTTCTGCAACCTCATCGAATGGTTTGATTTGAATAGAAATAGATTCAAATTTATCAGTTTTGTTGTTGTCAGACAATTGTGCTTTATCAATAATTAAAGTACCAATCTTTGTTGGTATTTTTTCTCCGTATTTAAACTCTTTTTTAGATGCTAAAATAAAATTGACATTTGCTTTATTTTCTATTTCATTCTTCAATGAAAAAGTTCCAGAACTTAACAAATTACATTTTAGTATAATTTTAGTGTCATCAAATAATTCTGTTCTATTTATAAAATTGACACTTATTGGCGCATCTTGATAGATATCTTGGTCTACTATATTTCTTTCAGCAAATAATGAAATATTAAGATTTAATTTTTTAATTGTCTTTTCTATTAGGCTTCTTGATTTTAAAATTTCAATTTCATTATCTACATTACTTTTCATGCTTCCACCAAGGCCGATATCTGAAAAGGCTGATAATTCTGAAAGTATGCCTCCTTTTTTCTCATCTTTAACCAATACGGTTGTGTGCGCTTCATATGTTCTTGTTGCATAACATAAATATGTAAAAGCTCCAACTAAACCAATAATAATGCTAAATAAAAACCAATGCCAATGAACTAAGTATTTTTCCAACTGTTCTCTAAAGTTGTCATCTTCAATTTCATCATCGATAAAATCGTTGTAATAATCTCTTTTTTGCATTTGTTTTTATTTAAAAATTAAAACTGCTAGGGAAACTAAAATAGAAACAGCGGATATAATTACAGAAGTATTGGGACCAACTGCAGATGAATTGACTTTTGTTCTATTTGGTTCAACATAAACAATATCGTTTTGAGCCAAATAATAAAGAGGCGAATTCATAAAGTCAGCTTTTGTTATATCAACTCTATTGTATGTTTTTACACCATTTGTTTCTCTAATAACAAGAATATTGTCCCTTTTACCATAAATTGTTAAATCTTTTGCCATGCTTAAAGCTTCTATTAATGTAATTCTTTCGGAAGCTACATTATAAGTCCCTGGTAAATTGACTTCACCCTGCAGCGAAACCTTAAAATTTGTTATACGAAGATTTATAATTGGTTTCTTAATATAATTACCAATCTTATTTTGCAATAATTGAAGGGCTTCTGTACGTGTAAGTCCTCCTATTTTAATACTTCCGACGATTGGAAATTCAATATTGCCTTTAGAATCCACCAAATAAGTCTGAACTGTTTCTTGGCCTCGGGTCACATCAAGTTTGTTATTATTAGAAATACTGTACGTTTTTAAATTAAAAGGTAAAGCTGCTTCAGGATCATCAGCAGAGACGATAATCATAAGTAAATCGTCTGGCTGAATTTTAACTTCATATGAGTTTTCATTTTGCTTTGTTTCCAATGAATCAATATTTTGATAATATATTAGATCTTTTTTTGAAGCACAGGAAAAAAGAATAAGTATGATTGACAAGAAACTGATGTTTCTCATCAAAAAATTAATTTTAGATTTCATTAAACTTGATTTTAAAAAAATTATAGGACAGGAATAGTCTAAATTATTCTGCTAGGATTATATTTTGAATCTATAGAAGTACTAAATCAGTACGCATTTTTTTCTCCATGAAATACATTGAGAACTGTTTTTATGATGATTTTTATATCTAAGAGCAAGCTCCAATTTTCTATGTACCAAATATCAAACTCTACTCTGTTTTCCATGTCGACCAGTTCTTTTGTTTCACCACGATAACCATTTACCTGTGCCCATCCTGTAATTCCAGGTTTTGTATAGTGACGAACCAAATAATTGTTAATTAATTCCTTATACGCTTGGGTGTGATATAACATGTGTGGTCTTGGCCCGACAACTGACATATTACCAAACAGAACATTAAAAAATTGAGGCAGTTCATCAATACTTGTCTTTCTCATAAAAGCACCAAATCTTGTAACACGTTTGTCCCCTTTCTCGGCTTGTTTTTTATGGGAACCTTCATTTACACGCATGCTTCTAAACTTTAAACATGAAAATGGTTTATTATCTCTTCCTGATCTTTCTTGTTTAAAAAAAACTGGTCCTGGAGATTCGATTTTTATAATTAACATCAAAATAGGAAACAGCCAAGGAAATAACAGAGCTATTACCAGAAAGGAAAAACACATATCAAAAATCTTTTTTATGATTCGATTTAATGAATTTTCCAAAGGTTCTCTTCGTGACATTAAAACAGGTGTGTTTTCATAAAAAGAGATTTCAACTCGACTAGATTTAGTGTACAATTGAAAGTCTGGAATAAATTTTATTCGTACCATATGCTGTTCGCATATTTGAATTAATTTATTAATTATATCAATATCATTAATATGAAGTGTGATGTACATTTCATCAACCTGATGCTTACTAATAAAGTTTTGAACATCTTCAAATCCTCCGATAATGTTTTTAGAAATTGAACCAGAAATATTTTCCTCTTCATCAAAAAAACCTAGAAACCTATAACCGTAAGTTAAATTTTTAGCCAGTATTTTGCGAATACGATTCCCAGTTTCATTGGCTCCTACAATGATAACGTTTCTGAAATTATAGCCTTTCATTCTGATATATTTTAAAATTTTCATCGAAAAAATTCTGGAAAGCATTAAAAATGAAAAGAAAAAAATATAAAAATAAAGCAATTGAAATCTCGAAATATCGGAGTAATCTAAAAAGACAACAAAAATGGCAACAATTGATCCATGAACAATAACTTTTTTTATTGTTCTTGATAATATAGATTCAATCGTTTCGACTCTGATAATTCTATAGGAATCTTTATATAATAAAAAGCCCAAGCCAAATTAAATTTTCTAATAACGATATTGTTTGTACTTCCTTTAAAAAAAGCCTATCCAGACTTTCAAATTTTATTAATCCTGAAATAATTACTGCGGTATTAAGCAATATCACATCCCACAATATGAACAGTATTTGGAAATATCTTGAAAACTTATATTTTGATAATTGCTCTAAAATTTTCATGATAAAAAATTTTTAATTAAAAACAGTTTTTATCTTTTTTACGAAAATCAGCCAAATAAATATTGGTCCATAATATAAATATCTTTTCCACATTCTTCGTGGTTCTCTAATTAGCCTAATGAACCATTCCAGTCCCAAATTCACCCATAGTTTGTTAGGTCTTTCTACAGTTCCAGCGTAGAAATCGAATACCGCTCCAATAGAACAAATAACTTTGGAATCTAAAAATTCTTTATTGCCATAAGACCATTTTTCTTGTTTTGGTGCTGTCATCCCAATAAACAAAACATCTGGCTTGAAATCATTTACCGCATTTATCATTTGTTGATTATCATCATCAGAAAATTCACTTTTAAAAGGAGGCGAAAAAGTTACTACACTAACATTGGGAAATTCTATTGAAAGGCGTTGAACAATTTTATCTAATGTATTTTGTGAAGAACCTAAATAAAAACATTTTCCTTTTTTTTTGTTTAAATCATCTAATAGATAATGATGAAGATCTGCTCCGGCAATTTTAGAAATTTTTTTATTATTCAGTAATTTTACAGCGGCTACAATTCCAATACCATCTGGCAGTAAAATATCAGATCCCTGTAGCGCTTTTTTAAATGTTAAGTCTACTTCAGCAATGCAATACGAATATTGATTAATGGTATTAATTAATGTTTTTCTGCTAGTGAAACAAGTAGACAAATCATCCTTGAATATTTTATAATTGAGACAGGGCTCAAATGATAAATTATTAATCATTTCTATCACTTCTTTTATTAATAATTGGCATGTATATAGTATTGAAATATGATAATTGCGAGCTTACTGAATATTTTTCTTTATAAGTTTGATAAGCATTATCTTGAATGTGCTTTTTAACTTCTGGCATTAAATTGTCAAATAACTTTACTGCTTCTTTTAGTTTTTGAGGGCTCCTTTCTTCAAAATGAAAACCGTTGAAATTATTAGAAATTATAGAAGACATAGCTCCTAAATTTGATGCTATAACTGGCGTACTGCATGAAAAAGCTTCTATTATCGTCATTGGCATTCCTTCATACCATATAGAAGGAAAAATAAAAGCCTGCGCTTTTTGCAACTCTAATTTTACTTCTTCATTTTTTAAGCTTCCCAAATAGCAAATATTTTTATTGTCTACAGCTGCATCTATAACAAGCTGTTTTAACGGACCATCTCCAGCTATCTTCAATTCAAATGAAGTATCTCTAAAAGCATCAATTAATACTTCTATCCCTTTTTCTACAGACAATCTTCCGACAAATAAAAAATGATTATCTCTTTTAGTTTCCAAGTTATTTTTATGGTCTATTACAAAATTTGGCTTAACCGTAAATTTTTCGACAGGTATGCCAAAATTGGATTTTTGAAAAAGTTCAACTGCAAATGAAGTCAGGCATAAATATTTTTCAATTTTTGACCATGTACCTATTTTTTTATGAAACCAAATAATAACAGAAAGCCAAAACGTCTAAAAAAAAGAGGACCGATAAACCTTCTTAAAGACTGCTCTGTATGGAAATTTTTGATGTAAACTATGAGTAAATAATTGTCCATTATTGAGTAAAATACCAGACGGACATAATAATCTATAATTATGAATTGTGTGAACAATTGGAATATCCAAATTATTTATTTCCCTAAATACCAGTGGTCCTAAAGCAAAATGCCAATTATGGATATGCACCAAATCCGGCTTAAATTCTATTATTTTTTCTCTAACCTTCTTAACAGAATAAATATTCCATATTGAAGCTAAAAATTGTATTGCTCCTTTCCATCCAGAATAATTTTGAAAATAAACAACCTCAACAGTATGATATTGTTTTAATAATTTCAATTCTTGCTCTACAACAGTATCTTCGCCACCAGACATTTGATAGCGTGTATGAATTATAAGAATTTTCAATTTTACTGAAATAAATTAATCGCCTTATATTTAATTCTTAAAAGAATAGAAAATGGTTTAGTGAACTGTTTTATTATTTTTGGATCTAAACGAATATCTGGCGAAAAAAGAAAACTTGTTTTTACTCCATTATCTAAAATTGTCTTGAATCTATTATATTTTTCTGTCGTATTACTTGCATCAATTGTAAAACCAACATTTTCAATTTTTGAGTTAATTGCATGTACTGAGAATAATCCGTATTTGAATTGGTGATAACACCAGCGAATAGCCCAAGAGTTTATCTTTCCCTGCATCTGGCGGTCCAGCATACCTGACATGTCTGAGCCCATTTTATTAAAACTATGTTTTAACTTTCTATTACTTTTAAACTCATTATAATCACTAACAGCCCAATCTATTCTCATCCAACGATCTTTCCATATTGCCCAGCCATGCGAACTGGATCTTTGAGTAAAATAATTATCAAATTTTGTATTACTTTTAATAGGCATACTAAATCCTGCAATTGAAAATACCTTTGGCTCTTCCCGATAAAAATCAAGAGCTTCATTCATAAAATTTAGAAAATTTCTACTGCTGACAAGATCATCCTCTAATACAATAACAGTGTCATGAATCTTCAAAATTTGGGTTACACCATCTATAATTGAACTTGCTAATCCTTTATTTCTTGCTGCTTCAAAAATTGTAATAGTTTTAAAATCATCAATAGAATGTATATATTCCCTAACAGCATTTACAGCCTCGCTATCAGAATCTGATTTTGCTGCATCAGAAAAAATATAGAGATCTGATTGACTTGCGAGATAGTTTTCTTTTAACGATTGTATAGTTTTTTGTAAAGGACCAAGTCGTCGGTATGTGAAAAGTACAATTGGAGAAAAAGTATTCATTTATTAATATTTCTGCTCAAATTTTTTTACACGAAAATGTATTCTATATGAGACAATACTTGTAGAACTAAGATTGTTGGACTTCACAACCTACATTTTTTTTTAACTTTTTATTGCTTTGATTAAACTATTATGAGTAATCTGTAATTTGGCAACGAAATAAATATCCAATCTTCCCTAATTGGTTGCCAATTTTTGCTAACGTTTTTATGTAAAATTTGTTTGGACTAAAAATGGTTCTAATAATTAGTATAAAGCTTATAAACAATCCACCCAAAACACTATATATCAATTTTATTGAACCAATAAAAAAATTGTTATTTTTCAAAATATGATTTGCATAATTATATCCCGAACGATATCCTCTTTTAAAAAACCAAGATACTTTTAGCCTTTTACTATCTTGAGTTTCATAAATAACAGCTTCATTTGAAAATATAATTTTTGCTTGTTTTGATAATAAAAAATTAAAAAAATCAGAATCCTCTCCTCCTGTATGATTAAATTTTTCGAGAAAAGAAGGAATTCTTAGATCAAATAATTTTCTATTAACCAAAGTATTTCCTGTATATCCTTCATTTATTTTAGCTTCTTGGCCTGTAACTATATTCTTGCGAATAAAAAAGAACTCTTTTTAATATAAGAAGGAAAATATTCAGGAATTTCATAGATCACTTTACCTAAAACAACATCTGCAGAATATTTTTTCTGACAATTGATCATATTTGTGAGCCAATTTAGATCAGCATATTCGTCATCATCAATAAAAAGAACAAATTCTGCTGTTGCTTTTGATACCGCCATATTTCTTGCAAAGGACAATCCTTTTAATGGTTGAAAATAGTATTGAACTCTTTCTTCATATTTTTCGACAATTTCCTGAGCCGTTTTTCTTGAATCATTATCTATAACAATTATTTCATATTCATAATCGGTATTTTGTATTAAAACAGATTCAATACATTTCTGCAATAATAACGGTCTATTATACGTGCATATCGCAACTGTAATATATTTATAAAGCATTCAGTTTTAACTTTGAGAAATATTGATTGCGTTTAATATAGCTTTCCTAAATTCTAATAAATATTTAGGATTAAGAATGTAAATTGTATTTAAAATAAATATGATGTTTAAAAAATTCTTAGGCTGAAGATAGCTAGACTCTACTAAGTTGTTAAAAAGAAATAAAACAAAGAAGAAATTCAAAAAAATGACTTGGGCAGAATTAGATTTTAACTTTGATAATTTCTTCAAAATTGTAAATAAAATATAAACAAATAGAGAGATACCAACTAACCCATATTGTGTATATAAATCTATCATTCCATTATGTGACTGTCCTATTTCTGCAAAAAGAGCATTGTCAATCTTGGAGGATGGAGCACCAGTTTTCCCCCAAAATCCCCCTATCCCATAACCACATAATGTCTTGTCATCAAATTGAACTTTATCTAAAACGTCTCTCCAAATTTGTGTTCTTCCAGTTAAAGTTAAATCCCGATTAAAATTTGAAGAAGTTACATTAACATCTGAAAATGACAAGAACGATAAATCTTTAGAATTTGTAAAAAAGAAAAAAGAAAAAAGTGCTATTGAAACCAGCAATAAAACATGTAACATCTTGTTTTTTAAGACATAAAAGAAGTACATCAATACTATTAATATAATTAATAAAAAGTTTGTGAAGCTTTGACTGATTATCACAAAAGCTATTGCAGTTGATAAGAAAAAGAAAAAAGAATAATTATTAAATTTTTTATTTTTTCTAGAAATATATAATCTCTCCGAAAATAAAGTTGCAATTGCCAAAGAAGAAAACTGTCCTAATGTATTAGGTTGATTAAAAACACTTTGGTATCGACCTATTAATGTTGTTGAAAAACCATTTCCAAAAAAAATAACAAGATATACTAACATTACTATCATTAGTATTTTTAGTACTTTTAATAGTATTGAAGAAAATTCAATATTATATTTATCAAATAAAATGATTAGACTGCAAATTTTAATACTATAACCGATAGTAAGAAAAATTAAATTAAGAGATTGTTCAAACAAGTTTTCTAAAACTAAAAAGCTTGACAAAAAAATTAGAACTAAAAAAAATCCGATTTTTTTTACCTCTAAAATAAGTTTAAGACTTTTAGTTTTATTATTAAGAAGAACGAATACGCCCAATAAAATAAATAAAAAATTTACCGAGAATGTAAACCATCCTAGCCCAATTTCAGCTACATCATCATATCTAAAACCTAAAAATTTTAAAATGATATCAGGTCCTGTGATAATATTAATAAGCTGTAAATGAATCAGGAGTAAAACGCTTAAATTTGGTTTTGTTGAATTTTTTTGTCTTAAAAAAAAATCTCTTTTAGGATATACTGATTGCACAATGCTTTTTTATTTGCTCCATATATTTTTATCTTTCTGAGCTAAAATCTTATTAGTTTGAATCCAAAGAATAATATTCATTCCTATAAACATTATTAAATTGGATATAACCACACCATTTACGCCAATTTTTGCTGCCAAAAAACAGCACAAAGGAATATTTAAAAAGCAGACAATTATATAAAGATACACTTGTAACCTAATCTTACCTACACCATTTAAAAAGTAACTATTTAAATTCAAACAGATATAAGCGATTACATATAAACTTAGCAAAAAAGAAAGGCTAAAAGGTATTTTGACTGAATCACCAATCCAAAATTTATATATAAATTTTGACACCATCAATATAATAGGAACCACGATAATTGAAATATAAAACCAAATTTGCCTAATTTTTCTAATGCTATTTCTTATCCATATGTAATCCTTTTTTGCATTTGCATCCGTAAAAGCACTCCAATAAGGAATCAAAATCGTTGAAAAAAGCATAATTACTGTTGAAAACAATTTAAGAGCCACATTGAATTGTGTAACAGACTCTGGATCTATAAATTTTGAAATAATAATATTATCTGTCTGAAGTAATACGATAGATCCTATCTGAATAATAAAAAAGTAACCTCCTACTTTGAATATTTTTTTTGAGTAACTAAAATCGACATGAGAAAATGCAGGAGCTATATTTCTAAGTTTAGTTTTGTAAAAATATAAACTTGCTAATGTAAATATGATGATTGGGTTTATCGTTAGGGCTAAAACCAAAACTATAAGATTACCCTGAATTGTTTTTGTCATTATATATATGGTTATTAAACCACATATTTGACTAATTAACAAAATTAAGCCAGCTATAGCAGGCTTATGAGCAGCCGTTAATATTGTATTAATTAATTGAACTACAAATTGTAAACAAAATGAACAGAAGACTATTAAAACTGCAAATGAAATATCCTCTTTGACAGATTTAGGTATATTTAAAAATGTTTGCCAATCTATATAACGGTTCGAAAAAGAAAAAAAAAGAAATAAGCAAGAAGAAATAATTAATAAGGTGGCATAGGTTGTACTAATATAGATCTTGGCTAAATGATAATTCTTTACAGCTAAAGCTTCTGTTAATTTATTTCGAAGACCATTCCCCATTCCAATGTCAAAAAAACTCATCCAGCCAATCAACGAGCTAATTGTCAACCATATACCATATTGCATAGGACTAATATAATTTATAGTCATAGGTACCAATAGTAAACCAGTAATTATACTAGCACCTTTAGTTAAAAAAGAAATTGCTATATTCTTTTTTGCTAAAATGGTCCTGCTATGACCCTCTAAAAAAAAAGAAAAAACTTTTTGTTTAATTTTTTGTATCACTATAATTTAAGTGTAGGCAGCTTTTTAGTCTTCTAAACAAACTTGTTTTTATTACAAAAAATATTTTATCGCGCTTTTTTCAATTCCCTTACAGCAACTTCTTTTCTTAGTCCACTACTTGAAAAACGATGATCTCGTTTATTAAAGTGGAGTTTAATTCCTTTTTCTTCACAGTAATTTCTTCCAGTAAAGTTTTTATTTTGATATTCCTCACCAATAATTCGAACATCTATTTTATGCGATCTCAGGATATCTTCTAAATCCTGTTCTGTAGCATAAGGAATAATTTCATCTACAAATTTGCATCCCTTAAGTTGAATGTACCTTTCAACAACTGTTTGTGTCGGACTATTTTTTTCAGGGCGATCTAAAGCCGGATCTATTTGTAATCCCACAATTAAATAATCACATTGTCTTTTGGCTTCTTCCAGCATTTTAATATGACCTGCATGTAGTAAATCAAAAGCGCTAAATGTTATTCCTATCGTCATATTTAAAAAATTAGTTATTTATAAGCATAGCTTCGCTTCTCCCACTCACAAAAGTCAGATTCAGATTAAAATTCTATTAAAAAATACTCTTAATAAATCATCTCATTTATCCGCGAGTCCTTTTAATTTTTGCAAAAGTAGTTTAGTAAAACAGTATCAAAAAACAAAAATGAAAGAAATGTCTTATTTTAATATAAAAAAGACGTATTGTTCCTCTTACAAAAAAGTAGAATAAAAAAATATAGATTTGCATTTAAAATAGTTTAAAGCTGCTTTTTGAACATTAAAAGCTATTTTTGCAATGCCTAAAACGCGACTTTAAATGAAAAAAGTTATAGTATTCTTTTTCTTAATTGTTACTTCGACCTACAGTCAAATCTCGCTCTGTACAGATTCTAGAGCAGAAAATTACAATTCGAATGCTATACAAAATGATGGCAGTTGTAGTTATAAGAATTTAAAACTTAAACCAGAATATTCGAAAATTTTAAGCGATTCTATAAGAGAAACTTCAGGATTAATTGCTTTCGAAAATTTACTTTGGACGCATAACGACGATCACGATAAAACGATTTACGGATTGGATTCTTTAGGAAGAATCAAAAGAAAAATCATTCTTAATGAAGCAACAAATCACGATTGGGAAGAAATTGCCCAAGATAGCTCACACATTTATATAGGTGATTTTGGCAATAATTATTCTGGAAACCGATCTGACCTTAAAATCCTTAAAATTGAAAAAAAATCGTTTTTGGAAGAAAATCCTAAGATTGAAACAATTTCATTTTCTTATGCTGATCAAACGGATTTTTCTGCTTCAAAACCCAATAAAACCGATTTTGACTGTGAAGCTTTTATTGTTTCTAAAAACAGTATTTATTTGTTTACTAAACAATGGAAATCTTCTAAAACCAATATTTACGTCCTCCCCAATCAAACTGGATCGCAGGTTGCAAAACACAAAACTACACTTGATACAAAAGGTTTGGTAACTGGCGCGACTTATGTAGCAAATAAAAACTTGATTGTTTTATGCGGGTATACTAAAGTCGGAAAACCATTTTTATACATGCTTTACGATTTTAAAAATCAGGATTTTTTGTCTGGAAATAAAAGAAGAATAGATTTAAAACTCCCTTTTCATCAAATTGAAGGAATTACAACTAAAGATGGTCTTCATTATTTTTTAACGAATGAAGCTCTGGTTCGCAAACCTGTGATAAATGTGAAGCAGCAAATTCATTATTTAGATTTGAGTCAAATTTTAAATCAATACATCAATCGGCAACAATAACTTTGTTTTTCGCCCCCATTATTAAGAGCCAAAAACAAGTTCCGATTTCTCCAATGCTTGCCGGAAGTCTTACGTAAGATGATATTCCGAGTTCAGAATAATTAGATAATAATGTGTTGCCCAAGAAATTTATTAAATATCCCAAACAGCCAAGCATTAATAAAATTCCTAAAAATTTTGGAATTATTCCTGATTTAAAAACTAAGTATCCAAAAGGTAACAACCAAAGTCCCCAAAAAATCTGAACAATTAAATTTCCGTAATCATATTGATTGAGGTAAAACATTACGAGATCTTTTTTTTGTTCTCCCGAATTAATAATAGACAAAACCGCAAATTTGTTCAACATATTTACAAAGGAAATTGGCACACTTACAACAGCTAAAACAACCATATATCTGGCATATGTTTTATTAAAAGACCTGAGTAATTTATATAAAACCAAAGGCAAAAACAAAAAGAAGGTATAGCAGATTAAACTGCTGACGATTCCAAGTCTAAAAAGAAATTCAGAATTCACAATATTATTAAAAGTTTCAGATGCATTGTTCCAAACAATTAATTTTGAGGGAACATATCCTAAACTAAAAATTCCGGTTATTACAACAACTAAGTATAACAAACCTGCAATTCTTCCTGTATTAGTAAACGATATTTTTGATTCTTGAGTCATCTTTTATCTTTTTAAAATTAAATATATCTTGGCCATTTAAATGCAAACCAGACAATTATAGCTGTAAGTATACTTTCTATAAATGCCAAAAAAACATAAAAACTCCACCAAGGTTTCATTGTGGTAAAAGCAATTAATAACATTATGAGTGTATAAATAACTCCAAAAACAATATTTAGCAGTCTATTTATTTTTGGTTTTAAAATAACAGAGGCAAAAATCATTAAAGCTGGAATTGTCATTAAAATTGTGGCAAGAAATAATCTTACTGGAGAATCAAGAAGTGTCTCACCACTTATAAAATCTTCTACTTTCTTTGGAACATACAATGAAAAATAATCTCCATATATGTAGCAAAACATTACCGAAGTCCACAATGCAGCAAGTTTGATTTTAGTGTTTATTTTAAAATCTTCAAAACTGCCCGATTTTATCTCTTTCTCACTCATATTTAAGAAATTAAGTTTTTAAATATGTCGGAGATAATCTTAAAACGTTACAATCTATTTTTAAAACTGTTTTTAGTGAAGGACTTGTTATAGGTTTACAAAATCAAAGATATAGAGCTTTTAAGTCTGTTTTTTTTCTCTGATGCAAAAGCCTATCTTTGCGCAATATTTAGAATTTTAATTAATAAAAACTGAAATATCAGTTAAAGATCTTCATGAATTACTTATCTGTAGAAAACATATCAAAGTCATTTGGCGAAAGAGTCCTTTTTGACAACATTTCTTTTGGAATCAACAAAGACCAAAAAATTGCTTTTATTGCCAAAAATGGTTCTGGTAAAACCACCATTATGAGCATTATTAATGGTTTGGACGAACCAGATACAGGACAAGTTGTGCTGAGAAAGGGAATCAGAATGGCGTTTCTATCGCAAGACAATAATCTGCAAGATGAATTAACGATTGAAGAAAGCATTTTTGCCTCAGATAACGAAACTCTAAAAATAATTGAGGCTTACGAAAAAGCGCTTGAAAACCCAAATGATGAAGAAGCTTATCAAAAGGCTTTTGACGGAATGGATCAGCATAATGCTTGGGATTTTGAAACGCAGTACAAGCAGATTTTATTCAAATTAAAACTAGAAGATTTTAAACTTAAAGTAAAAAATCTGTCAGGGGGACAAAAGAAACGCCTTTCATTGGCAATCATATTAATCAATCGACCAGATTTATTGATTTTAGATGAGCCAACCAACCATTTAGATCTTGAAATGATCGAATGGCTGGAAAGTTATTTTGCTAAAGAAAATATTACGCTGTTTATGGTTACGCACGACCGTTTCTTTTTAGAACGCGTCTGCAACGAAATTATCGAACTTGATAACGGAAAATTATACCAATACAAAGGAAATTACTCTTACTATTTAGAGAAAAAAGAAGAGAGAATAACTTCTGAAAACTCTAGCATTGATAAAGCTAAAAATTTGTTTGTAAAAGAATTAGAATGGATGCGCCGCCAGCCAAAAGCAAGAACAACCAAATCTAAATCTCGTCAGGATGACTTTTATGTAATTAAGGAAAAAGCACAAAGCCGAAGAAAAGAAAACAAAGTTGAGCTTGAAATTAATATGGAAAGAATGGGAAGCAAGATTATCGAGCTTCATAAACTTTCTAAAAAATTCAAAGACAAAGTTATTCTAGACAATTTTAGTTTCGATTTTCAGCGTGGCGAAAGAATCGGAATTATTGGTAAAAACGGAACAGGAAAATCTACTTTTTTAAATCTGTTGACAGGAACAATTCCACCCGATAATGGCCGTGTTGTAAAAGGAGATACTATTAAAATTGGTTACTACACACAATCTGGAATAAACCCAAAACCAGGACAGCGCGTTATTGATATTATAAAAGAATACGGAGAGTATATTCCGCTGGCAAAAGGAAAAATCATTTCTGCTTCACAATTGTTAGAACGTTTTCTATTCGATGCAAAAAAACAATACGATTATGTAGAGAAATTAAGCGGTGGAGAATTAAAACGCTTGTATTTATGTACCGTTTTAATTCAGAATCCGAACTTTTTGATTCTCGATGAGCCAACAAACGATTTGGATATTGTAACGCTGAATGTTCTTGAAAGTTTCCTTTTAGATTATCCTGGATGTTTATTGGTAGTTTCTCACGACCGTTACTTTATGGATAAAATTGTCGATCACTTATTTGTATTTAGAGGACAAGGTGAAATTGAGAATTTCCCAGGAAACTACTCTGATTTTAGAGCTTATGAAGACAGTGCCGACGTTGCTCAAAAAGAAGAAAACAAAGCCGAAAAGAAAGATTGGAAACAAAACAATCCTACAGGAAATTTAAGCTTTAACGAGCAAAAAGAATATCAAAAAATCGAAAGAGAAATCAAAGATTTAGAAATCGAAAAAACTAAAATTGAACAGTTATTCTCTGACGGAAAAGTTGCCGATGCTGATATTGAAAAGAAAGCAAATGAATTGCAAAATATCATAAAGAAAATAGACGCAAAAGAAGAACGCTGGTTTGAGCTTTCGGCAAAGATTGAAGGGTAATTTTTAGTTTTCAGGTTTCAGGTTTTAAACTGAGACTGAAATCTAATTTTTATATATTTACGACTTTAAAAATAAATACCACATGAAAAAATTATTAACTGCATTATTCACTTTAACACTTTTTGTTTCCTGCTCTAGTTCTGATGACTTGATAAAGCCTAAAGATTTTACGGCCGAAAATGAAAAAGAAATCACAGATTATTTAGCAAAAAATAACTTAACTGCAAAGAGAACAAGCTCAGGATTGTATTATATTGTTAATGAAGAAGGAACAGGAAAACAACCAACAACAGCATCTACAGTTACAGTAGTTTATAAAGGTTATTACACAAGCGGAACTACTTTTGATCAAAGCCCAATTTCTGGATCAACTTTTCCTTTAAATCGTGTAATACTAGGCTGGCAGGAAGGAATTCCATTTTTTAAAGAAGGTGGTAGTGGTGTTTTACTAATACCGTCTCACCTAGGATATGGAAGTTATACTGACAGAGGAATTCCTGGAGGATCTGTACTTGTGTTTGATGTAAAGATTATTGCAGTAAACTAATGCCATTTTAAGAACTATTAGAAAAATAATGCTCTTTCAAATAAAATCTTATCTAAAATTTTTGTGGAATTCTAAAAACGAACATGCGGTTCACTCGCCTTTTGTTTTTAGTTTACTGACAAAATGTTTTTATGATAAGAAACAAAAGCCAGAATATTCAATTCTGAAAAAATATCGAAAATCACTTCTCAGTAATAAAAGTTTCATTGAAGTAACTGATTTTGGAGCAGGCTCTAAAGTTTTTAAATCAAACAAAAGACAAATTTCGAAAATTGCTAAAACAGCGGGAATTTCACCTAAACGTGCCGAATTATTGTTTCGAGTATCTAATTATTTTCAACCTAAAAATATTCTGGAGATAGGAACATCACTTGGCTTGGCAACTTCTGCTTTAGCTTTAGGAAATCCCAAAGCAAAAGTAATAACGATAGAAGGTTGTCCGAATACAGCAAATATTGCCAAAAATCAACTGAATGAATTCGATTGTACAAATGTTGAAAATATAATTTCTGAATTTGAATCTTTTTTAATTTCCGAAAATCTACAATCAACAACTTACAATCTGATCTATTTTGATGGTAATCATTCAAAAAAAGCGACTTTAACCTATTTTGAACTTTTATTACCAACGATTGACAATGATTCTGTTTGGATTTTTGATGATATTCATTGGTCTCCAGAAATGGAGGAAACCTGGGAGATTATAAAAAATCATCCAAAGGTAAAAGTAACAATAGATACTTTCCAATGGGGATTTGTTTTCTTTAGACGTGAACAGGAAAAAGAACACTTTATAATAAGAGCATAAATAAAAAAAGGCAATCATCTCTGATTGCCTTTTTTTATACTAATTCAAAAAAATATTTTTTATTTTTTTGCTTCTTTATTCTCTTCAGATTTTGCTCCCATTCTGTTAACAGTGTACATTGGTGCAAATTTGATTTTTAAACCAGCAATTTTTCTGTTATCTTCAGACGAAAGTCCTTCTTTTTCAACAGTATTTTTTCTGCTGTCAAGTGCTTCATACAATAATTTAATTTCATCCCAGTCTTCTCTAGAATAACTATCTTTATTGTTTTCAACTGTATGTACAAATTGTTGGTAAACGCTGTGAATATTCTGAGCGTTAACCCAGCTAAAACTCATATCGTCTCCAATTTTTCCTTCACCAAATAAAGCATTTCTCAATTGTTGTTTAGGACTTGGAGCTGGCGGGGCCAAAAGGGTAGTCATTTCATTTTTAAAGTCCTCGTATTTTGCTTTACTTGTATTTATTTTTTCAGTTTGAGCAGCGTTGTCTTTAATATCTGCTAAAGCTAAACTAGCCTCTGCCGCTCTTCTGTCATATTCTGCTTCTACAGCATTCCAATTTTCTTTTAAATCTTCGGCTTTAACATTTTTAACCGAATCTACGTAGGTTACATAAGAGTCAATTGTTCGCTGTGCTTTTTCTTGTTTCTCATCTTTACATGACGTAAAACCTAACGCCATTAATGCAATTACTGCAGTTATTTTAATATTCTTCATAATGTTGATTATTTAATTAATTACATTTCAAAGATACCCAAAACAAAACCCCATAAATTACATTATTACCATATTTTTAATATTAAAAATATATTAAATCTGTAAAAAATAAAAAATAATGACAATTATATAAAGTAATATAAAAATTACGTAACAGTTTAAAATATAATATCACTATATAAGAAAAGATCCATTTGTAACAAAAACCAATTATAAGCTACTTATCTCTTTAATTCAAAAGTGTTTTGTACTTTTAAATCCAAAATTGTAAAAAGAAATGGCTGAACCATTAATTAAGATAACGGACATCAAACGAAATTTTGTTTTAGGTAACGAAATTGTATATGTATTAAAAGGAATAGATCTAGAAATAAAAAAAGGAGAATATGTTGCTTTAATGGGGCCTTCTGGATCTGGAAAATCTACATTAATGAATTTATTAGGCTGCTTAGATACACCGACTTCTGGACATTATATATTAAATGGAAAAGATGTCAGCCAAATGAGAGATGATGAATTAGCCGAAATCAGAAATAAAGAAATTGGTTTTGTATTTCAGACATTTAATTTACTTCCAAGAACAACAGCTCTTGATAATGTTGCACTTCCTATGATTTATGCCGGCTACGGCAAATCTGATCGAATTGCACGAGCAACCGAAGTTCTAAAACAAGTGAATTTAGCAGATAGAATGGATCACCAGCCAAATCAGCTTTCTGGAGGACAACGCCAGCGTGTCGCTGTAGCCAGAGCTTTAGTCAATAAACCTTCGATTATTTTGGCCGATGAGCCCACAGGAAACTTAGATAGTAAGACTTCTGTAGAAATCATGAAATTATTTGGAGATATCCACGAACAGGGAAATACGGTAATTCTAGTAACTCACGAAGAAGATATTGCGGCTTATGCGCATCGTGTAATTCGTCTACGTGACGGACTAATTGAAAGTGATACAACTAAATAATTGTAATGGCAGTATTTATTGTGATGATTAAGGAATATGAAGATAAAAACAAGGTAGTATATCAATATGGTCCAAACGAAATTATATTGGGAAAAATAGAGTTTAACAAAATTCATCAAAAAATTCTAGATTTACAACCTGTAAATGATCCACAAATTTCTAATGCTTTTTATTTTAAAAGAGCTGCTCAAAGACTAGCAGTTTTAAGTGTTCAAAATAAAGAACAGTTTCCAGAAAGAACTACAATAGAATCATAAAAGATATATAGGTTAATCTAAAATCAGAAATCTACAATCTACAATAAAAAAAATGAAAGTATACACCAAAACCGGCGATAAAGGAACAACAGCTCTTTTTGGAGGGACTCGTGTACCAAAAGACCACATTCGAATTGACAGCTACGGAACTGTTGATGAATTGAATTCCTATATAGGACTTATTCGCGACCAAGAAATTGACTCAAATTATAAAACAGTTTTAATAGAAATTCAGGATCGTCTTTTTACTGTTGGTGCCATTTTGGCAACGCCGCAAGAAAAAGAAGTTTTGAAGAATGGTGAGCTGAGATTAAAAAATTTAGGAATAATTGATTCTGATATAGAATTATTAGAAAAAGAAATTGATAAAATGGACGAAAGTCTTCCGCCAATGACTCACTTTGTTTTACCAGGCGGTCATCCAACTGTGTCACATTGTCATATTGCACGTTGTATTTGCCGTAGAGCAGAACGTTTAGCTGTTCATTTAAGCCACAATGAGCATGTACCAGAAATAGCAATTCAATACTTAAACCGACTTTCTGACTATCTTTTTGTCTTGGCACGGAAGTTGTCGTCTGATTTAAAAGCGGAGGAAGTGAAATGGATACCTAGGAAATAAATTTTCTAAAATTCCAAATTTTTAAATTCCAAATTCCAAAGAAAAAAAACAAAATTCTTTGAATTTACAAATGACAAAATTATCATCTAATATTACAATATGGTGATTAAAGAGTAGGCTTTCAAGCCCATTTTTTGGAATTTGAAATTTGTTTTTTGGAATTTAACAAGAGACGTTCTTAAATTTTATTAAAATAAATCAAAATTTACTTGTCTTTTTCAGTAAAAAATTTATTTTTGCACAAACTAAACAGATAACAGATGTATTGGACATTAGAATTAGCATCTTATTTAAGTGATGCGCCATGGCCTGCTAACAAAGATGAACTTATAGACTACGCTATTAGAGCTGGTGCTCCATTAGAGGTGGTAGAAAACCTTCAATCAATAGAAGACGAAGGCGAGATATATGAATCAATGGAAGAAATTTGGCCTGATTATCCAACAGACGAAGATTATCTTTGGAATGAGGATGAATATTAAAAAAATAAACCAAAGGAAAAAGTCTCATCACAGAGGCTTTTTTTTTGGTTCAAATACATATTTAAAACAATAAAGAAATACAATAAATCATGAGTTTCATAAACAGTATTATTAAAGTCTTTGTAGGTGATAAATCACAGAAAGATGTCAAAGCTTTACAACCTTACTTAAACAAAATTAAAACATTCGAAACTACCTTAATGAGTCTATCTAATGACGAATTAAGAGGGAGAACCGTATATTTTAAAGATAGAATAAAAGAAGCTAGAGCAGAAAAAGATGCTAAAATTGCTGCACTTAAAGCGGAAGTAGAAAACATCGAAGACATCGACAAAAGAGAAGATATTTATGATGCAATAGATGCTCTTGAAAAAGAAGCCTATGAAATCTCTGAGAAAACTTTAATGGAAATTCTTCCGGAAGCTTTTTCTGTTGTTAAAGAAACGGCTCGTCGTTTTAAAGATAATTCACATATTGAAGTTACTGCAACTCCAAGAGACCGCGAATTTTCAGCAACAAAACCATACATTACCATAGATGGTGAAAAAGCAATTTGGGCTAACAAATGGAATGCAGCTGGAAAAGATATCACTTGGGACATGATTCACTATGACGTTCAGTTAATTGGTGGTATGGTATTGCACGAAGGTAAAGTTGCCGAAATGCAGACAGGTGAAGGTAAAACTTTGGTTGCTACACTTCCACTTTACTTAAATGCTTTGACAGGAAACGGAGTTCACTTAGTAACGGTGAATGACTACTTAGCAAAACGTGATAGCACATGGAAAGCACCTTTATTCGAATTTCACGGTTTAACTGTTGATTGTATCGATAATCACCAGCCAAGTACAGAAGCTAGAAAAAAAGCTTATGATGCAGATATCACTTACGGAACCAACAATGAATTTGGTTTTGACTACTTAAGAGATAACATGGCACATTCGCCTAGCGATTTAGTGCAGAGAAAACACAATTATGCAATTGTCGACGAGGTCGATTCTGTATTAATTGATGATGCTAGAACACCGCTTATTATTTCAGGACCAGTTCCGCAAGGAGATCGTCATGAATTTAACGAATTGAAACCAAAAATCGAGAACTTAGTTGCACAACAACGTCAGTTAGCAAATGGTTTCTTAGCAGAAGCTAAAAAATTAATCAGAGAAGGAAATACTAAAGAAGGTGGTTTCTTATTATTAAGAGCTTACAGAAGTTTACCTAAAAATAAAGCATTAATTAAATTTTTGAGTGAAGAAGGAATTAAACAATTACTTCAAAAAACTGAAAATCAATATATGCAGGACAACAATCGCGAAATGCACAAAGTTGACGAAGCTTTGTATTTTGTGATTGAAGAAAAAAACAATCAAGTTGAATTAACAGATAATGGTATTAAATACCTTTCTGGAGATACTGATGCAGATTTCTTCGTTTTACCAGACATCGGAACAGAAATTGCTGCTATTGAAAAACAAAAACTTGATAAAGATTCTGAAGCTGAAGCTAAAGAAAGATTATTCCAAGATTTTGGTGTAAAAAGCGAGCGTATTCATACTCTTACTCAGCTTTTAAAAGCATACGCTTTATTTGAAAAAGATGTAGAATACGTTATCATGGACAACAAAATTATGATTGTCGATGAGCAGACAGGTCGTATCATGGATGGACGTCGTTATTCTGACGGTTTACACCAAGCGATCGAAGCTAAAGAAAATGTAAAAATCGAAGCTGCTACACAAACTTTTGCTACCGTTACATTACAGAATTATTTCAGAATGTACAGCAAATTAGGTGGTATGACGGGTACAGCAGTTACAGAAGCTGGCGAGTTATGGCAGATTTATAAATTGGATGTTGTTGAAATCCCAACCAACCGTCCGATTGCTAGACATGACAAAGAAGATTATATCTACAAAACAACACGTGAGAAATTCAACGCTGTTATTGAAGACGTTACTGAATTATCAAACGCTGGAAGACCAGTTTTGATTGGAACAACTTCTGTAGAGATTTCAGAATTATTAAGCCGAATGCTGAAAATGAGAGGCGTTACTCATAACGTTTTGAATGCTAAAATGCACAAACAAGAGGCACAAATCGTTGAAGAAGCAGGTAAAGCCGGAGTTGTAACTATTGCAACAAACATGGCTGGTCGTGGTACCGATATTAAATTATCTCCAGAAGTAAAAGCTGCCGGAGGTTTAGCAATCGTGGGTACAGAGCGTCATGATTCTCGTCGTGTAGACAGACAGTTACGTGGTCGTGCAGGACGTCAGGGAGATCCAGGAAGTTCTCAATTTTATGTTTCTCTAGAAGATAACTTAATGCGTTTATTCGGTTCTGAAAGAGTTGCTAAAGTAATGGACAGAATGGGACTTAAAGAAGGTGAAGTTATTCAGCATTCTATGATGACCAAATCTATCGAACGTGCTCAGAAAAAAGTAGAAGAAAACAACTTTGGTGTTCGTAAACGTTTATTGGAATATGATGACGTTATGAACTCACAGCGTGAAGTAGTTTACAAACGTCGTCGCCACGCTTTATTTGGAGAGCGTTTGAAACTGGATATCGCTAATATGCTTTATGACACTTGCGAATTAATCGTAAGTAATAATAAAGTGGCAAATGATTTCAAAGGATTTGATTTTGATTTAATTCGTTATTTCGGAATTACATCTCCAATTTCAGAAGCAGATTTCTTGAAATCATCTGATATTGAAATCACTGGAAAAGTTTACAAAGAAGCTTTAGCATTCTACACAGAAAAAACTGAAAGAAGCGCTAGAGAAGCTTTCCCAATCATTAAAGGTGTTTATGAAGAACCAAACAATCATTTCGAAAGAATTGTAGTTCCTTTTACAGACGGAATCAAAACTTTGAATGTGGTTACTGACTTGAAAAAAGCGTACGACAGTGAAGGTGCTCAATTAATTGCTGATTTCGAGAAAAACATCACACTTTCTATCGTTGATGAAGCTTGGAAAAAACACTTACGCAAAATGGACGAGTTGAAACAATCTGTTCAATTGGCTGTTCACGAACAAAAAGATCCATTGCTTATTTATAAATTAGAAGCTTTTAACTTGTTTAGATCAATGTTAGACAACGTTAATAAAGAAGTTATTTCATTCTTATTCAAAGGTGATTTACCTGCTCAAAACGCTCCTGAAATTCATGAAGCAAGAGAAATTCGTCAAAAAGAAAATTTACAATTAACTAAAGACGAAATTCCAAACAGCGAAAATATTAATCGCGAAGCTGGAGAAACACAACAACGTCAAGTTACTGAAACTATCGTGAGAGATATGCCAAAAATCAATCGTAACGATACTGTAACAGTTCAAGAAGTTGCAACTGGTAAAACAGAAACAATGAAATTCAAAAAAGCAGAAAGTCTTTTAGCTGCTGGAACTTGGGTTATTGTAAATGAATAAATTCTAAGTATTCAGTCGCAGTTTACAGTCTCAGTACTGTTTACAGTTTACACTGATACTTCAAATTCCATAAAAAAACCGACAGCGAAAACTGTCGGTTTTTTATTTTTTAAGCGTTTATATTTTAAATTAAACATCTCAAAACTGAAGACTGAAACTGTAAACTGCGACTTTTTTATCTCGGATTTTCCAGATAATAACGCGCTTCAATTCGTTTAATATCTTTAATAGAATTTTTAGCCCAATCCAGACGTTTTACTAAAATTTCTTCTTCGGTCAATTTCCAATCAATATCTGATCTTCTTAATCTATTCGTCAAATTTTGAATGACAATAGCTGCCGAAACTGAAATATTTAAACTTTCCGTAAAACCAACCATTGGTATTTTTAAGAAACCATCGGCATTGTCCATTATTTCTTTTGACAGACCTTCTTTTTCTGTTCCAAAAAATAAAGCACTTGGTTTTGTAATATCAAAATCTTCCAGCATGCAGTCGTTTTCGTGAGGTGTAGTAGCAATGATCTGGTAACCTTTGCTTTTTAAATCAGAAAGACATCCTGAAACCGAATCAAACCGATTGATATCTACCCATTTTTGAGCGCCCAAAGCAATTTCTTTATCAATTCTTTTTCCGAAACGCTGTTCAATTACGTTCAATTCCTGAATTCCAAAAACTTCGCAGCTTCGCATTACTGCACTTGTATTATGCATCTGGAAAACATCTTCTACCGCAACTGTAAAATGCTTCGTACGGTTTTCTAAAACTTTCAAAAAATTGCTTTTTCTATTATCCGTTAAGATATTTTCTAGAAATGCGAGGTAATCTAAATCAATCATTATTAATATTTTTATTTTCCAATATATTGCGAATTACTTCATATAAAACAAAAGTATTCCAATCTTCTTTATAGGAATAACCACGATTAAAATCTAATGGATTTTCTCGTGAGTAAATAGAAACATACGTAGTATATTTTCTAATTCCTATATCTTTCCAATTAATTAGTTTCTTTTCTTGCTTCAAAAGTTTTGAAATTGTAATTAGTACACCGTCTGAATTAATATCAACATCTCCAATAGTAAACGACTCACCCACTTCAAAAGCTTTAATAAATAAAATTACTTTTTGCTTAAAATATAAATCCCAAACAGTATTAATTATTTCAGCATAGATCTTAGTGTATTCACTTTTTTTAATTCCAAAGTAACTTTTAAAATTAATCTTCAATACTTCATCATTGAAATTTTTGATAAAAATCTGAAAATCACGACCGAAAACAATATCATATTGATACAAGGTTACACCATAACGAAACTCTTTTATTTCATCTGTTTTGAAAGATGTGATTCCACTTCCAACTAAATCTTTGTTTTCAAAGCTAATAAAATCAGGATGAAGATGTAAATCTCTTTTATAATTATCTAAAAAACTTCTTTGAATTTTAATCTTAAGTTCCGTTTTCAAATGTTTTGAATTTAATAGCGCGCTAAAATAACCATTTCATTTGAAAAATTTCTCATTTGATTATCTTTGAATGAGAATCAAAAAATCTCCTTAAAAATGAAAAAGAAACTTGTAGTCTTAACAGGAGCTGGAATCAGCGCAGAAAGCGGCATTAAAACATTTCGTGACAGTGACGGTTTGTGGGAAGGACATGACGTAATGGAAGTTGCAACTCCTGAAGGCTGGTATAAAAATCAGGAATTAGTTTTAGATTTTTACAATAAACGCCGTCAGCAGTTAAAAGAAGTGAATCCAAATTTAGGCCATATTATTCTGGCTGAATTGGAAAAAGATTTTGATGTTTATATTATCACTCAAAATGTTGACGATTTACATGAACGTGCTGGAAGTACAAAAGTGCTTCATTTACATGGCGAATTGCTAAAAGTGAGAAGTATTCAAAATAAAAATCTAATTCTAGATTGGACTGAAGATTTAAAAACAGGAGATTTTGATGCAAACGGACATCAGCTCAGACCTCATATTGTTTGGTTTGGCGAAGAAGTTCCTGCTCTCGAAGAAGCTATTGATATAACTGAAACCGCAGATTATTTTGCTGTAATTGGAACTTCCCTTCAGGTTTATCCTGCTGCGGGCTTAATTTCGTATGTTCCAAGTACAACTCCAGTTTTTTATATTGATCCAAAGCCAATTTCAATTCCGAATATTCGCAACAAAGTTGAAACGATTGCCAAATTTGCTTCAGAAGGAGTTGCAGATTTAAGAGAGCGATTAAAATCAATTTAAACACATAATTTATTGACACAAATTTCACTAATTGACATGAATCTTTTGCATTATCTATCAAGCAGCCAAAAAATCCGTGGTAATTCGTGAAATTTGTGTTATGTTCTCTTTTCTCCCTTTTTAAATTTATTCAATTGACTTTCTGATTACTTTAAATCCGCAAATTCTGTTTATATTTGCACCTTTCGAAAAACAACATAACAATGACTACTCTAAACGAACTGAATGCTATATCGCCAATTGACGGAAGATATAGAAATAAAACCCAAAATTTAGCCCCTTTTTTCTCTGAAGAAGCTTTAATAAAATATCGTGTATTAGTTGAAGTAGAATACTTCATTGCTTTATGCGAAATTCCTTTACCACAATTAAAAGGTATTGATTCAGGTTTATTTGACAGCTTAAGAAATATCTACAAAAACTTTTCTACAGAAGATGCACTTTGGATTAAGGAAACAGAGAAAGTAACCAACCACGATGTAAAAGCAGTTGAGTACTTCATAAAAGATGCTTTTGAAAAATTAGGTTTATCTCAACACAAAGAGTTCATTCACTTCGGATTAACATCTCAAGATATTAATAATACTGCTATTCCGCTTTCTACAAAAGAAGCGTTTGAGCAGGTTTATATGCCAACTTTAATTGCCGTAATTTCTAAATTAAAGGAATTAAGCGTTGAATGGAAGGACATTCCGATGCTGGCACGCACGCACGGACAACCTGCCTCTCCTACCCGTTTAGGAAAAGAACTTTTGGTTTTTGTAGAACGTTTAGAAGAGCAGATGCGTTTGTTATTCAATATTCCGTTTGCAGCTAAATTTGGCGGTGCGACAGGAAATTTCAATGCACATCATGTGGCTTACCCGCAGATTGACTGGAAACAATTTGGAAATAAATTTGTTGAGACTAATCTTGGTTTACAGCATTCTTTTCCAACTACTCAAATTGAACATTACGATCATTTCGCTGCTTTCTTTGATGCTTTAAAAAGAATCAACACAATTATCATCGATTTAGACCGCGATATTTGGACGTATGTTTCGATGGATTATTTCAAACAAAAAATCAAAGCTGGAGAAATTGGTTCTTCTGCAATGCCGCACAAAGTAAATCCGATTGATTTTGAAAATTCTGAAGGGAATTTAGGAATTGCAAATGCTATTTTTGAACATTTATCTGCAAAATTACCGATTTCAAGATTACAGCGTGATTTAACTGATAGTACAGTTTTACGCAATGTTGGAGTTCCTTTTGGACATACAATTATCGCTTTTGAAGCTACTTTGAAAGGTTTAAATAAATTACTTTTAAATGGAGGTAAATTTGCTGAAGATTTAGAAAAAAACTGGGCAGTAGTTGCTGAGGCAATTCAGACAATTTTACGCCGCGAAGCTTACCCAAATCCGTATGAAGCTCTTAAAGGTTTGACTAGAACAAATGAAGCTATTGACAAAAATGCAATTCATAATTTTATTGCTAATTTGGAAGTTTCTGATGCGGTTAGGGCTGAATTAATGCAGATAACACCTAGTAATTACACAGGAATCTAAAGAAAATTCAAAATATTTTACCAAAAAAAGCTATCTTTATCGAGATAGCTTTTTTTATTTAAATCAGAGTTTAGCCCAGATTGAAATGAAAAGCCTTTAACTGTGAAAAAAGCCATATTTTTTTTGCAGGTACAGAGCGACCAACGGAAGCTCCTGTAACTGTTAAAAAAATAGGCATTTTTGAACAAAAGCTTGTAATGAAAAGCTGGATCAGCTCCTTAAAAAAATACCACATTTTAATATGATTGCATTAAATGCCGCGGCCGAAAGTACACATCACCTACAACCTTTAATTAGTGATTTAGGATTAATCCTTATGACTGCTGGAATTGCCGTTTTATTATTTAAAAAAATGAAACAACCTCTAGTTTTAGGATACCTGATTGCAGGATTTTTAGCTGGAAACCATTTTGATTTTTTCCCTTCAATAACCGATATGAAGAGTGTCGAAGTATGGGCAGAAATCGGGGTTATATTTTTACTTTTTAGTTTAGGACTTGAGTTTAGTTTTAAGAAACTAATGAAAGTTGGCGGAACATCTTCTATCACCGCTATAACCCAGATTATGTTTATGACGCTGATTGGTTACTGTGTTGGCCAGTGGATGGGCTGGGGAAAAATGGACAGTATTTTTCTAGGTGCAACACTTTCGATTTCGTCTACAACTATTATTATCAGGGCTTTTGATGAATTGGGAGTAAAAGGTAAAAAGTTCGTCGGCATTGTATTTGGAGCTTTAATCGTGGAAGATATTGTAGCTATTTTAATGCTTGTTTTATTATCAACCATTGCGGTAAGCGACCAAGTTTCGGGAGGTGAATTATTACAATCGGTTTTAAAATTGATTTTCTTTTTAATTATATGGTTTTTAGGCGGAATTTTTATTATTCCAACTATCTTTAAAAAAGCCAAACATCTTATGACAGACGAAATGCTCTTGATAATTTCATTGGCACTTTGTTTAATGATGGTTATTTTTGCTGCAAATGTTGGTTTTTCTCCAGCTTTAGGCGCATTTATCATGGGTTCTATTATTGCTGAAACTACAATGGCAGAAAAAATCGAACATTTAATTCAGCCTGTAAAAGATTTATTTGGCGCGGTTTTCTTTGTATCCGTAGGAATGTTGATTAATCCGGGAACTTTAGTGACTTATGCACTTCCTGTGGCTTTAATTACACTGATAACTATTTTCGGAAAAGCATTTAGTTCATCTATTGGAGCGTTAATTTCTGGTCAGCCTCTTAAACAATCTGTTCAAACGGGAATGAGTCTGGCGCAAATTGGAGAGTTTTCATTTATTATTGCCACGCTAGGTATGACTTTGAAAGTAACAAGCGATTTCTTGTACCCAATTATTGTGGCAGTATCGGCAGTTACAACTTTTACAACTCCATTCTTAATCAAATATTCTGAAACATTTGCTCAATTTTTAGAATCAAAAATGCCAAAAAAATGGGTTAAAAACATCAACCGCTACAGTGTAAATGCGCAGGCAATTAAGTCGGTCAGTACTTGGCAGATTGTATTGCGGTCTTCAATCACTCAAATTATTCTTCATACTATAATTATTGCGGCTATTATTTTATTGTCATCTCGATTTGTAGCGCCGTTAGTAGCCGATACTAGATTCGGAAATACTTTAGCTGCCTTACTAACATTGGTGATAATTGCGCCGTTTTTATGGGCTCTCTCGCTTCGACGCGTTAAAGTAGAAGAAGTAGAAATACTTTGGGAAGAACGAAAATATCGTGGAGCCCTTTTAATGCTGATTTTAATTAGAATGAGCCTTGGATTATTTTTTGTTGGATTTTTATTGAATATTTTCTTCTCTCCTTTAGTAGCATTTGTTGCGCTGATTATCGCTATTGCTGCCTATCAAATTTTCCCTAAAAAACTGAACGAACAATACCATAGAATTGAAAATCACTTTTTGAAAAATCTTAATGACCGCGAAAACAAAAAAATCGACAGAAGATATGCCAATTTAATGCCGTGGGACGGTCACATGTCTTTTTTTGAAATTAAAAAAGAATCTAATTTAGTTGGTAAAACGTTACAGGAATTAAAAATTAGGGAACAATTAGGAATTAATATAGCCTATATCAAAAGAGGCGAAGTTACTATACCAATTCCAACAAAAAATGAACGCCTATTTCCTGGAGATGAAATCTGCGTAATTGGAACAGATGCTCAAATTGTTGAATTCACTAAATTTTTAACTCAGAATGAAACTGAGGCACCTGGAAAAGTGGAAGAAACTAATATTGTACTACGTCAGCTCGAAGTTTCTCAGGAAGAATTCATTCAAAAAAGCATCGGGCAATTTAGAGCAAAAACCGACGGGATGGTTGTGGGAATCGAACGAAACGGAAATCGTATCCTAAATCCAGAATCTAGTTTAATCTTAGAGAAAAACGATATTCTCTGGGTCGTTGGTGACAAAAAAAGAATGACTGATTTATTAGCGGTGAAATAGTTTTTTTTTTTAGGTTCAAAGAGGCAGAGATACAAAGGATCAAAGGTTTTTCAAGAGGAATAGTTAAGATATAATTCTGTTAGGACTAAAAAAAAACGATATTTTCAAAAATTGAAAATATCGTTTTTTTTGTAACCTTTGTGCCTTTGAACCTCTGCCACTTTGAACCTCAAAAATTACTTATTCGGCTGTGGTGTCAAACGCAGATAAGGTTTAATTGGTGTATGTCCTTTTGGGAATTTCGCTGGAATGTCGCTGTCTGGAATTGCAGGTGCAATTACTACATCTTCTCCATCTTTCCAGTTTGCAGGAGTTGCAACGCTGTAGTTTGCTGTCAATTGTAAGCTATCAATTACACGAAGTAATTCATCAAAATTTCTTCCTGTAGAAGCTGGATACGTTAAAGTCAATTTGATTTTTTTATCTGGACCGATAACAAAAACAGAACGTACTGTAAATTTATCGCTCGCATTTGGATGAAGCATATCGTATAAATTAGCTACTTTTTTATCTTCATCGGCAATGATAGGGAAATTAACTTCTGTATTTTGAGTCTCGTTGATATCTTTAATCCACTCTTTGTGCGACTCCAAACCATCTACACTCAAAGCAATAACTTTCGTATTTCTTTTAGTAAATTCAGGAACATAATTCGCTACAGTTCCTAATTCAGTTGTACAAACAGGAGTAAAATCTGCTGGATGCGAAAATAATACACCCCAAGAATCTCCCAGCCATTCATGAAAATTAATTGGTCCCTGTGTGGTTTCTGCATGGAAATCTGGAGCTATATCGCCTAATCTTAATGTTGACATAATTTAATTTTTTTAGTTCCTCTAAAATTAACTAAAAAATACATTGAGAAAACAACATAGAATTAAAAAAAAGTTAAAATTCTACTTCCTCGATATAATTACTATTTTAAGCTAAATAAAACTTAAAACGAAGTACCAAACAGCAAGAGTTACAAATGAAATTGGAATTCCGAAACCGATCATCATACTGCTTAATTTGGGCTTTAAACCATAAGTTGAAGCTAAAATAGCACCCGTAATCATTGGAGCCATAGCAGTTTCTATTAAGGTGATTTTTATAACTTCAGAGCGTTGATTAAAAATAAAAACATATAGTACAAAGATTATGAAAGGAACTAAAATTAACTTAAAAAAAAGTCCTAGTCTCAAGAATTTCCAATGCTGGCTTTTTCGATCAAAAGTTAATTGGAGACCAACAGAAAGCAAAGCTAAAGGCGTTACTAAACTGCCTATTTTCAATAACAGTGATTGAATATTTTCATTTAAATCAAATTGGAAAATGTTCATCAAACATGATATAACAAACATGATAAAAGGCGGAAACAGAATTATTTTTTTCAAAATTCCCAAAGCGTTTGGGCTTCCTTTAGAATAAAAAGCTGCTGTAAACACACCAAGAGTCGATACAACGACAAAAGTTCCAGGCTGATCGACCAACACTGCCGTTTCTAATCCTTTTTTTCCAAATAAAGCTTCAATAATTGGATAACCAAGAAAAGAGCTATTACTCAATCCAGCAGTTAAAATCAAACACCCAATTAATTTATTAGACCAGCCATTTCTTCTTCCTAAAAAATGAAAAAACACAAAGGCTAATAAATAAGTAATCCACCCTGCTCCTATTGGAAACAAAAGTTCACTGCTCCATTTTATTTTCGGAATGTGATATAAGGTGATCGCAGGGAGACAGAAATAAATAACAATTTTATTAAGTGTCTTATAGATATGAGTAGGAAATTGTTTTACGTGTTGTAAAACTAAACCTAGCGAAAGAAAAAGAAATATTAATATAAAGTTGTTCATATCAGGGCTTACGCACAAAAATAGGAATTTATAAATTGCGATGCTGAACAAATTATAGCACTTCATTAAGTTTTTTGTTACTTTTAATATTAAAAAAAGTAATGCAGCAAATACGAGACAATTTGGAACGAATGGTAAAACTTTCTGATGAAGACTGGAATATCTTTTCGTCAAAACTTATCCGTCAGGAATTTTCAAAGAAAACGGCAATTCTCCATATTGGCCACGTTGAAAGTTACCTTTCCTTTATAGAAAAAGGAATCGTTAGATATTACATTCCTTCAGAAAATAAAGATCTTACTTTTACTTTTGTATTTGATGGCGAATTTACAAGCGGTTACGACTCCTTTATTACCCGATTACCCGTAAATTATACTATTGAAACTCTTGCAGATACTATATTATGGCGTCTCTCTTATAATGATCTTCAGTATATTTATGCCAAAACCGAAATCGGTAATACTATCGGCCGTTTGGCAAGCGAAGTATTATTTCTTAAAAAATCAAAAAGAGAATTGTCGTTACTAAATGATTCTGCAGAACAGCGATACCTTAATTTATTTACTGAGCAACCTCAATTAATTCAAAAAATACCTCAAAAATACCTTGCTTCTTATATCGGTATTACTCCACAAGCTTTAAGCCGAATTAGAAAGCGCATTTCTTAACCCAGGTTCATTGTTTTAGGTTTCTTTACTGTGCAATTTTGTATAATAAAAACAAAAAGATATGGAAACCTTAATTGTATTATTTGGTGCTTTTACTGCAACTCTACTTATTATCTGGCTTACAACCAAACGACTTGAACTATCATTCTCAGGAAGGGTTGCCATGGCAATTATGCTAGTATTTACAGCTATAGGTCATTTTGCCTTTACGAAAGGAATGGCAATGATGATTTCTTTTTTACCTTGGGCAAACGCCATTGTACTGGCTACAGGAATTATAGAATTAGTCGCTGCAATTGGACTCTTATTGCCAAGTACCAAATTCCTTACCGGAAATTTACTTATTTTATTTTTTATACTGCTACTTCCGGCTAACATTTATGCGGCTAGTAATAATATCAATTTACAAACTGCAGACCATACAGGCAAAGGCCTTTCCTATTTATGGCTTAGAATACCAATGCAACTTCTTTTTATACTTTGGGTATATTTTTCTTCTATTAGGAATAATCAAAAATCAAAATAGTCAATCAGGAAAATGCGCATCATTCAATTTAATGATGTGCATCTTTTTTGTTTTTAACTGGTTAAGTGACTTTTAAGTACCAAAAATTAATTTTTAGTTAAAACTTTTTTTATTTCAAAAAAGCCACTTATATTTGTAACATATTTTATTACAGTATGATTTCAGGTAAATTTGCCATAACGATTCACATTCTTACTTTGCTCCATAAATTCCCAAATGATTTTTTGTCATCTGAGTTTATTGCAGGAAGTATTAATTTAAATCCTGTTTTGGTTCGAAAAGAAATTGCCAACCTAAAAGCTCATCATGTTGTAGAAAGCAAAGAAGGAAAAAATGGCGGAACAAAATTGGCGGTTAATGCTGCTGAACTGACTTTAAAACAAATATTCGAAATGACCTTTGAGACTATTGGTTTAGGTTTTGCTAAAAATCAGCCGAATCCTGATTGTCCTGTTGGAAAAAACATCAATCAGCATCTGGAAGCTTTATACAGCGAAATGAACCAAAAAGTTAGCACACAGCTGGAAGGTATTTCATTGGAAGATTTTTCGAATCAATTTTAAAAACTATTTTTTTAACCAAAACTGTAACATTTTTTATTACTAAATAAATTTATATATTATGAAAATCGCACTTATCGGAGCAACAGGATTTGTTGGCTCAGCAATCTTAAACGAATTAGCAGATAGAAAACATGAAATTACTGCAATTGCAAGAACTCCAAAAGATACTGCAAACGCAACTTGGGTTGCTGCAGATATTTTTAATATAGATGCATTGGCAGAAATTTTAAAAGGCCACGATACAATTATTAACGCATATAATCCAGGTTGGACAAACCCAAACATCTATGATGACTTTTTAGCAGGTTCTAAAGCTATTCAGGAAGCAGTTAAAAAATCAGGAGTTAAACGTTTCATTACTATTGGCGGAGGCGGAAGTTTGTTTGTCGCTCCAGGTTTACAAGCAGTTGATACTCCAGATTTTCCAAAAGAATTTTATGCAGGAGCTACGGCTGCAAGAGATTATTTAAATGTAATTAAGGAAGAAAAAGATTTAGACTGGGCATTCTTCAGTCCTGCTTTTGAAATGCATGGCGGAATTACAACAGGAAGAACAGGAAAATATCGTTTAGGATTAGAAAATCCAGTATTTAACGACGAGCAAAGAAGTATTTTATCTGTAGAAGATTTAGCAGTTGTTATTGCTGATGAAGCAGAAAATCCAAAACACCATCAAGTTAGATTTACGGCTGGATATTAATTTTTTTTTTCAGCCACGAATTACACGAATTTTCACGAATTGTTTTTTTAATGCAACGGTTTAAACATAACAAATTAGTGATAATTCGTGCAATTCGTGGCAAACTAACTTTTTGAAACTGTTTTTGTTTTCTGTACTTTTACAATATTAAAAAAGTATTTTGTCAAGTTTAAAGAAACAGTCGAACAGCATTACTGAAAAAGCTGGAATTTCACCTCCTGAAATCACCAATGTTTCGGCTATCAATCAAATTAAAAGCAAACGCAGACAACAGCCTTCTTCTGAGGAATTAATTAAAGGAATTTTAGATGGTAGCAGAACTTCTTTAAGCCGTGCTATAACTTTAATCGAAAGTACAAATCCAGATCATTTTGAAAAAGCCAGTGCAGTTGTTCAAGGCTGCTTACAACATGCGAATAAATCTATCCGAATAGGAATTACAGGTGTTCCCGGCGTTGGAAAAAGTACTTTTATTGAAGCTTTCGGAAAACAACTTACTGAGTTAGGAAAAAAAGTAGCCGTATTAGCAGTCGACCCAAGCAGTTCGCTTTCACACGGCAGTATTTTAGGAGATAAAACCCGAATGGAAGAATTGGTTAAAGATGAAAATGCTTTTATAAGACCAAGCGCTTCTGGGGAAACTTTAGGCGGTGTCGCGCGTAAAACGAGAGAAACAATTATTCTTTGCGAAGCTGCAGGTTTTGATACTATTATTATAGAAACTGTTGGTGTTGGCCAAAGCGAAACTGCCGTTCATAGTATGGTTGATTTCTTTTTACTTTTAAAAATTTCTGGTGCCGGCGATGAACTTCAAGGTATCAAACGCGGTATTATGGAAATGGCAGACGCAATTGTCATCAATAAAGCGGATGGAGATAATATAAAAAAAGCAAATCAGGCAAAATTAGAGTTTAGTCGTGCTTTACATTTGTTTCCACCAAAAAAATCAAATTGGCAGCCAAAAGTAACCACTTGCAGTTCACTGACAAAAGATGGCATTCCTGAAGTTTGGAATACTATTTCTGAATATTTTGAATTAACTAAAGAAAGCGGATTTTTCGACGAAAAAAGAAATGACCAAAATCATTTCTGGATGATGGAAACCATCAACGAACAATTAAAACAAAACTTCTATAATCAGCCAGAAATTATTTCACTTTTAGAAGAAAGCAAAAAAGCAGTGCAAAAAAATGAAATTTCACCTTTTGCAGCTGCTTCTGAATTATTGAAATTATATTTTTCTAAAGATTCTAAGTGACTAAGATACTAAGTTGCTAAGATTTTAATTTAGGAAATTGTCTAGTTTTGTCACATTGAGCAAAGTCGGAATGCTCTGCAGTTCTCTGATCAAACTGACAGTATATAAAAAACTTAGAACCTTAGTATCTTAGAATCTTAGCGCCTTAATTTATACTTACTCTCCTTATATAAATTCCCCGCTGTAATAACATGTGCCAAAGCATCTTTTGCCAATTCCTCGTTTAGTTTTACAGGGATTAAAGTGGTGTCATTTTTAATCTCAAACTGCAAAGGTTTTAGATTTGGTTGCATGATTACAACCTGATTTTCTACTCTAAATGCGTTGATGTCATTAAACTGCATAATAGATCTTCCTTGAACTTTTGGATCTAGTTTGCTTAAATTTCTTCCTACCATAGGCGTTTCAAAAGAAAGCCCTAAATAACTTAGCAATGTAGGTGGAATATCAATCTGACTTGCCAGTCTGTCATAAACTGCTCCTTTTGGAACTCCAGGTCCCATAATAAATGCTGGAATATGGAATTTATTTATTGGCACTAAATTCTTTCCATAAGTTCTCGTATTGTGATCTGCAATAACGATGAAAATGGTATTTTTAAAATAATCTTCTTTTTTAGCCATTTCGAAGAATTTCCCAATTGAGAAATCAGCATATTTCATAGCGTTGTTTACCGTCGCTGCTTTTTTATCATAAGGTTTAATTCTTCCCGCTGGATATTCAAAAGGTTCGTGATTTGAAGTCGAGAACATTAATGAGAAAAACGGTTTATCTCCTTTTGATTTAAAATACTGATTGGCTTTGGTTACCAAATCTTCATCAGAATAGCCCCAAGTTCCTTTAAAAGCATATTTGTTTCCATCAGATTCAAAATCTTCCTGATCTACAATATCTTGAAAACCATTTCCGTTGAAAAACGAAGCCATATTGTCAAAATTCGCCATTCCTCCGTAAATAAAACTCGTATCGTAACCTTTTTGTTTTAAAGCCTCGGCAAGTGTAAAAAAGCCTTGCTGTGAGTTTCCAAGTTTTACAACACTTTCAGAAGGCGAAGGTAAAAACCCTGTTACAACGGCTTCTATTCCGCGAACACTTCTAGTTCCTGTGCAGTATAAATTGGTGAATAATGTTCCTTCTTTAGATAATTTATCAAATTCTGGTGTCAAAGGTTTTCCGCCTAAGATTCCAACATATTCTGCGCCTAAACTTTCCTGCAGGAAAATCACCAAATTATAAGGTTTTTTCAAAACAGAATCTGGCTGCTGTACATGCAAAAATGGAATTTCAGCATCAGTAAAATCATTTGGACCGGCAACCATGTATTTTTTTACACGTGCAATCGCTTCGGCTTCATCCATTTTACCATACATCTTTGTGTTTCCTTCATTTTTAATAGAATATGCTGCAAAAGCAACGGTATAAAATGAATTTAAACCTAAAGTATTGGTTAGCTGATCTGTCGAGAAAACAGCATTACTGGCATTTATAGGACGCTTTGAAGTTAAACTTGAACGTGCTCCAAAAAACAACACAAAAGCAAGTAATGGAAAAACCATTAATTTGAATTTATACTCTGTACTTGTGGTGTGAAAATATTTTTTCCCTTTTTTGAAGGCAAAATAAATCACAACTCCTAAAATCAGGAAAGTAACAATTATAGAAGTCAGATAACTTTTTAAAAGCATTCCGACAACTTCTTTTGGGTAAATTAAATAATCTAAGAAGATCTTATTTGGGCGCGTATCGTACTGCTTGACAAAATCTGGAGAAGCTAACTCCACAAATAGAATCAGAAACAGAAATAAGAAACTATAGATTACCAAAAACGTATTGGTAAATTTCAGCCATTTATTTGGCAGAAAAGTAATTAAAACAGCAGGCAGAAAAGACAAATAACAAAGTAAAATCAAATCCATTCGTAAACCGATTGGAAAAATGTACCAGAAATTTGGTGTTTGCTCTACTCTTTCTTTAAAAAGAAAAAATAAAAAGATTCGGCTTAAAGTAGTAATCAATAATCCGATTGCTATAAAATTAAATATAGGCTTTAAAAAACTTAATTTTTTCATTAGATAATTTAGATATTTAGCTAAAGTGTTTTGTACGAAGTAAGGGTGTACTTCCCTACTCTTCGTAACGGTTTACTTCACGATCGTAAAAATCATTTGCTTTTTCGATCAAGCTTTCCATTTCTGCATTCAATTCAGCTTCATCTAGATCTTCTGGTTCTTCTAAAAATTCTACCTCATCATCTTTTAAATTGATAATAAATCTTGGGTAATCAAGGTGAATGATAAAGATATCATCTGGAAAATCAGTATTATCTCCAAGTAAAAATTTAGGTAATTCCATATTTATTTTGTTTTATTAATTGTTTATTTATTTTGCTGTCACTGTTTATGGGCAGTCAAATTTAATTATTTGAAACTGAATTATTATTTAATTTTCTAGTTAAGTAATGAAAGCGAATATACAGAAAAAGCGCTGCGGCTGTCAAACCTGCCAAAAGTCCTAACCAAACTCCCTGTGCTTTTAAGTCGGTATGCTCTCCTAAATAATAAGAAATTGGAAAACCAATAACCCAATATGCAACAAACGTAATATACATTGGGATTTTTACATCCTGCAATCCGCGTAAAGCGCCCAAAACCACAACCTGAATTCCGTCAGAAATTTGAAAAACAGCTGCAATTAAAAGCAATTTTGAAGCGATACTGATTACTTCTTCATTGTCCAAAATCTGTCCTGTGTTTTCCATATTCAAAAAGATATAGGGAAGGTAATTATGAAAAATGATAAAGAATATAGCAAAAACAGTTTCTAAGATAATGGCAAGCAAGAAAATAGACCTCGCTACAACAATTAGTTTTTTATAATCCATTAAACCTCTTTGGTTGCTCACTCGAATCATCGAAGTAACACTTAGTCCCATTGCAAACATAAAAGTCATCGATGCAAGACTTAAAGCAATTTGATTGGCTGCCTGACTCGTTTTTCCGATATTACCGCAAAGCCAGATAGAAGCTGTAAACAAAACCACTTCGAAAAGCATCTGCATAGCCGAAGGAAATCCGATACTGATAATCTTTTTAATGGTTGCTTTTTTAATTTCGTCGAAACTAAAGTTTTTGAAAAATCGTTTTAAATCATTTCTTCGTGAAAGCATGATATGCATGAACATAACTAGAAAGATTCTCGAAATTACGGTACCAAGTGCTGCGCCAATAATTCCCATTTTTGGAAAAATCCAAATTCCGTAAATCAAAACATAATTAATTCCTACGTGAAGAACGTTTGCCATTACCATTGCATACATCGAATATTTAGTCATCGACATTCCGTCTGCAAACTGTTTATATCCTTGATACATTATTAGCGGAATCAACGAAAAAGCTACCCAGCCTAGATATGGTTTTGCTAATACAATTACATCTACAGGCTGTTCCAATAATTCCATAATTGGTTTTGCAAACATAATGACACCAAAAAGAACTAATCCTAAAATAGTACAGAGGAATAAACCGTGGTGAAATGCAGAACGAATTTTGTTGTCATTTTTCTCTGCATCACCCTCTGCAACAATTGGTGTAATTGCTGTCGAAAATCCAATTCCAAGAGACATCGCGATGAAAATCATACTGTTACCTAGAGAAACCGCGGCAAGTTCTGTACTTCCTAATTTACCTACCATAATATTATCGACTATACCAATTAAAGTATGGCCAACCATTCCCAGAATAATAGGGTATGCCAGTCTCAAATTATACGAAAACTCTCTGGTGTACTGCTTTAAATTCACTTGTAATCAATTTTAGTCGGCAAAGATAATCAGAAGCTTCGAATTCTATCCTATTAATAAAAATATAAGCCTTTATTAAGGGTAAAATAAGTATACCATAATATTATATAACGATTTTTAAAAATTATATAACAAGCTCAAAAGTGCTCTATTTTACTTTTACATCATTAATAATTCAAAATTATAAGCCATGAAAAAATTACAGATTATTTGCCTAGCTGCTTTTGCTTTTTTATTCTCTAACACAACTTTCGCTCAAGAAACAGAAGCAACAAATTACGATCAAGGATTTAGATTAGGATTTGGAGTAAATGGAGGACTTCCAACAGATAACGATTACGACTGGGCTCTTGGTGGAGACGTTCGTTTACAATATGACCTTTCTAAAAAAACATCATTAACCTTAACAACAGGATTTACTAATTTATTTAACGGCAAAAAAGATGCCGCTGGAAATGACATAAAAGATCTAGGATTTATTCCGGCTAAAGCAGGTTTTAAAGCCTTTGTTTTAAAAGATCAATTTTATGTACTAGGAGAACTTGGTGCTGGTTTTGCAGTAACAAATGGTTACAACAACACTACTTTTTTATGGTCGCCAGGAATTGGTTACGCTAATAAATATATTGACTTAAGTGTTCGTTACGAAGATTATCATGATTTTAGAACCAACCAAGTAGCATTACGTGTTGCATACGGTTTTAAACTTTAAGAAATAGGTTTAATTTATTATTTTGTTTTTGGTAAAAACCCGACAGCTCGCATAGTCTGTCGGGTTTTTTATTTTATAAAATTTATCCACACAAAAATTAAACCCAACAGGTTTTTAAAACCTGTCGGGTTTGTACGTTAGAAAAATTATCTAATGGACACATTTCCAAATTATCTAATTTTAACTCTTCTCCAAAGTCTTTTTGTACGTATCAAAATTGTCTTTAATTTCTTTAGCTAATTCTGGAACCTGAATATCGGTATATTGCTTCATTTCCTCCCAAATAATTTTAGCCACTATATAACGCGCCATATCTTTATCATCTGCAGGAACTATATACCAAGGCGCATGTTCTTTCGAAGTCTGATTAATTGCTTCTTCGTAATATTGCTGATACTCATCCCAATGTTCGCGTTCTTTAAGGTCGCCTGGCGAAAATTTCCAATTATGCTTTCCTTCTTCCAAACGGCGCAGTAAACGATTCTTTTGTTCTTCTTTACTCAAGTGCAGAAAGAACTTCATAACGATAGTTCCGTTTTCTGCAATATGTTTTTCGAAATTATTGATTTGTTCAATTCTGTTTTTCCAAAATTTCGGTTTAATATCATCAACCGAATTAATTCCTGGTAAATTCTCTGCCAAAATAAATTCTGGATGCACTCTCGTTACCAAAACATTTTCGTAATGCGTTCTGTTAAAAATGGCAAATTTCCCTTTTTCGGGCAAAGCAATGTAATGTCGCCATAAATAATCGTGTTCCAATTCGGTTGAATTTGGTGTTTTAAAACTATGCACCACTACCCCGCGCGGATTAAATTCTTTAAAAACTTCCCGAATCAAACTGTCTTTTCCAGAAGTATCCATTCCTTGCAGACAGATTAAAACCGCATACTTATTGTGCGCATACATAACATCCTGCAAATCACTTAATTTTGCCTGAACTTTATCTAGTTTCTCTTCTTTTTCGTCATCATCCGCATCAACATTTAGTAATGTCGGAAGCTTCTTTAATTTTATTTCATCTGTAACTTTAAAATCTTTTGGGTCTATTGACTTCATATTTTTTCCCGTTTTTATTTATAATAAATATACTACTTTTACGAATTCCGATAACTATCCAATTTGCTATTCATTGGATTATTTTGATTAAAGTTATAAAAATTTAAAATGAAAAAATTAACACATGAAGATATAGAAAACTTTATTACTACTATTGATAAAATAAATAACCCTTTACTTGTTGCAAATAAAATTTCTTATTTTATTTCTGATGCATTGAGAGAAAATACAATAAATCTCTTTGAAGCTTATTTACTTAACTTAGAAGAAATTAAAATTAGGCGTATTGGTTATATTCAATTAAGCTGGAATGTGAATATTCAAATACGTACATGTTTGGCTATAATAAATCAGTTAATTTTAGCCTATTATTTCGGAAATATTGAAACAATTGAAATGCTTAAAAGATGGGGGTTAGAGGCTTTCAATCTAAATAAGGAGAAGAGATCGCATTACATTATGGATGAATACGAACTTTTTTTAAATATTAAGAATTCGGATAACTTACTTAGAGAATTGTTAAAAGTAAGAAACAACTATAATCATTTAAACGATGACCTCGGTCCATATCATATTGAAGTATTTCCATACCATTTTTATAGTCCTGAAAAAATCTTATTAGAAAAAGAAAAATCATATGATTGTAATTTAGGAGAACAGATTGAAAATCTAATTATCTACTTAAATCTTAAAGAGTTTTAGATTTAAAAACTAATTTTAAAATAAATTTATTTTTATCACACAAAAGTTTTCAAAACACATTTTCCATGGAAAAATTCACATTAGAAATATTATTTCAAATCATAGGCATCGGTTCGGCATCAGGTTTATTTTATAATAATGATGCACTTTATGTCATTGGCGACAACAGCGGATTCTTATACGAATACAATATGCAGAATCAGCAATTGAACCAGCATGCGTTAATTGACAATCCGTCGCAAAATATTCCGAAAAACTTAAAACCCGATTTTGAATCGCTAACGCATCATAACGATACACTTTATGTTTTTGGTTCTGGTTCAACCGAAAACCGAAACAGAATGATCGAATTTGATTTGAAATCCAAAACCGTTTTACAAAAAAACAATTTAGTTGATTTGTATGCCGTAATGCAGAATTTCGGTTCAATAAAACCAGAAGATTTCAATTTGGAAGGCGCTATTTTCGATGGCGAAAACTGGTATTTATTCAATCGAGGAAATGGAATTTCTAATAAAAACACCATTTTTACGATTCACGCGAAAAACCTTGGAGAAGAATTTGCTCTAATTTCTGTCAATTACAAACTTCCAAAAATAAAAGGTGTTCGTTCCAGCTTTACCGATGCCGTTTTGGTTGATGATAAAATCTATTTCCTTTCAACAGCAGAAGATACCAAATCAACTTATGATGACGGTGAAATCTTAGGAAGCTTCATTGGCAGAATCGACGTTAAAACGATGAAAATAGATTTCACTCAAAAAATAACCTCAACAAATAAATTTGAAGGTTTAACTTTCTACAAAAAAGAAAACAATAAAATCGAGTTTTTGCTTTGCGAGGATAATGACACCGATCTTTTGGAAACAAAAATATACAAATTGACAATTCCGGCTAAATAACATAGTAATTTCCTGTTTATTGAGTCTTTGACTATACAACAAACCTTAAGTAATAACTATAAACATAAAAAAATAATGATCAGAAAAACCGCTTTCGCTCTTTTAGTTTTTATTACCAGTCAAATATCACAGGCTCAATATCAATATCCTTCAACACCTGAAAATCCTGTAGTAGATGATTATTACGGAACAAAAATAACAGATTCTTACCGTTGGCTGGAAGATATGAAAAAACCAGAAGTGCAAAAATGGTTTAAAGATCAAAGCGATTTTACCAATTCTGTCATAAAAAAAATCTCTGGCCGTGATGCTCTTTTCAATAGAATGAAGGAAATTAGTGCATTGGCAGGAGATGATTATACTTACGTAAAACAATTAGGAGACAATTATTATTACACCAAAAAGAAAAAAGGAGAAAGCATTGATAAATTATATATCCATAAAGGTTTAAACGGAACCGAGGTTTTATTATTAGACCCGAATACTTATAAAAAAGATGCAACGATTACGAGTTTCAATATTAGTCCAGATCAGAAAAAATTAGCGGTTACATTATCTCAAGATGGTGCTGAAGTTTGTGATCTCCGAATTATGGATATTGAATCTAAAACTTTTCTTCCAGACAATTTAAATCCAGTCTGGAGTGAATTTAGTTTTGAATTTACCCCTGACAGCAAAGCGATCACTTATACCAAAATGAGTACCAACGATAATAAAAGTGATGATTTTCTAAAACACATGAAATCTTTACTTCACGTTATTGGCACTAATCCGGAGACCGATAAAATACTGGCATCAAAAGAAAACAATCCCAACTTGAATCTTCTTGCTGAACAGTTTCCTGATGTTAAATTCTCAGATAATTATTCATACATAATTTTAGAAATTGGATCTACAAAAAGCGAAATATTAGCATTCTATGCTCCTTATTCAGAACTTAACAATCCGAAGATAAATTGGAAACCGCTTATTAAATATGATGATGAAATTATAAGCTATGAAATAATTGGAGATCAATTTTTCTTTGTTTCTCATAAAAATGCACCAAATTATAAAATAGGACTAACAGATATTAAAAATCCAAATATTGATAATGCTAAAATTATAATTCCGGAGAGTAATAAAGTATTACGAAGAATACTGAAATCTAAAAATTTCATTTATTATAGCTTAACTGACGGAATTGTAATTGACAGATATCAGATTAATCCAAAAACATTAGAAAGCAAGGAAATACCTCTTCCTAAAGGTTCAAGTGGAGCTTACGCTTTAAATTCTCGTGAAAATGATAATCTCTTATTTTTTTACAACGGCTGGATCGCACCATCTACGACTTATTCTTTTAATGGTTCAACTGGCCATTTAGAAAAATCAAAACAATTTATTGCAAGCGGCAATTATCCTGACTTTTCAAAGCAGTATAGTGTCAAAGAAGTTGAAATTGCAAGTCACGACGGCGTAATGGTTCCTTTGTCTATTATTTATCCAAAAAACATTAAAATGAACGGCTCTACTCCTTGCTATATTAGTGGTTATGGCGCTTACGGATCAAGCAGAACACCCTATTATATTGGCGATGATTTGATGGCATTGCTGGAGCAAAATACTGTAATTGCTTTTGCACACGTTAGAGGCGGCGGAGAAAAAGGAGCAAATTGGCATAAAGGAGGTCAAAAAGCGACGAAACCTAATACTTGGAAAGATTTTATTGCTTGTTCTGAATATTTAATCAAAGAAAAATATACTTCGGCAGACAAACTTATTGGAAATGGTGCAAGTATGGGCGGTGTCTTAATTGGAAGAGCAATTACAGAACGTCCTGATCTTTATAAAGCTGCTATTATTGAAGTTGGATGTACCAATACTTTGCGAATGGAAACAACTCCAAACGGTCCAAATCAAATTCCAGAAATTGGTTCTTTAAAAAATGAAGAAGATTTTAAAAATATATTGGAAATGGATTCGCAGAGTAAAGTCAAAAAAGGAGAAAAATATCCTGCAGTTTTAGTTCATACTGGAATTAACGACGCACGAGTAGCTTCTTGGGAACCTGGAAAATTTGCTGCTGTTTTACAAAATTACAATAGTTCTGACAGACCAATATTATTACATGTAAATTACGCAAACGGACATTTTTCTAACGATTTGGATGTAACTTATAATGATAGTGCTGATATGTTTGCTTTTGCATTGTGGCAGGTTGGAAATTCAAAATTTCAGATGGCGAAGTAATAGAACATATAATTGAATTTGCTAGTTACATTTATGAAAAAAATAATTCTTTCATTAGTATTAGTTTTAATTCTTGTTACCGGTGCTTATTTGTTTTATGATTTTAAGACCAAGAAAGCCCAGAAAGAATATTATAAAACTCTATACATAAAGGATCTGGACCCAGAATCTTTTATTACTATTTGTAAAGACAGGTATAACAAAACTCCTATAAATAGCGTAACAATGACTGGAGAATTTCCTGAAAACTGGGTAAAACCAGATGATGTGCAATACTTAATTTCGATAATACGTTCACAAGAAAAATGTTGTGGATATATGAATATATTCTCTTCATATCTTTCAACCGAAGATGCTGAGATTGGGGGTTTCGCAATAATATTTTTAAATTCTTATATTTCGAAAAAAAAGATAAATTTGGGTTTGAACTGTTATCCTAAAACTGACAGAGAATCAATTAAAAAAATAGAAATTTGGTATAAAAGTTCTGTACATGCAAATTAAATTCCTTGTGAATCTTTGCGGTAAAATTATTACACAGAGATTCACAAAGAATTACACAGAGAACACAAAGTATTTCGCTTAGCAGATTAAATGTAGAGACACACTGCTGTACACGCCTCTTCGATAAATATTTCATGAAATCAAAATTCATTAATGAAACAACTTTACAAAATCATCATCCTAATTCTTATCAGCCTTAAAAGCTATTCTCAAACACAAGCTATAATTTATTTTAAAGATGGTGATTCTATAGAAGGTTTTGCTTCATTAAAATTCAATAAAATAAAATTTAAAGTTTCGCAGGATGACAAATCTGACAGCTGGGATGAAGAGTATGTCAAAAAAATTACTTTCCTTGATTTTGGAACCACAAGAACTTTTGAATATGTAAAGCTGAATTCTTTAGACAAACCAAAATTGGTAGAAATTATTACTAAAGGTGAAGCGACTTTATATAAAAAAGTAGGCTCAGATTTTAGTCTCACAGACATGATTTATAATCCGTACGATGATCGGCCTGATAATACCTTAAGCCCAACTTTAAAAACACAATTAGGTCCGCAAGCCCAACAACATTTATCAAATTCTAATGTAAGCGAACCTTCTACATTTTATTACATAAAGAAGCCAAAAGACAAATATCCAACTTGTTTAAACTGCGGTGTTATAAACGCGTGGAGGAAAAACACTTCCAAATTTTTCGCTGACTGCGATTTTATCGTCAAAAAATTAAAAGGCGATAAATGGGTTTTTGAAGATATTAAAGAAATTGTAGAATTTTATAATGATATTTGTTTGGGAGAATAAATATTTCACCCCATTAAAAATTGCGGATTTACAGGACTTTAGACGCACTGCTGTGCGTCTCTACGACAAACCTTTGTAACTTTGAATCTCTGTAACTTTGAACCTTTAAAAAAAAAAATCATCATCGTCCCAACCTTTTTATCTTTTTATCTCTCTATATAAGAAAGACAACAATTGTGATAAACGAGACTCAAATAGCAAACTGTAAAAAAATGCACCGCGATGCGCAGCGTGAGGTGTACGAATACATGGCGCCCAAATTGTATCGCCTTTGCAAACGATACCTAAAAAAGGAAGAGGAAATTGAAGAAGCACTTGCCGATTCTTTCTTTACGATTTTTACCAAACTCGACCAATTAAAAGAAGCGTATGCTTTTGAAGCTTGGGCCAGAAGGATAACCGTAAATCATTGTTTGGCGGCAATTCGAAAAGCAACTAATTTCAACATGTATCTCGACGATGTAAAACTAATTTCTCAACCTTCTGTTGACGAATTAAATACATTGGAAGAAGAAGATTTACTCAATTTATTAAACCATATTCCAGACGGCTGTAAAACTGTTTTTAACCTTTTTGCCATTGAAGGTTTCTCCCATAAAGAAATAGCCGAAATGCTGAAGATCTCCGAAGGCACTTCAAAATCACAATTGAACGCCGCTAAGACCAAATTGAAAGAACTGGTTAATAAATTGTATTATCAAAAAGCAAAATAGTCATGGACAATCAAGATAAATTATTCGATAAAATAAAAGAAGCTTCGCAAAATGCGGAATTCAAAGACTTTCCCGCAATGGAAAAAGTCTGGGCACGTGTTGAAGAAAAACTCGACAAAAAAGAAGATAAAAAAACAATTGCTTTATGGAAAAAAATTGCCATTGCTGCTTCTCTTCTTTTACTGATTTCTTTAGCTGTTCAATTTTTACATACAGATAAAAATGCCGTACAAGAAACTCCAAAAGTAGTTATTCAGGAAACTGAAAAAGAACAATCTCAAGAGCCTACTTTAAATCAAAAAAGTACAGAACCTTCTTCGGATTCTGGAATTGTTTCAAACGAAGAAGCCGATAAAATTTTAGAAAATCATATTAAAAATAAAGAAAGAGTAGCTGTCCATGAAATAATTGCACCAAATACAGAATTAGTACAATCTGCACCAGCACCAAAAGTTGCAGCAAATGCTCTCGTAATTGCTGCGCCTGCAGCGGAAGAATCAATTCAAGAAGATAATAACATTATTTATAAAAAAGAGCTTTCTTCAGAATCGGATTATTTAAGAAGTCCGCAAAGAGAATCTGCGAAAGTTGCTTTTGCTGAAAAAAGTACTCAAAGAGCTAAAAAAAGTGCACCTCTTGTTATTTTTAACGGAAACGCAATGGCGCACAGCGACGAGGCTAAAAAAGATAAAATGATGCGAAGCGAACTGCCGAATCTAAATCCAGAAAATGTAGATTCGCTGGTTGTTCTAGATGAGCCATTGTACATTATCGATGGCATTTATTATTCTGAAAATGATTTATTTGGAAATAATCCAACGAGTCCTTACGCGCCTTTAGACAAACAAGACATTAAAACTATAACTATTTTACAAGACCTTGAAGCCACTTCAAAATACGGTGAAAAAGGTAAAAAAGGAGTTGTTATTATTACTACAAAAACAGGAAAACCAGCTCCGAAAAAGTAATTCCAAGCTTTGTCAAAGTCTGCAGCTTTGACAAAGCTAAATCCGAACATTAATCTTAAAAATTATTATCATGAAAAGTTTAAAACTTATTTCATCAGCCATTGCTATGCTTGTATGTTTCGTAACCATGGCACAACAAAGAACAATAACTGGAATCGTTTCAGATGAAACAAAACAACCACTTCCAGGTGTAACTATTTACAATCAGACCTCAAAAGCAAATGCGGCAACCAATTTTGATGGGCAGTACAGTATTCAAGCCAAAACTGGCGATATGCTGGTTTTCAGCTTCATTGGATATAAAAACCAAAGTCAAAAGGTTCAGAACTCAAATATTATCAATATAAAACTTCTTCCAGACAATCAAACTCTAAGTGAAGTTCTGGTTATGGGTTACGGTACAAGTAATGCTGAATATGAAGACCGCAGTTATGCACCTGCCGAAAGAAGAAAAGAAAAAAGAGATAAATCGGTAGCACCGCAAGGAAAAATGGCAATGCCAGTTGCGAGTAATGCCCTTTATATGCCAAGCCCTAATGTCGTTGTACGTGGTAATGCATCTGTTTCTCCAAAAAATGAACCAATGTATATTATTGACGGAGTTCCTGCAAAAGCCAATCAAATGGCAAAAATTAATCCGAATGATATTGACAATGTTTCGGTTTTAAAAGACCAGGCAGCAACTTCTCTATATGGAACTAAAGGTTCAAATGGCGTTGTGATAGTTTCGACTAAAAATGAACTTTATAAAAATCTTTCAGAAAAGGAATTAGACAAAAAACTAAACATAATGCCAATTCCTGTTGAACCTACTCAGGAAGATTATGATGCTTTTGTCGAGAATGCTTTCGAAAGTCCAAAAATAGCACCGCTTTCTACTTTTTCTATTGATGTTGATAATGCTTCGTACACAAATATCAGACGTTTTTTAAACAATGGGCAACAAGTTCCAAAAGATGCAGTTCGTGTAGAAGAAATGGTGAACTTTTTCAAATACACTTATCCACAGCCTAAAAATGAAAATCCGTTTTCTATTAACACAGAAGTAAGTAATTCGCCTTGGAATGCAAACAATAAAATCTTGAAAATTGGTTTACAAGGAAAAAATATTCCAACAAATGATCTGCCAGCTTCAAACCTTGTTTTCTTAATTGATGTTTCGGGTTCGATGAGTGATATGAATAAACTTCCGTTATTAAAACAATCTTTAAAAATTTTAGTAAACGAATTACGTGCAAAAGACAAAGTGGCAATCGTAGTGTACGCGGGCGCTGCCGGAATGGTTTTACCTCCAACTTCAGGCGATGAGAAAAAAACAATAATCGATGCTTTGGATAAATTGCAGTCTGGCGGAAGTACTGCCGGCGGTGCAGGAATCGAACTGGCTTATAAAACCGCTACTGAAAATTTCATCAAAGGCGGAAACAATCGTGTAATCCTGGCAACTGACGGCGATTTTAACGTGGGAAGCACTTCTAACTCTGACATGGAAAAATTAATAGAAGACAAAAGAAAAACGGGTGTTTTCTTGACATGCTTAGGCTACGGAATGGGTAATTATAAAGACAGCAAAATGGAAATCTTAGCCGATAAAGGAAATGGAAATTACGCTTACATCGATAATATTCAAGAAGCGAATCGTTTTTTAGGGAAAGAATTTAAAGGTTCGATGTTTGCTATCGCGAAAGATGTAAAAATTCAGATTGAATTCAATCCGAAACAAGTGCAATCGTATCGTTTGATTGGATATGAAAACAGAAAACTTCGTCCAGAAGACTTTAAAAATGACGCCATTGATGCTGGAGAATTAGGAAGCAATCATACCGTAACGGCTTTGTATGAAATAATTCCCGTTGGTGTAAAAAGCGATTACTTAAATGTACAGCCAGATGATTTAAAATATACTAAAATAGAAACTAATTCAAGCAATTACACTAATGAATTGGCAACAATAAAATTCCGTTATAAAAAACCTGACGGTGAAAAAAGTATAGAAATGGTTCAGGTAATTGAAAACAAATCAGCTGCTATGGAAAAAGCGAGTGATGATATGAAATTTAGTACTGCAGTTGCTTGGTTCGGATTAAAATTAAGAGATTCAAAATTGATTGCCGACAAGTCTTCTAAAGAGATTGTAAAATTAGCAAAGCAAGGAAATTCAAATGATCCCGAAGGTTACAAAGCTGAATTTATTCGTTTGGTTGAAACCTCCAAACAGTATAATTAATAAATATTGTATTACTTTTGGGTTTTATTTAAAACATTAATTTTTATACTCGTATGAACCCAATTTTAAGCCAAAATCTATTTTTAGTAAAAGAACATGTTGGAATGTTTAAAGCCGCAAATAATTATGACATATACAATCCAGAAACGAATCAGATAATTATGAACTGCCGAGAAAATAATCTTGGTTTCTTCACAAAAGTACTTCGTTTTACAGATTACAAAAGAGCAACTCCATTTAATGTTGAAATTACAACTGCTTCTGGAGAAAAATTAATTACCGTAAGAAGAGGCGTTGCCATCTTTAGATCGACTGTTGAAGTGTTAGATGAAAAAGATCGTTTGGTTGGAACTTTCAAACAAAAATTCTTTTCTATCGGAGGAAAGTTTGACATCTTAGACAAAAACGAAAAACCTGTTGCAACACTTCAGGGAAAATGGACAGGATGGGATTTTAAATTCTCGCATGAAAACAAACAATTGGCGCAGGTAAGTAAAAAATGGGCTGGATTAGGAAAAGAGTTTTTTACAAGTGCTGATAATTATGTACTTCAAATTGAAGACACTGTAGCAACCGAAAGTCCATTGAGACAATTAATTTTAGGAGCCGTAATGTGTATCGATATGGTTTTGAAAGAATAACAAAAAGTTGTTAAACTTAGATTAAGAATATATTTTAAAGCATCATTTTAGTTTGCAAAAGCTTATTTTTGTATTACTTAAAATGATGCTTTCTGCATTTCTAAAAATACAATCATGACCGACTTAAAAAATAAAAATGCACTAATTACTGGTGCTGGAAAAGGAATTGGAAAAGCTGTAGCTACTGCTTTGGCTAAAGAAGGTGTAAACCTGATTTTAGTTTCTAGAACTAAAAGCGATATTGATCAATTGGCAGAAGAAACTGCAAAACTGGGTGTAAAAACTTTGGCATTATCTGCTGACGTTTCGGATATTAACTCTATAAATACTGCTGTTGAAAAAGCAATTGCCGAATTTAAAAGTATTGACATCTTAATCAATAGTGCCGGAATTGCTTCTTTTGGAAAATTCTTGGAATTGGAGCCAGAAGCTTGGGAACGAATTATCCAAGTAAATTTAATGGGAACGTATTACACGACACGCGCCGTTATCCCAAATATGATCGAAAGACAAACTGGAGACATTATTAATATTTCATCTACTGCCGGCTTAAACGGAAATGCTCTTACGAGTGCATACAGCGCTTCTAAATTTGCTGTTTTAGGTTTAACCGATTCTTTGATGCAGGAAATGAGAAAACACAACATTCGTGTTACAGCTTTAACGCCAAGTACTGTTGCTACTGACATGGCAAAAGATTTAAACCTGACTGACGGAAATCCAGAAAAAGTGATGCAGTCTGAAGATATGGCAGATTTAATTATTGCGCAGTTAAAATTAAACCGAAGAGTATTTATCAAAAACAGCAGCATCTGGTCTACTAATCCTTAAAAATTAAAACTTCAAATTCCAATTTTTTAAATTCCAAATTCCAAGTTTGACTAAATTGGGATTTTAAATATTGGAATTTCAAAAACTAAAATTATGGAACAATATTTAAGACAGTTGGTCGAAATAGAATTTCAGGATAAGAAAGAAATATTCAGCGGATTTTTAATTGATTATTCTGATGAATGGATTTTACTTCGAAATAATCCTGTAGATTTTGTTTTGGACGGTTTTGTCATTTTGAGAAATAAAAATATCGAAGCTGTAAACCGAGATCATGATCTGGCGTTTACAGAGAAAGTAATTCGGTTGAAAGGGTTAAAAATTAATTCTGAAGATATTATTCCTATTAAAGATTTGGCTTCAATCATGAAATTTATTTCTGAGAAATACGGCGTTTTTCAAATTGCAAAAAAATCATCAAAATCTGCTTATTTAGGAAAATTAATAGAATTAAACGACGAAGAATTAACCATTAATTTTTTGGACACACGCGGCCAGTTTGGAGGAGAATTAAGTTTTAATCCAGAAAAAATTCGTGTTATTGAGTTTGATACGGATTATATTAATTCTTTGAAATTGGTGGTTGACGAGAATCAAAAATAAATATCTTCTAAAAAACAAAAACCGCATAATTTTAAAAAATTATGCGGTTTTTGTCATCCTGACGAAGGAAGGATCTCCACGAGAAACTCCACTCCTAAAATTGCCAATCTTTGTAGAGTTACTTGTGGAGATTCCTCGTTCCTCGGAATGACAATAGTTATGTAAAAACTTTGTCAAAGTTTGAAACTTTGTCAAAGTTGAAAAATCATAAAATTAAGCTTCCGCCAGTTTATTCAAAAACTCCAAACGAACACTTCCATCTTCATCAATCTTAGTTAAATTGATTTCTTGCAATGTATTTACCAATTCTGGATTCCACGGTGTTTTTACTTTTACGTAGTTTTCTGTAAATCCGTGAATATATCCTTCTTTATTTTCGCTTTCAAAAAGAACCGTTCTGTTTGTTCCCAATTGGCTTTCGTAAAAAGCACGACGTTTTTTAACTGATAATCCTCGAAGCATTTTACTGCGTTTTGCTCTTACATTTGAAGGCACAACGCCTTCCATATCAGCTGCTTCTGTATTATCTCTTTCAGAATAAGTAAATACGTGCAGATACGAAATATCTAAATCATTTAAGAAATGATAGGTTTCTAAAAAGTGTTCGTCTGTTTCTCCTGGGAAACCAACAATCACATCAACACCAATACAAGCGTGAGGCATTACTTCGCGAATTTTATTCACGCGATCAATATAAACTTCACGTAAATAGCGGCGTTTCATTAATTTCAAAATATCATTACTTCCCGATTGTAACGGAATATGAAAATGCGGTACAAAAGTGCGACTTTTAGAAACAAATTCGATTGTTTCATTTTTCAATAAATTTGGTTCGATAGAAGAAATACGTAAACGTTCGATTCCTTCTACTTTATCTAAAGCCTGAACTAAATCTAGAAAAGTATGTTCGTGTTTTTTATTTCCGAACTCCCCTTTTCCGTAATCACCAATATTTACTCCAGTTAAAACAATTTCACGGATATTCTGAGCCGAAATTTCTTTGGCATTTTTTAGTACATTTTCTAAAGCATCACTTCTGGAAATTCCTCTTGCCAGCGGAATTGTACAATATGTACATTTATAATCACAGCCGTCCTGAACTTTTAAAAATGCTCTTGTACGATCACCAATAGAATAACTTCCAACATAAAAATCGGCTTCGGAAATTTCGCATGAATGCACTTCGCCCATATCATTTTTACTCAAATCATGGATATAGTCAGTGATTTTGAATTTTTCTGTTGCTCCCAAAACCAAATCAACGCCGTCTACTGCAGCCAATTCTTCTGGTTTTAATTGTGCATAACAGCCAACAGCAGCAACAAAAGCTTTATCATTAAGCTTCATTGCTTTTTTAACTACCTGCTTAAACTGCTTATCTGCATTTTCTGTTACAGAGCAAGTATTAATTACATAAATATCTGCTATTTCTTCAAAATCGACACGGTCAAAACCTTCGTCGTTAAAGTTTCTGGCAATTGTAGAAGTCTCTGAAAAATTCAGTTTACAACCCAGCGTATAAAAGGCAACTTTCTTTCTATTTTCCATAATCTGTCTTAAATTAATGAAATCGTTGTCAAAAAATTTAAGGCTGCAAATTTACAAACAATATTCATCAAAAGAAAGGGATTAATTTACTTCGAATCAATAATTTGCATTCAATGTTAATTTAGAAACATTAAAAATATATTTTGGAGATTTATTTTTTCAGAAGATTATACCTCGTAAACTCTATTTTTTTAACAGTACAATAAGAATAAAATGACAAAATAATCGATCAAATGCAAATTTTATCGATTAAATACATTTTTTCTTGATTTAAATTCAAAATTTCTTACATTTACTTTCATTATGGCTGAGCCTCAAAATAAATCCATAATTAAGAATTTTAGAAAGCTTTAATTAATTTAATAATAATTCGGGCATAACAATTTTGAATTTTACTCGTTATGTTGTTGTTTTGTGTTACAAAATGAAATGGGAAAGCCGAAAACCAAAGAGAGTAGGCAAAATTATAATAATAAATACCACTTTATGAAAGCATTTTTACCCACAATCTGCTTGATGTTCTTAACCATTTTTAGCTCGCAAGCGCAAACTAATGTCCCAGCCGCAAATCCATTTCCTTCTATTAGTACATTAACGACTTGGGCGAGCTTCAATTCACAACAGCAATTTGATGTTGCTATTCGTGCTGTTGGGTTTAAGTTTGAAGTTAAAGAACCAGGTGAAGGATCTACAGCTTATACCTACATTCGTAAAGTAACAGTTAACGAAGTAAACTATACTGATAGAATTGTGTACAGAATTACTAATAATAATTCGGCAAGTATTATCTCATTGGTAACTGCTTCTACTGACTTAGTTAGTTTATATACACCGCAATTGGCAAGTTTTAAAAATAACAACTGTAAAACAGAAATGTCTAAAGACAAAAACACAACTTGCAGCTGTTACGAAAGCGCTAATTTTGCAATCGATCTTTGCGACGAACGTGTAAAATTAACTATGGGTGACGGAAATAAATATTTTGTTTCTGTAGCTAAAAAATAATCATACACTCTGAATTGTTTCCAAATCTTTACTGACTTTTAAGTATGTAAAGATTTGGAATACATTTCTTAGTTTGAGTTTGGATTTTTGAGTTCGTACCAAACTTCTATTTCTCCTTGATATTCGAAAGAATTCACAAAATGGAAACCTAGTTTTTCTAAAATCTTTCTAGAATTTTCGTTCCCAGCATCTGCATAAGCGTAAAGGGTTTCCACTTTCATTTCATTAAATGCATAATCGACAAAAGCTTTTCCTGCTTCAGATGCATATCCTTTTCCCCAATGTTTTTCGATAAAACGATAACCTAACTCGTAAAAATTTTTATGATTATTGATTTCGTTAGTAATATATTTTATTCCCGACCATCCAATAAATTCATTCGTTTCTTTTAGAACTACAGCCCAACGCCCTGTTCCAAAATCTTTGTATTGTTTTTGAACGAATTTGATATAATCAATGCTTTCTTCAATATGTTTTACGGGATTATTTCCTAAAAACAAATGGACATTGGGATTCGAATCCAATTCGAACATTCCTTCTGCATCAGAAAGTGCTAATTCTCTTAAAATCAAACGTTCGGTTTCAATTGAATTCTTCATCTTTATTTAGTTTAAAATATAACGTGTTATTACTTCTGCAACACCATCATTATTATTAGATGCTACAATTATATCTGCTTTATCACGCAATTCGGGCGTTACATTATCTACCCAGACTCCAAGGCCAGCATATTCAATCATTGTTAAGTCATTTCCAGCGTTTCCAACTGCGATAATTTCACTTTGAAGAATTCCTAACTTATCTGCCAAAAGTTTCAAACTGGCCGCTTTATCAATTCCTTGCTGCGCTGCTTCTAAGAAAAACGGTTTCGACATAGAAACACTCAAATGCGGCATTGCTTCAATTAAATCTTTTTCAACCGTTTTCAAATAAGCCGGATCTTCTAATAAAATACATTTTACAGCAGGTCTGTCAACATATTCCTTAAAACTGGTCACTTTACGATGCACCATTCCAGTAATTTCTTTTTCGACTTCTATGTATGGCGAATCTGTTTCGCTTATAATTTCATTATCCAAATAAGTGATAATATGCGTTTTCATTTTAACACTGTAATCGTATAATTCATGAATCTGCTCTACAGTCAGCTTTTGTTCAAAAAAAACTAAATCGTCTTTTGCCCTGCTGATAATAGCACCATTAAATGAAATAATATAAGAATTATAAATATCTAATTGTAATTCTTTTGCATAAGCCGTCATTGCAGATGTAGGTCTTCCCGAAGCCAAGACTACGTAAACACCTTTGGCTTGTGCCTCTAATATTACTTTTTTATTTAAATCTGAAATTTTATGATCATCTGTCAACAAGGTATCATCCATGTCGAGCACCAGCATTTTGTATTGCATATTTTTTAGTTTCAGTCTCAGTTTTCAGTCTCAGTCTCAGTAACAACTGAAAACTGAGACTGAAAACTGAAAACTTTTAAAGACTCATTCTAAATTCTTCAATAACAGGATTTGCTTTTGCATAATCAGTTTCTTGAATAAAAACCTCAACAGCCAAATCTGTTCCGCCGAAACCTCCTAAACGAGCCGATTGAATATTATCTTTTTTTACGGTTTCTACTCCCGCAGTTTCTAATCTTTCCTGCAAAGCAATTGCTAATACTTCACTACCCGAAAACACCTTCATTAATCCCATGATATTCTATATTTATTCTAATATTATTTTTAATTGTTTTTGAAAATCTTCATTTTCGTTCATACCAACATGTCCCTGACCTTCCAAAGGATAAAAATAGGCATTTGATTTCAAAAGCTTTTTCAATCTTAATGAATTTTCACAAGGAATTAACTGATCATCAGTTCCATGAAAAATATAAATTGGAGCTTTAATTTTTGGAAGATATAAATTGGTTTCTAAACTAAACCTCTTCATAAAGTCTGGAAAAAAGGGAACTCTCGAACTTGACAATTCTAAAAAGTTGTAATATGGAGCCTGAAGGATTACTGCTTTTGGTCTATTTTCTAAAGCAAGTTTTGCAGCAAACCCAGAACCGATAGAATATCCAGCAATTATAATTTCATCTTCAGAATATCTCTTAGACAATTGCTTATAAACAATCGAAATATCTTTACTTAATTGTTCTTCATTTTCAATTTCACCTTCACTTTTCCCGAAACTTCTATAGTCCAAAATAAAAATATCGTAACCCAGTGAAGTATATATTTTAGCAATCTTGCCCCAAGTTTCTAATGTTCCGGCATTTCCATGAATATAAAAAATTAAGCCTTTGGATTTTTCTGCTTTAAATAACAATCCGTTGAGAATACTTCCATCAAAGGACTCGATGTTAATTTCCTCATACTTATGCTGATAATCAAATTTAAAGTTCTTTGGTAATTTTGAACTATGAAAAACTAATTCAACCTGATTGAAATAGACGTAAGATATTATTAAAACATAAACAATTAAAAAAAAGCACAAAAGTACAAATGCTAAAAATTTAAACGTTTTTAATATCTCCATTAATCAGTAATTATTTGTTTGTCGCAATTTTCAGTTTATTAGCCTGTTGACTGAAACTGAAAACTGAGACTATCTATTCTTCTTGAATATCGTCTTCTTCTTCGTCAAGTTCTTCCTCTCCTTCTTCATCCATATCAAATAAAAAAGGTTCAACTAACATTTTGTCAGCCAAAATTTCGATACGTTCTGTCAGGGTTTCAGCAAAAATCAAACGTTGTGTTTTTGCAATACTGCCAGAAATTCGCATAATCTTTGTTTCGTGTCTCAACCTTAAAATAGGATCTGCATCATCAAGGATCAGCATTTTTAATCGGTTAACATTGTAACCTGCCGTACTAAACATATCGTTTAATTTCGTTGGTGTTCCAATTAAGACATCGATTCCAGTTGAAATGTAATTTTTATCGTAATCCATGTCGCCTTTTTCATTTACGCCATACACCTCAAGATTGGTGTATTTTCCATATTTTTCAAAAAGCGCCACCATTTCCAATACCTTCACTTTGTCTTCGACAATAATCAAAGCACGAGGCGATTCTTCATTTTTTCCTGCTAACTGCTGAATGACATTTAAAACAATTGTAGTTGTTTTTCCACTTCCTTTTGGAGAAATAATAACACAATCGGCACCACTTTTTATGGTCGAAAATGTTTCCAGCTGCAATGCATTTGCTTCTGCCAAACCATTTTCAATTAATCCGTCTTGTAATTTCTCGTTTATTTTTTTTAGTTTCATTTTTTTTATGCTTTAAGCTTTAAGCATTAGGCCATAAGCTAAAATATTATACTTTTTTGTAAAGCCTAAAGCTTAAAGCTTAAAGCCTATTGCGCAAGACATCTACTTGCTTGCAAACAATTTCACATCGGTTTCAGAGATTTCGTTTCCTCCTAAAATAATCAATCTTTCGACTACATTTCGAAGTTCACGAATATTTCCTGTCCAATCGTATTCCTGCAATAATTTTATGGCTTGCGCCGAAAATACTTTCACTGCATTTCCCTGCTCTGATGCAATTTTTTCTGCAAAATGTTTTATCAAAGCTGGAATATCGTCACGTCTTTCATTTAACGGCGGTACTTTAATCAAAATAACAGCCAGACGATGATATAAATCTTCACGGAAACGGCCTTCGGCAATTTCTGTTTTTAAATCTTTATTTGTTGCAGCTACTACACGAACATCAACTTTAATATCTTTATCGGCACCAACTCTGGTAATCATACTTTCCTGAAGGGCACGTAAAACTTTGGCTTGCGCCGAAAGACTCATATCGCCAATTTCATCCAGGAAAATAGTTCCTTTGTCAGCGGCTTCAAACTTCCCCGCGCGATCTTTCACTGCCGATGTAAAAGCACCTTTTACGTGTCCGAACAATTCACTTTCAATCAATTCACTTGGAATCGCCGCACAATTCACTTCTATTAAAGGGAAATTAGCACGTTCGCTTTTTTCATGTAACTGATGCGCTACTAATTCTTTTCCAGTTCCGTTTGGACCTGTAATTAAAACTCTGGCTTCGGTTTGAGCTACTTTATCAATCATTAATTTAATATGATTAATTGACTCACTCTCGCCTATCATTTCGTAATTTTTGCTGACTTTTTTCTTTAGAATTTTATTCTCAACAACTAATTGTTTTTTGTCTAAAGCATTACGAACGGTATTTAATAAACGATTCAAATCCGGCGGTTTTGAAATGTAATCAAAAGCTCCTAAGCGCATAGTATGAATTGCTGTTTCCATATCGCCGTGACCCGAAATCATGACCATCGGAATTTCTGGTTTTATCTTTTTTACTTCTTCTAAAACCTCAACACCGTCCATTTTTGGCATTTTGATGTCACACAAAACCAAATCGTAATCGTTGTTTTTTATTTTTTCAAGCCCCGCAACACCATCCTCAGCTTCTTCAACCTGGTATGAATCATTTTCTTCTGATAAAATTTTTACCAAAACTCTTCTGATTGCTGCTTCGTCTTCTATAATTAGTATTTTACTCATTTTTTTTTAAGGTTCTGAGGTTCTAAGTCACTAAGGTTCTGAGGTTTTTCTAAAAGACACTAAAAAAATCTTAGCACCTCAGCACCTTAGAACCTTAGCAACTCCAAAAAATTAATATTTAAGCCACTTATACAATTCTTTCCAAGTTGGTTTTTTGCCGTACATTAAAATACCTACACGGTAAATTTTTGCAGCGAACCAGACAACAAGTAAAAATGTAGCAAACAATAATGATACCGAAATTGCGATTTGCCACCACGGCACACCAAACGGAATACGCATTAGCATTACAATTGGCGATGTTAATGGAATCATCGAAAAAATTACAGCAACGCTTCCGTGCGGATCATTAACAACTGTAAAAAATCCTATATAGACGCTTAAAATAAGAGGCATTATAATTGGCAGTAAAAACTGCTGCGAATCTGTTTGATTGTCTACTGCCGCGCCTATTGCAGCATAAAATGAACTGTACAGAAAATAACCTCCTATAAAATAAACCACAAAACCGATTATGATACTTGCAATTGGCAGGTTCCACAATTCAGCAATATACATTTGTGCAGATCCTGAAAGTTCGTGCTGTGTTGACTGCATTAACTCTGGTGAAATTCTGGCTGTTGGACCAACGTTAACTCCAAAAAATGCTGACGCTGCAAACATTAATCCCAAACCAATAATTGCCCAGATCATAAATTGTAAAATCCCTGCAAGCGATGTTCCTACAATTTTACCAATCATTAACTGAAATGGTTTTACCGACGAAATAATGATTTCTATAATTCGGTTTGTTTTTTCTTCAATTACACTTCGCATTACCATGTTTCCGTAGATGATAATAAACATCATAATCAAATAACCGAACGCACCGCCAATTCCTATTTTGATTTCATTTAAGCCTTTTAAACTTTCTTCACCAGAAGCTTTTATCAAATGAATATTAACTTTTGACTGTGCTTTTTGAATCGCTAGAGTGTCTAGTTTGGCTTTCTCGAGATTTAGTTTTGTAATTTTTGTTCCGATGACATCCTGTGTGCTTTCTACAAAAGAAATACTCGGACTATTATTCGAAATAAATTCAATTTTACTTTCTAAATCCTTTGTGTCATTTGTTTTTGGAATGACAATTAGACCACTGAAATTTTCTTTTGTAATACTGTCTTTTAAAGCCCTTACATCAATTGCAGATAAATCGAGATATTTGAACTCTGCTCCTTTTTTATTTTCTTTTAAGAAATCGGAAGCAAAAAGTCCAGTTTCGTCATGAATTGCAATACGCTTTGTATCGGCTTTCATCGAGCTCAAATAGCCAATAAAAACGGCTATTGCCACGAATAAAAGCGGACTCAAAAAAGTCATGACAACAAAAGATTTATTGCGGACTTTGGCAATAAATTCTCTTTTTATAATCAACGAAATGATGCTCATAAATATTTTTAATTTTTAAAACTTCAAATCCCAAATTCCAAGCTTTTACAATTGGAATTTGGAATTTCTATTTTGGAATTTTTAAATTTTATTTTCTGTTACTGTCTGAATAAAAATATCGTTTACACTTGGAATTTTTTCAACGAAATGTGTCACTTGTCCACGTTGTGTCAAAATATTCAATAATTCGTTTGGAGTTGCATTTCCTATTTGGATATTTAATTTTAAATCATCATTTAAGGATTTGAAATTTGCCGGTGCAACAGTAAATTTTTGTGTAATGTCATACATCAAACCTTCGACGTTATCAGTTAAAATTCCAACTTCAAAACTATTGGTTTTAAACTGACGTTTTACATCGCTTACTTTGCCTTCTATTAATTTATTCGATTTATGGATTAAAGCAATATGATCACAAAGTTCTTCAACACTTTCCATTCTGTGTGTAGAAAAAATAATTGTTGAGCCCTGCTCTTTTAATGCCAAAATTTCATCTTTTATAACATTGGCATTTACAGGATCAAAACCTGAAAAAGGTTCGTCGAAAATCAGCAGTTTTGGTTTATGCAAAACGCAGACTACAAACTGAATTTTCTGCGCCATTCCTTTAGAAAGTTCTTGGATTTTTTTGTTCCACCAGCCTTGAATTCCTAAACGATCAAACCAATATTCTAACTGCAGTTTTGCCTCAGCTTTAGAAAGCCCTTTCATTTGTGCCAAATACAAACATTGTTCTCCTACTTTCATAGAAGTATATAAACCTCTTTCCTCAGGAAGGTAACCAATTGTCTGCACGTGTTTTGGCTGTAATTTTTCTCCATCCAAAATTACTTCGCCGCTGTCGGGCATTGTAATTTGATTGATGATTCTGATAAGGGAAGTTTTTCCAGCTCCATTGGGACCTAATAGTCCATATATACTGCCTTTCGGCACATTTAATGAAACTTCGTTAAGCGCTACATAATCGCCATATTGTTTTACGACTTTATGTACTTCAAGTAAGTTACTCATGCTGTTTTTTAGATTTTCTGCGTCACTTTACCAATTATGGCTCTGCGACTGTAAAAGTAAATAATTCGAAGCGAACTTGTATTATAATACGCAAAAAACCCATTCTAATTTGCACTAGAATGGGTTTTTGATAGTATTACATTTTAGAAAAAGTTTCAATTATGAAAACATATCTTTTACTTTCTCAAAAAATGATTTCTCTGATTTCTCTGGACTTGGAACGAAATGATCATCGTTTAAAGCATTTTCAAAGAATTGTTTTTGTTCTTTATTTAAAGTTTTAGGAGTCCAAACATTTACGTGAACTAATAAATCTCCGCTTCCGTAACCGTTTAGACTTGGAATCCCTTTTCCTTTTAATCGTAAGATTTTTCCAGATTGAATTCCTTCTTCCAGTTTAATACGAACTTTTCCGTTGATTGCCTCAATATCTTTTGAAGCTCCCAAAACAGCTTCTGGGAAACTGATATATAAATCGTAGTGAACATTTTCGCCTTCACGTTTTAGGAATTCGTGCTCAATTTCTTCAATCGCAACAATCAAATCACCTGGAATACTATTTCCTGGAGCATCGTTACCTTTGTTAGAAACTTTTAACTGCATTCCGTCAACAACTCCCGCTGGAATTTTGATTGATACTGTTTCGTCTTCCTGAACCATTCCTTGAGCATCTGCCTCAGAAGGTCTTTTATCTAAAATTTGACCAGAACCACCACAAGTAGGACAAGTTGACGCTGATTGCATTCTTCCTAAAATGGTATTAGTTACACGCATTACCTGACCTTGACCATTACAAGTCGTACAAGTTTTATACGTTACACCTTTTGCCTGAACTTTACGTTTTACTTTTACTTTTTTCTCTACTCCATTTGCAATTTCTTCTAAAGTTAATTTCACTTTAATTCGAAGATTGCTTCCTTTTGCACGGCGAGGACCACCGCCTCCGCCTCCGAAACCGCCAAATCCACCTCCAAAAATATCACCAAACTGGCTGAAGATGTCATCCATATTCATACCGCCATGACCACCGCCAAATCCGCCAGAACCATCAAATGCTTGATGTCCGTATTGATCGTATTTTGCTTTTTTCTGCGGATCACTTAAAACTTCATAAGCTTCTGCCGCTAATTTGAAATTTTCTTCTGCCTCTTTGTCGCCTGGATTTTTATCAGGGTGATATTTCAGCGCACTTTTTCTATATGCTTTTTTTATTTCAGCAGCGTCAGCATTTTTTGAAATGCCTAGTATTTCGTAAAAATCTTTTTTCATAATAAAGGTTAAATTCCAAAACCTAAAATTCCAAATTCCAATCTTAAAACTGACTTTTGAAACTTTTGTTTGCTTTTTTTAGTTTCCGATTACTACTTTAGGAAAACGAATAATTTTGTCTCCTAATTTGTATCCTTTTTCAATAACGTCAACAATTTTCCCTTTTAATTTATCAGACGGAGCTGGAATTTGGGTAATTGCTTCAGCAAAATCAGCATCAAAAGCATCACCTGCTTTTACATCCACTTGTTCTAAACCTTTAGTTACCAAAGTACTTTTTAGTTTTTCGTGAATCAATTCAACACCTTTAGTTAAATTCTCATCTTCAGATTTGTTGATTTCTACCATTGCTCTGTCAAAATCATCTAAAACTGGAAGCATTGCTAACAAAACTTCTTGATTTGCAGTTTTAAACAAATCAATACGCTCTTTTGAAGTTCTTTTTTTGTAATTTTCAAATTCGGCAAATAATCTCAAAAACTTATCTTTTTCTTTAGCCAAGTCTTGAGCTAATTGCTCCTCAACACTTAATTCTTCAACAATTAACTGTTCTCCGTTGGCATTGTTCTCTAACGTTACGTCGTCTAATTCCTGATCGAATTCTGTATTTTCCGTAGTCATATTACTTTTATTTTTAAAAATATTTTTAAACTTCATTTTATTTTCTTTCTGTTGGATTGCAAAAGTACTGCCAAATCTTCTAAAATGTCAAATTGTCACTTTATTAATTATGAGTCTTTTAAAAAATGAAACGTAGCAAATAAAATTTAGTATAATTTTAAGACTATTACGTTATAGTTTATTTTATCTTTGAAGCATTAAAACTAAATCATTACCTATCAAAATTGAATTTAAGGGTTGGCCTCGGCCTCAAAATAATTATTAATTCAAATTTACCTTATATTAAAAAAAGCTTCGCCTTAAGAGACGAAGCTTTTTTTTGCTTTTTTACTACATTTTTTTACCCACAGAGGACACAAAGATTTTTCACAGAGTTTACAGAGATTTAAGTTGTGTTTACACAATCTAAACACGCAAAGCTTTGCGAACTCTGTGATTTTAGAAACTATACTTAAATAAGTCTTTGTGTTCTTTGTGGTTAAAAAAAAATCGCAAGCTTTAATTTAGCTTTGCGATTTATGTATGTTTGTTTAAAATCTCTACAACAAAAAATCTGCGTAAAAAAATTTATTGCACGGGCGGAGGGATTCGAACCCCCATCAACGGTTTTGGAGACCGCTATTCTACCCTTGAACTACGCCCGTAACTTAAGGTCGGCAAATTAAAAGCTTTTTTTCTTTACTAGCAAGTATTTCACTAACATTACAAAAGATTTCAGCGCATAAAATGCTAATAATTTACTAACCAAATCATATTCAAAGGTTTGCAAATTCCTCCTTTTTTATCAAAACAAAACTATGCGAAATAACCGCAAAGTTCGCTAAGTTTTTTTAGAGTGTGGTTTATAAAAAAACACAAAGTTCGCAAAGCGTTGTATTGATTTGGCTTTGCGAACTTTGTATTTTTTATACAGAAAGTAAAATAAATTTTAGCGTACTTTGCGGTTAACCTCTTATGCCAAAAAAGCATTTTTCAATCCTTCAAAATCAACTGTAACCTGTTCTCCTGTCACTAAATTTTTAAGTGCATAAGAATTTGACTCTATTTCCTGATCACCTGCAATTACTGCAAACGGAATCAGACGTTTATCTGCATATTGAAACTGCTTTCCAACTTTTACATTATCAGGATACAATTCTACTTTTATGTTTTCTTGTCTTAATTTTTGAATTGCTTTTGAAGCATACAAAGCTTCTTTATCTCCATAATTGATAAAAATAGCTTTTGAAGTCGCTGCAACAGTTTCTGGAAACAATTGCAATTCTTCCAAAACCAAATAAATTCGATCCAAACCAAAAGAAATTCCGACACCACTCATATTTTTCAAACCAAAAATACCAGTCAAATCGTCGTATCTTCCACCGCCTCCAATAGATCCCATCGAAACGGTTTTTGGAGCCGCAACTTCAAAAATAGCTCCAGTGTAATAATTTAAACCACGTGCCAAAGTCACATCTAAATCTAAAGTTGCTGTTGCCAATCCTAAAACGGCAACGTTGTCACAAATAAATTTCAATTCTTCAACACCTTTCATTCCTTCTTCCGAAGAAGCCAATAATTCTGAAAGCTGCTCAATTTTATCTGCAAATGTTCCGCTAAAGCTAAAAAGCGGCTGTACTTTAACCAACGCTTCTGCAGCAATTCCTTTTTCGATCATTTCCTTTTTTACGCCGTCTTCTCCAATTTTGTCTAGTTTATCTAAAGCAACCGTAAAATCGATCAATTTATCTGAAGCGCCAATAACCTCAGCAATTCCAGATAATATTTTTCTGTTATTAATTTTAATTGTAACGCCTTCTAATCCTAATGAAGTAAAAACGGTATCATACAACTGAACTAATTCTACTTCCTGCCAAAGTGATTTTGAACCAACAACATCGGCATCACATTGATAAAATTCTCTGTAACGTCCTCTTTGTGGTCTGTCTGCTCTCCAAACGGGCTGAATCTGATATCTTTTAAAAGGGAATTCAATTTCGTTTTGGTGCTGTACAACGTATCTTGCGAAAGGAACTGTCAAATCGTAACGCAATGCTTTTTCTGAAATTCTTCCAGTAAATTTATTCAACTCGATTCTCTGACTTAAATCTATTGTTTCGGCAGAATTTGACTGAAGTGCTTCGATAGATTCTGGCAATTCAATTTTATTTTTATTGAAGAAAAAATTTCCTGAATTCAATATTTTAAAAATCAAACGATCTCCTTCTTCCCCATATTTCCCCATCAAAGTATCTGAATTTTCAAACGAAGGAGTTTCTATTGGCTGAAAACCAAATTTCTCAAAATTAGTTTTGATTGTCTGAATAATATATTGACGTTTTGACACCTCTGCAGGCGAAAAATCTCTTGTCCCTTGTGGAATGCTTGGTTTTGAAGCCATCTTTTTTATTTTAGATTGTTGATTTTAGATTTCAGATTCCTTGAATCCTTACTTCTAAATTCTTTAACATTATTTTCTTTTAATTTTAATCGCCTGCAAATATCTTACTTTTTAAAATAAATAATAGCGCTTCGAAAACAAACTTGTAACAAAAAACGTATTTTCGTGACAAATTGGTCATGATGCTAAAATTATTTAAAGAAAATATTCGAATTGCGTTTGGTTCTATCAAAACACAATTACTGCGTACTATTCTTACCGTTTTAATTATCGCTATTGGTATAACAGCTCTGGTTGGAATTCTAACGGTGGTTTCTGCTTTAGAAAACACAATTTCTACCGATTTTGCGTCAATGGGAGCAAATACATTTAACATCAATCAATACGAAAATAAAGTTCGTAATCGTGGCGGCAACGAACGAGAAGTCATCAATCCGATTATTTCTTATCCCGAAGCTGTTGCTTTCAAAAATAAATACAAATATCCTTTTACAGAAACTTCTTTGTCATTTACAGCTACTACTACTGCCGAAGTGAAATATTTAGGCGAAAAAACAGATCCTGAAATTACAATTGTTGGAGTTGACGAACATTTTATTACTAATTCTGGTTTGGAAACAAGTTTAGGAAGAAGTTTTAATCAATTTGACGTTGAAAACAATACGTATTCCTGCATTGTTGGTTCTGACTTTGAAAAAGGACTTTTAAAAGATATTAATCCAATTGATAAAATCATCTCAATTCGAGGTGCCCGATTCAAAGTAATTGGTGTTCTTAAAGAGAAAGGTTCAACATTTGGAAACAGTCAGGATTTACGAGTTTTGATTCCGATTCAGGTTGCAAGATCTTTATTCACGGCACCAAATATCAATTATACAATTAGTGTTATGGTTTCTAAAAAAGAAGTTTTAGACCAGGCAATTGACAATGCAACAAGCACAATGCGAAGAGTGCGCAAATTAAGCCCCGTTCGTGACAATAATTTTGGCGTTGTTCGAAGCGATGATTTAATCAATAGAATTCTCGGAATTACTCAATACTTAGGATGGGCAGCGTGGATTATCAGCATCATAACGATTTTAGGATCTTCCATAGCTTTGATGAATATTATGATTGTTTCGGTTACAGAACGTACCCGCGAGATTGGTGTCCGTAAAGCTTTAGGAGCAAAAAGATCAACCGTAGCATTCCAGTTTTTTATTGAAACTTTATTGATCGGACAAATTGGAGGTTTAGTCGGAATCGTTTTGGGTATCTTGCTTGGTTTTGCTATTGCAGCAGCGATGAGCTTCGTATTTGTGATTCCGTGGATGGCAATTTTTGCCGCTTTTGCAACAAGTTTTTGCGTTGCATTGGTTTCTGGTTTATATCCAGCAATTAAAGCTTCTAAATTAGATCCTATTGAGGCTTTGCGATACGAATAGTTTTTTAGTATTCAGTTTTCAGTCTCAGTTTTCAGTTATTAGTGTTACCGAAAACTGTGACTGAAAACTGTGACTGAAAAACTCTAAATATTCCCTTTTATCATTCTGTCGTTATCGTAAATATCTTTTCGCAGCTCTACGTTTTTAAAATCCATATTTTCGAGCAATTCAATCATTTCTTTTCCAAGATATTGATTGATTTCGAAATATAATTTTCCTTTTTCAAAAAGGCGTTTTTGTGCCAGCGAAGCAATTTTTCTGTAAAAAATCAAAGCATCATTATCTTCCACGAAAAGTGCTAAATGCGGTTCGTAATCCAGTACATTTTTTTTGATTTCTTCTTTTTCTAAATTTCGAACATAGGGCGGATTCGAAACAATAATATCAAAATTACATCTTAGTTCTTCGGTTTCTAAAATATCCAAAAGAACAAAAGTCACATCGACATTATTTTTTACAGCATTTCTTTTTGCTGTTTCTATTGCTTTTTTAGAAACATCGATTCCATAAACCTCAGCATTAGGCAGATTTTTTGCCAGCGAAATAGCAATACAGCCGCTTCCGGTTCCAATATCTAGAATTTTCGTTTTTTTTGATTTATCTGGATTAGAATTTTCATTAATAATCCATTCTACTAATTCCTCAGTTTCTGGCCTTGGAATCAAAACATTTTCATTTACTTCAAAATCCAAACCGTAAAAGTTCGTTTTTCCTAATAAATATTGAATTGGAACTTCTTTTTTGAGCTGTTTTAAAAGCTCGTCCCATATAACAAAATCATTCTCTTCAAAAGTCAATTCATGATTTAATGCCAAATCAATCTGACGAAGCTTATGTTTTTCTTCCAGAATTAAATAAAAAAAACTCTCCGCTTCGTACGCATCGTAAAAAGGCGATAATTCTTTAATAAATTGAGTGCGGTATTGTTTAATTTTCATTTCAATTTTTTGAACATTATGTACCAGTTAAAAACTGATTTTTACAATTCAATAAGTCTCGTTAACACAAAATTGTTACAACTTCTAATTACAAAACTTTCAGCATCCAAATTGGACAAGAGCAATGTCCTGTTGACCCTAATGGCGCATCCAGATATTCAAAACCAGATTTTTTATACAACTTTTGTGCTGCATGCATAAAAGGCATTGTTTCTATATAACATTTTTCGAAACCAAAATCCTTTGCTTGCTCTAAACACTTTTCCATCATTTTGGACCCAATTCCTAAACCGCGGGTTTTGGGCAGAAAATACATTTTCTGCAATTCGCAGATTTTTGGATCCCCATTTTCCAAAGGCGCAATTCCAGCACAGCCTACAATTTCACCTTCACTTTCTACAACAAAATAGGAAGATTTTGCTTTACTATACTCTTCAAACATTAAATCCAAATAAGGATCTTCGTATGCAGTTCCGACTTTTGGAATCTCCATTTCGTCAAAAACTGATCTAATTAAACTCGCAACTGATTGATTATCTTCTTTTTCAATTGCGCGTATAAGCCAATTTACCATTTTTTTTAATCTAAAATATTATAAACGCAAAATAAAGGTAGTTATTTCTATAGTTTCTTCACTTAGTCATAAACTCAAAAATAACTACTTTTGCACCGTGAATATACATGAAAAATATATAAAACGCTGTATCGAACTGGCACAAAATGGGCTTGGAACTACTTATCCGAACCCAATGGTCGGAAGCGTAATTGTTTACGAAAATCAAATTATTGGTGAAGGCTGGCACAAAAAGGCCGGTGAACCACATGCAGAGGTAAATGCGGTTCGATCTGTGAAGGATAAATCACTGCTAAAAAAAGCTACAATTTATGTAAGTTTAGAGCCTTGCAGTCATTTTGGAAAGACGCCTCCTTGCTGCGACTTAATTATCGCAAATCAAATTCCGAATGTAGTTGTCGGAACGGTTGATCCTAATGAAAAAGTGGCCGGAAAAGGAATTCTAAAATTAATCGAAGCGGGAGCAAATGTTACGGTTGGAGTTTTAGAAGATGAATGCAACGAGTTGAACAAACGTTTTTTTACTTTTCATCAAAAAAAGAGACCCTATATTATTTTAAAATGGGCAGAGAGTCAAGACGGATTTTTAGCTCCTGAAAAAACAATCAGCCAGGATCGTAAACCTATTTGGATTACAAATACTTATTCTCGCCAACTGGTTCACAAATGGAGAACCGAAGAGCAGGCTATTTTAGTTGGAACACAAACTGTTATTGATGACAACCCTAAATTAAACGCCAGAAACTGGAGCGGTAATAATCCTGTGAGGGTTGTGATAGATCGGGAAAATAAAATTGACCAAAACAGTTTTATTTTTGACGACACCGTAAAAACTATTATTTTTTCTAATGAAAACAAAAAAACATCAACAGCAAACACGCAGTTTGAAGTAATTGATTTTAGTAAAAATATTATTCCTGAAATTTTAGATGTTTTATATAAAAATCAAATTCAATCGATAATAATTGAAGGCGGAAGACAAACTTTACAATCTTTTATAGATGAAAACGTTTGGGATGAAGCTCGAATTTTTGTTGGAAAACAAAGTTTTGGCAATGGAACAAAAGCTCCAATTATTTCAAGAAAAAACAACAGTAAAATTACTATTTTAAGCGACGAATTAATACAGATTAGAAATTATGATTGATACTATAATTTTTGACTTTGGAGATATTTTCATCAATTTAGACAAACCTGCCACAATTTCTGGTTTGCAAAAATTAGGAATGACAGAATGGAATAATGACTTTGATCAATTAAATTTTTCTTTTGAAACTGGACATATTTCTCCAGAAGATTTTATTGGCGGTTTTCAAAAACAACTTCCCAACGCATCCAAAGAAGAAATCTTAAAAGCTTGGAATGCTGTATTGGCAGATTTTCCTTTATACCGTTTGGAGTTCCTAAAAGAATTATCCAAAAAATATCGTTTGTTTTTGTTGAGTAATACTGATTCTATTCATATCAACACATTTGAAACAAAAAACGGAACTGCCTTTTATGAAGATTTTTATGGCTGTTTTGAAAAAGTTTATTTCTCCTTTGATATGGGATTAAGAAAACCAGATCCAAAAATTTATCAATTCTTGCTTGACAAACATAATCTATTACCAGAAAACACTTTATTTGTTGACGATAAAAAAGAAAACACCGACAGCGCAGCAGCTCTAGGCATTAAAGTCTGGAATCTTCAAGTTGGGAAAGAAGATGTTATTGACCTTTATAATAAAAATATAATTTAGAATACTGCTTTTGGAAATTAACGATACTTATCAAACTATTGCATCTCCATCTGAAGAAATGCTGTTTAAAGAAAAAGGCAGTAAATTCTTTGGCTATGCATTTCCGATAGATCATGAAGACGAAGTAAAACCAATTATTGAAGACCTTAAAAAACAACATCCGCATGCTGTACATTATTGTTATGCTTATCAACTGGGTGTTGGAAACAAAATTTCATATCGTGCTAATGATGACGGTGAACCAAGCAATACTGCAGGCGCACCAATTTACGGCCAAATACAATCTTTTGGAGTAACGAACGTTCTTGTTGTGGTTGTTCGAATTTTTGGAGGCGTAAAATTAGGAGTCGGCGGTTTAATTGCTGCTTATCGGACAACAGCTCAAATGACTTTAGAAACTTGCGAGATTATTGAAAAAACAATTGACGAATCATTTTTAATTTCATTTGATTATAAAAACATGAATAAAGTAATGCGTGTGATCAAAGAGAAAAAATTAGAAATAACTTCTCAAGAAATGGAAATGGATGAAATTTCTGGATTACCGATTGGCAAAATTACGATCAAAACGCGAAAAAAAAATGCCGAAACAGTGTTCAGCATTTTTGATTTAATGTTTGAAATTGATATTAAAATTGTATAAATTAGTATAAAATCTTTAAGCGATTTAACAATTATTCAAGCGATTTAAATATTTCTAAAATATAATCTGGAGGAGCTGTCGGACGACCTGTTTTTAACGAAATAAATACTAAAATAAACGTCGCAGTTGTTAATAACTCATTTGACTCATTATAGATCTCGCAGTCAAATTCAATCTTGACAGAAGAGTGACTTTTGAAAGTTGTATGAATTGTTAAAAGCTCATCGTATCTCGCCGATTTTTTGTAACTTATGTTCATGTTTACAATTGGCAGACCAATACCGCTTTCTTCCATGCTTTTATACGAAACCCCTTTATTTCTAAGCCATTCCACGCGTCCGATTTCAAAATAAGGAATATAATTTCCGTGATAAACGACTCCCATCTGGTCGGTTTCTGAGTAACGAACTCTTACTTGAGTCTGGTGATTTTTCATTATTTAGAGATTAAAAAAATTCAAATTTAAAAAGCCTACTTACAACTTTTTTTTATAAAATTAGATGTCAAAATATTTTTTTTTACAGAAATTTGTTCACATATTTGTTATCCCGAAATACGGAATAAAATTGCTCCTCATTTATTAGGAGAATCTTTATAACAATAATAAAAATTTATCTGAATCTATGACTAAAACTGCTCAATCGGTATGGGAAAACTGTTTGTCCTTTATAAAGGATAATATTCAAGATCAAGCATACAAAACTTGGTTTGAACCAATCAAATCAGTTGAGCTAACCGATAACGCATTATACATTCAAGTTCCAAGTAAATTTTTCTACGAGTGGCTCGAAGAGCACTATGTAAAATTATTGAAAGTTGCGCTTACCAAAGAACTGGGAAAAAACGCAAAGTTACTCTATAAAATTAAAATGGAGAACACTTATGGTAACAAACAGCCGTTTACCGAGCAGCTGCCAAGTTCCAACAGAGTGCCGATGAAACCGCAAGAGGTTGATGCTCCGTTTAAAAACTTAAATCCTGAACTAAAAAATCCATTTGTAATTCCTGGAATTAGAAATTTAAAAATTGAGTCTCAGTTAAATCCGAACTACAGCTTTGATAATTTCTTAGAAGGAGATTCTAACCGTTTGGCTCGTTCTGCAGGTATGGCTGTTGCCAACAAACCTGGAGGAACTTCATTTAATCCGTTATTGATATTTGGAGGAGTTGGTTTAGGAAAAACACACTTAGCACATGCTATAGGTGTAGAAGTAAAAGATAAATATCCTGAAAAAACAGTTTTATATATTTCTGCTGAGATTTTTACACAGCAGTATATTGATTCGGTAAAAAAGAATAATCGTAATGATTTCATTCACTTTTACCAATTAATAGATGTTTTAATTATTGATGATGTTCAGTTCCTATCTGGAAAATCAGGTACACAAGACGTGTTTTTCCATATTTTCAACTATTTACATCAAAATGGAAAACAAGTAATCTTAACTTCAGATAAAGCTCCTGTTGATATGCAGGATATTGAACAAAGATTATTGTCTCGTTTCAAATGGGGATTGTCTGCAGAATTGCATCAGCCTGATTACGAAACCCGTATCTCGATCCTAAAAAACATCTTATATCGTGATGGTGTTGAAATGCCAGAAGATATTTTAGAATATGTGGCTCGAAACATTAAAACAAATGTTCGAGAACTAGAAGGCGCCATTATTTCGTTAATTGCTCAATCTTCTTTCAACAAAAAAGAAGTTACAATCGAATTAGCGAAAAGCGTTGTAGAGAAATTTGTTAAAAACGTAAAAAGAGAAATCTCAATCGATTATATCCAAAAAATCGTTTCAGATTATTTCCAGTTAGATATTGAAACACTTCAATCGAAAACCCGAAAGAGGCATGTTGTGCAAGCAAGACAATTAGCAATGTTTTTTGCTAAAAAATTCACCAAAGCTTCTTTAGCCAATATCGGTTCACAAATTGGAGATCGTGATCACGCAACTGTTCTTCACGCTTGTAAAACAGTCGACAACTTAGTTTCTACAGACAAACAATTTAAAAAGTTTGTTGAAGACATCAATAAAAAACTAACGCTTTAAGACGCATCATGCCTGTAAAAATCCTAATGGTTTGTTTAGGGAATATCTGTAGATCTCCCTTGGCAGAAGGAATTTTAGCTTCTAAATTACCTAAAGATAAATTCTTTGTTGATTCAGCCGGAACAGGTTCTTGGCACGTAGGCCACTGTCCTGACAAACGATCAATCGAGGTTGCCAGAAAAAATGGCATCAATATCAGCGGACAAAAAGGCCGACAGTTTAAAACCAGTGATTTTGATGAATTTGATTACATATTTGTAATGGACAATTCAAATTTTAATGATGTAAATCATCTTGCTAAAAATCCTGAACACAAAAACAAAGTTCATTTGATTCTAAATGAATTATTTCCCGACGAAAATGTAGACGTTCCAGATCCATACTTCGGTGCTACAAACGGATTTGAAAATGTGTATCAAATGCTGGACGAAGTAACAGACTTGATCGCCGAAAAACTAATCAAAAAACACGCTTAATTTAATTCAATTGTTTCAAAAATGAGATAATTGAATTTTTTAATTTTAAACATATACACATGAAACTTCTAGGAAAACTATATTTAATTCCAACCACAATGGGCGAAAGCGATCCGATGGATGTTTTACCTCAAACAGTTAAAAGAAGTATCGAACTCATAGACCACTATATCGTTGAAAACGATAAAACCGCTAGAAAATCAATTAAAGCGGTTTATCCAGAGAAAAAGCAATCCGAATTGGTGCTTTTTACTCTTAACAAACGTACTGAACCAAGCGAACATTTAGACTTTATCAAACCTTTATTAGAAGGGAAAAATATGGGTTTAATGAGCGAAGCAGGATGCCCAGGTGTCGCTGATCCTGGTGCTGTGATCGTAAAACTAGCACACGAAAAAGGAATTCAAGTTGTACCTTTGGTTGGACCATCTTCTATCCTACTTGCTATGATGGCTTCAGGAATGAATGGCCAGAGTTTTACTTTCAACGGATATTTGCCAATTGACAAAGACGAGAAAAAATCGGCATTGAGACATTTTGAGAAATTATCTTTTGATAAAAACCAATCACAGATTTTTATTGAGACTCCTTACAGAAACAACAAATTGGTTGAAGATATTTTGCAGATTGTAAGTCCGTCAACACATTTATGTATCGCCACAGATATTACACTGCCGACAGAATTCATTAAAACAATGAAAATTGCCGACTGGAAAAAACTGAAAGTTGATTTACATAATAGACCAACGATTTTTATTATCCATAAAATGTAGACTAACTCAAACCATCATCCATGAAAAAACTTTTATTTCTGATTTTAATTTGTGCTGCCCAAAGTTCATTCTCTCAAGCAACTAAAACTGTTAGTGTTCTTTCTGACGATGAAAATCATGTTTACAATACCGCAGGAATAGATATTAAACCAGAGTTTCCGGGAGGATTAAATGAATTTTATAAATACATAGCTCAGAATTATAAAATCCCACACGAAAAGCCCATTACCGTAAAAGGAAGAATTGTCGCCACTTTTGTTGTTGAAAAAGACGGTTCGTTAAATGAAATAAAAATTGTAAAAGATCTCGGTTTTAACACAGGAAATGAAGCAATTAGGGTTTTAAAGCTATCTCCTAAATGGAATTCAGGAAAATTAGAAGGACAAGATGTTAGGGTTTTATTTGCTATCCCTATAACAATCAATTAAATTTTCAATTGGTCTTCCTTTTTATTAAATAAGTTTTTCTCCTAATCAAACTTCAAGCATGAGCAAACTCCCAAACGTAACCACAAGCATTTTCACGGTAATGTCAAAAATGGCAGCCGAATACAATGCGATAAATCTTTCGCAGGGATTTCCAAATTTTCCTGTAGATGAAAGATTAACAGATATAGTTGCAAGATTAGCGAAGGAAAACGTTCACCAATATACTCCAATGGCAGGTTATCCTCCGTTGATGAATAAAATTACCAAACTAATTCAAGATTCTTACAACAGAACAATTAATCCTGATTTAGAACTTTTAGTTACAGCGGGCGCTACGCAGGGAATTTTTACTTCAATTTTAGCTTTAGTAAAAGAAAATGATGAAGTAATTATTCTCGATCCGAGTTATGATTCTTATGAATCTCCTGTTTTACTTTGCAAAGCAAAACCAGTTCGAGTTGCCTTAAACGATGATTATACGCCGAATTGGGAAACGATAGAAAAAGCTTGTTCTGCAAAAAGCAGGATGATGATTATCAATAACCCGCATAATCCGACTGGAAAAATTTTAACTGAAAATGATTTTGTTCAGCTAAAAAACCTTCTCGAAAAATATCCTGACATTATCGTTTTATCTGATGAAGTTTACGAATATATTACTTTCGAAGAAAAACATATTTCTGCTCACACCAAAAATTTCCTTTTACAACGTTGTGTAATGGTTTCCTCTTTCGGAAAATCATTTCATATAACAGGCTGGAAAATTGGTTATACCATTGCTCCAGAACATTTAATGAAAGAAATCAAAAAAGTGCATCAGTTTTTGGTTTTCAGTGTTAATAGTATTTCTCAATTTGCCATCAACGAATATTTAGACGTTGTCGATGTCAATCTTCTTGGAAAATTTTATCAGGAAAAAAGAGATTACTTTCAAAAATTACTTCAAAACAGCCGATTTGAATTAAAGCCCTGCGAAGGAACTTATTTTCAAGTCGCTTCATATGCCAATATTTCAAACGAAGACGATGTGAGCTTTTGCAAAAATCTAATCATTAACCATGGCGTTGCAGCAATTCCGATTTCGACTTTTTACTCTGATCATAAAGATCAAAAATTAATTAGGTTTTGTTTCGCCAAAGACGACTTTACGCTTGAATCTGCTGCAAAAAAATTATGCGAAATATAAAATTTTTCAAAATTTTATAACATTATTATGCATGCATCCTATTTTATTTAACTAATATTGCAAAAAAAGAAAAAGTATGAGCTATACAGACAAAATGTTACGTGATGATGCTTTACAAGGCAAAGTCATTGTCGTTACAGGCGGCGGAAGTGGTTTAGGTAAAGCTATGACCAAATATTTTCTCGAATTAGGAGCTCAAGTAGCGATAACTTCTAGAGATCTGGAAAAGTTAAAAACTACAGCTGCCGAACTGGAAAGCCAAACTGGGGGCAAATGTCTTCCTTTGCAATGCGATGTTCGTCATTATGAAGAGGTAGAAAACATGCTTCAAGAAGTTTTAAAGGCTTTTGGAAAAGTGGATGTTCTTTTAAATAATGCAGCAGGAAATTTTATTTCGCCAACAGAAAGATTGTCAGCCAATGCATTTGATACAGTTATAGATATTGTATTGAAAGGCTCTAAAAACTGTACACTTGCGTTTGGAAAACACTGGATCGACACGAAACAAACTTCGGCAACGATTTTAAATATAGTAACTACTTATGCTTGGACAGGATCTGCTTACGTTGTACCTAGTGCTACAGCAAAAGCAGGGGTTTTGGCAATGACAAGAAGTCTTGCTGTAGAATGGGCAAAATACGGAATTCGTTCTAATGCAATTGCTCCAGGACCTTTCCCAACAAAAGGAGCTTGGGACAGATTACTGCCTGGAGATTTATCTGAAAAATTTGATATGGCTAAAAAAGTGCCATTGAAAAGAGTTGGTGATCATCAGGAATTAGCCAATTTAGCAGCTTATTTAGTATCTGATTTTTCAGCCTATATCAATGGAGATGTAATCACAATTGATGGAGGTGAGTGGTTGAAAGGCGCAGGCCAATTCAACTTGTTAGAAGCAATTCCAGAAGAACTTTGGGATCAGCTTGAAATGATGATTAAAGAAAAAAAGAATAAATAATTACAAGTGCTTACTAAATTCAGAATATTTTTTTAAAACTATACTGATTGCACGAAATCCCGAAGGTTTACTTTCGGGATTTTTTTTAAAATAAAAACAAACATTTTAACCATATAAGTGATATAAGTTCAGTTAAGTACTGTTTTGCTTAAAAAATTTTCCGCTTAAATTTACTTATATTACTTATATGGTTTAAAACAGATAATATGTTTAGCGATTCAGTTAAATTATTATTTTTGCCAAACAAATATCAAACAAAAATTTTATGCTCATTATTGGAATTGCAGGAGGAACAGGAAGTGGAAAAACCACAGTAGTACACCAAATTATGAATGAATTGCCACACACAGAAGTTGGGGTGATTTCTCAAGATTCGTACTATAAAGAAACAACCAATTTGTCTTTTGACGAAAGAGCATTAATTAATTTTGATCATCCGCGTGCTATCGATTTTGAATTGTTAGAAAAACATTTAAAAGCTTTAAAAGCTGGAGAAACAATCGATCAGCCTGTTTATTCTTTTGTACAGCACAATAGAACAGATGACACGGTTTCAACTCATCCTCGAAAAGTAATGATCGTAGAAGGAATTCTAATTTTAACAAATCCGGAATTACGTGAAATGTTCGATATCAAAATCTTCGTTCACGCAGATTCTGATGAAAGATTAATTCGTCGTCTAAAAAGAGATATTTCAGAACGCGGACGTGATATTGACGAAGTTTTAAACCGTTACCAAACGACTTTAAAGCCTATGCACGAGCAATTTATCGAGCCGTCTAAAGCTTTTGCAGACATTATTATCCCTAATGACAAATACAATACAGTAGCAATTGATGTAGTTCGTGCAGTAATTAATCAGCGAATTTCATAATTTTTATCGTAAATTTAAACCATAATAATAAGGAGCTGTTTCCCGCTATTCGTTACAATCTTTTGTGTCTCGTTAAAGAAACGAGACACAAAAGGATTTTCACTGCTATCGGGGCTAAACAACACCAATCATATTCAAAACAATATTCGTTTAAAAATGAAATTAAAAAATCCATATAAAGACAAAAAATGGTTCAAATACCTTGGAAACAAATACGTTTGGGTTTTGCTGTTTTTTATTGTTTGGATGTTATTTTTAGACAATTACTCTTATTTTGATCATCGCTTTTTAGATCAGCAAATAAATGAGCTTCAAGATAATAAAAAATATTATCAGGAAGAAATCAAAAAAGATCAGGAACAGATCAAGCAATTAAAAAATCCAGAACAAATTGAGAAATACGCCCGCGAAAAGTATTTCATGAAAAAAGACAGCGAAGATATCTACATCATACAATTTGAAGGAGACACTATTCCAGAAAAAGAATAATCAAAAAAAATAAAATGGCCACTAACCTATTCGACGATTTTAATCCGATTTCATCCAAACAATGGAAACAAAAAATTCAGTTTGAATTAGATGGAGCCGATTATAATCAAACTGTTATTTGGAATTCGCCCGAGGATATTCAGGTAAAACCTTTCTATCACAACGATGAATTCACCAAAGCAGCTAATGTAAATACTCAGGCATCAGATTTTAAAATCTGCCAGAATATCTTTGTTTATGATGTCGATAAATCTATCGAACGAGCTTTAAACACATTACAAAGAGGTGCAGAGAGTCTTCGTTTTACTATAGAAAATGACAAAATTGATATTCAAAAATTACTAGAGAATCTTCCTTTAGAAAACAAAATCGTTTACTTTAATTTCAATTTTATCTCAATCGATTTCGTTAAAAAATTAGATACAATTTCAATCCAAAAAAAGGCTTATTTTTATTGCAATTTTGATCCTATTGGACAATTAGCACGCGACGGAAATTGGTTTACAACTTCAGAGAAAAATAATTTTGAAACTTTAGATTTACTATTTAAAAATACAACCAACTTAAATCTCTTAAGCGTAGATTTAGGTTTATATCAAAATTCGGGTGCAAATATTACCCAGCAGATTGCATACAGTCTAGCGCATGCTAACGAATACCTGAATCGTTTTTCTGAATTAACGAAACCAATTGTTTTTCAAATCTCTGTTGGAACCAATTATTTCTTCGAAATTGCAAAACTTCGCGCACTTAGAATGCTTTTCGATATAATAGCAAAAGAATACAATTCTAAAATAAAATGCCATTTTTTGGTAACGCCGACAAAACGAAATAAAACGATTTACGATTATAATGTTAACATGCTTCGTACAACAACAGAATGCATGTCGGCAATTTTAGGAGGTGCAGATGCAATTGCTAATTTGCCATACGATGCCTTGTATCATAAAGACAATGAATTTGGAGACCGCATCGCCAGAAACCAGCTTTTGATTTTAAAACACGAAAGCTATTTTGACAAAGTAAATAATCCAGCTGATGGAAGTTATTATATCGAAAGTTTAACAATGCAGCTCGCCGAAAAAGCTTTAGCCTTGTTTAAAGATATTGAAGCTAATGGAGGTTTCTTGAAGCTTTTAAATGATGGAACAATCAAAAAGAAAATTCAGGAAAGCGCCAATAAAGAGCAGGAATTATTTGATTCTAAAAAGGAAATTCTTTTAGGAACAAATAAATATCCGAACAAAGAAGACAGAATGAAGCATGATTTAGAACTGTTTCCTTTTGTCAAAATCAAACCCAGAAAAACATTAATTACGCCCATAATCGAAAAAAGACTTTCAGAAAAAATGGAACAGGAACGATTAGAACAAGAATAAGATGGGAATTTATTTTGTTATCTTTTGGATATTATCATTAATTATGATAGTTACTTGTTTAATCTATTTGACAATCGGAATCACATATAAAAACTATAAAAAGATTTTCATAGCAATTACAACCATGTTATTAGCTATACTTTTTTATTATTTACCATATTACATGATAATGAATAATATGATTAATGCTCTTAAAAATCTTCAGTAGTCATTCAATATAAAATGAGAAAAGACCTTAAACATATAAAGCTGGAAGTTAAAAGTGAAGAGTTAAGCGAACCAACGCAAAACCCAGAAGACTTAGAACAATACTTCACAACTGCAGAGGGAATTGAGATTAAAAAAACTTATTCTGAAAAGGATATAGAAGATTTAGAATTTCTTGATTTCGGAGCTGGTTTTGCACCTAATTTACGCGGTCCATATGCAACAATGTATGTACGACGCCCGTGGACGATACGTCAATATGCTGGATTTTCTACTGCGGAAGAAAGCAACGCTTTTTACAGAAAGAATTTAGCTGCGGGTCAAAAAGGACTTTCAATAGCTTTTGATTTACCTACACACCGCGGGTACGATTCTGACCATGAAAGAGTTGTGGGTGACGTTGGAAAAGCCGGCGTTGCAATAGATTCTGTCGAAGATATGAAAGTGCTTTTTGACCAGATTCCACTTGATGAAATGTCGGTATCAATGACGATGAATGGAGCTGTTTTACCTATTATGGCCTTTTATATTGTCGCTGCCGAAGAACAAGGTGTTACCCCAGAAAAATTAGCAGGTACTATCCAAAATGATATTTTGAAAGAGTTTATGGTACGAAACACCTACATCTATCCTCCTGCTCCTTCGATGAAAATAATTGCTGATATTTTTGAATTTACTAGCAAAAAAATGCCAAAATTCAATTCTATCTCAATTTCTGGTTATCACATGCAGGAAGCTGGAGCCACTGCGGATATTGAATTGGCTTATACTTTAGCAGATGGTTTAGAATACATTCGAACAGGATTATCAACAGGAATGACAATTGATGAATTTGCTCCGAGGCTATCTTTCTTTTGGGCAATCGGGATGAATCATTTTATGGAAATTGCCAAAATGAGGGCTGGACGTATGATCTGGGCAAAATTACTAAAGCAGTTTAATCCGAAAAGTGATAAATCTTTGGCTTTGCGAACACACTGTCAAACTAGCGGCTGGAGTTTAACAGAACAAGATCCGTTTAATAATGTTGCTAGAACTTGTATTGAAGCTGCTGCAGCCGTTTTTGGAGGCACACAGTCACTTCATACGAATGCTTTAGATGAGGCAATTGCCCTTCCAACAGATTTCTCCGCAAGAATTGCTCGTAACACGCAAATTTTTCTTCAGGAGGAAACTAAGATTACTAAAACAGTTGATCCGTGGGCTGGAAGTTATTATGTCGAAAGTTTAACCAATAACATCACAGAAAAAACTTGGAAATTAATTGAAGAAGTTGAAGAGTTAGGCGGCATGACTAAGGCAATTGAAGCCGGAATTCCAAAACTTAGAATCGAAGAAGCTGCCGCGAGAAAACAAGCGCGTATCGACAGCGGACAGGATATTATTGTCGGCGTTAACAAATATCGATTGGAAAAAGAAGATCCATTAGATATTTTGGATGTTGATAATCAATTGGTTCGCAAACAGCAGATCGAACGTTTAGAAGAAATAAAAAGAACAAGGAATACAGAAAAAGTAAATAATTCATTAGAAAAACTAATCCTTTGTGCACAAACAGGACAAGGAAACTTATTAGAAAATGCAATTGAAGCCGCCAGAAACAGAGCAACACTAGGCGAAATTAGTAATGCATTGGAAACTGTTTTTGGTCGTTTTAAAGCACAAATCAAATCTTTTAGTGGTGTGTATAGTGCAGCAATAAAAAATGACGAGAATTTTGAGCGGGCAAAACAATTAGCTGATGTTTTTGCTAAACAAGAAGGAAGACGCCCAAGAATTATGATTGCAAAAATGGGTCAGGACGGCCACGACCGAGGTGCAAAAGTAGTCGCAACAGGTTATGCCGATGTTGGTTTTGACGTTGATATTGGTCCGTTATTTCAAACTCCAGCTGAAGCAGCGAAACAAGCTGTAGAAAATGATGTCCATATCTTAGGAGTTTCTTCACTTGCAGCCGGTCATAAAACATTGGTCCCGCAGGTTATCCAAGAATTAAAAAAACATGGCCGTGATGATATTATGGTAATTGTAGGTGGTGTTATTCCGTCTCAAGACTATCAATTTTTGTTTGATGCCGGAGCTGCTGCCGTGTTTGGTCCAGGAACTAAAATCAGTGAAGCTGCTATTAAAATCTTGGAAGCCTTGATTGAGTAAGTTTTTTATTCTCAGTCTCAGTCTCGGTTTTCAATTATTAGGAATGTGGATAAAAAAAATCTTAAGATTTATAGTATTACTTAAGGCTGATTGAAGAGATAAAAACAGAAAAAGAGGTTGTTTCAAAATTATGAAACAACCTCTTTTAATTTAGTCGTTAACTGTTGCGTTACTATCTGCTTCTATAAAAGAAAGATCGTAACCTGCAAAATCTCTCATATAACTTTTCAAAGAAGTTCCGAAAGCATCTCTAAAATGTCTGCTTCCTTTGTTTTTGAAAAAATTCTTTACAGAACCTGCACCTCCTAAATGGGCTGCAGCTAAAATTCCAGATTCGGTAATTTCAATACCGCTGATGATTTTGCCTTCATACTTTTCGATTTCATTGCGTAAAATCCATTTGTTTTTGGCCAATAAAGCCATGAAAGCTTTTTCTTGTAGGGCAGGATCTTTTAAAAAGGCTTTATTATCATTAATCCCGATTGCTCTTAAAGCTTTAGAACCAAATTGATATTTACCCATGTAACCAAGAGAATTTACTAATCTGTATTTCCCTTGAGATTCTTTAAAAGCAACTGCTTCTTTAAAACCTATTAGATGATTTCCTGTGTATGGGACGTTGGTGTTTGGATAATCATCCTTTTCTTTAGATGGAAAAATATATTCTGATCCATCTGTTTTTTCAATTGAAAACCAAGGTTTGGTTTCGTGGTTAGAGGGAATAAATCCCAAGCTTAAAAATGTAATAATAACGACTAAACTCGCATAAAAATACCATTTCTTTATCATAAATTGTTTTTCTTCAAAACGCTGTCACCCTCTTGAAATTTCTACGGTGCAAAGATAAGGCATTTTAAAAATATGCTATAAATCAACGTTTTAACATTTTTATCAAAAAACTCAAAATTGCTTTCGTCCCAGTTATAATAATGGATTCCAAAAGTTTTATCGAGTGATTTTTTTCCTTCAAAAATTGAATTTTAGGCTCAAAAAAAATCAAATTTTATATTAATTTTAAGTAAAAAAGGCTAAAAAGAAAGAAATAGATTATAATTATTTACTAGTTCTTATCCAAATTTTGAAAACTACTTTTTGAATTTTATAAAATTTCCCATTAAAAAATGTTTATTTTTTTATGAAGCAGAACAAAAAAATACTCAAAATAATAATTTGATATTTTTAAGATCGAAATCACTTTTCAACTAAAAATTAGAAACAAAAAAACCGAAGTAAAATTACTTCGGTTTTGAATAATCTAAAAAAGTAAATTATCTTGTTACGCCCTGACTAGCGATCCAGTCAGAATATTTCTTTGCGTTTACATTATGTTCTGCCAATGTTGCCGCAAATTCATGATATCCGAAACGTTCTACACTTGCACAGAAATAAATATAGTCGTTTTTCTCTGGATTTAAAACTGCTTCTAACGCTGTAATATCAGGCATAGCGATTGGTCCTGGAGGAAGTCCTTTATTCACATATGTATTATATGGTGATCTCATAATCAAATCGTTATAAAAAACTCTTTTAATAACTTGATCAAAATTATTGTCTCTTAATTTCAATGCATAAATAACAGTTGGATCTGCCTGTAATGGCATTTCTAAACGAAGACGATTTAAATAAACACCAGCTATACGCGGTCTTTCATCCTTTTTAACTGATTCTTTATGAACAATTGATGCCAAAATAGTAGCTTGAACAGGAGTTAAACCTTGTTTTTTTGCTTTTTCAATTCTTTCTGCTGTCCAGAAATTATTGTATTCCTTAATCATTTTATCACGAAACTTCTCTGCAGAAGTATTCCAATAGATTTCATAAGTATTTGGAATAAACATGGCAAAAACATTATCTTCATTAAAACCATTTGCTGCTAAGAAAGTAGAATCTTTTATGGCTTTTAATAATGATAAACTGTCTGCTTCTATTTCTGAACCAATTCTTCCGGCAAAATTCTCTAAACGTTCTTGATTATTAAAAACCAATTTCACTGGAATATTAGAACGCATTGCACGAACTAGATCGATGTTATTCATGTCTTTCTTTAAAAGAAAACGTCCAGATTTTACATTTTCTGGATAATCTCTCTTTTCGGCAACCATTTCAAAATTGTCGAAATTTTTGATGTAAGGCGATAATATCTTTTTTACATCAGCATAAGTTGCATCTGTAGGCACATATACATATAATTCTTTTTCTTCAAACTTAGTATTAGAACTAAAAATTTTACTGATTAAAATAAAACCATAAATCATTAAGACTGAAATTACGGCTACGGCACTTATTGTGATAATTTTTTTTAGAGTCAAAGCTTAAAATTTAAATTTGTTTATTAATTAATTGAAAAATTGCTTCATCTTGATAGTGGTTATGATACAAGATCCAATCTTTCTTTATTCCGATTTTCTTAAAACCAAATTTAGTAAAAAGTGCAAGACTAGCTACATTTTGTACACCAATATTTGCATACAATTGATGGAGGTTTAAATTATAAAAAGAATATTTTATTAAAAGTTCTAGAGCCTCAGAACCAATATTTATTCCTTGATTTTCTTCTTTCTGAATAACAATCCCAATTCCTGCCCTATTATTTCTAGGATCAAAATCAAATAAATCAATTAATCCAACAGCAGGAAAATCTTCATCCTGACAGATTGCCAAACGAAGTTGTTTTGCTTCATAAATATCTTGATGGGCATTTTCTAAATATTGTTTAATCAAAAAACGGCTGTAAGGAGTTTGCGTATTGCTAACTTCCCAGATATTCTCATCATTTTCTATCGAATAGATGAACTCTAAATCTTGAGGCTCAAGTGCACGCAAATAAATCGAATCTCCTTTTAATGTTATCATTTACAATTTTAGATTTTAGAATGTCAATTGGAATTTGGAACTTAAAATATTGGAATTTAACATTAGATCTCAATTGTTCCTTTAAAAACAAATTTCGCAGGTCCGGTTAAGAAAACATTTATGTAACCATCATTTTCTTTATCAAAAGAAACGACAAGTTTTCCTCCTTCAACATTTAAGTTTATTGAGGTTTTATCTGTTTCTCCAATTGCATTCATAGCAATTGCTACGGCCGTTGCACCAGTTCCGCAGGCAAGAGTTTCATCTTCAACACCTCTTTCGTATGTTCTCAAAGAAAAAGTATCGTTATCTACTTTTTTCACAAAATTGACATTACTGCCTTTTTCTCCATATAATTCTCCATAACGAATTACTGCTCCATTTTCTTTTACATTGTAATGTTCTAAATCATCCACAATTTGAACATGATGTGGCGATCCAGTATTTAAGAACGTATAAGAATCTTTTTTCTGTATTTCGTTGACGTCAATCATCTGCAAGGAAACAATAGAATCATCATTAACAGAAGCATGGTGTAATCCGTCAGTGGCAATAAAAGTTGTTTTGTCATCAATTACTCCCAACTGATTGGCAAAAGCAACAAGACAACGCCCACCATTGCCGCACATGGAGCTTTGATTTCCATCGGAGTTATAATAAACCATTCTAAAATCGGTTTCAGAGTCATTTTCAAGCAGAATTAATCCATCAGCTCCAATCCCGAAACGTCTGTCGCACAAGCGTTCAATAAGTTTAACATCTTCTTTTGGAAAGAAATTTGAACGATTATCAATCATTACAAAATCGTTCCCGGTTCCTTGATATTTATAAAATTCTATTTGCATTTTTTAGTCATTAGAAATACAAAAGTACAAACTATTAATTAATGAAATGTTAATCATTGTTAAAGAGAGTTAAACCGTTTTTACAAATAATTTTTTGAAGTAATTTTACGTTAAATAACATGAACATAAATTCTAATAACTTTAATTACAAATTCTAATATGAAAAGATTTTCAGCCTTATTTTTAGTGTCATTATTAAGTGGTGCTATTACTCTTGGTGCTTACAAGTTATTATTTGAAAGCAACAATTCTTTTTTTGGAAAAGGAAATTCTGTTGTTACTCTTGCCCCCAATTCATTTGGAAAAAATGTTGGTTTAGCAGCTGAAACAGTAGATTTTACCGAAGCCGCAGACAAAACTATCCATACCGTTGTTCACGTAAAAAATGTTTCTAGAAGAACCGTTAGTAATCCGATGCTTGAATTTTTCTATGGTTACGGAGGACAGCAGCAACAAGAACAAGTTGGTACTGGTTCTGGTGTAATTATTTCCGAAGATGGATACATTGTAACTAACAATCACGTTATTAAAGATGCTACGGAAATCGAAATTACTTTAAACAATAAAAAATCATATAAAGCGAAGTTAATCGGTACAGATTCAAAAATGGATATAGCACTTTTGAAAATCAATGCCGATGAAAAACTTCCTTACACCGCTTTCGCAAATTCAGACAGCGTAAAAGTTGGAGAATGGGTATTGGCAGTTGGAAATCCGTATAACTTAACTTCTACAGTAACTGCTGGTATTGTTTCGGCGAAAGCCAGAAATTTAGATCAAAGCGGCATTCAATCATTTATCCAGACAGATGCGGCAGTTAATCCAGGAAATAGCGGTGGAGCGTTAGTTAATGCGAGAGGCGAACTAATTGGAATTAATACCATGATTTCCTCAATGACTGGTTCTTATGTAGGATATTCTTTTGCTGTACCTTCTAATATCGCTCGAAAAATAATCGAGGATATTATGGAATATGGAAATGTGCAAAGAGGAATTTTAGGAGTTGAAGGTGGTGAACTAAATAGTACCGCATCTAAAGAATTAGGTATTACAGAAACTCAAGGATTCTACATTAATAGAGTAACCAAAAATTCTGGCGCAGAAAAAGCAGGCTTAGGCAAAGGTGATATTATTGTAAAGCTAGATGATCAAAATATTTCTACATATGCAGATTTATCAGGTTACATTAATACCAAACGCCCAAATGATGTAGTAAAAGTAACGTATATTAAAGATGGAAAAACTAAAACTGTTCCAGTAACTTTAAGTAAAAATGAATTTTACAGCGCCGAGTTTAAAGGAATTGAATTAGAAAATATCGATGCTGCAGACAAGAAAAAATTCAGAATTGATTATGGTGTTAAGATTAAAAATATTACAAATGAGAATTTAATGCAGTATCAAAACGAATTACAAGGCAATATCATTTTAAGCATTGATAATGTTAAAGCAACAAATGTTGAAACAGTTTCGAAACTCTTAAGTAAAAAAGACGAAGGCCAAAGTGTTCGAATTGAAATGATCAACAGAAACGGAGAAATTTTTAGAATTATAATTTAAGTCACAGTACTCAGTCCCAGTTTACAGTTTTTACAACTGAACACTATGACTGAGACTGAAAACTAAAAAAGCCATCTTAGTAAATTTAAGATGGCTTTTTTATTTTTTAAAATAAATGCTAAAATAGTTTACGAAATCGATTGAAATAGATACTTTTGCGCCAAATTATAAAATAAGTGAGCGTTTTATTATTTCAATTTAATCTATTATGAACAACAAATCTTTGTACCAAAAAGAGGTATCCTTACAAGTCGACCGAAGAAGAGCTGGTGTCGAATTAATTAAAATCATAAGTGATTTATGGTATGACAAATCGATAGAAATGGTTTTATTTAAAAACCAATTGCTAGACAAAAATGTCAGCGATATCATCAACCTTCATCAATATGCAGGTGAATTTGTTGGAAAACCAATCACCATATTTGATTCTGTAGAAATTGCAAAAGTCGTTTTATCTTTAGACCTGCCACCGGCAAAAATAGATCTTGGAAAACTAACCTACGAATATCGCTTAGAGGACGAAAAATATCCAGATGCAAGGTATTTTGTGATGGATAAATTGAAGAAAGCCAAATCATCAAAAGAAATTCAACCGAAAGATGTGGTTTTATATGGCTTCGGAAGAATCGGACGCTTATTAGCAAGAGAATTGATGTCTAAAACCGGGAAAGGAAATCAGCTGCGTCTGCGAGCAATTGTAACTCGTGATAAAAATGATGCGACAAGTTTAGAGAAACGTGCTTCTTTACTCCGTTATGATTCTATCCATGGTGATTTTCACGGATCTGTTATTGCCGATCCAAAAAATAACTCTCTAATTATCAACGGAACTACAGTTCATATCATAACCGCAAATTCTCCTGAAGAAATTGATTATACGCAATACGAAATTAATGATGCTTTACTAATTGACAATACTGGAGCTTTTACAACGGAAGAAGCTTTAAAAAGACATTTAAAATCAAATGGAGTTGAAAAAGTTTTATTAACGGCACCAGGAAAAGGTGTTCCAAATATTGTTTACGGAGTAAATCAAAATGAATACAATCCTGATGAAGTCGATATTTTTTCTGCTGCCTCATGTACAACTAACGCCATTACGCCAGTTTTGAAAGTTATTGAAGATACTTTGGGTGTTACCAAAGGACATTTAGAAACCATTCATGCTTATACAAATGATCAGAATCTGGTTGATAATATGCACAAAAAATACCGTCGCGGAAGAGCTGCTGCGTTAAATATGGTAATTACTGAAACTGGTGCTGGAAGTGCCGTTGCAAAAGCTTTGCCATCTTTAGAAGGAAAATTAACTTCAAATGCGATTAGAGTTCCTGTTCCAAATGGATCTTTGGTTGTTTTAAATTTAGAAGTTAAAAAAGCGACATCAATTGCTGGCATTAATAAAATAATGAAGAAATATGCTCTTGAGGGAGAATTGGTAGAACAAATTAAATATTCTTTAAATAATGAATTAGTTTCATCTGACATTGTTGGAACTTCTGCTCCATCCATTTATGACAGCAATGCAACAATTGTATCAAAGGATGGAAAAAATATCGTGTTATATATTTGGTATGATAACGAATATGGATACAGCCATCAAGTAATTCGTTTAGCAAAATATATTGCCAAAGTAAGACGTTATACGTATTATTAATTCAACCAAACTAACTATTTTTTAAAGCCATCAAGATTTCTTGGTGGTTTTTTCTTTAATCAAATTGGCAAAACTGTTGTGCTTTTTACTTCAGAAATTACAAAAACAGTATTAATCAAAGAAACTTCAGGCAAAACAGATAATTTCTTTTGATGGAAATGATGATAACTTTCCATATCTGGAATAATGATTTTAAGCATATAGTCGAAATTTCCAGAAACATAATTACACTCCACAACTTCGGGTAAATTTAAAATCGATTGATTAAACCCTTCAGATGTATCATAAGTCTGTTTAGTAAGTGTGACCTGGCAGTAAACCGTTAAGTTGTTTCCCAACTTTTTCTTGTCTAAAATAGTAACATATTTTTCTATAATACCATCTTTCTCAAGACGTTTCACTCTATCATGAACAGGAGTTAGCGACAAGTTTATTTTGTTTGCAATGTCTTTTAAAGTGTAATGTGCATCTTCTTGAAGAAGACGTAAGATTTTTTTGTCAATTTCATCTAAAGCCATAGCGAAAACGTTTTATTAGATTAATAGTTTTTAGTCTTTTTTTCTTTTTCAAGAATAAAATTGAACCTAAAACAGAATATTTTTCTGTAAAAGTAAAAAATAAAATAATATTTTCTTATTTAACAATCATTAAGCCATAATTTCTTCTCTCTCTGTAGATTTGTAAAACAATTTCAATAAAAACAAAAAAATATAACAAAATGATAATAGGTGTTCCAAAAGAAATAAAAAACAACGAAAACAGAGTTGCTTTAACTCCTGCTGGTGTATCAGAAATGAAAAAACACGGGCATACAGTTTATGTTCAAGCTACTGCTGGTTTAGGAAGTGGTTTTAGTGATGATGAATATGCTCAAGCTGGTGCTGTAGTTTTACCAACTATTGAAGAAGTTTATGCAATTGCAGAAATGATTATCAAAGTTAAGGAACCAATTGCTTCTGAATATCCTTTGATTAAAAAAGATCAATTACTTTTCACTTACTTTCACTTTGCTTCATCAGAAGAACTAACTCATGCTATGCTTGAGAAAGGAGCTGTTTGTTTAGCCTACGAAACTGTAGAAAAAACAGATCGCAGCTTACCTCTTTTAGTACCAATGTCAGAAGTTGCAGGTCGTATGGCAATTCAACAAGGAGCTAAATATCTTGAAAAACCATTAAAAGGAAGAGGAATTCTTTTAGGTGGTGTTCCAGGTGTACCTCCTGCAAAAGTTTTAGTTTTAGGCGGAGGAATTGTTGGAACTCAAGCTGCAAAAATGGCTGCAGGTTTAGGTGCTCAAGTTACTATCATGGATCTAAGTTTACCTCGTTTGCGTCAATTAGATGATATTATGCCTGCGAATGTAAATACAGAAATGTCTAACCATTATAATATCACTAGAGCAATTAAAGATGCTGACTTAGTTGTTGGAGCGGTTTTAATTCCAGGAGCAAAAGCACCTCACTTAATTACTCGTGATATGCTAAAATTAATGCGTCCAGGAGCCGTTGTTGTTGACGTAGCGGTTGATCAAGGTGGATGTATTGAAACTTGTACTCCTACAACACACGAAAATCCAACTTTTATTATAGATGATATTGTTCACTATTGTGTAGCTAATATGCCAGGTGCTGTACCTTACACATCAACTTTAGCTTTAACTAATGCAACTTTACCATATGCCGTACAACTAGCAAACAAAGGATGGGAGAAAGCTTGTAACGAAAATGAAGAATTGAAAAAAGGTTTAAATGTAGCTAATGGAAAAATCCTTTACAAAGGAGTTGCTGAAGCTTGGAACCTTCCTTTTAACGAAGAGATAGTATTAGCAAACGCATAGTGCTAATACTTAATAAGTGCTTACTAAGTCACTATTATAAAGGCTTTTCTTAATTGAAAAGCCTTTTTTTATGCATAAAAAAACCTGTCTTCATAAAAGACAGGTTTTCTATTTCTAATAATATTAAGATGTTATTTCTTTTCATCTAAAACTTCCTGCAATACTTTTGCTTCAGTTCCATTAGGAAAAGTAACTTTAATTTTTTGAGCAATTGTCGGAGCTATTTCAGTAATTGCTTTTTTCTCATAAGATTCCCCTTTTTTGATATGCCACCCGTAAAAAATAGCTGGGACATGAGTATCATAACTGTAGATCGTTCCATGAGATGTACCTGTCGTGCTATATTCAATATCCCCTGGTTTATCAACTATAACTAAATCACCATTTTGTGTAACATCATATCCTTTAGCCACAAAATTAAGAGCGTAATCGTTTCCGCCATTAGCTAGAATTTCTTCTTCTGTATAAACCTTTTTAACTTGTGGTTGAGAAATCAAGAAATCTTTAAAAGCTTTTTTAACTTTAGATAATTCTAAACCTTTATCTTTAATTATCTTCTTATTCAAGAAAACATTAAAATTCGAATAGTTTAAAACCAGATCTACTCCAAAAGTTTTTACTGAGAAATCTTGCATGCTTTTCTTAACTTCTTTTGACGGATAGTTATCTACATTGTATTTACGGTCTTTTAAGTAAATTACATTCTCTGCTCCTGCGTGATCCGCAGTTAGGAACAACAAATAATTACCTTTACCAACAGTTTTATCCAAATAGGTTAAGAAATCAGCAATAGTTTGATCTAGCCTCAAGTAAGTATCCTGAAGTTCCATAGATCTTGGTCCAAGTAAATGACCTACGTAATCAGTTGAAGAAAAACTCACAGTTAGGAAGTCTGTAATATTATCTTTTCCTAATTCTTCTTTTTCAATTGCTCTTTTAGCAAAATCTGCCAAAAGATCGTTTCCATAAGGAGTAGCACGAATAATTCCAGCATCATTTTTCTCATACATAGTTTTCAAATCGTATGGAAAAACTGGAGCAGCACTTCCGTACAATTTCCCCTCATAAGGATTATTATCTGGGAGACTTTCATTATAAACTGAAGCTGGTTTATACAAATCCCAGCCTTTATCAATATATTTTAAGTAGTTTTTTTCATTATTGAATTCAGACACCCATTCTGGTAATTTTTCTCCATAAAAACTGCTAGAAATAAACGAACCGGTTTTACTGTACCAAAAAGCCCAATTTGCAAAATGACCAGCTGGTAAAATTGCTCCACGATCTTTAAGACTCATTCCAATAACTTTTCCAGCAAAATTAGTTGACATTCGAACTTCGTCAGTTATTGTAGTACTTTGAAGATTTTTAGGAGACATTGCACCTTCTTCAGCAGTTCCGTCTCCCACAGTTTTCACATCTGCGTCATCTGTGCAGTACATCTCTTTTCCAAGAGTTCTGCTAAACCATTCGTTGCCTACGATTCCGTGTGTAGCAGGAGTTGTACCAGTGTATATAGAAGCATGTCCCGGCGCAGTATAGGTTGGCATATAATTATAATGCATATTCTGAAAAACATATCCATTATTCATTAACTTTTTAAAACCATTCGGGGAAAAATCATCTGAAAAACGATATAAATATTCCATTTTCATTTGATCAACTACTATACCTACAACTAACTTAGGACGTTGTTGTGCACTTAGATTTGTAATTATAAAAAGTGCCAACAGTAAAATACTTTTTCTCATGTTTAAATAATAATTTGAGCACAAAAATACTCATTCAAATTTAAAACTTCTAAAGTATGAATATAGAAGAACAAACAATTGACTATAATTTAACAGTTTGAGCTTTTTAGTAAAAACTAAAATATACAAAACCAATAAAAACAAAAAAACCTGTTTCGATTAGAAACAGGTTTTTTTGAAAAAAAGGCGGCGACATACTCTCCCACAATACTGCAGTACCATCTGCGCAGGCGGGCTTAACTACTCTGTTCGGGATGGGAAGAGGTGAGCCCCGCCGCAATAACCACCTTAAGGTTTTTAGTTATGGATTTTGGTTCAGAGTTTATTGTTTTTCAACTCCTGACTTATAACCCAAGACTCATAACTGCCCGCGACAGGCAAATATTTTAACATACTGAGATAAAGAAAAGTAAATATATTTTAGAAAGTTTCTTCCCTCCCGTCTTGCGGCGGGAGAGAAAAGGGTGTACATAAGCTTACGGATTATTAGTACTACTCGACTATGACATTACTGCCTTTACATCTATAGCCTATCAACGTGGTCATCTTCCACGATCCTTAAAAGAAATCTCATCTTGTGGTGGGTTTCGCGCTTATATGCTTTCAGCGCTTATCCCTTCCAAACGTAGCTACTCTGCGGTGCCCCTGGCGGGACAACAGATACACTAGAGGTTTGTCCAATTCGGTCCTCTCGTACTAGAATCAGATCCACTCAAATTTCTAACGCCCGCAGTAGATAGAGACCGAACTGTCTCACGACGTTCTGAACCCAGCTCGCGTGCCACTTTAATGGGCGAACAGCCCAACCCTTGGGACCTTCTCCAGCCCCAGGATGTGACGAGCCGACATCGAGGTGCCAAACCCCCCCGTCGATATGAGCTCTTGGGGGAGATCAGCCTGTTATCCCCGGCGTACCTTTTATCCTTTGAGCGATGGCCCTTCCATGCGGAACCACCGGATCACTATGCTCTACTTTCGTACCTGATCGACCTGTATGTCTCTCAGTCAAGCTCCCTTATGCCATTGCACTCTACGCACGGTTACCAAGCGTACTGAGGGAACCTTTAGAAGCCTCCGTTACTCTTTTGGAGGCGACCACCCCAGTCAAACTACCCACCAAGCAATGTCCCCCGCTTTTGCGGGGTTAGGCCTCAGATAAACAAAGGGTTGTATTTCAACAATGACTCCAAAGCGCCTGGCGACGCCCCTTCAAAGTCTCCAACCTATCCTACACATCATTTATCCAAGGTCAATACTAAGCTATAGTAAAGGTGCACAGGGTCTTTTCGTCCCACTGCGGGTAAACGGCATCTTCACCGTTACTACAATTTCACCGAGCTCATGGCTGAGACAGTGTCCAGATCGTTACACCATTCGTGCAGGTCGGAACTTACCCGACAAGGAATTTCGCTACCTTAGGACCGTTATAGTTACGGCCGCCGTTTACTGGGGCTTCAATTCAATGCTTCTCCGAAGATAACATCTCCTCTTAACCTTCCAGCACCGGGCAGGTGTCAGGCCCTATACTTCATCTTACGATTTTGCAGAGCCCTGTGTTTTTGATAAACAGTCGCCTGGACCTCTTCACTGCGGCCCCGATTGCTCGGGGCGACCTTTCTCCCGAAGTTACAGGTCTATTTTGCCTAATTCCTTAGCCATGAATCTCTCGAGCACCTTAGGATTCTCTCCTCAACTACCTGTGTCGGTTTACGGTACTGGTGCTTATTACCTGAAGTTTAGAGGTTTTTCTTGGAAGCCCTTAGGCGCACTATCTCTTTGTCCGAAGACTCCGAGTACTATCGTATTTCACCATTCTCTGCGGATTTGCCTGCAGAGAATATAGCTAGGTACTTTAACGAACTATTCCGTCAGTCCGCGGCGCTTTCATCACTCCGTCACCCCATCACAGTAATAAGCAGTACGGGAATATTAACCCGTTGGCCATCGACTGTCCCTTTCGGGTTCGCCTTAGGACCAGACTAACCCACAGCTGATTAGCATAGCTGTGGAAACCTTAGTTTTTCGGTGTGCGGGTTTCTCGCCCGCATTATCGTTACTTATGCCTACATTTTCTTTTCTGACCGGTCCAGCATACCTTACGATACACCTTCTGCCCTGTCAGAATGCTCCCCTACCACTTACAGTAAACTGTAAATCCATAGCTTCGGTAATATGCTTATGCCCGATTATTATCCATGCTCGTCCGCTCGACTAGTGAGCTGTTACGCACTCTTTAAATGAATGGCTGCTTCCAAGCCAACATCCTAGCTGTCTGGGCAGACAAACCTCGTTCTTTCAACTTAGCATATATTTGGGGACCTTAGCTGATGGTCTGGGTTCTTTCCCTCTCGGACTTGGACCTTAGCACCCAAGCCCTCACTGTTATCAATCATTATACAGCATTCGGAGTTTGTCAGGAATTGGTAGGCGGTGAAGCCCCCGCATCCAATCAGTAGCTCTACCTCTGTATAACTAAAATAACGCTGCACCTAAATGCATTTCGGGGAGTACGAGCTATTTCCGAGTTTGATTGGCCTTTCACCCCTACCCACAGGTCATCCGAAGACTTTTCAACGTCAACCGGTTCGGTCCTCCACTGTGTGTTACCACAGCTTCAACCTGCCCATGGGTAGATCACACGGTTTCGCGTCTAACACTACTGACTAAAGCGCCCTATTCAGACTCGCTTTCGCTGCGGATCCATGTCTTAAACACTTATCCTTGCCAGCAACGTTAACTCGTAGGCTCATTATGCAAAAGGCACGCCGTCACCCCACGAAAGGGCTCCGACCGCTTGTAAGCGTATGGTTTCAGGATCTATTTCACTCCGTTATTCACGGTTCTTTTCACCTTTCCCTCACGGTACTGGTTCACTATCGGTCTCTCAGGAGTATTTAGCCTTAGCGGATGGTCCCGCCAAATTCAGACAGGGTTTCACGTGCCCCGCCCTACTCAGGATACCGCTATCTATTATACTCGTTGCCCGTACGGGACTGTCACCCTCTATGGTGCCCCTTTCCAGAAGCTTCCGGTTCCTTGTACATAAAATACCGCGGTCCTACAACCCCGGCACTGCCGTAACAGCACCGGTTTGGGCTAATCCGCGTTCGCTCGCCACTACTTACGGAATCACTTTTGTTTTCTTCTCCTCCGCCTACTTAGATGTTTCAGTTCAGCGGGTTTGCCCACCTATCGGTGTGCTATGCCTTCAGCATAGCGGGTTGCCCCATTCAGGTATCTGCGGATCAGTCGGTGTGTGCCCGTCCCCGCAGCTTTTCGCAGCTTATCACGCCTTTCATCGCCTCTGAGAGCCTAGGCATCCCCCATACGCCCTTATTTTGCTTATTGTACCAGTCTTAAAATCAATTATGACCGTTTTTTTTTGTTTTTTGTTACTAATAACAAAAAACGCTTTCTACTTTCTTATTATTTTCTTATCTCAATATGTCAATGAACTTTTGTCCTTTCGGACCTGTGGAGAATAACGGAGTCGAACCGTTGACCTCCTGCGTGCAAGGCAGGCGCTCTAGCCAGCTGAGCTAATCCCCCATTTTCTTAGTGATGAGTTATTAGTTATGAGTTATGAATTAGTTCTCATAAGGCCTCAACCCCTAAAATTTCCTTTTAATCAAGCTTACAGTCTTTTTTTATTCCGTCTTTTGTAATTTATAATTCATAATTTACAATTAACAATCTTAAAAAAGTAGTCCCGGGCAGACTCGAACTGCCGACCCCTACATTATCAGTGTAGTACTCTAACCAGCTGAGCTACGAGACTCTGTTTTACTTAATTTTCATTTCTTTTAAATTAACAGCAAGAGTAATACAATCTCCAATTCAGATACCTGCAGATAACCATCTTTTTTCCTCATCGTGCCTTTCAGCTAACAATTGAGGCTCTAGAAAGGAGGTGTTCCAGCCGCACCTTCCGGTACGGCTACCTTGTTACGACTTAGCCCTAGTTACCAGTTTTACCCTAGGCAGCTCCTTGCGGTCACCGACTTCAGGCACCCCCAGCTTCCATGGCTTGACGGGCGGTGTGTACAAGGCCCGGGAACGTATTCACCGGATCATGGCTGATATCCGATTACTAGCGATTCCAGCTTCACGGAGTCGAGTTGCAGACTCCGATCCGAACTGTGACCGGCTTTATAGATTCGCTCCTGGTCGCCCAGTGGCTGCTCTCTGTACCGGCCATTGTAGCACGTGTGTAGCCCAAGGCGTAAGGGCCGTGATGATTTGACGTCATCCCCACCTTCCTCACAGTTTGCACTGGCAGTCTTGTTAGAGTTCCCGACATGACTCGCTGGCAACTAACAACAGGGGTTGCGCTCGTTATAGGACTTAACCTGACACCTCACGGCACGAGCTGACGACAACCATGCAGCACCTTGTAAATTGTCTTGCGAAAGTTCTGTTTCCAAAACGGTCAATCTACATTTAAGCCTTGGTAAGGTTCCTCGCGTATCATCGAATTAAACCACATGCTCCACCGCTTGTGCGGGCCCCCGTCAATTCCTTTGAGTTTCATTCTTGCGAACGTACTCCCCAGGTGGGATACTTATCACTTTCGCTTAGCCACTGAAATTGCTTCCAACAGCTAGTATCCATCGTTTACGGCGTGGACTACCAGGGTATCTAATCCTGTTCGCTACCCACGCTTTCGTCCATCAGCGTCAATCCATTAGTAGTAACCTGCCTTCGCAATTGGTATTCCATGTAATCTCTAAGCATTTCACCGCTACACTACATATTCTAGTTACTTCCTAATAATTCAAGTCCAGCAGTATCAATGGCCGTTCCACCGTTGAGCGATGGGCTTTCACCACTGACTTACAAGACCGCCTACGGACCCTTTAAACCCAATGATTCCGGATAACGCTTGGATCCTCCGTATTACCGCGGCTGCTGGCACGGAGTTAGCCGATCCTTATTCTTACGATACCGTCAGGCTGATTCACGAATCAGTGTTTCTTCTCGTACAAAAGCAGTTTACAATCCATAGGACCGTCATCCTGCACGCGGCATGGCTGGATCAGGCTTGCGCCCATTGTCCAATATTCCTCACTGCTGCCTCCCGTAGGAGTCTGGTCCGTGTCTCAGTACCAGTGTGGGGGATCTCCCTCTCAGGACCCCTACCCATCGTTGCCTTGGTAAGCCGTTACCTTACCAACTAGCTAATGGGACGCATGCTCATCTTTCACCGTTGTGACTTTAATTACATCCCGATGCCGGGTCGTAATACTATGAGGTATTAATCCAAATTTCTCTGGGCTATCCCTCTGTGAAAGGCAGATTGCATACGCGTTACGCACCCGTGCGCCGGTCTCTAAATCCGAAGACTTATACCCCTCGACTTGCATGTGTTAAGCCTGCCGCTAGCGTTCATCCTGAGCCAGGATCAAACTCTTCATCGTATATTGTAATATTATACTGCGATGATTTATCTATCGGTTCTTTTCGAATCTTACGATTCTATTACTCTTATTCTTTTGTTTTAACATCTCTGTTAAAACGGCTGTCAATTCAATATGTCTACGAACGTGTCTTCTTTATCATTCCGCCTGTGTTTCAAAGCGGGTGCAAAACTAAAAATTCTTTTTGTTTCCTGCAAGAAAAAATTAAAGTTTTTTTTTTGAAATTTTTAAATCTCTTTTTCTCTAATTCTTCTCTCAGTATCTCAAGGAACTTCCCGTATTTGCGGGGTGCAAATGTAATATCCGTTTTCCATTCCCACAAGCTTTTTCTAATCTTTTTTGAAAATTTATTTTCGCATTTAATTACTTTTTCCTGCCAGTCTGTCTGTGAACATTGCGTTGTTGCGGGTGCAAAAGTACCACCTTTATTTACATCTGCAAGACTTTTTTTTATATTTTTTTCATCTTTTTTGAAATTTTTTCTTAACACACTGATAACTGCTAATTTACATTTATCAACTTTTTTGATAATTATGATTTATTTCTTCTTATTTCATCCTAAAAAAAGCTATAGATGAGATATTCCCCAAAAAAGGTTATAAAAGAATTGAAATTATTCTACAAGTAAATCTTCTTCGCCGTCATCAAAAGCCTGGTTCAAAACAGTCCAAAAAATAAATTGCATATACAGGATTAGTGAATATGCAGAGCATTTGGTTATCACAAACCAGCTTATTTACAAACAGAAATCAAATCAATTAAAGTCAGCTCCCGACAAAAACCACCTCAAATCCACAGAGATATCGGTTCGTCATAAGATTCCAAAAACCGGCGGCAGGAAACTGTATTATATACTAAAAGATGATTTAAAAACATGTCAGATAAAGATGGGCAGAGACAAATTGCTTGTTTTTTTTACGTGATCAATATTTATTGATCTAAAGTTAGAAGATCCCATAAGACAACAAATTCAATACCCTAGATGTACAAATATCCAAATTAAATAAAAGGAATTAACTCAAAGTACAAGAGCAGATTGGACTGCAGACATAACATACCCAAGAATAAAAGACAAGGTACATTACCTATTAGAAATCATAAGACAATATTATGACATACAAAATCATAGAGCTGATTAATCAATAAAACAACAACTCAATTAGAATCAAGATAAACCAATAAAAACGAAAAAACCCTGTTTCGATTAGAAACAGGGTTTTTGAAAAAAAGGCGGCGACATACTCTCCCACAATGCTGCAGTACCATCTGCGCAGGCGGGCTTAACTACTCTGTTCGGGATGGGAAGAGGTGAGCCCCGCCGCAATAACCACCTTAAGGTTTTTAGTTATGGTTTTTGGATTTTGGTTCAGAGTTTATTGTTTTTCAACTCCTCACTTATAACCCAAGACTCATAACTGCCCGCGACGGGCAAATATTTTAACATACTGAGATAAAGAAAAGTAAATATATTTTAGAAAGTTTCTTCCCTCCCGTCTTGCGGCGGGAGAGAAAAGGGTGTACATAAGCTTACGGATTATTAGTACTACTCGACTATGACATTACTGCCTTTACATCTATAGCCTATCAACGTGGTCATCTTCCACGATCCTTAAAAGAAATCTCATCTTGTGGTGGGTTTCGCGCTTATATGCTTTCAGCGCTTATCCCTTCCAAACGTAGCTACTCTGCGGTGCCCCTGGCGGGACAACAGATACACTAGAGGTTTGTCCAATTCGGTCCTCTCGTACTAGAATCAGATCCACTCAAATTTCTAACGCCCGCAGTAGATAGAGACCGAACTGTCTCACGACGTTCTGAACCCAGCTCGCGTGCCACTTTAATGGGCGAACAGCCCAACCCTTGGGACCTTCTCCAGCCCCAGGATGTGACGAGCCGACATCGAGGTGCCAAACCCCCCCGTCGATATGAGCTCTTGGGGGAGATCAGCCTGTTATCCCCGGCGTACCTTTTATCCTTTGAGCGATGGCCCTTCCATGCGGAACCACCGGATCACTATGCTCTACTTTCGTACCTGATCGACCTGTATGTCTCTCAGTCAAGCTCCCTTATGCCATTGCACTCTACGCACGGTTACCAAGCGTACTGAGGGAACCTTTAGAAGCCTCCGTTACTCTTTTGGAGGCGACCACCCCAGTCAAACTACCCACCAAGCAATGTCCCCCGCTTTTGCGGGGTTAGGCCTCAGATAAACAAAGGGTTGTATTTCAACAATGACTCCAAAGCGCCTGGCGACGCCCCTTCAAAGTCTCCAACCTATCCTACACATCATTTATCCAAGGTCAATACTAAGCTATAGTAAAGGTGCACAGGGTCTTTTCGTCCCACTGCGGGTAAACGGCATCTTCACCGTTACTACAATTTCACCGAGCTCATGGCTGAGACAGTGTCCAGATCGTTACACCATTCGTGCAGGTCGGAACTTACCCGACAAGGAATTTCGCTACCTTAGGACCGTTATAGTTACGGCCGCCGTTTACTGGGGCTTCAATTCAATGCTTCTCCGAAGATAACATCTCCTCTTAACCTTCCAGCACCGGGCAGGTGTCAGGCCCTATACTTCATCTTACGATTTTGCAGAGCCCTGTGTTTTTGATAAACAGTCGCCTGGACCTCTTCACTGCGGCCCCGATTGCTCGGGGCGACCTTTCTCCCGAAGTTACAGGTCTATTTTGCCTAATTCCTTAGCCATGAATCTCTCGAGCACCTTAGGATTCTCTCCTCAACTACCTGTGTCGGTTTACGGTACTGGTGCTTATTACCTGAAGTTTAGAGGTTTTTCTTGGAAGCCCTTAGGCGCACTATCTCTTTGTCCGAAGACTCCGAGTACTATCGTATTTCACCATTCTCTGCGGATTTGCCTGCAGAGAATATAGCTAGGTACTTTAACGAACTATTCCGTCAGTCCGCGGCGCTTTCATCACTCCGTCACCCCATCACAGTAATAAGCAGTACGGGAATATTAACCCGTTGGCCATCGACTGTCCCTTTCGGGTTCGCCTTAGGACCAGACTAACCCACAGCTGATTAGCATAGCTGTGGAAACCTTAGTTTTTCGGTGTGCGGGTTTCTCGCCCGCATTATCGTTACTTATGCCTACATTTTCTTTTCTGACCGGTCCAGCATACCTTACGATACACCTTCTGCCCTGTCAGAATGCTCCCCTACCACTTACAGTAAACTGTAAATCCATAGCTTCGGTAATATGCTTATGCCCGATTATTATCCATGCTCGTCCGCTCGACTAGTGAGCTGTTACGCACTCTTTAAATGAATGGCTGCTTCCAAGCCAACATCCTAGCTGTCTGGGCAGACAAACCTCGTTCTTTCAACTTAGCATATATTTGGGGACCTTAGCTGATGGTCTGGGTTCTTTCCCTCTCGGACTTGGACCTTAGCACCCAAGCCCTCACTGTTATCAATCATTATACAGCATTCGGAGTTTGTCAGGAATTGGTAGGCGGTGAAGCCCCCGCATCCAATCAGTAGCTCTACCTCTGTATAACTAAAATAACGCTGCACCTAAATGCATTTCGGGGAGTACGAGCTATTTCCGAGTTTGATTGGCCTTTCACCCCTACCCACAGGTCATCCGAAGACTTTTCAACGTCAACCGGTTCGGTCCTCCACTGTGTGTTACCACAGCTTCAACCTGCCCATGGGTAGATCACACGGTTTCGCGTCTAACACTACTGACTAAAGCGCCCTATTCAGACTCGCTTTCGCTGCGGATCCATGTCTTAAACACTTATCCTTGCCAGCAACGTTAACTCGTAGGCTCATTATGCAAAAGGCACGCCGTCACCCCACGAAAGGGCTCCGACCGCTTGTAAGCGTATGGTTTCAGGATCTATTTCACTCCGTTATTCACGGTTCTTTTCACCTTTCCCTCACGGTACTGGTTCACTATCGGTCTCTCAGGAGTATTTAGCCTTAGCGGATGGTCCCGCCAAATTCAGACAGGGTTTCACGTGCCCCGCCCTACTCAGGATACCGCTATCTATTATACTCGTTGCCCGTACGGGACTGTCACCCTCTATGGTGCCCCTTTCCAGAAGCTTCCGGTTCCTTGTACATAAAATACCGCGGTCCTACAACCCCGGCACTGCCGTAACAGCACCGGTTTGGGCTAATCCGCGTTCGCTCGCCACTACTTACGGAATCACTTTTGTTTTCTTCTCCTCCGCCTACTTAGATGTTTCAGTTCAGCGGGTTTGCCCACCTATCGGTGTGCTATGCCTTCAGCATAGCGGGTTGCCCCATTCAGGTATCTGCGGATCAGTCGGTGTGTGCCCGTCCCCGCAGCTTTTCGCAGCTTATCACGCCTTTCATCGCCTCTGAGAGCCTAGGCATCCCCCATACGCCCTTATTTTGCTTATTGTACCAGTCTTAAAATCAATTATGACCGTTTTTTTTTGTTTTTTACAATAAAATTGTAAAAAACGCTTTCTACTTTCTTATTATTTTCTTATCTCAATATGTCAATGAACTTTTGTCCTTTCGGACCTGTGGAGAATAACGGAGTCGAACCGTTGACCTCCTGCGTGCAAGGCAGGCGCTCTAGCCAGCTGAGCTAATCCCCCATTTTCTTAGTGATGAGTTATTAGTTATGAGTTATGAATTAGTTCTCATAAGGCCTCAACCCCTAAAATTTCCTTTTAATCAAGCTTACAGTCTTTTTTTATTCCGTCTTTTGTAATTTATAATTCATAATTTACAATTAACAATCTTAAAAAAGTAGTCCCGGGCAGACTCGAACTGCCGACCCCTACATTATCAGTGTAGTACTCTAACCAGCTGAGCTACGAGACTCTGTTTTACTTAATTTTCATTTCTTTTAAATTAACAGCAAGAGTAATACAATCTCCAATTCAGATACCTGCAGATAACCATCTTTTTTCCTCATCGTGCCTTTCAGCTAACAATTGAGGCTCTAGAAAGGAGGTGTTCCAGCCGCACCTTCCGGTACGGCTACCTTGTTACGACTTAGCCCTAGTTACCAGTTTTACCCTAGGCAGCTCCTTGCGGTCACCGACTTCAGGCACCCCCAGCTTCCATGGCTTGACGGGCGGTGTGTACAAGGCCCGGGAACGTATTCACCGGATCATGGCTGATATCCGATTACTAGCGATTCCAGCTTCACGGAGTCGAGTTGCAGACTCCGATCCGAACTGTGACCGGCTTTATAGATTCGCTCCTGGTCGCCCAGTGGCTGCTCTCTGTACCGGCCATTGTAGCACGTGTGTAGCCCAAGGCGTAAGGGCCGTGATGATTTGACGTCATCCCCACCTTCCTCACAGTTTGCACTGGCAGTCTTGTTAGAGTTCCCGACATGACTCGCTGGCAACTAACAACAGGGGTTGCGCTCGTTATAGGACTTAACCTGACACCTCACGGCACGAGCTGACGACAACCATGCAGCACCTTGTAAATTGTCTTGCGAAAGTTCTGTTTCCAAAACGGTCAATCTACATTTAAGCCTTGGTAAGGTTCCTCGCGTATCATCGAATTAAACCACATGCTCCACCGCTTGTGCGGGCCCCCGTCAATTCCTTTGAGTTTCATTCTTGCGAACGTACTCCCCAGGTGGGATACTTATCACTTTCGCTTAGCCACTGAAATTGCTTCCAACAGCTAGTATCCATCGTTTACGGCGTGGACTACCAGGGTATCTAATCCTGTTCGCTACCCACGCTTTCGTCCATCAGCGTCAATCCATTAGTAGTAACCTGCCTTCGCAATTGGTATTCCATGTAATCTCTAAGCATTTCACCGCTACACTACATATTCTAGTTACTTCCTAATAATTCAAGTCCAGCAGTATCAATGGCCGTTCCACCGTTGAGCGATGGGCTTTCACCACTGACTTACAAGACCGCCTACGGACCCTTTAAACCCAATGATTCCGGATAACGCTTGGATCCTCCGTATTACCGCGGCTGCTGGCACGGAGTTAGCCGATCCTTATTCTTACGATACCGTCAGGCTGATTCACGAATCAGTGTTTCTTCTCGTACAAAAGCAGTTTACAATCCATAGGACCGTCATCCTGCACGCGGCATGGCTGGATCAGGCTTGCGCCCATTGTCCAATATTCCTCACTGCTGCCTCCCGTAGGAGTCTGGTCCGTGTCTCAGTACCAGTGTGGGGGATCTCCCTCTCAGGACCCCTACCCATCGTTGCCTTGGTAAGCCGTTACCTTACCAACTAGCTAATGGGACGCATGCTCATCTTTCACCGTTGTGACTTTAATTACATCCCGATGCCGGGTCGTAATACTATGAGGTATTAATCCAAATTTCTCTGGGCTATCCCTCTGTGAAAGGCAGATTGCATACGCGTTACGCACCCGTGCGCCGGTCTCTAAATCCGAAGACTTATACCCCTCGACTTGCATGTGTTAAGCCTGCCGCTAGCGTTCATCCTGAGCCAGGATCAAACTCTTCATCGTATATTGTAATATTATACTGCGATGATTTATCTATCGGTTCTTTTCGAATCTTACGATTCTATTACTCTTATTCTTTTGTTTTAACATCTCTGTTAAAACGGCTGTCAATTCAATATGTCTACGAACGTGTCTTCTTTATCATTCCGCCTGTGTTTCAAAGCGGGTGCAAAACTAAAAATTCTTTTTGTTTCCTGCAAGAAAAAATTAAAGTTTTTTTTCGAAATTTTTAAATCTCTTTTTCTCTAATTCTTCTCTCAGTATCTCAAGGAACTTCCCGTATTGCGGGGTGCAAATGTAATATCCGTTTTCCATTCCCACAAGCTTTTTCTAATCTTTTTTGAAAATTTCTTTTCAGCTTTGATTGCTTTTTCTTGTCAGTCTTTCAGGGAACGTCTATCGTTTCTGCGGGTGCAAAAGTACTACCTTTATTTACATCTGCAAGACTTTTTTTTATATTTTTTTCATCTTTATTGAAAGTTTTTCTTAACACACTGATAACTCTCCATTTACATTATCAGCTTCTTTGAACCATTGTCAGTTTTTTCTTTGCCAGGACAGCATTTCCTCAATTTAACCCCAATTTTGCATTCCATTTTTGCAGAGTTTTTAATTTTTACTGCCCTGTGCCGGCACTTTAAGAGATTTTATATTCCTTATTTATTCTAATGTTCTTTTAAAAATATATGCCCCAGCCCTGACAGTCCCGAGGATTCAGAGAAAATCCTTCTGCTTTTTCTTTAAAAAGAAGAAGGCTGGAACGGACAGGGGGATTATGCCTCTTATTTAAAAGTAAATTCCAAATTTTAAATTCCAAATCATTGTGAGAGGCTTCGACTTCGCTCAGCCTGAGGATTTTTTTAGTCCTATATATATAACCATATAATTCAACTTATATATAATGATGCTTGCAATAGATATAAAAGTAAACTTATACATATATATTGTATGTGTTTTTGTAATCACCTATATTTGCATTCACAAAATTATAAACAATGATCAAGATTACTTTACCCGATGGGTCAATTAGAGAGTTCGCTTCAGGCGTTACTCCAATGGAGGTCGCTAAAAACATTAGCGAAGGTTTTGCAAGAAATGTGATTTCTGCATCTTTTAATGGTACAACTATTGAAACCGAAACTCCATTAACGACCGACGGTAATCTTATATTATATACTTGGAATGATACTGAAGGTAAAAAAGCTTTCTGGCATTCGACTTCGCACGTAATGGCTCAAGCTCTTGAGGAATTATACCCAGGAATTAAATTAACCCTTGGACCTGCAATTGCTAATGGATTTTATTATGATGTAGATTTTGGAGATCAGAAGATATCTGAAGCAGATTTCAAAAAGATTGAAGACCGTGTTCTTGAGATTTCGAGAGAGAAACATGATTTTAAAATGCGTCCTGTAAGCAAAGCAGAAGCTTTAGAGATCTATAAAGATAATGTTTATAAAACGGAATTGATTTCTAATCTTGAAGACGGAACTATTACTTTTTGCGACCATTCTACTTTTACAGATTTATGCCGTGGAGGCCATATTCCGAATACTGGAATTATCAAAGCTGTAAAAATTATGAGTGTGGCTGGAGCTTACTGGAGAGGAGATGAAAAGAACAAACAGCTGACTCGTGTTTACGGAACTTCTTTTCCTAAACAAAAAGATCTAACTGAATACCTTGAACTTCTTGAAGAAGCTAAGCGTCGTGATCACCGTAAATTAGGAAAGGAACTTGAATTGTTTGCTTTCTCTCAAAAAGTTGGTCAAGGTTTACCTTTATGGCTGCCAAAAGGAGCTGCATTGAGAGATCGTTTGGAGCAATTTCTAAAAAGAGCACAAAAGAAAGCAGGTTACGAGCAGGTGGTAACTCCACATATTGGTCAGAAAGAACTTTATGTAACCTCTGGACATTATGCAAAATATGGAGCAGACAGCTTTCAGCCAATCCATACTCCTGCAGAAGGTGAAGAATTTTTATTGAAACCAATGAACTGTCCTCACCACTGTGAAATTTACAATGTAAGACCTTGGTCATATAAAGATTTACCAAAGCGTTACGCTGAATTTGGTACTGTATATAGATATGAGCAATCGGGAGAATTACATGGTTTGACTCGTGTAAGAGGATTTACTCAAGATGATGCGCATATTTTCTGTACTCCAGAACAATTGGACGAAGAATTCAAAAAAGTAATAGACCTTGTACTATATGTATTTGGTTCATTAGGTTTTGAAAACTTTACTGCTCAAATTTCGTTAAGAGACCAAGAAGACAGAGAAAAATACATTGGAACAGATGAGAACTGGGAAAAAGCTGAAAACGCTATTATTAACGCAGCAAGAGACAAAGGTCTAAATACTGTTGTAGAATATGGTGAAGCTGCTTTTTACGGTCCGAAACTTGATTTCATGGTTAAGGATGCTTTAGGAAGACAATGGCAATTAGGAACAATTCAGGTAGATTACAATTTACCAGAACGTTTTGAATTAACTTACAAAGGTGCTGATAATGAATTACATCGACCAGTTATGATTCACAGAGCTCCTTTTGGATCGATGGAACGTTTTATAGCAATTCTACTAGAACATACAGCAGGAAATTTCCCACTTTGGCTAATGCCAGAACAGGCTATAATCTTGTCTTTGAGCGAGAAATACGAAAATTATGCTAAAAAAGTTTTAGATTTGCTAGAAAATCACGAAATTCGCGCCCTAATTGACAATCGAAACGAGACAATTGGCAAGAAAATCAGAGATGCAGAAATGCAGAAAATCCCTTTTATGCTAATTGTAGGTGAAGAAGAAGAGAAAAATGGTACAATCTCTATTCGTCGCCACGGGCAAGAAGGAAAAGGTAACATTACCGTTTCTATTGAAGAATTTGCTTCGATTGTAAACGAAGAAATAAAAAAGACATTAAAAGTTTTTACAGTTTAACTTAAATTATAAAGTCATAGCAATAAGAAGCAACAGAGGTTTTCAACCTCGAGTAGAAAAAAAAGACGCACACAGAATAAACAATCTTATTCGTGTTCCAGAGGTACGTCTTGTAGGTGAAAATATTGAGCCTGGCGTTTTCAAAATCGCAGAAGCGTTACGTTTAGCTGACCAATTTGAATTGGATTTAGTTGAGATCTCGCCAAACGCAGAACCGCCGGTTTGTAAAATCATGGACTACAAGAAATTTGTTTACGAGCAAAAGAAGAGGGACAAAGCATTGAAGGCTAAATCTTCTCAAGTTGTTGTAAAAGAAATTAGATTCGGTCCTCAAACTGATGAGCATGATTATGAGTTCAAAAGAAAGAACGCTGAAAAATTCTTAAAAGAAGGAGCTAAATTAAAAGCTTTCGTTTTCTTTAAAGGACGTTCTATTATTTACAAAGATCAAGGTCAGATTCTATTATTACGTCTTGCTCAAGATTTAGAAGAACATGGTAAAGTTGAAGCTATGCCTGTTTTGGAAGGAAAGAGAATGATTATGTTCATTGCTCCGAAGAAAAAGAAGTAGTTCTCAGTTTATAGTCTCAGTGTTCAGTTCTGAACTTTAAACTATAAACTTGAAACAAAAAAATAAGTAAGTAAGAATAAATTAAAACACTAGGAAAAATGCCTAAAATGAAAACAAAATCTAGCGCTAAGAAACGTTTTAAAGTTACTGGCTCTGGAAAGATTAAAAGAAAGCATGCTTTTAAAAGTCACATCTTGACTAAAAAATCTAAAAAACGTAAATTAGCTTTGACACACTCAGCGCTAGTTCACTCTACAGATATGAAAAGCATCAAACAACAATTAAGAATTATCTAATAATTCTTTAGGTTAAAAAATTATTTATATAACCTTGGAGTATGGCTTTCAAGTTCCTTTGATTCAATTCAGGACGCCTGCTACAAAAACACATTTAAAATTATGCCAAGATCGGTAAATTCAGTTGCTAAAAGAGCAAGAAGAAAAAAAATAATGAAGCAAGCCAAAGGTTTCTTTGGTAGACGTAAAAACGTTTGGACAGTTGCTAAGAACGCGGTAGAGAAAGCAATGAGCTATGCTTACCGTGACAGAAAACAGAATAAAAGAAATTTCCGTTCATTATGGATTCAACGTATCAACGCTGGAGCTAGATTAGAAGGAATGTCTTATTCTCAATTCATGGGAAAAGTTAAAGCTAACGGAATCGAATTGAACCGTAAAGTTCTTGCAGATTTAGCTATGAACCACCCAGAAGCTTTCAAAGCAATACTTAATAAAGTAAAATAAACGTTTTATAAACTCAATTTAGATTACTTACTTATCATAAAAAAACCATCCTTTAAGCGGGATGGTTTTTTGTTTTTATATAGCTGCTATAATTTTATTAGTTTATGAATTAAAATATTAGATTAAATTTACTTAAAACTATAATCTCAAATGCACAATACAATTTTAGATCATATCCAGAAGTTTGTTCCACTCGAGCCATCCGAAATTGACATACTTGAATCATGCTTAACTTTAACACAGATTAAGAAAAAGAATCTAGTTTTACAAGAAGGGCAAGTTTGCAATACTATGTATTTTATTGTAAAAGGATGCATGCGTCAGTATATTATCAATTCTAAAGGGACAGAACAAACGTTACAATTCGCCATTGAAAACTGGTGGATAACAGATTATTTAAGTTACCACAATCACATACCCTCTCATTTCTACATTCAAGCAGTTGAAACCACTGAAGTTATTGCAATTGAAAAATCAGTTTTAGAGTCATTGCTTGTGCAAATTCCGAACCTTGAAAGATACTTTCGAATTGTAGCTCAAAAAGCATTTGGCGCCGCGCAGATGAGAATTAAATTTCTATTTACAATGTCTGCAGAAGAACGATATAACCATTTTAATAATCTAAATCCAGATTTTGTACAAAGGGTTCCTCAATACATGCTTGCCTCCTATTTAGATTTTTCAGCTGAATTTATGAGTAAAATAAGAGCTGGAAAAGTGTGACCTTAATTTCTTGAAGTAGTTCAAGTTTTTAAAAGTATGCATTACTGACCTTTGTAATGAACTTTTAAAACATATAAAAATGAAACCAAGAATTGTTATCCCGAATGTTGCTCCAGACGCTTATCAAGCTTTAATGAATTTAGAGAAATATATTTCTACTACCTCACTAACTCCAGTACATAAAGAATTAATTAAGATTCGTGCATCGCAAATCAATGGCTGTGCATTTTGTATAAATATGCATACCGCTGACGCTAGAAAACATGGAATTTCTGAACAGAGAATCTACCTAATAAGTGCATGGCGTGAAGCTGATGTTTATACGGAAGAAGAAAAAGCAATTTTAGCTTTGACCGAACAGGTAACCCAAATTAGCAATCATGTTTCTGATGAAGTTTACCAAAACGCAGCACAATTTTTTGACGAAAAATATCTTGCTGAAATCATCCTTGCCATTATCACAATTAACTCTTGGAATAGACTTGCTATTACAACTGGGTTGAGAGCTGTATAATTTATAAGGATAAATTTACAAGCCTAAAACTCTGCAAAGCCCTTTGTTTAAAAGGGCTTTTTGTATTTATCTATAAATGAGAATTAAAAAAATCCTCATTTAAAAATAATTGAAAATACCGTATTTATACTCTTTTGAGATTTCTAGAAATATTTATTTTTGGCGCATGATTCCAAAAAGAGCGCAAATAATTACTTGTTTAATAACTGCTTTGGTAATGCTTACATCTTGTCGAAAGCAAAATGTCGATAGCTCAAAAAAAATAAACAGAGAAATCGAAATTAAGGAGATCATAAGTAAAGCAAATAAGTTTTACAATAATCATAATAATACTGACAGCGCTTTTTTCTACTACAACAAAGCAAGAGTTGCCTGCAATCTTAAAAAAGATCTTAAAAGTTATGTTTCTTGCATGTACTACATGGCCGAAATCCAACAAGACCATGAAGATTTTGTTGGAAGCATTAAAACAGCAATGGAAACAGTTCCGCTTTTAGATGAATTAAATAACTCTGATTATATATGGAATATATATAGTGTTTTGGGAAGGAATTATTATTACACCTATGACTATCCAACTGCAATATATTATTACTCTAAAGCTTTTACGTTAAAAACTAATAAAATAAATAAACTCGAAGCAAAAAATAATATCGCTGTTATTTACATAAAACAACAAAAGTTCGACAAAGCACTTCCTATTTTTGTTTCAATCAGTAATGAAAAAATCGTACAACAAAATCCTGAAAACTATTCTAAAATATTAGATTATATAGGTTATTGTTATTATAAACTCAAGAATTCAAAAGCATTGAATTTTTTTGAAATGAGTTTAAAAATAAAGTCTAAAGCAAATTATACAGAGGGTTTAGGCAGGACCTACTATAATCTCGCCGAATACTATCAAAATGATAAAGCCGATTTAGCAATAAAATATGCAAAATTAAGTTATAAAAACTATACACTATCGGGCAATACTGAGGACCGCTTACTTGCTTTAAAATTTATCATAGAAAATAGTTCTGATATTGATTCAAAAAAAAATGCTCTACTTTATACAAGAGTAATAGATAGTATTTTTGAAGTAAGACAAAGAGCTAAAAATCAATTTGCAAAAATCAAATATGACTCAAAAAAAGAAAAAGAGGAGAACTTAAAATTAAAAGCTCAAAAAATTAAAAATGAACTTCAAATAGTAAAACAGCAAAGCAAAAACATTGTATCATATATCATAATCGTATTAGCCTCATGCCTAATTGTTTTTCTGTACTTTTTTTTAACACTACGAAATAATCGTCAAAAAATTGAAGCAACTTATCAGAGCGAAATCAGAATTTCAAAAAAATTGCATGATGAATTAGCTAATGATATTTATCACACAATGGCATTTGTCGAAAACAGAAATCTTACTTCTCCAGAAAACAGAAATCATTTATTAAAAAAACTAGACAATATCTACTCCCGAACAAAAAATATTTCTAAAGACAATACTCCTGCCATTAGTGATCACAATTATGTAGCTTCGCTAAAAGATATGATATCAGGATTTGACACTCCAAATATTAATATTTTAGTAAATGGTCTCAATACTATTAACTGGGATAAAATTAATGAAGATAAAAAAACATCCATTTACCGAACTATACAGGAATTGTTCGTAAATATGAAAAAGCATAGTGATGCAAGTTTAGCAGCAATAACATTTAAAGTACTGGAGAATATTATAATTATCACTTACACGGATAACGGAAAAGGAATCGATAAAAATAAAATGATATTAAGAAATGGTTTGAGCAATATTGAGAATCGAATTCATGCTGTTAGAGGTGACACTGAAATTCATTCCGGTTTAGGAAAAGGTTTTAAGGTTATAATTAAAGTTCCAGTATAATGATTAAGAACTTGTTTCTATTTCGCTTTTTTCAAAAAAAACACATTATTTTTTGCTTGCTAATCTTCGGTATAATTTTGGCAACGATCTTTTATATACAGCTTTCTAAGGCAAACGATAAAGTACTACACATCAACACCGATCGTTCAGCTGCAATTAAACAAATGATGGAAAAATCTAATGCTTTTTGGTATTCAGGAAAAAATGATAGTGCCCTTTTTTATTTCAATAAAACACAATTGTTATGTTACCCAAAAGCAGATTATGCAGATTATTATGTTGGTTCATTAAACAATATGGTCGAAATTCTCCAACAAAATGGTAATTATAACGAAGCAGAAACCACACTTATAAAAGCATTCCCTTACTTAGAAAAAACTACCAATGTAAAATATGCCGTTAACGCTTATACCTTCATGGCTTACAACTATTTGTATATGTACGATTATGAAAAAGCGTTGTATTATCATAGAAAAGCATTAAAAAAAGCAATCTCAACATTTAGGAAAGCGAGAATATTGTCTGAAATTGCATTTGCATATATGCACCAGAAAAAATATCAAGAGGCGGTAAATTTATTAGAACCTATATCTAAGTGCAAGATTGCAGATAAAATCACCCCTTCAAATACAAATGCTCAACGTGCAGCTATTCTATATAATCTAGGTCTTTCTTACTTAAGACTAGGAGACCACAAAGATGAGGCATTGAAATGCTTTAACGAAAGCCTAGAATTAACCCTAAAACTCAATGACGATTATGAATTAATCGGCAACTACTACGCTTTTTACTTGTTTTATTCAAAATACCACAATCCTGTACTAAAAAAAATTAACGCCGAAAAAGCTTACTATTGTGCAAAAAGCGCAAAATCTGTAACAAATGAAATCAACATGTTAGCTTCCCTAATCGAAGCGGATAATGCTGAAAATTCAAAAAAACACTGGAAAGTTTATAGTAAAAAAATTGACAGTCTTATTGTTAGCAGAAAAAAAGCAAAAAATCAATTTGCCAATATAATATACGATTCTAAAAAAGACAAAGAAGAAAATTTAGAGCTCAAAACTCAAAAATTAGAAAATGAATTAGAGCTGCAGAGACAAAAAAACAGAAGCTTTATTTCTTACATTATCATATCTTTCTCCATTTTCATATTGCTTTTTTTAATCTTTTATATAACCTCAAAAGGCAAAAGGGAAAAAAAAGATATCATATATAAAAGTGAAATGCGAATTTCAAATAAATTACATGATGAACTTGCCATAAATGTCCACCAAACTTTATTATTCGCAGAAGATAATGATCTGGAAAATGAAGAAAATAAAGAAAAATTACTTTATCACCTGAATAACATTTACTCAAAAACACGAAACATTTCAAAAGAAAATAGTCAAATTCCAACAGATGATCGATATGTAGCAGTTTTAAAAGAAATGATTTCAGAGTATAGATCTAAAGATGTCAATATTATCCTAAATGGTTTTGATGTCGTTTCTTGGAATACAATCGAAAAAAATAGAAAAATAATACTCTATAGAATTTTACAGGAGCTTTTATTTAATATGAAAAAGCATAGCGATGCAACTTTGATAAGCATTATACTAAAAATAAATAACAAAAGCCTTACTGTAGTATGCACTGATAACAGTACTGAAATTACAACTAAAGATACAATTTTAGAAAAAAGACTACAAAATGTGGAAAACCGTATTAAAACAATAAAAGGAACTATTAATTTTGACAAAAATACAGAAAGAGGTTTTAAAATAAGTTTCACATTCCCTATATAAGATTTAAATATGTTTAAAAAAGTTTTAGTTGCCGAAGATTTAGACAGTATCAGCATCGCTGTAGTTCAAGTTCTGGAAGAATTAGAGGTTCCGGTAATTGACCATGTAAAATATTGTGATGAAGGCTTACTCAAAGTAAAAAAAGCTTTATTGGAAAAAGAGCCTTACGATCTCTTAATTACCGATTTGTCATTTAAATTAGATCATAGAAAAGCCGACTTAACAAGTGGAGACGAACTAATTGAGGCTGTAAATCATGTTCAGCCTGAATTAAAAAAAATTGTTTTTTCTATCGAAGATAAAAGCTATAGAATCAAAACTCTTTTTAATGAATTGGGTATTAATGCATACGTTTCTAAAGGACGAAACAGTATGACTGAGCTAAAGAATGCCGTTGAAAGCACATACAATAATGAGGAAAGAATACTTTCTTCTGATTTATCTTTTAGCTTTAATGATAAATCTTTGATTGAAATTGAATCATATGACATTTCGATCTTAAAACTTCTTTCACAAGGATATATTTTAGAAAGTATTTCTAAAGAATTTAAAGATTTATCTATTACTCCTAATGGAACGAGCAGTATTGAGAAGAGAATCAATAAATTAAAAATATATTTTAAAGCAAATAATAATGTGCATCTAATTGCAATAGCTAAAGATTTTGGCCTAGTATAAATTGATGAGCTTTACGGTTTTCCGTAAGGATTACAACTTTGATAGATATACATTTGTAAATAACCTACTAACCTTCTAATGAAACCAAAAAATAAAGCTATTATTTTATTTGCAAAAATTAACACAACTCAAAATAAAATTATTATGAAAACAATGCTTCTTTGCCTTTTTTTATCAATTAGTTTTGCTTTAGTTTCTGAAAAAACAGGCTGGCTGGAAATCGATTGGAAAATAATTTTTATTCCAGCTTTACTTGTTTTACAAATCATCATTATTGGTACTGCCTTAAAAAACAGATATAAAAAACACTAGTTAATTCTAAGAGAGGTATGATATTCATATTATAGGAAATATCTATATTTGATTTCATTTTTAATTGTACATGAAAAACGTTCTCAGCCTTCTCTTACTATTATTTACATTTTTATCATTTGCTCAAACCAAAGTTCTATCTTGGAATATCGAAAATTTTGGTAAGTCAAAATCCGATATTGAGCTAAATTATATTGCTAAACAAATTTCAACTTACGACATAATTGCAATTCAAGAGGTAGTCGCTGGAAATGGCGGTGCCCAAAGCGTCGCTAAACTTTCTGAACTACTAAATCAAAAAGGATTTAAATGGGATTATAGTATCAGTGATCCTACAACGAGCAGTAGTTATAAAACTGAGCGATATGCTTATATTTGGAAAACAAAAAAAGTCAAATTGAAAAATAAGCCTTGGCTCGAGAAAAAATACAACTTAGAAATTGACCGAGAACCTTATTTTGCTACCTTCGAGATTAATAAAAAAGCGATCACTCTGGTTAATTTTCATGCTATAACTAAAAAAAAACAGCCTGAAACTGAAATTAAATATTTTAAATTCTTACCAAATCAATATCCGAATTTAAACTTGGTTTTTTTAGGTGACTTCAATTGTCCCGAAAAACATACTGTTTTTAATCCGTTAAAAGGAATGGGATATTCATCGGTTTTTAAAAATCAAAAAACCACACTTAAGCAAAAATGTAAAAACAATGTCTGTCTAGCTTCTGAGTTTGACAACATATTTTACAAAGATTCCAATTTAAAGCTTATTAATTCAGGAGTTATTAAATTTTACGAAGATTATGATTCTCTACAAAATGCTAGAAGAGTTTCTGATCATATTCCGGTTTGGTTTGAATTCTCCTTAAACTAAAATTAGGTTTTAAGCTTCTTTTTTCTAGCAGCAGGAAATAATACATTATTCAAAATTAATCTGTATCCTGGAGAATTAGGATGCAAATCTAACACAGTCGGCGGATCTCCTACTTGATGTTGAAAATCTTCTGGATCATGACCTCCAAAAAAAGTAAACATTCCTTTTCCTTTTTCACCATGAATATATCTAGATTCTCCATTTAATTCGCAAGTTCCCATTATGAGAACATTAGATTTTATTAATGAAGTATCAAAAGAAGTCGTTTGTCCCATAAAACCTTTTACTAATTGCGTATGATTTTGACACAACATACTAGGAATTGGATCCCATTTTGCAGAAAATTCCATTAAAGTAAAATAATCCTTATCCATCACGATACGCCTTTTGGTAGTCATATCGATATCTGAAAATTCATAAACTTCAGGTTTTCTTTCTAAAGTAAAGTTTTTAAAAGCAAAAGAATTATTATAATTTAGTTTTGACTGGTAATTTGATTCACTTGGATCACCATCAAACATTGTTTCGCAAATATCTACTCCATCTGCTGCAAGGGCAATATCAAAACTATCCGTTGCAGAACACATTGCAAACATAAAACCACCACCAATAACAAAATCTCTAATTTTCTTGGCAACAGCACCTTTTTCTTGAGATACCTTATCATATCCTAATTTTGCGGCCAGCGCTTCAGCATCTTTTTTCTGGTCAATATACCAAGGTGTATTTTTATATGCTGCATAAAATTTTCCGTATTGGCCTGTAAAATCTTCATGATGTAAATGCAGCCAATCGTATAACAAAAGCTGGTCGCTTAATACTTCTTCGTCATAAATTGGCGTAAACGGAATTTCGGCATAAGTTAAAACCAGCGTTACAGCATCGTCCCAAGGCTGTTTTCCTTTTGGAGTGTATACTGCAATTTTTGGAGCTTTTTCTAAAATTACCGATTCCATATTTTGAGAAGGACTCGAAATTTCATTTAAAATTGAAGTTTGTTCACTATCTGAAATCACTTCAAAACTAACTCCCCTAATTTTACATTCTTTTCTAATCTCTTCTGCATCTGGCAGCAAAAAAGAACCACCACGATAATTTAAAAGCCAGCTTGCTTTATAATCTCTGCTTAAACACCAATATGTTATACCATAAGCCTTTAAGTGATTTTGCTGTGTAGTTTCGTCCATCGGAATTAAGATAAACGATGCTCGAGCACTAAATGTAATTAATAGTATAAAAATGTAGAATAAACTCCTATTCATCCGAAAATTATTTTAGTAAAGATATAAAGGAAGAATCTAAAAAAAGAATCGTGAGATTTTTTTCTGGCATAATAGAATGTTAAATATAAAAACAGGGGTAAATACCTGATTTACAATATTAAAAAAAACAGGTAAAAACACCTATAGTGTGGCAAAATATTCTATATACATTTGCTATCCCAGGTCATAAAACTAATCAATGCAAAAAAAATCAACCACCATGAAGTTTAATGATAGTAATAACCAAGAAAAGGGTATGAATATAATTCAAAAAATAGGTCTATGTGTTCTTGTCATAACAATCATATTATATTACGTCTTGTCAATTCAATTTTTGACAGCGTAATATTTTAAATTGTTAGAACAGCTAAGTCATTTTGAATGGCGTATACTACTAAGCCTGCAATATTTCGTGATTCTGTTTTGAGCAGTAAATTATTTCTGTGTCCTTCTATAGTTCTTGGACTTAAAAAAAGATGATCTGCAATTTCTGCAGTTGTTTTCTGCTGACAGATCAATTGCAGGATTTCCACTTCACGAGGAGAAAGAAAATTAGTTTCTAAACCGCCTTTTGAATTCTTAGGAGAAACTATTGTTTCTTGAATTGTTTTTAAAACGCTTTCGTTATAATAAAATCCTTTTGCAGCTACTTCATTAATAGTGTGTATTAAATCTTTTGGGGTGGTATTTTTTATTAAATAAGCAACCGCACCTACCTGAATCATATTGGCAATAAATGATTTTGTATCATAACTTGTCAGAGCAATGATCTTAATGTCTGGAAACGATTTCCTTATGATTTTTGTAGCTTCGACACCATTTAAAACTGGCATCTTTAAATCCATTATAATAATGTCGGGCTTAATTTCATTTTTATTTAACTGAGAAATAAGTTCATCTCCGTTTGAAGCTTCAAAAAGAACATCAAAATTTTCTTCTCTCTGCAATAAAAAAGAAATTCCTTTTCGAAACAAAATTTCATCATCGACTAGGGCAATTTTAATAGCAGCATTCATTTAATTTGATTTTGGTCGTTTGTTTTGGTATGCCGAATTTACGAAATATCATTTATAAAAAGTCCATTTAACTTGTTTTATTGAGTAAAAATCTTATTTTAATACAAAAACTAGATTAAAAAGTAAAATTTACTGCGATTCCGTTATTAATTTCAGAAGTAATTTTTATAGTTCCTTCTAAAAACGATATACGGCTGTCAATATTTTTCATTCCAAGTCCTTTTTGATTTTCAGCATTTGCACTATCAAAACCAACTCCATTATCTTCATAATCACAAATATTTATTCCATCTCTATTAATAAATGAAATCCATATTTCTGTTGCTTTTCCATGTCGCATGGAATTATTCATCAACTCTTGTAAAATTCTAAAAACATGTAAATGTCGATCGATATCTTTATCATCAAAATCGATTTCATTTTTATAATGTGTTTTTACAGATTTACTAGTTTCAAATTCTTCACACAACTCTTCTATACCAGCATTTAAACCGAATTTTTCAAAAACCGGCGGTAATAAATTATGAGCTATTTTTCTAGAATTTTCTAATGCCTTCGTTGTTAAATTAATGATGTTCTCTGTAATTTCTGCAGTTTCTGTTTCCGTAAGATTAGGAGCAGTAAGTAAATGACTGTTGAGAGAAACAATATTTAATTTTGAACTAATATCATCATGAAGGTCTTGTGCAATTCTTTTACGTTCTTCTTCTTGAGTAATTATAATCGCATGGAGCTGTTCTTTTTGATATTGAAGAACTAAATCTTTTTTCTCTAATTCTTTTTGAATGATTTTTTTTCGGGAATAGTAAAAGAATATAATTAATGCAACTGCAACAACTATAAAAAAAAGGGATATATATAATATAATTGCAACTAGCTCTTTATCAGGAATTGAATGGGTGCTCATATGTATTTATTTATGGTACACAATTACAGACTAACCTTATAAAACTTTTTTTCTTGAAAAACTGACCTTCCATTCGTACATAATAAAAAGATAATAGACTATATTTAAAAATGCATTAAACATCCAGCTTAAATATTTTACATCGTTATTCAAGGTAGAAGTAAGATTACCAATAATAAACAATACTGTACTTGACAGTAAATAAATGATTATTCCCATACTTGCATAGTAATATGTTTTATTTTCGGTAAGCATATTATAGAAATGAAGTAATGCAAAAACAACAATCAACAATGATGTTAATGTAATTTCAAATAAATTAAATTTCAAAAATTCCTGTGGATCATTAACAAATTGTATTGTTAGTACAAGCAAAGCCACAATAAGACTAACTTTTACAAATTGTTTTTGGATTTTTATTTTTAAAATTGAATAATAAAATAAACCAAGAAATATCATTTGACCTATAAAAAAAGTATTTACGAGAAATAAATTATTCATTTTAAGGTGAAATAGTGTCTCCATTGATATTTGCATAAGAAATGCAAAAGCTAGGTAACTAACAAAAAAAACATTAGCTTTTTCCTTTCGGAAAAAGCTATATGCATATAATATTAGATTAATTAATAAAATGGAATAACCTGAATATATTAAAAAATCAGCCATTATTTTTTACTTAAAATATTTAAAATTAAAATGGAGGGCTCGGACGTGAACCATCATAAACAACATCTCCTCCGTTTTCAACGCCGTCACCAGGTCCGTAAACATCAACGTACTTACCAGTTTTTTCGTCGTATTTAGCACCAACAAAAAGTAAAGTTTTTTCATTATCATCATTAATACCAATATATGCACGAACAGCTTCGGTATTAAGTTTTAAAACCAGTTCTAAACTTTCTCTTGGTATCAAATAAGATTTAACTTTTTTCGCACGATCTTCGACAGTAGTATCGTCGTCATACTTTTTCTCCCATTCTTTGGCAGTAGACAAGGGAACCCTGATAGGCCCTGGAAAAGCTTCTTCATTCATAATTTAAATTTGTTATTGGTTAATAATCTAAAAAAAATTAATAGTTTATAATTGGTTTGGCTAAACTACTGATTTTAATTAAAAAATTAACATTCAAACATAAAAAAAGCCTTAAAATTAAGGCTTTTATATTTTATTAGAATGGAACATCGCTGTCATCATCATCATCGTTCAAATTACTTCCAAAAGCTTCATTAGCTGAAGGTAAATTTTTGGTTATAAAAGGGTTATCATCATGATTCATTTTTGAAGGTAAATCATCATAACCTCCCGTAAAGTCTTCGAGATTATCAAACTTACCAAGGTGTCCTAAGAACTTTAAACGAATATTCTCCAAACCACCATTACGGTGTTTGGCTATAATAAATTCTGCCTGACCAGCTGTAGATGATTGTTCGTCATCATCCCATTCTTCAATTTTATAATATTCAGGACGATAAATAAACGATACGATATCGGCATCCTGCTCAATCGCTCCAGATTCACGAAGATCCGAAAGTAAAGGTCTTTTACTAGATCCACGGGTTTCAACGGCACGCGATAACTGCGAAAGTGCAATAACCGGCACGTTTAGCTCTTTTGCCAAAGCCTTTAAGTTTCGGGAAATTGTAGAGATCTCCTGCTCACGGTTTCCTCCCCCTTTACCACTACCTCCAGCAGTCATTAACTGCAAGTAGTCAATAATAATTAATTTAATTCCGTGCTGTGAAGCCAAACGACGACATTTTGCACGTAAATCGAATATCGAAAGCGAAGGTGTATCATCAATAAACAACGGGGCTTTTTCTAAGTTTTTCACTTTAGTACTTAATTGTTCCCACTCATGTTTTTCTAACTTTCCTGTTCTTAATTTTTCTGAAGACAATCCTGTTTCAGAAGAAATAAGCCTCGTAATTAACTGTACTGACGCCATCTCCAGGGAGAAAATTGCTACTGCATGTCCAAACTGAATACTTACGTTTCTTGCCATCGAAAGTACGAAAGCCGTTTTACCCATACCAGGACGAGCCGCAATAATAATTAAATCGGAAGGCTGCCATCCAGAAGTTACTTCGTCTAATTTTTCAAAACCAGTTGCAACACCACTCAAACCTTCTTTTCCTGCAATTTCTTCAATACGTTTTTTCGCCTGAAGAACTAAACTCTGAGCAGTTTCAGAACTACGTTTGATATTTCCCTGAGTTACTTCATATAATTTAGATTCTGCTTTATCAAGCAAATCAAATACGTCTGTAGTTTCATCATAAGATTCTTCGATAATTTCAGAAGAAATTCTAATCAAACTTCTTTGAATAAATTTTTGAAGAATAATACGCGAGTGAAATTCGATATGCGCAGAAGAAGCAATTTTCTGCGTAAGCTGAATTAAATAAAAATCTCCTCCTGCTAAATCTAATTTTCCATTTTTCTTTAATTGAGTCGAAACCGTCAATATATCAATTGGCTGCGTTTCGGTAAAGAGCTGCAAAATTGCTTCAAAAATGTGTTTGTGTGCATCTTTGTAAAAAGCATCAGGCTGTAAAATATCAATTACATCATCTACCCCCTTTTTGTCAATCATCATAGCACCAAGCACAGCCTCTTCCAAATCAATTACTTGCGGAGGGAGCTTACCTTTTTCTAAGTTAATAATTGTGGTTTTATCTACCTTTACAGGGTTTAAGTTTTTGAAATTTTCCATATAGCGAAAGTAGCGAAATTTAAAAAAAATCTGCTATCGAGTTATAACTAATAATTGTTTATAAATAATATTGATTTGTTGATAACCAAAAAAAAATCCGAAACGGTAAGGCTTCGGATTTTAAGTCTCTTTTTATGAATTTACTCTTTATACTCGCCCATATTACTGTATTTGTCCATTCTCTGGGCAATTAAGTCGGCTGTTGATAAGTCTTTTAATTCATTATATCCTTTAGTAATGTATTCTGCAACCGTTTTGAAAGTTGTTTCACGGTCATAGTGTGCTCCGCCTAGCGGTTCTGGAATAACATCATCAACTAATTTTTGTTTTTTCATGTCAGAAGAAGTTAACTTCAAAGCTTCAGCTGCACGCTCTTTGTACTCCCAGCTCTTCCATAAAATAGAAGAACAAGATTCTGGAGAAATTACAGAGTACCAAGTATTTTCTAACATATATACTTTATCTCCAACACCAATTCCTAAAGCTCCTCCAGAAGCACCTTCACCAACAATAATTGTGATAATTGGCACTTTAAGACGAACCATTTCGAAAATATTTCTAGCAATAGCCTCCCCTTGTCCTCGTTCCTCAGCTTCAAGTCCCGGATATGCACCCGGAGTATCTACTAAAGTTAAAACTGGAATTCCGAATTTCTCTGCCATTTTCATCAAACGCAAAGCTTTACGGTATCCTTCAGGATTAGCCATACCAAAATTACGATATTGACGTGTTTTAGTATTAAAACCTTTTTGCTGGCCAATAATCATAAACGATTGTCCGTTTACTTTACCAAGACCACCAACCATTGCTTTATCATCTTTAAAACCTCTGTCTCCGTGAAGCTCTAAGAAAGTATCACCGCAGATAGCTTTGATATAATCTAAAGTGTAAGGTCTATTTGGGTGTCTTGACAATTGTACACGCTGCCAAGCCGTAAGGTTTTTGTATATATCTTTCTTGGTTTGTTCTAATTTCTTGTTGATTTCCTTGCAAGTTGGCGTTACATCAACGTCAGATTCTTTTCCAATAATAACGCACTTTTCTAACTGTTCTTCAAGTTCTTTAATTGGAAGCTCAAAATCTAAATATTCCATGGATTTTTGAATTTTGTTTGTAAATCGAACCGCAAATATAAAAATATTATATCATTGGCGAAGTTAATTGTTATTTAAAGTATAAAAATGCAATTTAAAAATAAGTAAACTATTACAAGTTTTCTTTCTTATTCTTATAATGTTTAAAAACACCATTTAGAATAACTGTTATGATAATTATAACAGCTCCTATATAAAATTCGACACTCATTTTTTCTTTTCCGCCTAAAATAAAATACGCTAAAACGATACCATAAACAGGCTCTAAGTTAGTCGTTAACATTACTGTATAGGGAGTTAATCGCTGCATGACTTTTACAGAAGCAGTAAAAGCATAAGCCGTACATATGGATGATAAAATCAATAATAAAACCCAGTTATTTAAAGACATTGAAAAGAAATCTGCCGTGAATTTTCCTTGAAATAAAAAATAAATAGTAATAAAAAAAACTCCCGCACCAAACTCATAAAATGTAATTACAGAAGATTCATGATCCGCAATTAATTTTCCATTCATTAAAGTAAATAAAACTCCTAATATTATCGAAGCCAAAGCAAAATAAACACCTTGCAGATATTTTATTTCTACTTGAAGAATCAATCCTAAACCTGCAATAATTATTAGTCCAAAGAAAACTTCATACCACAATACTTTTCTTCCGTAGAATAAAGGTTCTAATAAAGACGCAAAAAAAGCTCCTAAAGAGAAAATAGAAAGCGTAATAGAAACGTTAGATACGTGGATAGCCTTGAAAAAGAAAATCCAATGAAGTGCTATAAGCAATCCAACAAAGATTAACTTAAAAAATTCTTTTACTGGAACTTGAAAAGATTGTCTTTTAAAAGCAATAAAACCGCCAAGAAAAATCCCAGCCAGCAACATTCTAAACCAAACCAGATTTTCGGCATCAATAGTAATTAAAGCGCCCAAAATGGCTGTAAAACCCCAGATAAAAACAATTAAGTGAAGATTTAAATAACTTTTTAAATTATCGTTTCGCATTACGTAATAGGTAAACTGCCAGGATTCCGAAAACAATATTTGGGAACCAAACAGCTAATAAAGGTGAGAATGTAGATTTTTCGGCAAGTGTACCAAATATTTTATCAAAAAACACAAATGAGAAAGCAATTGCAATCCCGATTGCTAAATTCGTTCCCATTCCGCCTCGACGTTTCATAGACGAAACCGCAACAGCAATAATGGTTAAAATAAAAGCTGAAACTGGTACGCTGTATTTTTTGTAAAGAACTACTAAATAGGTATTGATATTTCCAGAACCTCTTTTTCTTTCTTTTTCAATAAAATCGTATAATTTGCCTAAAGTCAAAGTTTCTGCGATATAAACAACAGGCGTTAAATCTGCTAACTCGAACTTAAAAGCAACATTTTTTTCTGGAGTTTTTTCTATTACATCATTTAATTCTCCAATTGTTCTTTTGGTATAATCGTATAAAATGTAAATCTTCTTTTTAGGATCCCATTTAATACGACTTGCAGTAATCTTATAAGTTAGTTTTTCTTTTTCGAAATGTTCCAAAGAAAAATTAAAAGCTGTTTTAGTTTCTTCGTTAAAGCTATTTACAAAGATAAAATCGTGATCGTTAATTTGTCTGTAAACATTTGTGTTTTCGCCCCGCATGAGCTCTTTTCCATTTCCTTTTAAATACGTATATCTAAAATTATTATAACCTTCACTTGCGGCAGGAACAATAAAAAACCCCATTAACAGCACAAAAAGCGATACTATTGTTGCTCCAATAATATAAGGACGTAAAAAACGCGTAAATGAAATACCAGAACTTAATATTGCAATAATCTCCGTATTATTCGCCAGTTTTGAAGTAAACCAAATTACCGATAAAAACAAAAATATCGGAAAAAGCGAATTGATAAAATAGATCGTGAAATTGTAATAATAGAATGCAATATCTCCAAATGGAATCTTGTTTTCTAACATTTTATTTACTTTTTCAGAAACGTCAATTACGATTCCGATTGGAGCGAATAAAAGAAGCATAACAGAGAAAGTCCCCAGATATCTTTTTAAAATGTATTTATCTATTATTGTTAACATATATATTTTGTTTGTTTCGTTTCAGGTTTCAAGTTTCACGGCCTGCAGAGAACCTGAAACTTGAAACCTGAAACTTAAAACTTTTAAAGTCTTTGACTCATATTTTTAACCATCATTTCTTTCCATGGTCTAAAATCTCCCGCTAAGATATGTTTTCTAGCTTCACGAACCAACCACATATAGAACCCAAGATTATGAATTGTTGCAATTTGCTTTCCTAAATATTCATTAGCAGCAAACAAGTGACGTAAGTATGCTTTTGAATATTCAGTATCAACAAAAGTATGTGCCATTTCATCAATCGGAGAAAAATCGGCTTCCCACTTTTTATTTTTGATATTGATTGTCCCGTTTGCTGTAAACAACATTCCGTTTCTTGCATTACGTGTTGGCATAACGCAATCGAACATATCAATTCCTAACGCAATATTTTCTAAAATATTAATAGGAGTTCCAACTCCCATTAAATAACGAGGTTTATCTTCTGGAAGAATTTCGCAGACAACTTCAGTCATTGCATACATTTCTTCAGCCGGCTCACCTACAGAAAGTCCACCAATAGCATTTCCTTGCTGACCTGCATTTGCAATATATTCAGCAGATTGCTGGCGTAAATCTTTATAAGTACTTCCTTGAACAATCGGGAAAAATGTTTGCTCATAACCATATTTATAAGGAACTTTTTCCAAATGATTAATACAACGGTCTAACCAGCGATGCGTCATATGCATAGATCGCTGCGCATATCTGTAATCACAAGGATACGGAGTACATTCATCAAAAGCCATAATAATATCGGCTCCAATGGTACGCTGAATTTCCATTACATTTTCTGGTGTAAAAAAATGGTACGATCCATCAATGTGCGATTTAAACTTTACCCCTTCTTCTTTAATTTTTCTATTTGAAGAAAGCGAATACACTTGATAACCTCCAGAATCAGTCAAAATATTACGATCCCAGTTCATAAATTTATGCAATCCTCCTGCTTTTTCAAGAATTTCAGTTTGCGGACGCAAATACAAGTGGTATGTATTTCCTAAAATAATATCAGGGTTTATCTCTTCTTTAAGCTCACGCTGATGCACGCCTTTTACAGATGCAACCGTTCCAACCGGCATAAAAATAGGAGTTTCTATAACTCCGTGATCTGTTGTAATACTTCCCGCTCTAGCTTTAGACTGCGGATCTTTTTGTAATAAATCAAACTTCATCTGTTTCTTTTTTCTCCCGACCTTTCGGGACGGCAAAGATAAGCTAATTTCAGAGAAATTTAATTACATAATTTACCAATTAGAAAATTAGATAATCATTGGAATCAACTTGAAACGTTAAACTTCTAGCATTTAATATCTAACTATTAAGTTATTTGGGCGTTTCCTACGGCCGGGCTATCCGCTATATCTTTTGTTCAAGAAGGTTTCATTTCCAGACAAGACCAGACATTTATCACAAAAGGATGCCGCTCCTATCCCTAACGCGAAGACCTCAGCGTGAAGCCAGAACCAATTTTTATCAAATGTAAAAACTACAACAATCACATTATTAATATGTAACATAACGACTGCATTATTTCTTAATTTTAATTAAATAGAAATTACTATCAATTTTAAATCATAGAAATCATGATAAATTCAGAAGAAAGAGATCCTGCAGATCGTTTGGACCAAATTAAGGATGAGCAAATCGAAAGAAATCTAGAAAATTTAGATTATCCAGCAAATGAAGACATTTACAATCAAGAAGATAAATTAGAGGATATTGATCCAGAAGGAATTTCTGGCGAACGCATTATCAATCAAGACAATAATCATGAATGGAAACAAAACAGTGATAAAATTGGTAATGACTTAGACGTTCCAGGATCTGAACTTGACGACGAGCAAGAAGATATTGGCTCAGAAGATGAAGAAAATAATTTTTACAGCGAAAGCGATACCAATTAAATTTAAAATACTATATCATTTAAAAATCATAACAAATAAGTCCTTCAACAAGGGCTTATTTTTTTTATATTTTAGAATCAAAAAACAATCACAATAGTAATTTGATTTCAACACCTCAACATCAAAAACGATCCTAAAAGAGTATATTTTTCTTATTTCATTAAAAAAAGACTACAAAAATTTAACAATTGAAACAAACTAAAGCAGAAAATCATTTGTCTCCCCGCAAAATAACAATTACTTTTGCTACAGTTTAAAATTTTACATATAAATGAAGCCTAACACACAACAATTAAGCGATTTAACGATCCAAGTAAGAAGAGACATTCTTAGAATGGTACATGCTGTAAACTCTGGACACCCAGGTGGTTCATTAGGTTGTACTGAATTTTTGGTAACACTATATCAAAATATTATGGACCGCAAAGAAGGTTTTGATATGGACGGAATTGGAGAAGATTTATTTTTCCTTTCAAACGGACACATCTCTCCTGTATTCTACAGCGTATTAGCTAGAAGCGGTTATTTTCCAATTTCAGAACTTGCTACTTTTAGATTATTAGATTCTCGTTTACAAGGACACCCAACAACTCACGAAGGTTTACCTGGAGTTAGAATTGCCTCTGGTTCATTAGGACAAGGTTTATCTGTAGCTCTTGGAGCAGCGCAAGCTAAAAAATTAAACAACGACAATCACTTAATCTATACTTTACACGGAGACGGAGAATTGCAGGAAGGTCAAAACTGGGAAGCAATTATGTATGCATCTGCTAAAAAAGTAGATAATATAATCGCAACAGTAGACCTTAACGGAAAACAAATTGACGGAACAACTGATGAAGTTCTGCCAATGGGAAGTCTTCGCGCTAAATTTGAAGCTTTTGACTGGGATGTTATAGAAATTGCAGAAGGAAACAATATCGATGCAATTCTTGCCGGATTGAATGACGCAAAATCAAGAACAGGAAAAGGAAAACCAGTTTGTATTTTATTACATACTGAAATGGGTAATGGAGTAGATTTTATGATGCACACACATGCTTGGCATGGTAAAGCTCCAAACGATGAGCAATTAGAGAAAGCTCTAGCTCAAAATTACTCTAAAGACCAAGTTGATTATTAAAAAAGCTATAAGCTTTAAGCAATAAGTTTTACACCTATTGCCTATAGCCTATTGCGTACAGCAAAAAGACAAAAATGAAAAAATACGAAAATACAGGAAGTAAAGATACTCGTTCAGGTTTTGGAGCGGGAATGACTGAACTAGGTCAAAAAAATGAAAATGTAGTTGCATTATGCGCCGACTTAATTGGATCATTAAAATTTGATGATTTCAAAAAAAATCACCCAGAGCGTTTTTTCCAAATCGGAATCGCAGAAGCTAATATGATCGGAATAGCTGCAGGTTTAACAATTGGTGGAAAAATTCCTTTTACTGGAACTTTCGCTAACTTCTCTACAGGAAGAGTTTACGATCAAATTCGTCAATCTGTTGCTTACTCAGACAAAAATGTAAAAATTTGTGCTTCTCACGCTGGTTTAACTTTAGGAGAAGATGGAGCAACACACCAAATCTTAGAAGATATTGGTTTAATGAAAATGTTACCAGGAATGACTGTAATCAACACTTGCGATTACAATCAGACTAAAGCTGCAACTATAGCATTGGCAGATCACCACGGTCCTGCTTATTTACGTTTCGGACGTCCAGTTGTACCTAACTTTACTCCTGCTGACGAACCATTCGTAATTGGAAAAGCAATTCTACTAAACGAAGGAACTGATGTAACTATTGTTGCTACAGGTCACTTAGTTTGGGAAGCTCTTATAGCTGCTGAAGCTCTTGAAGCAAAAGGAATTTCTGCTGAGGTAATCAACATCCATACAATTAAACCACTTGACGAAGAAGCAATTTTAAAATCAGTGGCAAAAACGAAATGTATTGTAACTGCAGAAGAGCACAATTACCTTGGAGGTCTTGGAGAAAGCGTCTCAGGAGTATTAGCTTTACACAATCCAACTCCACAAGAATTTGTAGCTGTACAAGATAGTTTTGGTGAGTCTGGAACTCCAGAGCAGTTAATGAACAAATACAAACTAAACAATCAAGCAATTGTTGAAGCTGTAGAAAGAGTTATCAAAAGAAAATAATTTTTAAATTTTCTTACTTATAAAAAAACCTCGAGATCTATATTTCGAGGTTTTTTGTTTTTATCAATATACATCAACCTTCATAAAAGTAACAACATAATATTGACCATAAAAAAAGCCCTGAAATATAATTTCAGGGCTTTTTAATTTATCGAATTTAATTAATCTTTATTGGATAAGTATTATCTAAATGAATTCTTTTTCTTGGATTTTCCGTATAATCTGCCTCAATGTATTTTCTAACATTTGTAGCAGATTCTGGTAAACTAGGATTTGCAAGTTCTCCTGTTGGCCTTCTAGGAATTCCTCTCGGCTCTGTTTCATCTACATTCGGCGTTAACGTATTATCTACAACTGGATCCCATGGAAAGTAAAGTTTAATTCCATAGTTAAAACCATTTACTACACCAACTTCGCCTGCTGCTTTAGTAATTTCAAACCTTGTTGTAAAACCATCTCCATCATCATCAAAATCTAGAAAATCTGCAATTCCATCGCCATCAGTATCATCAATCAACTCTTTGGGCGGATTAGGATATTTAGTTGTATTTCTAAAATCATATAGATATCCATCTCCGTTAACATCTTCTAAATAATCAGGAACACCATCACCAACAAAAACTATTCCGTTACTTGATGAATTGTATTCATTATCCATTCTCTGCAAGTCAAACAATTTAAAAGTAAAATATATTGGTGTATATGCTGGAATAGAACCGCTACCTGTAGCATAATATGCTAAACCAGAAGGTAAAAACATAACACCAGCTCCATAATCATTATAAGTAATAGTCCCATCATTAGCCATAGAAGAACCACTGCTGGTTTTAAACTTGGGAAGAATTTCTGACCAACCCTCTATCACAGTACTTGAACCAGCGTAAGGAAACAAGTTAGCTGTAAACGGAAGACCATAAGACGAATCCATTAAATTTCCATTTAACAAATAACAAGAATATGACACAGAAACTCTATCCGTATTTGTTGGAGATTCACCAGCACCTTCTTTTAATGTCAAATAATATACTTTATAAGTAATGTCATCACTATATACATCCCTGCTCGTTAATTTATATGTAGTTTGATCCCAGATAGAAACTTGTGTTGCTGGATCTGTAATTTTTGATATTTTAACATCAAAATCAGCTGTAACATTTTCGATATAATTATTTTTTAAAAATTTTTCAATCGAATCATTATCTGCTTTATACTGTACCGCATAATCTCGTACCGGAGTTACTACAACATCGTCATCATCCTTTTTGCTGCAAGAAACGATGGCAATACCAGCAAGTAATAAAACAAAATAATATTTAAATTTATTCATTATTATGATTTTTTTAGGTGCGCAAGATACAATATTGATTTATTTTTGTAAAGAATTTAACTTGGATTTTAGAAAAATTATGAGAATAGATAAATACTTATGGTGTGTTCGTTATTACAAGACCAGAAACATGGTGACTGAGGCTTGTAAAAAGAATCACATCACTGTAAATGGGCAGGTTGCTAAACCATCAAAAGAAGTTTTCCCTACAGACCGAATTACATTTAGAAAAGATCAAATTACCCAAATTATAACCGTTCTAGACATACCAGAAAGTCGTGTTGGAGCAAAGTTGGTTGATATTTACCGTAAAAACGAAACACCCCCAGAAGCTTACGCGCATTTAGAGTTATTAAAACTTTCTAAAGAACATTACCGAAAAAGCGGAACAGGACGTCCAACTAAAAAAGACCGAAGAGATATCGATGAGTACGGAAATGAAATCTTTGACGAAGAAGAAGAAACGGAATAAATTTCAAAACTTTGAAAAACCCAAAAATTAAATACCCAATTCCAATTTAGAATTTCTTCTGAAAAAATTGAAATTTGGATTTTTTATAATGGAATTTAAATTAATTATATTAGCAAAAAAATAAATTATGAGCAGCAACATCATCTTAACCAATCAAGAAGTCGAGCATAAAATAAAACGTATTGCCTATCAAATCTACGAAACATTTGTAAACGAGGAAGAAGTCGTTATTGCTGGAATTGCTTCAAATGGATATGTTTTTGCCAAAAAAATTGCCACAGCACTAAGCAGCATTTCAACCTTAAAGGTATCAATCTGCGAAGTAAAAGTAAACAAGCAAAATCCACAGGAGGCAATACAAACTTCATTAAGTCCCGAGGAGTATAAAAACAAAGGATTAGTTCTTGTTGATGATGTTCTAAATTCAGGAACAACATTAATCTATGCTGTTCGTCATTTCTTAGATGTACCTCTCAAAAAATTCAAAACAGCAGTGCTTGTTGACAGAAACCATAAAAAATACCCTGTAAAGGCAGACTTTAAGGGCATTTCACTTTCAACTTCATTATTAGAGCACGTCCAAGTTGTTTTCGACTCAGAAAACGGAGACTATGCTTCTTTAAGCTAGAATATCTAAAATATCCTTAACCGTTTCTTCGACAGACTTATCATCTACCGAGACTTTATGCTGCGCGTGATTGTAATAAAAGCTTCTGTCGAACAAATGTTTCGCAATAAACTCTTTCATCTCTTCCTCATTCATATTTGCAATTAAGGGACGCTTACTCTTATTATATATTAATCTATTATATAAAGTATCAATCGATGCTTTTAAATATATAGAAACAACATCTTCTCCTTTTAACAATTCATGATTATTAGCATAACAGGGAGTTCCTCCTCCTAATCCGATAATATTATTTTCGGCAGATTGCAATAATTCAACAAAAATTTGGTGCTCTAATTTTCGAAAATAGATCTCTCCGTGCTTCTCAAAAATCTCATTTATTGACATTTTTGCTCTTTCCTCGATAATTTTATCCAAATCTAAGAACGGAATATTCGTGATTTTTGACAAATTTTGGGCGATTGTCGACTTTCCGCAACCCATATAACCTAACAATACAATTTTCTTCATACTAATAAAACCTTATAAACTAAGCAATTGGAAATTTTTCCAAAAAAAAGACAAATTTATAATAAATTTGCTTGGAAACTTCAAAATAAACTCCTTATATTTGCACCCGCATTCAAGAAATTAAATGACTCGATAGCTCAGTCGGTAGAGCACATCACTTTTAATGATGGGGTCCTGGGTTCGAGCCCCAGTCGGGTCACAGATTTTGTGATTAACAAATTAAATTTCTTGATAGCAATGACTCGATAGCTCAGTCGGTAGAGCACATCACTTTTAATGATGGGGTCCTGGGTTCGAGCCCCAGTCGGGTCACAAAAGGTCGAGTAATTTATTTTACTTGACCTTTTTTATTTTGGCCATGTGGAGAAACGGTAGACTCGCCATCTTGAGGGGGTGGTGCTCGTAAGGGCGTGAGGGTTCAAATCCCTCCATGGTCACTAGAAAAAAATTAAAACTCTATTTAATTGTAGAATAGGCTTTTATAATTTATTCTTAAAATCATTCAAAAAAAAGACGCAAATAGCTAAATAAAGTACTTATATTTGCACCCTCATTGAAGAAAACAACAGACTCGATAGCTCAGTCGGTAGAGCACATCACTTTTAATGATGGGGTCCTGGGTTCGAGCCCCAGTCGGGTCACAAAAGGTCAAGTATTAATTTACTTGACCTTTTTTTATACCCTTTCAAATCGGAGAAATGTCTACACAAAAATTAAACCTTTCTTTTTTGTATTTTTGGAACTAAACAAACTTTAGCATGAGATTTTACATTAATACAGAACATTTAATAAATGAAATCGAATACCCAACTCGATATCAATCTCAAAATCTCATCAAAAGTTCAGTTATAGTATTTTTTATTATTCTAACATTTCTCTTACTATTCAAACCATTTGGAGTTTATGATCCTGAACTCAAAATGCACTATTTGTTTATTTGTTTCTTTCATGCTTTTGCACCGGCATTTATTTTATTTGCTTATTTTGAAGTTTTAAATCATTACAGAAAAACAAAATTCCAGACTAAATGGACTTTGCTCCAAGAATATAGTCACATTGGAATACTGTTAGTCCTTATTGGCACATCGAGTTTTCTAATGCGTGATTTGCTTTATAACAACCCAAACAACTGGTCTTGGAATTATTTTTTCGAAGAAATAAGAAACTGCCTCGTAGCAGGTATCTTTTTTTACTTTTTTATACGATTAGCTAGTTTCTATTTTGAATCTAAAAAAGGATCTCCATTTGTTCTTCAATTTACACCTTTGGCTGTTGAAGCCGAAAAAACAATTTCAAAATCTAATCTTTTCATCAGCACACAGGTAAAGCAAGATGATTTTAGCCTTGATATCGATCAATTACTTTTCGCAAAAGCGGATGGCAATTATATTGAGTTAACAAAATCGAACAACAACCAAATTACCACAGAAGTAAAGAGAATTTCTTTAACCCAATTTGAAACTCAAATAGTAGATTATCCACACTTTTTTAGATGCCACAGAACCTACTTAGTAAATATGTTTAAGGTTCAAAAAATATCTGGAAACTCTCAAGGTTATTTACTATCATTTAATGAAACCAATGTTAAAATTCCAGTTTCAAGAAAACAGATAAACAATTTCAACAACTATCACCAAGAGCTTCGCCGCAAATACATTGCATAATCTTGTTGCTCGTCACAAAAGGTAGTTATTAGTAACAATGCCCGCTATTACTGCATTTTACTGTTGTACGTTTGCCATTAATAACACAAAACCAAAATTATTATGTCAACTGCAACTGCTGTCAAGAATCAGGATTCTGGCTCTTCAAACAAATTATTATACATCGATAATATCAAAGTTCTTCTAACCATATTAGTTGTACTTCACCACACCGTTATTGCTTACAGTTCTTCTGAAGGCTGGTACTACAATGAAGAAACTAGTTTTTTAGGAGCACGCATCCTTTCGACAGTATTCATCAGTATAAATCAGTCTTTCTTTATGGGATATTTCTTTCTCCTGGCTGCTTATTTTACCAACTCTTCCTATTCTAAAAAAGGAGTTTCTAAATTTATCAAGGACAGACTAATTCGACTAGGAATTCCTTTAATTTTCTACTCTTTTATTCTTACTCCATTTATTTGTTATCTAGTTTATTATTTCACAAAAGCACATATCACTTATTTCAATTACTTAAGCAGATATGACAGCTGGATCGACTTAGGAGTTACTTGGTTTGTAGCAGCACTATTGCTTTTTACATTAGTTTATGTGGCAGTAAAAAAAATATTCAACATTAACTTCAACAAATCTGTGGCTGCTCCCAGCTCTTGCGCTATAATATTATTTGCGGCAGGATTAGGAGTTATTTCTTTCTTAGTTAGAATTATATTCCCTGTTGGAAGGGTTCTTGAACCTGTCGGATTTCAGCTTGGGCATTTTCCACAATATATCGCACTATTTATAATTGGATTACTGGCATCAAAAAACAATTGGTTTGAACAGCTTTCAGGAAAAACAGGCAGACAACTCAAAAGGTCAGCACGTTTATGCCTGCTGCTTTTTCCAGTATTTTTTATCATCAGATACAAATTAAACACACCTCTTTCTTGGTTTTCGGGTGGTTTTCACTGGCAGGCATTATTATACGCAGTCTGGGAGCAATGGATTGGAATTTCGATATTAACCGCATTATTAATTAGAGGAAAAATAAATTGGAATGCTACTTCAATATTACTTACTAAAGCATCACGCAGTAGTTTTTGCCGTTTACATTTTTCATCCATTAGTGACAGTTATATTTATGTTAGCACTAAAAAACTGGGCTATTGACCCCGCAATAAAGCTTTTAATTACCGCGCCGCTAATTGTATTGGGCAGTTTTGTATTAGGATCTATTATTTTATTAATTCCAGGAGTTAAGAGAATTTTATAGCACACATTATTGATCTTTCAACAAAAGTCAAAATCCTAATTATAAACAAATAGCATTATATTAAAAAAGAAATTCCCTTACAGAATAAAAACTTTCTTAAATTCGTTTGGAAATAATTTAATCACTAATCCCAAATTAGTTTTATGAAAAACCTACTATTAGCATCATTTATGATGATGACCTGCTCCATCTGGGCACAATCTGCAACTGGCTATTTTGACAAAGCCATAAAAAAAGCGGAAGCCGGAAACACAAAAGGCGCAATCGCCGACTACACCAAAGCCATCAGCATGAATTCAAAATTTGTCGAGGCATACCAGAATCGTGGTGTTGCAAAATTTAAACTAAACGATCTCAAAGGCGCGCAGGCAGATTTTAGCAAAACAATCGACTTAGACAGCATGAATGCAGATGCATTTACAGGCAGAGCCAATGTTAATTATAAATTGCAAAACTATCAGGGAGCAATTGACGACTGCACATCTTCTTTAGGTTTAAATCCGAAAGATTACATTGCTTACAATTTGAGAGGTTTAGCTTATAATAAAATCGGCGATAGTAAAAATGCTTGTAAAGATTTTACAAAAGCAATTGAATTAGGAAGTCAAAGTGCTGCAAAAAACAGATCGACTTTCTGCAAATAAGAACTTAAAAACAAAAATAGTCTGCAATCTTACTGCAGACTATTTTTACTTTTTATTAAAGTAATATATTTCTTAGATAAAATATACCTGTTTTTAGGTAAAAAATATATTTACAGTACGTAAACCTCTAATCCTCTATCTTTTTAATGTGGTTTTAAGGTTGCATATAAGATTTTGTTTTACATTTGTCGACCTAATCGCGAGAAATGATAAACAATATTAAAACTGTTTTCAGTATTAAAGATCTTGAGAACTTATCTGGAATAAAAGCGCATACCATACGCATCTGGGAAAAGAGATACAACATCCTTGAACCAATGCGAACTGATACAAACATCAGATTTTATAATCTGCAAAATCTTCAGAAACTTTTAAACATCACGTTATTACACGAGTACGGCTATAAGATTTCTAAAATCGCAACTTATCCTGAAGAAAAGATTCCACAATTGGTGCGCGAAATAATTTCTAAGAAAAATTCACAAAATTACGCCATCACTTCTTTCAAAATGGCGATGATGAATTTTGACCAAGAGTTATTCTTTAATACTTTCGATTGGCTTATTTCTGAAAAGACTTTTAAAGAAGTTTTTAAAGAACATTTTTTACCTCTTTTAAAAGAGCTTGGATTATTATGGCAGTCTGAAACAATTACTCCTGCAAATGAACATTTCATGAGCCATTTGATCAAACAGAAAATATTAATTTACACAGAAAGTCTTCAAATAAGAAAACCAACCAAGACAGATAGAGTATTTGTTTTGTCGCTTCCGCTAAATGAAATTCACCAAATCGGATTACTATATCTGCAATATGAAATTCTCGACAAAGGCTACAAATCCATTTATTTAGGAGAAAGTATGCCGATTGAAAATCTACAGGATTTAACCAGACATTTTGAGAACATTACATTTGTTTCTTTCATGACAGTTCAGCCTGATAGAAATGTAATTAACCAGTATGTTAAATCTATGGGACAGAAATTGTTGCAAAAAAACAACGAAATCTGGCTTATGGGAAAAATGGTTGAACATATCGATCAGAAAGTTTTAACCGATAGAATTCGAGTTTTTGATTCAATGGAAGAAACTATTAATATGATCTAATTTTATTTTGTTTAAGTTTTTCTTATATTTGTTAAACAAATGAGAAAAACAATAACAATACTAGGATCGGGCTTTTCTTCTTTAGCCGCAGCTTGTTACCTTGCACAACAAGGAAATGATGTAACTATTTATGAAAAAAATGACACGATTGGCGGACGTGCCAGACAATTTAAAAAAGACGGTTTTACATTTGACATGGGACCAAGCTGGTATTGGATGCCCGATGTTTTTGAACGCTTTTTTCAAGACTTTAATAAAAAACCATCAGATTATTACGAACTCGTAAAGCTGAATCCAGCGTATCGCGTCTATTTTGGAATAAATGATTTTATAAGTATTTATGACAATTTAGAAGATATCAAATCGACATTTGAAGAAATTGAAAAAGGAAGCGCTCAAAAACTTCAAAACTTTATCAATCAAGCCAAAAGCAATTATGATATCGCTATAAAAGATTTAGTGTATCGCCCGGGAGTTTCACCGCTTGAATTAATTACAAAAGAAACCGCTTTAAAATTAAATCAGTTTTTTAGTAATGTAAGTGCCGATATCCGCAAGAAATTCAAAAATGAAAGATTGATCCAAATTCTTGAGTTTCCTGTATTATTTCTGGGAGCGAAACCAACCAAAACGCCATCATTTTACAATTTCATGAATTATGCCGATTTTGGATTAGGAACGTGGCACCCGAAAACTGGAATGTTTGATGTTATTCGCGGAATCGAAAAACTAGCCTTAGAACTTGGTGTTTCTATTAAAACTAATGCTCCAATTGAAAAAATAGTAGTTGAAAACAGCACAGCAACTGCGATTGTTATCAATGGCGAAGTTATAAAAGCAGATATCATTTTAAGCGGCGCCGATTATCAGCATACCGAAACTTTATTAGATAAAGAGCATCGCGCTTATTCCGAAAAATATTGGGAAACCCGCATTTTTGCACCTTCTTCTCTCCTATTTTTTATTGGTTTTAATAAAAAAATAGAAAACATTTCGCATCACGCGTTATTTTTTGATACCGATTTTAACCAGCATGCTGTCGATATTTACGATAATCCAAAATGGCCGGAATCGCCTTTATTCTATGCCAATTTTCCATCCAAAACTGATTTAACAGCTGCACCAAATGGAATGGAAACTGGATTTTTCCTAATTCCGCTTGCACCGGGAATTGAAGATAACGAGAAACTCAGAGAAGAGTATTTCGAAAAGATAATCACTCGTTTTGAACAAGTTACGCAACAAGAAATCAGAAATAATATTATCTTTAAGAAGTCATTCTGCAAAAACGATTTTGTAACAGATTATAATGCTTATAAAGGAAATGCTTACGGAATGGCCAACACATTATTGCAAACTGCATTTTTAAGGCCCAAATTAAAAAGCAAAAAAGTCAGGAATTTATACTTTACAGGACAATTAACTGTTCCTGGACCAGGTGTTCCTCCTGCCTTAATTTCAGGAAAACTAGCAGCTGAATTAATTCAAAAATCTCTAAGATCTTAAAAAAAATGAAATCACTATTCGACGCCGTTTCTTTCAAATGCAGCAAGCTGGTTACCAAAAACTACAGCTCTTCATTTTCAATTGCCGTGAAAATGCTTTCACCAAGCATTCGCGATGCTATTTACAGCATTTATGGATTTGTTCGTTTTGCTGACGAAATTGTAGATTCATTTCATGATTATGAAAAAGAATATCTTATCGACGATTTTGAAAAAGAATATTATAAAGCAATGGAATTAGGAATCAGCCTAAATCCAATTCTAAATTCTTTTCAGCATACTGTAAAACAATACAATATTACAGACGATCTTATTCAGGCTTTTCTAAAAAGCATGAAACTAGATCTTATAAAATCAACCTACAACACACAGGCAGAGTACGCAGATTATATTTACGGCTCAGCTGATGTTGTGGGATTAATGTGTTTAAAGGTTTTTGTTTCTGGAAAAGAGCATAAATACGAACAATTAAAAGATGAAGCCATGCGCTTAGGATCTGCTTTTCAGAAAGTAAACTTTTTGAGGGATTTAAAAGATGACAATACGCTTTTAAACCGAACTTATTTCCCAGGTGTTAATCTTAACAATTTCAACGAAGATTCAAAAGAGCAGATTATACAAGAAATTGAAGAAGATTTCCGCATCGCTTACCAAGGAATTGTAAAACTTCCTATCGAAGCCAAATTCGGAGTTTATACCGCTTATGTTTATTACAGAAAATTGCTTAAAAAACTAAAAAATACGCCTTATTACGAAATTGGTAACGCAAGAATCCGTGTTTCTAATTACACAAAAGCAGGACTTTTGGCGCAGTCTTTTGTAACGTACAAGCTCAAACTGGTATAAATTCGTCCAGTTTATAATTTCCCGACAAAGATGGTTACCATAGTTTGCGGAGTTATTTGCGGAGATTTCTCTTTCGTCGAAATGACAAAAATGAGAGCAACAAATCAAAAAAAAATATTCTTTAGAGTCAATCTTTTGTAATTTAAAGCTAAACTCAAAAGATTTTAAATTATAATTTTAATTACAACATTTTACAAATGATTTCTTTCTTAATCTTTTTGGGCGTTTTTCTGTTTATGGAATGTGTGACCTGGCTTACGCACAAATACGTTATGCACGGCTTTATGTGGTATTTTCACGAAGATCATCACCAGCCTAGATATGAACATACTTTTGAGCGCAACGATATTTTCTTTGTCATTTTTGCAATTCCAAGTATTCTCTTATTTTATTTTGGTGTTCAAGGCGGTTTTAACTATTTATTTTTTATTGCCTGCGGCGTGACACTTTACGGAATTTGTTATTTTTTAATTCATGATGTATTAATTCATCAGCGTTTTAATTGGTTCAAAAACACCAAAAACAAATATCTAATCGGACTCAGAAAAGCACATAAAATACACCATAAACACCTTAATAAAGAAAAAGGAGAATGTTTCGGAATGTTGTTTGTACCATTAAAATATTATAAAATGTAGCATTATTTGGGCGTTTCCCAAGGGCCGGGCTTTTCGTTCCCGCTTTTTTATGTCGGGCTAAAAAGCCAGCCATAAAAAGAGCTCCACTGCAATCCCTAACGCTCACGTAGTACAAGAAACATTTGCAAACAATTGATTCATAAGAAATGAAATTATACAAAATAGCAACCGTACAATATGTAAATGCCAGCGTAGAAGAGTGCTGGGATTTTTTCTCGAGCCCAAAAAATCTCCAGACCATCACTCTGGACAATATGAATTTTCAAATTAAGGACTTCGATGACAAACGCATGTATCACGGTCAAATTATCACTTACACTTTAAGACCGCTTTTAGGAATCAAAATTTCTTGGGTTACCGAAATTACTGCTTGTAAGGAAAACGAGTATTTTATCGATGTACAACGTTTTGGTCCGTACAAACTATGGCATCACAAACATTTTTTTGAGCGAACACCAGACGGTGGAACAAAAATGACAGACATTGTACACTATGCTTTACCACTCGGAATTTTTGGGCGGATTATGAATAGTTTAGTTGTAAAAAACAAACTAAAAACCATTTTCGATTTCCGCTATAAGAAAATCGAAGAATTATTTAATTCAAAACCACAACCAAAGATTATACAAATACACGCAGAGCAAAAAAGTATTTAAAGATTTTATTTTTAAACATAGAAACATATTTTTTAAAGTTTAAATTATAAAACTATATATTTAAAAATAAACAATTTGCTTTTAACTCCTTGCGAGAATTTTAGAATACACCCACAGATTTAATCCTTTTAATCTGTGGCAAAAAAAACAAAACGGAACTCAACAAATGACAAAACAAAAAGTTTCCTTTTTCTGGTTCAGACGGGATTTACGTTTAGAGGATAACAATGGACTATTTCACGCTTTACAATCTGAATTTCCAATAATTCCTTTATTTATTTTTGATGAAGATATTTTGGATAATCTTCCAAAAAACGATGCGAGGGTCTCTTTCATTTATGATTCACTCCAAAAAATAAATTCAGAATTAAACACTTTTGAATCTTCAATTTTAATTAAAAAAGGAAAAACACAAGAAGTATGGAAATCGCTTTTAGAAGAATTCGACATTCAAAGCGTATTTTTCAATAAAGATTATGAACCTTTTGCAATTAAACGTGATAACGCAATTGCTACGGTATTAAAAGAAAATAAAATAGAATGCTTTTCATTTAAAGATCACGTTATCTTTGAAGAAAAAGAAATCACAAAAGCAGACGGACTTCCATATACCGTTTACACTCCATACAAAAATAAGTGGCTTGAGAAATATCATATTTTAGGATCGGCTCCAGAATATGATTCAAAACCATATCAATCCAATTTTGCAAAAAATCAATTTCCTTTTCCCGATTTATCAGTAATTGGTTTTGAAAGAAGCACCATAAAAGTACAGCAGCACAACTTAACACAAATTGGTAATTATAAAGAGACCAGAGATTTTCCTGCTTTAGACAGTACCTCCTATCTTTCTCCACACCTAAGATTTGGAACTGTAAGCATTCGGAAATTAGTAAACTGGGCAAATCGAAAAAATCAAACTTTTCTAAGCGAATTAATTTGGAGAGAATTCTTTATTCAAATTCTTTTCAGCTTTCCGAATTGTGTCAATCATAATTTCAAATCGGCCTACGATGGAATTCAATGGCGTAATAACGAAGACGATTTTAAAAGATGGTGTTCTGGAACTACAGGTTACCCAATGGTCGATGCAGGAATGCGCCAGCTTAACGAAACGGGTTACATGCACAATCGCGTTCGCATGGTTGTGGCGAGTTTTTTATGTAAACACTTATTAATCAACTGGCAGTGGGGAGAAGCTTATTTTGCCGAGAAACTTTTAGATTTCGAACTGGCTTCGAACGTTGGAAACTGGCAGTGGGCAGCAGGAACAGGTTGTGATGCTGCGCCTTATTTCAGGGTTTTTAATCCAGAAATCCAGCAAAAGAAATTTGACGAAAAAGGCGAATACATCCGCAAATGGATTCCTGAATTTGATTTTGGTTATAATGAACCAATGGTCGATCATGCTTTTGCGAGAGATCGCGCTATTGCGGCTTATAAGGATGGAATAATTAAATAAAATTCCAAATTTTCAAAATTCCAAATTCCAATTGTTCGTAATCTTGTGATCCTTCTTCCGTCAGGATGACAAACAATACAAAAAAAACCTTTGTCAAAGTTTTAAACTTTGAAAGGTTTATGTAAAATTGGAATTTGGAATTTAAAAAATTTGGAATTTTCCAATCTAGTACTTCAAATAATTATCAACCACAATTTTCGCCTTCAAATCAAACATTAAATTATACAAACCAAAGAAAGTACGATTCATGTAAATAAAGTGCTTAGAACCGCGATTTCCATTCATTTTTCTAAGATTTGTATCTTCAGAGAAACGCTTTCCTAATTCGGCGATTGCATTGAAAAAAGTTTCGTCGGCAAAATCGAAGGTTTCATTTTGGAAAGGTTTCGTGAAAAGCGATAACAAATCATAAAACATTTCTGTGAAATATGCAACTTCTGCAGGGGAATCGTCTGGACGAAGAATTTCTAATTCGAATAGTTTTTCGTTAAAACGCTTTTCATCTGTAATTACATTTTTATTGATTAATTCAAAATAAGGCGTGTAGAAATCTTCTGGGATTTGTTTCATACAGCCAAAATCTAAAGCAATCAACTGGTTTTGATCATCAACCAAGAAATTACCTGGATGCGGATCGGCGTGAACTTTTCGTAAAACGTGAATTTGGTACATATAAAAATCCCAAAGTGCCTGCCCTATTTTGTCCCCAACTTCCTGATCTTTATTTATAGCAGTAAACTCAGAAAGATGAATTCCTGTCATCCAATCCATGGTAATGATTTTCTCTGATGAAAACTCTGGATAGTAATTAGGAAAAATGATGTTTTCAATTTTATTACAGGCATCAACAACTTCCTTACTTTGTTCTAATTCTAATAAATAGTTCGTTTCTTCAATAAGTTTATCTTCAACTTCCTTGAAATATTTATCAGAATCTTTCCCTTGCAGATTAAACATTCTAATTGCAATAGGTTTTACCAAAGCTAAATCTGATGAAATACTGTTTGCAACACCTGGATATTGAATTTTAACAGCCAGTTTTTTATCATTTTTCTTTGCCAAATGAACCTGTCCAATACTTGCTGCGTTTACAGAATTTGGATTGAACTCGTCAAAGATTTCGTAAGGTGTTTTACCAAAATTATTTTTGAAAGTTTTTAAAACCAAAGGTGCAGAAAGCGGCGGAACTGAAAATTGAGACAATGAGAATTTCTCCACATAAGCTTGAGGCAGAAAATTCTTGTCCATACTTAACATTTGCGCGACTTTAAGCGCGCTTCCTTTTAAGCTTTTAAGTCCGTCGTAAATATCTTCGGCGTTATTTTCGTTTAGTTTATCTCGGGTTAAATCTGGATTTACTATTTTTTCAGCATAATGCTTTACATAGTTTACCCCAATTTTGGCTCCAGTCTGAACCAGTTTTCCAGCTCTTTCTATTTTTGAAGTTGGAATATAATCGATTGTTTTCATTATCTGCTGTGTATTTTTTCTTTAAATAGAAATTTTCCAAAATCTATTAAATGATTCATTGGTGCAACATTCATTAATTCAAATGATGCATTAACCGATTTTTCGATAAAAATGTCTGTTTTTTCAAAGGCAGCAGATTCATCTTCCATCCAGAATTTAATCGTCAGCATTAATTGCAGCCAAGCTGATTCCCGAATAGTTTTTTCTTGAAATTTTTGAAATCTTTCCTGCTCCAACCTGCAATCATCAGTAAGGATTTCAGAAACATAATTTTTAAAACTTTCTCGAAGAGTAGTCAGCTGTACTAAATTTTTAAGCGGATTTCTATCGATTTTTAGCGTCTGTAAAACGTAACTTCTATTTGCAGTTAAAATTTCAAAAAACGTAAAATAGAAACTCAGCATTTTATTCTTCATGTCATACTGCTGGTATTCTTCATTTTTATGAAGCAGATTAACTGTATTTTCAAAAAACATTCTGAAAATTTCTTTTTCTAAACTTTCTAATGTTCCAAAAAAGGAATAAAACTCAGCTTCGGTAAAATCATTTTCTTTCGCAAAATGATAAACCGATTTTGGTTTATGACCTTTTTCCAGAACCTCATCCATATATTTTGAAACGATAACATCTTTGGTAATAACCTGTTTTTTAGTCGCCATTTTATTAAAATTTAGAATTTGCCATAAAGGTAAACATTGTTTAATTATCTTTACTAATCCTTAAACAATATACACTGTTAAATATATTATAAACTATTATGGCTCAAAATGTTCTCTTAACTGGCGGAAGCGGATTCATTGGAAAACACTTAACAGATACACTTCTCGAAGCTGGATATTCTGTGTCTATTTTGAGTCGTTCTGAAAGAGAAAATTCTCCTTCAATTACATATTATAAATGGGATTTAAATAAAAATTATATTGACGAAAATGCCGTCCTAAATGCTGATTACATCATTCACCTTGCTGGTGAAGGAATTGTTGAAAAAAGATGGACAGACAAAAGAAAAAAAGAGCTTTTAGAAAGCCGTATTAAACCAATTGATTTAATCTTTTCGGTTTTAGAACAAAACAACAAGAAACTAAATGCTTTTATTTCTGCTTCGGCAGTTGGGATTTATGGCGCTGCCACCAGTCATAAAATCTGTACCGAAAACACACCGCCAGCAGATGATTTTTTGGGTTCGATCTGTCAAAAATGGGAAAGCGCAGTAGACAAAATTGACTCTTTAGAGATTAGAACGGTCAAAATAAGAACGGGAATAGTTTTAGGGAAAAACGAAGGTTTTCTTAAAAAAATGATTCCGACTTTTAAATCTGGATTTGGCTCGGTCCTTGGCTCGGGTAAACAATATCTTCCATGGATCCATATTGATGATTTATGCAATATTTATTTAAAAAGCATCGAAGATGAAAAGCTGAAAGGCGCGTATAACGCATGTATAACAGACAATACCACAAATTCCAGCTTTTCTAAAACACTTGCCAATTTGTTTGGTTATTCTATTTGGCTTCCTAAAGTTCCGCCATTTATTCTAAAAATTTTCTTGGGAGAAATGAGCGAAGCTGTTTTAACTGGGCAACGAGTTTCTTCTGAAAAAATTCAGAAAACTGGATTTGAATTTCAGTTTACCGATTTAGAAAAGGCACTCATAAATTGTATCAAATAACACTTATTTCAAAGCTGCAAACATTATTTCGTCGCTATGAACAACACCTGTCAGCGCTGTATTGGCAGTTTTTGCAATTTTTGAAGCAACCGAACTTGGAATTTGGATATTGAAATCTGAAATTGAAATTGGGAAATCTGAAATTACCTGAATGCCGTCTGCAACTTTCTTGATTAGAGCATTTACAACAATCTCTTTCATTTTTCCTCGTAAATAAAGCTTGCCTTTTATCTGATATTGCTTTTCGACTTCATTAATATCTTTCAAATCAAATTTTTCTATTTTGCCTTTAAATACAGCTTTAGGATAACGACGGCTCTCCATATAATTATCGTTAAAATGCTCTTGCATCATATCGAGTTTAAAACGAAAATCTTTGATCATTACAGTACAAATAAAAGTACTTGTTTTAGGTTCTAAAAGAATTGCAACTTGTCTGTTAACTGCTTTTATTTCTTCAAATAGAGGAACAGACGCCTCAAAGTTTACCGTGGCGGTATTGGTAAAAAATTTGTCTTGAGCAATTACAGAAAAAGCAGTAAAAAATAAAAATAATAAGGTAGTTGTTTTCATAATCGTCTACATTTAAACAATTATGTCATTCAATAATTGCAGTTAATAGAAAGTGAAAAAAAATCCGATTAACTATAAAAATTGAACGGCAGTTATTCAGTGAAAAAAAAAATTTCGTAACCAAATGATCACATTTAAAGTTACGAAATTTCGACAAGCAAAGTTCTAGAACTAATGCTAAATATTTGTGAATGTTTTTAAAAGTAAAATGTTTTTTGTAAGATGTGAAATGCTCCTTAACTACATTTTTACTTCTGTACAGATTTCGATTAAAAATCCATTTAAGTCTCGTGCATAAGCCACAACTTGTCCCCACGGTTTTTCTACAGGTTCTGAAACCATTATCGCACCAAAAGAAGTCGCTTTTTGTAAAACTTCTGGAACATTTTCAACAATAAAACCTATTTCTATGGCAAAAGGCTTATCTTCTAAACTGCTTTCTATAAAACCGTCTTTCAAATTTTGCGATGCCAGCTTTTTAGATGCAAACGAAAGTGTTGTTTCTCCGGTAATTAATTCGCCATAATCATTATCCGGGCTTATAAATTTCCTTGAGAATCCAAATGCATTTTCATAAAATGCCAATGCCTCTTCGACATCTTCAACGTACAAAATGGTATATCCAAACTTTATCATGTTTTCTTTATTTAATGTGTATTATATAAATATAAGAAAAATTAGCTGATTTCTAGAAGGACATTATATTTTTCTAAACTGGCTAAATCCTCAATAGAGTTTATATTTGTAAGTTTTTCGTGCTCTTCGACTTCTCTTCTAACTTCGATATGTTTGATTGCTTTTCTAAAACGACGGACTTCCTGCAGGTTTGACAAAATTAATCCAGGAACCTGAACACTCTTTCCTTCTTTATCTTTGGCAACCATTGTAAAATAAGAGGAGTTACAATGTTTAACAACTCCAGTCTGAATATTTTCTGCTTCAACACGAATCCCGACAATCATTGAACTTCTGCCGACATAGTTTACAGAGGCTTTCATGGTCACCAATTCTCCAACTTCAATTGGTTTTAGAAAGTTTACGGTATCTACAGAAGCCGTTACGCAATAATTACCGCTGAATTTCGATGCCGAAGCAAAAGCAATTTGATCTAATAGTTGTAAAATATAACCTCCGTGGATTTTACCGCTGAAATTGGTATGCGAAGGCAGCATTAATTCTGATATGCTGATTTTTGATGAAGAAACGGGTTTAAAATCTGTAGTCATGTTTTTGTTTTTTGGAGTGTATTTTATTTTTAATTTTTTAAACACATAGATTCAGAACAAAACCTATATTTCTATGTGTTTTATTTTTTTTAATTCAACAATTCATTTTCATCTGAATTTAAAGCTCTTGCAATTATATTTTCAGGAAGTGATTTCTTGGCCTTTGCTCCCATTTTTTTTAATCTTTCTACGCTTGTAATCAAGTTTCCTTTTCCGTCAACCAATTTGTTCATTGCGTTTTCGTATTCTGTTTTGGTATCTTTTATCTTATTTCCAATTCGGACTAAATCAGAAACAAAACCTTCAAATTTATCGTACAATGCGCCGGCTTGTCTTGCGATCTCAAAAGCATTTTCCTGCTGTTTTTGATTGCTCCACATGCTGTCTATTGTTCTCAAAGTAGCCAGAAGTGTACTTGGCGTAACAATTACAATATTTCGGTCGAATGCTTTGGTGTATAAAGCTGGATCTTCATTTAAAGCTATCGCAAAAGCTGGCTCCATCGGAATAAATAACAGCACAAAGTCGGGGCTTTCTATCTGATATAAATCGTGATAATTTTTACTGCCAAGCTGTTCCACGTGCCTTCTAATAGAATTGACATGTTCTTTTAGATAATCTATTTTTAAAATTTCCGATTCTTCGTTAATCCATTTTTCATAAGCTGCAAGCGAAACTTTAGAATCGACGATCATTTTTTTACCGTCAGGAAGATTGATTACAACATCTGGAAAAACACGATTTCCTTCGCTGTTCGTAAAACTCTGCTGTACTTCATATTCTCTTCCTTTCTCTAATCCAGATTTTTCCAGAACACGTTCTAAAACCAACTCGCCCCAATTTCCCTGCATTTTACTGTCGCCTTTTAGCGCTTTGGTTAGATTTAAGGTTTCTTTACTCATTTGTGCATTCATTTCGCTTAAACCTAAAATCTGCTGGCGAAGTGCGGCGTGATAGTCGATGCTTTCTTTATGGGTCTGATCTACTTTTTGTTCAAAAACATGAATTTTATCCTGAAGCGGCAATAGAATATTTTTCATATTCTCGCTGTTCTGTTCGGTAAACTTAGCCGATTTTTCTTCGAGGATTTTATTGGCTAGATTTTCAAATTCTTTGGTGAATTTTTCCTGAAGCTCATTGATTTCATTTTTTTGTTCTTTATGTCGTTCCCACAAATTTTCAAAATCAACTTCCTTTTTAGAAAGCTGAATCGCCAGACTGTCTTTCTCTGTCCGAATGTTTTCTTTCTCATAATTGAGCAGCTGCAATTGTTTTTGAAAGTAATTTTTTTCACTTTCAAATTGCTCTTTCTGCATTTGCAACTGGCTGTTTAATGCGTTTAATCGCTCTTCTGAAATTGCTTTTTCTGACTGAAATTTAGACCCGGAAAGCATTTTACCTAAGTATATTCCAACAAAAAGCGCCACTACAAAAGCCAATAAAAATGGTAGATAATCCGACATAACTAAGTTTATTTTACGTAAAAGTACGCAATAATACGTAGTACTTAGTTTTAAAAATTAAAATTTCACGAATTCGTATTTAATCCAAACTAAATCAACATTTTATTTTTTTTCCAAAAAAAAATAAAAGTTTTACGCAACCTTTTTTAAAAAGTTCAATCTACAAGATATAAACCTATTAAAATAAATTATGAAAAAATTAATGTTGAGCTTATTTATAGCTTTCGGATTTAGTGCATGTTCTCTAAATAATGATGATAATTATGTTGATTGCGGTGCTAATACAAATGTAGCTTTTACTGGATTTCCCTTCTATTGTAATTATAGCGTAAAATCGCAGCCTAACAATGCGGCTGTAGCAGTTGTTGCAACGCAAGAAAAAATGAATGAATTATTCCCAAAACATGATAACACATGTCCTGTTGCAAGCGATCCTAATATTGATTTTACCAAACAATATTTAGTGGGAATTTTTGCGGGAGCTAAACCTACAAGCGGATATGCAATTAAAATTACTTCTATTGTAGAAAACAATTGCGAAATTGTAGTTAATTACTACGAGAAATCACCAGCGCCAGGCGAAAATATAACTCAATCTCCTACTTATCCTTCAGACTTTGTTTTAATTCCAAAAACATCAAAAGGTTTTATTTTCATTAAAGCTAATGAAAGTCCAGACACAGCAATTATTGGTAGTTTCAATAATAATTGTACTGGTGCAGACTGTCAAAAATTCTTTCAAGTTAATGATTACAGTATTTTAAAATTCTTAAATGTTGGCGCTAATCAATACGATTTCAATCAATATAAATACACTCCAACTATAAAAAGAGGTGATTACACAATATTATTAAAAGCTGTTCCTGCTGAAATTTTAGCTTTAAAAGGACAAACTAAAATTTACGGCGCTCCAGATGCAGCAGATCAAGGTGGTGTTTATTTTGAATTACGCCAAGGTATAACAGTAACTAAGGTTTATATTGACAACAATGATACACAAGATCAAAGTGCTGATATAAAAGCTTTCAAAAAACTTATTCAAGAAAAAATTACTAGTTTAAAATAATCCCCCCGATCATGAAAAAACTCTTTATCTCTTTTATTGCATTTTTTCTTTTTGCCAGTTTTTATTCCATAGACAAGACTTTTAGTGCAGGATCTAGTTCGCTTGTAAATACTTGGATCTGGGAAAAATCTGTAGGCGGTGCTAATAATCCGTATGTCGCAACGCCAAAAACTATTGGTTTTACTAAGAAAATTATCTTTACTCCAGATGGGAGAGTGATTACATATAAAAATAATGTAGAGATTAGAAACAGTCCTTATCAGGTAGAAAAAGGGATAGGATATCTTGATCAGTCAGAACATGATCTAATTACGTTCGAAGGCAAAACTTATGTGATAGAAAACCTTGACAATCAAAACCTAACGATTTTGAGTAATAACCAAGACGCAGCTCGTACTATTTTTAAAAGATAGTTTTATAAGCTTTTTAGAACTATTTTTGCCAAACCAAACAATACCACATTTTTGAAAGACGAGCTAGAAAAATATATCAAACTGTGCATGAAAAATGACAGAGAGGGACAACTGAAAATTTATCAGTTGTTCTCTCCTGTTTTGTATGGTATCTGTTTGAAATATATGAAAAACGAGGATGATGCAAAAGATGTCTTTCAGGAAGCCTTTGTGATTGTCTTTCAGAAAATAAACCAATACAAATTTGAAGGAAGCTTTGAAGGATGGCTCAAGCGGATTTTCATCAACAAACTCATCGAGACTTTAAATAAAAAAAAGAAAGAAAGTTTCTTTTTAGATGTTTTTGATCCAGATACTGATTTTGTTGAAGAGGAAGAATTAGAAATTATTCCGATGGAGCAGGAAAAACTTCTAGAATATATTCGGGATTTACCAGACCAATATCGAACGGTTTTTAACTTATATGTTTTTGAAAAAATGAAACACAAGGAAATTGCCGAGTTATTAAAAATCTCCGAAGGAACATCAAAATCAAATTTAAATCGCGCCAAACACATATTACAAAAGCGAATTTTGAGCATAAAAAATTTTAAGACAGCATGAAGAAGCAAAAAATAGAAGATATTTTTTCATCAATGGAAGACTTTTCGAGTGTTCCGCCTCCTGAATTATGGGGACAAATTGAAGAAAAATTAGACAAACCAAAAAAGAAGAAAAGAGCTATTCTTTGGTGGTCGGCTGCTGCATGCTTACTATTAGGGTTGCTTCTGCCCTCAATCTTACATTTTAGTTCTTCTCCTCAAAATAAAAACTTTGACAATGGGAAAGGTGGTTTCGAAAATAATCGCGTAGTTCTGGATGAAAAAATAAATGATAATACCAAAAAAGGCAATATAAACAGTAATCACAATCATAACAAAACCCTTGATTCTGTAATTAATGTTTCTTCAACAAAAGATAAATTAAATAATTCAAAAGCAACGCAAGAGCAAGAAAGTGGTGTTGCACATGCCAATTCGAAAAACAAAACCAATAAAAAGGATTCTGAATCTCATATGCAGCTTCCGAACAATAATGTTCCGAATCAATCTCTTGCGGTTCAGAATTTTAATTCTCCAGAAGAAAAATCAGGTGCTCGATCTTCAAAAAAATCTATTTTAGAAAAAGACAAATTTTCTAATACTAAAGGAATCGCTGAAGAAAGAGTTGCTTTTGGAAAACCAAACAAATTTAATTCTACGGCTAAAAAACAGCTTTCGAATTCTATTTTTAATGATAAGTTAGTTCCTAAAAACAATAACAATTTTGCTTTCATTGCCGAAAGTTCTGTTGGGAATAATGCATCAAAACAAAATGCTCTTGTTAATAAGAATGAAAAAGTTTCCGAAAAAACTTTAGCCGCTAATATAAAAGAGAACTCAAAATTCAATACTGCTGCTTTAAGTAAAAAAGATTCTATGCAGCTGGCAGAACTTCAAAATTTAGAAAAAGGAATTTTAGCTCCAGAAACTAAAAAAGAAGAAAAGGATAAAAAAGACAAATTAATTAACAAAAAAGAAAAATGGGCTCTTTCTGTTTTTGCCGGTGTTGCGAGTTCTGAAAACACTAGAAATGAAAAGACTTTAGGCAATGTAAACGACTCCAAACAATCTAATTCTTTTGGGGTTAAAACGAAATACAGCATTAATAAAAAATGGGCTGTTGGTTCTGGTTTAAAAATCAATGAACTTGGTCAAAGTGTGGCGAATGTCTCTTATGTAAGTGCCAAAGGTAATGCCCTTTTTGCTCCTGGTGAATATGCCAGCAATAGTAATAGTCCCGTTTCGCAGGTAAGCAGTAATTCTGATTATATACTGATATCAAACAGCACCAAAGAAGCTCTAAAAGGTGATAATATCCAGAGTGGAAAATTGGATCAAAATCTACGATATATTGAAATGCCTTTGGAAGTTTCTTATTCTGTTTTTAATAAAAATAAAGCCAGCATTAATTTGAATACAGGTGGTTTTGTCGGGAAATTAATTTCGAACAATGTTGCTTTAGACGGTCATTCTATTGGAGAAAATGTAACTGCAAACGATTATGTTTACGGTTCTACTTTGAGCAGTACAATTCAATATCGAGTTTACAAAAAAACAAATGTTTTTGTAGAGCCTGCTATGAATTACTATATCAATCCGTTAAACAGCCAGTCTTTCAATCAGTTTCAATGGGGATTAAATTTCGGATTAAATGTTTCTTTCTAAATTATATTTGTAGTAATTTTCAGAAAATTAATTATTATTTCTTTTATGAGTTTTACCGCTTCTACGATTGATTCCATGCCTATTCCAACTGATTTATTATTAGCCAAAGAAAGTATTTTTGACCAAACTGACCTTCATTTAACAGCGCTGCAAAAAGAAGCCGAAAGTGATGAATACAGCGCATATCGTTTTATGCTGAATGATAAAAACATTTGTTACCGTGAAGCCAAAATCACTCCAACTAAAACTGGACAGTTTGTTACTTTATGGAAACGTAACAAAACTGGGACAATCGAACCTTTTGATTACTCTGATGCAATAGATTTTGTAATTGTTAGTGTTCGTAAGGATCAAAATTGGGGACAGTTTATTTTCCCTAAAAAGATATTATTGGAAAAAGGTGTGTTTTCAGCCCCAAATAAAGAGGGAATTAGAGCTACAAGAGTTTATCCGCCTTGGGATGAAACGACAAGTAAACAATCTCAAAAAACACAAAAATGGCAGTTAGATTATTTTATTTCGCTTACTAATTCAAATAAAATTGATTTCGATCAATTGAGAAATTCTTTTATAGATTTTCAATAAAAAAGGCTTCCAAATTTGGAAGCCTTTTTTTGTTTTTATTTTTCTTATTTTTTAAGAATCTTATCTTTAAAGATCACTTTGTTGTTTTCGGTAACGGTATAGAAATAAACTCCCGAAACTAGATTTCCAACCGCAACAGCTGCTGTACTAACTTCAGATTCGTTTTTAACGCTGATTGGATTTCCAATTACACGTCCGTTGAAATCGTATAATCTAATTTTCAGATCTCTTCCTTGAGTTGTTTTTACATCAAAATTCAGAACATCTATAGCAGGATTTGGATACGCTTTTACATAATATTTGTTCTTTTCAAAATCTGGCGTTGAAAGCACATCTTGTTTTAACTGAAAACGCGCTATTACTGGTCCGTGATCTGAAGTTGTTGTGGTGTAATTTGCAATATCATTACGCGGATCATAAACGGCTGTAGAGTTTGAAATATAATCATCTATTAACTCATTAGAAATCGTAATATGATCTAAGAATCCGCCTGAGCTCAAAAAGCTGTATGCACCAGCCTGGCTAATTTCTAAAGTAAGTGCTTTATAATTATTGGTGTCTGTTACAAAAGCTTCATAAGAAGAAGGCTGTCCTTCAATTACAGATGCTTTTACATCATCATTGTAATCTCCCAAAAGAATAATATTGGAGTTTGCATAATGAGCATCTAAGCTATCTTTCAAAACCTGAGTATCATACTTACGCATGTTGTAACGAGAAATATCAGTACCACTGTTAGCACGTGCGTGAAGGTCTATTAAATTAATTTCATTTTTAACTCCATTAAGATTTGTTTCTATTGTTACCATATAAGGCAGACGCCCTGAAGAGAAAAAGTTGCTATTGCTATCACCTGGATAATTGTTCAGTGTTTTAGTTCCATTACGCAATTCAGTATAGAATTTATCAAACATGACACGTGTTTTTTTCACTGTTACGGTTTGCGTATTATAAAGCACTACCAATTTTTGAGGTGGAAAATTTGGATCTGAAGGCGGATTTTGCCAAGAATATGACCATACATTAGAAATACTTTTTTCAAATGTTTTTCCGTTTACATTTATTTTCTGAATTAAAGCATCAATCTGAGCATCACTAGAAACCTCTTGTACTACGTAAACATCTGCATCTAATTTATTCATGACTTTGGCCACGTTTTCTAGTTGTAGAGGCTTATCTGAAGGACCATAAGCTGAAGTCGGAGCACCGAAAAACTCTAAATTGTATGTTACTACATCAAAAGTATCTGCTTTTGGCAAAGAAGAACCAGTCAATGAACCTATTTGCTTGTTTAATGAGGTTCCTGTTACAGTTAAAGCTCCTGATATTTTAAATTCTTTTACTGTTGGTGCAAATTTTGCATAAAGTGTTTTTCCTGCTAAAGCATCGGCAGCAGTAATTACTATACTGGATACAAACGAAACATTATCTGCTGAAATTTGATAAGAAGCAGGAGTTGTAATTGTAATATCTCCATATCCTTCTGCCTTAAAGTTAAACGATTGAGAGTCTGAAACTGTATTTGGAAGTACAACTCCAAAATCTAAAACAGGATTTGAATCTACATATCCAATCTCATTTGTTACAGCAAAATCATCAAAAGACCATTCTGATGCATTGGTATTACCTCCCGAAGTTGTTTCATAAACCCAAGCCAAATAGGTATTGCTTGTCTTATAATTATCTAGCTTAATATATTGAGATTGTGCATAAGTACCTGTTACAGTCGGAAATGCTCCATTTATTTCTGTCCATGTTGCTGTATTAGGATTACTAACACCATCATAATTCGTTGAGACCATTAATTTTAAAGAGGGACCGGCATAAAATTTACGAGAATAAAAAGACAGCAAAGGGAGTGCTCCAAAATTATCTAAACGTAATTTAGGTGAAATCAACCAATCTTTACTTGGTCCATTATCTGAAAAACCATTTATAAGAACGGCGCCAGTTCCTGAATTTACATTTCTAGCTACTGAAGTATAAGACCATTTGTTTACTGGTCCGGCTTCGTTATATTGTGTCCATCCGCTATTTGTTAAAACATTTGAATCGTTAAAATCTTGTTTATAAGGATTGATTCCTGTTCCTGTCAAAGTAACCGTTTTTGTTACAGCACCAGTCAATTCGTGGGTGATTTGTCCTGTAAAATTAGCAACCGCATTTGGAATAAATTTCACATATATTGTTGGGGTAGCATTTGATGCAAAATCAGAAGGAACAAAAGTCAGAGAAGAGGCAAACGTGCTGTTATCTTTAGAAATAGTAAAATTAGCTGTAGAAGTTAAAACAACATTTTGAGTTAAATCAATTGCTCCAACTTGGTAGCTTAGAACCTTTGCTTCATAATTTGCTTCGGAAAAACCTAAATCTAAACTTGCCGTAGAAGTTGTTAAAACTGGAACTGCAGAACTGGCTGTAGTAACATCAACTTTATTTACTACTGCCTGAATATTACTAGAAGTATCTTCAGAAACAGAATAAACAGAATAACTCGTATTTAAAGTAAGTCCCGAAAAAGTTTTGGTATATTCCTGAGCAGGATCTACAATATCTATACTTCCTGCTTGTAAAGCTGCAGTACCATTTGAGTCTTGACCAGCTTTTACCTGCGCAACGGTTGGCGCAGCACTTCCGCCTGGAAGCAGTACAAAATAAGTTTTTCCAGCTTCATCTAATTTATTTATAAAATCAAAACTTTCGGCTAAAACATTATTTGCTTTAGGGAAACCAGAAATATTAATAGGTGCAGTAATATCTCTTCCAACTTTTATATTATCTATAGCAAAAGATGGGCGAGAACCTCCCCCGCTAAGTTGTCTGGAAATCCATCTAATCTGTACTACAGGCTGATTATCACACTCTGCTGGCAAAATGATATTTATAGTCTTAGGATTTTGAGGGGTTGTATTTCCCGTTCCAATCTGGGTAGTAGTATTATTTGAATATAACGTTCCAGTTACTGAAGTAAAACTGGCAGTTGTTCCTACTCTATATTGCAATATCATTTCATTGATACGATTATTTGTTCCATCGCCGTATGGATTACGAATCGTCATTGCATCATATTGAACAGGAATAGAGAATTGTCCAGTTGCATCAAACGCAAAACCAATAGTCAAGTCTAACGAACCTGTATTCAAAAATCCAATTTTTCCATTATAATTATGAAAATTACCGCTGCTAGTACTGGCAGAACTATTGGCTACTAAAGCTCTATCAGCACCAAAACTACCAGATGTAGCAAATTGACTTTCACCTGTTGGATTTGAAGTTCCTGCAGTCCATCCCTGATATCCTGCTGGATAAGATGTATCTGTTACTAAAAGTGTATTAAAATTCTGTGAGTGTGGCAATTTTTGCGGAGCTGGCATTGTCTGAGCAAAAAGATCTCCAGAAAAACAGCCCAAAAAACATAGTAAAAGCAAAAGCTGTCGCGAAAAGTAAAGTTTTTTCATACGTTAAAGAATAGAGTTTTTAGAAGTCAAATTTATAGCCTTTAAAGTTAAGCTAATATTATAAAACTATAAACTTAATGCTGAATTTTTTATCAAAATAATTCAATTTAAAACAACATAAGCCTTATTAAATTAAAATTACTACAACCAAAATCTCTTAATTCAAAATATAATTCAAAAATAAACAATCTTTAAAAACGCTAAAAAACTCCATGTTTCCTACAAACCGCAGGGTTTTTAAACAAAAAACAGCGAACTTTTGTTCGCTGCTTTCCTAATTCAAAATAGTATTCTCTAAAAATTATTATACCGCGGTATAACCTCCATCGGCAATAATATAACTTCCTGTTGTAAATGATGATTTATCAGAATTCAAGAAAACCACCAATTCGGCAATCTCCTCTGCAGTCCCTAAACGATTCATTGCAGATTTTGCTGCAACAGCGTCCATCATATCTTTATTCAAATTATCTTTCAAAAGTGCTGTTTCAATATACCCAGGTCCAACTGCATTACATCTAATATTTTTCTGTGCATATTCTACAGCAATGTTTTTTGTCAAACCGACAACTCCATGCTTAGAAGCTGTATATGCAGGGCTAAGCGGAGCTGCAACCTGCCCATGAATTGAGGCAATGTTTACAATACTTCCACCGCCGTTTTTTTCCATTTGTTCCAATTGATAACGGCAGGCATAAAAAACACCGCTTAAATTTAAAGCAATAACTTTATCCCAAGCTTCTGGCTCATATTCTCCTGTTGGTTTTGCAGGTCCGCCCATTCCTGCATTGTTACATGCAATATCAAGACGGCCGTATTTTGAAACGGTTACCTCAACCATGTGTTTATTATCAATTGCGCTTGACGAATCTCCTTTTACGAAAAAAGCTTCTCCGCCCTTTTCCTTTATAATTTTTACGGTTTCTTCACCATGATCAACATTAATATCAGATACTACTACTTTTGCTCCTTCTCGAGCATATGCTTCTGCAACTGCGCGTCCGATTCCTGAACCGCCGCCAGATACAAATGCTACTTTGTTTTCTAAAAGTGACATATTCTTAAGATTTAAATTTGTACCTCTAATTTACGAAGATATACACCGATACTCAAGGTTTGAAAAGAGTTTACGATAACATTAACGCTTACCGCTAATGTTATGTTATTTGATATTAAAATGACCTTATTTTCTATAAAATTTTGTATTATTCATCTTCATCCAATTTCATATTACCTCGGTCTTTACGACTTTCTGGATTTGAATTTGGATATCTGTTAGGTGTGATATCAGAATTCCGGTCTTTATTTTCAACCGTCTTTTTTGCTTCTTCTTCAGAAGATACTCCTCGATTTGAATTTGGATTATCTGAGGATACTTTTGGCGTTTTTAATTGAATATCTTCGTTCTCATTTCGAGCTCGGTCAACTATTTTTTTATCGCCGTCTGCATCGGTTACGATTTCTTTTTTCAATTTAGCATCCTTTAAATCTTTATCGTGCGAAACGTTTTTTCCTTTAGATTCGTCAATATCTTTCTGCGTTCCGTTTATCTTTTTTGTTCCTAAATTATCCGTTCCCATAATCGTTTTATTTTTTGGTTTCTATTATAATATTACGAATTCTAAATCTTAAAATTAAATGGTTTAACATTGCTTTGGGTTTAAAAGGCAAGATCTTTCATAATTTATTATCTTTATTTACAACATTTTAAGATTATGATTCTTTCTCGATTCATGCTGTTCCCCGTTTTGAACTCATTTTTTGCAGACTATTAATATGCTTTACTTTCGCTTTAATTTTAAGAAAGAAACTATCTTTGCAAAAAATTAAAAATGCACAGACACTTCATTCTTTTTAAACCTTACGGCTACTTAAGCCAATTTATTTATGAATTAAAAAGAAAGAAAAAGCTTTTGGGAGAATTGCATGATTTTCCGGAGGGAACAATGGCAATTGGAAGATTAGATGAAGATTCTGAAGGTTTGCTTTTACTTACTACCGACGGAAAAGTAAGTGAACAAATTAGAAGCAAAAAAGTTGACAAAGAATATTACGTTCAAGTTGACGGCATTATTACTCAAGAAGCAATTGAAGAACTCCAAAAAGGTGTCGAAATTGGTTTTGAAGGCGGTAAATACAAAACAAAACCCTGTTCAGCTTTTATCGTAAATGAAATTCCTGATTTTGGACCAAGAGCCAAAAAAATCAGAGACGAACGCCATGGTCCTACTTCGTGGGCTTCTATTACTGTAAACGAAGGGAAATTTCGTCAGGTTAGAAAAATGACTGCTGCTGTTGGTTTTCCCACTCTTCGCCTAGTTCGCGTTCGAATAGGAAATGTATATTTGCAAAACCTAAAAGCTGGAGAAGTTCTGGAGGTAAACGATTTTAAATTAGAAAATGTGTCAATTAGATAATTCTTGAACTAAACTCATAGCTCATAACCCATAACCCAAAACTCAAAACTCAAAAAAAATGCTAAACGTTGTTCTTGTAGAACCCGAGATACCAAATAACACTGGAAACATAGGAAGATTGTGCGTTGGCACAGAAAGTCGCCTTCATTTAATTCACCCGTTCGGATTTGTTATTAATGATAAAAACCTAAAACGTTCTGGATTAGATTACTGGGTTCATCTTGATGTAACCGAATATCAAAACGTAGAAGAGTGGATGGCGCAGATTCCAGATCATTCTCGTGTATTTTTAATGAGTTCCCATTCTGAAAAGTCTTACTTAGAAAATGAATTTCAAGATGGTGACTGGTTAGTTTTCGGAAAAGAAAGCGTTGGTTTGAGTAAGGAGTTTATGGAGAGATTTGAAAATCATTTAACGATTCCGATGTCACCGCTTATTCGTAGTTTTAATATCGCTAATTCTGTTGCTTTTGTGGTTGGAGAAGCTAAGAGACAAATTGGATTGAAGAAATAATACCTATAGTATCTCTCCTGCAATGTTTTCAAAACCTTGTAGGTATAAATTCTGAAGTTGATGTTTTGAAACCTACAAGGTTTTGAAAACATTGCAGGAAGACGAAGAAAACTAAGTCACAATAAATTTCCCTTTTTCAGCATCAAAAACAATATGTTCATCTTTGAATAAATTGCTGAAACTTCCGTTTGAAATTAAATTACAAGGCTGATCTTGAGTAATATTTTCCGGCGTCATGATAATCATTTCATCGCTTAATTGAATCGCCAGATCAATATCGTGTGTTGAAAACAAAATACATTTTTGAGTTTCCTGAGTCAGTTTCTTTAATAATTTGAATAAAGAAACTTTGTGCAGTAAATCCAAATGAGTTGTGGGTTCATCCAAAATAATTAATGGTGTATCCTGTGCCAAAGCTCTGGCGATTAAAACCTTCTGCAATTGACCATCGCTGATTTCGAAATGCTTCTTTGAAGCTAAATGTTCAATCTGTGTGAGCTTCATAGCCTCTTGAACTTTCAGAATATCTTCATTTGATAAGGTATCAACCCAATTGGTATACGGCTGACGGCCAAGCGCAACTAATTCAAAAACAGAAAGATTGCTCGGAGGTAATTTTTCCGTTAAAACCAAACTCAAATTTTGCGCTAATTCTAAAGGTTTATAGTCGGAAATATTTTTTTCGTTTAAATAGACATTTCCAGATAAAGGCTGCTGAATTCCCGTAATTGTTCTCAGTAAGGTTGATTTTCCAATTCCGTTTGCCCCTATTAAAGTGATGAGTTTGCCAGATGCTAAATTTAGATTTAGATTTTCAGCAATAAGCGTAAGACCTTTCTTGGATTTATATCCAATATTTAAATCTGATGTCTTTAATATACTTATCATTTTTTTTAAGATTCTAAGTTACTGAGAAACTAAGGTTCTAAGTTTTTTTTTGCCGCAGATTAAGATATTAAAATGATTAAAAAAAATCTATGCTAATCTTTTTAATCTGTGACTAAAAAAATTATTGAAAATTCCTTTTTCTTACCAAAAGCCATATTACAACTGGCGCACCAATTATAGACGTAATTGCATTTATTGGAAGCGTGACATCGAATCCTGGCATTTGCGAAACGATATCACAAAACAACATTATAATGGAACCAAAAAACAAAGTACTCCAAAATAGAATCGTATGATTACTGGTTTGAAAAGTCAGTTTTGCAATATGAGGAACCGCTAATCCGATAAAAGCAATTGGTCCAGCAAACGCCGTAATAGCGCCCGATAAAATACTAGTTGCAAATATGATTACTAATCTTGCTCGATTAAAATTCAAACCCATACTTTTTGCATAATTTTCACCTAAAAGTAATGCGTTTAACGGTTTAATGCTATTAGCACTTAAAAGCAATCCAATTACGACACAAAAAGTCAAAATTCCAATTGTTGACCACGAAAGATTCCCGAGACTTCCCATTGACCAGAAAGTGAATTTCTGTAATTGTTCTGCTGTGCTGAAATACGTTAAAACACTAACAATTGCCGTTGTAAAACTTCCGAACATTAAACCCACAATTAAAATCGCCATGGTATCGCGCAGTCTCTGTGAAACTACTAAAACCAAAAGCAAAACTAATGTACTTCCTAAAGTAGATGCCAAAACAATTCCGTATGAAGACAAGGCAATTACACTTAAAAAAGAAGGCAGAAATCCTGCGCCCAAAATCACAAATGCAACTCCTAAACTCGCGCCAGAACTTAATCCTAAAACATAAGGTCCAGCAAGCGGATTTCGAAATAAAGTCTGCATTAAGAGTCCGCTAATTGAAAGTCCGCTTCCAACTAAAACTGCCGTAATTGCTTTTGGCAGACGATAATTGATAATAATATATTCCCAAGTTGATTTTTCCACATGACCTCCTGTTAAACTTGCAAAAACATCTTTTACAGGAATAAGCACAGATCCTAAACTAATGCTCGCAAAAAACATCAGCAAAAGACCCAAAGCCAAAACGACAAATAAAATGGTATTTCTTTTTTTATTCGCCAATTTAATTCAGTTTTGATGCAAAAGTAAATTCGTAGCTAGCCAATAAATCTGGATGAAAAATTTTAATATAATCTTTTAAAACTAAATCTGGACGGCTTGGTGCCAATTCGTAATAAACAGTACCTCCTGTTGCTCCCAATTTTCCTTCAAAATTATAAACGCTTTTATTTTTAAAAGCGTCGAATTCTCCGTAATGTGGATTTGCTTTTTGCAGTTCATCTAAACTTTTAAATGAACCCGAAGCAATCCAAATGTTGGCCGTTTTGGCTTTGTCTAAAACTTTTTCAAAAGATAAACCTTCGCTTCCAGTTCCTTTTAAATCTGCCCACAAATAATTGGATTTCGCATCTTGCATAAATTGCGCAACCCAGCTGTTTCCTTTGGCAACATACCAAACATCTTCGTACATTGAACCGTACAAAACTTTTGAAGTAGCTGGTTTGTCTGCTACTAATTTTTTAGCCTGATTATAACTTTCTACAATTTTATCAAAAAGTTCCTTGGCTTGATCTTCTTTACCAAATAAAGCACCGTAAAGCTTGATCCATTCTGCTTTTCCAAGTGGGGATTGTTCCATCCAATCACCTTGAATTAAAACTTTTAAACCGCTTTTTTTCAGATTATCCAGCATCGGATTATTATTATCAACTCCAAAAGTTACAATCAAATCTGGAGATAATTCGATTAACTGTTCAATGTTCAGTTTTTCATTCTGTCCAACGTTTTTTACGGAACCTTTGTCAATTAATGCTCTCGTTTTTTCTGATGAAATATAATCGGTATGCGGAAATCCGACCAATTTACTTTCCACTTCAAGCATTTCTAAAAACGGAATATTAGTTGTTGAAGTCACAACGACAGAGTTTAACGGAACCTGGACTGTAGTATAAGTTTGAAGGCTGTCTGGAACCTTTGCATCTTTTTCTTTTAAAATATATTTAAAATCTTTATTGGCATTCGGCCATGGATTTGAGACTGTTACAACCGAATAATCCTCATATTTTACGATAGAAAGTCCTGTTGCATATTCGATACTGTTTTTTGCATTTTCAGCTTTTACAATTTCAGCTTTCTCATTCTTCTTACATCCGATAAGAATAAAAAAAGAAGCTGTAAAAATCATTTTCGGTAATAAATGTCTCATGTTTTATGTTTTGGATGGAACAAAGGTAAAGTATTTTATATTTTTTTTGTTTACCTTTATTCTTACAAATTTAAACAATTGTATCTTTACAACATGAATACCACAAAAATGAAAATTTGCTCAAGCTGTGAATCTGAATTCAGCTGTGGAGATATATCTATAGAAAAAAAATGCTGGTGTAATGATTACCCGCCAATCTTCAATCTCTCTGAAGGCGGAGATTGTCTTTGTCCAGTTTGCTTCAAAGAAGCCTGTGAAGACAAAATAGAGGCTTACATCGAAACTATTACTCCTCAAAATGCTCCAAAAAATAAAGCCATATCTTTACCCAAATCAGAAAAATTAATCGAAGGTATTGATTATTACATCGAAGATGGCAATATGGTTTTCAAAACCTGGTTTCATCTTAAACGAGGAACCTGCTGCGGAAATGACTGCAGACATTGCCCGTATTAATTGTTAATTATAAATTGTTAGTTGTTAATTATGAAAAACAACATCGTAAAAAATAAAAGTTTTGAATTTGCAATCAGAATTGTCAAACTATATCAGTATCTCAGCAATGATAAAAAAGAATTTATACTTTCCAAACAACTTCTTAGATCAGGAACAAGTATTGGCGCAATGATTCGAGAAGCAGAACATGCCGAAAGTAAAAGTGATTTTATTCATAAATTTGCTATTGCGCAAAAAGAAGCAAATGAGGTTATTTATTGGCTGGAATTATTAAAAGCAACTGATTATTTAAATCAAAAAGAATTTGAAAACATCAACAATGATGCTGTTTCAATTTTAAAATTAATAACCAGCATCATTAAAACATCAAAAAGCCAATTAAGTAAAAGTAGACTTCTTCCCAATTAACCATTAACAATCAACAATTAACAATCAACAATTAAGATGATTTACCTAATTACCGGCGGTGAGCGTTCTGGCAAAAGCAGTTATGCTCAGAAACTTGCTTTGGAACTTTCTAACTCTCCTATATATGTAGCAACTGCTCGAAAATGGGACGATGATTTTCAAAATCGCATAGACCGCCATCAGCAGGAAAGAGACGAGCGCTGGACCAATATTGAAAAAGAAAAATTTTTAAGCGAAATTGATTTTTCTGGTAAAACAGCTTTAATTGACTGCGTAACTCTTTGGCTGACTAACTTTTTTGTCGATCATAAAAATAATGTCGATCTAAGTCTCGAAGAAGCTAAAAAAGAATTCCTCTCAATTGCCAGTCAAAAAGATACTAATTTAATTATTGTAACTAACGAAATTGGAATGGGCGTTCATGCTAGTACAGAAATCGGACGAAAATTTACCGAATTACAAGGCTGGATGAATCAGTTTCTAGCTTCAAATGCAGATGAAGTAGTTTTGATGGTTTCGGGAATTCCGGTTAAGATAAAAGGAGAAAATTCCAAAATTTAAATTCCAAATTCCAAAACTTAGGAAGATAATTCAAAATTTTAAAATCAAAATTACAAAGCTATGCTTTATCTTTACTAGAATGTTATCCATTTTCAAATTTGGAATTTGGAATTTAAAAAATTGGAATTTAAAATGAGCAATCTAGAAGATATATTAAAATCACGCCGCGACACCCGACATTTTACAACTGATGAAGTTCCTGATGAAGTAATTCAAAAAGCTTTACAGGCTGGACATTGGGCACCGTCTGTTGGTTTGACTGATGCTACTAGATATTATATCATTAAATTGGATGAAGTAAAGACTTCAATTAAAAAACTATTTTTAGATTACAACAAAAAAGCAGAAGAACTTACCGATAATCCAGAGCAGAAAGAACTTTACAGATCGCTCAAATTAGAAGCAATTGAAGAAGCGCCAATCGGGCTTATTATTGCTTATGATCGTTCGGTTTTAAACCAATTTACTATTGGGACTATTGGCAGTAATGAAGCTGTGAAATTTAGTTCGGTTTGTGCGGCTCAAAATATTTGGCTCTCTCTGACTGAACAAGGTTACGGAATGGGCTGGGTTTCGATTCTGAATTATTATCAGTTTAAAAAAATCCTTGATTTACCTGAGAATATAGAACCGCTCGGCTATTTCTGTATTGGAAAGCCAGCAACGAACTATAATAACCAGCCAATGCTGCAGCAATTGCATTGGAAACAAAAATCGGAAGCTCCGATTTGTACTGAAATCACAGAAATTCATAAAGTAAACATTTCTGATTTTGAACTAAAATCTCAAAATGAAATCGAAACTAAACCCGATTTCAACAAACTGCTGCAAGAAAAAATAGATTCAAAAACAAAACCAGTTGGTTCTTTAGGAACTTTAGAAACCTTGGCTTTTCAGATGGCAAGTGTTTTTGAAACTTTAAATCCTAAAATTGAAAAACCAAATATTGTTGTTTTTGCTGCAGATCACGGAATCGCTAATCATGGCGTAAGCGATTATCCGCAAGATGTTACACGACAAATGGTAACTAATTTCCTTGAAGGCGGCGCAGCAATTAATGTTTTCTGCAAACAAAATAATATTGAATTATCAATTGTTGATGCAGGTGTAAATTATGATTTCCCAACAAATGCAAATTTGATTGATGCCAAAATTGCCAAAGGAACTCAGTCTTTTCTGCATATTCCTGCAATGAGTGAAACCGAAGTTCAATTGTGTTTTGATAAAGGAAAAGATATTATAGAAAGAATTGCTAAAACAGGTTCTAACTGCATTGGATTTGGAGAAATGGGAATAGGAAATACTTCTACAGCTTCTGTTTTAATTAGCCTTTTAACTGATTTTCCTATTGAAGAATGCGTTGGAAAAGGAACTGGAGTTGAAAATGAAAAATTAATTCTGAAACAAAATATTCTAAAAAAAGCACTCGAAAATTATTCCGGTCAAGCCGATTTAATTTCACAGCTTTCTTATTTTGGCGGTTTTGAAATTATACAAATGGCTGGCGGAATGCTGGCTGCCTTTGAAAATAAAATGCTGATTTTAGTTGATGGTTTTATTTGTACCACAGCTTTTTTAATCGCTTATAAAATCAATCCGAATATAAAGCAAAATGCTATTTTCTGCCATTGCTCTGCAGAAAAAGCACATTCTAAATTGCTAGAATATTTAGATGTCAAGCCTATCTTAAATCTTGATTTACGTTTAGGTGAAGGAACGGGCTGTGCGATTGCTTTTCCACTTCTAAAATCGGCTGAGGCTTTTTTGAATGAAATGGCTAGTTTTGAAAGTGCCGGCATAAGTAGGAAATAGTAATTACTCTATTTTCTACAAATAATTATGTTTCATTATGATTTATTCTCACTTTTGTCATTTCGACGAAGGAGAAATCTCCAAAAGAAAGTCCACAAAGTTGAGCCTCTTTTAGAACGGAATTACTTGCGGAGATTTCTCCTTCGTCGAAATGACATACTAAATGAAAACCCAATCTAAATGAAAAAAGAACTACATATTTTCTTCACCTGTTTAATGTTTTACACCAGAATTCCTTGTCCAAAAAACATAACTCATCATCCTGATTATTTAAATAAAGCCACACGATATTTCCCTTTTATTGGCTGGATTGTTGGAACAATTTCATTTCTGGCTTTCTATCTTTTTTCGCTTTTTCTTTATACAGAAACTGCTGTAATTTTTGCAATTATTGCTTCTGTTTTAACAACCGGCGCTTTTCACGAAGACGGATTTGCAGATGTCTGTGACGGATTTGGCGGCGGCTGGACCAAAGAAAAAATCCTAATGATTATGAAAGACAGTGCCATTGGCGCTTACGGAGCAATCGGATTAGTTTTACTTTTTTTATTAAAATTCAAACTGCTTGCAGAATCCATTTTACTTTTCACAAATAACATTTTACTAATTTTCCTTTTATTTATTTCTGCTCATTCGTTAAGTCGTTTAGCAGCTATAAGTATCATTTTCACACATGAATATGCTCGTGAAGATGCTTCGAGCAAAAGTAAACCAATTGCGAAACAATATACTTGGAAAGAAGTTTTTGGCTCATGCTTTTTTGGTTTAATTCCGTTAATTGTATTTTCTTTTTTTGATTATAAATTGATTTTAGCTGTAATTCCTGTATTTATTACAAGATATTTTTTGGCTCGTTATTTTCAAAAATGGATTGGCGGTTATACAGGTGATTGTTTAGGCGCAACACAGCAAGTCTGCGAGGTTATATTTTATCTAAGTATTTTATTTTTATGGAAATTTATCTAGTCCGTCACACCGAGACGATCTGCGAAAAAGGAATCTGTTACGGACACTCTGATGTAAATATTGCAGAACCCTTTGATGAAATATTTGGTAAAATTATTTCAGAATTACCTTCAAAAGCAATGATTTTTTCAAGTCCATTAAAACGTTGTTCAATTCTTGCTAAACATATTCAGGAGAATGTAAATACAATTTCATATCAGGAAGATGATCGTCTAAAGGAAATGAATTTTGGAGATTGGGAATTGAAAAGCTGGGATGAAATTCCGCCCGAACAACTCAATCCGTGGATGGAAGATTTTGTAAATATCAAAGTTTCAAATGGCGAATCGTTTGTAGAGTTACATGAAAGAGTTGGTGACTTTTTAAATGAAATTTCACTGCTAGAAAATCCTATAATTATTGTTTCTCATGCAGGAGTCATCAGAAGTATTTTATGTCATCAGACAGAAACTCCTTTGATAGAAGCTTTTAAAAATAAAGTAAATTTCGGACAAGTTATCAGAATAAAGCTCTAATTTTCTGTAATGTTTTACATTTTGCTTCGAAAAGCTAAACAAATTTTGAATATTCAATATTTTTAACTTTATCTTTGCAGCCAATTAAGGTTGTGTTTTTATAAAACACATTAAAAGGGAATCAAGTAATTTCTTGAGCTGTACCCGCAACTGTAAGCTGAGTTCTTAAACGAATGCTTGTTGTAAACTACAAAACCACTGCTCGCCCATGGCGAATGGGAAGGTAAACAACAAGACGCAAGCCAGGAGACCTGCCTTTGTAACAATATCGAGCTCTCGGGAAAAAGAGTGTAGAAATTATGACTATAAAACTAAGGTTAGCTTTTTGTTTATTATTGTTGTGCCAGATTACTTTGGCGCAGAGCGATTCTATTACCAGTTTGAAAGAAGTTTTTGTTTCAGACAAAAACTTAAAAAAATACTCAGCATCGCAATCTGTTTTAAAACTTAATGATTCCATTATCAATAAAAATGAGGCATTGTTAACTGATTTGCTGAATTTTAATTCTACTTTATATTTTAAAGAATATGGTCGCGGAATGCTTTCGACTGTTTCTTTTAGAGGAACGACTTCTTCCCAAACAGCAGTAATTTGGAACGGAATAAACATTAATTCTCAAATGAATGGAAGCACCGATTTTAATACTATTTCCAGTTCAGATTATAATTCAGTCAGTATTAAGGCTGGCGGTGGAAGTGTAATTTATGGAAGTGGCGCAATTGGAGGAACCGTTCATTTAAATAATGACTTATCTTTTTTAAATCGTTTTGAAAATAACTTAAGATTAGATTACGGCAGTTTTAATACTATTGGTATTAATTACAAAACATCTATTTCTAACAAAAAATGGAGCACGCAAATTGGTTTTTCAAAAAACAGCTCCACAAACGATTATAAGTATTTGAATCGCTATACTTGGAGAGGCGAACAGCGCTGGAACCAAAACGGGCAGTATGATATTATTACTTTGAATGCAAATGTTGGGTACAAAATAAACGAAAACCATATTTTAAAGCTGTATAGTCAAACTTCAAATACAGACAGAAATACATCTTTAATTGTAGAAACAGAAACCAAAAGCAAGTACGTAAATGGTTTCAACAGAAACCTGCTTGAATACGATGGAAATTTTGGAAAGCTGAAAACCAATTTTAAGACAGCATATATTTTTGAAAATTATCAATACTTTGCTGATAATAGCGCTAATAATTTTACGTACGGAAAAACCGAAAATTTGATTACAAAGTTAGATTTAGATTATACTTTATTTAAATCTACTCAGGTCAACGGAATTATAGATTACAGCAGAACAAATGGTTATGGAACTAGTTTTGGAAGTCATGTTCGCGAAATCAGTTCGGCTTCTTTGTTATTAAGGCAAGATATTGGTGATAACTGGAAAAATGAAATTGGTGTTAGAAAAGAATTTACCAATAATTACAAATCACCGCTTTTATTCAATTTAGGCTCTTCTTATAAATTCAATGATTGGTACAATTTAAAGTTGAATATTTCTAGAAATTTCAGAATTCCAACTTACAACGACTTGTATTGGGAAACTGGAGGAAATCCGAACTTGAAACCAGAAAACTCTTATCAGGGAGAAATTGGCAATGTGCTTACATTTAAAAATTTCACTTGGACGCAGAATTTTTATTATATAAAAATAAAAGACATGCTGCAATGGGTGCCTGGAACTGGTGGTATTTGGACACCGCAAAACCAAGATAAAGTCAACAGTTATGGAACTGAAACTTTATTAAGCTGGAGAAAAAATTATGGTAAAAACAATTTTGCAGTAAATGCAACGTATGCTTATACCATATCTCAAGATGAAAAAACCAAAAACCAAATCTTTTTTGTTCCTTTTAATAAAGCAACTGGAGCAGTTTCCTACTCAAGAAATAAAGTAAGCGCTTACTATCAAATTCTTTACAATGGTTTTGTTTATACAACCGCCGATAATAGTAAGGATGAAATTATAAACGATTATTTAATTTCAAATATCGGAATCGATTATGATCTTAAATTTTTAGATTCTTTTAAAATAGGTTTTCAGGTTTTAAATCTTTTAAATAAAGACTATGAAAGCCTAGAAAACAGACCAATGCCAGGTCGCAATTTCAATGTGTATTTAACCTTAAAATTTTAATATATGAAGTTCAGTAAATTACTTTTAATAGCGTTAAGCATTTCGTTATTCGTTTCTTGTTCAAGCGATGATGACGATACTCCAAAAGGCGCTTATGACAATGGTTTTTTTATTTTGAATGAAGGAAGTTCAAGTGTTGGTAGTGTTTCATTCTCTAGCAATGATTTTAGTTTGTTTACAAAAGATGCTTATAAAGCTGAAAATGGAAATGATTTGGTTGGAGGATATTTACAGAATATCTTTTTTGACGGAGATAAAGCTTATATCATTGCAGGTGGTTCCAATGTGATCAATGTTGTAAACAGATATACTTTTAAATTGATTGCAAAAATTGATTCAGGTCTTGCAACTCCAAGATATGGTGTTGTGAAAGATGGAAAAGCTTATGTTACCAACGCAAATACGTATTCGTACATTAATCCAGCAACAGGAGATACTGATGATTTTGTTGCTGTTATTAACTTAGCTACTAATAAAGTAGAGTCAAAAATTGAATTAAACGCAACTGCAAACAGATTAGTTCTAGAAGATGGTAAATTATACATCACTGAACCAAACAGCAGCAGTAAACTTTTAATTGTAAATATTGCTACAAAAGCAGTTGAAACTTTAGAAATTGGATATAGTGCAGATTGTATCGAAGAAGAAAATGGTAATTTATATATTCTTAGAGCACCATTTTCTGGTAATGGTGAATTAGTAAAAATTAAATTATCAGACAAATCCGTTTCTAAAATTGGATTCCCAGACAGTTTAGCTGGAGTTGGTCTTATGGATATTGAAGACAACAAAATTTACTACACAGCAGGAACTTCTGTTTATGCAATGGGCATTAATGCAACAGCGCCTTCTACAACAGCAATTGTTACGATAGCTGATAGTTATATATACGGATTTGCAGTAGAAAACAATCGTATTTATGTTGCAGATGCAAAATTCGATAAAGATAGTAAAGCATTCATTTACGACTTAGCTGGAAATCTTCAAAAAGAATTAGCAACTGGTGCAGGATCAAACGGTTTTTACTTTAACGATTAAACTATTTAGAATTAGTTTTTGTTTTTTTTACGAAAAAGGCTTTCATTTCTGAAAGCCTTTTTTTATTCTATAGAATTTACTTAAAATACTTTTGGAGCAGTTTTAAGATACATACCATGTTTCAATCCGTTAATGATTTTTGAATCTGTTACGTAAGGAAACTTCGGTTCCAAATCATTAAAAGTTCTTTTAGCAGTTGCTCCCGTAATTTTCGAAATAGCTAAACTAAGTAACGGCTCAGATGTTTCTCCTAAAACGCCATAAGTGCTAACTTGTTCGTTCTGCTCGTATGTTGGCTGTAAACCTTGAGTATAATCTCCAAAATTTGCTGAATTTGTAATCTTTAAAACCAAAGGCTGCATTGCGTATTTATGATTCGGATTAACGTTCTTTTTAGTCAAAGTTTCTGAATCATAAACTGTAAATGAACCTACATTCTTTCCAGTTGTAATTTCTCCAATTTGAACAACATTGATGTAAGGTTTTAACCCATTTATCACTAATTCACTTGCAGAAGCTGTACTTTCGGTTGTAATGATATAAACTGTATTTAAATTTAAACTATTTAATGATTTTCCATCAATATTATTAACGAATCTTTCATTCAGACTTTCTAAGTCATCACCGCTTAGACCTTCCATTTGTTTAGCATTAAACGTCATTTTTGAAAAAATCTGCCCTGGAAACTGTCCCGTAATCATACTTGCAAGTCTAGTTGAAGATGTAATAGCTCCTCCTCCATTATAACGAAGATCTAAAACTAAATCTGTTACTCCTTGTGCTTTTAATTCGCCAAAAGCTTGATTTAATTTATCATCGTATTCAGAATAAAAACCATTATACATTAAATAACCAATTTTATGACTTCCTGAAGTAATCACTTTATTGATGAAAATTGGATTTTCTTCTAAAACTGTTTTCGTTAAAGCAACCGATTTACCATTCAAAACAAAAGTACTTCCGTTATAATCTGCTAGATTTAAAGTATAGCTGTCTTGATTCAATAACAATTGCTGGTAATTAGAAACAGTAAGTTTTGTTCCGTTCACGCTTGTAAACAAATCGCCTCTTTTAATTGCTTTTGTAGAAGCATCAGAATTTGGTATAATATAACGAACATATCCAACAACATCATTTGACCCAGAAGAAATAAGGCTTAGTCTAAAATCGACTCCGTTATTTTTGGTAATACCGCTTAATTCTTGTTCCAAAACTGTATAGTCATCAACAATCCAGCTGAAACGGTCAATAGCCCCTCCGTTCGGGTATTTACTTTCTGGTTTATTCAATAAATCTTCAAACAAATCTTCCGGCTTAGAATAACCTCTTAAAAAAGTATCGAAATCAGGTTGAAGATTACGTCCATCAGCTAAATTAGGCACATCTGCCTGCCATAAATAAACTTCATTTAATCCTCTCCATATAAAATTATTAACTTGTAAGTCTGCTGGAGCTGCAACGTCATCTTGATCTTCACAAGACTGCAAAGAAAAAGCTAGCAAAAAAAGAAAGAGAATACTCTTTAAAGGTGTTTTCATATCAATTGGGTTTCTTAGTGGTATAAACGTAAAAGTAGTATCTTTAGTTTTAGCTTCGTCAAAAAAGCAGTATTTTTTTTACGTAAAAAAAATATTTATTTTTTGTTGTAACAAATATAATTGTACCTCGTCTTGACTATATAAGCTAACGATTAACCATCAGTTTAATGAACCAAGTTGTATTTATAGAATTAATAAATCCTTTTAAAGACAAAGTTTTTCGTCTGGCAAAAAGATTGCTTACAAGTACTGAAGAGGCCGAAGACGCCACTCAGGAAGTAATGGTAAAATTATGGAATAAAAAAGAAAATCTGGAAAACTATAACAGCGTCGAAGCTTTAGCTATGACAATGACTAAAAATTATTGTCTCGACCAATTAAAATCTAAAAGAGCCAGTAATCTGCAGATTGTTCATAATAATTTTACCGACAGGGAACCGCAGTTAGACAAAAAGCTCGAAGATGAAAATAGTCTAGAATGGGTTGAAAAAATTATAAATCAGCTTCCAGAACAAATGCAGCTACTGATTCAGCTTCGGGATGTTGAACAATATGAATTTGACGAAATAGCGAAAATTGTCAATATGAACGAAACTGCAATACGAGTGGCACTTTCGAGAGCGAGAAAAAAAATTAGAGAATCAATGACAAATACACACCTTTATGGAACTAAATAAAATAGAAAATCTATTAGAAAAATACTTTCAGGGAGAAACAACGATTGCCGAAGAAAAAGAATTAAGAGAATACTTTTCTTCACCAAATGTTGCGCAGCATTTGGAGCAGTACAAGTCTATGTTTGGCTATTTCTCTCTAGCAAAAGAACAGAAATCGACGTATGAAATTCCACTACAAACTAAAAAACGAAATGTGGCGTGGTTATCGATTGCGGCTTCAGCTGTGATTTTGCTGGGAATTGGAACCTATTATTTTGCAAGCGAACAAAGTACTACTACTGCCGTAGCTTCTAAAACAGAATTAGGAACCTACGATGATCCCGAAGAGGCGCTAAAAGCGACACAAAAAGCTTTGGCTTTATTATCAAACAATGTTAATGTAGGTATTGAAAGTGTACAGTACATTAAAGAATACGAACAATCAAAAAACAAAATTTTTAAACAGTAATTAAATTTAAATCAAATGAAAAATTTCATCATAACTCTAGTTTTCGCATTCGTTACAAACGTTTTTTATGCACAAGGTGCTTTTGACAAATTTGATGGTCAAGACGACGTAACCTCTGTAATTGTAAACAAAAAAATGTTCGATTTAATGAGCAAGGTAAAAGTTGATGCTTCTGATAAACAGACACAACAATACATTGCTTTAATTAAAAAATTAGATTATTTAAAAGTGTTTACCACTAAAAATCCAAAAATTGAAGCAGAAATGAAAGTTTCAGCAGACAAATACATTAAAACTGCAGGTCTTGAAGAATTGATGCGTGTAAATGACAGTGGTAAAAATGTTAGAATCATGGTAAAATCTGGCGCATCAGATACGCAGATAAGAGAATTGTTAATGTATGTTGACGGTGCTAAAAACGATGAGACTGTTTTATTATCTTTAACTGGTAATTTTGATCTAAACGAAATCTCAGTATTAACAGATAAAATGCAGCTTCCAGGAGGTTCTGATTTAAAGAAAGCTTCTAAAGGCAAAAAATAAAATGAAGACAACTATTTTCACCTTAGCACTTATAGCTTTGCTAACTTTAGGAAGCTGTAACTCTGAACCAACATTACAAAAGTATTTTGTTGAAAACACAGAAAACAAAGATTTTATAGCATTGGATATTTCTCCCAATATTTTAAATCTTGAAAAAACGAAACTTTCAGCAGAACAAACTGAAGCGGTAAATTCTTTCGAAAAAATGAATATTCTGGCTTTTAAAGCAAATGATAAAAATCAGGCGCAGTTTGAGACAGAAAGAACAAAAGTCAATGCCATATTAAAAAATCCAAAATATGAACAATTAATGAAATTTGGATCTGGTAAAGACGGAGCTTCTATTAGTTATGTAGGATCTGAAGACAACATTAAAGAATTTGTTATATTCCTTAATCGAAAAGAAACTGGCTTTGCTGTAGTTCGTGTTTTAGGTGAAGATATGAATCCCAATAATATTATGACATTAATGTCTGTTTTACAAAAATCTAAAATAGATATGGATCAATTAAAACCTTTAGAACAATTACTTAAAAAATAATATCTTACTTTTTAAACCAAAAAAGCTCCAATAAATTGGAGCTTTTTTTATAGCCCGTTAATAACAAGGCTTTTACAAAATTACAATATTAACAAATATTTTTCTACATTTACATCCAACATAACCTTTAAATACCACTAATGAAAACACCAAAAATTCTCTTTCTTTTTTTAGTTTTAGTTCTAAACAGCTGTTCAAGCGATAACAGTGAAAATCCAGAAGATCCAACCGCTCCAACATCAAAATTTGCAATGAATGCTAAAATTGATGGAACTTTGTGGGAAATGAACAATCCGTTCAATTCAAATTTTGCAACAAAACCATTATACACCTACTATCCCACAGCTGAATATATTCAATTACAGGGGAGAAAAGGTGTAGATGAAATAATTTTATATATTAAAAGAAGCGATCTAAAAATTGGCACTTATCCTATCACGCCAGAAACTTATGATGCCTCAAAAACACAAATTCAATTTATCTTTAATACAAAACCAAAAAACCAATATGTCGCCAAAGGAACTTTGTCTATAACTTCAATTGATTTAAATACAAAAATCGTCGCAGGAACCTTTTCTTTTAATTGTGTTGAAGATTATTCAAAGCCAATTGGTGCAGATAATCCAGTTACAACACAAGTTACAGATGGTACTTTTAATTATAAATATGATGTTGCCTACTAAGGAACAAAAAACAAAAAAGCTCCAATTTTCATTGGAGCTTTTTTTATATCAGAATTTGAGATTATTTACTCAAATACATTTTTCTTCTAGAGTACAATTCGTAGAATTGATCGTCTTTTAAGTCATCAATAAACAAGATGCTTTCTCCTGTAGATTTCATTTCTGGTCCTAACGCCTTGTTTACGTTCGGGAACTTGCTGAAAGAGAAAACTGGTTGCTTAATTGCATATCCTTTTAATTGCGGATTGAAATCAAAGTCAGTTACTTTGTTGTGGCCTAACATTACTTTTGTAGCGTAGTTTACATAAGGTTCTCCGTAAGCTTTTGCAATAAATGGAACCGTTCTAGAAGCTCTTGGATTTGCCTCGATAATGTAAACTGTATCGTCTTTTATCGCAAACTGAATATTAATTAGACCTACAGTTTTTAAAGCTCTCGCAATTTTATGTGTATGATCTTTAATTTGCTGCATTACAAATTCTCCTAAGTTAAAAGGAGGTAATGTCGCGTTACTATCTCCAGAGTGAACTCCACAAGGCTCAATGTGCTCCATAATACCGATAATGTAAACATTTCCATCAGCATCACAAATTGCATCAGCTTCAGCTTCGATTGCTCCAGCTAAATAGTGATCGAGAAGTAATTTGTTTCCTGGAATTGTTTTCAACAAATCGATAACGTGTTCTTCAAGTTCTTTTTTGTTGATTACAATTTTCATTCCCTGACCTCCTAATACATAAGAAGGACGAATTAAAAGTGGGAAATCTAAACTATCAGCTAAGTTCGAAGCTTCGTCTGCCGTTTCGGCGATTCCGAATCTTGGGAAAGGAATATTTAATTCAGTTAATAAGTCTGAGAAACGTCCTCTATCTTCAGCTAAATCAAGTGCATCAAAACTAGTTCCGATGATTTTTACACCATATTTAGATAATTTGTCTGCTAATTTAAGAGCTGTTTGTCCACCAAGCTGTACGATTACACCTTCTGGTTTTTCGTGCTGGATGATATCGTAAATATGTTCCCAGAAAACTGGCTCAAAGTATAATTTATCAGCAGTATCAAAATCTGTAGAAACCGTTTCAGGATTACAGTTAATCATGATTGTTTCGTAACCGCATTCTTTTGCTGCTAAAACTCCATGCACACAAGAATAATCAAACTCAATTCCCTGACCAATTCTGTTTGGTCCAGAACCTAGAACAATAACTTTCTTTTTATCTGTAACAATACTTTCGTTATCAACAAAACGTTCTCCATTTGCTTTTTCTATTTCAGCCTCAAAAGTTGAATAGTAATAAGGAGTCAGCGCTTTAAACTCAGCTGCACAAGTATCAACCAGTTTAAACACGCGGTTAATGTTTTGTTCCATACGTAAAGAATGTACTTCACTTTCTAGACAATTCATCATGTGAGCAATTTGTCTGTCTGCAAAACCTTTTTGTTTTGCTTCAAGTAATAATTCTTTAGGAAGATTAGAAACTTTATAGTTTGAAATTTCTTTCTCTAAAACATAAAGTTCTTCGTATTGTTTTAAGAACCACATATCGATTCTTGTAATTTCATGAATTCTGCTCAACGGAATTCCCATTGCGATTGCATCATAAATTACAAATACTCTATCCCAGCTTGCGTATGTAAGCTTTTCGATAATCTGCTCGTAATCTTTATATCCTTTTCCGTCAGCCCCTAACCCATTTCTTTTAATTTCTAAAGATTGAGTTGCTTTGTGAAGCGCTTCTTGGAAAGAACGCCCGATTCCCATAACCTCACCTACAGATTTCATCTGAAGACCTAAAGTTCTGTCAGATCCTTCAAATTTATCGAAGTTCCAACGTGGTATTTTTACGATTACATAATCTAAAGTTGGTTCAAAAAGAGCCGAAGTAGATTTTGTAATTTGATTTTGTAACTCATCTAAGTTGTATCCTAAAGCCAGTTTAGAAGCAATTTTAGCAATTGGATATCCCGTTGCTTTTGATGCTAATGCAGAAGAACGAGACACACGAGGGTTGATCTCGATTGCTACAATATCTTCTTTTTCGTCTGGCGAAACTGCGAATTGCACGTTACATCCTCCAGCAAAGTTTCCGATACTTCTCATCATCAAGATTGCGTAATCTCTCAGTTTTTGGAAAGTTGTATCAGATAAAGTCATTGCAGGTGCAACTGTAATCGAATCTCCAGTATGGATTCCCATTGGGTCCATATTTTCGATTGAACAGATAATTACAACATTATCGTTTTTATCTCTTAAAAGTTCTAATTCGTATTCTTTCCATCCCATCAAAGCTTTATCAATTAAAACTTCGTGAATTGGAGAAGCTTCAAGACCTCTTGTTAAAAGCTCATCAAAATCTTCTTTTTTGTAAACTACTGCAGCTCCTGTTCCTCCAAGTGTAAACGATGGACGAATTACAAGTGGAAAACCAAATTCTTGTGCAATTTCTTTTCCTTCTAAATATGAAGTAGCCGTTTTTGCAGGTGCAGTTGGTACATTGATTTTTTCTAAAAGCTGTTTAAACTGCTCTCTGTCTTCTGTAATATTAATTGCGTTTACATCAACTCCAATTAATCTTACTCCGAAATCCTGCCAGATTCCTTTTTCTTCCGCTTCCAAACATAAGTTCAAAGCTGTTTGTCCTCCCATTGTTGGTAAAACAGCATCAATTTGTGGATGTTCCTTAAGAATCTCAATAATCGATTTTGTCGTTAATGGTTTCAAATAAATATGATCGGCCATAGATGGGTCGGTCATAATCGTCGCTGGATTTGAGTTAATCAAGATAACTTCAATTCCTTCTTCACGAATAGAACGTGCAGATTGAGAACCTGCATAGTCGAATTCGCAAGCTTGACCAATAACAATAGGTCCCGAACCTATTATTAAAACGGATTTAATTGATGTGTCTTTAGGCATTTTGTATGTATTGTGTAGTTATATAAAGTACTTCTAAAAAACATTCGTAGTCTATTCTAAACTAGAATGTTGCAAAAATTTTTACCGACAAGGTATAAAAAAAGGCGATACTAAAAAAGTAATCGCCTTATGTATGTTTATACAAACATTATTTTTTGTGTCTAGGTTCGCTAGAAACAGTTAATTTATGTCTTCCTTTTGCTCTTCTACGCGCTAGAACTTTTCTTCCATTCGCAGAAGCCATTCTGTCCATAAATCCGTGCTTATTTCTTCTTTTTCTTTTCGATGGTTGAAATGTTCTTTTGCTCATTGTTTTGTATCTTTAAAATGGTATCTAATATCTCTTTTTCTAGTTTTCGATATCGTTGCTCAAAAACCGAGTGCAAATATACAAAGACTTTTTTTTCTGGCAAGTAGTTTTATAAAAATATTTTTAATTCCTTTTACTATCTTTGCAATCACAAATTTACATTAATTATGTTTCACAAAAATATTAAACTTATTTTGGCCGGACTTCTTGTTGTAGCTGGCATTTGGCAATTTACAGAAAGTAATATCGGAAATGGTATTTTCCTTATTTTACTAACTGCAATTCCAATTTTTCTTTATTTTAAAAACGAATTTATCCTTTTAGCTTTCCTAAAATTAAGAAAACAAGATTTTGAAGGTGCTAAAAAATGGCTATCATATATTAAAAATCCAGAAGGAGCATTAGTAAGAAAGCAGCAAGGTTACTTAAATTACTTACAAGGAATCATGTTGTCTCAAACAAATATCAACCAAGCTGAGAAACATTTCAAAAAAGCTATCGAACTTGGACTATCAATGGACATGGATTTAGCTGTAGCTAAATTGAACCTTGCAGGGGTTGCCATGTCACGCAGAAGAAAACTTGAAGCGACTAATTTATTAAACGAAGCTAAAAAATTAGACAAACAAGGAATGCTGAAAGAGCAAATTTCTATGATGAAAGAACAAATGAAGAAAATCTAACGATTTTTAAATTTCAATATTTAAATCCCAAATTCTAATTTACTGGTGTTTGGGATTTTTTTTGTCATTGCGAGGAACGAAGCAATCTCACAACACATATTAAAGCTTTATTAATGATAGTGTGGTTGCTTCGTTCCTCGCAATGACAAGATCGCGATTAAATTCTTATGCAAAACTTTGTCAAGGTTTAAAAACTTGGAATTTGGTCCCGAAGCTTCGGGATAAAATTGGAATTTAAATCTTTTAGTCTTCCAATATAATAGAAGGCAGATTCTCATTCAGCCATTTATATTTATTGAGAATCATAATATGGGTTCCGCCTTTTACGATAATACACTTATTGATATATTTTATTGGAAAAACCTCGTCTTGATCTCCGTGAATGTGAATTACATTTTCATCAATTTGATTTCTATCCCAGCGAATCACACTTTCTACAGCCCATTGCAGATAACCTAAATCACGGACTGATAAAAACTTCTCGTAAAGTTTAATCCTCTTATTGACTTTTTCGCCAAATGAAAATTTAGCCAATTTTTCAATATTTAAAATCAACTGCATCGGAATTAATTTATATGCTTTTGTGCTCTTCCCTATTTTCATTCTTCTAGGAAACTCCGCATTGCTTCTTACACTGGATATAATAATAACTTTTTGAGTTTTTATATGTTTCGAAATTTCCTGAACTAAAATTCCGCCAAAGGAAACACCAATTAAAACAGGGTTTTCATGTTTTATCTTTTCACTAATTCGAAGCGCATAATCTGAAAGTGATTCTTTAGGCTTGGGAATCTCCCACTCCAAAAGAAACATTTCAAAAACATCTTCATCTAATTGTATTCTTTCAAAAATAGACGAACTTGCTGCCAGACCCGGCATAAAATAAACTGGAATTTTACTCATATTATTAAAATGAAATTACCTTATGACATTTATTTTAAAAAAATAAAGTTACTTTTTAATATCATCTTAATCAAATTTCGCTCCATATTATTACTTCAACTTAAAAAAATAAACTTAGAAACAATTGCTTAAAGTTTATCTCTTCAAAAAATAATTTAATATTGAAAATCAAATGATTACCTTTGTATTTGAAATATTTTTTGGCTTTAAAATCTTATAAAGAATTTTCTGTCAATACTATTTCAATTCCCAAATTCAATTTATAAACATAACCTTAAAAGAAATTACTATGGAAACTTTTGTAACTATGGAAATCAAAGACAACACTTTTGCACGCCAATTTGAAACTGTCGTACCTGAAGGAATGCTGGCAGTTGAATACTCATTTCAAGAAAAAAAAATCTTCTTAACCAAAATCAACACACCAGATTCGTATCAAAATGAAGAAGCGATCAATGCTTTGCTTAAAAACATCCTAGAATTAAGCTCTGAGAAAAATTACAGAGTTGTTCCAATTCATCCAAAGATTGTTTCTTTTTTCAAAAAAAATCCTAGATATAAAGAACTGCTTCCTCCTGGAATTAGAATCTAAAAATATCCAATAATTCGGAGCCACAATCCTCCAATTACCATATAAATAAAGAGCATAACTAAACCAGTTATAAGTCCTTTGACCCACCAGCTCTTTAAATCAACGTAGCCGCTCCCAAAGAAAACAGGTGCCGGACCATGACCATAATGCGTTAATGTTCCGTATAGTGAACCTATAAAACCAAGCATAAAAGCAAGCAGCAGTCCTGGAATTCCAAGCGAAACTCCTACGCCAAGCAATGCCGCATACATTGCCGCTACGTGTGCTGTTGCACTTGCAAAAAGGTAATGACTAAAAAAGTATACAAGCACAATAATTGGGAAAGCCATCTGCCAGCTTAATCCCCCAATTTCTGTTTTTACAAGATCACTAAACCATGCAATAAAACCTAATTCGTTGAGCGAACTGGCCATCATTACTAAAACAGAAAACCAAACTATTGTATCCCAAGCCCCTTTTTCGGCTTTTACATCATCCCAAGTTAAAACCGAAGTCAGCAATAAAATTACTAATCCTATAAATGCTGTTGTTGTCGCATCAATAGAAAATAAATCTCCAGTCATCCAAAGAAAAAGAAGTATAAAAAACGTCAGCAGCATCATCCATTCGTTTCGGGTTATTGCTCCCATTTCTTTTAATTTCTGAGATGCAATCTGCGGCGCATCGGCTGTTTTTTTCAATTCTGGAGGATAAATTTTATACAACACAAACGGAATGACAAAAAATGCACATAAACCTGGAACAATCGCCGCAGCTGCCCACGACATCCAAGTTATTTTTATTCCTAAATTAAGCGCAAATTTTTGACACATCGGATTACTTGCCGTACCTGTTAGAAACATTGAAGATGCTATCAAATTCATATTATAACTATTTAAAGTCAAATATGAACCTAATTTCCTGTGTGTTTCGGGCTGATCAGGCATTGAGCCAAAACTCATAGCCATGGACTTCATGATCGGATAAATAATTCCTCCTCCTCTTGCTGTATTACTCGGTACAGCTGGTGCTAATACTAAATCAGCTAGTCCTAAACCATAAGCCAATCCTAAAGAACTTTTTCCGAATATTTTAATGAATAAAAAAGCAATTCTATTTCCTAAACCTGTTTTGATAAAACCTCTGGCTATAAAGAATGAAATTCCAATTAACCAAATTACTTTATCTCCAAAACCTCTCAAGGCCAAAGTAATCGATTTTCCTGGATCGCCTGGAGCCAAAACCTGTGACATTGCCGTTAATGCAATTGCAATCATACACATAGTCCCCATAGGAGCTGCTTTTAGAATAATTCCTAAAATTGTGGCTACGAAAATGGCAAATAAATGCCACGCTTCTATTACAACGCCATTTGGTGCAGGAATTAACCAAATTGCAATTCCAATTGCCAGCGTTATCAGGGTCTGAGGAATTTTTACTTCTTTCATAAAAAACAAAATTTAGGTGAATTAAAGTCGGAGTTGTAATTGAATTAAGAATAAATCATCATTATAGGTTGATGTATCTGGAATACTTCTATCAAATCGATCAATTTCAAATCCCAATTCTATTCGACCCGTATAGGCTTTTCCAAATTCTAAACTTACCATTGGCGTATAGGTCTGCCTTACATTTGAATTGACCTTATAACTAGGATCAAATGTTTCGTAACGACATGATAATTCTAAAGCAGTCAATTTTTTGTAGTTTACAACATATCTCAGATTTGGCAGAAAATAAATCCCTCGCATTTGATAATCGGCAACATTATCTGTTCTGCTTTCTACTGGCAGAGAAAAATATAAGTTATGATTTGTTCCTTGTTTGTATTCGATTTGAAGATCGAAAGTAAATCTGTCTGTAAGTTTAAAATCACTGGTTATATCTGCACCAATTGCAAAAACATCTTCTTTAAACACTTTTCCGAAACCTCCGTTTAAACCCAGATTAATTTTATGTTCTTTTGATAATTCGAAAACCCATCTTGTAGAATATTGTTTTCCATTATCCTTATCCATTTCTACATTTTTTCCATTTCCATTTAATACAGAAACAGCGTAATTGACTGGAATTTTTCCGATATCGAAAGCTCCAGTTGCGGAAGCTCCTATCTGAAAGCTGGTCCATCCATTTTTTCCGAATTCGTAATATTGATTTGAAAAGTCAAATGATTTTATAATATCCACCGGAACAAGCTCTTCTATACCAAATGCAGGACGGAATTGCCCTCCTGTTAGAGCAATGTATTTACTAAAAGTATATTTTCCATAGGCATTTTCCAAAACTTTACCTTTTGTATCCGATTTAAAATCAGCTAAATTGACTAGGATCACAACTTCTGTTGCTTCACTTAATTTGGTATTTAAACCAACACGCATTCTTTTAATATCAAAAGACTGCTGTGTAACATCACCAGTAGAGTGGTGAACCCCTAAAACATCAACATTATCACCAAAACTTTCTAGATATCTTGCCTGCAAAAGACCTTTGATTTGGTATTGTGGATATTTTACCTCGTTTTCTGGCTTTTCAGTTTTTCCACTTTCATTTACATCGTCTTGGGCTTGCAGCAAAAGCGGAGTTAAAAAGAAGAAAAAAACAATTGGAAATAGTAGAATTTTATTCATAGACTTCAAATAGATAAAATATTAGTTTTTTATACAACTGAATTCAAATCAGAATTATGCTTTTTGAAAACCAAAAAGCTAACTACTTACAGCTAAAACGAAATGGGACTACTAAAATAGCAAAAAAATACATCTCTTGTAAAAAAAGTTGCATTAAAATAATGTTACTAAAAACAAAAAAAGCACAAGAATTAACTTGTGCTTTTAATTTGAATCTATTTTGATTTATTTTTCGATCTCTCTCATAGAGTCCATTTTCTTATGAGCAAGGAAACCTGCAACATCTTCAAAGTGTTCTTTTACTCTTTTATTTCCGAACTCAAAAACTTTAGTTGCTAAACCGTCAAGGAAATCACGGTCGTGAGAAACTAAGATTAAAGTTCCGTCAAAATCACGAAGCGCATCTTTGATAATATCTTTCGTTTTCATATCCAAATGATTCGAAGGCTCATCCAGAATCAATAAGTTTACAGGTTCCAACAATAATTTTATCATTGCCAAACGTGTTTTTTCTCCTCCTGAAAGCACTTTTACTTTTTTGGTAATGTCATCACCTTGGAACATGAAAGCACCTAAAATATTTTTAATTTGTGTTCTAATATCTCCAACTGCAATACTGTCAATTGTTTCAAAAATCGTTGCGTTTTCATCTAGTAAAGCCGCTTGATTTTGAGCAAAATATCCAATTTGTGCATTATGTCCGATTTCAACACTTCCAGAATCAACACCAATTTCTTTCATTATGGCTTTGATCATGGTCGATTTTCCTTCGCCATTTTTCCCAACAAATGCCACTTTTTGACCACGTTCGATTACAATATTTGCATCTTTAAAAACAACGTGATCTCCGTAAGATTTAGACATTTCTTTTACAATAACAGGATATTGTCCAGAACGCGCTGCAGGCGGGAATTTTAAACGCAATGCCGAAGTATCTACTTCATCAACCTGAACAATTTCAAGTTTCTCCAGCATTTTTACGCGAGACTGCACAGCATCTGTTTTAGAAAATGTTCCTTTAAAACGATCAATAAAAGCACGATTTTCTGCAATCATTTTTTGCTGTTCATCGTATGCTTTCTGCTGATGGATACGACGGTCTTTTCTTAATTCTAAATAGTGAGTATATTTTGCTTTGTAATCGTAAATTCTTCCCATTGTAACCTCAATAGTACGATTTGTAATATTATCTACAAACGCTCTATCGTGCGAGATTACCACAACAGCTTTAGCTTGATTCAACAAGAAATCTTCTAACCATTGAATACTTTCGATATCCATGTGGTTCGTTGGCTCATCCAGTAAAATCAAATCTGGTTTTCTCAATAAAATCTTAGCCAGTTCGATACGCATTCTCCATCCTCCAGAAAATTCAGAAGTCTGACGTGTAAAATCTTCACGTTCAAAACCTAAACCAACTAATATTTTTTCAACTTCAGCTTCGTAATTTACTTCTTCAATAGCATAAAATTTTTCGCTTAAGTCAGAAACTCTCTCGATCAATTTCATGTATTCGTCACTTTCATAATCTGTACGAACCGTTAACTGTTCATTGATTTCGTCTATTTCAGATTTCATTTTAAAAATCTCACTAAAAGCTTTAGATGCTTCTTCCATAACAGTCGCACCATCTTCAGTAAGTAAATGCTGTGGCAAATAGGCAATTACCGCTTCTTTGGGAGCAGAAATACTTCCAGTTGAAGGTTTATTTACACCAGCAATTATTTTTAAAAGTGTCGATTTTCCCGCACCATTTTTACCCATAAGGGCAATTTTATCATTCTCATTGATAGCAAAAGAAACATCGCTAAAAAGTGTAGTTCCACCAAACTGAACCGAAATATCGTTAACTGTAATCATTTAGATTTTTAGATTTTAGACTGCTTAGATTTTTAGATTTCTACGCAAGTATTTTTTTGAAAGCGCAAAGATAGATTTTAATTGGATAATGTACCAATTAGGGAATTAGAAAATGTGACAATTTGATAATTAGATCATTTGTTTAATTTGAAAATGTGTCGTTTTTAAAATTCACAACAAAACAAAACCCGACAGGTTTCAAAAACCTATCGGGTTTGCTAAAATTATCTCATTCTCAAATTGACTAATTCTCTAATTAAATCAGTCTTTTCTCCATTTTTTGGTTTCTTCAAAAACGTGTTCTAAAATTGCTTGTTCCGTTTCATCAAAATCAATATTTCGTCTTGACAGAACCAATCTTGCCGTTTCAAATGCTTTTTTAGTTACATAAGTCGTAAAACCCGCTGCACCTCCCCAAGAAAAACTTGGCACAAAATTACGAGGAAAACCAGATCCGAAGATATTGGCACTTACTCCAACAACAGTTCCGGTATTAAACATTGTATTGATACCACATTTACTGTGATCTCCCATCATTAAACCACAAAACTGAAGTCCTGTTTTTGCAAAACCTTCCGTTTCATAGCTCCACAACTTAACCTCTTCGTAGTTATTTTTCAGGTTTGAATTATTAGAATCGGCCCCTATATTACACCATTCGCCTAAAACAGAATCTCCTAAAAATCCTTCATGTCCTTTATTTGAATTTGCAAAAAGAACAGAATTCTTAACCTCTCCTCCTATTCGGGATCCTGGCCCTACAGTTGTCGCTCCGTAAACTTTGGCAGACATTTTTACTATTGCATTTTCGCATAAAGCAAAAGGCCCGCGGATTACAGTTCCTTCCATGATCTCCGAATTCGCACCTATATATATAGGACCGTTCGAAGCATTTAAAGTTACAAACTCCAATTTGGCTCCTTCTTCGATAAATATATTTTCAGGTGCAATTACATTAACGCTTTTTGGAATTGGCTGCGATTTTCGATCTTCTGTCAAATAATTAAAATCCTGACGGATCGCTGCATCATTTTTAGAAAAAATATCCCAAGTATGTTCAATAGTTATACAGTCATCATTGTACTGAATAATTTCATAAGAATCAAAATCGACTTCTTCTTGGTTTTCGGTTGCAAAAAATGCAATTACATCTTCTCCTTTAAAAATGGCCTGATTTTCGGTTAAGTCAGAAATCATCTCTACGAGTGTATCATTTGGCAAATACGCTGCATTGATCATTACATTTTCTTCCATTTCAACCATTGGAAATTTTTCCGATAAATATTCTTCGGTAATAGTGGTAATTGTTGAACCTAAACGTTTTTCCCATTTTTGACGGATGGTCATAATTCCGACCAAAATATCAGCCACAGGCCTCGTAAAGGTAAAGGGTAATAACGCATTCCGAACGGGCCCGTCGAAAAGAATGTAGTTCATAAATAATTGAGTGTTTGTTAAAATTTGATTTGGTTACCTGACCCCAAAGTTACAAATATTTTACGGGTTTACTAAAAAACCACTTTAACGAAAAGTAATATTTAACGCATAAAAAAAGCCTTCCAGATCTGGAAGGCTTTTGTATAATGTAAAACAGCTATTATTTTTTAGCGTGTTTAGCGTATTTAGTTTTGAATTTATCAATACGTCCTGCAGTATCGATAAGTTTAGATTTACCAGTATAAAAAGGGTGAGATGTTCTAGAAATCTCCATTTTTACAACTGGATACTCAACTCCGTCAACTTCAATTGTTTCTTTTGTATCTGCAGTAGATTTAGTGATAAAAACGTCATCATTTGACATGTCTTTAAATGCAACTAATCTGTAATTTTCTGGGTGAATTCCTTTTTTCATCTTTATCTTTTATTTATTGTTTGGAGTATTTTTATTTTGAAGCTTTTTCATGGTTAGAAAAAGGTGTAAACAAATGATACTCTTTTTGTTTAAAAACTTTTAATTATTTTTGAGTGTGCAAATTTACAATTCTTTTTTAATAAACAAATACTTAGCCCACTTTTTTTTAGTTTATTTCGAAAAGCTTTTTTTATCTCCGATTATAGTGGGAATTACTATATTTGTGGATTAATTTTAAAACATATAGAAATATGATTAATGAAGTTATAAAAAAGAACGGTATTACTTATGGTGTAATGATTGGTATTGCATCTGCTTTGGTTACTGCAACGATATATGCTGTTGATTTAAACCTCTTTACAGCTTGGTGGATGGGTATAATTGGAATAGCAATAAGTCTTACAATAAGTATTATTTTGCTTTCTAAAACAAAGAAGGAATTAAATGGCGTTTTTACTTTCAAAGATGCTTTTACCACTTATTTTATAGCTGCAGTAATCGGTATTTTGATTTCTACAACTTTTAATATTATTCTATTTAACGTAATTGATCCAGGAGCTAAAGACACTTTAAGCGAAATTATGATCAAATACACTGTAAATATGATGCAGAAATTTGGTGCTCCAGCTTCAGGTATTAACGAAGCAGTTGCTAAAATGAAAGAAAGCAGTCCGTACTCTACTATAGAACTAGCAAAAGGATCTGTTTTTGCAATTGTTATCAGTGCAATTTTCGGATTAATTTTCGCTGCATTTTTTAAAAGCAAAACTACACAAGAATAAAAATATAAATGAATTTATCTATACTTATACCGCTTCTAAACGAGGAGGAATCACTTAAAGAACTTTATACTTGGATCATTAAAGTGATGCAATCTAACAATTACTCTTATGAAATCATTTTTGTAGATGATGGTAGTACAGATAATTCTTGGCAGATAATTGAAGGTTTTTCTAATGAAAATCCGAATGTAAAAGGCATTCGTTTCATGAAAAACTTTGGAAAATCGCAGGCTTTACATGCTGGTTTTGCTAAAGCAAAAGGCGACGTTATTATTACAATGGATGCCGACCTGCAAGACAGTCCAGATGAAATTCCTGAATTGTACGAAATGATTACAGCTCAGAAATACGATTTGGTTTCAGGCTGGAAAAAGAAACGCTACGATTCTGTTGTAGCCAAAAATCTTCCTTCAAAATTATTTAACTGGGCTGCCAGAAAAACTTCTGGTGTTGAGTTAAACGATTTTAACTGCGGATTAAAAGCCTATAAAAATGTTGTTGTCAAAAACATTGAAGTTTCTGGCGAAATGCACCGTTACATTCCTGTATTGGCTAAAAATGCCGGTTTCGGAAAAATTGGCGAAAAAGTGGTAATTCACCAAGCTAGAAAATATGGTGAGACCAAATTTGGAATGGAACGTTTTATTAACGGATTTCTTGATTTGATCACTATTTGGTTTTTATCACGTTTCGGAAAAAGACCAATGCACTTATTTGGCGCAATGGGATCAATAATGTTTATAATCGGATTTTTGTCTGCCGGATATATAGGCGTTTCAAAACTATACCATATGTATAACGGAATGAAATATACTTTGGTTACAAATAATCCGTGGTTCTATATTGCTTTGACTACAATGATTTTAGGAACTCAGCTTTTCTTAGCTGGATTTTTGGGTGAAATTATTTTAAGAACCAAAAACAATGAAGAAAGATATAAAGTAGCACGTGAAGTAAATTTTTGACACAAATCAGGAAAAAAAAATCTTTTTGAGTCAAATTAATTTTTGAAGAAAAACTACCTTTATTTAAAACATAAAAGAAAATTTACATGAATATAGCACCTAATATTTTAAATGCTGTAAATGAATGGCTGACACCAACATTCGATCAAGAAACACAAGCTGCTGTTAAAGAATTAATGACTACTTCACCAAAAGAACTTGAAGAAAGTTTTTATAAAAACTTAGAATTTGGAACTGGAGGTATGCGTGGCGTTATGGGCGTTGGAAACAACAGAATTAACAAATATACGCTTGGAAAAAATACTCAGGGTTTATCTGATTATTTACACGAAGTTTTCCCAAATGAACCTTTAAAAGTTGTCATTGCTTACGACTGCCGTCATAACAGTAATACTTTGGCAAAAGTGGTTGCAGATGTTTTCTCTGCAAACGGAATTCACGTTTATTTGTTTTCTGACTTAAGACCAACTCCAGAATTATCTTTTGCACTTAAGTACCTAGGGTGTCAATGCGGAATCGTTCTTACAGCTTCTCACAATCCGCCAGAATATAACGGATATAAAGTGTATTGGCAGGATGGCGGACAAATTGTACCTCCACAAGATGCAGCAATTATTAATGTAATCGAAAATCTAGATTACGATAAAATTAAATTCAACGCAAACGAAAGCTTGATCCAGTATATTGATACTGATATTGATAAAGCATTTATTAAGTCATCTATCGAAAACGCAAGTTTTAATACTCCTGCAGAAGCTAAGGACAATCTTCATATTGTTTTCACTTCATTACACGGAACTTCAATAAAATCAATTCCAGATACTTTATCTCAGGCTGGCTACAAAAATGTTCATATTGTACCTGAACAGGCAGTTCCAGACGGAGATTTTCCAACTGTAAAATCACCAAACCCAGAAGAACCAGAAGCTTTAACAATGGCTTTGGCTTTGGCAGATAAAACAAATTCTGATATTGTTGTAGGAACAGATCCTGATTGTGACCGTTTAGGTGTTGCCGTTAGAAATAATGACGGCAAAATGATTTTGCTTAACGGAAATCAAACTATGGTTTTAATGACTTCTTTCCTTTTGAAACAATGGAAAAAAGCAGGTAAAATAAACGGAAAACAATTCGTTGGTTCAACAATCGTTTCCACTCCAATGATTATGGAATTGGCTACAAGTTATGGTGTTGAATGTAAAGTTGGTTTAACAGGATTTAAATGGATCGCAAAAATGATCAAAGATTTTCCTGAACTTGAATTTATCGGTGGCGGTGAAGAAAGTTTCGGATTTATGGTTGGCGATGCGGTTAGAGATAAAGATGCAGTTGCTGCGACGTTATTAATATGCGAAGTTGCTGCACAGGCAAAAGCTGCCGGAAGCTCTGTTTACAAAGAACTTTTACAACTGTATGTTGAAAATGGTTTTTACAAAGAATTTTTAGTTTCATTGACTAAAAAAGGAATGGAAGGGTTACAAGAAATTAATCAGATGATGATTGATTTACGTAAAAATCCCTTGAAAGAAATCAATGGTCAGCGTGTGATTATGGTTGAAGATTATCAATCATCTACTGCATTGAATTTGTTGACTAATGAAGAATCTACGATGGATATGCCGAAATCGAATGTATTAATTTATTATACAGAAGACGGTTCTAAAATTTGCGCAAGACCAAGCGGAACAGAACCAAAAATTAAATTCTACATCAGCGTAAATGCCGAATTAGAATCTGTTCAAGATTTTGATGCTGCCGAAAGTTTCTTAGATCAAAAAATACAGAATATCATTGCAGATATGCAATTGAAATAATAAAAATACAAATACACTTTTCAAAAACCCGATAGCTTATTAAGCTATCGGGTTTTAATGGTAAAAAACACCAAAATGAGTAATTTCAAAAAAATAGTTCCTTTTATATATCCGTATAAAAAATACGCATTCTTAAATATCTTTTTTAATATTTTGTATGCGCTTTTTAGTACCCTTTCTTTTGTTGCTTTAATTCCGATGCTTCAGGTTTTATTCGACAAAACAAAACAAAATTATACAAAACCAGTCTATCAGGGAATCTTAAAAATTCAGGATTACGGTCAAGACTATTTAAGTTACTATATCACCACAACAAAAGGAACTCATGAAGCTGGATATATTTTATCCGTAATGGTGGCAATTATTATTTCTATCTTTTTACTTAAAAACTTAGCCGATTATTTAGCTATGTTTTTCATTAACTTTTTAAGAAATGGTGTTTTAAGAGACATGCGAAATGCTTTGTACAAAAAGACATTAGAACTGCCTTTGGCCTTTTATTCAGAAAAAAGAAAAGGAGATGTGATTTCAAGAATTTCTGCTGATGTAAACGAAGTACAAACTTCATTTTTGGCAATTCTAGAACTTATAGTAAAAGAACCTTTAACTATCATCTTCACTATAATTACAATGTTAATTATTAGTGCGAAACTTACTCTGTTTGTATTTATATTTATTCCAGTATCTGGTTATATTATTTCATTAATTGGAAAACAATTAAAGAAACAATCCGGTAAAGCACAACAAGAACAGGGCGCTTTTTTATCGACAATTGAAGAAACTATTGGCGGACTAAAAGTTGTAAAAGGATATAACTCTGAAGAATATTTCAATAACGTTTTTCAAAACTCAACAGAACGATTTTTTAAATTATCTAATAGTATTGGAAACCGTCAAAATTTAGCTTCTCCTGCAAGTGAATTTATGGGAATTACCGTAATTGCCATTTTACTTTGGTATGGAGGTCAAATGGTTTTAATTGACAAAACTCTTGACGGCCCTTCGTTTATTGCCTATATGGGATTAGCTTATAATATTCTAACTCCTGCAAAAGCAATTTCTAAAGCTTCATACGGAGTAAAAAAAGGAAACGCAGCAGCAGAGCGTGTTTTAGAGATTTTAGATCAGGAAAACCCTATTACAAGCAAAACGGATGCAATTGAAAAAACAACTTTTGACGATACTATATCTGTTCAAAATATCAACTTTAAATATGAAGAGGAAACCGTTTTAAAAGACTTTTCTCTTCAAATTAAAAAAGGACAAACTGTTGCTCTTGTTGGACAATCTGGAAGCGGAAAAAGTACCATCGCCAATTTGTTAACTCGTTTTTACGATGTTAATGACGGATCAATTTCTATTGACGGAATTAATATTAAAGACATGAACCTGAAGTCTCTTCGAGGTCTAATGGGCTTGGTAACTCAAGACAGCATTTTATTTAATGACACGATAAAAGCCAACATTGCATTAGGAAAACTAGATGCTACAGACGACGAAATCATTGAAGCTTTGAAAATCGCAAACGCATACGAATTTGTAAAAGATCTGCCAGCTGGTATTTACACCAATATTGGCGACAGCGGAAACAAGCTTTCTGGCGGCCAAAAACAGCGTTTATCTATTGCGAGAGCAGTATTGAAAAATCCACCAATTATGATTTTGGATGAAGCAACATCTGCGTTGGACACAGAAAGCGAAAAATTTGTTCAGGTTGCACTCGAAAACATGATGCAGAATAGAACTTCTATTGTAATTGCCCACAGACTTTCGACAATTCAAAAAGCAGATGTAATTGTGGTTATGCAGAAAGGAAGAATTGTTGAGCAGGGAACTCACGAAGAACTAATTGCAAAAAATGGAACTTACAACAAATTGGTAACCATGCAGTCTTTCGAATCTTAAGACACACATACAATTAAATAATCTACACAGATTAAGGAAATATTAAAACTCAGTTTAATTTCTTTAATCTGTGTTTATTTTTATAACTTTAGGTGAGTTAAAGAATAAATTTTAATCTCCATAAAATGTATCTTAACCATCCGAACATTACACTTCCTGAAGATCCTGACACTATAGTTTGGAAATATCTTGACTTATCTAAGTTCTTAGACTTATTACTTTCTAAGAAATTATTTATGTCTCGTTCAGACAAATTTGAAGATCAATACGAAGGCACTTTCAGCGAGCCTACTTACGAAGAGATTAAAAAGCTTGCAATAAACAATCCTGACTTTTTAAAATACTACAAAACTCAACGAGAACAAGTTGCTATAAGCAGCTGGCATATTAATGAATATGAATCGTTTGCCATGTGGCAGATTTTTACACAAAACAGCGAAGGTTTAGCGATTCAGTCTACTATTGGAAGATTACAGAAAGCTTTAAAACCAGAGAACAACTTTGATCAATATATTGGTGAAGTAAATTATATCGATTATAAAAAAGAATACATTCCGTTTGATGATTTATTTTTTCCGTTTTTATTTAAACGAAAAAGTTTTCAATACGAGCGAGAAGTCCGCATTATTACTGATACTTCAAAAAGCGACATAAAACTAAACGACGGATTAAAAATCAATGTTGACATCAATCAACTAATTGAGAAGATATATATTCATCCAAAATCTGAAAACTGGTATAAAAAACTAGTTATCGAATTGGTCGAACGTCTGGATTTTGGTTTTGAAATTGAAAAATCTGATTTGGAAAGTGATATATTGATATGAAGGTGCTAAGATTCTGAGTAGCTAAGATTCTAAGTTTTTTTTCTTACTGAACAAAAAAGCCGTTTAAAAATTATTGAAATAATTTTTAAACGGCTTTTTATAAAACCTTAGAATCTTAGCGCCTCAGAACCTTAGCAACTTAGATCGGTTTATAACTTTTAACTTCCCATTTTTTAGAAGTCAAATCTATATAATTATAATGCAATACATCATTTTTATCGAATTGTCCGTTTTGGTTGGTATCTTCAATAGTTCTAAAATACAAACGGTTTTTAGATTCAATTAAATTCCAATCTACCAACTCTTGAAGATCAGCAGAAACTTTTGTGAAGTTTTCTCCGCTGATATCGCTTAAATATAAAGTTTTAATATCGCTGGTATCTATTTTTCCATCTTTGTTTGTATCTGAATCTGTCAGCGTGTAAACCATAACATTATTATGGGTTTTATCTGCAACAGTTTTTAAATAAGTGGCAGTTAAAATCAAAATTGGTTTATCTGATAAAGGACGAATAGAATCTGAATCTACTTTTTGAAATTTCAAATTTTGCAAATAACCCGTGATTTCATATTCACCTAAGTTCGAAATAGTAAAACTAACGTCGTTTACAGTTGAGGAACCAAATCTTGCTTTAGAACCTTTTTCATATACTCTTAAATCTCCAACTGGATGAATTAAATAATCCGTCCCCTGCATTTGAATAGGCAGATCTGCAACTTCTACCTGCGTAGAATCGGCTTTCGTGACACTTACCTTATTTGATACGTCGTAACTTACTTTTGGTTTTTTAACTTCTTCGCGGCAGCTTATAACTGTTCCAACGATTACCAAGGCTATATATTTAAAATACTTTTTCATCTAGGCGGATTATATTCGATTATCAAATATACTATTTTTGATTGTAATTTTGGTTTTTATTGAATTTTACTAAAAAATTAGAAAAGACTTTACAGTCTCGCATTAATCTTAACGTTAAAAACCCTAGAAGTCATATAATTTGGAATCGCATATTGATTTTTAGAATACACATCACGAACCCAAGTATTTGTAATTGCATTTTGATTATTAAAGAGATTGAAAATTTCTAATCCTACTGCTAATTCTTTGAAGTTTTTCAGCCAGCTTGTTTTAGTATTCTGCGTACTGCTGTCTACGAAAACTTTTGCAAAACCAATATCCGCTCTTCTATAATCGTTTAATCGGTTTTGGTACAAATAAGGATCCGTGTATGACGGCGCGCCGCCTGGCAGACCCGTATTGTAAACCAAATTCAGATATACTTTTACACTTGGAATATTCGGCATATAATCCTGAAACAACATTGCAAACTTTAAACGCTGGTCTGTCGGGCGGGCGATATAACCTTTGTTTTCGTAGTTTTCTTCAGTTTTCATGTATCCGAAACTTACCCAAGATTCTGTTCCCGGCACGAATTCTCCATTCAACCTAAAATCAAGACCTTGCGCGTATGCTTTCGCATTATTATTGGCCACATATCGAATTCTAACATTGTCAATCGAATACACATTGACATCAGAAAGCGATTTATAATAAACTTCTGTAACCCATTTAAAAGGTCGATTCCACATCTTAAAATTATAATCATTCCCCAAAACCACATGAACAGCTTCTTGAGCTTTCACATTCGGATTCACAACGCCGTCCAAATCGCGAAGTTCTCGATAAAATGGCGGCTGATGATACAATCCACCAGAAATTCTGAAAACCATATCTCGATCCCAATCTGGTTTTATGGCAAATTGCGCACGCGGACTTACAACAGTCTGATTTTTCCCTTCTTCTACAGCTCCTGAAACATTCCAGCTTTGAAAACGCGCTCCTAAATGATACCAAATTCTACTGGAACCAATTTCAGATTGTTTATTCCATTGCACATATCCAGAAAAGCGATTGATAGTATTAAAATTTGTCGCACGAATATCCTGATACGGCAAAAGAGGACCAGTATAAGGAGTGTATGGCTGATTGTTTTCTGGCAGAATAACCAACGGCGGGTTTATAGAAAACCCTGCTGAGTCAATCATCTCCCACTCTACTACTCTATCTCGTATAGATTCTCTAGTATATTTCAAACCAAATTCTAATTGACTATCTCTCCAGTCTTTTGAACCTTTCAACTCGATATTTGCAATTAACGCATCCAGATCGTTACGGGCATGATTTAACTGCGAACCAATTCCGCGTGTAAAATCAATAGTCGATGGATTTGCAGGATCATCAGCATCAACATTTCCTAAACGGTATTGTGCTAGAATATCAAAATGCTCTTTTTCTGTTGTATGAAATATAGATCCAATTAATTTTAAAGTCAGCGACGGAGAAACTTTATAAGTTGTTTTTAAAGCACCGAAATAAGTATCATATTGGTCTTTTTCCTGACCTTGATAATAAACAGCAAGCGCCATTGGCTGATCAACGGTACCAAATTTTGTTTCACGGGTTAATGGCTGATATAAATATTTATTCTGCGAAATATTCCCTAAAAAACTCATCTGCCATTTTTCAGAAATATCATAATTAATATTCGTTTGAACATCTGCAAAAGTTGGCGTATAATTCGTTTGCGTATCTTGACTATTTACGAGCAGACTATTGTTTCGGTAACGAACTCCAGTAACTGCAGACCATTTTTTGTTTTTAGACACCAAATCTACAGAAGCGCTTCCGCCAAGAAAACTCGCTTCAAAAGAAGCGCCAAACTGTGTTGGTTTTCTATAAGTAATATCTAAAACGGACGATAATTTATCTCCAAACTTTGCTTGAAATCCGCCTGCAGAAAAATCAACATTTTGAACCAGATCTGTATTCGTAAAACTTAAACCTTCCTGCTGACCAGAGCGAATTAAAAACGGACGATAGACTTCGACCTCGTTTACATAAACCAGATTTTCATCATAATTCCCGCCTCGAACCATGTACTGCGTGCTTAATTCGTTATTCGAATTGACACCTGGAAGCGTTTTTAAAATATTTTCAATTCCTGCATTTGCACCAGGAATTTTTTTTATGGTTTCGGTATCGATCGTTGCAATTCCCTGAACACGTTTTCTATTTCCCGAAGAAACAAAAACCTCTCCCATTTGTTCCTGCGAATTATTCATTATCGGATTAAAAATAAAAACTTCATTGGTTTTTAAACTAACCGTTAAACTCATCGTCTTTAAAGAAACGTGAGTAAATATCAAGGAAGCTTTTTTGTTTGAAGGAATTGCGATTTCAAAAAAACCATTTGAATCTGATTGCACTGAATTTCCCTGCCAAGAAATATTTACGCTTGGAACAGGATGTTTTTCTGTATCTAAAATTACACCTTTAACAAAAGCATTTTGAGCTAATGAAATACAGCTGAAGAATAAAAAAAGAAAAGCGAATATAAACCTATAGTTATTCAAAGATTACGGTTTTATTTTTGACTTCTAAAAAAATTAGTTTCAAAGATAGTAGTATTTCCTACATTATCAACAACTTCTATTTTTAAAAAGTTTTCGCCTTCGGTCAAATATTGATCATCAAAAGTGTGTGTGATTTTTCTGTTTTTATTTTCATATTCAAACAAAACCCAGCTTCCGTTTAAATAGCCATTATAGGACTTAATTCCAGATAAAGAATCGCTAATTACAAACTCAATTTTTTTCTGATCACTAATCCATTTTCCTTCAACTGGTTTAGTGATTTTTACAACTGGAGCAATTGTGTCCAGAACTAAACCATACTGCCCCAATATTTTTGCTTTTGCTGTAAAAACATTTTCTTTTCTAATAGTTCCATTATAACTATTTCCTTTTCCTATGTAAAGTTTATCGCGTAAATTTTCAGGATAAGAATCATCTTTTATTGTAATCGTAAAGTTTGAATGAACAGGAACTGTATCGTCGTGAATATAGATCTTATTATTTCTAACATCGAAATTCATATTAAAATCCTCATAAAAAGTTCCCGCAGGAATAAACACAGACATATTATCTTTTTCGAAATTAGAATCTTTATTGTATCGCACAAAATACTGTCCTGTAACAGGTTCTGCCTGCACGAGCGGTGTTGCCGTGTCGTATTCAATTGGCACTGTTATCGAATTTAAATTTCCAAAATAATCCGAAACTTCAATTCTGTAATTCGAAGCCAAGTTTGGTTCTGGCGTGATAACTCCGTACTGCGAATCTGTTTTAATTATACTTAAAGCGAAAGGCGTTTTCATAAAGAGCTTCTGAACTCTCTGACTTGTTTTTTTATACCTCGCATAATCGATAAAAGCATTGATATAACGCATTTCATCAAATGAATACGTATTAAACTGATAATTGTAATTCGGATTTCCGTTTAAAAAAGTTGAAACATTAAAAACACCATTTTTATTAAATGAAACATCATCAGTATCTGTTGCATTGATTCCGAAACCAATTTTTCCGTTTGCTTTTACTTTTGAAGCCAGATAAGTTCCATCTTTTTGCAGCGCCATGCTAAGCAACAAAGGCTGTTTGGACTGATTAACAGTTGCATTATCCAGCGGATAAACATACAAACTTGACAAAGTAGGTTTTTTAGAATCTTTTATATTTTGGTCAAAGCCAAAGAAAATCGGATTGATTACGAATTCCGTTTTAGTATCGCGAATTTCAAAATGAAGATGTGGTCCTTCTGAAGAGCCAGTATTACCAGAAAGTCCAATTATTTCTCCTTTTGTAACAGGAAGTTCATCTGGCTTTGGAAACATTTCAATTTCATATGCTTTTTCTTTGTAATGTGTATTTTTTACATAATCCAAAATTGGACCGACAGGAGTTTGTAAATGACCATAAACAGAAGTATAACCGTTTGGATGTGTAATGTAAATGCATTTTCCGTTTCCAAAAGTCGAAATTTTAATTCTCGATACATAACCATCTGCAATTGCATGAACACTCAATCCTTCTCTTTGATTTGTTTTTAAATCAAAACCCGCATGAAAATGATTGGGTCTTAACTCCCCAAAATTCCCAGAAAGCTGCATTGGAATATCGAGCGGGGCACGAAAATAATCTTTAGGATATTGTGTTTGGGCAAATAGAAAATGACAGGATAAAAGGGCAAGTATAGATAATTTCATATAAAAATATTTTTGCTAAAATAAAAAATTAACAGGTAAAAACCTAAAAAACAAACATTATAACACAATATACTGAATTTCATTTATTTGTCTCTTTTTAATGTAAAAAATTCGATAAAAAATTGCATTAATAAAAAGGAATACTAACTTTGTAGGATTAAGTAATGAATAGGATGTATAATGAGTGTAATTGCAGAAATAATTGATACTCTTGAATATAAAGTCGAAAAGCTTTTTGAAAAATCAAAAGGTTTGGAGAAAAATAATCAAGCACTACGATTAGAACTAGCCAAAGCTGCGCAAATTATCCAGAAACAATCTGAAGAAATTGAAGCTTTGAAAAAGCAAAATGAAACACTTAAGATAGCCAATTCCTTGCTTGGCAGCGACAATAACAAGAGAGAGACAAAGCTTAAAATAAATTCATTAATTCGCGAAATCGATTACTGTATAGCGCAATTATCAGATTAGTAATATGGACGGAAAGCTTAAAATAAAAATATCAATTGCCGACCGCGTTTACCCTTTAACGGTTGAACCAGCTCAGGAAGAAGGCCTTAGAAGCGCTTCTAAAAAAATTGATGCTATGATTAAGCAGTTCGAAGAAAATTACGCAGTTCGTGACAAACAAGATGTTCTAGCTATGTGCGCATTGCAATTTGCATCGCAAGTAGAACAAAAACAAATTGATAACGCAATCGATGGAGAAGAAACCATTGAGCGAATTAAAAAATTAAATCTGCTTTTAGATCAATATCTCGAAAATTAAACGTTCTTTACAAGAAACTAAGATACTGCCTACATTAGTTCACAATTGGTAAACTCAACACTAACAATTTAGAATGAGCAAATCGTCGCTACTATAGTATGCCCAGCTTTGACCGGGAAACTTGAACAGTGAGTTAGCTCAAAACTTGTCTTTACGAGTTTATTCAAGCAATTAATGTAGGCTTTTTTTATATATAAACCCTAAAAACATGGACATCATAACGATCATCATTGGTATTGTAGGTATTGCAGCAGGATTCGCAATAGCTAAAATTATCGAGAAAAGTAATATTTCAAACCTAATTAAAAACGCTAAAAAAGAAGCAGCTTCAATTTTAAAAGACGCTAATTTAGAAGCTGAAAATATTAAAAAAGATAAAATTCTTCAGGCAAAAGAACGCTTTATCGAATTAAAATCAGAACACGAACAAGTTATTTTAGCAAGAGATAAAAAAGTTGCTGAAGTAGAAAAACGCGTACGTGATAAAGAATCTCAAGTTTCAAATGAACTTTCTAAAGCTAAAAAAGTAAACGATGACTTTGAAGCTAAAACTGCTGAGTACAATAATAAAATTGAAATTTTAGACAAAAAACAAGCTGAAGTAGATAAACTTCACAAAAGCCAATTACAGCAACTTGAAGTAATTTCTGGTCTTTCTGCTGAAGAAGCAAAAGAACAATTAGTTGAAGGTTTAAAAGCTGAAGCTAAAACTAAAGCAATGTCTCATATTCAAGAAACAATTGAAGAGGCTAAACTTACTGCACAACAAGAAGCTAAGAAAATTATCATCAACACTATCCAAAGAGTTGGAACTGAAGAAGCAGTTGAAAATTGCGTTTCTGTTTTCAATATCGAATCTGATGATGTAAAAGGTAGAATTATTGGTCGTGAAGGACGTAATATTAGAGCTCTTGAAGCTGCAACTGGAGTTGAAATCATTGTTGACGATACACCAGAAGCTATTATCCTTTCTTGTTTTGATCCTGTGCGTAGAGAAATTGCTCGTTTGTCATTGCACAAATTAGTAACTGACGGACGTATTCACCCAGCGAGAATCGAAGAAGTTGTTGCTAAAACAGCAAAACAAATCGACGACGAAATTATTGAGGTTGGAAAACGTACGGTAATCGACTTAGGAATTCACGGTTTACACCCAGAATTAATCAAAGTTGTGGGTAGAATGAAATACCGTTCTTCTTACGGACAAAACTTACTACAACACTCGAGAGAGGTTTCTAAACTTTGCGGTATCATGGCTGCAGAATTAGGATTGAATGTAAAACTAGCTAAAAGAGCAGGTTTACTACACGATATTGGAAAAGTGCCAGATACAGAAAGCGATTTACCACACGCACTTTTAGGTATGCAGTGGGCTGAAAAATATGGTGAAAAAGAAGAAGTATGTAATGCGATTGGAGCTCACCACGACGAGATCGAAATGAAATCTTTATTATCGCCGATTATCCAAGTTTGTGATGCTATTTCTGGAGCAAGACCAGGTGCAAGACGTCAGGTATTGGATTCTTACATCCAACGTTTGAAAGATCTTGAAGATGTAGCTTACGGATTCAGCGGTGTTAAAAACGCTTATGCAATTCAAGCAGGTAGAGAGCTTCGTGTAATTGTAGAAAGTGAAAAAGTTTCAGATGACAATGCCGCAAACTTATCTTTCGAGATTTCACAAAAAATCCAAACAGAAATGACTTATCCTGGCCAAGTAAAAGTTACAGTTATTAGAGAAACTAGGGCTGTAAATATTGCGAAATAACAGAAAAGAAAGGATTATATATAAAAAAGAAAGGCTGTCGATTACGACAGCCTTTCTTTTTTATCATTTATTTCAATCTTAAACATCATTAAAAACAATTTTAAAGCTCGTTCCTACTCCCACTTCACTTTCTACTAAAACTGTTCCTTTCATCGCTTCTATTTGATTTCTTGTAATATAAAGTCCAATTCCACGTGCTTCGTCATGTTTGTGAAAAGTTTTATACATTCCAAACAATAAATCTCCGTATAACTTTAAATCAATTCCAAGTCCGTTATCTGTAATTTTAAGAGATTTAAACCCTTCTGGCTCTATAGCAAAATCAAAAGTTATTACTGGATCACGATCTGGATGCGCATATTTAATTGCATTTGTTGTAAAGTTCAATAAAACACTTTCCATGTAAGCCGGATTAAAATTAATCGTCAAATATTTCGGCACATTGTTTATAATTGTCACTTTACGCTGTTTATCATAACCTTTAATAGTCGAAATTGTTTTTTCGATATACTCACACAACATTAGCGGTACAACTGCAATATTGATGTTGCTCTGCGTTTTTACAATCTGTGTAAGATTTGAAATTGTTTCATTCAAATCATTAGAAACAGTACGCAAATGCTCCAGCATTTCTTCGACTGTTTGTTTATTTACATCGGCATCAATAAAATCCAGGATCGATTTTATATTTCCAGCCTGAGTATTTAAATTGTGTGAAACAATATGCGAAAAATTCAACAAACGACTATTTTGGTCGCTGTATAGTTTCATCGTTTTTATTAGTTCTAGCTCCTTTTCTTTTTGAGCAGAAACATCCGTATGTGTTCCAATTACACGCAACGGTTTTCCATTTTCATCCCTTTTAATCACTTTCCCGCGGTCTAAAATCCATTTGTAATTACCACTTGAAGTCATTACGCGATGGTAATTTTCATAATACGGAATCTTATTATCAAAATGTTCCTGAATATCCGAGTAATATTTCGGAAGGTCATCAGGGTGCACAATTTTATCCCAGCGTTCCGGATCATCAAAAATATCAGTAGATTCTAATTCTAAAATTTTCAGCGATAAAGAGGAATAAAAAACACTATTAGTCACCATATCCCAATCCCAAATGCCCGCAGTTGAAGCATCGAGAGCAAATTGAAAGCGTTCTTCAGATATGCGAAGTTTTTCTTCTTTATCTTTTAACTCTGTAATATCCGAAACATGACCATAAAAGATCACTTTACCATCTATAGTCGATTCTGTTTTCGAAGTTATTTTAAACCAGCGAATTCCTTTTTTAGGCAAAACTGCTCTAAACTCAATTTCCCATGGTTTTATTTCTCTCCTAGCTTTGACCAAAGACTGAAAAAAATAATCACGGTCTTGTGGTACAATTCGATCGTAAATTATAAATTTTATATCATCAGTAAAATCTAATGCAGAAAGTTCAAATATTTCATCAGCTGACTTACTTACAAGAGGAAATGAATAATTATTATCAGTATCAATAATAAACTGAAAAAGCAAATCAGGCATCTCAGCCAACAATTTCTTATAAAAATTATTTACCTCTAAGCAATCGTCATTTCCATATAAATCAAAAACCATATACTTCTTTTTATGTAAATAAAATATTCATACTTTTTATTCTAAAAAAAACAAATTAAAATCACAAAATGAGGCTAAATTGTTTTTATTAAAACAAAAATTTAACACAATATATTAATTTTTACGACAAAATAAACGCAATAATGATAAAATTATTTTCTAGGATGAAAACTATGCATCACTTCTTTTAAAAAGCTGCGATCTAAATGAACATAAATTTCTGTTGTTGTGATTGATTCGTGACCCAGCATTAATTGAATGGATCTTAAATCTGCACCATTTTCCAGTAAATGTGTTGCAAAAGAATGGCGCAGTGTATGAGGACTGATATTTTTCTTTAATCCCATTTTCTGAGCTAGATCTTTAATAATTGTAAAAACCATAGCTCTAGTCAATTGATTTCCTCTTCTATTCAAGAACAAAGTATCTTCTGCTCCTTTTTTAATATTTAAATTCGAACGAACAGAATTTTTATAAATATCAATATATTTTTGAGTCAATGGACCAATTGGAACAAATCTTTCTTTATTTCCTTTCCCGGTAATTTTTATAAAACCTTCATCAAAAAACAAATCAGAAATTTTAAGCGAGATCAACTCAGAAACCCTAAGTCCGCATCCGTAAAGAGTTTCAAGCATTGCTCTATTTCTTTCACCTTCATTGCTGCTCAAATCTATAGTTTCAATAAGCGCATCGATTTCTTGAAGTGATAAAGTATCAGGTAATTTACGACCAGTCTTTGGCGCTTCGATTAATTCTAACGGATTATCATTTCGATAATCCTCAAAAACAAGATAATTAAAGAAGCTTTTTAATCCCGAAATGATACGTGCCTGCGATCTCGGATTTACTTCCTTTGCTACAGAATATATAAACTGCTGTAATGTTTCGTCTGAAATTTTTATTGGAGAAACATCAATTTGATTGGTTTTTAAAAAAAGGCATAACCGCTCAATATCAAATCCGTAGTTTTCAATTGTATTTTTCGACAAACCTCTTTCTATCCTCAAATACGACTGATAATCTTTTATGTATCTGCTCCAATTCATATTTACAAAGTAAGTGATTTTTCTACATAAAAAAACCTTCCGTTTCGGGAAGGTCTTTTCAAATATTTTATTCGAAATTATTAAAACTTGTAAGCTAAAGATAAAGCAAAATTGCTGTTTTTTGCACTGTCATAATAATCATCTGCATTATCAACGTCTTCGTCAGAAAGAGGAGATAAACCGATAGTATAACGAACACCTACAGAAAGATTATCTGTAAAATTGTATCCCGCTCCTAAATTGAAACCAAAATCTACTGATCTAGTAAAATCTTTAATATCTGTATCTTCAGCTTTAGCAGATAACAAAACTCCTAATTGTGGACCAGCTTCAACACTGAATTTTTTATCTACAATGTAATACTTAGCCAATACTGGAATATTTAAATAATTTAATTTAATATCCCCATCTTCAAAAGGACCGTCAACTTTTGTTCCTTGAGCAGAAAACAAAAGCTCCGGCTGTATAAAAAATTTCTCCACAATATTGATTTCAGCAAATCCACCAACATGAAAACCTACAAAGGTTTTAGTATTTTCAACATCTCCACCAACTACCGTCGAAAGATTAAGACCTCCTTTTACTCCAAATCTGGTTTGTTGTGCATTAGTAAATGTAAATGCCATTACCGCTATAGCAGTTAAAATAATTTTCTTCATTTTAATTTGTTTTGGTTAAATTTTAATAATCAAATATAAAAATATTCTTCATAAAAACTAATTTGGAATTTAACAAATAAAATAGTATATATAGAAATGGTTAATTCAAAATAAATTTGTTTTAAATTCTCAAAAAATCAGAAAGAAAAAAGCCTTTTCATTGCTGAAAAGGCTTCAAATCAATAATCATTGTACTCTAATTGGCTCGACAGCTATAGAATACAACCCTGAACTGTATTCCCTAGTTATATATTCATTTCCTAATTTGTTAATTATTATATTATCCGCAAAATTAATAATTACGTCACCAAGCAAATCGTTACCCTGAGTAAATGTTCTTTGTACTGCACTATTTTTTACAACTTTCTGACTTGTTCCGTATTTAAGTCCAATTTTTATGTAATCCTGATATCCACCACTTAATTCGACTCCAAAATTAGAAGCATATTCAACACTTCTAGATTCCGTTAATATTATAGTTTCGGTCAAATCAATTTCCTCAATATCGATCTTAATTGAAGATGCATATTGATCTAAATCCCAGCTGAATATTGGAATATTTAAATCCATCTTTTTTAAACCTTTAATATCTCTAATATACCAATATTTAAGAAACCCAGTTCTATCTCCTTTTACATATGTAAAATCAAATAAGTCCTCTACAGTTGCATTAAAATATTTTATCACTTCACTACCAACACCATTTTTACCATTAATAATAATTCTAATTTTAAACTCATAATTACCTCCTGCCCAAGTTGAAATAGGGGTAAGGGGACCGTTTTCATTTCCGACTACTTGCTCTGGTAATCTAGGATCTCCTGTTTGATCAGCAATTTTATTATAAGCAGCAGTTGGATCTCCTAATAAAGCAAATGATTTAATGGCTTCATGAAAATCATATTTAAAAGGCCCTTTTGGAGTTCCTGGAGTTATACCATAATAAATATAATCTCTTTGCCAGCCATCAACATCTGCTCCTGTATAGATATTATAAGCGTTGATTATTTTATCATCCAATAAGCTTGAATTAACTGTTCGTGCTGTTGCATTTTTAGTTTTTTTTGATCCATCAAAACAATCATCTAAAAATTTATAATCTAAACCATTTATATTAGCAACCAAACTACTTCTAATATTTTTTCCTGTAGCACTATTACTTAAAATGATTCTTTCATTGTCTTTTAAAACAATTACAGGAAAACTAGGAGTATATTCAGCTTTAAAGATTTCTTCAGTTCCATCTTGATTTATTAATGGTACATCATTACTTGTTGTTAATCTAATTGCGACTTTTGGAATTTCACTATCTGCATCCCATATAGTTGCAGAAAATGAATTTTCAGGTAATTTAGGAACCAAGATCGTAAGTGTGGGATTATTCAATTCAATTTTATTCAATAAAGCCTCGTCACTTAAATTTTCAAGTATGATTTCCCTAACAGTTTTTCCGCTTTCAAGTTCTTTATTTTTAATCAATTGGTATAAAATTTCATAATCATTATCAAACATCTTTAAAGATTCATTTTTAATCAAATTCCTTAATGCTTTACTTTTATTTAATGATTTCATAAGTGCTTTGCCAAACTCTCTTTTCAAGTTTGAATTAGCATCATACAAATTATCTACTTTTAATTCTTTATCTATATTAGCATTTGATTTTCTATCATTTTCATCATGATTATCACAAGCTAAAAAACAAGAACTAATAACTCCTAATACTAGTATTTTAAAATTAACTTTCATACATATTTAATTAAATTGTGGGCGAATAAAGAAAAAAAACCTTCCTCAGATGAGAAAGGCTTAAAAAAAACTAACTTATTATTTTTTATTAAAATTTATATGTCAAACCAAATGTAGCAGTACTGAAGAAGTTGTTAAAAACATTTAAATTTGCATTAAAATCAGAAACCGCTTTACCTCCTTTATACTTATTAGTACCATAATCCAAAATATCAGTTAATCCAAAATTAATTGCAAAACTGTTAGATACAAAATAATTGATTCCCAATCCTGCATTAATTCCAACTCCTGAATATTTAGCTTCACCCTCTTTTCCGGTATTTAATCCAACACCAGCTTCCGCATAAGTTTTAAATCTTTGACCAAGATCTAAGAAATAATAACGTCCAAAAACTCCAACATTGAAATTTGAGTTTTTATCAGCATCTGTTCCAGCTACTTTTTTCTTATCAGAACCAATCCCTAAATCAAGTCCAAGAGCAAATTTATCTGTTAAAAAATAACCAGCCTTTGGATTAAATTCAAAAGAATTAGTTTTAACATCTGTGTTTTTGTCATTGTTTGTTGAGAAACCTAAATTACCTTCTAAAAGAATGTTTCCTTTAGAAAATCCATATGACCCAGAATCTTGTGCATTAGCAGCGCTAAATCCCATTACTGCAATAGCAGCTAAAATTAATTTTTTCATGTTTTATATTTTTTAATTACAAAACACAAAACTAAGATTAGACTTACAAAATATCATCCACAATAAGTTTAAAAAGTATCACAATAAGACAGAAAAAAAGGACTAAATAGAAATCTGATAATCAAGTATCTAAAAGACTTTTCAATGTTTTTTTGTTAAGAAAAATGAGTTTCGGTGGGAATTTTATTAATTATTTAATCCAAAATATAAGGCAATAAAATGCTAAATATGTAGTTTTGAATTTTAAATAACGTTTAAAATACCAAACTTTAAAAACATTTTTTATGAAAAAAATACTTTTAGCGGCTGTTTTGTTCATTGCAACATCAGCTACAATCAACGCTCAATTTGTACAAATCGGGGTTAAAGCAGGGGTTAACTTTGCGAACCAAACTGGAGGTTCTGACTTTGATGGAATTTCTGTTGACAAAGAAGGTATTACAAGTTACCATGCAGGTCTTGTAGCAGAACTTAAATTATTAGAAAAATTCTCAATTCAGCCAGAGCTTTTGTACACTACACAAGGTGCTACCTATAAAAATGCTGTTTCAGAATTTAAAAACGAAATGGGATATATCGCTATTCCTGTAATGGCGAAAATCTACATGACTAAATCACTTAGTTTAGAACTTGGCCCGCAAGCTTCATTCCTTGTATCTAATAAAAAGGAATTTGACGTTGCAGATCCAAAAACATTTGACTTTTCTCTTAACGCAGGTTTAGGATTAAAAGTTGTTGGAGGTCTTTTTGTTCAAGCTCGCTACGGAATAGGTTTGACTGAGATTTCAGAAGAAGCTGATTTTAAAAACTCTGTATTCCAACTTTCAGCTGGATACATGTTCTAAAATATATCACATACTTTTATAAAAACCGCTCTATTAATTGGAGCGGTTTTTTTATTTTTACAAAGTTCAATGGCAATGGCAAATCAATGGCAATGTCAACACATAATTACACAAAAAAATAAATATGAAAATCTGCATTATCAACGGACCCAATTTGAATCTTTTAGGAAAACGCGAACCAGAAGTTTACGGAAGCCAGACTTTTGAAGATTATTTTGAGACGCTGCAACAAAAGTTTCCAAATATTGAACTTTCATATTACCAAAGTAATATTGAAGGAGAATTGATTGGAAAAATTCAAGAATGCGGTTTTACATACGACGGAATTATTTTAAATGCGGGCGCTTACACTCATACCTCAATTGGTTTAGGCGATGCGATGAAAGCTGTGACAACTCCTGTAATCGAAGTTCATATTTCTAATACTTATGCTCGCGAAAGTTTCAGACATCAATCTTATTTATCTGGAAACGCTAAAGGTGTTATTTTAGGTTTTGGGTTGAAAAGTTATGAGTTGGCAATTCAGTCGTTTTTATAATTTTAAACTAAACATCATCACCACAGTATGGGTATAGGAAGTGGCTTCGACTCCGCTCAGCCTGACAGTGCAAACAAAATTGAATCTCTTTAATTTAACATATTATTAATAAGCTCATTTTCAAGTTATTTTATTTTTGTAAGAGAAACCACTTACATGAAAAACTTTACATTATTTGCCTTTTTAATTTTTTCAATTTCCAATTTTGCCCAAATCAAAGGAACTGTAACCGATGAAAAGGGAAATCCACTCCCGTTTGTTTCTATTTTTGAAGAAGGGACTTATCGAGGAACCACTTCGAATGAACAAGGCAAATACCAATTGCAGGTTAAAGAAATTGGTAAAAACCGAATTGTCTTTCAGTATTTAGGTTTTAAAACACAGAAAATCACAATTTCTCCAGATTCAAATACAACTTTAGATATAAAAATGGAGGAAGAAAGCTTCTCTCTAAACGAAGTTGTGATTGATCCTAAAAACAATCCCGCAAATGCCATTATAAAAAGTGCAATTGCCAACAAAAAAGAAAACTCCGATAAAACAGGAAGATACACAGCCGACTTTTATTCTAAAGGAATGTTTAAGGTTAAAGATCTTCCTAAAAAAATCTTAGGTCAAAAAGTTGATCTTGGTGAGGACATGGCTTCCAATTTAGATTCTACCGGAACAGGAATTTTATATTTATCTGAAACTGTTTCTAAAATTACTTTTGAAAAACCTGAGAAGTTGAAGGAGAGAATTATAGCTTCGAAAATTTCAGGAAACAATCGTGGATACAGCTACAATACTGCTGCTTTATCAACTTACGATTTTTATGACAATGCTCTGGACTTCGACGTTAAAATGATTTCTCCTATTGCAGATAATGCTTTTAATTACTACAAATATAAACTCGAAAGTAGTTTTTACGACGACAATAAGCAGCAGATTTATAAAATTAAAGTGACTCCAAAACGCGACAAAGAACCTGTGTTTGAAGGTTACATTTATATTGTTGATGACAGTTTTGCTATTTATGCTATAGACCTAGAAATTAAAGGCTATCGCATGAAAAATGAATTTACTGAAGTAATGAATCTAAAACAGAGTTTTAGTTATAATGCAAAAAATAAAATCTGGTCTAAAAATGCACAGACACTTTCGTTTAATGCGGGTATTTTTGGAGTAAAATTTTCTGGAAACTTCAATTATGTTTATTCTAATTATGAATTTCCATCTTCTTTCGAGAAGAAAACTTTTGGAAGTGAAATTGTTTCTTTTGAAGCAAACGCCAATAAAAAAGATGATGCATTCTGGAACGAAATCAGACCAATTCCGTTAACTATTGAAGAAAGCACTGATTATAGTAAAAAAGACAGCCTCTTAGTAATTCGAAAATCAAAAAAATATACGGATTCTACTGATGCTAAAAATAATAAGTTTAAAGTTTGGGATATTTTAATGGGCTATGACTATAAAAATACGTTCAAAAAATATTCTTTCAATTATCAAGGTTTACTGAATATTTCCTCTTTGAGTTTTAATACCGTTCAGGGATTTAATTTGGATTCTGGTTTTTCATTTAAAAAAGAAAATGAAGAAGAAGGAAAATCAACTTCGATTGGTACTACTTTCAATTATGGTTTTTCAGATCATCGATTTAGAGTTGTTGGACAATTTAGTCATAAATTCAACAATATAAATTATGCAACATTGGGAGTTACGGGAGGGACAAAAGTTGCACAGTTTAACAGTGCTGAACCTATTACTAAATTGGTCAATTCTATAAGTTCTTTATTTTTTAAAGACAATTATATGAAGTTGTATAACTTAGAATATGCACAGGTAAATTATTCGCAAGACGTTTTAAATGGCGTTAATCTGTTTGCAAAAGTGGCTTATGAACAGCGAAAACCTCTTTTCAATACAACTGATTATTCTTTCTTTAAAAGGGATGATTTATATTCTTCAAACAATCCGCTTGCTCCAAACGATTTTACTGCTGCGCCATTTGAGCAGCATCATTTGTTTAAAGTTGGTCTCAATGCCAGAATTAACTTTGGAAATAAATATATTTCAAGACCTGACGGAAGATATAATTTTAAAGATGATAAATATCCGACTGTAGTTTTAGGTTTCGAAAAAGCTTTTGCTGCAAGCGAAAAGAAATACGAATTTGAAAGAATCGGTGCTTCTGTACAATATGATTTACGACTTGGAAATAAAGGTCTTTTAGGCACTAATTTTAGAGCCGGGAAATTCTTTAATGCCGAAAATATTTCTTTTATAGATTACAGACATTTCAACGGAAACCAAACTCATATCGGTACAAGCGGCCGCTACTTAAATGTTTTTAATTTAATGCCATACTACGCCAATAGCACAAATGACAGTTATTTTGAAATGCATCTAGAGCACAATGACACAGGATTTATTATGAATAAGATTCCATTACTAAATCTGTTAAAATCTACGATGAATATTGGTTTTCACTCACTGGCGATTCCAGATCGAAAACCTTATACGGAATTCACTGTTGGTTTGGATAATTTAGGTTTCGGTAAATTTAAATTGTTTAGAGTGGATTACGTACATTCTTATCAAGGAGGCATTCAACAAAATGGTATTGTGTTTGGATTGAAGATTTTGAATGTTTTAGATTAGGTGCAAAGCTACAAAGGTTCAGAGGTACAAAGGTATTTACTTTGAGAATTCGCGGGACGTTTGAACTGACAACTACTTTATTACAAAATAATTCTTACTACCAGAGATTGCGTTAGGGATAGGAGCGATATCCTTTTTGTTTTTTCTTTAAAAACAAAAAGATATAGCGGATAGCCCGGCCAAAGGTAACGCGCATAAAAAAATCCCATTGACTCTTTTAAAGAATAAACGTATTTTTAAAATTTTATCTTAGAAGCAAAGCCTTTGAACCTTTGCGCCTCTGCAACTTTGAACCTTTTAACAATGATAATCATCTGGCTCTATATGGATTAAAACATTTCCTAACTGTGGAATTTGCTCCTTTAATGTATCTTGTAATTGGTGTGATAAATCATGTCCTTCTTTTACTGAAATTGCACGCTGAAACTATTGCGTGCAAATCTACGTGATAGCGCATTCCTGCTTTACGAATAAAACACTTTTCTGTTCCCAAGATGCCGGGAACTGTCAAAGATACTACGCGAATCTCTTCTACTAAATCATCATTTAGGTTTTCATCCATGATTTCGCCAAGCGCAGGTCTGAAAATTTTATAACTGTTATACAGAATAAAAAACGCAGCAAAAAGTGCTGCCCAATCATCTGCAGATTCGTAGCCTTTTCCCATAATAAGCGCAATCGAAATTCCGATAAACGCGGCTACAGAAGTTATAGCGTCACTTCTATGATGCCAAGCATCAGCAGCCAATGACGAACTATTTGTTTGTCTGCTTCGTTTCATTACCAAACGAAAAGAATATTCTTTCCAGACAATAATGGCTCCTAAAACATATAATGTCCAAGATTTAGGTAAATCGTGTGAAGTGCCAATATTGGCAATACTTTCATAACCAATAATTGTTGCCGAAGTAATTAAAAATCCGACCACCAAAAATGTAATTAAAGGTTCTGCACGACCGTGCCCGTATGGATGATTTTCATCTGCCGGTTTGTTAGAATATTTGATTCCGAATAACACCAGACAAGACGAAAATATATCCGTAGTCGATTCGATGGCATCTGCAATCAAGGCGTATGAATTGCCAAAAAAACCTGCGAGACCTTTTACTAGGGCCAGGCAGGTATTTCCAGCTATACTAAATAGAGTAGCTTTTATAGCTTTTTGTTCATTTGTCATTTAGACTATTTTTTTCGCCGCGAATTCACGAATATTTGATAATCTTTTGAAGATTTAAATTCGTGAATTTGCGGCTAACTTTCTTTTTAAGCTCTCACGATTTTTGCACCGATTGCTCTTAAACGCTCGTCGATACGCTCGTATCCACGGTCAATTTGTTCTATATTTTGAATCGTACTTGTTCCTTTTGCAGAAAGCGCCGCAATCAATAATGAAATTCCCGCACGAATATCAGGAGATGACATAGTTGTTGCTTTCAATTGAGATTCAAAATTATGCCCCATAACCACAGCTCTATGCGGGTCACATAACATGATTTTCGCTCCCATATCGATTAACTTATCCACAAAGAACAAACGGCTTTCGAACATTTTTTGATGAATTAAAACATCTCCTTTTGCTTGAGTTGCCACAACCAAAACGATGCTTAATAAGTCAGGCGTAAAACCTGGCCAAGGTGCATCTGCAATTGTTAAAATAGAACCGTCGATATCTGTTTTTACTTCATAGCCATCTTTGTGAGCTGGAATGTAAATATCATCGTTACGTTTTTCAATTGTAATTCCCAATTTTCTAAATGTATTCGGAATCAAACCTAAATTTTCCCAGCTTACATTTTTGATCGTGATTTCGCTTTTTGTCATAGCCGCAAGACCAATCCAAGAACCAATTTCGATCATATCCGGAAGAATAGTGTGTTCGCATCCGCCAAGACTTTCAACACCTTCAATAGTCAATAAGTTCGAACCAACTCCAGTGATTTTAGCACCCATAGAGTTTAGCATTTTACATAACTGCTGTAAATAGGGTTCGCAGGCAGCATTGTAAACTGTAGTTTGTCCTTTTGCTAAAACAGCAGCCATTACAATGTTTGCCGTTCCGGTTACAGAAGCCTCGTCTAAAAGCATATCTGTTCCCTGAAGTCCTCCTTCGGGAGTTTCTACTCCGTAAAAATGATCTTCTCTGTTATATCTGAATTTTGCTCCAAGGTTAATAAAACCTTCAAAGTGTGTATCTAATCTACGACGGCCAATTTTATCTCCTCCTGGTTTTGGAATATAACCTTTTCCGAAACGAGCCAAAAGCGGTCCAACAATCATAATAGAACCACGAAGCGCTCCACCTTCTTTTTTGAAAGCTTCGGTTTCTAAATATCCAACATTAACTTCATCGGCTTGAAATGTGATAGAACCTGGTTCGTTACGTTGAATTTTAACCCCTAAATTACCCAATAGAGTGATTAATTTATTGATGTCAATAATATCGGGAATATTATTAATTTTTACTTTATCCCCCGTTAGAAGCACGGCACATAAAATTTGTAATGCCTCGTTTTTTGCTCCTTGCGGAGTGATTTCTCCTTTTAAAGGAGTTCCTCCTTCGATTTTAAAAATTCCCATAGATTTTTTTTAAGGTTCTAAGGTTCTGAGATTCTGAGGTTCTAAGGTTTAGCTAAAATCTTAGCAACTTAGACGCTTAGTATCTTAGCAACTTCTTCTATTTTTGATTATTGTTTTTTTGAAATGTTTTTTTTTGGCCTCCTTTATTGTTTTTGTTGTTTTGAATTTTTGGCTGTCCAACAGATGCTGTTTTATTAGACATACGTTTGTTGGTACGCATTAAATCTGTTGTGTTCAACAATTCTTCTGTGCTGTGAAGCAAGTTTATTTTTCCACCAGACAATTCATATAAATGCTCAAAAATCACATCATCTTTGACTGTGTCTTTGTTCCAGCTTAAGAAAGATTTTTTCATGTGGTTGGCAATTACCATAACCAATGCATTTTTCATTTCTCCATCTTCCCACTTATTAGCAACATCGATCATGTATTTGATATTGTTACCATAAAATCTGTATTTTGGAAAGTTCTGCGGATATTGCAGCACATCTGGTTTTAGTTCCAAAACTTCTCTTGACGGAATAGGATATGGCGATTCTACATTCAGTTTAAAATCAGACATTATAAAAAGCTGATCCCAAAGTTTATGTTGAAAATCTGGTACATCGCGCAAATGCGGATTCAAACTTCCCATAACCTGAATGATATATTTCGCCGCTTTATTGCGTGTTTCATCATCATCTATTGCGGTAGCCTGATCGATCAATTTTTGTAAATGACGACCATATTCCGGAATAATCAAACGCTGTCTTTCAGAATTATATTCTAAGTTAAAAACAACGTCATTTGCGACTTCTTTTTTATATTTTTCGACCATAAGTTATAATGAAACTATACCTTCTATTGTAGAAACTTCTTTATATTTACTAATCACATCATCTGAACTGTTCATAGTAACATCTACAGAAACGCTGGTAAATTTACCCGTTTTAGATTTTGTTGTTTTAATAACCGCTCCCATTCTATCAAAAGCTTTTTCAACTCGCTCCACATTATCCGCAACAGATGGCACAATAAATTTATACAAATATTCTGCTGGCCAAGTGTTTGCGTTATCTAGCTCTAATTTTAATCTTTCGTAAAATTCGGCGGTATTTTTTTCTTTATCGTTCTCCATTCGTAATTAAAAATAAACGCAAATATACGTTTTTGATTTCAGATATTAGATTTTAGATTTTAGATTTTTTCTATTGTAAAGACAGCTGTTTTTTCGCCACCAAATTCACTAATTTACACTAATTATATTATTGCAAATCTCTTGATTAAATCGCACTAGTTTTTGACTGCTTTTACAATTTAAATTCGCAAAAATTCGCAAAATTCTTGACAAAACTTTATATTTGAAATATTTCGCAACTCTTCGACTTTGCAAAATTAAAATACCTTACAATGAAAAAAATCATCTTCTTCCTTTTTACAATCTGTACTTTTTCCAACATTAAAGCGCAAGAAATCAAAACGCTGACTTATTTCCAGAACGATACTTTAAAACTAGACTTAGATTTATATCTGCCGAAGAAAAAATCTAATGAAAAAATTCCGTTGATCCTATTCGCTTTTGGCGGTGGATTTTCTGGCGGAGAGCGTACAAGCGAAAAAGAGTTCGGCAAATTTATGGCTCAAAATGGCTATGCCGTTGCCAGCATTTCGTACAGTTTATATATGAAAGGAAAAGATTTTGGATGTAAAGGAACTTTAACCGAAAAAATAAAAGCAATCCAAATTGGCGTGAGCGATATGTGGCAGGCGACTGGTTATTTAATCGAAAATGCCGATAAATACAATCTGGATACTTCTAAAATATTTATTTCTGGAATCAGCGCGGGTGCAGAAATTGGATTTCATGCTTCTTTCTGGGATTATAAATTAATGAATTTATATAAAAACAATCTGCCTGAAAATTTTAAATACAAAGGTTTTATTGGAGGCTCGGGAGCAATTCAGGATATTAATTTAATTACAAAAGAAAAAGCAATTCCCATGTTATTAGCGCATGGAAGTAATGACGATACGGTTCCGTATAATGCTGGTTCGCATCGCTCGTGCCCGACAAATGCTTCGGGCTGGCTGATTCTTTTTGGTTCTTATGCCGTTTACAATCATATGCAGGATTTACATAAAGATGTTGAACTAATTACTTTTTGTGAGGGCGGACACGAATTCTCCGGCTATCTTTTCCATGAAGGACAGCAGTATGTTCTTGATTTTGTGAATGATGTTTTAAACGGTAAAAAGTTTCAATCGCATTTGATTGTGCCTTCTAAAAAAGGAAAAGGTTCTGGCGGATATTTGTTTTGTGAGTAATAACAAAAATTTATGAGCTTAAAAATTATATTGGCGTCGTTTATTTTAGCATTAAATTTTGGATGTAAAAACAATGTAGGCCATCCCAAAAAAGACGCTAGCAAAATTGAACAAATCTCTGCTGTAAACAAATTTGATCATATTAAAAAGTCTAGTTTTAAATTCCAATTCTTCTCTGACAGTTCTTATGTTTTTACTATAGAAGAAAAAGATCTAAATCATCAAAAATTTGAAAAATTCGATGACTTTTGTTATGCAAAAAATGACACCATTTATTTCAGCCATACACGTTTTAGATATAATGGAAGTAAAAAAGCAGTTATAAAAAACAATTTTATTGAATTTATTGATGGTGATTTCCCTCTAAAAATTGAAATCAAAAAAAATCTCTTTCAAACAAAAAGCAATTTAAACCTAAAAAAGTACAGTGATTACTCTTTTTTTAGTTTTGAACAAAAATTTCATGAAAGATACTTCGAAAAATCAAAAAGACTAAAGCCTTCAGATTTAAATGAAAAGGAATTAATTGAATTGGATGAAATTTTAAAAAAATGCTTTTTAGAAAACAGTGCAAAACTTAAAAAAATAGATCAATATCTAAAACAATGCATTGTTGTTTTAAATGAAAAACAAGAAAAGGAAATTCGAATTAATTGTTATTGTAAAGATTATGATTTGAATAAAACATTCCAATATGATTTAATAGATATGAGTGACGGCGGAAATTGCAATATTAGTTTAAAAATCAACTTAACAAAACACAATTATTCAGATTTAAACATCTCAGGAAGAGGATAAAGCAGTTTTAAGCCCCCTTTCTAAAAATTGCTCCAGCGGAGCAAAATATGTATAGCAAATTCAATTCTCACACCAATCAAAAGCTCCAGCGGAGCGACATCTAAACTATTAAAATTATGTCGCTCCGCTGGAGCTTTATATTTATAGTGTATATTTTCTATAAATATATCGTCACTATGGGGACTTTAAAAATAAGAACTTTTATTTATCAAAATATCAAATCTTTCGTTTCTGATAAATATTCTTTTTAATTACGAATAAGTTTAGGTAAATTTGCGCTTTATTTTTAGAATAGTGCAAAAAGAAATCATAGTCTTACTTGGCGGTCCTGGTACTGGAAAATCAACACTTATTAACGAATTGGTAGCTCGTGGCTTTTGCTGCTATCCTGAAATCTCTAGACAGGTAACCATGAAAGCGCAGCAGGAAGGTATCGAACAACTGTTTTTAGAACAACCGCTTTTGTTTAGCGAAATGCTTCTGGAAGGCCGCATCGAACAATACCAAAATGCTCTTGAAGAACCTGATAATGTAGTTTTTATAGACAGAGGAATTCCCGATGTTGTAGCCTACATGGATTATATTGGAGATGAATATCCAGAGCGTTTTACAAAGGCTTGTGAGGATTATAAATATTCTAAAACTTTTATTCTGCCGCCTTGGGAAGAAATTTACCAAAGTGATACAGAGCGTTACGAAAATTTTGAACAAGCGGTTAAAATTCAGGAACATCTTATTGAAACCTATAAAAAATATGGTTACGAATTGATTGAAGTTCCAAAAGATACGGTTGAAAACAGAATTCTTTATATCTTAGATAAAATTTAGCGACGCGTTTTTAGCTGTAAAACTAGAACCTGTTTTCTGAATTTTTAACTTTAAAACTAAAGCAATGCTCGGAGCACAGGATATTCTTCTAAAATACTGGAAACACGACAGTTTTAGACCGTTGCAAAAAGAAATTATCGATTCTGTTCTTGAAGGACAGGATACTTTTGCCGTACTTCCGACCGGGGGCGGAAAATCAATTTGTTTTCAGGTGCCCGCGATGATGCAGGAAGGAATCTGCTTGGTAATTTCTCCTCTTATTGCCTTGATGAAAGATCAGGTAATGAATTTGCAGAAGCGGGAAATTAAAGCGATTGCTCTTACAGGAGGTATTCATACTGAAGAAATCATAGATCTTTTGGACAACTGCCAGTTTGGTAATTATAAATTCCTTTATCTTTCGCCAGAGCGTTTACAATCGGATTGGATTTTGGAGCGAATCAAAAATCTTCCTATAAATTTAATCGCTATTGATGAGGCACATTGTGTTTCGCAGTGGGGTCACGATTTTAGGCCGGCATATCTTAAAATTTCGGAATTGAAGAAATTCTTTCCTAAAATTCCTTTTTTAGCTTTGACCGCAACAGCAACTCCGAGAGTTATTGAAGATATTAGAACGCAGTTAGAATTAAAAAATCCGAGACATTTTCAACAATCTTTTGAGCGAAAAAATATTGCTTACATGGTTTTTGAAGTCGAAGATAAATTATACCGTACGGAACAAATTCTGAAAAAAAATCCGCAGCCCTCTATAATATACGTCAGAAACCGCAAGTCTTGTTTGAACATTTCTTCGCAATTGCAATCTCTAGGTTTTACGGCGACGTATTATCACGGCGGACTTTCGTCTAAAGAAAAAGACAAAAACATGCAGTTATGGATGTCGGAGCAAGCGCAGGTTATCGTGGCTACGAATGCTTTTGGAATGGGAATTGACAAAGACAATGTTAAAACCGTTATACATACCCAGCTTCCAGAAAATTTAGAAAATTATTACCAAGAATCTGGAAGAGCGGGACGAAATGGCGAAAAAGCTTTTTCGGTTTTACTCTACAATAATTCTGATGCAACACAAACGGAGCAGCAGTTTTTAAGTATTCTTCCCGACAAGAAGTTTCTAAAAACAATGTATGTCAAACTTTGCAACTATTTTCAAATTGCTTACGGAGAAGGTTTAGATGATTCTTTTTCGTTTAAACTGAATCATTTTTGTAATAAGTACGACTTCCCTACCCTTAAAACATACAATGCTTTACAATTTTTGAATCAGCAGGGAATTATTACCATGTCTCAGGAATTCTCGGAAAAAATCAATATTCAGTTTTTGATTGAATCCAAAGAAGTTATTCGATACATGAGTTTGAATCCTAATGACGAGGAAATTATATTGGCAATTTTGCGAACTTATCCAGGAGTATATGAGGTAAAAACAAACCTGAATCTGGGATTGATTGCTAAAAAATCGAATCGCTCTGAAGAGCAGGTTACAGCACTTTTAGAAAAATTAAAAGAAAAAGAAATTATAGAATACAAGTCTAAAAACAACGACGCTACTATATTATTTAATGAAGTCCGCGAAGACGATCATACTATAAATAGAGTTTCGAAATATTTAGAAAAACAAAATCAAGTAAAAAAAGAACAGCTTATGTCTGTTTTGCATTATATAAAAGATTCTAAAACCTGTAAAAACAGATTGGTTTTGGATTATTTTGGTGAAGAAACGAATGAAAACTGCGGTATTTGTTCGTACTGCATTACCCAAAAAGGAAAAATAACAGAAGCCGATTCTATTGCTGACAAGATTCTATCTTTACTCAAAACTGCTTCTTTGACTTCGAGAGAAATTGAAAACCAAATAAAAATGGACACCAAAGACATTATTTCGGCTCTTCAGGAATTACTCGAAAACAATCATATTATCATACAAGCGAATAATAAATACACTTTAAAATCATAATGGAGAAATTGAGAATTATATTTATGGGAACTCCAGAATTTGCTGTAGGCATTTTGGATACCATTATAAAAAACAACTATGATGTTGTCGGCGTAATAACAGCTGCAGATAAACCAGCAGGACGCGGACAAAAAATAAAATATTCGGCTGTAAAAGAATACGCGCTTGCCAACAATTTGAACTTATTACAGCCAACTAATTTAAAAGACGAAAATTTCTTAGCAGAATTGAAAGCTTTAAATGCCAATTTACAAATTGTAGTTGCGTTTAGAATGCTGCCAAAAGTAGTTTGGGAAATGCCAAGCTTAGGAACATTTAATCTTCACGCTTCCTTACTTCCAAATTATCGTGGTGCTGCTCCTATTAACTGGGCGATTATTAATGGAGAAACTAAAACTGGTGTTACAACTTTCTTTATTGATGACAAAATCGATACTGGCGCCATGATTTTAAAATTCTGAAATCGCGATTGAGCCAGAAGAAAATGCAGGACAATTACACGATAGATTAATGCATTTAGGAAGTTCTACCGTAATTGATACTTTGAAAGTTATTGAAAACGGAAATGTAACTACTACTATTCAAGAAGATAATGCAGAAATCAAAACTGCTTATAAATTGAATAAAGAAAACTGCAAAATAGACTGGACAAAATCTGGAGCAGAAATCAATAATCTAATTCGAGGCTTGAGTCCGTATCCTGCTTCTTGGTGTTTTTTAAAGGATCAAAATGAAGAGCTGAACATTAAAATATACGAGGCAAAATTGATTTCGGAACCCCATTCTTACGAGGCTGGAAAATTAATTAGTACTAAAAAAGAAATCAAGATTGCAATAAAAGATGGCTTTATTCAGTTATTAAGTCTACAATTTCCAGGAAAAAAGAGAATGCTAGCTTCAGAAATATTAAATGGAGTCAGTTTTTCAGATGTTGCAAAAGTGTATTAAGGTCAGTAAAACAGGGGTTTGCACCTGTTTTTGATCGATAAACAACACTCTTTATGAACAAAAAAAGCAAGTTATCAACAATTTTTGCTAAAATTAAAGAAAACACTTGCACGCAACGGATTTCCTACTAAATTTGTGTATTAACAATTTTTTTTAACCAACAATTAATAACTAATTATTATGAACAAATCAGAATTAATCGATGCTATCGCTGCTGATGCAGGAATCACAAAAGCTGCGGCGAAATTAGCTTTAGAGTCTTTTTTAGGTAATGTAGGAACTACTTTGAAAAAAGGTGGAAGAGTTTCATTAGTAGGTTTTGGATCATGGTCAGTATCTTCAAGAGCTGCTAGAGACGGTAGAAACCCTCAAACAGGAAAAACTATCAAGATCGCAGCTAAAAATGTTGTAAAATTCAAAGCTGGTGCTGAATTAGAAGGTGCAGTGAACTAAGTAAGAAAGTTCTCTAAACTTATAATATAATTAAAACCTTCCTTGTGGAAGGTTTTTTTATGCGGTTTAACGATTTTTTTTGTGATTTTAATTTTTTTATGATTAAATTTAATAAAAATTGTAACCGTATGATTTCAGAAAAATTAAAAAAAGGACACCTGCTTATTGCCGAGCCTTCAATAATTGGAGATTTATCATTTAACAGATCGGTAATTTTATTAGCAGACCATAACAAAGAAGGATCAATAGGTTTTATCATTAATAAACCATTAAAATATACTATTAATGATTTAATACCTGAAATTGAAGCCAACTTCAAGATATATAACGGAGGCCCTGTAGAGCAAGACAACCTTTATTTCATTCATAATATTCCAGAATTAATCCCAAACAGTGTTGAGATTTCTAATGGAATTTATTGGGGAGGTGATTTTGAGTCAACCAAAGACTTAATAAATGACGGATCTATTAGCAAAAATAATATTCGTTTTTTCTTAGGCTATACTGGCTGGGACGAAAATCAGCTTGAAAATGAGATGCAGGGAAACTCTTGGATTATTGCTGATAATAATTACAAGAATAAAATTATCGGTAAATCTACTACCCATTTTTGGAAAGAGCAGATTATAGAACTTGGAGGCGACTACCTTATTTGGTCTAACGCACCAGAAAATCCATATCTGAATTAATTTTCAGAAATGGATTCATTTAATTTCTGCACTAATAAATGAGCCAGATTAGTTTTAAACTCCTTTTTTCGATATTTGGTTATCGGCTGTATTCCCATGATTACATTTGTCAGGAATAATTCATCTGCTTTTTGAAGATCAAACGGTGAAATTATTTCCTCAGAAACTTCTATGCCTTCTACTTTCTTGGCTAATGCCAAAATTTGTTTACGCATTATTCCGTTTAAAGCACCTTCTGAAACTGGAGGCGTTATTAGTTTTTTTCCTGTTACCATAAAAATATTCCCTTGAAGTGCTTCTACCACATTTTTGCTGTCATTTAGCAAAAGGCAATTGGCAAGATCATTTTCGTGGGCGTAAATACTTCCTGTAATATGAATCATCTTATTAGTCGTTTTAAGAGACGATAATAATTGTTTCGTTACATAGAAATCTTTATATAAATCTACTTCATATTCGTTTGTATTAACTGCGTAGGAAGTGTTTTCAAGTGGCGCTGCTTTGATTAAAAAAGAAATTTCATTGGTTTTAGGAAGATATAAACCTCCGTCATTTCTAAAAACAGTAATTCTAGCTCTAGCCGAAGAGGAAATACCTTGCTCTTTTACTAAATTAAGGATTTGCTCTTCGAAATATTCCATTGTAAAATTCATTGGAATCATCATTCTAACCACGCGCATAGAAGCCATTAATCTAAAATAATGATCTTCAAGAAACAAGATTTTTCCATTGATTATTTTTACTGTTTCAAAAATGCCGTCACCGTATAGAAAAGCGCGATTTTGAGTTAATATATTACTATCTTCCTGCGCTATGTTTCCGTTAAAATTAATCATAAAAAAACCCTGAATTTTGTTCAGGGCAAATATAAGGTATAAAATAGACTTTTACTAAACAGATCCTATAAGATGTTTTAGATCTGAGATTTGATTCTCCCACAATTGTTTAGCTTCGCCGATTTCTTCTTTATCAGCAAAATCAACTACCATGAGCGAAACGTCTTTAGTCAATTCATCGACTAAAATATGAAGTTCGAAAAAGTATTCAGTATCCTTACTGCTCTCATCTACCCATTTAAACTTAACTTTTTCTCCTGTTTTTTTTGAAGCCAAGCGTGCTTTTTCCTGCGAATCATTCCAGATGAAAGTAAAAAATTCACCTCTTGAATTAACATTGTCAGCAAACCATTCTGATAAACCTGACGGAGTTGATATATATTGATACAATAATTGCGGCGAAGAATTGATCGGAAACTCGATTTCGTAACGTATTTTTGAATCCATGTGCTACTTTTAATTTTTTCGAAATATAAGAATATATGTCCAAAAACAATGCGTTTTTAAAAATATTTTTTTTTCTTCAAATTATTCTTGTACGCTTTAATATTATTTCTATCTTTGCACCCGCAATCAGGAATTCATGATAGCAGTCCAGGCGAGGTAGCTCAGTTGGTTAGAGCGCAGGATTCATAACCCTGAGGTCACGGGTTCAACTCCCGTCCTCGCTACAAAAAAGGTAAAACCCTTAAACAGAAATGTTTAAGGGTTTTTTATTATTTTATAAAAAAAAGAGTCTTAATTTTATGGAAGGCGAAATAAATTTAAACACTATTCTAGAGAATCTTAATCCTGTTCTTAATGCAGGAGAATATGTTTTTACAAAAGTAGATTCTATAGACCATATCGCCTTTTCAAAAATTTTGTTTCTATTTAAAGAGAAAGAAGGAATTACTGTTGTCCTAGAAAAGCGTTTTGCAGAAGAGCTTAATCTTACTTTCTCCTACATCGCTTCTTGGATTACTTTAGAAGTTCATTCTTCTTTAGCTGCTGTAGGTTTGACCGCTGCATTTTCTCAGGCACTAGGAAATGCCAATATTAGCTGCAATGTAGTTGCTGCCTATTTACACGACCATATATTTATTGATAAAAATGACGCTCTAAAAGCAATGGAAGTATTGCTAAAATTAAAACAAGAAAATAAAAATTCTTTGTAATTAAAAAATCAAAAAAATAACCATAAAAACTGCCATTAAAATAGTTATTTTGCAGAGGTAATTTTATAACATATGGACATAGTAAAATTTAAGATCACATCTAAAACAATCAAAGTAGAAGTACGCAATTCGAATAATTATGTTTTTAATTTTAATACTGCCTTAGATATTGCAAAAGAAGACAAAGATGTTTTATTAAAACTTTACAATGCATTGGATCTTCTCTTTAAGAAAGAAACTCCCGCTGAAGTAAAAAACTACATTTCGCCTAACCAGACCAATATACTGGACCAAATTTCTGCTGTCGAAGATATTGATGCTGAGAAATAGGTAATCAATAACTTGCTGCCAATACTTTTTATTAGAAATAAAAAAGAACTCGATTTTCTGTAACATTTTCCAATAACAGCGTCAAAATATAAAATTAAATTACGGTTCTTTGTAACTTATTACATTCTTGATATCAAGTTCGTGTTTTTTGAATGCAATAATAGTAAGACCAATGAGTTGTTATTAGTTAAACAAGTCGCGATATTTTCGTTATGGACAATAAAAAGTTTATTCTTAGTTTGAAAAAAGGGAATGAAACCGCTTTTAAAGAGGTTTACTTCACTTACTACGATAAACTGATAAATATTGCCAAGCGTTTTAATCTGACAGTTCTTACGCCCGAGGACTTTGTTCAAGAAAGTTTTTTACGACTCTACAATAAAAGAGAACTGCTCAATGAAGATGTTCTATTGGACAAGCAATTGTACACTATCTGCAAAAACATTATTCTCAATCACATTAATAGAGAAAATAAAATAGTTCAGCTAGACACTTTTCAAGCTGATATCTTGGAAGAGCAAGATTCCGATTCTGGAATTTTTGAAGAAAGACAAGAAAAACTACAAAGCTTCATTAATCAGCTTCCGGAGCAGCAGCAAAAAATATTTACTTTACACAAACTGGAAAACCTTAGCTATAAGGAGATTGCAGCAATTACGGATCTTTCTGAAAAGACCATTGCCAATCATATTTATCTCGCCAGTAAATTTATTCGAAAAAAAATCGAAAACCATTAGGAACTTTTCTGTTCTCGTTTGTTATATATAAAAACAAGAACAAAAAATGCACATTGAAGCGTATAAAACAAATGTTAGAACTAAAAAAGATGCCAGCTTAATTGTGGTGCTTTTGCAGTTCATTATTTCCGATTGTATTATATATTTTGATTTCAAAAATCGCGAGAGAATTCTAAGAATCGAAACCAACAGAGACATTAAGGAAATGGTTTATGGTGTTTTTAATAAACAAGGATTTTATTGCCAGAAACTCTAACACCAAAAAAAATGGACAAGGAAAATTTAGACGAAGAGTTTAAAAAGTTATGGAATGAAACTCCAGCTTCTCATTCAGAAAGCACAAAAGAAGCTTCTTGGGAAGAATTCCAAGCAAAAGCTTTTCCTAAAAAACGAAAGATTAAACCTTGGCGCTATTATGCAGCGGCATCTGTTTTACTTTTTGTTCTTATAGGAACTGGAATTTACTTTAACAATAACTCTTTAAAAGAAAAAGCTGTTCTGGCAGGAAATGTAATTGAGAATACTACGAAGAAAATAAAATATGTAGTTCTGCCGGATAATTCAAAAGTGGAATTAAGTCCGAATTCTAAAATTTCTTATGGAGACAATTTTGCTTTAAACAGAAAAATCGAAATTGATGGTGAAGCTTATTTTAAAGTTAAAAAAGACAAACAGCATCCTTTTCAGGTTTTTTGTAACGAAACGACAACAACGGTTTTAGGAACTTCTTTTATAGTGAAAGAATCAAATCAAAAAGAAGTTACTGTTGAATTGTACGAGGGAAGTGTCCAGATGAATGTAAACGGTGAAAACCAAAAATGGATTCTAAAACCTGGCGAGAAATTTACTTACGGAAATCATATTGCTGCAGTTGCCGAGTTTAGTCGTTTTATAGATTTTGACGATGCTAAGTTAAGCGCTTTAGGAACTTATATCGAAGAAAATTATGGTTACAAAGTAAATATCCCTCAAGAATATTCTACTCAAAAAATTACCATTCGAATCAACAAAAAAGAAGATTTAAATACAATTGTACAATTAATAGCAGAAATGTATAACCTAAATTTTGAAATAAATGAAGATCTAAAACAGATTACTTTTCAATAATAAACAAAAAAGGATGTAAGCCGCGAAACTACACATCCTCCTCTTAATCAGGATAACACGAAGTTATTCCATTTAATAATATTCAAAAATACAAAATTTCATGAAGCATATAATTTCAGCATGCTTTTTTTTATTCAGCTTATGTATGTCCGCTCAAAGCGTTACGATAACTGTAGATCAAAATGTCACTTTAAAAGAATTCTTCAAGCAAATTGAAAATCAAACCGATTATAAATTTGCTTTTACAGATCAAATCGATACTGGTAAAAAATATTTTACTCAAAAAAATACTTTTAAACAGACTACTATTGAAAAACTTATTGCAGAATTAAATAAAACTGCCACTTTACAATTTTCTATAGCAGGCAATAATATTTTTGTGAAACAGAAAGCTCAAAGTCCTAAAACGACGACCAAAAAAAAAAGCAGGCTAAAAGGTCAGATTCTTGATGATGAAAAACAACCTGTTATTGGCGCCAATGTTTATATCACAGAATTACAGACTGGCACTGTAACGGATGTCAATGGAAAATACAGCATCGAAGTTCCGAATGGAACTTATACCGTTTCGATTAGTTATGTTGGTTTTCAGAATAAGGAAAGACAGATAAATATTAATGATGATACTACCCTAAATTTCAATATAGAATCGGACAGCCAGCAATTAGGTGAAGTAATTGTAATGAATAATAAAGCGGTTGATGTTAAAACTACTCAAATGAGTGTAAACAGACTTTCGATGCAGGAAATCAAAAAGATTCCTGTGGCAATGGGCGAACCAGATCCTTTAAAATCGATCTTAACTTTGCCCGGAGTTACGAATGCCGGAGAAGCTTCTTCGGGTTTTAATGTCCGCGGTGGTGCGGCCGATCAGAATTTGATTCTTTTAGACGGCGCTCCTGTTTATGCTGATTCGCATATGTTTGGATTCTTCTCGATTTTTAATGCTGACATTGTCAATGGCTTAGATTTATATAAAGGCGGAATTCCATCGAAATTTGGAGGTCGTGTTTCTTCTGTTTTAGACGTTACGCAGCAAACCGGCGATTTTGAAAATTATAAAGTTAACGGAGGAATCGGAATTATTTCCAGCCGCCTTTTGGTTCAAGGACCAATACAAAAAGAGAAAAGTTCGTTCATCCTTTCCGGACGTGCTTCGTATGCGCATTTGTTCATGAAACTGGCAGATAATAAAAACTCTGCCATGTTTTATGATTTGAATGCTAAATTCAATTACCGTTTTAATCCTAATAACACGCTTTCTTTTTCTGGTTATTTAGGAAATGATTTATTCGATATCAATGAACGTTTTTCGAGTACTTACGGAAGTACAATGGGCATTTTAAGCTGGAAACATAAATTTTCTGATCGTTTAAACAGTAATCTTTCTGGTTTTTATAGTGACTATAAATTCAACTTAGGACTTTCTACAGAGAATTTCGAATGGGACAGCAGCATCAGCAGTTACGGACTAAAATATGCTTGGAATTACCAAACATCAGAAAAATTCAAAATCAATTACGGAATTGATGGTTTGTATTACAACTTCAATCCAGGAGTTGTACAGCCAACAAGTTCAGATTCTCAGTTCAATTACAAACAGCTGGATAAAAAATATGCATTAGAAACTTCTGCTTATATCGATTTTGAAAATCAAATTACAGAAAAACTGAATTTCCGTTACGGACTTCGTTACAGCTCATTCTACCGTTTAGGCGGAGAAGACATCAGTACTTATGAAAATGGTCAGGCCGTAGTATTTAATCCGCTTTATAAAATTTATGAGGAAGGAACTCCAACGGGAACAATAAGTTACAAAAAAGGACAAGCCATAAGCACTTTCAATAATTTTGAACCAAGAGCTGCTTTGTCTTATTCTTTTAACGATGAAAGTTCTGTAAAAGCAAGTTATAATAGAATGGCGCAGTACATTCATATTTTATCAAACACACAGTCTCCCCTGCCTATGAGCATCTGGACTCCAAGCGGCCCTTTTACTAAACCTCAGCTTTTGGACCAATACGCAATGGGTTATTTCCAAAATTTTAAAGACGGTGATTATTCTTTTGAAGGAGAATTATTCTATAAAAAAGTTCAAAACCGTATTGATTATATTGATGGAGCCGATGTTTTGGCCAACAATAATATCGAACAAGTAATCCTGAACGGTAAAGCCAGATCGTACGGACTGGAATTATTATTTAGAAAAAACGCTGGTAATTTCACCGGATGGGTTTCTTATACTTTGTCTAGAGCAGAACAAAAAACCGTTGGAAGAACGCCTGAAGAACCAGGAATTGCAAATGGAGATTGGTATTTATCTGGATATGACAAACTTCATAATTTAAGCGTTGTAGGAAGTTACGAACTGAATCCGAAATGGTCTTTTAATGGAAATTTCACTTTACAGTCGGGTCAGCCGGTTACTTATGCCAATGGATATTATGAATTTGGCGGCATTAATGTTCCTAATTATTCTTTAAGAAACGAAAACAGACTACCTCTTTTCCATCACTTGGATGTTGCTGCAACTTACACTCCAAAACCAGATAAAAAGAAAGGATGGCAAAGCTATTGGGTATTCAGTCTTTATAATATTTACAACAGAAAAAATGCTGCTTCTATGAGTTTTACAACTAATGACGATACAGGAGCGAATGAAACCAGAAGACTTTCGATCTTCGGAATTGTACCTGGAATTTCTTATAATTTTAAATTTTAATGCGATGAACAGATTAAAAAAATATAGTACAATAAACAAAGCGCTGGCATTATTAACACTTTTCCTGGCTTTGTCTTTTACTTCTTGTGAAGATGTTGTAAACCTTGATTTGGAAACTGGCGAAACAAGATTGGTAATTGATGCTGAAATTATCTGGAAAAAAGGAACTTCAGGGAATGAACAAACTATAAAAATAAGTAAAACAGCTCCTTATTACAACGATACAACACCAAAAGTTTCGGGAGCTCAAGTGCGTGTGGAAAATAGTAATGGCGACGTTTTTACTTTTACTGAATCTGAAGCAGGGGTTTACAAATGCAATAATTTTGTTCCTGTAATCGATATGGATTATAAATTATTTGTTGAAGCCGAAGGACAAAGTTTTACAGCAACAGAAAAACTAACTTCTGTAACGCCAATTACTAAAGTGGAACAAGCCATTGTTCCCGATTTTGGCGGAGAAGATGTAATCGAACTGACTTTTTACTATACTGATCCCGCAGATCAAGTGAATTTTTATTTAACCGATTATCAAAGTGAGTTTTTAATTTTTCCAGAATATGAAATTACTAATGATGAATTTTATAATGGAAATCAAATCAGTACAAGGTTTTCTGATGAAGATATGAAGTCCGGAAATACGGTAAAAATTACACATAGAGGTGTTTCTAAAAACTTTTTCAATTACATGAAATTAATTTTAGAAGCTTCAAATTCAAATCCGTTTTCTGTCCCTCCTGGAAACATTCGCGGGAATATAATCAATACCAACAATGCCAATAATTATGCAATGGGCTATTTTAGACTTTGCGAAGCTGATCAGGTTGATTATTTGGTGAAGTAAAATGGTTATCCATAAAAATACAAAAGCCTTAAACGAGAATGTTTAGGGCTTTTGTGTTTTCCAATCTTTTTTATCAATCTAATAAACAGAGTTCAATTTTGTTTTATCGCCACAATAAGAGACTTCTTCCGCAACTTTGCAACTTCTGATCTGATATTTTCTGAACCAATATGAAATTTCACTTTTGAAACATAATGAGAAAGAATGATATAATATTGTTTACTGCACACTAAATCACGTATAAACACGTGTCTTAAAATCATATACTTAATTTATATTTATAAGGAATTATGATAGATGCAGGTAATCATTATTAGTAACGCTATTACTACGTCAACTTTATCATCATAAAAATAAATTTTTCAGATATTGATTTCAAATCCAAGCTCTAATTTAAAATCTAAGCTTCAACGATAGTTAAAATCTCAATAATTAATAGTTATTTTATTAAGTATGGCAAAAAAGAATAAATTAAAATTAAAAGTAATTTTTGATACAAATGTTATCTTCACAGGATCCGCAAGTGATCTTTTACGAAATGAAATTGTGGAATTAATCAACAGCCATAAATCTTTAAGTGATATAGAGATTGAATGGTATATTCCAGAAACAGTGATAAAGGAACGGATATTCCAAATGAACAAAAGAGGAAATGAACTCCTTCCTTCAATCCAAAAATTAGAAAAGTTATTAGGCCACAAGCTAAACATTACTAAAGAAATAATTGAGGAAAAAGTTCTTAATATAATAGGAAAGCAGCTAGTTTCTCTGGATATACAAACAATTAAACTTGATACTTCAAAAATAGATTGGAACCTTATAATAAATAATTCTCTTACTCGACAGATCCCTTTTGAAGACAATGAAAAAGAAAAAGGTTTTAGAGACGCCTTGATACTTGAAGGCTTAAAACAAGTTATTGCTGTCTCCCCTAAAACAAAATCAATTTGCCGTATTGCTTTTATAACAGGTGACAATATTCTTAATGCAGCCGCTTCTACATTGGCGAGACAATTTGCGAATGTTGACGTGTTTTCTAGTACTAGCGAGTTTGTAAGCTTAATTAATATAATTGATTCAAAAATCACAGAAGTACTAATCAATGCAATAATTGAAGACGCCGAAAAACTATTTTTCGAAAAAGGGCAGAACAGCACACTCTATTATACTCAAAACCTGCGAAAACATATTACAGAGCATTTTCCTAAAGAATTAAATACTATACAGGATGGAGCACTTACAAGGGAAATTGGAACATGGTGGATTGCCAAACCTGGGTTTGAGAAAAAAAACAAACAGCTTCTCACTTGGAAAACTATAATTTCAGTCGATTTCAGTGATTACAAAATTACCTATGCAACTATGCCAGTCCGATCAGCAGAAGACTATTATTCGATCAGTAGACCAAATACTAATTTAGGGATGGGCTTAGGAATTGATACTTCAGCAAATTCAGTATTTAGAAATACCGAAAGTTACGGCATGATGGCAACGGGAAATTCATATCGACAGCAATTTTCACCCATTAAAGAAAAAGTAGCTGAGGGAAAGATAACATTTGAAGTAACATGGTCGGTCACCTTAGGAGCTGGTAATAAGCTTAAAAATGCAAAAATTGAAAGTGTAAATTTAGCTGATACTATCATTCAGTAGCTGTATTAAAGTTTGATTTACGGATTACCATAATCTTCATTCCCTTTTACAGCTTATAATCGCATCAAAAATCTTACAAATTATATAATTAATTTTCGATTATATACAAATAAGCATTAACTAACTAATTTCAATAATAATAATAATAATAATAATAATAATATCAAACAAAAGTTTTGCGGCAGAATCTCTGTAAATTGATTTAATAATTGTTGTATATCTTAATCAGCATTTTTGTTTCAGATTGAAGTCATTTTCTTTATCACGATAATCAACTGCTAAAAACATAAACCTCTTCAGGACTTGAGAAGCACAAAAATTATATAAAAAAAGTTTTTATTAGGTTTACGGAAAACCATAATTACTTAAAAACCATAATTGATATATTTAGAGCAAAAAAACTAACCAGCTCACTATCTGCATTGAATAACTAACAAATCATTATAACTAAAACATTTGCCATGATAAACTTTACTCAAAAACAAGAAATCGATGAAATTTTAGATACACTAGGTGAAAATTTAAGTATTACCGAGACTCAACATAACGCAGCCGTAGAAAGCTATAAAGCAGTTGGAAATTGGCTTACCAGTAAAGATTCTGAATTAGCACGTTACGATCCTGTAATTAGTCCTCAAGGATCCTTCATTATTGGAACTACAATTCAATCAATAAATCCTGATGACGACATTGATCTGGATATAGTTTGTGAACTGAATGGCAAGCGACCAGATTGGACGCAGAAGGATATTAAAGAATTAGTCGGTGAGCAACTTCGCAACCATAAAAAGTATGAATCTATTTTAGATGAAGAAGGCAGAAGATGTTGGACTTTAAAATACAGAGAAAATGGAAATCATAGTGAAAAATATCATATGGACATCCTTCCTGCAGTAAACACAAATGGGTACTCAATTATTTTAGAAAAAGCATATTCAAATCTAAAAGATCAGAGTTATGAAGATTTAGTGTTAAGTATTACAGATAACGAAAGAATTCCTGAATACTCAATATCTACTGAACCAAAAGATTGGCTACAAAGCAATCCTTTTGGCTATGCTAAATGGTTTATGAATATTGCAGATAATATTCAAGGCCAGAGAACAAAAATGTTTTCTTTAAATGAGTCTGTTAACCCTACGCCTAAATATCAAAGCGAAAGACTGCCTTTACAGAGAGTCGTTCAATTATTAAAAAGACATCGTGACATAATGTTTCAAGATTACTCTATTACTGATAAAAAAGAAAAACCGATTTCTTGCATTATAACAACACTGGCAGCTGAAGCTTATAATGGGGAAGATAACATATACGATGCATTTATTAATGTTATTAACAATATGGAAAATTACATTGAAATACGTTTTGATGATAATCTTCGAAAAAATATAAAATGGATTTCGAATCCAACAAATAATTCTGAAAACTTTGCAGATAGATGGACCGTAGATGGTTCAAAACGAGAACAATTCTTCTATGATTGGCTAACCAAATTAAAAACTGAATTTAACGGATTAGGAGATAACTTCAATAGAATGAACTTAAATGAATCCTTACAAAAATCTTTTGGAACTGAACCTGTAACAAAGACATTTTCAGACGTAGGTAACCGACGTAGATTATTAACAGAATCTGGTGGAAATTATGTAGATAGAAAAACAGGAGTAATTGGTGCAGCAATTGCTGGACTTACAAACGTTGCTAAAGTAAATGCTCATAATTTTCACGGGAATGAACAAAACTAAAAAACTTACTATTTATAACCAGTTAGCAGGACTTAGAAAAGACTTTAGTTTTGGAGAAAGTAAAATTATCGATGGAAAAAAACTTCAATGGATAGGAACTTTAAAATCATCACCTATTGGGGATAAATATACAGTAAAACTTACTTATGAATTTGGAAAAAGCCCTAAGGTACAGGTATTGTCCCCTTCTCCATTAAATCTAGCAAAAGGTAAAAAGAATCTACCTCACGTCTACGATCATAAAAATCAACGGTTATGTTTATTTTATCCTGACTGCAAGGAATGGAATAGCGCAAAATCCATCTCACAAACTGTAATGATATGGGCTATAGAATGGCTATATCATTATGAGTTATGGCTAATTACTGGAGAATGGTTAGGTGGGGGAACTGTGCATGGTGAAACTAAAAGAGATATTATTACAAATGAGGTTTGAAACAAAATTGAAAACTACATTGTCTGAATAAATTAACATATCATTGAACAAATCGTTTATTGTTTTTTATCAAACCAGCATTAATCAAAGAGTCTATCTATCTTTTAGTAAGACTAAAAAGCAAACTAGGAAAATTTAAAAAAAAGTTTTAATAAGGAATATTATGATTGACAAGAAATTTAGGGTCTTAAGTTTAGATGGTGGCGGTATTCGCGGTATTTTTCCAGCAGTAATTTTAACTGAAATAGAAAAGGAACTTAAATCGAAAAAAATTGAGAATTGGCAAATATATCAGAATATAGATCTGATTTTCGGCACTTCTACTGGTGGCATTCTAGCTTTAGCTTTATCACTTGGTATTCCGGCAGAAGAAATTAAAAATCTCTATTTTGATAATGCTAAAAAAATCTTTGGTGATAAGAAAGGTTTTTTTAAATGCATCCATCATTCTTCGCATGATAGAACAAGTCTTAAAAGTTTATTGGAAGAAGTATTTAAAAAATTTCACAACTCTTCTGTTCCCAAACTTAAAGATTGTAAAGTCGCTGTGGGAGTATCAATTTACGATTTAAGTATTGGAAAGCCCTCTGTGCTAAAAAGTCGTTATCACGATAGATTTACACGTGACCCAAATCTTCCTCTGTTGGATGCTGCTTTATCAACTTCATCCGCTCCCACTTACTTTGACCCTTACTCAGGAGATATGTATAAAGACCTGAAAGGAGATGTCTTACAGTTTAAGAATAAGGTTGATGGTGGAGTTTGGGCTAATAATCCTAGTTTGATAGCGTTAATTGAAGCTCAAAAAGCTTTTAAAAAAGATTTGATTAATATTAATTTGTTATCTATTGGTACAGGCGAAAGAATATTTTTAGAGCCTAGCAGAGAAAATAAATTTGGTATTTGGTACTGGATAAATAATAAGCGAAAAAGAATAATAGAGTTATTTATGCAAGGGCAATCCCAACAAGTTGAAAATATAATAAGTTTATTAAAGAATGGAATAGACAGGCAAGAACCTGATAATTTTTCTTATTTAAGACTTAATACGTTATTTCGAACAGAGGCAGAAAATATAGAGATGGATGAGACAGTTAAGAAGAGACTTGAGGAACTCGAAACTCGTGCATTAGAAGTGTACAAAGATAATAAAATACAAATTTTTAAATTACTTAATATAGACTTACAAGAAATATGAGGAAGGCATTCGATAAATTTAAGTCAGAATTATAATCAGCGAAACCTCTTCATCCGCAAAGATAACTCAACAGCGATGCTTTTTTATCACTAACTCTCTCTCGTTAAAACCGCTAAACCCTAAAGTAAAAAATAATCATATTGAAGCCTTATTTTTCAATATCTAGACCAACTCTAAAAACCTCATCCAACAACTCCATTTCATCATTAGGCAAAAGCTGCAAAGCCATTTCAACCAAAATCATAGCATCTGAGAAAGGTTTGGTAGAATTTTCGCTTTGGAGCATTGTAATACTTGCTTTTAATAAGGCAGTAACGATAATATTCAATTCACTATAACAAGATACATTTAGTGTTGCGGAAAAGGAATCACTGTTAGGTTTGAGTTTATTAAAATAGTTTCCTTTATTCATTATTTCTAATAATTCTGTTACGGCTTTTTGTTGTGTTTCCATATTTATAATTGACGTTTTTTGATAAGTCAAAATTGAATTATTATTCTGGAATACAGGTTATCACAGATGATAACCGCTCAAAAAAGTGAAAATAAAATTCAATAAAAAACAAAAAAACCTCCAAAATCAAAAATTGACTTTGAAGGTTTTTCACTTTATCTAAAACTCTTATTTATATTCGGCTTCTTTCTGAGCGTACCAATCTTTCATTACATAAAAAGCTTTCTTTTTAATTCCTTGATCGGAGATTAAACCTTTACGATTAAAGAAATCCTGAATATTTGGCAATTGTCTTCTTGGCGATCTAAAGTCAACTAAAATCCAAGGTGAAACTCCCGCTAAACCTTCGATGCGATTGAACATCTGCGTATTTTGAATATACAATTCTTCTTGATATTCTTCGTTCCAGCGTTCTTTCTTATCGCCGTGACGACCTTGTAAAGCTTCGCCGCCAAATTCGCTGATGATAACGGGCTTGTTATACGGAATTACCCATTGCATGTCTTTGCACGATTCGTTTGTTCCTCTGTACCAGCCTAAATATTGGTTGAAACTCACAATGTCTACATATTCGTTCATATTATCGTGAAGTGTATTAACATTGTTCGGACTTTTAGTTACTTCCATCGCCATACTGATTAAACGAGAATTATCTTGTGTACGAGCATATTTGGCCAACTTACTTAAGAAAATATCTCTGTCATCTCCATGCGGCGTTTCATTTGCAATTGACCAGATTACAATGCCGCAGCGATTTTTATCTCTGTAAATCATATCGTGCAATTGACGTTCTGCATTCGCGTAAGTGTCTGGATTCGTCCAAGAAATCGTCCAATAAACTGGAACTTCAGACCAGATCATCAATCCCATTTTTTCAGCCTCTTTTACCATTTTTTCGTTATGCGGATAATGCGCGAGACGAACATAGTTACAACCTAGTTCTTTTGCCCAAGTCAATAACGTAACAGCATCTTCTTCTGACCAAGCTCTTCCAGATCTGAAAGGAGCTTCTTCGTGAATGCTAATACCGCGTAAAAAGACTTTTTTTCCGTTTAACAGAATCTCTTTTCCTTTGGCTTCTATGGTTCTAAAACCAATTTGATCTGCAATATTTTCATCGGCTTTGCTAATCGTTACTTCATATAATTTTGGTTTTTCTGGCGTCCATAAAATAGGATTGGCTTTAATTTCAAAATATGCGATTCCTTTGGCATCAGTCGTAACGTTCTTTTTGATTTTTAATTCCGGAATCGAAACCGAAACAGATTGGTTTGCTGTTTCACTATTTAGTTTTATCCAGCCGGAAATTTTTCCTTTTTCTTTTTTATCCAATTGTACCAAATAATCTTCGATATAGGTATTCGGGACTTGCGCTAAAGTCACGTCTCTTGTAATACCGCCGTAATTCCACCAATCCATATTTACGGTCGGGACATTATCCTTATGGCGTTTGTTGTCTACTTTTACTACCACAAAATTATTGCCGTCCACTAATAAATCGGTTACATCAAAATTGAATGGTGTATAACCGCCAACGTGGGTTCCTGCCAGTTTTCCGTTTACATAAACCTTAGCATCGTAATTGACTGCTCCAAAATGAAGAATACCTTTGCTTTGAGAATTCTTTTGGTAATTGAAGTCTTTCTGAAACCAAACTGTTCCTTCGTAAAAAAACAATCTTTCGTCCTTACTATTCCAGTCAGACGGAATATCCATCGTGGCAGAAGTCGCAAAATTATATTCGGTTAAATCTGTGGTATTCCATGTCTTATTTTCGAAGAATCCGTTGTTTTTAAACGGCATTAAACGGTAATCGTAATACCCGTTTTCGAGCGGGTCTACGATATAACTCCATTTTCCGTTTAAGGTATTATTGTTTCTGGCAGAAATGTTGGAAACTAACGGAATTTCCTGCGCCATTGCTTTCCCCATCAGCAGAAAAGTGCAGCACAGCATTACAATTTTTTTCATAGTTTTTATTTTTAATTATATAGGTCTAATTAATTTAAACACATCACTAGATTAAATCTGTTCTTCGCGAAGAAAACCACAATCTTGTCATTTCTATCCCGAGGCTTCGGGAGAGAAATCTTCATTGCTGCATCGACAAAGAGTAGAAATCCTTTGAGGAGCTACTTGCGAAGATTTCTCTCCCGAAGCCTCGGGATAGAAATGACAATATTGCGAATAATATTTTGCGATTGTATTGATTACGATTTCGCTAAAAAATTATCTTTTATCAAAATAACGTGTCAGTTCGTAAGCATTATCGTTGATTATTTTCATTTCTTTTAACAAAGGCTGATACGGTTCAAATTTGCTGTTGACAATTCCTTTATTGGAATCTCTGTTGGAATAATCGGTAGTTAAATCTTCTGGATCGTTATCCATATATTTGAACCAATGCCAGCCAACAGAATTTTTATTTTTAAGTAATTCCAAAGTGAAATTCTGATAGAAAAGTCCTCTTTCTTTCTGCGTTCGAACCAGCCAGCCCGCGCCGGTATTATTGGGCAGTCCAGAATCTTCTCCTTTGGTGTACCATTCTGTAATTAAAAAAGGTTTTCCAGACCATTCTTCCCAATTGTTCATTAATTCCTGACTTGGCTCCCATTTTCTATAATGATTTATTGAAATGATATCCATGTATTTTCCAGCCACTTTAAAAATTTCAGGATTTGTCAATTCCTGTTCTTTATCCTGATTGAAACGACATCCTAAATAAAGATGGTTCGGATCTGCTTTTCGAAGTGCTTCTGTGACTTTCTTCATATAAGTTTCAAAATAAAAAGCGGTAAATGCCATTCTATCTTCCTGATTTACATCAGAAATGGAAGCATTAAAACCTTTTCTTTTGTCCAGCCAATCTTTTGCTGCAATATATCCTTGTTCATCTTTGGCCAATAAAGTTAAATGTTTATCTAATGCGTCGTTATACCAAGGAAGTTCATTATCAGTAAAATAACCCATCAAATACTTATCATTTTTATATTGAGAAACGTCTTTTACGGATTTTTCTACGTAGGCATCAAATTCTTTATCAAAAACCATTACGAGATCAAAACGGTAATTCTGCCAGCTGGCTTCTTTGTATTTTCCTCCGTATTTTTTAATATGATCGGAATGATACATTCCCATTGGCGAAATAATTATGGTATAAACCAATGGATTTTCCGCTTTTCGAACCAAATCAATATTCGACCACGCACCTACTCCATTAAATCCATTGTCACGAAGTAATTTTGTTTCTTGCTTTAACCAATTTTCTGGACTTCCGTATTTTTTATCAAATGCTTTCTGCTGATTTACAGAGCGTCCTGCGTTAAAAACTGCAACACCTTTGTAAATAAACGGATAGCCTTCTGGATCAATAATCCACCATCTGTTGTTTATTTTTTCTGTTCTAAAAAATCCCGTCGCTCCTTTCTGCCACATTTTGGAAGAGCCGTAAATCGAACTCGGCGCCATTTTTTTAGTCTTAAATCCAGGAAGTTTATCAATTGTTTTGGCATCGTAAGCCACCCATTTTGGATCTAATGCATTTTGTCTGGCTTCTACTTTTTGGTACGTAATGTTATTCTGTGCATTTGCAGTAATGAGGCTTATAAAACAGAACAATACATAAATGGAATGCTTCATTAAATTTGTTTTTTAATATGTTTAACACATAGAAACGTAGATTCTATTTTGGGCTGAGAAAGGCGCTCACATACACATAGATTTTGCTATATGAGAAACTAGTTTACTTTAACTCTCTCAAGTCTAAAAAACCTATGTCTCTATGTGTTTAAAAATTTTATTTAGATAAATAGATATGATCGAAATCGAAAGTGTAGTTATTTAATGCTCTAACATCTTCTGGATCAACACTTCTTAAAACTAAAATATCTTTGATTTTTGTTAAGTCTAATGACGGATTTTGTTTTTTATAATCAGCGATTGGAATTTTAACCATGTTCCAGCTGCCGTCTCTTTTTAATCCGTATAAATTACTTGTGGCATCAAATTCTACATATCCAGTGTTTGAAGCATCCTTCATTCTAAATCTGATTTTTCCAGTGCTGGTAGTTCTTACCGCCATATTGATATGCGTGTAAGAAGAAATATCGGTGAAATTTACAAACGATAGAATTGCCATTGCCCATTTAGCTTCTGCTGCAGGCGGTGTGGCTGGAAGAGAAAAATTTCTGTAAGCTCCTTCATAACCATCAGCAGCGACTTCTTTAATTACAAATTGATTGCTTGAAACCCAGTTTAAGACAGGAGCTGTTTTTGTGAAATCAGGATTTTCAGAATAAATTTTAAGGGCATCAGCCGGAATAACGATTGGCGGAGTTGCAGGTGTTTCAACTTCAACATTAAAAGTTTTCTTTTGGGTGGTATTGTCAACAAATGTAATTTCTAAAGTGGTTGTAAAAGTACCGCCTTTAGCATATTTTACCTCAACATTGGGTTCGATAGAAGAACCTGGAGAGCCGCCTTGAAAAGTCCATTTTACAGCACGTACTTTTGTTGACGAATCGGTATATGTAATGGTTTCTCCTGCTTTAACAGAGGTATTGGTGGATTCTGCTTTTAATTCTCCTTTTTTATAAAGATATACTTCGCGTACATCATCTTCACAGGAAAACAAACTTACAAAAAGTACTAAAAGGAAATATTTCAGTTTAGAGATATGATTTAGTTTTATAGTCATGGTTTTGTGTTTTTTTGGTTATTTTTTTTTGAGAGGTGGTAGATGGTAGAGGCAAGAGACAAGAAGCAAGACTTTTCAGCAAAATCTGCTTCTTTTCAGAATATAGATTATAGAACATAGAGAAAAGATTTTTCTAAATCTCAGATCTTGCTTCTTGCCTCTATTCTCTATATTCTATTTTCTATACTCTATATTCTACACTCTAAAAACTCTATTTCAATCCATCTAAAAATCCTTGATATGCTGGTTTCTTATTATAGTCGGCATCTAGAAGTAACGGATACTCTTTTGAATTCCAGAAACTTGTCAGCCAAGTATATTTGTCGGTTACGCCCCAAGTAGAAATAGCGAATTTTTGGGCTTGAGGCAATTCTTCGTACATCGTTGTGATGTATTTATAAGTTTCAGCTTGTTTTTGTGCTTCGGCATCTGTAAAAACATACGAATCCGATTTAGCTGTGTTTACTTTGATGTCTAATTCTGAAATGTGAATTAACAATCCTGTTGAAGCCATATCGGTAAAACCAGTTTTCATAGTTTGTCTGTTTGTATCTGTTGAATAGTGAAATTGATCTCCTACACCATCAATTGGAATTCCATTGGCTTTGAATCTAGTTACCATTTTTTTAATGGCAGCTCTTTTTCCACCATCCAGAACTACGCTGTAATCGTTGTAAAATAATTTAGCATCTGGATCTGCTGCTTTTGCATATTTAAAACATCTGCCGTAAAAGCCTATTGGGTCATTAAAGATTGGTTTTATTACGGTTTCATTTCTTAAAGCTCCGCCATCTGCAAAAACTTCATTTACAACATCCCAGCTTTTTACTCTGCCTTTGTAACGACCTACAACATCTGTAATGTAAATTTTGACTTTTGATTCGAATGCAATGGAATCGTATTTTGCATTTTTAAACCATTCTGGAAAGGAATCGTACCAGACTAAAGTATGTCCGTGCACTTCCATATTATTGTCTTTTGCAAAACCAACTAAATAATCGGCGGCTGTAAAATTATAAGCTGTTGAAGATGACCAAATGCTAGCCATTTTCATTTCGAACTCAGCCGTAATCTGGTTATAATGTTTTAAAACTGCATTTTTATAATTGGCTTCTCCTTGTAAATCTTTCATTTTAACCGCTGCTCCAATCTTAAACTTTGCCTTTTCTTTCAAGGTTTGAGTAATCGGATTTGGATTGCCTGTACCGCCGTCTTCATCTGCATTTATAAAAACTACTTTTTCGTCGTTGCTGCAAGAAGCAAACAGCAAAACAGTTAATAGACCTAAAATATATTGTTTATTTATCATCGTGTTTTTTTTAGTTTGATCCGGAAATCAAATTTTACTTTGTTTCCCGGATCGGGTTATTACTAACTTTAACCTTAACTCTTTGGAAAACATATAAAACATCGTTTTTCAAACTTGAAAAAGGCGTTCAATCTATGTTTTTATGTGCTAAATATTAATTGTATCCTACATTAAATCCTTCTGGTTTTCCCATCAAATCGATTTGACTTTGCGGAATTGGCATATTGATCATTGCAGGAGTCATTTTCAGTGGCACTTCCCCAGTAATAGTTCCAGACGGACTTGAACGGAAATATAAATTTTGTCTTTCTACCAAAAGTCCAAGTCTTTTTAAGAGAAACCATCTGTTGTTTTCAAATGCTAATTCTCTAGCCGATTCATCCAAATAATTATTTAAAGTCCAAGCTGTTAAATCAAAAGTTGTTACGGTGCTTTCAGGATTTCCGGTATAACCTCTTCTTCTCACTTTATTTAAATACGCAAGGGCTTTAGTATCGTTTCCTAAATTGTGATGAGCTTCAGACGCTAATAAATACGTTTCTGCCAATCTGTAATACATATAATCTTTATAACTGTTTGAAGTCATTGGCAGTTTTTCCGTATCGTGGTATTTTTTCAAACTCCAGTGCCAAGCTCTGTAATTTCCATTTGGAGCCGCGATTGCCGGATTTGTAATTGGCTGTCCGAACTTTGGATTTCCTGGAACATTGATTTTATAATCCTGATAATTATCGGAATAATAATAGGTTTTAAATCTCAAGTCGTTTGCTTGATCATAAAGTGATTTCAAATAATTATTTGGGTAAAACCAGCCTAAAGCCTGACCTCCGTACGCCACATCTTGAACCAATTCGCTGGTATTTAATTCATAAGTTCTGTGTGTAAAAACACTGCTCAGCCAAGAACCGCCGCCTCCGGCTAAATTATCATCAGGACCTAATAAAAAGTCTTTTTGATAGGTAAAAAGAGATTCTTTATGATTTCCGTTTTGTCCCCAAACATCTGCAAGAGCAACTAAACCGTGTGTTCCGTCATTGATAATAGCATCAAACTGCGCCGCTGCTCCTGCCCAGTCTTGCTGCCATAAAGCACTTTTACCACGAATATGTCTTGCAACACCTTGTCCGTAACGTCCTGGATCTACTTTAAAAGGAAGATTGGCAATTGCATAATCCAAATCAGCATCGATTAATCTATAAACATCTGCGTCGCTTGCTACTTTGTATTCTACTGGATCGTTAATATTTTGAGGTGTTGTTGGAATTGTATCGATTAGAATACCGCCATACATTTGTTTTAAATCCAAATACAATTCACCTCTAATAACTCTTGCCTGCGCTACTAATCTTTTCTTAGCTGCGTCATCCATTTGAATTGATCTTGCTGCAGTGATAATTGCCGAACATCTGTCGATAATCTTATAGCCCTGAATCCATTTTGAACCTGTGAACGACTGCGGATTATGACCTGTACCGTATGGTGTATTCCACGTTCTGTGCAATCCTAAATCCGTTGCCACCATAAAGAATACATTGGCCCACAAATCACTGTTGTCTCCAGAAGGCAGATTATAGAAACGCATCTGGTTGTATAGTGCATTAACTCCAACTTCTAATCCTGCTGGAGAACTGTAGACATAATCTACAGAAACTTGATCTTTTACCGTTTCCTCTAGAAAATCTTCGCACGAAGTAAGTCCTAAAGAAAGACCGAATATCAAAACAAATAGAAAATTTATATTTTTCATGATCTTGTTATTTTTTTATTTTATGAATGTCTTAAGCTGCGTTAAAAACCTACCTGTAAGCCAATAACACAAGTAACAGGTTCAGGATAATCGTATATTTCTTTTTCTGGACTATAAGACTGGTAATCTGTAATGGTAACCAAGTTGCTTCCTGTTACATAAAGTCTCATATTGCTTAATCCTAAAGATTTAATTGTACTTTCTGGAAATTTAAATCCAACCGAAACGTTTTGAAGACGAATGTATGAAGCGTCTTGTAATCCTAAAGTATTGATGTAAGGCGGATCATTTCCATCTCTTGGTCTCGGCCAGTTTCCTCCCGGATTCTCTGGTGTCCAATAATCTTGTTTGATACCGTTTTTCACACCTCTTAAAGATCCTCCCCTTACATAATCATATAAAAATGGATTGTCTCTTGTAATGCCTTGAACTGTGTAAATATCAGCTGAGAAATCAAATTGTTTGTACTCTAAAGCCAAAGAGAAAGTACCAAACCAATCGGGCATTTTGGAAGTGATCACTCTGTCCTGATCCGGATTTGGATTGGCACCATTTGACGGATCTGCATCATATAATTTGATATCTCCAGGATACAAAGTTGTTCCTGTAACGAGCGGAATATTTTCGCCTTCCTGATAAATTCCAACTGCCTTGTATCGGTAATAAACATCAATTGGTTTCCCAATAAACCATAAGTTTCCAACTGCATCATCTTCTCTTCCGTCACCATCTGCGTCTTTTCCGTAGATACTTACTATGCTGTTTTTGTTTTTAGTGAAAGTTGCTCCAACATTTAACCTGAAATCTTTCTTTTTAATTAAGTCACCGTTCAGAGTAACCTCCAGACCTTTATTGTTTACTTTTCCAATATTTGAAAGTTTCAAAGTATATCCCGTATTGGCATTTAATGTTTCATATATCAGCAAATCTGAAGTATCGGTATTATAAACCTCAACTGTACCTGTTAATCTGTTTTTGAACAAACCAAAATCGGCTGCAAGGTTGAGCTGTGTTGAGGTTTCCCATCTTAAATCGGGATTTGATAATTGCGTACCTGGCACATATCCTGAAACTTTTACACCATTAATAATATAATCTCTCTGAACGGCAGTTGCCATACTTTGGTAAGGATCTTTTGGCTGGTTACCTACTTTACCATAACTTGCTCTTAATTTTAAGTTGCTGATAACTGGAACGTGTTCTTTCATGAATTCTTCATTCGAAACATTCCATGCTGCATTTACTGCTGGGAAAAATCCCCATTTATTATTTGCTCCAAATACTGAAGATCCATCGGCTCTTCCTGAAACTGTGAAATAATATTTGCTGTCAAAATCATATTCTAATTTTCCTGCGAACGAAATAAGAGATCTTTCGTTTCCTCCAATTAAAGGTGTATTTAAGAAAGCGCTTTCTAAACCATAAATTCCTAAAATATCACTTGGAATTCTGCTTGCTGAATTACTAAAATCACTGTACTCCGATGAGGTAATTTCATAAACTCCAGTTGCATTAAAATGATTTTTTTCGGCTAAATTGAAGTTGTAATGCAAAATATTACTTAACTGATATTCTACATTGTCTTTATAAGTAATGCTGCCGCTTCCCTGCCCTGAGTTAGCAATCCCAGAAAGCGATTTTGAGGTATTAAAAGACAATGCTTTATAATTCCACGATCTGCGGCTTGCATTTAATTTATAGGTAAAACCTTTTGCCAGATTAATATCCAGAAAGACATTCATGATATCATTTCTATTCAATTCATTTGTGTTGGTTTCATAAACATCAATAAGCGGATTTGGTGTTTCTTGAATTCCTCCCGGAAGATAACGGAAAGAGCCGTCTGGATTATAAACCTGCCCTAACGGCGATGTATTTATAGCATTATTTAAAATGTTACCCACATTAGGACGATTTGATTCTGAGAATTGAAGCGAAACATTCATCCCTACTTTTAACCAATCTCTAACTCTTTGATCAACATTTACCCTCATAGCTACTTTATCATAGTCTGAATTTGGAACTACTCCTGAAGTATTAATGTAGTTGATACTCGAAAATATACTTGTTTTATCTGTTCCAGATGAAATACTCAAACTATGGTTATTGGTCACGCCTGTTCTCAAAACCAATTTTTCCCAATCAATATATTTTTCAGATTGAACAGATTCTAATTCTAATGGAGTGAAAACCTGATTATCTGGTCTGTAAACACCATTATTACTAGTTCTGTACGCTTCTCTTTTTAGCTGTGCAAATTCTTCTCCGCTGTAAACATCAAAGTTTCTATTGACAGTTTGAACGCCAGAAAAACCGTTATAGGCGATTTTTGCTTTTCCCGTTTTTCCTCTTTTGGTAGTAATCAAAATAACTCCGTTGGATGCTCTTGCTCCATAAATAGATTGTGCAGCCGCATCTTTTAAGATTTCTAAAGAAGCAATATCATTCGCATTAATATCATTAATATTTCCGATTACGATTCCATCTGCGATTACGATTGGTTCGTTGCTTCCGTTAATAGATTTTTTTCCTCTAATTTGGATTGAAGAAGAACTTCCCGGTCCGCCATCGGCCAAACTAACCTGAACTCCTGCTGCTTTACCTCTAAGCATTTCACCAACATCAGAAGTTGCTACCTTGGTCATGTCTCCCGGTTTTACCGATGCAACAGAACTAATTACGTCACTTTTCTTTTTCGTGCCGTAACCTACAACGATAATTTCGTCAAGTGCTTGAGAACTTTCTTTTAATACTACTTTTAAATTTTTCTTGTTTTCGGTATCAACAGAAACTTCATCCATTCCGATAAAGGAAAAAACTAACGTACTTTTTGCTGGGACGCTGATTGTAAAATTACCATCGAAATCGGTTTGTGTGCTTTTTGAAGTTCCTTTAGCATGTACATTTACACCCGGAAGCGGGAGTCCGGCATTGTCGACTACTTTTCCTGTAATCGAACTTTCTTGTGCACTCACTGTGGTTGAGAGAATACACATAAAAAGCAATAAAACTAGTTTTAGATAATTTCCTCCAAGAAAAAACATCTTTACATGTTTGTTTTTTTTCATAAGTTATTTTTTTGGTTAGTTAGATAGAAATCAGTCATGATTTATGTTGCAAATGTGACTAATAAATGAATTTTACAGGGGAGAAAAACATTCGCATTTGGGGGCGTTAATGTGTTTATTTGCGAATTTAATGCCCGACAAAGCCTTAAAAAACGGTATTCGTAATAAAAACCTTAAAAAATTACTAGGTACTTAATTTCAAGTTTTTATAATTAAAATTTTAACCGCAAAGTCCGCAAAGCTCTTTTTAAATTTTACGTACATTGTCACACTATTTGTATGAGAAATAAAACATGAAAGATTTTCAAGAAGAACTTAATGAATTAAGAAAAATTATTGGAGGAAAGAGGGCTACTATAGATACCTCTGGAGTATTACTTTTCAAAGATTTTCTATCGAGAATGGAAGAATGGAATAAAGCAATAGGTTTTAATGAAAACTGGATCAACCTAATATGTTATAAGCACGATTTATTAAATATTGTTGGCATAATAGAGCCTGATCTTTTAAAAAATGTAATTTCTTTAAATGATTTTAGAACAATCGATTTTCAAAAAGACGATACTTTCAATTTATATGGTGCCAGAAGTCTTGATCCTGGCCTTATTCATGCTGTATTTTGTTGGGATTTATTTAAAGATAATTCTGTATTTGATGAATTTAGAAAATTACCCAACCCATATGACCCCATAAAGCTACTCTACTTTAGAGGTCATTGTGTTGGTAAATCCGACGTTAGAACAATTACAATTGATTCAATTCTTTCAGTTAAAAAACAGACAGATTTTAGATTACCATCTTTAGATCCTAAGTTTTTAAATTATCTAGATAAAAATTGCAAAAGAAGTGGCAGTGACGGAATTCCTAATCAAGAAAAAACAAATGAATTGTGGGAAATTTTTAAAAGCAATAACTCAATGGTTTAATTAGGCAGTATTATCCATAAAGCTCATTTATATAATTAGACACAGATTTTCAGAATTAAAATGATTTTAAAAATCTGTGCTAATCCAAAAAATCTGTGGCTAAAAAACTTTACGGTTGGATACGTCCCTGCGAACTTTTATATTCAGTAGGAGAAAGATTGTAGAACTTTTTAAATTCTTTACTAAAGTGTTTTCGATCATTAAAACCAACCATGTATGTTACTTCGGAAACGGAATAACTGGTATTGGACAAAAGACTTGCCGCTTTCTTTAAACGCATGTTTTTGATAAATCCTGCTACAGAATGATTAGTCAGCATTTGTACTTTTTTATAAAGAACTGTTCTGCTCATTCCAATTTCATTTACTAAATCATTTACATCAAAATCTGTATTATCGAGATTGGCTTCGATGATCTGAGTTAGTTTTTTTACAAACTGACCTTCCGGCGTACTTGCATTTTCCTGCTCAGCATCTGCAATAAAACCTTCGCCGTATTTTTGACGCATTATTTCTTTGGCAGATAATAAATTGGCAATGGTTAATTTTAATTCCTCAATACTAAAAGGTTTCGAAATATAAGCATCTGCGCCTGTCGAAAGTCCTTCAATTCTATTTAAAGTCGAAGATTTTGCCGTTAAAAGTATCACTGGAATATGATTGGTATTTTGACTCGTTTTTAAAATTTTACACAATTCAAAACCATCCATTTCGGGCATCATAACATCTGTCAGGATAAGATCTGGAATTTCTTTCTCCATATATTCCAAAGCTTTTATGGCATCTGTAAATCGCAGCACTTTATAATCGCTGTATAAAATATCGTTTATAAACGAAAGTACTTCTTCGTTGTCCTCAATTACGAGAACTGTCTTTTTTGTACTGTTTTCAGGTTCGTCCAGATATTCCGGTTCATAAATATCAATTTCGGTTTTAACATCAGAAATCGGATTGGCGTTTTCTTCTATTTTAATTGTGTTTTCAACAATCTGCGATTTTTTAAAATGCTCTTTCCCCTTCTTTAATGTAATGGTAAAAATCGTATTGAAATTGGCATCGGCTTCTGTTTGTACTTTAATTTCTCCGTGATGGAGTTCTACAATACTTTTACTCAAAGCCAGACCAATACCGCTGCCTAAATTGGCGCTGCCGCGTTCGTCTAACTGAAAAAAGTTTTTGAAGATTTTCTTTTTTCTATTTTCTGGAATACCAATTCCATTGTCTTTTACTTTTATTTCGATAGAATCAGAATCTTCTTTTTGCTCTACAGCCAAAGTGATTTTTCCATTTTTACTAGTGAATTTAAATGCATTCGAAAGAAGATTGTAAATCACTTTTTCCATCTGGTTTTTATCGAAATAAAGCAGCGCGGTATTAATATTAAGTACAAATTTGTAATCAATCTTTTTCTCAACGGCAATTCCGCGGAAAGATTCATAAATATCAAAACAGAACGAAACAATATCCTGCTGTTCGCAATAGATTTTCATACTGCCTTTTTCGGCTTTTCTAAAATCCATTAATTCATTGACCAATTTTAATAAGCGGTCAGAATTACTTTTAATGGTTTTTAATTTATGCTCCAAATTCGAATTCTTTTCGGCACCGCTCAAAAGTTCTTCAACCGGCCCGCTTATAAGCGTAAGAGGCGTTCTAATTTCGTGCGAAACATTCGTAAAGAAATCGAGTTTCATTTTATACAATTCTTCCTGTCTTTCTTTCTCGACCTGATCCAAATAATAGGTTTGTTTTAATAATTCTCGGTTTCGTAAAAAACGGAATAATAAAACAGCGGCGCCGGCCAATAATCCAAGATAAAGAACATAAGCCCACCACGTTTTCCACCACGGCGGCAGCATAATAATTTTTAGGGTTTTAATTGTCGGATTCCATTCTCCGCCGCCATTTGAAGTTTTTATTTTTAACAGATAAGTACCAGAATTCAAATTCGTTAAATTGATATAATGCTGCGAACCGATAATATGCCAATCGTCTTTATTAAACGAACTTTCTAATTTATAAGCATATTCGCTTTTTTCTGGCGAAATAAAATTCATCGCACTAAATTCTATTCCGATGTATCCTTGATCGTGTTTTAAAGTGATTTCTGAAGTTTCGCTAATTCGTTTTTCCAGCGTAACTTCTTTATTTCCTGGTTTAATTTCTTCGTTATTTACTATAAGCTTCGTCAGGACAATTGGCGCTTTATCTTCTGTTTTGATTAATTTCGAAGGATTAAAAAGCACCAAACCATTCGAACATCCAAAAACCAATTCTTTTGCATTGAGCTGCAAACTGCAGTTGTTTGAAAACTGTTTGACTTTTAAACCATCTTTGGAAGAATACGACGTTATCTCAAAATCAGAAATTCTAAATGCAGGACTTAGCTTTTTGGTTTTTATTTTATAAAGCAGGTTATTGTCGCTAATCCAGATATTTCCCTCAGAATCTTCCGAAATACTTTTTATAGTTTCATCCGTAAAACCCATTGAGCGGTTGATCTCGAAAAAACGACCTTTTCGTTCGTCAAATAAATTTACGCCTCCGCTTTCGGCACCAATCCAAAATCTATTTTTAGAATCGGTAAACATGACGGTTAAACTGTTGTTCGACAATCCGTTTTTGGAACCTGTTTTAAATACTTTGGTAACTTGTTTTAATTTTTTATCAAAATAGTTTAAGCCATATTGCGTGGCAATCCAAAGTCCGTCTTTCCTGTTGACAATATCTGTAATGAAATTATCGCTCAGTGAATTGGAAGTTCCATCTGCCATGTAAATTTCAACCGTTCCATCTGGCATTACTTTTTTTAATCCATTGCCATTCGTACCGACCCACAAATCGCCGTTATCCATTAAAAGAGAGGTAATTGGGCGTTCTCGTTCTTTAGAATCTTTTCGCGAAAGCGATATAAACTGAAACGTTTTACTGTTTTTATTGAACTTGAATAATCCGTTGAAAGTACCGCAAAATAAATACTGCTCGTTTTGGTTGACCAAAGCGGTTATCATATTTACGCTTTTGTCAAAATCATAACTTTCAATAGCATACGAAGTACTTTTATTGTTTCTAAAATCAAGATAATTTAAACCGCCGCCGTTGGTTCCCACCCAAACCGATCCGTCATTTTCTCGTGCAACGGCATTTACAAAAGCAGTATTTAATCCGAAATTTGGTTTTATAACTTCTCTTACGCTGGTAAAATTGGTGTTGGTTTTTTGAAAAAAGTTGACACCGCCGCCGTTTGTTCCAATCCAAATATCATTATGGCGGTCTTTAAGAAAACATTTCACATCATCGTCTGAAAGACTGTAACTCTCCAGCGCATTATGACCGTATTTCGTAAATTCATTTCTGTCTTTCTTGTAAACACATAGTCCGTTTTTTGTAGCAAACCAGATTGTATTGGCATCAACCTCAACAATATCATTTACCCAATTTGACGATAAACTTTTTCTGTTACCGGTGTTCAACAGAAAATTGGTTACTGAATTCTGACTTGCATCAAAATGGAACACGCCATTGGCTTCGGTAGCAAACCATACATCGCCATTTTTTTCTTTTAGAATCTTCCAGATTTTAGATTTTAACAAAGCTGTATTATCACTCCAAACTTTTGGCAAAGCTTTCTTAGAACCATTTTTAGGATCAAAACATTCTAAACCTTTAGAAGTGCCGACTAAAACCCCGTAATTACGATCGTAAAACAAAGACAAAACCCTGCTTTTCCTAAATGGCGAATTATGATCGTTTGAGATTTCTTCCAATACATATTTTTGCCTGTCCAGACGTTTGATACCGCCAAAAGTCCCAACCCAGATTCTGTTTTGATCGTCTTGAATTATGGATGAAATGTAGTTTCGTCCACCTTTGATTTTCTGAACATCAACTCTTAGAAAACTCTTTTCGTTTTTATTAAAAAGGTTTAAGCCATTATTCGTTCCTACCCAAATTTCTCTTTTATTATCTTCTAAAATTACATTAACATGATTGTTGCTGATGCTGTTGAGAATATCTTTATTATACACATATCGCAGAAAATCATAGCCATCGTAACTAATCAAACCATTCGCTGTTCCTATCCAGATAAATCCTTTTTTGGTTTGATGAATACTCGAAATCATGCTTTGGGAAAAACGGGTATCATAATTAATATGATCAAAATACAAATCTGAACTTTGAGCATACGAACTCACAGCAATTGCAAAAAATAGAATAAAACTTAAGATGCCGTTTTTAATGTTTTTCATAAACGAAATTTAATAAAAGCTCGAGTAATTTAATTGCAATAAACCTATGAAAAAAATCAATCGAATGCTTTGCAAAATAGAGCTTATGCAAAAAAAGGAGGTGGCAGTTTTTTCTTTTTAAGGGGTGTAGATGTACTTTATTGAGTTATTTTTAAGAGTATTTTTTAAATTTGGAGCTCACTCCGACTGAGAAACTCAAAGTCAGAGATATTTGCGCAGCGTGTTTAAGTTATTTCAAGAACATTTTTTAGAGCTTGGGAGTTAGAAATACTCCTGTTGCTTTTTTTACTTCATCTAATTATCACTTAAAACTTAGAGATTTAATTGTATGACAAAATGATTGGTGTGTTTTTTTATATAATTACCATTAATTTTCTCGAGAAACTCTATTAAATAGTTAACAGCTTCATCATGTTTTATTTCAATCTCAATAGTATCTCGACTATTAATGCTATAAATATCAAAACTATCAAGAGGTAGATTATAATTTTTTAATAGTAAAAAAAAATCTTCCGAATTAAAACGTTCCCGCATTTTAATATTGTAGAGAACCTCGCCCCAATCAAGAGCAACTTCATCCTTTTTCGGAAAAATTATTTCGTTATCTCCATATTCTGAATAAAACTCATATATGTGAGTAAATTCATACTCCCTTGTCTTAATATTTATTTTTAACGGCCCTGAACTTGATACTAAATTTAGTCTTTCATCCTTATATGGATTACTATAGCCTTTGGGTTTAAAAAAAACAAAAATGAGATCATTAAAATCTACTTTTTTAACTATTTCAAGATCATCTCCTAAAAGCTCATTAATAAAATCTTCCATAATTATTTATTTCAAAATATCTGAGTTTCTGTTTATGCAATCTAAACAAAAAAAACATTTCAACTAAGAAATGGCTTCTGATTCTTTTATCAATCCCAAAATTTTACCATAAGCAATAGCGGCTTTATGCACCTGAACGGTCCAATCTTCGGCTGCATTATCATCGGCGCCATCTGAAATATATTTAAGGCATAAAAACGGAATATCCTCTTTCATGGCGATCATGGCTAAAGCATAAGCTTCCATATCGACCACTTGGTAAGCATCTGAACAATGACCCATTTCGAAGTTGTCACCGGTTCCGCAGATTCCTTCATTTAAATTATCCATTAACAAACCATATTCTAGAACTGGAGGCAAACCAGATAATGGCGTTTCGTATAATGCAAAACCTAATCCGCGAACATCCATATCACGCTGCACAAATTTGGTACAACAGATAACTTCGCCTTTTTGAAAGCAACTGCTTCCCGCCGATCCAAGATTTACAATTATCGAAGGCTTTTTCTTTTGAATTGCTTTTGTCAATTCGTAAGCCGCATTTACTTTTCCGATTCCTGTAATTAAAGTATTATGGCCTTTAAAAACTTCGGCCGCTTCAGATTCTAGGGCAAAGGAGAATAATATGTCTTCAATGGCAAAAGATGCCGTTTGATTAATTTGTATCATGCGTAATGGTAATTTTCAGTCCACAAAAATACGGTTAAAAGATTACGTAATAAAGCTTCTGGTGAATTTCTAAAAAACACGTTAAATTCTGTTTTCTATGGTAGATTTTAAGTTAGAAAAAATACTTTTGTTAAAATCAAAAAACAAAGAATTTCAATCCTTAAAAAATCAGAAAGCGCAACTGTATGGATAATGAAAAATTTATTTTCTGCCTTGAAGGTGTTAAAGATATAGACGACGTTAGCCCAACACATGTGGTAAAATGTCTGGAAGAACTGGCGATCGATCAAGGCATTTCGAGCATTCATAAAACTTGCGACACGATTGAAGGTTTAGAAGAAAGTTTGAATATTTTACTTTATGAAGACCATAATTTCAAGGATTATGAAATCATCTATCTGGCAATGCCGGGACAAGAAAATAACATCTGCCTTCATGACTATTATTACAGTTTAGAAGAAATTGCCGAACTGTTTGAAGGAAAAATGAAAGGCAAAATTATTCATTTTGCGAATCTTAAAGTTTTAGATTTAAATGAAGATGAAGCCCAATATTTTTTAGACATTACGGGTGCAAGAGCTATTTCTGGTTACGGATCTACTTATAATAAAATTGCGAGCTGCAGTACGATTGACAAAGCATTCTTTAGTTTGTATCAAGAGAACGATAATCTTTTTGAGGTTGTCGAAGATCTTTATATGAAACACTATAATTTGTGCAAACTGCTTGATTTTAGATTATACTATTAAGCATGAAAACAAAGGGAGTCGAAAAAATAAAGACCTACGAAGCAAAAGGATTTCGGGAGAAATTTTTAGGAGAAGACAATCCGATACATTTGCTTTTCAAATCAAATTCTGATCATTTCTTTTGTCTTGAGATTGAAGAAGTAATGCAGATGCAGCATCCTGTTCCGCCTTCTAAACATTCTTGTCATACCTTAATTTTCATTTCATCAGGAAGACATGTCATGAAACTGGGTTATCAGGAATATACAACGACTGATAATGAAATGATTATGATACCTGCGGGTCAGATTTTTTCGCTTGACAATGTTAACAATATACACAAAGGCTATGTCTGTCAATTCCATCCCGATATTTTAATTCGAAAATACGGCAGTCGTGAATTGCTGAATGATTTTGATTTTTTAAAAATATCTGGGAATCCTAAAATTACACTTACTCCTCCAGAAATAAATCCTATTACCAATATTTTGGATCGATTGAAAAAAGAATATTCAGAAACTGCATTTACAGATTTGAATATCGTTCAGTCTTATTTGATTACTTTATTTTATGAAATGAATAAAAATGCTGTTAAAACTTCTAAAGGGATTTCGGCCGCTGAGGTAATCACAGGAAAATTTAAGGAACTTATTCATGATCAAATAAAAACACAGCATCAAGTTAATTATTATGCGTCATTGCTAAACGTAACACCTAACCATTTGAATAAATGTGTCAAAACAGTAACTGGAAAATCGGCAGTAAAATGGATTGACGACAACATATTATTAGAAGCCAAATATTTACTGTTTCAAACTTCACTTTCTATAGGTGAAATCGCAGTGCAAGTGGGATTTGAAGACCAGTCTTACTTTAGTCGTTTTTTCAAAAAAGCAGAAGGAATTTCACCAATTCGCTATCGAAAAATGATTGATAAGTCCTAATTATTGATTAAAGAATCCTAACAAACAGCTTTACTTTTTTCAGAAATTTGCCAGTTCAAAAACGCAAATTATGATTTATGTATTTAAAACTTCTGTTGACAGTCCATCAAAATTTGAGTCGGCTTCTGTTCTGCTTCATGAATTATTGCCAAATACTTTATGGAATTTTGATCTTGAAGACTGCGACAATATTTTAAGGGTTGACAGTGAACTTGATATTCCAAATCTAATTCTAAACAATGGCATTTTTGAATGCATCGAATTAGAATAAAAATCAAAACGCCTTCAACATCTTTTACCAGATAATATGGAAACTAAATTTTATTGCAAAAGTTTGATTTAGTTATTGAATATTTTTTTTAGTATTCAGTGACAGTTTTCAGTGACAGCAAAATCTGGAAAATCAGAATAATAACGAAAAAGCGATATACAATTTTACTTGTATACCGCTTTTCCTATTTATTAACCATGAATTCTAGTTATCTACCACCATACCAATATGGATCTCCAACTTTTCTATCAATTAAAGCTTGATTTTTAAGTGTAAAATCTCCACTTGCGGCATTGACAAATTGAGGATCTAATGCTGTTGCAGAAGCAGACAAATCTGGTCTGTTATTTGCAAGTGCATTAACCGTACTATTTAAGTTTGGTGAATTGAAATAGTTGTTATTTGTAAATGTCGGATTTGGTGTTGCTGCCTCTCTTGTGTAAGGTGCCGGCGTAGCTGCAAACAATGTATTGCGTACAATTATTCCCGCAGTTGTAACAAATCTTGTGTATAAAATTGCGTTACCATTAGTAGCAAGCATATTTGGATTAGAAATAGTACAAGCATCAATTAACACATTTGATGTTAAACCAGTAAGTCCTGCATCCATACGAATAAAATACCTCGCTGTTGCGCAATTATTAAACGTACTGTTTTTAAGAGTAAGCTGAGCTACTTGCGAACCTCTAACATCAATAAATTCTCCCCCAGTTGTAAGAACATTTGTTACAAAAGTATTCTCTACTATAACAGAAGCAATTTTAGAAGCGGCTAAGTTTGCACTAATCAATGATACTCCATAGTCATGAATATTACAGCCACTTATTAAAAGCGCACCATATGTAACATTGTTATCATTGTATTTAACAACTGAAACAGCAGCACCGGCAGCTCCTTTGTCACCTTTTAAATCTAAATCTATTAAACTTAGATTAGCTGAACCATTTGTTAATACGAAATTCACATGAAGTTTTGGTTTGTCATAAGAGCGTAATCCTCTTAATGTAATTGATTTATTTAACGTAATTGCTCCCGTTTGATTATCGGCTGTGTAATCTCCTGGCTCTAAAACTAGAACTGCTCCAGAAGCTGCATCTGCAATTTTTTGCATTAAATCATCTGTTTTCTTAACTAAAATACCAGTTCCGATATCAATTGCAGTTGTAAAGGTTTTATTTCCTCTTTTCTTAGTGCCATTAAACAAATCTGCTGTATAAGAAGTCTCTCCACTTAATCCCGTTACTACTGCTATACCGCTAGTTTTTTCAGCTGGTGTAATAACATGTGTTATTGCTCCAGGGTTAACAACAATTTGTGTAACGTTGCTGTTTGGTGTCCATCTTAAAGTAACTTGTTTTGCTTCAATATCACCATCAATCGAAGCCAAGAAAAGCTGTTCAGATAAAGTCGTCGCTGAAGTAATAGACCATTTAGAATCTTCTAAACCTGCAGCACTTACTGCTTTCACTCTAATAGAATAAACTGTTTCTCCTTCTAGCGCTACTTTAACAGGCAATTCTGTTGGAGCAACATTTACTGTTTTAAAAATCGTTTTAAAATCTGGATCATCTGCGCTAAATTCTACTACATAATGATCTGCATCTTCTTTAACAGTCCAATTTAATTCTACTGTAGTTTGATTTCTAACTGTAGCCTTCAGTCCAATTGGTGAAAATTCTCTGCTTACATCCAATTCATTTATTAAAGCTTCGTTATAACTTTCACAGCTTGAAAAAGACAGTGCCAGCAATAGCATAACTATTAATCCTTTAAATATATATTTTGTTTTCATAAACATAATGTCTTAATAAATTAATGATACTCTTTCTTGAGATTTACTTAGTATAATTGTAATCGTTAACTAATTTTCCATTACTAGATTCAATAAAAACCTGCCAGATTGGCCAGAATTGTCTATCATTTGGATTCATACCCGGTTTATACAAAGTATTTATCTTAGTATCTGCAGTTGCGCCCGTCCAAGTCCACGGAATAGATGAATAACCTGTACCAGGGTTAGTACTTTCACCACGATTAAGACCATAAATCTCCAAGCTTACATTATCTGCTTTATATCTATAATAAAGAGTGGCAGGGACATCAGCATATCGTCCAGTACGATCAGCTAAATTTTTCATATTTACTTTAGCTTCGTCTAATTTTACTTTTAACAAATTCCAACGAATAAGCGCTTGCTTACGCTCCATTTCACCTGTAAATTCAAATTTATTTTCTTCAACCAACGCATTAAACATTGCTTCTTTGCTGGTCAATTGATCTACATAATTATCAACTTTTACTGATTGAACTGCAGCAGGAAAAGCTCTTCTTCTTATTTCCTTTAAGTATGGAGCTGCTGCACCTGGGCCTTCTAATTCGTTTGCTGCTTCAGCGGCAATCAAAAGAACTTCTGCATAACGCATGTAAATTTTATTCACTCCATCATCGTTTGTTGAAGTAACAAAACGAGTCATCCACTCGTAACGATATTTTCCAAAATACCAAGTGTTTAGCGCTCCTAATTCTTGCTTAGCAATGTTGTTTACAGCTGTTCCATATTTGTACGGAACACAAGTTACGTCTCTTCTTGTATCTGCTTGATCGTAATCATAAAATACAGTAGGAAGCGGTCCTGCAGTTCCTCCACGATTAGCTCCATTAGCATGGAATTGATCGTTTGTGGTGTGACGAACAGCAAAAGTAAATAACATACGGCCTCTACCATCTGAAAAAGGAAGTTCCCATAAAGATTCTCCTCCCGCTACTAAATATTCTTGATTGTATTTTTTCCAAAATGTTTCAAATGAAGATTCTAAATGAGCCTTTCCACTTGAAATAACAGAACGAGCTTCTGATAAAGCCAATGCATACATATTTGCAACAGATAATTCTGGATCTGTACTTCTTCTTATACCGTCTGGATATTGCTGATAACCACTAGCGGCTAGTGCTAAACGTGCACGAAAACCTTTTACAAATGCCTTATTAATTCTTTCTACACTACTTGTAGCTGGAGTTTCTCCAGGCCAAGGAACTAAAGTTGATGCTTCTCCTAAATCGGCAATAATTTGTTTATAAACAACATCACGACTAGATTTAGGAATATAAATCGTTGCTGATTCAATAGGCTCAAAACGAGCAGGAACATCTCCCCAAGCTTTTACTAAATCTGCGTAATAGATCGCTCTTAACGTTAATGCTTCTCCCAGCAAATACCCTAACTCAGTACCTGGACGAGGATCACCATATGCACGCAAACCACGAATACAAACATTAGCACGCTCAATTCCCGAGTACATCATTGCCCAGGCATTATTTGTGGTATTCATTTGAGAATTCTCTGGTTTTGGATCATAAGTACATAAATCTGATGCATCACTAACAGTCTGAGAAGAGTTATACCATTCAACATCTGTATTTAAACCATAAAAAGGAAGAAAACGACCTCTGTAAGAGTTAGTTTCTGCAAATGGAATTTTAATTCCATCTATTGCACCTTCAGCTAATCCAGGGGTAGAAAAAATTAAAGCTTCATTTAATGTTGATTTTGCCTCTCCATCTAAATAATCGTCTGAACAGGAAGTAAAAATACTTGCTAAAATTAATCCTGCTATAAATATTTTATGTTTCATCTTGTGAAATTTTGTTTAATTAAAAATTAAGGTTTAAACCAAAAATCAATTGTCTGCTTCTCGGGTATGCAGAGTAATCTACACCCGGTGTAAGAGCCGAACTTCTTCTTGTAGAAGCTTCTGGATCTGGTCCAGAATAACCCGTAATAGTGAAAACATTACTTGCAGTAAAATAAAATCTCAATTTAGATATTCCTAATGCAGAAGTTAAGGAACTTGGAGAGGTATATCCTAAAGTCAATGTATTTAATCTTAAGAATGAACCATCTTCTACTGCCCAGTCACTAAAAACATATCTAGCCATATATGGAGACCACATGGTTGTATTAGCATTAAGCGCGGTTAATGCTGCTGGATCTGTTACTAATTGTCCTGTTGCAGGATCTAAATTTGTCCATCTTTGTCCATCTGCCATTTCTGAAGTTAAATTTCTATATTGTCCATTCGGGTTTGAAGTAGTAAATTCAACTTTATTAGCGTTGTAAACGTCATTCCCAATACTCCAATTGAATGCTGCCGAAAGATCAAATCCATACGCATTTGCATTTAAAACTATACCTCCGGTACTTTTTGGATTTGCATTTCCAATAATTGTGCGGTCGTTTACATCAACGACACCATCATTATTAACATCTTGTAATTTCATAGAACCTGGTGCTATTGTCCCTACAACTGTTGATGCGCTTGCAACTCCTTCTGGATTTCTTGTAACACCATCTGGCAAGAAATACGGTTTTAAAGTGTATTTTGTTCCATCATATGTAAAATCAGATACTTCATAACGTCCTGCACTTTTATATCCGTACATAATACCGACAGGTTGTCCAACATTCACTAAATAATCATTTCCAATTGCAGTAGAGGCCCAACCTGAAGGAAATCCATAATTATCCATTACACCAATAGAATTGATACGGTTTTTATTAAATCCAGCATTAAAAGATAGACTTAATCCATACTTTGGTTTTTCTATAAGATTTAAGTTTAAAGTCGCCTCTACACCAGAATTTTGAATTTCTCCCATGTTTCTGTATTGAAAATCATAACCGCTTCCTGGAGTTGGAAAATTCATTAATAAATCTTTTGTGATATTTTTATAGATCTCAACAGATCCGGTTACCTTATTTTTAAACAAGTCAAAATCTAATCCTAAATTCTGCGTTACGGTTGTCTCCCATTTCAAATCAGGATTTGCCATTGTTTTAGAAGCAGCCCAATAATTATCAACTCCATTAATCCAAGTTGAGGTAGATGAAAAGAAACTCTGCACCATTTGTCCAGTTGGAATATTATTGTTACCTGCTTCACCATAACTTACTCTCAATTTAAGTAAATTAACCCACGAAGCATTTTTCATAAATTCTTCCCCAGAAATTTTCCAAGCTGCTGCTGCTGCAGGAAAGAATCCCCATTTATTGTCACCTAAGAATTTACTAGAACCATCTGCACGATAAGTTGCTGTAAAAAGGTAACGATCTTTAATGTCATAATTTACACGACCAAAGAAAGAAAGTAATTTATCATCTGGTGCATAGTAATTGTCAACAGATATTGGAGTTCCTTGAGTTGTTAACTTTTGAGCTTGATCAAAGTTAAAGAACAATGGAAAGCCTTGTATAACACTACTAACATCATTTCTTTCGTAATTAATAGACTCTTCTCCTAATAGAATTCTCAAGCTATGATCTTCACCGAGGGATTTTTTGAAGTCGTAATTTAATGTATTAGCATTTCTGAAACGAGTATCTTTTCTATCTCCCATCATTAAGGCTGGCATACCTTGTCTTTCGGCTGCAGGATTATTATTAACATAATAAGTAGAGCGTCCGAAAAAACGATAATCTTGATAATTATAATTATCTAAACCAAGCTCACTTTTAAATACCAGTTTATCAGTTAACTTCCATGAAAAACTACCTAGAGTATTAAAGTTCTTTCTAAATTGCTGACGATCTGTATCTGCAATAGCTACAAATGGATTGACTAAATAACCAGAAACTGCTTCATCAGTATCATCTGTAGTTAAACCAGGAAGTGGAATTGGCGCATAACCCACGCTATGTTTTAAACGTGAATCTGCAGAAGAAACTTCATTTTGTTCGTTTAAACCTCCACCATCAATCTCGGTATCTGAATAACGTACCGTGAAAGAAAGATCAATTTTATCAGAAGCTTTAGAATTTAACGAAAGAGACAAATTGTTTCTTTTATATCCTGAACCAATCATTATAGCATCTTCGTCATAATGAGCATAATTAAAATTGAAGTTCATTTTTTCTGTACCCCCTCTTATAGACAAATCACGGCTTTGAACCTCTCCAGTACGTCCAAAAGTTTGTTTCTGCCAATTGTTTCCTTTCATCCCTTTATACATATCGTAATCCTGCCAATTACCAAAGTATTTTTCATAAGAACTTAAATCAGTATTATCTTTAAGCAAAGCATATTCGTAATTCCATTTAACATAATCTTCCGGAGATAAAACATCAAAAGTATTTGCGATTTTTTTCATGCCATAAAACATATTATAGTTCACAGCAATCTTTCCGTCTTTACCTTTTTTAGTTGTAATAATAATTACCCCATAAGCACCTCTTGAACCATAAATCGCTGTAGATGAAGCATCTTTTAATATTGTCATATTCTCAATATCAGAAGAAGAAATATCATTTATACTATTTACTGGAAAACCATCTACTATATACAAAGGAGATGCATCCTGTGTAAGAGAACCGTTTCCTCTAATTCTAATTCTAACTTCAGAATCAGGCGATCCTTCAGAAGAAGTTACTTGAACCCCAGCTATACGGCCTGTTAGAGCCTCTGCCACGTTTGGAACTGGAATCTTTCTAACTTCACTTCCTGAAAAAGTAGCAACAGCTCCAGTTAAATCAGATTTTTTAGATGTTCCGTATCCAATTACAACAACCTCATTTAAGTTATTAGAATCTTCAGTCAAAGTTGCATTTACTTTAGATTTTCCTTCTGTAGAAACATCAATGCTTTTAAATCCTATAAAAGAAAAACTTAAGACAGCTTTTGGGTTGGTTAATTTTATTTTATAGTGACCGTCAAAGTCAGTAGAAGTTCCGTTCTTAGTTCCTTTCTCCAAAACGTTTACGCCTGGTAAAGAAAGTCCTGCAGCATCTTTCACGGTTCCCTCTATCGTTGTGCCCTGCGCGTGTAGTTGACTGCCGATCAATAAGCACAGTAAGAAAACAAGTTTAAAGCAAAAATCTGCTCCTTTGTTTAATAGTTCTTTAAAGTTCATGGTTGATTGTTTAAGTTAATTAATTTTTTTTCGTTTTAGTTTAAGTGGTTTTTTGTGGTTACGTTCAATTCATTCTATTTTATTTATTACAGATTTTTTTTTGAAGGAGAATTTTTTAATATTCAATAATAGTGTCCTGTTTATCTTTTTTCAGCCTTTATTACTTAATCGATTTCGTATCTTAAAAAAAATTGTTGTAATCGATTACACAAACATAGATATTTTTTTTAAACGAAAAATAAAAAGTCATAAAAAATTCCTAAAAAAAATTACATATCAAAAATTTTATTGATTTTTTATGTGGTATATATAATTTTAACCAATATAAAATATTAAATATATTATTATTAATCGTTCATTTGATTCGATTTTTATAAAAAAAACAATCGATTACATGAATATTAATTATGAAATTATTAGGTGTTATTTTTACACTTAAAATTGAGCCTAAGGCGAAAAAAAAATTAATTTTTAATCGAAAACCCTTTAGAATTTAAAATGTATTTTCTGACTTAAACGCATTGTAAAAGGGTTAGAAATAAAATTCTCATTTAAGACCAGTGCGTTTAAAGCAAAAAAAAGCCCTTAAACAAAAGTTAAGGGCTTTAAAAAATTATAAAGATTTATTAAATGTGCTGTACAGCTAATTGCTTACGATGTAGCTTCATCAAAATGAACGTTATAATCATTCCGATAATTGACATTCCTACTCCAATTAAATTGGGAGAAGAATAACTTAGTCCTGCAGCCAAAGGTAGTCCGCCTAAAAAAGCTCCTAATGCATTTCCAATATTAAAACTTCCTTGAAGCGATGCCGAAGCAATCATCTCTGCGCCTTTTGCAGTACGAATCATCAGCATTTGAATTGGCGCAATAACCGAAAATGATATCGCTCCTGTTAGGAAAGTTAGAAATAATGAAAAATATTGGTTAAAGGAGAAAAAGTAAACCAAAACCAAGTCAACTGACATAACCAGAAGCAATGCTAGCGTTGTTGGCGCTGGAGAAAATCTATCTGCTAGTTTACCACCTGCAAAATTTCCAACTACCATTCCTAATCCGGCTAAAATCAGAATATAAGAAACATCTTCTGGCGAAAATTTTGACACATTAATTAATAGCGGGGCAATATAGCTGATCCAAGCAAATAAACCGCCAAAACCAATCGCTGTAATTCCGATAATTAACCATGCTTCTGTTTTCTTAAAAAATTGGAGTTGTGTTTTCATATTCACACTTTCACCCTTTTCAAGATTCGGCATCCATAAATAAATAGCTAAAAAGGTCAGCAAACCAACAAAAGCAATTAATACAAAGGTATAACGCCAAATAAAGTGATGACCAATATAAGTTCCGATTGGGACACCTATTAAATTCGCGATAGTCAATCCGGCAAACATGATAGAAATTGCCTGCGCTTCTTTTCCTTTATCTGCCAAACGGCTTGCGACTACCGCTCCTACTCCAAAAAATGCTCCGTGCGGCAGACCAGAAAGAAATCGAGAGGCAAATAGAAAATTATAATCTGGAGCAATAATAGACAAAGCATTAAAAACAGCCAGCATTAAAGCTAATATTAAAAGCATTTTTTTAGGTGCATAATTTCTTCCTGCGATTACTAATAAGGGAGCGCCAATAACAACTCCAAGAGCGTAAGAGGAAATTAGATATCCTGCCACCGGAATTGAAACTTTCATATCCGAAGCAATATCAGGCAGCAAGCCCATCATTACAAATTCTGTGATTCCAATAGTTAACCCTCCTAAAGAGAGTGCAATAAGACTTTTTTTCATTTCATTAAAAGTAGAAAGGAATAAATTTCTACTTTGCAAAATTAACATCATTAGCAGTGATAGAAATTGTATATTTGTGATATAAAATTGTATATTTAAGTTATGCCAAAATTAAATCAATTTAAAACCCTTGTTCTGGATGAATTTGAGGAAGAAAAGTTTCATCTGCCTCCGCATACTCATACCTATTATGAGATTATTTATATCAAAAAAGGAAGCGGAATTCATCACCTAAATAACAACCTACTACCCTATAAAGCGGGAGATCTATTTGTAATTTCGCCAGACGACAAACACTATTTTGATATTAAAAAGAGCACCAAATTTACTTTTATCAAATTCACAGATAATTATTTCAACTCCAAACAAAATCTAACCTGCGATGAATTCCTCGTGAATACACCAGAAAGTTTTATGCGGGATAAAATTCTCAAAGAAACGGTTTTGAAGTTTGACGAACCCTGTAAAACTATCCTGAAAAATACTGTTGAAAACATCGTTACCTATGGTAAATATATAGATGTCACCTCTTCGCCGATTGTTTTTTACCAGATCCTTTCCATTTTTGGTTTGATTAAAGAAACGATTCGCGGTATGAATCTGCAGATGAAGTCGACGCATTTAGACAATGAACAGATTGCCAATTATATTCATCAAAATATTTACCAGCCCAAATTGGTGCAGATAAAAGTTATTGCAGATCATTTTAATATTGCCCAGACTTATTTCAGTGCTTATTTTAAAAGGACTTTCAGTATCAGTTATCGCGAGTACATTCATAATCTGAGAACAACTTTAATCGAGAAAAGGTTCCATAACAATCAATTACCGATCAAACAAATTGCATATGAATTTGGTTTTACCGATGAAAGTCATCTAACTAATTATTTTAAAAAACGCAAAAACATGAAACCAACTGATTTTAAAAAACTCTAGTTATCAAAATCTTAAAAAATGATTTACTCGAGTATTTTTAGTTAAATTTGTATTTCAAAAAATAATTTCCTTGCCTAGAAAAATCCACATATTCATGTTTTTAATGACACTCAGTTTCCTTTTAACTCCGAGTTTTAATTATGCATGCAATAGTGGTCACAACATGGAAATGACTTCTAAAAAGGAAAACATCTGTTCTAAAAAATGCTGTGAAAACAAAAACACCAAAAAAGAAAAACACAATTGCAACGGAAAATGCACTCACACAGGCTGCAATACCTCAGCATTACAATACATTATTTTAAATTCAAATGATTTTAATTTACCTAACGATGTATTTAATTTTTCTCTAAAAAATACTTTTTCATTTTATCCTGAAGTAACTATTTCTTCTGGCTTTACTTCTATTTGGCTGAAGCCGAAAATATAACTATTCTATTTTTGACAGCCCATATTGGGTCTTTTTTAAAACGAATTTTTAACAAATGGACATTCTTAATCCTTTTTAAAACATAACAACAATGAAAAAATCTATCATAGCTATCACAGCAGCAGTCACTCTATTATTTTCTGCAAATAACATTCAAGCTAACACAGCTAAATCTGAAATAACAGCAATTGAAGCTGTAGATTCTCAATTGCAAAATGTGTATGACGCTTATTTTACCGTAAAGGATGCACTTATAAAAAGTGACAGCAAATTAACTTCGGCGAAAGCCAAAGATTTACTAAATGCCATTACTGCGGTAAAAATGGATAAATTAAAAAGTAATGAGCACACGGTTTGGATGAAAGTTGTAAAAAAACTTACTGCTGATGCCAAAAATATTTCGGCAACAACAGATCTTAAAAAACAACGTGAGACTTTTAAATCTTTATCTAAAAACACATATGACCTTATAAAAGTTTCTAGTCCAGAACAGCCAATTTACAAACAATACTGCCCAATGGCAGATGCTGATTGGTTGAGCAAAGAAAAAGCAGTTAAAAACCCATATTATGGTTCTTCTATGCTGACTTGCGGAAATGTGGTAGAAACGATTAAATAATATGAAGCTTTACATCAAAAATATGGTGTGCAGCCGATGCAAAATGGTTGTGAAGTCTGAGTTCGAAAAACTCGGACTTCAAACTATTGCTGTTGAATTGGGTGAAGTCGAACTGGAAAAAGAAATCAGCGACGAGCAAAAAGAAGTTCTATTAGAAAACCTTCAAGTTTTAGGTTTTGATTTAATTGACGATAAAAAAACAAAAACCGTCGAAAGAATAAAAAATCTAATCATCGATTTGGTTCATCATAAAAACAATGATTTAAAAATCAACTTGTCCGATTATTTAGCCGAAAATCTAAATCAGGATTATAATTCGCTGAGCAACTTATTTTCGGAAATTGAAAATACGACGATTGAAAAGTATTTCATTAGTCAGAAAATCGAAAAAGTGAAAGAATTGTTGATTTACAATGAGCTTTCTCTCAGTGAAATTGCTGATATTTTAAATTACAGTAATGTGGCACATTTGAGCAATCAATTCAAAAAAATTACGGGCTTTACTCCTACTTCGTTCAAACAATTGAAAGATAAAAAGCGTATCCAGATCGAGAACTTGTAGTTATTTAACCGCAAAGAGCGCAAAGGTTTACACAAAGTTTATTAGCCACAGATTAAAAAGATTAAAAGGATTTTCAAATCTGTGTTAATCTTTTTAATCTGTGGCTAACTTTTATGCGCAAAGTTCATAAAGCTAAAGCTTTGAGAACTTTTAAATCTTAAAAAAATAACCCTTCGCGTGCTTTGCGTAAACCTTTGCGCTCTTTGCGTTAAAAAAACAGCATTTAGTAAATATTACAAATCATTCTCAAAATTTTACAAACCGAACTCGTCAATAGTTTGGAAATTTGCATTGTAATACTTAAAAACCAATACAATGACTCATCAATATATAATTTCAGGAATGTCTTGCAATGGATGCCGAACCAAAGTAGAAAAAACTTTAAATGAAGTTGAAGGCGTTCAGGCAGAAGTAACTCTGAATCCACCAACTGCAACCATAACAATGGACAAACATGTTCCAACCGAAAAATTCCAAGAAGTTTTAACTGCGGCGGGAAATTATACTATTGAAATGGATTCTCCTAAAAATCATGGCGAAGCTGCTAAATCTTGCTGTTCTGGTCATAAAAAAGAAAATCACGATCATACAAAAAAAGTACATCAGCCCAGTGCAAATGGTATTTATTACTGTCCAATGCATTGCGAAGGCGACAAAACGTATAATAAACCCGGAGACTGCCCAGTCTGCGGAATGGATTTAGTACCACAAGTTGCCATAACAGCAACACAATTTACTTGTCCAATGCATCCTGAAATTGTTTCAAGCGAACCTGGCGATTGTCCGATCTGCGGAATGGATTTGGTTCCGATGCAGGCTTCTGAAAGTGAAGAAAACAAAACTTATTCTGATTTATTGAAAAAAATGAAAATTGCGATTTTGTTTACGCTTCCAATATTCATTATCTCTATGTCAGAAATGATTCCGAATAATCCACTTTACAATATAATGTCCATCGAAAAGTGGAATTGGGTTCAGCTTTTATTTTCGATTCCTGTTTTGTTTTATGCAGGATGGATGTTTTTCGTTCGCGCTTACAAATCTATTGTGACTTGGAACTTAAATATGTTTACTTTAATTGGAATAGGAACCAGCGTTGCTTTTATCTTTAGTATTGTTGGAATGCTTTTCCCAGATATTTTTCCAGCAGAGTTCAAATCGCATCACGGAACGATTCATTTGTATTTTGAAGCTGCGACCGTAATTATCACTTTAGTTTTATTGGGACAATTATTAGAAGCCAAAGCACACGGACAAACTAATGGAGCCATAAAAGAATTATTGAAATTAGCGCCAACCGAAGCCACTTTAGTCGAAAATGGAAATGATAAAGTAATTTCTATTCACAATATTAAAAAAGGCGATTTACTTCGTGTGAAACCTGGAGAAAAAATTCCGGTTGACGGAAAAATAACTTCTGGCGAAAGCAGCATCGACGAATCGATGATTACTGGCGAACCTATTCCAGTAGATAAAAAAACGGGCGATGCGGTAATTTCTGGAACTATAAACGGTACAAAATCGTTTGTAATGCTTGCAGAAAAAGTAGGATCAGAAACCATGTTGTCGCAAATTATTCAAATGGTAAATGATGCCAGCAGATCTCGCGCTCCCATTCAGAAATTAGCCGATCGTGTTTCTAAATATTTTGTTCCTACAGTTGTTATTATTTCGATTGTAACCTTTTTTGCATGGGCAAAATTTGGTCCAGAACCCGCTTACGTTTACGGATTAATCAATGCCATTGCGGTTTTAATTATTGCCTGTCCTTGTGCACTCGGATTAGCAACTCCAATGTCGGTTATGGTTGGTGTTGGAAAAGGCGCTCAAAACGGAATCTTAATCAAAAATGCCGAAGCCTTAGAAAACATGAATAAAATTGATGTTTTAATTACCGATAAAACAGGAACCATTACCGAAGGAAAACCATCTGTAGAAAAAATATTTGCAATTCATAATGACGAAGATTTTCTGCTTCAAAATATTGCCTCTTTAAATCAACATAGCGAACATCCTTTGGCGCAGGCCGTAGTTTCTTTCGCGAAAGCAAAAAACAGTTCTCTAAAAGAAGTTCAGGGTTTTGAAACCATTGCTGGAAAAGGAGTTATTGGAACGATCGAAAACAAAAAAGTCGCTTTAGGAAATAAAAAATTAATGGAAGAAATAGGCGCTTCTGTTGCTGATGATTTAGAAAGTAAAGTAACTGCCGAGCAAAATCTTGGAAAAACCATTTCATATATTGCTATTGAAAAAGAAGTTTTAGGCTATGTTGCCATTACCGATGCCATCAAAGAAAATAGTGCAAAAGCAATTAAAGAATTAATCGCTCAAGGTGTTGAAGTTATCATGATGACGGGCGATAATCACAATACCGCAAAAGCCGTTGCTGAACATTTACATTTAAGTTCCTTTAAAGCCGATTGCCTTCCGGAAGATAAATTGAAAGAAATCGAACGCCTTCAAGCACAAGGAAAAATTGTGGCAATGGCAGGTGACGGAATTAATGATGCTCCTGCTTTGGCGCAATCCAACATTGGAATTGCGATGGGAACAGGAACTGATGTTGCGATTGAAAGTGCCAAAATTACTTTAGTAAAAGGCGATTTAAACGGAATTGTAAAAGCAAAAAACCTCAGTCATGCTGTAATGTCAAACATCAAACAGAATTTATTTTTTGCTTTTATATATAACACTTTGGGCGTGCCAATTGCAGCAGGAATTTTATATCCATTTTTAGGGATTTTGCTTTCGCCAATGTTAGCCGCGGTTGCAATGAGTTTGAGTTCTGTCTCGGTAATCGTAAATGCTCTGCGATTAAGAAATTTAAAATTATAATTTATGAGTAAGATCAAATATATACTTGTACTTTTTTTAATTGCTTTTCAGCTAAAAGCACAAAAAGTGGTGCGATACGATTTATACGTTCGCGATACAATTGTCAATTTTTCGGGTAAAGAAAAACGAGCGATTGCTGTTAACGGGCAAATTCCAATGCCAACTCTAACTTTTACCGAAGGTGATATTGCAGAAATTTATGTTCATAACGATCTCAAAAAAGAAAGTACTTCGATGCATTGGCACGGGTTATTTCTTCCCAATAAAGAAGATGGTGTTCCATATTTAACTCAAATGCCGATTGAGCCTGGAACAACTCATAAATATACATTTCCGATTATTCAGAACGGAACCTATTGGTATCACAGCCATTCTGGTCTTCAGGAACAAATTGGTTTGTACGGACTTTTTATTATCAATAAGAAAAAAGATGATTCAACAATCAGAAAGGGAATCGACGATTTACCGACAATTCCAGTTATTTTAAGCGAGTGGTCGGATTTGAAACCTGAAAATATTCAGCGAATGCTGCACAATGCCAACGATTGGTTTGCTATCAAAAAAGGAACAACACAAAGTTACGCCGAAGCGGTAAAACAAGGACATTTTTCAACCAAGGTTACCAACGAATGGAAGAGAATGAATGCCATGGATGTTAGCGATGTTTATTATGAAAAGTTTCTTCTTAATGGTAAAAACGAGCAACAGCTTTCTGATTTTAAACCCGGCTCAAAAGTACGTTTAAGAATTGCCAATGGAGGCGCTTCCAGTTATTTCTGGCTGACTTATGGTGGAGGAAAAATCACCGTTGTCGCTAGTGACGGAAATGATGTTGAACCTGTACAAGTCGATCGTTTGATTATTGCCGTTTCTGAAACCTATGATGTTGTGGTTACAATTCCAGAAGATCATAAATCTTTTGCTTTTTTGGCTACAGCCGAAGATCGAACAGGATCTGCTTCTTTATTTTTAGGAAATGGAGAAAAACAGCCCATTCATCATCTTTCAAAACTTAAATATTTTGAAGGCATGAAAATGATGAATGATATGATGAAAATTAACGGTGAAATGAACGATATGGGTATGAATATGTCTTTGAATAAAATGGACATGAATGCCGTAATGTATCCCGAAATTTCGGGCGAAGACGAAAATTCTAAACCCATGAATCATTCTGGTCATAATATGGAAGGGATGGAAATGAAAAGTGACAGCACTGAAACCTCCGAAATTGTGACTTTGAATTACGGAATGCTGAAATCGCCTTTTAAAACCAATCTACCAAAAGATGCGCCAGTAAAAGAATTACGATTTACGCTCTCTGGAAATATGAATCGTTATGTATGGAGTTTGGATAATAAAGTAGTTTCTGAAACGGATAAGATTTTAATTAAAAAAGGAGAAAACGTTCGAATTGTGCTGTACAATGGTTCGATGATGCGCCACCCGATGCATTTACACGGACATGATTTTAGAATATTGAACGAACATGGCGATTATTCACCGCTAAAAAATGTCATCGATATTATGCCGATGGAAACCGACACAATCGAGTTTCAGGCAAATGCTGATGGTGACTGGTTTTTCCACTGTCATATTTTATATCATATGATGGCTGGAATGGGTAGAATTTTCAGTTACGAAAATTCAGCACCAAATCCGTTGATTCATCATCCTGAAATGGCTTTCAAAATGTTGAAAATGGACGATCGTATGTTTCATTTTATGGCAGAAAATGATTTTGCCAGTAACGGAAATGATGGTGAAGCGATGTTCAGTAACACACGTTGGAGCATCGGAACGGAATGGAGATTAGGATACAACGACAAACATGGTTATGAAACTGAAACACATATTGGACGTTACATTGGAAAGAATCAATGGTTAATGCCTTTTATAGGTTTTGACTGGCGTTATCGCAAAATGGGAATGGACGAACAGGAACAAAATATTTTTGGTCAAAAAAACACCAAAGACAATCGTTCGGTTTTTAGTGCGGGTGTAGAATATACGCTGCCAATGCTTATAAAAGCACAAGTTGAAGTTTATACCGATGGAAATGTTCGTTTGCAATTTGAACGAAAAGATATTCCACTTTCGCAAAGACTGCGAATGAATTTAATGTGGAATACGGATAAAGAATATATGGCTGGATTAAAATATATAGTTGCCCGAAATTTCGGAATTACAACACATTATGACAGCGATATGGGAATTGGGTTTGGGATTAATTTGAATTATTGATTTTAAAACATGTAATTTATTTAACTTCATTTAAAGCATTTTAGCAATAAAATAAATTATATCTTCGTTTTCAAAAATCAATAATTTGGATATAACATATGAGAAAACTATATTTTATACTGCTCTTTTTCTGTTGCATATTCTTAACAAGCTGCGATCCTTCGCAAGGCATTCTTTTTACTAACAAAAGTGAAAGCAATGTAAAAGTAAAACTCATTATAAATCCACAAGTTAAAAACGAGCAATTGGATGAAATGAAAAAAGGAGATTCAATTGTTTTTAATTTAATTCACCATAATCCAGAAGAAAGAGTCGGACATATTTATTTTGGAAGAGGAAGATGGAATGATGAAAACATTAGTGAAATCAGCAAATCTATAAGAAGCATTGAAATAGAAAATGATAACTATAAAATCATTTATAAATCACAAAGTGCAATAAATCATTTGCTGAAAGAAAATTATAAAGGCATCATCATGAAATCGTTAAACATTAAAATTGATGACGATTTTTTCAAATAAAAACAGCTAATAAACATAAATTAATCTACAAAAACCAACTATGACTTTAGAAGATTTCAAAAAGAATTTCAACAACCAAATTACAAACGAATTAGCACTATTTTTCGAAATAAACGACGAACTAGGATATGAAAATTATTCTCAAGGTTTCGGTCTTTATGAAGATGATAAATCTGGAATTTCAAGCTGGTCTGAAGATGAAGCTTTTTTAGATAAACTAATGCCTTTTGCACAAGCAAACGGATCGGGTTCTATGTACGTTTTATGGAATAATGACTCGAACAAATCTTTAAACGAATTACCTGTAGTGGTTTTTGGTGACGAAGGCGGTTATCATATTGTTGCAAAAAACATTTTTGATTTTATGCAACTACTAACTTTTGATACTGAAATCAGCGTTGATCACGAAGAAGCTTACTTTTATAAAGATGAAGATTATGAAGAAAGCGAAAATCTACAAGAGTATATTAGCTGGTTAAAAGAAAACTTCAATCTTGAGGCAATAGAAGAAACAGAATCTATTATAGAAAATGCGCAGGAAAAATACAAAGCGGATTTTGATAATTGGGTTTCTCAGTTTTATTCTGAAGATTAGTATTCATTTTACAAAAACATTAACATTAAAACTATTCTTACAGGAAGAAAATCAATTTATATTTGACTTACCAATTATAATCTTTCTAACATAAACATTTTAAACAAAATGACAAAAGTAATTACAATTTTGACTGTTGCTTTATTTTCAATTGGAGTAACCGCTCAAGAAACAAAACCAGCAGCAAAAGAAAAAGCTAAAAAAGAATCGTGCTGTAAAAAAACAACAGATAAAAAAGACAAAAAATCTTGTTGTGCGAAAAAATAATTGAAACTCAATTTCAAAGAAAAAGGCCTCAAATATTTGAGGCCTTTTTTTATGGTCTTCTTTCGCCACGAATTTTCACGAATTAGAAATGCTTAATGCATTTGTAAAAATAATTCATGCAAATTCGTGACAAAGTTTTAAAACTATTTCAATCTTACACTCCACTCAAAATCCATCTCAGAAACTTGAACTCCTTCTTCATTAGTTCCAATAGATTTCATCCAGAAAGTCTGCCCTTCTCCTGTTTCAATTGTTTTTTTAATGGCATCCGCAATTAAATGTCCGTCATTGCAGACAAATGTAATTCTGCCAGTTGCTTTTTTTGTGAAGTTTCCTTTGTTGTTAGCCACCAACATCGAGATCTTTTTACCACTTTGTTGAATCTGTGAGATCACCAAAGCTCCAGTTGTCAATTCTGCCGCCATTGCCTGAACAGCAAAGTACATAGAATTAAACGGATTCTGATTGATCCATCTGTGCTTAACACTAACCACACATCGGTCTTTGTCGATTGCTTTTACACGTACACCACAAATGTATGCAGATGGTAATTTGAATAATACAAATTTGTTGAGTTTGGAAACTGAAACTGCCATGTGATATATTTTTTATGTAAAAATACAAAAAAACTATGCACGCACAATATATTCTTCAAATATGAAAAAAACCTCAATAAAATCAATACTTAGAGATGATTTTCAACAATTTAAACCGCATTTTAAAAGTTTAAAATTGTTAATTTTTTGTTAATATTTGGTACTATGCAAAACAAGATACTGTCTTTTAGACATATATTTGCATAAGAAATTACTATATACTTTTAATCATGGAAACAACAACACCACTCATCATGGAAAAAACATCAGAAAAGAATACAGCATCATTTACTCATTTGAGTACTTTAAGTCAATATATAATTCCGTTTGGGAACTATATTTTTCCGCTAATCATTTGGACAAATTATAAAGACAAGTCTGAATTTGCAGATCATCACGGAAAACAAGCTTTAAACTTTCAGTTAAGTATTTTGCTTTACAGTTTGATCTTAGCACTTATTGCTATACCAATTTTCTTAACTGTTTTCTTGCAGAATATTCCAGTGGAAGCTGTTTTCAATGACCACAATATTCACATCAGAAACTTTAATTTCCAAGCCCATATTGGAATGCTAAGTGTAGGAATTACAGCTGTAGTGCTTTTTGGATTACTAAAATTTGTTGAATTCTTTTTAGTGATTTACGCTTCTATAAAAGCTTCAAACGGAGAATTGTACAAATATCCGCTAACGATTCCTTTTATAAAGTAATCATCGAAAAGGTTAAAAGTTATACGTTATACGAACTCATTCTAATAGAATAAATTCGAGATCAATCATCAATCAATCATCATCAATCAAAAAACGAATTGTTCAATCAAAAAAAAACAAAATGAAATTATGAACATTGAAAACACAAAAGCACAGATGCGCAAAGGTGTTCTTGAGTTTTGCATCTTATCTGTATTAAAAGAAAAAGACGCATATACATCTGAAATATTAGACACTTTAAAAAACGCAAAATTACTAGTTGTAGAAGGAACCGTTTATCCGTTGTTAACTAGATTAAAAAATGACGGTTTACTAAATTATCGCTGGGAAGAATCGACCTCTGGGCCACCACGAAAATATTATGGATTAACCGAAATAGGACAAACATTTTTAAACGAACTTAGCGGTACTTGGACAGAATTATCCGACGCTGTAAACTTAATCACCAATCAAAATCAATAAGTCATGAACAAAACAGTAAATATTAACTTAGGCGGGATGTTTTTTCATATCGATGAAGACGCATACTTAAAATTAACACGCTATTTTGACGCAATAAAACGATCACTTAACAACTCTTCTGGACAAGATGAAATTATTAAAGATATCGAAATGCGTGTTTCTGAATTATTATCAGAAAAACAAAAAAGCGAGAAACATGTTGTTGGACTGAAAGATGTTGACGAAGTGATTACGGTGATGGGACAACCTGAAGATTATAGAATTGAGGACGAAGAAAGCACCAATCAATCTTACAATGATTTTGGGCAAAGAAAACACAAAAAATTATACCGCGATAAAGAAAAAGGTTTAATTGGAGGTGTCGCTACAGGGCTAGGACATTATTTTGGAATTGATGCTGTTTGGATTAAAATCATATTCTTAATCTTCGTTTTTGCAGGTTTTGGAACTGGAATTTTAGCTTATTTTGTTCTTTGGATTGTAACGCCTGAAGCAGTTACAACTTCAGAAAAATTAGAAATGACTGGAGAGCCGGTAACTATTTCGAACATCGAAAAAAAAGTGCGTGAAGAAATTGATTCATTATCTGAGAAATTCAAAAATGCAGATTATGACAAAATGGGAAACCAGGTAAAGTCGGGAGCTGGGAGAATAAGTAGTTCATTTGGAGACTTTATCATGACGGTTTTTAAAATTTTTGCTAAGTTTTTAGGAGTTGTCCTAATCATAGCTGGAATTTCAACTTTAATCATGTTATTGATTGGTGTTTTTACTTTAGGAACAAACATTTTTATTGATTTTCCTTGGCAGAATTTTGTAGAAGCTGGAAACTTTACAGAATATCCAATCTGGTCATTTGGTTTATTGATGCTTTTTGCTGTCGGAATTCCGTTTTTCTTCTTAACACTTTTAGGTTTCAAATTGTTATCTCCGAACTTAAAATCAATTGGAAATATTACAAAGTATACTCTTTTAGCTGTTTGGATTATTGCAATTGCAATTGTAATTAGTATCGGAATTAAACAAGCAACTGAAATTTCTTATGATAACAAAGTCGTAGAGAAAAAGCTTTTTGGAATCAAAGCCGCTGACACATTATATATTAAGTTTAAATACAGTGACTATTACACAAAAAGTCTAAATAATTACAGAGATTTTGAATTTGTACAAGACTCGGCAAACAATGAATTAATTTATTCAAATGATGTTCGCTTACATATCTTACATACAGATGAAACTACTCCTTTTATTCAAATAGAAAAAAGTGCAAGAGGAAATTCTTTTACAAACGCTAAAAAAAGAGCAGAAAAAATTAATTATAAGTTTCAAATTAGCGGAAATCAATTAATTTTGGATAATTATTTTCTGACAGATGTTAAAAACAAATTTAGAGGACAAGAAGTAGATGTTTATTTGTACGTTCCAGACGGACAATTAATTAAACCAGATTCTTCAATAAGAGATTACTATAATTCTGACGATGATTTCTTCAATCTAAATTATGATGGAGATTACAATTATAAAGTTGAAGGATCAAAAGTGAGATGTTTAAATTGTCCTGCAGACGATAATGATGACAATGATTCTGACGAAGTAAATACTATTGAAAACGACACAATAAATGAAGTTTCGGTTAAAATTAATGGAAAAGAAGTTTTAAACGGAAAAAAAACTAAAGGAAAGCTAACCACTGACAAAAACGGAGTTATAATCAAAATAAACTAAAGCCATGATAAAAATAATCATTCATATTACGAAATTTATAATTGCTGCTGTTACTGCCTTATTATTTGCTTCTTGCAATTTTAATATGAACACAATCGAAGGAAGCGGGAATGTTACCACCGAAAAAAGAACTGTTCAAGGTGATTTTAAAAATATAAGAGTCAGTAATGCTATTGACGTAGTAATCGAACAATCTGATTCTAGAGAAATTACGGTTGAAGCCGATGATAATCTTCAAAAAGAAATTGAAACTAAAGTAGAAAACGGAACATTGGTAATTAGTTGCAAATACAATTCTTTCCGCAACATTACAATGAAAAAAGTAACCGTAAAAATGCCGGTTGTCGACAAAATAGAGGCTTCAAGTGCATCATCTGTTCAAAGTAAAAATGTTATTGAAGGGCAAGATATAATTTTAGAAGCTTCAAGCGCAGCATCGATGCAAGTAAACATTGAATCAGATAAAATCTCAGTAGATTCTGGAAGCGGAAGTTCTGTAACTATTGAAGGCAAAGCTTTAAATCTTAACACTTCGGTTTCAAGCGGCGGAAGTATTGATGCGGCTAAATTAATGGCAAACGATATTCATGCAGAGGCTTCAAGCGGCGGTACTGTTTCTATACATCCGATAGTAAGTTTAAAAGCAGAAGCTTCAAGCGGAGGAAACATCGATTACAGCGGTTCTCCAAAAACAGTTGAAAAATCAGCAAGCTCTGGAGGAAACATTAACAAAAGCTAAAAAGTAGTAACTGTTAAATATAAAAGAAATCATTCATCAAAAGTGGATGATTTTTTTATATTTGTCAAAATCAAATCTAGAATTAATGAAAAAAAGTACAGCACTGCTCCTATTATTATTGGTTACAACATTAACTTTTGCACAAAAAAGAGAAAAAATTAAAGGTTCTAAAGTTGTAACGACTTCGATAAAAGAAGTTGGTAGTTTTGACGCCATTGAAGTCGATGATAATTTGGAAGTTTATTTGGAACGCGGAGAGAAAAATGAAATTAAAATTGAAGCCGATGATAATCTACATGATATTGTTGGAATGGATTTAAGAGAAAAAACGCTTCGACTATACACTAACAAAGAATCGTCTATTTTTAAAAAATTATCTGTTCGAGTTACTTATACTAGTTCATTGAATAAAGTTATTACGAAAAATGAGGCTATCGTTTATGCTATTCAAGAATTACAATTAGACGACATCACGATGAATTGTCTTGATTTTTCTAAATTGTTTTTGAATGTTAATGCTAAGAAATTCGCTTTAATTGCAGATGACAAATCTAAAACTGAATTAAATTTAAAAGCAGATGATGGAAGTTTACAACTAAGTAAAAATGCATCTGTTAAAACTTTGGTTTCGGCTATCAAATTTAAATGTGATTTGTACCAAAAAGCAAATGCTGCGATTGAAGGTATTGCCGAAAAAGCTACAATTAGATTAGACAATAATTCTGTATTTACAGGAACAAAATTCACACTGAAAGAGGCGAATGTTACTGCAGAAAATTATGCTGTAGGAACTATTTTTGCCGAAACAACACTTTCATTGGCTATCGGAGATAAAGCAGAACTTTCTCTTTTTGGAAATCCAAAAATCGAATTGACTCGTTTTTCTGAAGAAGCGAAATTATTCAAAAAGGTTAAATAAACTTATTGTTTCAAGTCTTTCTTGTTTCAAGTTTCAAGTTGAAATTAAGACATTAATATAAAGAAGAAAATCCCAGCCTAATTTAGACTGGGATTTTTTTTATTGTAAAGATTTCAGCGCTCCAATAACCTGAAACAAAAGAAAACTTGAAACTTGAAACTAAAAAATTTATTCTTTAGAAGCCAAATATCTCTCAGCGTCCAAAGCTGCCATACATCCTGTTCCTGCAGCAGTAATTGCTTGACGGTAAACCTGATCTGCAGCATCACCAGCTACAAAAACACCTGAAACATTTGTTCTTGATGTTCCCGGAGTATTTACAATATATCCAGTTTCGTCTAGCGTAATGTAATCTTTAAAAATGTCTGTATTTGGTTTGTGTCCAATTGCTACGAAGAAACCAGTTGCTGGAATTTCGATAGTTTCACCAGTTGTTTTGTTTAATGCTTTAATAGCGTGTACTACATTATTATCACCTAGAACTTCAACAGTATCGTGATTCATTAAAATCTCAATGTTTTCTGTTTTACGTACTCTTTCTTCCATGATTTTAGAAGCTCTGAATTTTTCACTTCTAACCAGCATTGTTACTTTTTTACAAAGTTTAGATAAGTAATGAGCTTCTTCACAAGCTGAGTCACCTGCTCCAACAATTACTACTTCTTGATTTCTGTAGAAGAAACCATCACACACAGCACAAGCAGAAACTCCGCCGCCCATATTTAAATAGTGTTGTTCTGATGGTAATCCTAAATATTTAGCTGAAGCACCCGTAGAAATAATAACAGTTTCACAGTGTAATTCGATTGAATCATTAATCCAAACTTTATGAATATCGCCAGAAAAATCAACTTTTGTTGCCCAGCCGTCACGGATATCTGCGCCAAAACGTTTTGCTTGTTCTTGTAACTGAACCATCATTTCTGGTCCTGTAACTCCATCAACATACCCTGGAAAATTTTCTACTTCATTAGTTGTAGTCAACTGACCTCCAGGCTGCATTCCTTGATATAAAACCGGATTCATGTTTGCTCTGGCTGCATAAATAGCTGCAGTATAACCTGCAGGGCCAGAACCTATAATAAGGCATTTAATTTTTTCTATTGTATCTGACATAACGTGTATAGTTTTTTTGTGATGCAAATGTAAACTTTATTATAAAAAATTAAGGCTAAAATAAATCCTAAATAACTATGTTCAAATAAGTTTTATTTATTTTCATTTTTTCCTTTTGTAAACAAAAATTATTTATATCTTTGCATCCGCTTTCGGGCAGTACCACAATACATCATCGGGGTGTAGCGTAGCCCGGTTATCGCGCCTGCTTTGGGAGCAGGAGGCCGCAGGTTCGAATCCTGCCACCCCGACAAAAGTCTTTTCATTTATTTGGAAAGACTTTTTTTTTGCTTCCATCTCAATTATAAATACGCTAAAAGGTTATCGCGTCCCGATTGAAAATCGGGAAGACCGCAGGTTCGAATCCTGCCACCCCGATAAAAGTCTTTTCATTTATTTGGAAAGACTTTTTTTTTGCATCCATCTCAATTATAAATACGCTAAAAGGTTATCGCGTCCCGATTGAAAATCGGGAATACCGCAGGTTAGAATCCTGCCACCTCGATGAAAATCTTTTCATTTATTTGGAAAGACTTTTTTTTTGCATCAATTTCAAATATAAATAACACGCAACGGTTATCGCGTCCCGATTGAAAATCGGGAATACCGCAGGTTAGAATCCTGCCACCCCGATAAAAGTCTTTTCATTTATTTGGAAAGACTTTTTTTTTGCATCCATCTCAATTATAAATACGCTAAAAGGTTATCGCGTCCCGATTGAAAATCGGGAATACCGCAGGTTAGAATCCTGCCACCTCGATGAAAATCTTTTCATTTATTTGGAAAGACTTTTTTTTTGCATCAATTTCAAATATAAATAACACGCAACGGTTATCGCGTCCCGATTGAAAATCGGGAAGACCGCAGGTTAGAATCCTGCCACCTCGATGAAAATCTTTTCATTTATGTGGAAAGACTTTTTTTTTGCATCCATCTCAATTATAAATACGCTAAAAGGTTATCGCGTCCCGATTGAAAATCGGGAAGACCGCAGGTTCGAATCCTGCCACCCCGACAAAAATCTTTTCATTTATGTGGAAAGACTTTTTTTTTGCATCAATCTCAAATATAAATAACACGCAACGGTTATCGCGTCCCGATTGAAAATCGGGAAGGCCGCAGGTTCGAATCCTGCCAACCCTGACGAAAAAAAGCTCTAACTTCTGTTAGAGCTTTTTTTTATTTAAGAATATTTTTTCTTTTACTTCTCCATCACAATATAAGCAGGATACGATTCCCGATTAGGCAAATTAAATTCCTCATCAAAAGGCTGTGTTCCTTCTCCATTATTATATAATGCTACGCGTTTTGCACCAGTTGCGGTGCTGCCGCCAATCCCATTAATAACATTTTGAATATTACCCGGACCGGCAAAACGAGTGGTACACATTTTTTCGAGTTTCACATTTGGACTATTAGGCACTTCAAAACCATTTTTCTTACTCACATTACCATCTGTTCCTGTAAAAACAGCATAAGATCCCATTCCAATACTTTGATGTTCTTTTACCGTATTAGCTACTTTAAACGCTGCGTAACCAGCAACCCTTCCTCCTTGACTGCTCCAGGTTGCTTGATTCGGCGCATCATAAGGCGGTTCGTTTTGAAAGAAAAAAGTTCTGCCGCGTTCTCCCAACCATAATACCTCATATTCTTGATAGTGTTCTGTAAACAAACCATAAAGTGTAACATCATCTCCAGTAACAATAAGTCCGTTCTTGCATCGATCTCTTAACCAGCGTGCATCGCCACCTTTCTGCGAACCATGATCGGCACGCCACAGCCAGAAATGATCACCCACCACATTATTACTGTTAATTTGCATAGAAGCATGTATCTGAATATTCTTTGATTGAACACCACCTACTCTGCAAGTAATATCTGTAAGCAGAATTGGATCTGCAGAATGGTCGGCATTTGCTCCTTCGTTTCCAATTCTAATTTGATAAGTTGTACTATTAAAGGAATCCATAAGAAGTCCAGCAATGATAATTCCATCTTTGTCATCAGCATAAATACATCCCCAAATATTTTTCTCAGTCGGTTCAAGTGTTACAGAAGCTATACCGGCACCTAAAAGTATAGCGTCTTTTCTATTGACTTGAATAGGAGCATTCAGTGAGTAATGTCCTGGAGTGAAAAATATATTTTTACCAGCTTTTAATGCATTATTGATTTCCAGATCAGTATCACCTTCTTTGGCAACATACCAATTAGTAAGCAAATCTTGAATTTCGCCTTTACCCATATCTGCTGCCGACCAAGAAACTCCTACTCTATCTTTTTGCCATGCAGGAACAAAAACTTTGTATTCGCCATCCTTATCTAAAAAAAGAAAAGGTTTTTCTCTTATAATAGGCGTAGCAGGAATTGGAGAATTAGCATCATCTGCCTTTGGAGGATTAACACAGCCTTGCCAAACCATATTATAGGAACCGCCCATAGCTCCCGAGCCAGAAGGAAAAATGGCATTTCTGGTATACCATTGCTGTTGTCCGCCCCAATTAGGCCTGGATGATGTATAATGAGTATCGGCAATAAAACCGCCGCTGCCCCAAAAATTCGTGTCGCCAATATCTGAAATATATTTTGAAGTACTTTCAATCAGCATTCTTCGTGCACTGGTTGATTGAGAGACTGTCCAAGCAAAATCTCGCATTATTTCAACATTTTCTACAGAACGCCAAAAAGTACAAGTAGCATTTGCTCCACCCGAAAGATGAGGTTTCGTAAAGATAGACCCTAGTTTAACATCTGACGGAACTTTTCCTAAACCTCCAATGTGAGAGTAGAATCCTAATTCTATCGAGTTAGCTTCAGCCGATGACGCAGAACCCGATCCGCCAGAATCGTAAGTTTGTCCTTCAATATTTGCTTTAAAATAATATGCCTGACGTTTTGTTGTCCATTCGCCATTTGATCCGCCTAGACCAATAGATCCAAAATGTGAATTAATATCTTTTCGAGCTGTTTCTGCCTTTTCGTATTTTCTATCATAGAAATACATATTATCACCAAACATTTGATCTTCTAATGAAATTATGACTGTTATCGAATTACGAGTAACCTTATAATAGTTCTCGTATTTATTAGTATTTGGTTTATTGTCTATAAATGTCAGTTTAGAAGTTGAACCCACAGTCACAAAATCAGATGCTAAACGACTTCCTCCTCTTGTAATGATATAATTTCCAGAAGAACCAAAAGCCGACCATGATAAACTTATATTATGTTTCTTTTTGTTGTAAACAATTTTACGTTCGATTTTTTTATTCCCTTCTATTTTGTAATTATCTGAATAAGATGAAAAACTGCATAACAGCAGCATAAATGTAAATAGTGTAAATAATGAGATTACTTTTTTACTCATAAGAATATTCATTTTTGTGGTTTGATAGATTGTAATAGTGATAGTTTTTATAAAGCCCAAAATAGCAATAATCCTAAAGCTTTCTGTTCATTCCTATTCTCAATTTTCTCATCAAAAACACTACAAAATCTAAAAAATTTGTCTTTTTCTGACATAAATAAACCTTCTAGAACATATCTGTTTTTCTTTAATAGCTTTTTTTTGCCGGCAATGAAAAAGAAAATGAAATGAAAAAGATTATATTATGTATTGCCTTAATTTTTTCTATAGTTGGAATCGCACAGCAAAAAAACATCATTCCAATTGATTCCTGCTTATTAGCAACAAAAAGCGTATTATATAAGACAAATGCTCACGCTTCTTACTATCATGATAAATTTAATGGGCGAAAAACAGCGAGCGGTAGAAAATTCGACAATAATGATTTTACCGCAGCGCACAAAACATTCCCTTTCGGAACAAAACTAAAAATCACAAACGAAAAAAATAAAAAGTTTGTTTTAGTTGAAGTTATAGACAGAGGACCTTTTGTAAAAGGAAGAGAAATTGACCTAAGTAAAAGAGCTTTTATGGATATTGCTTCCAATAAAAAGAGCGGCGTTGTTTATGTGACAATCGAGATTTTAAAAAATTAGCAACTTATTATTTAAAACTATATTTAAAACCAAAATCTTAAATATAAAAAGATATAGGTTTTGTTTAGAATTAAATGATTTCAAAGCTTTAATCACAAAAAAGTGAATTAAATAAATAAGAAACATCTTTAATAACTCTTTTGAAAACTAAAATTAATTTCTGCAAACACCCACCAAACAACGGTTAAACAAACTTTCATAAATGTTAACAAAATAGATTTTCAAAAACCATAAATAATTGTATTTTTACGGTTCAAAATTCAGAAAATAAATGGGCAAAATCATTGCTATTGCTAATCAAAAAGGAGGCGTTGGAAAGACTACTACATCAGTAAATCTTGCTGCCTCATTAGGTGTTTTAGAAAAAAAAGTATTGTTGATCGATGCTGATCCTCAAGCCAATGCTACATCTGGTCTCGGAATTGACGTAGAAACAGTTGAAGCTGGAACTTATCAAATTCTGGAACACAGTATAACACCGAAAGAAGCCGTTTTAAAATGTACAGCCCCAAACGTAGACGTGATCCCTGCTCATATTGACCTTGTGGCTATCGAAATTGAATTGGTTGACAAAGAAAACCGTGAATATATGCTTAAAAAAGCATTAGAAAGCGTGAAAGATGAATATGATTATATCATTATCGACTGTGCGCCTTCTTTAGGTTTGTTAACCTTGAATGCTTTAACAGCTGCAGATTCTGTAGTTATTCCTATTCAATGTGAGTATTTTGCTCTTGAGGGATTAGGAAAATTATTGAACACTATTAAAAGTATTCAAAAAATACACAATCCTGATCTTGACATCGAAGGCTTATTGCTAACTATGTACGATTCAAGACTACGTTTATCTAATCAGGTTGTAGAAGAGGTTCAAAAACACTTTAACGATATGGTTTTTGATACCGTAATTCAGCGAAATGTAAAATTAAGTGAAGCGCCTAGTTTTGGTGAAAGCATTATTAATTATGACGCTACCAGTAAAGGTGCCGTAAACTATATTCATTTAGCTCAAGAAATTATAAAGAAAAACAGCAAATAGTTTTTATGACAAAAGCAATTAAAAAACAAGCCTTAGGAAGAGGATTATCAGCATTATTAAAAGATCCAGAAAACGACATTACATCAGTAGAAGATAAAAATGCTGACAAAGTTGTTGGAAATATTATTGAGCTTGAAATAAGTGCTATCGAAATAAATCCGTTTCAGCCTAGAAGCAATTTTAATGAAGAATCTTTACGCGAATTAGCCACTTCTATTAAAGAACTTGGTGTAATTCAACCTATTACTGTTCGTAAATTAGATTTCAATAAATATCAGTTAATCTCAGGAGAGCGCCGTCTTCGTGCTTCTACCTTAATAGGATTAACTCATGTTCCAGCATATATTCGTATTGCAAACGACAACGAATCGTTGGTTATGGCTTTGGTTGAAAATATTCAGCGTCATGACTTAGATCCAATTGAGATTGCATTATCATACCAGCGTTTGATCGATGAAATTCAATTAACTCAAGAACAAATGAGTGAAAGAGTTGGAAAAAAACGTTCGACAATTGCCAACTATTTACGTCTTTTAAAATTAGATCCGATTATCCAAACTGGTATTCGTGACGGTTTTATCAGCATGGGACACGGTAGAGCAATTATCAACATTGAAGACCTTGATGTTCAAACGGATATCTATCAAAAAATTGTAAGCCAGAATTTATCTGTTCGTGAAACAGAAGCTTTGGTAAAAAATTATCATGAAGGGCAGCAGCCTAAAGCTGAAGGAAAACCTAAAACAGATTCTGCGTTTGTGGTAAGAGAAACTCAAAAAAATACTTTTAACGATTATTTTGGTTCGAAAGTTGATATTAAAGTCGCTGGCAACGGAAAAGGAAAAATCACAATTCCATTCAATTCTGAAGCCGACTTTAACAGAATTATAAAATTAATAAACGGATAGTGAATAAAATTGTCCCCATCGGTCTATTGTTCTTTCTAACAGCAACCGTTTCTCTTTTTGCCCAGGTAAAAAAAGACACGGTTTTGGTCGTAAAAGACACTACTGCATTAGAAGAAATAGATCCGTTAACACCAGCAAAAGCAGCCTTTTACTCTGCAATTTTACCCGGCTTAGGGCAGGCTTACAATAAAAAATACTGGAAAATTCCATTGGTTTACGGAGCAATCGGAACAAGTTTGTACTTTTACATAGACAACAATAAAAAATACCATGATTATCGTGACGCCTATAAACGAAGATTAGAAGGCTATAACGATGATAATTATCAATTTTTGGACGACAACCGACTGATTGCCGGGCAAAAGTTTTACCAAAGAAACAGAGACTTATCTGCCTTATTTGTTGTTGGTTTTTATGTACTAAACATAATTGATGCCAATGTCGATGCCGCTTTGATTCAGTTTAATGTAAACGAAAGACTATCAATGCGTCCAGAAATTTATCCCGACGATGTAACATTTAAACCAAACGTTGGACTAACCTTTAACTACAAGTTTTAATAGAGTAACGTCTATTTAAAAATCAATAAAAAAATAATTATAATGAAAATTGCGCTTTTAGGATACGGAAAAATGGGGAAAGTAATCGAAAGAATTGCTTTAGAAAGAGGTCATGAAATAGTTTTAAAGAAAGATGAATTTAATAGCTATGACGGACTTTCAACAGCGGATGTTGCCATAGATTTTAGTGTTCCATCAGCAGCAGTTAATAATATCTCAGCATCTTTTAATGCTAATGTTCCTGTAGTTTCTGGAACAACTGGATGGCTGGAACATTACGACGAAATGATTGCTCTTTGCAATGAGAAAAAAGGCGGTTTTATTTCGAGTTCAAACTTTAGTTTAGGTGTAAATATTTTCTTTGGATTAAATGAATATTTAGCCAAAATCATGAATCAGTTCGATTCTTATAAAGTTTCGATGGAAGAAATTCACCACATCCACAAACTGGATGCTCCGAGCGGTACTGCAATTTCTCTAGCAAAAGGCGTAATTGAAAACAGTAATTATGCTAATTGGACTTTAGAAGAAGCTCAATCAAATGAAATTCATATAGAAGCAAAAAGAATTGGAGAAGTTCCTGGCACACACACCGTAAACTACGATTCTGTTATTGATAGTATCGAAATAAAACATACTGCTCACAATCGTGAAGGTTTTGCTCTTGGCGCTGTTATTGCAGCAGAATGGCTTGCAGGCAAACAAGGAATTTTCACTATGAAAGATGTACTAAACTTACAATAAATCGAATAAAGTTTTGGATTAATTAAAAACATTCAATCCTGAATTTGAAACTTAAAAATACAATATTATGACACTTTACTCTTGGTTCGTATTTTTCTTAGCTGTTCAAATAATTCATTTTCTTGGTACATGGAAACTGTATCAGGCAGCAGGAAGAAAAAGCTGGGAAGCAGCAATTCCGGTATACAATTCTATCGTTTTAATGAAAATTATCGGACGCCCGACTTGGTGGACACTATTACTTTTTATCCCAATCATCAACTTAATTATGTTTCCTGTTGTATGGGTAGAAACTTTAAGAACATTTGGTAAAAGATCTACTTTGGATACTTTTCTAGGCCTTTTCACTCTAGGTTTTTATATTTATTATGTAAATTATACTCAAAAATTAGAGTATCGTGCAGATCGTAAATTAACTCCTGAAAACAAAACTGGAGACACAATTAGTTCTTTACTTTTTGCAATTATCGTAGCAACTTTAGTACATACCTATGTTGTACAACCTTATACAATTCCGACATCATCTTTAGAGAAATCTTTATTAATTGGTGATTTCTTATTTGTGAGTAAATTAAATTACGGGCCAAGAGTACCAATGACTACGGTAGCATTGCCAATGGTTCATGACTCTATTCCTTTAACTAAAAGTAAATCGTATTTAAGCTGGCCGCAATTACCATATTTCAGACTTCCAGCTATCCAAAAAATAAAACGATGCGATATAGTTGTCTTTAACTGGCCAGTAGATACCGTTCATTATTTCTTTGAACCAAAAGGAAGACCAGGGGTTATCAAACCTATTGACAAGAAATCAAATTACGTAAAAAGATGTGTTGGTATTCCTGGAGACAGTTTATCAATAAAAGATGGTTTTGTTTTTATTAATGGAAAAAAACTGGTTTTACCAGAAAGAGCTAAACCTCAATATTCTTATTCTGTAGCCTTAGATGGAAAAACTCCAATTGATTTCGAATCATTATTTAAAGAATTAGACATCACTGATCCTGCTGGTTTTACAACAGAAAAAAGAGATACGCTTTACTTAGGATCATTAACAGAAGCTGGAGCTGAGCGATTCAAAAATACTCCTGGCGTTACTGCGGTGATACGTAAAATTGACAAAACAGACGATAACAGAATTTTTCCTCATATTAATAAGTGGAGTCAAGATAACATGGGACCAATTTACATTCCTGAAGCGGGAAAAACGGTTGCGTTAAACAATGAGTCACTTCCTTTTTACAAAGAAATTATCACGAATTACGAAGGAAATAAATTAGAATTACAAGGTTCTAAATTTTTAATTAACGGAAAGCCAGCAACGACATATACCTTCAAACAAAATTATTACTGGATGATGGGAGACAATCGTCATAACTCTGAAGACAGCCGTTATTGGGGCTACGTTCCAGAAAATCACATCGTAGGAAAACCAGTATTCATCTGGATGAGCTGGGATACGAACGGAAAAGGCATCAATAAAATTAGATGGAATAGAGTTTTCACTACCGTTGATGGTGAAGGACAGCCGCAATCTTACTTCAAATATTTCTTAATAGCTCTTGCATTATACTTCGTTGGAGATTTTGTATGGAGAAAAAGAAGAGAGAATAAAGCATAATTAAAAAAAAGTTATTTTTGTTTCAGGTTTCAAGTTTCAAGTTCGACAACACTTGAAACTTGAAACCTGAAACATTTAAAAAAATAAAAACATTAAATCGTTAAACTGGTAAATCGTTTAATCGTTTCTCAAAAAAGTACGATTAAGCGATTTACCGATTAAACTAAAATCACAATGAATTCCTTAATACTTCCGACTTATTTTTCATCTATTAGTCATTTTGCAGTAATAGCGCAATCTGAAAAAATCACATTTGAAATGGAGGATAATTTTCAGAAACAAACTAATAGAAATAGAACTTACATCTATAGTCCAAACGGAATTCAATTATTAAATATTCCTGTTAAGCATTCAAAAGAAGCACATCAAAAGACTAAAGACATTTTGATTGAAAATGAATTTGACTGGCAGAAACAGCATTTTAAATCGCTGGAAGCAGCTTATAGAAGCTCGCCTTTCTTCGAGTACTTCGAGGACGATATCGTGCCTATATTCGAAAAAAAACATACTTTTTTAATGGATCTGAATTTCGAAGTTTTAGACATTGTAACAAAATGTCTTCGAACGAAATTTGAATTCGGGAAAACAACAGAATATTTTCATGAAACACCAGATTTCGCTGATTTTAGATATTTAGCGAACGGAAAAAAAGACACAAACTCTTTCGAAAAATACACTCAGGTATTTGATGACAAACATGGTTTCATAAACAACTTAAGTGTTTTAGACTTACTTTTTAATGAAGGTAAATTTGCAATGGATTATTTGAAAACTCAGAAACTAGATGTCAAATAGAAAATCCAATTTTCATCTTTGAAATTTGGGTTTTAAAAAATTGGAAATTCATCTATTTTATTCCATCGAAAGCCTCGTCATAATAGGATAATGATCTGAGTTTTCAAAATCTGAGAAGCTTTCAAATTGTTTTACTTTCATTTTACTGTCTGTAAAAATGTAGTCAATCCTAGCAGGGTAATAACGGAATTTATAGGTAGCTCCAAAACCTTTTCCTGCTTCTTCGAAGGCGTCTTTTTGCTTTCCTTTAATACTTCGATATACATAAGAAAAAGGACTGTTATTCATATCGCCGCAGATAATAAACGGAGTTTTGCACTGCTTAATATTCTCTTTAAAAATCTCTGCCTGTTCCTGTTGCTGCGTAAAACCTTTACTTATTCTGGCATAAATACGTTGTGATTTCTTCTGATTTACATTATCAATATCATCTGAAATTTCACTTACATCTGGAGAAATTTTAATAGATTGTAAGTGCATATTATAAACACGAATCACATCTTTTCCGCGCTTAATATCAGCATAAACCACATTATTATCTGATTTAGGAAAGATAATATTCCCTTCGTTTATAATTGGAAATTTTGAAAAGATAGCCTGACCTGTTTTAATCTGTTTTCCATCTATAAAAATATAACGATGCGGGTAAACTTTTAAATCAATATGCGCCGAGTTTGAGTACTCTTGAATACAAAGAATATCTGGATCTTTTTCATCTATAAAAGCTTTAATATTTGATGGAATATCATCTCGATCCAGCCATTTAAAAACATTAAAAAGACGGACATTATAGCTCATTACAGAAAAATCTTTTTCGTCTTGAACGTATTCTTTTGCAGAAAATTTATAGAATTTATTGATGAAGGTAATTCCAGTCAGCAATACCAAACCAGATAAAATAAGGCGCTTTTTAAATTGAATTGCCCAATAAACGAAGAATAATCCATTTGCAACAAAAAAGGCCGGCATAAACAGAGTAAGCACCGATAAAAGCGGAAAGCTCTTAGGTGCTAAAAAAGGTAAAATATAGACACTAAATGTAAGGACAGTCAGTACTATATTCAAAAAGAACATTATCTTATTAAACCAAGAAAGGTTTTTCATATTTTTCTTCCTACAAGTTTATTTTCCAGCTTTAAATAAAAACTCTTTTTCTTCTTTTGTCAGGCAGTCATAACCAGATTGGCTGATCTTGTCTAAAATCTCATCAATTTGTTGCTGCGTCTTATCTTTCGTGACAATTCTTGATGTTGATCTTTCTGTAGGTTTTTTGTAATTTTTATGAACTTTTGTAAATGGGGTCGAAGGAGATTTTCTAAAAAGATTTGCAAAGAAATCTAATGTTTTAGAAACAATGATACTTAAATCTGTACCATTTTGGAGTAATTTAATATAGATAAATCCAAAAAAAGCACCTGCAAGATGCGATATATGCCCGCCCATATTCCCTAAACGAAACTGCATTAAGTCTAAAACTAAAATTACAGCCGTAATATGCCATAACTTAACGTTTCCGAACAAAAACAAACGGACAATCATTAGCGGAGAATAAGTTGTTGCCGCAACTAAAATTGCCATTATGGCTGCAGATGCACCAACAATAGAACCGCTGATATTTGACAAATAAAAACTTAATGCAAAAGCAACTCCCGCAAAAAGAGCACTCAGAATATACAATCCTAAATATTGTTTTTGAGTAAAATAAGTTAAGAACAATGAACTTGCAAAGTTCAAAACCATCATATTAAACAACAAATGGAAAAACCCATCGTGAAAAAATGCATAGGTTAAAAAAGTCCAAGGTTTGAACATGAAAACCTGAGGATCTGACGATAACGCAATCCAGCTTGGAAAATCAAATTGACCAATTGAAAATTGATAGAAAAATATTAATGAGATTATAAAACATGCGATATTCCAATAAATAACGCGCATGGCTATGCCTCCCAATCTATATTGTAATTTCAAATCGTCTAGAATATTCATAAAAACTTCTTTTGGTTTAGAATTTAAACTTAAAGTTAAAAATTAATTCCAACGATTACTGTTAAACTGATTTTTTTTCCAGTACCACATCATTAAAAAACCAGTAATAGCACCACCAACGTGTGCAAAGTGCGCTATTCCAGTACCTCCACCGCCAAACAAGGAAGTCCCTTTAACGCCTAAAAACAAGTCAATCAACAAAAGACCCGGAACAAAGTATTTTGCTTTAATTGGAATAGGGATAAACATTAATGCTAGTTCAGCATTAGGAAACATAAATGCAAAAGCCGTTAGCAAACCGTAAATAGCGCCTGAAGCTCCCACAACTGTTCCTATATAAGCACTCGTAAATCCTTCAAATTGAGCCACACTTACCAGACTCTGCCATCTAGTATCAATTTTTCCTTCACTTAAAAGTTGTAAAATCTGCGTTTTATTAAAACCATTTGCTGTCAAAGTACTCATTGTATCCTGAAAAAAATAATAGTTCACAAGAGTATGAAGTAAAGCTGAGCCTAAACCACAAGAAATATAAAAGAAGATGAATTTTTTTCCTCCCCAAAAATGCTCCAAAGCAGATCCAAAAGAAACCAATGCAAACATATTAAATGCAATATGCATAATACCACCATGCATAAACATATGTGTTATTGGCTGCCAAACTTTAAAATTAGGGTTTTCAGGAAAAAACATCGCCAGATATTCATAAGAAACTGGCACTAACTGAGAACCAATAAAAAATATAATATTAATAATTAGCAGTTGTTTAACCACTGGAGTCATGTTCATCATAAGGCAAACTTTTTATCTATATCTTCAACACGCATGGTGATAAAGGTCGGTTTTTGAAAAGGTGAAATATTTGGATCTTTACAAGCAAACAAACCGTTTACTAAATTATCTTGTTCTTTTTCGGTTAAATAAGATCCGGTTTTAACCGCTAAACTTTTTGCCATTGATTTGGCAATTGTATCATTTTGACTGTAACTATTTGCTGGGATTCCGTCCTGTAAATCGCTCAATAACTGCTCGATTACAAGAGAAACTTCGCTTTCGGTAATATTTACTGGAATTCCAGAAATTACAATATGATCTGATTTTGTCTGATCGAAAACAAATCCTGTTGTTTCTAATGAAGGTTTTAATTCTTCAATTAATTCCATTTCAGAGGCTGAATAAAACAAATCAAGCGGAAAAAGCAATTGCTGACTTGATGCTTGATTTACAGTCATATTCAACAAAAATTGTTCATACAAAATACGTTGATGCGCGCGCTGTTGATCAACAATAACCATTCCTGATTTTATTGGCGAAACAATGTATTTTTTATGAATTTGATATGTTTTGTGTGCTGCCTGCTCTACCTCATCATCATTAAATAAAGAAGAAGTTACTTCTTCGTTCTCAAATGTAAAAGGCGAACTCTCTATCGTTTCAGGATTTTCTGTATCTAAACCCACATATAAACTTTCCCAGCTTGCCGTTGGCTCTACTCTTTTTGAATAACCCGAGTAGGAAGAGCCTGAATAGGAAGAGCCAGAAGACGATGACGAAGAAGAACCTGAACTATAATTAGATCCAGAACTAGCTTTACTATAATGCTGATTGGTTTTATCATCTGTAAACGGATTAAAAGTTCCGTCAACCTGAATAGTAGGCACTTCTGCCTCAACATCTTTGTAATGATATGGCGTATCTAAATTGGAATCTCTGTCAAAATCTAAAACTGGAGCCACATTAAACTGACCTAAACTATGTTTGATCGAAGCTCTTAAAATAGCATACAAAGCCTGCTCATCATCAAATTTAATTTCAGTTTTAGTGGGATGTATATTGATATCAATTGTATTTGGCGGTACTTGCAGGTACAAAAAGTAACTAGGCTGCGCACCATCTTTCAATAATCCGTCATAAGCAGACATTACTGCGTGATGCAGATAACCACTTTTTATAAAACGATCGTTTACAAAAAAGAACTGCTCTCCCCTATTTTTCTTAGCAAATTCAGGTTTACAAACAAAACCCTGCACATTTATAATTTCGGTATCTTCATTTACTGGAACCAATTTTTCGTTGGTTTTACCAGACATTATACCTACAATTCGCTGGCGATATCCCGCAGCAGGAAGATTGTACATCTCGCTTCCATTGTGGTAAAAACTAAAATGAATATTTGGATGCGCTAAAGCCACACGCTGAAATTCGTCCATTACATGGCGAAACTCAACTGTATCTGATTTTAAGAAATTACGACGAGCCGGAATATTAAAAAACAAGTTTTTAACTGCAAATGAAGTTCCTTTTGGAAGAACTGCCACTTCTTGCGAAACAAATTTACTTCCTTCGATTACAATGTGAGTTCCAAGTTCATCTTGATCTTGCTTGGTTTTCATTTCCATGTGCGCAATCGCCGCGATAGAAGCCAGAGCTTCTCCACGAAAACCTTTGGTGCCTAGCGAAAATAAATCTTCCGCTTGGCGAATTTTTGAAGTCGCATGACGCGCAAAACACAAACGTGCATCTGTAACTGTCATTCCAACACCATTATCGATAACTTGCACTAGTGATTTACCAGCATCTTTTATTATCAATTTAATATCAGTTGCTTTGGCATCAACAGCATTTTCTAACAATTCTTTTACAACTGAAGCGGGTCTTTGAACCACTTCTCCAGCAGCAATTTGGTTAGCAACGTGATCAGGAAGCAATTGAATAATACTCGACATTAAGCAAAAATAGTTTTAAAGTTTAGATTAGTTTCTATAAACCAAGAAGTACAAATTTAGTGAATTTTGATTGGGTTTTTAAATAAGAAATGTCATAAAAAAAACAAAAAAACCTATACCGTTATTACACAGTATAGGTTTCCTATTTTTAAAACAAATGTGTTTTATTCCTTCTCTATTTTTCTTGGCGTATCTTCGATTTGAATTGCACCAGAAGACAACAAAGGCTGGTTATAAGCATGAGCTATTGACGCCTGCTGACGAATATACGCCATTTTTATTGCGGCAATTGCCGCTTCGGTTCCTTTGTTTCCGTGAGCTCCTCCGCTTCTGTCAATTGACTGCTGCATATTATTATCTGTTAAAACACAGAAAATAACCGGAATATCAGTTTGAACATTCAAATCTTTAATTCCTTGAGTAACGCCTTCGCACACAAAATCAAAATGCTTGGTTTCTCCTTGAATTACACATCCAATTACGATAACGGCATCGACATTTTGTGTTTGAAGCATTTTTTTTGCTCCGTAAATTAATTCAAAACTTCCTGGAACATTCCAACGGATAATTTGCTGGGCAGGAACATCACAATCAATTAACGCATCAAAAGCACCATTATAAAGTCCTTCTGTTATAGTATCATTCCATTCAGAAACAACAATCCCAAACCGAAAGTCTTTCGCGTTTGGGATTGTGTTTTTATCGTATTCTGATAGATTTTTATTTTCAGTAGCCATCTGTTATATTTTAGATTTTTTAATTTAGTCCCGAAGCCTCGGGATAGATTTGTAACTACAAATCTACAATCTAAAATCTAAAGTCTAAAATTTTTATTGCGCTAATCCAATTAAGGCATCAACAGATGCTGCTTCTGGAGTACTGTCGTAATTATCTTTAATGTCATTAAAATATTTCAAAGCATCTTCTTTTTGACCTAAAGCCAAAGCAGTTTTTCCAGCTTTTAATAAGAAACGAGGCGTTGTAAAATCATTTTTGTTAGACTCAGCAGCTTTTACATAAAAATCAAGCGCTTCTTTTTGCTGATTTTTTTGAGAATAAGCATCTCCAGTTGCACCTTTAGCCAAAGCATTTAAGATTACATCTTCAGATTTAAATTCACCTAAATATTTAATTGCCTCATCAAATTTACCAGTATTTAAGTAAGCCATACCAGCATAGTAGTTTGCTAAATTTCCAGCATCAGTTCCAGAATATTCGTCAGCGATTTTAATAAATCCGAATTTACCTTCTGAACCGTTTAATGATAATTTGTATAATGAATCGCTAGAAACACCATTTACTGCTTTTTCAAAATTTTGCTGTGCAACAAACATTTCACTAGCCGCTTCTTCTTGTTTAGGAGTAGCAATAAATTTTTGGTAAGCCAAGTATCCAATTGTAGCAACAGCAATACCTGCAACTAAACCAATAATGATTTTTTGATTTTTAGCCACCCAATCCTCAGTTTTTGAAGCTGTCTCATCTAATTTTGAGAAAACGCCAGCTGTAGTGCTGTCTTTTTCGTCAATAACTACCTGTGCTTCTTCATTAACTTCTTTAACTTCCTTCTCTTTTGGTGTCTTATATCCTCTTTTATTGTAAGTTGCCATTTAAAAATTATTTAGTGAACGGCAAAAATAAAATTTTTATTGAAACCGACGTAAAAAATTTCAATTTTATCACTATTTTAAAAAAAATATTTTTGTTATGAACTTGCCCTTTCGCGGAAGCAATAAAATAAATCCGTTTGAAACAGCGCTAAAGTCTATTATATTGATATTTTTCGGTAATTTGCACCCTCAAATTTTTACTGCTCAAAAACAGTAATATTTATCGACTGAGTCCCTAAAAAATGCATTTAAACAAAATCTCTTTATTTAATTATAAAAACTTTTCCGAAGCTAGTTTTGATTTTGATATCAAGATCAATTGTTTCGTGGGAAAAAATGGTATTGGAAAAACCAATGTACTCGATGCTATTTATCATTTAGCATACGGAAAAAGTTACTTTAATCCGTTGGCTGTTCAAAATATCAAGCATGGCGAGGAGTTTTTTGTGATTGATGCCGAACTGGAAAAGAACGAAAGAACAGAACAGATTGTCTGCAGTTTAAAAAAGGGACAGAAAAAAGTTTTAAAGCGAAATGGAAAAGCCTATGATAAATTTTCAGATCATATTGGTTTTATTCCGTTAGTAATTATTTCGCCCGCAGACCGAGATTTGATTATTGAAGGAAGCGAAACACGCCGTAAATTTATGGACAGCGTTATTTCGCAGTTAGATTCAACTTACCTTCATCAGCTTATTCAGTATCAAAAAGTAATTGTACAGCGAAATGCGCTTTTAAAGTATTTTGCCCTCAATCACACTTTTGATAATGTTACCTTATCTATATATAATGAACAGCTTAATGAATATGGAAAATCGATCTTTGAGAAACGAAAAGATTTCTTAGAACAATTTATACCTATATTTAATATACATCATCAAGCCATAACTGGATCTGAAGAAAGTGTACAATTGGTTTATGAAAGTCATTTGTTCGAAAAAGATTTATTAACGCTTTTACAGGAAAATATAAATAAAGATCGTGCGCTTCATTACACAACTGTCGGAATTCACAAAGATGACTTATCTTTTGAAATTGATTCACATCCGATAAAGAAATTCGGTTCGCAGGGGCAGCAGAAATCTTTTTTGATTGCTTTAAAACTGGCTCAATTTGAATTTCTAAAAAAACAAAGCGGCGTAAAACCCATTCTTTTGTTTGATGATATTTTTGACAAACTAGACGAAACTCGTGTGGCTAAAATTGTAGAAATGGTAAACAGCGAAACGTTTGGACAGCTTTTTATTTCTGATACACATCCGGAACGAACAGAAGCTATTGTAAAATCTACGCATCAAACTTATAAGATATTTAATTTATAATTTTTTGTTTGCCGCGAATTACACGAATTTTCACGAATTAAAACTTACAGGTTTGAATTTATCAAAGTTAAACAGAGAATAAATTTAAAATTTGTGTAAATTAGTGTAATTAGTGGCAAACAAGACAACTGCTATAAAAAACAGAACATGCTTACAAAAGAATCATTGCAATTTTTAGACGATTTAAAAAGAAACAATAACAGAGAATGGTTTCAGGAAAATAAAAAGAGATATGAAGTTTTAAAGAAAGATTATCATCAATTGGTAAGTGATTTTCTTGATGTTATGAAACCGCTTGATCCTTCATTAGAATTTTTAGAAATTAAAAATTGTACTTTTAGAATCAACCGCGATATTCGTTTTTCTAAAGACAAATCACCTTACAAAGCCCATTTAGGCGTTTGGATGTCTGCTGGAGCAAAAGGCGCAAACCGTTCTGGATATTATGTCCACATCGAAAAAGGTGCAAGTTTTATTGCAGGCGGATTTTATTCTCCAGACGCAGAAGATTTGAAGAAAGTCCGAAAAGAAATTGCTTTTTTCTATGATGATTTACAGGAAATTTTAAACAATAAAGATTTCAAAAAAGAATTCGGAAGTTTGGATATAAATGAAAATAATTCGCTTAAAAGTATGCCTCGCGGTTACGAAAAAGATCATCCTGCAATAGAATTTTTAAAATTGAAAAGTTTTACAGCAACTCAAGTTTATGATATTTCTGAAGTAACTCAAAAAGATTTTGTTTCTAAAATGAGTAAAAAACTAATTGCTCTAAAACCTTTAAACGAATTTATCAATCGCGCCTTAGAGACTGAAGAATAAAACAGATAAATCGCCACGAATTTCACGAATTGACACGAATTAATTTGTGAAAATTTGTGAAATTCGTGGCGAAAAAAATTCATTTACCGAATGAAAAGAAAAATACTTTTTCTTGGAGAATCTTACCGCGCCGATGCTATAACCTGGATGAAAGGTTTGAAACAATTTGGCAATTTTGAAATTATTACTTGGGAACTTCAAACCTCAAATAGCTATAGATTCAAACGAATTTTAGAATACTTCTTATCTCCTATTTCGATTCGGAAAATCATCAAAAAAGAAAAACCAGACATGGTTATTGCCGAGAGAACCACCAGTTATGGATTTCTTGCAGCGATCTCTGGATCTAAAACTATCGCCATCGCGCAGCAAGGCCGAACCGATTTATGGCCGGAAGAATCTGTTTTATATCCTTTTAAAAAATTCATTCAGAAATATGCTTTTAAGAAAGCGCATTTAATTCACGCGTGGGGACCTGTCATGGCAATTCACATGAAAGCATCTGGAGTTGACATGAATAAAGTTTTAGTTCTCCCAAAAGGAATTGATTTGTCGCTTTTTTCTCCTTCCATCAATAATTCAAACAAAATTGAAGCGATTGTAACACGCTCTTTAATGCCAGAATATCGACACGATTCTATTTTAAAAGCATTCGGAATTTTGAATCAAAAAGGAATTGATTTTTCGCTTACTATTGTTGGCGACGGAACAAGATTGCAATTTTTAAAAGATTTAGCGAAAGAATTACAAATCAAAAATAAAGTAATTTTTACAGGAAGAATTCCGAATACTGAACTCCCACAATTATTACAGCGATCTAATATTTATATCAGTATGCCCATTACTGAAGGCGTTTCGGCCTCTTTATTTGAAGCAATGGCTTGTAATTGTTATCCCGTAGTTTCTGATATTCCCGGAAATCAAAGCTGGATTACGCATCGAGAAAATGGACAATTAGTTGAAATTGATAACATCGAAATGCTAGCCGAAGAATTAATTTGGTCTTTTGAAAATCCTGAATCTCGAAATGAAGCTGTTATTCGAAATAGAAAATTTGTAGAAGAAAATGCGAATTATGATATTAACATGAAGATTATTTCTGAGAAATATCATGAGCTGCTGTATGCTAGATTCAAATAATCACATCTAACATCATATTAAAAACCACACGTCTTTTAATTTTAATTTAACAAGAAATAATTTATATTTTATTTAAATTTGCCATTTTTATTACCGTAAATGGAAGAATTAATAAATGGATCATACGAATTTGAAGAAGTTGATGCTAACCCTATGCACACAAAATATGATTTCGTAAGCATGGGCTTGAGGCAAATCCCGAAAAGAATTGCGATCCTAAAATATCCACAGCCCGGATTAGAAAAATATTATAATTTAGGCTTTGGAAATATCATAATTGATAAAAATGGGATCGAATCAATTTCTGACATGTCCAGAAATAACAACAAAAATGATAAAGACAAAGTACTAAAAACGGTTTTTACATGCGCTTTAGATTTCTTATCAACCCATCCTAATTCAATTTTGACCTTTTTTGGAAATACTTCCGCAAACACAGATTATACAAAATAGGCGTAAGTAATAATTTAGACGCAATTGAAAGCTGCTTCATTATAAAAGGAGGAATAATTCATGACCTACGAATTAAAGAAAATAGTAAGAATGGAAAACGACCAGATTCAATAATCAATATTGAGAAGATTGAATATGAAATTTATAATCCTGCCAAAAGTAATTTATATAATTTTATAACATTTGAATTAAGAAGCCACCTAAAATAAATTTTTATACTTTTGTAACATCAAAATGTATTGCTATGAAAAATACAATTAAAACTATTTTAGACAAATCTAAAAAAAGACTACTGTTACTTATATAGACAAGGAAAACAGAACCTCATTTGACGAAACTTTTGGAAAACAGAAAATGGAAATAGCCTCTAAATTGATTGGAGACAACTCAATGACTATTTCTGAAAAATTATCTACAAAATAAAACTTAAAAAGAACTTAGAATATTTATAGCCTTCAAATCTGGAGGCTTTTTTATTTAACAAAAAAACACTTTTAAAGTATCTGATTTTAATACAAAAAACAATTCAAATAAATTATAATCCTTACTTTTGAACTCAGTTAAAAAAGCCTTTTATTTATGGAAATCCAATCCAATTTTTCTTTAAAAAACTACAATACTTTTGGTATTGAAGCCAATGCTAAAAAATTCGTTGCTGTTCATTCTATTGCTGAATTAAAAACAGTTTTACAGGAAAACAAAAACGAGAAAAAATTTATTTTAGGAGGCGGAAGCAATATGCTTTTAACAAAAGATATTGAGGCGCTGGTTATTCATATTGATTTAAAAGGCAAAAAAATAATTAAAGAAGATGATGATTTTGTCTGGGTCGAAAGTCAGGCAGGGGAAACCTGGCACGATTTCGTTCTTTATACTATCGATAATAATTTTGGCGGATTAGAAAATATGTCTCTAATTCCAGGAAATGTAGGCACGACTCCAGTTCAGAATATTGGAGCTTATGGAACAGAAATTAAAGACACTTTCGTTTCTTGCGACGCGATGAATATCGAAACTCAGGAAATGAAAACATTCAATAATGCTGAATGTAATTTTGGCTACCGCGAAAGTATTTTTAAACACGAAGTAAAAGACCAGTTCATTATTACTTCTGTTGTCTTTAAATTGACTAAACGCAATCATAAAATCAATACTTCTTACGGAGATATTTTGGCAGAATTAGCAAAAAACAATATTACTGAGCCAACTTTAAAAGATGTCAGTAATGCTGTAATTGCTATTAGACAAAGCAAGTTACCAGACCCAAAAGAACTTGGAAACAGTGGCAGTTTCTTTAAGAATCCGATTTTATTGAAATCTGATTTCGAGAAAATCCATCAGAAATTTCCTGAAATGAAGTATTATGAAGTTTCAGATACCGAAGTAAAGGTTCCTGCAGGCTGGCTTATAGAACAAGCTGGTTTTAAAGGAAAACGTTTTGGCGATGCTGGAATTCATAAAAATCAGGCGTTGGTTTTAGTAAATTATGGCAATGCAACTGGACAAAGAAATTTTAGCAGTTTCTAAAGAGGTACAAAAAACAGTTTTTGACATTTTTGGAATTCATATTGAAGCTGAAGTGAATGTGATTTAAAACACAAATTTCACAAATTTGTACGAATTATTATTTCTGTCAGACTGAGCGACGCCGAAGTCCTTTTACGCTGATAAAATCTCGACTCCGCTCGATGTGACAAAAAATGGATCGCACTTATAAATAAAAATGAGCGAAAACATTCTGATTAAAACAGCTGATCCAAACGACGAGAAAGTTCAAAAGATTATTGATGAATTGTCTGCTAATCTATTTGCCCGTTTTGGAAGTGATGGCAAAAATTCTTTTATAGACTGGCAGATTAACAATCCTAAATTTGTGTTTGTTGTTGCGGAAATAGAAAATGAAATTGTGGGATGCGGCGCCATTAGACCTATTGAAGAAAACATCGGCGAAGTAAAACGAATGTATTCTAAATTTAGCGGAAAGAAAATCGGTCAGAATATTTTAGAATTTTTAGAAGAAAAAGCTAAAACGATTGGTTTTAAAGAGTTAGTTTTAGAAACACGAGTAAAAAACAACCAAGCAACTCAATTTTATCAAAAACAAGGATATAAAATAACTCCGAATTACGGAAAATATATTGATCAACCAGAGGCAATTTGTTTTAGAAAGTCTTTGATATAAAATCACATAAAATGTATACACCCGATTTATACAAAAATGAGAATCCAGAAGAAATCAGAACTTTTCTGAAAGAAAACAGTTTTGGCATTCTTATTAATCAGACTCACGGAAAATTATGCGCAACGCATATTCCGATAGAACTTGAAATCAATGCCGATGGAAAAGAAATTTTACATGGACATATCTCAAAACTGAATCCACAGTCCGAAGGTTTTGCAGAAAACGATCAGGTTTTAGCAATTTTTACTGGTCCGCACAGTTACATTTCATCTTCCTGGTACGATCACGAAAATGTTCCAACTTGGAATTACATAGCCGTACATGTTTACGGAAAAATCAAAATTGTAGATTACGAAAGTTCTGTAGAGCAGCTTAAAAAACTAGTTGATAAATACGAAGCGAACTCAGAAAATCCTGTTCGCGTTGAAGATTTATCTGCAAAAACAATGCGCGAAGCACGAGGAATTTTTGGTTTTGAAATAGAAATTGAGGAAATTCAAGCCACAAAAAAACTTTCTCAAAACCGCGACGATCATAATTATAAAAATATTATTACTGAATTAGAAAAAACTGAAAACCCTCAGTCTATTGCTGTTGCAAAAGAAATGTCAAAATGCCGAAAGTAAATTGGCTTTAATCATTGAAAATTACTAATTCATAACTACCTTTGTTCTCGCAAATTTCAGCTATTAACAGACATTAAAACTATATGCTTATAACTTTATTTTACTTTTTTATTGCTATTGTTTTTATTCAACTTTTCTACTATTTAGGAATTTTTGGAAAATTTGCTTTTGCTAAACCACAGCAGATTACACCAAAAAAACTTCCCGTTTCTGTAGTTGTCTGCGCTAAAAATGAAGAAGAGAATGTAAAAAAATATATTCCGCTTTTGGCACAGCAAGATTATCCTGATTTTGAAATTGTTTTAATTGACGACGCATCAAGCGATGAAACTTTAGAAGTATTTGAAGAATTTGAAAAGGATTTTCCAAATATCCGTTTAGTAAAAGTAGAAAACAATGAAGCTTTTTGGGGAAATAAAAAATATGCTTTAACACTTGGAATTAAAGCCACAAAAAAAGATTATTTACTGTTTACTGATGCTGATTGTTTCCCAACTTCTAAAGATTGGATTACATCTATGACTTCGCATTTCACTATGAACAAAACAATTGTTTTGGGTTATGGAGGTTACGAAAAAGTAGAGCGCTCTTTTTTAAACAAAATTATTCGTTTTGAAACTATCCTCACAGCTGTACAATATTTTTCATGGGCAAAATTAGGACTTCCGTACATGGGTGTGGGACGAAATTTAGCTTACAAAAAAGAAGAGTTTTTTAATGTAAATGGCTTTATCGATCACATTCAGGTTCGCTCTGGTGATGATGATTTATTTATTAATCAAGCAGCAAACAAAACCAACACAACTATTTCTTATACACCTGAAAGTTTTACATATTCAAAACCTAAAAAAACGTACAAAGAATGGTTTACTCAGAAAAGAAGACATATTTCTACAGCAGAGCATTATAAGTTTTTTGACAAAATGCAGCTGGGATTATTCTTCATCTCACAATTATTCTTCTTTTTATTAGTTATAATTCTGCTGGCTTTTCAATTTCAATGGATTGCCGTATTAGCAATTTTAGCAACACGCTACACCGTTGTTTGGACAGTAATTGGGTGTTCGGCAGGAAAACTCAAAGAAAATGATCTGAAAATTTGGTTTCCAGTTGTTGAGATAGCGCTTATATTAACGCAAATTAATATCTTTATAACTAATATCTTTTCAAAACCAGTATATTGGAAATAAATTCTAAAATAGAAAAAGCAAAAAAAGGCGATCAAATCGCCTTTACTTTTTTATTAGATCATTATTGGAATGAGGTGTATGCTTTTATGCTTAAGCGAACAGAAAACGAAACCACCGCAGAAGATATTACTATAGAAACTTTTTCTAAAGCTTTTGATAAAATTGCTTCTTATAATTCTGAATTTCAATTCAACACCTGGCTCATTGCCATTGCTAAAAATGTTTATATTGATTTGTTACGAAAAAAGAAAACTAATCTTTTTATCGAAATAACAGACAACGAAGATCAGCAGGCTTATAATATAGCCGACCCTACTCCCTCTGCAGAAGATGCTTTAATTAAAGAACAGAATCTTTCTCGTCTGCTCTTATGCATTAAAGAACTCAAACCTCACTACCAAGAAGTAATTCAGCTTCGTTATTTTCAAGAAATGTCTTATCAGGAAATTGCTGTTAAGATAGACGAACCTTTAAGCAGTGTAAAAGTTAAACTTTTACGTGCTAAAAAATTATTGGCAGAAATTATCGAACGTAATAGATAATTTATTATCTTTAGGTAAAGAAAAATATACTATTCGTATATTTATTCTTAAAAAAATAATTTTACCACACATTAAAACTACAACTTTTGCGTTGTTAGCTCAAACCTAAACCTTTTCTGCGTATGATTTAAAGTTACTTAACCTTAAAACCCAAAAATTATGTCTAAATTAAGTATCTATGAAAACAAGTGGACAGATCTTGTTTTCGAAAACAAAAACAAAGAGTACGGCGCATATCAATTACGTCAGGAGAATTCTAAAAATTCTGTTACAGCTCTATTTATGGGTTTACTGTTATTAACGGCTTTAGGAAGTGCATCTGTAGTCATTAACAAATTTAGGACACCAGCAGACGATAATTCGGCTCAAACAGATCCTATTTACAAAGATCCATTGGTTGTTGTAAAAATTGACCCAATAATTGCACCTCCACCACCAGCACCACCAGCACCGGTAGTAGAGCAAACTGCAGCGAGCAAAACAGACGCATCACAATTAATCAATCCAGTGGTAACTAAAACACAAGATGCGGTCGAAAAAATCGCACCAAACACTGAGAATGTTCCAGTTGTAGAAAACCTTAACGGAAGTGGCACTTCTGTTAACCCAATTCCAGTTAGTGGAGGCGGTGGCGGGAATGGTGACGCTGCTTCTGTAACAACTAAAAGCGATGGGCCAGTTTCAACTGCTATTCTGGACAAACAACCTGAATTTCCAGGTGGAATCGCCCAGTTCTACAAATATGTAGGAAACAATTTCCGCAGACCAGAATTGGATATGGAAAAAACATTAAAAGTATATGTTTCTTTCGTAGTGGAAAAAGACGGATCTCTTACTGATATTATTGTGAGAAATGATCCTGGGTACGGAGTAGGTAAAGAAGCTATTAGAGTTTTAAAATCATTAAAAACAAAATGGAAACCAGGTATTCTAGATGGAGAACCTGTGAGAACAGCATACAATCTTCCAATTACGGTACAAACGGTAGTGGAATAACAAACAGAAAAAAGCAGAACTTAGGTTCTGCTTTTTTTTTATCTTTAATTTCGAATTATCAGAAGAAAATCTACATGTGTTTTTTGAATAATTTCTAAATTAAAAATTTGATTTAATGCCTTTTACCTTTTCTCATCCTGCAATTATTCTTCCTTTAAGATATTTACCAAAAACATGGTTTTCTTTAACCGCTTTAATTATTGGAAGTTTAACTCCAGATTTTGAATATTTTTTACGAATGAAAGTCAGAAGCCTGTACAGTCATACTCTAGCAGGTATTTTTTGGTTTGATTTACCGCTTGCCATATTACTTACTTTTATCTTTCATAATCTTACGCGAAATCTCTTATTTCAAAATCTTCCATCGTTTATCAAAAGCAGAATATTAATTTATACCGATTTTAACTGGAATATCTACTTTAAAAAAAATTGGCATGTCGTTTTAATTTCTTCATTGATTGGTATAATTTCTCATATCTTTTGGGATGCTTTTACACACAATCACGGTTATTTTGTAAATCAAATTGATACTCTCAGAAATACAATCTCGTTTTTTGGAACAGAAATTCCTTTTTGGAAACTAGCACAACATGCCAGCACTTTTATCGGATGTATAATAATTATTGCCACCTTGTTTAATCTTCCACAAAATGATAACCTAAAAAGCTGTACTAACAAATTATATTGGATTATTGTAATTTTATTTACTGGATCAATCTTATTCATTAGATTCATAATAAATCTAAAAGCTTTACATATTGGGAATTTTGTTGTGTCTTTTATTTCTTCATTTCTAATTGCAATTACCTTAACTCCACATATAATTAAATTTAAATCAAACATAAAAAATTAGCAAAATCAATTACTTTTACTACTTCTAAATACAATTGATTTAACTAAAAAAAACAAAATAATGGGAATATTTTCTGCTATTCTTGGCAATGCAGGTGCTGTAAGCCAAGAAGATTTAATTAAAAAATACGGACAGCTTTTAACTACTAATGAAGAAATCGAAATGGGTTTTAAACTTATTCGCGATACTTTCATTTTTACCAACAAAAGATTGATTTTAGTTGATGTGCAAGGAATTACGGGAAGCAAGACTGAGTATAAATCTATTGCCTACAAAAACATCACAAGATTCAGCGTAGAAACTGCAGGAACTTTTGACCTTGACGCCGAACTAAAAATTTGGATTTCAAGCGAGCAACAGCCAAGTATCGTAAAACAATTTAATAAATCGGTTAATGTTTACGAAGTACAAAAAATCCTTGCTTTTCACGTATTGGGATAAAAAACAAAACCCGGCAAATTTAAAATCTGCCGGGTTTATTATTTTAAAAAGAAATATTATTTCTTTTTGGTTGTTGTTTTCTTTGTTGTGGTAGCCGCCTTTTTAGTTGTAGTAGCAACTGGAACTGTATTTACAATTTTTTGCTGCACATAAGGCTTATATAAACCATCTTTTTCTGCTCTCTTCTTTGCATCTTCTGCTCTTTGTTTAGCATCTGGGTGCGAGCTCATCATTCGGTCGATAAAAGAAGCCTCAGATCCTTCGCTCATTTTTGCTAAAATTCTAAAAGCAGATTCTTCAGCATTTACGTTGTAACCGTTTTTCTTTAAGAAATTATACGAAAACAAATCTGCCTCAGATTCTTGTTTTCTACTGTGTTTGCTATCAATTAAAGCACTTCCTATTTTACCTAATTGACTATCTGTTATAGCTGTAATTTTTGTAGATTGAGAAGAAACACCATCAATTAATGCTTCTTTTTGATATGCTGCACGCATTGCATCTCTTGAATCATTATTGGCTACGTGGCCAATTTCGTGACCAATAACTGCCAATAATTCATTATCATCCATAATATCCATTAATCCAGAAAATACACGTACACTTCCGTCAGCAGTAGCAAAAGCATTCACATCTTTTACTTTATATACTTTATAGTTTAATGTGTAACCATCACCAGCTGCGTGTTTTCCAAAAATCCTGTTTAATCTTAAAGTGTAACCGTCGTTTGGACCCGCAACTTCATTTTCAGTATCCATTTTTGCAACTGCTTCTTTAGATAAAGCCGCTGCATCTGCATTTGTTAAGGTAAAAGCTGTTACTCCTTTTTGAACTGCTCCTATTGCTTTATCTCCAAAATTAATTTGTGCTGTCGTTTTTGTTAAACCACATACAGCAAATAAAAGTCCTGCTATTATAGATTTCTTTTTCATGTTTTTAAAAATTACAATTTAACAACAAATGTAAATAACAAAATGCTATTTCATTTCACACAAAAATTTGTTTTTTCAACAAATAAATATATGAATTTTTAATGAGTTTAGAATGTCATAAATCCATTTATTCTTAACGCTATAAACAAAAACAGGCAGATTCTGTAGAATCTGCCTGTTTTTAAATTAATTATATAAAAATTACTTCTTTTTTGTTGTTGTCTTCTTTGCAGTTGTTTTTGTTGCCGCTTTTGCAGCTGTTACAGGTGCAGTATTTACAATTTTCTGCTGTACATAAGGTTGATATAAACCATCTTTTACCGCTCTTTTTTTAGCATCATCTGCTCTTTTGCCAGAATCAGGATGTGAGCTAACCATCTTGGTAAGAAAAGATGCCTCTGATCCTTCACTTAAATTTTGCAGAATTCTAAATGCTGACTCCACCGCATTAACATCGTAGCCATGTTTTTTCATGAAATCATATGAGAATGTATCTGCTTCAGATTCTTGTTTTCTACTATGCTTGCTATCAATCATTGCGCTTCCTAATTTTCCTAATTGAGATGCCGTAATAGTCTCAATTTTTCCTGACTGGGATGAAGCTGCATCTAATAAAGCCTCTTTTTTATATGCTGCTTTAATTGCATCTCTAGTATCATGATTCACAACATGCCCAATCTCATGGCCGATAACAGCTAGTAATTCGTTATCATCCATAATATTCATTAAACCTGCAAATACACGAACACTCCCATCTGCACAAGCAAAAGCATTAATATCTTTTACTAAATAAACTTTATAATTCAAATTAACACCTTCACTGGAAGTATGTTTTCCAAATAAACGGTTTAATCGAAGTGTATAACCATCTGTTGGTCCTGCAACAGGGTTATTTGCATCCATTTCAGCAATAGATCTTGCGGCTAAAGCTGCCGCGTCAGCATCACTAAAAGTAAACCCTGAAACACCTTTACCTAAAGCTCCCATAGCCTTATCTGAAAGAATTTGGGCATTCATTTTAGTAAAGCCAAACACTGTCAATAAAATTCCTAATACAATAAATTTCTTTTTCATGTTTTTCAAACTATTTAATTAACAACAAAAATAGTACAGCATAAATCCTGAGTTATCCCAAGAAGCCAAATTTGTAATAGATTAAGGTGGAATTTTAAAATTCATAAAGTTTAGCCAAACATCAAAATCTTGAGCAGGATTAAAAATATAAACCTAAAAATCTATTTTAAAAACAGACTTTTTACATTTAAACTTCATATTATGAAATACTAGCAGAAGACACGAAAAGTAAACGAAAACAAAATTAGCATCATCAAATAAACTACATTCCGTATCTTTGTGCTTTGAAAATTGATATATGGAAACAGTCTCTGCAAATATACCTACGGCAAAACCTAAGTGGTTAAAAGTAAAACTGCCAATTGGACAAAAATATACTGAACTTAGAGGTTTGGTCGATAAATATAGCTTAAACACAATTTGTACCTCGGGAAGCTGCCCAAATATGGGCGAATGCTGGGGTGAGGGAACAGCAACTTTCATGATTTTAGGAAATGTCTGTACTCGTTCTTGTGGATTTTGCGGCGTAAAAACCGGTAGACCAGAAACGGTAGACTGGGATGAACCTGAAAAAGTAGCTCGATCTATTAAAATCATGAATATCAAACACGCTGTAATTACAAGTGTGGATAGAGATGATTTAAAAGATGGAGGTTCTATCATTTGGATGGAAACCGTTAGAGCCATTCGAAGAATGAATCCAAACACAACTCTTGAAACTTTAATCCCAGATTTTCAAGGAATTGAAAGAAATATCGATCGTATCGTTGAGGCAAATCCTGAGGTAGTTTCTCATAATATGGAAACAGTAAGACGTTTGACCCGTGAAGTTCGTATCCAGGCAAAATATGATAGAAGTTTAGAAGTGCTTCGTTATTTAAAAGAAAAAGGCATTAACAGAACTAAATCTGGAATTATGCTTGGTCTTGGAGAAACTGAAGAAGAAGTTTTTCAAACAATGAATGACTTACGAAATGCAAATGTTGATGTGGTAACTATTGGACAATATTTACAACCAAGTAAAAAACATCTTCCGGTAAAAGAATTTATTACACCTGAGCAATTTGAACGATATGAAAAATTCGGTCTTGAGTTAGGTTTCAGGCATGTAGAAAGCGGACCACTTGTACGTTCTTCTTACAAAGCACAAAAACATATTTTATAAAAAGTTTAATTGTTTAATCGTTTAATTGTAAAACCGATTAAACGATTAATCAATGAAACGAATAAACAAAAAATTGAAAACAAGAATTGCCATTAATGGATTTGGAAGAATCGGCAGAAATTTATTTCGCCTTCTTTTAAATCACCCTGAAATTGAAGTCGTTGCCATAAATGATATTGCAGATAACAAAACCATGTCACATTTAATTAAATATGACAGTATTCATGGTGTTCTGCCTTTTGATGTAAGTCATGATGAAAATAGTATTCTTGTAGATGGCAGACATTTTTTCTTTTTTCATGAAAAGAAAATTTCAAATTTAGATTGGAAATCGCATTCAATTGATATTGTAATTGAATCAACAGGAAAATATAAAACGCACGAAGAATTAAATGCGCATTTAGAAGCAGGTGCCAAAAAAGTAATTCTTTCTGCGCCATCTGAAGTAGACACTATAAAAACTGTAGTTCTGGGTGTAAATGAATCTATTTTGGATGGAGACGAAGACATAGTTTCTAATGCAAGCTGTACCACGAATAATGCCGCTCCAATGATTAAAATTATTGAAGAATTATGCGGAATCGAGCAGGCTTACATTACAACTATACATTCTTACACTACAGATCAAAGTCTTCATGACCAGCCCCATAAGGATTTACGACGTGCAAGAGGTGCTAGTCAGTCGATTGTTCCAACAACTACTGGCGCAGCTAAGGCATTAACAAAAATTTTTCCTAAATTGCACAACAAAATGGGAGGATGCGGTATTCGAGTACCAGTTCCCGACGGTTCATTAACAGATATAACCTTCAATGTAAAACGTGCCGTAAGCATTGAAGAAATAAATAAAGCATTTAAAGAAGCCTCAAAAACAAATTTAAAAGGAATATTAGATTACACCGAGGATCCTATTGTCTCGGTCGATGTAATTGGCAACACACATTCTTGTTTATTTGATGCACAGTTGACTTCGGTTATCGATAAAATGGTAAAAGTAGTAGGCTGGTATGATAACGAGATTGGCTATTCATCAAGATTGATAGATTTAATTTTACTAATAAGAAAAAAATAAGGTTCATTGTAAAAGCATTGCCATACATGAAATACTGTCTTTTTATTGTTGTTTGTTTTCTTAATTCGTTTTTGTATTCTCAAGCCAAAAAGAATACGGATAGCGTTACCTATTACAACAAGCTTGCTAACAGTAATCTTAACAATAAAAAGTACAATCAGGCTGTTATTTACACTCAAAAATCTATTAATTATTGTGAAGTAAATGGCAAAAAAGAAAATCTAGCCAATCAGACTTTTAAGCTTGGTAAAATCTTTTACAATAAAGGTAAATTTGAAGATGCTTTAAAGAATTTTCACAAGACTGTTTCTTTATTCGACACCCTAAAACCGAGCTGCCTAAAAGTTTTAGCATTAAATTATATTGGAGCAGCTAATAGCGCAAAAGGCGATTACAAAACCGCAGCTGTTTATTACGCAAAAGCCGAAGATTTATTAAAAAAACTTAATATTGCAGATCATGCGCATGCTTTAGACTATCAAAGAGCGCTGGCTTTAAAGACCAACAAAGATTTTGTTACGGCAGCAAATAATTTTAAAAGAATCACAAAACAGCCGGATAATCCTTCAATTATTAAAACCAAGGTAGATTCTTATTATCAGCTTGGTTTGATAGAAACACAGCTGCAAAGGAATGATTCTGCAATAATATATTTTGACAAAGCTTTAGACTACAATGCTAAAATCAATGATTTTCAAAAAAAATCTAAAATTGTTTTAGCAATAAGTCAATACTACAAGCAAAAGAAAAATTATGATTTGGCGTATTCGTATTTAGATGAGCATTATCAGCTGGAAAATTATATCTTAAAATTAAAAAATGCAAAAGTTGATTTAAATGAATTTGAAAAATTTAAAAAAAATCAATCTTTAAATAATACCATAAAAAGAGAGAGCGAAGAAAAAATTCAGATGAAAACCTATCGGTATTCTAAGTTAGTCAGCATTTTGGCAATAGCACTAATTTCGATTTTGTCACTTTTGAGTTTGGCTTTATACAAAAATAATATCATTAGAAATCAGAATAATTTACTGCTTCGCGAAAAAAACAAAGAATTGATTTTAGCTAAAAACAAAGCTGAAAAAGCTTCGAAAGCACGATCTGAATTTTTGTCGACAGTAAGCCACGAATTAAGAACTCCACTGAACGCTATTAACGGAATTACACATCTATTGCTAGAAGATAATCCCAAGAAAAACCAGTTGAAATATTTAGAATCTTTGAAATTTTCGGGTAATTATTTAACCACTTTTATCAATGAAATTTTAGAGGTAAATAAAATTGATTCGACTAAAGTTGAAATTGAAAATATCAGTTTCAATCTAAAAGAGCTTCTTTTTAATATTCAAAGTTCATTAAAAGAGTTAGCTACTGCCAACAAAAATTATTTCAATTTAGAAATAGACAAATCGATTCCTGATAATTTAATGGGAGATCCTACCAAATTATCTCAAATCATATTGAACTTAATCAATAATGCTTTAAAATTTACCCAAAATGGGCACGTAAATGTTATTGCAAAATTATATTCTCAAGAAGAAGAAAATGCAACTGTTTACTTTGAAATTGTTGACACTGGAATTGGAATTCCTGAAGACAAACTTCAAAGTGTTTTCGAAAGTTTCTCTCAAGGATCTATCGAGGTTAACAGGAAATACGGAGGAACTGGTCTTGGTCTTACAATCGTAAAAAAACTGATTGAATTACTCGGAGGAGAAATAAAATTAAAAAGCGAAGTGGGTAAAGGTTCTACTTTTACTTTCAAATTAAATTTTAAAATTAACAACGAACCATTGGAAGTAATTGAAGAAGCGAAACCTTATAGCGATAAACAATTGAAACACAAATCTATTTTACTGATTGAAGACAACAAAATCAATCAGATGATAACCAGAAAAATGCTTGAAAACAAAAACATTAGCTGCGAAATTGTAGATAATGGCGAAGAGGCTGTTGAACTTCTAAAAATCAAACGTTTTGATATGGTTTTAATGGATGTACATCTTCCTGGAATTAATGGTACAACGGCAACCAAATTGATTCGTGAATTTGACAAAACAACTCCAATTATTGCATTGACGGCAATTTCGCTTGACGAAAATCGTGATATGCTTCTTTCTTTTGGGATGAATGACGTAATTACTAAACCTTTTGTTCCAGACGAATTTTATACCACTATTGCTAAGTTTTTTGATTAGCTAAAATAGTGAGGTGCTAAGATTCTAAGTTTTCTTTCACATAGTCTAAAATGGCAGCATCAAAATTTTGCTGGTGATTTATGAAAGTACTTTTTATGGGCAGATAAGACAATTGAGAAACTATTTTAGAATCTTTTAAACGAACGTAATCTTTCTCGGTTGTAATTATTTTTCTTCCATTTGCTTTAGACTGAATCGACTCTAAATCGGCATCAGAAAAATGATGATGGTCTGGAAAAGTTAGGCATTCATCATTTTCATTCTTTAAAAAGTCAAAAAATGGTTTTGGTTTTGCAATTCCGGCCAAAAGCAATTTAGATTCAGCTTTGACTTCACTAACTGCAATTCTTTCATTTTTACTATAAATCTCTTCATCATAATCTATAAAAGTAAAAAAGACTTGCTGTGAAGAGCTTAATTTTAGTTTTAACCTAATCGCATTTTGTTCTTCTTCAGATAAATTTTTAGGACATTTTGTAACCACAACAATGCTGGCTCTTTCTGATCCGCTCCTGCTTTCTCGAAGATTTCCTGTTGGCAGCATAAAATCATCTGCATATAAATCTCCATAAGCAGTTAGCAGAATATAAAAACCTGCTTTTACTTTTCGGTGTTGATAAGCATCGTCAAGCAAAATAATTTCTGGTTTTTCCTTTTGTGAGAGTAATTGCTGAATTCCGTTTGTACGATTGGCATCGACAGCAACCTGAACATTTGGAAATTTTTGATAAAACTGAAAAGGTTCGTCGCCCAATATTTCAGCATTTGAATTTTCATCAGCCAAAACAAAACCTTCCGACTTTCTTTTATAACCACGGCTTAAAGTCGCAACTTTATATTTATCTGATAACAAACGAATCAAATACTCAATTTGCGGCGTTTTACCAGTTCCGCCCACACTTAAATTTCCAACTGCAATTACAGGAAGATCAAAGAAAGTTGCTTTTAGAATTCCTTTATCAAATAGAAAATTACGAATGCTGGTAATAAAACCATACAAAATAGCGAAAGGGAAAAGTATTTTTCGAAGTAAGTTCATAATGCTATTTATCGGAATAATGCCCCATTGCAGAAATTACAAATACAGGTACAACTTCGTCATCTACACGATAAATTAATCGATCTTTTTGATTAATACGTCTTGACCAAAATCCTGAGTATTCATATTTTAATTGTTCTGGATTGCCAAAACCCTCATATGGATTTTCTGTAAGATCAACTAAAATTCTAGCGATGTTTTTAATAGAGATTTTATTCCCTGATTTTTTATGTTTTTCAATATCTTGATTTGCTACTTTAGTTACTTCAACCCTAAACTTCCCCATACATCATCTGGATTTAGCGTTTTTGTTTCGCCATTTTTTATGTTTTCTTCTGCCTTCTTCACTTTCTCAACAAATTCAGGGCTATAAATACTTTCCTCCTCTTTAACTTGTCCATAATTATCTGTTTCAACAACTTCAATGCCCTCAACGCCTTTAAAAAAAGCTTCGAACATTGCCATAAATGCTTTTCCTGTCTTTGTATGTTCGTTAATTTTTATTGTTGTCATGACTTAAAAATTTTATATTACAAATGTAGTAATTTTGTACAAGTATAAATTTATTGCCTCATACTATAAATGTTTATAGTTAAATCAAAATTTGAAATCACAAAATGAAAATATCAAGTATAATATCAGTTCTAGAAGAAATGGCTCCTCTCGCCTATGCAGAAGATTTTGACAACGTTGGACTCTTAGTCGGAAATTCCGAAACTGACTGCACTGGGGTTTTAGTGTGTCACGACGCTATAGAAAATGTCATTGAAGAAGCTGTTACTAAAAATTGTAATCTTGTAGTTTGTTTTCATCCGATTTTATTTTCTGGAATTAAAAAAATTACTGGGAAAAATTATGTTGAGCGCGCAATCTTAAAAGCTATAAAAAATGATATTGCCATTTATGCAGTTCACACGGCACTAGACAATCATTCTCAAGGTGTGAATAAAATTTTCTGCGACGCATTAGGATTAGCAAACACAAAAATATTAGTTCCAAAAAACGATTTCATTCAAAAATTAGTCACTTTTACTGTTCCAGATAATGCTGACAAAGTTCGAAATGCATTATTTGAAGCTGGAGCGGGCAATATTGGAAATTATGACAATTGCAGTTTTAATACTCAAGGTTTTTTTACTTTTCAAGGAAATGAGCAAAGCAATCCTGTAATTGGAGAAAAAGGAAAACTGCATACGGGAGAAGAAATTAAAATCGAAGTCGTTTTTGAAAAACATCTTCAATCTAGAATTTTAAAAGCACTTTTTGCCAATCATATTTATGAAGAAGTCGCTTATGAAATTTATGATCTGCAAAATTCACATCAAAATATAGGTTTAGGAATGGTTGGTGAATTTGAAAATGAAATGGACGAAAAAGATTTTCTTCTTTTAGTGAAAGAAAAAATGATTGCCGACGGAATTCGCCATTCTGCTTTTTTGGGAAAAAAAATTAAAAAAGTTGCCGTGCTTGGAGGTTCTGGAAGTTTTGCTATAAAAAATGCGATTCAAGCTGGAGCAGATGCTTTTTTGACCGCCGATTTAAAATACCATCAATTTTATGAGGCCGAAAACAAGTTACTTTTAGCCGATATTGGTCATTTTGAGAGTGAACGGTATACAAAAAATTATATTGTTGATTATCTTCGAAAAAAAATTCTTAATTTTGCGATCATTTTATCGGAAGAAAATACAAATCCAGTTAAGTACTTATAGAATATGACGAATACGAAAGAATTAAGTGTTGAGGACAAGTTAAGAGCAATATATGATTTACAGCTTATTGACTCTAGAATTGACGAAATCAGAAACGTTAGAGGAGAACTTCCTTTAGAGGTTGAAGATTTGGAAGATGAAGTTGCGGGCTTAAGCACACGTTCAGAGAAACTGAAAGGTGAACTTGAAGTAATTGAAGAGCAAATCAAAGCAAAGAAAATTGCTATTGAAGAGCATAAAGAGGTTATCAAAAAATACACTAAACAACAAGAAACTGTTCGTAACAACAGAGAGTTTAATTCTTTGACAAAAGAGGTTGAATTTCAAGAATTAGAAATTCAATTGGCTGAAAAGCAAATAAAAGAAATGAAAGCTTCTATTGAGCACAAAAAAGAGGTTATTTCTAATTTAAAAGAAAAACTTGATGCTAAAAGCTCTCATTTAAAACATAAAAAATCTGAATTGGACGCAATTATGGCTGAGACTCAAAAAGAAGAAATCTTCTTAACTGAGAAATCTGCTGAATTTGCTGGACAAATCGAAGATAGATTATTAGCTGCTTACAACAGAATCAGAAGCAGTGTTCGTAATGGTTTAGCTGTAGTTTCTATCGAAAGAGGAGCTTCTGCTGGATCTTTCTTTACAATTCCACCTCAAACACAGGTAGAAATTGCTTCAAGAAAGAAAATCATCACAGATGAGCACTCTGGAAGAATTTTAGTTGACAGCGCTTTAGCTGAAGAAGAAAAAGAAAAAATGGAACAATTGTTCTCAAAATTCTAAATAAACGGTCCCGATTCAATCGGGACTTTTTTTTATATTTATTTGCCACAGATTAAAATGATTTACACAGATTTAAAATATCTCGATATTTTGAGATTAAATCTTTAAAATCATTTTAATCTGTGGCAAAACTTTTTTTAGCAGGCGTACAGTCATATTTTTTACCTTTACTAAAAATTTAAGTTTTGAAAATTAAAAAAGGAATTCGTTTTATTACATTAAAATCTGTTGGATCATACATTAACTTTTTGAGTTATGTGCGTCCGCAAAGAGCCACCGAACTTTCTTATGCACTTTTTAGCCAGCCGAGAGTTGGCAGACTACAAAAAGAAACACTTCCGAAAATTCTACGAAATACCGAAACAGAAATTTTTCATCATAACGAACATCATTTTCAAACCTATATCTGGAAAGGAAATGAAACCAAAATTTTATTAGTTCACGGCTGGGAAAGTAATGCTTCGCGCTGGAAAAAAACTTTACCGCATCTCCAAAAATCTGGAAGCACTATTATTGCAATTGATGCACCAGCACACGGACAAAGCAGTGGAAAAGAATTTAATGTGCCGCTTTATGCGGAGTTTATTAATAAAGCGGTTGAAAAATACCAGCCCACAATTATTATCGGGCATTCTATCGGCGGCGCAGCTTGCATATATCATCAGTATTTATTTCCGAATACGAGTATTAATAAAATGGTAATTCTTGGTGCCCCGTCAGATCTCAAAACTTTGATTGATAATTATATTTCAATGCTGAGTCTGAACTCTAAAATGCTGTCTCTTTTAGAAGGCAAATTCATAAATCGATTCAACTTTAAATTTGAAGATTTTTCCGGACAAAAATTTGCATCCCAATTTACTATTCCAGGTTTTATTGCTCATGATACTTCGGATAAAATTGTTGCTTTTGAAGAAGGAAAAAAAATCGCCAGTAATTGGAAAAACAGTCAGTTCATCGAAACAAGCGGTTTAGGCCACGGAATGCATGATGATGAATTATATGAGAAAGTGATTGAGTTTTTATTTTCTTCTGAAGGGTCAAAGTAACAAAGACACAAAGTAGCAAAGGTTTTCTTCACATTTCACATTTCACATATAACGCATAACCAATAACTTATAACTTATAACTCCAAACAAATGATTGCCGTAATTTTTGAAGTCATTCCCAACGAAGGAAAAAAAGAAGAATATCTGGATATTGCTGCGAGTCTGCGTCCTGAATTGAATACTATTGATGGCTTTATTTCTATAGAAAGATTTCAAAGCTTGAATGATCCTGGAAAAATTTTGTCTTTATCTTTTTGGAGAGATGAAGAAAGTATTCAGCAATGGCGAAATCTCGAAATGCATCGTCACGCGCAATCAAAAGGAAGAAATGGAATTTTCAAAGATTATCATTTACGAATTGCCACTGTAGTTAGGGATTATGGAATGTTTGAAAGAAAAGAAACTCCTGACGATAGTTCCATTTTTCATGACTGAGAAAAGGTGCAAAGGTTCATAGAAACAAAGTTTTTTTAGATTCTGATTTGCTAGTATTCTAAACTTTGCTTAACAAAATCTAAAATTCTAAGAAGTCTAACAATCTAAGAAGTCCTAAATTTTAGCTACTTTTGCATTATGGAAGAAAATCTAAAACGTCTTAATAAATTTATTGGCGAAACGGGCTATTGTTCTCGTCGTGAAGCCGATAAATTAATCGAAGAAGGACGCGTAACAATAAATGGCGCTGTGCCAGAAATGGGAACTAAAGTTTCTCCAAATGACGAAGTACGTATTGACGGCAAACTAATTGTCGAAAAACATGAAAAATTGGTTTATCTCGCATTTAACAAACCTGTTGGAATTGAGTGTACAACCAATCTTGAAGTTAAAAATAATATCGTAGACTATATTAATTATCCGAAACGTATTTTCCCTATTGGGAGATTAGACAAAGCCAGTGAAGGATTAATTTTCATGACAAATGACGGTGATATCGTAAACAAAATTTTACGTGCCAGAAACAATCACGAAAAGGAATATACCGTTACTGTCGACAGACCTATTACAGATCGTTTTATTCAGCGTATGGGAAATGGTGTTCCGATTCTGGACACTGTTACCAAAAAATGTAAAGTAGAACAAATCAGTAAATATACCTTTAAAATCATTTTAACACAGGGATTAAACCGTCAAATTAGAAGAATGGCCGAATACCTCGGTTATGAAGTGACGGCGCTTAAACGTATCCGAATCATCAATATTTCTTTGGATGTTCCTGTCGGGCGTTATCGCGATTTAACGGATGATGAGATAAAAGAATTAAATCAGTTAATTGAGCCTTCTAGCAAAACTGAAGAGGCGAGTTTTCCTAAAGTTGAAACTTCGTCTTCAGCTTCCACTCCAACTAGAAGAAAAAATTTTATCTCAAAACATGATCCTCGATTTAAAAAAAGGGGAGATAATAAATAAAAAAGAAAATCCCATTCGTTTTTAGTGAATGGGATTTTTTATTTACTTATTCTTTTCATTCAAAAACTCATAATACAAAGCTTTAGATAAAAAGTTTGCATTTTGATAATTTGAAATCAATTCTTCTCTTACCGCTTCTGCATATTTTCCATCTAAATTATTTTTTCTAAGATATTCGCGTCGCGCATCGTCATTAAAATTTAATCCGCTTAAAAAAACGGGCTCTACTCCTTTGTTTACAGAAATATTATAGTTTGTAATGAGACTTCCCCAATTTACATAACTGCATAACAGAATTGTTCCATAGAAATACCAAATCATTTGATTGAAAAGGTAAGCATTCGTTTTCTGATTGCGAATTTTTTGAAGTGAAACAACTAATCCAATAATTGCCAAAATTAGAAAAGCATAAACTCCCAGTCTCTTATAAGTTAGGCCATAGAAAGAAACGTATTCTGAGTTTTTGATAATGGCACTTATTATTAAAATCACATTTAGGGTAATCCATAATTTTGCTAATTTTTTCAGAGAAGAGGCTTTCTCATCAAAGTTAAAACCACCCTTAAAGTAAAACAAAATTACACCAACAGCCATAAGAATTGAAAAGATCACTGCATTTACACGCTCATGTATATCTGAACTTAAATTTGTCTTTTTCACCACTTCAAAAAATTGCTCATAATTGTAAGTTCCGATAAAAACCAGAAGCATGATATTCAATAAAACCAATGTGATTTCACCGCTTTTTCTCTCAAAATCAAGATCTAGAAACGAAAATGTGCTTTGATTTTTTACTTCAGAAATATTGGTAAAATCATTATTTAATTTTGGATTGTACTCATAACAAACATCTGGCACCCAATAATTCCAAAAACTGAACGAGATGTAAAATCCCAAAATGCACATTGCAATTAATTGTGGTAAATTAATATCCAATTCATAATCTGTAAATAATGAAGAGAAATGATCACTTCCGAAAGAATAAACAATAAAAAACAATCCTAAGAAGATCACTGGAATAAGAACAAAGGCAACTAGTTTTTTAGCAAAATCATTATGGATTTTTCTTTCTGGAAGCCATTGCTTAAAGATAAAAATTCGGCCAATAGAAGTAAATCCGTTTAAGACTATTAGAGGGAAAACCTGAATCATTTTAAGTTCTCCATCTTGGGTTTTGAATTGTAAAAAGAGGATTGATAATGCTAAAGCAAAAAAAGATGCCGCGTCGCCATACCATGCAAAAGCCGAAACAAGATAAAATTGAAGTCATTACGAGAACAAGATGTGATCGGTCTACAAACTTTTCCTGAAAGAAATAACTAATCAAAAGCGTTAGCAAAACGCCAAATATAGAAATATTGATTCCAACAGATTCGTTGTAAAAAAGCAGTATAAAAACTGCTGTACAAGCTAAGATAATTTGATGTTTTTTCATGATTGATAAATTTAAAAGTACTTTGTAATTCAAAGTTTTTAGGTAAAAAAATAGTGTTATTTATGATTTCATTAATTTTTCAAGGTATGATAAATGCTCTTTGAAGGCAGCTCGACCTAAATCTGTCACTTGATAAGAGGTTTTTGGCTTTTTGCCCACAAATTCTTTTTTTACTTCTATATAACCCGCTTTTTCAAGAGCAGAGGAATGACTCGCTAAATTACCATCAGTGATATTTAAAAGTGTCTTCATCTCGGTAAAATCTACCCAGTCGTTAACCATCAGAACGGACATAATACCCAGTCTGACACGGCTTTCAAAATCTTTATTTAGTTTATCAATAATTCCCATTGGGTTATTTGTATTTTTTGAACATCACTAATCCGTATACAATATGCAGGATTCCGAATCCTAAAATCCAGAAAATCAAACCATATCCTATGTAAAAAAGTGAAATACATCCTAAAATAAGTTCCGAAAAACCTAGATATTTAATATCTGAAAATGTATATTTTTCTGCGTTTATAACGGCTAATCCGTAAAATATTAATGTCGATGGTGCCACTAAACCAAAGTAACCGTGGTACATCATTGCCAAGCAAAACACTCCCCCAGCTAAAAGCGGAACAGCTAGATTGAACAACATCTTTTTTGTTGCTGAAGTCCAGATTGGCAAATTGTATTTTCGGCTTTTTCGAATGGTGAAAAAGATTCCAAATGCAAATGCAAATACTAAAATTGTGATTCCGATCCAGAATAATTCTGAAACGAGATTTGTAGAATACAATCTATGTTCATCGTTTAGATAATCCATTCCGTTTGCTTTGAACAACTGGTAAACATAGATTCCGCCAATTAAAGCCGAGAGACCAGCGAAAACTCCTGAAAGTCCGCTTAATGATATAAATCTTGAAGAGCGCTCCATCATGGAACGAATATGTGCTAAATCTTCTTGGTGCTTTTGATTCATAATTAAAGTACTTTGCGATACAAAGTTATTATTTATTTTGAATTGACAAATGAAAAAATGATTTTTTTTATTTCAACAAGACTTAACAGGGTTTAAAACTTGTTAGGTCTATTATTCGCAAAGCTGCGTGAGGGATAGGAGCAAGCTACCAAAGTAGCGCGGATAGCCCGACCGGGTTTGCAGAAAGGCGCACATACGCACAAAGATTGGTGCGCCTTTTTGCAAACGTGGTCACGCCCAAATTATAAAAACGAAAAAGCCCATTCTTAACGAACAGACTTTTACTATTTTGAATTTTAAATTAAAACCATCTTCTTCTTTTGAATAAAAACACTCCGAAAGAAGATAAAATAATGGAAACTAAAAGCAGAATCCAGATTCCGTATTTGCTTTCTTCTAATCCGTTTGGCACGTTCATTCCGTACAAACTGGCGATTAGGGTTGGAATCATTAATATGATCGAAATGGAGGTCATCTGCTTCATGATATTGTTCATGTTATTTGAAATAACCGAAGCATAAGCGTCCATCATTCCAGTTAGGATGTTGTTGTAAATATTGGCCGTATCCTGCGCCTGATTTAATTCGATTTCGACATCTTCTAGTAATTCAGGATCGTAATTGGCTTTGTGGGCTTTTAGATTTTTAATTCTTTGAAATAAAACGTCATTTGCTTTTAAAGAGGTTATAAAGAATACAAAACATTTTTCGATTTGAAGCAGGGCCTGTAATTCTTCGTTTTTAATAGATTTCTCTAAATTATCTTCTGCCAATTTTATTTTTTGATTGATTTGTTTCAGATATTTTAAGTACCAAACGCTTGATGATAAAAGTAATCTTAGCACCAAATTGAAATTATCTTCGATTTCGATGTTTTTACGTTGCGAATAAGCAACGAAATCTTTTATTATTTCTGTTTTATAAAAGCTGATTGTGACACAGATATCGTCTTTAAAAATTATTCCGAGAGGCACTGTATGAAAAGGTATTTTGATATCACCACTTTTAATGGGGATTCGCATGATTATCAATGTCCAGCCATCTTCGACTTCTATACGAGGTCTTTCGTCGATATCTTCAATATCATTATAAAATGCTTCGGGAATTTGAAGTTCTTCTAGTAAGTAGTTTTTTTCTGTTTCTGTTGCAGATTCGATATGAATCCAGCAATTAGAAGTCCATTTTGGGATTTCGATCAATCCGTTGTTGTTTGTGTAAAAGGCTTTCATTTCAAAATACAGGATTTTATCGCAGCATTTTGAAATTTTCAAAAGCTGCTTAATTTAATACTAACGAATAATAATAATCGTCCATTTGGAGAAGTGTTTTTTAAGTGGTGCAAAAGTATCCTTTATTTTTAAGAACCGAAACTTTAAAGTATTAATAATATATTAAAATGGTGCTTTTAAGTGGTTTTTAAACACATAGAATCATAGATATGCTAGTTTTGAAAAGGCATTTCATTTGTATCAATTCACATAACTATGGTGTTAGAAAGCTTATCACAAAAAAAGCCTGTTCAATTGAACAGGCTTTTTATTATTTTGAAACAAAATTACTTATTTTTTGCGCTTCTCATTTTTCTTGCTAATAGTGTATTTTTAAGTAACATAGCAATTGTCATTGGTCCTACTCCACCTGGAACTGGTGTAATGAAAGATGCTTTTTTGCTTACTCCGTCAAAATCTACGTCACCTTTGATAACGTATCCTTTTGCGTTTGATGCATCTTCCACACGAGTAATTCCCACATCAATAACTGTTACTCCGTCTTTTACCATGTCAGCTTTTAAAAATTCTGGAACACCTAAAGCTGTAATAATGATATCGGCGTTTTTAGTGAATTCGGCTAAGTCTTTTGTACGGCTGTGAGTTAACGTAACTGTAGAATCACCTGGATTTCCTTTACGACTCATTAAAATACTCATTGGTCGTCCTACGATATGGCTTCTTCCAATTACAACGGTATGTTTTCCTGCAGTTTCTACTTTGTAACGCTCTAGCAATTCCATAATTCCAAATGGTGTTGCTGGAATAAAACTTTCCATTTCAAGTGCCATTCTTCCAAAATTCGTTGGGTGAAATCCGTCAACGTCTTTATCTGGATCGATTGCCAATAAGATTTTTTGCTCGTCAATATGTTTTGGCAACGGTAGCTGAACGATATATCCGTCTAGATTATCATCTTCGTTTAACTCTTTTATTTTTTCCAGCAGTTCTTCTTCGGTAATGGTTTCTGGCAGACTTACTAAAGTTGAATCAAATCCGATTTCCTGACATGATTTTACTTTACTTCCTACGTAAGTTAAACTTGCGCCATTATTTCCAACTAAAACTGCTGCTAAATGAGGCACTTTTCCTCCAGCTGCTTTTATAGATTGAACTTCGGCTGCAATTTCGTTTTTAATGTCGTTAGATGTTTTTTTACCGTCTAGTAGCTGCATTGTGTTTTGTTATTTTTGTTTCAGGTTTAAAGTTTCAAGTTAAACGAAACTCATATTTACTATATCAAAAAAGTTTCAAGTTTTGGTCTCTTAACTTGAAACCTTAAACTTGAAACTTTAATTTTATTATCTCGGCATTCCTCCTGGCATTCCTTTCATGCCTCCCATCATTTTCATCAGATTTTTTCCGCCTGGTCCCTGCATCATCTTCATCATCTTGCTCATTTGGTCAAACTGCTTCATTAACTGATTTACCTGCTCGACTTTAGTTCCCGAACCTTTAGCGATTCTGGCTTTTCTTTTTACATCAATTAAAGCTGGTCTGCTTCTTTCGGCTGGCGTCATCGAGTAGATAATTGCTTCAATATGTTTGAAAGCATCATCTTCGATCTCAACATCTTTCATGGCTTTTGAAGCTCCTGGTATCATCCCTACCAAGTCTTTCATGTTACCCATTTTCTTTACTTGCTGGATCTGCGTTAAGAAGTCGTCAAAACCGAATTCGTTTTTAGCGATTTTCTTTTGAAGTTTTCTAGCTTCTTCTTCATCAAATTGTTCCTGAGCTCTTTCTACAAGAGACACAACATCTCCCATACCAAGGATACGCTCAGCCATACGATCTGGGTAGAAAATGTCAATTGCTTCCATTTTCTCGCCGGTACCTACGAATTTGATTGGTTTATTTACAACAGATTTAATAGAAAGTGCTGCTCCACCTCGAGTATCTCCATCTAATTTCGTTAAAATAACTCCATCAAAATTCAAGATATCGTTGAATGCTTTCGCTGTATTTACAGCATCTTGTCCTGTCATAGAATCGACAACGAACAATGTTTCTTGCGGCTGAATTGCTTTGTGAACACGTGCAATTTCATCCATCATTTCCTGATCTACTGCCAAACGTCCTGCTGTATCGACAATAACAACATTGAATCCGTTTGCTTTGGCATGCTTAATTGCGTTTTGAGCAATTTCTACAGGATTTTTATTTTCTGGTTCTGAGTAAACCTCAACACCTATTTGGTCTCCTACAACATGTAACTGATTAATCGCCGCCGGACGGTAGATATCACAGGCTACAAGAAGTGGTTTTTTATTTTTCTTAGTTTTTAGAAAATTAGCTAATTTTCCAGAGAAAGTAGTTTTACCAGAACCTTGAAGTCCTGACATTAAAATAACAGTTGGAGTTCCAGATAAGTTAATACCAGCAACATCTCCTCCCATTAATTCTGTCAACTCGTCTTTTACCAGTTTAACTAATAATTGTCCTGGCTGTAAGGTTGTAAGTACGTCCTGACCAATTGCTTTTTCTTTTACTTTAGCCGTAAAATCTTTAGCAATTTTAAAGTTAACATCGGCATCAAGTAAGGCACGACGAACTTCTTTTAAGGTATCGGCAACGTTTACTTCTGTAATTTTACCGTGTCCTTTTAATATATGGAACGCTTTATCTAACTTATCACTTAAATTATCAAACATATCATTTTCTTTATTTGAAGTGCAAAGATAATCTAATTAGATATTTCAGGCAATTTATTTTTAAGGTTCATAGCCACAAAGACACAAAGGCGCAAAGTTTAGCAGATTGTTATAATTTATATTTAAGAAATCTACCAACATCTGCTAAATCTGCATAAAACAAAAAACTTCGTGCCTTAGCGTCTTCGTGGCAAACAAAAAAAGCGCAAAGATTAAAACCTCTGCGCCTTTGTGCCTTTGCGGCTATGAACCTTTGTACCTTTAAAATTAAAATTGGAAGTAAATAAACGGCTGTGAACCTGCTACTGCTGTCGCGTAAACAATCCAGTAAACAAATCCGAGAATTATTGCTTTTACTAATAATGGTGTTTTGTCGAAAACAGATTTCATTCCGTTTGTGAACGATTCTGGTAAGAAATGCCAAACGTAACCGAAAAGCATTAATCCGAATACATTTTTGTAACCTAGAATAATTGTTTTCCAAAGTTCTGGTTCAAATGTTAATTGACCAATATTATTAATTACCTGCAAAGCTGTTTCGAAATCTCTTGCGCGGAAAAAGATCCAGCAGAAAACCACAAAATGAAATGTAATTAGAATAGAGAAAAATCTCCATAGGAAATTTGGGCTCTTGTCTTTTTTTGAAGGAAAGAATTCCATGAAAATTTTATGAACTGCCAAAGCTAATCCGTGAAGTGCTCCCCAAACAATGAACTGTGCTCCTGCTCCATGCCACAAACCGCCCAAAAGCATAGTAGTAAACAAATTAAAATTGGTTACTAAGGTTTGTTTTATTTTGCTTGAAAGTAAAAATGATAAAGCGAAAATTAAAATACTTATTCCTGCAATAATAAGCGGAATTACACTTTCATTATAATTTGAAATTCCCCATAGCAATAATCCAAAGAAAAATAAACTTGGGAATAAATATCCTGCGAAAGAACCTTGTCTGTTTCCTCCAATAGAAATGTATAAAAAGTCTTTTAACCAAGTCGAAAGTGAGATATGCCATCTTCTCCAGAAATCGGTAATCGAAGTTGATTTATATGGCGTTCTAAAGTTGACTGGTAATTTAAATCCAAGTAATAGCGCAATACCAATTGCCATATCTGAATATCCAGAGAAATCACAATAAATCTGAATGGCGTATCCATAAGAAGCCATTAAATTTTCAAACGAAGTATAGGTCATCGGCGTATCAAAAACACGATCGACAAAGTTTACCGAAATATAATTTGATATTACTGTTTTCTTAATTAAACCTCCAATAATCAAAAACAAAGCATTGTTTACATCTTGTTTTGTTAGGTTTAATTTTTGGTAAATCTGAGGTAAAAAATCTTTTGCACGCACAATTGGTCCAGCAACTAACTGCGGGAAAAACGACACGAAGAATAAATATTCGATATAATTTTTTGTAGGCTTGATTTCTTCTCTATAAATCTCGATTATATAACTCATCGATTGAAAAGTGTAGAACGAAATTCCGACAGGAAGAAAAACATTATGAAGTGCAAAATTACCATGAAACATATCATTGTAAGTCACAATCAAAAAGTTCATGTATTTGAAATAGCCTAAAAGTGCTAAATTTAAAATCACACTAATAACCAAATAAAGTTTCTTTACACCATCTCTGCTTTCCTTGTAAATTATCTGGCTCAAACCATAATCTACAACAGATGAAAGCAATAATAGCAGGAAATAAATCCCGCTCGATTTGTAATAGAAGAATAATGAGAAGAGAATAACGTAAGTTAATCTCAAATAAAATGTTTTGCGTAAAAAACCATACACAAAATAGAAAACTAAAAATAGGCCTAGGAATAAACCGGTATTAAATAAAAGTTTTTCGTCTGGATTGTAAACAAACCAGCTTTTAACTTGTTCTGTTGTAATTGCACCAAAATTTTGAATGAACCAATTATTAATGCTATCTATTGTTGTCAACTTAATTCTTTAATTTAAAATTATCGTATGTTTTTAAAAACGCCTGCGTAAACAAATTTCCTTGTTTCTCGTATCCTTTTTTGGAATAATGAACCCAATCCGGTCCAATTAACCCTTGCACTTTTAGCTGTTTGATGCCACTCATTCCACCAAATTCATCGTACAAATCCCAAACTGCAAAACCATCTTTTTGGGCTATTTCAATAATTTGTCTGGTGTAATCATCAATATAGGTATTGGGCTTTCTTCTTAGCAAAGATGGCGGCGGTGTCATAATTATTATCGGTGCATCTATTTTCTGCGCTTTGATATTATTTATAAACTCTCGCAATTCTTTAATGTAATTTCCTGAATCTAAATGTTCATAACTTTCATTTGTTCCTAATGAAAAAACAAGCAAATCTGGATGCAATGCTTTTAGTTGTTCAAAAAATAACGGATATTTATTATAATCTGAAAACTTGGCTCCATTTACTCCTATACCACTGTATAGAATCCCAGGGGAATCTTTTTCTAAAACAAGTCCGTTTAACTCATAATTTGAAGCTTCTTTATTCGGAATCAAAAAAATTCGGCTTAAAGCATTGTCGGAATTGTAATAATGTGAATACGAATCTGATTCTATCGGTAAAGGAACAAACTCAGACATAGAAATTGTTTTTGCCCTTGTTTCATTAGTCGAAATTTTTAAAGTTCTCCCCGCACGAATATTATTTGACTTTAATCGATTGTCTCTTTTTATTTCAGCGACCGAAACATTATATTTATCTGCAATGGTTCCAAGTACTTCGCCTTTTTTTATTTTATGCGTTATAACTTTTCGTTCAGTGGTTTGAATTGAATTAACCTTAGAGGAAACCGCCAAATCAAACATATTCTGATTTTTTGGAGTTATAATTTTTATGGTATTAAATTTATAAGCAGGATCTTTTATATTCATTTCCATTACAAATCCGCCAGAATCTCTCCAAAGTCCAATCCCGCTTAATCCAACTGGATTATTTTTAAAGGGATAAATATTTCTGTAGCTTTCCCAAACTCGATTCGAATTGAAACGCTCATTATAAGATCCGTTTGTTTTAGCTAATTGATATGGAAATACTAAACCACGTCCTGCGTTGCCAAATTTTTGCTGCAAGTTCTTTCTGATCTCATTCGTCATCAAATCACCTTGAATGTGCGAATCTCCAATATGTACAATATTGATTTTCTGATTTTTCTGATCTTCATTTTTTTCTAATTTCTGAAAAAAACTTTTTAATACTTTCGCATTATAAAATTGCCCTTCTAAAGGTGCGTCGGCCGCTGCAGTATCAATTTTCTGAATCATGCTTTTATGTATTGGATGTACATCTGTTTTTGAAGTCTTTTCATTATTCAAGAAAAAAAGACAACAAAAGAAAACAATAAGTTTATTTATCATACACTGTCTTTTGTTACGGAAACGGAATCGGCCTTAGCTTTCCTTACGGTTCTCTGCTTATTCGTATTAGAATCTCTCTTTTCTCTGAGTACTTTATATTCTTCGTATCCTTTGTTTAATTGTCCGTACAACAAATTACCAATTGCTTTTGCGCCACGCTGGTTAAAGTGCGTGTAATCTTTATTGGCTCTTGCCGGAGTTTCATCCACCCATTTTATCATCGATCCGTCTCCGCCCATTAAAGTATATAAATTTACAAATCCAGATTCGGTTTCAAGTGCATAATGTTTTTGAGCTTTCATTAATGGAACTACTGCAGAATCGGTTTTCATTTCCAATTCATATTTAGTCGATTTATCGGCTGTAGAAACAATCAGGATGGAAACACCTGGAAAAGATTCTTTTATTTTATTTACTGTTTTAGTCATTCCTTTTTCGTACCAAGAATAATTTTTGGTTCCGTAGTTCAAAACATTTGTTCCGTAATGCAGAATAATTAAATCATAATTCAGATTATTATTAAAAGCTCTCATGACATCTGCATTGAACATTGATATTGGAAGTCCTGAGTTTCCTCTTTGCGAGAAATTATCAACGTGAACTCCCATTCCGTTATCAAAATTAAATCCGTAAATCGGAATTGAATCTGCATGTACGAAATTAGCTTTAAAAGCTTTTAAACTTCCAGAAGATACCTTTATTGTGTTGACTAAATTGTTTGGAGAAAGATTCTTTTTAATAGTGTCTTTGCCAATGATAAAATTAACTTTTCCTGTTTTAGAGGATCGCCCGTAAAACAGGGTTGCGTTATCTAAAGAAGTAGAAAACTTTTTAAGTCCCGCTTCGTATTGAACCCATGTTGGATTTGACGGATCGTTTGCAAAAAAAACGTGACCGTTAATTCCAAAAGGGCTTGTTGGTTTTTTGACATTTAAATATGACTGTGTTTTCCAGTTTTTAGAATAAGTAGATTTTACAGAACCTCGCGATGCAGCCGATTCTGAAGTAATTGGAACAAATCCAACTCCATTTCCTCCAAAACGTTCTTGATAATTGGCACGCACATCCTGAACGATTAAATCTCCATCTGTCATAGAATCTCCGTAATAAGCAATTCTAACTTTGTTCTGCGGATTTTTCTCTAACTGATATAATTTTTCGTAAAAAGGAATCAGATATTGAAAACCTTTATAATTCTCAAAAGTTTCTGCAGGAAATTCGATTCCCTCAGTTTCATCGTAAACAATTTTTTGGTTGTTTAGCTTTTTTTCGCTTTCAGCAATACTATCATCATCCAAAGAAAGAGAATCTTTGGCCACAGACTCTAAAAGCAGACTATCGATTAATATGTTTTTAGAATCTAGTTTACTTTCTGAAAATATTTTATCTGGAAGGATTTGTTTGAATCCAATAAAGGCAACCAGCGCTAACGCTACAATCGCAAAAGACTGAAAAAAATAAGATTTTGTATTCACTTTATAATTATAAAATATGAAGAACTGCTGTACAAAAATTAAACCAATTAAGTTATCGTTAATTTATTGCAGGAAAAACTTGTGCAAAGATAGAATAACATTTTGTTTCTAATTCATTTTAGTAAGAAACTAGATCAAAAAAAAGAGGCTAGATAAATCTAACCTCTTTATCAAAAAAAAATAAAAAAAACAAAGCTAATGATTAACTAAATTTTAATGCGATGCTTTATAATTTTAGAATGAAATACTCTTTATATTTTTTAGATTTTCATTTTAAAATTATTTTAAGATAGCATATTCTAAAGTAACATTTCCTCTTTCACTTGCTTCATTTAGCATTGTAAGAAATCTTACTTTGTAGTAGTTTCCAGCAGCATCTTTAACTACATAAAAACGATCTGTTCTGATGCTTGGTAAAGTAGTTGGTCCTCCACCGTTTCTCCAGTTTGCCCCAATTATTCTTTGATCTGTCTCAGAAGCTTTAAAGTTATCTTCAACAATTTTTGCTTTTGTAAAATCAGCATAAGATCCTCCAGTAGAAACTAAAACTTGATAAACTTTTGCCCCTCCTCTTGAGTTACTAGTAATAAAATCAGCATATCCATATGTTACATCACCACTACCCATATTTAGGTAATTTGTAAAAACTGTAAAGTTTAAATCCCATTTAGCTTTTTCAGGTTCAACAGAAACAGTATTTCCAGAAGCTAAACTAAAAAATGTAAAATTATAAGCAGTATCTTTAGAAATTGTTTTTTCAGTAAAAGTAGTAGATGCTAAATCAGCATATTGAATTTTATAACCAGTTCCATTTCTTAAAATTCTAACTTTTTTCCAACCTCTTGATTCTCCATCAACTTCAACTCCTCCAGTTCCTGCAACTTTAGTCCCAACCAAAGCGCCCATATTAACAAGATATACTTTATTATCAGCATCTGTAGCTGAAACTTCAGCAATAGCAGTTCCTATCCCTGCACCTGCACCTGTTAAAACGCCTGTTGGATTATCAACAAAGCCGTTTGAAGCAGCTGTTGTTCCTGCACCTACGCTTACGTTAGCATCAACTTCCTGAGGTAAAGTGATGTCAGATGTTTCTAATTTTTTAACAGCCATCTTAACTGATCCGTTTATTATAACTCTAAATTCACTTCCTGAATTGAAACCAAAATCCCAAGTCGCTCTATTTACAGATTTAGTTATACCAGAACTAAAATCAAGATAAAGTTGATTTGGCTGATTTGGTCCTCCAACACTTGCAGCTAAAACACCGCCCGTATAAGCTGTCTCATTAAAATTAACTTGAACTGTTTTATTTTCACCTAAAATAGCATTAATAGTATTGCTTGAAATTGTGAAAACAACATTTTTAACTTCTCCTTCAATAGCTTCTTTTAATTTCTTAAAAGTAAAACTTACAGAAGAAACATTTTTTTCAAAGGGAACTACGATTGTTTTTGCAGTAGCAGCTGGTATAGTAGAAAAGTCAGTTCCTTCAACAACAGCATTTTCTACGTAAGTTAGTGTCAAAGATCCTGCAGTTGCTGTTGGTATTGCGAAATTAATCACGATAGGCGTTTCAGCAGCAGTTAAATTCAATGAGGTTGATGCAAAAGCAACTCCATTAATTTCAGCCGTATTGTTGTCATCACTTGAGCAAGAGACCAATGATAACACGAAAAGTGATAAGAATAATAGTTTTTTCATTTGTATTTTAGTTTATATTTAAAGATTAAGATTATATGAAAGTCTGATAAAATAAGAGCGCCCATAAGCGAGCATTACATTTGAATCTCCTGCATGTCCAGCAGATTGATTCGTGTTTGTCTGCCTAACATTCGTCACATTACAAATATTTCTCGCTCCAATTGTAACATCAAGCTGATTTTTGAAGAAAGTCTTTCTAATACTTGCATCAAGCCAATTACTTGGATCGATATCAGATATAATATATCCTGAAGATCCTTCTATAAATTGCTGTGACTTTCCGTTGTATTTGTAGTAGGCAGAAAATATTGTCCCCCATTTTTGTATTAAGTAAGAAACACTACTATTGACATTGAAAGAGTACAAAAAATTTGTCATCTGATGTAAATACTTGATTTTCTATTTTTCTAGAAACACCAACTACAGCTGCTCCAATATTGAATGTCAAATCTCTATACCTAAATTGATTCATTGTAGAGAAATTCCACATTTTGTATTTACTGATGTTTATATATTGATATTCTGGATTTCCTGTATCTGGATTGTATCGTATCAAAGCCATATCAATTCTATCATTAACATCTAGGTAGCTTCCCGCAAATGTGTTTGAAACTTGCAAGCGTGAACCTATAAAAGATGATTTTTTTAAACTGGCTTCAAATGAAGTACTAGTTTCTGGTATCAAGTTTTCATTTCCTGTAAAGAAATGTCCGTCAAAAATTAATTTGGAATATAGTTCTTCAAAAGTCGGTGTTCTAAATGATGAACCATAAGAACCTCTAAGTTCAATTCCTTTATCAAATAAATATTTTAAATTAAGTGAGGATGCATATTGATCTTTAAATTTAGACTGCGCTGAGAATCTTAATCCTGGACGTATAGAAAATCTCTCAGTTGTCATAATTTCAGCGGAAACAAAGAAATCATAATTTTCAAGAGTCTTTCTGACAGGAGAAAAAAGATTATTTCCCTCTTGAATCAAAGAGTAACCTTGATTGTTTACAAATTCATATCCAACTTGCAGATCATATTTTTTGTTTGTAAAAAAGTTACTTAGAGTTCCTGTTGAGTAAAGAACTTCCATCGATTGGTCTTTTGTAGTAACATTTTCTTTTTCACTTTTATTCTGAAAATAATATTTAAAGTCTTCAACATTACGTTCTTGTTTCTGATGAGAAAGCGATATATTGTAGTTTAATCTCGTAAAAAGTTTTCCTGTTGCATTTAAATTATGAAAATATCTATTAGTAAAATACCTCATATCGTCAGCATATGTATAAGATCCTAATACTGGATTGTAACCTGACTGTACTGTAGCATTATAATAGTCAACATCTTCATCTAAGTATTCAAACTTATAGAAAACTTTAAATGAACCTTTATTGTAAGCAATTAAGGCATTTCCATTTAGTTGTTCTTTTGGCAGCCATCTGTATCCACGAGTTTGGTCATTAACATCGTAATCTTTTCCATTTTTATCGTCTAAAAATCCTTGAAAATCGTTTCTATTAGCACCAACACTCACAAACCAGTTATCATTAAATGTATGGGCAACTCTCAACGATTGGATATGACGACCTTCATCAAAAAGTGCATATTCATCTTTAACCGTTTCTTCTTGTACAGCAGCTGTAATATTCCATTTATGTATTGACGATTTTTTTGTAATAATATTTAAAACTCCACTTACAGCATTAGCCCCATAAACTACACCCATCGATCCTTCGACTATTTCAATTCGCTCAACATCGTCTAAATTAATCTGTGATAAATCTGTATTATTTCCTAAACCAGCTTCATTTACTAACGGAACATTATCTACTAGAATTTTAAAATACTGAGCATCTAAACCAAATAAAGAAACTGTAGAACGACCACTTGTGCCACTTGGTCTAACCGTAATATTTAAGTACTGATTTAAAACATCAGCCAAGTTATTTGCTGCTAAATTTTTAATATCTCTACTTGAAATCACTCGAACATTAAATACGGATTTTTTTATGGATTGTGGCTCAAATTGTCCTGTAACAACAACTTCTGATAATTTTTCCTGTGAGTTAATAGTGTCTTTTTGCTGAGCAAAAGAACAAGTACAAAAAAGAAGTCCAGCAAAAAGGGTAAAATTTATTTTCATTATTTTTATTCAGTCTTAATAACAGGTGCAAATATATAACTATTTTTAATTGTTCTAAATAAAATTTATATATTTGCCAAAATTTAAAACAAAACAATAAGTTATGATTTCAAAAAGCCTTTTTTTGTCAGCCGCTATGGCTTTAACATGTGGTCTTGGTTTTAGTCAGGACAAAAAACAACAAGACATAAAATCGATTAAATCTATGTGCGGTTGTTATGAAGTGAAATTTAATTTTACAGAAACCTTCTCATATCCAAAAGATTCTCTTACTTATAAACCATCTGAAACAAAACACGAATCTGCTTTAGAATGGGTGGAATTATTAGAAGATACTCCTAACAAAATTGTTATGCAGCATTTACTAATTGTAAGTGACGATATGATTATCAAACACTGGAGGCAAGACTGGCTATACGAAAACACAGACTTGTATTCTTTTAACAAAGGAACTTCTTGGAAATACAAAAAGCTAGACAAAAAAGCGGTTAAGGGACAATGGACTCAAAAAGTATATCAAGTAGATGACAGTCCGAGATATGAAGGATCTTCAACTTGGGTACACGTTGATGGACAAGATTACTGGGCAAACGTTGCTGATGCTCCGCTTCCTAGAAGAGAGCAGACAAAACGTAACGATTACAATGTTTTAAAAAGAAGAAATATTCACGAAATCACTGCTACAGGATGGAACCATGAGCAAGACAACGATAAATTGGTTCGTGACGATGCAGGAAAAGATGTTTTGTTAGCGCAAGAAAAAGGATTTGATGTTTACACTAAAGTTCCAGATGTTAAATGTATTGCTGCTCAAAAATGGTGGAAAGAAAACAATGCACTTTGGAAAAATGTTCGTGACAAATGGCAGACCCTTTTCGACAGACATAAAGATTTAAACTTAGAAGCTAAAGTAGACAGAAAAGCTCTTTACTCTCTATTATTTGATTTAAAACCAGATACTGCTAAAGCAGAAACAGATAAAATCATTGACAAATTTGTTAAGTAATTAGAATTAGTTGTTATTAAAAAAGCCGGAAGTTTTGAGACTTCCGGCTTTTTTAATGCTATATAAATTGTTTAATTTTTATCCCACCACACATTGGTTGTAACATTACTAACTACCGTAGCATTTGGATTATATTGTCTTTCATCAGATGGCGTTGGAAGCCTTAGAGGAATAAACTTTATATTTGATGATTGGTTTGGGTCTAACACAGGGAAACCAGTTCTTCTGTAATCATTATAGGGTTCCATAGTTAAGAAAAGAGCAAGATATTTTTGTTGGATAATTGTCTCTAAATTTACTGTAGCAGTTGCTGCCGATAAAAAATCTGTCGTTGCTGCACTACCAGTAACTTTTAATACAGATGCCGCTACTGCATCTTTTAATGATTGTGCTGCATCTTGTCCCAATCTAAATTTCGCTTCAGCTTCTATGAATTTGGCTTCTGCATATGTCACCAATCCAATTGAAGAAGTCGCACTCGCAAATGCAGGACCAATATAAGAAGATGAAGTAGTATCTAAATCATCTGCCGCGTTGCCTGTATAATTACCATTCTTGTCTTTAGCAATTGCAAATGACAATCTCGGATCATCAGACTCTTTTAAAGAGTTTACGAAATATGCTCCTGTTTTTAAGTAATTTGCACGACTATTTTCAAAGGCATACCATTGATTGAGACCGTTTGATGTTCCAGGGAAAAAAGTATTAGCATCATCGCCAATTGAACTTATTCCTGAAGCGGCAATATAACTTAATGCTTTTTGTGCTGCCTGCGAATCAACCTGTGTTAATCGTAAGGCATATCTTGCTTTCAAGACATAAGCAACTTGAATCCATTTTTTGGTATTTCCATTAAATATGTAATCGTCATCTCCAGGAACAGTAAGATTACTTGACTCTGTTTTTTGTAAGTTCACAATCGCATCATCCAAGATACTTTGCAATCTCTCATAAATTTCCTGCTGAGTATTATATTTAGGAGCTCTATTTCCTTGATCAGCTTTAAAAGCCTCATCATAAGGAACATCTCCCCAAAGATCAGTTGCATAACCCAAATTTATCGCGGTTAAAACTTGGCCAATACCATTATAGTAGGGATAATGAGTAGCAAAATCACGATTTAAGATATAACCATTCATTAAAGTTGTACTATACAAAGTATTCCATTCGTTATTTACATCCTGCTCGCTAATAAAGTAACGTTGAATATCTCCTAACTGCCCTACGCTTGTCCCAGCAAGATGCTGATCTAAAATATTTGAAGTTCTAATCAACCCAGTTGTATGTGTTGAAAAAGTAGAAACTTCCATTGCAGAAAGCAATAAACTCGGCGTAGTTGAAATAGATGAATTTGGATTCTCGTTAAAGTGGTCTAATTCAGATTGACAGCTTGTAAAAAGGCCAAAACCTATAGTGGCCAGAATTACACATTTTATATATTTTTTCATTTTTATTAATTTAGAATTTAAAATCCGACTTTAAGAGACATTATAAATGATTTACTTCCAGGATTATTAAAGTAATCTAATCCATTAATTTTTGAACCTGCTCCTGTTAAGCTCGTTTCTGGATCAACACCTTTGTAATTAGTATTTAGCCATAAATTTCTACCTGTAAATGACAGTTGAGCCGAATTAATAGCCGTGAATTTTTTCACATTAAAATCATAACTTAATGTAATATCACGAAGTCTTATCCAGTTCACATCTGTTACAGCTTCTTCTGCAGCCACCTCCACCATCTCCTAAGTATTTTTGGTAATAATTTTTAGCCGATATTGCAATATTATTTGGAGTTCCATCTTGTTTCACACCATCAATAATATAATTATGCTCTCTATCTGCAGAAGCTTCAGAAACACCAAAATTGTGTAATCTTGCCAGTGTACCATTATACACAACTCCACCGTGTCTAAAATCTAGCAATCCTGACAAAGTAACTCTCTTATAAGTAAATGTGTTTCTTAAACCTCCTGTCCATTTAGGAGCAGAATTCCCTAAATTTCCAGTTTCATCTGCTACTATTGGTAAACCATTAGATCCAATTATTTTTTGTCCATTTTCATCACGTTTCCATTTTGTTCCATAAAAACTTCCTAATGGTTGTCCTTTTACAGCATAATATCCAATAGAACCAAAAGCAGTTTCAATAGAAATCTCATCTAAGTTTCCGTATATGTCAGTCACTTTATTTTCGTTCTTAGACCAATTCAAATTAATATTCCATTGAAATGCATTATTTTTTTTGAAAATATCATAGCCAAGTTCAACCTCAATACCTTTATTAACCAATTCAGCCGCATTTTGGTAAACCAATGCATATCCGCTTGATTGCGGCAGTGGCAATTCTATTAATAAATCTTTAGATGTTTTGTAATATAGATTTAAATCGAATGAAAGGCGATTTTCTAAAAACTTAGTATTAAAACCAAGTTCATGTCCTAATACTCTTTCTGGTTTTAATTGTTGATTCCCTAAAACCCCCGAAACAGCCATACCGTTTACACCGTTGTAAGGAAAACTTAAACCATCTGTAAAACCATCTGTCATAAATGGCTGAGAAAATGTACTTATAGTGTAGTACGGTTGTGGAGCAATACACACTTCTCCATATCCGTAAGTCATTTTCATAAAGTTTATCCATTCTGGTAAATCAAAAGAGCTTGATAAAACCCATGAAGCAGAAGCAGCTGGGAATAAAGCGCTATTTGCATCTGTTCCATACGTAGAAGACCATTCTTTTCTAAGCGATCCTGTAATAAAAAGTTGATTCTTAACATCAAATTCTAATTGTCCAAACAAAGCTCTGGACATCACATTAGATTCTGCGTTTGATGCGTACAATTGTGTCGCATTTGACAAATTATAAAGATTTCTCACTGCAAGATCTTTTCCTCGAGAAAAAACATCTGTGTTCTGAGAAGAACGTAAATTAAGTCCGGCAGTATAATTTATCTTTAGCCATTCTGATTTTAAAGGCAATAATCCTGTTGCTATAAAATCACCATAAAATTGTTTGTTATTAATATTATTGAAAGCAACTTCTCCCATACCAGCAAGATTATCTCCATTAGATGAAATAGCATAAACTTGTTTTCGATAATCAGAATAAGTATCTATACCTCCTTTTGCAGTAAGGGACAACCAAGCTGCTGGCGAATAAGTAAGGTACATATTTCCAAAAACACGATTTACATCACTTGTCGCGGGATTTTCATTAACTGTAAAATATGGATTATCATACGAGTTATAATAGTTCATATTATTACCCTCTTCATCTTTATAGTTTCTTAGATCATAATTTGAAGGAGAACGAAGCAAACTTAACATTACACCAGAAGAGTTACTTCCATTTTGGGCTAATGTATTGGTTGTATGAGTATATTGCAAGCTACCACCTGTTTTCCATTTTTCATTTAATTTTAGATCTCCAACAACTCTTAAAGTATTTCTTTTTAATCCTGTTTCAGGAATCATACCTGTTTGTGTAACATTACCATATGATGCTCTATAAGTGGCTTTTTCATTACCACCATAAAAAGATATATTGTTTGTAAAGGTTAATCCTTCCTGAAAGAAATTCTTAACATTGTTATACATCGGAATATTTAATGACTCTGCTGAAGGTCCCCAGCTTTGAGGAGTGTTTGGATTTACAGCAGTCGCTGTGGCACTTGTACCTTGAACATATTTATTTTGTCTAGCAGGCAATTGACTAACATGATCAATCGCCAATGCAGTTGAGTAATCGATTCCTAAACTTTTTCCGCTTTTACCTTTTTTTGTTGTATAGATAATAACTCCGTTACCTGCTCTCTCACCGTATAATGCAGCCGCCGCTGGACCTTTAAGTACTGATACACTTTCGATATCATCAGGATTAATATCCAGTGCACGATTAGAGTTATTAATACCAGACAAGTTTGCATTAAATGGATTATCACCAGCACTAGTTTGACTTGTTGTATTGTCAATAGGAATACCATCAACAACAATCAGAGGATCTGAATTTCCTTTAATGGTATTTACTCCTCTAATGATTATTTTACTAGAAGCACCTGGCGTTCCACCAGTACCTATAACCTGAACACCGGCAGCTTTTCCAGCCAGCGCCTGCAAAACATTTTGTTCTCCAGACTTAGTTATTTCATCCGAAGTAATTTTTGAAACTGCATAACCCAATTTTTTTTCTTCTTTTTTAACTCCCAGTGCAGTTACAACAACCTCTTCTAATTGTTCTCCACCATCCTGCATTTTGACATTTACAGTAGACGAATTACCAACTGTAATAGATTGGTCTTTCATACCCATGTAAGAAAACACAATAACATCTCCTGTCTTGGCTTTAATTTTATACTTTCCATCAAAATCGGTTTGAACTCCATTGCTAGTTCCTTTTACAACAACATTCGCACCTGGAATTGGTCCGCTTCCATCCGATACAATTCCTGAAACTGCTTTTTCCTGTGCAAAAAATAATTGGACAGTAAACAAGAATACAAGAATTGCAAATCCTTTAATCTTTCTTTTCATTATAGTTAATTTGAATTAAGGGGCGCAACTTATAAAATTAATTTAATTTTAACAAGAATTTATTTCTTTTTAACAAGTAAAAATTAAAAGTTATTCTTACAATTAATCAGATGAAAATAAAAAAACCGCCTAAAATTAATTAGACGGTAATCCTTATTATTTCTCACTAAAAGGGTTACTAATTCAAAATAGTTAAAAATGAATATAAGGAGGTATTGTAATTTATTGTCTGTAATAATTGACAGCAGTTGGGGTGAAAGCTTCAAAAGTTATCTTTTTTCGAGCGCAAAATTAACACGAAAAATCATTAATTCATATACCGGCTCTTTATTGAGATAAAAAAATGTCTTATTCTGATACTTTTGATTTTTTTAGGGGCTGTTCTTAAAACAAAAAGCCGATAGCTATAACTATCGGCTTTTTTTGCATTTTAAATTTAAAGATGAATCTTTCAAACAATATTATTTTGCTTCTGCACACTCAGAATATGAGATGGCATGCTTTGTCAAGTCTGTCCATTTTGGCTCAGGATTTGCAGCAATTACTTTCTCACAGCCTCCCCATAATGGCACAAATTCTTTTTTATATTCCTTTTTCTTAAGCAAAAATGCTGGTGAATCTTTTTTGGCAACATAGTAAGATTTAGCATCTCCCCCAACAAACTTTACACCGCCAACTCCTAAAGAAGCAGTCTCTTTTGCGTGCGGATCACAGTAGATTTTAAATTCTTTACTAAACCCAGGGTTTAAAAGCTGCATTAATAATTTCGAATTTTTCTTTTTGATTTTTACATCAGCAGTTTCAAAATATGCGTAACCTTCTTTTATATATTCTTGGTTCAATTTATCATCGCTCCACTTTTGATAATCTGAAATAAAGTCTAGTTTTTTAGTCAGGTTATCAAGTCCGCTTGGCGGTAAATACATAAACTTAATATCTTCTGGTTTTAGTTTGTGTTTTTTTCCTGCTGCGTCTTGCAATTTAATGTATTCAATTAATCCTTTGTCTCTGTCGATATCACGAATAGTTCCGCTAATTTCAGTTCCATCAGCCAAAGTGATATAAGCTGTTTTGTTGTGTGAAAATCCATAAGATGGAGCAATTAAATCTTGTGCGTTCATTGCTGTAAAAGCAAAAAAGAGCATCATTAATAGTAAAGGTTTTTTAATCATGTTTTTGGGTTTAAAATTTTGCCTACTCTTACGATTTTCAGCTTCCTCGATTATTTTTTTTAACAGTAAAAATGAAAAAAAGCTTATATTCGTTAGCTTTATCAACTATAATTATCAATAAATTTCTTACTGTAAACATAATTATAAAAACCATATATCCAAATGATATTTTCTGTTTTTTACACGAAAATTCATTCACCAAAATTCTTAACCTTTTGGTAATAATAACTTTGATTTTCTCTAAACTTTACCGCAAAAAAAAGAGCCGATAACTGAATAGTTATCGGCTCTTTTAAATATTTATAAATAATTACATTCTCTCCGGCACTTCGATTCCTAATAAATGGAATGCAGATTTTATTACCTCAGCTACCTTTTGAGAAAGCTGAACTCTGAATATTTTTTTAGTTAAATCTACTTCTCCTAAAATATGAACAGATTGATAGAACGAATTATATTCTTTTACTAAATCGTAAGTATAATTAGCAATCAAAGCTGGACTATGATTTTGAGCCGCATTTTGAATTACTTCTGGGAAAAGTTCGATTTGTTTTACCAATTCTTTTTCTTTTTCATGAAGTTCTTCTATTTCAGTTTTAGCTGTAAAATCAAAATCTGCTTTACGAATTATTGACTGAATTCTCGCGTATGTATATTGAATAAACGGCCCTGTATTTCCAGCAAAATCAACAGACTCTTCTGGATTAAACAAAATACGTTTTTTAGGATCTACTTTTAAAATGTAATATTTCAAAGCACCTAAACCAATTGTTTTGTACAATTTCGCTTTTTCTTCGTCAGAATAGCTGTCTAGTTTTCCTAAATCTTCAGAAATTTGTTTTGCTGTATCTGTCATGTCCTGCATTAAATCATCTGCATCTACAACAGTTCCTTCACGGCTTTTCATTTTTCCAGAAGGTAAATCAACCATTCCGTATGATAAATGATATAAGCTTGAAGCCCAGTCAAAACCTAATTTTTTCAAGATTAAGAACAATACTTTAAAGTGGTAATCTTGTTCGTTACCAACCGTATAAACCATTCCGCCAACATCTGGCATATCTTTTACACGCTGAATTGCCGTTCCAATATCCTGTGTCATATAAACAGCAGTTCCGTCAGAACGTAATACAATTTTACGGTCAAGACCTTCATCTGTTAAATCAATCCAAACTGAACCGTCAGGATCTTTTTCGAAAACACCTTTATCTAAACCAACTTGAACAACATCTTTTCCTAATAAGTAAGTGTTGCTTTCGTAGTAATATTTATCAAAATTAACTCCAAGATTTGTATAAGTAGTTGCAAAACCTTCATACACCCATTCGTTCATTTTTTTCCAAAGCGCAATAACTTCTTCATCTCCAGCTTCCCATTTCTTAAGCATATCTTGCGCTTCTATAATAATCGGCGCTTGTTTTTTAGCTTCTTCTTCTGTTTTACCAGTTTCAATTAAACCGTTAATTTCAGATTTATATGCTTTGTCAAATTCTACGTAATATTTACCAACCAATTTATCTCCTTTTAAACCAGAAGATTCTGGAGTTTCTCCGTTTCCGAATTTTTCCCAAGCCAGCATTGACTTACAAATATGAATTCCCCTATCGTTGATAATTTGAGTTTTGTATACTTTTTTGCCAGATGCTTTTAAAATTTCGGCAACAGAATATCCTAACAAGTTGTTACGAACATGACCTAAGTGCAGTGGTTTATTGGTATTTGGTGAAGAATATTCTACCATCACGGCTTTCTCTGCAGGGTTTGGAGTTACATACCCAAATTGCTTGTTATCTTTTATTCCGTTAAAGAAATTTAGATAATAACTATCTGAAATTACGATATTCAAAAAACCTGAAACTACGTTAAAGCGCGCCACTTCAGAAACATTTTCAACTAAATAATTTCCAATTTTATTTCCTAATTCGGCTGGATTACTTTTAATCACTTTTAGCAGTGGAAAAATTACCATTGTAATATCGCCTTCAAACTCTTTTCTAGTAGTTTGAAACTCAATTTTATCAATCGTAACATCAAATAATGCTTGTATTGCTTTTTGTATAGAAGGTGTAAGAATTTGTGGTAATGACATGTAAACTTATTTTAAAGTGAGCAAAGATACTGCTTATTCATCAATTAGAGAAAATCAAAAACATATAAAATTCAGGAAAAGAGTTTGAATTTGATAAAAAACCTGCATTTTCAATTGTTAAAATTATCAAAAAATCAAAAGCATAATCTCCTACAAAACAGGGCATGAGATTTTTTTTGTGTTTTTTTTCACAATTTCTTGTAACATATCCAACACAAAAGAGTCTTAATAGAGACTTCAAATTTATTTTGAAGCATCAAAAAGAAAAAAACTAACAAACAAAATCATCATCAATCAAATCAAAATAATCAACAAGAAAATCATGAAATTAAAATTCTTTCTGTTCGCGTTATTGGGGGTAATCGCAACAGCACAAGCTCAGAATACAGGAAGTATTTCTGGAAAAATTACCGAAAAGTCAAACAGTGCACCAATTTCTTATGCAACTGTTTCAATTAAAGAAAATGGAAAAATTGTTTCTGGTGTGAATACAGATGACAATGGGGACTTTTCATTTAAAAACATTGCTTTGAAAAGCTATACAATCGAAATTCAATACATCGGATTTAGAAAATATATTGGATCTGTTATTTTAAGCGAAAATAAAAAAGCTGCGACTGTAAATGTTTCTCTTGAAGAAGAGGCAACACAGCTTAAAGGCGTAAATATTGTTGCTGAACGTTCTACAATCGAACAAAAAATCGATAGAAAAGTGGTTAATGTTGGTAAAGATTTAACAACAGCAGGAGCTTCTGCTTCTGACATTATGAATAATATTCCTTCTGTGAATGTGGATCAGGATGGAAAACTTTCGCTTCGCGGAAATGATAATGTTCGTGTATTAATTGACGGACGTCCTTCTAATATTGACCCTGCTCAGTTATTAAAGCAAATTCCGTCAACTTCTATCAAAAAAATTGAGTTAATTACCAATCCAAGTGCAAAATACAATCCAGAAGGAATGTCTGGAATTATCAATATTATTTTGCACAAAAATGCTAATACTGGTTTTAACGGAAGTTACAGCGGAGGAATCACTTTTGGACAAACTGCAAAATACAATCAGTCTTTAGATTTGAACTACAAAACAGGAAAAGTAAATTTCTTTGGTAATGTGGGACAAAATTTTGGAACGTATTATAATGATGGATTAATTAGAAGATTTGATCAAGATATCGTTCAAAAAATTGATGTGATCAATGATAATGATTCTTATTTATACAAAATAGGAATGGATTATTTAATTGATGATCATAACACATTGTCTATTTACACTAACCAAAATAAAAATACAGGAAAAGGTTTTGTAGATACTGACATTGATTATAACAATGTAACGAATTCAGACATTTCGAATATTTTTCAAAAATCGAGATATTGGGGACCAGACCAAGTTGGGACTTACAATTTAGCATACAAACATATCTTTAAAAAAGAAGGACATACTTTAGATTTTGAAGCAAATTACAGCGATAATAAAGAAACTCAAAACGCTTCTTTTGATACTCAAACAACTCATACTGACAATACAAGTTCAAATGTTGTGTATAATGATTTCTTGAAAGGAACTCGTAAACTAAGCACTGTAAATATTGACTATGTTAATCCGTTAAACGAAAAAACAACTCTTGAAGCTGGAGCAGAAGCAAGAATTACAAGAACTGGGAATGATTATATTACGGGCAATCCTCTGCTTCCTGTAGAAGCTCAGACTTCTAATTATACTTATGATACTGATATTTATTCTGCTTATGTAACGTTTGGTCAGAAATTTAAAAAATTAAGCTATCAGGTAGGTGCTCGTTTTGAGAGTTATAAAGTTGAAACTAACTTAAATCATGGCAAGGATAAATTTGATGACGATTACATTACATTGTATCCTTCTGCATATTTAACTTATAATTTAAACGAAAAGAATACTTTACAATTCAGCTATAGCCGCCGTGTTGACCGTCCAAGTTTAGAACAGACAAAACCAATTCGAGAGTTTGCTACTCCATTAGTTACTTCATTAGGAAACCCTGAATTAAGACCTCAGTTTACAAATTCTGTAGAAGTAAATTATACTAAAACATTCGAAAAAGGAAGTTTTACTGCTGGTGTTTTTGTGAGAAGCATTAATGACCAGATCAGCAGAATTTTATATCCAGATCCTGCAGACGCAAGTAAAGAAAAGCAAATTATGTCTTATACAAACTTTGATCATAATACGTCTTATGGATTTGAAGCTTCTTTCAATTATAAAATTACAAAATGGTGGGACATTCAACCATCGATTGATTTTTCTAGCATTAATCAAGAAGGAATTGTTTATAAATACGTAGCAGGCGGCCAAAGTGAGCCAGAGCAGAAAACGGTTACTGTTGCCGCTTTTAATGGGCGTATGAATTCAAATTTTAAAGTAAACAAACGTTTAAGCTTTTTACTATTTGGTTTTTACAGAGGTGCCGTTGATGGATTGCAAAACAACAGCCACGAAATGTATAAAATGGATATTGGATCACGTTACACTTTGTTAGACAACAAAATGAATATTAGTGTACGTTTTAATGACGTTTTCAACACCATGAAATATGCTTTTGATACTATGTCTCCTTATCCGCAGGCAGGTCAGTTTAAATGGGAAAGCCAAACTGTTTATGTAGGTTTGACATACAACTTTGGAGGTGCTAAAATCAAAAACCTTCAACGTAAACAAAGAGAAGACAATACTAATAAAGATGGAGGCGGAATGTTCTAACAGCCCTTCAAAAAAAGATTTTTTGAATAATTTTTGAATAATTTTTTGTAGAGAAAAAGTCTGGAGATGCCACTCCAGACTTTTTTTGTTTATTAAAATACTATAAAAAGTTACGAAGTTCCTTTATCTCTTCAGGGTTTGCGATCTCAGAATCATCTGTTATAGCTGATGAATGATAAAAAGTGATGTCTAGTTTTTCTTGTAATAATTTTATATTTGAAGATCTTAAGCCGCCGCCAGGCATGATTTCTATTCTATCTCCAGCAAGTTTTTGAAGTTTCTCTAAAGTCCAGATTCCTTCTGTAACATTTATGCCCTGTCCAGAAGTTAAGATTGTCTTGAAACCGCAGTCGATCACATCTTCAAGTGATTTCTCTACATCTTTTACAACATCAAAAGCACGGTGAAATGTACAAGAAAGCGGATGTGCCAAATGCACTAATTCTTTATTTTGTTTTTTATTTACTTTTCCGTTTTCTTTCAAAATTCCGAAAACAAAACCATCAACTCCCAATTTTTTAAATTGTTTTATATCTTGTTTCATTTCTATAAGTTCATCATCAGAATAAACAAAATTGCCGCCTCGAGGTCTAATAATTACATGCATTTTAATATTTAAGCTCTCACGGACTTTTACCACCAATATAGAATTTGGCGTTGTTCCTCCAAGTTTCATGTTTTCACACAGTTCAATTCTGTCCGCGCCATTTTCTTGTGCAATTAGTGCAGATTCGTAATTAAAACAAGCTATTTCGAGTTGATTTTTTTTCATTGGATTTGATTATTAAAAGGGCTTCAATTCAGTTGGTCAGCAAAAATATTTTTACAACTTGTAACCCGACTGTCATCCTGAGCGAAGTCGAAGGCTAATTTACTACTAAACGTCCTTTTTATAAAAATTTTTATGACTTGTTTTATTTAAACATTGTGAAAATTTTTTCAAATCTTCCCACTTATCATTTATGATTGCTTCTTTCTTTTTTCTGCTCCAGCCTTTTACTTGTTTCTCAAATGCAATGGCTTGATTTACATCATTAAACTCTGTACAAAAAACCAACTCCAAAGGTCTTTTATTGAAAGTGTAACATTCTTTATTCAATCCGTAATTATGTTCATCAAATCTTCGTTCAATATTATTTGTAAATCCCGTATAATAACTATTATCAGAACATTTTAATATGTAGACGTAATATCTTTTCATTTTATTTAAATTATATCAATTAACCAAACTTTAAAAGTAGGAAAATATTTCTTTTTTTTAATGTTAGCCGCCAATTGTCAGGCTGAGCGGAGTCGAAGCCCACTCCTATTAGTGTACCTTGAACTCAAGCAACAATATTTAGGAAAGAAGTTAAAAGTTGCCAATAAAAAACTGGGCTTCGACTCCGCTCAGCCTGACAAACTGTTCAAACTTTTCTTTTGTAATGCTATTCGAATGTCACCTTGAGCGAAGTCGAAGGGCGTTTCTATTGGGATGAAGCTTCGACTTCGCTCAGCCTGACAAACTGTTCGAACTTTTCTTTTGTAATGCTATTCGAATGTCACCCTGAGCGAAGTCGAGGGGCTTTTATATTGGGATGAGGCTTCGACCTCGCTCAGCCTGACAAATGGGTATAAAAAAACCTGCTCCAAAAAGAGCAGGTTTTAAAATATAATGTAAGATGAATTAAATTACCATTTAATAATAGCGCTCGCCCAAGTAAAGCCACTTCCGAAAGCTGCTAAAACAACAGTATCTCCAGATTTGATTTTTCCTTCTTCCCAAGCTTCTGTCAAAGCAATAGGAATAGAGGCTGCTGTTGTATTTCCGTATTTTTGAATGTTATTATGAACTTGATCATCAGTCAATTTGAATTTGTTTTGAATGAATTGTGAAATTCTCAAATTCGCCTGATGTGGAATCAACATATCAATATCTGAAACCTGAAGACCATTTGCTTCTAATCCTTCATTGATTACTTCTGCGAAACGAACTACAGCATTTTTAAACACAAATTGTCCATTCATGTACGGATAATAACTTTCGTCGTTTGGATCATTATCAGCCAAAATATCTGTTACCCAGCGTGCGCCCATTCCGGGAGCCTGCAAAGCCAATTCTTCGGCATGCTGTCCTTCAGAATGCAAATGAGTAGAAAGAATTCCTTTTGTTAAATCTTCTTCACGGCTTAAAACTGCTGCTCCTGCTCCATCTCCAAAAATCACCGAAACACCGCGTCCGCGAGTTGTCATATCTAATCCTGTTGAATGAACCTCTGAACCAATAACTAAAATGTTTTTATACATTCCAGTTTTAATATATTGATCTGCAACAGAAATTGCATAAACAAAACCAGAACATTGATTTCTAACATCTAAAGCTCCAACAGTTCTTAAACCTAAATCTCTTTGCACCAAAACTCCTGGTCCTGGAAAATAATAATCTGGACTTAGTGTAGCAAAAACTACAAAATCAATATCTTCTTTGGCAACGCCAGAACGCTCGATTGCAATTTTAGCTGCTTTAACTCCCATCGAAGTTGTGGTGTCTTCTCCACGAATAATGTGCCTTCTTTCCTGAATTCCTGTTCTTTCCTGAATCCATTCATCATTGGTATCCATTATCTTAGACAAATCATCGTTAGTCACCACATTTGAAGGAACATAGTATCCTAAGCCTGCTATTTTTGAATGATACATATTGTATTGTTATTTGTTTGAAAATTTAGAATGCAAATTTACGTATACTTTAAAATATAAGAGTACAAATTACTCTTTTTTTCGTTATTAGCAATTTTATATACTTTAATTATAAGACTGCTTAAATACAATTACTTCTCAAAAAGATAATCTTTACACTCAATTTTTGAATAAAATGAAAAATACTATCCAAAATGTAACAGGATATAAATATCTTAGACAAACATTTTGAATACTATTTTTAAACCCATAAAATTCAAATTATGAAATTAAAGGTTACTTTGTTCTTACTTTTCAGCTTTGGTTTTTCCTCTTTTGCCCAAGAGAATTTAACCTACCAAAAGCCTTCTAAATCTATTTTAGATCTAGCCGATTATCAAAGAGCTCCAACAGTATCTATGGATACCAAAAAAGAAAACATGCTCTTGATGTATCGAAACACTTATAAAACACTTGATGATTTAAATCAGGAAGAGGTTCGTTTAGCCGGTTTAAGAATTAATCCTATTACTAATATTTCGAGTACTGTAACTTATCTCAACAATCTTAAGCTGCGAAAAGTAAGCGGTAAAGAGGAAGTTCAGGTTGCAGGTCTTCCAGAAAATCCGAAAATTACAAATATACTTTGGTCGCCAAATGACAAAAAGATTTTATTCTCTCACACTGCAAATTCTGGTGTAGAACTTTGGGTTTTAGACGTTGCTTCGGCGCAAGCCAAAAAACTTACAGCAGCAACTGTAAATGCAAATCTTGGAAATCCTTTCAGCTGGTTTTCAGACAATGAAACGATTTTGGTAAAAATGCTTCCTAAAAACAGACCTGCTCTTTTAGATTCTAAAAAAGATTTACCAACTGGACCAATAGTTTCCACTACTTCTGGAGAAAAATCTCAAAACAGAACGTATCCTGATATGTTGAAAAACAAAAATGATGAAGCTAATTTTGAAAACAGTATTACATCTGAATTGTATAAGGTGAAATTAAACGGAGAAGCTGTCTTGTTTAAAGAGGCTGCCATGTTTGCGGGAGAGAGAATTTCGCCAGATGGCAACTACATTATGCTGACTACAATTCAGAAACCATTTTCTTATGTTGTGCCTTTAAACAGATTTCCCTCTACAACTACTGTTTATGATATAAGTGGAAAAGAGATTAAAGTCGTAAACGAAGTTCCTTTAAACGAAATTATGCCAAAAGGTTTTATGGCCGTTAGAAAAGGTAAAAGAGAAATGGCTTGGAGAAATGATAAACCATCGACTTTAATGTATGTAACTGCTTTAGACCAAGGAGATCCTGCCAACAAAGTTGACTTTAGAGACGAAGTTTTTCTTTGGGATGCGCCTTTCGAAAAACAACCTTCTTCATTAGTAAAAACACCACAGCGTTTTAATGATATTACTTGGGGGAATGATAATCTTGCTGTTGTTTCTGATGAATGGTATGATACTAGAAACACGAAAACTTATTTAATAAATCCATCAAATCCAAGTCAGCAGCCAAAAGTAATTACAGATCGAAATTCACAAGATGTATATTCAGATCCAGGTGTTTTTGAAACTAGAAAAAATCAATACAATAAATATGTTCTGGCACTTGAAAAAGATAACCTTTACAGAATTGGAGAAGGATATACAAAAGAAGGACAATTCCCTTTTATAGACGAATTTAACACAAAGACTTTACAAAAAAAGCGTATCTATACGTCGACTTACAAAGATAAAAAAGAGGAGATTTTAGAAATTGAAGATTATAAAACTGGAAAAGTTTTAGTTCAAATTCAATCAAAAACTGAATATCCAAATTATTATTTTAGAAATATTAAAAAACAAAATAGTTTAACCCCAATTACTGCTTTTAAAAATCTGTTTGAAAGCATTAAAAATGTTAGTAAGGAAGTAATAAAATACAAACGTAAAGATGGATTGGAACTTTCTGGAACTTTATATCTTCCTGCTGGTTATGATAAAACCAAAAAGGAAAAACTTCCATTATTAATTTGGGCTTATCCGGCTGAATATAAAGACCGAAACAGTGCTTCGCAGTCTACTCAAAATTCAAATGAATTTACATTCCCGTATTATGGATCGTTTGTTTATTGGGTAACTAAAGGATATGTTGTTTTAGATGATGCGGCTTTTCCTATCATTGGAGAAGGAAATACAGAACCAAATGATAATTTTATTTCGCAATTAGTAGATAATGCCGCGGCCGCAATTGATGCAGTTGATGCTTTAGGTTATATAAATCGTAAAAAAGTTGCTGTGGGCGGACATTCGTATGGTGCATTTATGACAGCAAATTTATTGACACATTCTAATTTATTTGCCTGCGGAATTGCAAGAAGCGGTGCTTACAACAGAACTCTGACTCCGTTTGGTTTTCAAAGTGAACAGCGTAATTATTGGGAAGTACCTGAAGTTTACAATACAATGTCTCCTTTTATGAATGCAGAAAAAATGAAAACTCCAATTTTATTGGTTCATGGTGAAGCCGACAATAATCCAGGAACTTTTACATTGCAGACAGAACGCTACTTTCAAGCTTTAAAAGGTTTGGGAGCTCCAGCAAGAATGGTTATTCTGCCAAAAGAATCACATAGTTATGTTGCAAAAGAAAATATTTTACACCTGCTTTGGGAACAAGATCAGTTTTTAGAAAAATATTTAAAAAATTAATACCTCATTAATTCCAAAAAATAAACCCGACAGGTTTTAAAAACCTGTCGGGTTTAATCTAAATTATTTTCTATTAAAAACATTCCATAGGAATGTCTGATTGGTAGAACCGATTATGAATCGAAAAATATTACGTTCCGCAGGAACGTTTGATTAATTATACAAACATTTATTCCGACAAAAACAGGTGTCCCTACAGGACACAATATATAATAACCTTTTTTTTGCTACCGATGAGATATTCCTACGGAATATTAAATATTCTTGTTTTATTTTATAGATAATTTAAAGCTAAAAACACTTCCTGTTCAAGGGGTAAATCTATTTCACTTTCAAAGAAAATTAATTGTCTCTTATAAACAGTTTCAATTAAATAATGACTTCCTCTAAAATAAGTTCTTCTGATTTTTACCATCAACTTAGATTCTGAAACCATTTTAAATTGATGTGGGTACACAAGAGTTTTATGCGTCTCGTCTTCGTATGATAGTAATAAGTGAGTAGGAATCTCGTTCACTTCTCCAAAAAGAGAAGCTACATATTTTATTTTTGGGTCTTCGTAAATTTTTGCTGGATCATCTTTTACAATTACTTCTCCGTTTCGCATTACAATTGCTTGATCTGCAAATGACAAAGCATCTGTACTATCGTGTGTTGCAATGATACACGTAATTCCTTTTTGTTTCAAATATCGAAACAAATTACGGCGAAGTGCATTTTTCCTAAAAGCATCAATCTGACTGAACGGTTCGTCTAATAAAATTACTTCTGGCTCTAAAGCCAAAACTCTAACTAAAGCTACTCTCTGCTGTTGTCCTCCACTCAGAAATTTTGTTTTTACATTAGAAAATTGTTCCATTTCTACCATCTCCAATAATTCCTGAACACGAAGTTTTTTCATATTGGCAAATCCATTAGAAAGAAATTTTCCAACATTTTCTGCGACTGTTTCATACGGAGACAAATCGAAATCCTGCGCCAAATATTTCATATAAGGCATTCCAGGAATCAAATTAAATTTTGGGCCTAAAACAGGTTTATCACCATAAAAAATCTTTCCCTCATCTAAATCATATAAACCATAAATCAGTTTAAGAAGCGTACTTTTTCCGCAGCCGCTTTCGCCGATAATAGAAATATTCTGCCCTTTCTCAATAGTAAATGAAATGTCTTTTATAACGGGTTTATCTGTATACGAAAAAGATATATTTTGAATGTCAAGCATGAGTTGTAATATGAGATGTCAAATTTACAATGTTTAATTTCTAAAGTCAAAAAAAAGCTGCTTCAATTATGAAACAGCTTTTTTTATATTTTATTTTGTTTTGAAATTATTTTCCAGCTTCTGCTTTAGCGTCATTTACCATTTTGTCATTTGCTGTAATAGAGAATTCAACACGACGGTTTTGAGCTCTACCTTCTGGAGTATCATTTGTTGCAATTGGATCTGCAATTCCTAAACCTGAAGTTTTGAAACGGCTAGATTTTAATCCTTTAGCAACTAAATAAGCCTGCACAGAAGCCGCTCTTTGTCCTGAAAGTGTTAAGTTATATTCTGGTTTACCTGTATTATCAGTATATCCAAAAATCTGAATATCTGTATCTCCATATTCATTGAATACTGGAACTAATTTATCTAAGTTAGCTTTTGCCTGAGATGTTAGAGTTGATTTATTTGTATCAAAACGAACAGAATTTTCATTCAAAGTTAAGTGAATTCCTTCTCCAACTCTTTCTACAGAAGCTCCTGGTAAAGCTTGATCGATTTCACGAGCTTGTTTATCCATTTTGTTTCCAATAAGTGCACCAGTTCCACCACCAACAGCAGCTCCAATTGCAGCACCTAAAGCAGCGTTTCCGCCTTTTCCTAAATTGTTACCTAAAACAGCACCGATTACACCTCCGGCAACAGCACCAATTCCAGCACCTTTTTGTGTATTATTTGCATTTTTTACTGAATCGCAACTAGTAAAAAAACTAGTTAGAACAAGTAAACTACATAAACTTAAAACAGTTAACTTTCTCATATTTTTATATCTTTAAATATTAATTGGCTCTTTGAAATTGGTAAGTCACATCTTTAACCTGACCTCCAACATTGATGTTATCGATTAATTGAAATGAAGTTTCGGTAACACCTCCTACTTTAAGTAAATAACCATCTCTTACTTTTTTAGCTTTTTCGCCAGCATCAAGAATTTTAAGTACAAACATACCTTGATTGTTGATACTCCATACAATTGGAGAAGAAAATCCAGTACAACTTGGCGATGTTAAAGCCATTGTTCCTTTATTATTATTAGAAATAAAACTCCAAGTGCTACCAATAAAACATTTTGAATCTGCAAGATCAAATGAATTTACTTTGATATAATCTGAACCTGGATAAGACACATTGGTAAGAACCCAATTCCCTTTTAAAGCTACTTGCGTTTTCTTGTCAAGTTTAGTTGAAAGCGTTGTTGCTTCAGACGAAGCTGTTGTTGACGAAGCTGATTTACACGCAAAAAACATCGTGGCAATCAAGCAAATGAATATTACTTTCTTCATTTTATACATTTTGTTTAAGTTAATACTTACAAGTTTAACAATTATTATACCACAAATATACGATTCGTAGAGATATTTAATGTTCTAAAATCTAATTATTTTCTTTCAAAATTAACATTTCCGACATTTTGTCACCCAAAAAACAATTGGTATTCTATTTGAATAAGTGAAAATCATCACATTAAAATAAAAATTAAAAAATATGGCAACAGGTAAAATTAATGTTTCAGTAGAAAACATTTTTCCATTAATTAAAAAGTTCTTATACAGCGACCATGAAATCTTCTTACGTGAGCTTGTTTCTAACGGTACCGATGCTACGTTAAAATTAAAACATCTTATCAGCATTGGCGAAGCTAAAGTAGAATACGGCAATCCTATCATTGAAGTTAAAGTGGACAAAGAAGGTAAAAAAATCCACATTATCGATCAAGGTCTGGGTATGACAGCTGATGAAGTTGAAAAATACATCAATCAAGTTGCTTTTTCAGGAGCTGAAGAGTTCTTAGACAAATACAAAGATTCTGCTAAAGATTCTGGAATTATCGGACATTTTGGTCTTGGTTTCTACTCTGCATTTATGGTGGCTGAAAAAGTTGAGATTTTTACAAAATCATACAAAGACGAACCAGCTGCACATTGGACATGTGACGGAAGCCCTGAATTTACTTTGGAACCAGCTGACAAAACTTCACGCGGAACTGAAATCATTCTTCACATCGCAGAAGATTCTCTTGAATTTTTAGACGATTCAAAAATCAGTGGTTTATTGAATAAGTATAACAAGTTTATGCCTATTCCAATTAAATTCGGAACTAGAACAGAAACGCTTCCAAAACCAGAAGATGCTCCAGAAGATTATGTTAATGAAACTATCGAAGTTGATAATATCATTAATAACCCTAATCCAGCTTGGACAAAACAGCCTTCTGAATTATCTGATGAAGATTACAAAAACTTCTACAGAGAATTATACCCAATGCAGTTCGAAGAACCATTGTTCAACATTCACTTAAATGTAGATTATCCGTTTAACTTAACTGGTATTTTGTATTTCCCGAAATTAGGAAATGATATGCAAATCCAGAAAGATAAAATTCAATTGTACCAAAACCAAGTTTACGTTACCGATAACGTAGAAGGAATTGTACCTGAATTCTTGACAATGTTAAAAGGTGTAATCGATTCTCCAGATATCCCATTAAACGTTTCTCGTTCTGGCTTACAAGCAGATGGAGCTGTTAAGAAAATTTCAAACTACATTACTCGTAAGGTAGCTGATAAATTGAAAGCTTTATTTAATGAAAACCGTGCTGATTTTGAAGCTAAATGGAACGATATTAAAATCGTTTTAGAATACGGAATGCTTTCTGAAGATAAATTCTACGAAAAAGCGGGTGCATTTGTTTTATACCCAACTGTAGATGATACATATTTCACTTTAGATGAGTTAAAAGAAAAACTAAAAGAAAACCAAACGGATAAAGATGGTAAATTAGTAATTCTTTATGCAGGAAATAAAGATGGTCAGCACTCTTACATTCAAGCAGCAAAAGATAAAGGTTACGAAGTATTGCTTTTAGATTCTCCAATTATTTCGCATTTAATTCAAAAAATTGAAGGCGATAACAGCGGATTAACTTTTGTTCGTGTTGACTCTGACCATATTGATAATTTAATCAAGAAAGACGAAAACACAATTTCAAAATTATCTGATGAAGAAAAAGAAACTTTAAAAACTTCATTAGAAGCTTATATTCCAAAAGTCTACAGCGTACAATTGGAAGCTATGGACAGCCAGGCGGCTCCATTTATCATCACGCAGCCAGAATTTATGCGTAGAATGAAAGAAATGAGCCAGACAGGCGGAGGCGGAATGTTCGGAATGGGTAATATGCCAGAAATGTACAATTTGGTTGTAAACACTAATTCTGATTTGGCTTCAAGCATTTTAAATACTGAAGATAAAACACATCAAGAGCACTTGGTAAAACAAGCTTTAGATTTGGCTAAATTATCGCAAAACCTATTGAAAGGAGAAGCTCTTACAGCTTTCGTAAAAAGAAGTTTTGAGATGATTAAATAATCATTCGAAAAGAATATTTTTGAAAATCCTGCAAATTAATTTTTGCGGGATTTTTTTTGCTCCAAAATCACTTTAAAAAAGGGTGATTCTCCCCTTTTCGAACAGAGTCCGTTTATATAAATTTGAAAATCAATGGATTAATTATAATTTATAAATTCTAGAAATCATGGATAAAAGAAAATTTACGGAGAATGGAGCAATTCTAGCAATTATTAAAGATTTAAAAGAACAAATTAAAGGCAAAAAATTCTCGGATATTACAGACAATAATAATTACCAATATGTTGATCTTGTACAGGAAGGCGGCGGCGTACTTGGAATTGCTTTAATTGGTTATGTATATGTTCTGGAAAAAATGGGAATACGCTTCCTTAGTTTAGCAGGAACTTCTGCAGGAAGCATTAACACTATGCTGATGGCGGCCGCAGGAACTTGTGACTTAGAAAAATCGGAATGGATTTTAGAATGTTTGTGCAATAAAAATTTATATGATTTTGTAGATGGAGATCATGATGCCCGCGAGTTTATCGACGCTTTATTGAGCGATGCAGGAAACTTAAAACTTATCTTAAAAGGTTATCAAGTGGTTGACAATTTTAAAGATGATTTAGGATTAAATCCAGGAAACAATTTTCACCAATGGATGACCAATTTACTGTCGCAAAAAGGCATAAAAAATTATGGTGATTTAAAAACTCTAAGAGAAAAAAGGAGTTTCAGACGAAAACAAGTTATTTCGATTAGGTCATAATGGAACCAAAGAAGAATACAAACGTGTAGATCATTGGAGTGAAATGGCAATAATAGCTGCTGATATTACCACAGAAAGCAAAATCATCTTCCCAAAAATGATCGATTTATTTTATTCGAATCCAGAAGTTCAAAATCCCGCAGACTTTGTTCGGGCATCAATGTCGATTCCGTTATTTTTTACTCCTTTTAAAATTAAAAATATTCCAACCGGAGTTGATGCTTGGAACAAATGGAACGAAGCGACCTGCCTGCGCACTTCTGTTCCTTCTGAAGTGATGTTTATGGATGGAGGAATTATATCCAATTTTCCCATTGATATTTTCCACGAAAATTTAAACGTCCCCGCTTCGCCTACTTTTGGCATTAAACTGGGTTATGACAAAAATGAAATTAATAAAAATGAAAAATTCCCAAATCTTATAAGTTCAATGTTTGACACAGCACGATACGGTTACGATGCTGAGTTTCTAAGAAAAAATCCTGATTTCAAAAACCTGATTGGCTACATTGACACTGGAACCCATAACTGGTTAAATTTTAACCTGACAGATGATGCCAAAATTGATCTTTTTATTCGCGGGGCGCAGCATGCCGCTGATTTTTTAAACCGCTTTAATTGGGAGGAATATAAGAAAATCAGAAAAGCAAAAAGTGATTATTATAAATCAGTTTGAAACAATTCGTTCACTCTTAATTTGTTAACTATAATTTTTCTTTTACAAAATCGTTATAATATCCTGTAATTCTCTTTACAGGATTTTTTATTGCAATTCATTTTTTATTACATTTGACTGCCTTTTATCTAACACAAAAACAAAAAAAACTATTATGAAAAAAACAGCTATCCTACTAACAACAATTTGTGCGTCAGCATTTTTATATGTTTCTTGCTCAAGCAATGATACAGATAATACACCGCCCTCGACAGATTTAACCAATGTCGGAGCATCAATTGCAGTTGACACTTCTAACGAAATGGACCTTAATACAGGACTTTTAGTTACTTCATCATCTAATACCGGAAAAACAACTGAAACTCCTGCAGGCATTTGCGCCGCGATTTCTGTAACTACACCAAACGGAGGTGAATATCCTAAAGTTTTTACAGTAGACTTCGGAACTACTGGATGTAAAGACGAGAATAACTTAACAAGAAAAGGAAAACTTAAAATAACACTTTCTGGATCTGTAATTACAACTGGAAGCAAAATGACAATTGAAAGAATAGATTATTCTATCAATAACATCAAATTAGAAGGAACAATCGAATACACCAATACAACAACTGTTGCTACTATACCACAATGGACTAGAAAAGTAACTAATGGTAAACTTACAGATCTAAAAGGAGGAGTTTACACAAATTCGGGAACTTACACTACTAGACAAATTGCTGGTGTTGACACTCCTTTTGTTTTATCTGACAATGTTTATGAAATAACAGACGGAAGTCACACAGTAACTGCTTCAAATGGAACAACACTTACTTTGACAGTAAAAGAAACATTAGTAAAAAAATATTCTTGCCTTTTTATTTCTAAAGGGCAATTAAAAATTCAAGGCGGTATCTTAAACGGCGTAATAGATTATGGAAATAATGACTGTGATGCCCTTTACACTTATACACACGAAAACGGCACTTCATATAGTTTATCGATGTAAAACCTTTTCACACTATACTGTAAATCCCAATTTAGAAATAGATTGGGATTTATTTTTTTTCTAAAAAATAAAACAGCACTCTCTTTACATTTAAACTATTTTCTTTATTTTGCACCCAAATCTAATAAACCACCAATGAAAAAAACATTAATTGCTTTTGTTACTCTTGCCCTACTTGCAGCTTGCAGCAAAAAAGAATCTACTGGTAACGTACATATTACCGGAAACATAAAAGGATTAAAAAACGGAACTTTATATATCCAAAGAATCGTTGACACTTCTCTTGTTGCTATTGACAGTATTAAAATAGACGGGAATTCTGCTTTTGAAAGCAATATCACATTAGATTCACCAGAAATGTTATACCTGTTTTTAGATCGTGGTGTAACTAATTCTTTAGATAACAATATTTTATTTTTTGCTGAGCCTGGAAATATCAATATCGAAACTAACTTAGATAACTATATCTCTGGTGCTAAAATTACAGGATCTAAAAATCAAGAGTTATACGAGCAGTATTCTAAAATAAACAGCCGATTTATAGATGAGAATCTTTCTTTGGTAGAACCACGTTTTAAAGCAATTAAAAGACAAGATTTAAAAGCAGTAGACAGTATAACCAAATTACAAGAAAACAATATTAAAAGAAAATACTTGTATGCTACAAACTTTGCTTTAAACAATAAAGATCATGAAGTTTCTCCATATATTGCTTTAGCAGAGATTTATGATATTAATTTAAGATTTTTAGATACAATTCAAAAATCAATGACACCAAAAGTAGCAAAATCACTTTACGGAAAGAAGTTAACAAAGTATGTTGGAGACTTAAAAAAACAACAGCAAGCTGAAACACCAAAATAATTTCTGATTACAATTCATAGAAAAGCCCCTGAAAATATTCAGGGCTTTTTTTGTTTTATATAGTTCCTATTAATACGAGAATTACTGCTGAAGACATATATAATACAACACTTCCAATTATAACAATACCAATATACTTAAAAAGAAATTTTAAATTCTTAAAAGAATTAGTCAATGCAAAAGTATTATTTTCTTTAAGGGCTTTTTTCGTATTTACCGCAAACCTATTTAGAAAATAGACAGTAAAAAAGTAAATTATCGATATAATCAAAAATGCTAATGCCATTCCAACATTTACCATATCGCCACCATACTGAATTACTGTTGTTGACAATTGAGAAAATAAAATTCCAATTGCGAACACTCCCATATATCCAATACTGATAAAACCTATTATAGACAAAACATGAGCCCATTTGGCTGCATCCTTTAAAAAGACCAATGATGATTCATCAAACTGCAATTTAATTTTTTCAGATGCTGAAGCATTTTCCATTTATGTACATTTATAATCAATTACAAATGTAAGAAAAATATTTCTTTTTTTTTAATGACTAAATGAATATTCGAAAAGTTAGTAAAAAAAGCCCTGAAAATATTCAGGGCTTTTTTTGTTACTAATTTGGATTACCTTATAAGTTATACTATAAGTGCTATTACAATTATAGAAATATACAGAACTATAAAAGAAATTGTAAAAATCGCTATATACTTAAAATGAGATTTTAAGTAATTAAAAGACTCCGTAAGCATACTAGAGTCATTTTCTTTAAATGCTTTCTTTACATTTACTGCGAACTTGTTTAAATAGTAAACTGGAAAAAAGTAAATAACTATTAGAATTATGTATATAAATGCAATAGTTTTTCCTGTAATGCCATTTAAAGGCCCAATCCTTAATGTTGTGATCGTAGAGGACAAAAGTCCAGAGATAGCCGCTAGACCCATAAATCCAATTCCTACAAACCCAATGATAGATAAGACGTTTGCCCATTTAGCAGTTTCTTTCAGAAAACCTTTTGCTGATTCATCAAATTGCATTTCAAATTTTTCAAAAACTGATTTTTCTTCCATAATTTTTTTGATGACAAATTTAATAAAATTAAAATATTTTCCTACAAAAAAAATATCAGAATCTATTTTTTGAAGCAATAGAAAAGCCCTGAAAATATTCAGGGCTTTTTTTATGACTTCAAAATAAGCTTTATTTAGCACTATCTCCCCATTATGCCTCCAAGGATTGCAAAAACAAAGAAAAGCGCATATATCGCCAAAAGGATGATCATTAAAATACCGAAAAACTTGTAATGCGATTTTAGATAACCAAATGATTCTGTCAATGCTAGTGAATCATTATCTCTAAAAGCCTTTTTAGCATTTGAGCTAAATTTAAAAAGATAATATACCGGAAAGAAATAAAGAGCTGCCATTACGAAATAAACAGCGCCTATTGCTGCTCCAAAAGAACTGCCGTAAGCTCCCATTCCTGGCATCGAACTTCCCATAGTAGAAAATATAGTTCCAGCAAAAATGGCAAATAAAAGTAAAAATCCGATTCCGATAAAACCGATAATCGATAAGAAATAAGCCCATTTGGCTGTTTCCTTTAAAAAGTCTTTTGCAGTAGAGTCTAACTGCAATTCAAATTTTTCAAATGCTGAAATTTCTTCCATTAGGTAAAATGTTTTTAGGTTATCTAACAAACATAGGAAAAATATTCTTAAATAGAAATTCCAAAAATAGAAATTCCAAATTCCAAATTCCAACCTGAAACTTGAAACCTGAAACTTGAAACCTGAAACTTGAAACCTGAAACTTGAAACCTGAAACTTGAAACCTGAAACTTGGAATTTGGAATTTGGAATTTGGAATTTGGAATTTCCGTAAATAAAAAAACCATTCACAAAGTGAATGGTTTTTTGAGCCGATAGAGGGACTCGAACCCACGACCTGCTGATTACAAATCAGCTGCTCTAGCCAGCTGAGCTACATCGGCCTATTTTCCGGGTGCAAAGATAAAATTGTTTTTTAATAATCCAAAAAAAATTTCACACCTCTCTCTATAATTAAAAAAACCATCACATTTCTGTGATGGTTTCCGTTGAGCCGATAGAGGGACTCGAACCCACGACCTGCTGATTACAAATCAGCTGCTCTAGCCAGCTGAGCTACATCGGCCTCATTACGGGTGCAAATATAAAGCGGTTTTTCGTTTTCCCAAAATAAATTTGCACTTTTTTACACTTTTTTTTGCTTATAAAGCGTTGATTTTTTCAATCAATTGATTAGCAGTTTGTTCTAATTCAACATTGATTTGTTTGAAGTGTGCTTTTTTATTTTCAACGTTCTTTGCGTTCACTTTTGTAATCAAAGTATCGAATGCAGCAATAGCCTCATCGATCAAAGCATTCGTTTCTGGAGTTGGATTTCCTGTTGTTGACATCTCAAACAAGTAAACTGCCTCAATAATATCTCCTAATACGAAGTTGATGTCTTTCTTTAAATTCTTAACGTTTGCCATTTTTAATATAATTTTAATTTGCGTCTGCAAAAGTACACATAATCCTGAAATTACGTGCTATGAAATGTAAATTTCTAAAATTGAAGCTTTTCCGCTTAAATTAAATGCATTTATCGCAGCTGGAACTAACACAGTATCTCCCTTAATGTAAGTATGTTTAAATCCGTCATATTCGATTTCGAAGCTTCCTTCAATACACATATATACTGTAAATGTTTCTCCATTTTTAGACACATTTACTTTATCTTCTAACGGAATAAAATTGGTTGTAAAGTACGGGCAGTCAACAACTGTATTAGATGTATTTGCTTTAGAATCGTATTTCTTTTGAGTATCTACTTTATTATAGTTGATTGCATCTAGTGCTAAATCTACGTGAAGTTCTCTTTTATTTCCGTTGGCATCTACCCTGTCAAAGTCGTATAAACGATAAGTGATATCAGAAGTCTGCTGAATTTCTGCAACAACCAAACCTGCTCCAATTGCGTGAACAGTTCCTGTTTCTAAAAAGAAAACATCACCAGATTTTGCTTTCACATCGTCTAAGATCGAAACCAAAGTATTGTCATGCAAATGTTTTAAGTATTCTTCTTTACTTGAATTTTCTTTAAAACCAACAATAATTCTTGCATCTGCATCTGCCTGCATTACGTACCACATTTCTGTTTTTCCAAATGAATTGTGACGTTCCTTCGCTAATTTATCGTTTGGATGCACTTGAATAGAAAGATCTTCTCTTGCATCAAGATATTTGAAAAGCAACGGAAATTGTTTTCCAAAACGCTCGTAAACTTTAGTTCCTAAAATTGCATCTGGAGTTTCGTCAATAAGGTCCATCAAAGATTTTCCTTTTAGATTTCCGTTTGCAACCACACTTACATCTCCTTCTACAGTAGATAATTCCCAGCTTTCGCCTGTAATTTTAGAAACGATTGGTTTATTCAGAATTGTTTTTAGTTTTTCTCCTCCCCAGATTCTTTCTTTCAAAATCGGTTCAAATTGTAAAGGGTATAAATTTTGGCTCATTTTTTTTTAAGGTTTTAGGCTAATATCTAAGTTTAATTAATTCTATTTTTCTAATTTATGATACTAATTCTTTCACGGTTTCTAAGGCTTTCGGTATATGTTTCGCAGCATTAACGCTGTCAAATATCGAAATTACCAAACCATTTCTATCAATAATATATGTGACACGTCCCGGCAGCAGTCCAAACAAATTGTTTCGAACACCAAAAAGCTTTCTTAATCTTTTATCTTGATCTGACAGTAAAATAAAAGGCAATTGATGCTTAGCAGCAAATTTGTGATGTGATTTTACACTATCACTGCTAATCCCGATTACCTCAGCGCCCAAATCTTTGAAGTCTTCATATTGATCCCGAAAACTGCAGGCTTCTGTTGTACAGCCAGGCGTATTATCTTTTGGATAAAAATAAATCACCAGTGGTTTTCTACCTAAAACACTCTGGCTTTCGAAAATTTCTCCATGATTGTCTTTCGCAGTAAAATTCGGAACTATATCTCCTATTTTTAATGACATTTTTTATTCTCCTTTATAAGTTACAAAATTGCGGTCGGTTTCATTCAGCACGATTTCTAAATCAAATTCTGGCTGAATTCTTTTTCTAATTTTATTCCATATCACAACCGCTATATTTTCTGCAGTTGGATTTAAATCTAAAAATTCTGGGACGTCCAGATTTAGATTTTTGTGATCAAACGGAATTTCTACTTCTTCACGTATAATATCCGCTAATACTTTCACATCTAAAACAAAACCAGTTTCCGGGTCAATTTTTCCTGTAACACTTACTGTTAAACCATAATTATGACCATGAAAATTAGCATTGTTGCATTTTCCAAAAACAGCGTCGTTTTTTTCAAATGACCAATCTTTTCGATGTAGTCGATGTGCAGCATTAAAATGTGCTTTTCTTGATATGGTTACTCTCATTCTAGGTTTTTGGTTAGTTTGGATTAAAGTTTATGATCTTCTAAATAATGATAAAATTCATCAAAAATTATTTTAAACCAAACGGTATATATTTCGGGCTGTTTCTGAATATCGGTTTTTACATCCTCAATTTTCATCCATTTCCAATCCTCTACTTCTTCTGTATTGATATTCGGATCTTCATTATAATATCCAATCATTACGTGATCCAGCTCATGTTCTGTTAATCCATTGTCAAAAGGCGCTTTGTAAATAAAATGGAACAGCTCTTTCAAATCTGTTTTAAATCCCATTTCTTCAAACAGCCTTCTGCTTCCTGCCTCAATATTAGTTTCGCCTTCACGCTGGTGGCTGCAACAAGTGTTTGTCCACAGCAAAGGAGAATGATATTTTTGATTCGCGCGCTGCTGCAACATTATTTCATTCTGCTCATTTAAAACAAAAACTGAAAATGCACGGTGCAAAAGCGCCTTTTCGTGTGCTTCTAATTTTGGCATTAAACCAATCTGCTCATCATTTTGATTGACTAGTATTACGTTTTCTTCTGTCATAGTGCTTCTTAATCAAACAAAAATACGAAAAAAGAAATGGCTTAAAAATCCTAATTAAGATTGTAAAAAATCTAAATTCAGAATACATTTCTATTTTTCTGATTTACAACCTAATAAATTGCATTCAAAAATTAAAAGCTGTTAAAATTAAGACATAAAAACTAGATAGTATTATTTTACGTAACTAATAAAAAGTTAAAACACACTTAAAAAAATCTGAATTATTTCAAAGTCAGCTTTTTGAGGCAAATCTCATCGTATCTTTGAGATAGAAATTTTAAAGCCTCACAAAAAACCTGATTGAATACCTTAAACTTTATTAATTTGTTTATGAAATCAAAAACTCAATTTATCAGCCTTTGCTTTTTACTTCCGCTTTTTATTTTGCAGGCGTGCGGACAAAATACTAAAAAGCAGACAAAATCTACTTCTATGGAAAATGTAATTAATAAATCTGGAAATCCTTATTACTCTAATACCGACACTACTAAATTGAATGTTAGTGATGCGGAATGGAAAAAAGTTTTACCAGCAGATGTTTATGCGGTAATGCGTGAAGCAGATACCGAAAGACCTTTTACAGGAAAATATTGGAACACAGACGAAAAGGGAACGTACTACTGCGCTTCTTGCGGTAATAAACTTTTTAGATCTACGGCGAAATTCTCCAGCAGCTGCGGATGGCCGAGCTTCTTTGAACAAGACGATAAAAAAAGTATTGTTTTTAAAGAAGATAACTCTATCGGAATGGAAAGAATTGAAGCGCTTTGTGGTCGCTGCGGCGGACATTTAGGTCATTTGTTTGATGATGGCCCTGCTCCTACAGGAAAACGCTACTGTATGAATTCGATCGCTCTTGATTTTGTTCCAGACCCTAAATAATTGATCATGAAAAATATACTTTTAATATGTTTTTTAGCGCTTTCGCTGAATGGTTTTTCGCAAAATAAAAAAGCTTCTAATCTCGAAACGATTACACTTGGCGGAGGCTGCTATTGGTGTGTCGAAGCAGTTTATGAAGATTTAAACGGAGTAAAATCTGTTGTCTCTGGATTTTCTGGCGGAAATGTTGCCAACCCGACTTATGAGGAAGTTTGCACTGGAAAAACTGGTCATGCAGAAGTAGTTCAGATTACTTATGATAAAAACGTGACTGATATTAATGAAATCTTCAAAGTCTTTTTTACTGTTCACGATCCAACGACTTTAAATCGTCAAGGTGCAGATGTTGGAACTCAATATCGTTCTGTAATTTTTTATAAAAATGCCGAACAGAAAAAAGCCGCCGAAAGCATTATTGCAGAATTGAATAAAGCAAAAGTGTACAAAAACCCGATTGTGACTAAAGTGGAACCTTTTAAAGCTTTCTACAAAGCCGAAGATTATCACCAAAATTACTATGCTAACAACAAAAACCAGCCGTATTGCAAAATGGTGATTCAGCCAAAATTAGAAAAATTTGAAAAGGTCTTTAAAGACAAACTCAAAAAGAAATAAAAACCCATAAAAAAAGGGAAATGAATTAACTCATTTCCCTTTTCTTTTAGATTTATTTTAAAACTATTTTTTAGCTACTTTTTTAAATCGCATCATCGGCACGTCGCCCTGAATTAAATTTAGTTTTCCATCTTCAATAGAATAACTAGTAATTTTTTTCATTTGCTGTAAAAACTGCTGTTCTCCGCCACCTTCACAAAACATCATAGTAGTTGGTCCAGGCTCTCCAAAAGTTAATGATTTTCCGTTTAATGTATAAGGTGCGCTGTATCCGTTGCATCCATTATTACCATACACTTTTGTTTCTTTTTGGTCAAAAGTAATCTGCGGTTTTTTATTTGGATACAATCCTTCAAAAGCAATTCTTGGTCCCGAAATATATTCTAATTCCCAAGTTGTATCATATAAATTTGCTGCGCCTTTAGTGTCTTTCGATGCCATACAAGAAGTCAATAATAAGGTTAAAACAGAAACGACTGCGAGTGTGTATTTTTTCATAAATGTGTTTTTAAAGATTATTGTAATTTGTTTTTTAAAGATTAAAATTATTCTCTACATATTCTTTTCTCAATATTCGTGCCCAGTTATCAGATTTATTAGGTTTAAATTGGACTATAAAATGTAATTTTCTGACTCTAAGTTACATTATTTTATTTAAAATTCTCTTAGCCAAATATTTAAATTCCAATTTAGGATTGCATTTTTTTTGTAATTTGCAGAAATCAAAAAACCAAAAACATCAATCAAAAACCAAAAACATGAAACAATTTCTCGTATTGTTTGCCTTATTATTTAGTTTGTCTCGAGTACAATCACAGGAAAATCTCCCAACAGATTATCTCTCAAAAGAATTTCACAAAGAACGCCGCGATGCTTTTAGGGCTTTAATGCCGGCCAATTCTGCTGCAGTAATTTTTTCGTATCCCGAAAGAGTTTTTTCAAGAGACATCAATTACAATTTTCATCAAAATCCTGATATGTATTATTTAACAGGATATAAAGAACCAGATGCTGTTTTATTACTTTTTAAAGAACCACAAGGAACTGAAAAATATAGCGAAGTTCTTTTTGTGAGAGAAAGAAATGCGCAAAAGGAAACATGGACTGGAAGACGCTTAGGAGTTGAAGGCGCAAAATCTAAATTAGGATTTGAAAAAGTTTACAACGGAAAAGATTTCAAAGACTTTGAACTTGATTTCAAAAAATTCGATAAAATTATTTATGACGAATCTTCTCCTGGAATTCATGATAACACGTACGATCCAGCAGATTTATTTAACTTAATTCAAGTTTTTAAAACAAAGGCAGGCATTATAAATGATGATAAAACTTCAACAGAAACTTATGCTAACATCACTAATTCTTTAAGAGAAATAAAAACTCGAGAAGAAATAGAATTAATGCGAAAATCGGTTAAACTTTCCTGCATTGCCCACAATGAAGTTATGAAAGCAGTTGGTCCAGATATGAGTGAAAATGAAGCTGACGGAATTCATGCTTATATTCACAGACACTATGGCGCCGAAGGCGAAGGTTATCCGCCAATTGTAGGCGCTGGAGCAAACGGATGTATTTTGCATTATGGAGAAAACAACGCTCTAAAAATTGACAATCAATTGTTATTAATGGATGTTGGCTCTGAATATCACGGTTATTCTGCCGATGTGACCAGAACAGTTCCGGCAAACGGAAAATTCACTCCAGAACAAAAAGCAATTTATGATTTGGTTTATGAAGCGCAGGAAGCCGTTTTTAAAATTTGCAAGCCAGGAACTCCGTTTCAGGATTTAAACAAAATATCCAGAGAAGTTATTGCAAACGGTCTTATCAAATTGGGCATTATTACAGATCCAAAAGATGCGAGAATTTATTATCCGCACAGCTGTTCGCACTTTCTTGGCTTAGATGTTCATGACAAAGGAAATTATATGAGCGCTCTGAAAGAAAATATGATTTTTACTGTTGAACCTGGAATTTATATTCCTGCAAATAGTAAATGTGATAAGAAATGGTGGAACATCGGCGTTCGTATCGAAGATGATATTTTGATCACAAAAGATTCATACGAAAATCTTTCTGCCGAATCTCCAAGAAAATGGCAGGATGTTGAAGCTTTAGCCAAACAGAAAAGCAATTTTAATGATATGAAGTTTCCTAAAATATAATTTAATATTTTGCCACAGATTAAAATGATGACAATGATTTTTCTAAAGATTAATCTGTGAGAATCTTTTTAATCTGTGGCTAAAAAACATTTCAAACTAAAAACTAATTTTCCCGTACTTTGCATTCTTAAATTAGTTTAAAATGAAAGCACTTACCTTCTCTTCTTTCGGAGATTCGGATGTTTTAGAATACATCGAAATCCCAAATCCGCAGTTAAAAAACGATGAGATTTTAGTCGAAATGAAAGCCATCGGCTTAAATTTTGCCGATGTTTACAGACGAAAAGGAAATTATCATTTAAAAGGAAATCCGCCATTTATTGCGGGTTATGAAGGCGCCGGAATTGTTGTTGATACCAATAATCATCCCGAATATAAAATTGGTGATCGTGTGGCTTTCGCCGATGTTCCTTTTGCTAATGCAGAGTTGGTTGCAGTCAGTATCAATCATGTACTTCCTCTTCCAGAAGCTATTTCTTTTGAAACCGCAGCTTCTGTTTTATTACAAGGCTTAACGGCACATTATTTAGCTACTGACAGTCACAAAACTAAAGAAGGCGAAACAGTATTAATTCATGCAGTTGCCGGCGGTGTTGGCCAAATTCTAACACAAATCAGCAAATTTCTAGGAGCCAATGTTATCGGGTTAACCTCATCTTCAGACAAAGCAAAAATTGCTCTTGAACAAGGTGCAGATCACGTTTTTCTTTACGGTGAAGATTGGAAATCGGAGATTTTTAAAGTAATCCCAAAAGGCGTTGATGCGGTTTATGACAGCATCGGAAGCACTTTAACTTACAGCTTTGAAGTAACGAAAGAATGCGGTCAAGTTGTTTTCTTCGGAATGGCGGGCGGCGATCCAGAACCTGTAAACCCGAGAATGTTAATGGATACTTCGAAAACTTTAACTGGCGGCGATTTATGGAGTTATTTAAATTCTAAAGAAGAAAGAATCAAAAGATCCAATCAATTATTCAATTGGATTATTGATGGAAAAATCAAACTTTCTCAACCCACCTCTTTTAAATTATCAGAGGGAAAATTGGCGCACGATTATTTAGAAAGCAGAAAAAGTACAGGAAAGATTATTTTGATTCCTTGATATTTAGTTTTCAGTTTTCGGTCTCAGTTTTCAGTACAATCTTGTTATCCTGACGAAGGAAGGATCACACTAGGAGCTCCTGCAATTAATGTCTTCAATCTTTCTCGAATTTCTTGTGTGATCCTTCGTCAGAATGACAAATATTAACTACAATTGATTAACTTCAATCTTCGTCAATTCAGATAACTCTAAAATTCTTTCGACTTCATCTTTATTGGCAACAAAAAACAAATAATTATCGCCAAAAGTTTCATACGTCAATAATTCGAGATTTGATTTTTCTAATTCGGATTGAATGTAGGGAAACAAATCATGACTATAGGTTTCTTCTGGATATTCGAAAGTAAAATCTTCACCAATTAAATTAGAAATAAAATATTCTGCATCTTCGGGATCAAATTTCCAGTCGCTGTTCCAGGCATCAATACTTTCAAAAAAGGCAAAATGATCTTCTACCATACTGTGATATTCTTTTGCTTCTTTTTTATAATTTTTGAAAAGCTTTTTAGATTGCTTTTTTAGTTCTTTTTCTTCGATATTTCCTCTTGAAACCAATTGTATAAACTCTTCAAAATCTGATTCTGTTGCGGGTTCATTTGCTAACAGATTTTCAGAGGAAGGAAGTTCTACAGTTTCTGGAATTTCAAGATTTAAATATTGGCAGATTCCCTGCAGCACTTTTTTAAAATCCCTAATTCCTATTTCCTGTGTTTCATTTTTAGGATTATCAATATCCAGTTTTTCTGTATCTAACAATCCTTTCGTATAATCTAAAAAGTGCGTACTGGAATATAAAATTTTGAAATCGTTTGTTTCCAAACTATTGGTACAACAGAAGAAAATGATAAAATTATTAATAACACGTTTCAAATATTTTTTCACTTCTGGACCTGGTTCAGAATAAAATTGAATATGAATAAAATCATATTCTAATCCCTGCTGCATTGTTTCTTCTGAAAGCGCTCCAATGTCAATCTTTTTGTAAAGTTCATTTAAAACTTCATAAGCATTATTGAAACCAGCTTTTTGAATTTCTGCCTTGGCTTCTTCATGATCTAATGAATACGGAAATGAATAAAGATTTACATAAACAGGATCGTAAATTCCTTTCATTTTGAATTCTACACTATTTGATTCGTGATACAAATAACCGTAAATAGAATTAATAACATCAAAAGAAATTATAGATTTCGGATCGTTATTTCTATTAAATAAATTGGAAAAGATATTTATCATGGAAGGCGCTTATAAATTTATAGGTAAATCTTAGTCGTTTGAGTATTTAAAACTTTGATTCATTTTATCAAAAGGAATAACATCATTCACAATTGATTCTAATTCTACATCCGTTAACAATCCTCTTGCTGATTCTTTTATTTTTGGAGAGACATTTATCTCGTAATCTATAATTTCACGCTTTAAAATATCTTCTAAAATAAATCTTTGACGAGTACTTAAATATCTTTTATGCGATTTAAAAACAGATTCCAGATCACTTCTAAATTCTTCATCGCTGAGTTCGTTGTAAACATCCTGCTGCGACATGTCTATCAATAAAACTTTAAAGATAAAATCCTGTAGATTTTTTGCCAGATAATTAACTTCGTTCATGTCATGCCAGACAAAAACAATTGGCACTTCTCCGTTGTCTTCTTCATTTAGAAAAAAACAATAATGATCTCCACCTCCGCTTTTTGCAAACGGAATAAATTTAAATTCAGAATTTATATTTCGATAATTATCCGGATCTCTAAGTTCTTCGATTTCTTCGGCAACAGATTTCAAATTCAGAGATTCGAAATCGTAAGAATGCAAAAGTAATGGCGGATTATCTTTTAAAGTAGGATAAACTTCCGCATACCAATTTGGCCCATATTCTCCAATATTGAGCATGCCGTCGGCTTCTAATTGTTTGTATAAAAGCGGGAATTCAAACCCGTGTTTTGTTTCAATTTCTTGTATGGTCATCTTTGGGGGCTATTCGATTAAAATCAAATCACTAAGATAACAATCTTTTTACTACACAAGAAATCTGAAGGTCAATTATTTCAAGGATTCCGCAATCATTAACGCACATTTTTCACCGTCAATTGCTGCAGAAATGATTCCACCGGCGTAACCCGCTCCTTCACCACACGGATATAATCCTTTGATTTGCAAATGTTCTAAGGTTAAAGGATCCCTCGGAATTCTTACTGGCGATGAAGTTCTGCTTTCTGGCGCGTGTAAAATTGCTTCGTTGGTTAAATAACCGCGCATTGATTTTCCAAAATCTTGAAAACCCTGACGCATAATCTGAGTTAGAAATCCAGGGAAAACCTGCCCCATTTCTACCGAAGTAGTTCCTGGAACATAAGATGTTTTCGGAATATCTGATGAAACTTTACTTTGCGTAAAATCAATCATTCGTTGTGCTGGAACTTTTTGAGTTTGTCCCGCTAAATGCCATGCTTTTTGTTCGATACTTTTTTGAAATTCCATTCCAGCCAAAGCGCCGAATTTTGCAAAAGGTTTAAAATCCTCCAATTTTAATTCAACTACAATTCCAGAATTTGCTGTTGATTGGTCACGTTTAGATGGCGACCAGCCGTTTGTAACCACTTCACCTGGACTTGTCGCGCATGGTGCAATTACACCACACCTGGACACATACAGAAAGAATACATTCCGCGGCCGTTTACTTGTTTTACGATAGAATATGGCGCTGGCGGCAAATGCTCTCCACGATAATCGCAGCTGTATTGAATACTGTCGATTAATTCTTGCGAATGTTCTGCACGCACTCCTAAAGCAAATGGTTTGGCTTCTATTAAAATTTTCTTTTTATCTAATAATTCAAAAATATCTCGTGCCGAATGTCCTGTTGCCAAGATCAATTTATTGGCGTGAATTTTATCTCCATTTTGAGTTACAATTCCTTCAACTTCGTTGTTTTTTACCAGAATATCACTTACTCGGGTTTCAAACAAAACCTGACCGCCAAACTCGATAATTTTTTCACGAATATCTTCAATAATTTTAGGAAGTTTATTGGTTCCAATATGTGGATGCGCTTCTACCAAAATATCTTCTGAAGCTCCAAAAGCCACTAAAAGTTCTAAAATTCTAGTTACATCGCCGCGCTTTTTAGATCGAGTATATAATTTTCCGTCAGAATATGTTCCTGCTCCTCCTTCACCAAAACAATAATTTGAGTCTTCGTTTACGATATGTTCCCTGTTAATTGCTTTTAAATCGCGTCGACGTCCGCGAACGTCTTTTCCGCGTTCCAGTACAATTGGCTTTAAACCTAACTCAACTAATTGTAATGCGGCAAAAAGTCCAGCCGGACCAGCGCCGACAACAATAACTTCTTGAGCATTTGAAACATCTTTATATTTTGGAAGTTCGATTTTAGTTTCCTGAAAAGGTTCGCCTTTTAAATAAATAAGAACTTTTAAATTGATTTTAATTGCCTTTTGACGTGCATCAATCGAGCGTTTTAAAACTGAAATATGCTGAATTTCTTGTGAAGAAACCTTTATTTGTTTGGATAAATGGTCTTTCAGCAATGATTCGTTTGCAGCAATTTCTGGCGATACTTGAAGTAAAAGTTCTTTAGGCATTTTTTCTTTTTTATTCTATTAGCTTTTCTTTCTATGAAAAGAACATGCAAAAGTAGTATTTTGAAATGACTTTATGTAATGAACCGCTAAGTACGCTAAGTTTTTTTAGGTATGGTTTTACAAAAACACAAAGTTCGCAAAGCTTTGTGTTGATGCAACTTTGCGAACTTTGTGTTTTCTATAAGTAAAGAAAATTAAATCTTAGCGTACTTTGCGGTTAATTACTGAGTCTCCGATTACTTTAAAGAACACTGCAACGCGTCTCTACAGAAATAACTCAGAATTTGAGCATCTCAGAACCTCAGAACTTTCTTTTCCAAATAGACTTTGTACCTTTGCAACTTAGAACCTTAGTACCTTAAGAAAAAAAATGTCTAGAAAAATAAAACTGATATGGGATTTTCGCGGTCCGGCTTCTGCGAAAACTGCAGAACATCACGAAGTTCATTTAAAAGAATATATTGTTATCGAAAAACTACCTTTAAATATCACTGGTTTTAACATCATAAACGATATGCACGCCACAGCATTTATGGTGGTTGAAGAACCAAATATGATTCAGGTGAGAGATGCTTTGAAACCGCATCGAGGGGAAGTTTTTGAAGGTTAAAATTCCAATAAAAAAATTCCAAATTCCAGTTGTTTCGAAAACTTGGAATTTGGAATTTATATTTTACTATTTGTTTTTTTTGGAATTTGGAATTTACAAAATTGAAAATTATTATTTTTTAATTCGCTACTTCACTAATAAACTTAATACGCATTAAACGCAATTCATCAATATCGTAGTCCCCGTCAAATTCTTTTAGTGCATCTTCGATTTTATCAGATTCGGATTCCATGAAATAATCGTGAATTTCTTCCTGCTGATCATCATCAAGCATATCATCAATCCAATATTTGATATTCAGTTTTGTTCCCGAATAAACAATCTGCTCCATTTCTTTAATTAAAGCATCCATCGACAAACCTTTTGCAGAAGCGATATCGCTTAGCGGTAATTTTCGATCGATATTTTGAATGATATATAATTTATTGGCAGAATTTACTCCTGTAGATTTTACAACTAAATCGTCTGGACGAATAATATCGTTGTCATCAACATAGCGGCTGATTAAAGCAACAAACTCGCTTCCGTATTTTTTTGCTTTTCCTTCTCCAACACCATGAATATTGTATAATTCAGTTAATGAAATTGGATATTTTAAAGCCATGTCTTCAAGTGAAGGATCTTGAAAAACAACAAAAGGAGGAACACCTAATTTTTTAGCTACTTTTTTACGAAGTTCGCGCAGCATTCCCATTAAAACTTCATCGGCTGTACCAGTTGATTTTGATGACGCAACAATTGCTTCGTCATCGGCTTCGCTGTATTCGTGGTCTTCCGACATCATAAACGAAACTGGACTTTGGATAAAATCCAAACCTTCCTGCGTAATTTTAATCACGCCGTAAGTTTCAATATCTTTAGACAAATAACCTGAAACCAGAACTTGTCTTAATAATGCCATCCAATATTTTTCGTCGTGGTCTGAACCAGAACCAAAATATGGCTGTGTATCTGTTTTGTGCGCTTTAATAACGGCGTTGATGCGTCCTATTAAAGTAAACACAATTTCTTTTGATTTGTAAATATGTTTGGTGTCGCGAACAATCTCCAGCAATTTAACAACCTGTTCCTTTGCTTCTATTTTGTTTTTAGGATTACGAACGTTGTCATCCATATCTGCACCTTCACCTGTTTCGCTGTCGAATTCTTCACCAAAATAATGAAGCAGGAATTTTCTACGTGACATTGAGGTTTCGGCGTAAGCCACAACTTCCTGTAAAAGTGCAAAACCAATTTCTTGTTCGGCAACTGGTTTTCCAGACATAAATTTCTCTAACTTTTCTACATCTTTATAGGAGTAGTAAGCCAAACAATGTCCTTCTCCGCCATCACGTCCTGCACGACCTGTTTCTTGATAATAGCTTTCTAATGATTTTGGAATATCGTGGTGAATTACAAAACGAACGTCTGGTTTGTCGATTCCCATTCCGAAAGCAATCGTTGCAACTACCACGTCTACGTCTTCCATCAAAAACATATCTTGATGTTTGGCGCGGGTTTTTGCATCTAAACCTGCATGATAAGGAACAGCACTAATTCCGTTCACTTGTAAAACTTCGGCAATAGATTCTACTTTTTTACGGCTTAAGCAGTAAATAATTCCAGATTTGCCTTTATGTTGTTTGATAAATCGAATAATATCCGACTCAATGTTTTTAGTTTTTGTTCGAACTTCATAATATAAGTTCGGCCTATTGAATGATGCTTTAAAAGTATTAGCATCAGACATGTCCAAATTCTTTAGAATATCTTCTTGAACTTTTGGAGTTGCAGTAGCAGTAAGTCCAATAATTGGCACTTTACCTAATTGCTTAATAATATGTCGCAGATTTCTATATTCTGGTCTAAAATCATGTCCCCATTCTGATATACAATGCGCTTCATCAATGGCAACAAAAGAAATTGGCACGCTTTGTAAAAAAGACACATATTCTTCTTTTGTTAAAGATTCTGGGGCTACATATAAAAGTTTGGTTAATCCCGAAGTAATATCTTTTTTAACCTGAGCTATTTCTGTTTTGGTAAGAGAGGAATTTAATACGTGCGCTATTCCATTTTCTGACGAAAGACTTCGAATGGCATCGACCTGATTTTTCATCAAAGCAATCAGTGGAGAAACAACGATAGCTGTTCCTTCCTGAATTAAAGCGGGTAATTGATAACAAAGAGACTTTCCACCGCCTGTCGGCATAATTACGAAAGTATTATTCTTACCTAAAATACTCGTAATGACTTGCTCCTGCAAGCCTTTAAATTGGCTAAAGCCGAAATACTTCTTTAATTCTTTATGTATTTCAATTTCGTTTGAATTCATTCTCTATATTAACTGTATTTTGTATAAATTTGCAACACATAAAGATACAACTTTCTTTTATACATACAAATTTTAAATATTCTGATTTGATCACAAAAGAAAATATATTGGCGATAGCCAAAAAAACAATACTCTCTGAAAGTGAAGCAATTACAAAACTAATTGATTTTCTAGACGAAAATTTCTACGAAGCAGTACAGCGCATCTACGAAACTAAAGGTCGTCTAATCGTTACAGGAATCGGAAAAAGCGCGATCATTGCTCAAAAAATGGTTGCCACTTTTAACTCTACAGGAACCCCTTCTATGTTTTTGCACGCTGCCGAAGCGATTCACGGTGATCTAGGAATGATACAAAATGAAGATGTTATTATTTGCATTTCTAAAAGCGGTAACAGTCCAGAAATCAAAGTCTTGGTTCCATTATTAAAAAGATTTGGAAATACCTTGATTGCGATTACAGGAAATATAACTTCATTCTTAGCAAAAGGTTCCGATTATATTTTAAACACTACAGTTAACACAGAAGCCTGCCCTATTAATTTAGCTCCAACAAACAGTACTACAGCACAACTTGTAATGGGCGATGCATTAGCGGTTTGTTTAATGGAAATGCGAGATTTTAAACCTGAGGATTTTGCAGTTTATCACCCAGGCGGTGCTTTAGGAAAAAAACTTTTGCTTCGTGTAAAAGACATGATAGAACATTCGTTAAAACCAGCAGTTACACCAGATACTTCGATCAAAAAAGCTATTTTCGAAATTTCAGAAAAGAGATTAGGTGTAACGGCAGTAATTGAAGACAATAAAATTATTGGAATTATTACTGATGGAGACATCCGACGAATGCTAAATGACGTAGATACTATTGCGGACTTAACTGCAAGGGATATTATGTCTAAAAACCCTAAAGTAGTTTCTTCAGAGACTATGGCAGTTGATGCATTAAATATTTTAGAAGATTTCTCTATAACACAACTGATTGTTGCTGATAATGGAGAATACAAAGGAGTTTTACATTTACATGACATTTTAAAAGAAGGAATCGTATAATGGCAAAGAAAAATCTTGGCGAGATGTCATTTTTGGATCATCTTGAAGAACTTAGATGGTTATTAGTTAGAAGTACAATTGCAATATGCATTATGGCATTTGTTACTTATTTTATAAGTGATTATTTATTTGATCAAATTATTTTAGGTCCAATTCGACCTACATTTTTTACTTACGTATGGTTCTGCGATTTATCGCATCAATTGAATTTCGCAGAAAGTATTTGTATTACAGAGCTGAATTTTATTATTCAGAATACCGAAATGGAAGGTCAGGTCAATATTTTTGTATGGATGTGTCTTTTGGCAGGTTTTATCTTGAGTTTTCCTTACATATTGTGGGAAATTTGGAAATTTATCAGCCCTGCCCTGTATGAGAAAGAAAGAAAAAATGCAAAAGTATTCATCTTTGTTTCTTCTTTACTTTTCTTTTTAGGAGTATTGTTTGGATACTTTGTCGTAATTCCTATGTCGGTAAATTTCGTTGCCACTTTCTCTGTAAGTGATGTTGTAAAAAACCAATTTACACTTGAATCTTATATGGGAATGGTAAAAACAAGTATTCTTGGAAGTGCCATATTTTTTGAATTACCAATCGCCATTTATTTCTTAACTAAATTAGGCTTGGTAACTCCTGAATTTTTAAGAAAGTACTGGAAATACGCCGTAATACTTATTTTAATTATTGCTGCTATTGTTACACCGCCAGACGTTGTAAGCCAAACGATTGTGGCAATTCCAATGTTAATTATTTACGAGGTTAGTATCCTAATTTCGAAGGTTGTATATAGAAATAAATTAAAAGAAAACAATGTCTGATATCATTCAAGAATTTAACGACTATCGTTCTAAAATGAACGAAAAACTGCTTGCTGACAATAACAAAATTGTAAAGCGAATTTTTAATCTTGATACCAATGCTTATGCGCAAGGAGCTCTAGATGTAAAAACAAAAGAACTTTTAGGTTTAGTTGCATCTGCTGTTTTAAGATGTGATGACTGTGTAAAATATCACTTAGAAACAAGTTATAAAGAAGGTGTTTCTAAAGAAGAAATGATGGAAGCGATGGGAATTGCAACTCTTGTGGGAGGAACTATCGTTATTCCTCACTTAAGAAGAGCTTACGAATTTTGGGAAGCTTTAGAAGAAGCAGGGAAATAATTAGAAAATGTGCCAATTTGATAATTAGATAATTTCTCCTGAAATACGTTAATTATTTAATTTTCAAGCACAAATTCTAAATTTGAAAAACGCAATAATTTGTTAATTGATTTATCAAATCGATTATTTTAAATTTATTTTGTCTTTCAAATCAAATTATAAAATTGAATTTGAGATCGTTTTTTCATTATCTCATTATCTAATTTTCAAATTATCTAATTAAAAAAAATGAAGCTAAGAGCCGATAATTTAATCAAAACCTATAAAGGAAGAAGTGTTGTAAAAGGAATTTCTGTTGAAGTAAATCAAGGGGAAATTGTGGGGCTTTTGGGTCCAAATGGTGCGGGAAAAACAACGTCTTTTTACATGATTGTTGGATTAGTAAAACCAAATCAGGGAAACATTTACCTTGATGATTTGAATATTACCGATTATCCGATGTACAAACGTGCGCAGCAAGGAATTGGTTATCTGGCACAAGAAGCTTCTGTTTTTAGAAAATTAAGTATTGAAGATAACATCTTGAGTGTTTTACAATTGACAAAACTTTCTAAAGAAGAGCAGATTGCTAAAATGGAAAGTTTAATTGAAGAATTTAGTTTAGAACACATTCGTACCAACCGAGGAGATTTACTTTCTGGAGGTGAACGTCGTCGTACTGAAATCGCACGCGCATTGGCGACCGATCCAAAATTTATTTTATTGGATGAACCTTTTGCAGGTGTTGACCCAGTTGCGGTTGAAGATATTCAGAGAATTGTAGCACAGTTAAAAAACAAAAATATCGGAATCTTAATTACCGATCACAACGTTCAGGAAACTTTAGCTATTACGGATAAAACATATTTAATGTTCGAAGGAGGAATTCTAAAAGCAGGAGTTCCAGAAGAATTGGTAGAAGACGAAATGGTTCGCCGGGTTTATCTAGGACAAAACTTTGAGCTTCGTAAGAAAAAATTAGAGTTTTAAGAACATTATATGTGAAAGGTGAAAGGTAAAAAGTGAAATGTAAATTACTTTTTACCTTTCACTTTTCACCTTTTACTCGACAGTAATAAACTGCAATTGCTCTAAATCGCCGTTGTAAATATTAACATCCACTCTGTGTTTTATTCCCGGTAAAGACGCTTTTTCTGTAAACTGCCAAAAAAGCCAGTCATCTTCAATCTTTTCTCTGTAGAAATTATAATTGGCAATCCAGAAAAGATATTCACTGAATTCTTCTTTTAGAAAATCAGAATAATAGCGTTCTCCAGAATAAATTATTGGGCGAACCTGATAGTGTTTTTCAACCTTAGTCAGCCAGCGTTTTAAACCCACTTTTAAACTGTCCAAAGACTGATTTTTAGGTAATTTTTCAATATCCAAAACTGGCGGAAGATCTCCTTTTTGAAGCTTAACAGTTTTTATAAAAAGATCGGCCTGTTCGATAGAATTTTCGTTTGGGCGGTAATAATGATAGGCACCGCGCATAATTTTGTTTTCTTTTGCGCCTTCCCAATTCTTTTTGAATTGTCTGTCTACACGATCATTTCCTGCTGTTGCACGAATAAAAACAAATTGAACTGGATATTTTTCGTCTAAAATTTCAACTTCTTCCCAATCTACTTTTCCTTGAAATTCAGAAACATCAATTCCAATAACTTTTCCTTTATGATTTTCAAGAACGCGAATATTTCGCACATCAGAAAGATGTTTGTCAACCGCGTCTTCATCTAAAACTTTTTCAGATTTAAACCCTAAATAATAGGCCAATCCGTTACGATAATGATAAATGATTCCAATGAATAAAAGCGCGGAGAAAATTAATAAAAGTCCTCGAAAAAGCCTGCTTAAAAATGATCTTCCAGCAGGTTTCCTTGAATATGTTTTACGATAAGTCGTTTTTCTGGCCATGAAAATTGAACTACTTCTTCAAAAACAGATTGTTAATAATTGACAATACAACGTAGAAAACAATAATCAACGGAATTGCAATGTAATGCAGCAAAACAACTAATAACACTGAAATTGTCAAAAACACAATTTGAAGTGCGTTTTCTTTTAAGCTGAATTTTTTAATTTTTAAAGAGAACAACGGAATCTCAGCATTTAAAATATAAGCACTGCATAATGTTATAAGCAATAAAACCCATTGATTAGTTAAAATTTCTAATATCATCAGAGAATCTGAAAATGATATTACCAAAGGAAGACTTAAAATAAACAATGCATTTGCCGGCGTTGGCAGTCCAATAAAGGAATCCGTCTGGCGTGTATCGATATTAAAATTTGCCAGACGATAGCAAGATCCCAAAGTCACGATAAATCCTAAAAAAGGAATCGCTGGGCTTGTTCCTAATTCATGTCCACTATTAGCAAACATGCTGTACATTACATATCCTGGAGTTACACCGCTTGTAACCATATCTGCCAAAGAATCCAACTGTAATCCAAGCGGGCTCGAAACTTTGAATAATCTAGCAAAAAAACCATCAAAGAAATCAAAAAAGATTCCTAAACAAACCATGTAAAAAGCCATTAAATAATCTCCTTGAGAGACAAAAACAATTGCGACACAACCGCAGAAAAGATTAATTAATGTAATTAGATTTGGAATGTGCTTTTTGATATTCATAGTTTGAAATTTTGATAATGGCAGAGAACAAATTTAGCATAATAACTGGATGCAAAACGAGTTTTTCTCATAGTTTTTTATTTCTCAGCTCGACTTTTAGAATATTTAAGAGAACGAACTTAATAGATGAGTAAAATATTATATTTTTGATAAAAATTAAAACAGGCCTAAGTCTGCAAAAAAAGAACTTTTGAAAAAACTTTTAGCATTTATATTCTTTTGGAGTTTTACTTCACAATATGCTCAAACTATTCGAAAATATTCGAATGAGTTTATGAATATTGGAGTAGACGCAGCAGCTCTTGGAATGTCAAGCACGGTAACGGCTTCTACAAATGATGTTAATGCAGTTTACTGGAATCCAGCAGGTTTGACTCATCTTGAAGATCATCAAGTTGCATTGATGCATGCGAGTTATTTTGCCAATATTGCGCAATATGATTATATCGGTTATGCAAGTCCCATTGATGAACGAAGTGCTTGGGGAATTTCGATGATTCGTTTTGGAGTTGATGATATTATGGATACCACACAATTAATCGACAATCAAGGAAATATCGATTATAACAGAATCAGCTTATTTTCTACTGCAGATTACGGCTTTACTTTTTCTTATGCCAGAAAACTTCCTGTCGAGGGATTTCAATATGGGGTTAACGCAAAAGTTATTCGAAGAATAATTGGGAAATTTGCCAATTCGTGGGGATTTGGATTTGATATCGGACTTCAGTTTGAAAGAAATGATTGGAAATTCGGTTTAATGCTTCGCGACATTACCACAACTTATAATGTTTGGAATATTGACGAAGAAGAATATGCAAAAATCGCAAATGCTATTCCAGGAGAAAACAACACATTACCAGAAAGTACAGAGATTACGTTGCCAAAAGCACAATTAGGAGTTTCAAAAAGATTTGATTTTCACAATGAATGCAGTTTGGTTACTTCTGCAAATTTAAATATGAGATTTGAACAAACGAATGATATCATTTCATCAAAAGTAGTAAGTATAGATCCCGCAATTGGATTTGAATTTGGCTACACCGATTTGGTCTTCGTAAGAGCCGGCGCTGGAAATTTTCAAAATGTAACGCAGTTGGACAATACTGAAAAAGTAAATTTTCAACCTAATATTGGTCTTGGTTTTAGATACAAAGGCATTCAGATAGATTATGCCTTAACAGATTTAGGAAACCAAAGTACCGCATTGTATTCTAATATTTTTTCGTTGAAAGTAGATTTAGGAATCTTTAGATAGTTATAAAACCATAAAATCTTTTAAAAAAATTAAATCATGAAAACTGTCATTTTCAAAAAAACACTTTTTATTTTATTCTTCTTATCAAGTTTTATTGGTTTTAGCCAGAGTTTACCTTTATCTCCAGATGCTAAAATAAGTGTTCTTACTTGCGGTCTTGGAAACGAAACTTATTCTTATTTTGGACATACAGCTATCCGTGTTGCTGATCCTGCAAATAATATTGATATTGTTTACAACTATGGTGCTTTTGATTTTAGAACACCAAATTTTGTTGCCAAGTTTGCTAAAGGTGATTTACAATATTTTATTATCACACACCCTTATGCTGATTTTATAAACGAATACAGTTCTGATAAAAGAAGTGTTTACGAACAAGATCTTCAAATTTCACTGCCTTTAAAACAAAAATTATTTGACAATTTAAATAAGGCTTTATTCTCTGAAGAAAGATATTATACTTATAAATTTATTGATAAAAATTGCACTTCGATGGTTGTTGATGTAATCAATAAATCATTAAACCAAAATGTTATCACCAAAAAAGAAGATACCGATAAAACATATCGTTCTATTCTTTTCCCTTATTTTGATGGACATTTTTACGATCAATTGGGAACAAGTATAATTTTCGGAACGAAGGTGGACCAAATGGGAACGAGAATTTTTCTTCCTTTTGAATTAAAAAACAGCTTAGAAAAAACTACATTTCAAAATCAGCCATTAGTTAGCAAAAGCAAAACATTATTGGAATTTACAAAAGAAACTCCAAAATCATGGTGGAATAACATTTATACTTATCTATTTATTTTGCTTTTTGTGATTTTGGCAAGAAACAAAACAGTAGACAAAATCTATTTTCTGATTTTATCTTTAATGGGAATTTTCTTTGTTGTGATGGGATTTTATTCTTTTCACCAAGAACTGGCGATGAATTATAACGTTTTACTTTTTAGTCCGCTTTTATTGGTTTTAGTTCTGTTTTCTATTTTCAAAAACAAAAAATGGACATATAGATTTTCACTTATAAATTTCGTTCTTTTAGTAGTCTACTTTTTGTTTTTGATTAATAAGGCTCATTTCTTTATTACTCTGCCATTGATTATTACCAGCGCTGTAGTTTTAGTAAGAACTGCAATCAGAAACAAAAAGCCAATTCCGATTATAATTTAAAAATTATTGGCCTCGGTAAAACAAAACTGTTGTAATGGTTTTGAAAGTGATGCTTAAATCGAGAAAAACGCTCCTGTGTTTGATATAATATAAATCGTATTGAAGTTTAATTAAACTTTCGTCGATAGATTCTCCATAAGAATAATTTACCTGCGCCCAGCCGGTAAGTCCTGGTTTAATAACATGGCGTGTTTCATAAAAAGGCATTACACTGGCAATTTCTTCGACAAAGAACGGACGCTCGGGTCTTGGCCCAATGACTGCCATATCGCCTTTTAAAACATTTATAAACTGCGGCAGTTCATCTATCCTTGACTTTCGCATAAATTTACCAAAAGGAGTAACTCTTTTATCATTATGGGCTGCAAAAACTGCTCCACCTACTTCAGAATTCTCGGTCATTGTCCTAAATTTGTAAATCTTAAAAACAACACCGTTTTTACCAACTCTTTCCTGCGTATAAAAAAGACTTCCTTTGTTTCCTAAAAGATTGCAAAACCAAATAATCGGAATAAAAACCACACAAAACAAAAGTCCGATAAAAGAGAAAAAGAATTCCATAATACGAATCAACAACAGATATAGTCTATTATTATTACTTCGGCTGAAGGGGAAAAAACGGTAGAAATCACGCCCAATATAATGCACTGGGATTCTCTGCGTTTTGCTTTCATATACTTGAGTATATTCACGAATAACATTGCCGTTTTCTAACAAATGAAGCAGCTGCTGGTATAAATCGGCTGTGATACCATCGGTTTTTTGTGATGCAATTATAATTTCAGAAACATCATGCTGCGTTACAAATGCTTCTAAATCTTCTTTCTTTATTTCTTTTACATAATGAAAATCTGATACTTCATTTAAACTAGAATCTGAATTTACAAAACCAATAATTTTATAATGTGGATCGACATTTTCAAGTCCAAGAACTAATTCGTCGACTTCATTTTGATCGCAAATTAAAACTACATTTTGTCCAAACCGATGTGATGCCAAGAAATACACATAGAAAAATCGCCATAAAAGTAATGAGCTTAGAACAGTAAAATAAAAGATTACGATCACTACTCGCTGCTTTGGAAGTTCTGGCGATAAAACCGGTGTAAGTAAATATACAGTAACAGCGGTAAGAGAAGTTAAAATTACACTTCGCAGAATCTGAAATTGATTACTTGCTGTCTGGAGATTATACATTTCAAAAATAGCTCCAAAAACATACACGTAACCAATAAGTAAAAAAGATTTATAAAATCTTTTTTCATTTAAAGTGTAATACTGATAATCGAAAAGCACACTAAGTAAAAAGAGTGCTGTAAATATAAACACTGCATCAAAAAGACAAAGCAGAACCTTTCTTTCTGAAATTTCAAAATGCATTTTTCTTTTTGAAAACATTTTTTTAAAGTTTGTTAGGGGCTTAAACTTGAGGCAAATGTATTGTAAAAAATTTTAAACTAATCTACTAAATTTTCTGCTTTTTCGGGAATTTTAATCTTTACCGATAGAAGACTCAGCGCATATATAAATGCTGGCGCAGCAATTCTCATTGCAGCATGATTGATAGTTAACAGCCAAAAAACAACACAGGATAAAAAATAGAGGTGCTGTCGATTATTTATGTAAAGTACAAAAGGAGTTATAAATAGTATTAGTAAACCAAAAATTCCAAATATACCATGTTCAGAAAGCATTCTTGTAATTTCATTATGAGACGCAGCTTCTTCTTTTAAATACTCTAACCTTCTGGATTTACTTAATCCAGCCCCAACACCTAGAATTGGATCATCTAGAAACAGCTTTATTTCTGCATCCATAATTTCTTCTCGCCCGCCTAACCTGTCCTTTTTTTCTCTTCCTCGAGCATCTTTGTTAGCATATCGTTTTTCAATCAATCCAGAAGTTTGAATAGAAGAATAAGTCCAAATACCTAATCCCATTAAAGCGGTTACGACGAAAATCAAAATAAATTTACCTCTGCCTCTTGCATTTGAGTTTCTGTATAATAAAAATAACAAGCAAACAATCATACCTACAGCAGTAATAATACCGCCTCTTGAAAATGTAACTATTCCTCTATAAGTTATGAAAACCAATAAAAATCCATTTAATAGTATTGCTCTTTTTGATTTCGAAAACAATATGAATTGGGTAAAAAAGACAAACATTCCTAATCCTAAAATGGTTGAAACTTGGTTCGGACCAAATCCTCCTGAAGTTTCAAAATTTGACTGTGTTCCTGTTATCACATCTTTAACACTTGGATTGTATAAAAACAAATAGACGGTTGTGGTTACAACTGGCAATCCCAGTGCAACCATGATATTTTGCAAATCAGAAAAAAGCATCCCCTCTTTTCATTGTATATATTGCAGATATTGCCAGACATACAGGACCTGATAAATTAAAAAACAAAGCTTTTTTAATATCTATCGAAGGATCTGAGGCTGCAACAGTAAGTAAAATACCTGGTATTAATAGAATTAGGAAAAAACAATAGATAAATCCATTCCGAGAAAAATTACTGTAAAACATCCCCATCAACATGAAGAAAATCACACTAAACTTTACATACTCATTGTTAAAGTTTCCACCTGTCATTCTTAAAAAAACCTCAGCACCAACTAAATAAGCTGTAACTAATAAAACTTCATTATTCTTGTTTTTTGTTTTATAAACTATATAAAATCCAACAATAGGAATTATTAAACTGTATATTTTGGATAAAAAAGGCACAGCAAAAACAACTATCGCAATTGCTGCATGAATTATTAGAAGAAATTCATAAGACCATTTTTTGTTTTTCATTTATTCCCTGGATTATTTTAAACAGCTAAAATAGTTAAAGATTTCAACCATAAAAGATACTCTGCAATGATATTTTTTTCACTAAAATTCAATTGGACTTTATGATTTAAGGTTTCTCCTAGTTGTTTTCTTAAATTTTCATTAAGAATAAGTTTTTCAACTGCTTCTACAAATTGAATCACGTCATTTGATTCTACTATTAAACCTTCTTTCTGTGACATTATTACTTTTGAGATCTCTCCAACATTCGTTGCTATTACAGGAAGAGCATGACGTCCATATTCTAAAATAGCCAAAGGAAGTCCTTCAGATAGAGAAGGCAAAACTCCAATTTGACATTGCTGAATTGCTGAATCAACATTATCTGTTGAACTATATAAAAAAACAACTTCATCAAGTTTTAACAAGTTGATCTTTTTTTTGAGTTCTTCTGAATATGTATCGTGAAAATCCTTTCCAAATAAATGAAAGGTCCAATCGGGAAATTTATTTCTAATTATATTGGCAGCGTTAACAAGTAAGTGGTGATTTTTTTGCGGTCGTAGATTCGCCACACAAATAATTCTTTTTTCATCCTTACCTTTTAACAAAACTCGCTCTTTAGTCGCAAAAGAATCAATAATAAAATTAGGTAAATAAATAAAATTTGAACACCATAAATAAGATTGCGCCCAATCTCTCAAATCTGAATTTACTGAAATAACACCTCTAAAAAATATAGAACCAATTTTTAAACTTAAATTTTTCCTTGAAGACAAATCCTGCGAAATTCCGTAATGATCATGCCATATAATTTTGATTCTTGGCAAAGTTAATTTTACTAAAACTGCAATAAAAAAAGAAGAACTATGCGCATGAATGAATGTAACTTTATTCTTTTTTAAATAATTACGAAGTCTAAAAACTGCCTTGTAATCAATCTTTTTCCTTTTCTTTAAAAAGAGATATGAAACTTTTTCATTTATTTCACTTTTCAGTAAACCTTCTTTTCTAGATACGATTAGTCCGGAGAATTCTATTTTTTTAGCTAATCCGTTTGCATAATTGACCGCCATTCTTTCAGCTCCTCCTGCTTCCAAAGAATCAATAATTTGAACAATTCTCATTTAAACAAAAGTTTTTTAATTTCGGATTCGAAAAGTTCTAAAGTATAATACTGTGACCAATTCTGCGACAATGTAATTTTTGACTTATAATTATTTTCGACAGCGATTAAATTCTCGATCTGCTTTACATCTTGATTTAAATCCATTTCTAGCAAAATACCTCTATTTCCAAAATCAAGCATAGAAGGAACGCATGAAACTTTACTTGCCACTGGAATACATCCCCAAAACATGGCTTCTGCAATAGCTTTTGGCCAGCCTTCACTTTTTGATGGCAATATTACAAAATGACTTTTCTGGTATGCTTCTTTGATAGTTTCTTTACTTTCATTTCCATGAAAAACAATAAAATCTTGAAGATGATTTTGTTGAACATAGTTTTGCAAATTTTCTTTTTCTGAACCTTCACCGTAAATATTCAAAATAACCTTTCTTTCTTTTTCAAGTAGCTTTTCAATTAGTTTTATTGCATACAATGGATTTTTTCCTGAAACTAAACTTCCAACAAACATAAAATCTATTGATGATTTTAAACCTGTTTTGGTAATAATTTCTTTTTCCGACTCTGAGTAAGTTGCTGTAAAAAATGATTTTATATTTTTAGACTGCTTTTCCCAATCGCCATAAACCAATACCTGCATGTTTCGGGTTAAAAATGTATTATTAAGAATCCATTTCTGAAGACGATATGAAAATGGCTGTTTACTTCTAGGATCCCAGTTACCAGCATATTTGGCTGTTTTTATTTTTTTTGGAAAAAATATTTGAGCCAGACAACCTATAAGCCCGACATTTCCCGGACAACGTAAATGAATATGATCTGATTCTTTCATTGCCCAAAAAATTTTCCAAAAAATAATCGGCAGTTTAAGTAAAGAAATCAAAGCATCAGATAACTTCTTAAAATTAAAGCTGGAAATCTCCCTAAAGTCAATATTTTGAAAATTGTAAAAAGTATCAACTTCCGTTAAGTTTCTCTTCGAGCTTAAAGGAGCGACAATAATTAATTCATCAATATATTTAAGCCAAATATTCATTTCACGAACATAAGGAGCATAGCCATATAGATTATTGGCTTTCTCAATATGATCAACGTGAGTTATTATTAAAAACTTCATTTATAAATCTAAACGTTGGGTTTATTAAACAATAAACCTATTAGTCCAATAGTTCTTCCAAAAGATTCAGTAAATGCACTTTTTTTATTCTTTTCTGTTAGAGTGTTACTGAGACGAATTATTGTGAGTAAAATGGTAATGGCATTCCATTTATATCGTGCCAGTAAATTTGGTTTCGGATTCTTAATTCTCCAAACATACCATCCGTTTCTAACTACCATTTTCCCATATTTAAATAGATTTGGCCTACCTTCTGGAGCATGAAAATGACTTAATTTTACATTGGTATTAATTACATTTTTACCAAACTGTAAAGCTCTTAAACTAAAATCTGCATCTTCGTATAAACCATATCCTTCAAAGAATTTTGAAAATTTAATTTTTTCAAAGACACTTTTTTTAAAAGCCATAGACATTCCAATTAGCAAGTCAACCTCATATGTTTTTCCTGTTAAAGGGAATCCGCAAGTTCTTCCATGAGAGTATAAAGGCATTTTACCTGGTCCAAGGTTAGAAGCAAGACCAAGATAATTTCTAACAACATTTCTTAAGCCTTCCTTATAAAAATATCCTTCAAACAAATAAAACTTTTTACGGCTATAAGAATGATTTCTCTCTTGAATCTTCCATTTATTTTCATTAACTGCAACTCCTCCTACTCCAACAATTTCGTCATCACTTTGAAATGTTTTAATAATTTCTTCAAAATACTTAGGCTCTAAAATCGTATCATCATCTAAAAAACAAACAATTTCAGATTGTGGATCAACTTTTGAAATTCCAAAATTACGTTGTTTAGTTAACCCTCTATCTTCATCTTTTACTCTAAAATATTTCAGGTTTTGAAAGTCATGTCCCTTCAGAATAAATTCTGTTTTATCATTTAATGATCCGTCAATTACTAAAATTTCATCTGGATATTTATCTTGAATGCTTACCGATTCGAGTAGTTTAAGTAAGGATTCAGCTCGCATGTAAGTACAGACAATTAACGAAACTTTCATTTTTGACTATTTAGTTTGTTGGCCCAATATAAACTTTTATTCCATTGCCTTTGATAATTAGCATAATATCTAAATGGGTTTTTAATTTTTTGAACACTGTAAAATTTAAAAAACAAAGTCGTTTTATAGCTGTTTAACTGCTCCTTTGTTAAATTTAAAAGATTATATAACATTACAGTCGGAGAAGGTTTTGGCTGTATTTTATCTTCTTGCCAAGGAAGAGTAAGTTTTCCTCTAAAACCGCCAATCGGTGCTTTAAGATGAATTATTTCTGGCTTAGGCAAATAGGTAATGTCAAATCCTAAATTTCTGAGCTGCATTCCATAATCACTATCTTCACCATAACCAAATTCAAAATTAGTGTTATAAGAGATGTTTTCAATATTTTTCGTTTTTAAAATACTACATCCTGAGCCAAAGCTAGTGAACTGAGATTTTTGTTTGTTTTTTTTACTTTGCGGGTAGTCAGACGCATAACATCCAAAAGTTACCTGTTCAAGACCTTCTTTTTTGATTAGTTCAAAAGCTTGCTTTAAAAAACCATAATCAATTCTAATGTCATCATCAGCCATAAAAACCCATTCGCTAGTTACGTGTTTGAGAGCTAGATTTCGTGCATTACATGCACCTGTTTTGTGAGTAAAAATATGCTTGATAAAAAAAGGCCAACTTTCTTTTTCTATATAAGATAGATCCGAAACAGATTCATTAACAGGATTTTGTTCTACGATGATTACATTTTGCGGCAAAAAACTTTGTAATGATAAATCTTTTAAAAAATCATACAAATATTTTTTACGTCCGATTGTTGGAATTATAATATCTAAAGTTCCTTTTTCTACTACTTTTTTGCTTGATTGTATTTCAATTTGTTCTAATATACTGCTATCTAGATTTCTTTTTTTATAGAACAAACTAAATAAGAGAGGGAAAACTGTAAATTTTCGCTCATAAAGAAATAAATTCAAAAACAATAAAAAAACCCAGCTTGTTTTATAATGCTGTTTGACAAATCGAAATAAAAGAAATTTACTTTCACTTTGTTTTGATAATGACTCTGAAAACTCTTTTATTAACATTGGCTCTGAATAACAAAACAGCCCCAGAGGCATTGCTAATTTTGCAATTGAGTTTAAAAAATAATCAAAGTTTTTATCTTTTTGCACTTCATTTTTTAGCATCAATAAAATAGAAGCATGAACTCCCCCAACATGACTGCTCATTTGCCAAGTTGGATAATTTACCTTTTTATTGATGTTTAAAAAAGGTGATGTTTCAACATATCCAATCTCCTTTGATATAAAATAATTTGAAGACAAATTATACGATGCCATTATTTTTTCATGATGAAAAATATTCTGAAATTTAAGAATATTAAGATTTGATCTGAATGAAATATGGCACCAAATAATCAAAGTTTGCGGAAATTTTTCTGCAAGCTCAATTAGGTTTTCAGTAATACTATTCTTCTCAAAAGGTACTTTGGCGTCTTTTGTTTCAACCTCAACAACCTTATTTTTTTGATGATAAACAATTATCACTTTTTTATTTTTTTAGGTTTAATCTTTTTTGATAAAAGTTGATATTTTCAATCACAATATTATTTATATCAAATTTTTCTTCAACGTGTAATCTTGCAGATTTACCTATTTTTTGAGCAAAGAGATTATCACTCAAAACTTTCTTTATTTTTTCTGCGTATAAATCATGACTAGAAGGATGAACTAAAAAGCCGCTTTCTTCGTCTACAATAAGTTCTTGCGACCATCCAATATCACTATTAACAACTGCTTTTTGCATTGCCATAGATTCGATAGTTACCATTCCTAAAGTTTCAGCAAAGGTTGGAAACACACATACATTTGCTTTCTTAATATAATTTTGAATTTCACTGTATGGAATTTTACCTAAATAGGTTACATTTTTCAGATCCTCTTCAGTAAATAAGCTTTTCATCAAATCCCAGGTTGATTTTGAATTTGTTTGTAAGTCGAAAGAATCTCCGCCAATTAAAACTAATTTGGCATTTGGAAAATCTTCACGCACTTTATTAAAAATATATGGAAGTTCTAGAACTCCTTTTTTCCTAATTAGAGTACCAGCATATAAAATCAAATCTTTTTCAAACTCTTCTGGTGTTTCATTTTCAAAATTTTGAAGATCCAAACCATAGTGAATCATCTTAATTTCTTTTCCTTTTATATTAAAAAGATCTTTCGAAACTTCTCCTGCAAATTTAGTTGGAGCAATAAATGCTTCTGCCCTATTTATCGCCAGTTTTTCAAACCAGAAATTCTTGCGTTTTTGTTTTCTGTTTTCTAAATGACAGAAATAGGCATCACTTCCATGAAACCGAATTATCAAAGGAATTTTAAAATTCATAAAAGCTGTAATTCCTGTCCAATCAGGAGCTTCAATTATATTTATATTCTTTTCTTCAATAATTTTATTAATAAAATTTTCTATCTTTTTTCTATTGAAATAAAAATTAAAAAACCTGCCTTTTTTATTATCTAAACTATAAATGGTAACATTTTCTTCTTCTATAATAAATTTCTCTTTTTGCCCATATACAAAAACAGAAACTTGCACATTGGATTTTCTCAGTTTTTCAACTAAAGTATAAACGCTTGTACCTATTCCGCCATCATGTCCGAAAGCTTTATGAGGATAGTGAGATACCATATAGGCAACATGTAAATTTGATTTCATTTTTTTATATTCAATATTTTCTTTACGCTTCGTTTCAACTGATTTTCTTTTCTTTTTAGAAACCTTTTAAAACTAAATTCGTAGCCTCCTATGTTAAGAAATCTAACCGCGGAGCAATATAGTAAAAGTTCATTTTTAACTAAACTTTCATTTGAATCTATAAGTTTAGTTTGTTTTAAATAAATCCCACTATTATAATTTTCCTTTTCTTTATTATATTGAGGAAATGAAAAAATTCTTGAGAAAAAACCAAAATCTTTCTGTACTGAATATTCGCTATAATTTAAAGCTTTCGAAACTTTAAAAGTTTTGATTATGTTAATAGTCACCAAAGTGATATTTGATTTTTTAATTTTTAGCCACGAAAAGTAAATTAAAACAGGAGATATAAAATAATCCTTATTTATTGCAAAAGTATTTTTTGGAGATTGAATATTATCATCTGAGACAAACTCTGCGTCAAAATAATTGGATAAATATATTTTCAGCTCTTCCTTATTCCTAGCAACATTAATAATGAATGCTAAATCTTTCAATTGAATTTTTTGATCCAAATGATTGTATTTTATCCATCTTTCAGGATAATAGTCTTTGTCGTTTAGTTTTAGGCCTTTCTGTCCGTCAAAATTTTTTAAAGGTCGAATAATTTTTGAATCACTTTTCTCTCCCAGCCAGGCAGTCCACCACGAAAAAGTAGAATTACTAATTATAAAATCATTACACATAGTACCTAAACAAAGTTGTTCTACTTCATTTAATCCATCTCCAAAAAAAGCATTCTCCAAAAATGAAAAATGATATTTGCAATAATTTATGTCATCACTCAAAATAATAAGATTGTAAGAATCCCATTCTGAAAAAAATTCAACTAAGCTATTTAGGTAATATTTTATTGGAGTTTGAAAATAATCTTTATGATCGACAAAGTCTCCTCTGCGTATAGATATCAAGATTGTACGTTTTTCAAAAGCTTTGTGATACAGTGAACTTATTTTTTCTACCAAAGAATCTGAAAACTCAAAATAATGTTTGGTTAGTTCTCTATCAAAATATTTTTCGGTTTGAAGCCATCCACTTAAATCATAGTTCTTAGCTTCAAAATTCCACTCATAATGATTGTATTCTTCTTCTTCAAAATTTACAAAATCTGTCAGATCAGATGCTAAAACAGGTAATTTATTTTTAAATGAGCTTTGATATTTCCAAAGTAAAAAAGAGAATTCGCGATTGTTTTTATTCGCTAATCCAATTGTGGATGCAATTTGAAAAAGCTGATTCCCTAAATTTCCTTTCTTCCCTATTTTACTAAATGTTATCATTTACAGTAGTTTTCTAAAAAAGGAATTTTACTTCTTGAAAAAATCGTTAATTATTCTACCAGTAAATAATCTAGCGCCTTCACTTGTCATATGTCCACATGAAGAAAAGTATTTATTTTCGACCACTACATTTTCATAATTGTGAATTTCAGGATAGGCTTTTTTTACTTTATCAAAATAATTCATTCCAACCACATTTTCGCACATTGGTGTCATAATTGCGATAAAATTTATGTTGTTTTTTTTACAAATATGCTTAATCTCCTCATAGTATTTATTATGAGGCAACGGATTTAGATTGACGATATTGTTCTTCATATTTCCGTTTTTGTGCTTCTCTAACGGATAAAATCCTAAATTATCTAAAGCATTTGTTTTCTCATTTTCAGCGATTTTATAAACTTCACGGAAACCAATTTTAGAATCGAATTTTATATATCTGTAAAAAGGGATATAGTATAACTCATTAAAATTTTCTTCTGTCAAAAAATGTTCTTTTATCGCATTTGAACAATGAATATACGGTAAAAATTTTGCTGCAACTCCTTCAGATTCTTGATCGTTTGAAAGATTAAGATCTGCCTCTAGAATTACATTTTTGATTTCGTATTTTCTTTCAATCATTAATTTTAACATCAATGAAGCTTCAAACAAATGTCCACCACTCATTCCATAATTAAAGGTCTTTAATCCTTTTTCTTCAAACATTTGTGATACGAAATGATTATTAGCCCTTGAAGAGCCTAAAATAACGACATCATATTTTTCTTTTTTCGAATTTACTACGGCTTCGATTTTTCCTCTATTTTTTGACTGCATAAATACATAAGTATATAATCCGTCTAAAAGAACAGCAACCAAAATCGTTACAATTAAAATTTTGAATATATAGAGTAAAAACTTCTTCATTAGAATTGAAAATAAATAAATTCTTTATAATCAGAATAAGTTCCAAAAGCGATAATGGCTAAAATTGCTAATGCCATTTTTAACAAGCTTCTTTTTCCTGAAATGGGTTCCACTTTCATTCTGTTATTCCATTCAACCAAAACAAACACACCAATCATTAACAATAATTCATAATTATAGCGCTCATTATCTAAATACTGAAAAGCAAAATCTCGACTGGTGAATATTCGTTTTAAATATAAAACAGCATCCGTAATTGTTTTTGCTCTAAAAAAGACCCAAGCAACGCAAGTCAATAAAAAAGTAGTAAGTATGCTGAATAATACTCTTATAGAATCTAAATTCCATTTTAAAACAACTGAATCTATATTGTTTCTATTGCTATTAGATAATAATAATGGAAGGAAATAAACAGCATTAATAAATCCCCACACGATATAAGTCCAATTGGCTCCATGCCAAAAACCGCTGACAATAAAAATAATGAAAGTATTTCTTATTTTCATCCAAAGTCCGCCTTTACTTCCGCCCAGAGGAATGTATAAATAATCTCTAAACCAAGATGAAAGTGAAATATGCCAGCGACGCCAAAACTCTGCAATATCTCTTGAAAAATAAGGATAATTGAAGTTTCGCAATAAATCTAAACCAAATAATTTAGAAACTCCGAGTGCTATATCTGAATATCCTGAAAAGTCTCCGTAAATCTGAAAAGCAAAATAAATGGCTCCTAGAATTAGAGAAAATGAATTCATTGAAGGATAATTGTCAAAAATAGCATTTGCATAAACTGCGCAAGTATCTGCTATAACCACTTTTTTAACTAACCCCCAAATAATTTGATAAATTCCTTCTTTGGCTGTTTCATAGTTAAACTCTCTTTTAACTTTTACCTGAGGCAGTAAGTGAGTAGCTCTTTCTATTGGCCCAGCCACTAAAAGCGGAAAATAACTCACAAATAAGGAATAATCAATAAAGTTGTATTCTGCTTTTATTCTTTTGTAATAAATATCTATAACATAAGATAATCCGTGGAAAGTATAAAATGAAATTCCGACAGGCAAAATTACATTTAATAAAATTGGACTTGCTTTGAAACCAAAAGCGGTAAACATTTCTGCAAAAGAATTTGCAAAGAAATTATAGTATTTAAAAATTCCTAAGAAACCTAAATTCACTAAAATACTAAGCCAAAACCAAAATTTCCGGCTTTTTTCTGAATTACTTTTTTCAATCTGAATTCCAGTGAAATAATCTAAAAAAGTAGAAAATACTAATAAGAAAAGAAATCTCCAGTCCCAGCAAGAATAGAAGTAATAACTCGCAACAATTAATAAAGCATTTTGTGTGCTTTTGTTTTTATTGAATACAAACCAATAAAGAAAAAAAACTATTGGTAAAAATATGGCAAATGCCAAAGAATTAAAAAACATAAAATATTACTTTGTTAAAATGGCATTTAAGCTTTCCCAAATGTTTTGTGAAGCCTGCGTAGGATTTGGTCCAACAATAATTTCAAACCATTTTTTACTTTCTTTTACACTAGAAATATTTCCATCAATTATATCTTTAACAATTGAGGTTAGATCTTTTTTATCTCTCACCCACAAAGCCGCATCTTCTGATGGTTTTGATCTAAAATGAATATACTTGTAATTTTGTCCGATATCTCGAATTCCTTTTTTTAATTGAGGTTGCTCGTAATCAAAAAACAGACATGATTTATCATGAGCAGAAAAATCAAAGACCATTGAAGAAGCAATGTTGCCAACGAATTCAGTATATTCACAAATATTAGCCTGCAGTGCAAAATCTTCTTTAGTAGGCATAATTTCATCCCAGCTTTGTCCAACTGGGCTCCATAAAGGATCTATACTCGTAATTACATCTTTATATTTTTTTAAAACCTCATCATAGCGATCTGTAAAATCTACAGGACATTTTCTATAAATAATTCCTAAAGAATATCCGTCCTTATTTAACTCTTTAACAGACAATGCCAAATCTTCAAGATAATATTGATCTAAAGGAGATGTAACAATATCATCGCCAGAATAGCAGATGTATTTTTTATTAGGATCTAGGTTATGAGATTTATAAAAATCTTCTTTTGACTGCAAAAGGCTTTTGTCAAAATGACTTTCAAATTGTGGAGTTCCCGTTACAAAAATTTGATTTTCATTTACATATGGGCAATACATTAAAACCTCTTTTTTCATGTATTCACTCCACACAAAATAGTAATCTGTTTCTACAAGAGTTGTTGCTTTTGGAAGATTGTCCCAAGAAAAAATAAACGTTCCCGTTGGGATTCCTAAATCTTGAGCTGCCAAAATTGATGAAATTGCTTGTGTTGGACGCTGATTGGTACAAAAGACAAAATCTGGCTTATGAGCTTCTAGCTGTTTTTTACTTTCTCTATATTTATTTGTAGTGCGTTCTGCTTTTTTTATTTGATTTCGAACAAAATTTATTCCTTTTTTATTAGATCCAAAAGCTGTTAATGCATCTACCATTAAACTTTTAACTAAATTATTTAGGCCTTTGTAAGATTGAGGAAAATTATATGTATTGTAAACAACTTCATTAAACTTTTTATCAAAAAAATTCAACTCCATTCTTTTACGAGAACGACTGTAAACCAAAGTTAAAGGATGTAGGGATTTCTCTTTAATCTGCAACTCTTTGAAACCTAACTTTTCGGTAATAGAAAATGGAGTATTATTCCAATAAGTAATATCAAACCCACTTTTCTCTCCTATTTCTTTAAAAGAAGTTAAGGCAAAATTTCTAAGTCCAACGCCGTCTGGCAAAAAGATAAATATGTTTTTTTTCATTTAAAATAAGAGGCTAAAAAAATCTGCAGTTTAATAAAGTATTATTTTTTAAAAGGACAAACATTCAAAAGTCCATCGCATAATTGATTTATAATTTCTCGTTTAGGAAGATTCGGAAGTTCTTTAAAAAGATTTTCTAATTCTGAATTAGAAAATTTTTCAAGTCTAATTTCAGGTTTAACAAAAGGCAGCTGGACAGATTCAAAATAATCTTGATATTTAATATCATCTCCGAATACTTTTTCTGAAAACTTCTGCCAAACAGCGGGAATATTATATGCATGAGCTACTATAACTCCATGAAGGGAAGATGATACAATTTTTTCACATTGGAGAAATTCTATTGTTTTTGCTTCAATATCATTTGTCATTAAATCTATAAGCAGTACTTCTGGATTATCTGTAAACCAATTTTGAATTAGTTTATAATCATTATAGTGAGGTATAAAACCGTATTTATATTTTTTTTCTATTGTTGGATTAAAATATCTCGGCAATAATAATGCTGGATCTCCATAAACTTCAGGAACATCATAAGAAAGATCTAAAAGAAATTTTCTTGTTTGCGGACCTCGTACAGCTAAAAAAACTGCCTTTTTTATTTTTATATTTTGATCTATAATTCCACTTCCCCAAACAATACATTTATGATTTACATTTGCCAAAACACTTCCGACAGTTACATAAATTGGCATTATGTAATCTAGCAATGAGAACTTTTTTGGCCACGCAAAAACAACTTTTTTTGAAGAGATTTTTTCTACAAGATATTTTCCAACAAGATCTCCATAATTTTCTCTTTTTTTACCTTGAATGATTTTTTCATTCCACCAAAAAAGCCTAATTGTATTTGAGAAAAACATATTATTAAACCTTTTTGTTTTTTAGTTTATCTCTTTGAATTTGTTCAATTGGTAAAATATCAGAGGATTTAAAAGCTAAAGCCTGATAAACTGCATTTAAATCACGAGTAAGTTTACGCAATCCCATTGGTTCCAAAGAAGCCGCATGATCTGTACCCTTCCAAGTTCTGTCTAAAGTATAATGTCTTTCTATAATATTGGCTCCTAAAGTATAAGCTGCAATATCAACGGCAATACCCAAATGATGTCCTGAAAAGCCAATATGTTTGACTTTATGTTCGTATTTTTGTTTTAAAATATTAATATCCAAAAGACATACATCTTCAAAAGGAACGGGATATCCTGATGTACAATTGTATAAAACTAAATCTTTGTTTCGTTGTTTTTGTGTAAAGAATTCAACTAAAGTATCTGTTTCTTCTTTAGTAGTCATTCCAGTAGAAATATGAATCTCACCTGAATAATTGTCACTTAGCCAGCCCAGCATTTCAAAATTATTATTGCAGGCAGAAGGAATTTTAATAAAATCTGGATTTAACGAAGCAATTTCTTTTGCAGATGTTGTATCCCAAACTGATGTGGAATATGTAATTCCGATTTCATCACAATACGTTTTTAATTCTCCGTGCTGCTCAAGATCAAATTCTAAAAATTCTCTGTGTTCTCCATAAGTTTCACCATATGAATTAGAGAAATTTGGATGTGGCGCATTATATTGTTCTTCTGTTAGAAGCTCTTTATTATTACGCTTTTGGAATTTAACTGCATCTGCGTTCCCGAAGATTTTGGCTATTTTAATTAACTCTTTGGCTATTTCCATTTCACCTTTATGATTACATCCAATTTCTGCAATCACATAAGGTTTCTTAAATTCCTTCATAACGTTTGTTGTACTTTATTAAAATTTCACAAGTTTCTCTTATTGCACCAGCGCCAGATTGATGTGTCAAAATATAATCTGCATTTGCTTTAACAATTTCTATTGCATCTGCAGGTGTAAACGACCATCCGACACTGCAAATATTGGCCAAATCATTTACATCATCGCCCACATATGAAACGGCGCCAAAACTACTATTTCTCTCGGAAAGAAAATGTGTTAAAAACGAAAACTTATCTTTTATTCCTAAAAAAGTATGTTTAATCTGCAATTTCTTCATTCTCTGCGCAACTAACTCAGAATTTTCTGAGGTCATTACCACAACTTCAATATTATTTTGTCTTAATATTTCTAATCCCATTCCGTCGCGCATGTCGAATTTTTTTGCCATTTCGCCATTTGCGTCATAGTAAACACATCCATCTGTAAAAACGCCATCAACATCTAAAACCAAATAGTCAATACGTTGGTGTACTTTCTTTTTCTTCTGACGATCTGCCAAGAGTTTTTCAATAATATCCCAATCTGACAAACTATCAATCTCTACAAGAGACTCTTCGTCCATTTTTACTAGACCAATTGAACCGCTAACTCTATTTTTTGAATTTAAAAAAGCTTCTTTATTTGTTGCATATACGGCTCCGTTTTCAATCAACAATCCATCAAAATCTTGGCGTCTTGGTCTTTTAAAAACATCATAATTTTGAGGAGTTCCATCTGAATTCCATGTGAATCGATGTGTATTTACGACTGTCAAAGCCGATTCTTTTTTATGAACAAGAATTTCGTTTAACGTTGCATTAATATCTTGAGCTTTTGTAATTGGTGAGGTTGCCTGTAATAAACATAAAATATCAAAATCATTATTTATCAATTCTGCGAATTCGAGCATAGCACTTTCTGTAGATGCTGTATCAGAAGCATTTTCATCATTTCGTAAAAGAGTTTTTACTTTTGGGGTCCAAAAATATTCTCTTTTAATATAATCTATAATTTCTTGATCATCTGTAAAAATGTAAACTTCATCTAATTCTGAGAAAATAGCTTCTGTTAGAACCCATGAAAAAAGTGGTCTTCCAAGCATCTTCTTTTTATTTTTTCCTGGGATCCCTTTTGAATTTTTACGAAGTGGAATTATGGCTGTTTTTTTCATAACTTTATTATTTAAAAAAATTAGTCTGTTTCAGACTAATACTTAGTTTTGTGATCCCGAAGTATTTGATTTCTTTATCAGATTAAAAATTGACTGCTTTCTCCACTCTGCATAATTTATAATTTCAAAATTATATTTTTTAAAAATTTCAATCAGTTCGTTGTATGTATAATCACTTAGCCAACCGTTTTTTTCTCTTGTCAATGTAACAATATCAGAACAGCAATAAGAAACAACAACTTGTTTAATGTCTTTAGAAATAATTTCGAAAACCCTATCAATATCATAAACATATTCTAAAACACCACTGAAAACCACTGCTTGATATTTTGAAAAATCGATATCTATTGTCCCGTTTAAATCACAAACTACGGTTTCATCAAATCTCTTTACGATATCAGAGGGCGTATAACTTCTATAGTTTGAAAGATATTTTTTTAAGAACATATTACCAGCGCCAAATTCAATTATATCTGAATCAAGCGCAATAAAATCTCCTAGAATTGCCGTTCTTTCATTCCAATCTATAAATAATTCATTTTTGTCCTGCCATCTTTCAATATCAGATTTTTTCTCATTTCTGATTTGGCTGGTTGATTCCTCAATTTTATGTACTCTCGAATCTATATTTTTTATGCCCTTCAGTATTTTTAGTATTTTCTCTATCATTATAGTTTTATTTTTAGACAAATTTTGTTTTCATTTATAAAATATTGATATGGTGCATTTCTGCAAAATGAAATTATGACTTCTAAAAGCAAATTGTTTATTATTTGAAAATCGTAGTATTCCGTATACTTTCTCCCTATAAATCTTTTGATTAAGTTTTTCGTTTTATTCTCATTCACAGTTTTTTTGATTTCGATTTCTGCAATTGAATTTTTCAAATCAATCAACGTGCCTCGAAGCAAAGCATCGACTGCCGCTTTTTCATTTGTTATGGAAATAAAAACATTAGGATTCTCCAAAGATTGATAATCATCCGGATTCGGAATTACTCCCCAATCAAAGTTAAGATTGGCCTTGCTTTTTTTTAATTTATCGGCTTGTAAAAGATATCTAGAATTAATTTTTTCTAATGAAGTATGAAAACCTGTTTTATTTTGAACTGAACGATAAACTTTAGGATGCCATTGATGCAGCATCAAAATTTCCTTATCATAGTATTCAACTGATATGCCCAGATTTTTTAACCTGACATGCATATCTGTATCTTCTGATCCCCAGCCATGGTAAAATTCGTCAAATCCGTTTATCTGCTTAAGCAAATCCGTTGGGTACAAAGTCATGCCCGTAGCATTCTCTGTCGAATTAAAACTAATTTTGTATTCTTCAAATGAACCGTTTTGATGACCTTGATTTTTATCTAAAAAACCAACTTGAAAATATTTTACTGCCTTCTCATTTTTAAGTTCAAAAAGTCTGTTTACAAAATTAGGATGATAGATCATGTCTATATCTCCAACGAAAAAGAAGTCAGTCTTACATTGTTTAAGGGCAATATTAATGGCTCTGCATTTATTCCAAAGCTGTCTTGAAACTGGACAGTCAATAAAATTTATTTTAGAATAAGAATGTACCAATTCTTTTAAACTGACTAAATAGTTTTTATCAGAACCATAATCTACAAAAAACAATTCAAATTGATCATTAGACTGATTTTTGAGCGAGTCTAAACATTTCTTCACAATGTTTAAATCGCGATTTCGATTGGTTAGCACAATTGATATCAACTTCTAGAATTTTTTTGGCTTATTTAAAATGAATTTTATCGCAAAACAGAATCTTAAAAACGCATAATATAAATCTATTATAAAATTTTTTATTAAAAAAAACAAAGAGCCAATGAGACCTTTAAGGACAGATAAAAATTTTATATCTATATGCCAGAGCTGGTAATTGCCAATCATATCATTCTTAAATCGAAAAAAAACTTGTTTTCTGGTTCTTTTGATTTCATAATGAAAAATCGATTCAACAAATTCAATATCATAACCTTCGGCCAAAACTCTTTTCGACCATTCTTTATCTTCAAAAGTGGCTACGTCATTTCTAAAATTATGTTTTTCCCAAACATCTCTATTAAAAGCGGATCCTGAAAAAATCAGTCCCGATTTGTTTGGATCAACTTTAGCTGAAACATTATTTATAAAATTCCTATAATCGTTTGTACTATGGAGACATCTTAAACCTGCCAGATTCTGATTTTGAAGAAATTTTGACTTTATAAGTTTAAAAAAGTCATGGCTGACCGGATAAGAATGAGCACTAAAAATTACGACAATTTTTTGACTTGCCTCCTTTGCAGCTAAATTGGCACTGCCTCCGTAACTAAAGTTTTTAATAGAAACAAATCTGCCTTTATACTGCTCAGTAACATCTTTACTTCTATCTGTTGATAAGTTGTCAATTACAATAATTTCATGAATATCATCAGCATATCTTTCCGTTAAATTTTTCAATAAAAATGATAATGCTTCTGCCTGATTTTTATTTCTGATAACAACTGAAATCATAAAGTTTTATTTAGTAATGAAGTCGAAAATTTGGGGTTATTTATATAATTTCAGTTTACTTTTAAAAAATCTTAAAGGCTTAGTTATAATCCTGCCGATTTTATATTCTAGAGATTTTTTAATTTTTTGCTCGCTTGTTTTATATCGTTTTAATAAAAAAATAAAATAATACAAAGTCATATCAAAATTCTCAATATAAATTTCTTTGTGCTTTGTATATACATACTCTATATTGCTTTCAACATGATTCGCTAAAGTGTCGGTAAGCATTGATTTTTTCGATTTACGGTAAAAAAACAAAAACTCTTCTATAAATTTGAACTTCCAACCTCTCTTTGTAATATTAATCCAAAACTCCCAATCTTCGAAGCCTTTTTTCATGTTCTCGTCATAACCGCCAACTTCTTCCCAACATTTTTTTCTGTATAAAGAAGACGCCGTTAAAATATTTTCATACATTAAATCATTGCAATTGGAACCTTTAGCTTTTTCTTTATAAAAAACATTGTTTATGTTGTCTCTAAAAAATTCTCTATAGCTGGACACTATCGCTAGAGATTCATCATTGTGCAGTTCTGGCACTAATTTTAATAAATAATTTTTATGCAAAATATCATCTGAGTCGAGGGCTAGAATAAATTCTCCATTAGAAATTTTAATCCCTGCATTTCTTGCACTTGATAACCCGCCATTCTCTTTAAAAAGATATTTGAATCGGCTGTCTTTACCGCACCAATCTAAAGCAATTTCTTCAGTATTATCGGGGCTCCCATCATTAACAATAATACATTCCCAATAATTATAAGTTTGGTCTAGCACTGACTGCAGGGTTTCTGTTAAAAAATGAGCCTGTTTATAACAAGGAACAACTACTGATACTAAGACTGTTTCCATTAATTAATTATTAATAACTTTTTTCAAATGATTTCTAAATGCATTCATGCCTATTCCTTTAATTTTAAATAGCTTGCTATTAAGAAAAAACATTAAACTAAATAGAAATCTTTTTTGCTTAAAGCTATACAACTTTGATTTTAAGTACCATTTAAAAATTGCATTCGATTCCTTTTTGTTTTCTTCAAAATAAGGCATTACAAATTCAAGGATAATCTTACAGTTAAATTTTCGTAAATCTTCTTTATGGTTTACATTGGATATTAGATGCAAATGTATATTATTGAATACAATAAGGGCTTCTAACATATTACCAATAAAGTTATTCTTTAAAACCTTTTCATCATCCTGCCGATAATAATTATCTATTTTAAAATCTCTGTATATTTTTATCTCTTTAGACTGTGAAAGTACTTTAATATTAAAACTTAAATCCTGAAAACGCTTTAAATTTTCATCAAACTTACAATTTGTAATACTACTTTTTTTATAGAAGCATGCCATTATGGGCCAGGGAATTCTATAGCTCAAAAACATACTTAAATAATCTCCACTGTTCTTTATTTCTGGATCTTTATTAATAGAAAATGATTGTTTTACATTTTCAATAAAATAAGCAGTATCCCTAACTAATAAATCTATGGAAAGATCATCGACTACTATGCTAGCTCTTTCTTCCAGACAAAAAGATTCACAAATATCATCAGAATCTAAAAACATTACATATTCACCTTTACTTTTCTCTAACCCTAAATTTCTACAGGCATTAGCTCCTTTTAAATGATTATCTGGACGATAATAAAATTTAAAACGGTTATCTTTACTTAAATATTTATTAATTATGTCTTCTGTGTGATCTGTTGACCCATCATCAACAACAATGCATTCCCAATTTTGATAAGTTTGTGTAAAAATACTATCTAATGTTTCTGCAATGATATGTGCACGATTATAGGTTGGAATTATTATAGAAACCTTTACTGAGTTCATAGAGTTATTATATTCCCGAAGCAATTTTTTTTATTAAATTATCGAATTGAGCAGCTACGTTATTTGGATAAAAAGCTTCTAGAGCTATTGAATTAATTTTATGATTCTTTTTCTCTAACATTTTCACTCCCTCAATGATTGCTTTTTTTACTGATTTAGGAGAGTGAGGATTAAAAATAGGGAAATCAAACATTTCTAAATGCTCTTTTATATTTCCTTGATCTGGTCCAACAATCATTTTTCCATAAGTAAGTCCAAGAAAAACATTTCCAGAATTTAAAATCTCTATTCTGGGAACAAATACAAGATCTGCAGCAGACATCATTAATGCTAATTCTAGATGACTTTGATACTCGTTTCGAAAAAAAAACTTTGGATCTATACTTTTTTTTAGGATTGGTCTGCTAAATATTTTTTTAAATTTATAATATCCAGGAAGCTTGTTCCAGATATTTTTTTTGTACATATTCGGAACAATTAGTATTTTCTTTTTATTTCTGATTGCTCCAAAAGCCGTCATAATCATTTTTTTTTCAGCTTTATTTCTAATTCTCCCAGGTGCAATAATCACCAATGCATCACTTTGGATTTTTAACAAGTTTCTTGCCTCGTATTCATTAAATACAGAAAAGGAATTGATATATAGCGGGTGCCTAACAAGGTAATGAACAGCATTTGTATACTGTTTTTCAAACATTTCCTTACTATACTCTCCTAAATGAATAAATACATCTGCATTTTCAGTAACAAGTTTGTACAATCTTTTATGATTTATATTGTATTCACTATGGGGTTTTAGGTTATGAACTGTATAAATAATTTTCGAATGTTTCTTCCAATATAAAAAAGCTCTCTCAAAATTATTTAGTTCTTCGAGAGAAAACGACTTCCAATTAAAAATGCTTTCAGGCCAATGAATATTTACAATCTCGAATGAAGAATCATAATTTAAATAATGATCAAATACAAATTCTGATGCGCTATATTTAATTATTTCATCAAAATAATTGTTTGCATCTTTGGGAAATGGCAAAAAAATTTTCATCTTTTATAATCAAAAATAAACCTTTCAACTTCTTTTTTCAATTGATCAATCTTACAATCAAAAACTTTATTTGAAGACAAATAAAATTTCCCTTTAGAATTAATCTTTTTTAATAGTTCAAAAAATTGAATTCTTCCAGAAACGAAGTTTGCAATTCTTGAATTTTTAAATAGCTTATCATTGATTTCTAGTATTTCAATTTCTTCAAAGATTTCCATTGAATAAAGCCAATCACACCATTTAATTTCAGATGTTAAAAGACTTTCATAACCATGTTTACCTAATCTCAATCTTTTCCAAGGAACTCTTAAGATATCTGCAATTATTGCCCCGTGCATAGCACCTGCAATAATTTTTTTGCTAGCGCCTATTTCTTCAAGTATATTTTCAATTGTATTATTAGGTAAAATAACATGTATACCTGTCAACTTTTCAAATAATTTCCAATTTATTATTTTAATATGTCTAAAATAAGGAATAATTGAACAATTATATTTTTTTTCTTGATTACTATAATTCTTTTCGAGTAAAGCTAAACAGTAAGCGCTATCTGTAATATAAGTTGCATTGTTTAAGTATTTAGAAGAAATTGGGCCTCTAACAAATCTTATATCTATATTTTCATTACAAGTAAACTGAAAATCCCGAATACCTGATCCAAAAATCACCTTTACTTGATTTCCTTTATTTAGTCTTCCATCTAATATAGAACCAATCCCGACAAAATCTATATTCTTGTCATAAGATTCAAAATCCCCAAAAAGTTTTTCCCAAATCCATGGATTTAAATCATCGCCAAAATTTCCAACTTGTGTCTTAAAATAGATTAAATTCATGAGAGCTTATTTTGGATATCAAAAATTCCTTTTTTCAATTGATTTGAATAATAAAATTGATCCCAAACTTCTCCTTTTAACAGTTCCTCCAGCTTGGGATTATCTTTTTGAACTAGAACTTCAGCACCGCACTTTCGCGCTTCAAGAACTGCTCTTTCACCTCCACCATCTACTTCCGCTGGGATATAAACTAATTTCGTTTGGTTTAAAATTATTGATAATTTTTCTTGGGAAACATAATCTAAGACATTAACCGATTCTTTTTCCAACTCATCAATAATCTGTTGGGAATCTTTTTCATTCTTATTTCCTATTACTAGTTTATTTTGCCCTGGTATTTTAAGAATTTCATTGTGTCTTTTATACGCTGTTAAAGCTCCTATGCTTACTACATCATATATTTTATCTAAATTTCTATTATGAAATACTTCAGAATTTATTCCAAAAGCATGATACACATATGGATGAGCAGCAATATATTCTTTATACCAATTGGTCTCGTACCACAAAATATCGTAAAAAAACATCCATTCTCTTTGTATGCTTTTTTTTGAGCATGATATCATAATACCTCGTGGTGTATTTAAACATTCAAGAGATCGAATATAACGATCAACAATCCAATTCCAACAACTTTTTACAATCAAAAAATCAAAAGCATTTAAATCTGTTGCCGTTGGCTTTTGATCTGCAAGATTAATCCAAGTAACATTAAATTCATCATCAAGTAATTTTACTGCACTTGTAAAACCATCGCTCCAATTATTATATTTTTCGGTATTGGTCTTCGGGATATAATAAATAACAGCTATTCTAGAAATTTCTTTTATCTGATAATTTCTAATTCTTTTTAGAATTTTCCTTTTTTTGAATAAATCGAAGAATCTTGTCCTTAATTGACATTCCATTCAGCAGGATAAAATATTAAACTTTTCGATGATTTTTCTTTTGTAATAAAATGAAAATCTTTATTTGGCTTAGAAGGAAAAATTTCAAATTCCAGAAATTTCTCATGAAAATCAAGCAGTTCTTTACCATCAAGTACACTAATTGAAATGGTGTATACTCCATCTAATAAGTACAAATTTTGAGTTTTAATTTCTATGATCATATGACCACCTTTATTTTTAGGCAAAGGCTCTTCTATGTAGTCGTTACTTCTCCAAGTAATAATATTTACATTTGATAAATCACTTAATCTCAAACTAAATGTTGGATTTCTGATTAATGATTTTATATTTATTGAAACTCTAAAAATGATTTGTTCCCCTGATGAAAACTGGGTCATTAATTCTCGTTTATCATTTAAAATTTCAAAATAGTTTATTTTGGCTTTATATAATTCAGGTAATATAAATTCTTTAAAAGGAGCTATTTGAAGTTTAGAAGACAAATAAAAATTAATCCCTTTCTCAACATTTCCTTCAAATTCAATCCCTCCCTGATTCATTACTATAATTTTACTACATAATTCTTGCACAGCGGCCATATTATGACTAACAAATAAAACAGTCCTTCCTTCTCCCTTTGCAATTTCTTGCATTTTTCCAACTGCTTTCTTTTGAAATTCTGCATCGCCGACAGCTAAGACTTCGTCTACAATTAGAATTTCAGGTTCCAAAAAAGCTGCAACAGCAAATGCTAAACGAACTGTCATCCCAGAGCTATATCTTTTTACTGGCGTATCTATATAACGCTCACATCCTGAGAACTCGATAATTTCATCAAGTTTTGAAGTAATTTCTTTTTTGGTCATTCCTAAAATGGCACCGTTAAGAAATATATTCTCTCGTCCTGTCATTTCTCCATTAAATCCTGTCCCAACTTCTAATAAAGAAGCAATACGTCCTCTAGATTTAATACTTCCTGTTGTTGGCGCTGTAACCTTTGACAGAATTTTTAAAAGTGTAGACTTTCCAGCCCCATTCTTTCCAATAATCCCTAAAACTTCTCCTCGTTCAACTTCAAAATTAATGTCTTGCAAAGCCCAAACATAATCTGAAGTTCCTTTTGTACTACGATCATTTGTGTCTCCTACTTTTAAATACGGATCTTCTTTTCCTCGAATTTTATGCCACCATCGGTTAAAATCATGACTCAGAGTACCTGTTCCTACCTGTCCTAAACGATATTGTTTAGAAATATTTTCGGCTTTTAATATTATATCTTTCATTATACGGTATCTATAAAGCTCTTTTCTGTTCTATTAAAAATTAGTAATCCAATAAAGAAAAAAATAATTGTAATTATCATTGTATACATTAAACCTAAAATTGACAAACTGCCAATATTCAATAGCATATAACGAGAACTTTCTATTACATAAGCTAATGGATTGTATTCAACGATCCAACCAAATTTTGGGAGTTTTTCTTTTATCAATTCCATTGGATACATCACTGCAGATACATACATTAAAAGCTGAACACCAAAACCCACTAAATTATTTAAATCTCGATATTTTGTAACCATTGAAGAAATCATCATCCCCAAACCTAACCCTAAAATTCCCATAAATAAAATTAAAATTGGGAAAAATAATATAGATATATTTAGTTGTAAATGTGCTCCTTGAAAATAAAAGAAAATGTAAAAGAAAATAAATATTCCAAATTGAATTCCAAATTTGATTAAATTCGAAATCACTATAGATAACGGAGTAATAATTCTGGGGAAATAAACCTTACCGAATATTCCTGCATTAGACTTAAAAGTATCTGATGTTCCTGTAAAGCAAGCTGTAAAATAATTCCAGACCATAATTCCTGCAAGATTAAATAAGAATGGCGGTATAGTTCCAGTTTTAATTCCAGCGACATTATTGAATATGATGGTAAAAGTTACAGAAGTAAACAAAGGTTGTATTAGATACCAAAGCGGTCCTAAAATAGTCTGTTTATAAACTGTAATTATATCACGCTTTACAAAAAGCATTAATAAATCACGGTATTGCCAAATCTCCTTAAAGTTTAAGGAGAAAAATTTATTCTTGGGTGTTATTTCAAACAACCAGTTATTTGTGTTTTTAGAATCCATTTAAAAAGAACTACAATGTCTTGTTTTTATAAAATTAACAAGATTTTTAACATTTTAGAATTTGTTTAAAAATACCAAAAGGTGTTTATTAAAAACACCTTTTGATTATATTTGTTGATATTTTATTTTAATATTACTTATCTAAAACCTCAAAAGTAGAATTCATACTCTTAAACTCTGGAACAATTTTTTTCATTTTAGATACTATGTCGTCATTTTCATAAAAATCGGCAATTCCAATAAGTTCATCAACATCATTATGTAAATTTTCATACTCATCTTGTATTTCCTGAGCAATCATGATTTTATTATGATATGTTGGAAGAGTCTTCGAAGTATCATTTAATAATTCTTCGTATAACTTTTCACCAGGTCTTAAACCTACAATTTTTATTTTTATTTCTTTATCTGGTATAAAACCAGCCAATTTGATCATTTTCTTAGCCAAATCAATTATACGGACAGGTTTACCCATATCAAATATATAAATCTCACCTCCGTTACCCATTGCTCCAGCTTCTAATACAAGTTGACAAGCTTCAGGAATTGTCATAAAATATCGAATAATATCTTGATGAGTAATAGTAACTGGTCCACCTTCGGCAATTTGCTTTGTAAATAAAGGAACGACAGAACCATTTGACCCTAGAACATTTCCAAAACGTGTCGTGATAAATTTCGTCCCGCCTTCTACGTTTTCTTTTTGGTTTTTCAAGAATAAAGATTGTACATATTTTTCAGCAATACGCTTACTTGCTCCCATTACATTGCTCGGGTTTACAGCTTTATCTGTAGAGACCATTACAAATTTCTTCACACGGTATTTACATGCAAGATCTGCTAGATTTTTTGTCCCCTTTATGTTGGTTTGAATTGCCTGAGCAGGATTCTCTTCCATAAGAGGCACATGCTTATAAGCAGCGGCATGGAAAACTACATGCGGATTATAACTTTTAAAAACTTTTTCTAATGCTTTTTTGCTTCTTACATCTGCAATTACGGCTATTATTTTTGTAGAAGAATTCATGGCCTGTGTTTCCAAACATAAATTATGTAATGGCGTTTCAGCATGATCTAAAATAATTACAGTTTTAGGATTAAAATTCAATACCTGTCTTACGATCTCACTACCAATAGATCCAGCAGCTCCAGTAATTAAGATTGTTTTATCTTTTAATTGCTTAGAAATTGATTTACTATCTAAAACAATTGGCTTTCTTTCCAATAAATCTTCAATCTGAATATTTTTTACCTTCTGAGAAATTTCCTTTTGGTTTTCCCAATCCGAAATTAATGGAACTGTATAGACTCTGTAATTAAATTCTAAACATTGATCTACTATAATTAATTGTTCCTCCTTGCTCAAACTTTTATCTGCGATGATAACTCCTTCTGCCGCTACAGATCTCATTAATGCAGGAAGTTTTTTTCTTAAAATTAAAATAGGGAGATCCAGCATACGTTTTGATGCATTCTGGTTGTTCTTGTCAACGAATCCAACAATTTTAAATCGTGAAGGTGTTTCAAACTTAAGAGCATTGGCTACTGAAATTGCATTTGCATCTGTACCATAAATGACTGTTCTAACTAATTTAGTTGTAGCCTTTTCAGAAAAGTACATTTCAAATGTTTGTTTTACTACAACACGATATAGAAAAAGGCCACAAAATGATAAAACTAGATTAATAAATAGAGCCGTATTTAAAAAAGCCTTATGTCCTGTATACAATTCAAAAACTAAATTTATAAACAAGAAGAAAACTAAAACTGACATTTGAGAAAAAAGCAGTTTTATCGCATCAATATAAGAAGAATGCCTAATAATTCCCGAATAGGTTCTAAAAAGCCAGAAGAAAAATATATTCACTAGTATTAAACTTGTGACAAAATAAAAATCATGTGACGTAATAATATAACCTATTGCAGTACCCTCAAATAATAAATAAGTAAATGAAAATGAAAAAAATAAAACAATCACATCAATAGCAATGATAATCCACCTAGGTAGATAGCTCAGATTATTGATGTTTGCCCTAAGATTTCTTGGCGAAAAAGTTTTATATAACAAAGAAGTTACATTATTTGGTTTATCTGTATTCAATTGAACTTTATTTAAATCTTGTAATATTTATACTGTATACAAAAATACAAATTAAAGGTTTTAAATAATTAATTAGAGGTTCAAATTAAATTTTAACACCTTTTTTCTTTTGTTTTAGAAAATCTAATAAATAAGTTCCGTACCCTGATTTCAGTAATGGCCTTGAAAGGTCTTCAAGTTGATTATCATCAATAAATCCTTGTCTCCAGGCAATTTCTTCGATACATCCTACTTTAAGTCCTTGTCTTTCTTCTAAAACCTGCACAAATTGTCCTGCTTGCATTAAACTATTAAAAGTTCCTGTGTCCAGCCAAGCTGTACCCCTACTCAGTATACCAACTTTCAATTGTCCTTTTTGAAGATAGACCCTATTGACATCCGTAATTTCATATTCTCCACGTGTACTTGGTTTAATATTCTTAGCTATCTTTACAACAGAGTTATCATAAAAATATAAACCGGGTACAGCATAGTTTGATTTTGGGTCATTTGGTTTCTCTTCTATTGAAATTGCTTTAAAATTCTCATCAAATTCAACCACCCCATATCTTTCAGGATCTGAAACATGATATGCAAAAACTACACCTCCATTTGGTTTTGTATTTGATTTTAAAAGCTCCTGCATATTTGATCCGAAAAAAATATTATCTCCTAATATTAATGCAACATCATCATTACCAATAAATTCTTCTCCTATTACAAAAGCCTGTGCTAACCCATTTGGATTTGGTTGTTCTGCATAACTGAATTTGCATCCTATTGAACTTCCATCACCTAAAAGCTTTTTAAAATGAGGCAAATCATGAGGAGTAGATATGATTAAAATCTCATTAATTCCTGCCATCATCAAAGTTGATAACGGATAATAAATCATTGGCTTATCATACACTGGCATTAATTGCTTGCTAACTGCTAATGTTAATGGATGCAATCTAGTACCAGAACCTCCTGCTAATATAATTCCTTTCATAAAAATTTGATTTTAGATTTTAAAATTTTGATTCAAAAAACAGAATGAAAATTCAAATTTTAAACTATTGTCTTTTATATAAATATTTTTTTTAAACTTTCTTTATAATCTGGAACATTTAGATTGTAGATCGTTTTTATTTTTGTCTTATCCAATAATGAAAAATTAGGACGTCTCGCAGGTGTTGGATAAAGTGATGATGGTATTCCTGTTATTTTGCAATGATAATCTCCAAAATCTTTGATACTCAATGCAAATTCATACCAGCTAATTTCTCCTTCATTTGAATAATTGTAAATTCCAGGAATCCATTGTAAAGATTCTAGTATATCAATCATCACTTGAGCTAAATCACCAGCATAAGTTGGTGAGCCAATTTGATCATTAACAACATTTAACTCCTCTCTCTCCTGCATCAATCTTTTCATGGTCTTAACAAAATTGTTTCCAAATTTACTGTACACCCAAGAAGTTCTGATGACAACTGATTCTGGATTTTCTTTCAAACATGCTATTTCTCCTTTCAGTTTACTTTCTCCATAAACATTTATTGGATTTGTTTTTGCTTCTTCATCTAAAGCTATTGACGAAAATCCATCGAAAACATAATCTGTCGAAATATGAATTAATTTTACTTTATTTTCTGCTGCATATTTTGCTATTGACGCCACTGCCAAATGATTTATTTTAAATGCTAATTCTTTTTCAGATTCAGCTTTATCAACAGCAGTATAAGCGCCACAATTAAATATGATATCTGGTTTTATAACATTTAACTGGGATTTAAGTAACTCTAGATCATCTAACGTAATTTTTTTTCTATCGGCAAATATCCATTCGTAATTAGAATAAGAACTAGATAAAATTTCAAGTTCAGATCCTAATTGCCCATTTGCTCCTGTAACAAGAATTTTTTGCATCAAAATAAACTATTACAATTTCCTATAAAAGGAAGAATTTGGTCTTTTTCTGAGATAATTAGATCTTTTAATTCTAATCCCCAATCAATATTTAATGATGGATCATCAAATTTAATTCCACCTTCAGACTCTTTATTGTAAAATTGATCACATTTATACATTACTGTTGCTGTTTCGCTAATCACAGAAAAACCATGAGCAAATCCTTGAGGTACAAATAATTGCTTTTTATTTTCTCCAGATAATACAATAGTAAATGATTCTCCAAAAGTCGCTGACTTTTTTCTCAAATCAACCACAACATCAATAATTTCACCATCCAAAACACGAACTAGTTTAGTTTGTGCAAAAGGAGGATTTTGATAGTGCAATCCGCGTAATGTCCCTTTTTTTGAAAACGATTGATTATCTTGTACAAATTCGATATCAATGCCTAAATTATTAAATTTAGTTTTATTATATGCTTCAAAAAAATATCCTCTATCGTCTCCAAAAACTGTTGGCTCTATAATTATTAAATCTTTTATAAAAGTTTCTTCAATTTTCATTTTATAATTTATTATCATTTAAAAAAGTTGATAATAACTTCTTCAATTCTATTTTTATCTTGATTTGTTAAATTTGATCCTGATGGTAAACACAATCCTTTTTCAAATAATTCTTCAGCAATTTTATTTCCATAATATGGATATTTCTCGAAAATTGGCTGTAAATGCATAGGTTTCCATAATGGACGGCTTTCTATATTTGCTTGATCAAAAGCAAGTCTTAAACCCTCTCTATCTTCTTTCGTCTCTAACAATATTGTATTTAACCAATAATTAGAAAAGAAATCGTCATTAAAATTATCAAAAAATTTTGCGTTTTTAATCTCTTTAAAAATTTCTCTATAAAAAAAATGATTCTCTCTTCTTGCATTAATATTACCCTCTAATACTTTTATTTGTCCAAGACCAATTCCTGCACAAATGTTACTAATTCTGTAATTATAGCCAATTTCGCTATGTTGATAGTGTACTGCTGGATCTTTTGATTGGGTTGCTAAAAAAATCGCTTTTGCTTTTATTTCTTTAGATTTAGAAATGATTGCACCTCCGCTTGAAGTTGTAATAATCTTATTACCATTAAATGATAGAATCCCTAAAGAACCAAAAGTTCCACATTTTTTATCTTTATAAGTACTTCCAAGAGCTTCTGCACTATCTTCAATAATTGGAATATCATATTTTTCAGCTACGGCATGCACTTCATCTACTTTGTAAGGCATCCCATATAGATGAACTGCTATTATCGCTTTCGGTTTTTTCCCCTTTAACATTCGATCTTTTATCGCAATCTCTAAATTTTCTGGGCAAATATTCCATGTTTCGATTTCGCTATCTACAAATACTGGAATTGCATTTTGATATAAAATCGGATTTGCTGATGCCGAAAATGTCATGCTTTGACATATTACCTCATCTCCATCTTTAACTCCTAACAAAATTAATGCTAAGTGTATCGCTGATGTCCCAGAATTCAGTGCCGCTATATATGATCCTTCTTCAAAATAATCTTGTAGTTCATTTTCAAATTGATCTACATTTGGCCCACCCGAAGTAATCCAATTTGATTCGAAGGCCTTTTTGATATATTGCTGCTCAAAACCACTTTCTTGAGATAACGACAGATAAATTCTCTTGCTACTCATTTTAAATTGGCCAATAATCTGATGGATAACGCACATCATCCTCGCTTACATTTGCTAATGGCAACGTAGAAAATGAAATTAATTTTGAATTTTCTTCTAATGATTCAATTGCGTTTGCATAACCCGCAGGAATATGAACAATTTTACTATCAGATTCAGAAACTAATATAGTTTCAATAATTAGATTTTTTGAAGGATTTTCCCAATTATCGATTTTTACAAAATGAATTTTAAAAGATCCTGAAAGACAATAAAAATTTTTAGTATCTAATTTATGCCCTTGCCATGCACGGATTGGATTTTCTTTAGAGTTATTTATGATATAAAATCTTTCGATATCAGAAAAATTAAAGTCATTTACAAAAGAAATACTTCCTCTGCGATCTTCAAATTTTGATCCCTGAATTACTTTTGGTTTCATGCTTATAATCTTAAATTGCTTTTATTTAACAAATAAAATTTAGATGAATAAATAATAATCAAAGGAAAAATTACAAGTAAAAAAATAACCGTATCATTTATTTTTTGGTAAAGACTTATAACTAAAAATGAAATTAGAATCTGTACAATACCATAAAACAAGGCTACCAATCTGTGCTGTATTTTATATTCATTACTCAAAATTTGATAAAAATGCAAACGATGTGCTTCAAATATATTTTGCTTTAAATATAAGCGATGGATTATTGTACATATAGCATCTACTCCATAAACAGCTAAAAACAATAGCCAAACAAGTGATTTTGTTACAAGAATTGCTTGTAAAGTTAGATATATTACCCAAAAAGCAATTGCAATACTCCCAACATCACCTGCAAAACATTTTGCTTTTTTCCTGTAATTAAAAAATAAAAAAATCAAGCTGGCAATCATTGCATATTTAATGAAATTTCCATCTGCAAAAAGTTGAATTCTTGTATTTACATACAACAAGGATCCCATTACAACTAAGGTATAAACTCCTGTAATACCATTAATCCCATCCATGAAATTATATGCATTTATTAAGCCTATAGCCAAAATATAAGTAATTACAGTTCCCCATGTTGGAATTAAATTGAACAAATCCAAATCATAAAAAATCAAAGTAATGGAAATAAAATGAATCGAAATTCGGATTTTATTTGATAAACTTTGAATATCATCCCAAAAGCTAACCAGACTGACTAAAGTTATTCCAGTAAAGAAAAAATAATTACTTTGGATATGTTGTACAAAGTAAATCAATGCTGAAAACCAGAAAATTATTCCACCACCACGTAATGTAATCTCTGTATGGGAGCTTCGTTGATTTGGCTTATCAATTATATTAAAACCATCAGCTACTTTAAAATAAAGTAGCATTATGATCATTAAAATAATTCCTAAAATTGTGTATTCCATTATTCCCAGTTAGTATCTTTTATTTCATCATAAACTTTTTGAATACCTTCTTCTAAACTTGTTTTAGCTTTCCAGCCAAAACCATTCAGTTTCGAAACATCCATTAATTTACGAGGAGTACCATCTGGTTTGGTTGTATCAGTTAGAATTTCACCTTCAAAACCAACTATTTTTTTAACTAAAATAGCTAAATCTAAAATCGATATATCTTCACCTACACCAATGTTTACTAATCCTTCTTCATTATAATTTTCCATTAAATAGAAACAAGCTTCTGCAAGGTCATCAGCGTGCAAAAATTCTCTTTTCGGACTTCCTGTTCCCCAAATAGTAACAGAAGTATCATTATTACGCTTTGCAATAATAAATTTTCTTAGCATTGCTGGAAGAACGTGAGAATTTTTTAAATCGTAGTTATCATTAGGACCATATAAATTAGTTGGCATAACCGAAATGAAGTTACAACCAAATTGGTTTCTATATGCATCACACATTTTAATTCCTGCAATTTTGGCAATCGCATAAGGTTCGTTTGTAGGTTCTAATTCACCTGTTAGCATGTATTCTTCCTTTAGTGGCTGAGGAGCCATCTTTGGATAAATACATGAAGATCCTAAAAACATTAATTTCTTTACATTATTTAAATATGATTGATGAATTACATTATTTTGTATCATCAGATTTTCATAAATAAAATCTCCTCTATATGTATTATTTGCAATAATTCCTCCAACTTTCGCTGCCGCTAAAAAAACGTAATCCGGTTTTTCTTCCGCAAAAAAATCAGCTACAGCTTGTTGATTACGTAAATCTAACTCAGAAGAAGTTTTAAGAACAAAATTTGTATATCCCTTAGCTTTTAATTGACGTAAAATAGCTGAGCCTACCATTCCACGATGTCCAGCTATATATATTTTATCTTTTAAATTCATAATTTTAATTTCTTATTCAAGAATAAATTATTCTATTTTTTAAATTAATATCTAATAGCTGATCTTACCTCATTTAACATTTTTTCTCTCTTTACATAGTCAATATCACATGCCATCATTTCTCTCACTAATCCAGCCAAATCATATTTAGGCACCCATCCTAATTTTGTTTTTGATTTTGTTGGATCTCCAATAAGCAAGTCTACTTCTGTTGGACGGAAATATTGTGGATCTACAGCAATAACTTGTTTACCAATTTCGATTTGGTAATCAGGATTACTACAAGATGCAACATATCCTTTTTCATCCACACCTTCTCCTCTAAATTCAATATCGATTCCTACCTCTGCAAATGACATTTTAACAAAATCACGTACATAGGTAGTTTCGCCCATTGCTATAACATAATCTTCTGCAACATCTTGCTGTAAAATACGCCACATAGCCTCAACATAATCTTTTGCATGTCCCCAGTCACGTTGTGCCTCCAGATTTCCTAAGTACAAACATTCTTGTTCTCCCAGAGCAATAGCTGCTGTAGCCATAGTTATTTTACGAGTAACGAAAGTTTCCCCTCTACGTGGAGATTCATGGTTAAATAGGATTCCGTTACAAGCAAACATATTATAAGCTTCACGATAATTTTTTGTAATCCAAAAACCATAAATTTTTGCTACACCATAAGGCGAACGCGGATAAAAAGGTGAGTTCTCATCATAAAATCCTTTTTCATTTTTATTTTCTGCTAAACCACCATACAATTCAGATGTAGATGCTTGATAAATACGCGTTTTCTTTTCTAATCCTAGAATACGTACAGCTTCTAAAATTCTTAATGTTCCAACTCCATCTACATTTGCAACATATTCAGGAGAATCAAAAGAAACCTTAACATGACTCATTGCACCTAAATTATAGATTTCGTCAGGTTGCACTTCTTGAATAATTCTTATAACATTTGTAGAATCTGTTAAATCTCCATAATGTAATTTAAAATTTACATGTGCTTCGTGCTGATCTTGGTAAATATGATCAATACGTTGTGTATTAAAAGAAGATGCTCTTCTTTTCACCCCATGAACTTCATATCCTTTTTCCAATAATAATTCGGCTAAGTACGAACCATCTTGTCCTGTGATTCCAGTTATAAGTGCAATTTTCATATTTTATAATTTATTTATTTTCTATTATTTTTTAAACGACATAAAGGTTTTTTTCAAACCTTCTTCTGCTGATATTGACATTGATTTACCCATTGCTGAGATAATCTTATCATTACTTACAACATAGTTTTCAGTTAATTTTTGCAAACGTTCACTATTTAAAGGAAGATTTAAAACATCGCCTAATTTTGCAATTGAAGTTATCACATTTTTGGACAATTTTAAAATTCTACTCTTCTTCTCTAAACTTTCTCCTAAAAGAAGTATCAATTGGTTTGTAGACATTGGTTGATTATCTGCAACTTGATAAATACCTGAAGGAATAGATTCATTTTCTATTAATTCTTTTGCAACAAAACATAGATTTTCAATACTCAAGAAAGATCTTTGATTTTGAAAAGCTCCTAATGGCCACGGAATTCCTTTTGCTACTAACTTGTACAATAAATTAAGATTTCCTTTATTTCCTGGACCATGAATCATACAAGGTCTAAGTATATAACTTCTTTTTCCTTCAGGTAATTCTTTGCTTAAAATGTATTGTTCTGCTTGATTTTTAGCTATTCCATAATGCGTTTTTGGATTAGGAACATTCTCTTCAGTTAATATCCCTTCTACTTTATCTGCTACTGCTTTAACAGTACTCATAAAGATAAACACAGATGCCTTTGAAGTTAAAAAAGCATCGAATAATTGTTTTGTTAATTCAAAATTTGCTTCATAATATTCTTCAGGAATAGAAACCTTTTTTAAATCATGAGCTTTTCCTGCCAGATGAATTACTACATCACCATTTAATTCAATTTTTTGGCCTTTACTATAACGTATACTTAAATTTATTAAATCATGAGAAGATTCAAGATATTTTTTAAGGTTTGACCCTACAAATCCAGATGCTCCTGTAATAACAATTTCCATTCTTATCTAAAATTTAATTTGTAGAATAAAGCTGTTTTTCAATTATTGGCCACAATACTCTGTTATCAAAATTTTCAACAACAAAATCTCTTCCTTTTTTTTGTATTGAACTTAAATCGTTCAACTCCATCAAATAAATTAACTTTTGATAAATACTATTTGAATTATTATCAACAAAGAATCCTGTCTCTCCATCTATGATAGAATCTACACAACCTGTTACTTTGGTTGTTAGAACTGGTTTACACATTGAGGAAGCTTCAAGTACGCTCATTCCAAAACCTTCACGATATGAAGGTAAAACATAAACACTCATTAAATGATAATAACACTCAATGTTTTCATAAATAAAACCACTAACAATTATATCATCATCATTTTTTATTCGATTAACAATTTCTAATGGTAATGGATCTCTTTCTTCAAAACCGCCAACCAATAAAAGCTTACATTTTCTATCTTTATTTAACGATTTAAGTTTAATAAAAGCTTCAACAAGTTCTACTATACCTTTATCTTTTACTATACGCCCACAAAAACCGATAACAAAATCTTCTTTATTGATATTCAAGTTTACCCTAAGATTATTTACAAAATCAACATCAACATTTGTAGGGCTAAATTTATTTAGAGAATCTATTCCTCCGCATGTTCCCTTACCTATTACTATCTGTTTCTCAGAATTATTCAACTTATCTAAAATACTTTTCTTTGCTAAAGAAGGGCTCACACATACAATTTTAGTTGAACACATTGAGGTAAACCGTTCAGCAAATATTAAAATGGATCTCTTGATACCTTTACTTGTTTCATAAAGTAACCCATGTCTAAAATATATACGCTTTTTCACTCTCATAATAGAGCCAGCAATCATGGCCAACAGTGCTCCTTTTGGAGTATGCCCTACAACAGTTTCGATATTATTTTTTTTTATGTATAAACATATATTGTATAATGACTTAATGTCTTCGATAATAGAAAATGATCTTAAAATATTAATTTCAGCGTATTTAAACTTTTTGTCTTCAGAGTATTGTTTCAAATTTTCAGAGGGACTACAGATTACATGGACATCATAACCTTGTTTTTCTAAATATAAAAACTGGTCTCCAAAAAAATATGGCAAAACAAAATAAACATTTACCACATGTAAAATTGATTGATTATTCATATATTAATTATTGTTTTTGTTTGAAATTTATCCCTAAAAAAAGTAGACTAAGTATTTTGCTTTTTTTTAAATAAAAATCAAAAGTCAAAGAACAAGCAATTACTAATAGAGTTACGATAAGCATAACAAAATAAAAGAGAATTATATTTTGAAAAAAAATCAGAACAAAACCAATCCAATTAATAAATATAAAATTCATAGCATATATAGGAAGCGTGTTTTTTCCTATCATTAATACTATTTTATTGAAATTTTTAAAAATTGAAAATAATCCAAAAACCACAATGACCCCAATCACTCCGATAATTGATTTATATAAATAAGTAATTAAAACTGGATTTAAAGGAATATTTGGAATATTAATTTTTTCTGTTCTATGCCAAAAATATGCCATAATTAATAATAATGGAAGAAGCAGCCACCATTTAAAAATTACTCTTTTGAAAATAATAATATGTTTATTAGAAATATACCCTAATATGAAAAAAGGGAAAAGAAAAGCAAAAGTCTTGACACAAAAAATATTATCTATACCAGAGAAAAATACCACAAAAAAATAAATTATAAAAAATAAGCCTAATAATAAAATATGGTATTTTTTGGATACTAAAAAGCAAATATATAAAACAGATTGCATCCAAAAAAGAACCCATAAAAACCATAGACCATTATCTGGATATAATAAATATTGAATTAATTTATCTTTAAAATCAAATGTATTATTAAAGGAGCTTATAAAAATTAAAACTAAAATCCACGAAAAATAAGGTATAAGTAGTCCAATAAATTTATTAATTAAATATTTATCTTTTAAGCCATCCTTTCTGTAAGAAACAAATCCACTTATAAAAATAAAAAGTGGCATATGAAATGAATATATCAATTTAAAAAGATAATTGTCATCTACATCCCCAACACACTTCTGCAACATGTGTCCAAAAACAACTAAAAAAATCGCAAATGCTTTGATTGCATCTAAGGATTGTATTCTATCTTTCATATACTATAATAAACTAAAATAATTTTCATAAAAAATGTTATTTAGCAATTGATTTTAATAATTTTTCTTTTGCATCTCTAGATTGATTGTCATCCAAAATGCTAAATCTGTTCTTTAAAACTACATCTACTTTTCCTAGCAGATCCAAGATGCAATAGACTATTATTTTTAAGAAGAATAATATAGAAAAGTAAATACTTGAATATAGCGAAATTGAATATTTTTTTCTCTTCTGAAGTAATCTTATTATACCAAAATTAGATTTTAAATATTTTTTTAAAACAGGAATACCAAATACTCTGTAAAACAACAATGGTTCTTCTAAATTTATAAATTTACTCTTGGGAAAGGTTCTAATCCATAGTTCCAAGTCTTCCATTCTTTCCCAAGCCCCATCATATTTATTATTTTTAAACCAATTAAGCTTTCCTATAATTGAAGGATGTGCAAAACAACCATTTTTAAAAATATCGTTTATACTTTCAGGATTAAGATTTGCTTTTCTAAAACCTAAAATAGAATTATCAGAATCAATAGCATAATAAGATGATCCAACTACATCTGCATCGGGATTATTTTGCAAATAATTGACTTGTTTTTCTAATCTCTCAAAATGCATTATATCATCAGCATCCATTCTAGCATAATAATCTCCATCTGCCAATTCAACTATTTGATTCAATCTATACACTAAACCTTTATTCATCCCATCAGAAACAACAGAAATTCTTTCATTGGCAAACGATTTTGCAATATGTAGGGAATTGTCTTTACTACCATCATCTAATAATATAAGATTCCAATTTTTGTATGTTTGATTTATAACAGATAATACTGCATCTTGCAAATATTTCTCTGCATTATAAAATGGTATGCCTATTGTAACTTTCATTTATTACAGATTCTTAATTATAATTTACTCCCAAAAAAATTTATATGGAAGCCACTTTGTTTGTGAATAGAGCGAGCTCATTCCGTTATAGTCAAATAACAGATCATCGATTGAATTATCACTATTATATAAAAATGAAAGTGATCTATATGTGTAAACAAGTATTAAAAAAGTAAAGAGGATTCTTGATTTTTTATCAATACTATTACGCAGAAGGACTAAATAGATTATAAATCCTAGAACAAAAGAGACTCTTGATATAATATCATTTAAATAACCAAACCATCTAAAAAAAAAGTATAAAATTATACAATATAAAATATTATTTTCCATAACCTTAATTGAATTCCATTTTATAAGAAAATAGAAAACTATTAATTCTAAAAAAATTGTCATCTCAATTCGAAAACTTCCGCTCATAAAAAAATCCAAAAAATAGGCGCCAAGTTTTGATTGAATATAATTAAACGTTAAAATCGAAAATAAAATAACTCCAGCAATATATTTGACAATATGTTCTTTTTTAATGTATAGCAATATTGCAAAAATTGATGAAAAATGGAAAGATATTGCCAAACCAAAATATAAAAATTTATTCTTTTTACCTTGAGAAAGATAGGACAATCCTAGAAACATCATTGCAATTCCGAAACGTAATAAATTGAGATTAAACATTACAAAATATGAAGATACGTATAGAAGAAAAAATAAATCTCTTTCTTTAATTTTCTTTAAAACCCGATAGAACAAAAAACCATATAAGCATGCCAAAGAAAAAAGAAAAAATTGATCGTCATCAAAAATAATCTTTATACAATGTGAAAACAGAACAAAACCTGGCTCAAAAGTAAAAGCCAGTCCTTGGCTTGTAATTTCACTTTTGTTCCATAAAGAATTGAAAAAAGTTTTATATGCAAAAGTGTCTGTTCCAACATTTCCTCTTAACCCTGCAAATAAAACAGTAATAATTAAGGGAAACAATAATGAAGACAAACTATTTTTATTCCATAGATATCTACTAATAATTACATAAACCAATACACTAAGAAAAAAACTTAAATAAAAAATCATAAGTTATTTTTTCAAAGATTCTGCATAAAAACACTCATATTGCATCGCAATTTTCTCCCATGTATATTTTTCAATAAAAATACTAAATCCATCATTAGCATATTCCTCTAGCATTTTTTTATCAGAAATAAACTTCATTAAAACATCAGCAGATTCATTAAGCTCAGCAATCTTTAATCCATTATATAACAATAATGTTGGCAACAACTGTCCTGAATGACACCATCCTATAATCTCTTTTACATTTCCAACATTAGTAGCCAGAAAAGGAGTTTTTGACGCCATGCATTCAAATAGAACTAATGGTGAGCATTCTATATTAGAAGGAAATAAAAAAACATCTGCTTCCATATATGCGGCTACAGTATCTTTGCGTGATAAATTTTTTACCAGCAACTGCTTTTTATTGAAAATTTTATCAAACGAAATTTTATTTATAAAACTATTAAATGTGCAAGAAATATAACACGCAGGAAAAAATGATTTACCTGTTACATTAGAAAATAAATTAGCTGTATATTTTAATATAAACTTTAGTAAATAATTTAATTTACTATCATTATGCGTAGAATTCCCAACAATAAGTAACGTAGTCTTTTTTATTCTTGCTTTTTTAAATATTTTGATTGCTTCTTTATGACCCTTAAGCCCTGTATGAGATCCTACATGGAGAATTAAAGAATGCTCTTCTGGAATTCCTAACTTTTTTTTAATATTAATAGACCCATCTTTTACAAATTCTTCAGCTGATGCTCCGTTGGGAATTATTTTAATATTCTGTACTCCAATTGTCCTAGCAAAATTTATATCCTGATAATCATTAGATAGAAAAAAATTCATGTCGTAATTTTTCATCCATGTTTTCATAGACTCAAAATATGAACTATATTTAGGGTTATTAAGTTCTGAAAATCCAGTAGGAACAAAAACTTTCACAGCCTTAATTTTATCTAATATTGGCAGCGCAATGTCTGTAGCCCATTGTTGAGCAGCAAAATTTGTGATTACATCAAAATCGGAATTCAATAAGAAGTTTTTATATCTTTCAATTTCTAGATTGTCAGCATTATAACCTGTTACATCTTTACCTGAAATTTTAAATTCTACAATTTCAACTCCATTTATGTTTAAACTTTTGCGATTAGAATCAAATCTAGTTGCAACTGTTACACTATGTCCAGCTTTAACCAATCGCTCAGAAAGCTGCTTAACCACCTGTTGCATTCCATGACTTGCTGGATCATATGATTCGACTGTATGTAGAATTTTCATTTTATAAATTAGCTTTTACTTTTCTATTTATCATTAATACCATAATTAAATAGATGAAACTTGCAACATTCATACTTATTGTCAATCCAATAATTTGAAGATAATATACTCCAATGACATTTAGAAATAAGGAAACAAAACCTAAAACAATTTTTGGAATTAAGTATATTTTTGGAATTTCATGGATCATACCAAAAATTGTATAAGCCTGTGCAATTTGAAACAATCCTATTGAAAGGCTAAAAAAAGGTAAAAAATACCAAAATGTAGTAAAATCAACTGCTATAAACGAAAGAATCATTTTACCAAAAAACAAAGAAAAAAACACACCAAAAAGAACTAAAAACACGCAACTGTAAATAAAATTATTTATATGCTTGTTTGAAGAATCCTCAGAATCTTTATTACTGATTTTTTCAAAAATTATCGGTTGAAAATATTGTCCAATAACTCCAATAGGAGTAGCAATTAAATAAGATGACAATGTCATCATTAAAGAATAAATTCCTACGGTATTAAGATTTGAAAAATTTGCAATTATCCATCTATCACTACTACTTTCCAACCAACCTGAAAATCCCCAAATTATAAGGGGTATAGAAAAAATGAATATTTTTTTATAAATCAAGTACTCTCTTAAACTTAATATTTTCAAATCCTTCAAAAAGTTATATCCTAAAACAGAATTAAAACAATTAGTTCTTACGATTATACTTACAAAGATAGAAGTTGATAAAGCCACTAAAACGCTTGTAATATTCAATAGATCATAGAATTTAAGTATAATTAGTAAAATAGTAGCAACTAACTTTTCAAGAATGATTAAAAAAGTATTTAATTTTCTTTTTCTAATTAAATTAAATAGTGATGCAAAAAAACTAGAAAATGTAAATAAAACAACAAAAACTCCAGCAAGTATAGTATTTGGACTTTCTATGATTTGCAGAAAATAAAATATTGTTGATATCAATATTATTATAGCTCCAACAAAAACAAAAAAAAGATATATAACATTTAAAAATCTTTTCTTATCATTTCCGTTATTAAAATTAAAGAAATACCTAACAAAACCTTGCTCAGAAGGACCAACCAACATTGCTGATACTAGAGCAGAAATTGTTAGAATTAATGAATATATTCCAAAATCAGATGTTCCAATTTTTGTTACTATCTTTATGATAACTACACTAAATAAAATTGAAATTATCTGGCCTAAAATCAACCATAAAAATTCGCTATTTTTTGAAATATTAGATTTAAATGAAATAAAACTCATCTTTACAATTTCTAAAAAACGAGCCATTTGCTTGGATAAGTTGAAAGCAAATTTAAATCTTCTGTTGTTAAACATATAGAAGGACAAATAGTTATATTGTCCTTCTTCATATTCAAGAAGGCTGCCCACCAACTAAAGGTACTATTAGCAATTATATGATGTTGACAATTTTTAATCGCTAAAAAATCAAAGAAAGCGGCATTATCCCCAGAATAATCAATAATCTTAAACTTTTCACCTATAAAGTTATCTTTTACAAAATTTCTATCATCACTAAATATATAAAATACTGGATCTGTTAATTTTGATTCTATATAGTTAATTGAATTTTGGTAATATTCTAATCCTAAGACATGGTGGATGCTACCTTTTTTCAAATAATCAGTTCGTCTTATATGCATAGCAACAGCATTTCCTGAAATACAGCTTTTAACTTGTTTTTCAAGTTCAAGAAAAGTATTACTAATCTCTAAATTATTTAATACATATGCAACCTCATCTTTGTAATCATCATAAAGTCCCATAATACCATCAAGATAGTAAAATTTAATTTTTTTATTATTTAATTCAGATAAGGGGACGTAGCTAGACACTATACTAAAACCTAAAAGCTCAAAAATCTTATTTAATTTTAAACGTTTTAATGCACTAAAAAAAAATTGATTAGTAAATATTGATTTATAAAACTTTGCCTGTAATTTAAATTTATTTATTTCTAAATCTCTCAAAGTAATATTTAACTTTTTTGAATGATGTGTCAAAAAATCTGTATCAAGGTATAACTCAGCATCATTTTTTTTTGCTAGCAGCAAACCATAAGCATATTGATGAAGCTGATTACCAAGCCCTCCTTGCAATCTAACTATAACTTTTTTATTCATTCTTCGCTAATATATATTTTAATCTTATTTTTAATGATTCAATAATAATTTTTATCTTAACTATAAAAAAAAGATAATTCATTACGTAATCATTTTTAAACTTTTTTCTGAATGAATCGATTGATATTAAGTACTTCTTATTATTCAAAAGTGGATTGGCAGAAGAGCAGACTCCTCCTTCATGCATTCTATATACAGCTGAATTAATATCCAAAAATTTAATTTTTCCAAATTTAGAATTTAGAATATGGAGAAACCAATCGGAAGGAAATAATTTCTCATCTAAAAATTTAAAAATCTCAGTCTTTTTTCTAAACATTACAGTTAATGTAGGAATGAAATTTTTTAAAATAATTTCATTCCTATTAAAAATACTTTTTGATTTAAATTTTTTTGACAAATCTGGATAAACCTTTTTTTTCGTATTTTCATCTAATATTTCATAGTCTGTGAAGCAAATAGAAAAATCTGGATTGGATTCTAAAAAATCTAATTGTTTCTGGATTTTTAATGGATTCGTCCAATAATCATCTCCCTCACACATTGCTATATATTCGCCTGAACAATTTTGAAAAACTGAAGCTTGATTTCTAACAGCTCCAACATTTTTTTTGTGTAAAAGCAATTTGAATTTCCCTGGATATTTTTCCGCATATTTTTGAATAACGATTCTTGAATTATCTGGAGAGCAATCTTCTCCAATAACTATTTCAAAATCAAAATTACTTTTTTGCACTAAAAGTCCTTCTAAACAGCTTTCTAAAAATGGTTCATGATTATAAACCATACAAAAAATACTAAGTTTTGGTTTCAGCGCTTTTTCTAAAACTAAAATCATTCTAATACCATCTTCAGATTTAGAGATTACCTCAAAACCTGAACGCTCATACAAACTAACCGCTTTATAGTTTTCGTTTTTAACTTCTAGATAAATTTTTTCTAGTTGTAATACATTTAGAGCATATCTTATAATTTGTTGAGTAGCCAAAAATGCAATTCCTTTTCCAAAAAAATTTTTATCCCCAATAAAGATGTGATATTCAGCTTCTTTTTCTTGAATATTTGTTAATTGAATATTTCCAACATAAACATCATCTGCTGTAATAGCAAACCTTTTTGAAGATGGATCTTGTAAAACTTTTTTAATCCATTCAAGCTCGATTTCTGGTGTTATTGTTAAATTCGGTCTACTTCCTGTATATTTCCAAATTTCAGAATCGTTTCTCCATTTCCAAGAAATATAAGAATCTTTTTCTTCCAATGGTCTGATTAAAACTTTATACATATTTTAAAATTTCTTTCATCATTTTGACATCATACCTTTGATCAATTGGCAGATAAACTACTTCATTCACTAAACGACATTCCAAACTATCCATAGAAGACCATTCTTTTACATTAGGCCAATATTTCGCACAATAAATTCTATTACTAATTAATCTTTCTCTTAAACTTAAATCTTTATTCCAGAACGGATAAACCATTGGTATTTGACTATCATTCAAATCAAAAATAAATTTATTCGAATCTTGCAATTCATTATTCAAATAATGAAAATTCTCTAATCTTTTTGACTTAATCACATCATAATCAACCGATTCTAACATAAATTTGGTTAATTTTGACATTTTCTTTATTGGCTGATTTATTAACTTATTATCATTTTCAACAAAAGCTAAGTAGCCCTCTTCAGCAGAAACATCTAGTCTTTTAAACAAATGATCCATTCTTGTAAAACTCGTATCTTGTTCCAAATGGCGGTTTAATACTTTTTGTGTATATAAATAAGCCCCATCAGCAACACCTATGAATTTACGAGCCGAATAAAAAGTATCTATATTTGTTAGAGCTTTGGAAAAAAAAGATTGAGAATTATCAATAATTAAATTAATATCATAATTAACCAATTTATCAATATATTTATCTTTTATCCCAAAATAATTAATAAATAAAAAAGCTTCATTTCGCTTTATTACTTTAAAATCAAATATTGGCTCCAAATTTTCATCTATAGAATAAAATTTAAAATCAATATTTAATTTTTTAAGTGGCTCTAAAATAACTTCACAAGAAAAATATGGAATATAAAGTAAGCTATAACTATTTGCTTCTAAAATATATTCTAGACAATTTCTTCCTGTATTCAGGGAAAAACAATTTACACCTTGGTGATATAATCTTTTCTGATTTAATTCCAAGGAAAAGTATCCTCCAATAGCATCTTCCATTATATTAATTCATACTGATCCAACAATTTATTAACCTCATCTATATTATTAAACATCAAAATATCAATTATAGATAGCCAAGGAACATATTCATTGTCAAATTGTTTATAACTTATCGGTTTTGATTTTATAAAATCCAGTTTAATCCCACTTTCTTCAAAGCTTGCTTTCTTATACAGCTCTTGTCCACCTATAGGATTAATATAATGGCTCGATTGATTACGTTTTATTATTTCTTTTAATCGCTTCTCTCGTTCTAATTCTACTGTATCATGATATTCTACAGAAGACAATATAAATTTTGTTTCTAAACCTAAATAGTTAGCGATTTTTTGTACAGAAACACAGCAATAATCTGATATGGAAATAAAATCATTTTTTAAAATATCCTCTATTAAAGGATAAACAGATTCAAAAAATGCAGCCTTTTTATATGATTGTTCAAGAGTTCTCAGAAACTTTAATTTCCATTTTTGAAATAAAATTTTGTTTACTTGCGTATCCTTAATTGTTACAAATGAACTGGCATCCTTAAGCGGCATTGTAAATAATAATTCCTTACCTCCTACTAAAACTTTATTTCGATTAACCCATCCTTGTTTTATAAAATTGACATCATCATAAAAAACAAAAATATCGACAGATTTTACCAACTGAAAATATCCAATATAAGGCAAAAAATAAGGCTGCATAACAGCTATTCTCATAAATTAATTATTTTGAGCTCTCAACATTAAACGACAAATCAAATCAACCTCTTCCAAAGTTAAATCATAGTATAAGGGTAAGCATAGAACAGTTGGTGAAACTTTGTCCGTAATCTCTATCTTTTTTGGTTCCAAATAGGGCAAAGTATTTGCAAGAGATGGGTAGAAATAGCGACGTGTAAAAATTTCATGCCCTTCAAGAAGATTTTTAACTTCTAATAATAACTTCTCGTTTTCAAAAACTAAAGGATAATAAGCATAATTTATATTTGCATCACTATGCCATTTAGGTCGATATGCTCTAAAATTTAGTAATTTTTCATTATAACGCTCAGTTATTACTTTTCGCCTTTTATAAATATCATCAATGTATTTTAAATTTACTAACCCCATCGCTGCATGAAATTCCGAATTTTTTCCATTAATCCCCAATTCAGCAAAAGATTCAGGGCCATTAAATCCAAAATTTCTTATATAAGCATTTTTCTTAAGTAAATCTGGGTCTTTTGTAATTATTAGTCCTCCCTCTACAGAATGATAAAGTTTGGTTGCATGAAGACTACAAGTTGAAATATCACCATATTCAAAAATTGATTTATTATTTACTCTTACACCAAAAGCATGTGCACCATCATAAATTACTTTCAAGTTATACTTAGTTGCAATTTTTTCTATTGCTTCTACATCACAAGGATTTCCATAGACATGAGTTGCCAATATAGCTTGAGTATTTTCTGTAATAGCAGCTTCAATTTTTGTAGCGTCAATATTTAATGTTTTTTCATCAATGTCAACAAAAACGGGAGTACAACCTTCCCATACAATAGTTGATGTTGTCGCTACAAATGAAAATGGTGTAGTTATTATTTCACCTGTAATATTAAGGCTTTTAATTGCCATTTGTAAAGCAATTGTTCCATTTGTAACAAATAATAAATGATTTACTTTAAGATATTCCTTAAGACTCATTTCTAATTCGCTAGCCAATGGCCCCATATTAGTTAACCATTGCCTTTTCCATATCCCATCGATTATTTTAAGATATTCATCGTTTGGGGGCAAAAAAGGTTTAGTTACTGGTATCATATTTTTCTCCTTTTAAAATTTAAATTAATTCTTTAATCACTTTTTTTACTATCAAATATAAAAAAGCAAAAAAACCAAATAAAAACCCTCCTACAACCAATCCTTTAAGCTTTCCAAATTTTTCTTTAGCCAAAGGCAATATAGGTTTATCAATAACTTGAATTAAAGGAGTTTCTTTACGCAAAGCAACTTTCGCCAACTCTGATTGTTTGACTAATTCAGTTAAAATCGCTGTATTAGCCTGCACATCTACTTGTCTTCTTGCAGAAGGTGCACGACGTACATTAAGTGCAGGGTTTAAATTGAATGTATTATCATTAGCAACAGCAACACCTGTAATTGCACCATTAAGTTCACCTCTAATTGAATCAACTTGACGCTCAAGAATAGACATATTAATTCTTGCTTTTTTACTTTTAGTTTCTATATAAAATTTCCCAACTTGCTTCGTTAAAGCCTCACAAAAGAACTTCGAAAAAAGCTCATTTGTAGAGGAAACATCTATAGTAATGATACTAACTTTTTTATCTTTTTGTGCTACATTTAAGGCTCCTTTTGACAAACTATTATATATCGTTCCCAAAATACTATCTTGTGCCCGAGTAAAGTTTTTACGATCTTGCTCAGGTAAAAATTTTATATTTTTGTACTTAGGATTATCATTCCAACTATCCCTCCATTTATTATTCTGGATATACATTTCGGCTAATGATATAGTTTTGCCATCTACAACTACAGGTGACAACAAACTCGCTTCCACCATAGTACGAGATTTAAATAATTCTGTCAGATTGGAACTTGTAAACATTCCTCCACCACTTCCTCCAACGTCTAAACCAAATGAACTAGCTAATCCTAGTGCTCCCCCTAAACCACCCCCAGCTTTTTCATCTTCAAGTGCAAAAGAAACAGTTGCTGTATATATAGGTTTTTTTATAAAAGAGTAGCTTAATCCTAAAGCAGAACCAATTAAGCCTGCCAAGAAGATAATTATCCATTTTGACCTAATATAATTATACCAATCTTTTATTTTTAAAATCATATCTCTTAACGAGATTTCATCGTTGATAGCGTCTTTATTCTCCATTAATTTTCTATTTAAAAGCAGTAACAATTAATAACGCCAAACTAGAAATCACACTACCAATACCAACCCACTCCCCGGCACTCATTTTCTTTCTTTCAGGTTTTTCAGGAACAACTATTTGAGAATCTGGCTCGACCTTAGGATAAGATCTGAAAAACAAAAATGAAGTTGTCACATCTGCTTTTCCATTTGGATAAATTATGTAGGATTTTCTTTTCCAGCCTTTATTATCCACACCACCTACCGCATTTAGATAATATTTAAAGCCTTTACCGCTTCTATAAGGAATTTCAGAAGTTAACAAAACATTTCCTGTTACTTTTACACCTTCATTGTAAACTGCGACTTCTATTTCATCGCCAGGAAAAAGTGTAACATTTGAATAGTGATTCTTATCTTTTACAATTTTTTCCCAGTTAACAGGAATTGTAGCATATTTTAAATCTTCTTTTAATTTTTTTGATAATTTACCCTTTAAAGTATCATTTTTTGCTAAGTTCAAATCAATGCTTTCTAATTGATCAATTTGTTCTTGCTTAATTGGTCTTTTAATTTTCATACCATCTAAATTCGCAATTGAAGTTAGCCCTCCTGCCCTCATAACTACATTATAAACAGTTTCTTTCTTATTAGCTAAAACATATTTACCTGGATATCCTACTGCTCCACTTACAGTAACCATTTGGGGTTTTTCATAAACTGCCATTCTACGAATATTAATAACATCAAAAGGCTTTAAAACAAAATTTTTGATTTGTTCGTTATTATCAGCGGTAATCTCCAATTCAACTAATTCTATACGTTTTGGATCAGCATCATCAATTTCATCAGATTTAACCATTCTCGCTACTTCAACTCGCTTCGACGCAGAGCCAGTTAGTCCACCAACTTGAACAACCAAATCATTAAGAGTTAAATTATCAAAATATTCGTACTCTCCAGGATTTTTAACTTCACCATCAATCGTTACTTTGTATTCTTCTCTAAAGTCCAAAATTGAATAGACAGTAACAACATCTTCTCTTTTTAATTCAATATCAGCATTTAAATCTCCAGACATTGCAGCGCTTAAATCAACATTCACAATTTCAGTTGTTAAATCTGTTTTTAAACGAATAACTCTTGCTCTTTTTGTATATGCATCTTCTTTTAAACCTTCTGCCCTTATGATAAGATCTGAGATTCTCATTCCCTCATTGTACGAATAGTAATCTGGTCTGAAAACTGCACCTTCAATTTTGATACGATTTTCAAAACGGTTTAGAATTTTAGTAACTCTAAATACATCTCCCGATTGTGGCTGATAAGTACTATATTCACTCTCGTTTATATCGTGAATCTTAAATTCTTTACCTGTTTTTTGCAAGACATTTACAGATGCAGTATATGCAAATTCGTTAAATCCAGATGCAAAATTCAATAAATCAGAGAATTTTTCTCCTTTTTTCATTTCAAAAATCCCTGGACGCTTAACTTCTCCTTCTACAGTGACTCTTTGACTATAAGCAGGTATTCTAATAACGTCATTATCTTTTAAACTAACATTGTCAGACTGATCCCCTTTTACCAAAAATCGATAAATATCAATATTTCTATAAACCTTATTATTCCTGATTAATTCAATGTTTCTATAACTTCCATTTTTCCCAGGTCCTCCAGCTAAATGTAAAGCATTATAAACTGTTGCTAAAGAAGAAATAGAATAGTTACCCGGCTGTTTACCTCCAACAACGGTAATTTTAATAGTACGAATACGTCCTAAACTTACACTTACTTGAGATTGTCCAGACGAAACTGTACTATAAACTCTTGCTATAGCTGCCTTAATTTTTTGAGTAGCAGCTTCAATAGACATTCCAGAAACTGCTATTTGCCCAACATAGTCAATAGTAATTTTTCCTTCGACACTTACTGGAATACTTGCATTATATTCTTGAACTCCATAAACACTAACCTGTAATTCATCTCCAGGTCCTAAAATATAATTCATAGGTGTTGCAAGTTTCAAATCTGGCTCAAAATTTAATGTTGGATTATCAAACAATTCCGAACCAAAAATTAAAGCATTTACAGTGTCCTTAACTTTTTCATTTACGATTTTTTCCTGTTTTCGCCCAGAATCACTATCTGTTTTTTTTGGACTATTCTCTTTAGCTTTTGAATCTTTAGAGTTTTTCTTCTCAAATTCGACTAGCCTAGTTCTAAGTTTATTAAATTCTATCTGACTCATGCCTCTAGAAATTGCCATTGGCTCAACTTGATCTATTGACGTATTGTTACTTTTTAATTGTGTACTAATTTTAGCTAAATCATCATCTGATAAATAGTCAACTTTAATTGTGCTTAAATCTTTTGATTTCAATATGTCTTGTGCATTTGAATTAAAAGAAATTAATAGAGTAAAAAATAGTGTAAGAACGTATAATATTTTTTTCATATTGATTTATAGTTTAATCTTAAAGAAAAAGTGAAAATAGAATGTTTTTATGAGTATTGTTTTTTATAATAATCTTTATAAGACCCTGATGTCACGTTTAGCAACCAATCTTCATTATTTAGATACCAATCTATGGTCTTTTCCAATCCTTCCTCAAAAGTAACAGATGGTTTCCATCCTAACTCTTTATTAATTTTAGAAGCATCAATTGCATAACGCAAATCATGACCAGGTCTATCTTTAACATACGTAATCAATTCTTCTGAAGTTCCTTTTTCTCTTCCTAATTTTTGATCCATAATTTGGCAAAGCAATTTTACTAAATCAATATTTTTCCATTCATTAAAGCCTCCAATATTGTAAGTCTCATGATTCTTTCCTTCATGAAAAACCAAATCAATAGCAATAGCATGATCTTCAACAAAAAGCCAATCACGAGTATAATTTCCGTCACCATAAACAGGTAAAGCGTTCTTATTTATAATGTTATTAATAAAAAGCGGTATTAGTTTTTCGGGAAAATGATATGAACCATAATTGTTTGAGCAATTTGTCAAGACATATGGTAAGCCATAAGTTTCTCCATAAGCGCGCACAAAATGATCCGAGCTAGCTTTTGATGCTGAATACGGTGAATTTGGATCGTAAGGAGTTGTTTCTGTAAAAAGTCCGTCGGCTCCTAATGAACCATAGACTTCATCTGTACTAATGTGATAAAATCTTTTTCCTTCAAAATTATCTTTCCATTGATTTTTAGCTGCATTTAATAAATTCATGGTTCCAATAACATTAGTTTTCACAAAAGCTAATGGATCTTCTATAGAGCGGTCAACATGAGATTCTGCGGCCAAGTGCAGAACACCATCAAAATTATGTGTTGTAAAAAGATTTTTTATAAAATTTTCGTCTACAATATCTCCTTTTACGAAAGTATAATTTGATTTATCTTCAATATCCTTTATATTCTCCAGATTCCCAGCGTAAGTCAAAGCATCCAAATTAAAGATCTGATAGTCTGGATATTTATTAACAAAACGTCTTACTACATGAGAACCAATAAAACCAGCACCACCAGTTATAAGAATTTTTTTCATTATAATTTTATTAATTTAATAAATCTGAATTTATTTTTTCTAATTCACTGTAGATATCTTTAACATCTTGTGAATTTTCTTTTTGCAAAATTAAATTAGCGCTATCTGTATAAACAAAAATAGTATTTTTTAGTCCCAAAAAAGTTGTATGCTTCCCAGAACCAATAACCATATTACCGTTCTTATCAACTGGATGCCCTTTCAGAATTAAATAATCATAAACCGATTCAAAAGATCCTAAATCTGACCATGAAAAAGAAGCAGGAACAACTTTAATTTTTTTACTACGTTCCATCACAGCATAATCGATACTAATGGACGGAATCTGCATTGATAACTCCAAATCTAAAAACCCTTCTTTAGATGCTTCCCAAACTGCTTTGGATTTTTCATAAACATCTGGCTGAAATTGCTTTAACTCATCTAACAGTACTCCTGCCTTAAAACAAAACATGCCGCTATTCCATAAAAAATTACCTTTTGCAATAAATTCTTTTGCAGTTGTTTCATTTGGTTTTTCACGAAATGATATTACTTTATCACCTTTCGATTCAATATAACCATAACCTGTTTCTGGCTTTGTAGGTATAATTCCAAATGTTACTATGAAACCTTCTTTTGCTTTTGAAACTGCTTCTTGGATAGCATTGTTATAATCATCCATTTTATCAATAATATGATCAGAAGGAGTTATAATTAAAATATCATCGGGATCCGACGCAAAAGCCGCAAATGCTATGGCAGCAGCTGTATTTCTTGGTGTAGCCTCCACAATATTCAAATATGTTGTATTGGTTTTATCCATTACTTTACCACTCAAATGATGGTTGTCGACATTACCTACGACCATTACTTTATTTGCTAAATGGCTATTGCGCTCAACAGTCATTTCAAATAAAGATTTATTTTCAAATATTTCTAAATATTGTTTAGGTTGGCTTTTACGAGAAAGTGGCCATAATCTGCTTCCTACTCCACCAGTTAAAATTACATGTATAATTGAATTATTATTTTCCATTTTTCTTTTTAAATTAAAAAAGCTTCAAATATTACAACCGGTTATCAGCTATAGTACCTAAAACTCCTTTTACATCATACAATAAACTATTTGATTTTTGCAATTCAGCAAAATCCAGCTCTAGAAATTCTGAATGAGAAACTCCTAGAACTATCGCATCAAATTTATTGTCGGGAAGAGAGCTTAATGTTATTAAATTATATTCTTTTCTTACATCATTTGCATTTGCAAGGGGATCGTAAATTGTTACTAAAATTCCATATTCTTTTAATGCTCTTACCACATCAACAATTTTAGTATTCCTAACGTCTGGACAATTTTCTTTGAAAGTAATACCAAGCATTAATAATTCAGCTCCATTAACAGAAATGCCTTTTTTTATCATTAGCTTAACTATTTGTGAAGCTACATATTCTCCCATGCTGTCATTTAGGCGTCTTCCTGCTAAAATTATTTCAGGATGATATCCAAATTCTTGTGCTCTTTGTGCTAAATAATAAGGATCTACTCCGATACAATGTCCACCAACAAGACCTGGTTTAAATGGTAAGAAATTCCACTTTGTTGAAGCTGCTTCTAAAACCTCTTGAGTATCAATATTCATTAGATTGAATATTTTAGCTAATTCATTTACAAAAGCAATATTAATATCGCGTTGAGAATTTTCGATAACTTTTGCTGCTTCGGCAACTTTTATAGTTGGTGCTAAGTGAGTTCCTGCTGTAATTACCGATTTATATAATGCATCAACCTGTAATCCAATTTCTGGGGTTGATCCTGAGGTAACTTTTAAAATTTTTTCAACTGTGTGTTCCTTATCGCCTGGATTTATTCTCTCTGGAGAATAACCTGCAAAAAAATCTTCATTGAATTGCAAACCTGAAACTTGTTCTAAAACCGGTACACATTGTTCTTCTGTTACACCTGGATAGACTGTAGACTCGTAAATAACAATATCTCCTTTTTTCAAAACCTTACCTACCGTCTCACTGGATTTATATAATGGAGTTAAATCTGGTCGATTATTTTTATCAACAGGTGTGGGAACTGTAACTATATAATAATTACAATTTGCAATATCATTTAATGAAGTGGTACAGTATAAACCTGTTTCTTGATCTGGTGAATCAACTAGGACATTTTGTAAAACATCATCTTCAACCTCTAAGGTTGTATCTGTTCCGGATTTTAAAGAATTAACTCTTGATTCATTTATATCAAACCCAACAACTGAATATTTTGTAGCAAATAATCGAGCTAAAGGTAATCCAACATATCCTAAACCAATAACCGCAATTTTTACTTTATTTTTTAATTCCATTTTTTTTAATTTATTTAGGTCACTAAAACTCACGGCTTCGCCGTTCTGAGTCACAAATCTTTGACCCAGATACCTAAATTAATCATTTTCGGCAAATATAGTACAATAACTCTACTTTTTCAATACGGTTTCCCGTATTACTTAAAAAGTAATTGTTAATAAAAAAGCACTTAATTCCAATGCGTTATTAATCAGGGTGTAAATAATTACTTTATAAAAAAACAGAAGAAAAAAATCTAAAAAAGATTCTCTCTTCTGTTAATTTACTTTGATAACGCTGTTATTTATATTTTATTTTCAAAACACATCCTAATGTTTCCAATACAAGAGTATAATAACTATTAGATATTTCTTGTACAATTGCATTTTGATTACTAAATGCCCCTGATTCTAATTTGATTTTATCTCCCACTTGAATTGCCGAAACAGTTACATCACTAATATTAGGAGCTTTAATGCTCTTTTTTATAATTTCTATTTCTTGATCTTTTACAATAGCTGGTTTGCCTAACCAAAATAGATATCTCACCACACCTGCTACCTGAAAAACCGAATTTCTTTCAGAATCTGACAATTGAACAAAAACATAGGAATTAAAAAGTGGCACTTCAATCTTTTTCTTTCGATCTGACCATTGTTTAACTTGAGTAATTAGAGGGCAATAGGTTTCTATACCCAATTGACTCAGCTTATCTGCAACTTTTTTTTCCCATTTAGGTTTTGTATAGACTACGTACCAATTCATTTTTTTATTTATAACGAAGTAAAACTCACTACTACTTCACATTTTCCACTTTCACTTCACTACAAAATCAATTTAAGAACCTATTCCATTATAAACAAAGCCAATTGATTCTAGTTCTTTACCATTTAAAATATTTCTTCCGTCAAAAACAAATGCGGGCTTATGCATAGAGTCATAGATTTTTTTCCAATCGTATGTTGTAAACTCATCCCATTCTGTTAAGACTGCAATAGCATGGGAATTTTTACAGGCTTCATAGGCATTATCGAAAACATTTAAAGCATTTGCATTTTCATCTGCTATTCTTGTTTCAAGATAATTCAAATCAGAAAGCATTTTATTTCGCGAAACTTTTGGATCGTAAACTGAAATTTTAGCTTGTTCATTGATTAAGTCATCCGCAACATAAATCGCAGCAGATTCTCTAGTATCATTTGTATCTTTTTTGAAAGCCCAGCCTAAAAATGTAATTTTCTTATCGGCTACTGTATTATATAATGTTTGAACAATTTTATTCGAAAATCTTCTTTTTTGATGATCATTCATAATAATTACCTGCTCCCAATAATCTGCAACTTCATTTAATCCATATGATTTTGCGATATAAACCAAATTCAAAATGTCTTTCTGAAAACAAGAGCCACCAAAACCTACCGAAGCTTTTAGAAATTTTGGACCAATTCTGCTGTCCATCCCAATTGCTCTTGCAACTTCATTTACATCTGCACCTGTTTTTTCGCATAATTCCGACATTGCATTGATGGACGAAATTCGTTGTGCCAAAAATGCATTTGCAGTAAGTTTAGACAATTCTGAAGACCAAACATTTGTTGTCAAAATCTTGTCTATATTTACCCAATTTGCATAAACATCAACTAGTGCTTGAATTGCTTCTTGACCTTCTGGAGTTGTATCTCCACCAATAAGAATTCTGTCAGGATTTAATAAATCTGTAACTGCTGTTCCTTCTGCCAAAAATTCAGGATTAGATAAAATCTGGAATTGAACTCCATTTCCTGTATTATCTAAAATACTTTTAATTGCTTCAGCCGTTCTAACTGGTAAAGTCGATTTTTCAACAACTATTTTATTTTGCTTTGCAACTCTCGCGATTTGTCTTGCACATAATTCGATATATTTTAAATCTGCTGCCATACCTTTTCCTTTTCCATAAGTTTTGGTTGGCGTATTTACCGAAATAAATATCATTTGAGCTTCATCTATTGCTTTATCAACATCAGTAGAAAAAAACAAATTTCTTCCTCTTGCTTCCGAAACAATTTCAGAAAGTCCCGGCTCATATATTGGAATATTTTCAGGATTTGGATCATTCCAGTCTGCAATTCTTTGTTCATTTAAATCGACAACTGTAACTTGAATATGTGGACATTTTTGAGCAATTACTGCCATTGTAGGCCCACCAACATATCCTGCACCAATGCAGCAAATTTTTGTAATTTTCATTTGATCTATTATTATCTTGATCTAGTTTATTTTAAATTATTCCAATACCACTCAACAGCTTCTTTTAATCCATCTTGTAAAGAATATTTCGGATTGTAGCCTAGTACTTTTTTTGCTTTTTCAATACTTGCCAGCGAATGTGGAATGTCGCCAGCTCTATTTTCTCCATAAACAACTTGAACGTCATTTATCTTTGGATCGAATTCAGATAAATATTCTTTTAAATATTTAACTAAATCATTTAATGTGTTTCTATCTCCGAACGCTGTATTATAAACAGAATTAACTGCTTCTGGATTTTGACTCGTCATTGCCAGCTCATTCATCTGAATCACATTATCTATATATGTAAAATCGCGAGAATAATTTCCGTCACCATTAATTATCGGACTTTCGTAATTCATGAATTGCATGACGAATTTCGGTATTACAGCTGCATAAGCTCCATTGGGATCTTGCTTTCTTCCGAAAACATTAAAGTAACGCAATCCAATTGTTTCTAATCCATATGTTTTACTGAAGATTTCAGCATATAATTCATTCACATATTTAGTAATAGCATAAGGAGATAATGGTTTTCCAATTACCTCTTCTACTTTTGGCAATCCTTCAGAGTCTCCGTAAGTTGAAGAACTAGCAGCATATACAAAACGTTTTACTTTTGCATCACGAGCCGCAGTAAGCATATTTAAAAAACCAGAAACATTTACATCGTTTGTAGTGATAGGATCTTTTATTGATCGAGGAACAGATCCTAAAGCTGCTTGATGCAGAACGTAATCTACTCCTTCAACAGCCACATTACAATCTTCAAGATTTCGAATATCTCCTTCAATTAATTTAAAATCAGGATTATCTAAAAAATCTTTTAAATTATGGCGATGCCCAGTCGAAAAATTATCTAAACAAATTACTTTATGACCACATTTTAAAAAATACTCCGTCAAATTTGAACCGATAAATCCAGCTCCGCCTGTAATTAAAATTATATTTTTTGCTGTGTTTTCCATTAACCAAAAGATTAGCTTTTTCTAAATCTATTTAAAAGTGTTTGCCAAAAACCAATTTTTACTTCCTCTTCATGATAACCGTTTGAATAAGCACCATAGCCATATCCATACCCGTAAGCTGTACCGTATTTAGCTTTATTTTCATAGCCATTTAATACAATACTAACATTATTTAATTCTCCACGCTTGATTCTCGTATTTAGCAACGTAATCATTTCCTTTTTGGTATAATTCTGTCTAACAATATACAATGTTACATCTGCAAACTGAACTAATTCTAATGAATCGGCAACTAAACCAACTGGAGGTGTATCCAAAATTACATAATCATACTTCTGCTTTAATTCATCAATTAATTCCTTCATAGCATCACTTAATATAAGCTCAGAAGGATTTGGCGGAATTGGACCAGAAAGGATCACATCTAAATTTGGAATTTGAGTTGAATTAGTAATTTCCTCTAAACTATTTTGCTTAATTAAATAATTAACAACTCCTAAAGGTGTTGTCAATTCAAACTCATCTGCTAGTCTCGGTTTTCTTAAATCTAAGCCAACAATTACAGTTTTCTTTTCACTTAACGCAAAAACTGTTGCAATATTTATAGAACAAAATGTTTTTCCTTCACCACTAATTGAAGAAGTAATCATTAAAGTTTTTGATCCGCTTACTTGTTGTTTTTTATATAAAAACTGAAGAGAAGATCGTATTCCTCTAAAAGCCTCAGAAAGAGCAGACTTAGGTTTATCGAATACCGCTAAACTTTTTGTGTCTTTATTTATACCAATTACTCCAAGCAATGGTATTTGAGTTAATTTACTAATATCTTCTGTATTCTGAATAGAATTATTAATGAAGAATATTGCAAAAACAAACAATAAAGGAATTAAAGTCCCTAAAAATAGAGCCATTACATAATTCACAGAAGTTTTAGGCCCAATTAAGCCTCCTCCAATATCTTTTGCCGGATCAATAAAATGGATATCTGATAAATTAGAAGCTTTTACAATTTCTGCTTCATTTCTCTTTTGAAGAAATTCAGTATAGATATTATCATTTAAATCATATTTCCTTTTGATTTTAAGCAGTTCTTGCTGTTCAGCAGGAAGTTTTCGAACTGTGCTTTCTGCTTGGCCAATTTTCGCATTTACTAATGACAAATCATAAAGTAATGACGTTTTTGCTGTCGCAATATTCTCTTGAAGCACATTTTTTACAGCTTCCATTTGATTGTCAAAATCTTTAAAGATTTTTTCACTTTTTACAGCATAAGCCATTTCTGATCTTTGAGTTGAAAGCGCAATTAACTTTGAAACACTCGCGACAATATTTGGATCTTCAATTCCTGCTACTGAAGGCGCTGGTAATCTAGAATAATCATTACTGCTGTTTAAATATGATTTTAACGAATTGTAATATGCTATTTTTCGAGTTACTTCATCTTTCTCAACATCAAAATTCATTATTTTATCAGAAACTTTAGAACCGCCATCTTCTATTTGAAAGATGTTTTTATCTTTTTGAAAAGTTTTTAGTTCATTCCCAGTCTGCTTCAACTGGGATTCCATCGCAACTAGAGTGCTATCAATGAATCGAATAGTATTTGTTGCAAATTGATTTTTACCATCTAACTGAATTTTGATGAGCATTTTCACAGTCGAATTTAAATAATCAACCATTCTAGCTTTATTTGTTCCCTGCATCGACAGTGTCAGCAATGAACCACTTCCTTTATCACCTTCAACATTTAGTCCTCTATATGCGGCAACAGTTCCGTCAAAATCATTGAATTTGACAAAATATTCTTTCCCTTTATAGAAACCTGGATTATCGTTTATTTGAAGTTTCCAGTTTAAGAAAGGAAGATTAACATGTTCTCCTACTTTATATCTTTTTGAAAAATTTCCCGGTTGTACAGAAGTATTACTATAAGTATTTGTACTATACGTAATTAAGGAAACAGAATTACCTTCAAACGGAATTTGAATTTGATATTCATTTTCACTCAAGAACTTAATGCTTATTAATGTATTGGCTAACTGTCCTTTTGATTTATCAATATCTATATAAAAAGGAACAGCTCCATAAGAATCAATAAAATTATATTTTCCCTGCTCTAAATAATCGATATAAAATTGCAGTTTGTCAACTACCAATTCATTATGAGATCTCGATTTTAGAATAGTAGAAATTCCATTTACCTGATCTGAGATTCCCCCCCAGTTAAAAACTAAACTTGTATTTGAAGTAAAAAACGGATTACTTTCTTCTTTAATAGAAATCATAGTCTGCATTCCGTAAATTTTCTCTTTACGAATGTTTACTTGATAAGCTATTGTAAATGCAATAATTAAACTAATTAAAAACCATTTCCAATAACTGGCAATTTTTAACAAAAATCCCTTAAAATCAAAATTGGAATGATTCTCAAAAATGGAAAAATCTTTAATATCTAACATTTTCTAAATCTTTTAATTTTTGATAATAAGATAAACTGTTGTTGCTAAAGATAACAATGTAATGATGGTTCCAATTGACTGTATACCTGTTTGACCAGTTCCCCATGTTTTTTGCCTTAACGGTTTTACATAGATATAATCGTTTGGCTGTAAATAATAATAGGGCGATTTCATCACATTTATATCTGTTAGATCAATATCGTTCATTTGCACACCTGTGGGCGTTTGACGAATTACAGTTACTGCCTTTCTATTACCTACAGTAGTAATATCTCCAGCATTGGCAATAGCTTCTAGAATAGTTACATTATCTTTAAATAATGTTTTTGTGCCTGTACTTCCAACTTCTCCGTTAATTGTATATCGAAATCCTGCTAATTTTACGGTAACAAAAATATTAGCTTCGCTTTTGAAATATTCTTCAAGTAATTTCTTTTCAATTTTTACACGAACTTCATCAAGAGTATAACCAATTACATTTATTTCCCCTAAAATTGGCATTCTTATATTTCCGTGATCATCAACTGTAAATCCGTCAAAATATAGACCAGATTCCGATTTTGAGGTTTGGGTAGCATCGGCCGCATTGGTTGTATTAAAAATAGAAACCAACTTCGGATCAATTGCTTTTATAGTAACACTTAAAACATCATTAACCTGTAATCTGTATGGTTTTGATTCTACTGCAGCAATAGAACTCTGCTCACTTGAAGTACTTTTATCCTGAAGATAAACTAAATCTTTAATCGGAATGCAAGACGTAAATAATACCGAGATTAATAAGAATAGATAAAAGCTGTTTTTTGTCATTAGTCTAATTTTAGCACAAATATAGTTTTTCCTTTAATCTATAGAAAAAACGTAATTATTATTTGGGGGTTAATTATTTTTAAAAGTTTTTTCGAAAGGAACTCTGTGTAAAATACTTCTTCCTAGTGTTACTTCATCAGCATATTCTAACTCGTCTCCAACAGATATTCCTCTTGCAATTGTTGAGATTACAATATCCGAATTTCCAATTTGTTTATAAATATAAAAATTCGTTGTATCTCCTTCCATTGTTGAACTTAGAGCAAAAATAATCTCAACCACTTTTCCAGATTTCACCTTTTCAACCAAACTCGAAATATTTAGCTGATTTGGCCCAACTCCTTCAATAGGTGAAATTTTCCCTCCAAGGACATGATAAATTCCTTTAAACTGGCCAGTATTTTCTATCGCCATTACATCTCGAATATCTTCAACAACACATATTGTTTCATGATTTCTAAGATGATTGGCACATATTTCGCAAATTTTAGTATCAGAAATATTATGACAGCTTTCGCAAAACTTAATATCCTCACGCATATTTAATAATGCTTGAGACAAAAAAGAGGTTTGTTCCTTGGGCTGTTTAAGCAGATGAAGAACTAATCGAAGTGCTGTACGTTTACCAATTCCTGGTAATTGCGACATTTCGTTAACCGCTTTCTCAATTAATTTTGATGAAAATTCCATGACGACAAAAGTAATACTTTTAATGGTTTAGCTGGCATTGGTACAATTAAATTGAATACCAATAAATACTGCAAATTAATTATAAAACAATATCTATTTGATCAAAGTGAATCTCGTTGCAAAGTAAACCGCTAAGTATTTTTAATATTGATTTGTTGCTAATAAAACCAGTGTACAAGCTACTTCTACTTGAATATCATTCAATTCTAATAACTGATATAATTCTGGATTTTCAGTTCCTGGATTAAAGACAACTCTTTTTGGTTTTGCTTCAATTATATAATTATAATAATCTCTCTGACGACTTGGATTCAGATATAAAGTAATTGTATCAATGTTTTTTACTGGTATTGCTTTAGTCTGAATTTTTACTCCGGCTACCTCTCCTGCTTTTTGACCAATCGCTAAAACAGAATGTCCTTTTCCTACGAGCATATTTACAGCTCTGTATGAATAACGCTCTGGATTTGTCGATGCTCCTATAACTAATGTTTTTTTACTTTTCATTGTTTTCATTTAGATTGCAAAAGTAATCAAAAAGAACCATTTAATCTTTATGTCTTTGACTCAGAATCAACAACAATTAAAAACATTATCCTAACATTATTTCTTATAAAAACATCAAAAAATAACTACTTTTACTTTATTAACCCAAACCAATATGGAATTATTTATTTACTTATTTGCCGCTTTGTTCTCTGTACTAAACCCAATTGGAACCGTACCTATTTTTGTCGGACTAACCCAACATGATTCACAAAAAGAAAGATCCCGAATCTCACTTTGGACTGCTATTAATGTTTTTATAATATTATTGGTTTCCTATTTCATAGGACAATATGTATTGACTTTTTTTGGAATCAGCATTGATGCTTTAAGAATTGCCGGCGGAATTGTTATTGTGAATTCTGGCTTTTCTCTGCTCTCAGGAAAATTCAATAAAAAACGAGGAATCAATAAAAAAATTGAAAATGAAGCACAACAAAGAAATGACATTGCTCTAACGCCTTTAGCAATTCCGATGCTTGCTGGTCCTGGTTCAATGTCACTTTTAATTGCTTTTTATCAAGAACACCATGAAATCCATGAAATAATAATTTCATCATTGGCTATATTAGCAATTGCAGTAGCAATTTTTGTAATACTAAAAAGCGCTCATTATTTAGCTAGAATTCTAGGAGCTTCTGGTATAGTTGCTATTTCTAGAATTGTTGGTTTTATAGTAATTTCAATTGGAATTCAGTATATCGTAAGTTCAATAGTAAATATTATCAAAGGAAATTTGATGTAAAAAAAATATAATTGAAATAAAAAAGGGATAAAATCATATTTTTGATTTTATCCCTTTTTTAATCCTTTATGTTTCTAACTTCTAGGCAAGAAAACTTCAGCCATCATACATCTGGCACTTCCGCCGCCGCAAGCCTCGATTGTATCTAAACTTGAACTTAAAATTTCAGCATGATTCTCCAACTGGGAAATCTGCTTAGGAGTCAAACTTTGATGCGCCGATGCACTCATAACAATATACCGCTTATCATCTTTTCCTCTGACTTCTAACATGTTTCCAGCAAAATTATTTACCTGAGCCTCGGTTATTAGAATAATTTCTTTTTGATCCTGTTTAAGATTATCCAGAACCATTTTACGTTCTTTTTTATCATCAATACAATCTGCGCAGATAACAGCAAAAGTCTCGCCCAGACACATCATTACATTTGTATGATAAATAAGTTTACGCTCGCCGTCAACAGTCTGAAAAGCTTCAAAAATTACAGGGGCATAATCAAAATCTTCACAGAATTCTATAAATAACTCTTCATCTGCTCTCGGAGATAAAGCACAGTAAGCTTTTCCATTTGCTCTATCTAATAATAAACTTCCTGTTCCTTCTAAGAAAATACCATCTTCTTCTGCAGAAGTATAATCCATTATATTGGTGATCTCGAATCCTTTTTCTTCTAGAGTATCTAAAATATCTTCGCGGCGTTCCTGGCGGCGGTTCTCAGCAAACATTGGATAAAGGGCTACATCGCCATTTTCATGAAACGAAACCCAGTTGTTTGGAAAAATACTATCCGGGGTATCTGTTTCTAAAGTATCTTCAATAACTGTTACATCAACACCAACAGCTCTCAGTTTCTCAACAAAAGCATCAAATTCCTGCTGGGCTTTAGCATTTACTGTACTTGGCAATAATCCGTCTAATACTTTTTGGTAATAATTATTTACAGCCGTCTGCTCATTCATTCTAAAAGCAACTGGACGAATCATTACGATTGCATTTGTTGTTTGTCTCATTTTATTTATCTTTTTTGTTTCAGGTTTCAGGTTTCAAGTTTTAATCGTGAAACCTGAAACTTGAAACTTATTTTTCTAGTCTCTAATTAATGGAAGGGTTGAACATCTCAATAAACCCTCCTGCTTTGCAATTTCAGCATACGGAATTTCTTCCACAGTAAATCCGTTTGAACGAAGCCAGTTATTTAATCGGGTAAAATTTTTCTCAGAAACCACGACATCTTTATCAATCGAAAATACATTTGAAAACATATTGTACATTTCTTCTCTCTCGATATGAAATAAATTTTCTTTCCCGAATAAATTTACCAAATACAGATAATCCGCTTCTTCACGAAAACCTCTTTTATAGATTATTCCTTTGTCTTTTCCAACCGGCTGAAAACAACAGTCTAAGTGTAATGCATTGTCGCGGGCTTCCAATTTCGATTTAACCAGATCAAATTCTTTTACAATTTTATTCGGAAATAATTCTTTTATAAAATTGACGCCATGCATATTTGTTCTTGCAGTTATATAATCTTTATAATCGCTTCCTTTATAAGTACCTATAAAAATATGATCATTCCATAGCATGACATCTCCGCCTTCTATATGAACTTCTTCCGGCGGACGCACGACTTTTAAAGGATCTATTTGATCAATTACATATTGAATTGCATCCAGTTCACGCTCGCGGTCTGGTAAAATATTCGATTTTATAAAAACATCATCAATTACAAATCCAATATCTCTTGCAAAAATCTGATTGTAATTTTCTATCAATTCGGGGCGGTAAACAGTTACATCATACTTTTGAAACACAGCATTAAAAGCATCCATTTCAGCAGTCATATCTTTTTCGATAGGATATGTTCCTGCTTTAATATGTTCCAATGATTTAGGATCATAGGCTTCTTCTAATGAAGGAGTCGGCCCATTATGAACGGCAGAACCCAAAACTACGGCACGCAGTCTTGACGTTTCGTTCTTTACATTTAATTGCAACATAACTTTATTATATTTTGGACAAAGATAAAAAAAGCTTCACAGTTAAGTGAAGCTTTAGTTTTTTATTTATTCGACTTAAAGTCTCTTAAAGGGTGTCCTGTGTAAATTTGTCTAGGTCTTCCAATTGGCTCCTTGTTTTCACGCATTTCTTTCCATTGAGCGATCCAACCTGGTAATCTTCCAATTGCAAACATAACAGTAAACATGTCAGTTGGAATCCCTAAAGCTCTGTAGATAATTCCAGAGTAAAAATCAACATTTGGATATAAGTTTCTTGATTTGAAGTAATCATCTTCAAGAGCTGCTGCTTCTAATTTTTTAGCAATTTCCAAAATCGGATCTTCAACACCCAAAGTTTCTAATACTTCTTTAGCTGCTTTTTTGATGATTTTTGCTCTTGGATCAAAGTTTTTGTAAACTCTGTGACCGAATCCCATTAAACGGAATGGGTCATTTTTGTCTTTTGCTTTCGCCAAAAATTTATCAGTATCACCTCCGTCTTTGTTGATTTCTTCCAACATTTCAAGAACTGCCTGATTTGCTCCACCGTGAAGAGGTCCCCAAAGTGCAGAAACCCCAGCAGAAATTGAAGCAAATAATCCAGCGTGAGAAGAACCTACCATTCTTACTGTAGATGTAGAACAGTTTTGTTCGTGATCTGCATGAAGAATAAATAATTTATCTAAAGCATCCACAACTACAGGATTTGCTGAGTAAGGTCCTGTAGGTAATTTAAACATTAACTGCATAAAATTATCAACATAACCAGTTGTGTTATCGTAATAATTTAATGGATATCCCATAGATTTTCTGTATGTCCATGTAGCAATTACAAGAAATTTACCCATTGTTTTACAAATGGCTTCATACATTTCTTTTTCGTTATCAACATTTACAGCTTTAGGATTAAATGCTGTTAAAGCACTTGTTAAAGCAGATAAAACGCCCATTGGGTGAGCTGTTTTTGGAAAACCATCTATGATATTTTTCATCTCTTCGTTTACCAAAGTATGTTTTTTAATACCATTTTCAAACTGCTCTAATTCTTGAGCTGTTGGTAATTCTCCAAAAATCAAAAGATAAGACACTTCTAAAAAGCTAGCTTTCTCTGCCAAATCTTCGATTGAATATCCTCTGTAACGTAAAATTCCTAATTCTCCATCTAGGAAAGTGATTTCGCTTTTACAAGATCCAGAATTTTTATAACCTGGGTCAATTGTAATAAAACCAGTTAAATCACGTAATTTGTTAATATCGATAGCTGATTCGTTTTCACTTCCTGTGATTACCGGAAGTTCAATCTTTTTACCATCTATTTCTAATGTAGCTATTTTTGACATAATATCTTGGAAATAATTCTTTAAATAATAATTTACCAAATCTAATGAATTTAAGACTAATTAAAAAAAGAATACTGCTATGAATTTGTTAAAAGTCCAAAAAAAAACCATCTGCAAAAACAGATGGTTTCTTTTCAATATATAACTTTTATAATTATTTGATTTTAAAAGCATTTAAACCAGGAAAATATGCAGTACTTCCTAATTCTTCTTCGATTCTCAATAATTGGTTGTATTTCGCCATACGGTCTGAACGAGACGCTGAACCAGTTTTAATTTGACCACAGTTTAAAGCCACAGCTAAATCTGCAATTGTATTATCTTCAGTTTCTCCAGAACGGTGAGACATTACAGATGTGTAACCAGCATTTTTCGCCATGTTTACAGCTGCAATTGTTTCTGTTAAAGTACCAATTTGGTTAACTTTTACAAGGATCGAATTAGCAATTCCTTTTTCAATACCAGTTGATAAACGAGCAACATTTGTAACAAATAAATCGTCACCTACTAATTGTACTTTGTTTCCAATTTTTTCAGTTAAATATTTCCATCCATCCCAGTCATCTTCATACATACCATCTTCGATAGAAATAATTGGATATTTAGAAGCAAGGTCAGCTAAATAATCAGCTTGCTCTTCAGAAGTTCTGATTTTTCCAGTTTCTCCTTCAAATTTAGTGTAATCGTATTTACCGTTTACATAAAATTCTGAAGCAGCACAGTCAAGAGCAATCATAATTTCGTCACCGAAAGTATATCCAGCTTTTTCAACAGCAAGTTTGATAGTATCTAAAGCATCTTCAGTACCACCAGCTAAGTTTGGAGCAAAACCTCCTTCATCACCAACAGCTGTACTTAAACCTCTATCATGTAATACTTTTTTCAAACTATGGAAAATTTCAGTTCCCATTTGCATAGCATGTGTAAAAGAAGTTGCTTTTACTGGGAAAATCATAAACTCTTGAAATGCAATAGGAGCATCAGAGTGAGAACCACCATTAATGATGTTCATCATTGGAACTGGCAATGTATTAGCAGAAACACCACCTACATATCTGTATAATGGCAGACCTAGCTCGTTAGCAGCAGCTTTTGCAGCAGCTAAAGAAACTCCTAAAATTGCATTAGCTCCTAATTTAGATTTGTTTGGAGTTCCGTCCAAATCAATCATTAATTGATCGATTGTGTTTTGTTCGAAAACAGAAGTTCCAACTAATTCTTCAGCAATAACAGTATTTACATTATTCACTGCGTTCAAAACACCTTTACCTAGATAAGCTTTACCTCCATCACGTAATTCAACAGCTTCGTGCTCTCCAGTTGATGCTCCAGATGGAACAGCAGCTCTACCTAAAACTCCATTTTCAGTTACTACATCAACTTCAATAGTAGGATTCCCTCTAGAATCAAGAATTTGTCTTGCGTGAACTTTAATTATAATACTCATTATTTTTGTTTTTTATTAATAAATTATATTTTTTTTCCGAAATTATAAAAATATTTAATACTATAAACGCATTTTAGTTATTAAACACCTTTATTTATTAACTACATCGTTTTAGACCCAGCAAGTTTAATATTCTCTACAAATTGATCAAACAAGTATGAAGAATCATGTGGTCCTGGACTAGCTTCTGGATGGTATTGTACTGAGAAACAATTCTTATTCTTCATTCTCATTCCTGCAACTGTATCATCATTTAAGTGTATATGAGTAAGCTCTAATTCAGGGTGACCTTCTAAAGCTTCTCTTTTTACAGCAAAACCATGATTTTGAGAAGTAATTTCACCTTTCCCTGTAATAAGATTTTTTACTGGATGATTTATACCTCTGTGTCCACCAAACATTTTATAAGTTTTCACTCCATTAGCAAGTGCAATTACCTGATGCCCTAAACAAATACCAAATAAAGGTTTATCATCAGCAATAATTCTTTTTGCTACCTCGATCGCACCAAAAAGCGGATCTGGATCACCAGGTCCGTTTGATAAGAAATAACCATCAGGATTAAACTCTGTTAAATCTTCGTATGTTGAGTCGTATGGGAAAACTTTAATATAACAATCTCTTTTCGCAAGATTTCTTAGAATATTCTTTTTAATTCCAAGATCAAGTGCTGAAATTTTATATGTAGCATTTTCATCTCCTACAAAGTAAGGTTCTTTTGTAGACACTTTAGAAGCCAATTCCAGCCCTTCCATATCAGGAACATTTGCTAATTCTTTCTTCAAGTCTTCAACAGAAGTTCCATCTGTACAGATAACTGCATTCATAGCTCCATTATCACGAATATAACTAACAAGAGCTCTGGTATCAACATCAGAAATACAAATAAGATTTTGTTTTGTAAAGTAATCTTCTAAGCTTCCAGAAGCACCTTCTCTAGAATAGTTAAAGCTAAAGTTTTTACAAACTAAACCAGCAATTTTAACGCTCTCTGACTCTACTTCTAAATCATTGATTCCGTAATTACCAATATGCGGATTAGTCGTAACCATTATTTGTCCGAAATAAGAAGGATCAGTAAAAATTTCCTGATATCCCGTCATTCCAGTATTAAAACAAACTTCACCAAAAGTTTTACCGCTAATTCCGATAGATTTTCCGTGAAAAATTGTTCCATCACTAAGTAATAAAATGGCGCTTTTTCGTGTTGTGTATTTCATTATTTAATTTGTATTGTTTTTTATCAAGTTATAAAACCAAAATCATGGTTTTAAATGTAATTAGAAATTTTGCAAATTTACTTCTTTAAAGAAGCCCTTCCAAGATTTTTTAAAACTTTCACTCATAAAAATAAAACCTATTATTTTAAATATGTTACACTTTTGAGGTTTCAAAAAATCAAAAAAAAAGGATAAACTAAAAATTAGTTTATCCTTTAATATTATAGAATGATTACTTTCATAATTATTCAGAAGCTTCAGTAGTCGTTTCTGATTCAGCAGCAGGAGCTTCTGGAGTAGCAGCTTCTGCTTTTTTAGCTTTACCACCACGACGGCTTTTTGCTTTTTTAACTTCTTTTTTACCTCCGTTGTAAAGTTCATTGAAGTCAACAAGTTCGATCATTGCCATATCAGCATTATCTCCCAAACGATTTCCAACTTTAATGATACGAGTGTATCCACCTGGACGGTCTCCAACTTTAGCAGCCACATCTCTGAACAAGTCAGTTACAGCATATTTGCTACGTAGGTATGCAAAAACAATACGACGATTGTGAGTCGTATCTTCTTTTGATTTTGTGATTAAAGGCTCAACGAATTGTTTAAGCGCTTTAGCTTTAGCAACAGTAGTGTTAATACGTTTGTGCTCAATAAGAGAACAAGCCATATTAGCCAACATAGCTTTTCTATGTCCAGTCTGTCTGCTTAAGTGGTTGAATTTTTTTCCGTGTCTCATGACGTGTTTTTTTTATCTTCATCTTGCTACAATCCACTATGGAGAGCAAAATATGAAGTAAATTATTCTTTATCTAATTTGTATTTAGCTAAATCCATTCCGAAAGTTAAATTCTTCACTGCAACAAGTTCATCAAGTTCAGTTAAAGATTTTTTACCAAAATTACGGAATTTCATTAGGTCATTTTTATTGAACGATACTAAATCACCAAGTGTATCAACTTCAGCCGCTTTCAAGCAATTTAATGCTCTCACAGATAAATCCATATCAACAAGCTTAGTTTTAAGCAATTGTCTCATATGCAATGACTCTTCATCATACGATTCTGTTTGTGCAATTTCGTCAGCCTCAAGTGTAATTCTTTCATCAGAAAACAACATGAAATGGTGAATTAAAACTTTAGCAGCTTCAGTAAGAGCATCTTTTGGATTAATAGATCCATCAGTTTTAATTTCAAAAACCAATTTTTCGTAATCTGTTTTTTGCTCTACACGGAAATTTTCGATTGCATATTTTACATTTTTTACCGGAGTAAAAATAGAATCTGTAAAAATCGTTCCAATTGCAGCATTTTGTTTTTTGTTCTCCTCAGCAGGAACGTATCCTCTACCTTTTTCGATTGTTAAATCGAAGTTCAATTTGATTTTAGAATCTAAATTACAGATAACAAGGTCTGGATTCAAAACTTGAAAACCTGAGATAAATTTTTGAAAATCACCTGCTGTTAATTGATCTTTACCAGAAACAGAAATAGTAACTGATTCATTATCGATATCTTCAATTTGACGTTTGAAACGTACTTGTTTCAGATTAAGGATAATTTCGGTAACATCTTCAACAACACCTGAAATAGTAGAAAACTCATGATCTACACCTTCGATACGAACAGATGTAATTGCATAACCTTCTAATGCTGAAAGCAAAACTCTTCTAAGTGCATTACCAACTGTCAATCCGTAACCAGGTTCTAAAGGTCTAAATTCGAATTTACCTTCAAAATCGGTTGAATCGATCATGATAACTTTATCGGGCTTTTGAAAATTAAATATTGCCATAAATTTCGACTAAGTCAATTATTATTTGTTGTACAACTCTACGATTAATTGTTCTTTAATGTTTTCTGGAATTTGAAGTCTCGCAGGTACAGAAACAAAAGTTCCTTCTTTAAGATCATTGTTCCAAGTAATCCATTCATAAACATGACTTGAATTTGATAAAGAACGTTCGATAGCTTCTAAAGATTTAGATTTTTCACGAACTGCAACTTTATCACCAGGCTTAAGGTGGTAAGAAGGAATATTAACAACCTCTCCATTTACAGTAATGTGTCTGTGAGAAACGATTTGACGCGCACCTCTTCTAGATGGAGCAATTCCCATTCTAAAAACAACATTATCTAATCTTGCTTCGCATAATTGTAATAAAACTTCACCAGTTACTCCTTTAGTCGCTGATGCTTTTTCGAATAAATTTCTGAATTGTTTTTCTAAAATTCCATAAGAATATTTAGCTTTTTGCTTTTCCATTAACTGAACAGCATACTCAGATTTTTTTCCTCTTTTTTTAGCCATCCCGTGTTGTCCAGGTGGGTAATTTCTTTTTTCGAAAGATTTATCATCTCCGAAGATTGCCTCGCCAAATTTACGAGCGATTTTGGTTTTAGGACCAGTATATCTTGCCATTTTAAAAAAAATTTTAAGGTAGAAATTATGAATTCAGGTCTAATCCTTCGATAATTTATGTTCTACCTTGTTTATACTATAAAAATAAAAAATTAAACTCTACGTCTTTTTGGAGGACGACATCCGTTGTGAGGCATTGGAGTAACATCGATAATCTCTGTAACTTCAATTCCACCGTTATGAATAGAACGGATAGCAGACTCACGTCCGTTACCTGGTCCTTTTACATAAACTTTCACTTTTTTAAGTCCTGCCTCAAGTGCTACTTTAGCGCAATCTTCTGCTGCCATTTGAGCTGCATAAGGAGTGTTCTTTTTAGAACCTCTGAAACCCATTTTACCAGCTGAAGACCAAGAGATAACTTCACCTTTCTTATTAGTCAAAGAAATAATAATGTTATTAAAAGTGGCAGAAATATGAGCCTCACCCGTTGATTCAACGATAACTTTACGTTTTTTTGCAGTTGCTTTAGCCATATTACTTATTATTTAGTTGCTTTTTTCTTGTTAGCAACAGTTTTTCTTTTACCTTTTCTTGTTCTTGAGTTGTTTTTAGTTCTTTGCCCTCTTAATGGAAGACCAGATCTATGACGAATACCTCTGTAACATCCAATATCCATTAAACGTTTAATGTTTAATGAAATTTCAGAACGTAATTCTCCTTCGATTTTGTAAAATGAAACAGCTTCACGAATTGCTCCGATCTCATCATCATTCCAATCTTGAACTTTTTTATCTTGGCTTACTTGAGCTTTTTCCAAAATCTCAATAGCTCTACTTTTCCCTAATCCGAAGATGTAGGTAAGTGCAATAACACCTCTTTTGTTTTTTGGGATATCTACCCCTGCTATTCTTGCCATAATTATCCTTGTCTTTGTTTAAATCTAGGATTCTTTTTGTTTATTACGTACAGTCTCCCTTTTCTACGCACGATAATGCACTCGGCACTTCTCTTTTTTACTGATGCTCTAACTTTCATAGTGAATATCCTTTAATATCGATAAGTAATTCTTGCTTTTGACAAATCATAAGGACTCATTTCTAGTTTCACTTTATCACCAGGTAATAATTTGATGTAATGCATACGCATTTTTCCAGAAATATGAGCAATTACGATATGTCCATTTTCTAACTCTACACGGAACATCGCATTTGATAATGCTTCAATAATTGATCCGTCTTGTTCTATTGCTGATTGTTTTGCCATAAATATATTAAGCTACCGCTTTTCTATTTTTACCAGTCTTCATTAAACCATCATAATGTTTGTTTAACAAGTATGAATTAATCTGTTGAATAGTATCTATTGCAACACCAACCATAATTATTAATGAGGTACCCCCAAAAAACATCGCCCAAGATTGTTGTACATCCATAATACTTACAACAATAGCTGGGAACACAGCAATCAAAGCAAGGAATAAAGATCCTGGGAAAGTTATTAAAGACATCACTTTATCAAGGAAATCAGAAGTTTCAGCTCCTGGACGAACGCCCGGGATAAAACCACCGCTTCTCTTTAAATCATCAGCCATTTTGTTAGTAGGTACAGTGATTGCAGTATAAAAGAATGTAAATACAATAATTAAAGTTGCAAAAACAAAATTATACCAAAAACCAAACATATTACTAAATGCACCAACAATAGATTGTGATGTATCTGATTTAGACAATCCAGCTACAGCTGCAGGAATAAACATAATTGCCTGAGCAAAAATAATTGGCATAACCCCAGAAGCATTAAGCTTAAGAGGAATCCATTGTCTATTACCTCCTGCCAAATCTTGTTCGTAATCCCCAGTAGTTGTACGACGAGCATACTGTACAGGAATCCTACGTACTGCCATTGTAAGCAATACACAAGAAATGATAACTAACAGCCACACAATAATTTCAATAACTAATAACATTGGACCTCCATTGTTATTGGTAACACGAGTTGTAAACTCTTGAATAAAAGCTTGCGGTAAACGAGCTAAAATACCAACCATAATTAACAATGAAATACCATTTCCAATACCTTTATCTGTAATTTTCTCTCCAAGCCACATAGCAAAAATTGTACCAGTAACTAAGATTATAACAGAAGAGAACAAAAATTCAGGAGAATTAAAGCCTAGCAAAAATGCATTACTAGGCAATGTTCTGTATAAATTATAGATATAAGTTGGACCTTGAACCAATGTGATAGCGATTGTCAACCAACGAGTGATTTGATTAATCTTTTTTCTACCACTTTCCCCATCATTTTGAAGTTTTTGTAAATATGGAATCGCAATCCCCATCAACTGAACAACAATAGACGCAGAAATATAAGGCATGATACCTAAAGCAAAAACTGAAGCCTTAGAGAAAGCACCCCCGGTGAACATGTCTAGAATAGATCCTAGACCATTTTTAGTTTGTCCCGCTAAACCAGTCAATTGCGTTGCGTCAATTCCAGGAAGCGTAACGTGTGCTCCAAAACGATATACTAAAAGTAATCCTAACGTAATTAAGATTCTATTCTTTAGTTCTTCGATTTTCCAAACATTACTTATTGATTCAATAAATTTCTTCATCTTAATAGATAAGTTATATAGTTACAGCTTCTCCACCAGCAGCTTCAATAGCCGCTTTTGCAGTTGCAGTAAATTTGTGGGCAGTTACTTTTAATTTTGCTTTCAACTCTCCTCTACCTAAAATCTTAACGATTTCATTTTTAGTAGCTAGACGATTTGCCACGAAATCTGCCATTGAGACAGAATCAGTAATTGAACCTTTATCTACCAATAATTGAAGAGTATCTAAATTAACACCTTCGTATTCTTTACGATTGATGTTTGTGAAACCAAACTTAGGCACACGTCTTTGAAGTGGCATCTGCCCTCCTTCAAAACCAATCTTTTTAGAATAACCAGAACGAGATTTAGCCCCTTTGTGTCCTCTTGCAGCGGTACCACCTTTTCCAGAACCTTCTCCTCTACCTAATCTTTTATTTTGATTGTGTGTAGATCCTTCAGCAGGTTGTAAGTTACTTAAATTCATAACAGTATTTGTTATTTAGCTTCTTCAACAGAAACTAAGTGTTTAACTTTGTTTATCATCCCAAGGATAGCAGGATTTGACTCGTGCTCCACAACTTGTCCAATTTTACGTAGACCTAAAGCTTCCAAACCTCTCTTTTGAGAAAGAGGACAGTTGATTTTGCTTCTTACTTGTTTTACTAATAATTTAGCCATAATTTCCTTGAATTAACCTTTAAAAACTTTTTCTAAAGAAACACCTCTTTGTTTTGCAACAGTATGAGCACTTCTCATTTGCAATAAAGCATCAAAAGTTGCTTTTACTACGTTGTGTGGATTTGATGATCCTTGAGATTTCGACAATACATCGTGAATTCCTACTGATTCAAGAACTGAACGAACAGCTCCACCAGCGATAACTCCAGTACCATGAGATGCTGGGATTAAAAATACGCGTGCACCACCAAATTTTCCTTTTTGTTCGTGAGGAACAGATTGACCATTTAAAGGAATTCTAACTAAATTTTTCTTAGCATCTTCTACTGCTTTCGCAATTGCTTCAGAAACATCTTTAGATTTTCCTAATCCATGACCTACCACTCCATTTTCATCACCTACAACTACAATAGCAGAAAAACCGAAAGCTCTACCACCTTTTGTAACTTTAGTAACACGATTAACACTTACCAGACGATCTTTAAGTTCAAGACCACTAGGTTTTACCAATTCTACATTTTTGTATTTAGACATAATATATTAGAATTTAAGTCCAGCGGCTCTTGCGCCTTCTGCTAATGATTTAATACGACCGTGATATAAATAACCACCTCTATCAAAAGTGATTGTATCAATCCCAGCTTTTAACGCTTTCTCTGCAACTAATTTTCCAACAGCAGCAGCGATTTCAACGTTAGTACCTTTTCCTATTTCTTTTTCTCTTGAAGATGCAGCTAATATAGTAACTCCATTTACATCATCAATAATTTGAGCGTAAATTTCTTTATTACTTCTAAAAACAGAAAGTCTAGGTCTTGCAGCAGAACCACTAACCGATTTTCTAATTCTGAATTTAATTCTCTGTCTTCTATCAGATTTTGTTAATGACATAATCTTATTTTTTAAGCTGATTTACCTGCTTTTCTTCTTAATACTTCACCCACAAATTTAACACCTTTTCCTTTGTATGGCTCTGGCTTACGGAAACCTCTGATTTTCGCAGCAACTTGACCTAAAAGTTGTTTATCAAATGATGTTAATTTTACGATAGGGTTCTTACCTTTTTCAGATATTGTTTCTAAAGATACTTCTGGAGCAATTTCCAAAACAATATTGTGAGAATATCCAAGAGCTAAATCTAATTTTTGACCTTGGTTTGAAGCTCTATAACCAACTCCAACTAATTCTAGTTCTTTTGTAAAACCTTCAGAAACACCGATAATCATATTATTGATCAAAGATCTATATAATCCGTGTTTTGCTCTGTGGTCTTTATGATCAGACGATCTTTCTACTAAAACTTGATCGCCTTCAACAGTTACATTTACGTCCGAAAACTCCTGAACTAATTGACCTTTTTTTCCTTTTACTGTAATAATACCGTCTTTAACTTCTACAGTTACACCAGCAGTGATTACAATTGGGCTTTTACCTATTCTTGACATCTTATTTAGTCTTTAAAATTAGTATACGTAACAAATTACTTCACCACCTACATTTAATTGTTTCGCTTGTTTTCCAGTCATAAGACCTTTTGAAGTTGAAACAATTGCAATTCCTAATCCATTAAGGATTCTTGGTAATTTGGCAGCACCTGCATATTTACGTAAACCAGGTTTACTAATTCTTTGGATATCTTTAATTACTGGCTCCTTAGTATCTTTATCATACTTTAAAGCAATTTTGATAGAACCTTGAACTGTGTTCTGCTCAAATTTGTAACTTAAGATATAACCTTGATCAAATAAGATCTTAGTTATTTCTTTTTTAAGATTAGATGCTGGAATCTCAACAACTTTGTGGTTTGCAGCCACAGCATTACGAACTCTAGTCAAATAATCTGCAATAGGATCTGTATACATATGTATTTGATTGCGATTATGGTTTTCAGGAAGCACTCTGCCTCCTGAACCTTTAATCAATTTATAAACTTTTTTTAAATTACCAGCTTGCTTTTTTTACACCTGGAATTAATCCATTGTTAGCCATTTCACGGAAAGTTACACGTGAAATACCGAATTGACGGATATAACCTCTTGGTCTACCTGTTAATTTACAACGATTGTGCAAACGAACTGGTGAAGCATTTTTAGGTAATTTTTGCAGGCCTTCATAATCTCCAGCTTCTAATAAAGCTTTTCTTTTTTCAGCGTACTTAGCTACCGTTTTCTCTCTTTTAACCTCGCGGGCTTTCATTGATTCTTTAGCCATGTCTTAATTCTTTTTAAAAGGTAATCCTAATTCAGCCAATAATGACTTTGCTTCCTTATCTGTTTTTGCAGTAGTAACAAAAGTAATATCCATTCCTGAGATTTTGTTTACTTTATCAATATCAATTTCTGGGAAAATGATTTGCTCCAAAACTCCAAGATTGTAGTTACCTCTTCCATCGAAACCAGTAGCTTTAATACCACCGAAATCTCTAACACGTGGTAAAGCAGAAGTAATAAGTCTATCTAAAAACTCATACATTCTTTCACCACGTAAAGTAACTTTTGCTCCAATAGGCATCCCTTTTCTCAATTTGAATGACGCAACGTCTTTCTTTGAGATTGTAGATACTGCTTTTTGTCCAGTGATCTTTGTTAACTCATCAACAGCATAGTCAATAAGTTTTTTATCAGATACAGCTGCACCAACTCCACGGCTCAAAACGATTTTTTCAAGTTTTGGAACTTGCATAACGTTTGTATATCCGAACTCTTCTTTAAGAGCAGAGATTACTCTACTCTTATATTCTTCTTTTAGTCTAGGTGTATATGCCATTACTATAGTACTTGATTAGATTTTTTTGAAAATCTTACTTTCTTATCTCCTTCTACTCTAATACCCACTCTAGTTGTTTCCTTAGTTTTAGGATCAATTAGTGAAATGTTAGAAATTTGAATAGAAGCTTCTTTTTTAACGATACCACCTTGAGGGTTTTTAGCACTTGGTTTTGTATGTTTCGAAACCATGTTTACACCTTCAACTATCGCTTTATTTTTCTCACGGTAAACACGTAGAACTTTACCTTCAGCACCTTTATGGTCTCCAGCAATAACTCTTACGATATCTCCTGATTTAATTTTTAGCTTTATCATCTTAAAACGAAATTAAAGCACTTCTGGTGCTAATGATACAATTTTCATGAATTGTTTTTCACGAAGTTCTCTTGCTACCGGACCAAAAACACGAGTTCCTCTCATTTCCCCTGCAGCGTTCAAAAGAACACATGCATTGTCATCGAAACGGATATAAGAACCATCAGCTCTTCTCACTTCTTTTTTGGTACGTACAACAACTGCAGTTGAAACAGCTCCTTTTTTAACGTTACCGTTAGGAGTTGCATCTTTAATAGATACTACAATCTTGTCACCAACAGAGGCATACCTTCTTTTGGTACCTCCTAAAACACGGATAGTTAAAACTTCTTTTGCTCCCGTGTTATCTGCTACTTTTAGTCTTGATTCTTGTTGTACCATAATTATTTAGCTCTTTCTAAGATTTCAACTAATCTCCAACATTTTGTTTTACTTAAAGGACGCGTTTCGCTAATTCTTACAGTATCTCCAATGTTACAGTCGTTTGTTTCGTCGTGTGCAACATATTTCTTAGTTTTCAACACGAACTTACCGTATAATGGGTGTTTTACTTTTCTTACTTCAGCAATAACAATAGATTTATCCATTTTATTTGAAGTAACAACACCTATTCTTTCTTTTCTTAAATTTCTTTTTTCTTCCATCTTTCAGCAGAATACAATTATTGTAACTCTCTTTTAGTTAACTCTGTAGCCAATCTTGCAACTGTTCTTCTAACGCTTCTAATTTGAAGTGGGTTAGCAATTGGAGAAATAGCGTGAGCCATTTTTAGGTCAGCATATACTTTCTTAGTTTGACTAAGTTTTTCTTGCAACTCCGCTGCAGAAAGATCTTTTATTTCTGATTGTTTCATAATAAATATAAATTATGCTTCGAAATCTCTAGCAACGACGAACTTAGTTTTTACTGGAAGTTTCTGAGCTGCAAGACGTAAAGCCTCTTTTGCAACTGATAACGGAACTCCTCCAACTTCAAACATAATTCTTCCTGGTTTAACAACAGCAGCCCAATACTCAACTGCTCCTTTACCTTTACCCATACGTACTTCAAGAGGTTTCTTAGTAATAGGTTTGTCTGGAAATATTTTAATCCATAATTGTCCTTCTCTCTTCATGTAACGAGTTGCAGCGATACGTGCAGCTTCAATTTGACGAGAAGTTAAGAACATACCATCTTCATGTACAGATTTAATACCAAACATTCCATTTGAAAGTTCATGCCCTCTTTGAGAGTTACCTTTCATTTTACCTTTTTGTACCTTACGGTATTTTGTTCTTTTAGGCTGTAACATTTTTCTTTAGTTTAAAAATTTACTTTCTTTTACGAGCGTCTGGTTTTCCGCCTTTGTTAAAGTTAGATTTGCCTCTAGGAGCATCTCCACCTTTTCCACCACCTGTACCAGATTGTTTTTTGTCCATTCCAGCAAGCGGAGAAAGTTCTCTCTTACCGTAAACTTCACCTTTCATGATCCATACTTTGATACCCATTCTACCATAAGTAGTGTGAGCTTCAGCCAAAGCATAATCAATATCAGCTCTGAAAGTTGATAGAGGAATTCTACCTTCTTTGAAACCTTCTGAACGCGCCATCTCAGCACCATTCAAACGTCCAGAAATCAAAACTTTGATACCTTCAGCGTTCATACGCATAGAAGCAGCAATAGCCATTTTGATTGCACGTCTGTAAGAAATACGGCTTTCGATTTGACGAGCGATGCTTGTCGCCACAAGATAAGCATCTAATTCAGGTCTTTTAATTTCAAAAATGTTAATTTGAACCTCTTTGTCAGTAACTTTCTTAAGTTCTTCTTTTAACTTGTCTACCTCTTGCCCGCCTTTTCCGATAATGATACCAGGTCTAGCAGTAGTGATAGTAACGGTTACAAGTTTCAAAGTTCTCTCGATGATTACTTTTGATACACTAGCTTTTGATAAACGAGCATGGATATACTTTCTGATTTTGTGATCTTCGGCAAGTTTATCACCGTAATCATTTCCACCATACCAGTTTGAGTCCCATCCTCTGATGATACCAAGTCTATTTCCAATTGGATTTGTCTTTTGTCCCATGCTGCTTAAGAATTGCTTTGTGTGTTATTGATAGCTCCAAGCACGATTGTAACGTGATTAGAACGTTTTCTTATTCTGTGTGCACGACCTTGTGGAGCTGGACGAAGTCTTTTTAACATCATTCCACCATCTACTCTGATCTCTTTAACAAATAATCCAGCCTCTTCTAAATTACCTTCACTATTTTTTTGCTCCCAGTTATTGATTGCAGATAATAATAGTTTTTCTAATTTTCTTGAAGCTTCTTTAGAACTGAATCTTAAAATGTTAAGTGCTCTTTCTACCTTCTGACCTCTTACCAAGTCCGCTACTAAGCGCATTTTTCTAGGTGAAGTAGGGCAGTTATTCAATTTTGCGAAAGCAATAGACTTATTAGCCTCTTTTCTCGCATCTGCTGTTTCTCTTTTACGAACTCCCATTGCTTCTTATTTTTTACCTTTATTTTTTGCTCCAGCATGACCTCTAAAAGATCTAGTTGGTGAAAACTCTCCTAATTTGTGACCTACCATGTTTTCTGTTACGTAAACTGGTACAAATTGACGACCGTTATGAACTGCGATAGTTTGTCCAACAAAGTCAGGAGTAATCATAGAAGCTCTAGACCAAGTCTTTACCACTCCTTTGTTTCCGTTTTCAATGTTTTCTTGAACTTTCTTGTCTAATTTATAATGAACGAAAGGTCCTTTTTTTAATGAACGTGCCATATCTTATTATTTCTTTCTACGTTCTACGATATACTTGTTACTCGGATTTTTCTTAGAACGAGTTCTGTAACCTTTAGCTGGCAATCCGTTTCTTGAACGTGGGTGCCCTCCAGAAGAACGTCCTTCACCACCTCCCATAGGGTGATCAACTGGGTTCATCGCTACTGGTCTAGTTCTAGGTCTTCTTCCTAACCATCTTGTTCTACCTGCTTTTCCAGATACAACTAATTGGTGGTCAGAATTAGAAACAGCTCCAATTGTAGCCGAACAAGTTAACAAGATCAATCTTGTTTCTCCAGATGGCATTTTAATTGTTGCATATTTCCCGTCTCTTGCCATTAACTGAGCAAAAGTTCCAGCTGAACGAGCAATAACAGCTCCTTGTCCTGGACGTAACTCAATACAAGATATAACAGTTCCAAGAGGAATTCTGCTTAAAGGTAATGTATTACCAATTTCAGGTTGAGATTCTGGACCAGAAACTAATTTCTGACCAACTTTCAATCCGTTTTGAGCAATTACATAAGTTTTCTCTCCATCAGCATAAGCTAATAAAGCGATAAATGCAGTACGATTTGGATCGTATTCGATTGATTTCACTGTAGCTGGAATTCCATCTTTAGTTCTTTTGAAATCAATAATACGATATCTCTGCTTGTGACCACCACCCGTATAACGCATGGTCATCTTTCCTTGACTATTTCTACCTCCAGAGTTTTTTATCGGCGCTATCAAAGAGCGTTCCGGCTTATCAGTTGTAATGGCGTCATAACCATTCACAACTCTAAATCGCTGACCTGGGGTAATAGGTTTTAATTTTCTTACTGACATTTTTCTATCTTAGATATTGTTGTAAAAATCAATTGTTTCTCCTTCTTGTACTTGAACAATTGCTTTTTTAATTGCATTTGTCTTTCCACTGATTAAACCACTTTTAGTGTATTTAGTAGATCTATCCGGTCTCACATTCATTGTGTTAACAGAAACGATAGTTACTCCATAAGCAGCCTCAACAGCTTTCTTAATTTGAACTTTGTTTGCTTTTTTGTCAACAACGAATCCGAAGCGGTTTAGAACTTCACTTTCTTTGGTTACTTTTTCCGTTACTATAGGTCTAATTATGATACTCATATTCCTATTATTTACTTAAATTTTCTTCAATTAACTCTAAAGAACCTTCCAAAAGCACTAAATTATTAGCGTTTAATATTGCGTAAGTGCTTAATTCTGAGCTAGTTACGACACTTGAAGCCTTTAAATTGCGTGACGACAAATATACATTTTTATTTGACTCACCCAACACAAATAGAGATTTTTTATTTTCTAACCCTAAAGCTTTCAAAACGTTAATGAAATTTTTAGTGTTTGGCGCTTCAAAATTAAAGTCTTCAAGAACAACAATGTTTGATTCTTTTGCTTTGATTGAGAAAGCTGATTTTCTAGCCAATCTTTTTAAGCCTTTATTCAACTTAAATGAATAACTTCTTGGTCTTGGTCCGAAAACTGTTCCACCACCTTTAAACAAAGGATTCTTAACACTTCCTGCACGAGCAGTACCAGTTCCTTTTTGTTTTTTAATTTTACGTGTACTTCCAGTTACTTCAGCTCTTTCCTTAGCCTTGTGAGTACCTTGTCTTTGATTAGCAAGATATTGCTTAACATCAAGATATACAGCGTGATTGTTTGGTTCAATTGCGAATACTGAATCAGAAAGTTGAACTTTTCTACCAGTATCTTTTCCGTTGAAATCTAATACTTTTACTTCCATTACTTCTGAATGATTACATAAGAGTTTTTATGTCCAGGAACACATCCTTTAATAACAAGTAAGTTCTTTTCAGCAACCACTTTTAAAACTCTAAGGTTTTGAACTTTTACATTTTCTCCTCCCATTCTTCCAGCCATACGCATTCCTTTGAATACTCTAGATGGATAAGAAGAAGCTCCTACAGAACCTGGCGCTCTTAAACGGTTGTGTTGACCGTGAGTAGCTTGTCCAACACCACCAAAACCGTGACGTTTAACAACACCTTGGAAACCTTTACCTTTAGACACACCTTGTACATCTACAAATTCTCCTTCTTCAAAAATAGAAACATCAATAAGATCTCCTAATTTTTGTTCAGTTGCGAAATCTTGGAATTCAACGACTTTTTTCTTAGCAACAGTTCCAGCTTTTTTAAAGTGACCTAAAGCCGCTTTAGTAGAATGTTTCTCGTTTTTGTCATCGAAACCTAGTTGCAACGCTTCGTACCCGTCAACACCTTTGGTTCTGACTTGGGTAACAACACATGGACCAGCTTCGATTACTGTACAAGGAATGTTTTTCCCGTTTTCGTCAAAAATACTAGTCATGCCGATTTTCTTACCAATTAACCCAGACATAAATATTAATTATTAATTACTAAAATTCCCTTCAATTTGAAAATAACAGAAATTTCCAAACAGGGAGTGCAAAAGTAGACAATAAAATTGAATATACCAAACGGTTATAAAAATTAAATCGCTCATAATCAAAATCCAAGCATCAAATGAATCATATAGGAGATTTTTTCTTGCCCAAAATTCCAAGCCTTTATTTTAATAATAATCAAAACAGCACTTAACAATTAATTAATAAAAGAAAAACACAAAACAACGCCAGCACCCTAAAACAAAGAGAATTACGCAAAGCAATAAATCGAAAAGCCAACAAAAAAGAAAGCATCCAAATTTCAAAACCTAAAAAGTAAAACAAAAAAAGCGAGACAGAAATGCCTCGCTTTTTATATATAAAATATAATAAAAAATTATACTTTTATCTCTACTTCAACCCCACTTGGCAATTCAAGTTTCATTAAAGCATCAATAGTTTTAGATGAAGATGAATAAATATCAATCAATCTCTTGTATGACATTACTTCAAATTGCTCTCTCGCTTTTTTGTTAACGTGCGGAGAACGTAATACAGTGAAAAGTTTTTTGTGAGTTGGCAACGGAATTGGACCTGTTACAACTGCTCCAGTAGTTTTTACTGTTTTTACAATCTTTTCAGCAGATTTATCTACCAACATGTGATCGTAAGATTTTAGTTTTATTCTGATTTTTTGACTCATTTTCTTAAAATTAAGCGTTACCTTTTGCTTTTTTGATTACCTCTTCTGAAATATTAGAAGGTGTTTCTGCATAGTGAGAAAACTCCATTGTTGAAGTAGCTCTACCAGAAGATAATGTTCTTAATGTAGTCACATATCCAAACATTTCTGACAAAGGAACATCAGCTTTAATAGTTTTAGCACCATTTCTATCACCCATATCATTAACTTGACCTCTACGACGGTTCAAGTCACCAACGATATCACCCATATTTTCTTCTGGAGTAATAACTTCAATTTTCATGATTGGCTCAAGAATAACAGCTCCAGCAGCACGTCCTGACTCTTTATAACCCATTCTTGCAGCTAATTCAAAAGAAAGAGCATCAGAATCCACAGGGTGGAAAGATCCATCTAACAAAGTTACTTTCAAACTATCAACAGCATATCCAGCTAATGGACCTGTTTTCATAGCCTCACGGAAACCTTTCTCAACAGCAGGAATATACTCCTTAGGAACGTTACCACCTTTTACTTCATTAACAAACTGTAATCCTACAGGAACTTTACCATCAACTTCATCAGCAGGCTCGATTCTAAATACGATATCACCGAATTTACCACGACCTCCAGATTGTTTCTTGTAAGTTTCTCTATGTTGAGCAGATCTTGTAAACGCTTCTTTATATTCAACTTGAGGCTCACCTTGGTTCACTTCAACTTTAAACTCACGTTTCATACGATCAACTAAGATATCTAAGTGAAGCTCACCCATACCAGAAATAATAGTTTGACCTGAAGCTTCATCTGTTCTAACTGTAAATGTCGGATCCTCTTCAGCTAATTTCGCCAAAGCCATACCCATTTTATCAACGTCAGCTTTAGTTTTAGGCTCAATAGCGATACCAATTACTGGCTCTGGGAATTTCATAGATTCCAAAATAATTGGATTCTTTTCATCACACAAAGTATCTCCAGTTTTTATATCTTTAAATCCTACAGCCGCACCAATATCTCCAGCCTCAATATATTCGATTGGATTTTGCTTATTAGCGTGCATTTGGTAAATACGAGAGATTCTCTCTTTATTACCTGAACGAGTATTTAAAACATAAGAACCAGCATCTAAACGACCAGAGTAAGCACGGAAGAAAGCTAAACGACCTACGAATGGGTCAGTAGCAATTTTAAACGCTAAAGCAGCAAACGGCTCTTTTACATCTGGCTTACGCAAGATTTTAGTTTGATCTTCTTCTAATAATTCAGCATCATCAGGGTGAATACCTTCGATACCTTCTTTATCTAATGGAGATGGTAAATACTTACAAACAGCATCTAACATAAATTGAACTCCTTTATTTTTAAAAGAAGAACCTGCAAGCATTGGAATGATCGCCATATCAATTGTAGCAGCTCTTAATGCATTGTTGATTTCTTCCTCTGTAATAGAGTTTTCATCTTCCATGTATTTATCCAAAAGATTCTCATCATAAGTAGCAATCTCTTCGATAAGGATCGAACGGTAGTGTTTTACATCGTCAACCATATCAGCAGGGATGTCAACGATATCAAAAGTAGCTCCTTGAGTCTCATCATGCCATACGATAGCTTGATTTTTCACTAAGTCAACAATACCTTTAAAATCTGCTTCATCACCAATAGGCAAAGTAATTGCAACCGCGTTCGATTTCAACATATCTTTAACCTGTCCGCATACAGCTAAAAAGTTAGCACCTTGACGGTCCATTTTATTTACGAATCCCATACGAGGAACTCTATATTGATCAGCAAGTCTCCAGTTAGTTTCTGATTGAGGCTCAACACCATCAACAGCACTAAATAAGAAAACTAATCCATCAAGTACACGTAGAGAACGGTTTACCTCTACAGTAAAGTCAACGTGTCCAGGAGTATCAATAATATTAAAGTGATAAGGCAATGATTCTGGAAGAGCCTTACCTTGCTCAGTTGGAAAATTCCAAGTACAAGTTGTAGCTGCAGAAGTAATTGTAATACCTCTTTCTTGCTCTTGCGCCATCCAGTCCATTGTTGCAGCACCATCGTGCACCTCACCAATTTTATGCGACTTTCCAGTGTAAAAAAGAATACGCTCAGTAGTTGTTGTTTTACCAGCATCAATGTGAGCAGCAATCCCGATATTTCTTGTATATTTTAAATCTCTAGCCATTTCTTACGAATTAAAATCTAAAGTGAGAGAATGCTTTATTAGCTTCTGCCATTTTGTGAGTATCCATTCTTTTCTTAACTGCAGCACCTTCTTCTTTAGCAGCAGCTAAACATTCTGAAGCTAAACGTTGTGCCATAGATTTTTCATTTCTTCTTCTTGAATAAAGTATTAACCACTTCATTGCCATAGAAATTTTTCTGTCTGGACGAATTTGCATTGGGATTTGGAATGTAGCTCCACCAACTCTACGGCTACGTACTTCTACGTGAGGCATAACGTTTGTTAAAGCATCTTTCCAGATCTCTAATGAAGTCTTCTCATCATTTTGCTTTTTAGATTCAATGATATCAATAGCATCATAAAATACTTTAAAAGCTGTAGATTTCTTACCATCCCACATTAAGTTATTCACAAAACGCGTTACTAATTGGTCGTTAAACCTTGGATCTGGTAAAAGTGGTCTTTTCTTTGCCGCTCTTTTTCTCATGTCTTTTTCTTAAAAGTTTTTAAATTACTTTTTTGCTTCTTTTGGGCGTTTAGCACCGTACTTAGATCTTCTTTGCGTTCTTCCCGCAACACCTGACGTATCAAGCGCTCCACGAACGATATGATATCTAACACCTGGTAAATCTTTTACCCTTCCGCCTCTAACTAATACTATCGAGTGCTCTTGTAGATTGTGTCCTTCTCCAGGAATGTAAGCATTCACCTCATTACCATTTGTCAAACGTACACGCGCAACTTTACGCATTGCAGAGTTTGGTTTTTTTGGTGTAGTAGTGTAAACACGCGTACAAACCCCTCTTCTTTGAGGACAAGAATCTAAAGCAACCGATTTACTCTTCTTAGTTATCTGAGTTCTTCCTGTTCTTACTAATTGTTGAATTGTTGGCATAATTAATACTAAAAATTATTATGTTTATTAAATTCCCGCTTTTTACGGGGTTGCAAATGTATAAAATATTTTTCACTATACAAACGTTAAATCATTAATTTTCAACAACATTATTTATATCTATGATTTCACAAAGAAACATTAGATATTTGCTTTACATTTAATCAACAAAACAATTGCATTTGAAACAATTAACACACATACTTCTTTTTCTTTTTACTTCAAGTTGTTTCGCACAATCTTTTTATTTGAATATAAATGGAATTGATAAGAAACAAAATCAAACAATTGACTCCATTCCATACGCAAAAAAACACTCTAATTTAAAATCTCTTTATAACGAAATCGAATTGGTTTCAAAAGAACTAACAAAACAGGGATATACCGATTCTAAAAAACTAGAAACCAACAAAATAAATGACAGCACTTTTACCTCTACAATCGATCTAAAAAACAAGATAAAAGAAGTACATATATATATAGGTATAAACTCTTTTTTTTCCGAGTCAAAAAAAACAGCAAAAGACAGCATATTTATCCCTTATTCAGAACTAGAAAATTTTTTAAATCAAGAAATTTCAAACAATGAAAAAGCAGGTTTTGCTTTTACAAAGATAAAACTGGAAAACATTAAGAAAAAGAATTCCATAATTTATGCTGACCTAAATTTCGATTCTGAAAAAAAAAGAACCTTAAATTCAATTATCCTAAATTACACAAATCTCAATTCTAAAGATTATTTCCCAAAAGGAGCATTAAAACAATTAGACAAGAAATATATCAACAGAACTTTCAACCAAGAAATAATAAAAAAAATCCATGCCGATATCAACAGCTTTGAATTTATTTCTCAAACAAAATATCCTGAAGTACTTTTCACAAAAGACTCAACTAAAGTCTACGCATACATTGAAAAACGAAAAGCAAATACTTTCGATGGATACATCGGCTTTTCAAATGACGAAAACAAAAAATTAGTTCTAAATGGATATTTAGACATATCATTAATTAACACACTTCGGGCTGGGGAAAAATTTTCACTTTATTGGAAGAGTGACGGTAATCAACAAAAAACCTTTAACACCAAACTCGAAATCCCATATTTATTTAAATCTCCAATAGGCATAAAAGCTCAACTGAACATATTCAAACAAGACAGCACTTTTCAAAATACCAAAACAGATATCAATCTTGGATATTATTTGAATTACAATTCAAAATTATACATTGGATATCAATCTACAGAATCTAGTGATATTCAAAACACCAACAACTCAACAATAAGCGATTTTAACAACTCGTTTACCACAGTTACATTTGACTTTCAAAAGGCAGACTTTCGAAATCCTATATTCATAAATAAAGCATTTATCAACACCGCACTTGGGTTTGGAAAACGAACAACCAACAACAATTCTCAAACAGCAGGCATAAGCAACCAGCTCTTTGCAAACATAAACTTTAAGTACAATTTTGAACTCAATCCTAAAAATTTCATTAACATAAATTCACAAAATTATATCTTAAAGAGTCAAAACTACATTTCAAATGAATTATTTCGATTTGGAGGAATGAATTCTATTCGCGGTTTTTTAGAAAATAGCCTTCAAGCTAACTACACTTCAATGATTCTTACAGAATATAGATATTTATTATCACAAAGCTTCTACATAAACTCAATCATCGATTATGCCTTATACCAAGACTTAACGAGCAATTCAAATAAAAATCAATTAAAAAAATTAATAGGAATTGGCATTGGTACTACTATACAAACAACAAGCGGTATATTAAAAATAAACCTTACAAATGGAGGAGAAAAAACTTCGGATTTGCAATTATATAACACTATCATAAACATATGTTATAATGTTAAATTTTGATGTTTAACGAAAAAAATATTTTTTTTATTAGGAAAGTTAACAAATTATTAAGAGTTTTGCGATACTAATTCAAAATATTTAAAAATGAAACTAAAGTTCAATGGATTCTTAGTACTTTTACTAGTACTAGTTGCGCAATTATCATTTGCGCAAGAAAGAGCTGTTTCTGGGACAGTTTCTGACAATGCAGGAATGCCTTTACCGGGTGTTAGTGTATTAGTTAAAGGAACTAAAACGGGAACACAAACTGACTTTGATGGTAAATTTTCGATCAAAGTATCACCAAGCCAAATTTTGGTATTTAGCTACATTGGGATGAAAACTCAAGAAGTAGCAGCAAGTTCTTCTACTGTAAATGTAAAACTAGCAGATGCAGGAGCTCAAGAACTTGAAGGCGTAGTTGTAACAGCTTTCGGTATCAAAAGAGAGAAAAAATCTCTTGGTTACGCAACTACAACTTTAAAATCAGATGCGCTTACACAAGTAGTTAACGCCAACCCTTTTGAAACACTTTCTGGAAAAATTGCTGGTGTTGATATCACTGCTCCATCTCAACCAGGAGCTGCTACAAAAGTTGTTATCCGTGGATTAAACACAATTACAGGTAATTCAGGACCGCTTTATGTTGTAGATGGATCACCAATTAACAACACTTCAACAGGTACTGGTAATAGTGGAGTTGCAACTTCCACTAGATCATATGATGCTGGAAATGGTATTAGCGACCTTGACCCGAACAATATTGAAAGTATGACTGTCCTTAAAGGTGCTGCTGCTTCCGCTTTATACGGATCTAGAGCAGGTGGTGGTGTTATCATCATTACAACTAAAAAAGGTAAAGCAAACTCAGGAATTAAAGTTGATATGTTAGCTTCTACAGAGTTAAGTGAAGTTGCCAGAGTTCCTCACAACCAAACTCAATTTGGTCAAGGATGGAACGGAGTAGGTTACTCAGGATCGAATTCTTATAGTAATGAAAATGGTTCTTGGGGACCTGCATTCAATGGAGAAGTTAGACCATGGGGATCTGTTTACAATAACAGTCAACAAATCAAACCATACGTAGCTTTAAAAGATAACGTTAGAGATTTCTACAACACAGGTATTATGTCTACGCAATCTGTAAACTTAAGTGGTGGTGGAGAAACATCTGATTTCTCATTAGTATTTTCTAATGTAAACAGTGACGGTGTTGTACCAACAGATGCTGATTTATACAAGAAACAATCTATTGGTTTCAATGGAGGATTAAAAGGAAAAAGATTCACTTTAAGAACTTCATTAAACTATATCTACAAAAACCAGAGTGTTGTTAACACTGGTCAAGGTGACGATGCAGGACAAGGTTCTACATTACAACAAGATTTATTACAAATCCCTACAGATATAAGTATTGTTGATTTGAAAGATTACAAAAACAATCCATTCAACTCTCCTTCTTATTATTTTACCCCATACGCTACAAATCCATATTTCTCTATTAACGAGAATAGTACAAAAATTTATGGTGGTAACGTTTTTGGAAATGCTAACTTAAGCTACAAAATTACTGATAAATTAACTGCTACATGGCAGATTGGAGGTAACGTTAGAAGCGAAAGATTCAAAAGTTACGGAGCTATTGTTGACTATTTACCAGGAAGCCCTCAAGCTATTGCTGGAAGTTTAACAGTGGGTGGAGTTACTGAGGGAAGATCTGAATTCTCAGAATTTGATACATTCTTTAACCTTAACTACAACACAAATTTAGGTGAAGATTGGACATTAAACCTTTTAGGTGGTGTTAACTTCAACAAAAGAGAGTCTGATCAATTATTCAATACTATTACTAACTTAGGTATCCCTGGATATTATGAACTTTCTAACTCTGCAATTCGACCAACAATTACTCAATCTAACAGTGTAAGAAAAACTGGTGCTGTGTATGCTTCTGCAGAATTTGCTTTCAAAAACAGATATTTTGCAACTATTACAGGTAGAGAAGATATTACATCTACATTACCAATCGGAAATAATGCTTATTTCTACCCATCTTTATCTTTAGGTGCAATTGTTATCGATAATGGTAATACTTTCTTAAAATTAAGAGCTGCTGCTTCTAAAATCGCAAATGACACTAGCCCTTATGCAACTGAAAATTCATATATTTCTGGATCTGCCGCAGCTAACTTTGGTATCATCGCATCTCCAGTTGGAGGCGTAAGTTTCTATGAGGCTTCTGGAAGACTTGGAAATCCTGATTTAAAACCAGAAACTACAGTTGAATACGAAGTAGGTGCTGAAGGATCATTCTTTAAAAACAGAATTAGCTATGATGTGGCTTTATATCACAAAACAACTTCAGATCTTATTGTTAACTTGCCATTAGATCCATCGACTGGTTATACACAAAAAACAATTAATGCTGCCACAATTCAAAATAAAGGTATTGAGCTTTCTCTTACAGCAAGTCCAATTAAAAACCAAAACTTTACTTGGAATTTAACTTACACATTCACTAAAAACTGGAATGAAGTAACTGAACTTAATGGTGGACTTCCATATATTGATATAGCTTCAGCTTATAATGTATTTTACAGAGCAACGGTAGGACAACCAATTGGATCATACTACTCACTAGTTGAGAAAACTAATGCTGCTGGCCAACCAATTGTAAGCGCAACAAACGGCGTTAACATCCAAACTACTGATGCACAAAACATTGGAAACAGTCAACGTGATTTCGTTATGGGATTACAAAACACTTTCAAATACAAAAACTTTAATTTAGGTGTATCTCTAGACTGGAAACAAGGTGGAGAAATGTATTCTTACACAAAAAGATTGGCGCATTTCGTAGGAAATGGTATCGAAACTACTTACAATGACAGAAACCCTTTCATTGTACCAAACTCAGTAAATGAAGTTGTAAATGCAACAACAGGAGAAGTTACTTATGTAGAAAATACTACACCAGTTTCTTTTGCTAATATTGCCAACTATTACAATACACAAACTAACATTGGATACGAGAGAAATCACGTAATTGACAAAACATTTGTACGTCTAAGAGAGGTAAATTTAAACTACGACTTCCCTTCTGCACTTAGCAAAAACATGGGATTAAACAAAATCACAGTAGGAATCTACGCAAGAAACTTGTTTATGTGGACTCCAGGAGACAACCCATATGTTGATCCTGAGGTAGGAACTTACGGAACTGGTGTACTTTCAGATTTAGGAGAATTTGGAGCTAACCCATCTCAAAGATCAGTAGGTGGAGTTTTAAAATTATCATTCTAAAAAAAATATAGTAAAATGAAAAAGATAGCAACAATAATAACAGCTCTTTTCTTATTAGTGTCATGTGATGAAACATTTGACATTAATAGAGATCCGGATGCATTACCACCGGGACAAGCAAATAGCACCATTTTTCCTGCTGGAATCGCAGGTCTTGCAGGTGCACAAGGATCATATTACGCTTTAATTGGTGGATTTTGGTCTCAATTTTGGACACAAAACAATACTTCAAATCAATATAAAGATATTGACCAATATAGCATCGGGACTAATGATTATCAAGCTGCATACGCAGCTATGTATGACGCTTTAAATGATATTAGAACTGTAAAAGCTCAAGCTCTTGCTCAAGGTAATACTAAGTATTTTTTAATGGCTACTGTATTAGAAGTTGAAGCTTCTCAAGTTTTAACAGATCTATACGGTGATATCCCATATGCTGAAGCAAATAACGCAAACATTTTGCAACCTAAATTCAACACTGGAAAAGAAACTTATGATTTAATGATTGCTGATTTAAAATTAGCTTTATCAAAAGATTTAAATTCTTCTGTTGGTGATAATCCAGGTAAAGATGATTTCCTTTTTGAAGGAGATATGGAACAATGGACTAAATTCGGTAATACTTTGTTATTAAAATTATACACAAGATTAACAGAGGTAGATCCAGCTTTAGCTCAATCAGGAATCACAACTTTAATTAATTCTGGCGCTGCCTTTTTGGATGTTGATGCCGCAATGACTCAATTCGAAGATGCTGCTGACAGAAGTAACCCATTATATGAAACAGACAGAAGACAGTTAAATACTACTGGAAATCTAAGAGCTAGTAAAACACTATATTCTTACCTTCAAGTAAATGCAGATCCTCGTCTAAATAAATATTATGGAGTAGGAAACCCTAATAATCAAGGTGATTTCTTAAATAGTGCTACAAACCTATCTTTAGTAACGCTTTATGCTACAACTCCTTTATATTTTATTAGTGCTGAAGAAAGTTATTTTTTACAAGCTGAGGCTCTTACTAGATATTACGGAGGTGCAGGTGCGAAAGAAAAATATGACTTAGGTGTTGCTGCAAATTTTGCTAAATACAATACTGAAACTAAAGTTGGTACAGTTACTGTTCCAGCAGTTGGAAGTGCTGATACTTTCCTGGCTACTGGTGGAAAATATGCATTCCCAACAGCAGGAACTACTGCACAAAAAATCGAAGCAATTATTACTCAAAAATGGATTGCTAGTTTCCCAGGAAACGGTTACGAATCATTTATAGAGCAAAACAGAACAGGATACCCTAGAGTATCTGCAGTAGCTCAAACTAGTGAATCTTATGTACCAGGACAATTGGCAATTTCAGTAAATAGTCAAACTGGAAAATTATTCCCAAAAAGAATTGTTTTACCTAACAGTGTAAAAACAAGAAATCCAAATGCTCCTGCTGCTAAATTAATCACAGATCCAATTTGGTGGGATGTTAACTAATTAAAATTAAAGAAATGAAAAATATATTCATAAAACTGATGACAGTAGTAATTAGTGGTTTACTTCTTACTTCTTGTGATAGTGATTCAAGTGCGGGAGTATCTAGAGTTACCAACTACCCTGTATTTGAAGTCAATGGCGAAAGCACAGTATTTGTTGCACTAGGGTCAACATATAATGATCCTGGAGTTGTAGCAACAGAAAATGGAGCGGTAATTCCAACTGTAATAGATTTTGCTGGAAAATACAGAGGAGCTAAAACTCTTGACACTAGTAAAATTGATGAATACACTCAAACTTACAGTGCTACAAACGTAGATGGTTTTAAAGGTTCAACGAACAGAAAAGTAATTGTATACAAAACAGGTGATCTTGTTAATAGTATTGAAGGTGTATATATCGCTACAACCAGAAGAAATGGAACCTTAATGTCTGCATCTCAAGGAAGTTCAGTGAATGTTAAATACATTTATATCTGGAAAAATGCAGACGGTACTTACCAAGTATCTGATGCTTTTGGAGGATGGTACGATATTTCAAGAAATATTGGGGTAACTTCTGCTGCTGTAGGTGGAACAATTAGTGGTAATATTGCTACTAATACTTTTACTTTCCCTGGAATTCCAGTAAATGCATATTTTGGTGGATCTGCAAAAATCAGCGGTTTAACTGTTGATCCTGCAACTAAAACACTTGTGCTAACAACTGACTGGGCTGCTGATGCTGCTACTAATTATAAGTTTGTTTCAACATTAACTCAAGTACAACTTTAAAATTATTAAAATGAAAAAATTAAAATTAAATATAACACGTGTACTTGTAGCAATGCTTGTACTTACGTCATTTGTAGCTTGCGACGAAGTTGGCGATACTGATCCAGGAGGAACTTCAGTTGAGTCAATGGCTGGAGACTGGTACATTACTCTAACTGATTCTGATGGTGATGTAGTAGTTGAACATGCTTTACATTCAACTTACAATACTGCAGCAAACGATAACACAATGTGGATCGATGATGCAAAACACGGATATTACATTAAATGTAAAGTAACTGTTGATGTTAAAGCTGGAACTTTCTCTGCAACATCTGCTGAAAACGTATTAGACCCAGGAAGCCAAGTTACTATTACTGAAGGAAAAATAGAAAAAGGAGCTGCGACTTCTAAAGGTGGTCATAAAGTAGATAAAATCTCTTTTAGAGCTCATTACAGCTATGATGATCCTGGATACGATATCCTTTACGATGGACACAAAAGAACTGGTTTCTACGAAGACGAATACTAGGAATTAAATCCAAAGTACTTTAATATTTAACCATCCCATTAATTTGGGATGGTTTTTTTATATAAACATTATACCTATATTTGCGTAATGGAAAAAGAACATCAAATATTTGGCATTAGAGCCATCATAGAAGCAATTCAAGCAGGAAAAGAAGTAGACAAAGTCTTCATTCAGAAAGAGATTTCTGGTGAGTTGATGAAAGATTTAATGAAGGTAATGAAACGTGCTAACATTAACTTCTCTTACGTACCTGTAGAAAAACTAAATCGTCTTACTCCAAATAATCATCAAGGTGCAGTTGCCACCATATCTCCTATCGGTTTTATCGATTTGGAACATCTTGTGGAATCAACTATTGAATCTGGGAAAAAACCATTATTTTTAATATTAGATCAAATTTCTGATGCTCGAAATTTTGGAGCTATAATTAGAACAGCTGAATGTACAGGTGTAAACGGTATCATTGTACAAAAAGCAGGTTCTGCACCTGTAAATGGTGATACTGTTAAAACTTCGGCTGGTGCTGTTTTTAATGTGCCGATTTGTAAAGTAGAACATATAAAAGACGCAATATTCTATTTGCAGGGATCTGGAATTAAAACAGTAGCTGCAACTGAAAAAACCGATCAAAATATTTACGACATAGCACTAGATTCTCCATTAGCAATAATCATGGGGTCTGAAGATCGAGGAATAAATCCTTCTGTTTTAAAAATAGTAGATGAGAAAGCAAAACTGCCAATGTTTGGTTCAATAGGATCTTTAAATGTTTCTGTTGCTTGTGGCGCATTTTTATACGAAGCTGTTCGTCAAAGAAGCTAAATCAAAATTGAGAATAAGATTAGAATGAATAATTAAAAATTTAATTAATGCTTTCAAAATCTAATCCAAAACTAATAATTACTATACTCCGATGCTTGTTTGTAGTCTTCATGATTACAAACAGCTACGGACAAAACACTACATACAATCAGTTTTGGAATGAGATTCAATTTAATCAGACTCTCAGCAAAAAATGGTCTACGGAAATAGACTTAAGTGCTGCATACAGCAGTACTGAATCTTCTTCAAATTTATTCGAAAATACAATTCAAAGATCTATACGAGGCTGGGCTCATTACTACTTTTCGCCTAGATGGAAATTTTCAACTTTTATAGCTCATTACAATAACAAAGACGTGCCTGAAATTGGACAATTTGAATCTCCAGAATGGCGTTTTGCTCTTCAGGGAATTTATTACTTTCATAAAACCGGCTACACTTTGAGTACTAGAATGCGAACGGAATTTCGTCACATGAAAAATCAAGATGATGACTACGAAAATGTATTTCGATACCGTCAACAAATAAAATACATACAACCAATAAACAGCAAAGTTTTAAGAGAAGGAGTAATATATGCAGTTGCTTCTGATGAAATTTATCTAAAATCTGGAACAAAAGTTACAGGAGAAAGTTTTTTTGATCGCAATAGACTAAATGTTGGGGCAGGATATTTATTTTCAGACGACATTCAGATTGAGCTCACGTACTGCAATGAGTTTTTACCTAGAAATAGTGGGAACCAAATCACTAATGCGGCATCAGTAACAATAAGCTTTAATAATCTTCTCAGAAATCTTCAAAAGAGAATTGCCAATAATCATAGTCCGAAAGATGAAGAAGAATAACTAATTTTCTTCTTTTTTCAAAAAGCATCTAAGTTGCTCAATAATCGCACTCTTATGTAGTTTGAAATTGTAACTTCTCACAAACTCGGTTCCCTGCATATTAATTTCTGCAATGACAGCTTCGTAATTCGAGAATGCTTCAATATCTTTTTCATCAATTAAATAAAGGACCTGCATAATCGAATCATTTCTTCGGTATTGGGTATCATAATGAACTAGCTTATAAGTATTGTTGTCTGCTAGGTGAATTATTAAATCGTCTTTGATCTTTTTTCCAATTTTCTTATCTGGAAAAGGAGTTGGCTGTAACGCTACAAAGTAATGTTCTTTATCTGTAACGATGTTAATTTTCAAAGACTTTGATTTTGTTGTATAAAATACAGCAGGATCAAAATAATATTGCATACTACCGTCTGGCTGTATCCTATTTTTAATCTCACATTGAGCATTAGATTTGCTATTACAAACAAAACAAAACAACAAAATTAAAAACATTATTTTCTTCATGTTGCTTGAAATTAAATTGTTACACTAACAAATTTAATCTTTTTTAGCCAAGAAAACTATCAAATTAAATTTCGTCATCCAATTCAGTTTTTTTTGTAACAATGTAATTGACTGGAAAACTAGACGAGAAATATTCTATTTCACTTTCTTCTTCGTCATTCGAAATGTTCACAAAATTTCCGTTATCATCAAAATGCTTAATAAACGGATCTTGATTTGGATCAAAATCTGGTCGCTGCCAGTCATAAACAATTGGTTTTGTATATTCTGGTGTTTTATAAAATAATGTCAGACCAAAACCTGTAATAAGTCCCGCCAAATGTCCTTCCCAAGAAATAGATTGATCAACATCAGGAAAAACATACCATATCATTCCACCATAAAGCAAAATAACGGTTAGTGACAAAGCGACTAATCTATAATACTTTGTTTGAATTCCTTTGAAGAAAATAAAACTTACTAACACATAAATTAATCCGCTTGCGCCAATATGGAAATTTTCTCTTCCCAAAATCCAAGTAATTAATCCAGAAAATAATATTCCGTATGTAATTACTCCAAATGTCTGTTTGGGATAAAAAAACTCCATCGCCGCTAATAATATTAAAAGCGGAATACTATTATTATATAAGTGGTCTAAATTTTCGTGAATAAAAGGACTAAACAAAACTCCTCGCAAACCCAAAAAGTCTCTTGGATAAATTCCGTATCGATAAAAATCAAAATCAAAGCGAATCTGCATCCAGTATATAATCCACAAAAAGAGGACAAAAAATAAAGGAAGTCCAATAACAGAATTTGAAAATTTAAAATTAGTGTCGCTCATACTTTTATCAATAACATTTATGAGAGCTCAAAAAACTATCCAAAAATATTTTACTGATATTTTGTCATAGAAAATAAAAAAATGTCTCAGATTGTAACAATCCTTCTTAGTATCAATTGTTTTAACTTTCAATAAATAAAATCTAAAACTAAAAATAGTAATTTTGTAGAATGGAAGCACCATTAGCAGAACGCATTCGCCCGCAAAAATTAGAAGACTATATTAGCCAGCACCATTTGGTTGGTCCGACTGGTTCTTTAACACAACAAATTTCAAAAGGAATAATTCCCTCTTTGATTTTCTGGGGACCTCCAGGCACAGGAAAAACAACTCTCGCCCAAATTATTGCACAAGAATCAAAAAGACCTTTTTATATTTTGAGTGCAATAAATTCTGGAGTAAAGGATATTCGCGATGTTATCGAAAAGGCAAAGCAAAGTGGCGGCTTGTTTACTGCTAAAAATCCTATTCTTTTTATTGACGAGATTCACAGATTTAGTAAATCACAACAAGATTCCCTTTTGGCTGCGGTCGAAAAAGGCTGGATAACTTTGATTGGTGCGACAACAGAGAACCCTAGTTTTGAGGTGATTCCTGCATTATTGTCACGTTGTCAAGTTTATATACTAAATGCTTTTACAAAAGCCGATTTAGAAGCGCTATTACAGCGCGCAATGAAAACTGATACATATTTATTGACAAAAAAAATAAATCTTAAAGAAACAGAGGCTTTATTACGCCTATCAGGTGGTGACGGCCGAAAATTGCTCAATATTTTTGAACTGATCATTAATGCATCTTCTGGTGACGAAATAACAATTACCAACGATCGTGTTTTAGAATTAGTACAGCAGAATACTGTTTTATATGACAAAACTGGTGAACAGCATTATGATATTATTTCAGCTTTTATAAAATCAATTCGCGGCAGTGATCCAAATGGTGCCGTCTATTGGCTCGCTAGAATGATTGAAGGCGGTGAAGATGTGAAGTTTATTGCTCGAAGAATGCTAATTCTTTCTAGCGAAGATATTGGCAATGCGAATCCGACAGCTTTTATCATGGCCAATAATACTTTTCAGGCAGTTACAACTATTGGATATCCTGAAAGCCGAATTATTTTAAGCCAATGCGCTATTTATCTTGCAACTTCTCCAAAGAGTAATGCTTCGTATATGGCAATTGGAAATGCACAGCAATTGGTAAAACAAACTGGAGATCTACCAGTACCAATTCATTTGCGAAATGCGCCAACTAAATTAATGAAAGAATTAGGATATGGAAATGAATATAAATATTCGCATGATTATGCTAATAATTTTGCGGAACAAGAATTCCTGCCAGATGCTATAAAAGAAACGGTTCTTTACAATCCTGGAAACAATTCTAGAGAGAACAGCAACCGAGAATTTTTAAAGAACCGTTGGAAAAATAAATATGGCTATTAAACCGTACTTTATATTTTAGAATTTAACTACAATTTTTTCTGAAACCAATTTATCATTTTGGTACGATTCAAAATACCATTGTCCATCTTCTTTTAAGATTAATGAACCTTGAACATTATCTTTAATGGCGATAAAAACATTACTTTGAGAAGTTTTAAGAAGCTTCATTACTACTTTCGGTGTTTTATCTATTAACTGATATCCAGATTCAGTTGGCTGCGCATATAATAAATTTGGATCTTTTAAATCTGGAGATGCAGTTGTAGCAGCAACTTGAGCTGCGGCAACTGTTGTAACTGCTGTAGTGGCAGCATTCGTTCTTACAGGTACAGATGACGTTTTAGATGTTGCAACAGGAGTACCGCTATATTTATAATGTAATGCATAAACAGATTTAAAAGCATTTTCTAATGCTTCTCTATATGCTAAATCATAATCTTTTTCTTTACTTCTTCCAACTTCAGAAGTAAAAACAACTTGACCAAAACAATCTTTGAATTGAACAATAAGTTTAGTTACCAAAAAAGCACTATCTTTTGTTACATCAATGTATAAAACCTGACAGCGATCTGTATATCCTTCTGGCAGTTGTTCATTTGTATAAAAAGCTTCAAAACCTGCTTTAAGTAAGTTCTGTTTACTCAAAGTTGCCAAACGATATTGATTATCAGTTTTTATAAAGTCATATTTTAGAGGCACAATTACAGCTTTGTAATCATTAACAGACTGCGCGAATCCAACAACTGAACATAAAATTGCAGTAATTAAAAGTTTAATCTTCATCATTATAAATATTTTTTTAGTTCTAATAAATGGTTAATTTGTTTATAATCTCCGGAAATATCCAATTTTTTCTCATTAAAGAAAATAGCGTCCAAGCCTGCATTTAAAGCGCCATTTACATCGGCTTCAAAATCGTCTCCAATCATAATACTGTTTTCTTTTGAAGTGTTGGCCAATTGTAATGCATAATCAAATATAATACTATTTGGCTTTTTAACTCCTGCTAATTCCGAATTTGTAATAGTAGCAAAATAACCTCCAAGCGAAGCATTATTTATTTTTTTTTCCTGCACATTAGCAAATCCGTTGGTAATAATATGAAGTTTGTATTTTGGTTTTAGATATTCCAAAACTTCTATTGCGCCATCAAAAAGATAATTGTTATCTGTTAGAAACTCAATGTAATCATTAGCAATTTCAAAGATATTTTCTTCTGATATTACATAATTTAAAGCATCAAAGGAAAACTTTAAACGATTGTAACGTAATTCCTGATGTGTAATTTTATCATTTTGATATAACCTCCAGCATTCCTGATTTATAGGAATATATTGTTTAATAAAATCTGCGGTAGGGATTTCCGCGTATTTCTCTTTAAAAATACGATCAAAAGCCATTTCTGAGTTTTTATCAAAATCCCAAAGTGTGTGATCTAAATCAAAAAAGATGTCTGTAATCTTGGTATTCATGTATTAAAAAATTCCTTCATCTACAAAACTATAATATTTTGATTCAGTTATAATCAAATGATCTAAAACTTTAACATCTAGACTTTCTCCTGCAAGTTTTATTTTTCTGGTAATTTGCTTGTCTGCATCACTCGGATTTAAGTTTCCAGAGGGGTGATTATGGCACAAAATCAAACCAGTAGCCCCATTTTCCATGGCTAATTTAAAAACTAATCTAACATCTACGACAGTTCCCGTAATACCTCCTTTACTCAATTGAGACTTTGAAATAACGCTATTAGAATTATTAAGAAAAAGCACCCAAAATTCTTCATGAGGAAGTTCTCCAATAATTGGCTGCATTATCTCGAAAACGGCTTTACTAGAAGATATTTTTTTGAATATTAACGCATCTTCACTTCTTTGTCTTCTTCCCAATTCTAATGCCGCAACAATAGAAATTGCTTTTGCTTCACCTACTCCTTTAAATTGCATTAAACTTGAAATAGACAATTTCCCTAAAGCATTCAGATTTCCTGCACTTGATAAGATTCGTTTACTTAAAGAAACCGCAGATTCATTTCGACTTCCAGAACCAATTAAGATTGCAATTAATTCGGCATCACTTAATACTTCCTTTCCTTTCAACATTAATTTCTCCCGAGGCTTGTCATCTTCGGACCAATCTGTGATCGGAAAATTAGATTTTTCCATAAATTAGAATAATTTTATTAGGGACGAAGATATTAAAAAGAAGAAAAATCTTTCAATAAATATTAATTATTTAAAAATAAAAAAACACTAATACTAGTTTAATCTACTTTCGATATGGTTAAAATTGCAAATAACTTCAAATATGAAAATTTAAATTAAGCACAAAAAAATGCCAACTGCATAAAGCAATCGGCATCTTCCATAATTTTCAAATTGACTAATTATCTAATTAATCAACCCCTTTACATCATCAAAGTTTAAGCCTCCGTAATTACCAGAACTCATTAATAAAAGTGCAGAATTATCGAGATTTAAATGGAATAAATATTCCTTAAATTCAGCTGGATTTGTATAAATAATTAAATCTTTTCTGTTGAATGAAGTTGCAATCTGCTCATAAGTAACTTCTTCTAATTGTTTAATTTTCACCGCATCTGGCGAATAAAAAACTACTGCAACATCAGCATATTCTAAAGCTCCTTCATATTCTTTCAAAAACTCAGCATTTAAGCTGCTGTACGTATGCAATTCTAAACAAGCCACTAAAGTTCTGTTTGGATATTGTTCTTTTACCGCTTTAGTAGTTGCAGCTACTTTACTTGGCGAATGGGCAAAATCTTTATAAGCTACTTTTCCTTTTCCTTCCGCAATTTTCTCCAAACGTTTAGATGCTCCTTTAAAACTTGCAATTGCTTCGTAAAAATCGGCTTCGTCTACGCCCATATTTTGGCAGATCCATTTTGCTCCTGCCAAATTATTCAAGTTATGCGCTCCAAAAACTTCAATTGGCATATCGCCTTCTGGGGTTTTCAATAAAGTTACACCATCACTCACAGAATATTCTGGAGTTGAATACGCAATTTTTCTAATCGGATTTGTGGCAGCTTCTGAAACACGTTTTACTTCTGGGTCATTTTCGTTGTAAACCAAAATGCCGCCGTTTGTAATTTTTTCAATAAAAATTTCAAACTGCTCTACATAATTTTCGTAGGTTGGAAAAACATTAATATGATCCCAGGCAATTCCAGAAATTAAGGCAATATTGGGTTGATACAAATGAAATTTCGGACGTCTGTCAATCGGCGAAGATAAATACTCATCACCTTCCAAAACCATAAAATCGTTTTCTTCGGTTAAATGAACCATTGTATCAAAACCTTCCAACTGTGCTCCTACCATATAATCGACAGCGATATTATGATAATGCATTACATGAAGAATCATCGAAGTAATAGTAGTTTTTCCGTGTGAACCACCAATTACAACACGAGTTTTATTTTTAGATTGTTCGTATAAAAATTCTGGATACGAATAGATTTTCAAACCTAATTCCTGCGCTTTTAATAATTCAGGATTATCAGCTTTTGCGTGCATTCCTAAAATAATCGCATCGATATCCGAAGTGATTTTTTCTGGAAACCAACCCAATTCTGCAGGAAGAATTCCTTTCTTGTCTAATCTTGATTTTGAAGGTTCAAAAATAGCATCATCACTTCCTGTAACCTGATATCCTTTATTATGTAATGCTAATGCAAGGTTGTGCATAGCGCTTCCGCCAATGGCGATGAAATGTGTTTTCATTGAATACGTTGAATCGTTTATATGTTGAATCGTTTATTCGATTAAACGAATACACAATTCAACGATTAAACCGGTTAATTATTCTTCAAAAATAATGAAATATTGTATGCTCTATTTGGTTTTGAAAATAAATTATTGATTAGCACTAAAATTATTTAACAAAAAACCCGACAAGCTTCAGAAGAAACCTGTCGGGTTTAATTTATAAATAAAATGAGATTATTTCACAATCGTCAATTCATCAATAATATTTTTAGCTCCAGCGTATTTGTCAATAATCCAAAGTACATAACGAATATCAACGTTGATAGTTCTTTGTAATTTAGGATCAAAGATAACGTCTCCCGCCATAGCTTCGATGTTTCCATCAAAAGCAATTCCGATTAATTCTCCTTTTCCGTTAAGAACCGGCGAACCTGAATTTCCTCCAGTGATATCGTTATCAGTTAAGAAATTTACTGGCATGTATCCAGCTTTATCAGCATACTGTCCGAAATCTTTTTTCTTGTTCAACTCTAATAAACGAGAAGGCAAGTCAAATTCTTGATCTCCTGCTTTGTATTTTTTAACCATACTTTCCATTGTTGTATAGTTATTAATTTTAGCATCTTCATTACGAGTATCTGCAGGTAAAGCGCGAACTTTTCCGTAAGTCAATCTCAAAGTAGAGTTTGCATCTGGATATTTAATTGCATTTAATTTTGATTCTCTTAAACCTTCTACCAATTTACGGTAAGCAGTTGCAAAACCATCATCAGCTTTTGCTTGATCGTCAGTTTTAGAACGGTATTTCGTCAATAAATCATTAGAAATAATATACAACGGATCGTGTACAATTGCCAATGGTTTTGGATCTGCTAAAAATGCCAATACTTTTTCTTTATTAGTAAAATAACTAATCTCTGTCGCTTTTGCCACATCTGCAGTAAAATCACCATTATTAGCAGTTTTCATTTTTGCAATTTCTGGAGCAAGTCCATACTCAGCAGCTTTAGAAGCGTATAAATTTAATTGTGCTGTTAAAACGTCTTTTTCTAATGGAGCGTAAAATTCACCATAGATACTTTCAACCAATGCATTAATTTTAGGAAGCATTTCAGCTTTCTTAGCATCATTTTCTTTGTAGTAAGCAATTAATGCATTTCCTAAGTTCGCTGGTCCAGTTGCATAACTAGAAGTACGTAAAAGCTGTGTCAAATAATTATCGTGACGTGCTTTTAAGTTTGTTTCTCTGTAATAATCGTTGATAGTAGGAATTACATTCTCGTACTTTTCTTTATTAGCAGGTTTAGTTGCCCATTCATAGAATTTATCTTCTTGTTCTGTTTTAGTTTCTACAGTTCCAGCTTTTGTCAACGCATCAATCATACCTTGACGGTTTTTCCAATAATTAGCTGTCGAAGCATATTTAGAAGCATATTGTAAACGAACAGTTGCATCCTTATCCATATACTTTTTCATTTGGTCCATTCCGGTTTTTGCACCTTCAACCCAAGCAGGATAAGCATATTTAATGTTTTGTTCGATTCCGCCAGCCGGCATCCAACGATTTGTTCTTCCAGGATATCCTAAAATCATTGCGAAATCATTTTCTTTTACCCCTTTAATACTTACAGGTAAATAGTGTTTAGGCTGCAATGGCACGTTGTCTTTTGAATATGCTGCAGGATTTCCGTTTTTATCAGCGTAAACTCTAAACATAGAGAAATCTCCCGTTTGACGAGGCCACTCCCAGTTGTCTGTATCACCTCCAAATTTACCAACACTTTCTGGCGGAGTTCCAACTAGACGAACATCTGTATAATCTTGATAAACAAAATAGTAGTATTCATTTCCTTGAAAGAAAGGACGAACAGAAACAGTGTATTTTCCGTTTTCGCTATTTTCTTTTTCAATTAAACTAATCTCTTGTTGAATGATTTTGTTTCTTTCTGTTTCTGTCATTGTATCGTTTACTTTAGACAAAATTCTTTTAGAAACATCATCCATACGAACAAAGAAACGAACGAATAAAGATTTAGGCTTTAGTTCTTCTGAACGATTTTTTGCCCAGAAACCATTTTTCAAATGATTTTGTTCTGCTGTTGAAAGTTCTGCAATCGCGCTATATCCACAGTGGTGATTAGTCAATACCAATCCGCTGTTTGAAACGATTTCAGCAGTACAGCCTCCATTAAATTGTACAATGGCATCTTTTAAACTATGATTGTTAATGCTGTAAATTTCTTCGGCTGTCAATTGCAAGCCCATTTTCTCCATATCTCTATGGTTCAATCTTTCGATAAACATCAAGAACCACATTCCTTCATCGGCTCTTACTGGAAAAGCCATAAGGCACATGGTCAAGAATAAAACTACTTTTTTCATGTTATTTTGTTTAAGTGATGCGAATATAACTCATTTTCGCAAAAAAAATAAACATAACTCCAAAAAACAAAACATAATAAATTAAATAATACTTGATTTTGCGAAATTCATAATTTTATTAAGATGATAGCAAAGTTTAAATTTAACACCATAAACACAGCGAAAGAATTAAAAATCTCCAAAAAATTGATTTTAAAAATTAAAACTCATTATTATTTGTAAAAATTAACTTTCAATTAAAAAATTATAGCCTAAAATATTTCTTACAAAATGTTTTGATTTAAATTTGCCTTCCAAATAAATAAAATTAAAAATGAAAAAATTATTACTAGCAGTTGTAATACTAGTTACAACTATTGCGAGTGCGCAAAAAAACTCAATCTTGTTAGGCGGAAATGTTGGATTCTCTTCTGAGAAAATTGGTGATTCGAAACTTGAAAATTTTGAATTCTCTCCAAGAGTTGGATATCAATTTGCTGAAAAATGGACAGCTGGAGTAGAAGGTTCAATCATGAATGTAAAAACTACTGGGGTGGACAAAACAGAAAAATACAAAATTGGAGGTTTTGTACGTTACTCAACACCACTTTCTCAAATGTTTTCTTTCTACGCAGATTTAGGTGTTGGATACCAAAACACTTCATTAAACAATGCAAAAGGAATGTATGCAAGTTTAACACCTGCTTTATTTATCAATATGAAAAATGGTTTTGGTTTGAATTTTTCTATTGGAGGAATTAACTACGATAATCTTGACGGAAAAAATGATCCAAGACAAGAACGTTTAGGTTTTGATTTTGGAAAAACTTTAAACATTGGAGTTTCTAAAAACTTCGCATTATAAATTGGAGGATTTAGTTACGAGTAAATCCTTTCTACTTTTTGTTTCTGCACAAAAAGTAAAAACCCGACAATAGAAATTGTCGGGTTTTATATTTATAGAATGGTACGTATTGTATTATTCGTTAAGCATTTTCCAAAGTTTATCTTTCAAATCTGTCAAACCTTGCTGAGCAACCGACGAAATAAACATGTAGGGAACATCTTTGAATGTTACATCTAGTTCTGCTTTTAACTCTGCTTTTAATTCATCATCCAGCATATCGCATTTTGAAATTACTAAAAGACGTTCTTTATCCAGCATTTCAGGATTGTATTTAGTCAATTCATTAACTAAAATATCATATTCTGCTCTAATATCTGGCGTATCAACTGGAACTAAAAACAATAAAGTCGAATTACGCTCAATATGTCTTAAAAAATAATGCCCTAAACCTTTTCCTTCTGCCGCACCTTCGATAATTCCAGGAATATCTGCAATTACAAAAGATTGGAAATCTCTGTACGCAACAATTCCTAAATTAGGTTTTAGTGTTGTAAAAGGATAATCTGCAATTTTTGGTTTTGCTGAAGTTAAAACAGACAATAAAGTAGATTTTCCTGCATTTGGAAAACCAACTAAACCAACATCTGCCAAAACTTTAAGTTCCAAAATTACATCCATTTCCACACCGAGTAAACCTGGCTGTGCGTAACGAGGCGTTTGGTTTGTCGAACTTCTAAAATGCCAGTTTCCTAAACCTCCCTTTCCTCCTTTTGCAAGAATTTGTTTTTCTCCGTGTTCTGTAATTTCAAAAAGTGTTTCACCAGTTTCTTTGTCTTTTACAACAGTTCCTAGCGGCACTTCAATAATTTTATCTTCTCCATCTGCACCTGTACTGCGGTCTCCACCACCATCTCCACCGTGTCCAGCTTTAATGTGACGTGCAAACTTTAAATGAAATAATGTCCAAAGTCCTTTATTCCCAACTAAATATACATGCCCTCCGCGGCCTCCATCTCCTCCGTCCGGACCACCTTTTTCAATAAATTTCTCTCTATGTAAATGCGTAGATCCTTTTCCTCCTTTTCCGGAAGAAACATATATCTTAACGTAATCTACAAAATTCCCTTCTGTCATTTTTGTTTGTTTATGTGTAGTTTCTAAGTTTCAGGTTTCAAGTTTCAAGTTAAGTGCGTTGCGCTAACTTGAAACCTGAAACTTTAAACTTGAAACAAATTCTCTCTACTCTTTAAGCGCTTTCACAAGCACTTTATCAATTTTTACGCCGTCCATGTCGACAACTTCTAGGACGAATTTTTGCCAGACTAGTTTTTCTCCTTCTTTTGGAATATGAGAAAGCTCCGTCATAATCATGCCGCTTACGGTGTTTACTTCGTAATCGTTTGTCAGCTCGTCTAACTCAAAATAAGTTAAGAAATCGTGTAACGAATAATGTCCGTCAACCAGCCAAGAACCATCTTCTCTTTCTATAAGCTGAAATTCATCTTTATAAAATTCAGATGCATCTCCAACTAACGCCTCCAGAATATCATTCAACGTAATCAAACCTTGAAAAACACCATATTCGTCTGAAACTAAAGCATAATGAACGCCAGTTTTCTTGAAATTTTCTAACGCTTTGTAAGCTGTTGTCTGCTCCATTAAATAGGGCGCATCAGAAACGATAGCTGATAAATCAAAATTATCATTTTCGATACTAGCGAAAATATTTTTAAGAGTTACTACTCCAACTATATCATCGTAATTATCATTATAAACTGGGTAAACCGTATGCAGATCCTGAACTACTAATTCTTTAATCTTTTCCTTATCTGCTTTTAATGGCAGCATGTCAACCGATTTGCGATGCGTCATTAAAGAGTTTACTTTTCTATCACCAATATGAAAAACACGTTCCACAATATCTTGTTCAATTTCTTGAACTTCTCCAACTTCAGTTCCTTCTTTAATTATGGCTTTAATTTCTTCTTCGGTAACTTTTCCGTCGGCGGTTGGTTTTATCTGAAAAACATTCAATAGAAAATCTGTTGAAGATGTCAAAAGCCAGATAAAAGGTGCTGTAATTATCGAAATTACTTTCATTGGCATTGCTACCATTTTTGCAATTGCTTCTGGATAATTTAATCCGATTCGTTTTGGAAGTAATTCTCCTAAAACCAATGAGAAGAAAGTTAAAATTACAACCACAATTCCAACAGCTACTGAGTGTGCATAAGGTTTTAAAAATGCAAAACCGGCAACGAAAATTTCAACATCTGCAGTTACTTTATCTCCAGAATAAATACCTGTTAAAATTCCGATTAAGGTAATTCCGATTTGTACTGTAGATAAAAATTTGTTAGGCGAGTTGGCTAAATCGAGTGCTGTTTTAGCACTTTTATTGCCTTTTTTCGCTGCTGTTTCAAGCCTGTTTTTACGGGCAGAAATCAAAGCGATTTCGGACATGGAGAAAACTCCGTTTAAGAGAATTAGAAAAAATATAATTAGTATTTCCAATTGATAGGGGATTCGTTATAAAATGGTCTTGTTAAATGCAATTTGTACTCTCAATTTATTCTAGCCCAGATGGAAGTGAAAAGCCCGGAGCTAAAAAAACTAATTTTTCCTGCCATAAAACAGCGACCAGCGGAAGCTCGTTTTAGGGTTTGGAAAAATAGTTTTTTTAGCGAGGACTTGTAACGTACAGCTGGAAAAAGCTTCTACAAATTATCTATAACTGACGTTAAGCGCTCTGTAATTTGTTCAATAGTTCCGATACCGTCTACGGCATGAAACTTATTTTGTTCTTTATAATATCCAATTAGCGGAGCTGTTTTCTCATTGTATTCTTGATATCTCACACGAATTTTTTCTTCGTCTTGATCATCAGCTCTTCCGCTTGTTTTTCCTCTTTCTAATAAACGTTTTACCAAAATTTCGTCATCTGCTTCTAAAGCGATTGTTGCAGTTACGCTTGACCCAATTGTTGGCAGAAATTTATCTAAAGCCTCAGCCTGATTAATTGTTCTTGGATAACCGTCGAACAAAAATCCTGCTGTATCAGGATGCTTTTTTACCTCATCAATTAACATTGCAGTTGTTACTTCACATGGAACCAATTCTCCATTATCCATAAAAACTCTTGCTTTTTTACCTAGTTCTGTGTCATTTTTTAAATTAAAACGAAAAATATCTCCTGTTGAAAGATGTGTTAAATTATATTTTTCCTTTAAAAATTCTGCCTGAGTTCCTTTTCCTGCACCAGGCTTTCCAAATAAAACAATGTTAATCATAATTGAAATGAGTGTTGTTACTTCTAATTTTTGTCAGAAGTTTTTAAATGAATATATAGTTGTGTTTTTTTATTCTGCTAATTTATAGACTTCGGTTAAGTTTCTCCCTAAACCATCGTAGTCCAAACCGTAACCTACAATAAATTTATTTGGAATACGAACTCCAACGTAATCTATCTTAATGTCTTTTTTATAAGCTTCTGGTTTAAAGAATAAAGTGGCAATTTTAAAATGCTTGACATTTTTTTCTTTAAACAAACGTTTCAATTCTTCGATCGTGTTTCCAGTATCGATAATATCTTCAATAATTATAACCGTTCTTCCAGTCAAATCCTGATTGATTCCTATTAATTCTTTAACCGAATTAGTAGTTTCAGTTCCTTCATACGATGCCATTTTTATAAATGAAACCTCGCATGGTTTTTTGTATTTCTTTAAAAAATCTGACACTACCATAAAAGCGCCATTCAAAACTCCAATAAAAATTGGTGTATCATCTCCAAAATCATCCTCTACCTGAGCCACTATTTTAGTTAAAGCAAAATCAATTTCTTTAGCCGAAATAAACGGAACAAATTGTTTATCGTGAAGTTGTATCATTATTTTTCTTTTTAAAATAATGCACAAAGATACATAATTACAACTTAACTGCTTCTATCAAAATAAACTGTATATCGATATTTTTTACGAATGTTAAATATCAGTTAATAATTACAAATTATTTTTTGACGGTATTTTTAATTTGAGTAAATTGTTGTGATATAAATATTTAACTCCAAGAATTCAAATGAAAAAATCCTTACCACTATTTTCTATATCATTATTGGCACTAATGACCGCATGCAACGGGCAAGTTAAAAAAGAAGAAAAAGAAGTTTTAGCCAAACAACCCAATACTATTGTAAAAACTGCTATTGGTGATTTAACGCTTCCACCGCCTTACGCAACTGAATCTAAAACGAACAATAGCAAAGTTATAGGCTGGTCTGAAGGTAAAACGCCAAAAGCACCAGAAGGTTTTACTGTAACTAAATTTGCTGACGGATTTGAAAATCCGCGATGGACTTACATCGCGCCCAACCAAGATATTTTTGTTGTCGAAAGCGGAACAAGATCCAGCAAAAATCAAATTACGGTTTTACGTGATAAAGATAAAGACGGAAAATTTGAAACTCGTGAAGTTTTTATATCTGGATTAAACAAACCTTTTGGAATGCTGGTTCTTAAAGACTTTTTCTACATTGCAAATACCGACGGATTATACCGTTATCCTTATAAAAACAATCCGTTGAAATTGGAAACAAAAGGAGAAAAAATTCTTGAACTTCCTGCCGGCGGTTACAACAACCACTGGACTAGAAATTTATTGGCAAGTTCTGATGGAAGCAAAATCTATGTTTCTGTAGGCTCCGGAAGTAATGTGGGCGAAAACGGAATGGACAAAGAAGTTCGTCGTGCCGCTATTTTAGAAATTAATCCTGACGGAACAGGCGAAAAAATCTATGCTTCGGGATTGCGAAATCCTGTTGGAATGGATTGGAATCCAGCTAACAAAGAACTATGGACTGCTGTAAATGAGCGCGATGAATTAGGCGACGACTTAGTTCCAGATTATATTACAAGTGTAAAAAGAGATGGTTTCTACGGATGGCCGTATTCTTATTTTGGAAGTATTCCTGATCCAAGATTGAAAGGTGAAAGAAAAGATTTAGTCGAAAAAGCTATTGTTCCTGATGTTCCTGTAGGTTCTCATACTGCTTCGTTGGGATTGGCTTTTTATACCAAAAATGCTTTTCCTGCTAAATATAAAAACGGAGCTTTTGTAGGGCAGCATGGTTCTTGGAACCGTTCTAAAATTTCTGGTTACAAAGTGCTATTCGTTCCTTTTAAAGATGGAAAACCTTCAGGAAAACCAGAAGATTTCTTAACTGGTTTTATTTCTGATTCTAATAAAGCTGAAGTTTACGGACGCCCGGTCGCGGTAACAGTTATGAATGACGGATCGCTTTTGGTAAATGACGACAGCGGAAATACCATTTGGAAAGTTACTGCGAATAAATAAAGTTTTTAAAAATAGAAATTCCAAATTCCAGACTATAAAAATTAAACACATAGAGACATAGATTTTTGTTTCGTAGATTAAGATTAAAAAGAAACTCGTTTTCACACATAGCTATGTGACTTTAGGAAAAGTGAAACGCCTTTTTGCCTCAATGAAACCTATGTTTCTATGTGTTAAATAAAACTGCATTTTAACCATTCCATTTATGCCGTCCAAAAAATACCTTCTTTTTTTCTTTATTCTTTTTATTTCTAAAAACATTTTAGCACAGGAAAAAGAAGTTCAAAATATTGATTCTGTAAAAACCCAAAAACTGAATGAAGTTTTAATAAGTCCGCTTCATATTAACCGAGATTTACAAAACAGCCCTGCTTCTATTGGCATTTTATCTGAAAAAGAATTACTTCGAAATAACACTACCGACATCAGTAATGTCATTAACACTATTCCAGGCGTTTTTATGCAATCGTCAAATATTACTACAACCCGAATTTCGATTCGCGGTATTGGCGCCAGAACTCCTTACGGAACAAATAAAATCAGAGCCTTTTACGGAAGCATTCCTTTGACATCTGGAAACAGCGAAACGGTAATTGACGACATCGATCTTCAAAATATTAATCAGATTGAAGTTATAAAAGGACCGCTTTCGAGTATTTACGGAGCAGGATTGGGCGGTGCGATTTTAATTTCACCACAAACCTTAAAAAATGGGCAATATCAAGCTGAAGTGAGTTCTGTTTTTGGTTCTTTTGGATTACTGAAAAACAGAGTGAGTTTTGATTTGAATGAAAAACACGCTTCCGTAAGTCTGAATTATCACAATTTAAAAACAGATGGCTGGCGCGAAAACAGCGCCTATAATCGGGAAGGAATTACACTTTCTGGGGAATTATTTCGAAAGAAAAAACAGCAAGATGACATATTTTTCTAATTATACTTATTTAAAAGCTTTTATTCCCAGTTCAATCAACAAAACAACTTTTGAAAATAATCCGCAGGCGGGCGCACCAACTTGGGTCGCTTCAAAAGGATTTAAAGAATATAAATCGACTCTCGGCGGATTGTCTTATGATTTCAAAATAAACGATCACCTCAACAATTCGACTTCTGTTTTTATCAATTATAAAGACAGCAACGAACCACGTCCTTTTGATATTTTACGCCAATATACTTTTGCATCAGGTGTCAGAACTCAATTTTCTGGTGATTTTACAATTGGAAAAATTAAAAATCAATTTATTGGCGGAATTGAATATTTCAACGATAATTACAGCGGTAATACTTTCGAAAATCTCTATCAGCAAAATAATGGAAATGGAAGTTTACAAGGCGATCAGCTTACGGCAACCGATCAAAAAAGACATTTTTACAATATTTTTTCGCAAATTAGAACTTTACTTTCCGATCAATTTGAAATTCAAGCAGGATTAAATTACAACAAAACAAAATTTGAACTTCAAAATGATTTTCCCGCTTCCGCGAATGATCCGAAGGAAAAATACAGTTATGATGGAATTTTTTCACCGCAGCTTTCTTTTTTATACAAACCGAATGAAGTTCGAACTTTTTACTTTTCTGTAAGCCGAGGATTTTCTCTTCCTGCAACCGAAGAAACTTTAACCTCAACTGGAAACATCAATCCAAACATTAAACCCGAGACAGGTTACAATTTTGAATTGGGCGGAAAACTTCATTTCTTCAACAAAAAACTATATACTCAAATTGCCGTTTACCGAATGGAAATTAAAGATTTACTGGTTGCGAAAAGAATTGGCGACGATCAATACGAAGGTGTAAATGCTGGAAAAACTTTTCATGAAGGAATCGAAATTTCACTCAACCACAATTGGCCAATTAATCGAATTTTTAATCTAAATTCTTATATCGGAACATCGATTGGAAATTATGAATTTAAGGAATTTGTTGATAATGGAAATGATTTTTCTGGAAACAAATTAACTGGAGTTCCCGCCAATACAGCAAGTGCTGGTTTTACTTTAAATACGAGTTCAGGATTTTACTTTACAGCCGATTTTCAGTTTACCGATAAAATTCCGCTAAATGATTCTAACGCTGATTTTTCTGATTCTTATTCTTTATTAAATTTAAAAACAGGTTATCAATTCGAAATTTTATCTGGTTTAAAAGCTCATATTGATGCTGGCGTAAATAATGTCACGAACGAAAAGTACGCTTCGATGATTCTGACTAACGCAACCGCAGTAGGAAATGCACAGCCAAGATTTTATTATCCCGGATTACCAATAAATTATTTCGGAATTATCTCACTAAATTACTTATTTTAGCAGAGTATTTAATACCACAAAGATGCCGTCTGAATTGCAAAAAAAATTGGATTATGTAAATGCTTATCGGGAAAATCGTCTCATAGCTGCACAAGATGTTTTAGAAAATCCGTCACTTTTTGGTGAATTGGTTTCAATTTGTTTTACGCCATCAGACAAAGACAATCATAAAGCCTGCTGGATTTTAGAATTTGTTTCTTACGAAGAATTACTTTGGCTTCAGCCGCATCTCGATTTTTTCTGTTCCAATTTGAAAGTTTTAAAAGATGAAAGTTCGCTTCGCCCAATTGCAAAAGTGGTACAGCTTCTTATAAAATCACATTACAAGAAAAACGAAAACTGCATTAAACTTTCTGAAGAAAATCTTCAAGACTGCATCGAAGCAAGTTTTGACTGGCTTATAAGTGATGTTAAAGTCGCAACAAAAGCCTATTCCATTAGAACTTTATACATTCTAGGAAATTATTACGATTGGATTCATCCTGAATTAAAAGTGATTATTGACAAAGATTTCGGAGATCATTCCGCCGCTTATAAAGCCGTCGCAAAAGAAGTTCTAAAAAAAATAAAATAATTGAGTCGCCACGAATTACACAAATTTCCACAAATTTTTATTTAACTCATTTTCTAAAATAATTCGTGAAAATTCGTGTAATTCGTGGCAACTTAAAAAAATCATTTTTAATCCTTTTAATCTGTGGCAAAAAACTAAATTTTGGCTAAAAAAAGATTAAAAGGTATCTTTGCAAAAACACAACACAAAATGAATTATTTTTCTTCTGATTTTAAATTAGGAATATTAGGCGGCGGACAATTGGGTAAAATGCTTTTGTCTGACACCAGAAAATTTGACATACAAACTTATGTTTTAGATCCGAGTGACGAAGCGCCGAGCAAAATTGCCTGCAATAAATTCTTTCAAGGCGATTTAATGGATTATGAAACGGTTTACAACTTCGGAAAACAAGTCGATGTTTTGACTTTTGAAATCGAATTGGTAAATCTTGAAGCTTTAACGCAATTGGAAAACGAAGGTGTAAAAGTATATCCGTCTCCAAAAACTTTAAAAGGAATTCAGAATAAAGGAACTCAAAAAGATTTTTATACCGAAAGTAATATCCCAACGGCATCCTATTTACGTTTTGATAGTCCCGCGCATTTGCAAAAATCAGTTGGAAACAATGAAATCACAATTCCGTTTGTCTGGAAATGCACTGAATTCGGTTACGACGGAAACGGCGTAAAAGTAATTCGCCAAATTTCTGATATGGATGATTTACCAGATGTAGAATGTATTGCAGAAACGATGGTTCCGTTCAAAAATGAATTGGCGGTAATTGTGGTAAGAAATCCATCAGGAGAAATTAAGACGTATCCAGTTGTAGAAATGGAATTCCACCCAGAAGCAAATCAGGTTGAATACGTAATCTGCCCTGCAAGAATCGACGAAAAAGTAGCCGAAAAAGCCCGAGCAATTGCCTTGAATGTTTCTGAAAAATTCAATCACGTTGGACTTTTGGCTGTTGAAATGTTCCAAACCAACGAAGATGAAATTTTAGTGAATGAAGTTGCTCCGCGTCCGCACAATTCTGGACATTACTCAATTGAGGCAAGTTACACTTCACAATTCGAAAATCATTTACGTGCTATTTTAGATCTCCCTTTAGGAAACACAGACAGTAAAGTGGCCGGGATAATGGTAAATTTAGTAGGTGCCGAAGGATTTTCTGGAGATGTAGTTTATGAAAATATCGAAACTATTTTAGGATGGAACGGCGTTACTCCTCATATTTACGGTAAAAAACAAACGCGTCCTTTCAGAAAAATGGGCCACGTAACTATAGTGAATGAAAATGTGGTTGAAGCAAGACGAATTGCAGAAGATGTTAAGAATACTATTAGAGTAATTTCTCAATAGTTTTCAGTCGCAACTTGAAACCTGAAACCTGAAACAAAACAAAATAAACAAAAAAAGTAAAATGAGCAAAGTAGCCATTATAATGGGAAGCATCTCAGACATGCCAGTTATGCAGGATGCCATCGACATATTAAAACAATTTAATGTAGAAGTTGAAGTAGATATCGTTTCGGCACACAGAACGCCGGAGAAATTATTCGATTTCAGTAAAAATGCACATAACCGCGGTATTTCGGTAATTATTGCCGGAGCAGGCGGCGCGGCACATTTACCTGGAATGGTGGCTTCGATGTCGCCGCTTCCTGTAATTGGAGTTCCTGTAAAATCTAGTAATTCTATTGATGGGTGGGATTCTGTTCTATCTATTCTGCAAATGCCAGGCGGCGTTCCAGTTGCAACTGTTGCTTTGAACGGAGCAAAAAATGCCGGAATTTTAGCAGCACAAATCATCGGAAGCCATGATAAAAAAGTTTTAGATACTATTATTTCTTATAAAGAAGAATTGAAAGCTGCGGTTAATAAGGCTGCAGAAGGATTAAAAAAATAAATTATTCCGCAGAGATACACAAAGAAAACACAGAGATTCGCTAAGCTTTTTTAGATTATTATTGAAGAAAAACTTTGTGAATCTCTGTGATTTTTTGGCGATTCTTGGTGAAACTAGATTTAAGATAAATTAAAATCATCAAATTAAAAAAAGGCTTTACATTATGCGAAGCCTTTTTTTAATTAATATTTTATCTTTTTGAAATTACGCTACATCTTCCACTTCTTCCAAAACAGATTCAAATTCAGATTCTTGTATATCATCTTTATTGATCCAGTTTTCTGATGTAACTAAATTGTAATTTATATTATCTTCAGTTGTCAATTCCCAAATAATACTTTCTGCTTCAGGAAATGGAATGTTTTGAGAAATTTGATTTTCGAATAACCTCTTAATAAGATTTCTATCCGACAAACCGTTATTCAATAATTTCAATACATTTTCGGCTGTTAACTTTTGCACTTCGCGCTCAGTTGGTGTCATTGAAAAATGAACAATAGAGGCTTTTGCATTCGGAAATTTTCCGTTGTACGCTTTAAAAAGCAATTGATTGACATGAAACAAAGTCCCTTGCATGTGTATTTCTGGATATTCTTCACAAACTTTATCAATCAACATATTATTGGAGATCTGCTCAATCTGTCCTTCACTTAATTGATCACCTAATTTATATTCTAAAACAATCTGCGCAGCTTCATTTGGCTCATAATCAGAAATTGCCATTTCTAATAATTCCGGCAGACTCGATTTATCTGCTGTCGCTCCATCAGGATAATTGAATTTTTCTAATAAGGCAATCAAATCTTCATCAGACCAATATCCTTCTACTTCATTTACCGTATCTATATTATTTATTACAACTTGATAATTCATCCTATTTATTTTTATAATTATGACTGGCATTTTATATGCAAATCCTATTTTGTCAATTTACGCTTTTAAAACCGTCCGCAGGAATAAATAACATATCTATAACACAATTTAAGAGGATTTTATGCCGAGAATCAATTTTATATAGATGAATAGATTTTTATAAATTGCTATCTTTGAAATTCAAAATTTCGACTTCAATTAATAAAAAAATTTATATCATAATGAGTATTTTACTTTCAAAATTTATAACTAAACATAACACCGCACCTTTTTCTCAAATTAAAATCGAAGACTACGTTCCAGCTTTTCAAGAAGGAATTGCTTTGGCTAAAGCCGAAATTGATGCAATCGTAAATAATCCCGACGCGCCGACTTTTGAAAACACAATTGTCGCGATGGATTTTTCTGGTGATATTTTAGATCGTCTTTCGAGTATTTTCTTCAATTTGAATTCGGCTGAAACGAATGACGAAATGCAGAAAATTGCACAGGAAGTTTCACCTCTGCTTTCAGAATTCGGAAATGACATTCGCCTAAATGCCGATTTATTTGCGAGAGTAAAAGCAGTTTACGATCAAAAAGAAAATTTGAACCTCAACCCAGAGCAAACAACTTTATTAGACAAAAAATATAAAAATTTTTCTAGAAACGGAGCCAATTTACCTGAAGACAAAAAAAATCAATTAAGAGAAATTGACAAAGAATTATCGAAACTGAGTTTACAGTTTGGCGAAAATGTTTTAGCAGAAACCAATAATTTCGAATTGCATTTAACAGATGAAAAAGATTTATCTGGTTTGCCGGAAGGAACAATCGAAGCCGCTAGGTTATTAGCCAAAAATCAAGAAAAAGAAGGCTGGATTTTTACTTTAGATCATCCGAGTTATGTTCCGTTTTTGACTTATGCCGATAATCGCGAATTACGTAAAAAAATGGCAATTGCATTTGGTGCAAAAGCGTTTCAGAATAATGAATTTGACAATCAGGAAAATGTTCTAAAAATTGCAAAATTACGTTTTGAAAGAGCTAATTTATTAGGATACAAAACACACGCACATTTCGTTCTGGAAGAAAGAATGGCCGAAAGTCCAGAGAAAGTTTTCTCTTTCTTAAATGATTTATTGGCAAAAGCAAAACCTGCAGCTCAAAAAGAATTCGCTGAATTGGCCGCTTTCGCGAAAGAATTAGACGGGATTGAACAATTAGAAAAATGGGACGGTGCTTATTATTCTGAAAAATTAAAGCAACAGCTTTTTAATTTAGATGATGAAAAACTAAAACCCTATTTTCAGTTAGAAAAAGTTTTAGAAGGTGCTTTTACAGTTGCCCAAAAACTATACGGATTAACATTTACCGAAGTTTTTGACATCGATAAATACCACGAAGAAGTAACAACTTATGAAGTAAGAGATGCTGAAAACAATTTAGTTTCTATTTTCTACGCTGATTTCTTCCCAAGAAAAGGAAAAAGAAACGGTGCTTGGATGACTTCATTCAAATCACAATATATAAAAGACGGCGTAAACGAGCGACCACATATTTCGAACGTTTGCAACTTTACAAAACCAACAGAAACAAAACCTTCATTATTGACTTTTAATGAAGTAACAACATTATTCCATGAATTTGGACACGGTTTGCACGGAATGTTAGCCAACACCACTTATCCAAGTTTATCAGGAACTTCTGTTTATTGGGATTTTGTGGAATTACCAAGTCAGATTATGGAAAACTGGTGTTACGAACCAGAAGCTTTAGCTTTGTTTGCGAACCATTATGAAACCGGAGAAATTATTCCGATTGAATACGTTCAGAAAATTAAAGAAAGTGCGAGTTTCCAGGAAGGATTGGCAACGATGCGTCAGTTGAGTTTTGGGTTATTAGATATGGCCTGGCACGGACAAGATCCAACTGGTATTACAGATTTAAAAGCTTTCGAAACAGAACAATTTGCCGAAACGCAATTGTACCCTGAAGTAAAGGAAAATGCGATGAGTACCGCTTTTTCGCATATTTTCCAAGGCGGCTATTCTTCCGGATATTACAGCTACAAATGGGCAGAAGTTCTGGATGCCGATGCTTTTGAATACTTTCAGGAGAAAGGGATTTTCAATCAAGAAGTAGCGAAAAAATTCAAAGACAATGTACTTTCAAAAGGAGGAACAGAACATCCGATGACTTTATACAAACGTTTTAGAGGTCAGGAACCAAAACCGGAAGCTTTATTGAAGAGAGCGGGTCTTTTGTAGACTTCTTAGAATATTAGCCAAAACCGAAGCATTTCTGCTTCGGTTTTTTTATTTGATTTTGTCTGACAATAAAATTAGTTACCTTCGCATTTTAAATCTTAATCTTACAAAAAATAAATTGAAAAAATATTTTAAAATCTTCCTTTATCTTGCAATTCTAGGAATAGTTGCAATTGTTTCTGTAAACTATTATGTAAAATCTTCCACGAAAAAGAACATTTATTATTCGCTTAAAAGATTCCCTAAAAATGATGTCGGAATTATTTTTGGTGCGGGAATTAATGGTGATCAACCAAGTAAATATTTAAAAGACCGTCTGGATGCCGGGATTTTATTATGGAAAGCAAAACGTATTAATAAAATTTTACTTTCTGGAGATAATGGCCGTGAAGAATATGATGAATTGACCGTTATGAAAAACTACTGTTTTAATCACGGAGTTGATACCACAAAAATATTTATAGACTATGCCGGTTTTGATACTTACTCTACAATGTATCGCGCCAAACATATTTTTAAGATTAAAAAAGCAACTTTAATCTCGCAGGAATATCATTTGAACAGAGCGATTTACATTGGCAACAAACTTGGAATTAAATCTGTGGGATATTCAGCGAATAAAGGAGAATATCTTGGCTACAAATATGTTTGCTTTAGAGAATACGGTTCTGTTTTTAAATCTTTTTTTGATGTTTTGAGAAATAGACAGCCTCGTTTTTTAGGCAGAGAAATTAATATTAATGGAGAATCAAATTATTCCAAGGAAGACAAACGATAAAAAAAACCTGCAAGAACATCTTGCAGGTTTTTTTATAAAATATTTAGTTTATAATTTAAAGATAAAAAATCTTAATTCTTGATTTTTTACTCTTTATTCTATGTTCTATGTTCTTTCTACTCCTTCTCTAAAACTCTTTTGGCTAATTTTCCAACAGTCAATCCCTGAACTACAATTGAAAACAACACCACAATATAGGTTACTTCAAGTAAAAGGTTTTTGTATTCTCCCTCAGGCATAGAAAGCACCAGTGCAATAGAAACTCCTCCACGAATTCCTCCCCAAACCAAAACCATCAAAGAACCTTTATTGTAGGCAGATTTGATTCCGAAAAATTTAAAAATATCGAAAAATTTCCAAGGCAGAACTATTGATGTTAATCTCGAAAAAAGCACTATAAAGATAGCTACCAACCCTGTCAGCAATTGTTTATTTAAATCTGGCAGTAATAATAATTCAAAGCCAATAAACAAGAATAAAATAGCATTTAGAATCTCATCTATAAGTTCCCAGAATTTCCCTAAATAATCTTGAGTGACTTCGCTCATCGCTACTTTTTTACCATAATTACCTATAATCAATCCGGCAACAACCATTGCCAGCGGACTCGAAACGTGTAAACTTTGTGCAATCAAAAATCCTCCCATAACAATCGAAAGCGTTATCAAAACAGAAACTTTATAATCATCGATTTTCTTCATGACTTTTGATGCTGTAAATCCGAGAACGGCTCCTAATAAAAGTCCGCCGATTCCCTCTTTTGCAAATAACCAGGCGATAGATCCAAAACTCATATCAAATGCTGGGTCAGTTGCCATTTTTAAAACTACGGCAAACATTACTACTGCTACTCCATCATTAAACAAGGATTCTCCAACGATTTTAGTTTCTATTCTTTTAGGAACTTTAGCTTCTTTTAAAACTCCCAAAACCACAATTGGATCAGTAGGAGAAATTAAGGTTCCGAAAACCAAACAAAATATATAAGGGATTTTTATTCCGAGAAGCGGTGCTATGTAAAAAAGCAGCATAGAAATAATTAAAGCCGACAATACAACACTTATTGTAGAATAAATTATAATAGGAACTTTTTGTTCTTTAAGATCTGACATGTTTACGTGAAGCGCGCCGGCAAACAAAAGAAAGTTCAACATTGCTCCCATTAAAATTTCGTTGAAATCGAATTCTTTGATTAAATCAAAAAAATGTTTGGTAGTTGCAGGAAAATAAGAATCTCCTAAAAGACGAATTCCAACTGAAACCAACATGGCGATAATCATGATTCCGATCGTTCCCGGAAGTTTTAAAAATCTTAAATTTAAATAGGCGAAGAAAGATGCCAGTACGATAAGTACTGAAAAGGTGTAGTATAATTCCATAAATGTGATTTTTACAAAAATAGCCGCATCATTATTTAATCGAAACTTTCAAGATCTGAATTAACATAACTTTATAATTACAAAATTAAGTTTCACTTATTTTTGAAAGTTTAAAAACTTTTAATTATATTTGTTTCATGGAATTCAAAGAAGCAAAAAATAAGTTCGTACAAACCTGGGGAGCATTAGGTTCTCAATGGGGGATTAATAAAACGATGGCACAAATCCACGCTTTGTTAATGGTCTCGAACGATGCTGTTTCTATGGAAGATATTATGGAAGAATTACAGATCTCACGCGGAAACGCCAGCATGAACCTAAGAGCTTTAATGGATTGGGGAATTGTTTATAAAGAATACAAAGCGGGAGAAAGAAGAGAATTTTTTACTGCCGAAAAAGATTTAGACGAATTAGCCGTAAAAATTTCAAGAGAACGAAGCAAAAGAGAAATTAAACCTGCACTTAAAATCTTAAAAGAAGTTTCGACTATCGAAGCAAAAGATTCTGCAGAAGAAAAACACTTTGTTGATCAGACTACCAAATTGTATGATTTCGTTTTAAAAGCAGATAATATGTTAGACAAAATGACCGAATTCAACGAAAACTGGTTAGGGCGTTTGATTATAAAAATCATGAAATAAAAAAATTCAATCCAAACTTTCATTTTTTTCTGAAAGTTTAAAACAATCAATAATTATGAGAACCATGAAAAAAATTAACACATTCGCACTTGCTCTTCCTTTCATAATTTTAGTAAGTGCTATTGTATTTGGAGAAGGAGCTATAATATTAGCTTTATTATCAATAATGGTTACTGGTTTTCTTCAGTTTTCAATAGGAGTAAAAATGCTTGTCGATAATCCAAAAGACAAAAATCTTATTACTTACATAGCTTTTGTTGCACTATTTTTTATCCTTTGGTTTTTTAATGCTTTTATTGGTTATACCGACATAATCACTTACAGTATAATTCCTATTCCTTTTTTACTTGCTATTTACATTTCAGTAATAATCTATAAAAAAATTGACCATATTAACTTTTAAAAGCAGAATGGAAACATCTATGGAAACGATTTTGGATTTCTTCTAGACGAAAAACCAACTTCAGTTTTCTTAGCAAAAGGTTCAAAAATCACAGTAAAGAATGAAAGAAAACTACAATCAAATCCTGTTTTAGAAGAAATGTATTCATCAAATTATTAACCTTAAAACCAAAAATCATGAAAACGCTCGAAAACCAAACCCTACTTTATGACGAAGATTGTCCGCTTTGCAGTTTATACACAACCGGCTTTGTAAAAAGCGGAATGCTTGACGAAAACGGAAGAAAATCATATTGTCAACTTTCTGATGAAGAACAAAGTTTCGTAGACTTAAAACGAGCGCCAAATGAAATTGCGTTGATTAATAATAAAACCAAAACAGTCACTTACGGAGTTGATAGTTTGATAAAAGTGATTGGATTTTCTTTTCCGATAATAGAAAAAATTGCAACGGTAAAACCGATTCATTTTGTTCTAAAAAAAATGTATTCTTTTGTTTCTTATAACCGAAAAGTAATCATTCCGGGAACTGTAAAAGAAGAAAATAAATTAGAATGCACGCCTGATTTTAATTACAAATACAGATTCCTTTTTATTGGATTCGCATTAACTATTACTAGTTTGGTTTTATTTGGATATTCTCATTTGATTCCGATTTTACCAAAATCAAATATTACGAGAGAAATTATTTTGGCTTTTGGACAAATTGTTTTTCAAAGTCTGCTTCTTTTAAAATTCGATAGAAAAACCATAATCAATTATGCTGGGAATCTGATGACTGTTTCTTTAATGGGATCTTTGATTTTAGTTCCGATTTTGATTCTGAATCAGTTTATCAATCTTCCGGAAATGTTGGTTTTAGGTTGGTTTGGAATTACGGTTTTCATTATGTGTGCAGAACATTTTAGAAGGGTAAAAGTTTTAAAACTTCCCTTTTATTTATCTTACACCTGGATTTTATATCGAATTCTTGCTTTGCTTTTTATTTTAAATTAATTTCTACAGAAACCTAACAGGTTTTAAAAACCTGTTAGGTTTAACCCGAAAAACTATCAAAATGAGTAAACTTATCATCGCCGCCGGAACTGGATTTTTAGGACAAGTTTTAGTCAATCATTTCAAAAATAAATTTGAAGAAATTGTAATTCTGACCAGAGGAAAATCTCAGATTACTAACGGAATTAAATACGTAAACTGGAATGCCAAAACTTTTTCTGGCTGGGAAAAGGAATTGGAGAACGCAGCGGTTTTAATAAATCTTGCAGGAAAATCTGTTGATTGTCGTTATACTATAGAAAATAAAAAAGAGATTTTACTTTCTCGAATTGAAAGCACAAAGATTTTAAATAAAGCTGTTTTAAATTGCCAGAATCCGCCGAAACATTGGCTGAATTCATCAACCTCAACTATTTATCGTTTTTCATTAGACAAACAAATGGATGAAGTTGACGGCGAAATTGGAAATGATTTTTCTATAAATGTGGCGCTTTCTTGGGAAAAAGCTTTCTTTAAAACCGAAACTCCAAAAACCGTAAAAACGGCTTTGCGAACTTCAATTGTTTTAGGGAAAGAGGGCGGTGCTTTTATTCCGTTAAAGACTTTGGCAAAAATTGGTTTTGGAGGAAAACAAGGACGCGGCAATCAATTTATAAGCTGGATTCATGAAGAAGATTTTGCGAATGCTGTTGATTTTATTCTTCAGAAAAAAATTGACGGAATTATCAATATCGTTTCTCCAAAGCCAATCAGAAATACTGATTTTATGCAGAAACTGAGAAAAGCAGTTGGTTTTCCTTTCGGAATTCCGATGAGTAATTTTTTTCTTGAAATTGGATCTTTTCTTATTAGAACAGAAACTGAATTGGTTTTGAAAAGTAGAAATGTGATTCCGAAACGACTTTTGGAAAATGGGTTTCAGTTTAAGTTTGGAGATATTGATGAGGCTTTTGAAAATTTAATTTAAGCACTATTTGTCATAAAACAAAATTAATCAATATGATAACTATAAACTTAATTACCAAAATAAACGCATCCAAACAAATCGTTTTTGATGCATCAAGAAATATCGATATTCATCAACAATCTGCTAGTCCTACAAACGAAAAAGCAATTGCTGGCGTGACATCTGGTTTGATAAATTTAAACGAAACGGTAACTTGGCGAGGCAAACATTTCGGTTTTTATCTCACGCATAAAAGCAGAATTACTGCAATGAATTTTTATGATTATTTTGTGGATGAAATGGAGCAAGGCAAATTCAAATCGTTCAAACATGAACATTTTTTTGAAGAAGAAAATGGAATTACGATCATGAAAGATAAATTGCAATATGAAACTCCGTTTTGTTTTTTCGGGAAATTATTTGATGTTTTATTTTTGAAAAAGCACTTAATAAATTTTCTCTTAGAAAGAAATAAAGTTCTGAAACAGGTTTCTGAAAAACAGAATTGAAAATAAAAAAAGGGTCTTGCTAAGCAAAAAACTAAAATAGATTAGTTGGACTTGAAATAATCGAAGAGTTATTTTTCACACAGATTTAGCAGATTTTTGAAGCTAGTGACTTGCCTCCAGCTTTAGCTGGAGGAGAAATAAGGTTGAATACTTTTGGCTTTAGCCAAACTTTATCATTTGGCTAAAGCCAGACTGGAGACACTTTTTACCTCCAGCTAAAGCTGGAGGCAATTCAAAAAGGATAAATGGAAATTTATTTTTAAATCAATTCATTTCAAACATAGCCCGAGGTTTCAACGTGGGAAACGTTAAATGAAAATACTAATTTTGAAAATGAATTTTCTTGTTTTACGGTTTGCGTGAGGGATAGAAGCGGATAGCCCACAGCCTGACGAAGGAAGTGCGAGGACTTGGAGCGGATAGCCCGACCCAGAGGGGCACGCCCAAATTATTTACGAAATTTTTATTCGTCTTTTTATAAAAAGGCAATCATTAACCACCAAAAAATCGGTACGCTTTCGACCCAAAAAGAAGTGTAATATTTGGAGCGATTTGTATTGGCGAACAGAATAAACAACATTAAAGTGACAACCATAATGAGGTTGATAATAAGATCGTGAAGTGTAAAAGTCAAAACTCCTAAAACCCAAAACGGAACTAAAAGCGAAAATCCTAAAATCTTTGTTCGTTTTACGCCTATTGTCTGCGGAACGGTTTGCAAATGCGGATCGTCGTTGGCTAAATCTAAAATTTCAAAAACTAAAATCAGCACAAAAACTAATACAAAACGCTGAATGCATTTTATAAAAAAGTTGGCTGTAAACGGAACTTCTGCATTTATGTAGGGTAAAACTAAAGTAGCTCCTACCCAGCAAAGTGAAACAATATAAATTTTTACACCTGCCCAGTTTCGTGCATTTTTTTTGTTGGGAAAAAATGGCAGAGTGTAAAGTGCCGTTATCGCAAAAATTACAACAGAAACGATTTGAGTTATTCGCTTTAGATGGAAAAAATAATAGCCGACTAAAAGCAGCGAAATGAAACTTAAAAGAGCAATAATTTTTAACTGATTTCCGATTGGTTTTTTCTTTACTCGAACTAATGCATCGTATTTTACAAAATTATATCCTACAATTGTTCCAAAAAAAACAAACAAAGCCATTGGCTCATCATATTGAAGATGAAAGAAATAAAACGTAATTCGAACCAATGCATAACACGATAAAGCCACGTGAATACTGCTGTTTAAATAAAAATCGAAAATTTGTTTTAAAAGTTTCATGCCTCAAATCTAATCAATTGGTAACAAATCAACTCTTTAGTTGGAAATTTGATAAAAATTGAAGTTAAAAATACCCATTAAATTATTAATAATACTTAATTTTGCGCCACAAAAAAACAACACATTTACTTTTAAATGTGATTCGTACAGCAAAATGGTGCACGAACACATCAATTAAAAACATTAGATAGCTACATGAAAACAGATGCTTTTGCTTTAAGACACATTGGTCCAAGAGAAACTGATCTTCAGCACATGCTGAAAACTATTGGAGTTGATTCGATTGAACAACTTGTTTATGAAACCCTTCCGGACGATATTCGTTTAAAAGCGCCTTTGAATTTAGATCCTGCAATGACGGAATATGAATTCGCAAATCACATTCAAGAGTTAGGAAAGAAAAATAAAGTATTCAAATCTTATATTGGTTTGGGTTATCATCCAACTATTGTTCCTGCTCCGATTCAGAGAAATATCTTTGAAAATCCAGGATGGTATACAGCTTATACACCTTATCAAGCAGAAATTGCCCAAGGTCGTTTAGAAGCGATTTTAAATTTCCAAACTACTGTTATTGAATTGACAGGAATGGAAATTGCAAATGCTTCTTTACTTGACGAAGGTACAGCTGCTGCAGAAGCAATGGCTTTGTTATTTGATGTTCGTACTCGTGATCAAAAGAAAAACAACACAAATAAATTCTTCGTTTCTGAAGAAATTTTACCACAAACTTTATCTGTACTTCAAACACGTTCAACTCCAATTGGAATTGAATTAGTGGTTGGAAACCACGAAAATTTTGAGTTTTCAAATGAGTTTTTCGGAGCTATTTTGCAATATCCTGGAAAATATGGTCAGGTAAACGATTACAGTGCTTTTGTTGCTAAAGCAAAAGAAAACGAAATTAAAGTAGCTTTTGCTGCTGATATTTTGTCACTTGCTGCCTTAACTTCTCCAGGAGAAATGGGAGCTGCAGTAGTTGTTGGAACTTCACAGCGTTTTGGTGTACCAATGGGTTACGGAGGTCCTCACGCTGCTTTTTTTGCAACTAAAGATGAATATAAAAGATCTATGCCAGGTCGTATTATCGGAGTTTCTATTGATGTAAATGGAAACCGTGCTTTACGTATGGCATTAGGTACTCGTGAGCAGCACATTAAACGTGAAAAAGCAACTTCAAACATTTGTACTGCTCAGGTTCTATTAGCAGTTATGGCTGGAATGTACGCGGTTTACCACGGACCAGAAGGTTTGAAATATATTGCAAACAAAGTTCACGCATCTGCAGTTACTACTGCTGAAGCTTTAAATAAATTGGGCGTTTTCCAAACTAACACTGCTTACTTTGATACTATTTTGGTAAAAGCTGACGCTCAAAAAGTAAAGGCTGTTGCTGAGAAAAACGAAGTAAACTTCTTTTATGTTGATGCTGACACGATTTCGATTTCATTAAACGAAACGACTTCAATTGCTGACATCAACCAAATTATTGCCATTTTTGCTGAAGCTTTAGGAAAAGAAACTTTTACTGTTTCTGAATTAGCAACTGCAAGTCAATTACCTGCTTCATTAGAAAGAACATCTTCTTTCTTAACGCATGATGTTTTCAACAATCATCATTCAGAAAGTCAGATTATGCGTTACATCAAAAAATTAGAACGTAAAGATTTATCTTTGAATCATTCGATGATTTCATTAGGTTCTTGTACGATGAAATTAAACGCAGCTTCAGAAATGTTACCTCTTTCAATGCCAAACTGGAACAGCATTCACCCGTTTGCACCAGTTGAGCAAGCTGAAGGTTATATCACGATGCTTAAAAAATTAGAGCAACAATTAAATGTAATTACAGGTTTTGCTGGAACAACTTTACAGCCTAACTCTGGAGCTCAAGGAGAATATGCTGGTTTAATGGCGATTCGTGCTTACCACTTATCAAGAAACGAAGGTCACCGTAATGTATGTTTAATTCCTTCATCTGCTCACGGAACAAACCCTGCTTCTGCAGCGATGGCGGGAATGAAAATCATTGTTACTAAGACTACTCCGGAAGGAAATATTGATGTAGAAGATTTAAGAGAAAAAGCAATTGAACATAAAGATGATTTATCTTGTTTGATGGTAACGTACCCTTCTACTCACGGAGTTTTCGAATCTTCAATTATTGAAATCACAAAATTAATCCACGAAAACGGCGGATTAGTATATATGGATGGTGCAAACATGAACGCGCAAGTTGGATTAACAAATCCTGCTACAATTGGCGCTGACGTTTGTCACTTAAACCTACACAAAACATTCGCTATTCCTCATGGCGGCGGCGGACCTGGAGTTGGTCCTATCTGTGTGAACGAAAAACTAGTTCCATTTTTACCAACAAACCCAATCTTAAAAGTTGGCGGTGAACAAGCTATTACAGCTATTTCATCTGCGCCTTACGGATCTGCTTTAGTATGTTTAATCTCTTACGGTTACATCACAATGATGGGTGCTGAAGGATTAAAAAGCGCTACAGAGCACGCGATTTTGAATGCTAACTATATGAAATCTCGTTTTGAAGGTCACTACCCAATTCTTTATACTGGAGAATGCGGCAGAGCGGCTCACGAAATGATCTTAGATTGTCGTGCATTTAAAGAAAACGGAATTGAAGTTGGTGATATCGCAAAACGTTTGATGGATTACGGTTTCCACGCTCCTACGGTTTCTTTCCCAGTTGCTGGAACTTTAATGATTGAGCCAACTGAATCTGAAGATTTAGCAGAATTAGACCGTTTTTGTGATGCTCTTATCTCAATCAGAAAAGAAATTGAAGCTGCAACTGCTGATGATAAAAACAATGTACTGAAAAATGCACCTCACACATTGGCAATGTTAACTACTGATTCTTGGGATTTCCCTTATACTAGAGAAAAAGCGGCTTACCCATTAGAGTACATTGCTGAAAATAAATTCTGGCCATCTGTTCGTCGTGTAGATGATGCATACGGAGACAGAAATTTAATTTGCAGCTGTGCTCCTATTGAAGCTTACATGGAAAGCTAAAAATAAGTTTTCTTTACATATTCAAACCCGACAGATTTCAAAACCTGTCGGGTTTTGTTTTTTGTTTCAGGTTTCAAGTTTCAAGTTTCAAGTTTCAAGTTTCAAGTTCTACAGAAACCTGAAACCTTAAACTTGAAACATTTTTTTTTTAACATTTTCTTCAATCGTTTGAAATCTCGGAAAAATTAAAAAATCATTAAAAAATAAACAATATATCTTGTAAAAAATCATTTATTCATAATTATATGCATGCATAGTATTTTTTATGATAGTTATCATATTTTTATTTATACTTTAGCATGAAATTTATCGGATAATTTAAGGAAAGAAATGAAAATAAAAATTATTGGTATTGGGAGTTACATTCCTAATTTAGAAGTAAAGAATACAGATTTTGATAAACATATTTTTTTAAATGAAGATGGAACTCCATTTGGTTACCCTAACGAAGTTGTTATAAAAAAGTTTAAAGGTATTACTGGAATTGAAAATCGCCGTTACGCCGAACCACAATATAATGCGTCTGATTTAGCCTTTTTTGCTGCAGAAAAAGCAATTGCAAGTGCAGGAATTGATGCTGAAACTCTAGACTATATTATTTTTGCCCATAATTTTGGTGATGTTAAAACTGGAACACATCAAACGGATATTTTACCAAGTTTAGCAACTCGTGTTAAAAATAAATTAGGTATTAAAAATCCTAAATGCGTTGCTTATGATATTCTTTTTGGATGTCCGGGCTGGATTGAAGGTGTTCTACAGGCAAATGCTTTTATCAAATCTGGTATGGCAAAAAGAGTTTTAGTAATTGGAGCCGAAACTTTATCTAGAGTTGTAGACGATCATGATCGTGATTCGATGATTTACTCTGATGGTGCTGGTGCTTCAATCTTAGAAGCTTCTACTGATGAAGCTGGTTTATTATCTTATGAAAGCGCCACTTTTGCCAACGATGAAGCGAATTATCTTTATTTCGGAAAATCGTATAATCCAGATTTAGATCCAGATATCAAATACATTAAAATGTACGGTCGTAAAATTTACGAATTTGCATTAAGTCAGGTTCCATTGGCTATGAAAAGCTGTTTAGACAAAAGCGGTATTGGAATTGACGATGTTAAAAAAATCTTGATTCATCAGGCAAACGAAAAAATGGACGAAGCTATTATCGAACGTTTTTACAAACTATACGATAAAACATCACCTAAAGATATTATGCCAATGAGCATTCACGATTTAGGAAACAGTAGTGTTGCCACCGTTCCAACCTTATACGATTTGATTCTGCAGGGAAAAATAGAAAATCACGAAATAAACAAAGGAGACGTTGTTATTTTTGCTTCTGTTGGAGCTGGAATGAATGTTAATGCATTTGTTTATAGATACTAGTATTCAGTCACAGTAATCAGTCCGACAAACTGTAAGCTGCGACTCAAAACTGAAAACTTAAAAAAGTCTGCATCTTAAAATGCGGACTTTTTAGTATATTTGCGACCTAATTAAAATCAAGAACGAGAGATTGTTTCGTTCCTCGCATTACTATGTACGAAAAAACGTTTCCGAATAAAAGATTCAAACTTACTTTAGAATTTTTACAAAAGCACGTTAACACATCAGAAACCATTTTTGATTTTGGCGTACCAAATCCGTTTTCTAAAATAATGGAAGAAAATGGATATACGGTAAAAAATACAAAAGGAGAAGATTTAGACAACGATCAAACGGCTTTACAAACAGAAGAATATACTGTTTTTACAGCATTTGAAATTTTCGAACATCTGCTAAATCCATATACAATTTTACAAAACGTAAAATGTGATAAACTTTTAATTTCAATTCCGTTACGTTTATGGTTTTCACCAGCTTATCGCTCTAAAACAGATATGTGGGACAGACATTATCATGAGTTTGAAGACTGGCAGTTAGACTGGCTTTTAGAAAAAACAGGATGGAAAATCACAGATCGTCTGCAATTTACACACCCTGTGAAAAAATTTGGATTCAGACCCCTGTTAAGATATTTCACTCCAAGATATTATATTGTTGCTGCTGAAAAAATAAAATAAAATTCCAATATTAAATTCCAAATTCCAATTTTACCGACATGGTTAAAATTGGAATTTGGAATTTTAGAAAGTTGGGATTTATTCTCATCAATTGGAATTTGGAATTTAAAAAAATTGGAATTTAAAATGAAGTATTACATCGTCATTCCCGCACATAATGAACAAGATTTAATTGGCTTGACTTTACAATCTTTGGTTTCGCAGACTGTTTTACCGTCAAAAGTGGTTGTGGTAAACGACAATTCTACGGATAAAACAGAAGAAGTTGTATTGAGTTTTGCAAAGGAGAATCCGTTTATTTCTGTTGTGAATAAAACTTCAGATGCGATTCATCTTCCGGGAAGCAAAGTCATTCAGGCTTTTCAAAAAGGTTTTGAAACTTTGGATTCTAATTATGATATTATTGTAAAAATAGACGGCGATTTAATTTTTCCACCCAATTATTTCGAAACTATCATCAAACATTTCGAGTCTGATCCTAAAATCGGAATGGTTGGCGGATTTTGTTATATCGATAAAAACGGCGAATGGGTTTTAGAAAACCTTACCGATAAAGATCACATTCGCGGCGCGCTGAAAGCCTACAGAAAAGAAACTTTTCAGCAAATTGGCGGGTTAAAACCTGCAATGGGCTGGGACACTGTAGATGAATTATTGTGTAAATTTTATAACTGGAAAATTGTTACAGACCAATCTTTACATGTAAAACATCTAAAACCGACTGGTGCAAATTACAATAAAACAGCTCGTTATAAACAAGGCGAAGCTTTTTATACTTTAGGATATGGTTTTTGGATTACTGCAATTGCATCGGCAAAATTAGCGATGATGAAGAAAAAACCATTCCTGTTTTTAGATTATATTAAAGGTTTTTTGAAAGCAAAAAAAGCAAAAACTCCTTTACTCGTTAACCCTGAACAAGCTAAATTTATTAGAAATTATCGTTTGCAAAAAATGAAAGAAAAGTTAATTTGATCCCTAAAACGACCGAAAAACTTGAACTCATAACCCAAAACTCGTAACTTCTTTTTACCTTAGCCAATATTTGTAAAACTTATGATGCTAATTCGTTATTTATCCCAAATAGGAAGATATTTTTTAATGCTTAAAGAAATTTTCAATAAACAGACCAAATGGCCTGTTATGAAAAATTTGATTTTCAAAGAAATCGATGATTTAATTATTGATTCTCTTGGGATTGTCTGCTTTATTTCTTTCTTTATTGGTGGAGTTGTAGCCATTCAAACTGCTCTTAATTTAACTAATCCTTTAATTCCAAAATATTTAATTGGTTTTGCTACACGTCAATCTGTAATTTTGGAGTTTGCTCCTACTTTTATTTCGGTTATTATGGCTGGAAAAATGGGATCTTACATTACTTCAAGTATCGGAACAATGCGTGTTACAGAGCAGATTGATGCTTTAGAAGTTATGGGTGTTAATTCATTAAACTATCTTGTTTTCCCTAAAATCGTAGCTTTATTAATGTACCCTTTTGTAATCGGGATTAGTATGTTTTTAGGAATTTTTGGAGGATGGCTTGCATGTGCTTATGGAGGATTCTCGACTAGTCAGGATTTTATTCAGGGTGCTCAAATGGAATTTATTCCGTTTCATATTACATATGCATTTATTAAAACTTTAATTTTCGCAATGTTATTGGCTACTATTCCATCTTTTCACGGATATTACATGAAAGGCGGGGCATTAGAAGTAGGTAAAGCAAGTACGGTATCGTTTGTATGGACATCAGTTTGTATCATTCTTTTTAATTATATATTAACTCAATTATTATTAGGATAATGATAGAAGTAAAAAACATAGAAAAATCATTTGGTGATAGTAAAGTTTTAAAAGGCGTTTCGACCGTTTTTGAAACTGGAAAAACCAACTTGATTATTGGACAAAGTGGATCTGGAAAAACGGTTTTACTTAAAACGCTATTAGGAATTCATACACCAGATTCTGGAACAATTGAATTCGATGGAAGAGTCTATTCTGACTTGGATCCAGATGAAAAAAGAGCATTAAGAACAGAAATCGGAATGGTTTTTCAAGGAAGTGCTTTGTTTGATTCGATGACAGTTGCAGAAAACGTAGCTTTCCCATTGCGAATGTTCACAAATAACTCTAAGGCACAAATCAAAGAACGTGTTGATTTTGTTTTAGAAAGAGTAAACTTAGTTGAAGCACATAAAAAATTGCCGTCTGAAATTTCAGGTGGTATGCAGAAACGTGTGGCTATTGCCCGCGCGATTGTAAATAATCCAAAATATTTGTTTTGCGATGAGCCAAACTCAGGTCTTGATCCAAATACATCAACTTTGATTGATAATTTGATTCAGGAAATTACGAGAGAATACAATATTACAACCGTAATTAATACTCACGATATGAACTCTGTAATGGAAATTGGAGAGAATATTGTTTTTTTAAAAAAAGGATTAAAAGCCTGGCAGGGAACAAAAGAGGAAATCTTTAGAACTGATAATAAAGATATTGTGAAGTTTGTTTATTCTTCAAACTTATTCAAAAAAGTAAGAGAAGCTTATTTGAAGGGTTAAAACCTTTATTTAAAATTCCAATAAAAAAATTCCAAATTCCAACTGTAGATCAGTATTGGAATTTGGAATTTTTTTATTGAAATTTCTTCCCTATGATTGGGATTTGTTTTTTTTATTGAGATTTTAAAGTAATCAACTCAACTTCTGCATTTGGATTAAAAAGGTAAGTTTTCCCAGAACTGATTTCTAAACACTCAAAACGTTTTGTTCTAACAGCTATTTTTTTAAAAACTTTACCGTTTTTGATTCTAAAAATACTTCCGTAAGGAATTTCGAAAACATAATTTTTATCATTTTCTTTATCGTATTGCTTTAAAGCCAAAGATAAAGTGGTATCCGTATCGCTGCTTGCAGATGGGTTTTTAAAATGTCTTGCCAGTAAAGGCAAAATGTGACCTGGAAATATTTCTGGTCTTATAAACGGAACCATTAAGCGCTGAAACGTATATTTCCATTCATTTCCATGAGGTTTTATATTTCGCCCAAATTTTTCAAAAGCTACGAGATGTGCAATTTCATGTATTAGCGTAATTAAAAACCTATATTTATTTAAACTCGCATTAACTGTAATTTCATGTTTCCCGCTCGGTCCTCTCCTATAATCACCATGACGAGTCTGACGTTCGTTTACAATTTTCAAGTGCACCTGATTGGCAACTATCAAATCAAAAACAGGTTTTACCGCATGTTCGGGAATATATTTAGCTAGAGTGTCGCTCAATTTAAAATTAAATGTTATTTGTTAGATGTTAGACGTTTTAAAATTGGAATTTGTTTTTTTTATTTTGGAATTTAATTTACGGATTTGTTGATGAAACTTCAAGCACTTTTCCGTTAAAGTATTTATTTCCGTTAAGAGTAAAATCATAAATATATGTCGCCATTCCTTCAGCAGAAATTGGAGCCTGATAACCAGGGAAAGCTTCGTTTAACATCTCAGTTTGAACAGAACCTAGAGCCAGTACATTAAACGAAATACCTTGCTCTTTATATTCTTCTGCTAATAACTCCGTTAAAGTAATAACAGCTCCTTTACTTGAACTGTAAGCAGCCAATCCTGCAAATTTAAGGCTTCCGCGTACGCCGCCAATTGAACTTATCGTGACAACGTGACTTCCCTTTTGCAAATAAGGCAGACATATTCTAGTAAGATTAGCAACTGCGAAAACATTCACTTTGTAAATGCTTTCAAAATCCGCTTGTGTAGTCTCTGCAAAAGGTTTTAAAAGTAAAGCTCCTGCATTATGAACAACTGCATCTACTTTTTTCCAAGTCGAAGAAAGAAATTGATCTACTTCTGCTAAAGCTTTTTCATCGGCTAAATCAATCGACAAACAAGTTACATTTTGGTGTTCCAAAAGTGTTTTTGGTATTTTTCTTGAAATGGCCAAAACCTGATTTCCTGCATTTGCAAACTGCAACGCTAGTTCATAACCAATCCCTCTACTCGTTCCGGTAACAATAATATTTTTCATGAAGCAAAAATAATCAAATGCAGTAAAATGACCTCTTATTTATTCATGGTTATTTCTTGCGTTTCAGTAACTGCTATTTTGGTAACTGCCGGCAATAATTCCTGAGTAAATGCTGTAATATGTGGAATATCCATTAACTTAAATTCATCTGAAACATGATGATAAAAATCGAAGTTTTTAAAATCGAAGGTACTTATGGATTGGCATGGTTTTCCAAAAGCCTGAAAAAAAGAATAATTATCAGATCTATAAAACAATTGATATTCTGCTTCTTTTGGCAAAAATCCGATTGTCTTTTTTCCTGTGTATTCATTTATTTTGTCTGCCATATTCGATTTATCAAAACCTGTAATATAAGCTAGATAATCTCTTTTCATCGGCACACCGATCATTTCGATATTTAATTGCGTGTAAAGATTAAAATTCTGTTTTTTCAATTTTTCAACTAAACTTTTTGACCCCAGCAGACCTTTTTCTTCTCCAGCAAAAAATACGACTAAAATACTTCTTTTATTAGATTTGGTTTCGCTAAAATATTTCGCCATCGCTGCAACAGAAGTCACACCCGAAGCATCATCATTAGCTCCATTATTTATTTTATCTGCCTGTTCTTTTTTCTCTATACCAATATGATCGTAATGAGCACTTAAAACAACATATTCTTTTTTTAATTCAGGATCAGTTCCTTCAATAACTCCAACAATATTAAAGGCTGGGCTTTTAAAATTAGTCAACATATCGCGATAGGTTTTAAAATAGGGCTTGATATTATTTTTCTTTAAAAAATCTTCTAAAAATACGGCTGCTTTTTCAATTCCTTTAGTTCCTGTTTCACGTCCCTCCAATTCATCTGAAGAAAGATATTTTAAGAAATCTGAAATTTCAGTTTCGCTGACTTTATAGTTAACCGCAATTGGTTTTGAATTTGACTGAGATCCTTTTTCAACCGTTGTAATAGTATTCGTTTTACAAGCTAAAAAAATAAAAGGAAGTAGAAAGTATAGTTTTTTCATAATATTTTGGTGTTGAATTAGTATTGAAAAAGAATGAGATTTACTTGAAAGCATAAACTTATGAAAACTAAAAGAATAATCATAAAAAAACCCTTTCAAACTAAAAGCAGAAAGGGTATTTAAATATATGCATCGAAAATCTATCCAGCAATAACTGCTCTTGAAATTACAATTTTTTGAATTTCTGAAGTTCCTTCGTAAATCTGGGTAATTTTTGCATCACGCATCATACGCTCAACATGATACTCTTTTACGTATCCGTTTCCACCATGAATTTGAACTGCTTCTACGGCTGTATCCATTGCAACTTGTGAAGCAAATAATTTTGCCATTGCACCACTTACATCGTAATTTTTATTTTGGTCTTTATCCCAAGCCGCTTTCATACATAAATGACGTGCTGCTTCGATATTAACTGCCATATCTGCCAATTTAAAAGCAATTGCTTGGTGATTGCAAATTTCTGTTCCAAATGCTTTACGTTCTTTAGAATATTTTAATGCTAATTCATAAGCTCCAGATGCAATTCCTAATGCTTGAGAAGCGATACCAATTCTACCTCCCGCGAGAGTCTTCATTGCAAATTTAAATCCGAAACCATCTTCTCCAATTCTATTTTCTTTTGGAACTTTTACATCAGAAAACATTAGCGAATGTGTATCAGAACCACGTATTCCCATTTTTTGTTCTTTAGGACCAACTGAGAAACCTGGCATATCTTTAGTCATAATCAAAGCATTAATTCCTTTATGCTTTAATTCAGGATGTGTTTGTGCAATTACTAAATAAACCGATGCTGTGTTTCCGTTTGTAATCCAGTTTTTAGTTCCGTTTACCAAATAATGGTCCCCCATATCAATTGCCGTTGTTTTTTGAGAAGTAGCATCACTTCCTGCTTCTGGCTCACTTAAACAAAAAGCCCCGTGAATTTCTCCAGATGCCAAACCTGGCAAATATTTTTGTTTCTGTTCTTCTGTACCAAATTCCTGCAATCCCCAGCAAACCAAAGAATTGTTTACTGACATCACTACTGAAGCAGATGCATCAACTTTAGAAATTTCTTCCATTGCAATAACGTATGAAATAGCATCCAAGCCGCTTCCGCCGTATTTAGGATCAACCATCATTCCCATAAAACCTAATTCTCCCATTTTTTTTACTTGCTCTGTTGGAAAAATTTGTTTTTCGTCGCGTTCAATAACTCCTGGCAGTAATTCATTTTGAGCAAAATCTCTTGCTGCCTGCTGAATCATTAAATGTTCTTCGGTAAGATTAAAATCCATAGTAGTTTACTTTAAATGTTTTTCAACCAAAAAATAATGCATTTTAGTTGATGATGTTAGTTTTGTTTTTGTTTTTTCGGAGCCTGAATTTTTAATTCAAGGCTTCCAAAGATACTTTTTAAAAGTCAATTTTACAATGCACGCATATAAAATTAATAGATCTACAAAGATAACGATAACGTTTTCGTAATAATTTAGGTTTTCTTTCAAATGAGCATTAATATTGCAGCAAATTTTCTAAAATTTAAAATTCAAATTCTACCATTTAAATCGAAAAAACAACTGAAAAATCGACAAATCTTCCCGAAAGAAAGATTAAACAATCCTTAAAATACGTAAAACTACGTAAAATATCTCTTACTAATTTGATTTTTAATACTATACAAATTTCAAACGAAATCTTTTCTCGAAAAAAACATTCTCTACATACATCAAAAATTGACAAATTAGCATTATTTTTACCCAAAAAATAAAAAATTGACAGAACATGAAAAAGATTTTACTATTACTTACTCTCCTTTTAAGCTTACAATTTTCGACCGTTTCGGCACAAACCCAAATCGATGTTAATGGTGTAACAGTTCCTAGAAAAATAGAATATCAGGGCAAAACATTACAACTTAATGGAGCAGGCGGAAGATCAAAAATGTGGTTAGAAGTTTACGTGCAAGCACTGTATCTATCTCAACTAAGTCAAGATCCTCAATTTATTATTGATAGCGACACAGAAATGGCTATCAGAATTGAAATTACATCTTCTATGGTTTCTTCTAATAAATTAACAAAAGCCATGAATGCAGGTTTTGAAAAATCTGCTGGTGCAAATCTTGACCAACTTCGTCCTCGAATTGAAACTTTCAAGTCATTTTTAAGCGATGCTATTACAGAAAAAGATGTGTTTATATTAGCTTACAATCCGCTTGATCAAACTTTAAATGTTTATAAAAATGAAGTTTTAAAGGGAAAAATCCAGGGATTTGATTTCAAAAAAGCATTATTTGGAATCTGGCTTTCTGATAAACCAGTTGATGAAACTTTGAAAAAGAATTTATTAGGAATGTAATTTCCAAAATAGAATATAATCCTAAAGCCGAAAGCAATTTGTTTTCGGCTTTATTTTTTTGTTTTATAAATTTGGATCCAAATACATTATTCGCATTATTCTATTTTATACATTTACGCAAAATAAACATATCACAACAAAATGAAAGATTTATTACAACAATTTGAAAACAAGGCACCTGAAATTGTTTTCAATTGGAAAGATTCAGAAACAGAAGCCGAAGGGTGGACTGTTATTAATTCACTTCGTGGAGGAGCTGCGGGTGGAGGAACAAGAATGAGAAAAGGTTTAGACATGAACGAAGTTTTGTCACTGGCTAAAACTATGGAAGTTAAATTCTCTGTTTCCGGCCCTGCAATTGGCGGTGCTAAATCTGGAATAAATTTTGACCCGAACGATCCGCGTAAAAAAGGTGTTTTGCAGCGTTGGTACAAAGCGGTTTCTCCTTTATTAAAAAGTTACTATGGAACTGGAGGAGATTTAAATGTTGACGAGATTCACGAAGTTATTCCGATGACAGAAGAATGTGGTGTTTGGCATCCGCAGGAAGGTGTTTTCAACGGACATTTTAAACCAACTGAAGCTGATAAAATCAACAGAATTGGTCAATTACGCCAAGGTGTAATTAAAGTAATCGAAAATCCAAAATTCTCTCCAGACGTTACCAGAAAATATACAGTTGCAGATATGATTACTGGTTTTGGTGTTGCAGAAGCTGTTCGTCATTTTTACGCGACTTATGGCGGAGACATAAAAGGTAAAAAAGCAATAGTTCAAGGTTTTGGAAATGTAGGTTCTGCTGCCGCTTTTTATTTAGCTGAAATGGGAGCGAAAGTTATCGGAATTATTGATCGCGACGGTGGATTGATTAAAGAAGACGGTTTTTCTTTTGAAGAAATCAGAACCTTGTTTTTAAATAAAGATGGAAATAAATTAGTTGCTGATAATATGATTCCGTTTGAAGAAATTAATTCAAAAATCTGGACAATTGGTGCTGAAATTTTCACTCCTTGTGCTGCTTCAAGATTGGTAACTCAAACTCAAATTGACAGCTTAATTGCAAATGGGTTAGAAGTTATTTCTTGCGGTGCAAATGTTCCTTTTGCTGATAAAGAAATTTTCTTTGGTTCTATTATGGAAGAAGTAGATCATAAAGTAAGTTTGATCCCGGATTTTATTTCAAACTGCGGAATGGCGAGAGTTTTTGCTTATTTCATGGAGAAAAAAGTTCAAATGACAGACGAAGCTATTTTTAACGATACTTCTGAAATTATAAAAAATGCGATTGTAAAAGCTCACGCTTTGAATTCGTCAAAAACAAATATTAGTGCAACTGCTTTTGAAATTGCATTGAAACAATTAGTGTAGTTTTTCTATTATAATATTAAAAGGATCAAATTTAAATTTGGTCCTTTTTTTGTTTCTCGTAGATTTTTTAACGCAAAGCACGCTAAGATATTTTAATTCATAGCGCAAGCAATATCTAAATATTAAGTTCGTAAAGCTTTGTGTACATCTAGCTTTTGCGAACTTCAATCTGAGATTTACTCAAATTTTAGACAAATGAAACTTTGCGTTTCTTTGCGTAAACCTTTGCGAATTTTGCGTTATAATTACAAGGCTTTTTTTAACGCAAAGCACGCTAAGATAGTTTAATTCACAGCGCAAGCAATATCTAAATATTAAGTTCGCAAAGCTTGGTGTACATCTAGCTTTGCGAACTTAATCGGAGATTTACTCAAATTTGAGACAAATAAAACTTTGCGTTTCTTTGCGTAAACCTTTGCGAATTTTGCGTTATAATTACAAGGCTTTTTTTAACGCAAAGCACGCTAAGATAGTTTAATTCACAGCGCAAGCAATATCTAAATATTAAGTTCGTAAAGCTTTGTGTACATCTAGCTTTTGCGAACTTCAATCGGAGATTTACTCAAATTTGAGATAAATTAAACTTTGCGTTTCTTTGCGCAAACCTTTGCGAACTTTGCGGTCAAATTCTCTCGCACATTCTAAACAATTTTTAGTACTTTTAAACGTTTTTAAAATAATACATTTCAAAATTCAGAATCAAAATGAGTTCCACTATTTCTTCAGATCAAAAGAAATCATTACTACTCACCACAGCAATATATGCTGTACTAATTCTATTGCTTTTATTCATACGTTTTTGGCCTCCTTACAATCCAGAAAATAATGTAGCACTTGCAGATGGCGGCGGAGGTGGCGGTGGCGTTACTGTAAATTTTGGCGATAGTGATCTTGGTTCTGGTGCTAATTATAAAAGTGAAGTTTTGAATGTCAAAAATACTGTAAAACAAGCTCCAGCAAAATCAACTCCAGAGGAAGCTATCATTACGCAGGAAAATACGACTGCCGATAATGATGTAGTAATTCCAACAAAAGAAAAACCTAAGAAACCTGTTCCTGTTGAAAAACCTGTACAAAAACCTGTACCAGAAAAACCAAAAGTTTCTAATTCAACAAACGATGCATTAGCAAGCATTATGAAAGGTTCAAATAAAGGTGGTGACGGAGATGATAAAGCAGCTGGAAATAAAGGAAAAGCCAACGGAAGCTTAAACTCTAACGGTTATTATGGAAGTGGTGGTTCTGGCGGAGGAACTGGAGGCGGTAACGGAACTGGAAGTGGTATCGGCTCAGGAAGCGGTTATGGAGCTGGAAGCGGCGGTGGTTCTGGCGGTGGATCTGGATATTCTTTAAACGGACGAAAGGCATTATCTAAACCTGCTCCAAAATATACCTGCAATGAAGAAGGAAAAGTCGTTGTAGAAGTTACTGTTGATCAAAATGGAAAAACGATAAGCGCTACAGCTGGAGTAAAAGGAACAACCAACACTGCAAGTTGTTTATTAGAACAAGCTAAAATTGCAGCATTAAACACAAAATGGTCGGCAGATGCAAATGCTGCGGCCAAACAAGTGGGAAAAATTATTTATAATTTTAGTTTGGATTAAAACACGAATTGCACAGATTTACAAAAATTATAATTAACATAAAAAAGGCTTTCTGAAAATTCAGAAAGCCTTTTTTAGTTTCTATCTAATTACTTACAATTAGTTTGTCATCCTGAGCGAAGTTGAAGGACACGCAAGAAGCTCTACAAAGATTGGTGATTCTCCTTGAGGAATTACTTGTATGTCCTTCAACTTCGCTCAGGATGACATATTGTTATGTAAAATTTATGTTGTGTTTGCGTGAGGGATAGAAGCAAGCTACCGAAGTAGCGCGGATAGCCCGACCTCAATAAAAAAATGGGCGAATCAACGTGATGATGATTTGCCCATTTTTTTATTGGGGTCACGCCCTAATTGTAAATCTACTTCGGACTTGTCGCAATTACAAACTTTAAGTTGTTCTTCACTCCTATCTGCAAAACATCTACTAAATCTTGTACTTGCAAATTAAAAGGGATTCGAACAACAACTGTTTGTTCTTTATCTGTTCCAATTTTAGACATTAAACTTGTTTCCAGGTTTTCAAAATCAACCTCTTGTTTGTCAATGTAGAACTTTTTATCTTCTGTAACCGACAAACTAATTAATTGTTTATTGGTTTTTTCATTCGCTTTCGCTTTTGGCAATGTCATCTTAATAACATTCGGATTTGCCAGTGTTGAGATAATTAGGAAAAACAACAGCAGGAAAAACATAATGTCACTCAAAGATGAAGTCGCTACTTCGGCGTGAAATCTTCTTTTTCGTTTAATAGACATAGTTTATGCTCTTTGAATTATGTTGACAAATTCTAAAATCTGCTTTTGAATTTTTAAAGCAAAATCATCAATTTTTCCGTTTAATAAGTGGTATGCACTATAGGCAATAATACCAACAATTAACCCAGAACCAGAGCTGATCATTTTTTCATATAAACCTCCAGAAATGTTTCCGATACTAATATTTTCTGTAACCGAAATACTGTAGAAAATTTTAATTACCCCAGAAATTGTTCCGATAAAACCAAGAGTTGGCGCAATACCAGCGATAAGTCCAAGATGCCCAAGACGTCTTTCCATTTCACCAATTTCGATATCTGCGGCTCGGTCCATATTAGATTCGATTTCTGCAATTGGTCGTCCAATTACCAAAACTCCTTCTTTTAAAATATTTCCAGCAGCCGTATTATTTCGTTCTACAATTGTTCTTGCCAATTCAATATTTCCAGAATGCAATTTATCTCCAACATCCTGCATTAATCTGCCGTCAATTTTTGAAGCTCGGCTGATGTACATATAACGTTCAAAGATTACATAAATAGTATAAAACAATAGAATCGCAATCGGAATCAAGAAGACTCCTCCTTTCATAATAAAGCCAAACATTGAAATTTCATTTTGCGGTGCGATCTTTTCGATCACTACATTTGAAGCCTGTGCGATTGTATCTGTTTGTAATTGAATAAAACTAAACATATATTAATTCTGGTTTTTAATAATTAATTCTAAAAAATATTTGAAATTTGCAATAAAGATAATTTTCGCTGTAATATTAAACTACAAAAATCGAAATTTATTTCAATCAACAACCATTTTATCCAAAATAAATGAACTATCAAGAGACTACCGAGTGGATGTTTAATCAACTTCCAATGTACCAATTGCAAGGTGCTTCAGCATACAAAGAAGATTTGACTAATATTAAGTTATTAGCAGCTCACCTTGACAACCCTCAGGATCATTTGAAATGCATTCATGTTGCGGGTACAAACGGAAAAGGTTCTACTTCGCATATGCTTTCTTCGGTTTTACAGGAGGCAGGTTACAACGTAGGATTGTATACTTCTCCACACTTAAAAGACTTTAGAGAAAGGATTAAAATAAACGGAAGAGAAATTTCCGAAGATTTTGTCTGCGGATTCATTGCAAAGCACAAATCTTTTTTTGAAGCCAATGATATGAGCTTCTTCGAAATGTCGGTTGGATTGGCTTTTGATTATTTTGCAGCTGAAAAAGTTGATATTGCTATTATTGAAGTCGGCCTTGGCGGAAGATTAGACGCAACAAATATCATTACACCTTTGGTTTCGGTAATTACCAATATAGGTTTAGACCACACGCAGTTTTTAGGAAATACACTCGAAGCGATTGCAGGTGAAAAAGCGGGAATTATTAAACCGAATGTTCCAGTTGTAATTGGAGAATATACCGAAGAAACCAAACCTGTTTTTTTAGCTAAAGCTGAAGAGAAACGTGCTCCCATCTATTTTGCTTCTGATTTAATTGATCAAATTTATTTGTCTGACTTGGTTGGTGATTACCAATTTCATAATAAAAAAACGGTGCAGCAGACTATTTCAATTCTTAACAATGAAACTGGTTTTAAGATTTCGAATGAAGAATTAAAACAAGGCTTATTAAATGTTGTGAAAAATACTGGTTTACAAGGCAGATGGCAGCAATTGGGAGAAAACCCGAAAATAATCTGTGATACTGCGCATAACAAACACGGATTAGAAGTTGTAATGAATCAGCTTAAAAATGAAGCATTTGAAAAGCTTCATATTGTTTTCGGTGTTGTAAATGATAAAGACTTAGATTCTATTTTGCCACTTTTCCCAAAAGAAGCGCAATATTATTTTTGCCATCCAGATTCGTCACGGGCTTTGCCAGCCGAAACTTTACAAAGTGAAGCAAAAAAACACAATTTGATTGGAGAAAAATACGATTCTGTCGCCATCGCTTTTGCGGAAGCAAAGAAAAATGCTTCTGAAAATGATTTTATTTATGTTGGAGGAAGCACTTTTGTTGTTGCCGAATTGCCTTTGAACTAAAATATACTTTGGATCTAGAAAAAACTTTAAAAAAATCATTTTAATAACAAATTCATAAACAGCGAGATATAAATTATTTTAAAAAAACTTTTATTTTTTATTCGATTTTCTTTGCAGAACTCAAAAACTAGCGTATATTTGCACTCGCAATCACAAACGATAGCAGCCTAGTAAAATAGGGCGATTAGCTCAGCTGGTTCAGAGCACCTCGTTTACACCGAGGGGGTCGGGGGTTCGAACCCCTCATCGCCCACCAAGAAACTCCTTAAGAAATTAAGGAGTTTTTTTTTGCCGTTTTTATACTGTATGCTGAGGAAATTTATAAGAATGACTAAACTACTTTTGGACATTAATAATGAAGTAGAAGCCGTAATGATTGAAAGAGGTTTCGTTAAAATGAAAGAATTTAACACGGAATTAAAAAGTCTCAGAAAGAAAAACAAGAAAATAAGATTGATAAATTGTATCCCGAATTAATCAAATGGTGCTCTTTACAGTAGTTCATCATTTTACGATAAAAATCAAATCCGAAAAAAAACTCCTTAAGCTCTTAAGGAGTTTTCTACACATTTTAAACTTTAACCATCAATCTTTATTCCTTTTTATTTTCTCGCATACTTTTTCAAGAAGACTTTTAGTCTGTTTGAAATATTTCATTTTATCATCAATCTCTTTTATTTTGGCTTGAAAAAGTTCTAATGTTTCCGGTTTTGAATCAGTGCTTTCGAACCAGCTTTTCAATATTTTTTTTATTTCTGCTAGAGTAAATCCCACTTCTCTTGCTTCTATGATAATTTCTAAACGCTCAATAGTATTAGCATCGTAGTGTTTATAGTTATTAGATGTCACCTTTTCGTTAGTCAATCCCTTTATCATTCCCAAATTTTCGTAGTATCTAATAGTATGAATTGATAATCCCGTTTTTTTTGATAATTCGTTTACAAGCATAGTTCTATTTTTTTAAAAGAAAACAACAAAGTATAGAGTATAGTCTACACTTTACGCTTTCAAATATACTAATTCTTTTTGCATTTAAAACATAAGAAATGAATTAAAAATTTTATAGTAGAACCTGCAATTACAAAAGGATATAATCTGAAAATTCTGGATACAAAAAATTTATAAAATTCCCATTTTAGCATGCGATCATCGTAAGCGTAGTCTATCACAAAACCAGAGAGACAAAAGAAAAAATCTACCACTAAAAAACCATGACCTATAAAATTCTTACTATATATACTATTCCATACAGCAAATGTAGCTACTCCTCGTGATCCGTCAAGAATTTCAAAATGTTGTTTTGTTTAGAGAATGGCTGTGTCAGTTTTGACAGCATTCATTAAAATAATATTCTTTGCTATTAGTATTAGACCCAATTATTAAGTAGTCAAGCATCCCAAATTCTACAAATTAACATTCAAATCTAAATAAGATTTAGTAAGCCACAAACAATTATAAGTTCGCGGCCACTTTATTTTTATTAAAATTCATATGACAATCAAAAAAAAGCACTTTTAATCAAGGTCGTTTCTCTTTATTTTTTTTAAGATTTTCTCTAGTCATTTAAACCTTTTCCAATAAGAATATTTGGGATATTCTTCTCTACCCTTCCCTCTCTTGTTTTAGATTGTTTAGGCTGCGAAAAATGGAGCAAATAAGCTCTCTGTCTGCCTGGAGTTAGAGCATAAAAAGCTTTTTTCAAATCAGGATCGCTATCTAGTTTAACTTGAAACTCTTGCGCAATCTCAAATTCAGAAACTTTTTTCAGTTCTACTTTTAAACCAGCTTTTTCAATTTCAGCAGCTTCATAAATATATTGTATAAGCACCTCTTTTTTACTTTCTATTTCTTTAAGATTAGTAAAACGAACTTGACGTGCTGCTTGAACATTTTCCGTTTGCTGAATTAATATCTTATCTGGATCCTTCATCAAAGCACCTTTAAAAAACAGTAAAGCACAATAATCCTTGAACGCATGAATCAAAACAATATTTGACTTTTCGAAAGTATAACAAGGAACTCCCCATTTTAACTCTTCAGCTAAATGACAATTCAAAACAATAGCACGCAATTGTTCTAATTCAGCTTTCCATTTTTCTTCTTTCTCAAAATAAAAATCAACTTTAGAATTTGCACTGTAACTAGTCATAATACCTAAAAATTTAGTTTACTAAAATTAAAATCGATATTCATATAATCCGTCTTTTGGAATCATTAATGAAGTTTATAATTTTATCGCGTTCTAGAGACTGCTTTAAATCCAATTTAAATTAATTGCAGAGCAAATTTAGTATTTATTAAAATCTAATTTAAGTTTAACATCCAATAAAATCTAAAAAGCATTATCAATTGACTCCATTACTAGATCGAAATTTTAAGCGATTTAAGAGTGAATTCCTAACAAAACAAAGTTAGAGATAGATAATGCAAAAATTATTGAATAACAAAAGAAAATAAAAGATAGAATAATAAAATGCATACAAAACAAAAAAATCCCCATCAAATAAATGATGAGGATTCTTTAAAAAAAGGCGGCGACATACTCTCCCACAATACTGCAGTACCATCTGCGCAGGCGGGCTTAACTACTCTGTTCGGGATGGGAAGAGGTGAGCCCCGCCGCAATAACCACCTTAAGGTTTTTAGTTATGTTTTTTGGATTTTGGTTCAGAGTTTATTGTTTTTCAACTCCTCACTTATAACCCAAGAGTCATAACTGCCCGCGACGGGCAAATATTTTAACATACTGAGATAAAGAAAAGTAAATTTGTTTAGAAAGTTTCTTCCCTCCCGTCTTGCGGCGGGAGAGAAAAGGGTGTACATAAGCTTACGGATTATTAGTACTACTCGACTATGACATTACTGCCTTTACATCTATAGCCTATCAACGTGGTCATCTTCCACGATCCTTAAAAGAAATCTCATCTTGTGGTGGGTTTCGCGCTTATATGCTTTCAGCGCTTATCCCTTCCAAACGTAGCTACTCTGCGGTGCCCCTGGCGGGACAACAGATACACTAGAGGTTTGTCCAATTCGGTCCTCTCGTACTAGAATCAGATCCACTCAAATTTCTAACGCCCGCAGTAGATAGAGACCGAACTGTCTCACGACGTTCTGAACCCAGCTCGCGTGCCACTTTAATGGGCGAACAGCCCAACCCTTGGGACCTTCTCCAGCCCCAGGATGTGACGAGCCGACATCGAGGTGCCAAACCCCCCCGTCGATATGAGCTCTTGGGGGAGATCAGCCTGTTATCCCCGGCGTACCTTTTATCCTTTGAGCGATGGCCCTTCCATGCGGAACCACCGGATCACTATGCTCTACTTTCGTACCTGATCGACCTGTATGTCTCTCAGTCAAGCTCCCTTATGCCATTGCACTCTACGCACGGTTACCAAGCGTACTGAGGGAACCTTTAGAAGCCTCCGTTACTCTTTTGGAGGCGACCACCCCAGTCAAACTACCCACCAAGCAATGTCCCCCGCTTTTGCGGGGTTAGGCCTCAGATAAACAAAGGGTTGTATTTCAACAATGACTCCAAAGCGCCTGGCGACGCCCCTTCAAAGTCTCCAACCTATCCTACACATCATTTATCCAAGGTCAATACTAAGCTATAGTAAAGGTGCACAGGGTCTTTTCGTCCCACTGCGGGTAAACGGCATCTTCACCGTTACTACAATTTCACCGAGCTCATGGCTGAGACAGTGTCCAGATCGTTACACCATTCGTGCAGGTCGGAACTTACCCGACAAGGAATTTCGCTACCTTAGGACCGTTATAGTTACGGCCGCCGTTTACTGGGGCTTCAATTCAATGCTTCTCCGAAGATAACATCTCCTCTTAACCTTCCAGCACCGGGCAGGTGTCAGGCCCTATACTTCATCTTACGATTTTGCAGAGCCCTGTGTTTTTGATAAACAGTCGCCTGGACCTCTTCACTGCGGCCCCGATTGCTCGGGGCGACCTTTCTCCCGAAGTTACAGGTCTATTTTGCCTAATTCCTTAGCCATGAATCTCTCGAGCACCTTAGGATTCTCTCCTCAACTACCTGTGTCGGTTTACGGTACTGGTGCTTATTACCTGAAGTTTAGAGGTTTTTCTTGGAAGCCCTTAGGCGCACTATCTCTTTGTCCGAAGACTCCGAGTACTATCGTATTTCACCATTCTCTGCGGATTTGCCTGCAGAGAATATAGCTAGGTACTTTAACGAACTATTCCGTCAGTCCGCGGCGCTTTCATCACTCCGTCACCCCATCACAGTAATAAGCAGTACGGGAATATTAACCCGTTGGCCATCGACTGTCCCTTTCGGGTTCGCCTTAGGACCAGACTAACCCACAGCTGATTAGCATAGCTGTGGAAACCTTAGTTTTTCGGTGTGCGGGTTTCTCGCCCGCATTATCGTTACTTATGCCTACATTTTCTTTTCTGACCGGTCCAGCATACCTTACGATACACCTTCTGCCCTGTCAGAATGCTCCCCTACCACTTACAGTAAACTGTAAATCCATAGCTTCGGTAATATGCTTATGCCCGATTATTATCCATGCTCGTCCGCTCGACTAGTGAGCTGTTACGCACTCTTTAAATGAATGGCTGCTTCCAAGCCAACATCCTAGCTGTCTGGGCAGACAAACCTCGTTCTTTCAACTTAGCATATATTTGGGGACCTTAGCTGATGGTCTGGGTTCTTTCCCTCTCGGACTTGGACCTTAGCACCCAAGCCCTCACTGTTATCAATCATTATACAGCATTCGGAGTTTGTCAGGAATTGGTAGGCGGTGAAGCCCCCGCATCCAATCAGTAGCTCTACCTCTGTATAACTAAAATAACGCTGCACCTAAATGCATTTCGGGGAGTACGAGCTATTTCCGAGTTTGATTGGCCTTTCACCCCTACCCACAGGTCATCCGAAGACTTTTCAACGTCAACCGGTTCGGTCCTCCACTGTGTGTTACCACAGCTTCAACCTGCCCATGGGTAGATCACACGGTTTCGCGTCTAACACTACTGACTAAAGCGCCCTATTCAGACTCGCTTTCGCTGCGGATCCATGTCTTAAACACTTATCCTTGCCAGCAACGTTAACTCGTAGGCTCATTATGCAAAAGGCACGCCGTCACCCCACGAAAGGGCTCCGACCGCTTGTAAGCGTATGGTTTCAGGATCTATTTCACTCCGTTATTCACGGTTCTTTTCACCTTTCCCTCACGGTACTGGTTCACTATCGGTCTCTCAGGAGTATTTAGCCTTAGCGGATGGTCCCGCCAAATTCAGACAGGGTTTCACGTGCCCCGCCCTACTCAGGATACCGCTATCTATTATACTCGTTGCCCGTACGGGACTGTCACCCTCTATGGTGCCCCTTTCCAGAAGCTTCCGGTTCCTTGTACATAAAATACCGCGGTCCTACAACCCCGGCACTGCCGTAACAGCACCGGTTTGGGCTAATCCGCGTTCGCTCGCCACTACTTACGGAATCACTTTTGTTTTCTTCTCCTCCGCCTACTTAGATGTTTCAGTTCAGCGGGTTTGCCCACCTATCGGTGTGCTATGCCTTCAGCATAGCGGGTTGCCCCATTCAGGTATCTGCGGATCAGTCGGTGTGTGCCCGTCCCCGCAGCTTTTCGCAGCTTATCACGCCTTTCATCGCCTCTGAGAGCCTAGGCATCCCCCATACGCCCTTATTTTGCTTATTGTACCAGTCCTAAAATCAATTATGACCGTTTTTTTTTGTTTTTTACAATAAAATTGTAAAAAACGCTTTCTACTTTCTTATTATTTTCTTATCTCAATATGTCAATGAACTTTTGTCCTTTCGGACCTGTGGAGAATAACGGAGTCGAACCGTTGACCTCCTGCGTGCAAGGCAGGCGCTCTAGCCAGCTGAGCTAATCCCCCATTTTAAATCTTAGATTTTAGAATTCAGATTTTAGATTTCTTAATTCTTCTCTAATTTCCTTTGGTGAATCCCAGCTTCCAGAATTTCCTTTAATCAAGCTTACAGTCTTTTTTTATTCTGTCTTTTGTAATTTATAATTCATAATTTACAATTAACAATCTTAAAAAAGTAGTCCCGGGCAGACTCGAACTGCCGACCCCTACATTATCAGTGTAGTACTCTAACCAGCTGAGCTACGAGACTCTGTTTTACTTAATTTTCATTTCTTTTAAATTAACAGCAAGAGTAATACAATCTCCAATTCAGATACCTGCAGATAACCATCTTTTTTCCTCATCGTGCCTTTCAGCTAACAATTGAGGCTCTAGAAAGGAGGTGTTCCAGCCGCACCTTCCGGTACGGCTACCTTGTTACGACTTAGCCCTAGTTACCAGTTTTACCCTAGGCAGCTCCTTGCGGTCACCGACTTCAGGCACCCCCAGCTTCCATGGCTTGACGGGCGGTGTGTACAAGGCCCGGGAACGTATTCACCGGATCATGGCTGATATCCGATTACTAGCGATTCCAGCTTCACGGAGTCGAGTTGCAGACTCCGATCCGAACTGTGACCGGCTTTATAGATTCGCTCCTGGTCGCCCAGTGGCTGCTCTCTGTACCGGCCATTGTAGCACGTGTGTAGCCCAAGGCGTAAGGGCCGTGATGATTTGACGTCATCCCCACCTTCCTCACAGTTTGCACTGGCAGTCTTGTTAGAGTTCCCGACATGACTCGCTGGCAACTAACAACAGGGGTTGCGCTCGTTATAGGACTTAACCTGACACCTCACGGCACGAGCTGACGACAACCATGCAGCACCTTGTAAATTGTCTTGCGAAAGTTCTGTTTCCAAAACGGTCAATCTACATTTAAGCCTTGGTAAGGTTCCTCGCGTATCATCGAATTAAACCACATGCTCCACCGCTTGTGCGGGCCCCCGTCAATTCCTTTGAGTTTCATTCTTGCGAACGTACTCCCCAGGTGGGATACTTATCACTTTCGCTTAGCCACTGAGATCGCTCCCAACAGCTAGTATCCATCGTTTACGGCGTGGACTACCAGGGTATCTAATCCTGTTCGCTACCCACGCTTTCGTCCATCAGCGTCAATCCATTAGTAGTAACCTGCCTTCGCAATTGGTATTCCATGTAATCTCTAAGCATTTCACCGCTACACTACATATTCTAGTTACTTCCTAATAATTCAAGTCCAGCAGTATCAATGGCCGTTCCACCGTTGAGCGATGGGCTTTCACCACTGACTTACAAGACCGCCTACGGACCCTTTAAACCCAATGATTCCGGATAACGCTTGGATCCTCCGTATTACCGCGGCTGCTGGCACGGAGTTAGCCGATCCTTATTCTTACGATACCGTCAGGCTGATTCACGAATCAGTGTTTCTTCTCGTACAAAAGCAGTTTACAATCCATAGGACCGTCATCCTGCACGCGGCATGGCTGGATCAGGCTTGCGCCCATTGTCCAATATTCCTCACTGCTGCCTCCCGTAGGAGTCTGGTCCGTGTCTCAGTACCAGTGTGGGGGATCTCCCTCTCAGGACCCCTACCCATCGTTGCCTTGGTAAGCCGTTACCTTACCAACAAGCTAATGGGACGCATGCTCATCTTTCACCGTTGTGACTTTAATTACATCCCGATGCCGGGTCGTAATACTATGAGGTATTAATCCAAATTTCTCTGGGCTATCCCTCTGTGAAAGGCAGATTGCATACGCGTTACGCACCCGTGCGCCGGTCTCTAAATCCGAAGACTTATACCCCTCGACTTGCATGTGTTAAGCCTGCCGCTAGCGTTCATCCTGAGCCAGGATCAAACTCTTCATCGTATATTGTAATATTATATCGCGATGATCATCTATCGGTTCTTTTCGAATCTTACAATTCTATTACTCTTATTCTTTTGTTCTAACATCTCTGTTAAAACGGCTGTCAATTCAATATGTCTACGAACGTGTCTTCTTTATCATTCCGCCTGTATTTCAAAGCGGGTGCAAAACTAAAAATTCTTTTTGTTTCCTGCAAGAAAAAATTAAAGTTTTTTTTGAAATTTTTAATCTCTTTTTCTCTAATTCTTCTCTCAGTATCTCAAGGAACTTCCCGTATTTGCGGGGTGCAAATGTAATATCCGTTTTCCATTCCCACAAGCTTTTTCTAATCTTTTTTTGAAAATTTCTTTTCTCTTTTAATTAGTTTTTCCTGCCGGTATGTCTGTGAACATTGCGTTGTTGCGGGTGCAAAAGTACCACCTTTATTTACATCTGCAAGACTTTTTTTTATATAATTTCCATCTTTTTTGAAAGTTTTTCTTAACACACTGATAACTCTCCATTTACATTATCAGCTTTTTTGAGCCATTGTCAGTTTTTTCTTCTTACGGTTTGTATTTCCTCAATTTAACCCCAATTTTGCATTCCATTTTTGCAGAGTTTTTAGTTTTCAGCACCTTTTTCTGGCACTTTTTACTCGATGATCTATCAAAAATATTTCCAAGCGCTCAGCCTGACAGATGTTTTTTTTCTCTCTTATATATATATGTATAAAAAAAATAAACCCGACAGGTTTTAAGACCTATCGGGCTGTATGAATACTTTAATTTATAATTTAATCGAAACGAATCGCTTTTACTGGAGATATTTTGGTTATTATGTATGATGGTATTAATAATACCAAAAAACAAATAGCAATAGTTAGTAAATTCAATAAAAGTATATAAATCCAATTTAGATAAACTGGAGCTTGATTTACATAGTAATTTTCAGGATTAAGCTGAATTATTCCAAAGTGCTGCTGGATTAATAAAATTGAAATCCCAATTAAATTTCCCCAGAATAATCCGCGAAGGATTAAATAGAATGCATTGTAAAGAAATATTTTGCGAACTGTCCAATTATTTGCTCCCATCGATTTTAAAATTCCAATCATTTGAGTTCTCTCTAGAATAAGTACTAATAAAGCAACAACCATATTGATTGTAGCAACTAGAATCATTACTGCCAAGATGATTACGATATTGAAATCAAACAACTGAAGCCAATCAAAAATATAACTATACTTTTCTATAATGGTTTTGGTATCTAGATTCGAAGACGTCTGCTCATAAATCTGATCACCTGCAGATTTTATATCGTTAAAGTCTTTTACAAAAACTTCAAATGCTCCAATTTGATCCTCATTCCATTTATTGATTCTCTGAATATGACGAATATCTCCTATTATATATGTTGCATCGAAATCCTGGAATCCTGAATTAAATATGGCTGCGATTTTGAATCGACGACTATTAGGCAGTTTTCCTTGCTCTTCTTTAATAAAGAATGTATTGAATTGATCTCCTACTTTTAAATTTAATCGATCTGCCAGAAATCTAGAAATAATAACATCTTCATTTAATACTTTTGAAAAATCAGGTAGTTTTCCTTCTACAATGTATTCATTAATATTATTCCAATCATAATCGGCACCTACTCCTTTAAATACAATTCCTTCAAATGCATTTTCAGTTCTAATAATTCCTGCTTTACTTGCTATCGCTTGTATATGACTAACTTCTGGAACTGATTTAAAATTTGGATAAAAATCTTGTTTCTTTGAAATTGGAATTATAGTAACTTCAGAATTATTATTATCATAATTAGAAATTATAATCTGTCCGTTAAATGCCGAAACTTTATCACGGATTTTCTTCTGCAATCCTATTCCAGTTGCAACCGAAACAATCATCATAATAATTCCTATTGCAATTGCAGAAATAGCAATTTTTATTATGGGAGCTGAAATACTGCTTTTGTAGTTTTTGGCAGTAATAAGTCTTGTAGCTATAAAATATTCTAAATTCAAATTACAAATGTTTCTTTAATTATTACAACTATTCCTTTTTCAAAAGTACATCTTAAAAAGAGAAAACTAGATTCTCTTGAAAACAATTACCATTTTTTTTAATTCTACTACAACGGAATTTTCTTTTTCATCTCTTCTACTATATTAAATGCTGCTGGACAAATTTCAACGTTTTTTAATGTTAAGTGAGATATTTGATGAAACTTATTTCTATCAGTATGTGGAAATTCTCTACAGGCTTTTGGGCGAACATCATAAATCATACAATAGTTTTCGCTATCCAGAAAAGTACAAGGAACGCTTTGTAAAACATAATCTTTGTCTTCATCAATTCGAAGATATTGCTCAATAAACTGCTGTGGCTTTTGTCTTAAGTGTTTTGAGATACGCTCAATGTCAGCCAAAGTAAATAATGGGCCTGTTGTTTTACAACAATTAGCGCATTTCAAACAATCGGTTCTTTTAAATTCTGCATTGTGCAAATCCTGCATAATGTAATCTAAATTCTTCGGCTGTTTCTTTTTGAGCTTATCGAAATACTTTTTATTCTCGATATGCTTATCTTTGGCTAACTTACTTAAGTTATTTAAAATCTGTTTCAAGTTTAGAATTTAAAGTTGATATGCAAAATTAAACAACTTTAAACTTGAAACCTTAAACTTTGAAATAAAAACAATGAAAGATCTTTTTGGAAAAGCGATATTTGATTTCTATACCAATAATTCGCCTGAAGATATTATTACAGAAACTTCGATTTCTGAAGAAGATGAAATGAGCATTGAATATCTTTTTCGCTCTTATAATGAAATGCCATTAATTGAACAAAAAGCACTCCAGCTGGCAAAAGGAAAAACACTCGATGTGGGTTGCGGCGCAGGAAGCCATGCTCTCTCATTACAAAATGAACGTAATCTAGATGTAACTGCTATCGATATTTCGGAAAAAGCAATCGAAACTTGTCTTCTTAGAGGAATTAAAAATGCTAAAGTTGAAAACATTTTAGATTTTGAAGGTGAAAAATTTGATACCATTTTACTTCTAATGAACGGAACTGGAATTTTTGGTAAATTAAAGGACTGCAATAAATATCTTGGAAAATTAAAATCGCTTCTAAATCCTGGCGGACAAATTTTAATTGACAGCTCCGATATCATTTATATGTTTGATGAGGATGAAGATGGCGGTAAATGGATACCCTCTGAAAATGATTATTATGGAGAACTTGTTTTTAATTTAAGTTACAAAAACGAAAAAGAAGAAGCTTTTAATTGGTTATATTTAGATTATAACACACTTCAAAATGCTGCGATTGCGAATGGATTAAATTGTGAGCTGATTCTCGAAGGTGAACATTACGATTATTTAGCTAAACTTTCTATTTAAAAAATAAACCAATTAAAATATGACCGAATTAGATTTAGAAAAATTAAAATATCCGATTGGAAAATTTATAGCTCCTAATGATTACTCTGTAACATATCTTTCAGAAAAAATTGAAGAAATAGAAAGTTTCCCAAAGAGATTAGAAAATGAAACACTTCATTTAACCGACGAACAATTAGACACACCATATCGTCCAGACGGATGGACAGTGAGACAAGTTATTCATCATTGTGCAGAAAGTCATATGAATTGTTACATTCGAATTAAATGGGCTTTAACAGAAAACAATCCAGTGATTAAAGCTTATGATGAAGTTCTTTGGTCTGAATTGAATGACAATCTAACGATGCCAATACAGCCAACACTTGATTTATTAAAAGGACTTCATTTTAGATTAGCTTATATAATGAAAAATTTATCAGGATCTGATTTGGAGAAAACTTTTGTTCATCCTTCAGATAATTCAGAAAATAAAATCAAAAAGATTATCGGATCATATGCTTGGCATGGGAATCATCATTTAGCACATATTACAACTTTAAAAAAATATAAAAACTGGAAATAACACAAAATGTATATCATTTATACATTTGTTTACTTCATGTACACAAAAAGCCTCTTCATATGAAGAGGCTTTTTGTTATGGTATATTTAAATATTTATGTGTTTGCAATGAAACTCTCCATTTTGGATTATTCATAACATAGTCAACAATAAGAGGAGTCATTTCCTCTTTTTTACTCCATTCTGGCTGAAGGAATAGGATTGCATCATCATTTACTAGTTCTGCCTGCTCTTCCGCAAAGATAAAATCGTGCTTATTATAAATAATCACCTTTAATTCATGAGCGTTATCATACACAGTCTGAGTTGGTAATTTATTCTTTTTCGGAGAAAGACAGATCCAATCCCATGTTCCAGATAATTCAAAAGCGCCTGAAGTTTCTATATGAACTTTTAAGTTTTTTTCTTTTAAGCGTTCTGTCAAAAGCGTCATATCCCAAGATAAAGGCTCACCTCCAGTTACAACAACCGTATCAGCATATTTTGCTGCATTTTCAACAATTAAATCAATACTTGTTGGCGGATGAATTGCTGCATTCCAGCTTTCTTTTACATCACACCAATGACATCCCACATCACATCCTCCAATTCTAATAAAATAAGCAGCTCTGCCTGTATGCGCGCCTTCACCTTGAATGGTATAAAATTCCTCCATCAAAGGAAGCATTGCTCCTTTATTTACTTCTAATTGTATTTCTTTTGGTAACATTTTATTATTTTAAGAATGCAAAGATAGTCAATAATATACGGAACAAAAAAAACCGATAGTTTATTGAACTATCGGTTTTCTATTTATTTTAAAAAATCTAGATTATTTTAAAGATTTTATTGATTGTGCAGCGTAAGTATTTGCTGGATCTAAAACTAAAGTTTTATTAAAATACTCCAAAGCTTTTACTTTATCAGTATTTGCATAAGCAGCTCCGATTGCATTGTAAGCCTCAACGATTTTTTTAGCCGTTGCAGGTTTAGCCACTTCCTCTGCACCTTTTGCAGTAATTTTAGTTACGTATTCTTCATAGTTTTTAATAATCAAATCATCTTTGTCTAATGCACTATTGATTCTTCCTTTGTACAAATAAGCCTCATCGTATGTTGGAGACGCTTCAAGAACTTTATCAAACGTAGCATTTGCTTTTTCTAAAGCAACTTTATCACGGCTTTCTAGAGGTTTACCAGCATTACCATAGTAAACAGAAATTCCATAATAAACTGCATCATCCAAATAATTTTTAGATTCTTTATTATTTGCTCCCAGTTCAAAAATAGATGCTGCTTGATTATATTGTTTTTTACCAAACAATTCTTTTCCAAAATCAGCAAATTCCTCAACTACTAAAGGCTCTAATTCAATTGCTTTTTTAATATCAGCTAAACCAGCATCAAACGCAGCTTGATCAATTGTACCATCTGCAGCAGTTCCTTTTTTAATTTTTGCTAACCCTAAGTAGTAGTAATCTCTTCCAATTACTTTATTTCCTGGAGCTTTAATGAAATCCTCGATAGATTTTATAGCTACATCAACGTTACCATTTTCGTAAGCAGCATATCCTAAATATCTGTAAATTCTAGGATTAACTTTATCTTGTGCAATCATTTTGTTTGCAACAGTTTCTAACTGTTTGTAATCTTTCACTAAGATTAAGAAATCTGCATGACGCATTTTAGAATCTAGAGAATAATCAGTTAAACTTAAATATTTCTCGTAGTTTGTAATTGCATTTTGCAAATTAACTTTAGCAGTAGAAGGTTTGTTTCTTGCCCATTTGTAATACGTTTCAGCAAGTTCTCTGTAAACTGGTCCGTAATTAGCATCTAATGCAATAACTTCATTGAAAGATTTAATTGCCTCATCATATGATTTAGCACCTTTTAATAAAACTCCTAACTGCATTTTTGCTCTTAGTAAAGTATTGTCAGCTGTAAAAGCATCACGATAAGCTTTATAAGCATCATTTTGATTATTAGATCCATAATATGCATCACCAATAGCTAAAAGTGCTTGAGCATTTTGAGGATCAACTAGTAAAGCACGTTTTAAAACGTCAACAGCACTTTTATAATCAGGATTATCAGAATTCATGTAAGCTCTAGCGATATAAATAAACTCATTTACATCCTTTTTCTTCATGTCTTTAGTTGCTAAAGCAAAATTAGCCTGAGCTGCAGCTGCATTTTTAGCATCTAAATCTAATTGTCCTAAACCAATGTAGTTTAAGTTTTTCTTATCCGAAGCTTGTAATCCATTATTATAATAGATTTTAGCAGAGTCTACAACAGATTGATTTAAATAAACATTTCCTAAAACAAAATTTGCTTCACCATCTGAAGGTTTAGATTTGATGATTGATTTAAGGATTGTTTTTGCCTTATCAAATTGTTCTGCATCAATCGCTTTTTTTGCTTGGTTGATGTCTTGCGCTGTTGCCGCAGTCGCCGAAGCTACTAATGCAAGACTAAAAATTTTAAATTTATTCATCTTTATCGTAATTAATTTATTCGTTATCTTTTATAATTTCATTCCTTATTTTAAGTTTACGCCCAGGAGTCTTGTATGGCAATAATCCTGACTTCAAAACTATACGTTGACCAATATCTCCGGCTACAAATGAAGCAAATCCCATTCCTAAACCTGAATAGCCTTGACAATTGATAATAAACAAATCACGTGCCAAAGGATATTTCCCTAATGCTAAGTCATCTTGAGTCGGACTATAATATTTATCACTATTTAATCCTTTTACACTTAAAACATTTATTTTCTTGATGACCTCCGTCATATCAGGTGTCGGCTGATACAACCAGTTAACACCAATAACACCCACCATTCCCTCATTCTCAGAAACAAATTTGATTACTTCATTATTTGTTTTAAAAGAAAAAACTCCTGTCTTAGGAACTTCATTAACTTTCGCTAATTCTTTCATATAGCGAACTGTACTTGAATTAGGATTATCAAAAACTAATCCCTTGATTTTAGAATCTGGCTTTCCTTGTATAAAATCGATTACACTTTTCAACGCAATTAGTGTATCATTATTGTTTTTGCTGGAAATAAATGCAATCGCATCGTGCGCAAAAGGTGTGACACGCGGATTAATTTTGCTTTTTTCAAAACGAGCTTTTTCTTCTCTTGTTAAATCTCTGGTCGTTATCGCGACTTTAGCTTTTTGATTCAACAAATCATTTATTACTTCTGCTTCTGACTTTGGTTTAACTGTAATTTTTGCCTCATAGTAAGTGCCTTCAAAAACAGCCACCTGATCGTCTACTATTTGTTTAACTGTTTCATCGACAGCAACATCAAGCGATCCTTTTAAAATGGTTTCTTTTTCAGCTTCACTCTTGTTTTTTTGGTTACACATGGCAAACAAAAAGACAAAAATAATCAAACCTAAAGCCTTACTATATTTCAACATAATTATTCTTCTTTTGAATTAATTAATCTTAAAAATCTTATTCCCGAATATACAATCAATAATCCACCGAAAGCATATCTATATTTTGGCTCCATGTTAAGCGGCAGCTTTTTCCAAAACATAATCATTAAACCGAGTACAAGATAAATTAAAAAAAACAGTATTCCTAAAACAAGAAGAAATCGCTCTTTGAGCGATTTCTTCTGAATATTATTAAGCATATCTTTTAACATTATTCTGCAGATTGAATAGTAATAGGTAGAGAGTATAGTACCCTAACTTTTTTACCATTTTGCTCGCCAGGAGTCCATTTTGGACATTTTTTAAGAACACGAATTGCTTCTGCTCCTGTACCGTAACCGATATCCCTTAAAACTTTAATGTCGGTTAATGAACCGTCTTTTTCAACTACAAACGTAACGTAAACTTTACCTTTAAGACCTTCTTCTTCTGGAGTTTTATAATTGTTTCCTACGAATTTGTAGAATTTATCAATTCCTCCTGGAAAATCTGGTTTTACTTCGATACCTGCTGTATTATATACAGTGTTATCTTCTTGTACAACCTCTGATACTGGTCCTTTACCAACTGGTTCATCAACAGTTAAAACTGCATCTGGATCTCCTTTGATAGTTTCAGCACCAACTTTTTTATCTTTCAAATCCACAATTTTTGGTGGATCTTCAGTAACTTCCTCTGCCTTCGCAACCACTGGTTTTACGAATTTAACTTGATCCACTTTTGGTGGAGGTGGCGGAGGTGGTGGTGTATTTGGTTTAATTTCCTCTTTTTTCTTTGGAGGTAATTTTACCGTTGCAATCTTAATATCGTTGTTTACTTCCTCTTCAGAAGAATCAGGTAAGAAACTTGCAATAAGAGGGGCAGCAACTGCGAAGCTAAAAATAAGTGAACCGATCACAAGTGCTTTCACAGTTGTTTTACCGTTCGATTTTCTCAGCTCGTATGCTCCATATATCTTATTACGTCCTTCGAATACGATATCAAGCCACTGATTTTTTATAATATCTAATTTCATATCTCTTGATTTTTAAGTTGATAAAACTTAAGATTGCTCTTATTTTTTATCTATCAATTTCGTTTCCTCTGGTGAAAACTCAGGAACAATAGCATAAGTATCTACTCCTGAAATTGCCATCTCATCCAATATATCAACCAAATTACGGTAATTTGATTTTTTAGTTGGTTTAATGATCACTATGATACCGTTTTTAGGTTTCCCTAAAGCAGCAGAATAAGCTAGAACATTCTTTTTTTGCACTAACAATTCTCTACGGATACCATCTTTACCATAAGTAATATCTTTTGGTCCCACCTTAGGACTTGCTAACAATCCCATGTAATAAACGATTTTATTATCTCCACCTAACATTACTGTCATTGTACGATTCTCGTCTACTTTGGTATCCTTAACGTCTTCATTTTTTGGATCTTTATCTGGCAGAGACAAATCCATCGATTGAGGTTTTGACAACGAAGTAGTCAACATAAAGAATGTGATCAATAAGAATGCCAAATCCACCATCGCCGTTAAATCGACCTTAGAATTCTGCTTTTTACTTCTTACTTTACCACCTTTACCACCACCGCCGTCGCCGGTATTTAATTCAGCCATTTAGTGTATATTTTTTAATTAAAAGTCTTTTCCTCTCGTACCAGTAACTAAGTTAAAGGAATTGATTTTCTGATCTTGTAAAATATCCATAATTTTTTTAATTCTTGGATATTCTTCCTTCGCATCTCCTTTAATAGCAATCTGCAATTCTTTATCATCTAAATCAATTGTAGCTCTTCTAGAGATTAGAAGCCATTCTTTTAATTGATTATCTAATGAATCCAAAGGAATTCCAGGCTGATTTGCTTTGGTTCTGTCCGCCGCTTTCATGTCAATGATTTGCTTTAAACCTGTAACTGGCACACCAAAATCGTCCATTAATGCAAATTTGGCTTTATCTTCTTCAGAGAAAGTAATACCATATTTTGCACCAATTCCTTCAAGAGTTCTTTTACGAACCTCTCTACCTTTGATGTCGAAAAATACTTTTCCTTTTCCTACTGTAATAATCGCCAAATCTGTATCTGGCAATTTAGTTTGTACAGTAGATGCTGGAGTATCTACAGGAAGTGCTTCTGGCACTTTAGCAGTAGCGGTCAAAATAAAGAACGTTAGCAAAAGGAATGCAACATCACACATCGCAGTCATATCTGTCGATGTCGACTTTTTTTTCATTTTTATTTTAGCCATTATCTTTTTATTTTATTTTTTTGATATAAATATCAAAAATTAATTATTGTCTTAAACTTCCTCTGAATTTTCTGTAAGTATTCACGATTGTAGTACCAGCCTCATCGATAGAGTAAGTTAAATCGTCAATTTTAGCAGTAAAGAAGTTGTAAGAAACAATTGCTAAGATAGAAGTAGAGATACCTGTTGCAGTGTTGATAAGTGCCTCAGAGATACCTGTTGCAAGAGCAGCTTGGTCAGGAGTACCAGCAGAAGCTAACGCACCAAACGCTTTAATCATACCAGATACAGTTCCTAATAATCCTCCTAATGTACCTAAAGATACTAAAGTAGAGATAATAGTCATGTTTTTCTCTAACATTGGCATTTCTAATGAAGTTGCCTCTTCAATTTCTTTGTGGATTACTTCTGAAGCTTCTTCGCTGTTGAATCCTTCTTTTTTAACATCTTGGTATTTTACCAAAGCAGATTTAATTGCGTTTGCAACTGAACCTTGTTGTTTGTCACATGAAGCGATAGCAGCTTCGATGTTTCCTTCTTTAATACTACCTTGAACACTTTTCATGAATTTGTCAAGATTAGTTTTTCCAGCAGCTTTACCGATAACAATAAATCTTTCAATAGAAAAAACAACAACCATTAAAAACATACCTAATAATACTGGTACGATGAAACCTCCTTTATATACTTGTCCTAATGTATTGATTGGATGTCCTGTTTCTGGATTACCTCCTTCGAAGTTAGCAGAATCCCCCATGATTACTTTCCAAATAAACACCCCTACTAAGATACACGCTACAATAATGATTCCTGTAATCATTCCTCCCCCATTTGAAGTGCTTTCTTTTTTAACTTTAACGTTTGCCATTTTTTTTAATTTTAATAGTTTTAAATAATTTTTATTTTTTAGTTATATTTAACTTGTAGAGGAGCAAATTTATACGTTTAGTTTAAATAAAAAAACTTTTTTTAATTTTATTGACCGAAATTTAACTTCAATTTAAAAAATATCTCATTAAATTGCCACCATCATTTTTTAGATAAAACAAAAAAAAGGTAGATAATTAGAAAAATTACAACGTTTTAGTAAATATTCAAAGATTCCATTGATATCTTCTTAAAAAGCTGCGAATTTTTTTTTTATTAAATTTTCAATCAAAAAAAGCTTTTTCTTACTAAAAAAAACCACAATAAAAATGCCCAAAAACAAAGCAATACTCATATAACCATCTAAATTACAAATAAAAACATGAATAAAAAAGATAATTTTATTGCTGCTATTAACACAGGGTACTCTTCTAAGGGAGATAGCATTATCCTTGGAGGCGCAATGCTTGACGGTGAGCCAATTGCAGAAGCGCATGTGAAAATTCCATTAAAAACTTTAAACCGCCACGGATTAATTGCCGGTGCAACGGGAACAGGAAAAACCAAAACAATCCAGGTATTTTCTGAGCAGCTTTCGAATGCGGGAATTCCCGTTTTAATGATGGATATTAAAGGTGATTTTAGTGGTATTGCTAAAGAAGGAAAAGAAGAGGGTTTTATTACAGAAAGGCATGCAAAAATAAACATACCTTATAATGTAGCTTCATTTCCAGTTGAACTAATGTCTTTGTCTAAACAAAATGGTGTTCGTCTGCGTGCCACGGTTTCTGAATTTGGACCTGTTTTGTTTTCTAGAATATTGGATCTTAATGATACTCAGGCTGGAGTTGTAGCGGTTATATTTAAATATTGTGATGATAACCAAATGCCTTTACTAGATTTAAAAGACATTAAGAAAGTTATCAATTATATTACAGAAGAAGGCAAGGATGAAATTACTGCAAGTTATGGTAAAATTTCAACTGCAACTACTGGAACAATTCTTAGAAAAATTATCGAATTAGAGCAACAAGGCGGCGACATATTTTTTGGCGAATTATCATTTGAAACTGATGATTTAATGCGAATTGATGAGAATGGAAAAGGCTACGTAAATATCATCCGATTGACGGATATTCAGGACAAACCTAAATTATTTTCTACTTTCATGTTAAGCCTTTTGGCGGAAATTTATCAAAAAATGCCTGAGAAAGGAGATGCAGAACAACCTGAATTAGTGATTTTTATTGACGAAGCACATTTAATTTTCAATGAAGCCAGTAAGGCATTGTTAGAGCAAATTGAAACTATTGTAAAATTAATTCGTTCTAAGGGTGTAGGTGTTTATTTCGTAACTCAGAATCCAATGGATGTTCCTAGCGGCGTTTTAGCTCAATTAGGATTAAAGATTCAGCATGCGCTTAGGGCTTTCACGGCAAATGATCGTCAGGCAATTAAAAAAACAGCGGACAATTACCCAACTTCTGAATTTTATAAAACAGATGAATTACTGACAAGTCTCGGAATTGGAGAAGCTTTGGTTACAGCACTCAACGAAAAAGGTGTTCCAACTCCGCTTGTTGCGACAATGATGCGTGCGCCACAAAGCCGTATGGATATTTTATCTGCTTCTGAAATTGATGAAATAAACAACAAATCGAAATTGGTCAAAAAATATGCTGAAGAAATAGACCGAGAAAGTGCTTACGAAATACTGACCAAGAAAATTGAAAGCGCTAATCAAGCTGCAGCAGAACAAGAAGAACAAGCACCTACAAGATCTTCAAAAGCAGAACCAAGTACAGCAAGTGTTGTTGGAAAATCGGTTTTAAAAGTTGTGACGAGCGCTACTTTTATTAGAGGTGTTTTTGGAGTTTTAACCAAAATCTTTAAGAAATAAACAATACCACAATGTCAAAAAACAAATATCAATTACAATATTGAAAATTGTAATTGATATTGACATTGTTGTTAAAATTATTTAGATAACAATTCAAGAATTTTATTTTCGACTTCGGTAGAATTCCAGATATTTTCGATGTTATCCAGCTTTAAAACTTCTTCCATAATTCCGTTTTGGAAATCTCCAATCGCCAAAGCTTCTGCGTACGGACGATCACTAAAAGTTACACGGCTGTAAAGCGGAATCCATTTATCTGGATGTTTATCTGAAAAGACTTTTTCTATTTTCTTTTGCAATAAGAATTTTTCATCTGCCGTTTTTGTGCTCATTTCCATGAAATTTCGGTATGAAAGTTCTGCAATTGCATCGGCATTTGGTTTACGGGAAATTTGATATTCGGTAAAGATCTTTTTCCAGTCGTCTCCAAATTTCTCTATCATTTCATTTAAAACCGTAATATCTTCAAAACCTGCGTTCATTCCTTGTCCGTAAAATGGAACAATTGCGTGGCAGGCATCTCCAATCAAAGCAATTTTATCTTCGTAAGTCCACGGAAAACATTTCATGGTCACCAAAGTACTGGTTGGATTTTTAAAGAAATCATTGGCCAGTTCTGGAATTACTTCAATCGAATCTGGGAAATTTTTCTCAAAAAAGTCTTCTACCATTTTTCGATCAACAAGTGATTCAAAAGAATTTTGACCTTCAAAAGGCATAAACAAAGTACAGGTAAAACTTCCGTCAAGATTAGGAAGCGCAATTAACATGTACTCACCTCTCGGCCAAATATGAAAAGAATTTTTGTCTAATTTATGTGTTCCGTCTGCATTTGCGGGAATGTTTAATTCCTTGTAACCCATGTTTAAAAATTCCTGCGAATAATTAAACATACTCTGACGCTGCATTCTGTGGCGGATTCTTGAAAAAGCACCATCTGCACCAAAAACCATATCAAACTTTCGTTCTTCCCACTCTCCTCTTTCACTTTCGCCAATATGTAGGGTTGCATCGCTTAAAGTAACATCCCAGACTTTCTGCTCAAAATGAAATTCGGCTCCAGCTTCTTCAGCAAGATCAATCATTTTTCGGTTTAGCTTTCCTCTGGAAATTGAGTAAATAGATTCGCCTTCTTGTCCGTAATTCTGAAAATTCAGTTTGTCGACTAGATGAATTGCACGTTTGTCCATCGGAATTGCAATTTCTCTTACCGAATCTCCAACTCCAACTGCATCGAGCGCTTTCCAGCCTCTGTTAGACATTGCCAGATTAATAGAGCGACCAGAAAAATTAATTTTTCGAATATCAGGACTACGATCATAAACATGAACGGTGTGACCAGCTTTTTTAAGATAAATTGCCAGCAGTGATCCTACAAGTCCAGAACCTACAACTGCAATTTTTAGTGAAGTTTGCATCAGGGAAAATCTAATATATAAGAACGTAAAAATAAGTAATAATTACACATAAGCTTTAAAATAAACCAAATATTTGCCCATCAAGTCTAATATTTACTTGGGCATGTCCCTTCGGGCCGGGCTTTCGGCTATATCTTTTATTCCGTTTCTCTTCATAAAAGGATACCGCCTCTATCCCTCATGCGGCATCTGTTTTCATAACTAAATCATGTATAATATACTTTATAGGATTTAAAATGTCAATAAAAATCTTAATTAAAAATACTACTTTAGTATAATTAGAATTATTAAACAAAATATTGGCAAATCGAAAAAAATGAACCTCTACTCAGAACATTACGTAACTCAAAAAACGGAAAGGTTCGTTAATAAAATTTGGTGTCTGGACAACAGCATCGGCGAAAGCCTGATCGAAAACAAACTCGTTTTACCAAACGGCTGTTTTAATCTCGCCATTGTAAGCGGAAATGCAATAGAAGTTCATACGAGTAAAAAGAAATACGAGATGAACGAAGGCATTTACTTTTGTTCGCAAATGACCAATAAAGTTTTGGTCAATATCCAGCACAAAACTAAAGTTACAATTATACAGTTTCATGGCTGGACGCTTTCGATGTTTCCGAAATATGATTTAGGCGATTTTACAGATTCTATTGTTCATATTAATGGCGAAGAATTACCTTTTAAAATTCATACTTATTTAGATATTAAAACTTTGCTAGATACAATTAATGTATATTTTGAAGAATTGACTTTTTCAAATCCAGACAAAGATCTAGTTGAAAAAATATGTGAAATCATTAAACTTAATAACGAAGAAATTTCGGTTTCGGAAATTAGCAAAACATTAAATTTATCACAGCGATTACTGCAAATCAAATTTAAGACCGCAACTGGACTTACAATTAAAAAATACATTCAGATTTTGAAGTTCAGAAAATCGGTTGACCAAATGGTGAATTCTGATTTAGAAAAATTAAAACTAACTGATGTCGCGCTTTACAATAAATATTTTGACCAGTCGCATTTTATAAAAAAGTTTAAAGATGTGACCAAAACGACTCCAAAAACGTTCGATCCCGATTCGTATTTTCTTTCTCAAAAAAGATAAGTATTCGCATTTGTACAATTTTGCGAATAATGATTGACTTACTTTTGCAAAATCAATCATTATCCATCAATCAAAATGAAAATCAATCACACTTTTTTTCAACTAAAAACTTTTTTAGTTGGAGTACTTCTCATCCAAATTCAAATCGCATTCTCGCAGGAAGAAAAAAGCTCGGCTTTGTACAAGACCATTATGTCAAAAGACAGTCTTCTTTTTAATATTGGCTTTAATACTTGCGACATTAAACAATTTGAGAACTTATACACGGACGATTTTGAGTTTTTTCACGACAAAGACAGTATTTCGGACAAGGCGCTATTTTTAAAAAACTTAAAAAATGGAATTTGTGCAACGCCCAGAAAATACAATTACCGCAGAGAATTAGTTGATGGAAGTACTGAAATTTATCCGCTTTACAAAAAAGGCGTTTTGTATGGCGCCATACAAATGGGCACGCATCGATTTTTTGAAAGCACTGCTGAAAAACCCGAAGAAGCAGGAAGCTTTGCCAAGTTTACTCATCTTTGGCTTTTAAAAAATAAAGAATGGAAATTAGCCCGATCTCTGAGTTACAATCATCAAATGACGAGTTCTACAGTTAATAAAGCAGGCCTTTTTGACAATGTTGAAGAAACAGAAAAATGGCTTAAAGAAAATAATGTTCCAACTTTAGGAATCGGCATTATTACGGATGGTAAACTAAAACAGGTAAAAGTTTTTGGCGAACTTCAAAAAGGTGTTTCGGCACCTTACAATACGATTTGGAATGTCGCATCTTTAACTAAACCGGTTACGGCTGTTGTAACTTTAAAGTTAGTAAGTTCTGGAAAATGGAATTTAGATGAACCTCTTTATAAATATTGGACAGATCCAGATATTGCAAAAGATCCCTATTTAAAATTATTGACGACTAGAATTGTTTTAAGTCATCAGACTGGTTTTCCGAATTGGAGGTCTTTTAATGATTCTAACAAACTGGATTTTAAATTTAAACCTGGAACTCAATATCAATATTCTGGAGAAGGTTTTGAGTATTTACGAAAAGCCTTGGAGAAAAAATTTCACAAAACATTAGATCAGCTGGCTTCAGAATTAATTTTTGAGCCGTTGAAAATGAATGACTCTCAACTTATTTGGAATGATAAAATCGATCTTTTGAGATATGCAATTAATTATGACAACAAAGGAAATGCCTATGAACCAACAAAAAATAAAACTGCCAGTGCCGCAGACGATTTACTAACAACTATTGAAGATTACGGAACATTTTTGTGCAGCGTTATGAACGGTGACGGTTTAAGCAAAAAAGTTTTTGAAGAAATGAAATCACATCAGGTTTCAACAAAAAAAGACAAATACTTTGGTCTGGGTTTTGAAATTTATGATTTAGGAAATGAAAACTATGCTTTATCGCATGGTGGTGCAGACAAAGGTGTTCAGACTATTTTTTTACTGTTGCCAAAAACAAAACAAGGATTAGTAATTTTTACCAATGTTGATGACGGCTATAAAATTTATGAAGATATCGTTGTGCATTACCTAGGAAAAAATGGAAGAAAAATAGTCGATATCGAAACGAAATAAAGCCAATATAGACCGTATAAAGAGTAGCTTTTAGTCTATGCTCGAATTCGTTTTTTAAATTAAATGAAAAAAAATTGATTAATTGTGAAACCAAATCGAAAATCGCTCGTCTAACATTTTAAGACCTTACATTTATTTCAGTAAAAAATCGTAATTTCGACACAAAACACTGAATATCTAATGGTTAGCAGGTTTCAATCATCAATTAAAAACGAATCATTTATTTCAACCAATTATCAATCATTATGAAAAAATCAATCAAACTTATTGCACTCTTTGTAGTTTTTCAAATCTCGGCTTTAAGCACTTTTGCACAAGATAAAGCACAGCAAATTGAACAACTTTTAGCGAAATACAACGAATATGGACAATTTAACGGCTCCGCTCTCGTTGCCGTAAATGGGAAAGTAATTTTTAAAAAAGGTTTTGGTTTGGCCAATATGGAATGGGATGTTCCAAATCAGCCTGATACTAAATTCAGATTAGGTTCTATCAGCAAACAATTTACAGCACTTTTAATAGTAAAACTAGCTGAAGAAGGAAAACTGAAATTAGATGTTCCAATCACAACTTATCTGCCAGATTATCCAAAAGAAAATGGTGGTAAAATTACAATTCATCACTTATTGACACACACGTCTGGAATTCCGAATTATACCAGTGCGCCAAACTTTTTTAAAGATAAAGCTCGAAATCCGTATACTCCAGAAGAATTCGTAAAAACGTTTTCAAGTCTGCCGCTTGAATTTACTCCTGGCGAAAAATTCAATTATAGCAATTCTGGTTATTTTCTATTGGGTTATATTATTGAAAAAATTTCAGGGAAAACATACGAACAATATTTACAGGAAATTATTTTTACGCCTTTAAAAATGGTTAATTCTGGTTATGACCACAGCGATGTCATTTTAAAAAACAGAGCGGCTGGTTACGAAAAACAGGGGAAAAAAATTGTAAACGCTGCATATCTTGACATGAGCATTCCGTATGCCGCTGGATCCTTGTACTCAACGGTAGAAGATTTGTATTTGTGGGATCAGGCGCTTTATACAAACAAACTGCTTTCAGAAAAATCCATAGAATCTTTATACAAACCATATATTAAAGCGTGGGGCGGTTTTTATGGATATGGATGGTCAACTTATGAAGCTCCGAATGGAGAAACCAGTAAATTGAATATTATTGAGCATGGAGGCGGTATTAACGGATTTAATACAATCATTTCTCGTATTCCTGCAGATAAGAATCTTGTAGTTTTATTAAACAATACAGGCGGAACCGTTTTAGGCGAAATGAACACTGCTATTCGTGCTATTTTATACAATCAGCCGTTTGATCAGCCTAAAAAATCGCTGGCATTAGATTTATTGGATATCTATAATGAAAAAGGCGCAGCGACTGGAACCGAAACTTATAAAAAACTGAAAAATGATCCTACATACGCTATTAAAGAAGGAGATATGAATCGAGTTGGATATCAGTTATTACAAAACGGAAAAAAGAAAGAAGCAATTGAAGTTTTCAAAATTAACGTTGAAACTTTCCCAAAATCAGGAAATGCTTTTGATAGTTTAGGTGAAGCTTATCTAGCAGATGGTGATAAAAAATTAGCTATCGCGAATTACAAAAAGTCAGTCGAATTAGATCCTTCAAATGAAAACGGGAAAAAAGTATTAGATGAACTTTCAAAAAGTAAAACTAAATAACATTTAAAAAATCCTTTTAAAATTATCTCCGATAAAATAGATTCAAATCTTTTTTATCGGAGTTTTTTTGTTACAATTTCTAACATTCAAATTGGATAATTTAGCTTTAAAAATATTATTTTAGCCAGACCCAAAATAACAATTTAACCTATGAAAAATTTTAAGAAACAAGGCTTTCTGGCTGTATTTTTATGTTTATTTATTTCTTTAAACTGTTTATCACAAAACAATTCGCAAGCTCCAGCAATGCCTTCACAGCAAAACAGAATTATAATTGATAAAATCGTCGAAGCAGCACATTATAAAAATTATGTGATTGATTTTTGTTTATCGAAAATAAACGAAACTTCGGCAAAAGAAGGCTGGAATGACCAGAAAACAATGGAGATCAGTCAAAGCATTAATTATAAAAATTTTAGGGATGCGATTTACAACAGTTTTGTTGTTTTTGATGAAGTAGAACTGGAAACTTTATTAAAAGCATATGAAAAAGACACGGCTTACCAGACTAAAAATGTAATGACTAATAATAAAGTGCTTATCAATAATCTGAATATTTTTGCTGCTGATATTGTGAAGGGGAAGTATATTTCTAAATAAAAAGGTGCTAAGGTTCTAAGATGCTAAGATTCTAAGTTTTTGTACTCTTTGTCAAAGTTTTAAACTTTGACTCAAAGATTCAATTTTAAGTTGTCTTCTCATTTTTGTCATTTCGACGAAGGAGACTCGAGCGATAGTGACTGGCGGAGCAAATCTCCGCGAGAAGCTCTATAAAGATTAAACTCTCTTTGCGGAGTTACTTACGGAGATTTCTCCTTCGTCGAACTGACAATATTCTGGTTATTTTGTTTAATACAAATTTCTTTAAAATTTTGGTTTTAAACTTTTACAAAGAGTAAAAAAACCTGAAACTTGAAACTTGAAACAAAACTATTCCTTCGGTTTAAAAACCAATTTTGTTGAAGTTTTTATAATCTCTTCTTTATTCAATTTCATTTTTCTGAATTTTCCAGCGTTGTACATTTCGGCTTGGTCATCGTAATGTTTACTAAACGGATTTCCAGATTGTCCCGTAGGCAGAATACTCCAGCTGTTTTCGACATCAGAGAAATCTACAATTCTTCTGGTTGAAGGTCCTCCTTTTGTATAATACTTTCCTTCGTCGTTAAATCCGAAGAATAAATTATTGATTACTTCATCTGAACCTGGCGAATTAAATGGTCCGACATTAAATAATCTTCGAAGTGCCGCCACTTTTCCTAAAGGATGTTCGTACTCAACGGTATGTACTTCTCCCCATTTCCAATTAGAAACAGTATTTCCTAATTGATTTTGTAATGATATAATTGCATCGTGAAAAGATTTTGAAACAATTTGTTTTCTAGTTTCTTTTACATTTTTAGTTTTAATATTATCCCACCAAACCGAATTTTCATTTTTAATTTGATTGGCAATAACTTGTTTCCCAACAGAAATTCCTAAAAAGAGATTGAAGTTTTCCTCCCCCATTTCGTCTTCAAAAGTATTTTTTAGATATAAATAAATCCATTTATTATAAATCGTTGGCGCAGTATCCTCTAAATTGTTGGTTCCTTTCCATGATTTTAAAACCTTTATGGCTTCTTTTTCTGTTGCTGAAATTGTGTTAAGATCGATGTTAGAAATCAAATTCTTAACCACATCAACGGCAACATCAGAAGTATTGTCATAAATCATTTTACTCACTGCTTCTTTATCCCAATCGGATTTTGCATCCATTAATCCTGCAATTCTTTTTGCACGATCTTCAGGCAGGTAATATCCTGGATACAAATATCCATTATCTATAGCTTCAGGCTGATTATTAGCAGAATAAACATAACCCCATTTCGGATTTTCTGATGACGGGTTTTTATCAAAATCTAGATATTCGGTAATATCATGATTTCCGCTCGATCCATCTAAAATCAAATGCGTATTTACACCTTCTTTGTGTTTATACAATTTTCCTGTTGCCCACCAAGCCACATTTCCTTTAGCATCTCCATACATTACATTAAGTCCCGGCGCCGCGACAAGTTTTACGGCATTTTTAAATTCGTCCTTACTCTTCGCATGCGAAAGTCCGTAAACTGCATCTAGAATCTGAATTGGCTGATGGGTGTAAGTCCACAACATTGCAATTGGAGTTTTCTTTTCCAAACGTTCCAAAAAATCATTCATAATTGGTCCGTGTCGGCTTGATTTAATTGTCAAGACCACATCTGAAGTATCTTTAACTTTGATTACTTTTTTTCTGGTTTCATAAGCTGCAAAACCAGTAGGTGTTTGATATTGAGTGGGATCTCCAACTTTATTCTTTTCTTGATAAAAATCGATGTCATCATTTTCGAACATTGTTAAACCGTAAGCATAATCACGATTGTGCGCCAGTAACGGAAATGGAGTTCCTGCAAGATAACAACCATATAATTCATGCTTTGGTGTTACAATATGAGCTTCATACCAAGTGGCAGGCTGCGAAAATCCAATATGCGGATCATTTGCAAAAATCACTTTCCCACTTTTAGATTTATGAGGACCAACAACCCAGCTGTTACTTCCAATAAAAGGCGGAATTGGTGATTGATCCAGCATTGCTGTAACCGATTTTGCAATCTCTGAATATTCTTCTGTATTTTCTTTAGAAATTTTAATTTGGGTAGTATTAAACTCACCTTCAATTCCTAAATCTTTTAAATATTCGGCACCATATTTATTTTTAATATCTGTCAATAAAGGATCTGTTTTTTGCGCCATCGCAAAACTGAAGGACATATAACCAAAAATATTATAAACGTCCTTTATAGTAAACTTTTGCTTTTTTACGCCAACCAACGTAAATTCAATTGGTGTTGTTCCTTCGTCCAAATATTGATTGATTCCATCCAGATAAGCTTCTGCCAATTTATAACTTTCACTGTTTTTGTCTAATTTGGCAATCGCTTTCGCAGAAGCTTCTTCAATACCAATTCCAGCAAAAAATTCATCATTTTTAAGTGCAACAGAACCAAAGATTTCAGACAATCTTCCTGGTGCAATTCTGCGAAGTAATTCCATCTGCCATAGTCTTTCCTGCGCATGAACGTAGCCGAGCGCTGTCATGGCATCCTTTTCAGAATTGGCATATATGTGAGGAATACCAAATTCATCAAAATAAACTGTAGTTTCTTCTTGGATATTTTTCAGCTGCAATTCTCCTTCGTACTTGGGTTTTAAATGAAAAATATAAGCGCATAAACCAACTCCAATTATAATTATAAGTACTAATAAAACCAGCAGAAATTTTTTAAATCTTCTCATATTTTGCAAAAGGTATAAACGATAAGTTGGTAAAATGATGTAATCGAAAAGAAGAATAATGTAAAAATCATTCTTTTTAAAAGCCTAAATTTATGTATTTAAAACCAATCCTATAAATGTCCATATATAAAAAAATAGCAATCGGTGTAATTTCTCTTTTTCTGCTAGTGGTTTTTGCCAATTTAGGTTTGAATTACTGGATTAAAAAACAGCTTCCGATTATTATTCACGAGAAAAATAAAACAGCGTACAATATCAATTACGAAAAAATTGAAGTCTCTCTTTTTTCTCGAAATATCTATGCTCAGACATTATTGGTAAGCCCGAAAAACCAGCCTAAAGACAGTAAAAACGGACTTTTTTCTAAAATAGAATCTATTACAATCAAACATTTTAATGTTTGGGATTTAGCTTTCCGTGATATTATTCAGGCCGAAAGTATTATTATCAATAAACCTCGAGTGATTTTATATAAAAAAGGCGAGAAACTTATCAATAACAGCAAAAGTATTAAAAGCGAAATTCTTGAACCTTTTCGTAAGATTATTGCAGTTTCGAATATTTATCTCAATGACGGAACTGTCGATGTGGTTTCTTTGGATACCGAAAAACCTATTTTCAGCATCAAGAAAATCATTTTGAAATTAGAGGGGATTTTGCTGACGGATGCGACTTTAAAAGAAAAAATTCCACTGCAATATGAAAGCTACACTTTAGTAATTGACAGTTTATTTTACAGACCAAGTGCTTTTTATCATATTAATATTGGCAAATTAAGCACCGAGAAAAACTTTCTAAAAATTAATAATTTTTCTAATATTCCGCAATTTAACCGCCCAAATTTTATCAAACGTTTAGATAAAGAAAAAGATATTTATACGCTAAAATTCGATTCGGCACAAGTTTCAAAAATGGATTGGGGTTTTAAAAATGATCGTTTTTTCTTTAAAGCAAATTCAGTTGTAATCAATCATTTTGATGCGAATATTTATCGTGGAAAAATGCCGAAAGATGATTTGAGTAAAAAATACCTGTACAATCATTTATTGCGAAATATAAAATTCCCACTTCAAATTGATACTTTGCAAGTTCTTAAATCGAAATTGGTTTACGAAGAAGAAATTGATTTTTCTAAAGGTCCGGGAGTTTTAAATTTTGACAAATTCAATCTGCAGGCAACCAATCTGCGAAGTGGTTTTGGTTTGAAAAAAACGAATGATGTAAAAATTAAAGTAAAATGTATTTTCATGAAAACCTCTCCTCTCGATGTAGATTGGAGTTTTAACGTTCTGGATAAAAATGACGGATTTCACATTCAAGGTGTAATTTCCAATTTTGATGTTCGGGCTATGGGACAATTCAGCAAGCCTTATATGAATGCCTCTTTTACAGGAGTTTTTAATAAGTACCGATTTAATTTTTATGGAAATGATAATATTTCTAAAGGAAACGCCTCTTTAGATTATGATGATCTAAAAGTAAAACTTTACAAGAAAAAAGATCCTAAAAAAGAAGCCAAGCTCAAATCGGCAATTGTCAATTTATTAGTCAAAAATGATTCAAAAGACAAAGCAAAAACTGCTGAAGTTGAACTGGAAAGAATTCAGGAAAAATCATTCTACAACTTTTTATGGAGAAGCATTGCAGAATCTTTGAAGAAGATTTTGATATAGTTTTTTGCCAAGAATTAGACTAATTTCACGAATTATTTTTAAAATATTTCGAATAAAAATTAGTGGAAATTCGTGTAATTCGCAGCAACAAATTAAACCTGACAATTATCAGGTTTTAGAAAAATCCTTTTTTCAATATTTGTCTTTATTTTAACCCGAAGACAAATGACAAAAACACCTTTACATACTTTTCATATTCCTGTAATGGGTCTTGCTTACACGATTGACAGTCCAATTCGTGTTGCACAATATGGTATTTCGTCTGTTATTTCTATTGCCGATGACGATTTAATTGAAAAGATGCGTAATTTCTACAGCACTAAATTCAATATTCCTTACGAAGAAATTACCCAGAAATTTCACGATTACCGCGCCGAAAGAATTACATCTTACTTAAATCTAGTTGACAAAATTGTAAAAGAAAAATTCGAAAGTTTTAAAACAGAATTAGCCGAAAGCAAAACTGCGCTTGAAAATTTTATGTCGATGCTGCCGAATACTTCCGACATTAAAAAAGGATTTCAAAATTTGCTGGATGATGGAATTGCTTTTAAAGAAAATATTCAGAATTATATCGAAACGCATCTTTTTCCCGGCGAAATCGACGTTAACATTATGACAAAATTAGATAAAGATAATTTTGTTAAAAATGAACAGCTTCCAATAGAATTTAACGATGCTCATGCCGCTTTAAGAGGTTTTGCAAAAAGTAATTTAGAATCTTCTGTGATTCTTTCTGCTGGAATGAATCCGAGATTATTCGGTTACTTTGAGAACTTTCAAGATTTTTTCCCAAACGAAAAAAACGAACTTAAAAAGAAAATCATTTTAAAAGTGAGCGATTTTAGATCGGCAATGATTCAGGGAAATTTCTTGGCCAAAAAAGGACTTTGGGTTTCTGAATACCGAATCGAATCGGGTTTAAACTGCGGCGGTCACGCCTTTGCCACTGATGGACTCTTATTAGGCACTATTTTAGAAGAATTCAAGCAGAAAAAAGAACAATTGGTACAATCGGCTCACGATTTAATGATTAAAGCTTTACAGCTCAAAAATCAAGTTTTTCCAGAAACACCTTTAGAATTAAAAATTACAGTTCAAGGCGGTGTTGGAACTGCAGAAGAACATGAATTTTTATTATACGAATATAAAGTCGATTCTGTTGGCTGGGGATCTCCATTTTTATTAGTTCCCGAAGCAACATCTGTAGATCAGGAAACAAGAAGTTTATTAAAAAATGCCAAAGAAGACGATTTTTACCTAAGTCACATTTCGCCCCTTAGGAGTTCCTTTTAATACTTTGCGTGGCACGTCAAACGAAATCTTAAAACAAAAACGCATCGAAGAAAATAAAGCTGGAAGTTCCTGCCCAAAGAAATTTTTGGCTCTAAGTAAAGAATACGATCCACACGGAATTTGTACGGCATCCAAAAAATATCAGGATATTAAACTACAAGAATTAGAAGCAAAAAAAGATTCTCTAACTATCGAAGAATTCGAAAAAAGCAAAATTAAAATAACAGAGAAATCTTGTCTGTGCGTTGGTTTAGCAAATGCTTCTTATCTCGAAAATGATATCAAAATAAAAGGCCAGTCGCAGGGTGTGGTAATCTGTCCGGGACCTAATCTGGCTTATTTTGATCAAGAAGTTTCTTTAAAAGATATGCTGCAGCACATTTATCAAGGAAAATCGATTTTGAGAACTAATGACCGTCCGAATTTATTTGTGAAGGAATTAAAAATGTATGTTGATTATTTTAGAAATGAAATCGAAACTATTTCTGGCGAAGTAACGGCCAATCAGCTTAAAAAATGGAATTCTTTTAAAACAAATATTCTAGAAGGAATTGAATATTATCAAAATTTACTTTCATCTACTTTGTATTTTAAGAAAGAAGAAGAGAAAATACGAAATCAATTCAATTTCTATAAATCAGAATTGAATGCCATTCAAATTCCAACATTAGAATTAGCATAAAACAAAACGCCGATTTAGGTTTCTAAATCGGCGTTCTTATTATAAAGATTTAATATCTATTCTTTTTTATTTTTGCTGTCAATAACAGCACCAGTTCCTGTTCCTAAAGCAGCACCAGCCAAACCTCCAATAATAGCTCCTTCGCCTTTTTTCTTGCTGACGATTGCTCCGGTTGCGGCACCAACTCCAGCACCAATTACAGCACCTTTAGCAGTTGCACTCCAGCCTTTCTTTTTCGTTGTAGTCGTTGTTGTTGCTGTATTTCCGTTTGCAGCTTGCTGATGCACCACTACAACTTTCTCTTTTTCAGATTCAACTTTTTGCTCTTCTTTTATCTTAGCCATTTCTGTCTTCATTGAATCGATAACGCGTTGTTTATTAATCTCAACTTTCATTGAATCAATACTGGCTTGCTTGGCTTTATTTAAATCTTGTTTACTTTGATTTTGACAAGAAGTTAAAAGAATTGCCGCCATTATTATATATAAGCCTTTCATGATTGTAGTTTTAATAATTATACATTACAAAATACGGAATATCCGCCATAATGATTGTTACAGAATTTTTTCGAAAGTTTATAAGATTAGAAGATTTGATACTTAATTATTAATTATTGTAGTTGATTTATTAATCGCACAAAAGCGCAGAGCCGCAAAGTTTTTTTCTCATCACTACTTTCTTGCGGAATATAAAAAAAGGCTTTAGTCAAACTTTTATAGTTTGGCTAAAGCCTTTTTGATTTATGTTTTATTGTCATCCAGCTAAAGCTGGACGCTATTCAAACTTTAAGATTAAACTTTCCGACTCTGCGCCTTTGCGAGATTCATCAACTTTTACTTCCCTAAAATTCCTGTTTTTAGAATTTGTCCGAAATCGTACATATCTTCATAAGAACAATATAATGGAACTGGAGCTAATCGAATTACGTTTGGTTCACGCCAGTCTGTAATTACTCCATTTTTCATTAAATAATCGAACAAACTTCTTCCTTCTCCATGAAGAAAAACTGATAATTGTGAAGCTCTCTCTGCAGGGTTTGAAGGCGTAATAATTTCAAAATTCCCTTTTACTTCTTTGTCAATTTCGTGCAGAATAAATTCTAAATAAGAGGTAATATGATCACGTTTAGCAATTAAAGCGTCCATTCCAACCTCAGCAAACATTTCTACAGAAGCCAAATATGGTGCTAAAGAAAGAACTGGAAGATTACTAATCTGCCATCCTCCTGCTCCATGAACTGGATCAAAGTTAGGTTCCATTTTAAAACGGCGTTCTTTATTGTGTCCCCACCAGCCTGCAAAACGAGGTAAATCTGGATCGTTGTGATGTCTTTCGTGAACAAAAACTCCAGAAGCATTTCCAGGTCCTGAGTTCATATATTTATAACTGCACCAAGCGGCAAAATCTACATTCCAATCATGCAGTTCTAATTTGATATTTCCAGCAGCATGTGCTAAGTCCCATCCAACCTTTGCACCCGCTTTTTGTCCGGCAGCAGTAATAGTTTTTATGTCAAAAACTTGTCCCGTATAATAATTTACACCTCCAATTAAAACCAAAGCCAGTTCATCGCCAACTTCTTCAATTTTTGCTAAAACATCTTCAAGACGAATATTGTGTTCGCCTTCACGGCGTTTAATTTCTACGATAGCATCTTCTGGTTTATATCCATGAAAATGAACCTGACTCTGAAACATATATTGATCTGATGGAAAAGCTTTTTCTTCGCAGATTATCTTATAACGCTTTCCTTTTGGCTGATAAAAAGAAACCATTAGTAAATGGAGATTTACCGTCAAAGTATTCATTACAGTAACTTCTGACGGAAGGGCGCCGACAATTTTACTCAACGGTTCTGCAAATCTTTCCTGATAATCCCACCAAGGTTTTTGTGCATAAAAATGACCTTCGACAGCCAATTCTGCCCAGTCATTCATTACTTCATCAACATAAGCTTTTGTACGTTTTGGCTGTAATCCTAAAGAGTTTCCTGTAAAATAAATGACACGTTTATCATTCACTTTTGGAAAAATAAATTCGTTTTGATAATGATTTAATGCATCTTGAGCATCAAGTTGTTTCGCGAATTCGCGTGTATTTTGAAAAGTCATTGTGTTTTTGTTTTGGATGCTAAAATAACAAAATTTGTTTGTTTTGTTTCAAGTTTCAAAATTTCATGTTTCAGGTTTCATGTTTCAGGTTTCATGTTTCAGGTTTCATGTTTCAGGTTTCAAGTTCGTTCTGCAGTTTAACTGCAAAGTGCGCAAAGATTTTTTGCTCAGTTTGTGTTTGCCAAGAGAAGAACGCAAAGCTTTGCGAACTTAGCGTTTGTAAACGTCAACCTTGATAAAAATCTTTGCGCACTTTGCGGTCAACCACACAAAGCATATCAACATGAAACATGAAACATGAAATAAAACTATAAAAACAGAAAACCCGACAGGTTTTAAAAACTTGTCGGGTCTCTTTATAAGATAAATTCTAATTAAAGAATTAACATCGCGTCTCCGTAAGAATAGAATTTGTATCCTTCTTTGATCGCTTCGTCGTATGCTTTTTTCATTAAATCATGACCACAGAAAGCAGAAATCATCATTAATAATGTTGATTTTGGCGTGTGGAAATTTGTAATCATACAGTTTGCAATACTAAAATCATGAGGAGGGAAAATAAATTTATTTGTCCATCCTTCGTACGGATTTAAAGTATTTTGAGAAGAAACAGAACTTTCGATTGCACGCATAGAAGTTGTTCCTACTGCACAAATACGTTTTTTCTTTGCTTTTGCCTCATTTACAATATCACAAGCTTGTTGATTGATAATCAATTCCTCTGAATCCATTTTGTGTTTAGATAAATCTTCCACCTCAACTGGATTGAAAGTTCCTAAACCAACGTGCAAAGTTACCTCAGCAAAATTTACTCCTTTGATTTCCAATTTTTTCAAAAGGTGTTTTGAGAAGTGTAAACCAGCAGTTGGCGCTGCTACAGCTCCTTCTTCTTTTGCGTAGATAGTTTGGTATCTTTCAGCATCTTCGGCAGTTACTTCTCTGTTGATGTATTTAGGAATTGGAGTTTCTCCAAGTTCTGTCAATTTGTTTCTAAATTCTTCGTAAGAACCATCGTATAAGAAACGTAAAGTTCTACCACGAGAAGTTGTATTATCAATTACCTCAGCAACTAATGAATCGTCGTCACCAAAATAAAGTTTGTTACCAATACGGATTTTTCTAGCAGGATCTACTAAAACGTCCCAAAGGCGTTGCTCTGAATTTAATTCTCTTAATAAGAAAACCTCAATTCTAGCTCCAGTTTTTTCTTTGTTTCCGTACAAACGTGCAGGGAAAACTTTTGTATTATTAAGAATTAAAACGTCTCCATCATCAAAATAGTTGATAACGTCTTTAAACATTTTATGTTCGATAGTGTTTTTTTTACGGTCAATTACCATTAAACGAGATTCATCTCTGTTTTCTGCTGGAAATTCAGCCAAAAGTTCTTTCGGTAAATTGAAATTGAAGTGTGATAATTTCATATTTGAAGTTAGATTTTAAAATATCAATCTTAGACTTTTTTATCTAAAATTTTAAATCGCCTGCAAATATACGATTGTGAGATAGGCGTTGTCAAGTGTTTTGACGTTTATTTTCAAAAGTCCTTGATTTTGTGCGGTTTCGGGAAGCATTAAAAATGTTTTTTTTCTTACACAAACCTGTTCAACGTATTATTGTCATTTCGACGAAGGAGAAATCTTCGGAAGTAGCTCGACAAAGATTGGATTTTCGTTGCGGAGTTACTTACGAAGATTTCTCCTTCGTCGAAATGACAAACTTTACGATTATACTCAAATTCGAACATAAAAAAACCTCTGGTTGAAACCAGAGGCTATGTTTTATTGCACTTTTATTTAAATGAACTTATATAACTTATATGGTTCAATTATTTCTACAATTCTGAAACTTGGAAGTTCAAAGCTTTCAAATCATTCCAGAAATCTGGGTAGGATTTTGAAACAACTTCTGCATCATCAATAATAATTGGAACTTTAATTGCTAAAGGAGCAAAAGCCATTGCCATACGGTGATCGTTGTATGTCGCGATATGTACATCGTGATTAATATTTCCAGAACGCTCTAAAGTCAAGCTGTCATTGGTTACAGAAATATTGGCTCCTAATTTTGTAAGCTCAATTCGTAATGCTTCCAATCTATCAGTTTCTTTGATTTTTAAAGTATGAAGACCCGTTAAGTGACATCCAATTCCTAAACCTAAACAGGTTACTACAATTGTCTGCGCAATATCTGGTGTATTGTTCAATTCAAAATTTACGTCTTGATAATTGAATCCAGCTACTTTTTCCAAAGTCATTTTGTTATTTTGGAAAGTAGTTTTCACACCCATTTTTTCATAAAGAGAAACTAATTCTGAATCTCCCTGAAGGCTGTTTTCTTTATAACTGCTTAATGTTATTTTGGCAGCATCCGACAGCGCCACTAAACTAAAGAAATAAGAAGCAGAACTCCAGTCGGACTCCACAACCATTTCTTTTGATTCGACTGCTTCTTTTGGAAAAACTTTGATTACGTTTCCTTCAAAACTAGTTTGAATATTTAAATCATTCAAAAGAGCCAAAGTCATTTTAATGTATGGAATTGAAGTGATCTCTCCTTCTAAAGTCAATTCTAAACCATTATCTAGTTTTGAAGCAACTAATAAAAGTGCCGAAATATATTGACTGCTTACATTTGCAGCTAATTTTACTTTTGAAGCAGTAACTTTTTTCCCTTTGATTCTGATTGGCGGATAACCTTCTTCTTTCTCGTATGAAATCTCAACTCCTAATTGAGCCAAAGCTTCCACCAAAATTTTGATTGGTCGTTCCTGCATTCTGCTTGATCCTGTCAAAACCACTTCTCTGCCTTCGTTAACCGAAAAATAAGCGGTTAGAAAACGCATTGCCGTACCTGCGTGATGTATATCTACAATTTCGTCATTTCCTGCAAGTGCTTTCTGCATTACTTCGCTGTCATCGGAATTTGAAGTATTGGCTAAAGTGATATTTGGAAATAATGCTTTTAGTAATAGTAAGCGATTCGTTTCACTTTTAGAACCGGTGATATTTAGATGCGAATCCTCAATAGTGAATATTGAATTCGTGCTTAATTTTAAATTCATTTTTTTAATTGTAAGTTGTGAATTTTGAATTATGAATGATTAGAAACATAATTCAGCCCCGCAATTTACCACTCCCCATTCATAATTCAAAATTCAAAACTCATAATTCAAAACTTATGAGTGATATTTCACAATTATTTCAATTTATCGTTGTTTTTGTGACGATCTTTATCTCTAACCGATTTTAAGTCCATTTTTTTATCAAAAGCGGCTTGTAAATCGATTCCCGTTTGATTTGCCAGACATAAAACTACAAAAACAACGTCGGCTAGTTCTTCGCCTAAATCTTTATTTTTATCGCTTTCTTTTTCTGATTGTTCTCCGTATCTGCGCGCAATAATTCTTGCTACTTCACCTACTTCTTCTGTTAACTGAGCCATGTTTGTTAATTCGTTAAAATAACGAACACCATGTTCTTTTATCCAGGTATCAACATCTAATTGGGCATTTTTTAAATCCATCTTTAAGCTTTTTTTAGAACAATTTTTTCGTTTTGACTAGCAATCATTTTCTGAAAAAGAATTTTCAATGTATTGTAGTGCTCGGCTGCAAAAATACTATTGTTAATGTCTTTTGAAAAGCTAAATTGAATTTTGTTTCCTTCATTTAAAACATTTAACACTAAAGTTATAGAATTATCTTCGAGTGAAAACCTAGCAGGAGAAGGAAGTGTTTCTACGACATAACCTTCTGGAATCTCTACATTGACTAGAACTTTTTCTTGTTTTGGATATCCGAAATAAATGCCCATTTGTCTAGTTTCTTGTAAAAAAGGATTTTTAGATGGTGTGTAGAACAACATTGGGTTTATATAAAGTTTTCCTCCTATATTTTCAACAAAATTATCGGTTTCAAAACTAAAGGTTTCCACAATTGGATCGGATAAATTGGAAATTTTATTGGTTACGAGATAATCGGAAATCTTTAAATCGCCAAGCTTCTGTTCTAGTTTTTCAATATAATCTTTTTGATTTCTGTTTCCGTTTTGAACTCTAAACTTATAAGCTTCATAATCTGTTTTCTGAATTCTAATTTTGCCGTCTATTTTTCCATTTTCATTTACTTTGAAAGTCAAATTTGAAACTTCTCTTGAAGGTTTTACAGGGACTAAATCAATCTCTTTAGAAGTACCATCGTTTTTGATTAATCTGCCTTTCCAATTTAAGATATTTAATGGAAGTATATTGGGTGATGTAAATTTACGAGAAGCATCTAACAGGATTTGTTTTCCGTCTATTTCGGCTGCAACAATTACATAATTAAATCCCATTCTTGTTGGATAAACTGGCACTCCATTTTCAATTGTACTTACTAAAACAGGATTAGCTTCTATACCTGCCCATTTCAGCATATTAAGTAAAATAAAATTAATTTCGGCAATGTTTCCTGTCTGATCTGTGTATGCTTTTTCGACACCTTTATCAGTAAGGCAGCTATTAATTTCATTCCAGTTCATTTTATTTTGAACGAATTGAAAAATAATGTTCATTCTTTCTGTTTGAGATTCAACATTGACTAATAATTTTTGAACATCTGCCAAAAGGAAATTGTTTTTATTAAGTTCTTTTCCAAAATGATCTTCTTTATAAATTGTTGAAGCCACTCCTTCCCAAGTAATAGTAAAATCTTTAACTGGCTGTTCTGGCATGCGAACACGCTCTAATTCGTGCTGAATAGATCCTCTATAGTTTTCAATATTATTTACATAAGGTTCTTCTTTTAAAGCTGGAATATTTTTACCAGAATAAAATGCATCAATTTGTTTGTAAGACATCCAGCGGCTTTGTCCATATTCATTGGTGAAATTCTGGCTTCCATTAACAAGTTTAGAATTATTTTCTATCGTGTGTCCGCCAATTAAAATAGTTTTGTAAATGTAAAACTCTGGGAATTCTGTCTTATACTCAAAATAGTTTAATGGAATGCTAAATTGAAAATCAAAATCAGGAAACTCGCTGATATTTTCAGATTTTAAAACATATTTATATTCTATGATAGAACCGACTTTTACATTAGGAAGCGTTATTCCTTTTTCATTCCAATATTCATTAATTTTCTTTTTGAACGATCCTTGGCTTTCTAACTTTGTCTTTTCTACTTTACCATTTTCTAAATTATAAGTAACTGCATTTGAAAATGTTAATAAATCTTCATTCAAATTCTGGTAACCAACATAGTAATGCACTTTTTGATCGGCCCATTTTAAGCCTTCTTTTTTATAAATTTTAATTTTGAACTCATAAGTGTGAATGGCAGAAAATCCTGTTTTATCATTGTAACTAAATACAGTTTTGCCTTTTTTAAATAAAATTGCAGCTGGCGCAGAAGAATCTACAGGATGTATTTTCTCTTGTAATTCGGCAATAGTTACTTTTCCAAGCTCATAATTTTGAGCTTGGATATTTATAGTATTCCAAAATAAAGCAATACAAATTAAGAGAGATCTAAACAGCATTTTAAATTCGTTTTAAAACAATCTTTTCTGTTTGTTTTTCAATCATGCCTTTGTAATATTCTTTCAGCATTTCATATTGTTCTGTGGTAACGATTGCTTCATTTATTTGATGTGCTATACTTAATTGAAGTACATTATCGTTTGCGGCAATATTAAATTTAAAACTTCCTAAATTATTTTCCATATTATAAGCAACTGCCGCTGGGAGCGTTTCTACCGTATAACCTTCTGGAATTTTAATTGTAATATTGTATTTATCTAAAAACGGATAACCAAAATCTACTGGATACTCGCGAACATCCTGCTTAAATGGATTTTTGTCTTTAGCAAAAAACAGCATTGGGTTCACATAAATTTTACCGCCAATAAGTTCGCACAAATTATTTCCGGTAAATGAATAAGTTTCGATAGCAGGAGCTAATAAATCTTTCTCATTGGTTCTTGAATATTCACTTATTTCGATTTTACCGCTATTATTTTCAAGCTTCTCTAAATACTCTTCTTCTTTCAATTTTTCGAAATTTTCTCTGGTAATCATTGCATTATAATCTGAGCATTGTCTTCTGGTTTTCCCTTTAACATGTCCTTCGGCATCAATATCATAATTCATAAAAACAATATCATTTGATGCTTTTTTAGGCATTAAATCTATTTCTTCTGAACTTCCGTCTTTTCGAATCAATCTTCCAAGCCAATTCAAGGTTCTAAAAGGAAGAACGTTTGGTGTTGAATATTTATCGGTTGCGTCTAGTAAAATATAACCATTTGGAGTTTCGACTGCAGCAATTACATAATTAAAAGCTGTTCTGTTCGGGAACAATGCAATTCCGTTAGAGCGGGTACTTACTAAAACTGGATTTGCTGTTAGTCCAGAATGACGCAGCATAGCCGTAAGCATTAAATTAATATCAGCAATATTACCCGTTTTTTCTTTATACGCTTTTTTAACTCCGCTATCGCAGCCATAACCTGTATAACCATTCCATTTTACGTTTGATTTTACATGGTTTAATATTACCCACATCTTTTCTTCAGGCGTAGTAATTCCTGCCAATAATTTTTTTAGATCTTCTTCAAAATATCCTGTTTTATTTAACTCTGGACCAAAATCCTCATATTCATAAATTGTTCGAACAACAGAATTCCAATCGGTAGAATATTCTTTAATTGGTCTATTTGGAAAATGAGTTAATGAAAGTTCGTGTTCTACACTTGATTTGTAATTGTCAATATTATTGACAAAACTTTCATCTTTTAAGGCCGGAAAATCCTGTGCTACATAAGTAACTTCTGTTTCTATATAATCTACTTTATCGGAGTAAAACTCAGTTTTTGCTGCCATTCCATTTCCTCCTCTTTCTTTACTAGTAATAGTTATCGATTTAGGATTTTTTAATGTTGTGATTTTAGGAAATATATATCCCTTCTGTCTTGGTTTAAAAACATAATATTCTGGGTATGCTACTTTAAACTCAGAATAATTTACAGGAACTGAAGATTGAAAATCCCAATCACGAATCATTGCATCACTCGGAGATCTTACCGTATATCGAAATTCTATTACAGAACCTTCTTTAATGTTAGGCATTGTAATCTTTTTTTGCCCTCTATATTTCGAAAGGACTTCATCAAAAGATCCGTCACTTTTTAATTTTGTTTTTTCAATTTTACCATTTACCAAATTGTAAGTAACTGCGTCTGAAAAAAACACTCTTTCTTTTAGATTGTTAGTATTGTAGTACCAAACTGCTTGATTGGCCCAGTCATATCCTTCTTTTTTATAAATTTTGACACGAGTTTCTACATCAGTCAGCATGTAAAAACCATCGTTTTGGTCAAATTCCATTCTAGACACTCCTTTTTTATACAAAATTGCCGCTACGGCTGAAGTATCTTTTGGGTGTGCTTTCTGTTCTAATTCTGCAACAGAAACTTTCCCTAATCTAAAATCCTGTGAAATCGCTTTGGGAGCGATTAATAAAATCACAGACAGGCTAAAAAGTTTAATAATTTTCATTGGTTGTTTTTGGTTATAGTTTTAATTCTTGGTTAGTATTATTTTGGCGTTATCATTTCTAGAAACCTGCTCCATAAACAAACGGTATTCGTCATATTCTTTATTTGAATATTTTCCTTTGTTTAAGAACATAGATCTTTTATAGGTTATTTTGTTGTTTTCTTTTTTAAGGATTTCTGTTTTATATTCTCCGAATTTTCCTTTTAGCTCATAATTTTGAGGCAGAAATTCGACACTAAAACCTGCTGGAAGATTTATCTCAATTTCATCTGTATCTAAATAGCCACGCTGAATTTGAAATGGATTTTTACGGTTTCTAATGCGCTTTACATTTCCGGTATATTGGTTGAATGCATCAACAACAAAAATCATTTTATTTCCAGAAACAGCACCATAATTTGATGCACTTAACTGAACATCTTCGGTAAAAAGAATATTTTCTTTATCATTCGTAAAAGTTATTTTACCTAATTTTAAATTATTGATGTTATCCCAATATTCTTTATAATGTTCTTCTTTTTCGTTTGGCTGTAAATTCTCAACTCTGGATTTAGCAGCATATTGACTTCCTTGGGAAGCTATTTTTAAAGTACCAGAAAAATTTCCATTCTCATCAATTGTATAAGTTCCTTTTCCTGTTTGAGTATTTCCTTTATCGTCATAAATTTTAGTTCGAACAATTTCCCCGCCTTCTGGCTTTACTACCAAAACATTTCTATCGTCTGTAAAAGTTCCTTGATAACCAAAAGGATCATCTTGACTGGTACATTCCAGCCAGATATAATTATCTTTATCTGGAACAGCAAGAATCATGTGGTTCCCCTGCATGGAAACAAAATCCGATTGAATATCTGATTTATAGCGATCTCCGTATAAAATTGTATTGTATGAAGGAACATCAACAGCCTGTAAAAGTGCTTTTGTATAATTTGACAATGCTTTACAATCTCCATAACCTAAACGATCTACATCTGTTGCCAGCATTGGTTTCCAGCCGCCAATGCCTACCGCAATATTTACATATCTAGATTTCTTTTGAACATAATCGTAAATAATCTTTGCTTTTTTGACAGGATCTTTTTCATTGCCAACAAGTGCTTTTATTTTTGTTTTAGTTTCTTCTGGTAAAGTTGTAGTTCCGGTTAGGATTTTTTCTCCATACCATTTACCAAAAGCTTCCCAAGTGGTAGCCGTGCCATCGACTCCTTCTAAATGGAAATGTTCGAGTCCCATCATTACTTTAGGAAAAAGATCTGTTTGAGAAGGACTGAGATCTTCTTGCTTTTGAGCTAGGATATTAACAGCTGTATAACTCAGTTTGGTATCTGTATCAACTGTTTTTGTTATATTAAAATCAGAAAAACGGAACTCTTTCTTTTTAAACCCCAGTTCTTTAGGGAAAGTAACATTCAGCGCACATTTTTCTACACTTAAATAATAACCGCCTAAAAAATACCATTGTGGTATAAATGCAGTGTTTGAAGTCTCCACCTCACTAGTATAAACAATTGTAAAAGGATAAGAAATAGGAGTATAATCTAAATAAAGTACTCGATTATCTGAAAAAAGGGTACTCCCGCTTACGGCGCTTTGATCTTTAAAATCTTTTCGTTTGATTTTTTTTATTTCGTTTCCGAAGGCATCATAAACAACGGCTTCAATACTTTTTATGGAAGTGGTTTTATCATAATGCTGAAAAGCGTCAATATCGTTTAAACCCTTATTATTTAAAACAGAAACAACTCTTTGTACTTTTATATTCATACTTCGTTGCGAAGCAATAACAATATCCATCTGGTCTAAACGAAGAACAGCATTGGCGTTTTCTTTAAGACTATCAGAAATTTTTAAAATGGAATAATCGCTCTTTTGAGCAAATGAATTAACCGTGATTATAACAAAAAATAACGCGCAAAAGAGGTTTTTCATTAGTAGGTATTTTCGTCAAATATATATTATTTTCAGAAATCCTTAACAAATGTTTAATAAAATTTTACTCTCTATTTTTGCTGTCCATTATTATGGTAACTGGTCCATCATTTAAGAGATTAACCTTCATATCGGCACCGAAAATTCCTGTTTGAACTTTTTTGCCCAATTCTTTTTCTAGAGATTTTACAAAGTTTTCATACATAGGGATTGCAAAATCTGGTTTTGCTGCTTTTATATAAGATGGACGGTTCCCTTTTTTAGTCGAAGCATGAAGTGTAAACTGACTTACTACAATAATATCGCCGTCAATATCTTGAACTGAGCAGTTCATAACATCATTTTCATCTCCAAAAATTCTCATTTTAATAATCTTTCCAGAAAGCCAGTCAATATCTTCCTGAGTGTCGGCGTCTTCAATTCCAACTAAAACTAGTAAACCCCTTTTAATGTCTGCTGTTTTTTGACCTTCTACCGTTACTGATGCTTCTGAAACTCTTTGGATTATTATTTTCATTATTTATCTGGAGTGGCTTTTAAACCATGATTAAAAGATTATTTGGATTTTATTTCTGGACGTTAGATACACAGCAGTACATCTTTACAATTGGAATTTGGAATTTTAAAATTGATTTTTTATTTTCTCGTTTCATCACTAGCTGCACGATCTTCACCATAAGTATCGGTTCGATAATGCTCGTCATCTCCTTCAAGGATTTTAAGATAACTATTGTAACGTGACCAAGCGATTTCGTCTTTTTCTAAAGCTGCTTTAATCGCACAATGAGGCTCCTCTTTGTGTAAACAGTTGTTAAACTTACATTGGTCTTTCAGTTTGAAGAATTCTGGAAAATAACCGCTGATTTCAGATGGCTCCATATCTACAATTCCGAAACCTTTAATTCCAGGTGTGTCAATAATTCGGGCATCAAAAGATAAATCATACATTTCGGCAAAAGTAGTCGTATGCTGTCCTTGTTTGCTTTGTTCTGAAATTACAGTAGTTTTTAAATGCAGGCTTGGTTCCATTGCATTGACCAAAGTTGATTTTCCAACTCCAGAATGTCCGGAAAACATGCTTACTTTTCCAATCATCATTTCCTTTAACTGGTCAACGCCTTTATTTTCTGTTGATGAAATTCTAAGACATTTATATCCAATTTCGGTATAAATATGCTGCAAATACAATTGATCGTCTAAAGTTTGCTCGTTGAGTGTATCAATTTTATTAAAAATCAGGATAGCTTCAATTCCGTATGCTTCTGCCGTAACCAAAAAACGATCTATAAAGCTCGTCGTTGTCGGCGGATTATCAATAGTAATCAATAAAAAAACCTGATCAATATTCGATGCTATAATATGAATCTGCTTAGATAAGTTAACTGATTTACGAACGATATAATTTTTTCTTTCATGGATATTATAAATCGTTCCCGTAACAGCATCTGAAGTTTCTTCTAATTCGTAATCGACAATATCACCTACAGCAATAGGATTAGTACTTTTGATACCTTTCATCCTAAACTTTCCTTTCATACGGCATTCTATAAAATCGCCTTTTTCAGATTTTACGGTGTACCAGCTTCCTGTAGATTTATATACGATTCCTGTCATTCTTTAATTTTAGATTGTTTGTCCCGAAACTTCGGGATTAGATTTCAGAATTGAAAACTAAATCCCTGCAAAGATAAATGAATAATTTTAAACATAGCCCAAGGTTTCAACCTTCTGAATTGATTGAGAAAAACGTTCCGCCATTAAGATTCAAACGTTGGTTGATATAATCTAAAAACAAAAATCCCCAAAACTTCTTTCAAAGTAATGGAGATTTTAAAAAACAATCTATCTTCAATTAATGTTATAAGAAAATTTAGGGATCTTGTTTTCAAAAACTAAAATTAACTTATATCACTTATATGGTTCAGCAAAATTATGCGTTGAAAATTTTCTCTTGGTGGCCTATACTTTCTTGGTGAATTGCTTTGAACATTCTCAAAACAAACTCTTCAGTAAGACCTTTTTTCTCACCTTCTAAAATCATTTTTCCTAAGATTTCGTTCCAACGGTTGTTTTGAAGAATCGCTACGTTTGCATCTTTTTTCACCTGACCAATTTCGTCAGCAACTTTCATACGTTTCCCTAATAACTCTAATAAGTTAGCGTCAAGAACGTCGATGTTAGCTCTTAATTTTGTCATTTTTTGGCTGTACTCATCTGTAGTATCATCCGTTTTTCTGATAGTCAAATCTTTAATGATTTGTTTCAAAGCGTCTGGAGTTACTTGCTGCGCAGCATCAGACCAAGCGTTGTCTGGATCGTAGTGTGTTTCGATAATCATACCGTCGTAGTTCAAATCTAAAGCCTCTTGCGTTACTTCGAAAATCATTTTACGATCTCCTGTAATGTGAGATGGATCAATGATCAATGGTAGATCAGGGAATTTATTCTGCAATTCGATAGCAATCTGCCATTCTGGAATATTTCTGTATTTTGTTTTTTCGTAAGTAGAGAAACCTCTGTGGATAACTCCTAATTTCTCAATTCCAGCCATGTGTAAACGCTCAACACCACCTAACCATAAAGCTAAATCTGGGTTTACTGGGTTTTTCACTAAAACGATTTTATCTGTTCCTTTTAAAGTATCAGCAATTTCTTGAACTGCGAAAGGGTTTGCAGTTGTACGTGCACCAACCCATAAAACGTCGATATCGTGTTCTAAAGCCAGTTTACAGTGAGCCGCAGTCGCAACTTCAGTACCCATTAATAAACCAGTTTCAGCTTTTGCTTTTTGTAACCATTTTAAACCAATTTCTCCAACACCTTCAAATCCTCCCGGACGCGTTCTTGGTTTCCAGATTCCAGCTCTGAATACACTAACTTTTGAATCTTTTAATTCGTGAGCAATTTTCAAAACCTGATCTTCAGTTTCTGCACTACAAGGTCCAGCTATCACAAGTGGGTGATTTAAATTGAAATCTTCTAACCACTTTCTCATTTCTTTCTTATTTTCCATCTTAATTCTAATTTACTTTTTAGTTGTTGTTAATCCGTTTAGTATTTCTTTTATTTTATTTGTGCTTTCCATTTCTTCAAAAATGGCATTGTAATTTTCATCTTTCAGCAAATCCCTAAACCGACTGAGATTTGAAATATATTCTTCTAATGTTTCCAGAACGTGTTCCTTGTTTTGCTTAAAAATAGGCGTCCACATTGCCGGCGAGCTTTTTGCTAAACGAACGGTACTTTCAAATCCGCTTCCCGCCATATCAAAAATATCCTGTTCGTCTTTTTCTTTGTTCATTACCGTTTTTCCAAGCATAAACGAACTTATGTGCGACAAATGCGAAACGTAAGCAATATGTTTGTCATGCGAAGTCGGATCCATGTATCGAATCCTCATTCCGATTTCGCTGAAAAGCTTTAATGCCTTTTCCTGCAATTTAAAAGTGGTTTTTTCCACTTCGCAGATAATATTTGTTTTTCCTTTAAACAAACCTCTTATCGCTGCCGAAGGTCCCGAAAACTCCGTTCCTGCTATCGGATGCGTAGCGATAAAATTTCTTCTTTTCGGATGATTAGCTACTGCTTCACAAATTGGCTTTTTCGTTGAACCTACTTCAAAAACAATCGTTTTATCTCCAACCGAATCCAGAACTTTAGGCAAAACTGTCAGCGCCACATCAACCGGAACCGAAACAATTACAAAATCGGCTTCAGCCAAATATTCAAAACTTCCTGCTTCATCGATAACTCCTAAATCAATTGCTTCCTGCAAATGTTTTTCGTTATTATCAATTCCAAAAATTGTCGAATCAGGATGTTGGTCTTTGATGTCCAGCACCATCGAACCGCCTATTAATCCTATTCCTATTACGTATACTTTCATACTATTTCTTTAAATTCCAAAATTTTAAATTCCAAATTCCAATTAAAAAAGGCTTTTCCCGAAGCTTCGAGACGCTCAGCCTGAAAATCTAAAATCTAAAATCTGATATCTACAATTACTAAAATCGATCTATCGCTTCCTGTACTTTTTCCTCTTTCACACACAATGAGAATCTAATATATCCTTCACCATTGCTTCCGAAGATTGTTCCCGGCGTGATGAAAATGTGTTTCTCATATAATATTTCGTCAATGAACTTTTCTGATGATTCGATTCCTTCAGGAAGCTTTGCCCAAACAAATAATCCAACTCCTTCTTTATACACTTCGCAGCCTAATTTTTCTGCTAGTTTTTCTGTTAATTCTCTTCGGCGTCTGTAGATTTTGTTTTGATCTTCAAACCACGATTTATCACATTTTAAAGCTGCAATCGCACCTTTCTGAATTCCGTAGTACATTCCGCTGTCCATGTTGCTTTTTACTTTTAAAACCGCATCGATAATTTCAGGATTTCCTAAAACCATTCCGACTCTCCAGCCTGCCATATTGAAGGTTTTACTAAGTGAATTCAATTCTAAAGCCACCTCTTTTGCGCCTTCAACCTGCAATAAACTCATCGGATTATCATTCAAAACAAAACTATACGGATTGTCGTTGATCAATAATATATTGTGTTTTTTAGCAAAGGCAACCAATTTTTCAAATAACGCTAAACTTCCTCTCGCTCCTGTTGGCATGTGCGGATAACCCAACCACATAATTTTTACTTTCGAAAGATCCAATTTTTCTAAAGCTTCGAAATCAGGTTCCCAGCCATTTTCTTCTTTCAAATCATAATAAACAGGAACTGCCTGAACCAAATTGGTTACCGAAGTATAAGTCGGATAACCTGGATTCGGAATTAAAACGTGATCGCCTTCATTTAAAAATGCTAACGAAATGTGCATAATTCCTTCTTTCGAACCCATCAGAGGTAAAATCTCATTATTCGGATTCACTTCAACACCAAACTGATCTTTATAAAAATCTCCCATCGCCTGCCTCATTTCTGGTAATCCCTGATAGCTTTGATAACCATGCCCGTTTTCGTCTTGAATTGCTGCAGCGACTGCTTCAATTACTGCTTTTGACGGACTCAAATCAGGGCTTCCAATTCCCATATTGATGATCGATTTTCCTTCAGACTGCAATTGACGAACTTCTCTCAATTTTGATGAGAAGTAGTATTCTTCAACTGTATCTAATCGTTTTGCTGTTGTAATCATTTCTATATTGCTTTAGGCCGTAAGCTCTAGGCTTTAGGCTCTTTTTTACTTCTAACTTTTAACTAATAACATTTAACCTATAAAAGGTTTTGTATTCTTGTATTCACCCAGAACTTTTAAATATTCTGCCATTATATTCAGTAATGCTTTTGCTTTTGCAAAGTCTTCATATTTCTCGAATGTTACGTCTACGAAAAATGAATATTTCCAAGGTGTTTCGATTTTTGGAAGTGACTGAATTTTTGTCAAATTCAGTTTGCAGTCGCTCATTACGTTTAAAACTGCTGCTAAACTTCCTCTTTTATGATCTAATTCAAATTTGATTGAAGCTCTGTTGATTTCGTTTTCTGGCAAAAATGAATTTTGCTTTTTGATAATCACAAAACGGGTCATATTGTTTTTGATCGTTTGAATTTCCGGCGCAATGATTTCTAAATCATACATTTCTGAAGCTACTTTACTTCCTATTGCAGCAATTCCGGTTAATTGTTTTTCCTGAATTCTTCTTGCTGTTTCGGCTGTATCTTTATCTTCAACCAATTTGATGTTTGGATATTGCTTTAAGAAATCCATGCATTGCAAAAGTGCCATTGGGTGCGAATGAACTTCCTTTATGTCTTCGATTTTCTGACCTTTTAAAGTCATTAAATTTTGGTGAATGCTCAAATAATGCTCTCCAATAATGTGTAAATTATTCTTGTCAATCAAAGCATAATTTGGAATAATTGGCCCTGCAATCGAATTTTCAATCGCCATAACTGCTTGGTCTGATTTTCCAGAAAGAAGGCTGTCGACTAATTCTTCAAAAGACAAACACTCATCAATAGCCACATTTTCAGAAAAATACTCCTTCACAACCTGATGATGAAAAGAACCTTTTATACCTTGTATTGCAATTTTCGTTGTCATATATTCAAAAAAAAATCCTGATTTGCATCAGGATTGTATATTAGTTTTATTTGTATTTTATATTTCTCAAATAACCATAGCACAATCCTTACTTCTACTAAAGAAGAAATAAAAAGAGTTGCTAAAATAAAAACGGTTATTAGACATTTTGTTTGTGTTTTTCAATAAATTCTCTGCGAATGTATAAATTATTTTTACCGCACCAAAAAAAATAATGCATTTTATGAAACAAAAAAGGATTTCTTAACAAATTTAGGAGGTTTTGTAGGATAATATAAAAATATCGGCTTGAAATGAGATATTTACAATGGTTTTTTTTAAGGTTCTGAGATTCTGAGGTGCTAAGGTTCTAAGTTTTTTTATATTTAAATAGTATTTCGAAGATGATTTACCAGCAAAATTCGGTTTATTTGTCATTTCGATCCCGAGGCTTCGGGAGAGAAATCTCCGCAAGTAAATCCGTAATCAAAAGCGCCAATCTTTGTAGAGTTTCTAACGGAGATTTCTCTCCCGAAGCCTCGGGATCGAAATGACAAGATTGCGATTATGCAAACAATCCCGAAACCGGCTTATTAGCAATCCCAATTTTAGAATAATCGAAATTCATTTTTTCTTTTAATAAAGAAGCATATACGCTTCTAAAATCTATTTCGTGTTTTAAATCACCATTGTCTAAGTCGGCTAAATTTGGATTTTTTCCTAAAATAGTTCCTTTATTATTTCCTCCGATGATAAACATTGGAGCTGCAGTTCCGTGATCCGTTCCGTTTCCGTTGTCTTTTACACGTCGCCCAAATTCTGAAAAAACTACAACTGTAACATTCTGCAATAACTGCGCTTCTTTTAGATCTGAATAAAAACTATATATGGAATTGTTTAAGTCTGTCAATTTTCTTTCGTGAATTGAAAGCTGATTATCATGCGTATCAAATCCGTTAAGTGAAGTGTAATACACTTTTGAATTTAAGTTTCCTTTCATTAGTCTAGCAATCCATTCTAGGTTTTTAGATAATTCCGTTTTTGGATAACTGATTTCCGTTTTAGATTTTGCTAACGCTTTCTGAATTTCATCTGAACCTTCTGTAACCGAATTAGCAATTTTTCGAACAAAATCTAAATGCGGATTTTTAGACAAAGTCACATTTTCTTCTTTAGATTTTACCTTAAAGCGATCCGGATCTTTTACCGTGATAAAATTAGGCTCTACTCCTTTTAAAGCTAAATTATCAATCGAATCTAAATTAATTCCCGCCGTTGCCTGATGTCCGTTACATTGCAGATCTAAAAATCTTCCCAACCAGCCTTCATTTATATATTTATTAGAATCGGTTGCGGTCTGCCAGATTTCCTGACTTCTAAAATGCGAACGAATAGGTTCTGGATAACCTACATTTTGAATCACAGTTAAATCTCCATTTTGCTGCATTTGAGCAAAATCTTTTAGCGACGGATGAAATGCCATTCCTTTATTTTTTCCCACAACGGCATCTTTATTTAATGCAATTTTTGTTCGCAATTCATAATACAATGGATCATCATACGGAATAAAAGTATTTAAACCGTCGTTTCCGCCATTCAACTGAACAAAAACAATACATTGCTCGCCAATTACTAAATTTTGCTGCGAACCAAAAGCGTGCAAAAAACTAGGAAGTACAAGCATCCCGCCTGTAAATGTTCCTGTCAACGTTAGAAAATTTCTTCTGTTCATGATTCTTATTTTCTAGATTAATTGATATTCGGGCAGTTTTGTGATGTAATTGAAAACTCTGACCACAGCAAAATCAGCATGAGGATCTTTTGGATCGAAATCATATTTCAACAGATTTTCCATGTCTTTTTGAGCTGCATCGCCGACAGAAAACAACAATCTGTCTGACAATTCGGAAATAATGGTTTTGTTATTTCCATTTGAATCAAAAACGACTTTTACCGCAGTTTTTTCATATTCTGATTTTTCTTTTTCAACTCCGTTTATCATGGTTTTCAAAACCTTTCTATTAAGACTTTTGCCACTGCATAATAAATCGGATGTATTGTTTCTTTGGAGATAAATCTGGGAAGTCAACCATGAATTACCGCCGTCCCAGCCTTTTACATTGACCTGATTATACAAATCCATTCCCTGCTGTTTTATAAATGCCATAATTGCGGCATCATCAACATTCTCAATCTGCAATTCATCGCAAAGCTGTAAAATATAAACCACCGGATTTTTAATCTTATTTCCCGAATTCTCTTTTTTAAATTCTTCTGTAAAAATCTTTGTCAGCAAAGGCTCGATTTCAAACTTTTGCTTCCTAAAATAATCTCCGTAATACACAACCAGATCTTCTGGCGGATTATCATAAATAAACCATTTTATAATTTTTCTAGTAATAAGATATGGAATGTTTTTCTGTTCGAAAATAATATCGACTAAGTCATCTGCTTTCCAATTTCCGGTTTTGCCGAAATAGATTTTATCGCTATTATCTTCAATGTTTTTTCTGTAGACGGCGCCATCATCACCAATATTCAAACCAGCTAAAGCTTTTGCGCCGTTTTTAATATCATCTTCAGTATAATTACCAATTCCGATAGTGAATAATTCCAGCAATTCACGGCTTAGGTTTTCGTTGATTTTGCCTTTTTTATTATCGCCATTATCGAGGTAGCGCACCATTGCATTTGATTTCAGAATCTGCTTGGTTAATTCTTTAAAATTCCCAAAAGCATTTTCGCGCAAAATCATATTGTGCTGATAAATCCAGTAATTGACTTTTACTTTTTGAGAAGTAGAAACAAAATGATTGTGCCAAAAACAAACCATGTTCTCGCGCAATGGAAATTCGTCATTTCGCATTTTGGCAATCCACCACTTTTTAAGTGCAGCGGTTGCTTGATTTTCTTTTTTCTGAATTTCCTTTTTGGTTTCGGGATCTGAAGTTTTGATTATTTCCCGAACTTGTTTCAACTCTAAAGCAGTTTTAGGTTGATCTTGCAGAAACACTGGAAATTCTGTATCAAATTCTGAATCGTAAGAATGTTTTAGAAATTTTTCTAATCCGAGTCTTTCAATTGTTGAAGCTTGTTTTCCTGAAAAACCTAATCGTAAGGACCAAAGACTGCTTTTTTTCATAATTCAGAAATTATTACAATAAGACTTGACTTTCTTTTAAAGGTTTAATTTTAAAAGAGGCTAAGTCGCTAAGATTCTGAGGTGCTAAGTTTTAAAAGTCTTTGGTATTAATTAGAACGGGGAATTTTTTGAGATATTGTTTTATTTATTGAGCAATCATAATCAGCATGGCCCGTGGTTTCAACCACGGGAATACAATGCGTTTCCCAAATGCGTTTCCCGTGGTTGAAACCACGGGCTATGTCTCTAAATTGAGAATAAAATAAAAAAGCAGTTATTATTACAATAACTGCACCTAGTAATTCTCATAAACAATATATGCTTTATTTATTTACCATATTTCGTAAAATATCAGTAATCGTTACTGAATTACTTTCTTCATATCCTAGTGCAATAGCTATTGCCTCTAGCGCACTGGGATATTTATCCGATGAGCTGACTACCAATCCATTTTCTAAAATTTGATTTCTCTGTATTTGAATCGCTAATGATAAAATTTCAAAATCTGATAGTTTTGAATATTCTTCTTTTAATTGTTTTGCAATTCCATTATACGTATCAATTTTCACTTTCATATTTGTATTATTTTTACTATTAAAAAAAACAAATATAAAATAAAAAAAAGCAGTTATCACTACAATAACTGCTTTTATATTTTTAAAGATCTAAAATCTCAAATCTAAACTATAAAATTATTAAGACCCACACATTTCACAATCCTCAGGATCTGCCGCTTGTGCTTTTAAAAGCATTGCTTTATAATCCTCAACGCTGATTGCTTCAGTTTCTGCCACTAATGATGGAGCTGTTTCTTCTTTTTTGTCGTTGTTTAATGTGAATTTAATCGCATCTACAGCCGCTTTTGTTCTTAAGTAATACATTCCTGTTTTTAAACCAGATTGCCAAGCATAGAAGTGCATTGACGTCAATTTAGAATAGTTGGCATCCTGCATGAACAAGTTCAACGATTGAGATTGGTCAATAAAATATCCTCTTTGACGAGACATATCGATAATATCTTTCATCGACATTTCCCAAACTGTTTTATAAAGATCTTTCAAGTCTTGCGGAATCTTATCTATATTTTGAACAGATCCGTTATGACGCATAATTTCTTGTTTCAGATCTTCGTTCCATAAACCTAATTTTACTAAATCTTCTAGTAAATGTTTGTTTACTACGATGAACTCTCCAGACAATACACGACGTGTGTAAATGTTTGATGTATATGGTTCGAAAGCTTCGTTGTTTCCAAGAATTTGAGAAGTTGATGCAGTTGGCATTGGCGCAACCAATAATGAGTTACGAACTCCATGTTCAACCACTTCTTTTCTTAATGAAGCCCAGTCCCAACGGCCAGATAATTCTTCATCTTTCATTCCCCACATGTTGTATTGGAATTCTCCTTTAGACATTGGAGAACCTTCAAATGTAGAATATGGACCTTCTTCTTTTGCCATTTCCATAGAAGCAGTTACAGCAGCGAAGTATAAAGTTTCGAAAATCTCTTGGTTTAATTTTTTAGCCTCATCACTTGTAAACGGCATACGAAGCATAATGAAAGCATCTGCTAAACCTTGCACTCCTAATCCAACCGGACGGTGACGCATGTTTGAGTTTTCAGCTTCTTTTACTGGATAGTAGTTTCTGTCGATTACTTTGTTCAAGTTACGAGTTACACGTTTTGTAACATTGTAAAGTGCTTCGTGGTCGAATTTTCCGTTTTCAATAAACATTGGCAACGAAATAGAAGCTAGGTTACAAACTGCAATTTCATCTTTAGATGTAAACTCCATAATCTCTGTACACAAGTTCGAAGAACGAATTGTTCCTAAATTCTTGTGATTCGATTTACGGTTTGCCGCATCTTTGTACAACATATATGGTGTTCCAGTCTCGATTTGAGATTCTAGGATTTTCTCCCATAATTCACGAGCACGGATTGTTTTTCTACCTTTTCCTCTAAATTCGTAATCTGTATATAAAGCTTCAAATTCATCTCCGTAAACATCATATAATCCTGGACATTCGTTAGGGCACATTAAAGTCCAAGTCGAATCTTCCTGAACACGTTTCATAAACAAATCTGATGTCCACATCGCGAAGAATAAATCTCTCGCACGCATTTCTTCTTTTCCTGTATTTTTCTTTAAATCCAAGAAATCGAAGATATCAGCATGCCAAGTTTCGATGTAAATTGCAAAACTTCCTTTACGTTTTCCTCCACCTTGATCTACATAACGAGCGGTATCATTGAAAACTCGCAACATCGGAACAATTCCGTTTGAAGTTCCGTTTGTGCCGCGAATGTAAGATCCTGTTGCACGAACGTTATGAATAGAAAGTCCAATTCCTCCCGCTGACTGCGAGATTTTTGCTGTTTGTTTTAATGTATCGTAAATACCATCAATACTATCATCCTGCATTGCCAAAAGAAAACAAGAAGACATTTGAGGTTTTGGAGTTCCTGCATTAAACAATGTTGGCGTTGCATGCGTAAAGAACTTTTTAGACATTAAATCGTAAGTTTCAATTACCGATTTTAAATCGTCTAAGTGAATACCAACAGAAACACGCATCAACATATGCTGCGGTCTTTCTACGATTTTTCCGTTTATTTTAAGAAGATAAGAACGCTCTAAGGTTTTAAAACCAAAGTAATCGTAATTAAAATCTCTTGTGTAAATGATGTGAGAATCTAAAAAAGCAGCATTTTCCTGAATCACTTTAAACACGTCATCTGCAATTAATGGCGCGTCTTGTCCATTTCTTGGATTAACGTAGTGATACATATCTTTCATCGTTTCTGAGAAAGATTTTTTTGTATTAGAATGTAGATTTGAAATTGCCACACGAGCTGCCAATTGTGCATAATCCGGGTGAGCAATAGTCATAGATGCTGCAGTTTCTGCCGCAAGGTTATCCAATTCAGAAGTAGAAACTCCGTCATACAATCCTTCGATAACTCTCATCGCTACCTTTACCGGATCTACAAGCTCATTCAAGCCGTAGCACAATTTTTTGATTCTTTCTGTAATCTTATCAAACATTACGGGCTCTCTGTGGCCATCTCTTTTTACTACATACATAAGCTTACTAAATTTAGTTATTGAAAAAATGAAAGACACTAGAAAAACGATTCCAGCACTTAAACATTGCGTGTTTTTAAATTATTTTTTGAGAATTACCGAATTCTCAATAGTTACTCGTTTCAAATTCGAAAATCGAATTTAAATACGTCAAAAATTGTCATTGAATCTGCGATTTGGGAAAGAGATTCAACCTTAAAATATTCTGTTAATCTTTTTTTTCAGCACCTCTAGAAGAGTAGATGCTAAAAGTATTTTTGTTGTCTAAAAATCTGCATCAAATGAAATTTTCTGAGCATCGCTGTCTGTGTTCATGACACCAGATTTTTGATACTCGGCAACACGTTTTTCAAAGAAATTAGTTTTTCCTTGAAGAGAAATCATGTCCATGAAATCGAATGGATTCGCTGATCCGTAAACGCGCTCGCATCCTAATTCAACCAAAAGTCTATCGGCAACAAACTCCAAATACTGCGTCATTAAACCAGCATTCATACCAATTAAACTTACCGGAAGAGATTCTGTTACAAACTGTCTTTCGATATCTAGTGCATCAACAATAATTTCTTTAATTCTTTCTTTTGGCACTTTGTTTACCAAATGGTGATTATGCAAGTGAACTGCAAAATCACAATGTACGCCTTCGTCACGCGAAATCAATTCATTAGAAAAAGTTAAACCTGGCATTAAACCACGTTTTTTCAACCAATAAATTGAACAGAAAGCACCTGAGAAAAAGATTCCTTCAACTGCGGCAAAAGCAATAAGTCTTTCAGCAAACGAATCAGACTCGATCCATTTTAAAGCCCATTCTGCTTTTTTACCAATTGCAGGGAAAACTTCCAAAGCATTAAATAATTCTGCTTTTTCTGCTTCGTCTTTAACGTAAGTATCAATTAATAAAGAATAAGTCTCACTGTGAATATTCTCCATCATAATTTGGAATCCATAGAAAAATTTTGCTTCTGCATATTGAACTTCATTTACAAAGTTCTCAGCAAGATTTTCATTTACGATTCCGTCAGAAGCAGCAAAGAATGCTAAAATATGCTTAATGAAATATCTTTCATCATCATTCAGCTTATTATTCCAGTCTGTCAAATCTTGGTGTAAGTCAATTTCCTCAGCAGTCCAAAAACTTGCTTCCATTTTCTTATACCATTCCCAAATATCATGATGTTTAATCGGAAAAATAACGAAGCGGTTTTTATTTTCTTGTAATATTGGTTCGATTTGTGACATGACAGATTCTGTTAATTTTTTTATTGAATTTTTACTTATTCAGTAGACTACAAAGATTGTCATTTAACGTCAAAAATGAAAGCCAAACTTATTCACAATTTGAGGTAGTTTTTAACAACGTTAAATTTTCCAAACATTTTCATACAAATAATTAATTTACTGTAAATGAATGATTTAAATACACCAGTTGTCTCGTGAAGCCCCGTAAAATATAGACTTTTTAATATAAAAAGCAAGAGATTTAAAATAGTTTTAAAAAGTTTTTTTTGAGTCAAAACTTTATTTTTTTGAGTCAAAATATATAGTCAAAAAGACTATATAAGAATAGCCGATTTTCTAAGAATTTTTATGTTCTTCAGCCACTTTTTCAAGCTCCAAATACCAGTCTTCTCCAAAACGTCTTATCAACGCTTCTTTGACAAATTTATAAACTGGAACTTCCAATTCTTTTCCTAACGAACAAGCATCATCGCAAATGTCCCATTTATCATAATTCACCGCAGCAAATTCTGTGAAGTCTTTTACACGAATTGGATATAAATGACAAGAAACTGGTTTTTTCCAATCTACAATTCCTTGGTTGTAAGCCTGCTCGATTCCGCAAAGCGCAGTTTTTCCATCAAAAATCACATAAGCGCAATCTTTATTATCAATAAGCGGTGTTTCAAGATCACCATCGGTTCCGGTTACCCAAGTTCCTTGTGCTTCGATTGCTGCAATTCCTTCTTTTCGTAAAAAGGGTTTTACTTTTGGATAGATTTCTTCTAAGATTTTCGTTTCAGCCTCATTTAAAGGCGCGCCCGCATCTCCATCAACACAACAAGCCCCTTTACAAGCAGACAAGTTGCACACAAATTCTTTCTCCAGAATATCTTCTGAAATAATAGTTTTACCTAACTGAAACATGATATTAAAATAGTCTAATTTATAAAGTGCAAAGATAGTCAAAGAAAGCAGATAAAATACTTTCAAATTTTTCTACAGGTTTGAAGGAAAATTTAACGCAGAGGACGCAAAGGTTTCCACAGAGTTACACAAAGTTTTATGGAGCAGAACTTTTTAAGTTCACAAGGTTTCAAGATCTAACTTTAAAATCTTTGTGTAACTCTGTGGAAAATCTTTGCGAATCTCTGTGGTAAAAAGAATCATTTGTTACAAATATCACTTTTTTAACAACTAAAACGTGTTTTTATAACAAAAGTGAATTGTATTGAAAAAACACCTAACTTTATTATCTACTTTTGCAGCAGTTTTTAATACCTTAAAATCAAAGCGATATGTTAGATATAGACTTCAAAGAAATCATTACAGTTAGTATGGTACTTTTTGCCGTAATTGATATTGTCGGTTCAATTCCGATTATTGTCAATCTACGCGCAAAAGTGGGACACATCGAATCTGAAAAAGCTTCTATTGTAGCTGGTGCTATTATGATTGTTTTTCTTTTTGTTGGAGAAGGCTTATTGAACCTTATAGGTATCGACGTGCATTCGTTTGCCGTGGCAGGTTCTTTTGTTTTATTCTTTCTGGCATTAGAAATGATTTTAGGAATTAGAATTTATCGTGACGAAGAACCCGGTTCTGCTTCTATTGTTCCCCTAGCCTTTCCTCTAATTGCCGGTGCAGGAACTATGACGACTTTATTATCTCTTCGATCTCAATTTCACACTATTAATATTATCATTGCGATTTTATTGAATATAATCTTGGTTTATGTTGTTCTAAAATCGTCTAAAAAGATTGAAACTTTGTTAGGAGAAAACGGACTTGGAGTAGTTCGTAAGACGTTTGGCGTGATACTTTTAGCAATTGCTGTTAAATTATTCGCTGCTAATGTTAAAGGTTTGTTTGTCTAAATTTTATTTTTATAAATTTACCCCGTAAAATATTCTAAAATACAACTTGGAGTTCATTTTCACTTTAAGTTCTACTTTTATTATTTTAGACAAACAAAGACAATCATATGAAAATTTTCACTTCAATCTTAGTGCTTTTAGCATTAGCTCTAATTGTTTTTAATATTACGCTGCTAGACTTTAAAAATCCTTTTCAAGGAGACAGTATTGTAGCTTTTATTGGAATCGCAGCTTCATTTTGCGCTGTTCTTATTCTTTTGATCTTTAGGATTTCAAAAAGAATTGAGGAAAAAATGAATGAAAACAGATAACATGTTTGACGTTTTAATTATTGGCGGTGGAGTTTCAGGTATGTCTTGTGCTCTTGTCTTAGGATCCGCAAAAAACAAAACTTTTGTTACTGACAAAAAAATCGGGATTTTTACTCATCAGAAAAATTCTTCTTTACAAGAGGCAATCTTTTACAATGCTTATGGTATTTCACCAGGCAAATTAGGCTCTGAATTGCTAATTGAAAGCACACAGGATTTGGCGATAACTTATCCGCATATTACTCAAATTCCGAATGAGAAAGTAATTCGACTTGAAGGCAGTTATCCTGAATTTACTGTAGTTACCAACAAAAATTCTTATAAAACAAAAAATATAGTTGTCGGAATTGGTTCTGCTAATACTTTTGATATTGAAGGTTTAATGCAATATGTTGAACCCCATAAAAAAGCACTTCCAGAAAAACAGCGCATTCAGCTTAAAAACGACGACCATAAAGTTGCCGACGGCATTTATGTGATTGGAACTTTAGCCGGCTGGAGAAGCCAATTGGCAATTGCTGCCGGAAGTGGTGCTGCTGTTGCAACTGATATTCTAACTTTATGGAATAACGGCGTGCAGACTCATGCGCACGATAGTATTCGTTAAAAACATTTACAAAATTATAAACCACATAAGTTATATAAGTAAATATAATGCTTTACGCATCTATATTAAATGAACTTATATAACTTATATGGTTTATCTTTTTATTTAACCGAAACGATTTCTGTGACTTTAATGTGATTTTCATCATCGGTTTTCCATTTTTCTCCCTTGACAGAAACTACGTCGCCAATTTTTACTTGCTTATAGTTTTGCGGTCCGCCCACGTTTACGATACTGATTGTTGCAAAATATACTTCTTTTTTGTCAGTAATAATTTTTGCTGTATAACCGTCTTTTCCAGATTCTATAGATTCTACTTTTCCTGAAACTGCACCATTTGTATCATTTTTCATAGTTGTGCAAGAGATTACAAAAGCCATTAGAAGCCCTAGAAGGCTTATTCTTTTTAAATTTTTCATATTTGAGTTTTAGTCACAAAGTAAGTCAAGTTTACGAAGCTTTGTTTTATGTTATTATTAAATTTCTTTTCAAAATTTATGCCAGCTGGATACAGCTTCCTGCAATCACTTTTAAATTACTTTCAAATTGTTTCCAAACCCTGATATATTTAAGAACGCCATTTATTGGATTACTATCATAAGTTCCTTTTAATGAAATAGTAACTGCAACCACGGCAGAATCATCTATCACATTTATAATTTGATCTGAAGCTTCTAAAAAATCAATTTTCATTTTTCCTGAACGGTAGGAATTCAAATCAAATTCTTTAGTGATTGTTTGTCCATCTGGAAGATTGAATAATAAATCATCGTGCAGGATTGTCTCCAAAGCAGAAACATCCGAATTTTTAATAGCAGTTAGAAGTTCTATTTCTGCATTAATAACGGTTTCTATTTTCATCGTATAAAAAATTGAAGTTACTTCTTAGGATTCAGAATTGTTTTAATCATCGCGTCATCTTTTAAAATCACATCATAATAATACAATTCTCCATACAACTGTCTCGCAAATTCGGCAGTAATATATCGGTTTACAAGCGATTTGGTTTTATCTAATTTTAAATCCAAACCTGTCATAAGGATATAGTTTTTGAATTTTTTGAAATACACATCAGAGGTTTTCATTTTGTTTAAAAACGCAGCAAAACTAAGTCCTGCAAAAGCATCTCTATTTTTATCTAATTCTTCAAAAACAAAATGGCCTACAATTCCAGTTTGTAATAGATAACCAACATTTTCATTTCCATGTTCAGCTTCCATCGGAACAAAAACATCGGGAACAATTCCGCCGCCGCCGTAAACGATTTTACCTTTAGGAGTTTTGAATTTTAAAGAATCAGCAACTTTTATACTGTCTCTTGCATATAATTCTCCCGTAGCGATTCTAGATTCTGATTCTTTGAAATATTCTTCGTTTCCTTTTTTATAGGGTTTCTGAATTGATCTTCCCGTTGGAGTATAATAACGCGCAACCGTCAACCTTACAGCCGATCCATCGTTAAAATCCATTTCACGCTGTACTAGACCTTTTCCGAATGAACGTCGGCCTACAATTGTACCGCGGTCATTATCTTGGATTGCTCCAGCTAAAATTTCGCTGGCAGAAGCACTGTTTTCATTAATTAAAACATATACTTTTCCAGTTTCAAAACTACCTGCTTTTGTTGCATACGTTTTTTCAGTTGTACCATTTTTACTTTTCGTAAAAACAATCAGCTGTTTGTCTTTTAGAAATTCATCTGCGATTGCTATTGCTTCTTCCATGTAACCGCCTCCATTGTCACGAAGATCAATTACAAGTGATTGAATTCCTTTTTGTTTGAGTCTTGTTAAACCAGTTTTAAATTCATTAAAAGTGGTTTCGGCAAAACGATTGATTTTGATGTATCCAACATTATTTCCAATCATCAAAGAAGCATCAACGCTTTTAATTGGAATAATATCTCGTTTTACTTTAAACTTTAATTTCTTTTGTTCTGATTTTCTAAAAACTGTCAATTCGATTTCCGAACCTTGCAAACCTTTTAATTTTGAGAATAAGCTGTCTGAAGGTAATTTTCTACCGTATAATTTGGTTTTCCCAGCAAATAAAATTCGGTCTCCAGATTTGAGTCCCGCTTTCGCTGAAGGTCCATTTTCGATTGGTTTTATAATCGCAACAGAATCTTTATACATATAAAAATTAATTCCGATTCCGACGAAATCTCCCTTCATACTTTCAGCAACTTCTGCTTGTTCGCTTGGCGGAATATAAACAGAATGCGGATCTAATTTAGAAAGAATATTATCGACTGTAAGATTTACAATCGAATCTGTATTGACACTATCAACATATTCTGTATTGATAAAATCAATTAATTTGTTAAGCTTAGTTTTAGAGTAATTTTTAGCCAAAAGCTGGTCGCTTGCAGGAGCATTCATAAGGCTGCCCGCAATTGTTCCAAGAGCAAAAGTCGCTCCTATAACTATTGGTAAATATTTTGAGTTAAATTTCATTACTCTTCTAAAACAGGAATATGTTCTACTTCAACACCTGCTTTTATTAAAAATTGAATTCCAGAATCGTCACGATATCCGTCTTTGTACACCACTCTTTTTATTCCCGATTGATGTATTAATTTACTGCATTCTTTGCAAGGTGAAAGTGTAATGTATAAGGTTGCACCTTCGCAAGATTGTGTCGATCTTGCTACTTTTAGAATTGCATTTGCTTCTGCGTGTAAAACGTCCCAGCGAGTCAGACCATTTTCATCTTCACAGCAATTTTCAAATCCAGATGGCGTACCATTGTAACCATCAGAAATAATCATTCTGTCTTTTACTATAATGGCACCAACTTGTTTTCGTTTACAATACGAAAGCAGACTCCACTCTTTTGCAATTCGCAGATAAGCTTTATCGTATTTATTCAGTTTTTTTACTTCCATTTATATTATCTGTTCCAAATCGGACTTTCAATAATCATCGGAATTACAACTCCAATAATAAAAGCCGACATTACTAGTGCCCAGTCGCGTTTTGAAAAACGGAAAACAGTCTGCACTATATATGAAATTACCAGCACAACAAAAACAACTACCAACTGAGCAGCTTCGATTCCTAAAGCAAACTCTCCCAAAGGTAACAATTTTGATGTTGCAGATCCTCCTAATATTGTTTTGAAATAATTAGAGAAACCTAAACCATGAATAATTCCAAAGAATAAAGTTATGAAAAATACCAGATTCACGCCATCATTTTTAGAAGTCTTTCCTGCTGTAAACAAATGATACAGAGCGGTTACTAAAATTGTAATTGGAATAAGAAATTCTACAATATTTACTTTTATCGCTATTATGCCGTAAACGGAAAGAATTAAAGCTAATGTGTGTCCAATTGTAAACAAGGAAACTAAGAGAAAAATTCTTTTCCAGTCCTTAAATAAATACGGAACGGTTAAGGCGATTAAAAAAAGAACGTGATCGTAGGCATTAATATCCAAAACGTGTTTTAATCCTATTTGAAAATAAATCCAAAATTGTGACATAGGTATTCTATAATTAAATAATTAGGGGTTGTAAACTTACGATTAATTTTCAAAATTAAAGATCTAAGCACTTAATTCATTCAATAAAAATAAGTTAAATTTTATGAGAAATTTAAAAACAATAATTTAAAAATAGGATTATATTTGTTGCATAAAAACCGATTTAATTATGCCATTTTCAGAATTATTTGATAACGAATTCAAACAAAGAAACAGAGGTCATTTCTCTGCAATTGTGCGTGTAGCTTTCGCTGACGGACATGTAAGTCCAGAAGAAAAAGACTTTTTGGACAAATTAGCTTCAAGACTAGAAATTTCAGCAGAAGAATATACAGAAATTCTTAAAGATCCGTGGAAACATCCGATAAACCCACCTTATTTATATACTCAACGTTTGGAGCGTTTATATGATTTAGCAAGAATGGTTCACGTAGATCATCATTTAGGAGACCAGCAAGAAGTTATGTTAACTCGTATGGGATTAGCATTAGGATTCACTCCAGGAAACGTAAACTACATTGTTGCTAAAGCTCTTTCTTTAGTTGACAAAAAAGTAGACTTAGATACTTTCCTTTTCGAAATGGAAAATATGAACAAGTAATTTTTTAGTATTCAGTTTACAGTAGCAGTTTACAGCTTTTTAACTTACGCTTAAATTGAAATAAAATAAAAAACCCGAGAGATTTAAAAATCTCTCGGGTTTTCTTTTTTAAATTAAAACTTAACATACCGAAAAAAGAAACCCGACATGTTTTAAAAACCTGTCGGGTTTGAAATGTAAGCTAGAGTTAAACAGTCTCTAAAAACTGTGACTGTGACTGAGACTGAAAACTGAATACTTTATTCAGCTGCCATAAACTCCTCAGCTTTTTCTACCATATTATAGCTTCCGCAGAAAAACGGAACTCTTTGGTGCAGTTCTGTCGGCTGGATTTCCATAATTCTTCCAAAACCATCTGTGGCTTTTCCTCCAGCTTGTTCTGCAAGAAATGCCATTGGATTACATTCATATAATAAACGTAATTTCCCTTTTGGCGCTTTTGAACTTGTCGGATAAATATATACTCCGCCTTTGATCATATTTCGATGAAAATCGGCAACCAGACTTCCTATATATCTAGAAGTATAAGGTCTGTCCCCTTCTTCGCGCTGGCAGTATTTAATGTAATTTTTTACTCCCTGCGGAAAATGAACATAATTACCTTCGTTGACCGAATAGATATGTCCGTCTTTCGGAAACTTCATATTCGGATGTGAAAGATAAAATGTTCCAATCGCCGGGTTTAACGTAAACCCATTTACTCCATAACCTGTTGTGTAAACCAGCATTGTCGAAGTTCCATAAATTACGTAGCCTGCTGCAACTTGATTGATTCCCGGTTGTAAAAAATCCTCGCTAGTTACCGGAGTTCCTATTGGAGTAATTCTTCTGAAAACAGAAAAAATAGTTCCCACAGAAACATTAACATCAATGTTTGAAGATCCGTCAAGCGGATCCATTAAGATCACGTACTTATTATTATGACAGTTGTCGCTCCCCTGAACTGTAATAAAATCGTCGTTTTCTTCAGAAGCAATACCACAGACAATCTCACGGTTTATTAACGTCTGGATAAATACTTCGTTTGCATAGACATCTAATTTTTGCTGGTCTTCGCCCTGAATATTCTGCTCGCCTACAGCGCCGATAATATCCACTAAACCCGCTTGGTTTACTTTATGATTGACCACCTTTGCTGCCAATCGAATAGAGTTGATAATTCGCGAGAGCTCTCCCGACGAATACTGAAATGCTTTTTGGTTCTCAATAATAAACTCTCCCAGTGTTTTATTGCGTTCTTCCATTGCTAAATCGTTATAGTTTTAATTTTAAGTCACAAATATCGCTTATTTTGTGAGAATGATTTAAAAATTATTTTGTTAGTTTGCTACTATTGTATATTTGCTAATATTTTACATAAAGCAACAATCAAAGCTCTGTTTTCTTTGATAATATGTAGATAAAAATACGAATACATGAAATTGCCTCTTGCATATCTTTGTGAAAACAAATGCTGCATTAGGAAAAAGCAATACTATAAAGGACAAAAAAATAACGTTTACCAATTATGAATATTAGAAAAGGAAATCCTGAAGATATGAAATCGGTGTTGGGGCTAATTCAGGAGCTGGCAATATTCGAAAAAGAACCCGAAGCGGTTGTTATTACAGAAGAGGATTTAGTGCGTGATGGTTTTGGGGAAAAACCACTTTTTCATGTTTTTGTTGCAGAGATCGAAAACGACGAAAAACAAAAAGAAATTGTTGGAATTGCTTTATACTATTACCGCTACTCTACCTGGAAGGGAAAAACAATACACCTTGAAGATTTAATTGTAAAAGAGAAAATGCGCGGTACTGGTTTAGGTTCTGCTCTGTATGCCGAAATCATGAAGCAAGGTAAAAGAGATGGAGTGAGAAGAGTAGAATGGAATGTTTTAGCCTGGAACACACCTGCAGTTAATTTTTACAAGAATTCTGGCGCAAAAATTCTAGAAGACTGGCAAGTGGTGCAAATGGATGAAGCTGGAGTTAATTCGTTCTTAGAAAAATTATAAAAGTAGTTTGCACATTTTAAAAGGTTTTTGCCACGAATTTCACTAATTTTCACTAATTAATTCGTGTCAATTTGTGAAATTCGTGGCGAACTAACAAAGATTTAAATCCTTTTAATTGAAATAATTCAGGCAAAAAAATTAAAAAATACTAGGTTTCGATTTGAATCTGAAATCTAAAATCTAAAAATCTATTAATTAAAAATGAGAGTATTTAAATTTGGTGGAGCATCGGTAAAAGATGCAGATGGAATTAAAAACGTATACGACGTTTTACAGAAAGTGGGTTATGAAGATGTAATTTTGGTAGTTTCGGCGATGGGTAAAACTACAAATGCTCTTGAAGTTGTTATCAAAAATTATTTTGACAAATCGGCAGAATTAAGTTCTTCTGTACAAGAAATAAAAAAATATCACAATCAAATATTATTAGATTTATTTGAAGACGAAAAACATGAGGTTTTTGCTGCCGTAAATGCGCAGTTTGCTGAATTGGAATATTTTTTATCGCATAATAAATCTCCAAACTATAACTTTGTTTACGATCAAGTAGTAAGTTTTGGTGAATTAATTTCGACTAATATCTTAAGTCATTTCATGAATTTCATGGGAATTCAGACGCAATGGCTTGACGTTCGTAATTTCATCAAAACAAATGCAAATTATAGAGATGCAGAAGTAGATTGGGAAACTACACAACAGCTTATCAGCAAAAATGTTCCTAGAAAAACATTAAATATTACTCAGGGATTTTTGGGTGCAGACGAAAATAATTTCACTACAACTTTAGGCCGTGAAGGTTCTGATTATACTGCGGGAATTTTTGCTTACTGCTTAAATGCTGAAAGTGTTACAATTTGGAAAGATGTTCCTGGAGTTATGAATGCCGACCCTCGTTATTTTGAAAATGCGAGTTTATTAAACCAAATTTCATATCGTGAAGCTATCGAATTAGCGTTTTACGGTGCGACGGTAATTCACCCAAAAACATTACAGCCATTACAGAAAAAAGAAATTCCGTTATACGTTAAATCTTTTATCAATCCGTTATTAAAAGGAACTTGTGTTTCTAAAGGAGTTGATTTGGAACCACAATATCCATGTTTTATTGTAAAAAGAGAACAGCTTTTAATTTCGCTTTCATCAATTGATTTTTCTTTTATAATGGAAGAAAATATCAGTGAGATCTTTGGATTATTCCATGAATTTAAAATCAAAGTGAACTTGATTCAGAATTCTGCGATTAGTTTCTCTGTTTGTGTGGAAGATAAATTTGGAAATTTCAACGATTTGAATGCGATTCTTTCGAAAAAATTCAAAGTTGATTTCAATGAAAATGTAACACTTTACACTATCCGTCACTTTAATGAAGACGCTGCTCATACTGTTGAGGCCAACAAAGAAGTTTTATTAAAACAAGTCAGCCGCGAAACGATGCAGATTGTGACTAAAGAACTAAATTAATTTTCTAAGCGTTAATTATTTCAATTCATTATAAAAGGTTTCATCTTAATTGATGAAGCCTTTTTTTAATTATATTTAGTAGTTTTATCACAAAGTATAAAGTAATTTATCTCATCATATGATAACCAAAAAATTCACAATAGTCCTTTTACTTGTTTTCATTATCATATTCATTGGTATAGACTTAAGTCCTATATTAAAAAAAGAAAATGTAAATGACATTTCATTTTCAGATTTCAGAAATTCAATTGGTCCTTTCTTAACATTTATTGCAGTTTTTATAACTTATAAGAAACTATTGAGAAACGAAAAAAATGAAGAAAAACAAAGCACTTCATCATTTTAAAAACTCAAAATTTCTGTTTCTATTTTTCCCAATTATAAATACTACTTTTGACTTTTCAGAGTTAAAGTATTATGTTGAAAAAATTACTGTTTTTGACGGTTTTCATCTGTTTTTCTGCGCTTCAGGCTCAGGAAACTGAATCGCTGTACAAAACCAAAAAAATAGTAACCTCAAAAGACACCATTCGGCTGGAAAAAGTGAGTATTAATTCCAGTTTCTTCGAGCTTTTAAATACCAAAAACGAACCGATTGATTCGACTTTCTACAAAATTGATTTTCAAAAAGGCTTTTTACTTTTAAATGAAAAATTCCAATCTGCTTCTGACACTTTAATTGTCAATTATCTAAAATATCCAGATTTCTTAACCAAAGAATACAGTCTTTACAAATCGGATCAGATTGTAAGCAGCGACGTTGGAACCGAAAAATTGTACCGAATTGATAATAATGCAAATGCTAAAAAAGTAACGCCTTTTGATGGTTTGAACACTTCTGGAAGCATTACGCGAGGCATTACAGTTGGGAATAATCAGAGCACGGTTTTAAATTCCAATTTAGATTTACAGATTACGGGTAAAATTTCAGATAAAGTCAGCTTGAGAGCTTCTCTTCAAGACAATAATATTCCCCTGCAGGATGGCGGTTATTCGCAAAAGCTGGATCAGTTCGATAATATTTTCATGGAACTTTTCAGTGATGATTGGAATATTCGCGCAGGCGATGTTTTCTTAGAGAATCGGAAAACACAATTTTTAAGTTTCAATAAAAAGGTTCAGGGAATTTCTGCCAGCTTTGATTTTGATACCGAAAAAAGTAAAACCAATGTTTTTGCATCAGTTGCTTTTGTAAAAGGACAATATGCTAAAAGTACTTTTATAGGTCAGGAAGGAAATCAAGGTCCGTATAAATTAAAAGGTCAAAATGGTGAATTATATGTTTTGGTTATTTCAGGTTCAGAACGTGTTTACGTAAACGGTGTTTTGTTAAAACGCGGCGAAAACAACGATTATGTAATTGATTATAATGCGGGAGAAATTGTTTTTACTTCTCTTTTCACCATAACTTCTGAAATGAGGATTAATGTAGAATACCAGTATTCTGAAAGAAATTACAATCGATTGGTAACATACGCCGGCGCCACACACGAAAATAAAAACTGGAGTTTTGGCGGTTATGTCTATTCTGAAAATGACATGAAAAATCAGCCTTTGCAGCAAAATCTTTCTACAGCACAAGTCCAGATTTTGAGTGAAGCTGGAGATAACATCAATTTAATGAAAGCGCCTTCTGCCTACGAAGATAGTTATGCCGACAACAAAATCTTGTATAAAAAAACATTGGTAAATTCAGTGGAAGTTTATGAATATTCTAATAATCCAGCCGATGTTCTGTACAATGTAAGATTTAGTCTTGTTGGTGCAAATGCTGGAAATTATATCATTCAAAACAACAATTCTGTCGAACGAATTTATCAATATGTTGCGCCTGTTAATGGAGTTCTGCAAGGAAATTATGAGCCAATTGTACAGCTTGTAGCACCAATTAAACTTCAGGTTGCTACTTTTTTAGGAAAATATAATCCGGACGAGAAAACTTTAGTCGATTTTGAATTGGCTGTGAGCAATAACGATCAAAATTTATTTTCTAAAATTGATGATGGCAATAATGAAGGCGTTGCTTTTAAAACAAATATTAAAAAACGTCTTTTCTCCAAAAGCTGGAATTTAGATGTTTTTGGAAATTATCAATATGTGCAGCAAAATTTCAAATCGGTTGAGCGTTTATATAATATTGAATTTAACCGCGACTGGAACTTAACGGGAACACTTTTGGGCAATCAAAGTCTGCTGGTTACAGGTTTAAATTTTGATTTATATTCTAAAAAGGAAACTTCTAATATAGGATTAATAAATTATCAGTTTGAGAAATTAGATTTCAGCGAAAGTTACACGGGATCCAGACATACAACAACGGCTCTTTTTAAAATAAAAAACTGGACGATCGAAAACAATGGGAGTTTTTTAAATTCTGATGCAACTGCTTCAACCTCAAAATTCATTCGAAACCAAACCCGAACCAAATATCATTTTGGTAAAAACTGGATTGGAGGCAGTATGCAATTAGAAGACAATCAGGAAAAAGATAAAATTACCAATCAGTTTTCGGCTTTAAGCCAAAGATTCTCAGAATATGGCGTTTTTACAGGAAGAGGCGACAGTACTAAAGTTTTTGTGGAAATAGGCTTTTTGCAAAGGAGAAATGATAGTTTACAAAACGGATTTCTGCAGCACGTTAATAATTCGCAGACGTATTATTTAAAGTCGAAATTGATTCAAAACAAAAAAACTGATTTAGCAGTTTATGCAAGTTATCGAAATTTAGATTTTACAGACAACACAAGAAAAAATGAGCCTTCATTAAATTCTAGAGTTTTATATAATGATCGTTTTTTCAATCAATTAATGCAGATTGGAACAGCTTACGAAACAAGTTCTGGAACTATTGCACAACAGGAATTTACGTATGTTGAAGTTCCAACCGGACAGGGAGTTTATACTTGGAATGATTATAACGGAAACGGAATTCAGGAATTACAGGAATTTGAAGTTGCAGTTTTTCAAGATCAGGCAAAATATGTCCGAATCTTTTTACCGAACCAGATTTATATTAAAACCAACCAAAATAAGTTTTCGCAGTCTTTGACATTGAATCCGCTGCAATGGCAGAATGAAAAAGGTTTTAAAAAGCTTTTGTCTTATTTTTATAATCAAACGTCCTTTATAATGGATCGAAAAATAAAAAGTGAAGGCGAAAAGCTGGAACTTAATCCGTTTGACTCTTCAGAAGAAAATATTTTAGGATTGAATTCGAGTTTTAGAAACAGTTTGTTTTACAATCGAGGCCGGCAAAAACATTCTGTTACATATTCTTATCTGGTAAATAAAGGCAAAAGTCTGCTTTCTATAGGTTCGCAAAATGTCCGCAATTATTCGCATCAGCTTCAATATACTCATTTGTATCAAAAAAGCTGGCTGTTTAATCTTTTTAAGCAAAACCATAAAAACTGATTTGGTTTCTGAAGATTTTACTGAGAAGAATTACGACATTAATGGCTGGCAGCTCGCCCCAAAAATTAGTTATTTGTTTTCTAAAAACACCAAATTGGATTTCTTTTATGAGCTTCAAAACAAGAAGAATCAAATTGGCAATTTTGAAACTTTAAAACAAAATAGAATTGGAACTTCTTTTTCTTATGCAGGCGAAAAGAAAGTAACCGTAAATGGAGAATTTTCTTTTTATGAAAATAAATTTAATGGAAATGAATTTTCATCTGTCGGTTTTCAGATGCTTGAAGGACTGCAGGCTGGATCAAATTTAGTTTGGAAACTTCTTCTGCAAAAGAATATTACGTCTTTCTTAGATGTTAATTTAAATTATCAGGGCCGTAAAAGCGAAACAGGAAATACGATTCATACAGGAAATGTTCAGCTTCGTGCATATTTTTAATGACCTGCGAAAAAGATGACAAAAAATTGTTTAATTTTAGTTTGAATTTAAACATATAACCTTATGAAAAAATTAGTAATAATCTGTTTTTTAGTTGTTTTCTCCTCTAATTTCTACGCTCAGGAAACAACAGCAAAAACTGCGAAAAGCAAAACGGAAGCTTCAGCAAAAAAAGCAAAATCAACTGCAGATAAAGCTTCAGCTGATGCAAAAAAAGAAGCTTCAAAGTCTAAAAAAGCAGCAGACGATGCGAAAGAAGCTTCGGCAAAAGCAAAAAAAGAAACTGCCGATAAAGCAAAAAAGACTGCAGACAAGGAAGCTGCTAAAGCTAAAAGCGATGCAAAAAAAGCAACAACTGAATCTGACAAAGCTAAAAAAACAGCAGACAAAGCTACATCTGATGCTAAAAAAACAGCTGCAAAAGCTGACGATGTAAAAGCTGATGCAAAGAAAACTAAGGCAAAAGCTGACGCTACAAAAAAATCAGCTGCAAAGACTTTGAAGGAAACAAATGAAAAAGCACCAGCTGTTCCAGATAAAGTTACAGGTGAATATAATGGCAAAAAAGTATATACTGGACCAAGAGGCGGTAAATACTATATTAACAAAAATGGTAATAAAACTTATATTCAGGATTAGTTTAAAAGGTTCTGAGAGACTAAGGTGCTGAGGCACTAAGGTTCTGAGAATCTAAGAAACACTATTTGAAGCCGAACTATTGTTCGGCTTTTTTTTTCATAAAAAAAATACTCAGAACCTTAGTACCTCAGCATCTTAGAACCTTAAAAAAAATATTGAGTTAATAATTTAGTAATATCCTTAAAATAACATAGAAAACATATTTCTTTATCTTCGTTTTTAAAAAGCGTTAAAAATGAGCATTGATTATTCTGCGAATAAAACTATTTTAGTAGCTCCATTAAATTGGGGACTTGGCCATTCAACTCGATGCATTCCCATCATTAAAGCGCTTCAGGAGAATAATTATATTCCCATTATCGCTTCAGATGGTGTTGCTTTGGCTTTGCTGCGAAAAGAGTTTCCTTATATACAAACTTTAGAACTGCCTTCTTATCATATTGAATATGCAAAGAATGGTAAAAACTTTAAATGGAAGCTGATCAAAAATCTTCCTAAAATGATTACTGCTATTTTAGATGAGAAAAAAATGGTCAATAGCTGGATCAAAAAATACGGTATTGACGGTATAATCTCAGACAACAGATTAGGGGTTTTCAGCAAAAAAGTGCCTTCTGTTTTTATGACGCATCAATTGAATGTGATGACTGGCAATACTACTTGGTTTACGAGTAAATGTCATCAGCATTTTATTAAAAAATATACTGAATGCTGGGTTCCTGATACAAATGATGAAGTAAATCTTACTGGAGATTTAGGTCATCTTAAAAGCAACGAACTCAATTTAAAATATATTGGACCGCTGAGCCGCATGAAGAAAAAGGATACTCCTAAAATATATGATCTAATGATTATATTATCGGGACCTGAGCCGCAGCGTACTTACTTAGATGAAAAGCTGCAGAAAGAAGCAGCTAAATATCCTGGTAAAGTAGTTTTTGTACAGGGAATTATTCAAAAATCACAGGAAAAATGGCAGGCAGGAAATATAACGTATTATAATTTCATGAACTCAAAACAGCTGGAACAAACTTTTAACGAAAGTGAGTTTGTATTATGCCGCTCGGGTTATACTACTGTAATGGATTTAGCCAAATTGGGTAAAAAAGCTTTTTTTATTCCAACTCCTGGTCAATATGAACAAGAATATCTGGCGATAAAACTTCAAGAGGAAAATTTAGTACCGTATGCCATGCAGGACGACTTTACTATTGAAGATTTATCAAAAGTAAAGTCTTTTAAAGGATTGTCCCAATTTGAAAATAATATCGACTGGGATTCCTTATTTACTGTTTTCGAGAATAATTCTCATTAAAAATCCGTATTTATCCATGTCTTTACTATAGAGAATCCGTTTAATATGCGTCAAAATTAGAACACAGATTAAACGGATTTTTATTCGCAATCACTGATTAACAGGGATTTATTTTTATTCTTTTAGAAATTAAACTGCACTTGTAATCTTAGAACGTTTCCTTTCTGTCTGTTTATTGGGAGTGCACTGTCTTCAAAAGTTCTGTCTGCAATTACATAAGATGCTGTTAATTCGAAAGCTTTAATTGGCTGCCACTCGACACCTAATTCATAATCTCTAACCACATAACTTCTGGCATCTTTCTCGTATTTTTTTCCTCCGTCATAATATTGAAATTTGGCGAAAGGATAAACATGTTGTTTTTCGATGTCCCATTTGTAGTTTAATAAAACGTATCCTCCGTTCAAATCTGTTTCATCAACTGTATTGGTTTGTGGATTGTATCGAGGTCCTGTTCCGATGTTATATTCTGTCTGGATTCCGAATGGTTTTGGATATAAAACAAATGTTGCTCCTACCCTTTGGTCTTTTACATACTGCGGATCGTTTACTATAACTCCAGATGATATTTCTCCCGTAAAAGCCCATTTCCCTGTGTAAGCCTGAATTCCTGGTTCGATAATCTGACTTCCAATTACAAATGGATACGTTACTCTTGCAACCACATTTAGATCTCTATTTCCGTCCAGTTTATTTGCAATCTGCCCATTGTAAACTCCAAAAGCAAATACACCAAAATCACCCGAACCTTTATAGCCATCTCTAACCAGCATCGCAAAACGCTCTCTAATTTCGGCTGGTGCCCAGTAAAAAAATATCCCTAAATCACGCTCATTTGCTATTGAACTATTTATAGCATCGGCACGGTCTAAAGTCAAACGCTGTGAACTTGACTGCATGTTTTCAAATCCATATGGAATTTTACTCTGCCCAACACGAACTCGGTACTCTTTTTTCTTATCAAAAGAAAGATCAAAATAAAGGTCACGAATTTGTACAAAATTTTGAATTCCTGTACTTGGCGAACTCGCAAAATCGGGTTGGAAATAGAAAAATACATTTGGATGAACCTGACCCGAAAACACTAAACGCGCACGGCGGATAAAAAGTCCATTATTTGCTTTTGCATCTGGAGCTGTAGAAGTTGTTCCCCAGGATTTATCGCATTGATCGCAGGAAACTTTGTCGTTTGTAGAAAAAAGTCCGTTGTACCTGATTTGCGCATAACCTCTTAAAGAGATTCTGTCATACCAATGTTCTTCAACTCCTCCTCCAGATTTAGTCTCCGGAAGTTTTGCTTTGTTGATAGAATCTAAAATACGCATTACTTCGTTTTTTACATCCTGTTTATTTAGTTCTTGTTTGTTTGTTTCCTGCGCATTAGCGGCACAAGTTATCAGCAATAAAATGGCTGCTATTTTTCTTTTTATCATTAGTTCTGTAATTCCCTTAATTTCAGGATGCAAAGATGGAGCACCTATGTTAAGAAATCATTAACCAGATGTTACTATAATAAAAATTTAATGTTATGGCCCAAAACGAAATGTTGATTTATTGTTAAACACCTTCATTTTAGGGCTTTCAGCAAAAATGACGTTACGATTTTTTAACGTCTGTTTTTTGATTTTTAAATGCTTTTTCGAGCGTAAAAGAGAATTCTGAACCAATTCCGAACTCACTTTCTACATAAACCTTCTCTTTATGCGCTTCAATAATATGTTTTACAATCGCTAATCCTAAACCAGAACCTCCTTCAGAACGGGTTCCGCTTTTATCAACTCGGTAAAAACGTTCAAAAAGTCTTGGAATATTTTGTTTTTCAACTCCTTCTCCGTTATCGCTAATACGAATCAAGACTTTTTTCTTGGTTAAGTTTACAACTCCGACTTCTGTTAAACCGCCTTCTTTTCCGTATTTAATGGAGTTCACAATTAGGTTTTCTAAAACCTGCTGAATTCTGTCCTGATCTCCGCGAATGATAACTGACTGCACATTTTTACTTTCAAATGCCAATTTGATTTTCTTTTTATCGGCTTTCATTTCCAATAAATCAAAAACATTTTGAATGAGCTCAACGATATCAAAATCGGTCATATTTAGATCTAAATCGCCCGATTCTAATTTGGTGATCATATCCAAATCTTCAACTATATATATCAAACGCTCTACACCTTTTTCGGCACGTTTTAAATATTTTTTACGAATGTGTTTGTCATCCATTGCGCCATCAAGTAAAGTTGAAACATAACCTTGTACGGTAAACAAAGGCGTTTTAAGTTCGTGCGACACGTTTCCTAAAAACTCTCTTCGGTACTGTTCGCGAATTTCGAGCATTTCGATTTCGAGTTTTTTATCGGTTGCAAACTTTTTCACTTCCCGCGAAAGCGTTTCCATATCAGTATTAATTGGCTGATTGATAAGCGTTGTTGATTCTAATAACGAAACCTCATCGTAAATTTTCTTTACTCTTCTATAAATGAAACGTTCTACGCGATATTGTATAACCAAGAACGAGAATATGTAAATCGCAATAATGAAAATTATTCCAAAAGCTACTTGATGTTTCAGTTGGTTTTTATAAAATAAAGACATTAGAATCAGCACAAATCCAGTCGAGAAGAGACTAATATACAATGCCGATTTTATAGCAAATTTGTATGTTTTTTTAAAATTAATTTTCATTGATAATATTTAACCATTAAGAGATTATTATGTTTTATCATATAAGTGATATAAGTTCATTTAAATTCAAAGCTCATAATTCTTACCATAAAAATAAGAATTTAAAAAGTTCATCTTATCAAAGTTTGAACTTTGACAAAGATGAACTTAGTATAGTATAACCAAAAGTACGTTCTATAATTTAAATGAAATTATATCACTTATATGGTTCAAATTTTTATTGACTGTTTATACTTCAAATTTATAACCAACTCCTTTTATAGTTTTAAAAAGGTCTTCGCCTATTTTCTCGCGCAGTTTTCTGATGTGAACATCAATTGTTCTTCCTCCAACTACAACTTCGTTACCCCAAACTTTATCCAGAATTTCATCTCTTTTAAAAACTTTTCCAGGTTTTGAAGCTAACAAATAAAATAATTCGAATTCTTTTCTTGGCAGAGCAATTTCTACATTGCCTTTTATGATTTTATATTCTTCACGGTTAATCTCGATTCCGCCTACATTTAAAGTATCTGAAACCACTTCTTGTTCTTTTAACCTTCTTAACAAAGCCTTTACTTTCGATACCAATAATTTTGGTTTAATAGGTTTAGTAATATAGTCATCAGCACCAGCGTCAAAACCAGCTACTTGAGAATAATCTTCACTTCTTGCTGTAAGGAATGTTATGATAACATTATTTAATTCAGGAATTTTTCTAATATGCTCGCACGCTTCCATTCCGTCCATTTCTGCCATCATCACATCCATAATAATTAATTCTGGCAATTCTTTCTGAGCCTTTGCTATAGCTTCTTTTCCGTTAGAAGCTGTAACAATCTGGTAGCCTTCTTGAGCAAGGTTATAGCCAACGATTTCTAAGATATCCGGTTCGTCGTCAACTAATAAAATCTTAGTTTGTGTTTTTTTCATAAATAGCAAAAATTGAGATTTTTACATCAAATCTTTTTAATTATTTATCCGATGTTTTTTATTTCACAGGGTAAATATACTAACAAAAGAACCTTTAAAAATTGGTGTTAACGGTAATTTAATCTGGTAACAATTTGATAATCTTTAGCACACAAAAACATAACAAGTTCGTAACATGGACTTCACGGCGCAGTTATTTCTTTGCACAAAAATAAATTAAACACAACACTGAAATGAAATTCAATTTAAGATTTCTCTTTATTGCATTATTTATCTGTACGATTTCGATCGCGCAAAACAAAGGTACAATTTCTGGAGTTCTAACCGACAAAGAAATGAACAATGAAGTTTTACCATTTGCTAATGTTTTAGTTAAAGGTACAAATATTAGCGTAAACACTGACGTAGACGGAAAATATTCGTTGAGCGTAAATCCAGGAAATTATACTCTTATTTTTAGTTTTTTAGGATATGAATCTGTAGAAACTCCAGTTGCTGTAAAAGCAAATGAAACTGTAGTTATCAATCAAACTCTTTCTTCTGGAAGTTATACACTTAAGGATGTTGTAGTAAAATCTGCAACAGTAAACAAACAAAAAGAATCGGCATTATTATTAGATCAAAAAAACGCAGTTTCTTTTAAAGCTGCAATTGGTGCTGAGGAAATAGCTAGAAAAGGAGTTAATGATGTGGCTAATGCAGTTGCAAAAGTTAGTGGAGTTTCTAAACAAGATGACTCAGGAAATGTCTTTGTTAGAGGTTTAGGTGACCGTTACAATGTAACTACTTTAAATGGTCTTCCGTTACCATCAAACAATCCGGCAAACAAAAACATTCTTTTAGAAATTTTCTCTACAAACATTGTAGATAATATTGGAATCAGCAAAACTTTTGAAGCTCAAAACTATGCCGATTTTGGAGGAGCTAATATTGACATCAGCGCTAAAAAATTCAGCGGAAGCCCTTTTATTACTTTTTCTATCGGTACTGGAGCAAACACAAATGTTTTAGGACAAGATCATTTTTACCTGCAAGACGGACCGTCTTACACTGGATTTAAAAAAGTAGGTATTCCTGATGCTCCTTTACTTCCTTATAGTTATACAACAAGCTGGGATAGACAAGAGAACAAAAATGTATTAAATGCTTTTTACACATTATCTGGAGGAAAGAAATTTAATATCAATGACGAAAGTTCAATTGGTACATTTGTCACAGGATCTTTCAGTGCAAAAAACAAATATACTGAAGGTTACAGCAGAGGAGGAATTACTTCTGACGGAGATATCTTTTCTGACTTTGTTAGAACGGCTTACAAACATAACACTACAACAACTGTTATGGGTACAGCTGATTATAAAATCAATAATAAAAACTCGATCTTCTTTACTTCTTTATTCTTAAATTCAAGTGATCAGGATTACAGTGAGTACGAAGGAACAAATCAAAATTTTGACGGTGGCGGAGATGCTACTCAACAAATTACTGGTTTTATTAAACGTGGAACTTTTGAAAGAACTCAATTAATTGTAAACCAATTAACAGGAAAAAACAAATTCAACGATCAGTGGAATTTAAATTGGGGAGTAGGATACAGTATTTCTAACAGTGCAATTCCAGATCGTATGCAAAACTCTTTTGTATATGCTCCAAATGCGATAGACTATACTTTCTTTACTAATTCGAACATCAATAATCACCGATTTTTTCAAGATTTAAAGGAAAATGAAATCGCTGCAAATGTTGCGCTTACTTATAACTTCAAAAAAGGCAGTGATGATACTTATAAGGGAAAGGTAACTGTTGGTTATTCAGGAAAATTTAAGGATGTAGATTACGACATGGAACAATATTCGTTCTTCCCAGACCGAAGCACAATTTCTTTTCCTAAAGAAGATATTCACCACGTAGACAACTATTTAGATCCTGCACACTGGGGTTCATCTTACTCAAATAGAATCCACCAAGAATATAATGGAAACTTAGATATCAATGCTGCATTCTTGAATGTTCAATATTCTTTAACTGAAAGATTGAGTGTGATATTAGGTGCAAGATTAGAGCAACTGACTCAGAATGTTTACTATATCACAACAACAGTTCCAGGCGGAGACAGTTCAAATGACTCTAAATTTAATATCTTACCAAGTTTAATTTCAAAGTATACATTAACAGACAAGCAAAACTTAAAGTTTTCTGCTAGTAAAACATATACGCTTCCTCAGTTTAAAGAAAAAGTGCCAATTATTTACGAAGATGTAGCACAAGCATACGAAGGAAACCCTAATTTATATGCTTCAACAAATTATAATTTCGATTTAGGATGGGAATTTTTCCCGAAAGCAGGTGAGTTAATCTCCGTAACTGCATTTGGAAAAATCATTCAAAATCCAATCAACGAAATGTTCTTGAATTCGTCTTCAAATGACATTTCATATGCAAATACAGGAGATAAAGGAACAGTAGCAGGGGTTGAAGTAGAATTTAGAAAAGACATTTTTGAAATTGAAAAAAATGATAACTTAAAAACAAAACTTTCTTTTGATGCAAACGGATCATACTTATACACAAACCAAGATCTAAGCAATGATAAAGTAAACAATGAAAATGATTTTGGAGCAAACTTTACATTTACTGAAAGTAAATTAACCGGAGCTTCTAACTTCTTAGCAAATGCTAACATTTCATTCTTAAATCAATTTACAGAAAGTAAGGATATTTCAGCAACAGTATCTTACTCTTATTTCTCAGATAAACTTGCTGTAATTGGAACTTCAAGAGTTGGAAACATGGTTGACAAAGCTGTGAATAAATTAGATTTTATCTTGAACACAAGTTTGACTAAAAGCTTAAAATTAGGTCTTATTTACAACAACATTTTAAACCCAACTTTCGAGCGTGTACAAGAGCAAGGGAAAGTACCAGGAAAAGAAGCTATTGGTGACATTATAGTGACTTCATACAAAGCTGGTTCAGATCTAAGACTTACTTTAAACTACACTTTCTAAGAGAGATATTTTCAATAAATTATAAAAGGTGATTAGACAATACTAATCACCTTTTTTTTATCCAAAATTGCAATGTAAATTTTATATTAAGACGGTACGGTTTTACCCCATCATACTTAATAGATTGTTAATATCGTCTTAACTCAGCAAAAACATATGTTCATTTACTTTGCCTTAAATAAATAAAACAATAAAACACAACAAAAATGAAAAAAAGTTTATTTGCAATGGCTGCAATATTAGGACTTGCTTTAACAAGCTGTAGTTCTGATGATAACAAAGACACAAACAACAGTTCTTTTGTTTTAAAAGTTGACGATTTAAAAGGAGAGATTAAAGACGGTACTGTAACTTTAGATCCTACTCAAACTTATACTTTAACTGGAGGTTTAGTTGTTAAAGGTGGAGCTACTTTAGTAATTCCTGCTGGGACAGTAATTAAAAGTTCTCCTACTGCAGAAGCAACTTCTTTATATATTGCTGTAGAAAGAAACGCTAAAATTAACATCAATGGTACAGCTGCGAAACCAGTTATTATGACATCTGGAAAAGCAACTCCTGCTCAAAGTGACTGGGGTGGATTAATTATCGCTGGTAATGGTAAAGTAAATACTGGAGACAATGGTACTTCTGAAGTAGGTGGTTTAAGCTACGGAGGAAATGACAATTCAGATTCTTCTGGAAATATTAACTTCTTGAAAATTTCTTACACAGGTTCTAAATACACTTCTGAAAAAGAATACAATGGAGTTTCTTTCTTCGGAGTAGGTTCTGGAACTATAGTGTCTGACATCTACACTTTCGAAAGTGGTGATGACGGAATCGAATTTTTCGGTGGAGCAGTAAATGCTACTAACTTAACAATCATAAACTCTTATGATGATTCTTTAGATTTTGCTGACGGATGGCAAGGTACTGCTACAAACGTTTACATTAAAGGTGTAAGTAAAGCAGGAGTTGAAGGATCTACTAACGCTAAAGATCCAAGTGGGGCTGTTCCAATGACTAACGCTAAAATAACTAACATCTCTATCATTAAAGGTGGTGCTACTTTTACAGCTGACGAAAAAGCAATCAACTACAAAGAAGGTGGTGGCAAACAAGCTTACACAAACTTATATGTTGCTAACGATATGCCTGCTGCTCTTGCTAAATTATCTACAGATGCTGGTGCAACTGCAAATATTGCTGCTGGTAACTTTACTATCACAAACTATACTTTTGGAGCTCAGATCACTGATGTAACTGGTCCTAAATTGTCTGGAACAACTACTGGTGCAATTGGTGCTGGTGCTGGTGCTGACTTACCAACTTGGGCTAACTGGACTAAATAATCCAAATTTAGATCATAAAAAACAAAAAAGCTGTCCGAAATATTTCAGACAGCTTTTTTTGCTAAATCAAGTTATTATCAAAATAACATTCTTAATAACTTCGAACACATAATGTTAAAAACATCCTAAATATTTAGGATGTTTTTTTTTGGCGCACTTTTTGTAATTTTTTTTGTATATTTACAATATCCAAATATACGCGATGGCAAAAAACTACTTTTATATTACTTTCTTATTGGCATTTTTCTTTACTGTGAGCGTCTCGGCGCAAGACAGCAAGCAATTACCAAAAACTCAAGAATCGACTTCTATTGAGGGATTAAGCTTGTACCCTAACCCTGTTACTAATGGTAAAGTGTACATATCCTCTAAAAACGATTTAGAGAAAGAAATTATTGTGTTTGATATTTTAGGCAAAAAAGTACTGCAAGCACATTTAACCTCTAGAGAATTAAATGTTGCCGAATTACCTTCAGGGGTTTATATCATTAAGATAAGCGAACAAAACGCATCTGCAACCCGAAAACTCATTATAAGATAAAGCTCCATTGGAGCTTTTTTAGTTTCCAGTCCCAGTCACAGTTCTCAGTTTACAAACTGCAACTGAAAACTGTGACTGCGACTAAAAAATAAATATCTTTGCAAAAAAAAAAGTTTTGATCACAGCCAGCGATATATTTACGATTTCGAGTCAGAAACAATTTGAAAAAATAGCTCTAAAAGTGTTTCGTTTTCAGCACGAAAACAATAAGGTTTATCGCGATTTTTGTGATTTCCTAAAAGTTAATCCGCAACAGGTAAAATCATTACAGCAAATTCCATTTTTACCTATTCAATTTTTTAAAAGCCACGAAGTAGTTTCAAACAATGATCCCGCGCAAGTAACTTTTACCAGCAGCGGTACTACTGGAATGATTACAAGCAGGCATTTGGTAACAGATGTTACGCTTTACGAAGAAAGTTATCGCAAAGGATTTTCTCAGTTTTATGGCAATATAGAAGACTATGTAGTTTTAGCCCTTTTGCCGTCTTATTTGGAACGTGAAGGATCTTCTTTAATCTATATGGTCGATGACTTAATTAAACTCTCTAATCAGCCAGAAAGTGGGTTTTATTTACACAACTACGGAGAACTTACCCAAAAGCTAATTGAACTGGACAATTCGGGTCAAAATGTAATTTTAATTGGCGTGACTTACGCTTTATTAGATTTGATCGAAAAACATCAATTCAATCTTCAAAATACCATTATAATGGAAACTGGAGGTATGAAAGGAAAACGCAAAGAAATGATCCGAGAAGAATTGCACGAACAGCTTTGCAAAGGTTTCGGCGTTTCTTCTATTCATTCAGAATACGGAATGACAGAACTTTTAGCGCAGGCTTATTCTTTAGGAGAAGGTGTTTTCGAATGTCCGTCTTGGATGAATATTTTAATTCGCGATCCAGAAGATGCTCTCACTTATGTGAAAGATGGAAAAACGGGCGGCATCAACGTGATTGACTTGGCGAATATTAATTCATGCTCTTTTATCGCTACGCAGGATTTAGGCAAAAAAAATCCCAACAACTCTTTCGAGGTTTTGGGACGTTTTGATAATTCTGATATTCGCGGTTGTAATTTGATGGTTTTATAGTTTAATCGTTGATTTGTTGAACCGTTTAATCATATTTACTTTCGATTAAACAATTAACTCGTAATCAAAAATTAATTTTCGTCACTTACACCAATACTTTCTATACCTTCTTTTTTCTGTAGTAGTTTTTCTTTTTGACCTTTGTGTTCTAATAATTTATAAACTCCATAACAAGTCAGAACTCCACAAAGTACAAAAAGTATATTCCATCCTGCACTGCTAAAACTACTGTCATCAATACTATCCAAACCTCCAATAAAAACAGATAGAAGCCCTACAACAAATCCAGCAAGAAGAGTTCCTGCATAATAAGATATTATTCCAATAGCGAAATAACCCCATTTGTTCTTATCATATTCTAAGGCCAGATTAGTAAAGCCTTTCCAAATCCAGTAAATAAATAAAATTAGAAGCATATCTTATGTTTGTTTTAAGATGATAAACTTAGTAAAAAAACATATACTTTTTCATAGTAGAAGTTAAAGAGCAAAAGTCCCAAAAAAATAAATTTGGTTCAGTGAATAAATTAACCAATCCAGAACAAATACAGTCCTAATAATCTCTTTTTACTTGGTCAGTACATAACAACCATAATTTTAATATTCCGTAGGAATATCTCATCGGTAGAAAAAAGAATATTATTTAGCATTGTGTCCTGTAGGGACACTTGTTATTATACAATACTCTCTCTGTTAGTCAACGTTCCTACGGAACGTAAAACGAAATCCAAATTTTTATTCTACCGATGAGACATTCCTACGGAACGAATCGTTCGTTAAACGAAAAAATCCGAATATTCTTTTCGAATATTCGGATTTCTGATATTATAAAAATGTCTCTTATTTAATCGCAAAATTCCGATTAAACAATTAAACAACTACTCGATTAAACGATTAAACAACGCGAATCACAAAATAATTTTTCTTTCCGCTTTGTAATAAAACAAATTGATTATTAATCAAATCATTTGATGTTAATACAAAATCTTCTTTTATTTTCTCTCTATTTACAGAAATAGAATTTGCTGTTAAAGCTCTTCTAGCTTCTCCATTCGATTTAAAAAAACCTGTTTTTTCATTCAAAACAGTAATAATTTCCAATCCGTTTTCTAAATCAGCTTTTGCGATTTCAGCTTGCGGAACTCCGTCAAAAACTTCTAAAAAAGTAGCTTCATCCAATTTTTTTAAATCTTCTGCAGTTGAGTTTCCGAATAAGATATTGGAGGCCTGAATCGCTTTTTCTAATTCTTCTCTATTGTGAACAAAAACAGTAATTTCTTCTGCCAGTTTCTTTTGCAAAACTCTTAAATGCGGAGCTGTTTTATGCTCTTCAATTAATGCATCAATAGTATCTTTATCTAAGAAAGTAAAGATTTTGATATATTTCTCAGCATCAACATCTGTAGTGTTTACCCAAAATTGGTAAAATTTATATACCGAAGTTTTATCAGCATCCAACCAAACATTTCCTCCTTCAGATTTTCCAAATTTAGATCCGTCCGATTTTGTAATCAAAGGCGTTGTTAAAGCGTAAGCTTTTGCATTTTCACCTCCCATTCTGCGCACTAATTCTGTACCCGTGGTAATATTACCCCATTGGTCAGAACCTCCCATTTGCAAGATGCAGTTGTTGTTTTTATATAAATGATAAAAATCGTAACCTTGAATTAACTGATATGTAAACTCTGTAAAAGACATTCCCTCACCTTCACCGCTAAATCTCTTTTTTACAGAATCTTTAGCCATCATATAATTTACAGTGATTCTTTTTCCAACTTCACGTGCAAAATCGATAAAAGAGAATTCTTTCATCCAATCGTAGTTATTTACCATTACTGGTGCATTTGCTTCGGTCGAACTAAAATCTAAGAAACGAGACAAGACACTTTTAATTCCTGCAACGTTTTTAGCCAAAGCTTCTTCATCAAGCAAATTTCTTTCATCAGATTTACCAGAAGGGTCACCAATCATTCCTGTTGCTCCACCCACTAAAGCGATAGGTCTGTGCCCGAAATTCTTTAGGTGAACCAATAAAATAATCTGAACCATACTTCCGATGTGCAGTGAATCTGCCGTTGGATCAAAACCAATATACGCAGTGGTAGCCTCTTTTAGTAATTGTTCTTCCGTTCCAGGCATACTATCATGATATAACCCGCGCCATTTTAATTCTTCAACTAGATTCTTCATTTTTTAAAATAATTTGCGCAAATATAATCAATGGCAATGGCAATATCAAAAAGCAATTCCAATATCAATCGTAAAACTCAATTTCAACATCAATTTCAATCGCAAAAGTCAATTACAAAATCTATTTCGACACCAAAACCTTTGCAACTTTGAACCTTTGTCTCTTTGCACCTTAAACCAAAAAACTTATCTTTACAAAATGGTATTAGTAACTGGAGGAACTGGTTTAGTCGGCGCACATTTATTACTTCATTTAATTGAAAATGGAGAAAATGTTCGGGCTGTTTATAGATCAAAAAGTAAAATCGAAAAAACAAAATCGGTTTTTGAGTTCTATAAAAAACCAGATTTATTTGAAAAAATAAATTGGATTGAGGCTGATATTTTAGATGTTCCTTCCTTAGAAAATGCTTTTCTCGACATAAGTCAGGTTTATCACTGCGCCGCCTTGATCTCGTTTGATCCAAAAGACGAGGAAAAACTCAGAAAAACAAATATCGAAGGAACGGCAAACATGGTTAATTTTTCTATTGCCAAAAACGTAGAAAAATTTTGTTTTATAAGTTCAATCGCTGCCTTGGGCGATATTGCAGCACACGAAACGCATATTACCGAAGAAACAGATTGGAATCCCGAAAAACCACATAGCGATTACGCCATTTCTAAATATGGTGCTGAAATGGAAGTGTGGCGCGGACAACAAGAAGGCTTAAAAGTTATTATTGTAAATCCTGGAGTAATTTTAGGCCCGCCCAAAATGACGATTTTTGAAGAAGGAAGCAGTAAAATCTACCAAAAAGTTTCTAACGGTCTTCCGTTTTACACACTCGGAAGTACTGGATTTATTTCTGTGGATGATGTAATAAAAACTACTATTGAATTAATGAAAAGCATCATTATAAATGAACGTTTTACATTAATTGCAGATAACATTGTTTTTAGAGATCTTTTAAATACCGCTGCAGATGCATTAAATGCAAAAAGACCAAATATTCATGCTAAACCATTTTTTATGAATTTCTTATGGATTGCTGATGGAATATTTTCGACCTTATTTTTTAGAGAAAGAAGTATTACCAAAGCAACTGCAAAAGCTTCGTACTCTAAGAATTTGTATAGTAATGAAAAAATAAAAACCGCTCTAGGAACGGTTTTTACAGATATTCATCAGTATATTAAAGACAGTTCAAAATTATAATTGTCTTCTATTTTTTCTTTGCGCCATTTTTATAGAATCAATATTGATTTTTGGAATGCTTTTTTTGACAGAATCTTTCGAAACTTCCTTCAATTCCTTTGGCTTATTTTTATTCTCTTTTACTGCTTTTTTCTCATCGATTTTTGCAAGAGAATCTGCTGCTCTTTGATTTTTAGCCAATCTCTTGTTTACCTCATCGAACATATCTTTATAACTTTCATAATCAGAAGCATAATACATATTATTCTGAACAAACTGCAGACTGTCTACTTTATATTTTTGTAAAATAAACTTTGTTGGATCACTGTTTATCGAATCTAAAGACAATGGCTTTTGATACCTCATTGCTTCAAGAAGCGACAAATCGTACATAATATCAACCATTTTTTCTCTTTCAATAAGCTTCGCAGGCTGTTTTACTAGCTCTTTTTTGCAGCTTATAGAAAGAAACAAAACCAATACTATTACTATAAAATTCTTCATAGTCGTTTTTTATCTGTCAAATAATAATCGTTTTCCGGCTCTCGTATCTTTTACTTTGAAATTATTATAAACCAATTCTCCGTTTACAAAAGTATGTGTAATTCTTGATTTGAAAGTAAAATTCTCAAAAGGCGACCATCCGCATTTGTATAAAATATTCTCTGGTTTTACACTCCAAGGCAGGCTCGGATTTACAATAACTAAATCAGCGTGATAGCCTTCTCTGATAAATCCTCTTTTTTCAATTTTGAAAATTTTAGCTGGATTGTGGCACATTTTTTCCACTATTTTCTCCACGCTTATTTTACCTTGATGATGTGCTTCAAACATAGCTACAACAGCATGCTGTACAAGCGGACCACCAGAAGGAGCTTTTAAATACGACTGCATTTTTTCCTCTTTTGTATGAGGTGCGTGGTCTGTAGCAATTACATCAATTCGCCCGTCGTTCAAAGCTTTCCAAAGTTCAGCACGATCTTCGGCAGTTTTTACGGCTGGATTCCATTTAATGAAATTACCTTTTGTTTTATAATCTTCGTCAGTAAACCAAAGATGATGTACACAAACCTCAGCAGTAATCTTTTTATCTTCTAACGGAATTTTATTCGTAAACAATTCCATTTCTTTTGCAGTTGAAAGATGGAAAATATGAAGTCTTGCTCCTGTGCGTTTTGCTAAAGCAACTGCTTTTGAAGAAGAAATATAACACGCTTCTGCACTTCTAATTAAATTATGCGCAGTTACGGGAACATCTTCTCCATACTGCTCTTTAAAAGCAGCAAGATTATTTTGAATTGTAGTTTCATCTTCGCAGTGAACCGCAATTAGCATTGGTGTGCTCGAAAAAATCTTTTCTAAAACTGCTTCGTTATCCACCAGCATATTTCCTGTTGACGAACCTAAGAAAATTTTAATTCCGGCAACGTTTTTTGGATTTGTTTTTAAAACCTCTTCCAAGTTATCATTTGTTGCACCCATCATAAACGAATAATTCGCAAATGATTTTTGAGATGCAATTTGATATTTATCTTCTAAAATTTCTTGTGTTACTGCATTAGGAACCGTATTTGGTTGCTCGATAAAAGAAGTAATCCCTCCAGCAATAGCAGCTCGAGATTCAGATTCGATATCTCCTTTATGCGTTAAACCCGGTTCTCTAAAATGTACTTGATCGTCAATTGCTCCCGGCATTAAATAACTTCCTTCGGCATCGATTACTATACAATCTGATGTTTTTAACGAAATGCTGTCGGCAATTTCAACAATCAAATCATTTTCTATTAAAACATCTCCTTCAAAAATTGTCCCTTCGTTTACAATTTTGGCATTTTTTATTAAAATCCTATTCATGATGTTGGTTTATAATGAATTGACTAATTTTCTTAATCTAAGTGAAATTACGCCTAGTATAGCTTCTTTAATAATGGCATTACTCATTTTAGAAACTCCTTTTGTTCTATCTGTAAAGATAATAGGAACTTCTGTAATTTGAAATTTTGCACAATATGTTCTGTATTTCATTTCGATTTGAAACGCATACCCAACAAATTTTATTTTATTCAAATTGATTTTTTCTAGAACTTCTCGTTTGTAACATACAAAACCTGCAGTGGCATCATGAATTTTCATTCCTGTGATAAATTTCACGTAAACCGATGCAAAATAAGACATCAAAACTCGGCTTAGAGGCCAGTTTACAACGTTTACACCCGTTACATAACGAGAACCAATTGCAAGGTCTGCGCCACCAAAATGGCAGGCATCGTACAGCTTTTCTAAATCATTTGGGTTATGGGAAAAATCGGCATCCATTTCAAAAATAAATTGATAATTGCGTTCTAAAGCCCACTTGAAGCCATGAACATAAGCTGTTCCTAAACCTGATTTTTTGGTTCTTTGTTCTAAAAAAAGCTTATCTGGAAATTCTTCCTGTAATGCAATCACTTTTTTTGCAGTATGATCAGGAGAATTGTCATCAATAATCAGCAGATGAAAAGATTTATGCTGCGAAAGTACTGCTCTTACTATACTTTCTATATTCTCAATTTCGTTATATGTGGGAATTATGACAATACTATCATTCATTTTTTCTCGGTAATTTCACCGCAAAAGTAAACTTTTTATAGCATTTGATTCATAATAAATATATAATAAAAGTATTGCATCAAAAAATTACTAATTTTGTAACGCTATGATTGAACAACTTCATCCTCGAATTCTGGAAAACAAAGACTGGGCAACACTTTTGTTTGTGCTGACCTTTGCTGTTGTTGCCATGACAAAATCTGCTTATGAAACTAGATTTAGTGAATTTAGTAAACTTATTTTTTCTGATAAATATGCTAAAATTTATCGCGACAACAACCATTTAAAAAGCAGTTTTACAGTTGGTTTATTTTTTGTACAAATTGTTTCGTACGCATTTTTCATTTTGCTTACGATGAACATTTTTGGACAGGCCTCTAAAACTGATTGGGTTTTGTTTATTCAGATCGCAACTTTCCTTCTTTATTTCATTTTAGGAAAGTATTTAATCGAGAAAATCGTAGCAACTTCATTCAACATTGATGAATTTGTAGAACTTTTTAACTTACAAAAAGTAACTTACAGAACATATATTGGCGTTTTAATCCTTCCAATCAATGCTATTTTGTTCTATTACAATAATATTCCACAAATCATACCGATAATAATCATAGGTATTTCCCTGTGTATTAGTGTATACTCTTACTTTATTTCAATTAAAACATATCAAAACGCAATTATCAGCAAGTTATTTTATTTTATTTTATATCTTTGCGCTCTTGAAATAGCCCCTTATTATTTTCTTTATTATTGGATAACAAAAGGGAGTGCTTAGAAAATGTTTATAATATGAAAGTGAAAACAATTTTGGTGTCACAGCCTGAACCTAAAGTGGAGAATTCTCCTTACTTTGAGCTCCAACAAAAACACAAAATAAAAATTGATTTCAGACCATTTATTCATGTGGAAGGGGTTAGCGCAAAAGAGATTCGATTACAAAAAATCGATCTTAATCATTACACTGCGATCATTTTAACAAGTAGAAATGCTGTAGATCATTTTTTTAGAGTTGCTGATGAAATGCGTTATAAAGTTCCTGAAGGATTGAAGTATTTCTGTCAATCTGAGGCTGTTGCGTTTTACCTTCAAAAGTATGTTGTGTACAGAAAACGTAAAATTTACGTTGGAGCAAAAGATTTTGCGGATTTATCTCCGCTGATTAAGAAGTACAAAGACGAAAAGTTTTTACTTCCTGCATCTGATCAATTAAATGCAGATGCTCCTATAACATTAAACAGTCTTAAAGTAGATTGGGCACAAGCTATTTTTTACAGAACTGTAATGAGCGATTTGTCTGATTTGGCAGATGTTTATTATGACGTTTTAGCTTTTTTCAGCCCAACTGGAATTAAATCGCTGTTTAAGAATTTCCCAGATTTCAAACAAAACGACACCAGAATCGCAGTATTTGGAAGCACAACTCAAAAAGAAGCTTTAGATCATGGTTTAAGAATTGATATTCTTGCTCCAACTCCTGAAACACCTTCTATGACAATGGCTCTAGAAAAATACGTTGCCGAAGCAAACAAAGGAAAATAACCTTAAGAAATATATAATTTTAAAAATCCAAATTCCAACTAATCACTGGGATTTGGATTTTTTGTTTTAACGACTTCATAAATCAAACACAATAAGTGGTTTCAACCACTGGAACGCATTTGGATTTTCTTAAATTGGAATTTGGATTTTTTGCATTGGAATTTCTATTTACAAGCCATTTTAATTACATTTGATTTCTATTCTAAACCCAAATCACAAAAAATAGTTTCAAATTGTAAGTTATGAAAATCAACTCCCTCTTAATTGAAATTGACGGTATCGACAAAGAAATCCTTCGATATTTAATGGACGATGCCCGAAAACCAATTTTGCAAATCGCCAATAAAATCGGAATTTCTGGTGCTGCAATTCATCAGAGATTAAAAAAACTAGAGCAATCCGGCGTTATTTCTGGGTCTAAATTTACTGTAAACCCAAAGGTTTTAGGTTACAACACAATGGCGTTTATTGGAGTTTATTTGGATAAAGCTTCCCGAAATTCGGAAGCTGTCAAAGAACTTAAGAAAAATTCCTGAAGTTTTAGAATGCCATTATACTACTGGAAACTGGTCTGTTTTAATTAAAATCATCTGTCGTGATAACGAACATTTAATGCAGTTGCTAAATACCAAAATTCAAGCTATTGAAGGTGTTTCTAGAACGGAAACTTTTATTTCTTTAGATCAGCAGATTGATAGACAGATTCAGCTTTAGCAATCTAAAATTCCAATTTTCAAAATCCAAATTCCAAATTCGAAAAGTATTACTGATTCATTCGTTATCGGAAAGAATAAAAAAATTCCAAACCTAACAGATTTGGAATTTGGAATTTTAAAATATTGAAAATTTAAATTAATTAATTTCTCCTGCTTCCCGAATAAATCGAGATATAGTACAGCAACGTGGCAATAGAACCAATTGCAGCCACTACATAAGTTCTTGCAGCCCATTTTAAAGCATCTTTTGCTCCTGCCTGTTCTTCTTGTGTCAGCATGTGTTTATTTTCTAACCAAGCCAGCGCACGGTTACTTGCGTCGTATTCTACAGGTAGTGTAATAATCGAAAACAAGGTTGTTGCCGCGAAAACGATAATCCCAACTAATAGTAATTGTGGAAAAACTTTAATCATTAAGATTCCCGCAATTAAAATCCATTGTACGTAGTTTGAAGCAACGCTTACGATTGGCACTAATTTCGAACGCATTGTCAGCCATTCGTAACCAATTGCATGCTGTACGGCGTGACCGCATTCGTGTGCTGCAACTGCTGCAGCTGCGGCGTTTCTGTGATTATAAACGGCTTCACTTAAATTTACTGTTTTATCTGAAGGATTATAATGGTCTGTTAACTGACCTGGTGTTGAAATAACACGAACATCTGTAATTCCGTTATCAGCAAGCATTTTTTCGGCAATTTCAGCACCGCTCATTCCGTTTCTTAGTTGCAATTTTGAATATAATTCGAATTTACTCTTTAGCTGAGAACTTACCAGCCAGCTGAACAACATTATAGCTCCAGCAATAATTAGATATCCAGATCCCATATTTTCTAGTGTTTTTAGATTGATTTTTAAATTTACAAAACAAACTGCAAATTATGAACCATTTTAACAAAATGTCATTTTGACATTTATTTACCGAATTTGTCTCAGTTTAACATATTGTTCTTAAGCAGAAAAGCAATCAATTCTGCTACGTTTTTCATTTTATATTTTTGAAGAATATTGCGCCGATGCGTTTGAACCGTCAAGAAACTCAAAAATAAATCATCTGCAATTTCCTGAGTCGATTTTCCTTGAGACAACAGTAATGCAATGTCGCGCTCTCTTCTGCTTAAAGCAGGAATACGCTCTAAATCTTCAGACAAAGGCTGGCTGATTATGGTTTTTACTTCTTCACTAAAAACAATTTCGCCTTCAATAGCTTTATAAATACAATTTTTAAATTCATCAAAAGAGGCATTTTTCAAGATATAGCCATTCCCTCCATTTTGAATAAACTGCATTACCAGACTTCTTTCAGATTGACTGCTCATACCGATAATTACAATTTTAGGATGTTTTTGTTTAATGGTTTTACACAAGTCAACGCCATTTATAACCGGCAGGAAAATATCCATTAAGATGAGATCAACTTTATTGTCTTCGATATATTCTAAAAGAGATACTCCCGACTCAAATTTTTCTACGATCTTAATAGCATCCAAATCCGACAACAAACCTGCTATTCCCGAAATTACAATCGGATGATCGTCTACAATTACTGTTTTATGTGTCATTTATATTGTCTGGATTTAAATTTTTAATTCAATATATACTGAAGTCCCTTTATTGACAACCGAATCAATTTCTAGTTTCCCATTCAAAAATGCGACGCGGTTTTTAATATTTCTCAATCCCATACCTTCTCTTTTTTCGGCGTGTTTTACATTAAATCCTACTCCATTGTCTTCTACAGTAATAAAGAACACATCTTTATTCTGCGAACAGGAAACTAAAATTTGTGAAGCTTTAGCATATTTTAAAGCATTATTTAGAAGTTCCTGAATTATTCGATAAATCATAATTTCAAAATGCTGCGGAAATTTTGATTTTTTAATTAAATACTGAAACTCAACTGCAGTTTCTAAAGTAGAATGAGAAACACACAAATCTTTCAACGCATGTTCCAGCCCCAATTTCATTAAACTTTCGGGCATTAAATTTTGAGAAATATTACGAAGCTCTTTAATCGAGTCGTTTAGCATTTCATTAATGTTCGGACTGTTTTCGTTATTTTCTCGGTTGACAAGACTCAAATGCATTTTCAAGCCAGAAAGCATACTTCCTAATCCATCGTGTAAATCTCTGGCAATTCTCTTTCGTTCGATTTCTTCACCTTGAATCAATGCATTTGAAATCGATAATTTCTGTTGATTTTCCAGCGCTGATAATTCTTGCTGCAAATTGACTTCTTTCTGAAAGCTCAGCTTTTTTTGATAGTTATTATAAATCCATAAAAACAAAACTGTAAGGAACAACAGAAACGAAAGCGCCGCAAAAAGCATTGTGTTTAATCGATTATTATTGACTTGTAAAACTGCTTTTTCATTTTCTGACTGCAGTAAAGAGATTTTTTTCTCACTTTCTGCTTTTTTATATTTTGCCTCGAGTTCTATAATTTCGTTTTTCAGATTGGCATCGTTCAAACTATCATTTATAACATTGTATTTGTGCGAGTACAAATAAGCTTTGGAGTATTCTTTTGTCGCATTATAAACTTTAGATAATTCTTTATAATAATTTTTTTTGTCAACAATAAATGGTGTGTTTTGCACCAAATATTCTAGATTACTTTTGGCTTTATCGTAGTTTTTGAGTTTAAAAAGCACTTCATACTCCGCAAATTTTAATCTGTTTAATGCGATAGAGTTACCATGTTTTACAGAAGAATTTATGCCTTTCTCAAAACTTATTAATGCTTCATTGTGTTTATTTTGTTTAGCATAATAAATCCCTTCTGCATAAAAATAAGAATCATTCAAATTTGATTCTGGATAATTTTTTAAAGTCAAAAAGGCTTTATCGAGTATACTTTTAGCATCATAAAAATGTTTAAGTTCTACCAAATTCTCTGCATTTATGATATAAGTTTCCATTTTAGACTCTGCCAGCGTCGGAGACTTTTTAGTAGTATTTTCGATATATTTTTGGGCTTGATCGAGATATTCTGCAGCTTTTTCCCTTTCGCCATTATTCATGAAAATAATGGCAACGGCTTTATTTAAACCGCTGATTAACTCATAATCACCGCTTTTTTTGGCAATAGGAATTGCTTCATTCACCAACAGACGCATATAAGCATTTTCATTATTCTTGCGTTGCTGCATAATGCCATAATTCTGAAGTATAATTGCCCGAATTCTATATGCTTCCTTATAGCGGTATTTTTTAAGTTTTTCATTAGCTTCTAATAAGGCTTTTTCGAAACCATCTATATCGCCTTTTTCAATAAAACTGTAAGCATTATAATAAAGCGAAATATCCCGTAAGAAAGGAAATTTTGCTTTTAATCGATTTCCTTGTTCGAGATATTCTTTGGATTTTTTGGCATCCTGAACCATTAAAAATAATTTGGACAGTCTAAAACTGTTCAAACTTTTAATGCTGTCGGACTTTACATTTTTTGTAAACTTAACAATACTGTCAATGTAAACCGTATCGTCATCTAATGAAAGAATTACTTGTGAATTGGAAATAGCAGAAAAAAATAAAAAAAAGATAAAGGCGTAGATTTTCTTCATAAATGGGTATTTACTCAAAGTTATTAAAGCTTAATGACTTTCGAAAAAAAATCCGCTCTTTTACCTGATATCAGGTAATAAAAAATACATTTTATCAGGTATTGATATCTCTTTAGTAAGGGTCTAATTTTGTTTGACTATGAATATTAATTTAAGAATTTTATTATGAAATCGATTTTAAAAACTTTAGCAATTGTATTGACTCTTGCTTTTACAGCAGTTTCTTGCAGCAGCGACAATGACGATAATAACACTGGAACAGCTTCAAGAGATGTAAAATATGAAATAACTGGAAATTATACAGGAACACTATCTACTGTTTATTTTGAAAAAGGCGGGAACGCACTAAATGAAGACATTACTAAGCTTCCTTGGACTAAAGAATTTACAGCTGAAGCAAAATCTATGGGAGCATCATTAAGCGCAAGCGGATATGGCGGAGTTGCTGGACAAACTTTAACTGGTAAAATTTATGTTGGCGGAAAATTGCAAAACGAACTAACTGCAACAGCAACTAGCGACGGAATAATTGTTTTATCTCTTACTCCTTACGTTTTTCCTCTATAAATCTTACTTTAAAATTTAGATTTTAGTTTTTTGGTAAAAAGTAAAGCTTCGTAATATTACGAAGCTTCTTTTTTTATAACTCTAATTGATTGTTCACTTCTTCAAACTTCTCAATTAGACTATTTATTTTCTCCTGCTGTTTTTTGACTTGTTTCGGGCGAAGATAAAACCAATTGAACCACATCCATGATAAAGTAATACCATACGTTAAACCAGCTCCTAAAAGCGTCATTCTACTGGCATATTCATACATATATAAACAAATACCAACTGTAAGCGCCAGAAAATAAAAAGTCATCATTTTGGTCTGCAGAAATTGTTGTTTCTTTTTAATTATAATTAAATTTTGAAGATACTCTTGATTGGTTTGTGTGGCTTCAATATTTTTATACTTGCTCAGTAATTTATTATAGGTGAATAAATAAATCACCATGGCCAGAATCGTTATAATAATTCCGATCTTAGTCGAAATAAATTGTGGTTGATAATATATCCAAATACAAACAATAAACATACAGGTAGCCAAAAGCAATATATTAACAATCCATAAACTTCTTAATCCTGCCTTTTTGAACTTGGTTACTCTTGCCAGCAAATCCTTCATATCTGGCTGACTTACAGATTGTTTTTTCCATAAGTCTTTAAAATCTATATTGTTATCGTTGTCCATTTTCTTTAAATTTTTCGGTCAATTTTTCTTTTATCCTGTGAATTTTTACTCGTACATTTGCATCAGAAAGTCCAACAATTTTGGCAATTTCTGTCTGCTTTACATCTTCTAATTCCAGCGAAATAATAATACGTTCTGTTTCGGGTAATTCAGCAATACATTTGTATAAAAACTGAATTTGAGGTTCTAATGAGGTTTGTTTTTCTTCTGAAAGATGAACAGGCAGCTCTGATTTCGGAAAACGCTTCTGTTTTTCGATCTGCCTCAGGCAATTGTTAGAAGCAATCCTAAAAATCCAGGTTCCAATAGAAGATTCATTTCTAAAGGTTTCCAGTTTCTGCCAGACAATTATAAACGTTTCCTGAGTCAAATCCTGCGCGGCGTCATAATCGTTTACAAAACCCATGCAAAGCCTAAAAATTCTATCCCAATATGTTTTGTAGATATCTTCGAATTCCATTTTAAGATTTTATAAAAGAGTTTAATTGTGCCAAATACCAATCTTTGTCATCGTACATTATAAAATGTAAACCTTTATCCGCATATTGAAAATTAGCTGTTTTCAAGTTTTTATACTGCCCTTCGATTGCCGGTTTTAAATTTATAAAATAAGATTCTAATAAAATTAATGACGGACATTTTATCGCCGAGATTCTTTCTCTCAAATCGATATTAAAGAAATCGCAATACACTTCCGAAAAAGTTTTTCGATCCGATTTTACACTCCAGTCTACAACCATTTCTAATTTTGATGAATCTTGCAAAAGTCTCGGCATCGTTTGTTTCTGCATATCATAAAACTGCGTTTCATTCATTGCTGCCATTTGAGTAACCATTGGCGAACAATCATTATTTTCTTTTGATTTAAAAGAAGGATCGCTCAAAGCTGCCAAACACGGAAGCGCGTCGACAACCACAATTTTACCAATTAAATCCGGATAATCAGATGCGATTGCAAGCGCCAATCCGCCACCCATACTGTGGCCAACTAAAATTGGCTTCTCGATTTTATTGTCTTTGATATAATCGGCAATTCCTGCTTTCCAGTTTTCGAATGAAGGATTAGGTTGTGGTTTTACTCCGGCAAATCCAGCCATTGTAAGTGTGTAACAAGTAAAATCTTTTTCGAAAACTGCTTTGGTTTCGTTCCAAACTTCCCCTGAAGAAGCAAATCCTGGAATGAATATTATAGATTGTTTTCCTTTTCCTGTTTTAATAACTTCAAAAGGATATGATTTTGTTTGTGCAAAAACATTCACGCATAATGCAGAAAATAAAAGGGCGATAATTAAAATATACTTTTTCATTTTTAATAGTTTTAAGTTGTTAATTAAATCGGATCCATGCTTTTGATACGACGACTATTAAAATGTTACAAAAGTTTTTAAATTTTTAATAAAAAAATTTAAAACGCCAATGTTTGCGCGGGTTTTTAACCGCAAAGTTTTTCCTCAATCTTGTCATTTCGACGAAGGAGAAATCTTCGCGAGTAGCTCCGCAATCAAAATCGCCAATCTTTGTAGAGTTACTTGTGAAATCGCCAATCTTTGTAGAGTTACTTGTGAAGATTTCTCCTTCGTCGAAATGACAAACTATATGTTTTTAAAAAATAAAATTCGTGAATTCGTGGCGAGAAAAACAAGCATAAAAAAAATCCCAAACCCAATCGTAAAATTGGAATTTGGAATTTTTAATATTGGAATTTTAAAATAATTAACCGACTAGGTTAATTATTTTCCCAGGAACAATAATTACTTTATTTGGAGTTTTTCCATCTAACTGTTTTTGAGTTCTTTCGTCTTTCATTACGATTTCTTCGATTTGTTCTTTGGTTAAATCCAAAGGTAATTCGATTGTGAAACGCATTTTTCCGTTGAAAGAAACTGGGTACTCTTTATTGGTTTCGATTAAATGTTTCTCATCAAAAATTGGAAAAGCAACTTCAGAAATAGAAGTTGTATGTCCTAACTGCGACCATAATTCTTCTGCAATATGAGGCGCATATGGCGAAACTAAAATTGCTAACGGCTCTAAAATCGCTCTTGAATGACAATTTTGAGAAGACAATTCGTTTACACAAATCATAAATTGAGAAACCGAAGTATTGAAAGAGAAATTCTCAATATCATCAGCCACTTTCTTGATTGTTTTATGCAATGATTTTAAGTTGTCTTTTGTCGGTTCGTCGTTGTTTACGATTAAACCATTATCATCAAAATACAATCTCCATAATTTTTTCAAGAAACCAAATACACCAGAAATTCCAGCTGTATTCCAAGGTTTTGCCTGCTCTAACGGACCTAAGAACATTTCATACAAACGCAATGTATCGGCACCGTATTCATCACAAATATCATCTGGAGTTACCACATTATATTTTGATTTTGACATTTTCTCAACCTCGCGTCCAACGATATACTTTCCGTTATCATCTAAAATGAATTCTGCATCAGCATAATCTTCTCTCCAAGCTTTGAATTTTTCAACATCTAATTCATCTGATGAATTTACCATTGAAACGTCAGCGTGAATTGGCTGTACTTTTTGATCTCCAATTTTATTTTTAGATACAAAAGTATTTGTTCCTTCTAATCTGTAAACAAACGCACTAGTTCCCAAAATCATTCCCTGATTGATCAGTTTTTTGAATGGCTCTTCAGTTGGAGCAAAACCTTTATCTTTTAAGAATTTATTCCAGAAACGAGAATACAATAAGTGACCTGTTGCGTGCTCGCTTCCTCCGATATATAAATCTACATTTTCCCAATAAGCCAAAGCTTCTTTGCTTGCAAATTCGTTTTCATTGTGTGCATCCATGTAACGCATCCAATACCATGAACTTCCTGCCCAACCTGGCATAGTGTTCAATTCTAAAGGAAAAATCGAAACATTATCAACTAAATCAGTATCGACAACTTTATTTTGTTTTGTATCCCAAGCCCAAACTGCTGCATTTCCTAATGGAGGCAGACCATCTTCTGTTGGTAAATATTTTTCTACTTCTGGCAAAATAATTGGTAAATGTTGTGCATCAATCATTTTTGGCAATCCGTTTACATAATAAACTGGGAATGGTTCGCCCCAATAACGCTGACGAGAGAAAACAGCATCACGCAAACGGTAATTTGTTTTACCAGTTCCCTGACCAATTTTTTCTAATTCAGCAATTGCTTTTTGAGTTGCCTCTTTATAATTTAATCCGTTTAAAAAATCAGAATTTGCGATTTCAACGTTGTCTTTTGATCCGTACGCAGCTTCTGAAATATCAACATTAGCGAAGATATTTTTGATTTCCTGCATTCCGTTTTGACCTTTAAAGAAATTAGCAAAAGCGTAATCTCTTTCGTCTCCGCAAGGAACCGCCATTACAGCACCTGTCCCGTAACCTGCCAAAACATAATCCCCAATCCAAACTGGAATTGCTTCTTTTGTAAATGGATGTTCAGCATAAGCACCTGTAAATACTCCCGAAATAGTTTTTACATCCGCCATACGCTCACGCTCAGAACGTTTTGCTGTTTTTTCTATATAGGCTTCAACAGTAGCTTTTTGTTCTGGAGTTGTAATTTTAGCCACCAAATCATGTTCTGGCGCCAAAGTCATAAATGTAACTCCAAAAATAGTATCAGGTCTTGTCGTAAACACTTCTATAACTTCGTTATGATTTTTCACATTAAAAGTCACCAACGCACCAACTGATTTTCCAATCCAGTTTCTTTGTGATTCTTTTATAGACTCACTCCAATCAATATCATTCAAACCTTGAAGCAAGCGTTCGGCATAAGCAGAAATTCGCATACTCCATTGTGTCATTTTTTTTCTTATAACAGGAAAGCCTCCACGTTCTGAAACTCCGTTTACAATTTCGTCATTTGCCAAAACAGTTCCTAAGCCTGGACACCAGTTTACTTCGGTTTCTGCCAAATACGTCATTCTGTATTGCAACAAGATTTTTTCTTTTTGATCATCAGAATAAGAATTCCATTCATCAGCAGTAAAAATTACTACGTTATCATCGCAAACTGCCTCAACTAATGCGTTTCCACTTTCTTCAAAAACAGTTATCAATTCTGAAATATCAAATGCTTTTCCTTGTTTTTTGCAATACCAAGAATTGAACAATTGAATAAAAATCCATTGTGTATGTTTGTAATAATCAGGATTTGAAGTTCGCACTTCACGACTCCAGTCAAACGAAAACCCGATTTTATCTAATTGTTTTCTATATCCTGCGATTTGTTTTCCTTCTTTGTCTACACCACCGTCAATATTTACGCGTGTTGTATCTTCTGGACGCTGTCCTGTCTGGATTGCATATTGTTCTGCAGGTAATCCAAAACTATCGTAACCCATTGGGTGCAAAACATTGAAACCTTGATGTCTTTTGAAACGAGAATAAACGTCTGAAGCTATATAACCCAGCGGATGCCCAACGTGTAATCCCGCTCCAGATGGATAAGGAAACATATCGAGTACATAATGTTTAGGTTTTTCAGAGTTATTTTTTGCTGCAAAAGTTTGATTTTCTGCCCAATATTTTTGCCATTTGGCGTCAATTTCGTTTGGATTGTATTTCATTTCTAAGTGACTAAGATTCTAAGTGACTAAGGTTCTAAGGCTTTTCACTAGTTAATTAGCCGCAAATTTACATTTATTGTGGTTTGTACCAAAGCATTTCATAGACAAACAAATAAAATATCAAAATACTTATTCAAATTATTAAAAATACTTAATATTGAGTCGCATTTCATGTAGTTTTTGAAAGTAAATTTTAAGGTTCACCGTTTTTTTCAACCGCAAAGTTCGCTAAGGTTTTTATTTAGCGGTAGATTCAAAACATATAAGTTCACAAAGCTTTATGCCGCTATAACTTTGCGCAGCTTTGTGTTTTATACAATTTAAATTACTTTGCGCACTTTGCGGTAAAATCTGCTTTATGCCCTCAGATAAGTAATCTTAAAAAAACTTATTCTTGTTTGCAGTTAAATAAACTTTTATTCAATATCAAATTGTACATTTATAGTATAAAAGTTCGTTATTAACTTTAAATAAAGAAATTCTTTATTATTTTTACCACATAATTTAAGCAAACTATGAGTTCTAACTTTGATAAATTTCAAAAGCGCAGGTTAATTTCCTCTTATTTTTCGGTTGTATTAAGTGTATTCTTGGTTTTATTCCTTTTGGGAGTACTGGGATTATTCATTATTAATTCTAAAAAACTGGCCAACGATTTTAAAGAAAAAATCGCAATGACCGTTTTCTTTAAAAATGAAGCTAATGACAGTGTCATAAAGGCTTTTAATACCGAATTGAAAAGAGCACCATTCGCTAGATCTTTTGCTTATGTTTCTAAAGAAAAAGCAGCTAAAGAACACACTGACATTATTGGTGAAGACTTTCTAACTTTTTTAGGAGAAAATCCGTTATTAAATTCATACGACATTCACTTAAAAGCTGATTATGTTGAAAGAGACAGCATTTTAGAGATTGAAAGTAATTTAAAAAAAAATACCATGATTGAAGATATTGTTTATGACAAACAATTGGTAAATCTGGTAAATGACAACATCAAAAAAGTTAGTATGTGGATTTTAATAATCAGTGGTTTCCTTACTATAATTGCTGTTTTATTAATCAATAGTTCACTGCGTTTATCAATTCACTCTAATCGTTTTATCATCAAAACTATGCAGATGGTTGGAGCAACCAAAGCATTTATTCGTAAACCATTTGTAATGCGAAGTGTAAAATTAGGCATGCTGGGCGCTGGTTTGGCAATTATCGCCTTGATTGCACTTTTAATTTATGTAGAAACTAATTTCCCTGGTTTAGGAATTTTAGAAGACAAAGTTTTAATCGCTTTGGTTTTAGTTGCTGTTTTCGGATTAGGTGTTTTGATTACTTGGATCAGCACACATTTTGCAACACAACGTTTCTTGAATTTAAGAACTGACGATCTTTATTAATTTTAGATTGCTTTAGATAAAAATAAACTCAAAAGAGGGTGAGATTGCTTCGTACCTCGCAATGACAAAATGAAAAACAACAACAATAACAAAGAACAAGCTCAGGCACAGCCAAAACAGGAATTCCTTTTTGACGGCATCAATTATAAAATCTTACTAATTGGTATTGCTGTTATTGCATTAGGATTTATTCTAATGTCTGGCGGAGGAAGTAAAGATCCGAATGTTTTTAACGAAGATATTTTTAGTTTTAGACGTATCCGTTTAGCGCCGACAACTGTTTTAATCGGTTTTGGAATTACGATTTATTCTATTTTCAAAAAATCTAAATAGACTTTCTTAGACTACTTAGAATTTTCAGACATCTTAGATTATTAGATTAATCTTTTCTAAAAAAGTCTAAAAGTCTATCCCGACGCTTCGGGACTAAAATCTAAAAATCTAATTTAAATGAATACATTACAAGCTATCGTTCTTGCCATTATTGAAGGAATTACAGAATTTTTACCTGTTTCTTCAACTGGACACATGATTATTGCCTCTTCATTTTTTGGAATCGCTCATGACGATTTCACTAAACTTTTTACCATTGTAATTCAACTTGGTGCTATACTTTCGGTTGTAATTTTATATTTCAAACGTTTCTTTCAAACTTTTGATTTCTATTTTAAACTTCTAGTTGCTTTTATTCCTGCAGTTGTTTTAGGATTACTATTAAGTGATTTTATTGATGGTTTATTAGAAAATCCCGTTACGGTTGCTATTTCACTTCTAATTGGAGGAATTATTTTATTGAAAGTAGACGAATGGTTCAACAAACCAAATGATCCTGAAGTTTCAACTGAGATTACTTACGCAAAAGCTTTTAAAATTGGACTATTTCAATGTCTGGCAATGATTCCTGGAGTTTCACGAAGCGGTGCTAGTATTGTAGGTGGTATGTCACAAAAACTAACAAGAACTTCTGCTGCTGAATTTTCATTTTTCTTAGCAGTTCCTACTATGTTAGGGGCAACAGCAAAAAAATGTTACGATTATTACAAAGCAGGATTTGAATTGTCTCACGAGCAAATTAATATGCTTGTTATCGGAAACATTGTTGCTTTTATTGTAGCACTTTTGGCCATTAAAACTTTCATCGGATTTTTAACTAAAAATGGCTTTAAAGTTTTTGGTTATTACCGAATCTTAGCTGGAATCATTTTATTATTGATTCACTTTTTCATTCACCCGCTTACCATCATATAATGACACCTGAAGAATATTTAGACGGACAAGTTTTATTGATTGACAAACCATTAAAATGGAGTTCGTTTCAAGCTGTCAATAAATTAAAATACCTTTTAATTAATAAAATTGGACTTCCTAAAAAGTTCAAAATTGGTCACGCCGGAACTTTAGATCCGCTGGCGACTGGACTTTTATTGATTTGTACTGGAAAATTCACCAAAAGAATTTCGGAGCTTCAAGGTCAGGTAAAAGAATATACTGGAACTTTTTACATCGGAGCCACTACTCCGTCGTACGATTTAGAAACAGAAATCGACCAGACTTTCCCAACAGATCATATCGATGAAGCTTTGATTCACGAAACGGTAAAGCAGTTTTTAGGAGAAATAGATCAAAAACCGCCTATTTTTTCGGCTATTAAAAAAGACGGAGTTCGTTTATACGAGCATGCGCGTGCTGGAGAATCTGTAGAAATTGAAAGTAGAAAAACTACTATTCATGAATTTGAAATTACAAGAATTGCACTGCCAGAAATCGACTTTAGAGTAGTTTGCAGTAAAGGAACTTACATTCGTTCTCTAGCTTACGATTTCGGAAAAGCGATGAATTCAGGTTCACATTTAACTGTATTACGCCGCACCAAAATTGGCAATTACGATGTAAAAAATGCGATTGATATTACTCTTTTCGAGGAAAGCCTGCAGTAAAAAATAAAAATAGCACATTACAAATTTGAAAATAGTAATGTGCCAACTCTTTAAACAAATAGTACAATTATCTCATACTGATTCATTGAGTTAATAGTGAGGCACATTTTTCCCTCCAAATAAAAATTGAGAAAAGAAATCATAAAATCTTTCAAATAACTTTTTCATAATAGTGTATTTTAATGTTAGACAATAAATAAACACCAATAAAAAGAGTAAATCAGAAAGTTATAATAGAAGTGGGATTATATTTACTAAGTTACAAAATAAGAAGTAAAATAAAAACACTTTAAGATAATTTTATCAACCAAATTATTTGTTATCAACACATTACCAAAATCAAAGTCGATTATATTTAATATTCTCCATAATTTCAAGCAATTCTTCTTGAACCGAGATTCCTTTGTCTGCCAAATACCACAATTGTAAATCTGTTTTTATCTTTTCATCAATTGGGCCAACCTCTCTTTTGTGATTTGCCATTAATTCAGCGGCACCTTTTGGTCTTGGTCCCCAATCGGCACGAACAATTCCGGCTTCTTTACAAATAACAATTACTTTAGGAATTGCCCTTCCGCCATTTGTGAGATATTGATTCATTAAATCATCATTTTCATCACGCAAAGCTATTCTTAGATCCACTTTTTTGTTTGAAGCCAAAGCCATTTTATTTAAAATGGGAAGAATCTGCGCTGCATCGCCGCACCAGCCTTCAGAAAGTACCAGCCAAATGTAATGATTATCTAAATGTTGTAGTTTATCAATAATAGGTTCTGCAATTTGTATGGTTTTCTCCAGTCTGTTCATTCTCGCTTCGTTTAATTTGGAATAATTAGTCAAACTTTCCGATTGTTCGTTTCCTGTCGACTTTCCTTCAGACAATAAATCGGTTACTAATTTTCTGTATTCAGCATAAGAATGACTGTTGAATAATGCTTTGGCTACGATGCTTTTCATATTGGTTTGATTTTTAGGATAGAATAAAAATACAAAATTTAGAAAGACGGGGATAATGACAATTGTCAGATTTCAAACAATATTTAATCTTAATTCTAAAATAATTAAACTTTTAAATAACCAATTCTATTTGTTTTAGGTTAGCATAATTATCTATTTCATCCTGCCAGCCTTGAAGTTTTTCAGGGGTAATTTTATCCTCTTTTCCAAGTATTCTCATGTCTTCTATCCGTTCTTCAATTGATCTTATTTTCCCTATTTTAGTACTTTTACATTTCTCAATAAATTGTATAAAATTTTGAGTTAATTCAATATATTTCCCTGCTCTATCGTGGTAAAAAAAAAATATTTTACCCATGTTATTTTCTCCAATTCCAATCAAAATAAAATCTCCAAAACTATTATGACCAATTGGAACAAAACCATCAGCTAAAAAGTTTAAAAAAAATGGTTTATCTAAATAAAAATTATAATTATAAAATGGATCTGCTTTAGCAACTCCATACAATCCCTTAATATCTGATGAGATTTTATTAATTCTAAAACTTGTTTCTGGTGTTTTTCCACCATTATATTTTAGTAAAAAATTATTGTATTGCTCCGGAAATTCAAAACCATATTGATTTTGAATATTTTTGATATCTCTCTCAACATCATCATTATCGAATCCTGATATTAACATCTTTCTATATTTAGTTTTTTCTTACAAAAATAAAAAATCTGAATAATAAAGTGAACCCAAAATTATTTTACAAACATTATTTCTAAAAATCAGAATATGTCTATATTTGCACAAATTAACGCGACACACACATGAAATATAAAAGAATTCTTCTAAAACTTAGCGGCGAAGCGCTAATGGGTGATTTGCAATACGGTATAGACCCAAAAAGATTAGCCGAATATGCAGATGAAATTAAGCAGATTCACAGTAAAGGAGTAGAGATTGCAATTGTTATTGGAGGAGGAAATATATTTAGAGGAGTTGCTGGAGCAAGTTCTGGAATGGATAGAGTTCAAGGTGATTATATGGGGATGCTTGCAACTGTAATTAACGGAATGGCTTTACAAGGTGCTCTTGAAGATAAAGGAATGAAAACGCGTTTGCAGACTGCTTTAAAAATGGAATCTATTGCAGAACCATACATTAAAAGAAGAGCAGACCGCCACTTAGAAAAAGGCAGAATCGTAATTTTTGGTGCCGGAACCGGAAATCCATATTTTACAACAGATACTGCAGCAGTTTTAAGAGGAATCGAAATTAATGCTGATGTTATCTTAAAAGGAACTCGTGTTGATGGTGTTTATGATTCTGACCCTGAGAAAAATGCTTCTGCAGTAAAATTTGACTTTATTTCGTTTGACGATGTAATCAAAAAAGGATTAAATGTAATGGATACTACTGCATTTACTCTTAGTCAAGAAAACAAATTACCAATCGTAGTTTTTGATATGAATAAAATTGGAAACTTGTTGAAAATCTGCGAAGGCGAAAACATAGGAACTGTAGTTAATATATAGTCATCAGTAACAGTTTACAGTCGCATAAATAAGACTTTAACTGAAAACTGAGAATGAAAACTGAAAACTAAAAAAACAATGACTGAAGAAATAGACTTTATTTTAGAAAGTACTGAAGAATCGATGAATGGTACTATTGCACACTTAGAGAAAGAATTTCTTAATATTCGTGCAGGAAAAGCTTCTCCAGCAATGCTTGGAGGTGTTTTTGTAGATTATTATGGATCTGCAACACCGCTTTCTCAGGTATCTAAAATCAGCGTTCCAGATGCTAGAACAATTACATTACAGCCTTTTGAAAAAAATATGCTGCAAGCAATTGAAAAGGCTATCTTAATTGCAAACATTGGTTTTAACCCGATGAACAATGGCGATATGGTAATCATCAGCGTACCGCCATTGACAGAAGAGCGTCGTCGTGATTTGGCTAAACAAGCAAAATCTGAGGCTGAAGATGCTAAAATTGGTATTCGTAACTCTCGTAAAGATGCAAATACTGAAATCAAAAAATTAGAAAAAGAAGGAACTTCTGAAGACATTTGCAAATCTGCTGAAGAAGAAGTTCAAAACTTGACAAACGCTTTTATTAAAAAAATTGATGAATTATTGGTTTTAAAAGAAGCCGAAATCATGAAAGTGTAATCAAAGATCTGAGATATTTAAAAAATCCGTCTGGTGAATAGTACCAGACGGATTTTTTTATTGTTATTTTTGCATACGAAAATTAAATTCTTTTCGTTTTTGAAACTATATCATTCTGTATGAAGCTATTTTGTTTTTTGACTTTGTTTTTTACGCTTACTCTTCAAGCGCAATTTCAAATAAACGGAATCGTAACCGATTCAAATAATAAACCTCTTCCGTTTGCCACAATAACCACCTCAGAAAACAACAATACTATTACAGATGTTGACGGGAAGTTTATTTTTAAAATCAGCACATCTGCTACAACTCTATCAGTATCTTATGTTGGTTTTCAAACCAAAACCATTGCATTAATCAGCAATAAAACTTTTTATGCCGTTTCGCTTGCACAGCAGACAGATGATTTGAAAGAAGTTGTGGTTTCTAATGAAAATCCTGCTTTGACAATAATTCGAAAAGTTATTGCCAATAAACCGCTAAATGATCCGCAGAAAAAACTCAATAATTTTGAGTACAAAACATACAACAAACTTATTGTAACCGCTAATCCAGATTCGATAGACGGCAGAATCGACTCTACTGCGTCTTACAAAGATTTAAATAAAAAAATCATCAATGTTGATTCTTCTGATTATAAGTTTAAAGAAATTGTAAGCAGACAGCATTTATTTCAAACCGAGAAAGTTTCGGAATATCAATTTGGAAATAACAAATTAAAAGAAACTGTTCTTGGCACCAAAATAGCTGGTTTTAAACAGCCTATTTACGAAGTTTTGGCATTTAACCTCCAGTCGATTTCCATTTACGATCCGAAGTACGAATTGTTTGAAACGAAATATGAAAATCCGATTTCTAATCAAGCGCCATCGAGTTATAATTATAAATTATTAGATACTGTCAGCATCAAAGGCCGCGACACGTATATGATTTATTTCAAAAATAAACTCAAGCGAAAATCTTCTGGCTTAGAAGGCGTATTGTATATTGATAAAGAAAATTTTGCTGTCGCGAAAGCGGTAATGCGAATTAAAGGTGTTTTGGATATTAGCGGCATTCACGAATTTGAATATATTCCGAAAGAAAAAATTTGGTTTCAAAGCAATACGACATTCAAAATTGTAAAAGGAAAAAATGACGATGATATTAGAATTTTAGGAGGAACAATTCAGTTTGACGGAGATGTTGAAGAAAATTTTGAACCCAGAAAAAAAGTGGCTTCAGATTTCACCTATTTACTTTCAGAAAGTAATAGTTTCGATATTCGTGTCAACACCAATACTGCTATAAAAAATCCATCGCTTTATATCGAAATTAAAGACGATGCGGCCAAAAAACCTGAATCGTTTTGGGAAGCTTACCGCAAAGAAAATCTTGACTTAAAAAGCCAAAAAACATATTTATTACTAGACAGTCTTTCGGTGAGCAATAGAGTTGAAAAGCGTTTAGGAATAGGCCGAAAAATTATTAATGGCTTCTATCCTATTGGTCCTGTTGATCTGGATTTAAAAAAGATTATAAGTTTTAATAATTATGAAGGTTTCCGAATTGGTTTAGGCGGAATTACAAATGATCGCTTTTCGAAAAACTTTAGACTTGAAAGTTATACGGCGTACGGAACCAAAGATGGTGTTTTTAAATACAGTGTGGGAGCCGGCGTTTTATTAGATAAATATACCAATACCTGGCTGAATGGTTATTATGCTGATGATGTACGGGAAATTGCAAGTACCGTTTTCAGTGTAGACAAACGTGTGTTTAAAATTTATGACCCGCGGCCAATTAATATTAGTACTTTTTACGAATATTCAGGATGGCGAGGTAATATCCAGACTAAATTTATTCCGAAAACTGAAGCAGTTTTAGAAGTTTCGCGAAATTATATTGAACCTAAATTTGATTATCTTTTTAATCATGACGGAAAATTATATTCCAGCTATGTAATGACTACAGCAATGCTGTCGATTGTATGGGCGCCTTTCAGCGAGTTTATGCAGACTCCAACGGGAAGAAATGAAACAGATAAAAAATTTCCAAGGTTTACGTTTCAATACACACAGTCATTACCAAATGTATTTGATAATGATTTTACTTTCAGCAAAATAGATTTTAAAGCCGAATACGAAAAACAATATTTAAATCGCCAGAAAACAAGTTTGCTTTTGCAGGCAGGTTATGCAATGGGAGATGTTCCTATTACTCATTTGTATAATACTTCTCCAAATAATTTAACTAAAGAAACTGTTATTCAGCGTATTACTTTTGCAGGAAGAAATGCCTTTGAAACCATGTATTTTAATGAATTCTTCTCTAGTCAATATCTTATGTTTCAGATCAAGCATGGTTTTGACCGTATTAAAATTATGAGAAAAGTTCGTCCGTCGCTGGTTTTAGTAACCAGAATGGCTTGGGGAAATATGGAAAAACCAGAACAACATGTTGGACCCGATTACAAAACACTTGATAAAGGCTATTTTGAATCGGGAATTGAGCTAAACAAAATCTACAAAGGTTTCGGTCTTGGCGGATTCTATCGTTATGGCCCAAACCAATTATTGAAGTTTGAAGATAATATTGCGGTTAAGATTTCTTATGTACTTGATCTTGGACTTTAAGAATTAAATTCCAAATTTTACGATAGGTTTGTCATCCTGACGAAGGAAGGATCACACTCGTAACTCGACAAAGATTGGCAATTCTTTATGTGAAATTACTTGGCCGAATCGCTAACCTCTACAAAGATTGGATATTCGTTATGGAGTTACTCGTGGAGATTTCTCCTTCGTCGAAATAACAAAAAAGCCTTTATCAAAGTTTTAAACTTTGATAAAGGCTTGAGCGCAATTAATCCAAAAAAAAATCCCAAACCCCAATCATAAAATTGGAATTTGGAATTTCAAAGAATTGATATTTATTAAAAAATTTATGGTTTCAAAATCAGGACTGAAGGTGTATTGTTCAGCCAAGTACTTTGAGATTCAATTAATTTTTTCCAGCTGTCTAAACTTATAATCATTAAGTCTTGACCATCTAAAAATTCTTTTTTAATGGTTCTGTCATGCATAATCATAATATGATTTGGCGCAATCTGTTCTATAGATCGGATAGTTTCCTGAATATCGCGAGTATTTTTTACTTCACCGCTGGCATCTAAAACTGTAATCTGCGAACCGTTATTATTGATTAGTTTTTTAGCATAATCAATTAAAAAAGCATCTTCTCTACTGAATACAGGCATGAAAACCTGATTTATTTCTTCAAAATCTTTATCGATAAAAATACCAACCGGCATTCTGGTTTTTGCAATAATATGACGGGTTCTTTCATCAAAAGGAGAATTTTCAAACAATCCTTCTTTTCCTGTGAATTTATCGATTAAACGATCTGGATTTACTATTCGGGTTGTAAAACCAAGAATCTTTCCAAGTAGAGTTCCATCAAAAATAGATTGTCCTAAACCAACCAATAATAAGTCATATTCTCCTTGGTTTGCCGAATCAATAATATCCGTATCTATATCATTAGAAACTTTAAAAAGACTCACAATATTTTGATTCAATCGGTTGGATTCCTCGATAATCGGAACTAACATTTTACGCTCATGATCTTTTACATCAAAAGAGTGAATTTCTGTACTTAAAGACAAGTGCATTGCTGTTACAATCGAATTGTCTGGTTGTTTTTTAACCAAACTGTTGGCAATTTTTAAAAGTTTTTTCCCTCTTTCTGGAGTTGCAAACGAAAGCAGGATTTTATATTTGCTCTTACTTCCAATTTCCTGCGGTACATTCGTCGCTTTGTCTTTAAAAATAAAGCCTATAAAATCTAAAGCCGGGCCTGTCATAAAAGTAGTTACCAAAGCCATAATTACCATCATGGTAAAAATCTCTGTTGACAAAACTCCAAGATCATATCCAATATTTAAAACTACAAGTTCCATTAAACCTCTTGTATTCATCAAAGCTCCAATTGCCAAACTATCTTTCCAATTTTGTCCGACAAATTTAGCTGCCAACGCACTTCCGAAAAATTTACCGGCAACAGCAACCGCTATAATTAATCCAGTAATTTTCCATAATTCAGGATCATTAAGCAGCCCAATCTGCGTACGCAAACCTGTAAACACAAAGAATAAAGGCAATAATACAATTATGGCAACGTCTTCTACTTTCTCAATAAATATGTTTCTGAATTTATTATTTTCAGGCATAATTGCTCCTGCAAGGAAAGCTCCAAATAAAGCATGAATTCCAATTAATTCTGCAGCATAAGCTGAAATTAAAAGTGTGATAAAGAAAATAGCAACAACTGGTTTATTTAAACTTTCGCGAGTTGAATTTAAATCTCCAACACGTTTCAAGAACGGACGAACGATTTTCAACATTATGATCACGTATAAAATCGCCAATCCAATCACGTATAATGCACTTGTAAATGAGCCTGCTTTTACAATAGCAATTACAACGGCAAGAATACACCAAGCAGTAATATCATCTGCAGCGGCACAAGTAATGGCAATAGTTCCGAGTTTTGTTTTCTGCATACCGCGTTCCTGAACAATTCTCGCTAGAACCGGAAACGCAGTAATACTCATGGCAATTCCCATAAATAATCCGAAAGAAGAAAACTCAACACCAATTGGGGCAAAAGTGTGATAAATAAAATAGGCCAATGTTAATCCTAAAGCAAACGGAATTACGATACTGGCATGGCTGATAACAACTGCATCATGTGCTTTGTTTTTAAGCACTTTCAAATCCAGCTCCATCCCGATAACGAACATGAAAAGAATTAAACCAATCTGACTTAAGAATTGTAAATTTCCTAATGATTCTTTTGGGAATAAAGCCGCAGAGAATTCTGGAAAGTACATTCCGACCAAAGACGGTCCTAAAACAATTCCGGCAATCATTTCTCCAATTACAGATGGCTGTCCGATTTTTCTAAAAAACCATCCAAATAAACGTGCTACTAAAATAATAGTCACTATTTGTGCTAATAAAATAGCCAGCGGATGCTGTAAATTTTCGACCATAGAATGAAGGAAATCATTCCAATGATTACTTTCTATTTTTTTCTTGACGATATCGCGCCCAACTTCTAATGCTGCGCCTTTTGAAATTATCCAATATATTAGAGCGGTAAAACCTCCAATAATTGTTACGTAGAATAAAGAGTTTTTAATGTTATTCATAACTCGTTCTTTTAATTTATTGCCGCAAATATCAGAAGTGAGCTTCAAGTGAAAAAACAAATTTCCTGCTAATTTTCAATGTATGTAACAAGTCGGAAAAACTTTGTAATAAGTTCTAAAGCTCAACAAAAATCTACTAGCAATGTGAATGGAATCTAAGGCTTTATTTCGAGAACAAAGTTTCGACTTCGCTCAGCCTGACACATAAATAACTCTATATCTTCACTTTCTTCAAAAAATCAGAACGATAGGTTTCGCTTAAAATTAAAGTCGTGTTTTTATTTTTTTCTTCTAGATGATGCAATACAATTTCATTATGATTAAAGAATTTTATTGCCTTTACTGCCACAATTTCTTTCTTATTTATTCTGCAGAAATCGGCTTCGGGTAATTCGTTTAAAAGGGTGTCGAATTTTACGTTTTTTAAATTCAGAAAACTTCCGTCAGAAAGCAGAACCGTTTTGTCACGGCTGTCGCTTACAGCCGTTTTGATATATTGAATTTTATTAAAATACAGCAAAGTTTTTCCTTTATCTGTATTCAACTGTATGAATTTTTTAGCCGAATCTGGTTTATCAAAACGTTCAAAAGCTTTTGAAACTGCTTTTTGCAGACGTTCCAATTTTACAGGTTTTGTGATATAATCTACTGCATCTATATTAAAAGCATCTGCGGCATAATCTTTATAAGCCGTACAAAAAATGACCAATTTATCATCGAGCATTTCAGCCAAATGCAAACCGTCCATGCCTGGCATTTCGATATCAGAAATTAAGAGATCAAAATCCAGATCTGAAATATCAGACAAAAGTTTCTGCGGATTATTATACGTTTTTACAATTTCCAGTTCAGGAATTTGTTCACAAAGCATTTTAAGGTACGTTAATCCAGGAAGCTCATCGTCCAGAAGCAAGCATTTCAGTTTTGTATTCAAGTAAATCAATTTTTAGATGAGCAATATAAACATCGTTTTCTATAAACTTATCGAGTTTGAAATTATTCTTATAAATAATTCGAAGACGATGCTCCAGAGTGGCATGTCCAAAACCGCTTCGCTCCTTTTTGAGCACTTTTTTATCGGAGATTTTATTCGAAACCGTCATAAAAAAAGCATTGTCTTTAAACTCAAAAACAACAGAAATAAAAGCATCTGCACTTTGAAGATCGGCATGTTTAAAAGCATTTTCGATTAAATCAATTGAAATTAACGGCGCCAATAGTGGCTGATCGTATAATTTATCATCTTGATTAATATTAGTTTTAACTTTTAATTCAAAAAGTGGACTGATTTTGATTTTATTGATTTCGATTAAATTCAACGCAAAATCAATCTCTTCTTTTGCCGTTACAAATTTCTTTTTGCTTTCGTATAGAATATAATCCAAAACATTGGCGAGTTTATCTAAAGCAAAATAAGTCTGATATGCATGCGACTGAATTGAATTTAGAATATTCTTGAATAAATGCGGATTTAATTTTGACTCCAGATTCTCCAGCTGCAGATCATTCACCTTTACCTCTAAAGCATAAAAACTTTTTTCTGCATCTTCTTTTGCTTTTTTAGTCTGCATTAATTGATACATCATAAAACAAATTATGACGATCAAGAGCAACAGAATTGCTAAGAAAATAAAAGTTGTGGTATTGTTATCCTGCATTTTGTTATCGTTTTTATTTTTCAGCAACCAGAACAATATTGAACAGGTTGAGCACTTATACTAATTTTTAAATTCTTCGTTTTAATTAGTGCAAATATGAGAAAAGCTTATGAGTAAACCGCAAAAAGAAAGAAATATATCACAAATCATAAATTGGAGTTTTTGTGTTAACGTTAAGTAAAATACAATCGATTATTTATGATTTCGAGCACTTTTCACTACATTTGCAACCATTTTTAAAGATTTTATGAAAAACGCGATTCAAGTTGGATTTTGGGAGAAATTGGCCCGAATTATACTTAAGAACAGAATAACAATTCTAGTTGTCCTATCAGCTTTAACGATTTTCCTTGGTTTTCAATGGAAAAACCTAGCTATGACTTATACCGAAGCAAACTTGCTTCCTAAAGATCATATTGCGAATAAAGAATACCAAAAATTCTTGGATAAGTTTGGTGAAGAAGGAAACCTTGTCGTTATTGGTTTTAAAGATCCTAAATTCTTTACGCCAAAAAATTATGCGGCGTGGAATGAATTGATGACAGGTTTAAAAAAATCTAAAGAAGTTGATTTGGTAGTTTCCTTAAATGATTTAAAAAAGCTTGAAAAAGATACAGTTAACGAAAAATTCGTTTTAACGCCTTTTATCGATCAAAGCAAAGTTTTAGATCCAGCTTATTTAAAAAGCGTTCAATACGATTTGTTTCATAATTTGCCGTTTTACGAAGGACTTTTGTTTAATAAAGAAAGCGGCAGTGTTCGTTCTGCGATTTACATCAATAAAAAACTGGTAAATACCGCAGAAAGAAAGACTTTTATCCTTGAAAATTTAGTTCCGAAAATCGATAAATTCGAAAAAACAACTGGAATTGATCTTAAGGTTTCAGGAATGCCATACATCAGAACGATCAATGCTGCCGATATGAAAGGCGAAATCGGATTGTTTATTGGCGCGGCATTATTTACTGTTTCTTTAATTTTCTTTTTCTTTTTCCGTTCGTTTAGAGCGACTTTTATTTCGATTTGTATTTTAATTGTTGGAGTAATCTGGTCGTTTGGAACGCTTGGCTTATTTGGTTATAAAATCACAATTTTAACTGCGATTATTCCGCCGTTAATTATTGTAATCGGAATTACAAACTGTATTTTCTTAATCAATAAATACCAGCAGGAAATTAAATTACACAATAATCAAGCAAAAGCGTTACAGCGTGTTATTTCAAAAATTGGGGTTTCGACTTTAATGACGAATTTAACAACAGCGATTGGTTTTGCAACGTTTATGATTACTGGGAACGATTTACTTTTTGAATTTGGTTTGGTAACTTCAATCAACGTAATTTCTGTTTATTTATTGACGCTTTTCATTGTGCCAATTGTATACAGTTTTATGCCATTGCCAAATGAAAAACATTTATACCATTTGACTAAAACCTACATTTCGACTTTGCTGAATGTTGTAGAAGATTTAGTGAGAACAAAACGTAAATATGTTTATATCATTTATGGCTTGCTTTTGGTTTTTAGTGTAATCGGTGTTTCTCAAATGAAAGTTTCAGGAAGTTTGATTGGTGAAATGCCAAAAAGCGCTTCTTTCTTTAAAGACATTTTATTTTACGAAAAAGAGTTTAATGGTGTGATGCCATTAGAAATTATGATTGACACCAAAAAGAAAAAAGGTGTTATGAAAGCTTCGACTATTCGTAAAATGGACGAATTGCAAAATACAATTTCTGAGATTCCAGAATTAGCAAAACCAGTTTCAATTGTAAATTTGGTTAAATATTCTAAACAGGCTTTCTACAATGGAAATCCTGAATATTATCAACTGCCGACTTCGCAGGAGCAGACTTTTATTTTGAGTTATGCTAAAAATGCAACTAAAAACAGTAAAGAAAATTTAATGAAAGCTTACGTTGATTCGACTGGCCAATATGCGCGAATCACAACTTTCATGAAGGATATCGGAACGGATGAAATGGCGAAAGTCGAGAAAAAATTACATTCTAAAATTGATGAAATTTTCCCAAAAGATCGTTACGAAGTTACTGTTACCGGAAAAGCATTGGTTTTCCAAAAAGGAACTTCTTATCTGGTTGAAAACTTAATCGAGTCCTTAATCTTTGCAATTTTAACGATCGCGGTTCTAATTTTATATTTATTCCGTTCGTTCAAAATGGTAATGGCTTCGGTAATTACAAATGTTTTGCCACTTTGTATTACGTCTGGACTAATGGGTTATTTGGGAATTCCGTTAAAGCCGTCTACGATTTTAGTATTTAGTATCGCCTTCGGAATCTCGGTTGATAACGCAATTCAGTTTATGGCGAAGTATCGACATGACTTGCTTCAAAGTAATGGAAAAGTAAAAAAATCAGTTTTTAGTGCTTTAAGAGAAACTGGAATTAGTACTTTCTACACATCTGTAGTTTTAATTCTAGGTTTTGCAACTTTTACATTATCAAGCTTCAGCGGAACCATTGCTCTTGGAGGATTAATTTCTTGTACGCTGGCTTTTGCAATGTTTGCTAATTTAGTTGTATTGCCTTCGCTGGTTTTGACTTTTGAAAAGAAGAAAACTAAGAAAGAGGAATTGGAGAGTTTAGAGAAGTAATTTTTTTTGACACGAATTTCACAAATTGACACGAATTACAATGTTAAAAAAAAGAATTACAGCAATTGCATTTCTTCTTTTATATAGCAGCAATTGTTTAGCCGAAGGACAATATGGATTAGCGCGATTTGTAACGTTCATTCATATCATATTTCTTTTTTTGTCAATTTTTATTTACACAATGATTGGAGGAATTATAATAAAATTCATTTTACAAAAATCTAATCTTTTGGTAAAAAACCAAACTCGTAATGCATTTGCCATTTCATTATTAATAGCAATTTTAGCAACAATGTTTTTTGGAGACGGTTTTATCTCTTAGTTATGGAATAACACTTAATCTCAGAATCGTTTGTCATTTCCATACCGAAGCCTTTGGATCAAAATGACAAAGATGAGAAACAAAAAGTTCTTTTAAAAACGACTGCCCTAGCCCTGATCGAAGCGGCATCCTTTCTGTTTTTTCTTTAAAAACAGAAAGATACAGCGAAGAGCAGGAAACAGCTTCAAAAATTAATTATTATCGTTTATATTTGCAATTCGATATAAAAAACACTGGTTTTATTTTGATCTAAAATCAGCAATCTATAAATCTAAAATTAAAATGAGACACACAAAGGTTAAAGACTTATTAAACAGTACTACGACGCTTCAGGAGGTTAATGCAAAAGGATGGGTGAGAACTTTTAGAAATAATCAGTTCATCGCGCTTAATGACGGTTCTACCATTAATAATATACAATGTGTTGTTGATTTTGAAAATACACCAGAAGAGATTTTAAAAAGAATCACAACTGGAGCTGCGGTTTCTGTAATTGGAACTTTGGTCGAAAGTAAAGGTGCAGGTCAGAAATACGAAATTCAGGTTTCTAAAATTGAAATCCTTGGAGATTCTGATGCCGAGAAATTCCCAATGCAGCCTAAAAAACACTCTTTGGAGTTTTTACGCGAAAATGCACATTTACGTGTACGTACAAATGCTTTTGGAGCAATTATGCGTGTGCGTTCGGTATTGTCTTATGCAGTTCACAAATATTTTCAAGATAAAGGTTTTGTGTATGTAAACACGCCAATTATTACTGGTGCTGATGCTGAAGGTGCTGGAGAAATGTTTCAGGTAACTTCTCTGCCTTTGGATAATCTTCCAAAAAACGAAGAAGGAAACATTGATTTCAAAAAAGATTTCTTTGGGAAACATACGAACTTAACGGTTTCTGGACAATTAGAAGGTGAAACTTTCGCAATGGCTTTGGGTCAGATTTATACTTTTGGACCAACTTTTAGAGCAGAAAATTCAAACACTTCTCGTCACTTGGCTGAGTTTTGGATGATCGAGCCAGAAGTTGCTTTCAATGATCTTGATGACAACATGGATTTGGCTGAAGATTTTATTCAGTACGTAATTAAATATGCTTTAGACAACTGTAAAGACGATTTGAAATTCTTAGAAGGAAGGCTTTTAGAAGAAGAAAAATCAAAACCACAGGCTGAAAGAAGCGAAATGAGTTTGTTGGAAAAACTAAACTTCGTTTTAGAAAACAACTTCAAACGTGTTTCTTATACTGAGGCAATTGATATTTTAAGAGATTCAACTCCAAATAAAAAGAAAAAATTCAGCTACTTAATTAACGAATGGGGAGCTGATTTACAATCTGAACACGAGCGTTACTTGGTTGAAAAACACTTTAAATGCCCTGTAATTTTATACGATTACCCAGCAAATATTAAAGCGTTTTACATGCGTTTGAACGACAACACAGAACCAGGAAGAGAAACTGTTCGTGCAATGGATATTCTTTTCCCTGGAATTGGAGAAATCGTTGGAGGTTCTGAAAGAGAAGAGCGTTACGATGTTTTGGTTGAAAAAATGAAAGCTTTAAACATCGACGAAGAAGAATTATACTGGTATTTAGACACCAGAAGATTTGGTTCTGCCACTCACGCAGGTTTCGGATTAGGATTTGAGCGTTTGGTATTGTTTGTAACAGGAATGACAAATATTAGAGACGTAATTCCTTTCCCAAGAACTCCTGGTAGTGCGGAATTTTAATCTAAGATTCTGAGGTACTAAGGTGCTAAGATTCTAAGTTTTTAAAATATAAATAAAAAATAATTCAACCGCGAGTTAATTCGCCAATATAAGATACTCAGCACCTTAGTGCCTTAGTATCTTAGCAACTTTTTTTATGCTAAAGCAATTTTTAAATTTAAAATTATCCCAAAAATTATCTCCACAGCAAATTCAGCTGATGAAGTTAATTCAATTGCCTACGCAAGCTTTTGAGCAACGTTTATTAGAAGAAATGAACGAAAATCCGGCTCTGGAAGCTGGAAAAGAAGATGAATACGAAGCAGATGAATTTGCCAATGAAGACTACGACGATTATGATGATGCAGAATCTGACAGAATCGAAGCAGACGACATTAATATTGATGAATATCTAAGCGACGACGATACACCTGATTACAAAACTCAGGTGAATAATTACAGTGATGACGAAGAACGTGAAACTCCATTTGCTTCTCCAATTAGTTTTCATCAGGATTTAATCAATCAGTTAAATACTTTTATTTTAAATGATGAAGAACGCGAAATCGCCGAATTCCTTGTTGGAAGTATTGATGATATGGGTTACATCCGCAGAAGCGTTCCAGATATTGTAGACGACATGGCTTTTACTCAGGGAATTTATACTGATGAAGCAATGGTCGAAAAAATGATGACCGTGATTCACGAATTAGAACCTTCTGGAGTTGGCGCACGAGATTTACAGGAATGTTTACTGCTTCAGTTAAAACACAAAACACCAACTGAATATGTTGATCTAGCGATCGATATTATCGAAAATCAGTTTGATGCTTTTACGAAAAAACATTACGATAAACTACTACAGAAATACAGCGTTTCTAACGAACAGCTTAAAAAAGCAATTCACGAAATTGAAAGACTAAACCCGAAACCGGGCGGATCTTATACTGGAAACAATAAAGTAACTGAAAATGTAGTTCCTGATTTTGCAATCAGAATTGTTGATGGCGAACTTGAATTGACTTTAAACGGGAGAAATGCTCCTTCCCTGCATGTTTCTAAGGATTATCAGGAAATGATGCAGACGTATAAAGATTCTCGTGATAAATCATCGGCTCAAAAAGATGCTGTTCAATTTATCAAACAAAAACTAGATTCTGCAAAATGGTTTATTGATGCAATTAGACAGCGTCAGGAAACACTATTTGTAACGATGAATGCCATTATGCATTATCAGGAAGAATATTTCTTAGATGGTGACGAAACCAAACTAAAACCAATGATCTTGAAAGATATTGCGGATATGGTTGGTTTGGATATTTCGACAATTTCGCGTGTAGCGAACAGCAAGTATGTTGAAACACCATACGGAACAAAACTAATCAAAGAATTTTTCTCTGAAGCGATGAAAAATGATCAAGGTGAAGATGTTTCGACTTTGGAAATCAAAAAAATTCTGAAGAATACAATCGAAGAAGAAGACAAAAAGAAACCGCTTCCAGACGATCAATTGGCGGAAATCTTGAAAGAAAAAGGATATCCCATTGCAAGAAGAACGATTGCAAAATATCGTGAGCAGCTTGATATTCCGGTTGCGAGAATGAGAAAGAAAATTTAGGTTTTTTTGTTTTTTCTAACCATTAAGAGATTAAGAAAAATAAAGTTTTATAAGAATAGCAAACCTAACAGGTTTTAAAACCTGTTAGGTTTTTTGTTTATTATTTCAAATGATATTGTATTCGGTATTCCGTCAGGAATATTTGATCGGTCTAAAAAAATTAACTTGATAAATTGTGTTCAGTAGGAACACTTGTTTTACGAAATTAACCTTAACAATAATTTATGCTATAATCAAACGTTCCTAACGTAAACTCACCCAGATCAAATTATAATCTACCGATGAAACATTCCTACGGAATCAAATATTACTATTTCTTTAAAGCAGCAAACCCGACAGGTTTTATCAATTAACCAAAAATAATATCCCTATATTGTTTATATTCCGTAGGAATATTTCATCGGTAGCAAAAAAAACAATGTATTGCATTGTGTCCCGTAGGGACACCTGTTTTTACGAAATTAACCTCAATAATAATTTGTTCTCTAATCAAACGTTCCTATGGAACGTAAACCACCCAAATCAAATTATATCTACCGACGAGACATTCCTACGGAATGAAATATTACTATTTCTTTAAAGCAGCAAACCCGACAGGTTTTATCAATTAACCAAAAATAATATCCCTATATTGTTTATATTCCGTAGGAATATTTCATCGGTAGCAAAAAAAAACAGTGTATTGCATTGTGTCCCGTAGGGACACCTGTTTTTACGAAATTAACCTCAATAATAATTTGTTCTCTAATCAAACGTCTTATGGAACGTAAACCACCCATATCAAATTATATCTACCGACGAGACATTCCTACGGAATGATATATTGCTGTTTCTTTAAAACACGAAACCCGACAGGTTCTAAAAATCTGTCGGGTTTAGTAACGTCTCTAGAACGCTAAATTATTTATATTGATCTGGTAATATCTTTACAGTAAATAAAAATGCTTTCTTTTTATCACTGTAACTATAAACCAACGTATAGTCATTATCTCTAAAAACCTGAAGTCCAGGATTTGCTTTTGCAGTACTTACGAGACTTTTTTCAATTTCTTCCTGAATTACATTGACTTCTGCGGTTTCTTTTACCACATTCATTAATGTTAAATTGTACTGCACGATTCTCTCTTCCGGTAAAGTCACACTATCTAGGCGAATTCCTTGCTGAATTGTCAGCGGGCAATTCTTATTGTATTTTTCAACTAATTCCTTTACTTCGGTATTTACTTCATCAGCATTTTCAGAAAGATAAAATTGAAAAAAAGCAGCAGCAGCCAAAGCAACACCAATTATAATTAATAATAAAAGATTCTGTTTTCTCATAATTTCTTTTCTCGAATTGCTAAGTAAATATTAAATGGAATTAATTATTTTTCCTCATTTTTCTTCATTGCATTAAAATACGCTGCACGGCTAAGTGGTTCGTATTCTTCAGTTTCACCCAGCATAACCAATTTATCATTATCTGTTTTTCTAAAACTATAATTGGCCAAATTTCCAGTTCTGGTACAAACTGCATGCACTTTGGTTACATATTCAGCTGTTGCCATAAGTCCGGGCATTGGTCCAAACGGATTTCCTTTAAAATCCATATCAAGTCCGGCAACAATTACACGAATTCCCTGATTGGCTAAATCATTACAAACCGTGATAATTTCATCATCAAAAAACTGAGCCTCGTCAATACCAATCACATCACAGCCTTGCGCCAAAATTAAAATATTGGCCGCTGCGGGAACTGGAGTGGAACGAATTTCATTAGCATCGTGCGACACTACCATTTCGTCATGATAACGGGTATCGATTGCGGGTTTGAAAATTTCGACTTTTTGCTTGGCAAATTGAGCACGTTTTAATCTGCGGATTAATTCCTCGGTTTTACCCGAAAACATTGATCCACAAATAACTTCAATCCAACCAAATTGTTCTTTGTGATTTACTGTATTTTCGAGAAACATTTTGTATTTTTCTGCCTTTAAAAATGAATAGTTTTTATTACTTTGTACTGGTAATAAATCGACGTAAAAATGTGCTGTTTTACATTTTTTCAAAAGTAGAAAATTTTTATCAAATCGGAGATTAGCTAACGCTTATTAACAGAAATAAAAAAATATCTTTTGGATTTCTTTCAGAATAAAGACATTCAGACATTAAATACACTAAAATACCTTATTCACTATAATTTCAACAGTTATGAAAAAAAAATTGGAAGCCGATTTAATCAGCATTGCACATCGAATTTTGAAACTTAAAAACAAGTCCGATATCAATCAATTGTATCTTGAAACTCAGAAATTATATGAGAAATTAGCGGTATTAAAGTTTGTAGAAGAAAATTTTGATGCTGCAAAACCAACAATCGGACAAAATGATATTACTTCAGAATTAGAAACAATTTTTGATAAAGAGGAAATAACTCCCGCTGCCGCTCAAATAGAAACTCCTGCCGCTTCAGCAGTCATTGAACTTGAGGAATCTTACGAACCAGAAGTTAACGAAGAAATCACTGCTGAAATTCCTGAACTGATTACAGAAGAAACTGAAGAACCAATAGCTGCAGAAGTTACTGAACCAATTATTGAGGAAACTCCAGAGCCAATTGCTGCTGAAATTATAGAACCTGAAGTAGAAAAAATTGAGGAACCAGTTGTTTCAGAAATTATTGAAGTCGAAGCAGAAAAAGAAAGTGAAAAGATAGAAGAACCAAAGGAGAATATCGAAGAATTTTCATTTACAACCGTAAACGAATTAAAACCAATTCCAGATTTCATACCTGCTTTCGAATTAGAAACTGAAGAAATAAAAGAGGAAGTTAAAGAAGAACCAAAAACAGAAACTTCTCCAATACCTACCATTTTATTTGAAGATTTTGGAGTGAATTATGCCGATGCCCAATTTGTAAAAGTTGATAGTTTTGAGGCTGTTCCTCCAGCTAAAACTCCTTCAATTAATGATTTTAAAGAAGAGAAAAAAGTTGAAACTGCGGTTCTTGAAACTCCTGCACAGCCAAAAGCGGTTAGTTTAAATGAAAAACTGGCAAGAGGTTTTCATATTGATCTGAACGATCGAATTGCATTTACTAAAAATCTTTTCGGCAACAGCACAGAAGATTACAGCCGAGTTTTAAACCAATTAATGACTTTTGATTCTTATGATGAAGCAAAAGAATTTATTGAAAACATGGTAAAACCAGATTATAACAATTGGGAAGGAAAAGACGATTACGCAGAACGTTTCCTTGGAATTGTGGAGAAGAAATTCGCTTAAAGACATTTTCACATCTCACATTTTACATTTCACGAATAAACAATTATGTCAAAATTATATATCGTTCCAACGCCAATTGGCAATCTTGAGGACATGACTTTTAGAGCCATTCGGGTTTTAAAAGAAGTCGATTTGATTTTGGCGGAGGACACCCGAACAAGCGGTAAACTCTTAAAGCATTTTGAAATTGGCACGCACATGCACAGCCATCATATGCATAACGAGCACAAAACAACCGAAAATTTAATTGCCCGTTTGAAAGCTGGCGAAACGATTGCTTTGATTTCGGACGCTGGAACTCCAGCAATTTCAGACCCTGGATTTTTATTGACCCGAGCTTGTGTCGAAAATAAAATCGAAGTTGAATGTCTTCCAGGCGCAACTGCTTTCGTGCCTGCGCTGGTAAACAGCGGACTCCCAAATGACAAATTTGTTTTTGAAGGATTTCTGCCCGATAAAAAAGGACGTCAGACTCGTTTTTTGGCTTTAGCCGAAGAAACGCGAACAATGATTTTATACGTTTCGCCGCATAAACTCGTTAAAACTTTAGCAGAATTTGTTCAATATTTTGGCGAAGACCGACAAGTCTGCGTTTCGCGAGAATTATCAAAAATGCACGAAGAAAATGTACGCGGAACTGCAAAAGAGGTTTTAGCACACTTCGAAAAAACAGCACCACGCGGCGAAATCGTTGTGGTCGTTGCTGGAAAAACAATAATAAAAGAACCTAAGAAAAGTAAGTTTCCTAAGGATGAAGAATAATTATAGCCACGAATTTCACGAATTAGCACGAATTAAATTAGTGGAAATTCGTGAAATTTGTGGCAAAAAAACATAACAATATGAGCATACAAGCCTTTTTAGAAAAAGTAAAACAAACTCCAACTCACATCACATTTCCTGAAACTATTGCCGTAATCGAGGAAAATTACAACTTTACTCCAACCGCTTTTCAAAACGGAACACAGCATAATGCTGCCGGCGAAAATTCTGGTTCTTGTAAATTATTTTCTTTCGCAAAATTGCAGAATTTGAACAAAGAAGAAACTTTGGCGTGTTTCGGAGCTTTTTATTTTGAAGAAGTTCTTGGAGATCCAAACGGGACAAATCACCAGAACATTAGAAACTTCATCAACTTAGGCTGGGACGGAATTCAGTTTGAAGGAAATGCTTTAGAAGCAAAATAATTATCTAAGATTTTTGATTAACGATTTTTGATTTCAGAAATCAACAATCTAAAATCTATACTCTAAAATCTAAAATCAACCCATGCGTTGGACCTTAAAACCAAAACCCTCTGAAGATAAAATCAAACATTTGGCGCAAGCCCTAAATGTAGAAGATTTTGTAGCAACACTTTTGATTCAGCGTGGTATTGAAACTTTTGAAGATGCGAAGAACTTCTTTCGCCCGTCTTTAGAACATCTACATGATCCGTATTTGATGAAAGATATGGACAAAGCTGTTGCTCGAATCGAAGCGGCAATTGAAAACCAGGAAAATATTATGGTTTTCGGCGATTATGATGTTGACGGAACAACAGCGGTTTCTTTGGTTTCTTCTTACTTAAAATCACATTATCCAAACATTGCCACGTATATTCCAGATCGTTATAACGAGGGTTACGGCATTTCGTATAAAGGAATTGATTATGCAGACGACAATGGAATTTCCTTAATTATCGCACTTGACTGTGGTATCAAATCGGTTGATCATATCGCTTACGCGAAAGCGAAAAACATTGATTTCATTGTATGCGATCACCACCGTCCTGGAGAATTTCTCCCAGATGCTGTTGCAGTTCTTGACCCTAAAAGAGAAGACTGCTCCTACCCTTATGATGAATTATGCGGCTGCGGTGTTGGTTTTAAGTTGATTCAGGCTTTAGGTCAAAACCGAAATGAAACTATTGAAGATTTAGTTGCTTATCTCGATTTGGTTGCTACGGCAATTGCGGCAGATATTGTACCGATTACGGGAGAAAATCGTGTTTTGGCTTATTTCGGATTGAAAGTTATTAATAGCGAACCGAGACCTGGAATTAAAGCTTTGGTGCATCAGGTAAAAAAGAAAGTTCTCGATATTACCGATGTTGTTTTTATTATTTCACCGAGAATTAATGCTGCAGGAAGAATCAAACACGGAAATCATGCGGTTGAATTATTAACTGAATTTGATTTTGAACAAGCACAGCAATTCGCTTCAGAAATTGAACAGTACAACGCAGACCGAAAAGATTTAGATAAAAAAATTACCAAGGAAGCTTTTCAGCAAATTTTACAAAATAATGAAGAAGAACGTTTTTCGACTGTTGTTTTTCAGGAAGACTGGCACAAAGGCGTAATCGGGATCGTAGCTTCAAGATTGATTGAAACTTATTATCGACCGACTTTAGTTTTTACCAAAAGCGGTGACAAATATGCTGCTTCTGCCCGATCTGTAAAAGGTTTTGATGTGTATAATGCGCTTGATGCTTGTTCCGAACACCTAGAACAATTTGGAGGTCATATGTATGCAGCTGGAATGACTTTAAAAGCCGAAAATTATCAGCTTTTTAAAGAGGCTTTTGAGAAATGTGTGCAAGAAACCATTCAACCCGAAATGCGCACTCCAGAAATTGAAATTGATGCAGAGATAAACTTCTCAGACATCACTCCAAAATTGATTAGAATTTTAAAACAATTTGAACCTTTTGGTCCTCAAAATATGACTCCAGTTTTTATGACTTCTGATGTAAAGGATACGGGGTATGCCAAAACGCTGGGTTCAGAAGAAGAACATTTAAGACTTTTCGTCAAACAATCCCGAGGTCTCGGGACCGACGGAATAGCCGCAATTGGCTTTGGACTGGGAAAAAAACTCAATATTGTACAAAATCAAAATCTGTTTCAATTGGCATACTGTATTGCCGAAAATGAATGGAACGGAAATATTTCAACACAGCTTATGCTGAAAGACATTAGAACAAATGGAAGAGATTAAATCCAATAAGCCAGATCCGTATCAGGCATTGCGTTATAAAGAATTCAATGTATTTTTATTATTGCGTTTTGCGATGGTTTTTGCCTGGTCTATGCAGTTTATTATAATCGAATGGGAAGTTTACAGTTTAACTAAAAATCCGCTTTCGTTAGGAATTATTGGTTTAATGGAAGTTATTCCTGCCGTTTCGATGGCATTATTTGCCGGTCATATTGTCGATCAAAGAGAGAAAAAAGGATTATTAGTAAAATGTATTTTAGGTTTTTCAGTAATTAGTTTTGGATTATTTTTACTGACTTGGCCTACAGTTGTTGGCGGCTGGTCTTCGACTGTAATTCTGTATTCCATTTATGCATTAGTGTTTTTGGGAGGTTTAGTACGTGCTTTTCTTGGGCCTACTATTTTCTCTCTTTTGTCCTTGATTATTCCTAAAAAAGTATATCCAAATGCTGCAACTTGGAGCAGTTCGGTTTGGCAGATCGGAGCTGTTATGGGACCTGCAATTGCTGGATTTTCTATTAACTGGATAGGAGTTCACTGGTCAATGTGTCTGGTATTTGGATTCTCAATTCTTTCTTTAGTTGCGCTATCACAAATCAGTAAAAAACCAATCATAAATCCAAAAATTGGAGAATCAATCAAAGATAGTTTAACCGAAGGCTTGACTTTTGTATTCAGAAACCAAGTTGTTTTAGGCGCTTTATCACTAGACATGATTGCTGTACTTTTTGGAGGAGCAGTTGCACTATTGCCTGTTTTTGCTCAGGACATTTTAAAAGTTGGTGCTGAAGGCTTTGGAATTTTAAGAGCTGCCCCTGCAGTGGGAGCTTTTATTACTATGATTATTTCTGCCTATGTTCCTTTGTATAAAAATGCAGGGAAAAAACTTTTAGCTGCCATATTTGTTTTTGGATTATCAATTATCTTATTTGGCCTTTCTACTTATTTCTGGCTTTCTGTTTTCGCTTTATTTTTAAGCGGTTTGGCTGATGGAATTTCTGTAGTAATCCGCCAAACGATTCTACAACTTAAAACTCCCGATCATATGCGTGGGCGTGTTGGTGCTGTAAACTCAATTTTCGTTGGATCTTCTAATGAATTAGGTGCTTTTGAAAGTGGTGCAACTGCTAAATTAATGGGAGCTGTAACCTCTGTTGTTTTTGGAGGAAGTGTGACTCTTTTGACTGTTGTGGTAACAGCATTAAAATCGCCGACATTCAGAAATTTAGATCTTCATAAAGATATGGAAGATCATCAAAAGTTGGAATAATACTTACAGAAACATAGAAGTGCTATAAGTTAATTTTCAAATCTATCAACAATCAATTTAAATTATCTTATATCACTTACATGGCATAATATTTTTTCTAGTTTTTACGAACTTTTTATTTAGAATTGATATAAATAATATTTATATTTGTTGACATAAAAGGTTTTACGATGAGAGAAATTGAACAAATATACCATAACAACTTTGGAATAGCTTTTTACTGGAAAGATCATAATACGACAATTTCAGACAAAGTACAATTGGTTTTTAAAGAAACCGGCTTTTATTTTACCATTCAGGAATTAAATCTTTTTTGTGATTTAATTGAAGACAGTATGGTTGAAAATGGCTGTTGTGAAGCTTGTGAAATGAAATATTCCTGCCATAAATTTCTACTTAAAACTCCATGTAACTCTATTGATTTAGCTGTAAATATGACCGAACTAAAATCAATCAAAGATTTGGTTGAAGGTTCTTTATTCAAAATTGAATTGGATGAATATGTTTACGGAGTAGGCATGAACTAAGAAGCATTCTAAATATTTTAACAACATTTGTTCATTATTGAAATATATTTTGATTCAATTCAAAAAAAAGTATATTTACAGCAATGAAAAAAGCTGTATTTCTAATTACCAATATTCTTTTGGCAATCTTATTTGTCAACTGCAACAATAAACCAGAAGAATATATTGACCCGCGCGGAACTGATTACGCAGGTTCTGAAAGCTGCGTTCAATGCCATAAAACGCAGTCGGAAATGGTGTTTCATAGTTCACACTTCAAAGCTACAGCGCCGGCAATACTAGAAAATGTTTCTGGCGATTTTGATTCTAAAAATCATACTTTCATTTATGATAAAAACACCAAATTGGTCATGGAAAAACATGGCGACAGTTTGTACCAAGTTTTGTATAAAAATGGAAAAGAAACAGCCAAATATAAATTCGAAATTGTTTTTGGAACCAAACACGCCCAAACATCAGTTTACTGGAGAAATAATAATACTTACGAATTACCTCTTTCCTATTATCATTCTGTAAATAACTGGGCTACAAGTCCTGGTTTTCCTGCCGATAAACCTTATTTTGATCGAATGGTCGTAAAAGATTGTTACGCCTGCCATAGTTCTAATATCAGTTCTAGAACAGTTGACCAAAGTTCTGCAGAAAAAAACTTTATGTCTATGGACATTGAAGATGTTATCAATAAAAAAACTATTGTTTACGGAATTGACTGCGAGCGCTGTCACGGACCAGCAAAAAAACATGTGGAATTTCATTTAAAAAATCCAAATGTGAAAGTCGCAAACAGTATTACCAGTTTTAAAACACTGAACCGACAACAAAAACTAGATGCCTGTGCATTATGTCATGCAGGAAATGATGGAATGAAATTAAAATCTCGTTTTGAATTTAAGCCTGGAGATAATCTTTCAGACTTCTTTCGGGAAACCAGAAGTATAAATGATACAACACAATTTGATGTTCATGGAAATCAATTTAGATTAATGGCTCAGAGTAAATGTTTTATCAACAGCGAAAAAATGGATTGTATTACTTGTCATAATCCACATGAAAATGCATCTAAAAACATGGTGTCATATTCTAAAATCTGCATGACCTGTCATCAAGGCTTAAAACACAACGAAACAACGCTTAAAAGCATGCCCGAAAAATTATTAGCCGACAATTGTGTAGAGTGCCACATGCCTAAGAAAGCTTCAAATGCAATTAGTTTTCAGCTTTCGAACAGTAAACAACTTTCAAATTATATTTTGAGAACACACAAAATTGCAATTTATCCAAACAGCAAAAAGTAATTAGTTCTTGAATTCCTTCAATTCAAAAGTTTCGCCGTCAAAAACACCATATGTAAAATAACCAATCCAGTCGCCCAGATTAACATACTGGGAATCTTCTCCAACGGTACGAATCATTGGTAAATGGCGATGTCCGAAAATAAAATAATTATAATGTTTGGTTTCTAGTTTGCGCTTTGCGTACAAGATCAGCCATTCTTTTTCTTCGCCTAAAAACTTAATGTCTTCATCTCCAGAAATCAATTTGTTTTTAACCGATAAATATTGCGCCAAACTTACACCAACATCTGGATGAAGCCATCGAAAAAGCCATTTTGAAAACGGATTCGTAAATACCTTTTTCATTCTTTTATAACCTTTATCACCAGGACCTTTTCCGTCGCCGTGACCAATTAAAAAGGTTTTTCCGTTAAAAGTAAACTCTTTGTTATCGTGATAAACGGGAATATTCAATTCGGTTTCAAAATAATCATTCATCCATAAATCATGATTTCCAACGAAAAAATAAATCGGGATGCCGCTGTCGCGAATTTCAGCCAGTTTGCCTAAAATGCGTACAAATCCTTTTGGAACCACCGTTTTGTATTCAAACCAAAAATCAAATAAATCACCCAATAAAAAAATCGCTTCTGCATCTTCTTTAACCTCATCAAGCCAAGCCACGAATTTCTTTTCACGTGGCAAACTCAATTCTGGAGTAGGCGCACCAAAATGCTGATCTGAAGCAAAATATATTTTTTTCATTTAATGTGAGATGTGAATTGTGAGATGTAAGATGTGAAATGAAAAGCATTTTACTTTTCACATTTCACTTTTAACTTTTTTACAAATTATCAGAAGCGTACCATTCTGCGAAAGAAGATTCTGTTTCTTGAAGTTTTAGCGAGAAAAGAGAAATTCCTTTTGGAAGTCTTGCCACAATTCTTTCTGCAAAATCTACCACCATATTTTCGCTTGTTGGCTGATAATCTACCAAAATAACATGATGACCACGATTTTTCAATTCATTAGCCAATTCGATATGCGGCGTTGTTTGGTTAAAAACAGTTGCATGGTCAAACTGATCGACGATTTCTTCTTTTACAATTTTCTTTAGATCCGAAAAATCAATTACCATTCCGAACTTTACATTCGATCGATCTGTAATTGGCGAACCAATAACAGTTACCGATAATTTATAACTGTGTCCGTGAACGTTCTTGCATTTTCCGTCGTAACCGTACAATGCATGTCCAGTTTCGAAACTAAATTGTTTTGTAATTCTGATATTACTCATCGATGTTTAATTTTAAGGATGCAAATTTACGAATTAATAACCGTTTAAATAATAAATTCCAAATAAAGAAAAATTCCAAAATCCATTACGAATTTAATGTAATTGGAATTTGGAATTTCTCCACTTAGAATTTCTCCAGTTGGAATTTCCCTTATCTATTTTTTAAACTGAAGCAAAGCATTTCTGCTAAAATCAGATAAAACTAGTTTACCCGTAATTGCAGCACGTTCGAAAAGAAGCGATTCCCAGTTTTCTGTATTTTCCCAAATAATCTTTTTCATTTCCTGCAAAGCTTCAGGATTGTATGAACTTAATTTTCGAGCAAAACTTTCAACGTCTGCATCAAGATCACGAATATCTTTTAAAACAGAATAAAGTCCTTTTTGAAAAGCCCAATCTGCCGATTTCCATTCATGTGCTGCTAAGGTCATTTCTGTCATTGCTGTTTTCCCTATTTTGCGAGAAACCGCAGGCTCAATTACAAAAGGTCCGATTCCGATTGCCAATTCAGATAATTTAATATCACTTTGTGGAGTCGCAAAAACATAATCGCAGGCAGCAATAATTCCGACACCGCCGCCAACAGCTTTCCCTTGTACACGACCGATTATAATTTTATTGCAATTTCGCATTGCATTCAACAAATGGGCAAAACCAGAAAAAAATTCAGTTCCCTGTTCTTCATCTTCAACCTTTAAAAGTTCATCAAAAGAAGCGCCTGAACAAAAGGTTTTCTCACCTTCACTTTTTAAAATAATAACCGAAACATTTTCATTTCGGCTTAACGAATTAATTTCGGCGGTAAGCTGATCTAGTAATTGACGCGGAAAAGAATTACTTGCAGGATGACCAAACTGAACCGTTGCAATTGTATTTTGAAAAGAAGTTTCTAAACTTCCATTTAGATTTTCTGAACTCATAAAAAATAGATTTAAACGTAAAGTTACGCTTTTGCAAAATATTTTGTCTGATTGATTTCTAAATTTGTTTTTTGAGAATTATTTGACTTTATTTGTTATGCTTTTGGGGGATTAGCTCATTTGGCTAGAGCGTCCCGATGAAAATCGGGAAGGCGACAGTTCAAATCCGATATTCTTCACAAAACAAAAGGGGGATTAGCTCATTTGGCTAGAGCGTCCCGATGAAAATCGGGAAGGTGACAGTTCAAATCCGATATTCTTCACAAAACAAAAGGGGGATTAGCTCATTTGGCTAGAGTATCCCGATGAAAATCGGGAAGGTGACAGTTCAAATCCGATATTCTTCACAAAACAAAAGGGGGATTAGCTCATTTGGCTAGAGTATCCCGATGAAAATCGGGAAGGTGACAGTTCAAATCCGATATTCTTCACAAAACAAAAGGGGGATTAGCTCATTTGGCTAGAGTACTTGCCTGGCAGGCAAGGGGTGACCGGTTCGAATCCGGTATTCTCCACTAATAATTAAAAAAATACCCAAACAGATATTGATTCGGTTTGGGTATTTTCATTTATATAAAACTATGTTTTACACTTATATTTTATATTCTTCTTCACTGAATAAATATTATATTGGATCTTGCCAAAATATCGAACAACGTCTAAATGATCATTTAAACAGCAGAAGTAAATTTACAAGAACAGCTAAGGATTGGGAAATAAAATATTTCGAAACTTTTCATACAAGAAGTGAAGCTTACCAAAGAGAAATGCAAATTAAAAAAATGAAAAGTAGAAAATACATTGAGAATCTTATAGCTACAAAAGGCTAAAGTATCCCGATGGATCGGGAAGGTGATCGGTTCGAATCCGATATTCTCCCCAGAAACCGTATTACTTAGTTGTGATACGGTTTTTTATTTAGATAGCGACAAAAAACGTAGAATGGAAATTTAAACTTCAACAATAGCCTTTTGCATTAATATCTAATAGCAGAATTACAGCTTTTAAAAGACAACCTGCACAAATAAAAACATTTTTAAGTAACTTACATTAAATTATAACCTTAGCAAAATTTAAGCTTTACCATACAAATTAGTAATCTGTAAAATCAACTTAAAAATGACATTATTATTACGATGGTTATTACTACCAATAATAGCTTTGATTGCATTATTATTCTGGAAAGGAAGTCCGCTTCTTATAAAATCAACATTATTAATTATTCCGCTAGCTTTAATTATTGGCTGGTTTGCTCATGAAGGCGCTTTTAGCGGAAGCGGCGGATTAGAAAAAGTATATGGTTTATTAACCTTAATTGGTTTTCTATTATTTTACGAAATCGGAATGTTGATCGATCGTTATTATCTAGTCAAAAAAAGCATTAGTTCTGCGGAAGATGACATATTACTAATAATCGGATTAGTTCTCTTAATTGTATCTGTTATTTATTTTGTAATAATAATTTCAGAATAAAACCATAATTAAGCATTATTATCAAAATTATTATTTAGAAGTTTTGGACCAAAGAATTCTTTTATGGCATCATTTTTTTTCTAAAAAAATGTCCTAATTTATTATATTTAAAACTAAACCAGTATCTCGTTCAAATTTCATCGAATCAATTTTGTAAAAAAATTTAATGATGAAAAAATTAATAGTTTTACTAAGTCTAGTTTTTATGTATTCATGTTCATCTGACGAAAGTCAAGATGGTATGAGTATTGATGGTGGTTATAATATCAATGCTAAAATTAATCCTCCTCAGTGGATTCAAGGAACATGGATTGACTCTAAAGGTCAAATATTTGAATTTACAAAATCTGATATTACTTGTAACTCTTATGGAAATCTTTATTCGGCTAAAGGAGAAGTACAGTATTACATCATTCAGGATGAAGATCCAGAAATTACGCAAACACAAACCGATGATTCTTATATTTTACAATATAAAAATTCTGCTTCTTCCAAAAGAACTTATAGTTTTGTCAAAATATCAGATACAGAAATAGAATCCAAAGGAGCTTTTAAAGGAATTTATACTAAAAAATAAAATCTACCTTTTTATAAAATAAACGATAAAAACCGCATAGCAACTAGTTATGCGGTTTTATTTTTATTTTTCATTTGCCGAATCTTCAGCATCTACGTCGTCTTTGTCTGTTTTTTTGAAATCATTATTCAGCAAATTTTCCAATTTCCTTTTTTCTTTTTGGTTTTTTCTGAGTGTCAAAATAACCAAGATGATAACTAATAGTGCTACAACTCCTATTACAATCCAATTAATTTTCATAGTTTGAATTTTAATTAAATGTAAAGATTTTAATTATTAAGCATATTATCAAAAGGTTAAGTGTTTCTTTAAAGTTAAACAATGCCAATTCCCGAAATATTTCTTTATTTTTATTTTTGTCAAAATCTAAACAAGTAAACCTTTCGGACAATAAAAACAAATGGAGCAAACCTTAAAAATTAAATTATTCCCTTTATTACTAAAACTTTCTATAACTGCGATTACAATTTTCATTGTTACTTTTATACAAATTTACTGGGCAATGGGAAGCCTTTCTGAAAGAAGTTCAAGCAGCTGTCTCGACTGTTCTTTTTCTTATGACGCTTATTTAATGTCTTTCATTTGTTCAATTTTATTATCAATAGTTTTTCGGTTTCTTTCTTTCCTTAAAAACAGCTATTCAATAGTTTTTCTTCAATTATTATTCTTAATTTCAATATGGTTTTTCTGGAATTACAGCATTTTTGTTGATCGAGAATCTTCGTGGAGCACATTTCTATTTACAGAAGAATTGCTTCATACGCTTACATTGTCATTTTTACCTATTTCCATTTTATCTATAATTACAGTATTTACATTACATTATATTCTAAAAAAGCATGAGTCGAAATAAAAAATAGTATTGAGATTCGATCTCATTATCAGTATATTTCTTTATATAAATTTCAAAATAATCGTTAAAAACAAACCGCTGATTGTTTAATTATGTTTCATTAAAATCTTAAATAATGTCTGAATTAAGTTCTTTATTCTCTAAATTAAAAATCACAAAAGCGCAGCTAGAAAATTTTTTAAAAAGCGCTCCCGAAAAACCAACCTTAAACGACAACTGGCAAAAATGGTGGGACAGCCGTGAAATGTATTCTAAAATGGATTTAACGCCAGAATATCTTCGTTACTACAATGAAAAAACCAATCAGGAAGTTCTTGATGGATGGATGGAATACAAACAAGCAATGGCTTTTTCAGACTATGATGAAGCGAAAGAAGAATGGCAATGGGGATTGCTGTTTTTCAGTGAAAATTATGTTGAAATGCTGCCCATGCTTGCTTTTATCGTTAGTATGGAAAAATTCGTTACCGAAAGCACGGAAAACAGAGCAATAGTTTACCCATACTTTTGGGGAGACAGCAATGTTGATGCTTATATTTATTTCGAAAATGGAAAAGCAGTATTAAGTCCGCAAGTAAAAAGCACTTCTGATGTAAATGTCGCTCTAATGGAAAATACTATAGTTTGTCTGGATCAAAAATGGGAGGATTTGTCTAAAAACATGGAAATGGATTAAATCCGAAAGCATTTAAAGTAGATAGCGTGGATTTGTAAAAAATTTTCACTTATTATCAAACTTCTTCCTTCATGTATTTTAAGTAATACTTCAAAAAATACAAAGGAAAAAATGCCCCAGCAACTGGTATGTTTATACCCCAAAGAGCCTCATAATTCATAGTCTGCTTTTGTACAATCATTAATAAAATAGAGATAAGAATAGGAAATATGTAGTAAGTTCTTTTTTCGTTTTCTCTATCAAAATAAATAAATATTGACGAAAGGAATAAAAGGGCATACAAGAACAGATTAAACATAGAAATCAGAATCAATCCTCTATCATTGTATTTGTAATAAAAATAGGTTAAGAATAGTAATAAAATATCCAACGACAAAGTTTGGAATCAAAAACGATCCCCATTTATAGCTCATAAAAGCATAAAAGACAAAAAAGAAGAACAAGAAAAAATAATTCCAAATAACTTTTAAACTTTCATTTTAAAAAAATCTTCACGTCTTAACGCCTTTGTGCATAGAAAATCTACCTCAACAAAAACCCCATTCGAATCGATCCATAAAAATAACCGCGATTTGTATCATTAACATCACCTTTTGATTCGCGTCCACGGTAAAGGAAAGAATACGAAATATTGAAATTATTGTGACGGTATTTTAAACCTGCTTCACCATTAAAACGAAGTGGAACCAAATCGAAGGTAATTGGGTTGGTATGATTAAACAAGCTGCCTTCGATTGTGGCATCGTAAAATTGGTAATTTACACTTGGTGCCATGTAGAAATAAAACTCCCTTATATTAGGCTGTGCTTCTGAATTTACAGAAGCATGATACATATTAGAATTGTAAATTGGTGTCAGTCTTTTAAAACCAAATCTTGCCATAAAACCTGTTGAAACACCTGTATAAATTGTTCCCAGCCTGCCTTCTGATTGAAAGTACAGATCAATAAAATCGTTGTGTTTTGAAGGAAACATTTTTTTAGCATACATTACATGCGCTTGTATTCCAAAAGCGTTGTGAAGTTGATGTTCCCAGCCGTATACTTTTTTATAGCCAATTAAATTATGAAAACCTACCTGTGTTTCTTCTCCTAACGCGTTTGGTCCCATAAAGCCCAGCTGAAAATCGGTTTTTAAAACTGACTCACTTTGATAAAAAAAGCTTCTCCCTGCTTCTGCAAAAAGATAGGCAGTAAAGGGCCTATCGCTTACATACTCTGCTTCTTTATTTATAAATCTCGGATTATAAATATATTGTCCGATACGGAACTCTGTTACTTTTTTATTGATTTTCGGATTTTCATTCTTTGATAAAAAACGATAAAAAATCTCCAATCCGTTAGTGTAATACATGTCATTTTTAGACGAAGTATACAAATCGTTATCCGATATAAAACCTATTTCTGAAGTTTTTCCTTGTCCAAAAGTCAACGTTACTGTTAATATCAGAAAAGCAAAAAAAGTCTTTTTACTTTTTCCCATCACCTTTATAATTGATTTTTCCAACGTATCGCATTTCGCGCACAATTCGTTCTTTTCTTCTGTTGATATAACTTGAAGAACCTGTAGCCTTAAATTTTCTTGGATTTGGAAGAATGGCCGCAATTCCTGCCGCCTGCATTGGCGTTAAACTTGAAGCATCGCGACGGTACCAATGTTCTGTTGCAGCATAAGCTCCATAAACACCATCACCCATTTCGATACTGTTTAGATAAACTTCCATAATACGTTCTTTGCCCCAAATCAATTCTATTAAAACCGTAAAATAAGCTTCGAGACCTTTTCGCAAATAACTTTTTCCCTGCCATAAAAAGACGTTTTTGGCGGTTTGCTGCGAAATAGTACTTCCACCGCGAATTCGGCGTCCGCGTTCATTGCTTTTATAGGCTTTTTGAAGTGCTTTAAAATCAAAGCCATTATGCGTTAAGAAAGTAGCGTCTTCACTAGCAATTACTGCTTTTTGCAAATTCATTGAGATTTTCTCAATTGGTTCCCAATCGTGATCAAAATAAACTTCCTTTCCTCCCATTTTATTTTCGATAGCTCGAATGATCATTAAGGGTGTAAAAGGAACGGGAACATATTTAAAAAATATAACCGACCCAATTGATAGTCCGAAAAACCATAAAGCTGCTTTTATAAAAAACCACTTTATTTTTTCTCCTAAAGATCGATTTCCTTTTTTAGGAGACGATTTTGGTTTTGGTTTCGCTGCGGTTGTTTTTTTTGGTACTGGTTTTTTGGGTGCTGCCATTATATTAAATCTGCTAATTCTGTTCCTATTAAACTGCCTATTGCTACTCCCATTCCGCCTAAACGCACTCCACAAAACACGTTTTCAGACAGTTGAGAAACAACAGGGTTTTTACTGTTTCCGACTCCCATTATGCCGCTCCATCGGTGCGCGATCTGAAAATCCTGATTTGGTAAAATTACATTTTTCAGCAAATCTTCCAATTTATTTTGTACAATTTTCGTCTGTCCAAATTCGATCGTGGTTTCTGCTTCAAAATCTAAATTTCGTCCTCCTCCTAATAAAATTCGATTATCAATATTTCTAAAATAATAATAACCGCGATCTAAATGAAACGTTCCTCTTATATCTAAATTGTGAATGGGTTCTGTAATTAAAACTTGCGCCCTTGCGGGTTTTACAGCTCCGCTGGTTAAAGATCCCGCAAAACCATTTGTTGCAAAAAGCAATTTATGGGTTGTAAAATTAAAATTGTTCAGAACAACTTCAACATGATTTCCCGCATCTGCATAAGAAGTTACCGTTTGCTGATTTAGAATTAAAATATTGGCAGCAACTGCCTGCTTCAATAATTCCTGCATCATATTTCCAGTATCAATCTGCGCTTCAAACGGATTAAAAATCAAATATTCCTGAATATTTCCAAATCCAAAACGGTCTATTTCTTTAGAAAAAACATCAGCTTTGAAAAGTGGTTTTAGTACTTCATTAATAAAAGAAATTTTAGAAACACATTCATTAAATCCGAATTCATCTTCTTTCAAAAACAATTCATATCCTCCGTAAGGTTTAAAATCGATCGCAGAATCTCCTAATCTTTTTCGAAGCAGCTGCAAACCTCTCCAACGTTTTTCTATAAGATTTACTACATCATCTTCTGAATGTGTTTTTAAATCTTCCAAAATTTCAGAAAGGCTTCCAAAACACGCAAAACCAGCATTTTTTGTACTTGCACCCTGAGGCAGCATTCCTCTTTCGAGAACAAGAATTTTAGCTGTCGGAAATCTTTCGCGTAAGCGCAATGCCGTATGCAGGCCAACGATTCCGCTTCCCACAATTGTATAATCTATATTCGTGAACCAGTTTTTTAATTCCCAATAACTTAATTCCATCTTTTCTAAATTCCAATATTGGGTTAAATTACAATTTTTTAAATTCCAAATTTTAAATAAATTCCAATATTTTATCCCAAGGGTTCGGGACCAAATTTCGAGTTTTCTTTTTAAATTTTCAATCACCACAATTTTTGGAATTTGTTCCCGAACCCTCGGGATAAAAATTAGAACTTTTAACATTTTTTGGGATTTGGAATTTAAAATATTGGAATTTTATTGTTGTATTTTTAGCGCCACAAAAAATAGAATAATTTGATTATGAAAAAAGTATTATTAACAACCTTAATAATGATGAGTTTAAACGCTATCGGACAGAATGTTATGTCACCAGAATTGTTATGGAAATTAGGAAGAGTGACACCTCTTGGCATTTCTAAAGATGCAAAAAATGTTGTTTTTAAAGTTTCTACGCCTTCTGTAGAAGAAAATAAGTCGACTTCTAAAATTTATACGATTCCTGTAAATGGAGGAAATGCAGTTGAAATTAAAGATACAAAAGATATTTTGGCAGATAAAAATATTTCGCCAGATGGAAAATTTATCGTTTACAATGAAGAAGTAAAAATTGACAAAGTTTTAGGAAAAGATTTTTATCCAAAATTAACCAAATCTGATGCGCAAATTTATGATGGTTTAGATTACCGTCATTGGGATACTTGGAACGAAGGAAAATTTAACCATGTTTTTTATAAAGAAAACAAAGACGGCTCAAAAGGAATCGACATCTTAAAAGGAGAAAATTTTGATTCTCCGCAAAAACCTTTTGGCGGTGACGAGGATTATATCTGGTCGCCAGATAGCAAAAGCATTTTGTATGTGTGCAAGAAAAAAGCAGGAACTGCTTACGCGATTTCTACCAATACAGATATTTATGAGTACAATTTAGAAACTCAAAAAACCATTAATAAAACTGAAGGTAATTTGGGTTACGATACGGCTCCGCAATTTTCTCCAACAGGAAATTTAACTTGGCTGCAAATGAAACGCGACGGTTATGAGTCTGATAAAAACGATATCATTGTTGAGTTTAAAGGAATCAAAACTAACTTAACGGCAAACTGGGACGGAACTGTAGATAATTTTATGTGGAGTACAGACGGAAAAACAGTTTTCTTTGTGGCTCCAATTGACGGAACGAAACAACTTTTCTCTGTTAATTTTCCTGGTTTAGCTAAAATCGCAATCAACGTTCGCCAATTGACAAACGGAGATTTTGACGTAAATGATTTAGTAGGTTTTTCTGGAGATGATATTATTGTTACCAGAACAGATATGAATCATGCTGGTGAAATTTTTTCTTTTAATTTGAAGAAAAATACTTGGAAACAGCTTTCAAATGTGAATACAGAAACGTACAAATCTTTAACTTTAAGCAAAACCGAAAAACGTTACGTTACAACTACAGATGGCAAAAAAATGCTGGTTTGGGTAATTTTGCCTCCAAATTTTGATGCTTCTAAAAAATATCCAACTTTACTATTCTGTCAAGGCGGGCCGCAAAGTGCGTTGACACAATCGTATTCTTTCCGTTGGAATTTCTCTTTGATGGCCGCAAAAGGTTATATCGTGGTTGCTCCAAACCGTCGTGGAATGCCAGGACATGGTGTTGAATGGAACGAGCAAATTAGTAAAGATTGGGGCGGACAAGTTATGGATGATTATCTTTCGGCAATTGATGATGTTGCTAAAGAAAAATACGTTGACAAAACTCGTTTAGGATGTGTTGGTGCTAGTTACGGCGGATATTCTGTGTTTTATTTAGCTGGAATTCACAAAAACCGTTTCAAAACTTTTATTGCTCACGATGGTGTTTTCAATACTGTTTCAATGTTAGGAACTACTGAGGAAGTTTTCTTTAACAACTGGGATTTCGGCGGGCCTTACTGGGAAAAAGATAATGCTGTAGCTCAAAAAGCTTATACTACTTTTAATCCTGCAACTCTGGTTCAGAATTGGAATAAACCAATTTTAATTTTCCAAGGAGGAAAAGATTTCCGTGTGCCGATCGGGCAGGGACAAGAAGCTTTTCAAGCAGCGCAGTTAAGGGGCATTAAAAGCCGTTTTGTTTATTTTCCAGATGAAAATCACTGGGTGTTAAAACCTCAAAATGCTCAGGTTTGGCAAGGTGAATTTTTTAAATGGTTAGATGAAACGCTATAATTTATAAAAGATCAATTTTACAGCCGTAGATTTTACATAATCTACGGCTGTTTTTATTTGTAAACCTTACAATTATGTAACATATTGAAGAGATTTACTTTTCGGTAAACAGATTTTTTTAGATAAATTGCAGGAGTTTAGATTCATCCCAAATTTAAAAACATTTTCAGCAAAATATGGAGAGCAAAAGAAGTTACACGGCACTCAAAGTTTTATTCAGCTATGTTGCATTATTGGCTTTGGTTGTTACAGTTGGATGGTTTTTATATTCTGAAAATGTCGTTTACAACAAATTGGAAGACAAAATCGCTTTCGAAAAAACCAAAATTCTTAGAGTCAGTAAACTTTTCTCAAACGTTTATAAAACAGAAAGTTTAGCAAGACAGACTATTCAAAATAACTCCGAAAAAGATTTTAAAAATTATTTGATAGAGACAGATTCGCTTCGTCTTCGCATTGATACTTTAAAACAAATTGTTACTACAGAATACCAAAAAACACTTCTGGATAGTGTGACTTATCTTTTATCTGAAAAGACTAAAAACATCAAGCAGTTAAAAGAAATAAAAAATAAAGCAGATGACGAAACTTCTGTAAATAATGCTATTGACGAAATCACGAAAATGGAGTTTAATTTGAGAAAACTCGAACTTCAGGATTTTACTAAAAACCCAAATCAATTGGGAAGTTATCAGCGTGGTGTTTTACAGCGATATGTAGATTATCTCAATCAAAATATTCCAGACGACAGCACCAATACGTTGAGCAAAAAAGCTTCGGATTCTATTTTAGCAAATTCTAAAAAGCTGTTGAGCACCGTAAAAATGAAAGCTGAAAAGAAAAAAGAATCCCTAAATTTTGAAGAAAACAAACTGCTTCAAAACGAAATGGCGATTTCAGATCAGCTGCGAAAAGTACTTCGAATTATTGAACGAGAAATCATTATCAATTCGATAAAAAACAATTCACTAAAAGAAAAATCACTAAAAAGAGTCAATGAAATCGTGACGGCTTCTGCTGTTATTGGTTTATTGCTGACAGTGTTTTTCTCTATTTTAATTGTGAGTGATTATTCTAAATCACAGGTTTATAAAAAACAACTGGAAATTGCCAATTTCAAAACCAAAAACCTTCTTAAAAGCCGCGAGCAATTAATCTCGACTGTAAGCCACGATTTAAAAACTCCTTTGAGTACGATTGTGGGATATTCTGAACTTTTAGGAAATTCAGATATTAATACCAAGCAGTCTTATTTTGTAAAAAACATTAAAAATTCTTCTGAATATATTACACAGCTAGTACAGGATTTATTGGACTTTTCGAAGATCGAAGCGGGAAAAATTGCCATCGAAAAAGTTCCGTTTTTACTTCCCGAAATTATTGAAGATGTTGCCAAAAACATTCAAACTGTTTACAAGGAAAAAAATATTGACCTGATTATTAATGTCGATGAAAAGTTTCAGAAACGCATTGTTGGCGATCCTTTTCGACTAAAACAAATCTTAACCAATATTATTGGAAACGCTTATAAATTTACAGAGGAAGGACACATTAGAATTGCCGCTTACGCGAATGAAGACCAGACTTTTACTATTTCTATTCAAGATACCGGAATTGGAATTGAAAAAGGAAATCAAAAATTAGTTTTTGAAGAATTTGCGCAGGCAAATGAAAATATCGAGAAAAAATATGGCGGCACTGGTTTAGGGTTATCGATTTGCCAAAAGATTATTTCTATTTTGGGCGGAACTTTGAGTTTAGAAAGTATTTATGGCAAAGGAAGCACCTTTAAAGTTGAACTGCCATTAATTTTTGATAATAGTAGCCAGCCAACTACAACTGAAGTCAAAAACAAGCCATTAAAAAGCACTAAAAAACAAACTTTTATTGTTGTTGATGATGACATTAATCTGTTGAATCTAACGAGTGGTGTTTTAAAACAAGAACAACATCAGGTTTTATCTTTTAGCAATCCTGCAAAGGCTTTAGAAACCATTCAAAACACGCCTTTTGATTTTGTGATTACTGATATTCAGATGCCAGAAATCGACGGATTTTTGTTCTTAGAAAAGCTTCGTGAACTTCCTGATTCTGTTTTCAAAAATCAGCCCGTAATAGCGTTAACTGGTCGAACAGATTTGGACCTTTCGGTTTATAAAGAAGCTGGTTTTTCTACTGTTGTCAAAAAGCCATATTCGCCAAAAATTTTGCTCGAAACTATCCAGCATATTTTAGACAATGAAGAAATTCCAGATACTGAATTTTCAGAAACTGCAGAAAATCATTCTTCTCAAATGTATTCTTTAGATACTTTAAAAGATTTTCTTGGTCAAGATGAATCCGCTTTGAAAGAGGTTCTAAAATCTTTCATAGACAGCAGTATAGAAAATATAGGTCTTTTGAGCACGGCTATACAAGAAAACAATCACGACGAAATAAAATCGATTGCACATCGTATTGCACCAATGTTTAAACAAATTCAGGCGAATGAAATTGGTGAAATTTTAAAGAAATTAGAAAAAGACAATTTGAATACTTTAGATCTGGAAAGTATGTTTATCGATTTAAAAGAAAAAATGAATGACCTTTTTGAAGAATTAAAACAAGAGGTATAAAAAAAGTAAAGCATTTAAAAAATGCTTTACTCTATGTTGTATTGTTTCAATTTATTATAAAGCGTCTTCCTAGTAATTTTTAAGAGCTTCGCTGCCTCCGATTTATTATTCTGTGCTTTTGATAAAGCGTGAATAATAGTCTCTCTTTCATTTTCAGATAATGACATTCCTGCTGCAGGCTGTTGTTTTTGAATTTGAAAAAATTCTGCTGGAAGTACATCACTTTCAATAAAATTACCACGAGATAAAAGAGTTGCACGTTTTACGCAATTTTGCAGTTCACGTAAATTACCTGGCCAATTGTAGTTTTGAAAAATAGTAACTACTTCTGGAGAAAACCCAATAATATCTTTATTTAATTGCTGATTGGCTTTTTCTAGGAAATAATCTGCAAAAACCATTAAATCTTCGTCACGATCTTTTAAAGATGGTGACTGAATAGAGAATTCGTTGATTCTATGATATAAATCTTCTCTAAAATCGCCGTTTTTTACTGCCTCGCGCAAATCTTCATTTGTAGCTGTAATAATGCGTATATCGACGTTTATTTCTTTATTACTTCCAACGGGTTTAATTTTTCTTTCTTGAAGTGCTCTTAACAACTGAATTTGATTTTCGTATGAAAGATTTCCAATTTCATCCAAAAATAATGTTCCACCATTTGCTGCTTCAAAATAACCCATTTTATCACTGATCGCTCCTGTAAAAGATCCTTTTAAATGACCAAAAAATTCACTCGCAGCTAATTCTTTCGGAATAGCACCGCAGTCAACTGCTATAAAATTATTGTTTTTTCTCTGGCTTTGCTGATGTATACTTTTTGCAATAATTTCTTTTCCAGTTCCGCTTTCGCCGATAATTAAAACCGACATATCAGTAGGACTGACTAATTCAATATGATCTAACAGTTTTTTAGAAGCAACAGAAATTCCTTTTACAAACTCATTTTCTGTAGAAACTGTTTTTTTGACTTTCTTTTTTTCTTTAACCGGAGTTTCGGTTTCGTCTTCCAGCTCTTGCGATTTTAGAGCGTTAGTAATAACTAATAAAACCTCATCGGGATTGAAAGGTTTAGAAATATAATCCGCCGCACCATTTTTAATGGCTTTGACTGCAGTATTTACATCCGAATATCCCGTCATCAAAATGACTGGAATATTGGGGTATGAATTTTTGAATTCTGACATTAAAGCAATACCGTCAAAATCAGGCAGACGAAGATCTGTCAAAATCAAATCGAAAGATTCGTTTTTAACTGCTGTACGCGCTTCTGCAGCAGAGAAAGCTATTGTTACATCGTAAGCTTTTTTAATTAGAAATTTTTCTAATAATTTACAAAACGCGATGTCATCTTCTATCAATAATATCTTCGGCATTTGAGTTTAGGGAGTTTTTTGCTAAAATAAGACTATTAAAATTGTATTTTCACAAAATTATGCAAAAAAAAAGAGATTGCACGCTGCAATCTCTTTTTCACCAAAAACATAAATCTAAATTCACCTAATTATATTTTCAACCAGTTACCATTGACATCTGAGTAAACAGTAGCCTTTTGGTCTCCAACTGATATATCGAGTTTATACTCTTTTTTTTCGTTTACAAATGCTTTCTCCAGTTTTGCTCCTGGATAAGCTGTCTGCAAGGCTGTTTTTACAGCTGCAGGCACAGCATCTGCAGCAACTTCTGTGTATTCTGACTGAACAAGCACAGTAGTATTACTATCTTCTGAAACCGGCAATACATTTGCATGAATTGACATTGTTCCAAAAAGGATAACTGCTGATAACATTAATTTTTTCATGATGCTGATTTTTAATTATTTTTTAATGATATTACCAGAAGCATCTGTAAAAATAGTATACTTCTTGTCTCCATTTGAAATCTCAAGTTTGTACTCGTTTTTCTCGTTTTTATAAGCTTTTTCAAGCTTAGTTTTCGGGAAAGATTTTTCAACTGTAGACTTTACTGCTGCTGGAACGGCGTCTGCAGCTACTTCAGTAAATTCATCTTGAATTAGTACTGATTGAGAAATCGAAATTGCTGGCAGTATAGCGGCATTTACCGATAAACTTCCTAAAACAATCGCTGCTGATAAGATTAACTTTTTCATAATATTGTGGTTTAAAAATTATTTTTTAAAGAATGTTACCAGAAGCGTCTGTAAAGACAATTGACTTTTCACCTCTAACAGTGATCTCAATTTTGTACTCCTTTTTGTCATTTACCCATGCTTTTTCAAGCACTACACCAGGATAAGCCTCGTCTAAGCCTTTCTTTACAGCTGCCGGAACTCCGTCTACTTCTTTATATCCATCCTGATCATTAACTGTCTGTACCATTGGGCTGGTTACAGCAGTGGTTTCTGCGTGCATCGACAAACTGCCTAAAACAATTGCTGCCGATAGAATCAACTTTTTCATAGTAATAGTTTTTAAGGGTTAGTCTTAGATTATTTTTTAATCCAAGTTCCGTCTGCGTTTGCAAAAAGATTTCCTGTTTTATCTCCAACAGTTACTTCTAACTTGTACTCAGATTTTGTGTTTTTAAATGCTTTAGTAAGCACAGCATCTGGATATGCTTTTTTAAGAGCATCTGTTACTGCTGTTGGAAGCTCTTCCAATTTAATTTCTGTATAATCATCTTGGATAGAGATTGTTTTTACGATAGTATTTGAAATTGGCGAAGTTGAAGCAAATGATGTTAAACCTCCCAAAACGATTGCGGCTGATAAAAATAAATTTTTCATGATAGTTATATTTTAATGTTGTTAATTTGATTTTAGTATTCTTGAACTGGATTTTCACACCAATCTAATTTTTAGATTATTTTTTAATCCAAGTTCCGTCTGCATTAGCGAAAAGATTTCCAACTTTGTCACCAACAGTAACGTCAAGTTTGTACTCTGCTTTTTCGTTTTTATATGCTTTTGTAATTACTGCTTCTGGATATGCTTTTTTCAAAGCTTCTGTAATTGCAGCTGGTAATTCTTCTAATTTGATCTCTGTGTATTCGTCTTCAATAGAAATCGTTTTTACGATTGTATTTGTTACTTGTGTATTTGAAGCGAATGAAGTTAAACTTCCTAAGACAATTGCGGCTGATAAAAATAAATTTTTCATAACGTATATATTTAATATTAATAGTTGTTTACGCTTTAGGTAATGAAATTATTATGCCGTAATGAAAAAGAAGTGTGCCAAACCCTACAAAGCCCTATATTTAAAGGGTTTGCTTAAATATGCCAAAAAAAAGAAAAAAGAAAAAAGTGTGTAAAAGCTAAAAAAAGTGTGTAATAAGTAAACACTTAAAGTGTAACCTAAGAAGAAATTTCAAATTTTAAAATTCCAAATTCCAAATTCCAATGTTTGAGATTCAAATTATAACTCCAAGTTGGAATTTGGAGTTTATTTATTGGAATTTTAAATAAAGTGCATATAAAAGAAAAAAGGCTGTCAAAAAAATTGACAGCCTTTATAATTATTCTGGATCTTTCATTTTAAATGTATCCATAAATGCAGTTGTATAATCTCCTGCGATATATTGTGGATCATCCATTAATTGTCTGTGGAAAGGTATTGTAGTTTTTACACCTTCAATTACGAACTCGTCCAAAGCTCTACGCATTTTGCTGATAGCTTCTTCACGAGACTGCGCTGTTGTAATTAACTTAGCAATCATAGAATCGTAGTTTGGCGGAATACTATAACCTGAATATACGTGAGTATCTAAACGTACTCCGTGTCCTCCTGGCATATGAAGCGTAGTAATTTTTCCTGGTGAAGGACGAAAATCGTTATAAGGATCTTCAGCATTAATACGACATTCGATAGCGTGTAATTCTGGAAGATAGTTTTTACCAGAAATTGGAATTCCAGCAGCAACCATAATCTGCTCACGGATCAAATCATAATCAATAACTTGTTCTGTGATTGGGTGCTCAACTTGAATACGAGTATTCATTTCCATGAAATAGAAGTTTCTGTGTTTGTCCACTAAAAACTCTACAGTTCCAGCTCCTTCGTATTTAATGAATTCAGCAGCTTTTACAGCAGCTTCTCCCATTCTCGTACGTAAGTCATCTGTCATGAAAGGTGAAGGAGTTTCTTCAGTAAGTTTTTGGTGACGACGTTGTACAGAGCAGTCTCTTTCAGAAAGGTGACATGCTTTTCCATAAGAATCTCCAACAACTTGAATTTCAATATGACGTGGTTCTTCAATAAGCTTCTCCATATACATTCCGTCATTTCCGAATGCAGCAGCAGCTTCTTGACGCGCGCTTTCCCAAGCTTTTAAAAGCTCTTCTTCTTTCCAGATAGCACGCATTCCTTTTCCACCACCACCAGCAGTAGCTTTCATCATAACTGGGTAACCAATTTCTTTAGCTACTTTTTGTGCATGTTCGTAAGATTCTAATAATCCGTCTGAACCTGGCACACAAGGAACTCCTGCAGCTTTCATTGTAGCTTTTGCAGAAGCTTTATCACCCATTCTGTCAATCATTTCTGGAGCAGCACCGATAAATTTAATTCCGTGCTCTTGACAAATTTTAGAGAATTTAGCATTCTCAGAAAGAAAACCGTATCCTGGGTGTATTGCATCTGCATTTGTAATTTCTGCAGCTGCAATGATATTTGACATTTTCAAATACGATAAGTTACTCGGAGGAGGACCAATACAAACCGCTTCATCAGCAAATTTAACATGTAAACTTTCTGCGTCGGCTGTAGAGTAAACTGCAACAGTTTTGATTCCCATTTCCTTACATGTACGAATTACACGAAGTGCAATTTCTCCTCTATTCGCAATTAATATTTTTTTAAACATCTTATTTTAATTAGATAATTAGACAATTTGATAATTAGATAATTTTAGATGATTAACAAAACTTATATTATGAACCATTCTAAAATCTAAAATCTAAAATCTAAATTTATTTATGATGGATCTACTAAGAATAAAGGCTGGTCAAATTCTACTGGAGACATATCGTCAACAAGAATTTTTACAATTTTACCAGAAACTTCAGATTCGATTTCGTTGAATAATTTCATTGCTTCAATTACACAAAGAACATCTCCTTTTGAAATAGTGCTTCCTACTTCTGTGAAAACTGGTTTGTCTGGAGATGGTTTTCTATAAAAAGTTCCAATGATTGGAGATTTTATAGTTATGTATTTAGAATCGTTAGCAGCTGGTGCTTCTGGAGTTACATTTACAACTGTTGGAGCAGTAACTTGTGGAGCTGTTACCTGAGGTAAAGCTGCCTGAGTTGGTAATTGCTGCACGTAAGTTGCCTCAGTTACATTTGTTTCTAAAGTTGTTCTGATCGTGATTTTTACATCATCCATTTCTAACTTCACTTCTGCAACGCCCGAATTTGCAACAAATTTGATTAGGTTTTGAATTTCTTTTAAATCCATAATGATTCGTTTTTAGTTTTAATTTATTTCTTATCGTAAGCCCATTTTAAATAGATAGATCCCCAAGTGAATCCACCACCAAACGCAGCAAAGATAACATTATCTCCTTTTTTAAGCTTATCTTCAAAATCTGCCAATACTAATGGTAAAGTTCCAGAAGTAGTATTACCATATCTTTCGATATTTACTAATACTTTAGAATCATCCAATTCCAATCTTCCGGCAGTAGCATCAATAATACGTTTGTTAGCTTGGTGTGGCACTAACCAATCTACATCTTGATTTGTCAAATTATTTCTTTGTAAAATCAATTCGCTGGCATCGGCCATATTAGTCACAGCATATTTGAAAACAGTTTTTCCGTCTTGCATAATATTGTGCTGTCTGTTTTTTACAGTTTCTTCAGAAGGCGGAATCAAAGATCCTCCAGCTGGAATTTTAAGAAAATCGCGTCCTACACCATCACTTCTTAAGTATTCATCCTGCAAACCTAGACCTTCGTAATTTGGTTCAAAAAGAACTGCACCAGCTCCATCACCAAAAATAATACAAGTTGCTCTGTCTGTATAATCTACAATTGATGACATTTTATCTGCACCAATTAAAAGTACTTTTTTGTAACGTCCTGACTGAACATAAGCTGCAGCAGTAGACATTCCGTATAAGAAACTTGAACATGCAGCCTGCAGATCGTATGCAAATGCATTTGTAGCCCCAATTTCTGTTGCAACAAATACTCCTGTAGAAGCCACCATCATATCTGGTGTTGCTGTTGCCATTATAATCATATCAATCTCTAAAGGATCAATATTTGCTTTTGCAATTAAATCTTGCGCTGCTTTTATAGCAAGATAAGATGTGCCTTTATCAGCATCTTTAAGAATTCTTCTCTCTTTAATTCCTGTTCGAGTAGTAATCCACTCGTCATTGGTATCAACCATTGTTTCTAAAACTTTGTTAGAAAGTACAAAGTCAGGAACGTAAGCGCCAACAGCGGTAATAGCGGCTGTGATTTTATTCATTATATTCTATTATTTCCTTTCAAATACTGCGATTTGAAAAATTTTTAAAAGACTTGAAAATTACAAAAAAAAACGAAGCGATTTTGTCTATATTTTCTTAAAAAACAAAAATTATAACCAACAAAAAAAACTCTCACTATGTGAGAGTTCTAGTATAATTTACAAAAACGTATTAAGCAACCGCTTCAGATTTATCGATAACAACTTGCCCTCTGTAGTACATTTTACCTTCATGCCAGTAAGCTCTGTGGTATAAATGCGCTTCACCTGTAATAGGACATGTAGCGATTTGAGCTACAGTAGCTTTATAATGTGTTCTTCTCTTATCTCTTCTTGTTTTCGAGGTTTTTCTCTTAGGATGTGCCATTTTACTATATTATTTATCCGTTAATAGTTTCTTTAATTTTTCCCAACGCGGGTCAATATCTTCTTCTTTATTACTCTCTTCCTTTTGTTCTTTTACACTTAATTCATTCAATTTTGTCAAAGCTTCGGTTTGTAATGTTCCGTCTTTAACACCTGGATGAATTCTTTTTTGAGGCACCGAAAGTGCAATCATTTCATAAATGTATTGTGACACATCTAATTCATGTTCTCCATGCGGCAAAATCAACAATTCTTCATTATCATTATTGAACTCGTCTCCAAAGCGAACAATTAATTTCATTTTCCCTTTTATAGGAAGATCAAAATCTTCGCCTGTTAGATCACAAGGCACATTTACAGTTCCTTTGTGTTTGAATTCTAACTCTAACATGTTGCTTTTCTTTTCGAAAACCAAATTCACTTTAATATCTGAACTTTGAAACTCTTCATAGTCAAAGTCCTTAAAGAACGTGTTATTTATTTGATACTCAAAATGGTGTTTTCCTAGTTTTAATCCTACGAAAGGAATTAAAAATTCTTTTGTTTTGCTCATTTCAACATCAATTTGATCAATTCAGTTCTATAACTAGATGTCTGAATTGGGGTGCAAAGATATAAAATTATTATAAATCTAATAATCTTATTCACCTTTTTTTGTTTATAACTGTTTTTCTTTTATTTTAAGAGGTTTTTGGCTAATCTCCTCATACTGATTACGCGAGCGAAAAATGTCTATTGCAAGATAGACTGCCTCTGTAAACGAATTGTGATCTGCCATGTCTTTTCCAGCAATATCGTAAGCTGTACCATGATCTGGAGAAGTCCTAACTTTATTCAAACCAGCTGTATAGTTCACGCCTTTTCCAAATGACAATGTTTTAAACGGGATCAATCCTTGGTCGTGATACATTGCCACAATAGCATCATATTTTTCGTATTGACCGCTTCCAAAAAAACCATCCGCAGGAAATGGACCAAAAACCATTGTTCCAGAATCGAATAGCTTCTTTAAAACTGGCTTCAAAACCAAATCATCTTCTTTTCCAATGACACCACCATCACCTGCATGCGGATTTAATCCTAAAACTGCAATTTTCGGCTTCACTATACTAAAATCTTGAATTAAAGATTTTCTAATCGTTTCAATTTTTTTAGTAATCAATTCTTCTGTTAAATGAGAAGCCACCTCATTTAAAGGCACATGATCTGTAATTAAACCCACTCTTAAGTTATCCTGCACCATCATCATAAGCGCATTGCCTTCTAATTCCTGATTTAGATAATCTGTATGTCCTGGAAATTTAAAACCTTCAGATTGTATGTTATACTTATTAATAGGTGCTGTTACCAGAACATCTATTTCGTCATCTTTTAAAGCTTTTGTTGCTGCTGCAAAAGATTTTATCGCATACTCCCCTATTTTTGGATCATTTACACCAAAATTTACATCAATACTTTCTTTCCAAAGATTTAAAACATTTACTTTTCCAGGTACAACTTGATCTAATTTATCAATCCCGTGAAACTGAACTGTAGAGGTAAAACTTTTTTTTACGAAAGAAAGAATTTTAGCATTTGCAAAAATAACCGGCGTACACAATTCTAACATGCGAGAATCCTCGAATGTTTTTAATATAACTTCGCTTCCAATACCGTTTAAATCTCCTACTGAAATTCCAACAATTATATTTTCTGCTTTTTTATTCATGAGCTCAGTTTATTTATTACTAATTTTGATGTGCAAATTTAGTAAAATAAAACCACAATGTTCACAGGAATTATAGAAACCCTTGGTACGATTCACGAAATCAAAAAAGACCTTAACAATCTTCACGTAACAGTAGACTCTTCGATAACTAACGAATTAAAAATAGATCAAAGCGTTTCGCATAACGGAATCTGTCTTACCGTTGTAGCCATTAAAGATTCTCTTTATACCGTAACAGCAATCGATGAGACAATTTCAAAAACCAATATTGGTGATTGGAAAGCAGGCGATATTGTAAATTTAGAACGAGGCATGAAACTTGGCGATCGTCTTGACGGACATATTGTTCAAGGCCATGTTGACCAAACAGGAACGTGTATTAAAATTGAAGAAGCCAACGGAAGCTGGAATTACACTTTTGAATACGATAAAGATTTAAATAACATTACAATAGAAAAAGGTTCGATTACTGTAAACGGAGTAAGTCTTACAGTTGTGAATTCTAAAACTCATGAATTTAGTGTTTCAATTATTCCTTATACTTATGAACACACTAACTTTAAAGACTTCAAAGTTGGAACAAAAATCAATTTAGAATTTGATGTAGTTGGAAAATACATTTCAAGACTATATTCTATTAATAAATAACTTACTGATTTCCTATAAAAAAAGCTTCAATTTAAATTGAAGCTTTTTTTATTTGATTTTTATATATTACGGTCGCACCTAATGCTAAACCGCCAATTAGTAAAAACACGATATTTTGATCTATTGGAAATGGCGGGTTACAAAATGGCTCACAATCATCCTCACTCATTGTGGTCATACTTTCAGTACTTTTCCCTGCCATATCTGGAGGGGGAGGATTACTTGATCCAGCTGCCATAAAGGAAACATTTAAAATTATTAAAGCAACTGCTAAAAATGGGGCTTTTAGATTTTTCATAAAATTCAAGCTGCTAAAGCAAGCTATAATTATTAACAAATATTCTTTAATAGAAATTTTGCATAAATACATTCCTATTTGCAAAATCTTGGACAAAAGTATAAGTTTTTTGCACAAAAGCAATATTTAAAACAAAAAACATAAAACAAATTTTAACACTTTTTTCAACAAATAGCTTAATCCCTTTTTAGAAAACGTTGTAGCTCATAAAAAGCTCATTTTCATTACTATTTACTAATTCAGCAAGCTTATAAGAATTTCCTGATTTTAAAAAAAGAACAGTAACTGTAACCAAAATTTCTTTATTAAAAGTTACGTAAAAACTTAAACCTTGGATCTTATTTTTTTACACGGGAACAATCTTTTGAATTAATATATTTGCATTGGCTATCAATAAAAAAACAAGCTCTTTTTTAAAAACCAAAAAACAATGAAAAACAAATATACAGTTGGAAGTTTATATGCTGGTGTCGGCGGTATTTGTTTAGGCTTTGAAAATGCAGGTTTTAAACTAGAATGGGCGAATGAATTTGATAAAAAAGCCTGTATCACTTACAGAAACAATTTCAACCATACTCTTATAGAAGTTGATGTAATGGAGATTGATGTTAAAAATCTTAAAAAAATTGACATTCTTACCGCAGGATTTCCTTGCCAGCCATTTTCTCTTGCTGGTCATAGAAAAGGCTTTAATGACAGCAGGGGAAATCATTTTTTTAAAATATTGGATTTCATTGACGAGATGAGGCCGAAGGTTGTATTTCTTGAAAATGTAAAAAATTTAAAAAGTCATGATAACGGAAATACAATGAAAGTAATTCAAAGCGAAATAAAAAAACGCAATTATACTTTTGACAGCGCTATTTTGAATACCAAAGATTTTGGAAACATTCCGCATAGTCGTGAAAGGATATTCATGGTTGCTTTCGATAAAAGTTTCGTAAAAAAAGGCTTTAAATTTACCTTTCCTGAAAAAGAACCGTTAACTAAAAAGATTACCGATTTAATCACAAAAGAAAAAGTCGATAAAAAATTCTATTACACGCAAGAGAAATATATGTACAACATGCTGAAACAAGCTGTTGTGAGTAAAGACCGAATTTACCAGTTTAGAAGACAATACGTAAGAGAAAATAAATCTAAAGTCTGCCCCACGCTAACTGCAAATATGGGAACCGGCGGACATAATGTTCCTATTATAACGACAGATTTTGGTTTTAGAAAATTAACCCCAAGAGAATGTTTTCGTTTTCAAGGTTTTCCCGACACTTATAAACTACCTTCTATTTCAAATTCTAGTCTTTATAAGCAGGCTGGAAATTCCGTAAGCATGCCCGTGATTGAAAGATTGGCCTCGGAAATATTTAAGTGCATTGAAAAAATTGAAACTAAGAAAGCAAAAGCTCAAAAGGTTTAAATACTTAAAAGCATTATTGTTCCTTCAATTTTAGCCAAACACACATCTAAGTTTTTTCTAATTTCTTGACTCCAAAACCTTAGAACTGTCCAATTTTCTGAAACTAGAAAAGCATTGACTTCTTCATCTCTTTTCATATTCCTTTCAATTTTCGGAATCCAATATTCGCGATTTGATTTAATTCTCAATTGCTGAACTTCCCAATCTTTTCCGTGAAAGAATTCACTGTCTACAAAAATGGCAATTTTATATTTGGCAAAAGTAATATCCGGTTTGCCAAATATCTTTTTATTGTTTTTTCGATATCGGTAACCGAGATTCCACAAAGCTTTAGCAAGCCTTATTTCGTCTTTTGTAGCAGTACTTTTTATCGCCTGCATATTTTTCCTCCTTTGTTCGGGAGTTAAATTATCCATCGTAAGATTAAATTTGTTTCTTACAGATAAAGTTAGTTATTTAACGGAAATGAAAATTCAATTATTTGAGGTTAAATATTGTATTATTTTCATTTTAAAATAGGAAGAAAAACAAAAAAAGCCTTTACATTGCTGTAAAGGCTTTTATTTCTAAAGAAGTGGTCCCACCTGGGCTCGAACCAGGGACCACCTGATTATGAGTCAGGTGCTCTAACCAGCTGAGCTATAGGACCGGTTTAGAGGATGCAATATTACTACTATTTTTGATTCACTCCAAATATTTTAAGACATCATTTGTATTTAATTTTAAATCTTTTGCTGAATTTCAAAAACGAAATTGATTTTCAATGTCTTATTTAAAAATTAAAATGACATTTTTTTATTTAATTTCCTGACAAAGCTCCACCAAAACACCATTTGTGTTCTTCGGATGCAGAAAAACAACCAATTTATTGTCGGCACCTTTCTTCGGAATTTCATTTATCAACACAAAACCTTCACCTTTTAGGCGAATAATTTCTGCTTCGATATCATCAACGTCAAAAGCAATGTGGTGAATTCCTTCTCCTTTTTTTTCCAAAAATTTAGCAATCGGACTTTCTGGATTTGTTGCTTCTAGAAGTTCGATTTTATTATTACCGGTTTGAAAAAAAGAAGTCAGCACGCCTTCACTTTCTACAGCTTCCATTTTATAGGATGGAACGCCCAGCATTTTTTCGAACAAAACATTGGCATCATCCATATTTTTTACTGCAATTCCAATATGTTCTATTTTGTTTACCATTGTTTCAAATTTTATTGATTTACATAAGTATTAAAATAACCACATTCTGCAATTACATCTTGATAATACTTTGTATCTGAATAGTCTTTCTTTAAAGCTTTAAAAGAATTCCAAGCAATAAAATTAACTTTATCATCTTGAATTTCCCAGTAACTGTTTATGTTATTATACTTTTTATTGTAATAATCATTTCGTTCGCATTTTGAAATCAGATACAGACATTTTGCTTTTTGTTCTTTGTTCGAAGCAGCTTCAAAAGCTTTTTGGTAATACATTTTCGAAACTGAATTATTGGTAATCATTTCTTTCATTGCATTTCTAAACGAATACGGACTCGAGCCATAACCCACAATATTAATTTCGTAGAAAGTTCTTCCGTTCCCGAAATGAGAAATATTATAAAATGCATTTCCTAACAAAAGACTATTGGTATAAACATCTTCTTTCTGCGCCAATTTTTCCTTCATCGATTTTATCGTAGTCAGAAAATCCATGTAGGTATATTTTCTTTTTTGATAAGCGACATGATCACAATCGTGACAATCTTTAATGCTTCCGTTGAACGGATTTCCTAAAAATTTATAATATTGAACTGAATCTGTCTGCTTCAAATATTCGATCGCTTCAGGAATTTTGTTTTTGAAAGTCGCCTGAACTGCCTGAAAATTATTAATATCTTTCAATTTCAAACTATAAATTCCAGCACCAATTTTCTCGATTTCGGTTTTATTGGTTTTTTCTAAAAAAGCTTTCATTGCCAGCAATTCCTTTTCATTATCATAAAATGAATTTCCATCGTTCCAATAGCTGTAACGCGATTCGTTAAACAATTCTGCCATTACTGGATTTGACTTTGCTTTGTATAAAGCTGCCAAATAATTTTTACTCCATTGAAAAGCATTTTGATAACGAAACTCACTTCCTTTATAATTTTTTGGCAGCTCAAAATAAATCCAATTTAGGTCTGCTAAAACGGTTTTTACATTGTTGTCATCTAGTTTATCTATTTTGCTCAAGTTATTTACAAAACGCAATAATCGAATTTGATAACTTGCCAGTTCGGTTTTTGGCAGCGTTTTTACTGCTTTAGTGTAATTCTTGTCTGCATTTGCATAATCGCCTTTTAGCGTTTGAAGATAGCCTACTGCAATATCCCACAAATATGGTTTTTCTGTATTTCCCGCTGCAGAAATTTTAGCAATTAAATCAAATGCACTTTTGTCAATCTTTGCTTGATTTTCACTTTTATTTTCTGCGATTGTCTGAGGTTTGGCAGGTTGATTTTCACCTGCATTCTGCTGAAAAGAATTATTGATTTTTTGCTCCAGCGAATTCACCAATCTTGTTGCTAGATAATTTAAATGTTCGCTTTTTGGATCTAGTTCATAAATCTTTTCGATCGCTTGTTTTTCATCTTTATAATAACCGTGGATTGCCCAAAGCGCTGCTTTCTCACTATTATTTTTAGCCATTGCTAAAGCTTTGGTCCAATCCGATTCATTTTTGGGGTGAAAACTATACGCAGTTACCACGCGTAATTCTGGACATTTATCAAAAACCTGGGCATATAAATAGTTAGAAACCGCATATTTTTTCTGTTGGTAATTGATTCCTGCAACATACGCCAAAGCACGGTAATACAAAGTGTTTTTTGCTACAGAACTTTCTGTTTTATTAAAAAAGTCAATTGCTTTTTGTTTATCATTACTATAAAAACGAGCCTTCATCGTTAAAAACCAATATCTGTTTTTCAAAAATGGATCTGATAAAGTGTTGTACACATTTTCGATAGATTGAATCATCTTTGCATCATTGAATGTTTTTGCCACCACTGGATCGTAACTCCAGTAATCTTCTCCAATAGAAACCGTTTCAATTTTTTGAGCTAAGTACAAGAATTCAATAAAATCCTTAATCTTCTCGTCTTTCAAATTAATCTTTTTTCCCCATTTCTGCGAACTCTTATTTTCTTTTTTGCTTTTATAAAAAACATGAAGATCTGTAATTTCTTCTTTGTTTTTAATCGCATTTTTATCGTCAGAATAGTATCTTGGCTTTTCGTCACCAATCAAAAAATAATTTACTGTTGTTGTGTCAACTTTTCCTTTAAGGTAATTCGCCCAATCCGATTTTATGTTTCCATTAAAACGGGAATTGTGCTGCGTATCAAAACCAATTCCGTAAAAAATTCCTCCTGATAAAAATAGAGGAGAATAGGATTTGTCTGCAAAAGTTTCTGGCGTAAAATTAGAATTATAACCAAAGAAATCCCAGTCGTCTCCGCCGGCACAGGCATAAATAATTCCGTATATCGAAAGTAAAGCGAGGCTAAAACTCAGAAATAACTTGTTCAAAAATATTCTTTTCATAATTGTTTAAATTGAATTCGTCTAAATCGTAAAATATAATTTCTTTTGGTTTTTGTGGCAGATTTTCATCCAGATCGTCTGCCATTTCTTTTAAATCTTTTGTGCTGATTTCTTCTATTTTCAATAAATCTTTCTCTTCATAAAAAATACCATTCTTATAGTTAGATTGTTTTACTCTGAAAAAAATCGGGCTTATTTTTTCAAAATTCGAATCTTGAAGCAGGTCTTTTATATTCATTTTCGAACGAAGTCCGATTACTTTATTATTTCTAATGTGAACTCCCCAAGAATAAATGGGAAGTGCCAAATCAAGATGAAGCGGATATTTCTTCAAACTCTTCAAATATTTTGAAGCTGCTTTTTGATCGTAAATAGAATTTAGGGAATCTGGCGCAATCGATCCCATGTTGTAGTACATTAAAACTCCAGAATCGACATTTGGGATTTTTGTTTTTTTGAAATATTTGACCTGATGCAGTCGAATTGTTGCCGAAAGTTTCTTCTTCGATAATTTTTTAAAAACTTCCACAAACTTCAAATAATTGTCTTTACTGTCCAACGACCAATCGCAGTCAATTTGAATTTCGTCACAAGATATTTTATTCTTTTGGTTGATTTGTTCAATAAAATCAAATGTTTTCTCAGCCAAATCATTGACATCCAGATTGGGTTGCAGCATTACTTTATTCTGAATAAAAACAACTGGAACAACAGCATATTGATTAAGATTTTCGTCAAATCGAATTGGACTAACAGGAATTGGATTTTTTGTCTCTGGATGAAGTCCAATATCAAAATATCTTACATAAATTTTTTGAACTTTGTTTTCACTCAAAACTTCTTTTTCCATTTTTGAAAATTTTAATATTGTTTTCCAATAATAAAAACAAATAACAGGCTTTTCGTTTTTACTGCAGGAGAAGAGTAAAAAGAGAAATAAAATTGGAAAAAGTCGCTTTAACAAAACTTGGAAAATTACATTTAAACCCAAAAGTAAGAAATTATGGCTCTTTAAAATATTCGAAACCATAAAAAATAAACAGAAATGTAATTTTTTTAAATCCTAATAAATGGATAAAAAATTTCAATTAAAGCAAATATAATCGTTATTTTGTGCAATCAAATTGAAAACCCGTTATGTTGAAAAACACTCTAAAATATATTTCATTTATAATTTTAATATCAATGATAAGCTGCGCTAAAAGAGGCAGTATTACAGGTGGTTTAAAAGACACTTTAGCACCGGTTTTGGTATCAAGTTATCCTGAAAATTATAGTACAAACTTTAAAGGAAACACTATCACTTTAAATTTCGACGAATATATTAAGCTGAAAAACACCAATAAACAGTTGATTATTTCTCCGCCATTAAAGAATGAACCGTTAATTACACCAAGTACGGTTAGTAAATTTATTAAGATTGAAATTAAAGATACTTTACAGCCCAACACAACTTACAGTTTAAATTTCGGGCAGGCTATTACGGATAATAATGAAGGAAATGCTTTAAACCAATTCAAATATATTTTCTCCACAGGATCTCATATTGATTCGCTTAAACTGAACGGACGAATTAAAGATTCATACGAAAAACATGTAGATAATTTTGTTTCGGTAATGCTTTATGAAGTAAATGATAAATTTAAAGATTCTACTATTTACAAAGAATTTCCGCGTTATATCACCAACACTTTGGATAGTATGCGAACTTTCCAGTTTGAAAATCTAAAAGAAGGAAAATATCTTTTAGTGGCATTAAAGGATAAGGGAAGCAACAATAAATTTAATCCGAAAGATGATAAAATTGGGTTTCTTAAAAATTATGTTACGATTCCGACTGACACTGTTTACGAAGTAGAATTATTTAAAGAAACATTGCCTTTAAAAACTTTTAAACCTATTGAGGCTTCTGGAAATAGATTGTTTCTTCCTTATGAAGGAAAACAGAATTTTAAGAATTCGAAACCGAAAATTGTCCTTAAAAACGGAAGCGAAGTTCTAGAAACTATAGTTACGCAGTTTCCTAAAAAGGATTCCCTGCAAGTTTGGTACAAACCTATAAAAGCAGATTCATTATCGCTTGAAGTTTCAAAAGAAAACTACGACAAGAAGTTTTCTTTTAAAATCAAAGCTTTAAAAAAGGATACTCTTAATATCAAAGCGGTACAAAATGGCCAAATTAATTTTAGAGAGCGCTTTACATTGGAGACCGAAACTCCTTTGGTAAAATTTGACAAATCTAAAATCACTTTAGTCAATAAAGATTCTGTAGCAGTTCCGTATACGACTGAATATGACGAATTTGATCAAAAACTATATATTGATTTCAAAAAAGAGCCTTTAGAAAAATACAATTTTACTTTCCTGCCAGGCGCTTTGACTGATTTTTATGAAAAAACAAACGATACATTATCTTATAAACTCAGCACCAAAGAAGCAGCAGATTATGGAAACATCATTTTAAATCTAAAAAATGTAAAACGTTTTCCTATAATTGTCGAATTGACGAATAAAAAAGGAGATGTTGTTTTAGCCAGCGATTATTCTGAAGGTGCAACAACTTTAGAATTTAATTTGCTCCAGCCAGAAGTTTTTACGGTGCGTATTATTTACGATGACAACAAAAACAAGATGTATGACACGGGTAGTTTCCTAGAAAAACGATACTCTGAAGAAGTATTCTACAATCAGGAAGAATTTGATGTCCGCGCCAATTGGGATCGAAACGAAACTATCGATTTAAGTGTTCCGTTTAATCCAGAAGTCGAGAAAAAACAAGACGAGAAAAAGAAAAAAGATGAAGAAAAGAAACGGAAAGCTTTCTAGATTTTAATTTCGAAAGTATCACGATCACCTAGAAAATTAAGTTTTCTTCGGGTTTCTAACATTATATTTTTATCCAATTCAGCCACAAAAACACCTGCTGTTTCTTGTGGCTTTATTATATAATTTCCCCAGAAATCAATTAATTGGGTATGACCATTATGTTCAAAATTATTATCATCAAAACCTACCCTATTTACGCCGGCAACATAACTTAAATTTTCTATGGCGCGCGCGTTTAACAAAGTGTCCCAAGCGTTTATTCTAACTTTTGGCCAATTTGCAACATACAAAAGAAGATCATAATTTTCGACATTTCTAGCGAAAACAGGAAAACGCAGATCGTAACAAATTTGAAGACAAATTTTCCATTCTAAATATTCAACAATTACTTTCTGATTTCCAGCAGTGTAAAACTGGTCTTCTCCCGCCAGCGAAAACAAATGTCTTTTATCATAATATTGAAAATCTCCTGACGGAAAAACAAAAAACATTCGATTGTAATATTTTCCATTTTCTGTAATAACTAAGCTTCCTGTTATTGCAGCATTTTTTTGTTTTGCTTTTACTTTCATCCATTCGATTGTTTCTCCTTCCATCGTTTCGGCAATTGCAGATAGATTCATTGTAAATCCTGTCGAAAACATTTCTGGAAGTACAATTAAATTTACTTCAGAAGCAATCTCATCGATTTTTGAATCAAAATTTTCTCGATTTGCAGCAGCATTTTCCCAGAAAAGATCGGTTTGGATTAAAGCAATTTTCATTTGAAATATATTTTAGATTGAAAACAAGTACTGAAAATTTCAAGATTTAATTTTATCAAACCTGAAGTGTTTTTCTAATAAAAAATTGACATTAAATCACAACCAGACTGGGAACTGCGCTCTTATATGGCTGTAGTTTTTCGTGAGTTGGATCTTCTTCGGTAATAACATAATTTACTTCAGACAAACTCGCAATTTTCATTTTAAGTACTGTATTTAATTTTTCTGTAATAGTCAAAACTGCCGTTTTTTTAGAAGCTTGAATCATTGCTTTTTTTACCTGAACGGTTTCCCAATCAGAATCTGAATAACCGCCGTCTACGTCTAAAGCATTTGTTCCTAAAACCAAAAGATCCGCTTTTATATTGGCCAATTGATGAAAAGCTTCTCCACTAACACACATTTGACTGTAAGAAGAAATACTTCCGCCAATCATGATCGTTTTAATATTGGGTTTATCTAAAAGTTGTACGGCCGTTAAAGCTGTAATGGTAAAAACGGTTAAATTAAGATCGTTTGGAATTAATCTGATGAATTCACGAATGGTAGTTCCTCCGTCAACAATCAAAACCATTCCGTCATGAAGTAGTCCGACTGCTTTTTGAGCAATAACCTGTTTGGCTTCTACTGCATAAGTCTGGTTAGATGAAGAATAGTGATATCCTTTGGTCATTGCGCCGCCTTTTACTTTAATCAAAAGTGCATCAGCGTCGAGTTCATTAATATCACGGCGAATAGTATCTTCAGAAACACCAAGTTTAGCTGAGAGAGTTTCAAAACTTACACGCGTGTGCAGATTGATCTCTTTTAGAATATGATTTTTACGTTCTTCTTTACTATAATTTAAAACTTCATTTTCAGTACTCATGCCGATTGTTTTTTTTCTTATTACAAAAATAAACATTTCAGTAAATAATTCATTGAAACCAAAAGCTCGATTATTAATAAAAAAATTTAAAAATCTGATTTTAAAACCATTTACTATCTTTAAAACTCTATTTTAATAAATTCTAAAGTTTTTCTTTTATGAAAAAATTCCTTTACCTCTTTTTTGTTCTTTCTTTTTTAAATGGAACCGCACAAAATTTCCAGCAGAATAACTCTATTATTCCAGCTCCAAATTTCTACAAATTAACAGGAGACAGTATTCGTATAATTGGAAAAGTTCAAATCAATTTTGTGAATAAAAATTACAGTGAAAGGGAATTTAAATCGGCTCAAATTTTAGAAACGGCTTTCAATTCTAAAACTGCTTCAAAGAAATCAGATGTAAAAATTGACTTTAATACGAATGCTAATTTCACATCAAAAGAAGCTTATAAAATTGAAATTACTTCCAAAAAAATTATAGTTTCAGGAAAAGAAGAAGGGTTGTTTTATGGAGTTCAAACTTTACTTCAGCTTCTTCCAAACAAAATTTCAAAAGAAATCAAACTTCCTTGTCTAATTATTGAAGATCAACCCCAATATTCTTACCGAGGCCTGCATTTAGACGTCTGCCGTCATTTTTTCTCTGTTGCTGTCATAAAAGATTTTATCAAACAAATGTCCAGCTATAAATTAAATAATTTTCACTGGCATTTAACCGACGATCAAGGATGGAGGATCGAAATAAAAAAATATCCGAAACTGACCGAAGTTGGTTCAAAAAGAGCTCAAACTTTAGTGGGAAATAAATTTGAACGATCGCCATTTTTTTTCGACGGAAATCCATACGGAGGATTTTACACTCAGGAAGAAATTAAAGATGTTGTGAAATTTGCCGAAGAAAATTACGTGAATGTTATTCCAGAAATCGAAATGCCGGGCCATGCTTCTGCCGCCGTTACAGCATATCCAAATTTAGCTTGTTTTCCAGATCGAAATTATAAAGTTATAGAATCTTGGGGTGTTTTTGAAGATGTATTTTGTGCGGGAAAAGATGAAACTTTTACTTTTTTAGAAGATGTTTTAACCGAAGTCATGGCATTATTTCCAAGTAAAAATATTCATGTCGGCGGAGACGAATGCCCAAAAACAAGATGGAAAACCTGCCCAAATTGCCAAAAGAGAATTACAGCTTTAGGTTTAAAAGATGAGCATGAATTACAGAGTTATTTTATTAAAAGAATTGAAAAATTCTTGAATGCTAATGGAAGACAGATTTTTGGCTGGGATGAAATCCTCGAAGGTGGACTCGCCCCAAACGCTGCCGTTATGTCTTGGCGTGGAGAATCGGGCGGAATTCATGCAGCAAAACTGAAACACCCAGTTGTAATGACACCAGAAGGAACGGTTTATTTTGATTACAATCAGGGATATTCTCCAAACGAACCGCTTACCGTTGGCAGATTAAGTACTTTAGAAAAAGTATACAACTACAACCCAACTCCGGTTGACAGTTTATCGGTTGAAGAACAAAAATATATTATCGGAGTTCAAGCCAATCTTTGGTCAGAATATTTAACCAGTCCTGCAAAATTAAACTACATGCTTTATCCTAGAATTTTCGCTCTGGCTGAAATAGCATGGGCAGAAACTCCGAATAAAAATTACAGTCATTTTATTCAAAATCAACTTCCGCATCATTTAGAAAAACTAGAATTGGAAAATAGATTGTATTAAAGTTCCGACGCCATTTGGTGCAGAAGAAACGGCCTTAATTGCATCAAAATATATTTTAGATTTAAAACCAACTATAAAAAACGGAAAGATCTTTTATACAATTGACGGTTATAATCCTGATGAAACGGCAGAAATGTATCAAAATCCAGTGCCCATAAATATTCCAAAAGGAGAATATCGAATCATCAAAACGATTCAAATCAGCGAAAGCGGTAAAAGAAGTTCTATTAATAAAATCATAGTTCGAAATCCAGATTTAAAATCAGCCTTGGCCATTCAGCCTAAGAAAAATGGTTTGAAATATGAATATTATACAGGAACATTTAAACAAGTTCTGGATTTGGAGCTTTCAAAACCTGCAGCGACAGGAATTTTTGAAGGCAAAATCAGCGTTGAAAAATGGAAAACGAAATTAGAACGTTATATCGGCTTAAAATTTAACGGATACATCTTTGTACCTGAAACTGGAAATTATACTTTTTCGACCCTTTCAGACGACGGATCGAAGCTTTTTATTGATGATGAATTGATTGTTGATAATGACGGTATTCATTGGGCAAATGAAGCTTACGGAGCAGTTAAACTAGAAAAAGGTTTTCATAAAATCAACATCAGTTATTTTGACTTAACCGGTGGCACAATTTTAAATTGTTTCATTCAGAAAGAAGGAAAAAAGAAAGAAGAAATTACCGCATCGCAATTATTTTATGAATAGACAAAACATAATATTCAATAAATTAAAAAAAGGAAGGCTGTTACTAATCCAGTAACAGCCCTTTTTTTTTATATTAGAATAGAATTATCTTCTACCCCTGAAACCACCGCCTCTAAAACCGCCGCCGCCAAATTGGCCTCCGTTATTTCTAAAATTACTGTTGTTTCTAAAGTTTTGGAAATTTTGATTTCTCACTTCACCCTCCGATCTGGAATTTTCAAAATGATCTAGATCTCTTGTTACATTTTGTCTTCCAGCTTCACCTAAAGGTTTTTCTGGTCTGCCCAATGTCTGATCTGCTTTTGGAAAATTATCAGCACGATCGCCAAGACGATTGTTTTCTCCTAAAGGTTTATTTGCCAGTCCCGATTCTCTATCCCTTTTCGGTAAGTTATTAAGATCTGGTTTATCAGCTTTACGCTGTGATCCACCGAGAGTTCCAGCTTGAGTCCAGCCTCCGTTTCCATTATTATAATGACTCCAATTTCCATTTTGATCTCTTTTATAAATATGTCCGTCATGTCCTGCGTACATATTGTTATTAGTATGAATAGTCGTTCCGCCGCCTCTTCTATGAGTGATAACGCCTTTATTTCCACCAGAAGTTTCATACCCAACCGCGGTGCCTCGTCTTGTAGTGACATGTCCAGTTTGAACCCAATCACGTCCGTTCGTTGCAGCCGAATGACCCCATTGTGCGTAAGCATTATGTCCCTGAATAGTTTGCCCGTAATTTCCTGTCCACGGATTATAAGTATTGGCCGCAGTCCTACCTCCGTACCACCCTTGCACACTTGCAGAACGTCCGTATCTGCCTGTTGCTGGATTATACCAAGCAGATGTTCCAGCAGCACCGTAAGGTCCGTAAACCCTTCTTCCGGCTGCCCAGCCCCCTGTCCACGGATTATAAACGGCTCCAGCTCCATAGGTACATGGCCATGGTCGATAAATTGGATACAATCCTCCGTAGTAATAATAAGGCGGGTAGTAATATCCTGTACCATAAGTTAAGATTGCACCAACAGTTGCTCCTATTATAAAGGCTCCAAAATAACCTGCAGTTGTATTACTTTCGACAGTTGTATCGGTAACATTGGTTTGTGTAACATATGTTACATTATAAACAGGCGAAGTTGGCGGAATGGTATAAATTTCTTTAGGAACAGAATTTGTCACTTTCCAAGGTCCGTTTGGACTTGTAGACATAAACCAAACAGCCTGAAAACACAAATAATACATATCACCTACTCTTATGACTTTTTCTTGCGTATTGCTGGCATACTGCATTTTTGTCCCTTCGATTGGTTTAAATTGAGGCGTACCATCATAAACCACTTTTGCTTTTGCTTCTGCATCTGCTTTGTTTACAATTGCAGTTGTGGGTACCTGCGCTAACATTACGGCATCTTTTGCTTCCTGTGTTCCAGGAACAGAAGCCAAAACACTTGCTCTTGGAGAATCTCTTGGAATTTTGGCAAAATCTTCAGGAAGATTATTCCCTGCATAACTCCATGGTCCGTCCAAGCTTTTAGAACCAAACCATCTTCCTGATAAAAGCACATAATATTGTCCCTGCGCTTCATTGGCAAAAACATCATTTTCTGTATTATCAATATACAATAATTGAGTGCCTGGTATTTTTTCAAATTTTGGAGGGCCATTTACTAAGATTAATTCAGCAGGTACTTTGCTAAAGAAAACATTTGGCGCAGTACCTGATTCTGGAGGCGGAATCATTTTTTTAACTTCGTCGAAATTTTGTCCCGATGGCAGATTTTTCAAACCATCTGGAAGTTTTGTCGCTTTTATCCATTTACCGTCAAGTTTTTTAGAGCTCAGCCAAATATTCTCGGCAAGTAAATAATAATCACTAGTAGTTTTATCAAAAAACAAATCCCAATTTGTATTTACCACATACTGGATCTCTGATTTTTCTACAGGAACCAAAACAGGTTCTCCCTGAACAATTAGCAATATTGCTGGACTTGAACTGTAAAAAATTGGCGGTGGAGTATTTTGCGCAGCAATTCCTTTCGCAGGACTTGTAGTTTTATCTAAATCTGCCAGGATACGATCCACAGAAACGGGATCACCTCCTTTCGGAAGTGTTTCTTTGAATAGCTTTTCCATTTCGGGAATCTTTTTTTCATCAAGAGATGGAAAGCGAACATCGGTTACTTTAATATCTTTAAAGAAAACACTTCGACTGTCTTTATCTACTAAAGTTGACGCTTGTAAAGATGCAACACCCAAAACTTGCTTTCCATCCTTAGGAGTTAATGAAAAAGCTAGTCTTGCTTTAATTTCCTTGTGGTCATCCCAGCTATCGACCTGCGGCTGATAATAAACCAGTTTTGTCCCATTATTTGTTATCTCGCGCGGCCAGCCATTATCAGCAATATCTGTAGAATCTTTCTGATCGGCTACAGCCATTTTTTGATCATCGACATCTTTCTCTTTTTTGCAAGATAAAAGAATGTAGGCGCAGCATGTAATTAGTACTAAAATCTTTTTCATAATATTAGAATTAGATTGCTTTATAAATTGAAAATTATCTTTTTACTCCTCAAAACAGCACGTGGATTAAAAACACTGCTGTTACACTGTAAATCTGTTGGTTAAAATTAGACTTTGACTTACAAAAAATCAAAATTTGAGAATGCTAGTTGGTTTCAAATTATAAAATGCTACAAAAAAACTGCACCATTATAAAAATTACTAGGGTAGAACATATTACCTTAAGCAGGATTGACATTCAAATAGATCACAAAAAAAAACGCATTCAAAAATGAATGCGTTTTTTTATATAGTAATTGGATTTTTATTATCCTTTCAAGCTTGCTGCTAAATATTCACGGTTCATACGTGCAATATTTTCAAGAGAAATTCCTTTTGGACATTCGATTTCACAAGCTCCTGTATTTGTACAGTTACCAAAACCTTCGTGATCCATTTGGTGAACCATGTTTAAAACACGATCAACTGCTTCAACTTTACCTTGTGGCAATAATGCATATTGAGAAACCTTTGCAGCAACGAATAACATTGCCGATGAGTTTTTACAAGTTGCAACACATGCTCCACAACCAATACAAGCTGCAGCATCAAAAGATTTATCTGCATCGTGTTTGTTAATTGGAATTGTATTCGCATCTATTGTATTTCCTGAAGTATTTACAGAGATAAATCCTCCTGCGTGTTGAATTCTGTCAAAAGAACTTCTGTCTACAACTAAATCTTTAATTACTGGGAAAGCTTTTGCTCTAAATGGCTCGATAAAAATTTGTATCACCATCTTTAAACATACGCATGTGTAATTGACAAGTTGTAACACCTCTGTCTGGTCCGTGCGCTTCTCCATTAATGAATAATGAACACATTCCGCAGATTCCCTCACGACAATCGTGATCAAATGCTACTGGCTCTTCTCCTCTATTGATCAATTGTTCGTTAAGAACATCAAGCATTTCAAGGAAAGACATATCTGGTTCGATTCCGTCGATTGGGTATTCAACGATTCCCCCTTTATCTTGGGCGTTTTTTTGACGCCATATTTTTAATGTAAGTTTCATTTTGTATAAGTATTAAGTATTAAGAAATAAGTATCAAGACTTTTTTCAAATACTATTTATAGCTTCTTTGAACTAATTTAATGTTTTCGTAATTAAGAGGTTCTTTGTGTAATACGGCGTCACTTGGTTTTCCTTTGTATTCCCAAGCTGCAACGTATGCAAAGTTTTCATCATCACGAAGTGCTTCTCCTTCTTCTGTTTGATATTCCTCACGGAAGTGACCACCACAAGATTCGTTACGGTGTAAAGCATCTTTCGCGAACAATTCTCCTAATTCTAGGAAATCGGCAACACGAGTCGCTTTTTCTAATTCCTGATTAAATTCGTTAGCGCTTCCAGGAACTTTTACATCTCTATAAAACTCTTCACGTAAAGCAGCAATTTCTTCGATAGCCTCAGTTAAACCTTTAGCGTTACGAGCCATACCTACTTTATCCCACATGATTTTCCCCAATTTTTTATGGAAATAATCTACAGAATGTTTTCCGTTATTGTTGATAAATCTGTCGATTTGATCTTTTACATTTTTTTCAGCTTCAACGAATTCTGGTAAGTCTGTAGAAATTGGACCCATTTTAATATCTGGAGCTAAATAATCTCCAATAGTATATGGTAATACGAAATATCCATCAGCTAATCCCTGCATCAAAGCAGAAGCTCCAAGTCTGTTTGCTCCGTGGTCAGAGAAGTTAGACTCTCCAATTGAGAAACATCCAGGAATTGTAGTCATTAAGTTATAATCAACCCAAGTTCCACCCATTGTGTAGTGTACCGCTGGGTAAATCATCATTGGTGTTACATAAGGATCTTCGTCTACAATTTTCAAGTACATTTGGAACAAGTTTCCATATTTACTTTTCACAATTGCAGTTCCTAATTTCGTAACCAAAGTGGCATCATTAGCATCTAAACCTTTTACGTAAGCTTCTTCAGTTCCGTAACGTTTGATCGCTGCAGCGAAATCTAAGTAAACTGCTTCTCCAGTTTTGTTAACTCCAAAACCAGCATCACATCTTTCTTTAGCTGCACGAGACGCAACGTCACGAGGTACTAAGTTACCAAAAGCAGGATATCTTCTTTCTAAGAAATAATCTCTTTCTTCTTCAGATAAATCAGTTGCTTTTTTTCTTCCTTCACGAATTGCCTGAGCATCTTCTAATTTTGCAGGAACCCAAATACGACCGTCATTACGTAAAGACTCAGACATCAAAGTCAGTTTTGACTGGTGATCTCCAGAAACTGGGATACATGTTGGGTGAATTTGTGTGTAACAAGGATTTGCGAAAAACGCTCCTTTTTTATGAATTTTCCAAGCTGCTGTTGCGTTACTTCCCATAGCATTTGTTGAAAGGAAAAATACGTTTCCGTATCCTCCAGAACCAATTACTACCGCGTGAGCAGAATGTCTTTCTATTTCTCCAGTGATTAAGTTACGAGCGATAATACCTCTCGCTTTTCCGTCAACGATTACTAAATCCAGCATTTCGTGACGGTTGTACATTTTAATTTTTCCACGACCAATCTGACGGTTCATTGCAGAATAAGCCCCTAACAATAATTGCTGTCCAGTTTGTCCTTGCGCATAAAATGTACGAGAAACCAAAGTTCCTCCAAATGAACGGTTATCTAAAAGTCCGCCATATTCACGAGCCAATGGTACCCCTTGAGCCACACATTGGTCAATAATATTTGCAGAAACTTCAGCCAAACGGTGAACGTTTGCCTCACGTGCACGGTAGTCACCTCCTTTTACAGTATCGTAGAACAATCTGTAAACTGAGTCACCGTCACCTTTATAATTTTTTGCCGCATTGATACCCCCTTGTGCAGCAATAGAGTGCGCACGACGTGGTGAATCTTGGAAACAAAATGCTTTTACGTTATATCCTAACTCAGCTAGAGTAGCCGCAGCAGAACCTCCAGCCAAACCTGTACCAACTACAATAATATCTAAATTACGTTTGTTAGCAGGGTTTACTAAATTAATATGATCTTTATAATTTGTCCATTTGTCCGCTATAGGACCATTTGGAATTTTTGAATCTAATGCCATTATAATTGATATTAATTATTGAAATGATGAAATAATGCGATAATTACGAAAAGTGCTGGAACCACAACTGCGAACCAGTAACCTACTTTTGCTAAAAATCTTGAATATTTGTTGTGCATCCCCATTGATTGAAGAGAAGATGCGAACCCGTGCCATAAGTGGAATCCTAAAAGGACAAAAGACACGCAGTATAATCCTGTACGGATTGGATCGTGAAATTTATGAACTAACTCTCCATAATACCTTGTAGCATTTGGTACTTCTCCTGCTATATACTTATAGTTAACTTCAGGAAACCAAAAATCATAAAAATGCAATCCTAAGAATGCCAAGATAACCAATCCAGAAATAATCATATTTCTAGAACTCCAAGAAGCATTTGCCGCTCCGTTGTATTTTGCATACGCAATTGGTCTTGCTGCGCTGTTTTGAGCTGTAAGAACAAATCCCATTACGAAATGGAAAATTACCCCGAATGCCAAAACTGGCTGCATTACATATTGTATCAGCGGATTGTATCCCATAAAGTGAGAAGCTTCATTGAAAACGTCTTCACTAATAATAGAAATAAAATTTAAGGAAACATGCAGCGCTAAAAACGTGATTAAGAATATTCCCGAAAGAGCCATAGCTACTTTCTTTAAGATGGAAGCATTCAACTGTGCAGATTGTGCCATAAGTGTTTAAGTAGTTTGTTTTAAAAAATTAGACAAAAATAACTCAATTACAAAAGAACTACAACCATTTCGTTGTTATTTATAATGATTTTAAAATAGCCTAGTTCTACGTATTTTTACGTACAAAAAATATACTGCTAAAAAATAATTCACTATAGCAATTCTCAAACCACTGTTTTCTAAGTAAAATGGAGAGAAATCAATTCTAAGTAGATTATCAAAAATTATCATATTGCTATTTTATTCAAAGTTTTGATTTGTTTTCTTTAAAAGTTTCACTGCGCATAAATTTTGTCTGAGTAAAAAATTGTCATTCCGCAACATAGTTTTACCTTTAGCGGCTCAAAAAAATAAGAATGAAAACAGGAATTGATGCTATTTCTTTTGATGTAGCAAACATACATTTACCCATAAAAACTTTGGCGGCTGCCAGAAATATTGAACCAGAAAAATTAGAAAAAGGTCTCGGATTACTAAAAATGACTTTCCCAGACGTTCATCAGGACACGGTTGTTTTTGGAGCAAACGCTTTAACCAGACTTATTACTGATAATAAAATCAATCTAAACGAAATAAGCAGAATCTATGTTGGTACCGAAAGCGGTATTGACAGTTCAAAACCAATCGCTTCTTATTTGATTAATTTAATGGAGCAAAAATTTGGTGAAGATTCATTAGCAGAATGCGATGTTGTCGATTTTACTTTTGCCTGCATTGGCGGTGTAGACGCATTACAAAACTGTCTGGACTTTGTAAAGTTAAACCCGACGAAAAAAGCAATTGTAGTTACAACTGATTTTGCCAAATACGATTTGAATTCAGGCGGAGAATATACTCAAGGAGCCGGTGCAGTTGCAATGCTGATTACTGCAAATCCAAAAATTATTGCTTTTGATGATAATTGGGCGACGAGCACAAAAGGTGTTTTTGACTTCTTTAAACCTTACAGAACTATTTCTAAAGAAGAAATTACTCAAAACACTAACAATGATTCTTGGTTTGACAATTTAGAAGCCGAAATCGAAATCCACAAAGACCAGCCCGTTTTTGACGGTCAATATTCAAACCAATGTTATATGGATCGTACTCGTAATGCTTACTTTTCATTTAAAAAATTAAAAAACACGACCGAAACTTTATACAACACTTGGCACAGTATTGTGATGCACTTGCCATATTCTTTCCAAGGAAGAAGAATGTTATCTGAAATCTATGCTTTAGATAGTGCTGAAAAAATCATAGCCGATGATATCGCACCTGCAGATTATCAAGTTAAAATTAAGGAAGTAGCAAAATCTGACGATTACAAAAGTTTTGTAACTGAGAAATTACAACCTGCAGAATTGGCTTCTTCTTTAATCGGAAATCTTTATACTGGTTCTATTTTCATGGGACTGTTATCTACTTTAGCTCATTTTTATAATACAAATAAAGAAGTTGCCGGAACTAAATTCGGTTTCCTGGCTTACGGAAGCGGATCGAAATCGAAAGTTTTTGAAGGAACAATTCAGCCAGAATGGAAATCGGCTTTGGACAATGTAAAGCTTTTTGAAAATTTAGCTGAAAGCGTAGAAATTGATTTCAATACTTATGAAAGTCTTCATAAAAAAGAACAAAAACAAAGTGTAAGAACTCCAAAAAACGAATGGGTTTTAGATCGAATCGAAAAAGAGATTCCAGTTTTGATTGGGGCGAGATATTATAAATGGGTTGATTAAGAAATTCTAAATTTTTTATCCCGAGGCTTCGGGACCAGATTCCAATAAAAAAAACCGAAGCGATTTGCTTCGGTTTTTTGTTTTTATACCATACAGTTTGTCATCCTGAGCGAAGTCGAAGGACACGCTAGTAGCTCTAAAAAGATTGGCGATTTTACATGCGGAATTTCTAGTGTGATTTCTCCTTCAGTCGAAATGACAAGATTACGCTAAAAATTTTGTCAAAAACTACAGAACCCTTTTTTTATTCCATAGAGCGGTCTTTTATAAAAATCATTGAGAATCAATAACTTCATAATGTTTTTTAACATCTTTTAATATCGCATAAGTGACATCCATATTTCCTTCCTGATTTCTTCTTGCCCAAAAGCTGTAAATCCAAACTGCTGTCGCTTTAGTATTATATTCAGTTTTTCTATTTTGCTTAGAATTTCTCTTGATCAAACCCCATGTTTTTTTTGAAACAAAAGGACTAATTTGACTAAAATGATCATTTGGAAACTCTTTTTCAGCATCAGAAGTCATTGTTTTATAAATCATATCTAGTACTTCAATTTCACCTTTATTTTCATTTTCAGCACGCGAAATATCATCTCTGCTCGAAATCAAAACCTCTATAAGTAAATCTACATTTGAATCGTTATATATACTTCTTGACAAGAGCGCAAACAAAATTGGTCTGTAACTTTCATATGCATCTCTAAGTACATCAGGATTCTCTCTTAACTTATCCGCGAGAAACTTCGTTTCATATACATATTCATCAGCATGTAACCCAATTTTAGTTTCATTTCTATAACCTGTTAAAGACTGGTTTTTCCTTAAATACAAAAAATCTGCGAAAAAAAATTTTATCTCGTTACTTATTCTAGAATCGCTATATTCTTCATCATATCGATTCCTCAAAAATCCAGTAGATTTTATATTAGAGGTATTCATATCTCTAAAACCATAATAATCCTCTACATATTTCATTCCTGATCCAATTACTTCAGTGTCTTCTACAGTACTGCTATCAATTACGGCCAGTCTTTCATCTACTAACGGCATTACTTTTATAGCGTCAAACATTACATTTAAATAAAGTTCCGAAGTAGCCATGTTTCCAACCCCAATAAAGAAAGCACCTCCAAAAAGAATTAGCGAAAGAAAAATCATTAAAGCACTGAGCATTTTACTTACCTCATTAACCTTTTCTTTTACCTTTAAAAAAAGACCAATAATTAAGCTTACTGCTATTAAAAGAACTATGAAAATACAGAGCTTTAAAATAAAAACTTTATACTCTTCTGCTGCACTTCTGAAACTTAAAGCAAAAGCAATGAGAGAAGTTAAAAACATAAAACTCCCAAAAATTACATATGTAAAAAAAGAAATGGTCCAAAATCTATCTTCATCTTCTTTTTCAGAATGATTTTTTGATGAATCAGAATAAATAACTGTTAATACTAATCGCTGTACTAGAATAGAGATACCTAATAAAATAAGAGGAAAAAAGCCAATTAAGAATAATGGGATTTTTGTAATTATCGAAAAATATTCGTCATACTCTACCTTATAAAAGGTAAAACCTAGTGCGACAAGTATGAAAAACTGAACTATTAAAATTATTTTATACGATTTTATCATTCTTCAGAATTTTCATAATGTTCTTTTATTTCTTTTAAAATCAAGGCTACCTCTTTCAAATTCCCTTCATTATTTCTTCTGGCCCAAAAGCCATAGAACCATCTCATATCGGATGATAAATAAAAATCGTTGGAAACTTTTAAAGCATAAAGTTTTCTAACCGTTTCTTCAGAAAAATTATATTCAAAGGTTTCAAAAAAATCAGTGTTATCTTCTTCGTCTTTTGCATTGGACTTCATTACTTTGTACATTTCACTAAGCAAATCTTTTTCACCACCAATATCTTCGTGAGCCAATAATAATCCTTCTACAATTTTATCAAAATGAGCCCTGCGATAGGTATTTTCGGATACAGCGCTGTAGAATACAGGTTTAAATGTTTCAAATTCAGAATAAATCTCATCAGGTTTATTTCTTAAATTATCTATGAAATTGAGGAGATAATAATCATCTTTATAAGAAATTTGTTCTTGCTGTGCTATTTCGATCAAATTTCTAATATTAAAAAATTGTTCTTTACCATCGGTTCCACCACAATTCTCAATTAAAGAAATCCAAGATTCATACAACAAAGTGGCAGTGTTTTCGCTTTCGCCGTCAGCTTCTTCGCTTTCGCCATAATCTTCATAAACTTCTTCTTGATTTCCAGTTTGTTTTTGTGCTTTAGCAATAAAATGTCTTTCTGAATTTTCTATAAATACTGAAACAAAAACCAATTCAAAAACAGTCGAAACAGTTAGGATTAAGAAACTAAATATCAAGATAACCGTAGCCAATGATTTATTTATTTTCCAATAGAGACCAGCCGCTAATAAAAAAGAGGCCACAACCAAACTGATTATAATAACTAGCAGGAATCTAGAAAAAATTATTGCATAAAAATGAATCGGCTGATCAATAATTAAAGCATCTTTTTGAAAAACCAATACTGAAAACATACCAATAACGAACAATAAAAAAACGTTGCAATAGAAGGCAAATTTCCAAAAGTTCTGTTTACGTTTCCTTTTCACAATTTCTTCATCATCTTCTGGAGCATCTGGCGTTTTTGGAAACAAAGTAAAAAGGGCAACCATACAGCAGACAGCAAAAAAAATTAAAGGCAACAATTCGCCATAATTAAATTCGTAAGGATGAAGTTGTCTAATTTTCAGTATTTTTTGCTCTCTAAAATTGGAAACAATAAAAAGACAAAGTAAAAGAAGGGGTATAAATTGTAATATTACGGCATTTTTAAAAAATCTGGTTTTACGATCCATATTAAACTTTTGATGTAGGAATTTGCTCAAAACTATTAAAAAAAATTTAACTCGAAAAATATTGCTAAAAATGATTTTTGAATTTCAGCATTTCAAAACCTTTGTAAAAGTTTTAAACCTTGATAAAGGCCACAGCACTAACAAGCAATCAATCCTTTTTATGCTGTTCAGTATATTTTTGATTGCCTTTAATTCGAGTATCTTCAGTATGCATTCCGTTTGCCATTCCTAACATAAAGGCTGTAATTATAATTATAAATTTTCTTTTTATCCAATGAAGAAGTGGTCGCTTAGATCGCTCTAAACGTGTTTATTTATTTTGTTTATACATTTTGAAAATGATAAATGATTAGACATTATTTAATCATTCTATGCTCAGAAATAAATTTTCTTAAGCGCTGTATAAACTTTTACTGAAGTGTTTTGAAGTGATTATTTCATTCATAAAAACAGATTGATTTATAAATGAAATTAGTTTTTGATGAAGCAGATCTTGCAGTTTTTTAATTTGAAAAGTAAAGGCATTTTTTGTTTTAAGAAAATTTAAAACAATTGAGAATCTCGTTTTATTCCAAGAAGCAATTTGTCCGAACTTATATAACGAGAGCTTTTAAGATTTAATTCTCTTCTTAAAACTACAAATTAAGACTCGTAATATTTTGCCGATTTAGATTGAGAATATAAAGTACCATCACCCGCAATCACAACAAAAGTCAGAAAGAGTGCAATTAAGTATTTTATATGTTTTTTCAATTTATTTATGGATCATTTTATTTTGTGAGACAAAAATACGAACTAAAATATTTTTTTTAAGCTACTTTTTCAGTTCATTTTCTTCTTTTGCGAACAGCAAAAGTCCCAATCCCAAAACAAAAACCAGACAGCTCAAAACCATCAAAATCCCATTTTTCAAAGCAAAAAAAGAAATTCCAACAGCGACAGAACCAACAATTACCATTAAAGATTTTAGAGTTTCGGTCTTTATATAAGCAAATGCATGCAAAGCCAAACCAAGAAAAAGCAAAGACGGACCAACGGCCACAAACGGATAAAAAATCAATGGTGAATTACTGATATGCTGGCTTAACTGTTCTTTTGCAATTTCATTATTTCCATAACTTGACATTATAAAATCGATTGTACAAAGTCCGATATGAGCAATAACACCTAAAGTTGTCAGTACAGAAGCAACAGAATTTATTTTGTTTTTACGAAATACATCATTAAATGACAACAAAAAACAAGCTCCAATTAAGTTAAACCAATGTGCAAAATCTACTGAGTCGCTAAAACTTGGCAAAAGTTTGGAAAAGAATAAATAACTGATTAGAAAAAACACTAATCCGATCAAGCAACGTTGTTTTGTATTCATAGTTTATTTTCTCAACTTTTATTGTTTATAAATCGTAAACTTATTATGACTCAAAGTAAAACCAAGATTTTCATAAATTGCCACATTCTCTACTCGCTTTTTATTTGTTGTAACTTCAATACTTTTTAGATCATTTTGAGTAGCAAAATCTAAAATCTCACTAATTAGTAATCTTCCAACGCCTTGACCTCGGTATTTTTGATGAATAAAAAACTCCTGAATTTCACCAACCAATCCGCAATGATGCAAAAGATTTTGGGTGTGGAAACTAATAAATCCCAAACATTCATTTTCATTTTCGGCGATTAGATAAAGATTTTTTGGGTTAGATATGTTTTCATTGAATAGTGTTTCGAACATTTTAAAATCTAAAACTTCGTTTTCGAGTTCGCAAATTGCTTTGTAAACGAAATCTAAGTCGTAATTTTCTACTTTTCTGATGTTTACTTTTAGATTCATAACTCTAACTAATATCAATCAGTTTTACAATCTTATCGTCCAAGAATTGAAAAATCGATTTTCCTTTCATATTTAATTCTTGACCAGCTTTTAATCCGTTTGGGAAATCTACTGCTAGAACAGCATAATAATCAATGTCAATTATTGCTGTAATCTCATCTTGCTTAATTGATGTAATAGTTTGTTTTCGTGCTGAGAAATATTCTTTGCCTTTTTCGGCCTGGACTGTAAATTCTTTTATTCCAGTCAAAGTCAAGTTGATTTCGCCATTTTGAATGTTTTCAAAAATAACCGATTCGTCAAAATCAGCAATCATTTTATCAATATCAAATTGATTATATCCTTCGATATAATTTTGAATTATTTTTTCTTTGTTGTTCATAATATTTCCTTCAATGTTTTTATTACCTCTTTTTCGGCTCAATAAGCCATTCAATAGCAATAAATTTTGAACATTTATCTTTCACGTCACTTCCCGCCCAATCAATTAAAATTGCGGCACCATCATTTTTTATTTCATTTTTAACAAAATCAAATGTTTTTATAGCTCCAACAGAACCTTCTCCACTTAAATCAAAAACTATATTTTTTGTTTTCGTAAAAACTGAATATAAAGAAAGTAACTTTTTTTGACTATAATCAAGGCTTTTTACTTTATCATTTTTAGAAATACCATTTTCTTTAAAGATTTTTGGAACTGAGTCTTCATGCAAATTTGTATTTCTTTTTAAGTATCTACTTACTGTTATAGAATTAAAAATACGTTCAAATCTTGATTCTTTAAAATTCTCAGCAAAAGTTAAGGCATGTAATATCTTTACATTCTCATGTTGTGTTTTTCCTGTAAAAATATCTGTTAACTCTGCTTTCATTTCATAAAAACAAACTGTTCCATGTATATGAATGAGAAGCAGTTCTCCTTTTCTAAGTTCAAAAGCCGGTATAAAATACTCGCTAGTTTTTATTCCTTTACTTTCAATTAATAGCTCTTTCATTTCTCAAGTCGTTCAAATTTCTGTTTATACTTTTGAACATAATTATTCCATGTTTCTTTAAAAACTTCATTATCATAAACTAAAGCAGCATAATCAACTGTTTCCTGGCTAAAATGATTTCCAAAAATATTATTTAAATATTCAATTCCTGAATCAATTACTTTTTTTAGAATTTGTAATTTATCAATCCCACTTCCTTTACAGGCTTTATCAAGCCATAATCCTTTTCCAATTTTCACATATTCTACAAGAAGGTTTTCTGTTATAAATTGAGAAGAAACATCATTAATATCTGGTTCATGTTTTCCGTTTTTGAAAACTAATAGAATCAATTCTTCAGAATAATATGCTGACGGAATTAATCTTAGCATTGTACCGCTTTCAGCAGCTTTAAAACATAATTCTTTTGTGATAAACTCGTCTGGAATAACCTGAATTGCAAAACCATCTTTACTGACTAATCTTTCGCAGAGTTCATATGTTATTAAGTCCTGATCGATAAATGGCAGAGCGTGGAAGGTTTTATTCAATGCAAAATTACAAAGTTCTTCGGTTTTAAATTCTTTTGGAACTAGTTTTAGATTTCTATAATTTTCTAAAACACTATTACGCCAGTATTCATAAGTTTTAGCGGGTGGATTATTTTGTTTTAAAACCAATTCGCCTTTTGCCAGCTCTCTTTCTAATTCTTCAAAAGTTTCAATTAGCGGATTATCAAGTAATTTTCGGATTTCGTTTGAAATAATTTCATCACCTGTTTCATCATCATATTCACATTCATTTTTTGGATCTACATCATCGGCTCTGTCATTATAATAGAACAAATCATTTTTTCTTTCTGCAAATGTTGTATTATGATCATTAACAATAAAAACTGGAGAATCAATTAAACCCGAACAATTAAAATTACCATGATTATAATAAGTCATCACAACTTCTTTTACTGTAATTTTCCCTTTTATTTCAACATTAGCGCCGCCAAGTAAAAGACTTTGACACTTTACATTTCCGTTAATAAAAACATACGGACCATAATCGCCTTCTGCATTAATAATCGAACCGCTGATAGAAAAATTTCCATTTATAAAAATGCCTTCTATTCTTATTCCTTCTATCTTTTTAACTGAGAGGTTTAGCAAATTGGCAAGCCATTTTCTCTCTTTCTCTTCATAAAGATCTAAATAAAAATTGTCATCAAAATTTACATCTTCGTCTGCAATGAGAAAAAAATCTTTATTTTCCCATTCTTCAAAATAATCGAACTTTTCATCTTCTGTTAAAAAAGGATATTTTGTTTTGATTTCGGCTATTGTGATTAATTTGAAATTGATTGTGGTCATTATATCTAAAAAGAAAATTAAACTTAGTAAGTACAAATTAACATCATCTTACTGACATATTCTCACATACTCAGTTCTTTTCTTACAAAATTTATAACAACTTCCTCATATCAATCTTTGTCGAATTACTACCGTGATCTCTCCTTTGTCGCAATGACATAAATTGAGAAAAATTCTTTAATCCCTCAAATCTGTGGCTAAAAAATTAGAACCAAAACAAATAAGAAAACTTTAATAAATCAATCTTGTGCCACTTCTTCAAAAATCACTAATTTTGAAATTCGAAGTTCAAAAACGAAATAATTATGAAATATCATCAAATAAACAGCGCTCTTTTTGTAAAAAACCGCAGAAAATTTACGGCAGAAATGAAACCTAATTCGGTTGCCGTTTTCAACTCTAATGACATTTACCCAATTAGTGCCGATAGTACTTTACCGTTTGCACAACATAGAGATATTTTTTACCTGAGCGGTGTTGATCAGGAAGAAAGCGTTTTGCTTTTGTTTCCAGATGCGCCTTATGAAAGTCAGAGAGAAATTCTTTTCTTGAGAGAAACCAACGACCATATTGCCGTTTGGGAAGGTGAAAAATTGACTAAAGAACGTGCTTTTCAGGTTTCAGGAATTAGAACGGTTTATTGGTTACAGGATTTTCATAAAGTTTTGAACGAAATGATGACGTATGCAGATACGATGTACATCAACACCAACGAACATTACCGCGCAACAGTTGAAACTGAAACCCGCGAAGCTCGTTTCGTAAAATGGTGGAAAGAGCGTTATCCTGCGCATAATGTAGCAAAAAGCAACCCAATTTTGCAACGCATTCGTTCTGTAAAAGAAAGCGAAGAAATCGATTTGATTCAGCACGCCTGCGATATTACAGAAAAAGGTTTCCGCCGATTGCTTTCATTTGTAAAACCAAATGTTACTGAATATGAAATCGAAGCTGAATTAGCGCACGAATTTATCCGTAACCGCTCTAAAGGTTTTGCTTACACGCCAATTATTGCTTCTGGAAATAATGCAAATGTTTTACATTATATCGAAAATAATCAGCAATGTAAAACCGGCGATTTGATTTTGTTAGACGTTGCAGCAGAATATGCTAACTATTCAAGCGATATGACAAGAACAATTCCTGTTTCTGGTAAATTCTCTGAAAGACAAAAAGCAGTTTACAATGCTGTTTTGAGAGTTAAGAACGAAGCTACAAAAATGTTGACTCCAGGAACGCTTTGGAAACAATATCATATCGAAGTTGGTAAAATTATGACTTCTGAGTTACTTGGTTTAGGTTTATTAGACAAAGCTGATGTTCAGAATGAAAATCCAGAATGGCCTGCTTACAAAAAATATTTCATGCACGGAACTTCTCACCACATGGGATTGGACACGCACGATTACGGATTGCTTCACGAACCAATGAAACCAAATATGGTCTTTACGGTTGAACCAGGAATTTATATTCCAGCAGAAAAATTCGGAATTCGTCTGGAGGATAATGTTGTAGTTCAGGAAAAAGGTGAACCTTTTAACTTAATGAGAAACATTCCTGTTGAAGTTGACGAAATCGAAACTTTAATGAATTCTTAAAAAAGAAGAACAGAAAACAGATTATAGAATAAAGATAAACGGCTTTCATAAATGAAGGCCGTTTTATTTACTAAGAAGTTTAGTTGATCCAAAACTAAACCGATTAAACATTATTTTTAACTCAAATGAACTTATAATTTCTTATATGGTTGTACCTTTTTTATCTTTGTACTTTACACTTAAAAAACATTATTTTGGAAAATATTCTTTATAAAAACACCAAGATCTCTTTTAATGATTCAGGAAAGGGAAATACAATAGTTTTTCTTCACGGCTTTCTGGAAAACAAAAAAATGTGGACAGAATATGCTTCTTTTTTTTCAGAAAAATATCGTGTTGTAACCATCGATTTATTAGGCCACGGCGAATCTGATTCTTTAGGCTATGTTCACGAAATGGAAGAAAATGCTCAAGCTGTTAACGAAGTTTTAGAATATTTAAAAATTGAAAAAGCTACAATCGTCGGGCATTCTATGGGCGGTTATGTTGCTTTGGCTTTCGCCGAATTATATCCGCAGAAAATCCAAAAATTAGTTTTACAGAATTCAACTTCTAAAGAAGATAATGCTGAAAAAAAATTAAATAGAACCCGTGCCATAAAAGCCGTAAAACAGAATTATGTAAGTTTTGTTAGTTTAGCAATCGCTAATTTATTTAGTGAAAATAATAGAACCCGCTTGGCTGACGAAATTGAAAAAGTAAAAGAGCAGGCTTTAAAAACACCATTACAAGGAATCGTAGCATCTCTTGAAGGAATGAAGATACGAAAAGATAGAGAATGGCTTTTACACGAAAATCGTTTTCCTCTTTTATTAATTCTAGGGAAAAAAGACCCAGTTTTAAATTACGAAGAAAATCTTGCTCAGATTGATGACACCACAGCAGAATTAGTTTCTTTTGAAGATGGACACATGAGCCATATTGAAAACAAGGAAGATTTGAAAACTATTTTGTTCGATTTCTTCGAATAATTTGAACTTTACAAAATCAAAAAAGGCCATTTCTAACCGAGGTTGGAATAGCCTTTTTATCATTCTGGGGGCAAAATGTTATTATAACTTTGAAGTAATATCTTTTTTGTATTTAGATAAAGTAGCTCTTGTTAATCCAAGATTTGCTTTAGTTGAGTCTACAGCTAAATAGATAAAATACCTTCCGTCTTCAGACACGTCAATTATATGTATTTGATCTGTAAGTGTAATTAAAATATCATTGATTTTTTGGTTTAATCCTAAAGCTTTAATAGCGTTTAGTTTTGCTTTAACTACTTCTAAATTGTAAGCAGATGCTAATTCTGGATCAAAATTAGGATTTACAGTAAGTGAGCAGTAAGACATCCCTGTTTCAACTTCAGTTACTGAAACAGCGATAAATCCGTTAACATTCTCTTTTAAATCGTTTTGAAAATTTTGTAAAAAATCTGACATGTATAATATTGGTTTTAAATTAATTATTAAAAATAGAGTCCATTTTTCGAAGTAATAGTCCCATTTTACTCAAATCTTTAGAAAGCAACGCGATACAATTATCTTCTTGATTTTTGCTTGCCACTACAATTCCGTCATTATTCTTAATCATTACTTGTTTAAGATCTCCGTTGTTAATGTCTTCAGACATTTCGAGGCACATTTTCAAGATCATTCCGATCATCGCAGCAATATTCCCGTCGTATTCTAAATTAACCGACTCGTTTAAGATTCCATCAATATTAAAACTCAATCCAGATTCTGCTCCAGTCTCTTCTACTAGTGTTTGTAAATCAATCATATTCTTTATTTGTCATGTTTTGGAAGCGTCAAAGATATTTCAATATTAACAATTGTCGCCTAAACACTTGTTAAAAAAACAGCCGATATAACATCCTGAGCCACTTTTATTTATAGCATAATTAATCGTCTTTTTTCGGATAAAATATTTAAAAAAAATTAACAGAAAAAACATATTATACTAAAATCGTAACATTTCATTTGATAAAACTCAATTCTAAAATTAACATATAGAGATTGTTGCATTACCCAAAAGTTTTTATATAGATTTGCAAAAAATTTATACAAATGAAAACTGTTGACGAATTACGCTTTGACCTAAATGTAAAATTGATGAAGTTTAGAAGATTTCGTATTGAAAACGGAAACATCAATACTACAAATGCAGAAGAAAATACTAAAAAAGGTTTCTTTAAAAAAATATTTAGCTAATAGCTTTTAAAAATCAGCCGGACGTGTTAGATAACCATTTTTTACTAGTTCGGCTTTTTCATTGATTTTATGCAACTTACCGCCTTTCAACAATAACAATATTGTTGAAATTTTCATCACATTTTCGTATTGATGATCGGTTATGAGAATTCCTTTTCTCGAGAATTTTCTTTAATTAACTGAACTATAATTTCAATCATTTTTGGTGACAATCCGATGAACGGTTCATCTAAAAGGATAAATTTCGACGAATTAAAAAGGACTAATTTTACTTGAAGATATCGCAATTCTCCAAATGATAGGTTTTTGATTTTTTGTCTTAAAAAAGGTTTTAGGAAGTCATCTTCATAAAAAAGATTCAATTTTTGTTTAGCGACTGATAATTCAATTGTCCTTAATACGGACAAATGGTTTGGAATAAATTGATCTTGACACATATAACTAATTTCATTGACCACCTCTGAACAATTATTCCTTGAAACTCCATCAATAAATATACTTTTATCCGAAGCAGTTAAATTACAAGAGATAATTTTTAATAAAGTCGATTTGCCAGAACCGTTATGTCCGAGCAGACCTACTATTTCACCTGTTCCAATTTTCAAATAAATATCTGAAAGTACAAGTTTATCACTAAACTTTTTTTGAATACCGCTAACTTCTAAAATATGTTTTTTCAATATATTTTTTGAATAAAGATTACTACAATTCCAAATAGAACAATGAAGAAAATATTCATTAAAAAACTATAAAAGAGAAGTTTATTTTTTGAAATTCCGTTGTTAGCATAAAATAAATATTCGCTTTTACGATACAATTCCTTAAATCCTATACTGGATAAAAACCCAATTGTAGCGAGAATAAACAGAAAATAATTAACGCTTCCAAAAAGGATTGCAGGAATAGAAACAACTAAATTTATAATTAAAGTTGTTTTATAAAACTCAAATATGTTCCAAATTTTTCTGATAAGCCGTTTAAATTTTTTCTTCGAATGGAATAGCTATATCAAAAATCTCACTTAACAAATTCGCAATTTCATCTAAATAAGAATTCAGTATTTCTGATGTCACAATAGCTTTTAAATCTTTATCTTCTTTAAACCCGAAAGGTAAAAAACCAGATTTGAGATTTTTAAAAGAAATAATCCCGACTTCGATCGGAAGCCCTCCAGCTTCTTTCTCAAACATGAAAGCGTATGCTAATACTTGAATAATTTTATCATTTTTAAGCTCTTGTGTCAATCCATTCCATGTTTTCAGCACAACATTCGACTTCTCAACTTTTCCTGTCTTATAATCGATAATTCTAATTTTCCCGTCACGTTTCTCAATACGATCCACATTTCCTTTTATCAAAATAGGAAATGGAAGTTTCGGATGAACAAATTCACGCTCAAAAGTCTGCTCTAGGGCAATAATCTGAATCGCTTCATCATTTTTAATAGATTCTAATTCCATTCTTAAAAAATTAGAAACATTTCGTTTGGCGACCTCAAAAGCCAGCAGATTTCGTCCTTTCTTAATTTCTCCTTCTTTATAAACCAATTTAAACTGCTTAAGAACTTCATCATCCAATAATTTAAAGCAGTTTAAAATATCATTTTCTGAAATAAATTTACCAATAAAAGGTTCATAAAGTGCCTTTAAAGTTTCATGAATGATAGTTCCTAAAGTATTTAAAGCGATATTTTCTTCCACTTCCTCCACTTCTCGGATCCTCAAGACTTTCTGAAAATAAAACTCAATCGGATTTCGGATGTAACTTGTTAATGCCGACGGTGAAAAACCTGTTATTGCTATTTCCTTTAAACGCTCCATTACTGATTCCGATTTAGCAACCGAAATAGGTTCGTAAGCCGTATTAGGAAGTACCGGATTATAGATATCAAACGTAAGATTATGATTTCTCTGTTTTTCAACTTCTAACTGTGTAATGAAACGACTTCTTTCACCAGCATCTAAACCATCATTTTCAGTATTATAAATGAGATATATGTTCTTAGCTCTTTGTAATAAATGATAAAAATGGTAGGTGTAGATCGCATCTTTCTCTTTAAAAGTCGGCAGCCCTAATTCTCGTTTTACATCATACGGAATAAATGAATTCTGAGATTTTCCTGCTGGAAATTTTCCTTCATTCATTGATGTTATAATAACTGTTTCAAAATCTAAAACACGGCTTTCTAAAACTCCCATAATCTGCAAACCTCTTAAAGGCTCACCTTCAAAAGATACTTCTGCTAAATCTATAATCTGTTTGTAAATGGCGTGAAGCGTATCTATATTATCGATATGATAATGTTTGGAATAGTAATTTATTAGTTTATTTATGACTTTAAAAACTCCGTAAACAAATGCTTTTGCAATTTTCTCCTGTTCATTATCATTACTGAAATGTTCCTTTATAACAATTAGCAATGCCGAAATATTCTTTAAAACTGCAACAGAACCATTTTCCCATTTTTCAAACAACAAATTAAAAAAATGAGAAGGACTTGGATGAAGCTCTAAAATTTTATGATGCGTAATAAAAGTATAATTATTCTCTTTGATAATTTTTACCAACATTTGAGCATTTGCATAAGGCTCTACTAATGGATGTGTTAAAACATCCAATACATCTTTATAATAAAAAACATAACTGCCTCCCTTACGCGAAAGCGCATTAGTATGCATTTTAAACAACTTGGCAACTAAAATTTGAGATGGATTATTTTTACCCGAATATCCCATGGTAATGTTTAAAAATCCAACAGAAGAAGGTAGTGAATATAAAACTGGAATCAATAAATTTTCCTCACCTAGCACAACGGCTACTTTGTCTAAAGACGCCGCAGGATCATTGTTTATTAAATCTTCAATTATACTTCCTGTTAATTTTGCCTGCCCTATAGTTTTAGGAGTTCCAATAATCTGGATATTTTTTGATTGCGAAAAATCATCCACAATCCATTCAAAGATATTTGATTTGTAATGTTTCCAACTTTCTTTAAAACGTCTTAAAAAAAGTCCCGCATCATGATATGGATCATTGAGAAAAGTTTGATCGGCATCCCAATAAATTTTAGCCTGACCTAAAGCTAATAAATGCTGTACAATTTTTTCTTCAGCAGCATTGAGAGCATTAAATCCTGCGAAAATAAAAATTCGATTACCGATAGTATTTGAAAAATGATTCAAATTATTGACCGCTTCTCTATAAACTAGTCCCTGGTACCCAATAGATTTAAACAACAAATGATTATAAAGCGAATCATAATACAAAGGAAGAAGCTTCCAGAAATCAATGTAATTTTCTAAAAGTTTTGTTTTTTGATCCACTTCTAATCCCCATTTTTTTATGTCTTCAATATCTTTTAAATAAGACAAAACATGTGAAGGATCTAAAAGATATCGATCAATTTCATTAAAGTCTTGAAGGAGCGTTTTCCCCCAATTTGCAAACAATTCAAATGACTGCTGATTCTTTTTCTCTGTAACCGATAAATAAACCTCATAAAATTCAAATAAAAGTTCAATTGAATCAATAGAGCGAATTGAAGCGACATCTTGTACAAAATCTTCAATACTTGTAATTTCAGGTGCAATTATAGTTTTATCAGTTTCTTTTTTAAGAGCATCAATCAAAAAAACTTTAGCTCTTTTATTTGGAAGAATTATAGTTATTTCTGAAAGTTTCAGTGCGTAATCTTGAATTACAACACCAGCTATTTTTTGAAGAAAAGAAGTATTTATCATAGTATAAAAATAAAAAAAGCCATTCAATTAAGAATGGCTTTTCCTTTTTATTTAGAAAGTAAATTAGATTTTACCTTGGTATTTAGAACCAATGTGTCTAATTTCTGTTCTTCTGTTTTGAGCTTTACCTGCAGCAGTTTTGTTACTTGCAACTGGTTGGCTAGAACCAAATCCTTTAGACTCTAAGTTCTCTGGATTAACACCTCTTTGGATTAAAGCGTTTAATACAGCAGCAGCTCTGTCTTCAGATAATTTTTGGTTGATTTTTGCAGAACCTGTACTATCTGTGTGTCCTTCAATAGAGAATTTCGCGTTTGGATAGTTTTTAAGGATTTCTTTAATAGCATCTAATCTAGCTGGAGTTTCTTTGTCACCAGTTTTGAAAGTAGCTTTTCCTGAGTTGAAGTAGATTGCTCTAGCTTGAACTTTAAGATCTTCTAATGCCTCAGAAGTTACTTCTGGACATCCTCTGTTACTAGCAGGACCATAAACTGTTGGACAGTCATCATCTTTATCAGCAACACCATCTTTGTCAGCGTCTAAGAATGGGCAACCACCGTTTTCTTTAGGACCAGCAACTGTAGGACATTTGTCATCTTTATCAGCGATTCCGTCTCCGTCAGTATCAGGACAACCCTTTAAAGCAGCTAAACCAGCAACATCTGGACAAGCATCATCTTTATCAGCAATTCCATCTCCGTCAGTATCAGGACATCCGTTTAATGCAGCTAAACCAAATACATCTGGACAAGCGTCAGAAGCATCAACGATTCCGTCACCGTCAGTATCAGGACATCCGTTGAATTGTTTTAAACCTGCAACATCTGGACAAGCATCGTCTTTGTCATAGATTCCGTCTCCGTCAGTATCTTTACCTCCGAATTTGAAAACTAAACCGGCAGTGTGTTGGAAGTGAGATGGAGCATCTGGAACACCAGCAGCATCTTCTCTATCTCCACTAACAGCCCATTTGTATCTTGTAGCAAGCTCAAGACCAATAGCATCTGTAAACCAGAAAGTAATACCTGCACCAGGATTAACTGTACCATAGCTGCTATCGCCGAAGAAAGTATAACCTCCACCAACAGATAACGAAGGATCAATCACTTTAGATTTGATTAATTCTTGGAAGCTATATTTAATAGTAGCATCAATTCCGTAGTACATTAAATCACCAGGATTAGTTACTACATTTCCTCTACTGTCATGTGCAGGATTACTTGGATCAAATGTCACATATTTATCAATTTTGTTTACAGATCCTTGTAAACCAACAGAGAAACCACTACCTACATATCTATTTACACCAATGTAAGATAGAGAAGGAAGAATATTCCAGTTGTCTTTTACTGCGAATGGCTGAGAGAAGTGTTGATCAAAAAATCCACTACCAGCTCCAGAACTAGTCCTTGTATCCACAGCATTAACCCCGAAAGAGATCGCCCATGGATTGTTACTGTCTTGTGCGTGAGAACTTAAACCCATCGCCATCAATACAGCAACTAAAAGTTTGTTAAGATGTTTCATACTTAATTTTTTTAATTACAATTTAGTTAATTACAAGCAAAAGTAACACCAAATTTTTTAAATACAAAATGAAATGTTAAAAAAAACCTACAAAAATTTGACCAAAGTGGTAATTATATAACTTTTAACATTTTACCGACAACTGTGAACGCATTTATAGCCTTATCCAAGTGTTCTTTTTCATGCGCTGCAGACAGCTGTACGCGTATTCTAGCCTTTTCTTTAGGAACAACAGGAAAGAAAAAACCAATAACATAAATTCCTTGCTTTAAAAGTTCATTTGCCATCGTTTGTGACAATTTTGCATCGTATAACATTACTGGAACAATAGCAGAATCTCCATCGATAATATCAAAACCCGCTTTTTTCATACCTTCTTTAAAATAGTTAGTATTCCATTCTAATTTATCGCGAAGCGTTGTATCTTTTTCTAATAATTCAAAAACTTTTATTGAAGCTCCAACAATTGCCGGCGCTAGAGAATTTGAAAACAAATAAGGTCTCGATCTTTGGCGCAGTAATTCAATTATTTCTTTCTTAGCCGTTGTATATCCGCCCATTGCACCACCTAAGGCTTTTCCAAGGGTTCCTGTGATAATATCGACTCTTCCCATCACTCCTTTTGCTTCAAGCGTCCCTTTTCCTGTTGCACCAATAAATCCGGCTGCATGGCATTCATCAACCATAACCATCGCATCATATTTATCTGCTAAATCACAAATTTTATCTAAAGGCGCAACTAAGCCGTCCATAGAGAACACACCATCTGTCACAATAAGTTTAAAACGAGCTCCAGCTTCGTTAGCTTTAATTAGCTGTTGCTCTAAATCTTCCATATTGTTATTTTCATAACGGTAACGTGCTGCTTTACAAAGACGAACACCATCAATAATAGAAGCGTGATTCAAGCTGTCAGAAATAATTGCATCATTTTCACCAAGTAAAGGCTCGAAAATACCTCCATTTGCATCGAATGCAGCTGCATATAAAATAGTATCTTCTGTACCATAAAAATCAGCAATCTTTTTTTCTAAAGTCTTATGAATATCTTGCGTCCCACAGATAAAACGAACAGATGACATTCCGAAACCATGAGTATCCATTGCATCTTTGGCTGCCTGCACAACTTCTGGATGAGACGAAAGTCCCAAATAGTTATTGGCACAAAAATTTAAAACTGTTTCTCCTGTTGAAATTTTAATTTCAGCACCTTGAGGAGATGTAATAATTCTCTCCTTTTTAAAAATTCCATTTTCTTCGATTGTCTGCAGCTCGCTTTGCAGATACTCTTTAATTTTACCGTACATTTTTTATATATTTAAAACGTTAAAAATTAACAACTTAACAAAATTAAAGCTTCGTTATTTCTTTAACATCTGATTAATTTTTTCACAAATTTACCACTTCAATTTCCGAACCGATATATACCAATGCCTTTTTTAACACTTTGTATCCTAAATCTTCAATTGCATCCTGATATTCTTGAATTTGATTTTGATATTTCGCATTAACTGCGCCCGTTTTATAATCCAAAAGATAAGTTTCTTTATTCTCTAAAAATACAATACGATCTGGTTTTAAAATTCTTCCTTCTTTTTGAACAATGGTCTGCTCATTCAAAACAGTATCATTTCCATTAAAACAAATGGATAATTCAGGATGATTTACAATTTCTCTTAAAGTCTTCAATACTTGCTCGACTTGATCAAAAGTAATTAACCCATTTTCGAGTGATTTTGTTACCGCCAGATCAATGTCTGATTTATCTTTAACAAAAGCCAAAATCTCATGTACAATATTTCCATACGAAATCGCTTCTTGTTGATGCGTTCCCCACATTAAAGCTTCACGCTGGGCAATTTTAATATTTTTAGGATTTAAAACTTCTTTTACGACTGGAATTGATTTTACTAAATCAACCGTTTTTGTGTTTTTTGAAAGTCTTAATTTATTCCCAAATTCATAATTCAGTTTCTCTTCATCATAAATCCCTTCATTAATTAAATACTTAATAAAGAATGAAGCCATATTATTTGGATATTCACCGTCATTTTTTGCTTTCAGCGATTGAGAAATCACATACAATTGTTCTTCAGCACGAGTTAACGCAACGTACAAAACATTGATATTGTCCAATAATTCTTCTTGCTTTTTCAAGTTGAAAACTGCAGAAGCACTTTCACCAAAACTCTCCACAACACTACTGTTGTCAACTAGTGCTTTTGGGACACCAAGATCAATCTCTTCTGTATCGAGCCATAATTTATCTTTTGGTTTACGATTATAATCTTCATCAGCAAAAGGCATAATTACCACTGGAAATTCCAAACCTTTCGATTTATGAATTGTCATAATACGAACCGCATTATTTCCTTCCGGCGACGGAATACTAAATTTCTCTGCATTCTTATCCCAGAAAACTAAAAAATCTGCCACTCCTGATTGATTTCGAATATCACGCTCTAAAACGATATCCAGAAAAAACTGAACATAAGCATTTCCTTCTGAAGGAAGAATAAATTTAGAAATGATAATTTCAACCGCCTCGTAAAGAGATTTTTTTCGAACATCTTCAAAAGAAAAAGAAACATCAAAAGTTAAAAGCCATTCCTCAAATTCTTTCTCAGATCTATAACTCATACCTTTAGCAATAAAATCATGAACTGGCATCGCCAAATCTTTTGTTGAAGATAAGAAATGAAGAAAATTAGCTTTTGATTCTAAATTTGCACTGTTATTCAAATATCGAAGCAAATGAACTATCAATCGAACTTCTGCCGCATTTTGTATCATCAAAGTTTCTGAAGACAAAAGCGGAATTCCTTGTTCGGTTAAATAATTAGCAACTGCAATTCCCTGATCTCTTTTTCGGGTCAGAATTACAATATCTTTATATTCAAAACCTTGTTTTACCACTTCTTGAATGGTATTTAAAGTCGCTAAGACATACAAATCAGATTTCTCTACAACTTCTTCATCATCAGCAAAATCATTTTTATCAACGACAGGAAGAAATGAAATATTGACGTAACCTCCGTTTTTTGAATTTATATTCTGAAAACTATGATTTTCGTATAAATCTTTATAATCATCGTTTGAAAATTCAGCCGAAATCAATTTAAAAAATGCATTATTAAATTCAATAACTTCGCTGTAGCTTCGATAATTGGTATTTAAATGCTTAATTGCCTTATCTGGGTTATTGAACGGATTTACATCTTTACTTAATTCAATAAACTGCTCTGCTTTACCGCCGCGCCAGCGATAAATCGACTGTTTAGGATCGCCAACAATCATCAATGTTCCTTTATTTCCCAAATCATCTAGACCAGAAAGCGAATTATCAATTAGCGGAATTAAATTCTGCCATTGCATTTCGGAAGTATCTTGAAATTCATCAATAAAAAAATGACGATAGCGTTCTCCTAAACGTTCGTAAATGAATGGCGCGGGCTGATTCTGAATTTCGCGGTGAATAATGGCATTGAATTCTGAAATAGACAAGATATTTTGCTCAGATTGAATTTTAGCCAATTCATTACTTACAGTGTTAAGAAGCGAAAGCGGTGTGATATTTTTTAAAAAGGCTTTGCAAAAATCCCTTTTCTCAAAGTTTTTATATACCTCCTTCAAAATTTGAAGCAGCTCTGGAATAATATTTTCTATTAACGCTCTGTCTTTTGCAGTCTTATTAATCGCAATATCATCAAACTCATGAAAAGTTTTATTTTTCGGATTGAATTTTCCGTCTCGAATACTTTCTAAGTGATTTGGAAAAGTTCCTCGAGAAAATGATTTTGGATCAATTCCGTTTTTATCAATTAATTCAATTGCTTTAGAAGCTAGTTCTGCATTCTTAGATTCTAATTCTTTGCAAAGCGCCTGCATTTTTTGTTTAATCTCAACAAACTCTCCAATTGTTTTGTCTTGAAAATGCAGAATCTCATTTCGATTGTTTTCATTTAAAACCAATCTTCCAGTATCCAGAATTTCACGCGAGACATCCCAGCTTTTATCATCATCGGTTTTTTCCATTGTAAAATCGATGAGTAACTTGGTCAACGTTTCATCTTCCCCGGCTTGAGCAATAATTGCATCAACAGCTTCTACCAATAAATTTTCGGTATCCAGCGTCACTTCAAAAGTCATAGGAAGATTTAAGTCATGCGCAAAGGCACGGATAACTTTATGCGTAAATTTATCAATGGTAGAAATATCAAAAGCTGCATAATTATGAATTAAGTGCTTTATGATTTGCTGCGATTTGGTTTTGATTTTAATAATTGAAAGTCCCGTATCACGCGAAAGATCTTCCATCAAATCGGCTGCCTTTGGAGACGGATCGTCTTTTGCAAATTCAGATAAACTTCCAACAATACGGCTTTTCATTTCATGAACCGCTTTATTGGTGAATGTTATCGCTAGAATATTTCGATATGCATCGTTTTTTGGAGAGGAAAGAATAATTTTGAGATATTCTTTAACCAATGTATATGTCTTTCCTGATCCCGCAGAAGCATCATAAATGGAGAAAGACGGACTTTGCATAAGTTTGGTTTTAGTATTGTAAAAATAGTATAATTAAATATTAAATCCCAATAATGAAAAATTCCAAATTCCAATTTTTGTTTGCAATTAGCGCTTCAAAAATTGGAATTTGGAATTTTTTATATTGTATTTTTAAAAATAATTAGTGTTTTGGAAAAGCTCTTTTATTAAAAACCAAAAGTATACCTACTCCTGTAGAAATTGCCATATCGGCAACATTAAAAATAGCATTAAAAAAAGCAAAATGTTTACCACCGAAAATTGGAAGCCAAGTTGGAAGATTTCCTTCCCAAATAGGAAAATAAAACATATCTACCACCAAACCATGAAACCAAGTTCCGTATGGAGCTGGAGAAAAAATGGTTGCTAAATTATGAGTGCTGTCATCAAAAATAACTCCGTAAAAAACAGAATCAATAATATTTCCTGCCGCACCTGCAAAGATTAATGCAATAGCAACTATCAAATAAGTCGAATGACGTTTTTTTATGGCATCAGAAAGCCACCAGCCAATTCCGAAAACTGCAAAAATCCTGAAAACAGTTAAAATTAATTTTCCGTATTCTCCAGGTATTTTTGTTCCCCAAGCCATACCTTCATTTTCAATAAAATGAATTCTAAACCAATCAAAAATAACTACTTCTTCTCCAAGAATGAAATTTGTTTTGACATAGATTTTAGAAAGCTGATCAACGATTAAAACTAAAAATATAAGGAAATACGCTTTTCGTAATGACATTTTATGAATTTTTGATGGGCAAAAATAACAATTAAATCAAAAAAAACGCTCCTAATGGAGCGTTAATTCTTTTCTAAGAAACTAAACAAAGTTTATCTGCTAATCTAAACCTAATAAAGTTTACTTTTTTACAGGAGCTTTCGCTGGAGTTTTTGGACTGTCGGAGAAAAAATCAGAAATAGATTTGAATATTCCTTTGCTCTCTTTTCCGGCAGCAAGCTTTTTAGCTTCCCCTTTTTTTACATCTGCTTTAAACTTGATACGCAGTTTTTCAAAATCTTTCATTCTGCGCTCTACATCAGAATTTACATCTTTGAATTTCAACACTTTAGCCATAATGTAAGTTTTTTACAGTAAATAATTTAAATTATTAATGATTTGGTATTACAATGATACATAAATTAATTTATATTTGTTAAATAAAATTAACAGTTGTTTAGGAAAATTAGCTATTAATTTAAAAAACAAATACCAAAATGAACTGAATTTAACATTCCTCCCAAAATCCTACAAATCATGAATGAAATCACCACTATTCTAAATGACTTTCTTGTCAGCACAAAATCGACCGCAGCATTAATTTTAAACGGAAAGGGAAAATTAATCACTTCCTTAAATTTAGACTACGGAGACAGTATTGCAGCGATGAGTGCCGCAATTTTATCAATGAGCGAAAAATTTTTAATTGATTTAGAAAAAGGTTCTTTAAAACAATTATATCTAAAAAGCTCAGAAGGCGTTATCGTCGGAAACAAAATAAGCGGCTCCAATTTTATTGTTGCTTTTTCTAAAGAAGGAAGCAACCTTGCATTGTTGATGCGCTCAACAGAAGAAGTATCTGCTGAATTAAGTAAAAATTCCCTATTGAAATAACATAAATCTATTAACAAACAAACCCACTAAATTATGAGTAATGATTTTTTAAACGTGTTTTTAAATGAAATGAAAACCAACGTAAACGGCTTTATCGCTGTCGCTGTAACAGAAATTGAATCTGGATTAAGTTTTGGAAACTTAACAATCGATCCAAGTTTTGACCCAGAACTTGCTGCTGCTTATAACTTAGAAGTTGTAAAAGCTAAATTAAGCGCTGTAAAAGCCTTAAACTTAAACCAAGACATCGAAGATATTTTGATTACTTTATCGAATCAAATTCACATTATCGATATTTCTCCAAACAAAAAATTTATGATCTACCTTGCTGCAGATGCTTCAAAAGCAAATCTAGGTATGACTAGAGCTATTTTAAGAAAACACAAGGCTGAAGTTGAAAAAAATCTAGCATAAATTATTACTCTATTTTAGAACTATCTCTAATCGAGATAGTTCTAATTTTCTTTTTCACAGCCCCAAATCGTCTGCCTATTTTATTCTTACAAAATTCAAACCCACCCTTTTTAAAGCAGACATCTTAAAAATAATACATTTCTTTCAAATCACAAACTACTACTTACTTAGATTGATTTTAAAAAGATTAAACAAAAAAACGCCCCTAAAAGGAGCGCTTATTTTTTTTATTTCAGTGAATTTTATCTTTGCAAGTTTTTAGCTTCGATACTCATTGTTGCATGAGGAACTATTTTAAGCCTTTCTTTGCTAATCAATTTACCTGTTACTTTGCAAATACCGTAAGTTTTGTTTTCTACACGGAAAAGCGCGTTTTTTAAATCACGGATAAACTTCTCTTGTCTAATAGCCAACTGAGAGTTTGCTTCTTTAGACATAGTCTCACTTCCTTCTTCAAAAGCTTTGAAAGTTGGAGAAGTATCGTCTGTTCCGTTATTTAAGTCGTTCATATAAGCACTCTTAATTAAATCAAGATCTGCTTGCGCTTTTTGTATTTTTGCTTGGATTATCTCTTTGAACTCTGCTAAATCTGCATCAGAGTATCTTGTAATTTCATCTATCATTTTATAACTATTTTGAAATTAATATCATTGTTTTAATATCATCAAACTCAATTTCTGTGCCGTTTTCTAAAGCGTCTACAAAAACCAAGTCGTCTGTTAATGTTTCAGACTTAATATAGTCTTCATTTTTTGAAACGGCTTCTTCTAAATTACCATCTCTTTTTATTTGTACTTTAATCTTATCAGTAACCTCAAATCCTGAATCTTTACGGATATTCTGAATTCTATTTACTAATTCTCTTGCAATGCCTTCATTTTTTAATTCTTCAGATATTGTTATGTCAAGCGCAACTGTAATTCCGTTTGAATTAGCAACCAGCCATCCTTCAATATCCTGTGATGTTATTTCGACGTCTTCTAATGATAAAGTTACATTATTTCCAGAAATAACAATATCCAACGTTCCCTGCTTATCTAACTGATTGATCTGATCTGCAGAAAAACCTTGTATTTCCTTAGAAATCAAGCCCATATCTTTTCCAAAACGTGGCCCAAGTGCCTTAAAATTAGGTTTAATTTGCTTTACTAAAATACCAGAAGCATCGTCTAAAAGTTCAATTTCTTTCACGTTTACCTCAGCTTTTACTAAGTCAGAAATTGCTTCAATTTCAACTCTCTGATTCTCGTCAAGTACTGGAATCATTACCTTTTGCAGAGGCTGGCGTACTTTGATCATCTCTTTTTTACGAAGTGATAAAACCAAAGATGAGATGGTTTGCGCCTTCTGCATTTTGCTTTCCAACGTTTTATTAACAAAGTTTTCGACAAATTTTGGGAATTCAGCCAAGTGAACACTAGCAAAATCCTCGGTTCCCGTCGAAGCTGTTAAATCTCTGTACAATTTATCCATGAAAAAAGGAGCGACTGGAGCGCTTAATTTGCTGATTGCTAACAAGCAAGTATAAAGCGTTTGGTAAGCTGCAATTTTATCTTTAGCATATTCACCTTTCCAGAAACGACGACGGCATAAACGAACGTACCAGTTACTTAAGTTTTCCTGAACGAAGTCAGAAATTGCTCTTGTAGCTTTTGTCGGCTCGTAATCTTCATAACATTCATCAACAAATTTGATTAAAGTATGAAGTTCAGAAATAATCCATTGATCGATTTCTGGTCTTTCGTTTAACGGAATTTCCGCTTCAGCGTATTTAAATCCATCGATATTTGCATATAACGAAAAGAATGAATAGGTGTTGTATAATGTTCCAAAGAATTTACGACGAACCTCAGCAATTCCTTCAAGGTCAAACTTTAAGTTATCCCACGGATTGGCATTCATGATCATGTACCAGCGTGTGGCATCAGGACCGTATTCTTCAATGGTTTTAAACGGGTCTATAGTATTTCCTTTACTTTTAGACATTTTTATTCCGTTTTTATCTAAAACCAAACCGTTTGAAACGACATTTTTATAAGCTACTTTATCAAAAACCAAAGTTCCGATAGCATGTAACGTATAAAACCATCCACGAGTCTGATCTACTCCTTCAGCGATAAAATTCGCTGGGAAATCTTTGTTCTCGTCGATTTTGTCTTTGTTCTCAAAAGGATAATGCCATTGTGCATAAGGCATTGCTCCAGAATCGAACCAAACGTCAATTAAATCGCTTTCGCGTTTCATTGGCTGGCCAGAAGCCGAAACCAAAGTAATTTGATCGACTACATTTTTGTGTAAATCGATTAAATCATAATTTGATTCAGACATGTTTCCAATTTCGAAACCTTTAAATGGGTTTTCTTTTTGAAAACCAGCTTCGATAGATTTCTCAATCGCATTGTACAATTCTTCAACAGAGCCGATAATAATTTCTTCTTTTTTATCTTCTGTTCTCCAGATTGGCAACGGAATTCCCCAATATCTAGAACGAGATAGGTTCCAGTCGTTGGCATTTTTCAACCAATTTCCAAAACGCCCCTCACCGGTAGACTTAGGTTTCCAGTTGATAGTTTCGTTCAGGTCGAACATTCTATCTTTTACATCGGTTACTTTAATGAACCAAGAATCTAGCGGATAATATAATAACGGCTCATCAGTTCTCCAGCTGTGTGGATAACTATGTACGTATTTTTCAACCTTAAAGGCTTTATTTTCTTCTTTTAATCGAATAGCAATTTCAACATCTACAGATTTCTCCGGAGCTTGTCCAGCATCGTAATATTCGTTTTTAACGTATTTACCAGCTAAATCTCCTAAATGAGAAGTGAATTTTCCTTGTAAATCTACTAACGGAACTGCATTTCCTTCTTCATCCAAAACCAACATTGGCGGTACTTCTGGCTTTGCTTCTTTTGCTACTTTGGCATCATCTGCACCAAAAGTTGGCGCTGTGTGTACAATTCCTGTTCCGTCTTCTGTTGTTACGAAGTCTCCAGCGATTACTCTAAATGCATTTTCAGCATTTTGATATGGCAATACATAAGGCAATAGTTGCTCGTAACGGATTTCTACTAAATCTTCCCCTTTTGCTTCGGTTAAGATTTTGTATGGAAGTTTTTTGTCGCCGTTTTTAACGTTATCAAAATCAGCATCGTCTTCACTTAAGAAAAATCCTTTACCGAATTGTTTTCCAACTAAGTTTTTAGCCAAAACCAAATTAATTGGCTCAAAAGTATATTGATTGAAAGTTTTTACTAAAACATAATCAATTTTTGGTCCAACGGTTAAAGCTGTGTTTGACGGTAATGTCCAAGGAGTTGTTGTCCACGCTAAAATGTGAATATCTCCAAAACCTTGTAAAAAGCTCGGAAGCGTTTCCGGTAAAGTTTTGAATTGTGCAACAATCGTAGTATCGGTAACATCTCTGTAAGCTCCAGGCTGATTTACTTCGTGAGAAGATAATCCTGTTCCCGCTTTTGGAGAATACGGCTGAATTGTGTATCCTTTGTACAACAAACCTTTATCATAGATTTGTTTCAAAAGCCACCAAACAGATTCCATGTATTTTGGCTTATAAGTTACATATGGATCTTCCATATCAACCCAATAACCCATTTTTTCGGTCAAGTCATTCCACACGTCAGTATAACGCATAACGGTTTTTTTACACGCTTCGTTATATTCTTCGATAGAAATCGTTTTACCAATATCTTCTTTTGTAATTCCAAGTTCTTTTTCGGTACCCAATTCTACAGGTAAACCGTGAGTATCCCAGCCGGCTTTTCTTTTTACCTGAAAACCTTTTTGAGTTTTATATCTGCAAAAAATATCTTTAATCGCACGCGCCATTACGTGGTGAATTCCTGGTAATCCGTTTGCTGAAGGCGGACCTTCAAAAAATACGAAAGGCTCAGCACCTTCGCGAGTTGTAACACTCTTTTCAAATATATTTTCTTTCTTCCAAAAATCAAGAACTTCTGATGCTGCAGCTGGCAAGTCAAGTCCTTTGTATTCAGTAAATTTTGTACTCATTTTATCCTTTTCTTAAACGAGGTGCGAAAGTAAGGAATTTTGAGGAAAATAGATAAAAGATAACGGAAAAAAGACTGGTTTAAAGAAATTTCGAGTAGATTCCGCAACAAGAAACAGCCTTTTTATTGATTTAAGAGAAAACTTCTTTTAAAATCTCTAAAGATTTAGGTTTTTTGAATCCTTCTAAATGCAGACTATAATAGTCAATTAAAACTTTCAGCAGTAGTTGTCTCTCTGTAACATTAAAGACTTTTTGATCATTATCAAATTTTAAATCGAGTAGTTTTTTAAACAAATTGGTTTCGTGTTCAGATAGCACATTTCCTTTTTGGAAAAGCGTAAAAACACCTTCATTCATTTCAAAAAATGGCAGATCAACTTCTGAAAGTTCAGGATAAAAACCAAGGTATTTTGTAATTTCTAAAAGCATTATTAAATGAAAGTTAGAAATTTCATCATTATGATCCAGCCATGTCAGCGCCGTTTCTAAAAAAACAAAAAGAGGTTCGTTTTTTTCTTCTTCCTGAATAGAATAATGAAGCATTTCTGAAAGAAACATTACCATTGTACTTTTGACAATATCTGTGTGAATGCTCTGAAAAGGAACTGCACTTTTTATTTCTTTGAAATTTTCTAAAGTTCCTTTATTCTTATGAACAGCCTCAATTTCTAAGATAGAAAACGGCTGAAAGTAAGCAATCTTCTGACTTGCTTTTCTGCTTGAAAAAGCATCGCGCACAAAATAAGATTTCAGTCCGCTGGAAAGTGTAAAGCATTTCACTATCAAGCTTTTTTCCTGAAATTTTAAAGACGAAATTACTATGGCTTTGGTTTTGACGAGCAAATTTTAGATTTTTTGACTTCTTAGATATTAGACTTCTTAGATTTTTTACTTTTCACTTTTCACTTTTTACTTTTCACTTTTGACTTTTCACTTTTCACTTTCAGACTAACGAATAATCATAACTTTCTTAACCTTAGTTTCACTGCCGTCTTGTGCTGATATAAAAACCATATAAACGCCAGAAGCTACTTTATATTTACCAAAAGCGGTTGTATCCCACTCTATTGTTCCCCCAGAAGATGTTATTTCAAAAACTAAATTCCCTTCAATATCTGTGATTTTGACATTGGCTTTATCAATTAAACCAGCAACTTTCACTGTTCCTGAGTAAGCAGGACGAACTGGATTTGGATAAACGTAAACATTATTCAAATTATCATTTGCTCCTGTTGCTATTCCATTAAACGAAACCATTCCTTTATTGGTCGCAATAAAGACTTCTCCCGTTTTGCTATTTATTTTAATGTCGTTTACATAATTACTCGGCAAGGGAGAATTATTTATCGTAAAATGATATTTGGTTTCCTGACCATTTGGAGAAACCATAAAAACTCCCGAATCTGCTGTTCCTATCCATTTATTATTGGCTCCATCAACTGCTATAGAAGTAATAAACTGCTCATAAAGTAATTCTTGCGCTAAATCATCTTCTTCAATAATTATCGGATTTGCTTTTAACTGACTTTCCGACTGAAAGTTCCCAACATTAGATAAAACTCGTAAACCTTTTGTAGTTCCTATCCAAAGCTGGTTTTTTGTATCTATCGCTATACTTCTAACGTCTGCAATTGGTAGATTGCCGACGTCGGTGCCGAAAGTCATTTTTTTAAATGTATTTGTAGTTTCATTAAAACCTACAACACCATCTCTATTAGTTCCGATCCATTTTACATTATTTCGATCCACAGCTATGCTTGAATAACTAATATTTTCGGCATTACCAAAAATTGAAGTCATTGGGTAACTTCCCCATTGACCGTTTGTTTTTAAAACCTTCAGTCCATTTTTGATTCGGCTGTTCGTAATCCAAAGATTTCCAGATTTATCAAAAGCATTTGCATTTATACGAACATCTATATAATCTGTGCCAGCATTTGTAATTGATTCTAAGCCGCTGTTTTTTTCATCATATAAAAAATTCGGCACTTCGTTTTCAATCTTTAGTAATCCAGAAAAGAAGGAACTGGCATAAACTTGCTTTTCATTATTTGGATTTATTATAACTCTCGTAATTGATTTCGCATCATAAACTTCAGAATATGGAATATTCAGCCATCCTGAAACATTGTATCGGCTAATTCCGTAACTATCTAAAGGATACGGATCATATGATGTGTCATAATCCCCATATACAGCCCACAAAGTATTTGGACTTACATCTATTGAAAAAATATTATTTTTTACTGGCCCTGCTGGTGTATTGTTTTCAAAACTTGCTGCATTACTGAGTGCAGAAACAAACAATCCTTTTTCTTTTGTTCCAATGAAAATCTGATCTCCAACTGCTGTCGCACAGCTAAAATTTAAGGTATTATCTAAAACTTGGGTATTTATAATCTGTCGATTTAAAACCATTTGATTATTATACACATACACTGTATTTGCAGTTGTAACAAACAAATTATGATTTTTTGCCCTCACATCAACTGCAGCTTGAGGCAACTGGGAGAAACCTATAAAAGTATTGGAATTAAATCGATGAATATATCCAGAATCGTTTACAGCAATAAGTTCTGTATCCAGAGCTTCTACACCAGACCAATTTCCTGTATTCACAACTGTCCATTGATTGTAATCTATAAGATTTGCATTTGTACTATCGGCTCTTCTAATACCGCTGGAAGTTGCGGCAAAAATAAATCCATTAAAAAAAGTGGTTTGTTTGACACTAATTTCGGCTCCGTTATCACCAATAAAATAGGTATCACCAAACTGAGAAGTATTTAAATTAAACTGAACAATTCCGAAATCGCACGAAACATAAACCAAACCATTATGTTCCATAAAATGATTGATTTTTTTCAAATTTGCCGGCAGCTGCTTATTAATTATATCTACAATTTTTAATATACTTCCGTCAGTTTCGTTAATTAAAATCATCAAACCATTTTCATAACCGACTATTGTTTTCTTGAATGTTTCACTATAATAAACTGCAGCAATAGTCTGCCCCGATAATCCGTCAACTGTAGTTGTGGTTTTTAAAACATTTGTTGTGGTGTTTTTTGAAAACAATGCATTTTCTGAAGCTGCAAAAACAGTTGTTGAAGATTCTGCAACATCTTTTATTTCATTAAAAGAAAAATATCCCAGCCAAGACGATTTATTCTGCGCCTGACAAAATTGTATTAGTACTAAAAATAAAACGCAGAAAGCTATTTTCTTCATCATTATAATGTATTCGGATAGACAAATATACTACAAACGAGATTATTTAATTTTTGGTGGAATAAAAAATGCCTCCGAATATCTTCTAAAAGATAATCGAAGGCATTTTAACATTGCAATTAAATTTTTAAACTACACCTTGTGCAAGCATAGCATCGGCAACTTTAACAAATCCGGCAATGTTCGCTCCTTTTACGTAGTTTACATATCCGTCTTCTTCTGCACCGTATTTTTTACATTGGTTGTGAATTCCAACCATGATATCTTTCAAACGCAAATCAACCTCTTCACTAGTCCAGTTTAAACGGATAGAGTTTTGAGTCATTTCTAATCCAGAAGCAGCAACACCACCAGCATTTGCCGCTTTTCCTGGAGCAAATAATACTTTATTATCTAAGAAAAGTTTAATAGCATCTAATGTAGAAGGCATATTTGCAGCTTCAGTAACACATAAAACACCATTATCGATTAATTTTTGAGCATCATCTCCATTTAACTCATTTTGTGTAGCACATGGAATTGCGATATCTACTTTTACTTCCCAAGGGCTTTTTCCTTTATGGAATACAGCATTTGGATATTTCTCCAAATATCGCTCTGCTCTATTGTCTCCAGTCGCTCTCATTTCAAGCATATGGTCAATTTTTTCGCCAGAGATTCCTTCTTCATCATAAATATATCCATCAGGACCAGAAATCGTAAGAACTTTTCCTCCAAGTTCGTTAACTTTTAAGGCAACTCCCCAAGCCACATTTCCGAATCCAGAAATTGCTACTCTTTTACCTTTTACTTCGTGGCCAATTGTGCGTAACATTTGATCTGTAAAATAAACTACTCCGTATCCTGTAGCTTCTGGTCTAATTAATGAACCTCCGTAAGCTAAACCTTTTCCAGTTAAAACTCCTGTAAATTCATTTCTGATTCTTTTATATTGTCCAAATAAATATCCAATTTCTCTTGCTCCAACACCAATATCTCCAGCAGGAACATCAAGATCTGGACCAATATGACGGCATAATTCTGTCATAAATGATTGACAGAAACGCATAATTTCTGCATCAGATTTTCCTTCTGGATCAAAATCAGAACCACCTTTTCCACCTCCCATCGGAAGTGTAGTAAGACTGTTTTTGAATACTTGTTCGAAAGCCAAGAATTTCAAAACTGATAAATTTACAGAGTGATGAAATCTAATTCCACCTTTATAAGGTCCGATTGCAGAGTTCATTTGAATTCTAAAACCTCTGTTTACAATGATCTCCCCTTTGTCATCTACCCAAGGAACTCTAAAAATTATAGAACGTTCTGGTTCTGCAATTCTAAGAAGTATATTTTTACCATCATATTTTTTGCGCTCAGATATAAAGGGAATTACTGTTTCTGCAAATTCTCTAACTGCTTGAAGAAATTCTGGCTCATTTGGATTTTTTGACTCAACTAGAGCCATAAATTCATTTATTTTTTGTTCCATATTTGAAATAAATTTTCAGATAATTTGATTTAATTTTCAGTTTTCCAACCTAAATCTCAGTTTAAGAAAACGTTTTCGTTTTAACACACAAAGATATATCAAATTCTGATTCTAAGTTATATTTTTCACTTTTTTGAATCGATTTGTGTTTTTTTCAAGCATTCCAAAAAAACTCATTTTACATGTAGGTGTTTACATGCAAATCGCCTTTTAAAAGTTAGTAAATTAAGTATTTTGCTAGTTATTTTTCAATAGACCGATTTAATATTTTGAATCGATTAGGTTTTTTATATATTTGCCGAGATTTGTAAGCCCCTACGAAATGTCTAAACACCTATTTATCACATTATTTGCCTTCTTTGGTATATCAACCGCGGCATCAGCGCAATCAAACCTAGCCCAAGAGATAGGAGTCTATGCAGGACCTGTTACTTTACAGTCCGATTTTGGCGAAAGAAGCAACTTCGACACCAACGTTGGAAACTCAGGTTTTGGTATCGGAATTATGCACTTTATCAACTTTTCTGCTGCGAATAACAGAGAAAGTTTCTTTACAGAACATTTTAAAGTGCGCTCTGAACTTGCTTTCAGCAGAACTAATTTGAAACATTATGGCCAGTGGGTGGAAAGAAAGCCTGACGGACTATTTGCCCAGCAGCTTAAAAACATGCACGCAAGTTCTACTACTTTAGGTCTTGGAGCTCAATTAGAATTTTCTCCTTTTATGAAAATTCATGACTTCGAAAACACAATTGGTAGTTTCAGCCCGTATGGTAGTGTAGGTTTTCAAGTAAGCTATTATTCTACAAAAATCGGTTCACATTTAGGAGACATCACTCTTCCAAATGTAACTCCAGGAAAATACCTGACTCCATCTGATGGTCGTGCACATGGTTTTTGTAGTGAGAGCGGAGTAGTATTATCTGCAACAGCAGCAATTGGAGTACATTATAAATTAACTACAATGAGTGATTTAATGTTTGAAACTCGTTTTCAAATGTATAACTCAGATTGGATTGATGGATTAAACCCAAACAAAGACATTTACAAAGAAAACAAATCAAATGACTGGCAGGTTTGGTTTAACTTTGGATATATTTATTACTTAGAATTCTAACAAAATTTTAAATCTCAAAATATAAAAAATCCCAAATTCCAAAATATTACAATTGGAATTTGGGATTTTTTTTTTTGGAATTTCTCTCTAAGATAAAGCCTGTTCTAAATCAGCAATTAAATCATCAGCATCTTCAATACCAACACTTAATCGAACTAAATCATCCGTAATACCTACTTCTGCTCTTTTATCAGCAGGAATTGATGCGTGTGTCATTAAAGCTGGATGATTGGCTAGTGATTCAACTCCTCCCAGCGATTCTGCCAAAGTGAATACTTTTAATTTCTCTAAAAATGCTATTGAATCTTCTTTTTTGCCTGATTTAAAATCAAACGAAACCATTCCGCCAAAAGCTTTCATTTGCTTTTTAGCAATTTCGTGAAAAGGATGACTTTTTAAACCTGGATAATAAACTGTTTTTATCTTAGGGTGATTACTTAAATATTCAACTACTTTTTCACCATTTTCGCAATGTCTTTGTACTCTTAAAGCCAAAGTTTTGATTCCTCTTAAAACTAAAAAACTATCCATCGGTCCAAGTGTCGCACCAGTTGCAAATTGCTGAAAATGCAGTTGTTCTCCAAGTTCTTTGTCTTTTACAATTAAAGCTCCTGCAATCACATCAGAATGTCCTCCTAAATATTTTGTTGCTGAATGCATAACAATATCTGCTCCTAAATCTAATGGTTTTTGCAAATAAGGTGTTGCAAAAGTATTGTCCACCGCAAGAAGAATTTTCTTTTCTTGAGTAATTTTTGCTATTTCTTGAATATCAGCCAATTTCATCAATGGATTTGTCGGCGTTTCTACCCAGATCAATTTTGTGTTTTCGTTGATTAAACTTTTGAATTTTTCGATATTAGTCATATCCACAAAATGAAATTTAATGCCCGAATCTTTATAAATTCGAGAGAACATTCTATAAGTCCCACCATATAAATCATCCATTGCAATAATTTCGTCACCAGCCTTAAACGATCTTAAAACGCAGTCTGTCGCTGCAAGACCAGACGAAAATGCTAATCCGCGAGTTCCGTTTTCGATACTTGCCAAAGCTTCTTCCAATGCCGTACGCGTAGGGTTTGATGCTCTGCTGTATTCGTAATCTGCCAAAGGTTTCCCTGGACTTGTCTGAATAAAAGTTGACGTTTGGTATACTGGCGGCATAACTGCTCCTGTAGATGGATCATGGTGCTGTCCTCCATGTATAACTTTTGTATTAAATTTCATATAGTTATAAGTTTTAAATCTATAATTGTTGTACAAATTTACCGCTTAATTTATTTTATCGCGACACAACTTCTTACCTTTGTATATAATTAACACTTTTTGATATGAAAAATTACATATTTATAATCTTTTTGTGTTTGATTTTTACAAGTTGCAAAAAAGAGCTTTCATTTGAGAATGAAAGGTTTGAAGAAAAATCTAATATTCCGTGCAAAACTGATTGTCCGGAAATCACAATAGAAGTTCCAGTTGCCAAAAATATTAAAGTAATATCAGACAGCATTAATAAGAAAGTTTTCTCTGTAATAAAGGAGATTGTTTTTTTTGGTGAAGATTCAACAAAAGTCAATGACTACAAATCATTGTCTAAATCTTTTATTGCTTCGTATGAAGAAATGCGTCAAAAATTTCCAAATGACACTTTTGGATGGGAGGCGAAAATAATTGGCAATGTTGAATTTCAATCTGATTCGATTTTAAATCTTAAAATTGATCATTACACCTTTACCGGCGGTGCACATGGTTATCAAGGTTATCGTTCGATATTATTTAATGCGAAGACTGGAAAAACAATATTCAACAATCAATTATTTAAAAACGAAAAAGATTTTAAGGCCTTCGCCGAAAAAGCATTTCGGGCAAAATACAAAATACCAGCAGAAGCGAATATTAATGCAACAGGTTTAATGTTTGAAAATGATAAATTTCAGCTGCCGCAAAACATATTTTATACTTCAGAAGGTCTGCTCTTATATTACAACTCATATGAAGCCGCTTCATATGCAGATGGTCCAAAAGAAATTTTGTTCCCTTATGATGAAGTCAATAAGTACTTGAATTTTCATTAAATATTTTAGATTAAATAAATTCAGCATCTACACAATTTTTGTAGATATGCTGGATGTAGATGCACTGCAGTGCGTCTCTACAGAAAAACCTTTGTCACTTTGTTTCTCTGAACCTCTGCACCTCTTTATTGAACATCATACTTCATTTTACGTAAAACACGAAGTGCTTCTTTAAAGGAAGAATAAACATTTTTATAAGGTTTTAAAAGCAATTTGGCATCTATCAGCTTTTGTCTTGCCTCTTCAAAACCATTTAAATGACAAATCATAAACGTAGAAGGCAGGTTTTCTAAATCCTTCATTTCACGTTCAGACAATATGATATTTTTTTGAAGTTTAGCCAACAAAGCCATATTCGCATTGTATATATGGTACAACATTTTTCTGTTGAATTCTGGCGGCTGAAAAAGCATTTGACGGTCTATTTTATAGTAACCATTGTCAAAAAAATGAATAGTTTGTTCTTCCAGCGGATAATAACTCGTTTTATCATTTAAGCCAAGCGGCACATATTCTGTAATCGTAAAACTATCATCATCATAAAAAATGGTGACAACATCCTGCGCAGAATAGAAAAGTTTAATTTGCTCATTAATTAGTTCGATATCAACTCGTGACAAATACGTTTTATCCCGTAATTTTTTGGGAACACCAGCCCAGCAAATCACAAATAATTCTTTAAAAACATGATATTTCGGCGACATATCTTTATGCCTGAAATTCATAAAATCAATAACACCGTCTAAAGTATATTGAATGCTGTTTCGAGAACTATTTTCAATTCCGATTACAGTTTCTGTATTCTGATAGTTTTTTTCAACCTCTTCCCCACTTTCCAGCGGAATCGAATTACTGCCTCGCCTTATAAAAACACTATTAGCAAGAATGGTATGAATTCCTTTTTTAAAATAAGAAACTTTACTTTTTGGTTTTATAGTAACCAGACCAATCACTTTATCTTTTGGAAGATTTGGAAAAGGGACATTTTCGTATTGAATTTTAGGCGGATTTTCTAAAAAAGCATTTACAAGATTCTGAATTCGGCTGTCATCAAAAAAATCATCGCCGACAATTTCATTATCCTGATCTTCAACTCCAACAACGATATAAGAATTATTATTGGGATTTGAGTTTGATAATGCGCAAATGTGTTTGAGAAACTTGCCTTTTCCTTCTCGAGAATGAAGATTCAGCTGCCTTTTTTTATCATAAAAACTGCTCTCATCATTGTGAGCAAGCAAATTCTTTATCAAAAGGCGTTTATTAATCATTATTTAGACTCCTTAGAAAGTTAGATTTTAGACTTCTTAGATATTGGTTTTCAGATTTCTAAATTAATCTAAAGATCTAACTTTCTAAGAAGTCTATCAATCTAATTTAAATATTTTTCTTCACAATCGTAGAAGATGCCTGCGCCGTACTCATAACTACCAAGTCTGCGATATTAACATGATAAGGCCTTGAAACTACAAAATGAATAATATCAGCAATATCTTCGGCCTGCAGCGGATCAAATCCTTTGTACACGTTTGCGGCTCTTTCGACATCTCCTTTAAAACGAACTTCACTGAATTCTGTTGCAACCATTCCCGGATGAATTCCTCCAACTCTGATTCCGAACGGATTTAAATCAATTCGCATTCCAGCAGTTATAGCATCAACGGCATGTTTCGAACCGCAATATACGTTTCCGTTTGGGTAAACTTCTTTCGCAGCAGTAGAACCAATATTAATAATATGTCCAGATTGTCTTTCAACCATTTGCGGAATTATCGCTTTTGAAACATACAAAAGACCTTTTACATTAATGTCAATCATAGCATCCCAATCGTCTAAATCTCCATTTTGAATCGGATCTAAACCGTGGGCATTTCCAGCGTTATTAATTAAAACGTCAATTGTTGCAAAATCGCTTGGCAAAGCATTTATTTTTTGAAGAACATCTTCTTTATCTCGAACATCAAATGCTAAAGAATGTATTTCAGTAAAAGCTGAAAGTTCTTTTTCAAGATCTTTTAAACGGTCTTGGCGTCTTCCGCAAAGCACTACTTTATAATTATTTTTTGCCAGAATTTGAGCGACTGCTTTTCCAATTCCGCTTGTTGCACCAGTAATTAAAACTGTTTTTTTCATTTTAAATATTTTGTTTTAACACATAGAGGCATAGGCATATTGTACTTTGAAAGGCATTTCATTTTCATAATTATGTGTATGTGAAATGCTAAATTCTCTTTTCCAAAGCAATCATAAATCTATGTTTCTATGTGTTTATTTTTTTTCTACTCAGATAAAACTGAATACTGTCACTGCGACTAAAAACTAAAATTAAGGTACATCGTCACCCATACTTTCTGTCCAGATCGCGAACCAATCTTCTGTATCCATATTCAATTCTATTGCTTTTGATAAAGATTGAATTCTCGCAACGTTAACAGTACCTGCAATTGGAATTATTTTTGCCGGATGTTTTAAAATCCATGCTAACAGAAGTGTATCTGCTCCTAAGTGATATTTTTCTAACAAAGTAGAAAACAGTTTTTTCAAACGGCGAGTCTGTTTTGTATCTTCTCTAAAAACAGTTCCAAGCGGATTCCATGACAACGGACGAATTCCGTGTGTCTGCATATAATCTAAACTTCCATCTAACATTGCGTCATAATGTGTTGCAGAAAATTGTACTTGATTATAACTTACTTCTGTTTTCTGACGAATTAATTCGGTTTGTGAACTGGTAAAATTCGAAAGTCCAAAATCAATTATTTTTCCTTCACCTTTTAATTTTTCAACCGCTTCTGCGATTTCGTCTGCCTGCATTAACGGACTTGGTCTGTGCAGTAAAAAAACATCTACATAATCTGTTTTCAGTTTTTTCAAAGATCCTTCAACCGACTTAATAATATAGTCTTTCGAATAATCGTAATGTTTGATTTTGTTTTCAGGGCGTTTTTCAGCAATCATTTGAATACCGCACTTGGTAATTAATTGTAATTTTTCACGATCAATTTTACTGGCGTGAAAGGCTTTTCCAAAATCGGCTTCGGTCGTATAAGATCCGTAAATATCCGCGTGATCAAAAGTCGTAATTTTGTTTTCGATACTCACTTGTATCATGTTTTCCATTTCTTTGGTTGTAAGGTTTTTATCCCAAACTCCCCAATTCATAGTGCCCGAAATTATAGGCGATAAGACCGTTTTGCTCATAATAGTTATGCGTTATTTTTGGTAATAATTATGCTTTAATAAAACATAATCATCAAAGTTCTTAAAAATATAAAAATAGATTCACAATTAGTCCTTAAAATTAGGTCATTGGTCGAAGTTTTAACCATTCTTTAACATCTTACTTCTTAAAAAATATTCAATTTGCACTCTCAAAAAACAGGCGTACAAATCAAGGTTTTTAAAAATATTTATATGGAAGAAAATACAACGACTTTAGACATTAGAGCGATAAATGAAAAAATTGAAAGAGAAAGTGCTTTTATAGACCTTCTTACAATGGAAATGAACAAAGTTATTGTGGGCCAGAAACATATGGTCGAGCGTTTATTAATCGGATTGCTTGGCCAAGGACATATTTTACTGGAAGGAGTGCCAGGTCTTGCAAAAACTTTAGCTATAAATACATTATCACAAGCGGTTCAAGGTTCTTTCAGCCGTATCCAGTTTACGCCGGATTTATTACCTGCCGATGTTATCGGAACCATGATTTACAATATTAAAGCAAATGAATTCTCTATTAAAAAGGGACCTATTTTTGCTAATTTCGTACTTGCCGATGAGATTAACCGTGCGCCGGCAAAGGTTCAATCAGCTTTATTAGAGGCAATGCAGGAAAAACAAGTTACCATTGGTGACACTACTTTTAAATTAGATCGTCCGTTTTTAGTACTTGCAACACAAAACCCAGTGGAACAAGAAGGAACATACCAGCTTCCAGAAGCACAAGTTGACCGTTTCATGTTGAAAACAGTTATTGACTACCCAAAAATTGATGAAGAGCGTTTTGTAATTCGTCAAAACCTAAAAGGATCTTACGAAAAAGTAAATCCAGTAGTTTCTGTTGAACAGATTCTACGTGCGCAAGAAGCAGTTCGTGAAGTTTACATGGACGAAAAAATTGAAAAATACATCCTAGATATTATTTTCGCAACGCGTTACCCTGAAAAATATAAATTAGCCGACTTAAAACCGCTTATTAGTTTTGGGGCTTCTCCTCGTGGAAGTATCAATTTGGCTAATGCTGCAAAATGTTACGCTTTTATCAAACGCCGCGGATATGTAATTCCAGAGGACGTTCGTGCTGTTGTTCACGATGTTTTACGTCACAGAGTTGGAATTACTTACGAAGCAGAAGCAGAAAACATTACTTCTGTAGACATTATCAACAAAATCGTTAACGAGATTGAAGTACCTTAAAAATTTGTTTAAAGTTTCAGGTTTCAAGTTGTTGCAAGACTAACTTGAAACTTTTAAACTTTAAACTTTAAACAAATAAAATGGATACAAAAGAGCTTTTAAAAAAAGTACGGAAAATAGAAATCAAGACCAAAAGATTGAGTAATCATATCTTTTCGGGAGAATACCACTCTTCATTTAAAGGACGAGGAATGACGTTTAGCGAGGTGCGTCAATACCAATACGGAGATGATATTCGTAACATCGATTGGAATGTGACCGCACGCTATAACGAAGCTCACGTTAAAGTATTTGAAGAAGAACGCGAATTGACCATGGTTTTAATGGTTGATATTTCGGGTTCGGAATCTTTTGGTTCTAAAAATCAATTCAAGAAAGACATCGTAACCGAAATTGCGGCAACGATGGCTTTTTCGGCTACACAGAATAATGACAAAATTGGTTTAATATTATTTTCTGATACTGTAGAACTATATATTCCGCCAAAAAAAGGACGTTCGCACGTGCTTCGCATCATTCGTGAATTAATCGAATTTGAACCAAAAAGCAATAAAACAGACATTGCACAAGCCTTGAAGTTTTTATCTGGAACTCAAAAAAAGAAAGCCATTATTTTCATGATTTCAGATTTCATGTCTGATTCTTATGAGCATACTTTAAAAATTGCTTCCAAAAAACACGACATTACAGGTGTTCGAGTATACGATATCCGCGAAGAACAAAATTCCAAATTTAGGAATGGTACCAATGCTGGATGCTGAAACTGGAAAAATACAATTGGTTGATACAGGTTCAAAAACAGTTCGTCTAAATTATGAGAAACATTATCAAGACAAATTGAATTACTTTAAAGATACATTCCGTAAATCTGGAGCAGGAATTGTAAATACCAGAGTAGACGAAAATTACGTTACTAAACTATTAGGCTATTTCAAATCACGATAAAAATCTGGCAATTTTGATTAACAAATCAAAAATCGTTAATCTAAAATCAACAATCGTTAATCAAATGAAATTTAAACTTTATATATTTTTATTGTTCTTTTCTACCATGATTTTTGCGCAGCAGAAACCTGTAGAAACAAGCATTGATACCACAAAAAACAAAATTGGTGCAGAGTTTAAACTGACACTTAAAACTGTTGTAAACTCAAAATCAAAAGTTGAATTTCCGAAACTTAAGAATATTGGTGCTTTAGAAGTAATTCAGTCTTATCCAGTTGATACGGTTAAGAAAGATGACACTTACGAGTTAATCAAAAAATATGGTTTAACGCAGTTTGATTCTGGTCGTTATACAATTCCAAGCATCAAAATTTTAATTGATAAAAAACCTTTCTTTACAGATTCTATCAAAGTTGAAGTAGCCAATGTAAAAGTGGATACTTTACAGCAGAAAATGTATGATATTAAAGATATTTCTTCTGTAGATGAAGGAATGGGAAATTGGTGGATTTATGTTTTGATTCTTTTAGTAATTATCGGAATTGGGGCTTTTGTTTACTGGTACGTTAAAAAACGCCAGCTGAAAAAAATTGAAGAGGAAGTTTATAAAACCCCTATCGAAAAAGCGACAAGTTTATTAAACAGCTTAGAGAAAAAAGAACTTGTTCAAAAAGGAGAAATTAAAGAATACTACAGCGAATTAACAGATATCGCTAGAAATTATATCGAAGAAGCTATCCATATTCCAGCAATGGAAAGTACAACTTCTGAATTGATTCAGGCAATTAGAACAGCCTCAACTCAAAAGAAAATGACGCTTACGCCGGAAACGGTTGAGAATTTAGAACGTGTTTTACGTCAAGCCGATTTGGTAAAATTTGCAAAATCTAAACCATTAGAATTTGAAATTACAGAAGACAGAAACAAAATTCAGAAAGTAATTTTAACGCTGGATAATGCAATCCCGACAGAAGTTCCAGAAGATGTTGAAGATCAATTATTGAATGAAGCGCAAAGACAAAAACAAATTCAAGCACAGCTTCGTAAAAAACGAAATGCACGAATTGGTTATGCCGTTGCTGCCGTTGTGTTTTTATTAACGGCAACGACAACTTATTTCGTGGTTACTAAAGGTTTCAATTATGTAAAAGACAATATAATTGGTCATCCTTCTAAAGAATTATTAGAAGGCGAATGGGTAAAAAGTGCATATGGAAATCCAGCCGTTCTTATTGAAACTCCAAAAGTTTTAAAACGAGTTGATACAGAAAAAGTACTGCCAAAAGAAGCAATGGCATTAATTAAAGAAATGCAGCTTTTTGTATATGGAAGTATGATTGACAATTTCTATATTGCAGTTTCTACAAGTAAATTTAAACAGCCAACAGATATAGATTTATCTAAAGCGCTTGAAGGTTCATTAAAAATTATTGAAGCTCAAGGCGGACAAAATATTATTGTAAAACAAGAAGATTTTCAAACTAATGAAGGTATTCAGGGAGTAAAAGGTTACGGAACAATGACTATTCTGAACCCAGAAACTAAAACGAGTACAAAAGCATATTATGAGTTATTGCTTTTCAAGCAAGATCAAGGTTTACAGCAAATCCTGATTTTACATGAAGAAGGTGATACATATGCTAATGAAATCACAACCCGAGTATTAAATTCTGTTGAACTTCAAAGAGCAAACAACTAATGAGTAAGATCACTTTTTTAAATCCAGAATTTCTTTGGTTGTTCCTTTTAATTCCGATTGCTATAATTTGGTTTTTATTGAAACGCAACCAGCAGTTGGCTACTTTAAAAATGAGCTCGACCGCAGGTTTTCAAAACAGCGAATCTTTATTGGTCAAATTAAGACCGTGCTTATATGTTTTTAGAATTTTAGCTTTAAGCTCATTAATCATTGCATTGGCACGTCCAAGAACTGTAGATATCAGCAATCAAACCAAAACAACAAAAGGTATTGATATTGTAATGGCAATTGACGTTTCTGGATCTATGCTGGCAAAAGATTTAAAGCCTAATCGTATGGAAGCTTTGAAAAGAGTTGCTGCCGATTTCGTTGAAGAAAGACCAAATGACAGAATCGGATTGGTTTTATATGCTTCTGAAGCTTATACTAAAACTCCTGTTACAAGCGATAAAGCAATTATTCTTGAAGCCATAAAAGGTATTAAATACGATACAGTTCTCCAAGACGGAACTGGAATTGGAATGGGATTGGCAACTGCGGTAAATCGTTTAAAAGATAGTAAAGCCAAAAGCCGTGTAATTATTTTACTTACCGATGGTGTAAACAATGCCGGATTTATCGAGCCGGAAACTGCTGCCGACATTGCCAAACAATATGGAATAAAAGTATATACAATTGGTCTTGGTACAAACGGTATGGCTGAATCTCCATACGCATACGCACCAAACGGAGGTTTCTTATTCAAAATGCAAAAAGTTGAAATCGACGAAAGACTGATGAAAAATATTGCCCGCAAAACAGACGGAACCTATTTTAGAGCAACAAGCAACGATAGATTAGCTGAGATCTATAAGTCTATCAACAAACTGGAAACAACGGAAATTCAGGAATTGAAGTTCTATGATTATGATGAAAAATACAGAGGTTTTGTTTTATTTGCAGCCTTTTTATTATTGCTGGAAGTTGGCTTAAGAAATACAGTTTACAGAAGCTTTATTTAAAATCAAAAATTCCAAATTTTAAAATTCCAAATTCAAAGTTGAAATTGAGAATCTAAAATTGGATACTTAAATAATAAAAGCAAAAGTTAAAATTTGAAAGATTGAAATTTAATAACTCCAAAGTTTGGAATTTGGATTTTCAATATTGGAATTTAAGAAAATTTATGGAATTAGACGAAAAAAAATATTTATATCTCTTATTACTACTCCCAATTGTGGTGTGTATTTTCCTTTTCAATATGTATTGGAAAAGAAGAAAACAACGCGAATTTGGTGATTTGGAAATGGTAAAAAGATTGAGTCCAGAGAAATCAGTTTTTAAACCTGTTTTAAAAATAGTTGTGATTCTTTTGGCGCTTACCTGCCTAATTATTGGTTTGGTTAACCCAAAGATTGGAACCAAAATGGAAACTGTTAAACGAGAAGGTATTGATATTGTTTTTGCAGTCGATGTTTCTAAAAGTATGCTTGCCGAAGACATTGCACCAAGCCGTTTAGATAAGAGTAAACAATTAGTCTCTCAGATCATTAACAACTTAGGAAGTGACAGGATTGGGATTGTGGCATACGCGGGGAGCGCCTTTCCTGTTTTACCGATAACATCAGATTACAGTGTTGCCAAAATGTTCTTGCAAAGTATGAGTCCAGATATGGTTTCCTCACAAGGAACATCGTTAGATGAAGCAATCCGATTATCTTCAACTTATTTTGATGAAAAAAGTAAAACCAGCAAATTATTAATTCTAATTTCTGACGGAGAAGATCATTCTGAAGGTGCTGCCGCTGCTGCAGAAGAAGCCAATAAATTAGGAATGAAAATCATTACAATTGGTGTTGGAACAGAACGAGGAGGAACAATTCCTTTAAAAGAAAATGGTGTTGTCAGAGGTTACCAAAAAGATCAAAACGGACAAACCGTAACCACAAAATTAAATCAAGAAGGTTTAAAAACGATTGCAAAAGCAACTAAAGGCGGTTATGTTTACGGTGGAAGTACTAAAGAAGTTTTAGAATACGTAAAAAATGCTTTGAACAATATTCAGAAAACAGAATTTGAAGCAACGCAAATGGCCGAATTTCAATCGCAGTTTCAGTGGTTTATCGGATTTGCATTTTTATTACTGTTTCTAGACATTTTCTTATTAGAAAGAAAAACAAGCTGGATCAAAGAATTGGATTTATTTAACGAAAAGAAATAAAAAAAGTTAGCCACAAATTGCTCGAATTTACACGAAAACAAATTGGTTATTTTGTGAAATTCAAACACAAAAAAACAAAACTAATTAGTGTCAATTACTGAGATTCATGGCAAACAAAAATAAAAAACAAGAATGAAAAATTTACTTCTTTATATTTTACTCACGGTTTCTTTGGCGGTTTCTGCCCAAGAGAAAGACAAATCATTGCCTGCTGCCAATGAAGAATATAAACAGAATAAATTTGTTGATGCTGAGGCAAACTATAGAATTTCGGAATCAAAATTTCCTAAAAGATCAACAGCACCATATAATTTAGGAAATACTATTTATAGACAAAATCAAGTTTCAGAGGCTAAGTTTGCTTACGCGAAAGCGATAAAAAATGCCAAAACCAGACCTGAAAAACACAAAGCTTATCATAATCTTGGAAACGTTTTCATGAAAGAGAAAGATTATACGCAGGCAGTTGAAGCATACAAACAAGCTTTACGTAATGATCCGACAGATGATGAAACACGTTATAACTATGCTTACGCGAAACAAAAACTAAAAGAGAATCCGCCGAAAAACGATAAAAACAAAGACAAGAATAAGGATAAGAACAAAGACAAGGATAAAAACAAAGATAAAGACAAGGACAAGAATAAAGATAATAAGGACAAAGACAAGGATAAAAAAGACGATAAAGGCGACAAAGATAAAGACAAAAAAGACGGTAAAAACGATCCGAAGAAAGACGACAAGTCTGACAATCAAGGACAGCCAAAACCGCAGCCTGGAGGAATATCAAAAGAACGTGTCCAAAATTTATTAGATGCCGTTAACAATGAAGAAAAGAAAATTCAGGATAAAGTAAACGCGCAGAAAGTAAAAGGCAATCCTAAGAAAACAGAAAAAGACTGGTAAAATAAGTTTAATCGTTTAACCGTTAATTTGTTTATTTGATCAAGTAAAACGGATTAAACAAATAACGATTAAACGATTTAACATAAAAAAACGATTAAACAATTAAATGAAAAGATATTTAATTCTATTTCTACTCGCTTTTCAAGGACTTATGGCTCAAGTACAATTTGAAGCCAGAGTCAGCAAAAATACGCTTGGACTGAACGAAAGACTTCGTATAGACTTCATTATGAATGTTGACGGAGATAATTTCGAACAGCCTTCTTTTGACGGTTTTAAACTTGTTGCGGGACCAAGCCAGCAGATTAGCCAATCTTGGATCAATGGTCGAAGCTCTTTTCAGAAAATTTACTCTTATATTTTACAGCCTGAGAGAAAAGGCGCTGTAACGATCAAACAAGCCGCAATAGAATACAACGGACAGATCTATAAAACAAATCCGATTAAGGTTACGGTTACCAATGCTGTAGCTCAGGAAAGAGATCCAAGCGACAGACCTCCAGGATCTGGAAACGAATTGTTGAATTTAGTTGCTGAAATTTCAAAAACAAATCCATATCTAAATGAACCAATTACAGTTGTTTACAAACTGTATTTCAACAACATTGGTGTTACTGGATTTAAAGAACTGGCAAAACCAAAATACAATGATTTCTGGAATCAAAATATTGACATAAAACAATTGTCTATTGAAGAAGGAAATTACCAAGGACAGAGATGTTATTATGTAATCCTGAAAAAAGCGATTTTGTATCCTCAAAAAGCTGGAAAACTAACAATTGAACCTCTTTCACTTGATATTGGCGTGCAATTACCAACAAATCGCCGTGATATGTTTGGACAAATGATTATTACGGAGGATAATAAAGTAGTTTCAGCAGGAGCTAAAACAATAAATGTAAGACCGCTTCCTGAAAGCACAAAACCAGAAGGATTTACTGGTGCTGTTGGAAGACTGAACTTTACAGTTACGCCTTCTAAAACAACACTTAAAAATGGCGAAAGTCTCGACTTAATTGTAAGTGCACAGGGAACCGGAAACATGAAGTTGTTTACACTTCCTAAACCAGTTGTTCCAAATGCATTAGAAATGTATGATCCTGTTCATGATGAAAAAGTAACAACATCATTAGCTGGAATGTCTGGAAGAATCACAGATAAATATACCATCATTCCGCAGTACAAAGGAAAGTATGCTATTAAGCCAATGCAGTTTTCATACTTTGATTTGAGTTCGGGCACTTATAAAACCATCACTTCAAAAGAGATTATGGTGGATGTTTTAGATGGTCCAACACCTGCAGAAGCAAATACTGGAAGTACTGCTAAAAATATAGCTGTCAAAACAGAACAATTTAAAAACATCAAACCTAAAACAATATTAGTTGGTATCGCTAAAAATGATTTTTATGGTTCCGATTTATATTTAGGATTATTATTTGCTCCGTTCATCATCATTCCGCTGATTATTTTAGCTAAGAAGAAAAAAGAAGCTATTGACAGTGACGTTACTGGAAATAGAATTAGAATGAACAATAAACTGGCGAAGAAATATTTATCGCAGGCGAAGAAACATCTTAACAATAAAGAGCCTTTCTATATCGCACTGGAAAAAGCAATGCATAATTTCTTGAAAGCCAAACTGCATATTGAAACCTCAGAAATGAGTAAAGACAATATTAGAGAATTGTTGTTGTCTAGAAATGCAAATCCAGAAACAGTACAAAACTTTATTGCTTTGACAGAAAACTGTGAATTTGCACGTTATGCACCAGCATCAAGCGCTTCGATTCAGCAGGATTATGATAAGGCGGTTTTAATTATTTCTGAGTTAGAAAAACAGATTGTTTAATTTTTTTTACCGCAATCCCGATAGCTATCGGGAGCTAAGAAAATTGATTTAGATTTCGATGAATTTAAGTTCGCAAAGTTGAAAATCTTATTACATATTTTGAAAATGAAAAACATATTATATTTCTTTTTGTTAATCTCACAGGTTTTCTTTGCGCAGGGGCGCTTTGAAGCAGGAAATGCTTTATACGAAAAGGGGCAATATAAAGAAGCTGCACAGGTTTATGAAAACATCATTAAAGAGGATAAATTACATTCGGCCGAATTGTATTTTAATCTTGGAAATTGTTACTATAAACTAAATCAAGTTGCACCTTCTATTTATAATTATGAAAAAGCTTTGGTTTTAAAACCAAACGATCCTGAGACTTTAAACAATTTAAAGTTTGCCAAAAAGCTGACAATCGATGAAATTAAAGAAGTTCCTAAAGTTGGTTTTGCAAAACTGATTCAAAACTTCACATCGATTTTTGATTATAATACTTGGGCAAAAATTGCCATCGCAATTGGATTTGTATTTTTATTGAGCTTTATTGGTTATTATTTTTCAACCGCTACACTCGCTAAAAGAATCTATTTTGTTGGAATGTTTGTTGTTTTGATTGCTTTAGGTTTAAGTATTTCAGCTGGCATGTCTGAAAAAAGTCATTTTGACAATGATCGTGTTGCCATTGTTTTTTCTGAATTAAGCCAAGTTAGAAAGGAACCACAAAAATCAGCAAATGGTATTATTCTATTACACGAAGGAGCAAAAGTTTATGTAATAGAAAGTGTTGCAGGATGGAAAAAAGTAGAATTAACAGACGGAACTCAAGGCTGGATTGATTCTTCAACTATTAAAGAAGTAAAGTAAAATTTAAAAATATTCAAATAAAAAATTCCAAATTCCAATTTTAAGTTGGAGTTTGGAATTTTTATTTTTTGGAATTTCTAATTAGTTTACAGCATCAACCAATCTTATAAATTCTGCTCTGTAACCATCTTCATCATTATACAAACCAGATTTTGCTAATTTTTTAATGTCTGAAGTAGAACTGCTGGTAATGTATTTTGACTCTCGTAATTTTAGTCCGAACCAAGAAACTGCGGTTGTAAATTTAAAATCAGGAGAACTGTTTTGAAGGTCTGTTTTCCTATCTGCTATTACATTTACTATTTCAATACTTTTATCGCCATCAGGTTTTTTATATCTGAATTTTACGGTTGCCAATTCATCACTGTAATTTCCATCTCCTTTTTGTGTTTTAGTATATTTCAAATCAGATGGAACGTAATTACTTTCTACTCCAGCTGGAATAATTTCATACAAAGCCGTAACGGAGTGCCCGCTTCCTAATTCGCCCGCATCAATTTTATCATTTTTAAAATCTTCTGCATTGAGTTTTCGGTTTTCATAACCAATCAATCGATATGCTTGAACGTGTTTAGGGTTAAATTCAATTTGAATTTTTACGTCTTTCGCAATAGCAAACATCGAACCTTTAAATTCTTTTCCTAGAAAACGATTCGCTTCTTGAATATTATCAATATAAGCGTAATTTCCGTTTCCTTTATCAGCTAGAATTTCCATTTTAGAATCTTTGTAATTCCCCATTCCGAAACCTAAAACAGTTAAAAACACACCAGAGTTTCTTTTTTCTTCAATTAATTTCAGCATATCATCATCACTTGAAGCGCCAACATTAAAGTCACCATCAGTAGCTATCACTACTCTATTATTTCCCTCTTTTATGAAATTTTCCTGTGCTAGTTTGTAAGCTAATTCAATTCCTTCGCCTCCTGCTGTACTTCCTCCTGCATGCAAGTCATCAAAAGCATCCATAATTTCATTTTTATTGTCACCAGAAGTTGGCTCTAAAACAACACCAGCCGAACCTGCATAAACGACAATAGAAACTTTATCGATACTGCGAAGCTCTTTTACCAAAATTTTCATTGATTCTTTTAGCAAGGGCAGTTTGTTCGATTCATCCATAGAACCAGAAACATCTACTAAAAAAACGAGATTAGTAGCGGGCAAATTTGCCATGGGAATGTTCTTTCCCTGCAAACCAATTTTTAGCAGTCTGCTGTTTGTATTCCACGGACAGTCGCTGTATTCTGTGTTTATAGCAAAAGGATGCTGCCCATCTGGCTGTGGATATTTATATTTGAAGAAATTAATCATTTCTTCAACACGCACGGCATCTTTTGGAACTTTCTGCCCTTCATTAATAAAACGTCGAATATTAGTGTATGATGCATTATCAACATCTATAGAAAAGGTAGAAAGTGGTTCTTTAAGCGGAGATTCAAACGGATTTTCTTCTAATCCTGCGTAGCTTTCTGTGTTCGGTTCAATATACATTTCCTCTGGAATTTCATCTACTACAGCTGCAGCAGAATCAACTGTCTCATAACTTTGGTCTGCTGAATCAACTTTCTTACAGCTGAAAATAGTAAGTACAAGGAATGCCATCATAAAGAAATTAAGATTTCTCATAAAGTAAATTTTTAAAAATTAATAAAAGGTTATAGGCTTCAAATAAGGACTAGCATTCCGGATGTACTAGAAGTAATTATTTGCAATTTTCGAGTATGCAAAATCGTGCCAAAAAAATTACAAATGTTTTTCTTACGTGGAAATAAAATTAAAAACCTTGATTTTTAAAGGGATTTACTGTGAAATATTTTTTTCTTTTCCGTGTAAATTGTAGAGATGCACCGCAGTGCGTCTAAGTCAAGTAGATCGACAAAGATTATATTAGATGCACTGGAGATATTTTTTTGCCACAGATTAATGGATTTGAAATGATTAATCCTTTTTAATCTTTTAATGTGTGGCATTACTTTATATTTCTGTGTGTAGACGCACTGCGGTGCGTCTCTACAGAATATTAGAATGTAAAATTTAAAACTGATATATTCTCTCAGGCGTAACGCAATAATCCAATTTAATATCAGATTCGAAGACATCATCGATTTGATTTACAGCTTCAAAAAAAGAAAGGCCGATTTTGATGGTTTCGGGTTTGCATTCGGCAAGAAATTTATCGTAGAAACCTTTTCCGTATCCAATTCGGTTTCCAAAAATATCAAAAGCCAAAAGTGGCACAAAAACAACTTCTATTTTAGAAGAAGGCACTTCTATTCCGTCAACAGGTTCTGGAATATTGTATTCGTTCTTTTTAATTTTGGTATTATCAGTCAATAAAAAGTGATTCATCTTTCTAGTTTCAAAGTCACTTTTAGAAATCAGGATTTCTTTGTCTTTTCCAGAAAGTAAATGCAGGATAAATTCGGTATTGACTTCTTTATGTTCTTCAATAGGAAGAAAAACATGATAATAAATTTTATCCCAAATTGGCATTTGAATCAATTGGTTGGCAATTGCCAGACTTTTTTCTTCTACTTCATCAAAAGAAAGCGCTTTACGGAAATTTTTATATTCAATTCGAAGTTCTTTTTTAGTCGTAGACATTTTCAGGATTACTTTTAGATAAATGATAAATAGCGTCGCCTTCGTAAACAATTGGAGAATGGTTCGCATTAATTACAAAACCATCATGCGGTGCTTTTACTTTTTGCTCAAATTTACCAAATGGATCTGTAATAATAGCTAAGATAGTGCCTTTGGTTACAAATTTTCCGATCAAATTAAAATCGTGCAGCAACCCCGAACATTTTGCCCGAAGCCAAACCGATTGTTTAATATAAATAGATGGCTCATGAGATGGCTCAACTATTTGTTTCGGATCGAGCATATTTAAATAATGCAATAAACGTTTGGTTCCAAGTACACCTTGATTGGCAATTTCGTTATTAATATCCAATGATTTTCCGCCCTCAAAAAGAAGCATTTTGACATTGGCTTTTTCAGACGTATTTCTAAAAGAACCGTTTATATTTTTAGAGTATAACGTAAAAGGCGCATTAAAAACGTCTGCCAAAATTTTCAATTCGGGATTATTTTCGGTGATTCTGATCTGAGGCGCATTGAAACGACTTGCTCCTCCTGCGTGAAAATCGACTGCATAATCTAGAATTGGCAGAATTTCTTCGACAATATGATACGCAAATCTACTGGCAAGCGAACCTTTTTTACTTCCGGGAAAAACGCGGTTTAAGTCACGGCCGTCTGGAAATTCGCGCGATTTATTCACAAAACCATACATATTGATCACCGGAATACAGATTATTGTTCCTCGAGTAGGTCTGTTAATTTTTTTACTGATGATCTGACGGACAATTTCGACACCATTTATTTCATCGCCGTGAATTCCTGCAGAAAACAAAACCGTTGGGCCTTCAACCTTGGAACGGCGCACAATAACCGGGATGTTCAGTTTGGTCGTAGTGTGTAATCGAGCAATTTCGACGTTTATCGTTCTGTGTTCTCCCGGCAAAATCGATTCGCCAAAAATAACCAATGGAGTACTATTTTTCATCTAGAATTATAAAATCTAAATATAGAAATTATTCTTTTGATTTTGTAAATTTGAAACTAAATCAATGTTAAGCTTTATTTAGAAATCGGAATGGTTTTTGAAAAGCTTTTCGAACATCTTCAGAAACACAATAGAATGCAAAAACCAGCCTTAGATCTTCAAATTTTAACCTTGCCAGACAACCCCGGTGTTTATCAATATTATGATAAAGACGGGAAAATATTGTATGTTGGCAAAGCCAAAAATTTAAAAAAAAGGGTTTCTTCATATTTCAATAAAATCCACGACACTAAGAAAACAAATGTTTTGGTTAGAAAAATTGTGACCATAAAACATATTGTTGTTCCTACAGAGACTGATGCGCTTTTATTAGAAAACAATTTAATTAAAACTTTACAGCCACGATATAATGTTTTGCTCCGCGATGACAAAAGTTATCCTTGGATTTGTATTAAAAAAGAACCTTTTTCGAGAATATTTTTAACTCGAAGAATGGTAAAAGACGGCTCTGAATATTTTGGCCCTTATACCAATTTTAAGATGGTTTATACGATTTTGGATCTAATCAAAGAATTGTATCCGTTAAGAACCTGCAATTACGATTTGAGCAAATCGAATATTGAGTCTGGAAAATTTAAGGTTTGTCTGGAATATCATATCGGAAACTGCAAAGGTCCGTGTGAAGGTTTGGAACCTTTAGAGGAATACCAGAGACAAGTCAACGCAATTCGCGAAATCCTAAAAGGAAATTTCAAAGAAAGCTTAAAGGATTTTAAGAAATTAATGAATAATTATGCGCAGAATTTACAATTTGAAGAAGCGCAGAAAATCAAAGAAAAAATCGAAATTCTTGAAAACTATCAATCCAGATCAACGATTGTAAATCCTAAAATTACCAATGTTGATGTTTTCTCGATTGTGTCTGACGAAAGTGCAGCTTATGTCAACTTCCTGCAGATTTCTCACGGTTCCATCATTCGTTCTCATACTTTAGAAATCAAGAAAAAACTCGACGAAAGCGATGAAGAACTATTAGAATTGGCCATTGTAGAGCTTCGTGAACGTTTTAATTTATTATCAAAAGAAATCATTGTTCCATTTGAAATGGATTTGGGCCAAAATATTAAAACAACCGTTCCGCAGCTCGGAGACAAAAAACAGATTTTAGATTTATCAATAAGAAATGCCAAATTCTACCGCATCGAACAATTGAAACAATTACAAATTGTTGATCCAGATCGTCACGTAAATAGAATTATGGCACAGATGCAGAAAGATTTACGTCTTCCTGTTGAGCCTCGACATATAGAATGTTTTGATAACTCTAACATACAAGGAACAAATCCTGTTGCTGCCTGCGTGGTTTTTAAAGATGGAAAACCAAGTAAAAAAGATTATCGCCATTTTAATGTAAAAACCGTTGAAGGTCCAGACGATTTTGCTTCGATGACCGAAATTGTATACCGCCGTTACAAAAGATTATTAGATGAAAATCAGCCTTTACCGCAATTGATCATTATTGACGGTGGAAAAGGACAATTGTCATCTGCTTTAAAAAGTATTGATGAATTGGGTCTACGCGGTAAAATTGCCATTATCGGAATTGCAAAACGTTTGGAAGAACTTTTTTATCCAGGCGATTCTATTCCGTTATATCTGGATAAAAAATCTGAAACCTTAAAAGTCATTCAGCAATTACGAAATGAGGCGCACCGTTTTGGTATTACTTTTCACCGAGATAAACGAAGTAAAGCTGCGCTTAATTCTTCTGTAGAAAGCATTCCTGGAATTGGCGAAAAAACTATGCTCGCGTTAATACAACATTTTAAAAGTGTTAAAAGATTGAAACTAGCAACAGAAAAAGAAATTTCGGCCGTTGTTGGGGCATCAAGGGCTAAAAAAATTGTAGATTTTTATCATCCAAAAGAAAACTAATTCACTTTGAAAAAATACTTTTTACATATCTGTTTAAGTTTATTTTGCTCTATTTTGTATAGTCAAAATGATATTTCTTTGGTACAAAAAGACAAAAGCAAATTCAAGATAAGTTTGAAAACCAATTCTGGTTCCACGGATAACGAAGAAATCGAACAGACAATAGAAGTCAAAAATTCTCAAAATGGAATAACCCAAATCATTAAAAATATCGAAACGTCTATTACGGGAAAACCAACTCATTTGGAAGTTAACGATTATAATTTTGATGGTTTCACAGACTTCGCCGTTTTTCATACCGATGACGGAATGGGAGTTTATACGATTTACCAGATTTTTATTTTTAATCAGAAAACTAAAAATTTTGAGACTTTAAAATTTCCAACCCATTTCAATCCGAAATGTGATATGTTTTGCGATATAAAAGTCGATAAAACTAAAAAAACACTAAGTTCAAGCTGCAGAGGCGGCGCGAGAACCCATACGGATATTTGGAAATATGATCGAAACAAAAAATTAATACTTGCAAAAACAGAATCCTACTAAGATAATCTATTAAAAGCAAAAAAAATTGCCGACTTTTACAAAACCAATTAGTTAATTTTTATGCGCCTAAGCCAGCTGTCCATTTCAAATACTCGGTCAAAAGGATTTTTTTCCAATCCCAAAAAAGGAGCTTCTTGGGTCGCTTTTTTTTGGCAGGAAAAAATAAGCTTTTGTCTCTCGCAGTTTTCCATTTCCATCTGGGGCGTGGCATCGGTGCTTTTTACACTTTTTTTACTTTTCCCAGAAAAATCATTTTCACAAGAAATCAAAAAAGACAGTGTAAAAAGACCTAAAATTGGTTTGGTTTTAAGTGGCGGCGGCGCGAAAGGTTTTGCTCATATTGGAGTTCTTAAAGTTTTAGAAGAAGCCGGAATCAAAATTGATTTTATTGGCGGAACCAGCATGGGATCTGTAATCGGCGGACTTTACGCTTCTGGTTACAATGCTTCTCAAATTGATTCGATTTTCAAAAAGACCAATTTCGACGAATTAATAAATGATTATATTCCGCGTTCGTCTAAAAACTTTTACGGAAAAAAGAATGACGAATTGTATGCGATTGTTTTACCGTTCAGTAATTTTAGAGTGGGTATTCCAGAAGCACTCTCAAAAGGCATGTACAATTACAATTTACTCAGCAGTTTGACCAGAAATGTTCGTCATATTCGTGACTTCAATAAACTGCCAACACCATTTTTATGTATCGGAACCAATATTGAAACAGGCGAAGAAGTTTTACTTAACAAAGGAAATCTAGTTCAGGCCATGATGGCGAGTGCTGCTTTCCCTTCCCTATTTACTCCAGTAGAAATCGACGGAAATTTATTGGTCGACGGCGGTGTTGTAAACAATTACCCAATTCAAGAAGTTCGTAATCTTGGAGCAGATATTATTATTGGTGTTGATGTTCAGGACGATTTGATGAAGAGAAAAAACCTAAAAAATGCTACGCGTATTTTGGTTCAGATTACCAATCTCCAGTCTATCGACAAAATGAAAAACAAAATAAAAGATACGGACGTTTACATAAAACCAGACATTCGCGATTATGGCGTAATTTCATTTGATAAAGGGGAAGAAATTATTCGAAAAGGAGAAGAAGCAGCTTTTGCTGTTTACGAAAAAATTAAAGCTTTGTCTGATGAAACTACTTTTTACAAAAAACCAAAACTAAAAGTTGCGACAGACACCATTCAAATTCAGAAAATAAACACTGATAAATTAGACAATTATACTAAAGAATATATTCGTGGTAAACTTCGTTTTAAACCAGGAAGTACGATTACATATAATGATTTAAAAACGGGAATAAACAATTTAAATGCAACGCAGAACTTCAGTACAATTTCTTATTGTTTGCAGCCAGATGGAGATAAAGATGATTTAGATTTAGTTCTTCGTGAAAATCCAACGCAGACTTATTTAAAACTTGGTCTTCATTATGACGGACTTTATAAAAGTGGTATTTTATTAAACCTTACGCACAAAAAAACATTTCTAAAAAATGACGTTACTTCCGTAGATATTATTCTTGGGGATAATTTTAGGTATGATTTTAATTATTACGTCGAAAATGGTTTTAATATCAGCTTTGGTTTCCGTTCAAGGCTCAATCAATTTAATCGAAATGTAACAACAAGTCTAAGTAATCTGGTTTATGATAATCCTGGTGTCAATTTAATCAATGTTGATTTTATGGATATTAATAACCAAGCATATTTTCAAACGATTTTTGTACAGAAGTTTTTAATGGGCGGTGGTTTAGAATACAAATATCTTAAGATAAATTCGCCGACACTTTCAAATGAAGACAACATAATTGACAAAAGCAATTACTTCAGTGCATTTGCATACTTAAAATATGACTCTTTTGACGACAAATATTATCCAAGTTCTGGATTGTATTTTTCTACAGATTTACAAACGTACTTGGCATCGTCAGATTATACGAATACATTCAAACCTTTTTCGATGGCAAAAGCCGAGTTGTCTTTTGTAAATACATTATTCCCAAAAGCAACTTTTAAGATTGATGCCGATGCAGGTTTTACTTTTGGAAGCAGCAGCGTTCCGTTTTTTGATTACATTTTAGGAGGTTACGGCTACAGTAAAATCAATAATTTTAATTATTTCTACGGTTACGACTTTTTAAGTATTGCCGGAAACAGTTATATCAAGACAGGAATTACGCTGGATTACGAAATCATCAGAAAAAACCATATTAATTTTTCTGCCAATTTCGCCAATTTAGGAAACGACATTTTCAGCACAGTCGACTGGATCTCAATGCCAAAATATACAGGTTATGCTTTGGGTTACGGATTGGAAACTATAATTGGCCCAATTGAGATCAAACAATCATGGTCTCCAGAAATGTCAAAAAGCTTTACTTGGTTTAGTATTGGATTTTTATTTTAGCCTTTTATCAAAGAATAATTCAATAAAATCGCGGTATTTTTTTGCTATGCAAAAATTATATCAAAAAAATTAAAATATCTTATAGTTATAATTAATATAATTTTTAATTTTACTCGGAAAAAATTACGACATTTGTTATAATGAAAACAAAATGGACAGGTTTATTAGAGTATCTTCAATTCCTCATCAAGAGAAATCCTGAGTAAGCTATAGAATTGAGATAATTTAAATCATTCACAAGATGATTGGATTATCTGTTCACACAATTCAATTTTCGAATTATCTAATTTACAAATTATCTAATTGAAAAGCCATGCCATTATATCACAAACTCGGAGACTTTCCACAAAAGCGACACACCCAATTTGAAAAACCTAACGGAGGTTTTTACTACGAACAATTGTTTGGAACCGAAGGTTTTCACGGACATTCGTCGCTGTCGTATCACGTACACAGACCTACGCAGGTTAAAGAAATTTTAAACTCTTATTCGGTTGAACCAAAAATTGCAATCGGAAAAAACATAAAATCATTACTTTTTAAAGGTTTTGAATTAAAACCAGAAAATGACTTTTTAGACAGCCGAAAAGCCATGTTAGTCAATAAAGATTGCATTATTGGTTTGGCTGCGCCGAAAGAATCGCTTCGTAATTATTTCTACAAAAATGCCGATGCCGATGAAATGCTTTTCATCCATAAAGGAAAAGGAAAATTAAGAACCATGTTAGGAAACATTCCGTTTGAATATGGCGATTATTTGATTATTCCGAGAGGCATTATTTATCAAATTGAATTCGAAACCGAAGAAAACCGACTATTTTATGTAGAATCGTATTCTCCATTTTATACTCCAAAACGATATAAAAACCAATCGGGTCAGCATTTAGAACATTCTCCATTTTGCGAGCGTGATTTTATTTTGCCAAATGAATTGGAAACCCACGACGAAAAAGGTGATTTTTTAATTAAAATCAAAAAAGAAGGCATGATCCACGAAGTGGTTTATGCAACACATCCTTTTGATGTTGTCGGATGGGACGGATATAATTTTCCATACGGATTTTCCATTCACAATTTCGAACCTATAACTGGGCGTGTTCACCAACCGCCTCCAGTACACCAAACTTTTGAAACGGCTGCTTTTGTCGTTTGCTCATTCTGCCCAAGACTTTATGATTATCATCCGAAAGCAATTCCGGCGCCATACAATCACAGCAATATAGATTCTGATGAAGTACTATATTATGTCGATGGCGATTTTATGAGCCGTAATAATATTGAGCAGGGTCATATCACTTTACACCCAAAAGGAATTCCGCACGGACCAGCGCCAGGCGCGATGGAACGTAGTATTGGTCACAAAGAAACCCAAGAATTAGCCGTTATGGTTGATACTTTCCGTCCGCTTATGGTTACGGAAGAAGCTATGGGATTGGATGATGGTCAATATTACAAATCTTGGTGTGAATAATTAGTCAATGTGCCAATTTGATAATTAGATAATATTTTAATTCGAAAATTAGACAATTAAAAATTGTAATTTTAAACCTACAAAATAAATTATCTAATTATCACATTTTCTAATTATCAAATTAAACAAATGACTTTTAACGAAAAGTATAAAGACAATGCTCTTTTAATTAAAACATTCAATTTCGCATTAAACATAATTGATTATACAAATGAACTTCAAGGACAAAAGAAATTCGTAATTGCCAATCAACTATTAAAAAGCGGAACATCAATTGGAGCAAATTCAAAAGAATCACAGAACGCAGAAAGTAAAGCAGATTTTATTCATAAACTAAAAATTGCTATTAAGGAAGCAGACGAAACTGAATATTGGTTGTTTCTATGCGACGCCCATAAAGAGTATCCTAATTGTAAACGTTTATTAAATGATCTTTCTGAAATTTTAAAAATTTTAAATAAAATAATATCAACATCTAAGAGGAATTAGAAAATTAGAAAATGTGTCAATTCGAAAATTGATCCAATTGAAGCATTTCAAAAATTATCTCATTTTCTCATTATCAAATTATCTAATTATGAAACAAGTTAAATCAGTAGAATACGGATTAGAAAAAATCTTTGAAGGAGCACAAGATTTCCTTCCATTATTAGGAACAGATTATGTAGAATTTTATGTAGGGAATGCAAAACAGTCCGCACATTATTATAAAACCGCTTTCGGATATCAGTCATTGGCTTATGCCGGATTAGAAACTGGAGTAAAAGACAAAGCATCTTATGTTTTGAAGCAGGATAAAATCAGAATTGTTTTGACTACACCTTTAACAGCTGATTCTCCAATAAACGATCATTTAAAAAAACATGGTGACGGTGTAAAAGTTGCTGCACTTTGGGTTGAAGATGCTACAAAATCTTACGAAGAAACTATGAAACGCGGTGCGCGTTCTTTTATGGAACCAACTGTTGAAGAAGATGAGTTTGGACAAGTGATTCGTTCTGGAATTTATACTTATGGAGAAACGGTTCATATTTTTGTAGAAAGAAAAAACTATAATGGTGTTTTCCTTCCAGGTTACAAAGAGTGGAAATCTGATTACAATCCAGAACCAACAGGATTAAAATATATTGATCACATGGTTGGAAATGTGGGTTGGAACGAAATGAATACGTGGGTAAAATTCTACGAAGATGTAATGGGATTTGTAAATTTCTTATCTTTTGATGACAAACAAATTACCACAGAATATTCTGCTTTGATGAGCAAAGTAATGTCTAATGGAAACGGAAGAATTAAATTCCCAATCAACGAACCGGCAGAAGGGAAAGAAAAAATCTCAGATTGAAGAATATTTAGATTTTTACGGCGGACCTGGAATTCAGCACATCGCAATTGCTACCGATGATATTATTAAAACAGTATCTCAACTAAGAGCACGCGGCGTTGAATTTCTATCAGCTCCTCCGCATACTTACTACCAAGCAATCCCTGAAAGATTAGGTGTTCATATGGACATGATGAAAGAAGATATCAACGAAATTGAAAAACTAGCCATCATGGTAGATGCTGATGAAGATGGTTATTTATTGCAGATTTTTACGAAGCCAGTTCAAGACAGACCTACACTTTTCTTCGAAATTATTCAAAGAATGGGGGCAAAAGGGTTTGGTGCAGGTAACTTTAAAGCACTTTTTGAGTCGATTGAAAGAGAGCAAGAATTGAGAGGAACGCTATAAAACGTTAAATTTCATATACAAAACAGCACAATTCTCTAAAAAACGATGCTTTTTTTGCAAATGTTATGTTAAACTTGACTTTGGCTATTTGTTTTTTGAACTTTCTATCTATCTTTGCACTCGCAAATCAGGAAGGGGTGGTTTCCTTCCGAATTGATATAAATTTCATAATTTATAGTTTTTTGGTTAGTTAATAGCATAAAAACTCAGTCATCTTTGACTGAGTTTTTTTGTTTTGGTACATTTGGAATAGAATTTGCATTTATTTATCTTTATAATGAAATGTAAAAATTGTACTATGAAAAAATTCATCCTCATCATATTAGCACTAACAACACTGGCGTTTGATACTCAAAAAGAGGACGCATTCGATACTGGAGAATATTTCAAATTTAGAATTCACTACGGAATTGTAAATGCGGGATATGCAACTTTAGAAGTTAAAGATGCCACTATAAGCAACAAAAAAGTATACCATGCTATTGGTAAAGGTTACACAACAGGTATGTCAAAATTTTTCTTTAAAGTTGAAGATTTATATGAAAGCTATTTTGACAAGGAAACAGGAAGACCTTACCGCTATGTCCGAAAAATTGATGAAGGCGGTTATACCAAAAATCAGGAAGGCTTTTTTAATCAAAATGAAGACAGGGTTTTGGTTAAAGACTATAAGCGCAAAACAGAAAAGACAATTATAGTAACAGACAATGTGCAAGATATAATTTCTTCTTTTTATTATTTGAGAAATCATCCAAACATTGACAAATTAAAATCTGGCGAATCTATTTCTATCGACATGTTTTTTGACGAAGAAATCACAAAATTTAAGTTAAAATATGTAGGTCGTCAGGATATTACAACTAAATTTGGAACCGTTTCTACCATGATGTTTAAACCATTGGTACAAACAGGTCGCGTTTTTAAAGAAAAAGAAAGTGTTACACTCTGGATATCAGATGACAACAACAAAGTTCCATTAAGAATTAAAGCAGATCTTGCAGTAGGATCGCTTAAAGCAGATCTTGATGAATATAAAGGATTAAAATATCCACTTAAAGCAAAAAAATAATGAACCCTACAGATAATTCTGAAGCAATCTTAAAAGAAATTGATCTTAAATTTCAAGCCATAAATCAAAAAACTGATGTTCAATTGGAAGGATTGCTTTGGGCTAAACCAATTACTTATTGGGATTATATTCAAACCGATGCATTGTTGAATTTACAAATACAACGCACCACTCTTCCTGACGAAATGGTTTTTATTATGTACCATCAGGTAAATGAATTAATCTTTAAAATGATTTTGTGGGAAATTGATCAAATTGCTGAAAAAGAAAATATTCAGGTTGATTTTTTCAGCGAAAGATTATCAAGAATTACTAGATATTTTGACATGCTCACCAACTCTTTCAGTATTATGGAAAACGGTATGGAAGTAGATCAATATATGAAATTTAGAAACACGCTTACTCCTGCAAGCGGTTTTCAGAGCGCGCAATATAGAATGATTGAATTTGCTTCTACGGATGTAATCAATTTAGCAGATCGCAGGTACAAAGCAAACTTTGACGAAAACACAGATTTAGAAACTAGTTTCGAACATTTGTACTGGCAGGCTGCCGGAAAAGATTATCATACTGGTGCAAAATCTTATTTACTTCAAGAATTCGAAACCAAATATAAAGATCAGTTTTTGAGACAAATGTCTACTTTTAAGACTAAAAATATCTGGCAGAAATTCACGCAATTACCAGCTGAAGACCAGCAGAATGAAGACTTAGTTCAAGCGATGCGTCATTACGACAAAACAGTGAATATCACTTGGGTTATGCAGCACCTAAATACTGCAAGAAAATATATACTAGAAAGTGGAAAAGGTAATGGAGAAGCGACTGGCGGAAGTGACTGGCAAAAATATATGCATCCAAAATACCAAAGACGCATCTTTTTTCCTAAATTGTGGACCGAAGAAGAATTGTCCAATTGGGGAAATGAAACCGCAGAATAATTTCACCACAAAAAAGCAAAAAGTTTGAAAAAAGCAGTCGTAATTTTAATTGTCTTGTTTTCTATTTTTTCATGCAAAAAAGCAGAAGAAAAAGTTGAAACCAAAATTACTAAACCAACAACCAAAAAAATAGAATTCGGTTTTAATTACGCAGATTTCAATGTTGTAAATGATACAATTTCAAAAGGAGATTCTTTCGGCTCAATCATTCAAAGTCAAAATATCGGAGACAAAAAAGTACACGATATTGTCGAACAAGTAAAAGATTCTTTCAACGTTAGAAGTATTCGTTATGGCAAACCTTTTACTTTGCTTCGTGCCAAAAACAAAACTAATAATCTGGAAGTTTTTATTTATCAGCCCGATGCTTTAAGCTACTATGTTATTGATTTAAGAGATAGTATTGCTAAAGCTTATAAAAAAGTAAAACCAGTTACTTTAAAAAGAAAAATAATTGGTGGTGTTTTAAAAAGTTCATTATCTGAAACTTTAGGAAACGAAAGTGTAGAAACGGCATTAGCCAGCAGAATCACAAAAGTATTTTCATGGTCTATTGACTTCTTTAAACTTAAAAAAGGAGATCGTTACGGATTAATCTTTACGGAACGCTTTATCAATGGAAAAACTTACGACGGAGTTGAAGAACTAGAAGCTGCATTTTTTGAATATAAAGGTAAAATTATTTATGCTTTCCCTTTCGAAAGAGATACAACTTCCGGAAAAATAGAATATTATGATGACGAAGGAAAAACACTTAAAAACTTCTTCTTAAAAACTCCAATCAAATTCAGCCGAATCACTTCTAGATTTACGATGAATAGATTTCACCCGGTGCAACACACTTGGAAAGCGCACAAAGGAACTGATTATGCAGCTCCGACTGGAACACCAATTTCGACAACTGCTTCAGGAGTTGTTGAAGCAACTGGATATACTGCAGGAAACGGAAACTTTGTAAAAGTAAAACACAACGGCACCTACTCGACTCAATATTTACACATGTCTAAGATCTTGGTTCGCCGCGGACAGCGTGTTACTCAAGGACAGACAATTGGTTTGGTCGGCAGTACAGGTTTAGCTTCTGGACCTCATGTTTGTTACCGTTTTTGGAAAAATGGCGTTCAAGTAGATGCACTTCGATTGAATCTTCCAACTGGAGAATCTTTGACAGGAAACGACAGGACTCGTTTCATGAAACAGATTGAACCATTGAAAAGAGAATTGGATAGTATTGGAAATTTGTAAATCAACTTATTTTATGAAAATTAAATCTTCATTGCTATTACTTGTTTTAGCAGCAAATTTTTCTTTTGGACAAAACAGCGTTAAAGTAACCAGTTATTACGGGAGTGAAAACACTGATATTCAAAATTTAATTGATTTTGAGAACATTCATTTTGAACAACTAAACTTTGAAGGAAAAGAAATAAAAGAAAAACAATATAAAATTTCTCTTCAAGAATTTAAAAACGGCAAGCTAATCAGTAAATCGATACTTTTTGATGGATTAGAAGATGAGTATTTCAAGATAAAGTCAGACAAAGAATCTTTAAAATTTTTATTTAAGATGGCTGACGGAAAATTAAAAATATACATAAGAGGTGCTCGATTTGGAAGCAAAAAATCCTACTTCAAACTAAAAGACAATTCAGATGAATATGCCTTAAAGGATTTTTTTGGCAGCAAGAATGAATTAAATATTGACCCAAACCAAGAGACAGCAGTTTTTGCCATTTTAACTCCCACTAAACATGAAGATGGTTCTAGTTCTTATTGCGAAGTAGTTCAGTCGGATATCAAGCCAGAAAACCTTGGAACACATTTTAAAATTCCACATTATTTTTTAGTTACGATACTATTTAAGTAAAAATTAGGTCATGAAAAATTCGCGTCTCAAAACCATGTATCATGAAACTTTTTCTGGTTTAAAATTATTTTACAGAGATACTAATCTTTCAGAAGATTTAATTTCAAAATATAAAATTGGTCAAATCATCCAAGAAAAAGGCTTTACCGATATGAGTTCTATTGGCGGTGGTATTTTTGGAAATTTGAGATATTTAATTGCAAGTTCTCACCCCAAAGATTTGTCAAAATTTAATCCTGATTCGGCAAAAAACGGTCATTTCCTTTTAGATTCAATTGCTTATTTTAAAGTCTTGGATATTCAGAGAATTGAAGGTAAAACACAAATTTTCCTTTTAAACATTCCAGACAATTCGATTTCACTCTTTAAAAATTCCTCTTCAAATCTGGAAGAAGAAATTATAGAAAAAGCTCAAAAACGCTTTCGCGAAAAAATTAATGCTGACTTAATTCCGGAGTTACAAACAGAAAACTGGAGAGAAAGAACAAAATCTCCACTTGGAATGAGCGAAAATGGCGAATTATTTTTTGATGATTCTAAAATTAAAACAGAATCTCCGAAAAGAATTGATGTTGATATTACGAAGAAAGTTATAGAGATTAATAAAAAACCTTGGTGGAAGTTTTGGTAAAAATTATCATTTCATAATCTCACTAAATAATGAAACAAATTTTTCTACTTTTTTCATCATTAATAGTAATTGGATGTTCCAGTCCAAAAGTTTTCATATTAAATGATAGTAAAGAAGGCAAATATTTTGTTCAAGAATTAGTCAACACTGCTTTTGAAAAAGATTTAATTGGAAAGTCACCATTGATTGTTATAAATGGAATTCCTTTTAAATACAATAAAGAACAAGACACAATATTATTACCTTTAAAAAAATCTGAGATTGTTGATTTGGATTTTTTAAACCAGAATAGCAGCCGCATAATTTACAATGAAAAAGAAAATGATGGCGCTATCATCATAACTTCAAAAGTTCAAAACTAAAATCCAAAAAACGTTTTCGTAACTAATTGTTATATAATCTCGAACCTTTATTCTTTTAAAAGTTATTTCAGTATTTTTGTGTTTCAAAGAACAAACTCAATTATAGATAAAAATGGCTTTAAACACAACAAACCCAACTGGGACTGAAGCGTGGAAAAATCTGCAAAACCACTATAACGCAATTCACGAAACCACTATACAAGAATTGTTTCAACAAGATAGTGCCCGCGTTGAAAAATTCAACCTGCAATGGAATGACTTTTTAGTAGATTATTCTAAAAACAATATCAGTCAGGAAACTATTTCGCTTTTATTAGAATTGGCAAATTCAATTGAATTGAAAAAAGCAATTGCTGATTATTTCGGAGGCGAATTAATTAATAAAACAGAAAATCGTGCAGTTCTTCATACAGCTTTACGTGCTCCAGAATCGGCAGTTATTAAAGTTGATGGAGAAAATGTAATTCCAGAAGTTTACGAAGTAAAAAATAAAATCAAAAACTTTACAGAAGAAGTAATTTCTGGGCAAAGAAAAGGTTATACAGGAAAAGCTTTTACTGATGTTGTAAATATCGGAATCGGCGGTTCTGACCTTGGCCCAGTTATGGCGGTTGAAGCTTTACAATTTTACAAAAATCATTTAAATCTTCATTTCGTTTCAAACGTTGACGGTGATCATGTTAATGAAGTCATCAAAAAATTAAATCCTGAAACCACTTTATTTATAATTGTTTCTAAAACTTTTACGACTCAAGAAACACTTTCAAATTCAGAAACTATCAAAGAATGGTTTTTGAAATCGGCTACGCAGGAAGATATCGCGAAGCACTTTGCGGCAGTTTCTACTAATATTCAAAAAGTAACAGAATTCGGAATTAATCCAGACAATGTTTTCCCAATGTGGGATTGGGTTGGAGGAAGATTTTCTCTTTGGAGCGCGGTTGGTCTAAGCATCGCTTTGGCAATTGGTTTTGATAATTACAACCAATTATTAGTTGGAGCAAATGAAATGGACGAGCATTTTAAATCGGCAGAATTTGACGAAAATATTCCAGTAATTTTAGCTTTATTAAGCGTTTGGTACAATAATTTTTATGGTGCAGAAAGCGAAGCTTTGATTCCGTACACGCAATATTTATCAAAATTAGCTCCTTATTTGCAGCAAGCTACTATGGAAAGTAACGGTAAAAGTGTTGGCCGCGACGGAAAACCAGTTAACTACCAAACGGGAACAATTATTTGGGGAGAACCTGGAACAAATTCGCAGCATGCTTTCTTCCAATTGATTCACCAAGGAACAAAAAGAATTCCAACTGATTTTATCGGATTCGTAAAACCGCTTTACGGAAACGAAGATCACCATGATAAATTGATGTCTAATTTTTTCGCACAGACTGAAGCATTAATGAATGGAAAAACAGAAGCGCAGGTTCAAGCAGAATTTGACAAACAAGGACTTTCTGCAGAAAAAGCTTCTTACTTATTACCATTTAAAGTTTTCACTGGAAATAAACCGACTAACACAATTTTAATCCAGAAGCTTACACCAAAAAGTTTAGGATCTTTAATTGCTTTATACGAGCATAAAATTTTTACTCAAGGAATTATTTGGAACATTTTCAGCTTTGATCAATGGGGTGTAGAATTAGGAAAACAATTGGCTAATTCTATATTAGATGAAATCAATTCTAAGAATGTAAAAAGTCATGATAGTTCAACTTCATTTCTGTTAAATCACTTTTTGAAAAGCAAATAAACTTTTTATTTAAAAATTTCATAACAATTTGAAACGCCTTAATTTAATCAAGATTAAGGCGTTTTTTAGATGTAAAAAACCGACAAAAAGTATAAAATAACAGTCAATTTGCACGTTTACACTTACAAGACAGCTTGAAAAATTATATTTTTAACAAAAAAAGCTGGTATAAATTCAATAAAACAAACTTTTTTTTAAATAAAAGAGAAAAATTCATTTTAATGCGCAACACAAAAGACAAAACTTACTTTTCTTAACATTTCGATAACATTATCTGAGTTAATTGTTATAATTTTGCCAAAAACAAATAACAAAACAGATGAAAAAATTGTCAAAGTTTCTCTTACTGCTTTTAGCGTTTATTTATGCAGGAGATATTTATGCACAAGGTAACACAACTTCTTCTATCAATGGAGTTGTTTACGATTCGCAAAACAAGTCCCTTCCAGGAGCAACGATTCTTGCAGTTCATGAGGCTTCAGGTAGCCGTTACTCAACAACAACGGATTTTGATGGTCACTTTAGAATTTCTAACATGCGTGTTGGTGGTCCTTACAAAATTGAAGTGACTTTTATTGGTTACACAACCTACACAGAGTCAGGAGTTTATTTACAACTTGGTGATTCTAAAAGCTTAAAAGTAGTCTTAAAAGACGAAACTAACCAACTTAGCGAAGTTGTAGTTGTAGGTAAAAAAGATCCAACTTTTAATTCAAAAAAGACTGGGGCTCAAACAATTATTGATCACGACAAGATCAATGAATTACCATCTTTATCAAGAAACATTGCTGATTTTGCAAGACTTACACCACAAGCACAATTACGTGGAGATGATGTAATCTCAATTGGCGGACAAAATAACAGATTTAACGCAATTTACATTGACGGAGCTGTAAACAATGACGTTTTTGGATTAGCTGCAAACGGTACAAATGGTGGGCAAACAGGAGTTTCTCCAATTTCATTAGATGCAATTGAGCAATTCCAAGTGAGTGTTTCTCCTTATGATGTTAAATTATCAGGATTCGCTGGAGGAGCAATTAGTGCTATTACACGTTCTGGAACAAATAACTTTGATGGTTCTGCTTATTTCTTATACAGAGATCAATCTTTAGCTGGAAAAACTCCACAAAGATCAAGCAGCACTGCTGAGAGAAAAAAATTATCTGATTTTACAGCTCAAACTTACGGTGTAAGAGCTGGAGGAGCAATCTTAAAAGATAAATTATTCTACTTCATCAACTACGAAAGACAAGATAACGAGACACCAGCTCCGTTTGATATTAACAACTATACTGGTAACATTGGAATCAGCGGTACTAACCCATACAGTGGAGCAGTAGCACAAGATAGAATCAATACTTTGACTAACTTTTTGCAAACAGCTTACGGTTACAATCCAGGAGTTTACAACAATAATACTCAAACTTTAGTATCTGATAAATTAATCGCTAAAGTAGACTGGAACATCAACGATAACAACAAACTTTCTGTTAAAAACAGTTACGTTAAAGCAACAAACTTCTCACCTTACCGCTCAACAGCAACTTCTTTGAACTTTGTTAATGGTGCTCAAGACTTCGAATCTATCACAAACTCTGCGGCTTTAGAGTTAAATACTAGATTTAACAATAAATTCTCAAACAACCTTGTAGTAGGTTTTACAACTGTAAATGATGACAGAGATGCATCAGGAAATCCATTCCCTACAGTTGAAATTAGAGATGGTTCAGGAACAATTTACTTTGGTGCAGAAGCTAGCTCAACAGCAAACTTATTAAAACAAAGAACTTTAACAATTACTGATAATTTCGAAATTAACGCAGGTAAACACAATATCTTAATTGGTACTCATAATGAGTTAACTTACGCTAAAAACGTATTTATTCAAAGAAACTTCGGTTCTTATGTATACAACAACCTTAATGATTTCTTAAACAATGCTGTGCCAAACAGATACCGTTTAGGATATTCTCTAATTGGAGGTTCAGGTGACGAGTCACAAGGAGCTGCTGAGTTCAACATGAACCAATTTGGATTATATGTTCAAGATAACATCAGAGTTTCAGACAACTTTAGATTTTCTGTAGGTGTACGTGCTGATATGCCAGTATGGGAAACTGGAACTGTAAATAATGATTTCAATGACAGAACTATACCATTATTAGAAGCTGCTGGAAAAGATCTTAAAGGTGCAAAAGTTGGTCAGCCAATTAAAAACACTGTACATTTCTCTCCAAGAATTGGATTCAACTACGATGTAAACGGAGACAAAGAAACTCAAGTACGTGGGGGTATTGGTGTATTTACATCAAGAGTACCTTTAGTATGGCCAGGTGGAGCTTATAACAACTATGGTATGGGACAAAACCTTATTGATACAAATTTAGGTGGTACAAAACCTCTTTTCAATCCTAATACAGATGTTAACAGCCAGCTTTATTACAATGGTGTAGCGCTAGGACCAGTTCCTGGAAGTGGAAAAGTAGGTGGAAACATTGACTTATTTGCTAAAGATTTCAAATTACCTCAAGTTTTAAAAACAAGTATTGGTTTTGATCGTAAACTTCCAGGTGGATTAGTTTTATCTGCAGAAGCTATCTTTAACGAAAACTTGAATTCAATTCAATATCAAAACTTAAACTTAGCAGGTCCTCAGAATTACACTACTGGTGCTGATGTTAGACCAATGTACAATAACGTACTTGTTGATAAAACATACTCTGGTATTTACTTAGGTTCAAATAAAAAAGCTGGTAGTGCTTGGAACACGAACTTGACTTTGACTAAATATTTCACATCTGACTTTATTGATGCAAACATCTCTGCAACATATTCTTATGGAGAATCTAATGTTTGGATGGATGCTACAAGTTCTCAAAACAGTTCTCAATGGCAATACATCGAAACTGTTAACGGTTCAAATGCAATTTCTGGTGTATCTAGATCAGATTTTGATCAAGGATCAAGAGTTATGGCTAACTCATCTATCAAATTCAAATGGAACAATAATATGAAAACTACTATTGGTCTATTCTACGAAGGTGCTCAAGGAACTCCAATCAGTTATATTTATAATGACCTTGGAAGAATCATGAAAGATACCAACCAAAACTCAGCTTTAGTTTATATTCCAGCTAACAGAAGTGAAATTACTTTAGTTACAGCTACAGGTAATGCTTTGACTCCTGATCAGCAATGGCAAGCTCTAGATGCTTACATCTCTAGCAACAAATATTTAAACAGCAGAAGAGGTAAATATGCAGAACGTAACGGAGACCGTTTAGACTGGAGCCACGTTATTGACTTAAAATTAGCTCAAGAATTCAAAATAAACGTAGGTAACAAAAGCCACAAATTAGAGTTTACAGCTGATGTTTTCAACTTCACAAACTTGTTAAACAAAAACTGGGGAAGAAGATACTTTGCTACAAATGACCAAGTATTATTACTTCAACAAGTTGGTTTCTTAGCTAACGGAACTACTCCAACATTCAACTTCAACCCGAATGTTGCAAACAGTGTTAACCAAATTGATGACGTAGGTTTACAGTCAGCAAGATGGCAGATGCAAGTTGGAGCTAGATACTCTTTCAACTAATAAAGAACCATCCTAAATAATTAAAACGGCATAGACTTTTAAGTTTAATGCCGTTTTTTTTTACCCTTTTTTGTTATATTTGTTTCAAACAAAAAACACAGTTTATGTATAATTTTCTACAAAAATTTCACTCTGGCTGGGCTTACTTAGCATTGCTTCTTTTACTTGTTGCAGTTGTTAATGCAATCATCGGAGTAACATCAAAAAAAGAGTTTACAGGTAAAGACCGTAAAATCGCTTTATTTGCTTTAATTGGAACCCATACTCAATTATTGATCGGTTTAATACTATATTTTGTTTCTCCACTTGGAAAAGCAGCTTTTGGCCAAATGTCAAATGCAGAACTTAGATTAACATCATTAGAACACCCACTAATTAATATTATCGCTATCATCCTAATCACTATCGGATGGTCTAAACATAAAAAATTAATCAATAGCGAAGCTAAGTTTAAAACCTTTGCTATATTTTACGGATTAGGATTATTACTTATTTTAAGTAGAATTCCTTGGAACCTTTGGTTCTAAAAAATACCAAATTAAAAGCCCTTACCAGGGCTTTTTTTATCTCGGCATATTATTTGTACAAACTCCCCCAAGTCTGAAAAAAAATAACCCATGAGAAATAAAAAGAACATTTTATTCGCCACGATTGCTTTGACTTTAATTAGCGGCTTTAGTTATGTTATAAGCCAAACCAAACCTACAACAGAACCTAAAATCATTCAAGATACCATAAAAAATGCAAAACCAAATATTATTGCATTACCTATAGATTCAGTATTTACAGACAAAGGTTTAAAATTAAGACCATACAAAAAAAATGCTCATGCCTCTTATTACGCTGATCGTTTTAATGGAAAAAGAACTGCCAACGGAAGCCGATTTAACAACAACAGTTATACTGCCGCTCACAAAAAACTTCCTTTCGGAACTAGGGTAAAAGTAACAAATGAGGCAAACGGAAAATTTGTAATTGTAAAAATTACTGATCGCGGTCCTTTTGTAAAAACACGTGAAATCGATTTGTCCAAAAGGGCTTTTATGGACATCACAAAAAGTAAGGGTGCCGGCGCTATGAAGGTTACCATTGAAACTATAGTAGAATAAAAAAATCCCGCTTTTGAAGCGGGATTTTTATTTATACAAATTTTCGAATACTCATTACAATTCCAGTATGAATTCCTTCGTGATAATTATTGAAGTCTAATGCATCTTGAACATTTCTAAGAGTAAATCCCATGCTGGTTGTATATTCATTATAATCAACAAAAAGTCCACTTTCAAAATCATTTTTTGTTTTTTCAAATGTGCTCAAAAGAACTGATTTAATCTCATCAACTTCCTCTTGAGAAACATCTCCTTCGGGTTTTGTCCCTTTACGATATTTTAAAATAAAATCTTCCGAAACCATCGCTGGAAGTCCTGATAGTTTATAAACTAATGTCTGTTGTGCCGCTACGCAATGTGCCACATTCCAGATTATATTATTACTAAAACTTTGCGGAATTTTGTTTAATTGCTCTAAAGAATGGCTTTCTAAAATTTTTAAAAGAATTTCTCTTATAGTTTTCTGTGTTTCAAAAACGGAACTCATATTATTATTTTTTTTCTAAAATTAGACAATTTTAAGTTTCAAATGAATTTTCTTTGTATTCTAATAAAATTCAAAGGTCATGAACAAAATATACTATTTGGCATCTTGCGACACGTGCAGAAAAATCATTAAAAGTTTACCAGAAAACAATTTGGTTTTTCAAGATATCAGACAAAATCCGATTACTGAAGCTGAACTTGAAGAAATGTATAAACTTTCTGGAAGTTATGAGGCCTTATTCAGCAAAAAAGCGCAACTGTACAAATCGATGGATTTAAAAAACAAATCTTTGTCTGAAGCTGATTTTAAAAAATATATTTTAGAACACTATACTTTCTTAAGTCGCCCGGTTTTTATAATTGATGGGAAAATTTATATTGGCAACAGCCAAAAAAATGTTGCTGAAGTTATAAAAGCATTATCGTAAGAATACTAAAAGTTTGATGTACGAAACTGATTAACAATTTACAACACAAACCAGCAAACTTTTATTTATCTTTGCGCCTTTATACTCAATTATATGATACAATCTATGACAGGGTTTGGCAAAGCTTCTTTGCAATTGCCTACAAGAAAAATTACCGTTGAAGTAAAATCCTTAAATAGCAAAGGTTTAGATTTAAATGTAAGAATGCCATCGCTTTACCGCGAAATGGAATTAGGCTTACGAACTCAAATCTCAACAAAATTGGAAAGGGGAAAAATTGATTTTGCGATTTACATTGAAAGCACTGCAGAACAAACTTCGACTAAAGTAAATGTTCCTGTCGTAAAAAATTATATTGCACAGTTAAAAGAAGTTAATCCTGATGCTGATGAAACTGAATTAATGAAAATGGCTGTCCGCATGCCAGACACATTAAAAACAGAACGCGAAGAAATCGATGAAAACGACTGGGAGCAGATTCAGGTAATTATTGATGAAGCACTTCAAAATATTCTAAATTTCCGTAAAGACGAAGGAGAATCTCTTGAAAAAGAATTCAATTTACGAATTGGAAATATTCGTCAGTACATGAACGATGCTTTGGCATTAGATCCAGAACGTGTACAAGCGATTAAAGATCGTTTACAAACTGCAATTTCTGAATTACAGGTTAATGTTGATGAAAACCGTTTTGAGCAGGAATTAATCTATTATCTGGAGAAATTAGATATTACAGAAGAAAAAGTGCGATTAACCAATCACTTAGATTATTTCTTAGAAACTATAAAAGGGACTGAAGCTAACGGCCGTAAACTTGGTTTTATCACTCAAGAAATGGGTCGCGAGATCAATACAATGGGTTCTAAATCAAATCATGCTCAAATGCAGAAATTGGTTGTGATGATGAAAGATGAGCTGGAAAAAATTAAAGAACAGGTTTTAAACGTTTTATAAAAGCTTTAAGCAATAAGCTATAGGCACAGAATACCGCACAACATTAAAGCTTAAAGCATATTGCTTAAAGCCTAAAGCATAAACTAATGAACAAAGGAAAATTAATTGTTTTTTCAGCACCGTCTGGATCAGGAAAAACAACTATAGTAAAACATTTACTAGGGAAAGAAGATTTAAACTTAGAATTTTCGATCTCAGCGGCTTCACGCGACCCACGCGGAGAAGAAGAACACGGAAAAGATTATTATTTTATTTCGTTAGAACAATTCAAAAAACACATCAAAGCCGAAGAGTTCCTAGAATGGGAAGAAGTATACCGTGATAATTTCTACGGAACTTTAAAAGCTGAAATCGAAAGAATCTGGGCAATGGGAAAAAATGTAATTTTTGATATTGATGTTGCAGGCGGTCTTCGCATTAAACATAAATTTCCAGACCAGACTTTAGCCGTTTTTGTAAAACCTCCAAGTGTTGACGAACTTAAACGCCGATTAAAAGAACGTTCTACTGAGAGTGAAGACAAAATCAATATGCGAATTGCAAAAGCTTCGGTAGAATTAGCTACAGCTCCTCAATTTGATACTATTATCAAAAACTACGATTTAGATACAGCGAAGGAAGAAGCGTATCAATTGGTAAAAGATTTTGTAAATAAATAATTTTATTCCGCAGAGATACACAAAGAAAAACACAGAGATTCGCAAAAGTATTATTTTAAACTTTGCGAATCTTTGTGCTATCTTAGCGAATCTTTGTGAAACTCTATAAAATGAAAATAGGCCTTTACTTCGGAACGTATAATCCAATTCATGTTGGTCATTTGATCATTGCCAATCACATGGCTGAGTTTGCAGATTTAGATCAGATTTGGATGGTGGTTACACCTCATAATCCGTTAAAAAAGAAAGCGACTCTTCTAGATGATCATCATCGTTTGCAAATGGTTTATCTCGCAACAGAAGATTATCCAAAAATTAAACCATCAGATATTGAGTTCAAGTTACCTCAGCCGAATTATACGGTAATTACTTTAGCTCATTTACAAGAGAAATATGCCAATCATGAATTCTCTTTGATAATGGGCGAAGATAATTTGAAAACGCTTCATAAGTGGAAAAACTATGAAGTGATTCTCGAAAACCATGACATCTATGTCTATCCGCGTATTTCTGATGAACCTGAGAATACGGAATTAAAATCGCATCCAAAAATTCATGTAATCGATGCGCCAATTGTAGAGATTTCTTCGACTTTTATTCGAAACAGCATAAAAGAAGGTAAAAATATTCAGCCGTTATTACTACCGAAAGTTTGGGAATATATTGACCATAATAATTTTTATAAAAAATAAACAACTTGAATTGCCTTCAGTTTTAACTGGAGGTTTTTTATTTTAAAAAATCATTCCGTAGGAATGTATCATCGGTAGAATTAAATTTGAATTATGATGATGCGTTCCGTAGGAACGTTTGATTAATGAGGTTTGCCATTTCCATAAAAACAAGTGTCCCTACAGGACACAACGCAAAAAAGATACTATTTTTTTCTACCGATGAGATATTCCTACGGAATATAAAATATTGTTTTTGATAAAATTAATTACACAAAAAAACCTGAACTTACGTTCAGGCTTTTGCTTATTATTATGCTTCAACATTAACTTCACTTTTAACTCGGCTTCTAATCTCGCTTAGCGATTGATCTACCAAAAGTTTTCCGTCTCTGAAAACCTCCTTCAATTCGCCCTGTTTTTCTTCTTCCCAAGAAACATTATCTGTTAAATGATACTTGCCATCGATTAAATCAATTTTCATTAATCCTTTGGCAGATTTTTTAGTTCCGTCATCTGTAATTGGATCTTTGAAGATTGCTCTTCCCTCACCATTTACTTCTCCGTAAGTTGCTTTCATGGCAAATCCGAAAGTATCTCGTGTATTATATTGGTAAGTAAAAGATCCGATTCCTAGAACTACATTGGTAGAAGCAAAACCTTTTGCTTTCAATCTTTCGCAGATCTGAGTCGCTCTCGCCACCGTAATACTGTCGCCGTAAATTGCTCCAATTTGCGGAACTAATTCTTTAAATCCTTTAGTATTTGTAGTTCCTCCAAAAACATCCCAAAGCAATTCGATAACGCCTTTTTTCTCTTGTTCCGTTTTTCCGTTCGGATTTCCGCAGATAATATCAACTGGATCACCGCTGTCAGGACGAATTACGACTTTACCTTCTCTTGAAACAATTTCTTCTTTTAATCTCGGAAGATAATCGGTTAAAACTTTCCATAAATCCCAAGTATCAGAAACGATAGAAACGATTCCTTTTGGATATACTTCTGTAATTAATCTTTTAAATGTTTCATACTCGCCTTCTGTAGTTCCCATGCACATTACAGAATGTTCTGTTGCGGCAACTGAACCTGCTACAAGTTCTAAATCTGAATTGGCATTATAATATTCTTCTAAAAAATCGATTACCGGAATCGTATCAGAACCTGTAAAACTTAATAAATGTCCAGCTGCTGATGTTATTGCGGCTTCTATTCCACCCATTCCTCGCATTGAGAAATCGTGTGCCTGCCAATCTACAAATTCTGGAACAGAAGAAGTTTCTGCTGCATATTTGTCTAAAACTTTTCTGTATTCTTTTGCAATTGTAGCTGAATTGCAAGGAAGCCAAACAACTGCTGAAAGTAATGTTTCGAAATAATTCGTCAGCCAGAAAAACTCTGGAATTGTATTGTACATCGTAAACATTGGAACTCTCAAAGGAACACTTGCTCCTTCTGGCAAAGCTTTAAACACCATCGGAATATATCCTAGGTCGTGTAAATCTTCAATATGTTTTGTACCAACTTGGTTTTCGCCCAAATAATTATTGATTCTGCGTGCGTATTTTTGAACTACTTCTTCTTTTGATTTTTTGAAGAAATACTCTTCAAAGTCATGAATAATATATTTTTTGATGAAATATTGCAATCCGAAAAATACAACCTCATCAAGACCTTCAATTCTTGATTTTCGTGGTGTCCAGTTAGAATATACTAATGTTGTTCCGTCTGGGTATTGTCTTCTGTGGTCAACTTTGTAACCGTCGGTTAATAATAGTGGGTTCATATATTTTTTAGTTAATTTAATTAATTATAATGACATCAAAAATCGATATATTTTGTGGGAACTTCATCAGTAAGCCAAACATTATTTTCAGATAAATAAAATTTAAATCCATCTCTGTGCATTTGACCGCTTCTTATGCTCAAAATTTGAGGAATTCCTCTTCTACTTCCTACTTTCACAGCTGTTTCTCTATCTTTTGAAAGATGAACATGCTGACGGCTCATTTTTTGTAAACCTTCTTTCTGAATACTTTCTATAAACTTCCCAACCGTTCCGTGGTATAAATACTCTGAAGGTTCTGTTTCTGTTAAATTTAAGTCAACTGAAATAGAATGTCCCTGACTTGCTCTGATTTTCGTTTTGTCTTCATTAAATGCAAAACGCTTTTTATCGTTATTTTCTACTACGTAATCTAAAAGTTCAGCGTCGAGACGGTTTCCTTTTTTAGTACATTTTTCTATTAATTCGTTGACATCTGCCCAACCGTTTTCATCTAATTTTAATCCGATTTTTTCTGGAGAATGTCTAAGCACCAGACTTAAAAATTTGCTGATGCTTTTTGTTTCTTTTTCATTCATTTTCATTTTTTTTATTCCGACCCTTAAACGTTCGAATGAACGTAACTGCTAGCGAGCGATATTTTTTCTACCAATGAAATGTTCCTACCAAACATTGGTTCTTCTTTAATTTTATATCAATTCATCCCTAACTTCGATCCTACAAAAATTTAGACTTTCATTTTTATATTTCATTTTTCTGTTATTGAAACAAAGAAGTGATCTCTTTAAAATCTTTTGAATCTGGTGAAAATGATCCGTAAATGGTCTCGAAATCTGTTGTCAGGTTTTCAAATTCATAATCCTTTTCTAATTGATCCATACAGGTTACAACCAAATTTCTTTTTGCCATTTGACTATAAGCAGCATCTAATTTCAAAGCGTAATTCAGCAAATCATAATCAAGATTCCCAAATCTCAGGTGTTTTTGATATTCGTTGAAAACACAAGTTTCTTCTTCATTGTTTTTTAATTGTATTTCTCCTTCATTAGGCATCCAGCCGTGACCGTGTCTTGTGGTATAACTTCTGGTTACGTAAAAAATGTTTACTTCATCAATATTTAGTTTATTGCAGATTTCAATTGCATTTTTTGAAGTTGTATTCGCATAAGTAACATTCGGGAAAACACCATGATCCATGTCGAGAAGAATTCCCTGGCTTCCTTCAAAAATTAAATTATTATATTTTGAAAGAAAACTATAATCAACAATATTCCATTTTATTTTATCGACTGCTTCAAGGTATGCCTGAACTTCCTGATCGATATCGGGCTCGTTTAAAAAGCCGTAGTAATTGGCAATTTGATTTAATTTTTCTAAAAGCATTTCTCGCGGCGCAATCAAATCAATCGCAAATAATTTGTACGGTCCTTCGTTTCTTTTCATGGTTGAACCAATGCCTTTTCCGCAGGTTCCGTGATCTATGTTTCTTACGTTTCCACGGTTGTGCCAAACATCAAACGGAGTTGTAACTTTTGCTAACGGATGGATATACAAATCCAGATTAGCATTTTTTTCTTTTAATTCTTCTTTTTCATTGTATAAAAAAAGCGGATGAATTGTACAGTGTTCGCTGTAATAAGACGGAAGACCGCGAAGTGCGCCGCTCGCAAAACTCGAATGAACGTGTTTTTTATCATCAATCATAACCGTATGCGCGGCTTGTTGTCCTCCTGAAAAGCGAATAACTATAGATTCAGGGTTTTGTTTTGCCAGAAAATCTGTTGTTATGCCTTTTCCTTCATCACCAAATCCTAAACCTATAACTATTTGCGCTGTTTTCATTTTTTATTTATTTTTTAATCTCGCAAAGACGCAGAGTTTTTTAAAGCATTTCGATATTATTTAAACCTGTATCATTTGCATCAGAAACTGGTATGGTTCCTAAACCAGAACTTTTGTGTTTATCACAGATAATCTTTTTAATTACGTTTGGAATTTCTCTGTGATCTTCAATAGACAAACAATTTTGTCCTAACAGTTCTTTCCATTCTACATCGGCATTAATCGCTTGTCCGGAATGCAGTACACTTATATGGTATACATCGTATCTTTTTTGGGCTTCTGCTAATAATTCAAGATGTGTATAAGTCTGTTGTCCCTGACCCATAATTTCTTTTATTGCTGACGCTGGAAGTGTTTTCAAACCTGGTTCATCGCCAACAGTAAACAACAATCCTTTTTGACCTCTTTTTTCGAAAGCGTCTATTTTAGTATGAAAAGCGGCAAAATACCACGCTAAAAGATAACTTTCTCCAGCGTTTCCTCCGCCTCCACCTTCAATGTAAGTTCTCGTAAGCCACATATCGAGTTCTTCATCTCCAGATTCAAATTGTCCAACCTGAAGCGGATATCTGTCGCATTCGTGATCACCGATTCCTAAAAATAAAAGTGCCGGATCAGGAACGCCGCCCTGAATAATTCCTCCCATTAATTTTGGAAGTCCTTCTTTTATCAGTTCGTGCGGAATATGTCCCATACTTCCTGTAACATCCAATCCTAAAATAATTGGGACTGTGTTTGGATGAACATCAGAATCTCTTGCTTCTCTAAAAATCACGCCATTCGGATTCATAGACTCATGCGCCATTCGTAAAGCATTCTGTGTAAATATCTCACTAGCTGATTTGCTGGCATAACCTACTTTTTTTGCTCTGTCTTCACGAGCACCGAAATCATATCTTGTACCTCCCATAACTAAAATGTTTTACCAAATAAATACTCAAATCTCTTTTTTGTTACTTCAAACTGGATATTCAAATTTCTGATGGTCAGCGAAAGTTCCATATCTTTCTGTACAAAAGCTTCTGGCTGAAAATCGGCAAAGGTTAAACTGTTTTTATCCAGCGGACTAATATCTATCAATCCTTCTTGTTCCCTTTCGAGTCTTTTTATTTTAAGTTCAATGTCTTCAACTCGACGTCTGTATATTAATTCAGAATCTTCGCCAATCGTTTTGGCCCTGTCTTCTCTTATCTGATCATTGTTTCTTTTTAAAGATTCAATAAATCTTGGTTTTAAATCGCTCATTGTTTTGTGGTTTTTGTTTCAGGTTTTCTTTGTTTCATGTTTCAAGTTGCATGCTGGACTTGAAATTTTGAAATTAAATCTGAAACGGTTAATAGCATTTTTTTAGTTTTTTTGTTTCAGGTTTCAGGTTTCAAGTTTCAGGTTACGTCAAGAACTTGAAACCTGAAACTTGAAACTTCTCAAATTAGTTGATCTAACTTTATCACGTGAACGCTTTCGCCTTCAAAGTCTTTTACTGAATTGGTTGTAAAAATGGCATCGAAGCAGTTTAAAACTTCAAAACCTTTATTAAAAATTCCGTGGCTTACGGCTAAGTATAATTTGCCGGCATTTTTGTTTTTTAATTCTTCAGCCAAACCAACAAAAGTCCCGCCACCGTCGCAAATGTCATCTACAATTAAACAATCGATTCCGTTTAAATCGTCTTCATAGACTTTAAATCCAGATAGTTTTCCGGTTTTTACGTCGCGACTTTTACTGCATTCTACAACTTCAGCACCTCCTAAAAATTCAGAGACTTTGTAGATTTTTTTAAGTGCGCCACCGTCTGGAGAAATTAGTTTTACGTTTTCACCAATTCTATTTAATACTTCTCTAATAAAAGTATAGTTTGGAATTACAGTAGAATTATTCAATAAGGCTGGAGTCACTTCAGAGTGTGCATCAAAAACAAAAACTTTATTCAATTGTAAAGCATTTATGATATCGGCATACACTTTTACAGATAAAGGTTCGCCCGGAATCATAACACGATCTTGTCTCGCAGCTGGAAAATACGGAATAAAGAGATCGATAATTTTTACGTCCATTCTTCGCAATGCATCAACTGTAATGCACAATAAACCTAAATCATTGAATGAATTTAATCGGTGCGTGATTGTTATTTTCTGATTTCTGTCGAAATCCGGATTGATTTTAATGTGTGGTTCTCCTCCAGAGAAAGTAAAACTTTGAAATTTGATTTCTTCCTGATTTTGAAAAGGAGCGAATTTGGGGTCGAGATTTAGTATCATAGTTTTTTAGTTTGCGTTAATTATACGCAAATGTAGGATTAAATTTTAAATAAACAATTTATTTTGTGTAAAAATTACGCAAACTTTATTTCGAAGTGAAAACCTTCTTTAGTTAATTCGTTATATTTCAACTTATTAAACCTAAAAAGTTTGGCAGGACGACCTGTTTTTATGGGCGAAAAATTTTCTGTTTGTTCTAAAATACCGTAGCTGAGTATTTTTTTTCTGAAATTTCGTCGATCAATTTCTTTTTCTAAAATGGTACAATACAGATTTTCGAGATCAGAAAACAAGAATTCTTCAGGAAGTAAATCGAAACCAATTGGCTCGTAAGTCAGCTTTGCTTTTAGTCTCTGAATTCCTTTTTCTAAGATTAAATTATGATCGAATGCCAAAGGCGGAATTTCATCAATTTTAAACCATTGCACTTTTTCGGCGTCAGTATTAGCTTTAATTTCTAAGTTTGAAGCGTCAACCAATGCATAATAAGCAACAGAAATAACACGATTTCTAGAATCTCGATTAATATCATCTCCAAAAGTGTACAATTGCTCCATAAAAGTTAGCTGTACATTTGTTTCTTCATGCAATTCCCGAATAACTGCATCACTCAAAGATTCATTATCTTGAACTAAACCGCCTGGCAAAGCCCAATATTTTTCTGAAGAACCAAATTGCTGCTGGATTAAAAGCACATACAAACCATTGCTTTTGTAACCAAAAACAATAGCATCTACAGCTATTCTAATATTTTGTAATTCTTTCATATTATAAAATCATATCGAACAAATATAACGAATGAGAGCCAATTTTATAATCTAATGCAAAAGCTTAAATTATAAAATTGGCTCATAAGTAGTATCTTTTATCTTCTTATTCTAATTTATTGTAACCGTTCGTTTTGGACTGGAAGTACATTCTGAACCGTCTTTTTTAATTGTTACCGCAGCCGTTGCTGTATATTCGCCAGCAGCAGCATAAGTATGCGTAACCGCAGCTCCTGTTGCCACAGTTCCATCTCCAAAGCTCCATTTTACAGAACTTAGCGTTCCTGTTCCAGTATATTCAACGGAATAATTCATTAATTTCGGATTACTAGTATCTGTAGAATTATGTATTTTAATGTAAATAGATTCCGCTAGACAATCAATAATTACTTCATCGTCATGTTTACTGCATGAATTACTAATAAACAAAACTGTAACAAGTACTAAAATGGTTGTTATCTTTCTCATAATCAATCTTATTTATAGGAGTTTAATTTACTCAAAGTTATTGCTTTATTGAATACTTCGAAATCGCAAACAAAAAACTACATTCTATTGCCGAAGAACATTTTGAGTTCTTTCTCAATAATATCAAAAAAAGATTTCAAATTATTATTCTTGGGCGCTAATAAATACACAAACTCCTCTGGAACGTGAAAACTGTTCCATAACAATTGCAATTTATTTTCTTTTATTAATTTTCTCGCATTACAATTCCATGTTACTGCTACTCCATCATGTTTAGAGAGAAGTTTCAACATCTCAGATTCTGATGGAATAATATAATTAGGCACCATAGACGGTCTTTTTTTATTAAAAGCATGAAGCCAAAATAATTTTATATGCGGAATTCTAGCATCATGACTGTACCATTTCTGTCCGTTCAGCCATTGTTCTATTTCGGTAAAATTGTCTGCTTTTAATTTCTGGCGGAAATCTGTTATGTCCAAATTTGTCGGGGCAACCATTATCAATTTAATTTTTCCGACAATTTCATAAGTCGTATCAAATGTATCAAACCTTTTTGTGGTAATGGCAAAATCAAGTTTTTTGGCGTCTACTAAGGCAAAAAGTTCATCGTTTTCTGCAAAAGTAAAATCGATCAAATCAAACTTTGAAATAAGAAGATCTCCAACGCAATTAAAAAGATGTTTTGAAATTCCAACCGAAATCAATCTATTCGCATCTTCGGCTTTTGCCCTGAAACCAGCTTCGACACTTTCGAGGCGATCTAGCGCATCTATAATCAAATTATTCAGTAACTTAGCGTATTCGGTTGGTTCAACGCCTTTTGATTTTCTATTAAACAATTTATTACCAACATGCGCTTCGAGCATTGAAATCTGCTGACTTACGGCAGGCTGGCTCATAAATAACTCCTTTGCCGCTACCGAAAAATTACCGTTTTTATAAACTGCTTTAAATGTTCTGTACCATTCTAGATTTACCATGACATAAATTTATTTATAACAAACATAGTTTATTTTATTTTTACTGATATCACTTAAGCCGTAAATTTGTTTAAAATTTAATATTATGAAAAAAATAGCTTTACTCGCAATAATTGCATTTACAGCGACAGGCATTTCTGCTGTGGCGCAAAAATCAAATAAAAAAAGTATGAAAAAAGTATTATTTGTTGTAACCAGTAACGATAAACTGGGCAATACAGGAGAAAAAACAGGATTTTGGTCAGAAGAATTTGCTGCGCCTTACTATGAATTGTTAGATCAAGGAGTTGAAATTACAATTGCTTCTCCGCTTGGAGGACAGCCGCCAATTGACCCGAAAAGTGCAGATCCTGCATCAGCAACTGAAGACACGAAACGTTTTGGCGCTGATAAAACTTTACAGGAAAAATTAAAAAATACTTTAAAACTTTCAACCGTTAACCAAAAAGATTACGATGCTGTTTTCTACCCTGGAGGACACGGTCCGCTTTGGGATTTAGTTGAAGACAAAAACTCTATCGCTTTAATCGAAGCTTTTTATACGAATAATAAACCAGTAGCTTTTGTTTGCCATGCTCCTGCGGTTTTGAAAAACGTAAAAGTTAAAGGTGAATACTTGGTAAAAGGTAAAAAAGTAACTGGTTTTACCAATACAGAAGAAGAAGCGGTTGGTTTGACAAAAGTGGTTCCGTTTTTATTGGAGGATGCTTTAACACAAAATGGTGCTAAATTTTCTAAAGGTGAAAACTGGCAGCCTTATGCAGTTGCAGACGGACTTTTGATTACAGGTCAAAATCCTGCATCGTCTAAACTAGTAGCTGGAAAATTATTACAAGAATTGAAATAAAGGTTCTGAGATTCTGAGGTGCTAAGATGCTAAGGTTTTACAAACTTTGGGGCTTAGCAGCTCAGAATCTTTGCAACCCAGAATGTTAAAAAAATTAAATAACATGCTGCTAAGCCTAAAAAGGAAAACCTTATAACCTCAGAATCTTAGCAACTTAGAACCCTAAAAAAAATGCTCAACTTTGAATTATATAATCCGACGAATTTAATCTTCGGGAAAGGACAAATTGCGAAACTTTCGACTTTAGTTCCAAAAGACGCTAAAATTCTTTTGGCGTACGGTGGCGGAAGTATTTTTAAAAACGGAATTTACGATCAAGTAATCGCTAACTTAAAAGGTTTTGAAATTGTTGAATTTGGCGGCATTGAACCAAATCCGCATTTTGAAACTTTAATGAAAGCGGTTGATGTTATCAAAGCAGAAAAAGTCGACTTTATTCTGGCCGTAGGTGGAGGATCTGTTATTGACGGTGTAAAGTTTATTTCAGCAGCAGTTAATTTTGAAGGAAACCCGATTGATATTCTGCTAAAACGTATTCTAATTAAAGAAAATGCTATGCCTTTTGGGACTGTTTTGACTCTCCCAGCAACAGGAAGCGAAATGAATTCTGGATACGTGGTAACAATCGAAGCTACTCAAGAAAAACTAGCTTCTGGCGGAAGTGCTTTATTTCCAGTATTCTCAATTTGCGATCCAAATGTAATTGCATCTTTACCAAAAAGACAAATTCAGAACGGAGTTGTAGACGCTTATACCCACGTAATGGAGCAATATTTAACTTATCCACACGAAGGTTTTCTCCAAGACAGAATTGCAGAGGGAATTCTACAGACTTTAATTGAAGTTGGCCCAGGAGTTGTCGAAAATCCAACAGATTATACTTTGGCTTCTAACTTTATGTGGAGCTGTACTATGGCTCTAAACGGGTTGATTCAAAAAGGCGTTCCAAGCGATTGGGCAACTCACATGATTGGCCACGAATTAACAGCACTTTATGGAATTGATCACGCAAGAACTTTGGCAATTATTGGTCCAAGTTTGTACAATGTAATGTTTGAAACTAAAAAAGGAAAATTAGCCCAATACGGAAGACGTATTTTTAATCTTTCTGGTTCTGATGAAGAAGTGGCAAAAGAAGCAATTAACAAAACAGTTGAGTTTTTCCATACAATGGGAATGGATACCAAACTTTCTCAATACACACAAGATTATTCCAATACTGCAGATTTTATCGTAAATCGTTTTGACGAAAGAGGCTGGAAAGGCTTAGGCGAAAACCAATTGGTAACTTTAGATAAAGTAAAATCGATTGTGGAGCTTTCTTACTAAAGATAAATCCAAATTTAAAAAAATCCAAATTCCAATCTACTTTTGGAATTTGGATTTTTTTATTGGAATTTCATTAAAAAAGGCGTTCTTAACAAGTTTAGGAACGCCTTTTTAAAATACTAAAACAAAACTAACTAACTCAATTCTTTTTAAATTCATTAAAATTCTAATTTATAAAAACTTACAACGTGCCTTTTCATGTTTTATTGTGTAGGATCAAAATATTTTTTCATTTAAATTAGATTCACAATACTAATTCCCTTTATATTCAGGCTTTTCGATTATTTACCTTTTTTAATTTTCTTTAACCATACATTTAAATTGAAAGAATTTACTTTAAAAAAATATTTTTAGAGGAATTTTAATTTTAAGAGACGAAATATATCCTGAAATTCAACTCTTTTAATGTTATCTCAAAATGTACAGAAGAATCATTTGATAAATTTCTTAAATCAGTCTTTGCTTTATTAGCACATTATTAAGTACTTTTGTCTTAAATTATTAAAATAATGAGCGAAAAATTAAAATTTGCAGTAATTGGAGGAGGAAGCTGGGCAACGGCAATTGCAAAAATGTTATGCGTTAATCTTTCAGAAATTGCGTGGTACATGCGTAATGATTCTGCGATCGAACATATTCAGAAATACAAACACAATCCAAATTATTTAAGTTCTGTTGAATTTGACACCAATAAGCTTAAATTGACCAATAACATAAATGAAGCAATTGAATACGCAGATTATATCATTTTTGCCATTCCATCTGCTTTTTTAGATGCGGAATTAAAAAATATGACTGTTTCTTTGGCTGATAAAATTATTTTTTCTGCTATTAAAGGAATTGTTCCAGAGACAAGTTTAATTGTAGGTGAGCATTTTCATATTCAATATGATATTCCTTATTATAATATTGGAGTTATCACTGGTCCTTGCCACGCAGAAGAAGTTGCTTTAGAAAGACTTTCGTACTTAACAATTGCCTGCGGAGATCCAGAAAAAGCTTGCATTGTTGCAAAATCACTTTCAGGAAATTATATTAAAGCCAAAATTTCAGATGATATTATTGGTACTGAATATGCGGCAATGCTAAAAAATATTTACGCAATTGCTGCCGGAATCGCTCACGGTTTAGGATATGGAGACAATTTCCAATCGGTAATGATGAGTAACGGAATCCGTGAAATGAAAAAATTCATCCGTAAAGTACATAAAATGAAACGTAACATTAATGACTCTGCCTATTTAGGCGATTTATTAGTTACAGGTTATTCTGTTTTCTCTAGAAACAGAATGTTCGGAAATATGATTGGAAAAGGATATACTGTAAAAAGTGCCATGATGGAAATGAGCATGGTTGCAGAAGGTTATTATGCAACAAAAAGTGCGTATAAACTAAATCAAGGCTACGGAGCAAAAACACCAATTATCGACGCTGTTTACGCTGTTCTGTACGAAGGGAAAGATGCAAAAACGGTTTTCAAGAAATTAACGGAATCTTTAGATTAAATTTTAGAAAATAGAAGCAAGAATAAAGAGGCAAAAGAAAAAAATACTGAAATAAAAAAGAGCCAAACTGAATTTCAGTCTTGGCTCTTTCTTCTTTATTCTATTCTCTTAATTCTATCCTCTTGCTTCTTGCTTCTTTAGCACTCTACTTCACCATCACACCTTCAACAAAAAGAATCGGCACTTCTTCCGTATTGTTTTCGTTGATTAAGTTCGATTTGAAAATGAATTTCTTATCGTATAAAGTGTTTCCAATGAAGAATGTCACCATAAATTCGTTGTTCAAAACTAAAAGACTTTTTTCTATCATTTCGATTTTCACCACAGAAACAGCGGGAACTTCAACAAAAGCATGACGTAGAATTGAAGTTTTTTTCATTTCGCCATCGATAGTTCCAAATGCTTTTGAAACCACCATAACGCTGTCTAAGTTAAAGTCACTATCATTAACTAAATAAGCGTACCATACTTTTTCCATAAAATCGTCGCTCCATTCCTGCACTGCGGCAAGAAATACGTTTTCAACTTCTGGAATTATTATATCTTTTTTCATTTTTATTAAAAGCTTTAAAACCTTTGTCAAAGCCTAAACTTCAACAAAGGTTTATTATATTATGACATTACATTTGACAACAGAATAATCTAAAATCTACATTCTAAAATCTAAAATTGCAAATTATATATTTGATTTGAACTGCTCTAAGAAACGAACATCGTTTTCATAGAACATACGGATATCTCCAATTTGGTATAAAAGCATTGCAATACGCTCTCTACTCCCATTCCGAAAGCAAAACCGTTGAATTCATCTGGATTGATATCACAATTTTTCAAAACGTTTGGATCTACCATTCCGCAGCCTCCAATTTCAAGCCATCCAGTTCCTTTTGTGATTCTGTAATCGGTTTCGGTTTTTAAACCCCAATAGATATCAATTTCAGCACTTGGCTCTGTAAATGGGAAATAAGACGGACGAAGACGAATCTTAGATTTTCCGAACATTTCTTTTGTGAAATAAAGTAATGTCTGTTTCAAGTCGGCAAAAGATACATCTTTATCAATGTACAATCCTTCCACTTGATGGAAAATACAATGAGAACGAGATGAAATTGCTTCGTTACGGAAAACACGTCCTGGAGAAATTGTACGAATTGGCGGTTTGTGATTTTCCATATAACGCACCTGAACTGATGACGTATGCGTACGCAATAACACATCAGGATTAGTCTGAATGAAAAATGTATCCTGCATATCACGCGCCGGATGGTATTCTGGTAAATTTAATGCCGTAAAGTTATGCCAGTCGTCTTCAATTTCTGGTCCCTCAGAAACATTGAATCCGATATTAGCAAAAATATCTATAATCTGATTTTTAACGATAGAAATCGGGTGGCGCGAACCAATAATTACTGGTTCTGCAGCACGAGTCAAATCACCAAAAATACCTTTTGATTCCTCTTTGCTTTCAAGTTCTTCCTGAATAACTCTTACTTTTTCTTCGGCAACCGCTTTTAAAGTATTTATAACCTGTCCAAAATCCTTTTTCTGATCGTTTGGAATATTTTTAAATTCAGTAAAAAGTTCTTTCAATAAACCTTTACTGCCTAAATATTTAATACGGAATTGTTCTAAAGATTCTTTATTTTTATCATTAAAGGCTTTGGCTTCCTCTATATGTTGTTTTATCTTATCTATCATTTTCCTTCAATAATTGAGATACAAATTTAGTGTTTTTAGTTTAAAGTGTGCAGTCACAGTCGCAGTTTTAGGTTTTCCGTAAATTATTTTATGAGATTTAACTTTTCTTCAACTTGTTTAATCTTTACATGCCAATAATCTAAACCTTCTTGATTGGTTACTATTTCCTTTTTGTAATTAGGAGAAATACTGCTTAATTTATGCCCGTTTTTATTTAAATCCCGTTCTTTTTCTTGTTTTGTTGTGGGTTCGATTCTAGTGCGCCAAAAATCCATATTTTCAAGATATCTTTTTTTAATCTCTTCAAAATATTCAATTATTTTTTCTTTTGAATTCGGAATATAACCTGGGCCGCTGCAGCCACAGGAATGAAATGTAATTCCAACTGAATATAAGCTTTTAAGATGTTTCCATTTTTTGACATCGTCTTTTTTAGGCGATTCAAAATCTAGTCCCATACTCGCCATTAATTCTGCACACTCTGGACATTTGGCTTCAAAAACGGATTTTTCTCCTTTTTTAATATCACTCATCAATCTTCTTTTAAATGTTTTTCGACAATTAAAACAAGCATAATGAGGTTTATAAGATGTCATAGCGTATCTGCACATTTTTTTAATTTTAGTCTCAGTTTTCAGTGACAGTTTACAGTCTCAAACACTGAAAACTGAGACTGCAACTGTAAACTAATCCCGAAGTGTCGGGACTATTCAATAAGTTTTCTTTCTAAAAAATAATTTACAATTGCTTCCTTCATTAAAACCGATTGTTCTCCTGCTTTTAATGGCGGCAATTCTTCTTTTACTTTGTAATGCGGCCATCCTTCAGCGTCAAAAAAATCGAATTCATAAAATCCGTAAGGCTCAAGCAGTCTGCAGATGGCGATGTGCATTAGGTTGAGTTTTTCATCTTTTTTGAATTCGCGGTGCAATTTTCCGAGCTCCTGAACTCCTATTAGGTAAATAATGGCATCCAAATCTAAATCTTCGCCTTGCGAAAACTGATTAGATAGTATTTCAACGAGCTTTTCCCATCGCTCTTTTAATTGTGTATCTCTAGACATTGTATGATTTTAGATTGTTGATTTTAGATAAGATTGCTCAAAAATTCAATTCTGAAGGGGGGCAGAATTACAATCTGTATTCTAAATTTGATTTGCAAAGATACATAGTTCAAATTCAATGTGCCTAAAAAAAATTAAACACATAAAATTACATTTGCCATCAAAGTCATGAACCTTTGTCTCTCTGCACCTCTGAACCTTAAAAAAACATATATTTGCGCCTTTATTTAATACACCAAAATAATGAGTTTTTTTGATATTATTGTTGCCGCACTTCTGGCTTTTAGTTTATACAAAGGAATTAAAAATGGACTTTTTGTAGAAGTTGCTTCTTTTATTTCGCTATTATTAGGAATTTATCTTGCCATTAAATTTTCTTCTTTAATGACTGGAATGATTTCAAAACATGTTTCTTGGAATCCAACAAATATTCAGCTTACGGCTTTTATCTTAACTTTTATTCTAGTTGTAATTGGTGTTTATTTTCTAGCCAAAATATTAACCGGAATTGCCGATTTTGCCATGCTTGGCTGGATGAACAAATTAGGAGGAGGTCTTTTCAGGGTTTTAAAAACCATTCTTATTCTAAGTATTTTTATCGCTTTGTTTGAAAAAATAAACTTCAATAATACTTTCGCTAAAAAAGAAACTTTAGACAATTATATTTTTTATAATCCAGTAAAGAAAGTTGCTGCTTTTGTTTATCCGTCGATTGAAAAATGGTACGAGACTTTTAAAAAGGAACATTCTGAAAAACCACAAGAAAAAGAAACTTCTGAATCTGAAAAAGAATAATTCATATCTCAAACCCGACAGGTTTTATCCCGAGGCTTCGAGACTGTCGGGTTTCTTATTTTTTAATAATTTACTGATTTCAATAATGCCTCAGAGAGGCAAAATATTTATAGAAATTTAAATCGTGCGAATGTAAAAAAGCTCCAGCGGAGCGACCATATATTTCGCTGCTCTGGAGCTTTTTTACAATCTAGATAATATTTTTTCTATAAATATTTCGCTTCTCCGAAACTTTTCTAAAAATACTATTTAGAATTTGATTTCTAGGTTTTCTCCTTTTTTCAAAACAATTTCTTGTTTTTTATCTCCATAAATCAAAGTTGTTTTTCCTCCATTTTTAGAAGAAATAATTACTTTTTCCAGTTTTTTATTATTCCAAGTCATTTCAATTTCGAATCCTCCTCTTGCGCAGATACCGCTTACAGAACCTTCTGACCAAGCATCTGGTAAAGCAGGCAATAATCGAATTTCATTTTCATCAGACTGCACCAACATCTCGGCAACCGCCGCTGCGCCTCCAAAATTACCATCAATTTGAAATGGCGGATGCGCGTCGAATAAATTCGGGTATGTTCCTCCTCCTCTTCTTGGTTTTTCTGTTTTCTTTCCATCGGGATCAACATAGCGAAGTAATTCACGATACATTTTATAAGCACGATTTCCGTCCCAAAGTCTCGCCCAAAGATTAATTCTCCAGCCTTTTGACCAGCCTGTAGTTTCATCGCCTTTTATTTCTAAAGTCTTTCTTGAAGCTTCAGCCAAATCAGGTGTTTTTATAGGCGTAATGTGATCGCCAGGGAAAAGTCCAAATAACTGCGATTGATGGCGGTGTTTTGGATCATTATCATCCCAATCAAAATACCACTCCTGAAGATTTCCTTTTTTACCAATTTGATACGGATAAAGCTTTGCAAGCGCTGTTTCTAATTTTGCTCTAAAATCAGCATCTGTATTCAGTACTTTTGAAGCTTTTATCGTTTTATCAAAACATTCACGAATCATAGCCAAATCGGCTGTTCCGCCGTATAAAGTCGCTCCGACAAAACCATCTGCCAGTTTATATTGATTTTCTGGCGAAGTCGAAGGCGATGTAATAAGATTGCCGTTTTTATCTGTTACAAGCCAGCCCAAACAAAATTCGGCTGCGCCTTTCATTAACGGATATCCTTCTTTTTTCAAATAGGCTAAATCTTGTGTAAAAGTGTAATGTTCCCAAATGTGTGTGCTCAACCAAGCGCCCGCCATTGGCCAGCAAGCCCACATTGGGTCTTCTTTTCCAAATTGCCCAACTGGATTGGTCATTGCCCAAATATCTGAGTTATGTGCCGCTGCCCAGCCTTTATTTACTCCATAAAAAGTCTTAGCCGTAATTTTTCCTGTTACCGAAAGATTTTTAATGAAACTCAAAAGTGACGAATGCATTTCGGAAAGATTGGTGTTTTCTGCCAGCCAATAATTTTCTTCCAGATTAATATTCATGGTATAATTACTACTCCAAGGCGGACTCAAATGCGGATTCCAAAGTCCTTGCAAATTGGCCGGAACGCCCAAAGTTCTTGACGAACTAATTAGCAGATAACGTCCGAAATTGAAATACAAAATTTCTAGATTTTTATCTTCTTTTCCGTCAGCGTAGCGCAATAAACGTTCGTCTGTTGGTACATCTGGAGCGGTTGTTTTTCCTAAATCTAAATTTACACGATTAAAGAATTTTTGATAATCGGCAATATGGGATTCTTTTAGTTTATCGAATGGTTTTGCATACGCTTTGTTTAAATTTTGCAATGCAATTGACACATCGTCTAAACCTTCTGTTGCGGGATTTTTATCAAAACCATTAAAACTTGTGGCAACAGAAACATAAATAATAGCTTCTGTTGCATCTTTTAAACTTAAAGATTCTCTCGAACTTGTAACTTTTCCATCAGTTTTTTTGATTTGGATTAAAGTCGTAAATCTTGTTCCTCTTTCTTTTATGTCTAAATATTTTGGTAAAACGGTATATCCAGCATTTTCATGAATTGGCGCAGAACCTGTTAGAACCAAAATATTGTTTCTTACTTCAACATTTGACTTTAAGAGACTTTTTAAATTGACATCAAAATTCAAAGCGCCTTTTTGATCGGCTGTCAATTTGATGATCATTATTTGATCTGGAGCCGAAACAAAATATTCACGCGTATATTTTATGCCGGCCATTTCGTAACTTACTTTTGAAATCGCGTTCGAAAGATCCAGTTCCCGATGATAATTTACTGCTTTTCCTTTTTCGGAATTATTGATTTCTAATGTTCCCAAAGGAGCATAAGATTCTGAATTTTTTCCCTGAACTTTTTTATTTAATTCTTCAGCCAGTTTATAGTTCTCGTTTTTTAAAGCTTCCCGAATTGCTGGAATGTTTTTATACGCATCTGGACTCATATTAGCATTTACGGGTTCGCCCGACCAAAGCGTAATATCATTCAAATAAATTTTATCCGAATTGGCGCCTCCAAAAACGGTTGCTCCCATTTTTCCATTTCCTAAAACTAAGCTTTCCTCAAAGAATTCTGCAGGCTGCTTGTACCATAAAACATTTTTAGATTGCGCAGAAACGTTTGTAAAGTAAGATGTGAGAAGTAAGATGAGAAATGTTTTTTTTATCATATCTGTATTATCTTATCCTAACAGGTTTTTAAAACCTGTTAGGTATTTATTGAATATCTAAAACTAATAAAAATCTATGTCATACCTAACAGGTTTTGGAAACCTGTTAGGATAGAAATCAGATGTTCCTACGGAACAATATTGCATTGTTAATTTTTTACAACGGATTTCATCCGTTCTACCGATGAATTGTTCCTAACGGAACATTTTAATTTATTTTCATTCAAACAAGTTTCGAAAACCGTTCAAATTACCTTTTACTTCTCACTAATTACTAAGGAGTAATTAATATTCACTAAGTACTAATCACTATTTACTCACCTTATATTTTTCATTCGCCGTAATCATTTCCCAATTATCGGTTCGGAAAGGTGATGCAGGGAATTTTTCTTTATTGAAAAGATTGATTGCCGTATCATCATCTGCCCAGCCGTAATGAACTGCTACAGGATTTTGAACTTTATCGCTTGAAACAATGATTTTGTTGTCTTTAATTATCGCTTTCGCTGAATGAAAAACTTTGTCTGCACCCGCTATTTCAAAGCCTTTTAATTCATCGTTATTTGGCGTTGATAGCCCACTGCCAATGTTATCAAAAGTCAAAATGATCTGATTTCCTTTTATTTCTTGAGACTTATAAGTTGGCCCGCTGTGAACTTGCTTTTTACCGTAAATATTGTTCATCGCAACTGCCGCCAAACGCAAACCGATATCTTGTTTGTTTGTTGGGTGAATGTCTTTTGCGTTACCAATATCGGTTGTAACCACCATTCCGGTATTTTTCAATTTTAAAGTTTCAGATTGTGCTTCGCGAAGTTCTGCCCAACGGCTTCCTTTTTGACTGTTACCCCCAAATTCGTCGAAAGTTGACAATTGAACAAAGTAAAAAGGAAAATCTCCTTGTTTGAATTTAGTTCTCCAATCGTTGATCATTAACGGAAATGACTTTTTATATTCTGCTGCTCTCCAAACATTAGCTTCGCCCTGATACCACAAAACGCCCTGCATCGCATAAGGAACCAACGGATTTACCATGGCATTGTACAATAATGAAGGATAACTGTTTGGCGAAATTGCAATTTTTACCTGTACAACATTAAACTTCCAAAGTCCGTCAAGCGGAAGGTTTGTGTCTTTAAAATCGATTTTTAAATCAGTTGGATCGCCATAGATTCCGCCGCCGCCGCTGTAATCTGTAATTCTAACTGCTATTACGTTGGTACCTTCTTTCAAGACATTTGCAGGAATTTTATAAACTCGTAGTTTGTCCCAAAGATTATTCGTTCCAACTTCAACTCCATTGACATAAGTTTTGTCTTCGTCGTCAACTTTTGCTAAATGCAAAACAGCTTCCTTTTTGGCTTGTTCTGCTGTTAAAACAATTGTTTTTCGCATCCACACAATTCCATCAATATTTCCAATCTGCTGATTTTCCCAAAGCGAAGGCACTTTTATTTCCGGCCAGTTTTTATCCTGAAAATTTAGATCTTTGAATTGATTTTCATTTTCAAGAGAAACATCAAAACCTTGTACCTTTTTAAGATTGTCTAAAACCGATTTCTTATAAATTTCAAAAACCGAATAAATATCTACCACTGGAACATCTGCAATCATGGCCTTGAATTCTGGGCTGTTTTGAAAAGCTTCACGGCTTGTCCAGGTTTCTACGTTTGTTCCGCCCCAAGAAGTATTGATGATTCCGATTGGGATTTTTAATTCTGCATACAATTTTCTAGCGAAATAATAACCCACTGCTGTAAAATTGCCAACCGTTTCTTTATTTGCTGCTTCCCATTTTCCTTGTTTCAAATCGTCTTTTGGAGTGCCGCTTAAATCTTGGGCGACACCAAAATGACGAATCATTGGATAATTAGAATCTGCAATTTCTTTTTCGGCATTCATGGTTTTATAAACCTGAAATTCCATATTCGACTGACCACTGCAAATCCAAACTTCGCCGACCAAAACATTTTTGATTGTGATTTTATTTTTTCCAATAATGATTAATTCAAATGGTCCACCAGCTTTTTCTGGACTTAAATTTACTGTCCATTTTCCGTTTTTATCGGCTTGTGTTTTCTTAATTTGTTTGTTGAAGTGAATTTCTACACTTTCATTTGGATCTGCAAAACCCCAAATCGGGATTTGCTTGTCTCTTTGAAGCACCATTCCGTCAGAGAATATTAAAGGCATTCTCACATTAGCATTTGACAAAACACTAATTATCAGAAAAATAAATAGTAAACTCTTTTTCATTTTTTCTAATTTAAATATTTTTTGAACCATATAAGTGATATAAGTTATTTAAGTTTTAATTTAATATTGTGTTTAAATTTACTTATATCACTTATGTGGTTAACTACATTTATTATTGTAATCCTTCTATTAAGGCGTTTAAAGCCTGAGTATCAAAAACAGTATTATTGCTTCTATTGAAAATTCCGAAACCGTTGTTTCCCATGCTTCCTTCATCCCAATAAAATGGTAATAATCCGTTTGCTTTTGCTGTTTTTACCACTGTTTTTAAATAATAAGCTCTTGAATTTAAGTGCAAAGTCAGAGCGTCTCCCGTTAAAGTTGTTCTTCGGATTGCTCCAAATTCTCCCAATAAAACTGGAATTCCCTTATCTACAAACTGCGTTTTCATTAATTTGAAGTTTTTCTCCAAATCTGCTTCCTCTCCCCAAGTGGCATTTCGTTCTGTATCGGTTGTAGAGTGAAAACCAGTTCCCCAATAATAAAACATTTTACCCCAAGTCTCATCTTTGGTTAAACCAGCAAAGTTCCAAGGCGAATAATAATGCACTTCGACCATCATTCTGCCAGTTACTTTATCTACTGGCAATGTAGTCATTAATTTGTTTGTTTTTTCGATATCTGTTGTCGGCCCTTGAACGACTAAAACACGAGAAGCATTTTTTCCTCCAGTTGAACGAACTGCATCAATAAAAGTTTGGTGGTAAGAAGTTAAAACCGCCATTTGAGCAGCATCTTCAACCGCTGGTTCGTTGGCGCTTGCAAAAAGCAAATGCTCATCGAAACCTCTTAAATGTGTTGCGATTTGTTCCCAAAAAGCTTTTTGTTTGGCGTTGTTTTCTACTTTTTTAGCTTCGGTAATATTGTTTTCCAGCCATCCGCCGTCCCAATGAATATTAACCAAAACATACATATCATTATCCACGCAGTATCGCACTACTTCTTTCACTCTGTTCAGCCATTCGGTTTTAATTTTTGCCGTTGAAGCATTTTCTAAATTCTGATTCCAAGAACACGGAATACGGATCGCATTGAAACCTTTTGCTTTTACAGCATCAATCAGCTCTTTGGTAACTTTTGGATTTCCCCAAGCGGTTTCACCTCCAGTTGCTTCCAAAGTATTTCCGATATTCCATCCGAGTTTAATCTTAGCTGCCAATTCAACTGCTGAACTTCCCATTCCAGAGGCATCTGCCGCAATTGGATTCGTATTATAACTTGGGTACAAACTTCCTGCTGCCTGAGAAATCAAAATTTCTGAAGCATTCCCTTCTGTAGAAGTTAATTTCAATACTGTATTTCGTACTGCTGTATCTACATTTTCTGAAGCCGTAATTTTTACAATCGTGCTTCCTGAAGTCCCAACTGCTTGACTTAATTTTATCCAACTTGCGGGATTACTTAAAGTCCAATTTGTTGCATTAGAATTAATAGTAATCTCAACTGTAGTTTCTTTACTTTCAAAATCAATTTTATTAATGCTCGAAACAACTGTCTTTATGGATACAGGATTTGTATCTTCTTTCTCAGAACTACAGGCTAAAACTCCTAAAAAAGCAAAACACATGGCGAAGCTTAACAAGTAATCTTTAATTGTATTTTTCATCTTATTTGGTTTGGTGGTTAAAATCAACGCCAGCTTTAAAAGGGCTGGCGTTAATTATAGTTAGATTTTATCAAAAAGAAACAGCGGTTATTTTACTGTTACTTGAATTTCTTTTTTAATATCTCTTGAAGAAGTTCCCAATTTAATAGTGTATTTTCCTGGCTCAACTGTCCATTTTTTAGATGCAACATCGTAATAAGCCAATTCTTTTACTGGTACTTTAATAGTTACTTTTTCAGAACCTCCTGCTTTCACAGAAGCTTTTTTGAAACCTTTTAGTTCCTGTGCTGCACGAGTGATTTTAGAATCTGATTTTGAAGTATATAATTGCACTACTTCTTTTCCGTCTACTTTTCCAGTGTTTTTAACATCAACAGTAACTTCAATTACCTCATTTTGAGCGTAAGATTCTTTATTTGCTTTTGCATTATCAAGCGCAAAAGTTGTGTATGATAATCCGTAACCAAAAGGATATAAAGGAGCCACATTTTTAGTATCAAACCAACGGTATCCAATTAAGATTCCTTCAGCATAATTTACCGTTTTATCTCCAGGGAAACTGTTTGTTGCATGTGCAGGAGAATCTTTCAATTGTTTAGGCATTGTCCAAGGCAATTTTCCTGACGGATTTACTTTTCCTAAAATTACATCTGCCAAAGCATTTCCACCTTCAGAACCATTGAACCAGCTCCAAACTAAAGCAGAAGATTTTTGGCTTACTTCGTTAATATCAAAAGGAGCACCGGCAATCATTACTACAATAGTTTTAGGATTAGCAGCAGTAACTTTTCTGATTAATTCTTCTTGTCCGAAAGGCAAGTGCAAATCTCTTCTATCTGATGCTTCTGTTTCGTAATCACGGTTTGAACCTGCAAAAATGATCGCCACATCAGAGTTTTTAGCTGCTTCTACTGCTTCTTGTACTTTTGCATCGTCTAATTTATCGATGGTTACTGGACCGTTAGCTGTAATATTTCCTAAGTTTCCTTTGTTTTTTTCATCGTAACGCTCTAAATATCCTTCAGCATAATTGATTTTAACCGATGAAGGAAGTCTGTTTTTTAGACCTTCTAAAGGCGTAACTTCTCTTTTTGTTTTCACTCCAGCACCAAATCCGCCTAGAGCGTTTTTCTTTGTTGCATTGTTTCCAATAACAGCAATAGATTTTACTCCGTCTAGTTTTAATGGTAATGCATTATTATCGTTTTTCAACAACACGATTGCTTCTGCAGCAATTTTATATGCGTCTTGGTAATGTTCTTCTGTTGCGATGCTTCCTTTTGCACGAGTTCCGCCGCCCATTGCTTTTACTTGAAACAGCGTTCTTAAAATACGTTTTACGTGAAGATCAATTTCTTTTTCAGAAACTTCTCCCGATTTAACGGCTGCAATTAATTTATCGGCTAAGAAAAATTCATTGAATGGTTTTGGTGTTCCCATTTCAATATCCAAACCATTTTTTAAGGCTTTTGCTGTAGAATGCACCGCTGCCCAATCTGAAACTACGATTCCTCTAAATCCCCATTCGTCCCGAAGGATTTTATTCAGCATATAATCGTTTTCACATAAATATTCGCCTCTGAATTTATTGTAAGCGCCCATTATACTATATGCTTTTGCTTCTTTTACTGAAGCTTCAAAAGCTGGAAGGTAAATTTCACGAAGTGTACGCTCGTCAATTTGTACATCGACAAAGTCACGATTCGTTTCCTGATTGTTTGCTGCGTAATGTTTTACACACGCCATTACATCTTTTTCTTGTAAACCAACAATCAACGGCACGGCGATTTTTTTATTCAAAAACGGATCTTCAGACATGTATTCGTATGTTCTTCCTCCAAGCGGTGTTCTCACCATATTGATGGCCGGCGAAAGTAACATGTCTTTGTCTCTTGCACGTAATTCTTCTCCTAAACTGGTTCCAAAAGTATGCGCCATTTCTGCGTTCCAAGTTGCTGCCAAAGCTCCTCCTGCAGGATAATAAGTTGCAAAGTCGTTTGTCCATCCCGCTGGAGCCCAATTGTCGCGTGAAATTTCTTCACGAACTCCTAACGGACCGTCGGCCATTTTTAATTCTGGAATTCCTAAACGTTTTACGCCCGCATTAGCAAACATACTGTTCCCGTGAAGCATTCCGATTTTTTCTTCTAATGTCATCTGCGAAATCAGTTTGTCGATTTCAGCATCATGATCTGTGCTTATTTCTTTTTCCTACGTATTCTTCTGTCTCTGCTGTATTTGACGCTGTTGTCTGCGCATCATTTTTACAAGAAGTAAACAATGCAAAAACAAGAGCTGCCGAAAGGAATATCATTTTGTTTTTCATAGATAGTTAGGTGTTTTAGATTTAAAGATTTTTGATTCCTCACACATGATCTTTAAATACCGTTAATATTATGTTTGTGGTTTTTTGTCTATTGTTTTATCAAATTTAGAAAAACAACGTCGTTTTCATTGATTTTGAATTCTCTGCTGAACGTTCCTTTTGCATCAATTGTTATTTTTTCTGTTGCAATTGGATTGCCGTTATTTTTCTTTTTCATAGAATTTACCTGCTCACGCGTCAACTGACTTGGTTTATTTAAGGCCAGATAATCTGCATAAACGTCATTTACTTTGTAACCTACTTTATAGATTTCTAAAGTATATTTTCCTTTCTGCATTCCGTCAATTTCAACCTTTACTTTTCCTTTTTCTTTTGATGGAAGATCCTGAACGTAATAGGTTTGATTCCAAACTTTCTCGCCCGGATGTGTATTGGTAAAATCCCAAAGTAAAACTTGTACATCGCCTTTTGCATTTTTAGAAGTCCACGAAGCTTTATCCGAATTTTGAAGTTCTGTTTCTCCCAATTTATTCAAAAACTGATAAGAGAAATAAGCTGGCTTTTTAATTCCCTGCGTATTCAACAATCCGAAACCGCCATGAAAAGGCGTAAATCTTGGCCCTGGTTCTTCAAAAATATCCGTAAAAACCCAATACGACATGGAGTTTGCTGCATTGCCGACTTGTTTTAATTTCTGCAGAATATAAGCTGCCGAATGATAACTGTCGTGAATTGGATCTGCTGGCGTGTAAGAAGAACTCCACTCTGTGTAATGCAGTTCTAAATTGGGTTTAGCCGAATTGGTAATCTGCTTACGCGAATTAATAACGTCTCCGCTAATACTGTTTTCGTCTGGACTTAAAACGGTTCCAGAAGTCCCGAATTCATCCAAATATCCTTGGTTTACACCGTAAGTATGTGTCGAAACAAAATCCATCGGCACGTTGTTTTTAGCACAAAAATCGATTGTTTCAGGAACCCATCCTGCTCCTGCTGTTGCTGGTCCGCCGACTTTGTAATCTTTGTTTACTGCTTTTACACCGCGGGCTGCGTAATCGTACAATTTGAAATATTCTGCCTGAGTTCCTGTCCAAAAACCTGGAGATAAATTCGGTTCGTTCCAAACTTCAAAATACCATGTTTTTACTTCTTCAACTCCGTAACGTTCTGTAAAATGTGCAGTTAGATTTTTGATTAAATCTTCCCATTTTTTATAATCTTTTGGAGGTGTCACATTTCCTTTCCACCAAAAAATAGTTTCTTTTCCGCTTGCCAATGCATTCGGCATAAAGCCTAATTCAACAAAAGGTTTCATTTTCAGACTCACAATATAATCAAACAAAACATCTACGTATTGGTAATTGTATTCTGGATTTCCTTTTGAATCTTCACGGTAAACCGCCATATCATCAGACAACAAACCATGAAAACGAATGTATTTAAAATCGCATTCTTTTTTAACCAATGCTAATTGCTGCTGCCAGTCGGCTCTCAAACCTTCGTTTGCTCTTCCCGCACCGATGCATTCTTTAAACATGGTGTTTAATTTTCCAGCCGATTTGTTGTAATCTACTTTTATCGTTCGGTCTTGAGCCATCAAATGGACTGAAGTAATTAAAACTGCTGCTATTAAAAGTTTTTTCATCTGGAAATGTTTTTTTTACTATCCTAACAGGTTTTGAAAACCTGTTAGGTATATTTCAACCAATCTAAAAAGCGTTTAGTTATGATATAATATTGATACCTAACAGGTTTTGAAAACCTGTTAGGATAACATAATGATTATAATTTTTTGAATCTTACTGCACCACCGCCAGCTCCGCCTAATTTCAATTGTAATTTATCTGAAGCTTTTACTGTTTTCTTCGAAATTGCCACTGCTTCTGGATTGTGTGTTTGATCTGTTCCTTCAGCATCTACATAAATCTGTGCTTCGTAAGTTGCATTTGGATCTAGGAATGATAATGAAACTTCTACATTTCTTGGTTTTTCATTGGTCAAAGTCCCTAAATACCAATCGGCACTGTTTCTGTCTTTTCTTGCTGTTGTAATGTATTCGCCAATTTTTCCCTCTACAATTTTAGTGTCTTCCCAATCAGTTGGAACATCTTTTAAGAATTGTAAAGCTGGTTTTCCTTCGTAATTTTCTGGAAGATCTGCCAGCATTTGAATTGGAGAATAAAGCACTACATACAATGCCAATTGCTGACCCACCGTTCCTTGGATTCTTTTTCCTGGGTAACCTTGTTTTACCTCAACATCGAAAATTCCAGGTGTAAAATCCATCGGCCCAGAAAGTAATCTTGTAAATGGAATGATACTTAAATGGTTTGGCGGATTTCCTTCGCTCCATGCGTTATATTCTTGTCCGCGTGCTGCTTCTCTGGAAACCATGTTCGGAAAAGTTCTTCTTTCTCCTGTATCTTTTATTGACTCGTGGTATAAAACTGCTAAATCATATTGTGCTGCTTTTTCTAAAATGTATCTGAAATAGTTTACTCCAAATTGTCCGAAGTGCATTTGTTTCATATTCAATTTAGAACCTACGTGACCGATTTTTACGGTATGAATTCCTAGTTTTTTGTATAAAGCAAAACCTTCGTCAACTTCTTTTAAGTAGTTAATTAAGTTTGAACCTGTTTCGTGATATCCAATTAATTCGATGTTCTTGCTTTTTCCATATGCTACAACTTTTTCAAGGTCGAAATTGTCCGCGCTTTTCGTGAAGCTGAACATGTGCATACGGTTTTCGTACCATCCTGGCGTCCATCCTTTATTCCATCCTTCGATCAATAAATGGTTGAAACCTTCTTTTGCTGTAAAGTCGATGTATTCTTCGGCATGTTTTGTTGTTGCACCTTGCTTGTCGCTTTCCCAGAACGTGTATTTTCCAATGTGCATTCCCCACCAGATTCCTAAATATTTATAAGGTTTGAAATAACTGTTTGTGTTTTTTAATTTGTTTGGTTCGTTTAAGTTTAAAACCAAATATGATGTGATCAGTTCACCTGGATTTTCTCCAATTTGAATGGTTCTCCAAGAAGAGGTGAAAGTATCTTTTACACGAACTTTTACACCATCTGGCCATGGCACCAAATCCGATTTTAATTCTGTTCCTTTATTGTTTACCAAAGTCATACTTGCAAAATCGATCAAGTTTGCTTCGTGAAAACTTAGAGCCAATCCGCTTTTACTTTCTATTGTTAATGGAGTTAAAACGGTATCTAGTGTGCTTACCGGCGCATCTTTAAAAAGATATTCGTCACGGTTTTCTCTGTTTGCCGGAATCCACCATGCTTTTCCATCTTCTTTTAGGTTAAATGTTGTTTTTTCATCCATGATGAAAATACTGTCTTTTACATTTTGTTTTGGATAGACATATCGAAACGCCACTCCATCGTCGAAAGCACGGAACTGGATTTGTAATTTTCTTTTGTTTCCAGTTTTTTGCTGTAAATCAACAACCAACTGATTGTAATTGTTTCTGATATTTTTCTTTTCTCCCCAAACTTGTTCCCAAGTTTCATCAAACGAAGAAGTTTTTGCTCCCTTAATTTCAAAATTTGAACTTAAATCTTCATTTCCTTTTAGTAAAAACCCTAAATCAGAAGGTGTTATTACTTCGGTTTTTCCGTGTGAAACGGCATATTTTGGAGCGTTTTTTACTAACTCAAATTTGATTTTATTTTGTCCGTTTGGCGATGCCAGTTCGTAAGCGTTTTTGTTTTTCTGACTATAGCCCATTGCTACTGAAAACAAAACGGCTGGGAGAATTAGATAGTTTTTCATGTTTTTTGGTATTATATTTTTTTGCCACTGATTTAAAGGATTAAAAAGGATTTTTCTTTATGATTTTTTCATGCAGATTCTGCAGATTTTTGCAGATTTTATTTTAATCTTTTTAATCCTTTAATCTGTGGTTTTTTTGCCACTAATTACACCAATTATCACCAATTTAATTCGTGGAAATTCGTGTAATTCGTGGCTAACTTTTTTATTTAATCCACTCTGTTTTAAAAGTGGTTTTTCCGTTTAATGGATTTGCAGTTACATCAAAATTGTTTCCGTTTTTAGTCACTTTTATTTCTTGTACTGCATCGCCTTCTGGTAAAAATACTTTAGCTGTTGCCGAAGTAGTTTTATCGCTTACATAAACTTTTAATGTCAGCTTGCTCCAATCCATATCTTTTGTAGACTGCGCTAAACCGATGTGTGGAATTGCTGTTCCGTCTTTAATTAAAACTACAATTGGCACTTCGCCAGCTTTAATTTTATGCCATCCCGATTGGTATACTTTTTTAGTTTGGTAATCGATCCAAGTTCCTTCTGGAAGATAAACGTCTCTTTCTTCAACCTCTTCAAAAAGCGGTGCCACTAAAATACTTGAACCAAATAAATATTGATTGTCAACTAACCAAGCTCCCGGATCGTTTGGATATTCTACAAATAAAGCACGCATCATTGGTAATCCTTTTTGAGAACTTTCTTTTGCCTGAGCATAGATATATGGCATTAATTCATAACGCATATTATCTGCTTTTCTAAATCCTTCTAAGAACTCTTTGCTGTACAGCCAAGGCTCGCGCGGAGGTTCTCCGTGGCTTCTTACGTGAGATGTAAACATTCCGAATGGCGTCCATCTTCTGTAAATATTCTCAGGAGATTTTGTTGCGAAACCTCCAACGTCATGACTCCAGAAACTGAAACCAGAAAGACCTAATGAAAGTCCGCCGCGTAATTCTGCCGACATTGCTCCGTTTGAAGTTTCAGAATCTCCTCCCCAATGTAATGGGTAACGCTGCGATCCTGCCCAAGTGCTTCTCGCCCAGATTAAAGTATAACCTTTTTCTTTCTGTGTAATTTCTGCAACGGCTTTGTTGTAACGTAACGGGTATAAATTGTGCTCGTAAAAACCAGTTCTTCCAGAATGGTAAATTCCGTCTGGCGGTGCCGCTTCTCCAAAATCAACTTTGAAAACCGCAACACCTTCATCAAATAATTTTTTCAATTTGCCTTGATACCAAGAAATCGTCTCTGGATTTGAGAAATCTAAAACCGCATCTTCGTAAGGAAGATTTCCTTTTCTATCTCTTACGGCTAAGTTTTTTTCCATGATTTCTGGAAACAAAGTATTCTTTGGCGTGAAATACGGCAATTGCCATAAACAAACTTGGAAACCGTCTTTCTTTAAATCAGACATCATTTTTGTTGCGTCTGGGAAACGAGATTTTGCAAACTCGTAGTTGTTTCTCCAATCTACATCAAACCATCCTGTATCGAAATGAATAACATCGGTTGGGATTTTGTATTTACGCAAATCTCTTGCTACATCTCTTCCTTCTTTTTCTGAGAAATACGTGATACGGCTCATCCAGAAACCGAAAGACCAAAGAGGCGGCATCGCAGCTTTTCCAGTCAAATTAGTATACTGATCTAAAACGTCTTTTGGTTCTCCGATAAAGAAAAACAAATCAGCTTCGTCATCGCCAATATACATTTCGTTGGCACTAGAAAAATACTTTCCAAAGTCAACTGTAATTGGTGTAGAATGGTGCATGAAAACGCCGTAACCGCGGCTGCTCATGTAAAACGGAATCGGTTTGTACATCGTTTCATTTTGGATTCCGTTTGCGTCATCTGTCCATAAAACTACTTTTTGACCGCGTTTATTGAATTGTGTGAATGATTCTCCACAGCCAAATATTTTTTCGTCCGGTTCTAAGCTGAACGCCGCGCCCATACTTCTGGAGTAATCGCTATTTCTGCGAACATAAGAAAACGGAAGTGTTGGTGTATACGTATTTTTAAAATCGGTATCATGAAGCGTGCTTGTCAGCAATTTTCCTTTTTCATCGTAAATTTTTACGTGCCAAGGTTTTGTCAAAATTTCAACTCTTCCGTGTTTGCTTGTATAACTGTGACCGCCTTCGATTTTAGAATATTTCCATAATTCCGGGTGATTTGGCGCAACGCCGTCAACCAGCATCAATGATTCCTTTTGCGGATGAAATTGCGGTCCAGAAGTCGTTTTGATTCTAACTGTTCGATCAGAAACAAACTGAATTTCGAATGGCAAAACAGGAGATTCTTCATATTCTGTGGTTGGAAATTCGTTTGCTTTTTCCACATCTGGTTTCATCATCATATTGTTGAATGCCTGACGTGTTTTATAATTGTATCTCAAATATTTTATAGTTCCTTTTCCCGTTGCAGGATCAAAAGATGCCAATTCATCTGCGAAATAAAAAGTGTTCAGATAATTCTGAAAATCTTTACTGATATCAATTGGTGCATTTAACACTTCTGCATTTTGAATTTGTGCTGAGGCTTTTGGCACTGCAATAAATCCAAACATTAAGGCAGAAAATAATGCGGTTAGTTTTGAGTTTTTCATTGGTTAATAATTCTAGATGTTAGTTTATCCTAACAGGTTTTTTAAAACCTGTTAGGTATTTTATTTTATATCTTGATAAAAATCTATTGATACCTAACAGGTTTTAGAAACCTGTTAGGAACGTAACTTATTATTCTGCTGTAATTACAATTGTCGATTGCTTTAATCCGTTTGCTTTTGCGGTTAATTCCAATCTTCCAGATGTATTTCCTGATTGTACAATTACCAAACATTTTCCAGCCAAAGCTGTATGTTTAGTTCCTTTGTACGGTTCGTGGCTTACTGGATCTCCGCTGCAAACTCCAACAATTTTTCCGTTTCCTTTTAAAGAGAAATTGATTTCGTTATTGGCATTTGGAGCTAAAGTCCCTTTATTGTCTAAAATATCAACTGTAATAAACGACAAATCATTTTTGTCTGCTTTTATCGTGCTTCTGTCCGCAGTCAATTTTAATTGAGATGGATTTCCAGCAGTTTTAATTTCTTTTTCTAAAACTACTTTTCCGTCTTTTCGAGAAACTGCTTTTAAGGTTCCTGCTTCAAAAGGAATTCTCCACATTACGTGAAGATCGTCTCCTTTTTTGCTTCTTTTTCCAACCGACTTTCCGTTTACAAAAAGTTCGACCTCATCGGCTTTATTGTAGTATGCCCAAACGTCAACAGTTTGTCCGGCTTTCCAGTTCCAATGTGGGAAAATGTGAAGAACCGTTTTGTCTGTCCATTCGCTTTGGTACATATAATAGACATCTTTCGGGAAACCGGCCAAATCTACAATTCCGAAATAAGAACTGATAGACGGCCATTCGTACGGTGTTGGTTCTCCGATATAATCGAAACCTGTCCAAATGTACATTCCAGAAAGGAAATCGTGTTTTTTAATGACTTTCCAAGTTGCTTCGTGTGTAGATCCCCAAGGTGTCTGTACCTGATCGTATGCTGAAACGGTATTTCCTGGATTTCCTTCTGTAAATTTAAGATCCCATCTTACCGGCCATTTTTTTATGGTGTCTGAAACGGCATCATAATAACCTCTTGTCTGTAAACCTGAAGTCGTTTCTGTTGCAATGAAAGGTTTATTAGGGAAATTCTTCAGATGATGTTCATATGTTTGATGCGCATAATTGTATCCAATTAAATCTAAAACACCTGATCCAGCAAGCGGATTAATCGAAACATCTTTTTTCTCAAATTGTAAAGTCACGGCATCAATATTCATATTTACCGGCGGATTCATTGCTGCGGTTAACGGACGTGTTTTATCGTATTGGCGGGTGATTGCTGCTAATTCTTTGGCAATTTCAACACCTTTTTCATTCCATTGTTCCGGGATTTCATTTCCAATACTCCAAACAAAAATACTTGGATGATTTCGGTCGCGAAGCAATTGATCGATTAGATCTTTTTTATGCCATTTGTCCCAATCATTTCCGTAATCGTATTTGGTTTTGGTTTGTTTCCACATGTCAAAAGCTTCATCCATGACAATGAAACCCATTTTATCGCAAAGGTCTAAAAGTTCCGGAGCGGGTGGATTATGAGAAGTTCTGATTCCGTTTACACCCATTTCTTTCATGATTTCCAATTGACGTGCAATGGCGCGAGTATTAATTGCAGATCCCAACGGGCCTAAATCGTGATGTAAACAAACTCCTTTTATTTTAACCTGTTTTCCATTCAAAATAAAACCTTTGTTCAAATCGAATTTAAAATCTCTGATTCCGAAATTGGTTTTGTATTGATCAATGATTTTATCGTCAACAGAAATTTCCGTAACAGCTGTATACAATTCTGGTTTTTCAACAGACCATAAAACAGGATTTGGTACTTGTATTTGTTGTTTACTTGTTTGATTGGCATTTGCACCAATTGTTATATTTTGACTAGTCGATTTTATTCTTCTAAGATCATTTCCTATACCATAAAAAATAGTTGTTGTTACTGTTGCTTTCTTTGAAGTCGAATATTGATTCTGAATTGTAGTTTCAATATTTACCGAAGCTGTGTCAGCAGTAACTTTTGGCGTTGTCACGTAAGTTCCCCACTGTGCAACATGCAGTTTATCTGTGGTTTCAATCCAGACATTTCTAAAAATTCCAGAACCTGAATACCATCTTGAATTGGGTTGTTTTGAATTGTCAACCTTAACAATAATTTCGTTGTTTTTATCTCCGTAATTTAAATATTTGGAGATTTCATATTGAAAACCAATATATCCGTTTGGACGTTTTCCTAAATAATGTCCGTTTAGCCAGACTTCGCTGTTTTTGTAAACGCCGTCAAAAGTAATTGAAGTAACTTTTGTGCTATCTTCTGCAGCCACTTTGAATGTTTTTTTGTACCAGCCTAAACCTCCGTTTAATGCTCCTCCGCCATAACCAGCCTGACTTTTTTCATCAAAATTTCCTTCGATGCTCCAATCGTGAGGAACGTCTAGTTTTCTCCATTTAGTGGTACTTCCAATGGTATCTTTATCAATAATACTATCGTTTAGATGGAAACTCCAATCTGTATTAAAAGAAACTTTTCTATTTATAAATGCATCCTCTTTTTTAGCGCAGGAATTGAGTAAAATTACTCCTGCTGCTACTGCCAACAAACATATGCTTTTTATGTTTTTTCTAATATGCATAGCTACTTTTGTGTTTTTGGAATTGGAAGATAGAAATAAAAATCGATTTCGAATATTTCTTCTTTAAATAATTTAAGTCTCAGTCTTAAAGCACGTTAGAAACATGTTTAAAACTGAGACTTCAAAACTAACTAACTTATGATTTTGGTTTGTAATGGAATACAATTAAACAAACACCTTCGCCGGTTCTACTTTTATCTCTTATAACAGCCAGTCGTAAAGAGGTTGCAGTAAGCTCAACCACTTTTACATTGTACCAATTGTTGCAATCTAGATAGTAATCACCACCGTAAAGCATTTCTACTCCTCCATTAAAAATTATTCTATTGTTTGCAATATCAAATTTGTATGTGTTTTTCTTAGTAGTCTGATTGTTATTTGCAATAGCGGTTTGAGTAACAGTTGTATTGTAATTTCCATTTAAATCAAAATACATTTCACCCCAATTTTTATTTGGCATAACCCATGAATTGCTTGCATAATCTGGAAGCCAGCTCCAGTTATCTCCAGATGTTGAAGGATAATCTAAACCAGCCCATCCAACAGGATCAACAAAATCTAATACCCATGTTTTTCCTGCAACACCATTGGTCAGCATCTCCCATTTTGGATCGCTGAAATAAGTATCATCGTTTTCAGGAACATCAACTACAGTTGGAACCGCGTCTACTGAACCACCTCTTGTATAGGCTGTAAAATAAACATTGTATTTTCCTGCGAAAGGTAATGTTACACGATCATCGCTTTTGTTTGAATGCCCTAATTCATTTCCTGATGCATCTACAAATTTCCAATATGGAATTACAGTTGGATCTTCACTTTTAAGGATTAAAACATTTTTGTTTACTGCATCCTGAGTGATAGAATATTTAAGTGTTTCTGGTGTTACTGTGATTGCTGGCAAACTTTCGCGATCTTCAACAGGCTCACAAGAGAATAAAAACGAACTGATTGTTACAGCCGTTAATACTATATATAATATACGTTTCATAATCAATTTGTTTAAAGTTAATTCCAACCTGGATTTTGTTGAATAGTACCATTTGAAAGTACTATTTGTGATTGTGGTAAAGGAAACCATCCGAGAGTTTCTGGTCTAAATGTTACGGCAAACTGAGAATCTCCAGTATTGTTGTCAATAGCTGCTTTCATTGCAGGCATTCCTTGTCTCATTAAATCAAAATAACGTAATCCTTCCAATGCCAATTCTAAACGACGCTCTTGCATAATATTGGCTTGAGTTGCAGGAATTCTATGTGTTGTACTTTTAAAAGCACGATCACGAACTCTGTCTAGATCTGCTTGTGCCAAAGCTGCATTTGTTCCTAAATTCAATTCGGCAGCCATTAGTAAAACATCTGCAAAACGAATAATTGCATAATCCTGATAGTTATCAATTTGGAAATTTCCTCCATTTGCTTCTACAACTGCTGTTCCCGCTGCATTCGTAATTGGACAATATTTTTTCCAAGAATATCCAGTGTATTGACGCTGTTCTCTAGCTTGAGCATCAAAATTTAAATTCTCACCTGCATAATCAATAAATGAAGCTGCTTTTCTAGTATCTGTTGCTTCATAAGCTTCAACCAATTTTGGGTTTACTGTTGCTCCTCCCCATCCTGTTGCATATTTTCCAATTGAACCTCCACGCGGTGCAATGTTTACCTGAAAACGGTTTCCTTCGTGAAGATCCCAGTTTCCTTTCCCTGAACCGTTGAAACGAACAGCCCAAACCATTTCTGTATTATCTTCTCCAGCAAAATTTTCAAAAGAAGCTGCTAACCAAAGATTAGCAAAATCTGCTACTAAACCGTGTCCGCTATTATTTACAGCATCGTTAATGTAATTTACAGCCTGCGCTTTTGTAACTACACCTGCTAAATCTGTTTTGTTGTAAGCTCCTGTGTAAAACAAGAATGTTCTAGCTAAATAAGCTTCTGCAGCCCATTTTGTAATACGTCCGTAATTTGCATTTCCTGCTTGTGAGTAATTTTCTGGACCTAAGTTATCTGCAGCAAATTTTAAATCGTTTGCAATTAAAGCATAAGTAACTTCTGGTGCTTGTCTTGGTAATTCAAATTCACTTGTCGTTACCGTATGATCTAACGGAATAATATCTCCAAACATTTTTGCCGCTTGGAAATGAAAATGTGCTCTTAAGAAACGTGCTTCAGCTTCGTAACGCGTTTTCAAAGCTGTATCAGATCCCCAGTTTACTTTGTCTAGGTTTTCTAATAAAATGTTTGCTCTGTAAATTCCAAGATAAGAGTTTGTCCAAGTCAGGGCATTCATATCTTTATCTGTAGTATATTGAAAGCGGTCCCACTGCAAATCTACTGTTGGATCTGCAATACCAAATCCTCCAAAACAGTTGTCAGATGCCTGCTCACTTACGATCAATTGAGTACCGTAAGCTTCTCTTTGCAATACATCATAAACGGCTACCAAACCTTCAAAAGCATCAGAAGGAGTTTTATAAAAATTCTCCGTTACTTTATCTGTATATGGTTCGTTCTCCAAAAAATCTTCCGAACAAGCGCCTAAGGTTAGTAAGCTTGAAAGTGCAAATAATTTTATATATGTTTTCATCGTGTTCAAAATTTAAAAGTTAACATTTAGACCCATCATGTAGGTTCTTGGCTGCGGATAATATCCAACATCGATTCCTTTAGCCCAAGATTGATTTACGTTTCCGAAACCAATTTCTGGATCCATTCCTTTGTACTTCGTGAATGTGTAAATGTTATTTCCTGCAACGTACAATCTGAATTTAGAGAAGAATTTCAACTTGTCTGTTAACTTTGTCAAATCACATCCAATTGTAGCATTTTTAATTCTGAAGAAATCTGAATCCTGAATATACAAATCAGAGAATTTAGTATAGTTACCATTATCATCTGTTCCGTATGTTACTCTTGGAACTGTGTTTGAAGTTCCTTCGCTTGTCCATCTGTTTAAAACATCTGTAGTGTTGTTTGTGTAGGCACGAGTATAATCGTGAATTCCAAAAACGTTTTGTCCTCCAGCAGTACCATAAGTATTAATAGATAAATCAAAAGCTTTATATGATAATTCTAAATTAACACCGTAGTTAATATCTGGGTTTGGATCTCCGATTTGTGTTTTATCATTTGCATCAATTTTTCCGTCAGTGTTCAAATCTACAAAACGAACATCTCCAGGTTGTGCATTTGGCTGAACTCCCGCAGCAACTTCTGCAGCATTTTGGAAAATTCCAGCTGTTTTTAATCCGTAGAAATAACCCATTGGTTTACCCACCTCAACACGGTTCATTTCGTCTAAACCTTGGAATAAAACATTTGATTCTCCGTGAATAATTCCTTCGTTGTTTGCAATTCGTAATACTTCGTTTTGGTTGCGAGAAAGGTTTGCATTGATTCCAAAATTCCAATCTTTTCCAAAACGTGTACGATAAGCCAATCCAATTTCAAAACCTTTATTACTCACATCTCCACCATTAATATAAGGTGCGGTAGCTCCAGCATAAGCCGGGATAGAAGCAAGAACTAACCAGTCTTTCGTTTTCTTATCATAGTAATCGAAAGTTAAAGTAAAGTTGGTAAATAAAGTAGCATCAAAACCTAAATCCAACTGCTCAGAAGTTTCCCATTTTAAGTTTCTATTTGCTAACTGATCTGGGCTTGAACCTACTAATAAAGTCTCGTCACCTGTTCCAAAATGATACGTTTTATCTGTTGAGTTTACAACCGACATATAAGCAAATCTTCTTGCAAATTGATCGTTACCATTTTGCCCCCAGCTTGCTCTTAATTTGAAAGTATTTAATACTTTATTTTCTTTAAAGAAAGCTTCTTTGTCTAAATTCCAACCAGCAGAGAACGATGGGAAAATAGCATATTTGTTGTCTGGACCAAATTCTGAAGATCCGTCACGACGCACTGTAGCTGAGAATAAATATTTATTATCATAATCGTACAATAAACGTCCGAAGTACGATTGAATAGCGTAATCTCTACGGTTTCCTTTTACCACATTTGATGTTGGATCTTTTGCATTATCCAAATAAGCATGTTCAAAATCATCAAAAATTAAGTTTCTTCCTTGTCCTTCCATGTAATCTGCCGTGTTCTTTTTAGCAGAAGTACCCACTAACACATCAAAATTATGAGCAGAAGCAATGTTGAATTTGTATTGAAGTGTATTCTCAAAAATCCATCCCATTGATTTTGTTGAGCTTTGAGTAACACTAGAAACTGTATTATTATCATTTGAAGAAAGAGAATAAACAGGTCTGAAAGAACGGTAGTTACTATCTGTCATATCAACACCATAACTGGTTCTGAAAGTAAAGTTTTTGGCAAATTTCAATTCAGCAAAAATATTACCTACATAACGGTTTGTTTTTGTTTGATTGAAGTTGTTATAGTATAAAGATCCAACTGGATTACTAATATCTGCAGAGATAATTGAGCTGGCAAAATCTCCATTTGCATCATACGCTGCATCAATTGGAGCAGCATTTAAGAAGCTTCTAATTGCGTTGCTGTAAATTCCATCATCTGCAACACCGCTTGATTTAATGTTTGATAAAGTGAAGTTTTCACCAATTTTCAAATATCCTTTAATAACTTCTGAAGTAGAGTTTACTGTAAAAGTAACACGATCGTATTGAGACTGATTATTTGCTCCGCCAATCATACCTTCTTGTCCGTAGTACGATAAACCAGTTGCAATTGTAGATTTTTCGTCACCACCTGTAATCAAAAGGGAGTGGTTTTGTTTCATTGCACCTTCATTAAACAAATCTTTCTGCCAGTCATGATCAGGAAATGCAGCAATTTGCTCTTTCGTGTATAATGGAGCATATCCAGAATTTACACGAGCTTCGTTCATAATTGTTGTATATTCTTGTGTATTCATCAAATCCAGTTTTTTTGCAATCTGCTGAAAACCTGTGTAAGAACTGAAAGACACATTCATTTTACCATCTTTTCCTTTTTTAGTTGTAACCAAAATAACTCCGTTTGCTGCTCTTGCTCCGTAGATAGAAGCTGCAGAAGCATCTTTTAAAACGTCAACCCTTTCAATAACAGAAGGATCTAAGTATCCAATTCCGTTATCTACTACAACACCATCAACAACATAAAGCGGATCACTGTTTCCTGCTGTACCTGCACCACGAATATTTACCACCATATTCGCACCCGGCTGACCAGAAGAAGAAGTTACAGAAACTCCAGAAGCCTGACCTTGCAAAGCATTTACAACATCAAGACTCGCTACTTGCTGAATGTCTTTTCCAGATACCAAAGAAGTTGCAGCTGTATTCACTTTCTTCTTTTGAGTACCATAACCAATTACTACAATTTCTTTAAGTTCTGCAGTTTCTGGCTGCAGCACTAAATTGACAACTTTCTGAGCGCCAACAGTAATTTTTTGTGTTTTAAATCCCACGAAAGTGATCACTAAAACATCTCCTGTTTTAGCTTCTACTTTATATTTTCCATCAAAATCGGTAACAGTACTCGATTTTGTTCCCTGTACTTGTACAGTTGCTCCGGGAACTCCAAATCCGTCTTCGGCAGAAGTGATTGTTCCACTTACAGTTTTGGATTCTTGTGCAAATCCAAACTGCATCATAAATACGCTAAGCAGCACCGCCATAAAATATGGAAGCTTTGTTGTAATACAATTTTTGCTTTTCATAGTAAGAATTGATTAAGTTTAAGTTATAGTTAGTAATTTTTACCCTAAGAGAAATCTGGAAAACTTCCCAAGCAGGTCATGCCAAAAATGAGGGCCTGAATCTCATCTCCAACATTTAGTACTTGCAGACTATAGGCAGAGGTTTTTAAACATCAAAATCGATTAAAAATCAATTTCTAAAAAAACATTTGTGGTAAGTTTAAGTTAAGTTGTAGCTTTGCCTTTTTTACTTATAGTCAATTTGAATTTATCTTATGGTAAATTTGACTACAAGTGTAAAACAAATTTTCTATATTAACAAAATATTAGGGTTATTTTTTTTCTATTCTAATAAATACGATTTCATTTTTATCAATGCTGTAAAAAGAGAAATAAAATTGAAATAAAAAATATAGAAAAATCAACGTTTTATAAAATTGACAATCAGTCGTTTAAGAATTAGAGTATTTTAATACATTTTTTAGCACATTTTTAATTCACTGATTATCAAAATCTTGTTTCGTTAAAAAAAATATAAAGCTTTTAAGAAGGCTAATAATCATTTTATTTATTTAATTTGTCAAAATTTATCTCGAATATGGTTGAAAATGTAGATGACAGAACTGTTCCAAAAAACGAACAAAGTGCCATGAATGCGATCACGATTGACTGTGTCATCTTTGGTTTTGACAAAGGCAGTCTCGAGGTGCTTTTGGTACAGCATGGAGAAGGAATCAGTAAGGGAAAATGGGGTCTTCCTGGGGGATGGATTTATAAAAAAGAAAGCACAGATGATGCTGCACACCGTTTATTGAACGAACTTACTGGACTGGATAATATCTATTTGGAACAGCTGAAAGCATTTGGCGATCCAGATCGTTTTCCGCTAAGACGAGTAATTACGATTGGTTATTATGCTTTGGTCAAAAGAGAAGATTACAATATTAAAGCAGGTTTTACAGCTTCGGATGCTAAATGGTACAAAATAAACAGTATTCCAGATTTGATTTATGATCATAATGAGATTTTAGCGTATAGCTTGAAACACCTTCGAAATAAAGTTCGCCAGACTCCAATTGGATTTAATTTATTACCTGAAAAATTTACTTTATTACAGTTAATGCAACTCTATGAGGAAATTTTAGGAATCGAGATGGACAAACCGAATTTTAGGAGAAAAATTCTTCACATGAAACTTTTGGCAGCTTTAGACGAAAAACAACAAGACGTTTCACATCGAGCGGCTCAATTGTACAAGTTTGATCCAGAAATTTACACGAAATTAACGGAGAAAGGTTTCAATTTTGAATTCTGATTTTCAATTGAGATATAAAAATACTTTTTGCACTTCGAAACACAACAATAAAATTGACAGAAACAACTACTAATCATCACAAACCAGCCGTAGACGGAATCACAATTGACTGTGTTTTCTTCGGATTTAATAAAGAGAGTCTCGAAGTTCTCTTGGTGCAGCATGCCCAAGGTGAAAGTAAAGGAAAATGGGGACTTCTTGGCGGATGGCTTCAAATAGACGAAAGTGCAGATGATGCTGCCCAGCGTATTTTACAAGAACTTACGGGTCTCGAAAATATTTATTTGGAGCAGTTAAAAGCCTTTACAAATCCGAAACGTGTTTTAGAAAGACGTGTTGTTACCATTGGTTACTATACTTTAGTCAATCGAGAAGATTATAATATTAAAGCCAGTTTAAGAGTTATCGAAGCCAAATGGTATAAAATAAATGAAATTCCAGATTTGATTTTTGACCATAACGAAATTCTAGATTTTAGCTTACTGCAGCTGCGAAATCGCGTTCGTCAGGCTCCGATTGGTTTCAATTTACTTCCAGAAAAATTTACGTTATTGCAGTTGATGCATTTGTACGAAGAAATTTTAGGAATTGAATTGGATAAATCGAATTTCAGACGAAAAATTCTTCACATGAAACTGCTGACAGAACTCGACGAAAAACAAAAAGACGTTTCGCACAGAGCAGCTAAACTTTATAAATTTGATGCTGAAATGTACAAGAAATTAACAGAAAAAGGATTCAATTTTGAATTTTAGGCTTCTTTTTAATTCACAACTATCAACTATCGCAGATCAACATTCCAGAATCCAAAACTTTGCGCTATCTTTGCGCCTTAATAACATGCTTTAAAGCTATTGCTTTAGTGTTATTTATGACCCAAAAATACTTAAACTCGTTAAGAGAACTGATATATAAAAATGAAGAAGATACGTAACTTTTGCATTATTGCACACATTGACCACGGTAAAAGTACATTGGCGGACAGATTATTAAGCGCAACACAAACCGTTACAGCTCGTGAGGAAAAAGCACAATTGCTTGACAACATGGACCTGGAGCGTGAGCGTGGAATTACCATTAAGAGTCATGCCATTCAGATGGAATATACTTATAAAGGGGAAGAATACATCTTGAATTTAATTGATACTCCTGGTCACGTAGATTTTTCGTATGAAGTTTCGAGATCTATCGCAGCCTGCGAAGGAGCTTTATTAATTGTTGATGCTGCTCAAAGTATTCAGGCACAAACGATTTCAAATTTATATTTAGCACTTGAAAATGACTTGGAAATTATTCCGGTTTTAAACAAAGTCGATTTGCCAAGTGCCAATCCAGAAGAAGTTAGTGATGATATTATCGATTTATTAGGATGTAAATTAGAAGATATTATTCATGCTTCTGGAAAAACTGGTTTTGGAGTTGAGAACATTCTTGCTGCTATTATCGAAAAAATTCCTGCTCCTAAAGGAAATCCAGACGAACCTTTACAGGCTTTGATCTTTGACTCGGTTTACAATCCGTTTCGTGGTATTGAAGTAATCTTTAGAGTTGTAAATGGTGAAATCAGGAAAGGTCAGAAAATTAAATTCATGGCAACTGATAATGAATATTTTGCTGATGAAATTGGAACTTTAAAATTAAATCAAGTTCCTAAAAATGTAATTTCTACCGGCGACGTTGGTTATTTGATTTCTGGAATTAAAGAAGCAAAAGAAGTAAAGGTTGGTGACACGCTGACTGATGCCAAATTGCCTACAACTAATATGATTACTGGTTTTGAAGATGTAAAACCGATGGTATTTGCTGGAATTTATCCTGTTGATACAGAAGATTATGAAGATTTGCGTTCTTCTATGGAAAAATTGCAATTGAATGATGCTTCGCTTGTTTTTACGCCTGAAAGTTCTGCGGCTTTAGGATTTGGTTTCCGATGCGGATTCTTAGGAATGCTTCACATGGAAATTATCCAAGAGCGTTTAGAGCGTGAGTTTGATATGACTGTAATTACAACAGTTCCTAACGTTTCGTATTTGGCTTACACCAAAAAAGATCCAGAAACTCCTTTAATTGTAAACAACCCATCAGATTTACCAGAACCTTCAAAACTGGACAGAGTTGAAGAACCCTATATAAAAGCTACTATTATTACAAAAGCTGATTTCGTAGGAAACGTAATGAGTTTATGTATTGAAAAACGCGGTTTAATTACGAATCAAACTTACCTAACAACAGAGCGTGTTGAGTTAAACTTTGACATGCCTTTGGCTGAAATTGTATTCGATTTTTACGATCGTTTAAAAACAGTTTCTAAAGGGTATGCTTCTTTCGATTACTCTCCTATCGGGATGCGTACTTCGAAATTAGTTAAACTGGACGTTCTTTTAAATGCACAAACCGTTGATGCACTTTCTGCATTAATCCACGAAGACAACGCCTACAATATCGGTAAAAAAATGACCGAGAAACTACGTGAGTTAATCCCGAGACAACAATTTGATATTCCGATTCAAGCTGCAATTGGAGCGAAAATTATTGCTCGTGAAACGATTAAGGCACTTCGTAAAGACGTTACCGCAAAATGTTACGGTGGAGATATTTCGCGTAAGCGTAAATTGCTAGAAAAACAGAAAAAAGGTAAAAAACGTATGCGTCAAGTAGGAAACGTTGAGATTCCGCAAGAAGCATTTATGGCTGTTTTGAAACTGAACGACTAGTTTTTTAGAAAATAGAATAGAGAATATAGATTAACCCGATAACAAAAGTTATCGGGTTTTTTATTTTTTAAGAATTAATTCTCAGTAAACACTCAGATTGACACCTGAAAACTTAAATTTTAGGTCATAATTAAACAAGTAAATACTTATAAAATTATATCTTTTTTAACTCTATTGATTCATTATTGATGCATTCGATTTAGATTTTAAAAATTCTAGATTTTAAAATATAACTTTAATCCTACAACTTAAAATTATTATTATGAAAACTAAATTTTTTATTCTTTTATCGATGTTAACTTTCTCATTTGCTAATGCACAACAAGAAGAAGTTGATTCGGAAATGAACTCAGCAAAGGGAGTAACCTTTCAAAGCGGTGATATGTTCTTAGAAGGTTCTATCAAAATTAGCACAGGCGGTGATGCAGATTATTATGGTTTTAGTCCAAAATTTGGGTACTTATTAAATGATAAATTTGCTGTAGGAGCAAAATTAAACTATTCTAGCAACAAAGTAGAAACGACTCAAGTAGAAACTAATGTATTTGGGGTTGGAGCTTTTGCACGTTACTATTTCTTGGAATTGGATAAAAAACGTTTAAAAACTTATGCTGAAGCTGGTTTAGGATTTGGAAGAAACAAAACAGATATACCAAATGTTGGAAGCGATACTGACAACAGTTTAACTGCTGATATCACTGTGGGATTAAATTATTTTGTAACCAAAAATATTGCTGTAACTTTTGTATTAGCAAATATGCTGTCTTACAACAGTGTTTCTCCAGAAAATGGTCCTTCATCTGATACTTTCCAATTAAATATTAATTTATTTGAAAATATTTTTGACCAACCTCAATTTGGTCTTTTATATAGATTTTAATTCTTTCCTGCTATTTACTTATAAAAAAGCTGTCTCAATTTGGGACAGCTTTTTTATTTCTTTAAACCCTAAACCTTTGTAACTTTGAGCATCTAAACTTTTGAACTTAAAAGAAAAAATGCTCGACGAAACTCCAAAACGATTTGACCGAATTGTTGCGATTCTTATTCAATTACAGTCAAAAAAGATTGTAAAGGCACAAGAACTGGCAGACCGTTTTGACTGTAGTTTACGAACTATTTACAGGGATATTAGAACGCTTGAAGCTTCTGGGGTTCCTATTTATAGTGAAGCAGGAGTTGGCTATGCATTGATGGAAGGTTATAGACTTCCGCCCGTAATGTTTACGCGAGAAGAAATAAGCAGTTTTATTGCTGCCGAAAAACTAATGCAGAAATTTACAGATCCTTCTTTGGGAACACATCACGCATCGGCGATGTACAAACTCAAGTCGGTTTTAAGAAGTGCAGACAAAGACTGGCTGTCCAACATTGAATCAAGAGTAGTTATGCAGACTGCGGAGCCAATGTTTAATGACAATTCTCCGAATACACTAGCTGTTCTTTTTGAAGGAATTGCAGAGAAAAAACAAATTCTCTTAACCTACAAAACTTTTGATAAAGACGAAACAACACAGCGAAATCTAGAACCCGTTGGGGTTTTTCATGATAATAATAATTGGTATTTTCTAGGTTATTGCCATTTGCGAAAAGATTATCGCCAGTTTAGAACCGATCGCATTCAGGAAATCAAAAAAACCGAATTTGATTTTACTATTGAACACGATGCATTGGAAACTTATTTGACTAAAACGGAAACTTGTCCTAGGACAAAAGTGAGAATCTTAATTGAAAAAAAAATCGCAAGATATTTGACCCATGAAAGAAAATATCATGGCTTTGTTTCAGAAAAAGAAATAGGTGATAAAATCGAAATGCATTTTATGTGCCGTGATATCGAAAATGGTTTTCCAAGATGGTTTCTTATGTTTGGAGATTATGCAGAAATCCTGGAGCCCCAAATATTAAAGACTAAAGTTCTAGAACTTTTGGAAATCAACAAAAAAAGACTTTTATAAAAAAACTCCTGAAAGAATTATCATCAGGAGTTTTTTTAATTTGAATATTTATCTTTCCCAGAAAAATGGCGGTTCAATGTTTAAAGCTCTTAAATATACATAAGCTTGTCCACGGTGGTGCACTTCATTATCAATGAAATACAAAATATTCTGAATGACTGGAAATTCATACTGCCCAAACAAATTAAAAGTTTCGCTGAAATCTTCGACTGCTAATTGTTCCCAATATTTATTTATTTCTTCTGTCGCTTCGTCCCATTTTTGAAGATATTGTGCTTTAAAAATCAATTTTTCTGATCCTTCCGAAAATGCTTCGGTTTGTTTCGTTACAATTCCTTTAAGTCCTGGAACTGCTATAGCCAAAAGTTCATCCACTAATTTGGCAAAAGGGCGCATACCTCCAATTGAAAATTCAAAGAAATCTTTCTCAGGAAAAAGTTCAATTAATCGGCGTGTAAGAGCGCGGTGTCCTTGCCAGTGTTTCAATAAATCTTCTGATGTAATAACTTGTGCTTCTAGTGTTTTCATGGTTTTAAAGTTTAAATATTTTTAATACTTCAAAAGTAAAATGGGCTGGTGACAACAGTTTGTCAGCAGGAAAAATATTTTTAAAAATATTCTATTATTCATTCTTTAACCATACAATGAGATTCATCAATTGTTTATTTTTTTTGGAATTTAACAAAAATTAAAATTATCACACATTTTTGTTCAATCACTCACAAATAACCATAAAATACTGACAATCAAAAATTTATAAAGAAATAATTCCGTAACTTTAATAACCGAACAAATAGAATATGAATTATGAGATCTGCTCTACTTCTACTTTTATTATTGTATTCGACCCTATCTTCATCACAAGGAATCGTAGTCGACACTACAACTTTGGGCATACCTGAACTGGTACGAGCAGAATTAATGCAAAATGGCTGTTCAAACGAAAGTAATTTTAAATTCTCGTCACATCAAGGTATCGGTAAATTCACAAGCACAAATCCAAACTTTCCTATTTCAAGCGGAATCATTATAAGAAACGGAATCGCCAAATATACAGAAGGATCATACAGCGGTACTAATGAAAGCAGCCAGCTGAACAATGCTACTGATAGTGATCTACAGATTATCAGCGATAATAACGGACAAGTTGTACCTGTAACAGATGTCAGTTTTCTTCAATTTGATTTTACACCGCTGTCAAGTAATTTTAGTTTTGATTTTCTTTTTGCGTCCAATGAATATGGTGAATTTCAATGCGGATTCAGTGATGTATTTGCCTTCATACTGACTGATTTAACAACAGGAATTTCAACAAATCTTGCCGTTCTGCCGGGAACAAATACTCCAGTTTCAGTTAAAAATATTAGAGATCAGCAGTATAATTCGTCGTGTTTATCTGCCAATGCTAATTTATTTGATCGTTATAATGTCACAAATCCTTCGCAGTCGTCCATCAATATGAGAGGCGAGACGAAAGTTCTAACGGCTTCTTCAACGGTGATTCCAAACAGAACTTATCGCATAAAACTTGCTATTGGCGATTACAACGACAGTAATTATGATTCGGCAGTTTTTATAAAAGGCGGCAGTTTTATGACAACAATGGATTTAGGCCCCGACAGAACACTTTGTCAAGGTGAAAAAATTACAATCAAATCCGATCTTGCAGAAAATTTTGCTTATACATGGACATTAAATGGAACGGTAATTCCTAATGAAACCACGAATTCTTTGACAGTCAATAAAGCAGGCACGTATGGAGTTACGGCAACACTTTCTGGTTGTGTGGTTAAAGACGAAGTTGTAGTTAACGAGTTAATTATTAAAACTCCCCAAAACTTAACGGCCTGTTACAGTGCAACTGGTTCTTATCAATATGATTTAACCCAGAATAATCTAACTTCATTAGGTATTGATCCGGCTAAACACACTATTTATTATTTTGATTCCTTAGCTTCTGCCAATGCGAACGGACCAATGATACCAGAAAATCAATTAAAATCTTTTATAAGTTCTGGTAACCAAACCATATACATAAAAGTGGTGCCTGTTTATGACAAAACCCTTTTTTGTGAAAATATAATTTCATTTAATTTATTGACAACCGCTCCAATCAATGTTGTAAAACCACCCGACTTAAAGGTCTGCGATAATATTTCTAAAAATATAACTGTTGATTTAACTACTCAGGAACCAATCATTCTAAACGGCTTAAATGCTTCCGAATACAGAATAAGGTATTATAACAGCGAAATAGACGCTAACAATGCCAGAAATAACATTGCTGAACCTAAAACATTTACTACGTCTACGCAATCTTCGACAACTATCTGGGTACGGATTGAGAATATTGCGAGCTCGGTTTGTTACACAACAGTTAATTTCAATATCGTTATTAACCCGCTGCCGCCAGTAGATACCATTCCAAATGTTATCGCCTGTAACAGCTATACTTTACCTCCAATTTCAAACGGTACATATAATACAGCTCCAAATGGAACGGGAACTAAATTAAATGCTGGAGATGTTATTACGAAAGGAGGCCGTTACTATATTTATCAAGGTCCCACGACAAATAACTGTACTAATGAGACCAGCTTTAATGTAACCCTAATCTATGAAATTGGTTTTAAAAAAGAAGCATGCGGTCAATATGTTGTTCCACAGTTACCTGCGGGTGGTTTTTTCACTCAGCCAGGAGGACAAGGAAATGCTATTCCCGAAGGCACTGTATTTACAAGCAGTCAGACTATTTATTATTATGCGGTAATTAATGGAGCGGTGTGTCGCGACATAGCGGTACCTTTTACAGTCTATCCTTTACCCGCAATAGATAAACCTGCCAATGTAGTAACTTGCGATTCATATACATTGCCTGTTTTGTCAAACGGAAATTACTTTACATTATCAGGAGGTTTAGGAAGAGCCCTAAAGGCGGGTGACCAAATCACTTCGAGTCAGACAGTATTTGTTTTTGCAAATGACGGGAGATGTACCGATGAACATTCTTTTAAAATCGATATTGTCAATTCTCCAATTTTTGTTCCGATTTCACGATGCGGAAGTTTTACGCTGCCTCCAGTTGCCATTGGCGGTTATTTCGAAAGCCCTGGGGGCCAAGGAAAAAACATTCCGGCTGGAACTTTTATTACCACTTCGCAAACCGTATATTATTATGCTGCAACTACAACTTCGCCCAACTGTACAGAAAATCTCAAATATGTTATTACTATAAAACCGCTCCCATTGGTAGACACTCCTGCCAACAGACTCGAATGTGCAAGATATGTTTTGCCTCCATTGACAAATGGTAACTATTTTACAAAAACTAACGGTGGAGGAACACGACTAAAGGCAGGTGACATCATTACCTCAACACAAACTATATATGTTTTTTCGGTAGGGCCTGAATGTACAAATGAGCATAGTTTTACTATCGAAATCAGACCTCTTCCTCTTGTTGACAGTTTTACTGATGTAGTTACCTGCACCGATTTTAAACTTCCGAAATTAAAAAATGGAAAATATTATACAGCCACGGGAGGACCAAATGGTTCGGGAATGCAACTTGCAGAGGGAACAGTTATCAACACCACACAGACCATCTATATTTATAATGAATGGGGCAATTTTACTTCCTGCAGCAATGAAACGTTTTTTAAAGTTAATTACAACGGAATTGATGTTGGCAGTTTCAACAATATAAATGTCTGCGACAGTTATACTCTGCCTCCGCTAAAATTGGGTAATTATTATGCACAGCCAGGAGGAAAAGGCGCTGTTATTCCGGCTGGAACTATTTTAACAACCTCGCAGACTGTTTATGTTTATGCTGTTAGCGGTACACGTCTGACCTGCGTTAGTGAGAAAAATTTTTCAGTTACGATTTCCCAAACTCCTGTATTGGCCAATACTCCTGATGTGGCTATTTGCGAAAGCTATACTTTGCCTCCTTTAACTTTGGGAAATTATTACAGTGAACCCAACGCGGCGGGAACTCAATATGCAGCTGGGCAGAAAATAAGTATGAGTCAAAAAATGTATATCTACGCAGCCTCAGCCACAAATTCCAGCTGTTTTGCTCAGGATGATTTTTACATTACTATTTATCCGTTAAAAAATTTCTCTTTACAAAATGCAGTCATTTGCGTTGATTATCAAACGGGAACATTACAGCATTCGGCACAATTGAATTCAGGAATCACTTCAACCGATTATACTGTAGAGTGGTATTTTAACGGAAATAAAGTAGGCACAGGACCAACTTATACCGCTATTCAGGACGGAACGTATACCGTTGTACCCGTTAAAAACATACCAAATGTTGGTAACGACTGCGGTTATAATCCAGCTACTGTAATTGTCGAAAAATCCAGTCCGGCAATTGCAACCGTAACCGTGTCGGATGAATTTGAAGATAATATTGATATCATTGTAAACCTCACTAACGGTTTCGGAACTTATGAATATCAGCTGGACGATGGTGATTTTCAAACCAGTAATATATTTCAGAATGTTGACTCCGGAGAGCACGCTATTACAATAAGAGACATAAAAGCCAATTGTGACAACCTTATTTTATTTGCCAAAGTGCTTAAATATCCTAAATTTTTTACCCCAAACAACGATGGGTACAATGACACTTGGAATATTCCAGATCTAGCTTATCAGCCAGAGGCGGTCATCACGATTTACGACCGTTATGGCAAATTACTAAAAATGATTAAACCTTCTGGTGCTGGCTGGGATGGTAATTTTGACGGCAGTGCACTTCCTTCTTCTGATTATTGGTTTCGGGTTACTTATACACAAAATGGTATGATTCAAGAATTCAAAGCTCATTTTAGCATGAAACGATAATTACTGGAAAGAGAAAAAAACTTCGTTTATAGTTATTAAGCCCTCAACTTTGTACCTTTGCAACTTAAAAACCTTTGTACCTTAAAAAAATGATTGAAGATAAAAATCAACAAAGAACTAGTATAGCTCAATTGGGCGAATTTGGCTTAATTGAACATTTAACCAAAAATTTTGATGTTACTCAGGAATCAACATTAAAGAGTATAGGCGATGATGCAGCTGTTCTTGATTTTAAAGACAAAAAAGTTGTAGTTTCGACCGATTTATTGATAGAAGGCGTTCACTTTGATTTGGCTTACATGCCTTTAAAACATTTAGGTTACAAATCTGTTGTGGTAAATGTTTCAGACATTTGCGCCATGAATGCAAAACCGACCCAAATTACTGTTTCTGTGGCGGTTTCAAATCGTTTTCCACTTGAAGCTCTTGAAGAGTTGTTTGCTGGAATTACACATGCTGCAAAAGAATATAAAGTGGATGTTATTGGAGGTGATACAACCTCATCTCAAAAAGGTTTAATTATCAGTATCACTGCAATTGGCGAAGCTGATGAAAACGAATTGGTTTACAGAAATGGAGCTAAACAAACTGATTTACTGGTTGTGACGGGAGATCTTGGTGCCGCTTATATGGGACTGCAGGTTTTGGAACGTGAAAAACAGGTTTTCCAGGTTAATCCAAACAATCAGCCAGATTTAGATCCTTACACTTATTTAGTAGAACGTCAGTTAAAACCAGAAGCCCGAAAGGATGTTCGAACACTGCTTCATGCTTTAGATATTAAACCAACTTCTATGATCGATATTTCGGATGGGCTTTCGTCTGAGATTATTCATATTTGTAAACAATCAAAAGTAGGATGTAATTTATATGAAGATAAACTGCCATTGGATCCTCAGTTTATTTCTACCTGCGAAGAGTTTAATATCGATAGCACAACTGTTGCCATAAATGGCGGTGAAGATTATGAACTTTTATTTACAATTGATATTAATGACTTTGACAAAATAAAAGGAAACCCAAATTTCTCTGTTATCGGACATATGACGGAGGAAAATGAAGGAATACATCTTGTAACTCGTGCCAATACCAAAATCCCTTTAAAAGCGCGCGGATGGGATGCTTTGACCGAATAAATTTTTAAAAAATTCAAATAAAAAATTCCAAATTCCACTACCGATCAACATAATGGAATTTGGAATTTTTATTTTTCGAATTTCATTTTTTTAGAAAAGCCCTTTGCTTCTAGCTTCTTTAATCAAATCTTCATCAGATCCGCTTCTAATTTTGAGCAGTTCTTTCAGATGTTTTTTTCTTTTTTCAATTGCATTTAAAGAGATTGGAATGTTTTGAAGCATCTCATTAATACTCGCTCCTTTTGATAAATGAACTAATATCTGTTTATCATACTGATCAATTTCGATAGCATTATGAGTCGACTGATTCAGCATTTTAACGACCGATTGACTGTAATATTTTTCGCTCTTCATTACTTTATCAAATGCCAAAAGCAATTCTTCAAAAGTAAGGTCGTTTTTAATTATTAGACCATTGGGCTGAATTGTTCTAATAATTGTTTTAATTTTTAGAAGTTCAGTATACATCGTAAGCAGAACAATCTTGCAAGAAGGCATTTTGTTTAAAATCAGTTTCGCCAGATCCTCGCCCGAAAAAATTTCTTTTTCTTCATAAGCTGGCATGCTGATATCTAAAAAAGCAATATCAAATGCAGGCGTGTCATTACTTTCAATTATATCATAAGCTGATCGACAATCATGTGCTTGTGAAATTAAAAATTCATATTGTTTTGGTTTGTAACGCGTTATTGCATTTTTGTATCCTTCAATAATAAATGGATGATCATCTACTATTAGAATATTTTTTTGAACCAATTCCGGAACTGGAGCTGTTAAATCAAATGTCATTATATTGCAGGTTATTATTTGGATCTATTGGGATTTTTACAATAAGGACGGTTCCTTCCGATTTGGCAGATTTTATGGTAACTGTCCCCTTACATTCTGTTGCTCTATATTCTATATTATGCAAACCAATTCCATTTTTGGTTTTTTTAGTATTAAATCCGACTCCATCATCTGCGATAGTTAAAATCAAATTATCATTTTCAATTTCAAACTCCACTTTAATAATATCTGCCTTTGCATATTTATTACAATTTTGAAGTCCTTCTTGAATAATTCGGTATAAATTGATTTTGACAATATTGCTTATTAATTCCCATTTGATATTAGGATCAAAAGAAGTTATCAATTTTGAGCTATACGTATTTCTCTGATCTTCAAATAGTTTATTTAGGATAGCAACAAAATTATTAATTAATTCTGATTTTTCCCTATTCAAATCATGAGAAATTTCTCGAATATCCTGTTCAATATTTTTAAGTTCTGCTAAATACTTTTTTCTTTTAGACGCCGCTTCAACTTCATCAACCTTATCCAAACTGTCCAAACTAATTCTAATTCCAAACATACGGCCTAATACCCCATCATGTAATTCCTGCGCAACTTTTTTCTTTTCCTTAATTCTAGTCAGCTCAATTTCATTTTGCTGTGAGATCATCATATTATAAATGTCTTCATTCGCAATCTGCTGTTGCTGTTTAAAAATTAATTCACGGTTTTTAGCCTGCTGTGTTTTATAAACGTAAAAAAACAATCCGAGCAATGTACAAATACTAAAGACATAAACCAAGGTTTTATTTTTTTCTTGAAGATTGGAGTTTTGGTCTTTTATCTCGTTGGTTTCGTATTCGATACGAGAGAATTTTTCTCCCATCTTACGCTCTGCTTTCAACATCTGATCGTTAAGTCGAATGTACTCTTTAGAATAAATGGATGCATTTTTAGGATCAACGACTGCAGTTTGTTTAAGAGCCTCTAGTGTATTGACAAACTTGGTAGTTGTGCGGGAAAGTATCAAAGCCTGTTTGGATAATTCTAATGCTTTAGCAGTGTCTTTATGGAAAGCAAAATATTCAGACAAATGAATTTTACAGGACACGACACCAGAAACTAAATCAAGACTATCTCTAATTTTAAGTGATTCATAAAACAGGTTTGGCAATTGTTCCGAATCATTCAATTTGAATTTAGTATACCCTAGATTATCAAGCAAAATTGCATATAAACTAGCTCTGTCTTCAAAAAGATTTTTCTGTTTCAATGCATCTTCGAAGAAGCTTTTAGCCTGTTTATAATTGCCCATATTCATATATATGAAACCAATGTTATTTAATGAGGCCGCTTTATATTGAAGTTCTGCTGGTATAGTTTTATCTTGCAAAATCTCTAATGCGCTATTCTGAAACTCTAAAGCCTTTTTATATTCTTCCCTTTCATTGTATAATACTCCCAATAAATTGTAACTCTCATATAAAAGCTCATTTACATTCTTCTGCTTTTTCAAAATACTTAAAGTCTTAAAAACGGCTATTTCGCTTTCAAAAAAATCACCTTCATTGTATTGTAAATTAGCTTTATTTAAAAATGTTTTCGCCAAATTTAATTGATCGTTTATTTTTAAATAAGTTTTCTCCGCTTTATAATAATTCATAAAAGCACTATCAGAAATAGATTGAGATAAATAATAATCTCCTAAGTACGTATAGGCCTTAGCCATATTTACTGAATCTTTTGATTTTTCTGAGCGTTCAAGAATTAACTTTGTAGTATTGAAATACGCTTTCCAATCACTCATATTATAATAACGATTGGCAACCTTGAAGAGATTTACTTTATTAAGTGAGTCATCTTTCTGACTTAAAATTATATTTAGTGCCTTAAGATTATAATTTTGTTTGAATTTAAGAGGAATATTATTCTCGTTTGCCAGAGAAAGATAGACAGGAAGACTATCTATTGAAGAAATTGCATCATCATTTGAACCTGTTTTATTGGTACATCCCAACAAAACTAAGAGTATTATCAATGTTATTTTACTTATTTCTTTCAATTGTATTTTTGAGTTTTACCAAAAATACTAAAACTTTAGACACAAAAAAAAGCTGCCAATCCTGGCAGCTTTAAATATTTATTTTGAATGTAGCTTAATCTACTTTTTTATCATTTCCAACAGATTGATTTACACTAGCAAAATTTAAATTTCTAGTTTTAGATGATTCAGTATTCAAAGCAAAACGATCTGGTTTTTTAAGTACTCCACCTGCTGCACCACCATCAATAGGCAAATTAATAATAGTATCTTTAACTGCTAAATAAGTTTGAGTTTCTGGTTTAGCAAAAGAAGCAATTGCCATTACTAAAGAGAATAATCCGATTGTCAACGCTGTTTTTTTCATGACCTGAGGTTTTTTAATGTTTGTCTAATTTTTGGAGAATGAATCACAATTGCTGTGAATCAGAGTGTAAAACTAACACCAGAATCGAAAAAAATTTATATAAAAAATTGAGTTTGTGGTAGATCATACCCAATTGATAGTCAACGGATAGCAAATCTGTGTAAACATCTGGTTTTTAGATTTCTAAGTAATTTCCTGCAGCAAAATCAGCAATTATCAAGTCGACATTTGCTTTGTATGTTTTAGAAAAAGGAATCTTTTTGGAGGAGTTTTTTATGTAACAGATTGAGTTTCCGCTATGAATTCTCGAAATATAATTTCTATTAATTACATAACTATTATGAATACGAATAAAAGGATACGTTAAAACACTTTCAAAATGCTTTAACGTTTTAAATGCTGTAATCATTTCGCCAGTATTCAAATAAATATCGGTCGAATTATTATCAGCCTGAAAGTAACAGATGTCAGCTGCGTTTAAATATCGATAATCTCCATAAGATTTAATACAAATCGTTAATGGCTTTTCAACGTTTTGAGGAATCGTTACATTATTTACATTGTCAATTACAATAGAAGTTGGTTCTTCTATAAAAGGCGGAGTTTTTGACTCTAAATTTGCTTTTTTAAGCTTCAAAACTGTCTTTAGGAGGTCTAGGTGGGCAACAGGTTTTAAAAGATAATCAAATACATTATATTGAATGGCTTCAAAAGCCTTGTCTTTTTGATTAGTGGTAACGATAATTTTGGGAATTTCTTGAAAAAATCGATGCAGCTCGCTGATAAAAGCAAGAGATAATTGGCTTGATAAATCTTTAGGTTCAATTTCTAGGAAAACCAAAGCAGGTTTATGTTCTAAAATCAAATTTAAACCATCTTGAAAATTTGACGCCGATGCGGTAAAAGATAATTCTGAAAAACCTGCAGCGGTTGTTTTGGTTTTCAAAACACTTTCAGCATCATCGTCAATTATGATATACGAATACTTCTTCAATTTTTGGTTTTGTTGATTTTCTTACTTCGCAGTCATACTCAAAAAAATTCAATTTGATGTAATGAAGAAAAGTTTGGTTTTGGCATTTATCCGCATTTAAAATTACGGATTTAAATATTTTAATCATTTCATTGTTAACACATTACGCCAAAATGTTGATACATAAAGTTGAAATGCAAAAAAGATCGATAAAATACCTGTTTTTTAAAATCAAAAATCCCAAATTCTCCCGAGGTTTCGGGACGGAATTTGGGATCTAGAGTATAACATGTAAAGATTACATTTTCATTAACCAGTTTTTCATCGAAACTTCATTTTCAATAATAGCTCTTAATTCAGTAATTTTTACACGATCTTGTTTCATTGTATCTCTATGACGAATTGTTACTGTTTCGTCTTCAAGTGTTTGGTGATCTACTGTAATACAGAATGGCGTTCCTAAAGCATCTTGTCTTCTGTAACGACGTCCTACAGCATCTTTCTCATCATACGCCACATTGAAATCCCATTTCAAATCTTCAATGATTTTTCTTGAAACTTCTGGCAGACCATCTTTTTTAACCAAAGGCAATACTGCTGCTTTTGTTGGCGCTAAAACTGACGGCAATTTTAAAACTGTTCTTGTAGAACCGTCTTCTAATGTTTCTTCTTTTAGTGAAGTTGCAAAAACAGCCAGGAACATACGATCTAAACCAACAGATGTTTCTACTACATAAGGAACATAGTTTTCGTTTAGTTCAGGATCGAAATATTGTAATTTTCGTCCAGAATATTCTTCGTGAGCTTTTAAATCGAAATCTGTACGAGAGTGAATTCCTTCCAATTCTTTAAATCCGAATGGGAAATTAAATTCGATATCCGCTGCTGCATTTGCGTAGTGCGCTAATTTTTCGTGATCGTGAAAACGGTAATTTTCTTTTCCTAGCCCTAAAGATAAATGCCATTTCAAACGAGTTTCTTTCCAGTATTCGTATGATTTCATTTCTTCTCCTGGACGTACAAAAAACTGCATTTCCATTTGTTCGAATTCACGCATGCGGAAAATAAATTGTCTTGCCACAATTTCATTTCTGAAAGCTTTACCCGTTTGAGCAATTCCGAAAGGAACTTTCATACGACCAGATTTCTGAACATTTAAAAAGTTAACGAAAATACCCTGCGCCGTTTCTGGACGTAAGTATAAATCCATTGCGTTTTCTGCAGAAGCTCCAAGTTTTGTTCCGAACATTAAGTTAAATTGTTTTACCTCTGTCCAGTTTTTAGAACCAGTCTCAGGATCAGCAATTTCTAATTCTTCGATCAAAGCTTTAACATCAGCTAAATCTCCGTTTCCTAAAGAACGACCTAAACGCTCTCTGATTTCTTTTTCTTTAGCTAAATATTCAATTACACGAGCATTTGTAGTTACAAATTCTTGTTCGTTGAATGCATCGCCAAAACGAGCTTTTGCTTTGTCAATTTCTTTTTGCGCTTTTTGGTGAATTTTTTCAGCATGATCTTCAACCAAAACGTCAGCTCTATATCTTTTTTTAGAATCTTTATTATCAATTAATGGATCATTGAATGCATCAACGTGTCCAGAAGCTTTCCAAGTTGTTGGATGCATTAATATTGCAGCATCAAGGCCGACAATATTCTCATTCATCTGAACCATTGATTTCCACCAATATTCACGGATATTCTTTTTTAATTCGACACCATTTTGTGCATAATCATAAACAGCACTCAGTCCGTCGTAAACTTCGCTTGACGGAAAAATAAATCCGTACTCTTTTGCGTGCGAAACCACATTCTTAAATATATCTTCTTGTTTTGCCATAGTGATGCAAAAATATAAAAAGTACCTTTAAAAAAAAGAAAAATAATAAAGATTGAAGTATTGATTTTGTTACTTTTGTAAATAAAATCTCTCTTTTTGTGATTAATTACCTAATAAATCTATTTTTCCCTAAAGTCTGTGATGGATGCCGAGCTATTTTACTACAGAATGAAATTGTTTTCTGTACTTCCTGCCGTCACGAAATGCCTCTTACTCAATATCATTTAGACCCAAAAAATCAAGCTGTAAAAAAGTTTTACGGCAAGATTGATATTCAATTTGCGTCGACGTTTTTATATTTTAATAAAAAGGGAATGGTTCAGGAATTAATTCACAACCTAAAATATAAAGGTCATGAAGAAATTGGAACTGTTTTAGGAAACTGGTATGCCGGAGATTTAAAAGAAATTCAATTGGAAATTCCTTTTGATGCTGTAATTCCAGTTCCTTTACATCCAAAAAAATTTAAGGAACGTGGTTATAATCAGGTTACGACTTTTGGAAAGGCTTTAGCCGAAGGTTTAAAAATTCCTTATAACGATTCGGTTTTATACCGAAAAAAATATTCTAAAACACAATCTAAAAAGAATCTTTTGGGAAGATCTGAAAACATCGAAAATATTTTTGATGCAGTTTTGACAGAAGAAAATCGCAATAAACATTTTTTAATTGTTGATGATGTCCTGACAACTGGCGCAACACTCGAAGCTTGTTCTAGAGCATTACTAAAAATTCCAGGAACAAAAATCAGTATTGTCTGCATGGCGATGGCGAACTCTTAGCGTAAAATTTCAATAAAAAAAATCCAAATTCCAATAATAGTTGGAATTTGGATTTTAAATCTTTGGTTTTTAAAATTTTAATTCACCAAAATTTTCCTGATTGTTCTTTTATCTCCATCAATAACCGTAACTAGATATACTCCATTTGGTACATTTGGTAATTGAATATCTTGAATAAAATATCCTGAACCTTGAAAGGTATTACTGTAAACGTATTTTCCCAAAATATCATGAACATAAATTTTTATCTCTTTTACTGAATCTCGGTTAAATTGAATGGTAAAATTTCCTTTGTTTGGATTTGGATACAAGGCAAAATCTATATTTTCAAAATCTGAATTTCCAAGTGTATACGTTCTATTGCAGATGTTTACTGAAGCAGAATTTATTGTTCCTAAAGCTCCAAGAACTGCATCTCGCACTCTAAAAGTCCAATTTCCTTGTTGATTTTCTCCATTAAAAGCACTTAATAAACTAGCTGGAATTACAATTTGACTTGTAGTCGCATTACAATTTAAAGCAGTTCCGCTGTCATCAAACTGAAGTGCTAGAGTTGAATTTGTACTGCCGCAGCTTTTATTAAATAAACTTACAACTGTTCCACTTGGACTTACAATCTGAATTTCAAGATCTGAAAATCTTGCGTGCGTAACATTCACAGATACATTTACATCTGAGATAGTTCCTGTTGAAGCTGGTACTGCAACTGTCTTGCTAATAAAAGTGCTTCCGTTTCCAGTAGAATAACCACCTTCAAAGTTATATGTAGAACAACTTGTAGAAACAGTATAACCAACTGCAAATGGATTACTATTTACAGCATAATAAATATTATTTACAGGTTCTATCAAAACTCTGCAATTGGTAGACGCTTCAATATTCGATGGAATTAATATAGTCTCAGAACCGTCATTTAAAGTATTTGCTGCTAGTGTAATCGGAAACGTCAAACCTCCATCTAGAGATAATTTTATATTGACATTTGTAGAGCCTGGAAGTGTATTGGTATTATTGACACTCCAAGTAACCGTTTGTGTTGATCCTTTTTCCCAGCCAACATTATCAATATTCTGAGAAGTTACCGCAAACGGTCCTGCAGAAGCACTTACTGTAACAACCATTGCATCTGTATTGGTTTGAGCTGTTCCATCTGGCGCGTTATCTCTTCCTGTTAAAGTAAAATTCATTGTTTTTGCTATAGACGAAACAGATTCCCAAGTTGTCGTCAACTGATTATTGAGCACAGAATTTAAAGCTGGCATATAACGAACTGGTGAAGTTGTGGGCGGGAGTGATCTAAACATTGGTCCGTCTGGTTTTGTTGGATAAGCAATACTATTAGATCCAAAAGTGGTAATTGCACTGTCAAACTGCTCCCAAGTGTAGGTTATAGAATTACCTTCGGAATCTGAGCCCGTTCCTGTTAAAACAAAAGGTGTACTTATAGGAATTGTGTAATCTGCTCCTGCGTTTATTATTGGCGGATTATTAGTTATAGCAGTAGTTACCGGACAAGTTTTCCCCGCTAAATTATTCTGTATTTGATTGATACTTCCGTAAGAAAAATAATCATCAGAATTACTTTGAACATCATAATTTCTTGTTACTCCAGCATAGGCCATAATTGTAGAACCGCTTCCTGGTTCATATTGTGTTCCTGTTCCTTCTCCGGCATGAGAAAAAGTGTGCGATCCTCCCAATTGATGCCCCATTTCGTGAGCAACAAAATCGATATCAAAAGTATCTCCTTGAGGTTTTGCATCAGATGGTGAAGTATAGGCACTCCCTTTTCCTAAAGGAACACTAGAAGTTGGGTTTACGCACACACAGCCAATACAATTTGCATTACCGCCTCCGCCCGAACCTCCGAACAAATGTCCAATATCATAATTGGCATTACCAATTACATTCGTCAAAGTAGTCTGAACTTCTTGCCCCCAAGTTCCTCCAGGATCTGCTGCCCCAACTGATGGAACAGAATAAGGATCTGTAGAAGCATCTGTATAAATAACTGCATCATTATTAGCAATCAAAACAACTTTTACAGAAAGATCTCTATCAAAAACACCATTCACTCTAGTTAAGGTTGCATTCATACCTGCTAATGCTCCGGCTTTTGTTCCGCCAAAAAAGGCTGTATATTCTCCCGTACACGATAATGCTAAACGAAATGTTTTAAATTGTTTGGCATTAGAAGTTGTTTTTGCTGTATTTGATGCTTTATTTTCTGAAACTAAATTGGCTGTTTTACAATCCAATCGCATTTTCGAATCTGCATTATCTGCAGATTTAAACACAACATATTCTGATTTATCATCTGGATTTTGTTCAATATATTCTGTTGGTTTTGCCACACGAAAAACCATGGTCTGCAATCCGATTGGAGCAACGCTAAAATGTATTTTAGCATTTTTATCATCTATTCCTCTTCCTTCATAAGCTCTAATTTCTGGATATTTGGCTTGCAATTCAGGATCAAAATTAGAGGATTCCCAAACCGAAAAACGTTCTAAAGTTCCTTCCGTATTAGGAATCGTTATTTCGGTTGTATTGCTTAAAGCCGATTTACTTGTAGTTGAGGCAAGTTTGGCACTAAGCAGATCTGCATTTAATTTATAATACAGTTTTCCCGAATCTAAAACGTTTGCCTTTCGCGAAAGCGATGATGAAGAAGTTACTTTTTGCCATAAAACATTGTTTTGAGCTTTCATGTTTACGCAGCAAAAAATAAGAAATATATAAAGTAATAGTTTTTTCATACTCTGTAAGATATAATATCAAAATTACTTCAATTAATTTAAATTGTACAATATATAAGACAATTAATGTTATTTAATCGACGAGTCAGCTTATTTTCACAAAAAGAAAAGCATAACTCAACGAAAATTCAATTTATCAGAGTATTAAATTTAAAACAGAATAGTATAAATTTGCAGCATCTTAAATAATTTGTTTTGAAGCTCTTTCATTCTATAAACGATTTTCAGTCAACCAAGAAAACAATTTTAACTCTTGGTACGTTTGACGGCGTGCATATTGGTCATAAAAAAATTCTGGAACGAATTACACAAAATACTGAAAACGGAAAATACGAAAGTCTTGTACTTACTTTTTTTCCGCATCCGCGAATGGTTCTGCAGGAAAAATCAGAGATCAAATTGCTGAATACTATTAGCGAAAAAACCGAACTCCTTGAGGCAACTGGTATAGAAAACTTAATTGTTCATCCGTTTAACGAAAGTTTTTCAAGATTGACTGCAGAAGAGTTTGTTCATACTATTTTGGTGGATAAATTCCAGATTCAGAAAATTATTATTGGACATGATCATCGTTTTGGACGCAATCGAACTGCTAACATTGATGATTTAATTGCTTTTGGAAAAGAGTATGATTTTGAAGTAGAACAAATCTCTGCCGAAGAAATTCAAGATGTTTCGGTAAGTTCTACTAAAATCAGAAATGCTTTAAAAGAAGGAAATATGGCTTTGGCCAACGAATATTTAGGATACAATTACTTTTTAAACGGAACGGTGGTAAAAGGAAAACAACTGGGAAGAACTATTGGTTTTCCTACTGCAAATATTTACATCGAAGAAGATTATAAACTAATTCCAAAAATTGGTGTTTATGTTGTAAAAGCTGTAGTAAATGAAGAAATTGTTTATGGAATGATGAATATTGGCTTTAACCCTACGGTTAATGGTGATAAACAGACTATAGAAGTTCATCTTTTTAATTTCGACAAAGACATTTACGATCAAAATATTAAAGTTTCGTTGCTGCATTATATTCGCGAAGAACAAAAATTTGGTTCTGTAGATGCGTTAAAAGCGCAGCTTCATCAAGATCAAATTGAGGCCTTGGCTTTCATAAATCTTCTTTAAAAAAATCGCATCTTATAGTTTTTGCTGTTTTTAAATCATCGTAGTTATTTTTTTAGTAAATTTGATAGAAGACTGTTTTTCAAATATTTACTATTAACTTCTTTAAAAATAAGCACTATGAAACTACCTAAAGAAATTACCAACGGTTTTTTGATTTTTCTCGGAATCGGCATTTATTTTTTATTGATGAATGTACTAGGGTTAGCAAATTTGTTTTATCTAAGAACACTTAACGTATTCTTTATATTCTATGGTGTAAACAGAACAATGCAGATGAACCTTCGTGAAGGAGAAACCAATTTTGTATCTAATGCTGTTTCTGCAATGGCTACGTCTGTAGTCGGCGTATCGATGAGTGTATTTGGCTTATTGGTTTACAGTTATGCTCGAGGCGGAGACGCATATGTAAGAACTCTATCTGAAACATTTCTGTTCGGAGGAAATCCATCAGTACCAACTTATTGTATTTGTTTATTGTTTGAAGGAATTGCTTCATCTGTAATCGTCACTTTAATGATGATGCTGTACTGGAATAATAAATATGCTGCTGATTAAATAATCAAAAATAAAAACACACTTTGACACTCTAAAAATCATAGAAATTCTTAATTCTATGACTTTAGGGTGTTTCTTTTTTGAAAAAAAGTTGAAAATCTTCATTTTTAATAAGCTAATAAATCTGTTATCATAATTTACTTACTTTTAATGCTCCAAAAAACAATTTATCCATGAGCATTACAAAACACAACTGGACAAAAGACGAAATAATTGCCATCTACAATAAACCTTTGATGGATCTGCTTTATGAAGCAGCTACAATTCATAGACAGCAACATGACCCAAACGTAGTTCAAGTCTCCACTTTACTTTCTATAAAAACAGGCGGATGTCCAGAAGATTGTGGCTATTGTCCGCAGGCTGCAAGATACAATACGGGAGTTGAAGGAAATGATCTAATGACTGTAAGTCAGGTAAAAGCTCAAGCTTTAAGAGCTAAATCTAATGGATCTTCTCGTGTATGCATGGGAGCAGCTTGGAGAAATGTAAAAGATGGTGAAGAATTTGATCAGGTTTTAGAAATGGTCCGTACGATTAACAAACTTGATATGGAAGTTTGCTGCACTTTAGGAATGCTTACAGAAAATCAGGCGCATCGTTTGGCAGAAGCAGGTTTATATGCTTATAATCACAACTTAGATACATCTGAAGAATATTATAAAGATGTAATTTCAACTCGTGGTTTTGAGGACCGTTTACAAACTATTGAAAATGTTCGCAAAACAAATGTTACAGTTTGCAGCGGAGGAATTATCGGAATGGGAGAAAGTATTGAAGACAGAGCTGGAATGCTTGTAGCTCTTTCTACTTTAAATCCACAGCCAGAATCTGTTCCAATTAATGCATTAGTCGCTGTTGAAGGAACTCCAATGGAGGATGAAAAACCAGTAGAAATCTGGGAAATGATTCGAATGGTTGCCACTACACGAATTGTAATGCCAGAAACACAAGTTCGTTTGTCTGCAGGAAGAACAAATATGTCACGTGAAGGTCAGGCAATGTGCTTTTTTGCAGGAGCAAATTCGATATTTGCAGGAGATAAATTACTTACTACTCCAAATCCTGATGTAAATGAGGATATGAAAATGTTCGAAACTTTGGGAATGATGGCGCAAAAACCTTTTATTAAAATAATGCAGCCCAAAACAGTTGAAGCTTCCGATTCTCAATTTAATTCTTTGGGAGAAAAACCTAAATGGTCACGACCAAATCATACAATAGAAAGAAATATTGATGCTTCGATCAGATCAAAAAAATAATTAAAAGAGTTAATAAATTTCAATAAATATTATTAAATTGCTTATGCACAGAGTTATAAGCAATTTTTTTATTTATAAAAATGAAATTAAAAGAAATAGAAAGGGTTAAGAAAATCTCTAAAGAAGATTTTATTTCCCAATATGTAAAAAAACAAATTCCAGTTGTTGTTGAAGAACTGACCGAAGACTGGCCGGCTTATCAAAAATGGAAATTATCCTATATTAATGATATCGCAGGTGATATCACCGTTCCTTTGTACGATGATAGGCCTGTAAACCATGAAGAAGGATTTAATGAAGCTCATATGAAAATGAAAATGAGTGATTATATTAATCTTTTAGAATCAAAACCTACCAATTACCGCATTTTTCTTTATAATTTAATGAAAGATGTGCCGACGCTAAAAAATGATTTTTTATGGCCGGATATTGGTCTAAAATTGGTCAAACAATTACCAATGTTATTTTTTGGCGGAGAAAATGCAAGGGTTTTTATGCATTATGATATTGATTATTCTAATATTCTTCATTTTCATTTTCATGGAGAAAAGCAATGTATGATTTTCGCACCAGACCAGTCAAAATATATGTATAAAGTACCTCATGCTTTAATTTCGAGAGAAGATATTGATTTTGATAATCCTGATTATGAAAAATTTCCTGCTCTAAAAAATGCTGAAGGATATATTACGAATCTAAAACATGGAGAAATGTTATATATGCCAGAAGGATATTGGCATTATATGAAGTATTTGACACCTGGTTTTTCTATGAGTCTTCGTGCTTTTCCTAAAAATATTGCCAATCTATCTAAAGCCGCCTATAATGTTTTTATTATGCGTCACTTTGATATTATGATGCGAAAAATTAAAGGCCAGAAATGGATTGATTATAAAAACGAAAAGGCGATTACAAATACAAACGAAAATTTACGCCGTAGCGCTTAATAATAAAAAAATCGGTTGAGTTTTAATTCCCAACCGATTTTTTACTTTAGTTATAGACTATTTTTTTCGTTACAGTTTTTCCGTTATCCAATGTAATTTTTACCAGTAGCACTTGAGGTCCAGAATGCAGATTTGTAATGAGCCATTCTTTATCATCAATTTCTTTTTTATGATATAGTAGTTTTCCTCCAACATCATAAACAGCTGCTTCTTGTAGATTTTCTTTATCTGAAAAAGACTGCAGTTTAATATTTTTTTCTCTAACTGAGACAGAAATATTTCCATTAAGGTTTTCAAAATTTTCGTTACCTAAAACAGCATCGTTAGGATTTGTATATCGAAGCACAAAGCGATCAGGAAAAACTCCAATTGTTGTAGTAAATTTATAACCTCCTGTTTTAAGATTGTGTATCGTTTTAGTTACATTATCTTGCAAGTAAATTACCTGATTATCCAAATTCCCATCTGTATGATCTATAGCAATTGTAAATTCTCCTTCTAAAGCAGATCGATATCCTAACGGAATTGTATCTGATGCAACGAAAGGAATTGCACGCCCTTGAATTACAAGTTTTATATCTTCATTTATACTATAAAAATCGATATAAGGATTTGCGTTTATAGTAATCGCATCATAGTTATTATCCCAAGAATTTGTAGCACCAGTTACATATCCAATTAGTAATTGTTTAAAAGCTCCTTGTGTATTTGTCAAGTTTAACCATATACGATGTTTTTCAGTTGCTGCAGATTTATAAAATTGACTGTTATAACCAGGCACTCGCATAGAGTTAGTAAAAACTACACTTTGACCTGTTTTTGATTTCGCAAGAAATCCTTGTCCCGCAGCTATATAACCTTGAGGCGCCTGTTGATTTCCAGGCGTTGGGGCTCCAATTCCAGTCATACTGCCAACTGTAGTAATTCCCGATAGGTTATAAATTGCATAATCATCATTACTATAATAATAAGTACTACTTCCAGGTACAGTTTGAGCTGGAGCAACATTATGCACCCAGAAATATAATGTGCCATAAAGATTTGTTGCATTATCGTGAATAAACTGGTCAGCATAAATTGCTGACGGATATGGATTACCAAGTAAATTATACTGCTCAGCAACGGCAGCTGGTCCTGTAATTTGTCCATTATTAGGAACTCCAACAAATTCTCCAGGATAAACTTGGGTTAAATTTGTATCATAAGGTTGAGGTCCTCTAATGCTATAACCATTTCCTTTAACCATTTCCTCCGCTCCATTATAAATTGTTATCCATCGTGTTAATGGATCAAATTTAAAATATTTATCTCCTAATGTTTGTGGAGATAGATCATGTAATGTAAATGCTGGTACTCGTGTTACTGGAGAAGACCAATAGGTAAGATCGTAGCGTCTTAGTGGCTGTGTATTTCTTCTATAAATAATATTTCCAGTATTAACAGCATTTGAAACTTGCACTAAACTGGAATTATTTTCAAAAATGAAAATCCCATTGCCTACTACGTTTACCTCATTTGTCACTGTAATTGTATTAGAACTTTGTACAATTAGCGATCCATTATTTTCTATTGTTAATCTATTTGCGAAAAAACTGCCATTAGTTCCCGAAATAATTGGACTTGTTGCCAAGGCAGGAATATTAACACAATCAGAAGCCAAAGGAACCCCAGATGGAGTCCAGTTTGATGCATTTCCCCAATTAGCATTAACACTACCATTCCAAGTCTTAGTAATTAACACATTTATTGTAATAGGCGTTGATGGAGATTCACAACCTGAGGTATTATTTTTAACTTTTACATTATAAGGCCCAGGAGCCAAACCTGTAAATATACCAGAAGTATTACTATAATCAACTCCATTTATACTATATGAATATCCTGTTCCCGGTGCAGGCGAAGTGACCGTTATTATACCTGTATTATTTTCGCAGCTTGGCTGTTGTGTCGCAGAGGCAGTTGGTGCAGAAACTGCATTTACAGTTAAGGAAACTCCCTGATTTACTGGACATCCATTTGCCGTAGAAATTGTCATCACACCACTATATGTCCCTGCTGCTGTATTGGCCGGAACATTAACATTAATAACGGTTCCGGATCCAGAACTGAAAGAAAATGGCGTTGTTCCCTGATCTGTTAATGCAATCCAATCTATAGCATAATTAATTGGGGATCCCGTTGTAGAATTGTAATTTAAAGTCGTTGTTTGTGCAGATGCACTTTGGCAAACAGCAGCAAATATTCCCGATGTACTTATGGTTGGACTACCATTCACTGTTAAAGAAACTGATTGAGTTGCTGAACATCCATTAGATGTGAGAATCGTCATTGTACCTGTATAAGTTCCAGGTGCTGTATTTGCTGGAACATTGATCGTATTAATAGTTCCTCCTCCCGCAGCAAAAGCAAAAGCAGTCGTTCCCTGATCTGTTAATGTTGCCCAGTCAATTGAATAACTTATTGGTGAATTAGTAGTTGCTGTATATGTTAGAGAAGCAAGCTGTGCAGAATTACTTTGACAGACTGCTGTTAAAGTTCCTGAAGTCGTAATTGTTGGAAGAGCATTAATTGTTAAAGAAATATTTTGATTAAAAGAACATCCATTAGATGTCAAAATCGTCATTGTACCTGTATAAGTTCCAGGTGCTGTATTGGCAGGAACATTGATGGTATTAATACTTCCTCCTCCAGCAGCAAAAGCGAAAGCAGTTGTTCCCTGATCTGTCAATGTCGCCCAATCGATTGAATAACTTATTGGTGAATTAGTGGTTGCGGTATATGTTAGAGAAGCAAGCTGTGCAGAATTACTTTGACAGACTGCTGTTAAAGTTCCTGTCGTAGTAATTGTTGGATTAGCATTAATTGTTAAAGATATATTTTGATTAAAAGAACATCCATTGGATGTGAGAATCGTCATTACACCTGTATAAGTTCCAGGTGCCGTATTTGCAGGAACATTGATCGTATTAATAGTTCCTCCTCCAGCAGCAAAAACAAAAGCAGTTGTTCCCTGATCTGTCAATGTAGCCCAGTCAATGGAATAACTTATTGGCGAATTAGTGGTTGCGGTATATGTTAGAGAAGCAAGCTGTGCAGAATTAATTTGACAGACTGCTGTTAAAGTTCCTGTCGTAGTAATTGTTGGATTAGCATTAATTGTTAAAGATATATTTTGATTAAAAGAACATCCATTGGATGTGAGAATCGTCATTACACCTGTATAAGTTCCAGGTGCCGTATTTGCAGGAACATTGATCGTATTAATAGTTCCTCCTCCAGCAGCAAAAACAAAAGCAGTTGTTCCCTGATCTGTCAATGTAGCCCAGTCAATGGAATAACTTATTGGCGAATTATTGGTCGCGGTATATGTTAGAGAAGCAAGCTGTGCGGAAGCTCTTTGGCATACTGCCGTTAAAGTTCCTGTCGTCGTAATTGTTGGATTAGCATTAATTGTTAAAGATATATTTTGATTAAAAGAACATCCATTGGATGTGAGAATCGTCATTACTCCTGTATAAGTTCCAGGTGCTGTATTGGCAGGAACATTGATCGTATTAATAGTTCCTCCTCCAGCAGCAAAAGCGAAAGCAGTTGTTCCCTGATCTGTCAATGTAGCCCAGTCAATTGAATAACTTATTGGTGAATTAGTGGTTGCGGTATATGTTAGAGAAGCAAGCTGTGCAGAATTACTTTGACAGACTGCCGTTAAAGTTCCTGTTGTTGCAATTGTTGGATTAGCATTGATTGTTAAAGATATATTTTGATTAAAAGAACATCCATTAGATGTCAAAATCGTCATTACTCCTGTATAAGTTCCAGGTGCTGTATTGGCAGGAACATTGATCGTATTAATAGTTCCTCCTCCCGCAGCAAAAGCGAAAGCAGTCGTTCCCTGATCTGTCAATGTTGCCCAGTCAATTGAATAACTTATTGGCGAATTAGTGGTTGCGGTATATGTTAGAGAAGCAAGCTGTGCGGAAGCACTTTGGCAGACTGCCGTTAAAGTTCCTGAAGTCGTAATTGTTGGATTAGCATTAATTGTTAAAGATATATTTTGATTAAAAGAACATCCATTAGATGTGAGAATCGTCATTACTCCTGTATAAGTTCCAGGTGCTGTATTGGCTGGAACATTGATCGTATTAATAGTTCCTCCTCCAGCAGCAAAAGCGAAAGCAGTTGTTCCCTGATCTGTCAATGTCGCCCAGTCAATTGAATAACTTATTGGTGAATTAGTGGTTGCGGTATATGTTAGAGAAGCAAGCTGTGCGGAAGCACTTTGGCAGACTGCCGTTAAAGTTCCTGTTGTTGCAATTGTTGGAAGAGCATTAATTGTTAAAGATATATTTTGATTAAAAGAACATCCATTGGATGTGAGAATCGTCATTACACCTGTATAAGTTCCAGGTGCCGTGTTTGCAGGAACATTGATCGTATTAATAGTTCCTCCTCCAGCAGCAAAAGCGAAAGCAGTCGTTCCCTGATCTGTCAATGTCGCCCAGTCAATTGAGTAACTTAGTGGTGAATTAGTGGTCGCTGTATATGCAAGAGAAGCAATCTGGGCTGAAGTTCCTTGGCAGACTGCTGTTACAGTTCCTGTTGTTGCAATTGTTGGATTAGCATTGATAAGAATTGTAAAAGGATAAACGCTTGATAGGCAACCTGCAACATTCCTAACAGTAAGATTTCCCGTATACGTCCCTGGTTGAGTATTTGCAGGTATTGATATATTTATTGGACTAGAAGTCAAAGATGCATTATTAACTGAGACAAAACTATTTGAAGGAGATGCATTCCATGTAATACTGTAAGTAGTTGGTGCATTAGTTACTGCACTGTAAGGCAATGTTGTGCTTTGCGCACTGGAACTTGAACATTTAGCGGTTGTGGCTCCTAATGTTATAGTTGGTGTTGTACCAACTACAATTGTTGTCTGGTTATTCAAATTTGTTGTCGAACAATCTATTGATGTTAAACCAGTAACAGTAATTGTACTATTGCCGACAACATTAAGACCACTGGCAGTAAATTGACCTGATCCTGCAGTAGTGACCGTCATTGTTGCTGTCAAACCATTCCCAGCTGGACTGCTTCTATTGTAAGTTACTGAATATGTACCTATCGGTAAACCAGCGGCACTACTTGTTAATTGTACTAATGAAGTATTTCCTGTAGCAGCACAAACATTTGCAGCTGATATCCCCGTTAAGCTATAAGTTTTACAAGTATAAGTAATATTTACATGGCCTCTGGCACCGCTTCCTCCATTTTGTAGATTACTAGAACTTGCAGCTCCTGCACCTCCTCCTCCATATATGTTTCCAGGATTTCCACTATTGTTTGCACCTATCAAACTAACAACTCCAGCTCCCCCAGCTCCTCCAGCTCCAGCTCCGAAATTCGCTCCATTACCACCACTACCTGATGAAAGTCCTAAACTTAATAAGGAATTTGATCCACCTCCTGAAGCTCCACCGTTTGCTGTAGATATACTGCCTATTGCACCTGTAGCTCCAGATACACCACTTGGCGCAGAACCAGATGAAAGATTAGCAATACCCCCAGGTCCCCCAGGTGCATTAAATATACTAGTAAACCCAGTTATATAAGATGCGCCCCCAGCATTTCCATTCCCTGTTCCTCCTGCATTAGTTGCTCCAACCACAACAGGCAGACTTTGTATTCCTATTGTAGAAATCTTCCCTTTTGCATAAGCGCCGCCGCCGCCGCCGCCCGCGCCTCTTGCTAGCCCTCCTCCAGTTAAAGCAGCACCTCCAGCTCCTCCAGCTCCCCAAGCTTCCACAGTTACCTCATCTATACCTGCTGGAAGAGCGAATGAACCACTAGTAATTACCGGATGTGTAAATGTTTGGGCATTTGCAGTAGTATAAAATATTGATATTATTAAAATCAAAAATATTTTTAATCGTCTTTTAGAATTTTTGCGTGATTTTAAAAAGCTGAAAAAATTCAGCATTGTTAGTAGATCTTTCTTCATCTTGTGGCATTTTAAATAATTGAAAAATAAAATTCAAACTCAAACAAGATTGATTGCAAAATGACAAAGGCTTTAATAATAAATAAAACTCAAAAATGATTACCCAAAAATTTTACAATAATCTTATGGCAGGTAGTAATACAGTAAAACTGTTTGTTGAAAAAAAGATAAAATCAAAAAAGGCTTGTAGAAAAATTACAATTATCGATAAATATTACTTTTTATCGATTGAATACCACACCAAGGTACGATTTTATTTACATACAAATTAATATTGTAGTATTAAACATATAATTTTAACACTAAAATATAAAATATACCAAAAAATAAGAAAAAACTGTTAATTAGCCATTTAACTCAATAATAAACAATTACTTACATTTTTTTAAAAACAAAAGAAGCCTTATACTCATTTTTAGCATACGGCTTTTTAAATATTTAATTTTGTTTAAAAAATTACTTTTTTGGATATTGAATTGCCATTTTCAAAGTCTATTTTAACCAATAAAACCTGGTGTGAGGAAAATAAATTCTGAATGGAAATTTTTTTTGTCTCAAACATATCTTTTTGAAATAATTGATTTCCTGAAATATCAAATATGACTACTTTTTTAATAGTTTCTTTAAAAGATTCAATGTTAATAATATGGTGGCTTACGTTTATCAAAACCTGATTCAAATCTTTTTCATTAGTTTTAATTCCTAAGTTTTTATTGGCATAAATAATGGAGAAACGATCATTAAAAGTTCCAGCATCGCTACTAAACTGATAAGAACTTTCGGTAAGGTTGTGTACCACATTTGATGTTTTATCTACTACAAAAATTTCTATATCATTAAAAAATTTATCCTGATGATCAATCTCTAATTTAAGAGTGCATTTAGCCGCAGTTCTATATCCTAGCAGTATCGAATCATTATCAGTAAACGGCATTCCCCTGCCTTGAATCACTAAGCGCTTATTTTCAGTAATACTGTAAAAATCCGCTGTTGAATTTGAACTTAAAAGTTCTGCATCATAATTTAAATCTAGAGAATTAGAAGCTTCATCTGTATACCCTAGCAAAATTTGTTTAAATATATTTTCATTACTAAGATTTAACCAAAAACGATGTTTTGTACTTTCTTTTATGGCAGGTTTCAAAAAAGTACTATTATTACCTAAAACACGCATGCTGTTGTTAAATTCTAAAGAGCCAACAACATTACTTTTTACAAAAAAAGCCTGCCCAGAAGATATGGTACCATCTAGTATGAAATGACTAAGATTGCCATTTAATGAAGAACTTGTTGCAACACCTCCTAAAAGATTATATACAACAAAATCGTCACTATTATAATAATAAGTTGCATTTCCTGGCACAGTTTGAGCAGGTGGAGTATTGTGTGTCCAAAAATAAAGAGCTCCTTTTATCTTTGAAGAATTACCTATTAAAAAAGCATCTGCAGTGATTGCCGATGGATATGGATTTCCTATTAAGTAGTAACGGTCTGCAAATTCTAATTTTACTTCTATTTTACCATTATTAGGAATTCCTTTAAAGACACCTTCAAATATTGATCTTTCTGTCGTTGAAAAACTTTGGGGGGCTCTAATACTGTAACCCTGTCCTGGAATCATGTTGGCTGTCCCAGCGTAACTTGTGTTCCATCCAGAAATGGGATCAAACCAATAGAATTTATCTGAAAGAGTTTCTGGAGAAAAGTCAAACAATTTCTGTTTATCAACAGGTGAAGACCAATACGTCAAATCAAATCTTATCACAGGACTTGTCTTTCTTTTTACCTGGACAATTCCAGTATTGACCATATCGTCATCATTTTGATATAAACTTGCAGAATTTTCTAGAACCAAAGTTCCAGAACCGGTATATGCAAAATCAATTCCCAAATTGTTTTTTTCTAATAGTGTGACAGTCTTATCTTGATCGATATTACAACCACAAACTTGAGTTGTGGTTAGGTTCGGATAATCTTCTTTAAAATAAACATCTTTTCCAGGTGAAGGAAAACCGTTCGACCATGAAATTCCATTCCAAGTTGTTGTATTTACACATAATTTTAAGCGCGCAATTCTATGTTTTGAAATTCCAGAAATAGAATTAAAATTTCCTCCTATTAGCAATTTATAATCTTCTGTGAAATTCATTGCATAGAGAGTATTGTTTAATGGTGCGGAGAAAGATTTATCATAAGATCCGTCGGCTAATAGCCGAATAAGTCTGGAAGATGAAATATTTTTATATGTTCCAGAAAAGGCACCTCCAACTAAAATCCTGCCATCTGGCTGAGTTAATATAGTACGAACATCCCCTTTGCTAAAACCTGTTCCTGACTCAAATGTTGCGTCAATGCTTCCGTCACTATTTAGACGGACTATCCTTTTTTTAGATATTTCATCAAAGGTTAAAAATGAGCCTCCAACAATAATTTTTTGATCAGACTGCAAGGCTATCGCATAAACATATTTATCGAAACCTTTTAGGATATTAAAACTGGGGTCAATACTTCCATCAACATTTAAACGTACTAAACCAGCAAAAGGCAAACCATTAAATGTTTTGAAATGCCCTCCTACTAGAATTTTTCCGTCGGGCTGAATAAGTATGGCATCAATAGTTGAATCAGCACCTGAACCAATGTTAAAATTCATATCCTTTGAGCCATCTGGAAGCAGTCTGATAATTTTTCCAGCATTAATTTTATTATACCTTGTAAATGAACCTGCTGCAATTATTTTTTGATCAGACTGAATTGCCAATGTGTAAATTTGCCCATCAAATCCTTCTCCAGTATAAAAAGAATTATCAATCTCACCATTTGAAAAAATCCTGACAATTTTGTTAGTAGTAACATCATTATATTTCGTAAAATTTCCTCCTAAGATTATGTTTCCATCATGTTGTAATGCAGTCGCTTTTATGAGATTATTAGCTCCAGAATTTCCAACATTGAAAGAGGGATCAATTGAACCATTTCCTAAAAGGCAGGTAATCTTTGACGCAGCTGTATTGTTAAATTTCTTAAAATTACCTCCAACAATTATTTTGTTATTTGATAAAGGTAAAATACTTAATACTGAATTATCAAATCCAATTCCAGAAGCTAAATAGGCAATGTCTTGTTCTCCTTCGTTATTAATTTTTGCCAGCCTCCCTTGATTTTGTCCATTAAAAATAGAGAATGATCCTCCAACAAACCAAGATCCATCTTTATCAAACTCTAAAGTTGAAATGACATTAGAAGATGGACCAGACCCGATGTCAAAATTTGGTTTAACACTTCCGTCTGAATTAAGAAAAACTAATCTATTCACTTCAACATTATTGTAAAAACCAGTAAAAGATCCGCCAACCATTATTTCTCCAACCCCATTAATCTTCAGAACTTCAACTCCTTCTTTAGTAAAACCGGATCCATTAATAAAGCTTTCATCCTTAGTTCCATCTTCATTTAAACGAATAATTCTATTGGCAGACATGTTATTGTAATTTGTAAAACTGCCTCCTAGAATGATTTTCCCATCAGGCTGCAAAACAATCGCATTTACATCGTCATCAAATCCAGCTCCAATATTAAAATTCGAATCAATACTTCCATTAGTGTTTAAACGAACTATATGATTTGTCGAAGTTCTATTGAACTCGGTAAAATTACCGGTGAGAATTATTTTTTCGTTTGAATCAATTTTAACATCTGTAATATTTAAAGCTGATCCGTAACCCGTTAAAAAAGAAGAATCGAGTGTTCCGTTTGGTAATAAACGTGCCACTCTATTTACTGTACTATTAGTATATTTCGTAAAACTTCCAACAATAATTATTTTCCCATCTGACTGCATTGCGATGTCATGGATAATTCCAGTTGTTGCGCCTACAGTTGTATTAAGGCTCGGGTCATAAGATCCGTCTGGATTTAAACGTATAAGTCTTCCAGCACTGATTCCGTTATAAGTGGTAAAACTTCCACCAACAATAATTTTTCCATCTGACTGGAGATAAGATGCATAAATTTTACCATTAAAACCCGTTCCTGTATTAAAACTTTCATCTATTGATCCATCGGGATTTAGACGAGTTAGGTATGAAGCAGGAATTCCATTTAAGCTTAGATAATCTCCGCCAACAATCAAATTTCCATCTTCTTGTAAAAGAAGCGTTCTAACGGTAGCATTGAATCCATCACCGATTTGTCCATCATCGAGCGTATTAAAGCTATTGTCTACTTTACCTTGTTGTGCCAAAATTTTTCCAGGTGTAGACAATGAAAAAGCCAAAATTGGTATTAAAAGTAATTTTTTAATCAAAACAATATAATTTTAGTTAGCATTTGTAAGAATTGGACTAAAATTATAAAGTTTAAATAAGGCATACAATACCAAGATTTAGGGATATTTCAACGTAATAAAAAAGTCCATTCTTTAAAAAGAATGGACTTTTAAAAATTTTATTGAATGTAAATTATAAGTTGCTATAAATAATTTTCTTAGTAAAAGTAGATCCGTTTTCTAAAGTTATTTTAACTAATAATGCTTGATCAGAAGAATGCAAACTAGAAATCTGCATTTCTGATGAATTCACATTATTTTTAGTATAAAGCAACTGTGCTCCTATATTAAAAACATTTACTTCCTTTAATAATTCTTTTGAAGAGGTAATTTGTACAATTCCATTTTTTACTGAAACTAAAATGCTGCTTTCAAGATTTTCAAAGTCATCTGTTCCTAATGTTTTAGAAGTATAACGAAGGACAAAACGGTCTGTAAATGTTCCAATTGCAGTTTTAAAAGTATAATTTTCTTTACGAAGATCTGTTATTTTTCCTGTTGTTTTATCTTCTAAATAAACAGCCTGGGTATCAAAGAATCCGTCTGCATGGTCAATTGCAATGGTAAAATCACCTGCAATTGTAGATTTATATCCTACCGGCACTAGGTCGCTGCTGTCAAACGGCAGCCCGCGTCCTTGGATTGACAATTTACTGGTTCCATTAACGGTATAAAAATCTATAAAACTGTTGCCCGATATTGTTGCCGCATCAAAGTTGTAATCAACGTTGTTTGTTGCTCCCTCAATATATCCAAGCAGTGCCTGTTTATAAGCTCCCTGTGTATTTGTTAAGGTGAGCCATAAACGGTTCTTTTCTCTTGTGTTTGTTTTGGCAGTTTTATAGAACTGTGTATTATTTCCTCCTACACGCAGATTGTTGTTGAAATTTACTGTCGATGTGGTTGGCTTTGCAATGAATGCCTGTCCCGCTGCAATATACCCCTGAAACGGTCCGCCGACCTGAGGTCCTTCAACCTGCCCAGTTCCGTTAATTACGGCATAATCATCGCTTGCATAATAATATGTTGAGCTTCCCGATGCCAGGGCAGGAAGTAAATTATGCGTCCATAAGTAAACAGCACCCAGATTATTATTAAAAATTAAATCTTCAGCATCAATTGCAGATGGATAAGGGTTGCCGATAAAATTCCACTTGTTTGCTGTAACAGCGACATTTATATCTCCGTTATTCGGCACACCTGTAAAAACACCCGTAAAAGTACTCGGCGTAGTGGTGTCAAAACTCTGCGGACCTCTTATGCTGTATCCTTTTCCGACTTCCATATCCATGTTTCCGTAAAGACTCGTCTGCCATTTAGCATTGACGGCATCCCAGTAAAAAAACTTATCGTACAATGTCCCCGCTGAAAACTGATTCATTTTAAATCCTGTTTTCGTAACCGGCATTGACCAGTATGTTAAGTCATATCGTCGTATTGATGTTTCTCTTTTGTAAACAATATCTCCTGTATTTTGAATATTTGTCTTTTGTATTAAACTTGCTCCAGATTCAAAAACCAGTTTCCCATTAGAGATCACTTGATTGGTAATTGTTAAAGTTATCCCTTTTGGAACTGTAACAAATGGGTCTGCTGCTCCATTAGAAACACTTATCGTTAACGAACAAGCTACAATATCTGTTGGAAAAGGATTTCCAGAAGCAGAAGCAATTATTACGCTTTTATTACCATCTGGAGTTCCATTAGACCATCCTGAACCGTTCCAAGTTGTTGTAGACGTTTGATTTATTATATTAACTGCTGCTACTGGACTGGATGTACAGTTTGAAGCATTTGTAACAGTAAAATTATAATTTCCTGCTGCTAATCCAGTAATGTTGTGAGAACTTCCAGTGCCAGTAATCGTTTGTGATGCTGTTCCTGTTTGGTTAATTGTCCAATTTCCTGATGGGAGATTTGTTAGTGTAACACTTCCTGAACTACCACAAGTAAAATCACTATTTTTTGTAATTGTCGGTGCAGTTGGAGCTGGATTTACTGTTATTGTTGTAGAGCTACTAGTAGCCGCAGAACAAACTCCACTAGTCAAAACTGCACGATAAGATGTTGTAGCTGTTAAATTTGTAGCTGTATAAGTGGTAGTAGTATTAGCAATAGGTGTACCTGCTGTAGCAAAATTATTCAATGATGATTCCCAGCGTGTTACTGATCCTGTATGCCCGCTTAGAGTTAGTAAGGTACTATTAGTCCCTGTACAAACTGCTGTTCCTCCTGTGACACTGCCTCCAACAGAGGTTGGATTCACTGTAATCACTGCATTTCCGTTCATGTTTAAAGCACAGCCATTGGGAGAAGGATTTGTAGCAACTACCGTATAGGTACCCGCTGCCGTTTTAGTACCAAAATTAATTGCACCGCCAGTTCCTAAAACTGCAGCCCCATTATCAACCCCACCTAACTTCAGTTGGTAGCTCACACCTAAAGTCGAATTAGCCAAACCAACAGCAAGTCCGGTACCGCCAAAACAGTACGAGCCTCCTCCAGTAACATTATAAACTGTTGGTGCAGCAATTAAATTAACATATGTACTTGAAGGAGTTCCAGCACAGCCGCCTGTTGAAGTTACTATAACAGTTGCTTCTTGGGCTCCTGTTGCTGTTGCTGAAAAGGTTACCGTAGGATTTTTAATTGTAGTTGATGAAAATACTGCACCTAAAGATGTGCTTGACCAAGAATAAGTTACACCTGAAGCAGGAACATTTTCCACGTCTAATTGAACAGGTACACCCGCACAGGCAGTTAAGGTTTTAAAAGGACCTTTTGGCACTGTTGTAGCCATTGGAGTCACTTGAGAGCTTGGAACTAAAACAATATTATCTATGATCGAACCTAGGGTTGTTGTTCCTAAGGAATTGTAAAATTCAATATATATAGTAGATGTCGTTGGTGTGAATGTAAGAGTCCCAATAAATGGAGTACTTGTATTGTTATTAGTAGTATAATTTACTGAAGGAGTAGTTGCTCCACCCAATACTCTAACATCGACCGCAACATTAGTGGGAGAAGATGGTCTTCTAGTGTAAAGAAAATTTAAGGTATATTGAACCCCTGGAATAACTGTTACTTGTTGTCTTAGTGATGCTTCTGAATCTAATTCTGCTGTATTATCATTACCACCATTACCAAAATATACGCCTTCAGTTAAAACCTCAGTTTTCCATCCTCCTGCTGTCGCTACTGACCAATCTGCGGTTCCATTTTTAAAATCACCATTTTTTATTAAATTAGTTACACAATTCGTAACAAGAGCAACCTGATCTGTAGATGTTCCACAGCTATTACTTATTGTCCAGTTTAATACATATGTTCCTGTTCCAAAAGGAGTAAATGTAGCGGTTGGACTGGAAGTACTGCTAAACTGACTTAATGAAGTGCTTGGCCCGCTCGCTATTGTCCATACTCCAGTACCAACTGTCGGGGTATTTGCTGCCAATGTAAATGTAGTATTACCATTTTGATCTGGGCCTGCATTTGAGACTGTTGGGAGTGGATTTACAGTTATTGTAGAAGTTCCCGTCATTTGCACTGAATTTCCACAAGATGTTGCTAACACATTAAAAGTTGTTGTTGCAGTTAAATTTCCTGTGGGCAAACTAATATTTCCTCCTGTTCCAACAACTGGAGTTCCTATATTAACATTACTTGAATTTCTTAATTGATAACTAACACCAAGCTCTGCTGCAGCAACAGTAATATTTGTACCTGTGCCTGAACAAATAGTTGAAGCTGTCGTAGAAATTGTTTTATTTATTGCAGGCGAACCTAATATTGTTTGATTTGGAGTAGTGTAAACAGAATTTCCTGAACCGACTCCATTATTATTATTCCCATACCATGCAACAGCTTCATAAACAACGTCAAATGTTAGATTGTTTGTTCCAGCAACTAAAGGAGTTCCATATGATCCTGCATTATTAGAAGCTGTTATTGAAAAATTATATGTCTTAGTATCACCAGGAGTCAAATTTTCAGCATCTACTCGCACATTATAATCAGTCCAACTTGTTCCATTAGTGTTCCATTTAATGCCAATATTAAAATCTCTTGATTGTCCATCTGACCAAGCAGCAGTTCCTGTGTTTTTTATTGTCACACTAACATTTCTTGTTTCTCCAGGACACCAATTTGTTGACCCGGTATTAACTCCGATAATTTGACTTTTGTATGTATAAGGCTTTAAAGCCACTAAAACACCTCCATTTCTTTGAGAAGAACTCAAAGTTGCTCTACCCGCTCCTGTAGATCCAGTATTAGTTTTAATAGCCCAAGCTGCACCAACGGAAACATTCCCTCCAGTTGTTTTGCGATCATCATACAATTCACTCAATGTTCCTGGTGAGTTAGCCGTTTGCCAAGCATTGTCATTCCAACTAGGAGATGAATTTGCTACTTGTCCAAACATAATTATTGCTGTATTGTTTGTTACAGTCGTAATTTGTGTGGCATTCACAGTAGTGTTATTAGTAGCCTGAATTGTTGGCGAAGTAACATCGAATGGATTCGGTCCAGAAACATCAACTCCCGTAAATGCTACAATAGAACCTACTCCTCCAGTAATATTGGAATTTAATGTAAAAGTATATGATGCTGGTTCACTTGCTGTTGCTATTTTGTATAATACTGCTCCCCATCTATCATTGGTACCTAGATTGGCACCAGCAATCAAAGTCCAACCTGCTGAAGTTGGATTAGACAAATTACCACTACCAATTTGAGCAATGTTAACTAACATTACATCTCCTATCACTACACCAGCTGGTTTATTAATCGTTAATGATGTATTCGAAGTTTGATTTGTACTTGAATTACCACGTTGTGTAATATATGCACTTTGAGAAAACCCAGGACTAAATACAAAAAACATCCCAACACAAAGCAATCCTAAACTTGGCGAGAATGTTCTCTTGGAAGAAAATTTAGAAAGAATAAATAATAAAAACGAGTAAAGTAGTTTTCTCATCATATAACAGTAGGTATTTGTTTTAAATTTGTTTTTGGTTTGCTTAAAGCAAAAAGGGCATTCTTTTCAAAAAAAAGTAAATGTCTTTTGGTATTTACTGAAATCTAAAATGTTAAAATCCTGACTTTTATCAGAAATCAAAATGTTAAAATTTCCGTACAAAAATATTTAAATTAGCCTAATCCACAAGGTTATAATTTATTTCTTTTCAGAATATATTAACAAATTTTAGAATTATTTTATAACTAATTGACAATTATTACATTTAAACGTTAAAAAGAATGAAAAACCCGACGAAGTGTACTTTTACTATCAAAGAAGCTTTACAAAAACTAGAGCATTTTTGCGCTTATCAAGAACGTTGTCATGATGAAGTTGTTGCTAAATTGTACAGCTTAAAAATGACTTCTGATGAAGTTAACAGTATTGTCGTACAATTAATTGAAGGAAACTTTCTTAATGAAACTCGTTTTGCCTGCAGCTTTGCTCGTGGTAAGCATCGTATTAAACATTGGGGAAAGATTAGGATTACAAACGAATTGAAAGCAAGACATATTTCGTCAACAAATATCACATTAGCTTTAAAGGAAATTTCTCCAGAAGAATATTTTGAAACTTTTGAAAATCTAGCCGAAAGATCTTGGAATAATATATCAGAAGGTAATCTTTTAAAAAAACGCAAAAAATTTTGTGATTATATGCTTCGAAGAGGATATGAAAGTAATTTGGTTTACGAAAAAGTAAAAGAATTGGAAGAAAATTAGAACGGTCTTTCCCTCTAACAAATGATTTTTTCAACTATTTCAAAATCACTTCTCTTGCACAAAAATTGTATTAAATTCCTTATTTAACACAAAATAACTTTTGGTTGTAAAATATTCCGTTTTTGCGGATTTTATGCCAAACCTGACGTTTTTCAGTCTAAAATCTCAAAAAACGACCTCAAAAAACGTTAAATTTTACGATTATTCTTATATTTTTTTTTACTGTTTTATAAGAAATCCCGCCAGTTGTTATTTTTTAATATGTATTTCGTCGACTTTTTTAACAATTCATCGAATATATATAGGTTATCAAAACCGTCCTGATTTGCAGCACGTAGATGTATATATCTTTGCGACGCATAAAACTCCTATGCCAGCATAACAAACTGATAGAAAACATTTAACATGAAAAAAACTTTACTTTTATTTTTACTGTTGCCTTTTTTAGGGTTTGCTCAAGTCAATCTAGTAAAATGGGATAATCCAACAAATGCACTTCCTGTTGTTAATGCTACTTATACTAATGCAGTCGCAGCTGAAAATTTAACTGGTGGAAGCGGCATAACTTTAACCCCGTCAGAATGGGAAGGTTTCAAAGGAAGCCCTTGGACAACTTCTTTCAGCATAGATGAGAATAAATATTTTCAAGTTGAAGTGTCCGCGAAAACTGGATACAAAATTAAACTTGGAGCTTATAATTTCACCTATAGAGGTGATTCAAATCTTTATGTACAAAGATATCAAGTACGTTATTCTAAAGACAACTTCGCTACTAGTACTCTATTACTAGATGAAGCAACACAAACTGGTAAAGTAAATAAATCAATAGATTTATCTAAAATCACTATTTATGCAGGAGAAAAATTAACGCTCCGTATTTATGGTTATAAACTAAAATCAAACACAGACAATAATTCTCCTCTTTTTTTAATTAATTTTAGAACCGCTACTGAAGCAGGAAATACAACTCCAACTATTACTGGAACAGTTTCCACTTATAACCCAACAGATCTAAATGCAAATGACGATCTAATCACAACCCAAGAAAAACGAGCTATTTCATTTAATCCATTAACGAATGATACTAATACAAGTGGCACAACTATAACATTTACGCAACCATCAGTTGCAGAAGGAACAGTTACCAGAAATGGAAATATTTTCACATTTACTCCTTCTACGAATTTTAAAGGAACATCTTCATTTACCTATACCCTGACAAATGGAACCAAAACTTCTACTGCAACTGTAGTCGTTTATGTTACAGATCTTACTCCCAAATTAATCATTTGGAATGGTGCATTAGACCAACCAAAAGCAGTAGTAACCGACCCAAATATCACTGGAAATAATATTACTGGTAATAATCTTAATTTTGTTACGAACAGTAACCCAAACTATTTTAATATTAGTAAATTGGAAAATGGTGGTTCAACGGCAATAAAATTAGATAGATATATTCAACTAAGTGTTACACCCAAAACAAACTATAAACTAACTCTTACACAATTTAGTTTTATATATAATTCTCCAACAGGAACTGAAGGTGCTTCTAAATTTGAAGTGCATTATTCAACTGATCCTACTTTCGCTAGTGGAGGAACAGTACTTGCCGGTCCAACAACAGCAGTGAAAGGTGTTGACACTCAGGTTATTTTAAATTTTCCAACTGGAACAACTGTTTCAAGCAATACTAATCAAACATTTTATATCAGAATATATCCTTATGCGGTTCAAAATCTATATAATGGATATTTCAAAATAAAACATAACTATGGAGGAGAAGTTGGACCAACTCTTTCGGGTGTTGTAGAGCCTTCAAACTTAATTACTGCTAATCCAGACATTGCATCAACAAATTCTAATACTGCTGTCAATATTCCAATTTTAGCAAATGATGAAAATTATACACCACTGGCTTCTATCACAGCAACACAGCCTACTACTGGAGGATCTGTTGTCGTTAATGGTACAACAAATGTTACATTTACACCAACTGCTGGATTTGTAGGAACTACAACTTTTGAATACACTATTTCAAACGGAACAAATTATTCTACTACAACTGTAACTGTCAATGTCACTGCTCCTCCTTGTACAATTCCTGGTGATCAAACAACTTTTGGCAATGAGTCTTGGATTGGATATGTTTACAAATGGACAGGAAATACTGCTCCAAATCCAGCAACTCCAACTACTACACCAGACACGAGCATAGCAACTTACATTGGAACAGTAACAGAAAATAAAAATTTTGACAGAAATGTTGCAGAAGGGGCCGTTAGTGGCGTTACAACTAATATCCCTTGTGAAACAGCACCAGCTGACAGGTTTTTTGTTCGATACAAAATGACTGCAAATATAACTGAAGCTGGTAGTTATAACTTCATGCTTGGAAGTGATGACGGTATTAGACTTTATATAGATGGAACAAAAGTTTTGGAACGATGGAATCAGCATAGTTACACTGTAGATTCTGTTTTACAAAATTTGACTGCTGGTACACATCAATTTGTTCTTGAATATTTTGAATTTGATGGTTCATCTAGAGCAGCTATATCATTTGGTTTAATAAAAGGAGACCCGACAGTTTATGGAGATAAAGTTTGGAATGTTTACGGTTACGTTAAAAATGATCTAAACCTTGCAAATACAGTGTATGCAGGAAATTATGTAGATCCAAACTTAAACGTTGACTCAAAAACTTACTGGGGTGTTACAAAATCGCCTTCTGCAGCAACAATTTGGCAGGGAGCACCAATGCCAGATGATAATTTTACAGTTTCATTTAAACGCCGCGGTTTTCCTTGTGGTCAATATCAAATACAACTTGTAAATTCTGATGATGCAACTCAAATATATATTGATGGTAATTTAGTATTTACTCAGTCTGGATATACCAATACTGCTACTATAATTAATAATCCAACTACTTATGCATTAAATAGTAATTCTCGTGTAGAAATTCGTTTAAGAGAAGATGGTGGAAATGCTAATGTTGCTGTAAATTTCCTAAGAGTAACTACACCCTACAACGGAACAGGTACTCCTGCAACGAACAGTTCAATAGTTATCAATTCAAACACAACATTAAGTTCAGATGTTACAGTTTGTTCTTGTACTGTCAACCCAAATTATACTTTAACAGTTCCTAAAGATGTTACGCTAACTGTTGATGAAGATATAACAGTAGGGACAGGAGCAAAATTACTAATACTTAGCGGCGGATCGTTAATTCAAACATCTAATAGTAAAACTATGTTTAGTGGAAATTCAACTGCTTTTGAAATGCAGAGAACTACCAAAGTACGTCGTTACGATTTGACTTACTGGTCAATGCCTGTTACCAATTCTAGTTTTACAATGCATGATTTGTCACCAGACACTTTATATGATAAATATTTTTACTGGAATCCTGATACTGCAAAATGGCAGACTAGTCTTTACGGAGCTATGCCTATGGAAGTTGGAAAAGGATACAGTATAAGAGCACCACAAACTTTTGACACCGTTAATCCTTCTGATTATACAGCAAAATTTATTGGTACCCCAAATAACGGAGATATAAATGTTGCTGTTACAGCAAACAAGTGGAATTTTATCGGTAACCCTTATCCGTCTGCAATTGATGCCGAAGAATTAATTTTTAATAATAACCTGGGCGCTGTTTATTTATGGACGCATAATTTACTTCCAGCCCAGACTGTAGCAGGAAGCTCGACATATTATTATGCAAGTGATGATTATGCAGTAATTAACGGAACAGGACAGGTTGAAGGACCTCAAGTTGGCGGACCATTTAAAGGTTATATCGCAGCGGGCCAATCATTCATTGCAAAACCGACCACATCGACGGTAAATTTCAAAAACAATCTGCGTGTAGGAGGTAATAATACACAGTTCTATAAAACTGCCAAAACAAACGGAATAGAAAAAAACCGCTTATGGCTGACATTAACTAATACCCAGGGAGCTTATAAACAAGCATTGCTTGGATATGTTGAGGGAGCAACAAATGGTATTGATTACAACTTTGATGCAACAACAATCTCGGGCAACAGTTTTGTAGATTTTTATACTGTTAACGGAACCAGTAAATTGTCAATTCAGGGACGTGCACTTCCATTTGAGAACAGCGATATAGTCCCGTTGGGATATAAATCTACAATCGAAGGTGATTTTACTATTGCAATTGACCGTGCCGACGGTTTTTTTGAAACGCAGAATGTTTATTTAGAGGACAAAACAACAGGAAAAATGACAGATCTACGCAAAGAAAACTATACTTTTAAAACTGCAATAGGAACATTTACAGATCGTTTTGTCCTTCGTTATACTTCTAAAACTTTAGGAACAGATGATTTTGAAAATTCAGAAAGCGGGGTTTTAGTTTCTGTACAATCAAAAGTTATAAAAGTAAATTCTACTACTGAAAATATAAAAGAAGTACAGATTTATAATATTGGAGGTCAATTAATTTATACTAAAAACAAAATTGATTTAAACGAATTCCAGATATCAAATTTACAGTCTGGCAATCAAGTTTTATTAGCTAAAGTTATTTTAGATAATGACCATACAGTCACGAAAAAGATAATTTTTAATTAATGAGATTATACTCATAACAAAATCCGACACCTAATCAATGTCGGATTTTTGCGTGTTAGAAAATTTATATAAAATATTTAAAAGCATACCCAAAAAGCCCATTATCAACCAATCTTAACCACAAATTTCATGAGCACAAAAAAGCTATTGAATTTCCGTTCTTTATCATTAAAAAAAACAATTATTTTCTTTTTTCTGATATCATTAAAAATTACAGGCCAAAGTAATACAATAACCAGAATTCATACTGACTGGAATAAAACAGGAACTGGTTACTGGACATCAAATGCAGCCACAGGCGTAGGAAATCGTCCTGACAATGTCAATAATTTATTAGCATTTGAATGGAGAGGCCAAACTTTCTCGACAGGTGTAGAGGATAATAAATTAAACACAAATTCTGTTTCTTATAATGCGCAAAACTTTAGAGCCTTAAAAATTCAAACTTTAGGAGCAAACACAAGTACCTATTTTTTACAAGGATCGATGATAGATGGCTCAGCAACGGGAACCACCTTAATTCCACCATTAGCAGGAGCTGTATCAACTGGAAGCGAAAGGGCTTCAAGACTTACAGATGGCAAGAATGGATTAAGCTTAGGAACTGGAATCGCCAACATTCCAAATGGTACTGCGGAATTTAAAATCGGAACAAACAATTTAAATTTACTAGGCATAAATGACAATATTCCAGATTTACTCGTTACCCAAGTTGCCGAACCAGGAGGAACAGGAACTGAAGATATATTTAAATTTGTTGATGCAGCAGGAAACACTGTAGGTAATCAAATATCCGTTAGTTTTAATTCTGTTTCGGTTATTGGAACTTACAGTTTAGATTTATTTAGAGCGACAGATGGCGTAACGGCTTTTACACCAGCAGCTACAAGAGACATTAGAATGCTGGGAATCGAGACTAGTTCTTTTGGCATCACTTCTGCAAATGCGGCTCAGGTCGATCGTTTTGTAGTAGTTTTTTCAGGAAGCTCAGATTGTGCTTTTATAGCTTTCAATACAAAATCTTTAAAAATTGCAGATTTGAGTATGATTAAAAAAGCAACACTATCATCATGTGGTAAAGCAGGCGACGTCATCACTTACAATTTTGATATAAAAAACACAGGACAAGTTCCAATTACAAATATCAGTGTTTCTGACCCAATGCCTGGAATGGTGTTTTCAAGTAATCTAATTTCTTCTTTAGCTGTCGATCAAACAGCAACAATAACGGCAACTTACACAGTTACACCAGCAGATGTTGCTGCAGGAAGAATTGTTAATTCTGCTACAGTTACAGGAACTGATCCATCTTTAAATACTGTCACAGATATTTCTGGGGATGATTATAACAATAATAATGCAACAATTACCATCCTGCTTGCACCTCCAACAATTAGTGCGGTACATCCTGTTACCTGTGCAAGCTTAGGAAGTATTGATTTAACAAATTTACCTGCTTCAGGAACTTGGCAGATTACACAGACAGGAACTGCTTCTGCTACTTATAGCGGAACTGGATCTACGTTTACTGTACCAAATTTAGCTGTAGGTTCTTATTTTTTCAGGGTAAGTATCGGAGGCTGTAATTCACCATTAACATCAAGCACGGCTATTGGCGAAGATTCTTCAACTACTTGGAATGGATCTAGTTGGTCCAGTGGTCTTCCGACTATAACTCGAAGAGCAATTATTAGCTCCACAAATCCAAATCAGCCGTTTACAGCCAATACAACTATTTGTTCTTTGCTTGTTAATTCTGGAGCTTCTGTTGTAATACCTAGTGGAGTGACTTTAACCGTTACTAACAGCATTACAACAAACGGTCAGTTAACTTTTGAAAGCGGCTCAAGCTTATTACAAACAACAAATGCAATAAACACAGGAGATATTATTTACAAAAGAGAAACGTCAGTACGACGATATGATTTAACATACTGGTCAATGCCGGTTACGAAAACAGGATTTAAAATGAATCAGTTTTCAGCGGGGACATTGTACGATAAGTTTTTTTACTGGGATGCCGTCAATGCTAAATGGCAGACGAGTCTTTATGGAAACATGGATATGGAAGTCGGAAAAGGATACAGCATAAGAGGCCCGCAGAGTTTTGACATCAATACGCCGAGTACTTTTACAGGTATTTTTACAGGTGTGCCGAATAACGGAGATATAAATGTAGCTGTTACAGCAAACAAGTGGAATTTTATCGGCAACCCTTATCCGTCTGCAATTGATGCCGAAGATTTAATTTTTAATAATAATCTGGGCGCCGTTTACTTATGGACGCATAATTTACTTCCTGCCCTGGCACCGGGAAGCACGACCTATTATTATGCAAGTGATGATTTTGCCGTAATTAACGGAACTGGACAGGTTGAAGGGCCTCAGGTCGGCGGACCATTTAAAGGTTATATTGCAGCGGGACAGGCATTCATTGCAAAACCAACCACATCTACGGTAAATTTCAACAACAATCTGCGTGTAGGAGGGAATAATACACAGTTCTATAAAACTGCCAAAACAAACACAAGAGAAAAGAATCGTTTATGGCTCACTTTAACAAATACACAGGGAGCTTATAAACAGGCACTGCTTGGATATATTGAGGGAGCCACAAACAACGTTGATTATAACTTTGATGCGGCAACAATCTCAGGCAACAGTTTTATAGATTTTTATACCGTTAATGGAACCAGTAAATTGTCAATTCAGGGACGCGGGCTGCCGTTTGACAGCAGCGACCTAGTGCCGGTAGGATATAAATCTACAATTGAAGGTGATTTTACCATTGCAATTGACCATGCAGACGGATTCTTCGACACGCAGGCTGTTTATTTAGAAGATAAAACAACAGGAAAAATAACAGATCTTCGCAAAGAAAATTATACTTTTAAAACTGCAATTGGAACATTTACAGACCGTTTTGTCCTTCGTTATACTTCTAAAACTTTAGGAACAGATGACTTTGAAAATATTTCAGATGGAATTTTAGTCTCAGTTAAAAATAAAATAGTTAGAATTTCTTCTTCAAAAGAAACTATCAATGATGTTATTATTTATAATGTACTGGGTCAGGAAATATTCAATAAGAAAAAAATTAATAGTACAGAATTTCAAATTTCGAATTTGCAGACAGGAAATCAAGTTTTACTGCTAAAGATTAATCTACAGAATGGTCATAGCACATCAAAAAAAATAATAATGGATTAATTCCTAAAACAAGAAACCCATCAAATTATGATGGGTTTCTTGTTTTTTATTCCTCTTTCAATTCATCAATCACCTTCTTTATTTCTTTGGCAAACTTTCCATAAAATTTATGAACCCACCATTCTAGAGAAATTCCCATAAAGAGCATCGTAAAAACAACCACTAGAAAGAATCCGATGAGTTGGCCGCTAGAAAATTCATGATCAACAAACCCTGGTATCTTGGTAAACGCATAATAATAAAAGCCTAAAAAATATAAAACTAAAAACGGCGTCAAAGCAAATCCAAAAGTTTTATACAATTCCATATTTAGCCTAATATCAAAATAGGTTTCATACAAACTGTCTTTTGTTCTCAGAGTTATATTATTCAACCGCTTATAAAAAAAGTAAAGCTTCGTCAAATAATAAACACAAACTGCTACAAAAAGACTGTACAGCAAATAATACAGAAAAGTCATCTTGGGTGGAAAATCACATATAAAAGGAACTGTCCCTATCAAAACAATAGACAGGATTTGATAAATGAATTCGTTTTTTAGATTTTTTTTAATTTTATCTAATGGAGTATTCGCAGATTGAATCTTCTCTAAATTTTCCGGCAGAATAATATTTTCGGGTTTTTCATTATTCCATGCATTTTGTATATCGTTAAAATCCATATCCCTGATTTTTAATAATTTCTTTTAATTTTTCTTTGGCTCTGTTCAATTTTACTCTGGCATTTCCTTCAGAAATTCCGAGGTTCTGACCAATTTCTTTATGAGAGAAGCCTTCTAATTGATAGAAGATTATGGCTTTATCAATTTTATCCAGCTTTTGTACCGCTTTATAAAAATGATCCAGCTGACTTTCTTTTATATGAGAATCATTTTCGTCTTCTTTAATATTATCCGAATCGATTTCATATTTATCTATCTTTCTCTTTTCTTTCTTTAAAAATACAATTGCTGTATTTACTGCTACTCTATACATCCAAGTCGAAAACTGACTTTCATTTCGAAAAGAATCATATGATTTCCAAAGCTGGCAGACGATTTCCTGAAACAAATCCTGCTGATCATCAGAATTATCCATATACATTTTAGAAACTTTATATAAAATTCCTTTATGGCTTTGTATCCGATTCAAAAATTCTTGTTCTTTCTCTTTCAAAACAGATTTAGTTCATTATCGGTTTTACAGTATATCCTTCTTTTCTCAATAAATTAATAACTCCAAATTCACCTCCCAAATGCCCAGCGCCAACAGCGAAGAAAACTCTATTTTGTTTCATTAACTCTGGCATTGCTTTTACCCAGTTCAAATTTCTATTGTCAAGAATCTGCTTCTTTGTTTTTTCACTTGTAAATTTTTCATCAGTTGTTAAAGCATACATGCTATCAATGTTTTCATTTTTGTATGCAGTAACTAATTGCTCTGATTCCTCAGAAGTTGATTCTTCTAAAAGCTTTAAAATTTCATCATTTGAATAAGCATTTTCCAAAATTTCAAATTGAGCTTTTACGGTTTCAAGACCAGAAATTGAGACATTTCTTTTTTTAGCGGCATCAGAAAACTCCATTTCATAAAACTTAAGATCTGTGCAGCCAAAACTTTTCATACTAATCAAACTTAAGACTGTTAAAAGACTGAAACTATCTACTTGCTGCACACTCATTCCTGTGCTCTTTTTTAAAATTAAATCTAGTTTTGCCAATTGTTCTGGACTTAATTTTTTACTTAGTGGTTCTTTTCCCATTGCCAACTGCTGCATTTGGCTCATTTCATTTGGATCTGTAAAATTGATTTCTAAATATAATTTATTTGAGGCTTCAAATGCTTTTTTTGCTTTTTCAGATAAAAAATAATCCTTTGAACAAATCATATGGATCGTTCCATACAAATAAGACGGCTTTTCAAGTCCTTTTCCTGAAACTTCCCACAAAAGTGAATTTTCTAGTTTAGGTGATTTTTCCTGTGCTGAAATAGTTGAAGAAAAAAAGAATATAAATAGTATTCCTGCAAATCGAAATATTGTTTTCATGTTTATGGGTTTATTTGATTACGACTGGTAAGTAATCGAATCATTAAAACGTTACAAGAAATTTTAAAATTTTCAGAAAATAAAATCTCTTAGCAACTCTAAAGCTTGATTAATTTGTTCTTGTGAATTGTAATTATGAATACAAAAACGAAGACGTTCCTGCCCTTGTGGTACAATTGGCGACAGAATTGACTGCACATCAAATCCTTTATCTTGAAGTTCCTGCTCCAGCTTTTTGGCATTTTCATTTCCAGGAACAATCGCACAATGTATAGCAGATTTACTACGAACAAACATTGGTTTTAAGCCTAATAAATTTTTATATTGATTAAAATATATGATGTTTTGGCGAAGTTTTTCAATAGCCTCTTTTTCAATTTCCAAATGTTGATAAGCTATCAAAATAGTTGCAACTGAATGAGGAGACAAACCCGTTGAGTAAATAAAGTTTTTTGCAAAATTTATGAGATATTCTTTCAGTTCAACGGAACCAAGAATCCCCGCACCATAACATCCTAAACCTTTTCCAAAAGTCATGATTCGTGCAAAAATTTTATCATGTAATTGAAGATACTGACTAAGACCTTCTCCTCTTTCGCCAAAAACCCCTAACGTGTTGGATTCATCAACAATTACATAGCAATTGTATTTTTCTGAAAGCGCAATTAATTCTTCTAGATTTGGGCTGTCGCCGTCTATTGAAAAAACACTTTCTGTGACGATACAAACCAATTGATTTGGAAATTCTAGAATTAAACGTTCTAAATCTTCTAAGTCATTGTGATTAAATTTAAAAGATTTGGCACTAGAAATCGAAATTCCGTCTTTCATTGAAGTATGACATAGCTCATCATACAAAACAACATCATTTTCTTGGGGTACAGCGCTAAAAAAAGCAATATTGGCATCGTAACCCGAATTAAAAATTAAAGCAGCTTCTGCATCATGAAACTGCGCTATAAAGTTTTCTGCAATGTGATAAAGTGAATGATTCCCAGAAACCAATCTAGAACCAGTTGCCCCATTTTGAAAAATTTCATTTTCTACCAAATAAGCATGGACATTTCTAAAAATTATTTCAGATTTTGAAAAACCAATATAATCATTGGAAGAAAAATCAACTACGTTCTTAAATACAGGCAATTTTTTAAGGGAATTATCCTGCCTACAATTTTCTATTTTCTCGCCAAGATTTTCAGGTAGTTTCATAAAACAAAAGTATAAAATTGAAATTACAGTAAACAAACAACGGACTTGTATTAAGTCCGTTGTTTTAAATTTACTAATTATTTAGCACTAATGAAAGGTGACTTCCTGCTATATTGTGATTCAACCATTTCATTAATCATAAAATCCGAAATATCTAATGCAGTAATTTTATCTCCTAAACAATCTTCGAGATTTACATCTATTGCATTAGTTTCATTTTTAAATTCAATAAAAGGAACTCGAACTTGCGTCCAGTTTACATCACTTTCAGTCAAAAGATTATAGGTATTTTGCCTATCGATCTGAATTGACGGAAAATTAGTTTTCATCCAGTCGGTTGCCATAATAGTTTTTGGACTTTTTTTATCGAATGGTGTATCGATATTAAGACCAGCTAAAAGAACATAACGATCTATATTATATTCTTTCATGGCATTTAAGACATTCTTGGTGGTTCCATATGCCACAAGAGGTTCATCTTTTCTCTGACTAATTGTATTAAGTACTGCCTGACAATCATGCATTACTGATTTAATCGCTTCAAGATCTAATGAGTCACCTTTGACAATTTCAATATCGGGATTTACAATTTCAAAACTTTCAGGATTTCTCAGCAAAAGTTTTACGCTGAATTCCTTTTTTAATAACTGCTTCACAAGATAATTTCCAGTTCTTCCTCCGCCTCCAAGAACGGCAACTTTTGATATATTTTTCATAAGTATTCTTTATAAAATTTGATAATAAAAGATTGTGCTTCATCGTTGATGAAACAAAACATAAAAGCTTACTGAGCTTTTACAAATGATCAAATATTTTATAAAGAGATTTTAATATTTCAAAAGTACGAAAATAAAAAAAGCCAGATATTAAATCTGGCCATAAAATACATTTACGAAAACTATAATTTTTTAAAGAATTTAATTAATTGTGTAAGTTACCGTATTACTTGTTGTGCTGTTAATTAAGTATTGAGTAGTAGCAGGATAGCCACGTTTTGCAATATCACGTTCAACCGCAGTAAGTGGCGATTCGCAACAGACACCTAGCCAAGGGGCTGTATATGTTGGACCAACTACAACATTTGCTGCTTCAGCTGAAATCTCATTGATACAATTAGAACTCGAAGTTAGGGACATTGTCCCAAATCCTAATGCTAGTACTAGCATTACTACAGAAAATCTTTTCATAATAAGTGGTTTAATTTGTTAATAGAGCTACAAATATATATTGTATTAAGTAATTTTCTTACTTATTTTTTAAAATATATTATTTTTATTACAAATAAAACAAACAGCTACTTTAATTACGTTTATCTACAAATAAAAAAAACCAGACAAATACTGTCTGGTTTTTCTACTTATTTTAAAATTTGTTTTAGTCTACTAAAACAATAATTTTATTATTTTTCATCTCGATTGTTCCTGACTTAATCTCTAAAGTATAAGTTTGGTCATTTACTCTCTTGAATTTATCAACGGCTTCCTTAGAAAAATTAAAGCTAGGAGCTGCAATTTTAATTGTTCCTTCTTCTAAGATAGAAACAATTGGTGCGTGATGATTTAAAATCTGAAAGCTTCCATCAACTCCTGGCAAAGTAACCGAAGTTACCTCTCCTGAAAATAATTTAGCTTCTGGTGATACTATTTCTAAAATCATATTTTTTAAGTTAGAAGTTATTTGTTAAAAGTTAAAAGTTACGAAACGTATAACCTTTAACTTCTAACTTTTAACTTTATTTTTATGCTTCAGCTAACATTTTTTCTCCAGCTTCGATTGCATCTTGAATAGAACCTTTCAAGTTGAAAGCAGCCTCTGGAAGGTGATCTAACTCACCATCGATAATCATGTTGAAACCTTTGATAGTATCTTTAATATCAACTAATACACCTGGGATACCTGTAAATTGCTCCGCAACGTGGAAAGGTTGAGACAAGAAACGTTGTACACGACGTGCTCTTGATACTGAAAGTTTATCTTCTTCAGATAACTCCTCCATACCAAGAATCGCGATGATATCTTGTAATTGTTTGTATTTTTGAAGAATCTCTTTTACTCTTTGTGCACAGTTGTAGTGCTCATCTCCTAAGATATGTGGAGTTAAAATTCTTGAAGTAGAATCTAACGGGTCAACCGCAGGATAGATACCTAACTCAGCAATTTTACGAGACAATACAGTTGTAGCATCTAAGTGAGCAAACGTTGTTGCCGGCGCCGGGTCAGTTAAGTCATCCGCAGGAACGTAAACCGCCTGTACAGATGTAATAGATCCTTTGTTTGTAGATGTAATACGCTCTTGCATAGCACCCATTTCAGTTGCTAATGTTGGTTGGTAACCTACCGCAGATGGCATACGACCTAAAAGTGCTGATACCTCAGAACCTGCTTGTGTAAAACGGAAGATATTATCAACGAAGAATAATACATCTTTACCTTGATCAGATCCAGCTCCATCACGGAAATACTCAGCGATAGATAATCCTGAAAGTGCCACACGTGCACGAGCTCCAGGTGGCTCATTCATTTGTCCGAAAACGAAAGTAGCTTTAGACTCTCTCATTCCTGGCATATCTACTTTAGATAAATCCCATCCTCCATTTTCCATAGAGTGCATGAAATCATCACCGTATTTAATAATTCCTGACTCTAACATCTCACGAAGTAAGTCATTCCCTTCACGTGTTCTTTCACCTACTCCAGCGAATACTGAAAGTCCACCGTGACCTTTTGCAATATTGTTGATCAACTCCTGAATTAATACTGTTTTACCAACACCAGCACCACCAAACAATCCAATTTTACCTCCTTTTGCGTAAGGCTCGATCAAATCGATTACTTTGATACCTGTGAATAAAACTTCAGATGAAGTTGATAAATCTTCGAATTTAGGAGCTTGTCTGTGAATTGGCAGACCATTTTCTCCAGTTTTTGGCAAATCACCTAAACCGTCAATGGCATCTCCAACAACATTAAATAATCTTCCATATACGTCTGGACCGATTGGCATTTGGATTGGATTTCCAGTTCCAACTACTTCATATCCTCTGCTTAAACCATCTGTTGAATCCATAGAAATGGTACGAACAGTGTTTTCGCCAATATGAGATTGTACTTCTAGAACTAAAATAGTTCCATCTTTTTTAGTGATTTCTAGTGAATCATAAATTTTTGGAAGTTCAACATCTTTACCGTTGAAAACTACGTCTACTACTGGTCCAATGATTTGAGCAACTTTTCCTATTACTTTTGACATTACTTATGTATTTATTAAATAGCTATTTAGGTTTATCGAAAATACCTCTTTTTTCAGAGCGCAAAGATAATTTTTTAAAATATAAAATCAATTTTTTTTTCATAAAAAATACCATGATTTTGTTTGATTCATAAAACTCACCTATAAAATCACAAAATCGGCATTTTTTTAATAAAAGAAAAAAAACCGCTGCATCCTAAAAATGAGCGGTTTTTTGAAGTTAAAAATAGTTTTCAATTATAATGTAGCTGGAAATAAAACTTGGTAGTTACCAATATCCACCCCTTTTAGATTTGAACCATATTTAGCATTTATTACCTCAATAAATTTATTTGCAATAAAAGCATATCCTCTTGGAGAAGGATGAACTCCATCTAGAGAGAACATTCCACCAGTAACAAATGTAGCTTTTAGTGTAAAGTTGTTCATTGTAATTCCGTTTGGTTTATTTAGATCATCCATAATTGATTTAGCATCAACAATTGCCAATCCATTCGCATCTGCTACAGCTTTAATCGTTAAATTATAAGCATTCGTAGCCGTTTCAATTTCAGCAACTTCAGAAGGCAGTAAAACATATCTGTCTGGCAACGGAAAGGTCACTCCTAATTGTGACAAAGAAGGCGAAGGCGAAGCAATTCCATCAGCGGCAACTGTTGGAACTTTACCTATTCTAGATGAAGCGCCCAAAACAATTAAATCAGTAGGCAGTGCTTGTCTAGCTCTTCCAAAAATCTGTCCCATTACTGTAGCAGTTGTAGCATCTAATCCACCTCCCATTAATACTGCTTTTAAATTTGCTGAAAGATCAGGCAGGGTCTCGTCTACAATTAATAATGGATTATTTCCTGTTGCAGACAAAAGATTAATTCTGCTTCCCTGACCTAAAAATGCTAATGCATTATGCAACGGACCATATAATTGAGCATTTAAAGTACCAACCAAACTCACTCCTCCAGCACTTAAATTCGCTTGAGTTAACTGATTGTAGGCAATCACATGAAAATGAGGAAGAGTAGTAATTACAGGTAAATTAGCCACAACTCCTTTTCTTCCACCAGAAACAAGCTGTGTAACCAAGGCGTTATATGCTGCCGCAAAAGTAGCCGGCGGCGTTAACGGATTTACTGTCGGATCACCACCAGCAGTTGCGTAGCCCAACTCATCATTACCTCCTATCCACAAAGAGAAGAAAGTAGGATTTTGACTTAAAGCATCGGCCAGAACTGTAGTTGTTGTACTTGAAGCAAAACGAGCAAAATAAGGATTTGCTGTTCCTGCAACAACTCCCGCTGGATTACCATAACCAGGCGCTAACAAATGGAAACTTTTAGCTCCAGGAACTCCTAAATTACCAAAAGTCCCAGACAAATGCGCTGTAACTTCTGTCGTTGGTGTTCCCTCGACTGGAACTGGTGCACTCTTAAAATATAAACGAGGCCCAAAAATAACATTCCCTCCTAATAACAACCCCCCAATATTATCATTTGAAAAAGGCGTTTTAAACTCTCCTCCGCCAACTAAAGCAAATTGCTGTGCCAAAATGTTTGGATAAGCACCTTCTTGTCCTTTAATAAATAAGGCATTATCACTAAAACCTGCCGCAAAAGAATCTCCTAATGCCACATATTTAGAAAAATCTGCACTTCCAGCTGTCAAAGGCTTCCCATCAGACGATTCCACAGGAACAGTCACATCGTCATCACTATTACAAGCCATAAAGGTTAACGAAACCAATAAAAGCCATTTGAAATTTTTTATCATAATTTATAATTTTTATAATTATTTGCTTCTAAACTATATCTTTAGAAACATCAATAATGAATTTGACTTAGAGTTATATTCTATTATGGATTGATAGTCCAAGAAGCAAAATACTGCTGTCCAATTAATCCCGCTCCAATAACTTGATAATATTCTTTACCACCAATGTTAGCCGCTCCTAATTTTACAACTGATTTCAATTTTGGAATTCCATAATTTATCTGCGCATCGATTACAGTTGCAGATTTGATCACACCATCAGCAAAACCTGCCTGCCACAGATATTCACTGTTCCATCTTCCACTAACACTGAAGCCAAAATTCTTGAACAGTTTATCATTTCCAAGTGACATTTTAACTCTATGTTTTGGAGTATTAAATCCAGCTTCAAAACTTGGATCTTTTTCTTGATCAAAATCGAATTGAGCATAGTTATAATTCACCCCTAATTCGAAATCAGAAATTATTTTTCTAGAAAGTCCAACCCCAAATCCTAATGAATGTATTTCTACATCTGAATTGGTATACAATTGATACACTCTATATTCTCCATTTTGAATAGCTCTTACAGACTGCACTCCTGCATCTGTAGTTCCTGCCGCAAGATTTGGATTATCCTGTGCTGTTCCGTAGTAAGGAGAAATTACATTTAAAGTACCAATGAAATTATTATAAATATTATAGTAACCGTTGATATCTATAGACATACCTTCAAAAATAGAACGATATCCAATTTCAAAAGCTTTTACTTCCTCAGGTTTTACTAAGTTCGCTCTCGATTTCTTCAATAAAGCTGCTGCAGCAATTGGATTACTTCCTGCCATAGCTGAAAAAGCATTTACAGAACTTGCTAAATAAGAATTATTATAAGCATCAACACCAGTCATATTTTTAGTAGCACTTCCGTTGCTGTAAGATTGACCTTCAGCACTTAGCGGAAATGTTTCACTAAATCTTGTCAAGTTATCTGGAGCAGAACCAATCAACACAGCACTTCCAATATTAAATCCAATATATTGATCTTGAGTAGAAGGGTTTCTAAAACCTGTTTGGAAAGATCCTCTAAAATTATGATTTCTCTTCTCTCCTCCTGAATACACTAAAGATAAACGCGGTGAAAAGTTTCCATCAAAGTTTTTAGATTTGTCATAACGAAGAGATCCTGTAAACTTCAATCTGTCATCCATGAATTTTTTCATCAATTGAGCATAAGCTCCATACTCATTGTAATTAATCGGACCATTTGCGTCCGTATAAATTCTTCCATGAGAATTCAGCTCATAAGCCCTAAAAGAACCTCCCACTTGAATTTCTGCAAATTTTATTAGATCTCTAAAGTTATAGTTTGCATCAGAATGGTAAATTTTTGAGTTATCAACTAATTTAGAACCAGAAAGGACATCTGCTTCGTTTACAACTTGGCTAAAAGCATTTTTAAATTCAGCAGTTCCAGGTAAAAAACGACCTGTGTCAGCTGTAGCTCTTCCTGCCGCATGTGCCTGCTCAGGTGTCATACCTGCCAAAGTACCTTGAATATATGCTCCCGCATATTGACCAAACCAAGTGTTATCATCTTTCCATTTTCTATTCACATTAATACCTGTAAAAACCATATCATAAGAATGACCTCCGTCTTCTGAAGTCATATAACCTCTTAGGAAAAAGTTTTTCCCTTTAAACTCTAATTTGTGCTGCTGCATAAAAAAGTCGTTCAAATAATATCTATTTGCTCCTTGATAAACCGCATTACCAGTACCAAACTTACTTTGCCAAATAATTTCTAGTCTTTCATCTCCAAAAGGTCTTCCGTGAAGAGAGAAGTCGATTTTTTTATTTGCCGCTTTATTGTCGGTCAAATCAATTTCATTGTACCCAGTTCTACTTACAATTGTACTTGGAAGAAGGTTTGATGCTCCTGCGGGAATCAATCCCATAGCCTCTAATTTCTGACCAACTCCTTTGATGTTTGTAGAAGCCTCATCACCATAAACATTGATTCCATCATAACTTGGATTCGTTCTATCAATGCCCGTCCTTGTCTTGTCATCATAATTTGTAGCATACCAATCTGTAGCCTGCATATAGGTAAAGTTAGCTTTTGCAGCAAAATATTTATTGAAAGCATGCGCGAAGCGAATACCAAAATCGTAATAACTATTTGTGCCTGCAGCTTCTTGTGAAGTTGCTCCATATTTAAAATAAGTAGAAATTCCTTGATTTGTAAATGGACTTTTACTTGTCATAAACAAAATTCCATTGAATGCATTCGCCCCATATAATGCAGATGAAGCACCTGGAAGCAACTCTACACTTTGAACATCAATCTCTGAAACTCCGATCATGTTTCCTAGAACAAAGTTTAATAACGGAGATGAGTTATCCATACCATCTACCAACTGCATAAAACGAGTATTTGCAACAGTCGCAAATCCCCTTGTATTGATTGACTTGAAAGACATACTACTGGTATTCATCTGTACCTCTTTCATATTTTCTAGACCATCATAAAAAGTTGGAGAAGCCGTCCTTTTTATTTCCTGAATTCCCATTCTTTCAATTGTCACAGGAGATTCCAAAACTCTTTCTGGTGTTCTGGATGCTGAAACTACAATTTCATCTAATTTAGTTTCTTCATCAATTAGAATTACATTCAACTTTTGATTAGCCGTGGTTACATTAATCGTTTTTGACGCAAATCCTACTGCAGAAACTTTTACAGAAAAAGGAAGTTTTGAATTGGTTGTCAATTTAAATGATCCGTCGAAATCAGTAGACGCACCACTATTTTCACCGACAACAATAACATTAGCACCTGGAATAGATTGTTTGTTACCATCTGTAACCGAACCTGTTATTGTATTCTGCGCAAAGGATATTCCGCTGAATAACAACATAATTAGCAAGTAGACTCTCATTGGGTTAGTTTTTTCGTTAGTATATATAGCCAAAATACATAAATATTTTCATATGTATAAAAAAACGTTAAATAAAATTAATATTTAGCACTATTTTAATCAATATTTTAACTATTCATCAATGAGTTTTATTAAAATAAAATCAAAGAAGACCACAAGAAAATCTTACTTACTATGCATACATACAATTTTTGATTAAAAAAATGAAAAATTCATAAAAATACAGGTGTTGAAAAAAAAATTCGACAATAAAAAAAAGCGAGACATAAATCTCGCTTTTTTAACATATTTGTATTTTAAATAGAAGTTATTCTACTGTAACTGACTTCGCTAGGTTACGAGGCTGATCCACATTACAACCTCTCATCACAGCAATGTAATAAGAAAGCAATTGCAATGGAATTGTAGTAACTAATGGAGACAATGCGTCTGAAGTTTCTGGAATTTCGATTACATAATCTGCTAATTCACGAACTTGAGTATCACCTTTGGTAACAACCGCAATGATCTTCCCGCTTCTTGATTTAATTTCCTGAATGTTACTTACAATCTTGTCGTAATGTCCTTGTTTAGGCGCAATAACAATTACTGGCATAAATTCATCAATTAAAGCAATTGGACCGTGTTTCATTTCGGCAGCTGGATAACCTTCAGCGTGGATATATGAAATTTCTTTTAACTTTAAAGCACCCTCTAAAGCAACTGGGAAATTATATCCTCTACCTAAATAAAGACAGTTTGGCGAATCTTTAAAGGCAGCAGCAATTTCTTTTGCTTTATCATTGGTTTCTAATGCTTCAGCTACTTTTTCAGGAATAATTTCTAATTCTTGAAGATAAGTATGGAAATCTGTATTTGATAAAGTTCCTTTAGCTTTTCCTAATCTTAAAGCAATCATCGTTAAAACTGTGATCTGAGTAGTAAATGCCTTTGTTGAAGCAACTCCGATTTCTGGTCCTGCATGTGTATAAGCACCTGCATGGCTTTCTCTTGAAATAGAAGATCCAACAACGTTACAAACACCAAATACAAACGCTCCGTTTTCTTTAGCCAATTTGATAGCCGCCATGGTATCTGCAGTCTCACCAGATTGCGAGATAGCAATAACAATGTCATCTTTATTGATAATTGGATTTCTGTATCTAAACTCAGAAGCATATTCTACTTCAACAGGAATACGAGTAAACTCTTCAAAAATATATTCTGCAACTAAACCTGCATGCCAAGAAGTTCCACAAGCTACAATTAGAATTCGCTTAGCGTTTAAGAATTTTTCAATATTATCTTCAACACCTGCCATTTGAACAATTCCTTGATTCGCATTAAGTCTACCTCTATAAGTATCTTTAATAACACTTGGCTGTTCGTAAATCTCTTTTAGCATAAAATGGTCATAACCTCCTTTTTCAATTTGCTCCAAATTCATTTGAAGCTCTTGAATATAAGGGTCTACCAAAGAGTCATCTTTAATTTTTCTAATTTTGATTGGCTTGTGCAGTCTGATATTTGCCATTTCTCCATCTTCTAAATAAACTGCATTAGAAGTATATTCAATAAATGGTGATGCATCAGAAGCAATAAAATATTCGCCTTCTCCAACTCCAATTGCCAACGGACTTCCTAATCTTGCCGCAACAATCTCGTTTGGATTCTTTTTATCAAAAACAGCAATTGCATAAGCACCAACAACTTGATTCAATGCAATTTGAACAGCTTTACCTAACTTAATGTTTTCTTTCTTTTGAACTTCTTCAATTAAATTAACTAAAACCTCAGTATCTGTATCTGATTTAAAAGTGTATCCTCTTTTTATCAATTCTTCTTTTAGAGGTGCGTAATTCTCTATAATTCCATTATGGATAATTACAAGATCTCCAGAATTTGAAAGATGCGGATGAGAGTTTACATCATTTGGAACACCATGGGTTGCCCAGCGTGTATGTCCAATTCCAATATTTCCGTTTGTTGTAAAACCTTCATTAGCTTTAGCTTCAAGGTCTGACACTTTACCTTTTGTTTTACACACTTTTATGCCTGACTCATCGTCATATAACATAACACCGGCACTATCATACCCTCTGTACTCAAGCCGCTTCAGCCCCTTGATTACAATAGGATAAGCGTCTCTATGGCCGATATATCCAACAATTCCACACATATATATATTTATTAATTTGGTTTCGTGTAGTAAACCTCAAGTCTCAATCTTTTATCATCCGGAACAGAAGTTTTTCCGCCATATAAGATTGTACCTAGAGGATTCATAACCGATGCTCTCGGTGCTTGTGATATTGTTTCGTTTTTTAGTTTTAGTACATTTGAAGCTATAATGCTTACATCTTCTGTTACTACTAAACCTAATCGTACATTTTTCACAGTTGCGTCTTTAATAATATTACGTATATGATTGGTTAATCTGATTTTATATGTTTTACCTCTTTTAGTGGTAGCATCAACATTTATCATACCATCATAAATATATCGAGTTGTTTTAGGATCTAACGGGTTCAATGCTCCAGAAGTCCCATCCGAATAATCCGTAATAATTGTATTATTATCTAAATCGTATAAATAAACTCTTTTCGGCTCATCTGCTCCAGTCATCTTATCAGAATCGATATAGAAAACTAGATTTGCCTCATTTACCATCCATTTGTTAGCTCTAATTGTTTCAAGCTGCGCCCCAAAATCATTAAGACTAATGACCGCCAGAGCACCTTGACCTCCTTTTAAATAAAGCCTTTCATCTCCATCTGTTTTATTAACATTTGTAGTTATGGCACTTTCATAATCAGGTTTTCTAACATCCTGCAGGAAGCTGGCTGTATTTACTATACCACCAGTTATACTGCTTTTAAGATTTAAAAGAATTTGTTTGCTTTCTGTAGCATCACCATCTGTTGTTGAAGCTGTTTTAGCTTTATAATAAATAGTAATTACACCTTTAGAAAAATCCATCAAGGCCATATTACTAGGAAAAGATCCTGATTTTTCTACATTAAAATACAATCCTCTAAAATATTCTTGAAAAAGATCTTCAGTAGAAAGTTTTGATGCTGCAGCATTTAGGATTTTCGCTTGGAAAAAATCTTTATTAAGATGCAAAGTCATCTGTGGAACTGATCTAGTAACAGTTTCTTTTTTAGTATCTGGATCAATCGTTTTAGTTTTAATTTCGGCTGGATCAAAATAGAATTGATCGTTTTCTAACAAATTACCAGATTTATCTTTAATTTGTGCATCATTTAAAAGCACATCTCCTTTTTGATTAAAAAAATCAGTGTTTTGATCTGTATAATAAAACTGCGGCAATTGAGACCCACCACTAAAATAGCTGCTTCTCATCTGCATTTTTGACTCATATACACTCAGCTTAATTTTTCCATTTTGATCTCCATAAATAGAATCTAGAACATACGTATTATTTCCGTTTGTATCTGTTGATTTTACATGACTAAAATAAGGAATCGCAAGCTTAACACTATCAATAACTGGGGCTTCACCAATTGTAGGAGCATAAGCAGAAAGTGCCAATTGCGTAACAAAGTTAGCTGTTGTAGTACCAAATACTGGATTATCATAAATTCCTAAAGCATTAATAGCCAAGTTATTGGACTGAACAGGAGTTACTTCTTGATTAAATGCTAAAACATTATATTTCTCTGGTTCAAGACCAAAATGATCATCTCCAATTAAACCATCACCAATTGCATTAAAATCTTTATCGCAAGAATATAAAAAAACAACAATTAAAGCTAAAAGAATTTTCTTAATAAAAGAAGTATTATACATGTTTTATAATAAAGTTAAAATTTAAAGTCCAAACGTTCTGTAGAAATTTGTATAAGCGTCAGCAAATGCATCTTTCGTGGCGAAAGGTAAAAAAGGTTTTCCTGAAGATTCTATAAATTTTGTTAAACTTGGAGAAACATTTTCTGATGCTATTATTACTCCATCAGAATGTAATATACTAGCTTTTAAAACATTCTCGTAATTTGGAACTTCTAAATCTGATACAGCCTCATGAGGAACACCGTCAAATTTAACTTTATTTATCATCTCCAAATCTAAATTTTCATCAAAAGACTGTCCGTAAACAGAAGTTATAATTTTAGTTTCAGAAAACAATGCTTCGTGTTTGTAATAATGTTTCATGTAGATTGGAAGCATTGCAGCCAGCCAGCCATGAACGTGAATAATATCTGGAACCCAGTTTAATTTTTTAACTGTCTCAACAACACCTTTAGCAAAAAAGATTGCTCTCTCATCATTATCAGGGTATAAAACTCCCTCCTCATCTGCGAAAGTTGCTTTACGTTTAAAATATTCATCGTTATCAATAAAGTAAACCTGAATTCTTTCTTTTGGAATTGATGCTACTTTGATAATCAATGGCATATCTAAGTCATTCACTACCAAATTCATCCCAGAAAGTCTAATTACTTCATGCAGTTGATGTCTTCTCTCGTTGATATTCCCGTATCTTGGCATGAAAATTCTTATCTGACCGCCTTGATCATTAATCATTTTCGGAACGTCATAAGACATTAAAGAAACCTCATTTTCAGCCAAATAAGGCACGACTTCAGATGATACATATAATATCCTCTTATCTTTCATAATAGTATTTTACTTAATTTTGGTAATAAAAACGTCGCAAAATTACAAAAATTTATGCAGTTTATAACTAATATATTATGTTTGCACTAAATTTTAATAATACCTCGATGCATATTTTCTACAGTAAAGCAGCTTTGATAGCTTATATTAAAACTATCAAAACCGCAAATTCAACCATCGGATTTGTACCAACAATGGGCGCTTTACACCAAGGACATTTGGCCTTAATGCAACGTTCGTTAAAAGAAAACGACGACACAGTTGTGAGCATTTTTGTCAATCCAACACAATTTAACAATCCTGAAGATTTAGCAAAATACCCGCGAACTTTAGAAGAGGATATTAAGAAAATGCGTACATTAAGTGACAAAATCATTTTATACGCACCTTCTGTTGAGGATATTTATGAAGGAAATACCATTTCTCAAACTTTTGATTTTGATGGATTAGAAAATCAGATGGAAGGAAAATTCAGACCAGGACATTTTAATGGAGTTGGAACAATTGTAAAAAGACTTTTCGAAATTGTAACTCCGACAAATGCTTATTTTGGAGAAAAAGATTTTCAGCAACTTCAAATTGTTAAAAAAATGGTCGAGAAAACAAATTTACCTGTAAATATTGTTGGCTGTCCAATTTTTAGAGAAGAAAACCAGCTTGCAATGAGTTCTCGTAACGAACGTTTAACGGCACAAGAACGCAAAGATGCTTCTATAATCTACAAAACATTGACTGAGGCAAAAGATATTTTTCAAACTCATACTCCACAAGAAACTGTTGAATTTGTAGAAAATTCTTTCAAAGACAACAAAGAGTTTGAACTTGAATATTTTGTTATTGCTGACGAATCTACACTTTTACCTATCGATCAGAAAGATAAAGACAAAAAATATCGTGCATTTATAGCGGTATTTGTTAATTCTATAAGACTGATTGATACCATTTCATTAAATTAATCTAACTTTGCAGCATGCAAATTCAAGTTATAAAATCAAAAATTCATCGCGTTAAAGTAACGGGTGCCGATTTAAATTATATTGGCAGCATTACTATTGATGAAACTTTACTAGAGGCTTCAAACATTATTGAAGGCGAAAAAGTATCAATTGTAAACATTAATAATGGCGAACGTTTTGAAACCTACGCTATTAAAGGTGAAAAAAATTCAGGTGAAATCACTTTGAATGGTCCTGCAGCAAGAAAAGTTCAGAAAGATGATATCATTATTATCATTTCTTATGCAACTTTAGATTTTGAAGAAGCAAAAACCTTCAAACCATGGATTATTTTCCCTAATGAAAATGACAATTCATTAACCTAATCTTTTCTTTTTCTAAGAATTTCCCTTCTTTGTCAAAACCCAAATTTTGTACAAAAAAAGCTTCTTTTGCCTCAATCAAAAATGATTTTGAGCCTAAACTGCTGTGCTTCAATTTCAAACCTGCTTAACAAAGAAGCAAATAAAATAGTATATTGCTACACTATTTTCAATACTTTTTTAATTCACTGAAATGCCACAAATCATGAAAAAAGTTTACCTACTAACACTTTTGATTTCATTTTCGTCGTTTGCCCAAAAAACGTTCGATAATATTAAATCAGAAAAACTGGGAGAAGAACGCAGAATTACGATTGGACTTCCTGCTTCTTACGAAGCAAACAAAGACAAAAAATATCCTGTTCTTTATTTATTGGATGGAGATTACTTATTTGATCCTTTTTCTGGAGCTGTAAGTTATGGTTCTTATTGGGATGATATTCCAGAAATGATTATTATAGGAATTCATCAAAACAAAGACGGAGAACGTTTTGATGATACAACTATCGATCAAAACAACGGACTTCCTTTTGAAAAAGGAGCACAATTTTTCGAATTTATAGGAGCAGAATTGATTCCGTATATCGAAAAAAAATACAGAACATCTCCATTTAGAATAATTGCGGGACATGATTTAACAGCCAGTTTTGCTAATTTTTATTTATATAAAGAAAATCCACTTTTTAATGCTTATATCTGTTTCAGTCCAGAATTGGCACCAAAAATGGAAGTTCGTATTCCAGAAAAATTTGCTAAAATTAAAGAACCTATATTCTATTATTTATCTGCTGCCGACGGCGATATTAAAAAAATAAAAGAACCAATAGAAAAATTAGACAGTAATATTAAAATTGCCAATAATCCGTTAGTAAATTATAAATACGAATTATTTAAAGGCACAACACATTATACAGAAGTACTGCATTCGATTCCGAGTGCGTTGTACCAGATTTTTGAGGTTTACAGACCAATTAATTCTGCGGAGTACAATAATAAAATTGCCGTTCTTCAATCTGGTTATGCCGAATATTTAGAGAACAAATACAACGAAATGTCTAAAGTTTTAGGCGTTCAAATTCCTGTTCGTATGAGTGATTTTAAAGTAATAGAAAATATAATTTTAAAAAATAACGCTTACAGCGAACTAGGAAAAATGGCTGAAATAGGAAATGTAAATTATCCAAAAGCCATGTTAGGAGAATATGAGTTAGGATTAATGTATGAAAAACAAGGCGATCCTAAACATGCATCAAAAAAATACCAAAATGCTTCGCAAATGGAGCCAATTGGTGATTTGAACAAAGATTTGATGTATGAGAAAATCGACGAAATGAATACGCTCGCGAAAAAAAGTAAATAATGTCAAAAGTTAAAACTTCCTTTTTTTGTCAAAACTGCGGAACGCAATATTCCAAATGGCAGGGACAATGTAATGCCTGCAAAGAATGGAATACGATTGCCGAAGAAATTATTCAAAAACAGGAAAAAGTAGCCTGGAAGAGTGAACCAACTCCAATTGGTAAAGCACCAAGACCTTTAAAAATAAACGAAATTGACTCTGCACAGGAAGTCCGAATGGACACAACCGACAGCGAATTAAATCGTGTTTTAGGCGGTGGACTTGTTCCTGGCTCATTAACGCTTTTGGGCGGAGAACCCGGCATTGGGAAAAGTACACTTTTGCTTCAGGTTTCGCTAAAATTACCTTATAAAACATTATACGTTTCTGGAGAAGAAAGCCAGAAACAAATAAAAATGCGTGCCGAAAGAATAACGCCAAATAGCGATAACTGCTATATTTTAACGGAAACCAAGACGCAGAATATTTTCAAACAAATTGAAACTATTCAACCTGAAGTTGTCATAATTGACTCGATTCAGACTTTGCATACAGACTATATCGAATCTACGGCTGGAAGCATTTCTCAGATTCGAGAAACTACCGCCGAACTAATCAAGTTTGCTAAAGAAAGTAATATTCCCGTAATTTTAATCGGACATATTACAAAAGACGGAAATATTGCTGGTCCGAAAATCTTAGAACACATGGTTGACACCGTTTTGCAATTTGAAGGCGACCGAAATCATGTGTACCGAATTTTACGTTCCTTAAAAAACCGTTTTGGATCTACTGCCGAGCTGGGAATTTACGAAATGCTTGGAAGCGGACTTAGAGAAGTAAGCAATCCTTCTGAAATTTTAATTTCGCACAAAGACGAAGAATTATCTGGAACTGCAATTGCCACAACTCTTGAAGGTATGCGCCCGTTAATGATCGAAATACAATCTTTGGTTAGTACCGCAGTTTACGGAACTCCGCAGCGAAGTACAACTGGTTACAACGCCAAAAGGCTAAATATGATTTTGGCAGTTTTAGAAAAAAGAGCTGGATTTCGTTTAGGCGCAAAAGACGTTTTCTTAAATGTTACAGGCGGAATTTCTGTTGATGATCCTGCAATTGATCTAGCGGTTGTCGCTGCCATTTTATCTTCCAACGAAGATATTCCGGTTGGTAAAGGTTTTTGTTTTGCTGGAGAAGTTGGGCTCTCGGGCGAAATTCGTCCTGTAAACCGTGTGGACCAGCGCATTCAGGAAGCAGAAAAACTAGGATTTGATACTATTTTTGTTTCTAAATACAATAAAATTGCTTTAAAAAACACTGGAATTAAAATCGAACTGGTTGCTAAAATTGAAGATGTTGCAAGCATTCTTTTTGGTTGATTTTTTAGAATATCTACTATAAAAAAATCCTGCTCTCGAGTATAATACTTATGAGCAGGATTTTTTAAACTTTTTAAGTTCTTACCATTTTATAATTCTAAAGCTTCCCTCAGTAACAGTAAATGTTTTTCCTTTTGAAGTTCCTGAAAAACTGAAAGTACCTTCAATTTTTTTATCATCATTAACAGTAATATTTATCGTTCCAGATGTAGCATCGGCATTCTCTATTTCTGGCATAAAACTAAAGGACGCGTGGTACGTAGTAGTAAGATTTGATAAATCAAAAACTATGGGATGACTTCCTGTTGTAATATTCAAAGGCGTCCATAAAGAGATTTTTTTATAGGTATTATCAATTCCTGTACTTCCCATTATATTGATACTTCCTGAACTTATCAAGGCAGGTTCAGAAATAGTATAAACAGTTTCATTATACTTAAATTTCATAAATCCTTCTTGACTGCTTGGAGTATCTGTATCATCTGACGAATTATCACTACTACATGAAGACAACACTAATGCACAAATTGCAAAAGACAAAAACATAATTTTTTTTAAAATTTTCATTTGACTGGTTTTTTTATTATTTAACAGCACAAATATATAGGATAAATACTATAAAAAAATACGGTTTTCCACAATTAAGAAAAGAAAACAGCTTCAACAAGCTTAATCCATATGATGTCTTTACAAAAAAGCATTGCGTATTAAAGTACAAACAGAATTAGATCAACATTTTAGACACATTGTTTAAAATTTAAAAGAAAAACTCTCCAAGCTGGTAATTTTAAATTTAAATTTGAAAACTGAATAATTTCGAAGCAAACTAATTTTATGAATTTTCCAAAACAAAAAATATACAAGGCATTAAAAGTACTAGCCGTCGTAGTGATTTTGCTTTGCATCGGCTTGTATTATTTCCGAAATTCACTTTTAAAGCAGGCAATTGCAAAAGTTACCCATAAAATGGCTGTTGAGTATAATAGTAATTTTTCTGTAAAATCGGCTTCGTTTGATGGATTGTCTACCATAAAACTGACCGATGTAGTTTTGGCACCTATAAATGCCGACACTTTATGCAAAATTAAAAATGTTGAAACCAGCATTAGCTTAAGCAGTTTATTAATCGGAGATGTTCAAATTGGCACTTTAAAAGTTGATAACGGTTATATTCAATTGGTCAAAAAAGGCAAAAAACGAAATTTTGATGCTTTTTTAAAAAGAGACCGTGAAGAAACAGAATCAAACGAAAAGCGCAAATATGGTTCTTTTGCTTACAGAATCATTTCCAAACTCTTGAATTTGGTTCCGACCGACATGGACTTGAAAAATTTCAATTTTAAAATCGATGACAACGGAAAACAAACTTCTATTGCAGTAAACAAACTAATCTTAAATAATAAACAATTAGAAACTAATCTTCATGTTCAAGCGAAAGACTTTGATCAACGCTGGAATATTAAAGGTTTTGCTGATCCGAGAAACAAAAAAGCTGATATTCGTTTTTTCAATTTAGACACTGGAGCAATTCGTGTTCCATATCTCGATCAGCGTTATAACTTAAAAGCAAGTTTCGATTCTATCCGCCTTAATGTTCAAAACATAGACAAAAGCGGCAGCGAACTCCATATAGACGGCTACACTTCTATTGCCAATCTTAAAATCAATCACCCAAAAATTGCCAGTAAAGATGTGGTTATAAAAAATGCCCGTTTTGATTACCGCTTTTTATTGGGAGACAGTTTTATTTCTATTGACAGCTCTTCGACCATGCAGTTGAATAAAATAAAAGTACGTCCGTACATTTCTTATGATACTGAAAAAGATACGGTTTACACTTTAAAAGTTGATATTCCGCAAATGAAAGCGCAGGATTTCATCGTTTCGCTTCCAGATGGTTTATTTACACATTTTCAAGGCATGCAGGCAACTGGGAATTTCGATTACAAATTAGATTTCAAATTCAATCAAAACAAACCCAATACACTTGTTTTTGACAGCAAACTGAATAAAGAAGATTTAAGAATTACCAAATATGGTGAAGCCGATTTAAATAAATTAAACGGCGAATTTGTGTACCGCGCGATTATTCAAAATGTATTACAGCGACCAATTTTGGTTGGAAATGCAAATCCGAATTATACGCCTTTGGACCAAATTTCTCCTTATTTAAGAAAATGTGTTTTAACAACAGAAGATCCGTCATTCTTCTCGCATCGCGGATTCATTAATGAAGCCTTCAAACAATCGATTCTAAAAAACATCAGAACCAAAAAATTCTCGCGTGGTGCCAGCACAATAAGCATGCAGTTGATTAAAAACGTTTTCTTGACAAGAGAAAAAACGCTTTCGCGAAAGCTTGAAGAAATCCTTTTAGTTTACATTTTAGAAAACAACCGAATTGTAAGCAAGGAAAGAATGCTGGAAGTATATTTCAATATTATCGAATGGGGACCAAACGTGTATGGAATTGGCGAAGCGAGCCATTTTTATTTCCAAAAAAGTCCTTCTGCTCTAAATGTTGATGAATGTCTGTATTTGGCAACTATTATTCCGAAGCCAAGAAAATTCATGTATCAATTTAACGATCAAGGCAATTTGAAAGATTATGCCATTAAAAACCAAAAATTCTTGAAAAATCTAATGTTCCGCCGCGGTCTTTTAGTTCCAGAAGATACATTAGGACAATTGCCAGTTTATATATCTGGTAATGCTCGCTCATTTATAAAAATCAAAGTTCCGGATTCGACAGCTGTGAAATTGGATTCTCTCGCAACTGATGATGAATTTGATTTATAAGATTACAAATTTGCCACGGCACAAAGCCACAAAGTTTTTTTATTGAACTTTGTGGCTTTGTTATTTTCAAACACATCAAATAAATATAAGTTTTTTCTTTCATATATTTGCTTCCAATTTTTAATAAATAAGAATATGAAAAGAATAAATTTTCAATTGTTAGCCCTAATTTTTTGTCAGGCTATGATTGGTCAGGTTGGTGTTGGAACGAATGCATCTTATAACAGGAATAATGATAATTATGAGTATGCCAATAGAAATATTCTTGATGTAAAATTAGATTCAGAAAATGATATGTTTGTAAACATTAAAGGTCTTGCAAACATAAAAGCAGATACTTATATCGCCACTTTTAGTGTTACTCAAAATGGAAAAACTGCACAAGAAGTAAACGAGCTAATAGACAAACGAATTAATCAATCCGTAAGCGAAATCAAACTTAAAAAAAATGTTGAAACTTTTATTGATATGATTTCATTTGTTCCTGTTTATGAATATGAAACAGAAAAGAAAAATTTTAGCCGAAAAACATATAATGAAATACCGGCAGGTTTTGAACTAAAGAAAAACATTCTAATCAAATATTCTGACCCAAATCAGTTAAATGACATTATTTCGATACTATCAAATAACGAAATCTATGATTTAGCAAGAAATGATTATTACTCCGACTCATTAGAGTCAATCAAGAAAGAAATGATGAATAAGGCAAAATTACTTGTTCAGGAAAAAATAAAGAACTATGAGATTTTATTAGGACAATCATTAGCAGATTCCGAAAAAAAAATAATTGATGGTTATACAGTAAACTATCCCATAGATATGTACAAATCTTATGAAGCGTCCAATAGTTCTTCATTAAATTTAAAAAAAACTGCCGCTATAAATCAAGTAAGTAAATCTACAACAATTTATTATCAACCCATTTTGAACAAAGAATTTGATTTTGTAATTAACCCAACCTTGCTAGAACCTGCGATTCAGATACAGTATGAAGTCAAAATTGCAATCAAAACAAACAAACCAGCAAAGATGGATAAAAATTATGTTCTTATAACTCCTAATGGAGAATTAAAGGCATTAGACACAAACACAACTGCGCGGCCTATTAGATAGAAGCTAATTCATTAATCTAAATTTATATAATGCCTAACAGATAATAAAAATCTGTTAGGCATTATTTTTTTAAGGAGCCGGGTCAGGAATTATTACCTGAACAGCATCGATTTCCGCGAGGATTTCTTTAGAAAGCATCACATCAATCGTGTCGATATTTTCTTTTAATTGTTCTAAAGTTGTAGCTCCGATAATGGCACTTGTTAAGAAAGGCTGAGCTAAAACAAATCCCATTGCTAATTGCGTTAACGTTAAACCGTGTTTTTTAGCGATTTCCTGATACAATTTAGTTGCTTCGGTACATTGGTCGCTATTGTAACGTTTGTATTGCGGAAAAAGATTAATTCTCGCTTTTGGATGACTTTCACCCGTTAAGAATTTCCCAGTCAAAACTCCAAAAGCTAAAGGCGAATATCCTAGCAATCCCACATTTTCATATTTTGAAACTTCTGCAGAGTTCACTTCAAACAAACGATTCAATAAAGAATACGGATTTTGAACGGTTTTAATTCTTGGCAGATTTTGATATTTACTTTCTTCTAAAAGGCGCATCATTCCCCAAGAATTTTCATTTGAAACTCCAATATGTTTGATTTTCCCTTCTTTAATTAATCCGTCGAAAGTTTCTAGGATTTCTCTAAAATTATCTTCCCAAACATCATCATGTCCGTGAAACGCGCGCTGTCCAAAATTATTGGTTTTTCTTTCTGGCCAGTGCATTTGGTACAAATCGATATAATCTGTCTGCAGTCTTTTTAAGCTGTTTTCAACCGCATATTTAATACTCGCTGGAGAAAAGTCCAATTTCTCACGCATGTATCCAAAATTCGGATTTGGACCCGCAATTTTTGATGCTAAAACGACTTTATCGCGATTTCCTGATTTCTTGAACCAAGTTCCTATAATTTTTTCTGTGCTTCCGTAAGTTGCTTCGCTTGCAGGAACAGAATACATTTCGGCTGTGTCAAAGAAATTAACGCCTCTTTCAAGAGCATAATCCATTTGTTGGTGTCCTTCAGCTTCTGTATTCTGCTGCCCAAAAGTCATTGTTCCAAGGCAGATTTTACTAACTTTTATGTCGGTGTTGGGTAATGTTGTGTATTTCATTCTTTTCTAAGGTTCAAAGTTGCAAAGAGGCAAAGGTACAAAGGGATTTTTCAAATTGAAATTTGTTAAAGGTTAAAAAAACCACAAGATTTTCTCTTTCTTTCTTCTCCTGCAAGGTTTCCAAAACCTTGTAGGTATCAACATTTCGTATCAAGATTAAAATGTACAAGGTTTTAAAAACCTTGCAGGAAACAAAAAAGCTCAAAGCATAAAACTTTGAGCTTTTATTATTTCAAACTTTTCACAGGTTTTTGAAAAGAATTAAAAACCCTGATTACAAAAATTGAATTTTCTCGAATTTGATAAAGAACCTTAAAGTTTCTTATTACTATTCTTCGACAATCTAATCTGTATTCATCTAATTGAAACTGTTCTGCAAAAACAATTTCATTGGTACAGTAATTCATTTCTGATTTTAAGTGCTGTTTCTTTCGATATTCTATTTTTTAATGAAATATAAATTTCTTTTAGATCTTCTTTTGCGTTTGAAGTCCAAAAAATTTCAAATTTAGTATTACTCATTATCCCAATCTTGCGTTTCTTTCGACAAATCTTCTTTTGAAATTATTCGATTGTATTTTATATCATCCAATCCTTCTTCAACTTTATTATGATATTCTGATAATGACAGAGGATTTCCATCTGAATCATACGAAACTACTTCATTCAAATAATTATCAAAAACGGAAGAAACAATTCTCAACACTCTTTCATCAGCTAAATCCAGTTGATTTCTTATTTTTTCTTTTAATTCTGGAAGTCCCATCGTTTAAATTTTAGAAATTCAAAGTTACGAAAATAATAAAACAGAAGCTCCTATTTGAAAAATCAAGATGCCAAAACTAAAACTTCAAATCTAAAAACAAATCTGCAAGGTTTTAAAAACCTTGCAGGAAACAAAAAAGGTTCAAAGTAAAACTTTGAACCTTTTTAAAACCTTAGAAACTTAGTTCCTCAGAACCTTAGCATCTTAGTTAATACTATTAAGCATTTCAGCAATCTCATCTAATCTAGGAGTTAAGATGATCTCGATTCTACGGTTCTTAGCTTTTCCTTCTGGAGTGGCGTTGCTTGCCAAAGGAGAAAATTCGCTTCTTCCCGCTGCCGTTAATTTTTGTTTGTTGATTTTGGCATTTTCGCTCAAAATATTCACAATTGCAGTTGCTCTTTTAGTCGATAAATCCCAGTTGTTTGCAATTGGTCCAGAACCAGCATACGGATCATCGTCTGTATGGCCTTCAATAAGAACCGAAAGATCTGGATTATCGCCCAAAACTTTACCAAGTTCTACAACCGCTTTGCGTCCTTCTGTTCCAACAGCCCAGCTTCCTGAGTTGAAAAGCAATTTGTTTTCCATAGAAACATAAACTTTTCCATTTTTCTGTTCAACTGTCAAACCTTTACCTTCAAATCCGTTTAAGGCTTTCGATAAAGTTTCTTTTAGTTTACGCATTGCTTCTTCTTTAGCTGCAATCATATCTTCAAGTTCTTTCAAACGATTTCCTGTTTTGTCTAAACGAGCTTGTTCATCTGCAAGAGCTTTACCTTTTGCTTCTAACTGTGCCAATAATTCACGGTTCTTAGCCATGTTTTTTTCCAATGCATCATTGCTGTTTTTCTCTAATGCATTGTACGAATCTTGCAATACTTTATATTTTTTCTGCTCAGCGGCAAGATCAGCTTTTTGCTTTGCCAAGTCGTCTTTTGTACTGGCAAGGTCTTTAGTCAATTTATCGCGATCCAGTTCTAACTGATTTTTTGCTGCTTTCAAATTTTCATTTTCATCAGCAATAGAACGGTTTTCTTTTTTTAAGTCTGAATACTTTGTTTCTAGATCATTGTAAATTTTCTTCGAAACGCATGACGTTGCGGACAAGGCTAATACTAGCAATCCGATGGAGGCTTTTTTAATCATCTTACTTTAATTGGTTTTATTTTTGGGCGTTTAATACTTTTTGAATTCAAAATTCAATGTCAATTTTAAAACAACTATCCTTTCCGCAAGAACAATACCAAACTTTAATCAATTTCGACTAAAACCGGACAATGATCTGAATGCATGGCATCTGGAAGTATAACCGCTCTTTTTAATCGGTTTTCTAAAGATTCGCTTACCAGATTATAATCGATACGCCAGCCTTTATTATTTCCTCTTGCACCAGCGCGGTAACTCCACCACGAATAATGATGCGGATCTTTATTAAAATGACGGAAACTATCAATAAAACCAGATTTCATAAAACCATCTAACCAAGCTCGTTCTGCAGGAAGAAATCCAGAAACAGTCTTATTACGAACTGGATCGTGAATGTCAATCGCCTCGTGACAGATATTATAATCACCGCAGATAATCAAATTCGGAATCGTCAATTTTAGCTCATTAACATACGTCTGAAAATCATCCATAAACATAAATTTATGATCCAGTCTTTCGATATTTGTTCCAGACGGAAGATATAAACTCATTACTGAAACATCATCAAAATCGGCACGAAGGTTTCGTCCTTCAAAATCCATATGATGAATTCCCGTTCCGAAAACAATATTGTTCGGTTTTGTTTTAGATAAAATAGCTACTCCGCTGTACCCTTTTTTGGTCGCAGGATAGTAATATTGAAAAGGATAGCCGGCGGCAGTTATATCATCAACCGGAATTTGATCCTGCGTAGCTTTTATTTCCTGAAGACAGATCACATCAGGATTTGCTTGTTGAAGCCACTCGATAAAACCTTTGTTTATCGCAGCACGAATTCCGTTTACATTATAAGAAATAATTTTCATCAGTGTTTTTTTTAGGATTTCAAATGTAATAAAAATGTGCAAAGTTTATCTTGGAAACAATGAAAAGTAGACTTTTTTGTTATCTTTGTTCGCTGTTCGAATAAATTAAAAATAGTACATGGGTTTAGTTACCGCGAAAGAAGTTGCAAAGGCAATAAATGTTGAAAAGTACGGAGTTTTCGGTACCTTTTCTGGCTGGATTCTTATGAAGGTTCTTAAGATCTCTACCCTTAATAAAATTTATGACCGTAATAAACATTTGGAAGACCTTGCGTTTTTAAATGGAATTTTGGACGAAATGGAAATTAAGTTCGAAATCCCAGAAGAAGATTTAAAACGTCTGCCAAAAGATGGTGCTTACATTACTATTTCAAACCATCCGCTGGGTGGGATTGATGGGATTTTATTATTGAAATTGATGCTTGAAAGAGAGCCAAATTTCAAAATCATTGCCAATTTCTTGTTACACAGAATTGTTCCAATGAAAAAATACATTATGCCGGTTAATCCTTTTGAAAACCACAAGGATGCTAAATCTAGTGTAATTGGTATTAAAGAAACTTTACGTCATTTAAGTGACGGAAAACCTTTAGGAATTTTTCCTGCCGGAGAAGTTTCGACTTATAAAGACGGAAAATTAGTGGTTGACAAACCTTGGGAAGAAGGCGCGCTGAAATTAATCAGAAAAGCCAAAGTTCCGGTTGTGCCGATTTATTTTCATGCCAAAAACAGTAAACTATTTTACTGGCTTTCTAAAATTGACGATACTTTACGTACTGCCAAATTACCATCTGAGCTTTTGACTCAAAAAGACCGTGTTATTAAAGTTCGTATTGGAAAACCAATCTCGGTAAACGAGCAAAACGAAATCGAATCTTTTGAAGAATATTCAGAATTCTTAAGAAAGAAAACCTATATGCTGGCAAATCCTTTTGAAAAGGACACGAAATTGATCGACACTGCTAGTTTAAAAATTACCAAAGCGCCTAAAAAAATTGTTACGCCGGCCAACGAATCAAAAATGATTGATGAAGTTCAGGCTCTTCGAAACAGTGACTGCCGTTTGCTTCAAAGTAAAAATTACGAAGTGTTTTTCGCTAGAGCGAAATCAATTCCGAATATTTTGCATGAAATAGGACGTTTACGCGAAATTACTTTCCGTGAAGTTGGAGAAGGAACAAACGAATCTATAGATTTAGACGAATACGACCAATATTACCACCATATGTTTTTATGGGATGATGAGACAAAGCGAATCGCGGGTGCTTATCGTATGGGATTAGGGGCTGAAATTTATCCGAAATACGGAATTGAAGGTTTCTACTTGACAGATCTTTTTAGATTTGAACCAGAATTACACGATATGATGCACAAATCGATCGAAATGGGTCGTGCATTTATCGTAAAAGAATACCAGCAGAAACCAATGCCGTTATTCTTGTTATGGAAAGGTATTATTCACACCACTTTACGCTATCCTGAACATAAATATTTATTGGGCGGTGTAAGTATCAGCAACCAATTTTCTGATTTTTCAAAATCGTTGATGATTGAGTTTATGAAATCGAATTATTACGATCCGTATATTGCGCAGTATATTCACCCGAAAAAAGCCTATAAAGTTAAACTGAAAGATGCCGATAAAGACTTTATCTTCGATGAAGCTGAATCTGACTTAAACAAGTTTGATAAAATCATTGACGAGTTAGAACCAGGAAACTTACGTTTGCCGGTTTTAATTAAAAAGTATATTAAGCAAAACGCACGTGTTGTAGCTTTTAACGTCGATCCTTTGTTTAATAATGCTGTAGACGGTTTAATGTATATTAGAATCGCAGATATTCCAGAAAGCACTATGAAACCTGTTATCGAAGAGTTTCAGATTGAATTAGAGCGTAAATTATCTGAGAAAGAAGATTAAGTTAATCTTTTGATATAAAAATTAAAAAATCCTATTTGTTTTTAAAAAGCAAATGGGATTTTTTAGTTTTTGCTAAAAACTTTGCGGACAGGAGGAAAACCTCTCATAGCTGAGTTTTTAATATATATTTTAAATCCCACAGACCTTCTATAATTACATTCTACAATAATAAATACTACAAGAAATCTTTTTGATCAACAATGGGATCCTCACATTTGCAGGGGATTTATAAATAAAAATCCCATTAACCGAAGCAAATGGGATTTTTTTAATTACAATTTTTAAAAAAACTAGTTAAGATCTTTACCAATCTCTCTAATATCTTCTAATCGGTTTTTAGGATCTGCTCCATATTGGTTCGGTCCTACAGTACCATCTTGACAAAGTAGATAAATATTATAAAATGGAATAAGAATATTCCACCATTCTTTACCAACATCTTGGACTCTTCTAACCGCCACAGCAATTCCAGGAACTAAAACTGCCAAACTATAAATATTACCAATAATTTTTAAATTTTCAGAGATTAATCCCGTTACAAAACCAAGAATAGAAGCAATTATAATATTTACCAAAAAGAACATCCAATATTCTTTTCTTCTAGCTCTTCCTTTAAAATTTGCGTAATTCTGCAGAACTACTTTTTTGTACATTTCTAACATAATAAAATCTTTATAATTCCCCTACTCTTAAGGATTTTCAGTTACTCCATTAATCATTTTAACAAAGTGCAAGATTACCTACTTAAGAATCTATGTACAGGACCTAAAAGTTTTTTTTATGATAGAAAAAGACATTTTTTGACATAAAAAAATCCCACTCATTTCTGAATGGGATTTTTTAATATGTATGTTTAGCTTAAAACCAGCCTTTTTTACCAACTTGGTAAGTTTGGTAAAAATCTTCATCTGATTTTGTTAAGTAAATAATTCCTTCGATAAATCCGATTATTCCACCAACACCACACGTAACTACACTAATTACTATTTGTATAATACCTTCTTGAGTATATCCCAAAATAAATTTGTGAATACCTAGATATCCAAAAATAATTCCCATAATTCCAGCTAATACTTTTTTATTCTCTTGTCTTGGTTGTGACGGGGTATTCCAACTTTCTGGTTTTGTAGTTTCCATTGTTTACAGTATTTAATTAATTATTAATTCCAACTTTTTACAAATTCAAAGAATTAATTTAGATCCATTCTTTAAAGTTTGAAACAATATTATTAAAAATCAGCAAATAAAACTAATAACAAAAGTAAAATTTACAGGAAAAGACTCGTTATTTAATCTTAACAACCAAATTATTTAACTTTATAAACTGCTTTAATTTTATCGACAATAACCTGCGCTAAACGTTCGTGGCTTTCAAAAGTCCATCCTGCAATATGAGGAGTCAATAAAACATTTTTTGCTTCCAGAAGATATTGAAACGCCTCTGGAGTATTTTTATCTTGAAAAAGTGTTTCAAAAGAAAGTTTCTCATACTCCAAAACATCTAATCCTGCTCCTAATACCTTTTTTGCTTTCATAGCTTCAACTAAATCGGCCGTAACTATATTTTTACCGCGAGAAGTATTAATAATCCAAAATGGCTTTTTAAATGCGTTTATAAAATTTGTATTGACCATTTTATCCGTTTCTGGTGTCCATGGAAGATGAAGACTTAAAACATCTGCTTTTTCTTGTAATTCTGCTAATGAAACTTGTTTGGCATTTTCGTCTCCCACATTCTCCAAAATATCATAACATAAAACCTCAGTATCGAAACCTCTCAGCTTTTTAGCAAAAGCTTTTCCCATATTTCCATAACCAATAATACCGACAGTTTTTAAATCTAGTTCATGACCTCGGTTGCTTTCTCGATTCCATTGACCCGCTTTAACTTCTGCATCGGCTTGGTTTAGATTATTAAATAGCGATAAAATAACGCCCAGCGAATGTTCTGCAACAGCGTTGCGATTACCTTCTGGAGCAGCAATAAGATGAATTCCTTTCGAAGAAGCATACTCACAATCAATGCTTTCCAAACCTGCGCCCACTCTTGCAATAAATTGCAACTTTGTTGCACTGTCCAAAAATGTCTTATCAATCTTAAAACGACTGCGAATTACAATACCGTTATAATCTTGTATTTTTGCTTCTATTTCTTCTTTTGAAGATTTAAAATCAGCGTGATTTTCGAAACCTGCATCTTCTAATTGATTCCAAAGTATTGGATTATTGCTGTCGATATGAAGAATTTTTACACTCATTATTTTTCCAATTTTATACTAAACAAAAATACGGTTAATTTAATATCGCAAACGTCCAAAGGCGCAAAGTTTTTTATACTGATTTCTTTCTGGAACACGGAATATAAACTTGGAGTCTTTTGTGACTTGGCGACTAAACTTTTTTATTGGTCAGATTTTTTCTAACTTTGAAAATACAAGGATTGCATAAATCCATCTCTAAATCTTCAGAATTCTCCGAAATGAAATTAACCAAAACCTTTACAGCTTTTTTTGAAAATGAAAAATCAGGAGGAATTATCTTGCTCTTTGTCACGATTTTATCTCTTTATCTGGCCAATTCTTCTTTTCAAATACACTATACAGAATTTTGGGAAAGAGAAATTGCCGGACATTCAATAACAGATTGGATTAACGACGGCTTAATGACGATTTTCTTTCTGTTAATCGGATTGGAATTGGAACGCGAAATTTATCACGGTGAATTATCGAACATAAAGAATGCTTCGTTACCTATAATGGCTGCTTTTGGCGGAATGCTTGTTCCGGCTGCAATTTTCCTCGTTTTAAATTACGGAACTACAACCCAAAATGGAGCTGGAATTCCGATGGCAACAGATATTGCTTTTGCAATTGGGATTTTATCGCTTCTCGGAAATAAAGTTCCTGCTTCCTTAAAAGTATTTTTAACGGCGCTTGCTGTTATTGATGACTTGGGCGCTATTATAGTAATTGCCATTTTTTACACAACCTCTATCTCATTTCTAAATCTAGGAATCGCTCTTGCAATCTGGGGTTTTCTTTTTGTTTTAAACCGAATGAAAATTCACAATTTGATTCCGTATATCATTGGAGGAATTGTAATGTGGTATTTTATGCTCAATTCTGGAGTTCATGCTACGATAACGGGCGTCATTTTAGCATTTGTAATTCCGTTTGGAGATGGAAGCGAGAAAACATCTTCATACAAACTACAGCATTTTCTGCACAAGCCGGTAGCCTTTTTTATTTTGCCTTTATTTGCTGTAGCCAATACTGCGCTCACAATTACCGAAAATTGGCATGAAGGATTGAACCATGCGAATACTTACGGGATTATTCTTGGACTTGTAATTGGCAAACCGCTGGGAATTTTACTTTTCTCTTCTGTTGGTGTAACGGCGGGGTTATGTGTTTTGCCCAAAAACTTAAAATGGGCTCATATTTTAGGTGCCGGAATGCTCGGCGGTATTGGTTTTACTATGTCGATCTTTATAACTGTTTTGGCTTTTAAAAATCCTGAAATAATTGTTTTTTCTAAAATAGCGATTCTTATTGCCTCTTTTCTAGCTGGACTTTTGGGTTTTGTTTACTTAAAATATATTTTAAATAAAAACACAGCAATCTAATCTAATCGTTATGAGTAAAATTCGCTTTTTTTTCCTGCTGATTTTCTATTTTGGACTGCTATCCTGCAATCAGAAAACAGAAAAGATTTCTTCTGAGAAAAATTTGAAAGAAGAAATAAATGTATCAAAAGTAAATTCTAAAGATGAAATTGAAGGAACTTACACAGATTCTGGCGATTGTAATATATCGTTGATCATTTCAAAAATTAAAAATGATTATCAATATGTTTTTAAAACAAGTATTCGAACTTTAAAAGGAAAAGCGACTTACTCACATAGTAGTTCTGGTGAAAACTATTTAACTCTAGAAGGAATTCAGTGGGATGAATATGAAGGCGACATTAGTAATGAAAACGAAAATGATTCGATTCCACCGAAAGAATTAGAAATCCCAGTTGGAATTGATGCTTTATATGTGAAAGATACTTTAACGATTCAAAATTATGGGAATGCGATGAATTCGTATACCAAGATTTCTGAATGCAGTTTGAAGTATATTCAGCTTATTAAGAAGTAAATAATTTTAAATTCCAAATTCCAATTTTAAATGTAGGCGAGTGAATAGAATTCGACAAATATTACTTATTTCAATTTCTTCTATAATTGTATTGGTTGGAATAATCTTCTATGAAATAAAGACATATAAAGCATCTGAAAACTGGTATTGTCAAACACCTATTCCTGCTTTTTGTGGCACTGCAAACTTATCTGAAAATCAAGAAAAAGGAAAAGAAATATTCAATTCGAACTGTGCTGCTTGTCATAAACTTGATGTCAGAAGTGCTGGACCAGCACTACGTAATGTAGATTCGATTGTTTTTATGAAATGGATAATCAATAAAAATCATAAAATCGATAGTGCAAAAATTGAAAATTTGGGATTAGATTATCACAGAACAAAATTCACAGAATACGTAAAAGAAAAAGAAATCGCCTTAATAATAGAATATTGTTCAACGAAAAAAGACTATTAATATCTAAAGCAAAAAAATCCCAAACCCCAATGATAAAATTGGAATTTGGAATTTAAAAATATTTGGAATTTCTTTAAAACCTACCCTTTGATTTGCTTCAAAGAAGTCTTAATCCCTTTAATCAAAGAAGAACTGAAACCATTATGCTCCATTTCATTTAAACCGACAATTGTACAGCCTTGAGGCGTGGTTACACGATCGATTAATTGTTCTGGATGCACTTTCTCTTCTAAAAGCATTTTCGCAGCGCCTTTTACCGTTTGAGCGGCAATTGCAAGAGCGGTATTAGAATCAAATCCAATTTCGATTCCTGCCTGCATAGAAGCACGAATATAACGTAATGCATACGCAGTACCGCACGCACCTAAAACAGTTGCTGCATCCATTAATTTTTCGTCGATAACAGGAGCTGTTCCTAAATCTTGAAATAAATCAACTATTGGCGAAGCATTTGCTGCGTATTTTTCTGGGAAAGAAATACAAGTTGCCGATTCTCCAAACTGCGCTGCAATATTTGGCATAATTCGAACAACAGGATATTCATTATTTGTTTTAGACTGTAAAACATCAAGCGATAATCCGCTTACTGCCGAAGCAATTGTCTTATTTTGAATAACTGGCAGAATTTCAGCCAAAACAGTATCGACTTGATACGGCTTAATGGTTAAAATCACTACATCAGCTTCTTGAATATTGTGTTTGTTATCGTTAGAAACTGTAATTCCGTATTCAGTCAAATATTGAATACTTGCTGTGTTTCTTCTTGTAACGGTAACTTGGTTGTTTTTTGAAAATTTAGCGATTCCCAAGGCAATAGAAACCCCAAGGTTTCCTCCTCCAATAATGTGTACTTTCATTCTTCTTGGTTTGAATTTATGATGAACTGATTAACAGTATATTTTCCGCCTGTAAATTACGCAGTTTTTAGAGATCTTAAATCACTGTAAACGGCTAATTTGTGGCAAAAATCTAAAATCCAAGAATCAAATTGGCCACGCCGAAGTAAAGCATAATTCCGAATACATCGTTTGTGGTTGTGATAAATGGACCAGTCGCAATTGCGGGGTCAATTTTATTTTTATTCAAGAAAAGCGGCACCAAAGTTCCTAAAGTCGCTGCGAACAAAATCACTACAATCATTGAAATCGAAATTGCAAATCCCACTAAATACTGCTGATACATCACAGAATGATAGCCTAACAGCAATAATGAGATTATACTTCCCGAAATCATAGAAACGGTAATTTCTTTTGTAAAGTAAGCACGGCTGAAATCTTTTAAAGTTCCGTTTGCCAAACCTTGCACAACAATTGCCGAAGCCTGAACTCCGATATTTCCTGCGGTTGCCGAAAGCAAAGGCACAAAAATGATTAATGTAGAATATTTTTGAAACGTTGCTTCGTTTCCTTTTAAAACAAAAGAAGCTACAATTTCAATCACCATTCCGATTAAAAGCCAAGGTAAACGTGCTTTTGTCAATTCGTAAACGCTGTCATTCGATTCAACGTCTTGCGTAATACCCGCCGCTAATTGGTAATCTTTATCAGCTTCTTCCTTAATTACGTCTACGATATCGTCGATAGTAATTCTTCCTACCAAACGACCTAATTCGTCCACAACCGGAATCGCCTCTAAGTCATATTTCTGCATGATACGAGCGACCTCAACGTCTTCTGTATCAACATTAACAAAATTTAATTTTCGGATGTAAACTTCCCCAATCTGAGTTTTTGTAGAAGAAGTCAGCAGATCTTTAAGAGAAAGTCTTCCTTTCAGTCGGTTTTCATCATCCACTACATAAATAGAATGAACTCTAGAGACATTTTCTGCCTGAATTCTCATTTCTTTAACGCAGGTCAAGACGTTCCAGTTTTCATTTACTTTTACAAGCTCTTTTCCCATCAAACCACCAGCCGTGTTTTCGTCGTAACGCAAAAGATCAACAATGTCTTTGGCGTGTTCAACGTCATTCAGCTCTGAGATTACCTCTGCTTTTATTTCTTGCGAAAGTTCAGCGATAATATCGGCTGCATCGTTGGTTTCAAGCTCATCAAGCTCTTCTGCAATTTCTTTTGGTGAAAGTCGGCTTAAGATATTTTCACGCAGATCTTCTTCTAATTCCAGAAGAATTTCGGCTGTTTTATCACTATCTAAAACCTTAAAGATATAAGTGGCTTCGTCGAAATCTAATTCGTCTAAGATTTCGGCAATATCAGCGTGGTGCATATCATTAAGTAAAACTTCAAGTTCGTTGTCGTTTTTCTTATTGATTAGTTCTTCTAACTGATGTATAAATTCTCTACTAACTTTGAACTCCATCGGTTTCTATTTTTAGAGTTAGTTCAATAAATTCATCGACGCTAAGCTGCTCCGGACGTTTATCAAAGATAGTGTCTTCTCGCAATTTGTCTGATAAATTTAATGTTTTCAAACTGTTACGTAATGTTTTTCGTCTCTGCTGAAAAGCGGTTTTTACAACTGTAAAAAATAGCCTTTCGCTGCAAGGAAGACTGTAATCTTCCTTTCGGGTCATTCTCATCACACCCGACTTAACCTTGGGCGGAGGAATAAAAACGTTTTCATCAACCGTAAACAGATACTCTGTAATATAGAAAGCCTGAGCTAAAACTGATAATATTCCGTACGTTTTTGAGCCTTTCTTTTCGCAGATACGCTCAGCAACTTCTTTCTGAAACATTCCAGAAAACTCTGGAATCTGATGTTTAAGATCTAAAGTCCTAAAAACCAATCTGTGAAGAAATATTGTACGGAAAGTTTCCAATTATAGCAAACTGTTTGTCTTGGTAAACTTCATTTATATTGTACTTCAGGAAATCCTGAGAGATAATTTTGTCTTTTAATTTTGGATAATGTGCGTCCAAATACGCTACAGATTCGGTATCGATTTCTATAACATGCGTCGTAATTGGCTTTTCAAGCAAATACTTAGTAAGCACACCCATCCCTGGTCCTATTTCTAAAACCTCATCGTACCCTTTCAGACTTAAAGTGTCAGCGATAGCTTTTGCTACGCTTTCGTCTTTAAGAAAGTGCTGTCCTAAATGTTTTTTGGCTTTTACTTTTTCCATTTTATATCTTGTTTGCCGCGAGGGCGCAAAAGTATTCTTTTTGCTGTAAAGGCACTAAGAAACAAAGCTTTATTTTTGTGCTTTTTTTGCCACAATCCCGATAGCTATCGGGACAAAGACACAAATATTTAGTTTTTTCTTCTAAATTATAATACTAAAAACTGCGACTGTGACTGTAAACTAAAACCTAGTGTTCCGAAATAACTTCTAATTCTGTTCTGAAAGAAAGCATTTTATCTGCAAATAACCCCAAAGCTTCTCTATGAAATTCTGGTTCGTCTTCGATATAAAACTTATCTAAAGTTTCTTTACTGTCTGTTACATATTGAACAGAATAAGTAATTCCGCCCATTTCTTCTTCAACCAAAACTTTTACAATTCTAGCCGATGAAAATTTATTAGTAGCCAGAATTTCTGGTATGTGTTTTTCCTGCATCCATTTTAGCCATTGGTCGTGAACGCTTTCGTGTATGTTTGTGGTAACGTTGTAAATAATCATTTTTTTCTAAGGTTCTGAGATGCTAAGATTCTGAGTTTTTTCTCTAAACTTAAAATCATCTCATTATTAATTCTTTTCAGTTTGGAATTTGGAATTTAAAATATTGGAATTTATAAATTCTTATCCCCTCTTAACTCGCGGTACTTTTTTCTGGCATCAACAAAGTAAATACTGTCTTGATGGTTAAAAATTACCTTTTCATATAAAGGCTTGGCCTTTTCTGTATCTTTTAGTTCGTCGTTATAAATTTCAGCTGAGAAAAATAGCGCTTCATCAACGTAAATTCCGTCGCTGTGATTGTCAATAATCTGCTGATATTGGCTTAAAGCCGAGGCAAAATCTTTCTGACTTTCGTAAACTTTTCCTAAACGCAATAATGTTACGGCTTCTATTTCTTGTCCTTTAAAAGTTTTCAAGATATTCTGAAACTGCGTTACCGCTTCTTGTTTTTTATTCTGATAAATTAAAAAATCTCCTTTTGCAAATTGTTTCAATGCTACTTGAGTTGAATCTGCAGCGGTATTATCATTAATTAAAAGAAAATATTCTAAAGCGTCGTTGGCAATTAACTGCGTATTGGCTGCTTTTAGTTCTTTAAATTGTTTATTAGCCCATTCAAAATCACCTTTGTAATAACTCGTTTTGGCCGCCTTCAAACTGGCTTCGTGCGCCATTACATCATTCTTTAAATCCAATTGAATCTGCGAATAGTAAATAAGCGCCTGATTGTATTTTTCTTCCAAAAGCAGAATATCAGCCAGCTCCATTTTGGCATCGGCTTTTTGATATTCGTTTAAATTTAATTCTAAAGCCTTTTTGACAACTGCCTTTCCTTCTTCAGGTTTTTTTAAATTAAAAGCTAGAAAATGTGCCTGAATAAGCTGCAAAGATAAACTAAAAGGATTGATTTCGTAAGTTGCCAACAATTGCTGCAATTCCTGATTGATGGCTGGATAATCTTTTTCCTGAGCGTTATCAATCTTAATCTGCATCAAATAAGCATTCGATTGAATCAATAAATCTAAATCTTTGGTGTTTTGAAGAATGAAATTCAGAATTTCTACAGCCGTTTCATCATCGTCTTCATTCATCGCAAACTGACTCAAATTGACAATACTCATCAATGATTCTGGCTCACGTTTGTAAATTGCTTTTTCTTGAATAAATGCTTTTCCGAATTCTTTCTGCTGTACATAAAACCAGCTTAAGTAATGGTTCCAGAAAACGTCTTGATCTTTTTGGGTTTTCAAGATTAAAGCTTTTCGCATGGCATCTTTAAAAGCCGTATTATCCGTTTCACCATTCATAAATCGGGACAATTGCGTCTGGATCAAATTGGTATTCTGCGGATTTGTAAAAGATTCTGTCAGCAAAAGATCGATCATTTGATCAGTTTTTCCTAACTGACCGTATAACATTCCAATTTGAAAATTGAAATTGAAGTTCGGCTGTACCTGCATTGCCGTTTGATAGGCTTTTAAAGCATATTCTAACAATACTTTTTTCTCGAATGAATTGGCAACTCCGTAAACATCATTTGGATTTACTTTTATTTTTTCAATTGCCTGTTCGTAATAATTTTTGGCTTTCGAATCGTTTTTCTGCAATTGAAAATTATAGCCTAATTCAACTAAAAAAACACCTTGTTTGTAGCGATTGTAACGCTCTTGAATTGCTTTTTCGGCATTGGCAAACTGCTGTAATTGCTGGTAACAATCGACCAATCTTAAAAAATACTGGGTATTGGAAGGAGAACTTTTTAAAAGCTCTTCGTAACTAATTTTGGCTTTATCGAAATCACCTTTGTCGTAATAATATTGGGCTAATTGTTCATTTTGTGCGAATGAAAAAGTAGACCATAGTAAAACAATATAAATGAAGATGTTTTTCATGTTTTTTTAATTTTCAGCCTGTATTAGTTTTCAGTCGCAGTTTTCAGTCTAGGACACTGTAAACTGTAACTGTCAACTGTGACTTTTTTAAGTTTTCAGTCTAGTAAACTGTAAACTGCGACTGTAAACTGTGACTTTTTTAGTTTTCAGTCTCATTAAATTGTAAACTGCCATTGTCAACTGTGACTTTTCGAGTTTTCCAAAAAATCAGAGCTAAACCAATTAATATAAATGGAATACTTAAAATCTGTCCCATATTAATAAGCATACTATTCTCAAAAGCTTCTTGATTTTCTTTGAAAAATTCAATTATGAATCTAGCTGAGAATAATAAAGTTAAGAAAGTTCCAAAGATTAATCCCTGTGCATTTCTAATTTTTTCTGATTTGTACATGTAAAATAGAATCCCGAAGATCAATAAATAAGCAAATACTTCGTACAATTGCGTTGGATGTCTCGGAATTAAATCATCTCTTTGAAAGACAACTCCCCAATTTCCATTGGTAGGTTTTCCGTAGATTTCAGAATTCATAAAATTTCCCATTCTGATAAAAGTCCCCGTTACAGGAACAGCAACCGCCATTTTATCTAAAAGCCCTAAAAACTGAACTTTATATTTTCGGCAGTACAAAATCATTGCCGTTATAACTCCAATTGATCCTCCGTGGCTTGCCAAACCTTGGTAACCCACAAATTGATAAACTCCTTTTATTTTCTGAATCGGTAAAAGAATTTCTATCGGATGTTTGAAGAAATACTCTGGTTCATAAAAAAAGCAATGTCCTAATCTTGCTCCTAAAACGGTTCCGACAATTACGTAAATCAATAAAGTATCTAGGTTATCTAGCGAAAGATTTTCTTTCTTATAAATATTTCTAACAATGTAGAAACCTAAAAGAAGTCCGGTGGCAAAGAGAGCTCCGTAATATTTTAATGGGAAACTATCTGTAATCCAGAAAATAACGGGATCTACGTTCCAGTTTAATATTCCGTTCTTCATAAGTAGTAGTTTTTAGTTTTCAGTTACAGTCGCAGTTTTCAGTAACAATATCTAACTGTGACTGAAAACTGCGACTGAAAACTAAAAAACTAGTTTATAATATCAAATCCGCAGTAAGGGCGCAAAACTTCTGGGATTACGATTCCTTCTGGAGTTTGGTAATTTTCAATAATTCCGGCCAAAACTCTAGGAAGCGCCAATGAACTTCCGTTAAGTGTATGTGCCAGTTGATTCTTTCCATCTTTGTCTTTAAAACGTAGTTTCAAACGATTTGCCTGGAAAGTTTCAAAGTTAGAGACAGAACTAATTTCTAACCAGCGGTCTTGTGCTGTAGAAAACACTTCAAAATCATACGTTAAAGCAGATGTAAAGCCCATATCGCCTCCGCAAAGACGTAAAACTCTGTAAGGCAATTTTAATTCTTTTAAAATATCTTTTACATGTTCTACCATTCCGTCAAGGGCTTCATAAGACTTTTCAGGGTGTTCAACACGAACGATTTCTACTTTATCAAATTGGTGTAAACGATTTAATCCGCGAACGTGAGCTCCGTAAGAACCTGCTTCACGACGGAAACATGGTGTGTAAGCTGTATATAAAACCGGTAATTCTGTTTCTGTCAAAAGAACATCTCGAAATAAATTCGTAACCGGAACCTCAGCGGTTGGAATCAAATATAAATCATCAATAGTAGAATGATACATCTGCCCTTCTTTATCTGGTAATTGTCCAGTTCCGTAACCAGAAGCTTCGTTTACCAAATGCGGCACCTGAACTTCATTGTATCCTGCAGCTGTATTTTTATCTAAAAAGTAGTTGATTAAAGCACGCTGTAAACGAGCTCCTTTACCTTTATAAACAGGAAATCCTGCTCCAGTAATTTTTACACCCAATTCAAAATCGATAATATCGTATTTCTTTACCAATTCCCAGTGCGGCTGTGCGCCTTCGTGCAAAACAGGAATATCTCCTTCTTGAAAAACATTCAAATTGTCGTCTGGCGTTTTTCCTTCAGGAACGATATCTGCTGGTAGATTTGGTAATGTGTATAATTTATTGGTTAACTCAACAGCCAAAGCTTCTGCTTTTTCGCTCAGTTCTTTACTTTTTTCTTTTAGTGAAACCGTTTTTTCCTTTAAGATTGCCGCTTTAGCTTTCTCACCAGCTTTCATCAATTCACCAATATCTTTGGACAATTTATTAGATTCTGATAAAGTATTGTCTAATTCCACCTGCGCAGCACGACGATTTTCGTCTAATTGAACCACCTCTTCAACAACGCTTTTAGCATCGATATTTCGTTTTGCTAAAGCTTTGATTACTTTCTCTTGATTTTCTCTAATAAATGCAATTTGTAACATAGCTTGATTTTTATAACTATTGTATTTTTTATAACGGAAGCAAATTTAAGGAAATGTTTGTTAACAATAGGACAAAGTTTATAAGGAAAACTGAAATCGCCTATAAACACCAAAAGCACTATAAAAGTGCTCTTGTTATTATTTCAAATCTCTAAATTTTACTCCAGAAAGCGATGTCTTTCGTCTCTATGAAAAGCATATTCCCTGCCGTTAAACTTTAATTTTTCAGATTCTTTTTTGGTTTTCAGATTTATTTCTTCTGGCAAAGCTTTTTCTGAATCAGCTTCTACAGCTTCTTCATATGAAAAATTTTTGGTCACAATTAAGTCATAAAAACCATTCGTTTTATGATCTCCAAAACTCATTCCTGTTTCTAAAGTTTCGATTTGATAAGTTCCTCCTCCATTAGAATCTCCATTTGTCATTCGAATTGGATATTCGTACAACACTTTTTTAATTTCTTTGTCGGCTAAAGTCACCAATGTAAATTTCTGTTCAGAATATAGTACGATTCTGCTGCTTGCACTGGCTTCTGTATAAAAGGCAATTGCCGGCGTACTTTCATTTAAATAAACCAAATCTTTTAAGATATGTGATTTCGAAAACCGAATTGCTTCATTATCATAATAACCTAAATTATCATCAAATTCTTCTGCGATTATACTTCCGTCTTCTCTATTTACGAATAAATATTTACGCTGCAAATAATTTCCTAAATCTTCAAACTCATCAGATTTCTTATTCTTTTTATGTTCAACAGTCGTAAGAACAAAAAATGCAGTTTTATCGTCGTAGTTAATAGAACTTGTTTGGTCTATTTTAATATTAGAATATTTGATTTTTAAGTTAGAAGCGACTTTAGAAAGCAGATTAAGATTTAATTCTTCTGAATCTTTGATATCATCCAGATTCTTAAAAACGAGTTTTTTAAACTGCTTTTGGTTTAAATCATTGTTCGTTTCATTTTGAGAAAGCAACTCCTGATTCTGAATTTCTGCTTCTTTAGAACTTTTTTCGCTTTTTCCGCAGGAAAGCAAAAACATCAAAACTACAATCGGAAGAATAGTTTTTTTCATAGGTTAATTATTTAGAAAATTTCGGGCACTTCAAATATATAATTTTCTTACAATTGATGATAAGAAAATTAAAATTTCAAAACCAAAATGCTAAAACCGTAAAATATTAAAAACTAAACAGGATTTTAATATTTAATCCCTTTTGATTTCATGCCCTACAAATTCTTCTAAAACTTTAAACATTTCTTCCACCGAAAGTACTTCTGTATCAGGATGCGATTTTAAAAATGCAGCATTTAATTCGACTAGATTTTCATCCAACTCAAAATAAGCATTATTGTTTAATAAATCACGAAACGGACTTGCGACATCGAATTTTGCCTGCAAGAATTTACCCAGTTTGATATTGCTTTGTAAACGCAGTTTTCGGCATTGTTCTTTAAATAATTCCAAATGTTTTTCGGCGCCAATTAATGCCAAACCTTCTTCTATCAATTCGTTCAATTCTTTATTCCAGCCTGAATCGTGCACGAATTTAGAAAAATTTCCTTCGGCGTATTTTGAAGCATAAAAGTCTAAATAATAGCTCATCAATGCATCTTCGTGAATCAAATCATCGTCTATTTTTTCTTCACGCATTAAATTGATTACCGAGATATTCGAATTAACAACGTCTTGAGGATTTTCACTGTTTGCCGCAGTTTCTGAAATGATGATTTTACCGAATTCCATTTGAGTTTGTATTTAAAAGATTGTTTGCAAATTTCGGAGAAAAAACAATAGAAACAGCAATAATTTACAGCCGAATTACATAAATACTTTCATTCTAAGAAAAACTACCGAGTAATTATAAGTAAGAAAAATAACACTAACTTTGAATTTTTAAAAGAATTAATTTAAATATTAGCCTTAGATATGCATTAATCTTAAAACTGATTTATTTAAAATTGATATGATGGCAAATTATACTTTAGAAAAAGAATTCTTAAAAAAAGTTGAAAACAATAACGATAAGCAAAATGAGAGAGAAATCTTAAACAAAGATCAAATTAAAAATCTTCTTTTAAAATATCCAAAACTACCACAAGATTACCTGATCTATTTACAAGAAATTGGTTCGGGTAGTTTTAGAGAATGTCAATTTAATATCGCATCATCTTTGTTTGATTTAGAAGATTTAGGGCTTAATAATTATTACGAATTGAAATCTAATGTTTGGTTCTTTGGAGATAATTATTCTGGTGATTTCTCTGGTTTTGACTTTGATAAAAATGACGGAAATGTTGTTGAATTTTGGCATGAAAGTGGAGAACTTTATTATACTAATAAGCCTTTTCAAGCTTATATTAGAGAACAAATGCTTATGGATGAAAATGGCAAAGATATATTGTAGATCATACTCAAATTTTAAACTTTGATTGAGATGCTGTACTAATTTTAATATTCTTAGATAAACACACAATCTTTCACAAAAATTCACGTTATTTATATTAAATAAGGTGATAGGTTTAAAAAGAAACCATCTTTAACGCAACCATTTTAGAAAAAAATCATCTGTTTAATAAATAGAGCTTTACAGCAAAACTCTATTGCCAAAGCCAAAACCATGAAACAGATTTTACTTATTTTAATGATTCTATTTGCTCTCACAAGCTGCGAAAATGACGATTTGCCGCAGTCTGATGTGCAATATTCATTGGTGGGTAAAGGAGATTCTTTTCCGAATGACAAAAGCGTCGCTCAAAGACATTTAGTTATTAAAGATGCTAAAACTTGGAATAGTCTAATCAATGAAATGGATGCTGCTAATAACTTAACCCAAGATTTGAAAGAAATTAATATTGATTTCAATAAATATCAAATTATTGCAATTATTGACAAAACCCAAAAAGGTGGCGGACATTCTATAGATGTTGTCGAAATGTCTGAGAATCGTAACACTATAATTGTAAAGGTCGAAAAACTAAAAAACGGTGATCTTAGTTCGAGATTATCTAGACCTTATGACATTGTAAAAATGGCCAAAACAACCAAAAAAGTTGTTTTTGAGCAATAATCAAAATCGTAATTTCTTTAATTATTGAAGCTCATCAACGTTCGTTATTCAACATTAAACAATCTCAAAATATAAGAGAGTTCGTAAGCAATAAAAAGTACTACTAGAATACTATGAAACCTTTTATTATCGACTTTTATTGCCGCGAAACATAAAATAATATGACTTATAACCCGAACAAAATATTCGGTTTGATTGTATAAAAAATAATCTCCTCCTTTAATTGCGGTATCGATTATATCGGCTCCAAAACTTATCGCCAGAATCGAAAAAAACCACTTCTTCCTCGAATAAAAATAATCTTCGTAACCTGTGTAATCAACCAAATCATCAGGATAAAGAATTGCACAAAGAAGATAGTAAATTAAAATATAGCAGATGATGAAGAAATAATCTACAAAATACCATTCGTGAATTAATTTCAGATTAAACTCCCACCACCAAAAATGAATCAGCATCAAGAATACATAAAACACCCATAAGGCATGTACAAAGTAAAATTTCTTCCGTCCCGGATGCTGAATAAAAATTACGGATCCTTTTATGAGATGTGTTAAACTCAAACCCAGAATGATTCCGATAATTGATTTGACATGAGTTAGTTCTTCCATAAATAACAGTATTATTTATACCGAACTAAAATTAAATCAATTAATTTAAAAACATGCGTTTAGAAATAAAATTATTCTAAACGATTTATCCAGTTCATCCAAATTCTTTTGATAAAAAAAAGCCGCATTTAAAAAATGCAGCTTTCATCTATTTACTTCTTAATTTCCTGTGGAAGCGTTTTTTGTTGCGGTTTCTCTGGCGGAATTCGTTTTTTCAAAAATAAAATCTGACCTAAATGACTCGATTGGTGTTCCATTACGTGAAACCAGCAATATTGATTGGTCATATCATATTTTAACTGAACTTGGGCAAACCAAGCATCGTCTCTTTTCTTTAATTCTTCAATAGTTTTGGCACGGACTTGATTATAAATATCCAAATAATATTGAATATCATGACCTTTAAATTCGTCACGTCCGCCTTGATCTAAATTTAAAGCGTTGTTCCAAATTTTCTTTTCTTCTTCATTAAAATCCCTGTTTTCAAAAGTAAAAACCTGATAGTATTTTTCGGCTGCAGCCAAATGCATAACCAAAGCTCCAATTCGATTCGCCTCTTCATCATGAAGATAATCAATTTCATATTGACTCATGTTTTTAACCGTTCTTTCGACACGAGATTTAAGATCTTCCAGCATCGAAATCATGTCGGCAATCTTTGGTGAAGCTCCTTCAACATTTCCTATTCTGGCTTCGGGTCTTGGTTTAATGCCGCTTCCTTCTAATAATAAACTGCTTTTTCCGTCGACGCTCGATTTATCTGAGGTAATTTTATATTCCTTTACTTTAACAATAGCATCTTTTGAGGTTCCTAAACTCCATTTCGGAATATCTCCATTCTTTACAGCAGTTTCAAAACTTGAATTTAAAACCGTTAAAGGTTCAAAAACACCTTTATCATTTTCAATCCATAATTCGAATTTGTCAAAATAGAATTTTCCGTTATTGATACAAAGACCTCCAAAACTCAATGATTTGCTGTTTTTATCTAAAGTTCCTTCTACGGTATAAGAATTCCATTCTTTAGATTTTACAGGTCTGTCCTGCATATTATCAAAAAAACCTTCTTCATCATTTTTAGTATCAACTCTCGCCCAGACTCCAGCCCAAGCCGTTGGCTCTGTAGTTTCTGCTTTAACTGAAGCAATTACCTTAAATTTTTTCGTAACAGCAGTCTGAATATCAATGGTCTGATTGAAGGACGTCCAATCGCTGGATATCGTTTTTTGTGTTTGAGCGTAACTGGCGCTGAAAAACAAAAACAACAGTGGTATTATTAGTTTTTTCATTTTTGGAAAATTAAAGTTGCAGTAAATGTAATATTTGTTTCTTTAAGTAATAACTTACTTTTATAAAAAATAATGCACAAAAAAACCGCACTCCCAATAGAATGCGGTTTTAAGATATTTTAACCTAAATGAATTTTAGTTAGTTTTCATTGGCGGTAAGTCAAACGCAACAGAATCGTGTTCGAAATTATTTCTGTGTCCTCCATCGCAAAATGGTTTGTTTGCAGATAATCCGCAGCGGCAAAGTCCAAGTGCAGATCTTCCTTGTAAACCGTAAAGAACTCCTTCTGGATCCATAATTTCAAAATCCCCTTCGATTTTAATAGATCCGTTTTTATTGATGATTAATTTTGTCTTGCTCATAAACTTGTTTTTTTCGAGTGCAAAGATTGCGAAATATATCTTTATTTATAAGTGGTAAACGTAGTTTAAACTGGTTCTATTTTAATTGGTTTTACCACAGAGATGCACAGAGATTCACAAAGGTTTTTATTGTTAGGGTAAAAAATCTCGCAAAGGCGCAGAGTCGCAAAGGTTTTATTCTTTTGTCAGACTGAGCGATCCCGAGACTTGGGGAGAAGTCCCGCAAAGTTTTTTTGAATTGCGTCCAGCTTTAGCTGGATGTAATTATAATAAGAACGCACTAAATTGGCTTTAGCCCAAAACAAGCATTTGGCTAAAGCCATATAAATTAATAGAATTACAACCTCCAGCTAAAGCTAGAGGCAATTAGTACTTAAAATTAAAATCTTTTATAATCCTTTTAATCTGTGGCATAAAAAAACTCTTCGCCTTTGCGAGATTAATTCGATTTACTTTAAAAAACTTAGCGAATCTCTGTGTTTTTCTTCCCGTGACTCTGCGAAATTACGTGCGAATCTTCATGTAATATTAAAATCTCAAATCTATTGCTTATTTTTGCACTCAATAAAATTGAGTTATGACACAGAATCCAAAGAGATATACGATCACAGCGGCATTACCTTACACCAATGGACCTATTCATATTGGGCATTTGGCGGGGGTTTATGTACCTGCAGATATATATTCGAGATACTTAAGATTGCAGGGAAAAGATGTAGCATTTATTTGCGGAAGCGATGAACACGGCGTTGCAATTTCGATGAAAGCCAAAAAAGAAGGAATTACACCACAAGAAGTTATTGACAAATATGATGGAATTATCCGTAAATCGTTTGCAGATTTCGGAATTTCATTCAACAATTATTCTAGAACTTCGGCGAAAATTCATCATGATACGGCTCAGGAATTTTTTAGAAAACTGTATGATAATGGTGATTTTATTGAAGAAGTAACAGAGCAATTGTACGATGCAAAAGCAGATCAGTTTTTAGCTGACCGTTTTGTGGTTGGAACTTGCCCTAGATGCGGTAATGAAGGAGCTTACGGTGATCAATGCGAAAATTGCGGATCTACTTTGAATGCGACTGATTTAATCAATCCGAAATCGACAATTACTGGAGAAACTCCAATTCTTAAAGAAACAAAACACTGGTTTTTACCTTTAGACCGTTATTCTGATTTCTTAACCAAATGGATTTTAGAAGGACATAAAAACGACTGGAAACCTAACGTTTACGGACAAGTAAAATCTTGGATCGACGGCGGATTGGAACCTCGTGCCGTAACGCGTGACCTTGACTGGGGAATTGATGTTCCGGTTGAAGGTGCCGAAGGAAAAAAATTATATGTTTGGTTTGATGCGCCAATCGGGTATATTTCGTCTACGAAAGAATGGGCAGCGCGCGAAGGAAAAGATTGGGAACCATATTGGAAAGATGAAGACACCAAACTGGTTCACTTTATTGGGAAAGACAATATTGTTTTTCACTGTATCATTTTCCCAGCGATGCTGAAAGCTGAAGGAAGCTATATTTTACCAGACAACGTTCCTGCAAATGAGTTTTTGAATTTGGAAGGAAACAAACTTTCGACTTCTAAAAACTGGGCAGTTTGGTTACACGAATATTTAGAAGAGTTTCCAGATAAGCAGGATGTTTTGCGTTATGCTTTAACATCAAACGCTCCTGAAACAAAAGATAACGATTTTACATGGAAAGATTTCCAAGCGAGAAATAACAACGAATTAGTGGCTATTTTCGGAAATTTCATTAATCGTGTTGTGGTTTTAACCAATAAATATTACGATGGTGTTATTCCAACGCCAAATGAATTTACAGAAGTTGACGAACAAACTTTAGCCGAATTAAAAGCGTATCCAGCTGTAATTTCAAGTTCTGTTGAGCGTTACAGATTCCGTGAAGCTTTAGGCGAATTGATGAATGTTGCGCGTTTAGGAAATAAATACCTTGCAGACGAAGAGCCTTGGAAAGTAATGAAAGACAATCCAGAGCGTGTAAAAACTCAAATGTATGTGGCATTGCAAATTGCTGCTGCGTTGAGCGTTTTAGCTGAGCCGTTTTTACCTTTTACAGCTTCTAAACTTTCTAAAATCTTGAATTTAGGTGATCTTAAAGAACATTTTGCTGGATTCAGTAAGTTTTTGAAAGAGAAAGACCGCGATGCAAAAGACATTGTAATTGAGAAAACATTAGGCTGGAATGACATTTCTGAGAATTCAGATTTAATTCCGGCAGGACATAAAATTGGTGAAGCAGAATTGCTTTTCGCTAAAATTGAAGACGAAGAAATACAAAAACAAGTAGATAAATTGGAAGCGACAAAAACCGCAAATATTGCTGAAAACAAACAAGCAGAACCACAAAAAGATTTAATTCAGTTTGAGGATTTTGCGAAAATGGATATTCGTATCGGAACAATTTTGGAAGCTGAAAAAATGCCAAAAGCAAACAAACTTTTAGTATTAAAAGTTGATACTGGAATTGACGTTCGTACGATTGTTTCAGGAATTGCTGAGAGTTTTTCTCCAGAAGAAATTATCGGGAAACGTGTTTCTGTATTAGCAAACTTAGCGCCAAGAGCTTTACGCGGCGTTGAAAGTCAAGGAATGATCTTGATGACAACAAATGCTGAAGGAAAATTGGTTTTTGTAAATCCAGATGCTGATGCGCCGAATGGAGCTACAGTAAATTAAACTGATTTAGACAGTAAATATATCGTTTGTCATTTCGAGGAACGAGAAATCGCACGCGAGATTCATGCAATGTTTGTTGAGTTTCTAGTGCGATTTCTCGTTCCTCGAAATGACAATATCACCAGATTAAAATAAGATTTTTCTTTCTTTTTATAAATTTATATTTGTAAGTTTGTCTTGCAAAAATACTTCAGAAGTAATTCTGAACTTTATTAAAAGTTAACAATAAGCGAACCCTCGCCATGATGGCCCTATGGAAACTCGGGAAATCTATCCTTCTGGGGTATTTTTGCACATCTAAAGCGAGGGTTTCGTGCGTTTAATATTTTCGATATGCAAAGAGAAAATCAAAAACCGACACACCACGATGTAATGCCATCGATGGCAAAATTCCTGTCAGACCTTTGGTTTGAAGGAGATTTTAGAGAACAGCCCAATTATCTGTCTGAAATTTTCAAGAGAATTCTTGAAACAGACTTGGGAGATGACAAAGAGCTAAGATCAAAAATGATGGAGTGCATCAAAATCAGCAAAATGCTTGCCAAAACACTCGAACCTTTTTCGGATAAACAAATTCAGAAAGCGTGCAGTAAATTTATAGCTGCTTAAAACAACAAAAAAGCGTTAATCAATTATTATTTTTAATCGATTCACGCTTTTTGCTTTCAAAATAGTTGTTTTCTCAGTTATCTTTGAAAAATAATACACGACTAAAATTCATTAAATGAAACTCACCAAACCAAGATTAGCTTTAATCTGCGGTATACTCTGCATATCTATTTTCCCGATATTGGTAAAATTACGTTTAACACCAGGATTAATTTCGGCTTTTTACCGAATGTTTTTTGCTGTGATTCTGTTATTGCCTTACGTACTTTTAAGTAAAAACTTCAAACTTCCGACTCTTAAATTTACACTTTTAGCAGCGCTTTGCGGGATTTTGTTTTCTTCGGATGTTGCGGTTTGGAATATCGCCATTCAGGAATCAAGCGCGACTCAGGCTTCTTTGTTGACCAATTTATCTCCAGTTTGGGTTGGTGTTGGCTCTTTCTTTTTTCTGAAAGCAAAACCTGCCACAAATTTCTGGATCGGAACATTGGTCGCTTTATTCGGAATGATCACTTTAGTTGGATTTGAGTTTTTTATCGATTTAAACTTTGATAAAGCATTCCTTTTTGCCGTTTTATCTGGAATTCTATATTCGATTTATCTTTTGGTCAGCAAAAATGTGCTTTCAACAGTTGATGTTTTATCATTTATGACGATTAGTTTGATGGCTTCGAGTATTTATTTGGGAATTTTGTGTTATTCGCTAAACGAGCCTTTTACAGGTTTTACCAATACAGGCTGGTTTGTATTAATACTTCAGGCGGTAATTTGTCAATTGTGTGCCTGGCTTTCGATAAGTTACGCAACACAACATATGCGCGCAACCCGCGTTTCTTTAAGTTTATTGAGTCAGGCTGTAATTACCTCCATTTTAGCTTGGTTGTTTTTAGAAGAAAAAATAACTTTACAAATGGTTTTCGGCGGAATCGTTTTACTTTTCGGAATCCGAATTACTTTTTACGATAAAACAATTTCTTTAAAAAGACTGTTTTCAAAGAATTAGATTTAGTTTTCACGCAGATTCAGCAGATTTGAGCAGATTTAAAAAGAATCATTTTAATAATCTGTGGCAAAAATTCGAGAAAATTAGTGGAATTCGTGGCAAAAACTTGAAAAGAAACCTCAAACTTGAAACAAAAAAACTATGTTACATAAAAGCAAAATACCAAATTTAAAAGTAATCGCATTTGATGCCGATGATACTTTATTTGTAAACGAACCTTACTTTCAGGAAACCGAACATAAATTCTGTGCTTTGATGGAAGATTATCTTTCGCATCAAGGCATTTCTCAGGAATTATTCAAAATCGAAATTGCCAATTTACCGTTATACGGATACGGAATTAAAGGATACATTCTTTCGATGATTGAAGCTGCAATGAATATTTCAAATAATACAATTCCAGTTGAAGTAATCGAAAAAATCATTCAATACGGAAAAGAATTACTTGAAAAACCAATTGAACTTTTGGACGGAATCGAAGAAACATTACAGGCTTTACACGGAAAATACAAATTAGTTGTTGCTACAAAAGGCGACTTAAAAGATCAGCACAGCAAATTGCATCGTTCTGGTTTAGGGCATTATTTTCACCATATTGAAGTAATGTCAGACAAACAAGAAGTTGATTATGAAAAACTATTGGGCCGTTTAGACATTCAGGCACATGAATTTTTGATGATCGGAAATTCATTAAAATCAGATGTTCTTCCAGTTTTGGGAATTGGCGGTTATGCCGTTCACATTCCGTTTCACACCACTTGGGAACACGAAAAAATAAATCACAAAGTAGAACACCAGCATTTTAGTTCCTTTGATACTATTGCAGAAGTTGTTCCTAATTTACTATAATGAAAACACTTTTAGACTTAGAAAACTGGAATAGAAAGGAGCATTTTGCTCATTTTAAACAGATGGAAGAACCGTTTTTTGGTGCAACTGTCGAAATCGATTGTACAAAAGCGTATGAGACCGCAAAAAGTATGAACGCTTCTTTTTTCATTTTCTATTTACACAAAACTTTAGCCGCTGTTAATGCAGTTGAAAATTTTAAATATCGAATTTCAGGAGAGCAGATTTATATTAATGATCGCGTAGATGCATCGGCAACAATTGGACGCGAAGACGGAACTTTCGGATTTTCATTAATCGAATATCATCCCGATTTTAAAACTTTCGAGCAAATCGCTTTAAAAGAAATCGAACGCATTCAAAATACAACAGGACTTTTTACCAGATCATTTGATGATGATAATCTCATACATTTTTCTGCAATTCCGTGGTTGAATTTTACATCACTTACGCATGCGCGAAGTTTTACATATCCTGACAGCTGTCCGAAAATTTCATTTGGAAAAATGATGGTATCTGAAACGGGTAAAAGAACCATCTCGATGGCGGTTTATGTACATCATGGTTTGATGGACGGAATGCATGTAGGTCAATTTGTAGATCTTTTTCAAGAGCTTATGAATCAATAAATTAATGGAATGATTTTTGTCGCTAGAAACACATGAAACAAATCTTTCTTTTTCTGTCTATAATTTTTAGCACTGTTTCGATAAGTCAAACAGTGTTAACTTCTTATCCTATAGATTTCAAAAATGTACAAGATCAATGTGAGCTCTTAAACGCAGAAAACACTACTACACATGATGTATTTGCTTTTATAGCATCTCCCAATAATTTTACGATTCTAAAATACAATAGTGCTTTCTTTTTAAAAGATCAGTTTGTAACTAGCCGTCAATATGTCGAAAACAGATCTTTATTGGGATACAGCTTTAGTGAAGATGGCAACCCAACAGTATATTGGTTATCGCCTGAACAAAAAGATATTATAGTTATCAAATACTACTTTGAAAATAAAACAACCAGAGCTTTAAAATTTGCTTTGCCTGTTGACAATCAATCTATTGTTACTCAATATCAAAAAGACAATAATTTTTACTTATTGATGAAATATAAAGATAAGCAGGCATTAACTGCTTATATCTTTAAAAATGGAATGGCCGAAGAAAGGTTTCTCGACTTCTCTCCTTTCATTTTTCGCGATCGAAAAACACAGCAAAAGACATTCAATCAAATTTTGAATGAAAATCCGATTGAGAAAATGGATTCTGGGGAATACAATCCGCTGTTTAAAGTGGTTGCAAAAACTAAATTATATACGCTTCCAAATCGCTTAATTCTGACTTTAGATCAAAGTCTCAGGAAAACGCAGTTGTTTGATATCAATTTGGACAATCTGGAAATCAAAGAGAAGACATTCATGCAGCCGCTCGGTCATAAAAATGCAAGAACCTCAAATTCTTTTTATCACGAAAACAAACTTTATCAGTTTAATGTCAATTCTGATGAGCTTCTATTTGATATCAAAGATTACGATTCTGGCGAATTAATAAAGACATTTACTGTTTCAAAAAATGACACTATCCGCTTTAATAATTCTCCTTTATTAATGCAAATAGAAAATAGACAGCCTAAAGAAATTAAGAAAACAAGTAAATTTTTAAAAGAATTAGCTTCTGTTGATGCTGGTCTTTCTGTGTTTAAAAACAAAAAGAATCTTTTTATCACATTAGGTGGAACTGGCAGTGATTCAAAGGCCATATCTATGAATGGTTTTAATATGTTCGATGATTTTTTTGGAGACTTTCCTCCTCGTAACTATTATATAGAAAGTAATTATTCTGTTTTTTTTGAAAGTGTCTGGACTAAAAAACTGGAACTAACAACAGAAAAACATGAACCTCTCGCCTCAGATAAAATTTATTATTTTATGGACACTCATAAAGAAGTCTCTCTCCCAAACATTCTGAAATTAAACAATTACAGCATTTTGGGTTATTATAACATTACTTCAAAAGAATACGTTTTAAGAAAATTCACAGATGGATTTGACTAAACAAATCAATCTCAATTACTTACTACAAAAAGGCTTTTTTTTCTGCGCTTTATAAAAGCTTTTTAAATTGATTAAAAGCACCATTATATACCTTATTCTAATATCTTTTTGACTTTTAGAGGAAGTATTTACTTACAATTTATCGTTGTTTTGACCCCAAATTTAAAATATCAATAACAATGAAAAAAGTTGTAATGACCCTCGCATTTGCTCTTGGATTAACAGGATTACATGCTCAAACTGAAAACAACGCTACTAGATTTAATAAGTGGTCTATAGAGTTAAACGGTGGTTTGACAAAACCTCAGAGACCATTCTCAGCGGGTTACTCTACAGATACGCCAAGCCCTTGGGTTGGTGATTTAGGAGTTCGTTATATGTTTAATAACAAATTTGGTTTGAAAGCTGATTTTGGATACAATAGTTTTACTGCGAAAAGTAATTCTATAGATTTTGATTCAAAATACTATAGAATAGATTTACAAGCAGTTGCAAACTTAGGACGTATCATGAATTTTGAAACATGGACTAATACATTTGGTTTATTAGGGCATGCAGGTTTTGGTGTAGGTCAATTAAAATCAGATAATTTTACTGAAAGAGATATCGTTGGAAACTTTATTGCTGGTGTTACAGGTCAGATTAGATTATCAAACAGAGTTGCATTAACGGGAGATTTCTCTACAATTTTAAATTCAACACAAGATCATACTTTTGACGGCGCTTACGTTGGTCAAAACAGAGGTTTTTCTGGATTAATTTTCAATGGTACTATTGGTTTGAATGTTTACTTGGGTAAAAATGCTAAGCATGCAGATTGGACTGTAATGACTACAGATAATACTGATCTTTCAGCATTAGAAAACAAAATAGCAGATCTTGAGTCACAAATCAAAAAGATTCCTGCACAAAAAGAAGTAGTTATCGAAAAACAAGCACAGCCAGTTGATAATGATTTGATCAAAAGAATGATCAATGATAAGTACTACAGTGTGTACTTTGATTTCAACAAAACAACTCCAATCGAAAACTCAACTGCAGCCATCGACGTTGTTTTAAATTACTTGAGAAAAAATCCATCTGCATCACTTGACCTTGTAGGTTATGCGGATCAAGTTGGAAAAGCAGAATACAACGAAAGATTATCAAACGCTAGAGCAAATAATATAAAAACAATTTTTGAGAAAGCAGGAATTGCTTCATCTCGTTTGAATGTTATTGCTAACGGAGCTGATACATCAATCCAAAAAGATTCTGATGAAGCTAGAAGATTAGCAAGAAGAGTTACTTTTATTGTGAAATAAACAACTTTGAATAGTAATAAAGCCCGAATTCTAATTCGGGCTTTTTATTTTTATAAAATTTCAACAATCTTATTTTCAAACCATTACATAATACTAAAAAAAGTAAAAAGCATTACTGTTCTATATTTAGTCTGAATCTGAATAGATCCGAAAGCATTTAAACAATTTCTTTGTTGGTCTTTTTTTCTTAATTTTACAAAAAAGACACGTATTATGCTATCAAAAAATATTGAATCGGCTTTAAACAAGCAAATCCGCATAGAAGCAGAATCTTCACAAACTTATCTTTCTATGGCTTGTTGGGCTGAAGTACACGGATTAGAGGGAATCGCTCAATTTATGTACACACAGTCAGATGAAGAGCGCGCACATATGCTTAAATTGGTTAAGTATGTTAACGAACGCGGAGGACATGCTCAGGTTACAGACCTAAAAGCACCTAGAATAACATATTCTACATTTAAGGAAATGTTTGAGGAGCTTTACAATCATGAGATTTTTGTTTCGCAATCTATCAACGAATTAGTACACATAACTTTTGAAGAAAAAGATTATGCAACACATAATTTCTTACAGTGGTATGTTTCTGAACAAATTGAAGAAGAAGCTACAGCTAAATCTATCTTAGATAAAATCAACTTGATTGGTGAAGATAAAGGCGGATTGTATTTATTCGACCGTGATATTCAGCAGTTAACAGTTACTAGCTCGATCGCTATTAATCCTAAATAAAAAAGTTAAAGTTTATTTAGAATATTTAAAAATAACTTTTTTCTTTTATATTTGCCTCTGTTTTTAATACCGAGGAAAATTGAGCAAGAAAGAAAAAGACAAGGACAAGAAAAAGGATAAAAAGAAAAAGAAAAACAAAGATATCCTTGATAAAATTAAGAAGATTGAAAATTGCAAATCTTCTTGCTGTGAGAAATATAAAAAGAGCGAAAAGAAACGCTGCTCACGCTGTCCTATGTTTGATTTATTCAAAAAAACTGCTTAACAAAATATAGAAAAACCCACTAGATTTCTCTGGTGGGTTTTTTAGTTTTAAATTGCAGTCAATTCTTCAGATTTTTTTTAATTCAATTATGGAAAACCACGTTACAATACCGAAATCGAGTCTTGATTTTCTGGTTCAGCTCAAAGAAAATAATAACAAACCTTGGTTTGAAATCAATAAGCCACAATACTTAATAGAACTAAATCATATTGAAAATTTTGCAGGCGCTTTACTTAAAGAACTCTCTAAAAGCGATGTTTTAGAAAATGCTTCAGGCAAAAAAAGTGTTTACAGAATTTACCGCGACATTCGTTTTTCTAAAGATAAAACTCCCTTTAAAACTTTTTGGGGCGGCAGTTATACACGTGCCACAGCGGCAAGACGCGGCGGTTATTATTTTCATCTAGAAAAAGGCAACAGCTTTTTTGCTGGAGGTTTCTGGGGACCAAACGCTGCAGATTTAAAACGAATACGAACAGAATTTGCCTACGATCCTGAAACTTTTCAGAACATACTCCACTCAAAATCTTTTATCAGCAACTTTGGAACTTTACAGGGCGAACAATTGAAAACAGCTCCAAAAGGTTTTGATATAGATCATCCTGCGATCGATTTGCTGCGTTTCAAACAATTTTTGGTCATCAAACGATTTACAGATAAAGAAGTCTTGAGTCCAAATTTTTTAGAACAGGCTTTGGATGCTTTTAAAAACATGAGACCTTTTTTTGATTATATGAGCGAAGTGCTTACAACGGATGCTAATGGCGTTTCGATCTTATAAAATCGGGAATTACTTCTACATTTAATATTCCGTAGGAATATCTCATCGGTAGAAAAAATATATTTTGTTGTGCATTGTGTCCTGTAGGGACATCTGTTTTTTACGAAAATAGCACCGTTAATCACACGTTCCTATGGAACGTATATGAGCAATCTACATTTTTTTCTACCGATGAGACATTCCTACGGAATGAAAATACTTTAAACCCGAAAGTTTTTTAAAACCTTTCGGGTTTATTTTCTATTAATTATCAATCTAAAGCTTATTTACTTAGCAGTAAAATTTCATTTACTACAACTTCTGTAATATATCTTTTTTCTCCATTTTTGTCGTCATAACTTCTATGCGTTAACTTCCCGTCAATAGCAACTTCTTTTCCTTTTACAACAAACTTTTCGATAATTTCGGCTGTTTTTCCCCACGCAGTTACGCGATGCCATTCGGTTTGTTCTACCTTATCCCCTTTCTCATTTCTGTAAACATCGTTTGTAGCAATTGTTAAATGGGCTAGCTTTTTACCGCTTTCTAATGTTTTAATTTCTGGATTATTCCCTACATTCCCAATTAATTGTACTCTGTTTTTCATTGCATTCATGGCGTATATTATTTTATTGTTATTATAAATTGAAATTGTTCGTCAACTTCAACAGTGCAAAGATGATACAACTCAACAATTACAGTCGGTTAGTAACTATTTACTATCGACTGTAACTATTTGTAAGCGTTTGTAAATGGAAATTCTTTTTTGTATATTTGAGATAAATCTTACTATATGCAGGCAAAAATTAATAAAGTCGAGTTACGAAATTTAGAAATTGAAGACTATAAACAACTAAAAAAATCGATGATTGAATCGTATCCAGAAATGGCCGATTCGTATTGGGGATCTGATGATATTGAAAGACTGCTTTCTATTTTTCCAGAAGGGCAATTGGTAATTTTAGTTGACGGAAAGGTTGTGGGCTCTGCATTATCGCTTATTGTCGATGAAAAATTAGTAGACAAAAAACACAATTACCAGCAGATTAGCGGTGATTATAAATTTTCTACACATAATAAAAATGCTGAAATCTTATACGGAATAGATGTTTTTATCCACCCAAACTACAGAGGTCTGCGTTTGGGACGCCGATTGTATGATGCAAGAAAAGAACTTTGCGAGCAACTAAACTTAAAAGCAATTGTTTTTGCTGGTAGAATTCCAAGTTACAGGGAACACGCCAAAAAAATGTCTCCTAAAACTTATATCGAAAAAGTACGCACCAAAGAATTATATGACCCAGTGCTTTCTTTCCAGTTAAGCAATGATTTTCACGTGATACGAATCATCAAAAATTACTTGGAAGGCGATGAAGAATCAAAAGAATTTGCTGTTTTACTGGAGTGGAATAATATTTACTACGATGAAAGTCCAAGACTGATTAATCTGAAGAAGAATATTATTCGTTTGGGATTGATTCAGTGGCAGATGCGTCCGCTAAATAATGTTGAGGCATTGTTTGAGCAGGCTGAATTTTTTATTGATGCCGTTTCGGGATATGGATCTGACTTTGCACTGTTTCCAGAATTATTCATTGCGCCTTTAATGGCCGACTACAATCATTTATCTGAAGCAGAAGCGATTCGTGAACTCGCACGCCACTCTGATCCCATTAGAAAGCGTTTTCAGGAATTTGCCATTTCATACAACATCAATATTATTACAGGAAGTATGCCGTATCTAGAAAACGGAAATCTTTACAATGTTGGTTTTTTATGTAAAAGAGACGGAACTTCAGAAATGTATACTAAAATTCATATCACGCCAAATGAAGTGATTCATTGGGGAATGAAGGGTGGTTCTCAATTTAAAACTTTTGATACCGATTGTGGAAAAATTGGAATTTTAATCTGCTACGATGTCGAATTCCCAGAAGTTTCCAGGCTGTTAGCAGATGAAGGAATGAATATTTTATTTGTTCCGTTTTTGACGGATACACAAAATGGTTATACACGTGTAAAACATTGTTCGCAGGCACGCGCGATTGAAAATGAATGTTATGTAGCCATAGCAGGTTGCGTAGGAAATCTTCCGAAAGTGAATAATATGGACATTCAATATGCGCAGTCTTCTGTTTTTACTCCTTCTGATTTTGCTTTTCCAAGTAATGGAATTAAAGCAGAAGCAACTCCAAACACAGAAATGACTTTAATTGTAGATGTTGATCTGAATTTATTAAAAGAACTTCACGAACATGGAAGCGTAAAAACATTAAAAGACCGTAGAACAGATCTTTATGAAATTAAAAAATTGAATACATGAAAACTTGCCTGGAATGCTCAGCTAAAATTGTCGGCCGCGAAGACAAAAAATTCTGCTCAGACAGCTGCCGTAATGCGTACAATAATAAAATAAATAAAGATAGTACTAATTTCATGCGAAATATAAATAACAAGTTACGCAAAAATTACCGTATTTTGGCAGAGCTAAATGTAGATGGAAAATCAAAGGCTTCTAGAGACAAATTGTTGACAAAAGGCTTTGATTTTGAGTTTTTTACCAATATTTTGCAAACCAAAACAGGAAATACATATTATTTCTTGTACGACCAAGGTTATCGTTCCTTGGACAATGATTATTTTATGCTTGTTAAAAAAGAAATATAGTTAGTATCTGTTAACCATGAGAAAAAACCAAACCTCAATTCTAGCCATAGCCTGTGTCTTAGCTTTATTAGGCATTATATACATTACCATGATGCCTCAAGGAATTTCTAAAGACGATGAAGCGCTTGCGGAATTCTCAACCGAGAGAGCGCTTAACCAAGTAGAAATTATTGCACAGAAACCTCATTATGTCGGGTCAACCAATCACGAATTAGTTGCCAATTACCTTAAACTCGAACTAAACAGGATAGGCTTAGAAACTAGCGTTCAGGAAGGTTTTACTCTAAATGATAAAGGTATTTTAGTAAAGTCCAAAAACATTCTGGCCAGAATTAAAGGAACTAACAATACAAAAGCCCTTTTATTGCTTTCACATTATGACAGTGCACCGCATTCTTTCTCAAAAGGTGCAAGTGACGATGCTTCTGGTGTTGCCACAATTTTAGAAGGAGTTCGTGCTTTTTTATATTCGAAACATCCTCAAAAAAATGATATCATAATATTATTTTCTGATGCCGAAGAATTAGGTTTAAATGGAGCTGCATTATTCGTCAATCAGCATCCTTGGGCAAAAGATGTTGGTTTGGCCTTAAACTTTGAAGCTCGAGGATCTTCTGGCCCTAGTTATATGTTAATGGAAACCAATAAAGGAAACGAAGCGCTGGTTAGAGAATTTTCTAAAGCGAAAACTTCTCATCCCGTTTCCAATTCGTTGATGTACAGTATCTACAAAATGCTTCCTAATGATACTGACTTAACTGTTTTTAGAGAACAAGGCAATATTCAAGGTTTCAATTTTGCTTTTATCGATGGGCATTTCAACTATCACACACAGCAAGACGATGTACAGCATCTAAACAAAACGACTTTAGCACATCAAGGTACTTACATAATGCCTTTGCTGAAATACTTAACCAATATTGATTTAAATCAGACAGAATCTACTCAAGACGATGTTTATTTCAGTGCTCCATTTTCATTTATTAGTTACCCATTTGCTTGGGTAATGCCAATGACATTAATTGCTTTCGGATTATTAGTTTTATTTATCTTTATTGGAAAAGTAAAAAGAATAATCACTTTTAGAGAAATTTTTAGAGGATTTGTACCGCTTTTAGGTTCAATTATAATCGCTGGTTTGGTGACATTTTTAGGATGGAAATTGATCTTAGAAATTTACCCTCAGTATTCTGACCTTTTAAATGGTTTTACCTACAATGGCCACGCATATATTGGGGCATTTGTAACTTTGAGCATTGCAATTTGTTTTGCTTTCTATCATCATTTCTCCGAGGCCAAAATCACGATGAATCATTTTGTGGCACCTTTACTGCTCTGGATTATCATCAATGCATTTTTAGCAAACAGCTTGACAGGTGCTGGTTTCTTAATTATTCCAGTTTATTTCGGAGTACTTTTATTCGGAATATTTGTTTTTACACAACATTACAGTTTAGGCGTCAATCTGCTTTTTAGTATTCCTGCTTTAGCAATCGTTGCTCCATTTATAGTAATGTTCCCAGTTGGGTTAGGACTTAAAATTCTATTTGGAAGTGCTGTTTTAACTGTTTTACTATTCGGATTGCTACTGCCAATATTTGGAGATTTCGCAAGAAAAGGTGTTTGGACAGTTGTTTTCTTTCTAGTTTCGATCTCATTTTTCATTTACGCAGGATATCATTCTGATTATGAATACGGAAAAGCCAAATCTAACAGCTTATTATACGTTTACAATGCTGATAATAATTCTGCAGTATGGACAACTTATGACACAAATTTAGACGAATGGACCAAATCTTATTTGGGCGAAAAGAATAAAAATGCCGTTGGTTTAAATAGACTTCCTCTTGCCAGCAAATACAATACAACTTTTACTCATAGTGCAATTGCACCGGTTGTCGATATTCCGAAACCAACAATTCAATTCTTAAGAGACAGCGTTATTGGAAATAATAGATATTTGAAAATCAAAATTACTCCTAACCGAAAAGTAAATCGATACGATATTTATGCTAACCCTAAAATGACCTTTTACAACTTTAAAGCCAACGGCGTTTCAACTTTAGGAGAGAAAGGCAATCGTTTACAACGAGAAGACAGTAAAATTCTACGTTATTATGTTGTCGGAAATGAACCGCTTGTAATGGATTTTTACATCAACAAATCGTCTATTTTTGATATGGATTTAATAGAAAGCTCATTTGATTTAATGAGCAATCCATTATTTAATATTAAACCCAGGGAAAACTGGATGATGCCGACTCCTTTTGTTTTAAATGATGCCGTTTTAATACAGCAGAAAATAAAAAGATACGTAGCACCAATAAAACCTATTGAACCTGTTATTGTTAAAGACAGTCTAGCTATTCCAAAAGACAGCATAAAACCAGTCGCAGTACCACAATAAAATTTAAGGCAGATTCAAAATCTGCCTTTTTCTTTATCAATTTTTTATATTTCTAATCTTATTGGGCAAAGATCTTCAGATGGTATTAAAAAATCTTTTTTTAATCTTTCAATCTGTTACAAAAACCTCTGTACCTTTGAACCTTTGAACCTCGAAAAAATGACAAAAATTAGTATTCTAGGCTGCGGATGGCTCGGATTTCCCTTAGCAAAAAAGTTAATTGAAAATGGAAATTCAGTCAAAGGGTCAACAACTTCAGAAAATAAGCTTTCAATTTTAGAAATTGCTGGAATCAATCCATTTTTGGTTACTATTGAAGCCGATGGAGTTTCTGAAAACATCGATACTTTTTTAGCGGAAAGCGAAATCTTAATTATAGATATTCCACCAAAATTGCGAGGAAATCAAGATATCTCGACTACGCTCGAAATGACATTCGTGAGAAAAATACAAAATCTAATTCCGTTTATAGAAAAATCGAGCGTTTCAAAAGTACTTTTTGTGAGTTCAACTTCTGTTTATGGAGATGATAACGAATTGATTACAGAAGAAACCATAGCAAATCCCGAAACAGAAAGCGGCAGACAACTGCTTTTAGCAGAAAAAATTCTTCAAAACAATCCAAACTTCGAAACTACAATTCTACGTTTCGGCGGATTGATTGGCGAAGACCGTCATCCAGTTAAGTTTTTAGCTGGAAAAGAAAACCTTGAAAATCCAGATGCGCCTGTAAATTTAATTCATCAAAATGATTGCATTTCAATCATAGAAGAAATCATAAAACAGTCTAAGTGGAATGAAGTTTTTAATGCTGCTGCACCTTTCCATCCAACAAGAGAGGAATATTATACACAAAAAGCAAAAGAACAAAACTTAGTTTTGCCGAAATTCAGCTCCGAAAAGTCAAATATTAAAAAGGTCATTTCGAGTGAAAAAATCGAAACTATTTTAAACTATAAGTTTGATTTAAAAGAATATTAAAACTTGAATGTCAGGCTGAGAGAAGTTGAAGCCATCTTCAGAAGCCTTCGACTTCGCTCGGGATGACAATCATTCTTAAATTACTTCAATAACTTATATGGTTTAAAAAAACTTTGCGAACTTTGCGATAAATCTAAGCACCTCTGCGGTTAAAAAATGGAAACAGTCTACATCAATTCGCCTCTAGGAATCACCAAAATTATTGGAGATGAAAATGGTATTGCTGTAATTTCAGTTTCTGATGTAGGTTCAAATGAAGTTTCAAAAGAAATTCCAGAAGTTTTACAAAAAGCCGTTTCTCAGTTGAATGAATATTTCGAAGGCAAAAGAACGGATTTTGATCTCAAACTAAATCCAAAAGGAACCGAGTTTCAGCAGAAAGTCTGGAAATCTTTATTAGAAATTCCATTTGGGAAAACAGTAAGTTATATGGACCAAACCAAAAAATTGGGAGATGTAAAGGCGATTCGCGCTGTAGCTTCGGCAAATGGTAAAAATCCGTTATGGATTGTTGTTCCCTGTCACCGCGTTATTGGAACAAATGGATCGCTAACAGGCTACGCCGGCGGATTGTCCCGCAAGAAATGGCTTTTGGAACACGAAAAACCATCTGCACAACAAAGTTTATTCTAACTTTCATATCGTAAGAATTTTGTGCAACTTTGTACAAGTTTCAATACTAAAATCTAAAAGTCTAACCCTCTAAATATCTAAGAAGTCTAAAAATGATTGAAAAAATAAACCTTAACAACATTTTATTTCTTGATATAGAAACCGTTCCAGAAGAAGAAAATTTCAATTCGCTTGACGCAGAAATGCAGTCATTATGGGATTTGAAAACGCAATATCAGCGAAAAGACGATTTCTCTGCAGAAGAATTTTACGAACGTGCTGGAATTTGGGCCGAATTTGGAAAAATCATTTGTATCTCGGTTGGCTTTTTTACTATTAAAGGTGATATTCGAAATTTTAGGGTTACTTCCTTTTTTGGTGAAGAAAAGAAGATTTTGAAAGATTTTTCGAATCTCATTAATAATCATTTCAATCAGCCGCAGCATCTTTTGTGCGGTCATAATTCAAAAGAATTTGATATTCCGTTTATTGCAAGAAGAATGATTATTAACCAAATGCCAATTCCGGATAAACTGAATTTATTTGGAAAAAAACCTTGGGAAATTCCACATTTAGATACTTTAGAATTATGGAAGTTTGGCGATTATAAACATTTTACTTCCTTAAAGCTATTAACCAAGATTTTAGGTGTCCCATCGCCAAAAGGCGATATTGACGGAAGTCAAGTTGCTCATGTCTATTATGTCGAAAAAGATATTGATCGAATTGTAACTTATTGCGAAAAAGATACAATTGCTGTAGCACAGATTTTCCTTCGTTTGCGACGCGAAGATTTATTGATTGATGATGAGATTATTCATGTGTAGTTTTTCAAGGTGCTTAGGTACTGAGGTTCTAAGATGCTGATTTTTTTCATGAACTGATATAACTTTTATGGTTTAAAATAATTCCTAAAATGATTTATTCTGAGATTTCACATCATCGTCTTGTTTCACAGAAACTGTATAGAACAAGTAATCTTTCGCCGCAGGAAATTGTACAGCATTTGGGTGCTATGCAGGCTCAGGATTATGCTATGGCAAAATGGGCTGTTGGTTCTCGATGCAATGCAACTGAAAAAGAAATCGAAGAAGCGGTAAATTCTGCAAAAATCATTAGAACACATATTCTTCGTCCGACCTGGCATTTTGTTTCTGCTGAGGATATTTATTGGATGTTAGAACTTTCGGCCCCTCAGGTGAAACGTTTTACTGCGGCGGCGGCTAAAAAATATGGTTTCGATGCTAAAAAACTAGATCAGATTAACAATTCTATCGAGAAGTTATTGGCAGGAAAGAATCATTTAACGCGCGACGAAATTATGCAGGAACTTGATATCAAAAAAAGTTCGAAAGAAGATTTCCTTAGCGCGGCCATTATGATGAATGCAGAACTAGACGGTTTAGTGTGTAATGGAGAAATGAAGGGTAAACAAATTACATATGCTTTGCTTGAAGAAAGAGTTCCAAAATCTAAAACCAAATTGACAAAAGAAGAAGGTTTGGCAAAATTAGCTCAGCGTTATTTTGAAAGTCACGGTCCAGCAACAGTATTAGATTTTTCCTGGTGGTCTGGCTTTCCGCCTACAATTTGCAACAAAGCAATAAATGCAATTGATTTGCAATTAAGCTCAATGCCTATTGATAATCAGACTTATTGGTTCAAAAAAGATCATTCAAATCTGGATACCTTTCGCGAAAGCGTGCATTTTCTCCCAGCATTTGATGAGATTCTTATTTCATACAAAACCCGTGAAGCTTCTATCCTGCAAGAACATCAAAGTTTAGCTTTTACCAATAATGGCATTTTTAAACCTATTATTCTTGAGAACGGAAAAGTAATTGGAACTTGGAAACGAACTATTAAAAAAGATCACGCCAAAATAGAAACACAGTTTTTTAATGAAACGGAGAGTTCGAAAAAAGCCATTTTATTTGAAGGAATTAAAGCTTTTGAAAATTATCTGGAAACAAAAGTTGTTATTGAATAAGTTTTTATTTCGCTCCGCTGGAGCTTTTTCTATTTTGTTTTCATCCTTTTTTCTATAAATATTTCGCCTCGATGAGGCTTTTTTAGTTCTGCTAGCAGCGTATTACTTATGCTATTATAATAATCATATCGCTCCGCTGGAGCTTTTTCAATTTTGTTTTCCATTCTTTTTCTATAAATATTTCGCCTCGCTGAGACTTCTTTAAGCTCTATTAAGAACATCTTAATCAACATCAATTTACTCTAATACGATAAACGTACCAAATCTTTAGCCCTATCGGGGCGACATCTGAATAAAATATTTATGCATTTTATCGCTAAATAATTACATTTACAAAAAAATGTAATTATGGTATTAAGTAGATTTTGGTTAACGATTTTTATTTCTTCGATAGTTTTTATTGTAGTCAGTTTGTTTACTGCTAATACTTATACTATTGATTCTGTTTTGAATGGAAAGAAAGATGATCCTGTTTTAGTATCTGAAAAATACGTTGAAGAACTTCCTGCTTTTATCAAAGACAGCATACAAAAAGCACCAGATCAAACCATGATTATCAATCGTGATACGCTGAATGCCGACACAACTTACGTTTATAAAAACAAAACTGTAAAAATTTTTAGCGGACTTCAGAAATCAGATGGTTTACTGCCTACTTGTAAAAGCACTTTGGTCGATTTAATCTTACCGCTTATTGCTTACTTGGCTTTTTTCTGCGGATTAATGGAACTTTTGATTATTTCTGGAGCTTCAGGAAAATTAGCTAAAGCTTTGAGTCCGGTATTTGTAAAAGTATTCCCGACTATTCCTAAAAACCACCCTTCGATTTCCTATATGACCTTAAACTTTGCTGCGAATTTCTTAGGATTAGATTCGGCTGCAACTCCGTTTGGACTTAAAGCCATGGAAAGTTTACAGGAAATAAACCCCGATAAAGACAAAGCAAGCGATGCACAGATCATGTTTATGTGCCTTCACGCGTCTGGTTTAACTTTAATTGCAACTTCAATCATTGGTTACCGCGCGGCTGCAAATGCAACGAATCCAGCCGATGTAATGCTGCCTTGTATCATTACTTCATTCATTGGTACTATTGCCGCTTTCTTAATTGTCGGAATCAAACAAAAAATCAACTTTAAAAGTGCTTCGCTTTTAATTGGGTTGATGGGTTTAATCGCTGCAATTGTTGGTTTATTGATGTACGTGAATCATTTGGATTTAATCGGAAAAAATTATTTCACTTCTAACCTTTCAGGTTTAATACTTTTGGCGATTATTGCTTTTACGCTGATTTTTTCATTCAGACACGAGCAAAAATTTAAAGATGCCAACACTACTGTTTTTGACACTTTTGTAGTTGGAGCAAATAATGGAGTTAAAACTGGAGTAACTATTTTCCCTTATGTATTAGGAATGTTAGTCGCAATCTCATTATTCAGAAATAGCGGTTTATTCGAAATTATTAGTGACGGAATTGGATTTGTATTTTCAAATTTAGGTGTAAGCAAAGAAATTACAAATGCGCTTCCTGTGGCAATGCTTCGCCCGTTTAGTTCGGCTGGATCAAGAGGATTTTTGATTGATTCTATGAATACTTTTGGAGCAGATTCGTTGACAGCAAGATTAAGCAGTATTTTTCAGTGTAGTGCCGAAAGTACATTCTATGTTATTGCAGTTTATTTCGGATCTGTAAACATCAAAAACACACGCTATGCATTAGGAACAATGCTTTTAGTTGATTTGATTTGTGTAATTACTGCGATTTTTGTTGCGACTTGGTTCTTTTAATTCATTTTAATCAAAAAAAAAAAATATGAATTTATTTAAGAAGCTTTTTAATAAAGAACAGAAGGTTGAAAGTATAAAAGAATCTGAAGAACAAATTCATTTTACTGAAGACCAAACGGCTGTTGAAGAGCCTAAAGCTGAAGAAAATAAATTTGAACCCAATAAGATTGACTGGCTCATAAACGATTCTATTTTGACTTTTATGCCACGCGAGTTGTATATGCATTATTCTGATGCTGCTACTGCGAAAGATCTTCAAAATCCTTCTTGGCAAAATCAAGGAATATATTTCTGGAAAGAGAATGAAGCTTTTGAAAACAAATCTCTTCCCGAGTTTTTTGAAACTATGGATCAAAAATTATTCGTTATCAATGAAGCTCCGGATTATATCGATCTCGTTTCTGGAAAAGCCATGCCTTGGTTTGGAATGCCGGGCGGCGGCGAAAAATTCTTTTTTAGATATGATGAAAGCACTCCGGTAACCTTAGAAGAAGTTCATAAACTCAATATCATCAAATATGTCAAAGTTATAGAGTTGAATTATGATAATCTCAGCGTTTTAAATGACCGCGATAATTACTGCTTTTTAATCGATCCTAAAGAAGTAAAGTACGAAGATCAGCTTTTCTATCTCAACGGAGAAAAAATATCATTAGCCGAACTATATCAAAAAAAGAAACTTTTAGTTTTATCAGTAGAATAATAATATTAATCTATCCCCATGAAAATACCACTTCTTCTTTTTTCAATCCTTTTAATCGGATGTCAAAAAACAAAATCTACAGAAACAGAAATAGTAGCAGAATTACCTGCAGCTCAAGAAATTTCAGTTGAAACTGATGATTCAGCAAACGATAAAGTTATCAAAACAGATACTATTGCGATTTACGTAAATGAAGAACAATCTTCTAAAGACTACATTTTAGCCAATCTTGTAGAGCAGCAGGCAGATCAAGACAGCATTGTTACGGTAAAATATCGATTAGATTTCTATCAAAATAAAAATAAAACTGCCTCATCTAAAATCACAATCAAAGGTTTTGAAAAAGGTTCTGAATGGGTTGCTTCTTACGGATTAACTTCAGAAACTTCAAAAAATTCACCATTTGTACAAATCTCAGTGGGTTATCCTGCTTGTGGTTATACGCACGATAATTACTTGTATTATTTAAAAAACAATACTCTGCAGTTGGTTCATCAATGGAATACAATGACCGACAGCGGCTGGGGAAGCTGGGTAGAAATTGCGAACCCTTCTAAAAATTCTGACCCAAAATCTTTTTATTGCAAAACTGTTGCATTTGTCCCTGCTGATGAAGATGAAAACCTTGACATGGGAATCCTTACACACTCAGATTCAATCTCTTTTGAGTTAAAAGGAAACCAATGGAGCAAGAGATTATTATCTGCAAAAGATAAAGCATACTTTGAAAAAAAGATGACTTTCGATCAATTTAACAGTCAATAACAAAAGTGCTCAGAAGTCTTATTCAAATTCTTTCTTAGGTAAATAATTTCTAAATTTGTCAAAAAACAAAACAATGATTGATTTTATATACCAAGATCCTTATCCGATCTTAAAGGATGATACGCAGTACCGCAAAATCACCTCAGATTTTGTGAAAGTGGAACAATTTGGAGAACGTGAAGTTTTAACGGTTGATCCAAAAGGTTTAGAATTATTGGCTGAAGAAGCTTTAACAGATGTTTCGTTTATGCTGCGAACGAGTCATTTGAAAAAACTAAGAAAAATTCTTGATGACCCAGAAGCTACAGATAACGATCGTTTTGTAGCGTACAATTTACTTCAAAATGCATCTGTTGCTGCCGAAGGTCAGTTACCAAGCTGTCAAGACACTGGAACTGCAATTGTAATGGCCAAAAAAGGCGAAAGTATTTTTACTGGTGTTGATGATGCAGAATGGTTAAGCCGAGGAATTTTTAATACGTACCAAAAAAGAAATTTACGTTATTCGCAGATTGTCCCGATTTCGATGTTCGAAGAGAAGAATTCAGGTTCCAATCTTCCGGCTCAAATTGATATCTATGCTAAAAAAGGAACTTCTTACGAATTCTTGTTTATGGCAAAAGGAGGCGGATCTGCAAACAAAACTTATTTATACCAGCAGACAAAATCTTTGTTGAATGAAAAATCGTTAGATGAATTCATCCGCACAAAAATAAAAGATTTAGGAACGTCTGCTTGTCCACCATACCACTTAGCTTTGGTTATTGGCGGAACTTCTGCAGAAGCTAACTTAAGCGCTGTTAAAAAAGCATCTGCAGGATATTATGATAATCTTCCAACATCAGGAAACATGGCTGGTCAGGCTTTCCGTGATTTTGAGTGGGAAGAACGTGTTCAGAAAATCTGCCAGGAAAGTGCGATTGGTGCTCAATTTGGAGGAAAATATTTCACGCATGACGTTCGCGTAATTCGTTTGCCGCGTCACGCAGCTTCTTGCCCAGTTGGATTGGGAGTTTCTTGTTCTGCCGATAGAAATATTAAAGGAAAAATTACCAAAGACGGAATTTTTGTTGAACAGTTAGAAATAAATCCAAAACAATTTTTACCAGAAACAGCTCCGCATTTAGAAGCACCTGTAGAAATTGATTTAGATCAGCCAATGGCAGATATTTTGGCAAAATTATCTCAATATCCAGTTAAAACACGTTTAAAATTAAACGGAACTGTTATTGTTGCCCGAGATATTGCACACGCAAAAATCAAAGAATTGTTAGACGCTGGAAAACCAATGCCGGAGTATTTCAAAAATCACCCTGTTTATTATGCAGGTCCTGCAAAAACCCCAGACGGAATGGCTTCTGGAAGTTTCGGACCAACAACTGCCGGCCGTATGGACGTTTATGTTGATGAATTCCAAAAAAATGGAGGAAGCATGATTATGCTGGCCAAAGGAAACCGTACGAAACAAGTTACAGATGCCTGCAACAAATACGGCGGATTTTATTTAGGTTCTATTGGAGGTCCAGCTGCGATTTTGGCTCAGGATAATATCTTAAAAGTTGAAGTAGTTGATTTTGAAGAATTAGGAATGGAAGCGGTTCGTAAAATCACCGTAAAAGATTTCCCTGCATTCATTATCACCGACGATAAAGGAAATGATTTTTTTGCGAACTTATAACTTTTTTTGCCGCTAAGGCGCTAAGACACTAAGTTCTAGATTATATTAAGTAATAAAAAAACCGCTAATTCAGCGGTTTTTTTTTATTATAAACTTTTCGTCTTACTGGCAAATCAAGCACTTAAATCCTGCTTTTCGAAAGCTATAAAATGCGATACTTCGCCATTTAGATTAAAAACAGGAAAAGCATCTATTTTACATTTATAAGTCTGTCCATTTTTTCTATAATTTTCCAGTGTTTTTTCAAAAGGAATCTTCTTTTTTAAGGCTTCTCTAATTTCTTTTAAATCTTTTTTAGAGGTTGCAGGTCCCTGAAACATTTTTGGCGTTTGACCCAAAATTTCTTCCTGTTTATAGCCTGTCATTTTTTTGATACCGCTTGAAGCGAAAACTATTTTAAAATCTAGATCCGTAACTACAACTACCTCTTCTTTGATCCTTTCTTGTATATTGAGTTTTTCTTCGTCCCAAGTATATTGATTTGAAATTTGATTTACTTTCTCCAAATCTGTAGCCAATCCTTTTAGTTCATTTAGATATTCATAGTGAAAATCCCAAGCTAAAATTGGAACTGAATTTCGTTGTAAAAAATCATCAGAGCCTGTATTTTTCATATTAAATGATTTAGAGTATGGACAAATCTTTATCAAAGATAGATAAAAACTCCTGTATGGGATTATAGTACTATATTAATATACACTTAAACTTTTTATTAAAAAGTAAATTTTAACTGAACAGCAACTGCTTTTTTAATTTCAGTATTTAAATTACTTAGAGAAATTCCGAGGAGGCGTACAGAATCTTTCATTTTTTCCTGATACAGTAATTCTTCTATGTTTTCCATAATCAAACTTTTATCAGAAATAAAATACGGCAGGGTTTTACTTCTCGTCTGCTGCGAAAAATCACTATATTTAATTTTAAGTGTTATGGTTTTACCCGAAATATCGTGCCTTTTCAAACGCTTTTCTAGTGAAACTGCAATTCGTTCCAATTGCTCCATCATAAAGATTTCAGAAGAAAGATTTACATCAAAAGTGTGTTCTGCGGCAACAGATTTGGTGATTCGAGAGGATTTTACTTCGCTGTTATGAATACCTCTAACTACATTGTAATAAAACGCTCCAGATTTTCCAAAGTGTTTCTCCAAAAATTCTAACGATTTACTTTTCAAATCAGTTCCTGTAAAAATGCCAAGCTGGTACATTTTTTCTGTAGTCACTTTTCCAACTCCGTAAAACTTACGTATTGGCAGGTCTTCTAAAAAGGCTTCAACTTCATCTGGATTTACCGTCTTTTGCCCGTTTGGTTTATTGTAATCACTTGCAATTTTAGCCACAAATTTATTGACAGAAATACCCGCAGAAGCTGTTAAACCAACTTCATTAAAAATTCTTGTTCGAATTTCCTGCGCCAATAAACTCGCGCTGGGATTTCCTTTTTTATTTTGGGTAACATCCAGATAAGCTTCGTCTAGCGAAAGAGGCTCAACCAAATCGGTGTAATCATGGAAAATTTTATGAATTTTAGATGAAATCTCTTTGTAACGGTCAAATCGTGGACGTACAAAAATAATTTCTGGACAATATCTCTTGGCCAGAACGCCGCTTATGGCACTCCGCACACCAAATTTTCTCGCTTCGTAACTTGCCGCCGAAACGACGCCTCTATTTTCTGAACCTCCAACCGCAACAGGTTTTCCGCGCAATTCCGGATTATCCATCTGCTCGACCGATGCGTAAAATGCATCCATATCGATATGAATAATTTTGCGATATGTTGGTGTTTCAGACATGCTACAAATTTAAAAAGGAAAGCAATAAAAAAGTGCTTCAAATAGTTATAAATAATATCAATCTTTAAAGAATATAGATTCGATGAGTTCAAACCAATTATTCTTTCTATTTTTGTTCTTCTACTCGAAAAATTAAATAATGCGAACATTTGTTATAGGTGACATTCACGGCGGGTTACTTGCACTTGAACAAGTGATGAAGAGAGCCGAAGTTACTACAGAAGATACTCTAATTTTTTTGGGCGATTATGTTGACGGCTGGAGTCAGTCTGTTGAAGTAATCGACTATTTGATTGATTTAAAAAGTAAACAAAACTGCATCTGCATACGAGGAAATCACGATCAGCTGGCATTGGACTGGCTGGAAAACAGACATGATGATTTTGATGAAGAAATGTGGTACAAACATGGCGGAAAAGCAACAGTTGAAGGCTATTCCAAAATTTCCTCGGATAAGAAGAGAAAACATATCGAATTTTTAGAAAATCTTCAGGATTATTATCTTGACGATCAAAATCGTTTATTTGTCCACGCTGGCTTCACCAATTTAAATGGCGTAAAATGGGAATATTTTTCGAAACTATTTTATTGGGATAGAACACTTTGGGAAACAGCTCTTTCATTAGACCCAAAATTAAAAGAAGACGATTTAAACTATCCCAAAAGATTTAGCGTTTATAAAGAAGTTTACATAGGGCATACTCCTGTTACACGAATAGGAAAGACAGTTCCTGTAAACAAAGCCTGTGTTTGGAATGTCGACACTGGGGCAGCCTTTCGAGGTCCGCTTACAATTATGAATGTCGACACCAAAGAATACTGGCAAAGCGAACCATTGAACGAACTCTATTTTAACGAAAAAGGTAGGAATTAATTTATTTAAAATTTATTTTTGCCGTTCAAAATAATTAATATTTAAAATTTTATGAAAAAGGTTATTACACTCTTGTTTTTAGTATCATTCGGATTTATTAATGCACAACAAGCCTTCACTGGTAAAGGTGACACTAGAGTAAACGTTGGCGCTAATCTTCAAGATGGTGGTTCTGGAATTCAGGGATCAATTGATTTTGGTTTAGGAGAAAATTTCTCTTTTGGTTTTGTTGCAAACTACTTGTTAGGAGTTGATAATTTTAACGGTTTCTACCACGGAAGCACTACCGCTTATAATGATGAAAAACCAGATTTCGGTGATCGTTTTGATGCAAAAGCAAGAATTAATGCTAATTTATCAAGTGTAATTGGTGTTGAACAATTAGACATTTACCCTGGATTAAGTTTAGGTTTACATAATTTCGGAGCTCATGTTGGTGGTCGTTATTTCTTTACTGACGGATTTGGTGTTTTCACAGAAATCGGATTCCCAATTGCAAAATATGGCACAAACGATGATCCTTTTTACCATTTAAATAATCAAGCGACTTTTAGTTTAGGAGCTTCTTTTAATTTGCAATAGCTTTTTCTAGGAGCAAAGGTTCAAAGGGACAAAGGTTCAGAGATTTACTGCATAAAAAAAACCGCTATAAGCGGTTTTTTCTTTTTATATAATTGCTGATTTATAATCTGCTGAACTTTCTTTTTAAGATAACAATAAACTCATTCAATGTAATGCCGTTATCTTCATTTGAGTTCTCTTCTATTACTAATTCTGAAATGTCTTTTCTTCTATAGGGAAGCAATAGGGAAAAACACCAAATATTTGTGCTTTCATTTGAAAATGAAACTAACATGAAATAGAACACTAAAAGCCTAATAAAAACAAAGAACTTTCGATAACCTCTGCTTAAATCATGTTTTTTATTTTCTGCAACGGCTTTAATAACAAAATATAATAATTGAATTATAAAAACAGGTATTAGAATATCACTTAAATATATTAAGCTGTAACTATTAATTAAATACATTATTAAAACTATAAAAATAGAACTTAACGTATTTACAATGAAGAAATAACTTCCCCATTTCATATCTATTTCAAACTTTTCCAAATGTGTTTTTATTTAAAATCACAGCAAATATAAAGAAAAAGATTACGTTTCAATTATCAAACCCTAGCAGAAAATAAAAAGAGAACCTTCCTTTAAGAAAGTTCTCTTAATATAAATTTATTTTCAGCACTTAAACTTTGAACCTTTGCTCCTTTGCCCCTTTGAACCTAAAATTAAACAATCATCTCAGGAATTTCACCTTCAATAATCAAATCGGCTTCTGTTGATGCAATGATGTGTTCGACTGAGACACCTGGCGCTCGTTCTAAGAGCTTAAAACCTTTTTCAGTTACTTCTAGTACTGCAAGCTCAGTTACAACCTTTTTAACGCAGCCTACGCCTGTTAATGGCAAAGTACATCTTTTTAAGATTTTCGACTCTCCTGCTTTGTTTACGTGCATCATGGCAACGATGATATTTTCGGCGGAAGCCACTAAATCCATAGCACCTCCCATTCCTTTTACCATTTTGCCTGGAATTTTCCAATTCGCGATATCTCCATTTTCAGAAACTTCCATTGCCCCTAGAATTGTTAAATCTACTTTTTGGCTGCGAATCATTCCAAAACTAAAAGCCGAATCGAAGAAACTCGCTCCCGGAAGTGTTGTAATGGTTTGTTTTCCTGCATTGATTATATCGGCATCTTCTTCGCCGGCAAATGGAAAAGGCCCCATTCCGAGAACTCCATTTTCACTTTGAAATTCAACAGCTATATCTTCTCGAACGTAATTTGCAACCAAAGTTGGAATCCCAATTCCAAGATTTACGAAATAACGGTCTTTTACTTCTTTCGCAATTCGCTTTGCTATATCTTCTTTTGTTAACATAAATGAATGTGTCAATTTGGAAATTAGATAATTAGATAATGCTTAAGCACAATCTAAATTAATTATCTAATTATCACATTTTCTAATTATCTAATTAAGCTCTCTGTCTAACTGTGCGCTGCTCGATTCTCTTCTCAAATTTTTCTCCTTGAAAGATTCGCTGCACCATAATTCCTGGAATATGAATTTGATTTGGATCTAATGAACCAACCGGCACTAATTCTTCGACTTCTGCAATTGTTATTTTTCCTGCACCCGCCATACACGCATTAAAGTTTCGGGCTGTTCCTTTGAAAATCAAATTACCAGCTTCATCACCTTTCCAAGCTTTTACAATCGCAAAATCGGCTTTAAAAGCTTCTTCCATAATATGCATTTTACCGTTGAATTCGCGTGCTTCTTTTCCTTCCGCAACTTCAGTTCCGTAACCTGCTGGCGTAAAGAAAGCAGGAATTCCTGCCTGAGCCGCACGACAGCGTTCTGCCAAAGTTCCCTGAGGCGTAAGTTCTACTTCTAATTCTCCTGAAAGCATCTGACGTTCAAACTCGGCATTTTCACCCACATAAGAAGAAATCATCTTTTTGATCTGCTTTTTCTGAAGCAATAATCCCAAACCAAAATCGTCGACACCTGCATTGTTAGAAATACAAGTTAAATCTGAAATGGGTGTATTTACCAAAGCTGCAATTGTATTTTCAGGTATACCGCATAAACCGAAACCGCCAAACATAATGGTCATGCCGCTTTCTATTCCTTTGATAGCATCCTGAACACTATTTACTTTTTTTGTTATCATAACAAACTGTCTTTATTGCCGAATAATTTTGATAAAAATAAGATTTTTAGATTAAATTATAACGATTTCGTAAAAATAAAACCGAAATAAAAATCCCTTTACAACTCTTTTAAAAAAGAATGATAAAGGGATGATTTTTAATTAGATGGATTTAATGCAACATTGTTACAATTCGAATTCATCAGTATTTTGTTCTGTCTGAGTAGTATCTTTTACAATAGCCGGCCTAGTATAACAATCTACTTTTATAGAAAGATTGGCTGGGCGCTCAAATTCAGATTTTGAAACTTGAAGTTCTGGATCTGCGTAACATTTTTTCATAAAGTAAGCCCAAACCGGAAGAGCTGCAGTCGCACCTTGTCCGTAAGTTAAACTTTTAAAACGTGCCGAACGATCTTCACATCCAACCCAAACTCCTGTTACTAGGTTTGGAACCATTCCCATAAACCAACCGTCTGATTGATTTTGTGTTGTTCCTGTTTTACCAGCAATTGGGTTTTTAAACATGTACGGATAACCAGTCCAACGATTGTCTCCGCTTCCACCGCCCTGCGTACGTAAACGTGCTCCAGAACCAGTTTCTGTAACCCCTTGAAGCAATTTAATTACTGCAAAGGCAATATCTTTATTTAAAACATCATGAGATTCTGGAATTGGCTCATAAATTACCTCTCCACTTTTGTTCTCAATTCTGCTTAAAAACTGAGGTTTAACATAAACTCCTTGATTGGCAAATGTGCTGTAAGCCGCAACCATATCTTCCACCGTAATATCTACCGCACCTAATGCAATTGATGGCTGAACTGGAATTTCTGTTTTTACCCCTAATTTTTTAGTCAATTCTACAACTGCTTCTGGACCTGTTCTGTCAATTAATTTAGCCGAAACTGTATTGATCGAATTCGCAAGACCTTGTTTTAAAGTTACCATTCCACGGTATCTGTTATCTGAATTTCTTGGTTCCCAATCCTCAGTTACGTGGTGACGTCCTTTGTGAATCATAAAAGGACCATCAAGAATAGAATCACAAGGAGACATATTTAATTCTTCGATTGCAGTTGCATAAACAAACGGTTTAAAAGTAGAACCTACTTGTCTTGCTCCCTGTCCTACGTGATCGTATTGGAAATATTTGTAGTTAATTCCTCCAACCCAAGCTTTAATTGCTCCAGTTTGAGGCTCCATAGCCATTAAACCAGATTGTAAAAAGTGTTTGTAATAGCGAATAGAATCCAGCGGTGTCATGATGGTGTCACGCTCTCCTTTCCAAGTAAATACACGCCATTTTGGTTTTTACTTTAAATGAAGCGATAATATCATCTTCACTTTTATCCATATCTTTCATTTGTGCCCAGCGATCAGAATTCTTCATTGCCTGCATCATGATTCGATCTGTTTCAGCCTGCGTAATATTTACGAACGGAGCATTTTTATTGGTTTTCATTTCAATAAAAAACTGCTGCTGTAAGTTTTTCATGTGTTCAGAAACAGCTTCTTCTGCGTACATCTGCATTCTAGAATCTATAGTCGTATAGATTTTAAGTCCGTCTTTGTAAATATCGTACTCAGAACCATCAGGCTTCTTGTTTTCTGTAACCCATTTCTTCATGTAATCACGAAGATATTCTCTAAAATAAGTTGCCATACCCTCACGGTGGCTTTCAAGTTTAAATTTCAAAGTAATAGGCAGAGCTTGAAGTCTTTCTTTTTCTGATTCGGAAATCATTTTTGCTTTTGCCATTTGTGATAAAACCACATTACGACGATTTTTTACTCCTTCTGGATTTCTTACTGGATTGTATAATCCTGAGTTTTTAAACATTCCGACCAAAATAGCCGATTCGTCTACTGTCAGATCTTTTGGCTCTTTAGAAAAATAGGTCTGCGCAGCAGAACTTACTCCAACAGAATAATTTCCGAAATCGTAAACATTGCAGTACATCGCCAGAATTTCATTCTTGGTATATTGTCTTTCCAGACGAATGGCAATAATCCATTCTTTTATTTTTTGTACAATTCTAAAAGGCAAAAACTTAGATCCTTCACCATGAAATAATTGTTTCGCCAGCTGTTGCGTCAGCGTACTCGCTCCTCCATTTGTTCCTAAACTAAAAACAGCCCTTAAAGTTCCGCGCCCGTCAATTCCCGAATGTTCGTAGAAACGTGCATCTTCGGTTGCAACAAGTGCTTCCACTAAATTTTTAGGCAAATCTGAATATTTAAGCTGAGATCTGTTGGTTTTGAAATATTTACCAATTACAACTCCATCAGAAGAAATAATTTCTGTTGCAAGGTTAGAATCTGGATTTTCTAAATCTTCAAATGAAGGCATAGATCCAAATAATCCCCAAGACGCAAATAAAAAGAAAGCTAAAACGCCAAGCATTGAGTAGGCAAAAACCCTCCAAAATTTCTTTTTATAATAATTAATATCCTTAACGCTATTTGATTGATTGTTTTTTTTAGCAGCCATAACTATTTTTCTAATCTTTTTGTTCTATTCTAAAACCAACGTCTGTAATACCTTCTAAAGCCTCAACTCCAGGAATTTTACCCGATTGTCTAACAGCCTGCTTGATATGAACTTTGTATGTTCCTTTAAACTTTACGTCTTCTTTGTAATACAGTTTACTTTCTTTAATATCAGTAAATCCATTTCCTAATAAAGTTCCATCCGGTGCTGCCATTTGATATTCTAAAGTATCTACTTTTGTAAAACCACTCGGCGTTTCGATAGCGACAATCAAAAACAAATTATTAAACGGATAATTGTTGTTGTCTCTTATATTTACAAATAAATTGTACTTTTTTGTAGAATCTAAAACTGGCAGATCAAAGCTTACAATACTGTCTTTGTGCCAAGCACTCCCAACAGATTTATACTCGTCGAATACTCTTTTTTTATCACACGAAAAAAGAAGTATCGCTGCCAAAAGAAGAATTCCGCTATTTTTTATTCTCATTTTTAGCATTAATTATTGGTTTTCTAGGTTCAGCAGATTTGTTATCATTTGACTGCTGCTTATTCGAATTGTTTTGTTTATTCGGATTTGGCTTGTTCTTATGATTTTGCTTATTTGGGTTATTAGGCTTGTTCTGCTTGTTTTGATTATTCGGATTTTGATTGTTGTTTCCGGCAGGCTTAATAATATTGTTGTTTTTTTCCTGCTGCGGTTTTGGCGGAGCTGCAACACCAGCCGCTTCTGTATTTTGTTTACGTTTGCGGTTTGGTTTTTTCTTTCTTTTTGGCTGGTCAAAACGAGTTAAACTCTCTTGTCCCATCGCATTATTAAAGTCTTTTTCCGGCTCTGAAACTACCTCAACAGCAAAATCTTCAAGAGAAGAAACTTTGTTTTTTTGTTTGTTTTCAGCAATAATTTCTTTTACCTGATCGATTTTCAAAACATGCCAGTTTGCAAAATTATTAGTGTAAGCAAACCACATTAATCCTTTAAAAATATCTTGTTTTTGGCAGACAGCATCTCCTTTTTCTGTAACCAGTTTGGTATCGTAATCTGGAAAATCCTTCAATGCGTCCATGTAAGTATCTAACTCATAGTTTAGGCAGCATTTTAATTTTCCGCATTGTCCCGCTAATTTCTGCGGATTCAATGATAACTGCTGATAACGAGCTGCCGAAGTATTCACACTTCTAAAATCGGTAAGCCAAGTCGAACAGCAAAGTTCACGTCCGCAAGAACCAACTCCGCCTAAACGAGCCGCTTCCTGACGGAAACCAACTTGTTTCATCTCTACTCTTGTGCTAAATTCTTTAGCAAAATCTTTAATCAGCATTCTAAAGTCGACACGATCATTGGCTGTGTAGTAAAAAGTTGCTTTAGATCCGTCTCCTTGAAATTCAATATCAGAAATTTTCATTTCTAATTTATGCTGAATTGCCAATTCACGGGCACGAACCTTCATTGGTTCTTCACGATCACGCGCTACAGACCAAATATCAATATCTTTTTGAGATGCTTTTCTATAGATTTTAGGTACATCATTACTTTCGTAATTCACCCCTTTTTTCTTCATTTGAATTTTTACCAATTCGCCTGTAAGAGTTACAATTCCAATATCATGTCCTGGTGAAGCCACAGTTGCAACAATATCACCAATACTTAAAGTTAATTTCTCTGAATTTCTAAAAAATTCCTTACGTCCGTTTTTAAAACGTACCTCAACACAATCAAAAATCGCCTCTCCATTAGACGGACTCATGTTTGCGAGCCAGTCAAAAACTGTCAATTTATTGCAGCTATCGGTGCCGCAAGTCCCATTATTTTTACAACCTTTTGGTGCGCCACCATCTGAGGTTGAACAACTTGTACATGCCATAATTATATATGTAGTGCTGCTAAAACGCAGCTTAAGTTCATAAACGTTTGATCGGTAAAGATAGTATTTTTTTTATTTGGCTATTTAAGGATTAAAACTAAAGGGATGTTAAATAAAAAAATGTCTTGATTTAAAAAATAATCATTTTAAAATTTTCTGTATTAATATTTTTTCTTTCTCTAAAATGAGGATTAAACAAAAGACTTATTCTATCTATTTTATACCTTATTGAGGTCATTTTCAATAGTTTTCAAAACTACATTTGTTGTTAAAAATAAAAAGAGAGAAGAAAATAAACAATTATGAATATCGGATTCAATAAAGTTAAGTTTGGAGACTTCATTGAAGAAAGAATGAATATGGAAGACCTCAAGCAATTATTAAAATATAAGAAAACTAAAATTTTATCATTACGAGGATTGAAAGTTGATAACCTAGAATTTTTATTGTCTTTAAAAGAATTAGAAGACTTGAGAATTTATCGTTGTGACATAAAAGATCCTAGTGCACTTTGTAAACTACAAAAATTAACAAAACTGTTCATCAATAATGTAAAAAAAGAAAATGACAATTTTTCTTTCTTAAACCATCTTGATAGTTTAGAGAAATTGAGTATTGGATATGCAGCACTATTTACTTCATTTCCTGATTTAACTAATTGTAAAAATTTAAAAAGAGTTAATTTATTCAATTGTAAAAAACTTGAAGACATCAATAAAATTAAAAACATTAAAAATCTAGAAGCATTTTCCATAGTTGAAACACAGCATAAACCTCACGACCTCGAGTTTATAATGAAAATGCCAACGGTTAAATTTATGTCTGGTGCTTTTGGCGGAAAGAAAGTTGATCAAGAATTTCATGATATGTTAGATCAATATGGAATACAATTTGGATGAATTTTATACTAGAGACATTTTAGATTTTAATGCTACTGCTTTTCTTCTATTTCTGCAAGAAAGAATTAATGAAATCTAAGATGATAAATTCAAAAACATTAAGTACTAAACATTTGAAAATAACAAAGAAAATTAGATATATCCAAAGATGAAAAACATAAAAAATTATAGAATCATTAATGACCAAGAAAAAGAAGAAATAGACAGATTAGCCAATAATGCATTAATTACATTAAAAATAGACTACAGTGATGATAACTCTTTTATTCTAAAAATAATGAATGAATTTGTGGAAAATTATAATGGTAATGATTATGAAGAATTAGAAAAATACGGATATGAGTTAGGTTCTTTGTTTGGAAATATAATTCAAAAAGAATACGGGTGGCAATGGTTTTATGTGGATTCAGATGATGAAACATTTTATTGCATTACTTCTCCAAAAGAGAAAGCATGTTGTGTATGCCACAATTATTTCTATTCAATCTTAAAACGAGATCATTCAAATAATTTTAGGTTATTATTCAATATGATTGAAAAAGAATATCCTAAAAATTGGAAATTTATGGTTTTATCATAATCGATGCCAACAAGTATGTCCAATAAACTTATTTTACTAAGTTTAGACTTAGAAAAATAATAAGCCATTATGAACAAATACTTGATTATTGCTGGAGCTTTTTTAATGCAACTAGGAATTTTTAGCTGCACGGAGAAAAACAAAAAAGAAACAACTACAACCGTAGAAACTTTAACCAACCCCGAAGAAGTTGCTGAAACCTCAGCTTCTACAGTTGAAAGCCAAAAAAATCCCGCAGATTTTGTTCCAAAAGGTTATGTAATTTTTGACACCATTTATGGCGATTTGAATAAAGACGGCGCAGAAGACTGCGCAATTGTTATAAAAGGCACCGATAAAAGCAAAGTTATAAAAGACGATTATCGAGGCCAATTAGACCGAAACAGAAGAGGAATTATTGTTCTCTTCAATAAAAATAACAGTTATGAACTTGCAGTTAAAAACTACGATTGTTTTTCTTCTGAAAATGAAGATGGCGGCGTTTATTTTGCTCCCGAATTATCTGTTGAAATAAAAAACAACAAATTACATATTCATTACGGCCACGGAAGATATGGATATTGGGAATACACATTTAGATTTCAAAATTCAGATTTTGAACTTATTGGTTATGATTCTAGCAGTAATCGAGGTCCTGTCGTGGAAACGGAAGTCAGTATAAACTTTTTAACACGAAAGAAAATAACAAACGAAAACACAAACAAAGAGGATGAAGGCGGAGATGAAGTTTTCGAGAAAACCGAAACCAAAATCAGCAAAAGCAAACTAACCAAGTTATCTGAAATTAAAGATTTTGATGAACTTGAAGTTTTAGAAATGTAAAATCAATCCATAAAATTTTAAAAACCCTATTCTATGCATCTAGAATAGGGTTTTGCTTTTATATGGGAATATTTTAAGACTTTTTACTTTTTATCCTAAAATATATTTCTCAATTTTATGTTTTATCTTACAACATAGTTCGTGAAGCCAGCAATTATCGATACTGGTTTTATCAAGCACAATCTTTCATTTATAAATACCACTTCAAATGCAAACACAAAACCAGATTGAAAATTTCCTTTTTCAGGGAAAATTTGACGAGGCCAGAGAATGCCTAAATAACGGCGAAACCTTTAACGAACAATATCTTAAAAACAATTTTTCTCAAATAGCAGCAAAGATTATTGATGCCAAAGAAATTGATTTTATTGAAAAATTAATCAAAGCCGGCTTTATTGAAACGGATATTTACGAATTGGACAGTTTCGACAAATCGATTTTTGCTCCTTTGGCACTTTATCTCAAAGACGATGAAGAATCACTGGCTTTTTTCAGAGAATTGATGTCAAAAATGGATAACATCAATGATGAAATCAGCGATAAAACTTTACTTGGTTATCTTTTTGAAAAAGGTGCTTCACCAAAAGTCATAAAAATACTTATTGATGACTTTGGAGCGAATACACAATATAAAAACAATGCCGGAGAAAATTTCATTTACATCGTTCTGAATACCTACAGCACAGATACTGAGAAAACTAAAGAATATATTTCCATTCTTTTGGATAATGGTGTCGATATCAACGAAAAAAATATTGTGGGGACAACGCCTTTAATGTGCGCGGTTAAAAGAAGCAAAAAGGATTTTGTTCCTTTCTTACTAGAAAATGGAGCCGATGCCAACGAAACCGACAACCTCAACAATACTGCTTTTTATTACGCTGTTGCCGAACAGTTTTCGTATGATATGTACGATGCACTAGCAGCAGTTTCTTCACCTGATTTTAATATTGTCAACAAAGACGGGCGAACCTTATTCACTAATTTTATAAGTTCTGTTTCGGGATCTCCAAGCGATATCAAATTCCTTGAAAGATTGTTATCTGATGGTGCCGATGTCAATTTCTGCGCACAATATTACGGTCAGCCGAAATCAGGAATTGATTTTATTGTCGAAAAGAAATCGGATATTTTGAAATCAGTTTTAGAAAATGTTTCATTGGATGTAAATGAACAGGATAATCAGGGAAATACTATTTTGCATAAAGTCTGTGCCTACAATGTGAACTATGATGCTGAAATGGCCAAAGAAACCTATCGAAAAGTAAAATTATTATTAGAGCAGGGTGCAGATATTTCGATCACAAATGACAAAGATGAAACGGCTTTAATGTTGGCTTCTGGAGATAATTTGAAAATTAAGACGGTCGAGCTTTTAATGAAATCATAATAACTGAATTATACAAAATACCACATATATGTCAATGTCATTTATAATTGCCTGTGAAAATGGCAATAGAAAAATAGCCGAATTACTGCTTCAGAATAAAGAAGTAGATGTAAAATATACAGACGAAAAAGGCAGAACTGCTCTTCATTATGCCGCACACAGAGGTTATCTGGATATTGTGAAAATCTTAGCCGAAGACGGAGCCGATATTAATTACGAAGATCATCAGGGAGAAACGCCTTTGTTCTTTGCTTGTCTTCAAAAACAGAAACAGACGGCTTTGTATCTGTTGGAAAATGGTGCGGAAATTACCAAAAATGATAAATACGGAAATAGTCTGTTACACTTAGTTGCTCAGACCGCTCAAATCGAAATTGCAACAAAGTTGCTTGAAGCCGGAGCAGATGTTAATTTACTGAATAACAATGGAGAAACTCCTCTATTATTGGCTTCTGCAAAACTAAACAGAGAAATTATTCAGCTGCTTTTAGATAAAGGAGCCGATATAAATGTAACCGATAAACAAGGAAATACACCTTTGATTTATGCTTGTTACACCAAATCAATTCCGATGGTGACTTTACTTCTTGACAATGGCGCAGGCATCAATCACGTAAATCATTCGGGCGAAAATGCGCTTTTAATTGCGTGTTATGAAACAAATAGAATGCTCGCTAAATTATTAGTAGAAAAAGGTGCAGATGTTTTCGCATCCAACAATAATGGCTACTCTCCTATTTGGTACGCTTGCGCGAATAATCAAAAGGAAATTGTGTCATTATTTTTAGAAAACGGTGTTGATGTGAATTACAGCAAACCTTTGGCAAGCGATACTTCTTCAATGAATGATTATCTGGATTGGATTGTGAGCGCAACCAATATTTCTAACGAATCTAGTTTTACGCTTAACAATTCTTATACCTATGGCGGAGAAAGTCTTTTGCACGTTGCAACCAAAAAAGGCAATCTAAGCATGGTAAAACTGCTGATTGAAGCTGGAGCCAATATCAATATTCAGGACGAATCTGGAAACACGCCTTTACATTACAGCGCCGCAAACGGAAAAAAAGATGTCGTAAAATATTTATTGGATAATAAAGCCGATGCTTCAATCGTCAATGTAAAAGAGCAAAAAGCGATCGATTACTCGAATGTAAAAGGCTTTAATGAAATTACAGAATTGATTTTAAAATATGCTCCTTCGGGAACTGTAGTAACACCAATTCACAAAGAAGAACCGCAAAAATCAGATTCAGGAAATTCAATGGAAGGCAAGAAAAAGGCATTATTAGACTTGAAAGAGCTTTTGGATGCCGGAATTTTAACTTCGGAAGAATTTGAAACAGAGAAAACTAAAATTTTAAAAGGATAAATAACAAACAAAATTAAAAATGAAAAAGATCTTAAACAATTCAATTATAGCATTCGTATTAATCGCTGCAAGTATAGTTTCCACTTCTTGTACAAACCCTTCGCCAGAAAAAACTTTTGAAATAGCAGCTTTAAATACAAATTTGCTTTCTCGATTTGGCAGTAAGGACATCAACTATAAACTAGAATCTGAGCCTCAGATTTATGATGAAACTCAAAAGAAAATGATTCCTTCTTCTTATTACGATTATTTTAAATTTGACATCGCTAACTTAGAAACTCAATTTAAAAAAATTAAGGAGATAAATGAAGATGATGACAATAGAGAACTTCTTCAGGCATCAAAAGACTTGTTTACCTATGCGATTGCTAAAGAAAAAGAAGGTTATTTGCCAATTGCTAAAATGAAAGATGAAAAAGCTTCGCCAGAACAGATCGAAAAAGCAATAGCCGATTTTGACGCCTCAACTCTAAATGAAATTGACGCTAAGTTTACAAGATTGATGAATGCTGCCAAAGCCTATGCTGAAAAACATAATATCGATGCTAAAATTGGTGTTTAAATATTACACCTTGATTTTTAACTCTCAATAAAAAAGTAAAACCCTATTTTGTATGAACAAAGTAGGGTTTATTTTTATTTTTAAAAATGCTTTGTAAATCGCTAATTTAAAATCTTATATAATTTATCTGATAAACGAATACGGAATCGAACTTCAAAAGTAACTTTATCCCCAATTTTAGCAGTTTGAGTTTCTGCACCGTTTACAATTAGTTTTTCTAAAGTCATTTCCTGATTTCCAGTTGTTGGACCAGAAATTAAGATTTTATCGCCAGCGTTTAATTCTTGATTTTCGATAGCAAATTGAGCCACTTGAGCTTTTACATAATAATGTTCTGCTTTTCCAAGAAGTACTTTTTTTACTTTTACTTTCTGACGAATATCCGCTTGTTTTTGGGCAGTTGCCAAAGCAGTTTCTGGCAATTCGCCTGAATGTTTAAATTTTAGATTCTCTGATTTTCCTTTTCTAAACACTTTGTTTCCAACTTGTTTTCCCGTTCTCAAACGAACTTGGTCCACCAAAGGCATATGAATGATTTCTAAACATTCTGTAGAACAGCAGTTTTCCATTGCAGCTTTACATTCATCACATTGAATAAACAACAAATGACATCCGTCGTTTTCGCAATTCGTGTGATTGTCGCAAGGTTTTCCGCATTGGTGACATTGTGAGATAATATCATCTGTAATTCTTTCGCCAAGACGATTATCAAATACGAAGTTTTTACCAATGAATTTACTTTCTAAACCTTCTTCTTTCAATTGTTTAGCGTAATTAATAATGCCGCCTTCTAATTGAAATACATTTTTAAAACCTTGGTGTTTGAAATAAGCACTTGCTTTTTCGCAGCGAATTCCGCCCGTACAATACATTACCAGATTTTTATCTTCTTTATGGTCTTGAAGCTGTTCGTTGATGATAGGCAAACTTTCTCTAAATGTTTCAACATCTGGAGTAATAGCGTTTTTAAAATGTCCTACTTCACTTTCGTAATGATTTCTAAAATCAACTACAATTGTATTCGGATCATCAAGAATTTCGTTGAATTCTTTGGCTTTCAGGTGAACGCCAATATTGGTTACATCAAAAGTTTCATCGTTCAAACCGTCAGCAACGATTTTATGACGCACTTTAATAGTTAATTTCAAAAAGGAATGATCATCATGTTCTACGGCTTCATTCAAACGAATGCCTTTCATGAAATCATAAACTTCAAGAGTTGCTCTAAAAGCTTCCAAATTTTCTTCAGGAATACTCATTTGAGCATTTATTCCTTCATGGGCAACATAAATTCGGCCTAAAGCATCAAGCTTATTCCAGGCTAAAAATAAATCATCGCGAAATTTTTTGGGATCTTCAATTTTGGCATACGCATAGAAAGACAACGTTAGTCGTTGTTTACCCGCATCATCGATCATGATGGCTCTTTCTTCTGCGCTCAAAGTGTTGTACAGTTGCATGCTATAAACAGTTTTAAGTTAAGAATATAAAGTTGAATTCTATTTTTCTGAGTGAATTCGGGCGCAAAGGTAGGTTTTTCTTTTCAATTTTAAAAATGATAAAAATCATGGAATATAAACAATATATGAAGTATAAGATAATTTAATTTAGTTGAAAACGTCAGTATTTTTAATTAGCAACAAAATTGCATTAATAAAAAACAAACACTGTTTATCAGTGCATTACATTTAATTCACTATATTTATATAGTCAATTTTAACATTTATGCTTATGAATGCTTTAAAACTACCCAAACCGCTCTTCCCCATTTTTTTATTTTTAACAATCTTTTGCTCTTGCAAAAAAGAACAACCGAAAGCTCCGCCTCCCATGCAGGCTCCGTTTGTAACGGTCAAGAGTGAAGATGTGCCCATTTATAAAGATTTTGCCGGGCAGACTTTTGGAGATTTAGACATTGAATTAATCGCAAGAGTTGACGGAATTCTAACTGGAATTCACTTTAAAGAAGGACAACGGGTTAAAAAAGGACAACTCCTCTACACCATAGATCCGCTGGAATATGATACAAAAGTAGAACAAGTCCGCGGACAAGTTGCGGCATCACAAAGTGCACTAGCCAACGCTGACGAAGAATTAAAACGAATTCGACCGCTCGCTGAAATGAATGCCGTGAGTAAACGCGAATTGGATGCGGCTGTAGCTAAAGAAAAAGCGGCACGTTCTAATTATTCGAGCATGCTGGCAAGTTTAAAAAACCAGCAGATTGAGCGAAGCTACGCTAATATAAAATCTCCCATTGACGGTGTGATCGGGCTTTCGAACGCTAGATTAGGTGATTATATTACCAAAGTCGGTAATGCCTCAAAACTCAATACTGTTTCAAAATTAGAAAAAGTAAGAGTACAATTCACTGTGAGTGAATCTGATTATTTAAGATATCAAAAGCAGGTCAAAGCCGGAGAACGTATTACGGACCTACAACTCATACTTTCTGACGGAAGCACCCATCCGTACAAAGGAAGCTTGAACTTCTCAGACACTAAAATCGATCCCACTACAGGAACCGTAACTATAGAAGCCCAATTTCCAAATCCAGACGGTACTTTACGTTCTGGTCAATTTGCAAAAGTTCGTGTCTTACTCAGAACACAAAAAGATGCCATTGTCGTGCCACAAAAAGCGGTTACCGAAATTCAAGGGCTTTTTCAGGTTTCCGTTATTGATAACAAAAACACCATTCAAACCAGAATGGTCGAAGTGGGTCAGAAAATTGGTGTCGATTGGATTATTACCAAAGGTTTAAAAGCCAACGAAAAAGTTGCCATTATTGGCAATCAGTTTATTCAGCCTGGATCGACAGTTGTTCCAGTTCCCTATGTCGCAGATAAAGATAAAAAGCAGATTGCATCATCTCTAAACGACTAGGCTATGGATAATTTCTTTGTAAGACGACCAATCGTTGCCATCGTACTTTCGATATTTATTGTTCTTATCGGAGGACTTTCGATCTTGTCAACGCCAATTGCGCAATATCCCGAAATCGCACCGCCATTAGTACAGGTTTCTACCAGTTATCGAGGTGCAAATGCCTTGAATGTTGAACAAGCCGTTGCAACGCCCATAGAACAAAAAGTAAATGGAGTCGAAAATATGCTTTACATGCAGTCGACTAATACTGGTGACGGAAGTATGACGCTATCCATCACTTTTGATATGGGTACAGATCTGGACAACGCGACGATGTTAACCCAAAACAGAGTTGCCGAAGCCACCAATAAACTCCCAAACGATGTAAAGACAACTGGAGTTACGACCAAAAAATCGTTATCAATGCCCATGTTGATTTTATCCTTGTATTCTCCCAACAAAACTTTCGACAATAACTTTTTGACCAATTACGCGAGCATCAATCTTGTAGACGCACTCGCCCGTATCAAAGGTGTGGGAGAAGTTACCCTTTACGGAGGAAGTAATTATGCAATGCGAATTTGGGTCAAGCCCGATATAATGGCAAAGTACAACTTAACAGTTCCAGATATTATAAAATCAATTCAGGAACAAAACGCCATTGCCCCAGGAGGAAAATTTGGCGCTCCGCCAGCAACAGATAATAACGAATTCACCTACAATGTCATGCTTAAAGATCGTCTGGTGAATCCAGAAGATTTCGAAAACATCATTTTAAAATCAAACATTAGCAATCAACAAGTCCGACTTAAAGATATTGGAACTGTAACTTTAGGAACAGAAAGTTATGCCTCAGTCGCAAAATTAAATGGAAATCCCGCAGGAACTATCGGAATAAAACAAATGCCGGGTTCAAACGCTCTTGAAGTTGCCGAAAATGTAAAAAACACTATCGAACAATTAAGCAAAAGATTTCCTCAAGATTTAAAATATGCTGTTTCATTAGACACGACTTTGGCCATTTCTGAAGGAATTAACGAAATCATGCACACTTTAGTTGAAGCCATTATTCTGGTAATCATTGTGGTTTTTATCTTTCTCCAAAACTGGCGCGCGACTTTAATTCCGCTTTTAACTGTTCCTGTTTCATTAGTCGGAGTTTTTATGCTTTTCCCATTGCTCGGATTTTCGATAAATGTACTTTCCCTTTTAGGATTAGTACTTGCCATCGGAATTGTAGTCGATGATGCTATTGTGGTTGTAGAAGCTGTAATGCATCACATCGAACAAGGAATGTCACCCAGAGAAGCTACAAATCAAGCCATGCGCGAAGTTTCAGGTCCTGTAATTGCCATTGCTATTGTTTTAACTGCAGTATTTATTCCAGTTGCTTTGACACCAGGAATTACGGGAAGATTGTATCAGCAGTTTGCCATTACGATTGCTATTTCTGTGATTTTCTCTGCTTTAAGTGCATTAACCTTAAGTCCGGCTTTATGTTCACTTTTATTAAAACCCAATCAGGAAGCAAAAGGCTTGCTCGGGAAATTCTTTAAATGGTTTAATGTAAAGTTTGGCGCTTTTACCAATAGATACACTGGCTTCTCAGGTTTTTTAATTAAAAAAACAGCCCGAAGTTTAATTTTTATCGGAATTGTCGTTGGAGTTATTATTCTATTGGGAGCAAAAATTCCAGGCGGTTTTGTTCCTGAAGAAGATCAAGGTTACATGTTTGTCAATATTGAACTTCCCGGCGCTTCTTCGCTAGAAAGAACCAGCAAAGTCATCGAAAAAGTAGAACATATTTTATCTAAAAATCAAGGTGTTGAATATTACACTTCTGTTGCTGGTTTTAGTTTAATCAAAAACTCAGTAGCAACAAATAACGGATTTTTCTTTGTGGCTTTGAAAGAATGGAAAGAACGGGAACAAGATGTTTTCCAGATTTTAAAAGAAGTAAACGGAAAAGTTGTTTTTGGAATTCCCGAAGCTACTGTTTTTGCTTTTGGGCCTCCGCCGATTACTGGAATTGGAAATGCAGCTGGATTCTCGATGATGCTTCAGGACAAAGAAGGGAATACGCCCCAGTATCTTTTCCAGAATGCACAGCAATTTATGGCCGAAGCTAAAAAACGACCCGAAATTGGAACGATCCGAACGACCTTTAATCCGAATGTGCCGCAGATTAGTCTCGATATCGACAGAGAAAAAGTATCAGAACTAAATCTTTCTTTATCCGATGTCAATCTAGCGATTGGCGCCAGCTTGGGAGGACAATACATCAACGAATTCAATAAATTCGGACGACAGTATATTGTTTTGCTTCAGGCAGATCCAAGTTTTACCGTTAATCCTGAGGACATTAATAAAATCTTTGTCCGAAGCCGTGATAATAAAATGATTCCGATTTCGAGTATTGCGACTATTAGAAAAGAAAGTGGTCCTGAATTTACGACTCGTTTTAATTTATATCGTGCTGCCGAAATTGGCGGAACACCCGCACCAGGATTTACTTCGGCAGAAGCCATGACTGCTTTACAAGAAACTGCCGCGAAAGTACTCCCTGCAGGAATGGGTTATGAGTGGGCGAATATGAGTTATCAGGAAAAACAAGCCGAAGGAAAAGGGAACACTGTTTTTATCATGGCACTATTTTTCGTGTTTTTGATTCTTGCTGCGCAGTACGAAAGCTGGAAACTGCCTTTCAGCGTTTTACTCGGAACACCTTTTGCCGTTTTCGGTGCTTTTCTTGGCTTATATCTCTGCCGATTATTAAGTCCAGATTATGTGAATAATGTTTTTGCACAAATTGGACTGGTAATGCTGATTGGGCTCGCGGCGAAAAATGCCATTCTAATCGTAGAGTTTGCCAAAGAAGAATATGAAAAAGGAATGCCCGCTAAAGAAGCTGCCCTCTATGCCGCTAAATTACGTTTCCGACCAATTTTAATGACGGCTTTTGCTTTCATTTTAGGCGTTGTTCCGTTGTTAACGGCGAGCGGCGCTGGAGCACAAGCCAGAAAAGTAATGGGAATGACGGTTTTTAGCGGAATGCTTGTTGCTACTATTTTAGGCGTATGTCTGATTCCAGTGTTATTTGTATTTATTGAAACATTCGGAAAGAAAAAATCTGAGGAAATCGATGAACCTAAAGAGGAAGAAAAATGAAAAATCTAAAAATACTTTTAGCGTTATTTTTGATGGCTGTTTTTCCTTATGGATGTATGGTTGGACCAAAATATGTCAAACCCGAACAGCCTCAGGCAGATTCTTTCCGTTATGGGGATCAAAGCAGAGATACGACAAACTCTGTAAAAACTATAAAATGGTCATCGATATTTAACGATGATGTCTTAATTGGCCTGATCGAAAAAGGAATTCAAAACAATTACGATCTCAAAATTGCACTGGCACGTATAGAACAAGCAAGAGCCAATCTCGGAATCGCTAAAGCAGATTTATATCCTTCTTTTCAATATTCTGGTCAAGTGAATAGTGCCGAAACTATTATGCAGCCATCATCTGCATTGGCCAATATGTCTTGGGAATTGGACTTTTGGGGAAAATACCGTCATCAGAATAAAGCTTTGCAAAATGAACTTTTAGCCACTGATGAAGCCCGAAAAGTAATTCTCTCTGATATTGTGAGCAACATTGCCATTTCTTATTTTGAACTCCGTGATTATGACAATCAGTTGGAAATCACCATTCATACTTTAGAAACGAGACAAAAAGCATATGACATTATCAACGAACGTTTTATAAGCGGTTACGTTGCAGAATTAGACAAAGTACAAATTGAACAGCAGGTTGCCATTGCCGAAGCCAATATTCCCGCAATCAAACGACAAATTACAGCTTTGGAAAATTCAATTTCGATTTTGGTCGGACAAGTTCCGCAGCCAATTCCGCGTGGAAAAACAAATAGCGAATTATTGATTTTAACCAATTTTCCAACTTCTGTTCCATCAGCTTTGTTAGAAAATCGACCAGATGTGAAACGTCAGGAATATTTATATAAAGCCGCTTATGAAAGAATCGGCGTTGCGCAGGCAATGCGCTACCCGTCATTCAACATTGCCGCAGTTGCAGGTTTTACCAGTATTGCGGTTGGAGATTTATTTAATGATGGTTCTTATTTCCAGAATGCGGGCGCTGGAGTTACAGGTCCCATTTTCAACTTCGGAAAAAACAAACGTCGTGTAGATGTTAATCGACAAATTGCGGAAGAAGTAAAATTCAATTTCCAAAAAACCTATTTAACCGCTATCTCGGAAGTAGAAAATTCTCTTCAAAATGTGGAAATGTACAAAGAAGAATGGACAGCAAGAAACAGACAGGTCGTAGCAGCACAAAAAAACTATGATCTTTCAAACGCCAGATATTATAATGGCTATGTTTCGTATTTAGAAGTTCTAGATGCACAACGATCGCTGTTTGAAGCACAATTAAGTCTCTCTCAATTAACCCAAAAACAATTAAGCTCTATGGTTCAATTGTATAAGGCATTGGGCGGAGGGTGGAATTAGTTTTTTTTAAGTTGCTAAGGTTCTGATGCTGAGGTTCTAAGTTTTTTTTATATCAGGTTATCATTCCGTAGGAATATTTCGTTTGTAGAAAAAACAATAACGATCGCCCGTATGTACGTTCGACAGGAAGGTTTGTGTTATTGGATTATAAAAAATCAAAATCAAACGTTCCTACGGAGCGTAAAAATGATAACAATATATATTTTTGCTACCGATGAAATGTTCCTACGGAACAAGAAAAGCCATATATAATAAAAAAAAGAGAAGTTTAGATTTTGAAATGAGTTATCATTCCGACGGAATGTTTCATTGGTAGAAAAACAACGAACGCACGTATATACGTTCCGTAGGAACGTTTGGTGTTATTACATTATCAAAAATGAGGCAAATCAAACGTTCCTACGGAACGTAAAAATGATAACAATATATATTTTTGCTACCGATGAGATGTTCCTACGGAACAAGAAAAGCCATATATAATAAAAAAAGAGCAGTTTAAATTTTGAAACCAGTTATCATTCCGTAGGAATGTTTCATTGGTAGAAAAACAACGAACGCACGTATATACGTTCCGCAGGAACGTTTGGTGTTATTACATTATCAAAAATGAGGCAAATCAAACGTTCCTACGGAGCGTAAAAATGATAACAATATATATTTTTGCTACCGATGAAATGTTCCTACGGAACAAGAAAAGCCATATATAATAAAAAAAGAGCAGTTTAAATTTTGAAACCAGTTATCATTCCGTAGGAATGTTTCATTGGTAGAAAAACAACGAACGCACGTATATACGTTCCGTAGGAACGTTTGGTGTTATTACATTATCAAAAATGAGGCAAATCAAACGTTCCTACAGAACGTAAAAATGATAACAATATAATTTTTTGCTACCGATGAGATGTTCCTACGGAACAAGAAAAGCCATATATAATAAAAAAAAGAGAAGTTTAAATTTTGAAATGAGTTATCATTCCGTAGGAATGTTTCATTGGTAGAAAAAAAATAACGATCGACCGAGTTTACGTTCCAGAGGAACGTCTGGTATGGTTGGATTATAAAAATAACATCGATCAAATGTTCCGCTGGAACGTAAAATAATGATAACAATACAATTTTGCTGCCAATGAGATGTTCCAACGGAACAGGGAAAAATATTATATAACAAAAAGAGGGCTGTTTCAAATTGAAACAGCCCTCTTTTAAATCTTTGTACCTCTTTACCTTTGCTGCTTTGAACCTAAAATCTTAGATCCTCAGCAACTCAGAACCTTAGTTCCTTAATTAGCAAAACTCATTAAAAGCATCCTGCAAATTCTCAGCGATTAATTCAGCTGGACGACCTTCGATGTGGTGACGCTCTAACATGTGAACTAATTCTCCGTTTTTGAACAAAGCCATAGATGGCGATGATGGAGGAAAAGGAAACATATGTTGTCTTGCAGCATCAACAGCTTCTTTGTCAACACCAGCAAAAACTGTAATAAGGTGATCTGGTTTTTTAGCTCCTTCTAAACTCATTTTTGCTCCCGGACGTGCATTTCTTGCAGCGCACCCGCAAACAGAGTTTACAACAACTAAAGTGGTACCCTCAGCTTTGATAGCGTTATCTACAGCTTCAGCACTATGTAAATCTTGAAAACCAGCAGCTGTTAATTCAGCTTCCATAGGTTTTACCATTTCTTGTGGATACATATTCTTGTCTTTTAAATTTTACTTTTGAGTTGCAAAGTTACAAAGTTTACTCGCAACTACTTAATTTGAAGTATAAAGTTTTGTTATAGTTCGATATTAATTTTTTAGGCATATTCCGAGCCTTCCACAAGTCAAAGCACCGTTTCTTTTATCTTTTTAGCAGGAAATTGATAATTATACTGTTTTAAGTGACTATTTCCTCTTCTTACCTTATTCGTTGTTGTTAATACTGTTGACTTTTTTTCTTCCGAAATTTCAATGGTAGAAAGATAACTTGTTAAGTACTTTTTGAGCAGTTGTATATTTTCGACTTCTATAGAGTAAATTGTTTTTTTACCGACATTTTTTATATCAACTAGACTTGCTTTTTTTAATTCTAACAAATGCTTAGAAATTGTCGATTGTGCCAGCGGAATTAATTCAACAATCTCACCACAAGTTCTATAGTTTCTTTTCCATAAAAGTGTCATAATCTGAATTCTCGTTGGATGTCCAAGTGCTTTGCAAATTCTTCCTACCTCTTCTGTCTCTATATCAAATTTTAAGCGTTTTGTAATTCCCATTTGCCATTAATTCATTATCGTAAATAACCGATTATATTAGGCAAATCTAAATGTTGCAGATTTTCGTTACCGCCTCAAAAAATTATTAAAATGAAAGAATAAGACATTTTTTCGGCTGTTAAATCTGATTAGTAAAATAAGCTATGTGGTTAAGATCGCACGCAGATTTTGCAGATTTAAGCAGATAAGTGCAGATTTATTTAAGATTTGAGATAAATACAATGAATCTGCATGAAACAAAAACTAACTGAATATTACTCGAAACAACGCTTTAACAAAGGGCAATTTTGGACATTTTGAGATCACTTGGAGATCTTCCAGCAGACTTGTTTCTTCATCTAGAAATTTAAAGATCAAAACAGGATTTCCTTTTTTGAATAAGGAAGAAAAAATAGAACTTCCCAATTCATTATGACGATGCAGAATATCTAAAAGCAACAAATCATAAAACCAAAATCGGTTTTTTTTGTGAAAAGAATTCATTTTAGGTGAAGAATCAGCTTGAAGAAAACTCACTAATTCTGAAGATTTTTTATCTGAATTTTTAAACGTATAACCCGTACTTGCTTTTGTCCATCCGCCAGCAGTACCAATATTTAAAACGCGTTTGGTGTTTTTTTTCCAAAACGGATAACACGTCATTGGAATACTTCCCTGCTCCTTTTCGAGAACTTTATATTGATCAGCACCTAAATTCTTTAAGTAACTTTGGATTTCATTTTCGTATTCTTCTTTCGAAAGAAGATTTTCAGAAAACAAGGTGTATTCAACTAAAGCTTCTGTTTTAGAAGTAGGCAAAACGTACATAAATCTTGTATTTCCTTTTTGTTCTACCGAAAAATCCATGAAAGTTACTTCTTCAGGATTAAAGATTTCTCTTTCTGTTTTTACAAACCAACCCACAAAATGCTGCTGTAAAACCGGATATTTGGTTTGACTTTCGGCGAAAGCCTTTGTATAAATGCTATTAAATAAGTAATTGGTTGTATATCGATTTTCTTCTGTACCAACATAAACATGAGTTTCAAGTTCGTTGATATCGGTTACTTTTTCATTCAAAAAAGTAATATTGGAATGTTTTGAAATGGATTCAAAAACAAAATTATAAAAGTCAATTCCCCGAATTTGATTGTATTGATAAGGCTTCAACGCTAAATCGCGTTTAAAATTTTCATCAGCAAATAAAGCCAAATCCCATTTTTTAGAAATAACAGAATTCCAAACATTTTCGTTTTTATCCCAAAAACACCAGGTTCTGTCGTTTGCTTTTTTTGAATCCTGATCTAAAAGTAAAATAGATTTATCGGTAAATTTTCCAGACATAACCATTTTGTAAACCGTCATCAAAGATGCAAGTCCAGTCCCGGTAAAAATATAATCGAAGTGTTTGATTTGCGAAGAATTCATTCTCAAAAATAAGAAATTTTATTCTTTCAGTTTTTCTAAAAGAAGTTTAAAATCTTTCGGACTTAAATAGCTGTTGTATTGCAGTGTAATTTCATTTTTCTCATTCAAAACACACAAAACCGGATATACAATTTGATTGTTCATTGTTCCGAGTTGTAAAGCCAGTTCATGAACGCCAACATTATTTCCGGAAGGTTTGTATTTAAAAGTGTGATTATTAAAAGTAATATCTCGTTTTTCGGCAGCATTGAAATCAATAAAATAAAAATCTGAGTTTAGTTTTTGAATGATTTCTTGATTTTTGAAAGTCGTTGCTTTCATTCTCTGGCAAAACTGGCACCAATCGGTATGAATGAAAACGATAATTTTTCTTTTTTGAATTTGCTGCAAACTATCTACTTCTTCAAAAGTCCTGCTCTTTAGTTGGCAGAATCCTGTTGAAGTTATTCCGATGCAGAAAATTAAGAGAAATAGCTTTTTCATTTGTGTTTTCAGTTTTTGCCACGAATTAGCACGAATTGAATAGTAAATCTTCATCTAAAAATTAGCGGAAATTCGTGAAATTCGTGGCAAAAGAAAAATCCTTATAATTATTTTAATCTTTGCCCTCATAAATTTACCTCAAACTATATCGCAATCCAATAAACCCGCGAATAGTCTGGTTTTGCCCATAAACATAAGTCGTATCAAACGTCAGTCCGTATGGATTATCTGGCGTAACCATTACTTTTCCAGCCGAATCGTATTGTACATTTTTATCAAAAGGATCATTTGTTCTCGAAATCAAAAACGGATTATTTTGCTTTGGAGTAAAGTTCAGCAAATTTTTGATTCCACCATAAACTTCAAAATTCTTCCAACCTGTATACGTAAACTGAATATTCTGAATGCTGTACCAAGGTGAATTCGGATTTCTTGGATCATATTCGTTCAACAATGGCAGTTTCATCGGACTGTAAACATTTCCGGTATAATCCAACAGTAAATTCCAAGGTTGTATTTTGTATGAAACACTCCAGGTTCCCGTAAATTTTTCGGTTAGAAAAGGTCGTTCTGAAATTCCATCTTGAACATTTTTATTATCTAAAACTGTTGCACCCAGAATAAACTTTAATCCGTTTGTGAAATTTAAGTCGACATTCGTGCTGATTCCCTGACTTATAGCATAACCATCGATATTATCATAAATGATTTTATTAGGATCTGTTTCGTAATCTGAAATGATTTTATTGCTGAATCTCGTATAAAAAGCCGTCGTTTCAATTCCCATAAAAGTTCCATTTTCGAAATTGATTTTTTGAATATAATTTAGATTGACGTTTACCGATTTCTCTGGTTTTAAATCATTTTGAATCACAACATCTCGCGAACCTGTCAGCGCGGCGTGATCTTCAGTAAATAAATTCACAACCCTAAATCCAGTTCCGGCGTTTAATCTGAAAATCGTATTTTCATTTGATTTGAAACGATAAGCAATTCTCGGCGTAAAAATCGAACCGTGAATCGAGTTATAATCGTAGCGCGCGCCAAGCAAAACCTGACTTTTAGGCGAAAATGTAATTTCGTCCTGAACAAAAATCCCTGGAAGCCAAGTACTTTCGGCTTCTTTTGTTGCGGTTGTATTATCATCATAATAAGAATATCGATTCGCGATTCCGACAAGGAAATCATTTCGACCGATTTTTTTATCCCAGGTCAATTGCAGAAAACCAATTTTTTGATTGGCTATATAAGATGTCGTTCCGTAACGGCTGTCTTGGTAATGAACATTTCCAGAGAACGAAAGCATCAATTTTTCTTCAAATGGTAATTGATACGTTCCAATTAATTCGGCTCTTTTGGTGTAAATACTTTCTCCGTAAATTTCATTGCCACCACGGTATTTTTTCTCCCAACGCACATCTCCACCCCAGCGGTCTTCGTACATTCCGCGGGCAGCAATCGTAAAAAGGCGCTTATGATTTCGCTGAAAACTCCATTTATTAAAAATCGAAATTCTTTCAGAAAGTGTCACATCAGTAAAATTGTCGTTGTCTTTATCAATAACCTGATCGTAATTAAAGTAATTAATTCCCAAAAGAGTTGTTGATTTTTTCGTCGGATTAAATTTCATTCCCAAATCGAGATTGCTTTCAAAATAAGAAGTAGTAAAATAATCGGCAGAAAATACTGGAGCATTTGTTGGGTTCTTTGTGATAATATTGATCAGGCCACCAACCGCTTCACTTCCATAAAGAGAAGAAGCGGGACCTTTTACGATTTCGATTCTTTCTACCAAAGAATTCGGAATTCCAGATAAACCGTAAACTGTCGAAAGACTGCTTACAATTGGCATTCCGTCAATCAAAACCAAAGTATACGGACCTTCCAAACCATTTATATGAATATCTCCAGTGTTACAAACTCCGCAATTGAGCTGTGGCCGAACGCCATTTATATTTTGAAGCGCATCGTAAATACTCGCTGTTGGATTTTTTTTGAAGAAAGTAGGCGAGTAAACCTCAACGGGAACGGCACTTTCTAATCGTTTTACAGCTTTTAAAGTTCCCGAAACAACAACTTCATTTAATTCGTTTTGGTCTTCATTTAATTCGAAATCAAGATTTAAGTTTTGATTTTCAATTATAGAAATCTTTTGAGTTATAGTTTTAAATCCACTCGAGGTTACTGCAATTTTATAAGAACCGGTCGGAACATTTTCTAATTTGTAAAAGCCAAGTGAATCTATCTGCGTTTTAAAATTTGTATTTACGAGTATCACATTAATTTCCTGAATCGTCGGAACATCTGTAATTACTTTTCCCGATATATTTTGTGAATAAAGGTTTTTAGTTGAAATTATTAATATTGCCAAAAATAAATATTTCATTGTTATAAAATTAAATTTAGACAAAACTAAAAATTAAATTTGACAAATAATTATTCTAATGAATAAATTTTTAAACTGATTTAATTCAATATGTTAGATTTATTTAAAAACATAGAAATATGAATTTAAAAGATTGAATAGCGTCCAGCTTTAGCTAGATAGGCGAAAAACTAAAAGTGCTTTCGCCAAACCTAATTCGGCTAAAGTCCTTTTCAATCCAATCTTCTTCCCCTAGCTGAAACTAGGGGCTATTCAAAAAGTCAAGCAAACCCGACAGGTTTTCAAAACCTGTCGGGTTTAGAATTAAAAATCCTCATCAATTAGATCTTTATTAATCACTGCTCCTGCAAAAGATCCTGTAGAAACTGCAATTGCAACCGAGCGCATTTGTGTTGTACAATCGCCGCTTGCATAAACTCCAGGAATATTTGTTTTTTGCATAACATCTACTTTTAATAATCCTTGTTCGTTTATCTCACAACCTAAATCTTTAGGCAAATGACAATGCTGTTCAAAAGGCGGTCTTGCATAAATGGCTTTTACGGCAACTTTTTCCTGATTTTTGAAGATGATGTTCTCGATATATCCCTTTGTATGTTCGAAAGAATCTATTTCTTGCTCGAAAATCTGAACATTGTGCTGCTGTAATATTTGAGTTTGTTCGAAAGTCAGAGTCGATTTTCCATTGGTACATAATCTCAAATCTTTTGTCCAATTCGAAATCAATTTTGCAAAATCAAATGCTATTTCACCGTTTGCAATTATGGCTGTTTTTTCATTCTTCACTTCGTAGCCATGACAATACGGACAATGCAAAACGGAAATTCCCCAGCACTCTGCAAAACCATTAATCTTTGGAATTAAATCTTTAACACCAGTTGCGAATAAAACTTTTCTGGATGTGAAAATTTCACCTGATTCTGTTGAGATTTCAAAACCAGCTTCACTTTTGATTGCTTTTGTCGCAAGACCATTATAAAAATGAACTGTTTTATAAAGTTCAACTTGTAATTTGGCTTTCGCCGAAATAACTGCGGGCTTCTCCCCGTCTTGTGTAATAAAATTATGCGAATGAGGCGTTTGTCTGTTACAAGGCAGACCGCTGTCAATTACTAAAACCTGGCGAAGAGAACGTCCTAAGCTCATGGCAGCAGATAAGCCGCTGTAGCTTCCGCCAATGATAATCACCTCAAAAGTCTTCTGTTCCATAATTATAATTTTAATGATTTTGTTTTCTGTGTAATTTATAATTAATCAAATGCCCGATAATCATACCGATTCCTCCAAAATAAATGAGATCCAGATGAATTTCTAAAAAGAGTTCACTCAAAATACTAATCCAAATTAAGCTCATAGAAACAATCAAAATTGACGAAACTAAAAGACTTGATTTTTTCGTAATTTTGAGAATTGCAAATAAACCGATAGAAGCAAATACTAAATCGATAAATGGATTATGACTTAAGCCTAATGGCAAAATTGTTAGAAGAGGAAAAATCAAACAATGAACCAGGCAGATAGTCGCACTTGAAATTCCTAAAATATCGTAAAAGGGTGAGGTAGTTTTCTTCATTTCTTGTAATTTTGCTTAATGCAATTTTGTTGCAAATATACAATTTTAATTCAATTGCAACATTGTTGCGTTTAATTTTTTAATTCATTACAAAATGAAAACTACACGTAATACCACAGCAAAATCAGCTGTATTAGAGGTTTTTGAGAAATCAAAAACGGCATTATCTCATGCCGAAATTCAAAAACAATTGAATGATGTGTGTGATCGAGTTACTATTTACAGGATTTTAGACCGCTTGGTAAACGATGATATTGTTCATAAAATTTCGAATCTTGATGGAACTGTAAAATATGCAAAATGCAATCATTCACACCAGCGTGTACACATTCATAATCATGCTCATTTTAGCTGTGAGAACTGTCATGAAATAACTTGTTTGGAGAATGTGAAGCCGAGTTATATAATGCCGCATAATTACAAAGTCAACGAGATCAATTTCACCTTATCAGGATTATGTCCAAAATGTTTAAATTCTAACATTTAACATTTAGACTCGTCTAAAAATATTGTTTCGCGAATGTAATTTTTCTATATATTTGTGAAAACAATACTTTTACAATGACTAAATCTTTAGAAGAAGTAAACGAATCGGTTGCTACACAACATAAAAAAACTGGTTTCAGGAAAATATTAGCTTTTTTGGGCCCAGCCTATTTAGTTAGCGTTGGTTATATGGATCCGGGGAACTGGGCTACAGACATTGCCGGCGGAAGCCAGTTTGGTTATACTTTGGTATGGGTTTTATTAATGAGTAACTTAATGGCTTTGCTTTTGCAAAGTTTAAGTGCGCGTCTGGGCATTGTAACGCAACGCGATTTGGCTCAGGCTTCGAGAGAAACTTATTCCAAATACATCAACTACATTTTATATTTTCTGGCCGAAATTGCTATTGCTGCCTGCGATTTGGCAGAGGTTCTCGGAATGGCAATCGGAATTAATCTTCTTTTTGGAATTCCGTTGCTGGAAGCAGTTTTAATTACCGTTCTAGACACCTTTTTACTACTTTTCCTGATCAATAAAGGAATTCGCAAGATGGAAGCTTTCATTATAGCTTTGGTAGCGATAATTGGATTTTCTTTTATTTTCGAAATGATTTTTGCAGAACCAGAAATGGGTAAAGTATTGCAGGGTCTTATTCCTTCAATTCCAAATTCGGCTGCTTTATATATTGCCATCGGGATAATTGGAGCGACTGTAATGCCGCACAATCTGTATCTGCACTCTTCTTTGGTGCAAACCAGAAAATTTGATCGCACTCCAGCGGGAATCAAACAGGCTTTAAAATACAATTTAATAGATTCTACGATCGCTTTAAACCTTGCCTTTTTTGTAAATGCCGCAATCTTGATTCTAGCTGCCGCAACTTTTCATAGAAACGGAATGTTTGAAGTTGCCGAAATTCAAGATGCGCATCAATTTCTTGAACCTTTGCTCGGAACCAAATGGGCGCCAATTTTATTTGCAGTTGCACTTATTGCTGCAGGACAAAGTTCTACAGTAACAGGAACTCTTGCCGGGCAAATTGTAATGGAAGGTTATCTGCATTTCAGAATTCAACCGTGGGTTCGTCGTATTATTACCCGTTTAATTGCTATTATTCCTGCTGTAATCGTAATTCTAATTTATGGCGAAAGCGTAACTGGAAAACTATTAATTTTAAGTCAGGTTATTCTAAGTCTGCAATTGGGATTTGCAATTATTCCGTTAATCCATTTTGTGAGTGACAAATCGAAAATGAATGGTTTTCATATATCCAAACTTACTCAAGTGGTTTCTTGGATTATTGCGACTATAATTGTCTCTTTAAACGCAAAATTGGTTTATGACGAAATCACGTCGTGGCTTGCAAGTTCAAATCATCCAATAATTCTTTGGCTTACTGTAGTTCCGTTAGCCTTCGCTTTTTCAGCTTTATTATTATATATCATTTTCAAACCTTTTATTGCCAAAGCAAAAAACAAAACAGTAAATCATTCTCCTCATAATCTCAAACTGCATTTTTCTCCAAGAGAAAGTCAAAATATTAAACACATAGCTGTTTCTGTAGATTTTTCTCATGCAGATGAAGCCGCATTAAACAAAGCCTTCGAATTGGGCGGCATTGACACCGAATATACCCTCATTCACATTGTAGAAACAGTTGGCGCATTAATGTACGGCGTTCACGTTCACGATCATGAGACAACAATTGATGAGAAATTATTACTAGAATATCAGGAAATGCTTTCGCAGAAGGGTTTCAAGATCAAAACTGAACTTGGTTTTGGAAAACCAAACAAAGTAATTCCGAAAATTATAAACGAAGGAAATTTCGATATTCTCGTTATGGGAACCCACGGCCACACCGGATTAAAAGATATTCTTTTTGGCACAACGGTAGATAAATTGAGACATAAAATTTCAATACCTTTGTTGATTGTTAAATGAAGTGGCTAAGATGCTAAGGTTCTAAGATACTAAGGTTTTTTACTAAAGCCTCAAAAGAAAACTTAGAATCTCAGCATCTTAGGACCTTAGAACCTAAAGAAGAATGACCTTTTCAGAAGAAAATTACCTTAAATCTATCTATCACCTTACGGCTGCTTTGGAAACTGAAGTGAGCACAAATGCCATTGCGGAAATAATGGAAACCAAAGCTTCTTCGGTTACGGATATGCTTAAAAAACTAGCTGATAAAGATTTAGTAAATTATAAAAAATACCAAGGTGTATCTTTGACAGAAAATGGGAAACTGGCCGCTAAAATGATTGTGAGAAAACATCGTTTATGGGAAGTGTTTTTAGTTGAAAAACTAAACTTCAGCTGGGATGAGGTTCACGACATTGCGGAACAGTTAGAACACATCAAATCTGAGCAGTTAATTAACCGTTTAGATGACTTTTTGGGAAATCCTACAGAAGACCCTCACGGCGATCCGATTCCAGACGCAAACGGCCGAATTATTAAAATTGAGAAACATTTACTTTCTGAATTATCAGAAAATCAAATCGGTGTTTGTGTGGGCGTAAAAGATACTTCTTCTGAGTTCCTGAAATATCTAGACAAACAAGAAATTGCTTTGGGCTCTAAAATTGAATTTCTGTCGAAAGAATCTTTCGATTTATCGGTAAAAATTAATGTTGACGGCAGAGAATTATCTATTTCAAATAAAATTGCATCTAATTTGTTTGTGAAGCTGATTTAGAAATTATTAACCTAAAAAAACATCCGCTAAGTGCATTGCATTTAGCGGATGTTTTATCTACAATAGTTAATTTGGATAATCAACAACAACCCAAGGAATATCGAATCTTCCTTCAAATCGATATACTGAAACCTCATCACCAACTTGAACATTATTATATAAATTACTTTCAACTGTAATTTTTTTAGCCTCTGTGTTTTTCCCCCATGGAGATAGATTTAAATCATAAAATGTACCTTTACGTCCTCCGCTTATAGTTTTACTAAGAACCTCTGAAGCAAAGATTTCTGGCTTTGAATTATCAAATACGCAATTTGTCACCACAACTGTGCTATATCCATAAATAAATCCAAAAAGAAGATAACTTATTATTTCAAAATAGTCTTTAGCTTTTTTGATAGTCTTTTTTTTGCTTACTACTATTGTAAAAGCGACAAAAATCAGAGAGATTAATATTGCAGGCAGCCATATGTGAGAATAGTCATCTATCGAAAAATCTATAATGCCTCTTAAAAAAAGTATAATGCCGGGAAACATTAGAGGAAATACTGCTGTTGGATATACACTCTCTTTTTCAGCATCAACTTTAATTAAACCTTTCGAAAGTTTTACTGTTAAAAGACCAATTAAAGGCAGACAAACACAAGCAATTACTAAATATTTATAAGGCCTTGGATAAAAAAACAACCAGGCAATAACAACAGCTGTTACACCATTTAATAGTTTGGCAAATAATTGTGCTTTTTTTAATTTATCTTCCCGTTCTTCAATTGTAAATCCAAAATTAGTATTTTTTAAAATTTCATTTTTTTCTTGCCTGATCTTCTCTTCAATTACTTTTATCTTTTCAGCATTTAGATCTGCGACTTTAAAACTTAACTGAGATCTTATTTCGTCAAATTTTTCAAATAAATTACTAACAACAATCGCTTTTTCCCCTTTGGTTTTGGATTCGACGCCTAAAAATTTCTGTAAATTAAGTTTTGGATTGGTGCTTACCTCAAAACCTTTTATATCCTTAAACTTTAGTTCTTTTTTTTTAAACACGCCTATGAGCTGAAAACTATCTTGTGTAATTACAATTCTTGTTTTATATGTTTTAAAAATTAAAAATACCATACACGGTACTACAAAAAGAAATAGTACTGCCAACAAATTATTCACTAATGGTTCCTCATTGTTTTGAAAGGGCGCTAATTCTGCGGGAAGAAGTAATATTATTCCAAATATTCCATAAAACAAAGAAGTGAATGAGCAAATACTATAAATAATTATCCTCCATGTCTTAGATATTCTATACGTTTTCATTTTAAGCTAATTTTTTTTTACTATAAAGTGTAAAAGTATTATGGTCCTTTAAGAGAAACATACAGAAAAAGACTTAAAAGCAACACTATAAGACAAAAGAACAAAATTTTATTAAGCTTAAATTTATTGACTATTTAATACTATTAAATAAAGCCAAAAAAACCCGTAAAAACCAAAATAGGTTTTACGGGTTTAACTTTTCTTAACTCAAAAAAATCTTCAAACAATCCCCTTCTCAATCATTTCTAACATAACTGGAGAAGCATTTTTAAATGTTGGAGGTTGTTCGATAATACTTCCCGCGTTTTTCTTGTTTACTTTAAAAGTTACATCACTATCTGTGGTAAATAAAAGCGCTGTTAAAAACGGCTTTTTAATATAAGAACCTAAAATCAAAAGTGCATCATCTAAAGTATGAATGCTCTCAACTTCTTCAGTTTTATAACGAGAAGTCAATGATATTGAAAAGGTATTATCTTCATTTAAAACCAAACGAAAATAGATATTCTTAAGTTCGGTATCGCCTATTGTTTTGGCCAAAGTCAATTTTGCGAAAGTTCCAGCTTGAATACTTTCTTTAACACGCTCACAGAATAGAGCGAATATAGGTTCATACGACATTGTAATGTGTTTAAAATTTAACCGCAAAGAGCACAAAGAAAAAAATTTAAACAAAGCTTTGCGAACCTTTGCGTAAATCTTAGCGAACTTTGCGGTAAAAAACTATTTTCCTGTAAATTCAGATTTACGTTTTTCTAAGAAAGCTGTTGTTCCTTCTTTAAAATCCTGAGTTCCGAAACATTTTCCGAACGATTTTATTTCAGTATCAAATCCGTTTTTACCGTCTTCAAAGTTGGCATTGATGGCTTTTATCGCTTTACTAATTGCAAACGGAGCATTTTTAATGATTTTATGAGCAATTACATTTGTAAATGATAGTAGTTCTGCCTGAGGCACAACATGATTTACTAAACCGTATTGTTTGGCTTCTTCTGCAGAAATCATAGCAGCAGTCATGATCATTTCCATTGCACGTCCTTTACCCACTAATTGAGGTAAACGCTGTGTTCCTCCATAACCTGGAATTAATCCTAAAGTTACTTCTGGTAATCCCATTTTTGCATTGTCTGAAGCCACTCTAAAATGACAAGCCATTGCCAGTTCTAATCCACCGCCTAAAGCAAAACCGTTAACGGCTGCAATAACTGGTTTCTTTAGATTTTCAATAAAATCAAATAAAGATTCCTGACCTTCAGCTGCCAATTGTGCACCTTCGACAATGGTATAATTAGCAAATTCAGAAATATCGGCTCCGGCTACAAAGGCTTTTTCACCGCTTCCAGTTAAGACAATTACACGAACATCGTCATTTTTACTTAATAATTTAACTGCCTTGCTCAAATCACTGATCGTTGCTTTGTTTAAAGCATTCAGTTTTGTTGGTCTGTTAATTGTGATCGTTGCTATTTTTTCTTCGATAGAAATTAAGATATTTTCGTAGTCCATGACGGTTAGTTTAAGAGTTAGTAATGGGCAAAGAAACTCTAAATGTGGTTCCTTTTCCGTAAGTTGACTCAAAGGTAATTGTTCCTTTGTAATTTTCGATAATGTTTTTGATAATTCCAAGTCCAAGTCCCATACCGCTGGTTTTGGTCGTAAATTTTGGCTCGAAGATTCGGCCGATATCTTGTTTCTGAATACCGATTCCGTTGTCTTTTACAGCAATTTCAACATTATTATTGCGTCTTTTTACTGTAACGACAATCGATTTTTGAAACTGACTTTCGGGAATGGCCTGTGTTGCGTTTTTAACCAAATTGGTAATCACACGGATCAACTGCGTACGATCCATTTTTGAGATGATCTCTTCTTCGTCTTTTTCAAAAACAATATAATCTTCGTTGAAAATATCGAGAGCTAATTCAACAACTTCAACAACATTCAACGTTTCATTTTGCTGCGCCGGCATCGAAGCAAAGTTAGAAAATGCCGAAGCCACCGCCGTCATCGTATCAATCTGCTGAATCAAGGTTTCGGAGTAATCGTTCATCTTCTGCTTCACATCAGGATCATTTGGATCAAATTTTCTCTGAAAACTCTGAACCGTCAATCGCATAGGCGTAAGCGGATTCTTGATTTCGTGCGCGACTTGTTTCGCCATTTCGCGCCAAGCTTCTTCACGTTCACTTTGGGCAAGTTTGATGGCACTCGTTTCGAGTTTGTCAACCATTCCATTATACGCTTTAATCAAGAAGTTGACCTCTTTACTATTCGCTTCTAATACAATTTTTTCATTTTTCTGATCTAAATTGGTTTCTTCCAATCTGTCGGAAATGGTTTTTAGCGATTTTGTGATGTAGGTCGAAAGGAAATATGCCAATGCAAAAGCCACAATCAGCATAAAAGAATAAACCTGGCTTAAGCGGATTAAAAAGGTATTCAGCTCATTATCGTAATAGCCGTCGTCTTCTAAATAGGGAAGGTTTAAAATTCCGAGTGGTTTAAATTTTTCGTCTTTTATTAAACTGTATGATGATCTGTTTTTAACTCCGTCAATGGTTTTAATGTCAACAAAACGCTTTTCAATAGAAGAACGAACTAATTTCAGAATATATTCGGGAATTGGCGGTGCAATTTTATCAACAGCAAAAGATTCTTTTGAAGATTTTAAAAGTTTCCCGTCAAGACTGTAAATGTTGATTTCGATTTTGTGAATCTGCGCTAATTCGTGGATTTTATCTTTGAAAATTAAATCGAGATTTTGGGTTTTAAGCGGATAAGTTGTAGTAGACAGAACATAATTGATATGTTCTTTTACAGCATTTTCTTTCCGTTCTAAACGTTCTTGATGATATTCTTTCGCTTCAGTTTTAAACTGAATAATCGAAATCGAAGCCAATAAAAAAGATGCCACAACAATCAATACAATCATCGACAAGAAAATCCTGGTACGAAGGGAAAGCATTGACATTTTGAAGTTCTGCATGTTTTTTAATTATAAATTGTGAATTGTAAATTATGAATTATTCGGTCTGCATTATAATTTACCATTAACAATTCACAATTTACCATTATTTCTTTTCTCTAATTCTTTTATAGAAACGGAATCCCAGCATTATTAAAACCGAGAATAAAATAATTCCGATTACGCCGAAAATCCAGTTGATGGCACTTTTTAAAACTACTAAAAAAACGACGGCAAATAAAATAATCGTTGCGCCTTCATTCCACAAACGCATGAAGTTGTTGGTATATTTTACCTCATCGTTTTGTAATTGTTTAAAAATTTGATGGCATTTTCCGTGATATAAATACAAAAGGGAAAACGAAGCATAATTTTACGTGCATCCACGGCATTTTCATCCATACATGACCTGCATCTGTAAAAAACAGCATCCAAAAAGCAAAAATACTCGCCAAAACCGCCGACGGCCATGTAATAATGTACCACAAACGGTAGGCCATAATTTTGTATTGCGCCTGTAAAATTTCTTTTTCTGGAGATGGCTTTTCATTTGCTTCAATTTGATAAACAAACAAACGAACGATATAAAACAAACCTGCAAACCAAGTGATTACAAATATAAGATGCAGTGATTTTAAATAGTTATAATATTCCATTTATTCCTTAAATGTAGATTTTTTAAAAAGATCAATCATTTCTTTACCGTAATCTTCATTTTCATATACTATTGAAGCGATAAAGATTTTGCCATTAAAAGTCCTTGAAAAAATAACTGCTGTTGCAAGAGTTTTTCCTTTTTCAGTTATTGAAATCTTAGCTTTTCTAAATTCTAAACCCGAAATGTTCTCAGAAGTTACTTTGTAATCTCCCATTTGACCTTGCGGATAAACTTGACCAATATTTTTCAAAAAAAGAAAATCTTTTAATCTCATCTTTAGATCAGTTGAGCGAACATCTCCTGAATAATTTTCGTAGTTTGCTGCAAAATAATTGGCCTTATCTCTTTTAAAAGCAACTATAGAATATTCTTTATTGATTAAAGTTGTATCTCCTTTAATTTCTCCATTTTCTTTTTGATTTACTTTTTCATAATCGTCTGGAATAGTAATCTGCCAGTTGAATGTTTTATCAGAAAAAGTATTGTTTTCAAAAGTGTCTCTTTTTTTGCATCCAACAAGAATTGCTAGAGAGAAAAATAAAATCGAAAAATATTTTAATTTATTCATATGTCTTTAATTCTTATTTAGCCCAATCATTAATCCAATTAGAAACTGTCTGGCACCATTCATCATCATCATTCAAACATGGAATTGCCAAGAATTCTTCTCCTCCTTTGGCTTCAAAATCTTCTTTGGCGCGCATAGCGATTTCTTCAAGAGTTTCTAAACAGTCTGAAACGAAAGCTGGTGTGACAACCGCCAATTTCTTGATTCCTTTGGCAGGCATATTATCGATTTCAACATCCGTGTAAGGCTCTAACCATTTGTCACCTGCTAAACGCGATTGAAAAGTCAGACTGTATTTATCTTCTGGAAGTCCCAACAATTTTACAACCTGTTTTGTTGTTTCATAACATTGGTGGCGGTAGCAAAAATCATGTGCAGCCGAAGGTGTATTACAACAAGAACCGTCGATTTTGCAATGTGATTTAGTAACATCTGTTTTGCGGATGTGACGTTCCGGAATTCCATGGTAAGAAAACAATAAATGATCGTAATCAAAACCCACTAAATGTTTCTGAATTGAATCTGCCAAATTCTTGATGTAATCTGGTTTGTTGTAAAATGCTGGAACATCCGTAAATTTCATGTTTGGAAATTTCTTTTTACGGATTTCTTCTGCTTTTACTAAAATAGTCAAAGTTGAAGCCATTGCATATTGCGGATATAAAGGAAAAAGCATTACTTCATCTACACCTTTATCATGCAATTCCTGAAGTCCCTTTTCGATTGTCATGCTTCCGTAACGCATTGCTAATGCAACTGGAACATTTACCAAAGGCTGTACTTTTTTCTGCATTCTCTCAGAAAGAACTACTAATGGAGAACCTTCTTCCCACCAAATTTTCGCGTAAGCGTGCGCTGATTCCTCAGGTCTTTTTCTCAAAATAATTCCGCGAACCAATAATGCTCGTAATAAATACGGAACATCGATCACGTATTTATCCATTAAAAATTCGTCTAAATATGGTTTTACATCTTTTGGTGTTGGACTTTCTGGAGATCCTAAGTTTACTAATAATACGCCTTTCATTATTGTTTTTTTGCTTTAGGCTTTAAGCTTTAGGCTTTAAGCATTGTATTTGTTTTTAAAAATTTCGTCAAAAGTAGAACTTGCTGCTTTTTAGAAATATGATAATTATTACTTTTTAATTATGTTCTTATTTATAAAATTGATTCTCTTAAATCAATCGTTCCTATGGAACGCAAAAAACATTTAATTTTTTTTTCTACCAATGAGATGTTCCTATCGGAACATTTTCACCAAAGATTCATCTTTTTTATGTTCCGTTGGAACATTTAAATATCTACACAGAATAACGTTCCTTAGGAACGTTTGAATTTAGATCTCTAGCCCTACGTCATGCTTAAACATTCGCATTAATTGACATCAAGTATTTTTTTGGAGTTGTGGCAAACTTTTTCTTGAATGCCGCGATAAAGTGACTTCCGGTGCTGTAGCCAATTTTCAACCCCACTTCGTTTACATTATAAGAACCGCTGTCTAAAAGTTTTCGAGCGAAGTCCATTTTGTAATCGAAAAGGAAACCGTAAACCGTGTCGCCGTAAATTTGTTTGAAACCCATTTTGAGTTTCTTCAAATTCAAACCAATTTCATCTGCCAATTCTTGCAATCCTGGCGGTTCGGCCATATTCGCAATGATGATTTCTTTGGCTCTTCGAATTTTCAGAACGTTATCTTCATCAATTAAAAACGGACATTGTTCTGCGTTTGGATCTTCGGTTCTGTTAAAATACAAACTCAATAATTCGTATCCTTTTCCTTTATAATAAAGGTTTTTTATGGATGGATGAAGATTGTAATGAAACAACTGACTCAAAACAATTGCCATCGACGGACTAATATTTCCTTCGTTATAATACTTTTTATCCTTATTATCAGGACTTAGAAAAGTAATATAATCGGCTTCTGCAGAAAACAACGCGTGAAATTTTTTGATGGAAACAATTACAGAAATCACCCAAGAGTTTGGTGCCAATTCTAAATTAAGCGGTAATTCTTTCTGCGGATTATACAAAAGCAGCGATTTTTCTTCTTTCAATTCTAAAGCATAATTGCCTTGATTGAATAAAAATTTGGCGTTGCCTTTTATCCCGAAGTGAAACTGTATCAGGCCGGTACCTATTTCGTGCTGTGCATAAAAAGGCTCAGAACCATCGTTTTGAAAACGAATCAGCGTAAAGTCGTCTTCAATTTTTATAACTTCTTGAGAACTCATAGCGATATTTTTTTTGGACTAAAATCAAACCTCCGTCAAAATGTTATTTAGAATGACTCTAAACAAATCGTTTCAAACGACTTGATTTTGCTACAAAAGTACTGCTTTTTGCATAAAAACAGATGTTTAGAATCAAAAAAACATGCAGCGATACAAAAAGTACTTTCAGCGTTACTTTTATCAATAGTATAGTAATAATTTTGTTGCACTTTTATGAAAGTGAATTTATGGAAAACAATAACGTACCGAAACACCTTTATTTTTACTCAGTTGGTCTGAGTTATAAAAAAGCTGATGCTGAGGTCAGAGGTCAATTTAGTTTGGACGCAGTGGCGAAAACGCGTTTGCTGGAACAAGCTAAAACTGAAGGAATAGAAAGTTTAATTGTCACTTCAACCTGCAACAGAACCGAAATTTATGGTTTTGCAGAACATCCATTTCAATTAATTAAATTGATCTGCGACAACAGCAACGGTTCTGTTGACGCCTTTCAAAAAGTTGGTTTCGTTTATAAAAATCAAGAAGCAATCAATCATTTATTTCGCGTAGGAACTGGTTTAGACAGTCAGATCTTAGGCGATTTTGAAATTATATCTCAAATCAAAACTTCTTTTATCCATTCAAAATCAATGGGCTTAGCCAATGCTTTTATGGAAAGATTGGTTAACGCGGTGATTCAGGCAAGTAAAAGAATTAAAACTGAAACCGAAATTAGCTCTGGCGCAACTTCTGTTTCTTTTGCATCTGTTCAATACATTCTTAAAAATGTTGAGGATATCAGCAATAAAAACATTTTGCTTTTCGGAACAGGAAAAATCGGGAGAAATACTTGCGAGAATTTAGTAAAACATACTAAAAACGAACATATTACTTTAATCAACCGAACTAAAGATAAAGCTGAGAAATTGGCTGGAAAACTAAATTTGATTGTTAAAGATTATTCTGAATTACATTTAGAACTTCAAAAGGCAGATGTTGTTGTTGTAGCAACTGGTGCTCAAAACCCAACAGTTGACAAAGCAATTTTAAATCTTAAAAAACCGCTATTGATTCTGGATTTGTCGATTCCGAAAAACGTTAACGAAAACGTAGAGGAATTAGAAGGCGTAACTTTAATTCACATGGATTATTTGTCGCAATTGACAGATGAAACATTGGAAAACAGAAAATTACACATTCCTGCTGCGGAAGCAATCATCGAAGAAATCAAAGAAGAATTTGTTGTTTGGATGAAAGGCCGAAAATTTGCGCCGACCATCAATGCTTTAAAAGACAAATTGAACGCGATCAAAGCTTCTGAATTAGATTTCCAAAGTAAAAAAATCGCTGATTTTAATGAAGCACAAGCTGAAATCATAAGCAATAGAATCATTCAAAAAATCACTACTCATTTCGCAAATCATTTAAAAGACGACGATACAATGGTCGATGAAAGCATCGAATGGATCGAGAAAGTCTTCAAAATAAAAGCATCTTAAATAAAATTTTAAACCATATAAGTTATATAAGTTCATTTAAAAACTGTGTTTTACCCAAACTACTTAAATTTACTTATATAACTTATATGGTTCAAGAAACATAACATGGCTGAAAAAACAATCAGAATTGGAACTCGTGACAGCGAATTAGCACTTTGGCAGGCACATACTGTCGAAAAGAAATTAAACGACTTGGGTTATAAAACCTCAATTGTTGCTGTAAAATCTCAAGGCGATATTATTCTGGATAAACCGCTTTATGAACTTGGTATAACTGGAATTTTTACAAAAACGCTGGACATTGCCATGATTAATGGCGATATTGATATTGCGGTACATTCTATGAAAGATGTTCCAACGGCTTTACCAAAAGGAATTGTTCAAGCGGCTGTTTTAGAAAGAGCAAATGTTTTAGACATTTTGGTTCACAAAGGAAATGCTGATTTTGGAGATAAACCAAGCACGATTGCAACAGGAAGTTTACGACGCCAGGCACAGTGGTTTAACAAATATCCAAACCATACTGTAGTTGATTTACGCGGAAACGTGAATACCCGTATGCAGAAACTTCAGGATAATGATTGGGACGGAGCTGTTTTTGCCGCTGCAGGTCTGGAGCGCATTAACTTAAAACCTGAAAACTACATTAATTTAGATTGGATGATTCCCGCGCCGGCACAAGGAGCAATGCTTGTTGTAGCAATGGAAAATGATAATTATACGCTTGATGCACTTTCGCAGTTAAATCATATCGAAACTGAAATCTGCACTTATATCGAACGTCAGTTTTTAAGAACTCTTGAAGGTGGTTGTACTGCCCCAATCGGTGCTTTGGTAACTTATAATGAAGATCAAGATACTTTACATTTTCAAGGTGTTTTACTTTCTATTGACGGAAAACAAAAATTAGAAATCAATAAAACAGTCGATATTTCAGAATGGAAAAAATTAGGTTTTCATTCGGCACAGGAGATTTTGAATAATGGAGGAACGGAATTAATGCAAAAGATTAAAGAATCCCTGAAAAAATAATGGCGAAATCAATTCAGATATTATCTACTAAAATATTATCTCCTCTTCAAAAAGAAGAGTTGAAAAAAGGCGGCTTTGATCTAATCGAAGCCGATTTCATTAAAACCGAAAACAAACCTTTCGAATTTAAAAACCTCAACGAAAGTTTAATTTTCACGAGTCAGAATGCTGTTCACAGCGTTTTATCTCATTCCGACTCAGAGCAGTTAAAGAAAAAAAATGTGTATTGCGTTGGCCTTAAAACCAAAACGCTTTTAAGCGATAATGGCTTTAATGTTGTGGCTTACACAGGTTACGCCTCCGATTTGGCCGAAATTATCACTTTAATTTACAGAAATGAAAGTTATACTTTTTTCAGCGGTAACCTTAGAAGAGATACTTTGCCAAACGCCTTAAAAGAAGCTGGAATAGAACTCAACGAAATTCAGGTTTACGACACCTCTTTACAGCCTCAAAAAATAAATACAGCTGTTGATGCAATCTTATTTTTTAGTCCGTCTGGCGTTGAAAGTTATTTGAAAGAGAATACAATTAAAAAAGAAATCTGTTTCTGCATTGGCGATACAACGGCAGAAGCTTTGTCAAAAACAACAAAGAATATCATCGTTGCAGATCAGCCAACAATTGAAGATGTAATTGAAGACGTAATTCACGAATATAAATAATTAAAGCAATAAGCTTTAGGCGATAAAGCCAGAAGCAAAAAATCATAGTTAAAACAGCTTAAAGCCTAAAGCTTAAAGCCTAAAGCAAGAAAAAAATGTTAAAAAACGACCTATTTTTAAAAGCATTAAAAGGAGAAACAGTTCAACGTCCGCCAGTATGGATGATGCGCCAGGCAGGAAGATATTTACCTGAATTTAGAGCTTTACGTGATAAATATGATTTTTTCACGAGATGTGAAACTCCAGAACTTGCGGCCGAAATTACAGTACAGCCAATTCGCAGAATTGCTCCAGACGCAGCGATTTTGTTTTCTGATATTTTAGTTGTTCCTCGTGCAATGGGAATTCACGTAGAATTAAAGGACAATTTGGGACCAATTATTCCAAATCCAATCCGTACAATGGAACAAGTAAATCAAGTTATTGTTCCTGATGTAAATGAAACTTTGGGTTACGTTTTTGATGCTGTTAAATTGACTAAGGAAATGCTGAACGACGAAGTGCCTTTAATTGGTTTCGCTGGTTCGCCTTGGACAATTTTCTGTTATGCTGTTGAAGGAAAAGGCTCTAAAAGCTTTGATACTGCAAAAGGTTTTTGTTTTTCAAATCCAGTTGCAGCGCATACATTATTGCAAAAAATTACAGACACAACAATTTTATACTTAAAAGAAAAAGTAAAATCTGGAGTTAATGCTGTTCAGATTTTTGATTCTTGGGGAGGAATGCTTTCTCCTGTTGATTATCAAGAGTTTTCATGGAAATATATCAACCAGATCGTTGATGCTTTAGCTGAAATTACACCGGTTATTGTTTTCGGAAAAGGATGTTGGTTTGCTCTTGGCGAAATGGGTAAAAGTAAAGCTTCTGCATTAGGAGTTGACTGGACTTGTTCGGCTAGAAATGCTCGTTATTTGTCAGGTGGTAACATTACTTTGCAAGGAAATTTTGATCCGTCAAGATTACTTTCTCCAATTCCGACTATCAAAAAAATGGTTCACGAAATGATCGACGAATTCGGAAAAGACAAATATATCGTAAATTTAGGTCACGGAATTTTACCTAATATCCCTGTAGATCACGCACAAGCGTTTATAGACGCAGTGAAGGAATACGGGCAATAGTTTTAAAGTTCTCGGTCTCGGTTTTCAGTCTCAGCTTTAAAGTTGAGACTGAAATTTAAAATATATAACTATGGAACAAGAAAATGATAATGCTAAAATTGAAAAGATGAGTTCTAACTTCATCGGGTTTAATGTAGTTCTATTGTTTTTGTTCCTTATTTGGTGGTATAATGTAATCAGTACTTTTGCTTTTGGTAATTATTCTCTATCAGGAGAAAAGCAAATGTTTGAAATATTTATCTATACAGCTGGTTCCTTTGTTTTGCCATTACTGTATACTTTTTATATTTTAGCCCATATTGACTATAATAAAATTAAAAATCAATCATCATATTTTAAACTTATTGGATTAGCCTGGCTTCCAACTTTAATTCTTTTAATAAACTTCATTTATCTCCAACTAACTATAGATAATAGGGTATATTTTGAATAAAGAATATAATTAATTTAAATCAAGATGTTAAACAAAGGCCTAAGAGACGAAGAAAGCATTAGAATAGAGAATACTCTAAAGACTTTGCACGCTTTGGTTTTTGTTCCAAAGTTTTGGAATGCTGAAGATACAAGTCTTATCGATGAGCAGTTAAAAAGTTTTGGATTAAGTCTAGAAAGAACAATTGAAATTCCTGAAGAAGAATTGATTATTTTGTTACAGCGATGTCATTTAGACTGGAACCAACAAGAGCAATTTGCAGATATTCTGGTGAGTTTATCTCAGGAAAAGCAATTTGATTTCTTAAGAAAATCACTTGCCATTTACCAATACATCCAACAAGAAAGCAAGGTTTTTTCTTTTGGGATAAATTCGAAAATTACTTCTCTAAAAGACAAATAAAAATGAGTTTTACAGATTGGAAAATAGACCGAATTGAAAATATTCTTCCCGAAGAATTTTATAAATTAATTGATAAGAATAGAAATCATATCGGACACACTTTCCCTGTCACGCTAGCTAATTCTGACTCACCAAAAAATGCCGAAAACTTTATATCGGTTAGTAGAGATAAAGAAAAAAATAGCGAAGGATATTATTTTTACGCAAGAGAAACTGAAACCAATAACCTTATTGGTTATCTGTGTGTAAAAACTATCGATTACCGCATTTCTAAATGTGAATTGGGTTATTTTATCGACGAAGATTTTCAAGGAAAAGGAATTACCTCAAAAATGGTTTCAGATGCACTTGAATTTTGTTTCAATGAATTGAAAATTAATAAGGTTTTCATCTGCACTTCTGAAATTAATCTGGCAAGTCAAAAAATCGCATTGAAACATAATTTTAAACAAGAAGGAATTTTAAGAGACGAATTTAGAAATGGTGATGGCGAATTGCAAAACTCCGTTTATTTTGGACTTCTTAAATCAGAATACACAAAATCATGAAAGATAAATTTTACGCATACATACAACAATTACAAGATCAAATCTGCACTGGTTTAGAAGCAATTGACGGAACTGCAAAATTCCGTGAAGATCTTTGGAAACGTCCAGAAGGCGGCGGTGGAAGAACTCGCGTTATTGAAAACGGTCACGAAGGCTCGGGAGTTTTTGAAAAAGGCGGTGTAAACATTTCAGCCGTTCACGGAAAACTTCCAGAAACGATGCAGAAAATGTTTGGTGTTGGCGAAGCAGATTTCTTTGCCTGTGGATTAAGTTTGGTCATTCACCCGAAAAACCCTATGGTTCCTACTGTCCACGCCAATTGGAGATATTTTGAAATGTATGACGAGTCTGGAAAAGTAATTCAGCAATGGTTTGGCGGCGGACAGGATTTAACGCCGTATTATTTGTTTGAGGAAGATGCAAAACACTTTCATCAAACGTGTAAAACAGCCTGCGACAAACATAATCCAGAGTTTTATCCAAAATATAAAAAACAATGCGATTCTTATTTTTGGAACGCTCACAGAAATGAAGCCCGCGGCCTTGGCGGTTTGTTTTTTGATTATTGCAAAGCAAATGAGCAAATGTCGATGGAAGATTGGTACAATTTCGTAACCGAAGTTGGTAATAGTTTCCTTGAAGCTTACGTTCCGATTGTAGAAAGAAGAAAAAATTTAGAATATACTTCAGAAAACAGAAACTGGCAGGAAATCCGTCGTGGCCGTTATGTAGAATTTAATTTGGTACATGATAAAGGAACTTTATTCGGATTAAAAACCAACGGAAGAATTGAAAGTATTTTGATGAGTCTTCCTCCGCATGTGCAGTGGGTTTATGATCATCATCCAGAAGCAGGAAGCGAGGAAGAAAAATTGCTTAATGTATTGGAAAATCCTATTGATTGGGTTTAATATATTATTTAACACATAGAAACATAGATTTAAACACTTATCTTAGGGGTGATTTTAGAAAATCATAATTTTTCACATACTACTATGTGATTCATTTTGAGTGAAACGTCTTTTTCAAATTATCTAAAAACTATGTCTCTATGTGTTTAAAACTGATTTACATAGCGTTTTTTGCCAGCATTTTGGGTTGTTTTGCTCAAAACGATTCGTTGCATAATCCGTATTTTAAATCTTATGATGATAAAATTACTGTCAGTATTTATTATTTAGATACTTCAAATAGTTTCCAGATTGCTTCGGATGGCCAGGAACCGAAAATATATGTCAATCTAATTCCGAACAGGAGAGAGCAGATTGGTTTTAATTTAAATTATAAAATTATTGATGTTAGTCTTGGTTTCGCTCCTAAATTTTTGGGTGGCAACAAAGGCGATTCTCATTCCAAGAATTTTAATTTCAACACCCGTTTTTATTATAAAAAATGGATGCAGTCGTTTACTTTCATTAATCAAAAAGGATTTTATATCAGCGACAATAATATAAATGCGCAGCTTCCCAATATGCGTACTACCAAAATCGGCGGATCGACATCTTATATTTTCAATGATAAATTCTCTTTTAAAACGTTGGTCAGTCAAAACGAATGGCAGACTAAGAGTTCTGGAAGTTTTATTCCGACTTTCTCCTTTTACTACACCAATTTAGACTTAAACACTCCCGATTCGTCTCCTGGCGATTTCTATGTGTTTACTTTAGCACCTTCTTATTTCTATAACTTTGTCATCAGCGACCGCGTTTTAATTGGTGCTGGAATTGCTTTGGGAGCTGGACTTAATGATGTCGACGGAGATACTTCTGCCTTATATCAAGCAGATTTTAATTTAAAGCTGGCTTATAATAACGATCGTTTCTTTGCTTTCGCAAGTCTTAATACCGTAGGTTTTGCTCAAGACGAAAAAGTCGATCCACGGTTAAATGATAATATTGCTACTTTAAGATTTTCTGTAGGCTACCGATTTGATCCTCCAAAAAAAGTAAAAGAAGTTTACGATAAAGTCAATGATAAAATCGGGCTTTGAGAAATCTCAGACCTTAAAGCAAGAAATACGATAAAAATTGCTTAATTTAACAGGTATTTATTACAAATTAAAATTTCATTATTATGGAAAATGTGAATGAAGACCAATTAAATCGCATGCATTCCGGAAAAGGATTTATCGCGGCATTAGATCAAAGCGGTGGTAGTACACCAAAAGCATTATCGCAATATGGCGTTGAGGAAAGCAGCTACTCAAATGATGAAGAAATGTACACACTTGTACATGAAATGAGAACGAGGATTATTAAAAGTCCTGCTTTTGAAAGTGACTATATTCTCGGTGCGATTTTATTTGAAAATACTATGGACCGTAAAATCGACGGTCAATGGACTGCTGATTATTTGTGGGAGAAAAAAAATATAGTTCCGTTTTTAAAAGTAGATAAAGGACTTACTGATCTTGCCAGCGGCGTACAATTGATGAAACCAATTCCAAATTTAGATGACTTATTGACAAGAGCAGTAGAACGCAATATTTTTGGAACCAAAATGCGCTCGGTAATTAAAGAAGCAAATCCTGATGGGATACGCGATATTGTAGAACAGCAATTTAGAGTGGGTTTGCAAATCTTTAATAAAGGGCTTATTCCGATTATTGAACCTGAAATTGATATTTACAGTGCTGACAAAGAAAAATCTGAAGCAATTCTAAAACAAGAAATCATAAAACAGCTTAATTCTTTAGACAAAGAGGTAAAAGTAATGCTGAAACTTTCTATCCCGACAGTAAATGATTTTTATAAAGAGCTGATATCGAATCCGCATGTGGTGCGTGTTGTGGCTTTGTCTGGCGGATATTCGAGAGAAGAGGCCAATGAAAAACTCGCTCAAAACCACGGATTGATTGCCAGTTTTTCAAGAGCATTATCCGAAGGTCTTTCTGCTGGACAGTCTGATGATGATTTTAATGCCGTACTGGGCAAAACAATCAAAGAAATCTATGAGGCTTCGATCACATAAAAAAATCATTTTATGCTATAAAAAAGCCCGAAAATCTAATTTTCGGGCTTTTGAATTTTTATAATAACCAAGATTATTTCGAAGTCATTTCGTCTGCCAAATCTAATGTTTGTAAAATGATGTTTTTATCAGATTTTAGAGCGTTTAATTTGAATATGAATTTCAATTTATTATCGATTAGTTTCTTTGGCGATTCTGTTGTAATGTCCGAAAACTGAGCCGAAATTTTATTGAATCGAACCAAATCTGATTCTTTTGCATTTTTGCCAAATGCATTTACGGTTTGTGCAATATGCAGTTTTCCGAAGATGTAATTTTTACTCAAATCTTTCTTTGTTTCTTTTACAAAAGATCCTCTTCCATTATTAAAATAATCCATTGTATTGGCAACAACGACAACATCTTTGTCTTTCAGGATAAAAATATCACCATACTCTTTTGTTCCGACAATTTGATAATGATTCCCGTTTTGACTTAATACTTTTTTGCGTACGCCCAATTGCAAAAGTTTGTCTCCAAATGTTGGATGCGTAGAAGTAAAAATTACAGAAAATAACGGAATTGATTTTTTTACTTTTTCTTCCGTCACCGTTTCTTCATAATTTTCGTCGTAACCGTATTTTTTGGTCATTACCTCAACATCTTTCATTCCGTACAAAAACGCGCTTAAATCACCGTCAAAAAGTTTCGCCGTGGCTTCTTCATCAACAATTGTCGTAATCAAATCTGTAATTATTGTAATATCTTCTTTTCCAAATTTTGGATTCTGGAATATTTCGGAAGTTAAAGACGGAAAACTTTCTAAAGCTGCTTTTGTATTAATATGATACGATGCGAAAGCCAATGGCTTTTCAGACGGGAAATAATTAAAAATATTTTTATTGATTTTTCTATCGCTTATTTTATTCACGACGGCTGCAATCTCTTTAGAATATTCAATAACTTCTTCGATTCGGGCATTGTCATTATCAAAATAGAAATCAACATTAATTCCTTTTATAAAATTTCCGAAATTTTTCTGCATCGGCAGGAATTTGTCATAACCGCCAAATATAGCCGTCGGATAATTGTATGCCGAGTACAAACTCGAAATTGCTCCGCCATAATCTACCCAAGACGAAATATCTGCCGACTCGTTTATTTTGGATGAACTTGGTGCAGTAAAACCATTTTCAAATAATGCTTTTATAATTTCACTTTGTTTTTCGGCAAGATTTCGATCAAATTCTGCCTGCTGCAAAGTATATTCTTCATAAGGATTTCCGTCGTACAAATATTCTTCTTGAGCCGAGTTTTCCATTGCTGCAGGTACATCAATTACTATTGGTGCCTCAACAATTTGTACTTCATTTTCTGGAACAGCTGCAGGATCTGTATAACTTTCGTCAGAATAAATAGAATCGGTTACAACTGGCGGCTGTAAATCATAAACATTTTTAGAAAATCGTTTCGTTAATTCTAATACTACTAGATAATTATCATTCCATACCATCGATCTCTTCTTACCTTTTACGGTCAAAACAGAATAATTTCCGAAATCTTCAATTCCCGCAATCGAATCATTGCTGTTGTCGATCTTAAATTCTTTGATTAAAAATTGTTTAAGGGCCTCTTTACTTTTTATGGGAATAGTAACTTGGTAATACGGAATACTATCCATGAAACTTCCATGGATTGTTATTTTCTGATCTAAATGTATCAGCGAAGTATATTTACTGAAATCAAAGTCTGGCTTTTTACTGCTGTATTTGCTTACTAATGGATGATTTAGAACTTCTGAAACACTCACTTTTTTAGAAAGCTGGTTTCCGTTGAATTGTACAAAATAATCGTATTTGGATGTATTGATCTGACCAAAAGTCAAATACGTGGCGAATAATAAAAATAGAGTGTAAAAATGCTTCATAATTAAGGCTTTAATTGGATGGTATTATTCATGAGGGTCGATTTTTTAAGAACACTGTACATACTTTGTTTTAAAAAAACGGTCTTTTTGTTTGCAGAAATTTTACTGTTCGAATTGTTTACAGAAAGAATGTCTTTGTCAAAACTATAAATAGCGATAATGCTGGCTTCTTCAAGGTCTTTCTTTTTCTTCGGGTCGTTTATGACTTTTTCTGGAATTGGATAAGAGGCTATTCTTTCAAAATTTTTGCCGCTTCCGCTAAAGTGAATTTGATCACGCTGATTGTTGATTGTATTAACAACAGCATTTAATGCTTTTAGATTAGCATAATTGAGTTTGATGATGAAAACGTAATTATCAAAATCTGTTTTTGTGGTAACGTTTGAAATTCCTTCAATTTTTGAAGCTTTAGATTTAAAGTCTTCCAGTTTTTGTGCAATTTCCTGTTCGTTTGGGATTTTAACGCCATCGACTTCTTCCAAAAAAATAGCCGATTTGGTTTTAAACCAAGATCGAGAAAAGTCGATCATAAGAGTATATTCGCCACTTTGATCGTCGTGGTGTTTGATTCTTTCTGTTATCTCAAAACAACTTGTTAAGAGCAGACAGCAAAATAAAGCGAGAAATTTCTTCATTTAGCAAATTTAGATGGAAATATTTTAAAAACCTTATTTCTTCTAAATTCTGGCAGTAAAGTTTCTTAAATTGGTCCAATATCTTCATAAAGTGATTTATCATCGATATTATATGCTTCATTATCAAACAACTTCTTCCAAACTAAAATGTAAAAATCTCTTATTGAAATTTGTGTTGGTAGACTAATTTGAGCTAAAGTTTGTTCGTAAGCGCTTTTAAGTTGATAATCTGTCCAGAAATTAATAGCAAATCTAAAACTTTCCTTAAACCTAAATTGCCAAGAAATATCTTCCGTTTTTAATTCTGAAACTAAAAACTCATTAACCAGCTTTTCAATACTTGAAGGATTATTTAAATTTAAGCCTAATATTTCAGAAGGTATTTCATATCCTTCACCCATAAAAGCCCAGAATCTCCAAACATAACCTTCACTGATCTTTCTTGTTTTCATTTATAAAATTTAAGACTGCTTAAAACCCGATCGCGTATATTTGCAATCCGTGCCCGCAATAGTGATTCATAATAATAATTCTCAAAACAAAAAATTAATCTTTGCCGGTACTGATTGCAAAATCTACGATATCTATTCTTCATCGTAAGCATCTCCATAAGACTCAAAATCATCGTCTAACCAAAACCAACAATCTCCATTACTAGAATATAATTTTTCTAACAATTCTGTAAAACTTTTAGCAATTATCATACTTTCATCTGGCGTTGCATGCGTTTCTAGATAACTATCATAGCAATATCCTAAATGAGATTTTCTCAAATCAATACTTATATATTGACCCAATTGTTCAGACTCACCAATAAGATACCATTCATTACTAATGTCTTCTTCTAATTCTTCCCATATTACATCATCTTCTGGATACAACTTCTTATTTGTTGGAGTAAATTCATTTAAAGAAACAATTCTAATTCCATATGGTTTATCAAAAAACAATTCTAGAGAATCATAGTTTTCATAAAAATATTTTAAATCTGAAGGTAATTCCAGATTGTCTTTCAAAAGAAATTCTCTTTTTTCAAGTTTACAATTAAGACTGTTTTTAATAGTTTCTAAAACTTCTATTATTTTCATTTTTTAATTTTTATAATTATTCCTCATTTGTAAATAAGCTAAGCTACAAACATTATGAAATACATCTTTAACCCCGTATTACAATCATTTTTTTTAAGATTTTTCCTAATTTTGCAAATCTACTTCAAATAATAATATTCATCCAAATTTTTAGATAATATTAACTCATTCTCTATTAGCGTAAACTCCTTATTCTGTTCCTTTTTCTTTAACTTTGCAGCACTTTCATAAAAAGTAAAAATCTACAAAAACAAAAAAAGAACAACATCAATTTTAGTAACAAGGATTAATCAATCTGCTTTCAAAATCAGGTCGCAATCTGAAATCTAAAATCTAAATCTAAATTTATATGTTTCCATTACAAAGAAACCGTCGTTTAAGAACCAATGAATCTATTCGTTCTCTAGTTCGTGAAACCAGTTTAAGTCCGCAGGATTTTATGCTTCCTATGTTTGTTGCAGAGGGAAAAGACATTAAATCTGCTATTCCGTCAATGCCGGGAATTTACCGTCATTCACTGGACAACACGATCAAAGAAGTTAAAGAAGCTTGGGATTTAGGTATTAAAGCGGTAAACATCTATGTAAAAGTAAGCGACAACTTAAAAGACAATAAAGGAACTGAAGCTTGGAACAAAGACGGTTTAATGCAGCAAACTATCCGCGCAATTAAAGATGCTGTTCCAGAAATGATCGTTATGCCAGATGTGGCTCTTGATCCGTATTCTATTTACGGTCATGACGGAATTATCGAAAAAGGCCAGTTAATAAATGATGCTACTGTAGACGCTTTAACTCGTATGAGTTTAAGCCATGCAGAAGCTGGTGCCGATTTTGTAGCGCCAAGTGACATGATGGATGGACGCGTTTTGGCGATCAGAAAAGCGTTGGAAGAAAACGGACATCATAATGTGGGAATTATGAGTTACAGTGCAAAATATGCTTCGGCATTTTACGGACCTTTCCGCGATGCTTTAGATTCTGCTCCAGTTGACACACAAGATATTCCAAAAGATAAAAAAACATACCAAATGGATTATGCTAACCGAATTGAAGGAATTCGTGAAGCATTATTAGACGTTGAGGAAGGTGCAGATATCGTAATGGTAAAACCTGGAATTGCGTATTTGGATATTGTCCGCGAAGTAAAAAACGCTGTTCATGTTCCTGTAGCGGTTTACCAAGTTTCTGGCGAATACGCAATGGTAAAGGCCGCAGCAGAAAGAGGATGGCTGGATCATGACAAAATTATGATAGAGCAACTATATTGCATTAAGCGTGCGGGCGCTAGTATTATCTCGACTTATTTCGCAAAAGAAGCCGCAGTTTTATTAAATAAATAAAGATGAGAAAGGTTTTATTTTTAGCTGCCGTTTTAGCGTTTGCCTCTTGTAAAAAAGAAAGTTCTGAGACCAATACCTCAACAACAGAATCGTATTCTGAAGGAGAATCGGCGAAAGCCAAAACTCCAGAAGAACTTGGAAAACAAATTTTTGAAGGAACTGGAAACTGCGTTGCATGCCATCAGCCTGATCAAAAAGTGATTGGACCAAGTATTAAAGAAATTGCCAAAATCTACAAAGATAAAAATGGCGATATTGTGACTTTCTTAAAAGGAAAAGGAGAACCAATTGTCGACCCGAGCCAGTTTGAGGTTATGAAAACCAATTTTGCAATTACGCAGTCAATGTCTGATGAAGAATTGAAAGCTATTGAAGCTTACATTTATAGTAATTTGAAATAACAGCACAATGATGTTCCGTAGGAACATTTGATCGGTAAAAATTATATTATAATCCATTTACGTTCCATAGGACCGTTTGATTTTGATATAAATTTTAACGGTCTAACATATCAAATGTTCCTACGGAACGTAAATAAATGGGTTCGTCAATATTTTTTCTACCGACGAAACATTCCTACGAAATGATAACTGGGAATAATTACTCATATCTCAAGTTTAAAAACGAATAAAATAGTAAAGCAAAAGGGCGGTTCCGAAATTCGAAACCGCCCTTTTTTTATTATTAAAATCGATTACCAGATTTTAACTCGTTTTTCTGGTTCAACATACATTTTATCACCTTTCTTAATATCGAAAGCTTTGTAGAAAGCATCAACATTCTGGATTGGCACATAAGCTCTGTACATTCCTGGAGAGTGCGGATCTGTTTTTACTTGGTTTTTGATCGCTTCGTCTCTAGTTTTTGTTCTCCAAACGGTAGCCCAAGAAATAAAGAAACGTTGCTCTGGCGTAAATCCGTCGATTAAACCTGGATTACCATTTTCTTTTAGGTACAATTGTAAACCATCATAAGCAGCATTGATTCCGCCTAAATCTCCAATGTTTTCACCTAAAGTAAAATGACCATCAACATGCACTCCTGGCAATGGCTCAAGCGCGCTGTATTGATTTGCTAAATCTGTTCCTAGAGCTGTAAATTGTTTCAAATCTTCATCTGTCCACCAGTCTACTAGATTTCCTTCAGCATTGTAACGTGCACCAGAATCATCAAATCCATGAGAAATTTCGTGTCCAATTACAGCACCGATTCCACCATAATTAACGGCTTCGTCAGCTTGGTAATTGTAAAATGGCGGTTGTAAGATTGCTGCAGGGAATACAATTTCGTTATAAGACGGATTGTAATATGCATTTACCGTTTGAGGAGACATTCCCCATTCTGTTTTATCAACTGGTTTGCTTAATTTATCGATGCTTTTTTTGAAAGCCCATTTTGATAAATTTTTTGAATTATCAAAATAAGTTCCGCCTTCTGCAGTGCTTTTAATTGTTAAAGCAGAATAATCTTTCCATTTATCAGGATATCCAATTTTGATGGTGATTTTATTCAATTTCTCAACAGCTTTTACCTTTGTTTCTGGAGACATCCAAGTCAAAGAATTGATTCTGTTTTTGTAAGCCAGAATCACATTCTGAATCATTTTTTGAGCTTTCTCTTTTGCTTCAGCAGGAAATAATTTTTCTACATAAAGTTTTCCAAGAGCTTCTCCAACACTACGATTTACTACTGCAAGTGCTCTTTCTTCAGCTGGAAGTTGTTTTATTGCACCTCTTAATGTTTTGCTGTAAAAATCAAAATTAGCATTATCAATATCTGATGAAAGCTGGCTTGCAGCGCTGTTTAATAAATCCCATTTCAAATATTCTTTCCACTGCCCTACTTTGTTTTCTTTAAAAACAGTTTGCAAAGCAGTCATGTATTTAGGCTCGCTTACAATTACAGTATCCAATTTAGTAATTCCTAAACCAGTAAAGTATTCGTTCCATTTAATTGCCGGCGTCAATTTTTGAATATCAGCAATTGTCATCGGATTGTATTGCAAACGGCTGTCGCGTCTTTCAACTCTGTTTAATCTTGGCTGAGATAATTCTGTTTCTAAAGCTAAGATTTCAGCAGCGCTTTGTTTTGCTTTTTCTGGAGATTCTCCAATAAACTGAAGCATTCTAGCCACGTGTAATTCATATTTAGCACGTTTTTCTTTAGAATCTTTATCATCAGAAGTATAGTAATCTTTGTCTGGAAGACCCAATTGGCTTGGAGAAAGATTTACAGAATTTTTAGAACTGTTTTTATCATCAGCTCCAATGTAAATTCCGAAAAATCCAGAACCGCCTTCTTTTTCCATTTCCACTAAATATTTCTGAACATCAGCAACATTTTTAATAGCGTCAATTTTTTTCAAATACGGTTTAAGTGGTTCAATACCTCTTTTATTTCTTCCAACAGAATCTAAAACGGTATTGAATAAGTTAACAGCTTTTCCCTGATCAGTGTTTGACTTGTATTTTGGGTTTTTAGAAGCATCTTTTAAAACTGTCATTACATCTTTGTCAGTTCTTTTAATCAGCTCATTAAAACTTCCCCATGTTGTACGATCACTTGGAATTTCTGTTTTTTGAAGCCAAGTTCCGTTTACATATTTAAAAAAATCCTGACTTGGGCTAACTTTAGTATCCATATAAGATACATTGATACCTGGTTCCTTTGAGGCTGCGTCTTGGGCTTGAACTGCTGTTAAAGAAAACATTGCAGATATGACACCAAACACAGGTTTAGCAAATTGTTTTTTCATAAAAGTTTATGGTTTAAGGGAAAATACAAACATATTGTTATTATTTCTAAAATTGTGTTAAAATTCTAACTGGAAAATCATAAAGACACATAAATTTCACAAACATGAATTTTTAACTAATCAATTAGTTGCATATTGATCGTAAAAGTTACAAAAGGCTGTTAAAAAAATATTCGAGTAAAGTTTTTAAAATCTGCTTTTTGTATTTTTGCGCCAAATTATTTTTATGAAATCGCTTTTATACAAATACCGCAAATTCTTTATTGTTTTAATAGTGTTTTCGGTTGTTACGATATCTTTGTTTTACTCTGCCTTAAAACCTAAAAAGACTCTGCCAATTTATAATCCAGCCGATGTAAATCCTGAATTGGTAGACAGTACCATTCAATATAAAAGCAAATACCACACAATTGCCGATTTTTCATTTGTAAACCAAAACGGCGATACCATTACACAGAAAAATTACGAAGGAAAAATTTATGTTGCAGACTTCTTCTTTACAACCTGCGGATCTATCTGTCCAAAAATGTCAACGAATCTTGTTGATGTTCAAAAGGCTGTTTTAAACAATCCCAAAGTAATGCTGCTTTCTCATACGGTTTTCCCAGAAGTTGACAGTGTTTCTGTTTTAAAAGCCTACGCTATAAAATATGGCGTTGTCGACAGCAAATGGAATTTGGTTACAGGAGATAAAAAAGAAATCTACAAAATGGCCAGAAAATCGTACTTGGCAGTTAAACTCGGAAGACCAGACCAGTTGTACGATATGGTTCATACAGAGAATTTTGTTTTGGTAGATCAAAAACGCCGCGTTAGAGGTTTTTATGACGGAACAAACAAAGAAGACATAAAACGTCTTTTAGAAGACATCGATTTCCTTTCTCAAGAGTAAAAAGCCTTATTTTTAGAAACATTTAGCATTTGAGAAGGTGTTAAATGCCTTGGAATAAAGAATAATTGCCTACTTTTGCAATCTAAATTCAATCTAAATAAGCTTGCAAAATACAATACACACTCTGAAAAAAGGCGAAAAAGCCATTATCAAAGATTTTGATATCGATCTTATTCCACTGAAATTATTAGAAATGGGTTGTCTTCCTGGCAGCTTAGTTGAATTACTGCAGATTGCTCCTTTTGGAGATCCTCTATATTTGGATATTAACGGTTCGCATGTAGCGATTCGTATCGAAACGGCTCGCGAAATTGAAGTTGAACTTATCAAAACCAATTTGTAATGAGTGTTCAAAATATCAATGTTGCCCTTATCGGAAATCCGAATACTGGAAAAACCTCTGTTTTTAATCAGTTAACTGGTCTTAACCAGCAAGTTGGGAATTATCCTGGAATTACTGTTGAGAAAAAAATAGGTTTTTGCAAACTACCTCATAATATAAAAGCTAATATTCTTGATTTACCAGGAACCTACAGCTTGAATGCAAGTTCGATGGATGAAAGTGTGGTTATTGAACTTTTGCTAAATAAAAATGACAAATTATTTCCAGATGTTGCCGTTGTAGTAACAGATGTTGAAAACCTGAAACGAAATTTACTGATTTATACACAAATCAAAGACCTTGAAATTCCGACGATATTGGTGATTAACATGTCTGATCGTATGGAAAGAAAGGGAATTAGTTTGGATATTCCGTATTTAGAGGAAAAACTAAAAACTAAAATTGCCCTAGTAAGTTCTCGCAAAGGTTTAGGAATTGATGAATTAAAAGAATTGATTGTTTCGTATAAAACTCTTCCAAACGAACCTTGTTTAAATGCATCAGTAATTGATCCTGAATACTTTCAAAAATTACAACATGCTTTTCCCAATCAATTAATGTACAAGTTGTGGCTGGTAATTACGCAGGATGTTAACTTTTCTAATTTAGACCGAAATGAAGTTCGAAGCACTTTAACAAAATCACATTCAGAATTAAAGCGTTTACAGCAAAAAGAAACCATCAAAAGATACCAATTTATAAATGATGTTTTAAAAGAAGGTTTAAAAGTAGATGCTTCGATGGCCAAAGATATTCGTGCCAAATTGGACCGCGTTTTAACGCACAAAGTTTGGGGTTACGTAATTTTCTTTGCTATTTTATTTTTGATTTTTCAATCGATTTTCAGCTGGTCAACTATTCCAATGGATTTCATTGACAGCACTTTTGCTTCTTTAAGCAGCTGGGTTGCAGCAGAACTTCCAAGCGGCATTTTAACCGATTTATTGTCTCAGGGAATTATTCCTGGAATTGGTGGTGTTATTATTTTCATCCCACAGATTGCCTTTTTATTCCTCTTTATTTCGATTCTGGAAGAAAGCGGTTATATGAGCCGTGTTGTTTTTTTAATGGATAAAATAATGCGCAGGTTCGGACTTTCAGGAAAAAGCGTCGTGCCTTTAATTTCAGGAACAGCTTGTGCGATTCCGGCAATTATGGCTACTCGAAATATAGAGAATTGGAAAGAACGCCTTATTACGATCTTAGTAACGCCATTCACGACTTGCTCTGCAAGATTACCTGTTTATGCTATTATTATTTCTTTGGTTATTCCGAGTAAACGCGTTTTCGGGATTTTAAATCTTCAAGGATTAACCTTAATGTCACTTTACGTTTTAGGTTTTGTTGCGGCGATTCTATCGGCTTATATTTTGAATAAAGTTTTAAAACTAAACTCTAAAACGTATTTTGTTGTCGAAATGCCGAGTTACAAAATGCCGCTTTTAAAAAATGTCGGAATTAATGTTGTAGAGAAAACAAAAGCATTTATTGTTGGCGCAGGTAAAATCATCTTGGCGATATCGGTTATTTTATGGTTTTTAGCTTCATACGGACCTGGAAAAGATTTTAACGAAGCTGAGTCTATTGTAAAAGAAAGATTTGCTGCTAAAACTTTAGATGAGACTCAGTTTGAAAACGAAGTTGCTTCTCAAAAACTAGAAAACTCTTATATCGGATTAATGGGAAGAGCGATCGAACCAGCAATTGCGCCTTTGGGTTACGATTGGAAAATCGGAATTGCATTAATCAGCTCTTTTGCAGCCCGTGAAGTTTTCGTGGGAACACTGGCGACTATTTACAGTGTTGGAGATACGGATAACGAATCGACCATAAAAAGCAAAATGCAGGCAGAAATACGTCCAGATACGGGGAAAAAAGTATTTGATTTCGCCACTGGAATATCTTTATTGTTGTTTTATGCTTTTGCTATGCAGTGTGCCAGTACTTTGGCTATTACTAAAAAAGAAACCAATTCGTGGAAATGGCCTGCAATGCAGCTGGTCTTAATGAGCGGACTGGCTTATTTTACCGCATTAATTGCGTATCAACTTTTAAAATAAAAAATTATGATTCAGCAAATTATAGCTTTCGCCATATTAGGATTTGCAGTAGCTTTTCTGATCAAAAAATTCTTTTTTAAATCTAAAAAGAAAAAAGACTGCGGCGATGGAAATTGTGGGTGTTCTTAGTTTAGGGACAAAGAGACAAAGGTTCAGAGGGACAAAGTTTTTTTTTGATTAGAACTTTAAAATATAACTTAATGAAAAAGCTTCACAGAGATTTATCAATCTTGTGAAGCTTTTTCATTTTCAAAAAATGTCTTATTATGATATTTTTAAAACCGTAAATATCTTATTTGTATATTTTTTGATATTATTTTTGAAATTTTAAAATTCATTTAAAATGTCACCAGAAGATAAGAAAGAAATAATCAGAGATAACAGAGTTACTCGCTTATTATGGTTCATACTAGGCTTTTTTGCCGCATTACTTATAACTTGGCATTTAAAGTAGAAGTGTTCTGGGTATTTCTATAGAATATAAAATTGAAAACTGAGACTGAAAACTGAGAACTTACTTCACCCCTTCCCACTCAGCATAAAACTGCGCAAGAAATGTTTCCATAAACTGATGTCTTTCGGCAGCGATTTGTTTTCCTTTTTCGGTATTCATTTTATCTTTTAAAAGTAAAAGCTTTTCGTAGAAATGATTTATTGTTGGAGCATTGTTTTTCTTGTACTCTTCTTTTGTCATATTGGTTACTGGAGCAATTTCAGGATTGTACAAAGCTCTGTTTTTAAATCCGCCATAATTGAATGCCCTTGCAACACCAATTGCACCAATTGCATCTAAACGATCGGCATCCTGAACGATATCCAATTCGACAGAAGAGAATTTCTTTTCGAAATTTCCGCCTTTATAAGAGATATTTTCGATGATATTGACAACATGCGTAATTATATCTTCTGAAACATTTTCTGTCTCTAAAAATGCTCTCGCTGTTTTTGGACCGATAGTTTCATCCCCATTATGAAATTTACTGTCAGCAATATCATGAAGCAAAGCTCCCAGCTGGACAACTGTTAGGTCACAAACGGTATCTTTTGCTATTAAAAGTGCATTTTTATACACGCGTTCGATATGAAACCAATCGTGTCCGCCTTCGGCATCGTTCAGTTTTTCTTTTACGAAAGCAATGGTTTTATTTATTAGTTCAGAAGTATTCATGAATTATATTATTTGAATTTCTCGCAGATCATGCACATTAAGCAGATTTACGAAAGGTTTGTATTAAATAAAAAATGCTGATTGTTAGAGTTTTGAAAATCTAACAATCAACATTTTTCAATATCAAAATCAATTGCAAAACTCAATTTTAAATCTAAAATATAAAATCTGCAATCTAAAATTTACAATCTCGCTGGTTCAACCCATTTAAAGATGTGTGATTCTTGTGGAATAACGATTCTTTCTGATATTCTTGCCATACGAGCTGGTAATTTCATTAAGTAATCGCGTGCTTTCTCAGCCTCATCAGTCAAATTGGTAATTTTATCAATTTCCCATTTGTTCATTAATTTCTGCATAATATCAACATAATCATTTGCAGTATAAACCCCGATACGCTGTGCAGAATCTGAGAACTGCTCAAATGCTGAACTTATTTTTTGTCCAGATTCTCTCAAGAAATGAGCCGGCATAACGATTTTCTGCTTCATCATGTATTGAAAAGCAAGCATCATTTCACTTGGATCAACTTGGAAAATTCTAGTTACAAATTCGCTGTATGCATGATGGTGGCGCATTTCGTCACCTGCAATCATTTTACACATTTTAGACAACTTGTTATCGCCAAATTTCTTTGCGATCTGCGCTACTCTATTGTGAGAAACGTAAGTTGCTAATTCCTGGAAACTCGTGTATACAAAGTTTTTGTACGGGTCAGTTCCAGTTCCAATATCAAAACCGTCGTTGATTAAATGCTGTGTAGTCATTTCGATTTCACGCATGTTCACACGACCAGACAAATACAGGTATTTATTTAAAAGATCTCCGTGGCGGTTTTCTTCTCCGGTCCATTGACGGATCCATTTAGACCAACCGTTACCACCATTTTCTACTTGATCTACTCCTTCGACATCCATTAACCAAGACTCATATGTAGGCAAAGCTTCTTCGGTGATGGTATCACCTACAAGCGTAACCCAGAAATCGTATGGTAATTCTTTAGCAATCTCGCGTAGCTCTCTTACCTCTTCGAAGAAATTTTCTCCTTCAGAATTTGGTAAAAAATCAGACGGCTGCCAAATTTTTTCCACTGGAATTAAATACTGTTCAACGAAGCTATCCACGTTTTTTTCCAAAAACTGCATTACTTCTAATCTAATGTTTTTTATAGACATTACTTATTATAGATTTGGGTTGTACGTTTTAGCTCGGACTAAAACTTAAACCTGTTTATACTCATTTATTCCTTCTTTAACCGCTCTTTCCGTAATCTCCATAAGCTCTTCAAATTTGTAATCTTTGACAGCTAAAGCTTTATGAGCCGTAAATTTCAGGTGATTTCCTAAACCAACAGGAAAGAAACCAAATTTTACCATTTTCCAAGAATTATTAATACTCACCGGTACAACATATGCAGACGGCGCATATTTGCATAAAATTTTCAGACCGCTTTGCGCGAATTCTTTTGGTTTTCCTGTTTTGCTTCTTGTTCCTTCTGGGAAGATAACGGCCGATCTTGTATTTTTTTCGATATATTCAGACAAGCCTTTGATAACTGGTATCGCTTGTTTAGGGTCTTTACGGTCAATTAAGACAGATCCTCCGTATTTCAAATTAAAAGAAACACTTGGAATTCCGCTTCCTAATTCCTTCTTACTTACAAATTTACAATGAAAACGTCTAAAGTACCAAATCATTGCGACTATATCGTACATACTTTGATGATTGGCCACAAAAATGATCGGCACTCCTGTCGGAATTGTCTCTCTATTTTCGATTGTATATCTTGTTCCCACAAGATTTGTACATTTTAAAAGGCAGAAATTTAAATAGTCTACACTTTTTTTATGAGCTTGGTAACCAAATAAATTTAAACAAATCCATTGAATGGGATGAAAAACAGCCAAACATAAACCAAATAATAAATAATAAATTACCGATATTGGATAAGAAATAATTTTTTCCATGCTTCAAAAATTAATGCGCAAAAGTAATAAATATATTTTTAGACTTATTAAAATTGAAAACAATAACCGTTTTTCTGGTTTAATTGTACCTTTGCAGTAAAATTTGCAAATTTTTTCTGAATTAAATGAACTTCACTTACCCTAAAAACGAGCGTTTAAAAAGCAAAACAACGATTGGCTTACTTTTTTCTGATGGAAAATCGGTGTCTAAATATCCGCTTCGTTTGGTTTACCGTCCAGCGGAAGAAAATGCAGAAGAACAAACCAAAATTGGTGTTTCGGTTTCTAAGAAATATTTCAAGAAAGCCGTTGATAGAAATTACTTCAAAAGAGTTTTGCGAGAAACATACCGCTTAAACAAACATTTGCTTCTTGATAATCTGGATGGAAACTATTCTATTATGCTTTTTTATCAGACTAAGGACAAGCTATCATACGCAGAAATCAATACCAAAATGATTCAGTTGTTTGAGAAATTTACAGCTCAAATAAACAAATCTCAAGATCCTGAACAGAAAAGTGAATCGTAAATTTCAAAACGTAAGATTAATAATCAAATTAGACAAAAAAATCGTAGTTTTAGCTCTAAATTGAAATTTTATGCGTCACATTTTCTTTTTATCTTTTTTGTTTTTAATTCTTTTTGGATGTAAAAAAGCAAACGCTGTAAATGACGAAGCTTATGCAATTCAAAGTGTACAAATGCCTGCAAAAGCAGAAAATGTTGCTTATGACAAAAAGCCAAGTCCGAACGATGCTCCGCCGCCTCCACCGCCGCCTAAAGTAGATGAAAAAATCGAACAAAAAATCATAAAAGAAGCAACTTTAAAATTTGAAACTGATAATTTAGAAAATTCTTTCAGTCAAATTCAAAAAGCTGCGTTGACTAGTAAAGCCAGAATCATAAACGATTCTGAAGGAAAGGATTTTGCAACTGTTTTTAGAAATCTAACGATAAAAGTACCAAGTCAGAATTTCGATCGTTTTATAAGTGATATTTCTAAAGGTGTTTCTTATTTTGAAGTTAAAACTATTTCTGCTGAAGATGTTACAGAACAATATATCGATCTGACTTCTCGATTAAAAACCAAGAAAAAACTAGAAGAACGTTATCTTGAAATTCTAAAAAAAGCGAACAAAGTCAGTGAAATTTTAGAGATTGAAGAACAAATTTCTGCTATTCGCGAGGAAATCGAATCTAAAGAAGGTCAGCTGAAATATCTGGAAAGCCGAGTTTCTGAAAGTACTGTTACTATTGAATTTTATAAAACAATACCTGAAAAAGAAGGTGTTAAAATATCATACGGTTCAAAACTTGGAACCGCAATTAAATCAGGATTTTTTAGTTTATCCGATTTATTAATTTCATTATTAAGCGTTTGGCCATTTGTCATTCTGTTTTTTGTATTTGCCTATTTTATTAGAAAAAGATTAAAAAGAAGAAAAAAAGAATAATTATGTATCCGTATTTCAAAAAGAAATTTATTATACCTGTAGCTGCTGCGGGAATGTTGTTTGTTGGAACCAGTTTTAAAGAAGATTTTTTTGAAATTGCCAAACAGATCGAGATTTTTACGACTTTGTTTAAAGCAGTAAACACCAATTATGTAGACGAAACGAATCCTGGCGATTTGATGGATAAAGCGATCAAAAGCATGTTGGGAAGTTTAGACCCGTATACGGTTTACTTTAACGAACAAGATGTAGTGAACTTTAAAATCAACAATACTGGAGAATATACTGGCATTGGTGCTTTAATCTCAAGAAAAAAAGATCGCTTAATTGTTCGCGAACCTTATAAAAATTATCCTGCCGATAAAGCCGGACTAAAAGCGGGCGACGAAATTATTCAAATTGGAGATGTTTTGATTGCCGATTTTAAAGATGACGCTTCTCAACTTTTAAAGGGAACGAAAAACACTAAAATCAATATTAAATATCTTCGTCAGGGTAAACCTTACACCACTGTTTTGATTTTGGATGAAGTAGATATTAAATCGGTTCCTTTTTATGGAAAAATTGATGATAAAACAGGTTATATTGTTTTAGCACATTTTAGCAGAAAAGCTTCAAACGAAGTAAAAGATGCTCTTGAAAAGTTAAAAGCCGACGGAGCGAAACAAATTGTTTTAGATTTAAGAGGAAACCCTGGAGGTTTATTGAACGAAGCAATTGATATTTGTAATTTATTTGTGCCGAAGAATGAAGTAATTGTAACGACTAAATCACGAATTGAAAAACACAATAATACTTATAAAACTCAGAAAGAGCCTGTAGATACAGAGATTCCATTGGCAATTTTAGTAAACGGAAGAAGTGCTTCTGCGTCTGAAATTGTTTCTGGTGCTTTACAGGATTTAGACCGAGCGGTTATTTTAGGAAGCAGAAGTTTCGGAAAAGGTTTGGTACAGCGTTCGGTTGACCTTACTTACGGAACGCAGTTAAAAGTTACTATTTCGAGATATTATACTCCGTCTGGAAGATGTATTCAGGCATTGGATTATGCGCATAAAGACAAAAACGGCATGGCACTAAAAACTGATGCTAAAAATTTTAATGCTTTTAAAACCAGAAAAGGCAGAACAGTTTATGACGGCGGTGGAGTTTTACCAGATATTGAATTAGAAGAAACTAAAACCAGCGCAATTGCAACAGCTTTAATTAAAAATGATGGCGTTTTTGATTATGCGACAACTTACTACTACAAAAATCCGAATTTGGGAGATAAAATCCCAACCATAACAGACGCAGATTATAGTTCTTTCAAACAGTTTTTGAAAGCAAATAAAATCACATTTGATACCGAAACTGAAGTGGCTTTGAAAAACACTTTAGCGGCAGCTAAAAATGAAAAAATAGACGAAACGATTGCTCCTGAATATCAGCAGTTATTGGCCGCTTTAGAAAAAAGTGAAACCACTTTGCTGGATAAAAACCAAAAGGAAATTAAAAACATGATCCAGGAAGAATTGATTAAGAGATATCAATATCAGGAAGGTTTGTATCAGTTTTATATCAAAAATAATTCTGAAATTAAAAGAGCAGTTAGTGTATTAAATAACCAAACAGAATATAAAACGATTTTAAAGATGTAGTGAATGAAGTCAAATCTTGTGGAGTATTTAATTACTGTCGAATCATTTCAATATGCGGAATATCATCTTCTAAATACATTTCGCTGGTTTGTACAAAACCGTGGCTTTCGTAGAATTTCTTTAAATACAACTGTGCTCCGATAGTAATTTTATCTTTTCCAAAGTTTGATTGTATTTGGGAGATAGCTTCACGCATTAAATCATGTCCAAATTTTTTATCTCTGTAATTGGCATCAACTACCACTCTTCCTATTGAAGCGTTATCAAATGAAATTCCGGCATCGAATAAACGAGAATAAGCTACAATTTTGCCGTCATATTCGCCAATTAAATGTAATGCTTTCTTGTCTTTTCCGTCTAAATCCAAATAAACGCAGTTTTGCTCCACTACAAAGATCTCACTTCTTAGTCTGAGCAAATCATATAACTCGTTTACATTTAATGCCTCAAAAGGCTTTATTTTCCATTTTAACTCCATTCTGTATATTGTTTGCTGCTTTTTCGTTGTTGTTTATTATAGAACAAGCAAAATTACATCAAATATTATCAAATAGAAATCCCGACTACAAATTGTAATCGGGATTTCTATTTTACGCTGTGCTGGAAATTATTTTTTCTTCATCACTATTTCCATGCTTTTATATTCTGTTCCATTTTTCGTGTCGTACATTTCCATTTTTCGTGTTGTTGGATCAACAATTGTATATACTTCTCTGTACGGCGCTTTTTTTCCAGTTACTGGATTTACGACATCTCCTTTAAATTCAATTGTTTTTGTTTTTTCATCATATTTACCAAAAGCGACCATCATACCGGTTCCCATATTATCGATAAAAGTGGTTGTATATTCTTTACTGGCGTTGTTGTAGGCCAATGTACTTTTGCCGACAAATGGCGCTCCCATAATTTTTCCTTGGTAATCTGATTCTTGATAACGCCCTCCTAAAATCATTTTGATATTGGCTACTGAGGTTGTTTTTTCTGGTTTTGCATTCGGCTCATACCAAAAAGTCATATCGCAATTCCATGTTCCTACTTCGTCTGTCATTAATTTATGCGGAGCTCCGGGTGTTGCATATGCCTGCCAGGCTTTTGCTTGCGTAGCAGAATCTACTGGTTCTTCTGCAATTGGTTCTTCAGTTTTAATGCTGTCTGAAACTTTTGTGGTTTCGGTTTCTGTTTTTACTTCCTTTTTACAAGAGATCAAACACAGCACAAACAATACTAGTGTTGCGATTAATTTTTTCATAACTATTTGTTTTTATGTTTGTTACAAACAAAAGTAAGGAAAATATTAGCGTAAATTGCTTCAAGCTACAAGTTTCAGGTTTTTTGGTACGAGTTAGAATAATTGCCTGCTATAAGCTCAAAACAAAACTTTATCTCTTATCAATTTTCACTGATTTGATAATTGCTTCTAACTCTAACATTAAATCTCGTTCTTGATTAGATGGCGAGTAACAAAATCCCTCTATAACCAAAAGACGATTATACGTTTTGTCAACAATGGCATAATTAATAAATGGTCCTGCCATAAAATCGTTTTTTAATTCCCAGGTTCCTTTTGTTTCAAAAGCATCTTTATTGTCTAATGTAACTTTTGAAAAATAAGGTGCGTAAGCTTCGCTGGTAATCATTCTTGTGTTAGGCTCGCGACCTTTAATGTAACTTCCAACTGAATCTCGCATACGCACAATTGAATTTACAACATCTTTTTTCTTGTCGAATTTGTGCAAAGGTATTTGGTATACTAAAAGACTTGTATTACCGCTGATGATTTCTTTTTTAAGCCAGATGAAATTCTTTTTATGCAGTACATATTCATATCCAGTAGGGATTTGTAGATCGATATGGAATTTATTTTTAATGATCGCTGGATTCAATAGTGATTTACTATTGTCTTCCTGAACCTTTTGAATTTCGGCATCACGAATTTGTTTGATGATCTCTGGAGAGTTTAATTCGATACTACAGATAATATCATCTACTGATTTTCCGTAGATACGGAATGTATTGTGAGGTAAAGCTTTGCTTCGAATGATTTCGAATTTATCTGATGCCGTTTTTTTAACTACAATAATGCTTCGGCTGTCGGTTACAAAACCTTCAAGCAATCGAGCAGGATATTGATTGATGGTAAAAAGCGGTTCTTCTTGGGTAAGTCCAAGAACCGGCGAGGCAAATTTATTTCGAATGCTATCGCCAACTTCTCCATACCACAGCTGATCGTCAATAATGATCGAAATGGTATTTGTTTTTCCTGAAACTGAATCGTTTTGCTTTTCGCCTTTGAAGCATGAAATCAGGAAAAATGAAAGTAATAGAAATAAAAAATGGGTTTTATTCATTTTCTTAATTTATGAAATAAAACCCAAATTTAATAAGATTATTCTATTATCCGTTTATTTTAAGTTTCATTCCCGGTTTAATGTCTTCATCTTTAATACCATTCCATTTTTTAATATCTGAAATTGTTACTCCAGGATATTTTTTAGAAATACTGTATAAAGAGTCTCCTTTTTTAACGTAATAATCTTCACCCATATTTTTAGAAACTGCTTTTTTCTTGAATGAATCAACTGAAGTTGATGCAATTGCTGTTGAAGCCGGCTCTTCTATTATTGGAGACGCTTTTGAAATAATAAGCGTTTTTCCTAAACCAATATTATTTGAAGTTAAATTATTAAGTTCTTTTAACTCCGCAATAGTCATACCGAATTTTTTGGCAATACTTCCTAAATTATCTCCAGCAGCTACAACATAGTCTTGTGGTACTGTAGTTGATTTTTCTTTATCATCTGCAGATGCAATTGCTTCTTCTTTGTCTATAACTGGATTTGTTTTAACTGTAGCAGTTTCTTCAGATTTAATTTTAAGACTTCTTCCAACTGCAACGGCATTAGTTTTAATGTTATTCCATTTTTTTAACTCACTAATACTCACATTATATTTTGATGCAATTGCTCCTAAATTATCTCCTTTTCTAACTTTGTAAAATTCGTAATCGCCATTGTCAATTGCTGCAGGTTTAGCTGCCGGCTTAACTTTTGGAGCGTATTTTACTGCAAGTCTTGATGATGTTGATCTAAATTCTGTATCGTGCTTAACGTAAGCATAAATTTGATCTTCGTTGGAAACAAATGTTGCTATTTTATCTTTTGGAAGACGAATAAAATGTTGTTCTCCTTGATAGAAAGGAACCACATTCATTTTATAAGATGGATTTAAAAGCTGGATTTGCGATTGCGGCATGTCTAATAAATCAGCAAGTTGTTTAAAAGACATTTGATTTTTAATTGCTATTGTATCTGTTTCAAAGTTTTTAACAACAGCTCTTTCTGGGTTAATTCCGTGTTCTTTATGATATTCAAAAAGATACATTGTTGCTAAGAAAGCGGGAACGTAACCTTGAGTTTCTTTTGGAAGGTAATTGCGAATGTCCCAATATTTAGTTTTTCCGCCTGAGCGACGAATTGCTTTGGTAACATTTCCAGGACCTGAATTGTAAGATGCTAAAACCAGTTCCCAGTCACCAAAAATATTGAACATTTTGGTCATGTATTCAGAACATGCGGCTGTAGCTTTAAGAGGATCACTTCTTTCATCGATATAAGAATCGATTTTTAAAGCGTATTGTTTTCCGGTTCCGTACATAAACTGCCAAAGTCCCGTGGCGCCCATTTTAGAAACTGCTTTAGGATTTAAAGCAGATTCTACAACGGCTAAATATTTTATTTCCAAAGGAACATTTTGTTTGGCAAAAGCATCCTCGAAGATTGGGAAATAATATTCTGATAAAGCCATTAATCGAGAAAACGATTTTTTACGGTTCTTAAGAAATGACTTTATTATATTTTCTAAACCTTGATTGTATTCTATCTCAAAAGGTGATTTCTGATTCATTGCCGCTAAACGCTGTTTGAGCAATTCTGTTGGCAGTTCTTCATCGACAGTGACATCTTTATTAATTGTTTGAATGTCTTTTGTTAAATCGTCATAAATGTCAAGACTAACCAATTCATTCATCCATAAACTATCAACTTTTGTAGCTAACTGGTCTCTTTTGAATGTGCTTTTGATAGAATCTAAATACGACAACTTAATGTCTTGCTTTATATCTCTAGAAAATTCTGCAGATTCCTGCGCGAACATCGACATAGAGAACAAAGCTGTAACCACTAAGGATATTTTCTTTACAATCATATAACATTTTTTTAAAATTCTGTAACTCAAAGAATTATAGGAACTGTATTTTTGCAAATCTAAGCCCTTTATTGAAGAAAACTATGTAAAAAAATGTTAATTGTGATATTTTAGTCTAAAATTGCAGCAATTCCAGGTAAAACTCTTCCTTCTAACATCTCAAGCATAGCCCCGCCACCAGTAGAAACATAGCTCATTTTGTCTTCAAATCCGAATTGTTTTACTGCTGCAACAGAATCACCACCTCCTACTAAAGAAAATGCACCATTTTCTGTAGCTTCGGCAATATAATCTCCTAATGCGATAGTTCCTTTAGAGAAAGTTTCCATTTCAAAAACTCCTAATGGACCATTCCAAAGGATAGTTTTTGACTCTAAAATTACTTTTTTGAAGTTCTCTAAAGATTTTGGACCTGCATCTAAACCTTGCCATCCGTCAGGAATTGCAGTTACATCTACAACCTGAGTATTAGCATTGTTTGAGAAATCATCTGCAGCAATAACATCAACTGGAATATGAACTTGAACGTTTTTTTCTTTTGCTAATCTTAAAATTTCAAGAGCTAAATCTAATTTATCGTCTTCACAGATAGATTCACCAATTTTTCCGCCTTGGGCTTTAATGAACGTAAATGTCATTCCACCTCCAATAATCATGTGATCAACTTTATCTAAGATATTTTCGATAACTGTGATTTTAGATGAAACTTTAGAACCTCCAAGAACAGCAGTAACAGGTTTTTCACTGTTATTAAGTACTTTGTTTAAACTCTCAATTTCTTTAGCCAATAAAGTTCCGAAACATTTATCGTTTGGAAAAAATTGTGCAATAATTGTAGTTGATGCGTGCGCTCTGTGAGCTGTACCAAATGCATCGTTTACATAAATATCTCCAAGAGAAGCTAATTCTTTAGCAAAAGCTACATCTCCAGCTTCTTCTTCTGCGTGAAAACGTAAATTTTCTAATAATAGAACTTCACCTGGTTTTAAATCTTTTGCTGCAGTCTGAGCTGTTTCTCCAACGCAGTTTTCAGCAAATTTTACTTCAACTCCTAAAATATCAGAAGCTGTTTTTAAAATATGTTTAAGAGAATATTTCTCTTCTGCTCCTTTTGGTCTGCCTAAATGAGACATTAAGATCACGCTTCCGCCTTGCCCTAAGATTGTATCAATAGTTGGTTTTGCAGCCTCAATACGTGTTGTATCTGTAACATTAAAATTCTCATCCAACGGCACGTTGAAGTCTACACGGATAATTGCTTTTTTATTTTTAAAATCGAAATCGTTTAAAGTTTTCATCTGCTAATTTTTTTAATTTTTTGAAAGAATAACAAATATAGAACTTTTACAGTACTATAAATTTCAAAAAAGCAAAAATAATCGATCAATAAAAACGAAAACGTTGTAAATTATGAAAATAAACAAATTAATTCTTAAAAATGATAAAAATACTTGTTTAATCGTGAACTGGACTCTGTGTACAAGGACAGTTACTGATAGATTGTAAGAAATCAAATCCAATTGTTATCGAGTGGGTTCCAGAATTGTAAGTCCCAAGTCCGTTAAACATAAATTGGTACGAATACGCAAAATAGAATTTAGATTTCATAAAACCTGCCATAGGTCCTGCTGCCAAAGGCTTAGGAAACTGGTCATTTAAGAAACGGTAAGAAACTCCAATCCAATAGTAATCTTCGTAGCGATTGTAACGTCTGTATTTGAAGTTAAGGTCGGTTGTCGAACGCTGGTCACTCGCAAAATACTGCAAGAAAACTGATGGTTCGTATTCAATTCTTCTGTTTTCCCCATCTCTAAATGTAAATCCAGAATATACTTGAAAGTTTGAAAGTAAATCCGGCTCAACTCCTCTATACTTGTCAACGTTTTTCTTTAAAACGTTATTGGCATTAAAACTAAAGTAGAATCCTTTGTTACGATACAAAGCACTAATATCAAAGTTGTTGTTTGAATTGTAACGATTGTCTGTTATCGAAGGATCTAATGCTACTGGAACACCATTTACATCTCCTGTAAAATTGCCTGTTTCAATACGGAAACTATTAAAGTTATATGAAATACCAAAGGAAAGATATTGCTCTGAGTAATAATCTAAGATAAGGTGGTGTGCAAAGGAAACTTTTGCTCCTGTTTGTCTTGTATTACCATTGCTGTCATTGTATAAAGACAACCCTACTCCGGAACGATCTAAAATTCGAAAATCTGCATACAATGATTGGTTATCTGGTGCATCTTTGATTCCGACCCACTGTGTTAAACCATTGGCTCTAATACGGAGATTATCTCCAATACCAGCATAAGCAGGCGAAAGAATAAAAGGGTTATCAGCCAAATACTGGGTAAATACTGGTAGGTTTAACTCTTGGCTGTAACTTGTTGTTACAGCCATGAGTACTAAGGATAAAATAAACTTTTTCATTGTAATAATTTTTTTAGATAACATCATTGGGGCTATAATTTTGTTATCTGTATAAAGTGAAATGTCCAACAAATTCTCTATTATCTTTTGGATCATTTAGTTTAAGAACATACCAGTAATCTCCTGTTGGTAATTCACTACCATGGTATCTACCATCCCATTTTTGACCAACGTGGTATTTCGCTACTACTCTACCATATCTGTCATAAATATCAAATGTCAATTCTTTGTATGCTAATGCACCACAATCTGGACCAATAGTATCATTTTGTCCGTCACCGTTTGGTGTGAAATAGTTTGGCATACAGAAATCATAGAATATACCGTGAACAGTTATTGTTGCCTCACAACCGTTTTTGTCTCTTACGATCACTTGGTAATCACCTGTTTTATAAATTCTATAAGTGTTAGATGATGTAAATGACTCTCCGTTGAAACTATACTCGTAAGGAGCAACACCTCCAGAAGCTTTTACTTCTAATGTGTTGATATCTTTGCTTTGGTTTGTTACGTCAATTAAAGCTAAAGGATCAACTGCATTGACAGTAAAGATTGGAGTTGGCACTTCGCAACCATTAGTGTGTCTTGCAACGATGAAGTGATCACCAGCAGGAACATTTGTAAAGATGTTGCTTGGCTGGTAAGTACCATTGTTATCTAATGAATAATCAACATCTGCAGGGTTTGTAATTGAAGCATCAATTGTCACTACAACCATATTGGCTTGTGTATTGTTCACACAGTCATATGTTACCTCAGCAGTTGGGTTAAGAATTACAGCATCTGGCATGTTTTCAACGAACTCAACTATACAGCCTTGTACATCTTTAACATAAACTGTATGCTTACCACCATTCAAACCTGTAAAATCAAATATTGTTTGTGTAGCAGTTCCTTGAGTAAATGGTCCTTTTTCATTATCTAAACTGATACTGTAAGGAGCTGTTCCTCCTCTTACTTCAATACTGAATGCACCGTCTTTATCACCATCACAAACTTCAGGAATCATAGAGTTTGGTACTTCTGTTACTACAACCGGATTTGGTTGAGTAATTTCGATATCAGCTCTTACATAACATCCGTTTTCATCTTGTGCAATAATTGTATAAGTACCTGGCGCAAGTCTATCAAATGTACTGATCAAATCAAACTGATTTAAGTCTGGTGAGATCGCATATTTAATAGTCCCTGTACCACCTGCAGCTGTTACAACAATTTTACCGTTGTTTTCACCGAAACAAGAAACGTTTGTTGGTGTAAATACTGCAGTTAAAGCAGCGGCTGGTTCTGTAATTGTAGCATTTACTGAAGTTTGGTTACAATCTCCACTGTCTACTTTTACTCTGTAAGTTCCAATTACAAGATTCTCGAATCTACCATTATTTTGTGGCCCCTGAACTATTGCTCCGGCTGTATTTTCTAATGTATAAACGTAGTTTCCTAAACCACCTTTTGCGTCAGCAACGATAACTCCAGTAGCTTCACCTGTACATTTTACAACAGCGTTTGTAATATCTAAATCAACTGTTAGAGGAACTAAAGGATCAATCTTAATTTCATTAGAAATAAAACTAATACAGTTATTCGCATCTTTTACATAATACTGATATGTTCCAACTGGCACTGAGAAAGTAACCGATGAAGCAAATGTACCAGTAGTAGTGGCAAAATTAGGATCTGAGCTATAGCTGTATGGTGCTAATCCTCCAGTTGCACTTAATGTAAGTGTTGACTGAACATTACATGTTTGAGTTGAAGCTAAAACTAAACTTGGAATAACTTCTGTTGGTTCTGTAATAACAATCGTTGCAGAAGTTGCTTCACAATTAAATCCGTCCGTAACTTTTATTGTATATGTTCCAGCACCAAGACCGTCAAAAACATTTGATGCCTGTGGTCCTGAAGATACGATATCTGTTCCGATCGTACTGTTTAGAGTGTACATATAATTACTTCCCTGACCACCTGTTGGTAAAGAAACTGTTATGGTAGCATTTCTATCACCAAAACATGATAACATTGTAGCACTTGGCGTAGCAGTGAATGAAATTGGAGTCGGAATTACTAATGTCGCTGTTGTTGTTGCGATACATCCTTCTCCGTCTTTAGCATTGATAGTATACGTTCCTGCTGATAATCCTGTAAAGGCATATTGAGCAGAGTAATCAACTACAACAGCTCCGTTCAGAACTAATTGATATTGATAGTTAGTATCCCATCCACCTGCTGCAGAAGCGTAGATTTCACCGTCATTATTACCTGGGTTACAAGTAATTTCTGATTGAGTTGTCGTCACTGCCAATTGTGCTGCAGGCTGTTCAATTGTAAATAATGTTGCTACTGTACAATAAGGACTTCCAACTAATGTTGCACTAACTGTGTACTGACCAGCTGTTAAATTAGAAATTGTAGTTACTGCACCTGTTGTTGTTCCTGTGCTTGAAACAGGACCTGTGATAACATAGTTAAATGCACCTGCCTCGTCTGTTGGAGTTGGCTGTCTGTCAACGAAAGTTAAAGTAACCTGTCCATCAGCTGTTCCGTAGCAAATATGTGCACTTGCAGGAACTGCATTAATTTGGAAAGTATTTGGGTCGTTAACATAGTGTACTGCTTTTATTATACAGTTTGTATCAAGATTAGTAACACTTACAATGTAATTTCCGATAGGTAAATTAGTAAAGATACCAGATGCATTATTTGGATTTCCAGCAACTGCATTTCCTGAACCATCAGTGATAGCATATTCTAAGTTTGCTGTTCCTCCAGTTGTTGCAACTGTAACTGTAATGTTTTCTCCGTTATTACAAGTAATTGCATTTGTAACATTAACAGTAATATCGTCTAAACTAATAAACGGATTAATTACATATGTTCCGGCATTCGACCCTATACATCCATTACTATCGTAAACATTAACAGTATATGATCCGCCTTGATAATCTGTTTCTGTGTAAACATTGTTAGAACCTTTGTAAACTACGACACCATTTCTGATGAATTCATAATTAGCATAAGTTCCTGATCCTCCTGTTACACCTGTTACAGTAATAGTTGCAAAATTGCTTGTATTATCTGTAGTACAACCGTATTGAGCAACGGCAGGGTTAGGAACAACTATCAATGCTGGTTCGATAACCTGAACAGTTTTACTGTCAGAACATCCTCTTCCAGAAGTAACTGTTACAGTATAACTTCCTTGAGTTAATCCTGTAAATACTGGACTAGTCTGAGGAGTACCTCCGTTTAAGCTGTACATATAAACAGGGTTATCGTTTATACCTGCACTTGGAGCGTCTAGTGAAGCTATGATTGTTCCGTCATTTCCTCCAAAACAAGTTACCGGCGTAGCTACAGCATCAAATCCTGTTACTAGAGTTGCTGGATCTAATTTAAAAGTTACATCTTCTGTACAACCTGTTGTCAAATCAGTAACCACAATTGTATGTGAACCAGCTGATAAACCACCGAATGTAGCCGGAGTAGTTGTTACAGTTGTAGTTCCGTCAATTGTATAACTGTAGTTACCTGTACCACCTGTAGCCGTAGCACTTACGCTTCCGTCACCGTTAGCACAAGTTGTTAAATCTACAACCGTATTTTGAATGTCTAATGGCTCTAAAATAGTTACGGCTGCGTTGAATACAAATTCACATCCGAATCTATCTCTCACTGTTAGATCATAAGTTTTAGGAACACTTACTGTAAATGTAAGTCCAGATTGGAATCCTGAACCAATGCTATATTCAAATGGTCCCATACCTGTTCCTGGTGTAACTACAATATCATAAGTTCCTGTGGTAGCATTTGGACATTGAGATACAGCTGCTGCTGTAAATCCTGATGGAAGTGGGTCAATAATGATATTCACTCTATATGGAGCAGAAATACATCCATTAGCATCTTGTGCATAAACATCCCATGCAGGTACAGTTGCATCTAATTCTCTTGTATCAGCTGCATCATATGTTCCTGCCGGATCACCTGCGTGAACAAATGAATAGGTGTATCCAGGGTTTCCACCACTACCTGCTACTGTTACTACAGCACCAGTTTTACAATTTGCATTAACATTGTCTACTAGAGAAACTATAACTACTGTTGGTTGTTTTACTTCTGCCATAGCAGTTGCTGTACAACCTGTAGCGTTGTCTGTTATATTAATAGTATACTGACCAAAAGAAAGACCTGTTAATGGAATTGTGTTTGCACTTGTTGACGTTGAAGGAACAAATCCAACACCGTCTTTGTCAATTGTATAAGTATAACTTCCCGCAAAATCCGAAACTGTGAAAGTTACTTGACCGTCATTTGTTGTATTACAAGTCATATCAGCAATCACTTGACCATTTACAACAATATTTGTAACTGGTGCGATTGGTAATAATTCTTCGTAAGTACATCCGTTAGAATCTGTAACTCTGAACATGTAATCTCCAGGTACTAATCCTGTAAAGTTTGCCGGAACAGTATTATCTGCTGTATTAACCGGAGCATAACCTGTTGTAGCTGTTCCGTTAAACTCAATGATTTCGAAAGTTAATGAGCCAACTCCATTTGTAGCTGTAACATCAACTGTACTAGTTGTAGCCAAACAAGTTACTACAGATGCATTGAATGTTAAATCTGTTGGTTTGTTTAGTGGTACAATTGGTACTGTTACTGGAGCAGTTTCACAACCATTAGCATCTTTCACAGTGTAAGTTACAGAAGGAATTGATCCATCATTAACTACTGAGAAAGTATTAGCTGTGTCATAACCTTGACCATTGAAATTATATCTATAGTCAATAGTACCGCCTGTTGCAGTTACAACTATGGAAGTAGTTGTACTACATGTTGTATTTGGAGTAATTGCATGGATAGCTGTTAATTCAGTTGGCTCAGTAATTACAATAGTTGCTGGTGCCGAAACACAGTTCTTAGAATCAGTTGCAACTACAGTATATGTTCCTGCAATCAATCCTGTGTAATTTCCTGTTGCATCACCTGTCGTGTTAACAACTGGTCCTGTCAATGCAAATGTATAAGGAAGACGGCCACCTGTTGGAACAACTGTCAAACTTCCGTCATTAAATCCAAAACAGCTTACATTAATATGTGAATCAGCAAGTGTTGGAGTTACTGTTGGATTTACTGTTACAGTAGTAGTTGTTACAGAACATGTTGGTGCATTACTATCTGTAATTACAAAATAATAATCTCCATCTGCTGCCACAGAAGCCGTAAAGTTTCCTGTAACACCTGTTACTGGTCCTGTCGCCACTGAGTTATGATACATTTGATATGTATATGGTCCTACACCACCAGCAATCGTAACATCGATTGTTGCGTTAACAGGAGCAGCACAATATAGATCTTTAGTTACTGAAGCACTTGCAATTAATTGTTCTTGAATGATATAATCTACTTCATCAGGACATCCATTATCATCAGTTAAGATAATTTTGTATGTTCCAGGAGCAATAAACGTTGCTGTTGTTCCTGTTAAAATTGTTCCGTTTACAGTAAATGATTTTACTCCATTATAAGTTGTAGATAATGCATCTAAATCAACTGTTAAATTAGAACCAACAAAACATTGCTGTGCTGGTAAATTAAGACGTGGAGCAACATTATAAGTTACAGGTACATTTATTGGTCCTGCAATACAAAGATTTGCATCTTGTACATACACATCCCAAGAAAGATCTGTTAAATTAGTATCTACAGTAAGAACTGAACTTCCTCCAAATGTTGTTGGTGCAGGATCACCTGCTTTAACTACAGCATAAGTGTAACCAGCAGTTCCGCCAGTAACATTTGTAACTGTTATTTCAGACTCATCATCAGAACAGAATACTTTGCTAGCCGTTGCAGTAAATGCGATTGGAGCCGGCATTGTAATAGTAACATCTGCAGATTTAGAACAAGTTGTTGTAATATCGTTAACAGTTACTGTGTAAGTACCTGCTTCAAGACCTGTTAATGTAATTACATCTGCTGCAACAGTTGGAGCATTATAAGACAATGCAGCCGGATTAGTAGTTACTACGATATTATAGTTACCGCTTGCGCTGAAATCTGAAACTGTGAAAGTAGCTGAACCATTATTATCTGTTCCGTTTGCAGTGTTACAACTCACATTATTTGCAGATGTACGAACAATGTCAATCGGAATAACTGGTTCTACTTTGTAAGGTCTTTCAATAGAACAACCATTAGCATCTGTAACTTTAAATAAGTAAGTATTTGGAGCTAAGCCAACAAAAGTTGCGTTGTTTCCATTATCTAATGTTATCGGTGAAATAATTTCATATTTCGCATATGGAGTATATCCTCCGCTTACAGTCAAGGTAACATCAGCCACATTTGTTGGACAAATAGGAGCTGTAGTTAAAGCGAAAGTTATATTTGTTAATGGCTGATATGCTGGAACAACAACGCTACCATTAAATTGACATCCATTAGCATCTATAACATAATAATTTACTGTTTGAGCAGATGTACTAACAGTTACCTGAGTTGTATTATCAGTATAATATGTTGTACCACCGTCAAAATTAAATCTGTATGGTGATGTTCCTCCAGTAGCTGTAATTGTTACAACCGCAGGCTGAGCAGCATTGCTTGCATTACATGCATAAGCTGTAATTGCAGGCGTAGCATCTAAAATTGCCGGCTGACCTACAGTATATTGTTTTGTTAAAGTACAACCTCTGCCAGATGTAACCGTGATATCATAAACTCCTTGTGGTAAACTAGAGAATACATTACCCGTTTGTACATATCCAACTGGAGCTGGTGAAATCGCATAAGTATAAGTTGGATTGTCATTTGAAGGCAATAAATTAACTTCAATTTTTCCGTTAGTTCCGTTGAAACAAGAAACATCAGTTACAACAGCATCAAATGTTACAGGAGTACCTGCTGGTAAAGTTACCTCCGCTGTTGTAGTACAAAGATTTCCGTTGTCGGTCATTGTAATAGTATAAGTATCTGCTCTAAGTCCAGAAATTGTATTTCCTGAAATTACAATACTTGGATGCATTGGCGTAATACTATAACTATAAGAGTTTGTTCCTCCATATGGAGTTAATGTAATTACACCATTATTAACCACACAACTTGGCAATGCTGTCTTTTCAGGGATTAATTTTAATGGCGCATTAATATTGATAGTCTTCGTATCTGTACAATCGTTTCCATCTTTAATGGTAATTGTATGAGATCCTGAACTTAAATTGGTAACTGTATATGGCAATCCTGGAATACTTACAAATACTCCAGTATCCACTTTAATTGAATAAGCTCCTACTCCCGCAGCAGTTTCGCTAACAACAACTCCAAAAGCACCTTCAGCCGCACAATTATTAGCTACACTTAAACTAATTACTGGACTTGGATCTTTAATGATTGTTGTGTTTAATGGGAACTCACAACCTTGAGCATCTTTAACAATAATATTCCAGTTTACATTTGCACCTGTTGGCCCTGGATCTAAACTTAATACATTTCCAGCAGCAAAAACTGATGGAGTAGCTGGAGCTACTGCTGAAGCAAATGTGTAAGGTCCTGTACCACCCGTAACCTTAATAGTCACTTGAGCTGGATCATCACAGTTTGCATTAACAGTATTTGTTATAATTGCATCAAGCGGTTGAACTGGCTCTGTTATTTGAAAAACTTCAGTAGTAGAACACAATGTTCCATCAAACTCTTTTACATAAAGAGCATAATTTCCTGGTCTTAATCCTGTAAGTGTTCCATTATATGCTGAACCTGTTAGACCAGTAGCTGATCCATTAACAGGTGGTACAATTGGTAAATTTGTCAAGTTGTCTCTAACTTCAAAATCTAATCTTGTTGCATTGTAGTTAGATACTGTGAAATTAATAATTCCATTCGCAGCACCATTACATGTAACATTCGTAGTTGTTAAAGGATTAATTTCAAGATTAGAAATTTTTGGAGTTTTCATCTCATAGTAAGATGGACATCCGTTAGCATCCACAACTTCAAAAACATAATTTGTATTTTGATCTAAGCCTGTAAATGTATAAGAAGTTGCTGGAGTTAAACCAGAAGTTGTACCAACTCCATAAATTGTGTATGTGAATGGTGCAACACCCGTTCCTCCAAATACTCCAACTTCAACAGAAATACCATCAGCACAAGTGGCGCCAACTACTGTTCCGTTTAACTGTAAGTATGGTGGAGGCTGAATTCTTAATTTACTGCTTTTGAATTCGCAACCATTTGCATCTACAACATTGATATAATAATCTCCAAAAGTTAATCCAGGGAAATTATGTGCAATAGCTGCATTTGCAGTATTTGCAGTATAAGTACCAATTTCCGTCATAGAATTATTGTATAAATGATATATGTAAGGAGCTGTTCCTCCAGACACAACATTTACATCAAAACTTCCTGGTGTAGTAGAGTTACAAGTAATGCCATGAACAACAATATTCATTACTATTGGCGGAGGGTTATTTAATGTAATACTATTACGGTATTCACATCCTTTATTGTCTCTAACCACATAATTGTAAGTTCCTGAAGCTAAACCACCATAAGTAGCTAAATTTCCGAAAGTAACTCCATTATCAATACTATATTGGAAAGGTGCTTCACCAATAGGGTTTGTAAAACGTATTGTACCATCAGAATAACCATTACATGTAGGATCAACCTTAGCAACTGTTACAGCTACTGGTACATAATCTGATACCGTAGCAGTACTTGTTTCTTTTGTACAACCATTAGCATCAGTAATTTCAAATTGATATACTCCTGCTGTTGACGTTGTATATGGGAATGATGTTCCCGTAAAAGCAATTGGTGAACCTGTATAGGTTCCTGCGCCAACTTTAACTCTGTATCCAAACGGCGCTGCACCACCTGTTACAGAAACTGTAATACTAGCATCTGTTGGTGTAGCACAAGTAAGATCTTTTGTTAAAATCGCTGTACCAATCATGGCATCGTTAACTGTTACAGTTGTTGTACTTGTACAGTTATTGGCATCTTTTATAGTAATTGTATAAGTACCTGCAGTTACTGTAAATGTATTTGCCGGACTTGGCGCTGCGCCAGTATTAATTGAATATGTGTAAGGAGCAACTCCGTTTGAACCTGTAGCTACAATTTGGAAAGTATTTCCTGAAGCTGTACACTGATTGGTTACTGAAGCTGTTACGCTTGGAGCTGTATCTGTTGTTAAAGTTAATGGTAAAACTACTGTACATTCGTTAGAATCTTTCACCCATGCAAACCATGTAAGTGCCGGATTTAAATTAGCAGAATTTGCTGTATCATATGTTCCAGCTACAGTATTACTGTTACTGAATGAATACTGATATCCAGGTGTTCCTCCAGCTGCAGTAATAGTAACTTTTGCTGTTGGAATATTACAGTTTGCATTAACATAAGCTGCAGTTGCCGAAAGTGCAGTTGCAGGCTGACTAATAGTAATTGATGTTGGAACAGTACATCCTGTAGTTTCGTCTGTAAACACAACGCCGTAAGTTCCTTGTGGTAAATTAGGAAGTGTAAATACAGCAGCAGACTGACCTGTTACAGGTGTTCCGCTATTAACTACGTAACTATATGTAGAAGCAAATCCGCTTACATTGTAACGAATAGTTCCTGTTGAACCTCCATTACAATAAACATCATTCAGTTTAGTTGCTAAAGCAATCATAGGAACTGCCGGAGCAATGTTTATTGGGAATGTATCATAACATCCCCTTGCGTCTGTTACTTTGAATATATAATTTCCAGATGCTAATCCAGCAAATGATCCTGTAGCATTTGATGGTGCCGCAGTTGGGCCAGAAACAATTTCGTATATAAATGGTGCAATTCCTGTTCCTGCAGTAACATTTACAGTTGCTGTACTAGTAGTACTTGCTGCAGGTGCACAATAAATTGGAGTTGTACCAACAGAAGCAATTGCCGGCGGATTTAATCTATCAATAACAATAGATTTTGTCGCCATTATACATCCATTTGCATCTTTAACAGCATAGTAAATAGTTTGATTTGTACCATTATCAACAACTGTTAATGTGTTCGCAGAAGTAAATGATCCATTGTTGAAACTATATGTATATGGCGCAGTTCCCGTTGTTGGAACAACAATTGTTACAACAGCAGATTGTTTTGCATTATTAGTATCACAACTGAAAGTTGTTGCAGTAGCGTTTGTATTTAATGCTGTTGGCTCTGAAATTACAACAGATGTTGCAGCTGAAGTACAACCTAAAGCGTCAGTTACTAAAATATCGTAAGTACCTGCAATTAAACCGGTAGTTGTCGGAGTTGTCGAAACCAAAGTTCCGCCTCTTCTCACACTATATGTAAACGGTGCTTTTCCTGAAGTTGCTGTGATAGTAATTGCTCCAGTATTTCCACCATTACATGACACATCAACTTTACTAGTTGTAATTGTTAATGTAGTTGGTTTTAATGTTACCGGAATATCAGCAGTTTCTGCCTGACAAACAGGGTTTGAAGAATCTGTAACTCTAAATTTATAAGTTCCTGCTGCAGTTGCCACATAAGGACTTGTCGTTGTAGTGTAAGTTCCTCCATTAAATGAAACTGCATACGTACGAGTTCCCGTACCACCAGAAGAAGCTAAACTAATTGTGGTGTTTGGAGTACAAGTAACATCCGGTACAATTGTCGGAGTAATTGTTAATTGAGGTGCTACAACATAAGTAGTTGAAACATCACAACCAAAACCATCTCTGATGCTTAATGTGTAAGTACCCGGAGTTAAACTGAAATTAGGTGACGGCTGATAGAAAATACCATCTTTACTATAAGTTGGAGTTCCTACATAAGTACCTGTAATCGTAATATTAATTGGAGTTCCTGTATAACATTGTGATGCAGGAGTATCAATTGTCGGAACATTTTCAGATTGAATTGTAATCGTTCTTTTTACTGTACAATTGTTATTATCCTTAACATAAACATCAATTGATGTAGTAAGAACTGCAGTATCCACTTCAACACCTGTTCCATAAGCTGTACTTGGTACAGTTGAAGGACTAGCGGCATAAGCATATGTGTATCCAGGAGTTCCGCCTGTTAAACCTGTAAATGTTAAAGTAGCTTTTGTTGTTTTACAATTGATCTTCGTAGCTGTTACATTATAAGTAATTGCAGTTGCAGCACTAATTGTTACAGAAGCTGTATTAGAAGTACATCCTGTAGTAATATCTCTGGCTACTAAAGTATATGTACCCGCAGCTAAACCTGTTACTGTTACAGTATTACCTGATTTAGTAGCAGTTCCCGAATTTGGAGTCAATGTGTATGTAAAGTTTCCTGAACTACTTGGGTTTCCAATGTTGAATGTTGCAGTACCGTTGTTTGCATTGAAACATAATTCATCTGTTTTTGATCCAGAAACCGTAATTGCAGGAGCTGCATCAATTGTTCTAGAACCTGTTGCAGTACATCCGTTAGCATCAGTTACTCTAAAAGAATAATTTCCAGGAACTAATCCTGTAAATGTACCTGTGCTATTTGCAGCAGGTGAAGTTGGACCAGCTGTTACGGCATAAGTAAATGGTGCAACACCTCCAACAGCTGTTAATGTAATACTAGTTGTTGTAGTGTTACATGTAATACCTGCTGGTGTAGAGAACGTAAGAGATGTAGGCGGATTAAATGCCGGAATATTAATTGTTTTTGTATTAATACATCCTTTTGAATCTTTTACAGAATATATAATAGTTTGTGCACTGCTTGTATTGGTAACAGAAAGTGTGTTAGTACTTGTATAAGTTGCACTTCCGTTAAAACTATAAGTATAAGTTCCTGAGCCACCCGCACCAGAAACTGTAATTACAGTCGTTGGGCTACAAGTTGTGTTTGCTGCCGCTGAAGCACTTGCTACAACCGGAGAAGGATTGTTTAATGTTATAGTATAAACTGGAGATACACAGCCTTTATTATCTTTTACTTGATATGTGTAATTTCTCGTGTTAACTGAACCTACAAATGCATTTAGACCTGTAAGTGTAGGACTTGTACCAAAAGTTGTACTTCCGTTAAAGCTGTAAGTGTAAGGTGCTCCACCTCCGCCTGCTGGAATAACAGTAAACTGACCATCAGTACCATTATTACAAGCAGGATCTACTTTGTTTGCTGTCGCAGTAGGATTTGTAATAGGATCTACTACAACCGGAACACTAACAACAATACATCCTTTTGAATCTGTTACTCTAAACACATAACTTCCAGCTGAAGATGCTGTGTAAATATTAGATGGAATAGCTGTATAAGTAGCACTTCCGTTTACTGCTACTTCGTATGTGAAAGGACCTACACCGCCTGTGACTGTAAGTGTTATTTCTGCATTATTAGTAATACAATCTAATGGTTTAGTTATATTTCCTTCTGCTTTTAATTCGTTTGCAATAACGATATTCGAAATTGCAGGAGCAATACAACCGTTAGCATCTGTTACAATAATTGAATGTGTTCCAGGACCAACATTTGTAAATGTATTTGAAGTCTGACCCGGTGCACCATCTAAACTATAAGAATAAGGTGTTTTTCCTCCTGTAACATTTACCACCAGCGTTGAACGATTAACTGTATCGTAGCATAAATCTGAACTAGCCGCCAATGTTGCAGTAGGAGGTGTTGGTGCATTAATGTCTACACGAACTGATGCAGGAGAAGTACATGAATTTGAATCACGTGCAACTACTGTATAAGAACCTGTAGCCACATTTGTAAATATATTTAAACTTTGAAACGGAACTATAACAGTTGTCCCAGTAGAATCTCTTAATTCATATTGATAACTTGGTGTACCTCCATTACCTGTTGCGGTAATCGAAGCTCCGTTTGTACAAGTAGGCTGAGTTGTAACCTGTGCTGTAACTGTTAAAGCCGTAGGTGATTTTACTTCTTGAGTTAATGGAAATACGCATGTTGAAGGAGAAGCATCAAAACGTACTCTAATATTATAATTTCCACTATTCAAACCGCTGGCAGTAACAGGAGAAACTTTAGAGTTTACCCAAGTTGCTCCATTATCTAATGAATAATCGAATCCGTAAGGAAGATTAAAGTTTTGAGCAGAAATAGTAATTTCTCCATCATTTTTTCCATTACATGTAACATCTTTAAATCCAGTTACTGAAGCAGTAAATGCTTTATTAGTGTCGATAACAATTGGGAAATCTTTTTGAGTGATACATGTTTTAGGAATCTGACGTACCCAAATATCATCAATAACAATATCATTTCCGCCGTATTCAATACTTCCAGAACGAATCCTGAATGTTAGATTGGTATTGTTTTTTGGATTCAATGAAATATTAATAGGAACCCACTTTGTTCTGTTCGGATCGTTTGCTGCTTCAGCGATTTTACCCGTATCCTCAGTAGCTACAACTTGTCCTGCTGAATCTACTAATTCAAACCTAACAATTGGAGCTGCACCATTCGTACCTGTGTTTAATAAATTTCCTACATACAAGGAAACCATTACAGGTTGATTTGGGATAACATCAATAATTGGTTTACTATAAAGAACTCCGTAAGGACCTGCAGCCCCTCCAATATTTACTAATAAATATCTTCCGTTTGCATCAGCTCCATTTGTAGTGTGATCTTTAAAGTGATACCAAGCGTTATCGTTTCTCCAGAAGAAACTTGTAACAGAATATTGGTTGTCTTCTACAGAACGAGTTGGTGTTCCGTTTAATGAACAAGTATAAGGAGGATTAACTCTTTGGTCATTGAAACAATATGCTGATGCAATACCTGGAGTTGTAGTGGTTCCACCAGAACCAAAATCTTCTAATAATAAATTACTATAAGTAGGTACTGAAGTTAAATTATATTTTACTGAAATAGTATGCGCACCAGATGGAACATTAACAAATACATTCGAAGGTGTATTTGTATTTAGTACGTTATCTATATAGTACTCATAAGCATAATTATTTCCTCCGCCGCTTGTTACCGTAACCGTACTTGTTGCTGTTCCGTTACAGTTAAAAACTGGTGGAGCAACAGATATTGTTGGGTCAGCAGGTTTTGGATCTAAAATCACTCCTGGCATACTGTATATACAGCCTTTAGAATCTTTAATGTAAAGTGTATATGTTCCTGGAGCAACATAAGCTTCGTTTGAAGCTCCATAGCTTGTACCTCCATCAAAACTATAAGTATAAGGAGCTGTTCCTCCTTGAGGGTTTGTAATTCTTACTTTACCAAATCCGTTACCAGAAGGATCACAGCCTGCCAATTCAGAAACACCCGCTGATGCTGATAAAGCATTTGCTGGAGCTGTGATCGTAATTGGTGTCGCAGGATCAGTACAAGTTACTCCTGACATTGTATAACGTACTACAACATTATAACCACCTGCAGCAACATTAGGGAATACAGGATTGTTACTAAAGGTTGCGCCATTATCTATACTATATTCTAAAGTATATCCATTAGCATTAGTAACATTTACGTTAATTTGAGAAGTTCCGCCACTACAGTTAATCTCAGCTGCAGTTACAGTATATGTTGGTTTCGGATTTGCAGTAACTGTAATAGATGTTGTTCCGCTGCAATTATTAGCATCAACAACTCTAATATCATATTTGCCAGGTCCTGTAACAGCGATTTCATTTGATAATTGGAATGAACTTGATCCGTTTATAAAATGATAATACGGTGCAGTTCCACCTGTCGTTGTTACTACTATTTTTCCATTAGCACAAGCTGTCAACGGAACGGTTAGAGCTGCCGTTGGAGTTAATCCTGCTGGAACCGGATTTACAGTAACTCTTACCGTTTTATCACAAAACGGCGCTGGTGTAGCACCTACTGGTCCGTTAGTAACTCTAATATCATAATCTCCTGATGATAAATTTGCAAAGGTATAATCTGAATTTGATGTTGGCCCAAAGCTATTTACCAAAGTACCTCCACTAGTGTAGATATAATAATAGTATTGTGGGTCGATATTTTGTGCACCAACTTTAATACTTCCTTTATCCGTTTTACATGTTGGCTGAGTTATCGCTGTACTAATGCTTAAATCTCTGCTTCTGATCAAAATACCTGGAACAGTAAAAATACAAGGATTAGTAGTTACGCCAATCTGTCTGATATGAACAGTATATGAATTTGGAGAAGTTATTGGGAATACGTTGCTAGTCTGATAAGCACCAGGAGTTCCGTTAGGATCTGTACTAATAGCATATTCGTATCCTGCAGGAACGCTGCCAATTGTAATACTTCCAGGAGCACCACAAATAATATCCTTATGAGTTTCTGTTGGTGTTAAAGAATTGCTGTATACATTAAAATAAAAACGGTTAAAGCATCCTCCAGCATAGTTTAATGTTAAACGAAATTGTCCTGCCTGATTCGCAGTATAACTTGGTCCACTTTTTACAGTAGTCCATTTACATGAAGCACTTTCATTAGCACAATTTTGATTTGTTACTGCTGTACAGCTTGCTTCATTTAATTTTTCCCAAACAATACTTGTCGCATCCGAAATATTTAATGTAATTACTTTCGAAGCGTTTCCACCACATAAGAAAATGTTTGGCAATTTTTTTCCATCATTTGAACAAGTTACCACCTGATCTGCAAAAGGTATTACCGGATTTTCTACAGTATTACCAAATCTCGTTACAACAAATGACTGATAAATTGATCTACAAGGAGCAGCAGCCAAATTGTACACATAATAAGTACCAGGATTTTTTACATTCAATACTTGTCCTTTTCCTATCTCTTTTGTACGTGCTTCATCACTATACCAAGTATAATCACTATAACCATTTGCTGCAGTTAGATTAATACTATCACCACAAAGCGTAACGTTGTCTGTATACTTACATCCGTCAACCCCTACTAAAAAGTTAGTTGCTTTTGGAACTAAGATACATCCTGTATTGGTATTAACACTCGGGTCATCAGAAATTGTGAAAGCTGTATTCTGTGTTCCTTTGTAAGTTGCATATGCAGAGTTGTCAATACTATTAGAACAAGCCTCACTTAACATATGACAATCTGGAACAACCTGAACTTTAAAGCTGATTACCTTTTCAGGGTCACCAATTTTAACCACACTATTATCAACCTTGAAAACAATGTTTCTTGTAGCTGCGTTATAACTTTGAACAGTTACTCCGGTTGGCAATGAAACAATATCTGCCGGGTAATTAAAAATAATATTTATAGGCAATTGATCTCTAATAGTAAATGATGTCGCATTATCATTTCCTGTATTTTTAAAACCAATTTCATAATTTAATTGTTGCCCTAAAGTAACATTTTGACCACCAATATTATCTCCCTTAGCATTCTTTACAATTTTGGTTAAAACAATTTTTGGCTCAATAATTTCAACATTGAATGCATTAAAGAATAGCCCATAACCATCTCCACTTGTCGTAAGTTTTAACTGTGCCGAAGTATCGTTATTTTTAATGACACTTCCTCCTGGGTTTGCCGAGGTTGCGGGATTGGGAACATTCAGAATACCTGCTTCGAAACCTAAAGTATTTCCACTGGCAGGAGTTCTGTCAGTGAAAGGTCCATTAGTATCATTAATTGTACTATTAAAAAAGTTGTCAATCGGACGTTGTGCGGTTGAAATATCAGTGTTATTAATAGAATATCTATCACCTGTTAAGTTAACGTCTCCCTCTAAAGCCGCAAAAGCTAATTTTGCTTTTACAGTACCTGTTGGGATCGTTTTAAAACCTGAAATGTTATAAGTTACTGGTCCACTACTAGCTTGAATCCATCTGAAACCATCAAACGTAGTAATGTATTTTGCTGAAGATTTAGGATCCTCATAAACAACAAATAAATTCCAACCAGCAGAAAAACCTCCATTGATTTTTCCTCTTGCCGAAATAATATTTGCAACTGTATAAGTTCCTTCTGGATCTGTTAGTCCTTGTACTAATGATGTCAAATCGTAATAATATGCGTAAGGCATCTGATCACCATTTGAAGTAGAAGGGTAATAGTCATAAATCAACTGACCCGTAATATCAGTATAAGCGGTTTGATTGGGTAGTTTAATTTTAATAGAACCCAGGTTACTTCTGTTAACCGTTTTATCATCAACTGATCCTTTGCTGTAAATACCAGCCCAATAAAGTCCAGCGTAAACAACTTTATAACATTCCCTGCTTGCTGTTGGAATTGTTAATTTTGCCGAACTTGAACTAAATGTACTGGCATCACCATCGATGTCAATATATTGCATGTTAAGGTCGTTGTTGTTTTGGTTTGTTGCATTAAAGGCATCGTTCGCACGCTCATTATCCTTAACATCTCTATTCAAAATATTGTTACCAATCAAAAGCATATCTCCTTTTAAACTCGTATCAAAACGAGGGGTGAAATTCTTTTGAGAGTAAATAACAAAACTTTGAATACAAAGTAATACAGCTAAAACTAATTTTAAAGTAGTAGGTTTCTTCATTTTTCTATGGTTTCAGTTTAACGGCTGTTTTTTAAAGGGGCATTTAAAAAACAGCATATACTCTTTATTAAAATTTACTTTATGTTCCTCTTCTTTTTTCAAAGAAGCCGCATCTATATAATTAATTCTTCTTCTAATTCTCAACTTTTACTATAGCCATTTTGCCGTTATATGGTTTAGTTCCTTTCGCTTCTAATGCTTTGGTTGCCTCTTGTAAACCATCATACTTTTCGTAATAGATATAGTATTTACTTGTGGCTACATTGTAAAAGAAATTTACATCTGAACGTCCTGAAGCAACCGCTTTAGTCAAGAACTCATCACGTTTCTCTACACTGTTATGCACCGCAATAATTAAATAATAACCACTATCAGAATTTTTAATATTCTTAATAATCTGCATATTTGACTGCTCTTCACCAAAATCAAAATCATTTGCCGTCAATGGGGTACTGCTTAATTTAGTCGTTTCTTTAATACGTTTAAGAGCAGCAATGTCCTGCGCGTATCTTCCTTGATCATTCTCGTAAGCTGCACGTTTAATTCTACGTTTACGCTCAATTTCTGTCTCTGTTTTAATACGCTCTAAGTCGGCTAATAAGGCAGCGCCTTCTTTTTCCATTCTTAATTGAGCCGCTTTCAGCTCGTTTATCTTATCCAGATACGCTTTGTTTAACGGATCGTTTTTAGGGAATTTTTTAAGTCTCTCGTTATAAAGATTAGTCAGCTTATTGATTTCATTTTTCATGCTGTTATTTGCTTCAGCAATCTGTAATTTTAAAGCTTCAATCTGACTGTTTTCTGCCGCAACACTTTTGAAAGGTTTTGGCTCTCTATAAATTCCTTTTTCACTTAAATCATTCTCTTCTTTTAAATCACTTAAGTCTTTTTGTTTATTAGCAACAGTTGCTGTGAATTGTGCTAATAAATCATTTTGTGTTTTACTTGTATCATCAATAGATTTCGTCAAATCATCAATTGCTTTAGCAGTAGCATCTTTAGCTGAAGCTGCAAGAGCAGCTGCTTCTGCATCGGCTTTCGCTTTTTCTGCTGCTAATTTTGCCTGACGATCTTCTTCTTCTCTAAGTCTTCTTGTTTCTTCTTCCGCTTTTAATTTCTCTGTAGCTTCTGCATCAGCTTTCGCTTTTGCATCGGCAAGAAGTTTTGCTTGAAGAGCAGCCATATCTGCTTTCGCTTTTGCATCAGCGGCAAGTTTAGCTTCTAATGCTTCAGCATCTGCTTTTGCTTTGGCATCGGCCGCTAATTTAGCTTGACGCGCTTCTTCATCAAGTTTCGCTTTAGCTTCTGCGGCTTGTTGTGCCTTTAATGCTTCTGCATCTGCTTTTGCTTTGGCATCCGCAGCAAGTTTAGCTTGTAATGCTTCTGCGTCAGCTTTTGCTTTTGCGTCGGCAGCTAATTTAGCCTGACGTGCTTCTTCTTCAACTTTTGCTTTAGCTTCAGCAGCTTGTTGTGCTTTTAATGCTTCAGCATCCGCTTTTGCTTTTGCATCAGCAGCTAATTTAGCCTGACGCGCTTCTTCCTCTTCTTGTAATTTTTTCGCTTCTGCATCGGCTTTTGCTTTTGCTGTAGCTTCTGCGTCTGCTTTAACTTTTGCATCAGCCAATAATTTTGCTTGAAGAGCAGCCATATCTGCTTTTGCTTTAGCATCAGCGGCAAGTTTAGCTTCTAATGCTTCCGCATCCGCTTTTGCTTTGGCATCTGCAGCTAATTTAGCTTGACGTGCTTCTTCTTCAACTTTTGCTTTAGCTTCTGCGGCTTGTTGTGCCTTTAATGCTTCTGCATCTGCTTTTGCTTTGGCATCCGCAGCAAGTTTAGCTTGTAATGCTTCTGCGTCAGCTTTTGCTTTTGCGTCGGCAGCTAATTTAGCCTGACGTGCTTCTTCTTCAACTTTTGCTTTAGCTTCAGCAGCTTGTTGTGCTTTTAATGCTTCTGCATCTGCTTTCGCTTTTGCTTCTGCAGTAAGTTTAGCTTGTAACGCTTCGGCGTCAGCTTTTGCTTTCGCATCTGCAGCTAATTTAGCTTGACGTGCCTCTTCCGCTTCTTGTAATTTTTTCGCTTCTGCTTCTGCTTTTGCTTTTGCAGTTGCTTCAGCATCGGCTTTAACTCTGGCGTCAGCAATTAGTTTTGCTTGTAGAGCTTCCATATCTGCTTTTGCTTTTGCATCTGCAGCCAATCTAGCTTTTTCAGCTTCTGCATCGGCTTTTGCCGCAGCTTCTGCCGCTAGTCTTGCTTGTTGTGCTTCGGCTTCCGCTTTTGCTTTATTATCTGCTTCTAATTTTGCTTTTGCTGCAGCTTCGGCATCGGCTTTCGCTTTTGCATCTGCAACAAGTTTCGCTTGAAGTGCTTCAGCATCTGCTTTCGCTTTTGCTTCTGCAGCTAATTGTGCTTGACGAGCATCTTCTGCTTGTTTCAATTTTAATGCTTCCGCATCGGCTTTTGCTTTTGCTTCGGCAGCAATTAGAGCTTGTCTTGCCTCTTCATCTGCTTTTGCTTTTGCATCAGCAGCTAATTTTTCTTTAAGAGCAGCTTCTTCTGCAGCTTTTGCTTTTGCATCTGCAGCAGCTTTTGCCTTATTAGCAGCATCAATAGATGCTTTAGTTTTTGCTTCAGCTGCGGCTTTTGCTTTTGCTTCTGCAGCTAATCTAGCTTGTAATGCATCTGAGTCTGCTTTCGCTTTTGCATCGGCAGCAAGAATTGACTGCATATCTGCAGCTTCTGCTTTCGCTTTTGCATCGGCTTTACGTTTTGCTTCAGCAGCTTCTGCTTTCGCTTTATTATCTTCAATTAATTTTAATCTTGCAGCCTCAGCATCTGCCTTAGCTTTTTCTGCTGCTGCCAGTCTAGCTTGTCTTGCAGCTTCGGCATCAGCTTTTACTTTTTCAGCAGCGGCTAACCTTGCTTTAGCAGCAGCTTCTGCATCTGCTTTTGCTTTATCTGCAGCTAATTGTGCAGCTGTTTTTTGCGGAGCGGCTACTGGTTTTGCAGCGGCAGCTTTTGCTTTCTCAGCAGCTTCAGCATCGGCTTTTGCTTTTGCATCTGCAGCTAATTTTAATTTCATTGCTTCCGCGTCTGCCTTAGCTTTGTCAGCTGCAAGTTGTGCCTGTGTTTTTTGCGGAGTTGCAACAGCAGCTTTCGCTTTTGCGGCAGCTTCAGCATCAGCTTTTGCTTTTGCGTCTGCAGCTAATTTTAATTTCATTGCTTCTGCATCAGCCTTCGCTTTGTCAGCTGCAAGTTGTGCTTGTGTTTTTTGTGCTGCAGTTGCTCCTGGCTTGTTTGCAGCGGCTTGTGCTCTTGCAGCGGCAGCAGCATCCACTCTAGCTTTATTATCTGCAACTAATTTTATTCTACGTTCTTCTGCATCTGCTCTTGCTTTATCAGCAGCCAATTGTGCAGCAGTTTTTTGTGTTGCAGCAACTGCTCTATTTGCTGTGGCTGTTTGTGCTCTCGCAGCAGCAGCAGCATCGGCTTTTGCTTTTGCATCTGCCGCTAATTTTATCTTAATAGCTTCAGCATCTGCTTTAGCTTTGTTGTCAGCTTCTAATTTTGCTTTTGCAGCAGCTTCGGCATCTGCCTTAACTTTCTCTGCAGCGGCAAGTCTGGCTTGTTTTGCTTCAGCATCGGCTTTTGCTTTTGCTTCGGCTGCCAGTCTATTCTTTTCAGCAATCTCAGTTCTGTTAACTTGAGTTGCTTCTGATTTTGGTTTTGCAGGTACTGGCTTTGGTTTAGATGGATCAATCAATGATCCTTCATCATCATCTCCGTAATAATAATTTCTGTTTTTGAATTTATAGGCAATGGCAAATTCGTGTGATCCGCCTAGGTTTGAGAAATTGCCCATTCCTCTTTCGTAGTTATATTCAATAGCAATGCTTGGAGAAATATTAACCCCAAGTCCCGCTGAAACTCCATATAAAGTGTTGTAACCTGCTTGTGCCCAAACTCCTTGTTGAAGAGTCAGCATACCAAGTCCGGAAATAACTGTTTTGTCTTTTTTAATCTCTGTTTTTAAAATACCTGAAAATTTACTTCTGTCAAAAAATCCATAGCTGTCAATGTACCCAGTGTACATAGCATGAAGTTCAATTGCTCTTTCTGGATCATCTTTAACCATTCCGGACCCAAAATTGTAAAGCACTAAATTGTTGATCGACAATCCGAAATCTAGAAAAGTTGTACCATAGTTAATACCTGGATTTACGGTAAGAAGTGTACTTTTAGGAAATTCTCCAGTTAGAATATCTGAATCGTCTGAGATAATTTTTCCTGTATTTAAACCGCTTTGGTAAGCACCAACATTTAAACCAAAAGTCAAATTACTGTCTTCTTGAAGAACAATGTTGTGCGCAAAATTGACAACACCTCCAAAAACAATCATTAATCCATAATTTTGTTGAAATAATGCAACTGCAAAAGCATCATTTTCTTTGATACGCCCAGAATAATTGGCAATATAAGTCTGTGGAGCATCATCAAACTGAACCCACTGTCTCTTATTATAAAAACTTATATATGGATTTGTTTCTCGAACAAAACTGAATGTTGGGTTAATTAAATATCTATTAAACTTTAAAGAATTTCTGATAGGTAATGAAAACGAAACAACTCCATCCTCAGAAGCATTTTGAGAATAGAGTACATTTGAAAAACCGTAAAATAAAGTGATGAATAGTAAAATTTTCTTCATATTATTTTATCACAGTTATTGATCCTTTTTTTTCACCTGTGTCGCCTTTAATGACATAGTAATAAACGGGATTTACATTTTTAAAATCTATATTGTTTTGAGGCCAATCGCCTTGATAATTCACTACATCGAGAACCTTATCTCCGTTTGAACTAATAATAATTACACTGGTAGAAGCATTCTTATATTCATCTGGAATATTCCAATACGGATTCATCCCGCTCAACTTTATGATATTTGGAATAACTGTTGACGGTCCGGAATCACCATTAATTTTAAATGAAAACTCTCTGTTTGCAATACAACCAGAGGCTTGAGAAATTTTTACTTTGTAATTACCTTTTACGGATATCACATATGAACTTCCTGTTTCTCCAGCAATTAAATTGTTGTTTAAGTACCATTCGAAAGTAGCATTTGTAGCATCTGTTGTAACATTAACCGTTAATGTTTCACCTTCACTTAGTTTATATCCATCTTGAGCATCTATGCTTGCTTCAAATCCGTTGCTTTGAAGATTAATACTTCCTGTAGCTTTACATCCTCCAAAATCTACTTCGACAGTATAAACTCCAGATTCATTTGTTGAATACGTACGATTTGTTGCACCTGCTATAACTACTCCGTCTTTTTTCCAAACATAACTATTTCCTGAAGTTGCTGTTAAAACCGTTCCTGTACCGCTGGCACAAAATGGGTTACCTAAGCTTGAATCGATAGTAACAGCAGAACCGCTGCTTGAAGAAGTGACATTGACACGATTAGAACTAAAGTTTACATCAGAACATTGTCCGTAATCAATCTCTGCATAATATTTTCCTGTACTGTTTACAACTATCTCTTTAGAACTTTGTCCTGCTATTAGAACATCGTCTTTATACCATTTGTATTTGATATTAGCGATACTGGCAGGAGAAGGTGATTCTGAACTAATAGAAAGTGTTAAATTACCGCCAGAACAAATCATAGCAACATCACTTTTGTTATTAATAAAGAAAGGACCTTCGAATTGTTTAAAATAAGCAGGAAAAGAAGTATTTCCCAAAGAATTTTTAAATCTCGTACTAGTAACTCCAGTTGAACTTTTCACTCTTAAACTGTAGATGTCAGAACCAACTAAATCTGTTGGCACTGCGTATTTAATTGTTTTTTGAGTAGCAGAAACATCGATTGTCTGTAGCAGTGTCGTAGCAATAGGAGAAGTAAAATTTCCCGCAGCGTCTGAAAGCTCAACTACAAAAGTAGTACCTGCGGGAAAATCTATATAACTGAAACTAGCATAAAATTCATTAAACGAATTTCCAGCACAAAGCTTTTCTAAACCATCAAATGTTTGAGGCACTATAGTTTGCGCATAAGAATTCGATTTAGCAAAGAACAAAATGCTAAATAAAAGTAAAAATTTAGTAAAAGATAAAGTAATTTTTTGAATCATATAGTGCGTGTTCTTGCTAAGTCTATACGCTCAAAAAACAAAATATCAATGAATGTTTCTGAAAAATCATACTTGTAGTTTTCAATTATATCTTTTGCAAGAATTGAAGTTGCAGTAATTGATGATTTTTCTTGACATTCGTCAGATACTGTATTTGGTTCAGCTGCTATAGTAAGGCTGTCCTTGGGGTTGGACATCCCTACTATAAACTGATTAAATTTATCTGAATTGCTGTTTTCTATTACAGCATTAGTACTGTTTTGGTTAACATTACCTAAAGTTAATGTGCACTCAGAACCAGCAGCCTTTGTAGGTTTTTCTGCTGTATTCTGTGCATATAGAGTTAACGAAATAGGCGAAACCAAAAATATTATATATAAAAAATATTTTTTCGTAGATACCATTATGTTTTGATCTTTATTTGGGTCCGTTAGAGACGATACATAAATTGTGTCTGGGGACTTTATTAATAAAATTTACGCGTGGAAATAAAAATCGAAATCTATTTATCTATTGCCGCTTGAAGCCGTGATTTTTCCTAGTTGTAATCTGAAATCTGGTTTTTTAGGGTTTGCGATATCAATGAATGTTTCATTGTTACTGCTTTGAGAATAAACGTTAAAAAACACGCTATTTCCATACCAGCTCTCTAAATCTTCATTATTAGAATTGTACTCTGTAAAGATGTTTCCGTTACATAAGTTGAAGTACATTTCTTCAAATTTGATTTTTTTAAGATTAGCATCGTTGATTTCAATTTTACTGTCTAATAAAACAGCAGGATTGAAACCAGAGATTACACTACGCTTTAATTCAAGAGAAGCAGCTTCTGCAACATATACACATTCTTTTACTAACCCTGCTTGAATATCAGCTTTGATATTTTCACTGTCATTAAGCATAGTAATATTTGTAGCAGCTACGAGAGTTTGTTTTTTTGTAAAGTCTGTTTCGTTCTTTTTCTCATAAGATTTCACCTCCATACAACGAGATCCGTCTTTGTTACTTGATAAGTAAGAAGATCTAACTGCTAAAGAGTTGAATAAACGACATTGTACACCTTGTGTAAATTTAAAGTCGTCGTTGATAGATTTATAAGAAACTAATTTAGAAGCATTAACATCACCACCGAAGAAAGCAAATGAATCACCTCCAGAGTAGCTTACCATTACATTGTCAATAATCGTTTTGTTACCAACACCTGCAATAGTTAAACCGTTAAATGTATCTAAACCTTTTACTTTTTTACCAGCAAACTCGATTCTAACAAATCTTAAAATTCCAGAGTTTGAAGCTACGTTGTCTCCACCGTAAGTAGTAAGAGTTGGGTCAAGATCAAGGTTGTAAGAACCTACATTTCCAAATTTATTAATTGGAGCATCACCAAGAATTACAAGTCCACCCCAGTCTCCAGCTTTTTTCATGCTGCGGTTTGAAGTAAATACAATTGGATCTGTTTCTAAACCGTCTGCAACAATTTGTGCACCTTTTGTAACTACCAATGTTCCTTTTGTTTCGAAATCACCAATAATTAAAGTTCCTGGTTCAATAGTTAAAACAGCATTGTTTGTAACATATACGTTTCCTTGCAAAACGTAGATATTTCTTTTCAGCAATTTAGTATTAACAGAAATATTTCCTGCTAAAATTTGGTTTGCTTCTCCATAGTCCACTTTGTTAGGCTTAAATTCAGTCCAATTGTTTAACCAATTGTTGTAGCCCATAATTCCTTTCTCTTGTTGAGCACTCATACTCGTAACTGTCAAAAGAACGCAGATTAATTGAGTAATTTTTTTCATGATAAGGGGGGTATTACGGTTAATAATAAATTTGGGTATGCGTAAATGAAAAAACTCCTCTCGAGTTTTCCGAAATTATCAGAACCCTCGAGAATGAGTTTTTTTTTATTTTGTTTCTCAAGAATGTTCAAATAGATTTCATCCATCTACGTAAACATTTCGAAAAAGGTTTTAAAAAAAAATATCTTTATTACATTTCGTTCAAATCGTTGAACTCGTGTAATGATTTCAATGTACTTTCGTAGAACAAGATTGCAGCAATTAGATTTCCTTTATCAGAGTAAGGCATCATTTTTCTTTGGAATTCTACTGTAGTATCCAAAAATGTTGATGTACCAACTGCCTGAGCATCTAAAACTTTTTTGTGTTCGTTATCGTCTGGAATACCAAGATCGGCCATAGTAACTCCAGGTTTTGTAACCAAAGCAATGTAAGGAAGGGTTTTTACAAGAACCTTGATACGCTCAATGTATAATTCCAAAAGTTCTCCTTTTTGCATACCGCTCAATTCTTTTTGATCATGGTATTTACGAATAAGAGCTGTTGTACTAATAATACTTCTTGGTGCGTTTTTTGCCTGTGCCGAAACGGCTGCAGTAGTTAAGATAAAAAGTGCACTTAACAGAGTAATTTTCCCTTTCATAGATTCTTATTTATAATTGGTTGTTGATAAAAACAAAAATATATAAATTAACTTAAATTACAACTCTAATGATTTTTTTTTTCAAAAAAAAACCTTAAAAAAACCTTAAAAACCAGTGTTATGTCGAGAAAATGTGCGTTTTAACGTGCTTTTTGTTAAATTTGTTAAAATCGAAACCGTAGGATAATCGCTATAAAAAAAACGAATTCTTTCTTTTAAATAATAAAAAAATACTTACGTTTCGCGTTTTTTGAAAAAAAATATTAACAAAAAAATCTTGATATCTGCTCAGGTTGAGACATTTATTAACAAAATTATGTCGAAAGTCATCCGAAAAAAATCGAAAAATGAGTTTGTAATTTCAAAATTATAACTACGAAATAATCTTATCTGTAAAATTTTTGACTACATCATTTTCTTTTATCTTTGCTCCATGCAATTTTCTCAAATTTTAGGTCAAGATTACATCAAAAGCCACTTGATAAAAAGTGCTGCTTCTGGTAGAATCCCGCATGCACAATTATTCGTTGGTCCAGAAGGAAGCGGCACATTAATCACTGCCATTGCTTATGCCCAGTACATTTTATGCAGTAATACAGGTGACGAAAATTCAAACGGAAACGATTCTTGTAATCTTAAGTTTGAAAACATTTCACATCCAGATCTGCATTTTATTTATCCAACCGTTACTACCGAAGATGTAAAAACCAAACCCAAAAGTTTAGATTTTATACAAGACTGGCGAAGTTTCATTCAAGAAATGCCTTACGGTGGTTTGTTTGATTGGTATAAAATTCTTGGTGTACAAAACAAACAGGGAGAGATTCGTGTTGAAGATGCTCAGGAAGTGTTAAAATCACTTGCTTTGAAATCTTATGAAGGCGGTTATAAAATCATGATTATCTGGATGGCCGATAAAATGAATATCGCCGCTTCTAATAAACTTTTGAAACTTTTAGAAGAACCTTCAGATAAAACTATGTTTATTCTGATTTCTGAGAATGAAGAAGATATTATTCAAACTATCCGTTCGCGCTGCCAAGTAATTCACTTTAACGGACTTCCGGAAAAAGTTATCGCCGAAGCTTTGGTTGCACAAGAAAATATAGATCCGAATTTAGCTAAAAAAATTGCGCATCAAGCGCAGGGTAATTTTAGCAAAGCACTGCATTTATTAAAAGAAGATGATGACGAATTTCCGTTTGAACAATGGTTTGTAAATTGGGTTCGAGCAGCTTTTAGAGCAAAAGGAAATGCAGCAGCCATTCAGGATTTAATTTCCTGGAGCGAGCAAATCGCTGCGCTTGGACGCGAAAGCCAGAAAAAATTCATACAGTATTGTATCGAAATGTTCCGACAAGCTCTGATGTTAAATTATCAAGCGCCGAGTTTAGTTTACATAGAACCAAAAGTTGATAAATTTAAACTCGAAAATTTTGCGCCTTTTGTAAATGGAAACAACATTCACGAAATTTTTAAAGAACTTTCAGATGCAATGTACCATATTGAAAGAAACGGAAATGCAAAAATAATTCTAACTGATTTGTCTATCAAACTGACTCGTTTAATTCATAAAAAATAGATTTCAAATGAACAATGTTGCTTCAATCCTGCTTTTGGCATTTTTAGCCTTAACTTTTTTACAATCAGGCTACGAAAAAATTTTTTATTGGAATGATAATGTAACTTGGCTTAAAGAACATTTTGCCAAAACACCACTAAAAAATCAAGTACCGCTTGCTCTTTTACACTTACTGATATTAGAATTAATTTCGGGAATCTTATGTGTTGTCGGCGGTATTCAATTGCTAACAAATAACGGAAGAGAATTTGGTTTTTATGGAGCTATATTTTCATGTATTTGTCTCTTAATGATGCTTTTCGGACAAAGACTAGCAAAAGATTACGATGGCGCGAGAACCATTGTCATATATTTTATACCGGCTGTAATGGCAGTTTATTGGTTGAATTAACAACCGTAAATATTTTAAAAGTTAGCCATAGATTTCACAAATTCTAGCAGATTTTAATCTGTGTAATCTGTGCTAAAAAAAGTCCAATTATTGGGCATCCAAACAAAATTTTATTATTAAAAAAATGAATCCAAAACATCCTTCAGAATCTCTAACTATTTTAACTGATTTAGTTTTACCGAGCGAAACTAATCCTTTAAACAATCTTTTTGGCGGCGAGTTATTAGCCCGAATGGATCGCGCTGCAAGTATTGCTGCCCGCAGACATTCACGTAGAATTGTAGTTACGGCTTCTGTAAATCACGTTGCTTTTAACAGAGCTATTTCGCTTGGAAGCGTTGTAACGGTAGAAGCAAAAGTTTCAAGATCATTCAAAAGTTCTATGGAAGTTTTTATTGATGTGTGGGTAGAAGACCGCGAATCTGGAAACAGAACAAAAGCAAATGAAGCAATTTATACTTTTGTTGCCGTAGACGACACTGGACGACCAGTTGAAGTACCAGCGATTGTACCTGAAACCGATCTTGAAATACAACGTTTTGACGCAGCACTTCGTCGTAAACAGCTGAGTTTACTACTTGCCGGAAAGATAAAACCATCTGATGCAACAGAATTAAAGGCTTTATTTTTATAGTACAATTTGTGCAAATTTGATACAATTTGGGACAATTAACTTCAAAAAAAAGAACTAATTTTACCAAATTACAAGTCACAAATAAAAACCAGGAAGTTATTTGCTCTTTTTGATTTTTGTTTGAAAGAAAATAACAATTAGACACTTAATAAAAAGATGAGTTCAGACAAAGAAGCCAAATTAAAAGCGTTACAATTAACGCTTGACAAACTTGACAAAACCTACGGAAAAGGAACCGTAATGAAAATGGGCGACAGAGCCATTGTGGAGGTAGAAACGATTTCTTCTGGTTCACTTGGCGTTGATTTAGCTCTTGGAGTGAATGGTTATCCTAAAGGAAGAATTATTGAAATATACGGACCAGAATCTTCTGGTAAAACTACTTTGACGCTTCATGCTATTGCAGAAGCTCAAAAAGCTGGAGGTATTGCTGCTTTTATCGATGCGGAACATGCTTTTGATAGAAACTATGCAGAAAAACTAAATGTTGATATCGAGAATTTAATTATTTCTCAGCCGGACAATGGTGAGCAAGCTTTAGAAATTGCAGAGAATCTAATTCGTTCTGGAGCAATTGATATTGTCGTAATTGACTCGGTTGCAGCGTTGACTCCAAAAAGCGAAATCGAAGGTGAAATGGGAGATTCGAAAATGGGTCTTCATGCTCGTTTAATGTCTCAGGCTTTGAGAAAACTTACTGGAACTATCAGCAAAACAAATTGTACTGTTTTCTTTATCAACCAGCTTCGTGAAAAAATTGGTGTAATGTTCGGAAATCCAGAAACTACAACTGGGGGTAATGCACTTAAATTTTACGCTTCTGTGCGTCTAGACATTCGTCGTTCTGCACAAATCAAAGACGGTGAAAATGTAATTGGAAACAGAACTAAAGTTAAAATTGTTAAAAATAAAGTTGCCCCGCCTTTTAAAACTGCCGAATTTGACATTATGTATGGAGAAGGAGTTTCAAAAACAGGAGAAATTTTAGATTTAGCTGTAGAATTTGACATCGTTAAAAAGGCAGGATCTTGGTTCAGCTACGGCGATACAAAATTAGGACAAGGTCGTGATGCTGTTAAAACTTTAATTAAAGATAATCCAGAACTTGCTGACGAACTTGAAGTTAAAATTAAAGAACATATTAAAGAATTAGCAAATGCTTAATCTCATATAAGTCAAAAAATGACTAATCTAAATCCTGATAGACTATAAAATCTGTCAGGATTTTTTTATTCAAATAAAAATAAAAACTTGACGCAACCTTTTCGACAAAAGTGCATCTATTAAAAAAAGCAGGGTTTCCAAATTGGTAAGCCATATATCAATTTGAGGCTTTTTTAGAATTTAAATTGGTTGGTTATTTGAATTAAAACCCGTTAGTAATTCATACTGACGGGTTTTATCAAATTTTTTTTACTTTTTTTTCCAATTTTGACGCAACCATTTTTATTTTTCTCTATCTATAATAATGTGACATTAACTTGAGTTATTAATTTAAACTCTTTATTATCAACCATTAATATTTTTAACCATGAAAGAAAAAATAGAATTGTTGTACAATAAAAACCGAAGAAAAACCAAATTGAAATTTAAAAAAGTATTGCGTTTTATTTCTGAAAAAATAATTCATAGATAACTTTTGAATAAAAATGGGGGGTTTTTAATTCAAAAACAAAAGCCGATAGATTTAAGAAATCTATCGGCTTTTATATTTATTTGGTCTTCTGGAAATCAACCAAACCATCGTAAATTATATTTCGAACTTGATCTTTAAGTTCTTTTCTATGATCAATGGTCAAATTTTTTGTTTCTATAAAAGGAAGAACTTTAACTCTCATTCTGCCAGGACTTCCGCTTAAAAAAGTATACGAAAAACGTTCTTTATTATCGGCAAAAACTATTGGAACAATCGGAATTTGATGATCTATTGCTAGTCTGAAAGCCCCGTCTTTAAATTCATCGAGCAAAATACTTTCATCGTCTGGGACGCCGCCTTCTGGAAATATACAAATACTCAAACCTTGATTTAAACGGCTTTGAGCTCTTTTAAAAACTTCATTTTTACTTCTAGACGAACTTCTGTCAACCAAAATGCAGGTCCTTTTATAGAAAAATCCGAAAAGCGGAATCTTCACAAGCTCCTTTTTTCCAACAAAAACAAACGGATTTTTAATTATGGCCAGCATAAGCATTATATCTGTCATTGAGGTATGATTGGCCACAATCATATAACTTTTGCCTTTAATGAGCTTCTGTTCGCGTTTTACGGTATAGTAAAAACCCATTCCGAAAAGAATGAATTTAGCCCAAATCCGAGCCATTTTAAAAAAATAGGGATAACCTTTCTCTGAGATAATAGAAATCAGTAAAAACGGCAGCATAATCAAAATCGGAATGGCCATTAAAATGTAAAACCAAATGCGCCATAAAACCCAAAAAGCAATTTTAAATATTTTCATAGTTTCAAAAGTAAGAAAAACAGAAGCGAATTTTACAAAAAGAATTATTAATGCCATGGCAAAATGTTTATTAACACAAAGACCACAGAGGATTTTCATGAAATTTCTTTCTTACCACAGAGAACACAAAGTTTTTCACAGAGTTACTCCGAGCTACTGAAAAGATATAAAAACATGTTTTGAAAGTTCGCAAAGATTAATAAAACATTTTTAATTTTCCACTACTATTGTAAGTTGTAACCTCACAGTTTATCTCCAATTACATAGGTAATAAAAATAAGAAAATAATTATTAATTTTGTTGATTTTTATTTATGACAGAAAACGAAATATCAACGATTATGATAGGGTTAGCAATTGAGATTCATAAATCATTAGGACCGGGTCTACTAGAAAATGCATATAAAGAATGTTTATTTTACAAAATTAGGCAAAGAGGACTCATCGTTGAAAAAGAAAAAGCGATGCCATTAATTTTTGAAGGTGTAAAACTAGATTGTGGCTATCGAGTTGATCTCCTTGTAGAAAACAAATTTATAATTGAAATTAAAAGTGTGGAATCACTAACCACAATTCATTTAGCACAGACTTTGACCTACTTAAAACTTGGAAAATATAAACTCGGTTTACTCATAAATTTCAATGAAGTTCTTTTAAAAAATGGAATAAGAAGGGTTATCAATGATTAGCTAAAAGCAGATATTCTCTGTGAGCTTAAGTAAACTTAACAACATCCCTATAATAAATCCTCTATAAACTCTGTGAAAAACTTTGTGTTCTCTGTGGTTAAAAAATTTTCGGTTAAAAAAAATTATACACTTTACAGTAAAAAAACGAACTTTGCAGTTAAGAAAAAATCTAGAATGGCAAAAATACTTACGGGTGTTCAAAGTACAGGAACACCGCATTTAGGAAATTTATTAGGAGCAATTATTCCAGCAATCGAATTGTCAAACAATCCGGATAACGAATCTTTTTTGTTTATCGCTGATTTACATTCGATTACTCAGATTAAAGACGGAAAAACTTTAAGAGAAAACACCTATAGCACCGCTGCGGCTTGGCTTGCATGTGGTTTAAATCCTGAAAAAGTGACGTTCTACAGACAATCTGATGTGGTGCAGACTACTGAATTGACTTGGTATTTAAGCTGTTTTTTCCCTTTTCAAAGATTGACTTTAGCACATTCGTTCAAAGATAAAGCTGATCGTTTAGACGATGTTAACGCTGGACTTTTTACGTATCCAATGTTAATGGCTGCAGATATTTTATTATATGATGCTGAATTTGTTCCTGTTGGAAAAGATCAGTTGCAGCATTTAGAAATTACTCGTGATGTAGCCGCTCGTTTTAATCACCAAATGGGTGAAACTTTTGTTCTTCCTGAAGCAAAAATTCAAGAAGACATAATGCTGATTCCTGGAACAAATGGAGGAAAAATGAGTAAATCTGCTAATAATATTATTAATATTTTCTTGGATGACAAGACATTACGCAAACAAGTAATGAGTATTGAAACTGACAGTACGCCGCTTGAAGATCCAAAAAATCCAGATACTTGTAATGCATTTGCTATTTATTCTTTATTAGCAAATGAAGAGCAGATTGCACAAATGAGAGCCAATTATTTAGGCGGAAATTATGGTTACGGTCACGCCAAACAAGCTTTGTTTGAACTGATTACTGAGAAATTTAAAACTGAAAGAGAAACCTACAATTACTACATCAATAACCTTGAAGAGGTAGATGCTCTATTGAAAAAAGGTGCAGCAAAAGCTTCTGTTGTTGCCGATGGTGTTTTAGCAAAAGTTCGCGAAGTACTTGGTTTCGCAAAATAAAATTTAAATTTCATAAATTAAAACGTTGATCAAGTTTCAAAACTGGTCAACGTTTTTTTTGTAAAATATCTGAATATTTTTTTGTAACTTCATCTATATTAATCTTTTAAAAAATAAAAAGATGAATAAATATATCGAAGATTATGATGTACCGCCCTATTTATTTCAAATTCTAAATATCCTATTTGGGCTATTACTGATTTTTATACTTTACAAATTGTACAAACACTTTAAAAATAAAAAATAAGATTTTCTGCGTTAAATTGACTCAAAAAGTTTTCCAGGAAGTGGTCGTACTAAGCCTTTAAGTTCCATATTTATTAAAATTCCCGACATTTTATAAATTGGAAAATCACATTTAACAGCAATAATGTCCAGCAATTCTTTTCCGTTTTTTTGAAGAAAATCATAGATCTTCTGTTCGTCAGGTTCTAGTTCTATAAAAAGCTGTTTCTGTATATTTTTTTGTTTTTCTTTAATATCCCAATTCAGCATATAAATCAAATCGGCGGCAGATGTTAACACATTTGCTTTCTGAGTTTTAATCAAATTATTACAGCCTTGACTGTATTTGTCTGTAACTCTTCCAGGCACAGCAAATACATCACGATTATATTCATTGGCCATATTTGCCGTTATTAACGAACCTCCCTTGTCTGCAGATTCGATTACAATTGTTGCTTCGGTCATTCCTGCTACAATTCGATTTCGGCGTACAAATTTTTCTTTATCCGGATTAGAATCGCTCCAAAATTCGGTTATAAAGCCGCCGTTCTCCTCCATTTTTGCCATGTACTTTTTATGCGTTCTGGGGTAGATTTGATTTAAACCATGAGCCAAAACTCCAATGGTCTGCAAATTATAATCCATCGCGGCTTGATGTGCAACAATATCAACACCATAAGCAAATCCGCTGACGATTATAGGGTCTAAGGGCGCCAAATCTTCGATCAGTTTTTTACAAAATTCAGTTCCATACGAAGTAATCTGCCGTGTACCGACAATGCTGATTATTTTCTTGTTTTTAAGATCAATATTCCCAGCTGTAAAAATTAAAATTGGCGCATCAACACAATGCTTTAATCTTTCGGGATAGCTTTCATCTTTAAAGCAAGAAATCTGAATATTGTTCTTTTGTATGAATTCTAATTCTTTTTGAGCCTTTTCAAAAACACTTTTATCTTTTAAGTTCTTCAATAAAACCGTTCCAATTCCGTCAACTGCTGCTAGTTGATTGTTTTTTGCATTAAAAATAGCTTGAGCACTGCCAAATGAATGGAGCAGCTTTTTACCCATTATATCACCCACTCCATCAACCTTTAGCAGGGCTAATAAATAAAACAATTCTTGATCGGTCATCTTTTAAAACATTATGTAAAATAGAAAAAATAATTTTACTTTTTAGAAGGCGCAAATATCATTAAAACAAAGTAATTTCTTAATAAATTTTAGAATTAAAATCTATTTACTTTTTGTACTAAGCCAAAACATTGAGCTAAATATTTGAAAACGAATTGTCTAAAAATAATTGTGAATTGTTAATAAAAATTGTGAATAAAATTTTGATAACTATAAGCGATGCATAACTTTGTTACTATGAAAATCGAAGTATATATCTCGCAGTTATTGTATCGTTATCAGTGTGTAACGGTTCCAGGATTTGGTGCATTTTTAACCGAAATTCATTCGGCTCAGCTGAATGAGAGCACTAATTCGTTTTTTCCTCCAAAAAAAACCATTTCTTTCAACAGCCGTATCAAAAATAATGACGGATTGCTGGCAAATCATATTGCTCAAGCTGAAAAAACATCTTATGGTTTTGCAGTTAGCGCAATTGCTTTTGAGGTTTTAAATTGGAAAAAAACTTTAGATGAAAACGGTGTTATTCTTTTAAAAAATATTGGAGAGCTTCGTTTAAATTCTGAAGGGAATATTGTTTTCAGACCAAACGATCAAACTAACTATTTGGCTACTTCTTTCGGATTAAGTCCTTTTGTTTCTCCAGTTGTGAAAAAAGAAATTTTCGAGAAAAAAATCGAAAAGATCGCGGCAAAAGAAAAAGACGCTGTTTTGTTATATGAAAACGAAGAACAGACTAAATCTTCAAATTCATTCTTAAGATATGCTGCTATTCTAGTTTTAGGACTTGGAATTACAGGAAGCATCGGTTATCCATTGTACCAAAACCAAATTGATAACCAAACCCTTTTGGTAGAAAAATCGGTTCAGAAAAAAGTACAAGACAAAATTCAAGAAGCAACATTTTTTATCAAAAGTCCGCTTCCAGCTGTTACACTCTCTGTAGATTCTGCTAAAGTTGAAACTGTTGAGCCAACAATGCCATACCACATTATGGCCGGTGCTTTTAGAAGCGAACAAAATGCTAGAAAAGCTTATAATCAATTAATTAAAGATGGTTTTAAAGCTAGAATGCTAAAAGAAAATAAGCACGGTTTATTTCCGGTTTTATACGGAAGTTATGCTACAATGAAAGAAGCTGAAGTAGCTCAGAAAGAAATACAAAAAGGCGAAAATCCACAAGCCTGGATCTTGGTCGAAAACTTATAATTTTAAAAATCCTGTTCTTTTGAACGGGATTTTTTTTGTCCTATTCTGTTGTTTTAAAAAATTTGACTGGCACTTTTTGAAGATTCCTTCGAATAAATTCGTCCCGTAAAAATTTAAAACAAAATGAATAAAATCTTCAAAACCCTAGTATTCTTATTATTGCTTAATTCGCAGTCATTTTTTGCGCAGCAAATTCAAAACAATAATGCTCCAGATTTAGAACTGAAAAAAGCTGAAGCTGAAACGCAAAAAATCTTAAAAGAAAATTATAAAAGATTGGATGACAAAATTGAACAGCTGAAGAAGGAGCAGAAAGAACTGGAAAGCAAAAAGAAAAACCTTTCGAAATCTGAAAACAATTTGAAATCGACGAAGGAAAAAATCAGCAAACTTGAACTTGCTAATCAGAAAATTGAAAACAAGATTACAACATCTTCAATTTCTGATGAAGAAATTCAAAAGCAGAGAATCAAAACTAAAGAAAATGAGGTCAACATTCAGAAGCTTAAACTGACTCAAATTACTCAGGAAAAAGAACTTGAAAAAGTGATTTCAGCAATCTAATTAAAAAGCCTAATTCGTTATGAATTAGGCTTTTTTAATGTTTATCGTGAAACAATTTTTGCATCTTGTGATAGAATTTTTTTCTCGGCTTGATATACAATTAACGCCGCAGGCGCCGAATTTTTTTCGCCCAAAACGATAAAATGACATTCATATCTAAAATCACCTTTTTTAAATTCGTAATGATGATTCCCTCCTGTTCCATCGGCAAAGAAAACTCCATTTTCAATTACTAAATCTGGCTTGTCTGTCATTTTTTGTTTGATTGACCAAGAAGCGTAGCGATATTTGCCATTTCCTAAATCATCGATTCTGATTCGAAATTTTGACGTTTCTAAAACCGCAACAGGTTGTTTGAAATCTGAAATCGAACTGTTTACATTTTTTTTCTGAGAAGCAATCAGCGAATTTTTTAATTTTTTCTCTGCTTCTGACTGGTAATTTATGCTGATGATTTTTCCATCAGTATCAATCCACAAATCTCCTTGATTCAGCATAATTCCTCTCCAACCCATTTCCGACCAATCTTTTGCAGGATCTGATTTGCTAATTTTTTCAACTAAAATCGGGTCGAAAATTTGATCGTATTTTTTAACAAAATCTGTTTTATTTTTTATCGCTGGAATTGGATAATCTCTTTTTAATGGAAATTTTATCCGATTTGAAACGGCAGTTTTATTACCGCTTTTTACTTCTGAAATAAATTTTGAAACAAATTTTTGGTATTCAGATTTCAAATCCTGTGCGCTCATGCTCAAAGCACAAAACATAAAATAAATTAAAAACAATCTGACTATTTTCATATCAAAATAATTTAATGCGTTATAAATAAGTATTTTGAAAAACGAAAATGATGTTTCACGTGGGACGTCTCGAAAATCAATTAATGCTGGCTTTGAACATTTTTAGTTCATCCCAGGTAAATTCATCTCCATGTTTTTCTTTCAAACCGCTTAGAGATTCTTCTTGATAAAACTCAAACGCTTCTCGCAAAGCCAAAATTTTATCATAAGGTAAAACATCCGTTATTTCAATTTTCTTCGCTTGGATAAGTCTTATCAAATGCCCTTCTATAGTTTGAACATTCAATTTACGCATTCTTGCGATATCTTCAACAGAATTTTTCTCCAGCCACAAATCGTACGTTTCTTCTACTGTTGTTTTTTTAGCCGTTTTAAGCTCATTTTTATCTGCTTTAGCTGGTTTGTATCGAACAACTGGTTCTTCGGTTCTAAAAATGTCTGTATTTGTTATTTTAAGCTCATCACGAATCCTTTCGGCTTTATTGCTTTTATAATTTCTAATAAATGGAGATGAAAGCTTTTCTTTGGAGATTGCTTCGCCAGAAACCATAACTTCGATCAACAGTTTTGCTTTCAATAATCTCAAAACTGCTTTTGTCTGCAGATCTTCTAAAAAATGAAGCTCTTCATAAAACTCTTTTACTTTTTTAAATTTTTGGATTTCAGCAATTTTATAAATCAAGTCATCGACCAATTTGTCCATTGGTTTGAAAAAATAATCATAGGCCGCTTCTACCCTTTCTTTCACAAAAAATAAATCAACCGTTTCTTTGCTGAAAATTTTATTCAGCTGAATGATGAATTTCTGCGAAGGCTCTAAAAGCTGTTCGATTGTGTCTAGACGCTTATGTGCCCAAACGGTATGCTTTGATTTTTCTGAACCTGCTGCATTTTCGTTATAACTAAAACGATGATTGCGCCACTCCTGCGCGAGTTCTGTCCAATTAAAACTGTTTATCAAATAGTTATGAATAAAATTCTTGGTTTCAAAATGCAGTGAGTTTTTCAAAACTTCTTCTGTTGCTTTGTTCAAAGCATAATCCATCACATCTTGATCGTTCGAAATGCCATTCATCTGCATCGGAGAAAGCAAAATAAGCCCGTTTAACGAACGCAAACGCGAAAGTGCAACATAGGCTTGTCCCGGCAGAAAAACTTGCGATACATCGAGCGCAGCTTTGTCGAAAGTTAAACCTTGACTTTTGTGAACCGTAATCGCCCAAGCAAGTTTGATGGGATAATGCGCAAATGTGCCCAAAACTTCTTCTTCGATTTCTTTTGTCTGTTCGTTGACTTTGTACCGAATATTTTTCCATTCGTACTTTTCCACTTCAAGTGTCATATTCTCTTCTGGAAAATGAACAAAGATTTCCTCGTCTGAAAGTGATTTGATTACACCCATTTTTCCGTTGAAATATCTTTTTTCGAAAGACAAATCATTCTTAACGAACATGATTTGTGCTCCGACTTTCAATTTTAATTCTTCTTCGACTGGGAAAATCTTTTCTGGAAAATCGCCCACAACAAACGGCGTGTATATATACTCTTTACCATTTAAATCATTGATTGACTGTGAGTTAATAGAATCTGCCTTAGCGTTATGCGTTGTAAGCGTTATGTAGCCTTTGTTTTCCTTGAAATCAAAATCGGGCTTAACATATTGATTTAGAACCGCAACGTCTTCTGGTGTAATCTGGTTATTTCGCAGATTATTCAAAACCGAAATAAAAGTATCGTCTGTCTGGCGATAAATTTTAGACAACTCGATATAAATCGGCGGATTGAGCTGCAACACATGCGAATGAAAAAAGAATTTTCCTCGATAGTAATTTTTCAAAGTTCTCCACTCTTCATCGCGAATAACCGGCGGTAACTGTAATAAATCTCCAATAAATAAAACTTGAACACCTCCAAAAGCTTGGCTGTTTCGTCGCACAGACTGCATCATAAAATCGACTGCATCCAATAAATCTGCGCGAAGCATACTGACTTCATCAATTATCAGAAGCTCCATATTTCGAATTACATTTCTTTTGACGTTATTCATCTTAAAATGACGGCGAAGCGATTCTTTATTTTCAAACTTAACCGTGTCTGTAAATTGCGCATTCCCCTCGTAAGACGGAATAAAGGCTGAAAAAGGAAGTTGAAACATCGAGTGAATTGTTACTCCACCTGCATTCAAGGCAGCGATTCCTGTTGGAGCTACAACCACTGTATTTTTGTGTGTTGTGGCAATAATTTCGCGTAAAAGCGTAGTTTTTCCTGTTCCTGCCTTACCAGTAAGGAAAATAGATTTTTGCGTCTGATTGATGAATTGTAAAGTGTAAGCTGCCGCTTCTGAAACGTTTTGCATTGGGCTTGTATTAAAAAATAAAATTACCGCATTTTTATAAAAAGAAAAAACCTAAATCTTAGTGGATTTAGGTTTTCAGTAATTTAGTTAGTTTGGTAGTTTTATTTTTTTGCTTCGCCTTCTTTAGCTTCAGCTGCTGGTTTTGCATCTGTTTTTGGCTCTGCTTTATATTTATCATTTAATGCTTTAATAATATCTTTTGTAATATCATATTTATCTTCAGCATACAAAATACTTGCAGCATCTCCAGTGCCGTAGATGTAAGAATAACCGTTTTTCTTTCCGTAATCTTTGATGAATTTTTTAACTCCACTAACAAGAGAATCCATTTCTACACCACTTTCTTGTTGTAATTGTTGTGCTAGTGCTTGTTGAGCATATCCTAATTGCTGCTCTCTTTTTTGCAATTCAGCACCTCTTTGCTGTGCCCATGCTTGACCATTAGCCTGCGCTTGACTTTGAAAATTAGCAGCGTCTTGTTTAAAACGTGAAATTTCAGCTTGTAATTGTCTTCCTTTTTCTTCCGCTTGAGCTTTGTATTTTGCCTCTAAATCTTTTGCCTCAGTGTACTCTTTCATCAAAACCGAAGTATCCACGTAAGCTGTTTTTACTTCCTTTACCTCTGCTGTTTTATTACAAGAAACTGCGAAAACTGAAAGTGCGATAATAACTAATGCTTTTTTCATTTTTTTTAATTCTATTTTTTAAGTATTGAAGACAAAAATATAAAAAAATCAATAGCATCAGCATAAAGTTTAAAAAATGCGCAAATTTTATGATATTGTTTTTATTTATTGAAAAAATATTTACAATAAACTGACACTATTAGAATAAAATCGCATTTTTTACGATTTTTTTTAATCTAAAAAAGCCATCTCACCCATCGAGGGCAAAATAGCTTTATAAAATCTTATTTATTTTTCAACACGTAAATGTGTGACGAAAATTCGTTTGTTTTTTTAGCTTTCCAATTTGATTTCAAACCAATGAAAAATGCTTTGATGTAATTCATCTTTCCTGTTTTGTATTTTTCTGATAAAAGACTCACGTAAAATGAATCAAACTTCATTGGAAGTATTTTTTCTAATTTCATATCTACTCTTTCAAAAAGCAGCTGAATTGATTTTTTTGAAAAATGCCAAAAGTGAATTGGCACATCATAAGCTGCCCAAAAAGTTTGATAATGATTTGCGTCAAACGATTTGTAATTTGGAACCGCAACAATTAATGTTCCAGTTGGTTTTAGTAAACGTTTCAATTCTTGAATCTGAAATTCTAAATTTGGCACGTGTTCTAAAACATGCCACATTGTAATCACGTCTAATGAATTATTTTCTAAACTGCTTATTTCTTCCACAAATAAAATTCCTTTTTGTTTGGCAATATTCTTTGCTCTTTCGCTTGGTTCAACTCCAATTGTTTCCCAGCCATTATTTTTTGCTGTTAAAAGAAAATCTCCAGTTCCAGCTCCAATATCCAGAAGTTTACCTTTTTTAGGCTGTTCACAATTAATTAAATTCAATTTGTTTTGAAGTGCAATATTTTTTACAAAATGATAAGCTTTTTCAAATAATGAACGTTTGTTATCTGTATGCGAAATATAATCTTCGCTTTCGTAGTATTTTCCTAAATTTTGAAGTTCGGGTTGTGGAGAAGTAATTAGCATATCTAATTCTTCATCATAATACAAATCAAAAATTTCTTTTGAAACAGAATGGTCTTTTACAGTTAGAAAGTATTTTTTGTTTAAAACGTTCATTTTTAAATTTTATAGATATTGGGTTTAATTTATAGCAAATCCTAAAAACGAAATTTTATCGCTTTTAGGATTTTTAGTTTTTTTATTTTATTCTTTTAAATTCTTTTCGTTCTCACGAGATTAATATTCAACATAATTGCAAATCTTATTTTGCACAAGTTTTAGAAAATATTACACTCGAAAAGATGTCTTTTTCAGATTGTGAAACGATAAATTAGATTATTTATTTTGTAAAAGGTTTCACGTGGAACATTTCATATTTTAGATTTATAATATAAATTAAAAAACTAAAATCTAAAATCAACAATCTGAAATATAAAATTAGACTACCTTCCCATATAAATCAAAAGCACAGAAATATCACTTGGTGATACCCCGCTTATTCTTGAAGCTTGAGAAATTGTCACAGGACGTATCTTGCTTAATTTTTGTTTTGCTTCAATTGACATTGATTTAATTTTGTTATAGTCAAAATTCTCTGGAATCTTTACTTCTTCTAAACGATTTAGTTTATCAGCATTATTTCTTTCTTTCTCAATATAACCAGAATATTTTACTTGAATAACTGCTTGCTCAACAATTTCTTCATCCAAATCATTTTCTTGAATATATGATGCGACTTTTTCAAATTTCACCATGTCCTCTAATTCAACTTGTGGACGAGAGAAAATTTTAAACATTTTATCTCCTTGTGTAATTGGAGCAGATTCTTTTGTCTCCAAAATTGGATTTGTTTCTGCAACACTAACACTTGTTTCTTTGAAGAACGAAACCATCTTTTCAGATTCGTTTAATTTCTGTTCCATTCTGCGTAAACGATCCTCAGAAGCTAAACCAATTTCATACGACATTGGAGTCAATCTGAAATCGGCATTATCTTGACGCAACAATGTTCTATATTCTGCTCTAGATGTAAACATACGATATGGTTCTTCAGTTCCTTTGGTAATTAAGTCATCAATTAGAACTCCAATATACGCTTCATCACGTTTTAAAATCAACGGATCTTTTTCGTGCACTTTTAAATGCGCATTTATTCCAGCCATCAAACCTTGAGAAGCTGCTTCTTCATATCCAGTTGTTCCATTTATTTGTCCAGCAAAATATAATCCCTCTACCAACTTTGTTTCCAAAGTATGTTTCAATTGTGTTGGCGGAAAGAAATCATATTCGATAGCATAACCAGGTCTAAAGAATTTTACATTCTCAAAACCTGCTACAGAACGAAGCGCTTTAAACTGAATATCCTCAGGAAGCGAAGTTGAAAATCCGTTTACATAAACTTCACAAGTATTCCATCCTTCTGGTTCAACAAATAATTGATGACGCTCTTTATCTGCAAAACGATTTATTTTATCTTCAATCGAAGGACAATATCTCGGACCTAAACTTTTGATTCTTCCGTTGAACATTGGAGAACGATCAAAACCTTCTCTTAAAATATCATGAACATTCAACGAAGTGTAAGTCATGTAACAAGAACGCTGATGTGTTAATGGAGCTGTCACATCTGAATACGAAAATTTAGATGGCTTCGCATCTCCTTTTTCTTCATTCATTTTAGAATAATCTAAAGAACGTCCATCTACTCGAGGTGGCGTTCCTGTTTTCATTCTTCCAGCTTCAAAACCTGCTTTAATCAAATCCTCGGTAATTCCAGTCGCAGCACTTTCGCCTGCTCTTCCTCCTCCGAATTGTTTTTCTCCAATATGAATTAAACCATTCAAAAAAGTACCATTTGTCAAAACCACAGATTTGGAACGAATCTCCACACCAAGTGAAGTTCTAATTCCTTTTATCTTTCCATTCTCAATAATCAGTCCTTTTACCATTTCTTGGTAGAAATCAAGATTTGGAGTTCCCTCCAACATCATTCTCCATTCCTCAGCAAAACGCATTCTGTCACTTTGAACTCTCGGCGACCACATTGCAGGTCCTTTTGATTTATTCAACATTTTAAATTGAATTGCCGTTCTATCCGAAACAATTCCCGAATATCCACCAAGCGCGTCAATTTCTCGAACGATCTGTCCTTTTGCAATTCCTCCCATCGCAGGATTACAAGACATTTGTGCAATGTTTTGCAAACTCATTGTAACCAATAAAGTTTTCGATCCCAAATTTGCAGCCGCAGCCGCAGCTTCAGAACCAGCATGGCCTGCACCCACCACAATAACATCGTATTCTTCTAAAAACATTTTGTTTTATTATTCTCCAAAAACCTCTAACGCGGTTTTTAGAATTACATTTATATTTTCCTTGTTCCACGTGGAACGCATATTTAATTTTCAATCTATAAAATTCCAAATTCCAAAACTGGAGTCTTCAAACCCGAATCTTCAAAATAGAATCTTCAAAATAGAATCTTCAAAATAGAATCTTCAAAATAGAATCTTCAAAATAGAATCTTCAAAATAGAATCTTCAAAATAGAATCTTCAAAATAGAATCTTCAAAATAGAATCTTCAAAATAGAATCTTCAAAACAGAATCTTCAAAACAGAATCTTCAAAACAGAATCTTCAAAATAGAACTTCAAATCCATACTTTCAAAATACAATCTTTAAAACGAAATGTTTCACGTGAAACATTTCCTAAACTTCCATTCTCTACTTCTAAAAACCTATCAAGAATCATGTTCCACGTGGAACGATTTATTGTTTTATTGAATTCATTACTTTATGTTCCACGTGGAACGTTATAAAAAACTTTCATTTCCTATAAACATGTTTCACGTGGAACGTTCTTAAAAATTAAAAACCACAACGTTTCACGTGGAACATTGAAAAATAAAAAAGAGATTTAATTACTGTTCCACGTGAAACATCTTCATCTTTTCTTCTTCCTTTGCTCTCATTAATTGAGCATCTTCTTCTGTTTTGTCTTTGTAACCGCAGTAATGAAGTATTCCATGAGAAAGTACTCTTTTCAATTCTTCAGCAAACGAAACATTGAAGTCTTTAGCATTGTCTGCAACACGTTCTACAGATACAAAAATATCTCCATTTAACTCGTTGCCAACAGTATAGTCAAAACTAATAATATCTGTAAGTGTATCGTGATCTAGATATTCAACATTGATCTTATGTAGATATTCATCATCACAAAATATATAATTGATCTCTCCTTCTTTTTTCTTTTCAGAAACAATCACAGCACTAAGCCAGTCACTAAAAGCCTGCTCGTCTCCTAAAGTAAAATCAGTTTCGTAATTAAAATTTATCATTTTGTATTAAAGTATTCTTGAACTTTTTGATTAAAATTCGAGCGCAAAGGTAGTGATTGTCTGTTTAATATCTCTACACTGTTTAAATATTCCAATAATGAACTTGGTAAAACATTCGAACGATTACTAAATTCAGCTTTATTGGTTTCAGATTGCCTTTGTGTATCTTGTCCTTGTTGCTGAACTGCGTTGTTTAGTTTCCATAATTCTTGTTGAATATTTAAGATACGCTGCAGGTTTTCATTCTTAAATCCTTTATTTAAAATTTGCTTTTCTGATTGCTTCATCTGATCGATTACAGATTTGCCTTGAGAATCTAAACCTTTCTTCGCTAATTCTTTTTGTAAAGCTTCACGAAGTTTAACCTGTTCTTTGTATATCTCCATTATAGCTTCTGCATCTCCTTCTCCATCTTCACCTTCATTTCCATTCTTATCTCCCTTTTCTCCTTTACCGCTTTTTCCATCTTTACCAGAAGAACCTTTATCACCGCTTTTGTTACCTTGCCCTTCTTTACCCTGACCTTCTTTTCCTTTTCCACTTTGTCCTTGACCAGACTTTCCTTCTTGACCTTCCCCCGGTTTATCACCAGGCTTTTGACCTGGTTTCATTCCTTCTTTCATTTTATCAGCAAGTCCTTTTTGTTTCTGAATAATATCTGGTAGTTGCATCCCTTGACCATCTCCTGGTTTAGGTTTTCCCGCTCCCGGTTTAGACATGGACATCTGCATATTATTCAATAAATCACTCAAGAAATCAGCTAACTTATTCGCAGATGAAACTGCATATTGCTGGTGTGAAACTCCTCTTGGAATTTGAACATCGGTTAGAGTTTCTATAGCTTTATCCATGTTATATTGTACGTTGCCAATTTCTTTGGTTACGTCTTCAGCTACTTTTGGATTACGTAGTGAAAGTGCAAACAAACTATCATCAACATGTCTGAATTGTTGTTTTAAATTCTGCTGAATTTTAATATTTTTTGTAAATGCAGATGAACCTAATTTCATAGATTTAAACTGTTTCATTACATCTTCTTGTGATAAAGAATATGCTAAAAGGTTGTCTAGAATCTGACGAAGCATTGCTACATCTTCTTCCATCTGTTCTTGCTCGCCGCCTTCCATTTCGCTCTGCATTTCCTGAGCCATGCTTTTCATTTTCTTTGAAGCACTTTTCTGTTTTGGCTTAGCCGAAGAAGTATTCTTTTTACTTAATTCTTCTGAAGCTTTTTGAAGATCATTATCTACATCTTTCTCTTTTGAAGCATCAGATGGAATATCCAAAGGTTTCTTCAAAGTCTTATTTTCCTCTTTCAAATCTTTTAAATCTTCTTGAATCTTATCAAAAGATTTATTGATTTCATCTTGTTTTTCTTTAGTGTTTTCTTTCTCTTTATTAGATAACTGTTCCTGTTGTTCTGACAGTTTATTTAGTTTCTCAGCAACTTGTTCTGCTTTCTTAGAAACATAAAAACGCTTGGTCAACTCAACCAATTGTTCTAAATTACGAGATTGGTTTTTGCTTATTTGTTTGAACTTTTCCATCTTATCAAACAATTCTTCACTGTTTAATTTATCGTTTAAGTTCTTCAATTCGTCTAATAATTTCTGATTCTTTTCTAAATCTTTTTGTGCATTATCTAAACGTTTTTGTAAATCTTCAGCCGTTTTATCTTTCTTATCATCCTTAAATTTATCTAAGTTCTGATTCATTTTTTCAGAAAACTGTTTCATCATTTCGTCTTGTTGTTTCTGACGTTTGATAAAATCATTGATCTTCTGCTGATCTTTAAACTCTAAATTATCTTTCTCTTTTCCGGTATTTTGAAGCTTATCCATTTCTGAAATCTGCTTGTTTTGGTTCTTCAAAGATTTAGATAAACTATTAATGTTTTGATTTTGCTGTTGCAATTCTTGATCTTGAATCTCCTCTGTTGTAGCTACTCGATCTGAAAACGTTGAAGACTTTGTACTCTTAAAACCATGTGGCGCATCATTATCAAAAACTTCAAAATAGTATTCGTATGAAACTCCTTCTTCTACTGGAAGGTTACTCGGAAAATTAAAAACAAACTGATCAAATACACCAGCCTTTACCGGAATGTTTCCACGTTTAGCAGACTGAGGTTTGTTACGTTCGTAGTATACAATTTGTAGTTTTGAAAGTCCGTAATCATCACCTAATCTTCCTAAAATATAGTTCTTATCCAGCTTTAAACTGTCTGGTGCTGGACCAACATTGATGGTTGGATATTGATCTTTAATAACAGATAGCTGATAGTCTAATTTCTCGTAGTTTTTAACCTTATCATTTGACGTAAGAATTTGATATTCTGTATTTTGACTAATATTTTTAGCCAATTTAAAGTCATTTTCTATCTTATTAAATCTAAAAACTTCATTATTTCTTTTCCATATAATTTCTTGAGTTGATTTGGTATTCATTTTCCAAGTTACTGTTGTTCCCTCTGGTACAATTGCGTTTCCAGTTCCCTGAATTGTCTCAGATTTTTTCTTTAAGTAAGAAGGAAAATTTAAAACCATTTCGAAGTTTGCAATAGATGGAACTGTAATAACTTTCAATTCATATTCTTGAGAAGTAACATTATTTCCTTCAAAAGAAAAGCTAATATCTTCTGCTGGTTTTTCAACTTTAAATTCAAACTTTCCTGGCTGTGAAGATTCCATAAAATAACTTTCATCACCAATATGGATCATGACATTTTCTGGAACAACATTCCCAACTGATTCCATTTTGATCACGAAATCTTTGTTTTGTTCTGCTTGTAAATTAGAATTTAAAACGACAAATTTAAAAGGAGCCGGTGGCAAAAATGCAGAATTGAAATGCACTACTCTATTCAAACTCTGCGAAATTATATTGCTATTTCCAGAAATATAAAACACTGCAAAAAGCAAAACTGGAACTAATGCTAATGGCAGATATTTTTTATTGGCTTTAAAATTAATGGCATTTCCAAAAGGAATTGGCTGTAAAGAATTTGCTTTTTGTTCTATTGAAGCCAAAACCAATTCAGAACTTTCAGCATTATTATCAGCTGATAATTGTAAAAAGTTAGTCAACTTATCACTTACTTCTGTGAAATGGTTTCCAATAATTTTAGATGCCTGAGTATAATCTATTCCTTTTTGAAGTTTAAATAATTTAAACAAAGGGAAAATAATTAATCTAACCAGAAGGAAAACTTCAACTGCAATAAATAACCAGAATAGAAAAGTTCTTCCTAAAGGTTTTAACCATAGAAAGTACTCTACGAAAAGCGTAAATAAAAAATACAATAATCCAAAACCAGTAAAAAGAAGCATTCCTTTTATCAGTTCGTTGGTATAATATTTCTTAATGAAAGCCTCGAGCTTCTGGTATATAGCAGATGTTGTTTTCAAAATAAATCTGTTTTGATTATAACCTATAAAAGTAGTAATTATAAAGATTCAAATTCCAAAAAATTAAATTCCAAATTCCAACTATTCACTGTGTTTGGAATTTGGAATTTTAAAAAATTGGGATTTATCTAAAGTTGTATCTTTGCATCAAAATTTTAAACAAATGTCAAAGCAAGTTCGCGTGCGTTTTGCACCAAGTCCAACTGGACCATTACATATTGGCGGAGTTCGTACTGCCCTATTTAATTATTTATTTGCAAAAAAACATAACGGTGTTTTTTATCTTCGAATTGAAGATACAGATCAGACCCGTTTTGTTCCAGGTGCAGAGGCTTACATTATGGAAGCACTTGAATGGTTAGGAATTGCTCCTGAAGAAACTGTAGGGAAAAATGAAAAATTTGGTCCATACAGACAAAGCGAACGTAAAGATTTGTACCAGCAATATGCAGATCAATTAATAAATTCTGGCTGGGCTTATTATGCTTTTGATACTTCTGAAGCTTTGGATGCACATAGAAAACAACACGAAGCTGAAGGAAAAACATTTATTTACAATCATCACAACCGTGAAAAATTAGATACTTCTTTAGTAATTTCTGCAGAAGAAACTGCTAAAAGAATTGCAAATGGCGAACATTATGTAATCCGTTTTAAAACTCCGGTTGATGAAACTTTACATTTGAAAGATATTATTCGCGGAGATGTGAAGTTTGAAACTAATCTTTTGGATGATAAAGTTTTGTTTAAAAGTGATGGAATGCCAACATACCATTTAGCAAATATTGTAGATGATCATTTGATGGAAACTTCACACGTTATTCGTGGCGAAGAATGGCTGCCATCTATGCCACTTCACGTTTTGTTATACAAAGCATTTGGTTGGGAAGCTCCAGAATTTGCTCATTTACCTTTGATTTTAAAACCAATTGGAAATGGTAAATTATCAAAAAGAGATGGTGATAAAATGGGATTCCCAGTATTTCCTTTAGAATGGAAAACTGAAGAAGGAGTTTCATCTGGTTACAGAGAAAAAGGATTTTTCCCAGAAGCGGTTGTCAACTTCCTGGCTTTATTAGGATGGAATGATGGAACTGATAAAGAATTATTTTCTTTAGAAGAATTAGCTCAATCTTTTGACTTGAACAGAGTGCATAAAGCTGGAGCTAAATTTGATCCGGAGAAAAACAAATGGTTCAATCACCAATATTTAGTAAAACAAAATGACGAGAATTTAGCTAAAGCCTTCACTCCTATTTTAGAAGAAAAAGGAATTGACATTTCTAAATATGACATCACAAGAATTGTTTCATTAATAAAAGAAAGAGCGCATTTTGTTTCTGAATTTTGGGATCTAACAGATTTCTTTTTCCAAGCTCCAACATCTTATGATGAAAAAGCAAGCAAGAACTGGAAAGAAGAAACTCCAGCTTTAATGCAGGAATTGATTTCTACTCTAGAATATATTGATGGTTTTGATTCTGCAAATATCGAAGCAATTGTAAAAGATTGGTTAACCAAAAACGAAATCGGAATGGGTAAAGTTATGCAGCCTTTCCGCTTAAGTTTGGTTGGAGCACTTAAAGGTCCTCACCTATTTGACATTGTTGAAATCATTGGAAAAGAAGAAACTATTTCGAGAATTCAGAAAGCGATAGCTACTTTATAATTAGAATTCGAATTAAAATTGAAACGCTAAGAAACATATCACAAATGTTCTTAGCGTTTTTTTAATGTCTAAAAATTTTATTTTAGAAGAATTTTCGTAATTTACCAAAATCATAAACATAAATTTTATAACCATGGGTACAGGATTAATTATCTTTTTAGTATTGGCATTCTTCATTTTCATGTCTTCTTTCTTTACAGTAAAACAACAGAGTTCTGTCATAATAGAAAGGTTCGGAAAATTTCAGAGTGTTAGAAATTCAGGATTACAACTTAAAATTCCGTTGGTAGATAGATTGGCCGGACGTGTAAATCTTAAAATCCAGCAATTAGATGTTATCATCGAAACTAAAACTAAAGACAACGTTTTTATTAAAATGAAAGTTTCAGTTCAGTTTAAAGTAATTCAAGACAAAGTGTATGATGCATTTTACAAACTAGAATATCCACACGATCAGATTACGGCTTACGTTTTTGACGTTGTCCGTGCCGAAGTTCCGAAACTAAAACTGGACGATGTTTTTGAAAGAAAAGATGATATTGCAATTGCGGTAAAAAGAGAATTGAATGAAGCAATGACTACTTACGGTTATGATATTATCAATACCTTGGTAACTGATATTGATCCAGATATCCAGGTAAAAAATGCAATGAACAGAATTAATGCTGCTGATAGAGAAAAAACTGCAGCAGAATTTGAAGCAGAAAGTTCAAGAATTAGAATCGTTGCAAAAGCAAAAGCAGAAGCAGAAAGTAAACGTTTACAAGGTCAAGGTATTGCAGATCAACGTCGTGAAATTGCTAGAGGTCTTGTAGAAAGTGTTGAAGTTTTGAACAATGTTGGAATTAATTCTCAAGAAGCATCTGCCTTAATTGTAGTTACACAACATTATGATACTCTACAATCTATCGGATCTGATACGAACTCTAACTTGATTCTTTTACCAAACTCACCACAAGCCGGAAGTGACATGTTGAATAATATGGTTGCTTCTTTTTCAGCTTCTAACCAAGTTGGCGAAATGATGAAGAAAAATAATAAAAAAGTAGAAAAACCAAAACAAATAAAACCTCAATCTGGTTATGAAGATGATATTCAACCAGATGTTCAACAATAATTGTAAAATAAAAAAGAGGCTTAACGGCCTCTTTTTTTATTGGTAAACCAATTGATAACAAATGGTATTATAGATTGAAGTATTTGCGGATACGAATTTTTAAAATAATCTGTATACGATGAAACAAATCCGTTTACTATATTTTGAGGAGTTATGCTTTCTTTTGTTCTCTGAAAACTTAAAACCAATTTCTGATAATTGATATCTTTTTCCAATTTTAAGATTTCTAAATCTCTGTCAATTTCAGCATAAGATGAGTATTTTTTCTTTTCCATAATTCTCAATCGTTAAAAAATATTTCTGAAAATTTTTCTAAAATTGGACCTTCAACCATTTTATCTTTTATAAAGAAAAGTAAAATAGTAAATAATAGATAAATCCCTCCTACTGCTAAAAATCCTAGAGCATTACTGCCTAACAAATCTCCAAAAGCATAAGCTGCTGCAAAAGATCCAAAAATCAAAACCATACTAAAACACAATAATATCAACGTGAATTTAAAAATTAAAGTTGTTGATTTCATTGCTACTTTAAAACCCCAAAGTTTATAATAGGCCAAATGACTGTCGATGTAAACTTTAGTCTGATCCTGAATTTTTTCGGTGTTTTCTTTTAATTCTTCAAAAGCCATAAATAGATTTTTAAAATAAAAAAAGCACAAAACTGTCTTATAAAAATAAGCAAGTTAAGTGCTTTTGGTACAAATTAATAGATTTTATTTTTGAAGTTTAGCGTTTTGTGCTTTTAAATCAGCCAATTTAGATTCTAAAAAAGTGATCACTTCTTCTGTCTTATGACTTACATTTGAAAGTAAATCATTCAAAGTTCCATCAAGATTTTTTGTTGCACCTGTGAATTTTTCACGTAGTACTTCAGAACTTGCTTCAAATGAATCCTGCAAATTATGTTTTGCATCATCAATTCCTTCTTTAATTTTAGCTCGGGTTTTTGATCCTTTTTCTGGAGCAAATAAAATCCCGATTGCCGCTCCTACTGCAGCACCAGCTAAAATTGCTGCAATTGTATTTGAATTATTAGACATAATATTTCTTTTTAAGTGATTAATAAAGATAGTTCTTTTTTAAAATGCTAAACAGTAAAATTCAAAATTTAACAATAGAATTAATACACATAAGTAACTGCTTCATATTTTCCATCACCTTTTTCAACAATACTCACAAAAGGAGAACCATTTGAAGCCGACTTAGATTTTATTCTCATAGCAGTTTGTTTCTGGTTTGCAATTGGCGGTTCACCTTTTGTCCTTGTCGAGACACCAGTAAAACTAGCAGCTTGCTTCAGTCCTATTGTCTTTTCCTGAGGCAGAACAGTTACCATTTTGTAATCGTCTTTTGAATCTACTATTATTTTATCAGAAATTTTTTGAGTTTGTTTGGTTTGCTTATTCGTAATTGATGAAACAGCATGTTTGCTAATTTTAATTTCTTCTGAACTTCCGTTTAGTGAATAATAAATTAAACCATTTTCGTTTTTTATGAAATTAACATCAAGTTGTTCACCATTATGTTTTGTAATTTGATGTGTTTGTGAAATTGCAACATTTGCAAATAACATTGCTAGCGTAAAATATAAAATTTTCATGATAATTAGATTTAAATTAAAAATGATCAGATTTGAAATTTAAAAACTAAAGCTTAACACAAATTCAACATTATGGAATTTTGTACATTATGATACAATTTGAAAAATACCTTTTACGCGAAATATTATCAGGATTACATCACAATAAAAATGAGAACATAAAATTGTCTTTTCAAGAAATCAATTTTGAAAATTTACTGTTGTAAAAATTTCGAGTTTTTAAAAACAATAAATTTCAGTTTAGTTTCTTTAACGGCAAATTTTAATTTTTATAAAAATCATCTCTGACTTTTGGTATTGAGTTAAAAATAGCAACTTTATAAACAATTGTATGTTAACAACCCGTTAAACTGACAAAAATAACAGCTAAAACTAAAATAAAGCTCATAAATAAACAATAAATCAAAAAACGAGTTACATATCAACTTGAATAAAAAAATGCGTTAAAATTAATTTATTTAAGCTATTTTTAATATATAAAAACTATAATAAATATGATTTTAATCAATTATATTAATTATTAAATTAAACTATCGTTTTAAAATTTTAATCATATTAATTTATATAATAAAAATCGGTTTTACATTATGAAAAAATAAAAAAGTTAGTAGAAGGTAAAAATTGGGTCAAAAAATTCAAAACTTAAAATAAGCAGCAAATTTCAATCAATTTAAAAAATAGGATTCTAGAGATGGATAAATTTAAAAAGCCTCTTATAATAAATTTATAAAGGTCACTTTTTATTTATAAAATCTATATTTTTTATTATACACATCAATTTTAATAATAATAAAAATAAATTATCATATATAAAATATCGATAAAACTATTTTATAATTTAAAATACACTAAAAAATTATACCAAAATTTCATTTAAAAATTTTTAAAGAAAAAAATCTGGTTCAAAAAACGTAAAATAGGTAGTAAAAAAAGTAAAATTTAAAATAAAGACTTTTAATAAAAGATCTTTTAAAATAAGATTAATGAGGTGGAAGAATTAAAAAAATGCTTTAAAATTAATTTATGAAAGCTGTTTTTAATTTATAAAATTTATAGATTTTAATATTTTAATAAATTTTATATATAATAAAAAAGCGCTTTTAAAAAGCGCTTCTCCATAGATTCTAATTATTTTATTTTTTTACCATCTCGGCAAGAATTTCAATTTCTCTCTCCGATGCATTTTTGGGAGGATTTGAATATAATTTTAAAATTTCATCATCAAATTGATTTTTGAAACTTACTTCTTCAATATCTCTCAAATTTAATAATGCTTTAGATCGAACATAAGTTGATTCACTTTTTAAAGACATTAAATATAATTTCTTAATATCTTGTTCTTCAAAATCGGTCGATTTCCAACTTCCATATTTCAAAATAAATTGAGCAAACAACAACGAAGCCTTATTATTGTTGATATTCTTCTTTAAAGAATTTTGTAAAAGTGAAAAACTAGTAACATTTTTAATGTTCTCCCCTATTGCACTTTCAATTGCAATACGTTCTGGTTTACTTTCAACTTTAAAATATTTGTTGATTTCTTTTAACGAATTATTAATGCTGTTTTCTTCTTTTTTACCTTTTTCTTCCCAAGCATCTTTTAGTCCAACAGTTTTGTTAAACACTAATTTTGAAGCAGTTGAGTCTTTATCAACAGTAAAATAACCCAAACGTTGAAACTGGAATTTATCTTCATTTTGAGCTGTAGCTAAACTTGGTTCAACATATCCAGTTACAATTTCTAATGAATTTGGATTCACAAAATCTAAGAAATTTTTCTCTTTATAACTGTCTGGAGCTTCATCTGTAAACAAACGATCGTATAAACGAACTTCTGCTTCTAATGCATGCTGAATTGAAACCCAATGCAATGTTCCAGATACTTTTCTTTGGCTTGCTTCTGTCCCGCTTCCGCTTAAAGAATCAGTATCATATGTTACATGAATTTCTGTGATATTTCCTTCTGCATCTTTTATAACAGATTCACCTTTAATGATATATGCATTTTTAAGACGTACTTCTTTTCCTAATGTCAAACGGAAAAATTTAGCTGGAGCTTCTTCTAAAAAGTCTTCTCTTTCGATGTATAATTCACGAGAAAAAGGTACTTTTCTGAAACCTGCATTTTCATCTTCCTGATTATTTTCAGCTTCTAACCACTCCTCTTTCCCTTCTGGATAATTTGTAATTACCAATTTTACCGGATCTAAAACAGCCATTACACGAGGTGCAATTTTGTTCAAATCTTCACGAATACAGAATTCTAAAACCGATACATTAATTAAATTATCACGTTTTGCAATTCCAATTGTGTTGGCAAAATTACGTAAAGATGCTGCTGTATAACCACGTCTTCTTAACCCAGAAATTGTTGACATTCTAGGATCATCCCAACCGTTAACATGCTTTTCCTTAACTAGTTGCTGTAATTTTCTTTTACTAACAACGGTATGTGATAAATTACGTCTGGCAAATTCTCTTTGTTTCGGACGCAGTTTATTTTCGTCTAAAATCTGGTCTAAAAACCAATCGTATAATTCACGGTGAGGCAAGAATTCAAGTGTACAAAATGAATGTGAGATTTCTTCTAAATAATCACTTTGTCCGTGTGCCCAATCGTACATTGGATAAATTTTCCAGGCATCTCCAGTTCTATGATGATGCTTATGTAAAATTCTGTACATGATAGGATCACGCATCAACATATTGGTTGATTTCATGTCTATTTTTGCACGAAGAATATGTGTACCAGCCTCAAATTCACCATTTTTCATTCTTTCAAATAAATCTAAATTTTCTTCAACAGAACGATTTCTGTACGGACTATCTGTTCCTACAGTTGATGGCGTACCTTTTTGAATGGCCATATCTTCAGAAGACTGGCTATCAACATAGGCTTTATCTTTTTTAATTAATAAAACAGCCCAATCGTATAATTGTTGAAAATAATCTGATGCATAACGTTCTTCTGCCCATGTATAACCGAGCCATTCAACGTCTTTTTTAATGGCGTCAACAAATTCCTGCTCTTCTTTTTCTGGATTTGTATCGTCAAAACGTAAATTTACAGGTGACTGATAATCAATACCTAAACCAAAATTTAAAGCAATAGAACTAGCGTGCCCAATGTGTAAATAACCGTTTGGTTCTGGTGGAAAACGAAAATGAAGTTTAGTTTGTGAAAGACCTGATTTTAGATCTTCCTCTATGATTTGTTCAATAAAATTGAGTGATTTCTCTTCTGATGCCATTATTTTATAGTAATTTTAGCAAAGATAAAAAAAAGGTTTCAGGTTTCAGGTTTAAAGTCATTTAACTAGCGCAAAACCTGAAACTTTAAACTTGAAACAAGATAAAAATGGGAGTTATTAAACTTAAAAACATTCGCACTTTTTCGTACCACGGATGTTTAATTGAAGAAGGAAAAATAGGATCTGACTACACTGTAGATCTAAAAATTAAAACAAATCTTCAGAAATCGGCTGAAACAGATCATCTTTTAGACACTGTTGATTACGTTCATTTGAACAAAATTGTTACCGAAGAAATGGCGATTCGTTCGCATTTACTAGAACATGTAGCCAAAAGAATCAATATTCGTGTGCTGGCAGAGATAGAAACTGTAGAAAAAACAACAGTTTGGGTTTCTAAAATTAATCCTCCTATTGGTGGTGATGTTGAGTCAGTTACTATAAAAATGACAGAAATTAGAAAGTAATTATTTTATTTAAAATCGTATTTTTTCAAAATAGTTCATATGAAACTTTTGAAATTTAAAGATTTTAGTTACTTTTGCCATCCGTTCAAGCAATGGCGTCGTGGCCGAGCGGCTAGGCTGGGCTCTGCAAAAGCTCCTACTCCGGTTCGAATCCGGACGATGCCTCTAAAACCTTCAAATTACTTTGAAGGTTTTTTTATGTCTAATTTTTAGAAAAAATTAATTAAAATATATCGGTTCGAATCCAGACGATACCTCAAAAACCTTCAAGGAAACTTGGAGGTTTTTTATGTTTAATTTTTTGAAAAAATTAGATAAAGATTTATGTTCGAATCTTGACGATACTTCAAAACCTTCAAGGAAACTTGGAGGTTTTTTTATGTTTAATTTAGAAAAAATAGATAAAGATGTACGTTAAAATTCCAAAAATGTTTTAAAACTTTCAAGGAAACTTGGAGGTTTTTTTATGTTTAATTTTTAGAAAAAATTAGATAAAGATTTATGTTCGAATCCAGACGATGCTTCTAACCTTCAAAGCAATTTGAAGATTTTATTTATGCTCTTTTGGTCCTTGCGAGGAACAAAGTAATATTTTAAATGTTGATATTACTTCGTGAGATTATTTCGTTCCTCGTAAGGACTTATAAACACAAAAAAGCCCCTGAAATTCAGAGGCTTAATTTTGTATTTTAGAGTTATTAACAAACTACTTTTCGATTTTCTCGAAAGCATTTCGAACCATTTCTTTTTCTTTTGGAAACCATCCCTGAGTTATTAACACAACTCCAAAAACCATTAAAACAATACTAATTGCCTTTTTGATTTTAAGAATATTGGTCGGTGTCATTTTTGATTTTAATTGTTTGGCTAATAATATTTTAAGACAATCCACAAGTAAATAAGTAATGATTACGGATGCAAAAAATGTAATCATTCTTGAGTTTTGCATTTCTAATTTTGGTCCTACAGAAATGATAACAGCCAGCCAAAAACCTAATACTCCAATGTTGATAACGTTGAGTAAAAAGCCTTTTATAAATAGACTTCCGTAGTTTCTTTTAATGATATCACGGTCAATTTCCTCATCATCTATTTTTTCTTCATTTTTTAAACGAACGAAAGAAATTATACCATAAGCCAGCATTATTATTCCTCCAAAAATAAACAAAGCTGGTTTATCTTTTAAACTCTGAATTAATCTGTAACTTCCTAAATACGCGATAGCTATAAAAAAAATATCACCTAGAACTACACCGAAGTCAAATACAATTGCTGCTCTGAATCCTTTTGTAATACTGGTTTCTAGTAGTATAAAAAATACTGGACCTACCATAAAACTTAGAAAAAGTCCCCATGGCAGTCCAGCCAAAATATCATTTACCATCAAAATACAACTTGTTATTTTACTTCTTCGATTTTACCTCCAAAAACTGTTTTTTGATTTATTTGCTTTGGTTTTCCATAAATGTAAATAGAGCCTCCTGCGCTTACTTTTGCATCAACTAAGGTCGAAGCATTAACATCAGCTTTTCCTCCCGCAGAAACGCTTACATTAGTCTGAGAAGTCGCTAATTTACTTCCAAGGAAATAACCACCAGCTCCTAAACTGGCATCAAGGTTATCTGCTTTACCAGTTGCAGTGATTTCTCCACCAGAAACTGAACTTACTTTTAACTTATCAACATTCAAATCTACATTAATTTTTCCACCTTCCTGCGCACTTACTTTAAACGAAGTTGCTTTTAGTGTTTCTTTACTTGTAACTTCTGCTCCTTCATTAACATCAATCAATTCTATTCTTTTGTAATACAAAGTAATATCTAAATCATTTCCTGATAATAGTTTAGGAAAAGGCATTCTTAATTTTAATATTCCATTTTTATTGACAGCTTCAACCTCTGCTTCTCTTGCTCCTTTTATAACAACTTTATTCTCTGAAGATTGAACTAATTTTACACTTAATTTATCGTAAACTTTTACGGTATCGAATTCACCTAACTCTTTGGTAACCTGACCAAAAGACATTTGAACAAATAAAATTGCAGCTCCTATAATTAACTTTTTCATACTTTTATTTTTTTAAAATTAAACTTTATTCTGCTCTTCTTAAAAAATGAAAATCCAATTGTTTTTTAACTAAATCGGCATTTTTTACTTTAACATAAATTTCATCTCCTAATTGTAAAATACTGTTTGAAGTTGCTCCAACTAAAGCATACTGCTTTTCATCAAAAGTATAGTAATCATCTTTTATTTCTCTGATTCTTACCATTCCTTCGCATTTGTTAGAAACAATTTCAACATAAATTCCCCATTCTGTAACTCCTGAAATAACTCCCAAAAATTCTTCGTCCTGATGATCCTGCATGTATTTAACCTGCATGTATTTAATACTGTCACGCTCAGCATTTGTCGCTAAACTTTCCATATTGGAACAATGCAGACATTTTGTTTCGTACACTTCTTCGTCTACAGAAGCTCCACCATCCAGATAATACTGCAGCAAACGGTGTACCATAACGTCTGGATAACGACGAATTGGCGATGTAAAATGGCTGTAATAATCAAAAGCTAAACCGTAATGACCAATATTATCTGTAGAATATTTGGCTTTACTCATACTTCTAATCGCAAGAGTGTCGATTAAGTTCTGTTCTTTTTTACCATTTACTTCTTCCATCAATGCATTCAAAGACTTTGAAATATCGCCTTTGTTACGGAAATCTATTTTATAACCAAATTTAGCAATTACGGTTTGCATCGCAATTAATTTGTCTTCGTTTGGTTCGTCGTGAATCCTGTAAACAAATGTTTTCTTTTGTTTTCCAATGTATTCAGCCACTTTTCTGTTGGCTAAAAGCATAAATTCTTCAATCAAATGATTGGCATCTTTAGATACTTTAAAGTAAACTCCTTCTGGTTCACCTTCTGCATCCAAATTAAATTTCACTTCAACTTTATCAAAAGAAATTGCACCATTCTGCATTCTTTTCTTTCTTAAAATCTTCGCTAATTCATCTAATTTTAAAGTTGCTTCTGTAATTTCATCTGAAACAACATAAGATTCGCCAGTAATTGAAACATCAACTGGAATTGTATTGTCTTTTGTTTCAATGATATATTGTGCTTCTTCGTAAGCAAAACGCTGATCTGAATAAATTACTGTTCTACCAAACCATTGGTTAATAACTTGTGCAGTTGGCGAAACTTCGAATATCGCAGAGAATGTATATTTCTCTTCATTCGGACGAAGTGAACAGGCAAAATTAGATAAAACTTCAGGAAGCATTGGCACTACCCTATCTACTAAGTAAACAGAAGTAGCTCTTTGATAAGCTTCATCATCCAAGATTGTACCTTCTTCCAAATAATAAGAAACATCGGCAATGTGAATTCCAATTTCGAAGTTTCCATTCTCTAACTTTTTGAAAGACAAGGCATCATCAAAATCTTTTGCATCTTTTGGATCTATCGTAAACGTAAGCGTATCACGCATATCACGACGTTTCGCAATTTCAGATTCCTGGATCGAAGTATCTATTTTTTGTGCATAAACCTCTACTTCTACCGGAAAATCTGATGGAAGTCCATATTCCGCTAAAATAGCGTGAATCTCAGTATTGTGTTCTCCAGGTTTTCCTAAAACTTTTATGACAGATCCAAACGGACTATCAGCTCTTTTTGGCCAATCTTCGATCTTAACTAAAACAACATCACCGTTTTCTGCTTCACCAATTTTATCCTTCGGAATAAAAATATCGGTATACATTTTAGGATTTGCAGTAGAAACAAATGCAAAATTTGGCTGCATATCAATTACACCAACAAATTCTGTTTTATCCCTTTCTACAACTTCAATTACTTCACCTTCAGGTCTTTTACCTTTTCTTCTATTATAAACATAGACTTTTACTTTGTCTTTATCTAATGCACGATTCAAATTATTGGTCGGAATAAAAACATCTTCTGCAAAATCTGGACAAATAAAATATGCCGTTTTTCTGCTTGTCATATCTATTGTTCCTTCGTAGTAATCCTGACTTTCGGCTTTTACTAGATACTTTCCAGGTTCTGTTTCTATAATTTTCTTCTGCGAAGCTAGAATTTTTAATTCTTTTATAATTTGATTCCTGCTATTGGTATCGTCAAGTTCAAGCTTTGCTCCTATTTGTTTATAATTGAATGGTTTATTAGCATTTTGCGATAAAATCTTTATTATTTTTCCAGAGAAATCTTTCTCTTTTTTTATCGGCTTTCTAATTTTCTTACTCATATATCTTTTCTTATAAGGTTTAAAATTACAAATAAGAAATCAGATAATACTTTTTAACAAATAGAATTATTAAAAATATAACTTTTCGTACATTTACAAAAACACCTCATATGGAAAGCTTTAAGACCATCGCCATATTCAATTATCAGCACGAAACAGTGGTTCTCAAACACTTACTAGAACAAGAACAAATCCCTTATTTTTTCGAAAACGAAATGACACTTTCAGTCGTTCCAATGTACACTTCGGCGCTGGGTGGAATCAAACTCAAAGTTCATCCCAACGATTTCGAACAAGTTCAGGAAATCCTTGACAACTTAAACAATCCTCTCAAAATCGTTTAAAGAGATTCTTTTTTCAAACTAAATTCAATTTTTTCTTTTTAAACTTTTTTAGTTTTCAACATATATTAAATACAACAAAAAAGATTTTTAAAAATTTAAAAAAATTTGTTGGTTATTATAGTGTGTTAATATGTCGAATAAATTTATTTTTAAAAGCATTGAAATGAAGTTTCTCTTAGTTATTTTGAGTTATCAACATAGTTATTTTGAGCTAAAAGATTAATTTATAAGACTTTTTGTATTTTAATTAACAACGGTTGACAACCAAAAATGAATTGATTTTGTAGATAAGTTCATATGTTGATATTTGTTGAAAATGGCATTTTTGATATTGATAACTTTTCTAAAAATTCCCGAAACTTTATTAGGTTTTTTGATTCCAGTTTTGGATTAGTTTTTTTTTCGACACAACCAAAAAAAACTTCTAATTTTCTTTTCGAACTTATTAACAGTTTCTGTTAATTTAAAGTTAACTGAATATCAACGAATTACAAACTCCTATTAACACCTTAAAATTTTAACAAATATTCTGGTTATTCTTTATTGATTATGAGATACTTATGAAGTTATCAAAATTGTTAATAAGTGGTAAGGATTTGATATTAAGTAAGTTATGTTCTAAGCTTTTTGCTTTGAATTTCACGAATGTACACGAATTTCTATTGGAATGTTTATATAGTATTCAAAAAGAAAATAATTTGTGAAAATTGGTGTAATTCGTGGCAACCATTTATTAATTGAGTAAATTTGTACTACACAACTTAATAGTATAGAAAATGAAAATATCGATAGGAAACGACCACGCTGGACCAGAATATAAAAAAGCAATTGTTGAAATGCTTAAAGCAAAAGGATATGAAGTAACGAACTACGGAACTGATACTGATGCTTCTGTAGATTATCCAGATTTTGGGCATCCTGTTGCAAATGATGTATCTGAAGGAAAAGCTGATTTTGGAATTGTGATCTGCGGAAGCGGTAACGGAATTGCAATGACTGTTAATAAACATCCGAAAGTGAGAGCTGGTTTATGCTGGACTAAGGAAATTGCTTATTTAACACGTTTGCATAACGATGCTAATATTGTAAGTATTCCGGCGCGCTTTACTTCTATTCATCAAGCAGTTGAAATCGTTGAAACTTTCCTGACAACAGCTTTTGAAGGCGGAAGACATCAAAACAGAGTTAATAAGATTGCTTGTTCGTAAAAAGTCAAAAAAAATCGGGTGCTTCGCACCAATGTAAATAAACAAGCCGGGCGGATTTTTAAAATTCATCCGGTTTTTTTATTTAAAGTACTTAAATTCAATATATTGAAGTTATTTTAAATTATACTTTTTAAGGTTATTAACAATGTTAATATCTATATTTTTTGAGTTAGCATGAAGTAAATTAAAACAACTTGTAGTAAAAGAATCAATAAGAATTTGACAATAAATGAAGTTTTACTCGTTTTATGTTTAAAGAAAAACATAGCTGTTAATAAACCTATTGTTCCGCCAATTGTTTGAAGAAAAAACAAAGTATTTTCAGGAATTCTTCGTTTATTTTTTCGAGCCAGATATTTATCGTATCCAGCAAGAATAAAAAGGAGAATATTTATAAATAAAAAATAGAGTAAAAAAATTTCCATTGGCGTAAAATTAAAAACAAAGATATTATTTTAGCCGAATCATTGATGAATTTACAAATCGTTTTAACAAGTAAATTATATCATGTTGTAATTAAGAATTTATTTCATTAAACGTATGACTAATATTCAATTCATTGCCAAATCTGTTCAGGCACCTGCAGTCAGCATTCAAAACACCGTAAAATTATTAGAGGAAGATTGTACAATTCCGTTTATTTCGAGATATCGAAAAGATGCGACTGGTAATCTTGATGAAACTGTAATTGAGCAGATTGCAAAATTGCAGAAAGATTATGACACACTTGTAAAGCGTAAAGAAGCAGTTCTGAAATCTATTGAAGAACAAAAAGCGCTCACGGCGGATTTGAAGAAAAAAATTGAAGACAGTTTTGATCTGCAGGAAATTGAAGATTTCTATCTTCCGTACAAAAAGAAGAAAAAAACAAAAGCAGATGTTGCCCGCGAGTTTGGTTTAGAGCCTTTGGCAAAAATCATAATGTCTGAAAGTGATGTTGATGTCGATTTTGTTTCGACACAATACATTAATGAAAATGTGATTAATGAAGAAGCGGCTATGCAAGGCGCGCGAGATATTGTGGCAGAATGGATTAATGAAAATATTTATGTTCGTAAACAGCTTCGTAGATTATATCAACGAAAAGCAACAATTGCAACCAAAGTCGTAAAAAAGAAAGCGGAAGAAGAAGGAGCACAAAAATTCAGTCAGTATTTTGATTGGGAGGAGCCTTTGACAAAAGCGCCGGCGCATCGTTTATTGGCAATGCTTCGCGCTGAAAATGAAGGTTTTATTAAAATGAAAATAGATGTTGATATCGATGATGCTTACGATGTTATTGACGAAATCATTATTAAAAAACAAAATAGCACAACAGCTCATTTGCAGTTAGCAATTGAAGATAGTTACAAACGTTTATTAAACCCAGCAATTGGAAACGAAACACTACAGGAAGCAAAAGCAAAAGCCGATGCGAATTCCATTCAGGTTTTTGCCAACAATTTAGGACAATTATTATTGGCGCCGCCTTTGGGAGAAAAACGTATTCTGGCAATCGATCCAGGATTTAGAAGTGGTTGTAAAGTAGTTTGTCTGGACGAAAAAGGCGATTTGTTATATAACGAAACGATTTACCCGCACGCGCCTCAACATGAGGAAACTATGGCGATTAAAAAAATCCGTTCGATGGTAAATGCCTATCAAATTGATGCGATTTCTATTGGAAATGGAACTGCTTCGCGCGAAACCGAATTTTTCATCAAAAAAATCGCGTTCGACAAACCAGTGCAGGTTTTTATAGTTTCTGAGGCTGGAGCTTCAGTTTATTCGGCATCAAAAATTGCGAGGGAAGAATTTCCAAATTATGATGTAACGGTTCGTGGTTCGGTTTCTATCGGAAGACGACTTTCAGATCCTCTGGCCGAATTGGTAAAAATTGATCCAAAAGCGATTGGAGTAGGACAGTATCAGCACGATGTTGACCAAACGAAATTAAAAGAAGAATTGGATAACACCGTAATTCGCTGCGTAAACTCGGTTGGAATTAACATCAACACCGCAAGTAAACATTTACTGAGTTATGTGAGTGGAATAGGAGAGAAGCTGGCAGAAAACATTGTACAATACCGCTCTGAAAACGGACCTTTTGAAGACAGAAAACAGTTGAAAAAAGTGCCTCGTTTGGGAGATAAGGCTTATCAACAAGGAGCAGCGTTCATTAGAATTACAAATGCTAAAAATCCGCTGGATAATTCGGCAGTGCATCCAGAGGCTTATCCAGTTGTGGAGAAAATGGCAAAAGATTTGAAAATTTCTGTAAACGAATTAATTGCTAATAAAGAGAAAACAGCGCTTATTAAGGCCGAAAACTATATTACACCTGAAATTGGTTTACTTACGCTAAAAGACATCATAAAAGAGCTTGAAAAGCCTGGTTTAGATCCAAGAAAGTCGGCTAAGGTATTTGAGTTTGATGCCAATGTAAAATCAATCAAAGATTTGAAAACAGGAATGATTTTACCTGGAATTGTGAATAACATTACCAACTTTGGCTGTTTTGTTGATATCGGAATCAAAGAAAGCGGTTTAGTACATATTTCACAGTTAAAAGCTGGATTTGTAAGCGATGTAAACGAGGTTGTAAAATTACATCAGCATGTTGATGTGAAGGTTACGGAAGTTGATGAAGATAGAAAGAGAATTCAACTGACGATGATTTTATAAAATTCCAATTTATAAAATTCCAAATTCCAAACTGTTTGGAATCTTTAAATGAAAAACTCCCAAATTACAATTGTAATTTGGGAGTTTCTATTTTTAGACTATTTCAAAATCACTTTTTTGGTAATGTTTTTAAAATCATCATTGGATATTTTTACCAAATAAACTCCTCGCGCTTGGTTGGCTAAATTTATTTCTGTCAATTCTGAAGTTGTTTTTTGTTGATGAATAACACTTCCTGAAGGAGAAATTATCGAGATAGTAGATTTCCCAGGTGCACTAACTGTGATTCGATCAGCGCTCGGATTTGGAAAAAGCGTAACAGTAGATTTTTCAATATCAAAATTTTCATTGGACAAAGTAGCAGTTGGAGGCAGATAAAAATTACCAGTTAGTAAAAAAGAATATAATGTTTTTAGGGTGTGATTGAAGTAGCTGTTTGGTTCGTTGAGGTTTTTTAAATCGGTGTAAGAAGCATCTAAATGCGCTTGATTTTCTCCCGCCATAGCAGCACAGGCAAATGCGCCCACAAAAGTAGCATTGTGCCATTGGCCGCTTACTGTTCCGTTTTGATTGTATCCATCTTTAATATTTGCCGAACCTCCAAGATTAACACGAACAAAATCAGATGATTTCTTACCATACGTTTTGGCATCGGCATTTCCATACCATAAATAATCAACCGCAATACGCCAAGGCGTTCTGGCAGCATCATACGTATAACTTTTTCCGGCATTGTTATATCCGTTTGCTGCAGCTATAGCAGAATAAGCGCCAGAAGCTTCGCACCAGTCCGAAACTAATCCGCCAACAGCATTGTTTACAGTAAGATTATTGTTAATAACTGTATAAGATTTCGCTGCAACCTGATTCCAAAAAACGACATCATTTGTAAAAACTCCAAATGCTCTGTAATAAGCAGGTGAGAAGTAAGAAGGATTTGTGATTTGGCTACCGCCGAATTGATCTCCAGGTTTTAAAACATAAGTATTGGCTTCCACTTCATAATTTTTAATAGCAGAAATTAAAGCAGTCGCATCGGTTTTGTAGTTAATGATTCCAATGCTTCCCCATTGATAATCGGCAACGATAAGGGCAAATGCAGCATCAAGCTCTGCATCTGTAGCTCCGTTTTGACCAATAGCTCCAGAACAGCCATTAATTTTCCAGTTCATTACTTTGTTGCCGTTTACATTGTCTTTGTAATACAACCAAAGTCCGTCAAAAAGGTCCTTGTCTGCCTTATAAACAGATAATAGCATTCCATAACCAATTCCTTCAGAAACGGTTTGAGATGGATCATCAAATTTTACTCTGTATCTTCCGTTAGAACAAGGCTCAACAAAATTGTTTTTCCAAAGATCATAATTGTTTTGGGCATCTTGGCTGTTTTTGGGCGAGGGCATTAAGCCATTTGCAAAAACAACATTGGCAGGAAACGGCTGCTTTTGTGCATTACTTTTGAGGCACCAAAAAGCAACAGTAATTAGAAGTAGGTTTTTCATAATTATTGTTTAATAGATTTAGGGACTCTAAAAGTAAGATTTTTTAGATATAAAAAACCCCGAATTAAATTTTAATTCGGGGCTGCTTTAAATATTAAAATATATTATTTTTTTAGAATAAATTTTTGAGCTTTAAATGTATTATGATTGCTGTTTTTAATTAAATAAACACCATCAGAAAGATTTTCTATGTGAATTGTATTTAGAATATTTGAATCTAGATTTACTGATTTTACAATTTTACCAGAAGCATCAATAATGATATAATTTCCATTATATTTAGTTACAATATTTAATATTCCTTTACTTGGAATAGGATACATTCTAAATTCGGCTGATTTAAAATCATCAACACCTAATGTTGATACATTTATACAATCTGAAACAATTGTACAGCCTGCCACTGTAATTTCAACCTTATATTCTCCAACAACAGATGGTGTAAAGGATTGATTGTTTTCGTTAGCTAATAATGTATTTGGACATTTATACCATTGGTATGCGGCTCCTGCATGATCAGATGTTAATATTCCTGAATTTAAACTTACAGATTTTAAAATGGCAGATGAATTGTTGATAGTTAATTGTAACGTTTTAGTATCACAGCCAGCACTATAAGTGTAAGTTCCAGAAGTTGTGTATGTTACCCCATTCACAGGCCAACTGTAACTGTCACAAGCTAATTCTGTCTGCGTAGAATTTGTTGCATTAGTTATTGTTAATGCTAAAGTTTTAGTATCACATCCCGCAGTATTTGTGTAAGTTCCAGAAGTTGTGTATGTTACCCCATTTGCAGGCCAAGTGTAACTGTCACAAGCTAATTCTGTCTGCGTAGAATTTGTTGCATTAGTTATTGTTAATACTAAAGTTTTAGTATCACATCCCACAGTATTTGTGTATGTTCCAGAAGTTGTGTATGTTAGCCCATTCACAGGCCAGGTGTAACTGTCACAAACAGATTCTGTCTGCGTAGAACTTGTAGTATTAGTTACTGTTAATACTAAAGTCTTAGTATCGCATCCTACAGTTTTTGTGTATGTTCCAGAAGTTGTATAAGTTTCTCCATTCACAGGCCAAGTGTAACTGTCACAAACGGATTCTGTCTGCGTAGAACTTGTAGTATTAGTTACTGTTAATACTAAAGTCTTAGTATCGCATCCTATAGTTTTTGTGTATGTTCCAGAAGTTGTGTATGTTACCCCATTTACAGGCCAAGTATAACTATCACAAACGGATTCTGTTTGGGTAGAGCTTGTAGTATTAGTTATTGTTAATACTAAAGTTTTAGTATCGCATCCTACAGTTTTTGTGTATGTTCCAGAAGTTGTGTATGTTTCTCCATTTACTGGCCAAGTGTAACTGTCACAAACAGATTCTGTCTGTGTAGAATTCGTTGTATTAGTTATTGTTAATGCTAAAGTTTTTGTATCACAACCTATCTTATCTGTATAAGTTCCAGAAGCTGTGTATGTTTGTCCATTTACAGGCCAAGTATATGAATCACATCTAGAAATTGTTTCCACAGGAGATGATGTAGAAGGTGTTATGGTTAAATTCAATGTTTTAGTATCACAGCCAACAGTTGCTGTATATGTACCAGAACTATTATAAGTTACTCCATTAACACTCCATTTATAAGTATCACATGCAACTACATTTTCTGGTGCAGAAGTTGTAGAAGGTGTTATGGTTAAATTCAACGTTTTAGTATCGCAGCCTACAGTCGATGTATATGTACCTGAACTAGTATAAGTTGTTCCATTTACACTCCATTTGTAAGTATCGCACGCGACTACATTTTCTGGTGGAGAAGCAGTGGAAGGTGTACCAGTAACCGTTTTTACCAAAACTCTGTCACTTGCACAATATGCAGTTTCACACGCTACGCAGTAAGTTGTATTATTTGCCGTTGGAGTTGCTGAAACGGAAGCTCCAGTTGCAAAACTTGTTCCTCCAGTCATTGCAGTATACCAAGTAGCAGTTGTATTAAGAGGGCAAACAGCGTTCAAAGTAACTGCAGTACTTCCTAAACAAGTAATATTTTGTGTATCAGTAGTAACTGTAGCATTTGCTGGTTTGATCGATGTGGTAGTAATATTTGAATTTACCGTTGCAAAATTTGAACCACTTACCGTCGCTTGATTTGTAACAGAACAAGTGTTTTGTGGTAATGTCGCAGCAGCATTAATTGTTGCACTAAATGTAATTACTGTAGATTTCCCTGCTGGTAAAGTAAATGGTCCAGCAGAAAGTGTTGTTGCAGCAGCAGATGCACTTTTTGCAGTAACTGAATTATTGTTTTGAAGATTTGCAGCAACAGTTTCTACTGTTGGAGCTGTTTCTTCTGTAGGAACGGTTTGAGTAGGAGCCATTTTTGAAGCTGAAGCATTGTCAGGAGCAGTAACTGTACCTGAAACTATTTTTCCAGTATATGGAGGCTCATGTAATGCTGTCCCAGTGCTATTATTTGCGTCCCAGAATGTTTTTAGCTGCACAGAATTATTGGTAAAATTTGTTCCAGGAACAAAGGCAGCTGTACCCTGCAATATTACTTGAGAATTTGTACCTTGAGAGACAACATCAAATGTTCCTGCTATTAATCCAGTAGGAGCGTTTGTTATGTTTCCTGTTATATTGGCAGCACTTATCATGTTACTTGAATTATTATCAGCATAAGATACTATTGCTATATGAGCATAGCCACCGTTAATAAGCGATATGTTATTATTTTTAATTGTAGCATCGATTCTAGCAGTACTTACTATATTATTATCATTTGCCTCAGAAGAAATACCATAAGTACCAGCATTGGTAATGGTGTTACCAATTATTTCAGTAATATGTTTGGCACTTCCGTATGCAGAAACAGTAATTGCAGTAGTAGAAGATGATACACCACCTGCATCAATGATATTATTATTTATTCGTCCTTTAACAGTTCCAGATCCTTGATTTCCAACATTGCATGTATAAAGGGCATTATAACTTGATTTTATAGTATTGTTTATAATATTATAATTTACAGTTGCAGATTCATTTACTTGTAATGATAAACCACTGCTTCCTGGACTAGAGGTTGCTGCATTTATAGTATTTGCATCTGTAGCAGCATTATTACCACCTATTTGTACAGTATTTGAAGATGTTCCATAAAAGTTTAGTGCTAAACCAGTACTTTTAGAATTCGAAAAATCATTTTTCTTAAAAACTAAATTGTTAATGGTGCTCCCTTTAGCCTGAAAAATAAAGTTACTATCTCCGTTTGATTTATTGAAAGAATTTTTAAATTGACATCCTGTAACGGCCAATGAAAGATTTGGATTCTGAGAAAGAAGTCCATTAAATCCAAAAAAGCCTCGTCCCCAAGAGTCATTTACATTTGTGTTGGTTATGGAGCAAGTTCCTTTTAAGTTAAGAGCAAATATTCCGCCGACATTTACATTTCCGCCATTATAACTTCCGCAACCAGTTAATGTACTATTACTTAAAGCAAAATTAGTAACATTATTAAGGTTAATACCCATAGAATTAGTTGTTCCTGTAATAGCAATGTTATCTAAAGTAACACCACCAGAAATAGATTTAAAAAACATCGCTCCAAAAGAACTGCTGTTATCATCTTCTGGATTACTTGCGATTGAAGTTGAACTATTTGCATTCGTAAAATTCATGTTTTTAAGTGAGATATTGGCACATGAAATAAATTCAACACCTCTATCTTGAATATTTAAAATAGTACCTCCAGATCCTGCTGTAGTTCCAGTTCCTGTTATTTGAAAATTTCCTGCAGCATTTGTAACCGAGATTCCTTTTACAGCATTATTACAAGAAATACTTTGAAAAACGCAATCTATGGTACTTGCTGTACTTGCATTACCAATACTTACAGCTTGACCATTTGTTACATTAATCGTAGCATTTTTGATTTTTAAATTACCAACAGCAGACCCAGACAAGGTTCCAGTCATTGCTACAGCCTGAATATCATTATTTGCTTTTAAATTAATACCTGCAATAATAGGATTTGTTCCTGCTGTTGAAGGTAGTGTGTTACTATAACTTGGCACTGTAAGGCTTAATATAGAAACTAAACTTAGCGCCGCACCTTGGCCAATTACTTTTTGATCATTATTTAAATTCAAAGTTCCAAGAGCTGTTCCACTATATATAAAAATAGGATTTGCGCTTGTACCTGTAATACTGCTTAAAGCTTTATAAGGTGTAGCCAAAGTACCGTTTCCTGCTGTTGCAGCGGCTCCGTTAACAAATATGATAGGTGTAGTAACAGTAATGTTTACTGTGGCTGTTGAGGTTTTTCCGCTTCCAGTTGTTACAGTGTAAGTAAAACTATCCGCTCCAGAATATCCTGCATTAGAATTATAAGTAAAAGAGCCATTTGATGCCAGATTAACAGTTCCGTTTGTCGGATTAGTTAAAACACCAGCGGTTAAAGTTGTTCCGTCTGGACTTATATCATTTACTAAAACTCCTTGTGCAGCATTTACAGTAATACCAACATTTCCTATACAAGAATAAGAATCATTATTACCAATTGGAGTGGCTTTAAAAGAATTAGGCACTAAGGTTAAATTTGAATCTAATATATCCTGAAAAGTGGTTCCTAATGCATCATCTGCGCCCGTGTTTGCAATTGTAATAGTATAATCAAGCTGAGAACCAGGTTGTGCATTCCCACCACCATTTACAGCTACAGCATTTGTTAGAGTAACAGTTGCAGCAACTGCAGAGGTAGTTTTCTGGATTTTCTTAATCTCAGGCTTTTTACTTTTATTTTTTTCTTCTTTTTGATTAATAAAAGTTATTTCAGCTTTTGCTAAACTTTCAACTATAGGGGCAACAACATTTTTCTTGATAATACTATTGTATTTCATACCGAAGCTTAGAAATCCTAATAATATTATTACAACTAAGAGTTTGTTATTTTTCATTTTTTTTGCTTTAAATTGCCTGATTAAGAAAATACTGCTTCATATTTCATTCCCACTTCATCAAAACCAAGTGGAGTCAGAAATAATTCTAAATTGCCTTCTTGAGGGTGGATTACAGTAAAAATACCCTGCTCGTAATATTCATCTTTTTGTTGAGTACGAAAAACTAAAGAAAATGGAGTTCTTTCTAAGGGAGAATAACTGTTGAATTCTGTTGCCGAAATTAATTCCGCGTCAAGCTGAACTTCTTCCGAAATTTTAATGACAAAAATTGTATTAAGTAATGAATTAAAGTTATTTACAGAGAGTAAAGTTATATCCATAGAGTATAGTTAGTCGTTATATTTCAATTATTTAGAGGTCCATTCCATTAAATGATAAACTCCATTTGTTTCGCTTATTTTTTTAAATCCTAATCTTTTGTATAATTCCATCGCAGGGTTAAAAACTTCTACATGTATCTCTACACTTCGATTATGATCAGCCGCTTTTTTCAGAATTTCTTTTAAAATAGAGCTGCCAATACTTTTATTTCGCCACTCTGGTAATATTGTAATGTCTATAATTTTAATCCCTTCGTTTTCAAAAGAAAAATCAATATATAATCTTCCGATTGGTATATTCTCTTTTTCAATTATATAGTATTTAGTTTTTAAAAAAGTTTTCTGATAATATTGATGTTGAGCATAAAACTGCTGGTCAATAAAAAGCTTTTTTTGTTCATCATTCCAATTCGTTCCTTTATCTAATTCTTCTTGACGTGTACTGCCATATATTTCACGAAGAAGTGGCATGTCCATTTCCTCAATGCTGCGAAAACCAATATCTTTTATTTCTAATTCCAAATCATTAATAAAATTAGGGTCTTTGAGGAAAAATTCCTTGAAGAGCGATACAAAAATTCATTGTCAAATAAGGCATCATATTATTGTGAGGGATGCTCGATCCACTGGTAGCAATTGTCTTTTCTCCCATAAGAGCATCTGTACCAGCATTAGTATAAACTCTTATAGGATTACCTCGACCTAAACTATTATTAGCGGGAGAAGTTGATTGAGAATTTAAAGTAGCCGCCATTAATGAATGAGTATGTAATGGAATTTCAGATTCTAGTAAAGTAACCGTTTCAGATCCACCAATTTCTCCCAAATTATGTAATGATAAACCCGGACCTTGTCCGGGGTGCATTGGTACACTCCCTTGTAAATCGGGTAATGCAAAATTACTTTTCCCATCACCTCCATAAGTTGTCCCCAGTAAAGAGAAAAGTGCTGTATTTTGAGATATGGGTAATAATTGGCCATTACACATAGCCCAACCTGTGGGTGCAAAGTTAAATGGGAACAGGCGTATCTCGGCAACAAATTGATCCATAGTTTATATTGTTATATTTTACTAAAAAGAATTAAATTTTAAGTTCTAATTTTGAATGGGAAATATTCCAAACAACGAGATAATAAAATTGATACATAAATACGGCTGAAAATTAGTATGTGGCTGACTACCTCCAACCGGAGTAATTACAGCTGAATTTAGAGCTGTTGTAGGAGTAGCACTTGAATACATTTTACTTCCCGGCGGAGTTGTACTTAATTGAGCGCTTGCAGCGCTTGCAGTATCTGCTAAATCTGTTGCCGCCAATAATGAATGACTATGCGCAGGAATTTGATTAACAGTAAGAGTCACTTCTTCAGCACCACCTGTTTCTGCTAATGTAAAGTTTGTACCATAATTAGCATTACCCGTATGTATAGGAACTCTGCCTCTTAAATCGGGTAGTGCAAATGTACTTTGGCCGTCACCTCCATACGTAGTACCAATTAATTGAAATAGCGTTTCATTTTCCGAAATAGGGAGAATTTGTCCTTCACAAAATTGCCATCCGTTAGGAGCAAAATTTCCCGCAAACATTCTGATTTCACCAATGTAAGGTTGTGACATATCTAATTTTTTCTAATTATTTTAATTTTGACTTGGAAAAACACCTACTAACGAAATACAAAAATTCAACGTTAAGAAAGGCTGCATATTTAAATGTGCCTGACTTCCACCCACATTTGTAATTGATCCAGAGTTCATAGCAGTAAAATTTTGACTTTGGCCGCTATAAACTAAATTTGGAGCTGTATTTCCTAAATAATTTGCAGAAGCAGGAATATTTGTATTTACTGCATCTGTTTTCACCTTCAAGGCATGAGTATGCTGTGGCAGCTCAGAAATATTTAAGGTATGTGCATATTCGCCAGCTTGTTCACCAATAATATGTCCATTTCCAAAATGAATAGGGGTCCTGCCGCGTAAATTAGGTAAAGCAAAATTAACTCTTCCATCTCCACCATACATCGTTCCCAATAATGAAAACAATGCTTGGTTTTGATTTATCGGTAAAAGCTGTCCATTACACATCGCCCAGTTTTTTGGAGCAAAGTTAAATGACATGATGCGTATTTCTCCTAAAAAAGGTTGTGCCATAATTTTGAGTATTTATAGGTTAAAGAAGATTTTTTTTAAATCAAAAAAGAATTAACAGTAAGCTTATGCTTAGAAATTACTTCTTTCTGGTAAACAATAGAATTACCTTCTTTTATGATAATTTTTGTTGAAGTTTGATCTGAAGCTAAAATAGTTTGCAAAAGAAACGCTTCCTTTTTGTGTATCAAAAGAATACGGATTTAATTGCTGCGTTGGAGCAGGAAATAAATATTTTGATAAATCAACATTAGGATTATTTTTCTTTAATTCTGCCATTGCATGAGAAATCGCTTCCAAATCAAAACCTGATAAAGATTTTACAGGTTTCCATTCGCCGTTTTCATTTTTTCCAAAACATAATAAAACATCATCTATTTTTCCAGTTGTTTCGGTATGAAGATGCATTGGAAACATTTTTAAAAAACCATCCTGAGAACTGTAACAAACATCTGAAGCTGCTTCATATCCATTTTTTTGCCAAGTTATAATGCCTTTAGTATAGCATTCCTGCAAAGAATGGTCAAGTTGAAAAGTACTTGAAGCGGATAATTTTAAAAACTTTGATAGAATATTTTCATCATTTGAATGCTTTAAATCCCAAAAGTCTGTAAAGGTATTTTGGGCAATAAGAGAACTGCTGAATAATGTTGCAGCTCCTGCAATGCCAACGTTTTTTATAAAACTCCTACGTGTTGAATTAATCATAATTATCTGCTTATCAGTTACAAATTCTTGATAAAAATAAGTAAAAGAAAAATGCAAATGATAAAATTATGTTAAAAGAACAATAAAAACCGTATAACTACGTTGATTTTTTTATTTTTTAAAGAAAACACTTATAAGCTAAAATTTTGTATTTACTGGGATTTTTAGCACAAAAAAATCCCAGACTATAATTATAGTCTGGGATTAATTAATAAGTTGAAGGTTACTATTTTGTTTCTTCCTCTTGTTTTTTAGCAGCAGGTTGATCGTCTTTAGCAGCGTTTTTAAATTCCTTAATTCCACTTCCTAAACCTTTCATTAATTCTGGAATTTTTTTACCTCCAAAAAGTAATATCACAATACCTACTATAACAAGGATTTCTGTAAGACCTAATCTTCCCATGACTGTATATTTAATGCCGAAGCAAATTGATTATTAAGTTTTCACCGCAAAGGTATATAGAAATATACGAACTAAAAGTATTTTTGGTTTAAAATATTTGTCTTATACCACGTTAAATATTTTATAAAATGCTATATTAAGCAAATTTGGAGAAATTAACGGGGCATTATCAATATGATTAATTACTATATTTGCTTGAATAAAGAAGTATAATGGCTAAGAAAAAAAAGAAAAATCTAAGGAAAAAATTATTCATCAAAAATCGGCTGGTAGTTTTGAATGAAGATACTTTTGAAGAGATATTTTCCTTTAGACTTACTTTAATGAACGTTTTTGTGACATTTACTTTAGGAGGTATTTTTTTAATTCTAATTACAACTTTCATAATAGCCTTTACACCGCTTCGCGAGTTTATTCCAGGATATTCTTCTACCGAATTAAAAAGAAATGCTACGAAATTGGCAATTAAATCAGATTCACTAGAAACAGCTTTAAAACAAAATGAAGCTTATATTAAAGGAGTTCAAAAAGTATTAAAAGGAGAATTAGAATATTCAAAATTTAACAAAGATTCTATTTTAGCAGAAACAGTTGTAGATCCATCAGATTTAAACATGAAAGCTTCTGATGCTGAAATTAAATTAAGAGAAGAAGTCGCAGCAACTGAAAAGGAACAAAACACCAAATCGAAGGACAAAAAGAAAAGTGACAAAAAATAATACCACATCAAATGTCAATTAAAGGAATCGCGGCAAAATTATTTGCCAGTAAAATATACCATCAAACACAAACTTGGGCACAAAAACCAGTCGAAACCCAACAGAAAATCTTTAAGAAATTAATAAAAGAGGCAAAAGGAACAAGTTTTGGTAAAGACCATCGTTTTGATGAAATAAATACAATTGAAGATTTTCAGAAAAATGTTCCGGTACGAGATTATGAAGATTTAAAACCTTATATAGAAAAAGTTGTAAAAGGAGAAGAAGATATTTTATGGAAAGGAAAGCCCTTATATTTTGCTAAAACTTCGGGAACAACTTCGGGTGCAAAATTTATTCCGCTGACGAAAGAATCCATGCCCTATCATATTGAAGCTGCTCGAAATGCCATCTTACATTATGTTCATGAAACCGGAAATGCCGATTTTGTTGACGGAAAAATGATCTTTTTGCAGGGAAGCCCTATTCTGACTGAAAAATATGGAATCAAATTCGGACGACTTTCTGGAATTGTAGCTCATTTTGTCCCTAAATATCTGCAAAAAAACAGAATGCCGTCTTGGGAAACCAATTGCATAGAAGATTGGGAAACCAAAGTAGATGCAATTGTAGACGAAACAATTAAAGAAGATATGTCGGTTATTTCTGGAATTCCGTCTTGGGTTCAGATGTATTTTGAACGTTTGCAGCAAAAAAGCGGCGGGAAGAAAATAGGCGATATTTTTAAAAATTTTAATCTGTTTATTTATGGGGGCGTTAATTACGAACCATATCGTGCCAAGTTCGAAAACATTATTGGCAGAAAGGTAGATAGTATAGAATTATTTCCGGCCTCTGAAGGATTTTTTGCCTATCAGGATTCTCAGAAAGAAAAAGGAATGCTTTTATTGTTGAATTCAGGAATTTTCTACGAGTTCATAAAAGCAGATGAGTTTTTTGAAGAAAATCCAAAAGTGCTGACAATTGGAGAAGTAGAAATAGGGGTAAATTATGTTTTGATTATTTCTACAAATGCTGGGCTTTGGCGTTATAATATTGGTGATACTGTTCAGTTTACATCTTTATCTCCATACCGTGTTATAGTTTCTGGACGTATCAAGCATTATATTTCTGCTTTTGGAGAACACGTGATTGCCAATGAAGTAGAAAATGCAATGAAAGAAGCCGTTGCCTCAACGAATATTGTGATTAACGAATTTACGGTAGCTCCGCAGATTAATCCTTCAACCGGACTTCCATACCATGAATGGCTGATAGAATTTGAAAATGAGCCTGAAAATCTAGAGGTCTTTGCAGAAACTATTGATAACTCAATGCGAAAGCAAAACATTTATTACGATGATTTGATTACCGGAAATGTTTTAAGAAAAGTCGTGGTTACTAAAGTTTCTAAAAACGGATTTCAGGATTATATGAAATCGCAGGGAAAATTAGGAGGACAGAATAAAATTCCGAGATTGTCTAATAATAGGGAGATTGCGGATAATTTGAAATAAAATTTATTTATCTCTCTAACAATTTGTTAAATAAAGGTTGACCGAAATTATATATTAAATTCCTATTTTCGTTTAATTAAAATACTTAAATCTTCTTCATGAAAGAAGATTTTAAAATAAAAAAGCATGAAAGAAACCAAACATATATCAAGATCTAGAGCGCAGGAATCATCTGCAGCGATAGAAAAAATGTACATTACAATGCGCCATTTATTCAACCGTGGTTTTTATAAACCAATGGGAGTTTCTGGCGACAGCTTACGTGAATCATTATTAGCATTACGTCCTGAAATCTACGGAAATATAGCCGAAGAAAAAGTAGAACTTAACGGACTTTTATACGTGATTGAGCGTCTTCCAATCGGAATTGAACAATGCCGTTTTATCAATTTAACTTCGGACGAAGGATATTCTAAATCGCATTTTCAGGCAATTGTTCCTCCAAAAAGAAGAAGAAACTGCTACAGAATCGACGAAGAACAAATGAACGTAGAAATTACGCGCGGACGTTCTGATATTTATGATATTCTAACGCATTTGACTTTCATTTTTATTGAATCTCATAAAATTAAAAACAGAGTTTTAATTGATGACGGAGGAGAAGTTTCTCGCGACTGGCAAAAATTGGAGCAAGCTGTTATGCAGACCAAAAAGCTATCTCAAGTTGAAAAAGAAAAAGCTATTTCGCACGTGGCTAATATTTTAGCAAGAACTTTCGAAGAAGTTTTGGATATTTACGATGCTTTTGGTTCTGAGAATGCACCAGATCGTTTCTTGCACGTTATTTATTGGTTAGGAAAATTAGCAATCGAAGAAATTGTTGAGAATAATAAACGTACAATTACATTTAGTCCGGTTCTTCGCGAGCGTTTAGGGCACCATATTCACGGAGAAATCTGGGCAACAAATATTAAGGAAGTTCTTAAAGCAAACGATTTGCTGAAAAGACCAATTCACGTTATTAGTGCGAATATGCACAGTGTCATGAATTCGATTTTTGCAACGCCATTATTAAAAACAAAATTTAAAGGAAAAACAGATTTCTTTATTTACGAAGAATTAAGCAGTTCAGGATCAAAAGAAATTAGAGGTCAAGTTGAAGAATTGGCTCTTAAAAACGGAATGATTTCGCTTCCAGATACTTCTGGGACCAATATCGACGTTCAGATTTTTGATACGGCGAAAATTGACTGGTCGAAAACGGCATTTTCTTATGCTAATATCGACGAAGAAAAACCAGTTATCATTGTAATGGATTATGCTTTTGGAGAACAAGCTTATGAAACTATCGATGAACTTTTGAAACCATTTAAGAAAGAGACTTTACTAAATGTAAAATCGGTTTCTATTATGGGTAAAGCTGGAATTCTAGAAGGAGGAAAGGGAGATATCATGATCCCGACGGCACATATAAACGAGGGTACAGCAGATAATTATTTCTTCGAAAACGAACTTACAGGTGCTATGTTTGAAGGAAATGATATTGACATTTATGAAGGTGCGATGGTTACCGTTCTTGGAACATCTTTACAAAATAGAGATTTATTAAAATTTTTCCATGAATCAACTTGGGGCGTAATTGGTCTTGAAATGGAAGGATCTTATTACCAAAAAGCAATTCAGTCGGCATCTAAAATTAGAAAAAGTGTGCCGCATGATATTAAAGTTCGTTATGCTTATTACGCTTCAGACAATCCATTAGAAACAGGAAGTACGTTAGCATCTGGCGGATTAGGAACAACAGGAGTAAAACCAACTTATTTGATTACAATAAAAATTCTTGAACAGATTTTCAATATAAAAGAACCAGTGTAAATGAGTACAAAAGTACCCCACAATTCAGAGGATCAAGAGATTGATTTATCCCAGATTTCAAAAAAGATAAATACCTTTTTTGAGTCTGGTAAAACATCTGTATTTAATGGAATTCAGTTTTTTGTCCGAAATTGGATTATTGTTTTAATATTAATTGTGGCTGGTTTTGGTCTAGGTATTTTTTTGGATAAAACCCAAAAGAGTTATGAACACCAAATTATTGTAACGCCTAATTTTGGAAGCACCGATTATTTATATTCAAAAATCGATTTAATAGATTCAAAAATTAAAGAAAATGACACTTTGTTTTTGAAAAATGTTGTAGGAATTCAACAGCCAAAAAATCTGAAATCTATAGAAATAAAACCTATTGCCGATGTTTATAATTTTATTCAAAACAAACCTGAAAACTTTGAGTTAATAAAATTGATGGCTGAAGATGGTGATATTAATAAGGTTCTTCAGGAAAATATAACGAGTAAAAATTATACTTTTCAGACCATAATTTTAGGAACAAAAAGTAAAATATCTGAGGATAAAATTGTTAAACCACTTTTAAAATACTTTAATACTTCTGATCATTACAATAAAATACAAAAAGAAATGTATCGAAATGTTCAGTTAAAAATGAGAAAAAACGATACAATTATTAAACAAATAGATGGTGTTTTAAATAATTTTTCTAAATCTTCAAATACTAATTATAAGAGCGATAAACTTGTTTATTACAATGAAAATACACAGTTGAATGACATCATTAAAACAAAAGATGCTTTAATTAACGAACAAGCAATTCATCAAATAGAGCTAATTACATTTGATAAAATTGTTAAAGAAAGTAGTAGTACTGCCAATATTGAATCTCAAAAAATTATTGGAAAATATTTAAAATTTGTATTACCATTATTATTTATACTATTCTTTATCTTTTGTCGATTTTTTATTGCTTTTTATAAAAGACAAAAGCATCTGAGCGCCTCTTAAAAATTTTAAAATATTAATGTGAAATACTATTCAATAGTAAAAAGATATATTTTTGCGCAAAAAAGATTCAATGAAAATAAAATTTATATTATCAGTTTTAATTTGCGGACTTCTTTTCAGTTCGTGTAAAGAAGAAAAAGTAATTAAAGAGAAGAAAAATTTTACTGTCATTATTGAAGGTATATTTGAAAAAAACGACAAAATTCAAGTTTTTTATTTAATAGCAGGCGATGTTTGGAAAGATGCAAATTCGGTTTCACAACCCGTTTATGCTTCAAAGGAAATGCAGAAAATTGTAGTCGATTTTCCAGAAAAAGTTGTTCCAGAAAACATTAGAGTTGATTTAGGTTTTAATCCAACGCAAACAAATGTTACTATAAAAAACATTTCAGTAAAATATAAATCAAAAGAAATAAATGGTGATTTTGAGAAATATACAAAGTACTTTTACCCTAATGAATTCGTGACTTGGGATCCAAATTATTTTGGTTATAAATTAAATGTCATTAATGATAAATATGATCCATTTTTAATGGGTAATGATGAACTTGCTATTCAGTTAGTAAAAATTACTGAATAACAAAAAACTACTTCAAATCTTGAGGTAGTTTTTTGTTTTTGGTTATATCTTTTTAGGCTAATGAATTTAAAGAAGATTGAATTTAAAGAAGTTCGAAATTATGTAATTTTCGGATCAGGTCAGTTTGTTAATTTATTAGCTCCTTTACTGGTTGCTCCTTATGTGATATCAGTTTGTGGAATTGAAGAATGGGGAAAAATAGGTGCTGCAACATCTGTTTTTATATTACTAGAAATATTTATAGACTTTGGTTCTAAACTTTTAGGAGTAAAAGAAATTAGTTCTAATAAAGAAAACAAAAATCGTATAGCCGAATATCTAAATGTTACTTATGCATTTCGTTTTATCGTGTTGTTATTTATTATTTTCTGCCTTTTTTTAGTTTTATTTTTAGTACCCAATTTAGATTTCAAACTATATTTTCTAGGATCATCATTATTAATATCACAGTTTTTCAATCCAATTTGGTTTTATATTGGAGTTGAAAATTTTAAAAGGATTAATAAAGTAATAATTTTTTCGAAAGCAATCTATATCCTTTCGGTTTATTTGGTTGTTAATCAAAAATCAGATTATATATATGTAATTTTTTTATTAGGATTAGCTAATACAGTTGTTTATTCCTTTTATTACTTAAAGATTTTTAAAGAATATAAAATGTCTTTATCCTCTGTTTCTAAAAATAGATTAATTGATAATATAAAAAGAGAATACCCGATAATAGTTTCTAATTTATCAATAGCAGTTTACACTAATTTTCCAATTTTGATTGTAAAATATATCCTGGGAGATTTTTATGCTGGAATTTACAAGATTGGAGATATGTTTTTAAGTATTTTGAGAAGTTATTTGACAGTCTTTTTTAATGTAAGCTTTCCTAGATTTTGCAATATTTACTTTGAAAATAAAAAAGAAGCGATTTCCCATTTAAAGAAAATAAATATAGCTAATATTATCTTTTTAGCGCTTATAGTCGTTACTTTATATGTTATATCGTTTTTCTTTATTAAGGAATTTGGCTTAGATAAAAAACTGCTAAACTCGCTTTTGTTTTGTACAAACTTTTTATTTGTTTCGTTGATAGTTGCATTAAACATACCATTCTATCAAATGTTGATATTAAAAAACTATCAAAACAAAATCGCTAGAATATCGTTTTTGGGCTCTTTATTAATGTTTGTAAGCTGTTATTTTCTATCAAAAAATTTCAATTTGCAAGGAAGTATAATTTCGATATATATTGTTGAAATATTTATAACTACATCTATTATTCTATCCAGTTTATCACTTTTTAAAAAAAATGATTAAGAAAACAGAATTTACCGATAATTTAAATATGACTCATTTGGATCGTAAGGTTTATATCGTTATTCTAAATCATAAAGGATCTTATGATACAACAGAATGTTTAGAAAGTATTTTACAGCTAAATTATTTCAATTATCAAGTTATAGTTATAGACAATAGTGAAACAGATTTACCATTTCAAATCTTAATAGATTGGGCATCATTAAAAAAAATTAAATTTGATAATACAATTGAAAAGAACTTAGATCTTTCAATAAATAAAAGCCAGATTGTCTTTGTAAAAGCCGAAAAAAATAAAGGATTTGCAGCGGGTAATAATATTGCTCTGAATGCCATTTTAAACACCAAAGAATTAGATTCTTACATTTGGTTATTAAATAATGATACCGTAGTAGATAAAGAATCATTAAAAGAGCAAATTTCGTATTTAGAAAGAAATGAAAATTCTAAAATCGGTATTTTAGGAGGTAAACTAATCTACTATTACAAAAAAGATACATTGCAAGCTGTTGGGGGAAAGTTTAATAAAAAATTTTACATCTCAAGTCATATTGGAGAGGGAGAATCTATAGATAAATTAAAATCTGAATTTGATAAAATTGATTATGTAATAGGAGCATCGATGTTTGTTACCTATAAATTTTTAGCTGATGCAGGTGTTTTGTGCGAAGATTTTTTTCTTTTCTACGAAGAATTAGACTGGGCTTATAGAGCAAAAAAGAAAGGCTGGTCTCTAGATTCATGTTTAGAATCTCTAGTTTTTCATAAAGAAGGAGCAACTATAGGTTCTTCTTATAATTCAAAACAAAAGTCTTTATTTTCTGAAATAAATGTATTTAAAAGCAGAAAGATTTTTGTCGAAAAATATTATAACCTCGGATTCAAATTTTATATATCAAGCTTGTTATTGATTTTAAATAGAGTTAGAAAAGGAAAATTTAAACTTGGACTAGAACTGTTAAAGATTACTTTTTACAAATGAAAATTAAGATAAAAACATTACTATTTTTTGTAGTTCTTCTATTAGCACTCTATCAAGATTTTCCTTTGGTCAATATCTTCGGAGAAATAGCACGTTCACCTATTATATTCTTAACAATTCCAATGTTAATCTATATACTAATGCATCAAAAACTAATACTTTCAAAATACACAAGGTATTTTATGTATTATATCTTGTATGTGCTTATAATATCTTTAATATTTATTCCAATTGTTTATTATCTCAATGGTTCGTTTTTAATCATAAAAGAAAACATAATTTTAAAGGCTATAAAATTATTTGTATACCCGCTTTCAATATTGATTTTTTATCAGTTTGTTTACATGCTTTTTAGCTCAGGAAAAAACAGCTTTGATTATTTTTTTAATGCTGTTTTCACGCTTCAAGTACTCTTAGCAGTTTACTTGTTTTTTGAAGTAATTTTTTTAAAAAAAGAAACAATTTTTGCTTCTTTCTTGCATTCAGACAATTTGAAATATTACAGGGTGCGACTATTAACTCTAGAAGAAAGCTGGATTGGTACAGTACTAACCATCTTTATTTTTATTCCCATTTTTCTAGCAAATTATTTAAAAAAGCCCAAAAAAATAAAGCAAAAAATATATGCCTTCTCAACCTTTATATTTCTTTATTACACATTTTTTAGTGAGTCAAAAGGATATCTTTTATTAATAATAGTTTCTGTTTTGCCAATGGCAATTCAGTATATGTATAGTCATAACAAACTTAGAAAAGTTTTATTTGTTGGATCTCCAATAATTCTTATAATTGCTGTTTTTGTAGTTATGATTTTACAAAAAACCATTGATGACCAGCTTCATACAAGTATAACCTTTGGTACACGATTGACATCATACTTAGCTTCGCTCAAAGTTTTTATTACCCATCCTTTTGGAGTAGGCTGGAGCGGGTTTATTTATTATTATCCGGAAGCCATTAGAGATATAATCAATACGTCTTGGGTTAGTACATTAAATTTACAAGAAATAAAAGGGTATTTAACAACTACAAAAGCATTATCAACAAAGACTGATTTTTTTGACAATTTGATGTACGGCGGACTTGGGTTTATTGTTTTCTTTTACAATTTCTTCATTAAGAGATATTTCTTTTTCTCTAAGTTTCGTGATACAAATTTCTTTTTTATTAAAGCACCTCTTTTATTTTGTATTCTAGCAGGACTAATTTATATTACTTTTTATATAAAATATGAAGTATGGTTTTTAATGGCTTTTTTAGATGCTTTACAGAGTCAAATAAATAATAAAATTTCAAAAGAAAATGAAAATACTTATAGTAGCTAGTTTTTTTCCTTATCCGCCTCATTTTGGCGGTGCTTTTGATGTTTTAGAACGTATTAAAGGTATAAAGTCATTAGGACATGATATTGATTTAGTTTGCACATGTAAAGAATTTCCAGAAGAAAAAAATGTAGTTTTTTTAAAACAATTTATAAATGAACTTATAATCGTTCCTCGAAAAAACAAAATTATTAACTTATTTTCTGCTAAACCACTTCAAGTCATTTCAAGAAAATCACTTAAAAAAGTAGCATTAAAAAAGAATTATGATTATGCAATTTTAGAAGCCGAAAGTGTTGGAATTATACTTGAAAATAAATATTTAAAAGCTTCGCAAATAGTTGTGCGAGTTCATAACAATGAATCAGATTACTTTTTTCAATTAGCTAAAAGCACCAAAAAATATATAGAAAAACTATATTATTATCTTGAAGGAATAAAGTATAAAAAGTATTCAAAAGCAATTTTTGAAAAAGCAGACCGACTTTGGTTTATTTCTAATGAAGAAATAAAAAATTGCCATATATTATTTAGAAATAAATCTATATACTTGCCAGCATCAGTAAATGAGGTTTTTGTAAAACAAGAATTATCTAATAAAACGGTTCTTTTTATAGGAGCTTTATTTATGCCAAATAATTTGGAAGCCATAATGTGGTATCTACAAAATGTTCATTTTTTAATCACAGAAAAAAATTATAAACTAATTATTGCAGGAAGTACAGGCGACAAAGAACCCATAATATTTGAAGATATTTTTAAAAAATATTCCAATGTCGAGGTTCTGTTAAATCGAAGTGATTTAAGCAGTTATTATTCACAATCGACAATTTTTATTAATCCGATGCTTCATGGAGCTGGAGTAAAAATAAAATCTATAAATGCAATTCAAAATGGTTTAATTTTAATTTCGTCTAAAATTGGTGCTGAAGGAACAGGATTGGTAAAAAATGAGATGTACCTTGAAGCAGACCTCCCGGAAGATTTTATAAATGCAATATTGAAAACATTTACTATGAATATTGACACAAGACAAAAAATGGTAGATAATGCTCAGGATTTTTTAACCCAAAATAATTATTTATCTGTTTTGAAAAAAGAAATTCAAGATGAAAATTAATAAAATAGATTTATATAATTATTCGACTATTTTTCTGGGATCTTTTCCAATTCTTGGGTTAAAGAAAAGTGTTTTAGCAATTATTTTATGGGCTGTTTTTTCATTAATATTAATGATTTCTGAGAAAAGCTATAAAACGATTCAGAAAAGGGATAAGATTAATTTACTGGTCTTAACAAGTTATTATTTAGCATTTGTAGTAAGTTTTTTATTTATTGAAGACAAGAAACTTGCCACAAGATTTTTAGAAAAAAACGTTGCCTTTTTGATTTTCCCATTATTTATAATTGTAAATAAAAATTTTATTTACGGCAACACATTACGAAAATCCATTAATATTTTTATTATTTCAAATATAATTTTAGCGTCTTATATTTGGATTGTAATTCTATCAAATGGTTATGAAAAGGTAATGAATTCTGATACTTATTACAATCCAATTATCAGGAATTTTTTTAGCGATATATCCGAAATTCATTTACCTTACTTAGGAATTTTATTTGTATTTTCCAGCTTAGTGCTTTTAAATGATATATTAAGTAATCGAATAAAATTCAATTATGTTTTCATTTTTAGATCTTTAGGAATAGCATTACTTATTTTTTCAGTTATTACTTATGCGGCAAGATTAGCGCTCGTTTTATTTCTTGTATTATCAATTTTTTTAGTTTTAAAAAAAACACCGAAAGTCTGGATTAAGATTGGTTTTATGATATTTCTTGCATCCTCTGTTTTTTTGATCTTTGTTATACCTTCTTCAAAAAAAAGAATAGATGAAATACGAAATACGAAACTCATATTACCAAACCAAGATCAAAAATCAGAAGAAGTTAACTTCAGATATGGTATTTACAATTGCGTAAGTATTATTTTAAAGGAAAATTGGATATTAGGAGTCGGACCAGGAAATGTTCAAAAAAAACTAGACAACTGTTACTCAAGTTATACCTATAAAAATTATGATGATTATTCAAAAATAGAATATAATTCACACAATCAGTATTTAGATATTTGGCTTAAATATGGTATATTTGGCTTAATTCTGTTTTTAGTTTTCTTACTTTGGGGCACTAAAAATATAGATTTACTATACGGTATTTTTATATTTATAATTATGGCAGCAATGTTAACAGAAAATATATTTGACAGACAAGTTGGTGTTGTCTTCTTTACTTTTTTTAATTCACTTTTTTTAATTAACCGAATAGATCATTTTGAAAAAAGCCCTAATTAGCGATTGGTATTATGTAAATGGAGGAGCCGAAAAAGTGATTCATTCTATCAATTCAATTTGGAATGATTTTGATCATTTTGCGCTAATTGATTTTTTGAATGAAGAAGACCGTAAGTTTATTTTAAATGGAAAAAAAGCTAAAACCAGCTTTATTCAAAAACTTCCGACTGTAAAAAAAAACCATCGCAAATTTTTACAGCTTTTTCCAATAGCCATAGAGCAATTTGATTTAAGCGACTACGATCTAATAATCAGTTCTTCATCGGCAGTGGCAAAAGGAATTAAAGTCAATAAAAACCAGCTGCACATTTGTTATTGTCATTCGCCAATGCGCTACGCCTGGGATTTAAGAGAGCAATATTTAAAAGACGCGGGATTAACCAAAGGATTAAAAGGATTTTATGCGAAATCAGTCTTAGATAAAATCCAAAAATGGGATCTTTCAAATTCAGAAAATGTAGATTATTTTATAGCTAATTCTAAGCATATTGCGCAAAGAATAAAAAAGACCTACAATAAAGATTCTGTTGTAATTTATCCGCCTGTTGATGTTGATTTTTTTAGTTTAGAAGAAACAAAAGAAGATTATTATTTAACAGCTTCACGAATGGTAGCATATAAAAAAACGCAGCTTATCGTAGAAGCCTTTAATGAATTGCCTCATTTAAAACTGATCGTTGCAGGAGAAGGACCAGAATTAGAAAAGCTTCAAAAAATAGCCAAAAGCAATATAGAATTTGTTGGCTATGTCGAAAACAAGAAGCTTAGAAGTTTAATGCAAAAAGCAAAAGCATTTGTTTTTGCTGCAGAAGAAGATTTTGGAATAATTCCCGTTGAAGCACAAGCTTGTGGAACTCCAGTTATTGCTTTGTCAAAAGGGGGAACTCTGGAAACCGTTGTTGATAATGACACAGGGATTTTCTTTGACGAACAGTCATCTGACAAAATAAAGGAAGCAGTAATTAATTTCGGATCCAAAAAATTCGATCCAAAAATAATACGAGAGCATGCCGTTTTATTTTCAAAAAAACGATTTGAAAAAGAAATAAAAGAATTTGTAGAAGCAAAATATAAAGCACATCAAGAGTCTTTAAAACAAGATAAATCGGAAATATAACTGAAAAATAATTTTCAAATCAGTTACATTTGCGCAGAATAAAGAATTATCATGAAAAGAATACTTATCACCGGAGCTGCAGGATTTCTAGGATCGCATTTATGTGACAGATTTATCAAAGAAGGATATTTTGTTATTGGAATGGATAATTTAATTACTGGAGATCTTAAAAATATCGAACATTTGTTTAAACTAGAAAACTTTGAGTTTTATCATCATGATATTACAAAATTTGTTCATGTTCCAGGTGATTTAGATTATATTTTGCATTTTGCTTCGCCGGCAAGTCCGATCGATTATTTAAAAATTCCAATTCAGACTTTAAAAGTAGGATCTCTTGGAACACATAATTTATTAGGATTGGCGAGAGTAAAAAAAAGCGCGAATTTTAATTGCATCAACATCTGAAGTTTATGGAGATCCGCTGGTTCATCCTCAGACCGAAGAATATTACGGAAACGTAAATACAATTGGACCGCGCGGTGTTTATGATGAAGCAAAACGTTTCCAAGAATCTATAACAATGGCATATCATACTTTTCACGGAGTAGAAACCAGAATCGTGCGTATTTTTAATACTTATGGACCAAGAATGCGATTAAACGATGGACGCGTAATTCCAGCCTTCATCGGTCAGGCTTTACGTGGTGAGGATTTAACGATTTTTGGCGATGGTTCACAAACGCGTTCTTTCTGTTATGTAGACGATCAAGTTGAAGGTATTTTTAGATTATTACATTCAGATTATGTATATCCAGTAAATATTGGAAATCCAGATGAAATTACGATTAAAGATTTTGCAGAAGAAATTATAAAACTGACCGGAACAAACCAGAAAGTAGTATATCATCCATTACCAATAAATGATCCATTACAACGTCAGCCAGACACGACAAAAGCAAAAGAATTGTTAGGCTGGGAAGCAAAAGTAAGCCGTTCTGAAGGAATGAAAATCACTTACGATTATTTCAGGTCACTTTCGAAAGAAGAACTTTCAAAAGAAGAACACAAAGATTTTTCTAGTTATATAAAATAAAAAAAGGGGAAATATTATTAGAATATTTCCCCTTTTCATTTATAATAGTTTTCTTAAAAAGCATCATTTTCAATGAGATTTTTCATCTGCTGATCAAGATTAAAATTGCTTTTTGCATGCAGAAAAATTGTCTTTTTCATGCTTTGAATTTTATCTTTTCCAGTTGCTGAAATCTTTTGCAAAGCGACGTTTAAACCTTCAAAATCCTCCACAGGAACAACCCAGCCTAAATTATTTTCCTCAACAATTGATTCTCCTTCGCCACCACCAAAATAAAGAATAGGAAATCCTAAAGCGCTGTATTCAAATATTTTTGAAGGAACAGAACCGTAAATTCTTGTTTTTAGAGGAACAAGAGCAATGTCTAAACCCATCAATTTTTCATGCAGGACATTACGATCTAACATTCCGTGAAAGATAATTTTCTGCATCGGATTCTGATTCATATAATTTACGATTTGGGCTTTCTCGGCACCATCTCCAAAAATATGCAATTCGATATTCAGATTTTCTAAATTCAATTGTTGAATAAGCTCAAAAACGCCCTGAGCAACGCCTAACAATCCGGCATAAAACAATTTTATTGGTTCGTTAGAATTACCGTTTTCAGGAATAACATTTTCTATAAAATGATCTGGATAATTACGATATAAAAAGCATTTCTTTTTTGGAAAAATAGAATGAATATGATCAATAATTTCATTAGACTGACCAAAAATATGCGTTGCTTTTTTGTAAATAAAACGTTCTATAAAAAGAAGCATTTTATGCGAAATACTGTTTTTCTTCAAAACCTGAAGTTCAATGGCAGCAGTTGGCCAAAGATCTGAAACATTCAAAATTATTTTTTTCCTTTTGATCCATAGAGCAAAAACAGAAACAAAAGACAACAGCAACGGCGGCGATTGTACAATTACTTTTTTAGGTGTTTTAGCAAATAATAAATAAAAAAACAAAACACTTGAAAACGATAATGTCGAAACAATTCTTTTAAAAATGTTAGAGCTGTTGCTTGGATAAATCCAAAGACGTTTTAAAGTAATATTCTGAATTTTTTCTGTAACCGAAAATTTGCCTTTATATTCTGGAAAAAGTTCACCTTTTGGGTAATTTGGAAGAGGAGAAATCACACAAACTTCATATCCGTTTTGGTTTAATTTCAAAGCCAATTGTTCAATTCGATTAGCAGCTGCACCTTTTTCAGGAGGATAATAATTGGATATAATTAAAATGTCGTTCATTATTTCTTTTCCAATAAAATTGAAACAATTCTCTCAGAAGCTTTTCCATCCCATAATTCTGGAATACCGCTTTTTCTGGAACCGTTTTGTAAAAATGAACCAAAAACTTTTTGCAGATTTTTTAAAGATGTTCCCACAATGGTATTAGAACCAATAGTTTCTGTTTCAGGTCTTTCAGTATTATCACGCATAGTAAAACATGGAATTCCAAGAACAGTTGTTTCTTCAGAAATTCCACCGCTGTCTGTAATAACGGCAAAACTGTTTTTGATTAAATACATGAAATTTAAATAACCTTGAGGCGAAACAAAAATGATGTTTTTAAACTCGATTTTGCTTTCACTCAAAATTGCCTGCGTTCTTGGGTGAATTGGGAAAATTATTTTTTTGTCATTCACTAATAAATCAATTCCGTAAAGTAAATCAATAAGTGATGAAACTTCGTCAACGTTTGCAGGACGATGCAACGTTAAAATGATATAGTTTTTCTCTTGTAATTGATGTTCCTTCCAAAAATCAGGCGCTGTAATTCTGCTGATATTTTGATATAAAGTATCGATCATCACATTTCCCACAAAATGAACATTTTCTGGATCTGAACCTAACTTTAATAAATTTTCTGAAGCTGAAGTTGAGGTTGTAAAAAAGTAATCAGTAATACTATCCGTTAGCATTCTATTGATTTCTTCGGGCATTGTTAAGTCTCCAGAACGAATTCCGGCTTCGACATGTGCAACTTTTGTATTGCATTTTTTTGCCACGATAGAGCAGGCCATTGTCGAGTTTACATCTCCTACGACTAAAACCAAATCACACGGATTTTGAAGTAATTCTTTTTCGAAAGCAATCATAATTGCTGCCGTCTGTTCGGCCTGAGAACCGCTTTTTACTTCTAAATTAACATCTGGCTGAGGAATATTTAATTCCTCAAAAAAAGTATCACTTAAGTTTTTATCATAATGCTGACCAGTGTGAACCAAACGAAATGAAACATCAAAACCCTCATTCTGCTTACTTTTCACAGCATTAATAATCGGGGCTATTTTTATGAAGTTTGGCCGTGCACCTGCAATAATGGTAATTTTCATAGATTCTTTCTAAAAACTTTCTTTGGCAAAAGTAAAGTTTAAATTGGATTCTAGATAGTTTGAAAGATTTTCTTCTAAGTGTAGATGTGATTTTTTGGAGAATCTCGTAAATTAATCTAATAAAAAATGGAGGCCGCAATTTGCGACCTCCATTTATTTAATTTTTTAGATTCTTTAAGATCACAATTTGTGACCTTAAAGATTTAGAGTTATTAGTTATTTTTTATAGCCAATTTTCACTCTTTCACTTTCATTTTCTTTTTTCTCAGTTAGTTCATCTAAATAAGAAAAAACCAATTCAATATTCTTATCATGATTTTCTAACTTCTTTTGAATCTGTAAAATATCAACTTTAATTTCTGTTGTATCTAAAAGCATTTGTCTCACTTTAGTGAAAATCCTCATAATTTGAATATTCGTTTGAATTGCTTTGTCACTTTTTAGAACGCTAGATAACATTAAAACACCATGTTCAGTAAAAGCAAAAGGAAGATATTTTTGATATTTACCTCTTCCTTTCTCTAAGGTCACAAATTGTGACCTTAGAGAATCATATTCTGTTTTAATAAGTTCAAACATGAAATCTTCTGGAAATCTCGATAAGTTCCTTTTAACGGATTGTTTTAAAACTTTAGTTTCTATTCCATAAAGTAGAGCCAAATCACGATCCAGCATCACTTTTTGTCCGCGGATAAAATATATTTTATTAGAAATTGTTTCTTCAGAAAGTAAAGATTGATCGTCCATGAGTTTTTAAATAAAAAAGACAAATGTAAGATTTTATTTATATTATAAATACGATTTAAATTGTTTTAGCTTCCCGCGATTGGTTCTTTCTAAAACCGTTTTTCGGGTAAAAGTGAAGTTTAAATTGGTTTCTAAATATAAATCAATCGCGTCTTTTATTTTTTGAATTTGTGATGAAACTAATTCTTTTTCAGCAACATATTCAATTTCAAAAGTATCTAAATGAGTTTGTTTGATTATAAATTCCTTTACGTTTCCATCATCTTCAATAATGCTTTTGGTAACGTAATAAAAGGTTAAGCCTGGAGATTTTTTACCGCTTGGTAAAATTGCAACGTCATTGGTTCGTCCAATTAATTTTTTTAAAATTGGTTTTTTAGGAGTACTTTTTTCATCGAGAATTCCGATGTCACCAATTTCATATCTGATAAAAGGATTTGCTTTGTTGAATAGTGAAGTAATGACAAGTCGGCCTTCTTCCCCGTAAGGGAGAACTTTATCATTTTCATCTAAAATTTCGACAAAAAGTGTTTCAGAATTTACCTGCCATTCTCCCTCAGGATTTTCAAAAGCAATTAAATCCAATTCTGAAGCTCCATATTCACTAATAATCGGAATTCCGAATTGTTTTTCCAGTAGTTTTTTATCTGTTTCAAAAAGCATTTCCGAAGTGACAAAACAAGCTTTTAAAGTTGGGCAGATTTTGTTTAAAATGATATCTTTCTTTTCCAGATATTTCGCAAATAAAACAATAGAACTTGTATAACCATTAATATAATCGAATTTTTTCGATTTGAATTTTTCTAGAAATTTTTCGAGAATCTCATCAGATAAATCAAAAACGGGAAATCGGAAACGATGTGTCATGAAGTCCTTAATACGCTCTTTTTGATATCCAATAAAATCCATCGGAATGCCATAAAAACGTGCCTGATTAGAATGGTTAAAATCAATTCCAAACCATCCAAAACGCATCATAATTGAAGCCCAAGTTAAAGCGTGCGAATATTTATCTTTGGCAAAAACAAAAGGCGTTCCGCTTGATCCGGAAGTTTTGTTGAGGTAAATGTTTTTCTTTGAATAACCGTTTGAAAGTCTTTCTTCAAGCGGTTTTTGTAGATTTTGCTTATTTAAAATTGGTAAATCTTCCCAGTTTTGAATATTTGTATTTCCGACTAATTCCTTGTAAAAAGAATTATTTTTTAAGTGAAAATCGACAATTTCCTTTTTTTTATTTTCAAGGAACAAAGCATATTCTTCTTCGGATAAATTCACAATTCGATCCAATTCTACTTTCGCTTTCTTTATCGGAAAGCCGTTCAATCGAAGGGAAAAATCAAAAAGACGAATCATTTTAAGGATAATTTTCATCAAAAATAATATTTACCAATTACTAACAGAGAAGAATCACGAACTTTTTAAGATTTAATTATTTTTTACGTTCAAAAGCAATTATTTTTGCACCACAACTAAATACAACAACACCATGACAATTTTACTATTGGGATCGGGCGGAAGAGAGCATGCATTTGCATGGAAAATGACTCAGAGTCCGCTATGCGAAAAACTTTTTGTAGTACCTGGAAATGCAGGAACTGCTGCAATTGCTGAAAACGTGGCAATATCTGCGACAGATTTTGAAGCTGTAAAAGCTTTAGTGCTTAAAGAAAATATAAGTTTAGTAGTCGTAGGACCTGAAGATCCTTTGGTAAAAGGCATTTACGATTATTTTAAAAATGACGAAGCGTTAAAAAATATTCCTGTTATTGGACCTTCAAAACTTGGAGCACAGTTAGAAGGAAGTAAAGAATTTGCTAAAGAATTCTTGATGAAACATAATATCCCAACTGCAGCTTATGATAGTTTCACTGCCGAAACAGTTGAAAAAGGATGTGAGTTTTTAGAAACTTTACAGCCTCCTTACGTTTTAAAAGCAGACGGATTAGCAGCTGGAAAAGGGGTTTTGATTATTCAAGATCTTGAAGAAGCAAAAACAGAATTACGCAACATGCTTGTTCATGCAAAATTTGGTACTGCAAGTTCTAAAGTTGTAATCGAAGAATTTTTGGACGGAATCGAATTAAGCTGTTTTGTTTTGACTGACGGAAAAAATTACAAAATTCTTCCAACGGCAAAAGATTACAAACGAATTGGAGAAGGAGATACAGGTTTAAACACAGGTGGAATGGGAGCAGTTTCTCCAGTTCCTTATGTAGATGCTGTTTTGATGGAAAAAATCGAAACTCGAATCGTAAAACCAACAATAGAAGGTTTCCAGAAAGACGGAATCGAATATAAAGGTTTTGTATTTATTGGTTTGATCAATGTGAAAAACGAACCAATTGTTATTGAGTACAATGTAAGAATGGGAGATCCAGAAACAGAAGTAGTTGTACCGAGATTAAAATCAGATTTAGTAGAATTGTTCTTATCTGTTGCAGATCAAAAATTGGGTGATTTTAATTTAGAAATTGATCCAAGAAGCGCGACAACAGTTATGGTAGTTTCTGGCGGATATCCGGAAGATTTTGAAAAAGGAAAAGTAATTTCTGGATTAGAAAATGTAACAGATTCTATAGTTTTTCATGCAGGAACAAAATTAGATAACGAAAATGTCGTTACTACTGGAGGACGTGTAATTGCTATAACCTCTTACGGAGATAATTTCCAGGAGGCCATAAAAAAATCTTACCAAAACATAGATAAACTAAGCTTTGATAAGATGTATTTTAGAAAAGATATCGGTTTCGATTTAATTTAAAAATAATGGAACTAACCCTTTTAATTAAGGGTTTAGTTTTTATTTTAAAAATGAATGAGCTGTTGTATCTTGGTTTTCTGTTCCAGCGTCATCAAAAATACGTAATTGTTTAATCCAATAAACGATTGCGCATGAACAGATGATCATGAAAATCCAGTTAATTGTGTTTGCACCAAACCATGTAATTAATTCCAAACGACGTAAAAAGTCAAGAGGAGCAAACAAAATGTTAACGAATAAGTATTGTATTCCTTCAAAAAAAGCTGTCATAATTTTTTAAAATTATATGTTATTTATTGTTGTGTAATGCTTTGAAGATAAAATTCAGTTATTAGAATCTTTTTTCAACTTGTTCGGTTTTCATTTTAAACAAGTATTATCTTTACAATCACAAAAGTATAAAATATCCTTATGATAACAAGTGTTTTTAAAAAATCTACGCCATTAAATTATTCATTGGTCGTAATTTTAATACTGGTTTTCTTTTTTATGTTCCAAATTAAAGACCCATCTTGGGTTACTTCCTATTTTTTGGCTTTCCAAAAAGTGAGTTTGTTGTGCTTTATTTTGGCTTCTTTTTTTATGATAAATTTTATTGTAAAAAAGAACGGACTCAGTAAAGACAATGGTTACGCGATACTTTTCTATTTATTATTTCTTTTGTTTTTTCCAACCATATTTAACAATCCAAATGTTATTTATGCGAACTTTTTTATTTTATTGGCACTTCGAAGGCTGATTTCACTTCAATCTCTCAAAGCATCAAAAGAAAAAATATTCGATGCATCATTTTGGATTTTTGTAGCTTCTTTATTTCAATTTTGGAGTGTACTTTTCTTAATATTGGTTTTTATATCAATTGTTTTTCATGTTTCGAGAGATTATAGAAACTGGGTTTTGCCTTTTATTGCATTTTTAGCAGTAGCAGTATTGTTTTATATGACATCTTTAATTTTTCATATCGATGCCATCTCATTTTTCCAAGAAAGAGCTGTAATCGATTTTAGAATTGATTATTTTAAAAATAATTACGAAAACGGGGCACTTTCAATATATACCGCCGTTGCCTTATTTTTTGTTACTTCGATGTTAATGACATTATCAAACAGACCGCAGATTGTTCATTCTTCATATAAGAAAATTGTAGCCTGCTTTTTTATTGCGGCTTTTGTGTATATCATTTCACCAAACAAGAGCAATGATTTATTATTGTTCAGTATCGCACCATTAGCAATTATGGCGACAAGTCATGTTGAATATATGCAGCAAAAATTGAACAACGAAATTGTATATTATGTGTTGATTGTCTGCAGTTTATTTACATTCTTTTCACAATTATAATTTACTTCCGTAAGCAAGATCTCCCGCATCGCCAAGACCAGGAACAATGTAGTTTTTCTCATTTAGTTTTTCGTCTAAAGAAGCGACCCATAAGTGACAATTATCCGGAAGATTTTTTTCTAGATATGCGACACCTTCTGGTGCGGCAATAACCACTACAATATGAATTTCTGTTGGAGCGGCATTTTCGACTAATTTTTTGTGAACTGCTACAATAGACTGACCCGTTGCAAGCATTGGATCAAGAAGTAAAACCGTTTTATTGTTTAAGTTTGAAATAGCCTGATATTCAACCAAAATTTCGAACTCATCATCATTATTTGGGTGATATCTGCAAGCCGAAACAAAGCTGTTTTCTGCGTGGTCAAAATAATTTAGAAAACCGTTATGAAGCGGTAATCCAGCTCTTAAAATTGGACATAAAACTAAATCTGTTTCAATTTCTGTTGTTTTTTTAATGCCGAGAGGCGTTTGAATATCAACATTTTTGTATGGCAAAATTTTACTCAATTCATAGGCCATGATTTCTCCAATGCGTTCAATATTTCTACGAAAACGCATACTGTCGTTCTGCACATTTACATTTCTAATTTGTCCTAGAAAATGATTTAATACACTGTTATTCTCAGAGATATAATGAATTTTCATAATATTTTTTTAGTAGATCAATAGTTTTTTAAGAAGAATTGAAAAATTAGTAGTTTTTTTCAAACTATAAAAGTATAAAAAGTATCTTTGTTTTATAAAAAAATAAAAACATGTTTTCAAAATTAGCATATTCTGTTTTCGAGCAAAGTATCAAAGATTATCATCAATTTGATAATGTCGATCAACCGATTAATAATCCTTATCCAAAAGATAAGTTTGAACATTTATTATATTTGAAAAATTGGATTGATACTGTTCAATGGCATTTTGAAGATATTATTCGTGATCCGCAAATTGATCCAGTTGCAGCCTTAACTTTAAAAAGAAGAATTGATGCATCAAATCAAGAACGTACTGATATGGTGGAATATATCGACAGCTATTTTTTACAAAAATACAGTGATGTAAAAGTAAAAGACGGAGCAAAAATCAACTCTGAAAGTCCTGCTTGGGCATTTGATAGATTGTCTATTTTAGCTTTAAAAATTTATCACATGAATGAAGAAGCAACTCGTGCAGAAGCTTCACAAGAACATAGAGATAAATGCCAGGAAAAATTAAATATTCTTTTAGAACAAAGAACAGATTTATCTACAGCAATTGAAGAATTATTGACAGATATTGAAAATGGTGATAAATTCATGAAAGTGTACAAACAAATGAAAATGTACAATGATGATGAATTGAATCCAGTTTTATATCAAAATAAAAAATAATTTGGCAGACTTGTCTAGCAAAATTAAGCATATAGCCGTCATGAGACTATCCGCAATGGGAGATGTCGCCATGACGGTTCCTGTTTTACGCGCTTTCGTAAAACAATATCCAACGGTGAAATTGACCGTTATTTCCCGTCCTTTTTTCAAACCTTTTTTTGATGGAATCCCAAATTTGGAATTTTTTGCGTTTGATGAAAAAGAAAGACACAAAGGATTTCTTGGACTTGTACGTTTATATAACGACGTAAAAAAACTAAAAATTGATGCTTTTGCAGATCTTCATAATGTATTGAGATCTAAAGTTGTGAGCTTACTTTTCGCTTTAAGCGGAAAAAAAAGAGCAACTGTAGACAAAGGCCGAGAAGGAAAAAAAGAATTAACAAGAGCCGAGAATAAGATTTTTAAACAATTGCCAACGATGTTCCAAAGACATGCAAAAGTGTTTGAAGAACTTGGTTTTCCGTTAGATTTATCCAATCCGAGTTTTCCTGAAAAAGCAGTTTTAAGTGCCGAAATTTTAGAAATCATCGGCGGAAAAAATCAAAAATTAATTGGAATTGCGCCTTTTGCACAATATGATTCTAAGGTTTATCCGATAGATTTAATGAAAGAAGTTATCTCAATTCTAGCTAAAAATCAGTCGTATAAAATTTTACTTTTTGGCGGCGGAAAAAAAGAAATCGAGATTTTAGATTCACTTTCGCAACCGTATGAAAATGTAATTAATATGGCTGGTAAAATTAAATTTCAGCAGGAATTACAATTGATAAGCAATCTTGATGTTATGCTTTCTATGGATTCTGGAAATGCTCATATTGCGGCAATGCTCGGCGTTAAAGTTATTACACTCTGGGGCGCTACGCATCCGTACGCAGGATTTTTACCCTTTAATCAAAGTTTAGAAAATGCGTTAACTTCAAACAGAAATCAATATCCTCAACTGCCAACTTCTGTTTACGGAAATAAAGTTGTTGAAGGTTACAAAGATGCAATGAGAAGTATTTCTCCAAAAGATATAGTAGAGAAAATTCAGTTAAGCATATAATCCATTAAAATCATAGAGAAAATATCCAATTGTTTTCTTTTTGTTTCTATTAGCAACAATTACAACAAAATGATTTTCTTTTTCTGTAGACAGCAAAATATGTTCAAAATCTTCTGTTGAATTTCTATAGACTTTATGTACCAATTGAGATTCTTTAATTTTTCTGGACAGTATGTTCGCGGCTTTTAGTTTACTTACATAAGGCCAGATATTAAAAAAATTATGATCAGAAACTTTTACTTCTGTCATTTTTCCACTCATTGTTGAGTCATATTTTTCTTTAGACAGTAATTTTGGTCCTTTTTTATTTCGTTGTTTTTTAATTATGAAGTAAACGCAAATAAGAGATGTAATTACAAAAAGCGCGATAAAAGATAAACGAAGGTAGTGATGCGTTGCCATAATATTTAATATTTAAATGTGTTGACAAATTTTATTTAGTAATACAGCAATATACTCAGATTGCGATTACCATAATTTCACCCCTAATATAATAAAAATTCAGCAATATTTCAATTAAAAATTGGTTTTATAATAAATTGATATTACTACCCCAATCTTTCATTCTCATTTTGTAAAAATTATAATATTTATAATAAGTCAAAAAAAAATCCAAATTCCAGTTTTATTTGGAATTTGGATTTTTAATATTGAAATTTCTAAATACTAAACATCGTCGTAATCAACATAAATAGTTTCAGAAGTTGGATGCGCTTGACAAGTTAAAATTAATCCTTCGGCAATTTCGCTGTCTGTTAAAATAGAGTTTTTAGTCATTTCGGCAGATCCTGCTGTAACACGTCCTAAACAGCTGCTGCAAATTCCGCCTTGGCAAGAATACGGAGCATCAACTCCTTGTTTTAGAGCAGCATCTAGAATAGTCTGTTTTTTAGACATCTCAAAAGTAGTTTCCTCATCGTCTACCAAAACCGTAATTTTTGTATGCCCTTCTTGAGAACCTTGAATTATGTGTTCTTCAGAAGAAGAAGTAAAAAGCTCAAATTTAATAGCAGATTCTTTTACGTTTTTCTCTTTCAAAACATTAGAAACAGTATTGATCATTTCTTCTGGTCCGCACAAGAAGAATTTATCAAACTCAAGTTCTTTATGTTTGTTATTTAAAACAAAATTCACAGCAGATTTTTCAATTCTTCCAAACAAAGCATTTTCAGCTTTTGCCTGACTAAATACGTAATGCACAAAAAATCTGCCTACATATTGTAATTGTAAATCATGAAGTTCCTGATGAAACATAGTGTTTTCTGGAGTTCTATTTCCATAAACCAATACAAATGAACTTTTCGGCTCATTTTTTAAAACCGTTTTTATGATAGAAAGAACCGGAGTAATACCACTTCCTGCAACAAATGCGGCGTAATTTTTTTGTCTTTCGGAATCAGGCTCAAAAGTAAATTTTCCTTCTGGCTGACCCACTTCAAGAACATCTCCAGATTTTAATTTTGTATTGGCAAACTGAGAAAAAAGACCATTTTTTACAGCTTTGACAGCAATTCTTAATTCGCCGCTGTCTGGTGCAGAACAAATAGAATAAGCACGTCTAATTTCTTGGTTATCAAGAGTTAATTTTAAGTTTATATATTGACCAGCTATAAATTTATAATCTGGTTTTAGTTCTTCGGGAACATTAAAAAGTATAGAAACAGCATCTGCAGTTTCGCGTTTTACCTCTTTAATTATAAGTTTTAAGAATGAAGGCATGTTAGAATTTTTCTGCAAAAGTAGCAAAACCAGTGTTAAATGATTGGCACGAAATTATTTTTTTTAACTTTTTTTGTAACGTTTTCCTACATTTGATCTCTTACTACACAGAAACTAAAACTATAAACCATGATTAAGAAGTTTATTTACCTAGAATGGAAGGCCTTTATTAGATCGGCATCTTTTGGTAAAAACCTAACAATGAAAATTATAATTGGATTTTTAATGATCTATTTTTCATTAATTTTTATCGGAATGGGAGTTGGAGCATTTTATGTTTTAAAGGACATGAAATTAGAACCATTAGTAACCATTAACAAATTTCTGATTTATTATTTTCTATTCGATTTGATAATTAGGTTGTTACTGCAGTCAATCCCAGTTTTAAATATCAAACCATTATTAGTTTTACCCTTTAAAAAACCAACGATTGTGCATTTTTCTTTAGGCAAAACAGTTTTGTCTTTTTTTAATTGGGTGCATGCCTTATTTTTTATTCCGTTTTCGGTTGTATTAATTTTGAACGGATATGATGTTGTTGGAATTGTTTTCTGGCATTTGGGAATTATGGCCATAATTTACATCAATAACTTTTTGAATATTATATTAAGTAATATCGATAAATTATTTGCTGTTTTTGTAGTATTGATTCTGGCTTTAGCAGGAGCACAATATTATAAATTGTTTGATATTACGACTTTTACAACTCCGTTTTTTCAAAATTTTTACGACATAGAAGGAGTGTTTTTAATTCCGATTTTAGTATTAATCGTGCTGCATGCTTTTACTTTTAAATACTTCAAGAAAAATTTATATCTAGATGCAGGACTATCTGTAAAACAAGATATTGCTTCGACAGAAAATCTTACATGGCTGAATCAATTTGGAACCTTGGGGACATTTCTTAAAAATGATATTAAACTCATCAAAAGAAATAAGAGATCGAAAACAACTATTTTTATGAGTTTTCTCTTTTTGTTTTATGGACTAATATTTTTTGCAAACTCGCATCAACCAGCAGTAATGCACATTTTTGCGGGCATATTTGTTTCAGGCGGATTCTTGTTTGTATTTGGGCAGTTTGTGCCAAGCTGGGATAGTTCTTATTATCAATTATTGATGACACAAAATGTTCCGTATCGTGGTTATATTACCTCGAAGTGGTGGCTGATTGTTATTGCAACTTTCATTTCTACAATTCTGGCTTCGTTTTATCTTTTTTACGGTTGGGAGGTATATTTAACTATTGTCGTTGGAGCAATTTATAATATAGGAGTTAATTCGCACTTAGTTCTTTTAGGCGGTGCATTTACCAAAACGCCAATCGATTTAAGCAACGCCGGCGGAGCTTTTGGAGATAAAAAAGCGTTCAATGTTAATGCTATGCTTCTTTCGCTCCCAAAAATTTTACTGCCTTTAGCGCTGTACTCAATCGGACTTTATCTAAACAACAAAAATCTTGGATTAGGGTTAGTGGCTGGTGCAGGTGTTTTAGGATTTATTTTTAGAGATAAGGTTTTTTCTTTAATCGAAAAAAGGTACAAAATCGAAAAGTACAGTACAATAAATGCTTATAAACAAAAAAGTTAAATGTGCCAATTTGATAATCAGATAATATTATCAATTAGAAATCTAAAATCAACAATCTAAAATCTAAAATTAAAATGATACAAGTAAATCAACTTATAAAAAATTATAACGGAACAACAGTTTTAAACATAGAAAATCTTGAAATTCCAAAAGGACAAAGTTTCGGATTAGTAGGAAACAACGGCGCAGGAAAAACAACATTTTTCAGCCTTCTTTTAGATTTAATTCAACCCTCAAAAGGAAGTATTCATAACAATAATATTCAGGTAAATACAAGTGAAAATTGGAAATCTTTTACCGGCTCATTTCTTGACGAAAGTTTCTTAATTGGCTATTTAACACCAGAAGAATATTTCTATTTTATTGGAGATCTTCGCAATCAAAATAAGGCTGATGTTGATGCTTTATTGGCTCAGCATGAAGAATTTTTTAATGGAGAAATTTTAAAAAATAAAAAGTATCTAAGAGACTTGTCTAAAGGAAATCAGAAAAAAGTAGGTATAATTGCTACACTTATAGGTAATCCAGAAGTTATTATTTTAGATGAGCCTTTTGCCAATTTAGATCCAACAACTGTCAGCAGGTTAAAAAAAATCATCAAAGATCTGGCAGATAATCCAAATGTTACGGTTTTAGTTTCAAGCCACGATTTGCAGCACACAGTAGAGGTTTGCGACCGAATTGTTGCACTTAATAAAGGAGAAATTGTAAAGGATATCAAAACTTCAAAAGAGACCTTGCAGGAACTAGAATCGTTTTTTGCGGTATAAGTTTTTAGATTACAAAAAGAAGCGTATTTTTACAAGTCTATATACTAAAATCGATTTTTAGTAGTTATCTGTTTTAAACTCTTTTCTATTGAAAAAGAATACTCTTAAATATAGTTTTACTTTCGTTTTTTTATTCTTTTTGATAGCTTGTTCTACCAAAAAAAATACCTTTTTGTCTAGAACTTCGCATTCTGTTGGCACGAAATATAATATTTTGTACAATGGAGGAATCGGTCTAGATAAAGGCTTAAAATCTATTCAGGCCAATGATCAAGATAATTTTTGGAAATTACTGCCAATTGAAAAAATGCAGTTTGACGAAAATTTTTCTGAAGGAGAAAAAGCTAAAAATCCAGATTTTGAGCGCGCAGAAACAAAAGCGACCAAAGCCATTCAAAAACACTCCATGAATATTGGAGGCAGGGAAAGAAATTCACAAATTGACGAAGCGTATTTAATGCTCGGAAAAGCAAGATATTACGATCAGCGTTTTATTCCTGCAGTTGAAGCATTCAATTATATTTTATACAAATATCCAAACAGCAATAATATTTATACTGCTAAAATCTGGCGCGAAAAAACCAATATGCGTTTAGGTAACGATGCCATTGCGTTAAAAAACATTAAGCTGCTACTTAAAAATATAGATTTAGACAAACAGACTTATGCTGATGCTAATGCTCTTCTGGCTGAAGCTTTTATAAATTTAGAAGAAAAAGATAGTGCTGTTGCTAAACTAAGAATTGCTGAGGAATTTACAAGAAAGAATGAAGAGCGAGCTAGATACCGTTTTATTCTTGGCCAAATGTATCAGGAACAAGGAAAACGGGACAGTGCAATTTATTTTTATGATGGTGTAATCGATTTGAATCGAAAAGCAGATCGTAAATATATGATGCACGCGTACGCTAAAAAAGCACAGTTGTATGATTATGAAAAAGATAATGATACCATCTTTTTAAAAATGTTTAATAAACTTGTTACTGACCGAGAGAATCGCCCTTATTATGATGTACTGTTTTACGAAATGGGAGTTTTTTATGATAAAAAGAAAGATCAAGAAAATGCCTTAAAGTTTTATAACAAGTCTTTAGGAAGAAAATCAAAAGATCCTTATTTGGTGGCTTCTGCATACAGAAACATTGGGAACATGTATTTTAAAAATACAAATTATACAATGGCTGCTAAATATTATGACAGTACATTGGTGAAATTAGATCCTAAAACCAGAGAATACGCTTTTATAGAAAAAAACAGAAAAAACCTTGATAATGTAATTAAGTACGAAGCTATTGCAAAACGCAATGATAGTATTATTAAGGTATACAATCTGCCGGCAACTGAGAAAAAGATTTATTTCGAAAATTATATTGTAGAGTTAAAAAAGAAAGATGAAGCCAAACGACTTTTAGAAGAAAAAGAAAAAGAGCGTTTAGCAAATATCGACTTAAACTCGCAGGCACAGATTTCAGGAAATGGAGCTGTAAATCCGCAGTCGTTAGGAAAACCAGTAGAACCAGAAGGAGTAGGAATGCCTCCTGGAGCAAATGAAAACGGAAGCACATTTTATTTCTATAATCCAACAACAGTTGCTTATGGAAAATTGCAATTTAAAAAAATGTGGGGTAATAGAACATTGGGCGGCAACTGGAGATTGGCAGGAATAAAATCTGCTAACAACGATGCAATGAACGATACCATCAATACTAAAGATGTTGCAAATACTTTACAAGATACAGTGGTTGCAGAAAAATATACTGTAGCCTATTATGTAAAACAACTTCCTACGTCACAACCGGCAATGGACAGTATTGGTATAGAACGTAATTTTGCATACTACCAATTAGGACTTATATATAAGGAGAAGTTTAAAGAATATAATTTGGCTAGTGATAAACTAGAACAATTACTGCGCAACAATCCAGAAGAAAAACTGGTATTGCCGACGATGTATAATTTGTATAAAATTTACCAAATTACAAATCCACAAAGAGCAGAAGAGATAAAAGCGGAAATTTCAACTAAATATCCAACTTCGAGATATGCTCAGATTTTAAATAATAGAGCAGAAGATCCTAACTCAAGTCCAGACAAAGAATACCAAAAATGGTATAAACTTTTTGAAGAAGAAAAATTTGATGAAGTCTTAGCCAATATTGATAATTTGATCAATCAATATTCTGGAGATGATATCGTTTCGAAATATGAATTATTAAAAGCCAATACTTTAGGAAAAGTAAATGGTTTAGAAGCTTATAAAAAAGGACTTGAAAATGTAGCCGATAATTATCCGAATAGTGAAGAGGGTAAAAGTGCAAGAGAAATTCTAGAGAAACAAGTGCCGGCTTTAGAAAGATTAAATTTTACAACAGTAGACAACAAAAGCTGGAAAATTTTATATGCAGTGCCTAATAGTGATACTAAAACGCTTAAACAAATTGAAAAAGCGATTAGAGTATTTTTATTAGTTGAAAATTTTGAACGCTTAACAACTTCTTTTGATAAATACAATCAATCTGAAAGTTTTGTAATTATTCATGGTTTAAAATCTGAAGCTTATGCTAAAGATGTTGCGGGAGTTTTGAGAGATGACAAGAAATATAAAATTGCACATCCTGCTGTTATTATATCAACAGATAATTACAAAGTGGTTCAAATTAAAAAGAACCTCGAAGCCTACTTGACCCCAAAAACCCCATAATAATGTTTGAAAAAGTAAAAAAAAGCGGAACAGAGCAATTAGGAAAAACAAATCGTATTGTAGAAGGAACATCGATAGTAGGAGACATAGTATCAAAAGCCGATTTTAGATTAGATGGCGAATTGATTGGAAATTTTACTTCACAAGGAAAAATTGTAATAGGCGCAAAAGGAGCTGTCAAAGGAGAAATTATTTGTAATAATGCGGATATTGAAGGAGAATTTCATGGCAAAATAAAAGTTCTTGAAATCCTTAATATTAAATCGACTGCTCAAATACATGGAGAAGTAGCAGTAGGAAAACTTTCTATAGAACCAGGAGCCGATTTTACAGCAACCTGTACCATGCTTACTCACAATAAAGAAGTAACCCTAAAAGATGGAAAAGGAGCCGAATAATAATAGAAGAAATAAATGGCTTGCATTTATTAATATTCCTTTTCAAATGGGAGTAATTATTTTTGTATTCTCTTACTTTGGAACTTGGCTTGACGAAAAGCATCCAAGTCCCAAAGTATATTACAATACCATTTTTGTTATGCTTGGAGTTGGAGTCGCATTATATAATGTAATTCGCCAGGTAAACGATATTAACAAGACAAAGTAGTTTTTAGTAAAAACAGCTTAAGATAAAAGTTGCATCTTTGCGCAAAAATTATCTCAAATGCTTTTAAAAAATTACAAACCGGTATTTTATTTATTTTGTTTTGCTTTAACAGCTTACATTCTACACAAAGCAATTTTCTTTTTTTGTGAAATTAATATTCAAAACTTTCATTACAGTTTAGAATTACAGTATTTATTCTTCTTCGGAATTTCGGCTTTATTATACCTTATATTATTAATAGTAAAGAAGAAGAATTTTGAAATCGTCGGGATGACGTTCTTATTTGGAACTTTTGCACAAATGTTATTAGGATATTTAATTCTGCAGCCAATTTTAAAAATCAAAACTGGAGAAACCGATGTTGAAAAGATTAGTTTTTTTATAACATTTGTGCTGTTTTTGTTATTTCAGACGCTTTTAACTGTCCGATTATTAAATGAAAAGCGTTAAAATAACAATTCTTTAAAACAAGGTTTAAAAATAATTTTTCATATCCTTTTGAATATTAATAAAAAATGTACCTTTGCACCAAATTTTAGAAACGTAAAAAAATAAGATTTTCCACGATATGGTGATTTCAAACAAACCGCTCAGCTTTATTCTTGCCGCTTTTGTAGCTTCTCTACCAATTATGGGTTTTGCAAATCCAGAGAATGACTCAACGCATGTTCAAACTGAAACAGCTCATGAAGAGAAAGTAGTTTCACACAATGCCCCTGAGGAAGGAGAGCATGCTGCTCTTGATCCAAAAGCAAAAGTGGACGCTTTTATTGATCATCACTTACAAGATTCTCACGATTTTGTTTTCTTCTCAGATGAGAAAGAAAACAAACATTATGGTTTTTCATTACCAGTTATACTTATTGACGGAGGATTGAAAATTTTCTCTTCTTCAAAATTACACCACGGTGAAGCAGTTGCAGAAGTTGACGGAAACTTTTACAAATTAGTTCACGGTAAAATTTACAAAACAGATGCTGCCGGTACAATTAACTTTAACGAGCACGGACATCCAGAAAATGAAAAGCCGTTAGATTTTTCTATTACAAAAAATGTAGTATCAATGCTTTTCGTTGCAGTAGTATTATTTTTAATGTTTACTGGATTAGCAAGATCATATAAAAAAGGACCAATCCCAACTGGATTTGGTAGAGTTTTAGAGCCACTTATTATTTTTATTAGAGACGAAATCGCTGTTCCTAATATTGGTGAGAAAAAATACCGTAAATATATGGGTTACCTATTAACTGTATTTTTCTTTGTTTGGTTGTTAAACTTATTAGGAATGACTCCACTAGGAATTAACGTTACAGGTAACATCGCTATTACAGTTTGTTTAGCAGCATTTACTTTCATCATTACACAATTTAGTGCAAACAAAGATTATTGGGGACACATTTTCTGGATGCCAGGAGTACCAGTTCCAATGAAAATTATTTTAGCACCAATTGAAGTTTTAGGAACATTAACAAAACCATTTGCATTATTAATTCGTTTGTATGCAAACATTACTGCAGGTCACGTAGTAATTATGAGTTTGATCGCTATGATTTTCGTAGGTAAAAATTTAGCAGCAGATTTGCCAATCTCATTAGGTTTAACATTGTTTATCTCTGTTATTGAAGTTTTAGTTGCATTTTTACAAGCGTTTATCTTCACGATGTTATCATCACTATTTATTGGTATGGCTGTTCAAGATCATGATCATGCTCACCACCACGAAGATGAAACAGCAATTATTTAATTTAGAAGTTTAATTTTATATATATAAATAGTTATGGGAACAATTCCAACTTTAGTAGGTGCTGGTTTAGTAGTAATCGGTGCAGGTTTAGGTTTAGGTAAAATCGGTGGATCTGCTATGGACGCTATTGCTCGTCAGCCAGAAGCTGCTGGTAAAATTCAAACTGCGATGATTATTATCGCGGCTTTATTAGAAGGTTTAGCATTCGCTGCTTTAATCTTAGGAAAATAATAAAGAGAGAAATAACAGCATCTTTAACGGTTGGTTAAAGATGTTGTTACTTTTAAAAAAGAAATTAAATATTTAATATAGTTATAAAATGGATAAGTTAATTAACGATTTTTCATTCGGTCTATTCTTTTGGCAAGCTTTAATCTTGTTAGTATTAATTTTACTTTTGGTGAAATTTGCATGGAAACCAATTATGGAGTCTATTACTGCAAGAGAAGAAGGTATTAAAAATGCATTGCTTTCTGCTGAAAACGCAAAGAGAGAAATGGAAAATTTACAAGCTGACAATCAAAGAATTTTGAATGAAGCTCGTGCAGAACGTGACGCGATGCTAAAAGAAGCTCGTGAAATGAAAGAGAAAATGATTGCTGATTCTAAAAACGAAGCACAAGAAGCTGGTCAAAAAATGATCGAACAAGCTAAAGCTGCTATCGAAAGCGAAAAAAATGCTGCAATGGCAGAATTGAAATCTCAAGTTTCAAGTCTATCATTAAGTATTGCTGAGAAATTATTGAAAGAAGAATTATCTAACAAAGAATCTCAAACTAAATTAGTTGAGAAAATGTTAGGTGACGTAAAGTTAAACTAAGATTATGGCAAGTACAAGAGCAGCAATTCGTTATGCAAAAGCAATTCTAGACTTAGCAAACTCTAAAGGTGTTGCCGAAGCTGTCAATAACGATATGAAATCAATTGCATCAGCAATAGATACTAATACAGAATTGAGTACCTTTATCCAAAACCCAACAACAAAAGTTGAAGTTAAAGAAAGTGCTCTTCTAGAAGTTTTCGCAGATGTAAATGGAGTAACAAAAGGATTATTTCATTTATTATTTGAAAACAAAAGATTTGAAATTCTTAATGCAATCGCATTAGAATACAATAAATTGTTTGATGAAAGTAATGGTGTTGAAGTAGCGAAAGTTACAACTGCCATTCCAATGGATGCTGCTTTAGAAGCTAAGGTTTTAGCAAAAGTTGCAACTTTATCAGACAAAAAAATTACAATTGAAAATATAGTAGATCCTTCAATTATTGGTGGATTTATTTTAAGAATAGGCGATAATCAATACAACGCTTCTGTTGCAAACAGATTACAAGTATTAAAAAGAGAGTTAAGTAATTAGTTTTTATAACACAAAAAGTGTCTAAATTATAAATTAAGATGGCGGAAATCAAACCTGCTGAAATTTCAGCAATATTAAGAAAGCAAGTAGAAGGTTTTGAATCTGGTGCTACGCTAGAGGAAGTAGGAACAGTACTTCAAGTTGGAGACGGTATTGCTCGTGTTTACGGGCTGTCTAATGTACAATATGGAGAGTTAGTAGAATTTGATAACGGTATGGAAGGTATCGTATTGAATCTTGAAGAGGATAATGTTGGGGTTGTATTATTAGGACCATCAACTGGACTTAAAGAAGGATCTACTGCAAAAAGAACTCAACGTATTGCTTCTCTTAAAGTAGGTGAGCAAATGGTAGGACGTGTTGTTAATACTCTTGGTTTTCCAATTGATGGAAAAGGACCAATCGGTGGAGACTTATACGAAATGCCTTTAGAAAGAAAAGCACCTGGTGTTATCTTCCGTCAGCCAGTAACTGAGCCATTACAAACAGGTGTAAAAGCTGTTGATGCTATGATCCCAGTTGGTCGTGGACAACGTGAGCTTGTTATTGGTGACCGTCAAACAGGTAAATCAACTGTTTGTATCGATACAATCTTAAATCAAAAAGAATTCTACGATGCAGGAAAACCTGTATTCTGTATATATGTTGCAATTGGACAAAAAGCTTCAACTGTAGCAGGAATCGCTAAAATGTTAGAAGAAAAAGGAGCAATGGCTTATACAGTTATCGTTGCTGCAAATGCTTCTGACCCAGCTCCAATGCAAGTTTATGCTCCATTCGCTGGTGCTGCAATTGGAGAGTACTTTAGAGATTCTGGTCGTCCAGCACTTATCGTGTATGATGATTTATCTAAACAAGCTGTTGCTTACCGTGAGGTTTCTCTTTTATTAAGAAGACCACCGGGACGTGAGGCTTATCCTGGAGACGTTTTCTACTTACACTCTCGTTTATTAGAGCGTGCTTGTAAAGTAATTGCTGATGATGGTATCGCTAAAAACATGAACGATTTACCAGATTCTATCAAATCTATCGTAAAAGGTGGTGGTTCATTAACTGCTTTACCAATTATCGAAACTCAAGCTGGTGACGTTTCTGCATATATCCCAACAAACGTAATTTCGATTACAGATGGTCAGATTTTCCTTGATGGAGATTTGTTCAACTCTGGGGTTCGTCCTGCAATTAACGTAGGTATCTCTGTATCTCGTGTTGGAGGTAATGCTCAAATTAAATCTATGAAGAAAGTTTCTGGAACTTTAAAATTAGACCAAGCTCAATTCCGTGAATTAGAAGCTTTCGCTAAATTTGGTTCTGACTTAGATTCTGTTACTTTAAACGTAATTGAAAAAGGAAAAAGAAACGTTGAGATCTTGAAACAAGGTTTAAATGATCCTTATACAGTTGAAAACCAAGTAGCTATTATCTACGCTGGTTCTAAAAACTTGTTGAGAAACGTTCCTGTAGAAAAAGTAAAAGAATTTGAAGCTGATTTCTTAGCTTACTTAAACAGTAAACATAAAGATACGCTTAACGCGTTGAAAGCTGGTAAATTAGATGACAGCATTACAGATGTTATCGAAAAAGCAGCAAAAGAAATCTCAGCAAAATATAACTAATAAGATAATAAGTAAATTAGATAATTAGACTTAGTTCTAATTATCTAATTTTCAAATTGTCACATTTTCTAATTAATAGATGGCAAATTTAAAGGAAATCCGTAATAGAATTACTTCCGTTTCATCGACGATGCAGATTACATCGGCTATGAAAATGGTTTCTGCTGCAAAGCTTAAGAAAGCACAAGATGCAATCACTGCAATGCGTCCTTATGCCGAGAAATTAACGGAGTTATTGCAAGATCTTTCTGCTACACTTGAAGGTGAAGTTGGAGGAGATTACACAACACAACGTGAAGTAAAAAAAGTATTGCTTGTAGCTATAACTTCTAACAGAGGTTTATGTGGTGCATTCAATTCAAATATTATTAAAGAGATTAAAAACCGTACAGAGTTTTACGCTGGAAAGCAAGTTGATGTTTTTGCTATTGGTAAAAAGGGAAATGATGCTTTAAACAAAACTCATAAAGTTCACGGTCATCATAATGCAATTTTTGATCATTTAACTTTTGAAAATGTTGCAGGAATTGCAGATAATTTGACTGAGAAATTTTTATCTGGAGAATACGATAGAATTGAATTAGTTTACAATCAGTTTAAAAATGCAGCAACTCAAATCGTTCAAGTAGAACAGTTTTTACCGTTAGCTCCTATTAATACTACTGGTACAGTAGCTTCTTCTGGAGATTATATTTTTGAACCTTCAAAAGAAGAAATTGTTTTAACTTTAATTCCAAAGTCTTTAAAAACGCAATTGTATAAAGGAATCCGTGATTCGTTTGCTTCTGAGCATGGAGCACGTATGACTGCTATGCACAAAGCAACAGATAATGCAACTGAGTTAAGAAACCAATTGAAATTAACTTACAATAAAGCGCGTCAGGCTGCTATTACTAGTGAGATTTTAGAAATTGTTGGTGGAGCAGAAGCTTTAAATGGATAAATCAATTCATATTATATAAAGAAAAAGCCAGCGAAAGCTGGCTTTTTCTTTTATGGAAATTTTTTTCTTTTTTAATAATAATTTTATAAAATGGTGATTCTCAGATTATTCAAAATTTGAGAATCACTACCATTTTATAAAAAATTGACAGATAACTCTGCTGTGCTTTGTCTTTTATGGGAACAAACTAGCTTTATTAGTCCCAGTGCTCTGTTTTTTTAAGGGTTACATTTCAGCAGAATCAATCCCTGTGCTTTGTCTTTTATGGGAACAAACTAGCTTTATTAGTCCCAGTGCTCTGTTTTTTAAAGGGTTACAATACAGCAGAATCAATCCCTTGTGCTTTGTCTTTTATGGGAACAAACAAGCTTTATTAGTCCCAGTGCTTCCTTTTTTATAAGGGTTGTATTTAGCTTTCTCAATCCCTATGAAGCAAATTTAAGAAAACACTGTTTAAAAAAAGTTACATAATTTTTAACTTAAATTTATATATTTCACATGTTAGTGTTCTGGTTATTATATAAATGACTCAGAAAAAATAATTAATTTTGAATTCTATTCTATTAAAATGACTTTACAAATACTTGAAATTACTACGATTGAAGAAATGCTGGCTCAAATTGAAACCATCAGATTTCTATATCCCAATATCACTTTAGAAAAATATAAATCTTTTCTTTTGGAGATGATTCCGCATAATTATACTCAAATTGGCGTTTTTGAAAATAATAAATGTTTAGGAATTACAGGATGCTGGTCGGCAACAAAATTGTGGACAGGCAAATATCTCGAAATTGATAATTTTGTTGTTAATCCAGAATATCGATCTCAAGGAATTGGAAAACTACTCACTGATTATATCGAGAAAAAAGCAATAGAATTAAATTGCAGCAGTATTGTATTAGATGCATTTACTGGAAATTTTGGAGCACACAGATTTTATTACAATCAAGGTTACGCCCCAAGAGGATTTCATTTCGTGAAAATTTTGGATGAAAAGAAAATGACGGTGTAAAAGAGTTAGAACTTTTCTTTATTGCATCAAACAAAAGCACCATTAAACAAAAGAAATGGTTATTTTTGTCTTACAAACATTATTACAATTATATTTTGGGATTATATAAAAATCTATTCAAGCAAACAGCAATTTACGGACTGGCAACAGTTTTACCGAGAATGCTGAGTTTTTTATTAGTGAGATTATATACAGGAATTTTACCTACTGCCGAATATGGCGAGGTGTCGATAGTATTGTCTTGGATGGTTTTCTTTAACGTAGTTCTTTCTTACGGAATGGAAACCGCTTTTTTTAGATTTTATAGTGCTGAAGAAGATAAGAAAAACGTAATAGCTACTTCTACAATTTCGATTTTTTGGACATCAATTATTTTTCTATTTGTTGCTTTAATCTTCAGAAACACTTTAGCAAGTTTAGCCGAAGTAGATGTTCAGTATGTTACCTATACGGTTTGGATTTTGGTTTTGGATGCATTGGTTTTAATTCCATTTTCTAAATTACGAGCGAACCAAAGGCCAATGGTTTATGCAGCAATTAAAATTGGAAATGTGGTAATCAATTTATTACTGAATATTTTCTTTTTAATGTACCTGCCAAAATTAGCAGCCTCAAACCCTAATTCAGTTTGGGATAATTTATATGTCGAAAATTTCCAGATCGCTTATATTTTTATTGCAAATCTTTTGGCGAGTTTAGCAACTTTTATAGTTCTTTCTCCTAATTATCTTTCGCTTGGACGAAAATTTGATCCAGAACTTTGGAGAAGAATGATGAAATACGGACTTCCTATTTTGGTTGCAGGATTGGCTTTTGCTGTCAACGAACATTTTGATAAAATCTTATTAGGGTATTTGCTTCCAGAAAATTTGGCAAAGTCCGAAGTTGGAGCTTATTCTGCTTGCTACAAGTTAGGTTTATTTATGGTTCTTTTTGCAACAGCATTTAGATTAGGAATCGAACCATTCTTTTTCAGCCACGCAAAAAATGCAAATGCTCCACAGACTTACGCCGTAATTACCAAATATTTTGTGATATTGGGTTCGCTGATTCTATTAGGAGTTATAGTTTTTGCAGATGTTTTAAAATACTTATTACTAGATAATAAATCCTATTGGGAAGCAATGAAAGTTGTACCGCTTATTATTTTGGCGAATTTCTTTTTGGGTATCTATAACAACTTATCGGTTTGGTACAAACTTACAGATAAAACAAAAATTGGTGCCTACATTTCTATTGTAGGTGCTATTGTTACTTTGGTTTTAAATTATTTTTTAATTCCAAAATACAGCTATTATGGTTCAGCAATTGCGACTATTTCGGCTTATGGCAGCATGATGCTTATTTCTTATATATTAGGAAATAAGTATTATCCTATTCCTTACGACATGAACAAGATTGGCGCTTATTTAGGCGTTTCGATATTATTTTCGATAATTTCATTTTATGGATTTAGAGAAAAATATTATGTTGGAATTCCACTTCTTTTAGCTTTTATGTATTTAGTTTACCACTTTGAAAAAGATACTATAAAAGGAATATTGAAGAGAAAGTAAGCCGGGATTAAAAATTTTATATTTAAAAATGAAAATACAAATTATCAATAAATCGCAGCATGATTTACCAAATTACGAAACCATTGCTTCTGCAGGAATGGATTTACGTGCCAATATTTTAGAACCAATTACGTTAAAACCTTTAGAAAGAGCTATTGTAAAAACAGGACTTTTTATTGAATTACCAATTGGTTATGAAGCCCAGGTTAGACCAAGAAGCGGTTTAGCTGCTAAAAAAGGAGTAACAGTTTTAAATTCGCCAGGAACTGTTGATGCAGATTACAGAGGAGAAATAGGAGTAATTTTAGTAAATTTATCTAATGATGATTTTGTAATTGAAAATGGCGAAAGAATTGCGCAGTTGATTATCGCAAAACACGAAAGAGCAGAATGGATTGAAGTTGAAACACTTTCTGAAACATCAAGAGGTGAAGGAGGCTTTGGAAGTACTGGAGTTAAATAGTTTTCTGTAATTCGGAAAAATTAAAAAAAGAAAGACCAAACCCAATGAAGATTTTTTAATCTTCCCATAAAAATCAAATAAAGAATGAAAATAATTGTGCCAATGGCAGGCCGCGGATCGAGATTGAGGCCTCATACACTAACGGTTCCGAAACCATTAATTCCTGTTGCTGGAAAATCTATTGTACATCGTTTAGTTGAAGATATTGCTAAAATATTAAAAGACCCTATTGAAGAAGTTGCATTTATTTTAGGCGACGAAGCTTTTTTTGGAGATGATGTCGTAAAAAGTTTAGAAGATTTAGCCAAAGGTTTAGGAGCAAAAGCTTCAATTTATCGTCAAGATCAACCCCTTGGAACAGGTCATGCAATTATGTGTGCAAAAGATTCTCTCTCTGGTCCAGCTGTAATTGCTTATGCAGATACTTTGATTAGAGCTGATTTCGAATTAGATCCTGAAGCAGATGCTGTAATCTGGGTCAAACAAGTAGAACAGCCGGAAGCTTTTGGTGTGGTGAAACTAAACCAAAATAATGAAATTATAGAATTGGTTGAAAAGCCAAAAGAGTTTGTAAGTGATTTAGCAGTTATCGGGATTTATTATTTTAAAGAGGTTGGGGTTTTAAGAAATGAACTTCAAAATGTTTTGGATAAGAATATTCAAAATGGAGGAGAATATCAGATTAATGACGGAATCAAAGCTATGATGGCCAACGGTAAAGTTTTTAAAACTGGAAGTGTTGACGAATGGATGGACTGCGGAAACAAAGATGTTACGGTCGAAACCAATACTAGAATGTTAGGTTTTTTACATAACGACGGTGAACATTTAGTTGATTATGATGTGAAACTAGAAAACGCTACAATTATTCCGCCGTGTTATATTGGAGAAAATGTTGTCTTGAAAAATACAACAATTGGTCCAAATGTTTCAGTTGGAAAAGGATGTCATGTAACAGACAGTACTATTAAAAATAGCTTAATTCAAACGTATTCTCAAATTAAAAATGCTAACTTAGATAACGCAATGATTGGTAATCATGTAAGTTATGATGGTAAATTTACTAGTGTAAGTATTGGAGATTACTCAGTTTTAGAATAAATAGGAATAAAATTTCGTTTTTGTTTAAAATGTAATTTTTATAATGATCAAAAAAAGAGTTTTTACAGTTTTGTTTTTTGCTTTATTCAGCACATCGTTTTCGGTTTTTGCACAGACAGAACCCGAAGATATTGCTATGGCAACAGATGAATATCAAGACTCATTTTATGAATCATTAAAACAAAAAGGAATTGAAAATTATGATAAAGCTATTGTGTCATTGGAGAAATGTATCAAACTAAAACCCAATGACGCAGTGGCTTATTTTGAATTAGGAAAAAATTATCTGGCACTCAAAGAATATCGAAATGCACAAGATGCTTTTGAAAAAGCTACGCAGCTGGATCCTAAAAATAAATGGTTTTGGCTTGGGATTTATGATGTAAGTTACGAGACAAAAAATTATCCGCTGGCAATTGAAACCATTCAAAAAATAATTGCTTTTGACGAAGAGTACAAGGACGATTTGATTTCATTATATATGATAACAAATCAGTACGACAAAGCTTTGACTGCGATTAACGAAATGAATGATAAGTTCGGAAAGTCTGCGGATCGTGAAATTTACAAAGCTCAAATTTTATCGCAAGGAAAATATCAAAATGCTGAAATTGACAATTTGGTTCAGCAGATTAAAAAAGATCCAAAAGAAGAATCCAATTATGTGAATCTTATTTTCTTATATTCAAAAAATAATGAAAATGATAAATCACTGGAAGTTGCGAAACAATTAGCAAAAGAAATTCCGAATTCAGAATGGGCTCAAGTGAGTTTATTCAAAACATATTTGGATGCCAATCAAGCGGATAAAGCCATAAAATCAATGAATGTGATTTTAGCAAGTTCAAAAATTGATTCAAAAATCAAACATAGAACTTTGAACGAATTTTTGATTTATGTAAACAAAAATCCGCAGTATGCTCCCGATTTAGAAAAAGCAATTGCTTATTTTGACAACGATAAAGAAGTTGATGTTGCAAAAGAAATAGGAAAGTTTTACCATAGCAAAGGTCAATTTGAAAATGCGATTAAATATTATGAAAAAGATTTAAGCGCGCATTCAGATACAGATCTTGAAACCAATATGTTATTGCTGGAAGCTTATTCGCAGACCAAACAGTTTGATCCAATGACAAAAAGAGCGATGATGTTGATTGAAGTGTATCCGAGTCAGGCACAGTTTTATTACTATGCAGGTTTAGGAAGCAATCAGCAAAAGCAATTTAAAAATGCAAAAACCGTTTTAGAAATGGGTTTGGATTATGTTGTTGATGATGTAAAACTAGAAGCAAATTTTAATATTCAATTAGGAGAGGCATATAATGGATTGGGAGATGCAAAGAAAAAAGAGGAATACTTTTTGAAGGCAAATGAATTATTAAAGAAAAAAAAGTAAAAGAGAATTGAGATGAAAAGATATATAATACTATTAATACTTTCTACTGCTGTAATTTCGTGTAAATCGAAAGCTGTTGCAGTACAAGGTAATACAAGCCAGACAATTGCGCCAAAAGAAGACAAGAAAATAATCGAAAAACATTACGATAATAAACTAGATTTTTCTACTTTATATATTAAGGCAAGCGCAAAATATGTTGATGAAAAGCAAAGTCAAAATGTAACTGCCGAAATTAGAATCGAAAAAGACAAACAGATTTTAATAAGTGTTCGCTTTTTAGGAATTACAATGGCGAAAGCATTAATAACACCTTCTGCAGTAAGTTATTATGAAAAAATAAACAGCACTTATTATGAAGGAGATTTTACAAGCTTAAGTAAATGGCTTGGAACAGATCTAGATTACAGTAAAGTTCAAAACTTATTGGTTGGAGAAGCTTTTGACGATTTAAGAAAAGGAAAATATACGCAGACAATTGTAGAAAACCTTTTTAGACTGGATGAAGAAAAAGATGCTAATTTGAAAAAAACATTCTTCTTAGATGGCGAAAAATATTTAATTCAGAAAGAAGAGATTTCACAACCATCTGAAAACAGAAATTTACAGATAGCGTATTCAGATAGTAAAACTTTTGATCAAGGAACGCTTCCAACAAGTATCGAAATAAATGCGGTACAGCCAAAAGGAAAAACAAGTATTAATTTGAATTACAATAATATTTCATTTAACGAAGAACTTTCTTTCCCATATAGTGTTCCAAGTGGGTATAAAAAAGTTACAATTAAATAAATTTGCAAAAATAAAAATAGAAACATGCCAAAATTTCTCCTAAGCCTAGTTTTAATTTGTGCCACTACATTTATATGGGCACAGGATTCACAGCAAGAAAAACTGGAGCAGCGTAAAGCTCAAATTCAACAGGAAATCCGAGACAATGAAAAGATGCTTCAGTCTGTTCGAAAAAAAGAGAAATCTGCTGTGAATGAATATTTAATTCAGGCAAACAAAATCAAATTAAAAGAGAAATTAATTAATACAACCGCTAAACAGGAAAAAATCCTAAGTAACGATATGTATATTAATCAGGTTAAGGTAAATAAGCTCAAAAAAGAATTGGCAGTATTAAAAGAGGATTATGCAAAAATGATTTTGAAATCCTACAAAAGCCGTTCTGAACAGAGTAGAGCAATGTTTATTTTATCTTCAGAAAGTTTTTTGCAGGCTTACAAGAGAGCGCAATACTTAAAACAATATACGAATTACAGAAAAAATCAAGGTTTAGAAATTCAGTCTAAAACCGCTGAATTAGTAGATTACAATTCAAAACTTGACGGACAAAGACAAGTTAAGAAAAAAATTATTGCTGAAAATCAAAAAGAAAAGCAAAGCTTAGAAGAAGAAAAGAAAGAACAGCAAAAGCTTGTTAACACGATTAAAAAAGACAAAAATAAAATTATTGCTGATACAAAAGCCAAACAGCAGGAATCTAGAAGAATTGATGCAAAAATCAAAGATCTTATTCGTGAACAAATTAGATTAGCGAATCAAAGAGCTGAAGAAGAAAGACGTAGAAAAATAGCCGAGGGAAAAGCTACCGAAGCAGAAAAAGCAGAGGCATCAACAACTAAAAGTTATTCATCAGATAAAATTACATTAACGCCAGAGGGTAAAATTTTAGCAGCAGATTTTAAAGCAAACCGAGGGAAACTGCCTTGGCCAGTGGAAAAAGGATTTATATCGTTAGGATATGGAGATCAGCCGCATCCACTTTATCCTTCTTTAACTGTTCATAATTCAGGAGTAGAGATTACTACAGAACAAGGAGCAACAGCTCGAGCAGTATTTGAGGGAGTGGTATCAAAAGTTATTGCATTGTCTCCTGTAAACAGAGCCGTTTTTATTCAACATGGAGATTATTTTACGGTATACCAAAATCTAAGTTCGGTGTCTGTTGAGCAAGGTGATAAAGTAAAAGTGAAACAAAGTATTGGAAAAGTAAGAACAAGTGGAGACACTGGAAAAACAATTATTAAATTCTTAATTCTTCAAAATACATCAAATAATAATCCAGAAGGATGGTTACAAAACAGATAAAATTTAAAAGGAGCTTTTTTGCTCCTTTTTTTATGAAATAGAAAAATTAATCTGAAATTGAACTTATCCTAAATAGAAATTACTGCTTTCGTTAAGCTGAAATTATACGATTGAATTTAAAAATAGTATTTTTGCAGTATGGAAACAAATAGACAGAAAAAAATAGGCGGTGTTATTCAGAAAGATCTGGTTGACATTTTGCAAGGTGAAGTGCGAAAAAACGGAATTACTAATCTGGTAATTTCGGTATCCAAAGTTAGTGTAACTTCAGACTTATCTGTGGCAACAGTATATTTAAGCATCTTTCCTCAAGAAAAAGCACAAGAAACTTTAGAAGGGATCAAATCAAATACAACATTGATTAAACACGATTTATCACAACGTGTACGTTTGCAATTACGTCGTGTACCAAACTTGGTATTCTTTATCGATGACTCTTTAGATTATATCGAAAAAATCGACAATGCTTTAGCTGGAAAAGAAAACCCAATAGAGAATCGTGATCTTTTAGAAAAAAGAAGAAAATCATAAATTGAATTTCCCCCTTTACATAGCCAAACGTTATATTTTTAGCAGCAGCAAAAACAATGCTATCAATATTATTAACCGCATTGCCAGCATGGGAATCATTGTTGGCACGATGGCTTTGTTTGTGGTTTTATCTGTTTTCAGCGGATTAAAAGTTTTTAGCCTTTCGTTTACAAACGAAATTGATCCCGATTTAAAACTGGTGAGCACTTACGGAAAATCATTTTTAATCACACCAGATCAGGAAAGTCAGATCAAGAAAATTAACGGCGTTGCTTCTTACACCAAAATTATAGAAGAGCGTGTTTTATTTTTGTTTAAAGATAAACAGCAAGTTACTTATCTAAAAGGAGTTGATAGCAATTATGCAGTTGTCAATGATATTAAGAAAAAATTGTACAACGGTCAATGGCTCAAACCAGACAGCTATCAAGTTGTGATAGGATACGGTTTAGCTCAGAATTTTTCTATGGGAATTCTCGATTTTGAGAATCCATTGCAGATTTTTGCCCCAAAACCTGGAAAAGGGGCAATCGAAAATCCGGAAGAAGCTTTCAATAAAACCGATGTCCTGCCTGTTGGTATTTATTCTATAAGCGAAGATTTAGATTCAAAGTACGTGTTTGCAGATTTAGGTTTAGTACAAGAATTATTAATGTATAAAACCAATCAAATCTCTGGAATTGAATTTAAACTCAAAGAAAATGCAGATGAAAATGCATTAAAAACTCAGCTCAATTCTATTTTTAAAAATAAAATTACTTTAAAAAACAGAGCGCAATTAAACGAGTCTTTATATAAAATGCTAAATACCGAAAATATAGTAGTGTATTTGATTTTTACTTTAGTAATTATTGTAGCTCTTTTTAATTTAGTAGGGGCATTGATTATGATGATTTTAGAGAAGAAAGGAAATCTTAAAACACTTTTTAATCTCGGAACAGAAATCAATAATCTTAGAAAAATATTCTTGCTGCAAGGAACTTTGTTAAGCTTTTTTGGTGGCTTAATCGGACTTATTTTGGGTATAATACTAGTGATATTACAGCAGCAATATGAACTGATAATGATTACACCAACATTAGCTTATCCCGTTGTTTTTTCATTAGAAAATGTTCTAATTGTTATGACAACAATTGTGATACTTGGATTTGTAGCCTCATTAATTGCAAGCAGCCGTGTAAGCAAAAAATTGCTGGATTAATTTCTTCTTTAAAAATATTACTTATATTTACCGCCTTGAAAATCTACAGCATATGATTGTTTCTGCCTAATCCTACTTTATTTTTTTTGAATAATTAGGATACTTACGTTTTTACTTTTTTAGTTCAGATCATAGAGCATCTGGACCAATTTTATCATTTATCCTAAAATATCATGACAGAAACATCTATAAAGAAAAGTTTATTTTCTAAAATTTTTACCACATTAAAACAAGCCTTAAATGGCGACGAATCATTTGACTATACTTCTGGAAGTATAAAAAAAGCCGTTATTCTATTGGCCATTCCGATGGTTTTAGAAATGATGATGGAATCGGTTTTTGCTCTGGTCGATTTATATTTTGTCGGACATTTAGAGAATAGCAGTTTTGCTATTCAAACCGTTGGATTAACCGAGTCTGTACTAACAGTTATATATTCTCTTGCAATCGGGATGAGCATGGCAGCAACTGCAGTTGTAGCACGAAGAATTGGAGAAAAAGATCCAGTCGCGGCAGCAAAAGCTGGAATGCAGGCGATCATTGTCGCAATTGCTGTAAACAGCGTTATGAGCATCTTGGGAATTGTTTATGCCAAAGATATTCTGCTATTAATGGGAGCATCTCCTGAAGCAGCCGAACATGGTTTCCACTTCACGCAGATTATGATTGGATCTAGTTTATGCATTATGCTTTTGTTCCTGATTAACGGAATTTTTCGCGGTGCAGGAAATGCGGCAATCGCCATGAAAAGTCTTTGGATTGCCAATATCTGCAATATTATTTTATGTCCAATTTTAATTAACGGTTTAGGGCCAATTCCTGCTTTCGGATTGGTTGGCGCTGCTTTGGCAACAACTTTCGGAAGAAGCATCGGCGTTTTATATCAGGTTTATCATTTGTTTTTTGGAAATGGAATTTTAAAAATTAAGATTCCATATTTTGTTCCAGATTTTAAACAAATTCAGGCATTAGTAAAAATCGCGGCTCCTGGAATTCTGCAATTTGTAATTGCTTCTTGCAGCTGGATTTTCTTAGCACAATTAGTCGCAACAACTGGTGGCGATCATGGTTCTGCAGGTTATCAAACGGCACTGAGAATTATGATGTTTTTTATTCTCCCAGCTTGGGGATTAAGTAATGCTGCAGCGACTTTGGTTGGACAGAATTTAGGCGCCAAACAAATTGAACGTGCCGAAAAATCGGTTTATACAACTGCGCGTTATAATGTGATTTTCATGGCGACAATTATGGTTATTACGCTTGCTTTTGGGAAATATATCATATCCTTTTTCACCAATGATGAAATGGTAAAAACGATTGCCGTCGAAGCACTTCAAATTATGAGCATCGGTTTTATCTTCTACGGAATAGGAATGGTTTTAATAAACACATTCAATGGAGCGGGAGATACATGGACACCAACTGGAATTAATTTCTTTGGTTTTTGGCTGTTTCAAATTCCACTGGCGTATGTGTTAGCAAAACATTTTAATATGGGACCAACGGGAGTTTTTATTGCAATTCCTGTTGCTGAAACTGCAATTACTTTAGCCGGAATCTTTTTCTATAAGAGAGGGAAGTGGAAGAGAACTCAAGTCTAAATAAAAAAATGCCTTCAAATGTGGAGGCATTTTTTTATTTTGAAATTTTGTCAAAGCTTCAAACTTTGACAAAGATTATATTAGATTTCTAAACAAATTCATAATCAGCATAAACCTGTTCAATTTCTTTCATAACAGCAAATAAATCTTCAGGAGCATCAGTTGTAACTAATTTTTGTTTAAATTCTTTGAATGAATGAATTCCTTTGAAATAGTTCGTATAATGACGACGCATTTCTACAATTCCCAAACGTTCCCCTTTCCATTCCATTGACCACATTAAATGATTTCTAGCAGCTTCAACACGATCAATAACCGTTGGAGCAGGTAAGTGCTCGCCAGTTTTAAAGAAATGCTTGATTTCGTTAAAAATCCAAGGATATCCAATCGCCGCACGGCCAATCATAATTCCGTCGATTCCGTATTCGTTTTTATATTGTAATGCTTTTTCTGGGCTGTCAATATCGCCATTTCCAAAAATAGGCATTGTAATTCTTGGGTTGTTCTTTACACGTGCAATATGTGACCAGTCAGAATGACCTTTATACATTTGCGCCCGGGTTCTGGCGTGAATCGTTAAAGCTTGAACGCCAATATCCTGAAGTCTTTCAGCAACTTCATCAATGTTAATTGAATTTTCATCCCAGCCTAAACGTGTTTTTACTGTAACAGGCAAATCAGTTCCTTTAATAACTGCTTGTGTCAAACGTACCATCAAATCAACATCTTTTAAAACTCCCGCTCCAGCACCTTTGCAAACTACTTTTTTTACTGGACATCCAAAATTGATATCCACTAAATCTGGTTTTACTGTTGAAACAATTTTAGATGACATTTCCATCGCTTCTTCATCACCGCCAAAAATCTGAATTCCAACTGGACGCTCGTAATCAAAAATATCCAGCTTCATGCGGCTTTTTATAGCATCACGAATTAATCCTTCCGACGAAATAAATTCAGAATACATCATGTCTGCCCCGTGCGCTTTGCATAATCTGCGAAACGGCGGATCGCTGACGTCTTCCATCGGAGCGAGTAATAAAGGAAATTCAGGTAATTCTATGTTGCCAATCTTGACCATCTTCGTAATTTTTTGCAAAATTACAACATTTAGTTTAATTTGTACCAAATTGAGGTTCAAAGGTTCAGAGTTGCAAAGGGACAAAGGTTTTTTTATCAGTTTTTTAAGAAACCTTTGCAACTTTGTCTCTAATTGAGTTTCAGAGTTTCAAAGGCTTTTTTATCAAGCTATTAAGAAACCTTTGTCCCTTTGCAACTTTGTCCCTAAAAAATTATCTATAATCAAAAAAGCGAATAGGTTTTCGACTCATCGGATTGAAAACTAGCGGGTTTAAAACTTCTTTTGAAGCAAATTCTATTTTTGGAGTTACTCTTAGTTTGGCTCTAAAATGATCTTTTATTTCCTGAAGAAATTCAGGAGTTTGATTTTTTGCAGCAATTTTAATCAGGATTTCGTCTGTGCCTAAATCGTTGGTTGAAATTTCGATAAGATGATTTTCGATATTATCAAAACTGCTCAAAACATCGTTCATTGCTGGTGGATAAAGCGTTGTTCCTTTGTATTTTATCATCTGTTTTTTACGGCCGACAACTGGACCAACTCGCAAAGTATTTCTACCGCAGGCGCAAGGTTCGTCATGAAGCTGTACAATATCGCCAGTTTTAAAACGCAGTAATGGCATGGCTTCAATTCCTAAAGTAGTAAAAGTAAGTTCGCCGGTTTCTCCATTTTTTACAGGCTGATTATGTTCATCCAAAACTTCAACAATAATCAATTCCGGATGATGATGTCCGCCTTTTCCGTGTTCACATTCTGTAAAAGCAGTACTCATTTCGGTAGAAGCATAAGTCGAAAACAACTTAATATCCCACTTATCAGTAATTTTTTTGGATAGAATATTCATCGAAAAATCTTGTTCTCTCAAAGATTCTCCAATACAAACTGCGCCTTTTATACTCGAATTATTATAATCGATTCCGTGGGCTTCAGCGTATTCAATTAATTTTAAAAGGAAAGACGGAACTGTAATTAAATAACTCGGATTGTATTTTAAAATAGAATCCCACTGCATTTCTGGAATTCCAGCACCAACACGGATAACGCCGACTTTCAATTTTCTAAGACCTAGAAAGTAAGCTAAACCGGCCATAAATTTTCGGTCAATTGTGGTCATTAACTGCACAACATCTCCTTCTGCAATTCCGGCGCAGGCAAACGAAATGGCTTCGTTATACGCCAGTCTATCTAAGTCGGAATCCGTTAAACCAAAAGTTACAGGATCGCCTAAAGTTCCTGAAGTTGAGGCATAATCGATAATTTTTTGCTGCGGAACACACAAAAAATCATCGTTATATTGCTGTAGATCTTCTTTCGTTGTAACTGGAAGAAATTGTAAATCTTCTAATGTTTTTACTTTAGAAATATCAATATTTTGTCCAGCAAAAAGTCTTTTGTAAAAAGGAGAATTTTGACTGATGTATTCTAGAAGTTCAATTAATTTTTTTTCTTGAAAAATTTTAATCTCTTCTAAAGAATCTTTTTCTATTGCTGGAATCATTGTAATTTTCTTTTGACTTTTTTTAAATATTTTTCAATCTTTTCTTTATCAGGAACTGTAGTAATTTCAAGGGTTAAAGCTTTTTCAAAATTAAGCTTAGCCTGCAGATATTCCTTTTTTTGGTAAAAGTACAATCCTGCCTTATAATATACAACCCAATAATCGGGGTTTAACGATTGATAATTTTGAATGAACTCTGGAGAAATCACTTCTTTCTTTTCAAGAAGAACATCTATTTTGTGATCTTCAACTTTAAATTTTTTAAAATTCTGATAAGCAGTTGTTTCTAAAAAAGGATCTTTGGCAATATTCAGATTTTTACTTTGAAAAGATTCTATCTTATTTCTATTTTCACCAAAAACAGCATTCAAATCATAACAGACAAATTCTCCCAATTGATACGGATTTGCCGAAACCCAGACTAATTTTTCTTTTGGTTTAAAAATAATTCCGTGATGTGCCAAGAGCTGATTCAGGGCTTTTTCATTTCCATATCCTAAAGCAATATTTTGTAAACCTTCTTTATTTCGAAGAATTTCTGATGCAATTTCAGGATTTACTTTCAGATTTTCAGATAGTAATTCCTGCATTCTTTCGTAACGATATTCAGAATGGCTGTTTGCAATTTGTTCCAGATTTCTTTTATCAGCTGCAAAAGCATCGCCTTGAAAATGATTCGAACAAATTAATTGATCACTGTTAGGAACATCGTAAACATCCATTTTATTGGGCGAAACTTCAATTAAAATCGCTTTATTATCATTGGCACTTCCAACCATAATCGATTCAGAAACAAAGACTTTTCTCTTTTTTGCAATGGCGATAGCTTCGTCTAAAGTTTTGGCGTGCTGTAAAATTTCGCGGGTCAAAATCGAAATTGGAGTTTTCGCGCTCAGCGGAATTTTAGATTTAGAAGCATTTATCGTTACAGTCAATCCTTCATAATTCATTCCAGAAACGGCTCCAATCATTCCCGGCCAGGTAACCATCATAAACGGAAATCCTTCTTTTGGTTTGATAAAGGCTGCGATTTTATTTTCCGCGAAAGCGTCATTCACATAAAAATCAAAATTACGCGCCAAAATTAAATTACCTTCTTCCGATTTTTCGTTCCAAGCCGCAAAAGAAGAACAGCCAACTAAAGCCAGATCTTGAAGCGCGTGCCCAATATCGTGCGCCGCGTGTAAATATAAACTGCGCTGGTATTGCGGTGCGATATTATCAAACTCATTCGAAGTATATTGCGAAACGCCGTAAATTTCAGTTTGATATTCATTTGGAACATTCAAATACAATTTGCGATTGTACCATTTTAAAAACTGGCGAAGCATTTTCTGCTGAAATTTAGACGGGATAAAATCGGTGATTTTAGAGAAAAAAATACGCTGTTGCTTTTGCAAAAGCGAGTCGGTTAAAGCTCCGGTTGTCAAACCAATTTCCAGCGGATCGCCTTCGACATACAATTCCCAAAGACCTTGTTTATTTTTTAAAAATGAATTTTTTCCAGAGATAAATGTACTGTCTGTTACTTTTTCAACAACAGGTTTCGTCGAGTTATAAGCCGTAATATCTGGTTTATGATGTTTTGATTTTGAAGTACCGCAAGAAATCAGCAAGCTTAAAAAACCGAGAGAGAAGAAATATATAATTCGGCTTTTCATGATTCAATTATTCAGATGCTTTTTTAATTTTTTCCAGCAGATAATCTTTACCTACAATCTCAGAGCAGGTTAAAACAGCTCCAACCGTAACGCCCAAGACACCGTGCATGTTGATACTTTGGCCCGTAAGATACAGATTTTCTAGTTTAGTTTTTGTGGGAATTAAAGTTTTCATCGGATTATTAGAATCTTTAATGTAGCCGTACATATTTCCGCCGTCGCCGCCAATATAATCGCGGTACGAAAGCGGGGTCGAAGTATGAACCGATTTAATACAGTCTTTAATTCCAGGAAATTTCTTTTCAACTTCTTCTAAAAATTTTGCCGCTTTTTTAGCTTTGAATTCCTCGTAACTTTCGCCTCGTTCATTTTCTTCAAAAGTGGTATTAAAAGTGTTTTCCCAAGTTTTAACGTCCTCATATTTCATATAAGTTAAAAAGGTCATTCCGTCTGCCCATTCTTCGTCTTTTTTCGAAGGATTCATAGAAGCCATAAAGGTTTTTGGCCATGAATTTTCATCGTAATCATGCGCGGTCCAAACGTCATTTTGACTTTTAAAATGATAATAATTATGATTGATGTATTTGAAAGTTTTGGGTTTAAAAACAATATAAAGACTAAAAGCTGAAAAGACATTTTCCAGATTTTGAATTCTATTGAAAAACGGTTTTCTGAAATTTTCCTGACCCGCCATTTTCAAAGTCGTCTTAGGTTCGATGTTAGAAATGAAATACGTTCCAGAAACTTCAGTTCCGTCTTTCATTTTAACCGAATTTACTTTTTGGTTTTCAACTTCAAATTGAATTACTTCTTTATGTTTAAAAAATTCGCCGCCGTGCTTTTTGAGTTGTTTGAGCAATTGTTTCGTGATCTGACTTCCGCCATTTACGCATCGCCATGAACTTTCGATATACGAATTGACAACAAGCGCATGTACATAAAACGGAGATTTCTCTGCAATTCCAGCGTAAAGAAAATTGGATCCAGCCAAAACTGCTTTCAATTTTTCATTTTGAGTAAAAGAATCGATGGTTTCTTTCGCATTAAGCGCTAAAATTTCATCATTATATTTTCCTTCAGATTCTAGATTATAAAGTGGAAATGCCTTGCATACCTCCTTTATCTTTTGACAGTAGTTGAAGAGATTTTCTTTTTCTTTGGGAAAGTAATTTGTTAATTGCTGAATGAAATTTTCGAAACCTTGTGCATGCGGATATTCGGTTTTATCATCTTCAAAAGAAATAATATCAAAACCATTTTCGTCTAGTTTTTTCAGATTCAAATCATCCATTATTCCAATATATTTGAAATACTGATGAAGATTTTGGCCTTCGCCTAAACCTCCGATATAATGAATTCCCGTATCAAAAATGGTTTTATCTCTTACGAAAGTCTGAAGATTTCCCCCGTACTGATTGTTTTTTTCGAGCACACAAACGCTGTAGCCTTCTTTTGCCAGAATAACAGCAGAAACCAATCCGCCTAAACCGCTGCCAACGTATTACTACATCGTACTGCTTTTTCATTCTTTTTTCTTTAAAACAAGTAAACCCTTTTCTTCTGAAACTATTTCAAAATCTGAACTTGTAAACAGATCTTTTAAATTCGGACAATTTACTAAAATTATAAAAGAAACGTTTTGAAATCCTTTTTCAAGGTCGTTTTTGTAACTTTCGTCAGAAATCAAAAGCACGTCATATTGATTTTCAAATGCATTTTCCAATTGATCCAAATATGATATTTTTCTTTTTGTAACGATATAATTCGTTTTTGCGACAAGCAATTTTTCTTCCTCAGTAATAAAAGAAAATATTTTTCGCTGCGGTTCCTGCAAAGCTAGTAAAACATCCAGCTGTCCATAATCATTTCCTAAATGTAGGATTTTGGCTTTTGGCTGAATGTGCTTATTTAAGTTATAATAGGTTTCCAGATTTTGCTTTAAATCTTCTTTTACGCTGTTGCCAATTTCAATTTCTTTATAATCATAACTGGCGATCAGCATTTTTTTGAAATAATCTGGACCTTCAAGTTCTTGGCGAATTTTACGATATTCTGCTTTAAAGAATGAACTAATTTGTTTGGTTCTTTCGGTATAATTTGTTCCAAATGAGGAATCATCAGGACTAATTCTCTTTAAGATATTAACCGTCAAATTTCCATGATGAATGACAAAATCACCTTTCGGAATCAGTTCTGAAGCACCGTGAATGACAATCGGAATAATATCTAAATTAAATTCTTCTGCAAGGAAAAAAGCACCTTTGTGAAAGCGTTTAATCACATTATTTTCGGATCGTGTTCCTTCTGGAAAAACCATTAATGAATATCCTTCGTTTATTTTTTTTCGTAAGTGTTCAACGCCTCCTTCCAGACCTTCAGAAACGGGATAAAATCCTGCTTTTCTAACGACACCGCCAAAAATAGGGGAGTTGTAAACCCAGTCGCTAACCAAGAAAATAATTTTTGGACTCAGCATTCCAATTGTCAAAATGTCTATAAACGATGAATGATTGGCAATAATTACAGCTGGTTTTTCAAAAGTTTCATTAAAATTATTAATGACTTTTTTGCGTATAAACGGATTGGAATACAATACCGATTTCATGAATTTTGAAATCACGTATCGGAACGCTTTCATTTTTGATTTTTTGCTGAAAGGCAAAATTGGCATAATGGTAAAGCTAAAAATCGACATTAAGATTCCGCCTAAACCATAATAAGCAAACGAAATTACGCCATGAACAAAAGTTCTCAATTGAAAAGGAGGATTTCCCTTTTTTGGGCGATTTGATAAAAACAGTTTGAATAAAATCGGATAAAAAATGAAAGTAATAATCAGAGCCGCAAAAACCCCAATTAAAGAAACCGCTGAAATTGAAGTCAATGCAGGATGTTTGGCAAATATCATCGCACCGATTCCTAAAATCGTTGTAATGACCGCCAAAATAATTGACGTTCTGTAAACTGCGATTTCGTTAACGCCAGTCGAATATTCTTTTTGTAATGCGCTCGTCATAAAAATACTGAAATCGACTCCGTGACCAAAAATCAAAGTACAGACAATCATACTGAAAATATTCATTTGAATGCCGAAAATGCCCATAATTCCTGCGGTTACAATTCCAGTTAAAGCAATTGGAATACAGCTGATGATAACCAATTCGATTCTACGGAAAAAGAAAAATAGAATTAGAATTACGGCAACAAAAGAATAATTGACAAGAGAATTAAAATCAGTTTTTAAAGTGCTGAAAAACGTTTCGTTCATCTGCTGGCGATCGATGGCAATTACATTTTCTTTAGCTGAAGCTGATTTTACAAAAGCATCGCGCTGCTCGGGCGCTACTTTTACTAAAGTCGAAATCGTATAAAAACCATTTTTTTCGGTTATAAATTCTTGTAATTGAAGCGCTTTGATTTTTAAAAATTCAGTTGCAGCAACAGGTTTGAAATCAAAATCTAAATGATCAAAAAATAAATTATAAGTGGTAGGCTTAAATCCAAGTTTAGAACCTTTATTAATTAATTCTGATTTTATGAATTGCTTTTTCTGCGAAGTCCAAAATGAATTCCATTTATTAATTTTTTCAATTTGCGCTTGTTGTGAAAGTACAATACCGCCAACTGAACTGAAATTTAAGATTTTATCCTGCTGTTTTTCTTTTGATAGATCTACAAATAGTTTAGTATTATGCTGCAAAGCTTCTTCCATGGTTTTTCCGTAGGAAGCGACATAAATGGTTTTGGAAGTTAAACTGGTACTTTGTTCCAATTCTTTTTCGGCGGCTTTAATGTCTTTCGGAATAAAATTCAGCTGTGATAAATCGTTATTAAAACCAACGTCGTTATAAGTAAAACAACAGATAATAGTTATAATCACGCACAATCCGATTAAGATTTTATTATTGTGAAAAGAAAAATGAGCCATTTTATCGATCACATTCTTTTTATGTTCTGCCGGATTTTCTTTTGGTTTATACAAATGCGGAACAATTAAAAGTGAAAAAACGCCAGTCGCCATAACAATGACGGCAGCGAAAATTCCGAGATCATTCAGCGCATCAGATTTTACAAAAAGCAGACATAAAAATGCAACAGCAGTTGTAGAACTGCTCATGATAACAGGCATTGTAATGTCTTTGTAAAGAGTTTTTACATCGCTATTATGTTTGTAATGTGTGAGAATATGAATAGAATAATCGATTGTAATTCCGAGCAAAATAGAACCAATTCCTAATGAAATTGCTGAGATTTGTTCTCTAACGAAATATAAAAAAGCAACTGCAAATAAACCTCCAAAAACGGTCGGCAGAAAAATAATAAGCGGAATTAAGATTTTCCGATAAAATAAAATCAGAATCAGCATTAACGTAAACATCGCAATGGATGTCGTTAAAATAATGTCGCTCTTAATTTGATTGGCGTTTGCAACAGCAATTAAAGCAGAACCAAAATAACTGATTGAAGTTTTCCCTTTAAATTTCTGATTTAGGTTTTCCTGAATAGATTTGAGCTTTTCGGCAAAAATGGTGTTTTTTTCGGTTTCACTCGAAGGAATATTAGAAGTGATAAAAAGCAGCAATTTCTTTTTATCTTTCGTCATTACAAAACCATTTTCGAGTGTAAAATCATCACCAATATTTAGTTGCTGTAATTTTTTTAAAGCGATAAATGAAATCCCAAACGGATCCTGCAAAATAAAGTCTTTGGTAACAAATCCTGAAGGAGAAATAATAGATTTATAATTTCCCTGAACAGTTGCTGCAATGCTGTCTTTTTCTAACTTCTGCTGAATGTTTTGATAATCTTTATCATCTAGAAAAAGAGGCAGATTGTTGTAAACAAAATCAATGGTTTCCTGAATATTTTCTTCGTCGATTTTTCCTTGAATTCCAGTTATAAATGGTTTGCAGGATTTAGAAACGCTGTCTGAAAAAGCAATAGCCATTTCTTTTAAATCATCGGCCGAACCGTTTTTTTCGAGTTTGAAAATTACGGTAGTTTTGTCGGCAAAGTTTAATTGTTTGAGCACTTTTGCCGTAACATCTGTTTTGTCGTTTGTTGGAATAAGTTTGGTAATATCTTCTTCAAACTTTAATCGTGAAGCAAAAAATCCGAAAACTAAAAGCATCAAAACAGCCAAAAAAACCGAAAGAGACTTTCTTCGATTTACAAATAAATGAATGGCATAGAAGTATTGATGCATGGTTTAGGTTTAAAATTTTTTTGCAACGAATTTCACTAATTTCCACGAATTAATTTGTGCTAATTCGTGAAATTCGTGGCGAAAATAAATAAATTTTATTTGATGCGTTTTTTACTAAAAGCCGTTAAAAGTAAATAACTAATAAGACCAACTGATAGTGCCGAAACGGTTGCTAAAATAAGACTTCCGACGATATATTGTGCAGCATTTTTTTGAATATCATCAAATGTCATCGAACTATCTAAAATTAGCGGGGCATTGCTGGAAACAAAAAAGCTTCCTACTTTCAAAGAACCGTAAATAATAAAAGGGATAAAAGGTGGAAAACTCACATTAGAAGTTAAATATGCGATTACTTTATTCAGCCGAAAAATCGCGGCAAAAGTAAAAAGCAAGATAGTCTGGAATCCCCAGAAAGGGGAAAGTCCAATAAAAATGCCCAAAGCAATAGCGGCCGATTTTTTAAAATTAGAATCAGAACTTTCTAAAATATCTTCTAGAAAGAATTTTTTAAAACCTTTTTTTTTTGCTCTTCTAAAAAAATCTCTCGGTTTTATGTACAACAAAGAATTGGTTACCAAAACCGTATTTAGAATACTAATTCGGGTAAAATCTCGAAACGGACGAAAATGCGAAACCCTTTCTGCAGGATCATACAAAACCTGAATCGGAATATTTTTAACTACAATTCCTTTCCACGCAGCGCGCACAATTACTTCGATTTCAAATTCAAATTTATTGGTATAAAAACGTTTCGGCAGTAATCGAAGCGGATATAATCGAAATCCAGATTGTGTATCATCTAGCTTAATTCCAGTTTCGAACTTAAACCAGAAATTAGAAAACTTGTTTCCAAAACTGCTTTTCTTCGGAACATTTTCCTGCGTCATGTTACGGCTTCCAATCAAAAGTGCATGCGGTTCGTTTTGAATGGCTTCAATAAAAATCGGAATGTCTGCAGCAAAATGCTGTCCGTCAGAATCTATCGTGATGGCATATTCAAAATCCAATTCGATAGCTTTTCTAAATCCATTTCGCAGCGCACGTCCTTTTCCTAAATTTTTAGGATGATGAATTTGCGTCAGCTGCGAATATTGTTTTAGTATTTCGCTTGTCGAATCGGTTGAGCCGTCATTGACTATAATAACATTTGAGGTGAAATCTAAAATAGAATCCAGTACTTTTTTTAGTGTTTTTTGGTTATTGTAAGTTGGTACAATAACACAAAAGCTAGTCGAATTCAGCAATTCGTGCGTTGATTTCATGAGGTTTTTATTGAGCTTACTTCACGAATTGTTTCTCTTTAGCAGAAAAACTTTTAGATTGCAAAACAAAATCTTTTAAGTATTCTTTTAAAGAAGCATTTTGTTCTGCATAGTGTGCAGCAATGTATTTTTTATCCTCTTTTATGTTTTTCTTATAACCCGTTATTCCTGGAACATTTTCCTGAATACTAAGACGAATCATTCGGATTTCAATGTTATTAGGATCGCTGGCAATAACAGATTCAAGGAGTTTTGCACCTTCTTTAAAACGAGAAATTTTATTTCCCAAAATATTTTCAAACTTAGAATCTAATAAAATTGAAGCTGCTTTGTAAGCTACCAAAATTTTATCATCATTATTTGAAACTCCAGAAAGTTTTTCTACAAAATCTTTAGCATTATTTTCAGATTTAGCTACATCTGTATACATTTTGCGAATAGAAGCCAAGTCTGGCGTTCCAGCAAAATTTACCCATAAAAGTAATGTCAATAATAGTTTCATAATTATATTTTTTTGTACACCGTACTCAATTTAAGAGCAGTAGTGTCGTTAAAGTAAGTCGTGTTTTTCACTTTTACCAAATTGTCTTCAGTAATGGTAACATCAAGCTCTAAACGTAATTCCGGAGTTACCTCAGGATTAATAAGCGCCATGAATTTTACATTTGCCAAAGACTGAATCATCAATGAACTTTTTGTAATAGATTCTGTCAGTTCCTTGATAATCTGAATCATGCAAACACCAGGCATAATAGGATTTCCAGGGAAATGTCCTTTAAAAACCTCGTGTTTTTCATTGATTAAAATCGTAATATTATATTTTGAATCAGAAGCTTTTTCTTCTGATAGTACTTTATAAAAATCTTTTAAAACCATATTTTCTATTTTCCAAACGAATAGGAAACTCCTAATTGAAAATTAATATTTGTATTATAATCTCCAAATAAATAATAATTATTGGAGTCATTTTGATAATAATCACTGCTCAAAACATCTAGAAGACCCTTCTTAAATCGAGCTTCAAAAGTCAAACCAGACGGCAGGGCATAAGCAACACCTAAGACCACACCAAGATCATTTTGCGCTTTTCTAACTGCAAGATTATCATTCAATAAAATATCTAGAGTTGGTCCCGCCTGAAATTGTATTCCTTGTGCTAAAGTAAATTTATTTATTACAGAAAGCGACAAATAATTTATTTCCAGATCTAAATATTCAGTTTTGTTTGTCTGCGTATTTTCATCAAAATATTTTCGTTCAACATCATTAGAACCTTGTCTGCTGTAATTGATCTCAGGTTGAAGCGCATAATGTTTCGTTATGTTAATCTCTGTAAAACCACCAGCATAAAAATCAGTTTTATAATTGGCATGCATTTCAGAAATTGTTGAAAAATTAAATCCAGCTCTTAAACCTGGCTTAACACTTACCTGGGCTTGGATGTTTAAAACTGCAAAAAAAACAGCAACAAAAAATATTCTTTTATTCATGTTTTTTATTTTGTCTTAAACGTATAGCTGATTCCAATTTGAAAAACTTGATTCAAAATCACATCATTATAATAGTAATCATCGTCATAATCAATACCATCATAACCGTAAATATCAACTAATCCTTGTTTGATTCTAGCTTCAAAAGTCAAACCGTTTGGCAATGTGTAACCAACACCTCCCACAATAGCAAGATCAAAACCTTCTGGATTCGAATTTATATAGTTATCATCAATTTTTAGATCTAAAGACGGTCCTGCCAACACGTGAAAACCACCACCATTAAAGTTAAATTTTGCAACAGCTCCCAGCGTTATATAATTTAATTCATAATTTACATAACGGTAATCATTCCCATTTCCAAAATATTCCCTTCCTTCGTCTCCTTGTCTGGAATAAGTTATCTCTGGCTGCAGCGAAAAATATTTGTTGAATTTAATATTAACCAATCCACCAACATAAAAATCTGTTTTAGAATTATTATCATCAATATTAGTTAATGTCGATATATTTAAACCGCCTCTAAGCCCTGGATTAACTTTTACCTGTGCTTGAGATGATTGAACTCCGATAAATAATACGAATGCAATTAAGGCTATTTTTTTCATCTTTGGATTAGTTTAGTTTTATGGTTAGTTTAATTTTCTATTCTGATTTAAAGTAATTCAGCTCAATTTTAAGCTTAATATTTTGATGAATAATTTGAATCTTCTCAGCAAAAATATTGTTTTCTGAATTGAAAAGCAGTGTAAATTTTTCTTTTGTTTTGGAAGAATGAACGATCTTTTCTAGTTTTTGATCTTTTTTGGAAATGAAAATATAATTATCTTGTTTTCCATCTGCCGATTTATATATGTCTGCCGATTCATTTTCAAATTGCTCCTGAATCAAATATTCCTTTTTTAAAAGCAGTCTAAAATCTTCTTTTAAAGTATTAATCAAGATTTTTCGATCTAATTCTGATACAATTGAGTTGACTTTGAAATCAGTTTCAGAAATTTCAAAATCCATTAACTTATTACCGAATTCAGTTGTAAAAACAATTCGGTGTGTAGTATCATTGATTTTCTTGGCAATGAAAATTCCCGATAATTCATTTCCGTAAACAGAAATGTTGGTTTTATAAACATAATCAGTTTTGGAATCTGAAAAATAAGGAACCGTGTAAGACGTTTTGTCTAATTTTTTTGGTGTATAATTTTTAGTGACCGAGCCACAAGAAACTAAAACCAAAGCCAAAAGGCAATTAATTAGTAAAAACTGAATCGTCGATTTTTGCATTGATCACTTTATTTTTAAGTACAATTCGGGTATAATCTTCAGATGATTCTAATAATTTTACCTGAACTACTGTTGCTTCTTCTTTATCAAAAGTCAGTTCAATTTGTTTGATGTATTTTTTCAGAGTTGCATCTTTCGGAATAAATTTCGCCAGATTCTGACCTTTCAATTTAAAATAGGAAATTGTAAATTCTTTGTCATCAAACATATTACCGCTCACACTTCCCACAATTAATTTATTGATTCTTGCAAAGATTTTACTGTTGCCAATATCAACCGCACTTTTCTTTCCTTCATCGTTAATCAGGATTTTTCCGTTTTTGAAAGTAATGCTGTAGTTGTATGGTTTTTTATATTGCCATTGCAGAAGTGCAGGTTCTTTAAAAACCATTTTTCCAGATGTTTCAATGTCTTTAGATAAAAAATCCAAATGTTTGTATTGAACAAAATCAGTTGTTAATGTCTTTATTTTTTTAGAAACAACATTTACATCTTCTTTAAATTGTGTTATTTCTGCAGCCGTCATTTTTTGTTCCTGAGCAAACAAACTGCCTGATATAAAAAGAATTAATATTGCTATTTTAGTTTTCATAATTTTTAAAAATGTGCTTTAATTTGTTTGCCACTGATTAAAAAGATTCACATAGATTATTTTATTGAATAAAAATCCGTTTTTATCCGCGTCTTCGCGATAGCGAATCTGTTTCATCCGAGTTCAATTTCCATAAGCTTTAAGATTCAAAAGTTCTTCAATCGAAATCACTTCATAACTGTTTTGCTCTAAAAATTGCAAAAACTGTTCCAATACCAAAACCGAGTGTGAAGCCGTGTCGTGCAAAAGTACGATTCCGCCGGGAGAAACGCGTTTTATAATTCGGTTGAAAATCAATTCCTTATTTTTTGTTCCTCCGTCAAGCGAACGAATATTCCAGCCAATAACTTTGTGTCCGGTTATGTTTAAAGCCCTTCGAATAGATGGCGTCGTAACTCCATAAGGCGGACGAAAAAAATTGATTTTTTTTGAAGTATATTTTTCCAGAAGCGCATCTGTTTTTTTGATTTCAGCTGCAATTTGTTTCGCATTATAAAAATCAAAAAACTTAGAATGACTGTAAGAATGATTGCCAACTAAATGGCCATCGGCAATAATTTGTTTTAAAATTTGAGGATGTTTTTCGATGTTTTTTCCAATACAGAAAAAAGTGGCTTTAACGTTATATTTTTTAAGAAGCGCTAAAACTTCCAAAGTAAATTCACTAGGACCGTCATCAAAAGTTAAAGCAATTTTATTTTGGGTTTCGGACGGATTATGACAAAAAGCCTTAACATGATAATTAGAAGAAATCCTCGAAGAACCAACAGCGTTAATCCCAATCCAAAGAAAAATTACTGCCAAATAACACCATATATTTATTGCCATTAAAAAGTTTACAAGAAACATGAAAAGCAATAAAAAGATAAAAAATATCGAGATGTTTTTATGCGTTATCATTTTGACAGTAACGTAAAACTATGATTTTTCCCGTTTAATTGATTGTATAATAAAATGGTTTTATAAGCTGGTTTTGCAGCCGAATTTACTTTTATAATTTCTGGAATTTCCTGTGTTTTTAAAATTTTTGCAGCCATCCAAAAAGCAAAAGCCGAAGCTGTATCATATTCGCCACACAAATGTTTGTAATACAAAACTGGTGTTTGGGCAAAAGCATTTTCAGCCAGGTTTTTATAATAATTTTCGAAAGTTGCATTTCCATCAAAAACCTAAAATCAACGCATCAACATCTGAAATTTCCAGATTATTTGACTTTAAGAAAGATGTAATTTCCGCTTCAATTTCATTTTCTGCCAGCGTATTTACAATCGCAATATCCAGAAGCTCAGCGTATGTACTTTCTTTTCTTTCGTTTTCCAACACAAAAAAACTAGCGCCTTCTCCATAAACTGCACCACTTGTTGTCGAAGTTAAAACATCATACGGAGCGGTATTGTCTGCTTTAATGCGGCCGTTTAATTTGAAAAGAGCAGTTGTATATTCACCATTTTCATCGACACCGCCCACTAAAATTGAATTGGCTTCATCTTCTTCAATCTGCATTTTAGCATCCAGAAGAGCCGATTCAAAAGAAACTGCTCCATTTACATACGTAAAATTATAACCTTTACATTGCTGTAAAAGAGCGATTTGCGCACCAACAGTGTTATGGGTTGATTGAATAAAAGAAGTTGGCGTTAAAAACTCTTCCTTATTATCCAGAATGCTTTTCAAGAATTTTTCAGAATCTTCAATACATCCTAAACCAGTTCCAGTAATAATAGCGTCAACGTTTTCAACATTCGCATCTTTCATAGCTAGGGCAGAAGCCACGATCCCATTTTTTACGCCTTTTGCCATGCGTCGGCTTGCAGCAGGCGAAATATATTCTTTGTATGCCGGCGAAACAATCGCCAGTACATTTTCATCATGATTGACAACGGCTTCTTCTAAAAAAACAGTATCAAATGTTTTTTGAGTCGAAATACAGCCTACTCCATTTATATATGTTTTTTTCATTAGCTTTTTGAAAATATAAGGGTTGAACAATTTCCTCCAAATCCAAAAGAGTTAGATAAAACGTGTTCGATGTTTTTATTTTTTAAGGAAGTCTGCGGTGTCAAATCGAATTCTTCCATTTGAGTTTCAAAATTCAAATTCGGATAAACGACATTATTTTGGATTGCCAAAACACTATAAACCGCTTCGATCGCAGCCGCAGCTGCTAAAGTATGTCCCGTAAATGGTTTTGTAGAACTAAAATCAGGAACTGTTTCATTTTCGTAAATTCGGCGTAAAGCCCTTCCTTCAGATAAATCGTTATTTGGCGTTGCTGTCCCGTGAACGTTGATGTAATCAATTTCAGAAGGTTTTAATCCAGAAACTTCAAAAGCTTTTTTCATGGCCAGATAAGCGCCGTCTCCATTTTCAGAAGAAGCAGTTTGGTGAAAAGCGTCGTTTGCATTTCCGTAACCGGAAACTCTTGCTAGCACTTTTTTATTTTGTTTTTCCACAATCTCATCCGATTCTAAAACCAAAAAAGCAGCAGCTTCTCCAAGGTTTAATCCTTTTCTGTTATTGTCGAAAGGTTTGTTGTAATCGTCAGATAAAATCATCAAAGTCTTAAATCCGTTGATGGTGAATTTTGCCAAACCATCGGCTCCGCCCACAATAACGCGGTCTAATTTTCCGGTTTTAATCAATCGCGCGCCCAGCATAATCGCGTTTGCTGCAGAAGAACAAGCCGTGCTGATTGTCGTTACCATTCCTTTTAAACCCAGTTCTTCGGCAATTTTATCTGCAACATCGCCGCCGTCGTGACACGTAATATATTTTACGAGTTCCGGTTTTTCGAAATAATCGTAATAATGTTTCTCCGTCATGTCCATTCCGCCCACACTTGTAGCCGAAATAAGTCCCGTTCTAAATTCGTTGATTGAGGTTATGCCGGCATTTTCAACAGCTTGTTTGGCTGCCAAAGTACCAATCATAGCGGTTCTTGAAAAATTATTATCGCTGTTTAAGTTCAATTCGGCGATGAGATCATCGTTGGTTTTTTTGATTTCACCAACTTTAATAACATCTGCATGAACTGTCGAAATATTGGAGATACGGGAAATCCCGATTTTATTTTCGATTAACGAATGATAATTTTCTTCAACCGAATTTCCGATCGAAGAAATAATTCCCATTCCCGTTATTGCAACACCTTTCATTTAGACTTGCTTAGATTGTTAGATTTTTATTTTTAGACTTGCTTAGATTTTTAGATTCCAGACTTCTTAGATTTTTTGACTTTTAAACTTCTGTCTAAGAAGTCTAAAAATCTAAGTAAGTCTAAGTAAATCTAAGCAAGTCTAAGTAAGTCTTACTTCGTTCTGTTCGCGCTAATGTAAGCCGCCATAGTTTCGATAGATTGGAAAATTGTTTTTCCTTCCTTCGGATCTACTAATTTAATTCCGTAATCTTTATCTAAAATCACGATCAATTCAAGCGCATCAATCGAGTCTAAACCTAAACCGTCTCCAAACAAAGGATCGTTATCAGCAATGTCTTCGATCGTGATATCTTCAAGGTTTAAAGTCGTAATGATTTTATTTTTTAATTCTTCTTTTAATGCTTCCATGATATTTATTGTATAATGTATTGATAGTTTCGTTTGTATATTTTTCGTTTTCTTCCTTGCCGATCGTGCAAAGAAAAGCCTTATAATTATCATTAAAAAATTCAACCCAGCCACAAAGAACTGTATCCGCTTTATTTGTGTTTAACAAAATCTCCGAATAGTTCCACAAAAACTCAGAATTGAAAGCATCAAATATAAAGAAAGAATTTTCACTTTTTAGCTGATGGCGGATACTTATTTCGCCCAAACATATATTTGGGAGTGTATACACAAAAACCGCCGGACTCGGAAAATAGTTTTCTTTGTCTGAAATCGATTCCTGATATTTTACATCGGTATCTAAACTTGAAGATTTATTGGCCAAAACCAAAGCAATATTATTTTCCTCTTCATTTGAAGTGATCGGACTCAAAAGCAATTCTGATCCTAAAAAAGCCAGTTTGCTCAAAGCATCCATTTTGAAAAACTTAGGATATTGCATTTCAAAATTACGGTAGGCCTGTTTAGAGAAATCAGCAAAATCTGTCGGTTCAATTTTGAATACAGAAGTTCCGTTCAAAACAATTTCATTGTTTTGGATGGTGATGTAGGATTGTATATAGGTTTTGTTTTGAGCCATTATTATTATTATAAAATTCTATTAAGAAACCCAGGTGTCAACAATTTTGGTAATATGCCATTTTCCAGATTTATTTTCAATTGTAATTTGAAATCCTTGCCCACATTTTCCTCCACCGCATGAAGCACCTGCTTCTAAAATTCCTGATGTTTTATTTTTATTAAAATGAATTTTATGAATTGTAATAGTGCCAACTGGCATTTTGCTTTTTTTATCATTTATATCCCAATATATTTCCTCAGGAAATTTAGAGGTATATTGAAAATCAAATTTTTTATTTTTTTTGAATGGTGCGAGATCAAATTTTTCATCATTGATCCCATTGTTGACTATAAAATCATGAACACCAATTAGAATTCTATTTTTATCCTTTTTAATGCTGTCTTGTTCGATTTGATATCGTTTCAATTTGCCATGATAGCCAATAGTATCTTCTTTATTCGTTTTGAAGTCTATTTTTGGCATTGGTGGTGGGGACATAGTTCTCCTATCCATATAAATAGAATCTACAATTTCGATAAAAATACTATTTAAAACCTCTTTTTCAAATTCAGATTTAGTCACTTCTTTCTTCTTACATCCGAAAGATGAGAGAAGAACTAATGTTATAAATATGAATTTTGATAGTTTCATTTTACTTCATCTTTTCAAAAACCACAGCCGTATTACAACCTCCAAATCCAGAAGCTGTCTTCAAAAAATATTTAATAGTCGCCTCTTCATTTTTCTCAATCACATTGATAGGTTCACTAACGCCGATTTCATCAAAACCTTTCGATTCAAAAAGTGTATTTTGATTCGCAGATTCAATCGCGATTACTGTTTCCAATAGTCCCGAAGCGCCTAATGTATGCCCGTAAAATCCTTTTAAACTATTTACTGGAACGTTTTGTAAACCCAAACGGCTGAATGCAATGGCTTCCATTTCATCGTTAAATGGTGTTGCGGTTCCGTGTGCTGAAATATAATCTAATTTATTAGCTTCAATTTGAGCTTCTTTCAACGCATTTTGAATACTTCTAAACAAACCTTCACCCGTTCTTGAAGGCCCAGAAATATGATTCGCATCGTTTATCGAACTGTCTCCAATTACTTTTATTTTTGCGTTTTTGGCTTCCGCCGAAACTAAAACCGCTGCCGTTGCTTCACCTAAACTTACTCCAGTTCTATTTTTAGAATACGGTTTGCAAGGCAGATCGCTCATGGCTTGAAATGCATTAAAACCTGACAAAACAAATTCTGAAACTTCGTCGCCAGCAACCACAAAAACATTGTCATAAAGTTCAGACTGAATCATTCTTTTAGCAATAGAAACGGCTAAAATTCCAGAAACGCAGGCATTTGAAACTACAATTGGCTGTGTTTGAAAATGGAAGAAATCGGCAATGTTTTTTGCTAAAACATCTAAATGTGCGTTATTAAAACTTTTTTCAGAATTGTCTTTTAAAGCCGTAACATTTCCTTTTGTAGTAGAAAGTATAAAAGCCGTTTTTGAATTTAATTTAATTCCTGAATTTTTGATAATCGGCTCTAAAGCCAAAATCATCATTTTCTCTAAACGGGAATATTTGTCGTCAGGGCTGATTTTTGAAAAAGCACTATTTATTTTTTCATCAGAAATGATAGAAGCATAAAACGAATTTGGCATCAAAGAAATATCATTGTGAATCTGAATACCAGAATCACCGCGAAGAATCGCTTCAATATTGGACTCAACATCAAAACCTAACGGTGTGATACAATTTGTTTCTGTGATGTATATTTCTCTTAACATTTTATGATCTCGATTTCTCCTGCAAGGTTTTTTAAAACTTTGTAGGTATTTTATTTTAAAGCCTCATCTTAAAAAAAGGTTTCACGCAGATTTTTCAGATTAAGCAGATTTTATGTTGTTTTTTATTCCTGCAAGGTTTTTAAAACCTTGTAGGTATTTTTATTTAAAGCGTCATCTAAAAAAGCTTACACGCAGATTTTGCAGATTTTTATGATTTTCAATTTATACCTACAAGGTTTTGAAAACCTTGCAGGAAACGGAAAACTAAAATAAATTCGTGCTAATTCGTGAAATCCGTGTTCTACTTCAATAACCCCACTTTTCGTTTCCATTCCTCATAAAAAGGCGGATTCGTAAGCATTAAATTTCCTTCTTTATCTAAAAAAACCTGAACGGTTTCTCCCGTACACGCTACTTCACCTTTTTCGTCAATAATTTTAAAACGATAAATCATTTTGGCTGCGGGCGTGTCAACAACTGTTGTTTCAATTGTTACGACATCGCCGTAGCGCAAAGACAATTTATGTTCGCATTTTGATTTTACTATTGGTGTTGTGTAACCTGTATTTCCAATATCCAGATAAGTAAGTCCGTGTTTACGTCCAAACGCTTCTCGTCCATCTTCAAAATAGGTAATATAATTGCCGTGCCAAACAATTCCAAGCGGATCAGTTTCGTTAAAACGAATTCTGATTTCGTGAGAAACGGTTAAGTCTGTGGCTTCGTTATACTGTTCTTTTCTTTTTGTCATAAAATAATGCGATGGATGTTGTGAGAATGAAAAACAAAAATAACAAACTTATTTTTGGAATGATTTCGAGGAAAGAAACGTTACGAAGTAAAACGTCATAAAAAGCGTCTAATCCCCAGTTCATTGGAGATGATTTGGCAATAATCTGCATGATTTTCGGCATGGCAAAAACCGGAACCCAAACGCCTCCAATTGCGGCTAAAATGATCACACTCGTTGCACCAAACGGAGCTGATTGTTCCTGAGTGCTCGCAACGGTTCCTAATAAAATTCCGAATCCAATTGCGGCGAATCCTGAAAATAAAGCGACAACGCTCATTAAAGCTAAATGTCCTTCAATATTTAAAGACGGAAGTCCGATTGATGGAAATAAAAACACTGCAACTGCAACCATCATATAAAACTGAATCATACAAATGATCAAGTAGGTAATGGTTTTGCCAATAATCACTACTAAGTTAGAAACGGGATTGGTTCTTAGTCGAACAAATGTTCCCTGCGATTTTTCTTTTACAATATTAATGGATAACGGAATCACGATAAAAAATATCGCAAAAAGTGTCCACGCCGGAACATTATGCTGCACTGAGTTTGGGCGAACTTCTTTGTTGTTTATTTTCGGAATTATTTCTTTAAATGAAATGAAACTTTTTTGTTCAAATTGCGCATTTCCTTCTCCAAGCTGATTTTGAAAAGTCGTGTAAATTGATTTGGTTTCAATCTGCGAAATCATTTTGTCAATAGAACTCATGACCGCATTTTTGAAACTCATTTGAACCGCCGGATCAAAATACAGTTTTACTTCTTTTTCTTTTATAATTCGTTGAGGTTCGCTGGCTGCCGTACTATCCGTCATGCCTAAACTGCTTACAATTTTTTCGACATTTTGATCAACTTTTGCCTGTAAATCAGAACTTAAATTTTCTGGAATTACAATTGCCAATTGAAATTTGCCTTTGTAAACATTTTCTCTGGCAACATCTTCTGTAATCGTTTTGTCGTCGATTTGTGTAACAACGCTAAACAAATCGCTTTTTTCTAAATTATCAAAAACAGTTTTAGAAACAGAACCTTTGTCGTTGTCAACCAATAAAATCGGGATTTTAGAATCGCTGACTTTTTTAAAAGTACTGTCCTGGATTAAAGTAACGGTAATAACCAAAACCAAAGGCATAATAAACAGAATAATCAAACCGCCTAAATCGCGTTTAAGCAGCAAAAATTCTTTTACGATAGACATCCAAATTTTATATATCATCTCTCAGGTCTTTACCGGTTAATGAAATAAAAACGTCTTCGAGATTTCGGGCTTCTTCAACAGAATTGATTAAAGTTGAAGGTGTTCCTTTTGCGTAAATTCGGCCTCGGTCTAAAATGGCAAGATTGGTGCAAAAATCTTCGGCTTCAGCCAAATGATGCGAAGTATAAATAATAGTTGTTCCTTTTTCGTTCAACACTTTGAGATAATCTATAATGGCATTTTTAGACTGAACATCAACACCAACGGTTGGTTCATCTAAAAATAAAACTTTTGGTTTGTGCAGAATTCCGGCAATTAAGTTGACACGGCGTTTCATTCCGCCCGAAAAGGTTTCCACTCGTTTATCAGCAAATTTTAGTAAACCCAAAAGATCTAAAGTTTCGATTACTTTATCTTTTAAATCAGAACCTTTTAAGCCGTACATACTTCCAAAATAATGCAGGTTTTCGCGGGCTGTAAGAGTAGGGTATAAGGCATATTCCTGAGGAACAACGCCTATGATTTTTTTGATTTTTGAAGAATGATGCTGATAATCTAAACCATCAATTGAAAAATGTCCCGAAGTTGGTTTAACCAATCCGCAGAGCATGGAAATTAAGGTTGTTTTTCCGGCGCCATTTGGACCCAGAAGACCAAAAATCTCTCCTTCATTTATATTTAGCGAAACATTGTTCAAAGAATACTGGTCGGCATCTTTGTACTTTTTCGAAAGTGATTCTATTTTAATTATGGATTGCAAAATATCTTAGCTGATGGCTTTTTTTAGTTTTTTGAAAAAGATTTCTTCTCTGTTGGCAATGTCCAAAAGTTCATCGGCAATGGTGTTGTAAGCGTCTTCTTTGGCACTTCTGTTTTTGTAAATTCTGGATGCTTCAACAGCAAAATCTCGCCATGAATCTCCAATTTTTGTCATTTCTTGAGAAAGTGTTTTCAATTCTTCATTATTTAAAATAACCGAAGCTTCCTGTAAAAATGCCGCGTAAATAAAACGGAAACCACCGCCTCCAGTTCCAATTTCTTCCTGCATACGAACCATTTGTGCTAGATAATGATTGGCTTTTTTGGTTCCATGTTTGATTGGCCATTTTCTAATTTGCTTTGAAACAAATTTGATGCCTCGAACACCAACAATTGGCATTGGCGCAAGCATATCGCGACAGGTATTTTTGATTCCTTTAATGATGGCACTTTTCAAATCAACGTTGCTTGGAACCTGAATTGGATAATACATTTGACCGCGAGGTGCAAAGGCTCCTTTTGCAAAACGAACTTTATCTAATTCTTCGTGCGTTAAAGTGGTTACGGTTTCCATAACAGGATCGCTCACTAAATAATCGGTTTCGGTTTTTCCGTATACGACTAAGTTGTGTGCGTTGAAATGAAAACGATATTCGTCAGGAAAATAACTTAAATTATAAACGCCGACTTGTAATCCGGTTGGGATATTGTTTTTTAAATTTTCGTCTAAAGCTTTATTTGCATTTGCAACAGAAGAAAATTTTTGTCTTTTTATTTTAAGGTTTAAACGATTGGCAACTTTATTGAAAATCTGTCCAGGCAAAGTTCTATAACTTATCGCAGGCGCATAATTGACTTTTATAAAAGGCAGATATACAAAAAATAATCCGGAGCCTATACCAAAAACCATCGGTTCGCTGATGTTTAGTCCGCTGTTTTTTAGCAGATTCGACGCTACTCCATTCTCACAATGAGCAGACTGATGATGTGTGAAAGATAATTCCATTATTTGGTGATACTGTTTTTTAATTCTTCAATTGATACTTCAAAGGTATCCGCATATTTCTTCAAGATTTTGTCGTTTAGTTTGGCAAAAACTTCAGGTTTAAAATGTCTTTTTACGCGCCATTTCCACATTCCGACATAACTGGCTAAAATTGTAAGATCCATTTTGTTGACTTCCATAAAATAAACAATCGGACTTGCTTCACCACTTAAAACTTGTTGTTTAGCTTCAGAAATACGCTCGTTTATTTCATCGATAGAATTCGATAATGCAATTGTTTTTGGCTCCCAGCCAGTACTTAAGGTTGTGGTGTAATTGCCATTTTCATCAGTTGCGTACAAAAGCTCTTTGACGTTATTTTTTGTTAAGTTACTTTTATCTTGAGGTACTTTATCTTTTTCCATAGTGCTAATTTAATTTATTAGAAACATACAGATAGAAACTATACATAAACTAATTATTAAAAATCCGAGATTTGCGAATGCTAAAATTCGCTGTTTCTTCACAAATAAATAAATCATTTCTATTAGTAATCCCAAATAAAACATTTGAGTGATTAAAAAAAGCATGATAAAAAATCCTAAACCGCCATCTACATGTTTATGTCCGTTTTCGTCGCAAAGTTTATGAGGGTCGTAAGTAAAATGCCAAAATAAGAAAACCAAACCAAGTAAAAGAATCAAAATTCCGATTCGAATTACTAGATGCAAAATGATTTTTTTTGAATTATCCAACCGAAACTGTTTTTTGAATAAACAAGTTAATTTCGCATTCTAAAAGTATCTGGTCTTCGACAGAACTTTTACAGTTCATCGTGCATAAAGTGTAATTGTCGCCAGCGAATTTTGAAACTAAATCTGCTTTGGTAATTATGGTATTGCCGACTTTTGGCAGCGCATGAATTTTTACATTTTTTAAGGCACTGATAAATCCAATTACATTTACGTTCTCATTTTCTGTTCCGTCTTCGTCAAAAAAGTATTTTTTTCCAACAATGGCCGAACAGGTCTGCGCCGTATTTTCGATTAAACCGGCTTCGATAAAAACATTATTTTCAACAAAAATATTGTCTTCTTTTATCAAAAAAATGGTTTCTACGAAGTTGGCATCAATGTCCAAAATCAAATCTACCATAAGCATTGGTGCTCGGTGCGGTAAATAATTTTGTATGTCAACTCCAGTATTCACGATCATAATATTATTTTGCTAAAACAGTTTTCATCTGTCCGTTTGCAATTTCTTCATTATTTAAAGTTGTCACGATATTTACCAAAGTAATCCCTGCAAATTCCTGCAGAATGGTTACTTCAGATTGAATGGTGTCGTTAAGTTCTGGAAGTCTTTTTATTTCAATTTCTTTAATAGAACCGATGTATCCCGTTGGTGCAGTTTCATTTCTTAAAAAAAACTGATAACCAGTATGCAGGGCAACAGATTGTGCCATATGTTCTATTAAACCAGCTTCTAGAAAAGTATTGTTGTTTACGAAAATATTATCCTGCTGAATTTTCAAACCCGAAACCAAAGAAGTTTCAGTATAAGAATGCATAGCATCTACCATTACAAAAGGGAACTTTTGCGGCAATAAATTTTCTACAGTTTCTTTTTCTAAAAGTGCCATTGTTTCCATTTAGCAAACTGTTAAATACGCATATGCGAAAGAAAATCTTCCGCTTTCTGGAACTGATAAAAGAATGTGATCTCCTTTTTTCAAATTCCCTGAATTCATTAATTCTTCTAAAGCCAGATAAATTGAGGCAGAACCCACATTACCAACTCTCGACAGATTCATGAACCATTTATCATCACTCATTCCAATTCCTTTCTCTGTTAATCCTTTTTTCAATCCTTCCACAAAAAAGTTAGAAGAAACGTGAGGAATAAAATAAGTAACGTCGTCAGCCTTGATATTGTTTTTGTCCATCGCATCTTTCATGCTTTCGGCACCTTTTGACAAGATAAATTCGTCTAATAATTTAACGTCTTGTTTGATAGAAAAAACAGATTCGTTCAACCATTGTTCTGGTGCGTAATCGCTCCATGATTTGATTTCTCCGTTTTCTAATTTATCACCTCCGGCGTACATGCAGGTTTCTAATTCGTAAGCATACGAAAAAGCTTCCATCCATTCTATTTTTAGTGAAATTGGGCCTCTTGGTTTATTTTCTAAAAGAAAAGCACCAGCTCCGTCAGATAACATCCAGCGTAAAAAATCTTTTTTGAAAGCAATAATTGGCTGTTCTTCCAGACTTTTTAAATTGTCTGCTTCGTGATTGTATTTTTGGGCATTCAGCCAGGTTGAAACTTTTTCTGATCCTGTGCAGATTGCATTTTTTGAATTTCCAGAGCGTATGGAAAGAAAACCAAATTTAAGAGAGTTCATTCCAGCGCAGCAAACTCCTGTTGAAGAGTTTAATTCTACCGATTTGTTTTTTAATAAACCATGAACCATCGCAGCGTGCGAAGGCAGGAAAATATCCGGAGTTGAGGTTCCGCATGAAAGTACTTCTAAATCCTGAGGCGTAAAATCTTCATCGAATAACGGTAAAATTGCATTTTTTGTTAATTCGGCATTGCTGTGAGTGCTTTTTCCATCTTTATCAACAGCATAATATCGGCTTGTAATTTTATTATTGCGCAAAATAATACGTCTTGCTTTTGAGGCAGTATCGTTGATAAGTCCTAAATAGGCTTCCATTTCATCATTAGAAACAGCGTCATTTGGCAAATACTTTGCAGCTTTTGTAATATATACTTCAAACATAATCTAAATTTCGTCTTCTAAACTCCTTGATAATATTGAGTTTCCTTTTTTATAGTTTTTAACTTAAGCGGATAGGTAATAAGGTGCAATATATACACTATTGGTGAAATTAACCATATCGCAAGGAATAAATAAACATTAAATACTTTAAGAAGCTGTTTTCGGTTTTTTTGATTTTTATAAATGATATTTGACCATTTATTGAAAATTTTATTGGCTGTTTTGTCGACAGTCACTAAATACGAACTTATTTTTACAGCTCCAGCTTCGACTAATTTTGGCTGTAAATTAGCAAAATTGCTATTGTTTAAGGAATCTAATATGATTTCTCCAAACTGACTGGACTCTTGTATGTCTTTTTCTGAGACTCCTGGCAAAGGAAAAATACCGAGATACTTTTTCTTAACACCAGAAAACATCCATTCTACAATTGTTATTACGCTGATTAAATTTCCAACGCGGTCGACCAAAGCTACGTTTCCAACTAAATCTGCATTTGCTTCTTTTAGTAAAACTTTAATTTTTTCCTGCGCCATAATCCACATGTTTCTAGAACCGCTGATTGTAACAACATGTGTATTATTTAAAATTTTCTTCGCATCATCACTTTTTAAAAATGAATTAATCGGAATTGATGGCGATAAATACCAAACCTGATAATGAAAAAGTACCAAATCAAATTTTGTATTTAAAATTTCTTCTGGTACAGGTTTTAATGCTGTCGGAATCTGTAAAAACGACTCTGGAAAAGCATCAAAAAAAGAATCTTTATTCCACGGAAAAGGAAATGGTTTTTCTAATTGTATTTCGTGAAAAGTGAGATTTATATTCTCTGAGTTTAGAAATGGTTTTGCAATGTTTCTTGCAATAGATTCCAGTTGCCCCGACTGAGAATAATAAATTATGAGAACATTTTTCATTTTGGTTTTTTCGCTTTGGTGGTTAGCAAAAATAGGTAAATTTATTTAAACGAATTTTCTTATTTGATGCGCAAAGTTTTGTTTGTCGCTAATTCCTGAATTTTTTACCATTTGTAGTTAATTGGGTTTAACTTCCAAAAAATGATTTTTAGTTTTTACCACAGATTAAAAGATTTGTAAAAATTATTTTTTCAAAAAAACCTTAGCAACTTTTAGCCTTTGCAGCTATGAATCTTTAAAAGCATTCCAAAAATCGAAATAATTAAACCATTGAAGGGGATATTTTTTTAGAATACTTTCAACGCTTTTTACGTATTCTTTTAAAAGTGCTTTTTCGTCGCGGTGTTTTACTTCTGCTTCTCTTGCATATAAATGATAATGCAGATTGGGCTCTTTCATTACATAAACAAAAACTACAGGAACTTTAAGTCTTGAAGCAATTAGAAAAGGACCAGCTGGGAAATTTGCTTCTTTTCCAAGAAAGTTTTCAGATAAAGATTTGGTGCCTTCAAAATAACGATCACCAGTAAAACAAACCAATTCGTTATTGGCCAAAGCAGCATTGATCTCAAAAATATGAGACAAATCTTCTTTAATGATGATAAATTTAACGGTTGGTTTTTGGGTAACGGTTTCTAAATAATTCTTAATCGCAGAATGTTCTAAATCTGTAGTGACTAGATTGATTTGGAAATCAAGATCTATTTCTCCAAAAAAATGTTCTGCAATTTCGAAATTTCCGACATGCGCGCTAATCAAAACGCCGCCTTTTTTCTCGGCAAGGAGCTTTTTAAGCGTTTCGATTCCGTCAAATTCGTAAGTGAATTTATTTCTGAGACCAGCAGAAATCGAAATTTTATCAATAATAGTCTGTCCAAAAGTGTAGTAACTTTTGAAAACCATTTTCTTAGATTTGAAACTGGAATATTGCAGCCTTTCTTTAAAATAATAAAAAATGGCTCTGTTGCTTTTTCTTAGAAATAAAAAATAATAGGAAGCGACAAAATAAAGTAAGACATAAGCGGCTTTGACACCCGCTTTTTGAATCAAAAAAACGAATATTTTATAACCTAAAACTGTTCCTTTTGATTTGCCATCCCATTGACTCATTAAACAGCTTTGGCTTTTAGTTTAGTTTCGATTAGGTCATAGAAATTCTGAAAAGTAGCAATTCCGACAAAATCAGCTTCAACCAGTTTTACACCAAAATTAGATTCGATAGAAACGACTAGATCAACATAATCTAAACTGTCTAATCCAAGTGTGTCTTTTTAAATTAGCATCTGGTTCAATATCGTCATTGTCTACTTCAAATTCATCAACCAAAAAACCATTAATTCTTGCTATAATCTCTTCTTTATTCATCGTTCAATTTAAACTTTTTAACCACCAACGCAGAGTTGGTTCCTCCGAAACCGAAAGAATTGGACAAAAATATGTCAAATTTTTTGTTTAACGTAGTTTTAACTAAATTTAATTTTGAAGCATCTTCATCTGGATTTTCCAAATTGATGTTTGGAGCAATAAAATCATGCTGCATCATTAAGGTAGAATAGATTATTTCGCTGGCTCCTGCCATCCAGCATTCGTGGCCTGTCATTGATTTTGTAGAACTTACAGGAGGATTTTTTTCTCCAAAAACTTCAAAGATAGCTTTTGCTTCGTTTGCATCTCCAACAGGTGTTGAGGTTGCATGAGCGTTTATGTATTCAATGTCCGAAGCATTTAATTTTGCATCATCAAGTGCACGTTTCATTGCTGTTGCAGGCCCTTCAACGTTTGGAGTTGAAATATGCCCGCCGTTTGAAGAAAATCCGTAACCGCCGATTTCTGCAATAATATTGGCACCTCTTGCGATTGCAGACTCATAACTTTCAAGAATCAAAGTTGCGCCACCGCCACTCGGAATTAATCCGTCACGATCTTTATCAAAAGGTCTTGAGGCTTTTTCAGGATCGCTTTCTCGGTTAGAAAAAACGCCAAGTCCGTCAAAACTGCTCATGGCATATTTATTAATTTCCTGTGCACCGCCGGTAATTATAATATCTTGAAATCCGCTTTTTATTAAAAAATAGGCTAATCCGATGGAATGCGAACCACTTGCGCAGGCTGCACTCACAGTAAGATTGATACCGCGAAGTTTGAAAATCGTCGAAAGATTCATTGTTACGGTAGAATTCATCGATTTAAAAATTGCTCCAGAACCAATTAAGGCTGTGTCTTTTTTTTCTCGTACAATATCTGTTGCATCAATGATTGCTTTAGAAACGCTGTCGTTTCCGTACATAATACCCACTTCATGCTCATCAAAAAAAGCATCATCAATATTTGCATTTTTCAATGCTTCTATAGTTGCCATATAAGCATACTCGGTCTCTTCACCAATGCTCATACGCTGTCTGCGAGTCAGTAAATTTTTTAAATCGGCTTTCGGAACCATTCCTGTTAAAGCTGATTGGAAACCAAATTCTTTACGTTCAGAATCAAACTGAATACCAGATTTTCCTTGGTATAGTGAATCTTTTACTTCGTCTAAAGAAGTTCCGATACAAGAATAAATTCCCATTCCAGTAATTACAACTCTTCTATTCATCGTCTTTCAAAGTAATTTTTTATCCTTAAAGTGTAATTTTCTATGTTTAAAATCTTAAAATAATCTCGCAAACATACTATTCTTTAAGAATATATTCCGCCGTTTATATTGATAATTTCTCCAGTAATATAGCTTGCTTTTTTAGAAATCAAAAAGCTTACCAAATCTGCAACTTCTTCGGCTTCTCCAAAACGATTTACCGGAATCAGCTTTAATAATTCTTTTTCATCCAGCTCACTTGTCATATCAGTTCTGATAAAACCAGGGGCAACAGCATTTACTGTAATATTTCTTTTTGCCACTTCTTGAGCCAAAGCTTTTGTTGCTGCTACAATTGCGCCTTTTGCTGCCGAATAATTGGTTTGTCCTGCAGTTCCTTTTACTCCAGAAACCGAAACCATATTTACAATTCGGCCATATTTATTGCGCAGCATTTTTTGAATAAAAAATTGTGTCACATTAAAGAAACCGTTTACACTTGTATTCAAAACGCCGTTCCAGTCTTCTGGAGTCATCCACATAAAAAGCCCGTCTTTTGTAATTCCGGCATTGTTTACAATTGCTTCAACTAATTTTTCAGGATTTGCTTCCTGCCATTGCGTTAAAACGTTTTGTACTTGTTCAAAATTAGAAACATCGAAACCTAAAATTTCTCCTGTTGCGCCTAATTTTTGTATTTCTTGTAATGTTTCTTCGGCAGCTGTTTGATTTGAATGATAGTTAATCAGAATATGATAATCAGATTCTACGGCTAGTTTTTTACAAATAGCACTTCCGATTCCTCGCGAACCGCCTGTTACTAATACACACTTCATAAGTGAAATTTATTTCTTTTTCTTAGCTGCTGGTTTCGTTGTCGATTTGGCAGCAGTTTTCGTTGTTTTTGTTTCTTGTTTTGGGGCTTCAGCTGGAGCAGATGCTGGCTGAGGTCTTTCTGCTGATTTTGAAAATAATTCAGCATTTTCAAACCATTGGTTACTTAATACAGTTCCGTCTGGTTTAAGGAATCCCCATTTTCCTTCGTTTTTTACTCTCGCAACACCATCAATAAATCCTTTATCCTGCTGTACAAACATCGCAATAATGGCATTTGTAGTAATGCCGTATTGTGTTGGAATTACCAGTTTTCCAGATTCGTTGATAAATCCCCAATTGCTCTCTTTTACTGGAGCCAAGCCGTTTGTACTAAAAACTTCTGCATCGCTGTAAGTTGGTTCAATAACAAATTCTCCTTTCGGATTAATGAATCCCCATTTTTTTCCAACTAAAACTGGCGCTAGATTTTTAGAGAAAGCTTTTCCTTTATCATAAATTGGAAGAATTGCCCAATTTCCTTTTAAATCGATATATCCAATTTTTCCGTTCTTTTTGGCATACGTCAAATCTTGGGTTTCAAAATCCCAGATTTTTTCAGCTCCATCAACTGGAATAAATTTTCCAGAACTTACTAATCCGAAAGTTTTATCTTTTCTCGCCCAAGTTGTGTTCTTGAAATAATTTCCGATTTCGGCGTAAGCAGGTTCAACTACTTCCTTTCCATCGGTATTTATGATTCCCCAGTTTTTGTTGAGTTCAACTCTTGCAAAACCATTTTCAAAAGGTTTAATCTGATCGTATTTTGGTTCTAAAACAACCGCCATTTTATTATTGATCAAACCAACTTTATTGTTTTGTCTGATGAAAGCAACTCCATTACTAAAATCAAATAATTTTTCAGAAGCAGGAGCTTTTTGAATTTCTCCTTTTTTATCAATATAAACCCATTCTTTTCCTGTTTTTACAATGGCAATTCCGCTGTTAAAATCTTTTGCATCATCAAAAGAGGCAGGAATTATCCAGCTTCCTTTTGTATCAATAAAACCCCATTTTCCGCCATTTTCAACAGCAGCTAATCCTTCAGAAAAACTTCTGGCAGATTTGTATTGAGGCTCGATTTTAAAAGAACCATCTTTGGTAATATATCCAATTTTTGAATTCTTTTTAACTAATGCCAATTCTTGACTATTAACAAATTGAATGCAGCACAGCAACAAAAAAATAAATGTTTTTTTCATGATTTTAAGATTCAATATTAATAATGTGAAGTACAGAATTAACTGTTTATCAAATAATCTTTTACTTTTTGCACAAAAGGATACATTACCTGATCTTCTTTAAACTCTGGAATTATATTGCGAACATCGTCGTACCATTTTTTAGTAACAGATGAAATTTTATCTTTTTGTCCTAAATAATCAATTGCCTGAACGATTGTAATTAATTCGATAGCTAAAACTTCAAAAGAATTCTCAATAACTTTTGATGTAATTACTGCAGCATTTGTTCCCATACTTACAATGTCTTGATTGTCATTGTTATTTGGAATACTATGAACGTACATTGGGTTTGACAGCATTTGGTTTTCGGCAGTTGTTGAAGTTGCAACGAATTGTACTCCCTGCATTCCGAAATTAAATCCTAATGTTCCTAAGTTTACAAATGGAGGAAGGATTTCATTGATTTTTGAATTCAATAAATAATTCAATTGACGTTCTGCCAGCATCGTTAATTTGGTAATAACGATTTTCAGTTTATCCATTTCAAGCGAAATATAATCTCCGTGGAAATTTCCTCCGTGATAAACGTGTTTGTTTTTTACGTCTATAATTGGATTGTCGTTTGCAGAGTTAAATTCGTCTTCTAAAATAGAAGCAACATTATTTATAGTTTCTAAAACTGGTCCCAAAATTTGAGGCACACATCTTAGTGAATAATATTCCTGAACCTTTTCTTTGAAGATTTCTTCGGTATTTTCACCAGAATATAAATGGTCTTCTCTTTTGCGGATTAAAGTACTGTCCGAAAGATTTTTTCTCATTCTTTCTGCCACTTCCTGCTGTCCTTTATGACGTTTGGTTTGGTTTAATTCTGCTGAGAAATGATCATCATAAGCTTGAACCAATTCGTTAATTGCACAAGAAGCTTTTAACGACCAATCTAATAATTTTTGAGCATAATGAACATTTACAACTCCAATTCCTGTCATTACAGAAGTTCCGTTGATTAATGCCAGACCTTCTCTAATTTCTACTTGAATTGGTTTCAAACCTTCAATTTCGAAAACTTCTGGAGTTGGTCTTCTTTCTCCTTTATAAAAAACCTCGCCTTCACCAATTAACACTAAAGCTAAATGTGATAATTGCACCAAGTCACCGCTCGCACCCACGCCGCCGTGTTCAAAAATTAAGGGCGTAATATCTCTATTGATTAATTCTGCCATTAAATGAATTACAGAAGAATGAACTCCTGAATTTCCTAAAGACAAAGTATTTAATCTTGCTAAAATTGCAGCTTTTGCACACTCAGGACTTAATGGTTTTCCTGTCCCAGAAGAGTGGCTTCTAATTAAATTATATTGTAATTGAATTTGATCAGACTCTTTAATTCTATATTGAGCCATTGGACCAAAGCCAGTATTTACTCCGTATATAACTTTGTTTCCTGAGAATTCTTTTAAGAAGTTAAAACTCTCGTTTACGCGGTTTAGAACGACATCACTAATTTTAACTTTTTGATTTCCAAATATTATGGCTTCAAATTCCGTTAAACTTAAATATTCATTAATTGTATTCATTAAATCGATTTTGGTTGTGCTAATTTAATTTTATTTATCAAAATAAATGTAGTTATTTTGATGTAGGCAAATGTAGGTTAATTAATGATAATAATTCTAATATGACAAAGGAGTTTGTTGATGTTTTAGTGATTGGTGCAGGACCATCTGGTTGTGTTTCGGCATCCTATCTTTTTAAAAACAATGTTAAGGTTAAAGTTGTAGAAAAAACGAAGTTTCCGAGACTGGTAGTAGGCGAAAGTCTTATTCCTCGTGTTATGGACCATTTTGCTGAGGCAGAATTGTTTGAGGCACTGGATGCGATGAACTTCGAGAAAAAACTAGGAGCTCGTTTTATTAGAGGAGAAGAAATTTGTGTTTTTGATTTTAGTAAAAAATTTGGTGAAGGGTGGGATTGGACCTGGCAGGTTCCTCGTGCTGATTTTGACAATACAATGGCACAGGAAATTGTGCGTAAAGGAATTGATTTGGAGTTTGAAACAGAGGTTTTGGAAGTTTCTTTTGAAGGAAAGAATTCAAAAACAATTGTAAAAGATGCAGCCGGGAACTTAAAAGAGATTCACGCTAAATTCATAATTGATTCTAGCGGATATGGTCGTGTTCTTCCAAGGCTTTTAGATTTGGATACGCCTTCGAAATTAGATCCGCATTCTTCTATTTTTACGCATGTAAAAGATATTAACAGACCAGAAGGAGAGGAAGGGACTCAGATTTCTTTTGATATTTTGGAAACAGAAGTATGGCTTTGGGTAATCCCGTTTTCGAATGGAAATACAAGTTTGGGAGTTGTTGGTCCGACAGATTTTATCAATTCGCTTTCTGAAAATAAAGATAATGCTGAGGCTTTGAAAAATGCTATTCAGAAGTCTGATTATTATATTAAAAGATTTAAAGGAACTGAATTTTTGTTCGAACCTGTTAAATTAGAAAACTATTCAAGAGCGGTAAAAAGAATGTACGGCGATGGTTTTGCGTTGACTGGAAATAGTTCTGAATTTTTAGATCCAGTTTTTTCTTCTGGAGTTGCCTTTGCAACCGAATCTGGAATGCTGGCGGCAAAATTATATTTGAAAGAATCGCAGGGAATTCCTGTTGACTGGGAAGTTGAATTTACCCAATACATGAAAAACGGAATTGCAGTTTTTACCACTTACGTGAAAGAATGGTATACTGGAAATCTTCAGACTTTATTCTTCCATCAGCCAGAAAATCCAGATGTAAAAGAAAAAATTTGTTCTGTTCTGGCGGGTTATGTATGGAATGAAGAAAATCCGTTTGTAAAAAAACATGATCACGTAATAGCCAATATGGCGTATTTACTAAATATGCAAAAAGAACAAAGCCCTGAATAATCAGGGCTTTTTTATAGAAAGATAATTCATTTTCTAGATTTATTCCGTAGGAATGTCTCGTCGGTAGAATATGAAATTTGAATTGCGATAATACGTTCCGTAGGAACGTTTGATTAATCGATTCAGGTATATTATTTCCGTAAATCAGATGTCCCTACAGGACATTAATGCAAAACGACAATATTTTTTTATACCGATGAGATATTCCTGCGGAATATTTGAGATTTTTATTTAAAAGCTTTTTTTAATAAAAGTTTGGATAATGATTTTGCTGTTTTTGCGTATCCTTCTCCAATTCTGCTTTCGTTATTGAAATTACTACCATATTGATCTCCAGGTGCATCTACACTTGAAATTTCTAATAAGACATTTGATTTATTTGCTGTTTCAACAAACTTTAAATTGGTAGTAACTTTTGCCGGCTGTTTCATAATTCCTGCATCCCATCCTGGATAAATCCAAACTGTTTGTACAATTAAAGTGTAAGGTGTGTTTAGTCCTTCTTGAAAATTCACCTCTTTACCAGCTTTTGTCATTACAATATTTCCGATTTCTAAAAATTTAGGAGTCCAGATCTGATCTTTTGCCACAACCCATCTTTTGTGCCAAAGATTTCCATTTCCTTTTCCTTTTTTGTCTAAATCGGCTATATGCTCTTCAACATATTGTGATTCCGGTTTGTTTTCTTTCATCATAGTAAAATTACTATAATCAAATTCGGTGTTGATTTCTTTTTGATCTTTTAAAAAGTCAAAGTTTCCCTTCACTACATTCATATCTTGAGCAAATGCGGCTCCAGAAATAAGTAAGCATGCAATAATTAATTTTTTCATTTTTTGGTTAATTGAGGTTTATTTTTAGCTGCTAAAAGTAATCAAAAGGATGAATAATAATTTATTTCATGTTAAAATATTATTGTTATTTTTTTCAAAAACAAAAAACGGATTCCAATTGGAAATCCGCTTTATTTTTAAAATTTGTTTTTCTATCAGCTGGGGAAATGCAGATTTAAAAAGAAAAATTGGTTTTGTTCGGCAGTTTATGTCTGGAATGAAAAATATCCGTTTGTCAAAATACACGATCATTTGATAGCCAACATAGAGTATTTACTAAATATTCAAAAAGAACAAAGCCCTGAATAATCAGGGCTTTGTTTATCAAAAAAAAACGTTTCTAGATTCATTCCGTAGGAATGTCTCGTCGGTAGAAATTAAATTTGAGTTACGGTTGAACGTTCCGTAGGAACGTTTGATTAATTGACGGGTACATTTTTATAAATCAGATGTCCCTACAGGACATTAATGCAAAACGACAATATTTTTTTCTACCGATCAGATATTCCTAACGGAATATTTTTAGTCAATTACAATTCAAATATCTTATCCATTACAATCCATTTTTGTCCTGGTTTTGCCCAAGGTAAAGCTTGCTGGAATTTCCACATTAAAGTTTCCCATTCCTGAACTTTTTCATTTTCAGCGTCGGCTTTGTCTTTTTTCTCAAAAGAGAAATTTTCGTCGCCTTCGATGATCATAAACAATCTATTTCCTGTGCAATAAATTTCCAAAACTAAAATTCCAGCATCTTGAATGCTTTTTTTTATCTCCGGCCACACATTTTCATGTAAGTGTTTGTATTCTGCAATTAAATTTGCGTCGTCTTTTAAGTCTAGTGCAAGACAAAATTTTTGAGCTACCATAATTTTATTTTTGTTGATAAGCTACAGCAGTTTGTTTACTTGTGCCTAAACCTTCAATTCCTAATTCGATTACGTCGCCTGCTTTAATGTAAATTGGGTCTGGTTTAATTCCTAAACCAACTCCCGGAGGCGTTCCTGTACTAATAACATCGCCAGGAAGCAAGGTCATAAACTGGCTTAAATAATGAACCAAGAATGGAATTTTAAAAATTAAGTTTGAAGTGTTACTGTTTTGGAATGTTTTTCCGTTTACAGTCAGCCACATTTTTAGGTTATTTACATCTCCAGCTTCGTCTGGTGTAACCATTGTTGGCCCAAGAGGAGCAAAGGTGTCAGAACCTTTTCCTTTTGCCCATTGCCCGCCGCGCTCGATTTGGAACGCTCTTTCGCTGTAATCATTCAAAAGACAGTATCCAGCGATATAATTTGGTGCATCTTCTTCAGAAACATAGCTGGCTTTTTTACCTACGACAAATGCCAATTCTACTTCCCAGTCTGTTTTTTCGCTGTTTTTTGGGATGATCAAATTATCATTTGGTCCACATAAAGAAGTTGTAGATTTAAAGAAAATAATTGGTTCTTCTGGAATTGCAGCACCTGTTTCTTCACAGTGATCTACATAATTCAATCCGATGCAGATAATTTTTGAAGGACGTGCCACTGGCGAACCTAAACGTACTGAATCGCTAACTTCTGGTAAAGATGGATTGTTTTTTAAAGCTTCTTCTAATTTTGCTAATCCGTCATTTTCAAAAAAAGCTTCGTTATAATCTGTTGTTACGATAGACGAAACATCATATCTTTTATCATTAAGTAAAACACCTGGTTTTTCCTTTCCTTCTTCTCCAAATCTTATAAGTTTCATATTTTAATTTTTAGTTTCTTGCCACGAATTACACGAATTTTCTCGAATTAAAATTTGTGAAAATTTGTGTAATTCGTGGCTATGTTTTTTTTAATATTTTAGTTGTTCAATTTGATGAATCCGCCATCAATTGGGTAATCTGAACCTGTGATGAAAGACGATTCGTCGCTGCATAAGAATAATGCTAAAGTTGCGATTTCTTCTGGTTTCCCCATACGTCCGATTGGTTGTGACTGAGATAATTTTTCGAAGATTTCTTCTTCTTTTCCAGGATAATTTTTAGCAATAAATCCGTCTACAAAAGGCGTGTGAACCCTTGCAGGAGAAATAGAATTACATCTGATTTTATCATTTAAATAATCTTTTGCTACTGATAAAGTCATCGCCATAACCGCGCCTTTTGCAGTAGAATAAGCAAAACGATCTGGAATTCCAACCCAGCAGGCAATAGAAGCCAAGTTTAAAATTACACCTCCGCCAGAGCTTCTAAGTGCAGGAATCGATGCATGAAGACAGTTGTAAACACCTTTTACGTTTACATTCATAATACGGTCAAAATCAGATTCTGAAGTAGTGTCTACTTTTCCAACGTGAGCAATTCCAGCGTTGTTTACCAAAATATTGATATTTCCGATTTTTTGGAAAGTTGAATTTACTTGTTCGTGGTTCGAAACGTCGCAGGCATGCGCGAAAACATTTCCGCCGTTTGATTTTATTTCTTCAACGGTTTCTTTTGCACTTTCTTCAGTCAATTCTAAAATGTGAACTTCAGCTCCTTGTTTAGCAAATAAAACCGAAATCGCTCTTCCGATTCCGCTTCCCCCGCCCGTGATAATTGCTTTTTTATTTTGTAATGAAAACATTTGATATAAATTTTTATGAGTTGTTTTTAATAGTCTTTTACAAAGATACGCCGCGTTTCCACGGAATAAAATCGTCTTGGTTTAATTGAACTGCTTTCGGAATAATTTCGCCGCTTGCCGCTTTAATGCAGTATTCTAAAATTTCCTCGCCCATTTCTTCAATAGATTTTTCACCACTAATGATTGGTCCGCAGTCAATATCGATAATATCTTTCATTCTGGTTGCTAGAACAGAGTTTGTTGCCACTTTAATTACAGGACAAACTGGGTTTCCTGTCGGAGTTCCCAACCCTGTAGTAAATAAAATTAAAGTTGCTCCAGAAGCTGCTTTTCCAGTTGTTGCTTCCACATCATTTCCTGGTGTACAAACCAAACTTAATCCTGGCTTTGTAACCAATTCGGTGTAATCTAAAACATCAACAACAGGAGAAGTGCCGCCTTTTTTGGCCGCTCCAGCACTTTTGATAGCATCTGTAATTAATCCGTCTTTGATGTTTCCTGGTGACGGATTCATATGAAAACCAGAACCCACTTTATGCGCCAGTTCATCATAAGATTCCATTAAATCTATGAATTTTTTGGCTTTATCTTCCGTAATACATCTGTCAATTAAATTCTGTTCAGCGCCGCATAATTCTGGGAATTCAGCCAAAAGAATTTTTCCGCCTAAAGCTACCACTAAATCAGAAGTATAACCCACAGCAGGATTTGCAGAAACACCGCTGAAACCATCGCTTCCGCCGCATTTTACACCAATGCATAAATCGCTCAAAGGCGCATCAGTTCTTTCATATTGGTTGATTTCAATTAAACCTTCAAAAGTCTTTTTGATGGCATTGGTAATCAAAACTTCTTCGCTTTCTGTCTGCTGCTGTTCAAAAATAAATAACGGTTTGTCAAATTCTGGGTTTTGTCTTTTTACATCATTTACAAAATCCTGAACTTGTAAATGCTGGCATCCTAAACTCAAAAGCGTGATTCCACCAACGTTTGGATGATTGGCATAAGAAGCTAGTAAAGCACTCAAAGTAGAAGCATCCTGACGCGTTCCACCGCAGCCGCCTTGGTGATTTAAGAATTTAATTCCGTCCACATTTTCAAAAACACGTTTGTTTTTCGGAGTCGGATTTAATTCAATATTAATATCATTAATGTCATTTCCGTTCAAATAACCTTCCAGTAATTCGTGCGTAAATTGATTGTATTTGTCTGTTACAGCATAACCCAATTGCTTGTGTAATGCTTCTTTGATAACGTCAAGATTTCTGTTTTCGCAAAAAACCGTCGGAACAAAAAGCCAGTAATTGGCAGTTCCCACACGTCCGTCTTTTCTTTTGTAACCTTTAAAAGTTCTGTTTTCAAATTTAGAAACATCAGGGGCATTCCATTCGTAAGAAGCGTTTCTGTAAGCGTAAGGATCTGCGGCGTGTTTTAAGTTTTCGGTCGTCATTAAACTTCCTTTTGCCACATCGCATTGTACTTTTCCCACCAAAACACCGTACATGTTTACTTCTTCTCCCTGCTTCATGTCCTGCATGTAGAATTTATGTTTGGCTTTGATGAGGTCTTGTAAAACGTAAGTTTCGTTTTCAAAAAGAATAGATTCTCCTTTTGGCAAGTCGGTTAAAGCTACCAGAACATTATCGTCTGGATGCAGTTTTACCACTAATTTTTTAGTTGTATCAAGCATTGTCTTGTTGTTTTTTTTCTTTTTTGTGTTGTCGTTTGCTGTAGTTAGGGAAGAAGTTAAGCACTTTGATTTCACTAAAATTTGGGCAGTAAACGAAAAATAAAATTAGTTTTTTTAGCAGTTTGTTATTAGTCTAATATTATCCGTGTATAATCTTTAATTATCTTTGTAGAATGAAATTGGAACAAACCAAAATAGCGTCTTATCTCAATACAAAAGTTTCGGTATTAAATCGTGTTGAGCCTTTTTTTCAAGCGCCATTTCATTCGCATCCCGAATTAGAATTGGTGTATGTAAAAGAGAGTTATGGCAAGCGAATTATCGGAAATTCGGTAATGCCATTTGAACCCGGTGATATGGTTTTTTTAGGTTCTGATATTCCGCACGTTTGGCTGAATGATGAAAAATATTATCAGGGAATTGAGGACTTAAAAGCGAATTCGATTGTCGTATATTTTCATAAAGATATTTTCGGACCGACTTTTTACGAATTAAAAGAAACCCAAAAAATCAACGAACTCTTTTTTCAGGCTGGAAAAGGGATTTCGATTATCGGAAAAACCAATAAGCAGATTGCTAAAAAATTGGAGAAGTTAGTTTCAAAAAAAGACTTTGAGGTAATTGTCGGACTTTTTGAGATTTTGTCTATTCTTTCTGAAAGTCAGGATACGATTTATATCAATGATGAAATTTATTCTTTGATGCAGAAAGATTCAAAGGTAGATCGTCTTTCAGAAGTTTTTCAATACGTCAATAAAAATTATAAAAAGAATATTTCCTTGGAAGAAATTGCCGCTGTCGCGAATATGACGAGGACTTCTTTTTGTAGAATGTTCAGAGTTAAAACGAAGAAAAATTTTGTGGATTATCTGCACGAAATCAGAATCTCGAATGCCTGTAAATTACTGCTTGAAACCGATAAAAGCATGTCTGAAATTGCATACGAATGCGGTTATAAAACAGCTTCAAATTTTAATAAACTCTTCAAAAAAGTTAAGGGAATAACGCCATCTGATTTTAAAAATAATGCGAAGATGAGTTTTGCCACAGATTATAAAGATTAAAGGGATTTTTTAAATCTGCCCAATCTGCTAGATCTGCGTGAAATAAAAAATATAGCCACGAATTACACCAATTTCCACGAATTAATTTCTAAATAAAAAATTCTAGTTAATTCGTGTAATTCGTGGCAAAAAAAATATTTTAAATAGATCGATCTAAATGGGTATAACCTCCATCAACATAAATAATCTGTCCAGTAGTATGACTTGATTTTTCAGACAATAAGAAAACCACCATATTAGCAATTTCTTCTGCTGTTGTCATTCTGTTTTCTAGCGGAATATTTTTTGTAATTGCGGCTAGTTTTTCTTCTTTATTTTCAAAAGTATTAATCCACGTTTCGTAAAGCGGTGTGTAACATTCTGCTACAATTACCGCGTTTACACGAATGCTGTATTTGAGTAATTCTACCGCCCATTCTCTGGTTAAAGCATTTCTTCCTCCGTTTGAAGCAGCGTAAGCTGAGGTTCCGCCTTGACCTGTTTCGGCAGTTTTAGAACCAATGTTTACAATTGCTCCTTTTGATTCTTTCAAATACGGAAGCGCATGCTGTGCCATTAAATAGTAATGCACTAAATTTTTGTGAAGAGAAGCAGCAAAATCTTCATAATTTCCGTTCTCTAATCCTACACCGTCATTAACTCCAGCATTGTTTACCAATCCGTCAATTCGGCCAAATTTTGCGATTACGGCGTCAACGGCTTTTTTGCAGTCTTCAGGTTTTGTCAAATCGGTGGCAACTTGATGCGCTTCTTTTCCAATGGCTTTTAGTTCTTCTACGGCTTTGATGTTGTCATTTTCGTTACGTCCAACGATAAATGGAATTGCATTTTCTTCGGCTAGAACTTTAACGATTCCTAAACCGATTCCTTTTGCGCCTCCAGTAACGATAATGATTTTTTGGGTTAATGATAACTGCATGATTTTTATGTATTATAATTTATTGCGATTTTTTTTGCCACGAATTACACGAATTACCTCGAATTTTTTATTTAGAAAATTAATTCGTGGAAATTAGTGTAATTCGTGGCTTTTATTTCTATGTGTTAGAACTTTTTTTAAAAATTTACAGCTGTTGTTCATGACAAACAACAGCTGTAAAAATAGAGAGAATAGAACTGATAATTTATTACCAGAACTTAACATAAAGCGCGACAATAATCAATAATGTAATTACGATTAAGACTGTTGTCTGCGGTTTAACTTTGAACATTCCTGGTTCTGTTTCGAATGCTTTAGGGTTTACTTTTGGACCAGCGAAACTCATCAAGATCATCACTAACATAGTAAAGAAGAATGATAATCCCATACAAATGTGGAACGGAATTTCGAAAGCTCCTTTTCCGTTAGGATAAGCTGTGTATAAAAGTGTATCGTTTCCAAATAATGCAGGAGCGTATTCGTTGAATAAAACTGACAATGCGAATCCTAAAATTACACCCACGATTGCTGCTGCACCAGTAGTTCTTTTCCAGAACATACCAAGGAAGAACATAGCAAAAACTCCAGGGCTGATGAATCCAGTGTACTTTTGGATGTATGTAAATCCGCCGACACCACCGATTCCTAAAACGTCATTCCAAGTAAATAGAACGGCTAAAAGCATTGCAGCAAAAACGGCAATTCTACCAATGTTTACCTGTTGCTTTTCTCCAGCTTCTTTTTGAATATATTTTTTATGAATATCTAATGTATAAATTGTAGAGATACTGTTTACTTTTCCAGCCAAAGAAGCTACGATCGCAGCCGTTAAAGCTGCAACAGAAAGACCTTTTAATCCTGTTGGAAGAAATGTTAATACAGCAGAATAAGCTCCGTCTTTTCCTCCAACTAATTGAGGTAAATGTCCGTTTGTGTATAAAACGTAAGCAGCAATACCAGGAAGCATTACGATAAGCGGCATTAATAATTTTAACATACCAGCAAATAAGATTCCTGTACGAGCTGTTTGTAAATCTGCTCCAAGTGCTCTTTGCGTAATGTATTGGTTACAACCCCAATAGTTTAAGTTGATAATCCAGATACCAGCAAGGTAAGACATCAAACCTGGGAAAGTCAAATATTTGTCAATTTCTAATTGAGAAGAAGCTGCAGTTGGTTTTGGAATAATCATTTTGAAATGCTCAGGCGCCTCAGTCATTAATACTTTGAATCCTTCGATTGCACTACTGCTTATTCCTAGCTTTTCTCCAACAGTTACTAATGCAATATAAGAAGTTACCAAACCTCCAATAATTAATACAGCAACCTGAATAACGTCTGTATAAGCCACAACTTTCATTCCTCCAAGAGAAATAAATAAAGCAAATACAGCCAAACCGATCATAATAGCATGAAGATATTCTCCACCAGCAAGACCGTTAATAGCAACAGCTCCCAAATAAAGAATAGAAGTTAAGTTTACAAAAACGTACAAAAACAACCAGAAAACTGCCATAATCAAAGCAGTAGATTCGTTGTAACGTGTTTTTAAGAATTGCGGCATTGTGTAAATCTTGTTTTTAAGATATACAGGAATAAACCACACAGCTACAATAATAAGTGCAACGGCAGCAAGCCATTCGTAAGCAGCAACAGCGATTCCTAAAAAGAAACCTTCACCGCTCATTCCGATGAATTGTTCAGCAGAAATGTTAGAAGCAATTAAAGAAGCTCCAATTGCCCACCAAGTTAAATTTCCTTCAGCCAAAAAGTAAGCTTTAGCATCTTGTTCGTCTTGTTTACGTTTGCGATAAACGGTATAACCGTAGACCGAGACTACGATAAAATAGATAATAAAAACCGCATAATCTGCGAAAGCGAGGTTTTGGTTCATTGTTAGTAGTATTTTAAATAATTATTATAGGGTTAAATTTGTTTGTTTGGTTTTAAATTGTTTTTTATGTTGTGTAATCTTGTTAAAAATGCAAGATGTGTTTTATTTCTGTTATTTTTTTACGAAAATAAAAGCGGAAGCCAAATGTAAAATAAAAATTTAGAAATCAGCTACTGGCAAATGTGTTTTTTACATTTATTCAATCGAAATTGTGTTAAATTTTTAGTATTTAGCTTTATTGCACCGGCAAACCATTAGGCTTTTACCAGACTTTTATAATGCACATCTGAAAGCTTTCTTAAAATTTCAGCACTTTTTTCTGGTGTAATATCACGCTGCGATTCGCCTAACATTTCATATCCTACCATAAATTTCTTTACCGTTGCCGATCTTAACAACGGCGGATAAAAATGCATGTGAAAATGCCATTCCGGATGATCAAATCCATCTGTTGGCGATTGATGAATTCCAGAAGAATAAGGGAAAGAAGTATTAAATAAATTGTCGTACTTCGTTGTTAATTGCTTTAAAATTTTAGCAAAAGCGTTGCTTTCTTCAGCAGAAAAATCGGTGATTTTGTTGGCAGCTCTTTTGCTCACAATCATAGTTTCGTATGGCCAAATAGCCCAAAAAGGCACTAACGCTACAAAGTGATCGTTCTCAATTACAATACGCTCCCCAGTTTTCAATTCGGCCTGAACATAATCTTCCAACAATGTTCTTCTATTTTTATCGTAATATGATTTTAAACTGTTATGCGTTTTTTCAACCTGAGTTGGTAAAGAAGACTGTGCCCAGATTTGCCCATGCGGATGCGGGTTGCTGCAACCCATTACACTTCCTTTATTTTCAAAAATCTGGACGTGGTTAATATACTTGATGTTTCCTAAATCAGTATATTCTTTCTGCCAGGTTTTAATAATATTTTCAATATCTGCAATTTCCATTTCTGGGAGAGTCAAATCGTGTCTTGGCGAAAAGCAAACCACTCTCGAAATTCCTTGTTCAGGTTTTACTTTAAAGAAAGTATGTTTAATATCGTCTTCAAAAATAATTTCCTCTTGCTTCATCGCAGCAAAATCATTTTCAAAAACAAAACTGTTTTCGTATACTGGATTAGTTTCTCCATTGGCACGAACATTTCCCGGACATAAATAACAAGTGGGATCGTATTTTGGAAGTTCTTCCGTAGAAATAGTTTCATTTTGTCCCTGCCAAGGGCGTTTTGCACGATGAGGTGAAACTAAGACCCATTCGTTGATTAGAGGATTGAAGCGTCTGTGAGGATCTTCGTTAATGTCAAAATTTTTCATTGTAGTGTGTTGTGGTATTAAAGTAGTGTTGTTCCGTTTGAGATTTTTACATCATAGAATTTTAATTCAATTCCAAATTTATCTAAATAAAGATTTGAAAACTTATGTTTTACCTCATTTTCTTGACCTTTTTTAACTAAATTAATTGTACAACCTCCAAAACCGCCTCCCATAAGTCTAGAACCTATGATAGATTCGTCATTTTTTGCAGTATCTACAAGGAAATCTAACTCTTCGCAGCTTACCTCATATTCCTGTGATAAACCATAATGAGTTTCAAAAAGTAATTCTCCCAGATGTTCAATATTTCCCTTGTCTAAAGCTTCGCACGCTTTTATGACACGATTAATTTCTTTAACCACAAAATGAACTCGGCTGAAAACTTTTTCAGTCATTTTATCCTTAAGACTCAAAACCTGTGCTTCTGAAGCATCTCTAAAACTTTTTACTTCTGGAAAATGACTTTTTATGATTGATAAACCTTCTTCGCATTCGATTCTTCTGGTATTGTATTCTGATGTAAAAAGCGAATGTTTAACATTAGAATCTAATAAAATCAATGAATAATCTTTAAAATCGGCATTGTGATATTCGAAATCTAAAGTGTTGCAGTCCAATTTTATCACTTTATTTTCAAGACCATGAACACTTGAAAACTGATCCATAATACCGCAGTTAATACCCACCCAGTGTTCTGCTTTTTGTCCTAATAATGAAATGTCAACTTTCTCAATTTTTAAATCGAAAAGCGATTTGATTCCGAAAATCATTCCGCATTCTAAAGCCGCAGAAGAAGATAGTCCAGAGCCAACCGGAATATTACTGCTGAAAACACAATTGAAACCTTCAAAAGAAAATCCGTTATCCTGCAATTGTTTAATTACACCTCGAATGTAATTAGTCCAAACCACATCGCTCAATTTTACTTCTTCAGTCAGGTCAATTTCAAATTCTTCGTTTAAATCGACTGCAATTACCTTAGAAGTTTTAGTGTTGTTTTTTTCAAAAGCAAAGCAAATTACTTTGTCAATTGCAGCTGGTAAAACATAACCATCATTGTAGTCAATATGTTCTCCAATAATATTAATTCTTCCTGGAGAAAGTACCGTTTTTTGAGGAGAAGATCCAAAAGATTTCTCAAAAAAAGCAACAGTGTTTTGTATTAAAATATCATTCATTATAAAGTGAGTGTAATGGTGGTTTTGGAATTTGGTTAGTTTAAATTTTCAAATTTGTAAAGCGTTTTTTGAGTATACTCTTCGCCTTTTTTCAAAACAGCATTTGGGAAATGACTATGATTGGGTGCGTCTGGAAAATTTTGAGTTTCAAAACAAATACCGCTTTGCGCATTGTAATCGACATTTTCTTTTCCCTTTAATTTTCCAAAACAATTTCCTCCTACATATATATGTACACTAGGCTGATCGGTGTAAACATTCATTCTCAGTTTGTTTTTTAAGCTGATTAGCTGTGCTACGATTTCTGTTTTAGAATTCACCACAAAAGAATTGTCAATTGGAAACGGGCAGTTTTTAGTATTTCTAAAATCAAAATCATGATTGGTTAAATCGGTATAATTTCCAGTCGGGATATTATCTGGATTGGTCTCCAGCATTTTATCCGATTTGATAAACATTTGTTGCTCTAAAACATTTCCATCATGTCCGTCAAGGTTAAAATAACTATGATGTGTCAAATTGATAACGGTATCTTCTGTAGAAACAGCTTTGTATTCTAATTGCAGTTCGTTTTCTTCATTTAAAGTATAGGTCAAATAAACGGTCATTTCACCAGGAAAATTTTCATCTAAATGCTCACTCAAAAGACCAAAAGTAATAGAAGGATTTTCGCCGGTTGAAGCATTAGTTACGCTCCAGACTTTTCTCCCAAATCCCATATTGCCGCCGTGAAGCGTATTGCCATTATTATTTCCGTCAAGCTGAAATTTTTTATCATCTATGCTAAAAGCTCCATTATGAATACGACCGGCATAACGGCCAACAGTAGTTCCAAAATAAGGAGCGCTTGGTAAATTATAAGATTCTAAGTAAGCTTCTAGATTATCAAATCCTAAAACAACATCTATCGATTTTTCATTCAAAGGAATTTGGATGGAAGTTACTGTTGCACCAAAATTGATGACCTGAACTTTCATTCCATTTTTGTTGCACAATTCAAAAGAATAAATTTCTTCTTTATTGGGCATTAAACCAAACAATTTGCAATTATGAGTCTCCTTTAAATGCGATATGTGTTTTATTTCCATATTATTTTTACCAAAAATGAAATCCAAAAATAGAAACATTCTCTATCTTTGCATACCAGTACCTACCAGTTTTTAGTATTAATAGTCAAAATGACTTTATTGTGAACATCATTTCAATTCAAAATAATATTGGGCTTCCAAAATATAAGCAGATTATTCTTTCAATAGAAAAAGCGATTGAAGAGGGCAATTTAAAAAAAGGAGATCGTCTTCCATCGGTCAATAAAGTCTGTTTAGGCTTTTCTTTATCGCGCGACACAGTGCTTCTGGCGTATGACGAATTGAAAAAAAGAGGAATTATTTACGCTATTCCAGGAAAAGGATATTATGTGAAAAGTGTTGAAATCACTATTACTCAGAAGGTTTTTCTTCTTTTTGACGAGCTTAATATTTTTAAAGAAGATATTTATAATTCGTTCCTAAAAAATATTGGTAAAAATGTTCAGGTTGATATTTTCTTTCATCATTTTAATGTTCAAGTTTTCAAAAAACTGATAAATGACAGCAACGGAAATTACACAAAATATATAATCATGCCGACGAACTTAAACGATATCGTCGATTCTATAAAAACCCTACCAGTAACCGATGTAATTATTTTGGATCAGACTAATCCAGAGTTAAAAATGTTTCCAGCTATTTATCAAAATCATCAAAAAGATATTTTTGAAGGATTACTGAAAGCCAAAAAAAGATTGGAAAAATATAAAAAACTGATTTTGATTTTTTCAGGTTTTAGAGAGCCGCCGGGAATGAAACTTGGTTTTGAATCTTTCTGTCAGGAATACAATTATGATTACGAAATTATTTCGGATTTCAGCAATCAATCTATTGCTTTAGGAGATTTATATATTATTCCTCATGACCGAGATCTGCTTTTGGTTATAGAAAATGCCATAAATCGGAACCTAAAATTAGGCGAAGATTTTGGAATTATATCTTATAATGAAACCGCTTTAAAGAAAATTGCTGCCAACGGAATTACAACCATTTCAACCAATTTTGAATTGATGGGAAAAATTCTGGCCGATATGGTTTTGAAAGGAACAAAAGAGCAGATCGAAAATAAATCTGCTCTTATAGTAAGGAATTCTTTATAGCGACGTGTCAATTATAAATTTAGAACAAAATCGTTGAGTAATTTTTCTTCGTATTTCTCTTTATTAAAGGTGTATAAATAAGAACCTTTTCGAGAAGACTGCATATCTTTTTCGTCTAATTTATTTAAGATTTCTAGAGAATTAATTTTACTGATGAAGTTTCTTTTGTCCAGTTCTTTGCTCAAAATCGCTTCATACAATTCTAAAAGTTGGCGCATGGTAAATTTCTCAGGAAGTAATTCAAAACCAATTGGCTTTACAGAAGTTTTGTAACGAAGTCTCTTAATGGCATTTTGCACCATTTCGTTATGGTCAAAAATTAAGTTTGGTGCATCATTAATTGGAAACCATTCCGCGTGATAATTTTTAATTAATTCTGCGTTGTGATTTTCAATATTAATCAAAGCAAAATAAGAAACCGAAATAGTTCTTTCTACGGGGTCACGATCGATTTCGCTGTAAGCATACAACTGCTCCATATAAATATCGTTAAGACCAGTATAGGTATTTAGTATTCGGATAGCTGCTGCATCTAAAACTTCGTCACGTTTTAAAAACCCTCCAATCAAAGACCATTTTCCTTTCTCGGGTTCGAAATCTCTCTTGATTAAAAGTATTTTCAGACCCTCATGATCGAATCCGAAAATGATGCAGTCAACCGCCAGTAAAACTTTATCGGCAGAACTATAACTATTTAGCATATGTAATTAATTTGGACCGTAAATATATAAACTTCTTAAAACCTTTCATAATTTATTAATGTTGATTTTACACTTATGTTAAATAGCAGCGAATAAGAATATTTATGTGTATTCGATATTAATTGCTAAGGTAAAGCTGTTTTTTACTTATTAATCTTCTCAATTTGAAATCAAAATAACGAGTCAAAGGTAGAAACATTTTTAAAAGAGATATACACTAGGATTATTATTTCATATTCACAATTCAAAAATTGAGATTGTTGTTATAAAACAAATGGTTTTTGCTTTTTTTTGTCAATTTTTCAGATTCTTAACTTTTTATTTGTTTAGAGATATTTTGGTTCAATCCCTTTAAGAATGCTTGTTTCCAAGGCAAAATTATGAAATATGTTTTTTGCAACCAGTTGTTCTGATAATTTTATTTTTTTATGAGACTTATTTTTGTTTAAATTTACAAATGTTAAACGAACACTTATAAAACTAAAAAACCAACATCTTTAGAAATTCTGCAGCCACGCAATTTTCTGAAAACCAAAACCAACAACAGATTATGAAAAAACCACTACTAATCTTGTTTGCTATATTTTTTATTCAAACAATTACAGCTCAAAAAGAATCGGTTATTATTTCAGTTAAAAATGATGCAGCAGCACCGATTATAAATAGAAACATTTATGGTCATTTTGCTGAGCACTTAGGACGCTGTATCTATGGCGGATTTTTTGTGGGAGATACTTCAAAAATTCCCAATACAAACGGAGTTCGAAATGATATTATAAAGGCATTAAAAGATTTAAAAATTCCAAACTTAAGATGGCCTGGCGGTTGTTTTGCAGATACTTATCATTGGAAAGATGGAATTGGTCCAAAAGAACAGCGTCCGACAATTGTAAATCAATGGTGGGGAGGCGTAACAGAAGACAATAGTTTTGGAACACATGATTTTTTAAATATGTGTGAATTATTGGGAGCAGAACCGTATTTATCTGGAAATGTCGGAAGCGGCACAGTTCAGGAATTAGCAGACTGGGTTCAGTATACCAATTTTGGAGGAAAAAGTCCAATGAGTGATCTTCGTAAGAAAAACGGAAGAGCAGAACCTTGGAAAGTAAAATACTGGGGAATTGGAAATGAGGCCTGGGGTTGTGGCGGCAATATGACTGCAGATTATTATGCTAATGAATATCGCAAGTTTGCCACTTTTATATCAGATTGGAACAATACTGGAGGCATTACAAGAATTGCTTCGGGATCTAATAGTTCTGACTACAATTGGACAGAGGTTTTGATGAAAAACATTCCGCTGAATATGCTGGGCGGAGTCGGTGTTCATCATTACGCAGTAATTGACTGGGGTAAAAAAGGGGCAGATGTTGATTTTACAGAGAAAGAATATTTCCAGACCATGCAGTCTGCCTTAAAAATGGAAGAATTAGTAACCAAACATGCTGCCATAATGGACAAATACGATCCAGAGAAAAAAGTGGCGATGATAGTCGATGAATGGGGAGGCTGGTATGAAGTTCAAAAAGGGACAAATCCAGGGTTTTTATATCAGCAGAATACAATGCGAGATGCTGTCTTGGCGGGAGCAACTTTAAATATTTTCAATAATCATGCAGATAGAGTTCGCATGGCCAACTTGGCACAGTGCGTTAATGTGCTTCAAGCTGTAATCTTAACCGACAAAGCCAAGATGATTACAACGCCAACCTATCATGTAATGAAAATGTACAGCGTTCATCAAGATGCGAAATTACTTCCGATAAATTTTAAATCCCCGACATATAATTTTAATGGAGAATCAATTCCGGCTGTATCTGCATCTGTTTCAAAAGATCAAAAAGGATTAGTTCATATTTCACTGGTAAATATTGATGCTGTAAATAAGAATAAAATCGAAATTGATGTAAAAGATCTTGGCGTTAAAAATTTTACAGGGACTATAATTACAGCTTCAAAACTACAGGATTATAATTCTTTCGAAAATCCGAATAAAATTATTCCGGTTGCTTTTAAAGGTTTTGAGAGTAAAAAAGGAAAGCTTGAAATCACAATTCCGCCTTTCTCAGTATTAGTTTTAGAAGGAAAATAATCTTTAATAAATGCAAAAATATCTTCTTAAAAGTGAAGGTTTTTATTTTAGAAGTGAAATAATCACAATATTATAAATGTATTGTTAACATTTATTTTTTGATTAAAGGCTAAAATGCTGTTTTAATGCATTTATAGCAAAAATTAATTATGCAATTTCAATTAAGTGTTTTTTGTACACTTATAAAGTATTTATCTCTATATTTGTCAATATTTTAAAAATAAAATACGAATGAAAAATTATGTAATAGGATTGGACTACGGAACAGATTCTGTTCGCGCGGTGCTAATTGACACTGAGAATGGACAGGAACTGGCATCGAATGTTTCTCATTACAAAAGATGGAAAAACAAGCAATATTGTGATGCTTCCATCAATCAATTTCGCCAGCATCCTTTGGATCATATCGAAGGATTAGAAATTACAATTCAGAATGTTGTAAAAGACAGCAAGGTAGATCCCAAGTTGGTTCGCGGAATTTGTATCGATACAACGGGATCTTCTCCGGTTCCAGTTACAAAAGATGGAACTCCATTAGCATTAACAAAAGGTTTTGAAGAAAACCCAAATGCGATGATGGTGTTGTGGAAAGATCACACTTCTATAAATGAAGCAAACGAAATTAACGAACTGGCAGTAAGCTGGGGTGGAGAAGACGTTACCAAATACGTTGGAGGAATTTATTCATCAGAATGGTTTTGGGCAAAAATCCTTCACATTGCAAGACAAGACGAAGCAGTTCGTAATGCCGCATACACTTGGATGGAACACTGCGATTTAATGACGTATTTGTTAATTGAAAATAAAGATTTAAAAACATTTAAAAGAAGCCGTTGCGCCGCAGGACATAAAGCAATGTGGCACGAAGACTGGAACGGACTTCCTCCAGTTGAATTCTTAGAAAAATTACATCCGTATTTAGCACAGCTTCGCGGTAATTTATATGATGAAACCTATACATCAGATTTAGTTGCCGGAAATTTAAGTAAAGAATGGGCAGATCGTTTAGGACTTTCTACAGATACAGTGGTAGCTGTTGGAACTTTCGACGCACATTCTGGAGCAGTTGGAGCTAAAATTGGAGAAAATACTTTAGTTCGTGTTATGGGAACTTCAACCTGCGATATTCTGGTTGGTTCTTATGATGAAGTGGGAACAAAAACCGTTCGCGGAATTTGCGGACAAGTTGATGGTTCTGTAATTCCAGGCTTTATTGGTCTAGAAGCAGGACAATCTGCTTTTGGCGATTTATTGGCTTGGTACAAAGAATTATTAATGTGGCCGACAGAACATTTATTAGGTTCGTCTTCTCTTTTAAATGAAGAACAAAAAGAAAAATTAAGAGAAGAATTCAGCGATAAATTAATTGTTGAATTAACGAAAGAAGCAGAGAAAATTCCAGTTTCAGAAAGCCTTCCAATTGCTTTGGATTGGATTAATGGAAGAAGAACTCCGGATGCGAATCAGGAATTAAAAAGCGCCATTTCAAATCTATCTTTAGGAACAAAAGCACCACATATTTTTAAAGCTTTGGTAAATGCCATTTGTTTTGGAGCAAAGAAAATTGTGGACCGCTTTGAAGAAGAAGGTGTAAAAATCGACAGCGTAATCGGAATCGGTGGTGTTGCTCGTAAATCGCCTTTTATCATGCAGACTTTGGCCAATGTTTTAAACAAGCCAATTAAGGTCGCAGCTTCAGACCAGACACCAGCTTTAGGGGCAGCAATCTACGCAGCGGTTGCAGCAGGAATTTATCCAAACGTAATTGAAGCAAGTCAGAAAATAGGAAGTGATTTTGACGGAGAATATTTCCCTCAAACAGATAAAGTAGAAGCGTATCATAAACTGCTTTTAGCGTATGAACAATTAAGCGCTTTTGCAGATCCAAACATTAAAATTTCTCAAAATGAGTTCTCTTTATAAAGATTTAAAACAGGAATGTTATGAAGCCAATATGCAATTAAATGCATTGAATTTGGTGGTCTACACATTCGGAAACGTAAGCGCTGTCGACAGAGAAAATGGTGTTTTTGCCATTAAACCAAGCGGCGTTCCTTACGAAGATTTAAAACCGGAAGATATTGTAATTGTCGACTTTGATAATAACATTATTGAAGGAACAATGCGTCCGTCATCAGACACCAAAACGCACGCATATTTATATAAAAACTGGCCAAATATTGGAGGCGTTGCACATACGCACGCAACCTATTCTGTAGCATGGGCACAATCGCAGCAAGATATTCCGATTTTCGGAACCACACATGCCGATCATTTAACAGCCGATATTCCGTGCGCACCGCCAATGGCAGATCACTTAATTGAAGGAAACTACGAACACAATACCGGAATTCAGATTTTGGATTGTTTCAAAGAAAAAAATCTTTCTTATGAAGAAGTAGAAATGATTTTAATTGGAAATCACGGTCCATTCGCATGGGGAAAAAATGCAGCAAAAGCCGTTTACAACAGTAAAGTTCTGGAAGTAGTTGCCGAAATGGCGTACCTGACATTACAAATCAACCCAAACGCACCAAGATTAAAAGATTCATTAATAAAGAAACATTACAACCGCAAACACGGAAAAGATTCGTATTACGGACAATGATAAAGTTTGTTTCAGGTTTCAGGTTTTTTTGTTTCAAGTTGTTGGAACGTGAAACTTGGAACGTGAAAAATGAAAGAGACAAAACAAAAATAATAACATAACAATAAGATTTTCCGCATTTCAGAACCTGAAACCTGAAACAAAGAAAACTTGAAACAAAATAACAAAATGATAGACATTTCTCAAAAAGAAGTATGGTTTGTAGTAGGAAGCCAAGAATTATACGGTGAAGAAACACTTAGAAAAGTAGCAGAACATTCTCAGATAATTGCAAAAGGATTAGACGCTTCATCTTCAATTCCAGTAAAAGTGGTTTACAAAGATGTGGTAAAATCTCCATCGCAGATTTTAGATGTATGTTTGGCTGCGAATTCGGCTAAAAACTGTATCGGAATTATTGCCTGGATGCACACTTTTTCTCCAGCAAAAATGTGGATTGGCGGTTTGAGTATTTTGAAAAAACCATTATGTCATTTGCATACACAATACAATGCCGAAATTCCGTGGGGATCTATCGATATGGATTTCATGAACTTGAACCAATCGGCACACGGGGATCGTGAATTTGGTTTCATCATGTCGAGAATGCGTAAAAAACGTAAAGTGGTTGTAGGACATTGGGAAGACGAAAGAGTTCAGAAAAAATTAGGAATCTGGTCGAGAGTGGTTCTTGGATGGGATGAACTTCAAAACTTAAAAGTAGCTCGTATTGGAGATAATATGCGCGAAGTTGCCGTAACAGAAGGTGATAAAGTTGAAGCTCAAATTCGTTTTGGAGTTTCGGTAAACGGATACGATTCTTCAGATGTTACCAAACATATTGAAAAAGTAACAGAAAAAGAACTAAATGATTTATTAGCTGTTTACGAACAATCGTATACTTTAACCGATTCTTTAAAAGAAGGCGGAGCGCAAAGAAGTTCACTTGTTGAAGCAGCAAAAATCGAATTAGGATTAAGAGCTTTCCTTGAAGAAGGAGGTTTTGGTGCTTTTACAGATACATTTGAAAACCTTGGAGCTTGGAAACAATTACCAGGAATCGCAACGCAAAGATTGATGGCCGATGGTTATGGTTTTGGTGGAGAAGGCGACTGGAAAACAGCTGCAATGGTAAGAGCTTTAAAAGTAATGAATATTGGTTTAGAAGGCGGAACTTCTTTCATGGAAGATTACACCTACCACTTCACACCTCAAAAATCGTATGTTTTAGGTTCTCACATGTTGGAAATCTGTCCTTCAATTGCAGATGGAAAACCTTCTTGCGAAGTGCATCCGTTAGGAATTGGCGGAAAAGAAGATCCAGCTCGTTTGGTGTTTAATTCGCCTGCTGGAGATGCAATCAACGTTTCGCTTGTAGACATGGGAACTCGTTTCCGTTTAATTGTAAATGAAGTAGAAGCAATTAAACCAATGGCAGAATTGCCTAAATTACCAGTTGCAAGAGTTTTATGGGATTGTAAACCAAATCTGGATATCGCTGCAACAGCGTGGATTTTAGCTGGCGGTGCGCATCATACAGTTTACAGCCAGTCATTAACAACAGAATACATGGAAGATTTCGCAGACATTGCCGGAATCGAATTATTGGTAATTGATGAAAAAACAACGGTAAGAGACTTTAAAGATAAAATTAATGCAAACGAGGCATACTATCATTTGTTTCAGCATGGATTGTAGTCTGAGATACTAAGATGCTAAGTTGCTAAGGTTCTAAGTTTTTGTTACTTTTAGCTTGCTGGGTAATAAATCACTTTGTGAAAATAAAACGCTGATAAAACGGATTTGCTAATGCAAAATCGCAGATAAAAACGGATTTAAATATTAAAAAATCTGTGTAAATCCGCGTCTTCGTGAAACGAATCTGTCTCATCCGCGTCAAAATCTAGCATTTTTTATTACGTCTAACGGATTATCTTTAACATCTAACATTTCACAATAACCACAAAATTATCAAATATGAATGTATTAAAACGTTGCGTTTTCGGTTTAAGCCTGTTAAGTCTGGCTGCAGTTTCAGTTCAATGTAAAAGCGATAAAAAAATGGATACTACAACAGTTTCTTCTGATGAAAAAGCTACAGTTACGATTGAAAAATCTTCTTATGGTACAACTGCTAAAGGAGAAAAAGTAGATAGTTATAAATTGAAAAACCAAAATGGGATGGAAGTAGACATCATCACTTTTGGCGGTAGAATTACAGATTTAAAAGTGCCTAATAAAGACGGCGTTTCTGAAAATGTTGTAATTGGATTTAATTCTTTGGCACAATATGAAAAAGAAAATCCGTTTTTTGGAGCTTTAATCGGAAGATATGGAAACCGAATTGCTAAAGGAAAATTCACTTTAGACGGAAAAGAATATTCATTAGCAATCAATAACGCACCAAATGCTTTGCACGGTGGACCGCAAGGATATTTTAATGTTGTTTGGAAAGCCGATGAGGTGAAATCAGGAAACACAGCTTCTTTGAAATTATCATACTTAAGTAAAGATATGGAAGAAGGTTACCCTGGGAATTTAAAAGTTTTTGTAACGTATACATTGACAAATGATAATCAGTTAGATGTTCTTTACGAAGCAACTACTGATAAGAAAACAGTTATAAATTTAACGCAGCATTCTTATTTCAATTTGTCTGGAGATTTTACCAAAACAATCTTAGATCATGAATTGACTTTGAATGCAGATAAATTAGTTCCGGTTGATGCAACGTTAATTCCGACAGGAAAACTAGAAGATGTTGCCAATACGCCTTTCGATTTCAGAAAACCAAAATTAATTGGAAAAGACATCGAAGCGAAAAACGAACAATTAGAAAGAGGAAAAGGTTACGATCACTGTTGGGTTTTGAACAATCCTGAAAAAGGAAAAACAATCATTGCAAAAGTATATCACGCGCCAAGCGGAAGAGTTTTGGAAATGACAACAGACGAACCTGGAATTCAGTTTTACTCAGGGAATTTCCTTGACGGAACTTTACCAATGCCAAACGGAGGAACTTTTGCACACAGAACTGGATTATGTCTAGAAACAGAACATTATCCAGATTCTCCAAACCAGAAAAATTTCCCAACAACGGTTTTAAACCCGGGAGAAAATTATAAAACGAAAACAACTTTTAAGTTTTCAGTAAAAAAATAATTTTTAGAATTTGTTAATTAGTTCAATTCTCTAGAAAACCTCGAAAGTGATGCTTTCGAGGTTTTTTTATGATTGAAAGCTCCGCCACGAATTACATGGATTAGCACGAATCTCACAATTTCGACGAAAGAGAAATTTCCATAAAAAACTCTGCGACTTTGCGAGATTAAATAATCACAACTTATAAATCTTAACTTAGCAAGAGAAAACAAAGTAAAATGAAACATCTATTCAAAGCAGCACTAAATTGGACTTCAAACAAAAATCAAAAAGAACCAGTTTCAAGATTTACTAAAAACCATCAAATAAAAATTGAAGGAAAGCCAATCTTAAATGTCTCGGCAGCAAAAGCATTCAAAGGCGATCCAGAATTGTACAATCCAGAAGATTTATTATTGAGTAGTTTGGTCTCGTGCCATATGATGTCGTATTTATATGTCTGTTCTCAGAACGGAATAGAAGTTCTCGAATATTCAGATAATGCCGAAGCAGCACTCGAAGTAAATCCCGATGGAAGCGGGTGTTTTGTTGAGGTAAAATTAAAACCAAAAATTATTATTGCTAATTCAGACAAAATAGAGTTGGCATTAGAACTTCATAAAAAAGCAAATCAATTGTGCTTTATTGCTAATTCCTGCAACTTTCCTGTTCTGCATGAGGCGAGCTGTGAAGTAGTTTAAACGCAAAGAACGCTGGGTTTTACGCAAAGGTTCGCAAAGTTTTATTAAATCTTTGCGAACCTTTGCGCATTTTTCCTTGCGCTCTTTGCGGTTAAATCAGGTATAGCATAAAACCAAAAAAACCTCTTCCGTTAAGAAGAGGTTTTTGTACCCGGAGCCGGAGTCGAACCGGCACGGTTTCCCACAGGTGTTTGAGACCAGCGCGTCTACCAATTCCGCCATCCGGGCTTAGCAGACGAAAAATAAACCATAAATGACTTATTTAACGCAATAGAATGAAGTCATAAATGGCGTCATTCCTTTAACACGGTGCAAATGTAAAAAATAAAATTAAATCAACTACTAAAAATACTTAAATTTTTCCTTTCAGTGTCCAATAAATTTTCTAAATTTGCAGCTCGTTAAAACGAAGCACACACAACTAACTACACCCGAGGCATTTATATGCATTTTGCTTTACCAAAAATAGGAAGGCCAAATAATACAAGCGCAGCGGAGCAAAAACAACAAATTATAATGTCGCACCTAGAACCAGAAGCTAAAATTTTTGCTTGTTCACAAAGTGTTTATCTTGCAGAAAAAATTGCAAAAGAGTACGGAATTCCGTTAGGAAAAGTAACGATGTCAACGTATAGTGATGGAGAATTTCAGCCATCTTACGAAGAGTCAATTAGAGGTTTACGAGTATTCATCGTATGTTCGACTTTTCCAAGTGCAGATAATCTGATGGAATTGTTGTTAATGATTGATGCCGCAAAACGTGCATCTGCAAGACATATTACAGCTGTAATGCCTTATTTTGGTTGGGCAAGACAGGATAGAAAAGACAAACCAAGGGTTCCAATTGGAGCTAAATTAGTAGCAAACTTACTAACAGCTGCAGGAGCAACAAGAATCATGACAATGGATCTGCACGCAGACCAAATTCAAGGATTTTTTGAAAAACCAGTAGATCATTTATTTGCATCTACAATCTTTTTACCATACGTAGAAAGTTTAAAATTAGAAAATCTAACAATTGCATCTCCAGATATGGGAGGTTCAAAAAGAGCATATGCTTACTCTAAGTTTTTAGAATCAGATGTTGTAATCTGTTACAAACAAAGAAAAGCAGCCAACGTTATCGACACTATGGAGCTGATTGGTGAAGTAAAAGGACGTAACGTAATCTTGGTAGACGATATGATCGATACAGGTGGTACTTTAGCAAAAGCTGCCGACCTTATGATCGAAAAAGGAGCACTAAGTGTAAGAGCAATTTGTACACACGCTATTTTATCTGGCGGTGCGTATGAGAAAATCGAAAACTCAAAATTAACCGAGTTAATCGTAACAGATTCTATTCCGTTAAAGAAAGAATCCAACAAAATAAAAGTGGTAAGCTGTGCGCCTTTATTTGCTGAAGTTATGCAAATGGTTCATCACAATAATTCCATCAGTGGAAAATTCATTATGTAAAAGCAGTAAGCTTTAAGCCTTTGGCTGTAAGCAATGTTACACATTTTGAAAAAGCCTAAAGCTTATTGCTTAAAGCTTACAGCAAAATAGAATATTTATTTAATAACTATATTTTTTTACAATGAAATCGATTACAATTAAAGGATCAGAAAGAGAAAGCGTGGGCAAAGTGTCAACTAAAGCCTTACGTAATGCTGGAGCGGTTCCTTGCGTGTTATACGGAGGAAATCAAGCAGTACACTTCTCAGCAGACGCTGCAGCGTTCAAAAACTTGGTTTACACTCCAAATGCACACACAGTTGTGATTGAGCTTGGAAAAGGAAAATCATTCAATGCAATTTTGCAAGATATCCAAGTTCACCCAGTATCTGACAGAATTTTACACATTGACTTCTTCCAATTATTTGATGATAAAGAAATCACAATGGAAGTTCCTGTAAAAATCGTTGGTACATCTAAAGGTGTTCTTGCGGGTGGTGTTTTACGTTTAAACACTCGTAAATTAAAAGTTAAAGCTTTACCTAAAAATCTTCCTGATTTTGTTGAAGCTGACATCACTCCACTTGAAATGGGTAACAAATTATACGTTACTAAAGTTGGTGCTCCAGAATACAAAATTATGCACCCAGACAACACAGTTGTTGCTCAAGTAAGAATCTCTCGTGCTGCTATGAAAGCTGCTCAAGAAGCTGCAAAAGCTGCAAAAGCTCCTGCAAAAGGAAAGAAAAAATAATTTTTTTCAAATCAATACAAAAAGCATCAATCGAAAGGTTGGTGCTTTTTTTTTGAGGTTCTGAGAGGCTTAGGTTCTGAGGGGCTAAGTTTGTCTGTTTGCGTTTGTTTATTGATGTCAGGCTGAGCGGAGTCGAAGGCTTTAAAAGCAATTATCTAGTTCCTATATTCCACTAGCAATCTAATTATTTCTTAGAAGCAGAAACTTTTATTTATTTTAAGATCTAACAAACCTGCCATTCGCTATATCTTTTCCTGGCTAAAGAAGCCAGAAAAAGGATGTCGCTTCTGTCAGGGCTAGTAAGAACTGATCGTTTTTATCAGATATTGAATCGTTAAGATTTAATATGAAAAGTTTGTTACCAAGAAAAGCAACATAATAAGACTGTCAATAAGATATAGTACGGTTTAATTACCATTTAAAAATATAAGGAAACAAAGTATAAAAAAATCCGATTACATTACGTAATCGGATTTTTAGTTTTATTCTTATTTAAGAATCTAATCTTTGTTATTTTTTATCAGCTAATTGTTTTACCAAAGCTTTTAACTCTTCGATTTGAGTTTGTTGCTCTTTTATAGCATTAATTAAAACTGGAACCATTTCAGCATAGTTAACTCCAAGTGTTTTATTAGCGTCATCAGCGACATTTACAACTTCAGGTAAAATAGTTTGAACTTGCTGTGCAGATACTCCAATTTTTACTTTTCCGGTATTGTCTTCTTTCCAGTTGTATGAAATAGGATCAATTTTCAGAATATCAGCTAAGCCATATTTAAGAGGTGTAATATTTTTCTTCAAACGAATATCTGACGTTTGAATTGTACCGTTAACTGCGAAAACAGCTGCCCATCTATTTGTAGCTGTACCTAAATTTTGTGTACCACCCATTCTAGGATAAACATTCCCGTTTTCATCTATTGTCATTTGATCGGCTACATCCGATGTTCCAAATTTTAAATCACTCAATTTAGGTGTTGCTGTAGAACCTTTATAATAACTTGCAATTGTTGATAAAACAGTTAATACGCTACTGCTCGTATTTCCTCTCATACTTATTGATCCTAAGGCGTCTCCAGTTATTAAAGGAGCAGGAGATGCGGCAGAACCACGCTGTCTGTCAAAAATTATAGTAGGTGAATATGATGTTGGAGATGATGTATAAGTTGATATTCTAAAAATACTTCTATTGCTAATATCAGGAGCATCTTGTACCATATGTATACCTGCAACTGGTGAAGGCGTGCCTATACCAATATAGCCACTACCTCCTGCTATTCTCATTCTTTCAGTATTATTAGTTACAAAAGGTAAATCAATGTTGTCATTTGTACCAAGTGTTTTAATAGCGCCATTGCTGTTGCCATCTAATAACCAATTTTGAATAGGTGCCCAAACAATATTCCCTGTTTTATCAGTATTTAAAGTTGTATTGAAAGCACCAGGTATCATATTGATTTCCGCATTAGTAAGTGTTGCACCTACGCCATTTGTAATTTTAAGAACTGTAGGTGTTGTAGTAGTAAGATCTTTCTTTACAACATCAACAGTAATATCTGCATCTAATACTTTACCGCTTCCTGTTACTGTAACTACAGAGCTTCCTGCTAACAAACTTCCTTTAGTTATTGTTTGTGGAACTGAAAGTCCAGTCGCTCCAGTCGCACCAGTCGCACCAGTCGCACCAGTTGCTCCAGTCGCACCAGTCGCACCAGTTGCTCCAGTCGCACCAGTCGCACCAGTTGCTCCAGTCGCTCCAGTCGCACCAGTCGCACCAGTCGCACCAGTCGCTCCAGTCGCACCAGTCGCACCAGTCGCACCAGTCGCTCCAGTCGCTCCAGTCGCACCAGTCGCTCCAGTTGCTCCAGTCGCACCAGTCGCACCAGTCGCTCCAGTTGCTCCAGTCGCACCAGTTGCTCCAGTCGCACCAGTCGCACCAGTCGCTCCAGTTGCTCCAGTCGCACCAGTTGCTCCAGTCGCACCAGTCGCACCAGTCGCACCAGTCGCACCAGTCGCTCCAGTCGCTCCAGTTGCTCCAGTCGCACCAGTCGCACCAGTCGCTCCAGTTGCACCAGTCGCACCAGTTGCTCCAGTCGCACCAGTCGCACCAGTCGCTCCAGTTGCTCCAGTCGCTCCAGTTGCTCCAGTCGCTCCAGTTGCTCCAGTCGCTCCAGTTGCTCCAGTCGCACCAGTTGCTCCAGTCGCACCAGTCGCACCAGTCGCTCCAGTTGCTCCAGTCGCACCAGTCGCTCCAGTCGCACCAGTCGCTCCAGTTGCTCCAGTCGCACCAGTCGCACCAGTCGCTCCAGTTGCTCCAGTCGCACCAGTCGCTCCAGTTGCACCATCTGCTCCAGTCGCACCAGTCGCTCCAGTTGCTCCAGTCGCACCAGTCGCACCAGTCGCTCCAGTTGCTCCAGTCGCACCAGTCGCTCCAGTTGCTCCAGTCGCACCAGTCGCTCCAGTTGCTCCAGTCGCACCAGTCGCTCCAGTCGCACCAGTTGCTCCAGTCGCACCAGTCGCTCCAGTTGCACCATCTGCTCCAGTCGCACCAGTCGCTCCAGTTGCACCATCTGCTCCAGTTGCACCAGTCGCTCCCGTCGCACCAGTTGCACCAGTCGCACCCGTTGCTCCAGTCGCACCAGTTGCTCCATCTGCTCCAGTTGCTCCATCTGCTCCAGTTGCTCCAGTCGCACCATCTGCTCCAGTTGCACCCGTTGCTCCAGTTGCACCCGTTGCTCCAGTCG